>CAWJUD010000002.1:320000-2578132 GCA_963845975.1 Pirellulales bacterium | reverse complement strand
CCGCCTTGGCGGGCGAAATCCCGATAAAGCCCAACTGAGAATATCATGGGTGTCCCCTCTGGTGCATGAGCCGCAGCCAAACGGCACAACGGCGTGGGAGAGACCCGAGCAATCGGGCTGTTCAGAGCGGTTAAATCCACATTCTACGCTTGCCCTGATGGATTACCATAACCCGAGTGGCAGCGGGGCTTCCTGAGGCAAGCCCCCACCGACATCACGATCCTCGGCCCGACTCCCCACAGGCTGATCTCTCGGGTCATGTTTTTCTCCCGACTTCAGATGCAGTCTTCCTCTGGTTGCCGCCAGCACTCATCATTCGTCGAGACATACGGGGGAAAAGGTAGTTCAGGGCGAAGACGCATCGCAGCATGAAAGGAGCGACGACCTCCTGCTTGTCCAACTTATCTAAAAATCACACTGCTATCATTGTTAGCATCCCTGTATCAATAAGTTCTTCCCGCATGATAGAAATTTCTTTCGGGGCTTCGATGCCGAGGCGGATTTTTATTCCCTCGGACTTCAAGGATTGTGATTCGTTCATCAATGACGAGCTTTCATCAGCTTGAGGCAATGTGGCTGGCTGAAAGAGTGGTCGAGGTCTTCGATCAGGAAGGGCAATCAACGTGGACGAGAAATTGGAAAAAGCGGCTTAATAAAGTCATTTTTGTTTGAATGGCAAACGAAATACCCTGCCTGTCATGAGGGACAAGCAGGGCATATATTTTGAAGCCCGCATCACTTCCTGCGACACTGCTTCCAACGGTCAGCGTCCGTCCGCCATTTAGAGGTTACCATGAATCGGCGGAAATGCAAGGGGCAACTTGTCAAAATGACAAGTTTGACTGGTTGCAGACGGGAATTTTGCAAGGAGTAGATTCCAACTTTCTAGCGAACTTCCGCAAATGTCCTTGCCCATTTTGAGCATCTTTCGGTTCTCAACCCGAAAATGGTCATGCGGCTCATGTCTGATGCTCCTCACACCAATCTTCATGTTGGATCTGCATTGTCGGGCAGTTCCCACACGGTGTCAGGTTGGCGACGATGTTTATCTGGTTGCCCCCCACATACACGCCCACCAAATCCACGTCGGTGGGCAGTTCCTCCAGCCACTCAGAGTACAGGTTCGCCAACTGGTCGGCCTTTAGTCCTTCAGGCACGTCGGCCCCAAGCTGAACGAGTCTTTGTTTCACATCCTCTTTGTCGAGGATCAGAAGCCTTACGACCTGCATGGAATGTTCCTTTCTTTGACAATCGTTACCGGCGGAAGCAAGTCTGAAAACAACAGGGGAAGTGAGGTTTCACTTTGAGAGTGGCCAACCAGGAAATCGTTTGTTTCCCACGTCAACTCCGTTCAATCGTTGCCAGCCATGCCTTCGGACCACCAGGGCTGACCGCCATCCTGCCAGGCAATTCAGCCGACTCGAAGCGGGTTGGTACGATCTGCTTCACCTTCCATACATCCTGGAAGGCGTCTCGGATTTCCTGTTGAGTGATTCGCCTTGGCCCCTCAGTCCCAGGCTCCTCGTCGGAGAAACAGATGATGTACAGCAATCCTCCCGACCGCAGGACTTCACCGAGTCCCTCGACGAACACGGGGCGTTCCTCGTCGGTAAAGGTGTGAAAGAGGCCACAGTCGATCACCGTGTCGAACTGCCTGCCGAGTCTACTCAATTCCAGGGCATTCCCGACTAGGAAATGGGCGTCGATTCCTCGCTGGGCAGCCTTGGCCTTGGCCCGCTCGATAGCAACTGGCACAAAGTCGAGTCCCCAACTCTCGTGGCCTTTGGCTGCCACGTACAAGACGTTCTCGCCAGTGCCGCACCCCACATCGAGAACACTGCCACGAATCTGGCCCGCCTCGGTCAACCTGATGATGGCAGGTTGAGGCCGTCCAGTGTCCCACGGAGCTTGGTCTTGGTACATCTGCTCGAATTGCTCACGATCCACTGCAATTTCTCCGTGTGCTTTAACGACTAATCGTGACGTTGTTCATTGTATTAGCCCCCGGCTCGTTTCACTCGATAGCCCATTCCTTCGAGTTCTGCAACAATCCGATCCCGATGATCGCCCTGAATCTCGATCCTGCCATCCTTGACCGTTCCGCCAGTGCCTAATCGCTGCTTGAGTTTGGCGGCGAGTTCCGCCAGACCGCTTTCGTTTAGAGGGAGGTCAGAGATGGTCGTCACCCCCTTGCCTCGCCTGCCCTTCGTTTCCCGGCCAACTCTAACCGTGACGTTTCTGGAGACTGCTTTCTTAGTTTGGCTAATTTCTCGGGTCACGTTTCAGTCCTTTTTCCAGGTGGAATCGGCTCGTTAGGCCGGACTCCGTACTTTCTCTTCCTCGCCCGCCCGTGGGGACAACCACCAAACGTAACCAACATTTCGATGGACTGAACGAAATGGGCGAGACGATTGCCCTGCCTGGCTCTGGTGCAAATTGGGCATTTCTTTTCACAATAGTCAGGGTCGGCCATACATCACCATTAATTATCAGTGTGAGCGGTTGGGTTTCGAGGCATTCGGCGTTCGGAAGATAACAATCCTCACCTCCATCGGAGAATAGATCTTCTCCAACTCGTCTTCCATGATAGCCCTTACCCGAACTTGATTAAATCCCCCCGATCCGGCACCGATCAGCGGAAAGGCGATGGACTGAAAACCTTTCTCATCGGCGAGGGCCATTGCATTCCGCACAGACTGACGGACCGACCATTCAGACGCCCGCCAAAGCATATTGATCCCGGCGACGTGGATAATGCCCTTGAATGGAAGTCGTCCTGCCTATGTCAGCATGGCACCGCCCAGTGGAATTGAACCATGCTTGCGAAGTTCCTTGAATGGACCAGTGCCGCCCCTTTTTTTGATTGCCCCCGAGACACCCTGCGGTAGCAATAGCCACCACGGAATGATGTTCCGATTCCAGGCATTGACGATTACGTCAACCTTTGAGTCGAGCAGATCGCCTTGAATGATTTGTAGGTTCATGCGAAACGGCCTACTTATTTCAATGGCCGGTAGGCCGACCCAGGCATGTTATGAGGCATTCCCTAAGTGGAAAGCGAACCCATGCGGCCAGATTATCTTCGGCTACTGCCGTTGTCTTCTCAACGAAAAGCCGGTCCCATGCTTCGCCTTTACCATCCACAATCTCATCCCAGATCGGAATGTTGCAGAACGCCAGTATTTCAGAAAGTGGAACTTCGAGTTTCCATTCATGGAGAAGTAGACAGACCTCTTTGGACGACCGTGACCCCCTTGTTGTCCAACACCATAGGAACTGATCTGTCCCAAGGAGTTCATGTAGTCGTGGCAACGCCTGACGATACCGCAACGAGCTATTGCCCCAGCACATGCCTTTTCTTGGGTCAATCTTGCCGTTGGGATCGTTTGGCCGGAAGGTGATCGGATGATACGTCCACAGTTTCATAAACATCGGCTCCATCGATAGCAGGCCACCTTTCACGGGCTTCAATGAATTTCCTTCTTCCTATCAATCTTCCGTACGATCCGATTCTTCTCCATCTTCTTCTGTAAATGGGTCATTCTCGTCGATGGCGTGCGAACAGATCGCCGTTCATTGTGAGCCGAGTCAAACCCTCCTTTCATGCTGTAGGCTCAGGGCTTCAAGGAGATCCGATGCAGTGCCCACTTGATCTTCTTTCGTGAGCCAAACAAAGTCCTTGGTGGACGAATACAACTGGTTGGCATAGAGTCCCGTCATCGAGTTCACTGCTGCTACACTATTCCGATCCAGGTCGTTGGGGCCGAGTTCCACCTCCAGCATCGAGACAATCGCTATGCGGCGGTTGATGGGGATACTCACGATTGTGTTAGGAGTCCCGAACGCCGGTGGTAATGGTCCTTCGACTGGCGTAGCCCATGTCGGGGCGACGGGGCTATCAGAGCATATAAGATCGGGAGCGTCGTCTCTGGCGATCCACACGCTCCATTTCCGTAGACTGAGCAGTGGGGCAAGTTGAGTACCCATCCAAAGCATTTGCTGAATGTGTGATGTTTGGTCGAGGTCCACATCGTATTCTCGGCTCAACCCAAATGCCACCAAATCGTCGAACTCCTTCTCCGTCAGTTTTCGTCCATGCTGTTCCTCCACGCTCTTCCTAAAGGATGCCTTACTTCCGGCGGTGGAAAGCGTGGCATGAATTAGATTCTTCGAGAGGCCATCGAAGAATTTTGACAGGGTAGCTCTAATCCGTGGTACCCGCACCACCATAAAGGCAACAAAGAACATGAGGTCGGCAAACAATTCATCCACTGGAAGGGACCGATTCTCGATCACCCAGCGAAGAACATTTGCCCAACCTCCCTCGACTTCAGCCAGTTTTTTCTCAATGACCATCGGGTCTTCATCAGGGCCAAAGTCGCCAGCATGAAAATCCCGCTTGTAAGCAGTGCCTTCTGGTGTGTTCTTCCATTGCTTACGTTGCTGCTTGTCGAGGACGTACAGTTCTCCATCCCCCCCTGAAAAAAGGCAGCAAAGGTTGGCGACCATTTTCTGCGGCCTTAACACCAAGAATCTGCCCATAGAGTCCTCGTGAGGCACCAGATTGGGATGGAGGGGTAAAAACACCAGGCTGATTCCTGGCAACTTTCATCACTCTCTGGTTATTGCCAACTGTATTACCTTCCTTGAAAATGGATCAATGCGATGTCAAACACTTTCCCTTATTCGTAGGAGGATGCCATGAAACGATTCACGATTATCGTCATCTGGATCGGTTTGTTTGTTCTACTATTGCTGACTGTCCCGCTCACCACTGCACAACTGACTGAGGCTACACAGAGTGACGTTGACCAAATAAAACAGTTGCAGAAGGAACGTGTAAAAGCCTTGAGTCAGGTTGTGCAAATAATGACGAGTGCTTACGAGCATGGAATACAAAACATAGACATTAGACAGGTTATTTCCGCACAAACAGAGTTGATCAATGCCCAATTGGATGCGACTGATAATCTCAAAGAACGAATTGCTCTGCTTGAAGATCAATCGAAGCTGATAAAGACGATGTTGGATTTAACTGAACAACGTGGGCGTATGGGAACGAGCAGTGAGGTCGATATGTTGTCGGTAAAATCGCTTTATTTAAAATCTCAGATCGATTTGTTAAAAGAACGTCAGAAGCTAAAGGCAGCATCTAGTCCCAATCAATGATTGCTTTTCCAAAAGTTTGACGAGCAGGATCGTGCCGAGCGAGTCGCACGCCGAATTACCTCAAGGATCATGGCCATGTAGTTCTGAACCCCAAGCTGCCCGACGAATTTGATGCTGCGGTCCGTATCGCCCAGGAAGAGTTTGATCTGCATTACCCACGTTCCCCCCGGGAAAAGCGGGTCAATTACGGTGAAAATCTCATTCTAGCAAGCCAGCCACCGAAATTCTGTCTAACCCCCCTAAAAATTTGAAATCCGCCAAATCTGGCGGATTTGGTAAGAGGCGGCGGGCAAAATCTTCTTTTGTGGAGAATTTGGAGGGGGAAATGGCGGAAATACTTTACAGCCGTATCAGTCTTTGCTATATTACGGCTTAGCGATTGTCTTCACAAAATCTGATGCCGAAAGAGGCAGTGAGAGCACCCGCAAAATAGCTCGATCATCCGAGGTTCTTTATCGGATGTGGTTGGGTGCGTTCTTTTGTTCACGAATTCAAGCTTGCAGCTTGAAGTTTGTTCGTGCGTCATTGTTGCCCTTGTTTCAGGAGACCCCATAATGCACCGTTTCATCTTGATTGTTTCTTTGGGTTTCGGATTCTTATTCTATGGCAACTTTGTACTTGCTGCTGATCTTTTCGTGTCTGGCTCTGGTTCTAACGTCATATACAAGTTCACGCCGAGTGGGACTCAAACGATTTTCGCCAGCGAATTACATGGCCCAACTGGTTTAGCCTTCGACAGCAGCGGCAATCTATTCGAAGCTGATTATTTATCCGCCAGTATCAATAAATTTACACCAAGTGGAAGTCGATCCACTTTCGCCAGTGGATTAAACTGTTCGTATGGCTTAGCCTTCGACAGCAGCGGCAATCTATTTGAGGCCGATTTTTATTCCCACAGTATCTACAAATTCACGCCGAGTGGGACTAAATCCACTTTCGCTAGTGGACTAGACAACCCATTCGGTTTAGCCTTCGACAGCAGTGGCAATCTTTTCGAGTCTGATTTTGATACCGGTAAGATTTACAAATTCACACCGGATGGCACTAAATCCACTTTCGCCAGTGGATTATACATGCCACGTGGATTAGCCTGTGACAGCAGCGACAATCTTTTTGAGGCTGATATTTATTACGGCAACATCTACAAATTCACGCCGGACGGGACTAAATCCACTTTTGCCACTGGGCTAGACAGTCCGCAGGCTTTGGCATTTGATGCTAGCGGCAATCTTTTCTCGTCTGAAGCCGAATCCGGCACCATCGACGAATTCACGCCAAGTGGGACTCGAACCACTTTTGCTACTGGATTAAATCACCCATCGTTTTTGGCATTCTTTCCAGTTCCCGAACCCTGCTCTCTCATCCTCTTCGCCATAGGAGTCATTAGCCTGCTGGCTTTTGCCCATCGAAAACGATAATCACCAAGAAAACAATTGAAAACCAAAGATCCATCCTTTTGTGATGACTCTTTCTATTAAACAGACCACGGCCACGAGGTTCTGAATCCCCTATTGCCCGACGACGATTTTGACGCTGCTGTCCGCATCGCCCAAGCCGAGTTTGATCTACATCACCCAGATGTGGTTGTCGGCTCAAGTCGGGGCGGAGCCGTGGCGATGAACATCGAGAGCAGTGATACGCCCCTTGTCCTTCTCTGCCCAGCATGGAAGCGATGGGGAGCGGCACAAACCGTGAAACCAAACACGGTCATCCTTCATTCCAAGACCGATGAGACGATCCCTTTTGCCGATAGCCAGGAACTTATTCGCAACAGCGGTCTGCCCGAATCGTCATTGATTGCCGTGGGACATGAACATCGGTTGGCCGATCCTGAATCACTCAAGGTCATGCTTGACAGCATCGATAAGGTTCTTTATACGACAGAATTTGTTGCGAAAGTGGAGCAGATGCGGGAAGCGTGCCAAGAGGACTCCAAATCGGTTCTTCCAGTGTATGGCATACAGAATGATAAGCCTGTCCAGGATAGAACAGGAGTTCTGCTCGCTATTGCTGACCAGGGTTTTCTCGTAACTGCGGCTCACCGACTTCCAGACATCAACAATGCTGGTATTCCACTCTATGTAACGTCACCCCGCCGTGGAGAAGGCGGGATTAGATTGGTGGGTGAGCTTCATACAACCGAGGAAGAAAAGATTGACCTTGCCGTAGTTAAAATAGATCACACCACCAAAGCACACCTTGATAATGCTGATGCGAAGTTTCTACATGTGACTGACGTGGATAATCAGGCCACGGCTGTTCCTGCACTCTATCTGGTTAGAGGATATCCACTTGACTGTAATGCCGATCCAATGACGTACTCTACAGTCTTGCATCGGGGTGACATCCCAGGTGATTCTGACTATCCGTTCGATCCTGCCTTCCATCTTCTTCTCGATCACAGTAAAGACTTGCAATGGCGGGGAGGACTCGTAGCTCGCTCTCCGAGAATTGAGGGCATGAGTGGTTGCGGCATTTGGTGTCTGACGAAAAGACCGCCGTCTGACCTTGCCGCATGGTCACTGGATGAACGCAGGCTGGTGGCTATCCAGACGAAATGTAAGTATGGCAGTTTCTTGAAAGGCACATGGATCGGACATGCGTTTGGGCTGATCTATCATAGGTGCCCGGAACTACGGTCAGTTATGTCATCGCTGCATTTTCCCAACCGATAGGTCCTTCCCTTCGTGAGGTCGCTTTAATGAAAGACCTAAGCTCTATAAACGTTCGCCGGAACATCGACTGTTACATGCAAGACAGGGGAAGTGACAAACGCTACGCCTCCTTTGACTATTGCTTCAACTATTTTCAGTCTTTCAAAGAACAAGGGCGTATCGAGGACATTTCTGGTCAGGATCACGTCCAACAAAGCTGCCTCCAACTCGCATTTTACCTTGCAAGCTGGGGAATGCTGCGAGGGTCTACCGTCCTCCTGAAGAAGAGTGCCAGATTTTACCGACGACTTTTACAAGTAATTGTGCGGTGCGATAAGAGGCTTTGGGAGATAGACCTGCCGTATAGCGACGAAGACATCGACCTACTGCTTCGGGTCGGAAAGGATTTCAGTGAAGCCTTGGAAAATAAGGCGTCGGATACTCTCGTTACGAAGATTATGTTGGGCGTGTTTGCCAACGTCCCCGCTTTCGATGATTTTGTCAAAAGGGGCTTTGGCATGAAGCATTTCCGAAATGCACTTGATGACGAAAAGTGTCTGAAGCGAGTGAGGGAATTCTACCAGCAAAACAGGAGTGCAATTGACGGCTACCGACCGATCTACACATTCGACTTTCACTCAGGCATGGTCACAGATCGACGCTACACCAAGGCTAAAATTGTTGACATGGTGGGTTTTGTGGAAGGACAACAGATAAACAAAGCTAAAAAAACAACCGAGAAACTCCGTTGAAACTCACTGGATTTGGCTCCCCTTGGCGGTCCCCACGCCCAGTTTTGTTCCGTAGTGGCTTCCTCCAGGATTCGTCGAGTTCTATAATAGGATCACAGAGAATGAGAGGCATTGTCATCGATCCAATGACACGATTAGGCGAAAGTCGTCAACTTTCGGCGGGTAAGACAAATGAATATGAAATCGTCCATGTTGCTGCTGGCGTTGGACATAGTCCTGCTCTCGGCTGTCGGACAAGCTCAAGAGTATGAAGGCAAGAGCTTCACCGAATGGAAGAGGCAAACGCAGGCCGAGTTTCCCGTGTCGGAGAGAATAAAAGCCATCCGAGCCTTGGGAATCATTGCCCAACAAAAGATGGGGCGGGACACATCTCCCGAACAGTCGGCGGAGACTCACTGGGTTGTCAGCGAGATTGTACCAACGCTAGGCGGACTGCTTCAGGATGAGAATGCTCAAATTCGTCGCCAGGCTGCGAATTCCTTCTGCTACGATCTGCGGACAGCGGGCAAACAATTTATCCCAGTTCTAATCAAGCTTCTTAACGACCCTGATCCAGTTGTGCGTGTATTGGCTGCACGGGCTCTTGAATCTATGGGGCCAGCAGCGGAACAATCAATACCAGAGCTTGCTAAGGTGGTCCGAACCGATGCTTCAGATGGTGTTCGCTACGAGGCCGCCGAGGCTTTGCGAGGACTTGGGCCAGAAGGGCTCAAATGCTTGCTCCCGATGCTTGATGACGATAAAATCACAATTCGACTAGCGGTGCTCAAAGCCTTGAAATTTCACAGCGATCAGGCGAGGCAGGTGTTGCCCAGAATCATGAAACTGCTTCGGGATGACAACGCCGAAGTCCGTGAGATTGCAGTGTTCACAATTTCTTACATGCACCCTCCGGTCAAGGAGGCGATTCCCGAATTCGCACGACTCCTCCATGACAAGAATAGCCGCCTAAGACGGGAGTCAATCATAGGGCTAATGAACATGCGGGAGTTAGCTAAGCCAGTCTTGCCCGAGATGGTCAAGCTCGTCGATGATGAAGACCAGTACAATCGTCAGTATTTGGCGAGGTGTCTAGGATGTATGGGATCGGAAGCGATTCCCACGCTCAGAAAACTCCTTGAGGACAAGGACCCAGACGTTCGTGCCAACGCTGCCGACTCGTTAGGAGCGATTGGCTCCGCAGCAACGGATGCTGTGCCCACCCTCAAGGGACTTCTGACCGACATGCACAATGTGGGCGACCTACAGGGGTGCGTCTGCAATCACGCTGGCAAAGCCCTCGTCCAGATTCTTGGCGACAAGAAGTACCTGGAAGGTCTTCCACCCATGCCGAGAGACGGACTATAGCGACCCTCCTCCGTCCCGAGTACATGTTGCGGGGCGGCGAGAGGAAGAATCCGTGTCGTGCCGCTTCTGGGCGTTGGTCGCATGGCGATTCTTTGACGGTTGCGGATATCCAAAGTTATTAGCCAAACACTCGGCGATGAGCGGCGATGTTGCCTTCTTGGCTGGCACCGCCGTCAGCCCAAACGTTTTGAATTTGTCGATACCTTCGCATGAGCAGTTGCCGATTTCAACGGTTGTCGATGCAAGGTCAACCGTGGGAATGGCGATGACGCATTCCTTCGTCGCCCGCAACCCCTTGAAGCTGTGGATCCAGGGGCCGATGTCGAAGGCGATGACAGGCGGCTGATGGCACAGCATCATGTGATACGACAGCGTCATAACGTTGGCTTGCCCCTTATAGGCCGTCGTCACCAGCACGACCGGCCCAGGCTCGACCAGCCGATAGACCTTCGACAACGGAATCTCTTTCATCGTGTTCCAGTTCCTTCTTTCTCCCAAGATAGGGCTACTCCGGCTTTTTCCCACCAAACAAAGCTAACTGGAAAACCTTAAAGAAACAGTCCACGTCCACGAAATCGCTCTCCCGGAGCCACTGGCACTGTACTTCAACCGGAGCCAGGATGTTATCAACCTTGTTGGGGCGGTGATTGGCAATAGCAGTTGCCCGTATCCTGCCACGCCTATCTGGGTTCTCATTCATCTTCGTCATCTTCATCTTCATTTTCATCATCTTCATTTTCATCTTCATCATCATCTTCGGCTTTTGCCGTATCCAAATAACTTTGAAATTGTTCTTCCAATTCTTCAAGCCCATGTTTTTTGTGATACATGCTCAAGGCATCGTTTAGAATTTCCCAATCTTCTTTTGTTCTCTCAGTTTTCTTTACCGTTTTCGCCATTTTTTAACCTTTCTAAATTGTGAAGAGGTGGAGCAACGTACTAGATCGGAGTTCCGTTATCCTAGCTCAGATGGACAATTCTATGCCGGGTGTCAAGCCCTCGTTGTTACACACAAGTTAAGGATCATTTTGAGTGTCAGGACCAAACAATTGCCAGCAGGTAGCAAAATCATGCATGCGTTGCAATCCGATCCAGAGGGTTTGCGGACCAGGCGGGTCGGCTCGTTTTCGATTGACATAGCCGCCGAGCTGGGCCACCAACCGTACAAATACCCCCAGGGACGGCGGCTTGGGAGGAGGGTCTTCACGCCGCACCACCTTCCAGACCGATTTCCATTCGGCCGGCTCGAAAACCGCATCGCAATCGATCTCCGGGCAACTGCGTCCCAAGCGGCAAACGTACAGCGTTCGCCAAGCAACAATCACATACACGGCCAGACACGTAAGCAGACGGTCCATGTATTCGAACAGCCGCTCTTCCACTCGGCAGCCGGATTTCAACACGCGAAAGAAAATTTCTATCATCCACCGCACACAGTAGTATTGGATGATCTGTCGCACCTGCTCTATGCTGTCGATCGGCAGGCTCGTCAAAAGCAGCCATTCGACAGGCTCGTCGCCGGGCGGCGGACTGACTTCACTGACCAGCACGACATTCACGGTCACCGGCGGAAGTTTGCGGTCCGCTCGATAAGGAGGACGCAACGTCACGCGGGCCGCGCGCACCGCGACCTCCGCCTCGCGCGACTGGCGCGGCTGCCGGCGACCACGCGTTTCGCAATCGAGTTTAGCTTTCCGCCCTCGCACCCGAATCGTGTTGCGGAACAAGATCGGCTGTTCCAAAAGATGGGCGCGGAGGTACTTTTCCCCCGCGTTTTCCCCGCAATCGCAGAGCAAAACGCGATCCTGGCAGGCGCGTACGATCCATTGGCTCCGGTTCGATTCGGCCGCGCCTTCCACAAGAACTTCGTAGATGTCGGCTTCGCTGTCCGCCGCAAGTATAAACTGCGTTGCCGGACAATGCCGGGCTTCTTCGGCCGCCTGGCGCATTCCCAGGACCCAACGATGGCTCTCTTTTTCTTCAATCGGCGTGGCGGCCCGCCGGGCGCGCGTCAACGAAGCGCAAATGGTTTCTTCCTCTCGCGTCCACGCGGTTCCTTGAACGCTTCCCAGCGGAGTGCCGTCCGGCGTGAAGGCGTGCAACAGATGCAGCAAGGCGCCGCGCCGCGAATTGCCGTCCAAGGGACCGGCGCCCGCCACTTGCTGTTCCGGCCGCGTCACGTTTATTTCCGACGTATCCTGCGCGAGCACGACGATCGGTTGTGCACCCATGCGTTGTCGCGTGACGTCTACATGCGGTTGCAAAATATTGTCGAAGGTCGTGTTTTCATTCTCGAAGAAGCGGTAAGCGGCCACCATTTCGGCCCTTCCACCGCAAGCGGCCGGAATGCTGGCGGTGGGGTGCGCCGCCAATTGCGAAAGAACCAATTGCAAGCGCTGATTCAAACGTTTGTCGGGCAAAGCGACAGTTTTCATTTCATCAGTTATCCATGGGGCAATCACGATCATTCATCCTTGACTAAATTCGCCTCCCTGCGTCAATTTACCGTTTAATCATTATTACCCAATGCACCCATTTCACAAATAGCACTAAAACTTGTGTGTAACAACGAGGTGTCAAGCCCTGGGAAAAGCACAGTGCTGGTCGGCCTCGCTTATGCCGTCTTTTCCGACTTCCGGAACCAAGGCGGCTTCGCCACACAATGGCTCAATCTAGTTCGGAAATCGGTTTGATCGGCTTGTTATTCTGAAATCGCCCATGGACGTCGCCAAACCCAACACGGTCGTCCTTCATTCCAGGACTGAGTAGACGATCCCCTTTACCGACAGTCAGAAACATCTTCACAACAGCGGTCTGCCCGAGTCAGCTTTTTTGCACCCGAGGAAACTTAGCCCGCAACTCCCGGCAAGCGAACATCAGTTGCGGACACAATTCAGGAAGCCGATCCGCAATATAGGCCATGTGTGCTTCCATCGCTTCCCGAAAAGGCTTGAGATGCTTCACAAATGCCGCATCGGTTGCAGCCAGAGCGGCGGAAAAAACATCGTTGATCTCCGAAGACTCAATCTGGATTACCAATTGCAGGGCGGCCTCAATGCTGTCAATCTGATTAAAGGCTGCCTCCGCTTGGTCCATCTGTTCCTCAAGTCGGGGCAGATAATCCTGCCAGGGGTTAAAGATGTTCACCTTCCAGCCGGTACGAAGTGAAGCAGCCTGACACACTTTTAGCAAGTCGGCATGGTCCTGTTCCTGCAACGCAAGACCGGCAAAGAATTGCCTTTGAACGCTAAAGGCAGTCGCTAGGATTTGGTAAATTCGTTTGGCCCGCTGTTCCAGAACGATGCAACGTTCCAAGATCGTGGGCACCTTGGATGCAGCGGCACCAAAGTAACCGGCGTCCTGCAACAGGGAGAGAAAAGTCATTTCGTGCCGGGGAGCCACGGCCCTGAAGAACACCCCCCAGCCGAAACACCGAATGGTCGAGATCGGGTGGGCAAAGATATCCCTACTTGTGATTACACCAACCATACCGTTTCTCGCCCGAAAGCCAAAGACGGCGAGCCATCCTAACTCTTTAGCATATCGTTTGTGGTGGCCCAGTCAAGCAACCCAGATGGGGAATCTCTCAATATCTCCTGAGCAAGCCGTAGTTGGTCCTCGCACCAGAGCCAACGCTTATGACGGGAAAGGTTGACGTTGCTCAATGACGGTGACAATTTATTTTCGCTGCCGTGTCCGCCGACGTGAAGAGCAGTCTCTATCAAACTTATTTGGCGTGGGTTTCGATTTCCTTGATCTCCTGGGCGACTTTTTCAGTTATTGTTTCTTTCGCCTTCTCGGCATCTGCTTCAATTTTGTTCTCATCCACTGAGACGCTGATATTGATTTTTTTGTTGTCTTTATCGTTGCTGGTATTTGTAAAACTGAACCAGCCACGATACAGCCCGATCCCGCCCAAGCAAATCAACAAAAGTGGCAGCCAGCGAAGAAGCCGTAGCATAATGAACTCCTATCCTCGGTGAGTAGATTGTCGAAACGAGTGCGTAGGATATAGAAAACGGTGTACTGCCGCAACAGCATTAATTGCTGTACTACTCCCTGCGGCCAAACCCTTTAGTGATAACCAAGTTAGAACCCATGCAGAGATGGTCAATTCATGGAAGAGACTGCCCACTTGCTTAATGACCCAGGAACAGTACAATTCTTTCAACCAACAGGTAGTCAGTTCAATCAATTACTCAAGGAATTCACAAATGGCTGAAGGCACAATCAAAAAGTTGACGAACAAGGGCTTTGGGTTTATCAAAACGGAGGGCGACAAAGACCTGTTCTTCCACTCCTCCGCTCTCCAAGGCGTCAGTTTCAACGAACTGCATGAGGGTCAAAAAGTGTCCTATACGGAAGGCCGGGGGCAGAAAGGCCCGTGTGCCGAGAACGTCAAGCCGATATAGTTTTGCCACTCCACAGCAAGAGGCTTTATCGTGGGTATTGTCGTATACTTGCATGCTTCTGTTAGCCATCGTTGAAGCTGTAAAGCAGTGCAAATACGGGTCATTCATTTTACCCAATGAGAAATAACCATGGCCTGCCACGTTTGCTCCTGGTGGTTGGGTTATTTCATCGACAATCCCATTCGCCGTCGTATTCACAACCCTGAGAAGATCCTTGGGGATTATGTGAAGTCAGAGATGACCGTCATGGATGTCGGCTGCGGGATGGGATTATTTTCAATTGCCATGGCTAAGATGGTCGGTGACCAGGGGCGGGTGATCGCTGTTGATCTCCAACAAAAGATGCTCGATGTAATGAAAAAAAGAGCAGCGAATGCGGGCGTGGCCCATCGCATTGTGGCCCATCGTTGCGAAGCGGATCGTCTTGGGATCGACGCTAAGGTCGATTTTGTCCTGGCCTTCGCCATGGTTCATGAAGTAGCGGATCAACGTCGCCTGCTCAACGAAATTCATTTCTGCCTAAAGCCCGATGGCAAATTTTTCGTTGCCGAACCATGTCTGCATGTTCCCGAAGTGGCTTTTGACAAAATGGCGAAAACCGCAGAATCAGTTGGCTTTATTGTTTACGAGCAGCCAACTGTGCGACGATGCAGGGCGGTGGTTTTTGAGAAGAAGTAGCCTTGGAGTCATGCCATGCCTTTTCTTCGATGTTTCCTGTGACGTATAATCGAAGAACCATCTGATATTACCAGCAACACCAGGAAACTCTTATGCATTTCATTATCAAACTTGCTTGCTTCTGTTATTGGATACTGCTCACAGTGCTGCTCCTGGTTCCCAACCCCGCCGCACTGGTCCATCTCCAAAGAGTTCCAACCTTTCCTTGGGGCAAATTTGGGATTCACCTGATTGCCTTCACCATCCTGAGTGTCCTGGTTCATGCGACTCGCTGGCCGAAACGCCCCTGGTGGCCCCTCATTGCTTTACTCGTAGTGTATGGCATTACTACGGAATCGCTGCAACTCTTCGTACCCCATCGTACTGCTCGGGTAATAGACGCTATCGAAAACATTCTCGGAATTGCCCTTGGAGCAGGAATTTATTGGCTCCTGGTGCGGTTGACCGCCATACAACCCATTGACCAGGAAAAGCAACAATAACATGAATACAACAGAATCTACTTCCATTCCAGCAAAACCCAAGTGCAGGTGTTGTCAGGGTGTCGTGTGGACGTTGTTGGTGTTCTTATTGGTTTGTCTGCTGGTGTTTGGTTGGTTAGTGAAGAAAAACTCTGACGAGACTGAAGCGGTCGAAAAAGCGATGGCCGCAGACAAGGATGATAAGCCAAGCTACGAAGCGTTCGTGGCCGCTCATACTTTTCCATATTCCGCAACGTCGGAAAAGAGGGATCATATAACAAAAAACTATAGCCGCCTTCGAGTGGGCCTAAGCAAGTCTGAAGTGGCGACCATTCTCGGCGACCCCGACTGCTCGGAGCAGGAGTGTTCCAAAGGTCCACGAGAGGAATACCTTGGGACTTCCTGGACATATTATTTTGAGAAGCCTAATCCCAACCTCGTCAATCTCATCCACGATAAAACTGTAGAGATCTTCTTTGATCCTACAGGCAAGGTCCATTGGGTTGTGTCAAATATCGAAGGACTGGAAGAGATAGGGAAGCCAGGACGATAGGGGGATAGCAGAGACGCATCAGATCGACGGCAAAGATGTGCTTGGCTCTCATGGTCTCCAATAATTAGAGTTTAAGAGGTTATCCGAAGGAGAAATAGCAATGACTGCATTTATGAATTGGTTGCGAGTAGAACTGCTTCGATTGAGAAGTTTCGATTGGGGGACAGGTTCAAAAAGTACCCATTGGTTAAAGGATGGGGTGGCAAAGTTTAATTCCTTCTACTCGATAAGTAGTCTCGCTAAAAAGATCGGAATTTCAGAAGATGAGATCATTGAGGCAATAGGGTCTCCTTCGGTTATAAACGAGTTGGAAGGAAAATCATTTACGGTGAATTGGAAAGGGGAAACTATAGTCCTTTCCTGGTTAGAGGAGGGAATTAGCGAATGGAAAACGGAAATTACGCAGGATTATTACGAAGAGAATGGTAATTTCTATGTAAAGTTTAGGTGGATACAGCGAATTATTTATTTAGATGGCACAGATAGGATTGTGAGTGATACGGGAGAACCAAAGCCCGCAGAAATCTCCAAAGACCGCTTTGACGCTGCCTTAGAACAAATACGTCATACTTCCGTCAAGCAAAAGACTCTGCCTGATGAGATAAAATCCTGAAATCCAGTTTAGAAAGGGTTGAATAATGGATAATTATCCCCCTGTATTGATAAAGTTTTTAGAATGGTGCAAACCGCTAATGGTAAATCTTGCTCGTAATTCCAAGATATTTGACCACGATCCAGAATTACCGCCCTGTGAATATATCCCTGCGAGCAAGGTAGTCGATACATTTCTAAAAGAACATGCTGAATTCAAAGACTATAGCGATAGATTGTTAAAAGATGCGGAGCAAAGACACTCCAATTTTTCAATGAATAAACTTCTCATCGTGAATGGCAATTTTACAGCTTGGTTTTATATGATGCCATGTCTACTGAGATCTGCCCTTGCGAATCCGCCTCGATACGGATGTTAATTGCAAGCGAGCAGCAACGACACTTGATCAATCCGATTGGATAGCTGTCCCCTTGACCACATCGGGGGCAGACAAGTTCAATTTGTTGGTACGTCTCTGTGGTCATTGGCACGGCAAGATTGCCGCCAAGCCGATGGAGTATACTGGACCCCGAAAAATGGACCACGAAAATTGATAGATTAGATGTACTCATGGTCCGAATGGAGGGAGTCCGAGATGGGAGCGAAACGACGGAGGATCGAGTCCTCGCTAAAGGCGAAGGCGGCGTTGGCGGCGGTGCGTGGAGACCGCACTACGAGCGAACTGGCGTCGCAATTCGGCGTGCATCCGACGCAGATTGGCTACTGGAAGAAGCGATTGTTGGAAGGGGCGGGCGAACTGTTTTCGGATGATCGTCGCCGGGAGAGCCAGGAGCAGGAGGCGTTGATCGCCGACTTGTACGAGCAGATCGGCCGCTTGCAGATGGAGCTGGCGTGGTTGAAAAAAAAAGTTGCCCGACTCGATTGAGTTCAAACGAAAGTGCGTTGAACCGCGCTGTCCCGGCGTGAGCATCCGCCGGCAGTGCGAGCTTTTGGGTTTGAACCGATCGAGTTGGTATGCGTCAATACGGCGCGATACGCTCGAGGAGGATTTGTCGTTGATGCGGCGGATCGACGAGCAGTATCTGCGGACTCCGTTTTACGGGAGTCGGCGGATGGCGGCCTGTTTGGGAGTGAATCGAAAATGGGTGCAACGGTTGATGCGGATCATGGGTTTGGAGGCGATTTATCCCAAGCCGCGATTGTCGTGGCACGACCCAGAACACAAAATATACCCGTATTTACTGCGAAATATGGAGATTGTGCGGCCTAACCAGGTATGGTCCAGCGACATCACCTACGTGCCGATGACGCAGGGCTGGATGTACCTGACGGTGGTCATGGATTGGTACAGTCGCTACGTATTGTCGTGGCGGCTGTCGAACACGCTGGACGGCATTTTTTGTCTGGAGGCGTTGGATGAAGCCCTCTCGCAAGGCACTCCGGAGATATTCAACACCGACCAGGGCGTGCAATACACGGCCGTGGCGTTTACTAGTCGTTTGGCAGCGGCGGGCGTGTCGGTGAGCATGGACGGCCGCGGCCGCTGGATGGACAACGTGTTCGTGGAACGATTATGGCGGACGGTGAAGTATGAAGACCTGTACCTGCACGACTACGCAACGGTGCGAGCATTGGAAAAAGGACTTTCGTACTTCTTCCAATTTTACAACGATGAGCGCGTTCACAGCGCCTTGGAATATCTCACGCCGCTGGCCGTGTATCGGGCGGCATGAAAGAGAGCCTTGCAGGTGTGGTCCAAATCGTTTTGAAATCGCGCAAGACGGGGATAGCCTATTGGCACTTCCCACCTTATTGGTTAAATCAGCAGCCGCGCGAGACCTTTGGTATAGGTCTCGCGGGCTGCTACCTTTGATCGTAAACAGTGGTCTGGACAACGGGGTCCACCTCAGAGTATCGGAATACACAGGGAGAGACAGCCATCCATGATCGCCACAGCCCCGGCTAATCGCTCCATCGACCCCCCTTGATCGTACACGATCATCGTAGAGATGATTGCAGCCAGTGCCAGGATCGCCCCCACAGCGGCATAATAGACCCAGACTACACGCCGTTTCAATGTGACGAGCGAAAGTAAGCAGGCTTGGGCGAAGGAAAATGAAAAGACAGCGAGAATGATTATGATCCTAGAGATTGGATCAGCATCCAACCACTCGGCCCAAATGCTAGGGAGGATTATTGCGAATCCAGCGATGCTCAAAGCAAGCCCAAGTATTGATAGCAGACCATGCCGCCTTTTCTCAAATGCTGCGGCACAGGCTAGCGAGGTGACACTGAAATAAGAAATGCTCAGAGTTGTCAGGAGGATTTTTTCCTCCGTTTTCCCGAACGTGCCGAAAAGCAGCACATAGATGCCAGCCAGGGCGGCCAGAACCAAACCTCCCACGACCGAGTATAGCAAGAAACGTTTGATTGAGTGACGCTTCACCATAGGAATCTCCCGATTATGGGTATCGGTGCTGGATCGTCCAGTTATTATGGCGAATTCCGCTGTTGAATATAACGCTATGAGTGAGATTTTGAGTTCGCCGGGCTGCTGCATCGGTTGTATCGGGTGGTGAGTTCCCACCTTTCTGATACTGTTTTTTTTCTCTTTGGTCGTGCATGGGCGTTTGGGCGGATTTTAGTGAAATTTGAGACAGATTCCGCAACTCCTTCTTGCCAGCCATCTTACGGCGACAACTTGTCTCAATTCCGCCAATTTTTCCGAGATCAAAGTTGAGAAATCTCCTCCAGTCTCAAATCTCATGTGATCTCCCAAACGCCCCCGCCTGACACCGACTTGAGAATCGTTCTGAAAAACCAAGTGCAGGAGAAAATCATGCCAACGCAAAATGAGATTCGTGAGAAGATTACATCCACCATCATCGAAGCCCTGGAAAAGGGCGGCTTGCCTCCATGGAGAATGCCGTGGCGTTCTGACCCGAATGCTGGCTTCCCGATGAACGTCGTCAGCAAAAAACAATATAGGGGCATCAATCCATTGTTATTGGCGGTTGCTGCAATGCGGCACGGATTTCAAAGCAAGTGGTGGGCAACCTTCAAGCAGTGGGACGAATTGGGCGGCAAGGTGATGCGGCGGCCCGATAACGTTAAACCTGGCGAGTGGGGCACGACAATCATCTTCTACAAGCCGCTCCAAATTACCGAAGAGGACGATAATGGTAAAGAAAAAGAGAAGACCGTATTCGTGATGCGAACCTATACTGTCTTCAACGTCGATCAAGTCAGCAGTGAATGCCTCAATCACTTGCGTGTCGGGCATTCAGTTACGAATGGCACCGACTGTATTACCACTTACGAGAATGCCGATAAGGTCATCGATTCGACGGGAGCAGACATTCGTTTTGGCGGCAATCGTGCTTATTACAATCGACTTGGCGACTACATCCAAGTTCCGCTGCGGGAACAATTCAGTGCTTCAGAGTTTTACGAAACAGTCCTGCACGAACTCTGTCACTGGACGGAACATCCCAACAGGCTCGATTGGAATCGAACTGATGGCGGTTATGCGATGGGCGAATTGATTGCCGAAATGGGAAGTTGTTTCCTGGTAACAGAATTGGGCATTCCAATCGCCCAAACACTGCCCAACCATGCTTCTTATTTACAAAACTGGCTCAAAGAGATGAAGTCCGACCATAAATATATTTTCCAAGCTGCCAGTCAAGCATCAAAGGCGGCGGATTTCATCTTGTCTTTCAGTCGAGTGGAACAGCCTCAAGAAGAGGTTATGGCTGAGTGAGTTCTCCTGTGTGGGGAGCGGCGGCGATCTACCGCTCCCCTTTGACACCGACTTAAGTGTCAGCGATACGAACTCAAGCACAGGAGATAATCATGCGATTAGGTGAATTGAAAATCGAAGATGCCGCACAAACAGCGGCCGGAAACTGGCAGCATTTTGACTGTTTCAGTTGGCATCGTGCCGGTGAACTCAATGATGCCGAAAACTGGGCGATCATTTATACGCATCACCGTGATAGCGGCTTGATTGATCTGAGCAACGAGCGAGCGATCGCTGGAGCCCTGGAGCCGTTTATCGAGAAGGGCGATGTGGTAGCGGAACACCACAACCACTGGGCCGTCGGATGGGTCGATGGGTATTCCATCCGTGTTTATCGCCGTGGACATATTACGAGAGCATTTCGGAAATACCACGAATTAGCCCAGCGTCTTGTCAATTATCCGATCCTCGACGAAGAAGATTACAGTAATCGGGAATATGAAGCAACGATTGAGAACCTTGCCGATGCTGCATGGAAATTGAAAAACGATTTTGAATTGCCTGAAGGCTGGGAACAATCTGTTTACGACTGGTTCTCGGAATACGATTGCTCTGCGATTGAAAGCAGCGACGACCGTGGTGGCTACCCAACGGAGGATCAGCTTAAACGAGCATTTGAGGCATTGGAATTTCCGCAAAACGAGCTTGTATAAGCTGACACCGACTAATGGCTTGAAAGGAAAATTATGATCACAAAACGACTACTCAAGGCACAAGCCTTTTTTATGAGGAACGTGCAGGAGTTCCTCGAAAGTGTTGGGGCAACGAAAAACAATGACGGCTTTGTCTTAAATACGCCAATTGGACCGTTGAACATCTGGATTTACGAGTGCTGGATTGCTTGTCGATTTGACGACGTGCATGCCGCCACAGTTTTTACAAAGGGCATGAGCAATCGCTTTTCAGGCAAATGGAATTGGCACTATTGCAATGATCCTGTCACCTTGAACAACGGTCTAGTAATCGGCAATTTTGTGCATGGGATTGAAAAACTCTTGGCCTACAAGCCCACCGAAAGGGATGTGGTGGAAACAAACAGATTGAGAAAGTGACACCGACTAATAGTCGGGCAACAAATAAGAAAGGAATTTATGAACGAATTTGAAAATGAAATAATTGTAGAGCCAGGACTCTCTGCTCTAGAACAAAAGCAGCAATTACTCGCACATCACGTCAAAATGGTAGCGAGGAAGTTGAGTCACGCTCTCTTTGTATTTGGAAGTCAAGGTGGGTTGGGTAAAAGTCGGACTATTTTTCGCACTTTGGGAGAGGAAAACATTACACCAGTGTTGGTAAACTCTCACATCACGCCATTATCCTTGTATTCCATACTTTTCCTGTATCGAGATGAGCAGGTCATATTTTTCGACGATGTCGATTCGATGTTCAGTTCTATGGCCCACCTCGGCCTGTTGAGATCTGCTCTATGGGGCAATCCCAGAGTTGTCACCTATGGATCGAGCCAGTTGCCCAGTAATCTTCCGCCGCAATTTGAGTTCACTAGCCGTTGCATATTTTCGGCGAACGTCATCCCTGGCAAGAATGATGCGTTTAAAGCAGTGCTGTCCAGGTGCGATATTTTCGAGTTGGCAGCAACCAACGAGGAAGTTTTGGATTTGATGCGATGCGTTTCAGCGGCAGGATTTCACAATATTTCATCAGAAGATTGCTCGATGGTGATCGACTTCATTGCTGATAATGCCGAAGATTACCAATTGTCGATGCGGCTTTTAACGCCTTCTCTACGTAAACTTCAATACGCTCGATCCGAGGGCTTGGATTGGCGACCACTTGTTAAGAGTCAGTTGCAAACTTTGGGACTGAAGCAGCCAGCGAATAAGCGATTGGACTCCAAACATCAGGACATCCGCCTACTGAAAGACGCACTCAATCGCTTTTCCGATGTTAAAGAGCAGATGACGTACTGGTGTGGAAAGACACAGAAGTCCAGAGCGTCATTCTATCGTATCCTTGCTCGCTACAAAAATGAAGAATAGGGTTTTGATTGGATTGGATAGGCTATGCAGTCCCTCGGCGTTGCCGCCAAGCGTATGCCAGCAGGCCAATAACTCCACTGCCAAGCAGGATGAAAGCGGACGGTTCGGGAATGGGAGTGAGCAGGAAAGCGTGTTGTTGTCCACTAGGATTAACGCCATAGCCAACGATTTGCCCGCTGGTATTGATGGCTTCCGCCTTTCCCAGCGTCCATCCAGAAGTGGCATCTATTAGGTCGTTCAAGTCGTACATCGTGCCGCCGCTCTCCACGAAGGCGTGGTAAACGCCGCCGCTTATTTGGACATTTCCTACCACCTGCCCGCTGCCATTTATGCCGGTTGCATAACTGTTCGAACTGCCGAGGGGGACACCCAAGTCAATCATCGTCCCATTGTCGTAGAGGAAGGCGTGGTAAACGCCGCTGCTTGTCTGGGCATATGCCACTACCTGCCCGCTGTTATTTATGCCCATTGCATAACTGTTCGAACTGCCGACGGAGACACCCAAGTCAGTCATCGTCCCATTACTGTAAAGAAAGGCGTGGTGGTAGATGTAGCCGCTTTGTATCTGGGCGTACCCCACCACCTGCCCGCTGTTATTTATGCCAGTTGCCCAACTTTCCGAGCCGGTGGGAAATGTGCCTAAGTCAGTCATTGTCCCATTACTGTAGAGGAAGGCGTGGTGGTAGCCGCTGTTTAGCATGATCCACCCCACTACCTGCCCACTGGCATTTATACCTAACGCCCCACTATTTAAATGGCTGAGCGTATCCAAGTCAGTCATCGTCCCATTGCTGTAGACGAAGGCGTGTCCAGAGTAGGAGCCAGTTTTGTAGCTCGTTTCGCCTACCACCTGTCCGCTGTCATTTATGCCGAATGCCTGACTCCCCAACAAGCCTCCGAGCGTGCCCAGATCGGTCACAGAATACTGAACAACGCCCCAAGCATTTTGTCCGACAAAACAAATTAATAACGCACCCACTACTACACACCGCCTCATCAGAAGCAATGCCAATATGTAGAGTTTTAGACGTTTCATTTTTTTCGCCCTTTTATCACACGATTCGTTGAATGTTTTCCCGACGCAATCTCCCAAACATGAGTCCAATGAATCCTATAGTCAAAAGCGTGACAGTGCTGGGTTCAGGAATACTTGCTATGCGAAAACCATAATTAGACGCTTCGAGTGATACGCCGTTCTGGCCATAATAAATAGACATAGAATCTACGTTGTCTTGATAATAAGATCCGCCGCAGACTCCTCGATAAGCAATATTAGGCCACGTATCGGTCACTGTCTCATTTCGCTCCCAGACATTTCCTGCCTGGTCGAAGGTCCCATATGGACCCGGCGAGTTAACGTAAGCCCCAACCTCCGTAGTGTGATATACATGATCGAGACATCTTATGCTTTGGGAGGTCCAATTAGCTGCACCCGCATGGCCAGGTGGAAGCTCAGAGATAGGCCAATTGTTACTCTGTGTGGGATACATCCAATATCCTGCATTCTTTCCACCGCTCTTGTAAAATGCTGCTTTGTACCACTCGTCATAACTAGGAAGAAAAAACTGAACCCCAGGATTTCTTGTAATATTTCGACCATCGTCACCAAGATACCCGTTAAGAGTATAGGCTCCATCTTCAGTTGTCGAAGCATCTTGCAGTCCAGTTGGTTGTCCATTTTGCAGCCAATTCGCAAAACGGCAGGCGTCCCAAAAACTTACAAAATTCACGGGCCTATTAGCCCAATCAGCAGCGACTGAATAAGAATAGCTGCCAGATATACCCGTCCGTTGGATGTTGCACCCGCACGATGTAGTCGTAGTACGGTAAACGTTTTCTGTGGGGACGGACATGTAGACATTAAATAGGCCATAGGTATCGGTTTTCGCCACAGTGTTGAGGAATTCACAGTATTGAGCGGCAGTCACTTCGAATTTCCCGATTTGATATGTGTAGCCGACTGCCCCATACTTAGTCACATCCGCTGCATTGCCGGGATCGTCCACAGTAACAAATTGAAGACTCGTTTGTCCGTCAGGCATGTTGAACACATCTGCCCTTGCCATAGTTCCAACTATCATGACCGTCGCAAAGAATAGCGTTTTCAGATTGTTCGGTTTCATGGTTTTTCCTATTGTCTGAAAAATGTGTGTCGAGAATCGAACAGTTCCTATGTGGACCACTAGACAGAAACCGCCAGAGTGGGCACAGGGAATTAAGGCCCTTAATCAGAGAGATTCTAAGAATGCCCCGAAATAGTCCTGCAGCTCATGCGTCTATTTCGGAGGGCTGAAAACGCTGCCTCTTTTAGGCATAAGAATGATTGGCATTTGCCTTAATATACCACTTTTCCCGCAATAATCAATAGTTGTTCTATGGAAATATTCTGGCTTACAGTGAACAAAAAGAGCGGGACGGGGGGAGATGGGGGTGGGCTGGCGGCTCTTTATCTAATTGGCAGCGATGCGGTCAGACGATCCACGACATGGGCCGAAGAGGGATGCGAGCCAAATGCCACCCGCATGATGGCCCTTTTGTTCGTCGATAGCTCGTTGCCCTACTTTGCCCGCCGTCGCCAACTAGCCAGCAGGCTGATGGCACCGATGCTGAGGAGGACGAAGGTGGAAGGTTCGGGAACGGGAGAAAATGCCAAGCCAGTTGGATTGTTCAATCCACTGGCGAAGGTGGATTGAGTCCCGTCTGGCGTGAATTTGTTGATTCTGCCGGAGCCATAGCCATAGTCCGCCTCGAAGAGATTACCGCTGGCGTCGAATGCCAAGCCCCACGGACCGGGCAACCCACTGGCGAAGGTGGATTGAGTCCCGCCTGGCGTGAATTTGTAGATTGTACCGGAGTCCCAGTCCGCCTCGAAGAGATTGCCGCTGCTGTCGAATGCCAAGCCCGCCGGATCGTTCAACCCACTGGCGAAGGTGGATTTAGTCCCGCCTGGCGTGAATTTGTAGATTGTGTTGGAGCCATAGCCGGAGCCAGCGTCCGCCTCGAAGAGATTGCCACTAGCATCAAATGCCAAGCCCCACGGCAGTTTCAACCCACTGGCGAAGGTGGATTTAGTCCCGCCTGGCGTGAATTTGTAGATTGTGTTGGAGTCCGAGTCCGCCTCGAAGAGATTGCCACTAGCGTCGAATGCCAAGCCGGATGGCCTGTCCAACCCACTTGCGAAGGTGGATTGAGTCCCGCCTGGCGTGTATTCGTAGATTGTGCCGGAGTCAGCGTCCGCCTGGAAGAGATTGCCACTAGCGTCGAATGCCAAGCCCCACGGATATCTCCCACACCCACTGGCGAAGGTGGATTGAGACCCGCCTGGCGTGAATTTGTAGATTGTGCCGCTAAAGTCCACCACGAAGAGGTCTGCGACTGCGACGTGGCTGGGTAGCCAAAAGCCAATCGCAAAAAGAACCACCGACACACTCCAGTAATTTGTTATTCGTTTCATAGTTACACACTCCAAGGCAAAGGGGTGAAAACGGTTAAAAGCCGATTGTGTTCTTAGGAAATTGGTTGAGAGTCAACCAGTAGAATCCGATGAAGACCGCAGGGCGACAAACGGCGAAGGAGGCCATTTCAGTCTCGAACGATGCACCCAGCTAGATCGGATTTAATAACACTGCCTCTAGAAATGGGCCTATGGATCGCTGAGTTTTGATGCTCATAAGATACCAAGAATGTTGGAAATATCAAGCACTTGAGATGGGGAACTCGCAGGAATGCAAGAATTTTTAATCTATCGAGGGGGAAAACTGTTGGAAAATTGCCCCACTCGGGTTAAGGAGAGTTTGCCGAATAGACCCGCAAACTGGTCGCAATGGTACGCAATGGCGGGAGGCGGCGAAGGGCGGGGCATCCCAACAATTGGTTGCAGTGGGTCTTTTTAGCAGTTGGGTGTTGGCAATTTCCCTAAAGCACTTTTTACTTATACTCATCTTAAAAGTCTAAAAGACAACAGTATTAAAAAAAGCAAGATCAGTATTACAGAAAACACTACAGCCCGAATTCGCTTCCTATGCAGAAACTCCACTGCGGTTGCATCATTCATGAAATATCGGCCAGCATCAGTTACTTGGAACACCCCGTCGTGAAGCATTTGATCGAAAATCCATGAGTGCCGAACTCCTAGTTCCTCCAGTGTGACAGTGTGCTCTCGATCCGTTGCACCAGCCTCACGGAAAAGCTTGACCAACTTTTTACGTTTAACAGCAATTATAAGAGCAGTACTCATGTAGTATGTTCTAACGGGATGGGTCCACCGCCTCAGCCATCGGTCGGGGCCAACGGGCGACCACAATGTGGGCAGTTGGCGGCAAGGCGAGAAACTGGTTGATTACAATCGGGGCAGCGGACTAGGTTTGGACCACTTGGACGTTGGCGGACGATTATCCAGAGTAAAATGGGAATTGACAGCCAAAAGATGAAGCTTACCAACATGACTACCAATACGAATATATGATAATCAAGACTGCTGTTTTCCATACGTTTTTCCTCCCTTGGGCTGGTTCATTGCTAAGATCGATTGTATCATATCTCCCCACGTCCACATACCCACCCGCCCAACCGTCTAAGAGTTGTCATCACTAGCGATGACCGTGTCCCGAATAGGGAGGATGGAGGGCTGGAATCCTGTAAAGGCCAGTTGGATAGTATCCAACAATTGGTTGATGCAATTTCCAATTTTCCAGAATCTTGAAGACGAAGGCCCTCTTCCTCTTTCCAAGTCAACTGGTCAACTTGATCAGTTGGGACAAGAATTTTTCTAACGTTCTCCTCTGCCAACTGGACATTTCCAGTAACTCTTCTCCCAATCTTCCTTGGTCCACCCATTTCTCGAAAAGGTAGCCAAATAGTTGGCTAGGTTTTTCGCCTGTTTGGACCAACTGGTTGGTTGGCAGGTGGTCGATTAATCGATCACCAAGAGGAAGAAAATTTTTTTGACGAAATAAATGTATTTTGTTAGAAATTTATTTCTTTCACACAATATAAGAATGGAGGATACATGCTGCGACATAAAAGATATGGGATTACAGTAGAACCAACTATTGGGCGAAGAGTGCGAGAATACTCGCACAGGACGGGCAAGAAGATGTATAGCATCATCAGCGATGCCGTGCGGGAATACCTGGATCGTGTTGATCCGCAAACAAAAAAAGAAGTTTTGGAGTCAAACAATATCCACGACTTTAACTTTGGTATCCAAAGTTAAAGAAAAATGCGGCAAGCCAATACCATTAACTTACCGCATTAGTATGTCAATCAATAATATATATAGTATGTCAGTCATAAATATACCAAACGACGATTATTACAATAGAAAGATCTTCACCTCCTGGAAAATGGCTAGTGATAGTGGGTTCTTTTCTAAGTCCTATTGGTCAAGATTAAATAAACGTCCAACTGTTGAATGCTCGGCTATAGTCTGTCCCGATACAATCGTCCAAAAAGGTCTTTCTTTTCATCCGTCGATCCTCAAAGACGTTTCGCCCATTATTTCATGTCTAAATGACAATCAGTTCCTGCTGGCAAAAATGGGCAATTGGTTTCCTGTGTTTAGTGTGGAGCAAACCGCAGAAAAGCGGGGCATTTCCCCTACTGTAAAATTGCCTTTAATTTCCCCTAATTATCCCCTACTTTCTTCTACTCTCTCTCCTTCCCCTCCCTCCTTCCTCCCTATTAACTTTACTAACAAGTTGGAAACAGAGGTTAAAGAGGGGAATAATAAGGACTTACGACGAGAAATACAACGTGAAAAAATCGCAGAAAATGACTCGATAAAGGAGACAAAAACATCGAAAAGTGAGAGGGCTTATGTGCCGTCGAATTGGGCGGAAGATATGGGAGATTTAAGGGAAGAAACATACGCCCTTTTGGACTTTATGAGAGTTTGTTATCTGACTAACGATAAATACACGAACAGCGATGACTATATCGATCTTCATTACGATACACTCCAAGACATAATCCCCAATTTCTATAAATCCCAATTACTGAACAAACTACTCAATAAAGGCATCCTAGAACGCACCACAATCGATCAAATTAAAATGCAGACGATTGACGGTGGGGAATATTACCTCGAAGCAGAGAGAGGATTGGAACGCCACAGAGCCTATGGATATAGACTCGCCAATCCCGACTATCGAAACAGTAAATGGACTTTACGAGATTTAACCAAATCATCTTTGTTGTCCAAAATCAAAAAGCATATCAACTGCAAATATCCAGTACAAAGATGGTTGATGTCCAATAACAGCCGCCTACAGGTGAGGGAGACCGCACCAGACGATAAAGCATTACAGCTAATCAGGAACAGGCGATGGAATAATACTTTTGACTGTTTCGGGGGAAGATACTATAACAACATCACGAACTTAAAAAAAGAATTGCGGAAGTTTTTAATGGTAGACGGTGAGTCATTATGTGAAATAGACTATACTGGACCCCGAAAAATGGACCACGAAAATTGATAGATTAGATGTACTCATGGTCCGAATGGAGGGAGTCCGAGATGGGAGCGAAACGACGGAGGATCGAGTCCTCGCTAAAGGCGAAGGCGGCGTTGGCGGCGGTGCGTGGAGACCGCACTACGAGCGAACTGGCGTCGCAATTCGGCGTGCATCCGACGCAGATTGGCTACTGGAAGAAGCGATTGTTGGAAGGGGCGGGCGAACTGTTTTCGGATGATCGTCGCCGGGAGAGCCAGGAGCAGGAGGCGTTGATCGCCGACTTGTACGAGCAGATCGGCCGCTTGCAGATGGAGCTGGCGTGGTTGAAAAAAAAAGTTGCCCGACTCGATTGAGTTCAAACGAAAGTGCGTTGAACCGCGCTGTCCCGGCGTGAGCATCCGCCGGCAGTGCGAGCTTTTGGGTTTGAACCGATCGAGTTGGTATGCGTCAATACGGCGCGATACGCTCGAGGAGGATTTGTCGTTGATGCGGCGGATCGACGAGCAGTATCTGCGGACTCCGTTTTACGGGAGTCGGCGGATGGCGGCCTGTTTGGGAGTGAATCGAAAATGGGTGCAACGGTTGATGCGGATCATGGGTTTGGAGGCGATTTATCCCAAGCCGCGATTGTCGTGGCACGACCCAGAACACAAAATATACCCGTATTTACTGCGAAATATGGAGATTGTGCGGCCTAACCAGGTATGGTCCAGCGACATCACCTACGTGCCGATGACGCAGGGCTGGATGTACCTGACGGTGGTCATGGATTGGTACAGTCGCTACGTATTGTCGTGGCGGCTGTCGAACACGCTGGACGGCATTTTTTGTCTGGAGGCGTTGGATGAAGCCCTCTCGCAAGGCACTCCGGAGATATTCAACACCGACCAGGGCGTGCAATACACGGCCGTGGCGTTTACTAGTCGTTTGGCAGCGGCGGGCGTGTCGGTGAGCATGGACGGCCGCGGCCGCTGGATGGACAACGTGTTCGTGGAACGATTATGGCGGACGGTGAAGTATGAAGACCTGTACCTGCACGACTACGCAACGGTGCGAGCATTGGAAAAAGGACTTTCGTACTTCTTCCAATTTTACAACGATGAGCGCGTTCACAGCGCCTTGGAATATCTCACGCCGCTGGCCGTGTATCGGGCGGCATGAAAGAGAGCCTTGCAGGTGTGGTCCAAATCGTTTTGAAATCGCGCAAGACGGGGATAGCCTATTGGCACTTCCCACCTTATTGGTTAAATCAGCAGCCGCGCGAGACCTTTGGTATAGGTCTCGCGGGCTGCTACCTTTGATCGTAAACAGTGGTCTGGACAACGGGGTCCACCTCAGACATTGCATGCAGTCAATTGCTATTTCTTTCAATCGAAGCACGGAAAGCGGGCATAGAGGGAGCGGATGAGTTTGTTAAAGACTGTGAGAAGGATATTTATCAACGGATTGCCATTGAGGCTGGACTGAGCAGGGAAGAGGTGAAACAGGATTTGACACAAAGGGCACTATTCTCTTCTAATCGCTCAATCTACCAACGATCTAAGACAAAAAAGACATTTGATAGGCTATATCCATATATCAGCCAATGGCTGAAAGTGAAAAAGTATGGAAGGAAAAAACACAAGGACGATAAGCCCCACGCCAAACTCGCACGGTTAGCTCAAAAGACAGAGGCACGATTTGTAATTCATACGGTGTGCGAGAGGTTGCGAAAAGAAAACATGGGGATGTTCAGTTTAACGATACATGACTCAATCCTTTGCAAGAATGCGGATAAGGACTATATGGTAACTATATTGAAGGAAGAGTTTGAGCGATTGGGAGTCCGGCCAAAATTAAAGGATACTGATTATGAATAAGACGAAGGAATGGCTGGATAACAATAAAAAGCGATTACAAATACAGACAAATCAAGGCAATATATTGCTAGTCGATATCGTTGGGGAAGAACGGTTAATGACTTATGATTTGGACGAATTATTATTGATGGTGCATGAATTTATGATCGAGGAGGGATTGTGTATAAAGACGGTTTAACAAAGGCTGAATATAAAGAATGGATTGACAAGTTGCTATACTGTGGCGAAATTGCAATACAGGAAAACTGGTTATGTGAATTCATAAATGATTATGGATACACTACCGATGATTATAGATTTAAGGAAGCCTGTAAAAATGCGGAAGCAATGGGCTATGATGGGCTGGACCGAATTGCCCTTGCCGATGCAATAGTTGTTGAGGAGAAGGATTTATCCTTTGCCGTTTTCGCAGAAAAATATGATATACCTCTTATCACTGATGATGAATATGAATGGTTGAAGTCACAGGGAATGAAAATTACAGATTGTAAAGAATGGATGACGCAAGAGTGTTTCGCTCACATAAAAAGATTAATAGATAAAGGATTGGTTGTCTTTAGGCACGACGAGGTTCTCTACGCCAGATTCTATGATGAGGCTGAGGGCGATCAAGAATTTTAAATGAGAAAATCTACATAAGACATAGAAGGAGTACGGGGTTGCACGAGTGACGCCGCCTTTCTCAGCGTCCAGCATTCATCTCAAACGGGACGCTGCTGGCACTTCTCTGTCATATACTCGGTTGATGTTCCACGAGGCGGAAGGATCAGCCGACCAGTAGTTCTCAGGGACTTTTGGTCAAAGTGCCCGTCATTCGACCTCCTCCATGGTCGGGAAACGTTTATTCCCTAACAAATTCTGATTGAAAAGAGACATTTAAAGGATGGTTGCGGAGATGGTCCGCACATGGCCCATTTATGTCTCTTTCCTTGTCAAATATCGGTTTAGAGCGAACAATGGGCATTTTTGAATGGTACGAAAGGCTCGGGGGGTAGTTGACATTGGTTATGAACTTGATATATTGATGGTTTGCTGAAACCCATTATTTCAGGGCTTTATTTGAGGCAGCGGCACCCAGACTCAAGCGACATCGGCTTTTAGAAGCGTGGTGTAGCGGGGTGCATTCTTACATTGACTGCTAGTAGTGGTTGATTCCGCAGAGTTTAGCAATTTTTATTTTCATATCACCGGAGTAACTACGTTTTTTCTGATCCCATAAGAATGTGGAGTTTTTGTTGCTGAACTATCGGAGGAAACAAAATGTTTAGCAAAGTGTCAATTAAAGGTTTATTTGTAGTGGCCATAATGTCTTGTGCTGTCGTTGCAGAAGGAGTATCAATTGACATGGTGCATGTGGGCAATCCGGGGAACGAGAACCATCATACAGGTAATGGCGATTTTGGTGCCGTGGGTTACTCATACTATATCGGTAAATATACGATTACTGTTGGGCAGTATACTAATTTTCTAAACGCTGTCGCTAAAACTGATACTTACGGACTCTACAACATTTCCATGTGGACTGATTTTTTAACAGGACAGTCCATCCAACGCATTGGCAGTTCTGGTAATTACACATATTCAGCTTCACTTGACCGTGCTAATGAACCAGTCACGTTTGTAAACCTGTGGGATGCCTATCGATTTGCTAATTGGCTTCAAAATGGCCAGCGATCTGGTCCGCAGAATAGCTCAACAACCGAGGATGGTGCCTATACTCTCAACGGATATACGGGCTCTAATCCCAGTCTGATTCACCGCAATCCTGGAGCCGTTTGGTACATTCCAAGCCAGTCTGAATGGCACAAAGCTGCATATTACAAGGGCGGGAGTACACACGCAGGATATTGGCTGTATGCGACTCAAAGTGATGTGGCACCAATAGCAGAGGCTCCCCCAGGGCATGCCGAGCCACCTGGCTCAGCAAATTATTCCAGTGCTGTTGGCAGTCCTTATTTCTTAACTGACGTTGGTGCGTACAAACAGTCTCCAAGTGCATATGGCACCTTCGACCAAAATGGCAACGTGTTTGAATGGACAGATAGTATTTATCCTCCATACTCAAATACTACGGAAATTATAGGTAACGGATATTTTATCCTTGGGAGCCAATCGTTTATATCAACGGCCGTAGCAACAACAGCTCCAACGGCTGAAAGTTATGCTTTTGGTTTTAGAGTTGCATCTCTCGTTCCAGAGCCCTCCGCCCTCATCCTCCTCGGAACCGCTGCACTCGGTCTGCTCGCATACGCTTGGCGACGACGGAAATAGAAGATAATTCTCGTGATAGTGATATTGCGGTCACGGATAATCTCATGGCCATCGCAACGGACAAATTATGTCAGACGTTGAGCATTACTGAAGCTGGCTTATCTGACTGGTTCCCTCTATCTATCGGTGAACTCTGACACCGACTATTTCAGCGTCCAACCTTCCTCTAACATAGGACGCTGCAATGCAATTCTCAGTCATTTATTCCGTCGATGTCCCCGCTCACGAACGAATAAGCCGCTTCACCCCGCCCCACGTTCGCAAACTTTGGGATCTGACCGAGGGCGACGAACAGTACGAGTTTTCTTATCTCGAAGGCGAATGGGAAAAGGGTCACCATCGCAAGTGGTGTTCAGTTTTGACCCGTGAGCAGTTTGACGAGTTTATCGATCACTGCGGATTGTTTGCTGAAGACGTTCAGACAATGGGGGCAATTGGATCGCCTGCATTTGGCTTCGGCTGGAGTCCAGCAATCTCATTTCGTTCTGATGATTGTGACGCAATCCAATCCGCTTACGTCACGCCACTTCCCGAAGTGAAAAAGCAGCACGGTGACGAACGGGACTGGAAACGGATTCGGCAAGCGGTGTTGGCTTTGCATGGATAAACTTCTGTCTCAAACGAGACATAAGTGACACCGACTTCATCGGTGAAAGGAGAAGACTAATGGAAAAAGACGTGGTTGTGTTTAGAAAATGGCGGGATGGTTTTGGGACTATCGCCCTTTTCCCAGAAATCCCCGCCGACATTCATGGCATTTACTGTGAATCATACGAACACATCGGGCAACATGGAGGTGCCAATTATCACGGGGTTATTCAGCAGACAGTCCCAGTCCGCCCTGCGGAATATGCCGACCTTGCGGAAGAGCTTCGGATCATTGGATATGAATTGCGTCCAATCAAAAAAGCCTCCCAACTGCACCACGAGCGTCGTCGTCGATTGGCGAGACATCTAGCGATGGCTGACACCGAGTAGAGAAGTGTAATGACAACTAACCTTCTATGGAGAAAACAATGAACGCAATCTGCAGACCAAAGTTCAACCTCGGCAGAATCCTTGCGACACCTGGGGCGTTGGAGATATTGGAAGAGAGTGGGCAGTCACCTGATTTCTTCCTCGCCCGCCATGTTAAAGGTGATTGGGGCGAGGTCTGCTTCGAGGACAAAGAACTCAACGACCAATCCTTAATTGATGGAAGCCGCATTCTGTCAGCCTACAAAACGCTCAAAGGGGAACGCCTTTGGGTCATCACCGAGGCGGCGGACGATCAGGGGCATCGGGTCTCAACAACTTTGTTGAAACCTTCGGAGTATTGATAGCCATCACAAAGCCCGTCTCAGTGAGACACCGACTGGGACGGTGGGGCACAATTCAAAGGATAAATCCATGACTGAATATCCAGAAATCATCGAAGAGTTTGCAGAAGAGATCATCGAAGCAACTGACCACCGAGACGATCTCGATACCAACATTGCCACTTTCACCGAAAGTCTCGAACAACAAATCAGGGACAAGGTTCAGGAACTCGCTTCCGACAGATTTTGTCCCGAATGTCTTGCCAAAAACAAAAGTGTAATGGATGACGACGGAACGAATTTGGAAGAAATCTTGGTCTGCTCCAATCCAGATTGTTCCACACACTGACACCGACTAAATGGGCAACAACAACAGGAGATAGTCATGTCACTCGCAAAAGGCCACAAACAAAACTTCAACATGCTCGTCAACGCTTTCCAAAATGGTGACGTTGCACTGATGGAATGCGAACTTGCGACGACGAAAGAAACCGTCGCCGTGATTTGTGCGGTCAATCGCCTTCCTGATGGTGATGTTCAGTTTGCCCCATTCGCCATGATGTTCAACGGCAACCCTTATGAAATGGTCAATCCGCCTAAACCCGATGGAGGATTTTGCAGCCAGGAGGAAGTATGGAAATGACATGGAGAGAAGTCGCCCCCCGTGACACCGACTGAGAAATAAACAACAGGAGAATATAATGGGACTCACAATTCACTGGTCTTTCCAGGGACCACAAAAGAAATCCGAAGCCACGACCATCATCGAAAAGATGCGGCAGCGGGCGATGGACCTGCCGTTCGAGTCGGTCGGCGAAATCATCCATTTCAAGGGAAAAGCTGCCCAATTCGACAACGATCCACCAGATGGTGAGTACCGTTGGCTCAAAATACAAGCTCGGGAATGCATCTGGAACAAAGAACGAACCATCGGCTGGGATTGCCCCGCCGAAGAAATCGTTGGGTTTCAAATCAACGTTGCTCCTGGCAGCGAGCCGATGGAAATCTTTTTGGCAACCTACCCCAAGACAATCACAGTTGAAGATGAACGGACTAGAAAACTAAAACGTCTTCGCACCCACCTATCTGCCTGGTCGGGCGGTGGTTTCTGCAAAACCCAGTATGCCAGCCACCCTGATTGTGGCGGCCTTCCCAACTTCCTTCGGTCGCACTTATCAGTTTGTCGGTTGTTGGACCACGCCAAGGAACTAGGAATTCTCTCTGAAGTCTCAGATGAAGGCGACTTTTTTGAAAACCGAGATATTCCCGCCTTGGTCAACACGATTGCCGACTGGAATGCGTTTATCGCCGCTGGCGTTGGGGCCTTTGATGAACTTGTCGGCTGCAAGGCCGTGGCCCCCATCAAGGAGTTCCCTAATTATGAGCATTTGGAGGCACAAGGCCAGGACCAGATCGACGGACTGCTTCGTTGGCTCAAAAGGCAACAGTTGGGGGTGGAATAGGGACAAAGCAGGTTGTGAAGAAAACCGATCTTTCGGTGCCTCGATCCGTATTGAGGCTGGCGAAGATGACACCGACTGAGCATAGTGGGCAACCAACGAAAGGAAAGAATTATGGGAATGGGGACCGCACCATGCCACGCATGGACTATCACTCTCGAAGGTTTAAGGGCAATCTGTCCGAAAGAACTTGAAGCCTGTGAAACTGCATTTAAGGATCATGCACTCGATTGGAATTCCTTTGCTCTAAAGAATGAGCAGGGAATCTGGAAGGAAGATCCCGAAGATCTCTTTGAGAAATGGGAGGCATTACAAAAGGCATTCGACATGGCCACCAAGGTTGGTGAATCTCACTTGGAATTGGACATCGGTTATTACAACGATGATGACGGCGATCTATACGACGAATTGGAACATGGCTGTTACTTCACTGTTGAAGGCGTAACTCAACTTACTCCAGCGGGTGAAAAGTTCAAAGAACACTTGGAAGAAAAAAGCTGGACAGTGTTCGGATAACAACCCGAGTGGGAAGAATGACACCGACTAACAGATGAAAGGAACATATCATGCCCGTTACAATCGGCACTACATTTTGGCGTTGCCCAATTTGTAAAGAGGAAAGTACCGTAGATGGTACTGACCTTGCTACTGTTGGCACTCCCTTCTGTTCAAATTGCGAAGATCAAGAAATGGAACCGCTGGACGATCCGATGCCCACTGTCCTGTATGTGGACAATGGTAGAAGTAAGCAATACCTGGGCATAGCTTTACGGTCTGTTGAGACGAAGGTGGGAGATTTCAAAAAGAGCATTGCCAAACTTTGGGATGAGTTTCTATCAGATAAGACACTATCAAAATCATTTCAGGATTGGGCAGAAAATGAACATAACGTTCTTTTCCTAAAGAGCGATTGTCTTGTGGTGAATGTCGGAGACACCGACTAATCCTGTGTTCGGAGACAAGCACCACACAGGAGTCTATCATGGGTTGGTTATTCATCAATGGCTGTACTCGTCGTCAGATGATTGCGGAGCGAACCGAAAACTGGGAAAGAAACTCCGATGAAATGCTGGTCAAATCAGTCTGCCTTGCCCATTGCTACAGGGGTAACGTTTACTCGGGCGTCCTTTGGTCAGTCTGGGAACGGACTTTTACAACGAATGGACAAATCGTTTGTCCAACCGAACGTTGGATCACCTGCGACTTGCTCAGATACCAGAAGGATTTTGGATGGGGCTATAAGGACATGGAAGAGTCGATGCATCCCTACTATTATTCCTGCCCGCTATCTTATCTGGATTTAGTCCCTATCGATCAATACGGCGGTAATAGCCAATGGCGGGAAAGTGTGCGAAAGTATCATACCTTACAGGCTGAAAAACGCTTCCAGCGTCGATCTGCCTGACACCGACCCACCATCACGAGGAGAATCCCATGCCCAAATACAGAGTTGAAGCGTTGGAAAAGTTCATCGTTCGCACCGTGTACTATGTCGAGGCTAAAAGTCGGAAAGAAGCCGAAGCCCTGTGCAAAATGGGTCAGGTTGCTTACGACGTCAAGACCATTGAAGAAGGCGATGAAGAGTGGATCGAAACTGTCTCTGTCGAACAATGTGATTGACACCGACTAAAGTCACTGACGGGGCATTGGTATTTATACTAGGAATTTACAATGAGATTTCATAATCCTAATTGCCCCGTATGTGGGCAAATAGCAATCGGCACTCTTGAAACTTGCACTGGTTTAGCACTTTTAAGCTTTAGCGATGATTATTCCGCTGAGTACGAAGGGGAAACGAAATACAACGAAGACCAGGAAACTATTCTTACAAACGGGCTTGTTACCTTGGAATGCCCAAAGGGGTACCAATGGCAATCGGGTATGGACACCGACTAACTGGACGAAAGGAGCAAACATGACACTAATACAAAAACTACATCCTACTCGTTTCATTGGCATGTCGGGCAAGATGGCAGCAATTGTTGGTCGCATTCTCGGTCAGCATTGGACTTCGCCTGCGATTGCCGAATTGGTGGTTACATCGGATGGTCATCTACTCGCACGAAACGAAGGCGATTGTGGATTTAACAACTACATCGGCATCGCTACTGACCTGGAAGCCAACTGGAAGCGACTGTTAGTTGCAGCAGGACTGACCGATGCCGAACGTCAAGAAGCGGAGGCTGCTTATGAACAGGTCATGGGGTTGACACCGACTCACCAAGCGTAACAACTACTCAATCATAAGGAGCATTCTCATGTCTGATCCTACAGAAAGCATTCGCAAGGAATTGCTGGCCGAGATCAACGCCCAGCCAGGAAGCCGTGAAGCCCTGGAGGCCGAACATGGGCAGGTCTGGAACACACAGCAACTTGGCGAAGATTTTCAGGTGTTGGGCTTTGCCGCCCCGCTCGTGGTTGTGAAGCGGAAGAAGGACGGCGTGAAGGGCAGTTTGTTTTTCCAACACAACCCACGGTTTTACTTTGGTTTCCAGCCTCATTAGATGGAGGTGACGGGGGCTCCTGTGTGCGGGAGCCCCTTTGACACCGACTTTCAGGAGTAATGACATGAAGACAGTGCGAATAACAATGGAAGGCGGGGTGATCCAAGACATCGACTGCCCTAAAGGCGTTCGGGTGATCGTCCATGATTACGATACCGACGACATTGAAGAAAAGGATTTGGCAGAAGACGACATAGGTCTTCCATGTGTTGAAACAATTTGGGAGTAATGCCATGCCTATTTATGAAATCGAACAGTACGAGATGCATACCCAGACCTACCGAGTGCAGGCTGATACAGAAGCCGAGGCAATCGCAAAATTGTTTGAGGGTGAAGCTGAGCCATTAAATGGTGGTCTGGAGTTCATCGAAGTAGCATCGGATTACGGTCTGCCAGCCGATGAGTACCGTGACCTTGTGGAGGAATTGCGGAAACTCGATATATCGGTTGATGAGGTCATCCCATCGATTAGAAGCATTGTAAAGGTGAAGTGCTGACACCGACTGAAACTCTGTGAGAAATGTGAGACACGTTATTTCGCATTGGGCAATCAGGCACTCTACAGGCAGAATAAACGGTCATTTTTTAAGGCGTTTGAACAGGACACACCCAACTGCATAAGTGCGATTTTCAACCCTCCCCGAACCAATTAGACCATCATATTCCCACCCCTCAGACGCAAGTCCGTTAATGATTCTTGCATGTGTAGTTTCCATACCTTCACCCACCCTAAAAGATTCAACTCTATATTCCCATGCCTGCTTTTCTTGTTTGACCTGCCCCTGTGCCTCGGACTGTTTCAAGAATGACGATGAAACAAGCCCAATCAGTACACCAACCAGAATAACAATAATCAATTTGCCTTTCATGATTATCTCCTGAAAAATGGGGATTGTTGTGAGTTCCCAAAAGCCTATATCAAATCCTACCCATGAGCAAGTGGCCCGAGACAACGCTGATTCTGACTGTTTGTCTCAACTTGTCAATTTGACGAGTTGACGACAACGGTCTCAAACGCTGACACCGAAACAGCATGAGAAATGCGAAACGTCCAATTTCGCATAATGCTCCGTCCCCGAAATAGAACAGGCTTTTTAGTGGATTTAACCCATGAAAACCAATCAAAATACCTCCAATTTCGGATTACAAAACGCAAAGGCGAAATCGCAAATCGTTTCGCAGATCGCCCGAATTGTTCGGAAGTCTGGTCTCGATTATGACGGCTGGCGATACGTGGCAAAGAAAGTGCGGAAAGTATGTGACCTACGACCAGCGAAGAAAGGCAGGCGTTTGCCTCGTGTCCTGACAGCCGAGGAGTTCAGGCGATTTTATCAGATCGTTGACAGGGCCGAAGATGTCCAGCACGCTTTAATGCTGCGTCTGTTGTTTTATACAGGCGTTAGGGTTTCGGAACTTTGCAGGATTGAGGTTAGTGATGTGGATTTGGAAAACTGCAAAGTATTCATCTGCCAGGGTAAAGGAAGTAAAGATCGTTATGTCCTCTTTGGCAAGACCTTTGCGACGGCACTAAGAACACATATTGCGGCCCATTCCCACAATCGTTGGTTATTCCAAACGAGACGAGCGACAAGGTATTCCACCCGACGTGTTGAACAGATTGTTCAAAAGTATGCCGAAGAAGCGGGTGTAAAATGCACGCCTCATACTTTCCGGCATCAAGCGATCACTTGGTTGACTCGACACTCGGGCATGGCCGACGCAGAGTTGCAATTGATCACGGGGCATGCACGGAGGGAAACGCTGGCAGTCTATCAACACATCGCCCTCGATGGGCAGTTGGAAGGAAAGTATCAGGAAGCGATGGGGAAAGTGGGGTTGTGATGACACGAGGTCACCTGGGCTTATTGTTTCCTTCGTAAGAAAAGGAAACCGATAACACCGATTAGCAGTAGCACGATGGTTGACGGTTCAGGGATTGGAGTGAGAAGTTTGGCATTCGAGGCTTCGTTATTTCCACTAACAATCTGCCCATTGTCGTTAATGCTAGCGACTGAATTAATGGACCAACCTGAAGGTATAAGTGTATTTAGGTCCCACATTGTTGTACCACTATAAACGAAACAGGTAGCTGTTGAATGCGAGTTGACGGCCACACCAATAATTTGGCTGCTGTTATTGATGCCGAGTGCGTAACTATCCCTTCCACCGGGAAGATTCCCTATGTCGGTCATAATCCCATTGCTATAGATAAAAGCGTCTGAGTCGCCGCCAACCGTTCTCGACAATCCACCGACGACCTGCACGCTGTCATTGATGTCGGTAGCCTGGCTGCTATAAAAACCAAGTGTCCCCAAGTCAGTCATAGTGAAGCCGCTCCAAAGGACAGCATCAGTAGCCTGTATTGCGGTATATGAAAAGCCTACTATTTGTCCGTTGTTGTTGATGGCGTTTGCGGTACTTGATTGGCCGGGACCCGGAAGAACCCCAAGGTCAGTTATCGTTCCATTATTGTAAAGAAATGCACGGATGTATCCGTTAATGTTGGCAATCCCACAGATCTGACCGTTGTTGTTGATACCAGTGGCTCGACTGAACGTGGCACCCGGCAGAGAGCCAATGTCGGTCATAGTTCCATTCCTCCAGAGAAAAGCGTGTGAGACACCACTCGCATTTTGAGCCGTGCCGACGACTTGCCCCATGTTGTTGACGCCATATGCTCTACTATTTGTTCCTCCTAATGTTCCGAGGTCGGTCATGTGACCGTTGCTGTAGAGAAAAGCGTGTGTGGTACTACTCCAACTCTCCGAATAGCCCACTACCTGCCCGTAGTTGTTGATGCCTCCGGCGACACTCTTGTACGAATAGTCAGGGAGAGTTCCAAGATCGGTCACAGTATATTGAACGACACCAAATGCATTGCTTACACAAAGCAACAAGGCTACTATAATTTGGATAATATTTTTCATATTTGTACCTTTGAAGTTGATGCCAAAGCAGAATATTTGCCCGACAGAAAACAACATAGGAATATAAATTGAGATTAGTGCCAGAGAAGCGAGGTAATTCGAAAGATCAAACCGTCTAAGCAGTCAATTCAGCGTGATGAACTACTTTCTCTGACGGACGCTACCTCGTTTTATGTGAAGAAGGAAGGCAAAGCTCCCAGGGAGAAACGGCAATAATATAAAGTGCATGAACAGGATTTGTCAAGCCCCCCCAATAAACAAAGAAGAGGCCGACACCGACTGAAGAATGCAGGGATCATCCGACCACTCGACTCAATTGGTCAACCAATTTGAGCAACGTTGGAATCCGATGATCCCCATGCATTGTTTTGATATGCCTTGCTGCCTCGGTTAAAGAACTTCCTGCCGCCGTCACGAATAATGGTCTCTTACTCCTGCCACGATATACCATTTTGGTATGCAAGCTACCCTTAAATGCATTCTTGGCAACGCCAATGATCTTTACCCGCTCATCCAAGGCACGATAGAGATAGGCTCCCAAACCTGGAGTCTGCTTCCCATCCAGCCAGACATAGCCGTCAATCACCAGGACTTCAAGTGGTTCTTTGACTTTGCCGAGGATTTTCAGAATACAAGGAAGCTCTCTTTTGTAGAATTGCCCTGGAACATACTCTTCCACATGTTCTATCACGCTGACATATTTTGAATTCGGAGCATCGCTTTGCCAACTATCAAAAGTTAGGCAGGCAACTTTGGCGTGGTCAGTGTAGTGAACGTCAACACAAGCGAACATACAAACAATTTTACAACCTGCCGCAGATCAGACCATACTTTTCTTCGGACAAAACAAGTTGTGTTGCAAAGTTGAAAACCAAACAATTCTTGGGTATCTGTAGTATTTACCTGACACCGCATAGCCCCCTGCGGCGACTACGTGGCAAAGTTTCTTTATATGTGAATCGATTTTTTTCCACCCAGAAGCAAGCCACTCTATAAAATCGAGTTCTTAAAAATCACGCCGCAAAATTTTCTAAATCCGCTATAAGAAAATAATCTGACCAGCGGATAAAGATTTGCAGAATCGAGTTCCCAAAAATCGCTGCCGTCATTTTTTGGTGGGCGGTAGGATTCTTTATCGGCCAAATTCCTCGGGCGTAATCAGCAGCATCAGTAACAACCGTTACATTACCTTCTGAATCTCTCTGGCCGCATCCAACGCCTTTTTGGCATTTTCAATTCCGCCGCACTCCTTTAGCAAACCAAAAGCCGCTTTGATCTCGTGTACGCTGACTCCGCTCTTGGTAGACATGGCGGTGGCCGCCTTACTCCGACGTTTCCGCTTTCCCTTGGAAACAGCCATTTTGCTTTTGATGTTGGCGACGTGGTTGGCTGAGATTTTGATCCCTTGTTTCGTCAGTGCTTGGGCAATTTCTTTGTTGCCAGTGCTGGGATGAGCCTTGAGATAATCCCGAACGGCTTGAGCTTTGTTAACTGCTTGCTTTTTGGCCATGATAGACTCCTTCTAGTAGAGGGTAAACTGGTAGTCAGGTTATTATACCAGGGTGCGTTGAGTGGGCAATACTATTCGGTAGTTTCTTCAACTTTATTAAAATCCACCTGAATCACGGCCATTAGAGCATTTTCTTCCTCATCCCCAAAGTCAAAACGTACATGCGTGGCCAACCACTCTTGAACTGCGGTAATACTGATAGAATTTGTTGTCTTGATCTCAATTTTAAGTGGAACAATGAATGAATACAGCTTACCTGGAACTTGCGTCAGCATTAATTCATGGAGTCTGCTTCCTGCCTCACACGTATCTAAATAGAGTGCTGCCTTTTTCGGATCAGCGGTCCAACAGTTGTCCATTTCGCTCCAATAATTTTGATCATTGTCCATAATGCACATGCGAGGTGCGTAGGGTAATCCAAACGTACTGAGGTATATGTTTTTGGGCATGATAACTCCCCATTTGTAAAAAGAAAAAGTCAAAACTATGGTCGAACGATCAGTCCATCGAGTAACTTATCTCGTTGCACAGCCGAGTCAGGCGTTGGGTCGTCGGATAGGTTGAGAAGTTGCTCCTTTTGTTTCCGTAAAACCTCGCTCACCTTTTCCGCCGATAAGCTTGAATTATTGAGGGACTTTTCCCGTTCCAGAGTCCGCAAATCTGACTGTATCGATTCAATGGCGGCTATTCTGTTCTGCACTTTGGCGATCTGATGGGTCAGTTGTTCTAATTCTTCAACTAAAGGGCCTCCAATGGGATTGTCCATTAGCTCCCGCTTAGTTTTGGCACCGATATTCCTTATGCAAGTCTTCAGCATCTCCTTTTCATACGACATCTTCTCCAATAGCCTTGACTGTTGTTGCTTAACTTCCTCCCACTGTGCAATTTTGTCCTGGCAGGCGACGTTTTCTGAAGTGGGTTCGGCAGTGACACCTGATGTACTACAAAATGACAGAAGGAAATTCAGACCTAGTGCAATGACGAATAAGGGAGCAGCATTTTCACTGCTTTTCTTTCCACAACAAATAACGAAAAGACATCCCAATGTTATGAATAACCAACAAGCGGCTGAAATTATCCATGCTATCCAACTGGCGTAATACCAGGGTGGCAAGGGGATGAGTTGGATTCCACCATCAACGTGTGGTAATAGCTGGAGCAGAAATCCCGCTCCGCACCATAGTGTTATAGCCCATAAAAATCCTTCGATGTTATCTTCGCTTACCACGACTAACAAAACTCCGAGGAAAAACAAAACACATACTGCCAAAAATCCAACAACTGCCAATAAACCGTGTTCCCAATAAGTCCAAGGCATACCAATTCTTGTATTTATCGAACTGCACCCCGAAAGTGTGCAGGCAAACAAGGCAAACAGGATTATGTAGGATTTCATGGATCACCCTTTATAGAATGAGATGCGTCGGAGATTTCCCGACGCATCTCGGGACATCAAACGGGTCACTATTTTTTGGCAAGGATCTGATCAATCTCATCCTTTGTGTCATGAGGATTCTGGAGTCCAGCGACCAGATTATCAGTGGCATCGATCTCTTTGGTAGCCAAGTCTTCTGCCCATTTTGCATCTTCGGTACGCAGCCCTACCTCGATCTCCGCATACAGGGAATTAACCTTCTTTTGTAGATGGTCGAGGCTCTGTGCCAAACTGGCATCGTTTTCGCCCATGGCTTCTGCTGATTGTTGCATGGCAACGAGGGCAATTCGGTTGGAATCAATCACCATAAGCTGACCTTCGATGTCGGCAAGATGCTTTTGCAGGTCAAGTTGTTTCCGTTCCAAAGTCGAGGCAACCTTATTCAATCTGGTTTCTGCTCCATGAAATCCATCGATTTGTCCAACATAGACCTTCCTTGCTCGAAGGATACGCTCAGCCAGATCCTTTAACTCCTCCTGGTTATAGAGCTTTCCAGCAATCTCCACGGGCTGGGCCGCTTCGAGGTGTCCTCGAAGAGCTTTCAAGGCGGAATCCGTGTTGATCATTTTTTCTTCCAGTGGTCTTGCTTCCCGTTGGATCTGGTCGTTGCTCACCTGAACCTTGATCTTCGCCTTCCGCAAACTGTTGATCCCTTCCTTCATTCCGTTGACTGAGATCTCGATTTCCTTGCGTTTTACGTCCATACTACCGAGGAGGGAGTCGATCTTTTCTTTGACTTTGTCCTTGGCAACCTCCATTCGGGCTTCACAGCCAGTAAGGGCTGCTGCCAAAATGCCCAAAACTACCATTACTAATACACGTTTCATGCGAATCTCCTTGCTATAAAAGACATCGGAATCAGAATTTTCTTGGAAAATAACTTCTTAAGTCGGTGTCAACAGCAATTTTGACCGCTCAAGATTCACGATTACCCAAATTGGCTATAGTTGGGGTGAATTGGCTGGACCGACAGGCTGATGGCTATCTTGAGGCATAGAACACCTGTGGTGCTTAGTTGGTGAGACTGGGCTTGTAGTCGGTGTCAGCAGAGGGCTTTTTTAAATCTCAAGAAAGTAAAAAGCCCAGCCCGCATTCGTTGGCGGAACTGGGCTTGTAGTCGGTGTCAGAAAGACAAGAGCGGCAGGGGAAGTGCTTTAGAAAATAAGAATCGATTAGTACATAACCCTTCCTGATCGTTTTAGTTATCCCATTCGCAAATGAAACCCTGAATATCCTTTATTGGGAACGAATCAACGTGCCCATTATCAGGACGTGCATTTAGACCTGAACTAGCATGAAATGCAACGCAATTATGATCTGCTGGTGGATACTGTTCTTTCAATTCGCTGCGTGCGAGGGGCTTGCCATTGATCCACTCCCACGTATTAGAACCGACGCGATGACCACCCACCCATACTGCCTTGCCCTGCCCTTTAAGTTTTGCAAGAAACTGTTTTTCTTGATCAGTTTCTATACATACCAGATGACCTCCCATTTGAGTGCAGGTCATTTTAGCCTGATTCCAAGGTAGTATTTCCCAGAACACCTTGTAATGATGGCCACCGAATTCCACCGCATCCACTGGATATCCTGGTATCTCTTTTGGAGATGTCCGAGATTGAACATTAGGCTGTTGCCCCGTCTTTTGAGCTATAGTATGGTCAAAATCAGCGACTTTCGTTTCGCCCTTGTTTTTCACATATTGGTAGTTATTCACCGCTCTTCCACCGAGATGATCGTCATTCCCTGATTCTGTTTTAACTCCTGATAACGCACTATTATCATAGTTTATATCCCAGACAAATACTGATCCTGGATAGTCTTGCCATCGGGTGGGATCATAAATGGCTACTGCTATTATCTTGTTGTTGGGAGCGAGTGATAAAGATTGGATATAACCTCTTAGATCTTCTAGTTCCGCAAGCAACTGTCCTGTTTTAGTGTCCCAGAATCTAATGGAGGAATCTGGAATAACACGCCCCCCCGCTGTAAACATTCCATCTCTCCCTGTAATGAGTATTCGTCCATCAGGGGACAACATCATTTGGACAAGTTTAGCCTTTTCAGAAATGGTCGATAATTTAGTTCCGTTAGAAGCATTCAGAACTTCGATCTTGAATACGGACTCTTCGAGAGAGTCACTTCCAATTACATCAGCTAACACTGTTCCATTACCAGATAATGCCAATTTCCACACCCTCTCTTTTGGAATTTTGAGAGAGCTTGTTTGCATAATACCAGTGTTTGGATGCCATGTTTTCACGGTTCCTAAGTCTGTAACACCTACAATGGAGCGTTCATCTGGCAAAAAGAAAAGAGAGCGGACCCTACCTTCTGGTTCGATGGCAAATATCTCATTGTATGATTCGATGTTCCAGCCTTTAACGATTCCATAAATTGGCGGTGAGGAGTCAATGCCCCCACCAGCGAATAGGGATTTACCATCCTTTGAAAAAAGTAGCGAGTATATCTCGCCACCATATTCTCTTCCCCACCCTATTGAAGTCGTCGGCTTTTTTTTAAATGGGAGAGCGATAAGTTCCTTAACAGGTTTCAATTGCCATAGCTTGACAAGTCCATCTGAGCCAGTTGCCATTAGTTGTCCGTCTGGGGAAAAAGTAATCCGACTGAGGCCAAATGATGACAACATCTCTGTTTGTTCGTGTGGATTGTGTATTTCCTGTTCTATTCGTCCTGTGCTTGCATCAGCAAATAGAATAACATCTCCATTAACTTTTGATACGCCACTTATGGCTAACGACGATTCATCTGGTGTAAAACATACATAGTTATACTTTATGCGTTCATCCCATAATCGTCCTCGCAGGTTAATCTTGAATTGAGTACATAAAGACGATATTTGTGGATTCTCAGTATCATCTTTAACGTATGACCTGTCTCCAGATCTGCTAGGATTATTTGGAGGCATCTGTTTCGAAGAATAATTTGTCGAGGAGGCTACGCCAGCCGTCGAGGCAATTCTTCCTTCTGTACTTTCTTCTATCTTCGAAGGTTGGGTGTGGTATGTGTTCGAATTAGAAGTATGTTCACTTGGCTGCATCTTTACCGGCACAAGTCCTGATATCAGAGAACCTGATATCAAGGAAGGGGTGGATTTTAATTGATCTTCACTATACTTTACTGGAATGACTACTTCGCCTTTTGTGTTGATAAATCCGTAGTGATTTGACATCTTGACCAATGCAATGCCATTACAGAAGTTTTCAACTTCATCAAATTGAATAGGTATCGCTACATTCCCACTCCTGTCGATGTAGCCCCATTTATCATCACGAATTAACTGCACGGCTGCAAACGCTTCCGAGAAATCCCTTGCTGACTCGAACTGAGGTTGGATAGCCCACTCCCCCTTCTTATTGATATAGCCGTATTTTCCATCTTTGGGATCCCATGGGGTTAATAATGTAAATCGTACAGCAGCTAAACCCTCAGCAAAAGATTCAATACCGACTATACTGGACCCCGAAAAATGGACCACGAAAATTGATAGATTAGATGTACTCATGGTCCGAATGGAGGGAGTCCGAGATGGGAGCGAAACGACGGAGGATCGAGTCCTCGCTAAAGGCGAAGGCGGCGTTGGCGGCGGTGCGTGGAGACCGCACTACGAGCGAACTGGCGTCGCAATTCGGCGTGCATCCGACGCAGATTGGCTACTGGAAGAAGCGATTGTTGGAAGGGGCGGGCGAACTGTTTTCGGATGATCGTCGCCGGGAGAGCCAGGAGCAGGAGGCGTTGATCGCCGACTTGTACGAGCAGATCGGCCGCTTGCAGATGGAGCTGGCGTGGTTGAAAAAAAAAGTTGCCCGACTCGATTGAGTTCAAACGAAAGTGCGTTGAACCGCGCTGTCCCGGCGTGAGCATCCGCCGGCAGTGCGAGCTTTTGGGTTTGAACCGATCGAGTTGGTATGCGTCAATACGGCGCGATACGCTCGAGGAGGATTTGTCGTTGATGCGGCGGATCGACGAGCAGTATCTGCGGACTCCGTTTTACGGGAGTCGGCGGATGGCGGCCTGTTTGGGAGTGAATCGAAAATGGGTGCAACGGTTGATGCGGATCATGGGTTTGGAGGCGATTTATCCCAAGCCGCGATTGTCGTGGCACGACCCAGAACACAAAATATACCCGTATTTACTGCGAAATATGGAGATTGTGCGGCCTAACCAGGTATGGTCCAGCGACATCACCTACGTGCCGATGACGCAGGGCTGGATGTACCTGACGGTGGTCATGGATTGGTACAGTCGCTACGTATTGTCGTGGCGGCTGTCGAACACGCTGGACGGCATTTTTTGTCTGGAGGCGTTGGATGAAGCCCTCTCGCAAGGCACTCCGGAGATATTCAACACCGACCAGGGCGTGCAATACACGGCCGTGGCGTTTACTAGTCGTTTGGCAGCGGCGGGCGTGTCGGTGAGCATGGACGGCCGCGGCCGCTGGATGGACAACGTGTTCGTGGAACGATTATGGCGGACGGTGAAGTATGAAGACCTGTACCTGCACGACTACGCAACGGTGCGAGCATTGGAAAAAGGACTTTCGTACTTCTTCCAATTTTACAACGATGAGCGCGTTCACAGCGCCTTGGAATATCTCACGCCGCTGGCCGTGTATCGGGCGGCATGAAAGAGAGCCTTGCAGGTGTGGTCCAAATCGTTTTGAAATCGCGCAAGACGGGGATAGCCTATTGGCACTTCCCACCTTATTGGTTAAATCAGCAGCCGCGCGAGACCTTTGGTATAGGTCTCGCGGGCTGCTACCTTTGATCGTAAACAGTGGTCTGGACAACGGGGTCCACCTCAGACATCATCTACCTTTTCGAGACTGATAGCAATCTGTCCATTAGTATTAATATACCCTGCTCTCGAAGAATTTGAATGGAATGGTACTAAGCCTTCACTGAAGCTAAATGAAAGAAAACCAAGTTGTTGCTGCAATGGAACAACGAATCGCCCATTAGTATTAATTATTCCCCACTGAATCCCATTGCCTGAACCCACTCCTGCAGTTATGATTGCTACACCATCGTGAAACTCGGCGATGTGAAAGTTCTGTGGTTCCATAATCAAATTGCCAGACTTGTCTATCAATCCATAAGAACATGTTTCAAGTGGGCCGTGACCATACCTTACGATAGCTACGCCATTAGAAAATGAACTTATTTCGGAATAGGAATAAGGTTTTAGTATAACTGCTCCTGTTTTATCAATCACACCACATATGTTTTTATTTTTGCCGATGCTCGTTTCAACTACTGCTAATCCTTCAGAAAACGCATTGCAATGATCAAACTGATGAGTAAATAACTTCTGACCTTTTGTATCAATGCAAAGTCGCTCTTTCGCTTTTGTTACAAATGCTACACCCTCAGAAAATCTGTCAGCAGTATCATACTGAAAATCAATTACAGTGTACCCCTGCTTGTCAATATAACCCCATTTACCATCTCTCAATGCAGCACAAAGCCCTTGGGAAAAAGGTAGGACATCATCATATTGGAAATTAATAACAATTTTCCCTGTCTTGTCCAGGAAGCCCCATTTACGTTCGTCTGAATTCAAATTGGATGTTTCTGGTTTAGTGATTCCGCCCTGGTCAGCATTTCCAGTATTTGAGACTGTTGTAATTAGTTTAGGCTGCTTGTCATAAGTTGGTTCTTCTAAATCCGCAACGGCGATCCCTCTACTTTTTGCAGCCTTTATATGTATTTTTGCCGAAACTAGATCTTTCATTCCCACGTAGTAGTCTATAACTCGCTGATAAAGAATGGAAGCATCTGATCCAGCCACGAGTGAATCTAATACTTGCTTGTATTCTTCAACTGCTTTATCCTTCTCTCCTTTGTTCCAAAATGCTCCGCCAATCGCTATTGCTGACTTGATCCTGCGTGCTTTATCCCATGTGTAGGTGTACCAAACAGCCGCAACGGCGAACAGAATCACCCCGAGCCAACACAGAGGCATTATTGCTCGGCTTGGAATTTTAGAAGTTATAGTCTGACGGTTTGATGATGCGTTGCTGTTAGATAAATCTTTGACGCTCATTGATGTTAAGAAATCAAGAGGTGTATTTGACTCATTAGTCGTTTGGTAGGTGGATGAAGGGGAAGACTCTTTCGGAGAAGTATTTAATTCGTCTTGACGGGAAGTAGTCGGAGGTAATGGTGGAGGGACAGCTTGCACCTCAGAAAACAACCCACTCACTGCCCCTGCCTTGGCCCATTGTTTCATTCCCTCTTGCCATAAATGATCACTCTGATGAAGCTGTCCTGAGGCTGCCAGTTCCTTCAATTTCTCGACAGTTACAGGACCGTATTTTTGATCGCCTTTAGTGTAATACCATTCTTGAGGCATGTAACACTCCTTCCCCATGTTTATGGATAAGCAGAATTGTGACTGATGACGAGCAAACAAGTCGGTGTCAGTCAGCCGTGGAAAAGCCCAATAAAAAAGGAGCGTTGAAACCGAGCCTGCTCCAGGAACCCCGACCAAGGGGTAGAAGAAAACAGAACCCGGCCCAACGCTCCCATACGGAGCGTGTGGGCCAAGTAACTGCTTTTCTTCTTCAAGAGCCTCAGCGGCTCAGGTTGGTCGTTTTCCTGAAAGCAAATACTTGACGTTCACACGTCTATCCAATTGTTTCATCGTGGCTGGTGAGCCACGGTTTGTCCTCCTTTAATTGTTTCCCAGCCTCGTGACTGGCCCCCTCATATTACCTAATCGGGGAGGGGATTTCAAGATGGCCCTATTCACTTAAATCGAGCAGAAAACCATGCCCAAATCTCTACAACAAGCCCTTCGTTTTAATGCTTCTGTTACAATTCAAATCGAAGACACATACCAACTGGGGGATTTTCTGAAAGCGGTTGTCATGGATGCATTGCCCAAGATGAAAAGTTATCCGCAAATTCTCTTAAGTTCGAGAGAAGCTGCCAAATTGCTTAATCAGCGAACGAACTTGCCAAATCAGGTCGCATACTAGCCGATCCGCTTTGGCACCAGCGTTAGATGGAACGCACTTGAACTGCGTCGATGGGCCGATGCTGGATGCCCGAGCAACGAGGAATGGATTGAAATGAAGGAAAAATGTGCGGAGGAATAAGGAACAAGAAATAAAAATGCCCAGCGGGGGGCAGGGACCGCTGGGCGAAAGAGTGTGGAGTTGCCTCCACTGCCTCTCATTTTATACGGGCATTTTTTCTTGTCAAATCACCCTTTCAGGTAGTGGGAGTCCATTAAACGACAGGTATTATCTTCAACAGATGGTAAAATATAGATGCCATGGACATTAGTAGCATCCTTCCCAACTTGTTTGTGGGTCCCAGCCCGCATAGTCCTCGGGATATTGACCAACTCAAACGGGATCAAAAGATCTCAGCGGTACTCAATGTTCAGACGGACGACGATTTTGCCTATTGGGGAATTGATTTGGCCACTCTTGAAACTCACTATCGTAAATTGAAGATCGAGGTTCGGCGGATTCCTGTGCTAGATTTCGATCCCGATGATTTGAGAAGGCACTTACCAGAATGTGTCAAAGCTCTGGATGCACTCCTACAACGGGGACACAAGGTTTATGTTCATTGCAGCATGGGAGTCAATCGTTCCCCGAGCATTGTTATTGCTTACCTCTTCTGGATTAAAGGATGGCAATTGGAGGAGGCAGTCGATCACGTTACCCGAATCCGATCATGTGATCCCTATGTGGAAGCGATTCGATTGGCGAGCGAGGATCGGGAATAGACCTACATTATTCCTCACCTCGAAACTGCTTCCAAAGCCGCTGAAAGCGGCTCTCGTAAATCATTTCGTAGAGTTGTTCCCGGTCAGGGTAAAGTTCGAGGCAGTGTTCTCGAACTTTGTTCTTTTCTATCTCGATGTCGATTACTGGTAGATCGCTGCTGAGGATCAGAACACAGACCCGATCCGCCAAACGTTGCATTTCCCACATTGCTTCTCTGGGATTTTGCACGAGTATCTCCCTTCCAGGGAATTATTGCGTGTGGGGAGGGGGAAGGCAAAGGGGCAGTAATATCGAAGTTAGTGGAAGATCGGGATTGTTGTAGGCGTAAGGAACGTTACCCCCCAAATCAGCAAGGCACTTACGTCGAGAGGGTATCGAGTCTAGAATAGAATGCGAGTTGGGAAAATAATACCTCCACCTCTCTACTTGAGACATATCCTATATCGAAATATGACCGCCGCCGTATCGAAAAATCATTTCCCGTCCTGGAGTAATGTGACAGAAATCCAGAGTCGGAAGATGCTATGGGAAAAGATGTTATGAAGAATCGATTAAAACTTGCGAAGGAATCCGATCAAACCCCCGCCGCCTCCACTTGGAATGGTAGTTCTTGGGCAACGCCCAGAGAACTACCCGGCAGTATTTATGCATGTAAAGGGTAGGATACGTCTTTTCGTTGGAAGCAATAATTCCTGACGTTACTTTTAATTGTTCCGATGCGCCTTCCGCCATTTCCATGCATAGGCGCTTAGCCCAACAATGCCCGTGCCGAGGAGAACGAGGGTGGAGGGTTCAGGTATGGGGATGGTGACGTAAAACAAACTACCATTGCTGACGCTAGTCGGTTGGGCCCAGCCGCTTGTTACGCCATAAAGGTTTGATCCTAAGGGCAGCAAGCCTCCTTGCGGACATGCTTCGTTGGAGCCATTAAACGAATCCAGGATTGAAAAACCAGTGCCATCTATGCCAACTTGGAAATCGGTGCCGTAGTTATGTGTGCCTCCCTGGTATGTTGTGGTGACGAATCGAAATAAAGGTATCAGGAACCAATATTGATGAGTGGATTCAATAAATAATGGTTCCAAATGCCTTATCTGACACCTTTATCCTCAGAACATTTCTTACAAGAGCCGTTGATTTTACTACCACAATAGACGCACTCGCCCCTTCGTATCCGAGCACGTGCTGAGCGCTCGCATGATCTGAAAGGCATGTCTCCAAACCACAGCGATACAACTCCGCCAATCAAAAAAAAATAAACCAACCGCATTCGAAGAATAGCATAATACAATTCCGATAAGGAACATGAAGACCATTACGACGTTTAGCAGGTCAAGCCCCACGCATTCTGATACAGAACATAGATAGCGTGGCGCATCCCGGAGCGATCCGCAATGCCCGATGCAGTCGAGACGGTCTCAGAGTGGATGATGTTCCTTGTATTAATGGATTCTTGTCAGTCAAGACCACACCTCGCTGCGCAAGTTGCGGCTGTACCGGTGCTCCAAACACATTCCACGAAATTAATGGTTCCTGACATCTCTATCCTGTTCCTTTATCCTGTTTATCCCTGCACCTGGGTATATATCACCCTTTATGCCGTTCTTCCATCCAGTAGCCGAACACTTCTTCCCATATCTCGTCTTCTTCGTCGAGTTGCTTGCCGGGTTGCGGTTTTTTCGGTTTTTCGGCAGGGGCGCGCTGGACGGGTTGAAGGAAGGGAGGAATGGTGGGCTTATCTGATTCGGCTGTTTCCGCTGTTTGAGCCGGCACCGGTTCGGCCGGTTTAACGACGGGTTTTGCAGCCTTTGGTTTGGGCTCGAAGACCATGTAAGGTCCGGACTCGGAAAGATGGATGAGGTCGCCGGGATTGAGCCAGAGTTTGCGTCCGGGCACGCCGTCGCCGACCTGCAATAGCCAGTCGCCGGCCGACTCGATCATCCATTTGTTGGCCACTTTGACGATCCGGGCATGGAGCGGTTGGATTTTCGGCGAATTAGAAATGAGGATGTCGCTGCCCGGGGCTTGTCCAATGGTCGCGGAGTCGTGCTGGACGGTGATTATTTGACCGATGCCAAGTTCTACAGTGATTGCCATGATTGCAGGTGGTTGGAGATTAAGAGCCTATCACAAAACAGATTTTTAATCGATTATTCAATTATAAACCGCCCTCACCCCAACCCTCTCCCGACCAACCTTCGGTCGGTGCCCGGAGAGGGGACATTGAATTAACATTTTGCAAAACTCCTGTTAGGACATTTTAAGGGGTCCGTCTCCTTTTTGAATTCGCTCGTTCCAATTTTTCATTACCTCGACCGTCATTCCCGTGGAGCGCTGGATTTCCGACGTCGCTTCTTTATTCAGATCTGGGAGCCGGGCCTTGACCGTCAGCCGGCCGTTTTGGCCATAGCGGAAGGTGACATCAATGGGAGTCCGGGCGGGCAGGCCCGGGGGCAAATCGCGAATAACGCATTTGCCTATGGGAGTGGCATCGTTGCCGCTGGCGTCTCCGCCCTCGACTACATTGACGGCCACGGCGGCCTGATTCGCCCGGTGCGTGGCAAAGCGGGATGTTTTAACTGCGGGCAAAGGCGAGTTGCGTGGTATCATCACGCGGTTGCGAGGCAAGCCGGTCGCTTTTTCGATCCCCAATACGCCGAGGCTGTGAGAATTCACGTTGCGCACGGAGAACTCGGGGCGATCGGCGGTCTTGGCGGCCATGACCAATCCGGCGTAAATGGCCGCGCCATGGGCGACGGATTCGTCGGCCGACAGGGACCGGTCGGGTTTCTTGCCGGAAAGTTCCTCGAGCATTTTCTGGACTATGGGCATGCGGGTCAAACCGCCGACCAGCAAGAGGCGGGTGATGTCTTCCCATTTCAATCCTCTTTCCTGCATCAAGTTGACCACGGTAAAGCGGGTGCGATCGAGCAGGTCGGCGGTCATCTCCTCGAACTGCGCTCGGGTAAGCGGCACTTGAACCATAAAGCCGGCGTGCTCGAAGGTGATTGTGGTCTGATCGCGCACCGATAGGGTGCGTTTGGCATCGTCGGCCTCGCGGAGCAAGCGTTGGAAACCGGCGGGGTGTTCCTTGGGATTGATCCCCCGATTTTTTTTAGTGAATTCATGAGCCACGTAATCGGCGATGCGGTGATCCCAGTCGATGCCGCCCAGATACACGTCGCCGGCGGTGGCCACGGCGTTGTAGTGATTGCCGTCGATGTCCATCAGCGTCACGTCGAAGGTGCCGCCGCCGAGATCGTAGACGAGTATTTTTTCGTGCTCTTTGGCTTCGCCCTTGGGCGAGAGGAAACCTTGCTGGACGCCATAGGCGATGGCCGCGGCGGTGGGTTCGTTGATGATGTCGACGACCTCCAAGCCGGCCAGGGAGCCCGCATCCTGGGTGGCCTTGCGGCGGGGTTCATTGAAAAAGGCGGGGACGGTGATCACGACCTTGCGGAAATCGCCGAGCTTCAAAGAGGCGTCGCGGCGGAGTTTATCGAGTATGAACGATTGAATAACTTCAGGCGGAATGTGTTCCCCGTGGATCGGTTTACCATAAAAGGTGCAGCCCATTTCGCGTTTCATGAACTGGGCCACGTCTTCCGGCGCGACGATCGCCGCCTTGACGGCTTCTTTGCCGACGATGATATTATTTCCGTCGAAGAAAACTGCGCTGGGCGTGATCAGATCGCCCTCGGCGTTGGGAATCGTCCAGGGCCTTCCGCTCGGATCGAGATGGGCGATCACCGAGAAAGTGGTTCCCAGATCAATGCCGACAGGGGGCTGATTTTTGCCATGCATGGTCCGGCCTGCGGCGGAGTTTCCTGTTAATTGGGTACATTCCCGTTCCAGCGGGATTGCACTACCAGCCGTGTGATGTAATATAAAAGTAATATACTATTTTTAACAACTTTTAACAAGCATGCCCCCTAGGGCGGGGAATTGGAGTTTGTTTAAATACAGTGACCGTTCACGACCCGTATAAAAGATACCCGGTGAACGATTGCATAAGAAATAAGTGAAACGCTCGATGTTCGATCCATATCATAAATGGCTGGGTATCCCTCCTAAAGATCAGCCGCCGAATTATTACCGGTTGCTGGCCATCGATCTTTTCGAGTCCGACCCGGAAGTGATCGACGCCGCGGCAAACAGGCAAATGGCTTATGTGCAGCAAAGGGCCACGGGCGAACATACAGCGGAGTCGCAGAAATTGTTAAACGAACTGGCGGCCGCCCGGTTGTGCTTGCTGGATAAGAAAAAAAAGCCGGCTTATGATTTACAATTAAAAATCAACGTCAGGCAGCAGGCCAGGCGGACCGGCGGAGGGCGTCAAGAAAAGCCGTCAAGGATTCCTCCACTGGCCGGATTTAAATCGACGGTGCCTTTAGCAGACCGAGAACAACCGCCGCCGGTCTGGCAAGCCCAACCGCCGCCGGCCGAAGATGTGCCGGCGGAAGATGCTCCTGTTTTACAGAATTTGCGGCAGATGCGGGTAATTTTTTCCGTTTTGGGGGGAGGCCTTTTTCTGGCTATGGTCCTGGTAATTTTTCTATACATCATACCGGACAGGGAAAAGGATCCTAACGCTATAGCGGACCAGGCGGCCTCGGGAGATCAGGCTGGCGCTGCAAAGGGCGGCCGGTCGGAAAGGCGGCCCAGGAGCGCGGGGGCAGCCATTTACAACGTGGAGATCGACCCTCCTTCGGCCGCGCTTGCCGTACAGAACAATATGGGAACAATTACCGGGGCTGGAAAGACGCGGGAAATCCGTTTCGATAATATTGCCTGGCGGAGTTATGTGCTTATCACGGCATCCTGCGAAGGTTATAAGCCGTTCAGTCAATTGTTGGCCCCCAGGCCCGGCCAGAACGAGAAACTGTCGATTCTTCTGCAAAAAGAAATGCCAACTGCGCCGTTGAACGGCTCAAGCGCCACTCCCCCGAAACCAACCGCGAACGTTACAAACACTAATGTTGCAACCACAAATGCTGCAAGCGACGTACCACCGGTCAGTAAAAATAATCCGCCATTTAATCCTCCGATGAAAATCAACCGGCCCATTGACGCCCGGGCCGCATACGTTCCAAGAACGGTTGAAGCGCCGAAGACCGAGCGCCGCAAGGTGTTTGTATTTTCCGGAGAATCGGCGATCGTCACTCCGGTGCAACGATCCATGCCCTCGACCGTGGAAGCCTGGATTTGGTGTCCGGCGGCCGCCGAAAATGCAGATATGTTCGTCTTTGGCAGCGACGACGCCAAACTATCCACCGGCGGACTGGGCGTGCGGATCGGCAAGGATGGTCAATTGGGCGGGCGGCGTACGCAAAAAAACAAAGATCTGCGGGACTTTTGGACGAGTGAATTTTTGCCGATTCGTAAATGGGCCCATCTGGCAGTGACCTTTGACGACGAGAAAATCTGCTTCTTCGTGGACGGCCGCTTGGTCCACACGGATAAAGGCGCACAAAAGGCGGGACCGGCCATGTTCGTTGTAGGCTATATAGGCATTGGACAATACAATCCTAAATACACTTTTGTGGGTAGGATTCGCACGGTCCGGATTTCCACCGGCATTCGCTACGATGGCGAGTTCCAGCCGCAGTTCGAGTTCAGTAAAAATCCGGCCGAGGAGGCATTCAAAACAAGTCTGATATACGATGCTTCGAATGTCAAAGGCGACTTGATTGTGGACACGAGCGGAAATAAAAAAGACGGTAAGGGATTGAATATCAGGGTCGTGGAAGAGGATTTTCCACTACAATAATAATCCCCGAGACGTCGAAATTTCCGCATCTTGATGACATTTGCATTGAAAAATGATCCGTAATGCCAGACTTATTACGCTATCGCCAGCATAGCATGATCCTTTTAATCGCCGTAGTGGATCGCCAGCCAGACAGTCTGCCGGGTTTGGCTGCTTCGCACAAGGCGATGCCTTACGTGGGCGGGGATGTTCAGATAAGAACCGGGGCGGAGATCCACGGGTTCGGGATCGCCGTCGAATTGAATTGAGGCCTTGCCTTTCAGGACGATCAACCATTCGTTTTCAATCTGATCGTACCAGAATCCTTGCGGAGAGCACTGTCCCTGCGATACAATCCGCTCGATACGAATATTTTTGGCGGTATGTATGGTAGTGAGCAATTCCTCGGCCAGTTCGGGTGGAATGCCGTGGAAAATGTTTTTTGCCTTCATGGACCAGCCTGCCTGTTGGGAAAAATTATTTTGATTAAAATTCTCCGTTTGAATACGATGTCTTTAAGTTCGATATCACAACCCGGTCATTTTAAGGTTTAACGGGGAGAAAAACCATGGCTAAAGAAACCGTCTTGATCACCGGCGCGTCATCAGGCATCGGCTTGGAATTGGCGAAACTGTTTGCCGCCGATAAAAGCAATCTTGTTCTGGTTGCCCGGAACCGGGGCGCACTTGAACTGCTGGCCGAAGAACTTAAGCGGGATCACGGCGTGGACGTCCTGGTTGAGCCCAATGACCTGGCCAATGCCGCGGCGCCCCAAACCATTTTCGATGGCTTGACGGCAAAGGGAGTCACGGTGGATGTCGTTGTGAATAATGCCGGGTTCGGGTCGCTGGGAACCTTTGCGGAGCTGCCGACACAACGACAGTTGGACATGATTCAGGTGAACATCACGGCGCTGACGCACCTGTCCAGGCTGTTCCTGCCGGGGATGATCGAGCGGGGACGGGGCGGCATTTTAAACGTCGGTTCAACGGCCGGGTTTCAACCGGGGCCGAATATGGCGGTTTATTTTGCCGCCAAAGCTTATGTCGTGTCCTTTACCGAGGCCTTGGCTGAAGAACTGGCCGGGACAAAGATCAAAGTAACATGCCTTGCCCCGGGTCCCACTGCCACGGGGTTTGCCGCCGTTGCGCACGAGGAGGATACTCTATTGTTTCGTCTTGGCGTGATGGATGCGAAAAGCGTGGCTTCGACGGGCTATCGAGGATTTCGCCGCGGCAAAGTGCTCGTTATACCGGGATTCAGAAACAAACTTGGCATCTTCTCGGTTCGTCTTGGTCCGCGCATCGTCGTCAGAAAGATAGTCAAGCGGCTGCAATCCTGAATTTCGGGATAAACTGTCGGAGATCCGTTGCGAAACCGCAAACGGTCATGGGCATCCGAGATAAGTAACAGTCGTATAAGTACTGGAGTTTTGCAAAAAGGAAAATCAAAGTCCCCTCTCCCGCTGGGAGAGGGTTAGGGTGAGGGTTTTTAGGGAAAAAAGTCTTACCTTAACTGTTTGATCTACCCAGGCCCTCACCCCAGCCCCTCTCCCAAAGGTAGAGGGGAGTAAGTTGCAAAACTCCAGTAAGTACTTAAAAAGATGGGTGTAATTATTCGGCAAGTTGGGTATATGTAATTACCACGTGTCGAAGGTTTAGGTTTTTTAATCATTACAATTGGCAAATTCCTTATCTAGCGTTATTGCACCGGGCATTATTACACGTGAGGCGGAAATGTGAGCGGGATATTAATGACCTAAACTTATTAGAGAATGCAAAATAGACGCAGACGGGAAAGCCATGGTGTATAACTGGATACGTGAAGTATTTCATTACGCGGCTCGCCTGAGTCCGCAGCAGTGGTTGCTGGTCCTGGCCGTGGTGATCATTATCGGCCTGATTTGCCTGCGCGGGTTTGGTTCCCGGTCGCAGTATTAGCGGACATTTTAGAAGACGCTGCCGGAACGACGAGCCCATATGTCGGGCTTTTACGGGGCATCAACATACAGATTATTAAAAAAAGGCTATGCAGTACCTCTTTGGCAACCTGGATGTCTGGATGGTTCATATCCCCATCCCCTTGGCTTTGGCTATCGTGGCAACCATCGGGTATTTAGTGGGCCGGCGGACCCGGAAGACGACCAATGAGATGGTCGAGCATTCAAAGCGGGAATTGCGGCATGCGCAGACCGTGGCTGCGGAATTGGAGAAGATATCGTGGGGAATCCGCAAGAGTTTGGCGAAGCACCATGCCAACGTCACGCGATTCAAGGATCACATCGGCAGGCTCAGCGATCAGCATGATGAATCGGCTTGGAAAGAACTTTGCCGCGAGGCCGAGGAAATACTGAAACCTACCCTGAAATTAGCGACGCAAATGGCCAACGCTTACGACGAAATCCGCCAACAGAGCGCAAACCTAATGACCTTCACGGAAGTGCGAACCGATCCATTGACAAACGTCAAAAACCGCCGCGCTCTGGACGACACCATACAAGCCCAGTTTGCCCTTCTGAGCCGATACGAGACGCCGTTTTCGCTGGTAATATTCGATATCGATCATTTTAAACGCATAAACGACGAGCAGGGGCATCTGCACGGCGATAGAATGCTTCAGGATCTTGCTCGACTGTTCGATGAATATGTGCGGGAAACGGATATAGTGACGCGATACGGCGGCGATGAATTCGTGGTGGTCATGCCCCAAACGGACCACAACGGGGCCTGCATACTCAGCGAACGTCTAAGGGCAAAGGTGCAGGAGAAATTATCCTTGACCATCAGCGGCGGCGTGTCTTCGGCCCAAAAAGAGGATACCCAGGAAACATTGCTGACTCGGGCCGATGCCGCGTTATACCGGTCCAAAATTTCAGGCCGAAATTGTGTTTTCTGGAACGATGGCGCGAATATAACCCGCGTGCCTGAAGAAGAAGTTCTGAGCGTAGTATAAATAAGACGCTACATTAAAAAGACCTGACCAATTTTAAACAAGACGACAGGCATTCTTGCCTGTCTTTTTTTATCTGTTTTTTTGAGCCAGAGAAGAATTTTTGCCCTCCTGATTTTGGTTGGACTTTTTCGGGGTAGTCAAGAATGTCCAGCCTCCTGAATTAGCTGGACTTTTTCGGGGCAGACAAGAATTTCCGACCTCCTGACTTGGGTAATTGCTTATTCCCGGCCCCTCTCTCAGGGGTCAAAAAAAGTAAAACCATTCCAACCTGTTGACGTTGGCGGTCATTAGATTTAAAGTTTAATTATTGTGTTCCTTCCTATTATTCACTGCCCGCCATCCCTTTCCTAAAGGCCAGATCCATGCCCTTGTTTGAGATTGAAACCGAGTCGCACATCATCATTACCTGGGCGGCCGACGAAGAGGCCGCAACTCAAGTTGTCGAGGAGAGCTATCCTCATGAACCGCCTATGCGTGTTACCCGGCGTCCCCGTGATACGTGGGTGATATCCAAGGCGGCGTTGGGCATAAACGGGGCGGCCGACCCCTGCCATACGGCCCGGGATTGTCTGGCCAAGGCCGCCGGCGACAAGTTGCATGCCATTCGGCTCTACATGCAAAAAACCGGTTCCGACCTGGATCACTCCCGCAAGGTGATCGAGTCGAACATGGTGATGGGATGGTAATGGTTTGTCAATTCTCTTCCTTCGTAAATTAGATCCTTTCTGAGATGAAGGCAAGGCGTGCTGTACGATTACCTGCGTTTGGAACTGGATCCCAATAAAGTCAAGACAAAATAATAAAACGCAACAATAGGGAGAGAAATTGACGAAGATTGCCCTGATTTTATTTCTACGCTACAGGATATTCTTCGCCGTTGCCCAGGATCGGTTGGTTGTCCGTGTTGCGGGATTCGTTTGCGCAGGTCACACGGATCGCGGGACGGTCCCTGTATGGACATACGTGCTCGCAAATGCCGCAGCCGATGCATTTTTCCGCATCGACATACGGCCGTTTGATCGTTTTCTTCTCGCCGTTGCGGTCTTGAATTTCGACTTCCAGGCAATAGATGGCCTTATCCGGGATTGGGCAATGTTCCTCGCAAACCATGCAGTTGCGTCCGTAGGCGTATGGGATGCAGCGGGTGATGTCGAACGACGCCAGTCCGATCCGCGTTGCTTGTTTGTCCTCAAGCGCAAGCGGCAAGATTGCTTCGGTCGGGCAGACCTGGCCGCAAAGATTGCACATATAATCGCAGTAGCCGATCTGCGGCACGAGCATCGGGGTCCAAAGTCCTTCCAGGCCGGCCTCGGTCAAAGTGGGCTGGAGGCCGCCGGTCGGGCAGACCTTCATGCACAGCCCGCAACCGGTGCAGCGTTGGAGGAATTCGCGCTCGGGCCGTGCGCCCGGTGGACGAATAAGCATCGGGTTGAAAGTCCTGCCGCGTGCCTGGGGGCTTATGCGCATGGCTGCCAGCGTTACAATGCCGCCGATTGCCGCTGCCATCATTCCTCGGCGGCCAAGATCGATTGATTCGATTTTGGGTTCTTTGTGCCAGGGCAGGGTAAATTGGAATGACAGGCTTTCGTGGCGGCAAGATTCACTGCAATCCATGCACCCCAGGCATTCCATGGGTTTCCAAGCGCCGCCCGGCCCAACGGCTGCCGCTCCTTGGCAAGACATGCCGCAAAGGTCGCACTGGTTGCAGGATTCCGACTTGACGTTGCGCCGCAACAGGGGCCGCCATGAGAATATTCCCAACAATGCGCCCAGGGGGCAAAGGTATCGGCACCAGAAACGCGGCCGCCAGGCGTTCAGGGCCACCATGCCCGCAAAAAACAGCAGGATCAAGCCTGCGCCGAGATAAGCCGGGTCGTGGTCGGATCCTTCGAGCCCGAATACGTATTTGTTGGTGAATTGATAAGCCGGTTCGACAACCTTGTCGATCCGCACCGGGCCAATGCCAGGATCGCTCTGATATAGGGCCGTGGAACTGTCTTTTGCGGCCCATTGGGCGGCGGGCACAAGGGCGGTGCTCGTGGTCCGCGTGAGCCAGACGATTGGGTCCAACACGCAGATCCAGTGCAAACCAAAAATCGCCCCGGCCAGCAATCCAAGGAGAAGATAATACTTGGCCAGTTGCCATCGGGACCAATTGCCCAGGCCCCTGCGGTTTTTACGGCGGCGGAATAATCGGCTGCTGATGGCGTGGATCGTTCCCATCGGGCAGAACCAACCACAAAATACCCGGCCTAAGAGGATTGTCACGGCAATTGTCAGCAGGGACCAAAGTGCGATTTTTGGCACGCTATGCGCCGTCAGGGCCGTGACGGCCGCTATCAGCGGGTCGGTCAGAAAAAATATCTTTAAAAGCGGAGCCGGGGCCTGTAATGCCGGAGGGGATTCGGTTTTTCCATCTGGCGAGGCGACGGGCGACGCGGCCTGAAACCGCGTCAGGAGTACCAAGGCGAAAAAAGCCGCAAGCAACAGGACTTGCACCACGCGGCGGACCCGCGCGGTGGTAAGCCATCGGACCGCTGGACTCATGAAACGGCGATCTCCTTGGCGATCGACTGGTAGTCGATTTTACCCAGCCCGAGTTCCGCGCCTTTTTTAACCGAGGGGATATCGGTGGGTTTCTTGCCCATTATTTCGGCGCCCCAGGCGTCCAAGGCGACGACATCAGTGCCGGCGGCCAGGGCGAGTTTCATTTCTACGTCGGCAAGATTTCCGCCCTGCGGTCCATGGGCCTTAAGAACCCGAATCGCATCCAGGACGCTGATCCGCGGTTTCATAAATCGGGTGATGTCGGAGAGGCAGGTGGGCATGTCTTGGTGGAATGTGGGCCGCTTTTCAACCACGCCCATGTAGTTCTTCATGCACATGGTCAATCTGGACATCTCGTGGTGCTTAATTACAGGGACGTTTATAACGAGGTCGCATTCCAGTATTTCCGGATAAATGGGTATGCTCTTGATCCGATCGCCCTTGATTTCCGTAATCTTGAACCGGCTCTTGTCCATGAAGACTATTTCGGCACCAAGCGGTTTTGCGGCGTCAACGATGCCGCTGGAAGCATAAGACTTGGCCGCTATGGCGCATGGATTATCGCCGATCTTGACCGTCTTTGCCCCGGCGTCCAGGCACAGACGGACGAGCGTGGCCACAACGTCGGGATTGGTGTTGGCTGCCGTCTCGGGTTTGCGGTCCCAGCCGATATTAGGCTTGATCCAAACCACCGAGCCATTGCCGATAAATCGCTTCAACCCGCCGATGGCTTGGATCGCATTTTCGGTCAGTTTGACGGCGGCCTGTTTAAGTTGTTCTGGGTTAAGATCAGTCGGGCCGTTCCATTTGGCGATGGCCATCTCGGTGGGTTCTGCCGCAAAGGCGGCCTTTGTCATAATTCCGTGCGATGCCAGTGCCAATGCTCCGGCTGCCGAGTGGGTTAAAAAATCTCTGCGAGAATACTGACTCATGGAACGGACTCCTTTGGCCTGCAAGGGGTGTGATATCGGGTAGGATATCGATGATTCTACACTACTTGATTCAGTTTCGTCAACCAAATCAGGTCCGATATCCCTGCGAATAGCGGGAGACAAACCAAGCCTTAAAAATGGAAAATTTGTGTTAAAAAAAGGATTTCATGTAAAATAATTTGGGATAGATGATTTTTTGTTACTCAGCCCGCCCGTCTTGACGTCCCGCGGCGTTCTACCCTACCATAGGGGATTGCATCGTTTTATAAGTACTTATTTACAGGCTTCGATTAGCCATGAACTCAGCCAAAGTCGCGATTGTGGGTTTTGGTACCATCGGATCGGGGGTTGCCCGGCTTCTATTGGAACATAAGGATCGGATTGCCCGTCATGCCGGCCTGCCCGTGGAATTGGCCTGCGTGGTCGATACCGACCTTCGCCGGCAGCGGAACGTGTCGCTTCCGCCGGGTGTGTTGACCGACGATTTCAGCAAAGTGACGAATAATCCGGATATTTCGGTGGCCATCGAACTGGTCGGCGGGTTGGAGCCCGCGCGGACAATCGTCCTTAAAATGCTGGAGAGCGGCAAGGACGTGGTGACCGCCAACAAGGCCTTGCTGGCCGAACACGGCGGGGAACTGTTCGACAAGGCACGGCAGCTCGGCCGTTCAATCGCCTTTGAGGCCGCCGTGGCCGGGGGCATTCCGATCATTGCCGCCATTAACGAAGGGCTGACGGCCAACCAGATCGAGTCTATTCACGCTATCCTTAACGGGACGAGCAATTTCATCCTTACACAGATGGATGAACAGAACATGGATTACAATGCGGCCCTGGCCGAGGCTCAACAACGCGGCTATGCCGAGCCCAACCCGGCCATGGACGTAAACGGCAGCGACGCCGCGCAAAAATTGGCAATCCTTTCCCATCTTGCCTTCGGGGCGCAGATTAATTGGCGCGAAATCCCGCGGATCGGGATTGACGTCGTGGAAGTGGCCGACATGCGTTACGCCCGGGAGTTGGGATACAATATCAAACTCTTGGCCGTGGCCGAATTGGTGCCCGAGGGCCTGGAATTGCACGTCTCGCCCACACTGGTCCGCAAAGGCACGCCCCTGGCCGAGGTTCGCGGGGCTTATAATGCCATCCGCGTGATCGGCGACTCAGTCGGCCGGGTGTTTTTCCAGGGACTGGGCGCAGGACCCAAGCCCACGGCATCGGCCGTGGTGTCCGATTTGATTGATACTGTTTTGGGTCGTATGGCAATAACCTTCCGCACGTTAAACCTGTGGTCGAGCGAGCGTCAGGCCGCTGTAATACCCCGCGATCCAGCCACGGTTCCAGGCCGATATTACCTGCGTTTTAACGTGGACGATCGGCCGGGCGTAATTGCCGACATTGCCGGGATCCTGGGCAGGCATAAAATATCCATTGCTTCCTTAATCCAGCATGAAACCGAGGAGGAAGAGTCCACCTGCGTGCCGCTGGTCATCATGACCCATACCGCCACCGAGGGCGCAATGCAGGAGGCCTTGCAAGCCATCAACGGCCTGTCCTGCGTGCATCCGGGCAGCGTGCGGATGAGAGTGAGAGATTAAAAGGATGAAGGATGAGGGATGAAGTATGAATATAATAATGATGGATTGAAAATGAAACCGCTTGCGGTTTTGCGATGCGGATTTCAAAAAGTGGTCAGTAAACTGACCACCCCGTGCAAATGCTGAAGCCAAAATTCTGAACCCCGAACCCTGAACCCTCGCATGAAATTCGCCCTGATTATTCCCGATGGATGCGCAGATGAGCCGCAGGAGGCGCTTGGCGGCAAGACACCCTTGGAAGCGGCGAATATTCCGGCCATGGACGCCGTGGCCGCGGCAGGCGTAGTGGGCCGATCGAACAATACGCCCGCGGAACTTCCAGCCGGATCGGATACGGCCAATTTGAGCCTCATGGGCTACAATCCTTTGGAGCATTTCACCGGCAGGGCGCCCTTGGAGGCCGCCGCGCAAGGCATCGAATTGGGGCCGGACGATTGGGCCATACGCTGCAATCTTGTCACGATCCAGGATCAGGTGATGCAATCGTTCACAGCAGGCCATATTTCCTCGCCCGAAGCCGCCGAACTCATCAAAACCGCACAAGATAAACTGGGCAACGACGGCTGGCAATTCTACCCGGGCGTGAGTTATCGGAATTTGCTGGTGTACCGTGGCGCCGGCCGGCCGGCCCCCTTTTCGCCGGACACCCGCACCACGCCCCCCCACGATCTCACGGATAAATCGGTGCTAGACGCTTATCCACGCGGTCCGGGCAGCGATCTTTTGACCCATTTGATGTCTGCAAGCGAGGAATTGTTCGCCGATCATGCGGTGAATGTCGCCCGGCGGGCGGCCGGTAAACCGCCGGCCACCAACGTTTGGCTTTGGGGTTTGGGCAGTACGCTTCGATTGACACCCTTTGCCCAGTTGTATGGCAAACAAGGTGCGATGATCACGGCCGTCGATCTTCTCCGCGGTTTGGCCGCGCTTATGGGTTGGAAAAAAATCGAGGTCCCCGGTGCTACCGGCTACACCGATACCGATTACGCCGCCAAGGGCCGCTACGCAGTTGAGGCGCTGAAGGACGTCGATCTGGTGTGCGTACATGTTGAAGCCACCGATGAAGCATCGCACGAAGGCAATGCGGCGGCAAAAGTCAAGGCCCTGGAAGAAATCGACCGCCACATTGTCGGCCCGGTGCACGCGGCCTTGAAGACCTATGGCGAATATCGCATCCTGGTGAGTCCGGATCATCCCACGCCGCTGCGGACAAAGACCCACAGCCACGGTTACGTGCCCTTTGCCCTGGCCGGCGCGGGCGTTAAACCCGACTCCGCGACAGTCTACGATGATCCCACCGCGGAAAAATCGCCGCTGGTTTTTCACGAAGGCTGGAAATTGATGAAAGCATTTATTGAAAGTGGAAAATTTTAATGGGCGTATAGTAATAACAATCAATGTACGATCATATTAAAATATGTCACAACCGCACCTTTCAACTCCAGCAAATAATCTTGAAAAACGGCCTTTTCAGTTTTCAATTCGTTCGTTATTCGGATTGACATTTATTGTTGCTTTACTCTGTTCAGGATTTGTAGTTTTTCGCTCAATTATTAGTGCTCACTGGGAGCCCGTTGAAAATCGTTCAGAATGGCCAATGGACCTACAATATCTGCTCAAAGATGCAGATCAAAAACGAATCAAGATTGAGCAGATTAAAGTTTATGATTTGAAAAATCGGGGTGCTTTTTCCAATGTAGAAAATTTTTGGCGAATGGAATCTTCTCCTGGACTACTTGACTTACTTACTGAAAGTTGGGACCTTTTACCAATCAATAAGAATAATATGTGGGCAGAGAAGTTCAATGCAAAGATGCCAGATGATTGGCGATTTCCGAACCAGAGTAATGAGGTGGAATATTTTGCCTCCAAGCGCAGATTGGAGGGTGGGAAAAGTGCTTTATATGTTGTGATGAACGATAAAACTCACAAACAAATTTTTGTCTGGTACTACTTCAATTTCTGATTTGAATTACGGCATTAATATATCTATTTCCCGATAAAGTCTGTTTAATTTACAACTGCCTCCGATTCAGGCAACGGAACCGGGGTGCCAGTGGCCCAACTATAAAGCATTTCCGGACAGAAATCGGCTTCGTTTGGCCAAACGATGGTTCCAAATTCGGAATTAACTCGGACTTGCCGGAAAAAAGCGGGATCTTGTAGTGATTTGAATATCCCTTCTCTTCCCGCAATACGATTAGTCAAATCAACAGTGCCTCGAAAGCCATCTGAAAAAGTTAGTTCCAAACGATAACCATCGAGTAATTTTACGCCAGTAACCATTGCACAGGATTTCATATTATTCAATGCTCCTTATCGCAAAGGTTCGATTTTGCGAGGTCTCTTTCCATCCGCCCGCTGTTGCCAGGCTTCTAAAAGCTCATTTTGGTGTAAGGCGGTCCACTCAGCCACAAGGGCCAAGGCCCTGGGCGACAGATGTCCTTTAAGCAATCCGGGAGGGTCAATGGAAAACTCTGCATTTTCGGAACCATAAATTGCATGAAAATGGGGCGGGGGATGCTCGTCATAATACATTGCAATTACGATTCCAAAGAAACGGCATATTTCCGGCATAATTACCCTCTGATATTTTGATTATAGCACCTTGAATTAATAAAAAATAGCATTGTATACCTTGAAATATATAAGGGAATGGCTTATTTTTTGATGGATTAATTTGTTTTATTTATAATGTAGCATCCGTTATAGGCAACAAAAAATGCGACCGCTGGTCGCGGCTTAATCACTAACCTCCAACCCCCATCCCCTAAAATGTCGATTATCGTACAAAAATTCGGCGGCACTAGCGTTGCCGACAGCAAAAAGATCTTGGCGGCTGCGCAAGGCGATCCGCGTGAAAAACGAAGGAAACCAGGTGGTGATGGTCGTCAGCGCGATGGGCAAGAATACCGACGTGCTGGTTGATCTGGCCAAGGAGATTTCCGACAATCCGCCCGCCCGGGAAATGGACATGCTCCTTTCCACCGGCGAACAAGTCAGCGTGGCCTTGATGGCCATGGCCATCCATTCTCTGGGCCACGAGGCCATCAGTCTCACCGGGGCGCAGATCGGCATCATCACCGACAGCACGCACACCAAGGCCCGCATCCGCTCCATCTCGACCGAGCGGATACGCAAGGCCCTGGACGAAGGGAAGATCGTCATAGCCGCGGGATTTCAGGGGATGGACGAGGCGTTCAACATAACCACCTTGGGCCGCGGCGGCAGCGACACCACGGCGGTGGCCCTGGCCGCGGTCCTGGGCGCGGCGTCCTGTGAAATTTACACCGACGTGGACGGCGTTTACACCACTGATCCCCGCATCGTGCCCGAGGCCCGCCGCGTAACCCAGATCAGTTACGACGAAATGCTGGAACTGGCCACGGCCGGGGCGGGCGTAATGCACAACCGCTCGATAGAATTTGCCAAGAAATTTTCGGTGCCGGTACACGTGCGGAGCAGTTTCAGCGATAATCCCGGCACGATGATCGTGCACGATCCGGAAGCGCCGAATACGGCCGTTTGCGGCGCGGCGGTTATCAAAGACGAGGCCCGGGTGACGGTGCGGGGCGTGCTCGACCGCCCGGGAACCGCGGTGGGCATATTTTCCAGAATCGCCGCTAAAAACATCTCTATCGACATGATCGTGCAGAACGTGGGCGCCAACGGGCTGGCCGATATGTCTTTCACGGTCGATCGAGATGAATTGCCGGTTACGCTTAAGGCCATTGAGAACGCCGTCAAGGAACTAGGCGGCGAGGGTTATAATTTCAGCGACGACGTGGCCAAGGTCTCGGTGGTGGGCCTGGGGATGGCCACTCAGAAGGGCGTGGCAGGCACGATGTTCCGTGCCCTGGCCGAAAAAGGCATCAACATCCAGATGATCACCACCAGCGAGATCAAGATATCGGTGTTGGTCGACCGGCAATACGCCCAAGAAGCCTTGCGGACGGTGCACGAAGCCTTCCAATTGCAAAAACCGCCCGAGTATCTCTCGGCGCATGCGGGGGCTGTTCCGGCGCATCGCAAGACCGATGCCGCGAAACTGGTCAGGCAATTAGAACACGTTGCCCGCTTGGAACGGATGGAAAAACTGATCATCGACGATATCACCCTGGACCAGACCCAATCGCTGGTCACTTTCATGGACCTGCCCGACATGCCGGGTCTGGCCGCGCAGACATTCGACGAATTGGCCGAAGCCGGCATCGTGGTCGATATGATCGTGCAGAGCATAGGGCGCGAAAATCGCGCCAACATCTCCGTAACCATGCCCAGGAAAGACTTGGAAAAGGCGTTGGGCGTTGCCCGTGACATGTCCGGGACATTGGGATTTACCCAGCCTACATATTCGGCTGAAGTTGCGAAACTTTCGGTCTTTGGCACCGGCATCCGCAGCCACACCGGCGTGGCCACCCGCATGTTTCAGGCGATGAGCAAGTCGGGGATCAATGTCGACATGATCAGCACCAGCGAGGTTCGCATCAACATCGTCGTTGCGGGCCTCCAGGGTTCCAAAGCCCTTGAAGCATTGAAAAAAGAATTCGCCGACTCGCTGCTCAACGGCAATGCGGAACGAAAGAGCTAGAATGGTTGATTTCCCGGGGTGGATGTTGCGCTTAATCAAAACCTCGGCCAATGGCCGCGGCTTTACACGATGAGACGACCACTGGTCTAGGCTTTGCAATATCTATTTTTCACCCGAAGATTTTTCCCTTGTAGATGCGCCATCCGTCGTCGGCTTGAAGTAGCGGCGGTTGAAGATTTCCGGATCGAAGGAGTCCTTGGGGATGAATTCCGGCGGCGCGGCGCCGCGTTTGATCTTCGAGGCTTTGGATTCCGAGTCCGTGGAAGATCCAGGTTCATTGGGCTTTGACAGGGGAACTTGAAACGTCGCCTGAACGGCCTCGTGTTCCGGTTTAACGGACGGCAAGGGCCTGGCTCTTCGAGCATCTTTTGACAGAATGCGCGGGAGTGTCGCCGGAGATGGGGCATCAACGATGGTATCCGCGAGCATTGGCTCGAGATTGGGAATTGTTGCCGGCGATTCGGGCATGGCTGCCGGACCGAGTTGCAGCACCCAATCGACTAATCGTTTATATTGCAATGCCTGGTGCTCGGTAAAGACGGCTGTCTTGGAGGTGCCGTGGGGGGCAATAGGAACGGTCAGTATTCGACTGGCCAAGGGATTATCGCGGTCGACATACCGCAGAACGGCGCAGAGGTTGCGTTGCGTCATCCTTCGTCCAGCGGGTTGATCCAAGGGAATACGCTGTAAACGCAGGCCGGATTCCGACTGCGGACCATGACAGTTCGACACGGTGCAGTTGTTTATTATTAAAGGCTGCACCGATTGCGTGAAGTTCTCAACCGCTTTATGGGGTAATCCGCGGATCATGCGGTCCAGTTCTTCGTTCGATAGGGAATCGTCCTGAGAGGTTTCGGTCTTGGGTCTATCCGGCAGAGGCTCGGCGGTAAATTGCAATCGCCGCTGCAAAAAGCCGACAATTGGGTTTCCCGGAGCGATGGCCGCGGCATCGGCCAGTTCGGCGGCGGCGTGGTCGTAAAGCTTGTGCTGCTGACACCAGTGGGCAAGTTCCAGGTGATCGCGAAGATTGCCCACGGAGACGGCCGCCCGCTTTCGCTGATATGCTTCTTCAAAATCTTTGCATAGCAACTCCACGTCGGCTGCCTTTACGCGGATTTCGCCGTCGGGCAAAACGACGCGATAAAGATCGCCCGATCGGCTGATTTGCCCTTCCAGCGCCTGCCCATTATGCAGCAACAATAATTGTTGCCCGGTGGCCCCCTGTGGTCCCTGGGCATTTAATATGGATGCCAGGTCAACAAGCAGCATGGAGATTATCAATGGTCGGAGTTTATGTAACATCATAGCGGCCAAAAGGTAAGGATTCGGATGGGGCGGGTCAAGAGAAGTTGGGCAAAGCAGGTCTATCCAATAAACTGGGTATAGAAAAATGTTGAGGAAATGGGTGCAGATACGCCTTCAACGTTATTGGGGGCGAAAATTGTACTTCCACCCCGCGGGGTGACGGTGCAACTGTCACCCCAACGTACCACTGGAATTTCACTTTGCTTTGCGCTATATTGTGGGTTTGGGAGGTTCGCCAGCAATGGCGGGTAAAGAGACCGAACAGCGTGAGATCTACTACTCGGGTAGGGTGCAGGGCGTCGGGTTTAGATATACGGCCCGAGCCATTGCCGCGGGTCGTAGAGTAACGGGATTTGTGCGTAACCTTCCCGATGGCCGGGTGCACTTGATCGTGGAAGGCGCGACTGACGAGGTCCAGGCCTTTATCGAGTCGATACGGGCCGATATGGGAGCCTATATTCACGACGCCCAGGTTTCCGTGCGTCCGGCAAGCGGGCGGTTCCGGGGGTTCGAAATTCGCTTTTAAATGGCCTAAAATTGTGAACTTTCGAGGTAAATGCAGACGTAAAGAAGAAGGTAAGGTCCGAGAACCCAACATGTTGCATAAAAAATCTCGGGGTAACAATTGAGTGTGGATATGGAATTAGATATTAGTAATATCGTCCTTATAGGCATGGCTTCAGTGTGGCAGATACCGCTTTGGCTGGTTGGCTTGGGGGTTATAATAGCCTTGGCCATTTTTGCTTTTCTTGTTGTGTTCCGGAAACGGTTTTTTTAGAAAAAAGTATGAAGTATGAATTAAGGGGCATATTTTGACAGAAATCTATGGAATTAACCATTAATAATCTCGTTCTTTTTGGCGTGGCATCGACGTGGCTGAAACCGCTTTGGCTGGTTGGCTTGGGGGTGCTCATAGCCCTGGCCATTTTTGCTTTTCTCGTTGCGTTGCTGAATTGGTTGGCTCCCAAGGTGGCCGCTATCGCTCGAACCACTGCAAAAGAGGCCACCGCACAACCGCTGTATTACGTGATTTTGGCACTTGGCATTTTTGGCCTGATCTTCTTCCCGTTCATCCCTTACAACACCTTTGGGGAGGACATCAAAATGCTCAAGGACACGGGTCTGACGTTGATCATGATTCTGACCGCGATTCTGGCCCTGTGGACTGCCAGCGTTTCGATCGCCGATGAGATCGAAGGCCGCACCGCGTTGACCTTGTTATCCAAGCCTGTCAGCAGGCGGCAATTCATTGTGGGAAAATTCCTGGGGATTATAGGACCGGTAGTAATCTTGTTCATCGTATTTGGAGCGATCTTCCTGGCCAGCGTTTCGTTCAAAGTGGTGTACGACGCCCGGGAAACAGCTCGGGGCGAGCCTACATGGCAGGAATGTCAGGGGGAAATGCAGCAGATCGCCCCGGGCCTGGCCCTGGCGTTTATGGAAACGACCGTGCTTACGGCGATCAGCGTGGCCATTTCCACGCGCCTGCCGATGATGGCCAATCTGATTATCTGCGCGGCAATCTACGTGTTGGGACACCTCGTGCCGATGCTGGCCAATTCGGCCTTGGGGCAAATCGAACAGGTCGGGTTCGTGGCCGGACTTTTGTCGGCGATACTCCCCATGTTGGAAGAGTTCAACATTTACACGGCCATTGCCACGGGTGAGCATGTACCTCTCGCGTATCTCGGTTTGGCCGGAGTCTATTGCCTGCTCTACTGCGGTTTGGCAATGGTGGTGGCCCTGCTGTTGTTTGAAGATCGTGATTTGGCCTAAAAACGAGATCCTGAAAACTAAGAGCTTATCCTAAAACAATTTTCGTCATTCTGAGCGAAGCGAAGAATCTAGATGGAATCAATGGAAAAATGGATAATATGGGGCTGCAACCGAGATCCTTCGCTACGCTCAGGATGACTTTTGGGATAGGCTCGAAGTATGTCCGATAGCAATAATACAAGCAGTGCATCAAGGCTTTCTACCGGCATCGAGGGACTTGACTCGCTTTTGGACGGCGGCTTGATGCCGGGCGCGCTAACGGCCGTGATAGGCGCAACCGGCGTGGGCAAGACCCAATTCGGCCTGCATTTCGCCCACGCCGGCTTGAATCAAGAAGGCCGGCGGGGGATTGTTTTCGACATGTGCTCGCGGGGCGACTCGCAGAATCACGCCGCTTATGCCCAACGCATTTTCGGATGGCGATTAAATGCGGTCGAAGCCGAAAAGCATTATGAAATGGATGATTTTTTCAATCGCCTTTACCCCGGCGGCGATTATATCCATGTCTTCGACCGGCACGGGCGCCGGGTAACCAGGGCGGATTTGGAATTCGAGGCCTGGCACGATTGGCAGGCCGAATTGTGCCGGAGACTGTCGACCACCATTGCGTTTTTTTACGGCAATTTCGTGCAAGGCGCGCGGCGCAGTGGTCGATGGCATCGAACCGGTAGATCGGCCCAGCGAATCAATCCAGTTTGAACTCTTCGAGTACATTTACCACCAAATACTCCGCAAAGACGCGGAATGGGTGGCTCGCGACCTTTTCCGCGAGCGCTACAGGGCCAATGCGGAAACAATCGCCCGGCACGCGTACGACCACGCTCGCATAGGCTGCCTGCTTTTATGCACGTCGCGCGAAAGCAGCTTGGACGCCTTGATTGAACGCCCCTTGGACGAGGGCGACGTGCTATCCAACGCCAACACGGTAATCGCCATGGGCAAGATTCGCGAAGGCGTGAAATATCGGTGCGCGATGTACGTCGTCAAACATCGCGGCGGGGCTTGCACCGAGGAAATCATCCCCTACCGCATCGAGGACGGCGGCATCCGCTTGGGATGGTGATGCGACGGCTTTTCTAACTCCGCAGGGGCAAAATGCGAACTCGCCGGCCCTCAAGACGCACGCGGCCGTCGGCTATGAGTTGCACGGCCTCGGGATAGGCCTCGCACTCGACTTCGAACACGCGGGCGGCAAGCTTCTCCGGCGTGTCGTCGTCCATTACCAGCACGGCCTTTTGCAATATCACCGGCCCGTGGTCGTATTGATTGTCGGCGAAATGGACCGTGCAACCGCTCAGTTTCACACCGTATTCCAACACGGCCTCGTGCACCCGATGCCCGTAAAACTCTTTGCCACAAAAGGCCGGGATCAGCGCGGGATGGATGTTGATCACGCGATTTTTGAAATCTTCCGGGATGGTCAGGCGCTTGAGGAATCCGCCCATCACGACCAGGTCCGCGCCGGCGGCGCGGCAATGGCCGAAAATCTCGCGGCTGAATGCGTCTTGATCGGGGAAGTTATTCTGTTCGATAACCAGGCTGGGTATATCCGCCTCGCGGGCGAACTTCAGGCCTCCGGCTTGGTGATTGCTCGATATCACAAGGCTAATATCTACATGCAGCCTGCCGGCGGAGATCCGTTGGATCAAGTTTTTAAGCGTCGTGCCCCCGCCGGAAATCAACACCGCGATCTTGAATAAGCGGGAACTCGGCGCGGACATATAAAACTCCGAATTATATTTTGTTTAAACGATTCATTTACGCTTTTTTCACAGATAACATTGCACGGTAATCGCCCACTTTGACTTCCACGGCTTCGGTGCCGGGCGGCGGGGTAAAACCGATTTCCACGGCCAGTGTTTCTCCTTGGATGTACCGGCGGAACTGTTTTACGGCTTCGATAAGTTCATCGGAATCGGTGACCAAGCCGACGACGATCCGGTCGGTAAATTCCAGGCCCATCTCCTTGCGGCGATCCTGGATCACGCGCACCAGATCCTTGGCAAGCCCCTCGGCGATCAGTTCCGGAGTCAGATCGGTGGAAAGCACCACCACGCACGTTTTTCCTTGTGCCGCGGCCCAGCCGGGCTTGGCTTGGAGCCGGACTTGGATGTCTTCGGCATCGAGCGTAATACGCTCATCTGGAAGTGTGATGCTAACGTTGCCTTGCGATTCCATTTCGGCTAAAAGTTTACTACCGTCAATTTCGGCAAGTATTTTTCGCAATGCCGGCAGCCGTTTGCCAAGGCGCGGCCCCAGGCGCTTCAAATCGGGCAGTATCGTGTAGGTAATGTACTGATCGGCCTTGGCCGTGAATTCCACGCGCTTGACGTTCAACTCGTCGCAGATCAAAGCGTCGTGCTCCTGCAGCCAGGATTGATGGAGGTTATCGGCTAGAACTATTTCGACTTGCGAAAGCGGCTGGCGGACTTTGATTTTCGCACCCATCCGCGCGCTCCGGCCCAGAGATACGATTTCCCGCACCAAGACCATGCACTGGGAAAGCTCCTCGTCGACGACCGTCTGGTTGCCGGATGGATAATCGCACAGGTGCACGCTTTCCACCGGCCGAGCTTTGGGGGGTTTGCCGGCGAAGGCCGCCACGGCCAGATTTTGCCACATTTCCTCGGCTAAAAACGGCACAAACGGGGCGCTCAACTTGCAGGTTGTGAGCAAACATTCGTAAAGCGTCCAGTAGGCGTCGGCCTTGTCGGCCGATTGTTCGCCGCTCCAAAACCTGTCGCGGCTGCGGCGCACGTACCAGTTGCTCATGGCATCGACGAATTCGCTCAACGCGGTGCAAGCGGCGAAATTGTCGTAGGCGTCCATCCGCTCGGTCGCCGCGGCTACAGTGCGATTGAGTTCGCCGATGATCCAGCGGTCGAGCTCCGAGCGTTTAGCGAGCGGTCGATAATCCCGGGCCTCGGCCAAAACCGCGGCGGTCAACTGCCCTGCCTTGCCGCTGATAGAGGCCGCCGGATCGAACTTGTCGATATTCGCGTAAATCACAAAAAAACTATAAACGTTCCACAGCCGCAGCAGGAACTCAGGAATGCAGTCCTTGATGGCCTGCTCGTTGTAGCGAATCGAGGTCCACGGCGGCTGATTGGAAAAGAAATACCAGCGCAGGGCGTCAGCCCCGTAACGGTTGAAGATGTCGTTGGGCTCGCGGTAATTTCGCTTGCTTTTCGACATCTTGCCGCCGTCTTCGCCCAGCATCAGCCCCAACACGATGCAGTTGCGGAAAGGATGGGGGTAATCAAGTGGGCAGTGGGCAGTGGGCGGTGGACAGTGGGCAGTGGGCAGTGGTCGGAGTGAATCGCTATTTCTCCCCTCTCCCCTTGGGAGATGGGTAGGGGGTGAGGGCGGAATGGTGTCCTGTTCTTCATCTTTCCCAAACAGCAGCGTGCTGATTGCCAGAAGACTGTAAAACCAGCCCCGGGTCTGGTCCAACGCCTCGCTGATAAAGTCGGCTGGAAATTGGCTATTAAAATTTTCATGCGATCCCGGCTGATGCGGATAACCCCATTGGGCAAAAGGCATGGCACCCGAGTCGAACCAGCAGTCGATAACTTCCGGCACGCGGCGCATGCGTGAGCCCGGGGCCTTGGGCGAATCGTAAGTAACGGCATCGATGTAAGGTTTGTGAACCGCAAGATCGTCGGGCAGATCGGGATTTTCGCGTTTGGCCTTTTCCCAAACTTCGGTCCCTGCCAGTTCGGGCTTGGCCAGCAGATCGGCGTAACTGGCCACGGCTTCGGCGTAGCCGGTTTTTTCGCAGACCCAAATCGGCAGCGGCGTGCCCCAGTAGCGCTCGCGGGAAAGGGCCCAATCGACGTTTGTTTCCAAAAAGTTGCCGAAACGCCCATCGCGGATGTGTTCGGGCAGCCAATTGATGCGGCTGTTGTTGGCCAACATTGCATCTTTAAATTTAGTGGTGCGGATGAACCAACTGCGGCGGGGATATTGGATCAGCGGATCTTCTTCCGCCCGCCAGCAGAAGGGATAATCGTGGAGATACTGCTCCTGGTGAAACAGCAGCCCTTTCGCCTTCAATTCGCGGATAATATCGCGGTCGCAATCTTTTACCCAGCGGCCTTGATAATCGGGGGCGTCGGCCGTGAACGTGCCGTCGGGTGCAACTGCGTTGATTAGTTGAGGACCTTTACCTTCCTTGAATAGCGATTGCTGTCGGATGAGGACTTCGAAATCGACTTCGCCGAATGCGGGGGCTTGGTGAACCAACCCGGTTCCCGAATCGAGAGTAACGAAACTTCCAGGTACAATACGCCAGGCGATGAAGTCCTCTACCGTGGCTTCCTCGGTCGCTGAACGGGTAGTATCGAAGCGGCAGTCATTCTGATAATACATAGCCCTGGTGGCAAGGCCCGCTTGGTCAGTGCGCAATAGGCCTTTAGTATTAGCATCATTAACATAGTAGTAGTCGAATGGCGGCTTATAGCGCCAGCCAATCAGATCGCAACCTTTAAATTGTTTTATTATCCTTGGAAAACTGTGTTGAACTTTGTTCTTGATTGCTTCAACGAGTGCTGATGCCATAAGGAGCTTTTCCCCGGTCGTCTCGTCTTCAACTATCGCGTAATCGGACGTGGGACTGACCGCCACAAACTGGTTGTTCGGCAACGTCCAGGGAGTGGTGGTCCAAACAAGCAGATTTGTATTCTCATCAAGGCCCAATTTCTTTGCCTTATAATCAACAACGATGGGGAATCGGACGAAAACGCTGGGATCAGCCACTTCGCGGTAGCCTTGGCCTACTTCGCCGGAGCTTAAGGCCGTGCCGCCCTGGGCCCACCACCACACGATTTTATATCCCTGGTAGAGCAAACCGCGATCGAACAGGTTTTTCAGGGCCCACCATACGCTTTCCACGTAACTTTGATGGTAGGTTACGTAGGCCTCGTCCAGGTGGATCCAAAAACCGAGCCGTTCGGTAAGCTGCTCCCATTGTTGAGTGTAGCGGAATACGCTCTGGACGCACTTGCGTATGAAGGGCTCCACGCCGTAGGTCTCGATTTCTTCCTTGGAATGTATGCCCAATTCCTTGCAGACCTCGACTTCAACGGGCAAGCCGTGCGTATCCCAGCCGGCCTTGCGCTGGCAAAGGAATCCGCGCATGGTCTTGTAGCGGGGAAAAAGATCCTTGATGGCCCTGGTCAGGCAGTGGCCCGGATGAGGCAGGCCATTGGCCGTGGGCGGCCCTTCGTAAAACACGAACGACGCCGCACCGCTCCGGATAGCCAGGGATTTTTCGTAAATACCCCGATCTTTCCAGAATTGAATGATTTTTTCTTCCAGCTTAGGAAACGAAACGGAACTGGTTATGGGTTGGAACATGGGATGAATAATAGCCTTAAACACTCAGCAAACACTTTTCGGCCTGGAGCATCCATCTTTCGGCCTAAGCATTTGAAAACACCAATAGATCATGCTTAGTGGAATTTTTCAATCGGGGGGGGTGGCGGGGTTTGTTAATCAATTGATATCTAAACATTTGCTACACGCTCGCCGACCATGCTTCGCATGGTGCCCGCTCGCGGCTAAACGTAAAGCTCGCGGCGAAACGTTGTAGATTACGGCCCGCAGCTAAACTTTTTTGGCCTCGTGGGCGAGAATTCCCAGCACAACGGCCCGGAGTTTGGGTTCTGCGCCGGCGGCTACCTTGAGAATTTCCTGGATATTGGCGGGTTTTAGGGCGTCGGGCAGGCACATGTCGGTTATCACCGAAAGCCCCAAGACGCGCATCCCGCCGTGGACGGCCGCCAAGACTTCCGGCACGGTTGACATGCCCACCGCGTCGGCCCCGATGGCGCGTAAAAAACGGTATTCAGCCCGGGTTTCCAAGTTTGGGCCGGTTACGGCGGCGTAAACGCCTTTGTGGGCGGCGAAATTCTCCTGCCGGGCGATCGCCAAGGCCAGGTCGATCAGTTCCGGATTGTAAGGGCGGCTCATGTCTGGAAAACGCGGGCCGAGCGCATCATCGTTTGCTCCGATAAGCGGATTTCCCAGCATCAGGTTGATGTGATCCTCGATGACCATGATGTCGCCCAGGCGATATTGGGGGTTCAATCCGCCGCAGGCGTTCGATACGATGAGAAGTTCCGCGCCCAGGGCCTTCATCACCCGCACGGGAAAGGTTATTTGCCGATGCGAATATCCTTCGTAGGCATGGAAGCGACCTTCCATGGCCGCCACCGGCAGGCCCTGAAGCCGACCGCAAACCAATTGGCCGGCATGGCCGATTGCCGTGGAGCGTGGAAAGTGGGGAATTGAAGAATATTCGATTTTGGCTTGGGTCTGGATTTGCCCGGCGATGCTGCCCAGACCCGTACCCAAGATAATTCCCACCCGGGGCGCGTCGGTCCATTGGGAGCGGATTACCTCGGCGGCCTGAGCGAGTTGTTCAGATAGTTCCTGCATTAGGGCTTTATAACTCCTCTCCGCCCAGATCTTCATTTGAATCGGAACCTTCTTCCTCGAAGTCTTCATCGTCCAGATCGTCGTCATCGTCGAATTCTTCTTCGAAGTCGTCGTCAAAATCCTCTTCGAAGTCATCGTCGAAATCGTCGTCAAAATCGTCGTCATCAAAGTCGTCGAACTCCTCGTCTTCAGCAGCCGACTGTGCAACGCACAGGTTGTTCACGGGCTCGGCCTGGGGTGTCCAAGCGCCGGCGTGTCGATCCAGGACAGCTCGGTGGAAACGATTTCGTGGGTCATGGGTAAAATCCTCAACGGGTAGGAGAGCCCCGGCACAAGTCCTGATCCGGCGGCTCTAGGACCAAAACGATTATTGATGAATGAAAACAGTGCGTGTCGAATTGTTAATTACGTGAGCCGATCTGTCAACTCCCAAACAATACATCATTAATCACCGGCGCTGAAAAATCAATTGCTTGCGATATGAAGAGTAGCCATCCGCTAGTAAAGGGGGGCTATATTGAAACGAGAAAATTGCGATCCGCTTTTTCCGATTTTCTGGGCTAATACTGGCAAGAGGTTGGTAAAGTCGACGTAACATCATATTAGACAAGATGTTACGTTTCCTCTGTAATCGACATTTCTGAGGATGTGACGTGCTGTACAAAGGGGATTTTGATGGGGACTTCAGCGATTGAGCCTCCAGAATCGACCCGGTACTGCCGAACAGCGGTTTTTGCATTTCCGACTTCCTCGTGATCTTTAATACAAATAGCACTTTGTGTTTCCCGCACTGCCGCGATATACGCCAAAAGTTCGGGATTTGCCGGTTCCAATTTTTGCCACTCGTCGAGCACGGGCCGGGCGGCTTGGGCTTGCCCGTTGGAAAGCAATGTGACTGCCAGCCAGCGCAGGCACAACACGCTGTGGCAGCCCATTAGATATGCGCATTGCAGATAAGCCAAGGCGGGCGTCCATTCTTGTTTTGCCGCTTTGCATGCGCCGCGAATGGCCAGGATAAGCGGATCATCCTTGCCTGAAACCATCCCGTTGCGCTGGGCCGTTTCGACGGCTTGCTCGGCGTTGCCGTTTTTGATATACAAATCGATGGCCAGGCGCAGTAACCGGCCAGATTGGGGATGGCGATTCAATGCTTCTTCCAGGGCACGGCAGGCGTCCTCGTCTTTGCCTAGCATTTGCAGCGCCAAGCACAGGCAAGATGCCGCCACTTCCGGCAATTCGCAAAGGTGCCAGGTTGAGGAATTGGTTTGGCCGAATTTGACGGCGGTCTCGAAGGCCCGCACGGCCAGGTCCGGGCGATTGCACAGTTGGAAATAGTTTCCGATGGCCAAAAGCAATTGGGCATCCAAGGGGAAAACCTCCAAGGCATTCAAACATACGCGCATTTGAGCGTCGCGCAGACTCGGATCGTTGTTGTATCCCGTGAGCAGGCCGTAATAACCCTCCAACATCTCCGTGGATCCCGGATCGGATAGATCGATCGCCTTGATGAAAGCCTCCCGGGCGCGATCGTAACTTCCCAAGTTCACAAAGGCTTCGCCTTGGGCCAGGAACAGTCGCGGATTATGCGTCTCGTTGTCGATCAATTCCAGTTCCACCAGGCCGAGATTGCGGTTGGCAAGCCGGGCTTTCCGAGCTTGAGAATGTTGCCGGGGGTTGCGGAAGATTCGCACCGGGGCGGTGTCGACTTTCAAACCGGCGGCCTGTATGGAAGGAAATAGGGTTTCGCGGACCCGGCCTTCGAATTTCAAGTCTGCCTTGGCCGGCAGGAGTCGCGGCTGTGCGATTTGCTCGCCGGCGGTGCAGTTGTCGGCCGGGGGAATCTCGACCATAATTAGATAGGCTTTTTGCGGATCGGCGGTAGTGTCGATGAACTCCCGCAGTTTTTTCGCGCCAAGATCGTCGAGTTTTTCTCCGGCATCGAGCCAAAGCACCCAATCGGCGGTAACTTTTGAAAGGCAGGCGTTTCGGGCGGCGGAAAAATCGTTTTTCCAAAAACCTTGAAATACTTTTGCCCCCTTTTTACGGGCCAAAATAATAGTGTCGTCTTCAGAACCGGAATCCCAAACGATAATCTCGTCGGCGATCGCCCGGATACTTTCCAGTGTTTCCGCAATGACATCCTGCTCGTTGCGGACGATAACAGCCACCGACAATCGGGGCTGACCGTTATGGACCTGCTCGGTTTTCATTTTGCCTTCCTTGGCAATGGAGTAGAGGGGCTCGAAAGCGGGGAGAGTTTAACGTTTTGCCCGATAGGAAAAAAGGGCATTTTATACTTAAATTCATGAAGAATTTACATTAACTTATGATTCCAAAAGGAGTTGCGCAAAATTAAGCACTTTGAGGGGATAGAGCTGCCAAGAGAAAAAAAATGATTATTTTGCATAATACATCAAATAATTTCCAGAAATAAAGTAAGAAATACAGCGTTCAAAGGTTGGTTCCAGGTGATTTTGTCCAACGATTATTGCTGTTTATGATATATTCCCCAGATATACTTAGAGCCGTCTTAAAGTACATGTGAACATAGCATATTTTAAAGATCCGTTTCACAATTTTTATCTGAGGATGTCCCGAAACTGATATTTATTGATAAACAGGTTAAAATTGTCGCCTGGCAGGTTTTTATTTGCGGCAAAAACTCCCGGAGCAAGCTCCGGGGCTAAACTTTGAATTTATATAACATTCAGATGAATACCGGATGGATTCATTCCAGCAAATCTTGAATCGAGATTCTCAGACCGATGTTATCGAAGACCGAATTGCACTAGACGAACTCCAAAGGGCAATTCGGACAGCCGAACCCAGGGCGCGACTTATCCTTCCCAGGATCCTTCGCCGGGTTATCAAACAAGATTGCGGTTTGACGGGATTTGCGTTTCGGGTGCCGCATCGGAAGAGCTATGTCATCGATCGGGAGTCGCTGTTGAACATCGTTGAGCCCGAGGAAATCGGCATTGACGGCCTGGTTCTTCCGGATAAAGTTATCCTCATTGCCCAGCCTGATCCGCGGAAATTGCTGGAAACTTCTCCCGAGTATATACTGGTCCGCTGCTGGAGGCTGCTGTTTCACGCCCGGGTGCACCTGGCGGTTCAAGAGCGCATCGCCGATAAGAGTCTTAATCCCTCGGCCTTGCGCGAGCGGATTCACGCAATTGGCGAAGTGGAATTCGACGAGATACGCACGGTGCTTGGCCAGGAGGGATATTTATTGCCGCCGCGAGATGATCGGAGGATCTATGAAGAATTCGCCGCGGTTTTTTGGGAATTGCGATACTTTGCCTGGAATGCCCTGCCTCGGTATTTCCCTTCTTTGGAAGACCTGGATGCGGTGGCGGCCGTATTGTGTCAGGACCTCGATGCCCAGTGGTTGTACCTTACCACGCGGCCTTTAAACGCGCCCCAGCCGGTGGACCGCTCGGCCAGCGATGATTTGGGTGCATGGATAGGGAGCGGGGACGAGGCCCCTTCCCCGCCGCCGCAAAAGAAGGAACCGCCTTCGGCGTCGAAATACCGCAGGCTGATGCGCAAGGCGCGGCGCCCGGAATCGTTGGGGAACGTGGTCGGAGGGGCCATTTGCCACGTCAAGGCCTTGCGTTGCGCGCCGCCGGATAAGGCCGATCGCAGCAAAACCGCGGTAAAGGAAGATGTAAATCGGTTGATCGGCCGGCTGCAAGCAGCATTGCAGCTTTCCCGCTACGGGCCGCAGCCCTGGCATGATTCGTTACGAGGACTGATGCTGCTTTCCGCCGACGGATATTGGACCTCCGAGGCCCGTTTGCTGTACGATTTGCAAAAGGTTTGCGTGGACTACGAACGGGAGATTTCCAAGATCGATTTGGTCCGCTGGTTATTTTCGTTTGGCCGGCGGCCCATCAAGCGGCCCCTGCCCAACCAGCGCGACGTGCTCGCGTCGCAGCATTTGCACAGCGCCGAGCGGCGTCTAGCCTCCGTGCGGCTTGCGGAATCGCAACGAAAGCATTTGGCTACGCTGATTCGATCCGCCATGGAACAGGTGGAAGCGCGGTTGCGCGAGAAATTCCGGCCGAAGATCGCAGGCGCATTAGACACGGTGGGACTTGCGCCCCGCAATTTGCCCGAGCAGGTAGCCCAGAAAAAAATCGTGGAAGAGTTGCTGGATCGGGTCGTGGAACGGGGATTTCTTTCGATGGGCGACCTGCGCGACGCGCTTTCGCGAAACGCCATGAAACTGCCGGACATCGGCGGCCCGGGCACGTTGATATTCGGCGATCCGCTGTTGCAAGCCGACAGGCGCCTGGCCGAACTGCTCGAGGGGGTCTACCGTCCGGCCGAGTTCTATTTGCGCTGGTTGCAACAACTCAGCTCCCTGGGATTCGGCACGCGGATCGGGCGATTCCTCACGCTCAACCTGGCAGTGCCTTTAGGCGGATCCTACTTAATCTACAAGGGACTTAATCACCTTGTCGGTTTCTTCCTGAAATACAGTAAAGATATCAATTTCTACGAGAATTTTTCCACGATTGTGCTTTTGGGTGTTTTTATCTTCGGGCTGGTCAACGTCAGGTGGTTTCGCAAGTTCGTGGGACAATCGCTGAAAGATGCATATCATTCCACCAACAAAAACTTCATTACGCCGCTTTGGAATATAGTTCAATTGCGGATCGTGCAAGTAATCTTCAGCAGCATGATTTTCAGGCTGTCGATGCGGTTTCTGATCAAACCGGCGATCTGGACTTTCCTGGCCTGGCTGGTCTTCCCGCTGGTGGGAGTGAATTGGCGGGTTTCGTTAACCAGCGCGGCGTATATTTTCGTGGCCTTCAATGTATTTCTTAACTCGCGCGTGGGCCGCAACATCGAGGAAATGGTCGTGGATTGGGCCGTGCAAACCTGGAATCGCTACGGGATACGCTTCTTCATGGGGCTGTTTTGGTTGGTGGTTGATTTTTTCAATGGCGTTCTGGAAGCCGTTGAACGCCTGATGTACGGAGTGGACGAGTGGCTGCGATTCCGCAGCGGCGAAACCGCGCTGACCTTATGCCTTAAAGCCGGCTTGGGGGCCGTCTGGGCCTTTGTGGCTTATATACTGCGATTTTGCGTTTCCTTGCTGATCGAGCCGCAGATCAATCCCATCAAGCACTTTCCCGTTGTGACCGTGTCGCACAAACTGCTGGTGCCATTAATACCACACCTGGCCACGATTTTTGAATCGAAAATGGGCATGGAAAAAGGCTGGGCTTTAACGCTGGCTCCGACCGTGATTATCGCCATTCCCGGCATCTTTGGATTTCTGGTGTGGGAATTAAAGGAAAATTGGCGCCTGTACGCGGCTAACCGCAAAAAAGGCTTAAGCCCGGTGGTTATCGGCAAGCACGGCGAGACCATGATCCGCCTGCTAAAGCCGGGATTTCATTCGGGAACCCTGCCTAAATTGTTCGCCAAACTACGGCGGGCGGAACGCAAAGCCCGGGGCAGCGGAAACTGGCGCCCGGTGCGAAAATATCTGCATGCGTTGGAGCGCTTCGAGTTATCGATCCGCCGCTATATCGAACGCGAATTCTTGGCACTGATTGCGGGAAACAATTGGCAGGGTACGGCCGCGGTTAAGGCACGCGAAATTTGCCTGGCTACGAATCGAATACAAATCTTCTTTACAGGGGTTGGTTCTACAAACGACGATCTGTCCGTGACCTTGGAAATCCACTGCGGCTGGCTGGTGGGCGGCGTCGCCAGGGCGGGATGGACCGATCGATTGCCGGAGTTCCAGCGGGATGCGATTGTTTCGGCCATCCTCGGCCTGTATAAGACCACCGGACTGGAATTGGTCGAACAGCAAATCAAAGCCGCCTTTTCTCCGCTCGATGTTGCATACGATATAAACCGGCGAGGAATAATCGTTTATCCCAACACTACGCTATGTCATCTCGAGCGCGGGGACGAATCTCCTCAAGACGAGATATTATACGATCTTAAAGAAAATATAATCGTTGCCTCTCAGTTCGCTGCCGGAAACTTGCAGCCCGTCATGCTCGCGGCAGATCGCTCCAAACTAATGTTCAGCGAGTTCCAGATCACATGGCGGCAATGGGTCGAGTGGTGGGAATCTTACCAAAGAACTCTCGACCATTGCCACGAGCCGCTTGCCCCGTTTCCTGTTTTACCATTGGCCGAATAAAGCGGTAAACGGCATCTAATTTATTGACGTGGTCCATACGAGAAAGTTTAAAACACTGTATCTAAAGTTGATCTAATTGATAATATATAATTATACATTATTGCATAAAGTATTGACAGTATGATTCCGATGGTATAGATTGGGTTGGATTTACTTCACAAATCCTAGCATTTGAATCATACGTTTTGCCATGCAGATTTCCCAAAAGTGTCAGTATACGCTCCGGGCACTATTCGAACTGGCCAAACGCCGTGGCGATGGCCCGATTAGCGCGGCCGAAATCGCAAAAGCCCAGGCAATTCCGCCCCGTTTTTTGGAACTGATTCTTCAAGGATTGAAGAACTCGGGGGAAGTCGAATCGAGACGCGGAAACAACGGCGGATATGTGCTGGCGGCTTTACCTGAAACGATTACCGTGGGCGATATTATCCGGTCCGTGGATGGCTCGCTTGCGCCCGTCAGTTGTATGTCGATTAGGAGTGAAAGCTATTGCCCGTTGAGCGGTCGTTGCGCTTTTATGGGAGTTTGGCGGAGAGCCCGCGAAGCCGTGGAAAAAGTTTACGATTCCACATCCCTGAAAAACTTGATCAACGATGAACGCGCCGCAAAGGAACGGATGGAACCGCTGCAATATACAATCTAGAAAAACCAATGATGAAAGGAGGATTTTTTTATGTCGCGCAAAAAAATATACGCTGATATCGTCCAAACCACGTTCGATACGCCGCTGGTCAAGCTCAAGCAGATTATTCCGCCGGGACACGCGGCCGTACTGCTGAAATTGGAGTTTTTCAATCCATTTTCGAGTGTTAAGGACCGCATCGGCCGGGCAATGATCGAGGCCGCGGAGAAGTCCGGGATTCTCACGCGCAAGATAAAGATTATCGAGCCCACCAGCGGCAATACGGGCATCGCTTTGGCCTTTGTGGCCGCCGCCAAGGGATACGACTTGACGTTGACCATGCCGGAATCGATGAGTTACGAGCGCCGCGGGATGTTGCAGGCGCTCGGAGCCAGGCTTGTTCTAACGCCGGCTAAGGACGGCATGAAAGGCGCTATTGCAAGGGCCCAGGAACTCGTTGCATCGACGCCGAACAGTTGGATGCCGCAGCAATTCGAAAATCCGGCCAATCCCGAGATCCATGAGAAAACCACCGGCAAAGAAATCTGGGAAGATACGGACGGAAGGGTCGATGCGATCATCGCCGGCGTGGGCACAGGCGGCACGATCACCGGCGTGACCAGGTATATCCGCTCAAAAAATCCACAATTCAGGGCGATTGCCGTGGAACCGGCCGATTCCCCGGTAATTTCGGGCGGCAAACCCGGCCCACATAAGATCCAAGGCATCGGCGCCGGATTCGTTCCAAAAAATCTCGATGTCTCACTGCTCAGCGGCGTGGAAACTGTTACGAATGAGGAAGCCTTTACCTGGGCCCGCCGATTGGCTCGTGAAGAAGGAATTTTGGGCGGGATCAGCACGGGGGCCAATGTAGCAGTCGCGGTTCGCCTGGCCGCCCGGGCCGAATTCCACGGGAAAGTCATCGTCACCGTGGCCGCCAGCTTCGGCGAACGATACTTGTCCACGCCGCTATATCAGGAGTTGAATAACAACGAGGCGCCCAAACCTGCCGCCGTTGCGGTTCCTGTTTAGATATTGATCGCCAAATAACTAAACGATATCAGAGTGAATCGGTTACATGTTCTCCGCCAAATTGCCTGAAGAGCAAGCACAAGAACTTCGAATTAGGACCGCTCTGGGACTTCAGAAGGGTCCTCTTCCCAATGTGGAAATGGAGTGGTTGCGAAAATACTACAACTATCTGGCGGCAAATTTGTCGCTGCCTTTCGAGGCCCGATATGCCGAGGAAGGCGATTTTTATCGGAAACCGGCCTACCATCAAGTGAAGGTGCTCGTCCTTCTGGAGCCCGACAAGAATCCCGGGCAGGAGTATCATGGCCTGATTTGCCGAACGCGCGCAACCGACCGCGAGATCGAAGTGCCGCTGGTGGATTTGGAAATTGAGGCGAAAAATCCCAACTTCCAACTCATCGAGGATTATTGGTACTGGATTTGGAACTGGCGCTTCGATCCGCGGATTTGAAAATTGTTCCAAAATATTTCAAATAAAGATCTCTTTGACGGGCAATGAGAACTCCGGCAACAGGTCGGGAAGGGTAAGTGTGTCTTTGCGAGTATCTAAACCGTGACCAACCAACCAACGCTTCGCGTCGGTGCCCGTCGCGGCTTTACATAAGGCCGGACACAAGCATCCGGGCTAAATTCCAATCCCCGTGCTAATCTCTAGTCTCTTACCCCGATTTTCAATTCGTCGGAATTGCCTTTTAGCTCCGGCGCGTACATGGCCGAGGCTCTAGTGGGCAGGGCGCTGAATTTGCCGGGAATCTCGGCCCGCATGCGGTAGGAAACGCTGTGTTTGCCCCGGGCCAATGCGCGGGCGAAGAACACCACCCGGTTGTCGCGGAATTCGACGTAGGCCCCAATCTCATTGCCCGTGTAACCGGATCGCTGGTCGACCGGTTCGAAACCGGCGGGTTTCATGTCCTCGAAGATCAGGTATTCGTAATCGTTCTTGGAGTCGATTTCCAATTCGATTTCCACCAGGTCGCCGCTTTTTAGTTCAGCGCCGCTGGGCAATTCCTGACGCTCGTATTTCTCGACTTTTTGATCGACCGCCTGGCCGCGCAATCCGGCGGCCTTGATCGTCTTATCGGCCTTGACCAGTTTATAGTACTTGCGGTTGACCTTTATTTCCAGCCCGGCCTTGGTGATGAAATCTTCCAAGGTGAAATTGGTGGCGTAGCCGTTGAAATACAACGGGCCCGTGCCTTTTTTCTTTAGTTCCACCTGGTGTTGTCCCGTGGAAAGTTCTTCGCCTTCGAGCACGAGTTTGTTGTCGAATGTGAAGAGGTTCTTGGGCGTAATTTCCACGGCCTTTTGCAGCTTGCCGTCGAAATAAACCTCGACGGTCATATTCGGCTCTGCCTCGCCGCTGGCGCGGATGAAGTCGGCCATGGCCTCGATGCACAATGCCGTGTCGCGGGTCGAATTCCAATAAGTGGCATGCTTGCGATTATTTAAGAGATACTTGACGATCCGCGCGGCCAACTCGCCCTTGGGATCGGTTTTTGACAATAGCTTGAGATAATAGGCGTGGGCCTCGTATTCGCTGCCGTACCAGTACCACCAATAACCGTCGGGCAGGCGGAGCCAGGCCGTTTGGTTCTCGTCGTCCTGTTGGACGTACTGCCCGATGTTCCGCATGATCATGTCGAGTTTTTCCTTTTCGCCCTGTTTTTCCAGGGCAATTCCGTACATGGCCATCGCATAGACGGAAAGTTTCGTACGGTCGCGATATAAAAACTCGAGCATGTCGGCATTTTTTTCTCCACCGTCGACAAGGACCATGTAAACAAAGGCGTCGAGGTTGTCGGCGTGATCCTTCCAGCGGAGACTGGCGGGCTTGTCCTTGACGGCCGCATTCTTGAGGAGCTGAATTTGCTCGTCCTGATAGCGTTTCAGCCACTCGATGCCGCGCTCCAATACACCGGGCACCAGGGCCACGTCGTTTTGCCGGGCGATTTGCAGGCCGTGGACCACATAGGCCGTGGTGTGAGGCGAGGAACACTCGCCCCAGCCTGAGAACCAACCCCAGCCGCCATCGGAAAGCTGCATGTTCGTAATCCGGTCGACGCCCTCCTTAACCATGTTGCGGACTTCAACCTCGTCGAAAACCGGATTGCGGTCAAAACGCTTCCATTGTTTGGCGCGGTCGGAGTCGCTGCCGATTTCCTGTGCGTTAAGGTTGGTCCGTTTTTCCTGGATTTCTTTCAAATTAAGCTTCATGTCTAAGAGGACCTTTTGCGTGATCACGGTGGGCAGGAAGCGATTCAGCGTCTGCTCGGTGCAGCCATAGGGATAATCGACCATGTATGGCAGGGTGTCGACCATTGCTGCAGCCAGGGTGGGCGAATATCGCACTTCGAGCCGCGACTGCTTGGGCCGGCGTTTTTCCGGCACGTTAAATGTAATTTTGCCGTTTTCGTCTTTCGGCCGTATTGCGCCGGAGTAGGAATCCGTCTTTAACATCCCATGTATGTAGCAGGGGAATTTCTGCTCCATGGCGTCCGATTCCTCGTCGGTCAGGGCCTTCATGCGTACAACGGCCTCGCCTTCATCCAGCACTTTTACGCGCCAATCGACGCGGGCTTCGGCGTTGGGATCGATCTGGACAGACTGGGTTAATTCGTTCATCGGCTCCAATGTTTTACCATCCAATTCGAGTAACACCTTGGCGGCCTTTTTCGTCTTCAGGTAATAGTGCACGATTGCCGAGAGCACGACTTCGTCGGTCTGCACGAAGAAGCGCGGGGCTTCCATGCGGATGATGAGATCTTTGCGGGTAACAACATCGGTGAATCCTTCGCCAACCTTTGTGCCGTGTCCCATGCCCCAGACCTTGATTCGCCAGGTGGTCAAATTCTCGGGCATGTCGAGCGATACTTCGGCGGTGCCGTCTTTTTCGGTTGTTAGCGCGCCGACCCACAGGGCCGTGTCGGCGAATTTTGTCCGCACGGTTGGCTCAACCAGCGGCGCAGCGCCGCTCTCGGCGGCCTTTTCCATCGGCATCTTTAAGTTATTGTCCTTTCCTGTCATGGGAGGCATTCCTGCCATGGCCGCAGGAGCAGCAGGCATGATTGCGCTTTTGGCCATTTCGCCCCGGGCTGTAAAAGCCGCTCCTGTTGGCATGCCCGTCCCGCCGCCAAAACCGCCTGCCCGGCCTAGCGATACCACTTGTACGGCTTCACCCATTTCTTCGGCCACCGTGCCGCCGAATATGCCCAAGTCGGCCATGCCTTTGTCGTTGGGCCGCACAAAGGCCGCGAACCATCGGGCCAGGCTGTTTTCGTTATTATTGGGATAATGGCTGCGCCGCCATTTCCAGAAAAATTCCTTGATGTCGGGCACGTTCGATCCGCCGGAGATGTATTCCAGCGATTTATCGTATATCGCCACCACGGTGGAGCCGGAAAACGGCTCGCCGCTGAAATCGGTGAGCTTGATTTTGACTTTGGCCTTTTCGCCCGGCTTATATGCTTCGGCCGAGGGTTTGATTTCCACGTTTAGCACGCGTTTTTCCGGCGGGACGACGATTTCTTTCACCTCGTTGTTTACCCGGCCGTCGGCAACGGCCACGGCCTCGATGAAAAAGTTCGGCATGTCTTTTTTCACCACGGCCAGGTCGTAAACTGTACCCTTGCCGTCCATGTGGATCACCTTAGGCGGCAGATAAATGCCGTTGGAAGGTCGGAGGAACAACAACACAGTACCACCGATGCGATCGGTGTTGATCTGCAATTTGACGGTTTCACCCGGGGCGTATTCGCGCTTGTCCGGAACGAGTTCCAGGCGATTGAAGCGGAATTGCGCGGCATCGATGCCTTCGCCGATGATCGTGAAGATATAGCCGCCTTCAATGGTTTTCGCGGTCCCCTCTCCCTTTGGGAGAGGGTTAGGGTGAGGGCTGTTAGCGGCTGAGTCTGGCTCTCCCCTCACCCCCGGCCCCTCTCCCAAAGGGCGAGGGGAGACTGTCAGCTTATAAGATAGTCGATACTGCCCGGCCTGACCTGCTGTTATCTGCTCATGGGCCTGGCCCTGTTCATTTGTATCGATCTGCCAGGTTTGCACGGACGTTTCCACCGACTTGTCTTTTTCATAACTGATTTTCAGCAGCGCAAGTTCGCCTTTGCCCTGGACGGGTTTGCCATCGATGGTACGGGCCGACAGTCCGACCTGGATCGTATCGCCCACGCGGTAATAACCGCGATCGACCCAGGCGTAGACGCTGAACGGCTTGCGCGCCACCAGCACATTTCCCGTACCGACGATCGTCCGCCGCGACTCGTCGACCACTTCGGCGGTGATCGAATATTTGTGGTCCTCGTCGGGATGGATGGCCTTGGCCACGGCGGTGTCGATCTCGACCTTCACCGTGCCGTCCGGTCCGATGTCGACTTCCTGGTCGGCAACCAATTCCGGGGGCTGATTTCCGCGCGGCCACCAGAAGGGAAGCGGTCGCAGGCAGCCCCAACTACGCCAGCCGGGATACCAATCGTAATCGTAGGCGAACCACCAATAACCGGGACCGTAGAGCCAATCCCAAGGCCCCCACGGATACCATTGCTCGGTGTGGCTGGAACGATAGATTTTGTACTTCACCTTTGCCTTCGTGACGGGCGAGCCGAAGTAGTATTTTGCCTTGATCGTGGCGGAGATTTTTTCGCCCAGCATGACCGGTTTGTCCGGGGCGTCGACAGTGACTTCAAACTCGGGCTTTTTATATTCCTCGACGCGGAAACTGCCGCCGCCGTGGTCTTTTATGGTGAGATTGAAAACGCCCAGCGGAGCGTCGGCTGGGATTTTATATTCCCCTTCCAACCCGCCCCAGGCGTCGGCTTTCTTTGCTTCCGAAGCGACTTTTTCACCCTTGGGATTATAAATTTCAATTGTGAATTCGCGGTTGGCAAAATCGGAGACGTCTTGCATGTCGTACTGGGCGTGGCGGACCCAGAATTTGTATTTCACCGTCTGATCGGGCCGATACACCGGGCGATCGGTTATGGTGTAGACCTTGGTGGCGTTGTATTGTTGATCGTACCAATTGGCCCGCCACACGTTGGTGAAACCCAGATAAGCCAGGCGCCCTTCAGTGGTCCGGGCGATGATGAGCCACTGATACTCCTGCGGCTGACGCTTGAGATCGAGAATCACCTGGCCGTCGGCGTCGGTATATTCGGCGAAATCCTTGACGAGTATTTCCGGGCGGCCGTTTTGGAGTTGCCTGCGTTGCCAGCCGAAAAACTCGAGGTTGGCTTTGGCCACGGGCTTGCCGGTAACGGCGTCGGCGACGAAGTAAAAGGTTTTGCCGTCCATGGGCTTTTTCACTATGGCCGTGTCGTCTACCCACAGTACGATGAAATTGGCGTTGCCATCCTTCATTTTGGCTTCGACAAGATACGCCCCGGGCTTGGATAGCGGCGTGGTCACGGTTACGCGGCGATCGAAATGATTTTCTCGCGGCTTCAGATCCATTTGCCACTGGGCAACCTGCCGGCCGAGATATTGTTCCCGGCTCTTTTCCAAGAGTCGGTGGCCGATGTTGCCGAAGTCGATCTTTTCCCAGTTGACCTCTTGCGGATTGGATTTCAGGTATGCTTTAACGTCATCGAGAAATTTATCGATTTTGATTTCATGGGCGGTAAAATCCACGGCCGTGCCGTTGCGAAAACGGAATTCGACCGTTGCCCCCTTGCCCGCGGGCTGGGTTGTTACCTGCTCGAATTGCCCCCAATTCCCCACGATTTGTTGCAATCGGTCTTTCCAGCCTTGGCGCCTGTTTTTATCGGCGTCGGGGAATTCTTTTATCAAACGCCGCCAGTAATCGGCGGCCTTGGGATACTGCCGGCGGTTTTCGAAGATTTGCGCCAATTGCTCCAAGGACTCGAGGGCATAACCGCTTTTCGGATTGGCGGCGATTTGTTGGTAAATTTTAATGAAATTGAATTCGTCGGGCAGTTCGAAGCGTTTTACGCCCGTGGCCAGCCGGGCGACGGTTTCGTTTTCGCCCAAAGTGTGCAAGGCGAAAGTTCCGCTTTCGTCGGTTTTGGTGTCGTCGGTCTGCATCCGACCGAAACGCCAGCCGTAATCGGCTATTGTTTGCACGCCGAACTGCTGGTAAAGAAAGTCGGCGAATTGTTTACGCGCATTGTCAATAAGGCTGGGATCGAATTCCGCCGCTTGTTGCAAACACCACCGCCAGCATTGTCCGTCGGACTGAGCGGCCTCAAAACTCTTGGGAATCGTGTGAAAGACCGGTTTGCCCTCGGCATCGACCGGCGCGCCGCGAGTTTCGCGATAGTTGCCCCAGCCGGGTTCGTAGTCGGGCAGGACTTTCAGATCGCTGAGATATTGCAAGCGCCAGGCCTCTTCGCCCCTGTGACCGGCCAATAACATATCGGCCAGAGATAGAAAGAAAGCGCCCCCTTCACGGTGGTTGTCGTCTTTTTGGGCCATGGGTATGGCCTGGACCATGAGTTGCAGGGCCCGGATTCGGTCGCGATTGTTTGCGTTGACCAGGTTCCCGCCGCCCCGCTTGTTGCCACGATAAAACTTGCCCGCCACCATGAAGCCGTAATGCGGTTCGTTAAGGTAGTTGGCGGCGGCGGCTTGAAGCAATCGCCAGTTGTTTTTATGGACTCCGACGACCGCTTCGCGAAATTCGTCGATCTCCTCGACACGGTTAAGCGACTGGAGGCAGGAGGTCGCCATGCTTAGATCGCCGCCGGCCAGGCGCGGATCGTCGTTGGGGTCCAGGGCCAACTTGCGATATATTTCGTAGGCGTCCTTGTAATTGCCCTGCTGATAGGATTTGTAAGCCTGCTCGCGCTGGGACTGCATGTCCGTTAAAACCGTTGCTGACACGGCCAAACCTCCAAAAAAAATGCCGCCGAATGTAAAAAGACCGAATAATACATATATTTTCATGGCTGGGGCTCCATCTGAATAACCTGGCGGAGATACTAAAATTTATATGGGCATTTTCCGGCTTCATTGCCGACAAATTGGCCCTTAAGAGTGCAGGGACTGGTTTCCAAAAAATGATCCTATTGTTTCGACGAAGCCGGCCTGAAAAAAGTTCCCTGCAAGCATAGCGTGAAGTGCCGTTTGGAGCGATCCCCACGATAGGGTGGCATGGCGGCGGACTTAATCACGGATTCCAGGCACAAAGGAGTAGGCAAATTAAGGATGCCGGAGATTCTCATCCGTCTTGAAAAGAAAGACAGGCAGGAACGTCTGTCTTTCTGGTTAAATTTTCTGAAAAGACGGGCGGGAACAGCTTTCCTACTGGATTAGAAGAATTACCGCGGCCGGGGAGCGGTTCCGCTTTTTTTGCGGTTATCGTCGCAACGAACCAGCATATCATCAGGACAGATAATGCCGAGTTTTACATCGTTGCAGTTAACCTCAAGAACCACGATGTCGATGGCATTGTCAATACGAAGCCAACGAATGATAAACGGCGGTCGCGGGCAGAGGTTTGCGGTCGCAACGGACCTGCCGTTTGATCACGGGGCTGAGTTCTTGACGGCGAATGTTTACTTGCGGCGGAGCCGAAAAGCCGAGTTTCACCGTGTTTCGACTGATAGACAGCACCTTGACTTCGATCCTTTGATTGATGCAAACCGTTTCACCGTTTTTTCGCGTTAGTACCAGCATTATCAATCTCCTTATTGAGTAATGTAAAAACACATCATGTTTAAAAGTTAAATATAGCGGCGCGGCTGGGGGTTATGGTTGATTGGACGGCAATTGGATTGCCTGACGTCCCTGGAAGGGACGACCTCCAATTGGTTATTAAGTTTCAATATTCCCGCCAGTTCGCAAAGAAGCGATTGAGCCAATTGTTTTAAATGATAACTGGGCACGCGTCCCCGGAGCGTGAGAATCCCTTCCTGAAAATCGCAGGACACGTTTCTCAGTTCAAGGTAGTCCGAATGGCGAAGCCGGTCTTCGGCGGTTTTTCTCGTTTCCCGATTCGCAAATGCATGATTCTTGGATTCGTCGCTTAGACTGGGCGATTTCATATCGCTGATTGACATGGCATATCTCCTCCATGCATGTTTAATGGAGCGGTTCATCAGGCCTCTGGCGTCTTAATTTTGTTTAACAACGGCGGCTGGCGGAAGGTCCCGGTTTTTACTGCCCTTTTTTTCTAAAAAAACCTCTTCCCCTGCGCGTTACCAATTTCGATACCGCAAATTGTAAATCACCTAGGAAACTTACAAATCGGGACAATCACTAACCCGGCATAGGGAAAACCCTTATCCTGCCCATGACTACAAAGTACTATAAATAAAGAAAGTTAGGGTTGCGATAAATAAATAATAGGCAAATATGCGGGGATTATTTGCATTTATCACGTACTTAGCCGCATGTTTACCCTGATGCTAGCTAGCACCGCTTGAGATAAATCATGACTAGATCCGGCATTGACGTTATTGGCGATGTACCCTGGGGAACGCATTTTTGCCAATTCTATCAGTCAAAACAAGATCTCATCGACATCCTGGTGCCCTATATTCGCGAGGGTTTGCAGCAGAATGAGTTCTGCATGTGGATTACTTCCCGGCCTCTGGATGTTGAGGAGGCCAAGACGGCGTTGCACAAGGCCGTGCCCGGCTTGGACGATTATCTTCGCCGCGGCCAGATAGAAATTCTCGATTATAGCCAGTGGTATACGGTGACCGGAAAATTCGAGGCCGATCGGGTGCTGCAAGGCTGGATAGACAAAGAAAAATACGCCCGAGGGCGCGGTTACGAGGGCCTTCGGCTGACTGGCAATACCTTTTGGCTGGAAAAGCAGGATTGGAAGGATTTCTCCGATTACGAAGCAGTGGTCAACGATGTGATCGGCAACTACCGGATGATCGCCATCTGCACTTATTGCATGGAGAAATGCGGGGCCTATGAATTGATCGACGTGGTCAGCAACCATCAATTCGCCTTGATCAAGCAATCCGGCGAGTGGCAGATCATCGAAAGCCGGCAGCAGAGAAAGGTCGAAACCGCTTTGCGCGATAGCGAACACCGCTACCAATCCCTGGTAGAGCTTTCACCCTTGGCCATAGCAGTGCATCGCGAGGGCAAATACATTTACGTCAATCCCGCTTTTACGCGGATGTTCGGCGCATCCCGGCCTGATGATATCGTCGGCAGGGAGGTGCTGAGTTTTGTGCATCCCGACGATCGTCAACAGGTCGCCGATCGAATAAGACAGGTGCAAAGTAGCGATAAAATTGCCCCGTTTTGCGACTCGAAACTGATACGGCTCGACGGCGAGACGATTCATATTTCAACTTCCAGGGCCAAGATCAATTTCGACGGCCGGCCGGCCATCCAGGTTGTCATGCAGGACAACACCGAGCGCAAACGAGCCGAAGAGGCGCTCCGCAGGGCTCGCGATACCTTGGGATTGCAGGTTCAGGAGAAAAGCGCCGATCTGGCCAAAGCCGTCGAAGCCTTGGATAAAGAGACCCGCCGCAGGTTGGAAGACGTTGCCGCGCGGATGCATGCGGAAAAGGCGCTTAGTGAAAGCGAAAGACGATACCGTTCGCTTACCTTGGCCACGACCGAAATCGTATGGACTACCAACGCGGCGGGCGAGGTGGTGGATGATATGCCTTATTGGCGCGAGTTCACCGGCCAGAGCGTTGAAGAGATCAAGGGCTGGGGATGGAGCAATGTCGTGCACCCGGATGACCGGGAGCGCACCAAGGCCGTTTGGAGCGAAGCGGTGCGGTCACGCAACCTCTACGAAACGGAATATCGCTTGCGCCGCCACGACGGTGAATACCGAACTGTAGCCGTGCGCGGCGTGCCGGTTCTGGAAAAAGATGGGAGCATAAATGAATGGATCGGTACTTGCGTGGACATCACCGAACAAAAGCGGATGGAGGAAGAAGTGCGAAGTGCCTCGCTATACGCCCGCAGTTTAATCGAGGCCAGCCTCGACCCGCTGGTGACCATCAGCCCCGGCGGACAAATCACGGACGTGAACAAGGCCACGGAAATTGTAACGGGTGTTAGCCGAGAACAATTGATAGGCAGCGATTTTTCCGCCTATTTTACCGATCCTAAAAAGGCCGACGAAGGTTATCACGCCGTTCTTTCCCAGGGAGCGGTTACCGACTACCCATTGACCATCCGTCACATGTCGGGTTGCACGACCGACGTGCTTTATAACGCCACGGTCTACCGGAACGAGGCCGGCGAGGTGCAGGGAGTCTTTGCCGCGGCCCGCGACGTAACCGAACACAATCGGATGGACAGGGAATTGCAGGCCCTGCACAAGGCCCTTGAACACCGGGCGGCCCAGTTGCAAAGCCTGGCGTCGGAACTCACCTTGACCGAACACCGCGAGCGCCGCCGCCTGGCACAACTCTTGCACGACCACCTGCAACAGCTTTTATATGCGGCCCGGCTAAGCGTAACGACACTCAAGCGCCGAGTGTCGGACAAGGAGTTGCAGAACATGATCCAACACCTTGATATGTTGCTTAGTCAATGCATCGAGGAGTCGCGGTCGGTCACGCTCGAACTTAGCCCGCAGGTGCTTTACGACGCCGGCCTGGCGCCGGCCCTGGAATGGCTCGCCCGGCAAATGCAGATTAATTACGGACTTTTGGTAAAGGTGCAGACCAATGTCCAGACCGAACCGGAAGCCGAAGACATCAAGGTCCTGCTCTTCCAGTCGGTTCGCGAATTGCTTTTAAACGTGGTCAAGCACGCCGGGGCACAAAGCGCATTGGTAAAAATGAGTTTGACGCCCGACCAGCAAATGCGCATCGATGTTGTCGACGAAGGCGCCGGCTTCGACGCGGAACAGATGCAAGTAAACGGGGATCCAATTTCCAGATTCGGCCTGTTCAGCATCCGGGAACGGCTGGAGCAGTTGGGGGGGCGATTAGAGGTGCATACCGCCGCCGGTGCAGGAACCAGCGTGACGATCTTCGCCCCCTGCCATTGGCGACAGTCGTCCGCTGACGGCGGCGCCGCGATACGGCGGTCAATGGAAGGAACACAGTCAATGGAGGGAACTCCCCAGCTTATCGCGACGAACCGATCCGATATGTCCCCCTCCAGGAGGATTCGTGTTTTACTGGCCGATGACCATACTATTCTCCGCAAAGGCCTGGCCGGGGTGCTTAATCAGGAAGCGGACATCGAAGTGGTCGCCGAGGCGGCCGACGGGGAAATGGCCGTCGATCTTGCCAGGCAATTCATCCCGGATGTGGTATTGATGGACGTAACTATGCCTAAAATGGATGGTATTGAAGCCACACGGCGAATCACCGCGGCGCAATTGGGCGTGTGCATAATTGGTTTATCCGCGCATAAGGAAGAAGACATGGCCCAGGCGTTATATAAAGCCGGGGCCATAGGTTATTTGTCCAAAGACGAACCGGCAGAATTCTTGATTGCCGCCATTCGCAATGTCCCGCCTAGATCGGCCGAAAGTCGTTCAAACGGCCGTGATTGACATACAATATTGTATTTAATCAGAATAATTATCAACTCCGCGATTGACATCAAATGTTACGACAGTTCTAATAATAGACATGAATTTAACCAGTAAGTCGAGTAACGTACAGAAAAAGCACAAAGTATTGATTGTCGACGATCACCCCATTGTACGGCGCGGGCTGGCTGAACTGATCGCCATGGAGCCGGATATGGAGGTCTGCGGCGAAGCCGCCGACATGGCCGAAGCCATTAAGCAGATCGAAGCGAATTGCCCCGATGTGGCCATTTTGGATATCTCGCTGAAAAGCGGCCACGGCCTGGAGCTTATCGAGCACATCAAGGCCAACCATGCCGGCGTAAAAATGCTGGTCTCCTCGATGCACGACGAATTGCTGTTTGCCGAGCGTTCGCTTCGAGCAGGCGCCTTGGGCTACATACCCAAGCAGGAAGCCACGGAAACGTTGCTCGATGCCATACGCCAGGTATTGCGCGGGGAAATATACCTGACCGCGCGGATGGCCAACCGCTTGATGCACAATATTGCCGGCAAACCTGCCGACATAGATCCCATCAAGACGCTTTCCAACCGGGAAGTGGAAGTTTTCGAAATGATCGGGCAGGGCCTGACCACCCAGCAAATCGCGGGAAAATTAAAACTCAGCGCCAAGACCATCGAAACGCACCGGGAAAAGATCAAAGGGAAATTGGACCTGAAAAACTCCGCTGAACTGAACCGCCGCGCAGTGCAATGGGTGCTGGAAAATTCCTAATAGATTATTGGCCGTAAGCCTGAGTACTAAAAACTCTTGAAACCGCTGGCAGTTTCGTAGTGCATAGTTTTCCTGCTCCCATCCCTTATCCGCTTGCCGGTGTCCGCTGTGTCATTCATATCGCAGGGCTTCGATGGGGTCCAACCTCGACGCTTTCCAGGCCGGATAAAAGCCGAATACAACGCCAACAGAAGCGGACACGGCTACCGCCGCGATAATAGCCGGCAGCGATATTTCGGTGGGCCAGTGTTTGATGGCCCGCACTAAAATCGAAATTACCCGGCCCAAAAGTATTCCAATGGCCCCGCCTATCAGACACAGAACCACGGCCTCGACCAGGAATTGTCGCAGGATGTGGTAAGACCTTGCCCCGACGGCCATGCGAAGCCCGATTTCCCTTGTGCGTTCTGTAACCGAAACCAACATGATATTCATGATTCCCACGCCGCCGACGACGAGCGAAATCAAGGCCACGATCAAAAGCAAGGTAGCCATCAGTTCGGAAGTTTGAGCCAGTGTTTTGGTGATCTCGGTCATGTCGCGGATGTTGAAGTCATCGGGGTCGCCGGAGTGAATGTGATGCCGCTCGCGCAAAAGCCCGGTGATTTGGTCCATGGCCTGCGGAATCTCCTCCGCCGAAGCGGCCTTGGCTAGAATTGAGTCTACATTGGTGAAGCGGATCGGCTGAGGCGTGTCGGCCAGTTGCGTTGTTGAGGGAGTAACGTAGAGGGCGGTTGCTCCGGGGTAAAGATTGCTCAGCGTATTGACCGCCGTGCTCGTGCCGCCGGAGTTGGCCGCGGCCGCTGCGCTCTGGTTGGCATTGGCCATTTGTGCGCCGCTTATGCGATACTTGATAGTTGTCCAGGGGGCCAGGATGATATCGTCCTGATCCGAGCCCATCATATTCGCGCCCTTGCGGGGAAGCACTCCAAGAACCTTCATGGATACGTTATTTACCCGGATTTCCTGGCCGACGGGCGACTCGCCTTGAAAAAGTTCGCGTTTCAGGGTCTCGCCGATAACGCAGACTTTATTGGCTGCCAGGACGTCGCGATCGGTAAACATCTGCCCCTCGGAGAATTCATCGTAGTCGCGGACGGCCAAAAACGACGGCGTGGTGCCGCTGATTTGCATGGGCACCCAGTTCCGGTTCCCGTAGACAATTTGTGCGCGCGTGCGGACAGTGGGGGCCACGTCGGAAACGGCGGGGCACTGGCGGGCGATCTCGGCGGTGTCTTGTGGAGTGAGCGTCATAACGCTTCCTGAGCCGAAACTCACGCCGCCGCTTGTAGCCGCCCCGGATTGGATTAAAAGGGTGTTGGCGCCCATACTGGCAATCGTCTTCTGCAGGGCGTTCTTCGAGCCTTGGCCGATTTCCATCATGGCGATAACCGCGGCCACGCCGATGATGACGCCCAAAGCCGTCAGGGCGGAACGCAGCTTGTTGCGCCAAAGGGCCTTAAATGCCGTGACAAACGTGTGCGGCACCAGGAAGGGCATCGTCTTTCGGCGGGTCTTATACAGCACGTCTCCGACCAGGGGCACGGGATTGTCCGGGCCAGGTTCAGGCGCAGCTTGCGCGACGAGCGCGCGGCGCCGAGATCGCGGTCGTGACGCCCGAATCGCCGTTTAACATGCCGGCGCCGCCGTTCATCAGGCGGGAATGACCGTTTAGCACGGCGGAATGGCCGTCCATGCCGTTTTCATTTGCGACGCGTTCCACGCACCCTGCATTCAAGTCGGAATGTCCATCGTGCAATTTTATCGCTGTTCTCGTATGAGGCGGGCCAAGCGCCGGATGGACCGCCGCCGGCCCATGGCCACTCTCTGAACTGGGACGATTGTCCCCGTTGCCGGATTTGTTCGTTCCGTCATTTTCAACCAGGCCGTCGCTGATTCTGATGATCCGATGCGCATAAGCGGCTACATTCGGGTCGTGGGTGACGAGAATGACCGTGATGCCTTCGGCGTTGAGCTGCTGAAACATTTCCAGGATTTCCACGCTGGTGTGGGAATCGAGATTGCCCGTGGGCTCGTCGGCCAGCACTAAAGAAGGCTGGTTGGCCAGCGACCGCGCTATTGCCACGCGTTGTTGTTGTCCGCCCGAGAGCTGCGAGGGTTCGTGATCGCTGCGATCGGCCAGTCCGAGGCGATCTAAGAGGATCCCGCCCAATCGGCGCGCTTCCGCGGCAGCAGGTCGATGGGGGTTATAGTCCAGGGGCATGATCACGTTTTGCAGGGCCGAGGTCCGCGGCAAGAGATTGAAGTTTTGGAATACGAAACCGATTTTTGTGGTTCGTACTATCGCCCGCTGATTAGGCAGCAGGTCGCTCATTTCTTCCCCGTCGAGCCAGAATTTTCCCGAGGAGGGGTGATCGAGGCAGCCGAGGATGTTCATCAATGTGGTTTTTCCGGAGCCGGAAGCGCCCATTAGCGCGACCATCTCTCCCCGGTTAATGGAAAGCGAAATGCCTTTGAGTACCGGGAGATCGACTTCGCCCAAGTGATACGTCTTATATATGTTTTCCAGTCGAACTAGTTCCATAGCCAAATTCCGAAAATAATTACCTACCGCCTCTGCCGCCGCCGCGGAAGAGTCTTGGAGCAAACGGATTTGTAGTATCGCCGCCGTCGGCGAGTTCAGGGCCCTTGGATTCTCCTCTAACCACTTTCATTCCTTCTTTCAACTCGTCGCCGGTGACCTCGGTCAGGGTTCCGTCGGTGGCGCCGATTTGGATGTCGACGGGGCGGACGAATTTTCCGTCTTTCACCCAAAGCCGCCCGCGGTCTCCGCGCTCTTTAAGCAGTTGTTTGACCGGCCTTGGGCCAGCCGGAGATCCCGAGGTGTTTTGCGGATCGCGGTCGCCGGACCTGCCGGCAAGAACAGAGGCCATTTTTTCGCGCAGTTCCGGAACGACTTGTTCGGGCCGGGAGGGCTTCCATCGCACCGCAACGTTGGGCACCAGGAGCACGTCTTTGTGCTCGGAGACCTCGAACGCCAAGTTCGCCGTCATATACGGCATGAGTTTGAGATCGGAGTTGTCGAACGACACGACCACGGTGTACGTAACCACGTTTTGCGTGCTATTGGCGTCCAGGCGGATCTGGGCGACTTTTCCGCGAAACACCTCGCCCGGATAAGCGTCGACCGTAAATTGCACCGGCATTTCTTTGCGGCTGCGGATTTTTCCGATGTCGGCTTCATTTACCGATGCCCAGACCTGCATCTTGCTCAGGTCCTTGGCGATAAGGAACATACTTGGGGTGTTTAGGCTGCCGCCCGCCACGGTCTGGCCGATATTTACCCGGCGTGCGACGATCACGCCCTCGACCGGCGATTTTATGACCGTATAGCCCAGATTGGTAATGGCCATGTTCAGCGCGGCTTCGTTCTGAACGATAGTAGCCTTGCCCACCTCGACGTTGGCCTTGGCCACTTCGTTGTTGGCCACGGCCAGGTCGTAATCGCTGTCTGCGATGCCTTTTATCGGCCGGTCCGTGCCCGGAATGTCTTTGATGGACCTCAATGCTTCGGCCCGTTTTCGGTCTTGCTCCGACTGCATCAGCTTGGCCTTCATTTGCCCTAAATCGGCTTGCGAGCGCAGATACGCGGCTTTGGCCTGATCGACCTGGGCCTTGTACACGGCGTCGTCGATGTAGGCCAGTTCCGTGCCATTGTGGATGACGCTGCCGTAGTCGATTCGTTTCTTCCCGGTCGGGTCGCTGAGATCGACGCCGAAATCCTTGATTCGGCCCACCACCTGGGCGCCGACGTCCACGACCTCTTCCGGCTCGACTGTACCGGTTGCATTGATGGTCGAGAGCAGGTTGTCGCGAGTCACGGTGACGGTCAGGAAATTAGCGGTCGTATCGGCGGCTATATATACCGAGTAATACGTAGCTCCGCCCGCCACTAGAATGATAACTCCTATTACGCCAAACATTAACTTCATGAAATCACCTTCGATATTAATAATTCCCCTCGCTGATGTTGCGAGCCGGCAGAGCTGTTGCCATTGTATGTTTTTTCATTTTTTACGGCATTGCTTGCCTTCATCAATGTCTCCAAGGCGGCCAGTATTTCTTTGCGCACCGGGAGCTATATTATTTAACACCGCCGACACGCTGCGGATTCGAGAATCTTCGTGGCGGCGCATGATCTTTTCGGCTCGCGGCGTTAATTGCAGGCAGCGAACGCGGCGATCTTTTTCCTCGGCAACGCGGCTGACCAGATTCGCGCGCTGCAGGCGGTCGGCTATCTGGGTCATGGCGCTTAGCGTAACGCCGAGTTCCCGGCTGAGAACCGACATCGGAAGCGGACCGTCCTGCAAGCATAAGCACACCCTTAACTGAGCCAGCGGCAAATCCGCGGTCAGATCGTTATCCAGTATAAATAGCTGTCGCATCAATGCCGGCAATAGCGAGGCAATGGCTACGGCTTCTTCCAGTTTGACGGGATGGTTCATGGCATTCAACCCCCCAGAAATGGCACTTAATGCCATCCGCAGAGTTTTTAAGGCATGAAGTTCTTTACTGTCCCATATAGTTAATATATATAAAGTATCTCGGATAGTCAACAACTTTTCATAAAAATTAACAGGGCCATGTCTTACTTTTATAGGGGGTATGAAGGTCGGTGTCCTGTTTCATCACATACTTTGGATTTTGTGCAAATTTTTATTGTTTCCCGCCCATGGCCTCGACAATCCACTGTATAAAAAGTAAATTGCAGGATTCGTCAAAATTGAGACGGCGTGAGCGTCACGGTTAATCGTAAATTCCATGTGCCGCTTGAGAACCTGTAAATAACGATTACGAAGGTATGGTCCATGCCAGAAATCAAGATTCAAATCGGCGGTCGGTTTTTTTTACCGCGGTCGGCCTTGGACAAGTTAACTGCCACTCTCCGCGAGGAGGGTTATACAGTCTTGGGCCCGGCAATTACCGACGGCGCGATTTCTTTGCAGCCCCTTCAATCAGCCGCGGATTTGCCCAAAGGATTGAAGGATGAACAGGACGGGGGCAAGTATCGCCTGGTGGAAGGCGATCCCGAATTGAACTTCGGGTATGTGGTTGGTCCCCAGGGGCCGAAGCGGCATTTCTTCCCCTCCAATCTCCAGTTGTTCCAATTCCACATCGATAAGGACAGGTTCGATCTCGACGCCGGACCTCCCCAAGTGCCAAAATTGGCGTTCTTCGGCATACGACCCTGCGAATTAGCCGCCATCAAGGTGCAAGATCGCGTATTCGGCATGGGCGACCCGGGCGTGTTTCGCTGCGAGTCGGAACCGTGGTACATGCAAAGCCGGCAGGAATCTTTGATAATCGCGGTGAACTGCAACCGGCCCGGCGGGACGTGTTTTTGCGCTTCCTGGGGCACGGGTCCCAAGGCCACCGAGGGTTTCGACCTTGCACTTACCGAACTCAACGAAGGATTCGTGCTTGATATTGGATCGAAGTGCGGGGCCATGCTTGCGGAAAAACAACCCGTTCGCGAGCCTTCCGGCGCGGAATTGGAGCTGGCCGACTTGAAGCTCGAGCGCGCCAGCGAGCACATGGGCCGGCAGCTCGATACCGACGGATTGAAAGAGTTGCTGGATCAAAGCATCGGATTTCCCGAATGGGACGACGTTGCCAAGCGCTGTCTTTCCTGCGGGAATTGCACGATGGTCTGTCCCACCTGTTTTTGCTGCACCGTAACCGATACCACCGACTTAAGCGGAGAAAAAATCACGCGCACGCGGCAATGGGAATCGTGTTACACGCATCAGTTTACGTATAGTCCCGCCGGTCCGGAACGCAATACAATTCGCGGGCGTTACCGGCATTGGATGCGCCACAAGCTCTGCACGTGGTGGGATCAATTCAACATGAGCGGTTGCGTGGGCTGCGGCCGGTGCATCACCTGGTGCCCGGTGGGTATCGATTTAACCGAGGAATGCAGGCGCCTGCGCGAAGCGGCCCCCAAACATTTACGCGGTTCTTCGACACGTGAAAGAGAGGTTTAGGATGACTGAAACGCTTACTGCCGCCCGTCCGGAACCCATCTGCGGAATGAACACATGGATGCCCGTTCCCGCCCGCATCCTTGACGTGCGCACGGAAAATTCCAACACGAAAACCTTCACCTGCCAGTTCATTGACGAGGAAATCCGCAAGATGTACGGTTTTTTGCCCGGGCAGTTCAATATGCTGTACGTGCCGGGCGTGGGCGAAGCGGCTATTTCCATCAGTTCCGATTCGGAGCAAAAGGATCACGTACATCACACGGTGCGCATCGTGGGCTCGGTGACGCGGGCGGTGGAAAAACTTCCCAAGGGCTCGATCATCGGCCTGCGCGGCCCGTTTGGAACTCCATGGCCGCTTAAAGAAATGGAAGGCAAAGACGTGGTGATCGTGGCCGGGGGAATCGGCCTTGCCCCCCTGCGGCCGGCGATCTATTGGATCCTGCGGCACCGCAACCTTTACAAGCGAGTAGTGGTTTTATACGGTTGCCGCACCCCCGAGGACCGCGTTTTTGCCCAAGAATTGGAACAGTGGGATAGGGATGGTTCGATTCAAGTCCTGGTCACCGTCAATAACGCCACAGGCGCATGGTCCGGTCCTGTGGGAGTGGTCACCAACCTCATGCAGCGCGTGAAGGTGAATGCCGATCGCACGGTTGTGCTCGTTTGCGGCCCGAAAATCCTCAACCGCGTGGCCGCCTGGAATTTTCTGCAATTGCACGTGTCGCCGGACCATGTTTACGTCAGTCTGGAGCGGAACATGAATTGCGGATTCGGGCGGTGCGGGCATTGCCAATTGGGGGCGAAGTTCATTTGCAAGGACGGGCCCGTGTTCAGTTTCGCCGAGATCGCCGATATCTTTACCAAAGAGGAGATGTAAAGATGCCCTCCGAAAAACCCAAAGTGGCGGTTTACAAATTTTCCAGTTGCGACGGCTGCCAATTGCAGCTTCTGAATCTGGAAAACGAATTTCTGGATTTGCTGGGCGCGGTGGAAATAGCCTATTTTCTCGAAGCCCGCCGCCGCGTTCTTCCCCCGCCCTACGATGTAGGCCTGGTCGAGGGAAGCATCTCTACGCCCGATGAAGAAGAGCGCATCCAACAGGTTCGCCGCGATTGCAAGTATTTAGTCGCCATAGGCGCCTGCGCCACCTCGGGCGGCATTCAGGCCCTGAGAAATTGGGCCAACGTGGAGGATTACATACATTGCGTTTATGCAAAACGTGAATATATTTCCACGCTGGAGACTGCATCGCCCATTGCCGCCCACGTATTTGTGGATTTCGAGTTGCGCGGCTGCCCGATCAACCAATATCAATTATTAGAACTAGTCTCGGCCCTTTTGACCGGCCGAAAACCGAACGTCCCCACGCACAGCGTGTGCATCGAGTGCAAGCGGCGGGGACTTTCCTGCGTCATGGTATCCCAAGGAAAACCGTGCCTGGGGCCGATCACGCAAGTCGGCTGCGGCGCGCTGTGTCCGGCCTGCGATCGGGCATGTTACGGCTGTTTCGGACCGATGGAGCAACCCAACATAACTTCGCTGGGCCGATGGTTTACCGACCAACTGGGCCAAAGCAACCGCGATATGAAACGCATGCTGCGCTTGTTCAACGGATATCTGGAGCCGTTCAAACAGGCCAGCGAATACTACGAGCGGCGGGAAAAAAACAATAAACTTCCGCACAAAGACGTTTAAAACCGTTTAAACAGGCAAGTGAGTATTATGAGCGACGCGAAAAAAAACAGTAAAACCGGCACAAGAACGATCAGTGTAAAAGCCCTGGCACGCGTGGAAGGCGAAGGTGCGCTTGACGATCACCATGCGCAACGGCACGGTCGAGGATTTGCAGTTTAAAATCTATGAACCGCCCAGGTTTTATGAAGCCTTTTTGCGCGGCCGGGGTTTCGAGGAAGTGCCCGACATCACCTCCCGCATCTGCGGCATCTGCCCGGTGGCGTACCAGATGGGCGCCTGCCACGCCCTGGAAAAGGCCATGGGCGTATTCGACCAGGTCGATCCGGCCATCCGCATCTTGCGCAACCTGTTGTATTGCGGCGAATGGATCGAAAGCCACGTGCTACACATGTTCATGTTGCACCTGCCCGACTTTTTGGGATATGAAAGCGCGATCAGCATGGCCCAGGATCACGGCCCGATGGTGAAACGCTCGCTAAAGATCAAAAAGGCGGGAAACGACATTGTTAGTTTGCTCGGCGGTCGGTCGGTGCATCCGGTGGGCGTATGTGTGGGCGGATTCCACAGTGCGCCTTCGCCGGCCGAAGTCGCCGCTCTTTTGCCGGAGATAAAATCCTGCCTGGACGACATGTGCGATTTGACTCTGACTTTGGCCAAAATCGTAAAATTTCCCGAATTGGATCGGGATTATGAATTTGTCGCGCTATGCCCTGATAACGAATATCCCATGAACCTGGGACGCATCAAAAGCAATAAGGGCTTGGACGTGGATCAAGGTGAATTCGGCGCGGTGGCCAACGAGTTTCAAGTACAACATTCCATGGCCCTGCATTCCAGGTTTAAAGACAGGGGTTTTTACATGGTCGGCCCCTTGTCGCGCCTGAACCTTAACGCCGAAAAACTGCATCCCCGGGCGGCTGAGATCTTGGGCTCCGTATGCAAGACGCTGGGAAAACCGCTGCCCTGGCACAATAGTTTCCTTAATCTCATGGCCCGGGGAGTGGAAACCGTTCACGCCTTGGCTTTGGCCGCGGACATAATGAAAAACTACACATTGCCCAAGCGGTCGCGGATTCCGATTACACCCCGTGCGGGCATAGGCGGCCACGGCACCGAAGCCCCCCGCGGCGTCTGCTGGCACGAATACCGCACCGAGGCCGACGGCACCATCGCCACCGCCCGCATCATGCCGCCCACGAGTCAGAATCAACCGACCATCGAAGCCGATCTGCGTCAACTGGCGAATCAAATCGCCGCGCTTTCGGACGAAGAGATGGCCCTAAAATGCGAGCATCTCATCCGCAACTACGACCCCTGCATCAGTTGCGCCACGCATTTTCTGAAGGTCACCAGAAAGCACTTGGACTAATTCTATGATCCATATATGAGATTACCAAGCCCAGGGGTTGAAACCCCTGGGCTTATATTTTATCATCACTAAGAATTAAAATCTTTGGCCGCTCTTATATATATAGATCCTTGCCCATGGAACAAAATTTGCCGGCGGGACGGTTTTCCAAAACGAAGATTGTGGCCACTATCGGTCCGGCTTGCGAATCGTTGGACCGATTGACGGCATTGATTGTCGCCGGGGTGGATGTTTTTCGGCTGAACATGGCCCATGGAAGCCGCGATGAGCAAGAACTCCGATTGGCAACCGTGCGCCGGGCGATGCTACAGACCGGCAAATTCGTGGCGGTGCTGGCCGATCTGGCCGGGCCGAAAATCCGCCTGGGTGAACTGCCCGGCGGGCAGATGGATTGTCACGCCGGTGCAAGCGTGCGCTTTGTCCGCGGCACGGTCGCCCGGCAACCCTGGGATTTGACAACGACCTATGAACCGCTGGTCGATGAACTGGCGGTCGGCGACCGGGTGATGTTGGCCGACGGCACCGTCAGCCTGGTCGTGGAAGAGCGCGGCAAGGATTTTGCCCAATGCCGCGTGGTTCAGCCGGGCCTGATCCGCAGTCGGCAAGGCGTTAACCTGCCCGGGGTCAAGTTGAGCGTTCCGGCCCTTGGCCCGGCCGACCGGGAAAATGCCGTTTGGGCCGCCCGCAATGGGATCGACTTTATCGGCCTAAGTTTCGTGCGCGCGGCAGAGGACGTGCGACAATTAAAATCGCTCCTGGCCGCTGAAGTGGCTGACTTGAACAGCCCTCACCCTAACCCTCTCCCAAAGGGAGAGGGGAGATTATTTGCCGGCCCTCTCCCGACCGCTGGCGCGGTGCCCGGAGAGGGGACTAATGTTTGCGCTTTCCCAGTAGGTGAGGGGATAATACCGATCCCCATTTTTTCACCGCAAGTGATCGCCAAAATTGAAAAGCCGGAGGCCTTGGAGCACTTGGACGAAATCGTCGCGGCTGCCGACGGCGTGATGGTCGCCCGGGGCGATCTGGGAGTGGAAACCGACATCGCCCGGGTCGCCTTGGCGCAAAAGCATATTGTGAACGTTTGCAATCGGCAGCGCAAGCCGGTAATTATCGCCACTCAGATGCTCGACAGCATGCAACATTCCTCGCTGCCCACCCGTGCGGAAGTCACGGACGTGGCCAATGCAATCCTGGATGGGGCCGACGCCTGCATGCTGTCCGGCGAAACGGCGATCGGCGATTATCCCCAAGAGGCGGTGGAAATGATGCACCGCATCGCCCTGGCCACCGAGCCCATGTTGCCGCATCCGTGGCTTGCCATAAACACGGCGGAAGCAAAAACCTCGGCGGTAAATCCGATTACGCAGGCAGTTGTCGATGCCGCGGGCCGCATCGCCGAGCAGGTCGCGGCCCGTTTGATCGTGGTGGCCAGTTCCAGCGGGGCCACGGCCCTGGCCTTGTCGAAAAATCGCAATGTCGTCCCAGTCCTGGGCGTGAGCGAGAGCGAAACTACATTGCGGCGGATGTGCCTGTACTGGGGCGTATTCCCCCTGGCCGGGGCCCCGGTGGGAATGAGCAAAGAATTGCTCGATTATGTCACTCAACTGGGCCGGCAAAGCGGTTACCTGAATCCCGACGACCGCATAGTGCTGATCATCGGCACCGGCCTGACCGCCAGCGCACATAATGCAATCGTGGTGCATCAGTTGGGGGATGGGTGACCATGCTTGTCATTGGAACGGCAAATCGAAAGAAGGGTCAGGAATTGGCCGACTTGTTCCAGCCTGTGGGCGTGGAGCTAAAAACGCTGGCCGATTTTCCCGGCGTGACGCCCGTGCCTGAAGAAGGCGACTCTTTTGCCGCCAATGCCGTGCTGAAGGCGGCCGGATATGCCCGGCAACTGCGCCGCTGGGTATTGGCCGACGACAGCGGGCTGCTGGTCGACGCCCTGGGTGGCCTGCCCGGGGTTCTTTCGGCCCGATTTGCCGGTGAGGATGCAACTGACGCGAGCAACAACCGCCTTTTGTTAGAACGGCTGAGCGAAACGCCCATTGATAAACGCTCGGCCCGATTTGTCTGCCATATGGCCTTGGCCGATCCTGAAGGCGCGATCCAGGCCGAGAGCGAGGCGGCCTGTTGCGGCCGGATTCTTTTCGAGGCACGGGGCGACAACGGCTTCGGCTACGATCCCTTGTTCGAAATCGTTGAATATCACCGCTCGTTCGCCGAATTCGGCCCACTGGTCAAGGCCTGCCTAAGCCATCGCGCTCGGGCCGCCCGGCTGTTGATTCCGCGGTTGATGGAACTGGCCGATTCAGGAAAGATGGTTAATTCGTGAGTGATGGGATAAGATTTGCTCCATTGGATGCCAACCTAAGAAACTTCAAGGAGTACCCACCCCGTGAAGCACGGCGAAGACGAATTCTCCGATCCGCTTAAGGGGGCTGTTGATCCGGGATCAAATGATTTGGGAAATCTTGCTCCGGGAACGGAAAATGCCCCCTTGATCCCGGCCAAACAAGATATCGAAGCGGCCGAGCGGTGGTGGATCGACAACGTCTATCGCGGCGACAAGATGCGGCAGATCTCGCCCCGGGCGATCGTATCGGGGATGCTTATCGGCGGGCTGATGTCGGTTTCGAATCTTTACGTGGGCCTGAAGACGGGGTGGAGTTTGGGCGTCACGATCACCGCCTGCATTATTGCTTATGTGGCGTTCAAGTCGTTGGAGGCCGTTATTCCCGCCTATCGCCGGAATCCTTTCAGCATTTTGGAAAACTGCACCATGACCAGCGCAGCCAGCGCGGCGGGATATATCGCCTCGGCCGGGCTGGTTTCGGCGATTCCCGCACTTTATCTATGCACCGGGCGGCCATTGGGCATTTGGCAAATGATGGTTTGGCTGACGTCGGTCACGATTTTAGGGGTGTTTATGGCAGTCCCGTTGAAGCGGCAGTTGATCAACATCGACCAATTGCCGTTTCCCTCGGGCACGGCTACGGCAGAGACCCTAAAGAGCTTGCACTCTACCGGGGGTAAAGCCTTGCAACAAGCCAAGGCCTTGTTCTTATGCGCCATTTTTGGCAGCGGATTGAAACTTTGGGTCTCCGCCTGGGGGCCCATCATGCAATGGTTTGGGAAAAAGCTGGGTAACGCCAAATTGGGAGCCGCCTTGGCACAATATTCCTTTCCCGATAATTTCCCCTTGTTTCCCGGCCGAATTGGGCATTATCTGTTCGAGCACTATACGATTGGTTTCGAGGGCTCTGTGCTGTTGATCGCCGCCGGGGCGATTATAGGCATCCGCATAGGTGTTTCCTTGCTTATAGGAGCGTTCTTTTTCTACGGCGCACTGCGCCCGTCCTGGAGGCGTACGAAATAATCGAAATCGCCCCGGGCAAGGGGTTCCGCGATATTTCCGGCGGCTGGACAATCTGGCCGGCGGTGGCGTTGATGGTGGCCTCGGCTTTGACTGCATTCGCATTGCGATGGCGCACGATAGTCCGGGCATTTAGCGGATTGACCTCGATCTTCAAGCGAAACTCTAAAAAAGACAATCCAGCGGCGCGAGTCGAGATGCCTACATGGTGGTTCATGGTCGGCGCCATGCTGGCGGGTTTTAGTTGCGTAATGTTGGGGCACATTTTATTTGACATTACCTGGTGGATGAGCATATTAGCCGTGTTGCTTACATTCGTATTGGCTATAGTTGCCGCCCGGGCCACGGGCGAAACCGACATCACGCCGATCGGCGCGATGGGAAAAATTACCCAGCTTACGTATGGTGTCATTGCTCCGTCGAATACGACCACCAATTTAATGACCGCCATGATTACCGCCGGCGCCGCCTCAAGTTCAGCCGACCTGCTGACCGACCTGAAGGCCGGATATCTTTTGGGGGCAAGTCCGCGTTGGCAGACAATTGCTCAATTGTTCGGGGTATTGGCGGGCGTGCTTGTTTGCGTGCCGATTTTCTCGATCATTGTAAGAACGCCCCCATTCGATCCGAATGCCCCGGTCAAACAGGCGGAGAACTGGATTTCATCTACACAACCGCATGCTGGCGATGCTATCATACCCGCTTCAGCAGCCGCGGAAAGAAAAAAACCGGCCAGTGATGATTCCAAAAGTAATCTTCTCAGCAATGAATTTCCCGCCCCTGCCACGGCCTTGTGGCTGAAAGTGGCCCAACTGCTCGACAAAGGGATAAAGAATCTGCCCAAGGGATCGGTTATCGGGATGATAATCGGCGGGATCTTGGGTGTCCTGATTGCGCTGGCCGAAGAATTTTTGCCTAAACGCTATGTAAAATGGATTCCCTCGGCCACCGGTTTGGGTATTGCCGGAGTTATCCCTGCTTTTAATTCCATTTCCATGTTCATGGGGGCATTTGCGGCATGGATTTGGTTGAAAATCGACCGCAAGAGCGCGGAAGACTATACGATTTCCGGGGCCTCCGGACTGATAGCCGGCGAATCGTTGATCGGCGTATCGATAAGCATCTGGCAGGCTGCGCCGACTATTGGACCTGCGATTTGGCGATTCTTATTCCACTGATGCAAATTAAAAAAGCATAGAGAGCGTGTAAATTGCAGGCATGGTTACGTAATTGCTCACTTATGCTGGTTGGGAAATGGTTTTTTTAATTTCTTTTGATTTTGAGCTTTGCATTTTTTTCACCGTCAAGTAGAATTAAATTGTGGCGTTATGGAACATCTTTTTTTCATGAAACTCTTTTTTGACGCTTACTTAATTAGGATTTTCCTGTCCTGTGCGGGCGGTGCGGTAATTCGCTCACCCCTATAGGCGGATCATCAAACAGGTACCGTAGCGACAAAATATCGCTACAGGGGGCCAGGTGCATACAACGGCAAAACCTCCGAAGTATGTTGCCTGGCCCTAATTTTTATAAAATTCCCTATACCTTATTCAGAATTCAGTATTCATCTTTCAGCATTATTTCCACGTGTCCGACTTTGAACAACTACGACACAAAGCGCCGGTGCAATTAGAACGGCCGCGCGAACTGGTCGTGGCCTGCGCGCCCATGCGCAGCAACGTAAATCTTTCCCGAATTGTCAGGGCTGCCGGGTGTTGCGGGGTAAGGCGGGTAATTTGCTGCGGCAATGCCAAAGTGGTGGGCAAAATCGCCCGTGATGCCTGCGAGGTTATCGAAATTGAGGTCCATCGCACCCTGCACCCAGTGCTCAAAAGGCTGCACGAAGAGGGATATCAGCTAACCGGCCTGGAGCAGACCGGCAATTCCAGATTGCTTTATGATTTTCCCTTCCAGCGAAGGACGGTTTTAGTGGTAGGCAACGAACGCTCGGGCATCGACGAGGAAGTGCTAAAACTCCTGGATTATATTGTAGAGATCCCTGTTTACGGCCTGCCTTATGCCCACAACGCCGCCACAGCAGCGGCCATGGCCCTTTATGAATACTGCCGCCAATATCCTCTAGGGTAGGGGATAGGGTTGATTATTCATTCATACATATTCTCTTTATCATTTCGCTTGCATCTCCCTCCCTTGTGATTGCCATTTAAGGACGATAAACTAACGAAGTTTGGGCAATTATTACTTTTTACGTTGATTTTATCGAGGGTTTAAACGGTGGCCGCGACTTGTGTAGTCGGTTTGCAGTGGGGAGATGAGGCCAAGGGGAAGATTGTCGATCTGCTGACCGAACATCATGACATCGTAGTTCGTTATCAAGGCGGGGCCAACGCCGGGCATACGGTAGTCAGGCAGGGACAAACATTCAAACTTTCCCTGGTCCCCAGCGGCATTTTCCGTCCCCAAGTGCAATGCGTCATTGCCAACGGAGTAGTGATCAATCCCGCCAGTTTATTGGCCGAAATTGAAGGATTGATCGGCCGGGGCGTCAAAGTCGCCGAAAACTTGATGGTTAGCGATCGGGCCCACGTAATCTTCCCCTGGCATGTGGAAGAAGACAAACTGCTCGATGGACAGTGCACGTCCGGAGAATCGATCGGCACCACCCAAAGAGGCATCGGACCGTGCTATAGCGATAAGGTCGGCCGCTCCTTGGCCATCCGGATGGGCGATATGTATCGTCCCGGTTTTTTAGAGCAGATTGAAAAAATAGTCCGGGTGAAGAATCTATTGTTTTCCTCCTCCACACCGGCCGTACCGATCAAACCCCTCGACGCCGGGGAGATATTCCAGCAGTACCAGGGATACGCCCAACGCCTGAAACCGCATGTAGCCGACACCACGACTTACCTGCTGGATGCCCTGGACTCGGGCAAGCGCGTGCTTTTCGAGGGCGCACAGGGCAGCATGCTGGATATCGATCACGGCACCTTTCCCTTTGTCACCAGCAGTAACAGTTCGGGAGTGGGCGTATCTCCCGGGTCAGGCGTACCAGGCCGATACATCACGAAGGTAATTGGCATTATCAAGGCCTACACCACCCGCGTCGGCGGCGGCCCGTTCCCCACCGAGCAAGATAACCCCATAGGCCAGCACATCCGCGAGCGGGGCAACGAATACGGAACTGTTACCCGGCGTCCGCGACGCTGCGGCTGGTTCGATGCCGTGGCCGTTCGCTATGCGGCCCGCCTGGGCGGCGTGGACGTATTGAGCGTGATGTTGCTGGACGTGCTCAGCCTGTTGCCGGAAATCAAAATTTGCACCGCTTACGAATTAGACGGCCGGAAGACGGCCAATTTTCCCAGTCACGTGGACGATTTACGCCGCATTACGCCGATTTACGAGACCTTGCCCGGCTGGCAAAGGGAAATCAGCAATGTCCGCCGCATTTCTGATTTACCGGCCAACGCGCGGCAGTATCTCGACCGGTTGAGTAAAATAATCGGCATCCCGGTGGAAATCATCTCCGTAGGCCCGGACCGCGAGCAGACGATCTTCGCAAAGGATGATGGATAAAGAAGGATGAAGGATGAGGGATGAAGGATGAAAAGAAGGATGAATAATGAATAAAAATTCCCTATCCCATATCCCTTATTCCCTATCCACTATTCAAGTGCCGCCGGATAAAATGCCCCGGCACATCGCGGTGATCATGGACGGCAACGGGCGTTGGGCCCAACAAAGGGGATTGCCGCGCATCGAGGGCCATCGTCAAGGCACGGAAAGTGTGCGCCGCATTACCGAGGAATGCGCCCGGCTGGGCATCGAGCAGCTCACGTTATACTGTCTTTCCATCGAAAACTGGAAACGGCCGGCAGATGAACTCGATTTCCTCATGGAACTCCTGCAAAAATACATGTCCCAACAGCGCGACGCGATTATGGAGCACAACGTTCGAGTGACTGTAATCGGCCGGCGCGAGGGGCTCCAGCAAAACATACTCCAAGAAATCGATAAAACCGTGGACCTGAGCCGTGGAAATACCGGGTTAAAAGTTTGCCTGGCGATCAACTACGGCGGCCGGGCGGAATTGGTCGATGCCATGCGATTCATTGCCCGGCAGGTCAAGTCCGGACGACTCGATCCGGCCGAGATCGCCGAAACGACCATCGATGCGCATCTTTATACCGCCGGCATGCCGGAACCCGATCTGTTGATCCGCACCGCCGGCGAAATGCGCGTGAGCAATTTCCTTTTGTGGCAAATCAGTTATGCTGAAATTTGGGTTACTGACTGCTGTTGGCCCGACTTCGATGAGGCCCAATTGCACCAGGCCATCCGCGCCTACGCCGCCCGCGATAGACGATTCGGAGGTTTGTCGAGTTAGCCTGTTTCATGTCGGAGAGCGAAAGAAGATACAGTGGGGTGGGCAGTTCACTGCCCACTTAAAAGGTCATATTCGAGAGGTTTTTCATGCCATTATTCACCGGTTTCGAGCAAATCGTGCGGCAGAATGAGCCGATGGCCATGCATACCTGGCTACAAGTCGGCGGAGCGGCGAAATATTTCGCCGAACCGGAAACCGCGGAGCAATTAATCGAACTCATCCGCCGCTGTCACCAGGATGGCGTGCGGGCCAGGGTGCTGGGACGGGGATCGAACATCCTCGTGCGCGAGGAAGGCTTCGGCGGCATGGTGCTTCACCTTTATGCCCCTCCCTTTTCCAATATCAAGATCGAGGGCCGTTCGGTAATTGCCGGCGGCGGGGCGCTGTTGGGCCGGGTGGTAACCGGCGCCGTGCATCGGGGCCTGACCGGCCTGGAAACCCTGATCGGCATTCCCGGCACCGTCGGCGGCGCATTGCACGGCAACGCCGGCACCCGCGGCGGCAGCATCGGGCAGTGGACCATTCAGGCAACGGTCATCTCCGTAACCGGCGAGGTATTCCAACGCCAGGCCGACGAACTCGAATTCGGCTACCAGGAGAGCAGCCTGGACGAACTGGTGATCCTCGATGCCGCCTGCCAGCTCGACGAAGACAACCCCCAGGAATTGGCCAAACGCATGCAAAAACAATGGATCCTCAAACGGGCCTCGCAACCCATGGGCCATCAGTGCGCCGGCTGCGTCTTTAAAAATCCCCGCGGCACAAGCGCCGGAGAATTGATCGATGCGGCCGGCTTAAAAGGCACGCGAATCGGCGGGGCGGTAGTCAGCGACCGGCACGCCAATTTCATCGTGGCCGAACCGGAATGCACAACCGAAGACATCTTGCGATTGATCGACTTGGTCCGCGAACAAGTCCTCCAGCGCATGGGCATGGAATTGGAACTGGCCCTGGAAATCTGGTAAGGAGATAAAAAAATATTACATAAAAAGATTCTTTTTGCCCTCTTTGTGTTTAATAGCTAGTTAATTACAAAAAACTATGGTCAAATAAAAAAATCTATCCTATTATTTTTATCTGTGGCCAAACTCGAATGAACATCTACGAAAGAGACATTCCAAAATGGTGCATGGGTGAGAGAGGAAATCTCTTCATTGACACATTAGTAAAGGAAACTGAGCGCGGACAAGTCCTTATTGCGGCGGCGTTTCTTAATAAATCGATGAAGGAACTTCTCCATATAAAATTTAAGAAAGAGGGCGTTAGCAAGGAACTTTTAAGAAAATTAATCATGGACGATCGGAGCTTGTTGTTTACATTTGGGGCTAAGATAATGGCATGTCGAGCCTTCGGGCTCATTCGTGATGAGGACTATAGAGCACTCGATTCTGTTCGCGCAATTCGGAATGATTTTGCCCACTCGGACTTTCAAATCACTCTTTCCGACCCAAAAGTGACTAAAGAAATAAACATTTTAAAGAGTTATTTGCATATTGCAGAAACATCAGAAATCTGTGTTGATCAGGCTGGAAACAAAACCATTGGGTGGAGGGCGGATTTGTTACTCCGTGGTATAAATCCAATAGAACCGCTTTCCCAGAATCATGTATTCATGGGTGCGGTTATGATGCTCTATTTTTCCATATCAATTGCTCACCATAATACTGAGAGTGGGGAAGATGTATTAAAGTTGGAATTGTTTTACGATCATTCATCTCCTGAGAAACCCTAGGTTGGGGTCCGCATATCCGCATACTGGAACACATCATTTTTTATAACAAGAGAAAATTTATCCTAAACGTCTTGAACTTCTGGTAATGAAAATATATCCGGAACCCATATTTAGTAATGATATTTTTATCAATATTCCTATCAAAACACACAAAGAGAGATATTGTTTAGTTCCAAATTAACATCGTCCCTAATATTTGTTAAATTTCGTCTTTTCGTCCTTTCGTGTTTTAAAAAGAATAGATTCACCAATGGGATACGACTTCGAAGCGTTATCGGGCAAGATCATCGAGGCGGCCATTAGTGTCCATAAAGAACTGGGTCCGGGTTTCCTGGAATCGATCTACGAGAGCGCCTTAAAGTTGCGCTAAGACATCACGGCGTTATTTACGACGCGAAAAGGAAGTAACCGTCATGTTCGAGGGCGAAGAAGTCGGTGTCCATCGACTGGATCTTATAGTTGAGGAACAGATCGTCGTGGAACTAAAAGCCATAAAGGCTTTGGAGGACATCCATTTTGCGCAAGTGAAATCCTACCTCAAGGCAACTGGCCTTCATGTCGGTCTACTAATGAACTTTTATTCGCCGACATTGATGGTAAAACGAATAGTGCTGTAAAGCGTATAACAATTTCATCACGAAAACACGAAAAAGCGAAAGCACGAAAAAGAAAAGGGTTAAAAATACTCCTCTACCAAAGATAGAAGGGTAATATTGTTAGCGTTCTTAAATAATATCATACGCATGTTTGGTTAAATTTCTTGTTTTCGTCCTTTCTTGTTTTCGCGTTTAAAATTGATTAGATTTAACAATGGAACTAGACTTCGAAGCGTTATCGGAGACAATTAGCTTTTATGCCGGCAAAAAAGAATTCTTCCGCACAGCCTAAATCAAATTTTCCACTACAGGTTTCCGAATGGTTATCCGGCCTGATGGGAACGATGATTTTGTGTCTCGTGCTTTTAGGCGTTTTTATCGCTTGCACGTATGCGGCATGGCAAAAAATAGGTCCCCGGGTTTTGGCATCGCCGGAGTATTTCATCGGGCCGCGGCAGATTGAAATCACGCCGCCTCCGCCTTGGCTGCACCGCACCGATCTGACGGCGGAGGTATATCGCGATTTGACCCAGCACGGGCAGGTGTCGATCATGGACGAAGGCCTGACCGAACGTGTGACAGCCGCCCTTTTACGCCAGCCTTGGGTAGCCAAAGTGCGGAATGTCGCCAAGCAATATCCGGCCAAGGTGAAGGTGGAACTGATTTATCGCCAGCCGGTTTGCATGGTCAAACTTGGGGACCAGCTATTGCCGGTCGATGCCGAGGCCGTGCTTTTGCCCCCGGACGATTTCTCGCCGGTCGAAAGAGCCAAATATCCGCGACTGGAAGGCGTGGACCGCGGGCCGATGGGCGGGGTAGGCAGACATTGGGGCGATAGCCGCGTGGCCGGCGGTGCGGAAATCGCCGCCGCGCTCCTGCCGATCTGGGAAAAATTCAACCTCCAATCCATCGTCCCGCATTTGCCGCCTCAGACTGAGACTAATGCGGGGCAACCGCTGGGTACGGTCAGTCGCGCGGAAGTATATTATTTTGATATTATTTCCGTCAGCGGGATGCGGATTTTATGGGGCCTTTCGCCCGCCTCCGATATCACCGGCGAACCGACGCCGCTCGAAAAAGTCAAAAAACTGGAACGGTTTTACGCCGAACATGGATCGCTGAATTATCCCCAAGCCCCGCGTGAAATCGATTTAAGACAACACTGAAAATTAAGCCGTTGCGGCCCTTTTCGCTTGTTGGCGTTCGCGCACCTGATTTTTGATTTCCTCCCGAACCACCGGCAGGTTTTGGGGGGCTTCCACGCCGATGCGGACTATTCCCTGGGCGACCCTGACCACGGTTACGGAGATATTATCGCCGATAAGAATTTTTTCGCCGACTTTTCGAGAAAGAACAAGCATGATATCCACTGAACCAAGGTGTTGCCCTAAAATAAGATTTAAACCAGGCCCTTTTTAGCGCAAACCTCAAGACCCTATCTCAGCATCATAGAATTAGGATAGCAATGCCAGCATAATAATACAAGGGGCACGGCATTGGTAGTCCCATGAATGCTACATATATCCCCCATAAGTGTACATTTTGGATAAACACTTAGTGTAAACCTGGACTGATTAAGTTATTTTGTGACTAGAATTGATTTTGCGAATGGTTTATTTATATTGCACAGCCATCCCATCTTTAAATAAAAATCCAGTTACTGATGCGATATCTTTTGCATGGGCATTTATCAATCCGTTTGACATTTCCGCGTTCCGCCCTATTAATTTGACACAATTATCACACGACTTTTCCATTTAATGTTGGCTGCCGGTTTAATTCCGATCCCTACAAAGTCGCTTTTATATGCCTCGAACCACTAGAAATTAGATGATACTTTCGATATTTTAATACTGTACTTATCAAGAGTGAACTTACAGGGAGCATGTTATGTACGATGGCGCCGAACTTTACAATGCAATTCTTACGGGTGACGCAAAGAAAGCCGAACAAGTAACCAAGGCGGCACTGGCTGAAAAGGCCGATCCCAGCGAACTCGTGCAGAAATACATGATTCCGGCCATGGACGAAGTCGGCAATCGTTTCGAGTGCAACGAGTATTTCGTGCCGGAATTGCTGATCGCCGCCAGGGCGATGAAGACCGCCTTGGAGCTAATCTCGCCGTTGTTGGTTGCCCGGGGGGCGGAGTCAATCGGCCGGGTCGTGATAGGAACGGTACAAGGCGATCTGCACGACATCGGCAAAAACCTGGTGGCCTCGATGCTCGAAGGCGGAGGATTCCAAGTGATCGATTTGGGCGTAGACGTGCCCCCGGAAAAATTCGTCGAAGCCGCACAGGAAAAAGAAGGCACCATCGTGGCCCTTTCCGCGTTGTTGACCACTACTATGACCATGATGAAAAAAGTCATCGAGTCCCTGAAAAAGGTCGGCATCCGCAAGCATACCAAAGTCATTATCGGGGGCGCTCCCATCACCCAGCAGTTTGCCGACGAAATCGGCGCCGACGGTTACGGAGACAACGCCAACTCGGCAGTGGCCTTGGCGCGAAAACTGGCGGCCTCGACGAATTAAGGCTTTGGAAAGTAGGCTGCAGGCCGGAGCCGAAGGATGAAAGATGAAGGACGAATATTGCGGAATCTTCACTCTGTGCCAATTTCTAAAAAGCGTGAAATTCATAGTTGACTGCTGATGTCCGACTACTGATAGCTGACTGCTGATGGCTGATTATGGCTTCTAACGACGGTGTTGATTTTAGGGAAATGCTCTTCGGCGAGCGATTCTATTACGGCGTAGAAGTGGTCACTACGCGGGGCTTCCAACTTCCGGATACGCCCAATAACCTCGCCTCTTTTGCCCGCGACTTGCTGAATGATCCGCGCGTGGGCTGGATCTCGATCACCGATAGTCCCGGCGGCGGACCGATGCTCCCGCCCGACTGGCTCGCCGGCGTGGTTGCGAATTCTCATCGCGAGCGGATCGTTTTACATATGTCTTGCAAGGATCTCAACCGCAACGGCCTGGAAGCCGCCGCCTGGCGCTACGCGGCCGAAGGTTTTAGCAACGTCCTTGCCATCACCGGCGATTATCCCACTTCCGGGTTCGGCGGGCTTGCCGAGCCCGTGTTCGACCTGGACTCGGTGGGGCTGATTACCATGTTGCGGGCTATGAACGAGGGACTCAAGGTTCCCGGGCGTACGGGCAAGATGGAAACGCTGCCGAAAACCGACTTTTTCGTGGGGCTGCGCGGTCTCGCCTTTCAAACGCTACGAGCGCGAACTGTTGCCGCAATATTTCAAGCTTGTCCGCAAGATCGCCTGCGGTGCGCAGTGGGTGATTCCGCAACTCGGTTACGATATGCGGAAGTTCGACGAAGTGAAACTATTCCTCGATGTCCGCGGCATCGACGTACCGGTGATTGGCAACGTGTATTTGCTTTCCAAGACTGTGGCGAAAATGTTCCACAGCGGCAAGTTGGCCGGTTGCGTGGTGACCGATAAACTTCTGGAAACAGTGGAAAAATACGCCGCCGGAGCGGATAAAGGCAAAAAGTTTTTCCTGGAACTGGCAGCCAGGCAATTGGCCGTGCTGAAGGGCCTGGGATTTGCCGCGGGCTATATCGGCGGGATGGCCAAGGCCGAGACATTCGGAGCGATCATCGACATGGCCGAAAGTTTTGCCCCCGGCGATTGGCGCGACTTTATCAAGGAGATCCAATATTCGCAGCCCGACGAGTTCTTCCTTTTCGAGCACGATCCTGCTACCGCTCTGTGCGCTTCGCGTTCGATCAACCGAGAGTACCTGGAGTCGCTGCGGAAGCCCAAGAAATCCAAGGAAGTCACCCTGAATTATCGGTTTTCCCGCCTGATGCACAATCTGGCCTTTACCCGCGATAAGGCCTTATATCCTATATTGAAAAAGATATTCGCGCGATTGGATAAAAAACCGGGCTTTTTAAGCCGCATGTCATATTCCTTGGAAAAGGCATCCAAGTCGGTGATGTACGGCTGCCAGGATTGCGGCGATTGCAGCTTGCCTGAATGCGCCTATATATGTCCCAAGCGATGGTGCTCGAAATGCGGGCGCAATGGCCCTTGCGGAGGTTCGGCCGGCGGGCGCTGCGAACTGGATGACAAAGAATGCATCTGGGCGCGGATTTATGAGCGCTTGAAATATTACGGAGAAAGCGAGCAAATGCTCGATCGCCCGGTAACCTTATACAACGCAACGCTCAAAAACACGTCATCCTGGGCAAACACCTTCCTGGACCGCGATCATAACGCCCCACACGAAGAAAAAAAGGAAACCACACAATAAAATGCAAAGCCCCGGCTAGTGGTCGTGGTTTTACGCCAATCTGGATTAAATTAGTACGGAAGATAATAAGGGATTATACTCATGGCCATTACAGGTCTAACGATCATTGGCGAATCGATCAACGATTCGGTGCCGTCGACAAAGAAACTTTTTGAGGCCGGCGACTTTGCCGGGATTTTGGAACTGGCCCGCACGCAAGACAAAGGCGGAGCCGCGTACATCGACGTGAACGTGGGGCCGCGTTCGCCGGGATTCATGGCCGAGACGGTCAAAAAAATCCAAAGCGTGACGGCCAAACCGCTATCGATCGACACGCCCGATTTTGCCACTGTCAAAGCCGGCTTGGAGGCATACGACCTCGTTCGCGCCGGAGGGAAAAAACCGATACTAAACTCCATCAGCGCCCTGCGTTTGGAGATGTTCGACTTGTACAAGATCCGGCCCTTCATACCGATCCTCTTGGTGTCTGAAAACGTGGTCGGCGGCCGATCGCAGGCTTGCCGCACCGCCGCGTGAAACCTATGCCGCCGCCAAATCGTTGACCAAGACTTTTCGCGAGCGTTGTCCGGGAGCGACAAACGTTGACTGTATTATCGACCCCGGCATAGCGCCAATCGGCAGCGATTCGGAAGGCAACTTGCATCGGCTGATCGCCGCCTTGGACCTTATGCGCAAGGATTCCGATTTTGCCGGTGTGCACGTCTCCGTTGGCTTGAGCAACTTTACGGTCATGTTGCCGGCCAAGCGCGCCGACGGTTCTCCTCTCAAAGGACCGCTGGAATGCGCATTTCTCACCAAGGCCATGCCCCTGGGACTGGACATGGTCATCGGTTCGGTCAAGCGGAAGTACGAACTGCTCGATAGCACTCATCCAGCCATGGTTTGTTTGGAGGATTGCCTGAAGCTGAAAGGCTTCGACGTGCTCATGCGTATCCGCGAATTTTATGTATAATACGCATTTTAATGTGTATCGGAGCGGCCTTAATATTCATCAATCGAGCGTAATTTCCGTTGGTATAATAGAGCACAGACGCGCGATTTCATGCTATTATTGGTATGATCCCCTGAATTGCATGTAGTCTGGAACTGTCAAATAATTTGCACGTAAATGTTAAAAAAACCTGCACACGGCACGAGTGCCGGGGCTAAAACATTGAGTATGAAATCTGACCCCTGCCCCCTTTCCCCTGTTTCCTAATTATGACACGCACACTTCCGCCTGATATTGAAATCGCCCGCCGGGCCAATATGCTTTCCATCGGGGAAATCGCCGCCAGGCTGGACATTCCCGACGCCGCCTTGGAGCATTATGGCAAAGTCAAGGCAAAGGTCTCGCTGGACTATTATCATGGTTTGGACAACGGCTCAACGGGCAAGCTGATTTTGGTGACGGCCATCACTCCCACGCCCGCCGGCGAGGGCAAAACAACCACCAGCATCGGGCTCTGCGACGGGCTGAATCGCATCGGCAAAAAGGCCGCCGTGTGCCTGCGCGAGCCGTCGATGGGCCCGTGCTTCGGCATGAAGGGCGGCGCCGCCGGCGGCGGTTATTCCCAGGTCGTACCCATGGAGGACATCAACCTCCACTTCACCGGCGATTTCCACGCCATAGAACTGGCCCACAACCTGTTGGCCGCGTTGGTCGACAACCATATCCACCAGGGAAATAAATTCGATATCGATCCTCGCCGGATCACCTGGAAACGCGTGGTCGATATGAACGATCGGGCGTTGCGCGACATCATTGTCGGCCTGGGCGGAACCAATAACAGCATGCCGCACGAAAGCGGTTTCGACATCACCGTCGCCTCGGAAGTAATGGCCTGTTTCTGCCTGACCGAGTCGATCCAGGATCTTAGAGAACGGCTGGGAAAAATCATCGTCGCTTATACCCGGGATAAAAAACCCATAACCGCGGCCGATCTTAAAGCCAACGGAGCCATGACCGTGCTGCTGAAAGACGCCTTGAAGCCGAACCTGGTGCAAACGCTGGAAAACAATCCGGCCTTTATCCACGGCGGGCCGTTCGCCAACATCGCCCACGGCTGCAACAGCATCATCGCCACGAAAATGGCCATGCGGCTCTCGGAATACACCGTTACCGAGGCCGGTTTCGGCGCCGACTTAGGCGCGGAAAAATTCATGAACATCAAATGCCGAATTGGCGGCCTTAAGCCCAACGCGGTAGTGATTGTGGCCACTGTAAAGGCCTTGAAACTGCACGGCGGCGTGCCTTTAAAGGATATTACCAAGCCCAATGTCGAGGCCCTAGACAAAGGCGTGGAAAACCTGAAAAAACACATCGAAAACATCCACCGCTTCGGTCTGCCGGTGGTGGTGGCCATCAATCATTTCTCTTTCGACACCGAGGAGGAAATCCAGTTTATCAAGGACAAGTGCGCTTACCTGACGGTCAAGATAATTACCTCCGACCATTGGGTTCACGGCGGGGCCGGCGCCGAGGATCTTGCCCGGGCCGTGGTCGACGTCGTGGAAAACACCAAGACCGACTTCTCGCTGCTTTATCCCGACACCTGCACGCTCTGGCAAAAAGTGGGCATCATTTGCCGGGAAATGTACGGCGCCACCGACGTCCTGGCCGATAAAAAACTCCGCGAAAAATTCCACGCCCTGCAAGAAGCCGGGTACGGGCAACTGCCGGTATGCATGGCAAAGACCCAATTTTCGCTCTCGACCGATCCGCTTTTGGTAGGCCGGCCGAAAAGTTTCGACGTGCCGCTTCGAGACGTGATGGTCGCGGCCGGCGCCGGCTTTGTGGTAGTCCTGACCGGCGAGATCATGACCATGCCCGGCCTTCCAAAAGCGCCCGCCGCCGAATCGATCGACATCGACGAAAAAGGCGAAATCGTGGGACTGTTCTAGTTAGCAACGGGCGGCGGGCCGTTAGGTTAGCCCCGGTGCTTGCACCGGGAGTTTTTATATCAAGTTATAATTCAAACCTGCTCGTTACCGCGTGTTTACTCTGTGGGAAAACACGCTATTTTAGAAGTATGAACGCACGGTTTTGAATTAGAAAGCGTATTAACGCCCAAAAAGGTTTCGTAATCCCAAAGAGAAGATGATTCCAAGGGCGCTGACGGCTTCGCGGGAATCGATTTTCGACTGCCCGCGCCTCCGATCGATGAAAACAAAAGGAGTTTCGCCAAACCTGGCCCCCAGGCGCTTGAGATGCCAGAGGATTTCCTCTTGGAACGAATACCCGCGGGAACGTATGGCGCCGAAATCGAGTTTTTCTAAAAGCGAAACTCGATAGCAGCGAAATGACCCGCTGCAATCTTTGGCCTTAAGTCCTAAAAGCCAGCGGGCATAAAGATTCACGCCGCGGCTCATGATGTGCCGTTTCAGCCCCCAGCCTTCCACGCCGCCGCCGGGAATGTACCGCGAGCCGATCATCACGTCCACGGCCGGGCCGCCGGGCGGGTCCATGCCGGCGACAAAGTTCGGCAGGCACTTGGGCGGATGGCTGAAATCGGCGTCCAGGTTCTGCATATACCGATAACCTTGTTCGACGGCGTATTTCATGCCTGCTATTAGGGCCGTGCCCAGGCCGAGCTTGCCCGACCTGTGAAGGCAAAACACACGCGGGTCTTCCGACCGACGGCGATCGCACCATGCTCCGGTGCCGTCGGGCGAATTGTCGTCGATGACCAGCAGGTCGGCATCGGGCAGGTAGCGGAAAATCTCCTCCACCAGCAAGGGAATATTTTCCATCTCGTTATAAGTGGCCACGGTGACCAGAGTTTTTTCGGCGTTGGACATTTTTTAGTGGAGAGTGGTTAGTTGTTCTCGGTTTATAGTTATCAATTCACAGTGTACGAAGGAGTGAGTACAAAATACTTTTATACCCCATCACCTATCACCCATCACCTCGATAATAATTGATCGACCGGCGCATTCCTTCCTCGAAATCAACTTCGGGCATATAGCCGAGCCAACGCCGGGCCTCGGTGATGTCGGCACGACTTTCGCGGACGTCGCCCGGCCTGGGCGGATCGTGACGCGGCTTCACATTAATCTTCAACAGTCTATTAAGAATGTCCACGAGCGTCAATAAATCGATTGACTTGCCGCTGGCAATGTTAAAAACCCGACCGGAGACGTCCGAGGCATCGGCGGCCAAAAGATTGGCCTGCACGACATTTGAAACAAAACAAAAATCGCGCGACTGCAACCCGTCCCCATAGATTACCGGCTGATCGCCCTTCAACATGGAGGTGATGAACAGCGGAATCACCGCCGAGTAGGGACTGTTGGGATCCTGGCGCGGTCCGAAGATGTTGAAATACCGCAGGGCCAGCGTTTCCAAACCGTGGGTGGCAGTGAAGGCCTGGCCATACATCTCCCCGGCCAATTTGGCGGCTGCATAAGGCGACAACGGGGCAGGCAGATCGGTCTCGCGTTTGACTGCAACAGGCTGGTTTCCATAAGCGCTGCTCGAAGCGGCATAAACCACGCGCCGAACCCCCGCACGTCGAGCTTCCTCCAGGAGGATCAGCGTTCCGGTCGCACAAGCGGCATGTACGTCCAAGGGACGCTCCACGCTAAGCGGCACCGAAGCCAGCGCGGCGTGATGAAAAACGCAATCCACCCCGCGTACGGCCTGGGCAACCGATGAGGCAGCCAGCAAATCGGCCTGGATAAATTCGATCCGCTCCCGAAAACCCGCCATGTTCGCCAGATGCCCGGTGCTTAAGTTATCCAACACGCGGACCCTATCGCCCCGGGCGACCAATGCCTCGGCAATGTGTGAACCGATAAAACCCGCTCCGCCGGTAACTAAAAAGGTACGCATTATTAAATAAGTGGACAGTGAACGGTGGACAGTGGTTAGTAGTTGGAAAAATTTATTGGTTGTCAGATATTTAATGATGCGTTTTCCGTTTAGCCCGGGCACTTGTGCCCGGTGTATTTTCGGAGCATCGAGAAATCTTTAGCGGCCTCACGGTTCATTACATTCTTGTTGCTTGATCAATCGCGCCGATATAGGAAAAAAACAGGCGGAAAATCATCGTGATTATGATCGCAGCAATTATCATCCACACCAAAAAAGCGGCTATGGTATTTAAAGTTTTCATGGAGAACTGGGCTTGCTCTTTGTACCTGCGGGACAAGTCGGCCATCGATTCTTCCAGTTTTCCGCTCTGCTCGCCCACGGCTATGGCGTCGAGAAAATCGGAGGGAAAACAACCGGCTTGAAAAAATGCGTCGAAAATTGAGTTGCCTTGCTCGATTTCCTCGTCGATTGTCTCGATTTTGTCGGTGAACCTGGCGTTGTTCGTGCTGGCCAGACTCAGTCGTAAAGCGCGGCGAATTTCCATGCCAGAGTGCAAAGTTGCGCTTAACGACCAAGCCAGACGGGCGAGAGCCAACGTTTCAATGGTCTTTCCCAAGGCCGGTATTCTCATCACTGCGCGTTGGATCGGGCGCGTCCAGGCCAATCCCCTGCCGACGGCGTGAATCGTGAACCACACAATTGCCGCTGCGGAAAAGACAAAAGCCAGATAAATCGCCAACCCCCGGTTCCCGTATAGCCCCAATCCCAAGGGATCGATATCAACCTGGTTCTGATTCTGCCCGCGTATGATGCCCGTGAACCAAATCAGGAAACCTATAGCGGCAATGGCGGCAATTAATTCGATCATTGGCCAGGTGATAACGGCCAGAAATTGCCGCCGCAGTTTAAGCCGCTCCTGGCAGTTATCGGCCAGTTGGGCAAAGATGGCGTCGAGCTTGCCTGTTTGTTCGCCTACATCGACCATCTCGCGAAACAGCACGGGAAAGAACTCGCCGGTGTCTCTTAAAGCATCGCGCAGGCTTTCTCCCTGGTTAATCGACCGGCTGATGATCTGCAACCGGCTTCGCGTATGCCCTTTTGCCCTTTGAGCCTCTTTGGCCCACATGGTCCTGGCGTCGATCCCGGCCTCCACCGAAATTGCCAATCGGCGGCAAAGTTGGGCAAGTTCATGCGTGGATATGCGGGGGGAAAATAACATAATATCTAGCATAGCGAATTTAGGGGGGAAGAGAAAGAGGGGAAAAACGATTTGCTAGCATGCCAATTTTCAAAAATCCCGGGAAAAATATTATTATCATGGAAATTACAACATGCAGGGAAAGATATTTTCGCACGATTGACCCGTTTTGCCCTTTGGTATATAATCTGCTCGCCGTGGAAAATAGCGGACAAGACAAACGGAGTTGTCTTACTTGTGGTTCTTACACGCGAAATGGATTTCGCCCCTATGGCCACTCAGGAGATAGCGGTGTCAGGCGGCTTGTCGTTCGACACCAAAGAACGCGTCAAACAGGCGATCGACATTGTCGAACTCGTCGGCGGCCATATCCAATTGCGCCGTCAAGGCCGCAACTATGTGGGCCTCTGCCCCTGGCACGACGACACCCGGCCCAGTCTTCAGGTCAATCCCGAGCGGCAATCGTTCAAATGCTGGGTCTGCGACATCGGCGGCGACGTCTTCACCTGGATAATGAAGACCGAAGGCGTGGAATTCCGCGAGGCCCTGCAGATGCTGGCCGATCGGGCGGGAATAACCCTGGAACGGCCTAAAGTCCGGCGGGGAAGGACCTGCAAGCGAGGCATTCGATAAACGGGCCCTGTATCGGGCCATGGCCTGGGCCGAAAAACAGTATCATCACTGCCTCATCGAATCGCCCGAGGCCGAGCCTGCACGCCGTTATCTGCAAGAACGCGGCATCACGCCCGAGAGCATCGAAAAATTCCATCTCGGCTTTTCGCCCTGCTGGAAAGAGATTGGATTCTGCATCAAGCGGGCAAAAACGAGGATGCGGCCAAAATCGCCGGACGGGCGAAAATTCTCGAGGCCATAGGCATTCTGGCCAAGCCGGCCGAGGGCGGGAGTTTTTACGACCGGTTCAAAGGCCGATTGCTGTTTTCCATCCGCGACGCCCAAGGCCGGCCGGTGGGAATTGGCGGCCGGGTGCTGCCCGATGTGGCCACTATCACCCCGGCCAAATACGTCAACTCGCCGGAAACGCCGCTTTTTACCAAAAGCAAATTGCTCTACGGCCTGGATCTTGCCCGGCAGCCGATCCGCAAAAACGGCACCGCCTTGGTGATGGAAGGATACACCGACGTGATCGTGGCCCATCAATACGGCTTCGACAACGCCGTGGCGGTGTTGGGCACCGCGCTGGGCGCGGAGCACATCAAAATTCTCAAGCATTATACCGACCGGATAATTCTGGTTCTCGACGGCGACGAGGCCGGTCAGCGCCGGGCGAACGAGGTGCTGGAACTTTTCGTCGCCGAGCAAGTCGATCTGCGGATTTTGACGCTGCCCGAGGGGCTCGATCCCTGCGATTTTCTGCATCAAAAAGGAGCGGCCGCCTTTGCCGAACTGTTGGCCAACTCGGCGGTCGACGCCCTGGAACACGCCTTTGCTAGGTCACGCGCGGCGTGGACGTGGATCGCGACGTGCACGGCGCCAGCCAGGCCTTGGAACGGTTGGTGTCGATCGTGGCCAAAGCCCCGCGGCTTCGCGCCGATACGACCGGCGAGGACCGATTCCGCGAAGAAAAAATCCTCCAGCGCCTGGCGGCCTGGTTTCGCGTGGATGAAAGTGAAGTGCGGCGGCGTTTGACCGCGCTTCGGCGGCGGAGCCAAGGCCCGCGCCAGCGAATATGCCGCCGGCAACGGAAGCGGACTCCAGCGGCACAGTCCGGCTGAGCCGCCGGAAACTAATCGATCCCGCTCAGCGGGAGTTTTTGGAACTGCTTTTGGCCCATCCCGAGTGCCTGCCGGACGTGCGCGAGCAAATCTCGATTGAATATCTCGGCACGGGAATTTGCCGGCAAATATACGATACTTGTTGCCGGTTGGCCGACGCGGGCGTCGATCCGACGTTCGACCGGCTGATGCTGGAATTCGACGAGCCGGCCGTAAAAAACCTGCTCGTGGATCTCGACGAAACGAGTCAATCCAAGGGCAAGCGCGCGAGCGATCCCCAAGATTTGTTAAGCGAATTGATCAACACCTTTAAAAGAAAGGAGAGCGAAAAGCAGCGGCCGCGACAAATCACGGCCCTGCGCGAAGGCGGACTGGACGAAAACCGGCAAATCGACATGCTGGAAGAAATCCTCCGCCAGGAACGCGACCGGCAAGGTATTACCAAGCCCACGGACGGGTAAGGGCCTTCGACCGGCATTTGGCCCCGGTAGCATTTGTCACGAATTAGGGTGCCATGCCCACGCTTGTCGTGGGCATGAAGGTATTAGATCGCGGCATGTCCACGCAAGCGTGGACACTGCACCCATGTCAAGCAATCACGTACTACCGAGGGACAATAAAAAATCCCTTTCCACCCAGCGCGTCGCATGGACGCGAAAGGAGCTGTACGAAATGGATCTTTTCGATAAGGATTTGCAGGAACTTGTCACCAAGGGAAAAACGCAAGGCTATCTGACTTACGACGAGGTAAACGACTATCTGCCCGACGAAGAAGTCAATCCCGAACGCCTTGATAATCTGCTTATCGCCCTGGAAGAAGAGGGCATCGATCTGGTGAACCAGCGGCCGGAGCCCAAGTTTTACGATCCGGCGGAACAAGAGGAAGGCGCGATTCCCGGCGGCCCGGCAATCGAGGAAGATTTTTCCGCCCCCGCGGCCGAAATTCTGGCCTTGCCCGGCGAACAGACCAAGTTCAGCAGCGATCCGATACGCATGTATCTCAGCCAGATGGCCGAGATCCCGCTTTTGGCCCGAGCGGAGGAAATCTCGCTGGCCAAAAAGATCGAAGTCACGCGAAAACGTTTCCGCCGCACGGTGCTGGGCTGCAACATGGCCATGAAATCGACCATTGCCACGCTGGCCAAGGTCCACAAAGGGGCATTGCCCTTTGATCGCACGATCAAGGTCTCGCTGACCGAGCGATTGACCAAAGAACAGATTATCGCCCGAATGCCGCACAATCTGAACACTTTGAGTCACATGGAAGCGGAAAATCGCCGCGACTTCTCCAAATTGTTGAACAAACGCACGCCGCCGGACGAGCGCGCAGCGGCGCGAAAACGGTTCATCCGCCGCCGGCGCAAAATGCTCACGCTGGTGGAAGAACTCAGTCTGCGCACGCGGCGGGTCCAATCCATGATGCGGCACATGGAAGAGGCCGTGGCCCGCATGGACGAAATCCGCCGCCGCCTGCGGCACATGCTCGACAATCCGGCCACGCGCGACAAACGCGCGAATCTTCGCAAAGAACTCCGCGACCTGATGCTCCTGACCCAGGAAACGCCCAAAAGCCTGCGCAAACGCTGCCAGGTAATGCGGTCGCAATATCAGGATTACGAGCAGGTGAAGCGTCAGCTATCGGGCGGGAATTTGCGCTTGGTGGTGTCGATCGCCAAAAAATACCGCAATCGGGGCATGAGCTTCCTGGACCTCATTCAGGAGGGTAATACCGGCCTCATGCGAGCGGTCGATAAGTACGAATACCGCCGCGGATACAAGTTTTCCACATACGCCACATGGTGGATCCGCCAGGCAATTACCCGGGCAATTGCCGATCAGGCCCGTACAATCCGCATCCCCGTGCACATGATTGACGTGCTCAGCAAACTGCGAAATGTGTCGAAAAGATTGCAGCAGGAGTTGGGCCGGGAACCCACGACCGAAGAGCTGTCCGCCTCCGTAGATATATCGGTGGACGAAACCCGCCGGGTTTTATCGATGGGAAGACACCCGGTAAGCCTTGACCGGCCGGTCGGAGAGAGCGAAGATAGTTGTTTTGGGGAATTCATCGAAGACGGTGGATTACCCCGACCCGAAAAGGCCGCTGCTAATGAATTGCTTCGCGAACGCATCGAACAACTGCTTAAGACGCTCACCTACCGCGAAAGGGAGATCATCCGCCTGCGCTACGGCCTGGGCGATGGATACACCTATACGCTTGAAGAAGTGGGCCGGATCTTTAAGGTCACCCGCGAACGCGTCCGGCAGATCGAGGCCAAAGCGGTCAAAAAATTGCAGCATCCCGTCCGCAGCCAGCAGCTCGCCGGATTCCTCGAGCGAGCAGCAGGCTGAAGCAGGCCGTAAAGCCGCTGGTTCCCCAACCGGCGGCTTTTTTTTATTGGAATTGCCAATTTGCAATATAATTATCGTATAAATTTTATTTTTTTCCCTACACCGATCCCATATCCTCTATCCCCTCCCCACCAATGCCCGAACCACAAACCGTTAGTACCGAGATCCTTCGCACGCTGCATCGCATCCATCGCCAATTGAGCGATTTGAAAGATCGGCTCGATCGCTGCCCCAAGCGAATGCGGGCGGCCGAGGCCAACGTGGCCCACCGCGAATCGTTGCTGGCCGAAGCAAAGAAAGAAGAAAAAGACTTTCGCATGGCCCTGGATCAAAAGCAACTGCAACTGAAAACGTCCGAAGCCAAGGTCAAAGAACTCAGGATCAAACTGAACACCGCCCAAAGCAACCGCGAATATCAAACGCTGTTGGAGCAAATCCAGGCCGCCGAAATGGCCAACAGCGTGCTGGCCGACGAGATCCTCGAAGCCTTGGACAAGGTCGACGAGCACAAGAAGAAAGTCGCCCGATGCGAATCGGACCTGGCCGCCGCCCGGCAGAAGCTGGAAACAATCCGCGTGGAAGTGTCCGAGCAGGAACCGCTGCTTCGCGGCGATATCAAGCGTTTGGAAGCGGAATTAAAACACTCCGAAGCCGCCCTGCCCGCCGAGGTCCGCGAGCCGTACCAGCGCGTGGTGCATCATCTGGGCGAAGACGCCCTGGCCCCGGTGGAAAACCAATGCTGCGGCGGGTGCAATCAGCAGATACCGCTTAACCTCTGCAACAAGATCATGATGAACCAGCCCGTGTTCTGCAAAAGCTGCGGACGGATGCTGTACATGACCGATGCCAGCATGTCGCGGCAACGGGAAGAATAATTCTACCGGATCATGCGTCAACATCTCTCTTACGTGGTAAATATATGCTTTATGTAAACAATAAGGGCGCTCATGGAGCACCCTTTAAAGCCGATTGCTCGGTTTTCAGAATGTCGACTATTACCCGGCGGGCAGTTCTTTGGGGATTTTCCTTACGGCCAGCGAAAGCATGATCCAGCTCCAGCCGTTAAGCAGCAATTCCACGCCGACTAGAATTCCGATCACCCAAAGGACGCTTGTCTGTAAATGGCGATAGATCACAATTCCTAAAAGCAATGTGATAATGCCATTGATCAATACCCATCCCCATTGAGGGAACCGAACTACAAGTGCGCTTACAATCCTGAAAGATCCCAGGACTATAAACGTGGCGGCGATGAAAATTGTAATTATGATTGCCGTTTCCACCGGCCGATCACTTACAACAAAACCAATGACCAGATAAAGAATGCCCGCAAGCAAGTGCAAAAGCATTCCGCTCCATTTGCCGATCCAAAAAGAGCTAATAATGGTCACTAATCCCGCCACCATGAGCACGATTCCCAAAACCTTAGTCGTGAGTAGCGTAAACAATGGCGGAATTATAATCGCTACCGCGCCGCAGAGCACAAGCAGGATTCCAAGCATGAGAAAACAGCACCAACATGATCTGACATGCTTGAATTCTTGGGCAAGCTGGTTTTCAACCGCGCAACATTCCGATTTCTGGTTCATGACATTTCCTCCAAAAGAATAAAAAAACTACCACTCCACTTATGAATTATAGGTCAACCATAAAAGATGCTATGACTTCAGTTCATAACTCCTTACGGCATCGCATATTACGATTTTACCCAAATTAAGCCCGGCCCTATTCGGGTGGTTATCAGGTCTTTTTCAGCAGGTCGCGGATTTCCATGAGCAACTCCTGGTCCTTGGTCAACGGTGGAGGTTGAATGGCCTCTTGCTGCTTGGTTTTTACGATCCAGCCCAGGAACTTGACGATGAATATATAAAGCGCCAGCGCGATGATCACAAAGTTAACGACTTCGCCGATAAACTTGCCGTAAGGGATCGTTGAGCCCCAGATAACCAGGTACCAACTTTCGAAGCCGCTTTTACCGGGCAGAAAAATGCTGATCACGGGCATGATGATGTCAAAGACCAGTGAATTGACGATCTTGGCGAATGCGGCCCCTATGATCACGCCTATTGCCAGGTCAATTACGCTGCCCTTTAGCGCAAAATTCTTGAACTCTTCGACAAATGCAGTGACTTTTTTCGCTGGTTCCATTAAAAAACCTCCTTTCGATGACCGGAGAAATTATTTGCTGAAGGTCAATCCCGGATCGTTGGGATTATCGCCGGCAAGTTTGAAGTTAAAACGGTTGCCGGCCAATTGAGTTACTTGACCCACCATAACCGGGTTGTTGTTCTGTTTCAGGATGAGGAGGTTGTCGGCCACCGTATAATCGCCGCTGAACTCTTGGGGCTTGTCTTTTTGGGCGAATTTCCAGGTGAATTTCCCGTCCGGCATAAGGCTCAGCGTGATGGTGGCGCCATCCGAGCGGGTAGCCTTCCAATTTCCCGCCAGGCCGGCGGCATCCACGGGTTTTGGCGGTGCGGCCGGTTCGCTGGGCTTCGGCTCCTCTGCTCCAGTCGGAGTAGAGAGCGACGCAAGCAACTGCGCAGACAACTGGTCCTTGGGATTCAGACTCACAACATCCTTCAATTGTTTCGCGGCGGCGTCAGTGTGACCGCAGGTCAGATAATGATAGGCAAGAAGGAAATGCGTTTCGGCCGATTTGGGATTTTTCCTGCTATAATCCTCCAGGGCGCGGAGTTGCTCGGTATAAACATCCACGTTCGGGTACAGGCTGCTGAGCGTGGTCCAATCCCAGCCCGGGCCAACCGATAGCACGGCGTAGACCGCCCCGGCAGCCTCTTGATAACGCTTCAAGGCAAAGAGCACAAGACCGCGAAATTCATGCAAAACGGTGTCGTCGGGCAGCTTGGCAATAGCACTGTCGACTTGCGAAAGGGCGGAATTGTAATCGCCTTGCATAAACGACTCTCGGGCACTATCGAATATCTGCATGGCCTGGTCCGTGGCCGTTGTCTGTTGCGCCTGATCGTTAACCGTGTACTGCGGCTGCGCAGCCGCAACGATAGGCTGCGAATAGTCGATGGTCGTGCCATCGATCACAACCGGAGCCGTGCAATAGGGATTGTAATACGGCCAGTATCCCCAGGACCACGGCGCAACCGCTGCGCCCCAACCCCAACCGGCCACGAAACCTGCGCCCCACCAACCCGCCGGCCAGCCGTGCCATGGGCGGTCCCAGTTGCCGTGCCAGTTGCCGTGATACCAATTGCCATAGTTGCGGCCATTGAAGTTGACCGCGCGATTAACGTTAAACTGGTTTCCGGCGACTATAGCTCGGTTGCCGATGTTGGCCCGATCGACGATGTTCGTTCGATTGCCGAAATTCGCTCGATTTTCAAAATTCGCCCTGTCGGCGATTCCGGTCCGATTTTCGCCGAAAGCCTGGAGATTTCCGATTGTTCCGCGTTGGCCCACGTTCAGGCCTTGTCCGGGAGCGGAGAGCCGGCCGAAATCCGTGCGGTTGCCGGAGGTGAAATTCGATCGGTTGAAATCCATATTTTGCGGAAGCGAGCGGTTTCCCGGATTTACATTTGAGCGGGAGAAATTGCCGCCGGCGCCGGGCGTACTAAACGAGGGCGTGTGACTGAATGAAGGGTGGCTCATTCCGCCGCCGCCGAATCCGCCGCCGCTGAATCCGCCTCCTCGTCCGCCACCGCCAAAACTGCCGCCGCCCCGCCCCGCCAGGGTCTCAACCGCCGGCAACGCGACAAGCAGTCCCACAATCAAAATGCCGATTAGAATCTTGTACATAATTATCTCCCCCTTAAAAAGTTATATAATTTTTGAAAATATGCCTGGTGTGTCTGTAACAGGTTACATGGGTTTTGGCGGCTTGCGCACGATGGGCAGCTCTTCGACATCCGGCATCTTGTCGCCGCCGATAATTCTATCGCGCGATTGCCAGGTCAGGCGATCCTTTGATAACATGGTTGTGATATTTGTCGAAGACGCGGATTTTCCCTCGCGAGTCACGCCGCTCATCTTTACGATCCAGCGGTTGCCTTCCCGCGTCCAGACGCCTTCGGCGAATCCGCCCTGCGAGTCGAACACCCAGGAATGGATCTGTTTATTCAAGGGATCCCAACCGATGCGCTGCGAACCCGTCATGGCCGGATTGCCGCCGACCTGAATAGTGAAATCGCTGAGGATAAATCGATGATTGTCAGCCCAGCGGTAGGAAGTCACTACCATGGCGTCCGGACTTTCGTCGACCCAATCGCCGATAAGCCAGGCAAGCTGCTGGAGTTGGTCTTCAGAGGAGTTTTCCTCGTCCGCGAGATCCCGGGCGCTGGCCATCAGCCACTTTCCGTCCTGCTTTACGTGAACCACCATGTAGCGATCCCGTTCCGGGGGCTCGTTGGCCTCTTGTGTAACCGTCGAGGCGCCGTCCTCGATGGCGGTCACTGGGGTGACGAAGCGGATCGACTTGATGGAGATCTCTATTTTGCCTTTGGGATGTTCCTTGAAAATTCCGCCAAACACAAGTTCGATGTTTTCCCGCCCCTGGAAGGCGTTGCCATTCTCATCCACGATCTCGGCATTGGGCGCGAACAGCGAAGCCAGTGATTTGGCGTCTTTTGCGTTATAAGACTTGGTAAAGGCATCGGCGGCCTGCCGTATCGCCTGATCATCCGTTTGGCTCGCCAGGCGAAGGGGCATTGCGGGTACCGCGGCGGGCGTCGTGCGCTTTTCCTGCTGCGCCTTCAAGTTCGATGCCGTCGCCATGCCGGCAACGGCCAGGGCGATGATCAACACGGTTTGTCGCATAATTGTGATCCTTTCATATAAAGTCATATAAACTATACGTTGCAAAACAAGCGTATTTATTCCCGGGTGGATAGCAAAGCGGCGCTAGCGCTTCCCAGCGCCGTCGTTGAACGATCACGGGCAAAATACCTGGCCGCCCGCCGCCGTATATCAATTGCTGAAATCAACGAGAATTTTCGCATTTTACGTGATAATAAACAATTTTATGAGTCCAACCCCATAAGGCAAACGGCATCTTCGATGAATATTCAATAATGTAGTGTGATTGACTGCACATAAGAGGGTGCAATAATTACCTATTATGCGTCAGTCACCCGCCCGTACACTCACTTCAATGTGATAGTCTAATTGCAGAATTTCCCCTTAAACTAAGCGAAGGAGAGACAAATGGCTATGAAATCGACACACACGCGGCGAGATTTCATCTTAGCTGGGACCGCGGCGGGAGGCGGACTTTTGCTGGCAGGTTTACCCGCAGCGGTCACGGCTTCGCAAACCCCTGCCGGCCAATCGCAGAAAGAAAAAGAAAAACCAGCGGAAGATATTTCGCCGGCTGAAGATCTCATGCGCGAGCACGGGCTTTTCGAGCGCATTCTGCTGATCTACGACGATTCGGTGCGGCGCTTGGAAAACAAGACAGAATTAGATCTGGCCACACTGGCCGGCACGGTAAAGATAGTCAGGGCTTTCATCGAAGATTATCATTCCAAGCTGGAAGACGATCAGTTGTTTCCTCGTTTCGAGAAAGCGGGCAAACTCGTCGACCTTGTCAAGTTGCTGCACGAGCAGCACCAGGCCGGCAGGAAACTGACAGATCAAATTCTGCAATTGGCCGTCCCACATAAAACCCTGAACGAAGAGAACGGTCAAAAGCTGCTTATAGCCCTAAGACAGTTCATCCGCATGTACCGCCCTCACTTGGCCCGGGAAGATACCGTTCTGTTTCCGGCCATGCACTCTATTATCACGTCCGAGGATTACGACGCCATGGGCGATAAGTTTGAAGACCTGGAGCACAAATTATTCGGCGAACATGGATTCGAAAACGTCGTCGATCAGGTCGCCGCTCTGGAAAAGGCGCTTGGGATTTATGATCTATCCGAATTCACGGCCAAGGTATAAAGATTAATTGGATGGCTGGGAATCCTGCTCGTTTTCATGAATGGCTTCGGATACTTCGCGGCGGTTGCCGATGTAGTAGCCCATGCCCAAGGCGGCAATCAGCACGGTGATCAGTCGGTAACACAAAACTACGATAAAGCCCTGACCCGGGGGAATAATAACACCTGGTTGGCGCACCATTGTGTAGAGGGAATCGAGCACCCACTCAACCGGCCCGAACGACAGCGGCACCACGCCGAAGGCCGAGCTCAAAGGCCAGAGAACTAAATGTGCGCTCAGCGAAAGCACGTCGCCGGGCAATCCTCGGGCAATCAGATAAATGCCAATAGAAAATAAACAGTGCACGCCTATGCATATCAACGACGAAAGGAACAGTACCACCGGTTTGTAGCGATAAAGTGCCACGGCATCGATCAGATTGCGGATCATCCGTCCCCCATAGGGCAATCTGCCCAAAGCGCGTACCAGCGGTCCGTCCATTACGCCCGGGACGTACATTATGGCTATTCCGGCAGTGCCGACCACGGTAACCAAGATCGTGGCCCGGCAAATTATTCGTATTTCAGGCTCGGGATTTTTCCAAAAGCCCGTTAACAAAATTGCCGTCGTAGCCACCACAAACAACAGATAAAGTCCTATTACCCGATCGAAAAGAACCGAGGCCACGGCTTTTGCCCGGTATTGGCGATGCTCGTGAGCGAGCATCACGGCTTTGACTAGGTCGCCGCCGACAATCCCCAAAGGTGAAAGATTGAAAAGGAATCCCCAAAAACTTATGCGAATGGCATCGCGAAATCGGCAGGGAATGTCCAGCGCTCGGACCAAATACCACCAGCGAATAAACGTCAGGAGCACTGCCGCGGTGCAGCAAGTCCATGCCCAGGCAAGCATCCACCAATTTTTCGGTTCATCGACGAGATTGGTAAAAACATCGACGTTATTGGCTCCTCGAGTGCGGGTAGCCTTCCATATCAAATAGGCAATAATTCCCACTGAAATGCCCAGTTTGAGCAAAGTAAGGAGGATTTTTTTCATGAAACAAGTCCGATAATTTATCCTTGCGGCCCGAGTTCTTTTAGCGGCAAGTCAGGCAATATCAGCGGAATTCTGGTCTTTGTTTTACTGCCCTCGCTTGGACGCGTTGAATCGCCCGTGGGAATTTCTCCGGCCGCCGAGGTTGGCTGAATGGATTTGTTTTCCACAAGCAAACGGACTAGTGAATATAGTACGTCGTAACGCAAACGCATCGCGGCGTCGGGCTCTACCGTCCACATTTCCGCATCGCCCATGTTTTTGTCGATAAACAACGAAGTGAATCCAACGGCCATTACCGTTCCCTTGCCATGTTGGACGACGGCCGCCACCGGGCGCTCGCCCAGTTTACCGACGGCTCGGCCGCCGACAATCTCATTTGCTAGGACTATGTTAATACCCGGCCAGTTATCGGCCATGGTCAGGGTCCCCGTCCATGGCTGCTTGCGTTGAATCGAAAGCCCAAACGGCCAAAGCAGGCTGTTGGCGGTGGAATTGGCGTTTTCGGGCGAGTCGAATACCAGCAGTCTGCCGCCGCCGGCAACGTAGCGTTCCAACTCTTCCCGGAACGATGCTTCCACCGGCCGATCAGGACAAATCACCACCAAGGCATCGCCGGAAAAAGAATCCTTGCCATCTTGGCGGATCATGTAATATCCCAGCCGGCCGATCAATTGTTCCAGCATGCCATAACCGATTCCATCGCCTTGAGTGTACGCGCCTTTCGAGAGCAATGCATCGGAAACGGTCCGGTCGATTACTACCCGAGTCATGGGCTTGATGATTTTCGGCATGGGCATGGACCAGCTATGCAATGCAGCCACGCTTTCGGCCGCAAGCGCCCAGCAGCAGATTCCAGCGGACAAAAGAACCAGCCACGCGACCGATCTGCGTTGACCAAGAATAATCCCCGCGCAAAGTGGCGCAATTCCCAACAAAATCAGCCACGGCCGCGGATCTATAAGCGGATTGGCGTGATTGAGCCATTCGATCATGCCCAGCAAGATTTCGGCATGCCCGGGCTGAAACGCGGCGAAATTTGAGAAGATGGTCGAATCGGTATAGGCGATCGCCCGTCCCTGTCCATGCCAAGCCGCCCATATTTGAACAAACGCACCGTAGCGCATATCGGCGCAGTATTGAGCAATGGGATGGTAATTTTCGTGGTGATATTCCGGCGGCATGCTCCACAAGCCCGTGCTGGTAATTACCGATCGACCGTGGCTGGAACCCGGATCGATCGAACACGACACGGCGAATTCCATGGGCGGCATGTATTGCAGGCTGGGGTGCGGCGCCCAGGGCGGGTCGAAGTGCTGGTCGTAGGCCGACGTTTCGTTGCTGAATAATAAATCATCGCGAAAGATGAATCCCATGGGTCGGGTCATGTCGTTCATGATTGTGCTAGATCGCATGAAGTTCGTATGATCGCCGATCAAAAGCAGTCCGCCGCCGCCCTCTACAAAGCGAACGACGGCGTTCACTTCGTCCCGGCTGTATCGGGTTGAAGGGATTTTGACCACCAGCACGTCGCACTGGCTGAGCGTCCGGTCGTCGATTTTGTCCGACTCCAGAATTCTCGACATTTCGTAATACTGCCCAAGATAATCGTAAATCGCGGCATAGTTGTACCCGGAGATTTCGCCGTACCACGTCGTATCGTAAGGCCGGGTTGTGGGTTCCCAAGTGGAGTGCCGCTCGACGACTTTCACCCGCCCCGCCAGCCGCTTTCCCACGGGATTCCACTTGACCGCCGCTGTAAATAAGGCCGCCGCCAATGCGATCAGTATGATTGGTGCTAGACTTATCGTCCCCTCTCCCGACCAACCTTTGGTTGGTGCCCGGAGACGGTTAGGGTGAGGGCGTTTAAGGTTTGTATTGTTTTCAGTATGTTCGGAGTAAGGTACAACACTTTTTACGCTCAGAAATCGGCAAACGAGGACAACCGGGACCGCAAGCAAAATAAGCAGCGACCACGGCGCAAAAAAATGGTTCATCACATAAAGCGCCCGGTCCGGCTCGGCCCGCAATACGCGATACATGTAGATGGCGATCAGAAGCCCGACCCTAACCGGCAGCCAGGCGATAATGATGAGCGAAAAAATACGCAAGGCGCGGATCCATGCCGGCCAGCGCCGGCCTTCGGGCAGTTTTTGCCAGGCTGCCAGGGCCATAAGCACCAGGCCGCCGATGAAAAAACAAAATGTCGCCGGATCCAAGAGCAACTCCCAGGTGGCTCCAAGCCGGTGCACTTGGCGCATGGAATGCATCGCGATTTTCGAGCCGTCGGCCACGGCGTCAATGGATAATAAATTGGCCATCCCGGCGAACAAATCGGGCAGGGGCCAGGGCAGATCGTGCGACAAGGCGGTTTGCGCGGTGTAAAACGCCAAGGCAAGCGATTGGGCCGCCATTATCACGCCCGCGCTGATGGCTCCTTGAGCCAACCAATTGATAGTCCCCTCTCCGGGCACCGTGCCAGCGGTCGGAAGCGAGTTAGGGCGAGGGAGGGGCAGCAAATGCAGCGTTAGACCCAATACAATTAACAACGGCATGATCTTTACCGGCCAGGGCACGAAAATCAAGGCCGGAATCAATAATACAAGTGCGATCGCCGATTCCCGACCGGCAGGCAGTTGTTTGAAAGAACCGCTCAACAGCGCAGAGCCGCTGATTACCAGCGCCGCCCAAATCCAGGGGTTGGCCTGATAGAAATAGTCCAGGCCAAACATCCACGAGCCGGCCAACAGCGCAACTGCGATCCACGCTCGAATCATCTCAATACTCCAACGCAGTCTGGGAGAGCAAACGAGCAGCAAAGCCGGACCGTGACGGTCCAGCGTACTTGCGGTTCAACCGGGCCGACACGGCCCGACTCTGAAACACAAACCGGTTGTAAAAGGAGGAAGGTTTTTATCATTTTTTTGTTAAGGGGCGCGACCGACGGTCGCGGCTTTATGTTTTTTACTGCGGTCCTTGTTCCGGAATGAGATCATCTTCTTTCATCGGTCCTTGTTCCTGTGTTGGTTCGCCGATAGAAGTCTGCTTTGTGATTGACATCAAAAACGCCTCTAAAAATTCAATATGCGCTGGAAAGATATTTATTTCTGATTCAATGTTGCGGTTGACTGCAAAGTAGGTATCGGCAATGAGTGCGACCGTGCCTGCGCCTATTTGTTCGGATACGACAACGGGCACCAGATGGTTGTCTACTTTTACTTCAATATGTTTATCAAACTTCTGTTCGACGAGATCCACCGGCCAAGCGGCGAAAAATTGAATTTCATGCTTGGTGCCATCCGATTGTTTATAATCTCCTGGAGAGGAACCCAATGGTTCGGGCTCGCGGATTTCTTCTCCAGGCCGAATCGGCGACGGAGCGACCGCGAATTGAAATTCTTTGAGCAGCGATGCGATGGGCCGGGCTTCTTCGGCTCCGACCAAACATAGAAACGTCCCGCCTTGTTCCACGAACTGGCGCACCGTAGCGATTTCCTCGGCCGAGAACCGCCTGGCAGGGGCTATACATACCAACAGCCCTGCCCGCTCCAAACGTTCGGCAGTTAATTCTCTTATTCTAAGCGGCAAAAAACCGCTGCGCATCAGCACTCGCGTGAAGCCCGCAATGCCGTAATCGTTCCACAATTCGCTGCTAAAAGCTTCCAGATGAGAGGTGTCGATGTAAGCCAGGTTATTCGGGACCTGGGCGCGGCCGTCGGGCAGCACCTGATTTGCGCTATCGCTGTAAAACGTACAGCAGATCAAGGCGGCGGCAAAAACGACGCTCGTCACCGCGACTCGCATCGCTTCGGCCTGTTTCATCAACAACCAAACCAGCGATATCATTGCCGCGATCGACAAAAACTGCCGCCATAAGTCCTGGGGATTGGAGGAACGATGGGCAAGATATCCCAACAATCGGCCGGCAAATTCGCTGGAACAGGACAGGCGCTCGTTGTTCAAGCACGACATGTCGCCCAGCACGATTATTCGCCCCTGACCCAAGGACTCTTCGGCCGCCAAAACAATATCGCCCAGCGGTAGGCCTTCTTGGTATTCGGGCGACTTTTGTTTTACGGCGTCGCTTCCGGGAGTGCTCCATCCCCAGCGGCCCACGACGACCGGCCGTGCAGACCAGCCCAAGCGGATCGAAGAGCCGCGCTGAAATCCAAAACGATTGTTTTCATTGCCCAGGCCCAACGCGGCCGGATGCGAAAGCGCTTGGTACGACTGTTCCCAATTGGCCGCAAGCGGAATCGCCGTGTCGTAGCGGACCTCCATGCCCGCCGGTTTCAGCACGTCGTTAAAATGGCTTTCCGCTGAGCCTTCGCGGATATAATTTTCGGCTCCCAATAAGAGCGATCCGCCCTGGCGGACGAAATTTTCAATTCGCTTTAGTTGTTCGTCGGTGAAAGGCGAATCGGGATGCAGGAGAATTAAAACGTCGGCGCCGGCAAGATCTTCCTGGTAAAGGGCCGGCGATTTGACGAAACTCCCGCCCAGGCTGCGGATAAAAATTGGCAGCATCCCGTAGCCGCCTTCAATCGGATTGTCATATTCCGGCTTGAGCCAGCTAAGATGGCCTTTGTCGTAGGCCACCAGGGTTTTGCCCTTCAAGCCGGACATCATGAGTGAAAGCGAGGTAAGCGCCCCGATCAGCACGGCCAAAACCACGGGCCCAAATTTGAATGCGGCATCTTTTACTACTTTGCGCAACTCAACTACCTCGTCATGCCTGGACATGGGGAAGTTTTTTTGATGGACAGGACGGGCAACCGGCAGCCAATTAGCCCGGCGGAACATGCAGGCCGCGATAATGCCTTGAAAAATCATTGCCAATACGGGCAGATTCCAGGGCAAAAACGTTCGCACAGCATTTTGCCAGGCCCAAGCGCCGACCCGGCTGATATCGGTTTCCGGGACGTAAAATGGTTCGGGCATGAGAGTGGAAATCTTTTCCGAATACGCAAGAACAATGAGATACGTAAGATGCGCAAGCAGAATTGCCGCCCCGGCATAGATTCCAACTCTCCGCCGCGGAGGGGCAATGTTACATAACCAGCCGGCGTAAAGGGCGGCCATCAACACCAAAAAATCGAGCCCGCCAAACGTTGCGCCGATGTTTAACGGCCGGCCGGTCAATCCGCCTACCAGCTTTCCCAAGCCCCAGCCCAGCGCGTCGGCCAATTGCCAAACCATGGGACTGGCCGTTAAAGCCAAGCGGAATGCGGCTAGTGTCATCGCGGCTGATGCAGCCAAAAGAATTGCACGGCCAGTTTGCCCTTCGTGAACGTAGGCAAGAGTCGCCAGAACTAAAACCACTCCCAAAACGTTGACCGTTGGAAGAATTGAGTTGTTTAAAACCAAGGCCACAATGATGCCGGCCGCCAATATTGCCCAGTTTTTCCAAGTGCGATTAGGCCACGGCCAAGAGGCAAGAATGGCAATGCCCAAGGCCAGACCCGTCAGGGCGTGACGCAAGGAATTGCCCCAAAAACCCGTCGAATCAGCGGCGAACCATGCGGCCGCGATCCCGGCTATTATCACCACGACCGTTTGACTGGACAGTCTACCGATTATCTCCGCGGCTGATGCGTTCGGTTGGTCATTCCTTGACTGTTTATGCATGATTCTCGCATTATAATTCGTTTCAGATATTTTCAATATGCAGACCCCGGCGGCGGCGTTCGGCTCGGCGGGTATCGTCGATAAGGCCTGAAACCTGGCTGACGTTCTCGATGCCAGACAATATGAGTTCAGGATGGGTACGGTCGCTGGAGGCAATCTTGATAGTGCCGACTCCAACAATGCGTTCGACGACTCCCTGTTCGAAGGTGATGTCGTCGATGTCGATGACCTCGATGCGGTCGGTTATGCGGCGGAGAACGCCTGACTCGTGAATGAAGCGCTGATTAGTAAGCATATAGCTGACGCTTAAGCGGCGATGGATCAACTTAATCAGGTTGTAACCCCAAAAGCCGATTATGATCAGCAATATGATTATCCACGGCCAAGGCTTCATACCTACCCAAAAAAAGCCGATAAGCAGCAGGACAACGCTGACCAGTGCGCTCAGGCACCAGGCCCCAATCATGGCTTTTGGCGAATAACCGCCGCGCCAGAGTTCCCGCTCCTGTTCCTCGCTGGAATCGAGCTGGACGGTGGCCGCCTTGAACTTCTCGGTAGGGGTCGATGCCGAGGCTGGAGTTGCTCCCGAAACCGGTTCGCCCTGGATAGACTGCTCTGAAATCCGAAGACCGCACTTGTGACAAAAAATCGCATCCGCGATGATTTCCGCACCACATTGAGGGCAAACCATTGCCATAACCCTCCTTTAGTCTAAATTTTGGCGGGATAGGAAACGGGTGCATTATAGTAGATAGTAGCCGGTAGGTGGTAGATGGTTTTAACTAGGAGGACAGGCATTCTTGCTTGTTTTTCGGGGCGGAGAGGCCAGCCAGACAAGAATGTCTGGCCTGCCGATTTGCAAGATTATTACGATTTGTTTGTTGATCTTTCATATTTCAGCTTTACTTAATCAATTCCTATCCGCCTCTTCCCCCCAACCCGGCATGGATTATATTAACAGTGTCATAATATAACGGTAATGGAGACGCCTGCCGCCATGAAATGCCCTTTTTGTCATGTGGATAATGATCGCGTGATCGACACCCGGGCGAGCGAAGATGGCATCGCCACCCGGCGCAGACGCGAATGTTTGGACTGCAAACGACGATACACAACCTATGAGCGTATCGAAGGCACCACCGTAAAAATCGTGAAAAAAGACGGGTCCCGGGAACCTTTCGACCGTGCCAAGATCAAACGGGGTCTGGAAAAGGCCTGCTGGAAACGCCCGATCAGCGATACCCAGCTCGAAACGATCGTTTCCGATGTGGAAAACGAAATAGAAACCAATTTCGAGGCCGAAGTGGAAAGCCCCAAGGTCGGCGAAATGGTCATGCGGCGGCTCCGCGTCCTGGATCAGGTGGCATACGTGCGATTTGCCAGCGTATACCGCCAATTCAAAGACGCCCGCGATTTCGTAGACGAACTGCGGCCCATGCTGGCCGAATCCAGGCGGTTGGAATAAACACGTTGGCTGGCACTGGATAATTCAGGTGGCAACGGCGTCTCGCCAATGCATGTACAAGTACGGTCAAGATTCTCGTGCCACTGGGAATTATGGGATAAGCGCGGGCAAAAATGCCCGTGCCACTTTTACAACTGCCGATTGACCACAAACTCGGCGATCCCATGCAGGCTGTTCAAGGCCGAACTGGGCGGCAGTGCGTCAAGCTCCTTGGCGGCCGATCGGGTAAAGGAAATTGCCTGGTTCCGGGCGTGGGAAATCGCGTCAGACTCGTCGAACCATTTGCGCAGCAATTCGAGCCTATGGTTGCCCGAGTCGGATAACAGGGCGACAAGTTCGTTTTTTTCACTCGTCGAGGCCTGATCTAAAAGCCGAATAAGCGGCAGCGTGGCTTTTTGTTTGTGTAAATCGGTGCCCAGCGACTTGCCCACGGTGTTTTCGTCGCCCAGCAGGTCCAAAAGATCATCTGCGATCTGGAATGCCATGCCCAGGTTATAACCGTAACGCCTAAGTGCTTCCAAACGGTCGCAATTTGCCCCGGCGTAATAAGCCCCCAAGCGGCAACTGCAGGCCATCAATTCGGCCGTTTTATTGCCGATGATCGATAGGTATTGCTCTTCGCGGAGATTGTAGTTTCCCCGGTTTTCGATCTGCCGCAACTCGCCTTCGCACATGATTTTGGCAGTTGCGCTTAGAACTTTTGTGGCGAAATGATCTTCCAGCGTGCTGGCCAGGCAGATGGATCGGGCGAAGAGATAGTCGCCCAATAAAACGCTTGCCTCGTTGTCCCAGCGGGCGTTAATCGTATCGAGATGCCTGCGGATGGCGGCCTCGTCCAGGACGTCGTCGTGAATCAAGGTGGCTGTGTGAATCAGCTCTACCACCGCCCCCAGCACAAAGTGCTCCTGCCGCAAAGCGCCGCAGGCCTTGCCGGCCAGTAAAAGCAAGGCTGGACGCAGTCGCTTTCCCCCTAAACGGAAACCATGTTTAACCAATTGATCGACGAACGGATGATCGCTGCGCAACTCGTCGTGCAGGATGTTTTCGACTTGTTCAAGTTCCGCGGCAATTGGGACATACAGCGTGCGCAGATTATCCGGTACGGTTGCCTGACCCTTGATCGATTGTTTCATGAATTACTTCCTGAGACAGACCGCTTGAGGCAGCGATACCGGTTTTCCGGGGCGGAAATCGCCTGAAAACCCGCGATTTTCGCAAAACTGGCCCTTTCGCGCACAACTTCCACCAGCAAACGATAACTCAATTCTAATACTTAATAGCCGTTCGTCGAGGGGAGCATTTCAGTCTCAAAGAGTCGGAGTATAACAAATTTTTTTATTCTTCGGAGTTTTCCTGTAAATATTCATCTCTAAAAATAGCAAAAATGATTGCCCACCCAATGTAGGGGAGTCTGGATGACTGGAATAATACCTTGTAAAAGTCTATAATCGCCACGATTTGAGTTTGCTTAAATTATTACGGTTCATGTTGACATATCGCAGTTTCCGAAACGCCGATCCTCCCTTATTGACGGCCCTTTGGCGCAGCCGTGCCGGTCTGCCCGGTCTTATGGATCCGGTATCGCCCGATCTCTTGGAGCAACTCGTATTCGCCAAACCTTACTTCGATTACGCCGGCCTGATTCTCGCCTTTCAAGGCGGCTCGCCGGTCGGTTTCGCGCACGCGGGATTCGGTCCCAACGAGCAGCTTTCCGCGGTATCGTTCAATTTGGGAGTGACCTCGATCGTAATCGTTTGTCCGGACTGCGCCGAGGGCGAAGTGGCGGCAGGGCTGCTGGAACAATGCGAGCAATATCTTCGCGCTCGGGGTGCAAAGGTGCTTTACGGGGGCGGCATCCAGCCGCTTAATCCTTTTTATTTGGGACTGTACGGGGGCAGCGAGTTGCCCGGGGTGCTGGACTCCGACGTGGTGGCCCGGAATTTATACCAGTCGCATGAGTATCAAGAAATCGAACGGACAAGAATCGCGCAAGTCGATCTAAGCCGTTTCGAAGCGGTTATCGACCGCTCGCAGATGCAAATCCGCCGGCAAATGGTGGTGGAAGAAACGATTGATTTTCCCACCCGCAACTGGTGGGAGGCCTGCACCCTGGGCGAATTCGATCTGACGCGATTCGAAATGGTGCCGCGCGGCGGCGGACCAGCCGTGGCACGCGCTATCTTCCGAAGCATGGAACCGGCCGGGACCAATTCTTCGGGCAGACGATCCGGCTTGATCGAATTTCACGTCGATTCCGCATATCGCCGCCGGGGTTACGCCGTTTTTTTACTTAGCGAAGTATTCCGGCAGTTTGCGCGACAGGGCATTACAACCGTCGAGGCCCAAACCATGGAAAGCAATGCTCCGGCCATCAACCTCTATCAAAAGCTGGGTCTCAAGCCAATCGGCGAAGGAAGGGTGTATCGGAAAGGATGAGGGATGAAGGATGAAGGATGAATATAGGATGCGAAATTTCGATTATATTGTATACACAATAAACTGCGAGAGATTTTACGAATAATAATTTTTCCTAGTGGTGATAAATAAGCTGAAGTGAGTCTACATCATACGCTTCTTTTTTCATCCTTCATCCCTCATCCTTCTTTTTTTCACGCCGCCCGGCGTTTTTTCTGTTTTGGCTCCCGGGTGTCCTTCCAACGCCGGTGCAGCCACCAATATTGGTGCGGGGTACAACGAATAAGTTCTTCCAGGCGCGTGGTGTACCACTGGGTCAATTCGGGTAGGGTGCCCAAGTCGCCGTCGATGGCCTTGGGATCGGCCATGGCGTAATTGTGTAAATGGAAATGCATGGGCTTGTGCTTGCGGGTTGCGGCGCTAACGGCCATTACGGCGTTATATTCCAGGGCCAACAGGGCGATAGCCTTGTACGCCGAGGCCGGCCGCCCGAAAAAATCCACCCAGCATCCCTTGGGCCCGGCATATTGATCGGCCAGAAACGTCATCGTGCCGTTATTGGTAAGCACCTTCTCGATCTGTTCCGCGCCGCCGTTTTTGGGAATGATATGCTGGCCCGTTCTGCCGCGAAATTGGTTCACAAAACGATCGAGATAAATATTATCCAGCGTGCGCGCAACCGTATAAGTTGGAAAACCGAGAATGCCCAACACGTATCCCCCCACCTCGAAATTGCCCAGGTGACCGGTAACGATCAATAGCGGCCGATTTTCGAACAACAATCGCACCAGGCGGTCTTCGTTTTTCAGTTCCACGTAATCGCGCCAGTTGGTCTCGTGGATTTTTCGCGGCGTGTTGGCGACTTCCAAGACCAAGAGGAAAAGATGTTCCCACATTTGCCGCTGTAGCCGCTTTCTGGCCAAGGCCGAAAGTTCCGGAAAGGCATGAACAAGATTTTCTTCAATCACGCCGGCCCGGATCTTCAACACGTCGCAAAACAGCCAGGCCAGCCGCCGGGCGATGACCTGGCCGGTTTCGATCCGCACCGTCTGGGCGACGCATATCAATATTCGGACCGCTAGATAGACGAGAAAATCGACAAACTGCTTGCGATTCATCCCCGATTCCTTCCTTGGAATGTCATGTTAATGTGAGTATTTTTCCTCTTTACCTGCCGTGTATTCACGGCGGGCTAATTAAGCGGCCCGCATTTTCCCAGGAATTTGCATTCGGGGAAAGATCGGTTTTTTGCCTGGATGAGCTTACGCATCAGCCTTTCTTGCTTTTAAGGGGGGATCGATCGACAACGGTAGAGGGACTGCCCGGCCGGTTTCGGCCGATTTATAAATGGCCAAAATAATCTCCACCGCACGGCGCCCTTCAGGCCCGTCGACGAGCGGTTTTGTCCCCTTGTTTATTGCATTGACGACATCCTGAAACTGCCGGGCATGGCCATGGTGGCCGATGGCCGCCGGGTCGGCCGCGCCGCCGCCGCCGCTTTTGCGGTTGGCCATTTTGTGCAGAATTGCATCGTCGGCCTTGGTTTTTTTGGCAAAATCCCACTTTACCAGGTCTTCTTCTTCCAAAACGGCCGAACCCGCTGACCCGTGGATTTCGATCCGCTTGAGATATCCCGGATAAACCGCCGTGCTGGCCTGGATAACGCCCAGGGCCCCGTTGGTGAATCTAAGCGCGGCCACGGCAGTGTCTTCCACGGCAATACGCCTGTGCGCAAGCAAGGCGGTTTGGGCGCTGACTTCGGCCACCGGCCCCATCAGCCAGGCAAGCAAATCGACGCAGTGAATGGCCTGATTCATCAAAGCCCCGCCGCCGTCGAGCCGCCAGGTGCCGCGCCAGGCCCCGCTGTCGTAATAAGCCTGTGTGCGGTACCACTTTACAATAGCGTCGCCAAGAGCGAGCCGGCCGAATCGCCCCTGATCCACGGCGCGTTTTAGTTTTTGACTGGCGTCATGAAATCGGGAGGGGAAAACCGTGGAAAGCACCACGCCGGCTTTTTCGCATTCGCCGATGATCTTGTCGCAGCGGCGAAGCGTGATTTCCAGGGGCTTTTCCACGATCACATGCTTGCCGGCGCGTGCCGCAGCCAGGGCAGGTTCCAAATGCACTCCACTGGGCGTGCCGATGGTCACTACATCGATAGCCGGATCGGCCAGCATGTCATTAAGCCTGCGATAGGTCTTGCAACCGAAGTTGGCCGCGAGTTTATCGGCCGCTGCCGGCTGGGCGTCGAATCCGCCCACCAATTTCGCCCCGCGGACCTCGGCAATCGCCCGGGCGTGAAAATTGGAAATCATCCCACAACCAATGATGCCAAAACCCAAGGCCATAATAATCCCTTTTTCAGTTATCAGTAATCAGTACTCAGTTATCAATAAGAAGTATGGAGTATTCAGCATTCGGCAATCGGCATTCAGCATTTTTCCTTCTATCCTGTACCCCACAAGAAAACCATTGCCAGGCTCGTGGCGTTTAAGGCCATATGGACTGCGATAGACGGCGCCGCGCGGTGCGTGCGATTATACAGCAATCCCAAGGCAATCGCAAAAAAGAAAATAGGAATAGGATCCGGAGCGATCTCCTTGGGCAGCAATTGCAATGCGATGATCAGGCTCCCGAATATTGGAACGGCAATTGCCATAAAAGCGATCAGTCCCAATCGCACGTCGGCAAGAATTATTTTCGGCGCCCAGCCGAAATCAACGGCTGTCGCCCCTACTCGCCAATGCAAATAAACAACGCTAAAGATTATCGCCAATATTTTTACTATGCTATCGCATGCCAACAACAACATAAGAAGTTCCACATTCAACACCGGCGTCTCTTGGCGAAAATGTTGTCCCGCGAAAATGATTGAGGAAATGAAGATAGGCATCGCGCCCGGCGGCATCCACCGCCTTAGCATGGGCAAACGCCTCCGCCAGGTGCGTTCGACTTTTTCCATCCATCCTTGCAACAAAACGCGAAAGAAAAACTCCTCAGCGACAGGCGCCACCAGAACGGCAGTCGTGCCGCATAGAAAAAGCGCCACCCAATTCTTAACTGCCAGCACTTGAATGATCGGATTAATGGTGCTGGTCTGTCCGGTTGCCGTCTTGTGCGGCGGTGCGCTTGATTCCAGGGGAAAAAAGTATTGCGCCAGGTGAATAACGATGATTACTCCGGCAATATAAAAAAACAGCACTGCCAGCAAATCCCAAAACTGCCAGGGTACGCGCCTCCTGGGCTGATAAGGTAAAACTGGTTTACCCGAGACCAGACGCTCAAAGATCGCCGCCCACGCTACCGCACAGGCAGCAAAGGCAAAAAAAACAAGCGTCACAAATCCCAGGGCCGGGTCTTGCTGGGCAAAGATGTTCATCGAGTTTAGACTGCAGGCTTTAGACTGTAGGTCAAATTGTTGGGGCGGCAGTTTAACTGCCGCCCCAACATTTATTCAATAGGATTTTTAAGCTAGCACTTTGATGGCCGCGCGAATATACACCGCGCCGGAATAAACCGTGGAAATCACCGCCGACCAAACCGAAAGAGCCAATAACACCCAGCACCACTTGGGTGCGTTTTCCAGCGGATTTGCATATGACAAATAAAGCAGGCAAGCGCTGGCGGCAAGGCATTGCAGCACCATCTTGATTTTGCCTGACCACTTGGCCGAGAAGTCGCCGCCCCGCTCTTCGATAAAACTCCTCAGCGCAGTTACCAATAATTCCCGGCCTACGATTACCACCACCATCCACGCCCGCAGTCCCATCGAGACTTCGTTCATCTTCGGACTAGCCGCCAGGAAAATGAACGTCCCGCATACGATTACCTTGTCGGCAAATGGATCAAGAATGCGCCCCAGTGTGGTGACCTGGCCGTACTTGCGGGCGTAATAGCCGTCGATCCAGTCGGTTCCCGCACCGATTATAAACAACACCAGGCTTGCGAAATAAAAGTCATACGCCATCAGGCAAAACAACACCACTGACAAAACCAGACGCAGGGACGTCAACTGGTTGGGCAGATTAAATACCTTTGCCCTAACGCGGTTAGCTTGTTGGGTGTCGTTGGTCATGAAAAAATCCAGGTTTGAAAGCTTTGTGGGGGATATTTAATAAAGATATAATCCAATTTGATATTTCACCTCGGAAACTGTCGGCATTTTACCGATCATTCGGCCTCATATGCTACTGCTATAAGATCATATCCTTTGTAAGCAACAATTTCAGCAGGTACGATTTGGCCCGGACTCAAATTTGCGCCAGTTACGTATATTACCCCGTCTATCTCGGGGGCATCGGCATAACTACGACCTACATAGGCGTTCGACTCCTTGGGTATGCAACTATCGATAATAACCTCCATGCGCCGGCCGATTTGGGCCTCATTCCAGGAAAAGGCGATGGCCTGTTGTGTCGCTAAAAGTTGGTCGCGTCTGGAGTTTTTGACATCTTCCGGCAATTTGCCGCCCAGTTCTTCGGATGCCGTTCCCGGCTCTTCGCAGTAGGCAAATGCCCCCAGACGTTCAAATCGCTGCTTCTTGACAAAATCGAGCAATTCATGAAACTGCTCCTCGGTCTCGCCGGGAAAACCGGCAATCAGAGTCGTCCGCAGCACCAATGAATCGATGCCGTCTCGCAACCGGTAGATCAATTCCTCGGTCTCCGAGCGGGTAACGCGGCGCCTCATCCGGCGGAGGACCTCGTCGTTTATGTGCTGTAGCGGGAGGTCCAAATACGGCAAAACTTTATTAGCCGTTGCCACGGTCTCAATTAACTCATCGGTGATATGCATTGGATAGAGGTACATCAGCCGGATCCATGCCAAACCACCTAATTTATCCAGTTCCCGCAGTAATTCGGCCAATTTCGGTTCGCCATACAAATCAATGCCATAAAAACTGCTATCCTGAGCCACCAGGATCAGTTCCTTAACACCGTCTGCGGCCAGTTCTTCGGCCTCGGCCGCGATTTGCTCGATCGGTTTGCTGGCATAAGGCCCTCGCATTTGCGGGATGGAACAAAAACTGCACAGCCGGCTGCAACCTTCGGCGATTTTTAAAAAGGCCAAATGCCGGGGCGTAATCCGCAAACGTTGCGTATCAGCGGGCGGACGGCTGGGCGCCGGCCGGAAAATCGTCCGCTGCTCGCTCAGTCCGTCGTACATACGGCCCACGGCGGTGACGATGTCGTCGCGGCCGAAGACCCCGACGAGCTGGTCGATTTGCGGATATTTCTGCATCAGCCGGTCTTTATCCCTTTCGGCCAGGCAGCCGGTAACAATCACCCCGCGAATCCGGCCCTTGGCTTTCAATTCCAGCATTTCTTGGATGGCCCGGTGCGATTCTTCCCGGGCGTCGGCTATGAACCCGCAGGTGTTAATTACCACGAAATCGGCGCTCGTAGGTTGCTTGACCAATCGATAACCGTCCAACCGCAGCAGGCCCGCCATGCGCTCGGTGTCGATCAGATTCTTTGGGCAGCCCAGACTGATAAGGGCGTAACTGCCTTTGGGGGGATTTTTGGTCATGGCAACGACGAGGGGTGAAATAAAATGATGAAAGATGAGTGCCGAAAGATGTATGAACTATCGAAACCGCTTGCCTTTTCGCACCCCCCAACCCTAATCCCTAATTACCTATCTCCAAATTATTATGTTACTCGATCCGGAAAATAATGTAAGTGGCGCATATTAGCGCTTGCCAAAAATGTGAAATATGATATAGTATACGTATATACACTTACACTACACAAAAAGGCTTTATTCTGAGGGATAAAAAGAAGTGAACCGCTCGCGGTTTCGCTCTGCTTGTTGAAAACTGTAAACCGATAACCGATAACTGAAAACCGATCAGCCGGGGCAAAACATGTTGGCCGATTTAACCCTTGAAGAAATATCCGCCGGCTTGGACGCCGTGGTTGAAGAAATCCTCGCCCGATGCCGCTGGGAACAACCGCCGGTAGATGCCTTTAGGATAGCGCAGGCTTTGGGAATAACCGTGGCTTTGGACGATTGCCAGTCGGGCCGGGCAAGGTACGTGCGGTTACGCAATCGAAGCGCATCGCGGCCCAAGGCTACGATCCTATTACGGTCCGATCCGCGCTTGGAACGCCGGCAATGGGCGGTGGCCCACGAAATCGGCGAACACGCGGCATATCGCGCGTACAAGCACTTAGGCGTTGATCCGTGCGAATCGTCTCCCCGCGCCCGGGAGCAAATCGCCAATCAATTGGCCGGCCGATTGCTCGTTCCATCGGTTTGGTTCGGCGAGGATGCCGCCGCATTGAACTGGGATCTATTGGCGCTTAAAGGGCGGTATCGCACCGCCAGTCACGAGTTGATCGCCCGGCGAATGCTGGAATGCCGCCCGGCGGTGATAATTACGATTTTCGATCAAGGCCGAATAACATTTCGCCGCGGCAATCTTCCCGGCCGAATCCCGCCGCCATCCGCGGCCGAATGGAGTTGCTGGCAATTGGTCCATGAAAAAAACCGGTGCATGCGGAAAATGACGGATTGAACTCTATTCAGGGCTGGCCGGTGCATGAGGCCGATTGGAAACGAGAGATTCTGCGCTACGAATCGGCGGAATGCGAGGAGTAATTTTCAAATCCCCAATTCCGTTTTCACTTTTTGGAACGCGTCCATGGCGAACTGAATGTCTTCGGGGGTATGGGCGGCGGAGATTTGTACGCGGATGCGGGCTTTGCCTTGGGGGACCACGGGGTAGGAAAAGCCCACAACGTACACGCCGTACTGGAGCATGGCGTCGGCCATGCGGGCGGCCAGGGCGGCGTCGCCTAGCATGATCGGGCAGATGGGATGCACTCCGGGGGTGATCTGGAAACCGCGATCGGCCATGCCTTGACGAAACATTTTGGTGTTGGCCTCCAAACGGTCGCGGAGTTCGGTGGATTGAGAAAGCAGGTCGATGGTTTTCATTGCCGCGCCGATTATCGGCGGCGGAACGGAGTTGGAAAACAGATACGGCCGGCTCCGCTGGCGAAGCATATCGATAATTTCCTTTCGCCCGCTGGTATATCCGCCGCTTGCCCCGCCCAGCGCCTTGCCCAGGGTGCCGGTGAGGATGTCGACGCGGTCCATTACGCCGTGATATTCGTGGGTGCCGCGCCCTGCCGGCCCAAAACGCCCACGGCGTGCGAGTCATCGACCATTACCAGGGCCCCGTATTTATCGGCCAGGTCGCAGATGCCCGGGAGGTTGGAAACGATGCCGTCCATGGAAAAAACGCCGTCGGTGGCGATGATTCTGAACCGGGCGCCGGCAGCCAGCTTGAGTTGGGCCTCCAGATCGGCCATATCGTTGTTTTTATAGCGATACCGCTGGGCCTTGCAAAGGCGGATGCCGTCGATAATGCTGGCGTGGTTCAACTCGTCGGAGATTACGGCGTCTTCAGGGCCTAAAAGCGTTTCAAACAGTCCGCCGTTGGCATCGAAACAGGAAGAGTAAAGGATTGTATCCTCGGTTCCTAAAAAACCGCTGATTTTTTGTTCCAATTCCTTGTGAATCTGTTGCGTGCCGCAGATGAATCGCACGCTGGCAAGCCCATATCCCCAGCGATCCAGGGCTTCGTGGGCGGCGCGGATCACTTCGGGATGGTCGGCCAGCCCGAGATAGTTGTTTGCACAGAGGTTCAAGACGCCTTCGCGGTCCAAAACAGAGACTCGCGCTCGCTGCGGGCTGGTTATGATCCGCTCGCCTTTGTATAGTCCGGTGTTGCGGATTACTTGGAGTTGATCGGCGAGATATTTTTTCATATTACCGAACATTATTCCGCCTTCCAGGTCAGAATCACTTTTCCGGAGTTTCCCGAACACATGGCCTCGAAACCTTTTTCAAAATCGGTGTAACTATAGCGGTGGGTGATTATCGGGTCGATATCCAGGCCGCTTTGGATCATGACCGTCATTTTATACCAGGTCTCGTACATTTCGCGGCCGTAGATGCCCTTGATGGTGAGCATGTTGAAGATCACGGTCGACCAATTGATGGACATTTCCGCGGCCGGGATTCCCAGCATGGCGATTTTTCCTCCGTGACACATGTTGGCCAGCATGTCGCGGAACGCCGCCGGATTGCCCGACATCTCCAAACCCACGTCGAATCCTTCCTTCATCCCCAGTTTTTTTTGTGCGTCGCCGATAGTTTGGGTGCGGACGTCGAGGACCAGCGTGGGCTTGACCTTCCGGGCCAGTTCAAGCCGGTAGGGATTTACATCCGTGATGACCACATAACGGGCTCCGGCATGGCGGACTACGGCCGCGGCCATGATGCCAATCGGCCCTGCGCCGGTGATGAGCACGTCCTCGCCCAGCACCGGGAAGGTAAGAGCGGTATGGACGGCGTTGCCGAGGGGGTCGAAAATTGCCGCCACGTCGCGGGGAATGGAAGAATCGTGATGCCAGACGTTGGTCATGGGCAGGGAGATGTATTCGGCATATGCCCCAGGCCGATTCACGCCGATGCCCAGGGTCTCCATGCAAAGATGGCGCCGGCCGGCCATGCAGTTTCGGCAACGGCCGCAAACCACGTGTCCTTCGCCGCTGACGATGTCGCCGAGGCGAAAATCCTTGACATTACTGCCAGTGTCGACGATTCGGCCGACAAATTCGTGGCCTACCACCAAGGGGACTGGGATGGTCTTCTGCGCCCAGGCGTCCCAGTTGAAAATGTGGACGTCGGTGCCGCAAATGCCGGTGCGCAAGACCTCGATCAGCACGTCGTTGATGCCGACCTCGGGCCGTGGCACCTCTTCCAGCCATAAGCCGGGTTCAGGCTTGCTTTTGACCAGGGCCTTCATTTTTTGCATGCTAGGTTCCTTAGCGAAGGTATCTAAAGGTTTAAATTTACAGCGCGTGGATACAGGACAATCGTACTTGGAGAATTCTACAACAAGCAAAATGTATGAACAGTGGCGGAGGCGGATTTTCTCGTCACTTTGCGCGACGCATGAATTCTTCCACCGACCGCAAAGTGGGACAACCTGCCTGTCCGCCGCGCTTGGCGGCTTTTAGCGCAGCCGCTATGGTAGCCATTTCGACACACTCCGCCGGCGATTTGCCCCTTGCCAGGGCCGCCGAATAAGCCCCGTGGAAAACGTCACCGCAGCCGGTCGTATCGATTACCTTTACGGATTGAGCCGGACAGTGAACGGGCTCTTTAAAACCTTCGCCCAGAAGCCAACTTCCCCGGGCCCCGCAAGTCACCACTACCGCCCGGCGTTTTAGCGTCCACAAGGCTGACGCCGCCTGGTTGGGTTCAGTCTTTCCGGTCAACTCCGCGGCAAAGCGGGCCGAGATTACCAGATGATCGACCAGTGCCAGCATCTCGTCGAAATTTCCTTCTGGTTTGCGTTCGAAATCGGCCACGATCGCCACGCCGCTTTCGCGGGCGATGCGCACGGCACGTAATGTGCCCTCCAGGCCGTGATGATCGATGAGAATAACGCGGGCGGAGCGGATTAATTCCGCCGGGGGCGATTTCGCATCGGACCCGATACCCCCGCCAAGCGAGGCGAATATGGTCCTGGTTTTATGACGCTCATCCACGATGATCGTGGAATGCACCGGTCGGGCCTGGGCGCGCCGCACACAATGTGTAGTATCAATGCCCTCGCGGGCGAAACAATCCAATACATATTCGGACAACTCGTCATTGCCCAACAATCCGACATACGCGCAGGATGCCCCCAGTCGAGCGGCTGCAACCAGTGCGGTGCCGGTCAGCCCGCCGCATTGTCGCAATCGATGGCGGACTCGGACTTTGCTTTCCGGCGGGGGATAATCATCGACATATAGAAGATCGTCCACGGCCACTGCGCCAAAACCCAGAATGTCGAATACCGGCGTTTTCATTTTTTATGGCGGCGTCTCGGTGGAATAGGTTTGTAAGCTGGATTAAAAAGCTATTTTAAGGCATTTAAGCCGCGAAAGCGCGGGGAAGGGTAAAGAAAGCAAGAGAAAAGAAAAAAATTGTTTGACAGCCGACTGCCGTTATGCGCGAATGGCTACCGGGGTGAGTTGCTCGATGGCCTGTTCCGCCTCCCGTCGAACCCTGGGATCCTCGTCATTCAAAAGACGGGAAATTGCCGGCACTGCCGCTGCCGCTTTTGTGCCTTGCATGCGCAAAGCGCCGGTGGCATTGCGGCGCACCCGCGGATCTTTGTCGCCAAGTTTTTCGATGAGTTTCCGGATAAGTAGCAGATCGAGTTCTATGGAAGTCTTCATTACCGAGCCTCTTAAAGAATTTATCTATTTTGCTTATATCGACTTGAGACGCATGCCGGCTTGCTGGTTGATGCACAGATTTAATTAAAAATAGATAAGATGCAGAGCGTGGGCAGCGATCGACAGTTATGATAGGGATTGAGATGGCCGGATATCTTTGGTCATTAAAACAATCCATTTTATAGTCAATATTTATGTAAAAGACCCGATTGCCGAGAGTGGTTTATTTTAAGAAGAGTAAGGCTATATTAACACCACATAGCGGCGGGGTTAACCTACTTGCTTCAATTGGCGGTCAAATATCATTATCCAGGCTAACATCAAGAAAAAAATCACCCCTTTTACATCCTGGTCCTTTACGGCCGAACTGTAAAAGGGGTGAATGATTTATTAACTGTTGCTTATGTCCGCGATCAGGCAAAACGACGCCGGATCACTAACAGGCCCATCAATCCGCCGAGTAGGAGCACAAGCGTGCCGGGCTCGGGCGTAGGCAGCATCTCCTGGGTAAAATTGACGGTGCCGTTGAATGAGTAATTTATTCTATATCCAAGCTCTAACGTTCCGAGGTCCGGAACCGGCGTGCCGGCATAATAGTCGATACTTCCTTCATATGCGTGGGAATTGCCGTGACTGTCTAAGTACGTACCCGGAGTTACATTTACAGGCGTAATTATAGAATTGGGATTCCAATCAAGGGGAATATTTACGAAGGCAGAATTGGCAATAATCGAGAAAGGTTGGTCCATATAGATGTTGATGTGATAGTCGGTCCAATCCTGTCCAGTATCATTCTCGATAGTGTTGGTGAACTTGATGTTTGGATCGCCATTTGATTCGAACCATCCTACCATATGACCATAATCCAACGCCTTTTCCAACGACGGGTGTTGTGCCGCGTTCAGGGTCATTGCGTACTCACCCAATCCCACTTCATCCCACACGACAGGGCTTTTCAAAGTAATAACGCCGTCTCCATCTGGTGCGCAATTTGAATTACTGATATCCGCTTTTCCAATTGAAGCACATGCCAGAAGCACTACCATGACCGCAAGTATTCTGAATTTCATAAACACCTCCCTTTCGATGTTCGTTTCCCGAGTTGCTAAACCTAATTGTTCGTGCCTTGTTAGCGACTGAACATGGGCACTAAAGGTTTAAAAATGCGTATCTCCGGTTTCAAGTAAAAAATTATGGGCGGCTTTCACGACCGCAATCCGCACGAAACCGGCGCCGACAGAAAGTAAGGCGAAAAAGAATTACTGGCAGCGCAAACCATCCAGGCTTGGATGGCCGTTTCAGCGAGATTTAAAAACGTGAAAGCGCTGCCTCGTTGCTCAGTGTTTTCAGCTTGCTAGTATTTTCCGAGTCTCCCAGTCATGTTATCCGAGAAACTCTAAATCTGGGGATTAGTATAAACGAAATACCAATTATATCAAGCATTTTTTCGTAATTTTTTATATTTAACGCTGTTATTGATGATTATATTAGTTCACTATGCGTGTTTATTTCCAAGTTACCAACTGTTCAAGAGACTCCTTGCGTAGTTAGGCAAATCACAATCCTAGATGCTAAGGGTTGGTACATCCCTCATAATGATGGTTACCACGCCTATAATGTTATTCTTATCCAACAGAAGTGTGGTAAATTTATCAGTCGGTAACCTAAAAAAAAGAATCACGGCGGCTGGTACTAAACGATTTGATACCCAAACATTTTCACTTGGGGATATGGCTACGCTCTAGCACCAGCCGCCTTGGCTGCGTCATTGGATAGATTTTTTTATTCCACGCTGAATTTATGGACTGTGGAATGTTTATAGGTTTTGCCCGGGCGGAGCACGGTGCTGGGAAATGCCGGCTGGTTGGGCGAATCGGGATAATGTTGGGTTTCCAGGCAGAAAGCGGCGTGTTTTTGGTAGGTTTTTCCGCCGGCGGTGATCGTGCCGTCGAGGAAGTTGCCGCTATAGAACTGCACGGCCGGTTCGGTGGTGTAGATTTCCATTACCCGGCCGCTTTTAGGATCGTCTACTTTCGCCACCAACGTTAACGGTTCGCCTTCTTTCTTGTTCAGCACATAGCAATGGTCGTATCCGCCCGACACCTGGTCGATTCTCGAGCCGATAGTCATGGGTGTGGTAAAATCCATGGGTGTACCTTTGACAGGCTTAATTTCGCCAGTGGGAATCAAGCCTTCATCGACGGGCAAGTAATTGTCGGCATTCAGCGTCAATTTCTCGCCGAGGATGTCGCCCGAGCCCGCGCCTGACAAGTTCCAGTAGACGTGATTAGTAAGATTGACGACCGTGGGCTTATCGGTAGTGGCGGTATAATCCATCTTCAGTTCGTTTTGGTCGGTAAGGCTGTAGGTGACTTGGGCGGTAAGGGTTCCGGGATAACCTTCCTCACCATCGGGGCTGACGTAGGTGAACTTCACGCCCACCGAATCCGTGCTTTTGACCGGCTCGGCCTTCCAGACGACCTTATCGAAACCTTTCAGACCGCCGTGCAGGGAATTTTCGCCGTTGTTTGTTGCCAGGGTATATTCTTTGCCGTCAAGCGTGAACTTGCCTTTGGCGATGCGGTTGCCGTAGCGGCCGATAGTGGAGCCGAAGTACGGCGTGCTCTTGTCCATGTAATCTGCCAGGGAATCGCGGAAAAGGGCCACGTTTTCGAGTTTGCCGTTGCGGTCGGGCAATTCGACGTCGGTGATCGTGGCGCCGTAAGTAATAATCTTTACCTTCAAGCCATTGGCATTGGTCAGGGTGTAAAGGTCGACTGCCGTGCCGTCCGGCATTTTGCCATAGGGATCTTTCGTGACGCTCATTTGATTCTCGCTCTCATTTGTGCTAGGGGTAGTTGGGGAAGTGGTTTCGGTTGCGGCGGGGGTTTTCTCCTCCGCTGAAGAAACGCCGGCCGGGGGTTGGGAACCTGCCGAGGGCGTTTTTTTCGGCTGCTCGCTGCAACCCAGACCGAGAAGCAAGGCTCCGCTTATGGTGAACGAAAGCCACCATTTCCAGGATTTTTTCATAACTTTCTCCTTTTTGTAAAAGTTGGAATATTTATTTGCCGTCGCGGGAGTCCTATCTCACTTTTGGAACTGGCAGGGTTTATCGCCCTTGCCCCCAGTCTCTCTCCGCACACCAACGGACAGGGCGCCGTGCGAAGCATGGTCGCGGAGCATGGCCGGTCGGTCGAGAGAGGGGAGTTTTAGCGCGGCGTCTCACTGCCGACGCGCATGTTAGTCAGCACCTCTTTGCTCTTTTTTGCGTCGGTGTTGTACGGGTCCAGTTCGAGAATCTTGTCGAAGTCGGACAGAGCCCGATCCAAATCGCCGAGCTTGTAAAAGGCGTACCCCCGATTAGCATACGCCGGAATATATTTAGGATCAAGCCGTATGGCCTGGGTGTAGTCGAGCAGGGCTTGTTGTAGATTGTCTTTCTGCCGGTAAGCCAGGCCGCGATTGTAATATGCCTCGGCATATCGCGGATAGAGCTTAATTGCCTGATCGTACTCGGCCATTGCCTTGTCCAATTCGCCTTTTTTATGCAGGGCGATACCTTGTTGAGAATGGGATTGCGCCTGGCCCTTGTTCTTTTGCAGCGTTTCCTCCAGGCTGTCGACCGCTTTGCCGCGTTTTTCCTTGTCATCAGGCCGGCCCCAATTTTTGTACTCTTCGGGCGAAGCGGCATTTATACCGATAACTTCCTTGTATTCCAGGAGGGCCTTTTCCGCATCGTTTTTGTCCAAGGCGATCATGGCCTTTTGAAAATGGGCCTCGGCAAAGCGGCTGTCGGATTTCAGCGCCAGATCGTAATCGGATATCGCCTTGTCCGTATCGCCTTTTAAATAACTGGCATAGCCGCGGTAATACAAGGCCTCCGGATCGTCGGGAGAGAGTTGGACGGCCTTTTCCAGATCGGCCAGGGCCAATTCCGTACTGCCTTGGTACAACAAGGCATGACCGCGTTCGCGAAAAGCATTGGCGTAATTCGGATCGAGACGCAAAGTTTCGTTGAATTCCGCCAGGGCTTTATCGGTTTCGCCCTTGCCCAAGAGGGCATATCCCCGGGTGAAATGGAAGGAAGGTTCTTGGGGCGACATTTTCACGGCCTTGTCCAAATCGGACAGAGCGGCGTCGAAATCCTTTTTCATGGCGTAGGCGTTGCCGCGGTCGCACCAGGTTTCAGAATCCTGGGGTTCGAGTTGAATAGCCTTGGAAAAGTCGGCAATGGCCCGATCCCAGTCGGCCAACTGCGACAGTGCGGCGCCGCGGCTGGCATAGGCGGCGGCGTCGTTGGGGGCGAGGCGGATGGCCTGGTTCAGATCGGCCAAGGCAGGACTTATCTCGCCCTTTTGCAGGCGGACAAAACCGCGATCGCGATATGCGTCGGCGTAATTGGGCGCCAGGCGGATGGCGGCCGTATAGTCGTCGAGTGCTTTATCGATCTCGTTTTTACGGAAATAGGTGAACGCCCGGTTGAAATATATCCTGCCGCCCTTTGGCGAGAGCTGGATGGCGGTGTTGAAATCGGCAAGGGCCTTGTCGAAATCTTCTTTACTGGCATAGGCCATGCCCCGGTCGCAATAAGCGGCGGCATATTTTGGATCGATCTGGATTGCCCGGTTAAACAGGCCGATGGCGGCATCGATGTCGCCTTTATCCAAGGCCTCCGTGCCCTGTTTATAAGTTTCGGCGGCCGGACTGGCGGCCTGCATATCAGGAATTTTTCCCAAACCGGGCAGATCGGAGATTTTTCCCACGCCTGGGGGCTCGGGGATTTTTCCTATGCCCAAGAGATCGGCTTTTGATTTTTCAGCGTCCTGAGAACGCAGGGCACCACGGAGGCGGAGGCGCAGACCTTCAGGAGGTTTGGCATTGGCATCGGTTGAATCGGGCGGCTGGGTGCCGTCTGCGCCGCGCAGCCCTGCGCCAAACGGCCGCGCGGGGGTTGGGACCAGGCCGCCGTGCTTAGCAAACCAACCAAGGCCAGTGCGAGTGCCAAAATCGTAAAATTTTGATATATTTTTTGCATAACATTTCCCTTCATGTGGATCATCTGTGAACGATTTTCCATTGAAAGCCCAGTTTATCCGGTCTGGATAGAACTGCAAGGGCGAGGCCGGGACGCCTTTTTCACGTGTTGATTTTTTACGTCAACGACGCATGATCGAAGTGCCTTTGTTATCGCAAGTTATGTCGAGCGTTGAAAACGGAACTTCGAACGTTCCAAAATAGGGGTGTTGCAGGAGCTACCTTGCGCAACATAAAAGGGAAGCAGATCGTGCCATCTTGTTAAAATAGGTAATCCAAGTTGATTGTCAGAAGTGGTTGTAGATTTAAAAAATGATTAATATATGGAATCACTTGGCCTAATTTCTAGTGAGAAAAATGGATTCGTACAAACTTGGTTGATTACCGGTTAATGATTTGAGTTAATATATCGTGGAAGAGGATTCAAGATGTCGACCGATTTAGACAAATTAATCATTCGGGCGCAAAAAGCTGGCCGGCACCGGACTAAAAAAGAAGCGGTGACCGCGGCGCTAAAAGAATACATCGCGCACAAACAACAAGAAATCACACAATCATTCGGCGTCTTCAATTTTGACCGGAAATATGACTACAAAAAGGCGCGGAACCGATGAAGGTTTTTTCGGATGCATGTATATGGTCGGTGTTTTTGCGCCATAAAAACCCCCGGTGTGGTCACCGGGGGCTATATAGGGGTGACGTTTGGGATAGGCTCCAAACCAAACCGCTGGATTTCGGCTATTGCGGAGCGGATGGGGAACCGGGTTTGGATTTTTCCGTTTTCGGCGGACTTATCCACTTTATTCGACGAATTGCGATCTTATCGTCCGCGATTGCCAGTGGTTGATAGCCGAGTTGGTAGTCATCCAACTGTTTGATGCCTCTTTGCCCCTTTTCGACTTGATCTTTCTGAAAAAAAACAATAAGTCCGGGATCTCTTATTATTGTTGCGAATTTTTGCCGGTTCTGTGCGCCTTGAATGATACGGTCTATTTCCGCCTGTTTGGCATCCAGGCCGCGGAGTTCGATTTCGGCAACGACTTTGGCGGTTTCGACCTGATCCTTGCGGGCGGCCGACATGTTTTCGGTTGCCAGCATCTCTTGGCATGCCTTGATCCGCGCCTTGACGCCCACCAGATCAACGGCAAGCATTCGCCGCTGTGTTGTCAGGGCTGTAATAGCTTCCGGGTTTATGTCCTCAAAATCCTTGTATTTTTCGATTTCTTGTTTTGCATTGGCAAGATCCGCTTCTGCTTTCTTGAGTTTGTCGCTATCTTCGGTGAGTCTCTCAACGAGTCTCTTTCGCAGATCGAGGCACTCTTTTTGCCCGGGATAACAAATTCCCCTGTCGTAAACGGTCAACCATGCCTCAACGCACTTCTTGGCCTCATCGGCGGTGGGAGAAAGCAACCGAATTTGATCAAAAATGGGGTAGCCCGCCTGGTCGCGCGAAAAAATGTTTTCAGTGAAAATTGAGTTCAGCTTTTCAGATGCAGAGACAACCTCTTTTGACGGCTGATTTTTGTCGGCGGGCCGTTGGGAGAAAAAGAAACCTTTTGGGATTTGATGCATGCCCCTGTAAGAGTCCGGGCTGCCGATCAACATGTCTTGATAAGCATGTTCCCCGCTCTCGCTAAACGTAAAAGACCCTGTCATTCTTCTGCCAGGACCAGATGATAGAAGACGATCGAAGCTCGGGACACCTCTACCAGCGAAACCAATAACACCGTCGGTCCCCATTGGTAGCCTTACACCGCGTAATGAAGTCGTTAAATCCTCCGAAAGCTTCTCCTTTTTTGGGACTACCAGTCGGAACGTGGCCACATATCGCTGGTCGAGCATTCCTTCTTTCATGTTTTCCAGCGGCAAGGGGACTTCTTCTTCGGAAACGTCGAACTTCAGTTCACGTTTGGGAATGACCGGCTCATCTGGCACCGCCGGGATAGTTATTGCGGTTGCGTTATCAACGGCCGATTTATCGGGCGGGGTGGTTTGTGAGTCGGCTTCAGGCTCGGCTGCAAATAATGCGGCGGCCAAAAAAACCATGAACAACGACGGAAAGAAATTTTTGAGGCGCATGAACGGGTTCCTTAATTTGATGGGCTTCTATGTTGGGGCAGCAGTTAAACTGCTGCCCCAATATCATGGGCTAGACATTGGGTATTTACTGGGGCGAAGTTTGTTGTTTTTCGAGCATGCGGACTGCGGTTGTGCCGGCGTAGTGTTCTTTCAGGTAGCGTTCGGCATCCGCTTTGTATTGCGCCAATCCCGGCCGATCGGCCAACATTTGCACGGATGCGGCCAGCCGGGCCGAGCGTTCTTCGCGGGCGATGTATTCCATAACGTCTATTTCCTCACCGGGCCGGGCCGAAGCGTTTTGGGTGGAATTGTTTTTCGCTAATTCGATTGGTTGAGGCTTAACGCCCGAGTGTTTGAACAGCGAAATTAATGATTGTCCAAATAATAAGAGCATAACAACCGCGCTACCGCCACAGCGCCGCTGATCCAGGCGAGCGGCCGGAGGTTGGTTCTGCGCTTTGGCCCGATGCCTCGCGAAACCGCAAGCGGTTTGTCGGTTGCTTGCGAAACCGCAAGCGGTTTGTTTTGCGAAACCACAAGCGGTTCACTGGTTGCCGATTCGTTCCAAACCTCCCGGGCAAGGGCCAGGGAATGTTCCAGCAGGCGGAGTTCCTCGCGGCATGTGGGGCATTGTGCCAGGTGGACGGCGATTTGCCGGGTCTGGTCGGCCGGCAGCGCTCCGTCGGAGTAATCCACCAGTAAAAGCCGGATTTTACCGCAAGCATCATTCTTCATGGCGACATCCTGTTTGGCGGAGTCGGTCGGCCAATTTCCGCCGGGCACGGCAAAGCCGGCCGCGGACCGTGGCACGCGGCAATTGCATGATGCGGCCGATTTCGCTGGAATCGAAATCGGCGAAATAACGCAGCACCAGGAGCGTTCGCGTGCCGGCGTCGAGCGCCTGCAAGGCCTGACGGACCTGTTGACGCTCCGCGTCGCGCGAGAGCGACTCGGCGGCGGGGTTTTTTGGGCCGCGCCGGTCGAACAGGTACGTCAGGGCCAGGAACGCCCGGCGCCAGCGAGAGGAGCGCCGATGTTCGAGGCGGCAACGGTTGACGGTTACGCAAATCAACCATTTTCGCAAGTCCTTTAAGTCCAAGGCCGGGGGACATTTTTCCCGGGCCGTAAGATACACTTCCTGGAGAATATCGTCTGCGTTTGCCGAGCCGACGCCCAAGGCACGGACCAGGCGGGATAATTCCGGCTGAAGTTCCTCCCATGCCGCAGCCAGGTTCTCCGTAGCGGGTTCATGCACGGCGTTTTTATCCGGAAATAGGCTATTTGTCGGCATCGGCCGGGGCCGGGGTAAACATCCGGGCAGTTCCAACGCGAAACCGCAAGCGGTTTTTCGCATTATAAATACAATGCGCAAAGGCGGGTTAGTGTTTGCATGATTTTTATCATTTATCGTTGGCAGACGGGGCAGAAGAAGGTGGAACGCTGGGCTTGCACGATGCGGACAATCTCGGGCGTTCCGCACTGCAGGCAGGGCTGGCCGGCGCGTTGATAAACGCGGTGTTTATCCTGAAAATTGCCCGGTTCGTTGCGGGAGGCGCGATATGTGCCGTCGCGGAGCGTGGATCCCTGATGCCGGATGGCCTCTTGCAGGACTTCTTGCATGGCTGCGCGGATTGCCGCCCAGTGGCGTGGTTTCAGTTCATTGCAGGGCTTGGCCGGGTGGATGCCCGCGCGGTGCAACAATTCCGAGGCGTACAAATTCCCCACGCCGGAAATGGCGTGTTGATCGAGCAAGGCCACTTTGATCGCACGCCGGCTGCTGCCTAGACGCTCCTTTAAAATTTCCGGAGTAACTTGCAGGGCATCGGGACCGATGCGTTCGGGGCCCAGTTGTTCGCGGAATTGCCGGGGTGTAAGCAGGCTGACTACGCCCAACCCGCGCTGGTCCCAAAACAATAACCGCCGGGCCGAGCCGCCGGTCAATGCAAAAACCAGCCGAAGGTGTTTTCGATCAGGGGCGTTATCAAGCAGGATCAAGCCGGTCATGCGGGGTTCGATTACAATCGAATCGCGGTTTTCCAACTGTAAAACAAGCCGCTTGCCGATGCGATGCACGGCGACGATCTTTTGTCCTTTCACCCGCCGGCAAAAGAGAGACAATCGCGGATTTATCAAGATTGACTGTAACGGCGAGTTGGGGCGATTCAAATCGTTGATGCGGCAACCGACCACCGGCGCGATGCGCCGGCACATGGTTTCGACTTCGGGGAGTTCGGGCATGAAGCGAATCGTGTAAAGGGAAAAAAGGAAGGGGGGGAAATATACATTCACAGAACTTTCACGACCACGATGGTAATGTCATCGCGTTGGGGCTGATTGCGGCAGAAGCCCTTTATCTCGTCGTGGAGCGATTGGATGATCTCTTGGGCCGATTTTTGCCGCTCGGAACGGATCGCCTCCAAGGCCCGGGAAACGCCGTAACGCACCAGGCCGGGCGATTCCGCCTCGACCACGCCGTCGGTGAAAAACGTGGCCAAGTCGCCCGAGTTCAATTTATACGCCTGGGAGGAGGGCACGACGGTATCATCGCGGATGCCCAAGGGCAGGCTGGTGGAGTCCAAGATCGTCACGTTGCAGCCTGACTGCAACAGATAACCGCGCTGCCCGGCGCTGGCATAGACCATAGTGCGGTTATGGGGATCGAGGCGGGCCATGGCCAGGGTGACGAAATGCAGTTCGGAGCTGTCGGCGGCGAGGACCCGATTGGCCCGGGTGAGGATTTCGCCCACGTCCGAATGTCCTTGTGCCAGGGTGCGGAGGCAGGCCCGGGTTTCGGACATTACCAGTGCGGGGCCCATGCCGTGACTGCTCACATCGCCCACGACCAGCCCCAGGCAATCGTCGAGCATGGGGATATAGTCAAAATAATCACCGGCGGTGGCCTTGGCCGGATACAACGCGCCGGCGATTTCAAAACCTTCTAAAGTCGGGGCGCGGGTGGGATACAAGCGTTGCTGGATCACTCCGGCCGCGCGGAACTCTTCGGAAGTGTCGCGCAGGGCCTCCTCGGCATGATGGCGGCGACCTCGCTCGATGGCATAGCGCAAGGACCGCACCAGGAGCCGATCGGTCAATTGGCCCTTGACCAAATAATCCTGGGCCCCGGCTTGCACGGCTTTAACGGCCGCGCGCTCGTCGCTTAAGCCGGAAAGCACGACAATCGGCACGTCGCCGGCATGTGCGTAAATGGAAAAAAATGTTTCCAAGCCGTTGCTGTCGGGCAGACCGAGATCGAGCAACACCACGTCGAACCGCTCCTCTTGGCAACGTTCGATGGCCGCCGAGAGCAATTCGACGATTACGAGTTCGAACGGTCCGTGCCAGCGGTCGCCAAGCAGGTTCCGCATGACGTAGACGTCGTCAGGATCGTCTTCCACCAGGAGAATTCTTACACGTTCTTCGTTCATGTTAAGAATGCATTAAAAAATATTCATTTTCGGGTTTGTTCCGGGCTGACACAGCCCGGCTCCATCATCCCGACAGTCCCCGGGTGAGGTTTCCCAGGGAGGCAGTTCCACCACCTGGAACCAGTATTTGCATAAAGTTTTGATTATTTCCACCCACCGACGAAACGTGGCGGGTTTGGTAATAAAGGAGTTTACACCCATGTCGTAGGAAAAGGCGATATCGTCTTCGACCGTGGAAGTGGTCAAAATGACGACAGGGATCCGCCGCAAGTGCGGATCGGCCTTGATCTCCTTGAGGGCTTCCCGGCCGTCTTTGCGGGGCATTTTAAAATCCAACAGAATCAGATCCGGTCGGGGCGCGGCACGGCCGTTTTCGTACTCCCCGCGATGCCGCAGGTAGTCGAACAATTCTTCGCCGTCGCGAACGAAACGAAGATCGTACGGTTGGCCCGCCTCGCCCAAAGCGTCGCGGACCAATTGACAATCCTCAGCATCGTCGTCGGCCATCAAAATCGTGCGCCGTTTGCCGAATTCCACCATTGGTAAGATTTCGGGGTTCAGGGTTCGGGGTTCTGGATTCGGGGTTCAGAATCTTGTGGATTGCTTAACCGCGAGTGGTTTCGTCAGTTTATTCGGTATTGGTACGTATTTCCTAATTTTTGCTTTGTCATTCGACATTAGATATTATATCATATGTATGCTATCGCTTTCTGATTTCCTCTTGGGGGGCATGACGGGCAGGAGGATTTCGAAGGTGCTGCCCTTTCCCGGAACGCTATGGGCGGTGATGGTCCCGCCGTGTTGTTGGACAATTCGCCGGCAGATGGCCAGGCCTATGCCGGTGCCTTCGTACACGTCGCGGGGATGGAGGCGCTGGAAAATTCCGAAAATCCGCGAACCGTATTTCTCGTCGAATCCTATGCCGTTGTCCTCGACGAGGATGCGGCATTGCTCGTTGGTCAAGCGGCTGGGCTTGCGGTCTTCCCGTCCGGGGATATATCGTCCGGATACTTTGACCACTGGGGATTCGTCGGCGCGATGGAACTTCAATCCGTTGGCGATTAAATTTTGGAATAGTTGGTTCATTTGCAGGGGATCGGCTTGAACGATGGGCAGTTTATCCACATCGACGCGGCCGTTGACCTGCTTGATTTGGACTTCCAAATCAGATACGACCTCGGCTGCCACCCGGGCCAGGTCGACTTGTTCGAATTTTTGTCCCTTGGTGGTCACTCGGGACAAGGCCAGCAATCCGTCGATAAGGGATTGCATTCTGGCCGCGGCCTTGTGCATTCGCTCGAGCGAGTCGCGTCCCTCCTCGTCCAGTTTTTCCGCCTGTTTTAAGAGCAGGCGATCGGAGAACGTGCGGATTTTGCGGAGCGGCTCCTGCAAGTCGTGCGAGGCCACGTAAGCGAATTGTTCCAGTTCGCTGTTGGAACGTTGGAGTTCGGCCGCATAACGGGCCTGTTCCATTTCGGCCTTTTTCCGGGCGCTTATGTCGCGGAAAAAGAAACTCATCACCGCGGCGTTGTGTTCCTGGCTGATGGTCATGGCCATTTCGGCGGGGAAACTTTCGCCGCTGGCCCGGACCGCGGTCACCTCCACCCTGTGGCCCAAGAGCGATCCCTCGCCGGCGTTAAGATAACGTTCGATTCGTTCCTGCTCGCCCACTCCCATGCTGGAGGAAAACAATACATCGGTGGGTTTTGTGCCGATAATTTTGTCGCGGGTATAACCGAAGGTTTGCTCGGCCGCCCGATTAAACTCGGTAATAATTCCTTCGTGATTGATGGTGATGATGGGATCGAGAGAGGATTCCAGGATGGCGTGTTTTCGGGCTTGCGATTCGGCCAAGGCTTGTTCTAAATTCAGGCGATCGCTTATTTCACGATGGATAATAGCCAAGGTAGTGGGCCGATTGCCGTCGGGCGATTTCACCCGCAGCATGGTGGTTTGGACATCGATAAACTGCGCCGCTTTGCAGGTTGCGCAAGCGGCAGGACCCTTTCCATTGGCCGGTTTTATTGACGGCCGGCACGGCCGTGTCGCGCAGTTGCTCCCAGGATTCGGGGTCGTAATAGTCGTGCAGGCTGGTGGTCGCAACTTCCTGCTCCTCCGCCAATCCCAGCATCCGCCTGCCGGCCGGATTCAGATAAAACGGTTCCCCATGCGAGGTGGCCAGGCAAACGAAATCGCCGAGGCCTTCAGCCATGAGCATGAAGCTATCGCTGAGGTGGAAGTCGGAAGCAGAAGAGTTTGCGGATGATTCGGTCACAACAACCCCCCATATTGATTATTGGCAAGGATTGACCGACGTCAACGGGAACGCCTATATGCAATTATAATTACAATCGAAAACAAAAGTCAGTGGAAATTCGATGGTACTTGCTCAGAGGTGTAGTTAGTGAAATAATTATCCATCTTTAAAATATGCGACTTCGGTGCGGCACCGGGGTTGAATTTTAACTTATTTGAAAGGAAAAAAACCGTGGCCAAAAAAGCCTCTGCCCGACACATTCTTGTTTCTACTAATGAAGCCTGTGAAAAACTCAAAACCGACATCGCCGCCGGGGCCGATTTTGCCGAAATCGCCCGGAAACATTCGCAATGTCCCTCGGGCAAGCATGGGGGCGATTTAGGCGAATTCCGTCAAGGACAAATGGTGCCCGAGTTCGACAAGGTCGTGTTCAGCGACGAAGTAGGTAAAGTACACGGTCCGATTAAAACTCAATTCGGCTATCATCTGATCGAGATTACCAGCCGAACGGGTTAAGCAAGGCGCGACCGACCGACGCGACCATGCTTCGCATGGTACCCCGTCGGCGCCGGCCGCGGCTTTATAATTCGCGAATCCAAATATTTCTGAAGCGGACTTTGTTGTTGTGGTATTGCAACAGTAAAGGCATCTTCGCCGGATGGGCGGTATATTTAGGCGGTTCGGTAAATGAAGTTGCGCCTTGTATTTCGAAGTGATTCTGGACCAGGACGCCGTTTTGCAACACGGTGATATATGCCGGTTTGGCGGGTTTGCCTTGTTCGTCGAATCGCGGCGCGGAAAAAATAATATCGTAAGTTTGCCACTCGCCGGGTTTGCGGCAGACATTTACCAAGGGGGGCTGTTGTTTGTAGATAGCGCCTGCCTGGCCGTCGGGATACGTGGCGTTATCGCAGGAATCGAGAACCTGCAACTCGTATAGGCTCATCAGGAAAACGCCGCTGTTGCCTCGTCCCTGGCCGCCGCTTATAACCTCCTCGGGCGCGGCCCATTCCACATGCAATTGGCAATCGCCAAAGGCTCGTTTTGTATGGATGTCTTGTTTAGCGGTGATCGCGTAGCCGTCTTGGACCTTCCACGCATCGCCGTCGACCCATTGCGACATATCTTTACCGTCGAAAAGCACAATGGCATCGCCCGGGTGTGCGCCCGGGTCGCCGGGATCGACTACCTTTACTTCCGGCCATTTTATGCCGCTGATATATTCCCTCAGTCGTTGGGCGTACAATAACGAGCTTAACAGAAGTGCGCCGACGACGGCGACCGTGCCGATAATCGTGCGACGGCCCAATAATCCTTGCAGTGAGGGAAGAAAAAGATGCGGCATAGTTGACGGCTGCTGGAGTGGGAGCGGTATAAATTATGACAATAATATTGACGACGCGTAAAACCGGTTTTATTAAGGTTTTTTCTTTGCAGCCGGCTTTTTCGGCGGTTTTTTCGGGGATTGCTGATCAGGCGAGGTTTGTGGGGCGGAGTTTTGGTTGGCTTCTTTGACCTCGACCGGTTCCGCGACGGGAATTTGGGTATTGAACAACTCGACCTTGTTGTATTTGCCGTAGAGAATAAAGACCCTGTAGTGAATCTTGGCTTTATTGTTCAATACCTGGTATAATCCGTTTAAATCTTGGAGGAACTCGATCGCCCTTTTCAGTTGATCGATGGTTTTGCCGGCCTCAGTTTTTCTGGGGCTGCCATCCCTGGCTTTATCGAACGCGGCTTGTATGACGGGCAGTTTCTTATTAATGTCATTGAGGGTTGTCAGGGCCTCCTTGGCCTTGAAGGTTTTCAGTTGCAGTCCGGGAATTTCGTAAAGGGGAGTGGCTTTAAGCTCGAGTTTTTGACCTATTATTTCCGCGCTAATTCGCACTTTGAAATCGGCAAGCTTCTGGTCGGTAAAAACCAGCATGATTTCATTTTCGCCTTCGGTTTTTACCTCCAAAATGTCGCTGGGTTGCAGGGTATTAGGGGGAAAGGCTTCATCCCGACCGGTGATCTGCACCCGCAAATTACCCAATTCCGGGAGCGATCCCATCTGCATATTCACTTTGGCCACCCCATTGTCCAGATCCATCACCAAAGGCTCGGCTTGCCGCGGACGAGACAATTGTACAAATTGCAGTTGGCCTTGGGCGAAAGCAAGTATCCCGCAATTCTTCAAGGCTTCGGCATAGGCGGGAGTCGCATTAGGCATCCAATCGAACACCAGGTTTTCAGCATCGAGTTTCAATTGGGCGATTTCGGTGTGTTGAGGCGGATCGGCATTTGCTTTAGGCGCCGTTTCTACATAAACCCGCCAAAGCTGCGATTGCCGGGCAGGTATCATGATAAAGGAATCGCCGCCTTTGACGGCCTTTTCGCCTCCAATAAGTATGAGTTGTAAAGTCGCGCCGGGAGTCAGGAGAACCTTACCCAACACGGCCCTTTTTTTTGCGAAGTTTTCCTGTGCGTCAGGTTTAGAAATTTCAGGCAAATCGACGCTGGCCGCCAATTCCTTTAAAGGCTCGATCTTGGGCGTCTCCTGTTCGAGGTGTTCCGGTTGGGGCTGTTCCGTTTGTTGTTCCTGCGGCTGCGTCTTTGTTTTGGCCTGAGGTTCGGTTTCCACAGGCGGTTGGTTGCCGGTGTCGGTGGGGACTGGCTGGGATATTGTTGGTATGGTTGGGGGCATGGGCGTTAAATCTGGCGCCGTTACTTCGCCGCCATTTTGAATTTTAGCGGTTCCGGTTGTTTGTTTATTATTGTCCTGATGAATTTGCAAACCGTTTTCCACCGACTTCTTAATCGCCTCGGAACTTTCATCCGCGTTCCGTACAATTGTCGCCGTGTTATTGCTAAAAAACAAAATTGCGGTTATGGTCAGCAACACGACAACAGCCGCCGAAATGCCCAGCGTTACAATTGCCCGCAGGGGCGTGCTCAGCAACGGGCGCAGGGCAGCGGGGAGCTTATCGAGCCGGCTTGGCGGCTTTCTGGAGATCAGGGGAGTGGTCGCCGAGATTCCCATTCCTTTGCGGAACAACTGGCTTAAATCCGTGCCCAACAAATCCGGACCGGGCAATTCGTCGATAGGCTGGGCTTTTTTCAACTGCAAAACGCGCTGCACGTGCTTTTCCCCGGGCCGCCAGGCGGCCAAGACCTGGCTTAGATCGGCCGCGGTTTGGTAACGGTTGGCAGGCCGTTTAGACGTCATTTTTTTACAAATATCGATGAGACTTTCCGGCACGTCGGAGCGCTGGGTCGATATGGGCTGGGGTTCTTGAGTTTGATGTTTGAGGATCCGCTCGGGCAGGGTTCCTTCTGGGAATGGGGGGTGACCGGTAAGTAAAAAATACAGCGTGCAGCCCAAGGAATAAATATCGGCGCGGTGGTTGAAATCGGCGGTGTGCAATGCCTGCTCAGGGGCCATGTAATCTACCGAGCCTAAGATGCGTTCGTCTTGTTCGCTTATTTCGCCGCCCGTTTGTTCCTGGCCCGCCAACCGGGCAAGACCCATGTCCAGGATTTTTACCACGCCCTGAGGGTTGACGATAAGATTCGAGGGTTTGATATCGCAATGCACCATGTTTCGAGCATGGGCATGAGCCAGGCCGTCGGCCGCCTGCCGCACATAGTCCACGGCGCTTGCGCAATCCAAGGGACCTTCGGCTTCGACCAGGCGTTTGAGATCCAGCCCCTCGACATATTCCATGACCAGGTAATATTGATCGCCTTCGTTATCGACGCTGTAAGCCTGCACTATATTGGGGTGATCCAAGGAGGCGATGGTTCGGGCCTCGGCGAGAAAACGTTCCAAGCCGGCGGGATCTTTACCAATATGGCGGGGAATGATTTTCAGGGCCACGCGGCGGTTCATCATCACGTGTTCGCCCAGGTACACGCTCCCCATGCCGCCCCGGCCGAGAAGCTCGAGCAACTTATATTTGCCCACCGTGCATTTGCTTCGTCCGGCCAGTAATTGCCCGGCCTGCCAGCGAGTGAGCGTGCCTTTGCGGACCAGAGTTTTGGCCAATTCAGGGGGATCGGATACCTCTTGGGCAAGACGCTGGACTTCAGCAAACTCCTCGGGCTTGAGAAGCTTGCTGCGTTCAAGAACTGCCAGGAATTCATCCATTGAGCCAAGAGCCATGTTCGAAAAGACCTTTACGGCTTGGCGATTCCGTTAAAATTCAATAATGTCACATCTGGCTTTCTTCGCCAACTTATAGTTTACCAATATTATCAAAGAAAGGCAATCTATGGGGTAAAATCGGCTGCCGGATCGATCGCTTCCACGAACCGGGCCAGCAAGTCCGCCGCCCGGTCGATGTCGTCGATGGAGATCATCTCCACTGGGCTGTGCATGTAGCGGTTGGGGATGCTTACCAGGCCCGTGGCCACGCCGGATCGGTTGATCTGAATGGCGTTGGCGTCGGTGCCGGTGGCCTTGCCCGAGGCCGCCAATTGGTAGGGGATTTTGTGCTCATCGGCGGCCTGAATCAATCGCTGCACGACCTTGGGATTCATGTTCGGGCCGCGATGGATCACCGGACCTTTGCCCAGGCGCACGTCGCCTTCTTCCTTCTTTTCTATGGTCGGGCAGTCGGTGGCATGGGTCACGTCCACGGCCACGCCGATCTGGGGATCTATGCCGAAGGCGCTGGTCCGGGCGCCGCGGAGCCCGAGTTCTTCCTGCACGGTGGAAACCGCGTACAAACCGCACTTGATCTTTTTCCGTTTGCCTGCACGGCGCAGGGCCTCGATCACCACCCAGCAGCCGGCCTTGTCGTCCATGGCCGGCGATACGGCAAAATTATTCTGCAATTGATGGAAGGCTAGTTGTACGGTGACGGCGTCGCCGATGCGCACCAGTTTGGAAGCTTCATCCTTGTCGGCCGCGCCGATGTCCAACCAAAGATCCTTCATCTTCGGCACTTGCTTGCGTTCTTCTTCGGTAAGCAAGTGGACGGGCTTGCGGGCGATAACCCCCAGGATCGGACCGCTTTCCGTCCAGACGGTCATACGCTGGCCTATGAGGACTTCGGGATCCCAACCGCCGATGGGCTGAATATAAAGAAAACCCTCGTCGTCGACGTGCTGCACGATCAGGCCGATCTGATCGCAGTGTCCGGCAAGCATCACGCGCAGTTGGGATTTCGCATTTTTAACTACGATCAAATTGCCGTGCAAATCGGTCCGCACTTCGTCGGCGAAATCGGCCGCGTATTCGCGGACGATCTCCTGCAAGCGATTTTCATAACCCGAGGGGCTGGGCGTTCCCAAAAGATTTTTGAAGAATTCAAGCGCGGAAGATTCCACGGCAGAACCCTCGCAAGATTAAAAGGATATAATTTACCGGCACTAAAACGCTAAGTATGTCGTTTATCGGGATTTCCGCAAGGGAAGAGTAAAATATCTTACAAGACAAAAACTTGCCAAATCGGCTTGACTAAAGCAATCAGCTCTTACTACAATTTAGGGGTATAATGTCGAGTAAGGAGGAGATCAAATGATGAGAGCTGTAATGCCTGAAGTTCCACAGTTCGTGTTGGATTGGCGAAAAAAAACCGGCGCGGAAATGTGGGACGAAATGTGGGAAGGAGTATTGCATATGACACCTAGCCCAAGTCGGACGCACCAAGACTTTAAAGGGGAGTTAGAACACTGGATGCGTAATTTTTGGGTACGTCCATTTGGCAATAAGGTTTATCATGAAATAAATGTAGCTTCAGTAGGCGGGTGGCCGAATAATTATCGCATTCCTGACCTGGTGCTTTTGAAGCCGGATTGCTTTCACATCGACCGGGATGAGTATTTCGAGGGCGCCCCGACCGTAGTTGTGGAAATTCGCAGCCCGGGCGATGAAACCATGGAAAAACTGCCCTTTTATGCCCAACTGGGCGTGCCCGAGGTGTGGGTGATCGATCGGGATACAAAACAGCCAATTCTCAATTGCCTTTGTTCCGGCCAGTACAAAGAAGAATCCGCAAAACAAGACGGCTGGCTGCATAGCGCAGCAACCGGCGTCCGTTTTCGCCATGAACCTCCCAATAAGATTGTGATTCAATTGGGCGAAGATCAATCCACGCGGCGGATTTTGCCGGAAGGGTGATTTTTTTTAGAGTGCGTGGAAAACTCTCATTGCCGGCCACCAATGGGCACCATGCGGAGCATGGTCGGTTGGTTGCAGATGGATCGGGGAGTGGAGGCAAGCATATAGGCCAGCTTTCCCGCTTTTTTTCGCAATCAAGGCTCGAATATGCTGTCCGGCATTGGGGCGTTGAAGTCGTAGTAACACCTCATGATGCCGTCATATGGTGGCTTTTCGCTTCCAATTAGGACGTTTCTCTTGAATAAACGGATGACGGTTGGGTACCATTGTCCCTGGGGATCTTGTGTCACTCCCTCAATCGCATGACCACGGATGATTTCTTCCTTCCCTTCTCGCGTTACCAGTTCCTCGTAACGCATTACCAGGTAGCCTTGCTCCGGATCGATCCAGTAGCGCCACATCTGAGGATAATAACCACCGGCTGTCCAGTGCGAATTGTGTACTTCAAGCAATACCGTATTCGGCGGCCCCGAGGCCGGATTGGGCTCCAACTTTACCTCGTTAAATCCGGCGCCCCGGGTGTAGCCGGGGGCAACAAGGTAGGGCAAAGGACGCGCCAAAAACTCGGGATGGTTATCTGCGCAATATATGTAGCCCCCTTTATCAATCCCTGGGGGAAAGGTGGGCATTGCTCGACGCTTCTCATTCGACGCAAGAAATGGCTTGTCTTTAGGAGCGCCGGCGTCGATGTTTGCCTGCGTAGGCGCTCGGCCCGAGGTCAGGTATTCCCAGAGCCACTTGCCGTCGGAGAGTTCGCTAGGCACGAACCGCACCTTCTCCGCCTTCTGTTTCCACCATGTTGCAGGATCGGCGTATTTCGGGGGCAGCTTCTCAGATCGGAAATCATATCCGAAACTCCGTTCAACCCTCCAGCGAGATCCGCTTCGCCATATGCGATACGAAGGAAAATACTCCCACCAGTGCTTATTATCTTGACCCTCTACGACCAGTGCATAGTACTTGTCTGACCGCCACCGGGCGGCTCGAACATCTCCTACAAGTCGCTTCACATCCGCCCGTGCGGGGTCCAAGAAGCGATCGACTACCTTGGCGTTCTTCGGCACTCCCAAGGAGTAAATCTCGGCTGGCCCGGTTTCCGGATAGTCGATCTCGTAACGGAACAATCCCTCCTTCGACGGATTGACATCCTTATCGACCTCCTTGAAGTGAAATATCTGGTCCCAGCGAAACGGAAGTTGCGTGTCAGAGTCGACATAGACGACCCATTCGTTTGCGGGCAATTCGCTTTCGTATTGATTGTCTTCCTCGTGCATCTTGAAACGATGTTCTATCCACCGTTTTCCGTCCTCCTTCACAACACGTTGCTGCTGGTGAATGAGTTTAAAGCGCCCCGCGTTGATGGTTCGCCCAGTCTCGGAGGAAAGGAATGCCTTGAACACCGTTTCGAGGAAACTAGATGCTTCTCGCCCCTCATCGTCGGGTACACGGACTATAGTATTCTCCCCAGGGTCGTAGTACTCTCTCGTCTTTTGCTTCAAGTCGCCCCAGCACGTCTCTTTATCGGTCCGTGTGGCCATTACGGCCCGGCTGGCAGAGAACCACAGTTCGCCTTTCTTGCCATCCGGCAGTGTGCTTACGGCATGGAGCCAGGGCTTTTTCGCCACGGCTTCCACCACCTGGGCCCAGGCGGTCGATTGTCTATTCCACAGGATGAAGGCAACGAATAAAAGAGCGGCGGCAATCGTCGCGATGGCAAGCAGATTTCGAGACAGGCGTGGGCGATTAATTATTGCCATATGATCGGCTTGCCGAGCGCGGTCCAATGCCTGGGCCAGGTCTTTTTCGTCAATCGGTTCGCGAAGAATTTCTTCGACCGATTCCAGCAAGACGCCGGAGAGTTCCGTACGATGGGGAATATTATCCGGATTTTGGGCAAAGTCGTTCATTTATTGGCTCCTTTGACTTTTACATCCAGCAGGGACTGGAGTTTGACGCGGGCCTTGTGCAAGGCCGCGCCCGCCGCACTTGTTTCGATATCTAAGATTTCCGCAATTTGTTCGTAAGATTGATCATCGAAATAGCGCAATGAAAACACGGCGGCCTGGCGATCCGGGAGTTGAGTAATCGCATTGCGCAATCGTTCGGCCAATTCTCCGGCAACCGCTTTATCCAACGGGCCGTCCCCCGGATCGGAGACCTCGATCATGTCTAAACGATCCGACCTGCGCCGGCGGCGAAGCCGATCCAAAGCCCGATGGGTTGTTATCCGGCGAAATAATCCGGTCCAATTGTCTATCTCTTGTTTCTGCCGAAGCCGAAAGGCCTCCATGAATACCTCTTGAACCACGTCTTCGGCGTCAGGTCCGGGGCCCAAGATTCGTCTTGCAAGCCGAAAGGCAAATGGACCGTGTTCGTCTACGATCTGATCCCAATTTGTCATGTCCGGCCTTTCACAAACGGTCAGAAGTGCACTTTCTACATAATAGGCGAGCCAAGGCAGGTGCGAATTACCTCGAATATTATCTTTTTCAGGAATTCTTGGTAAAAGGCCCAACTATCTTGCCATGCCAATATGCATTGTTCCCACTATAAGGTGGCGTCGGCCGCCAACATTTCGGCAACATACTCCCCCCATAGTAACGTTGAAGGTATTGCCTAACAACGTTACCCTACGCGTCCAAAAATGGCCCAGGCTGCATGCAGTGCTGGCATTGCGTTAAAAGGGCCAACAACGAGGACCGGCAATAATGAAAATATCGTGCATTGTTTTAGTCGTTGCTTTGATTACCATAGCGACCATGGGCATTTGCCCTGTCTGGGCCGAGGATGTCTATTCAAGCGGATCGATGTCCGGTCAGGCATTGCCATACGGCGCCGGCAATGCCGACTCGCAACAGTTGATCCGCGGCCCGTCGTCTTCTGATGTCTATGCCCGGCCTGGCGCTAACTCGATGGTGTATCCACCCACGGCATATCCGCCTATGACATATCCGCCGACTGCATATCCGCCCTCATCATATCCGACTGGATCGTATCCGCCCGCGTTGTCGGGCCAGCAGTACCAGAATTTATCCAGCCCGGCCAATACTGGTTGTGCTCCGCCCGACATTACCATGCCGGGACTGGGCAACAGGCTGATCGAATCGACTTGGTACACGCGGGTGGATTATTTTCATTGGAATGAGCGGATGTACGGTTTGGACCTGGTCAACGAGTTTGGAACGTTGATTACTCTGGGATACATGCGGCGGGTGGGAATGGAACGATTCCACGCCGCGGTTTTCGGAGCGACCATGCGGTACATAGGTTCCAGCGAGGTTGAAAATGGCGACGGCACCTACACCGATGAACCGTTAACTTCGGCCACGGGCTACTTGGGCGTGCTGGCCGAATACGACCTGCACATCGAGCCCGATTTTTGTCCGAATCTAAGTTTTTTCGTGGGCGTCGGCACGCGGTTTTGGATCAGGGATCTCAAGGACGGCTTCACAGATTACGGCCATCCATCCTGGGGATACCAGGAGACCTGGTGGACGTTCTATCCTTACCTGGGCCTGGAAAAAAAGCGGTCGCTTGGCGGCGGATGGGAGTTTTATTACGCCGGCCGGATCGGATGCACGGCCATGACTTACCAGTATGCTACGTGGGGCGGCGTGGCATTGTATCCCAAGGCGGGCTTGACAGGCCAGTTGGAAGGCGGGCTGCGCGGGCGAAGCGTCTTTATATCGGTCTTTACCGAAGTCTTCTCCTGGGGACAATCGGATGTTGTGGAGGGTTTTCTCCAGCCGAATTCGCGGCAATTTACCATCGGTCTGAAGACGGGCTTTTGTTTCTGACGCGTTCCGAGCGTGAATGCCCTGGTTGGAGAAAGGTTAGGCGCACGGAGATCTTGCGTGAGGCCTTGCGAGCAATAGAATACAAAGATTCCCGAAAATTTCTTTCATTTATTGATCCCGGTAAAAGGCAATATAACACGTTAAAATCAAGGAAAAAATCCCGGCACAAGTGCCGGGGCTAAACCTTGAATTTGAGATTGCTTTTATAACAATCAATGGCCGTGAACGGGCGCCGCCGGACAAGCCAGCCGTGGCGCCGTGCAAAACTCTAATTGCCCGCTTGGAGCCGGAAGGTGTAAGTATTCGGAATGCCGCCGCTCCAATCTCCAGATTGGGGAATATAACCCTTCTTTGTCACGGTAGTGGAAATGTTGTTGGTTTCTCCGACCGGATAGCGGAAGGTTCCCTTGCCCTCCGCGGAAGTGTAAAAAGGAGAGGCTGACAAACCGTCCTTGGAAAAGTCCACCAACGCCCCTTCGATGGGCTTTCCAGTCGCATTGTCCACGACGTTGATGAGCAATTTGCCGTCGAATTTCCGCACCGGTCCTTCGCCGCTCAATTTGCCGGTCGAATCGCCGGGACTCGCATTAGCCACGGTAATGGCCTGCAGGTTGTAAGACGCCAGGCTGCGGGCGGAAATAACGTCAATTGTTTCAACTACTTTTTCCGGGATCGGATTTTCCAGCTTGGTCTTGAAGAGCCGTAGCGGCGCATCCCATTGCACCGGGGGATGGCGCCAACAGACTTTCGAGTCGGGATCCGTCAGCAATTCCTTTTCTTCCGCCGGCATCCGATACGTGTCCCGGACGTGGACGCCGTAACGAATCGGCACGATATACTTCGAGCCGTCGGCGTAGTTCAGGCTGATGTAGGCGATGATCTGTTCCTCCACATCCGGCCAGAAAGTGCCGTGGAGCAAATAAAGCATATCAAATTTGCGATCCACTCGGATTCCCATATAGGCGTATGGATCGGTTGGCGGATTGCCTCCGCCCTTCTGACCATAGAGGCAGCCTTGGCCGACTATGTTAAAAGGCATGCCTTCAAGGACTTGTTCGCCATAAGTAAAAGCACCATAGAAACCGCCTGTATTCTCGGGTTTCGGGAAGAACCGCTTCATGTCCAACATCTGAGGCTTTTCTTGATCGCTTGCAAGCGTGGCGACGGGTTGCTGGCTTGCCAGAAGAGTGATGTCCATCATCAGAGGTTTCTCTTGATCGCTTGTATTCTGGGCTTGGGCGGCGTTAAAAAAACCAGCGACCATGAAAACAGCCGGAAGCCAAAAGAAACAACACTTCAGTCGTACGTTAGTGGCGTGCATGGAATCTCATCCTTTCTTGATTAAAGGCAAGTGGAACTCTAATTGCCTGCTTGGAGCCGGAAGGTATATGTCTTTGGAATTTCGTTGTTCCAATTTTCCGATTGGGTAACATAACCCTTCTTTTTCACGGTAGCCGAAATGCTGTTTGTTTGTCCGACCGGATAGCGAAAGGTTCCCTTGCCCTCCGTAGAAGTGTAAAAAGGAGAGGCTGACAAACCGTCCTTGGAAAAGTCCACCAACGCCCCTTCGATAGGCTTTCCAGTTGCATTGTCCACGACATTGATGAGCAGTTTGCCGTCGAATTTACGCACCGGTCCTGCGCCGGGTGACGCGTCGGGACTGGCGTTAGCCACGGTCATGGCAAGCAGGTTATAAGACGCCAGGCTGCGGGCGGAAATAACGTCTATTGTTTCCACCGCCTTATCCGAAATGGGATTTTCCATCTTGGTCTTGAAGAGCCGTAGCGGCGCATTGTATTGCACGGGAGAATGACGCCAACAGACTTTCGAGTCGGTATCCGCCAGCAATTCCTTTTCTTCCGCCGGCATCTGATACGTATCCCGGACGTGGACGCCGTAACGAACGGGCATTATATACTTCGAGCCGTCGGCGTAGTTCAGGCTGATGTAGGCGATGATCTGTCCCTCCACGTCCGGCCAGAAAGTGCCGTGGAGTAAATACAACTCATCGAATTTGCGGTCTACGCGAATTCCCATGTAGGCGTCCGGATTGGATGATCCTCCCATCTCCTTTTGACCGTAAAGGCAGCCTTGGCCGACGACGTTAAACGGCACGCCGTCAAGGACTTGTTCGCCGTAAGTAACAGCATTATTAAAAGCTCTTGGAATCGGAGGTTTAGGGAAGAACCGAGCGAGGTCCAACATGAAAGGCTTCTCTTTATCGCCGGTATTCTGCGCTTCGGCGGCGTTGAAAAGACCGGCAACGACCAAAGCAAGCGGAAGCCAAAAGAAAGGACGTCTCAGGGGAACGATTGTGGCGTGCATTGCATGTCATCCTTTCTTAATCGAAGGCAGAGCGTTTATAACGCCCAAAATGTAACCCCCCGTTTACTCATATAAGTATGTGTTTTGAAGCGTTATAAGTCAAGCGTGGGATAGTATTCCAAAACATCTAAAAAAACGGCTTATTTTCATTTAAACTCTAATTGCCTGGTTGCAGCCGGAAGGTGTGTGTTTTCGGAAAGCTGCCGCTCCAATTTTCATTTTGGGTAACATAACCCTTCTTTTTCACGGTAGTCGAAATGCTGTTTGTTTGTCCTACCGGATAGCGCATGGTTATTTTGCCGTCGGATGGCGTGTAATAGGGCGGGGCTGTTATGCCGTTCATATAAGTGTCGACCAACGCGCCTTCAATGGGCTTTCCGGTCGCATTGTCCAGGACAGTGACGCTCAGTTGACCGTCGAATTTCCGCACCGGTCCTCCGCCGGTCGAATCGTCTGGACTCGCATTAGCCACGGTCATGGCCTCCAGGTTGTAAGCCGCCAGGTTGCGGGCGGAAATAATGTCGATTGTTTCAACCACCTTATCCGGAATGGGATTTTCCAGCTTGGTCTTGAAGAGCCGTAGCTGCGCATTAAAATTCACCGGAGGATGACGCCAACAAACTTTTGAGTCGGGGTCCGTCAGCGTTTCTTTTTCCTCCGTGAACATCCGATACGTGTCGCGGACGTGGACGCCGTAACGAACGGGCATGATATACTTCGTGCCGTCGGCATAGTTCAAACTGATGTAGGCGACGGGCTGTCCCTCCACATCCGGCCAGAAAGTGCCGTGGAGTAAATAAAGAACGTCAAATTTGCGGCCCACGCGAATTCCCATATAAGCGTCCGGATCAATACCCATGGAAGCCATCTGCTGACTGTAGAGGCAGCCTTGGCCGACTATGTTAAACGGCACCCCGTCTAGGACTTGTTCGCCGTAAGTAAAAGCAGCATAAAAACCGCTCGGATTAGCGGGTTTCTGAAGGAACCGCTTCATGTCCAACATCAGAGGCTTCTCTTGTTCGCTTGTATTCTGCGCCTGGACGGCGTTCAAAAAACCGGCGACAACCAAAGCAACCAAAAGCCAAACAAAACGACATCTCAGTGGAACGATTGCGGCGTGCATTGCATCTCATCCTTTCTTGATTTAAGACATGGTAAACATTTATAGCCCTTGGGGCATAAACCCCCTTTTACTAGTGGTAAGTATATGTTTTATGCGAAAAATGTCAAGTATAGGAAACTTGATGTAGTTGGTTATGCAAATGAATGGTTATTGGCCGCGTGCAGGCCCGGCTTCAAGCAATATGCCGTCGCCGTCCGTGCGATAGGAGAATAGGCGTTTGATCGCTTTCAAAAGAGCGTCGAAGGTATCCGCTTCGGGAAGTGGATAGATCATCTGATGAACGTGCTCGGGCATGAACACGAATGCGGTTAGCCTTATATTACCCCCCTTTCTCTTCTGTGTTCATATAGAAGAATTAAGGCAGCGACTGGCCCGGCTGAGAGTGCTTTGCTCCAAAGCAGAGTAGGTCGCCTTGGGTGGTGCCGATCACGAGTCGCTCGGCGGCGACGGCGGGGGAGGCGAGGATTGCGCCGCCGGCTTCGTAGTCCCAGAGTTTTTGGCCGGTTTGCGGTGATCGGAGGCGAATCTTTTGGTTCCGAGTTGGCCGTGGTCATGGCGATGAATAAAAAAGGAGAATCTTAAGGGGAAATTGGTTGGAAAATGAGGAGGTGTAGGCTATGATTGGTACGCACAACGCACCCTACAAATCGGTGCGCACCATACCTTAGACGATTCGGTGTGCACAGTGCATCTTATGATTTTAACCCACCCTAAAATACCGTTTGAACCACAGCCCCAACAGCATCAATCCGCCCGTGCCTAAAAGAATTAGCGAGGATGGTTCGGGCACCAAGGAACTGTCTAACTGGTTGATGACACCGTCGTAATTGTAATCGCCGTTTAACCAGTTGATGGGCGGGTTGTTATTGGGATTTGAATCGTGGAGGCGCTGATACGCGTCCGTAACGAGTTCATGGTCCAGGTCATCGACTACGCCATCCAGGTTGGAATCGCCAAAAGGAGTGTACCTTATTAAAATCCAGGAATCTTGAACCGTGTATCCGAAGAAGTCATCACTGTTGTACTCTTTGTAATCGGCGCCCGTCAGTATTCCTAAGGTATAAGGAGGATGGGTCTTGGCATACGAACTGATTATGCCATAACCATCCCACGCACCATGGTCGTATCCGGAAACAACATAATCATAAATTTTTGAAAAGCTATCGTTGGTAATAATAGCACTGCTATTGTTTAGGTTGACTGTACTGTGGGCTGGATTGCCTAAATCGAGTGTACCCACCATCATATTTACTTGTGCAAATAATTCTGAAACGCTAATAAACAAGGCTATTGTTATAAGAACGAAAATTTTAGCTGAACGACTCATTAAAACTCTCTTTTTTTCAAAGCGAACATCACAAGGGGATAGGGGAATCTGTGACGAAACTCGATGGTGTAAAGAAACGAGATAATTCCAGAGATTATGCCTGAGATGATCGCGGCAAATTATCCTGGTAGATTACCCGTTGAAGAACGATCCCGACGCACTACTTCGAACACAAACGTCAAAAATACGTCGGAATCTACGCTACCTCACTTATATAGAGTTTCCGGATTTTATGGCATCCCTCAAAGGAAACCATGCGCCAGAGGAATAAGTATATGATAAACAATATTTACTGTTTGTCAATAAGTTGCGAAAAGCTTATGGATGAATTGGGCAAAGTTTTTATGGATGAAGAATGTCTGAATAAACAGGCATAAATGCAATAATAGCGATTGTCACAAACACAACTCAGCCCTAACACCTATCGCATATTACTTGTCTCCAAAGCAGAGTAGGTCGCCTTGGGTGGTGCCGATCACGAGTCGCCCTGCGGCGACGGAGGGGGAGGCGAGGATTGCGCCGCCGGCTTCGTAGTCCCAGAGTTTTTGGCCGGTTTTGAGGTCCAGGGCGTACAAGCGGCCGTCGGCGGAACCCAGGAAAACCCGCCGGCCGACAACGACCGGCGAACCATCGACGCGGCCCTTGGTAGTGAAGGTCCACAAAGGCCGGCCGGTTTTCGGGTCCAGGGCGTGAACGAGCTTGTCGCGCGAGCCGACTATAACAGCATCGGTCGTAATGGCGGCCGAGGAGATATCCTCTGAAACATCTTTTTCGGCCCGGCGGCGCCACAGAACTTTCGATAGTTTTGCGTCGATGGCGATTAGTTCCCCGCTTTGGGTGTTCAAATAGATTATGCCGCTAAAAATGGCCGGAGCGGAACCGGTAGGCGAATCGATCTCCACCTGGCTTACCTCCTTGCCGGTTTTTACGTCAAGGACATGCAATTTTTGGTCGCAACCGCCCACATAACATCGACCATCGAGCAGGGAGCAAAAACAGCGGACCTCATAGTCGCATTCGAACTTCCATGCCGGCTTGCCAGTGGAGATATCAAGGCAATAGACGTTGTAATCACGGGAACCGAAGATTATGTTTTTGCCGTCAAAATTCGGGCTGGAATCGATTTCGCCGTCGGTATCGAAATGCCATAGCTCCTTGCCGGATGCCGCATCGATGCAATAGAACCGCCCGTCCGCGTCGCCGATGAACACGCGTCCTTGATACACGCCGGGCGAGGCTTTGAATGTTGAACGAGTGGAAAATATCCAGCGTTGCCGGCCTGAAAACAGTTCCACGGCATAGAGATTACCGTCCAAACCGCCGACGTAGACAATTCCCTCGGCAATAACGGCGGTTGATTCGAATTCGCCTTTAGGCGGGGTGAAGCGCCAGAGGAGATCCATTTTTTCGGGCAAATCGCTTTTTGCCACGCCGGTGGCCTGGGCGTCGCCGCGAAAAAGCGGCCAGGAGTTGTCCGATAAAGAAGGAACCGTCCCCGGCATGGGGCGTTGGGGACCCGTGGAATTATCAGAGTCGCCCCTTGGAGTGCGCGAGGTGCACGAAATAAACAACAACGACGAAGCGAGCAGAGATAATACCGTCCCGCGGAATAGAATTTGCTTCATCATTCAAGGGAGGCAATGCCGGCACGAGTGCCGGAGCTAAACACCGACGTCAGGGTGTATTGGGAGTATTGGCCGGGTTGGGCATGGCGCTTAGTTGCGAAAGGACCTGCAAGAGGCTGTTTAGATGGGCCATGCGCGGACCAAAACGGTCGACAAATTCGTTGAGCATGAATTCACCCTCTAAAAGCGATTCATAATTCGTGCTGATTTCCTGGGTAAGAGTTTCCAGAAATTCGGTCTGCACCTTGCCCAGGGCCTCGGTGGCCCGTCGGCAACTACGAGCCAAATGAGGATTGGCTTGTTTCCATTGTCCAAGTTCGGTAGCGCGTTGTTTGCCGGGGCGCTAAGCTGGTTGACAAGTTCCTCGAGCAGTTCGTTTTGCCGATCCTGGGCAGAGACCAGTTCGCGTAAAAGCCGGGTTTGCTCGGCCAGTTCGCCGCGGGCCTGGGGCGCCGGAGGATAGGCGTTGGGTGATACGTCGATTTGAGTATATAGTGGTTGACGAGTGCGTACTTGCTCTTGACTCATAATAGGTATCCCCTGAAACAAGACATTCCATTCAAATCCAGTATAACCAGAAATCGCATAAGAAGTCGAGTACCCGGGCAGGATTTTTACTGAAAAAATCCAAAAATCCGCATGTGGATTTAGCTATGTAAGGTGGTTATAACCACTTGAATTACTTATATTTATGGCATTTCTAATTACCTCGGATTGCAAGAAAAGATAATTTCCCAGTCTTGGCGTTAAAGTCGTTATTGTTCCGCACCCGATCCCCCTGGAGGCTACATCTGCCTTAAAAGTAAAACTTGGTAAATGCGCAGTTTGGATAACATAAATAAGATAGAGCGCTGCGATGAGCAACATGGATACAAGATCAAAACCGACGTTATCAAAGCCGGCCTTGGGCTTTTTAACGATAATCAATAATCCGCAGCACGGATTTTTCGGTGGCTATTTAATTCTGAATATGTCGGTGCGCCCATTGGAGTTCCATTGCACTGCGCCGATCAAACCTAATCGGGCACAAGAAATTCTGTATGGGCCGACGCTGGAGGCCTTCATTTATGGCGAGCAGATCGGGCAGACATTGCTTAGGCAGTCGAGCCATGAGCCGCTAATGGTCTGCACCGATTGCGAGCCGGCCTTGTCAGTCCGCCAGTATGTTTCCTGGCCCGTGGTGTTGGTGCTTCCGCCGGAGCAGTCGGTGACCTTTGAGGGCGAGCAAAGACTCCTCCGCATCGACCGGGCGCACGGTGGCGGGCCGAATCTGCTGACGTTTCAGTTGGGCCGCAATCGGCTGGCCTTGCCTGTAAGGGCCGAAGCCCAGCGGCGGATAATCGAGCAGCAGCATAGCGAGTTGCTCGAGGCGTTTGACCTGGCCGAGCCTTTCACGCGCATTCGCGAGGCCATTGAAGAGGCGCAGCAGGCCGTGCGATGACCAATGATGCAAATGATCTGAAGGCGAGCGGTTCCTTGCATCAATTTACTTGGCGGGGGCCGTCGTTTCCGGCCGTGGTTAGCGTGGATTTACAATTCGACACTCCGTTGACGGCAATTGATTTAAGTTGTCTGTTGTTGCGGAATGAACCCCAAGTGGTTTCGCTGCCGGTTGCAGACAATGCGCCTTGGGCGATAACGATTCCCATTACACATCCGGCCATTCGTGTGCGAAGTTTTATATTCCCTGAACCGGCGGAGATGCCGGTGCTGCCAGGTGCATCTTTAGAGTGCCCGTCGAAACGAGCGGTTATATCGGCGTCTTGCCAGGCGGCCCAATCAACCCGCATCAAACCGCCCGGGGACGTGATCAAGTTGGAAGACCGGCTGCATTATCTGTTGCAGCCTTCGCTGGAATCACTTTTAGATGAAGGTGCGCTGACGTTTCCCTGTCGGCCATATCCGTATCAATTCGAGGGCATGGCCTTTTTATATCCGAGGCATGCCGCCATTTTGGCCGACGAGATGGGGTTGGGCAAAACCATGCAGGCGATCACGGCCATTCGACTATTGCTTCATCGCCTGGAAGTCCGCCGGGTACTGTTGGTTTGTCCCAAGACCCTGGTGACCAACTGGCAGCGGGAATTTCAACAGTGGGCCCCTGAATTGCCGGTTATGGTGATCGAGGGCGGTCAGGCCAAACGCACCTGGCAGTGGCAACTGCCCGATGCGCCGATCAAAATCGCCAATTATGAGATACTTTTGCGCGATCGGGACATCTTTGAAAAATCCTCCCCTCTCCCTTTGGAATTTGAAAAATCCTCCCCTCTCCCTTTGGGAGAGGGGCCGGGGGTGAGGGCGGCATTGCCTGAAGATGAAGGGAACAGCCCTCACCCTAACCCTCTCCGGGCACCGACGGGCACCATGCGTAGCATGGTCGGTTGGTTGGGAGAGGGGACCAGCGCACCGCCGCATTTCGATTTGGTGCTCCTGGACGAATCGCAACGGATAAAAAATCGCACAAGCGCGACGAGCCAGATTGTGCGATCGATTTGCGCAAGCGGAGTTGGGCCTTGACCGGCACGCCCGTGGAAAACAGCACCGACGACCTGGTGGGCATATTCGAGTTTCTCGCTCCGGGATTTCTATCGCCGGATATGAAGCCGCGGAAAATGGGCCGCACGATAAGCGATTACATTTTGCGGCGGACAAAAGACCAGGTGCTCGCCGATCTGCCGCCGAAAATAGTCCACGATGAACACTTGGAGCTGACCGCCGAGCAGCGCGAAAGTTACAAGCTGGCCGAGGATGAGGGAGTGCTGCGTTTGACGGAACTGGGCCTGTCGGCCACGATCCGGCACGTTTTTGAGTTGATTTTGCGGTTGAAACAGATTTGCAATTTTGATCCCGCTTCCGGAACGAGCGCAAAATTCGAGCGGCTTGAGGCCGATTTGGAGGAAATCGCCCAAAGCGGACGCAAGGCGATCGTGTTCAGTCAATGGGTGAGCACGATCGAAAAACTAAGCGGGCAATTGGCCCGATTCGGTCCTCTGGAATATCACGGGCGGATTCCCACCGGCCGGCGCGACGGCATTATCGGGCAATTTCGCTCGGACGATTCTAGCCACGTGCTGCTGATGACCTACGGGGCGGGCGGCGTGGGTCTGAACCTGCAAATGGCCAATTACGTGTTTCTTTTCGACCGCTGGTGGAACCCGGCAGTCGAAGATCAGGCCATAAACCGCGCGCATCGCATCGGCATCGACGGCCCGGTGTACGTGACGCGATTTTTAACGCTCGACACAATCGAGGAGCGCATCGAGCGAATCCTGCAAGAGAAGCGCGATCTTTTCGACACAATCTTTTCCGACGCCGCCACTCATAAAAAACTGGGCCTAACCCAAGAAGAACTCTTCGGTCTGTTCCAGATTAAATGCCCAAGCGCCCCAATCGACAAAGCGGCATAACACAAGCGCGACCACTGGTTGCGGCTTTACAGGAATTGTATGATTGGATCATACTATTTCAACTCATCGACTCCATCTAGTCATCAACCGAGGAATGTCTGAATCGTAGTTCGAAACCCCTTATAATAAGCTGCTCCCCAGATTGGCGTTTTCTCGAAATAGAACAACTTTTTTCGGGTTAAGTCGTATACAACCGGATTCTCAAGGGCTGAATAGTGCTTAGGGGGAGAATCATTCCGGATCGCATTCTCTGTAGCTTCGTCGACAACCCGAGCGATAGCAACAGCGTAACAAAACACACCTTCGAAAAAGCCACATGGTAGACCGATCTTCCTAATTTCCTTGGCACATTGGAATGCTTTGGTCGAAAACGTACGCAGTGTCGAGATATTTAGAGAGCCAAACTCGGCAAAAATAAAGAAGGTTTCCGAGAATCCAAACTTTGTCAATTCAAATCGGGTCCGCCGTGCAACCATCTTAAATGCGGTTTCTCCGAAAGAGATATCGTCTAAGATCACAAAGTCGGCTGATGAGAGACGACGTCGCACGATTTGCAACCACTCATCCATGATATTTCTCTCCTAAAAGAGCGCATAACTTACCTTGTAACTCATTTTCCACTTTTCTGATTCTATTTATAGACCAATACTCCGTCAAGTGGTGGGGGGCTGTTATTTGGCGCTAACCAATTTGGGCGGCTATTATTTCAGTAATTTCGATGGATGCCTTGGCAAAGAGCAAAGCCGCGAGGATGTCATCGGCGGTTAATTCAGGATAGCCTTGCAAAAGGGCATCCCAAGATTTGCCACTTGCCAGTTGATCGATTATCACGGCTACTGGTATGCGAGTGCCCCGGATCACGGGCGAACCGCCGCAACGTCGAGGATTGATTTCAATACGCTCAAACATGGCTGATTTCTGATTCAAAGCCTTTTCTTTCGCTCTTCCATCCATTGGCTTATTGATTTTTTACTTTCACTGCTGCGTCGGCCTGCTAATAGGCCTTCGATTCCTATATGTTCGTCCAGATCGGGCCATTCTATTGCATATCCCTCGCCCAGCAACTGACAATGCTGTCGTTCTTGCACAGTGCCGTTCATTAAACGAGGATACCACGAAATGGGCACCGTAATGCTGCGTCCATCTGCCAGTTCCACAATTAGCCGATCTTCAGTTACCTGGACTTTAGTTGCCAAAGGTTCGATTTCAAGCGTTAAAATGGTCATGCCAAACCTCTAATAAAATCTGTCGTTATTCTAGTCAAGTTTTCGTACTCTGGATACCACCCTGCCGGTCGTATATATTACAAGTATGTCATCTCATAAATATGATTTCGACGTAATTGTAATTGGCGGCGGGCACGCGGGGGCGGAGGCGGCGCTGGCAGCGGCGAGGATGGGGGCGAAGACGGCGCTGCTGACAAGCAATCTCGACACGATTGCGCAGATGAGCTGCAATCCGGCCATCGGCGGAGTGGGCAAAGGTCATATCGTGCGGGAAATCGATGCCATGGGCGGGGCCATGGGGCGGGCGATCGACGCCACGGCGATCCAATTCCGCATGCTTAACCGGAGCAAAGGCCCGGCCATGCACGGGCCGCGGGCACAGGCCGATAAATGGGCATATCAGCGGGAAATCAAACAAATTATCGAATCGCAGCCGGGATTGTCGCTCCGGCAAGAGACTGCCGATGATTTGATCGTGGAACAGTCCGGCGGGACAATGCGCATGGCCGGCGTGCGAGTGCTGGGCGACGCCATCTACCGTGCGCGGGCGGTTGTTTTATGCGCGGGCACGTTCATGCAAGGCCTGCTTCATGTAGGCGAAACAACCATGCCCGGCGGACGCATGGGCGAGCCGACGCATGCGGGAATGAGCCGGGCATTGGCGAGGTCGGGATTTGCCATCAGCCGCTTCAAGACCGGCACGCCGCCGCGAATAAATGGACGCACTATCGATTATTCAAAAACTGAAATCCAGTGCGGCGACGATGAGCCCGAGCCGTTTTCATTTCTGACGGAACAGATTGAGTGTCAGCAAATTCCCTGCTGGATCACATACACGAACCAGTCGGTGCATGAACTGGTGCGGGCGAATCTGCACCGGGCGCCGATGTACACCGGCCAGATTCAATCGACCGGCCCGCGGTATTGCCCTTCACTGGAAACAAAAATCGTTCGCTTTGCAGACAAGGCGCGCCACCAATTGTTCCTTGAGCCGGAAGGCCGGCATACGCACGAGGTTTACGTCAACGGATTGTCGACAAGTTTGCCGCGCGACGTGCAAGATGCGATGCTGCAATTGATCCCCGGCTTGGAAAAGGCGGAAATCCTCCGCTACGGTTACGCTATTGAGTATGATTATCTTCCGCCCGATCAATTGCAACTCTCGTTGGAAACTAAGCGCGTGGCCGGCTTGTATTTTGCTGGGCAGGTAAACGGAAGTACGGGCTACGAGGAGGCTGCCGCGCAAGGATTAATTGCGGGCGTGAATGCAGTGCTGGCGTTGCAGGGGAAAGAACCGCTTGTGCTGGGACGGCACCAGGCTTACATCGGGGTGATGATCGACGACCTGGTTACCCGGGGCGTGGACGAGCCGTATCGGATGTTCACCAGCCGGGCGGAATACCGCCTGATGCTCAGGCAGGACAATGCCGATCGCCGGCTCACGCCGCCGGCCTATGGCTTGGGCTTAGTTGACGGGCTGCGATGGAACAAATTCCAGGCAAAACAACAGGAAATCGAGCGAATAAGGGAACTTTTGGAAACCACACATGAGGGATCGATCTCGTTGGCCAAAATGCTCAGGCGTCCGGAGGCGACCTGGAAAGACGTGGCAGCCAGGCTGTCGGAATTAAGCGGAGTTTCGCGCGAGGTAGCCCGGCAAGTGGAATACGACGCGAAATACGCCGGTTACATTGCCAGGCAGCAAATCGAGATAGAGCGTCAACAGCGATTGGCTGCACGCCGAATACCCGGCGTTTTGGATTACAACACAATTCCGCATTTACGAGAGGAGGCCCGGGAAAAACTCGCTCGCGTGAGGCCGGCGGACTTGGCTCAAGCCGGCCGGATTAGCGGAATTACACCGGCCGATATCGCCGTATTGATGATTCACTTGACAGGAAACAGGTGACAGCGGACGGGAGACATGTGAAAGCGGAATGGAGATATGAAGATTGGGAATTGTAACTGATCTGGAGGTTTCGGGGGAATAAATCAGGGGATGCGAGATAGAGAAATACACGTTTTTGAGTGATAAAGAATCATTCGCCCTTTTCATGCAATCGACAAGATCTATGCGTTATCCCCAAGTCGCGTTATTGTCCTACTTTGCCTGGACTCGAAAAATTGTATTAAAAGAATGGTGTTTAAAATCGTAAGGTCTTGTGGTAAATAGACTTATAAACTTATGAATCGTATTGACAGGGGCGGGAAGATGGCTATAATTAAGCCCGATTGGTAAGTTCGGTAATGTCGGAAGGACCGGATAAGCCTGTTGTTTATACGCAGCGTAGTGATGTAAGAAATTTGCGAATATGGCGAATTCAAGGCGATTTAATGCCCGTTTTTCCACGGAGGACCAGAAGGCGTTGGTACGACGACCGACAGTGGATCCAGCGTCTTCGCTATAGCTAGTTGCCCAGTGCGACTAGTCGAGGGATGGTGAAACGAATATGAAAACTGTGTTTACGACCGGCGAGGCTGCCAAGATATGCAAGGTCAGCCAGCAGACAATCATTCGTTGCTTCGATTCAGGACAATTAAAAGGATTTCGCGTACCGGGCAGCCGGTTTCGGCGAATTCCCCGCGATCAACTTTTCACGTTCATGCGCGACAACGGCATTCCCACCGATGCCTTGGAAAGCGGCAAGAGAAAGATTCTCATTGTCGACGACGACGAAGAACTGGTCGAGTTGATTAGCGATGTATTGGAACGCGACGGCCGCTTCGAGGTGCGCACCGTCAACAACGGATTCGATGCGGGGATGATGGTCAAGGAATACCGGCCCGACTTGATCGTGCTCGACGTGATGCTGCCCGACATTAACGGCAAAGAAGTTTGCCAGCGGGTGCGGGGCGACAAGTCGATGAACGATGTGCGGATCATCTGCATATCGGGCATGGTCGAGGAAGATAAGATCGGCGAGCTCAAGGCGGCCGGCGCAAACGACTTCTTACACAAGCCGTTTGAGGTGGAAAAGCTGGTCGAACGGATGTGTGCGCATCTGGATATTGAAGTGCCGGCCAGCGCCTGACGGGCGACCGGCTTGCACAGGAAAATCAAGTCGCCCGCTTCCAATTGACTGATTATTCATTGGAGTGTGCCGCTGATTGCCGCATGGCAAGCAGTGTGGAAGATGTCTCGGCAAGCACTGCATCCGACGAAGCAGTGGCACGCTCGGTTTTTAGTCGTGGGCGGCGGAACGGGGCTATGCCATTGATGCGGCGTCCCCCTTCTCTTTTGTCCGGAGCGTGTCGGTGAACGAGGCGGAGTTGACGACTCTTCTGTCCAGGTTGGCGACATTGGAAGATAAATTCCAAGAGGTCGTGGAAGCGGAAAAGCTCGAGGCCATGGCCGAATTCGCCGCCGGAGCAGGCCACGAGATCAATAATCCACTGACGATAATCGCCGGCCGGGCGCAATTGTTGTTGCACGCGGAGACTGATCCCGAGCGGCGTAAGTCGCTGGCGCTTGTGAACTCGCAAGCGATGCGAATTTACGAGATGATCACCGACATGATGCTCTTTGCCCGGCCGCCGCAGCCGAATTTCGCCTTGGTCGACGCGGCAAAAATAGTCGACGAAATTGGCATCGATTTTCAAACGGCCGGGGCATTGCAGGAAACGGTTTTTAACCGATTGGGGCATCCCGGTCCGCTGGAAATCGAGGCCGACGCCGTGCAATTTACCGTGGCAATTCGGGTCCTTTGTCAGAATTCGCTGGAAGCCCTGGGTCACGGGGGAAAAATTGAAATCGATCTGCAATCCAAGGGCAACGAGGTGATTATTGACGTGACGGATGACGGGCCGGGGATCACGCCCGAACAACGCCGCCATATCTTCGATCCGTTTTTCTCCGCCCGGCAGGCAGGCCGGGGCTTAGGCATGGGACTTTCTAAATGCTGGCGGATTGTGACCAACCACGGCGGCCGGATCGAAGTGGAAAGCCAGCCGGGGCAGGGAGCAACGTTTGTTATCACCTTGCCGCGACATCAAAAGACAGGCCTGTGAAACACACTATAAATCGTCTGTCAATTATGGCGCATTACTTGTACCCTACTCTGCTGTATTCTTTGACGTTCCGCCTTTTATAAAACGCGGGAAGAAAAGGGGTACTCGCTTGGCATATTCAAAGTATTCCTGGCCGAAGCGCTTTTTAAGTTCACTCTCTTCCCATTTCGCCACCAGAATAAAATGAATCCCAAAAATGATTGCCAAAAAACCCATGGGCGTGAGCCGGAAGATGAAGAACCAGCCTATAAGACAAATGAAAACCGAGAGGTAAAGAGGATTTCGGGTATAAGCATAAGGCCCGTCTGTAATTAGTTTGCTCTGGGATTTATCGAGGAAAAGCTCCTTGCCCATTGCCCTTTTCAAACTGAGCGTTCTTACGGACCAGACTATCAGGCTAATCCCAAGAATCACCAGCGGTATCCCAAGAATGAGTCCTAACAATACGGACATCGATATCAACCACGGTAATTTAAGAAGTATCGTCAAACCCAGGGAAATAAAGGTATAGATGGTTGCAAATATAATCAGGAAAATCCAAAGCGGCGGCATTTTGCGTTTTGAAGATGCATTCATCTCTTTATCCTCCTTTGGATATTTGATGCATTTCATGCACCCTACTGTTCAATCAATCGCTCAATGAACTTGGCCAATTGGGCCGAGCAAATCAGGGAATTTTCTTTCATCGCCCAAAGATCTTTGACGCAAGCCGGGCGGCGCCAGATTGCGGCCAGGGCTGCGCCCAGGCGTGCGGCTTCGGACTTTTGGTGCAGGAGGCGTTCGACATCGGGCGGAAGTGTGTCGGCGGCGGCGTCGTGGATAATGCGGGCGGCACAAAGCGGCACGCCGCGTCCGCGGCAGACTTCGGCCACGGCAAAGGTTTCCATATCTACGGCCAAGGCTTGATATTGTTGATGAAGGGATTGTTTTTCGTTGGGCTCTCGGACCACGTGATCGATGGAAAGCAGTTTGCCGACGTGGAACCCGGGCCGGGAGAATTTAGCCGGATCGAACGGGGAAAGAGCAAGCGGCCACTGAAGCGGCCGCCCCTCGTTAGCAATATCAGGCGATGGCAGAGCCTGCTTGATGATGATTTGTCGGCCGGAGGAGTCGATCACGGTATCGGCCAGGAGGATGTCGCGGCGTTTAAGCGAAGGGCTGAGCCCGCCCGCGAATCCGGCGGAGATGACGATTTGGGGGCGATGGCCGTCGATCAGGACTTCGGCCGCCTGGGCGGCGTTTTGCAGGCCTGCGCCACTACGGATAATCACCACGCGGCGGCCTTTTAATCCTCCTTCCTTGAGGAAAAAGCCGCTGCCGCGGATGCGAATCGCTCCGGAAAGGAGGTCTTCAAAACCGCCGGATTCGATGCCCAGTGCAAAGACGATTCCAAAATGGCAGGCTTTGATTTCCAGGTTGGACATCGTCAAAAACGGGGAATAGTGAGCAGTGGGCAGTGGACAGTGAGCAGCGCGAAACCGCAAGCGGTTTATGGAAAATTATGAATCTATTTCATTTGCCAGACGGCCATGCGGAGGATGTCGAGAATTCGTTTGTTGGCCGCAAGCACGGCGGCGGGCTCGAAACCGCAGTGCACCAGGCAATTCTCGCAACGGGGGTCATTGCCCGGGCCAAGGCGGTTCCAATCGGTTATGTCGATGAGTTGGCGGTAGGTAAGGTAATGGGCGTCTCCGCGTAGATAGCATGGTCCGCGCCAGCCGCGAACATTGAAAGTCGGATTGGCCCAGGCCGCGCACCGCAATTCGCGTCGGCCGCGGAGAAACTCCAGATAGATGGGCGAGGCGGTGAGTTTAAAGCGGCTGAGGAGTTTATGAGCGAGGCGGAATTTTTCCTGAATTTCCTCCCGGGTCATGAAAATTTCTTGGGCTGCTTGGGGCCAGGCTTGCAGGACGGCGTCGTAGCCGTAAGCGGGCGAGATCATCATGCCGTCGATGCCCAATTCGGCGAGAAAGGCGAAGAGCACGGCGATTTCGTGCATGTCGGTATCTTTATAGACGGTAGTATTGGTGCAGACGGCGAAGCCGGCTTTTTTGGCGGCTTGGATGCCGGAAACCGCCGCCGAAAAAACGCCTTTCCGCCGCACCAGCCGGTCGTGCGTGGCTTCCATGCCGTCGAGGTGGACGTTGATGAACAAGCGTTTATCGGGCGTTAAGCCGGGCAGTTTTTTTTCCAAAAGCAGGCCGTTGGTGCATAAATAGACGTGCTTTCGCCGAACGATGAGAGTTTGGACGAGCACTTCGATTTCGGGATAAATCAGTGGTTCACCGCCGCAAATGCTCACGATGGGAGCGCCGCACTCGTCGACGGCGGCCAGGCATTGATCGATTGTAAGCCGGCAGGAAAGCGTGTCGGCATATTCGCGGATCCTGCCGCAACCGGTGCAAGACAAATTGCAGGCATGGAGCGGTTCCAGCATCAGGACCAGGGGGAAGTGCTTTTCGCCGGCGAATTTCTTTCCGAGCAGGTAACCGGCGATCGAACGTGTAAAGGAAAAAGGGAATCGCATGGTGATGTAGTTTTCAGTTTTAAGTTATCGGTTATCAGTTTTCAGTATGAAATCGTGAAAGGTATCTAATTGCATGTTCTTCCACCCTCACCCTAACCCTCTCCCGACCGCTATGCGGCGCCCGGAGAGGGGACTTGTCTTATGGCATTAGCGCTTAGAAATTTTTTGCCTGGGCAAAAACATATTCGGATTTTTTCTTGGCGGGAGCGATGGAATCCGAGGCTGGGTGTTTTTGCCGAAAACCGGTCAATTCATTGTCGCTTTGTTTTGGATGGACCTTCAAAGCCCATTGCGACAGGGCCAGGAGGGGGAAATAAATCGGATAGTAATGATAGCGGAGATAATATACTTGCGGGAAACCGGTGCCGGTAAATTCCGGTTCGTCCCAGGTGCCGTCGTCATTTTGCATGATGGTCAGATAACGGATGGCCCGGGTTACTGCTTGATGCCGTTCCAGGCCGGCGGCAATCAGTCCCATGACGGCCCAGGCGGTTTGCGAGGCCGTGACATCGCCTTGTCCGCGGAGGTGCGGATGCTCGTAACTTTCGGGCGATTCGCCCCAACCGCCGCTCGCCTGTTGATGGGCCAAAAGCCAATTGGCCCCGGCAGCCACGGCAGCGTCTTCAGCCGGCACGCCCACGGCGGTCAGTCCGGTTATGGCCTGCCAGGTGCCATAGATGTAATTTACTCCCCAACGTCCGAACCAACTGCCGTCGGGTTGCTGAGCGCGGCGGACGTAGGCCACGGCCCGGTCCACGGCCGGATCGCCCAGTCGGCGGCCGAGTTTGCCCAGGGCTTCCAGGACGCGGCCGGTCATATCCGGGGTGCTGGGATCGATCATGGCATTATGATCGGCGAAGGGGATGTAGCAGAGAAATTCGCGGTTGTTGTTGCGATCGAACGCGCCCCAGCCGCCATCCTCGTTTTGCATGGCCAGAATCCATTGCTCGCCGCGGCGGATAGCTTGGACGGTTTGCTCCAAGGTAAATATCTCGTCTTCGCAATCGTCGGTTTCAGAGATCAAACGCAGGGCGGGCGGCAAGGAGCCGGTTGTGTCGGGCCTATCGTTCAGATGGGCGTGGAGGGCCATGAGAGTCATAACGGTGTCGTCGACGTCGGGATAAAAGGCATTGGCATATTCAAAGCACCATCCACCCGGTTCGACTCCGACTTTTTCGGCCCAATCTCCGCGCCGGGAAATTTGCCGGTTTAATAGCCAGGCGATTGCCTTGCGAATAGAGGGAATGTTGTTGCCAATGCCTCCGGCCGATAAGGCTCGAAGAGTTATGGCGGTATCCCAGACCGGCGATTTGCAGGGTTGCACCCGGGCGGTGTCGTTTTCAGGATCCTCGATCACCAGGTCTTCCAAATGCTTCATGCATTGGAGGACCTCGGGGCTGTCGTCGGCGTAACCCAGGCACTTAAGCGCCAAAGTGCTCCAGACGATGGGCGGATAAATCGCTCCCAGGCCGTCGCTTTCCTGGAAGCGTTCCAGCATCCACTTTTTCGCGGCGGCAATCGCCCGCCGCCTTAGTGGAAGGAAGCGATGCCGCCTGCACCATTTCCACAGACAATCAATGGTGCGGAAAAAGCGATCCCAACTCAGCAGACCAGTGCCGCCTTTCAGGCCCGGGCATCTTAGCGGCGGCCAGTTTTCCGGCTCGCGGATGAACAATTCCCGGATGCCCAGGCGAGGATTGATTTCCCGCACCGGCTGATACGCGTAGACGATCGACAGGGGCACGGCAATCGTCCGCGACCAAGCGCTGATGTCATAAATATTGATGGGGAACCATTTAGGCAAAAGCATGATTTCCGGGGGGACGGCCGGGCATTGTTCATAAGAAATTTGTCCCAGCAGGGCCAGAAAGAAGCGAGTGTAGCTATTAACGGCGTCGGCCCCGCCGTGAGCCAGAATCGCCTCGCGCGCCCGCTGCATGTATTCGGCGCTGGGATCGTGGCCGGTGAGTTTCAGCGCGAAATAAGCTTCCACGCTGCTGCTGATGGCCAGTTTTCCGCCCTGATACATGGCCCAACCGCCATCGGGGAGTTGTTTTTCGACTATATAAGCGGCTGCGCGCCCAGCCAGATCGGAGTTTTCCCGGCCCAAGTAGGCCAAAAGCAGGATGGTTTCGGTCTCGGTGAGGGTATCGCCTTCCAACTCTGCACACCAGGAACCATCGGGATGCTGCTCGTTGAGCAGCCATTGCCTGGTACGGATAATAGCACGTCGGACAGGCGTGCCCAGCGTTTTGAGGATTTGGTGTTCAGCCCCCCCTATTTCCCGCGGCTGACTTGATCTATCCATAGACCAGGCAGACAGACTCCGGATCGAACTCATCGCCGGCCTCCTACAGTTAGCGGTCGTCCCTGACTCGCAATCCCGAAATCACCGGGAACGTAAGAATAATTTATTATATATGCCCGTAGTCAACAATATCAGAAATATGGGCAAAATGGCCATGCTAGCATGGAATTGTAGGAGGAGGGCGGGAAAAGGTCAAAATTTATGCAGATAAATGACCGTGCAGCACCGGTTCTTGAACCGGCGGACGAGGTGGTTAGAACCGGTTTTCGAACCGGTGGGACGAAGTGGGTAGCACCGGTTCTTGAACCGGCGAGACGGAGTCCAGAGAGGTTTTGGCAATGTTTTGCGATTCCAATCGCCTCTTGCCGCAGAGCCGCCCAGGTCCGAGAACCTGGGCTACCCGTTATGACTGTAAAAACTATAAGTTAGATATAGTAACGCGCCAGGGCAAAATCCCCATTAGCGCCGCCGGCAACTACAAGCTTGCCGTCCGATTGGATCGTCATGGCATAGGCGCATGCATCACCGTCGAAACTAGTAGTCAATATGCCTTCGCTGCCAAAAGAGTTGTCCAGACTGCCATCGGTGTTATAACGAGCCAATGCAAAATTATAACCGCTTTCTTCATTCCAAGTGCATCCCGCGACAACGATCTTATCTACGGAACCAATGTGCTGGATTACCACTGCATATCCGTAATCTAGAGAATCGCCAAAGTCCGTGATTACCTTGCCGGTTTGGTTGAAGCTGGTATCGAGCGCGCCGCCGGCGGTATATCTAGCCACTGCGAAATCTTCGCTGCCCGACGGAATGTGACCGCAATATCCCGCAACGACGATCTTATTATCGGACTGCTGAATAGCTATCGAGCAAGATACGGCATAAACGGGATAATCACCTAAACTTGTGGTCACTTTGCCGTTGCTGCCGAATGATGTGTCCAGGGCGCCGTCAGGATTGTAACGCGCTAAGGCAAAACTAGCATTGTAGTAGCCGGCAACGATGATCTTCTCCGCGCTATCGATTGTTTGAATAGCCAGAGCATAGCCGCAGGCCGACCACTCGCCGAAGCTGGTGGTCGCCTTTCCCGCAGTGCCAAAATTGGTGTCCAATGTGCCGTCATTCACACAGTAGCGGGCCAGGGCAAAATCGTCGTCGCTCCCGCCGGCAACCACGATCTTGCCGTCGCTTTGAACGACCATGCCAAATGCACGGTCATAACTGCCGGATGCGAAGTCGGTCAGGACCCTGCCGCCATCGCCAAAATTCGTGTCGGGGCTTCCGTCCGCGTTATAGCGAAGGAGGCAAAAATCGTAGCTGTTCGCGCCGTTGTCAACATATCCCGCCACCAGGATCTTGCCGTCCGTTTGCAGGGCCACGGCCGTGGCGGTCATCTCGGCGATTGTGACAATCCCGTTCGTGCCGAAATCGGCGTTGTCGATGCCGCCGCCGGGCAGATATCGGACCAAATAGGAATCGCCATTTGCTCCTGCCCCCGCGACGATAATTTTTCCATCCGCTTGAATCGCCATGGCCTTGCCGGTTTCCGTTCCGCCTAAATTCGTCGCGACCTTGCCGTTCGTGCCGAAACTCGGATCCAATGTCCCGGCGGGCGTCTCTAGCGACAGATTGCAGTTTGCACTCAACGAATTGGTTTGTCCCGGCACGTAAAGTGCTAAATTTGCATCGACTTGGTAGCTGTTTTGAATCGTGCCCCCGTTAAGCATCAAGGCCCCCGTATCCCAGTAATCCAAATCGGAAGTAATGTCTCCCACTTGCACGGTATACTCGAATCTGAGTGTTGAAGTTCCGCTGCCGCTCAAATAAGTCGCGTAGACTTCGTTCTCGCCGGTATCCAATCGCAATTGGGGCGTGCCGGTGACGGTAAGGCTTTCGTCAAAAGTCACATCCACGAGGATTGTATCGCCTGATGTATATGAACCATCTGAGTTTGGCGATGTAACGCTTTCGATCCGCGCCGGCCAGGGACCGCCGGGCAAAGGATTGATAAGTAACGTGCAACCGGAATCTACCAAATAAGTGGAACAATCTAAAGAATCTACGGATAATTGACCATAGTTTGAGTAGTAATTTGTCACATGCACATAACCATTGCCGTTTCCGTCAATAGTGCCTAAACCATGCGTCCCGCCGGTAATCAGAAGAGTGACATTGGCCGATAGAAAAATGTTAGATTTATATGACAGGCTGCCGGTGTCATAAAGCTCCAGGGTGCCGTTCTGAATGTTTGTATCGCCCTCATAGGAATTGAGGCTTGTGAATGTCAGTCTTCCACTTCCTTCCTTGGTAATGCCGTAGGAGCCGCTGTCATCGTTGGCAATAACCGCGGAAACACCCATTTCCGAAGTTAAATTAGCGTCATCGGCAATGGTAAAAGTGCTGTTTGCATGTAGAGTGATCTTCCCCGATATTGAAGCGGCCACGCCGTTGGCATTTGTGCTGTACGAGACATTGCCGATAAGATAAATAATTCCTGAACCGGTGGGAATCGCGCCTCCGCCATTGAAATTCAAGGCTCCCAGGGTGTCTGTCTTTCCATTTAAATCCAGCGTGCCGTAACGGTTGATCGTTATTGGAACACTGTCGCCGATCATGTTAGTGGAACTGCCGGTATATTGGACGGTTGCCGAATGGGTATCATCGCCAGTGATATACAGAACGCTGCCGGCAATGGCAACGGCATTTGCGGATTTAGCTAAAACAAGCGTGCCGGCATTGACGGTGGTAAGTCCGCTGTATGTATTGGACGATGAACCGCCGAGCGTCAGCGTGCCGGCACCGGTTTTGGTCAGAGCGCCTGTTCCGCCGATCGTCAAACTATTACTGACGCTTATTCCAGATCCGCTAATATCGAATGTTCCGCCGCCATTATATATGGTTGTTGCCTTATTAATCGCACCTGAGCCTGTAATTTGCAGTGTGCCGCCATTGAAACTCAAACCATAGAAACCCAAGTTATGAAAATTTGTTATAGATAATATTCCTCCATTTATTGCAGTATCGCTGTAAATATTGTTTCCGCCAAGAATCAATGTGCCCGCGCCGGTTTTAGTTAAGTTGCCTCCTATCGTCCCCTGTGGGCCGCTAATCACCCCCTCATTACTTACGATTGTGCTTGCTCCGCTGATATCGAATGTTCCGCCGCCACTATTTATGGTTGTTGTTTTATTAAGTGTAATTGTACCCGAGCCCGTAACCTGCAAAGTGCCGCCACTGAAACTCAAACCATTATTAGCGCCGCCATTGCCCAAATTCGAGAACCCGGTTACAGACAACATTCCCCCATTCATTTCAGTATCACCGGAGTAGGTATTGTTTCCGCTAATCGTCAGAGTGCCGGAGCCTGTTTTGACAATCGAGCCATTGCCACTAATGTCACCATCAACAGTCATTGAATAATTTGGAGGGATATTAAATGTGGCTGGTGAGTTAGAGATGATATCTATGCCGCGATTTACATTCAGCGTAAGATTTGCACTTGGCTGTATCGTGCTTGTGGATTCCCAGAATGAAATATTATTTGTCTGTGGGTTGTCTGGTACTTTTCCTAGAGCACTATCTTTATTTATAATGAGCGTACTAGCACCTATGTAAGTTCCGCCTGTATAGGTATTTTCGCCTGTGAGCGTCAGCGTGCCGCTGTGCACAAATAAGGAGGTAGTTTTTGTGCCGTTGATATCGATGGCATCTTCAATCACCCCGCCAAAATAGGAAGATGAGCCGTTAACCTGCAATACACCATTGGATGATGTGCTATTATTGCCAATATATCCTGAACTGCCGCTAAGAGAAGGTACGATGAGGTATTGTCCATTCAAATCCAATGTGCCGCCGCTTACGGTCAATCCATCCGAGCCTAGTGCGGAAGTATTTCCTATTACAAGCGTTCCCCCGCTTACTGTCGTGCCACCGGAATAGGTGTTTGCGCCGCAAAGCGCCTGCGTGCCGGTACCGGATTTTACGATCTTGCCATTGCTACCACTGCTAATTACGCCGCTATAGGAGTCATTTATGCTGCCGCTGATCGTCAATGTGTTCGATCCCAGCGAGACGTTGCCCCCATTATGCCTCCCCCGGACAAAGAAAATATCTCTTGATTATATCCATTCAGGCTCAGAATTGCTCCAGATGTATTTGCTAAATTAACTATTCCTCCGGTAGGAAGACTATTCGTAGCGCCAATTTGAAGCGTTCCATTACTAATTGTCGTACCGCCGGAATATGTGTTTGCCCCGCTTAGTGTCAATGTGATAGATCCAACTATTTCCAGGCCTCCATGACTTGAACTATCCTGATCCGAAATTGATCCGGAAATCGTCAAACTGGCTGATCCGCTTGAAGTGGATATCTGATGATTGCCGGAAGAAAGAACCAATCCCGTATTAATACCAATATTAATTCCTGAAGCTCCCAAATTAATTGAGCCACTACCGTGTGCGCCAGCAGCAAGATTGATGGGATTACTGGGTTGTGCTATTGAATAACCGCTTGCTCCGAATCCGATATAAGAGAAAGATACGCCGGCAGAAAGGTCGTTAGACATGACTTTATTAGGACTACTTGCATTATTAAAATAAAGAACATTATCGCTGCCGGATGGTGCAACGCCAGAATACCAGTTATTAAGATTAGCCCAAGAACCGCTAGTCCCGCCTACCCAAGTATAATTTCCGCTGAGTAATTCCCGATCTTCGAGATGCTCTAATGTCAATCTTCTCGATGAATGATACTTAGAATATCTTTTTGCAAATGATATATTATTTCGACTGTTCCTTCTTTTGATTTTGTCCATGATATATCGAAGCATATTTTTCTCCTCATATTTTTCTATTATGTTAAATGAAATCTGGATCTACCATTCAATAAGTTAAGCATGATTTACCTTCTTCTGTACCGCATGTACATATAAGATCCAGCAAATAAAGAGCATAAAAGTGTTAAAGTGGATGGTTCGGGAATTGGGGTAAGCAGATAAGAGTGACCGTTGTAGCCCGAGGTTATTATCTGTCCATTATCATTAATTCCAAACGCTCCGTTTAAGATAATTCCAGCATCAATCATGTCATTTAAGCGATACAAAGTCCCATTTTTATAAAGAAACGGAAATGCTTCGTATCCGATAGCAGAATTACCGACTATTTCACCGTTGTTATTGATTCCGGTTGCAGCGCTATAGTCTTTGTCCGCGTCAATATCGGTCAATACACCATTGATAAGTACAAAGGCACGTTCGTTTTGATCGGCGGATGGATAATAAGATCCAATAACCTGCCCTGCATCATTGATTCCCAATGCCTCGGCATGGCCTCCAGGAATGTTTAAATCAGTCACTTGTTGATTGTTGTAAGCAACATAAGCGTGCATTGATCCATCAGCGTCGGTAGAATAGCCCACAATATCGCCCTTGGAGTTAATTGCGTGGGCGATGGTTGTGTCTCCGCCAAAACCGCCTAAGTTGATTAGCGAGCCTGAAGTATATTGGCATGCTTGAACACCGCCTTGCTGGGTGAAGATGTTTATTACCATTTGTCCACTGTTGTTGATGGCATCAGCGCCGGCGAATTTTCCACCAAAGTCTCCAAGGTCAGTCATTTTGCCATCACTATAAATGAAAGCATGACCCGGCGCATCACTTGTAGCGGAATTTCCAACAATTTGCCCAAGCTCATTAATACCTGCCGCGTAACTCTGCGAACCTCCTAATGTTTGAAGATCCGTTGTCACCCCATTCCTCCAAAGAGCGGCATGCTCTTGCGGTTGCCAGATCAGCCCCGCGATTTCTCCTTGATTGTTGATCGCCTTGGGTGAAAATTCACCTAGATCGGTCACAGAATATTGAACCGTCGCTTTGGCGGGAATGGCCGTGAGCAGCAACAAACTCAAAAAACCGACAGCTTTCAAAAACTTGTTCATCGTTAATACTCCTAATCTGAGTTTTGTTCAAGAAAATAATCCTTCATTTTCAGATTCAGATTTTACCAAATTTACACAGCCCCGCGCCATCCTAATTTCATTGCCGAAAAAACCGTAAAACAGCCTAACGGAATTACAGCCGTGTTCAGCAAACGGAAGAAAAAAGACTATCCCGCACCCGAAAAACCTATCGTCTTTCAGACCGGAATACTTATCGCTGCCTCAAAAACAGTTTTATTTCCAGCCCGCACCATCCATGTCTCGCCCGCAACATCCATTATTTTACTATATAGCCCCCCCCCTACAAGATGTCAATAAGTATTTTCTTTCGATTCCCATTTTTTTCAAAATCAATTCCGCAGAGGGGTAATAGAGTTTGAAGTGGGCAACACCGGTTCTTGAAACGGTGGGACGAAGTCCCAAGAGATTTTGGCAGGATTTTGCGATCCCCGATTGCCTCTTGCGGCATAGCCGCCCAGGTTCAAGAACCTGGGCTACCCGCTAAGATTATGAAAAATCTTTTTTGTTATTTGCTCGAGTTGAAAAAAAACGAAAGACGCACGCTGCCAGACCAAGAGATGCCAATAGAGTCAACATAGTGGGTTCCGGAACAACATTGTAATAATAATTGATTGTTCCACCGAGACTTGCATGTGGTATCGAATCATTTTGGGGAGCATTTGTCACGACGCTAGTAGAACATGCTGCATTGAAGTCAATAGTACTTAAGCCTGTAAATTCTTCGAGAAGATCCGAGGTAAAGTATTCAAAAACATCCGACGGTCCAATCCATTCATCACTGATATCTGGCAAAATAATACCGCTATGAGCCGGCATATCCGCATGAACGTAATTCGTGTCAATGTCAAAAGATGTCAACGGAAGCTTTTCTTCCACATCTTGTATCGCGAACTCCGCGTGAATGTGAGCATCAACGCTTATTGGTTCTTCAAATGGATTATTTAAAGATATTGTTGAAATAAAGCTTCCGTTAAACAGAATTTGCACCTTCGTTAATGTCCCAAGACTGGGATCGAATTTCGGAAACGCCACGGATTGATCGATCCAATCGGTTTGTGTAAGTGGAACAGAGGTTGTTGCGGGGAATGAAATGCTCGCGGCTTTAACCGTCTCAATTTTTCCAAACACCGGAAACACTAGGGCAACCAAGCAAATAAACCAAGGAACGTATTTGCTCGTTTTTAGAAAATATATTTGCAACTTTTTCATTTTTATATCTCCTTGTTAAAACTTTTTTGTATTTACTTTCCGTCTTGGACAGAGATTTTTTATTGTGGATTATGAATCTCTCTCCATAAGCGCTGCGAAAAAAGGGATGACGGAATCGCCCGCCGCTTCCGGTCCGATGGAGAGAAAACCTCCAAGATCATCCCGCACCCGAAAAACCTATCGTCTTTCAGACCGGAACACTTATCGCTGCCTCACGAAAAAAATTCTATTTCCAGCCCACACCACCCATTATTCTAATGTATAAGTCCCCCCCCACAAGAAGTCAATAAGTATTTTCTTTCGATTCTCGTTTTTTTCGAAATCAATTCCGTAGAGGGGTCAAAGTGTTTGGAGAGGGCAGCACCGGTTCTTGGTGGTACCAAAGTCCCAAGAGATTTTGGCAGGATTTTGCGATCCCCGATTGCCTCTTGCGGCATAGCCGCCCAGGTTAACCTGTGCTATCCGCTTTATGTTGGCGGGGGGAAAGCGCGACCGCTGGTCGCGGCTTTATGAGAGTTGCGCCTTTGGAGCGGCATCGACTGGAGTTTCGTCCGAACCGGGCGATAAGGGCGTGGCATTGTCGGCGTAAGGCGAGGTGATGCCGGGTTTGTACTCGGGCACCAATTCGCGCAGACATTCCACGATTCGCCAAGGATTGTTGTCGCCCAGGTTTAACAACCTGTCGACCGAGGCGTGGAGTTCTTTGGGGTCGCGGCGGGCCCCGCCGAGGACCAGGATTTTGGGGTGCCGCGTGGGAAGATATTTTGCGTCGGCGTAATGCAATTCTTCAAATAGTTTCTCGCCGGGACGCAAACCGATGAAAACGATATCCACGTCGCGGCCGACTTCCAGCCCTGAAAGGCGGATCATGTCGGTGGCCAGGTCGACGATCCGCATGGGCTCGCCCATGTCCAGCACCAGGATCTCGCCGCCGTTGCCGATCGTGCCGGCCTGGATCACGAGTTGGGAAGCCTCGGGAATTGTCATGAAATATCGCACGATACCGGGATCGGTCACGGTTACCGGTCCGCCGCGGGCGATCTGTTGGCGGAAGATGGGCACCACGCTGCCCGAGGAATCCAACACGTTTCCGAATCGGACCGTGACAAAGCGGCAAGAAGACTCAGCGGCCAGTGACTGCACGAACAGTTCGGCCACGCGTTTGCACGCGCCCATTACGTTAGTCGGATTGACCGCCTTGTCGGTGGAAACCATCACGAACGAATCGACCTTGCATTGCATGGCCAGGTTGGCCAGGGTGCGTGTGGCCAGGACGATGTTTCGCAGGGCCTCGCAAGGGTGTTTTTCCATCAAGGGCACGTGCTTGTAGGCGGCGGCGTGGAAGATGATGTCGGGCCGGGAGCTTTCCAGGACCTCGCGCATGCGTTTTTCATCGAGGAGGTCGGCGATTTGCACGTCGATTTGCACGTCGCGGCGTTGCCGGTTTAATTCCTGCTCCAGATAAAATTGACCGGTTTCCCAGCGGTCCAGCATAATCAGCCGTTTGGGCGAGAATTGCAGCAATTGGCGGCAGATTTCCGAGCCGATGCTGCCCGCGCTGCCCGTGACCAAGAGCACGCGATTATCGATCCATTGGCGGATGTTTTCCAGTTCCAATTTTACCGGTTCGCGGCGCAACAAGTCCTCGATGGCCACTGGGCGGGGCTGTACCGCCAATCGACCACTAATGAGTTCCTCGAAACTAGGTAAGACCTTTACGATCATCTGGCGCTGCCGGGCTTCATCCACCAATCGCCGCACCTGGCGGCCTGAGAGTCCGCCGGTGGTTATGAGGATTTCGGTGACGCCGTAATGGGCGGCGATTTGGCAGGTTTCGGGCAGGGTTCCCAGCACGCGCGAGCTGCCGATGCGGGTGCCCACGCGCTGGGGATCTTCGTCGATGAAACCGACCACGTGATACGGCATCTTGCGGTTGCGAAGGATGGCATACAGCAGGGATTCGCCGGCCTCGTTGGCGCCCACGATCAAGGCGGGCACTTTTTTGGAAAAGAAGGCGAACGGCGGCCAATTGTTTTCGTGCAGCACGCGTAGAACGGCCAGAAGACCGCCGACTCCCATGATGGTTAGCAGCCAATCCAAAGGCAACACGCTGCGAGGAATGGAGTCGATCCGCAATAGATAATAAATGATGACGGCCAAAACAATCTGGTTAATCGTGGCGGCCCAAATCAGTGTGATTAAATCCTGGAATGTTACATAACGCCCCAGAATGTGATGCACGCGAAACCAGAGAAATACTATCATCTTTAGGAGCACCACGCCGCTAACGGTCAACAAAAAGACGATCCATTGATCATTGCTGAGTTTGCCCTCGGTCCGCAGCCAGAAACTAAGAAAATAGATTATCACGAACAGCGGAACAAGCACGAAGATGCACAACAAAGACCGCTGCATCCTGGTAAGTTCGTTGTGTTGTTCGTCCGTTGCTCGAGGCGAATCCCCCGGTCCGATCAAGTGACTATGGTCGGTCTCGTTCACAGTGCATTTCCTGGAGGAGAATGGTAAAAGAAATCGCGTTTTAGGTTCTAGAAGTCATGTTCAAAGCGACGCTTGCTGTTATTTCATTATAACACTCTGAGTTACGATTACCTACGATCTGTCCGCCGGCTTTGTTTAAGGTAAGGGCTGGGATTTAGGGGAAATGTCTTTTGTAGTGAGTACATGGTGAGATTCTATTCAAACATCCAAATGTCAACCACCACAAATAGGGGGCATCTTACTCTTAACAGGTCTTATATTCCATTCTGTAAATTTGCTGTACGGCCATCGAAAAAAATGCTGAACGATCTTTTTTTTACGTAGCACAAGTGAATGCATGCCAATGGCGTTTTGCCATTGATTTACCATAGTAGTAAAAGAGATAGCGCCTCCGATGCGGGGCGTTGAGCCAATCAACTTCGTGACTAGAAATCACAAGTTTACGAGGCGCAGGACAAGCGTTTAAGGGCATTAACGTGTGCTGCGATCCAGCGGTGGCCGGGCCTGCAAGTTTTGCGGTATTGCCAGTGCATCCTGGTAATAGAGCGTGGCTTCTTCCGATACCAATCGGGAACCGAGGGCCTTGCAGTGCATCTCGGCGCGGAAAATGTGATTGCCCGGCGATTCGGCGCGAGCGCGGATTTTGAGCGTTATTTCCGCCCCGGGGGCCAGTGTGGGAATGGGCATGAAAACCACCTGGCCGGGTGCGATACGGTTTGCGCCGCCTTCGGCGCCGGTCGGTTCGATGCCCCTGGAAAAGTACCCGATTACCTCGACGCCTTCGGCATCTTTTGTCCCGCGGTTGCGGATCCGGATTTCGTAGGCGGTCTCTTCGCCAACGGGCACGGGTCCGCCGGGATCTTTCACTTCAAGCGTTAAATTGGCCGCCGATTCGACCTGGGTAAGGGCAACGGCCGAGGCGATCAAATCGTCTTCGGCGTTCGCGGCGACTTCCACCCGGCTGACGCCCGCGGTATTTGGAACGCATTTGATTGCAAAGGTCTGGACGGATTCGGGATTGATGCTATCGGCGGTCCAATGTAACTTACTGCCGTTGCTTTCGCTGCGTGCGCCTTCTATGCCGCCTAGATATTTCAATCCGGCCGGAAGCGTGGCGGTGAAATTTATATTTTTGGCCGGGGCATTGCCGGGGTTGCTGAGGCGTACGACATAAGTGGCCGTCGTGCCCACAAATAAGAGCTTCGGCCCTTCCACGCCGATTTCCAGTCCTGCCCGGCGGACGAGAACCTTTTCGGTCAATTCCGCATGGATGCCCGCATCGCCCTTGGCTTCAACTTGGATTTCGAGCATTCCCGATTGGCGCGCGGTGAGTTCCACCTCGATCAGTTTGTCCTCGCCGGCGGGCAAAAGGCCCAGCTCATAAATTGCCGGCACGTTATCGCCCGCGCCAATGGGCACAAATTTGATCGCCACGCCCTCGGCATTGCCGGAGCCGCTGTTTATCATTTTCAGCCGATATATTTCCTTCTTGCCGTAAAACACTTCACGCGGCCCGTCAAGTTGCATTTCGAGTTTGGGTTCCTGGACTTCGATCAATGTTTGAGAAGTGGCGGGCTTGAATTCCCAACGTACCGCCAAATCGAAGGGACGGCTTTGGCGAGGCACTATGCGCAACGACATTTTTTCCAGCGATTTGGCCTCTAAACGTCCCACTTTCCATTGGAAAGGCGCGGATATTTGAGCCGACGTCCCAGCTTGAGTGGAGCCTGCACTGGCTTCCGTGCCGATGACTTCGGCCCACTCGGGGAGATTCACAAATACGATCAGATCTTCGGCTGCCACATCGCCTGAGTTGATGATCTTAACTTCGTAAGCCGACTCTTTGCCCACCGTAATTTTCCGCGGCCCGTGAGTCTCCACGCTGAGGACTGGACCCTTGCGGGCGAAAAGCATGCCATTTTCGCTTACCGCCGGAGCATCGGCGCCGGTAAAAAGCCTGCCGCCGTCTTTTATGGCGGTCGATTTTGGAACGAATGGTCCTTCCGGACCAATCGCGCCATCCGCGCGTGATATCGGCGAGGTGCGCTCTGCGACCGTCGAGCGATCGGAAGACGCCATCGAGGCCGGACGTTTCGCCGGAGTGGGTCTGCCGGTAGTAATAGTCCCGGCGGTTTTACCCTTTGCCGGCTGGGCCGATTCGCCGAATGCGGGTAATGATTCGATCTCTGAGGACTGCGAATCCTTTTGGGTGGATACTCCTTCTTTTGAAGAAGACAGACCCAGCAGGGATGAATTGCCGGAGCTTATCGAATTGCTCGGAGATGTTGACGCCGACATTTTCTTTGCGGAATTATCGGGCGAAACTCCCTTTGAAGGATCGTCAAATGCCGAATGGCGAAATTGCGAGAATCTCTCGTGCAAGGGCCGGGTAATCAGGCTATCCTGATCGGTAAGTTCCACGGTTCCCTCGGAATTCTTATTTGGAGCAATAGCCAGCGATTGTCTCGAGGATCCGCTCGGCAGGGCCTGCGTATTTTCCGGAGTATCGACATTTTCTTGAACCTTCTGGTTTTCAAAATATCGGTGTCCCGGACGATTATCCACCGTCTGTGCCGAGGGCGAAGAGGTGTAATTATCGAAGCGATACACTCGAACCGCTCGTGCGGAGGAATCGCCGGCCGTTTGTTGCTGATCGGTATTCAATGGTTTTATGATAGTGCCGGCCTGAGGATCGGGATTATCACCGGGGACCTGGTACGGGGAGTATTTCCCGGGTATTGGCCGGGGCGCCTGTTTATTATTTTGCGCATTATCTTTATTATCTCTATTTTCACGACTGTCGTTACTATTTGAGAAAAGGCCGCCAAAGAGCATCTGACCAAAATCATCCAATCGCTCTCCGATGGTTTTGCCACCAGAACCGGATGATGTACCCTGGGCCTTGACAGCGGAGGCTATGCCCAATATTTCAAGGAGAATGACTAGCGTGAAGATTTTTCTTGCCAACATGTTTCCACCCTGCGCATTAAGGGCAGCGGATTAAAAGTACTCCACCTTGGGTATCGTCACAGTGAGTTTTTGGGTTTAGTCAACTTTTCCGATTTGCGCGGAAAAAGGAAATAGTAAAAAGAAGCCAATAAAGAACTATTGGCAAGATGCGCAAGAGGCGAATAATAGAGAAACGCCTGAATTATGCAATCATTGTATTGCAGTTTATTTACTTTTCCATGTTTTGAAGAATGTTATAAAGCTTTGATGCAAATCTGTAATGCGGTGCTCGAGGCGGTCGCTTAGCAAATCGGGCGGATTTTGAGTTTGCAGGTCATGCAGATAATTTACCAATTCTTTGCGGGCTTCGGCCGGGCCATTAAGCATGAAGCATACCCAGGCCCAGGAATCGCGATATTCCGCCTTGCCCATTTTTGAAATATCAGTGCAGTTTTCCAGACTCTCAATACTGGGGACTATGCCCAGCCATGCATTCCAACGAATGGCGCTAAGATGCGGGTTGCCGAAGGCACGTTGATCCGCGGGCAGTTCAAAATAGCCGGCCAGACCTTCGTCCAACCATAGGGGAATGTTCTTCAATGAGGCGTGCAACAAGGCGTGAGTGCATTCATGGCGGAGATCGACGTCGAATTGCGGACTGCGAAAGGCAAAGACCCTGCCCGGCCCACCGTCCTTGATGTATACCGCCCGTCGAAAGGGCACGTTAGGAAAGTGTTGTTTCAGATAGCGGTCGTAGGTTTGCCGGTCGTGGAAAAGATAAACCTGGATTACTTCCTTTGCCGGGGGGACGCCCAATTCATGCACCAGATTGATTTGCAGTTGGGAGAGTTCATTTAATAAAGGCTCGATGCCTTGCATAGGAAAATCCGCTCGGCAGACAAAGGGCCCCGCCGTCCGCGTATCGGGCCAGTCGGCGGCAGTTCCGCTGAGGATTGCGATCAAGACAAACATCAATCTCAGCCGGCAAAGAGCGGCTGGTTTCTTAATTACGGACAGTTGCGGAAAAGGCATTTAAGCGGATAGGGACTAGGCGATAGGGTATGGATTATGGGTTGTAGGTTATAAGGGTGATGTTTGTTTGGGGAAATTAAATAGAGTTCTTAGAAGCGTCAAGGGCAATACAGAAATATGTCCGGTTATGGGATAAAAACGTTTATTGTTGAGGATGTCAGCAATCAAATCTCATCCGCTTACCCTATGTTCAGGACTTAGTAATTGAGCCTATCCCCTTTTCTATTATCCTGTTATGGATAATGATATAGGTTTGCAACATCTGATTGCTGTTGACGTTTTGAGCGAAATTTGGTACTTTTCTACCCTGCCCGGGGGGCTGTGGTAGCGGATTTTTGAAGAGTTGGAGCAATACAAGATTATGCCGTATTCTGCGATAGGCCCCATTGCCATTCATTTGCCGGAAAAAGTCGAAAACATAGATCAGCTCTCATCGATGTTCGCCAAATGGGATATCGAGACGATTTTTGCCAAGACTGGCGTGCGGAACCGCCACATAGCCGAGCCGGACCAATGTGCGTCGGACCTGGGTGTGACGGCGGCCCAGCGGCTTTTCACCAGGCATAACATCGACCGTGAATCGATCGACTTTCTCCTGTTTTGCACGCAAACGCCCGATTATCTTCTGCCTACCACCGCCTGCATCATGCAACATCGCTTGGGTCTGCCTACTTCGATCGGCGCATTGGATTTCAACTTGGGATGCTCGGGTTTTGTTTATGGATTGTCAATAGCCGACGGTCTGATTCGCGGCGGCATGGCGCGGCGGGTGCTCTTGATAACCGCGGAAACATACTCGAAATATATCGATCTCAGCGACCGATCGTTGCGGACCATTTTCGGCGACGGGGCGGCCGCCACTTTAGTCGAGGCATCGGACGAGCCTTCGCTGGGCCAATTCGTCTTCGGCACCGACGGGCGCGGGGCCAATACATTGATGGTCACCGAAGGCGGGGCCCGGCCTAAACAGAGCGCAATCCAGCCCAGCAAGCGCAAACGCTGGCCCAGCAGCCTGTTCATGGATGGGCCGGAGTTGGTCAAGTTCTCCCTGGACGTGGTGCCGCCGATGATCGAGCAATTGTTGGCCCAATCGAAATGGACGAGCGATAAAGTCGATATATATTTGATGCACCAGGCAACGGCCTTAATGCTGGATCATCTGCGCAAGCGGCTGAACCTGGACTTGGAAAAAATGCCCGAGGCCCTGGAACACTACGGGAACACGGTTTCTTCGACGATTCCGATTTTAATAAACGACCTGCGGGCTGGGGGCCGATTGCGGCCCGGCAAGCAGACGCTGATGATCGGTTTCGGCGTGGGCCTTTCCTGGGCCGGATGCGCTTGGACTGAAACCTGGCAAGCCCAACAGTGTGCGTATATGCCAGTCGAGGCATATCGCGAAGCGGCATGAAAAAGGGTTCAGAATTTATGTTTGATAAAGAATGGCGCAAGGAGTTGCCGGCTAAAATACGCACCTTGCAGATCATCGTCGGGGCAATGAGTTTTGGTTGTTTTTGTTTTTTAATAATCGTGATTTTAGTGTCGCAAAATCTTAATAAAGCGGCCGACCAACTAATCCTCACGTACATCGCCTTGATGATAGCCGCCATTATTTTTGGCGTCTGGGGCATTCTACCGTTTGTCATCGTTTTCCAGGGGCGGAAAAAAATCCAGCAAACACTCCGTTTCAACGCTAAACGAGAAAGCGAGAGCTTTGCCGACGACAAAAAGGAAAAAGAAAATAGCAAAGCCCAGATGCTTATTAACTTACTCCAGACGAAAATCCTTGTCGGCAGTGCAATCCTTGAAGGCGCCGTGTTTTTCCTGCTTATCGCCTACATGGCGGAACATTCCATGCTCTGTATTTCGGCGGCTATTGCGCTCTTGTTCCTGTTGATTGCCCAAATACCGACAAGCGCCGGGCGACAAACTGGGTCGAAGATCAATTGAAATTGATCGATGTGTGACAAAAAACGGCATTGACGGTCTGGCCGGTCTTCTTTAAAGTACGCCGCCTTTTTCGGTGTGATGGTCTGCGCATTGGTCGGGGCCGCCATATTATCTAGACGGCCCATATTGCGCATGTCATCCATAATTACTTGTCGGCATTGTAATGCATCGTTACAGCAATCCAAAAACGATGAAACGCTTACGCCTAGGGCGTGATTCATTCTGGGATGCGGGCTTGGAAAAAGTAGTCCGTACATGCTGTATGCGGGACGACACGGAAAATGTAGCCCGCACACGCCGTGTGCGGAACAGACGGCACACGGCGTGTGCCTGCTACAATACGCTTCATCTTAGACTAGCGTACATTAGCGTATTGTTAATTGTATCAACACTAGCAATAGGTTGCGCGTCATCCAACAGAGTCACGCTTCGCACAGTTCCCCAGAATCCGCTGGTCGAGGAATTACAGTTAGCGTCGTATTACGGGCCGCGTCCCAGCGAGCAGACCGAGCAGTTGCTCCGCGTCCACAACTTGACATACAAACCCAGGACCGACCCCCGCGGGTTGATCAAGCGGCTTCAGGAATTTAACAACTACGAGCCCAAGGCCGACCGGGTTTACGCCATGGCCGAGCTATCGTATCTGGGCGGCATGGAGGCGCAGCGCGTGGACAAACAAGTGGCCTTGGACCTTTTTGGCGCGTCGGTCCTTTACTCGTATCAATATCTGTTCGACGATCGTTACAAATCGACCCGCAATCCCTATGATCCGCAGTATCGCGGGGTGTGCGACTTGTACAATAGTGCCCTGGAATCGGGCTTAAGGATCATTTGCACCAGCAAGGAACTCAAGCCGGAAACGTCAAAAACCATCAACACGGCGTCCGGCACTTGGGATATAACGTGCAAGCTGAGGGGTTCGCAGTGGCGGCCGGAAGATTTCGCCCGGTTCGAGTTTGTCTCGGACTTTGAAATGAAAGGGCTTAAAAACCACTATCTGGTACATGGATTGGGCGTTCCTTTAATAGCGGTTCGTCCCAACAGCAACAAAGATGGACCGGTGGGCACAAAATATTATCCAAGCGATTTGAGCTTTCCGGTCACCGCGTTTTTACGGCCTTTGCCAAATGCGGATCCGAGCACGGGACAAGATATGTCGCATCAGCAGTGCGTGCTGGAGCTTTACGATCCCCTGACGACCCCCGAGACGGTTGTCGGCCATCACCTGGTGCCATTGGAAAGCGATCTGACCACGCCGCTGGCGTACTTCCTCTCGAATCCGGAACTCGACGCACTGGCCACGGCCGGGCTGTTGCGGCCCGAGACCCTGTTAAAGCCCGAAAACCTGTTGAAACCCGCCGAGGCCATGTTCAACTTGCGCCAGGACAAGAAAGACGCGGTAATGGGCCTTTACATGGTGCAGCCCTACGAGCCGGGCAAAATTCCCGTGGTGATGGTGCACGGCCTGTGGTCCTCGCCCATGACCTGGATGGAGATGTTCAACGACCTGAGGAGTTCGGAGGACATCCGCGACCATTATCAATTTTGGTTCTATCTTTATCCCACCAGCCAGCCGTTCTGGCTCTCGGCCATGCAAATGCGCCACGATCTGGCCGAAGCCCGCCGGACGCTCGATCCCAATCACCAGGAGCCGGCCCTGGATCAGATGGTGCTGATTGGGCACAGCATGGGCGGGCTGGTGTCGGAAATGCAAACCATCAATAGCGGCGACGACTATTGGCATCTGGTCAGCAAGGAACCGCTGGATCAGATCAAGGCCGATCCTCCGGACCGCGAAAAACTGGCCGAAGAATTTTATTTTCAGCCCAACCCTTCGATCCGCCGCGTGATAACCATTGCCACGCCGCATCGGGGCAGCGCGTTTTCCAATGAGACCACGCAATGGCTGCTGGGCAAACTGATCAACCTGCCCAAGGCGCTGATAAACAGCCAGCAAAAACTTTACGTGCAAAATCCGGGGGCTTTTGTCGACAACTCGTTGGTCAAGGTCGACACCAGCATCGACTCGCTATCGCCCAGCTCGCCGGTCTTTCCGGTGATGATCTCCAGCCAGCGCCCGCCGTGGGTCAGGTATCACAACATCGTGGGCGTAGTGCCGCCGCAATGGTGGCTGAGCGCGATCGCTAAAGAAAGCGACGGAGTGGTGGCCAAGGAAAGCGCCACTCGGACCATGCGGTATCGGAGATCGTCGTGCCCGCCGATCACTCCACGGTGCACACCCATCCGCTGGCCGTGCTCGAAGTGCGACGGATTCTTTTAGAGCACCTGGCGGAACTCCGCGGCGATCCGGCGCAGCGTGTAGCCCTGCGCCTGCCGCGATGATAGATTTCCCTCCTCGTATTTGCTCAATTTGTTGGGGCGAAAGTTGAGTATCGAGATGCGCACTAATGTTGTCCGGTATGCCGGCGGGCGATTTCGTCGCGCAACCGGGCGGCGCGTTCGTATTGTTCGGCGGCGATGGCGTCGTCGAGTTGCTCGATAAGCGTCCGTCCCAGGCCGTACTCCTTGCGCAAGGACTCTTTGAGCTGGGTTAATTGGCCGACCAACTCGTCCTCGTCGAATCGTTCCTCGGACTCCAGTTTGACGTACACTCCGCGAATGCGATCCAGGGCGTGGCTGATTTCTTCTATAGCCGCTTCGGGATTGGAGTCTTGCACCTCGGCCAGGGCGGCGGCCTGGGCGCGGTGGAAAATCACAAACGGCCGGTACTGCTCGTGGGAAAGCGTCCAGTCCGCGTCGGTGGACCAGTGGGCGACGAAATCCATCAGGGCCAGGGTATGATCGGCGTCGGCCGCGGCCCGGCGAAACTCGCGCAGGGCCAGGCAGCAAATCCGCCGGTGATAAAACTGCAAGAACTCGCGGTCGATTTCCATGCGGTTTTCGTCGGTCAGCGCGAAAATCTTGCCCTGGTGGACGAGTTGGGCGTTGAGATAATCGAGATAGGTTTCGGCCCCGCCCGGTCGCTGGCCATCCGGCCGGCCGGCGGTTTCCATTTGCAGCAGGCCCATCTCGATTCGCATTTGCATTACTTTGCGGCCGTCCGAGGCCTCGGCAAACCGGGCGCTGACGACTCCCGGTTGGAAAGACCAGTGGCGAAGGATGAAGTCGATGTCTTGTCGCTGTGGCATGGCGTGCGGCTGCCGGGTGTTACGCGGAACTGAAAAGCATCTAATTCATTATACCGTGAAGAATGATTAAATACTGCCACCACAGGTTGTAAAGATGCAAAAAATGGAGATATAAAACACAATATTATTTCTGAATTGGCACGGGAATTGGGTATTGATAATTACGGAATCTGGTATTCTAAAGCATGTCGGTGTGGACCGTTATGGAAGTAGTGGCAATGCTTTCGACGCGGAGAGTCGGGAAATTGTGTTCCCACGCCGGAACGTGGGGACTGGGAGTAAAAAACAACAAGGTGCAAAAAACACCGGGAGCAAGTTCCCGGGCTAACCATTTATTCTTCATCGTCTGACGGTCTACGTTGTTGTTTGCGTCCGGATTGGCGGCGTTTTTGCTCCAGGCGGCGGCGGACCGAGGCTTTGGTGGGCTTGGTTGGCCTGCGCGACTTGGTCGGTTCGGCCACGCTCGTGAGCATGCGGCGGAGTTTTTCCAGGCAATCGGCCGAATTGCGCCCGGCGTCGCGAGTGCGCTGGCTGGTTATGAGCAGATCGCCGTCGCTGGTTAGTTTATTGCCGAACTTGGCCAAAAACCGGGCGCGAACCGCGTCGGGCAGGCTTTTGCTGGTCAGCATGGGCCAGCGCAGGAGGGCCTTGGTGCTGAGTTTGTTGACGTTCTGCCCTCCAGGTCCGCCGCTGCGAGAGAAGGTAAATGTAAACTCCCGCATGGGAATTTGCAGCCTGGAGACAACGGTCAGCATCAAGGATGATTTCATTTTACAACCTGAATTGATTTTCTACGATCCTTAAGTTATTGTAATGGGCAATCGGCGTCAACACGGTCTATTATTTAGCCCTTGGTGAACACACCGGGGGCCTTGGTTGTGGCTTTTTTCGCGTTACATTTTGGGAAATAATCGGCGATGCTTACGATTTACGTGGTATCGGACGGCACTGGCGGGACTGCGGAGCGGATGGCCCGATCGGCATTGATCCAATTCGAGAACGCAGCGGTTAATTTGGTGCGGCGGCCGAATGTGCGGACGGCCAAGAAGTTGCGGGTTGTCGTGGAGGAGGCGGCCGCGGGCGAATCGCTCATTATGCACACGCTGGTTTCGGACGAACTCCGCAGGCTGATGGTCTCGGAAACGAGACTGCACGGCGTGGATTCACTGGACATGATGGGCCCGATTCTGGACCGCCTGGCCAGACATCTGAAACTTACGCCGCAGGAGAAGCCCGGGCTGTTCCAGCAGTTGGTCGAGGCCAGGACCAGGGAAATCGAGGCCGTGGCATTCGCGTTCCGCCACGACGACGGCCAAAACCCGGATGACCTGGAGCGTGCCGAAGTGGTGTTGGTGGGCATTTCCCGGACCATGAAAACTCCCACCATGTTGTATCTGGCCTATCGCGGTTGGTTTGCGGCCAACGTGCCATTGGTGCCGGGCATTGCCCCGCCGAAGCCGCTTTTGGCCGTGCCTGCCCAGCGGGTATTCTGCCTGGCGGCGGCTCCGGACAGCCTGCAACAAATGCGCAGGGCCAGGGCCGAAGAAGAATCGATTCCCTTGGAAGGTTATGTTTCGCCGGAGCAAATCCGTCGCGAACTAACCTACGCCGATCAATTATGCCGCAAGCACCTGTGGCAGCGGATCGACGTGACGGGCAAGTCGGTGGAGGAGGTCGCCCGGGAAATTATTTTAATCCTTTCCGAGGAGAATAAGGATCGGGAGGAAGAATGAGTATGCCGGCGGTCGTTGACCGCCGGCTATCCCGGATTATTCATGAATTTACACTAGCCCGAAGCGCAAGCGAGGCATGGCAAACAGTTTACCCTCGCTTGTGCTTCGGGCTGGTGTTTCACATTCAGTGTTGAAAATCCTAGGCTATGAATAATCCGGACTATCGGACTGCCGGCTATCGGTATTAATTGCGTGCAGAAATAAGCCTGATATTCAATGGGGGGATTGTTCAATTCATAAAAAGGGCTATTGTTTTATGGATATAATTCAGCGATAGTGCAGGATGCAAATGGTTCGCGAGATAAGGGTGGAAAACCCTAGAGCAAGGAGATGGTTATGCCAATCAATCGCCTGAAAGAGTTCCTCGACGGCCAGCATATCAAGTATGTGGCCATTAATCATTCGCCGGCATATACGGCGCAGGAAATCGCCGCCTTGGCGCATGTTCGGGGCAAGGAGTTGGCGAAAACGGTGATGGTCAAACTGGACAACAAGATGGCCATGGCCGTGTTGCCGGCTTCGTTGAAGGTCGATTTCCAGCGGCTGCAAGAGGTCTCCGGGGCCGGGCAAGTGGAACTGGCCAGCGAGAAAGAATTCAAAGACATGTTTCCAGATTGCGAAATCGGCGCCATGCCGCCGTTTGGGAATCTGTACGGCATGGAGGTCTACGCCTCGCACCGCCTGGCGGAAGACGCGGAAATCGTTTTTAATGCCGGTTCGCATACCGAGCTGATCCGCATGGAGTACAAGGATTTCGAGCGGCTGGTCAAGCCCAAGATCGGCAAAATCGGCTTTGGGACGTAGTTGGCGTATTAGTTTCAACAAAATAAGCGGTGTTAAATAAGCGGAGCCGGACTGTGTCAGGCCGGGCGGGGTTGTATGTCAACCGGGCCGACACGGCCCGGCTCTGAACTCTAGTTCGGCGCTGAAATATAGTTCGGCCCCAAAAGGCGCGTGTGATAGTTAATGAAATGGAGTTTTCATGAATAGCATCTATGCCGTTATCATGGGGATAGTAGAAGGGCTCACCGAGTTCTTGCCGATCTCATCCACGGGACATCTGATTTTGACTCAGCATTTGCTCAATCTTGATGAACACTGGGGCAAGGATGTTGTTGACGCCTTTGTAATCATCATCCAACTCGGAGCCATCCTGGCCGTTGTGGCGGCGTATCCCGGCCGATTCATGGGGCTGCTGCGGTTTAAGGATAATCGGGGATTGTCGGGCCTTCGCGGAATAGGCCTGCTGCTGATCACTTCAATTCCGGCCGCATTGCTCGGACTCGTAGCTCACAAGTTTATCAAGGATAAATTGTTCGGTCCCACCACTGTGGCAGCCGCATTGGCTGTTGGCGCCGTGTGGATTTTGGCCGTGGAATGGTTTTTGCCCCGGGCGAAAACAAAAGAAGTCGATTCAATCACTTGGAAAGAAGCATTGTGGGTGGGGTTGTTTCAATGTTTGTCATTATGGCCGGGCATGTCGTGCGCGGCATCTACAATACTGGGGGGCATGATCTCCGGCCTGGAACGCAAAACCGCTACCGAATACTCGTTCTTCGCCGCGGTTCCGATCATGGTCGCCGCCACCTTTTTCGAATTATATAAGAGTTATAAATTCTTAAGTGCGGAAAAATTTGGCATGATTGCAATTGGTTTCGTGGTTTCCTTCATTTTCGCCTGGCTGGCCGTGAAGTTTTTCATCCATTTCCTTAGCCGGCATACTTTGACGCCTTTCGGCTGGTATCGGCTGATATTGGCAGGTTTGGTCGTGTGGTACGTAATTTATTAATTTTTCGTGAAAAGAGTTGATCTGGATTTTTTTCATGGCCCCGGTGTATTCACCAAAACAGGCCCCCGGGCGTATTCACCCGGGGCTAAATAACTTTCGGAGAAAGGGATATGAAAAAATTATACGTATTGTTTGGACTGTGTGTGATGATGTTTCTGGCCGCCGCTGACCCGCAAGATAATTGGCTTAACTTGGAAAGCGCCGCGGCGGGCAAACTTCCGCCAGGCTGGATCGCGGCGAAAACGGGAGAAGGGCCGGGGAGCGTATGGCAGGTGGTGGAAGATTCGACCGCCCCGGGCGGAAAGGCCCTGGCGCAGACTTCGGCCGATGGTCCAAAGGCGTTGTTTAACTTATGCGTGGCCGAAAAATCAAACTTTTTGGACGTCGATCTGCGGGTAGCCTTCAAGGCCGTGGCGGGAAAGATCGATCAGGGCGGCGGACTGGTTTGGCGATATAAAGATGCAAAAAATTATTACATCTCAAGGATGAACCCCCTGGAAAATAATTTCCGCCTTTATAAAGTGGTCGACGGCAAGCGCACGCAACTGGGCTCTGTAGACGTTAAAGCCCCGGCCGGTAAGTGGCATACATTGCGGGTCGTCCAAGAGGGCAGTCGCATACAGTGCTATCTGAATGATAAGCTGGAACTGGAGTCGAAGGACGAGACTTTCAAAGAGCCTGGCAAGATCGGCTTCTGGACCAAGGCCGACGCGCAGACGTACTTTGCCGGATTGAAGGTCGAAGGGAAATAAAAAAGGTTGAACGCGCGGTTCAAGGACTTGCCGGTTGATGACTGGCGCTTACCGCGATGGGTACGGCGATGGCTGTTGCGATAGCGGCGGGCAGTACGAGCGGATGACCTAGAATAGCCTTCAGGCCGCCGCCCCCCCCGCCAAGACCGCCATTTTGTACATATACTATGGCACTTTGCTTGGCAGCCGGCGGGGCCGTGCGCGGGGCCCATAAACGAAATGTATTCTCGCCTTGCGCCGTGGCAATGTTGTATACTCCGCCGCGGAGATCCTGGGCAGCGAATTGTCCATTGGTGTTGGTAACCGTTTTTACCACGTCGCGGTTTTGGTACCTTATGACAATGGGAACACCCGCTTGACCCATGTTCTGGAGATCGACAACCTGGCCCTGCAAGGTCCCACCGTCGCTTAGAGCGACGTCTGTCATATTGGTTTTGGGCAATGAATCAACCGCCCAGCCTGCATTAAGTAGACATGTCGCAAAGATTACCGAAGCGATAAACATACTGCAAAGGAATGCTTTAGAAGACATTGAACGACTCCTTTACGTTTAGAAAAACTTATCCAGTCTTCCTAGTCTGTGTTATCCGCCATTTGCCGATGCCCCTGGATCATCCTGACGGTCGTATGATCCACAATTAGACGAGTAGAGTGTTGTCTATATCGGCTGTCGGCTTTGGCCTTTTTACTAAAAACGTACGAATTGGCGCGCTGTATTTAAAAGATAGTTACCACAAAACGAGTTTTGTTTTTTATACTGGGGTGCATGCGGAGCCACCGGCATACCGGAATAGACGCAAGCCGGGTTGCGGCAGAACAGGTCGATGGCCGTATCATAACCGGCTAACTTCAACACACGCTGAAAGGCTTGGCTTAACAGCGGAGTGCGGTATTTTATCCCGTGGGCGTCGGAGGCTATAAAATCGACAAATCCCTGCTCTACCATAGATTCGGCAAAGTTTTGGATTCTTGATCCGAACATGCCGGTAAGACTTCCCGCAGTGACCTGCAACAAGCATCCTTGGTTGACCAGATTAGATAGTATTTTGGGTTGATTGATAATGCCTTGGTTGCGTTCCGGGTGCGATAAAATTCCCGTCAATCCCGCCGTGCGCAAATCGCCCAGCAGCCGGTCCAGAGGGATGTATAGATCGTGGGGTAACTCCAAAAGCACGTGTCGTCGCTGGTCGGCAAGGGTAAGGACTTCGCCGTTTAAGACCTTGCCGGTCAAGTCCGGATCTATGCGGACGTCGGCGCCGGGAAGTAATTCCAAGCCGATGCCTCTATGCTCGAGCATCGACTGAAGCCGGGCAACCTGGACGCGGATGTTCTCAGCGGTGACATGCGGATGGTTGCCCAACTGATGCGGTGTTGCCACGATTGCCACGATTCCATCAGCAGCCGCCATCTCGGCCATTTCAAGCGATTCCTCCCAAGCGGCCGGACCGTCGTCCAAGGCGGGAAGCAGATGGCAATGAATGTCGATAAAGGGTTCGGGTTGATTCATGGCGTCAAGGGTAATTCAAGCGGCAATCCGCCGCTCCGGCGTAGCGGCGTGCTGCGGTCCAAAAGGTAGGGTTAATCTTGAAATACAATATTCGGGGACGATCTTATGCAGTTGGGCGGGTATTTTCTGGGGATCCGTCCGGGCGAGGCGCTCCAATTCCGCGATGTTAAGCGGCAGGTCGGCGTTTTGAGCCTGAATCCGCTGGGCGACGATGATTTTCGGATGGCTGGTGGGCAGGCGTTGTTCGTCGTCGGCGTGCAGTTCCTCGAACATTTTCTCACCGGGCCGCAAACCTACAATCTCTATGCCGATGTCTGACCCGACCTGCAGGCCGGAAAGACGTATCATATCGGCGGCAAGATCGACGATGCGGACCTGTTCGCCCATATCGAGAAGGAGAATCTGCCCGTCTTCACCTATGGCCCCGGCTTGTATGACCAGGCGGGCGGCTTCGGAGATAGTCATGAAGTAGCGGCGGATGTCGGCGTGCGTTACGGTCAAGGGACCGCCGGACGCTATCTGCCTGCGGAATACTTGCACCACGCTGCCGGCCGAATCCAGCACGTTGCCGAATCGCACCGTTACAAACCGGCAAGGCGATCGGGACGACAAGGACTGAACGAACAGTTCCGAAATACGTTTGCAGGCGCCCATGACGCTGGTGGGATTTACAGCCTTGTCGGTGGAGATCAACACGAATGAGCTGGCGCCGGACTGCATGGCCAGTTCAGCCAGTCGGCGCGTAGCAGTTACTATATTTTTTACCGCTTCGCCGGGGTTATTCTCCATCAGGGGGACATGCTTGTAGGCCGCCGCGTGGAAAATCACCTGTGGCCGGTGCTTGTGCAGAACGTCGCTGATCCGGGGATGATCGAGGACGTCGGCGACGATCAGATCGATTTGTATGCCGTTCATGAGCGGTTTCAGGTTGTGCTCCAAGAAGAATTGTCCGGTTTCAGAGCGATCAACCGCCACGATCCGCCGCGGTGAAAATTGCAGCAATTGCCGGCAGATTTCCGAGCCTATGCTTCCGGCGCTGCCGGTGACCAATACCACGTGTCCGTCGATCCATTGCCGGATGTCGTCGATATCCAATTTTACCGGTTTGCGTTGCAGCAGATCCTCGATTGATACGGGCTGGGGCTGCACGATCAGGTTGCCGTCGATCAACTGCCGGTAACTGGGAAGCACGCGGACTTCGAAGTGGTTATGCTGGGCTTGGTCGATAAGTTTCCGCAACTCCTCTCCTGAAAATTCTCCCTGGGCCACGAGGATCTGCCTCGCCGCGTAGCGTTGGACTAGTTGGCGCGACTCCTCGATAACGCCGACAATCGGCACGCCCTCGATGCGCGCGCCCACCAGCCTGGCGTCGCAATTGATAAAACCTACGACGCGGTACCTCGGCCTGCCCACTTGCCGTATGGCCCTGAGCATTAAAGCTCCTGTCTCTTCCGTTCCCGCGATTAACACGCGGACCTGCCCTGCCGGTCGAGACAGGAGCCAAATCGTTTCATGCCAGCCGCGCAACAGGGAGCGCAAGCCGCCCACAACCACGATTGTGGTTCCCCAATCGATCACCAGCACGCTGCGGGGTATGGCGGGCAAGGGAACCAGCAGATAAAATATCAGAGTTACAGTGATTGCCCCGCAGCTTGCAGCGCACAATAACACGCCCAGATCGTAAAAGGTCACCGGCCGGCTCCATCCCCGGCACACCCGCAAACCCACAAACCAGGCTAGTTTGGCGAACACCACCCAGCCTACCGTGGCGAGGAAAGTATCAAATCCATACCGTCCCAACTGTCCTTCGAATCGCAGCCAGTAACACAGGTAGTATATGGCGATAAAAATCGGCAATAACCCGGCCCCGATAAGCACATGGAGATACCTGCGCATATTAGCAGGATTTAAAAACCGTCTTACGGAGGACGGATTTAGAAACCGTGTTATGAAAAAAGGCTTGACAAGCATTTTTACAAAAGCGCTAAAGGTTGTTTCCTTACCGGCTGCATGGTCTGACGTATGAATAATACATTGCCCCAAGGTTTATTTTTCAGGATTTAAGTCCTTTATATGTTTAGGCATGTTTCCCTTAAAACTTGTCGCTTTTTTGGGCCGCGGCGCAGCGCTGGGCATCGAGCCGGCCTTTTAGCGCCTGTTTAAGTTTGATTTCCAGCGACTTGTCGCCGGGGGCCCTTTGCAAGCACCAGTGCAAGTGCGTCTCTGCCTCGGCAAATAATCCTTGCTCCAGGAGGCACGAGGCAAGTTGGTAGTGCGCGCGATAATTATTGCGGTCGCATTCCAGCGCGAGCGAGCGCATTGCAGGGCTTGGGGGCCGTCGTTCAATTGCGTGTGGAGCCTTTGAGCTTCCAGCCATATTGCAAGCGCACCCGGGTCCTTTCGATTTCGCGCTTCGAATTCTGCCCTCAGCGCCTGATATTGACACAGTGGCACTAGAAGCTCGGCGTCGACCCGCTTTGAGCAAGCCGCATAAAGCGATTGCAAGCCTTCCAGGTCCGGTTGGAACTGAGTGATGATGAAGTCGATCATGGGCTGGATCCCTTCAGACGGGACGTTGGCTACAAGATTGCAGATTAGTTCCCGTTGGTATGCGGGGCCGCAGCGAAATCCCCGCTTGGAAAGTTCCAGCCAGCGTTGCATGTCGCCTTCCAGCAAGGCTTCGGCGGCGGCTGCGCAGACCACGGCGCCGTCGAAAGGCCGGACCCTTAGCGCCTGTGCAATGCATGCCTGCTTGGTCAAGCTCTTTTTCCCCTCTAAAAAGCTTATTTTGCCCAGATAAATGTAACCTCGACCTTGCAACGGGCAGAGCGAAAGCGCTTGCCGGGTATGACGCAATGCGGCGTCCAAATGTATCCAATGGTCGCCCAGTGCCCGCGCAAGCCAGTCGCTTAGGGCTTGTGGCGAAGAAAAGTCCGAATCCAGCGCGGCGTCGCGGATGTTTATCAACGTCATCGGGTTGGGCGAGTTCGCCTGCAACTTGTCGAACAAGCGCAGATGGGCTTCGGCCAGGGCGAGGTGCGCGGACGAATGGGTCGGCTGCCAATAAACCGCATTTTCCAAGCAGCCGATCAATTTGTTCTCTCTTCCGACGGCGGCAGTGCCGGCATTATGGCCGGCGCTTGAATCGGTGTTATCGGCCGGGGGCTGACCAGGATAATTCGCTTGCAGGGTAATGAGATATTGTTCCCAGTAAGGCTGGGCCGAGGCCGGACCGATGCGATTGTGGATCATCCACGCGCCCGCCAGCATGAGGACGATTGCGGCGGTCACTGCCGCCAAACGGCGCATGGGCGCCGGTTGAACATCAATGGTCCTGGGGGCGGCAAATTGGCTTACGCGCAATGCGCAGGCCGCCAAAATAGCCATAATTGCCACGCAAGCCGGGACATACCATACGAAGTCCACCAGGGCCTGCGCCGTTCCGGCGGCCAAGGCGCCTGCAATCGCACCCGCGCATATTTTTAATCGCTCGGAACCTTTCCATCCGGCCACGCACCAGGAGCACCACAGAACTAGGCAAGCCAGTGCAAGCCCCAGACCGCTAGCGCCGGTTTCCAGTAGAACTTGCAGATAGGAGTTTTCGGCGTGTGTGAATTCGATGGACTCGTTCAGGGCGCCGTCGGAATATATCGGATAAACTTCATTGAAACTACCAGCGCCGGCGCCAAACCAAAAGTAGTCGGGGATTGCCCCGGCAACGCTTGTCCAGAGGGTTATTCTTCCTCCGGACCATTCATTTTGTTCGGCTTTGCCGTGTGTTAATGTTTCCAAGCGGCGGCCTACGTCGTCCAAGCCGAAGACCGACAATGCAGCGCCGATGACCAGGCAAGCAGCCAACATAATGCCCAGGAACCTGCCGGTCGCGGCGGAAGCCAGGCAACCAACGGCCGCGGAGACTAACGCGGCGATGAACAAGGCCGCCATTCCGCCGCGAGAAAGCGACATCAGGCCGGCAAACAGGACCACGGCCAGTGCCAATGCCAAGATATAGGTTTTTAATTCGTTCGTGCGATTGGCGCGAGCGCTGCCCGACCAACCGATCATGCCATGCATGGCGCCCGTTGAAGACCGGTTGCGGCTAAACGAATGTCGGTGGGAGGTTTTGAGCATGCCCAGGGAAAGCGCGGGTATGGCGCCAGCGGTGTTTTGCGCCTGAAGCAAGAGCGGGCATGGGGTCTGCGCCATGTATTCGAGACCGCATGCGGCGAGAAGCATGCAACAACCACCAAATCAACGGTCCGACTCCCAAGGCAAGAAAATGAGCAAAATGATTTTTATTAGTAAAGCTTCCCTTTGCTGCATTGAAGGTATTGGTGAAGGGATGTGTGTAAAACCAAAAGAACTTTCCATTACCGGTGAGATATTGGACCAGTCCAAACACCGCCATGCACGCCGCCGAGAGTGCGCACCACCGCAAAAGCCGCTCTACGTCTTCAATTGCCTTAATGCGCTGGACCGTTACGAAAAACAATATCCCATAGGACAACAGCAGTACAAGCTGCCCGCGCGTCTCCTCGGGAGCGAAGGAGATCGTAGACCAGCGGCCTAACGATGCGGAATCCGCCTGTGGGGTATTCCACAGGGGCAGGATATTCGCATGCCTTGGCGCGAGCAGTTCCAATATGGGTTGAGGTAAAGGGACGGTTTGCAGCGTGACAAGGAACGCCCCGGCGGAAATCAGCGCCAGGGCCCAAGTGGGCCGCCAGACGGGATGAGGGCGGAGACTTTGGCGGATGGCCCAAGCCAGGCCCGCGATCACGGCCAGCACAGCCAGTATCAATTGTCCCAGGGGATGGCGCCCGCCCATCACAAAGGGAAGAAGGAAAATGACTCCAGCCAAGCCGCCGTCGATAACTTTCAACATTAGCGCGCTTAAGCCCTCGGCGCGAGGCGATTGGACATGAATATGCCGCAATGTTTTCAAACTGTCGCGTTGATTGAACATTTTTCAATTTACCGGGCGTTTGCCGTTAGTTACTGCTACGCGACCCGTTTCGGAATTCTCAGAGGTCGAAACTCTTTTTCCTGGTCGGTGCCGGGGGATGATTTGCGCTTCATGGGCATGCAGGTCTCCTCGGCTGATCTTTTATCCTGCCAATCCTCATCGTTCTCCACCGCGTAATACCCGTAACTGTCGACATAATAGTCGCGGTAGTTGTAATAGCCGTCGTCGGTCTCCGAACCGGCCGCGTTGACGATAAGTCCCAACACGGGGAGTTTAAGCATGGTATAGCGCTCGACCATGCGCATCACCTGGTGACGGTGGTTTTTGGCCGGCTTGACGACCATCACCACGCCGTCAACCACGCGGCTGATGATGGCGGGATCTGCCGTGAGAAGCGCTGGGGTGGTGTCGATGAGGATCATATCGTAGACCGATCCCGCCCAGGACAGTAGTTGGGAGAACCTCGGCCCGGCGAGTAACTCGGCGGGATTGCTGGGCCGGGGTCCGGCCGGCAGGATGTCCAGCCCTTTCACTCCGGTGGTGCGGATGTGTTCGGCGGCCAATTGTTCGAGATTGCCTTCCTGGCGGAGGATTTCCGACAGTCCATTGGTCCCCCTTACATTCAGCAGATTGGTCAGGCCGGACCGGCGCAAGTCGGCGTCGATTAAAAGCGTGCATTTATCGGCCTGGGCATAACAGACGGCCAGGTTGGCCAATGCAGTCGTTTTTCCATCGCCGGACTCAAGGCTGGTGATTAAAATCTGATGAACGTCTTGATGCGTAAGGGTTAGTGCCGTGCGCAGGGTTCGGAAGCCTTCGCATTCAGGGGTCGAAGGGGCGGCGAACATGGCCAGGGCCTGCAATCCCGTGGTTTCCGGGGCCTTTAAACGCTGAATGACGGTGAGCACGGGTACGCCCAAGCGATTTTGCAGTTCTTCCATCGTGCGGAAGCGATCATCCAAGGCGTCGATAATGGTTACCAATCCCAGCGAGGCTCCAAACCCGCTTAAAAGCGTAAATAATGCCACATAGGCCAACTTAGGCGAAACGGGCGAGCCCGTTACCTTGGGTTCCTCGATCACTGCCACGCGGACATCCTGGCCGTTCTGCTTGAGGTCCAGGGAGGCGATCTGGTTCAGCAAAACATCGTTCATGTCTCCAAGGCGCTTGATGTCCCGTTCCAACAATTCCACCTGGGCCAACTGGCCGCTGAGGTTGACGGCCTCGGCGCGGGTTTCCTCGAACTTGCCTTGCAAAATTTCTTCTTTTTTCCTGGTCTCGTCGAGTTTTTGTTGCAGCATTTGCATCAGCCAGGGTCCGAGCTGGCCTTGGGGGCGATCAGTCTTTTGGGTGGAGAAACGTTGCTGGTAAACTTGTAAAAATTCATCGGTCAGGCGAATTTTTTCCGCCAGGGCGATTACCTCCGGGTGCCGCGGCCCCAGATTCTGTTGCATGGTTTCGAGTTTAGCGCGGGCATCGAGCATGCTTTGCGTGAGGTTGGATTGGGTCATTATATCCTGAGAGCTCAGGCCAAGGCTGTTAAGCAGCAACTCTTTGCCCGCAACATCTGAGACTATCGACATGTATTGCCCCAGATCCTCGCCGTTGCGCACGGCCGACTGAAGAGCGGCCAGAGCGGCTTCATAGTCCACCCGCTGTTTCTGCGCGGAGATCAGCGCGTCGTTGAAGTACATGGCGCGTTGCACCATGGGGTGCAGCGTTTTTCCTTCCGAGCGGAACCCCAAGTCGGCCATATTTCGGCGGGAAGCCAAAAGCTCCTCTTGTTTTTGAGCGAGTTTTTCGGCCACTTCGTTTCGTTCCTTGGTCAGGATACGACTGAGTTCGCCGGCTGTCCCCTTGTGAATGCGGTCCATGAAATCGAGGTAGGACTGCACGACCGCGCTGACGATATTCGCCGCCACCTGGGGATCCTTGGAACAATAGCTGACTTCGATGATGCTGGTGTAGCGCACCACTTGCGCGGTCACATTTTTCTGCAATATCCCCATCCAGGATTCATTGGGACTGTTGTTGAAATCGATGCGATCGGCGGGCCCCAGGTGTTGCAGCGCGCCTTCCAGCACTTTTGCGCTGACGATGATTTTTTCGAAGGTGGGCATGGTGTTCTGGCGCAGGGACTCTTCGTTGGTGATGGAAGTATCGAGTTGGTCGCGGCCGTTTTGCGAGACCAGCAAGGACGCCTTGGAAGAATACAGCCGCGGCCTGGTAGTGTAATAAAGCCCGCCCAGGAACGCGCTGGCCGCCATTACCGCGATGACCAGATTCTTCCGATAGCGGACGGCAAACACCAGCCGCAACAGCGTGTGCGCAAGCTGCGTGATTTCGAAATCGAAGGCGTCCGACGTTGGAGTAGTTTCTTGTCCCATGGCTGCCTGGCGGAAGATGTTTTTCGTTGGCGGCGATAAAGAGACTGATAAAGAATATTTACGGCAAAGCTTCTAATACAACGACATCGAGGCTCCAAATCCCACGTGGATAAAGGTTTGTATGAAATCCACAACGGCGGTGACGGGGGTCTGTTCCACCGAAACGGTGTCGCCGGGCGCCAAGGCAACGTTGTCCTGCCCCTGCTTGGCAGCCTGGAGACTGACCGAGATGCGTACCGGTTCTGCCCTGCCGGGCAGCCGGCGGATCACCAGCACATCTTCGGCAAAAGGATTGGAACATCCCCCCGCCAACGCGATAGCATCCAGAACGCGAATTTCCTGATTCACGGGAAAGGGAAATTCCCCGGGTTTGCGGACCAACCCGATGACATAAACCGGCTTGGGCGTTCGCTTGGCAACGTAAACAACGTCGCCGTCGCGGAGATCCGGCAGTTTTTCGGCCCCCGCGGCAACAGCATTTAGATTTACCTTGATCACCGAAATAGGCCCTGCCGCGGCCTGCTCTTGCTGATAGCTTGCCGGGACCAGGCCGTTTCCGGTCTTGTCCGCAGCCTGCAAATTACCGTCCGGGGACTGGTTTGGAGGAAAGCCGGGGGCAACGGTGCGGCGAATTTCCACCTCGGAGTCGGCGTCTTTGTTCAAACCGCCGGCGGCAACCAAGGCGTTTAACAGCGAACTCGAGGCGCGGGGAAGGTCTACCGTTCCCGGCTTGTCCACTGCCCCTACTACCGTAATCTTATTCGTGCGGCACTGCTTCATGGTCAGAGTAATGCAAGGATTGCGATAAACGCCGCGCGAGATGCTCTCTGCCGCAATAAGCTGTTCGGCCTGTTCTATGTCTAAGCCTACAATACCCACTTTTCCAACCAGGGGGACGACTATCGTGCCGTCATTCGCCACGCGGACCGGCGTGCTGGTGGCGGCCATTTTTTCATAGTCGGTAACCATGGTTACCTCGAGAACGTCGCCCAGTTGTATGATTTCACTGCTGACGGTAGTGTCGGCCAAGCCCGCCAGATTGATGGTTTCCGCATTAACCGGCGAAGGAGCAAAACATTCGGCCGGAAGATTAGAAACGCGGTAAACGCCGTTATTACACCCCGAACCGATAGACAGGATTATTAATACAGGCACGGTCAGCCGGCAGAGGCATCGCGTCCCAAATCGGGTCGAATGAATAATAACCATGAGAAGAGTAACCACGAGAAGAACGACTCTGAACTGCCGCCCATGACGCAAGCCATGCCCGACCTATTAAACCCCTATGGCTAAAGGGATTAACAAGGTGGCGAAGAATACTGTAATAGGGTCGGGACGGTCAAGAGGAGTTTTGACTAATCCGAGGTATTAACCGCTTTTGGGAGCCATTTTGATATTTTGCCGGATCATGAAGCGGGCTTATTTGCTAGCAATCTTTTTTGCGGTAGATATTTTAAATGATTGTGAATGGATGTTCACAATAATTTGATATACCTCAGTCGGCGGGTTCGCGAAGGTTGTCTACCTAATGTGGTAACCTGAGTTTTGTTTAACGAATGATTCCTTTACCACGCAACGGCAGCGTCGTTTAGCCAGTGACGTTAGTCCCGGGGCGAAATCTAGCAAGGATCTTAAGCCCCGCATGGGCGACATCAAGGGTTGTTTAGTCCAGAGATGCCGCCCAATTTCAAATCACTTCGAAAATGTACTTCAACGAAAAGTAAATGCCTAATAGAATGAAGATCCAGCCGGTGATGATACGTGCCCACCATTCGATCTTGGAGAGCACGTTGTACGTCTTGCCAACGGACTGGCGCTATAGGCAAGTACGAAGACCACCAGCAATACCGGCAGGGCGGTACCGACGCCGTAGATGAACGGCAAAACCAAGGTAGCCCCTGGCAACGACGCCTCGGGCAGGCTGATGCCGATTTTGGCCAGGACGGCAGTGATTGCACCGGCTTCGGAACCCAATATGAGAGCGACCAAGCCGAAGAACCATGTTGCAGACGTGGGGCAGAAAGACACGGCGAAGAGCACTCCCAATAGCAGCGCGCCCCAAATTCCCATCGCGTCGATCCTTTTTTTCATTCCCTCACTTATCATTGCCCCGCCTCCGCTGAATGTTAATAGTCCCACCAGAAACATCCCCAGCAGCAAAAAGATGGGAGCGAGAACCAAGTGCATATATTTCTGGAGAAACAACGACACTGCGGGAATCGACAGCGTCGTGGCTGTCAGCAACGCCGCCAGTCCCAGATAAAGCAAGCACCGTCCCAGCGTATACAGGAAGCCGGCGGCTATTACCCAACGGGAATCGCCCACCTTGCGACCGACATACGATATCGCCGCGATGTTGGTAGCCAGTGGGCAAGGACTAATCGATGTTAGTATCCCCAGATAAAGGGCCGCCCCGGCATAGAGCATGTATGCAACCATGAGCTTCATCCCTCCGCGTTCAAACTCAATCCTTCAGTGAGGAAGGCGGGAAAAATATTGGCGCCCGCGGCCGGCCAACCAGATACGCTGAGAACCTATTTAGACTTCAGGTAGTCCTTCACGTGGTTTTGAACGTACGCCACGAAATCATCCTTATTGCGGACTTTGGTCCACATTTCCTTGAGGTTTTTAAGCTCCGCAACTTTGGAATTGGCGACTCGCGCAACGATCAATGTGGGGCCGCTTACCTGATAGCCTTTTGTAAGGGCTTCGTTTTTCTTGTCTTGGAAATCGATGTAGTGAAACTCGACTTTACCCTCCTTGATCAGTTGGGCAAATCCGGTTTTGACTGCCTCCTCCGAGTAGCCGCCCATCTTCAGGCACGTCGGACAGCGCTGCGTTCGATGGAAATACATTACCACGACGCGATCGGCGGGCACGCCGGCCTCGTCTGAAGCGTCGGCGGCGGCAACTGATTGTGAAATCACAAAAGCACAGATAACTACCATGCCAAGAATAACAAATGCAATGGCAACACGTTTCATAATTCTAATCTCCTGATATGGCTAAAAAAACCGGTCTTTGTTATGGAACTGGAATCTCGGCCCGTTGCTTCTCCGCCGCGCCCTTGGAATTCGGATTCGGCATGTCTGGGCCGTCTTCACGCACCGATGCGGGCGCCGCTTGATTTTCGGTCGCCAGCATCCGATTTATCTCCCCTCGCACGAAATTGGTGAAGCCGGGCTTGTCGTCTACCAATGCCCACACCTCGTCTAAGCGCTTCCAATCCTGGATTACACCATTCTTCATTTTCGCCAGCACAACGACAGGCATCTGAATCTCGAACTTATCGACCAACTGCTTGGCGGCAGGTTGCTCATAGTTGACGGTTTGCATCGCAACTTCTCCGCTGCTCAATTGAGAGGCAAAATGCGCCTGAATCGCGTCTTGAGTCTGCGACTGAATGGAGAGGCAGGTGGGGCACCGCGTGTTCCCGTGAAAATAGTACGTTATTACGCCGTTTTGGATCGACGGTTCGGCGCCGGCGGATGGCGAGCCCGAGCGAAGGCTTTTGACTGCCAGCACTATAATGCCGGCGGCCACGAATAACAGCAAGCAAACCGTGAAGGCCTTTTTAGCATACATAATGATGTTCCTCAATTTTATTAATTTGCATCTGGTTAGTGTTGACAATACTGCCGGTAAGACGCGGCTAAAGCTTCTCGATAGTAATTTTCTTCGGCAGGTTCTATGGAGTGATAGATTCGGACCGCTTCCAGCACCCGGTCGGCAAAATCATTCACAGGTTCCAGCCCTTGTTTATGCAGTCGTTCGAATATAAGCGGAAGTCCTTTGACGGCTACTGTCTTGCCCTTGATCTGCAATGTTATTTCAGGGGCGGGAGTTCCGCAAGAGCATGCACCTGAATCGGCGCCGGCGTCCTCGACCCGTTCAAAGTGCGGGATCGAAGCCAGCAGGGAGTCTACTTGCGCGGTAATCTTTTCGGCGACGATCCAGACCGCTTCCTCGTCAATCTTTGTGGCCTCCCGGAGCGAACGATGACAGCCGGCCGCCTTATCGCCCAGAATATCCGTCACCACAAGCGAAGCCGCCACCCGGCCGCTAAAAGTTTCCGTTCCCCGTTTGGCGCAGAGCTTATTGCAACCATCCACGGTGATGGTGGGATGATTTCGCGCGAAGCGGCGTTCCGTTTCTTCGCCCGCCAGGAACAAAGGCAGACATAACGTTACCGTGGATTGAGGGCGGAGAAGCTCCAGCACGCGGCGGGTTGCCAGCCTGGAAACGGTCCCTGCCGGGATTTCCTCGCCGCTGCAAGAGATGATGCCCACCTTGTTTAATTCACCCATGATATTCCCCTTAACCTATACCTATTTGCCGGACGGTGTCGGCGACGCCGGAGGCAATCTCATCCACGGCGGCCCAGCCGTCTTCGCTGAGCGCGGTGGGAGAGCCGAACTGTTTGCCGCGGCGGCATTTCAAGGCATCGAAGACGTGAACCGCATGGGAAACTTTCCCTCCCGACATTTCCACGTTCTTTTGGCGCATAGTTTGGGGCAGCCGTCGATGGTGATGCACGGACAATCCCGCACTTTTTTAATCGTCTCCGAATCGCCGGTAACCAACAGGGCCAGACAAACAGTTTCAGTTCCGGGCGGCGGCAAGGTGTCGAGGACTCGATAGACCGCCTCGCGGGAGATCAAACCCTGCACCTTGCCGATCCCGCTGCAAGGGATCACCAAAACTTTTCCTGTTTTACTATGATTGGCCATCGCATGTTCCATTTTTTTTGCCGGTTAGTCGCCTTTTGCCGCCAGGATCAGCCGTTTGACTTCTTCCAGGTTTGGGACGCGTCCGGCGACCTTGACGTAGCCGTCGATCACAAGTCCGGGTGTCATGAGGATATCGTAAGACATAATTTTTTGGATATCTTCCAACTTTTCGACCATGGCGTCCACGCCTGTTTCCGTTACGGCTTTGTTCACTGTTTCATATAGCGCCTTGCACTTGCCGCACCCGGTTCCGAGGACTTGAATAATCATGTTGATTTTCTCCATTAGCGGGTTGACTCTATGTTCGCGTGTTTTTTCGACTTACTTTCGTTTGCGTCTTATGGATTGATTTTATTATTCTATCACTACCTCCGGCTCCACGACGATTTCCGACTTGACGGAGTTGGCCACGAGGCTGTACTTCTGGGCGGCTTTAAGTGCGCGCCGCACCTTTGCTTTGACCGCTTCCGGCGATTCGCTATTTGCCGCCACGCGGATTTTGGGGCGAAAAAGCAAGCGATTGAAGATTTCCGTACGATCGAGTTCGATCAGTTTCGTGCCCTCGGTGCGGCACTCGTAGGAGAGCAAATTTAGCTTGAACCTTTCTGCCGCCCAGATAAACATCATCATCACGCATGTATTGGCGGCGGCCACGAACGCGTCTTCCGGCGTGAAAACTCCGGGAAAACCCTGTGCGTCGGGCGGGGCGGAAAATTCGTATTCCGGCCCGTTTCCCATGACCAGGTGGCCCCAATGCCCGCCTTTCCATCGGACTGTGGTGTGATAGGTTGCGGTCCGGCTCATGAATCGTTCAACTCCTTTTCGGCCTGTTCGCGGATAACAGACAGGTACTCCCGCGGCTTGAGCAGCCGCGCTTGATCGGCTTGCCAATCGTCGGTTTCGATATCCACCAGCCAGCCTTTGTCGTAGGGATCTTGATTTATGATCTCCGGGACGGAATCGAGCGACTTGTTGATGCCTGAAATAACCCCGTTTACAGGCGAGAAAAGGTCGGAATTGGCTTTGATTGTTTCTATTTCGGCAAATGCGTTTCCGACCGCGAGCCCGGCGCCGGGCGACTTGAGGTGAACATAGGTCACATCGCCCATGCGCTGCTGTGAATAATCGCTCAGCCCGACGCGGACCCGCCGCCATCAAGAACTTCTTGCACCAAATGCCGTCGATGCTATAGAAGCGATCGGTAGCCACGCGGAAGATAAACTTATCCACGGTTGTCTCTAGGAATTCCGGCATGCTCTATTCTCCCGAGAACCTTTGCGAAAAAAGGGGACAGGCCCCCTACCATAGTTTTTTTGACGTTTTTGTGGAAATGCCTGGAGCCAGCCGCCAATTTGTTAAATGCTTTTTAGCATTTTCCTTTGCTCCTGGATGTTGCAATGCAGAACGGACTCCACGCACCGGAAAAAATCCAGAACGCAACGCACGCGGAGTTTATAATAAACCTGCGATCCGCGTTTTTGGTCCTCGATGATGCCGGCGTGTTTGAGTATGGCCAAATGCCGCGAAACCGTGGAAATGTCGGTGCCGACCATCTTAGTCAATTCACAGACGCATCGTTCATCGCGCCGAGCCAATTCGTCGACGATCAACAAGCGCGCGGGATGGGCCATGGCCTTGATGATCCGTGCGCGGGCCTCGTATTTTGCCTTGGTTTTTGCATCCATTATAATTTCTCTAATATTCCTGTCGGCGGAAAACATTTGTAAGTTTAGCCAAATGTGCAATGGTTGTCAAATCAGATTCTCATTTCATTTGCATTTGTGAAATGCAATTCCGCTGATTTTGCCCGAGAAAATACGTGCTTTCAATGCTATCGGAGGGGCAAAATATTTTTATCCAAATTCCCTTATTAGCCCGCTTTGTCGTTTATCTGGTCGCGGATACACACCGCAGATTGCCAAGAAAGCGTCTGTTCACAAGGTGTTTTTTTCGACCACGATTTATCGCATGAAAATGCTTGCCATTTGGACGCGCATAATGCAAAATGTTTCGCATTTAACAAATACCAATGAACCGAGTGTGGTTTGGCAGCGCAGACGGCGATGTCGTGAAAAAACAACGGCGTCGAGATTAAGCAGCACCGCGTCGAACATCTTTGCAACAAGCCTCGTAGCAGTTGGACCACGTCCGGCGGCTTCATGAAACAGTTTTGCCGGTTGTTCAGCGTCAAGTTCATTTTTGGCATCATCCGCAAGAGAACGGGTGTTTCCGAGACAATGCAATTTACCGTAGATAAGAATCCGGTTTGACCATGCTGGTTTTATGACACAAACTTTAAAAAGATTCGAGCTTTTCATCCTTCTCGTCACTGAAGAGCAAAGTCGCCGCAACGAGCGGACTTCGGCAGGGGATTATTTCCTCCGCCAGAGGCCGGCGGCAGCCTTTGTTCGAGCCATTTCATCATGGTATGCATCATGCTAGGCCTTGGCACAGAGTGCGGATTGCTGGATTATTGTTTTCGAGCGGGCCAAAAACTTTTAAAACTATCGAACCGTGGCCGTAAAAGCGGCGGGGTTTCATTGCTCCGCGACCGGCATATCCGCCGGCGGCTGCTTAGGATCGAGCCCCTGGAATGCAGGGCCTTGATGAGCGCCGACGGTCTCTCTTCGTTCATCTCGCCAATCTGGTTTCAAGATTGCAGCACGACCAATCAACCGAGTCACGCGGGCGTGGCGACGTGGTCGGCGGAAAGCATTATTCATTCCACGAGCACAAATAGCGGATCGGTCGACGGCCAGGCGAACGTCTACGACTGGATCGTCCAGTTCGACACCAATGCCTTGGACGGGATCACTCAACTCGCTCAAACCGCAAGCCTGCTGGCGGGCGGGGGCATTAATTTTCAGATAATTCGAGGATTGGGGCTGGAAGGTCAGGAATTGGTCCGCAGCATGGGAAGCTCGTTCGACGCCGTGGAACAATGGTTCTCGCACGACGCCTATGTATCCAGCTTTGAGCAAGACGCCCTGCGCCAGGTTGAAAAGGTTTCCAACGATCCGCTCGTGTCGCAACTTTGGGGCATGACGAAAATCGACGCTCAGGACGCCTGGAATATCACCACCGGCGCCAGCGGCGCCAATCGAGTAGTGGTGGCCGTGATCGACACTGGAGTCGATTATACGCATCCGGACCTGGCGGCGAACATCTGGACCAATACCGCGGAAATCGCCGGCAACGGAACGGACGACGATCACGATGGATTCGTTGACGACGTTCACGGGTACAATTTCGTCAGCAACAACGGCAATCCGATGGACGACAACGGCCACGGCACGCACGTGTCGGGTACGATTGCCGCGGTGGGAAACAACAGCCTGGGGGTGGCGGGGGTCAATTGGTCGGCTTCCATTATGCCCTTGAAATTCATGAGCAGCACCGGTTCGGGCTATTTGTCCGACGCCGTCAGGGCTATCAATTACGCCACGATGGAGCGCACTCAGCATGGTGTCAACGTGCGGGTGATTAACGCCAGTTGGGGCGGCGGCGGATTCTCCTCAGCCATGCAAACCGCGATCCAAGCCGCCAGCGACGCGGGCATCATGTTCGTGGCCGCCGCGGGCAACAGCGCTGCGAACAACGACGCCGCGGCCCAGTATCCGGCCAATTACACTGCGCCAAACGTCATTTCCGTGGCGGCCAGCGATCAGAACGATCTACTGGCAAGTTTCAGTTGCTATGGAGCGGCAACGGTCGATTTGGCCGCACCCGGCGTATCGATTTACAGTACCGTGCCCAACAACCGTTACGCCTATTATTCCGGTACGAGCATGGCCACGCCGATGGTGTCGGGCGTAGCGGCTTTGGCCTGGGCGTATAAACCAAACGCCACGCTCGCCGATATCCGCAATGCCATTTTGCAAGGCGTGGATCATATCGGTTCCCTTAGCGGGAAAGTCGCCAGCGGCGGGCGTTTGGATGCGTATAACACGTTGAAATTACTGGGCGCCGGCGCCGCGCCTTCGTTGCCGATTTTGGGATCGTTGCTGGTCAGTCCGTCTTCGACCGTTGCCAAAGGCGCGTCCGTGACTCTGGTCGCTCAAGCAACGGCATCTTCGACCGGCGTATCGGCGGTCTATTTTTATCAAGACACTAACGGCAACGGGGCATACGACACGGGCGATTCATGCATCGGTTACGACAATACGGTGGTCAATGGAACGGCTGAATTGGCAGTCCACACGGGCGGAATGACGCCTGGAACCAGCCGGTTCTTTGCCCGGGCAATCGATAAAAACGGTCAATGGAGCACGGCACTGTCCACGACGCTGACCATCGTGGCCCCCGACGATTACGGCAATAACGCCGCCGCCGCGGCTGCCATCGCGGTGAACAGCACCACAGCGGGTACGATTGAAACCGGCGGCGACCAGGATTGGTTCAAATTCCAAGCCGTGGCCGGCAAAAAATACGTCATCTCCACAACGTTGGTCGGGCTGACCGACTCGGTGTTGGCCTTGTACGATCGCAACGGCACAACGCAATTGGCCTACAACGACGACATAGCGTCCAACAACCCGGCCTCTCGCATCCAGTGGACTGCGCCCGCCAGCGGAACGTATTTCATCAAAACCACGGCCTACGATACTCATCAAACCGGGGGCTATAAACTTTCGCTTACGTCGCAGAACTCGCCGCCCGTGCTGCAAAGCATAAGCGACCAGATTTTGTCCAATAAAGCCGGCGGGATCGCTATTCCATTGGCGGTAAGCGACGCGGACGGCGATCGTTTGACATTGTCCGCCACGGCTTACACGGTCGATCCGAAGACTCAAGCGCATATATCGGTTCCCGGCAACAAGGCGGCTTTGACACTCTCGGGCAACCAATTGCGGATTACCCGGGACGCGAACTTTATCGGCGTGTTTTATGTGAATGTTACGGCGAGCGACGGCGCCAATACGGTTCTAAAATCGTTCAAGGTAACGGCGACAAATGCAACGCAGCAATGGCTTGTTCCCTCGTCAATTTCTTCGCTGAGCATTGGCGAAGATCTTTCGCAAGGAGCAACTTTGGCACGGCCGGCGACGGCCGCCGTGCCTGCCGCGCCGGCAGTAAACCGCCAGGTTGCCGGCGGGAACGGATTTTCTCAGGCCTGCTCGAATTATATTATTTATCCGGGGATGCAAGACAATATTCTGTCGCTCTTGCACACCGACATATCCGCCCAGGCAGTGGAAGTCGCCTTCCACGAAAGCAGCATTCAGGGCAAATCATGGATGCCTGATGGCACGGCCCATATAAATAATCTCTCTTGGGGCCCGATAAGCCGAGGCGATCGAATCTTGGATGTGAATATAAACAGCGTCACTCGAAATATTGCCCACACCCCCGGCGAAAACGCAGCGGTAATGTCCAGCGTTCCGGAAGCAGGGTTTTCGAAAGGACTCGAAGAGGCCCTTGAGTCTTGGGACAATCAGACTTCCGAGAACAGATCGTTTGACGAGTTTTTCGCCGCGCTGTAAATAAAAATAAAGGTGAATAAAGGTGCCAGGAACCATTATTTTTGGGATTTTAACAATAGTCCCTTTTTCCATATTAAGGGTTCCTGACACCTTTTCTCCCCTGTGCTCCTGTACAAAGGAGGAGTGTCCAACCGGAAATGAACGGCGTATAAATATAGTATGGATGCTTTACGGATTTCTGAACACAAGTCGTTCAAAGCCCGGGCCCTTCTGCTTGGGGAACGCTTGGATCTGCGGGCCATGGGCGAGGCCGAGCGCCTTGCTCAGGGGCCACTTTCAGTTTCGGTTCGCGGCGGCGGGGTTGCGGTGCTGTTCCGCTACGGGGCCGTGGTATTGTTCGACGTTTCCGCAAGCGAGCAGGCGTCGTTTCTGGAACAGATCCGCCCGCTGATCATCCAACCCTTTCCCGACCTGGAGACGGAAGAGATCGACATACGCATTGAACCTGATGGCCGGGAGGGAATGGACCTCAACACCCTGGTTCTTCAGGAAGGAAGTATCGAGCGCCTGCAAATCCTGGCCGACGTGCTGAGCAAGAGCATTGTGCTGGCGAAGTACGAATCCAAGGTGGCCCGCGATTTTGACCGCATCGAACCTCTGGCTTTGAACCTGGAGCGAAACGCCCGCAGCGGGCGCAACACCCGGGAGTTGTTGAGTCACATTGGCGGGGCGCTTTTAAGCGAGCATAAGATGGTGGGGCGGGTGCAAATGGACGACAAGCCCGATTTGATCTGGGAGCGTCCCGGCATGGAACGCCTCTATTTGCGCCTGGAAGACGAATTCGAGATCGTCGAGCGCTACGCCGCGTTGGAACGCAAGCTGGAACTCATCTCGCGGACCGCGGAGACGGTTCTGGAATTGCTGCAAAACCGCCGCAGCCTGCGGGTGGAGTGGTATATCGTCGTTTTGATCGTGCTGGAAATCATGCTCACGGTTTATCAGATGTTTTTTCATCGATAGAAAATGTAGTAGGCACACTCCGTGCGCCGCCCCCGTACACGGCGTATGTAGTCTACATTTAGAAGACCTGCACACGGAGTGTGCGGGCTGCATTAGGGCGACATTTAGAAGTAGCGATCGAGGATCCGCCGGCTGGCGTAATCCAGGGCGCGGGTGTCGGGGATCAGGTAGCGGATGCCGTGCGTGTCGATGAACAAGGCTTTATAAGCGCCCAAGCGGCGCACGTCGTCCTCGCTGTCTAAAAGAAAAGTAGTCTCTCCGCGATTGGTTTCCACGTGCCACTCGGAAGGATCGACGTCGGCCGTCACGCTCGCGATGCGCTGGATAATCGGCACGAATTCGCGGCGGGATAATTCTTCCTCCAATATTTTCCGCACTTCAGAGGGAAGTTTGTCGATTTCCCGGATGCAGAGAACTTCGCTGCCTTCGGCATCGATGATCGAAAGCCACTCCTCGGGTGAAGAGATGGGAAAGGCCCGGACCGGCTCGACTCCCACCAGTTTTCGGCCGTCGGCATCGGTCAATACCAGGCGATCGAAGGCATCGCGCTGCAATTGGAAACCGCGTGCGGCAAGTTGTTCGGCGGACGTGGAGTTTTGATCCATTTTGTTATTTCGTGCCGGCTACGGCATGTCCGTGCGTCATGTCCAATTGGGCTTTATACAGCCGGGCGTAAGTGCCCGAGCTTTTGAGCAATTCGTCGTGATGACCGGCCTCGGTGATCTGCCCCCGTTCGATTACGACCAAACGATCGGCGCGGCGGAGGGTGCTTAAGCGATGGGCGATGGCGATGGTGGTTCGGCCTTGGACCAGGTTTTCCAGGGCCAACTGGATTTCGCGTTCGGTCTCGGTGTCGACGGATGAAGTGGCTTCGTCAAGGATAAGGATGCGGGGATCTATTAAAAGCGCCCGGGCGATGCTGATCCGCTGCCGTTCGCCGCCGGAAAGGAACTGCCCGCGTTCGCCCACCAGGGAATTATAACCGTCGGGCAGACGCAATATGAATTCATGGGCCCTGGCCGCCCGGGCGGCGGCGACTATTTCTTCCCGCGGGGCATCGGGCCGGCCGTAGGCGATATTTTCGGCGATAGTTCCGTAAAACAGGAAAGGCTCTTGCAACACGATGCCGATATGGCGGCGATATTCGGCGATTGGATAGGAGCGGATATCGACGCCGTCGGCCAGAATCGCGCCTTCGGAGGCGTCATAAAAACGGCAAATCAAGTTGATCATTGTGGTTTTGCCGGCACCGCTATGCCCGACAAGGCCGATCATTTCACCCGGTTGAATTTTCAGGTTCACATTCTGCAGTACGGGCCTCGCGCCGTAATGGAAACTCACATTATGGAATTCCAATTCTCCGCGCAACCGGCCCGGGTGTACCGGGTGGGCAGGCTCGGCTACGCTGGGCACGCGGTCGAGGATGGAAAAAATCCGCTGCGTACTGGCTGCCGATCGTTGCACGGCCGATACGATCCGGCTCATCGAGTCCAGTCGGGTGTAGAAGCTCCGAATATATCCGACAAACAACAGCAACGCACCGAGGTCGATGTTCCTCGGATCGATCAAGTAGGCTTGATATACCCGATAGACCCCGTAAACCCACACAACCAATACCCCCAGCTCGGTCAAATAGGTTACGGTCGAACCGAAAAAGGACCAGAGCCGATTGATGCGGATATTGGCTTGGAAAACCTGATCGCTGGCCCGGCGGAAACGGTCGATTTCCCGGCGTTCCTGGGCAAAAGCCTTGACCACGCGGATGCCGGGAATAGTGTCGGCCAGAATACTGGTCATTTCACCCCAGGTCCGGCTCCCCAACTGAAAGCCTTGGCGCAGACGGCTTCGCACCTTATGGACCAAATATGCGATAATCGGCAAGGGCGCCAGCGACACGATCGCCAACTTCGCGTCGATGGTCAACAAGGTCGCGACGATCATGAACAACATCACCATGTCGTTGGCAAAATCGAGGAGGTAGACGGAGAGGAAATAATTGATTCGATCGGTGTCGTTGCTTACCCGCGCGATCAAATCACCGGTCCGTTTTCCGCCGAAGTACTCCAGAGACAGAGTTTGCAAATGCGAGTAGGTTTGATTGCGCAGATCGGCGAAAATCCGCTCGCTTACCCAAGCCAATACGTAAGTCCGGGCCCAGGCCAGCAGCCAGGCCAAAACAGCCGCTCCGGCATATAAGCATAAATATAAGGGGATATAGCGAAAATTCTTGGCCACGATATCGTTTACCATGGGCCTGGTCAGATACATCGAGAGCAACGTGGCGGCATTACAGGCAAGCATCAAGGAAAACCCGAACAAGATGGCAAGCGCCCGAGGCTTGGCAAAGCGCGACAACCGCCACAGGGACTGTATCGGCGGCTTGGCCTTGGCTGCTTCGCACTCGGGACAGGTTGTCTGATCCGGAGCCAATATGGAGCCGCAACTTGGACATACCGCTCCGAGCAATTCCGAAGAATCTTCCTCCTCGTTCGCGTCTCCTGCTTGCAGGCGTTCGAACCGCAAGGATATGTGATGAGCGGTCTTTACTTTGCCGGCTGTGAACCGCCACTGCTGCAGGAGTTTTTCAGGGCCGATCAGTTCCAGGATTCCCGTGCCGGACTGCTCTCTAGTAAGAAGTGTCAAAGACGATTCTATCGGCCATGAGCGGAAAGAGTCTTCTCGAAAGTCGCCGGATTTTGCTGCCCCTGTTGTGGGCCCCACCGACAAAAGCCGGCGGTCGGTCAGCACTACCAGTCCCCGGGCGTAATGCAACTGCTCGTCAAGATCGAGTTCCATCCAGACCAAAGGAGTTTCGCCGGGGGAAAGATGGGTTTCCACCACGCTACGCAACTCAGGCGCGACGTTTTCCCAAATATCATGAGTGGAATTCAAAGGACCGGGCACAGGCAATACTTACGGAACGATGCGGAGCCGACAAGCTATTGTCGGGGAAGTTTGTTAGGGGAGACGCTAATTGTCTATTCTATTATTCACTTATTATAATTTTGTCGATTATAACAGGTGTGTAAAGACTGAAAGTGTTTCAAACTCGACTCTCTTTACCCCAATCCGGGTGATCATAACGTATTATTTACTAAAGGTATCGAGCCGATATCGCCCCGGCTCGCGACCATAACCAAGGTACTAATCGACTTATCAAATGCATTGACGGCCGGCGATTCAGTGCGGATTCTTGAAGCATGGGCTGGAAATCTGCTTTCCCTCATTAGTGGCATAATAGACCCTCAGCTGATAACAGTTATGGAAATGGATTTTTATAACTAAGTATAGAAGCTGTAGGTTGTTATGTCACAGAATCCAACTTAGACGTTAAACTCATTGTTATTGGCTTTTTAAATACAAAATGATTACATTACCTGGCGACCGCTCTCCTCGTGGGGAAGATTTGGAATTTTTTCGGCCGGCTATTGCTTTTTTTAAGCCGCCTGGATTAAATAGATTGATGGAGTTGGCCAACGCTGCGGGGACGTTTAGTTGTCGGCCGTGCTCCTCCTACCCGGGATTCTTCCTGCCTATGCCCAATCGAGTATGCTCAATCGAATAGCCTAAGTGTGCCGGAGTCTGCGCACACTGGCGAATTCTTGAATAAGTGGGTAAAACAGAACAAATGGCTATAATTGTACTAGATCATAATAAACCGAATAAGAAACAAAGTTTACCATAATTCATATACAGATTTATAGAAGCCGGACGGAGGCGGCTGTTTATAGCGTATTTCATGGAATGGCAACATAATTGTTAACGAGCGTGAGGAGATACGATCGCATTTAAGGGTGGTAAGGATTTATCGGGTTATGTGGTAAAAAATAAATTGCCGATACAACTTTTTAACCACTTGCAACGTAGATCGTTCTAGGAAGGATCGATCACCGTGATTCCGCAAAAGCTAGAAAATTTAATTTGTGAGACACACAACCATGGAATACCGCAAGGTGTTGGCGCTGCGCGGCCCGAACATCTGGGCGAACTACCCGGTGATCGAAGCTTGGATCGATTTGGGCGAATTGAAGGATTCGCCGTCTAACGAAATCCCCGGCTTTAACGAACGATTAATGAGTTGGCTGCCGACGATGATCGAGCATCGTTGCAGCATCGGCGAGCGCGGCGGGTTCTTCCAGCGACTGAGGATGGGAACCTATCCCGCGCATATCATCGAACACATCACACTGGAGCTGCAAACTCTGGCCGGCACGCCGGTCGGATTCGGCAAGGCCCGCGAAACTTGGAAGAAGGCGTGTATCGCATCGTCTTCCGCTATGTCGAGGAAAACCTGGGCCGCGAATGCCTGAAAATTGCCACCGACCTTTTTTTGGCGGCGGTCCACGATAAGCCTTTCGACGTGGCCGGCGAAATCAATCGCCTTCGCGATCTGGCGCAACAACTCTGCCTTGGCCCCAGCACCAATTCAATAGTAGAAGTCGCGAAATCGCGGGGCATTCCCGTGCGGCGGCTGAATACCGACAGTTTGGTTCAGCTAGGTTACGGGCACAAGCAGCGGCGCATTCAGGCGGCCGAAACCGATCGCACCGGCGCGATAGCCGAATCGATCGCCCAAGACAAAGAACTTACCCGCGTCTTGCTGCAATCGGTGGGCGTGCCGACTCCAGAAGGCCGGCCGGTAACCTCCGCCGAAGACGCTTGGGAGGCCGCCTGCGAGTTAGGCCTGCCGGTGGTCGTCAAACCGCAAGACGGCAATCAAGGCCGCGGGGTTGCAGCGAATCTAACCACGCGCGAGCAGGTTATGGCCGCATATCAAGCCGCCGCAAGGAAAGCCCGTCGATCATCGTGGAAAAGTTCGCTTACGGCCAGGACTATCGCATATTGGTCGTGGGCGGAAAAGTAGTGGCCGCTGCGCGTCGCGAGCCGGCCCACGTGGTCGGCGATGGAAATCACACCATTGCCCAGTTGGTCGATATTGTAAATTCGGACCCCCGCCGGGGCGAGCATCATGCCACGGTGCTGAGCAAAATCAAATTGGACGCCGTTTCTTTGGCGGTTTTGGCCGAGCAAGGTTTTACGCCCGACTCGGTGCCGCCCAGCGGCGCGGTGGTGCTGATCCGGCGGAACGCGAATTTAAGCACGGGCGGAACGGCCATCGACGTAACCGAATACGTTCATCCCGAGGTGGCCGCCAGGGCGGTGGACGCCGCCAAGATAATCGGCTTGGATATCGCCGGCATCGACGTGATAGCCAAAGACATCAGCCGGCCACTGGAAGAACAAGGCGGGGTGATCGTGGAGATAAACGCCGCGCCGGGTTTGCGCATGCACTTGCAGCCTTCGGCGGGCGTTTCCCGTCCGGTAGGCGAGGCGATTGTCGATCTGCTCTATCCCGAAGGCGACAACGGCCGCATCCCGCTGGTCGCCGTGACCGGCATAAACGGCAAGACAACGACCACTCGGTTCATCGCCCATATAATCAAAGGCGCCGGGAAGTTGACGGGCATGACCTGCACCGACGGCATTTACATCGGCGAGCGGCGGATCGATAACGGCGATTGCAGCGGACCGAAAAGCGCCCGGAGCGTGTTGATGACCCCCGGCGTGGAAGCGGCGGTGTTCGAGACGGCCCGGGGCGGAATACTACGCGAAGGGCTGGCCTTCGACTACTGCGACGTGGCCGTGGTGACCAACATCGGCGACGGCGATCACCTGGGAATTTCCGAGGTGAGCACGACCGAGGATCTGGCCAAGGTGAAACGCTGCATAGTGGACGTGGTTTCGCCCAAGGGATACGCGATTCTCAACGCGGCCGATCCGCTTGTGGTCCAAATGGCGCCTCATTGCCCCGGCGGCGTGCTGTTTTTCGCCGTGGACGGCAACAACCAGGTAATCGTCCGGCATCGCGGCGTGGGCGGGCGGGCGGTGTTCGTCCGCGACGGGCAAATCATCTTCGCCGAAGGAAATCATGAAGAAATCCTCATGCCCGTGGACGCCGTACCGCTTACTGTGGGCGGAAAAATCAGCTTCCACGTGGAAAACACCCTGGCCTCGGCGGCGGCGGCCTGGTGCCTGGGAATTCCCTTGGACATCATTCGGGCGCGGGCTTCCACGATCGCGGCCGACATGGGCAAAGTGCCCGGCCGGTTCAATATCCTGGAAATCGACGGCGCAACTGTCATCGTGGATTACGGCCACAACGTGCATTCCTTGACGGCGGTGCTGGAAGTGGTGGAAAAATTCCCGCAAAAACGCCGCATGGCGGTATACTCCACGGCCGGCGACCGCCGCGATTGCGACATGATCCGGCAGGGCGAATTGCTGGGCGCCGCCTTCGACCGAGTGATATTGTACGAGGATCATTATCGCCGCGGCCGAGCGGAAGGCGAGATCATGGGTCTCTTCCGCAAAGGCGTGGAATCGGCCTCTCGGGCAAAGGAGATTATCGAGATCACCGGTGCAGTCAAGGCCGCCGAAGCGGCATTGAACATGGTCCAGCCCGGCGAGTTGCTCCTCTTGCAGGCCGATAAGATCGACGAGACCATGGACTGGATTAAGCAGTACATCTCCACGATGGTCGAGCAAAAGGCCGCGGCCGAAGAGTTAATCGAAGAAGCGGTCGCAGAACAGCCATCGGTCCAGGAGCCTGTAGCCGCGGCGGCAAAAGAAAAATTAAACCCAAGCGATGTCGGCGCCGCCGTCTTGACGGAAAGCTCTGCGGCAGCCAAGGCGTAAAAACTTTTTAACCACGAAAAACACGAAGGGCACGAAGTAAAAAACTTCGTGCCCTTCTTCGTTTATGGGGTATCAGATGAGTGATTCCTCGTTCCCACGCTCCGGCGTGGGAACGCAATTCCTCGACGCTCTGCGTCTGTAATGTGTTAACTTCCTTTATGACTTGCACTTAAATCTCATGCGTAAAAAATTCCCGTAGAAATTAGGCCACCCGTTGTGTTACAATCGACCGTGCCGGAGACCGTATGAACAGAGAAAAAAATAATCCAAAAGCCCGCCCGGTGATAGGGCCAATCGTGGAAAAAATGCACTTTGTTGACCAAAAATCATTTTGGATAATGAAAATCAAAATACAATATTCACTGCGAAATAATCCTTGAAAATAAAGTAAGACGGATTATTCGAAGGAGGCATAGGAATTGTTTTACGGCAGCTTATGCCCGAGTTTGTCGCGCTTGGCGGCGAGGTAGCGGGCGTTGTGCTCGTGGATGGGACCGAGGATGGGCACCTGGTCGACGACTTCCAGGTCGAACCCGCCGTAGATGAAGGCGTCGGTTTTTTTGGGGTTGTTGGTAAGCAAACGAACGCGCGTAAGCCCCAGGTCTTTTAGAATCTGGATGCCCACGCCGTAGTCGCGGCTGTCGACTTGATGACCCAGGGCCAGATTTGCCTCCACGGTGTCCAGTCCTTGATCTTGTAGATTGTAGGCCTTGATTTTTTCGGCCAGACCGATGCCTCGGCCCTCTTGGGGCAAATAGACCAGCACTCCGGCGCCTTCCTGGCCGATCATCTGCAAGGCCATTTGCAGTTGGTCGCCGCAATCGCAGCGGAGCGAGGCGATCAGGTCGCCCGTGAAACAAGAAGAATGCAGGCGCACCAGGGGATGCGCGACTCTGGTAGGATCGCCGATGACAATGGCCACGGGCTTTTGATCCTCATACTTAACGCAATAGCAAAAGATCCGGGCCGAACCGAAGCGGGTAGGCAAATTGGATTCGGACTCGCGATAAACCAATTTTTCGCTGCGCCGCCGATAGCGGATCAGGGCTTCGATGCTGATAATCTCCAAATTACAGTTGCGGGCCAAAGCGAACAGTTCGTCACGGGTGGCCCGGTCGCCGGTTTCGCCGAGAATTTCGATGAGCACGCCCGATGGTCTTAGTCCGGCCATGCGGACCAAATCGACGGTGGCCTCGGTGTGTCCGGCACGGCGCAGGACTCCGCCCTCCTTGGCGACAAGCGGATAAAGATGACCAGGTCGCAAAAAATCGGACGGCTTGTTGTTGAGGTTGAGAACCTCGCGAATCGTGGCGGTGCGCTCCTGGGCCGTGACGCCGGTGCGGCAACTCTTGTGGTCGACCGGCACGGTAAAGGCCGTCTGTAGTGGTGTGGTATTATTCTCCACCATCAGCGGTAATTCGAGCCGTTCGGCCAGTTCGGGCAAAACTGGCATGCAGAGCAGACCTCGGCCGTGAGTGATCATGAAATTGACTATTTCCGGGGTGACTTTTTCAGCAGCGCACACGAAATCGCCTTCATTTTCGCGGTCTTGGGCGTCAACTACGATGACGATCCGGCCCGAGGCGATGGCTTCGATAGCGGATTCGATTGTCGAAAATTGGCAAGTCACGCGGATTCTCCTCTTTTTTAAGAGCCGGCTTATATTATAAACCCCGTCAAAACAGTTGTCAGGGGTGTGCAGAGCTATTCGTAACATTTTGGCATTGAAAAACTTATGACATATGGAGGCAATTAGAAAAACATCCCGGAAAAGGAGAGCCCGCGTGCCGGTTGGCCGTATTACACGTCGAAGTTTCTTATGTACTTCGAGCGCAACCGGCGCTGCGGCACTGACCATGCCAACGATTGGCTATGCAGATGGAGGGCGTAGTTTGCGTAAAAGACGCAAACTTATCCGAATACAGCAATTTTCTCGATTTTTCCGATTATTCCGCCGATAAGGGCTTAGTGAAGGTCTAGCCGGACACACTTTGGATGCCCTGTCTGGGCTTGTAAAAGGAGGGAATACAAGCGATGAAATCATTTTTCTTTGGTGGGGTGATTTGCGGTCTGTTTTGTTTGGTGGCAATCGCCACGGTTGAGGGAGCGACATATTTGCGCCCCGGCAGCGATGATGGCGGATGCGGATGCAATAGCTCATGCGGCGGGGGATATAATTGGTGGTCGCTAAAAGGCTGTGCATGTCGAAACGGCTGCGAGGAGGATTGCGGTTATCCTTGTCGCTGTCCCGGCGCCCGGTCTTGCGATCCCTGCTGCGATGGTTGCCGACCGATGACCTGTCACGATAAGACTTTTTGCGGGCCGCTGACTCCCTTGTTTGCCCTGTTTACTCACGATTGTTGGAGTAACTGTGGCTGCGGAAAACGTTATTGGGGGGATTTTTACGGCGATCCGCCCGACTTTTGTGATCCCTGCGACCGGTGCGGAAACTACACCGGCGGTTGGAATGGTTGGGGTGGCAGTAGTGGTTATGGAGGCAGAGGATGCAACTGTGGCGGCGGAGGTCAGCCAATGATGGAACAAATCTCTCCCTCTCCTGCGCCCATGGAAGGCAGGGTTATCAGTCAAGGCGATCGCATTTCCAGACAAGTCCCCACCCCTGCGGCTAAAACACGCAAAACAGTGAATCAATAATTTATATCAATAAATCCGTTCCCACGCTCCAGAGTGGGAACACCATTTGTATTCCCAGCCCACGGGTTGCAACCCGTGGGCTTTTTTTGTTCTATTTAAAAAAATTACACAGCATGGACTTATAAACAAAGGATTCAGGTTCTGAGCCCTGACAGTAGCAAGGCGCATAGGAATTTATTATCATGGAGCCCATGACCGGCGTACATATTATGCTCGAAATACTTGCCGGCTGCGGCGTGCGGTATTTGTTCGGCAATCCTGGAACCACGGAACTGCCGCTTTCCGACGCGATGGCCGACGAACTGCGGATAAAATACATCCTTGCCTTGCAGGAAGTGCCAGCCGTGTCCATCGCCGACGGCTACGCCCAGGCGTCGCGGATGCCGGGAGTGGTGAACTTGCACGCCTGCTGCGGATTGGGCAACGGGATGGGCATGATCTACAATGCCTTTCGCGAAGGCACGCCGCTGGTGATCACCGCCGGGCAGCAAGATCAGCGGATGCTGTTCGAGGAACCGATACTTTGGGGGCGAATGGTCGACGTGGTCAGACCCTGGACCAAATGGGCCGAGGAAATCCGCCGCGTAGAAGACATACCTTCGGCCGTTCGCCGGGCGGTGCAGACGGCAATGGCACCGCCCACCGGCCCGGTGTTTCTGGCTTTGCCGCTGGACGTGCAAATGGGTGAGGCAAAAAGCCACTTGGACCTGACGCCGCCGCGACTGCCAGATTTCCATGTGCGCCCGCCGATCGAAGCCCTGCGGCAAGCGGCCGGGATTTTGGCCGATGCCAAGGCGCCTGGCATTCTGGTTGGCAGCCGGATTTGCGAGGCCGATGCCGTTGCGGAGTTGGTTTCCGTGGCCGAGCGGTTGGGCGCGCCGGTGATTCACGAGGCCACCACGTCGCACGGCAGGTGTAGTTTCCCATCCGATCATTCCTTGGCATCGGCGCAATTACCGTTCTGGTCGCCGGAGGTTCGCGATTATCTATCTGAATTCGACGTGTTGCTTGTAGCCGGCATGAAACTCATGCAGCAATATATCTACCACGAACCGAGCCCCATTCCCGAGCACGTCCGGCTAGTCCATATCGACGAAGACCCTTGGGAGTTGAACAAGAATTATCCGTTGGAAGCGGGCGTGGTCGGGCATCCAAAAGACGCTTTAGCCGAGTTGGCTGCTTTGCTGGATGAAATGTTGACTATGGAACATCGTCGAGCGGCCCGGGAGCGAATGGAATCGCACGCAAAAAAACGCCGGCAACAGTGCGAGGCGTTGCGCCGCGAGGCCGAGAGTCAAAAAGACTGCCGGCCGATTGCTCCGCTGTATCTGATGGAAACCATAGCTCGAATTTTGCCGCCCGACGTGGCGATAATCGAGGAAGCGCCCACCACGACCATGGGCGGATATTTCGAGCGCGCAGCGATGCTGAAAAACACCAGCGGATATTTTGCCCAGCGCGGCTGGGCCTTGGGCTGGGGGCTAAACTGCGCGATCGGCGTAAAACTGGCCTGGCCCGACCGGCCCGTGCTGGCCTTGATCGGCGACGGTTCTGCCATGTACGGCATCCAGGGCCTATGGACCGCCGCGCATTATCGCATTCCAGTCACGTTTGTGATTTGCAACAACAATGAGTACAAAATTCTCAAGGATTGCGCCGAAGTGCTCCGCCTGCCGGCGGCCTGTGCCGGGCGTTTTGAGGGACTAGACGTCATCGATCCGGCGATTGACTATGTGGCCCTGGCCCAATCGCTCGGCGTTCAGGCTCAAAAAATCACCGAGCCGGACGAACTTAGCGACGCAATCCGCGAATCTTTCCAAAGCGAAGTGCCGCGACTCATCGAGGTTCCGGTTAGGCATCCGTCATTGTAGCCCGCACACGCCGTGTGTGCGATCGAACACTTCGTGTGCCGTTAGCACGATGATAGACTCTCACGGCGATTCTGATTAGTCCGTCCAAAGCAAACGGCACACGGTGTGTGCCTGCTACAATGCGCCGCTACTTTGCGTATTCCGCTCGGACATTATCGAACCAGACTTTACCGGGACCGTAGTCTTGCAGTCCGACACAGATTTTCGCGGTATTTGGCGGGATATCGGCCTTGCCCGAATACAGTTTCCAATCGTGATTGGCGGGCGGATCGCCCTCCTCTTTTGCGCCGATATAAGCGATCCACTGGTGAGATATCCAATTGTCCTGGTCGTCCAGGAACAGCACGTCCAAGACGGCCTTGGTCATATTCTTGGCCTTGACCTGCGCGGAGACCAACAGGACGGGTTTGTCGCCCTCGCGCCGGACGGTTTGCGACCACTGGGCGATGGGAAAATAGCGATTCGCAGTTTTCTCGATGCATAAGCTGGCCTTGCCTTCAAAGGCGACTTTTTTATCCCAAGAGTACTTGACGCCCTCGATTGCCGCGCCTTGCTGCCAATCTTCAGGGGCTTTATCCCCGGATTCGATGCCCGGGTTTTTAATAATCTTATGCGCATCAGGTGCGGGCTTTGTGGCGGCGGATTCATCCGAGGCCTTTTCAGACAAGGACGGCCGTGGGCCATTAGGCTCTTCAGAATGTTTTAGTTTATCCATTACCGCCGCCAGATTCTTTTTTGCCTCGGCATAATCAGGCTTTAATTTCAGGGCCACCCTATAGTTTTCCATTGCCTGTTGAATCCGTCCCATTTTTTCCAGATCCGCCCCCAGGTTGTTATACACTTCGGCATAATCCGGCTTAAGCCGAAGGGCCTGCCTATAATGTTCGATTGCCTCCGCCAGACGCCCGGTTTCAGCCAAAGCAAGCCCTAGGTCATTATGCGCCTCGGCGTAATCCGGTTTTAACATAAGCGCCGCTTGGAAACTGGCGATCGCTTCCTCATACCGGCCATTTTTCGCCGATTCGATTCCTTGTTTATATTTAATTTTCGCATCGGCCGGCCGGTATTCCAGGTCGATTCCGCCGTCCTCGTCGATCGAGAGTATTGTCACATCGAATTGTTTTTTCTCTGCGGTGGTTATCAACAAACGACAGGGTGCTGTAGGTAAAACGTATACTTTGGCATCTTCAAGATTTTTCTTCTCATCTTCACCAATTTTCTCTTCCTGGTATGGAAAAAAACTAGTGCCGTTCCAGCGCATAATAGTTCCGCCTCGCAGGCAGCCAATTTCATTCTGGCCGAAAACCAGATCGCCTTTACCCAATATAGTGAATTGTGAAGGTCCTTTTTTTGTTGGATCCGGAATTTTAAGCAGTTGTCCACTGGCGAAGTCGAGCACTACCCCCACATCGGAATTGGACGGCTTGGCCCAAGGAACATGGACTTTTTTGGCATCTGTCGTCTTATCCCGATCATCGGCCGCTGTTGATGTCTGATTTTTGAATTCCAGTTCAAGCCGCGTAATTTTGGAGGCATGGATTTCCACCTCCCTTTCGACCGGGTCGCGGCCCTCAAGCTTCACGACGATCTTGGCCTTGCCCGGCTCGACCTTGAAAAGCCCCGGCGTAACGCCTACTTCCTTGTCGTCCAGGAAAACCTTCGCGCCCTCGGGAGTTGTGCGGACGTACAACTCGGTCGGCGGTTCATCCGCTGCTTCAGCTTGAATTACATAGAATCCAAGGAATCCAATAAAAACCAAGCAGAAAAACAATACGGCGGTTTTATTTATGGAGTCCATGTTCGCACCTTTCTTAACACCGGGTTAAAATAATTGTAATCTTTTTCCAATCCGGGAGAAACGACCCCCGGGCACTGCAGCGGCAATAATTGTTGCATGGGGCGCGACCGCGACCACTGGTCGCGGCTTTACATACGCGCGCGACCACTGGTCGCGGCTTTATGGGGCACCGCTATAAATATGCGCCAGAAGCACAAAATCAGGCTTTGTTGGTTGAAATATTTTTAAATTTGCGATAAAATCGTACTGTTTTACTATCGGGAAAGGGCTCATTGGCGATGGGATCAAATTCGGTGGATGCATCGGCCTTAAATAGCAAAACGCAGGCGACGTTGCTTAAGCGTTTGCGGGACGGTTCGGACGCGCTGGCCTGGGACGAATTTTTTCAGCGCTATTGGCGTTTGATCTATGCATACGCCAGGCGATGCAACTGCTCGGAACACACGGCGGAAGAGATCGTGCAAGACGTGATGTTGAAAGTCTTCGAGCAAAAAGACTTTTTTCATTACGATCCGGCGCGGGGCCGGTTTCGCGATTGGCTGGGAACGTTGGTTCGCAACAAAGCGGCGGAAATGCGGCGCAGGCCGGCGGAGCGAATTAGGGCCAAAGGCGGGAACTCAGAAATCAACGGCGTAGAGCCGCGGGCGGATACACTTGAGCCCGATGAGCTTTGGGAAAATGCCTTTGAACAAGCCTTGCTGCTGGTGTTGCTGGACGTGGTTCGGCGGGAGATGAGTCACAGGGCTTACTTGGCGTTTGAACTTTTTACGCTCCATGAAATTCCGGGAGCGGCGGTTGCAAAACAAACGGGTTTGACCCGCAATGGGGTGTATCGGGCATGTAAAAGGGCCCTAAAGAGGCTGAAGGAATTGGGTGCGGAATATCGCGAGGACGGTCAACTCAGCGAGCGCATCAAACAAGCGCTCCGATCGCAGCCGCAAGCCGCCGTCGAGCAGACGCTTGTCATGCGAATTGAAAAAAGCATGCAATCGCGGTGAAGGGGGGATATAAACTGAATACTGATGGCCGATAACCAAGAACCTCCACAAGTGCCGGACTATAACCTGATTCGGTCCATCGGCGAGGGCGGATTCGGCCGGGTGTGGCTGGCGTCCAATCAAACCACCGGGCGTTTGCGTGCAGTCAAGTTGATTCCATTGCGGCGATCCGGCACGACGGATGCAGCCGGCCGGGAAATCCTGTCGCTTACGCGATTGGAAGCGAATCTGGGCCATCGGCACCAGAATCTATTGAGCATTCACCATGTAGGCAAGACCGCCGATTATCTTTTTTATGTGATGGACCTGGCCGACGACATCTCCGGCCGGCCCGCTTCGGACTATTGTGAGGGCCTATCACCATGGAAGGGCATGGAAGCGGATGCCGATGTAAATGTCCCGCACCCTAGCCCTCACCCTAACCCTCTCCCAAAGGGAGAGGGGACTGAGGAATATCAACCGGCCACGTTAAGGAAACGCTTGGAAAGCGGTCCGCTCGATCCCCGGGAGTGTTTTTCTTACGCGCGGCAGTTGCTGGCCGGATTGGCTTCGCTGCATCAGGCAGGCATGGTGCATCGCGACGTAAAGCCGGAGAATTGCCTTTTTGTCGCCGGAGAATTAAAGCTCGCCGATTTCAGCCTTTTGACCGAAGCCAATCCACTCGTATCCCGGGTAGGAACTGAAAAATACATGCCGCCGGACGGGCGCATGGATGCCCGCGCCGATGTGTACGCCGCCGGGTTGGTGATATATGAAATGGTCACGGGACTGCCTGCCGACAGATTTCCCAGCCCGGGCGAAATAGGCCGGAAAATCGTGCATGATCCATTTTTAAGCGTTCTGATCCGAGCGGCCCTGCGGGCCTGCGAAGGTGATCCGCAACGTCGGTACCGCGACGCCCGGGAAATACTCCAGGAATTGAAGGAACCCGATCCGCGGACCGCACTCCGCCGAACTCGCGTAAAACAGCTCATAACGGCCTGCTTGGCCTGCTTTACCGCACTGCTGCTTGTATGGGCGGGAGTATGGCTGAGCAGGCCGCGACTGGTCCACGTTAATTTTATTTATCCTTTTGAAGCCACTATTTACCTGGACAATATCCTCCAGGTCGATGCCGAGGGACATGCGTACCGAACGCCTTGCACGATCGAAGGCCTGCAAGCGCGAACATATCATGTTGTGTTCAAACAAGATGAATTGGGAGAATTAGACGCGGGCTTAAAAGATTTTTCCAAAGATCGGCGGATTGAGACACGATAGCGCCGGCAGCGGCGGTTAACGAAGCACCTGAATCAACAGCCAGATCAGCAACACGATGATCGCCAACCCCGCCGTAGAAGCGACCACGAGGGTTATCGGGTTGTGTATGGAGAGCCAGTCGTTGGCCGAGGGAATTTGCATTTCTTCCGACGAATCCTGTTCGTTCAATAAATCCAACATAGTCACGATGCGGTTGGAACTGCTGTCGGAACTCTCGCTTACCTGGGGCAATTCAGGATAATCGATTTTAGTCTCGGGCAGGGGCATCGGCTTTGCGTGCTCGGACGGCTCCGTGCGATTGGGATAAATTCCGCGAAGCCGTTGCATCTGCGTGGTTGCCACCGGGGGAGAACGCGGGCGAGTGGGTTGGGCATTTTCGCCCAAATCAGCGGTTGGAGCGTCGGCCAGGGGACCGCCCGGCAGCCAGGGTTTTAGCCGTTCTTTTACGGCCGTTGCCGAAGGAATTCGCTGCGAAGGTTCCTTGGCCATCATGTCGGCCAGCATGTCGACGAATTCCGCGCTTAGACGCGGATTCAACAAGCGGGGATCCAGGGGGCGGAGTTCGCAGTGGGCCCGGGCTTTATCGCTGGTCGTACCGCCGGGAAAAGCGACCTTGGCCGTGACGATGTAATACAAGGTGCATCCCAAGGCGTAAATATCCCAGGCCGGGGTGGCATTCCAAGGATCTTTTACCTGATCTGGGGAAAGGTAATCGGCCGTGCCCACGATCTTGCCGTAACGAGGATCGTTTTCGGCGCTCGATTCCAGAGGTCCGGCCAGTCCCAGATCGGAAAGTTTTGCCTCGCCTTGCGGAGTAACGAGCACGTTGCCCGGTTTCACATCCCGATGGATAATCCCCTTGGAATGGGCGTGTTCCAATCCATCGGCCACTTGATAGATGATGTTTGCCGCCGCAGTCATACATAAGGGGCCGGTCCGGCGAATGAGTTTGCGCAAGTCCACGCCGTTAACATATTCGGTAACGAGATAATGCACTTTTCCGTCTTGTCCGGAATCGAGTGCGGCGACCAGCTTGGGGTGGTTCAGACTGGCCAAGGCCCGGATTTCGCGGGAGAAATTGGCTATGGCCTCGGGCGTGCACTTGTTGCGCGGCAAGACTTTGATGGCCACCTCACGGCCGACTCTATCGAGTTGGGCCTTGAATACTTGGCCCATTCCGCCCTTGCCGATGGAATCGACTATCCAATAAGACCCTAAATTGAATTTCGTGCGGCCGTCGAATAATTGCTTCGCCTGCCAGGGATTGAGTACGCCCATCTCTATCAGCCGATCGGCCAACTGCAGATCGGTGGGCGGGGCGTTGGCATCGGTCACGTTTCCATGCGACCAGCGCACCCCTGCCCGGGCCTCATCGAGTTGCTTTTCGCTAAGCAATCCGCTGGCCAAGACGCATTGTTCAAATAAGGATCGTTCGACCAAACTCATGGAAAAGTCCTACTACTTCCATACTAATACTACAATAACTATGAGGAGGCGACATCGCAAGCGGTTCAGGAAGGCTCGCTTACCCCCCAACGATACCAGGCATCGGGCAAAGGGGCTTCCAGTGCGATTAGTTCCCCTTTAACAGGATGCGCGACCGCCAACCGCCGGGCGTGCAGGGCAATACCCAAGAGAAAACTCTGCCGGCTGCCATACTTCCGGTCGCCTAAGATCGGATGTCCATGATGGGCGAACTGGAGTCGAATTTGATGCTTTCGCCCTGTCTTTAAGACAATCTCGACCAGCGATTGGCCCTGAATATCCGACAGTTTTCGATATGTCAGATTTGCTAATTTGGCCCCCTCCAATCCGGCCCCGACGATCCGCATCCGGTGGTGCGGTTCGTCTTTGCCAAGATAATCAGTAAAACTGCCCGCAGGCGGTTCCAATCTCCCTTCAACTAACGCCCAATATGTCTTTTCCACGGCATGCGTGCGAAACTGCTCGGTCAATCGTGCGGCGGCCTTGGAAGTCCGGGCGAATAATACCACGCCGGTTACTGGGGTATCCAGTCGGCTCATCACGCCCAGGTACACGTTGCCGGGCTTGTTGTATCGGCGTTTAATATAATCTTTGGCAATGGAAAACAGGCTGGCTTTATAGTCCGAAACGCCCATCGTGGCCATCCCCGCCGGTTTTAACACCGCCAGCAGGTGGTTGTCTTCGTAGAGAATATGGAGTTTTGATTTGGGCATTGAGGTGGGCATTCTCGCAGGGGATATTTGCCTACCGGGTTGCAACCCATGGGCTTATTGCGCAATATACTATGATTATGCCGCCACTGAAACTCATACTTGCCAGCCGGTCGCCACGGCGTTGTGAATTATTGCATGAGGCGGGCTATCGATTCGAGGTCTACCCGCCGATGGAAGAGTCCGAGAGCGGACTGTGCGGCACGGAAACACCCGCGGAGTTGGTTGCCCGGCTGGCCTGTCAAAAAGCGGCCGATGTCGCCCGGCAAGTCGGCGAAGGCGTCATATTGGCTTGCGATACGGTTGTGGAGTGCAACGGACAGATTCTGGGCAAGGCGTCGGACGAACTTCACGCCCGGCAAATACTGCAAACCCTTAGCGGCCGAGAGCACCGAGTTTTTAGCGGTTTGTGCCTGTGGAAAATTCCCGGCGGCAAACCCCGGACCCGGGTGGCCATAACCACGTTGCGCATGGACCCGCTCTCCCACACGCAACTTGACGAATATATTGCCGGCGGCCAATGGCAAGGCAAGGCCGGGGCCTTCGGCTATCAAGACCGGCTGGGCTGGGTGCATATCGTCGAAGGCAGCGAGTCGAACGTAGTCGGCCTGCCCCTGGAATTGCTGGCAGAAATGCTGCGGGAAATTTAACACCCAATCCGGATTATTCATAGCCTAGGATTTTTAACGCATAGTGCGGAACACCAGCCCGAAGCGCAAGCGAGGGTAAACTGTTTGCCATCCCTTGCTTGCGCTTCGGGCTAGTGTAAATGCATGAATAATCCGGACTAATCAATAATATCTGGCTTTTTGCCCCTCTTCCATGTATTTCCGAATCCTGATATGCTTGTCGTTGTTAATATGCAAGGTGATTTTAGAGTCCGGCATGTTAATAAGCACCACTAGCTCAATTGGATAGAGCATCGGTCTACGGAACCGAAGGTTACAGGTTCGAGTCCTGTGTGGTGTACTTGCTTTTTTAGTAGACTCAAGAAATTTGGGTGAGAGATTATTACTTTCTTTATTGGTGGCAGAGGGTTTTTTGGGGTTTAAACGGACCTGAGAGCGGCAAAATTTATATAAATTGCCGGCTTCTTGTCCGTGTGTTGTCTTTTTGCATCCTATGTTTGTTGCGATTGGGTGATATTCCGCCGTCGGAAATCTATCTGCAGACGTTCACAATCAATTTCTTATACGTGCACCATCAATGGTCGCAAGAGTTGTGCAAGGCGGGCCGATACCTGGAGGCCGTGGAATTGTTAAATCAAGCGGCGTCGGAAATGCCGGACAATGCATATTTCCGGCGCGCCGTGTGGGGTGTTTATCGGCGTTGGGCGATTGCGTTGTTCGAGGCCAATAAGATGGATCAGGCATTTGACATCCTGGGATTTATGAACTAGATTTTATTTGGTCATCTGACGATCCGGCGCTTTGGGGCATGTTTCTCCCATAAGGTGCTTGATCGCGGGTTGTGACAGTTTTTTTCGCAGACAGGTCTTTTCACTTCGCGTCCACGTGCCTGCATAGGCCATATATCCCATACAATCCATCCGTCCGTGAATGCAGGGGCAGATGGGTAAAAAAGCCGTCTAATTTGGTGATATCTCATGATTCAGCTTGATGATCCGCGCCTTGATCTAATTTCGGACAGCGATCTCATTCAGGAAGACGACGTCCGCAGGCAAGTGATGGTGTTGATGAGTGCGCTATTTACCGAACAGGAAATATTGGAAAAGCGGCATGAGAACCGCTATCCGTTTCCCTACTTGATCCATCTCACCCCGGTTGCCGAAGACGGCATTACGCCGCAAGGCAAAAGCGTCGCGGTCGTGGGCAAGCATTTGTCTAATCGCGGTTTGGGTTTCTATCATCCCAAGCCATTGCCGTACCGCCGCATGATCGCATCGCTGGAATGCAACGGCCATTGGCTGGGTTTTCTCATTGATCTTAGATGGTGCCGATTTACCAAGCAGGGTTGGTACGAGAGCGGCGGGCGTTTTTTGCAGTCGGTCCCATCGCCCATCGACGACTCGGCAGGCATTAGGTCGTAACCACAGCGTTCAGGGTTCAGAATTTGGGAGTTCAGGAAACACGATCAGAAATTGGGGTTGGGATTTGTGGATTATAATTAATGGTCTACCAATTGGTATAAGTTTTTTAAAAAAACTGAACCCTGAATCCCGAACCCTGATTCCTTAATCGACCACGAACACGGCTGAGGCCACAACCGTGGTCCAGAGCCCTTTTTTATCGCCTTCGGCCGTTTGCACGCAGGCCCGGGTTCGAATGATCTTGCCGGACATGTGGTAAATTTCCTTGCGGTAGTCGTAAGCGGTTTCGGGATCGAATTCGATGCCCAGCGTAGTGGCCAGCATGGTGGCGGCCATGTCTTCGACCAGGTCGCGCAGGCGCGGCTCGGTGATGCCGAAGTCGTGGTGTTCGCTGATGTATCCGTACTGTTCTCCGGCGGCGGGCACGGCCAATCCGATGCCTGCCCCCACCATCCGCGAGGGCTCGTTCGTCGAGGCCTCGGCCAAGACGCAATAAGCGATCTGGCCGGGCTGAAGCTTGGGCAACCCCTGCTTTTTTGAGACCACTTTGCAGTGGGGGGGAAAAATGCTCGACACGCGGACCAGGTTAAAGATCTCGATGCCGGCGTCACGCAAGGCCAATTCGAAGCTTTGCAGCCGGGTGTTATGTTTGCCTATGCCCTTAGTGAAAAATACTTCTCGTGGTACGAGCGGCTCTGCCACTCCTTCTCCTCCTTACGTTGGTGTGAAAAATGCCTGAAGGATTCCGCGTTGGTACGATATTTATACTCTCGTACCGGAGTGGAAGCGCAACTTCCACCCCAACAATTTGTGTTTTTTAGTCATTGGCAAGCCTTCTTGTAAATCCCCTGTTTGGCTAAGGGAGAAAAAAACGGCTCGCGGCAACGCGGAGTGTAAGGCACTTATGAATATATACGGCACATGCTCGAAATGGAGCAATTACTTTACAAAGCTTTGGTATAAATGGCAAGTTTGATTCCTTTTGCACCCTGCCTTGACATTCGCTGCTTTATACCCTGAAATGAGGATGCGGGTGTGGTCTTGCCCGCTCTGATTCACCATTATTTTAGATTTTAATCATGACCCGAGAACTGCACGACGGCGGAAAAGACGGCTTCGAACCTCTTGAAGCGATAGATCTTCGGCAGGTGACGGGCTTTGCCGACATGCTGCGAAGGTTGTCGCGAACGGCTTTTGGGGGCCGGGAATTGGGCGAGGCCTTTGATGTTCTATCGGCCATGGCAGACGATCCGGATTGCACCATCGTGGTTACGGTATCCGGGGCGATGACCGTGGCGAAGATGGGCAAAGTGTTGTGTGAAATGATCGATGCCGGCCTGGCGCATATCATTGTCAGCACCGGGGCGATCATGGCCCACGGTCTTTCGGAGGCCGTGGGAGGAGTGCATTATAAGTCCGATCCCCGCGTCACCGACAAACAGCTTTATACATGGGGCTACAATCGCGTGTACGACACCGTGGAGATGGAGGCCAATCTTTGCCGGGCTTGGAACCTGGTGAAGAAAGTGCTGGATGAGACGGACCGCTCAGAGCCGAGTTGTTCCTGGCAAATAAATCGGGCCATTGGAAAAAAACTCCTGGAAACCGGGCAAATGCCCAGCATCCTAGGTTGTGCATATCGGCGCGAGACGCCGGTTTACGTGCCCGCCCTGACCGATTCAGAGCTGGGGTTGGATCTGGCAAAGCACGCCTTGGAGCGGGATTTTGTCCCGGGGAAAGAGGCCGATTTGGAAAAATTCTTCGACCCTGTTCCGTCTTATAATCCTTTCCTGGACCTTCACAACTATGCCCAACGGATTCTAAAGGCCAAGCGGCTGGGCATCTTTACAATTGGTGGCGGCGTGCCCAGGAATTGGGCCCAGCAGGTGGGACCGTTTGTGGAAACCATTAACATGCGCATCGGCGCCAATCTTCCCGTGCCGCGCTTCCGTTATGCGGTGCGGATTTGCCCGGAACCGGTACATTGGGGCGGATTGAGCGGATGTACCTATTCCGAAGGCGTTTCCTGGGGTAAATTCGTTAGCCGCGAGGAGGGCGGACGTTTTGCCGAGGTGCATTGCGATGCCACCATCGCCTGGCCGCTTTTGATCCGCGCCGTGCTTGAATCGCGGACATCGCCATAGCAAACCCTGGCGACCGCGGCGAGATCCCGCGACCATCGGGTCGCGGCTTTATGCTACAGATCGTTAAATAACTTGATAATTAAGGCATTTGTAAGCGGCTGCCAGAATGACATGACGGGGGAAACGGGCTTTCTTACACATATCCTAAACACTTTGTCTGACGATTGATGTATCTCCGATATTTATAAGTAGTTACGGCACATATTCCCTTTTTTGGCACGCCGCTTGCTTTTTTCCATTGCCACTCGAACTCGGCTGCCAATTGTGGCCGTGTAAGTAAAAATATATTCATCAATAGGAGGAAATCCGCTGTGCCTAAACAGATGGTTTTTGAAGACGCCGCCCGGCAACCCTTGGCCGCGGGTGTAAGCAAGATGGCTCGGGCCGTGGTTAGCACATTAGGTCCCCGAGGACGCCATGCAGTATTGGATAAGGGATGGGGTTCGCCCAAGATCACCAAGGACGGCGTGACCGTGGCCAAGGAGATCGAGCTGGACGATCCCTATGAGAATTTGGGGGCCCAGTTGATCAAAGAGGCCGCCACCAAGACCAACGACGTGGCCGGCGACGGCACCACGACGGCTACCCTTTTGGCGGAGGCGATTTTTCGGGACGGGCTGCGGATGGTGGCCGCCGGGGCCGATCCCATGTCGCTTTCACGCGGCATTCAAAAAGCCACCGAGGCCGTGACGAAATACATCGAAAAGATGGCCACGCCGATCAATGAAAAAGATAAAAAAGAAATCACGCAAGTAGCGACCATAGCGGGCAACGGCGATCCTTCCATCGGTGGCGTTCTGGCCGACGCCTTCATCAAGGTGGGTAAAAACGGCGTGATTACAGTCGAGGAAGGCAAACAGTCGGAAACTTACGTGGACGTGGTCGAAGGCATGCAGTTCGACCGCGGTTTCCTCTCGCCCCATTTTGTCACCAATCAGGACGAGCAAACCGTGGAATTCGAAAAATGCCTGATCCTGATTCATGAAGATAAAATTTCCAGTGCCAAGAATCTCATCCCCTTGTTGGAAGCCGTGAGTAAGGCCGGCCAGCCGCTGTTGATCATTGCCGAAGACGTGGAAGGCGAGGCCCTGGCAACGCTTGTGGTCAATAAACTTCGCGGAATTCTGAACGCTTGCGCCGTAAAGGCCCCCGGTTATGGAGACCGGCGCAAGGCCATGCTCGGTGATATCGCCACGCTGACCGGAGCGCAGGCGATATTCAAAGATCTTGGGGTAACCCTGGAATCGGTCAAGATTTCGGATCTGGGCGCCGCGAAAAAGGTGACCGTTACGTCCGAAGACACCACCATCGTGATGGGCGGGGGCAGTAAAGGGGCCATTGATGGCCGCGCCGAACAGATCCGCAAGGAAATCGAGACCACGACCAGCGAATACGATCGGGAAAAACTGCAAGAGCGTCTGGCCAAATTGGCGGGCGGAGTGGCGCAGATTCACGTCGGCGCCGCCACCGAGACCGAAATGAAAGAGCGAAAGATGCTGATGGAAGACGCCCGGGCCGCCACGCAGGCCGCCTTGGCCGAAGGGATCGTGCCCGGCGGAGGAGTCGCCTTGCTCCGCAGCGACAAGGCCTTGGAAAAGCTGGAGCTATCGGGCGACGAAGCGCTGGGAGTAAAGATTATCGAGAACGTACTGGACGCCCCGCTGCGGGCGATTGCCGAAAATGCCGGCCAGGACGGGGCCGTGGTGGTAAATAATGTACGGAAAGATAAAGATAAGATCGGCAAATCCGATGGCTACGATGCTGAGAAAGATCAGTATTGCGATTTGATCGAAGCGGGCATTGTCGATCCGGCAAAGGTGGTTCGCACCGCCTTGCAGAACGCCGCGAGCGTGGCCGGTTTGCTGCTTACGACTTCATGCCTGGTCACCGATATCCCCAAGGAAGAAGATGAAAAAGGCCATGGCGGTCACGGGCATGGCGGTGGCGGCATGGGCGGAATGGGAGGCGGCATGGGTGGCATGGGCGGCATGGGTGGCATGGGTGGCATGGACATGGGCGGCATGGGAGGTTTTTAACAAAAACACATATAGCCCCGGGTGAATACATTTAGCCCCGGGTGAATACACCCGGGGTTGGATGAATATACTGGGGGAAATAGAATTATCTTGCCCCCTAACTCCCCGTGTATTCACGGGGGGCTAAATGATAAATAGAAAATCCGATACACAACAATTACCAATCGTTACACAATAAGAGGAATAGTTATGAAGGATATTAACCTGAAGCCGTTGGATGATCGAGTGGTTGTGGAGCCGGTCGAGGCCGAGGAAGTCACCGCGGGCGGCATCGTCCTGCCCGATACTGCCAAGGAAAAACCCCAACGCGGCACTGTGTTGGCCATTGGGCCGGGCAAACTTCTGGATAACGGCCAGCGCGGCAAACTGTCGGTGGCCGTTGGCGATGAAGTAATCTATGGCAAGTACAGCGGCTCGGAGGTCGAGGTCGACGGACGCGAGGTAAAAATCCTCCGCGAATCCGACATCCTGGCCAAGGTGGTGAAGTAAAAACTGTAAACTGATAACTGAAAACTGAAAACTGAATAAAAAGGAACCGCCAAAAGTGGCTAAGCAACTTTTATACGAACATCATGCCCGCGAGCGGATGCTCCGCGGAGTGGAAAAACTGGCCGACACGGTCGCCATCACACTGGGACCGACCGGACACAATGTAATATTGGATAAATCATACGGCGGTCCGACTGTTACCAAGGACGGCGTAACCGTGGCCAAGGAAATTGAACTTGAAGACCGCTTCGAGAACATGGGCGCCAAGCTGGTCAGCGAAGTCGCGTCGAAGACCTCGGACGTGGCCGGCGACGGCACCACGACCGCCACGGTATTGGCCCGGGCGATCTTCCGCGAAGGCTTGCGCAATACCGCGGCGGGCAGCAATTCCACGGCCATCCGCCGGGGCATCGACAAGGCCGTCGATGCAGCCGTCGCCAATCTGTACACGATGGCTAAAAAGGTAACCAGCAAGGAAGAGATTGCCAACGTCGGGGCGATCAGCGCAAACAACGATCACGAGATCGGCAACCTCCTGGCCGAGGCCATGGATAAAGTCGGCAAGGACGGCGTAATTACCATCGAAGAAGGCAAGACCGCCGAAACCACTTACGAGGTCGTCGAAGGGATGCAGTTCGACAAAGGCTATCTCTCGCCCTACTTCATCAACCGCAGCCCGGAGATGGATTGCCTGCTGGAAGACGCATTCATTCTCATTCACGAGAAAAAAATCAGCAACCTTCGCGACTTGATCCCGCTTCTGGAAAAAGTGATGCAGCGCGGCAAGCCGCTGTTGATCATCGCCGAGGACATCGAGGGCGAGGCCTTGACTACCCTGGTGGTGAACAAACTCCGCGGCGTGCTGCAAATCTGCGCGGTTAAGGCCCCCGGCTTCGGCGACCGGCGGAAAAACATGCTCTCCGACATCGCCATCCTCACCGCAGGTACGTTAATCAGCGAGGATTTGGGCGTGAAATTGGAAAACGTCACGCTCGATCAGCTCGGCCGGGCCAAGAAGATCATGGTAGACAAGGATAACACGACGATCGTGGAAGGCGCGGGCAAGCAGACCGACATTAAGGCCCGCTCGGAGCAGTTGCGAACGCAAATCGAAAACACCGACAGCGATTACGATCGCGAAAAACTCCAGGAGCGGCTGGCGAAGCTATGCGGCGGAGTGGCGGTAGTATCGGTAGGTGCAAGCACCGAGGCCGAGATGAAACAGAAGAAGGCCCGCGTGGAAGACGCCCTGCATGCCACCCGGGCGGCCGCCGAAGAAGGCATTTTGCCCGGCGGCGGCGTGGCCTTGCTCCGCTGTCGCGAGGCGGTCGAAAAAGTCCGCGGCAGTGCCCGGGGCGATGAGAAAATCGGCGTGGACATTATCTATCATGCCTTGTCTCAACCTTTAAGACAGATCGCCGATAACTGCGGAGTGGACGGTTCGGTGGTGGTGGACGAGGTGAGTGAGAAGTCGGCCAATACCGGTTACGACGCCAACACGGGCAAATACGTCGATATGGTCAAGGCGGGCATAATCGACCCATTGAAGGTTGTGCGCTCCGCACTGCAAAATGCAGCCAGCATCGCCGGACTGATGCTGACGACCGAGACCATGGTCACCGACCTGGACAAAGACGATAAAAAGAAACGGCAGGTGGAAGGGAGCATCCGATAACCGGCCGGTAACATCCAGCCGAGTCGTTTATTAAGGGCCGCCTCGCCATGGGGTGGCCTTTTATTATTTTGGGGGTGCGGAAGAGTTGATGTTGTGATAAAATTCCATATTTTGTAATAGTTTAGTTTTTTGGGATTGATCTTGGGAAAAAACGGGAAATGGTTTATGTCTATGGTTTATGCGAAAGGACACTACTATTTCTGTTTTGCCCAAGGGAATATCTTTGGGGCCAAGCCTCGACCGCGCAGGCGGAGGCGATTTTCTCGCGGGGGAGGGAGGCGGTGATTTTCGCGCTGTTGGAAATGGCCAAGCAGTTGGCCGAGGGGCGGAATTCGGCCTCGACTATGCCCTCCACGCCCTCGGGCATGATCCCGGTTTACGAAAAACCGGCCATTTCTTCGCGGAAAAAGCGGCCCGGCCGCAAAAATGGGCATCCGGGCAGTGGCCGGAAGCGGCCCCAGCGGATCGACCGTTACGAGGAACACCAACTTCCTTGCTGTCCGCACTGTCAGGGACGTTTGAAGCGGCTGAACCAGACGCACACGCGATATGTGGAGGACATTCCCGAGAATCTTCAAGCCGAAGTCACAGAACATACGATCCATCGCGACTGGTGCCCGCGCTGCAAGAAGCGCATTGCGCCGCAGCGCCCGACGCCCTGCCGAACGCCCGCTTGGGCAACCGTGCGGTGGCGCTTTCGGCGTGGATGCACTACGGACTGGGCACGACCTCGCAGCAAATCGTGGACGTCTTCAACCATCACTTGCAACTGAAGATCAGCAAAGGGGCCTTGGCGCAGATGTGGCATCGTCTGCGAGAGGCGCTCTCCCCCTGGTACGAACAGATTCAACAAGAGGGACTGGCGTCGGCCGTGCTGCACGGCGACGAGACGGGCTGGCGCGTGGCTGGCAAAACCCACTGGCTGTGGTGTTTCAGCAATCCGCGGCTGACCTACTATCTGATCGATCGCTCGCGTGGCGAGCCGGCGCTGCGGAAATTCTTCGCCGAGGAGTTCAAAGGCGCGTTTATCAGCGATTTCTGGGGCTCTACAACGCGATTTCCGGCGGTCCGCGGCAGAAATGTCTGGTGCATCTGTTCCGCGACCTGGAGCATGTGGAAAAATACAAAAATCCCGGAGAACATTGGTCTGCATTCGCCAAAAAGCTGCGACGGCTGCTGGGCGACGCCATCCGTTTGTGGAAACGCGAGGAGCATCCTCCGGCGGAATACGCATCGCGGCGGGCGTGTTTGGACCGAAGATTGCAGGAACTGATCGAAACCGATTGGCGCGATCGGCAAGCCGACCGTCTCGTGAAACGGCTGCGCCGACACCAAAACGAGTTGTTCACTTTTTTGGATCACGCGGACGTTCCCTTCGAGAACAACCACGCCGAACGGGCGATTCGTCCGGCAGTGATCATTCGCAAAAACAGCTATGCCAATCGCAGCCGCCGCGGAGCGGACACCCAAGCGGTGCTGATGAGCATCTTTCGCACACTAAAACAACGCAATCACGATCTCTTGGATTCCGTCATCCAAGCCCTGAAAACCTATTTGACCACTGGCAAACTTCCATCACTGCCACCATAAATATGACAAAAAACTAAACTGTTACTATATTTTAAGATTCCAAGTTTGGCCTAAAATTAAATTAGAAACATTGATTCAGAATCAAATTGCCCTCACCCTAGCCCTCTCCCGGAGGGAGAGGGAACTATAAAATATGGCCACGATGTCGGACAAACGGGACTTTTACGACGTGCTTGGCGTGCCGCGAACGGCTACGGAGGCGCAGATCTCCGAGGCCTATCGCAAGTTGGCGCTGAAATATCATCCGGATCGCAATCCGGGCGACGACGAGGCGGTTGCCAGATTCAAGGAGGCGGCCGAGGCCTTTGAAGTTTTAAGCCACCCGGAAAAACGGGCCAGATACGACCGCTACGGTCTTGCCGGCCTGGAAGGCGGGGCCCCGCATTTCCGCGACATCAGCGATATTTTCCAGGCCTTCGGCGATATCTTCGGCGACAGCCTGTTCGGCGAGTTTTTCGGCGGGCGCAATCGGGTGCATCGCGGCGCCGACGTCCACACCGAGGTTACGGTCGATCTAATCGAGGCCGCCCACGGCACGTCGAAGATCGTCCGCTTTATGAGGCATCAGAACTGCGGCACTTGTAACGGGTCCGGGGCAAAGCCGGGCACCAGCCCCGAAACCTGCCGTTACTGCGGGGGACGGGGCCGGGTAGTGCAGTCGACCGGCGTGTTTTCCATACAAACCACTTGCCCATCCTGCCACGGCAACGGGCGCGTGATCCGCGAAGTCTGCGATGAATGCCGGGGATCGGGTTATGTGCCCAAAAAAATCACTCACAAGGTAAATATTCCCGCTGGCGTTGATAACGGCACTCAAATGCGTTTAAGTGGCGAAGGCGAGCCGAGCCCCAACGGCGGCCCGACCGGCGATTGCTATTGCTTTATCCACGTGAGTGAGCATCCGCTGTTCCAGCGCGACGGCAAGAACCTGATCTGCCAGGTGCCGATTACCTATTCGCAAGCGGCGTTGGGGGCAAACATCGAGGTTCCCACCCTGGACGGCAAAGAGACCCTGGAAATTCCCCCCGGCACGCCGACCAGCGAAGTCTTCACCTTGCGCGGCCGCGGCATGCCTGACATTCATTCACGCAGCCGGGGCAATCTGCTGGTGCAGGTCTACATTGAAGTGCCCAAAAAATTAACAAAAGATCACGAGGAACTACTACGCCAGTTGGCCGAGATGGAAAATACCAACGTAACTCCCAAACGCAAAAATTTCTTCGAAAAGTTGAAAGAGTATTTCCAAACCTGATAGGCAGACAAATATAGAAAACGACATTAGTGTGCGCAGCGCACCGCAATTGGCGTTGTCGCCTTTAATGGTGCGTTTCACGCACCCTACGATCCGGAACAAATGGAGGACGTAGCGTGAGTCATCAACCGAACAAGAAAGAACCGCCTAAGACGGTAAATCCGCAGGGCCACGGCGCCGAAAAGGCCCAGGTGCAAGCCGCCCAATCCTCGGCGGCTCCTCCTTCCGAGAAGGAGCAACCGGAGGAGGTGAAAAAGAACATCCCGTCCGAGACGGTTGAACAACTTCGCGCCGAATTGGAGCGGTGTAAAGACCAGTCCCTGCGCTGCCGGGCCGAATTGGATAATTATCGGAAACGGGCGGCCCGCGAAATGGACGAACACCGCCGGTATGCGAATATCGGGTTGATCCGCGATCTGCTGCCAGTGCTCGACAACGTTCAACGCGCTGTCGAAGCGGCCGAGAAATCGACCGACGGCAGCGGGCTTTTGGACGGCGTGAAATTGGTCGCCCAGCAGTTGCAAGGGGTGTTGGAGCGCCATCATTGCGTGAAAATCGAGGCCCTGGGCGCACCTTTTGATCCGCACCTGCACCATGCGATTTTACAACAACCTTCGCCCGAACATCCGGCTAATACAATAATTATGGTTACCCAAGACGGCTACCAACTGTACGACCGCGTGGTGCGGCCCAGCCAGGTAATCGTATCAACCAACGAAACATGTAAAAACGATGAAAATCCAGTTTAGCCCGGTCGCTTGCGACCGGTATAATGGGCCGGGAATCTCCGGGCACAAGCGTTGGGGCTAAACAACTCGATTCGTTTCATTTTAACGAAGATCAATAATTCAACTATTGAGAATTGCCATGCCCACTTATGATTACGTCTGCGATGCCTGCAAGCATGAGTTCGAACTGTTCCAATCGATCAAGGAAGAGGCCAAGCGCAAATGTCCCAAATGCGGGAAAAACAAGCTGCGCCGCCTGATCGGACCGGGCGCGGCCTTGGTATTCAAAGGATCGGGTTTTTATAAGACGGATTACCGCAGCGAGTCGTACAAGAAAGCCGCCGCAGCCGAGAAATCGAAGGGTGCTGAAAAGTCCGGCGCAGCCGCCTCTGGCTCCGACGGCAAAAAAACAGAAAAGAGCAAAAAAGTTGGAGATTAGAGATTGGGGATTAGTGGGAGGTGGCGGTCGGCGGCGGATATTGCGAAACCGCAAGCGGTTTCATTAATTTATTCGTCATTCCACAATCATCATTCATTCTTCAGCCCGTCCACTATTCACTAACCTCGCCCCTCAACATGGATATCAATCGCATTCTTCGCGAGACCTTTGTTGTCGAAATTGAGCACCGCGAGGAGCTTGGATCGACGAACGATCGAGCGTTGCAGCGGGCAAAACAAGGCGCGACCCGTTTGCCGCTTTTGGTGATTGCCGATCGTCAAACAGCCGGGCGCGGCCGGGGCGGCAACCGCTGGTGGACCGGCCCGGGCAGCCTGGCATTCAGTTTGTTATTGGAATCCGCCGCGGTTGAGGGCAAAGAAGACGCCTCGACACTAGCGTTGGGGCGACAGTTAAACTGTCGCCCCAACGATTTTGACAGTCGCCCCCGTGGATTAAACTGTGGCCCTGACAATCTAGTGAGTTTGGCCGCGGGCATGGCCGTGGCCGAAACCATCAAACCGCTGCTTGGAAACAAAGAAATCGGCATCCTGTGGCCAAACGACGTAATAGCCGCCGGGCGAAAACTTGCGGGGATATTGGTCGAAGTGCTGACCGACGGACGCACTGTTATCGGCATCGGCATAAACACCAATGTCTCAATGGCCGATGTTCCGGCCGAACTGCTGCCGATCGCAACGACCTTGCTGGAGCTCACCGGCGCACGCAAGATCATACCGAAATTCTAGTCGCACTTCTTAATCGGCTGGAAAGGAACATCATCACATTAAAGCAGGCGCCTGCCGAACTCGCCGCCCGGGCCGATGCGCTCTGCTTGCAACGCGACAAGCGGATTACCTTGCAACATGGCCGGCAAACCGTCACCGGCCTTTGCCGGGGCATTGCTTCAGACGGGGCCCTGCTTTTGGAAATATCGGATGGTCTTTGCACTTATTATTCGGGCAAAATATTAAGCTGACCCAGGAGGACAGGCATTCTTGCCTGTCATTTTTTGCCGGACTTTTTCCCGCCGGATAAGAGTGTCCCGCATTCCTTTATTTGTTAAAAAGTCTATTTATCATAAGGCTATTTGCTATTAGACTATTTGCCATTAAGGCGGACAAGAATGTCCACTCTCCTGATTTGGCCGGTTGGTTTTGATACGATCCCTATTGAGTCCCGCATTGATAATGCAACACCCGTTTAGCCCGATCGCTTGCGACCGGTGTAAAAAGCCAAAATCTCCGGGCACAAGTGCCCGGGCTAAACGATATAAATTGCATCGTTTATACGGGGATCGATAAATATCAATTTGACGGCATTCTTGAAAAAGAACAGGCGGCGCATAATATTATGATAATATTATGAAGGTTATCCAGATCCATTTAAGAAAGGGAAAATAAATATGGCTAAAAAAGCCCCGACTAAAGTCTGTCCAAAATGCGGCAAGTCGAACCATGCCCGCAGCATTAAGTGCAAGTTTTGCCGCGCTGTTTTTCCGGTAAAGGTAAAATCCTCGATTCCGGGAAAGACGACGGCCTCCACGAACGAAATCTTAAAAACGGCGATTCACCTGGTTAAAGCCTCGGGCTCGTTTGAAAAAGCCAAAGCGATTTTGAACGAACTTGAAGCAATCAAAAAACTTTAAAGCAGTAACGCAAAAAACGCCCCGCTATCATATTCCGGGGCGTTTTTGATTTATGCGGTGAAAGGAACTAAATTCAAGGCAACTCACGGCACAAGCCCCGGGGCTAAATGAATGCTCCCGGCACAAGCGCCGTTGCAAAACGAGGCTGAGTTTATTTCTGGAACACGGCCTTGATTTTCGGATGCAGACCCGGGTAGCGGTCAATCCATTCGGCGCGGTATTTGTCGAGGCTTTTTTGTTTCTGCTCGAACTCGGCGTGCGGATAAAGCTTTGCCGGGTGCATCAGTATGGAATCGACCGCCCGGACCGAGCGCGGCACTGGCAGATTGGTGCCTTCGGAGATCATCCAATCTTCCAGTCCGCCGCGGAGCACTGAGTCGAGTATGCCCATCGTGTCGGCCAGATTTATATCGCGGAAGTGCGCACCTTCGCCTACCCAGCCGGTGTTCAACAGGAAGCAATTGATATGCGAGTTGCTCTTGAGTATGTCGTAGAACAAGTTGGCGTGTTCGGTGCAATCGCCGGCAATGAAGGGATCGTAGAAGAATTCGTACTTGATCGTGCCGGCCTGGGTGGGATCGCCGGCCGAGGACTCCATGGATTGTCCCAGGACCATGAAGGCCGCCGCCTGTTCGTGGGTGAGTTTGGCGATGGCGGGTATGATGCTGCCGCGGGTGATGATAAAGAGGTTATCGACTCGTTCGGCGTTGATGTCGTTGCTGGCGTGCATGAAATCACGGCGTTCGACGACCGCCCGGCCGTTGGAAGTCATTTCCATGTTGTAGAAATCGAGCGTGCCGTCCGGCTCGACGTAGACGTTTTCCATGAAGGTGCCGCGTTTGAGGCAGGCGTAATAGGCCTCGATTTGTTCGCCGGGATTAATGGCGTCGGTTTTAATGAACAGCCCGCCCGGTTCGAAGCCCAAAAAACGCCCGTCGCGCGTGAGAGTACCGCCGTCGTCCTGGATCAGCCAGGACCGCTCGCGGCCCTTGCGGGCAAGGACTTTGCACGTGGTGCTGGTTTTGCCGTTTGCGCTTAGGGCCACGAAAAGGGAATAGTTGGTCAGGTACGGGCCGTGCGAGGCTTCCAGGGTGTCTTTGCGGCAACCGGCGTGAAGGAAAATGGCATTGCCGCCTTGTTTTACCCGCCAGTCTTCGCCGGCAAATACGCCCTTTTTCCACTCGCCGAAGTAGTTGCTGTTGCGCACGAACTTGACCATTTTCCCATCGGGCGTATGGGCGGTGCGGATGCTAATGTCCTTCTGCGGCAGTACCTTCGATTTGTTGGCCTCGTACTGTTCGTCGAAAAATATGAAAACCTGGTAGGTGGGATCGTCGGTTTTGGCGGGCTTGAAAAGTTTCAGCCCGGCATAGGCCACGTGCGCGAACTGCTTGGGCAGGACCAGCCGGGCGGTAATGCCATCGGATCCGTCGCCCACGCTCACGTCGATGCTAACCAGTTGTTCGCGGGCCAGGCGCTCCTGGGCTTGCTTGAGGAGTTGGCGTTCCTCGTCGCCGAAGTCGTTATCGATGTTGTTTTTTGTCTTCTTTGCCGCCCGGGACATGGGTTCCGACTGCACCGCCAAATTATCGTATTTAGTGTGGATGATTTCGGGTTCTTCCAAGGCCAAGGCCCTGAGCTGCTCGTCGGTAGGATTGTAGATCAGCCGTTTTTCTTTTTGAGCGCTTTGGAAAATGGCCTTGGCGGTTTGATGGAACTCAGCGAACATGGGAATATTTCCCTCCAATGTATAGAGAAACCATTATCTATATAAATCAACCTGATGCCAAGCGTGCCAATACATTTTCCACTTACAGCCGGCACCAATCGCGGCGACAAAACGCCGGGGATTAATCTCAATTTGCTTTATTTGTGCCGTTTTGCAACATACAAACCTATAGAGTATGTCAAAAGACAATTTAAGTTGCAAGTAGGTTCCATTGCTAGAAACAAGTTGCATAAGAAAGAAACATACGATATCATCGCGGCTTATGAAACGAGAGATTTGGATTGGAGCCGCCGTTTTATTACTTCTTATGTGGGGGGTTGCGGGGCCTTGCAGGGCAGCCGATCCGCAGACCGGCACTGCTGTATCAGCAACGTCAGCCATAAATCAACCAAAAGCTACGGATACCGATGCCAAGCTGAAGGCTAAGACCGACGCCGAAAAGCCATCGGATGAAACGCCCGATGCCCTGGATCGCTTTACTCATGAATTCACCTCATTTTTAAATTATCAAGAGATTGTCAAGCTGTGGGACCAAAACGGCGCACTTGCTTGGATCATGCTCTTATTATGGATATTCGTAGGCCTGGCGGCGGGAAAAATTTGCGCGATTTTATTACAAAAAGCCGGTTCGCGCGATTGGGCCGTGCCGACTAAATTTCTCCTCGACCTGGCCGGCCCGGCCAACCTGTTCCTGATCGCTGTAGGGCTCTCGTTTGGTCTCCTGTGGATCCATATGAGCGAGAATTTAAAGAATTTCGCATTCAACACCTTGCTTTTGTTGTTTTATTTGTCGTTCTTTTGGTATGTCTATAATCTCATCTCGATTGTCGACGTAACGTTCCAGCGTATCGGCAGAAAAACCGATTCCTCGCTGGCGATCCACGTCGCGCCGCTCATCCGCCGCACTTTGCGGGTGTTCCTGATTGTTATCGCCGCCATGTTTATTGTGCAATCGGTGTTTAAGCAAGACATCGGGGCCTGGCTGGCGGGCTTGGGGATCGCTGGGTTGGCGGTTTCCCTGGCCGCCCAGGATTCGCTGAAGAATCTCTTCGGTTCGATTACGATCATCATGGACCGATCGTTTAAGATCGGCGAGCGGATCATTTGCTCCGGGTGCGACGGGGTGATCGAGGACATCGGTCTGAGGACCACCAGGGTTCGCACTGCCGGAGGGCACGTGATCAGCATACCCAACGCCAACATTGTCAACAGCCCGGTCGAAAACGTTTCCCGGCGCCCGGCCATCCAGCGGAATTTCACCCTTGCGCTTAAACTGGATACGTCCCTGGAAAAGGTGAAACTGGCCCTAAAGATTATCAACGATATTCTGGCCGAGAAGGACATCCGCGAGCCGATTCATCCGACGATCAACGGCAAAAATACGCGCCCACAGGTCGTTTTCAGCGATTATAAGGCAAATGGCTTGATCCTGAACATTACTTATTGGTTTGCGCCGCCGAATAACGACCAGTACACGGCCCATGCCGAAAAGATCAACCTGCGGATTCTCGAGGAGTTCGATCGGGCCGGAATAATTTTGGCGAGTGCTTAGGGAAATAGTTTCCTATTTATCTTCAGCCTGCGGTTAATGCCCGGCGGGTACGCCGCTGATGGATAGTTGTCCATATAAAGAGAAATCAATCAATCTCTTCCTCTTCATCTTCGTCGAGTTTCAAGGCCATCAAGGCTTCGTAGGCGTCTTCGTAGGATGTGAATGGGCCGGGATCGACGACAAGGCCGGCTTGTTGGCGGGCAGCTTCCTCGGCCGTGGCGCCGTGGGGATCTCGATCACCGTCAGACCTTCGTTGGTTTCGATTAATTCATACCGCAGCATGGCAATTCTCCTTGTAAAAGAGTAACCTACTGCCAGATGCAAGTAATTGTATTCGATTTCTTAAGAAGTCAACAACAGCCCCCCGGATAGTTTATCCGGGCGGGGGGACAGATGCCATTTGTCGGGGTGCCGGCGGTTCTAACAAACTGTGAGTGTTTATTGATTCTCAGGTGAATTATGTAGCATCATACGTTTTTACGTGCTGCAAATGCTCCCGGAGCAAGCTCCAGGGCAAAACGATGAATACGACGTCAATTATATGGCATTCAGCACGGTCTTGCCTGGGTGCAAAACATTGGTATTATAATTGTGCCAAATAATAAACGATTTTTCCGAGGGACATTATGCGATACTTATTTACATTTTTTTTACTGTTTCCGGCCGCGCTGGCCCAAGCGGCTCCGGCGGGATCGTTTTTTCCGTACCCTTACCAGCAGGAAACGCTGCCCAACGGTCTTAAAGCCATTGTCATCCCCATGTCCAGTCCCGGACTTGTGGCCTATTTTACGGTGGTCCGCACCGGCAGCCGGGACGAGGTCGAGCCGGGCAAATCGGGTTTCGCCCACTTTTTCGAGCACATGATGTTTCGCGGCACGAAAAAATATCCCGGACCGATGTACGATAGCATCGTCACAGGCATGGGCGCCAATTCCAACGCCGGAACCAGCGATGATTTCACCGTGTTTTTTATGACCATCGCCAAGGAAAATCTGGAAAAGGCGGTCGAGCTGGAGAGCGATCGGTTCCAAAATCTCAGTTACTTGAAACCGGCCTTCCAGACCGAGGCCGGCGCCGTATACGGCGAGTATCGCAAGGACGTCACCAATCCATTCTTCCTGTTGGAGGAGAAGCTGGCGGATCGGGCGTACGACGTCCACACCTACAAGCACACCGCCATGGGTTTCGAGGCGGACATCAAAGCCATGCCCGAGGATTACGATTACAGCCTGGCCTTTTTCAAACACTTTTATCGGCCCGAAAACGTGGTGATCTTGGTTGTCGGCGACGTGGATGCGAAAACCACTTTCGCCTTGATTCGCAAATACTATGGCGTCTGGAAAAAGGGATATGAGCCGGCGAAAATCTCGCCCGAGCCGCCGCAAACGGCCGAGCGCAAAGTGGAGATCAGTTATCCGGGCAAGACGCTGCCTATCCTTAGCATGGCTTACAAAGGAGCGGCGTTTGAAACCGGCAATACCGACTTTGCCGCCGCCCGATTGCTTGCCAGTTTGGCCTTCGGCGATACCAGCGAGCTTTATAAAAAGCTGGTCATCCGCCAACAGAAGGTGGAGTTTCTTGCGGCCGACGTTCCCATGAACCGCGACGCGCCTCTCTGGACGATAGTTACCATGATAAAGAATCCGCAGGACATCGATTCGGTGCAAAAAGATATCCAAGCGACTATCAAGGAATTCCAAACCACACCCGTAAGCCAGCAGAAACTGGCCGAGGTGAAACGCCACGACAAATATGAATTTCTAGACAGGCTGGATTCGCCGGAGCGGGTGGCCGAGGCATTGGTCCGCTATATCGCCGTGACCGGCGGAATAGAGGCCGTCGATCGGATATATGCCGAATACGACCGCGTCACGCCCGAGGATATACTCCGCGCCGCCAAAAAGTACTATCAGCCTCAGCGCTGCACTATCGCCGTGTTGAAAGGAGAAAAATGATGTCGATGTTTCGATCCATCGTTCTTTCGCTTTTTCGTGGTTGCAATTTGCAATTTGCAATTATTTTTACGTGTATGTTCTCCACTTCCGCCTCCGCCGCCGACGATGCGCAAAAGACCCAAGCGATTCCCATGGATCGAGTAGTCACTCTGCCTGTCGAAAGCGATCCGACGGTTTGTTTCCGGTTGTGGTTCAAGGTCGGCTCGCAAAACGATCCGCCCGGCAAGGAAGGCCTGGCCGCCCTGACCGCGCAGATGATTACCGAGGCCTCGACTAAAAGCAACTCATACGAGGACGTCCTGGACCGGCTTTTCCCCATTGCCGGGAGCTATGCCGCGGCGGCCTCGGTGGAAGAGACGGTCATCTACGGGCGGATCCACAAGGATAACCTGGATCAATATTATCAACTTTTAACGCAGGCCGTCATGGAACCGGCTATCAAGCAAGACGATCTCGACCGGCTGAAAAGCGATGCGCTAAATTATCTGGAGAACACGCTCCGCTATTCCAGCGACGAGGAGTTGGGCAAGGCCGTGCTTTATAACACCATTTTCCGGGGCACGCCGTACGGCCATTTGCCGGCGGGCACAATCGACGGCGTGCGAAGCATCACGGTCGAGGACGTGAAAAACTTTTATCATAAATATTACACCCGCGACAACGTGGTCATCGGTCTTGGGGGCGGTTACGACGAGCGATTGCTGGAAAAAATCCGCACCGACCTGGCCGCTCTTCCCGCAGGCATACCCGAGCCGGTGCCCCCGCCGTCGCCGCCTAAAATTAATGGCCTGCAAGTGAAGATCGTGGAAAAAGATTGTTCGGCCACGGCCATCAGCATGGGTTTTCCCATCAATGTGCTGCGCGGAGAAAAGGATTGGTACGCCTTGGCTGTCGCCAATTCGTGGCTGGGCGAGCATCGCAATTCCAGCAGTCATCTATATAGCGTATTGCGCGAGATTCGCGGATTGAACTACGGCGATTATTCTTACATCGAGCATTTTCCCAACGGCGGGGCCTTGCAGACGCCGCCGCCGAATTACGCCCGCCGCCGGCAGATTTCCGAGATCTGGATCCGTCCGGTGCCCAATACCGCCCGGCAGTTTGCCTTGCGCGGGGCGATAAGAGAATTCGAGCGCCTGGTCAACAACGGCCTGACGCAGAGCGAATTCGAGCTTACGCGCAAATTCCTGCACAACTACGTGCTGCACTATGCCACCACTACCATGGCCCGGCTGGCGTACGCCCTGGACGACAAATTCTACGGCATCCAGGGCAGCCACTTGGAAATATTTCGAAAGACGCTCGAACAGATGACCCTGCCTGAGGTCAACGCGGCCATAAAAAAGTATTGGCAGTATAAGGACATGCAGATCGTGATCGTCACAAAGGACGCCGAGTCGCTAAAAAAGGCCTTGGTCGCAAACGCCCCCAGCCCTTACACGTATCCCACGCCCAAACCCTTAAACGTGCTGCAGGAAGACAAACAAATCAGCATCTTCGAGTTGGATATCAAGCCGGAAAACGTCACCATAGTGCCTGTGGGCGATCTGTTCGTGAAATGACATAACGGCAAACATAAGTTAATTCCGAGGGGATCTTGATTTGTGGATTTCAAAGCCTTTCATGTAATAACCACAGGCATGGAGGTTGTTTTGAAGGTGTTTTTTTCGAGTCGCAGGGAGGAGCGGACTCGAGTGCGGAGGCGGCGACAGGTGCGGTGGAATTGGAGATTTTTTAGCAGGCGGCGGACTTTTTCGGCCAATTGATTTGATGGGCCGAGATAAATAGATCGCTGAAGTTTGTCTTCGCGATATCTTAAACGGAAATACGGACCGAAGCGGCGTCCGTTGCGCCAACGCCATTCCGATCGGACAAATCCATTGGCGTAAAACAATGGCCCATGGGCAAGGATGAATCGCTCGACAGTTTCCCAGCGGTCGGTATCGAGTTGGGCATCAAATCGCGATTTTTCCACGTTCAGGGAATGCTTTGCCTGGCTGATTTTCATTAATTTGATTTCCAAAGAACACTACTGGCACTGAGCGAAGAACGTAGCAGATTGGATGGTGGATTTCAAGAGAAAGAATTGGCCACCTGGGAATGAAGGGGCTCGGGATTAGGGATTAGGGATTAGAGAACAGCGGACAATTGACAGAGAAAACTGCTGGTAAAGCCGGGCACCTATTGGTATGATAAGCGGCAGCCAAACACTTTTATATTGGGTGGATAATTATTAGAAACCTCGTGTAACAAAGCCACACCGGCTGAAGAACCGGCGTTGCCCGCTAGCAAAGGGCCAATAATTGGATTTGTCTCTATATCTTTACATTTTTTCTTATTCCTATCTTATTGACATAGATTGTCAATAATTATTACAATAGGGGGCATAGAATACGTTCTAAATGAGGAGTACGGCTATGTCATTCAATATGGATTGCCCCCACTGTAAAAAAATACTGAACGTAACCGAAAAGGCTTACGGAAAAACACTTCCTTGTCCAGACTGTCACAAACCAGTTAAGATTCCTCCGAATCCAGGATCCCGATCCGCAACACCTCCATCTGATGTGGACACATCTCAGCCGTCTGTCTCCCAGGAGATATCCCCAACGCCACTCTTGCCCATGCCGCCAACATCAGGGACGCCAAGTTTAACACCTTTATCAACTTCAACCAGAGTATGCGAGTGGTGTGCAGAATTTATCCCCGATAAAGCATTAAAATGTCCTCATTGTACGAAGTGGCGGAAAGACATCTCCGAAGACCGAAAAAAGTTGTTTACTAATGTAGCGGCTTTCGTCGCGTGCTTTCTTTTTGGTGCTCTACTCTTCGCGGAGGAGTGGAAGAAATCAGCGCACCCCGTATGGTACGGGCCCGTGGGATCGGCGGAACCGGGGGCATGGCATGAAAAAGTAGTCACGAAAACGAAAGCGATCGAAATAATGGGAACGCCAATGCCTGGCACAGACCAAAAAGTCAGTTATGAGTTCTCCGTGAGTAAATTCCTGTCCAGTTTTTCCGGATGGCTTATAATCGTGTGCGCAATCGGCGGAGTGTGGGGCGGCATCTTAGCTCGTAGTGCCAGAGATAGCCTCGAACGAAAAACTGGATCGCGTTGGCGTCTATGATTGAAGTCACCATTTATCTGATGGTTTTGTAAAAAAGGAGATTAATTCCATTATTTAGCAGTATAAATAATTCAACTATTCATCTTTAACACTTATTCCCTTTTTTTATTCTTTAGTTTGTCCTCATCAAATTGTCAGGCATTGATACTTTAAATATTCGACTACTTGACTTCTGTCATGTAACTATTTAACGGCGAGATCTGAGCATACAGCACTTCCGGGCACAGATCGGCCCAATTGGGCCACTCGATTGTGTCAAAACTCACACGGACTGGGCGAAAGAAGGATTCATCTTTCAAGTCGGCAAAAATCCCTTTGTCTAAATATGAGTTCATATCGAACTGTCGCTGTTCGCCGTTATCGAATGTGAGAAGTAATCGATAATTTGGCAGCGGTTCAACAGAATTTAGATTGGAGAGTATGATTTGGAGTATTAATTTGTTCAGCCCAACAAAGCGTGGTATCCTGCCTGTTCAAAATGCACATCGCCAGTAAGTGCCTCTTTTATTCCGCGTTCTTCCATCACAGTAAATGATAAGCAATCGATTAATCCCCATTCTTTATCTGGACGGGATTTATATAGGCTGAATGCCTTGCAGTAACGTTCTGCAGATAAAGGAATGATTTCCACAGAAGGATCCGATTCCAAACCAGCTAGAATTTCAATAGCGGCCATCCGAAAACGTTTTTTCGCGAGCATATTACCAATTTCCAGCAATACGGCTTGTGTAGTAATTAAACGAGTTCTCTCTTTTTCAAGTTGTTCAGAAAGGAGAATCGCTCGCTCGTGCAGCAAATCCGAATCTGATGCAATTGCAACCGCATAAACCGTATCAAGAAATACCTCAGCTTCCACCCTGGGACTCCTCACCATAAAGGTACTTATCAAGATTACTGGCCCAATCAGGTGGTCCTTGTAGGTGCAGACTCCGTGCAGTGCGGAGAAAAGAATTTGGGGCGGAAGGCTTAACAGGGATGGTTTCAACTGTCAGAAGGACCGGCGTATTCGGCTCTAATGAAACGGGCTTTGAGGGCCGAAATACCGTCCCATCGAAAGTGGCTTCTATGGTAGTAGTCATGTTACACGTATAAACATTATAAGCCGCTGGTATCTACGAGAATCATGATATACTTGCGTCTCGAATCCTTTGATAGGCCGGTGGATCAATTAAATCTTTACCTGCAATCTCGGAGAGAGCGGACAATGAAGCGGCTGGCGGTTCCGGCGATGGCTCGGCTTCTTCGCGAACGATAATTTCCACCGTCTTTCCGATCATCGGTTTCAATTCGGGTAAATAGAGCGTTTCAGAATAAAGTTTTTGGTGCAAATGTATCATATATTTCCCGGAGTTTGTTTCTATTTATTGTAACATCAATTCATGCTATGTAAAGTGCCATCAATCCAGATATTAGCCTGGCAATAGGCCGATTTTTATAACCCACTCTTCCATTGCATCAAATGACGGGAACAGTGCATCATAAAGCAGGATGAAGGTGTTGGGAACCGGTTTCTTCCAAGTCTATAATAGTTCCTAACACCTTTAGTTTCGGCATCTCATTGGTTGCACATCTAATCTTGCGGCGTCCATTGCTTGGCGGTATCGGACACGTCTTGGGCGGTTTCCGGTTCCTGCATGGAGATGATCCGGAGGTCCTTGGCGTTCCAATCGATCTTGTTCAGGTCAATCATCTTGATACGCCGGTTTTGGTAGGTGTGGAAATAGTAGCGAAGATGTTTCATGTCCGCCGCGGTGGTCCAATTCGTGTAGTCGGCAATCGCCTTGCCGTTATCGCTGCCGCGGATCGCGCCCAGGGGCAGATCGAACTGGTTCAAGATATGGAATGCCTGCCACACGCACTGTTCGGCTGTATCGGTGGGCGGCGCGGTTTGAGTAAATGCCACCGCGCGGACGAAACGCGACGGCGGCGTGAAGTCGCCCGGCAGGCCCCACATGCCGGTCCCTTGGCCGAAGCCGACTAGTTTTTCACCCGACATCACCAGCGGAGCCGCATTATTAGGGCTGAGATGGATGTAGTTACGAAGGTTCGTTAGGTGCCAATCAAATGTCGGGGAGTTGGTGATCACTCCCAGGGGATTATCGTAAACGTACATTTTAGCGTCGACGTACTCGATTACGGCGCTATGACCTTGGGCGTCGTTAACGGCATAGTGCAACTCCAAAAGGGAATTCAACGGCCCCATGTCGACTGTGCCGACGCGCACACCATGCAGTGCATCGACTGCCTCGTCGACTGTGGCGCACGTGCCAAGCAGGTAAACGGCCACCTGGATCGAAGCGATGGCACGATTGGCGTTTTGTTTATCAATCTTCTGATACCCGGCGGTTCCAGGGAACAAGAAATTGCCCACCGCCAGTCCTTTCTCATTTAGCCCGTCGCAAACGTAGGGCAAGCCATGGGCGTTCGGACCGACGAATCCGTATTTTGTGGTCCAACGGAGTCCGGGCGTATTGACGGCCGTTTCGCCGACGAACACCCGCCCTCGGGGAACGATGAGCATATCCGACTCCATGCCCGCGCCGAACTCCAAGGTGCGGGCGTAGATGATCGATCCGTCGCGGGCCACGAGGCGAATCCCCGTGCAGGCCGTGGCAGTCGAAGCCAAGATCACAATCACACATACAGCCGAAACCACGGCGAACATGCCGGCTAGCGTGGTGGAAAATTTTTTGGTCGCCATTTTTTAACCCCTTTTGATGTGACTAATGGTTAGCGACGCCGCCTACAAACAGAAGCGGTACTGCGTCGTATCCTACTTGTGCAATTCTAGGTTAAAGTAAATGTGCCGCGCGACCTGCAATCAATGCCAGCGATGACTACGCTGGTGAATTTCTGTAAACCCTTGCGGTTAAGAGGATTATGTCCTGCGGGCACATAACGGCAAACATAAGTTAATTCCGAGGGGATCTTGATTTGTGGATTTCAAAGCCTTTCATGTAATAACCATAGGCATGGAGGTTGTTTTGAAGGTGCTTTTTTTCGAGGCGCAGGGAGGCGCGGAGTTTAGTGCGGAGACGGCGGCAAGTGCGGTGGAATTGGAGATTGCCAAGCAGTCGGAGGACTTTTCCGGCTAATTGTTCCGAGGGGCCAAGATAAAAGGATCGCTGAAGTTTGCCTTCGCGATATCTCAAGCGGAAATATGGACCAAAGCGGCGTCCGTTGCGCCAACGCCATTCCGATCGGACAAATCCATTGGCGTAAAACAATGGCCGATGGGCAAGGATGAATTGCTCGACAGTTTCCCAGCGGTCGGTATCGAGTTGGGCATCAAATCGCAGTTTTTCCACGTTTTGGGAGGGCTTTGCCATGTTTATTTTTCATTAATTGCTTTTCCAAAGAACAATACCGGTATGAAGTAAAGAACGTAGCAAATTGGAGAGGGGATTTCAAGGGAAAAAATTAGCCACCCCACAAAGTATGGCCAAAGCACTGGCAGAGCCAGTGGCACCCAACGTGCACTCATTTTTGACGTAATCGCTTATATTAAAACAAGTTATTGACAAAAACTAAATACTTAATGGGACAGTAGTGATACCCAATACATTATTTACCGCTAAATTTCGGCCTTTTTTCGGGCTTATGATCGAGTCAAATCGCCTTAATTTAGACGGGATTTATGAAAAACATTATCAATCAACAATGATGTACAAGCAAAATTGCATCATTTCAAATTATCAAAAGTCGCAAGTTCCACGAAATTAAGCACTTATGGATGAGCGGGCGACCGTTTACACCCAAAAGTAATAGTAAGTTGCTTTACAAAGCCACCGCAGAATTCAATCGGTGGGGATTGTATAATTCTTTTGAATACACTATATTAGATAAAATCTTGGTAATTCTATTATTCCAATTTTTTAATACGAGGCAGCGTTAGCACCCGCAACTAAACGATAAATCAACTCTTTTGTGATTGCGCAAGGTGCATTCTATTGGTTGCCTCAGCCCCGGAAGCCAGTTTCCCTCATTTCTCTGGCGGTGATTCCCTTCCTGTACCTTGGCGGCAACAGTTCAAGATAACAGCTATGGAGCATAGAAAAAATAACGCGGGCGAACCGGGATTCGGTCGCTGCATCAGTCCAGTTTCCTAAGGAGACTTTGCCATGTTCCGTCATAGGGCAACAATCTTGGGCGTTCTATCCTTGATGGTCCTCGCTGCCTCGGTTCAAGCAGGAGACGTATTCAATATGGGAGGCACGCGCGACCCAGTTACGGGAATCTGGACAGGCTTGGCGAGCCTAGAGTTCGTCACTGTGGGCGATCCGGGAAACGCAAACGACACGCGTTGGACCGCACCTAACCGGCACGGCGCGGTAAGTTACTCATACAAGATAGGCACGTACGAAGTCACTGCGGGACAGTATTGCGCATTCCTCAACGCAGTGGCGAAAACGGATACTTATGGACTCTATGACCCCAATATGCTTTCGAACTCTTATGGCTGTAAGATCAGGAGATCTGGAGGCTCGGGCAACTACTCATATCTGGTAGATGCGAACGGTGATGGCATCGAAGACGCCGACAGGGTGAACCGTCCCGTGAATTACATTTCCTGGGGCGACGCCGCGCGATTTGTCAATTGGCTATCGAACGGGCAGCCTTCCGGCAGTCAGGGATCGCAAATCACTGAGGACGGCGCGTACTATATCAATGGCGCTGTTAGTAGCGCAGAGCTGATGTCTGTAACGAAAAAGAGCACCGCAAAGTACTGGATCCCCACTCTTGACGAATGGTACAAGGCGGCGTACTATGATCCGAGCAAACCGGGCGGCGCGGGCTATTGGTTGACTGCAGCACGATCCGACTCGACCCCTGGCCGTGATCTTACAGAAGCGACCAACCCGGGGAATAACATGAACTACCTGGCGTCCAGCCCGTACCCAATTGACTCTGGTACATACTATACAACGATTGTCGGTGAGTTCCAACTCTCTCACAGTTATTATGCCACCTGGGATCAGGGCGGGAATGTCGTCGAATGGACAGATACACCTTATTCTTCCATGCCTTCCGAAAATCGAGTGTTGCACGGTGGGTCATTCTGCAGCAGCCCCTGTAATTCGGGCAGCGGTGCCAGCTATCCGGCATCGTCTGGTGATTATCAGACTGGTTTTCGCGTTGCGATGCAAGTCCCCGAGCCCGGCAGCTCCGTCCTTGTATTTCTTGGTGCCTTCAGCCTATTGGCCTACGCTTGGCAGCGGCGGAGGCGCGGACCGTAGCATCCTACGAACTCAACCCTTTCTTTGGAATCCCAGAATGCGACCGGGCCTGTTGAAAAAGTCCAGTTTCTGCTAGCAGCTAGCATTGTGAAATCCGAGAAAACGCCGTCTTCCCGCCCCACTATTAGGCCTTTTTCAACAGGCCCGACCGTATTTCGGGAAAATTCAGCGGGAGGTGTTGGCGACCATGCCAGCCTCGGTTGGTCTTACCCGCCTTCATTGTCGCGACTTGCAACACGGTCCGGCAATGGAGCTAGGGTTGAGATAGGCGATACGCATTTGACAAGTCATATATAATATCGTACGCTATATCGTACGAAAGGAAATATTGAAGTGACAACGCTAACAGCAACCCAAGCACGCAAACGGTTATATACGCTGCTGGACGACGTGGCCGAATCGCACGAGGCCGTGCAAATTGCCGGCAAACGCAACTCGGCGGTTTTGGTGTCCGAGGAAGACTGGCGGGCTATTCAGGAAACGCTTTATCTGATGTCCATGCCCGGGATGAAAGAGTCCATTATCAAGGGCCTACGCATGCCGGTTAAAAAATGCTCAAAGGAGCTTAACTGGTGAAATGGACGTTAGTCTTTACCAACCAGGCGAAAAAGGACGCCAAGAAGCTGGCGTCCGCGGGACTCAAGCCTCAAGCACAACATCTTCTGGATATTCTCAAGAAAAATCCCTATCAGACTCCGCCCCGGTATGAAAAACTCCTTGGCGATCTATCCGGTGCATATTCCAGGCGGATCAATATTCAACATCGGCTTGTCTATCAAATCCTGGACAAGATTAAAGTGGTCAAAATCATTCGCATGTGGACCCACTATGAATAGTGCCACTTGTCGATTTTGTCTTAATCGGGCAAAATAACGTTTTGTTTCCCCCTCACCCTGGCCCTCTCCCGGAGGGAGAGGGGACTTTGGATATAAGTTCTTTCCCGGAGGGACAAGGGACTTTTAAGATAGGTTCCTAATACAAGACTTTTTTATTACATCGGATCACGATCATGGCAAAATGCATTCTGGCTTATTCGGGCGGATTGGATACTTCGGTCATCTTGGGCTGGCTGATGGACGAAGGATACGACGTCCATTGCGTGTACGTCGATTTGGGTCAGCCCTGCGAGGATCGGGAGGCGATTTTGGAAAAGGCGCGGAAGATCGGGGCCCGCTCGGCGCGGCTTATCGACGCCCAGGAGGAACTTTGCCGCGATTTCGCCTTTCCGGTAATGCAGTGGCAGGCCAAGTACGAGGGGATGTATCTGCTGGGCACGTCCATCGCCCGGCCGCTTATAGCCAAGGTTTGTTTGCAGGCCGCCCGGGAGATCGGAGCCGACGCGTTCGTGCACGGGGCCACGGGCAAGGGGAACGATCAGTGCCGCTTTCAATTGGCGGCCGAGGCCCTGAATCCGAACGTCAAAGTGATCGCCCCGTGGCGGATGGAAAAATTCCGCAAAATATTCCCCGGCCGCACGGAGATGATCGCCTATTGCCGGGAGAAAAACATCCCGGTAAAGGCCTCGACGGCGAAACCTTACAGTTCGGACGAGAACTGCCTGCATATTAGTTATGAGGCCGGCAAGCTGGAAGATCTGTCGGTCAACGGCGTGGAACTGGTCGAGTTCGGCATGTCCGTTTCGCCCAAAGATGCCCCGGACGAGGCGGAAAACGTGGCCATCGAGTTTCTCTCTGGCGTGCCGGTCAAGGTCAACGGCGATGCAATGGATGCCTTCGAAGTGGTCGCCTGGCTGAACGACATCGGCGGGCGGAACGGCATCGGGCGGATCGACATGGTGGAAAACCGCTTTGTGGGCATGAAGAGCCGGGGCGTGTACGAAGCCCCGGGCATGACGATTCTTTACGAGGCCCATCGGCTGGTGGAACAGATCACCATGGACCGCGACCTGATGCACCTCCGCGACCGGCTGGCCCCGGAAGTGGCCGAAATGGTTTATTACGGATTTTGGTATCACGCCAAGATGGACGCGCTAATGGCATTTATCCGCGAGGCGCAGAAGCCCGTGACCGGCCGGGTGAGCCTGCAACTATATAAAGGAAATATCATCCTCGGCGGCCGCTCGAGTCCCAACAGTTTATACGACGAGGGTATAGCCACCATGGAAGGCGGCGGCTCGTATAACCAGACCGACGCAGAGGGTTTTTTACGGATCCAAGGCCTGCCCGGACGCGTGCAGGCCAGATTAAGAAAGCGGGAATATTGATTGTCGCTGGTTCGATAGATTGTATACAGAAATTCTGTTACCGGTTGCCATTGGCGCTTCGCAATTTATTCACCATAGTGGAAGTGCGGCCGTGTGAATCGCAATGATAACGAAAAAATAGTCAGATAATAAATCAATCTTTCACAAGGAGGTAAGTCTCATGACAAACAATCGAGCCGTTGTTATTGCCTTTGTCTTAGGCGCGATTATTTCAGCCTTCGTGGCGGGTTTGTTCCTGCCTTTAAGTCATGCCCAGGAAAGGGCGCCGCAAACGCAGATGTTTGGATCGGTTGAGCCGGTCCCATACATAAGCGGGATGACGGGTTTCTTTGATCGCAATACGGGCATGATGTACGTTTATGATGTAAATATGGACAAATGCGTTTTTATCCGCCAACTCGTCAAACCCGGCGACCCGATGAGAAAAGTACAAAATTAAAACGCGCAAGGCGTCCAAAATCCTCTGCCCATCATTCCATTGCGGCCATCAGCTCCGCCGCATAATCGCCGATTTCTTTTAGGACCTCTTGGCGGGGTCTTTGGGCCGCACCGGACATGCGGCGAACTATGGCCGAGCCTACAATCAGGCCATCGGCCACGGGCGACAGCATGCGCACGTGCTCGGGCCGGCTGATGCCGAAACCGACGCAGATCGGCAGCGGCGTTTGCGAGCGAAGCCAGGCGACGTTGTCGATTATTGACTGCGGCAGCGAGGTGCGCTCGCCGGTGATGCCGGTAACAGAAACATAATATATGAAGCCCGTGGTTCGCTGGGCGATTTTCAGGGCCCGATCGTGGGGCGTGGTGGGCGTGATGAGTTGGATCAGGGAAAAATCCAGGCGGCGGCAGATATCGGCTAGCGGTTGGGCTTCCTCTATCGGCAGGTCGGGCACGATTGCCCCTGCCACGCCGGATGCCTTCGCATCGTTCACGTATTTTTCCAGGCCATGGCGGAAGACAATAGCGTAACTGACCATGGTCACAATAGGGAGCCGGAGGTCGGGTGTTAGTTTTCCCAGGGTCTTTAAGATGTCGGCCAGTTTGATTTTTTTGTCCAGTGCCCGGGTGTAAGAGGCCTGGATCACCGGACCGTCGGCAATGGGGTCGCTGTAAGGGATGCCCAATTCGCAGAGGTTGGCCCCCCGGGCGGCGAGTTCGCGGATAACCGCGGCGGTGAAATCCAGATCCGGATCGCCCGCCGTAACGAAGGGCATAAATGCCTTGCGCCCTGCGGATCGGAGTTTAGCAAAAAGTATATCTATTGATGACATTGCAGTATCGGTAAAAGTTAAAGGCAATCCGAATCAAACCTTTTTAACAATATCGCCCATGCGAAAGGAGATGCCGGCCGCTTTTATGGTAGCCCAATATTGGAAGGCGACTAAAGTCGAACCGCCGACAAGAACTAACAATATAACCGTCTGCCAAGTGACGTCGAAGGGCAGATTGAACATTCGTTGAAGTTCAGCGGGGGTAGTTGGATTTAGAAACGCAATGGTCGCTGAAAAAATACAAATCAGACACATTACCGCAGCGGTGAATATAGCGGCGCGTTTAACGGCATGTCGCAATTGATTGCCATCGGACTGCAAGTAGTGGAGTTTCCTGCCCACATAGATGCCGGCAAGAATTCCCAATAATGGATGGAAGATCGGCACGCCCATGCAAATGGCAAAACCAATGAGGGAAAGCAACAAGTATATCATCGTTAAAGTCAAGTTATTGAGGAAGTAAACACGTTTGGTCCATCGACGAACAAAGACGACGTCTAATAGCACGCCGATGAACAGTCCTGACAAGGCGGCAAAAGGTACGGCTTTTTCCGGCAAAAAAAAGACGCTCAGCCACCAGGCGGGGAAAAAAAGCCCCGCCGGTATAACAAAGCACAAAAACATGCCCACGATAAATGATTCGATTTTACCCATAATTGGATTAGAACTCCACTCCGCGCAGGCGAGCGATTTCGGCCGCATCCTTGTCGCCGCGGCCGGATAGGCAGACGACTATGATTTCGTCGGATTTCATCCGGGCGGCCTGTTTCATGGCCTCGACCAGGGCGTGGGAACTTTCCAATGCCGGCAGAATGCCCTCCGTGCGTGCAAGGGCGTCGAAGGCGTCGAGGGCCTCGACGTCGCTGGCGCTGGTATAGACGACCCGGCCGGTTTCTTTCCAATAACTGTGCTCCGGGCCGGTGCCGGGATAATCGAGACCGGCCGACACGCTGTGCACGTCGCTGGTCTGACCGTCATCGTCCTGGAGAACGTAACTAAAGCTGCCGTGGAGCACGCCCGGCCGGCCGTAACAGAGCGTGGCGGCATTGTCGCCGAGCTTTTTGGAGCGTCCGCCCGCCTCCACACCGATGAGTTTTACCGCCTCGTCGGGCACGAAGGGATAAAACATGCCGGCGGCGTTGCTGCCCCCGCCCACGCAGGCTACTATCAAATCGGGCAGGCGGCCGATCTGTTCCAGGCATTGGTCCCGAGTTTCCCGGCCAATGATCGACTGAAAATCACGAACAATGCGGGGGAAGGGATGCGGTCCGACCACCGAGCCGAGAATGTAATGCGTATTTTCCACGGAACTCATCCAGTCGCGAAAGGCCTCGTTAACCGCGTCGCGCAGGGTGCGGGAACCGCTGGCGACGGGCCTGACCTCGGCCCCCAGGAGTTTCATGCTGAATACGTTGGGCCTTTGGCGGCGGATGTCCTCCTCGCCCATGTAAACCACGCACTGCAAACCGAATCGGGCACAAGCGGTGGCCGTTGCCACGCCATGCTGCCCGGCCCCTGTTTCGGCGATCACCCGGCGTTTTCCCATCCGCTCGGTCAACAGGGCCTGGCCCAAGGTGTTATTGATCTTATGCGCGCCGGTGTGATTCAGGTCTTCGCGTTTCAGATAAATTTGAGCGCCGCCGCATTTTTGCGTAAGCCGTCGGGCGAAATAAAGAGGCGATGGCCGGCCCACGTAATGCCGGTATAATTCATTGAGTTCGTTGTGGAAACTTGCGTCGGCAATCGCTTTATCGTACTCGGCCGCCAGTTCCTCCAAGGCATGGGTCAAGGTTTCGGGAACGTAACGGCCGCCGAAGGGGCCAAAGCGCCCGGCGGCGTCTGGGACTTTGATACTCGTTGGCATGGTGGGTTCTCGCTTGGTGTCCGATGTAATCATTCATTTTCTTATGACTTAGCGGGATGGTCAAGATCATTGCCAAGGATAAAATACTGATGATCTCAAATATCAGAGCCGGGCCGTGCCGGCCCGGCTAGAACGCGATTACACCGGACTGACACAGTCCGGCTCCAAAGGAGGAAATAAGCATGGCATCAGCGGCGGATACTGATTGTCGGAGGCGTGGCGGGCGGGGCTTCTTGCGCGGCACGCTTGCGCCGCATGGATGAATTCGCCGAGATTTTCATGTTTGAACGCGGCGGCGACGTGTCATTCGCCAACTGCGGATTGCCGTATTACGTAGGCGGAGCGATTACCGACCGCCAGCAATTGCTGGTGGCCACGCCCGAACGATTTCGCGACATCTTTCGCATCGAGGTCCGCACGCGGCACGGAGTGCGCGCGATCGACCGGTCGAAAAAATCGATTGAAGTGCAAAATATGCAAACCGGGGCGGTCAGCCGGGAAGCGTACGATTTTTTGGTATTGGCGCCCGGCGCCGCACCGATTCGTCCGCCGCTGGCTGGAATCGACCTGCCGGGAATTTATTCCATACGCACGCTGCAAGACATTGATTGCCTTCAATCGTGGCTCGAATATCACAATCCGGCTCGAGCGATTGTGGTCGGAGCGGGCTATATCGGGCTGGAAATGGCGGAAAATTTCAGCCGCCGGGGCATGGAAGTAACGTTGATCGAGCGCATGGACCAGGCCATGCCGCCTATGGACCCGGAAATGGTCAGCCCCGTGTACCGGGAATTGCACAAGCAAGGCGTGGATTTGCACCTGGAGACCGAGGTGATTGGATTTGAATCGGGAACGGACGACAAAATTACAGTAGTCACTAAAAGAAATGAACGCCACATGGCCGGCGTTGTTATTTTGGCCTTGGGCGTGAAACCGGACGTGGAATTGGCCAAGCAATGCGGCCTGGAGATCGGTCCGACCGGCGGCATCCGCGTGGACGATCAGATGCGGACCAGCGATGCGGCGATTTTCGCCGTGGGCGACGCCGTGGAAGTGCGGGATTTTGTCACCGCAGCGCCGCGCTCATCCCCCTGGCAGGACCCGCCAATCGCCAGGGCCGCATCGCTGCCGACGTGATTTGCGGGCGAGAGGCCCATTATCGCGGGTCGCAAGGCACGGCGGTGGTGGGCGTGTTCGACCTGACACTGGCCATGACCGGGGCCACGGAAAAGACGCTCCGCCGCGCAGGCATCGCCTATCAAAAAACATACACACATTCGTTCCATCATGCGGGCTATTATCCGGGGGCGGAACGGATTTCGCTAAAACTGCTTTTCACCCCCGATACCGGCCGCCTGCTGGGCGCACAAGCCGCGGGCAAGGCCGGCGTGGACAAGCGGATCGACGTTTTGGCCATGGCCATTCAAAAAGGCGCCACAGTGTTCGATTTGGAAGAAGCCGAGCTAGCTTATGCACCGCAGTACGGCAGCGCGAAAGATCCTATTAATATGGCCGGTTTCGTGGCGGGAAATATCCTCCGCGGCGACGTAGCGGCGGCCTCATGGACCGATTGGATGGACTTGGCCGCGGCCGATCAAAAGCCGGTTACCCTCGATGTGCGTCCGCCCACGGCCGTGGCCTCGGGAGCGATTGAGGGCTCGATTCGCATCCCCTTGGGCGAATTGCGTTCGCGCCTTAGTGAATTACCCCGGGACAAAGAGATATGGGTGCATTGCGCAGTAGGGCAGACCGCTTATTATGCCGCCCGCATCCTTAAGCAAAACGGATTTAAAGCACGCAACATATCCGGCGGATACACCTCGTATAAGATGGAAGGGAAATTTTAGATTCAGCCCTGTGGTCTGACCCTTTTTCCACCTCCCTTCCGTCATTCCTTATCCGAAGAATAGTTCTGTGCCGTTTTTCACCCTCGCAATCATAGTGTCATCACCAAAAATTACCATTTCTCACTCGCCGTCAAGACTAAAGACTCCCGACCCAATCCTGTTCGGCACAATTATTGCATACTACGTTTAAGGCGACTAGGGATCGGCGGCAATTGTTTGGGAATGCACTAGGTCGGCCATGATCAAGATGAAAAAGATGAAAAAATGGCCTTCCATGCGCATAGATTACAACAGGGGCGCAGCAACGAACGGCCGCGCATCTAATGTGATGGCGGACTCCTTTAGGCAACGTGCTGTTGGAGTTTCGCAAGATGGGCCAGGAACTCCTCCTCATCGGCCCAGCCCATCAGGTAGTAGCAGATCATTTCATAGGTTCTAAGCGTCGGCTTGCGGCCTGTGCAGAGGCTGATCAACATGCAGGCGATTATGGCGCAGTAGGTCTGGATTTCGATTCCCTTGCGATCGTCGCTCAACAGGTGGCGGCAGCCCAGTACGTGCTTGAAGAAACGAAAGAACAACTCGATCGTGTAACGGTACAGGTAAAGCAGCGCGATGATTTCCGCCGGCACGTCCAGCAGATCGGTGGCTATTCGCAACAGACCGTCGCTGGGGCCTGCTCCCGTGTTTCCTTTTCGATTGGATCGCTTCTCGTGCGGTTTCATCTCGACGATCACCAAGCGCAGGGGATGATCCGGCCGGGCGTGGGCCGGCTTGGAAAGACCAAGATTCACCACCACGTCGCGGACCACACCGGCTTCGCGATCGGCTTGCGACAACGGCCGTTCTTCAATGACCTCGAACACGCTGTTGTCCCTTACCCGGCAAACGTAGCTGCTTTTCGCCCGGTGGATGTCGTTGAACAAGGTGAACTGGGCGTACCAGCGATCCATCACATAGCAATGGTCGGCCTGCAATTGACGGCGGATCACGTTCTTCTCGTCGGAGTCGCCGCTGTTCTTGCCGTCGGTGAGTGTCATCCGCACCGGCACATGCTTGTCCAACTCGAATTGAGTGTGCAGCCTCCAGGCATGATGCACGGTGCCGGTCCGCGTGGATAGCCACATAGCCTCGGTGATCCGTGGCAGGGCCTTCAACAGCGTGCCGTCGACCAAAGTCACAGTATGGCGCACCTCCTTCAGACGCGGGTCTTCTGCGATGGGCGCTAATTGCCGCCCCAATTCGCCGATGATCCGCCGCAATCGTTCGGGCTCGAACACCTCAACCGACTCGGAAAGCGACCCCAGCGACGCTCGTGAGCAGCCCAACAGTTTCTGCACCTTCTTCAACTCGCCGGCCTGCTGCAACGCGCGCAGCGAGCGTACCATTGGACTAAAGAGAAACAGCAGGATCAACAAGCAGTACTGGTCAAAATGCAACTCGCGGTTGCCAGCCTTGTCACGCTGGCAGCCAATCTCGTGCAGACTTTCCAAGAGCGGCAGGAGCTTGTCAAAATACTTCAAGCCCTGGATGTCTTTATCCCGTACTTCTTCACGCCTCTTGCCAGACATGCCCTGAATATGACATACTTCTACTCGGCGCAAGTCAAAATAGGCAAGATTTTAGAAATAATTCCTGGCGCAAATTTCGTGCCGAACAGGATTGCTCCCGACCCCTTTATTCTTCTTATTCTTTCAATATATAAATATGTCGTAGCCGCCGGGCGTGGCGAATCCGGCGGCTGGGGGAATTTTTTCTACTTCCTTCGTCGCAAAGCGTAAGTCAATAGGCCAATGGCGCCGATGCTGAGGAGAGTGAGGGCAGAGGGTTCGGGGACACTTGCCACGCGGAAACCAAAACTGCTTTCATTGACAAACGGGAAGTAGTAATCCCGCCAGGCCGCGGTTAAGCAGTTGGAGCCGGTGGTAAATGATCCGCCGCGCAAGACACGACATGAATCCGACCCAAATCCACTCACAAACGTCTCGGTCCACTCGCGAACGTTTCCATCCTGATCGAATGTACCATAGGCACTGGCCGAATTCTCAAACTCGCCAACATTCGTGCGGGAGTAAGGGGGGCCGATACTGCCGACAGTGGAGCTATTAACGTAATCGTAGTAGTTCGCATGGTTGCCTGGATCGGTGTAGCCGTCAGAACCCACAGAACTCGGAGGCGTATCACTCTTTGTTGCGTAGTTGTAGTATCCGGCACCGCCCGGCTTGTTCGGGTCGTAGTAAGCGGCTTTGTACCACTCGTCTTCGCTGGGTAGGAACCACGTGGCTCCCGGGTTGCGTACGATCGTCCGCCCATCGTCGCCGCGGTAACCATTGAGTGTGTATGCTCCTGTTTCCGTGTCTCCGTTGCCCTGCCCGTTATCCAGCCAATTTATAAACCTCAAGGCACTCCAATAAGTCACTTCGTTCACGGGCCGGTTCGCCCATTCGGCTGCCACACTGTAGGTGTAGTTCCCCTCGGTGCCACTTCGCTTGATGTTGCAACCGTAACTATAATTCGCCGTATCCATATTGGGGTGGTACAGGAAGTAGGGGTCGCTCTTCGCCTTGGCATTGAGGAACTCGGTGTACTGTGCCGCGGTCACTTCGTATTTACCGATGTTGTAGTTATAGTCCACGGCACCGCAAATGCGGTCGGGCCCGGATCCTCCGTAGCTCTCGCCAGACCATTCGCCAATATTGCCCGGATTGCCCACGGTCACGAGGTCGATGGTGACGGTTGCCTGTACCATTGTAACAGATGAAACCACGACAATAGTCGACAGAAATCCTGGTGCTAAGAGTTTGTCAAACATGGTAGTCTCTCTTGTATGTTTGAAATGATGACTTTCGGGCCGATATTCACTTGAGTCTTGATACTAGCGCTGCCCTAGAAATCTTCGAGAAATGAAGTTTAGCGAACGTCCTTAGAATAGCAAGTCGCATTAGCCATGTCAATCCCCCCGAATAACAGCCGCTGGGCGTGGCGACCCCGGTGGCTGCGGACCAAAGCACCGCCATATCGGCTTAAATGAACCACTATGCCAGTGAGCGGGTGATCGTAAAATGGTTTCCACCTCATAAACCTACATTTATCACCTAAACGGTAAGCAATTTATATTGCACCTTAAGAAATGTTGTTTCAGATGCTGGTGGTACAGGCAGCGCCCGAATTGCAATTGTTTGGTCGTGCAATTCCAAATGCGTGTAAACGTTCATAGTCAGACGTATGTCTCTATGCCGAGTCAGGACTTATACCATCTTGGGCGAAGGCATGAAAAGGGGACATCACTGATTATCCGACATTGTGCGTGACCGACCAGGACCGCGTAGGGTGTGCTCAAGCCGCAGACGGACCGAAATCCGCCGCAACCCATGCCTCAGGCCCGAGAGGTCGATCCCGCTGTACGCAGGGCGGTATGCCTTGCAGTGATTCATCGTTCATACTCAAACTGGGCAATAAATTGCCCAGCCCTCATCATTTATACTTCATTTTTTTCTCTCATTTTTCCGGTTTTGTCGGCCTGCCAGATCTGGCCGGTTTGCATGTCCAAGGCGGTAAGATAACCCGCGCCGTAACAGCAGGTGTCGATGCACTTGAGATAGCCAAGGTCGAGGATTTCTCCATTGCGTTGGGCGGTGTGGCCCACGATGATTGTTTTGCCGGAACAATGGGGGCCTGGAGGTGTGGGCCGGATTTTATCCCAGAGGAGCATTTGCAGGGTCTGGCGGTCCAACGGCAAAGCTGGATCGTAAGTGGCATGCAGGAAAATATGTTTCTCGGTCTCGTAATATAGCAGGCAGTTTTCCAGAAATTCGATGTGACCCTGGGGAATTGCCGCGGGCTTTAAAGTGCCATAGGATGACAAGGTGGCATCGCCGCCGAATAGCAACCAATCGGCCAACAAATCGGACTGGCCGTTGCGAATATCTATCAGCATCTCATCGTGGTTGCCTAAAAGTGGGACCAAGTGGCAGGAAGTCTGCATCTTTATAAGGGAATCGATCGTGCCACGGCTGTCCGGTCCGCGATCGATGTAATCGCCCAACGTTACAATCGTATCATCGCTTCCAGGCGCGATAGCTTCCAGGATAGTGCGCAGGGCCGCCAGGCATCCGTGAATGTCGCTAATGGCAATTAGTCGAGCAGGCATTAGTTCCAGACCAAAATACGGAACACCAGCCCGAAGCGCAAGCGAGGGCAACCCGTTTGCAATCCCTCGCTTGCGCTTTGGGCTAGTAAATTTCATGAATAATACGGACTTGGCAATTGTTTTACGCGTTGGCCGATGATTCAAGACTTCATATAATGATTATCCTTGATTTTCCGGAATATTACCAGGGCGGCGTTATATCCTCCCTTTATTTTCGCCGATTGTTATAGAGCTTTCGGATTATATTGCCATGTTTTCCAGCTTGCAAAAGATCGGTTGTGGATGTCTAATTCTTATTCTAACGCTAGAAAATAATTCGTACTCGCAAGATATGTCAGAGAAGGATGAATCGTATTTGGCCATGCCGACGATGGGCGGAAAACAATTTTGGTCGGACGAATTGTTTTTCCACAAATGGCGGATTCAGCGCAACGTATTTACCGGGCATTATCGCCTCTTGGACGAGCAAGACCGGCGCCATGCCTCGGGCACATACGAACAATGCCGTGAAGTTTTGGACGACATCAAGCTCAAGCAACGCCTACTGCCCATGAAAGGCAAGGCGGTAATCGTCCTGCACGGTTTGTTCCGCTCGCGCAATTCGATGGACTCCTTGTGCGATTATCTTGCCGAGCACGGCGGGTACGAGGTTTTCAATGTGACTTATCCCAGCACCCGCGACGACATCGGCGAGCACGCCCGATCGCTGGCCCATGTTATCGACAACCTGGACGGCATCGAGGAATTGAATTTCGTGGCCCATAGCATGGGCAACATCGTTATCCGGCGTTATTTGGGGGATTTGCAGAGGCAGGAGGCGGAAAAAAATCGTGCCCTAACCGCGGCGGATACTGAGCAGAGAAAGCGGCCCGTCTTTCACCGCTTCGTCATGCTGGCCCCGCCAAACCACGAGGCCCAGATGGCCACGGCCTTTGGCGATAACTTTCTATTCAAAACCGTATCCGGCCAATCCGGTCAACAACTGGGCCGGCAGTGGAAAGAACTGGAGCGGATGTTGGCCAGGCCCGATTTCGAGTTCGCCATTATCGCCGGCGGAAAAAACAACGACAAGGGTTATAATCCCTTGTTTGCCGGCGATAACGACGGCACAATCTCGGTGGATATCGCGAAACTCCCTGGCGCACGGGACTTTATAGTTTTGCCGGTTTTACACACGTTTATCATGAACGACGCCAAAGTTCAGGAACTAACCCTCCAATTCCTGCAAAAGGGATATTTCATTTCCGAAGCGGAGCGACATCCGCTGGATAAATAATCATGAATCCCCAATCCAATCCTCCCGGCCGAGTAGCGGGCATCGATTATGGAACCGTGCGGATCGGCATCGCGCTGAGCGATCCGATGCGGAGCATAGCCAGCCCCATGGAAACCTACACCCGACGAAATCCGGAACTGGATGCGCAACGATTTAAGCAATTGGCCGAGGAAGAAGGGATTACGCAGTTCGTGGTTGGATTGCCGGTGTTTTTGGACGGCCGGGAAAGCCCCAAATCGGCCGAAGCCCGGCAGTTCGGCAGGTGGCTGGCTGAAGTCACCGGAGTGCCTGTGGATTTTTTCGACGAGCGTTTTACCAGCACCGAGGCCGAAAACCTGCTCCTCAACGCCGACCTGACCAGCAAGCGCCGCAAAAAACGCATTGACATGCTGGCCGCCCAAATCATGCTCAGCGCATATCTGGAATTGCGCGGCCGCGGGGGGAACAATCCAGAGGCCTTGGACGATGGGCCATGACCAAGCTGATCATAGGCTGCGGATATCTTGGCTGCCGCGTCGCCAAACGTTGGCTTGAAACCGGTCAAGCGGTAGTCGGCGTCACTCGCCGTCCGGCCAGGGCGGAAGAGCTAAAACAGCAAGGCATCCAAGGCCTGGTGGCCGACATTACACGACCGGCGACGCTCGACGGTCTGCCAGAGGCCGAGACTGTGCTTTTTACCGTGGGATATGATATCGCAAGCGGCCAATCGCGCCGGGATTACTTTGTAAATGGATTACGATCCTTGTTTATGGCCTTATCGCCGAAAACAGACCGCTTCATTTTGATAAGTTCCACGGCGGTTTATGGGCAGACCGAGGGGCAGCGGGTCGATGAGGATTCTCCATGCCAGCCGAAAACGGAATCGGGTTCGGCTTTACTGGAGGCCGAAAATGTCCTGGCTGCTTCTCCATTCGGCCCTTGTGCGGTGATTTTGCGTTTAGCAGGACTTTACGGCCCGGGTCGTTTGCTCCGGAGAACCAAGGATCTGCTGGCCGGTAATCCAATCGCGGCTGTAAAGGACAGATATTTGAACCTTATTCATGTTGATGATGCCGCCGCGATAGTGACTGCCGCAGATAGGCATGGCCAACTACCTTGCACCTATATTGTTGCCGATGGCCATCCAGTTAAGTGTTGCGATTACATTGCCTATCTTGCCAAATTGTTAAATGTTGCCAAACCTCGATTTCAAGAACCAATATCTGGGCAGACAATTCGTCGTTCGTGCAACAAGCGAATATCAAACGCACGAATGCACAGAGAATTGCGTGTCCAATTAACATACCCTACCTATAAAGAGGGGTTATATGCGGTTTTTTTGAGATAGTAGGATAAAAGACGGCCTTAATATGCGATGAATGGCAGAAATGCAGGGATAATGTAGTGTCTAAGGGGTGGGATCTAGAATAATTTGCCTTTTTTACCAGTCCTGACGTTTATACGATCTGTATCGGATATTCTTTCAATGCCGGTGGTATGGAGTGCCGATGGACTAAATAACCGACCCAGTGTAACGGCATTTATTGCCTTTTTCCTAGACAGTTATAAGGGGGGAATCCATGATCCGTAGGATCTTCCTGATGCTGCTTTGCGCAGCCTCGATTTGGGCCATTATGAACGTGACCGACGCCCAGGCCCAACAAGCCTTTGGTCGTCAATGGGGGCATACCTACAGTGCCCAAGATTGGAATCGTTTGTACCATTACCCGTATGTGTATTATCCGCAGAATTTCTGGGGGAATGACTACTACCGCAGCAGCGACGACATGTATTACCGTTATCCGCCTGAAATGCGGATCCCGGTATATAACCGACAATGGGAAAACTATTATCCGCAACATCAAAAGGATCACCCCTTTTCAGTTTATGAACTAACCCCATTTTGTTGCAGCAGTGAACGCCATACGGGCGAACGCTACTACCAGGGACATCATTTCATAATGGATGTTTTTTAAAAAGTCACACGATTCTGGGATTTGGATAAACCGCCACCACCCTTCGAGAGGCGGGTTCAAGCATGTGCAAGGTTCCCAGAACCATGCAAGGCTTAAGTTGGAAAAAGAAAAAACGGGAGAAACCCCAGGCATCTTAGCCGAACCTGCCTGGGGTTTAACATGCGCTTATTCGCCGGTCCGTGAACGAGATATTTCGGTCTTTATTGTGGAGTTAAACGTATAAACTGCTTGGGAAATGTTGAAAACCACGTCATGATGGTAATGCCCACGGAATGGGTTATTTAATACTACAAATTGGGGTTGAGTTGGTTCGGCAATATTACGATATTCAGCATCAGTGAGGGTTAAACCTCATTGCTTGCCCTTCGTAGGTCCCTGCCCCGCCTATGAAGGGCTACTTTTTTTCTTGTTTATGAGATTCTCGGAAAAAAAATGGCATAATAAAATTTCCCTTTTTTTCGGAATTTTACTAACTGGGTTTTGAGCCAGCCCTACTTTTTTTCGCAGCTTCTCTGAGCAGTTTTTTCCCGGCATACCTCTGTTGGCAGAATCCCAGAGCAGGTTGACCGAATCTTTGGCATTCTTAAAATGGGTTGTGTGTTGGGGTATCCCGGAATAAGGCATAAAGGGAATGCAAACCGCTGCTTGGCCTGTCTTTATATTTGTAGTTTGTGTGATCGGTTTGGCGAGCGTCCTCCTGTTGGCGGCCAATCTGTTTAATCCGATCCGGCCGGGACGTGTCAAGCGCATGCCTTACGAAAGCGGCATGGATCCCTTTCACGACACCCGGCGCAGGTTCGATGTGCGTTTTTACCTTTTGGCAATTGCCTTTATGGTATTTGACGTGGAATTATTGTTTCTATATCCCTGGGCCGTAGCCACGCACCCTGCCCGGTTCGAAAACATCCAATCCGGCCAGGCTCCCGAGCAGCGCGAAATTACACCACCTGCGACGCCGGGAATTAACGCCCCGGTGGCCGGAGAACTTGTGCAAAATCGTAATTTGGTTTTTGCCGGGGCGATGCTTTTCATTGCTATTTTGACCTTGGGCTTTATGTACGACTGGCGTAAAGGAGTTTTTAATTGGCGCTGAGAAGCTCAAATGCCTGATATCCGGAGTTATCCCGTGGCGACTGAACTGCCCGACAACGTGCAGGTGACCAGGCTCGACGAGTTGGTTAGTTGGTGCCGCAAAAATAGTCTTTGGCCCATGCCCTTTGCCACGGCCTGTTGCGGCATCGAACTGATGGCCACCGGGGCCAGCCGGCACGATTTGGCGCGGTTTGGCGCGGAAGTATTCCGTTTCAGTCCCCGGCAGTGCGATTTAATGATCGTGGCCGGCCGGGTGGTGATGAAAATGCTGCCTGTGTTGCAGCGGATCTGGCAACAGATGTACGAGCCCAAGTGGTGCATATCGATGGGGGCCTGCGCGTCGACCGGCGGAGTGTTCGACACCTACAGCGTGGTGCAAGGCATCGACCGGTTCATGCCCGTGGACATATACGTGCCCGGTTGCCCTCCCCGCCCAGAGCAACTGATCCAATCGATAATCGACTTGCAGGAAAAAATTCAGCGTGAAGGCACAATCCTCTGCCGTGAATTAGACAACCCTTCGCGACAACGCCCTAAACGCGCATTACAGGAATGAAATGAAAGGATAAAGGGATAAGGGATGAAAAGGGGATAGGGACAGATGTCAGAGAATAGGGAAACGTAGGAACGCCGAAGTCATAAGGTAAAAACTGTAAACTGATAACTGTAAATGAAAAACCTGACCAATGGCTGAAAAAACAACGACCGACGCACTGAAAACCGCTTATCCAGCGCTCGTATTCAGCGAATTTCGAGGGCAGACGCGAGTAGTTGTGCCGGCCGGTCTACTTTACGAAGTGCTAAAAACGCTGAAGGAAAAGTGGAGTTTCGACCTTTTAATCGACATTACCTGCGTCGATTATTTGCTCTATCGCGATGCCAAGGACCGTTTCGGCCTGGTCTACCTGTTGGCCAATAGTGAGAGCGACGAGCGGATCACTGTGCGGTGTTTTGTCAACGATCCCGATCCTACTCTTCCCTCGGCGGTCGGTCTTTGGGAAGGCGCCAATTGGCTGGAGCGCGAGGTGTGGGACCTGTTTGGAATTCGATTTTCCGGCCATCCCGATCTAAGGCGGATCGTCTTGCCCCAGGAATTTACGGCCCATCCTTTGCGCAAGGATTACCCGCTGCAAGGCCGCGGCGAGCGGCATAATTTTCCGATAATCACATCAGCCGAAGGTTAACCATGCCACTAACAGCAGCATTCAACCCCGGCGATCTTTCCCACGATGAGCCGCAGCCGTACCTGTGGACGCTGAACTTCGGCCCCCAGCATCCAGCCACGCACACCACCTTGCGCCTGGTGCTGAAACTGGAAGGCGAAACCGTGGTCGATGCCATGCCCGACATCGGGTATTTGCATTCCGGATTCGAGAAACTCGGCGAGGAGCTGGATTACAATCAATATGTGACCGTCACCGATCGCATGAATTACGTCTCGCCCATGGCCAACAACGTGGCCTGGCATTTGGCGGTGGAAAAACTGATGGGCATCGAGGCCCCCAAGCGTTGCCAGTACATCCGCGTGATCGTCGGCGAACTGGCCAGAATTTCCGACCACCTGTTGACCGTCGGCGCCATGGGCCTCGACACCGGGGCCTTTACGCACTTCATCTACGCCTTTAATCCCCGGGAAACGATTTGCGACATCTTCGAGGCCCTTTGTGGAGCGCGGTTCACGAACAGCTACACCCGCGTGGGCGGGCTGATGTACGACATCTCGCCCAAGGCCATCGGCATGATCCGCGAATTCCTCAAGGAGATTCCCAAATCCTTCAGCGACATGGAGCGGCTGCTGAACCGCAACCGGATTTTTGTCGGCCGGACCAAGGGCGTGGGCGTACTGAGCAAAACGGAAGCTATAAACCGCAGTTGCTCCGGGCCGGTCGCCCGGGCCAGCGGCGTTACCCGCGATCTCAGGAAAGACGAGCCCTATCTGGCCTATAAGGATTTCGATTTCCAAGCCTGCTGCGGCCAGGACGGCGACTGCTACTCGCGGTACCTGGTCCGCATGGCCGAGATGCGCGAGAGCGTGAAGATCATCGAGCAGGCCGTTGAAAATCTGCCTGCCGGTCCGGTGAACGTGGGACCCGACTATCGGGCAATTCTGCCGGAAAAGGCCCGCGTATTTTCCACAATCGAAGGGCTGATTTCGCATTTCGAGATAGTCATGACCAACCGCGGTTTTACCGTGCCGTGCGAGGAGGTGTACTCGGCGGTCGAGGCCCCCAACGGCGAGTTGGGGTTTTACATCGTCGGCGACGGCAGCCAACGGGCCTACCGCGCCCGCTGCCGCCCCCCGTCTTTTTTGCACTTCGCCGTATTCCCGCACCTCATCCGCGGACATACACTTAGCGACGTGGTGGCGATATTGGGCAGTTTGAACATCATCGCCGCGGAATTAGATCGATAATTAACATGACAAGTAAACCGCTTGCGGTTTCGCAAAATAAATATAAAGCCGGCTACAATGCATAATACTAACTACACCCTTGACGACGACCTGCGAACGGCTATTAAGGCGCTTTTTCCACGCTATCCGACCAAGCAGGCGGTAACGCTGCCGGCGCTGCATATAGTTAACGAGCGTTTGGGATATGTACCGCCGCAAGCGGTGGTGGAAATCGCCGAGTTGTTGGGGCTTTCGCCTGCTCAGGTGCAGGATACATTGTCGTTTTACGGTTTTTTCAAGCAGGATAAACCGATGGGGACTACGCATATTTGGTTTTGCCGTTCGCTCAGTTGCGCGGCGTGCGGCGGCGAGGAATTGCTGGATTATCTAGGCAAAAAACTGGGCATCAAGCCCGGCGAAACAACGCCCGACGGCCGGATCACGCTGGATTTTTCCGAATGCCTGGGCGAATGCGACCACGCCCCGGCTGTGATGGTCAATGACGAGATTCATGAAAACATTACAAAAGAAAAGATTGACGAATTATTGAAAACGATTTGATCGCCCATAATTATTCCTACCGCGACCAACGGTCGCGGCTTTATGTATGTCCTACGAACCCGTCCTACTGGCGAATATCCACAAAGAAGACAGCCACACCCGGGCTGTTTACGAGTCAACCGGCGGGTATCGGGCGTTGCGGACCGTGCTTAAAGACAAAAGCCCCCAGGACATTGTCAACATGGTCCGTTTGAGCAACCTGCGCGGCGCGGCGGGGCCGGATTTCCCACTGGGCTAAAGTGGTCTTTTCTGCCGGAGGATCATCCCGGGCCGATTTATCTGTGCGTCAATGCCGACGAAAGCGAACCGGGCACGTTCGTCAACCGCGTGCAAATGGAACTCGATCCGCACCAGGTCCTCGAGGGGATCATCATCAGTTGCTACGCCACCCGGGCGAGCACGGCGTACATTTATCTCCGCTACGAATACCAGTTGTGCTTGAAGCGGATGCAAGCGGCCATCGACGAGGCCTATGCCGCCGGTTACCTGGGCAAAAATATCCTGGGCAGTGGTTTCTCGCTGGACGTGTATATTCATCGCGGGGCGGCGGCTTATGTCTGCGGCGAAGAGACCGGGCTGATCGAAAGCCTGGAAGGCAAACGGGCCTGGCCGCGGATCAAGCCGCCCTTTCCGGCCGTGGAAGGATTGTTTCGCAAGCCCACGGTCGTTAATAACGTCGAAACCCTGGCGTGCGTGAAGCACATCGTCGAGCGCGGCGTGGCGTGGTTCAAATCGATGGGCACGCTGCCTGCACCCGGCGATCCGCGCGATCCGGGCAGTTACGGGCCGAAATTGTACGGCCTGAGCGGTCACGTCAATCGGCCGGGCTGTTACGAAGCCCCGCTGGGAATCACCTGCCGGCAGTTGATCGAGGAGTTTGGCGGCGGCGTGTGGAAAGGTCGCAAAGCCAAGGCCGTGGTGCCCGGCGGTTTGAGCACCGGCGTGATGAGCGCGGAGGAACTGGACACGCGGTTGGATTTTTCCGCACCGCTTAAGGTCGATTGTCTGGGGCTGGGCACCGGATGCGCGGTGGTGCTCGACGAAACGTACTCGATGGTCGATTTCCTGCACAACAGTTGCCGGTTCTTTGCCCACGAAAGCTGCGGGCAATGCACGCCATGCCGCGAGGGAACGCACTGGGCCTTGCAGATGCTCGACCGCATCAAGGCCGGGCGCGGACGGCTGATCGATTTGGATCTTTTGCTGGAAATCGCCGATTCCATCGGCATAATTCCCGGCACCACGATCTGCGGCCTGGCCGACGGGGCGGCCTGGCCGATGAAAAACGCCATCCGCAAATTCCGCGGCGAATTCGAAGATTATATAAAACGTACCAATCCCACCGGTTTCACGGTTACCGAGCCGGTGGAACTTTTGCCTATTTACGCGAAATATTATTTGCCGGCGTGGAGCGAAGAAATTGTGGAGAGTTAATTTGTCATTTAGGAGCTCTAACAAAACTGGGATAAGGATGTACTCCTCTCGCTCCGCGAGAGGCATAGTAAGTTCGATTCGGCCTCACGCGGAGCGTGAGGAGTACGTTTTGTTAGAGTTCCTTAGTCACTTTTCCGACCTTGAAAACCGAGTGGAGGCCATCTTGGATACTTGCCGAAAACGCCGGAGTCTGACGCGGCGGATGAGCCTCGCACTGCTGACGATTGCGATTGTGTTGGTAATCCCTTGTACGATCCCCCGGCTGGGATATGCGCAAGTTGAAACAAAAGCAAATTCCCCCGGAGGTAAATTCGCAAGCATTTCCGAAAAAAATGGCGCTATCACCGAGGAAAAAGAACCGGCAATGCAGAACAAGATCGTCCGCGGCAAGGTGGTGGATGAATTCGCAAAGCCGATTGCCGAGGCGGATGTTTGGCTGCCGGTTGTTTCGGACTACGTTAAACCGGCCGACAGCCTTGTGGCCCATACAAAAACCGATGTCCAGGGTCGATTCACTTTGGAAATCCCCGGCGAATGGCTGGCAAATAAGCGTTTCACCGCGGTCCAGACGGCCGTTTTGGCATATAAAACCGGCCGGTGCATAGGTACGGGAAACGCCAATAAGGCCATGTTCCAGGATGATTCTGATGATATAGTAATCGAACTTGGTTCGCCGTCGGATACGTCATTCATCGTGCTGAATCCCGATGGAAAACCGCTTGAAGGGGCACTGGTCGCAGCGAAGAACTTTGACCAACAACTTCATCATGCCACTCTGCCGGAAGAACTGATGCAACTGGTCAGCGCTAGGACCGATGCGGCGGGTTTAGTTCGACTCCCGGCCGTTCCCCGAAAAGGATTAGGTTGTCTGCGGATAACCGCCGAAGGTTTTGGCGTGCAATTACGAGATTTGTCTACCCTGAGCAAACCGGACGAGCGGGCAATTAAACTGCGGCCCGTCGGCCGGGTCCTGGGCCGTATAATTGCTGAAAAGCCGGAATATGCCGGCCATTTATGGATAAGTCTAACCACATGGGCGGAATTCACGAAAGCGAGTCAGTCGAAAGCGATTCAATCGCCGGTGGGAGAGGCCCGTGTGCGCACGGACTCGGACGGAGAGTTCGAGGTTCCCGCCATTGCCGAGGGAACGCTTGCAATCCGCGTGTTTGAGGAGGAGTCTATCCCTGTTCTTCCCCGCCTGCCGAAGCAGCCGGCTGTAAAAGCCGGACAAACCAAATTGCTCGAGATTCCCATGGTTCCCGCAGTAAAAGCGCATGGGCAGATCCGCTTCCAGGGCACATTCGATCCTATATGCGAGGCAAGAATACACATTTACTACAATCCGGATCATTTTAAACTCGACGTCATCCAGGTCGATCCGCTGATAATACGGACGATCCGCGAACAAATAAAAGTGCGTCTTTTGAGATATCAGTAATTTGATATAACAATATCATGCCTACCGTGATCATCGACGGCCGGGAAATCGAACTGCCCAGCGGGACGCGGCTGAATTGCATTCAGGCGGCCAAGCTGGCTGGGATCGATATTCCATATTATTGCTGGCATCCGGGCTTGTCGGTGGTGGGCAGTTGCCGCATGTGCCTGATTGAGGTGGGCAACCGGGATGCAAAAACCGGCAGGATCAGCATGCAGCCAAAGCTCATCCCAGCCTGTAATACCCCGGCGACCGACGGCATGGTGGTTGTCACCAATAGCGAAAAAGTGATCAAAGCCCGGGCCCAGGTCGAGGAAGGGCTGTTGCTGCGGCATCCCATCGACTGCCCGATCTGCGACAAGGCCGGCGAGTGCCTGTTGCAGGATTATCACTTTAAACACGGCCAGAAAGAGCGGCGGGCCGATCTTATTCCCTTTACCAGCCGGCGGCGCGACCTGGGCGATGTTGACCTGTTTGTGGATCGCTGCATTCTCTGCACCCGCTGCGTGCGATTTACCGCCGAAATCAGCGGCAGCAAGGAATTGATGGTAGCGGGACGAGGAGCGCACGAGGAAATCGACGTCGTGCCCGGCTTTCCGATTCACAATAATCTCTCGGGCAACGTGGTCGATCTTTGCCCGGTAGGGGCCTTGGCCGACAAAGATTTTTTGTACAAGCAGCGCGTATGGTTCATGCGGCAGCACAAGGGGGTTTGCACCGGATGCGCAACGGGCTGTTCGATCTGGATCGAGGAGAACCAGGATCATATTTACCGGCTGAAGCCTCGGGAAAATCCACACGTCAACAAGTGGTGGATGTGCAACGAAGGGCGTTACGGGTATTCGCATGTGCATAGCGAAAAGCGACTAACACGACCCATGCGCCGCGAGGACGGCGAATTAATTGATGTAGACTGGACCGGTTTGCCGGGTGAGATCGGCCGGCGGTTTCGCGAGGTCGGGCGCATTGGGGCGATTATTTCGCCGTTTCTGACCGTGGAAGAGGCCTATCTTTTGTGCAAGTTTATTCGCTCGGTGGATAAGAACGCCCAGCTTGCCATGGGGCCGATCCCCGCGGTCGGCGAAGACGAACATTTTCCCAAGGGTTTTACGATTTTTGCCGAAAAATGTCCGAACCGCCGCGGCGTGGAGGCGGTTCTGGCCCACTTTGCCAAGGAAATCATCGGCCTTGAAAAACTGCTAAAATCCGTGGAACAGGGAGATATTCAAGGCCTTTGGATAGCCGGCGGATACAAGAAAGATTGGATCGGCGAGGAAACGGCCCGGCGTTTGGAGAAGTTGAGATTACTGGTGGTTCAAGCCCTGTTCCCCTCGCCCTTGACCCGGCTGGCCGATTACCAACTGCCCGGCGGCGCATTTGCCGAACGGGAAGGGTCGTACGTGAATCGGGCCGATCGGCTGCAAACGGTTCCCTGGGCCATCCGCCCGCCTCTTGGCGTGCGCGTGGAAGGGGGTTTATATTGGGAACTTTTAGGCAACGCGGGTCTGTATAACGCTAGAATCGTGCTGGACGAGCTTTCCCGTAAAATCATATATTTTTCCGCCGCCACGGGACCAATTCCCGATGTTGGTGTTGATTTGAAAGTGAATCTGTTGGCTTGAAACGATCCCACGCCGGAGTGTGGGAACAAGTAGTATAATGCGCTCCCCGACCAACCGACCATGCTACGCATGGTGCCCGTCGGTGCCCGGTCGCGGCTAAACAACCTTCGGTTTGTGCCCGATCAGGCAAAATTTATATTTAACCACTAACCACTATGTTGCCAATCACGATCGAAGCCCTGGTGAAAATCGCTCTGCTGATAGGCGGATTGATGACCGCGGCGGCTTATTTCGTGCTTTTGGAGCGTTGGGTTGCCGCCTGGGTGCAGGATCGGTTGGGGCCGAATAGAGTGGGCATTCCATTGACGAAAATCCGCATGTTCGGGCTGGGACAACCTATCGCCGATGGGATGAAATTCATATTCAAGGCCGAGTTCACGCCCGGGCAGGTCGATAAGTTGATGTATTTTGTCGCGCCGGTGGTCCTTTTCACGGCGGCTATTGTTGTTTTTGCGGTCATACCGTTTGGCAGCGTGCTTCCCGGCGGAATATTTCCCGAAAGCTGGGGCCTGAAAGAGCCGATCCGCCTGGTTGCCGCCCCGGGCATAGATGTAGGCATGATATATGTTTTTGCCATGGGGAGCTTGGCCGTTTACGGCGTAGTGTTGGGCGGTTGGGCAAGCAATAATAAATACAGCTTTCTGGGCGGGCTGCGCAGCAGTGCCCAATTGATCTCTTACGAACTGCCCCTGGGACTGGGAATTGTGGGCGTGGTGTTGGTCACCGGGTCGTTGCGGCTGGATGCCATTATTGGTCAACAGGCCCAAAGCGGCGCGTGGAATGCTTTCAGCCAGCCGTTGGGATTCGTGGTCTTTGCCGTGGCGGCATTCGCCGAGGCCGGGCGACTGCCCTTCGACTTGCCCGAGGCCGAGCAGGAATTGGTGGGCGGATATCACACTGAATATTCCGGCATAAAACTAATGATGTACCTGGTGGCCGATTTTTTGCATATGATCACGGCGTCATTTTTAATTGCCATTCTCTTCCTGGGTGGCTGGCATTTCTGGGGCTTGACCGGCGGCGTTAACTCAGCCGGCGGCGACCTGGTAACCTGGCCAGTGGCGATCCTGCGGATCATCGTGCTTCTGGTTAAGGTAATGGGAGTGATTTTGTTCTTCATGCTTGCGCGTTGGAGTTGGCCGCGGTTCCGCTACGACCAGTTGATGGACATCGCCTGGAAAGCTATGATTCCGTGCGGTTTGGCGAACCTGGTAGTTGTTGCGGTTTGGGTGGAATACGGAGAGCGTTTGACGAAATATCTCGGCTTACCGTGGACTTGTAGCCTGATCATTATAGGTTGGATTACGCTTGTTGCAAGTTGGCTCTTTTTTATCCTATTTGACCCAATCGGCATCGATAACCGTCCCAGGCGGCGTTTGATCGCGCCGGACAGACAAGTGGAAGAGATTAGACGGTAAACTGAAAACTGATTACTGAAAACTGATTACTAAAATATGAAATCCGGCGATAAAAACATCCAGTGGATTAAAACGCCCGAGTTGGGCATGTCCGGCAGATCGTATCTACTGCTGTTTTTCCACGGTTTGAGCACCACCTTCCGCCACTTGCTGGGTCGTAAGATAACCGTCCAATCGCCTGAGCAAAGACACGAAATACCCGACCCGATAATTTATCGAGGAGTGCACCGTCTGAACCGGGATGAGCAAGGCCGGGTGAAATGCGTGGCTTGTTTCCTATGCGCTACGGCCTGTCCGGCTTATTGCATCGACATCATAGCCGCCGAAAGTCCCTGGCCGGACCGGGAAAAATATCCCCAGTCCTTCACCATCGACGAACTTCGCTGCATCTATTGCGGCATGTGCGAAGAGGCCTGCCCTGTAGATGCCATCGAATTGACTAGCCTGTACGATCTATCGGGCAGAAGCCGGGAAGAGATGATCTTCGACAAGGAAAAACTACTGAGCATATACGACCAAACCAAGGACGCCGAGCCATCGCGCGAAGAAAGGATGAAAAAAAGGGGCAATGGTCCTGTGAAGGAGCATGAAGGTTGAAATACAATTTGAAACTGCTTGCGGTTTCGCAACCACTAACCTCGGCCCAGATGCCCTGGCTACCATCCACCTACTAACATGCTTGGATCACATTACATTTTGATGTTCGCCACACTCTTGGGAGCGCTGGGGATGTGGTTGTTGCTGCCCCGGGGCGGCGCGGGGACGATCGATCGGCGTGGTCCTGGCCGTGATTGCCCTGGGACTGGGCGCCTCGCAAATGCCGTACTTGGGCGATTGGATCAGCCAGAGCGTGTTCTCCATCTTGGCTGGTGTAACAATGGTCGCCGCCGCGGCCACTGTCAGTTTTCGCAAACCCGTTTATTGTGCGGTCTGGTTCGGGCTGACGTTGTTGGGCGTCGCCGGATTATTTTTGCTGACCGGGGCGCAATTCCTGGCCGTAGCCACCGTCGTGATATATGCGGGTGCGATCTTGGTAACCTTCTTGTTCGTACTCATGCTGGCAAACCAGGAAGGAAAAACCATCTATGACCGCGTAAGTTGGGAGGCGCTAATGTCTGCGTCTACGGGAATGGTCATAGTCGGCGTCCTGTCGCTGACGATCGGCAGCGTGTTTAGCACGCAGCCTGCAATGGATGCACACCAATTAACCGTCCACAGCCCGGAAAAGCTGGCTCAGGGCGTGCTTTCTCCAAATCATGTGGCCAGTTTCGGAATGGAACTTTTCGGCCGGCATTTGATTGCCATAGAAGTTGCAGGGACGCTGCTTTTGGCCGCGCTTGTCGGCGCGGGGGTGATTGTCGCCCATAACCAAAGGGTTCAGGGGGCGGGAGCCAGGGTTCAGGACTCTGATCCTGCCTCCTTCCCGAAATCCGAATCCCAAACCTCAGATCCTGAACCCCGAACCCTGAACCCTGAATCCTAAAATCATGCCTTCTGAAATCGCTTTATTGAACAACTACCTGATCGTCGGCGCGGTGCTGTTTGGCATCGGCTTGATCGGTTTTTTAAGCCGGCGGAACATGATCGTCATGTTTCTTGCCGCCGAGATGATGCTGCAAGGCGTATCGCTGAGTCTGGTTGCCTGGAGCCGCTTCCATAACGATTTCGGCGGTCAGATGCTGGTGATTTTCATCATAGCCATTGCGGCTTGCGAGGCCGCCATTGCCCTGGCGCTGGTGATAACCCTTTTTCAGCGCCGCGGGCAGTTGGACATTGCCGACTGGCAAACCTTGCGCGAGGCCGATCAGCCGCCGTTTCAGGACAAGCCGCTTTCCCCGGGGCCCGGGGAACAACCCGAATCCTGGCCGCGGCTTACCCCGGCCGGCATTGCACCAGACGTGCCTGCGGAGAAAATCGATTACCGGCCCAAGGTGTAAGGAATGATGAAACCTGAATTTTGAACGATGGATGATATTAAAACACTCCTGATTTTGATTCCCGCATTGCCTTTGGCAGCGGCGCTGCTGACGGCGGTGTTGGGGCCTCGGATGTTGCGCAGCCGCAGCCATTGGCCTACTGTTATCGGCTTGTCGATCTCTTGCGCGGCCAGTTTATTGCTGGTATATCAGATTCATCAGGCGACTCAAGAAACGGCTAAACAGGGTGTCACCGAGACCGTCTCAGCTTTGGAAAAAGATGTGTCTATCGTCACCCTGTGGTCTTGGGCGCAAACGGAGGGCGCATATCCCCGCCTGCCGGCCGCCGGCAAGGCTTCAACGCAACTGCCGGGCTGGGGTAATTTTAACGTGAACGTGGTTTTGCGGGCCGATCCGCTCACGGCGGTCATGCTGGCTGTCGTTACGTTTATTTCTTTATTGGTCGCCATTTATTCAATAGGTTACATGCATGGAGATAGGGGTTACTGGCGATTTTACAGCTATATCGCACTTTTTGTGTTCTCGATGACGATGCTGGTTTCGGCGAGCAACTTTGTGTTGCTTTATGTTTTTTGGGAAGCAGTAGGACTTTGCAGTTATTTATTAATCGGTTTTTGGTATGATAAACCCGCGGCCGCGGCGGCCGGGAAAAAGGCCTTTTTGGTCACACGTATCGGCGATTTCGGTTTCGCCCTGGGCATTTTCTTGATTTGGAGCGTGTACGGCACGCTCGATTTTCACGACACGGTCGTCAATGGCACGCTCACAAACGCAGGCGTGTTAGGGCAGACGCGTCTGGCAGGGCCGGGCTTATTTACGGGCGGTTCGATTGGCACTGCGATTTGTCTGCTGTTATTGTTGGGCGCTTGCGGCAAGAGTGCGCAATTTCCCTTGCACGTGTGGTTGCCCGACGCCATGGAAGGCCCTTCGCCCGTTAGCGCCTTGATCCATGCCGCCACGATGGTCACCGCCGGGGTGTACATGCTTGCCCGGTGCATGCCCCTGTACTCGGTTTCGCCGACCGCTTTGCACGTGGTAACGATTATCGGCGGATTCACCGCCTTGTTAGGGGCATTCATCGCAATAACTCAGACCGATCTGAAACGCATTCTCGCATATTCGACTATCAGCCACATAGGCTACATGTTTTTGGCCATGGGCACGGGCACGCTCATCGGGGTCACGGCGGGCATGTTTCACCTTGTTACACACGCGTTTTTTAAAGCCCTGCTGTTTTTAGCCGCCGGCAGCATAATGCACGCCATGGGCGGAGTGATCGACATCCGGCGTTTCGGCGGCCTGCGGCATCGCATGCCGGTTACGCATTGGACGTTTTTGTTCGGGGCCCTGGCATTGGTGGGCATGGTTCCTTTTGCCGGATTTTGGAGTAAGGACGCCATTCTGCTGGCAGTGGCCGAAAAATCGCGAGCCGGGTTGATCGATCCCATTTACGAGTTCTTTTTTTGGACCACGTTGTTGGGAATTTTGCTTATGGATATTTATATCTTCCGGCCTTTCTTTATATCGTTTTACGGCAAGGAAAAAATTCCCAAGGAGGCCGGCTCGCACGCCCATGAATCGCCCAAGTCGATGACCGTGCCGCTTATGATTCTGGCCCTGGGCTCGGCGATCGTGGGGGCGTGGTTGGAATGGTCGCACGGCCTGAGCGATTTGCTTGCCCGCACGCCGTCCCTGGCGTTTTTAGGCGATGCGGTCCATAACGCCGCCCGGGAAGAAATGCATATATCCATTGCCATTTGGAGTACGGTTTTGGTTTTGATCGGTATCTTGTGCACGTCCTTGCTGTACATCGGCCCGCGGCAGAAGATTGTGGAAAAAATAACCGCGGCCTTGGATTTACTCGGGCTGTACCGGCTTTCATACGGCAAAGTCTTTTTCGATCCGCTATATTTTGCACTCGTTGTTTGGCCATTGGAGGTTTTTGCCCGTTTTTGCGCCTGGTTCGATCGGAATATCATCGATTATTTAGTGGATATAGTCGGATTTTTACCAAAGCTGCTCGGTTCGATACTGCGGCCGTTGCAAGGCGGACTGATCCAGTTTTACGCCCTGGTAATGATTTTGGGAGTGTTAGTATTGATGATTGTGCTGTTGACGTAGTTGATTTAACCGGAATCGCTTGCGGTTTCGTAATTGACCAATCGGGATTGCGACCGACTAACTGACCATGCCGACCATGCTCCGCATGATGCCCGATGGTGCCCGTCGCGGTTTAACGAAATATAAACAAATGCTAAATCTCAATCCTTAATCCTTGTTTATGCCATCCCTGTTGTTAACGGCGGTGTTTTTTCCTTTGATCGTGGCGCTGCTGTTGCCGAAAAGCCGCGAGAGGTCTCAGCTGTATGCGCTGATTGCAGTCCTGTTGACATTTGCCGCTGCCGCCGTATTGATATACCGCTATCCGGGCGGGCCCGATCCTTTTGCCCAGACCAATCTGTCTTGGTTGGGCGGACAGAGTGTCGATATCCGTTTTAGCGTTGCCCTGGATGGTCTAAGCCTATGGCTCTTTGGACTGACCGCTCTGTTGACGGTTGTGGCCGTGCTGGTCAGTTGGGAAGCCATTGCCGAACAGGCCTCGCTGTATTATCGGTTGCTTTTAGTACTTGAAACAGGCATGTTGGGCGTATTCACCGCACAGGATATCATTCTTTTTTATGTGTTCTTCGAGTTCACGCTGATTCCGTTGTTCTTCATCATCGGCATTTGGGGGCACCAACTGCGAAGATATGCGGCGGTCAAATTTTTCATCTTCACCTTGGCCGGGAGCTTGCTGACTTTCCTGGGACTGCTGGCGATTGTTCTTTGGGATTATTATCATCCCATTGGCGACCCGGCGACCTGGAAAATGACCTTCTCTATTCCCGCCTTGACAGGCGGTTTGGCGATTCGTCCCATGGATCCGAATGTGCAGATTTGGATTTTTTTAGCCCTGTTTGCCGGATTTGCCGTCAAAGTGCCGCTGGTCCCATTGCATACCTGGTTGCCGCTGGCGCATGTCGAGGCGCCTACGGCCGGGAGCGTAATCCTGGCCGGAGTGCTGCTTAAGATCGGGGCCTATGGGTTCGTCCGATTCAACCTGCCGATGCTGCCTTATGCCTCGGCCTGTTTCATGCCCTTTGTGCTTTGGTTGGCGTTGGCGGGCGTTATTTACGGTTCCCTGGTCGCTTTGGCTCAAAAGGACATCAAGCGGTTGATCGCCTATTCGAGCGTGGGCCATATGGGATTTTGCATGATCGGTTTGTTTAGCGCCAATCAATTAGGTATCGAAGGCGGAACGCTGCAAATGATCAATCACGGCCTGTCGACCGGCGGGTTATTCGCCGTTGTGGGAATGATTTACGAACGATACCACACCCGGCAGATTGCCGATTTCGGCGGTTTATCGCGGCGCCTGCCCGTGCTTAGTTTCTTTATGCTAGTGCTGACGCTTTCCAGCATCGGACTGCCCGGCCTAAACGGATTTGTGGGGGAATTTTTGCTGCTTTTGGGTATGTTTCAGCGCGCATGGATGGAAACCGTGCCTGTTTACGCCTGGCAATTCCGCGTGATTGCAGTGCTGGCCGTCTCGGGCGTGGTTTTGGGGGCCTGGTACATGTTGTGGCTGGTCCAGCGGGTGTTTTTTGGCCCCTTAAAAGAACCGAAAACCAATGGTTCGCACGAACCCATACGCGATCTTTGCTTCCGCGAAATATTCGCCCTTGTGTTGCTAGTGATATTTATCGTCTGGATCGGCCTGCAACCCAGGTTTTTCCTGGATCGCATGAGTCCCACGCTTAAAAACCTAACCACTGGGGTGATGAGGGCGGCCGAAGCAAGGAGTCAAGATTCAGAGTTCAGGGTTCAGCGTTCGTTATTAAGCACGGAGAAATCAGTAATAGACATACAACATTTGGTACGGAGTACGGAGTACGAAGCAAAATATACGGAGTATGAAGTAAAGAGTACGGAGTATGAATCACGAAGGCACGCTTCTTTCATTCAGCCCTCAAAATTAGATCTGTCTGTTTGCTGTTCCCCGCAGGTATTATCATCTTTCATCTTTCATCCTTCATCCTTTTCTACACCCTAGTCTCTAGCCCCTGCCGCCTTTACCATGACCACCACCACGATTTATTTCCTGCTGCCCGAGATCGTGCTTATCGCAGCGGCGGTATTGATTTACATTGCGGGCGCGTATTTACTAACGCAAAAAGCGTGGAGTTGGCTGGCCTTGGCGGGAATTGCTTTAGCCATGATCTGCTTAGGCTATCAAAACGGCGCAACAGACGGGGGTGTTTTAATTAGCGACGGCTTTACCCTTTATATCCGCTGGCTGATTTTGGCGTTGGGGTTGCTGTTAATAATAATGAATTTCCGGCCGCTGATAAACGGCGGCACGCCGGAGGCCATAGGATCGCTGCTGCTGGTAATAGCGGGAGGAATGCTGGTGGTGGCCGCCAATGACCTCATACTGTTGTTTGTCGCCTTGGAATTGATATCCATTCCCACTTACATTTTGTTGTATCTCGGCCCGGGCGACGTCGGATGCCAGGAATCCGCGGCAAAATATTTCTTTTTAAGCGTGCTCGCCTCGATCATACTGCTTTACGGATTCAGTTTTATTTACGGCGCCGCGGGCACGATGAATCTGGACGGCATTCGGATCGCGATGGCAAGCCTGTCGGACATGCCCAACGGTTTTGACAATTTCGCCAAACTAGCCTTGCTGCTCACATTTGCCGGATTGTGTTTTCGATTAGCGGCCGTGCCGTTTCATTTTTACGCGCCTGACGTATACCAGGGCACAACCAATTCCAACGCCGCTTTGTTGTCGGTCATTCCCAAGGCGGCCGCACTGGCCGTTCTGGTGCGATTGGTTTGGGCGGCCATGTCAGCCTTGGGGCCACTGGCCTGGCAAATTACCATGGCCGTGGCAATATTATCCATGACCCTGGGCAATACCATGGCGCTTTGGCAGGAAAATTTCCGCCGCATGATGGCGTATTCTTCGATTGCTCATGCCGGATATTTGCTGATCGGGCTTACCGTGGCCTTGGCTGCTGGCGCCGGCCCGTCTGGTTCCTGGGACGGGATCGCGGCGTTGTCGTTCTATTTATGCGTTTACACGGTGGCGACAATAGGCGCATTTGCGATGCTGGAGTATCTTGGACAACCGGCGCGGCGCGTGGAAGGCATCGGCGAATTGGCTGGATTGGGCCGCACCCGGCCGGTCTCCGCGGCGATTATGGCAGTCTTCATGATTAGTCTCACCGGCATCCCGCCATTGGCGGGCTTTTGGGGTAAATTGCTGATATTCGGCAGTGCCTTAAACGTGGATGCCCAAGCAGGAGGGAATACGAGGATTTGGTTCGTGGTTTTAGCGATCCTGGGCGTCCTGAATGCGGCGATTTCGGCGGGCTACTACTTACGGATCGTGAGCGTCATGTATTTTCGTCCCCCTTCGACCGAACCTCGAACCGAGGGGGGGAAGGGCGCATTAACGGCCGCCGTGGCTTGCGCCCTAGCGACGGTTATTATTGGTCTATATCCCGGACCGCTGCTAAAGGCATCGAATCAGGCCCGGCCGATAGTATCCCAGCCCCCCAGAATCGTGAAAACCTTCGATTTGCACTACTGAATTTCGGCTGGTACGTTTATTATTTGTCCAAAAAAAACCACCGCTTCAGCCTGCCCCAAATCTTGCAGCCCGAAGCGGTGATAGGTTTTTTTCACGTAACGACATATCCACATATTCGAATTGTTACGGTATTATTATGCCTGCTGGTGACAACAATATGTCACCCCGGAAAAAAGTCATTGAGAATTACAGATATTAGATGGCTACTAAACAGATCCATGCAAAGGCGCTTGTTCGGCTGCTCGATTCGGCACCGCAGCCGGTTTATGTATTGGATGATGAGTTGACGATTGTTTTCCTCAACCAGGAGTGCGGTAATTGGCTGGGGCCAATTGTTGAGCAACTGCCCGGAACAAAATGCCTGTATCATACCCCAGCCGGGGCCCCTTCTCCTGAAATGGTTGCGGCCGGACTGTGTCCGCCGCCGGGGATTATCGCAGGTCAAGACGTTTCGGCCGATGTATCTTACTATGGCGGAGATGGTCGAATATGGCGGCGTCGGGCGTGGTTTCACCCTTTGGGATCGCCTCCCGGGGGGATGCTCGGCGTGGTCGCGGTTGTCGACACTGGAGACCTGCCCGAGGATGTTTCGGCCTTGGATCTTGTATCCGGCGAGGAACCGCAGGGCATTGAGTTGCACGAGGCAATCCGCCGTTTTCGGCAAGAGGCGGCCGGACGATATCGAGCCGATCGATTGGTGGGCGCGAGTCCGGCCATGCTTCTGGCCAAGCGCCAAGTCGAACTGGCGGCCACCAGCCGTTCGAGCGTACTTTTAGTCGGTCCCCCAGGCAGCGGACGGCAACATTTGGCCGCGGCCATCCATTACGCAAGCTCTCCGGATTATGCCGCAACGTCGCCCGCCGGCGGACTGATTCCCTTGGACTGTTCCGTGGTGGCGGCGGATTTAATTTTATCGACCGTTGCCGCACTTGCCCGGGCGAGCGCTTCGGGCGAAAAAACCCGGCAAACGACGATATTATTAAATCACGTGGATGAAATTCCAGCCGAGTTGCAGATGGAGTTGGCCGCTTATTTAACCAAAAAACCCTTTGCTTTCCGCTTGATTTCCACGGCAAGAATTGCCCTTGCCGAACTGGGCGACCGGGGTCAATTCCGCGAAGATCTGTGTGCGATTCTAAGCACGATAACGATTGTTTTGCCGCCGCTCAGCGAGCGGCGTGAGGATCTGCCGTTTTTGGCCCAGGTGTTTTTAGAAGAGTGCAATGCCAGAGGGGGCAAACAAGTAGGCGGTTTTTCGCCTGAGGCGCTGGATCAACTATATTCCTATTCCTGGCCGGGTAATCTCGACGAACTGATGGAAATGGTGACCGAGGCACACAGGCACGCCTCGGGTTATGAAATCGGCGTGGGCGATCTGCCTGAGCGGCTGCTCCTGGCCGCTTCTGCGGCAGCCTATCCGCACCGGCCGGAAGAGAAGATCGTACTGGATGAATATCTGGGCCGAGTGGAGCGGGAGTTGATCCGCCGCGCCTTGGCCCGATCGAAAGGAAACAAAGCAAAGGCCGCCCGGCTGCTGGGTCTAACACGGCCCCGGCTGTATCGACGCATGGTGCAACTGGGCCTGGAAGAGAAACCGAAAGACGACGCTTCATCGGCGCAGCAATCACAATAAAATATATTTAGCCCCCGGTGAATACACCGGGGGCCGACTTGAATACGCCAAGGACCAATGTAAATAAAATAATCTCACTAAATCGGAGCAATTCCATGACACATATTGCCGACGAACTTACGCAAATCATTCAGTCCGCGGCCGAAAGGCTGAGGTCCATAAGCGCGGCCGAAGCGGGCCACAAGCCGTCCGATACCAAGTGGTCCAAGAAAGAGGTCATAGGGCACTTGATCGACTCGGCTGCGAACAATCATCAACGTTTTGTGCGTGCGCAGCAGGCATCCGAGTTTGTTTCGCCCGCCTATGACCAGGAAAAATGGGTGAGCCTGCAAGATTACAACAGCACATCGTGGCCCGACTTGAAAGAATTGTGGCGCTTATACAACCTGCACCTGGCACACCTGATCAGGCGCATTCCGGCCGAGAAGCTGCAGATAAAGTGCACTATCGGCGGCAAAGAGCCCGTATTGCTGGGCAACGTGATAGATCAGTATTTGGCCCATTTAAAACACCATCTAGATAAGATCGGCGTGCTTTAGTTGACAGTTCCGGTTATAACCTTAAATGTGCGTTTCCATTGCTCCATGGTCTTGACTAAGGCCGTTGATAAGCGTATCTTCTATGTAGATACATTTAACCAAGGACCGCATTATGAAAACCAAAGTTCAGAAGTGGGGCAATAGTCTTGCCCTGCGAATTCCAAAATCCTTTGCTTCCGAGGTGGGGATAAAGAACGACTCGCCGGTTGAAATGTCGCTTATCAGTGGGAAGCTAGTTGTAACGCCAATGACCAAGGCGAAATTGAGTTTAAAAAAACTCTTGGCACAAGTAACCAAGGACAACTTGCATCGCGAGATTGACACCGGAGCGGCCGTGGGGAGTGAAGCATGGTGAAATCCAAAACTTACGTTCCTAAGCGAGGGGATGCGGTTTGGATCACATTGAATCCTCAAGCCGGACATGAACAGGCGGGCCGTCGTCCGGCAGTGGTGCTTTCGCCCGAGATCTACAACGATAAAGTCGGACTAGCCATCCTATGCCCCATCACCAACCAGATAAAAGGTTATCCCTTTGAAGTTAAGATTCCCGCCGGATTGCCCGTTACCGGTGCGATTTTATCCGACCAGGCAAAGAGTCTGGATTGGCATGAGAGGAATGCGGAATTGATTTGTAATTTGCCTGTCGCGACGATAACCGAAACACTGATAAAATTGGGAACATTGCTATCAAAATAGGAAGATTAATCATGTCCCGAAAAAAAACGGCGATTATAATTTGCATCTTTGTGGGTTGGTTCGTGGTGATCCGCTGGGTATTGCCCATGTGCGGCGTGGGTACGTGAATGGGAAAATCTCAGACGGCGGCTCCGCGTCGGAGCGCCATTTCGCAGCCGGTTCAAAATATTAATCCCTCGGTTCCAGGTTCGTCAGGCGAATCTTCCAGCCTGAATCCGTCTTACCGAGATACCGGGACGAACGAACGCCAAGATCCTACTTCCGATGGCCAAATACGCGAAAAATCGCCGGAAACAAGAGCCGATAACGCCGGTAAATGACTATCGAGCCCGGCCTTTACAAACCGTTATCCGATGTTATGGTTATTTGTGCGCTTCGCTGAATCCTGAACCCTGACCTCTGCCCCCTAAACCCAGGAGAAGCCCGCCGGCCATGCATTATCCTTGGTGGTATGTTCCACATCTGACCGCCCCCATGCTGATTGCGGTAATTGCGACGGTGCACGTTTTGGTTTCGCATTATGCCGTGGGCGGCGGATTGTTCCTGGCGGTGGAATTGGGATTCGCCTACCGCAGCAAAGACCGCGCGTACCTGGAATATCTCAAACGACATGCGGGTTTTTTCATTCTTCTGACCGTGGTTTTCGGAGCAATTACGGGCGTGGGCATCTGGTGGACGATCGGGCTGGCATCGCCGCTGGCCACGGAGTTGCTCATTCGCACATTCGTCTTTGGTTGGGCCGCCGAATGGGTGTTTTTCGTGCTGGAACTGGCGTCGGCCTTTATCGTTTATTATTGCTGGGGAAAACTGGCCGAAAAAACTCACGTGACCATGGCCTGGATTTACGCCCTGGCGGCGTGGATCAGCCTGGTGCTGATTACCGGCATCACGGCCTTTATGGCCAATCCCGGCGATTGGCCGGAAAAAGGCGGTTTTTGGACGGCGTTTTTCAATCCCCAATTCATTCCCCAGACTATCGCCCGAACGGGCGGGGCCCTGCTGCTTACCTCCTTGTATGTTTACTTGCACGCCTCGCTGGTGATAAAGGATTGCCGCTTGCGCGACATGATCGGTTCCCGATCGGCCCGCCCGGCGTTGGCGGGAGCGATAATGGTTACCGTCGGCGGGCTAGGCTGGTACTATTTCCTGCCCGAGTCGGCCAAGGTGATATTGGCCGGCGCGGCCAGCCTGAATATTCTGATTGTCTTGATTTTCGCGCTTACGATTGCCACGTTTTTCCTCTTGTACTTTGGGCCTTATCGCAATCCGGGCTGGCTTTCACCGGGATTCGCCGGGGCGCTTTTCTTGTTCGGCCTGGCTGCCTTCAGCACCGGCGAATTCATTCGCGAGGCCGTGCGAAAACCCTACGTGATTTATAACGTCGTGCTGGGAAATCAAATTCTTCCGGAAGAAGTCCCCAAACTTCGCAATCAGGGATATCTGAATGGCGGCATTTGGACAAAGGCCTATGTATCGAAAAATTATCCCCAAGCCGCCGGAAAAGACTCTATTGAAGAAAATCGGCTCTTGGAACTGCCCGCCGCCGATCGGATCCGGCTGGGCGAAGTGCTGTTCCAATATCACTGCAACGATTGCCATGCCGCCGCTTTGGGTTTTTCGGCGGTAAGCCAGCTCATGCAAGACCGTTCACGCGCCGAGGTGCGGAGCGTGATTGACCATTTGGATACCTATGTTTTCATGCCCCCTTGGGCCGGCACCAATGATGAGGCCGAACTATTGACCGATTATCTGATGAGCATTGCCCCGCGTCGGCCGGGAGGAATGCGCTTAGGCTCGCAACAGACGGAGGTGCGCTGATGGTTTCTCAGGCGCTAGTTGACACTGCCCAGGCAGCGGGATTGCCCGCCCCGCATTGGTTCATCCAGTTTTTCAAAGTCTTGGGCTTTACACTCCATGCGGTGCCGATGAATCTTTGGTACGCCGGGCTGCTGCTGGCGGTATGTCTGCACCTTGGCCGCAACCAGCACGGCCGCGTGTTTGCCGCCCGGCTGATCGCCCAGATGCCGGTGATTATCGCCGTAGGCGTAAACCTGGGCATAGTGCCGCTGTTGTTTATCCAGGTGGCCTATTTCAAGTTCTTTTATCCGGCCACGATCCTGATGGCGTGGTTCTGGCTGGCAATCATCATTCTTTTGATCCCGGCGTACTACGGCGTTTATGTGTATGCTTGGGGACTTCACAATGGCGAAAATTACACGATAAAATTTTGGCGACGGGCGGCCGGCTGGGTCGCGGCACTGTTGTTCATCGCCATCGGATTCACGTTTGCCAACGCCCTGAGCCTGATGGACCACGTCGATCGCTGGGATGAGATCTGGAGCAAAACCAATGTAGCCGGCGCGGCGTTGGGCACCGGATTAAACGTCGGCGACCCCACGCTTTGGCCGCGATGGCTTTTGATGTTCGGTTTGGCCCTGGGCACGACGGCGGTGTGGGTGCTGGTCGATACCGTTTTTTTCCATCGCAACGCCGCTGAAGATTACAAACGTTGGGCCTGGAATTTTGCCAAGATTCTTTATACCGTGGGCCTGATTTGGGCCGCGGCGGCGGGGACGTGGTATGTGTTCGGCACGTGGAGCGAAGAGCTTCGCAAAACCATGTTCTCCTTTCCGACGGTCTTGCTTACGGTGCTTACGGCCCTGGCCCCGGGATTACCCTGGATCATGATCGTGACCGAACGCCTTTGCCCGGCCAAACGACCCCTGGTGGCCGGCATTGCCTTGGCTCAATTGGGCGTGTTGGGCATCAACGCCGTCAGCCGGCAGGTGGTGCAAAACATCAACTTGTCGGCTGTGTTCGACATATTCAGCCAAAAGATTGAAGTCCAGTGGGGTCCCATGGCCATGTTCCTGGTCGCGTTCGTTATCGGATTGGGAATTTTGGCATGGATGATCGGGCAGGTGCTAAAATCCTCGGCAAATCAGCCGCACTGAATAAAAAATTGATGAGAACAAACGTCAGGGTAATATTTTTAAATGGTAAAAATGAATGAAACGGTTCCTATCGCCTTTTTTCCAACAAAATTACAGATTTTTAATGCCCTATTCTTGGCCTAACCTTATTCTGAGATTATTGTTAAGTCGCTTGGAAATTGTTATGCAAACCAATAGCAAGGAGTTCGGTCTATGTTTCGTTTTCATCGCACTTTAATAACAATCATTGGCCTTTTGATTTTAGTTTCCATTTCGGCGGTATGGGCCGGGGAGAATCGGCTGGTTTATCCGGAGACTCGCCGGGTCGAGCAAGAGGATGTCCTGCATGGCGTCAAGGTGGCCGATCCTTATCGCTGGCTGGAACAGGACGTGCGAAACTCGAAGGAGGTGGCCGATTGGGTGGCGGCCGAAAACAAACTCACGTTCGGTTATTTGGAAGCGATTCCCCAGCGGGAGAAGATCCGCCGCCCGGCTGACCGAGCTTTGGAACTTCGCCCACTATTCCGGGGCCGTGAAAGAAGGGGGGCGATACTATTTTTCCAAGAACGACGGCCTGCAAAACCAGGCGGTCCTTTATCGCTTGGACACGCTCGACGGCGAGCCTAAGGTGCTCCTCGATCCGAATAAATGGTCCAAGGACGGCACCATCGCCTTGCAAGGAGTGACTTTCAGCGACGACGGCAAATACGCGGCCTACGGCCGTGCCGAGGCGGGCTCGGATTGGGCCGTCTGGCACGTGATGGAAATCGAGTCCGGCAAAATCCTGCCCGATGAACTCAAGTGGACCAAGTTCACCCAGGCCGCCTGGACCAAGGACGGCCGGGGCTTTTTTTACAGCCGCTTCGAGGAGCCCCAGCCCGGGGCCATGTATCAGGCCCTTAATTTCAACAACAAACTCTACTATCACAAGGTCGGCACGCCGCAATCGGACGACGTGCTGGTCTACTTTCGGCCCGAACATCCCGATTGGCTCTACAACGGAGCGGTCAGCGACGACGGCCGATACCTGGTCATTACCATCGAACTGGGCAGTTCCGATCGCTACCGCATTGCCGTCAAGGACCTGGCCGAGATGTACGCCATGCCGGTGGAGATAATCGACAACTTCGACAACGAATATACCTATGTGGGCAACGACGGTCCGGTGTTGTTCTTTAAAACCGACCTGGACGCCCCGCGCCGCCGGCTGATTGCCATCGACTTGCGCAAGCCCAAACGGGCGGATTGGCGGGAAATCATTCCCCAAGCCGAAGGAACGCTGACGCATGTTAGTTTTGTCGCCGACCGGTTTATCGCCTCGTATCTCAAGGACGTTTTGCCGCAGGTGAAAGTTTATGCCATCGACGGCCGCTTTGTACGCGACGTGGAGTTTCCCGGCATCGGCGCGGTGGTGGGTTTTTCGGGCAAACGGACCGACATCGAGACGTTTTACACGTTTTCCAGTTTCGCCACGCCGCCGAGCATCTATCACTACAACGTCATTACCGGCCTCAGCCGCCTTTTCCGCCGCGCGGAGGCAAAAATCAATCCCGATGATTATGAAGTCAAACAAGTTTTTTACAAGAGCAAAGACGGCACGCGCGTGCCGATGTTCATCGCCTGCAAGAAAGGAGTCAAGCTCGACGGTGCCAATCCCACGCTGCTTTACGGATACGGCGGGTTCAATATCTCTTTGCCGCCGATGTTTGCCATCAGCCGCGTGGCCTGGATGGAAATGGGCGGGGTCTATGCCCAGGCCAATCTCCGCGGGGGCGGCGAATACGGCGAGGCCTGGCACCTGGCAGGCACAAAACTGCAAAAGCAAAACGTTTTCGACGACTTCATCGCCGCGGCCGAGTGGCTCATCAATAATAAATACACGCGGACCGATAAACTCGCCATCCAGGGAGGCAGCAACGGCGGGCTGCTCGTAGGCGCGGTTATGACCAGCGCCCGGAACTGTTCGGCGCCTGCCTGCCGGCCGTGGGCGTGATGGACATGCTGCGATTCCAGTTGTTCACCGAGGGGCGGACATGGACCGAGGATTTTGGCTCCGCGGATAATCCCCAGCAGTTCAAGGCGCTGTTTGCCTATTCGCCGTATCACAACATCAAGCCCGGCACGTGCTATCCGCCCACGCTTGTCACCACGGCCGATACCGACGATCGCGTCATTCCCGGCCACAGCTTTAAATTCATCGCCGCGATGCAAAAGGCCCAATCCTGCGACAACCCGGTCCTCATCCGCATCGAAACCCGCGCCGGCCACGGCGGAGGCATGCCGGTTAGCAAAAGAATCGAAGAAACCGCCGATTTGTGGGCGTTTTTGGTAAAAAATTTGAATATGAAGTTGCCGTAAGTTCCCTCTCTCATTGGGAGAGGGATAGGGTGAGGGCTACTGCACCGGAAGCGGTTGGCAACGTTTCTTGAACACGTGGGACGAGATCGCAAGAGGCTGGGAAAGGATAAGGAGATGTCACTGATTATCATATACCATTTTCGTACACAATGTCTCTGATCCACCACGGAAATCAATCTGTGAAACTAAGTGCGTCCCCATTTAAATTCACTGCGTCGCATGAGGAACCATCGAGATCGTTACGTCCACGGCCTGCGTGAGACGGTCGAGCACATCGGAGCGAAGCGTTCGCTCCCCCTCCAAAAAGTCGCAGAGGAGGCTCGTTGAAATGCCGGCCTCGAGCCCAATGTCCCGGAGCGGCCGACGACTGTGATGGATCGCTCGTCGCAGGTGTCCACTGAGCGTATCTTCATCGGCCGCTTCGCGCATGCGAGCATCGCGATCGGCCATATCGGGCAACTCCTGTTCAATCGACTTCCGATCGCTCTCCATCCGAGCCAGTAATTCTTGTGGAATGTGCTTTTCGCTCATGGCATTTGCTCCTTCCGCCGCGGCCATACTCAATGACGGGAGACTTCATACGCGGTGATTGGGATAATGGTCAGCATGTCAAGATACTCATATACGCAAAGCAGGTAGCGCGCGGGTGCCAATGTTGGCTTGTCCAGCAGTGTTGTGGCGGCGGGCTAGCTGGATTCATCCAACCACTTGGCTGGAACATTGCTGATTTCTGGCAGCCCGGGAATTTGTCTGGCGGATCGTCAACATAATATTAGGCACTCCCATTTTCCATGCCGATTATCCTACCCCGCACTGAACTGCTAGACAAGCCGGCAGTATCGTAACTCCCAAACTGCAAATCCTTTAAATCTATTTTCATCTTTTTTCAAAAATTCCCTAGAAATTGTGCCAACACTTTTGCTACAATCCTACTCGCAATACAGCCAGTGGATCGCAAGCTCTGATGTGGTAGAAGAGATGGGGCGGCGACAAACGTGCAATAATCACAATTTAGGCCCCAAAAAATGACAAGCACCAGGAGCCCCAACGTGGAAAAAACGCAAAATGATCCCCAACTGTCCTCCTGAACGATTCAACCTGTGAAAACGGGGTGCGACACCTTGATGCCGCGGACGAGCATCTCGAATTCCTCGGGATTGGGAGAGGCGGCGCGGCCGATCTCGCGGTCGATCAGTTTGAGCTTGTACAGGGCATAAAGGCTTTCGGCAAAGCTTTGCATGCCGTCCTCGCAGGTGCGCACCACGTCGGCCAGCTTGGAGTCGTGGTTTTCGGCGATGAGTTTGCGGACGATGGGAGTAGAGATGAGAACTTCCACGGCCGGCACGCGCCTCACGCTGTGGGCCGTCGATTTTAGGAGTTTCTGGCAAATGATCGCCCGCAGGTTATAGACCAGCGACTGGCGGACTATGGGGCGTTCATCATCGGGAAACAAGTTCAGCACGCGTTCGATGGTTTGCGGCGCGATGGAGGCATGGACGGTGCAGAACACCAAATGCCCGGTGTCGGCCGCTTGCATCGCCGCCCGAAATGTCTCGGCGTCGCGCATTTCGCCGACCAATATTACATCCGGATCTTCGCGGACGAAGGCCCGTAAGGCGGTGGCGAAATCCTTGACGTTGGTGCCGATCTCGCGCTGGTTGATCAGGCATTTCTTGTCGGTATGGAGGAATTCAATGGGATCTTCGATGGTGATTATGTGCGCCTGGCGAGTTAAATTAATGTGTTCCAACATGGCGGCGATGGTGGTGCTCTTGCCGCTGCCGGTGGTTCCGGAGACCAAGATCAGGCCGTCGTTGTAGTCGGCGATTTTGGCCACGCTGGGAGGCAGATGCAACTCCTGGAAGGATGGAATGCGCTGCGGGACAATACGCGCGGACACCGAAATGCCCGACTCTTGCCTGTAGACATTGATGCGGAACCTTTCTCCGCCGTCCAGTTCATAAGCGAAATCCACCGATCCGTTGGCGATGATTTTACGGCGTTCCTCGGCGCTGAGAAAAGCAAAGACTCGGGTCTCGAACTCTTCGGTCGGCATCGGCTGGCGCTCGACGATGCGAAGAGTACCCCCGATCCGCATTCGCATGCGCTGCCCGGATTTCAAATGAATGTCCGATGCCCCCAGCCTGACGGCGGCGTGCAAAAACGCATCGGCCTCTGCCGATCCCCGATGGGGACGAATCAACTCAAATGTAGCCGCGGGTTGCTCCGCGCCGACATTGCTGAGATCCACCGGTTGATTCTTACCGCTGCCATTATCCATAAGCCCATTCCTCGACTTGATGCCGCGCTTGCTTATGCTCAATTGTACAACAACAATCGCCGCCTGTCTAATGGATAACAGCGGGGACAAAGGGTGGGGAATTATGGGAAATGCAGAATGAAGATGGTGGAAGGCAGAACTAAGTCAGCACGCGGGTAGGCACATGCCAGTCCCTGATCCCTAATCCCTAATGTCTTTTCAATACCGCCCGCGGTAGCTTCTGGTATTTTGATCGGCCGTACGCGGGCCTTGTTGAGGATCGGGCAACTGCCCTTTACATTCGACGAAGACCAAGAGATCGGCCCGGGCCGGCGTCGTGCCTATAAGTGGAACGCCGGGCACCAGCGGCCTGCCGTCGACCGGCACCGGCAGGGCCACCATGCCCATGCCGATCAGCAGCACGTGTTCCACCGGCCAGCGGAAGCGTTCGTGGAAGCGGTAATGGGTCATCTGCGGCTCTTCGATTTGGATCCGTTGCCGGGACGCGGACTGGGCAGGCACGTCGAGCATGATGGGAATCATCTTTTCCACCTGGTCGATGTCGCACTTCACCGTGGCGACGATCATCCGCCGGTCGCTCGACAACAGTGGGCTGAAATCGATGGTGAATCCCTCCTCGACCTGGCCGGGCTGCAATTCGGCGCCGGTGGGCAGGTCGGAACGGAGAACTACATCGCGGGAATATTGCCGGCCGCGCATGGCAGAGACCACCGTCGATTGGCCGTTGTTGACCATCAAATACGGCGAACTGTGTTCGCGATAGTCGCTGCGGCGTCGCAATTCGGCCAGCATGATGGCGGCGTCTTCCTTGGCCAATAGCCAGGCGCACACGCCGGGGGTTTGCACGGGCACGGGGTGCAACAACGGTTGGGCTTTGGTCCGCCAGTTTGGGCTATCCATGGTTATCACGCGCAGGCCAAAGGTTTGCGTGGCTGCCGCGGTGCTGGTGAAACGGTCCACAAGATCGGCCACCACGGCCTGCATTTCCGGAGTGTGATAAACCCGCAATGTGCGATTGTTCGCGCTTAAAACTCCCAAGGGATCCGAATGCCATGCCTCGTAGCCCGTATCGCGCAGGATCCAATCGATAATGGCCTGCTCCGGCTTCTTGGTGCTGGTCACCCGGGACGTGTAGGCGCTAATGTCGTATTCCTTCCAAACCTGGCCGCCGTCGTTAGGCAGTGAGGCAGGTGCCGCCTGTAAATTTCGTTGCGGGCCGTGAGGCAACTTTATTCGCGAAGGATGAAGCGTCTTTGTTTGCCGCTGACGAGGCGTCTGGGCGAGCGGCGTCCGAACGTGCGGCGCCTTGAGCAGTCCCGTATCGATCGTATCGATCGGCTTGCGGACCGGTCGATTGCATGGGCATTTCTCCGGTCTGTTGCCGGTATGAATTTGCCCGGGTGTCGTTGTCTCCGACCGGATACTGCCCCCAGGCCTGCCCCGTAGCAGCCGTTATCAAAAGCGCTGAAAATATATAGTATTTCGCCATGCTTCAGCCTCCTTGCCGAAGTCCGTCAGATCGGGAATATAGGGAAACCGGGCTGGCAGTATAGTTTTGCTTGGCTATTGGAGCAAGAGCGATCTGTCCAGAAATTAGGGGTTAAAGGATAAAGGTTAGGGGCTAGGGATTAGGGACTAGGGGATCAGGGCTTTTTTATTGCAAATTGACAATTGCAAATTTCAAATTGCAAATTGAGCAATCGCAAGAACTTGCGTCAATTTTACATTTTTACACTATGCAATTTGCATTATAGGTTTTAGACCGTGAGAGGGGATGGAAACAAGATTACTGTTACTTCACGCGTTCCAAAATTGCATAGCCGTCGTCCATATGCTCTTTGGTGAAGAAGAGTTTTTCGGCATCGGGCGAGGTAAGGAAACGGGCAAGGTTTTCCGTGGTGTCCGTAAAGCGGGGGTTATCGCCTTCGCTTGTGCCTTTGATTTTCCCTGCCTTGATGGCTGCCTCTTTTTGCTTGGGGTCCATTGTTGCAACGGTTAATTTATCGCCGTTGATTTCATACTTATAAATAAAATACCCATCGGCCATTGCAGGTTCCCATTTGGAATCGCCCATGCTTTTGATCTTCTCGGCATCCAGGCCGGTAATGTTCACGTAGCGGTTTTTTCCCAAAACTGTGGTAAACATCAGGGTATCGCCGTTATCCGGGCGAGGCAATTCGCCGTTTTTATCGTGCGTGATAATTTTTACCCGCAACATGCCGGCGGGGAAATTGCCGCCGGCTTTTCCTACGTGATAATATACCACGTTGCCGTCTTTCTCATGTCCGCACCACACGCCCAACAGACCGGGATCGACGGACGCTTGTTTCGGATCGGACAGTGGATTATCCGAATCCACGCATGAGGTGAATACAAGACAAAGCAAACCCAAGATTAACGCCAGCGATTTTGGAAACCGTTCCATGGTTACAACTCCTGCAAAAAAAGTGACAAAAATATCACAAAATGCATACCGATAGCATTGCCGGCTTTGCAGGCAGCGCAAGGGTATTTTTTTTGACCTTCTAAGGCTATAGGCGGATTATATCGCCGAATATAACGAGATTTAGAGATAGATATTATTTGCCTAACATTTTTTTCACTTGTGGCCAGGTGCGGGTGTTGGCCACGTCTTGTTTCGTGAGTCCGCCGCGGCGGGCTTGCATTATGCCGTAGCGCATGGCGTTCAGGCCTTCGGGGCGATGGGCGTCGGTGGAGATGACAATGGGCACGCCCAGGTTTTTCGCGGCAGCGCAGGCCACGTCGTCCAGATCGAGACGCATGGGATGGGCGTTTAGTTCCATGAATTTGCGGTTGTCGCGGGCAGCGCGGAGCATGGCGTCCAGATCGACTTCGTACGGCTTGCGGCGTAAAAGCATGCGCCCGGTGGGATGGGCGATTGCGCAAACGTGCGGATTTTCCAAGGCCTCGATCATGCGGCGGGTGATTTGTTCCTTGGGCTGATTGTGTCCGTAATGCACGCTGGCCACAACCCAATCGGCTTGGGCCAGAACATCATCGGGCAGATCCAGTCCGCCGCGTTCGAGGATGTCGACCTCGATGCCCTTTAGTACGGTTATGCCTTTCAGGCGTTTTTTTAGTTTGTCGATCTCGGCCCATTGTTCCAGAACTCGGGCGGCGTTTAGGCCGTTGACCATGCTCACCCGTTTGGAATGGTCGGTGATGGCGATGTATTTCTCGCCGCGTAGTTTCGCAGCCTGGGCCATTTCCTCGATCGTGGCCAGGCCGTCGGTCCAGGTGCTGTGGGTATGCAGATCGCCGCGGATGTCGCTAAGTTCGACGAGTTCGGGTAGTTTTCCGGCGTCGGCCCATTCGAATTCCCGCCGCGCTTCGCGCAATTCCGGGGGGATGCAGGGCAGGCCCAGGGCGGCGTAAACGTCTTCTTCGATACGTCCGGCGATCATCCGTTCGCCGCGAAACACGCCGTATTCGTTGATCTTAAGCCCCTGGTCTTTTGCCCGGCCGCGGAGCACGATGTTGTGCTGCTTCGACCCGGTGAAGTATTGCAGTGCCGCGCCGAAGGATATTGACGGGACCACGCGGAGATCGACTTGCACGCCGCCGGTCAGGCGGATGGACATTTTCGTATCGCCCCGGGCCAGGATGTGGGCCAGCCCGCCGTAGTGGGTCAGGTGGTCCATGACCGCGTTTGTATTTTGGGCCACGACCAGGAAATCAAGATCGCCCACGGTATCCTGGCAACGGCGGTAGGAGCCGGCCGCCTCGATTTTCTCGATTGCCCGGCAACTGCCCATGTGGCTGAGAATGGATTGGACGTGTTGATCGGCATTGGCCCAGAGCATGCGGAGGCCGGCTTGGGCGGCGATGTCGAGGCCTTGCAGAATGGCCTCCTCGCTTTTTGCCCCAAAACCTTTTAATTCCCGCACAAGATGTTTTTGGCAGGCCTCGCGGAGTTGGTCGATATCGGCGATATTCAGTTCGTGAAACAGGATTGCCGCCCGCTTGGGTCCCAAGCCGGGCACGCGGAGGATGGCCAGCACGCTTTCGGGAATCTCCGCCAAAAGCTCTTCGAGCATGGGAAGCGAGCCGGTTTGCACTAAAGTCGTGATTTTTTCGGCCAGATCTTTGCCGATACCCTCGATATCCGTAAGCGAGCGTTTCGGATCGGCCGCGATCTCGGCCGCCGATTCAGGCAAATCGTGAATCGTGCGCGCGGCGCTGCGATAGGCCCTGACCCGAAACGGATTCGCGCCCTGGAACTCCAAAAGATCGGCAATATGATCGAAAACGGCGGCTATTTCCACGTTGGTCATGACATGTGCAACTCCACCACGTCTTTATCGTGTAAAATGTAATCGCCTTTTACCTGGGTGCCGTTGTGTACGGCTGTGCCCCAGACGCGGGCGAATTTCAGTTTTTCCAGAAAATCCTTGTGCACCATGCCGGCCATCTCCAGCAGGCAACTGCCGCGGCGGAGCGTGAAGGGCCGGTCGCGGTCGGGCTCCTTGGCCGAGGGCAATTTCGAGTATACCCGCACCACGTCCATGGCCTTGTAGATCGCTTCCCGCAGGACCTCCAAGCCTATGCCGTGTTCGGTGGAGATCACGTATTCGGGAAAGTCCAGGGGCAGAAGTTCGTGGAGCAGTTCCAGGCGCTGGGCGCGCCGGGTGCGTCGATTTTGTTGGGCGTTAAAAACGTCTGCGTGTAGGATAGTCCCACGTCTTGCTCGTCTAAATACGACCTGGCGGCAAGCCGGGTTTTTGTCCGCGAAAGCCGGTCGAACACGTCCTGGCACTGTTCGATGCAGGCGTCGTTGTCCAGGTCGACCATAAGCAAGGCCAAATCGGCCGGACGAATCAGGCCGTGAAGACTGGGATCCATGAAATCAGCCGTGATGGGCGGCGTATCGATGAGCTGGATGGTAACGTCTTCCCAGGCCATCATCGCCGGGGCGGGCGATGTGGTTGTAAACGGATATGGGGCGACTTCGGGCGTGGCGTTGGTAAGCCGGGCCACCAATTGGCTCTTTCCCGCATTCGGCCCGCCAAGAATTACGACCGTGCCCGCTCCCTGGCGAGGAATTCTCAGCCCGTGTGTTTTTTTCCCGCTGCTCTTTTCTGTGGCCATCTCCTTTTTGGCCTTGCTGATTTTGGCCTTCAACTCGGCCTGGAGATGGTCGGTTCCCTTGTGCTTGGGAATTTCTTGGAGCATGCGTTGCATGCATTGCAGTTCTTCCTCGATAGAGGTTGCGCGGCGATATTCCTCCTCGATTTTGCGGTACTGGGGCGTGAGATTTGCGGGCATCTTGGTATCAAACTACTGTAGAGCTTCTAACAAAATGAAGTTAAAGGGCAAGTTGTGTGCCACTGCTGGCTTGCCAGCAGTGTTTTTCTGGCATTTCCCCCGGCACTGCTTGCAAGCGAGCAGTGGCACACGTCATTTTGTTTGACGCTCTTAGCCAATTCTTGGAATATTATAATCCCGGGGGCAATAATCCCTTAGAATTTAACGGATTATTCCCGCTTCGGCTAGCGGCGGTCAACACCCGAAATATCGCAAGAAATCGAGCGGCCCGTCTTAATCCGATAAAGACGGGCCGTGTAGGGTGTCTTAATAAGTGGAATTTGTGTTTAATCCCGCGATTCCCGCCAGCCGGCGTTTTTCTGCTCCGGTGCAGGTTGGGCAGGCAGGGCCGGTCGTTTGACCAGATATATCGCCTGGCGCACCGGCGACGACGTGGTGCGATTATCAGGAGCGCCCAACTGGGGGCCGGGAGAGGAATTTAACCGCGTCTCCGGGCGCGTGGTCGAATCGGAATTCGGATCGGTCGTTGGCTTGTTGTCCGGACTGGAGGATTTGTTATCCGGGAGCGACGGCGCGGTTTCACCGGCCGGACGCTGGTCTTGTTGGAATGTATTCGGCTGTCCTTGTCCATAATCCGAGGAAGGGCTCGGATTCGTGGTTGGCGCCGACTGAACAGGCATAGAAGCAGGCGGCCCTACATAACTACTGCCAACTTCAGGTTGGTACGTAGTACTAGAGGGACTTTGATAAGTTGTTGCGCCTTCATAACCGACGGCTCCGTAAGAACTACAAGATCCGCAAGACGATGCACAAGGCGATGCGTATGAAGAGACGCAAGGCGAGGCGCAACTCGAGCAAGCCGGAGCGTAACCGACATAGGTCACCGGCATGTACGGCATCCGATAGGTTGTATACGGGATCAAGCGGACTTGTTGCGTAAATAATCCCACGGGCCGATACGCCGTTACCGGCGCGGCGCATGAATTACACCCCGACCCGGGATAATACGACGTTTCCGGTGTAGCACAGGTATTACATCCCGACGCAGGGTAATAGGACATTGCCGGCGCGGCGCATGAACTACATCCCGACGCAGGGTAATATGACGTTGTCGGATAATAAGCCGCAGTTGGCATATAATATGTTGTCACCGGTCTGGAAAACACCGGGCGATAGCTCATGTATGGCGCATACTGAACCGTTTGCGGAGCATAACTTGAACAACCACAGGTAGGGGCCGCACAAGTCGGCGCGGCATACTCCGTGGCATAATAAGCCGGCGTGTAAGTTGTTTGAGCGGTTGCGCAAGTCGTCGATCCACCGCCGAAGAGATTGCACAGACCACAGAAATCGCAGAGCCCTGCCTCGCACGTTGCCGGCATTGACAGCATTGCCGCAAGGCTACAAGCAATCAGCACACAACGCATTTGATGAGCCGACATGACTTTTTTACTCCATGAAAAGTATTTGAAAATTGAAAGACATTTCGTGGTTAACGATCATCCGCCGCAATGTTGCCACTAATGAATCAAACCGCGCCGCGCAACGCTTGTCAAGCACAGACATAGACCTTATACAAGCGCCGTTGTTATTTCACCTAACAATTATACGCATTAGGCAAGTTGGGCGGTTCGTGCCGAATTTTCCGGCTATTTATCTCACCGCACAATTTACGCACCTTATACAAGTCTAGGTTATTTTTGCCCGGTAAGAAGTCTCTCAATACCAAATTCCGCGATCATTTTCCAGGGGCAAGCCGTAAGCCGTAATAGGTTATCTTTCATTCTTCAACTTTGCGTCTTGTTCCGTTGTTGTTCAAAGAAATCGTAAAGATCGAACAACAATTCTCGGATGTTGGCGTCATGTCTGGCTAACGAATCGGCGATGACATTCGCGGGGATTGTGATTCGCTCATTTTGCATTAATTGTTCTACAATTTGTTGCGTCATTTCTAGCGAAGCGGAGGTGCGAAATATTTCCGGCAATCCCGTGGCCGCATGCGAGGCGACTAACAATCCCAAATGCCGACGGCGACAGTAACGTTTCAAGCAGAACCGGCTCCAGAGGCTTAGTTGTTCATAACCGTCGACCACGACGATCACCGGCCGAGACAGTGTAGCCGTCATTATTTTGCTGCGCCAATCGCGCGGCAGGTTGCGCTGGCCGTCGTGGAGTTCAAAGCACTCCGCATGCCGCCCGGCTTGTTCCAGGGCTTTGATGACGCAAACTAAAAGCGTCGACTTGCCCGAGCCGTGGGGGCCGACGATCTCGCCGCGCCACTGATTGCAGCGCAAGCGATCGAGTAGATTTTCGACGTCCACATCGCTGGGAAAGCAATACGGCAGGGTGCCCGGCCGGATGCGGCGTGTGCAAAAGGGATTCTCGCCAGCGGGCCTTTCTTCGTGCATGATTAAACCGTGGCCCCTGATTTGATCGGGGGAATATTTCCCAGGCGAAATTCTTTCTGTCCGAAGACTTCCTTGCCGCCGCGGTGCAAAAACGCCCGCACGCGCACGCACCAGCGGACCTTGATGATCTGGCCGTCGTAAGAAAGCGGACTGTTGGGAAGAACGGTTTCAAAGCGAGCCGGCAGTTGCGATTGGATAACGTTGCCGTTTTCCAGGTCCGTTCGCCAGAATTTATGCACGGCCATGTCTTCGTCGCCCTTGCCTTCGGTATACCAAAGTACGGAGACTTCCAAGGCCTTGATCTGGTCGGCGGATAATTCTTCAAAGGCGTATTCGCCCGATAGGCTTTCGCCCGGCCGATAATTGCGTCCGTTGCCTTCGAGGCGAATGATGACCGCGGGCTCGTTTTTCATGAGGCGGTCCTCCCGTTGTCCGGATAAATGACAACCGAGAAGGCCCGTTTGAAATCGGGCCATTTGGCGATGTCGCCCTCGACGACCAGGGTCCAATCGATTGCATTGTGGCCGGCCTTGAAAGAGTGCATTGCCCCCGGCGGCACCTTAAGCAGGCAATTTGTTTCAAAGGGCAAGCCCGGCGGAATCTGGAAATTATCGCGGCGAAATAAATCTTGACTATATACAGGGCGCTGCTCGGTACGGGTATTCGTGCCTTGTCGGTACGTGGCTTTTTCCTGGCAGACCAGGGATATGGATAGACTATTGATCGTCAAGTTGCCTGATTGGGAAAGAAAAATTTGATATTCCCCGCCGGGGCGCAAAGGGTGGTCGGATATTTCCAGGAGCGTAGGTCCGATGCCCGCCGTGACCAGCAATTGCCGCAGGAAATAAACGATCAGGAACAGCCCTCCCAGCACAAATGGGATGGAGAAAAACGTCAATATCCAATCCGGTTTGCCCGCAAGATGCCCATGCACCGCAAAATACACCATTATTGCCACAAGACCATTCCAAATAATACAACCTAACAGGGTGCCGAAAAGCGCCCAGCCCGGCGAAGTATCGATGGGTAAGCGGTAACGCAATTTCGTGCCGGGGCTGTTGGTGATGTCGGCTCGCTGAGGCACATTAGGATATTCGTGATCCCCGGCGCCATTCGTGCCGAACAGGTCGCGATCCTGGGCATGTTGCGTCATGGCCGCGCGGCGTTCGGCCGATTTGCCCCACTGCAACAGCGAATAGATCAAGCCGCCTGCGCCGATGACGATGAAGGCCACCGGCACGAAAAACACCAGATAGATCCACCCATTGTATCCGCGCACCAACACCACTTGTCCGGGATCGACCGGATTGAACCAGCAAGGTACGGTGTCGCCCACGCTGAATTTCGTCAAGATCGCTTGTTGACTCTCCTTTCCAGAAGAATAAGGATTGCTGATTGTATATGTCCACCTGGTATATGGCTTGCCGTTGACGGTATATTCGATTTGAAACAGCGGGCGATAGAGCGTTCCGTTTTTGTCCTCTATCTCGTCGAGCCGCTTGCCTATGACTTTGCAGGGATGTTCCACAAACTCGTGATTTACCTGCCATTCGGGTATGACCAGCTTGGAAATCATCACCGCCAGCGCAATGCCGCCGACCAGCAGGAAAAAGGCGAAAAACAGGGCCTCGCCGATGCTGCCCAGCGTTCGCGAACCGGTGCGCCGGTTGCCGCGTTTCTTTTGATACCAACGGAACGTGCGTGCCAAAACGTACTCTCCACCTTGCGATCGGGGCCGCGCGCCGATGCTCAAAGTCGCTGGAAAGAATATTGCGCCCGCGGCGAGTAGCCCGGCGATATAAAAATATCTTTCGATAAAGAAAATGAACCGCCGGCCTCGGCGGCAATGCAATCGTTTTGTTTTAAACTGCTATCAGGCCGGATTGCCCGCCGTGCAGACCGCCTCGCTTTTATAGCGGCGATAAAAACCGATTCCCTCCAATGCCTTATACACTTCTTCCAGGGTTTTCTCTCCAAAATTGGAGATGGCCAGCAAATCTTCCCGGGTGCAATTTAACAGGTCGTTGACGGTAAAAATCCCCCGTTCTTCCAAACAATTAGTAGTGCGTACTGAAAGACCAATCTCAGCCGTGCTCATCTCAAGCTTTTCGGCCATACCCTTTGCATCCGAATCCTGTGTGTTAAGTGGAATGCGGGTTCCCATGGGTTCCCTCCCAATTAGGTAAAAAAATCCTCCAAAAATTTGCGACGCCGGGTACGCCCCAACGTTGACTCTGTAGTATAGCAATTTTTGCAATCTTGGGTAGTATGATTCCCATGAATCATCTGCTTGAAGGACTAACGCCGAATCAACGCGAGGCTGTCGTGCACCTGGAAGGCCCGCTGTTGATCCTGGCCGGGGCCGGAAGCGGTAAAACCAGGGTCGTTACCCATCGCGTGGCCTGGCTGCTAGCTAACGGCATACCTAGCCAACACATACTTGCCTTGACCTTTACCAATAAAGCCGCCGAGGAAATGCGGCAGCGGATCGAGCGGTTGGTAGGCGAGAATTCCGTGTGGGTGGGCACGTTCCATCGATTTTGCGCCCGATTGTTGCGAAAATACGCCCCTTTCGTAGGCTTGCATGAGAATTTCTCAATTTATGACACCGACGACAGCATCCAAGTCTTGCGAAAAGCCATCCGCCAGGCAGAAACAGATGTCTCGCATCTGACACCGGATGCAATTGCCCGGGCGATCAGTTGGGCCAAAAACAACCTTATTTCTCCGAGCCAATATCAAGCTCGTTCCAGTCATCTAATTGGAAACTTGGTTCAGAGAATCTACCCAATTTATCAATCCAACCTGATTTCCTCAAATGCCGCAGATTTCGATGATCTGCTTTTGCATGTGGCCACTTTGCTTCGCGAGAATCCCGAAATTCGCCAAAGTCTGGACGAGCGCTACCGTTTTATTCTCGTCGATGAATACCAGGACACGAATCTGGCGCAATATGCAATTGCCCGGGCATTATCGATCGACTACCCTAACCTGGCCGTGACCGGCGACCCGGATCAATCGATCTATGGTTGGCGCGGGGCGAATTTGAACAATATTTTGGAATTTGAGCGGGATTATCCCAGTGTCCGGGTTGTTCGCCTGGAGCGCAATTATCGCAGCACCAAGCGGATACTTCGCGTGGCCTCCGATTTGATTGCCCACAATGTTCGGCGCAAGGAAAAAAGCCTATATACTGAAAACGGTCCAGGCGTGCCTGTTCGATTGGTCCGTTACGAAACGCACAAGGACGAAGCCGAGGACATCGCCGCCCTCATCGCCGCTGAAATCCGCTTCGGTCGCCGGCGGGCCAGGGATTTTGCCGTCTTCTATCGTGTCAACGCCCTAAGCCTGGCCTTCGAGCTTGCCATGCGCGCCCAGGGCATAGCCTTTCAGATGGTCAACAGCCTGGAATTTTTCCAGCGCCGAGAGATCAAGGATCTGCTGGCTTATCTCCAAATTCTCAATAACCCGATGGATGAAGTGGCATTCCTGCGCGTGCTCAACACGCCGGCGCGGGGCATCGGCAAAAAAACAGTGGAAAGACTCTCCGATTTTGCCTTGAACAGCGGCATCGGCATGATCGATACCGCCCGGCGTGTAAAGCAAATCCAGTCGATCAGTTCGCGCACAACCGGCAAGATACTGCGGTTCGTCGAAATTATCGACAGGCTTTCACAACTCGTGGACCGGCCGCTGGAGGAACTCCTCGGCCACCTGCTTAACGAAACCGGGTACCGCGAACAATACGGATCGGGCGACGAGGAAGATCAGCAGCGCCTGGCTAATATCGAGCAATTGCTCTCGGTCGCCCGCGATTTTGACGAACGCCACGGCGGCGGCGGTCATCGACTCGAGGCGTTTTTGGAAGAAACCTCCTTAGTCAACGATACCGACGACTGGCAAGATCAAAGCGATCGCGTCACGCTTATGACGTTGCACTCCTCAAAAGGCTTGGAGTTTCCGGTGGTTTTTTTGGTGGCAGCGGAGGAGGGCCTGTTGCCGCATGAGCGCAGCCGCGATATGCCCGACCAACTCGAGGAAGAGCGCCGCTTGATGTTCGTGGGCATTACCCGGGCGCAGCAGGAACTGCAAATCAGCCTGGCCCGATACCGCGACTTTCGCGGCCGGCGGCGGATGACCATCCCCAGTTGCTTTTTAATGGAATTGCCCAGAGAGGAAATGGAATTGGTGAATTTCGGCCCGGGCGAATCGCTTGCCGCGTCCCCATTCGACGCTGAACCTTATTCCGAGGAGGAACTTTCCGACCTGGATCAATCGCACGGGCACTACGAGGAGCCGGTCGCTCGGCGGATCGAGCCGGACGGCGCGATCACAAGTTTTCCTCATTTGCATTTGACAACTGCCGCCGAATTGGCCAACGGCGGCGCGCCGTTGCCGCCGGTTTCGCCCGAGGATTTTATTCAAGGCGGATTGGTGCGTCACCCGCAATACGGGCTGGGGCACATTATTGCACTAAGCGGATCCGGGCCTGAGCGCCAAGCCACAATCGAATTTCCCCCGCCCGCCGGGCAAATGAAATTATTGTTAATCGATAGTCGGCTCCGGCCGGTTGCAAAGGGGATAGGCGATAGAGGATAGAGTCTTTATGTTGATATTTACGAGTGTTTTGTGTACATGTATTTATATTGTCGAGTGCGAAATGAGGACAAAATGAAATATTTCTATGCCCTTGCATGTTGCCTATTTATTGCCGCGATCATGCTAGACATTTGCGGAAAACGATATTATTCATTTGCAACGGGAATCAGGGCAAAAGCAGTTCAACAAGTGCAACCGGATCGGACTTCTATCGAGCAAACATCAGATACGGCGCTACAAACAGGTAATAGATTTACTATTGCAGGTTTGATTATCGCCGGCCTTGCTTTGGTATCATGGTTTTTATCAATTGGTAAAGGCAAACAATTTTGGCGCATCATTCCATTGGTTCTATTCATAACGTATGTCCTGTTTTACATTATGATGGTTTAGAACGAGTGGAAATCCATCATACTTAAAGGAAAATGTAATGAACAAAACTCAAATTCTGGAATTTATAAACACGAATCCGGTGTGCCACCTTGCGACCGTGGAGGGCGATCAACCCAGGGTGCGGGGGATGATGATGTACAAAGCCGATGAAGAGGGAATAATCTTGCATACCGGAGATTTCAAGGACCTCTATCAGCAACTAACTAAAAATCCCAAAGTCGAGATCTGCTTTAACAGCACCGATCAGCGCAAGCAGATTCGGATCTGCGGCGTTGCGGAATTTTTGGATGATTTAGACCTGAAGAAGGAAATCGTCTCGGCCCGCCCTTTTATGAAGCCGCAGATAAACCGGCAAGGTTACGACATGCTGATCGTCTTTCGAGTAACGCACTTAAAGGCCTCGATCTGGTCGATGGCCACGAATTTCGAGCCTACAACATACATCGACCTATAGTTGCACGTCAGCGCCGGGGCGTGTCACCCCGGAAAGGGATCGCCAAAAAGCTTTTACATCACTTTCTTCTGAACAACACGGCCCGGCTTTGATTAGGCGCAGCGCGAAAGATGTTTACCCATTGCGCAGCTTGCCGATGACCAGCGAGCCGTTGTGGCCGCCAAAGCCGAAGCTGTTCGACATGGCAATGGAGATATTCCGCCGGCGGGCGGTGTTGGGCGTATAATCCAGATCGCAGAGCGGGTCGGGATTTTCCAGGTTGATCGTGGGCGGAATCACGCCGTCGCGCAAGGCAAGAATGCAAAAAATCAGTTCCACGCCGCCGCTTGCGCCCAGGAGATGACCGAGCTGGCTCTTCGTGCTGGATATGTTCAGTGATTTGGCGTGTTCTTTAAAAACGGTTTTTACGGCCATAGTCTCGGCCACGTCGCCCAAGGGCGTGCTCGTGCCGTGTGCATTGATGTAACCGATATCGCTCGGATCGACGCCGGCATCCTTTATCGCCCGCGACATGGCGTATGCCGCCGCCACGCCGTCTTTATCCGGGGCGGTAATGTGGCCGCCGTCGCAACTGACGCCATACCCGTACATCTCGGCGTAGATATGCGCGCCGCGGGCTTTGGCGTGTTCGAGTTCTTCCAAGACCAGCAGGCCGGCGCCTTCGCTTAGAACAAAGCCGTCGCGGTCACGATCGAAAGGGCGGCTGGCTCTTTTGGGATCATCGTTCCGCTCGGAGAGCGCGCGCATGGCGGCAAAGGCGCTTAGACCGATGGGCGTTAGCGCCGCCTCAGAGCCCCCGGAAACGGCGACGTCGATTTCGCCGTCGCGGATGAGCTTGAAGGCGTCGCCCATGGCGTTAGTGGCGCTGGCGCAGGCGGTCACGATGACTTGGTTCGGCCCGTGCAAGCCGTATTGGATGGATAGTTGCGCTGGCGGCGTTGCCTATGAGTTTGGGAATGGTAAAGGCGGAGACTTTATCAGGCCCTTTATCCAGCAGGCGCTGGTGCTGGACTTCGATGGTTTCCAGCCCGCCGATCCCTGATCCCAGAATTACCCCGCAGCGCCAGGTGTCTACCTTGGAAAAATCCAGCCCAGAGTCGCGTATGGCGTCCAAGCCGCTGACGTGTGCATATTGCACGAAGCGGTCGAATTTTTTGACTTCCTTGGGCTCAATGTAGCCATCGGTGGAGAAATTGATGATTTCGCCGCCGATGCGCGAGCGAAATCGCGAGGCATCGAATCGGGTGATCGGCCCGACTCCGCTTTCGCCGTTACATATTCGAGTCCAAAGCTCTTCCACGCGGCAACCCAATGCGGTTACCGCGCCGAGACCCGTTACGACAACGCGCCGTTTCATGGAAGCCCGTCAGGAAGCAGAGGTTTCGTTGGTGGTGACGGCCTTTTCGATGTGGTCGATGGCCTGGCCAACCGTCTGGATTTTTTCCGCCACATCGTCGGGGATGTTGATGTCAAACTCTTCTTCAAGTTCCATCACCAATTCGACGGTGTCGAGTGAATCGGCACCCAGATCGTTGACGAAAGAGGTGTCTCGGGTAATGGTTTCTTTATTTGCGCCAAGTTGCTCGGCAACGATATCAATAACACGTTCAGCGACTGAGGCCACCTTGCAGGTCCTCCTTTAACCACATCTATTTGGGGGAGCTTTCCAACGACTCCCCACACCTATAATATACCAAAACCCTTTGCAAAGGGTTACAAGTTTTGTATCCCGCCCCGCGTTCAATTCAACTTCGCAAGATATAGCGGTTTTTCCCTTCCGTGTCTATATCTCCCGGCTATGTTTTTTGCTCCCAATTCTGCGAAACTATCCAAACTACGTAAACTACACAGTTAAACCACCATCCACGGTCAGTATGTGGCCGGTGATAAACGAGGCGGCATCGCTGGCCAGAAATAACACGGCGTCGGCCACGTCCTGGGGATCGCCAAGGCGCCCCAAGGGGATTTGCTTGCGGACTTCCTGTAAAATTTCCTCGCCCAAGGCGGCAGTCATATCCGTGGCGATAAAGCCGGGCGCTACGGCATTAATTGTGATATTTCGTCCGGCCAATTCGCGTGCGACGGTCCGCGTCAAGCCGATCACCCCTGCCTTGGATGCGGAGTAATTTGCCTGTCCGGGGTTGCCCATCAGGCCGGAGACGCTGGCAATGTTGATAATCCTCCCCCGCCGGCCTTTCATCATTGGTTTTGCGGCGGCCCGGGTGAACAAGAATGTGCCTTTGAGGTTGATGTTTATTACCGCGTCCCATTGCTCATCCTTCATACGCATGATCATATTATCGCGGGTAATACCGGCGTTGTTGACCAGTATTTGCAGGCCGCCCCAAAGCTTGACTACCTCGTCGACAACTGCGCCGACGCGCTGGCTGTCGGTCACGTCGCAAGCCATTGGTTCGGCCGTTCCGCCTGCGGCGCGAATTGTGCCGACCGTCTCCGCCAAGGACTCGGTATTTATATCGATACAGGCCACCTTTGCGCCTGCCCGGGCCAGCGTTACGGCAATCGCCCGGCCAAGACCTTTTGCCGCGCCTGTGACAATTGCCGCCTGTCCGGCCAGATCCGTCGAAATCCGGCCCTTGGTTTGATCGGTCATAATTTAATCCTTTAAAGCGCGACCGCCCAACCGACCATGCTACGCATGGTACCCGTTGGTGCCCGTCACGGTTTTATGCTACACTTCCACGCACTGGCAGGAAACGCCGCGATCAATCCGCCGCAGCAGACCGCGTAACACCCGGCCCGGTCCCACTTCGTAAAACTGGGAGAAACCTTGGCCAATCAAATATCGCATCGAATCTTCCCAACGAACCGGATTGAGCACTTGTTGCATCAACAAGCGGCGAATTTCCTCGGGATCGTGATGCGGCCTGGCATCGTAGTTCGATATGACAGGGATCCGCGGCTTGTGCATGGGCACGGCCGACAAGGCCTGCTCCAGCCGCTGGACGGCGGGTTGCATGATTTTCGTATGGAAAGCTCCGGCCACGGCCAGGGGCTTGGCCTTCATTGCCCCAAAAGGTTGTGCCATCTCGGCCGCGCGTTCGCAAGCGTCATTAGTTCCCGATATGACGATGTTGCCCGGACATAACAAATTGGCGATTTCTAAAATATCGCCGTTTCGGGCTTTTTCGCAGAGTTTTTGCACTTCAACCAGTTCCAGCCCGAGTATGCTTACCATACCGCTGGGCGTGGCATCGGCGGCCTCTTGCATAGCCGCACCGCGGTTTTGTACCAGCATCAAGCCGTCATTGAAATCCATCACACCGGCAAAGACCATGGCGGTATATTCGCCCAGGCTCAGTCCGGCCGCTGCTTCGCATGATAGAACCACGTCCGGCGAATCGGCCCGCAACGATTCCAAGGCGGCAAGGCTGGTTACAAATAAAGCGGGCTGGCTGCAAACGGTGGAGTCGAGCTGCTCGGCCGGTCCTTCAAAGCAAAGATTGGCCAAATCATAGCCCAGGACCTCGCCTGCGCGATCGTAAAGTCTGCGCACGGCGGGAAGCGATTCGGCCAACCGCTGGCCCATGCCGACCATCTGAGCCCCCTGTCCGGGGAACAAAAACGCGATCTTGCTCACGATGTCTCCACAATTTTCCGGCCCATGTAGTAACCGCAATTCGGACAGACCATGTGTGTTGGCACCGCAGTGCTGCACTGCGGGCAAGTCGAAAGTTGTTTAGGCTTTTTGGCGTCATGCGCTCGGCGAGTGCCGGTTCGCGCGTTGCTGTGTCTGCGTTTTGGAACCGCCATTGAATTAATTATCTCCAAGACTAAGTAAGCGAATCTATAAAGCAAAAATCCTAGATGTAAAAGCAGGTTATGTCAACCATATCAGGCCCGAATTGTTTGGCTTTTGGGTGTTAAAAATCCCCTCTCCCGACTACTGGGTGGTGCCCGGAGAGGGTCAGGGTGAGGGCGATTCCCCATTTTTATGGCCGGCCTATTCCATCAGCTACATTGGTTTATCCTATCTCGACGACAAGCATAATGTCAGCTAAACTAGGCGATTCATAGAACCGGTAGGATCGGTGAGATTCACATTGGAAATTGGTAAATCGACATGAATTCTGCTCCCCGCAGGGTGGTTACTACAGGGATGGGATTGATTTGCCCATTGGGCAACACCAAAGAAGCCCTTTGGCAAGGTCTTAGTTCAGGCCAAAGCGGTGTAGGGCCTTTTACATCTTTATCGTCGGGGGTGCTGCCGATTAAATTTGCCGCCGAGGCCCGCCAATTCCAAGGCGAAATCGACGACTTTGGCCAGCTCGATAAGGAACAAAAAAAAGCCATCCGCAAGGGATCCAAAATGATGTGCCGGGAGTGCCAGATGGGTGTGGCCTCCGCACAACTCGCCCTCGGCGATGCCGGACTGACGCCTGGCAAACTGGACCCGGAACGGACGGGCATAAGTTTTGGTTCGGATTACATGCTCTCGCTGCCCGAGGAATTTACCGAAGGCATAAAGCAGTGTATAGATGCGGAAGGCCGTTTTCAATTCTCTCGCTGGGGGAGCGATGGTTTGCCCAAAATGTATCCCTTGTGGCTTTTGAAATATTTGCCTAACATGCCGGCCAGCCATGTTGCCATCTATAACGATCTTCGGGGGCCAAATAATTCGCTGACCTTGCGCGAAGCCTCGGCCAACGTGGCCGTTGGCGAGGCGTTTCAGATAATTCTTCGCGGCAGCGCCGCGTGCATGCTTTGCGGGGCCACGGGCACGCGATTGCATCCCATGAAGGTCATGTACTCCGTGCAGCAGGAAGAATTGGCTTCGCCCGATGTCGAACCTGGCAGGGCCTGCCGGCCCTTTGATCGCGACCGATCAGGAATGGTTTTGGGCGAAGGCGCCGGGGCGATTATAATCGAGGAGCTTTCCACGGCCCAAGCGAGGGGGGCGGACATCCTGGGAGAAGTGTTGGCCGCCTCATCCAGTTCCGTGGTCCAACGCAATCTCGTTGCCCAGCGCGAAGCGGCTATGACCAATGTTCTAGGCAATGTCCTAAAGGCCGCCAATGTCAAGCCGGAAGCGGTCGGGCATATCCACGCCCATGGGCTGAGCACGCGCACGAGCGACGTCGAGGAAGCCCGGGCGATCAATAATGTTTTTGGCTCGCGTTCAACACCCGTGTCTGTGACCGCGGCAAAAAGTTACTTTGGAAACCTGGGCGCCGGCAGCGGGATGGTCGAGATAATCGCCAGTCTCATGGCCCTGCACCACGGCCGGCTGTTTCCCGTTCTGAACTACGAAACGCCCGACCCGGATTGCCCAGTGGCCGCCGTAACCGATGGAGCGGCTGATCCGGGCAAGATATTCATTAATCTCAACGTTACTCCCCAGGGACAGGCCAGCGCGATTCTGATCCGGCAATTTGAAGGATAGCATCTCCCTGTCGTTCTGAAAGCAAACGCCTGGCTCACGAATACCCGTAATTCGAATCAATTCTAGGGGAAATTTAAAATTATTCCGATCCATTTCGGCCCTATAGTGCAAAGATGCCATTAAAAGTAGCCTGTTGGATCCAAAACGGGACAACAAGCCATCCGTAGATAGCGCGATTGCAACGTCGAGGCCTGGCATGAGCCATACAACGCCTATTGCCGGCGTGACAGAATAATATTATGACCTTTTTGAAAATAATTTAAAATACGAGGAACTATTTGTGCATTAGAAACGTCGTAATCGCGTGGGAATTTCGGGTTCGATGTATCTAATGGGTCCCAAAACAATCTATGACGAATTTGTTGATGGGAGGTTAGCATCATTAGAGGTTGCGGTCCTTGGGCTTTTTGTTATTATATTTGTATGAAATTCACCAACCTTTTTTTATGGAGCATGCCATGTTCAAGATAACTCCCAAGGTTTTGTGTGCCGCATTGGCCGTTCTTTTAACTTTATCGACAACCTGCGTTGGCGAGGAAATTAAGTCCGAGCACGCGATTGTTTCGTATACGGGCATTGACAAGGCATATGCCCAGGCTATCGGTCGAATTGTGTCTACGCCCGCGACGCGGCGGTCGAGAAATTCGCATTCGACATGCCTGATGTCATTCGCGTTGAAGTGAACGTCGACGCGGACGGGCAAGTCAACCTGTTCAACGACGGCGCCGACCATATTTTTCTCACCATTCGTTCACAAGATAATCTGCTTAAACCAGGCACAAGCGGAGTTTACCAGATATACGGCTTGTGTCATGAAGTGGGACATATGGCCATGTACCGGTTGATTCCCGATCACAGTTGGATAACCGGCGATGGGGCCGAAGGCTGGGCGCATTATATGGGCTCGTGCCTTGTCGATGCGGTTTACGCCAAGCAGGGCGCCGATCTGTGGCCCGACCGCTACGACTACATAGAAGACGGCACAAAACGCCTGGATAAGCAGTTGTCTTCGCAAAAGGCAAGTGAATCGGCAAAGGCGGCCGGGGCTTGGAAAAAGCTTGCCGGCATTGTCGGCGATAAAAAGATCGCCCCGATCTTCCGGGCATGGGGTCAGTGCAAATTCGATCCGGCCGATCCGGGCAAAGATCTGGGTAAAGCCCTGTCGGCCAATGCCGGCGAACAAGCCGGCCCGTGGTGGGACGATGCTCAAGATATCCTGATCTTAAAACGCGGCAAAAGCAAAGTAACGGCGGAGACCGCCGACGAGGGCAAGCTCTCCGGCAAGACCCATGAACTGGCGCACGACGACGGCAAATCGGCGGGCCAAAACAGTCTTGCCGGCGGAGGCCACGCGGTCCGCTTCGAGGCCCCGAACGATTCCAGTTATTTAACCGAAGTGCGGATTTACGGCGCCCGGTACGGAATGCCCGCCCCGCCCAAGGAAAATTTCCACGTCTGGCTTTGCGATAAAGATTTCAAGGTAATCGCCGACAACCAGTTCCCATACTCAAAATTTCCACGGGGAAATCCACGCTGGGTTGATTTAAAAACCAAGTCTACGCGCGTGCCGCGTGAATTCATCGTGTGCGCAGGATTTCAATCCCACGGCCACCAAGGGAGTTTTCGTGCATTACGACGCCGAGGGAAGCGGCCATTCGCTTGTCGGGCTGCCCGGCGAACCTGCCGAAGATTTTGATAAAGGCGATTGGATGATCCGCGTTACCTTGACCGAAAAAGGCGACGCCAAATAACATCTTGCAAAGGACCCCGCCGCTGCTTTCTCATACCGACAATACTACCCCAACCTACACTTTTTGACAAGCCAGCAGTGGCACCCAAAATCAGCCGCTTTGAAATTCACTACATATATGAATAACAGCAATTAACATCCCGAATCGGGAATGCAATTTACCGGTAATTGGCATTCTGTGGATGGGTTTTTGACCTTATCTACAAATGGTCCACAACCCGGCGGACTCCATCGATGCCGCGAACCGCATGCAAGGTGGTTAGATGGTGTACCATGAGACAACGAAGTAAACATCCTTAAGGGAAAGGAGAAATTAGATATGAGATCTATTTCCATACTTCTGCTTGTCATCGGTTGCATGTTGTGTGAGTGCCGTGCAGTTGCCGGAGAACCCTACAACTTCAGGGAATCCGAAGCGTACCGGAAGTTGTCCGCGGACGACCGGGGGAAACTCGAACAGGTTCACCGCGATTTCATGACCCTCTGGGGCGCGGTCGATCGGTATGCGGACAATCACGAGGGAAAGCTTCCTGAAACACTGGATAAACTAGTACCAAACTACCTTTCCGAGCTTCCCACCGACCCATTTGCCACCTCGGAAACCGCAAAAGAAAAAGAGTCAAGATACTATACCACGTCAAAAAATGGACGGGGCTATCATTACCGAATAGGATCGCCGAGCTATCGGGCCTGGATTTTTTCAAGCGTCGGACTCCACGATTTTCCTTACCTCGCCGAACACGGCAACATCGGTCTTTATGTCGGTAAAGGGGCATGGGTGCCCGATCTTGATGTGCCGTTTAACCTTAACCCGTCTCCTGGGATTTCCGGGAGTTTAAATTTAACCCGCGCACAGCCCTCTATCGCGTCCGGTTCGAATCCCGCCCCGCCGTCACTTGATTTTCTTCCCGCCAAAGCGCGTGAGTTAATTTCGCAATATGAAAGCGACAAGAAACCGATCCAGAAAGAGGCCCAACGAAAGATTCGAAAACTGCTTATGCCGTTAATCGAGTCGTTAAAGCGCATGCAAGACGATTACACAAAAGAGGCCAAACTGGATGAAGCGGTCGCAATCCGCAATTGGGTTCGATACCTGCAACAATTGGCCGACAATGTCTTGCCAAATCCGGGTACGTTGCAAAATTATAACTCCCAGATCGGCAATGAGTTTTATTTCCTGGTCACGGGAAGCGCCAACGGCGCCATATGGGGAACAGACGCATATACGACCGATTCCGCTTTGTCTGCTGTCGCCGTTCATGCGGGAATCATCAAGTCAGGAGAAACCGGCGTTGTAAAGGTCACAATACTGCCCGGGCAGAGAATCCTACCAAGGATCGATACGAAACGGCGTCAACAGCAATGCGTGGCAATCCTTTCCGGCCAGTTTCAAGGTTGAACGCGGCGATGATCGTTTGGAAGAAAATGAAAAAGAGGCTCCTGATTCATCGGCTGAAAGCGAAACAACTGGAACAGTCCATTCACTGGGAATCGGGTCTCTCCAAACACTCGGAAGACAATATAGCCGTGTTAGACCTGGTTTTTGAGCTTACCATTTAAGCGCCGTCATTGGGGTGGGGATTATCTCAAAGTAGTAGTTTATTTCGGCGAAATATCGCGAAACCGCAAGCGGTTTGTTTTGCATCGCGAAACCGCAAGCGGTTTATTTTGTATTGCGTAATCGCAAGCGGTCTGCCGGGTTATTTACTGATCAATGCGGCAGTCGCGCCTTCGAGTCCGGCGGATGATGCCTTCAACGTAATCTTGCCCGGGACTGTCTTGGACTGGATGATCGCCAATCCGCGGCCCTGATAGGCCTTGTGGACCGGGGCCTTGCAGTCTTGGGTGTCGTTGAGGTCGCCGTTGCCGATGCCGATAATGGCGGCCGGGCCGTCTACTTCGAACTTCACTTCGTTTGCGGCGTCCGGTACATACACGCCTTTAGCATCTACGACTTCAAAACCCAAGTGGCAGACGTCCTTGCCGTCGGCCGCCAGTTCGGTCACATCGTACGAGAGTTGAATTTTGCTTGCCTTTCCGGCCGTCATTAAATTGTACTGGCATACTGTTTTGCCGTCTTTAAGTCCATTGGCCTTGAGGACTCCCGGTTCGTAAGGAACTTGCCAGGTCAAAACGCCGTCGGTTGCCTCTTTAAGTTTCTTACTTCCCACGGATTTATCGTTCAAGGTCAATTGCACTTCAGGGCAGTTCGAATAACAATGCACGGTGACGATCTGATCCTTTGACCAGTTCCAGCTTTCTTCTTCTGTCACGCGTGGGGGTTTTTCACCGCCGCCGGTTGATGCGCAGATATAAATCATTGGCTTGTCGGTCCACAGGCTCTGGCGGAACCAAGCGGCAGGCTTCTTGTAACCGCACAGATCCAGGAGCCCGGAACCGTTGGCCCGGTTAGGCCAGCGCCCGGCCTCGCCCAGGTAATCGATGCCGGTCCAGAGAAATTGGCCGGATATATATTCATTGTCGCGAACGGCGAGCCAGGCGCTCATGGTGTGATGATTTTCGCTGCCGAAAATGACCCGCTTGGGATACTTTTTGTGATCCTCCGCGTAACGTTGCTCCTGGTAGTTATACCCCACGATGTCGAGCAATTCGCACAATCCGACCGCGTCTGACATGGCCACATTGGCCAAAGCCGCGGTGACCGGGCGGGACGAATCCAGTTTTTTCACCGCATCGATAAGCGGCCTGGCGCATTTGACCATATCCTCGGCCGGCGGATTCTGGGGTTGATATTCCTTGCCCAGCACGGGGTGCGAAAAGGGATCGTTGGCGTAGTCGATCTCATTGCCGATGCTCCACATGATTATGCTGGGATGGTTTCGATCGCGGAGAATCATATCCTGAATGTCGGTGACGGCCCACTGGTCGAAGACCTCGTTGTAACCGAAGCGGCCGGGCAAGCCGTTGTTCCAACCCGTTACCCATTTGTTTTTTCCGGGGGTAAATTCGTCAAAGGCCTCGTCCTTAACCAGCAATCCCAGCCGGTCGCATAAATTCAGCAATTCGGGGGCGGGCGGATTGTGGCTGGTGCGAATGGCATTGACGCCTAGATCTTTCAAAAGGCGCAAACGCCGCTCAAGGACCTTTTCCGGCACGGCTGCGCCCAGGCATCCGGCGTCGTGGTGGATACAAACGCCTTTGATCTTCAGCGGTTTCCCATTAAGAAAAAAACCCTTGTCCGGATCGAACTTGATGGAACGAATTCCAAAGGTTGTCGAGGTATCATCGATTACCTTTGATCCGACGTTCAGGCTGGTGTTAAGGGCGTACAACAGCGGCGATTCGAGCGACCACAACTTAGAACGGTCAATAGGGATCTGATGGACTATGGTTTGTGTATTTTCATTATCTACGGTTCCCAATGAAGTCCGGCTCTCTAAATAGCGGCCGTCGGGTCCGATGATCTCGGATCGCAGCGAGAAGCCTTTTTTATCGCCGGAATTGTTCTCGACCGTGGTTTCGATGCGTACGGTGGCAAGGTCTGCTTTTATCTGTGAAGTGGAGACAAACACGCCCCAGTTGCCGATGTGAACTTTGTCGTTAATGCGCAGGCGGACATGCCGGTAAATGCCGGAACCGGCGTACCATCGGGAGTCGGGCAACCGGGTATGATCCACGCGAACCGCCAGGATATTATCATCCTTGCCGAATTTCAAATAAGGCGTCAAATCAAGTTGGAAACTGGAATATCCATAAGGCCGCCGGCTCACAAACTGGCCGTTGATCCAAACCTCCGAGTTGTTATATATTCCGTCGAATTCTACGGATACGGCATAGCCTTTGTAGGAGTTATTGAGCTTAAAGTGTTTGCGATACCAGGCGATCCCGCCGGGCGCATAGCCCGTGGCGCTGCCCAGCGAGGCCTCGAAGGGCCCTTCGATGCTCCAGTCGTGTGGCAGGTTTAACTTGCGCCAGCCGGAGTCGTTGAAGGCCGGCATGGACCCGGATGGAAAATCGCCCCGGCTAAAAAGCCAATCGGAATCGATGTCTATATAGGTCCTTGTGGACTCCGCCCGGCAGATATTCGTAATAAGCAGGACGGTTGTAAAGCAGAGGGACCATGTCAAACACTTTTTCATATCAAATCTCCTGATAAAAATATAAGTTTGCACATAGATAAAATAACATATTCCCCTCGGGGTGAATACACCCCTGTGCATCGTCAAGTATTAAATTCATGCTTTCCATGCCGTTTATTCACGCCGTTTAGCGCCGGCTTGACCACCTGCTAAGTGTAAAAGAAAAAGAAGTTGTAGTTATTAGTTTTGTCGGCGGCGGAAAAAAATACGGCCGCCGATCTCCGGCAGAACGCCGATTTTTGTATATTCGTTCTCCAAAGAGATCATTTTGTAGGTTTTGCCGACCTTTTTTCCGGTAAGCTTGTCTTAAAGCGGATAGGGATACACTCTCCCCTCCGCTCCCCGGTACGCCCGGCCGAAATAGAAAATTGGATTCGGATCGGCCGGGCCGGCTAAGTACACGCGAATTACCACGTCCTCCTCCCAGACCTTGACCGGCGTTGCGTTATCAGAAGCATATCCAGGTCATAATTAAATCTTTCTCAGGTGAGGCCACAGTTACACTATTGTAGTTTGTTGAATTCCAATACGGAGGCTTACCCGTCTTTGATCGCCGCCAACTCCACCATAATAAATATCACCCTAATGGGCTATATGATATAAATCTTTGCTACGAATTAAGCGTTCATTCATACAGATTTGCCAGCCGGATATGATTTCTACAGGGCATATAAGATGTGCGATGGCGTTCAACCGCCTTGACACCCCTTTATTTGGCCGGTATGCTTACCAGATTACTAAAAACCACTAAGTTCAGCCCACGTAAGATTTTGCAGCGTCTCGGCCGTTGGTCCGGTCGAGAAGGGTAGGAGAGTATTGTCTGAATTAGACCTGGAAAAGTGATTATCGATGGATGCGAATGAAATCCTGCGAATAGTCGATGCGATTCACCGCGATAAAAATATCGACAAAGAGATAGTCTTCGAAGGCATCGAAGCGGCCCTGGTTTCCGCCGCCAAGAAGCACTACGGTGAAATGGAGGATATTGTTGTCGAAATTGATCGCAACAACGGGGCAATCCACGGCACCCATAACGGCGTGCCCTTGGATCCGGCGCAAATGGCCGAACGCATCGGGGCTCAAACCGCCAAGCAGGTTATGATTCAAAAGATCCGCGAGGCCGAACGCGATCAATTGTTCGACGAGTATGAAGAACTCAAAGGCCAACTCGTAACCGGCGTAATCCAGCGGTACGAAGGCGGCGCGGCCACCGTAACCCTGGCCAATGTCGAGGCGATTCTTCCCCGCGGCGAGCAGATCCCCGGCGAAACCCATCATCCAAACGAACGCGTTCGGGCGACGGTCTATGAAGTGCGCAAGCAGGGAAGCCGGGTGAAGGTGATCCTCAGCCGCACCAAGCCTCATCTGGTGCAGCGGCTCTTCGAGCAGGAAATTCCGGAAATCGCCGAAAGTGTGATCGAAATCCGCGCGATTGCCCGGGAACCCGGTTACCGCACCAAGGTCGCCGTCAGCAGCACCGATCAGCGCGTGGATTGCGTGGGGGCTTGCGTGGGGGTGCGAGGCAACCGCATCAAAAATATCGTGGACGAACTGGCGGGCGAACGCATCGACATCGTCCGCTACAGCGATGACATGCAGGTGCTGATCCCCAATGCCTTGCAGCCGGCCGAGGTGGAGGAAGTGATCCTATGCCAGATGTTGGGCCGGGCGATCGTGCTGGTCGAGGAAGATCAGCTTTCGCTGGCCATCGGACGCCGCGGACAAAACGTGCGCCTGGCCAGCAAGCTCTGCGGCTGGGACATCGAAATAATGACCCGCGAAGAACTCGACGAACAGATCGAACAGGCCGTGAAAGGTTTCTCCTCGCTGGAAGGCGTGGAGCCCGATTTGGCTGAAAAACTGGTGGGCGAAGGATTCCTTTCTTACGACGATCTGTCGGTAATCGAGCCGGACGCCTTGATGGAAATGGGCACTCTGGCCCAGGAACAAGTCGATAAAATTATCCAGCAGGCCGAGGCTAAAGCCGCCGAAGCCGAAGCCGCCGCCGCCGAACAGCGGCGTCAACAACGCGAACAGGAACGCCTGGCAGCGGCTGAAAATGTGGATGAAGGCCTGCCTTCGTATTTGACAGATCAAGCCGAGGAAAATACGGCGGAACCGGCCGAAAAACCGCCTCAAGAAGGGGAAACGCCTAAGGGGCCGTAACTAAGTAAAATAGCTAAATCAGGAGGCCGGTCATTCTTGCCCGGCTGGAAAAAGACAGGCAAAAATGCCTGCCCTCCTGTTCAAATCCAAGAGAGTCCGACGGCATTTGACGCCATACTACCGGCAGGAGTTGCCCGTTGCCTATCCGCATTTACGCCTTAGCCAAAGAACTGAAAATCGACAACAAGATCCTGGTCGATATTTGCACCAAGGCGGGGATCACGGGAAAGGGGTCTGCGCTGGCCAGTCTCACGGACGAAGAGGCGGCCAAGCTAAAGGCATACATGAGCAGCAGCAAGGCATCGCGGGGCGGGGCGGGCATGGCAGCCTCTAGAGAAACGGCCGAGTCCTCGGTTTTACGCCGGGAAGACTACATCGCTCCTGCTGGAATTCACGGGGGGAAAATCCCGGTCCTGCCTCCCAAGATCGACAAGCCTCTGGTACTGAAAAAAAAGCCCCTGGAAAAACTGCCCGAGGAAAAGCCGGCTGAGGAAAAACCGGGCGAGGCGCCGCCACCGCAGGACAAAGCCGCTAAAGTAAAAAAATCGGCGAAAAAGCCGGCCGAAACGCCGCCGCAAGAGGAGTTGATAAAATCCCAGGACTTCCGCTTGCCCGAGGAAATTAAAGAAACGGCCCTGAGCCGTCCGGCCGAAGCGCCTGCCCACCCTCCCGAGGCGCCCGAAACCGAGAAAGAAAAGCCGCAGCGCGATAAAGATCGCGAGCGCCCGGCGCGGGGCATAAAATTGGCTCCCCTGCCAGCTTCCAAATCCCGCGGCAAGGCCAAACCCAAGGAGCCTGCCCCGCAAAAACCCGATTTCAGGCTTCCCAAAGACGCTATTCGCGCCGGCAAAGCGGGCGGAAAACCGCTTTCCGAGCATCTGCGCAAAGCGGAACAAAAGCGCAAAGCCTCCGCCCGGCGCGATATATTGGATGAACTTCCGCCGGACTTGAAAATCCCGCCGATTGAATTGCTCCCTCCGGCCAGGGAGCGCCGCCGCGGAGGAGCGCCCAAGGAAATCGTCGAGCCGGAAGAGGAAGGTCCGCTCACGCTGGGCGGGCGCGAGGCCCGGCAGTTAAAGCGGAAAAAATCGGCCACGGCCCGCCGCCATCGCGACGAAGACGAGGAAGAGGCGATCACCCCCGCCATCACGCGGAAAAAAACGCACATCAAGCGCACCGGGACCAATACCGCCGCCCCGCGCAAGGAAAGCGTGGTCCTGGAAATGCCTTGCACGGTACGCACTTTTTCCGAAGCCATAGGAGTGCCTGCGCGTACCATCTTGGGCAAGCTTTTGGATATGGGCACGGTGACCAACATCGCCGCCAGCCTCGATCTGGAATTGGCCGAACTTTTGGCCGTGGAGCTGGGCGTGGATGTGAAGTTCGAACAGCAAGTCGATCTGGAACAGCGGCTCATTCCCGAACTGGAAGCCGAAGACGAACCGGCTACTTTGCAGCCCAGGCCGCCCATTGTTACCTTCCTTGGGCACGTCGACCACGGCAAAACTTCGCTTTTGGACCGCATCATCGGCATCGACGTGGTATCGAAAGAAAAGGGCGGTATAACCCAGCACATTCGGGCTTATAAGGTGGAGAAGGACGGCCGGGCCATCGCCTTTGTCGATACGCCGGGACACGAGGCCTTTACCGAAATGCGTGCCCGCGGGGCAAATGTAACCGATATCGCCGTGCTGGTGGTGGCGGCCGACGACGGCGTCATGCCCCAAACCGAAGAAGCCATCAGCCACGCCCGCGCGGCCGAGGTCCCCATAGTGGTGGCGCTGAACAAGATCGACTTGTACAGCGCAAACACGCAACGAGTTTTCGAACAGTTGGCGGCCAATAATTTGCTGCCCAGCGAATGGGGCGGCGAGACCGAAGTCGTCAAAACCAGCGCCGTCACGGGAGAGGGAATCGACCAACTCTTGGAAACATTGCTCACCGTGGCCGAATTGCACGAGTACAAAGCCAATCCCGACCGTCCGGCCCGCGGCACCTGCCTGGAGACAGAACTGCACGAAGGCCGGGGCGTTATCGCCAAGCTCCTGGTTCGCGGCGGCACGCTGCGCCCGGGCGACGTGATCGTTTGCGGCCCCACGTACGGGCGCGTCAAGGCCTTGTACGATACGCTCGATCTGAACAAGCGATTGGCGGAAGCCGGTCCTTCCACGCCGGTGAATATCACGGGGCTGAACGTTCCGCCCGGCGCGGGCGATCGCTTCTACGTGTTGCAAGACATTACCCAAGCCCGGGAATTGGCCGAAAAACGCTTTGCCGAAGCCCGCCAGCGCGAACTCAGCGGCGGCCAGCCTCACGTGACCCTGGAAACCCTGTACGAACGGCTGGGCCAGGAAAGCAAGGTGCAAACTCTGAACATTATTTTACGGGCCGACGTGCGCGGCTCCATCGAGGCCATCCGCAAGGAATTGACCAAGCTGGAACATCCTGAAGTGCAAATCAAAATCCTGCAGACTACCGTAGGCGGGATCACCGAGGCCGACGTGCACCTGGCGCACGCCTCCGATGCCGTAATTATCGGTTTTACCGTCGTGCCCGACGAAAAAGCCCGCACTCTGGCCGAAAAACTGGGCGTGCAAATCCGCCGCTACGACATCATCTACCAGATAACCGACGAACTGAAAGCCGCCTTGCAAGGCATGCTCAGGCCCGAACGGCAGGAGAAAGAGTTGGGCCGGGCTTTGGTGCAGCGGACCTTCCACATCAGCCGCCTGGGAACCGTGGCCGGGTGCCGCGTGCTGGCGGGAACCATCCAGCGCGACGCTCGCATTCGCGTTATCCGCGAAAGCCGGATCATCGGCGATTATCCGCTGGAATCGCTGCGCCGGGAAAAAGACGACGCCCGCGAAGTCCGCGAGGGCTTTGAATGCGGCATGAAGTTGAGCGGGTTCAACGACGTCAAGGATGGCGATATACTCGAAGCCTACAAGATCGAAGAGATTGCGAGAACGCTGTAACCATGTCATCGCGACGCGCCCAAAAAGTTGCCGAAGCCATCCGCGAAGTGGTCAGCATGGCGATTCTGACGGAACTGAAGGACCCCCGCGTCAAGGACGTCACGGTGACGTACGTGGAAGTTTCGTCCGACCTGCGGCATGTAAAGGTGCACGTTTCGGTGATGGGCGACGAAACGCATCAGCAATTGAGTCTGCGGGGATTGCAAAGCGCGGCCGGTTTCTTACAGGCCAAAATTGCCCGGCAAGTCGAAATGCGCTATACTCCGCGGCTGAACTTTTTACTCGATCAGGGCGTAAAACGCTCCATAGAGATCGCGAAAATCCTCCGCGAGGTGCTCCCCCCGGCGGAAGAAAACCAGGCCGCCGAGGCGGGCGATGATCCGGATATGGAAAACAAAATGTAATTACCGTTTATTGCCATTGCAACAAGGTCATATATGTTTAACCCCGGCGCTGCGCCGGGAGGAATTCCCATGACAGCAGTCAGTCGCACGGTACAATTCGCGAAAGTTTATAAGATCCTCAAGAAGCATTACAAGCCGGTATCGGCCAATACGGGCCGGACGGTAGCGGAGCATTTAATCTTCGCCTGTTGTCTGGAAGACGCTCGATACGAGGCGGCTGAAGAGGCCTTCGCAGCCCTGGTGCACACATTTTTCGATTGGAACGAAGTTCGGGTGACATCTATTTCGGAACTTTCCGAGGTAATGGCCTGCCTGCCCGATCCGCGCCTGGCGGCAAATCGCATCAAGCGCGTGCTGCACGCCGTATTCGAGGCCCAGTTTAACTTCGACCTGGAAGACAAGCGGAAAAAGAACCTCGGTCCGACGATCAAATGGCTGGAAGGGCTCGACGGCGCCAGCCGATTTTCGGCGGCTTACGTGGTCCAAGCGGCCCTGGGCGGACATTCCATCCCCATCGATACCGGCACTATGAGCGTGTTGCGCCTGCTCGACCTGGTGACAGACAAGGACGCGGCAGCCGGCGAAGTGCCGGGTTTGGAACGGGCAATCGCCAAGTCCAAAGGCGTGGAGTTTGGATCGCTCTTACATCAATTCGGCGCCGATTTTTCCACCAATCCGTACGCGCCGGCAATTCGCGGCATCCTTTTGGAAATCAATCCGGACGTGCAAAACCGGCTGCCGAAACGCCGGGTGGAGCCCCAATCGCGCAAGAAGGCCGCGGAACAGCCCGTCGCCGGACCGGCCTCCGGCGGCAGAACTTCCTCCGCCAAGCCGGGGCAAGGCGGCGAAAAAACAGGGGCACGTAAAAAAATTCCGCCGTCCCAAGCCGCAACCCCCGAACCCGCCGCTAAAAAATCCAAAAAGAAATCCGCTTCCACGCCCGAACAGGCCGCGGAACCGGCGGAAAAACTCCCAATCCGCGAGACCGCTTCGCCGAAAAAGAAATCCATTTCCGAAGGGCTCTCCAAACGCAAACCGCGATAAAAAAAGGGAGACTGCTCAGTGCCAGCCTGCTGGTTTCGGTTATTATTGATGGGATTATGTATTGCTCTGACAACGGCCCTGCCGCTGCAAACGCAGGGAGAACAATCGCCAAACGAAAAAACCCCGGGGGAGAAAGATTATCGCCCCGGCCCGCTAATTCTTGACGACGCTCCTTTGCCCCTTTCCGGCAACCGTGACCAGGATGAAGCCAGGCGCGACAAGCTCGAAGCCCTGGCCTTGTTCTCCGCCGCCCGGGCGGCGGAACTTCGCGAGCAATACAGCGAGGCCCTGCGATTATATCAGCGGGCATTGCGTAGCGATCCTCAATCCGTCCAAATCGCCCGGGCGATCATACCTCTGGCCATTCATTTAAACCGCGAAGGCGTGGCGGTTCGTTACGCGCTGAAGACAGTGGACCTGGAAGAAGATCTGGATCCCATGCTGCTCCGCCGTTTGGGAGTCCGATTGGAAGAAGCAGACGATTGGGCGGAGGCCCTTAAACTTTTCGAGCGGGCCTTGGCCCTCCGCGCCGGCGCCGAGCAAAATACTCCTGATGACGTCATTTTGAGGAAGGAGACCGGCCGATTGCTGGCGATGACGGGCAAATACAAAGAAGCCGCCGACTGTTTCGCATTGGTCGTCGATGCCATCGATCATCCCGATAAATATGCGCTCTCCGAAGAAATGCAAAAAGTTCTCTTGGATGATCCGGGCCCAACCTATACTTCTTTCGGCGATTGTTTTTTGCAGGCAGGGCGCATCGAAGAAGCCCGGGAGGCCTTTGAAAAAGCCCAACGGCGCGATCCCAACGAGGAACTTTGGAAGTTCCATCTGGCCCAGGTGCTGGCCAAAAGCGGCAAGCCCGCCGAGGCCCTTGCCGCCTTGGATGAGGCAATGGCTAAGCATCTTTCGAATGCGGAAATGAAACCCTACGAATTGTTAGACGACCTGCTTGACGCCCTGGGCAAAAAGGGCGAATTGATCCGCCGGCTGGAAAAACTCCACCAAGACGATCCCCAAAACGTGCCGCTTGGTTATTTCCTGGCGGACAAATACCTCGCGGCGGACATGATCGAAAAGGCCGAACTGCTGTATGTCGAGCTGGTCGACAAGAATCCCACCCCCGCGGGCTTTAAAAATCTTTTGGAAATCTATCGCAAAACCAAACAGTTTGGCGCGATGCTTTCAGTTCTGGGCGAGACTGTGGAAAAAACCGGCGACCTCAATGCCCTGGGGATCGAAACCCTATCGCTTTCAAAAGACCCTGAGGCGATGCGCGGCCTGATCGACGCCGCCCGAAAGCAACTCAAAGACGCTCCGGAAAAGCCTGCTTTCGGCAAGTGTTTTGCCATGGGATTTTTGGCCCTGGACGCCAAACAATGGGATACAGCGGGTGAATTTTTCCAACCGGCCGCAACTGCCCGGCCAAAGAAAGCCGCCGAGGTATATTTGATTTGGGGGATAGGACTTCTGGTCGGCGAGCAGCCGGCCGAGGCGGCAAAGGTCTTTCAACAAGCCATCGACAAAAAAGCGCTCCCCGAAGATAATCCCATTTTTTATTTTTATCTGGCCGGAGCGCTGGCCATGGAAGACCGCATCGACGAGGCCCTGGCCGCGGCGCGAAAAACGGCGGAGATGAAAAAAGATTCGGCCAAGTTCCGCAGCCGAATCGCTTGGGTGTACTTCCGCGCCAAGCGATACGATGAAGCCCTGGCGGAGTACCTTAAAATACTCAAGGATTTCGATAACGACTACGAAAACGAAGAAAACCGCGAGTCCTTAAAAGAAGTCCGCATGGGACTCTCGACTCTTTGCGTTTTACAGAAGAAGACCCCCGAGGCCGTGGAGTGGCTCCAGCAGGTGCTCGACGAATTTCCCGATGACATAGGCGCAATGAACGACCTGGGCTATCTTTGGGCCGATGAAAACCGGCGCCTTCCCCAAGCGCTTAAAATGATCCGCAAGGCGGTCGAGGCCGAACCCGACAACGGGGCCTATCGCGACAGTCTAGGCTGGGCGCTGTATCGGCTCGGCCGCTGGGATGAGGCGGTCGCCGAATTGCAAAAAGCCTCCGAGTCGCAGCCCGACGGCCTGATCCTCGATCACCTCGGCGACGCCTATCAGAAGTTCCATCAACCCGAAAAGGCCCGCGACGCCTGGCGCCGCGCCGCCGAATTGCTTCGCCGGGAAAAAGACGAGGAAAAAGCGAAGGAATCCGAAGAAAAAATGCGTAAAATAGACCAAGAGTTGCATAAACGATAGAATATTAAATGTTATTGTTGTATTAAAGGTTTATCCCCGGCACTTGTGCCGGGATGAGCAACTCCAGTACCATTGATTACCGATTAAAGGACAAACGGGAGTTCTACTTATGTCAGGCCATTCACATTGGGCCGGTATCAAACACAAAAAGGCGTTAGTCGACGCCAAACGCGGCAAACTATGGAGCAAGCTGGCCAAGGCCATCATCGTGGCGGCCAAGATGGGCGGCGGCGACCCGAATGCCAATCTCCGCCTCCGCTACGCCATCGACGACGCCAAGGCCGTGAGCCTGCCCAAGGAAAACATTCAACGGGCGATCAAACGCGGCACCGGCGAACTGGAAGGCATCAGCCTGGAAGAAGTGATGTATGAAGGTTACGGCGCAGGCGGCGTGGCCATCCTCTGCGAAGTGCTTACCGACAACCGCAACCGCACCGCGCCGGAAATCCGCAAGGTGTTCGAGCTTTGCAACGGCAAGCTGGGCGGGGCCGGCTGCGTGGCCTGGATGTTCGAAAGCAAGGGCCTGTTCCTTATCCCCGCCGAAAATAACGACGAGGAAAAACTCATGGAAATCGCCCTGGAAGCCGGGGCCGACGACGTGAAACGCGACTCGGGGAAATTCGAGATCATCTGCGATCCGTCCGCATATCAAAACGTGGCCAAGGCCCTGGCCGACGCCGGCGTCACGCCCGAAGCCAGCCAAATCACCCGCATCTCGAAAACCACCGTCGATATCACCGATCCCGAAACCGCCCAAAAAGTCCTCAAACTCCTGGAACGCCTGGACGACCACGACGACGTGCAAAACGTCTCCTCCAACTTCTATATCCCCGACGAAGTGATGGCGAAAATCGGGGAAGCGTAGTGGGCGGTGAGCGATGGACAGTGATCAATGGGCGGAATGTAAAGCCGCGACCACTGGTCGCGGCTTTTGGGTCATAGATGCAATTGTAGATTATGCTAAAGCATAATCCGCTCACTTTTTTATATCTTTGCGATTTCTTAATACTAGCGTATATATCAATCCAACTATTATTCCCACAAATAAACCTATTAAAATAATTGGCGGAAGAATTTCCAAACGATCACTCCAAAAAATCAAATTCTTATCTAAAATAATACCTACCAGCCAAATCGGAAAAGCCACGATAGGCCCGAGAACATGCGGAATTATTGCCGATCGCAAATTTCTAAAACTTAAATAAACACCTGCCAATAGTATCCATGCTAATATAACAATTGCATAATAACGCGATTGCCCTTGAAAAGTTACGGTAGCAGAGCAGAATAACGCGACAATCAAAGTGATAATGAGTAGAGTGCGAATAGTAAACTGCATAAATCACCCGATGAATCGATATTCATGTTTAAAAAACATTGAATGCCATACTCCAGCCGCATGTGGCCGGGCTAAACTCGCCCATCATCCTTCTTCGCTTTGAGGCGGCGTTTCGGAATCCTCCCCGATCAGTCCTTTGGCGGCTGGGCCTTCAAGTTTCAACTTCGGCGCGGACTGCTTGATGCGTTTCTCGACTTGTTTGATGTGTTCGGCGGGCGGCAGGTTTTCGGGCAATGTACCGCCGATGCGCTTGATCGCTTCCCTCACCTCCTGACCGACCCGTTTGTGAGTTTCGATGGCTTGTTCCTGGTTATGGACCTGCTGTCGGGCCAACTTATCGCGGGCCTGCGTCATGCGGAACTAGTTCGCGGCAAGCTCGGTGGTGTCCATGCGGTCCATAAGTTGCTCTTTTTTGGGGATGCGTTTGCGGGCCTTGATTGCGTCCGCGCCAAGTCCGCCGTATAGCCCTTTATATCCGGCGTCATGGAAAATTCCGAACATGCGGCTCTGGACTCCTGCCTCGCGGGCGGCGCCGGAAAGTGCCTTGAATTCCTCGGAAGCCTGCTTTCGCAATTCCAACCGTTCTAAATCGGCGGCGGCTTGATCGGACAATTCCTGGCGGCGGGTCTGGATGGCAAAGTATTTTTGGGCGTCGGCGATCTCGGGCTTGCGGGGATCGCCGTTCTGGGCAATCAGGTAGCAGGCAAAACGGGAAAGATGGAAATCGCCCACTTCTTGAATTGCCCCCTTTCCACCAATGATCGGTTTGCGCGGCGCGCAAAGTGATAGCTTGGTTCGTTACCCGATTGCTCGCAAGAGGTTACGGCCTTTTGAATGGCCTTTTCAAAGCTTCGCCAATGGTTGTAACCCAAGAGCGGTTGAAGGTCGCGGGCACTCCAATACTCGGCCCCATAGTCGTTGGCCTTTTTCAAGTCCTCGAAACCAATACCCCCAACCTGGGGAAGATTTTCCTCGGCCATGGAGGTCCCCCTTATTCATTCAGACCGATATTAAACAGGCCATAATCCAACTGCGAGCGGCCGGGTTAAACGTGACGGAAAATAAAGTGGGCAGTAAACTGCCCACCCCTTTTCCCTGCCTAATGTTCCTCACTTTTGCCCGTTTTCATCCGGCTTGGTTGTTTCGTAGTGTTCCACCAGGGGCCAGTAGGTTTCGAAATTGAAATCCGGGCTGTTGTCGCCGTCGTGGCAGGTGACGCAGAAATATTTTTTCGAGTCGGCCTTGGTCAGGCGTGACGCTATGCGATATTTTTCCATTAAGGCTTCACTGGTGCCGGCTTCGGCGGCCACGTGTTTTTCGCCCGGGCCGTGGCAGGATTCGCAGCCCACGTCGGTCAGCTTAGGCGTTTTTTCCTGGCTTTCAAATCCGCCTTCATAGGGGAAGAAGTTTGTGGGATTCCAGCCGACAACGTGACAACTGACGCATTCGGGATCAAAATTCCGCGGCGGATCGAGTTTTACCAGCGTATCATAGGCTTTAGAGTGCAGGCTTTTTTTCCAGATGGCGTAAGATTCCTCGTGGCAGGATTCGCATTTCGCCGAGCCGACTAATTTGCCGTTGGTCTCCTTCTGAGGTTGCGGAGCCGCCCGCAGACCCAGCCCGGCAAACCCCAGGGCCTTTAGTTGGTCCTGGTACGCGGACATCAGCGTTTTCATTTCCGATGAGGCCTTGAACCGGGAATCCAGATGCACGCGCTGATAGCGGACGGTTTTTTGCGGTTCGTCGTAGAATCCCAACACTATTGCGCTCATTCCCTTGTGTCCGACCTCGATGTAGAGCGTTTTCATGCCGGTGATTCTTTGCAGTTTGTCCGGCGGCTCGGGCTGACCGTCGGAGGTTACTACCAGGTTAAAATCCGGAAATCGCTTGGCCAGGGCGATGGTTTCGTCCTTTGTGGCATGGGCGAGAAGGACCAGATAATCGGATTGTTGTTTCATTTTGGGGAGGATTTTTTGGATGGCCGCCACGGGATCGAGCATCTCGATTTCATCTTTTTTGATTTCTTTTTGATATGTATTGCCCAGCACCGAGGTGACGCCGATCCGCATGCCCCCCCTAGAGACGATGCGATAAGTGGAGGTCATGCCCGAGTCAAAGCCGAACAACCCTACGTTGGCCGAAACAAAGGGACTTTGTTGGTCTTTGATGTTGGCGACCGCTGCCGCGATTTCGCCGGCGGGTAGGCGCAGGTCGGAAGCGCCCAGGGCCACGGCATTGTAGCCCGTCTTGCGCATACCCTCCACTATGGTCTGAAATTTAATTTCCGCCTCGCGGCCAAACCCGTTGGCCAACCCGCCGACATCCAACCCGACCACGGGCCAACCCCACTCACGAAGCCGTCTAAACAGCATAAACCGCCGGCTCATGCCGCCTTCCATGCGATCTATGCCCGCGCAACCGCAAGGCTCGATGTATCCTTCGATCACTCCGGTAATGACGATCGCCACCTTGGGTTTGGGCCAGCCGTCAAAAATTTCATGGTTCTCTTTGATCGGGTCGAAGGGAATATCGGTAAGTTTATTCTTGGGGTGTATTTGCTTGTTGGGCGGCGGCGTCTCTGACTTTTGGGGAAGTGAAGCATCCGAACCGTCGCCGGGTTTGACCAGAGTTTCTAACATCAAAGCGGGTCCGGGCTGCTCTGGTGCACGTAATGGATTGACCGGCTCGTAATCACCGGCTATCGATTGATTGCCGTACCGCGCGGCGGGTTCCATGGCGATAAGCGAAAACGGCGCATCGGCGATACGAGAAGCCTCGGCAGTTGCGTCAGCAGGTCCCGCGGTGACTTGGATCGGGGGCGTAGGCTCTGTCTGTTTAACCGGAGTGAGCAATTGTGCCGGCGGTTGTTGAGGCAATTGTACCGTATCGGCAGGAGGAGATTCCCCTCCGGCAACCGGCCGAAGCGGCGCGGCAGCCTTGGCGGCGGGAGATCTTGCTTCACGGTCATTATCCTTCGAGTCCAAACAGCCTGTAGAGATAATGAAAATGCCACATATTGATGATAATAGTACTGTGCAAAACAAAGATGTTTTTGACATGGCAAGAAAATGATGAATGATTTTTGTTTTTCCCAACCCAATAATCTTTATGGGATTCTCTGCTGAAATGCCCGGTAAAGCAACCCCGATTTTGCGATCTGTCCGGTATCAAGCTTATTGCCCAAGATCTGTTTGCTGAATAACTCCGGGCAGACTACCCGTTAGAGGTATTTTTCGCCTTGAATAAGGCATCGGCTATTTCGACTGAGTTGTATTTACAGGAGCTCGACTGTCTGAAACCGGCGGATTGCCGTCCCAAGGCGATTGGGCAATGCGCAATAAGGCCGTAGCCACGCCAAGCGCGATACCCAACGCCACGGCCAAAATAAATGCGAAAAAGGTTTTCATGGCTACAAAATCTCGATATTTATGTATCTTATTGCCTTTTGATCCTCTGACAAGCATATTCCGTACACAGCGGTCGGCAATTGCTATACCGGTTTGACGCCTGCCCATCCGCATGCTGTGTTACGTACACGGCGGGCACAGTCTATAATTATTTCCGCAATCGTCGATGCAGCGTTTCCCGGCACAGGGAAAAAAACCGCTGGTAATCCTCGCGGCGATAGTCGGCGAATGTGCAATCGTGGTGTTGCCAGCGGTGGTGCTTGTAAAAGAGCGTGACTTCGGCGTAGATCCCGCGATTCAGATATATGCGATGTGCGAAATCCTTGGTCGAGGCCAAGATCAACTTGCCCAAGGTGATGTAGCCGGGATCGAGGTTAAGCGGGCGCGGCTCCGGATGCCTTGCCAAGGCGGCGTATTCATCTTCCCAAGCATTGGTCAGCAGTTTGACATTCACCAAATCGGCCGGATCAAATGGTCGTTGGAAGGCGAAAAACACCTTTTTCAAGCCCGGGCCCATAGTGTCGTCATAATATTGTGTTTCAGCGAAATCAAATCTCGGGCTTTCCAATTCAATCGCCCCCCACTGCCCCTCCGCCCGCTGTTTGCCCCATAGCAAAGCCTCGTCATAGCGACTGAACGCGGCCAGCAAAAGCAGGACAGTAGTGTGGGGAGTTGGTTGGCCCATGAGATGATATGCGACATATTTAGCCCCGGTGAATACACCCAGGGCCTTGGCAGGTAGTTATAGCGATAACCCGCCGTGTATTCACGGCGGGCTAAATATCAATTCCGGGCCACTGTCGGTTATTTCTTCCGCTTATGAAACCGGGCATTATCTTTGCGTTCGTGGCGGACGAGGTCGGCCAGGGTCTCGGCTGCGGTGTCGATGTCGATCATCTGGGCGTCCTTTTCCCAGCGCCATTTCATTTCGAATTTGCCTTCTTTCAGGCCGCGATCGCCGATGACCACCCTTAGCGGAATGCCCAAGAGGTCTGCGTCCTTGAATTTCACGCCCGCGCGGCAGTCGCGGTCGTCCAGGAGCACGTCGATCCCGGCGGCCGCAAGTTCGTCGTGAAGTTGCCTGGCGGCTTTCATCGAGGGTTCGTCGGGCACTTTGACCGGCACGAGCAGCACTTCGTACGGGGCCAGGGCCATGGACCAGATAATGCCATTTTCGTCGTGGTTGGTCTCGATCAAGGCGGCAAGGATGCGGTTCACGCCGATGCCGTAACAGCCCATGATAATGGGCTTTAATTGCTCGGCGGCATCCAAAAAACGGGCGTTTAAGGCCTCGGAGTATTTTATGCCCAGCTTGAACACGTGCCCGACTTCGATAGCATGTTGCAAGGCCAATTTGCTGCTGCACCGCGGACAGGGATCGCCGTCAACGGCTTTGCGCAGATCGGCAAAAAAGTCGACCTGGAAATCGCGATTCAGGTTTACGCCCGTGAGATGAGCGTTGGCCTCGTTAGCGCCTACGACGGCATTGACCATTGCCTCGATGTCGCGGTCGGCGAAGACGGGGATTTTTTGTTTCATTCCCACCGGTCCGGCAAAGCCCACGGGCGCCCCGGTCACTTGGTAGATCACATCCGGGGCGGCTAATTCGATTTTCGCGGCTGCCGCCTCTTTACGGATCTTGACTTCGTTGGCGTCGTGATCGCCGCGCAGCGAGCACGGCAATCGGCCTGCCGTCGGCCATGTAGATCAGCGTCTTGATTATGTTTTGCGGTTTGCAGGCCAAAAACTGGCTGACCTGTTCGATGGTTGAAACGTGCGGGGTGTCGACCTTTTCCAGCGGTTCCAGGGGCACATTGGGCGGGACGCAATCGCGGGCTCCGACTTCGGCCTTTTCCTGATTGGCCGCGTATCCGCAGTCCTTGCAGTGTAAGACGGTGTCTTCACCGTTTGCCGCCGGGACCATGAACTCGTGGCTGGCATCGCCGCCGATCGGCCCAGACTCGGCCTCCACGGCCAGATAGTCCAGCCCGCAACGGGTAAAACTGCGGCAGTAGGCCGCGTACATCTTCCCGTAACTTTCATTCAGCGATTCAATCGTGGGATCGAAACTATAGGCGTCCTTCATCAAAAATTCGCTGGTCCGCAAAACGCCGAAGCGGGGACGCTCTTCGTTGCGGAACTTGGTGGTGATCTGGTATACGGTAAAGGGCATCTGCCGATAGCTGGAAATATGGCGGGAAACGAAATCGGTGATGATCTCCTCGTGCGTGGGCCCAAACACGATCGGCACCTTGCGGTTCTGCCTGGAAAGAGTCGCCTGAACCAGCACGTTGCCGAATGCCCCCACCCGGCCGCTTTGCTCCCAAAGTGCCAGGGGCGACATGGCGGGCATGGCCAATTCGATGGCCCCGGCGGCGTTCATTTCCTCGCGGACGATCTGCTCGGCCTTTTTTAGCGCCAGCAGGCCCAACGGCAGATAGGTATAGGCCCCGGCCATTACCTGGTTGATCAAGCCCGCGCGGAGCATAAGGACGTGGCTGGGAATCTCCGCTCCCTCGGGCGTTTCCTTCATGGTGGGGATAAGGGTTTGAGTCCAAAGCATTTTTTTAGTGGGTAGAGTCTTTATTTGAGGTTTAAGTGCGTTTTGCGTATTGCAAATTGTCAATTGCAAATTTCAAAATGCAAATCGAACAACTACAAACACTTGCGTAATTTGATTGTGCATTTTAATGGGAAAACGGCGTTTACAGCAAGGGGGTATCGTATACGAATTGCAGATAGTGACAATGGATAACACCTTCCGCGAGATTATTGCCGGTGGGACAATGGCATTTGTCATGCCCACGCAAGCGTGGGCATGGCACCCAACCGGCCCCTTGTGTAGTGTTTTTAAGATTCCTACAATCAATCTATAAGAAATCTACCTTGATGCCAAGAACGTTTCCGGAAAGGCCCTTCATGACGCGACGTTTTATCAATCAGTTTGCCCATCAGGAAGCCGTCAACGAGGTGTTCGTCGCCAACGGCAAACAACTTCGGCCGAATCGCACCGGTAATCTCTATCTACAAGTCGAGCTATCCGACAGCACCGGGTCGATCGGGGCCCGGATGTGGAACGCCAACGAGGGACTTTATAAGTCATTCGAAAATGGAGACTATATCCGTGTCGAGGGCACGACGCAAATCTTCCAGGGGGCTGTGCAATTGATCCTCAAACGGATCGAGAAGGTCGATCCCGCCCAGGTCAATCCCGAGGATTTCACACCTAAACCGGCCGTGGCAGTGGACAAACTTTTTGCCCGGCTGGGCGAGATGCTCCGGAGTATGAGCGATCCGGGCCTGGTGAACCTGGCCGAATGCTACTTGCTCGACGAGGCCTTCACGGCCAAGCTGATGATGGCCCCGGCGGGCACCAAGAATCATCATGCCTTCCACGGCGGATTGCTGGCTCATATCGTGGGCCTGATGGAAGTAGTCATCCGCGCGGCGCCCTGCTATCCGCAGATCGATCGAGACTTGTTATTGATGGGCGCATTTTTGCACGACCTGGGTAAAATCGAGGAATTGACGTACGAGCGGGGACTGGCCTATAGCGACGAAGGCCAATTAATCGGTCATCTGGTTATGGCCGTCGGCATGTTGGACGCCAGAGTCGCCGAAGCGGAAAAACTTTCCGGCGAACCCATCCCCGAGGAAACCGTGCTGAGGCTGAAACACATGATTATCAGCCATCACGGCGAATACGAATTCGGCAGCCCCAAGTTGCCCATGACCCTGGAAGCCATCGCGCTGTATTGCCTGGATAATCTCGACGCCAAGATCAACTCCTTTCACCAACTCATTGCGGAAGATCCCAACTCGGACAGCCCCTGGACCGTATATCAGGCCAATATCGAGCGGAAACTATTCAAGGGCAAGCCAAAACAGCGGTCCCCTGAAGTGGACTGAGGAAAAAGGGAAGGAAAACAGCCCTCGGAAATTTGCCCGCTGTTGACTGCCTGTATATTATTCCAAAAAGTATGAATCGCGGCATAATATGCCGTCTGGAAATCGATTGTGCGAACTAACGGCGTATAATAGGTGAATTTTTTTCTCTTCAAGGGAGGGCGTTACGATGAATCGTTGCAGATGCTACCGTAGTGGAATCGCAGCGGCGATTCTTGCGGTCGGATTGACCAGTTTATTATTGCCGCAATACCAGATTGTCCAGGCCCAGGAAAAGCTGCCCAGCAGTTATTCACCGGTCGTAATCCAGGAGGATTTTGCTAAAATCGCGGCCCGAATGGAGGCCGCCAAGCCTAAAATCGAAGAGCGGCAAGCCGCGTTGTTGCAGGAAAGGTACGACCTGAAAGATAAGCCGGTCCAGGGCGTGAAAATGTCCAAGGGCAAGGCGGTTCAGGAAGGCGTCAGGGTAAAGCTGCCCCCGGGTGTCAAATCATGGCAAGACCTGGCAGCCATGACGCCCGAAGAAATCCGCGAAAAAGGGCTGTGGCCCAAGGGATTTTTGCCCCTGCCGCACCCGAATCATGCCGAAGGCGGCATGCTGTTCCCGCAGTATCACATCGACAAGATCAATGCCCAGGAACAGCGGGACTTGACCAGGTTCGACCTTGACTTTGATTTGCCGACGCACTTTTTGCCCGAATTTCCTCCTCCTATTTATCTGACCACCCGCCTAGACCTGGGCGACGTGTCGCAAGGGCAATTAGTTACGCTGACGAATTACTTCAAACTCTTCAATGGCATTTTGAATCCCAAGCAATTGGAGGGTTTGCGGCTATTGGTCACTCCATTCCCGCAACAGCAATTCAATGCCACGGATGATCGAAGGTCTATAAAACCCAGCCAAGGCGTGGCCTGTTTCGACTGCCACGTCAACGGGCACACCAACGCGGCCACGCATCTGGTGGGCGACATTCGCCCGCAGGAGTTTCGCCACCGCTTGGATACTCCTTCGCTTCGAGGCGTGAACATTCAGCGCCTGTTCGGTTCGCAACGCTCGCTAAAGAGCGTGGAGGATTTCACGGAGTTCGAGCAGCGGGCAGCCTACTTCGACGGCGATCCGGTGATCGCCACGAAAAAAGGCGTAAATATATTGGAACGGGGTAGCCAGGTCCACTTCATGGCCGAAGTTCAGGAACTCTTCGATTTCCCGCCCGCTCCGAAACTCGATATCTTTGGCATGTTGGACGCGAAAAAAGCCAGTGAAGCGGAATTGCGCGGGCAGAAAGTCTTCTTTGGCAAAGGCCGTTGCGCGGAATGCCACCCGGCGCCTTACTACACCGATAATACGCTGCACAATATGCGGGCGGAGCGGTTTTTCAAACCGCAGATGGTCAACGGCCGCATGGCGTCCAGCGACGGCCCGATCAAGACCTTTGTCCTGCGCGGCATAAAGGACTCCCCGCCGTACCTGCACGACGGGCGCCTCTTGACCCTGGAAGACACGGTGGAGTTCTTCAACCTGGTAGGTGAAACCAGGTTGACGGATCAAGAGAAGCAGGATCTCGTGGCCTTCATGCGCTGTCTGTAGTTCCAAATGAATGTCGTTAAGCCCACGGGTTGCAACCCGTGGGCTTGGCTTGATTTACCATCTACACCACGACATTATTTTCCCGACTTTCAATAAACCGTAATTCGATGCGGTTTCACATGCCAAATATCATCGACGTAACGTATGTTATCGCCGCCCAGGTAAAAAAGGAAATAATCGCGGTTATAAAAATCTCGGGTGATTCAATATCGTCCCAGGCAACCTTGATGCAAAACCAATAGGCTAGTGCGGGAGTAAAGATATATAGAGTTGTCGAAAGAATTGGTATTTGAAATATACGCAGAAGGTAAAGCGGCGCAATCGTGGCACATGCAATCAGCAGGCACTTGGCGATGTCCCAACGCAGATCTTCGAATACAAAACCTAATCCGATAGACGAGCATAATAAGAGGCCTAAAAATATTCCCAGGGCAGCGCCGAGTATGAATACGACCGGATAGAGCCCCCACCATGCAACAAGACTAAAAAAAACCGCCGCACCGGTAACTATCGTCATCAGCGTACGCAGGGAATATTGCGGCAGTTTGAACTTGGACGCCGATTCCAATTCCTCTTCCTCGTCCCAATTCTCATCCATTTTTCTTTCCCTTTTTCCCGCCTATTTGAAATCCAACACGTTAAACTACAATGGATCTCCCCATTTGACCATTGATTTTTACATAAAATGCGGGGTAAGGCAAGATTCTCCGGTACATGGCTGTTAATGTCGTTGGGAAAAGGTTAAAAATACTGGATCAGACCGTTAATTATTTCCAGGGAACGATAGTATGAAATGGAACATCCGCGGAAAACGCAGCACTCGGGACGCCGCCCCGGCGGCAACACTACTCAGGACGCCTGCCCCAACTTCCGACCTAGAGCGTCGGGCGGCGGAAATCGGCCGCGAATTATTAGGGCCCGCACGGGAACACAAGGCCGGGCTTTTTTCCGCCAAGTTCTGGTCCGACCAACTCATGAATTGGGCCATGAAAGATCCGGCCTTTAAAATGCAACTGTTCCGCTTCATAGACGTTTTTCCCATGCTCAATACGCCGGAAATGGTCCACGATTACCTGGTCGATTATCTATCGCAGCCGGAGGTGACCCTGCCGCCGGGGATGGAGTTGGGCTTAAAAGCAGGGGGGCTGGCCAAGGGGCTTTTTGCCAAGACCATTGCCGGCCGCATTACCGCCATGGCTAGTAATTTCATCGCCGGCGTGGACGCCGCCGACGCCTTGCCCACCTTGGAAAAACTGTGGAAAGAGGGCATCGGCTTTAGCGTCGACCTGCTGGGCGAAGCCTGCGTCAGCCACGCCGAAGCCCGGGCGTATCAGGACCGCTATCTCGACCTGGTGCAAATACTGCCCGGCACGGTCGCCAAATGGCCGGCCAATCCGCAATTGGAAACCGATCATATCGGCCCTGTTCCCCGGACCAATGTCTCGATCAAAATCAGCTCGCTCTGCGCCCGGACCGATGCTATCGATTTCAAAGGGTCGCTGTCGGCATTGACCGAGGCGCTAAAACCGATCTTGGAAGCGGCGGCGAAGAATAACGTGCTGGTGAATTTCGACATGGAACAATCCGCGCTTAAGGATCTCACCCTGTCGTTGTTCGAGCGATGCTGCGAGGCGATTGATTTTCCGGCCGGTTTGGCTATACAATCTTACCTCCGCAGCGGCATGGAAGATGCCCAACGCGTCATTGCCTGGGCGCAGCGCACGGATCGGCAAATCACGGTCCGGCTGATTAAAGGGGCTTATTGGGACTACGAAGTAATCAACGCCGAGAAGATGGTCTGGCCCGTGCCCGTATGGACCGCCAAACATGAAACCGATGCCTGTTTCGAGCGCATGGCCGAGCAGTTTGTGGAGGCCGTGCCGCGCAGCGCCGGTCAAGGCGGCGTGAAGCCGGCGTTGGGATCGCACAACATCCGCTCGATCGCCTATACCCTGGCCTTGCTGGAAAAACACGGTTTGCCCGAGTCGGCCCTGGAAGTGCAAAAACTCCACGGCATGGCCGATCAGCTTCAAGCGGCGCTGGTGAGTCGCGGCCTGCGTATCCGCGAATATGTGCCGGTCGGGCAAATGATTCCCGGCATGGCCTATTTCGTACGGCGGCTGTTGGAAAACACGTCGAACCAATCGTGGCTCCGCGCCGGGTTTTCGGACGAACTATCCGACGACGTGCTGCTGGCATCGCCGCATGGCATGAAGGCGGGAGGTTGTGCTCCGGCCACCACCGGCGCAGCGGCTGCCGAGCGGCACAAAATTTCTCCGGCGGTGGAAGGGTTGGACAAAGGCCTGCCCATGATCAACGAGCCGGTGCACGATTTTTCCCAGGCCGAGCAGCGCGAAAAATTCTTGCGTACAGTGGCGGCGGTTAAGGCCCCGGCAGTCAAACGCGCGGCCGATGCCGAAGACGCCCGGCAAGCCATTGCCAAGGCCGCCGCGGCGTTTCCCGCCTGGCGGGATATGGACCCGATCGAACGCTCGAAGATCATCGTCAAAGCAGGGGCTTTGTTGCGCGATCGCAGGGATGAAGCGTCAGCGATCATGATCCGCGAGGCCGGCAAACCATGGCGCGAGGCCGACGCCGACGTGTGCGAGGCCATCGACTTTTGCGAATATTACGCCCGCTCGGCAGTGGAACTGTATCGGCCCAGGCGCCTGGGGCTTTTTGTCGGCGAGTTGAACTACGAGTGGTATCAACCGCGCGGCGTGACATCGGTAATCAGTCCTTGGAACTTTCCCCTGGCCATTTGCATGGGCATGACCGCGGCGGCCTTGTCCGTGGGAAACACGGCCCTGGTCAAGCCGTCGACGCAAACCCGAGCCATCGCCCAGTTGATGTGCGAAATTCTCTGGCTCTCGGGAGTGCCGGCCGATGTGTTGCATTTCCTGCCCGGGGCCGGACGCGAAATCGGCGATATCCTGGTCCGCGATCCGCGAGTTTCGCTGATTGCCTTTACCGGCTCGAAGGAGGTGGGGCTAAATATCCTCCGCGCCGCATACGATACGCCCGAAGATCAGCCCTTTGTGAAGAAAGTCGTTTGCGAGATGGGCGGCAAAAACGCCATTATCGTCGACGAGTCGGCCGATCTCGACGAAGCCGTGCTCGGCGTGCGCCAATCGGCCTTTGGCTACTGCGGCCAAAAATGTTCCGCATGCAGCCGTGTCATCGTATTGGACGGCGTTCACGACAAATTCCTCAACCGCCTGGTGGAATCGACCCGCACGCTGGTTATCGGCGATCCGGCTGATCCGGGCGCCGATTTTGGTCCGGTGATAGACGAAAATGCAGCGGCCAAGATTCGCCAGTACATCGAGATCGGCAAGAGCGAAGGCAAACTGGAATTAGCCTGCGACGTGCCCGCCGGTCTGGCCGAGCGCGTGGGCAAGCCGTATATTGGGCCGCACATTTTTTCCGGCATTAAGCCCCATCATCGCCTGGCCAATGAAGAGATTTTCGGACCGGTTCTTTCGGTGATGCGAGTGCACAATTTTGAGCAGGCCTTGGAACTGGCCAATGCCACGTCTTATAAATTGACCGGCGGGGTCTTTACCCGCAAATCCGCGCACCTGGAAATCGCCCGGCGGCAATACCGGGTGGGCAATCTGTATCTTAATCGCGGCATTACCGGGGCCTTGGTCGGGCGGCAGCCCTTCGGCGGTTTCGGGCTTTCGGGTGCGGGCAGCAAGGCCGGCGGGACCGATTATCTCCTGCATTTCGTGGAACCCCGCTCATCGAGCGAAAACACCATGCGCCACGGTTTTGCCCCGGGCTTGGATTAAGCTAAGCTTTAGTGCGGGTGATTTTCTTCGATATTCATAAGGCGCCGCCGGCTGTCGCGGCTTTATGATTTGCATTTCCCACGATCCAGATCATATGAAACCGAGAATTTTTCGATTTGCAATTTGCAATTTGCAATTTGCAATCTTGATCGCCGTTCTCTTGGGCACCAACTTATCGGCTTGGGCTGCGACACCTTCGGAGGCCATGATTGAATTATCATTCCAGGGCCGGAAGATCGAAGGCGTCCCAATAAGTTGGAACGAGAACATGGTCCATTTGCTGGGTCGCGACGGCAGGTTGTGGGACATCGAGCCGGACTCGGTCAAGCAGTTCAAACAGAGCGCCGATCATTTTCGCCCTTATTCGCCGTCGGAAATCCGCTCCATGCTGCTTAGCGAACTGGGCAAGGATTACGAAGTCAGCGGTACAAGCCATTATTTAGTCGCCCATCCCAAGGGCCAGAGCGACAGATGGGCCGAACGCTTTGAGGATCTCTATCGATCGTTTGTGAGTTATTTTTCCTTGCGCGGCTTTCGCTGTTCCGCCCCGCCCTTTCCGCTTATCGGCGTGGTCTGCCGGAATCAGCGCGAATTTCAGGCGCTTTCCGCGGAAAAGGGATTGAGGGTTCCCAACGGCGTGCTGGGCTTTTACAACTGGAAGTCCAACCGAATTATGCTCTACGACATGGGCGCGGCGGCCAATTCCAGCAACTGGCAGCAGAACGCCTCGGTCGTGATCCACGAGGCCGCGCACCAAACGGCCTTCAACACCGGCGAGCACAGCCGATATTGCCCGCCTCCCGTCTGGCTAGCCGAGGGTTTGGCCACGATGTTTGAAGCCCCGGGCGTGTACGATGCCCACGATCACCCGCAATTATCCGACCGGATCAATCGAGTACGTTTGCAGGATTTTCGATTGTTGGTGGAAAGCCGTCACACTCCGGAGTTGCTTGCCTCGATGATCGCCTCCGATCAACTATTCAGCATAAATTCCATGGCGGCCTATGCCGAAGCCTGGGCCTTTAGTTTGTTCTTGGTGGAAAACGAGCCGCGAAAGTACGCTAAATATCTAAACTTGACCGCCTCCAGGCCTCCGTTTTCGGAATACAGCGCGGCCCAGCGGACCGCCGATTTTACCTCCGTGTTCGGTTCCAACTGGCGCATGCTGGAAGCCCAATTCCTGCGGTTTATGAAAAGCATAAAGTGATGTTCAATTAATGGCCTGGACTTCTCGCCGGAAATTATTTTCCGCCGGCCAACAGGCTCGCCCAGGGGCCGGCCGGCAGAAAGAATTTCATCTTGCCGATACAACCGGTTTAATCGTTTTTCCCGGAAGTTTGCTTTTGACCCGCACTGCGGCGTAACCTATAAAACCGTATGGGGAAATGCCGGTGCATTTCCCTGTAGTGCGGGGTATGTAATGAGCGTATGCGCGGACGATGCGCATTCGATTGGCTACGAGTACACGTTGGAATTGATCGAGTCTCCATGGAAGTAACTCCCCTCCCAATCCCGGCGCGGAAGACAGGACGGAACAATTTGCCGCCGTTCTGCGGTTGCAGCGGCAGAGGGTGCGCGAATTTCTCTCGGTCCAGCAGGAACGCTTGCGGCGCGCCGAAACGGAGTTGTCCGAACAATTGCAGCGCATCGGAGCGGAGCTGGCCGATGATCGCCGCCAAACTAGCCAAACTCGAGAAGAACTCGCGCAGCGTTCCGCTCAGCTTCAGCAGCAGGCCGAAGCGATCGAAGAGATGAAGACCGATCTGGCCGCCCGGCAGGTTGAATGGGAAAAACTTTATCATGGCGTGATCGAGCAACAGCAGTCTTTCGCCGGCCAGTTAAAACTGCAACAAGACGAATTCGCCCGCCGGCAGCAGGATTTTCTACAACAACAAACCGCCGCGGTGGCCGCCGAAACCGAGTTGATGCGCGAAAGAAAGGAAATAGATGCCGGCCGGAGTGAACTGGAAAGCCGCCGTGCCGAGCTTAATGCGCTTCGGGAATCGCTGCAAACCCGGCAGGCCGAGCTGGAGAAGCGGCAGCAGGAACTAAACGCCAAAAGCGCTGAAACAAAAAGCCGCCGGCGTCTCTTGCCCACGAGTTAAAAGCCCAACGCGCCGCAAATCTGAAGGAGCTCGAGCTTAAGCGACTTGAACAGGAACAAAAGGTAAAGGCCGATCACAGCGAACTCCAGCGGCAATTGGAATCTCTCCAAGAGGAGTGCCGCATATTGAGGGACAAATCTCCGGCTGCCGAAAACAGCGTCGATCGCGGTGAAGTCGCACGGATAGTAGCCGAAAAAAAGGAACTAGCCGCCCGTTTGGCCGGCCTGGAACGCCAACTTGGCGAGACTCGGCAAGAGTTGGCCGATGCCCGGGCAAACCGCGGTGAAGACGACGGAAATGACGATAGTCTCCGCCGCCGCTACGAAATGTCTCTCGACGATCTACGCGAACTCAAAACCCGCAACGAGGAACTCCAGGAGCAACTGGTCCGTGTGCGCCAGAATGGGGGAGGAGACGCCAGACTAATATCTCCCGGCGTTCTCAATTGGGAAGCGGAGAAACAGCGAATCCTCGCCGCGCTCGAGGCCGACGTCGAAGAGGAAAAAGAGGAAGATCGTGAAGAAAAACTAAAAATTCAGGAAGTGATTCACAGAACCGATCGATTGGTGGAGGAAAAGAACCGGGAAATCGGCGAATTAAGAGGACTGCTGGAAAGCCAGACGAATAACATCGGCTCGATAGCCGTGGGCGCAGCGGCGCTGGGGAAATCCTCGACTCCGACGCCGTAATTCAGGAAGAGCGAAAAAATCTTGCCAGTCTTCAGGAAGAATGTCGGGACAAACTTCGCCAGGCGGAAGTCGAGATCTCCCTGGAACGCGCCAAGATCGCACGGGAACGATCGCAACTGGATGAAAAACTCCGCATCTTGGAGCATAAAGGCGTAAATCTCGCATCCGCCGCCGGAGAAAAAGAACCGGCCAAACCAACTCGAGGCCGCTGGCTTGCCCGCCTGGGTTTGACCAGTTCCGAAGACCAGCCGGAAAAGTGATTGTTACGATGGGAAAAAGGGGACAGGTCCAATTTGTGCGAAGCACCGGGCAGCGACCGAAGGTCGGTCGGGCCGTTCCGGCATAATTGGACATGTCCCCTTTTTCCCGCCTAATCCACCAGGACCAAGGCATAGTAGTTTTGCGGACTGTCGGCGGAGCGCACCACCTCGATGGGCAGACCGGCTGCGCGGGCCGTGGCAAAGACATCGATTCCGGCCGCCTCCATCGCCGGGCGGGCCAGGTCGGGATGCAGGCACGCCGCGGCCTTGCCCTTTTTTGTCCGGGACGCCAAACACACGCATTTCCTGCATAGATCACAGGGCCCGCACAGAAAGGCAAATGCCTTATAGTGGCCGGCCAGGAAGACCTTCAGTTCCAAGGCCTGGGCTATCTCCCGGATCAACTTCCATTGACTGCCGTGCAGCAGTATTGCCGAGTTGTACTCGTCGAGCATTTTGCGGGTCGTCTCGGGCGCAGGCGAATGCGGCGGGCAGGTCAGGCATTGCCCGTATTCCGAGCATCCAAATTGGCACCGCAATCGCACCCAGACGGCCGTGAATACCTGCTGGGGTGGAGACACCACAACGGCATCCAAGGCGCCCATCTTTCGGGCTTTGTTGCAAAAGACTTCAAGCTCTTGCGGAGTGACCATGTTCCCTATTTTAACTTTAATCCCGGCAATTTTCAACAGACTATCAATCCCTGCCTTCAATCACCGCCAACGCGGTTTCGATATTTCCGAACGGCGCGCTTACCTGGATGCCTGCCACGCGGTCGCGCACTTGGGCCACGGACTGGCGGGCGATATCGATCCCCATGGCCAACTGGCCTTCGCGGCTATCGACCGAGGCCATCCGCTGCATGACGGCGTCGGGCACTATCACACCCGGCACTTCATTCCGCATGAACGAGGCGTTGCGATAACTCACAAGCGGCCAGATGCCGGCGATTATGGGAACGTTGTAACGTTGCACCTCGTCGAGAAAGCGCAACAAGGCGTCGGGATCGAAAACGGGCTGCGTGATGGCGAACTCGGCCCCGGAGTCCACCTTGCTCCGAAAACGATCCAATTCCCGCCGCCCATCGAGCGCTGTTGGATCCAAGCCCACGCCGATTACGGCGAAGGTCTGCGGATCGATCGGCTGTCCGCCCAGGTCCACGCCGCAATTCAATCGTTGCTGTACGGCGGCCATGCCGATGGAATCCATGTCGAACACGCCCGTGGCATGCGGATAATCGCCCAGCTTCGGCGGGTCGCCGGTTACAAAAAGAATATTGCGAATGCCGCATGCCGCACATGCCAGCAGGTCGGCTTGCATGCCGATCAGGTTCCGGTCGCGGCAGCAAAAATGCAGGATGGGCTCGATTTCGGCCTCGCGCAGGATATGCTCCGCCGCGATGAGCGAGGAAAGCCTGGAGCTTGCCCGCGGACCGTCGGGAATGTTTATCGCGCTAATGCCCCGTTGGCGAAGGGTCTTGCTTTTGTTGATAGTGGACCGCATGTCATAACCGCGCGGGGGAAGCAATTCCACGCTCGTCACCCAGAGGCGATTGGCCAGCCGAAAGCCCAATTGCGATTTCTCGGCCAGGGGGGCGGGGGATTTCATCTCCACACTTTTTGGAACTGCGCTGATTACATGTTTTGATTGCATTCGCGCCAGCGGTTTAATGGTCGAGGCCAGCGTGCGGATATGATCGGGCGTGGTGCCGCAGCATCCTCCCACCGCCGCCGCGCCCAGGTTTATATAGCGTTTCGCATATTCGGCCAGATACTCCGGCGAACACAGGTAAATCCGCCGGTTATCGACCTCCTTGGGCATGCCCGCGTTGGGTTGCACAATTAGAGGTAAAGCGGTAAGCCGCACCGCCCGTTCCACGGCGGCCAACAAGCCGTCCGGCCCGCTGCCGCAATTCATTCCCCAGGCAATGGGTTGTGGAACGTCGTCGGGCAAAGGCGCGATCATCCGTATCGATTGATTCGCCCGAGGCAGACTCGCAATTTTCCACAATCGCGAAGGAAAGAACATAAGGGGTATGGGGATGACTGCGCATGCCGGCGGCGCAGATTTCCAAGGCCGTGCGCGTGGGCTGGGTCTCGAAAAGGATAAAATCGGCCCCGCCCGCCAGCAGACTTTCCACCTGCTCGGCGATCATTTCGTTGTAAAAGGCTTCGTGCTGCGGCCGGGCAGGCAGGGGACCGATGGATCCGGCCACGAACATGGGCCTGCCGGCCGAGTCGGCCGCCTCGCGGGCGATCGACGCGCCGACGCGATTTATCTCCCGCACCTTTTCGGCAAGCCCAAACTGCGCCAAAGCTGCCCGATTCGCTCCAAAGGTATTCGTGGTAAGCACGTCTGCGCCGGCGTCGCGATATTCGCCGTGAATGGTTCGGATCAGTTTGGCATCGGAAAGACACAACTCGTCAAAGCAGCGATTGGTAAACACATGATGCCGGTAGATCTCCGTACCCATCGCGCCGTCGAAAACCAAATTGCCCCGGCTCAGGGCTTGTTGGAAAGTTGTCGTGACAGACATCTGAAAATCGATAGCCCCGGGCGAATACGCCCGGGGCAGTTTGAGAGTATTTACTGTTTCCCCGCCGCGTATTCACGGCGAGTTAAAAAGTATTGTAGAACGTCCTTGATTTCTATAATCGAACCTCCGGCCTGCGCATCAAACACGACCAGCCCAGGTAACCTTGGGCTCGCAACGGGCTTTCAAACTTGATGTGCCGCAGGTGGACGAACTCGAACAACCGGCCCAGTTCAAAGCGAATGTCGTCTTCCGAGACTTGGGGCGGACCTCCTTCCGCTCGCTCGCCCACGCTGCCGGCCAGGCAGAAGTACCACGACCCCGGCCGTGTCAGCCGCCACAGAATGTCTAAATATTGTTCCAGCTTATCGAGGCGGATGAAGTGGTAAAATCCCGCGTCATATACCACGTCGAACTGGCCCACCATCCGGGCGAATTCGAAAACATCGTCCAGTACGAAGCGAAGAAGCGCATTATGCTGCTCGGCGCGAAGCCTGGCCCGCTCTAAAGCGATCGGCGAACAATCTACTGCCGTCACCTCAAACCGCCGCTTGGCAAGGCAAATGGCGTCCGAACCGGTTCCGCAACCAATTTCCAATACAGTTCCGCCCTTGGGAAACGGATATTCATTGAGAACCCGGAGCAATTCGGCATGCGGCACCCCGGCATCCCAAGGCGGCGTTCCCTGGCGGTACATCGTATCCCAATCGGTTATGACAGACGGTTTCGCAACAGTCAACTGTCTCATCTCATTCTCCAAAAATTAAACTCTTATAGAACATATTTTAGTTTCCATATTTTTTTCGAACTTGCAAGCAGGAAGCGATCTTACGGAAAAAGATTAAGGGACTCTAACAATACTCCCCTCGCCCGCTCGCGGGAGAGGGGCCGGGGGTGAGGGTGGCTGGGTATTGTTAGAATTCCTAAATCATTATCTTTCTACTTTGAGATGCTTGGCTTCCTATCGAAATCTTTCCTGCTAGGATTATCTTGGTTTTTTGTATCACCTTTATTATTCCGCATGCCGGATAGATTATGCACCCCCACAATGGTCCAAATCACCTAGTTCCGCATTGTTGACATGAAATTACTCTGCATAACCGACATCCACAATCGCATCGAACCTTTCCAGCATATTTTAAATCACGCCGGCCCGATAGACGTGGTCTTGCTTGGCGGCGATCTGACCAATTTCGGCACGCCCGCTGATGTTGAAAAGATTGTGCATATTGCACAATCCGCAAATCTTCCAGTCTTGGCAGTGGCCGGAAATTGCGATTCGGCCCAAATCGACGAGCGGCTGCTGGAATTGGGCGTGTCCGTCGCAGGTAGGGGTATGATCATCAATGACGTAGGCATTCACGGACTCTCAGCCGCGCCTCCGTGGCATAGGGGAATGTACTCCTTTACTGAAGAAGAGATGACCCAGCACCTCCAGGCGGGCTACAGCCAGGTCCAAAACGCCCGCCGGCACGTCGTGCTTAGCCACGTGCCGCCGCAAGGCATAAAACTCGATCGCACGCATTTTTTCCAACACGTGGGCAGCATGGCCTTGCGGGAGTTTGTCGAACAAACCCAACCGGCCCTGGTCGTTTGCGGCCATCTCCACGAATCCCGGGGCGTGGATATGCTCGGCCCCACGGTAGTCGTCAATTGCGGTCCCGCTGGCTCGGGTTGCTATGCGATAGCCGAGATAGACGACCAAGTTCGCGTCGTTTTACACCGAAATTTAGATTTATAAAAAGATCGATCCCGTCAATAGAAAAGACTCGCGAACCCTTTATTCCTTTATCCTTCCGACACCTTTATTCCTTCCTTATTCCTTTCAGCATGGCGGCGATATCGCCCACCTTATTTCCCAAGTCCCAACCATTTCCAAAGTCTTTCCATCCAATAACTCTGGCTATATCTCGAATAATTCTGGCTGCATCTCGAACACAGTTTTCCATTGACGACGTGCTTTCCACAAACTATCTGGTGGCACCTTTCGCACCCGGTTCCATGCTCTGAGCACACCCCCTCGCCGCAGATGATGCAGCGCCCAGAGACATCGGGTGATAAGCAGCCGCCCCAAGATCCGTCACCCCCGCATGCTTGTCCTTGCTTGGCGAGTTGGTCTCGCTTCTCCAGGATGGCTTGCCGGGTTGATTCGCATTTATTGGCACATGTACGACACAGGATTACGTCGGATTTAATGTGGGGTACGTGGTCTGCCTCCAATGATCGCTGTATCCATTCTGGCAACTCGCCCTTTCCAAACTGCGACCAAAAAAAGAATATCGCTTCCGCATTACCCATTTTTTTGTACTTACCCGGTTTATGTAAATCGCACAGCGGTAGTCCGCAACGGTAGCAGAATGCCGTGGCAATGTTGCCACACGCGCACACATCCTTCTTGTGAACGATGGTCGTTTCAGTCTTTTGGACGATCGTTCGCGTCGTAGGATCAACCCAATGAAAGCGGGTGTGGCAGTGTTCGCACAGGTAAGATTCTGGGGCGAGTTGGCCAACTTCGCCGCCTCCACAGTTCGGACATTGGACGGGTTCATTGGGCATGAATCATACCACCGTGGATGGAGTTATCTGCCACTCGACGCTCAACGGGTGGGAGGTCGCCCTGGGGCTTGGTCTCCATTCTACCGCAATACGAGGCGACCGTCTATAATGAGATCGTTGGTTCCGACGAGGCCGGGGGCCGAATAAAGGGGGGCAGGTAAAAATAAAGAGATAAAGGTCTCGGGAGCAATCCTGTTCGGCACAATTATTGCATACTACGTTTAAGGCGACTAGGGATCGGCGGCAATTGTTTGGGAATGCACTAGGTCGGCCATGATCAAGATGAAAAAGATGAAAAAATGGCCTTCCATGCGCATAGATTACAACAGGGGCGCAGCAACGAACGGCCGCGCATCTAATGTGATGGCGGACTCCTTTAGGCAACGTGCTGTTGGAGTTTCGCAAGATGGGCCAGGAACTCCTCCTCATCGGCCCAGCCCATCAGGTAGTAGCAGATCATTTCATAGGTTCTAAGCGTCGGCTTGCGGCCTGTGCAGAGGCTGATCAACATGCAGGCGATTATGGCGCAGTAGGTCTGGATTTCGATTCCCTTGCAATCGTCGCTCAACAGGTGGCGGCAGCCCAGTACGTGCTTGAAGAAACGAAAGAACAACTCGATCGTGTAACGGTACAGGTAAAGCAGCGCGATGATTTCCGCCGGCACGTCCAGCAGATCGGTGGCTATTCGCAACAGACCGTCGCTGGGGCCTGCTCCCGTGTTTCCTTTTCGATTGGATCGCTTCTCGTGCGGTTTCATCTCGACGATCACCAAGCGCAGGGGATGATCCGGCCGGGCGTGGGCCGGCTTGGAAAGACCAAGATTCACCACCACGTCGCGGACCACACCGGCTTCGCGATCGGCTTGCGACAACGGCCGTTCTTCAATGACCTCGAACACGCTGTTGTCCCTTACCCGGCAAACGTAGCTGCTTTTCGCCCGGTGGATGTCGTTGAACAAGGTGAACTGGGCGTACCAGCAATCCATCACATAGCAATGGTCGGCCTGCAATTGACGGCGGATCACGTTCTTCTCGTCGGAGTCGCCGCTGTTCTTGCCGTCGGTGAGTGTCATCCGCACCGGCACATGCTTGTCCAACTCGAATTGAGTGTGCAGCCTCCAGGCATGATGCACGGTGCCGGTCCGCGTGGATAGCCACATAGCCTCGGTGATCCGTGGCAGGGCCTTCAACAGCGTGCCGTCGACCAAAGTCACAGTATGGCGCACCTCCTTCAGACGCGGGTCTTCTGCGATGGGCGTAATTGCCGCCCCAATTCGCCGATGATCCGCCGCAATCGTTCGGGCTCGAACACCTCAACCGACTCGGAAAGCGACCCCAGCGACGCTCGTGAGCAGCCCAACAGTTTCTGCACCTTCTTCAACTCGCCGGCCTGCTGCAACGCGCGCAGCGAGCGTACCATTGGACTAAAGAGAAACAGCAGGATCAACAAGCAGTACTGGTCAAAATGCAACTCGCGGTTGCCAGCCTTGTCACGCTGGCAGCCAATCTCGTGCAGACTTTCCAAGAGCGGCAGGAGCTTGTCAAAATACTTCAAGCCCTGGATGTCTTTATCCCGTACTTCTTCACGCCTCTTGCCAGACATGCCCTGAATATGACATACTTCTACTCGGCGCAAGTCAAAATAGGCAAGATTTTAGAAATAATTCCTGGCGCAAATTTCGTGCCGAACAGGATTGTCTCGGGAGTCTTAATTTGGTCTTTTTTCACCCGAGGACAAAATCAGTAGACTAGGACAGTTATGTGGCCGGCCGGGACCACGAAGGGTGAAACCAAGTCCCATCTGCTTTGCTGTTTGCCGCAACTTATCCTCCCAGCTCTCTATGTCAATGTAAGTGTTGTCCCATTTTCATGCCCCCTTTTAATGCAGTTACGCCCGCAATTCGGCGCCGTGTTTTGCCCGGCAGGCGGTAACTACTTTATCGCGGATTTCGTCGGCTTGTTGGCTGGTGAGCGTGCCGTCTTTCCGGCGTAGTATAATGCCCATTAGCAGGCTTTTTTTACCTTCGCCGAAGCGTTTCGGGTCATAATACGTGTCGATATAAATAAGTTTTTCGAGGCATGGGCCGCCATTGCTATAAACAGTAGCTGCCACGTCTGCCCAACGCACCACCTCATCGACCACCAGATTGATATCTCTTTCTACAGATGGATAAGCCGACAACGGGACATAAGACGGTATCAGGTCGGACGCCTCGATTAGCGGCGATACTTTTATCTCGGCCACCATGGCTGGATGGCGCAGATCAAATTGCTTTTGCCCTTCCGGTGATAATCTGCCTAGATACCCCATTAGATTACCACCCAAGCGCAATTGGCATGATTGGTTGGGATCAATCAGAGGAATCTCGGCATTGCCAAATTCCAAAGATGATTTGCACTTAAGTGCTTCGACAATTGCCTCAATAACACCTTTGACGAAACCTATACCCATGTCGCTAGTGATACCCAACATTAGTTCTTCCTCGGGCAACTCTCCTTGCCGAGGGAGGTATATTTTCGCGATTTCGAACAATTTGATCATAGAATTAGATAATGCTTCGTTTGTCCGCCGCGCGGCCAGCAGGCTGGGGATCAAGCTCCGCCGCAGGCAGTCGGCCCCGCGAATCACGGGGATCAGACTCCGCAATGGTTCGGCCCTGGTCCAGGGGCTCATTGCCGCCGAAGCTTGCCCGTCCACCACGCTTAGCGTCAGTGCTTCATCGAAGCCCGCGGCCAAGAGCACGCCGCGAATTTTTTCCAACATCCGATCCTGGCGAGTGCGGGCAGAAGGCGCCATGGGCACGGCCACGTCCTCGGGAATCCGCTCGTACCCGTGTATGCGGGCGACTTCCTCGATAAGATCGGCCTCGCGGGTCAAATCCCTGCGCCAACTGGGCGGGATTACTGTGATGCTTTCACCGGCCGCGGATATATTCGCGGTTTTTTCTGCGCGGCTAGCCCAATTCTTTTTATCGGCCGCCTCGACGTTGCCCAGCGCCAGCAATATTTCCCGCACCCGCTCCGTCGGGACGTCGATGCCTAAAATCCGTTTGAGTTGGGAAAAACGCAGGGTGACCGGCTCGCGCTGTGGTGGACTACGGCCCACGTCGACCGAACCGGCCGCCAATTCACCGCCGCCCAGTTCCAGGATCAGTTCCGAGCACCGCCGGCTGGCCCAATCCAGTCCTTCCGGGTCCACGCGCCGCTCGAATCTGAACGAAGAATCGCTGTGTAAATTGAGACACCGGGCGGTGTTGCGAATCGAGACCGGATCGAATTCGGCCGCCTCGACCAGGATATCGCTCGTTTTTTCGGCAACCTCGGTTGCCGCTCCGCCCATAACGCCGCCGATAGCCACCGCATCTTCAGCGTCGGCGATAACGCACATCTCGCTCGATAGTTCGTAGGTTTTATGATCGATGGCTTCGATGGTTTCGCCCGGCAGCGGACGGCGCACGATAATTTCCCGGCCCTTCAGTTTGAGATAGTCGAAGGTGTGCAGGGGCTGGCCGCATTCCATCAGCACGTAGTTGCTTGCATCGACCACGTTATTGACGGGTGTTATGCCGATAGTTTCCAAGCGCCGGGCCATCCAAGCGGGACTCGGGCCCACCTTCACGCCGCGAATTACCCGGGCGATATAGCGAAAACACAGGTCAGGGCAGTCGATTCGCACCTTGGTAAGTTGGCCGGCCGGGGTTTTTCCTTCCGCCGGGCAGGCAGGGGGAATTTTCAGCTCCTTGCCCCAGAGCACGGCGATTTCCCGGGCGATGCCGATGTGCCCAAGGCAGTCGGGCCGATTGCTGGTAACCTCCAAATCCACGGCCAAATCGCCGCCGATTTCCTCGGTCGATTCGTGATTCAGCCCGGCCATCATCAACCGCCGCTCCAACTCCTCAAGCGGCATGTCGAGCGTCACGTATTGCTTCAGCCAGTTCCAGGAAACAAGCATTTTTAGTGGACAGTGGTCAGTGGGCAGTGATCAGTGGAAAAAGTTCTTCGTACTTCACATCAATGTCGTATTCATTGTTTAGCCCCGGAGCTTGCTCCGGGAGTTTTTCATAAATGTAAAAAAATTTTAAAACTGATGTAAAAACCTTACGTCGTTTTTATAAAACTCGCGAATATCGGTAATTGCATGCCGGCGGGCGCAGATCCGCTCGATTCCCAAACCGAATGCAAACCCGGAAAATTCTTCGGGATCGTATCCGACCGCTGTAAGCACGTTGGGATCGACCATTCCGGCCCCGCCCATCTCGATCCACCCGCCCTGCCAACTCATGTCAACCTCGACGCTGGGCTCGGTGAACGGAAAGAAAGACGGGCGAAAACGGATGTGAACGTCGTCGGCGAATGCGCTGCGGGCGAACAGGCGCAACACGCTCTTCAAGTCGCACATGGTCACATGCTGGTCGACCAGCAGGCCCTCGATCTGATGGAACATGGGAAAATGCGTGGCGTCGGCCGTATCGGGCCGATACACGCGGCCCAGCGAAATAATCCGCACCGGCGGGCGCGTCTTTTCCATCACCCGAATCTGCACCGTGCTCGTCTGGCTGCGCAACAACAAACCGCCGGGCTCGCTCGCCGCTTGCGGTTTCGCATTATCGGTTGATATTGGATTATACCCAATAGTCCCCTCTCCCTTTGGGAGAGGGTTAGGGTGAGGGCGTTTGAAGCCGCTAAAATCCTTTTGTTGGCACGGCAGTTCAACTGCCGTGCCAACCGCGGTTTTTTCCGCCGTTGCCAAATAAAAATTCTCCAGCGGGTCCCGTGCAGGATGCTCCAAGGGGATGTTCAGGGCCTCGAAGTTGTGCCAGGGATCCTCGACTTCCGGCCCGTCGGCAACGGTAAACCCGAGCCGGCCCATGATGTCTTTTAATTCCTCGATGGTTTGCGTGACGGGGTGCAGGCGCCCCAATCGCGGACGCAGGCCCGGCACCGTGGGGTCGAAATGCCGTGTTTCTGCCTTGCCGCCGCTTTTTTGGGCCAATCGCTCGGTCGCAGCCAGCAATGCCGCTTCGATCTGCTGTTTGACTTCGTTGAACCGCTTGCCTGCCGCGGGCTTATCGGTCTTATCGACCCGGCCGAGGCCTTTTTGCACGTCTTTCAACCGGCCGCTGCGGGCCCCGACGAACTCGATCCGCGCCGCCTCCAGCGCAGCGGCATCCTGGACCGCCGCAAAGGCTTCCACTGCCTCGCGGATTAGTTTGTCCAATTCGGCCAAGAATTCGGCTAGCGCCATAGACATTGATATCAGTAAAGTTTAGCCCGGTGGGCACCATGCACAGCATGGTCGCGACCGGTGTATAAATCCAGAATCACCAGGCTCCCGGCGGGAGAGGGGACTGGTTTCAAGCCAGGGCTTTTTTAACCAGTTCAACGACTAGCTCGAAACCCTGCGGATCGGCAACGGCCATGTCGGCCAGGATTTTGCGGTCCAGTTCGATCTTGGCTTTCTTCAGCCCGGCTATAAACTCGCTATAACGCAGTTCATGCTGTCGGACGGCGGCGTTTATGCGAATGATCCACAGCTTGCGAAATTCGCGTTTCCGGTTCCGCCGGTCGCGAAAGGCATAAACGCCTGCGCGGACCAGGGTTTCCTTTGCGGTTCGAATCAGTTTACGTCGACCGCCGACAAAGCCTTTCACCTTTTTGAAAAGGCGTTTTTTTGACCGCGTACGGGCGGCCCCTTTGGTGGTTCTCATGATCGACTTTCCAAATATTGGCGGGAACCAGGCCCTTCCTGAAAGCAGGAAGCGTTACCCTGCCCGTCCCGCTTGGTAATGTTCATGCATCGATCCATGCACAGGTGCCATGCCCACGCTTGCGTGGGCATGACGCCCTTGCAGAGTATCTGTGCGTTCCCAGGCAGGGCTCGGGAACGAGGTTTTGTGTTAATAACTATGTCCGCAAAGCGCGGAGCGGATGCGATCGTCTTCGACCTTGTTGCCAACAGTGGTGCCGCGTAGATTTCGCTTGCGCTTATGACTTTTACGCGAGGCCAAATGGCTGGTCCCGGCAGAACGATGCTTGACCTTACCCTTGGCCGTCAGACGGAAACGTTTCTTTGTGCCCTTATGGGTCTTTAACTTCGGCATAAATCACACCCCTCTTAGGAGTACCTTTTGCATGTAAATAGATTCAAAATTATAAACAATTTACCAATCGCGAAAAGGGGGATCGGCGGAATTCCAGGATACAGGGCTCGGCAAAAGGGAAATATGGAGATAAATGATAGAAAAAAAGGGGGATAAGCGAGCTTTTCGTGTTTAGGCGCGAGCGGGAGGTGATCGCTCAGCTTAGGATTATGGACTCGAGTGCAACTTGCGTTGGGACGGGAGATGAAATCCCGTTCCGCCGGATAAAACAAGGCGGCAGTAAACTGCCGCCACCATATTATGGTTTGCCGCCCCGACTCTTGGCCGATTAATCAAAATCAGGTGCCGGATCGCCGGCGGCTGCGCTAAATGCCCAACGTAACTTCTCATCTGGGCAAGGCAATGCGATTACTTGAACATGGCCATCGCCGTACAGTGCGAGGAAATAGTTTTTAAATAGTCCGCCTAACCCTTTGGAGGGCTCCTTGGGATCATAGGGCAGATCGTCGGGCTTGGTCCAAATTACGGCGTGGGCGTCGTCCACCTCGACGGCCATGAAGGTATGGGCGGTTCCATCCGTGATATTTTTAATTGGCGTGCCTTCGCGCCCTTCAAACACCGTGCCCGGCCCGACCGGAACGACATAATTCGTTTTGCCCGGCTCTTTCAATTTCGACTTCGGCGACCGATACTCGGCGGGCATTTTATCGATGAGCTTTTTATTGTGCTCACTGTCCCAAGGTTCGTCCAGGTGGAATTGATCATACAGATTCCCATATTCCATCATGGGCAGAAGCATCACCCGCCAACTGAGAAGCGGTTTGCCATCTTTGGAATAGCTTGCCGCGGCGGGAAAATGCTTATTCGCATCGTGATAATTGTGCATGGCCAAGCCAATATGTTTAAGATTATTTATCGACTGCATTCGCCTGGCGTTATCTCTGGCTTCCGAAAGCAAAGTTGTTTGAACTTTGCCCAGCAGATTGCTCAGTTCGGTATTATTTTCTTCAATATTCAGAACAACCTTATCGCCTTCGGCCTTGGGCGTTAAATAAGGGATTACGTCGGCAAACGTGGGTAGCGGATTTTTTACTACTGGCAGTTCGGCGACGTGTTTCAACACGTCCGCAATCAACGAGCTTAACGCGGCGGCCGAATGGGCGTCGGGCGATTGGATCACGAGCCGCGCCGTTATTTGCGGCGTGAAATTTATGCCCAAGGCCGCCCAGGAGAGACCTTTTGTGAGGACATTTGTGGAACCGCCGCCGATTTCATTGGGCAATAGCGGCATTGTTTCTTCAATCACGCGCCGAAAATACTTCGGCGGGAGAAGGAGCACTTGTATTGCGCCATCGCCGGCGGTGTCAAACGCCGCGGGCAATTCCGGGCGCGGATCGGCCTTGGTTTTTTCCAGCCGAGCCGCAGCTTCCCGGGTTTCAACGCCGCCGATTATCACATTTCCGGCGCGTTTTAACGCCAATCCCTTGAATATGTCGTTTTTCTCGATCGCTTGTTGATCGAATTTATCGCCGATGGGAATAACAAGGAATACAAAGTCCTGTCTGTTCACCCGATATCCGAGATACATGTCCTTTCCGCCGGCTTGGATAAAGGAATCGATTCTCTTTTGCACCTCGGCTTTCGATTGAAGGATATCGTCTTTATCATCGGGCAGCAATCGGCATAGAGTATTGACCGCAGAATCGATTTTTATTCTGGTGAAATCGACGTGGGCGATTAAAAAAGTCTGCTCGTCGATATATGGCGCGACAAACCTGGCCTGCGCGGCCGGATCGAATTTATCATCCGCCAGTGTCGCGGATGCCGGCAAAAACAACGATGAAAACAAGCAAAATGATAGAAAACGTCGCATGACTATTTCCCTTTCGATTCAAGGTGAATTTCGTATCGCAACCAATGAGGCTCCGGATTTAATCCACTCGGGGCTGGGGATTCCAAAATCGCCGCATCTTCAAGGCGGTGGTATATAAACGCCGTTCCATGCATCGGGTCGATCGGAATAGGGACCTCGGTAATATCGGATAGTTTCTCGGGCAGTTGACCGCCGTGCGCCGCTCCGTAAAGCCTTATGGCCTCGAATACACGGAGGACGGCGACGGTCCGCTCCGTTCTGGCTTCGGCGGCTTTTGCGGCCGAGACGGCCGGCAGGAGGACAGAAGCCAAGGGCATTATCTCTTGTCCGCCGCGGAAGAATTGCATCATCTTGGCTTCGGCTTTTTTCATTCCCGCCATTGCCTCGGAATACGGCAAATACATCCACTTGAACATTTCGTCCTGGATTTCTTCAAATTGCCGAAGCTCGGCAATCATCACAACCTGGCAAACCGGCATGTCTTCCACCTTGTCGGCGGGCCATCCGCGCTCGATCAGAAATGTCTTTGCCCGCGGATATCCGTCAATCAACAGAGATGCGGTTAAAACCATTGGCATAAACTTGTTCTTCGGCGAGGCATTCGTAAAATTCTCGGCTTTTGCCATGGTTTGCTGAAAAAGGACCCGCCACTGGTCGGGCGCCAGCTCTTTCGTTTCCAGATTTTTCAAATCGGGGAAGTTAATAAACAAAAAGTCATATTCCGCATATGTGCCCGATCGTAAGTCGATAATCGGCCTGGGCAGATCGGACAAGGCCCAATATAGATTCGGGGCCTCGGGCTGCTGAATCAATTCCATCGCTTGCTCGGACATCAGACCAACAATCGCACAGCCGACTAAATTATGAACAAGCGTCGGCCCGTTGGCCACGTGCCGGCCGAGCGTGTATCCGGCCTGCAACGTTTGGATGGCGTCGTCGTATTTTCCTTCGGCAATTTGTAGTCTTGCGTAAGGGGCCAAAAGCCTGCCATAGGAGCGGGTTTGCTGAAGCTCCGGCAATGGAGTTGCATAACCATATTCCCGGATCGGCACCTGCCAATCGCAGTATTCGCATTGCGAGGCCCGCTTTATCTCTTTAACTTTCCACGACCAACCGAGGATTACGGAACGGACCTTTTCATCGCATAATTCAGCCAGCGGGGCTTCGGTCCACTCAGCCGCTTTATCCCACATATCGCTGTTGCCGAAAAAGCCCAACGATTCCGCGGTCAGCTTATTATAAAACACCGCCGCGTTGCCGGGCTTCAGATCGATAAAAGCCGGTAAGAGTTTATATTTTAGCGCCGGTTGCGGCTCCGCCATCGGATGCAGCGTGATTTTGACGGTCTTAATCTTGGATTCTTGGTTTGCGGCGTCCTCGCCCAAAACCGCCACTGGTATCGCTAACATCCAGGCGATAATAAGACCTATTTGATATCTCATGATTTAGCTCCTTTAATTCTTTGTGACTTTGCGCCTTTGCGAGAAATCTAATTTAACTCGGTCCCGCTCCGGCTTGATCGAGAAGCTGGTTCATTAGTTCCCGATTCGTTAGAGGCCGGGTGATAACTGGTTTTCTGTCAATAGCTCCCGTCTCCCTGGGCTTCCAAGAGTCCACGCCTTTAGCCAGGATTTGGCGGAGTAACGCCGCGTTGGAATAGGGTGAATCTGATTCATCAAACCTGTGATTATCCGTGCCCGATAGGAAAGCAAGGTCGAAATATGTGCGATATTTGCGAGGTTGTTCGGCATAATCGCTAGCATCTGTTGTTTCCTGAGCTTCGGTAGCCAATGCCGATTGCGAGGCTTGATTTTTAACAATATTATCTGTATCCTTCGATCCCAGTCTGGAAATAAGCATTACAAGCAATGTGGCCGCCACGACGGACATGCCTGCAAAGGCCGCCGGCCATGCCCCAAACCGCTTTTTTCCCTCACCCCCGGGTACCCTTTGGGTGCCTCTCCCGACCAACCTTCGGTCGGTGCCCGTAGAGGGGAAAACGGATTGCCGCCCGGCCAGGAACATCAGCCTCTCGCGGTCGAGCCGGTCAGTTCGGGGAGCCAATGCGGCCAGGGCGGCCTCGAATGATTTTAATTCGTCTTGTTTTTCTTGTGCTGACATGCCACACCCAACCTTTCTCGCAAGGAATTCAATCCGGCCTGATACCAGCGGTGCACGGTGCTGGTCGATGAACCTGTTAACTGGGCGATTTCGTCAAACGTCAAACCGCCCCACAGCCGGGCAACTATCGTTTCGCGCTCTTCGATGGGCAGTTGCCGCATTGCACGGGCGGCCTCGGCGGCATCCAAACGGTCGTCCAGCGTTATGTGGAACCAGGGCTCGCTCCTGTCGGCCGACGCCGTTTCCCGCCTGGTTCGCCGCCGGGAAGTGCGCGAGGCATTGATGGCCCCATTTCGCACTACCTTATACAGCCAGCCTGCCAAATTGTCGGGCAATGCCGGTTGGCGGACCAAGGCCAAAAACGCCTCTTGCACCACGTCCTCGGGCGTATCGCACCATTGCTGGGCATAGAGCACCAGCGCCGCGCCGTGCTCGTCCAAGAGCCGCGTCAGAATTTCCGGTCCTATGCCAGCCATGTTCCCCGTCTCGCTCGGCCGCCTGCAATAAAGACACCGCGGAAATGATTTTTTCCCAAATTTTTAGTATAATCCGCGGACAGGGAAATGGATAGAATAACAAGATGAATTATTGAATGTATTATAAATGACGTCGCATTCACCGTTTAGCTCCGGAGCATACTCCGGGAGCATATGCCATAGATGAAAACATATGGCGCGACATTATTTACCCGACCATCAATAGCCGCGGTACAAAGGCTATTTCGGCGCCAGCGTACAGATCATGCGCCGGCCGTGGTGCAACGGGGGAGATTCGATCTTGGAAACGTCTTCCAACTTGGTAAGGATATCGTCGATCACCTTGCGGCCTTCTTCGATGTGTGCCAACTCGCGGCCGCGGAACATCACGCTGACGATCACCTTATCTTTGTGTTCGAGGAATTCCCGGGCCTTGCCGACCTTGACATTCAAGTCGTGATCGCCCGTTTTGGGCCGCACACGGATCTCCTTGATCTTCATTTGGTGGCTATGGCTTTTATGCTGGCGTTTCTTCTGCTGATACTTGAACTTGCCGAAATCCATGATCCGGCAAACCGGGGGACGTTCGTTTGGCGCCACCTCCACCAGGTCGAGATCGGCCAAGCGAGCCTGTTCCATGGCCTTGTCGGTGGATATGATGCCCAACTGGGCTCCATCCGCGCTGATGACGCGGACGCTATTGACGCGGATTTGTTCGTTGACTCGCTGCTTGACCTCGCCTGTGATCTTCCATTTTCCCATACGCACTTTACTCCAAAGGTTTTCGGTTTACGGTTATGTATTTTCAGTTATCAACAGATGGACTTGGTTCACAATTTGCAGTTTTTAGTTTTTATTTCGTAGCATAAAGTATTTAGAGCCTCTAACAAAATGACGTGTGCCACTGCCAGCTTGCTAGCAGTAACGTAAAAACCTCGGAAAATTGGCATCCATTTAAAGGTTTACAATCGTTCTGTTTCATTTTGTTAGAAACTCTTATTCAGTATTCCGCATCCGTCCTTCATCCCTCAGCCTTCATCCTTTTTTTCCCTCGCCCCTAACTCCTAAACCTTGCCCTTTAACCACCTGGCGGATAGTCTTATTGCGAATTTCGGTTTTTAATTTGTCTATTGCCTGATTGATGGGCATGGGGCCTAGATCGCCTGCCAGGCGGTCGCGGACCGAGACTTTATCTTCTTCGGCCTCCCTGCCGCCAATGATAAACATGTAAGGGATCAATTCCAACTGCGCGTCGCGTATTTTTGCCCCGATTTTTTCCGCCCGGTAGTCGCCGGTCGTCCTTAACCCGGCTTCTGACAACCGCTCTTGGATCTTGCGTCCGTACTCTTCCACTTTTTGGCTCACGACCATCACTCGGACCTGCTCGGGCGCCAGCCACAAGGGGAATGCCCCGGCGAAATGTTCGATGAGCATGCCCACGAACCGTTCGAACGAACCGAACGGCGCACGATGGATCATCACCGGCCGGTGCGGAGTGTTGTCCGGTCCAATGTATTCCAGGGCAAAGCGTTGAGCGCTGGGCAGGTTATAATCCAGTTGCACGGTGCCCAATTGCCATTCGCGGCCGATGCAGTCGGCTACGATGAAATCGGCCTTGGGACCGTAGAAGGCCGCTTCACCCCGTTCCACCCGAACGTTCGACAATCCCATTTCCCGGCAGACCTCTTCCAGCGACTCCTCGGCCCGCCGCCAGATTTCCGGAGTGCCGACGTACTTGTCGCCGACCGGATCGCGAAATCCCAGCCGCACGCGATAATCGTCAAGACCCAGGGTTTTTAGAACCAGTTGCGTCATGTCCATGCAGCCGCGGAACTCGCCGGCCACCTGGTCCTCGGTGCAGAAGATATGGGCGTCGTCCTGCGTGAACCCGCGCACGCGGGTCATGCCGTTCAGCTCGCCCGACATCTCGAAGCGGTGGACCGTGCCGAATTCGGCCAGGCGCAGGGGCAACTCGCGATAACTCCGCGGTTTGGATTTGTAGATCGTAATATGGTGCGGACAGTTCATGGGCCTGAGCAGATAACGGTCGCCGTCGGCCATTTCGATGGGCGGGAATTGGGAGTCTTTATAATAAGGATAATGGCCCGAGGTCTCGTATAAATGCACGTTGCCTATCACCGGCGTATACACCGGCTGATAGTGGCTTTTGATCAACTCGTCGTAGATGAAGTTTTCCAATTCGCGGCGGATGATCGCCCCTTTGGGCAACCAAAAAACCAGCCCCGAACCCACGGCCGGGTCGATCATGAAAAGTTCCAATTTCCGGCCCAACACGCGGTGATCGCGGCGCTTGGCCTCCTCGACTTTGTGGATATATTCATCAAGTTCCTCACGGCTGAACCAGGCCGTGCCGTAAATCCGCTGCAACTGCTGCCTGGACGCGTCGCCCTTCCAATAGGCACCGGCCACGGAAAGGAGTTTGAAGGCCCCGATCGCTCCCGGGCTGGGCACGTGAGGCCCCCGGCATAGATCGATGAATTCGCCTTGCCGGTAAAACGAAACCGCGGCCTCGTCTCTCAAACCGTCCTCGATGTGCTCGACCTTGAGCGTCTGTCCCAAGTCCGTACAAAACTGGACCGCTTCCAGCCGATCCATTTCCACGCGCTCGAAGGCTTCGTCTTCCTTGACGATTCCAGCCATTTCGGCCTCGATGCGGGGAAAATCCTCTTCCGAAAGCACGTGCTCCAGTTGAAAATCGTAGTAAAAGCCGTTTTCGATGGTCGGACCAAACGCCAATTGCACGCCGGGAAACAATCGCATCACCGCTCGGGCCATCACGTGCGCGCACGAATGGCGCATGATGTCCAAGGCTTCGGGATCCTTTTTATTAATAAGCCGCAGCGAGATTTGCCCTTCCTCGGGCAAAGGCTGATCGGCCCCTATAAAACGGCCGTCCACTTGGGCGGCCAAGGTCGCTTTAGCCAGTCGGGGGCCGATATCGGCGGCGATATCCAGCGGACGAACGCGACGCGAATACTGCAAAATGCTTCCGTCGGGCAGATTTACTTTCAGCATACTCTCCTGCGTGACTGGATTGGATATTTGGCCGTCGAGCGGGATGTCGTTACAAAGGACACCAAGCCGCTGTCAGGCAAAGGCACACTGCCTCTCAAGTATAGGATTCATAACAATTGTATCAAGAGTGAATTGCTCTGGCAGTAAAAGATTTTGTTATTATAGTCACTTTCCTCCCGGGAGTAGATGAAATCTCCTCCCATTTTTATCCAAGTACGAATGAAATCACGTTCCTTCTCCCTCCGGGAGAGCTTGAATCATGTCCCCTCTCCCTCCGGGAGAGGGTTAGGGTGAGGGATTTTGCATCCCATATCCCTTTTCCATCTAATCAAGTAAGTTTTAACATTGATTCTTAACACCTGTATGAGGGGGGGCGTAATTCGACAACCGGCCGGTCTGTTGACTGTTAGAAAATCGAATGTCACAATTATCATTTCGGACTTCAATTTGGCTTTAAGCGGTCAAAAGCCGCTAGGCTGGAAGAAACCGGTGCTTAGCTCAGTTGGTTAGAGCGCCAGCTCGACAAGCTGGAGGCCATGCGTTCAAGTCGCATACGCCCACTCGTTTTAAACCTTTGCCGAATCTTGTGTTAGATACCTTGCGGCGTTCGCAAGTGCGGCCTGAAGTCGAGCGTCAATTGACACTAATTGACACTTTTTTAAGATGGAGGGTTGCACAATGTCGAAAAAGAGCGATCATGTTCCCAAGTATTGTCTTCATAAACGCAGCGGCCGCGCCTACGTTCGCATCCAAGGGCGGCAAGTCTATCTGGGTCCCTTCGGATCCGCGGAAAGTCGCAAAGCCTATAGGCGAATTCTCGCCGAAATAGACGTTCCTGCCCCGCCATTGGAATACGACGAAAATCTAACCGTCGTCCAATTGTGTGCCGAGTACATGGATTTTTGTGTCGGCTACTATCGCAAAAACGGTCTGCCGACGCGGACCGTCGAACAAATCAAACTGGCGATTAGGCTGATAAAGGGTCTTTATGGCCGCACCCTGGCCGCGGAATTCGGCCCCCTGGCGCTGCAGGACGTGCGGCAGACCATGATTGACCGAAAGCTCAGCCGGCATTACATCAATGCCCAGATCCATTGCCTAAAACGGATATTTAAATGGGGGGTTTCGCGTGAATTGTTAAAACCATCGGCCTTTGAAGCCCTTCGAAGCATGGACGGGCTCCGCAAGGGGCGATCACAGGCCCGGGAAACGGCCTCTGTTGGCCCCGTGCCGGATGAAGTGATCAATGCCACCCTATTCTACCTCCCGGCCATGGTGGCCGACATGGTGCGTCTACAGCGGCTTACCGGCGCCCGGCCTGGAGAGATTTGCCAGGTCCGGCCCATCGACGTGGATCGAAGCAAGGCCGTTTGGGAATATCGGTTGGCCAGCCACAAGACTGAGCACCTCGACAAACAGCGGTTAATTTTTATCGGACCCCGGGGGCAAGACATTCTCCGCCCCTACCTTTTACGACCGGCCGATGCGTTTTGCTTTCAGCCGCTCGAATCCGAGCAACACCGCAACGCAAATCGACGCTCCAAGCGCAAGACCCGGATCCAGCCATCCCAGCAAAACCGGCGTAAGACCAGGCGGAAACGCCCGCCGGCCGATCGGTATGACAAAAGTTCCTATCGTCGGGCGATCGCCCGGGCCGTGGTCCTGGCCAATAAGCAGATCCAAGCGGATGCCGAGCACATGGGCATCGATAAGCCGGCGTTTTTGCCGAATTGGCATCCCAACCAACTCCGGCATAGCGCGGCAACGCAAATAAGAAGAGACTTCGGCCTGGAGGCCGCCCAGATCATCTTAGGGCATTCCAAGGCGGACACTACCGAAATTTACGCCCAGCGGGATGCAAAGAAGGCTATTAAAATCGTAAACGAAATCGGATAATAATAAAACTTGCCGGGTCGCGGGTTAGCTTCCCGCATAGGCCGGCCGGCGCGTCGTGGCCTTTCCAACCCTCCGCCACGGCCGCCGGCGGACCGCCCGGAAATTTAAAGGAGGGTTTTCTATGAGTGAAAACAATTCTAACAAGGGACGATTCTGGATCGATGGAGAATGGTGGATCACTTGTAAGCAAGCAGCAAAATTGATCAATAGTCAGGTCCAAAAAATCTGGCAAATGATCCGCAACAAATCAAGGGTTAATGGCAAGGTAATTCGTACTAAGCTGGTGCCATTTTCTCATCCTACTCCGGGTGGAAAGCATTTTGGATTGCGTAATATATTGGCTATTTCTGAAAGTGAGGCCATGATTCTTTCTGATCTAAAAGGCCAACCGAATGACGGAATCTTTATAGATCGACTCGGCCGAAGGTGGATTACGGAGACTACAGCCGACGCGATTCTAAATATAGGCAAAAGTACACTGGGATCTCGGCGTAGGGAGAAAAGATCAAAACTGAAGTATCAGAGAAGATGGATGCGAACACATGGTAATCGATGGCGAGAAGTTTATGTTTATCTTCAGGAAAGTATTGAACAAAGGGTATTAAAAAAGACACCATTGATTCCTCAGGTTGAGTTTTCAAGCGGCTATATCTCTACAAATGAAGCCCTTAAAAAGTTTCCTTGGATGACTTTCGGCCTTTTATATGATTGGCTTCATCGCGGTTGCCGCTGGTTGGGTGGAAGAAAACTTATCGCTCAAAAAATACCCCTATCACGACGAAAAAGCAGAGGTCATTGCAAGCCTTTGTACGAATGGTCATTAACTGACCTTCAGAATATCGATGATGCACATTCCTCGGGAAAGCCCTCAAAGACAATAAAGATTTATCTAAACCGCCTCACAGCCGCGGAGGCCGCGGAAAAATTAGGAACTCGACGCGATTCGATCAATCGTTACGCGAAGCTAGGCTGTTTCTGGTTAGGAGTCGATGAAAAGGGAAAGCCAGAAAAACTGAATCGGATTAAGGAGAAGAGGTACACCGGGCTTGGAACTCAAACAGTTTATACTTATGATCCTACGGAACTGGATCAGATCAAGTTGAATAGAGAGTCGGGTTTAAGCTGGCATCGGGATAAAAAAGGGCGCATCACTGACCGTGAATTTCTTTTGCCGAAATTAGAGACATCCACAAATAATGAATTTGTTCCGAATTTTCTCCAGCAACTTATTTTAAAAGCTCTCGATGGCAAGGCTTTAACAAAACTCTCTTTGGCCAATAAAGTTTGCTGTGGTGATGGACGACGTTTATATAAACCTGGAGGCATTAATGAATTAATGAAAGCAGACCGGATCAAAAATAAAAAAGGTATTGGATACTATCGACCCGATTCACCTCCATTGGTTAAGCAATGAACCCCCTGTCTTTTGCTCAATTCTGAATATAATTAGTCTGATTGCCCTACCTCTGGGGCAATTCTGGCACTAACTAGCCACCAAAAAGCCACTGACTTCTAAGGCTTTTCTGCTTTACTTCATGTGTTGTTTGCGCACAACCGCAATAACGCATGGAGTGAGTCGTGATCAATATAAGCTCAGAGACGATCCTCTCTTTCGCCGACGCCGTGCGAATCTTGCCTAAACGTCGGGCCGGAAAGCGCCCAAAAATCGCAACACTTTACCGATGGTCTAGCGTGGGGATTCGTGGCGTTAAACTTGAATACATCATGTGCGGATCAACAAGATGCTGCTCGCGCGAAAGTTTACAAAGATTTTTCGACTCCCTGACTCGCCTGAGTGAAGAGGATCAGGGCGCGATTCCCCAGTCGCGGCCGGCGAAAATTTTCCCGCGGCAAAAGGAAGCCATCGACGCCGCTGAAAAGCGCCTTGCAGCGCATGGAGTGTAAAAATACTTTTTAGGAAGGTTGGAAAAAATGAGTGGTTGGAAGGATCCGAACATTACAAATCTCTATTGGGTGATGCGACACAAAAGACTGCGCGGACCCAGTAAACTTTGTTATTGGCTGTTGTGGAATATCGCAGGTCGGCAGCCGGATTATATTTTTATTGACCCGGCGCAGGTCGGGCTCGAATTAGGAAAGGATGCACGTTGCGCAAAAGATTGGTTTGAGCAGTTGGAAAGAGAGTCGCTAGTCGATATAGTTGACAAGCAAAAATCGGGATGGTTCATTTATGTTTGGTCGCCGAATCCGCACAATCGAGGCAAGCGGCCCGATCCGCAGCCACGATTTGCGTTTATGGAAAATACGGAAATAACTGCGCGCTTAATTCCGGATTCCGAAATAACCGCGCAGTTAATTCCGGCCGGCGACAATATATCCCCGCGGGTGCGTTGTCCTGATGAAGAAGAAGATAAATTAATCCTCTTCATCAAGTCAGTGAGTTGGGATCAAGTAAAACCGCTTTTCTACAAGGTATGGAAGACCATCTACCACAGCCGGCCTGGCATCGTGAAAAATATGTTACCGGCGGAAGAAGATCGGGAACTAATTTTAAGTGCTTGTGTTCTTTCATTGGCGCTGAAAGATGGCGACAAATGGCTAAGATACTCCGCGGTCGCCGTGAAAAATCAGGGTCAAAAAGCACGCCAGCCCATAACACTATTCCGTACCTGTCTAATGGAAAAAATGGTCAGTTATCTTGGCATCGGATCGGAAGCGGAGCAAAAATCCCAATTCGGCAGACTTCTCAGGATCGTTCGGTCGAAAGCCAACGAGTTTTGGTGCAAGCTCGATCAAGAGTTAGAAGCCCGAAAAGGAAACACGACCATGCGAGAGGTCAACAATCCATGCAACAATTAGCGCTTTTCGATGAACCGCGAAAGCTGGCCATCCCGATCGACAAGCCGGCAGCTCCGTTTGCACCTGGCAGCGCGACCAGCCAGGCCGCGGCCCGGGCGATCGCCGGCGAGGTCCGCTATATCCGACAACGAGTGATGGCCCTTATCAGAGCGCGGAGAGAATACGGCGCAACGGACGAAGAAATTTGCACGGCCTTGGATCTTGCATCGGACACCGGCCGGCCGCGGCGGGTAGAGTTACGCGACGCCAGCTTGATTATCGATAGCGGTCAAACACGGCCAACAAGATCAGGACGCGCAGCGACGGTCTGGGTTATTTCACCTCGAATAGGTTTCAACCACGAATAAGAAGGGAACTAGCGAGAGAATGAACAAGGCGCTGGCCCCTGGGAAATTGCCAGAAGGGAAAAAGAGATTCCCTTATTCCGGTCGAGGCCCCGGGTCACGGGTCCCTCCCGAGGTCCTGGCCCTTGACGGATTGGGCTGATAGTGAGCGATTCGGTAGATTCTCCCCATCTCTCCTTGATCTATGAAAAATCCGCCTCAAAAATCCGAATATGCTAGAATGATTGCCGAACTCCGGCCCGACCGAGCCTTGGAACCGGATTATATCTTCGCCGCGATTGCGGCCGCGGGAAAAACCCCGGCGGAATTTATTCAAGATCTGTTTTCCGGGCCGCCGGCGCCGCCCATTCAACCAGGCGACCCGGCGAAATTGCCGACTCAGCCCGGCGACCGATGCAAGTATTGCGGCGATGTTATCGTGATCCGCGATTCCAAACGGTCCGGATCAGCTCAGATCCAATACCTGCGCTGCCGAAATCCTGCCTGCCATAAACAACCCGACCGGCCCAAGCGTGTGGTCCCGGCCGTAAGCATTCGCCGGCGTGCTCCAAAAAAATCGGCGTAGTTACATATCCAGGGCTGTAAATAGGCCACCCCAAAAAACTATCATGGGCGGATAACCAAATTTTCACCGGAGTTTTCAACCATGCCCGCTATAGCCGATTTTCTGGACGTTAAAACCACAGCCGATGCCCTGAACACAACGCCCCTGGCTGTCTCTCGATTAATCGCTAAGGGGATTCTGCCGGCTTCACGCATCGGCCCTGCCGGACCTTTTCGGGTCGCAGAAGAAAACTTGCGGGCTTTCATCCTCAAAAACTGTCCGGACCTTGCCATGCCGCCCGTCGACGCCGCCGGCTGGATCGTCACCCCATTCGATAATCAATTCCAATTTTTCCGCGATGCCATACAAAAAGCCGCGGCCGATCAGGAGTTATCGACTGAAAAGGTTATGGAACTTTTCCGCGACGTGGATCCAAGAACCAACTCGATCGACGTGCCGCTAAAAATCACGCCGGCCGTTCAAAAGGTGCTCGATTCGCCGCCGGCATACCAGGGATTTCAAACGCCGGCCCAACGGGCGGAGCCCCAAACCGTGGTCAATCGCTCTTTCGTGTTGACTTATTTTGTCGTCGGTCTGCGCGATGCCGCGGAAAAAATCCTCCAGCAAAATCCTAACCTTCAGCCGGTCGATCAACTTTACGCCAGCCCCGAAGATTACAATCGGATCACCAATCAGGCCCGCGATGCTTTCACGCGGACAAGCGTTTCCTTTTCTAAGGCTTATCCGAAACCGGCCCCGGAGTTGGGCCGATGGGTTCAAGTGTTTTACATTTTGCCTCACAAAAATCTTCTCAATTCTAATGGCGTAAAAACCGCAATCGACGCGGCGTTTTAACCCGGGGTGAACCATGATCGACATGCTGAGAGACGACAGCGGGGCAATGGAATTTGACCGTGTGCCGATCGATCCATCCAACCCGCTTATTTACCGCCTGGTTTCAAAATCTCAGTTCCGAAACGCGAACGCAGGACCGCCGCCGATCGGCGTGGGTTCGGAAATCGTTTCCCGAGCAGCTCCGACGCAAAATTCCGCTCCTCTCGAATCGCGGTTAGAACAAAGCCTGGAAACAACGCCGACCGTCTCGGCAAGTCAATCGATTTCCAAACAGCGGGAAATCTACCGGCTTTTGAAAGAAAACGCCGAGCTTCGGGCTCAGATCCGGGAGCGGAAAAGGCTGCTCATCAATTTGGGAATTTTACCGGCCGAATAACACCTACCGCCGGCCTTAAGGCCGCAAGCAAATAAAACAAGGATTCAAAATTATGAAAAACTGGACGGAATTGCACCCGCTCAATCTCGACACCTGGTTATCGAAGCCTTTGAAAAAAGAGGCCGAAGATCTTAACCAGCGGATCGATAATCTGTTGACCGACCGCGGAGGCCTCGATGCCCGGCGAGAAGCCATGCTTGCCGGTCCGCCGCAACAACTCCAGCCCGGGCAACTATCCACGATGCCCGACTTTGCGGAAGGCATCAAAAAAGATTTTCTCGGTATCTTGGAAACAGAGTTGCAACTTCGCCTAGACCTCGACGGATTTTTCATCCGACGCCACGAGCGACTGGTATCCGTCGCCCAGACCGCCGCGGAGGTTCAGGAAAAAACACGCACCGATCTTATCGATGCCTTGATTGGTTTGGGGTACGATGAACTAGGCTACCCAAGCACGGCTGCCATCATTCCTATGTTTTGGCAGCGGAACAAGCGCTGGCAGGAAAAGTGGTTGGCAAGTGTAGAGCTTGATACTTTGGCCCGAAACGACGCCCCGCCGGCGGCAAACGAAAAGGCTATCCAGGAACTCCGCAACACAGTCAAAAAACTAATGGACCGATTCGCTCATGTTTAATTTTTGATCGGTTTTTTAAGGCATTGCCGATCTGAAAACAGCCCGTGCGCGAACGCCGGTAGTTTTTTTGGTTTCAACTATGCGGCAGTTCCCCGGGCCTATCGGGTGTATTTCACGGTTCACCCGATAAACTCCGGGGAGCGGTTTCCTCCGAACCGCTCCCCTGCGAAACATTTTGTACCACAAAAAGGTGAAGCATGTCCAGCGTAGCCGGTGAAATCCGCATCGATCTTCTCACAAACGCCGCCCGGTTCAAAGCCGACATGCGCGAGGCCGGGCGCGACGGCTTTGGTTCATTTCAGGAAGAGTTTCAAAAGTTCAAGCGCGGTTTCGACACCCAAAAGCAGGTCATGGAGCGATCGGTAGCCGAGACCCGGGCCTGGAAGTCGGCCCTGGCCGACCTGAATAAGGATGGACGAGGCTTATTCAATCCCCAAGACCTCATGCTCACCGGGGCCAATACAGGCAAAGATCAGTCCCTCCGCAATCAAATGCGCTGGAAAGAAATGCTGCCCTGGGGCAATTCCATGCGGGTCGAACTCAGCCGGGAAGCGGCCGAGACCGCCGCCGCGATCGGCGATTCTAAGCAAAAAGTAATTCATAGCCTGGCCAGTGCAACCCGTGATATTGCTTATCAAGTTGGCGATCGAGCGGGACTGGGTGGTATGGTTTCAAGTATGGGTGCCCTGGCCATGGGGCATCCTCTCATAACGGCGGGGGCCATAGCTGGCGGGTTCACCTTAAAGACATTTCTTGATCGCCAGAATTTGGCACAGAACGTCAGACGTGAATCGCTTATGCTGGGGCAAGGCCGGAATCCACAAGCCGGCTGATGGGCGCAGGCTTCGACCCCATGATGCTTTCCCGGTTTCAACGTTCAATGGCCGAATTATCGCCCAAACAGCAAAGCGCTTTTGAAAGCATGCGCCTTGATCCTGAAAAGCTGGCCGCGAAGCCCTTGGAAGCGGCATTAAGTGAAGTAGCCGCGGCCTTCGACAATATAAAAAATCCCGCCGACCGTGCCAATATTGCCGTGGAACTTTTCGGAAAAAGTGGCGCGGAAATGATCCCCACCCTAAAACTCATGCAGGAATATCTCAACTTGCTCGGCGAGCATGAGATCATTAAACCGGAAGACGTGGCCCGATCTAATGCCTTGGGCAATTCCTGGAAGAACTTGAAAAATACTATGGCTGACATGGCTTTGACGGCAATGCAATCGCCGGCGGTGGGAGCCCTAGATAAAATATCCGGCGGAGCTCTGGGGGGCGGTAATGTGAATGCAATGACCAAAGCAATGCGGTTGTTTTCGGGTGGATGGGCAAAAGGGAAAGACCTTATAACCGGCGGAGATTCGCTGGATAAACTGGCCGCACAATGGGAAAGCGAAGATCGGAATATCCAATTTGCCGACATCAATGAAAAAAAACGCATCGGCCAACAGCAAAAACAAAAACGATCAGATCTCGTAAAGGAACAAAGCGATAAGGCCGATAAAATTCTCCAAAATATGGATGATGAACTCGGCGGCGAGAACGCCGTGAGGGCAAGGAAAAGGAGTGAATTTGCGGATACCTTAAAGGGTGATCCATTGAAGGAGGCAAAACTGTGGGCATATGATTACCGCATTTCTGCCTTGGATTCGCAAAAACAACGACAAGAAGAACAGCGGGAGAGGGATCAAGAACGTCAAAGGCAGCGGCACGAGGCCGACTCTCTAACGCAAGCCATGGAGCGCCCGGAAGAAAAATATAGCCGCGAAATGGACCACGATCAGGATCTATTCAAGAAGCAAATGCTTAATGCCGAGACGCTTTCCAGATTAAAAAAGAAACATCTCGATGATTACTATCGAGAAGTCAAAAGTCAAAAATCAAGTCTAGGAATTTCCGATCCGCTCTCAGATTACGCCGACAACATGACCAGGCTCGCGCAGGCCCGGCAGGCCGGAGACATCACAAACGACGAATTCCAAAAAGCGGCCAAACGTCTGCGGAAGTCCGCAACCAGCGCCTTAAAAGAGGAAACGCCGGCGATCCATTCCCTGGGTGCCATGGCCCTGGGTAGCCGCGAGGCCCACGCGCTGATGACTCAGTTGAACATCGGCGATCCCAAGACGAAGCTAGCGGCCGATACCGTGAAGCAACTACAGGACGTAAATAATAAACTCGCGCAACAACTGCCGGTCCTGCGCCAATTGGTAAAACTTTTCGATGAATAATCATGCGGCCCGCCTATGCTATCGAACTTGAAAGCTTGAGGGATTCGATCGATCTTTATTTGCGGATTGGTTGTGAAGTTCTTTTGGAAGGCATAGAGGCCAAGATGGCCATCATCTTAAACGAGACCAGGGGAAGCGCGGTCTTGTTGATCGATGCCGCCGGTGGCATCGATGCGATCGAAACACCCGTCGATTGAGCCCTGAAAATTTTCCCGCCGCCGCCGGCGGATCTTCGGACCTGCCTGCGCTTCATGCACTGCGCCTGTTGACCGACTGGTTCGGCGAGCGCGACGGACCTCTTCGTATCTGACTTGATGCTCCGGCTTTAAATTCAAACCCAAGATGATCGGCGGTCCGCGATCAAGCGGCCTTTTTTTATTTCTGGCGGCCTCGATCTTTGCAGCACAATGCCGGCAGGGCAGCACTACTTTTGCCCCGCACTCCTCACATCTTTTAGGTAAAGGTTGGGAAGCAAGGAAAAGTTCCAAAGCATCTTCGCTTAGGTTGGATCTGCCCTCTTTAAGTTTTCGTGTGCCATTGGCGATTCCGTCAACAGTCCCACGGCTCACGCCGGTGCTCCGAGCGATTTTCCGCCGAGACAGTTTAGAAGTATTCAGTAATCGAAGGACTTCTTGCTCTAGATATTTTTTTATCACTCAAAGATACTCCGGGGTAGAGAGCCCGGAGCACGGCCGCGCGGAGCCGGCAAATAAAAAGAAGCGGCAATGCCCTGGGAAAAATCTAAATCTGAAAAGGTAGCAGATTTCGGGCAAAATATCTACAAGAATAACTGGCCGATCACAAGGGCAAAGCACCGTTTTTGAGGTGTATGATCGGCCAGATTGTAAACCGCATTATACCATCCCATTCGCCGTAAATTGCAGGGTTTTCGACCCTATTGACACGGATAGATGCCCGGGGATAAAATTGCGGGCGTAAGGATTCTGCTGTGAGGAAACCATGAAAATCAAAAAGGCTCCAACCCAGTTGACCGTGCGCATAAGGCGACTTACGCGCGGGCGCCCTCACAGGCCCCCTTACAACGATCAACTGGGCTGAAGCTTTTTTGTTGCGCTGTGAAGCGCAACGGAAAGGCAGGTAGTCATGCCTCTTAAAGGCAAACAGGCGGTCTATCTCTGTGTAATGCCTCCCACATTCCGACCGCAACGACTATGGGACGTGCCGGCGGAGATTCTTTCCGCCCGGTTGTATGCAAAGAACTTGAATATGGCCATGGCGCTAGGCTGCGCCCGGGCGCATAACTCAGCGCAGTTAATGGCCCTTATACAAGATCACCGGCCGATTGAATCATGGGCGATTGTAATGCGGCATTTAAAAACGGAATTTCCTAACGGCCGCGATCGGTCGGCGCTCAATTCCAAGATCACTTCCAAAGGCCCAGAGGCAGGAGGTAAAATATGATTGCTGCCGTAAAACCAGCCAAGCCCCGTCCATCCCGCCAGCCGGCGGACCGGGTAATTTTATCCCGTTACTACGCCGCCCTGGCCGTTGTCCAGGGTAAAACGATTCGCCAGGCCGCGAATGAAGCAAATATTTCACTTAACACTTTAAAAGCATTTCAATATCGGCATAAAAAAAATTGGATCGGGCTTCTGAAAGAAGCCCGCGAACGATTGGGCATCGAAGCCACTTTGCCGCCGATCAAACTTCCGGCGATCGACCCGGGCTTGACATCGGAGGCCGTAATCGGCATAAACGCGGCCGCAAAATTAATCGCCAAGGGTCTGACGAATGATGAAGTCGCGAAAGTTTTGACTCTAAAGCCAACCACGATTAGGCACTGGCAGGCTTCCTATCCGTCATATTGGAAAAAGTGTTTCAACGAGGCCACGAAAAAAACCAAAATTGAATCGGAACCCGAACCCGCGGCCTCATTGTCTCCGGAAATGACGCTCACCCAATTCTACATTGCATACATACGCCCGATTTGCCTGGAGCCAAAATCCACAAGCGCCGGCACATTCAAGGAATATAAAAACGCCTTGAAATTATGGAGGTTTTACACAGGAGATCCGCCGATCAATCAAATTGGAGCACCAATTTGCGCGAAGTTTGTTAAGGCACTCTCCCAGCGTCTTACTCGGCATTGTGAAAATATTTCTCCCAATACTTGCCGCAAGGTCTGTATTCACCTGCAAATGATTTTCGACCGCCTGGGTCCGCGTACTCAAAAAAACCGCCTCGGCGCAGGACTCTTGCCGGATCCGCCGTATTTGAACAAGCCCCGCCGGCGAAACAAACCGCCTACCGATTCTTTTGGATTGGATGAAATTTCCGCCTGGTTACAAGCAACGGAAACCGCGACAGTGCCGCAACTTGATGGCATGACGCCCGCGGCATGGTGGAGGGCCTTAATTCTATTTACTTTCAAAACGGGCTTGCGTATTGGTTCGATCATGCGGTTGCGCTGGCCGATGTTGGAAGGGAATGTGCTCACCATTCCCGGCGATTGTTACAAGGGCGGAGACTCTCACCAATTTACTCTATCGAGCGCAGCGCTCGAGGCCATCGAACCGCTGAGAAAATTTCAAGAGACCTGCCCTAAAATTTTCCCCTGGCCGCATGGCTTCGATTATTTGCAATCATGCCGCCGCCGCATGCTCCAAAAATCGAAGATCCCCGAAACTCACCGCTATGGTTTTCACGCCCTGCAAGAGCATGGCCACGGAGCTTGCAAAGATCAATCCATATATCGCGGCGGCCGCGCTTGGACACACGTCTCTGAGTACAACCATGAATCATTACGTGAACCCGCAAGCGATTACCGATGCCCTGCAAAATCTTCCCCAACCAAAGTAATTCCGAACAGGAACATTGTGCGTACCTGAAAAACTTCCTAAAATCGTTATGAGTTTTCTAACCCACTTTTTAACAAGGAGAATTGCAATGATAAAGAAATCTGCCAATCGGAAAACGCCAGTTCATTATCATCGGCCAAAAGGAATAGATGCGTCGATGGAAATAACTGAAATGGGCGTTGAATTTTTTCGGCCAGTATGGATCTCAATTAGTCTAATGAAAAAAATCCAGGATGAAATGATAAAAAAAAGAGCAAAATCCCAGCGAAAATCAAAAGAGTAATAGGTGAGATGACGCCGCGGCCTTTTTTCCCTCCGCGATCGTCATCGCTTTTGTTTTCGATGCCACCGGCGTCGATGGTGGCTATTGGCCAGCAGCTGACGACGCCTTTGTTATTGATGATGGCCACCAAATGGCTGCCGGCGACGCCGCAGCCGTTTTTTCGCCGCCGCGATCGCCGCCGGTCCCGCCGCGGATCGCGGAACAGGGAAAAAGCCGATTTTCTCCCCGATCGGAGAAAATTGCCAAAACGGCAGCCACAGTTTCGCTCAGTTTGCGTCCGGACCAGCCTGGCCGAGCTTTGACACCTGCCCCGACGGCGCTTTAGGCCCCGGCGCCCGCGGCCGCGGCTTGCATCCAGGCCCTGGACACCGACACCGGCAACGACTCGAGCGCCTATGCACCGCAAAGCGACCTGGTGCCCACGTAGCCGGCGACGTGGGCAGATCGCCCGTCGCGATCACCGCCGCGGACATTGGACCTCACGCTCAGCCGGTCTGGCTGCCGGCAACCAGGTCCAGGCCGATCAGGAATGCAGCGGATAGAAAAAACTCGTTTCGCTCCCAGCCCCTGGTTGATGTCACCGCGGTCAGGGTGAGCATCGAGTTCCGGACATCCACGGTCCGCTGGCGTCGAATCCAACACAATCAGGTGCGCATTGGTGCAGCGGATACTTAATCCTCTGCACTCCTTGAAATTTCATACCTCCCGAAGGTGGAATCCTTGAAGTCGGCAATCCCGTCCACTTCGTACACTTTTATGTTTTGAATCCATCATTTTTGGCGTCTAAATGATAGTTGTTTGCGCCTACTTGCAAAAGCGAAAGCATGGATGTAAGTTATACAAAATCATCGACTTCGGGTTGATTCTTGAGGTTTAAAAAAAATTTCGACAAGCTGGAGGTCACAGGTTCGAGCCCCGTAGCGCCCATTTGAAGTAAATTCAAACACGACATATAATTGCGTTTTTGAATTGCTGAGTAATTTGGTCAATGAAAAGGCATTTTACACCTCTCTTTGTGCCTTTGCCTGTAAGCTTATCAATTGAATAATTGCTTCCTGTCCAGGTATCGGCCGGACGGGATGCTTAAGCGGACCTTTCCAGTCCGTCGCGTTCTTTCATTTAATTTAGCGGCTGTGTTGGAAAGTCGTGTTAATCGCGACATGTTACAGATTCATTGCCAAAACACCCCGCTATACGAAATATCTCTTATCAAAATAGGATAATCACACAATTCATGACAACCGTCCCGCATGATCAGGAGAATAAAACGCGGCGCTTCAAAAAATATTCGCCGGCCTGTGCACAGGAGAGAAGTTCTTCGACTATGGCTAGTCCTAAAAACACTGCTGCGAACGTGTTTAGGGTTGTTCGGCGGCGGCCAGGCTGGCGCACACTAATTCCCGATCATTTCGCACAAACACATGCTTGTATGCAAAGGCGGGATGCGACCAGCAAACGCCGCCGCGCTGGTCCAGTTGGTCCGTCGTCGGTTCGATCAGCTTTGCACGGCTGATTTGCTGAAAACCTTGCGGCGAAAGCATGCCGATGATCAATTCGCCCCGCTCGTTGAACATCCATGTCCGCGCTCCATTGCGAACAATATGGATCGTAGCCCAACGCGCCTTGGGCACGGCGGTCAAATCCTCCCAAATGCGGTTTCCATTGCGAGCGTCAAGACAGCGCAATTCGCCGTAGCTGTCTACACCATAAACATAATCGCTTTCCAAAAGCGGCGTGCTGATCATGGCATGCAGGGCATCGGTTTGCCGTTCATTTTTGCCCTGCCGCTGCCAGATTGGCTCCACTTCCAGTTTGTCCTGACAAAGTTTGAGCATCAAAGCGCCGTCGAAGAAAGACGACACAAAGAGCCGATCCCCGCAAACCACAGGAGTAGCCACGTTAATGACCATTCGCTTCTGGGGGAAGGGATATTTCCAATAGACCTTGCCTGTGGCCGGATCCAAGCCCGCCACCTGGTCGCCGGTCCAGCAGATTAAAACTCTCCGGCTGGCTTGTTGAATGATGATGGGAGCCGAATAAGATGCGCGATCGTCAAGGGCCCGCCATTTCTCGGCGCCGGTCTTTTTATCAAAGGCCATGATACACCCCCCCTCCTCGCCGCCAATCTGCACGATGACCAGATTGCCGTCTACCAGCGGCGCACCGGCAATCCCCCAAGTCGGCACGCGGATCTTGTAGTCCGCGCCGGGTTGTTTTTTCCACAGCAGTTTCCCGGTAGCCGCATCAAGGCAGTTGAGGCGACCCATCGTTCCCAAGGCATAGGCCAGACCATCGTCGATTGAGACGCTGGCGCGAGGTCCCGCGGTGTAGGAAACGTTTTTGTATGGGCAGTCATACGTGAAGGTCCATAAACTGCGCCCGGTCTGCCAATCAAAGCAATGGACCCGCTCAACCTCGGCCGGATCAACCTGCCGGTCCGTGACGTATACTCGATCATTGGCTACGGTGGGGCCGCAATAGCCGCTTCCGATCGCAACGCGCCAACGGAGCGTGATCGATGTATCCGGAAACTTGTCGATAATTCCCGTTTCCCTCCAAATCCCGTCGCGGGTTGGCCCTCGCCACTGCGGCCAATCATCGGCTAAAAGGCGGCATTCACCCGCCGCCTGCCACATAAACATATTTAAAAATAAAATCAATATTGTCCTATTCATACCTTAGATGTCCTTTTGTTGACCTCGTGCAGCATTAAACAGCAGTCTATTGCAGCAGAGTGCAGTTGTCTAGATACTAGCAACTGAACCTGCGAGCCCCATCAATGGACCGGCCCTTGATGATCGGTCAACTATTCGCCAAATTGCTGGAACGCACCCGGTCGCGGCGATAGACCCGTTTCAACCAGCCGATCGGCGACTGCCGGGAGACATAATCGCGGCCAAATCCGCGGATGCAACACCGCCGGACTACTCGACCGTGCGAAGGTTCCTGCTCATTCTAATCAAAACTATGTAGACACCGGTCAAGCCAACCAGTTTCCCGAAGGCTGTTCGAGCCAGGCGTCTTGATCCTGCAAAACCTTATCAATCGCCGCTAATTCTTCCTTCGCATCGGCTTGTGCTAAGATATTTTCTTCAACCTGGTTGTTCGCTCCGCTTACATCCGTGGCAGGCTGTGTAAAATTCGCTGCCGCCGGCCGAGCGGAGCTAAAAACGAGATCTTTAGTTGCGACGGCTAAATTACTGGGACTATCGACTAAACTCGCGCCATCCATCCCGGTTGGATTGCCCTCGGCATTCGCGGAAACTAATAACGCGCTAGACTGCGATTGAGAGGAACCGGAGCCGATGATTATGGATTGCATCAAATGCGAATTCGTAAATGATTTCAAGGTTTTGTCGTACATGTATCCGCCCACGTAATACGTGCCCGGGGCGAATCCAGTCAGATTAAACGTGTACGAACCATTTCCGTTTGAAGCAGCCGCTTTATCGATTTCGATCCAATGATCGTTGCCGTTCCACAAGGTTGTATCCGTGTCCAGGCACAGAGTGATTACACTGTTGGCAGATACGTTGGCAGCCGTCCACTTGATCGTCATAGATTGTCCGGGAGCGTATGTTCCCGATGTAGGACCAGTTAGAGCGAACGTCGGAGCAGGAATCGTGATTGGCGCGGTCAGGTGCGAGTTGGTAAAGATGTGTGTTACCTTGTCGTACATGTATCCGCCCACGTAATACGTGCCCGGGGCGAATCCGGACGGATCAAAGCTATACGAACCGTTCCCATTGGCAGCGGCCACTTTGTCGATTTCGATCCATTTTTCGTTGCCGTTCCACAAGGTGGCGTCCGTGTCCAGGCATAGGGTGATCACGTCTTTGGCCGACACGTTGCCCGCCGTCCAAGTAATCGTAATATTCTGGCCTGGGGCGTATGTTCCAGAGGTGGGACCGGATAATGCAAAGGTTTGGGGAGGAATCGTGATCGGCGCCGTAGGCTGCGCATTGGTAAAGACGTGCGATACCTTGTCGTACATGTATCCGCCCACGTAGTACGTGCCCGGGGCGAATCCAGTGGGATCAAAAGTGTACGAACCGTTCCCATTGGCAGCGGCCACTTTGTCGATTTCGATCCATCGCTCGTTGCCGTTCCACAAGGTGGTGTCTGTGTCCAGGCATAGGGTGATTACGTCGTTGGCCGAAACATTGCCCGCCTTCCAAGCGATTGTAATATTATGTCCGGGTGCGTATGTTCCAGAGGTGGGGCCGGATAATGCGAAGGTTTGGGGAGGAATCGTGATCGGCGCCGTAAGGTGCGCATTGGTGAAAACGTACGATACCTTGTCGTACATGTATCCGCCCACGTAGTACGTGCCCGGGGCGAATCCGGTCGGATCGAAGCTGTACGAACCGCTTCCGTTTGTAGCGGCTACTTTGTCGATTTCGATCCATTTTTCGTTGCCATTCCACAAGGTGGTGTCCGTGTCCAGGCACAGCGTGATTACGTCGTTGGCCGACACGTCGGCGGCAGTCCACGTAATGGTGATATTCTGTCCAGGGGCATACGATCCAGAAGTTGGACCGTTTAATGTGAACGATGGCGAGAAGGCTTTTGCCGTGAATGTTCCCAATATTTCTGCCGACACGTAATTCCCGTTGGCATCGCTCACCTCGTTGGGCCGCATTGTCACGGTGTAGGTCCCGCTGGCCCATGTCCCGCCCGGCTTATTGACACGGTAGGTGGCAGTCCGCGGCGTCCCGTTGCTGCTGTTGTCCACGCTTACCAGCTCCGCCGCCTGGCTAAACCCGTTCGGACCGCTCACCACGATGTCCGATCCGTTTATACTCGACACGTTCACCGCCGCATCGTCCGAGTAGGTCACCTTAAACGTGTACGTTGTCGTCCCAGACAGGTTCACGTCCGGCGCACTCAAAGACGCCTTGGGCTGCGTGAGCCGACCGGACTGAACGCTAAGCGGCGGGTCGAAATTGCCCACGATCGGCATGGCGTAAGTATTGCCGAATTTGGCGAAGATGTCGTTTCCCAGCGGGGTTTGCGTAAACTTGCGGCCCGGCGAGCTAAATACGGTAACAGTCCCGGGAGTCGGTTCTACAAAGTTTGAGACGAACCAATACCATTCCGAGGCCGAGGTGCCCGTGGCCCCGCTGCCGTCCGGCGTGTATACGCCGATGTCGGCGATGCCGTCCTGATCCATATCGGCCGCAACCGGACGTGTAAGGGCGCCCAACTGGGGCAGGCCGGTGCCAAACAAGGAAAATGTCTGGACGGTAGAATTGTAATTGCCCAAGCCGGAGTTCCATAACTGGAAATAGAAGACTCCGTCGTGATATGTGCCCAGGTCGATGTGGCCGTCGCCGTCGAAATCGCCCACAATCGGATACCCCTTAATCGCGCCGCTGAAGTGAAAGTCCCCGGCGTCGATAAAGCCGTTGTGGTTTGTGTCGAAATACCAATTCGTGCCGTCGAACAGGCCGACTTCATCGCCATTGGCGGCGTTGCCGTCGAAATTGCCGGCGACGGGTAAGGCGTTAAAGGGTTTGCCGTTGGTATTTGCCGGCTGGATAATCGTCGTGATCACGCTGCCCGTGTCGTCGAGGAACATCCAGCGATAGTTGCCGTTGGAATCCTTTCCATAGGCCGCCAATTTTGAAAAGCCGTTGGGAGTGCCCGCTTCATTAATATACGGGAAACCGAAGTTGCCGGCGAAAATCTCGTCGCTGGTAAAGCCCAGGGTGTAGGTGAGGTCGCGGTTGACGGCGTCCGTGTTGGTCGGATCGAAGATGAAGTTTCCGTTAGTGTCGATATACTCGCTCCCGCCGCTCCATGTGCCGATTTCCGGCCGGCTGTCCACGGTAAAGCGGGCCACGAAGTTCCCGCCCGGCTGCCCGTCGCCGCTGGGGAAGTTCGGCGCCCCGTTGGGCTCTATGGCATTGCTTTCACCGTCGAGCTTGTTGCCCGCCGGGTCGACCACGCTGTCCTTGACGGTCAGCGTGAAACGGTCGTCGGGCAAGGGATTGGCAAATGTAAGCACCAGCGTGCCGGTCGCCGGTGAACCTGCCACAGTAACGGGATTGAACTGGATCGAGGTGATTTGGATCACGCCGCTGGCATCGCCCACCAGCAGGTAGTTGCCGGGATCCTCGGCTGGATTCTGCGGATCAGTCGCGTCGGCGGCCAAGGCGTTATACAAAAAGGCGGCCACCCGATCAGGCAGGTCTTGAACGCTTATCGTTAGCGAGTAGACCAGCGGCGTGGGGCCTTGCGACGCGTTGCCCGATTTCAGTCCGAACAAGTTGAAGCCAGGCGAACCGGTAATCTGCACGTTGGTGATCTGTGGTCCGGTGGTGTCAAGAAAGATCTGCAGGGAGTCGGCGTTGGCGTCCGCGGTAACGTTGCCGGCCGGATCTTCGCCCGTTGCGTAGAACGTCCGCAGGCCGTCGATCCCCAATCCCAGCAACGGATCGTTCAGGTCGCGTGTAACCGTGTATGACCACTGGCCGTTGGGGAACTGATTTGTTCCATCCAGCGGGATCGCCACGGTTTTACCCAAGAACGTATCCGGGTTTGTGCCGCCGGACTGGAGTCCCGCTATGCCGTTTGTTTCCAGATAAACGTCGATGATCGCGTCCGCCTCGGCCGCACCGTACAACGTCGGCGTCTTGTCGTTGGTGATGCGGTCGGTGAACGTTGCCGGCAAGTTAGGATCGCCCAGCACGCCGCTGTCGCTGGCCGCGTCCAGACCTTGCGTGGTGTCGGCCTGGCTGATCAAGCCGAAAAAGGCAGGCGGTATCCGCGTGTCCACGAAAACTTCCAGGGCCAGGCTGCGGTCGCCGAAACCAGTCTGGTTCGGGTTGGGCGCACCGGCCGGATCGATCATCTGCACCCGGGCAGTGAGAAAATGGCTGCCGTCGGTGAGCGCCGGAGTGGTGAACGTGTAAACGCCCTCTTGCCCGGTCGCCACGGCGAATCCCAACGGCGTTTGAGGCGGCGTGCCGTTCTGGGGCGGCGTCGAGCCTTCGTCGAATACGGCGATGCGATATCCGGGAAGCAAACTGGCGCCCTGGAATGGAATTGTAATCACTCCGGCCGGCGGAGTGTCGTTGGCCGGATTACCCGGCAAATCATGCAGGAATATGCCGTCGTCCAGCCGGATGAAGATTGTCGGAGTGTTGATCCGCGTCACATTGTCGTTCTGCGAGCGGCCGGTGTCGATGCTCTCTATCAGGAATGCGGTGCCCGCGGTCGGTGCGGCAGATAGGCCGGGGGAGACCGTAAAGGTCTGCGTAGCGCCGACGTACGCGGTGATCGTCACCCGCTGGCCGGTGAGCGGTCCAGAAGTAATCGTCAGGTAGCGGCCGTTGTAAAAGCCGTTTACGGTCGAAAGCGTCCCGCCGGCAGGCGATGTAATAGCCGCGTTGCCCGAAAACGAGGTGGAACTGGATGGGCCGACCGCTACCGTATCTGAAATCACCACGTCGTCGAGTTCCAGGTTCTGCGGGACAGGCGGCGGCGTGTCGATGATTGTCACATCGTAACCATTGATCACGGCGCTCGGCTGTGGCTGCCCTTCTATAGGCGGCGGCAGTTGGCCGAATACGTGCAGGAAATAGCTCTGCCCGGCCACGGCCGGTATGCGGACCCGGGCATTAGCGGTTGTGCCGAGAGCGCCAAACGTTCCCGGGGCGGTTGCGATGATGTTGCCGTTGACGTCGAGCACTTCGAGATTGAGGTTGCCGCCGGCCGGCAGCAGCGCCGGGTTGAATAATTTGAAGTACACCTGAAAATCGAGCGTGCCGGTTGTCTGGGCGACTACGCGATAATAGTCGTTGTCGCTGGGCACTCCCGGGAACTCGCTGAAGTTCGGGAAGATCGAGGCATGCTGGATCTGGAGCGTCGAGCCCGAGCCCACGAACGCCGCATTGGCCTGGAACTCGTTGGGTTCGTTGAGGTCCGGCCCCATGATCAGGAGGTTGCCATCGGTAGAGGCGACGTTGGGCGATACCACCTGCACGTTGACGTAGTTGATATCCGGCCACTGTACGGCTGCGGTGAAGGTGCGGACAGTGCCAGAGTTGACGGTCGCCCCGCGGTTGACCACCACGAACTGATTGGCGGCTAGGGGGCCGCCTGTGGCTGACTGGATCACCAGGGCGTTATTCTCGCCTGAGGCATTGCCGCCGCCATCGACGTTGATCAGCAGATTGTCCAGGGGGAACGCGCCGATGCCTGCGCCGGGAGTCACTTGGAAGGTGTCTTGGCCACCCAATCCCTGCGCGGTTAAGATCGGAACGTTGGTACCAAGCTGTACCGGCAACAACGCGGTGACATTGTTGGCCAGAACCGTCGCCACGGCCGTGCCTTGGTCAATTTTGAACAAGTCGCGGGCAGCCGTGCCGCGGACAACAACCTCGTCGGCGTTGCCGCCGCTGCCGCCAAACACGGTCAAGTTGCCAGTGACGCCGGAAACGTTGAAGACCGTGTTGAGGCCGGCATTCTGGAAGCTGCCCGCGGCGGCACCGCTGGGCGTGTAGGTGAGTTTGTCGTTTTGCGACGTGCCGACGACGGACACCGAGTTGCTGTTGGCGTCGAGGTTGGCCACTTCCACGCCGGTCAAGGTGACTGTGGCGCCGTAGCCGGTGATCGTCGTGTCGGTCGGCAGCGTGCTGTCGGCCAAGTTGACCGTCACCGATCCGGTGGCGCCAGTGAGGTTTACAATGTCACTGGCACTCGGATCGTCGCCTTCGATGGTAATGTTCGTAAACGACAACGGCAGCGGCGCACTGACTTTGAATATGTCATCGCCGGTCAGGCCGACTAGCGTCAAGTTCTGGATCGCCGTCACCGCAATCGGCTGGCGGGCGTTGAGATGGACCGTTCCGGTCGTTGCATCGACCTGGAATAAGTCGTTAGCGGTCGTGCCGATGGCTATCAAGGTGTTGGTGCCCCCCTGTCCGTCGACCGTTAATACGGAGCCAGTGCCAAGGTTCTGATAGTCCAGCCCCAGCAGGCTGTTTACCCGGAATGTGCCGGCATTATCAAGGGCTCCCGGTATATGGACAATCGTGTCGTCGCCCGCAGTGCCCTGGACTGTCAGGTTATCGCTGCCCGACTGGCCGTCGTAGATCACCTGTTCTATCCCGCCCGGCGATGAAGTGTAAGGAATCGCAGGAATCGTGAACGACGCGGTCAGCGTGATCAGCGATGAGTTGGTCGTGTCGTCGAGAGTGGCGGTATCGATGCCGGTGGGTGTGAAGATCACGGTTTGGTTGCCGGGAGTTTCCAATTCGAAGACGTCCCCGCTGTCGCCCGTTACAGCGGCGGGCGGGCCGCCGGCAATCGTCACGTCCACATCCCAAACAGCGTTGTTGGGAGCGGGTTCCCGCAACACTATGTCGTCGTCGCCGGCCAAGGCGTCTACAAACAACGCCGGCTCGTTGATGAACAGGAAGTTCGGCCCGTCGTTGACTGAAACCGTAAAATCCTGCACGCCGTCGGCTAGGACATTGTAACTGGAGTCGCGGGCGATTATCGTGATCTCGTCTTCGCCGTTGGTGCCCAAGATCAGGACCGGTCCGCCGCCGGGCGGGACTACCACGGTCACGGCTTCGATGTGATCCCAACTCACGCGCTGGACCCCGGCCGCATTCAGGCCGCCCTTGTCGTTCTCCGGTCCGGGCTCAATGCTGAAAGCGCCGGGCGGGTGCAAGACGATGGCGTCGCCTGCGGTGTTGCCGATCGGGTCGCCGCCGTCGACAAAGATTGATGTATTGGCCGATGGCGTCACGTCGAACGTGTCGTTGCCCGCCAGGCCGTTCACTTGAAGATGCTCGGTGTTTGCGTAATTGACTGTCTCCAAAGCCCCCACGGTGACCAAAGTGCCATTGACCGTAATGGTTTCGCCAATTTGCGTGCCGTTTACGGTGAGTTGATCGTTTCCGCCCAGCATATCGACGTTCAGCGTATCGATATTGCTGCCGTTGACCACCGGGGAAGCGCCGATTGAGGGAGAACTGGCATTGAGTTGTGCTGTGACTGCGTTGGTGTCCGTGGGGGTGACGGTCAATGTATCATCGCCCGTGGTGGCTTGGATGAAAAGGTTTTGGCTATTGGCGTTGGCGTTCAAGATTTCGACGCCCGTGAAGTCCACTGAGCTGAAGCCCGCCTCGGTCACGGTCTGAGCGGCCAGGTCCACGGTTACCGCCCCCGCGCCGGAGCCGTTGAAGCTGAGCACGTCGCTGGCCGAGGGATTGTTGCCGTGAATCGCAACGCTGTCGTAGGGGTGATTGCCCGCGACGGTGAACTGATCGTCGCCGTTAAGGCCGTCGATCACCAATTCATCGATGTCCGATTGTGTTATGTTCGCGCGTCCGGTATATGTCACGGCGCCGGTGGTTCCAGCCACGCTGAAGCTGTCGTTCTGATTCGTGCCGAGGATCGTAAGCACGTCGTTGCCATCTATGGTGTCGCCGACGAAGTTCAGGGTCTTGCCCGCGCCGAAGCCTATGAACGATATCGGCACGGCAATCGTTGCGATGTCGCCCCGGTCGGCAGTGGAACCCGGCGTGAGCGTGTAATCGACGCCCACCAGGCTCGAGGAGCCGGATACGCTAAGCGTGGTGGAAACGCCCGCCACTACCGTCAAATGTTCGATCGTGCCGTAAGTGACGGTCACCCCCGCACCGGCCACGCCCAAGATCGTCTGCGCCGACACGTCGACAGACACCGTTCCGGCTACGGCCGTGCCGTTGACGATCAGCGTATCGCTGCCCGTCGGATCGCCGCCGTTGACAGTGATACCGGTCAACCCGGTGGGCGTACTCGTATTGTTGAGATTGATCTCGTCGCTGCCGGCTCCGGTGTCGATTACGAGATTATCCTTGTTGGTGAACTCGATAGGCTCGAAGTCGTCCACGGTCACGCGGCCGGCCGTGGGCCCCAATATTTGCCCTATTTCGTAATTAATGTCATTGTCGGCTTGGAGTTGGCTAGCCAGACCGGGGATGCTCGTGATGTTGAAGGTCGTAGCGGACACGTTGTCGGTAATCGGCTCCAAGCCCTCGAAATAGACCGTCTGCGTGTTACTGGGGCCGGTAATGATGCTCTCGCCCGAACCTGGGGCAACACCGATGACTACCTTGTCGCTGGTTTGGGTGGCGCCACCGGTCTGAATCAGTTTGAGTTGGTCGAACCCCGTACCGCCATCGTAGTGTATGCCGTCAGAGACGCTGAACAGCGCGTTGGTGCTATCGACGGTGAGAATGTCGTTGCCCGATCCGGTGTCGACCGTCAAACTCTGCAGACCAGTAGCGACCGAGTTGGCGGCGATTGTGATCGTGTCGTTGCCTGCGCCGGAAGAGTCGTTGGTGGCCGCATCAATCCTGAAGTCAGTGACGTTCGTGAAGGTCGTGGATTCGATGTTCACGCCGCCGCTGGTGCCTGAGACGCGGTTCTGACCGGCAGCCGGGCTGTCGACCGTCAGCACGTCGCTGCTGTTGGGCGTCACCAGCGTGTATTCGGCCAAGCCGCTGACGGAGATCGGCGATAAGCCGGTGAAGTTAATCGTGCTTCCGTCGATTACCATTCGGCCGTTGCCGGTCGTGACGCTGTCGGGATAGTAGACTGCGTGCTGCGTACCGGTGCCGAGAATGGCGAGCGAATCGCCCGGGCTGGCGCCCTGCGTGCCGCCGTCGTAGTTGATTCCGCCCGAGGGAATCGGGTTGCCGTGGCTGTAATCCACGGTCAGCGTGTCGTTGCCGTCCCAGCCGAAGAGGTTGAGTTGCTTTACTTGGGACATCGGCGAAGAATACTTGAGGGTGCCGTTCAAGCGGACTTGAAGATACATTCCGGTCGTGTCCAGCGCCAAGTTGATCGCATCGTTCTGCCCTACCGAATCCTGGTCGCCATTGAAGGTCACATTTCCGTTGCTGTAGCGGTCCAAAGACACAGCTTCCTCGATCATCGTACCCGGCGCATAGTCGTTCATCATCCAGCGGCTGTCAGCCGAGTCCCATGTGACGGAATAATAGTGCAGATGGTTGGGCGCCGTATAGGCGTTGGCTACTCCCTTGTCGTCGTCGGAATCCGTGACCCATAGTCCCTTGTAATAGGCTGGATCGCTGGGTTGCAGCGCAGGATCGTAGTTGTAGCCCCAGCAGGTGATTTCATGGCTAAAACCATCATGGATCCATATGCCCATGGCAGATCCGAGTGTGGTGTAAGAGCGGATGAACGACAAGATATTGGCGTTGTTCGACTCGACGTGAACGTAAGTGGAAGGATTGAAGCCCGGGTAAAAACCGCCACCCGCGACGTCCACGTCCCCGCCATAAGTGCCCTTCCCGTCGAACCACCATGTGAGGGCGTTCTGCGTGAGCTCGCCCACGTCTTGCCAGTGGTTCTCGAAATAGTCGAGCATCTGGTCGGACTTCGTCATCCCGTTGACAAGACCCCAACCGGTGTACTCGAGCATGTTGGAGGCGGTCGCCGCCCAGCAGAGCAGGTCGTCCTCGGTGGAAGTGGCGTCCTTTTCCGCGTCGCTCCATGTCCCGTTGAAGAGGTCGAAGATACGCTGGCGAGTGCCCGATTCCGACGAATCGCCCGGCAATGAAAGCACGCCGTCAAATCCCACCGATAAGGGCTTGGCATACGCGGAAGCCCCTGGCAGGATGCTCACTGAAAGCAGCGATCGCTCTTCGAGCGACTCCAGGTGTAGTGTTCGCGGGCGGCATGTCGTCAGCCCGGTGCGGTCACTCCTTGATGGCTGCCGCTTGAGGGTAGCAAGACGTCGCAATTTGTTTCGGAATCCGAGGGCTTTGCTTGACCACATGACAATACTCCCCTTTGTTGCACTAACTCGCTATATAGATCAGAGTTAACTGGTATATGATACTAGCTCCCGATACCCACGCTGACGGGCTCTGGGAGATATGTGCCAGATGCAGAAAATACAATTCAAACGTGAGATTATACGTAAGATGGACAATAGGGATAGTGTATAGCAGATAAGTATGATAGTTGTCAACTATCCGTACGAGCGGAATTTATGCAATTGTTACACCCGCCTCCGTAATCCTATCGTGGTATGTGATCCTATCCCGGTATGAATGGTGGGTTCGTATACCTGTCACCAGACTCCCTGTTGTATTCTGTACCAGTGCATTAGAGAACACGGGTAATTACTCAAACTATAAACGGCAATCCTGAATTATTGGTGTAAGACCTTGGAAGAAAATGACTTATAATGGTTGAAAGATAATGATTTCCGAGATCTCCCCAAGTACCGGTTTAATTGTTTTTTCAGTGATTTTGCCTCCAGACCTCAATGCAGTTTGCATTTAAGTAATGGCAACCCCTCCGTAGGCTAGTACATCACAGCTGAATGCCGCCGGATGGCACTTTTTCTCGACGTATAGCGCGTGGCTTGCATAGTACCCTTAGGGACATTCTCCAATTCCTCGGTAGCCGTGATGAGGAATCAGGGCCGGATCGGTTGCCGCCTTTAGAATCACGTCTATTCCGGCAAGGGGCGAGCATGTGGTTTCCTAGGGAACCTGCAAGCCTGGATTTAGGCCCAAGAAAATAGAAGTGGCAGTCATCGAGGGCGCTGTGATGGTGCCAAACTCGATATTTTATAGACAATACACGGACATGCTGCCACGATGGAACGATGCCCCATCAGCGCCAGTGGCAGCAACGGGAAACCTATTGGTAACAGACAATGTTTTGCAGACAATCCCACAAAAAGGGGCAGCCGGAATAGGGTCTACCAATTATATTCAACTCTTGCGACGAGACCATCGAAGACCAATCCGTTGCCGTTTATCTTATCGGGCCCATGGTACTTGTTAGCCTGCACCGAGGAGATGAATTCCGCCGATTTAACCACATTCATCCAGCCGCTGACCATGTAGCCCGCCGACGCTCGTACACGCTTGTTACAGCTTGTCCAATAGACGCCCACCTCGCAGTCGAGGATAGATACGAACCTGGCTTCCTTCCAGTCGGTCTGTGTGACCACTGGGAGATTGGTGTCGCTTTGCAGGTATGAACCGCGGAATTCGCCCCCCAGGAAGCTCGCCGAAGCCTTGCCATATACGGAGATGTTCCGCATGCCGAAGCGTTCGGCTTCCAGGCCCAGCCGCAAGCCGCCCCCGTCGAAATTGACCTGAGTGTTGACGTTCCCCGTGATTGCAGACTCGAATTGCGAGTCGAATTGCTGTCTCAGGCTTGCGTAGCGAATCCCCACCACGTAGCCGATGGATGAACATTCGTTGGAATAGAACTCGCGCCGGTAATCGAGATCTCCCAAGTCAAATCTAATGTATTGATGCGCTGGCTGAAAGCCAATCCTCATCGGCATCCAAAGACGACGGATGTATTACCATCGCGCGCAACACTAGAGGCGGATTGACTGAAATGGCATCATAAGAGTTGTTCTCATAGTGCGAGAAGGTGGCTGCTATAGCGGTGCAATCATCAAACCAAAGGGCGCCCCCGGCTCGAAACCCGGATGCAAACTCCGGATTCACCGCGGCTGTGCGGCCCTCTTGCAGGGGCACCGTGCCAAAGCTTATCGGTCCATTGAATGGAACCGCGTATTCCACGCCCGCGTTCAGCGGCCGCAGGTACAAGTATTCGGCGTAGACCTGTCGGCGGATAAAATTACTTGCGTCGCAACAGACATTCGAGCAATAGCAGTCGCATTCGGCCGGTTGCGGCTGCGTGCAACAACTCCTTCTGGAACAAGCGTCATTGCAACAATTGTCGTAATCGCATGAATTTGCCGCCAGCGGTTTGGGTTGCTCGCTATAATCTTCATCCTGCGGTTGCGACTGCACGTATGAAGTTGCGGAAGGTTGTGGATGCATACGATAGTTGGCGGCCCACCCCAACTGAATCTGAGACAGCGCTATCAGCGCGATGGACGCACAGGCCGGTATAAGCTTACGCATGTTCATTCTAGTCCCCCCTTTTTGGACTGTGGGTGTGCTCTTGATTAAAACGGACGGAACATGCTCTGCCCGCCCGAAAAATCACTACAATCGGTATCTTCGGTAACTTCCGAATACTTTACGCAATCGGTATAAATAGCCAGTTCGCTCAGAAAAATCTGATTGCTTGGAATAGATTTCCCAATTATCCCAGATTATCATGATTTGCCGTTTCATAATGCTTCGCAGATGCCTTGCTAAACTGGTCTTAATGCCAATGCCACGACGAAAACCGTGGCTTTGATCCGGATTTGAGTAGCCCAACCCGCCTGATTCGTACATTGCCAAAAGGGCGAAGAGTTCTGGGCTTAACACGTATAGATTGTCCAGTTGCTCTTATGTCCCGGTGTTCGAGCCTATCGCCCGGTTAAATTTCGTATTGTCGTTAATATCGAGGTCAATTATCATTGTGCCCCTGTTTATGCACTAAAGAATCTCTTTTTCGACGGGCGGAATCTTTAGACCGGCGGAATGAAGGCAAGAAATACATCTTCTATCGACGATTTGGAGCGTTTGCGGGTTGCCGTCGTTAGCAAATCCGATCGCTACGGGGGCGGTGCAAGCCTTGTGGCCGAGCAACTCACCCTCGCATTAAGACAATCCGGCCACACCGCACACCATTGGGTTGCCTGGTGGGGCGATGGTTTAAGACCGCACATGCGTTCCCTATATGGCATCCGCTACAAAAAGTGCCTTGCTAAACTCCATAAGATCGTGGGTGCTTTTGGACTCCAGGAGTTGATTCCTTGGGAGTATGCAAACATCCACAGGCACTTCGCGGTTTATGAAATCGCCCATTTTCACGACATTTCCTCGGCAATTTCTCCTTTTTCGATAAAACTCCTTTCCCGCCGCATGCCCGTGGTCTGGACATTTCACGACTGTTCGCCCTTTACCGGCGGATGCCTGCATCCGATGGACTGCAACAAGTTTGAGACAAGATGCCATGACTGCCCACAACTGGATCAGTGGCCGTTGCAGTGTGGAATTAACACGAGGCTGCACCTGAGGCTGGATTTTACGGGATCCATACAAAGGATCAAACGGGGGATGGCCCGTCGGCGATCGTTTGTGCCTGTTGCACCGTCGCAGTGGATGGCCGACCAGGCGATGCGTTCGGGGATGTTCACCGAACGCCCGATTGTCATCCCCAACTGGGTTGACGTAGACACGTTTCGCCCCATGCCGAAAAAGGAAATCCGCGGGCAACTCGACTTGCCGCTAAACGAGTTTCTGGTCATCTTTTCCGCCAATTACGTTCGTAATTCGCTGAAAGGGGTGGAATATCTCGTCGAGGCGGCCCGCCGCAGCGAACGGCCGATTACAATCATCCTTGTCGGCCGCGCGGCGCAGGAAACGAGGAAGTTGTTTGAGGGATTATCGCTAATTTCGCCGGGTTTTATCGCCGATCGGGCGTTGCTGGCCCGCTATATCGCGGCAGCGGACGTGGCCGTAAATCCAACGCTGGCCGACAATCTCCCCTGTACAATCATGGAAGCGATGGCCTGCGAAACGCCGACTATTGCCTTCCGCGTGGGAGGAGTTCCGGATTTGATCGACCATGGCGAAACCGGCTGGCTGGTAAAGGCCCGAGATGCCGAGGGACTCGCTCATGGCTTGCGCCTATGTTACGATAACGCCGAGTTGCGCAAGCAATGGGGACGGCAGGGGAGAAAAAACGCCGTGATCCGCTATCATCGGGATGTATTTTTAAAGGCCCATCTGGACCTTTATCGCAGCCTGCTGCAAAACGGTGGCCAAATTCAATATTCCCTCTCCCTCCGGGAGAGGGCTAGGGTGAGGGCGGCTGGCTGAGATAAGTTTTCCGTGACCTAATCCTTGCCCGTCTCCGGGCACCGACGGGCACCATGCAGAGCATGGTCAGTTGGTCAGGAGATGGGACCTATATGCAAAATTCCGGTAAACATATCACCGTGCAAGGATGCTACAGATGAGTCAACCGAACGATGCAAAACCATTGGTGTCTGTAGTCACGGCCGCCTATAACCGCGCCTCGTTTTTGCCGGAGACCATCGAAAGCATTATCGCCCAAACCTATCCGAATATCGAGTACATCGTGCTGGATGACGGATCGAAAGACAACACCCGCGAGGTGCTGGCGCGTTATGATGGGCGGATCCGCTGGGAATCGCACCCCAATATGGGCGAATCGCTCACGGTCAATAAGGGCTGGAGCATGGCTCGCGGCGAGTTCGTTGTGACGGTCAGCTCCGACGATCCCGTGCTGCCGGGTTTGATCGAAACCGGCGTGGAGTTCATGTTCGCCCACCCTGAAGTCCTGGCGGCCTATCCCGATTGGCTCATGATAGACTCGGAGGGGAAAGTCCTGCAGGAAGTCGAGACTTATGAATATAACTATTTGAACATGATCCGTTGGAACCGTTGTTTTCCTGGTCCAGGAACGTTTATTCGCAAAAGATTTTTCGCCCTGGCCGGAATGCGCGATCCCGAGTACCGGCTAATCGGTGATTTCGAGTTTTGGGTGCGTCTGGGACTGCACGGCCCATTGGCGCGAATTCCCCACACCCTGGCTACCTGGCGGCATCATCCGCAGGCCGCAACCCTCATCGAGCGGGGCGATGCCATGGCCAAAGAGCACGTCCGGCTGATGGAGGATTTTTTTGCCCGAAACGATCTGCCCCGCGAGGTCCGGGCTCTGAAGGCCGAAGCCACCGCCGTGGCATACTTCATGGCCGGCGACGTTTGTTTTGTCCGCAACTATGCCCAGTCTCAGCAATATTGGCGCCGCTGTCTCAGGCTTGCCGCTTCATGTCGCATGCGATTGTATCCCGGCGGTGAGCCAATACGCTGGCAAGCCCTGTTGCCGCGCCTCTTGCTGCCCGAGTGGCTGTACAAAATAATGCGCCCATGCTGGCGCCGTGCCCAAGCCCTGATTTCCAATCTGATAAGGCTGGCCGGCACTAATAGTGAGACGGCAAAAAAGACTTTGGGGCCGCTTTATGGGCCGGCCAGATCGATCTGGCACGCTTTGCGCCGCATCCGCAGAGCCTTTCCCGTTCCCCGCCTGATCGGGCTCAAACCTAAACGGATAGAATAGCCGAATTACTCGACAACAAATCCGGAAGAAGCCGGATAAACTCAAATTTAATCCGGCTTATGATTGGGCGTGGTTTTTTGTCCGAGTCGATAATTGCTCTTTGACCCGGGATAGCCACTCGCTGGTTGGCAGCCCGTAAGGGCGGAATTTTTCCATGCGGCCTTGCGATTCGTCATAAAAGATCGCCACGTGAATGCCCAACCGGCTGGCGTCTGGCGAATCCATCAGGTTGCTCGAATCGGTGGCGTTCATCTGGAACAGCACCCGCATCTCGAAATCCCGCAGGCTTTGCCGGTCCAGAAAGCGGCTCACGTTGTTATAGCTGTCGCACCATAGAAGCGTGTGTATCCCCATGGCCGGACCTTCGCGCACAATGGCGTTGAACTGCTTGGCCGGGCTGGCCGGCTTGTTGTTTTCCAGCGAGGAGAAACTGAATTCCTCATCCTTGCGCAGTTCGCGGAAGCGGGCAAGGTCATAAATAATCAAGTAAATCGGCGGCGCGTGTTCTTCGGATTGTTCCTGGCGCGAGGCCAACTCTGCGAAAATTTCTCCCAGCAGATCGGCCGCTCCCCGCGGATTGGCGATTTTCATGGCATGTGGCAGGGCCGAGTTGAGGCGATTCCAAAAGCTGGCCTCCGGCGCGTCCGCGCGAATGCCGTCCAGGATATAGAACCTCGCGCCGGAAAAGGCGACCGGCTCCTTTTGTCCATGCTGCCCGGACGGTGCTTCGTTCAAAATGCGCCCGTCCCCTTTTCCCTCTCCGGGCAAGTGTGCGGCAGCCAAACTGATCATGCAATTGGCCAGCACGCCCAAGGCGGCCTCGTCCCGATGTCCTACCAATAGCAGGTTGCTGCCGTTCTGCCGGATGAACCGTGCTGCCGTGGGTTCCTTGATGGCCACCGCCGAACCTAACCACGCGTGCGGGACAGGGCTGGATTCGGGCCAAGATTCGGCGGCCAGCAACTCCTTCAGTTCGGTGTTTTCGCTGGGATCGGCCAGCACATTGCCCTCGAACACGATCGGCGGCACGATCACACAATTCTTGCGGGCCGCCATTTGCGCGATCTGCTGCAAGTACTCGTCCCGCTCGTTGTCCGGCAGCCAAACCACCTGGAACGGATGGTTGCCCTCGTAAAGCCCGTTGGCGTCGTTGTAGATCGCTTCCCCGGGCCGGGTCAGCAGCCGGGCGGCGGTGTTGTCTTCGCTCAGGATCAGATGGGCGTCGGATTCGCTGCACTGCAAGGCGATCCGCACCGCCATCTGGCCGATGGTGCTGCGGGCCAGCGAGTAAGCCCCTCCCAGGGTCTGCGATCCCAATAATACATGGATCCCGAACGCCCGGCCTTGTCGCACCAGCCGGTCGAGCAACAGGGCCGCCTCTTGTGCGATCCGGTCGTCCTCAACGAACAGTTCCTGGAACTCGTCGATGATCAGCAGTATGCGAGGGAGCCGGGCATGCGGCTGTGCGGAGCGGTAGCCTTTTATATCCTGGACCCCCTGGTTGCGGAACAAATCTCCGCGGGTCCGCAATTCGGCGTCCAAGCGCTGCAACACGCTCAAGCCGAATTCCCGTTCGCTTTCAATGGCGATTACTCGCGCGTGCGGCAGTGCATAGCGGGCGTAGGTCTTGAATTCGACCCCCTTTTTAAAATCGACCAGGTACAATTCAACCTCGTCCGGGCTGTATTGCAGGGCCAGAGTTGTAATAAGCACGTGCATTAGCGTCGATTTTCCCGAGCCGGTCTTCCCCGAAATCAACACGTGCTGCGAAGTCCCGCTGCCCAGTTTGAGGCTTTGCAGTTTCAGGGCCCCTGCCCTGCCCAACGGAGCGTCGATGCCGCCGCTGCTGTCGGCGGTCCACCACTTGTCGACGGTGGGAACTATGCAAGAAAACGGCACCTCGACGCGGCCCGAAAATCTGGCTTTATCCCCCACTGCGCACAATCTCGCGGAACAGCTCGGCCTCGGGCGGACTGTCCAAATCCACCGGCAACGGCCCGTAATCCGGATGTTCCCAAACAAATTGCGACTGATCCCAACGCAAAACCAGGGCCTCAGGCTCCAGGTCCGCAAGAGAAGAATGCCGGGAAAGCGGCAATTTCGTGTCCACGCTCAATAGTACGAACACTCCGCAGCGGGCGCCGCTGGACACTATGCTTTTCAGGCGCAGGGCGGCCGTCTCCGAAAAATTCACGGGAAAATTGGCCACAACCAGCACGCGGTACGGTTCGGCCAGCTCCCCCGCCGACGCGTTGTACTCCTGGATTGTGGGAAACTCCTTGCGCAGGTAGACCTGGATTACGTTCTCCATGTGCTTGGTCAGGTCGGCCAGGCGTTGCTCGATGTGGGGCGTATCGGTCCAGATGCGATTGGCTACGAGTTGCTCGTCGTAGTCGGCCAGGTGCATGAATGCCGAGAAGTTCTCCCCCAGCCCCACCGGATCGATTATCGTGAATCGCACCTTGCCGGGCGGCATGGCCGTAAGCAACCGCAGCATAACGGCCTGCATCGAATCGACCGCCTTGGCCAGCCCCGGGCCGTTGGCCTTCCACATTAATAGCGAATGCCGGGGAAAGGGAAAAAGCACCGGCAAATCAAACTCGGTTTGTGCCGTCCGCAGCCTTGCGTCCGCCGATACCCCGCCCTTGATCCGGGCCAATTCCAATTTACTGGATCCAAACTGGACGGCTTGCGGAATTTCAACCGGCAATGTCCAGCGGCTCCAATCGGCAGTGTGCCAGTCCGGGAAAAAATCGCGGCAGGCGCCGCCGATCTGCTCGACTGCGGTCCGGAAGCGTTCCATTCCGGTCAGCCAAAGTTCGGACATGCCTGTCCATTCGCGCCGGAAACGGTCCTCGTTTTCTTGAGTCGCCAACGCGTGGTCTGCGCGGAGCCGTTCGGTCTCGGCGGTGAAACGCAGATCCAGGTCGCGAATCCGGCGGGTGTATTTTTCATCGACCGCGGGTGAGGCGCGGTTGCGCGAGGCGGCGATCTCCGCTAAGCGCGGAGGAAATACGGCTTCGGCCTGCATGAGATCGCGCTCTTTGCGGCGCTCGATTTCAGCCATCACGGCGGCGTATTTTTCCTCCGCCTTTTTCATTTCCGTGTTCTGACGATTAATGATGTTTCCGAATTGCTGCTGGCATTGTGCTTTGGAGGTTTCCAGCACGGTCGGCCGATTTATGCCCGCCTCTAACAGCGTGCGAAGCAACTTCAAGTACGCATTTGCCCCCTGGCGATTGACTACCTTGTGCAGCCAAACGCCGGTCGCCATAAACACGATAAAGGCCGCCCCGCAACTGACGGGCGCCCATCGCCAGTTGCTCCAGCCGAACCACAATGCCGCCGGGTACACGGTCGCCGCCCAGAACGCCAGGAATATCCCCAGCGGCCACAGCCCTTGATAAAAGCGGGGGAAGAACCGCGACATGAACTGCCGGGTCATGGTTTGATACTGCGTTCGCGCCATATCAAGTGCGCGGTTAAAACGCTGCGCCGGGTCCGTCTCCAGCAACAGGCCTTCCACTTGCGGCTCCGGAAAATCGCGCCATTGTCCCCGCTCGCCAAGCAATTCCACCGCCTGCCGGTGGATCGCCTGAAGATCCTGCCAACGCGCGTCCAATCCGTCGACGATCTCCTTGAGTTGAAGGTTCGAGCCGCTCCGCGCAGCCTCCGACATGGCCATTATTTCCCAGCGGCTCTCCGCCATTTGCCGCTCCAGGGTTTTCCTGGTTCCTTCAAAGCGGGCAATGGTCTGCTCATGGATGGAATCGTATTCTTTTTGCACCCGTTGAGTCTCGGCCTCGAAATGGGCGATGACTTGCTTTTTGGCCGCGGCATATTCCGCCTCGATTACCTCTTTTTCAGCCTTAAAATGCGAAGCCAGCCCATTCTGCGAATCTTGATAGACCTTGTCCGCCGTTTCCTTTCCGGCAATCAAGCCGGCCTGGATTTCCACTTCCGCCGCGGCCCGCTCGCGCACCAGGCGACACAGATCGCTCAGGAGTTGTCGCGGTATGTCGGGCGTAAAGGAGTCCATGACCATAATCTCTCGTTTTTCAATTTATCCCGCACTGGCGCTCGGCGGCGGCCAGCACCTCGGCCAGGCGATGGATCGCATCCAGCAGTCCGCGGACTTTCGGCTCCACGGGCGCTAGGTAGGCCTCCTGGAACTTGCGCTGCGCCTCGTCGCTCCAATACTGCTGCGCCTCGGCATGCGCCGCGAACAACGATTGCATCGCTAGTTCCAGTTTCGACGCGCCGGAATTCAAGTCCCAATTTCTCATGTTCTTGTAGGAGTTTTACAAATTACTCCCCTCTCCCTTTGCAACATTATTCATCAGCAAGCATTGGTTAAGGGGGTATAGGTAATACTGGAAAAAAATCGAGTTCGCGTACATTCTTGTCTTGTTGTTCCTAACATAAAGGAGACAAGAAATGGAACGCGAACTCTGGATGACTTTATATCAAATTGCACAGCGTTTTGACAAATGGGAGCCTTGGAAACTAGGTGACTTTCTTTGACATGGAAATCGTGATGGTTTACATTTGGGCGGTACTCCACGATCGGCCTACAGTCTGGGCCTGTGACCCTAAAAATTGGCCCGAAGGCCTGTGGCCAAGGCGAAAATTGCCTTCGCAACCCACGATGAGCAATAGGTTGAGAACGACGGAAGTCCAACGACTGATGCATGTTATGGAACAAGAAATAATAAAATTGCAGGACGACAACGGATGGGTTGCGGCCGTGGACGGCAAGCCTCTGGTCGTTGGTGCGCATAGCAAGGATCCAGATTGCAAATGGGGACGGGCTGGCCCTAGAAGTTATGCCAAAGGTTACAAGCTGCATGCCATATATGGACCCGCTCCCTTGCCTTTGTGTTGGACGATCGCGCCCTTGAATGAGGGTGAATCGGAGGTAGCGGCGAGGCTGCTCCCGACTCTGAAGCGGGGCGGATATATCCTTGGGGATAAACAATATGACAGTAATCCCTTGCACGAGGTCGCGTTGCAAAACGGTTTTCAACTGGTGGCCGAACGAAAGCGGCCCAACAGCGGCCTGGGACATCGCTGGCACAGTGCCGGACGCATTCGCTCTATAGCATTGCTGCAAACCGAGTTCGGCAAGGCGTTGCATAGCTGTCGCGATGCTATCGAACGTTGCTTTGGTTGGTTGACTAATCATGCCTGCGGCCTATCGCCCTTGCCAAATTGGGTACGTCGAGACCATCGTGTCCGTTGTTGGGTCCAAGTAAAATTGATAATTCACGCAATATACGTTTACCTTTATCACCCACCCTCCCTGCTAGCTGATAAATAATGTTGCTTTGGGAGAGGGCTAGGGTGAGGGCGGCCAGTCCTCTTTCCCTCACGGATAGGGCTAGGGTGAGGGCGGATTGCCGATACTCGTTTCATCATTAGTCTTTTGCGCCTCGCCGGCCGACTGCACATCGCCGCCTGATGTCGTGCTCACCGAGGCAATGGGCGATTGCTCGTCAACCGGCACGGCCAATCTGACGTATGCTTCCAAGTCCGATATCATGCGGCTCAAGGCGGCAACGGCCCTGGGAAAATCGGCATCCAGCCAGTTGGCAAACAGTGAGCGGCTGCCCCGGTATTCGTTGACCGCACGCTCGATCATCACCGCCCAATGCGGTATCGCTTCAACCTTGGCCTCGGCGATCTGCAGCCGGCGCTTCGCCCGTTCCAACGCCTTTTTCTCCTCCACGAACGAACTGTGTTCTTCGGCTACGCGGCGGAACATCCGGGCGTTTTCAAGCTGCAGCCGGGCCTCGGTTACTCCGTCCCTGGCCAGGCGGTGCTCCTGCTTCCAATACCCCGGGCATTCCTGGCTGATCCACTGCAACGCCCGGCGGATCTCCATCTCCAGGTCGTCCAAGGCGCTGCTCGCATCGTCGTGAAAACACACCAAGGCCGCGGACATCGCCTGCAACGCGTCGATCGATTTGACTCGGGCGGGTTGGCCCATGGCTCTCAACTATCTTTGATGGAGGTATTCTTCTATGATTTCCGCCTTGCGCACCAGGTATGGAACGTGCTCCTCGATCAACTCGATCAGGCGCTGCACCCCCTTGACCTGCTCCTCGAACTCCTCGGTAAACTTCTTTTGCTCCTGGTCGCGCCATGTCTTGCTCAGGGCCACCAACTGATTGCCCAGCATAGTAATTCGGGTTTGTATCTCGGTGCTGAATTTCTTGAGGTTTTGGGCGAACTGCCTCAATTCCTCGGGATCTACAATGGCCTGTGGCATGGAAAGTCCCCAAAAAGTCCCATCTTTTTACCTGGTAACGATTTCTATACTTTATTCTAACCTGGAAATTCCCGCCATCCAAGGCATAATAACTCTCTTTGTGACGAAGTTTAAGAACATTTTGAGCATATAATATTTAGCCCCCGGTGAACACATCGGGGGCTTTGGTTGCGACTTTATGCCGCGCTAAGGTCAGGGTGAGGGCATAATACCGATTAATAGTCCGATTTTCTACGTATGCGTTGATATCCCAGGTTAAAAATCGGCAGAAAACCGGCGAGAAATGCCCTCGGATCGTAAAAACCTGCCCCTCCCGCGCCTCTTCTCTCCGTCGATGTGCCTTTTCCAGTTTTGACCTTGCTTAAGGATTTAGTGTTCGTCACTAACCACTAACCACTAACCACTAACCACTAACCACTTCCCGCCCCTGGCCGAACCAATATCCGCACAGCCCGCCGATGCCGATCATAATCAGCGTGATGGTGCTGAGATTGTTTAGATGGGTGATGAAATAAACGAAACTCGGATCGGCGATAAACGGCGCGAACCGCCACTCCGTGAATAATCCCAGCATCACGCCTAGAAAACCGCAGACTATGCCAAAGGCGTTTGACTTGCCCCGCAACAACACTCCGCCCCCCAAGCCCGGCGCAACGGCAGGCAACACCATGGCATAAAACCCTTGCTGCGCCAGTAGGAAAAAAATAAAGTACCCCAAAATCCCGCCACCCACCGCGCCAACAAGACCCAACACCCAATTCGCCTTCTTTGAGTTCGCATCCATGGCCTTTAATCTCCCAATAAAACTCCGACTGAACTCCGTACTTAGCGCCCCTATACTCCGTACTCCCGTACTCCTGTTCTTCGAATTGCGTATCTATACTTATAATCCCGTACTGGCGATGAGGAGTAGGGAGGGGGGAAAAGTGTTTTTTTATGAATCATCTACCACCTAATGGTTATCATATCTGCCTTTTTGATTCATACTTCATTCTTCCGCCTTCATTATTCTTTTCAATTTAGATTAACAATCCCTAAGAAGTTAACAGCCATTTAGACGCCGATCCCCGAAACGAATTGCGTCCGTTACTATCTTTCTGTCTATTTCAGAATAGGGTCGGGCCTGTTGAAAAAGTCCCGTTATTGAAAGATCGAGTTTGGATAATTGTCTACGTTTTTTGCGGGTATAGACACCGAGTTACCAACCAGAGATAAAACAGCAAGACCAGGCGCTTTAGGTTCTGCGCCATTGCGCTCAGGTACGCCTGAATTTGCACTTTCGATCGACCGCGGTACCTTGCGCGAGCCAATCCATGGTTTTGTTTCGCCTCAGCAAACAGTCCCTCGGCCTTCCACATCCGCTCGGACATCTTCTTGCGAAATTCCGGTTCCTCCATCCTGGCTTGCACCTCTTCAAACAGGTCCTGGTCAAGACTCCGGCGCACATAGCGTTTATACGGCAACTTCTTTTTGGCTTCTGTCGGGCAGATTGGTCTTTGTGGACATTGCCGGCAGTCTACCGATGAACTGACGTATCGTTTCTGGTTGCCACAAATTGCCGGGTTTGGCGTGAGGTATTTTCCCCGTGGGCATCGGAATCGATCCCGCTTTTTGTCGTAGACCAACTCGCCTTTCAGATACTTGCTGTTTCCAACTCGGCCGCTCCAGAGTGGAATGTAGGTGGTTGTCCCTGACTCCTGCAAGGACCTGATGATGGCTGCAGAGCCATAACCCCGATCTGCCGTAGCTTCGCGAATGGTAATCTTGTATCGCTCCTGAATCCGCTGCAACTGGCAGAGGTAGGGCTGGTTATCGTGCTTCGCTCCAGTAGTGACTTCGGTATCCAGGATGACGCGACTGTCAGCATCAATACTCTGGTGCACTTTGTACTTTAGTTGTCGCGATGTACCTTTCTTCTGGGCAAGTGTGGCATCCGGATCGGTACAACTCGTGTGCGTTTGGTTTGTCACGCGCCGTGCTGATGACGAGTCCTTCAACCCACGATTGCGCCGTTGGGTTATCGCCTCTTTCTCCGCTTCTTTCGGATCGTTATGAATCAGCGAGTTCAGCGAGGCATCCGCAGCGATCAGGGTGGCATCGGTCATCACACGACACTCCTGAGCCACCAAGCCCTTCTCCTTGCAGAGTTCAACAATACGGCGAAACACTGTCTCGAAGATCTCCTCGCCGTAGCGATCCCGAATGCGACTGAGTGAGGAATGGTCGGGAACCTCATCGTCCAACGACAACCGGCAGAACCAGCGGTAAGTCAGATTGTAACGGACTTCCTCACAGAGCCGCCGATCCGAGGTGATGTCGTAAAGGTATGCCACCAACAGCATCCGGAAGAACACCTCGGGGTCGATGGAGTGCCGCCCCAGTCCGACGGCATAGCACGCGGCGGTTACGTCGCGCACGAAGGACATTTCCAGAACACGATCGACTTTGCGGAGAAAGTGGTCCTCTGCGATGAACGACTCCAGGTCAATGACCGTCCTGGTCCGTGGTTGAAAGACATGCTTTCCTTGCATACGTCCGTCCTAAAAAGAGGCGAAGGTGGTGGAGAGGATAGCCATCCCAATACCTCCAGCCGCTCTACAAATCAAGACGAATACGTGCTGACAATGCTAGCTGGCCAACAGACTTTTTCAACAGGCCCGGTCCATTCCCGAGACGCGTCACGAAACGTATGAGTAGATGGGACCACTGGCGAACGCTAGGGCTCACCGGGCGCCGGACCGCGCAGCGGGCCGGCGATCCGTGTGCAGCCCTTTGTTGGACGGCGGCCTTCCCCGGTGTGGTCTATCCTTCTGTCTACCATATGCAAGGAAACAGCCGATAGTTCGTCCGTTGAGCGTAGGCCTCATACCCCTCCAATTCCTCCCGCAACGTTTTGTCCTCGAGTGCCGTCCGGATGATGAAGAGCAGAACGATCGCCCCAGCAGGCACGAATGTCCACCACGTGCCCAGTAACAGAGGCGTAGCCAGTGTTCCCATGATAGCCCCGGCATACCCAGGGTGTCGGACCACCTTGTACGGTCCGGTTGTCACGACGCGATGGGCGCGCTCCGTCTGAATACGCACAAATTGCTCGAAGTGCTCGTTGGCGACCATCGCCCACGTGCCCAACGCAAATCCAACAGCCATCAGGATTGCGCCCAAATATGCCGCGGCCATCGACATCGATGACCAACCGAACCTGACGGCGTCAAAGCCTGCCACTACAGGAGTGGTCAAGGCCAGCGCCAACCAGGCTACCGCGAAGACCTTGTCAAAGGTTTTCACGCCAGCGTGCAATCTGCCCCGCTCATTTAGCATGTCGGGTGCTTTTCTGACGAGAAGAAAGAGCATGCAAGTCTCCATGAGTACAGTGTAGATGACATAGACCCACGCCCGTACCCAATCCAGACTTCCCGCTGCCACGAAGAGTATCACGGCGAACGCCAGGAAAAGCGCCCCTCTCTGCATGATGTACCGAGTGCGAGGATTCAGGCTTCGTCTCTCCACCTTGTTCGGGAGTTGCGCCATCTCGCTCAATTGAGCCGTCCAACAATGATTAGACTGATCCGCATAAGCTGCGGAGTCCTCGTTTCCTGGTCCGTATAACACGCCGCGGAAACTCCTGCCGAAGGCGTCTTAACCCCTTTGCGTTGAGGTGTTTGACGCCTGTCCAGGGATTTGTCGGAGCATCTTATGCGGATCGGCATAACACAACCTCCTGGAATGGATTCAGAGCCCGTCCATCGGACTGCGAACGCCGGCCGGTCTGTGATCGGTGGCAGGCCTAGGTCAAGGGCGGAATTCCGAGGCCGTAACGAATCCCATCGACAAGTAATATGTTGCACGTGGTCCTGGCTAGCAAGCCCCGCGCAACGCCCTGCTGCCGAAATCTCGGGGCATTCGTTCATCCCCCGGCAGACTCCATGTGCAGCGGGCCGCGGGTTCCGAGAACCGTTCCATTGCTGAAACGCTTGCGCATCATCCGCAGGTTCTACAGCAACTTAAATCATATACTCCTTTTTGCCATCTCGTAATTCAGAATGTCGCTAATCCGTTCGTTAAAAAAGAAAATGAGACGATCAGACTTTATCCAAAGCCCCCCCAAAATCATCCAAAAACACTGAAAATGACCAATTATTGTCATTCCTGTTTGTAACTTTTTTTGAGTGTATTTACCCCTATCGTTTTTTACATATCTTTAGTTTCCAATCACTTAACTCGGCCCCCCTTATTGTGTTTGTCAAAAAGTTTAATTCTCGACCTTTCACCAATAATTCACTCGCCGAAATATTCTGTCCAAAAATTCCAAGTGCTTTTTTTCCATATACTTGCACGCACCATGATCTTAAAATTTATCCTGATACTTTTTAAGCACTCAACTGCTCAAAAAACCGGCACCGTAACTCCTTATTTTTCAACCCTTTTAGCCTGCTCACATTGGGCAAAAAATAAGATTCTCCATACTAAGCCAAAAATTCCCAAACCCCCGACAAATAATTCCCAATTGTTAAACCATCCAGAACCTGAACCCCAAACCCTCACCCCCGGCCCCTCTCCCAAAAGGCGAGGGGAGAGAATGTTAAATCCTGAACCCAAAATCCCCAAACCCTGAACCCTGAACCCTACTTAGCGTCCTTCGCCCCCACGCCGTTTTGCTTGTAGGCGGGCGGGCCGATTACTTCTTCTATGTCGGCCTCGTCCAGGGTCTCGGATTTTTCCAGGGCCTTGGCCAGGATTTCGAGTTTGTCGCGGTGGCGGGTCAATAGATCAAAGGCCTTGTCCGAGGCTTCGTGCAGGATGCGGGAAATTTCCTCGTCGATTAGTTGGGCCGTGTGTTCGCTGTAGCGGCGGGGTTCGGTCATCTCCTTGCCCAGGAAGGGATGGTCTTCGCTGTCGCGGAAGGCCACCGGACCCAGGCGATCGCTCATTCCCCAGTAGGTGACCATGCGGCGGGCGAGTTGGGTGACGTTGTTCAGATCGTTTTCGGCCCCGGCGCTGAATTCGTCGAAGATCATTTTTTCCGCCGCCCGGCCTCCGAGGCCGATTACCAGGCGGATGTGCAATTCCGATTCGCTGATGTTCAGTCGATCTTCCTCGGGCAGGAGTTGCGTGACGCCCAATGCACGGCCGCGGGGAATGATGGAGACTTTGTGCACGCGGTCGCCGGAGGGCATGAACCAGGCCAGCAGGACATGGCCGGACTCGTGATAGGCCGCCATGGACTTTTCCCTGCCTGTGAGGACTTCTTCGCGTTTAGCGCCCATGAGGACTTTGTCGCGGGCGTATTCGAAGTCGGCCATATCGACGTTTTTCTTGTCGTTTCGGCTGGCCCAGAGAGCGGCCTCGTTGACCAGGTTCTGGATGTCGGCCCCGGTCAGGCCGACGGTGCCGGCGGCCAGGCGTTCCAGGTCCACGTCGGGCGCCAGGGGGACATCGCGGGAATGGACTTTGAAGATTGCCTGCCGGCCCTTGAGGTTGGGGCGATCGACGGTAATGTGGCGGTCGAAGCGGCCCGGGCGCAAAAGGGCCGGATCGAGGACGTCCGGGCGGTTGGAGGCGGCCATGACGATGACCGATACGGTTTGGGTGAAGCCGTCCATTTCGCTGAGGATTTGGTTGAGCGTTTGTTCGCGTTCGTCGTGCCCGCCGCCGATGCCTGCGCCGCGATGGCGTCCGACGGCGTCGATTTCATCGATAAAAAGTATGGCCGGGGCGTTTTCCTTGGCGGTGTTGAACAGATCGCGGACCCGGCCCGCGCCCACGCCCACGAACATCTGGATGAATTCCGATCCGTTGATGGAGAAGAATGGCACTCCGGCCTCGCCGGCCACTGCCCGGGCAAGCAGGGTTTTTCCGGCGCCGGGCGGGCCCATGAGTAGAATGCCCTTGGGCACGCGGGCGCCTAGGCGCTGGAATTTTTGCGGATTTTTGAGGAATTCCACGACCTCTTCGAGTTCGTGCTTGACACCTTCCAGGCCGGCCACGTCGTCGAAGGTGACCGATTTATCGCCGGCATCGTAGCGGCGTGCGCCGCTTTTGCTGAACCCGCCCAGCAGTCCGCCGGTGAAGATGGAATCGCGGGCCCTGCGGAACATGAACCACAATCCGGCAATCATCGCGACCGAGACGAGCAGATAAACCGAGAGCACGGTAAAGGTGCTGTCGCTGGGTTCGGCGACTTCGTAATTGGCGCCGAGTTGATCGCGGAGTTGGTGGTCCAGTCCTTCGTCTATCGAGGCGTAGGGCGGCAAGATGGTGGTGAATTTCGGTTCCAATTTGGGAGGCGGAGTTTTGAATTCGCCATAGGCCGTGGAGCCCTGAATCTTTACCTTGGAGATATTTTTTTTGTCCAGTTGAATGCGGAAATCGCCGTAAGAGATTTCGGACCGCTTGGTGCGGTCGGAGGTATAGTACACCACAGCAAGCACGGCTATCAGTATCAACAGGAGCCAGAAAACGGAATTACCGCGGACGGGCTTTGGGAGCGGCTTGTCGGGAGGGGGCGGTAATTGATTTTTATCTTTTTGATCGTCCATTGACTAATTGTTCCATAATTATTTGGATGCCGGCCGTTGACGTGCCGTCTTAATAATCGGGAGGATATGTACTTTATAAAATTTACCCTATGAATTGTATCGGATAGGTGTGGAAATATCGATGGCCGGCCCCCCTATTGGGTAAATTATCTTGATATTTTGTTCGGTTTTTGTTGAAAAAGCCATGGAGGTTATTTTTTGAAGGGAGCTACCAGACCGAGCTTGATGTCGGTGCCCGGCCGCGGCTGTCGAGTCTCGGAAAAATTATGACACGTTAACATCCACGAAAAAACGCCCGATTCGATTGCCAGGCTAAACGGCGTATTCGGCAATGATTTCGAGCAGAGATTGGCCGAATTGTTTTGCCTTGGCGGGCCCGATGCCCTTGATCTCGAGCAATTCCGATGCGGATTGCGGTCGTCGGGTTACCAGTTCATTCAAGGCAGTGTTGTAAAGAATGCGAAAAGCGGAAATCCCTGATTCGTGGGCAATATCCAAACGCCAACGTTTTAATGCATCAAACAACTCAGCGTCGTTCTTATGCGATACTTCCGGGGCGGCTTTTTTATCCGGCGGGGGCGATTTAGAAACGCTTATCTCGTCGCCGTGGATTTTGTGAAAGAGATCTATTGGAATCGGCAGTGGATTTTGTAGCTGGGTTTTGGCCCTCATTGCATCGTTGCCGAAGTCGGTGAGTTTTACCACGGGCCGGAATTTATCGATTTCCTCTTGCTCGAGGCATCCTATTGAAATCAGGGCTTCTATCAGCGTGACGACCTCCGGCTGTTTTAAATGTTTCAATAGAGCGAAAGTGCTCAGCCGATCGAGGCCCAGTTTTTTCACTTTCTCGTTTCCGGAGCCGCAGAGCATCTGTGCGATAAGATTTTTTCCGCAGGCGAAGCGGGCTTCGGTGCGGGCCACGCCGCTAAGCACCATGAGCACCGCTTCGAGCGACTTGCCGCTGGGGATTTGCTGGATTTCTGATGTTTTTACCTCAGCAATCGGTTGTTGCCCGCAATTGTCGCAATGCCCGCAGCGAGCGGGATTTTTTTCGCCGAAATAGCGGAGGATTTCACGCTGCCGGCAGGATCCGCTCAAGGCGAAACTCACTATCTGGTTGAGTTTTTGCAACTCCGACGCTTTACGGCGTTCCAGGGCCGCGAAGTCGATGCCGAGTTTATCGAAGGGCAGATCGCGGCGTATCATGCGGATTGCCCGGCCGCGAAAGGGCGGTACGTAAGTGAAGGCCTCCAAGCGGTTGAGTTCGTGCAAGGCGTGCAAGACCGAGGGTTGATCGATTTCATCACCGATCGCCAGGCGGTTGGGGGAAAAGGGGATCAATTCCTGCCTGCGCCTGCCCACCAGGCGCTCGACCGCCCGGAGCACTTTGCGCTGCACCTTGGCCTGCTTGGGGAGCAGATCGACCAGGGAAGGCAGGTCGCTGTCGATGCGGACCGAGGCCAGATTTTGCGCGGACATAAGACGTTCCAACACGCCGGCGCCTTCCAAGACTCGTTCGCAGTTGCCCACGCCTTCGGCGCTTAAAGATAAATTGAGGTTTTCTTTTATCTCTTGTTGCGTGAGTTCGATGGGGTCGTCGTCGAGGCCGCGGAGAAACTCGTAAACTTGGGCGATGAACTCGCGGTCGGGATAGGCGCTGTCGATGAAAAATCTTTGAATGTAGATGTCCGATCCGCTGTAGAGCATAAGGCAACGCGATTGTTGCCCGTCGCGGCCTGCGCGGCCGGCCTCTTGATAGTAGGCTTCCAGGCTGCCGGGAATGTTATAGTGCACCACGGAGCGGACGTCGGCCTTATCGATGCCCATGCCAAAGGCGTTCGTGGCGACGACGATATCGCAGCGGCCGTTCATGAAGGCGTCCTGAGCGGCGCGGCGCTGGTCGGGCAGCATGCCGGCGTGGTACACGGCGATCCGGCGCTTGGTTTGGGCCGCGAGCAGTTGGGCGACTTCTTCGGAGCGTTTTCGTGTCGAGGCATAGATGATGCCCGGGCCGGGCGTTTCGCCGAGAAACTGCAAAAGCATCTCGGTTTTTTGGCGTTCGCCCTGAGGGGCAAGGACCTGGTAAAAAAGATTGGGCCTTTCGAAACCCGTGATGAAGGTTCGCGGATCGTGGAGATCGAGTTGTTCGATAATGTCGCGGCGGACGTTGTCGGTGGCGGTGGCGGTTAAAGCAATGGCGGGGGGATTGTCGAGAATCCGCCGGAAATAACCCAGCCGGGCGTAATCAGGACGAAAATCGTGCCCCCACTGACTGATGCAGTGGGCCTCGTCGACGGCCAGCAATTTTATTCCCACCGCCCGCACGGCGTCGATGAACTTGCCGCTGCGGAATCGTTCGGGCACGACGTAGGCCATGCGATATTCGCCGGCAGCCATGCGCGAGAGCCGGTTGTTCTGCTCGGCAAGCGAAATGGTGCTATTGATGAAAGTGACCGGTAGTCCCAAGGCATGGAGCTGGTCGACCTGATCTTTCATCAAGGCGATAAGCGGCGAAACGACTAGGGTTAATCCGTTAAGGACAACCGCGGGCAATTGATAACAGAGGCTTTTTCCTCCGCCGGTGGGCATCACGCACAGGCAGTCCTGCCCGGCGAGCACGGTCAAAATGACTTCCTTCTGACCATAGCGAAATTCACTCAGCCCGAATCGGGGCAAAAAGGCTTCAAGATTATCGATTACAGCGCGGTGCATGATAGGACCTTTAACAGACCCATATCATACGGTCAAATGAGGCCGGGGTGAATGGTTCCAGCCGGATTTTTTATGCCGATTCTTTTCAGATTCGCGCTGGATTGGTAAAAAGAGCGAGAAGAGTGTGAAGGGCAGAAAGGGAGAAGTCGGGATAAATATTATAGATATTGCAAAACCATAAGCGGTTTATTTGCAGAGAGCCGGGGCCATTTTTATTCGCAACATCTTACCAATGGCGGCGATAATAGTAAGGCGGTCCCCAGTAGGCATGCACATAGGGATATTCCTCTACGACCACCGGGGGCGGCGCCTGCTGGATAACCATGGGCTGGGGCTGAACAACCGGCGGTTCCTGCATGATGGCGATTACGCGCTTGCTCACGTTTTGCTGCTGTAGAACGATGACGTCTTGGGCTTGTATTGGGGCAGCCACGCCGTGGGTCCGCACGTGGTTGAAGATGAGTTCTTCATCCACTCCGGCCCTGGTCATGTTGATAACGTCGGGGACCGTCACAGGGTTGGGCGAAATGGGGCGTCCATATTGTTGAGCAATCATGGCGCGGTTTCTGGCATCCTGCTCGTCAAGAGCGCTGCCTACAGCAGCGCCGCTTAGGGCGCCGACGCCTGCGCCGATGGCGGCCCCGGCTAATGGATTATGTACGGCACTGCCGACGGCTGCTCCGGTGCCCGCCCCCAACAAACCGCCGAACAAAGCCCCTTGGTCGGACTTATATGGGGATTGGCAACCGTCTAATAGCGCGATTACAAGAAGAGATACGGTCAACAGAAAAAGGCGGTGGCGAAACATCGAACTACACCTCAGAAATAGAATTCATATTGCCCCGGGGATCGGCTAGAAATCAAATCGGCGGATTATGGAAATTGGATTACTTCAGGTCAAGACAAAATAGGGGCTTTAGCCAAAGTTAGATAGCATAAATGAACAAAACATCTTAGCGATAGGAGATATAATGGGAGATATAATAACCTGGGTTTTGGATAAGGTTCGGTGATATTTTGCCCCGGAGGGGCTTAGTCGTGTAGCCGGCGGCGTCAGCCGCCGAGAAATAGGATACGAAAATTCAAAAGCCCTGAAAGGGCGACATTGTAGTGGAAGATGCCTATTAATGTCGCCCTTTCAGGGCTTGATCCGACATTATAACCCGCACCAGGGACTCACGTCCCTGGCTACACGACAAAGCCCCTCCGGGGCACTGGCATCACGACAAAGCCCCTCCGGGGCAATAGACAGATTCGTTAGACGAAACTCAGGTTAATAACTGTTCACTTGAAACATAACCATTTTACTTGCCATGAAGTTTAGTTATATACTTGCTAACATGTTCTGAAAGTATATAATCATTCTAAATGGGATTTGCGGCCGCTTGCAGCCAGAACCTGCTAAAGAGCCATCGTGAAATCGCGAATAAATAGACCGCGGTGAACGATATAATTCGGTTTTCAAGCAAGCCGCGACTGTCCTGTATGGTGTAAGTCGTGGTTTTTTTATGGCTATATTTTTAATGATCGATCGTTTCCCGACCAACCTTCGGTCGGTGCCCGGTCGCGGATAAACGAACAAAATTCATTAACATGACACAAAACAAATCTGAAAAAGCTGAAAAAAACACGTCAAAACAGGGTTTGTCGACGCAGGCTGTGCATGCGGGCGAGGCCCGGCAAAAACCGAGCAACTCGATAACCGACCCGATCTTCTGCACCGCCACTTTCACATTCCCCAACACGCAATCGATTATCGATTACGTGGAACAGAAACTGCCTCGCGAAGAATACGCCCGATACGGCAACCCCAGCGAAAAAGTAGCAGAGCGGAAACTGGCCGCGCTGGAAGGCGGTGAAGAAGCGTTATTATATTCCTCGGGCATGTCGGCGATTGTCGGATTGCTGCTGGGGAAATTGAAGGCCGGCGATGAAATTGCTTTATTCGATGAGTGCTATCACCGCACGCGGGAATTATGTGCTGAAATTCTCCCTAATTTCGGTTTAAAAACACATATTGTACCGACCGCCGATTACGAACGACTAGAGTCCGTTATTAATCCTTCCACGCGGTTGATAATAAGCGAATCGCCCACCAATCCGCATCTAAGCGTAATCGACTACGAACGCTTTGCCGCCATCGGGCGCAGATACAACGTGGAAACGGTCATCGACTCGACCATAGGCTCGCCGATGAACCAGCGGCCACTGGAATATGGCATCGACTATGTGCTCCACTCTTGCACAAAGTATCTTGCCGGACACAACGACATGCTTGGCGGCGCGATCATCAGCACGGCCGAGAAAATCGAACCATTGCGTAATTTGCGGGGCCTGCTGGGCATGGTCAACGCTCCGCATAACATTTACCTTTTACTGCGGGGACTGAAAACCCTGGAGTTGCGCATGCAACGTCACAATGAAAACGGCCAGGCGGTGGCCGAATTTCTTGAACGGCACCCGCGCGTGGAAAAGGTTTATTATCCCGGGCTTCCCAGCCACGAATACCACGAAACGGCAAAACGCCAGATGACCGGTTTCGGCGGGCTGATAACCTTTCTGGTCAAGGGCGCCGATATCCGCCAGACATCGGCCATAGTCGATGCCGTTAAGATTCCACGCATCGGAGCGAGTCTGGGCGGGGTGGAATCGCTCATCGAACAGCCTCGGGTATTGAGTTTTTTGGAGTTCAGCCCAAAAGCGCGGCGCGAGTTTAAAATTCCCGATAACATGATCCGCATCTCTTGCGGCATCGAAAATCCTGAAGATCTCATAGCTGACTTGAGGCAAGCCTTGGAGCGTTAACACAGCATCCGCAAAATCAAACGCTGGGAATTCCTGCTTGATTTCTTCAGACTCTACCGACAACTAATATTGGTGAATCTGTAAGGTTTTGGTTGGCAGGGGAATACGAAGACTGCGTTGAGTTTACCGGTTAAACTAATGGGGCTGACATCTATTGTTACATTGGTCTTCGGGAATCTTCTGACGCCTGGCATGCCATTTAGGTATAGATCTTGGCCATGTTTTTATCGTGGTATAGCAACAATTCTGCACAAGGTCTGTGCAGGCCGGTTCCTCTCTGGGCAACAGCGATTCTCATCTTGATGTGCATTGAATCTATACATGCCAATGAACCAAGTTATAATTCGGCCCCATACCTGAATCCTCAGTACTCGCCATATTCCGATCTATGGAATAGTTATCCCGAGCCCGAGGAGCAGGGCCGCTTTTTGACAATGATGCAAAAGGGTTTTGAAGACTGGTATATCGACTACAGAGCACGGTCGCTTAGCAGCAGTTTTACATCTTACCAGTTTGGAACACCCGATCCGCCTCCCGCCGGATGGACTCCGTTGAGCAAGCTCGACTTCTCCTTGAATTCGATGTGGCATGGACTGGAAGTGGGACTGGAAAAACCGAATTGGGCCGCTCATGTCGAGTGGCTTACGCCCATGGAACGAGGCATCCCTGGAAATCTCGAAGATTACGACTGGATGATTCCCAACGAGACTTTCACCGACCTAGGCGTTACACGGCAACGTTGGACCGACGGGCAGATGCTCAATTTTTGTTTGGAAATTCAACTCTGGGACAATATTTTCGGCGTGCCCATCGAATTTTGGCCGGCAGGCGGATTCCGGTGGCAGAAGTTCGACATCATGTGTTACGATTACGTGCAGGTCAAAGAAGGCGGCATCTGGCCACCGGATCCCTATTCGTATCCGGGCGACGTACTCACGTTCAACCAGCAATATTACATGTGCTATCTCGGCGGCCAGTTTCACACAATATTGGGCTGTCCGGAGATTCTGCCAATCGACTTGAAATTTCAGGGAGATTGGGGGAACGTGCAGGCATTCAATATCGATCACCACTTGCTCCGTGAAGGCGACCGGTACACCATTGAATCTACTCACGGCGACTCGTGGCATATTTCTCTTACGGCCGAGGCTCCTTTAAGAAAAAGTCTCAGCCTGGGCTTTCAGGCCGACTACCTCCAGATTCGCACACATGGAAAACATCGCTTGCTCAACGAACCATTGGGCATAGATGAAACCTGGGACAACGGTGTGCGCAACCAGTCCAATCAGACATGGCTCACAGTTTTCGCCCGCATCCGTATTTGATAGGCCTCATCCATTGGGAACTACTCCGTTTTAACGGATAACATTGCGCAATGCTGGTAATCTGCGCAAACTTTTCTGATTTTTTCAACTTTTCCAAAAGTTCCGAATAAATAGGCCCGATATTCTGTGTCGTCAAGGACCAGAATATGTAAGGTCCATAGGCTACCCCCATTTTCGAGGTGTGGACATGTCTCTTATAAAACATTGGATTACCAATTTGACGGTAATCGGATTGAGTCTCATGGCGGTTTGTCCGATAGCCTCGGCCCAATCGGTTTTCGACGATTCCGAGACAGATGCGGCGCCGCCAAAGGCGGAGTGGCGGCAAAAAGTATTACACAATAATGGAGCCCCGCAACAAATTACAAGGACGTCAGTCCAGGATGGCGAGCCACACACCATTAAGTGGTCTCCGTATCCGAATTCAAACCAGGATTCAAGCCAGGATGCTGGGGATAATATTAGTGTCCAGCACTCGCCATATACAAATTCAAGCCGAAATACCGAGCATAACCAGCGCGTCCAACGTTCACCGTACACAAATTCAAATCAAGATGCCGAGTATCGTGTGGCGCAACGGTCGTCGAATGCAAATTCTAAGCAGGATGCCGAATATCATGCGGAACAACGGTCGCCATATCAAAACTCGAATCGTATCCGACCGTCCGGCGTTTCTTCGCCGGGCAATGCCCAGCCTAGAAGCTACCGGGTGGCACAGCGAGAGATTCCATCGGATTTGGAAGGTGATGCCGGCGCGACCCAATATGAGCCGTTAGCTTCTGAAGGCTCATTTGCGCCGCAAGGGGGCTGTGATTCAAGTTGCGGCGACTGCGGCGATTGCGGCCAGTGCGGGGATTGCGATTGTCCCTGGCTGGCGCCCTGTGGCGGATGGGGACCGCGGAATCTGGGAATTTTCGCCGGTGTAAACGGATTTAAAGGTCCGCGCGACCGTGGCGGCAACGGTAATTTCGGATTCACGGAAGGCGTGAATTTCGGCGCCCCGCTGGGCGATCCCTGGGGGTGCGGATATCAACTCGGTTTTGCCGCATTGCAAGACAACATTTCCGGTTATCAGCAAAATGCCCCTTTAGACACAAACAACCAGTCTACAATCGTAACGGCCGACCGGCATCAGTATTTTTTCACAGCCGGTATTTTCAATCGTGCGGAATGCGGAGGCTGGCAATGGGGCGTGGCCTTTGATTTGCTCCACGACACCTACTACCAGGAATCGGATCTGAAACAAATCCGCACCGAAACAGGTTACCTATTTAATGAATGCACCGAGATCGGTTATTCCGGCGCTTATGGCGTGGGCGGCGATAGCGTTCAGACGCGCATTGCGCTTAAACCCGCGTCAAGTAACCGTCGTCAATGCCTTTTTGAATCCGACCGACCAATTTGTCGTTTACTTCCGCCGCCATTTCCAAAACGGAGGCGATGGACGAATTTGGGGCGGTTTGACCGGTATGGGCGACGGCTTGTTCGGCGCGGACGCCTGGGTCCCCTTGGGCGGCAGTTGGGCCCTGCAAAATACATTCAACTATCTGATTCCTAAACAGGGGCGGGGTGATTCCGGCGGACAAGTAAACGAGTCCTGGAGTTTGGCCATCAATCTGGTCTGGTACCCCGGGCGTTCAACCAAGTGCCTGGGAACCAGTTGCTACCGACCGGTGTTGAACGTTGCCGACAATTCGCTGTTTATGGTCAGGGAAAACAGACAGTCACAAGTTGTCACCGCACCGGCAAACTAACAGTTTCACTCACCTAAGTGTGGGGAATGCCCGAAGGGGTCGCTTTGCCGACCCCTTCATTGTTTAGGAACCGGGAGTCAGGGTTCGGGATTCAGGGCTGAGGACTTGGGCGGGCGGGGGTGCTGATGCGATGGATTGTAATAGGGGCGATGTCAGGTTGGGGCTTGCCTCCGCGGATTCGTTTTTGCGATTGGATGGTGAGGGTGTTGTCGTCAATCTTGGTCAGGGTGGTAATGGAACCGACCTTTTCGCCGTCAGCCAGCACGCCCTTGATTTCAATTATCCATTGATTCCCTTCCGGCCTCCAAGTGCTTTCGGTAAAACCGCCGGTAGATTCAAACAACCAGGAACGGATCGACTTGGCCTGCGGATCCCAGCCGATAACCTCCGTGCCCTGCAATTCGAGCTGTCCCACGTGGGTGTCAAGAGTGCGAGTAAGAAAGCTCTTATTTGCCGTCCATTGACAGGTGGAATTGATGGATATTTGGCTTGTTTTATCAGGTTCGGCGCTGGAAGGGGCCTGGGTAGACCAAGAACCGACCAGCCACTCCAGAGCTTTTAGATGTTCGTAAGAGGCGGGCAAATCGAGCTTTTCCTTTACCCCTTCGATAAGCCATGTATCGCCGGAACGCACCAACACGATTGTGGTCTTATTGGTTCCCAGCCGGCCGGGCAGCGGCGGACTGACTTCCGGCACGATCTCGGCCACTACTACGCGGCCTTGTTCCTCTTCCTTCAGCGATAGCACCTTAATAGAAAGTTTTTCTCCCGGGGTACGCGAAAAAAAATCCTGGAAAAGCTTTTCGACGGCCTCGCGACCGACGATCTTGTTGCCCATTGGGTCGATAAACTCACCGTCGCTTTTCCATAACGCGCCGATTGCCTTGGCATCGCCCGCGTTAAACGCCTTTTCATATTTTGCAAATACCTGGTTGATTACAGGATGCGGAGCGACCGATTTATCAACCTCCACCGCCCAGGCTGGAATGGTTGAAATAAGACCAAGTATGACCGCCATTGGCGTACTGCTTATTTTTGACATTTTCTTCTCCTCGGAATGTTTCAACAATCGAAAGTACATGGAAATAGTATCTTTGTTAATAATTGTATCAATAATGAATTGTAGCTCAATTCTTTCCTAGTCAAGAATTTGTATTCGATTAGCGATTGTTATGGGTTTTCCGAAAAAAACAAATTGCTTTTCGCGTTTAAGAAGATAGACTTATACGATTGAGGATATTTTAGCTTGCCAGTCCGTAAAGGGACAATTGGGGGAGCATAATCATGAATCCAATCAAATGTAAAACAAGCCTTGCCGGTCGGTTTTGGGTCGGATTGGCGGCTTTTATCCTGACGGCGCTGCCTGCCCGGGCCCAGTTCGTGCCGGGGCCTTATTATTATCCCGACATGGGGGCGTTGGGCGCCATTGATGCTTCATATCAAAGCGCCACACAGCAAAGAGCCTATTCCGAAAACAGGCAAATGCAGATGATATCATCCCTGGCCCGGAGCCAGGCCTGGCAAAATATCAACAGATCGATGCAAACGCAAGCGGCCTCGCAACCTGCGACGGTTCCCGATTCGGGTCAGGTAGCGCGGGATTGGATGTTCCAGCACGAGGCTCCCAGCCGTCCGGCGCGAAGGCCCATGACCTTGCCGGCTACGGACATGGCGGCGGTCGCGCCCGTCCAGGAGCCCAATAAGCCTGCAGCGCCCCGGGAAATCATGCTTTGGCCCACGCTTTTGAAGGAGCAACGTTTTGACGGCGACCGCGCGGACGTGGAAGCCCCTTTCCGCCGGGCTAACGTCGACGGCAAGCCGTTGACGATCGCAGATTATCAGGGTATCATCAAAACCGTGGAAAACATGAAAGACACGGTAAACGGCATGAAATCCCAGCTCGTGGAAGAGGAATATGCCGCCGTGCAAAAATACCTGGATGATCTTATAGACGACGCCCAGAAACGAATCCAGGCCAAAGAGGGAGCAGAAAAGTAAAGGAATAATAAAGGTGTCGGGAAGCATAAAGGTTTCAGAAAGATTAAAGGTGTCGCAAACCAATATTGAAATCAATGGTTCCTGACACCTTTATTCCCCCATGTCCAATCGCAAGAGATATTCCGATAGACAATCTGCTCGGCCCCGGCCGGGAAACAAATTTCTTTCGGAGTGGTCTTTAAAAGTGCCGGCGGGGGCAGCGCTGATTATCGTTGTCGTCTTTATCTGTTACCTTCCTTGCATAAGCGGCGGCTTCATCTGGGACGACAATTTATATGTGACAAACAGTTACATCATCAAGGCCTGGGATGGTTTATATCGGTTCTGGTGCACCAAAGAATCGCAAGACTACTGGCCGATGTCCAATACTACTCTGTGGATCGAGTGGCGTTTGTGGGGGATGACGTCTACTGGATATCATGTGACTAATTTAATCTTGCACATTGTCACAGCACTGCTGATTTGGGTGATTTTGCGGAAGTTGTCCATACCCGGGGCTTTTTTGGCTGGGCTGATCTTTGCGGTGCATCCAGTGAATGTGGAGTCGGTAGGCTGGATTGCGCAGAGGAAAAATTTGCTGGCATTGTTGTTTTTCCAGATTTCGATTCTCTGTTATTTGAAGGCAGAAAAGGGGGCAGGTCTAATTTTCCGGACAATCGATGGGGCACCCTCCAGGCCGTTCCGGCAAATCGAACCTGTCCCCTTTGCTTCGAACAAATTGGATCCGTCACCTTTTACCCGCCGTGTTCTGTTTTACTTGCTGAGCCTGCTGGCTTTTATCTTATCGATGCTCAGCAAGGGCTCGGTGGCAGTGTTGCCAGTTATACTTTTGGGGATTGTCTGGTGGCTGCGTCCGCTGACGGGCAGGGATGTAGTGCGGAGTGTACCGTTTTTCTTGATTGCGGCGATACTGGCTGGAGTGAACGTATGGTTTCAGACGCATGGCACGGATTTTGTGATCCGGACAGCCACTTTTACCCAGCGTCTGTTGGGTGCCGGCGGCGTGGTATGGTTTTACTTTTATAAAGCGCTGTTGCCGCTGAATCTAATTTTTGTTTATCCGCAGTGGTGCATTGAGGCCGGGAATATACTGTGGTGGCTGCCACTCGTGGCGGTCGTGGTTGTAACAGTGCTGTTATGGCGCTATCGAGAAGGCTGGAGTCGACCATTTTTATTTGCCTGGGGATTTTTCTGTGTGGCACTTTTGCCGGTATTGGGATTTACGGACGTTTATTTTATGAAATTCTCATTGGTGGCCGACCATTATCAGCACATTGCGCTGATTGGGGTGGTTGTACTGGTGGCAGCGGGCTTAAGCGTATGGCGGGAGCGGGTGCAAGGACCGGTCCGCTGGGCGGCAAACACCGTGGGGATCCTCGTGGTGGGAACTCTCGCGGTATTGACCTATGCGCAAAGTAGTCTATATAGCGACGAGTTGATGTTGTACCAGGCGACGCTGGAAAAAAATCCCGACTCTTGGATGACACAAAACAATCTGGGTGAAATTTTGCTCCAAGCAGGTTGGACGCAGGAGGCAATCGACCATTACCAACATGCCCTGCGATTGAGGCCCGATTATCCTGAGGCCCACAACAATTTGGGGGTTGCCTTGAACACTCTCGGTCGGACGCAGGAGGCAATCGAACATTACCGGGAAGCTTTACGATTAAAGCCCGATTATGCTTTCGCCCAAAATAACCTGGGGATCGCCCTATTCCAAAAAGATCGGATTCAAGAGGCGTTCGATCACTTCCAGCAGGCTCTGAAGCTCCAGCCTGACTACATCAACGCCTGTAACAATTTGGCGCTGGCCTATGCTCGGATGCATCAATCCGCCGAAGCCATGGCCACGGCCCAAAAGGCTCTGGAACTTGCCCGCTCCCAGGGACAGACGGCAATGGCCGAGAGAATTGAAAATTGGATGGATGCTTACCGCCGTGAGCAGCCGAGGTAATAAAGAGGGCAGAACTATTATTCTCTTGCGGGTGATTGTGTACTATTGCTTTTTCCCGCTGGTGAACCAGCCGATTACGCAAAAGAACACCGGAGTGAGCAGCAGGCCGAAGAAGGTTACTCCCATCATGCCGCTGAAAACGGTGATTCCCAGGGCTTGACGCATTTCGGCCCCGGCGCCGGCGGCCGTTACCAGGGGAACCACGCCAAGAATAAAGGCGAACGAGGTCATGAGTATGGGCGCAATCGGACCCGCGAGGCTTCGACGGCGGCCTCGCCGAGCGACATTCCTTCGTTTTGCAATTGCTTGGCAAACTCGACCACCAGGATCGCATTCTTGGCGGCCAGACCGATAAGCACCACCAGGCCGATCTGCGTGAAGATGTTGTTATCCATATCGCACAGCCATACTCCGGTGATGGCCGCCAACAAGCACATGGGCACGATCAAGATGATGGCCAAAGGCAGGGTCCAACTCTCGTACTGGAAACAAAGCACCAGGAAGACCAGCAGCGTGCCCAGCAGGAATACCAAACCGGCGGTGTTTCCGGCGAGAATCTCTTGAAGCATAAGCTCGGTCCATTCGAATCCCATGCGCTGGGGCAGTTCTTTTTTGGCCAGTTCATCCATCACGGCGATGGCCTGGCCTGAACTGGTGCCGGGGGCCATGTTGCCGTTGATTTCGGCCGATGTAAACATGTTGTAACGATTCACCGCGGCCGGTCCGCTCGTATTCATATTCTGTACGTTTATAATTGTTTGCAAAGGCACCATTTGTCCGGCGGCGTTGCGGACCTTGAGTTTGCCGATATCCGCCGGCCGTGCGCGGAAGGCGGCATCGGCCTGCACGTTCACCTGCCAGTTGCGGCCGAAGCGGGTGAAATCGTTGACGTAGGCCGAACCTAAATAAACCTGCAGGGTGTTGAACACCTGATCGAGGTCGAGTCCCAGGCTTTTGGCCTTTGTGCGATCGACGTCAAGGAAAAGTTGCGGCTGATTAGCGCGGAAACTGCTGAACAATCCGACCAGTCCGGGCTGGGCATTTCCGGCTTGAACCAGGTCGGCCACTGCCGCTTGCAGTCCGTCGAAGCCGTAATCGCCCTTGTCTTGGACTTGGAGTTTGAATCCGCCGGTATTCCCCAGTCCGTCGACGGGCGGCGCCCCGAACACGACCACTTGCGCTTCCTGCACGGTCAAAAGGCTTTGCCGCAGTTTGCCTTCGATGGCGGCGGCGGATAGTTCGGGATTTCCCTTGCGATGTTCGAAGGGCTCCAGGATTATGAACATTCCGCCCACATTGGTGATGTTCACGCCCGTGAGTATTGAATAACCCGGTACGCGGATCGTATGGGCAATGCCCGGGGTCTTGCGGGCGATCTCGTCAATTTTCATCATCGCCGCTTCGGTACGCTGGAGGCTGGCCCCGTCGGGCAGTTGGGCGTTGCAGACCAAGTAACCTTTGTCTTGATCGGGAATGAAGCCCAGGGGAACGGTATTGAATCCGGCGTACGTTAGTCCCAAAAGTCCGGCATATATCAACAGCACAATTGCACTAACACGCAGCATACCGCCGACAACGCGTCCGTATAATTTCGTGGCCACATCGAACACGCGGTTGAAGCCTTGGAAGAAACTCATCAAAACGAAGTTGATCGCGTCGGCGAAGTACCATCCCAAGCCGGCGCCGATGGCAAAGATTATTGCCCTGAAACCCCAGAGCAAAGTTGCGTTGGTGAAAGTGTGCGAATCGGCGGATTGTTCGGGCATATATGCGGGTAGGCCGAGCCAAGTGCCGATCGTCGGGCCCAACAGCCAGTAGATCAGTAGGCCGGCCAAAATCGCGATGCCCCAGCGCGGCAACGCCTCGCGAGTCTCGTCTGCGTGTTCGCCCGAATGGGGCTTGATCAGTTGCACGGCCCGGGCAGGGGCCATGGTCAGGGCGTTCAGCGCGGAAATGATCGTCGCGGTGGCGATGGTCAGGGCAAACTGACGATAAAACTGGCCGCTGATGCCCGCGATAAAAGCCGTGGGAATGAATACCGAACTTAAGACCAGGGTAATGGCGATCACGGGGCCGGTGATTTCGTCCATGGCCTTGATCGTGGCGTCGCGGGGAGGCAGGCCTTTGGCCATCCAGCGCTCGATGTTTTCGACAACTACTATGGCGTCGTCGACCACGATGCCGATGGCAAGCACCAGGCCGAAGAGCGATAGGTTGTTCAAGGAAAAACCCAAAAGCGCCATCACGCAGAACGTGCCGATGAGCGAGACGGGTACGTCGATCATGGGCATGAGCGTGGCCCGCCAGTCCTGCAGGAACAGCAATACCACGATAAAGACCAGGACAAAGGCCTCGAACAAAGTCTTGTACACCTCATGGATCGATTCATCGATAAATATGGTAGTGTCGTAAATAATGCGGTAGTCCATGCCGCCGGGGAATGCCCGCTTGAGCTTTTCCATCTCGCTGCGTATTTCGTCGGCCGTGGCCAGGGCATTGGCCCCGGGCAATTGGAACACGGCCATGGTGACCGAGGGTTCCCCGTCCAAATAACTGTTCACGTCCACGTTTTTTGCGCCCAGTTCCACGCGGGCGACGTCCTTCAAACGGGTGATTTGCCCTTTAGTGCCGGTTTTGATGACAATATCCGCGAATTCCTCGGCATCGATCAAGCGGCCCAAGGTATTGATCGGGTAATCGAAAGCGATGCCCTTGGGAACGGGCGGCTGACCGATGCGACCGGCGGCGACCTGAACGTTCTGTTCGCGCAGGGCCTCTACAACGTCGTTGGCGGCCATGTCGCGCGAGGCCAGTTTTTCCGGGTCCAGCCAGATGCGCATGCTGTAATCGCGGGAGCCCAGAAAGGTCACGTCGCCCACGCCGTCCAACCGGGCAAGCACGTCCTTTACGTCGGTGGTAGCGTAGTTACTCAGGTAGAGTTGGTCGCGGCTATTGTCGGGCGAGATCAAATTCACGCACAGCAAGATGCTGGGCGAACGCTTCTTGGTGGTCACGCCCTGGCGCCTGACTTCCTCGGGCAGCTTGGCCTCGGCTATGGCCACGCGGTTCTGCACCAGGACTTGGGCCATGTCCAGGTTGGTCCCCAACTTGAAAGTGACGGTTAGCGACATGTTTCCGTCGTTGGTCGAACAGGAGGACATGTAAAGCATATTCTCCACGCCGTTGATTTCCTGTTCGATGGGGGCGGCCACCGTTTCGGCCACGACCTTGGCGTTTGCGCCCGGATAATTCGCAGTGACTTGGATGGTCGGCGGCGCGACCTCGGGATACTGGGCAACGGGAAGAGTCGACAAAGCCACTAGCCCCAACAGTACAATCACTACCGAGAGGACGGTGGCCGCAATCGGCCGGTCGACGAAAAAACGTGCGAACATGTTAAAGGGTTCAGGGTTCGGGGTTCAGGGTTCAGGATTTGACGTGGGACGGATAGTTCGCTTTGTATTATGTTTTTGGTTTTTCGGCGTCGATTAGCGGTTTGTTAGGGGTGTTTTCCTCCAGCAATCCGGGCATGGGGCCTGGGCGGGGCGTGACCTTCATGCCCGGGCGCACACGCTGGATGCCATTTACAATCACCCAGTCATCGGCCTTGATGCCGGCCTCTATCACGCGCAGGTCGCCTTGGGGCGATCCCAATCGGACCTGGTGATATTGGGCAACATTGTCTTTGTCCGCTACGAGCAGGAATTTTTTGTCGCGATCGGTGCCCAGTGCGCTTTCGGCCACTAATAAAGCCTCTTTTGGGTCGCTGGCGGGCACGCGGACCCGGACGAAAAGCCCTGGAGTCAGCCGCGCGAACTGTTGTCGAACACGGCCCGGACGCGGATCGTGCCCGTGCTGGAATCGACCTTGTTCTCCACAAAATCCATTATTCCTTGGTGTGGAAATCCATCTTCGTTGGCCAAGCCGATTTCCACGGGGATTTTGCGCTCCTTTATGTGATCGGGATGCTCATTCTCGCCCTCCTCACGCACCATCTGCTGGGAGATCAACATAGTGCGCTCATCTATGTCGAAGTATACGTAGATGGGATTGGTGCTTACGATGGTCGTGAGCACGGACGATCCGCCCATGCCGGCTTGGACAAGGTTGCCGGCGGTTATTCTGGCCCGGCTGGTTCGCCCGGGAATCGGCGCGGTAATTTTTGTGAATTCCAGGTTCAATTCCCCATCGCGGACTGCGGCCTGTGCGGCCTGTAATTGTGCCTCGGCCATGTCCTTGGCCGCGATTTGCTGATCGTACTCCTCGCGGCTAATGGCCCCGGAGGGCAGCAACTTCTCGGATCTGGCGAGATCGGCCTTGCTTTTTACCAAAAGCGCCTGGCAGCGAGCCACCTCAGCCTTAGCCTTGTCCAAAGCGGCCTGATAGGGCCGGGGATCGATTTCCACCAACAGATCGTCTTTTTTGACTTCCTGCCCGTCCGTGAAAAAGATCTTCGTAATATAACCGCTGACTTGTGCGCGAACTTCGACCTCCTCGGTGGCCTCGGTCCGGCCGCTGAACTGGGGAAAGTAGTCGACGACTTCTTTGACAATGGGCTTACAAACCGTGACTTCTGGAGGCGGCAACTCGACCAAGGCGGGCGGTTTGGTCGCGCATCCCGCGGCGGCCATTGTCATAACGGCCAAGACACCCGCTGATAAGCGGCGATGGATAATCATGATATATGCCTCGAATGTTGGAAGCGTGCTTGACACTTATTAGAGGGTGTCCTGAAATTGATATTTAACCCGCCGTGAATACATGGCAGGTAAACGGAAACAAAACTCCACGCGGCCCCCGGTGTATTCACCGGGTGCCAAATATGCCCTTTTCTTAATTCCGGGACATCCTCGCTTATTTTCAAAAAATTCTATGCAAAGGTACCTTGAAAAGATAGGCGTGTAAGGCGGAAAATACACGGCGGCGACATTATCGATTTTATCTGTTTTTCGCTTTTGTCCGTTGCAATCGTAAAGTTCCGTATTTAACGTTGTTAGCCATATGCGGGCGGAGTCGGGATTCACACTAACGGGCGTTCAATGCGTTTTCGTTTAACATAAATGCCATAGTTTCGCCGAGTTGATTTTGAGGAGGGATAATAACCGTGGAATCGACACGCCGCAACGAACAGATTTGGCTGGCCGTGGGATCGCTGGTGATTATAGCGGTCGTGGCCTTGGCCGCCGGATTGGTATATACCAAGGTCGTACTGGTTCCGTTTGTGCTGGCGGTGTTCTTGACCACGGTGGTAGTTCCGGTGGTCGATTTTCAGGTTCTGCGTTGTAAGATCCCCCAATCGCTGGCCACGGTCCTGGCCCTGGTCATTGTTGTGGCATTTCTCAGCCTGTTCGGCATGTTTTTGATTGGGGCGGTCGATGCCATCGTCAGCACGGTTGGAGAATACGTTGCAGGTTTTAAGGATACCGTAGGAGAATATGTTAAAAGTTTCAAGGATTCAACCGCTGAAATAAAATGGTTGAATGAATGGATCGATCAAAAAAAGTACGACGAAATTTTAAAAGTTGTAGATCAGCAATTGCCGGCTATCATCACCCAGGCCGTGGGAACAGGCACCGTTCTGATTGCCAGTTTAATTGCCAACGGATTATTGATAACGTTCTTTGTCATTTTTTTGCTGGCCGGGCGGAATTCTCGTCATACGCGCGTGGGCCTCCATAAAGAAATCGAAACCGCGGTCCGCCGCTACATCGTCACGAAATTCGCCATCTCAGCCGTAACCGGCTTGCTTGTATGGCTGATACTTCACTTGCTTGGATTGCGGATGGCCTCTGTTTTCGGATTGCTGACCTTCCTGTTGAACTTCATTCCCAACATCGGAGCGATAATTGCCACCTTGCTGCCGCTTCCCCTGGCCTTGGCGCAATTCGACAATATTTGGTCCATTATCGGCGTGGTGGCGATTCCCGGGGCCTTGCAAATTGTGATCGGCAACGCGATCGAGCCGAAATTGTTGGGACGCGGATTGGAACTGCACCCGGTTACCATACTGTTAGCCTTGGCATTTTGGGGACTTTTATGGGGTTATATGGGCATGGTGCTGGCCGTGCCGATTACGGCAATAATTCGCATCATCTTGATCCGCTATAATACTACCCGGGCAATGGGACATTTATTGGGTGGAAAACTGCCCGGCTAGGATTTGGCCCGATGAATACACAATGCAAGATCGTGGATATTGCATCTTTGGGCGAGGCGAGATTGCCATCGCCGCTGCGGCGCACCAGCCGGCCGGGCGACGGCAAGGCGAAATTCGTGCCTCCCGAGCTGTATGTTCGCTATCCGCCGGAGGTCACCGCCAAAGGACCGGTTGAAGAAGAGTTGTGGTTCGAGAAGGCCGGGGCCCGGGAAAAGATTTTTTTCGATCCCCAACATACCAAGGCGGCGATTGTAACCTGCGGCGGTCTATGCCCCGGACTGAACGACGTAATACGTTCGTTGTTCCTGGAATTGCACATGAACTACGGCGTCAAGAACATCCTGGGAATACGGCACGGATATTTGGGCCTCAACGAGCAAGCGGGCGAGCCGCCGGTTGCGTTGAGCATGGAAACGGTCGAGGATATCCACCGCGAAGGAGGCACGATCCTGGGCACTTCGCGCGGCCCGCAGGATACCACGGCAATGGTCGATTTCCTGGAAAAACTGGGAATCGACATCCTTTTCTGCCTCGGCGGAGACGGCACTCAGCGCGGCGCCCATCAAATCCACGAGGAGTGCGAGCGCCGGGGAGAAAAAATATCTATCGTGGGCATTCCCAAGACTATCGACAATGACATCCAATATTGCGCCCGGTCCTTCGGATTGGTCAGCGCCGTGGAGCAGGCCGAAAAGGTGATCGGCTGCGCCACGTGGAGTCGAAAGGCGCGGTCAACGGCATCGGATTGGTAAAGGTCATGGGCCGCGACGCCGGATTTATCGCGGCATACGCCACACTGGCCAGCCAGGACGTCAACTTTACCTTGATTCCCGAGGCGCCCTTTGCGCTTTACGGTGAAAAGGGGTTTTTAAACGTTCTCCGTGAGCGAATGCTCTTGCGAAAACACGCGGTGATTGTAGTGGCCGAAGGGGCCGGCCAAGATCTGTTCGCCGGCGAGAAAGTGGAACGCGACGCCTCGGGCAATATAAAGCATCGCGATATAGGATTGTTGCTAAAAGACGAAATCAACCGCTTCTTTGCGCAACATGGCCCGAAAATCGATCTGAAATACATCGATCCCAGCTACGTCATACGCAGCGGACCGGCCAATTGCGACGACAGCATTTTATGCGATCAATTCGGGCGGCAAGCCGCACACGCCGCCATGGCCGGCAAGACCGACGTGCTTTTAGGATACCAGTGCAACGCATTCGTGCATGTGCCGATCGCCATGGCCACGGCCGAAAAACGCCGCGTGCAAGTGGAGGGGGAATTGTGGGCGTCTGTGCTGGCGGCCACCGGGCAACCGCGGTTTTTTGAGTAAGAGCCTATCCCAAAAGTTCCCTCTCCCTTTGCAACATTATTTATCAGCTAGCAGGGAGGGTGGGTGATAAAGGTAAACGTATATTGCGTGAATTATCAATTTTACTTGGACCCAACAACGGACACGATGGTCTCGACGTACCCAATTTGGCAAGGGCGATAGGCCGCAGGCATGATTAGTCAACCAACCAAAGCAACGTTCGATAGCATCGCGACAGCTATGCAACGCCTTGCCGAACTCGGTTTGCAGCAATGCTATAGAGCGAATGCGTCCGGCACTGTGCCAGCGATGTCCCAGGCCGCTGTTGGGCCGCTTTCGTTCGGCCACCAGTTGAAAACCGTTTTGCAACGCGACCTCGTGCAAGGGATTACTGTCATATTGTTTATCCCCAAGGATATATCCGCCCCGCTTCAGAGTCGGGAGCAGCCTCGCCGCTACCTCCGATTCACCCTCATTCAAGGGCGCGATCGTCCAACACAAAGGCAAGGGAGCGGGTCCATATATGGCATGCAGCTTGTAACCTTTGGCATAACTTCTAGGGCCAGCCCGTCCCCATTTGCAATCTGGATCCTTGCTATGCGCACCAACGACCAGAGGCTTGCCGTCCACGGCCGCAACCCATCCGTTGTCGTCCTGCAATTTTATTATTTCTTGTTCCATAACATGCATCAGTCGTTGGACTTCCGTCGTTCTCAACCTATTGCTCATCGTGGGTTGCGAAGGCAATTTTCGCCTTGGCCACAGGCCTTCGGGCCAATTTTTAGGGTCACAGGCCCAGACTGTAGGCCGATCGTGGAGTACCGCCCAAATGTAAACCATCACGATTTCCATGTCAAAGAAAGTCACCTAGTTTCCAAGGCTCCCATTTGTCAAAACGCTGTGCAATTTGATATAAAGTCATCCAGAGTTCGCGTTCCATTTCTTGTCTCCTTTATGTTAGGAACAACAAGACAAGAATGTACGCGAACTCGATTTTTTTCCAGTATTACCTATACCCCCTTAACCAATGCTTGCTGATGAATAATGTTGCTTTGGGAGAGGGCTAGGGTGAGGGCTGAATCGCGGTGAATTCGTACGTTCTAATCTCTTTCTGTGATTGAAGTTTTATGTTTTGGGATAGGCACTAAGAATTCTCCCGGCCGGACACGCAATATATCGTTGCTCAGGTAGATAATAATATACAATTCTTGGCCCATAATTCTTGGGCATATATAAGCTTACTGCCAATGGATCCGAGTCGGGATTTGAAATTTAAGATATTATTTTATTAATATTAAATGGATTGTTTGTTCGATTACCCACCATTAAAAAAGGGGGGAAAGCATTATCAAAATAAGAAAATAAGAAATCATGCGCCATTTCATCATGATCTCTTTCAATTAAATAAACAATATTGCAACTATGCTAATGAAGTGTACGAAGTATATAATTTCACAGCACAAGGAAACGCGTGATTATGTATTTTTGGGAACAAGGGATTGTAAATAAAGGGCCAGTGGCAAGGACGATTGTTTTGCGTGGATGAAGGTGAAGGCCGGCTTTTCCATTTCTCTATTCTTAAGGAGTAGGACATGAACACTTGTAAATACTTTCTGAATATAACGGTATTTGCATTGCCGCTTGTGCTGGGCACAACATTGTGTTTTGGGCAAATCTATAGTGATTTTTACGGCGGGTATGGAGGTTATCCTTATGGCGATAACAGGGCCACTACCCCCGGGCAAAGCTTTGCTTATGGAATTGGCGACGTTGTCCGCTCGAAAGGGGCCTATAATCTCTGGAGTTCGCAGGCCGCTATCAATGCCACCGAAGCCGATCGCAACGACATCCAAAACCGCGATCTGTGGACCAATACCTATTTTCAAATGCGCCGCGAGCAACGCTCTGCAGTGGCCGAGCAGCGCGGCCCTCGCCCCAGCGCCGAGGACCTGGCGCGATATGCCCAGATGAGCAAGCCGAAACCTCTTGGCCCCAATCAATTGGATGCGGTATCAGGAAAAGTTTACTGGCCCCGTTCGCTGCGCACCGATCAATTCGTTTCCAGCCGCGGCGTATTGGATGAGTTGTTCGCCAAACGCGCCCGTTACGGCGATGTCTCCATGGAAGATTTAATGAAAATTCGCGACGAAACCAATAGAATGCTAGTCCAACTCAATCAACAAATACGCGATATTCCGCCTATGGAATACACGTCGGCAAAACAATTTCTGGCGAGCCTGGCTTACCAAGTCCAGCTTGTCGCCAGTTGAGAATACGGCGGATAAAATCCTGCCGATATTGATCCGCGCACTGGCCTTTCCGGATGCCAAGTTCCGCAGCGGAGCGGCCGAGGCCTTGAAAAAATTCGGCCCGCTGGCCAGACCGGCCGTGCCGGCACTGCGAAAAGCTATGCAGGATGAGGATGAAACGGTGCGGAAAATGTCTGCGGAGGCCTTAAAAACGATTGCCGGTTGAGTCGGAAATTAGCCGATCCCCTGCCACTTATATCTTTACATACGCGCATGGCAACCGGACCCACGCGTAAGTATTTCACATTATTTCTTCAAGGATTTCCACCACGCTCTGAACGCAGGGCCTGCAAACTTTGTTAAACAGGTCATTATCCTTGTAATGCTTTTGCCCTTCTTCGGTTGTTAATTCACAGCCGCCGAGCAATTTACGGCAAATGTATGTGCCGTGTTTGGCGGCGAATCGGTCCATGAGTTCGCGGGTTTTTTTGTAGGTCAGTTCTGTGGGCGAACGATCGGCGTTTTCGCCCCTGCCGTATTTTGCGCCCAACACCATAATTCCCCCGCTCACTGCGCCGCAGACTTCTTCTTTTAGCCCCATGCCGCCGCCGAACCCGGTGGCCAGTTTTAAGGCGATATTTTTATCGAATCCCAGGTCGCCGCAAAAACAGTAAAATACCGATTGGGCGCAGTTGTAGCCTTCGAGAAACTTTTCCACGGCAATTTCACTTTTTGATTTCATATTCAATTTATCCAATTATTTTTCCACGAAGAACAAAGAACACACAGAAAAATGTGATTATATCATAAAGATACGTTTCATACCCCCAGTGATCTTTACAGCGTACCTGTTGCGTTTTTTTACACCCCTTTGACGATTCAGCCTTGAAATGTAAAAATAGGGATAAATAATTGGATAGATCCCCAGCCGGCATCCGATGAGGGGCCCCTGCAATGGGGACCTGCAAACCTGGTCAGGGACGAAAGTCAGCAGCCATAAGCAGTCTTTCCCAGGTGCGGCGGGCCTCTCATCAGGTGCCGGCTATTTAAAGGGTTCAGTGGTCAGGGTTCAGGGTTTAGAATTCATGTGAAAATGCAAAAACTGAACCCTGAACCCTGAACACTAAACCCGGAATCCTTCGCTTATGTCAAATTCGCCAGCCGATAAGCAATCGCCTCAAGAAGAAACCGCCCGGCAACAGCAGTATATGGTTGTCGCGCGGCGGTATCGGCCCCAGGTTTTCGAGGAGCTCGTGGGCCAGGAACACGTGGCCCAGGCGCTTTCCAATGCCATAGCCACCAATCGGGTCGGCCATGCTTATCTATTTACCGGCGCCGGGGAGTGGGCAAAACATCGGCGGCGCGTATTTTGGCAAAGGCCTTAAACTGCGAAAAAGGCCCGGCACCCGTACCATGCAACCAATGCGATACCTGTCAAAGCATCAGCGGCGGGGACGACGTGGACGTGCTGGAAATCGACGGGGCAAGCAACCGCGGGATCGACGAAATCCGCCAGCTAAGGCAGAACGTCAATATTCGGCCCAGCCGGTCGCGGTTTAAAATCTATATTATCGACGAAGTGCACATGCTCACGCGCGAGGCCTTCAACGCCTTGCTGAAAACGCTGGAAGAACCGCCGGAGCACGTAAAATTCATCTTTTGCACGACCGAACCCACTAAAATTCCCGTCACTATTCTTTCGCGGTGCCAGAGGTTCGATTTTGCCGGGATTTTGACGCAATCCATAGCCGCGCGCCTCCGCCAGATCGTCGATGCCGAAGGCGTCCAAGCCGATGCGGAGGCCCTGGAAGTGCTCGCCCGGCGAGCGGCCGGATCGATGCGCGACAGCCAATCGCTCTTGGAACAATTGCTGGCCTTTTCGCCGGGGCGGATCACCCTGGAGGACGTAAACGGCATGTTGGGTACGGCCGGCGACTCGCTGCTGGCGGGCATGGTTCGGCACATCGTGGATCGTCAGGCCGCGGCGGTCTTGGCCGATTTCGACGCCGCACTGCATGCGGGAGTGGATGCAGCCCTGCTTATCGAGCAATTGTTCGGTTATTTCCGCGATTGCATGGCCGCGGCGGCGGGTTGCGCCGCGGAATCGTTTTTATACGCGGCGCCATCCAGCGCAAAAGACATCTTTGAGGCCGGTAAAAAGTTGGGTCTGCAAACCATCCTGGCAGTGATGCAAATTCTCGATCAGACCCTTTCGCGGATGCGATACAGCACACAGGGGCGGATTTTGGCGGAGTTGGCCTTGGTAAGGATCTGCCATCTCGAAGATCTCGACGAACTGCCGGCATTGATTGCGGAATTGCGTAGCGGCGTCCCGGCAAGCGGGGGGATTGTGGCGCGGCCAGGCTCGGCAACAATGGCCACTCCCCAGGCAAGCAGTGAAAGCGGTGGAAAAAAAAACATTGAATCGCCCATAATCCCCCCTGTTTCATCCCCGCCTCCTGCATCTTCGGATGGGCCCGAGATAGCGTTTACTCCTGAAAACGCGGAGGAAATCTGGGATCGGGCATTGTCGCGCCTTTCAGGGATGGCGGTCGAGCATGCCAGGCAATTTGACCGCATGGCAATTTCCGCGCCGGACCGTCTGGTCATTAGCTTCAAATCGGGGTATGCTATGGCCAAGACGTTTTGCGAACGGCCCGAACAGGTTGCCCGGTTCGAACAGGCCTTGACCGAGACGACCGGTCGGCGGATTCGAGTAGAATTTATTATTGATGCGGAACAGTCGGGCGAAAAAGCCTCCGCAACGCCCGCCAAACCCGTGTCGCAGCATCAGAAGATGCTGGAAATCTCCAAGCATCCGATGCTGCAAAAAGCGGCGGAATTGTTCGGAGCAACGCCTACTCGCGTGGAACCGCCAAACTGAAAAATAAAAGCCAACTCGCCTGCCACTGCATTTTGTTATAATCTTTTAGAATAAACACTACTGCCATGTTTAAAGGTATTTCCAATCTCGCCGCGCTCATAAAACAGGCTTCGCAAATAAGCAGCCACATGGGGCAAATCACCGAGGCCATGAAAAATCACCGCGTTATGGGCTCATCCGGGGGCGGAATGGTGGAAATCGAAGTCAACGGGCTGATGGAAGTTTTACGCTGTCACATCGATCCACAACTGCTGGCTCAAGGCGACCGTGAATTGCTGGAAGACCTGGTAACCGCGGCCGTTAATCAGGCCATCGCCAAGGGCAAGCAGATGCACGCCGAAACCATGAAAGAACTGACCGGCGGCATTCCCCTGCCCAGTAGTATTCAGGAGGCATTGGAAAAGTTTGCCGGATCGGAAGAAGAAGAAAATAAGGGATAAAGAATGAGGGTTGAAGGCTGAATTAGTGAACAGTGAAGGGCGACAGAAAGTATTCAGGGTTTAGTTTGCTTCAATCTACCTCGTCCTCCCGTTTCAAAGCCATTAAAGCCGACGTCTTATATCTGAATGACTTAAAACTGTAAACTGACAACTGAAAACTAAACCATGGCCGAGCTTACTCAATCGGTAATCAATCTGATCAACGAGTTTGCCAAACTACCGGGCATCGGCCGGAAATCGGCTGAACGGCTGACATACCATATTTTGCGCACCAATCGCAACGAGGCCCTGGCCTTGGCCGAGGCGATTCGGTCGGTAAAAGAAAATGTCCGATATTGCCGGACTTGTTACAATTTATCGGAAGAAGATCAGTGCGCCATCTGCCGGGACCCAAAAAGGGAACAGGATGTAATATGCGTCGTGGAACAGCCGCGAGACCTGATTGCGTTGGAACAGGCGGGTATATACCGAGGCTTATATCACGTGCTCCTCGGACGAATTGCCCCTTTGGAAGGGATCGGGCCGGACCAACTAACTATCGAGGCACTTGTCGCCCGGATTCGCAATGGTAATTTTAAGGAAGTGATCATGGCCACCAACCCTACGATGGAGGGCGATGGCACGGCATTGCACATTTCCAACCTTTTAAGCAATTTGCCGCTTAAAATCACCCGGCTTGCCCGAGGTATTACATCCGGAAGTGTGCTAGAATTTGCTAATAAGGAGATACTGGCCGATGCGATCAGCGGCCGGCAAGCGTTTTAAAAGAAAAAAAATTGATTGCAAATTCCAGTTTGCAATAAAAAAAGTGTGTAAGACCAAACATCAAAACATAAAATCTAACCTCTAGCCTCTAACCCCTAATCTCCATTTATGCGTCTGTCGCTCGGTCAAGATCTCAGGATGGTGCAAAAGCAGGTGCTGGCGCCGCGGATGATCCAGTCGATGGAGATTTTGCAGTTGCCCATCTTGGCCCTGCAAGAGCGGATCGAGCAGGAGATGGAAGAGAATCCGGTGCTGGAAGTGCTGGAAGAAGAGGAGCAGGAACTTCCGCCCGAGCCGGAAGAATTGGCCGAGCACGAAGCCCCTGACGCCCCCTCTGAAGAAGAGCGGGAATTGGTCATCGACGAAACGCACTCTCACGAGGGCGATTTCGAGCGGCTCTTAAAAATGGACGAGCAGTGGCCCGACCATTTCGAGGAACGCACCCACCTGTCGCGCGAGCAGATCGACGAAGCCGGCGAGCGCAAACTCGACGCCATGGCAAACATGGTCGCCCGGCCGCAATCGCTGCAAGATTATCTTTACGATCAACTCGGCTGGTTCGAACTGGACCCGGAAATCCGCGCCTTGGCCGACAGGATCATCGCCAATCTCGACAGCAACGGGTACCTCCAGGGGCGTCTGGAAGACCTGTTGGGCCCCAATCCCAGCAAAGACGACCTGGCTATGATCCAGCAGGCCCTTAGCCTGGTGCAAAAACTCGATCCGCCCGGCGTGGGCGCCAAGGATCTCAAGGAATGCCTGCTCTTGCAATTGATACCTGGCATACCTTATTACGAAGAATTAAAAACCTTAATATCCAGCCATCTGGAAGACCTGGAACACAACCGCTTGCCGATCATCAGCCGGCGGACGGGATATTCGGTGGAGTTGATTCATAAAGTCTTGGTCGAATTGCGCAAGCTGAATCCCAAGCCGGGCGCCGATTTTACCAACGTGCCGGTGCCCCCGGTCACGCCCGACGTGTTCGTCGAGCAGGATGAATACAGCCGCTACCGCGTGCGCTTGGAAGACAGCCGCACGCCTGGCCTGCACATCAGCGCCTACTATCGCCAGTTGCTGCAAAATCCCGAGACCAGCGAAGAAACCCGGGAATACATCAAGCGGAAGGTCAATTCGGCCCAATGGCTCATCGACTCCATAGAGCAGCGCCGCAACACGCTTACCAGGGTCGCCCAGGCGATCGTCGATCATCAAACCGAATTCTTAAACAAGGGCCCCGAATCCATCGAGCCGCTGAAGATGCAACAGATCGCAGACAAGGTGGGCGTGCACGTGACCACCGTAAGCCGGGCGGTCGATGACAAGTGGATTCAAACGCCCCGGGGCATCTTTCCCTTGAAGCGCTTTTTCTGCGGCGGCACCGTAAGCGCCGGCGGCGAAGAAGTGGCCTGGGACGCCGTGCGATTGAAACTCCAGGAAATCATCGACAAGGAAGACAAGCAGCATCCCCTAAGCGACGAACAGTTGGTAAAAGAAATGGTCGCACACGGTCTGACGGTCGCGCGGCGCACGGTGACCAAATATCGCAAGTCCATGGGCATCCCCAGTTCTCGCCAGCGCCGCGACTGGACGGTGGCAAAAGGCGAAAAGCCCGCTACAAGCGAAAACAAGGAAGAGTGAACCGGCCGCGTCTTTATGACCTTCTCTTTATGGGTAATGCCGGTTTACAATCCATAGTCTATAAATTCTCATTTTCGATATGAAATTCTCAAGGGAGTTCCACATGCCAGCCAAGCGAATCCTCGTCCTTTCCGCCTCGGTGGGCGGTGGGCACATGCGGGCCGCGCAGGCCGTCGAACTGGCCCTGCGCCAACTCGATAACCAGGCCCTGGTCAAAAACATCGATGTCTTGGAACTCACCAACGCCGCCTTTCGCCGCTTATATGCCCAAGCCTACTTCGACCTGGTGAACAAGGCCCCGTACGTGCTGGGCTACGTCTACGACATGATGGACCGGCAGCCCTCGCCGCAGCACAAGAGCGACCGCCTCCGCCTGGCGATCGAGCGCCTGAACCTAGGCCGCTTCCTCAAACTGCTTCGCGACGAATCGTGGGACGTGGTCGTCAACACCCATTTTTTGCCGGCCGAGATCATTGCCTCTCTCCGCCGCAAAGGACAGATCACCACGCCTCAACTCACCGTGACGACTGACTTCGAGACGCACCGCCTGTGGGTCAACCAGCCCTGCGACCATTACTTCGCGGCCACCGACGAGGGAGCGGCCTACCTTGCCTACTGGGGCGTGCCCGAATCCGACATCACAGTGACCGGCATCCCGATCCACCCCGTGTTTTCCCAGGAAAAGGACTGCCAGACTTGCCGCCAACGCCAAGGCTTGGGCTCCGACCGGCCGGTCGTCCTGCAGCTCGCCGGCGGGTTTGGCCTGGGCCCGGTCGAAAGCCTGTTGCTTGGCCTCTTCTCGGTTCCTCGGCCCTTGGAGATTGTGGTCGTTGCCGGCAGGAACGAGGAACTGAAAGCCCGCCTGGACCACGTCGAGGCCCCCCAGCGGCACCGGGTAAAGATTCTTGGCTTCACCGAGCAAATCGATGAACTCATGGCCGCGGCCGATGTAGTGCTTTCCAAACCCGGCGGACTGACCACCTCGGAGGTCCTGGCCCGGGGGGCGGTCCTGGCCATAGTCAATCCCATCCCCGGCCAGGAATATCGCAACGCCGATTTCCTCTTGGAAAATGCGGCGGCCATCAAAATCAACAACATTGCCACGCTCTCCCACAAGATCACAAAGCTCCTCGACGATCCCGCCCGCCTGGCCCAAATGAAAATCAATTCCCGGCGCCTGGGCAGACCCAATGCAGCCTTCGAAATCGCCCGCCGTGCACTAGAGTGGGTTGAACACTCGGGTAGCGCCGGATCTTGAACCGCTGCAAGTTATTGCCGGTTGGGTGCCTGTTGGGTGCCATGCCCACGCTAGCGTGGGCATGATGAATGCCATCGTCCCACCGGCAACACTTTAGGGGAATAGGCACCATAGTGGGTTGAACACTCGGGTAGCGCCGGTTCTTGAAGCGGTGCGTCTAAGAATGAGTAGCGGGTATCAACAGTTTTTAAACCGCTATGGCTTGCCAACCTCTCTTTTTCTTCGCGCCCTTCGTGAACTTCATGTAGATATGTTTTCGGAATAGTTACTGGTCTACCCCGCTCCCAAGTAGTATAATAGGGTAAGTTCGTGTACCTGAGTCGATCGTGCCTGCCCAGGAGGCGGTGGAGTCGAACTGAAAGAGAGAGATCCATGCTCAAGCGGAACAAACTGGAAACAGTGTTAATGAAGATCACCGAAAACGAATTCAATGCCGTCTGGATGGACACCTACGGCTATGTTCCAAGTGGCGAGCGTTCGGATTTGGTGAGGGATTTTGTGGCTGAACAATACGACGAAGAGTTGGACGGCTGTATCGAACGTGCCGAATCCTTCCTAAATCCCGTCCCAAAACCCAAGAAGCTCAAAAATAGGTGGCTTTGTCCCCGCTAGCCAGCACGACAAGAGGTTTCATCCTGCCTTTCTTGACTCTACTTGCCTGCTTTTGTTACCCCACTTGCGTAATGACACCATGACGTGGTACACTTCTTTCAACCAACAGATGACCAGTCGGCAATCGTAAGCCGAGCGGCGTCAGTTCAATCAATTACTACGGGAAACGTACAAATGGCTGAAGGCATCATCAAAAAATTAACGGACAAGGGCTTTGGGTTCATCAATACGGGTAAGGAAAAAGACCTGTTTTTCCACTCATCGAGCCTCCAAGACGTCAGTTTCGACGAACTGCATGAAGGACAAAAAGTGTCCTACACGGAAGGCCGAGGTCCGAAAGGCCCCTGTGCCGAGAACGTCAAACCGTTGTAGTTCCGCCAGGACTTGCCGTGTGTCCTTGGGTGGCACGGGCATCTTGCCCGTGTTTTTCCCAGTTGGGTGGCAACGGTTCTTGAACCGGTGTGGCTTGCCACAAAAGGTTTTTGCAAACTATTCCACCCATTTAATTTGGGACACCGAATGATAATCGCCACTCATATAACTGGATCGAACTCCACTATCATGGAATTCCGGCGGAATTACATTGTGCACCATTGGGTAAACTGAACATTATACGCAAATAACTTTTCTAAAATAGTTGCTTGCATTGAGATACGCATTGTTATTCTCAGACAGGTGACAAAAAACACTTATTCGACTTGAAATTGTGCCAAGCACTTTGCTAGAATCAGTCTCGCTAAAGATGGTACGCGTACGGGCACGTAAACTTCAAGAGACGGCAAAAGGCAGGGACCAACCGTGGAAAAATCGAACTTTGATGCCCAAATCCTTTCATTGCCATTGAAGGGGAATTGCCCACGCTCAATAGATAAAACGTGGAAAAATCGAACTTTGTTCCCCAACTACTTTTGTAAATTATGGAGATCAACGTAAAGTGACCAATCGCGCAAGTGGTTGTGCTTGTTCAATTTGCAATTTGCATTTTGCAATTGCCAATTTGCAATCCACAATACATCACCCTTTCACCACTCCGATCGGCCGCATTCGGGCGACTTTGCTTGCCAGGCCCGCGCGGTGGACTACATCCACCACCAGACTCACGTCTTTGTATGCGGCCGGTTGTTCTTCGGCCAGGCCTTTCCAGTGACGGCACTTGGCTATCACGCCGTGCTCGGCCAATTCTTTGTCGATCCGCCGACCTTGGGCGTTTTTCACCGCGGCGGTGCGGCTCATAACGCGGCCTGCGCCGTGGCAGGTGGTGCCGAAGGTCTTTTCCATGCTGCCAGGCTGGCCGATCAACAACCAACTCGCCCGACCCATGTCGCCGGGAATGATCACCGGCTGGCCGATCTGCCGATATTTTTCGGGCACTTCCGGATGTCCGGCGGGGAAAGCCCGAGTCGCGCCCTTGCGATGCACGCAAAGGAGTTTTTTTTTGCCGTCGACGACGTGCTGCTCCATCTTGGCGATGTTGTGGGCCACGTCATACACCAGGTTCATTTGCAGCGATTCCCAACTCCGCCCGAAGAACTCCGCGAAAATCTCCCTGGTTTGCCACATCAGCAACTGCCGGTTGGCCCAGGCAAAATTGGCAGCCGAACGCATTGCGCCCAGATATTCCTGGCCCTCGGGACTGTGCACGGGGGCGCAGGCCAGTTGGCGGTCGGGCAGATCGATGCCGTACTTGGCCGGGGCCTTGCGGAGCATGACCAAGGCGTCGTCGCAAACCTGGTAACCCAGGCCGCGCGAACCGGAATGAATCATCACGCAAACTTGGTCCTTTTCCAGGCCCATAACACGGGCGGCGGACTGGTCGATGATTTCATCGACCACCTGTACTTCCAGAAAGTGGTTGCCCGAGCCCAGCGTGCCGCATTGATCGCCGCCGCGTGAGAGCGCTTTTTGGCTCACGAAATCGGGCCGGGCGCCGGGAATGCAGCCGCCGGCCTCGGTGTGTTCCAGATCGCTTTCGGTGGCCCAGCCGCGCGTGACCAGGTAGGACGAACCCTCGGCCAAAATGCGGCGGAGTTCCTTGTGATCGAACAGATATATTCCGCCCTCGCCCACACCGGCTGGAATGCGGCGGAAAAGCGATTCCATAAGCTGCCCGATGCGGGGCATCACATCGGCGGCGGTAAGATTGGTGCGGACCAGCCGCACGCCGCAGTTGATGTCGTAGCCCACGCCGCCGGGCGAAATGACACCGCCTTGTTCAGGATCGGTGGCCGATACCCCGCCAATGCAAAAGCCGTATCCCCAGTGGATATCGGGCATGGCAAGGCTGGCCATCTGGATGCCCGGCAAAAACGCCACATTGGCGACTTGCTCGGGGGCCTCGTCGTGGCGGATCTGATCGATCAGTTTATCGTCGGCAAAGATGCGGCCTTCCACGCGCATGCCGATTTTATAACTTTTCGGAATCCGCCAGGTGCACTGGTCGATCTGTTCCAGCGGACCGCTGTAGCCGGTTTTGGACATAATCAGGACTCCATCGCGAAACCGCAAGCGGTTTCAGCATTTAATTATTTTTCATCTCGTATGTCTGATCCTTCATCCCTCATCCTTTATCTTATATGTCCACGATCACTTCGGCCATCCAGCCGTCCGGGCTTTGCACGACTTTCAGGCCGTGCCATGTTATGGCTTTGATTTCGAGATTTATTTCGTGACGCTTGGGATCGATCTTTTCGCCCCGTGCAATGGCCGTTAGTTCGGTGGGGTGAATATGGACGTCAAATTTTGACAGCAACCGCCGGTGGACGTGAAAGGTGAATAGCAATTCGGTCAACCAATCGTGCAACAGTTCTTCCGCCTCATTGCCTTTGATGGTAAATGGTATTTCCTCGACGGTACGAATATCATCCGGATTTTCCACGATAATCGAAAATAATGCCCTCCCGGCCTCGGCGAACAGACTATTTAGATCGTCTGCTCGAATCCGCAGCCCCAAGTCGGCGGTGTGTTCGAAGGTTTCGTACATGGAGGAGTTATCGGTTAACAGTAAACAGTTTACAGTTCTGCATTCTGCGTTCCTCCGTCAGTGGTTCACTTTTCATCCTTCATCCCTCATCCTTTTTATCTATGCCCATTTCGGCCATAAGTAATTGAATATCATCCCAGACGAATTTCTTGGCGGGTGGATTTCGCAAAATATACGCCGGATGGTAAGTGCAAACGACTTTAATCCCATGATAGTCGAGAACCCGGCCGCGGAGCCGGCCGATAGTCGTATCGATTTGCAGCAGGTTTTGTGCGGCCACCGCGCCCAGGCAGCAGATAAACTCGGGTTGGATAATGGCCAGTTGCCGGTCGAGAAATTCCCGGCAGGCGGCGGCCTCTACCGGCAGCGGATTGCGGTTGCCCGGCGGCCGGCAGCGAAGGATGTTGAGAATGTATACATCCTGGCGCCGCATCTTCATGCCCTTGACGATTATGTCCGTGAGCAACTGCCCTGCCCGGCCGACAAAAGGCTCGCCCAGTCGATCTTCATCGGCCCCCGGGGCTTCGCCGCAGAAGACCAAGCGAGCATATGGATTGCCCACGCCGAAAACCGTTTGCGTTCGATTGCGAACCAGTTCAGCGCAGCGCGTGCAGGCGGCCACGTCCCGGGCCACTTCGGCAAGCGCACATGTTCGCGGATCGGCAGAAGTTTGGAAAGAAGCAGGCAATGCTTTTTGCCCAGCCTTATTTGATACGGCAATATGGGTCTTTGTCCTTGGGATTTTAGTTATCGTTTGCAGTCCGGCTTGTTGCAGGCTTTCTAACTTTTGTGCCACAGCCCGGACGATGTGCTCAGACGTTTTTTTTCTGATATGGGGCATTAATACATCTGCTCTGCCTAAAAAATTTAAAATATTCTTGTTTGAAGGTCACGAATTGCAGGCCCAAGAAAAATCAATTATTTCCCGCATCAGTATAGCGCACTAAGGCAATGGCGGAATGGGGGGAAGTCTTAATATGCGACTAATTTTAGTGTAAATGTAGTTATTCAATATTAAAAATCTAATCTTTATCCTAAATTTCCCTGCTTCCTTGTTCCCTATGTGCTATACTTGGTCCCCGTCCCCCAAATCAACAATATCCCCCAACAGGGCTGGATTGTTTAAGCTGGGAAGATTATCATAGATATGACCTTAAACTAACTCTTTATCGTATACTTTATAATCAATTTAGTCATTCCTGCAGCCTTCTATAGACAAGTCTTGAGCTGCGGAAAGGTTAGCATTTACCTTCCTATTATGGCAGGGAAGAACTCGGGCGAATCGGTCGATGGGTGTTCCACAGGTTGTTATCGTAGGCAGGCCTAACGTCGGCAAGTCTAGCATTTTCAATTGGCTGGCCGGGCGGCGGCTTGCCATTGTGGATCCGACCGCCGGTGTTACCCGGGATCGCGTCACTCATTTAATCGAAATCCGCGACCGCTTCGCCGAACTGGTCGACACCGGGGGCATGGGCCTGGAAGACGCCGACAACCTGACCGACCTGGTCGAAGAGCAAATCCAAACGGCCGTCGAATCCGCCAGCATTATTCTTTTCGTGGTCGATACTCGGGAGGGACTAGTTCCCTTGGATCATGAGGTGGCCAAACGCCTGCGTTACGTCACCCCGCCGGTGATATTGGTGGCCAACAAAACCGATCACGAAGGAATAGAGTCTCAAGCCGACGAGTTCTACCGTTTTGGCCGGAAAATGATCCGCGTCAGTGCAAGGGAGAATCGCGGCAAGGACGAATTGCTGGAAGAAATTTATCATCGCCTTCCCGAACCTTCGCCCGATCAGGCTCCGCCCCAGGAAGCGGTTATGAAAGTGGCCATCGTGGGCCGGCGCAACACGGGCAAGAGCACGCTGGTGAATACCTTGGCTCAGGCCGAGCGGATGATCGTAAGCCGCGTGCCTGGCACGACGCGCGACAGCGTCGATGTGCGATTCGAGCTCGACGGAAAGGCTTTTATGGCCATCGATACGCCCGGTTTTCGCCGCAGCAAGAGCATCGGCACCGACGTGGATTTTTACAGCACCCATCGGGCGCAGCGGAGTATCCGCCGCGCCGACGTGGCGCTTTTGTTTTTCGATGCCTCGCAGCGGATCAGCAAGGTCGATAAGCAGCTTTGCGACTACATTGCCCAGCAGTACAAACCTTGCATGTTCGTGGTCAACAAGTGGGACCTCATGGTCGGCAGCATGCCTACCGAAAAATGGGTAACCTACCTGCGCGACACCTTTCGCTCGATGTGGTACGTGCCGATTGCGTTTATCACCGGCCAGACCGGCAAAAATGTCAAAGCCTTGCTTAATCACGCCCAGATGCTGTTCAAGCAATCGCTTAGCCGAGTGGGCACGTCGCAATTGAACAAATTGCTTTGCGCGGCATTGGAACAGAATCCGCCGCCCGATCATCAAGGCCGGCGGGCAAAAATCTATTATGCCACGCAGGTGGCCGTGCAGCCGCCCACCATCGTGCTTTTTTGCAATGCTCCGCGGGCCCTTACGTCACAATATCAGCGATACCTATTGAGTGCATTTCGAGAAAAACTGGAATTCGGCGAGGTCCCCATCAAGCTTTACCTGCGCAAGCGCGTGCACAGCGACCAGCGCGATGAAATCGATGCGAAACTGAAACAATAAACTCCGATCCCCTAATCTCTAATCCCTAATATCTAATCTCAGGTCCATTATGATCATCGGCGTTCCAAAGGAAATCAAGCAGGATGAATATCGGGTGGGCATGCTGCCCGTCGGGGTTGAAGAATTAACCCGCTGCGGACATAAAGTGCTGATCGAAGCAGGCGCAGGTCTGGGCTCCGGCTTGCCCGACCATGATTATCTCCGTCACGGTGCAGAAGTGGTTGTCAGTCCCGAGGAAATTTACGGCCGCTCGGAAATGATCATTAAGGTAAAAGAGCCGCAGCCCGGCGAATTGTCGCAGTTGCGCCGCGGGCAGATCGTGTTCACCTATTTCCATCTTGCCGCTAATCGGGAACTGACCGAAAAATTGCTCAACACCGGCTGCATCGCCGTGGCTTACGAAACCCTGCGGGACCAAAACGGCAGACTGCCCCTGTTGATCCCCATGAGCGAAGTCGCCGGCCGGATGAGCATCCAGGAGGGGGCAAAATACCTGGAGCGTCCGCAAATGGGCCGGGGTATTCTTCTGGCCGGCGTGCCCGGTGTGCAGCCGGCTCATATTACCATCCTCGGGGGCGGAGTGGTTGGGGCAAATGCCGCCAGGGTAGCCGCAGGTTTCCGCGCCAGCATCGGACTCTTGGACATCAACATGGACCGCCTGCGATACCTCGACGACATCATGCCCCCTAACGTTACCGTAATCTACAGCGATCGCCATACAATCCGCGATCAACTCAAGTTGGCCGACCTGGTCATAGGCGCGGTCCTGGTCCCTGGTGCAAAAGCACCCCGCCTGATCGAGGAGGAAGACCTGCGCCTGATGAAGCCCGGCAGCGTGATTATCGACGTGGCAATCGATCAAGGCGGGTGCGCGGCCACCAGCCGGCCAACCACGCACAGCAATCCCACTTTTTTAGTCAACGATGTAGTGCATTATTGCGTGACAAACATACCCGGGGCGGTCGGCCGGACCAGCACGTTTGCACTCTGCAACGTCACGCTCCCCTGGGCCTTGCAGATTACAAACCGCGGCTTGCTGCCGGCCGCCAAATCTCTGCCGCCGGTGGCCCGGGCAATCAATTTGTACGAAGGCGAAATAACCAATCGTGCAGTAGCGGAAACTTTCGCCATGCCGTATAATCCGCGTTTTGAAGTTTGAGTCCCCTCTCCGGCGCTGCGCAGCGGTCGGGAGAGGGCTAGGGTGAGGGTTGAAATACCCGTTTATTTCGTAAGCTTGTTGAAAATAAACTAACCGTTATTACGAAAGGGATGGTGCAAAATGATGGAACAAACTGCGCCAGTAGTGGGCATCGTAATGGGCTCCGACAGCGACTGGCCAAAGATCAAGGCGGCGGCTGCGGCCTTGGATGATTTCGGCGTATCGTACGAAGTGCACGTAATGAGTGCGCACCGCACGCCGGAAATCGTCCGCCAATTCGCCACCATGGCCGCGGCCAGGGGATTGAAAGTACTTATAGCGGCTGCCGGCGGGGCGGCCCATCTGGCAGGGGTTGTCGCATCGCATACTACATTGCCTGTGATAGGCATTCCGGTGCCGACCGACTTGTCCGGCGGATTGGATTCGCTCTTATCCACTGTGCAGATGCCCGGCGACGTGCCTGTGGCCACGGTGGCTGTCGGCGGCGGCGGCCCACGAAACGCCGGCCTGCTGGCCGTGCAGATCCTGGCACTTTCGAACGTAGACCTGCAAGAAAAACTGGCTGCCTTCAAACACACGCTTGCCGAAAAAATTAGCGCCAAAGACGATGCCTTACAAACTGCGGTAGCTAAGCATAAAAAATAACAGCCCGTCGGGGCGGCAATTAAACTGCGCCCAAACGGTATTTGCAGCAGGCACGCGCAGTGTGCCATACTTATCGTAGTAGGAACACTCCGTGTGCCGTCGGTAATTGCAGCAGGCGCGCCCACAAGCCATACGCTAATTTTTTGGCTGTGCCGATTACTGAGTTACATAAATTTGGGACGGAAAACCTCTTACGCGAACGGTACGCGGAGCGTGCCTGCTGCATAGCATGTGGATTATGAAACATTTGGATACTCTCCATTGGGTCGGCGGCTTCGACGGTCATTTGCGCCTTATCGACCAAACCCGCCTGCCCGTGGAATGCGTCGAAATCGATTGTCTCGACGTCCAATCCGTCTGGGAGGCCGTCCAAACCATGCGCATCCGCGGCGCCCCGGCCATCGGCATCGCAACGGCCTATGGCGTGTGTATCGGAATGCAAAATGTCGCCGGCAGCGATGAAACGACTTTCTATAATCGGCTAGGCGAAATAGTGGCCTATCTAGCCACGAGCCGGCCCACGGCGGTAAATCTGTTTTGGGCCTTAAAACGGATGCAGGATAAAGCAGAATCCCTCCGTGGCCGGCCCACTGCCGAAATTGCCGCTGCCTTGCTCGGCGAAGCCCGGGCGATCCACGAAGAAGACCGTCAGATGTGCCGGGCGATCGGCCGGCATGGGGCTGCGCTGCTCAAGGACGGGCAAGGAGTGCTTACACACTGCAACGCCGGTGGATTGGCCACCTCTGACTACGGCACGGCACTGGCCGTGTTCTTTGCCGCGGTCGAATCGGGCAAAACCCTGCACGTTTTCGTCGACGAAACCCGCCCGCTCCTGCAAGGAGCAAGACTTACCGCCTGGGAATTGCACGAGTGCGGGATCGACGCCACGCTGATCTGCGATTCGATGGCCGCTCATGTGATGCGCGAAGGCCGCGTTCAGGCCGTGGTAACCGGGGCTGACCGCATCGCCGCCAACGGCGACACGGCCAACAAGATCGGCACTTACGGCCTGGCAGTTTTGGCCCGTGCCCACAACATTCCCTTTTACATCGCCGCTCCAACATCAACCTTCGATCTCTCGATAGCCACCGGCGCCGAAATCCCCATCGAGCAGCGCGATCCGAAGGAGATCACCCACGCCTTCGGCCGCCAAACCGCCCCAGACGGCATCGCCGTCTACAATCCCGCCTTCGACGTTACCCCCGCGAATCTCATTACCGCCATAATCTGCGACCGAGGAGTAATCCAACCTGTCACGCGGGAAAAAATTGCCGAAGTATTGAAATAGGGTTCAGGATTGGTATAAAATGAGTGGCTGTACCTAAACACCAATGGGACCATCATTCGCATATATAAAGGGAAAACCCATGCGGTTCGGCAGGATTTTCGCTTGGTTTGCCGCCGTGGGCATAATCTTTTCCGGCGCGACGCGCTTGGAAGGGGCTTGAGGGGTCAGTTCTTGCGCCCGGGTCAGGGCGCCTCGGCCGCTTATCCTGTGATGTCAAAGGGCTACTATGCCGCCTCAACGGCCGCGGCCTACCGGGCCTTAATGGCCCAAGCCGCCGCCCAGGCCCGTGAAATGGCCCTCTTGAAAAAGACCCAGGATGCCACTGGCCGCATGAAACTGGCCCAAGAAGCCTATGACCGGGGCGATATCAAAGTTGCCGCCCGCATTTATATGAAACTGTCCGTTTCGCGACCACCCAACGAGGTCAACGAAACGGCCAAGGAGCGGCTCAAATCTTTGGCCGACGACGCCTACGCCAAGCAGACCAAGATAGACGCCGCTTTATCCGCCCGCGACATGAAGTTCTCGCTACACGAGTTGTACGAAGATCGCGGCGACGGCGAAGCGGACGAAAAGATCGCCGACTGGGAAAAAACGGTCCGCCAGGCGTTTAGGGACTATAACGAACTGGTTGAAGATTACGAAGTGCTGCCCGCCGTGAGCACAAAACTCAAGTCGAATATCAAGAGCCAGCGCCGCCGTGCGGAGATTGCCGTCGTACTTAACGAGCCGGAGGCAAAGACCCTGTACGAGGCCGGCCGGCAGCACGAAGCCGAGGGCCACGCATGTTGTGCATATTGGGCCTATCGCCAAGCGGCACAACTTGCGCCTGCCCCATCCGGTCGCAAGGCCCAAGCCCGGGTGGAGACTCTGCAGAAAGACCCTGAAGCAATGGCAGCCGCCAAGACCTGCCGGGAATTGCAGCACTGCCACCAGCTTTATGTCAGCGCCGAGCGCCTCATGAAAGATAAACCCGACCGTGCCCGGGAATTATTCGCTGAAATCGTCCAAAGGGCGCCATCCGACAGTGAAGTCCATCGTGCAGCCAAACAACACGTTGCCGATATGGGGAGCGACTAGAGCGCTTTTCAAAAAAATGCAGCGTTTGTGTGGCATTAGCGTATCGCCAGTGCTGGGAAGAACACGGGCAAGATGCCCGTGCCACCCAATTTTACACGCAACATTTAAGTGAGACTCACTTTAGAACCCGTATCTAGCCATGAACTCGATACGTGTTGCTTCGCCCGGGGCCAGGCCTTTGTAAAGCGTGCGCCATTGACCTACCTCCAGGCCGCAGGTGAACTGTTTGGTCACGTCGTAAAGAAGGTTTCCAAAGTAGACGGCGTTGTAAGTGCGGCCGCCTGCGGGGATGTCGCTGTCCAGCGGATCGTCGATGCAGTAACCAACGTGGCTGTGCCACTGTGGAGTCCAGTAGTACCACACTTCCAGCCAGCCCCCGGCGTCATAAATGGGTTTTCGCAAAGTGAAATTGTACCCTTGGAGAATGCCGCCCTGGAAAGAGCTCAAGTCGTCGCCGATTTGGTACTCGCCTTGGATTCCAAAGCGATCGGTAATGGGCGCCTTAAGATCCACGTTGAAAGACCAGGTATCGGCGGATAACTCCTGGGCTGGAGCGGAGGTAAACTTGAAGCGTTGTTCACCGATATGGCCGGAAACGCCCAAGGTAATGGGATTGCAATCTTTGCCGCGAGGGCCGAACGTCAACGCAGTGCGCCCTTCTATAATAGGCCAACTGGACTGATCGCCGAAGGCGTTGATGCCGGTCGGCGCGGTGTCGGCTATGATGTCGCCGTTTATCGATCCCTGCATGGTCAGGAGCAGTTCATCCGAGCATGCCAAGTATCGCTCGCCGCGAAACTGCGCCCGCCGGTAACCGATATTGCCCGCCGCCCAATACACGGTGTACATGATCGTGTTGGGATAAAGCGGGGAGATAATATCCCAGGTTTGACCGGCAAGCAGGCGGAATTCCTCGTCTTTTACCTCCCAATAGGCGTGGCGCAGCAGGACGGCGCCTTTATTCTCCTGAGCAGAAGCGCCTTGAAAGTCGAATTCCACTTTGCCGCCGCTTTGTGCGCAATTCAAGCAGGCAATTCGCGGGCCTAGAACGTCCAGACCTATGCGGGTCGATTTGGCGTCGACGTGATATGTCGGCCCTACCTGCTCCGGTGCTTGGGCTGAAAAGATGTAATAAGTAAAGTCGCCGTTATTCGAGCGCTCCGTCTCATAAGTCGTTGCGCCCCATAAATAACCATATGGAGTTACGGTGAAATCGCCCTTTTTCCAGACTAGTTTTTTCATCTCGGCCTTGAGCTGGTCAAGGGTGTAATAATCCTCCTGCGGTGCAGCCGGTTGAATTTTATCCGCTTCGGATGTAGCCGTTTGTGTCACGGGCGGTAAAGGCGTAACAGGCGACTGACCAGTCGATGTAGACGCGGCTGTTTGCGATAGGGACGGCTGGGATGCGGTCGACAAGGGCAAGGCCCATGGCACGGGTGGAGCCGGCGCCGTAGGTTCGTATGTATCGGATGCCTGGATCACCGAGTTGGAAGCGGTGCTCGATTCAACCACAGGCAAACGCACGACTACATCCTGCCGCATCCTGGTAACTTCCCCGCGCAAGGCCTGGGTCTCGGCTTCCAACTGATTCAGCCGCTCGATCAGGTCTTGTTCGGCGGCGTACAAGCTTTGCCCTGGTAAAACAGCCAATAATGTGATTGAAAGGGAAAAAAATGCGATCAAGGCAATAGGGAGTGTCTTCATTGTGCAATTTCCTCTGTAAAAATAAGCAGATCGTGAAAATTGCTTATATTGCGCAATTTCATTTTGTCAGGTTTTATCATTGCCCCGTGATCACACCATTTTTCCCCTAAAATTCATGTGGTAGAATAATCAAGCATAACCCTATTAACCATTTTGAAAGGTATCGTCAAAAAAATAACTAGTCTTGATAAAATAAGAAAGCTCGGAAGTTTACGCACTTTACTTATTATGCATAGATAGGAAATGTGCTATATTGGGGATATCAAGCAAGATCATTGAAATTGTGATTGCTCAACTAAAGCACAATTTTGGAATGTAATATTACAAAAGAGAGGCGATTACTACGGCCTATATCCCTCTGTAAGAGGATTAGGGCGAGGGTATTTTTATGGAACGATTCGAGAAGATTGCGACGATTAGAAACGAGATCGAAGCGCTTTGCTTGAGGGGCGAACTCGAAGAGCGCGGCATACCTCATGCCATGCAAAGTTACTATGATCTGGCCTACGATGGACTGTTCCAGTTTACCGTCGGTTGGGGCCACGTAGAAGCTCCGCTCGATCGCAAGGATGCGATTCTGGAAATCCTCGATGCAATCCGGAGTTCCTCTCAACCTAACGACGAAGCGGATAAGCCGGAGGACAACGGGTAAATTCATGGTTCCTGCATAATTCCAGCAGCAGTTCCAGCGAATCCCAGGAAGAATTTTGGAATTTCATAAAAAAGTATAATGTCTACAGAGTTCTTCATGAGAAGACAGTAAAAACAAGTTGCTGTGCATATATCCGCGTCTTTATTTCACTCTTTCTAGTCTTTTGACATTTGCCGCAATTCTCATCTCAACTACATCTAGCAAACGTTTGCTCAGGTCCAGGTCGAACTGTCACCGGGCAAGTAACCGGCATTTTCAATAACAATTCCCGAACAGTCCCAGGGAACTTTTTCTTGCCTGTGAACCTCAATAATTCTGCCATATAATGCATAAATACTTACCGGAAACAATCTAATTGGGGGGATTTTGTAGTTATTCCGATACATTTCGGCCCTTTCGCGCAAAGATATTGTTATAAGCATGTTTGTTTCAGAGTGCCTTTATGAACCAAGAGCAGGAGCGACAGGTCGTTCGGGGATTGCAGGAGGGTAATCCCGACGCCTGGCGCACGCTGTACGACGCCTATTGTCGGCAGGTCTGGCAGGCTGTCGCCCGGATGATGGGACTGAATGTACATGACGTGGCCGATGTGGTTCAGGAAACTTTTATGGCGGCCGCCCGGTCCGCGAGCAAGTATGATGCGACTCGCGGGCCGCTATGGTTGTGGCTTTATGGTATCGCCCGAAATCACGTGGCATTGCACTATCGCAAGCAGGCGCGCCGCGGCCATTCATCGCCGCAAGGCAATCGGCAGATTATTCGCTGGTTGGAAGGGCGCGAGCAAGCACCCGTCGACATGCTGCAATCGGCCGAGCTTGCCGACATGGTCCGCTCCGCCTTAACCGAATTACCCATCGACTACGAAACAGTATTGACTGCCAAATACGTTGACGGCGCCAGCGTGGAACAAATCGCCGGGGCCCAGCAGTGCTCGGTTACGGCGGTGCGATCGAGGCTGGCTCGTGCCAGGCAGGCCTTTCGACAAGTCTTTTTGAAAACCTTCAACGATCCCGATACCGGGCAAACCGGAGGGTGACATGAATACTGATAACGAACATTGGGACGAAGCGAGATTGGCGGCCCTGTTCGCAGCGACCGACGATAACGCCGCCCTGCCCGACGAAGAATTCCTTGAACGTTTGCGCGAACAAACGACCCGGGAATTCTCCGCCCAAAATCCCAAAAATATTTTACCTTCGCGAAGGAGACATCGCATGTTTGTCTATGCCCTGCGGGGTTTGGCAGCCTCGGTTGCCACGGCGGCTGCCGCGGCAGTAATATTTTTCACCGTCCTTTCACCCAGCGCCACTGCCATTCCGGCGGACAAGGTGTTCTCAAGCATCAACCGGGCCGATAGCCTGCACCTGAGCATCACCCGCGATGGTAAAACCAGCGAAATCTGGACCCAAAAACCCGATAAATTGCGTTGGAACAATCCGGACGGCACCTACAAAATCGCCCTTGGAAAACGGCTCTGGCTGGTGGATGAAAAAGCCAATCGGGCCAATTCCGCGGTCTCTCCGTATTTTCTCGGCGGAGAAGAGGCATCCGGCGGCTTGGATGTTCTGTCCCTTTTAGAACTGCCTCGACCGCAACAACCGGGAAGCCTGCAATTCGAGCGTGCATCCAAGCCGGTCCAACTCGATGGCAAGACTTGTGATGATTATCAACTCGATATACCGGCGGAAAAAGGTAAAATCCATATCCGCGCCCTGGTCGATGCCGGCACGCAATGCCTGTGCACCTTAGAAACAACGACCGAACTTGACGGCCGTCTGACGCCGGTCGCGAAATTAACCGTTCTCGCCACCGATCAGCCGGCCCCTGAAGATATTTTTATCGTCGGCGATGTCCTGACCGAAGACGGACGCATCGGAAAAATAAGCGACGTGCAAGGGATCGTGGGGCTCAAGCCGGTGATGGGCAAGCGCTGGACCCCGATTACTACTCATCTGGTGCTCAAGCCTGGCGATTGGATCCGCACCGATTCGCGCGGGGCAAATGCCGTGGCTTTGCGCCTGGTCAAGCAGACCGACGTGACGCTCGGTCCCGGCTCGTTGGCGGAGTTGGTAAAACCCAACCAGGTTCGCTTATTTGACGGAGAGATAAAAGTCACCGCCGAGGAAAAAGCGCCATTGGAAATTCTCGGGCCGGATGGGCAAAAAATCACGGTCCAAGGCCGGCAAGTTTTTCGGCTCGATAAACAAAAACTCGTCAGGCTCGATAAGGATCCGCTTTGGTTAAAGGGTTTTGAAGGCGCAGAGGCCGTGGAATCGATCGGTTCGTTGATTGCCAAGGTCGACGGGCGCAACGTGCCGCTGACGGTCGGTTATCACAAGGTCTCGGTCGACATCCGCGACCAGATCGCCCGCACAGTGATCGAGGAATCGTTCGTCAACCACACGCCTACGCGGCTGGAGGGCGTTTTCCAATTTCCCTTGCCGCAAGACGCTTCGATCTCAGGGTTCGGCATGTGGATCGGCAGCGAGTTGGTCGAGGCCGACGTGGTCGAAAAGCAACGGGCCCGTGAAATTTACGAAACAATCCTCCGCGAGCGGCGCGATCCCGGGCTTTTGGAATGGTCGGGTGGAAACATATTCAAGGCCCGCGTATTCCCCATCGAGCCCGACAGCGAAAAGCGCATCAAAATCACTTATACCCAGGTGCTGCCACAAAACGGAAATCGTTATCGTTACAGTTATCCGCTGCAAAGCGAGATGCTCAAGCAGCATCCGTTGCGGGAGTTGGCCATCGACGTAACGCTCAACTCCGTCGTGCCAATTAAGAATATAATATCGCCCACGCACACGGTGCGAACGGAAAAAACCGAGCACTCGGCCCGTGTGGAATTCACCGCCCAGGAATATACGCCGACCCGCGATTTCGAGGTCCTGGTGGAAACCGAGGGCCGGCAATCGGACGTGGTGATGATTCCCCATCGCCGCGGCGACGACGGCTATTTCATGCTCCAGTTGTCGCCTCCGGCAGACGACGGCCAGTGGCAGCGGGAAACCCTGCCTGACGGCGAGCCCATGAACTTGCTGGTTCTGGCCGACACGTCGGCCTCGATGGACGCGCCCAGCCGTGCGGCTCAGGCCGAGTTCCTTGCCGCGCTCTTAAGTGCATTGACGCCCAAGGACGCGTTCAACGTGGCCGGTTGCGACGTGGATTGCGACTGGGTCTTTGAAAAGCCTATGCCTGCCGATGAGAAGAACGTCGCCGCGGCCCGCGATTTTTTGGCCAATCGGACCTCATTAGGCTGGACCGATTTAGACAAGGCCTTTTCCTCGGCCTTGGAACAGGCGGGGCCGAAAACGCAGGTGATTTACATTGGCGACGGCATTCCCACCGCCCACGACGTCGATCCGGTCGACTTAAGCAAACGCCTGCGCCGATTGTACGAAGGCAAGACCGCGACCTTCCATGCGGTAACGGTCAGCAGCAGTTTCGAGCCGGTGGTCGTCAAGACCATCGCCTCGTTGGGCGGCGGATCGCTGCGGCAAATCACCGGGGAACATTCTCCGCAAGCGGTGGCTGCGGAACTGCTCCAGGAACTGGCCCGGCCGGGAATGAAAAACCTCAAAATCGAATTTAAAGGACTGCGCACGGCCAGGGTTTATCCGGGGGAACTGCCCAATATTTCCGCAGGATCGCAGCAGATTGTTTTGGGCCGTTATCTGCCCGAGGGCGGCGATCAGCAGGGTGAAGTGACCGTGACCGGAACGCTCAGCGGCAAAGCCGTGCGTTACAGCAGCAAGGTTTCGCTGAAAGACGCCGAGCAGGGAAATTCGTTCATACCCCGGCTTTGGGCGCGGATGCACCTCGACGCATTGCTGCAACAAGGGGCATCGCCGGCAATCAAGGACGAGATCATCGCCTTGTCGGAAGAATATCACATTATCACGCCCTATACCTCGCTTTTGGTGCTGGAAAGCGACGCCGACCGCGAGCGGTTCAAGGTGAAACGCGGCTTTCAGATACGCGACGGGGAAAAATTCTTCGCCCAAGGCCGGGACAATGCCAATTACGAACTGGTCCAGCAGCAGATGAAAATCGCCGGCAACTGGCGGATCGGGCTGCGCAGCGCGGTGCTCGGTCAATTGGCCGCCCTGGGACGCAGGACGCCGCAACGGCCAGTGCCCGCAGGGGTATCTCACCGAATGGCCGGAATTGGAGGCGGAGGTATGCAAGCCGACTTCGATAGCCTGACCAATTTGATTTCCGACACTGTAAAACCGAGCACCTGGGAGAGCGTTGGCGGGCCGGGTTCGATCGAGCCCTTCGTAACCAACCTCAGCATAGTAGTTAAACAAACTCAAGAGGTTAATGGCCCTATGCCGACTTCCAGTCCTACATTTCCAACCTTCCCAACTATCAATGGAGGGACACTGGGTCTAAGTGGCTCAGAACTTGGAGAATCGTTTGAACAATCGGGAGGAATGGACAAATATTTATCGAATTACGATTTAGGCGATCTCGCGGAGGACAATAAGCGAAAATCGCTAGCCTTAGAAGGCGATTTATCAATTGATGAAATCTCCGGCAACATGTTTGGGGCTGGATTTGGAGAAAGATCGAGAATGTTGGTCAATGAAGAACCACTTTTAGCGGCCGATATGCCTGAATCGGGAATGCCATTTGGCATGGTGGACGAATCTAAAGCCGGTGTTTGGCTTGCGGCCGGCTTCGGTGATAATGACGGAGATTTTCAGGGCGACCGCCGTCAAAAATACGTTTTATCCAGTCCAAATTTTCTAAGTGACGACATTACATATAGTGGAAATAGAAGATCTGGCTGGGGAGAGCGTTTCGGCCCCTGGTCCGGAAAACCGCCGCAGGACGACCAATGGTTTACCAGTCTTTTCCCATATCTGCCGCCCGCGGAGCGTAAAACAACGGTTAAGGAGCCGAAAACGCGATGGTCGGCCGAGGCCCGGACATTGGCTCAAAGCCTGTTGCGCAACGATCAACTTGCCCAATTAGCGGGCGGATTGGAGATCGATCGCAGCAGCGAATCGTTCGACGTGCGCTGGGACGAAGTCACGTCGCGATCCGAAACTCTGTCATTAGTCTCGCCACAGAAATGGCTCATCCGCGGCCAAGGCGGCGGGCAGCAAACCACAGTCCAGTGGTGCAACGATAAAGAGCGCGGAGTCTTATCAAAGGCATTACAACTCGGCCGGGTCCGAAAGTCCACGCCGCTTGATTTAGCCAAGCCGCCCTTGGATTTGGGGCTATACACGCTCAGTTCGCTGGAAAAAACTTATCCGCAATGCCAGATCGAACTCAAGCCCCAGGGCGGCGATCGCACGCTGCTGGTCATTAAATATCCAGCCAGTAGACAGACTGAAACTGATGTGATGATCGACACCCGGCGGCACGTGGTTCTGTGGATCGAAAATCGCCAGGATGGCAAGGCAACTAGTTCCACTAAGTGCGAGGATTTCATCGAAATAGCCGGCGCATGGTGGGCGGGCCGAATCGAAACTTTTGACGCCGAAAACCGCCTGGTTTCGCGAACCAGGCAACAATTCAAAACAATTTCGGCTGAGTACCTGGGCCGGCGAATCGACAAGGAACTGGCCGGCCGCGATCAAATCCAATTCCTACACGAGCCATTACCGAAACTTACCGCTGCCAAGCAGGCAATTGCCGATGGAAAGGCGAAATTCGACGATCAGGTGGTCCTGCTGCTCTATTTCGCTCGAAGCCAACAATGGAGCCGTGCACAGGAATACCTGGAAAAAGCCGAAAAACTGGCCGATGGCATGCCCGGTCTGCGATGGTTGCGTTACGCCTTCCTAAACGTCAATCGGCGCCGCGAGGAGTTAAAACAAAGTATTTTTGCCGAGGCCGAAAAACTCGCCAAGCAGTCATCGGCCGGTAATTTCGTTTCCGACGACATGTTTATAGCCAACCATCTGCTCAGCCAGTCGTCCGGCGTTTTGGAAGCCAATGAAATGTTGGCCCTGCTCGATGCCCTCAAGCCGGTCTTCGAGCGCCAGCCGCAATATTTACTCGGACTGAAGCAGTGGAACCAGCAGCGGGCGAATTACTTGCAGCAGACGGGCCGGTCGGACGAGTGGCTTGCCTTGCAAAAGCAATTGGCCGAGGAATATCCGCACGACGCCAACTTGCAGCAGCAATACGCCCAAAATCTGGCCAATTCGGGCGATATCGAATCGGCATACGCCTGGATTACCCGCGTGCTTACGGACCAGGCCCGATGGTTGCCTAACGAAGATGAATCACTGCGGAACTGCTACAGCCAATTGTTGGAACGGGAGGGGCGATATCCTGAATTGGTCGATTACCTGGCCGGGTGGATTAAGCGCAGTCCGCCGGGAATGTCCGCTTATCAGCAGTATTTAAGCGCCCTGGTCAAGAGCGGCCGGATGGACGAGGCAAACGCGACAATCGAGCGATGGATGAAGGAAGGCCAGACGGCGGAGCGGTTGTCGCCGGAGGCGTCGGCGAAGCTCCAGGCGGCGGTTTCGCAGGCCCTGGGCCAGGGTTACAATCTTTACACCAACCGCATCGACGAGCGTTGGCTGGCTCCGCTGGCTGATGCCGCGCTGTTTTTCGCAAAAAGTGATTCGCAACAGAACATTGCCGATACCATCATGGGGAATTGGCGGTTCCAGCAAACCGACGAGTGCCGGCGAGTGCGCAAGAGCGTTGCCGCGATGTTAGGAACCGAAATGGAAAAGCTATCCGCCGATCAGATCCAGCGGTATGTTTCCTGGATCATGCCCAATGATCCGGCAGTCGAGCCGGAGGCGTGGAAGAGGTTAGCCGCCGATTTGCATAAACGCTGGGCGGCCGAGACCGATGCGGCAGTTAAGGGGCGATTGGCTGGGACACTCGTGCAGGTGCTTTCCTCGCGGGTCGGGGCCGAAGAGTGTCTGGCCTTTTTGCGGGAACAATTGGACAAGGCTACGGAAGAAAATCGTGCGGCATGCGCCGCCGGGCTTTTCAACGCCCTGTTGGCCCAATCCTGGTCGGCGGAGCGTGAAAACGAAGCCTTCTCGCTTTTAGACAAGCTTTCCGACGCCGAAGAACCATCTGAGCGCCTGGCCGCCAAAGTCGCCGCCTTGTACCGCCTGACCGATCGCATGCTGCAATCCCGTTTCGAAGCGAATATGGCCAAGATCGAACATCAGGAAAAACTTACCCGCACTGAACTGGCCGCCAAGCGGGCGGATAATCTCCGCCTTGCCCGGGAAGAATTTGCCGACCGGCTGAAGCAAGAGATGCAAAAACAATCCGAAGGAATCGTGCCGTGGTTGAATATCGAGCGGCTATATCTCGAGGTGCTCTTAGGCCGAAACCTGGACCGAGTGGCGGAGGAGTGTTGGGAATATGTCGGGCCGAAACCCAAGCAGGCCGCCGCAGATGACGATCTCGGCGCCGCTTTGGAGGAAACTCTGCGACAACGCTACTTGATCACGCTTATAAATCTGGCCGCGCGCAAAGGGGCCAAGCCCGAGTTAATCGACCGGATTGGGAAATATTTCGATGAAGCCATTACAGCCGATGCGGAAAATCAGCACTGGAAAATGCTCGAATATCAACTCCTTGTGGCACTCGATCGGCCCAAGGAATTGGAGCAGGCATTGCAATCGTGGATCAAGCCCGGCGATGCGAATAACCATTGGCGCTTGACGCTGGCATACTTGCTGGCCGAGCAGGGAAAAATCGCTGAAGCCGTCAAACTCTTTGAAACCATCGAGGCCTCCGACGAACTGGGTCCGCGTGAATATCGCACGCTGGCCAATTGGTACATGGTCCTTAATCGCCGCGAACTCTACGAACGCTCGCTTGTGGCCTCCTATAAATCAAACGAAGAATGGCGGCTGAGCAACTGGCTCTCGCAAAAACTCAGGCCTTGGCAATATGGCAACGCTCATCCGCCGGGCGAACTGGATAAAGAAGTCCTGCTGGTTTTTGCCGCGCTGTTCGAGAAATCGGGCAATCCGCAGAACTATTTGTGGCAACTCCGCGAGTTCTATGTAGCCACGCGCGATTTCCGATTGCTGACCGGGATGGCTGACGCCGTGGTGGGGCATACCGCGGAACTAGTTTATCCGTTCCTGCAAAACATGGGCTCGGTCCTGGGCGAAATCCGCGATGAAGCCACGGCCGACTCGCTTATCGAGCATTTGGTGAAAGTCCGCGATCGGGCGAAAACCGAAATCGACCAACGCACCCTCGATATGCTGGAACTTCTGGTCGAACGCCGGGCGGCCGAACTTAAAAACCAGCCCGGCCCGCACGCCGACAAGGCTCTTCAGGCCATGCAACGGGCCTTCAAGCGGCAGTGGTCGGCAGGCGAACAGAAACTGATGGCCGATTTTCTTTCTTCACTGGGCGCGATTTCAAACGACAAACTGGCCGCAGAACAACTGCGGCAGTTGCAAACGCTGCATCAGGGGGCTGCGCCCGGCTCGCTCGATCGACTGCACATCGCTCACCGCCTGGCCATCGCTTATTGGAGTTATTCCCGGCACGAGCAGGCCATCGATCTTTTACAGTCGGCGCTCGATGAATATCAAAACGCTCTTAATGGAGTTCTTCCCTCGGCCGCCAACGAGGCCCTGGGAACGTTCGTTTCCTACTTGGAACAAACACGGCACTACGATCGCGGAGAAAAAGTATTGCAGGATCAACTTCGGCATCCTTGCAACCGGCAGCAAACGTATTGGCTTATCGAGCGGCTTTACGAACTGTACGAAAACGCCATCCGCAACGACGGCGACGTGTCGTTGGGCAACGCGGCAACGCTTTACCGAGCCGCGGAGCAAAAAATCCAAACTGAACTTGACTCGGGCAACGAAAATCACCGCGCGGCCCTGATCGGCCGTCTATGCGGCATATATAACGCCGCGCACGATAAAAAAATGCCATCCGCGGCCGAAGATATTAAAACCTTCGCCCTGAAACGCCTGCCGGAAGTCCTTAAACTGCAAACCAACCATTATCAATCGTCCGTCAATCAGGTGGCCGACGCCTTGCACACAGTTGCCGGACCGCGCGACGCTTTGGCGTTTTTGATCGAACGGGTGGAGCACGAGCCGGCCTGGTTCCGGCTGAACAACATGGACTCCTGGAACCAATTCGGCTGGAAAATCGCCGATTGGCGCATGGAAGTCAAGGACCTCGGCAATCTTGAAGAGCGATTACTCGGGATCGTCACCGCTGAATTGCGCCGCGATCTGGAATCCAGGCAAGTGCATAACGCCACCATTTACCGCATGGATTACGGCAATCCCAATCACTTCTGGGCTGAAAAGACCGATTCCTTCGCGAAAACCGCCGTTGAAGTGCTCGCCCAGCAAAAGAAATCCTCGGCGGCGGTGGTGTATATTGCCCAGTATTTGTATCATGGCTTGCATCGCTTCGATCGGGCCATCGAAATTCTCCTTAATGCCTATCATGAACAGGTCCTCGACGAATCGGGCCAATCGCAGTTGGTGCAATTCCTGCATAAGCAAAATCGGCAGGGCGAATCCATTCCCATACTCTTGCCGCTGGTCGAGCGCCGGCCCGACAACATGCAATATCGCGTGTGGCTGATGCACGCTTACTTCTGCACCAATCGCCCGGCCGAACTGGCGGAACTGCTCAAACAAACCGACGCCTATTTCCACGAGGCAAACCGCTGGAACGAACCGGCCATGGCCGCCCTGGCGGCAAGCTGCCTGGAAAACCAACTCTACGAGCAATCAGTGGCATACTATAAAGAGCTGATTCCCTTGCACCAGCGGACCCGGCTACGCCGCGGCATAGGCAACGGCACGCTCTCGGATTATTACGGAAAAATGGCCCAGGCCTACGCGGGCTTGAAAAAAACGGCCGAGGCGGTCGATGCAGCCTGCGGGGCGATCATCAGTTGGGGGCCGCGCATCGATCAGCGCAAAGGGGCCCTCGAATCTCTCAAACAAGTCCTCCGCCAATCGCCCGACCTGGACGCCTTCGTTGTCGAACTGGACAAACAATGCACCGAGACAGGTCTGCAAAATCCAATCGTACGCAAGGCGATCGGCCAGATATTCGCGGAAAAGCAACAATATGCCAAGGCAATCGCCCAACTAAAACTGGCATGCGAACTACAGCCGAACGATACCGAAACCTATCAGCAACTGATCGACTGTTACGATAAACAAGGCGATAAGGCGGGCGCGGTCGAGCAATTGCTCCAGGCCGTCCAACTTTCGCGACGCGACATCAAGCTATATCAGGATCTTGGCAAGCGATACGATTCTATGGGCAAGGGCAAGGAAACAGAGCGGGCATACACCTCAATCGTTGAGGTCTTGCCCAATGAATCGGAAAGCCACGCCCTGCTGGCCGAAATTCGTCAAAATCAAAACCGCTGGCCGGAAGCGGCCGCCTGCTGGCAACAAGTGGCGAAACTCCGCTCCCTGGAACCGACGGGCTTGCTGAAGCTTGCCGCCGCACAGATCCATCTAAAGCAATGGGACGAGGCCGAGGCGACTCTCCGCCAGTTGGAAACCACCGGTTGGCCCGCCCGTTTCGGCGACGTTTACGGACAAGCCGCACAGATGCGAAGACAACTGGAAGATCATCGCAAGTGAAAGGATGAGATCCTCCAGCCAATAGAATCTATGGCTATATAACTGGCAGGTAGGCTCAAAGAACATAAAGCGAAAGTATATAGAGCCGGGTGGCCGGGGGCGTTTACCTCCCTAGGCCACCCGGTCGCCTGTTCCTCCTTAATTCCTCTCCCTCTATTCCTCTTTTCTCATCGAATACACCATGTAATCATGCCCTGATTCGTGCATTAGCCCGGGTGTAGCAAAAACAGCCCCCCACCCCACAATTAGTGGCATCGCCGGCATATTCTAGGTTACTCGAAAATCACAGGCGGAAAAATAACCGGTCACAAAAGTCTGAAACGCAGTATTAGATGTGAAGGGATGAGAAAGCGACTGAAAAAGCAAGGCCTTGCACAATCCACCATGACAATAACAACCAACTCGCAAAAAATTTCACCCCCCATTTACCCCCAATTACTACTTTCCAAACAAGGAGAAATGTCATGAAACGTTTATGCCATGTCACGTTAGCGATTATTGTCCTTTACGCGTTCTCAGCCAACGTTATGGCAGGTAACGGCAAAGGACTGTTCGTCCAATCCAAAGCAAAGAACGGATTAATTCAGCAGGCTGCCCCCACCAGTGGTGGTGTGAGCACGGTTGCATCATTCACAGCCAAGAGTGCGCCTGTCAATATGGCGATGCCCACTGGCGGCGTAATGCTTCAGGCAAAACCAATCACCGGCTTGTTTATGGGCACGGTAGCGAATAATAGCCAGTCCCAACAGGCCGGAAACACATCGGTGACGACTAGCGGCCAAGAGTCGTTCCAAAAACAGCCGCTGGTCATCGGCAAAGTGCTCCCGCTGCAAGCCCGGGATTGCCAAGACGATCCCCGCGACAAAAATTTCCGGCAATTTCCAACTGTCCCGTCCTGCGGACATCAAGCCTCTACCTTTCACAGCATTGCCCCTGCCAAAACTGGCCGTCGATCCGAAGGGGACCATTTCCCCAAGCGTAAAGAATATTCCGGGTGGGAGCCTGTTTATCCCTAAGACAGACATCAAAGTACCCCAACCCAGACCACTACCGCTGGTCGCTGTTAAGCCCATGATTCCGGTTAAGCCATGGCCGACTGCGGGCATCTTTTCAACGCAACCGCTGCTCATGACCTCCCAGAAACAACTTGCCAGCACCCAGGACGGCGTCAGGGAGACACAAGGCGTAAATAACACGGATGCCAGCGACACGTATAATTACGAGGACGAGCAGAATAATGAATTGAATCAGATCCTTGGAGGGCTGGAGCTAATTGTAAAGGGTATAGCCGCAGGAGCCGGCCTTGATCCGCAAAAGGTTCAAGACGCTTTAAACGACGCCAAGAACGGGGATTTCACGGCGCTGCAAAACTTGATCAACGACCCAAATACAAATCAGCAATTGAAAGACGTACTAGACGCATACTTGAAAGCCGCACAACTCGTGCAGGATGGCCAGAAGGCCGGCCCGCTGGACGACAAGAAGGTCAAGGACCTCGAGGACGCCCTGAAGAAGTTCCCGCCGGGGCCGGTTACCGACAGCCTCTTAAACACACTTGACGACGTCAAGAAGTGGAATGACATAATCAAGAAGACGAATCCCCAGGATCCGGGCGTTCCGGGACAAGGCGATCTTGGGGTTGCTGAGGGGATCATTGCAGTAATCCAACAGGCTCTGGTAGCCGCCGGTTACGGCAATGGCTACGGAGCGGTCCCCGATTACGGTTATGCCTACGGCTCCTACCCCGAACCGGCCGTGCCTCCAGCCCCAATCTACCCCGAACCACCCCTTCCCATGGTTTCATCGGCGACGGCTTCCTTGATCGTGTCCAATCCAGCGGAGAACGGCGTGACCATGCCCTTCCTGCTCAATAGCGAGACTACGCAACTGCCTACCGGCCAGTACCTCGAGCTGCCAACAGACCGCGCCTGGGAAATAAAATTCGATCATGGCGAGGGATTCGGCGTTGCACACTACTCGCTTCAAAGCGGTAAGTATGAGTTCACCCACACCAGCCACGGTTGGGAGTTATACCGCAAGACGGATGCCGAATAGTCGATACCAAAGGGGCGACCGCCCATAACGATATAAGCCAAGAGCGGAATGCGGCGTAATGCAGTCCGCTCTTGGCTTTTTGCTTAGATAAGAATCATCACTGGCGGTTATGAAGGCGGCAAATTACCTATAACTCCTAAAGTCTGCAAAGTCCTCGCGTCGATAATAGAGAGGTGTATTAGTAGAATCGGGGTCAATTAATTAATCGATAGCGGGGGGGACATCATGAGGGTATTGTCTTGCCAGTTTAGGCCCATTTGTGGGTTAATTACGGTAGTAGTTTTACTGGGAATTGCCAGAGTTGCCCGGGCCGATGAGGCACAGGTCCGTGACCGGTACGATGATTTGAGTTCCGCGTTCGTAATGGTTTCAGATGACCCCGTCGCCCAGGCGAATCAAAGCACAAAGGCGCCCGCGGTTCTGCCACCGGCAACCAGCCCCAAGACTCCGACCAAATCCAAGACCCCGCCGGCAAAACCCCCGGTAAGCCCTTATGCCGAAGCTCCATCGCGTCCGTCCGAAGTGCGAACGCCGCCACCCAATCCGGTGTCATCCATATTTGGCGGCAATGCGCCTCCGGTCGAACACCTGGCCGGCACGCCCAACATGTTTGGCGATCTGTTTAACAACATGGGCGGAAGCGTGAGTGCAGCCACTACCCTTGGGCCGCCGTTTTCCGCCTTTGCCGATCTACCCTTGGCCGCTGCCAGCCGCCGGGTAAAAGTCGCGGAAGACGACAACGCCTTGCCTCAGGACCGGGTCTTCCTCCTATACAACCATTTTGAAAACAGTTTGGACATGAATGCACTGCCAAATTCTTTTAGCTATACTGAGAGAAGTTTTTCCGTTGATCGCTATACTTTCTGCTTGGAAAAGACACTTCTGAATCGCTGTTGGTCGGTGGAATTACGCATGCCTTTGGCGGGTGAGACCAATTTTCTCACGCCCGAATTCGGCGTATCGGGGGGCAGTACCGGCAACCTTGCCGTGATCGTCAAACGCTCTCTCTATGAATCGGATGATACTGCCGTGTCGGTCGGACTGGGCATCGATACTCCCACGGGCAGCGACGCGCAAGGATTCGTCAGCGTGGTGTCGCCAAAATTCACCTTCTTCACCATGCACAACGACGCAGTCCATCTGTTGCCCTTTGCGGGCTTTGTGCGTGCCCCAAACGACCGTTACTTTTACCAAGGTTTTGCCCAAGCCGACATTGCCGCCAACGGCAACCGCATCGATTTTCAAGGCGTAAATAATTCGACTATAGTCAATTCAGGCCCACTTGGAATTCTTAATGAGCAGAATTTGCTGTACCTGGACCTGTCGGGCGGGTATTGGTTATATCGAAATCAATGTGCCCGCGGGCTGACGGGTTTGGCCGCGCTGCTGGAATTCCATTACACTACGACCTTGCAAGATACGGACGTTGTGCAGCAAGCCGTTTATCCTGCTCAACTCCAGCTCACGTTTGCGAATTTCGCCAACCGGGTGGACATCGTCGATTTAACCGTGGGACTGCATCTGGAGTTCGCCAATCATACCCTGTGCCGGGTGGGCGGAGTCTTCCCATTGCCATCCGGCGACAATCGCTCCTTTGACAGCGAAGTCCAGGTCCAACTGGAACGACGATTCTAAGGACATCATTATCATCTTTTCAGATGGTTGAGGGTGTGTCTCCAGGCGATTTGCCTGCCCTGAAAAAATGCAGGCGAGACGCCCACATCACAGGGCAAAACCAGTCAAATTTTTCGCGGCTCCAAGCCCTACTTGCAGCGGGTGATCCGCCAAGTTATAAAGGAGGAGTCGGCGGATTGTTGTTTTGCGGGTCCATCTCCGGTAACAGGCGCTGACCATGGCCGAAATTTCTAAACATCGCTTATCGAACACAATCCGGCGCATCGATTCGATCTCCGAGCAGGCGTGCGGTTTGGATTCCGCCGCCAAGAACGTGAACGACAGCCTGGCGGATAAGACCCCTCCTGCGCCCATGGGACTCCATCTGCGATGCCCTCAATGTCTCGACCTGGTGGCCGTGGCCGCCGGTCAATCTCAGGACCATATCCAGTGCACTTCATGCGGCAGCCAGATCGCCTGGGTGGGCGCGGAGGCCTTGACTTCACCGGCCGCCAAAGGGAGCGGAGCGGAGATCGGTGAACGCATCGGGCGCTTTGAACTGATCGAACGACTGGGCTCCGGAGGCTTTGGCGAGGTTTGGAAGGCCCGAGACACCCAACTCGACCGGACAGTGGCCGTGAAGATTCCCCACCGGGGCCTGCTCGGCTCTGAAGAAATCGAAAAATTCCTCCGCGAAGCCCGGGCGGCAGCTCAACTCCGGCACCCGAACATCGTCAGCGTTCACGAAGTGGGATTGGAAGGCAAACGTATCTATATCGTCGCCGATTTTATCGAGGGGTTATCGCTGGACAAGTGGATGTCCGGCCGGCACATGGCATACTGTGATAGCGCCGCCTTGTGCGTCAAAATAACCGAGGGCCTGCACCATGCCCACGAAGAAGGCGTGATTCATCGCGACCTGAAGCCCAGCAACATCATGATCGACCGCCGCGGGGAGCCGCACATCATGGACTTCGGGCTGGCCAAACGGGAAGCCGGCGAGACCACCATGACCATGGACGGCCAGATCCTCGGCACGCCCTCTTACATGTCGCCTGAACAAGCAAAAGGGCTGGCTCACGGGGCCGATCGGCGCAGCGACGTATATTCCATGGGCGTAATTCTTTTTGAACTGTTGACCGGCGAGCGCCCCTTCCGCGGCAGCTTGCAAATGCTTTTAAAGCAGGTTATGCAGGACGACCCGGTCAGCCCGCGAAAACTCGACGGCCATGTTCCCCGCGACTTGGAGACGATTTGCCTGAAATGTCTGCAAAAAGAGCCGGCGCGCCGATACCAGACCGCGAAGGCCCTGTCCGAGGAGTTGGGGCATTACTTGGCCGGAAAGCCGATCCAGGCCCGCCCGGTCAGCGCATTGGAACGCACGGTCCGTTGGTGCGGCCGCAACCGCCTGGTGACCACCTCGGCCCTGGCCGCGGTCCTGTGTCTCTTGTTCGGCCTGATTGCCGCAACGGCAGGTTACGTGCGATCTTCGAGGGCCTTGGCGAATAGCGAGCAATCGCTGCTTCAGGCCCGGCAGGCCGTCGACGACCTGTTCACGCGGGTGAGCGAAGAGACCTTGCTGAATCAGCCCGGTTTGCAGCGAATCCGCAAAGATCTCTTGCAGTGCGCACGCGATTATTACGAAAAGTTCCTGGTCCAAAGCGGGGGTGATGAAACCGTGCATGACGAATTGGCCCTGGCCCATTTTCGCGTGGGGTTGATCACCGAGGAGATCGATTCGCCTGCAAAAGCCATGTCCTCCTACGAGAAAGCCCGGGAGATACAAATGCGATTGCTTGAAGCCGATCCGGAGAATATCGAACGGCTCAGGTATCTTGGCGACACGCATAATCGCATTGGGATGGCATTACACAAACAACAGCAACTCGACCTTTCCTTGGAGGCATACCGGAAGGCAATCGATGTCCGCAGCCGCCTGGCGGCACTGACGCCCGATGAACGGGAATCGCACCGCACGTTGGCAAACACGCATATGAACGTCGGTTTGCTGGAAACGGAGCGCGGCAATTACGATGATGCCCGACAGCACTTGGAACAGGCGCAGTCGATCCGTCTGCAATCGCCCGGCAGCGGCGACGACCCCAAGCTCCGTCGCGACCTTGCCAAAGGGTATTATAGTCTGGCAAAACTGGCCAAGGCGGAACTGATGCGGGCCGACAATGATTGCGATCTTGTCCGGCAATGGTGCGATCTGGGCCGGCAATGGAGTGAGAAAGCAGCGGACCTCTTCAAGGCCTTGGCGGAGAGTGATCGCGCTGACCTGGACATGCGCTATCTGCGGGCCATCTGTTACCGCATGGAAGCCGATCTGGACTACGGCAGCATGTGGTATGGATTGGAGTCGGGAGAGAACCTGAAGAAGATGCGAGTAGAGACCGCAGACTTGTACCAAAAGTCGCGCGACATTCTCGAGCCTTTGGCCCAGAAAAATCCCGACGTCACCGAGTACCAGTTAGCCCTGGTGGAACTCTACATCCGCATTGCCGAGATGCAATACGAACAAAAAAGCTTTCCATCGGCCATGGCGTCCATCGACCAGGCAGAGGAGATCTTAACGCGGTTGACGACGGATTGCGGAGATACGGCTCGTTACTGGAAAGATTTTGCGGGCACGTGGACTTTCATCGGAGTATATCACACCGATCCACTTCGCCGCAGCAAGGCCCTGGAAACACTTGAAACATGGCGGCATTATCTGGAACAAGTCGCTGCAGGGTCGCCCAGCGCCATAGGCGTCCAAGAGCCCCTCCAATTAACGCGGGGGGCTATCGAAATCATAAAGAAGTCCGATTCAGAAGCTGAAAAACCCCCGCCATAGGCCGGCTTTTATCCATTGTGGATTTGAATTTCATAATACCAGCCAATAGGTGAAAACTCACAGTGGCATTGCTATCAGTCCTTGTTCCGCCGGCGTTTGAGCGCAGCCCGGCAATGAGGCATCAGTTCAAGGTCGATTAACTCTTGTTCCAACCCCTCTGCCGTCGGAGTTTCCAGCGATTGGGCAATCTCCTCCAGCAGCAGATCGGCGAATTGCATCTTCGCCCGCTCGAGCGTCTTGCGAATTCCCGTATCCGTGAAAGGATGTTCCGGTTGTAGTTGTTCAGTGAGGCGCGCGGCCATTTCGGCCGAAACGGCATCGGAGTTCTCGGCCCGGAACCGCAAAACACTGTAATAGGGCTGGCCGCCTTGGCGTTCGGCTTTTTCCAGCGATTCCCAAGCCCGGGCAAGGAGTTCCTCTTTCCAACTTTGCAGGAACTGCTCGTCGGCCGCGCCCGGATCGGATGGCGGTACGGCAGGCTCGTCAAAGGTCTTACCTAATGAAGCCGGCCTGTTCCGTAGCCGGTTCTGGTAGTCGGTCACCAAATGGATCAGGGTGGTTTTCAAGTAATCGCGGAACCGTCCCCGCTCGGGATTGGCCCGGCGAAAGGCCCCCTGGACCACGCGCAAGGCAAAATCCTGGAACAATTCATCAGCCGCGTCCGGGTCGCGCAGAGCGCCTAGCAGGTAGCGATAGACCGCTCCTTGATACCGCTGGATCAGGGCGGACTGCGCATCTGCCGCGCTAACACCCGATTCGTGGTGCGCCTTCCCCAATAGCGTCCAGATGGTAGAAATCCGGCTCAGGCGGGAATTGAGTGTGTTTTCGTCCACGGCCCCCTCAACATAACGACTAAATTACAAGTGCCTCCAAAACACGCTGTACGCTCCGTTAAACGATATCCGTGAAAATAACTTGGCAATAGGCCCGAGTCAATAGTTCAGGGCTTTCAAGAATGAGCCACACCCCTTCTGATGTCGATTAAATATGTTCAACTTCAGAAGGATGTGGGGGGTATCGAAACAATATACATCCTGTACAATATCTTTCGTAGAGTCTCCCGGAAAAGGACCGGCATTCGAGGGTGCCAAAATGGGACACGCGGACTCAATTAACTGGCTTGCTCAGGCAGCCGAGGAGTTCAACTGCAACGCGAATCGCACGGACGGGGCTGCCGTGGCTGCATGTCTTTCCAACGGACTGACCATCCTCCGCGAATCTCTGTACCTGCGCGTGTATGAGGACGTGGAAAAGAATGTGGGAAGGGATTCAATGCTGGCGCCTGTTTCGGAAAGCAAGGCCGAACAACAGGCAATCGAAGAAATCGAACTTTATCAGGCTGCCGAATCCGCGTTATACGCAAAATACTCCGATTACGTCAGCCAAGTCGATGACTGGTATTTGCCATGGCTGGTCCGGCTTCGCTTGGGAGAACGCGGGCGAAATGAGAAAATCCCGGAGCGATCCAAAATCTATTTGTCAAAGAGCCCGGACGACCGCCGACTTGCATTTATGGACGCCTTGGCCCGAGTTCTGCCGGAATCGCGGGAGGCGCCCTTGGTTTTGTTTCGTCTGCTGCCATTATCGGTGCAGATTGCCACTGCGCGGGCCTTCGGCGATCGCGTCGCCGCCTCGAAACTTCGACGCGATCAAACCGTCATTTTGCCGGCCATTGTCGATTGTCGGCAGTGTCGTGCCCAAGTCCTGGAATGCGTGGAACAATGCCGCGCATGCGGCAATCCGCTTTGGAAATATGAATGGCTGAACGCGGTTGATTAGCGTTGCAGGTGGAATATTATTCCCGCGGCGGCGATTAGCAGGGCCAAGGCCGGTATTGCTAAATCCGCCAGTGCTGCCGGGGGCAAGAGATACGATCAGATTGTCGCCGCAAGTCAGAGTTGCTCCATTGTCGAAGCGTTATTCACATAGATGTCCGGTATTTGATCTTTTTTTATTACGAACAAGAATACATGAGAACCCCACATTATTAGATATGTTAATCAATATATTAGTTATACTTATTATATTTTCCATTATAAATCTCTTTTGTAATATTACAAAGTTCTTTATAATGCATATATACAAGGATTCATTTTGGCAAGTTCTGTGACCAAGTGTCTTCGAACCACTGCCAAGACATGTATACAGCCCTATCCCTATAAGCCTTACCGGTTTGAAGGTCGAACCTGAAGAGCTAAAATCCTTTTTACACCGTATGACACGTGCACTGCAAAGAATCCGTGCAACTTTGGGCAAGCGCGCGGCTTTGGGATGAGATTTGCGAACCGTGTTGTACTTCCCAGTGATAATAATGGAGTTGTCATGACGACAACTGCGTCTCCTGATGTGATAGTATATGTCTGCCACCGCAGCATTCCCAGCGGTGCGCCGTTGCCGCGCCAATGGAAGCAGGACGGCAGGCGGGTCGTGGTCCACGAAGTGCCGTGCAGCGGCAAAATGGATGGGCAATATCTTATGCACGCTTTGGAGGGCGGCGCGTGCGGAGTGTGTCTCGTCTCCTGTCCCAAGGGAGAATGCCGTTTAGGCCAGGGTAATTATCGGGCGGAGATTCGCATTCGTACCATTCGACGGCTCCTGGGCGAAGTCGGATTGGAGAATCAGCGCGTGGAGCAGTTCTTCTTTTCTCCCCACGACTCGCGGGAGCAATTCGACCGGATCATCCGCGGATTCGTGGACCGGATCTGCGCCTTGGGTAATAGTTCAATCAGTATTGAAGGTAGTAAATCATAGGTTAAGGCATGGAAAAAAATACAACGGTGCTAAAGCAACGAATCGAATCGGGTAAACCCTTGCTTTTGGCCGAAATATCGCCGCCCCAGGGAAGCGATCCTAATCCGCTGCGGGAGATATCCCGCCGCTTCGCCGGAAAAGTTCACTCTTTAGGGATCAGCGACAACCGCGACCGGGTCTCGATGTCGGCACTAGCGGCGGCTTTGATCGTCGCCGCCGAGGGCGTAGAACCGATACTTCACGTTGTTACCCGGGACCGCAACCGCATCGCTCTGGTGTCCGAGGCCTTGGGAGCGCAGGCCTTGGGAATTCGCAACCTGCTGTGCACAAGTGGGACCCATCAAGTTTTGGGGCCATTCCGCTCGGCAAAGAACGTCTTCGACATCGATACGGTTCAATTGCTTAAAACTTATTCCAATTTAGCCTGCGATGGTTCGCTGGTCGGAGAAAAAGGATTTGCCGAAGCCGGGCCTTTTTGCTTGGGCGGGGTAGCCGCCCCGTATGCCGATCCCATGGAACTGCAAATATCGAAGCTCGTCAAGAAAATCCGCGCAGGGGCCGGGTTCTTCATCACCCAGCCGATTTACGACCTGGAGCGTTTTGACCAATGGTGGCAGGAGATCACGCGTAAGGGCCTGCACGAAAAGGCTGCTTTTGTAGCCGGTATTCAGCCGCTTGTCGACGCCCAAAAAGCGCGGGAATTTGCCGCCCGCCGTCCGTTGCCGCGGATCCCGGACGCGATTTTATCGCGATTGTCTTCGGCTTCGGGCGCTTCGGCTCAGCGTGCCGCCGGAATCGCCGTAGCATTGGAAACAATTAAAAAACTTTCCGAGGTGAAGGGATTGCGCGGTTTCCAAATTTGCGCGGACTGGGATGTTGATGCCGCCCTGGAAGTCATTGAAAAATCAGCCCTGGGTACGAAATAGCCATGCCCGCCAAGTATTCCATCCATACCGCCGCAGCCGCGCCCGCGTCCGACCCGTGGGCAAGTTGGGCATCGTCGATTGGCGCGAGGACTGTTCGAGTTGTCACAACTGTGTCAAGCGGGCATGCATTTACGGCTTATATCGAGACGAAGCCGATACGCTCCACAACGAGTTGGGATACCTGGACTATATTTATCAGTGCAAGGGCTGCCTGAACTGCATTCAAAATTGCACCAAGAACATCCTTGCCCGCGTGGAAAATCCCGAGTTTCGCCGGCTGGGCGACGATTATTTCACTCCTGAAATCATCCTTTCCACTTGGTTCCAGGCCGAAACAGGCCGCATTCCCGTGTCCGGTTCCGGGTACGGCGGACCGTTCAGCGGATCGGGATTCGATTCGATGTGGACCGATATGTCGGAAATTGTCCGGCCCACGCGCGACGGCATTCACGGCCGCGAGTACATCAACACCAGCGTGGACATCGGCCGCAAACCGAAGCAATTGGCATTCGAGGACGGCCGGTTGGAAAGCACTCCGCCTCCGCTTGTTGAGATTCCCCTGCCGGTGATCTTCGATTGCATCCCCGAGCACTGGCAACGCGGGTCGGTGATTGAATCCGTTGTTCAGGCGGCAGCCACGATAGGCGCCATGGCGGTTGTTCGCGATGAAGAGGCCGCTGCAGCATTGGCCTTCAAACACGGGAGCGTGATTCCGTTTGTCGGCGGCGCCAAGGCAGCGGCGGATGAACCGTTTCGGGCAGGGCCAATGGTGATGGTCCCCGACAGTAAGGACATCATGACGGTTCAAGCTTCGCTAAAGCGGCAAAATCCCGAACGGGTAGTGGCAATCCGTATTGGCGCCTCACCCGCCAGTGCCGAACGCATAGTCCATCTTGCCCGCGATGGCGCCGAAGTTATTCACCTGGTTTTTGACAAGCACGGCCGGGAAAACTCCGCCGCCAAACCCAGGCATGCCCGCGACGTGATTCGAGAAGTACACCGGGCACTGGTTAAAGACGGCATCCGCGACCAGGTAACCCTGATAGCTTCGGGCGGAATCGCCCTGGCCGAGCACATGGCCAAGGCCATTATTTGCGGCGCGGACCTGGTGGCCGTCGACATACCGCTCTTATTGGCATTGGAATGCCGGTTGTGCGGCGAATGCGAGCGCGGCGAAACCTGCCCCATTCTCTTGGAACAGGCGGGCGCGGATTATGCCGTTCACCGCATCAAGAACCTGATTGGGGCCTGGCACCAGCAACTGGTCGAGGTCCTGGGAGCGATGGGCATCCGCGAGGTCCGCCGATTGCGAGGCGAAACAGGCCGGGCGATGTTTTTCGAGGATCTGGAACGCGATTCGTTCGGGAAAATTTTCGGCAAGCGAAAGAATTTTGAGGGGGCCGACTAACTATGAGCATCACGTCACAAAGCAGCCCGACCGAACAGGTCCAAGCCCCGGATAACTTCCTTTCACGGCCCGATTTTGCCGAAGTATCGCGGCAAGTACGTCCGGCGCCGCCACGGTACCGAAACGAGATCGGCAAATACACGGTCCGCCGGGCATCGAACTGCGCGAATTGCGGCCGCTGCGTGGAGATTTGCCCGGCAGGCGTGCATCGAATGCCCGAAGGCTATCGGCAGGTTATCCGCCCGCTGGATTATCTCTGCATCGGGTCCGACTGTGCCAAGACAGACCATTATTGCGTGGATGCCTGTCCTAACGGGGCCCTTTCCGTGGCCGATAACCCCACGTTTGAAACCCTCGGCGATTACCGCTGGACCCCGGACTTGCTGGTGAGTAATTGGTGGATGGCCGAGACCGGCCATGCCCCGGGACCGCACTTGGAGAGCGAGATCGGGGCCTCGGGCGGCGGATTTGATCGCCTGCGGTTCCGTTTTCCAAAAAGGCCGCCGGCCGATCTCAGGCCTGAGGATATTTCCACCCAATTACTGCTCAACCGGCGCAACGATTCCCGGGAGAAAATAAAAATCGACGTGCCCTGGTACGGCGGCGGCATGTCCTTCGGTTCGACCAACATCCGTGTATTGTTGGGCAAGGCCCGGGCAGCAAAAGCGTTTCATGGATTCACTTGCACCGGGGAGGGCGGGTATCCGGAGCGATTCGTACCTTATGCCGACCACGTGATCACCCAGGTGGCCACCGGGCTCTTCGGCGTGCGGGAGGAGACTATTCAACTGGCAAGGATCGTGGAGTTTAAGTATGCCCAGGGCGCAAAGCCCGGCTTGGGGGGTCACCTGCTGGGCGACAAGAACACGCCCAGCGTGGCGGCCTTGCGCGAAGCGGTGGTGGGCACTTCGCTTTTTTCGCCGTTTCCCTTCCACAGCGTGTACTCGGTCGAAGATCACAAGAAGCACCTGGATTGGATCGCGCACGTTAATCCGCGGGCGCTGCTCTCGGCCAAGGTATCGACGCCGGTGGACGTGGACATGGTGGCTGTAGGCATTTATTATGCCGGCGCGCATATCGTGCACCTGGACGGCAGTTACGGCGGCACAGGGGCGGCACCGAACATCGCCAAGAAAAATATCGCCATGCCCATCGAGTATGCCATAAACCGCGTACACCAGTTCCTGGTCGATGAGGGGATTCGCGATCAGATCACGGTCATGGCCAGCGGCGGAATCCGTACCCCGGCCGATATGGCCAAGGCAATCGCCCTGGGCGCAGACGGCGTGGTGATCGGTACGGCCGAATTGGTCGCCGTGGGCTGCATCCGCTGCGGATGTTGCGAGAGCGGGCGCGGCTGCGCCCGGGGCATCGCCACAACCGATGATGAACTATTGGAAATGGTCTCGGTAGAGTGGTGCACGCAACGGCTGGTGAACCTATATACGCGCCTGGCGCGAAATGCTCGTTGAAATCTTACATCGCCTGGGCCTCGATTCTGTCGCGGCCTTGCGCGGACGAACCGATTTGTTGAGGCACTTGGATTACGAAGAATAGATGCAATGAAATTGGGTGCCATGCCCACGCTTGTCGTGGGCATGATTGAAGTGTGAAAAACCTCGGCATGTCCACGCAAGCGTGGACATGGCACCGATCAAAAAGACATGGCGCCGATTAAAAACTGACTCGAACAATGCCCACGCATTCCATTACAGAACAAGCGGAAATGATCCTGCAATCCCGGGCCGTTTTCCGGCCTTCGGGCGAGTGGTTTCACAAATCGCCCGAGGCCGAAGGCGGATGCGGCGTCACCGGTTTCGCCTGCACCACTGCCGTGGGCGGCAAGCATATATACGAGCCCTCGATCCAGATGCGCAACCGCGGCAACGGCAAGGGCGGGGGAATCGCCGCCTGCGGCCTGGTCCCGGAAGACTTGGGAGTCTCGCGCAAGGTCCTGGAAGAGGACTATATCCTCCAGGTTGCGCTCTTGGATCCTTCGGCCAAAGAGGAAGTGGAAAAAACCTGTATTGAACCCTATTTCGATATCGACCAGGGCGGCATGGTTCCAACGGTGGACGACTATCGCGACGTGCCGCTCTTGGAAGTCCGGCCGCCTGACGTGGCCCGCTACTTCGTCCGCGTCAAACCGCGAGTGCTGGTAAATTTCGCCGATGAAAAAGATTTGAAAAGCCTTTCCGACCGGGATGTGGAAGACGAGTTCGTGTACCAGAACTCGCTGCGGTTGAACACGAAATACTACGCCTCGCTGGGCGACAAGCGGGCCTTTGTCATGTCGCACGCGCGGAACCTTATCATACTGAAGATCGTGGGTTACGCCGAGGCGGCTGTGCAATACTATCGCATGCCCGACACCCGGGCCCACGTCTGGATCGCGCACCAGCGGTATCCGACCAAGGGGCGGGTGTGGCATCCGGGCAGGGCGCACCCGTTCATCGGGCTGAACGAGGCCCTGGTCCACAACGGCGACTTTGCCAACTACCTTTCGGTGTGCGAATACCTGGCCGGGCGGAACATCTTCCCCCAGTTCCTTACCGACACCGAGGTCTCGGTGCTGTTGTTCGATCTATGGAACCGGGTGTACAAGTACCCTATCGAGTACATCATCGAGGCCCTGGCCCCGACCACTGAACTCGACTTCGACCGGCTGCCCGCGGAAAAACAGCGGATTTACCGGCAGATCCAGGCGTCCCATATACACGCCTCGCCCGACGGCCCCTGGTTTTTCATCATCGCCCGCAGCCTGACCGAATCGAAATCGTTCCAACTGCTGGGCATCACCGACACGGCCATGCTCCGGCCGCAGGTCTTCGCTCTTCAAGAGGGCGAAGTATCGATCGGGCTGATTTGCTCGGAAAAACAGGCCATCGACGCAACCCTGGCCAGCCTGGCATCCGAGGATCCCCGATTCACGCCCGTGGCCGACATCTACTGGAACGCCCGGGGTGGAAGCCATACCGACGGCGGCGCGTTTCTGCTGACCGTCAGCCCGGCCAATGGGAAAGCAACATCATCCGCAACGCCTTCGCCCCACGGGCCTGACTTGGCCAAAAAACCGACCTCGACCAATGGGCATTATGAACTTTGCGTGACCAATAAATTCGGCGTGCCGGTCTCGACGCTTTCCGACCAGTCGCACTGCAACCTTTCCATCCCACCGATAAAACCGGCGAAAACCGATCAAGATCTTGCCGCCGTTCAACGGGCTATTGTAGAAGGCGATGTGGAGGGCTTATTCCAGTGCTTAGGCGGACACATGGCGGAGATGAGCTTCGATCAGCTTCGTTGGCTTGTAGATGAAACTACTGCTTTAACAGCGGAAAAAGCAACCGGCCTGGGCATCGACGCCTTCACCTTGGCCATCGACCGGCGTTACGCGACGGGCAACAAAAAACGCAGTTCGGTGCTTACAATCCTCCGTGGCGGCCTGGAGCGGATTTTCGAGCGTCAACCGATTTGCGGCGAGGGCCATGATGGCACGCACGCGCGAATTACCTGGCAAAACCGGGACAGGTTGATCAGTCCGCAGGGTAACCAGACAACACTGTTGATCGACGCCCGGGGATTTTCACCCGAGGGTGACGCCTGCGACGCGACTTTGGCGGTCAAGGCCTATCATCTGGGTTGGAAGCACATCGTTCATTACAACACCCGGGGGACGCGATTCCACGGCGTCGGTTTCGGCCCGGCAACCGACGGCCTGCGGATCGATTGCTACGACAATCCCGGCGATTACCTGGGCTCGGGCATAGACGGTCTGGAAATATTCGTCCACGGAAACGCCCAGGATCAACTCTGCCAGATATCCAAGCGGGGCAAGTTGGTCGTGTACGGCGACGTGGGGCAAACCTTCCTTTACGGCGCCAAAGGCGGAGAAATCTACGTGCTGGGCAACGCGGCCGGCCGCCCCATGATCAATGCCGTAGGACGTCCGCGCGTGGTGATCAACGGCACAGCCTTGGATTTTCTGGCCGAATCGTTCATGGCGGGCGATCCTCGCGCCGGCGGCGGTTTCGCCATACTGAACGGCATGCGATACGTTCAACGCGGAGTTCTTGTCCCCTTGGACCTGCCCTATCCAGGCAGCAACTTGCTATCTCTGGCCTCCGGCGGGGCGATTTACGTACGCGATCCGCATCGAACGCTGGTCGAAGAGCAACTAAACCTCGGGGCCTATCGCCCGCTGGGCGAGGACGACTGGAAACTAATGCTACCGTACCTCGAAGAGAACCAGCGCCTGTTCGGCATACGCATCAAGGAGGATCTGCTCACCGTTGACGGCGTGCTGTGCGAGCCGAAGGAAGTTTACCAAAAAGTGATGCCCCGCAAGGACGCTGAAATTGAAGCCGAGTTGGAAGGAATGGGAGAATAACAATGTAGTCCGCGCACGCCGTGTGCGGATTTGGTGGATGGCACACGGCGTGTGCCTCCTACATAACAAAGATACGATTGAGAGAATAGAGATGTCGAATTTACTCCAATGGAACGGCGCCGACCTAGCCGGCGAAATCCAGCGCCGCAGCGGCGCCGTGGTACTGGCCTGCTTCCAGTGTCACAAGTGCTCCACCGGCTGCCCGATCGGTCCGGACATGGACCTATTGCCCAGTCAGATCATGCGGCTGGTGCATCTAGGTGCGGAGGCTGAAGTACTGGAGTCGAAAGCCATCTGGCTTTGCGCATCGTGCGAAGCCTGCACCACGCGCTGCCCGCAAGGCATCGACATAGCCGGGGTCATGGATGCCTTGCGGATCCTGGCCGTGGAGCGCAAAGCGGCGGTCCCGGACAGCCGCGGCAGGCAGTTCAACCGCAGTTTTTTGGGCAGCGTCCGCCGTCACGGCCGGGTATTCGAGGCGGGCATGCTGGCAATGTACAAACTTCGCAGCGGTGACCTGTTTACCGACGTGGGCAAGCTGCCGCAGATGATGGCCAAAGGAAAAATCTCGTTCTTTCCACATCGCAGCGGTAACACCAAAGAGGTTCGGGAGATTTTTAAACGCGCCGAAGAGGAGGAAAGAAACCAGTGAAATACGCATTCTTTCCCGGTTGCAGCCTGGAATCGACCGCATGGGATTTCGACCGTTCGACCCGCGCCGTGTGCGGCGCCCTGGGCATTGAACTGGAAGATATCCCCAACTGGGTTTGTTGCGGATCAACTCCCGCCCACACCACCAACGCCTCGCTGGCAGTGGCCCTGCCGGTTATGAACCTGCAAAAGGCCTACCGCATGAATGATCCAGTGATGACGGCCTGCGCTTCGTGTTACGCCCGGCTGCGCACGGCCAACTACAAGGTTTCCCACGATCCGGCCGAGCGAAAACGCGCCGAGCGGATCACGGGAAAACCGTACGACGGCAGCGTGCCTGTGCATCACGTGCTCGACGTGCTGGTGAATCATTTCGGCGTCGATTCCATCCGCGCGGCGGTCCGCAAGCCGCTGGCCGGTCTGCGCGTGGCTTGCTATTACGGTTGCCTGCTCAGCCGGCCGCCGGAGGTCGTGGCTTTTGACGATCCTGAACACCCCACGGTGATGGACAACCTTGTGGCTGCGCTTGGAGCCGAGCCGGTCGATTGGCCGTATAAAACCGAATGTTGCGGGGCCAGCCTTTCCATGACCCACGTTGGCGTTGTCGCCCGCCTGGGCCACCGGCTGCTATCGATGGCCCATAAGGCCGGCGCGCGGTGCATAACGGTTGCATGTCCCTTGTGCCAGGTGAATCTCGACCTGCGCCAGGCCGACGCCGGCGCCGCCCACGGCGAATTACCTCAAACGCCGGTCTTGTACATCACGCAACTTCTCGGGCTGGCGCTGGGTCTTTCCCCGAAAGAACTGGGACTCCAAGCTCTCTCGGTCAGCGCCGAGCCGTTTCTAAGTGCCGATGGCGCATACATTGCGGCTGGTGTGGGAGAAAAATTATGAAGTCAAACTCAATTCCAACTATTGTTGCCGTGAACAATACAAACGGCGTGGGAAATGGCAATGGCAACGACCAAGGCAACGGCAAACAACCCTGCGGAGCGGTATTGGTCTGCGGCGGCGGCGTGGCCGGAATTCAGGCCTCGCTGGATCTTTCCGCGGCCGGATTCCACGTTTACCTGGTCGAGGAAAGCCCGACCATCGGCGGCAGCATGGCTCGGCTTGACAAGACCTTCCCCACCGGCGACTGCGCAACCTGCATCATCTCGCCGAAACTGGTGGAATGCATGCGCGACTACAACATCGACGTGCTGACAATGGCCGACGTCACGCGATTGGAGGGCGAGGCCGGGCATTTTATGGTCGAGATTCGCAAGCGGCCGCGGGGCGTGGATTCAACAAAATGCACCGGCTGCGGCGATTGCTGGGCCGTTTGCCCGGTTCGCAATACGCCCGAAAGCCCTCCGCCGTTTATGCCGCACGAACCGCTCAACGAGGCGGATGCGGTCAGGCTCGATGAGATCCTCAAACGCCATGAAGGCGAACAAGGCGCCATCATGCCGGTGCTGCAAGAGGTAAATCAAAGCTACGGTTACATTCCCCGCGGAATCCTGGAACATCTGGCCGCGCTTTGGCAAATGCGGCTTGCCGAAATCCTGCGCGTGGCCAGCTTTTACGACCGGTTCCATCTCGAGCCCTTGGGCCGGCACGTGATCGAAGTCTGCCGGGGCACGTCCTGCCACGCCCGGGGATCGCACGCACTGCTGGAAAGGCTTCAACGGCAACTCGACATCGAACCGGGCCAAACCGACAAAACCGGACGATTCACCTTGCGGACCGTGCGCTGCCTGGGCCTGTGCGCCTTGTCGCCATCGATGAAAATCGACGGCCGCAGTTTCGGCCGGGTAGACATCGACAAGATTGCAGAAATTACGGAGCAATTCGCATGAGCCGAACCATACGCAATACGGCTGATTTAGATCGGGCCTCGGCGGCCGGACTGGCGACTTTGTTTCCCAAGCGGCTGAAGATTCTCGTCGGCTCGGCGAGTTGCGGAGTCGCCGTGGGCGCTAGGGCTGTCGAAGACGCCGCGATCCGGGCCGTGAACGACCTTGGTTTGGACGCCGTGGTTTGTCGCACCGGTTGTATTGGTTTTTGCGCAAAAGAACCATTGCTCGATCTAATGCTCCCAAACAGGCTGAGGTTGAGTTACGGCAACATGACGCCGGAAAAAACACGGCGCTTGCTCGAAGCTTATGCCGCCCAAGGCGACCTGAAACCGGAATGGGTTTTAGGACGCTTCGAGGGCGAAGAATACGTTTCCACCGGCGAAGTGCACAAATATGACGGTTGTTCCGCGGAGTTGAGCAAAATTTCCCAATGGTCGAGCCTGGATTTTTACAGCCGGCAAAAAAAAGTCATAATGCGCAATTGCGGCTCGATTAATCCCATGGATCTGGAAGAAACGATTGCCCGGGGCACGTATCGCGGGGCCTTCCACGCACTGGCGCAAATGTTGCCTGACGAAGTTATCGACGAGGTGACCAAATCCGGGCTGCGCGGCCGGGGCGGCGCCGCCTTTCCCACCGGACAAAAGTGGCGACTTGCCCGTCAAGCCTCCGCCGACGTCAAATACGTTGTTTGTAACGCCGACGAAGGCGAGCCAGGGGCGTACATGGATCGATCCGTATTGGAAGGCGATCCACACGCGGTGCTCGAGGGCATGCTCATCGGTTCCTATGCAATCGGTGCGAACCAAGGGCTGATATATGTCCGCGACGAATACCCCCTGGCCATGGAAATCCTCCAGCATGCCATCGCCGGGGCCGAGCAGGCAGGACTTCTGGGCGACGATATTTTCGGCAGCGGATGGTCTTTCCACGTCAAGGTGCACCGCGGGGCCGGGGCTTACATATGCGGAGAAGAAACCGCGCTGATCGAATCGCTCGAAGGCCATTCAGGCGAACCCCGCACCCGGCCGCCATATCCGGTCACCAACGGCCTGTGGGGAAAGCCCACCGTGGTGAACAACGTAAAAACCTGGGCCAGCGTCGCGCCGATCATTACCCGGGGCGCGGACTGGTACGCCTCGATGGGCACTAAGCGGACCCCGGGCACGACGATCTTCTCCCTGGAAGGCGCTGTGAAAAACGCCGGATTGGTAGAGGTTCCTTTCGGGATCACGCTCCGAGAGTTGGTTTACGATATCGGCGGCGGGGTGATTGGCGACAGGCCGCTAAAGGCACTTCAAGCCGGCGGCGCTTCGCGGGGTTGCATCCCTCCGTCCATGCTCGATTTGTCTATAGATACTGAAGATCGAGAAGGCCAATCGATAATGATCGGCACCGGCGGAATCATCGTGCTCGATGATACCGCCTGCATGGTCGATATGGCCCGATTCCTTGTCGGCTTTTTCATGGACGAATCCTGCGGCAAATGCGTGCCATGTCGGGAAGGGACCAAGCAAATGTATCGCATCTTGGGCCGGATGTGCGAGGGCAAGGCCGACGATTCGGACCTGGCCCTTTTGGAGCGTCTGGCAAGGACGATAAAATCTGCGGCGGTCTGCGGCATGGGCGGCATGGCGCCAAGCGCGGTACTGACAACGCTCGAGCATTTTCGCAACGAGTTCGAATCGCACATCCGCGATAAGCAATGCCCGGCCGGCGTTTGTAAAAATGGCAGCTTGAGAGAACAATGTTTAGTGAATTGAGATTGTGAAAAAAGGTTGATTATGGCTACGACTGCATCGGATCGGGTTTTGATAACCATGAACGGCCGCACCACGGAGGTGCCGCGGGACACGACTATCCTCAATGCCGCGCGCCAAATGGGTATCACGATCCCCACGTTGTGCAACTATCGCGGCTTGACGCCCTATGGCGCGTGTCGCGTGTGTCTTGTGGAGATCGAGACGCCCAGGGGAGGGCAGTTGGCGGCCTCGTGCAGCTATCCGCTGGAAAGCAACCTGGTCGTGCACACCGATACGGAAAGCGTGAAAGCGGCCCGGCAGACGGTTTTGGAATTGCTTTTGGCCCAAGCCCCCGATTCCCGCGAACTGGCCGAATTCGCGGCGAATCTAGGCGTTAAGGGCACGCCGTTCCAACCGGCCGCCGAGGGAAAGTGCATCCTCTGCGGTCTTTGCACGCGAGTGTGCAACGAAATGATGGGCCGCGGCGCGATCAACCTGTTCGGCGCGGAACATCGCGCGAGATTCGCACCGCTTTTGACGAACCCACCAATCAATGCCAGGCCTGCGGGGCTTGCGTTTTCGTGTGCCCGACCGGCGCCATCGACCTAAGCACGATCACATCCCGCCGAACTAAACTGCATCTTACGGGCTTCGACAAGTACCTTGCCGCCCGGCCTTGCATCGATCTGGCCCATCCACAGGCATCGCCGCGCGTGCCGGTGATCGACCGGGAGAGCTGCATCCATTTTCGCTCCGGCGCGTGCGGGCTTTGTGCGAAGGTCTGCCAGGCCGGGGCCATCGACTATGATCAACCGGAAGAAACAATGGAACTCGAGGTCGGCAGCGTCGTGCTAACGCCCGGTTTCGAGGCCTTCGACGCCACGCGGCGCGGCGAGTTCGGCTTCGGTTTTGCCCCCAACGTGCTTACCAACGTGCAGTTCGAGCGATTGCTTTCGGCCTCCGGCCCGACCGGCGGCCGCGTCCTTCGCCCCACCGACGGCAAAGCACCCAAGCGAATGGCATTTATCCAATGCGTCGGTTCGCGCGATACGGGCTGCGACAACGACTATTGCTCATCGGTCTGCTGCATGGCCGCCACCAAGGAAGCCATCTTGGCCAAAGAGCACGAGCCGGGACTTGACGTGACCATCTTTTTCCTCGATCTCCGTGCGTTCGGCAAGGATTTCGACCGCTATTGCGAGCGGGCCCAGAAACAGTTGGGCGTTCGTTACGTCCGCTCGTTTATCTCGCGGACCTATGAAATGCCGGGAACCAAAAATCTTCGCCTGGTATATGCCGGCCCGGAAATGAAGCAGGTCGAGGAGGAGTTCGACATGATCGTACTCTCCTTGGGCCTGGAGCCCAGCGCCACGCTGCAAGAGCAGGCCCAACGGATGGGCGTCCTGCTGAACCGTTGGGGATTTGCCCAGACCGAGGAACTCCGTCCGCTGGACACGTCGCGGCCGGGCGTATTCGTGGGCGGAGCGTTCCAGGAACCAAAGGACATTCCCGACACGGTCATGCAAGCCAGCGCGGCCGCCGCCCGGGCCATGGAACTTTTGGCGCTTGCCCGGGGAAGCCGAGTACGCGTAAAAACTTATCCGCCTGAACGCGACATCAGCGACGAGCCGCCGCGGGTAGGCGTTTTCGTTTGCCACTGCGGAAGCAACATCGCCTCGGTCGTGGACGTCGAGCGCGTCGTCAAGGAAACCCAGCGGCTGCCTTACGTGATCCACGCCGAACGAAACATGTACACCTGCGCCGACGACAGCCAGGACCGCATCAAGGCCATGATCGCCGAGCACAGGCTGAACCGCGTGGTGGTCGCCTCATGCACGCCCCGGACCCACGAACCGATCTTCCGCGACACGCTCCGCGACGCCGGGCTGAATCCGTTTCTGCTGGAAATGGCCAACATCCGCGATCAGTGTTCCTGGGTGCATTCGGGAAATCCGGATAAAGCCACTGAAAAGGCTATCGACCTGGTGCGCATGGCCGTGGGGCGAACCGCACGCTTGATGCCGCTTCAGCAGGAAATGGCGCCGGTCAATAACGCCGCGCTGATCATTGGCGGAGGAGTGGCCGGCATGACCGCCGCACTCGCCTTGGCCGGTCAAGGGTTTCCGGTCCATCTTGCGGAGAAAGATGCGGAACTCGGCGGTACCGCCAGGCAACTCCATCACACTCTCGACGGCCGTGATATTCAAGCGTTTCTGGCCGATACGATCCGCCGCGTCACAAGCCATCCGCGGATAACGGTCTATTTGAATTCGCGCTGGAAAAGTCGAAGGCCACGTCGGCAACTTCCGCTCAACCATCAGCAGCGATTCAGGCTCTGTCGAAATCCAACACGGCGCAATCGTCGTGGCAACCGGGGCAACCGAAGAAAAACCGCATTCATTTGGCTACGGCCAAAATCCCCGGGTAATCACGCAACTGGAACTGGCCGACCGCTTGGGACGCGGCGAGATATCGCTGCCCGAGAATGCCACGGTGGCAATGATCCAATGCGTGGAGCAACGCAACGCCGAACGGCCGTATTGCAGCCGCGTGTGTTGCACATCGGCCGTCAAGAACTCGCTGGAATTGAAAAAACTTTATCCGCAAGCCAGGATCATAGTGCTATACCGCGACATGCGGACTTACGGATTTCGCGAGGCGGCCTATCGCGAAGCCCGGGAAAAAGGAGTCCTGTTTGTGCGTTACGAGCCCGAGCAGGCACCGGAACTGACGCTTAACGGCCGGCTGCAACTGCGTGTTCGGGAGCCTTCACTGGGGCGCGATTTGAACCTGGAACCGGATCTGGTAGTATTGGCGGCCCCGATGATACCCAGAGCGGACCGCACCGAGCTTTCCGAATTGCTCCGCGTGCCGCTTAACGCCGACGGCTTTTTCCTCGAGGCCCACATGAAGCTCCGCCCGGTGGATTTTGCCAGCGAAGGACTTTTCCTGTGCGGCACGGCCCACGCGCCGAAGTTTCTGACCGAGACCATCGCCCAGGCCAGCGCGGTGGCGGGCCGGGCGGCATCGATCCTTTCCAAGAAGAAAATGCCCGTGGGCGGCCAGATCGCCTGGGTCGATCCGGACAAGTGCATTTCGTGCATGACCTGCGTGCACGTTTGCCCGTACATGGCCCCGCGGATCAACGAATTCAACAAGGCCGAGGTTGAGGGGGCCACGTGCATGGGTTGCGGAAGCTGTTCGGCCGAATGCCCGGCCAAGGCCATCACGCTGAGGCATTTTTACGATAGTCAGATACTGGCTGCAATCGACGGCGCGTTGGGCATTGGCGAGGAAGAAAAGATTCCGCTATTGGTATATCCTGCCCAAGCAGGCGTGGCCCCGCCCCGCTGGCATTTGACATCATGAGGTGAATTATGGATAGCGAACCGGTTATTTTGGCGTTTTGCTGCCACTACTGCGCGTATGCGGCGGCCGACCTGGCCGGCTCCATGCGCCTTCAGTATCCCAGCAACGTGCGGGTGCTGCGTTTGCCGTGCACCGGCAAGATCGAAGTGAATTACATTCTTACGGCCTTTGAACATGGGATCGACGCGGTGATCGTCGCCGGCTGCCTGGAAGGGGGATGCCACTTCCTGGAAGGAAATCTCCGCGCCCGGAAACGTGTCGAGCGGGCCAAAATACTGCTGGAAGAAATCGGCCTGGAGCCGGAGCGTCTGGAAATGTTCAATCTTTCGTCGGCCGAGGGGCCGCGTTTCGCCGAAATTGTCACGGAGATGAACAGCCGTGTAAAGCAACTGGGCCCCAGCCCGTTGCGGTCCGATCACAAGAGTATTCAACAGGGAATTGAAAAAGCAACCCATCAGGCCCAAAAAGCCTCGGAAGGAGTGAAAAATGATTGTTGCCGATCGCAAGCATGTGCCTGAAATTCGCGATATGATCAAAAACCACCGGCGAGTGCTCCTGGTGGGATGCGGCACCTGCGTGACCGTTTGCCTGGCCGGCGGCGAGCGCGAGACGGGCATACTCGGTTCCGCGCTAAGGATGTCGTTGAAGCTCAGCGGTAATAAAAGCACCACCGTTGATGAATGCACCATCGAACGCCAATGCGAGGACGCCTTTATCGACGCCTTGGCGCCCCGAGTCGCCGAATATGACGCCATCTGCTCGCTGGGCTGCGGCGCGGGCGTGCAGGCCCTGGCCGAACGCTTCCCCAAGACGCCGGTTTATCCCGGTTTGAATACCCAGTTCATGGGCATTCTTGAATCGCAGGGCGTGTGGGCCGAAAAGTGCACAGGCTGCGGCAATTGCCGGCTGGGCGAATTCGCCGGCATCTGCCCAATCACCCGCTGTGCAAAGCGGCAACTCAATGGCCCCTGTGGCGGATCGCGAGACGGCCGCTGCGAGGTCAACGAAAATCTGGATTGCGCCTGGCAATTGATCTACGACCGCGCTAAATCGCTGGGAATTCTGGACTCACTCGAATCCATGGCCGAGCCGCAGGATTGGTCGTTCGGTCTGGATGGCGGACCGCGCAAGGTGGTTCGCGAGGACCAGTGCATAACCGGGCTGGGACCGAAGGCATAAATCTTTGGGTGGCACTGGCGTCTCGCCGGTGCCGGTGTGCCTGCCACAACATGCCCACGGCAAGCGTGGGCATGCCACCAGTCTGTAACGGACGTTCCTGCAACAACTTTCGCCATTTGCAACTGTCAATGTTCCCGGCGTGGACTTCGAAATAGTTGGGGAACAAATCGCATTTTTTCCACGTTTGACCTAGGGGTCAGTCATTTCTTTTCAGCGGCAAGCGGGCTTAGTTGGTCATCAAAATTGTTGTTTGGCCACTTCGGCCCTCTGGACGTCCACCTCTTCTCTCGCAAAGCCGCAAAGACGCAGAGATTGCAGTTTAGTAAAACGGGGAGGTGATTATAGCAAGGTCGCCGGCATGATTTCAAGGGAAAGAATTGGGCCAATTTGCCGGGGGTTAGAGATTAGGGGGCTCGTGGCTAGGAACTAGGGATTTAGTGTATTTCATCTGGGTTCTACTGTCGCCCATTTTCAGTAAGCGTCCGCCCAATCCATGGTGGCAGGCTGTGGGGAACCAGCGTCACTTAGAGTGGGCACGGCGATGAGCGCGGCGGGCTCGGGTGCGAGCGGCCTTGGTTCGTGATTCATCGAATCGATGGGTGAGAATGGCCTCAGGATGCGCCGCGGCCCAGCGGTCGGGCAGCATGTCGTCCAGTCTCGGGTCATCCGCATGCAGGCGGAGGAGAAGTTCACGTATATAGCACCAGGGCTCGATTCGATGGCGCTTTGCACCAGCCAGGATCGTGCATAACACGGCCGCCCGCGGACCCGCTGCTTCGCTGCCCAGGAAGAGCCAATTTTTTCTGCCAATAGCTTGGTGCCGAAGTGTTCGCTCACTCACGTTGTTATCGATTGTCAAGCGACCATCTTCCGTGTAGCGGCGCAGCGCCTCCCATTGGTTTCGTGCGTAGGCGACCGCCTTGGCCAAGTTGCTTTTGGGCAATACGGTCCTGGCCAACTCTGTCAGGTAGGCTTCGATCTTGTCCAGCACGGGAATCGATTCGGCCACACGAAGCTGGCGACGGGCATCGGGCGACCAGGTACGGGAGCGATCTTCGATGTCGTACAATTGCCTAATCCACTCCAGCACTTGGTGCGATTCCCGGGGATAGCTCTTCACGGCATCGAAGAATTTCCGCCGTGCGTGCGCCCAACAGGCCACTTCTTGGATGGCCGCGTGTGAACCAAGAAAGACCGCGTCGTAACCGGCAAAGGCATCCGCATGCAGATAACCAGTGAACCTCTGCAGAAAACTTGCCGGCCCATCGCGACTACGACTGCTGGTGAAATCATACACGGAATAGGGCTGCTCGTATCCAATGTAGGTCCAGAAGTGACCTTGAAAACTCCCGTGCAGACCGCCCAGCACCGTGACCGGGGTATCGTCCGTCCACATCACCGCGGATTGAAGGACCCGCTGGCGTTGCAGCTCGTAGAGCGGCTTGAAGAGTTCGGCCGCGAACTGCACCCAATCGCAGAGCGTGCTGCGTGCGATGTAGACTCCGCAGCGCGCAAAAATGTCTTCCAAGCGATACAGGGGCAGATGATCGCCAAACTTGCTGACGATCACCTCCGCGACAAGGCCCGGCCCGGCAATGCCGCCGGGAATCGGCCGCGGGGGAAGCGGCCCTGCACAGACTCCCTTCTTGCAGCGGCGGCAGGCGTATTTCGGGCGGACGTGGATATGGGCTTCCAGCTTCGCCGGCTGCAACTCCAGCTCGCGTGTGACGTCCTCACCGATGCGGTCCATCCGTCGGCCACAGCATGAGCAAATCTTCTCTTCTTCCGGCAGGTCGTGCTCATGGCGAATCTGCGGCAGTTTGTCCCAATCGATCTCGCGTTTCCTGCGGTGGCGGCGATGGCCTTGCACGTCGACTTCGTCATCGGAGTCTGCGAGTTCCGCAGGATCGATGTTGGCCGGCAAGTTCCAGTCCAAATCGAACAAATGGCCTTGCCCCTGGTCTTCGGCAAAACGCTCTCGCCGTCGTCCATACGCCCAGCGCTTGTACCATGCCAGTTCGTCGAGAGTGGCGGCGTACTCTTGTTGCAGTTCTCGGTACGAGGCAGCGGTTTCGCCCAACACGCGGTCGAGTTCCGCTACTTGCTGCTCGGATTCCTTCACGCGATGTTCGAGCTCCGCGGCCTGCTTGAAGGCAGCCAACAAGAGGCCTTGGCATTCGCGTAAATCGTTGGGAAGAAAGTCGGTGTCATCCATGTCGCCAACAATTGTAACAACGTCTCCGAACAAGAAAAGCCCCATTCTCCAACTTTTTTTCAACTGGCGCGGTGGTACCGTCTCCGACGGCGTCCCGTCCTCAGGTCGAGCCCGCCTAGCAGCTTGACCAATTGGGTATAGTCCAACTCAACGCCTTCCTCATCATTGGTGGCTGTCAGGAGTTGAAACGTGCCGCGCTCCAACCGCTTGTACCAAATGCAGAATCCATCCCGATCCCAGAACAAGATCTTGAGCCGATCGCGATTGCGATTCAGGAACAAGAATAGATGGCCTGAGGCGGGGTCCTGGTCAAAGATCTCCCGCGCTCGGCCCATCAAGCGATCAAAGCTCCAACTCATACTCGTCGGCGTCGTACACAAGAAAATCCGTACTTCGGAAAAGTTTGTCATGATTTCGGCGCCTTCCAAGGGCGTAACGCCCCCACAGCTCGGATGACTTCAACCAGAACTACCTGACCGATGCCGAGGGGCAGACGTACAACGCCGCCATTCGGCATTTCAATCTCCACCGGAGACGCTTTCAGTGAAATCGGCACGAACACCGCTTCCCCTGACTCCGCTCGTTCCCGAGCTTCCTTCTCGGCGATCATCGACTCCGGAATGCCGCCTTTCAGCCGATCGACCCAGCGATAAAAGGTTGATCGAGAAACTCCCTCTTGAAGGCAGAAGACATCTAATGCCAGGCCGCTTGCCCTGTAACTCTCCAACCGTTCTTGCCAGTCCAAATACTCATCTAGGTCGCTCGGCGGTCGGCCCATAACATCTCTCCCAAGAATGCGGCGCCCCATCGCTAAAGCATACCCGACTTGGCAAGTATGGATCTGGCGGACGCTTACCATTTTCACGAGTTTTCGGGACTTTGATTGAAGAGATAACGATTTGGGACTGCTTGTTCGAGGCTATCTAGTAATCAGGGCGGTGCAGTCGACTTGTGTTATGAAAAAAACGTTTTCCAAATCGCGATGCTTAGATAATTCTTGCCAACCGCCTTGCTCTGGCCGGCGAACTCAAGATTGTTAGGGGGGATTGCATTTTTGCATTTTCAAGCTATATTAAATGGCTAGTCAGCATAGGCTTAATTTTCTCTCCAAATATGAGGCAGTATTAGTGCCTGCGTCGAACGAATACGCGGATCGTTCGTGAGAACAGTAGGTGCGTTCTGTTGTTGCCTCGGCCCCGGAAGCCAGTCTCCCTCAGTTCTTTGGCGGTGATTCCCTTCCTGTACCCGGGCTTTCCCAGATCACAACTTCGAGTTGGATGCGAAAGAACTGTCCAACACAGGTGAACTGGGATGCTGTATCACTCTGACTAAAGGAGTCGCTGCCGTGTCTTGTCGTTTTGCTATGGTCGTAGGCATTCTGTTGGCTATTCTCGTTCCCGCCGGTGTGTCATTCGGTCAAGGGGTTAACTACCAGGTTCTCCACTCATTCAATTTTAGCGAAGCACCTACAGCCGGTTTAGTTATAGCCGGCTCCACTATTTTCGGCGAAACAATGGCGGGGGGAATGTATAATCACGGTGGTTTTTTCAAAGTGAACACAAGTGGTAGCGGTTACACCGTCCTGCATTCGTTCACGGGCACGAATTGCGATGTCTATGGGAATGTTTCCGTTCTAGTTGGTTCAACACTTTATGGCACTGGCTCGAACGGGCAAGGCAACGTGTTCAAGATGAGTATGGATGGGACTGCATCTAGCATCTTGCATGCGTTCGGCAGCCCCGTGGGTGATGGAACGTACCCTTTATGCCCGCTGATTGCCAACGGGTCAACCTTGTACGGTGCGACCCAGAGCGGTGGGGCGTTGGGCAATAACGGTACGATCTTCAAGATCAACGCGGATGACGGCAGCTATAGTCTCTTGCACACCTTTAACAGTGACGATGGAACGTTTCCGAACGTACCTATTCTTAGCGGATCAACCATCTATGGCACGACTCTTGTCGGTGGAAGCGGCGGTGCCGGAACTGTCTATACGGTTAATGCCGACGGGGGCGGATTCACCACGATTTATTCGTTTGCGTCAGGCGGTATCGGTCGGCCTATCGGTAGCATCGCGATCTGTGGGGCAACCATTTATGGCGTCACCGAGTTTGGCGTAACCGGCAATTATGGCGCTGTCTTCAGGGTGAACACCGACGGCAGTGACTATCGTGTAATACATTTGTTTTCCTCAAGTGATGTTGGCGGATGCTCTCCCCTCGGACTCACGATTCTTAATTCGACGCTTTACGGAGAGACCCAGGCAGGTGGCGCCAACAACAGCGGCTCAATATTTTCAATGAACATGGACGGCAGTGGCTACAGCGTTCTCCATCCTTTTAGCTCCAACGCTTTGCCACACGGCTGCCTGACCATCGACGGTTCAACCCTATACGGTACAACCTATTACGGCGGTAGCTACAACGGCGGCAGTGTATTTTCCCTAACCGTCCCCGAACCCTCCACCCTTTTCCTCCTCGGCATCAGTTCGATCGGCCTCCTCGCCTATGCTCGGCGGCGGAGGTGAGAATGCTGCTGAGACCAAAGTGACTCGCAAGCGGGCCATCAACCGTTGCAACCGCGCCAGTGTTCCGTAGTCTCAACCGTATTTCGGCACTCGCAAGAATCGACCCCTTTTTCGGAAAGCACTTTTCGGTGCCATCAAACGGTGCCTTTGAGCAATCCGGGAAGAAATCGCACCCCCTGTTGAAATAGGCCGATCAGGTGCCGCATCTAACCAACCATTTCTGACACTAACGTGCCTCGGGGCAGCAGAAGCATCTGCTCGCAGAATACCTTTTCATGTCGCTCCAAGACAGCAATGGTCTTTTGGACTGTGGCCAATTTGGATTCTGACATTACCCGGCGCTGATCGAAGTGAATGATTTACTTCACCCTTGGATTCAGCCAAAAAGCGCAGCTTAAGGATTCTTGGGGGAATGACGTTTTGGTGGTGATCGCTAAAATCACCCAATATAAAACAATCATAACAACAGAATTAGCCATTATAACCGGACCCTGACCTAGGTCAGGCTAGACTACTTTCTTTTCCTTAACCCTGGAGTTACAATAGAACCATCTTTCATCCCGAGCGCTACACTTTTCAACCAATCAGCGCCACGGTCTTCGACCAGTCCGCAAGCCTCGACCATTGCTACGGTTTTAGAAATTTATTTACACCACAAGGAGGATATAACGTAAGCTAGAATGGTAGGTAGGGCTCCTATAAACTGAGAAACGCTGAATTTATGGAGTACCGGACTTTTGGGCAGCTTCTGCGTGTCGTGCGAAGCATCCGGTCACACGCTATGAAAAACTTCATAAAACGCTACTCCTTACTGGTCATTGCTCAGACAGCTTGTTTAACGCTAGGACTCTGGCTTGAGCAACGTTTTGTTTTTTCCTTGGCTCCAAGTGAGAACCAACACTCCAAAAGTGTATCAGAGTTGGTTAACAATGAAACAGTCGGTGGCGTTTCAGAAGAGGACAAGACGCTTTCTTCAGGTAACGCCACAAATGTGGAGACATCTGCAATTGCAGTCCGTGCAATTGCATTGGTGTGGATTGCCGTGCTCCAAGCCATTGTCGCCTACTTGGTCTTCACGTGGGATGAAGAGACGACTTCCCGCAAACATCGAAAGGCGGAAACGGTCTCCTTACAGCAGTACAACGAGTTGTTACGCACACGCGATGCTGTGATTTTCGGTCTGGCAAAGCTGACAGAGTCCCGCGATCCCGAAACTGGCAACCACTTGGAGCGGATTGCCATTTATTCTACCCGTTTGGCGTCCGCTCTTAGCCATGATCTCCGCTACAGCAGCCAAGTCACGCCATCTTTCGTCAAACTGATTGGCATCAGTTCGGCACTCCACGATATCGGGAAAGTCGGTATCTGCGACTCGATCTTGTTGAAACCAGGAAAATTAGAGCAGCAAGAAAGGCCTTTAATGCAATCGCATGTGGCGATTGGCAGCAAATGCATTCGCGAAATCGAGTTACGGCTGGGAGACTCAAATTTCCTGCAAATGGCAAGCGAGATTGCACTCGGCCACCATGAACGATGGGATGGCAGGGGATATCCCAAAAGACTCTTTGGCGAGAAGATCCCCTTGGCAGCGCGGATTGTGGCGATTGCGGATGTCTACGACGCCTTGTCCACAAAACGCATCTACAAAGAAGCACTACCACACGAAAAATGCGTAGCGATAATACGAGAGGAAGCAGGAAAGCAATTTGATCCGGTGCTGGTAGAGATATTTCTGAAGCTGGAATCGGAATTCTACGATATTGCGCGTAATTATAGGGATGTGTGTGAATCGCCGCATTCCGGAGCGGTGCCCGACGTGGGAACTTCGGACATTGCCCCAGACACCGAAATGTCTATCAATGACAAGTTAGCGGCGATCCAATCCTTGCTCATTCAATACACGGATGATTCTCCTCTCGCCTCTGCGTCCCCTATGCAAGCATATTGCTCCTCAGCATCGCTACACCAGCCTAGCCAATATCCTGTTACTTTTATTCCTGAAAATAGTCCATCCGATATTGAACTGGAGCCTGAAAATGTCTCGTAAAAAACCTAAAGAGGAGAAGTTTCTCGAAATCGCCCTGATTGTGATATGCGTGGCACTATGTGGTCTACTCTACCGGGTAGGAAACTACCGCATAGTCGTGCTAAACCTATTTTACCTTCCGATCGTTCTTGCCGCCTTTTTCCTTGGATGTTACCGCGCAGGGATTCTTGCCCTGCTCTCAGTGATGTGCGCTTCGGTGGTTATCACCTTGAATTTGAATACATTCACAGTTTACACGTCGCCGCTGGCGATTGGTCTTGCTCTGACTATTTGGGGCGCGGTGATGGGCATTAATGCTATTCTCGTGGGGACGTTAAGCGATGAAAGAATGCACAAGATCGAAGAGCTTCATGATGCCTATCTGGGGGTTGTGGAAGTGCTAGTTCGGTATCTCAACAGCGCGGACCCCAAACTCAAGGACCAAACGAGAAAGCTTTCCGAGTTCAGTCAGCAAGTCGCTGCTGAAATGAGGCTTTCCGACACAGAAATCGACAACATTCGAGTGGCCGCCTTGCTTCAGGACATCGATAGCATCGAAGTGACGGCACGGGTCATTCGGAAAGCAGTGGGTGATCTTATGCACGGCAACCGAAAGAATCAATTGGAGAACACCTTTCACGGCAGTGATCTTGTCCGGTCACTGGGTTCGGTGCTCACCGGAGCGCTGCCCTTGCTCATCAACCACGGAGTATGCCTCAATAAGGACGAAACGGATCATGACATTTCATCTTATGTCGAGCCTGCACTAGGGACGAAAATTCTCCGTACCGTGAGGAGATACCTGACATTGCTCTCTCACGACCCTCGCATGACCAATGCCCGCCATGCGATCAATGTTCTGAAAAATGATCTTGAAGGCGACCACCATCCATCTGTGATTCATGCGCTCGAGCAGGTGATAAATCACTCCGCTAAAAAGGCATCCTCACACGAACTTACAGGACTTGTCACGGCCGATAATTGATCTTCACCCAACTGTAGCCAGTACATCCTTTTTATTAACAAGCATCGCCTTTGTATATTTACGAGTCAGAACTATCCCGATATACGCATTCCGCAGTGCCATCTACGAGAACAGTTTGCTCATCCTTGATTTGTTGCGTCACTGGCCCGGTACTCATGACTGTGGAGAAACCATACTCCCACTCCACGCTCCGCTTCTTCGGCTTCTTCTCGAACACCTGGCTCGCCGATGCCAGCAGCTTCTTCTTCAAGTTATAGAACATATCCGGGTTGATGCCTTCCCGACGACATACCTCCGATACCTCCACCCCAGGCTGCATGCACGTTAACACGATCCACAGCTTCTCCTTGGCCGTCCACTTCCGACGCTTCTTCTCACTCATAGGTCTTCATCCTTCCCTCTCATGGTAACGGGTCTGGAGGAAACTGTCACCCTACCTTAGCTACTGTGCCATTTGGGCTCAAGCACTACACCAGTTAACCGACACCGATGCACATAATGGAGTTTTGAAACCTGGTAAAATTCGGCCGTATGTTGCATCAACTCATCCGGGCTTGTTGAAAAAGTCTGTTGGCCAGCTAGCATTGTCAGCACGTGTTCGTCTTGATTTGTAGAGCGGATGGAGGTATTGGGATGGCCTTCCTCTCCACCACCTTCGCATCTTTTCAGGACGGACGGACGTATGCAAGGAAAGCATGTCTTTCAACCACGGACCAGGACGGTCATCGATTTGGAGTCGTTCATACCAGAAGACCACTTTCTCCGGAGAGTTGATCGCACCCTAGAAATGTCCTTCGTACGCGACTTGACTGCCACGTGCTATTCCTCTGGACAAGGACGGCCCTCCATCGACCCTGAGGTGTTCTTTCGGATGTTGTTGGTGGCGTACTTCTATGGCATCACGTCGGACCGACGTCTATGTGAGGAAGTACGGTTCAATCTCGCGTATCGCTGGTTTTGCCGGCTCTCCCTGGAAGACGACGTGCCGGACCACTCATCGTTTAGTCGCATCCGGGACAGGTATGGCGAGGAAATCTTTGAAATGCTGTTTAGGCATATCGTTAAGCTCTGTCAGAAAAAGGGCTTGGTGGCCCAGGAGTGTCGCGTGATGACCGACGCCACCCTGATCGCCGCTGATGCCTCGCTGAACTCGCTGATTCATAACGATCCGAAAGAAGCGGAGAAAGAGGCGATAACCCAACGGCGCGATCGTGGGTTGAAGGACTCGTCATCAGCACGGCGCGTGACAAACCAAACGCACACGAGTCGTACCGATCCAGATGCCACACTAGCCCAAAAGAAAGGTACACCGCAACAACTGAAGTACAAAGTGCATCAGAGTATTGATGCCGACAGTCGCGTCATCCTGGATACCGAAGTTACCACAGGAGCACGGTATGACAACCAACCATATCTCCAGCAGCTAAAACGCATCAATGACCAGTATGACATCACAATTCGTGAAGCAATCGCCGATCGAGCTTATGGCTCAGCGGCGATCATTGCTGCATTGCAGGAGCAAGGAACAAAACCCTACATTCCGCTTTTCAGTCGTCGTAGCGGAAATAACTCGGCCAGCGCAGCCGGACTGGTGTACGAACCCAAGAAAGATCGTTTTCGATGCCCACAGGAGAAGTACCTGAATCCGAATCCGGCGATCTACGATAACCACAAAAGGTATGTCAGCTCGTCCGAGGACTGCCGTAATTGTCCGCAAGCTTCAAAGTGCCCAGCAAAAACTCGGAAAGCGACTCCTCAGCACAGGTTTGTACTTCGTAGTCTTGATCAAGACCTATTTGAGAAGGTGCAAGCCAGAATGCAAAAGCCTGAGTTTGGGCAGAAATTGTCCGAGCGGATGTGGAAGTGCGAAGGGTTGTTCGCCGAGGCGAAGCAAAACCATGGCCTGGCGCGCCAGGTACCGCAGTAGGTCGAAAGTGCAGATTCAAGCGTATCTAAGCGCAATGGCGCAGAACCTGAAGCGCCTGATCTTACTGTTTTATCTCTGGTTGCTAACTCGGTGTCTAGACCCGCAAAAAAGGTGGCCAATTACCCAAACCCTATCTTTCAATGACGGGACTTTTTCAACAGGCCCATCCGTTTTCTGGGATGTGCCGAAATACGCCCCCTTTTTTCGGCACGCCTCTACGATCCCGTCAAATGGTATCCGCAAGGAATCTTGAACGGAAGCGGACTCGTCTGGTGAAGATGTATCTTCGGGCGGCCCATTAAAGTAATGTTTCTTGGGCTGAGTCAATTATGCCTATACTGCATCTGCCGGGGGGTATTCCGAAAATCTAGTCAAATGGGGGTTGACATATAATGCAAGATGCCTTAGGATTAAGGCATTCTGCCTTATAGATAATGAGTTGAGTCATGCCAAGCCACACAAAAGCTGTTACCGAAACGGAATTTGCGATCCTCAACGTGCTTTGGGACCTCGGACCGACCACCGTCCGCGGGATCGTAGAGGCCATCTACCGAAAGCATACGCATTCACTGCACGCCAGCGTGAAGAGTCTGCTGGAACGACTTGCCGACAAGGGTTTCATCGTCTGCCAGCAGCAAGGTGGTATCCATCTATTCTTGCCCGCCGTGGAACGAGAAACCTTCGTAGCCCATCAGCTCCAACTGCTCGCCGACAGTAACTTTGGTGGTTCACTGACTCCCTTGCTGAATACTCTCGTTGACAACGTAAAGCTTTGCCGCAAGGACCGTGAAGCGATTCGCAGAATCATCGAGAAAATCGATTGATTGCGGAGAAACGGGGTGTCGAATGCCGAATGCACTTTTGTGGAATCTGCTGCTGACCGCGGGATTGGCGATTGTGCTCGCCGCGCTGTGCCGTTTGCCTTCGCTGCGCAGGCGGCCGGCGATGAGACACTGGCTCTGGCTGCTGCTGCTTGCCAAGCTTGTAACACCGCCGCTGATTGCCGTGCCGCTGTTGCCTGCGGTTGCAGGCGGTGATGAAATGGCCGCGATTGCGACTCCGCCAAGCAAGCCGATGGGGTATCGCGAGTCGGCTTGGGACCAGCGTAGGCAGGTGAATTCCGCCGTCGATGATACGACTTTCGCCTGGGCTGGCCGCGGCGCGGGGGGAGTTATGTCCCGAGAACTCGGATGTCGCGCGCAGGCGCTGTTTTTTGGCGGGCTGTTCGCGGTTTCGTTGATCGGGACATGCGTACTATTGACGGTTCACGGAGTGCATGCAGCGAAACTATATCGGTGGCTAAGACGAGCCGGAACGGAAAACTACTTGCTGGCTGAATCCTGCGCCGACGTTGCGTCGCGCCTGGAGATTCGCGGCGTCGTGCGAAGCTGTGTCGTTGATACGCGAACGACGCCTCTGCTGTGGGGATGGCATCGACCGATGGTGGTGGTGCCTCGCCAACTCATTAACGACCTCAGCCCGCAACAACTGCGTGGCATTATCGCCCACGAGATCGCCCACTTCTTGCGGCGCGACCATTGGGCGAACTTATTCGTGTTCATTGTCAAGGTGCTGCTGTGGTGGAATCCCGTGGTGTGGTGGGCCGATCGTGAGTTGCGCGGCGCAAGAACTCTGTTGCGACGCCATTGCCATCGACTACTGCAACACGGATCGCCGCAGCTATGCCACAACACTTCTTAAAGCTCTGGACTTCATCCAGACGGAGCCATTGGCGCCTCGTGCGCTGGCTCTGGGGATTGGGTCCAGGGGTTCAATTCTAAGGAGGTTTGAAATGATTGGTGAAACACGACTTTCCTACCAACTGTCGCAATGGACATTCCTGACACTGCTGCTTTTGGCGATTCCCCTGGTCTGCATTCCCGTGCGCGGACAGGAGAAAGGGCCTGCCGCACCCTCAACACCGGCCGCTTCCGATGCCGGCGCCGCGAAGACCGCCGCGGATGCCAAAGACAAGAAGGAGGGAACAGCCGAAGCAAAGCCAGCGAAGACCGGCGACGGCGCCGATACGCAGCCGATCGATCCCAAGATTAAGGAACTTGGCGATGCCGTCCGCAAAAGAATAACCACCTGGTCCGACGAGGAAACTCTGATACTCAAGGATGGCCAGACAGGCCGGATGAAGGTCAAGAAGAACATTACTCCAGTGGCGGAGATATTGATTACACCCCACTTCGTGGAGAACGGGACGAAGTTTGACCTGGAGGGTATTGATGAAACAGGAAAAGCCATCGAAGGAACAAAAATAAACTCAAATGCAATTCATAATGCCCAGACCGAAAGGATGGGCCTGGGTAAAACCTTCTCCGTGGATGGCAATAACATCCTATCCAAAATCCAATTGAGGCCAACACGCCGGGATGACAACAGCGTTGCTGTTGAAGTGAAGGCGCTTTTCACCCGCATGGCCACCCCAGCAGAGATCGAAGCCATGCTCCTGACCGAGGGCAAGGATGGACAGTTGCAGTTGAACTTTCAAAAAATCAGCCCTTTGGTGATGCAATATAAACTGAGAACGGGCCGCTATCCCAAGGATTTGGCGGAGCTGAAACAACCATTACCGAAGGACGTCTACAGTCCGACCGGTGAGGATTATCACTACGAAGCCCAGCGAAATAGATTCATTCTCAGCAGTTCCGGCAAAGACGGGATCTACGGAAACGATGATGATGAAATCTTGATCGTTTACAGCGGCGGCTCAACTTCGGGCCTGCGCCATGAGCTGTATCCGCTCGAGGAAGAAAAAAACGCTGCGGCACAAACCGAAACGGTGCTGGGGGAACGTCCCCGGGGCAACTGTTCGATCAGCGGCAAAGTCGTCTCGGCTGCGACCGGCGAGCCTGTCGAGCATGCAAGGATGTACTTGCACTACAACATTACCCATGGTTCGATCTTCATTAACACCGCCAGCGACGGCACTTTCATATTCAAGGATATTCCCAAGGGGCCATTTTCGCTGCAAATGTCACATACGGCCGAATACCAGGATGTCGCCTACGATCCCGAAGGCAAGTCCGGTCCATACCCGGAATTTTCGCTTGAAGATGGCGAGCACCGCTCGGGTATCGTGCTGAAGGCCGAGCGAGCCTGTCGTATTTCCGGCAAAATCCTGGACGAAAATGGGAAGAGACCGGAAAACATCGATAATTTGACTGTGTTGGCCTGGTTTGAGAAAAAAGACGATAAGGAAAAGAAATATGTATCCGAGCAAGCGCGTGTCAATCAAGCAGATGGTTCATACTCGATTGACGGCCTTAGCAGTAAGCCAGTTTACGTTATGGCAATCAACTGGCGAGCAGCGAGAGAAGGGAATGCCTACCCGCCAATCTACTACCCTGGTACTTTTTCCCGAAGTGAGGCAAAACAGATCACTTTCGACAAAGAACAACGTATCGATAACATCAATATCACACTGCAAAAAGAAGGCGGTCTCATTCTCGAGGGAACCGTGCGCGACGAGGCCGGAAAACCCGTGCCGGAAGCATTTGTCGTCGTGCATCGGCGCGACATGCTCTTCGACTTCGTTACAGCCTACACCGACGAACAAGGGCATTATCAAATCCAGGGCTTGGGTGACGGTGAGTTTCTGGTTCACGTAGATGCCGTTCACCGTGGATTTGTGAGAATGCGTACCCCTCTTGATCTTGATAAGACAAGCAAAAAAACGCAAAGCAACTTCGACTTGAACCGTGGGGTCTTGATTTTAGGCAAGTTCGTGGACGAAAAGGGCAATGACTGGCAGATCGGCGAAAGCTATGGTTTCGCCAATATCAGCAAAGATGGGCTCGTCAACGATCAGCAGCAATCCTATTCAAGCTTCAGCCTGACAAATTTCCGCAACAAACACAGGCCCAAAGATACCGAAAAAAGTTCCGGCGGTTCTTTTGCGCTTGGCGAAGGCGGTTACGAGGATGGCGAAATGATCTTCCCGACGACAAGCACATTTGTTATTCAGGGTATGATGCCGGGGCATACAAAGATTGGTTTTTCCCCAAACAAAGAGGGCCAGAAAGTTGCGAAAATCCTCTATGACGGCCGAAACATCATGGAATCGGGCATCGAAACCAAACCCGGTCAGGAGATTAAGGACGTCACAATCGTAATTGGAAAACAATAGGAGACTATTCAAAAATGCAAGATGGTGAGGACAAACCGAACGTGACTGCCGGCAGACAGAAGATAGGGGCTTGCCCCGTAAGACGACGGATTCCTTGCTTTATACTGATAGGATAGGCAACCTCCAAAGAGGTAATGCTCTTGACGCGTGCCGGCCAGTGCAGTAGTATCCGCCGCCGTCACTCGACGGTTCCCTCCGGCTAATAGACTGTGATGCCAAGGTTCTGCCTGACGCTCGTCAGCCTGCTGGCGGTTCTGACCGCAGCGAGGGGCATTGCGCAGACGGCCGAGAAGTTCAGCATTCAGCAGTTACCGTCGGTCAACTTGTCGCCCCCAGTGCCGCCATCCCAGGATTCGCCCCCAGCTGGCAGCGAAAAGCTGGTCACCGATGCGCCCCCCGTAAACCTCCCCACAACCGCATCAACTTCGCCGGAATCTGCTGCCGACGAAAAGCTTGTCACCGGCGAACCCATCAACCTCGACGGATCGGCAGAGGTGCCCCCGGTTGCCTCGCTAGATAGCTTCCTGGGATACCGATATATGACCAGCTCGCTCGACTGGATCCCCGGCAATGGCAACCAGTTCGGCATATTTTCGATCGTATGGGATCACTACCAGAAGTCGGGTGTCAACAACGGCATCGGCGTTGGGATGGGCTTTCACTTTCTCTCCGGCCCGGAACAGACCGACACGCCCCCTCGGGTGTACGACTTCAGTATTGCTTACCAGCTTCGCAAACAACTGGGGCCGCTGGCATTCGACGTAGCCACGTCAGTGTTGGCGGCGAGCGATTTCAAAGGGAATGCGCGCAAGGGGATACTCTTTCCCAGCCATGCCGTGGGCTTCCTCAGTGTCAGGCCCGAGATTGACCTGGTCTTCGGCGTCGACTACCTCGACCGCGGCGACATCAAGCTTCTTCCAGTGGCAGGGCTGATCTGGAAACCGAATCCTGAGATGCGGTTCGAGTTGGTCTTCCCGCGACCTCGGGCAGTCTTTCAACTGACCGACAACTATCGCCTCTATCTGGCGGGCGAGTTGGGCGGCGGCACATGGGCGATCGAGCGCGTGACCCTCGACGATGATCTGGCTACCTACCGTGATCTCCGCGCATGCATCGGGGTGGAGTACGTTGAGAAGGACGGCCAGCGGTTGGCCTTCGAGATTGGTTACTTATTCGATCGCCGACTGGAATACTCTTCCGGCATCGGCAACATGCACCTCGATGACGCGGTGATGCTTCGTCTAGTGACGAGTTTTTGACCCGCCTCATGCGACTGGCCATGTCATAGGCCATTTCGACCATGTGACCTTCTGTAATCAGTTCCAACGGATTCGACGGTGAATGTCTGTGTTGTCAGAGGAAATATGCCGACACTTTGTAGGCATGTTCGATGTGACCGACGCACGTCGATCCGACACACGAATGGCACTTAGTTTTTGCTAAAGCCGTTGAGGATATCACGTTTGGCCTCCTGCCTTGATTTCATGAGACGATCATATCGTTTGGGGCGACGTTTCACTCGGCGAGGTTCAAACCGGCCGGGGCGATCGGCGACTCGATGTATGGCGATGGCATCAAGTAGCTGGTGGTAGAGCTTGATCCGAAATGCAGAATCGTATCGTCCCTGAAAAGCAATCACCGGCTGAAACGCTTCCAGCGTTTGGATTGCCCCCTTGAAGCTAATCGATTGCGGGTCGAGACTGTGCTTGATTGCCGCCTGAGCCATGATCGTGCGGATCAAATTATAGGCCAGCACATGAGTCCAAATCTCCTTGCGAACCAGTTCCGGTGATTTACAACGCAGGATATCCATCTGCATACTCGTCTTGATCGATCGTAGATCGAGCTCGTTGTTCCAGCGCGCACGATACAAGAAGGCCAAATCTTCCTTGGTGGTCTGTTCAGAATCAAGGAGGGTCGTCACCACAACGATCGACTTCGTCCGAAATCCAGGCTGCTCAACGCGAATAAGAGTCTCTCGGATTGTGAGGTACTCGGGAAGCGACTTGTACGTTTGCCAGACAACGGACCGAATCGATGTTGGTTTGCGCCAACGGACAATGTGATCTCCTTTGCCCAATCGTTTTCCACGTCGGAAGTCCGCCTTGCGAGTGGCCTTGTTCAGCCGACTGACTGTATCAACACCACGCTGCTTGAGCAGCACCATTCCTGTCCAATTCGACATCAAACTGTCGGCCAGAAGGACATCGCCGCGGCGAAAGACATCCCACAATCTGCGGAGCAAGCTGACTTCACCTTGTCCCTTGCCGGCGTACCGACAGATCCCCAGATTGAGGATCGCTCCGCAGGAAAGAGACATGACCGCCGCGATCCGGGCTATCGGAAAGCCTATACCGGGCTTCTGATTGTAGAGTTGCGGATAAGCTCGCTGGTTCTCTTCCGTATCAGGCATGCTCACTGTCGATCCATCGAACATCAATACGCGGCGTCCTTTCCACAGCCACATCGGATCCACCTTCGAATCCAATGCTCGTCCGACTAAGCAAGCCACCGCGGAAAAGAACTTTTCCGGCAACCGTTTTCTGGCTTGGCAGTAAGCGCCTGTCGCCGCCGAGCACGCACTTTCTCCCCGCGAAATGCGATGTGCTACCAAGCGCGCTACCGCCGAACGACATGACTGGTCCGCGCTCAACACTTGGCCTAGGAAAACCCAGAGCGTGACCAGGGGCGAGTAGACCCTGTCCATCCAGAACACCTGGATTGCTGTCAGTGCTTGCGAGATGATCTGCTCCGAAAGGACATTGGTGAAAGGCAGATCTCCGTCTTGAAGAAACTGCCGTCTCAAGAATCTGACCTGTTGTCGAAACCGTCCTTGGCTAAAATATCGCATCTTGAGGCCTCCTTGCCGTTGATGGGTTTGTTGCCAAAGAACCATCTACGCAAGAGAGGCCTTTTTGTCTATGTCATTTTGTGCTAAGGACTTGCCGAAAACTAAGTGCCATTCATCCGACACACCGACGTGCGCTGGGAAACGCGATGCCGTCGAGCAAAGATTGACCGTTCCAACTACCCGTAGCGCATGAGACAAACCATTAAACGACCGAATTTTTGGGTGCGAACTTAGCCTCCGATTGTGCCTCTGTCGAGGCAATTTCTGTAGTGAACTTCAGATAAATCCAGCCAGGGTAAAATTGAAGGCGATTGGATGCACCGAAAATGGAACCATTAATCGGACGGTAAAGTGCACCCGGTCATAGTCTTGAATTCTAACTACGACGGCTTTTATACCAACTTCCACTGCTATAGGCATTTATTCGTAACAAACCTTGAAAGGGTCGGAATCTCTCCCAAGATGGCCCAGGAATTGGCTCGGCATAGCGATATCGGCTTCGTGTCGTGGGACATCTCTACGAGGCGGAGGATGAGACCCAAACCTGGCTTAAATTACACGATGTCATTCGAAACGCTGGCAAAACGTTTCAGACAGTCCGCCGGACACTTACGAAAATGGAATCATAGCAGCGTAACTTGGGTTAGAACTTCCATGCCAGTCCACCGTATGCTCCCGTGCTTCGGTAGGGAGCGCCGTCGGTATATTCGCCCGTTGCGTAGCAGCTAAGCCGACGTGTTATGTCCCATACAAACATCCCGCGATAGAGCGTGTAGTTCTGGTTTTGCGAGTCCCAACGTTTCATGGCGGAAAACGATATCCAGCAATGGTCGGCGCCGTCAAAGCGGTCCCAAGAAAGCCACTGTTTCCACTCGATGCCTACGCCCGAGAGTGCGAAATTTATCGGCGTCCAGTAGGGATGAGTCATATCAAGAAAAGGATCAGGGCCGGGGCTGAATACCGAAGGCTGCGCGAAATTCCAATAGTAGAAATCTGCCAGCAGCGAAATACGTTGCGGATCCGGGGTCAATTGGAGCCGATTGCGGAACTCGCCGGACTGGAGCAGATTTTCGTCCGAATAGCCCTGCAGCCTGTAGGTTGCTTCGGTTTCCCAGCAGTTTTTGGGCATGCAGGTCAAGTCAACTCGCAATCCGCCGCGATAGATGTCTTGTTGAAGGGATTCGCCGTTTTCCAGAACGTTCTCCAAGGTCCCGGAGACTGTCCACACCGCGTCGTCGAAGGTGCGAATCTTCACGCCGGACTCGAACACCGGCCGTGTTTTCACATAACGTTCGTAGCTCTGCACTTCACAGTCAAGAAACACGGCTAGCGGAGCATAAGGCGAAAATCGCGGACCGAAGTCAGCGGGAACTTGCTTTTGCATTTTAAAGGTAACGGCGTCGCCCGTCGTACCTGCGCCGTACGTGGGGGCTAGGCTCAGGCGGCCATACCCGACCGAAATAAATTCGTTCTCGTCCGCAAGCGTCTTTTTGTAGGCGACATACTCGCCGAGCCGGTCGATGGACGTCAAACCGTCTCGTCCTCGTTCCCGTATGAATCGGTGGTCCATCGACAACTGCGGGCAAAGATCGAGACGCTTCCCCTCGATTGCGACCTGGGCATCGCGGTTGTTTGGATTGACGGAAAGGACGTGCTCATAGGCATCGATTGCATTTCGCGTGGTCCCCAACATGCCATTGACCTGGCCTAATTCAAAAGCAATGTGCTGTTCGTATGGTTCGGCGGACAACAAATTGGCATAGACGTTGGCAGCGATGCTGGGCGAAGAGTAATGCGCCGACTTGGCAATGCGTTCTTTGCATAGCCTGTCGGATTCTTCGTCCAGTCCCGGCCACCCGCGCAACAACGAATCGTACTCGGCCAGCCCTTTTGGCGATCCGCAAACGTGAAAGACCATTTGCGCCGTTTCTCTTGCGATAGGATAGTTGTCGGGCGACTCGCATCTTAACCTCCGATAAAGGGCCAGCGACTGGTCGTAGCAGTGCATCGTGGCTTTGGCCCGCGCAAGACCCAGAATCCACTTATGATTGGACGGCTCCAGGGCCAACAACTGCTGGTAGATTTGGGCGGCGCAACTGGCTTCATCAGGCATGCCAAAGGAGGCATACCATTCGGCCAGCCGCGTTGTGAGAATAATGTTATCCGGATAGATTTTCAATGCTTCGTCCAGAACCGCTCTTGCCCAGCATTGTCTGCCGTCTTCCATTGCCAGATCAAATATACTCACAGCCAAATAGATCGGCCGCTCATCGCCGCTTTGGTCCGTTTCCGGCACGCCGGGTGGTATTACTTCAGGTTGGGATTGTCCGGCGTATGGCGCGGCTGCGTCTCGATTAGCCGGACGGAATTCGAATTCAGGTGAAATAAAAATGGCATAATATAATCCTTCGGGAGAAAGACTACTGTCGGCCTCTTGCGCCTGGCGAATCAGGCTCGCCGCCTCATTGAACTGTTTCATTTTGACTAGAACGCGGGCCAGAACGATCATGGTTCTGGTGTCTTCCGGATCGAGATAAAGCACGTGTTGACAGACCTGCTCCGCCTCGCAATATCGATGCTGGAGAAACAGCGACACGGCATAATGCTGTCCGGCCAGGGAGCTATTGTCCGCAGCACCTTCGGCGCAATATCGTTGATCGGCCTTGATAAACTCGTCCTCGGACCGTTCCAAATCGGCCAATGCCATTGATGCTCGCTTGTCGTCCGGATTCTCCCGGAGTAATTGATCGAGAATCTGGCGCGCACGTAGGTAGTTACCCGTGATCGTGTCGCGTTCGACCGTTGCTAATTGCCATTGGCGGCCCCGCACATCGGCCGGAACTTCTTGCAGAAATCCGTCGGCCAGATCCACTCGATAGTTGCGTAGCGCCACGCGTGCCGCGCCCAATAGCGCGACATTGTTGCCAGGCGCATTGCGAAGCACATCGGCAAACAATCTGTCCGCTTCAGCATACCTGCGCGGCGTAGAGCGCCGATGCAAGTTCCAGTCGAAGATCGACATTGCCAGGATAGAGCCGGTCGAATTTATTTGCTTGACTGACCGCCAAATTATGATCGCCTACCAGCAAGGCGTATCGAACCGAGACCGCCAGCACTTTGGCGTCGTTCGGCTTGGTTTTCATGAGTTCCGCGACAATCGGACCGGCAAGCTCATTGTTCCGAAGTTGGATGTATAGCGCCGCCGCATCCAAACGCGTTCTATCATTTTTCAATGGTTGTCCAATAATGTTCCGCTCGACAAGTTTCTGCGTTTCGGCAGTCTCCTCGTCCAGCGCGCTGAAGCAGCGCCAACGATACGGCGAAATCGACGCGATTGGGGAACCGATCCATTGCTTCGACAAGCATCGCCTTTGCCCTTGGGTGGTCTCCGACATTGAGCAATGCGTCGATAATAGTGCGGATTAGATCAGGGTCATCCGGATACAGCTTCAGGAGCCTATCGTATTCGGGCATCGCCTCGTGGACTCGACCGGCTTGAAACAGGGCGTCGGCATACTCTTTACGACCCTCATTCCGATCAGGAAATTGCTTGATGAACTCACGGAATCGCTGTATAGCCGTTTCCAGGTTGCCGCGCTGTACGTCGTTTCGCGCAGCTCCAAGAAGGATTTCGGCTTCAAGTTCCTGGTCCCGGCCGTTCGGCTGTTGGGCAGACAAGGATTTCGCGGACATGCAGAAAGAGGCCAGTCCGAGAAGAATCATCGACGCCAGTCGTGATATATTAACAGTAGATACGGACATAGCCCCCCACCCCCTGCCAGATAGAGGTGCAATCAAGAAGCACCCAATATATTGGTATCGACAGTACGAGAGTTGTTAATCTTTTTAAACTAGCTGTCACTGTTCACAACTGCCGGTAAAGATGGGGGGTATGGCGAAAAAAACAGCTTTTTTGCCTTTTGATAACTATATGCGACCATTTGGCTCTGTATGGTGTATTTCGTTGTCAGAAATGCACACTAGCGGCTAGGAGACGGCATAAAATCTAATAGAATCTTGTACTGAGCGTTGGCTTGGTCGTAACGGCCCAGACTGGCGAGAGTTTGGGCCAAACGCAGTCTCAGGTATTTATTATCTGGATACTCCGCAACGGCCTTGGTAAGGACGATGCCCGCTTCCTTATACAGTTCCAACTGACGCAGGGCATCGCCGAGCCGCAGGCAACCTTCCGCATCTAATGACTGGAAGCCGGTCTCTTGATACTTATGGAAAACATCGACCATTGTCTGACGCACCGCGTCGCTCCGGCGGCTGGACGCGGCAACGGCGTCGATGAACATACGCCGAAGCTGCTGATCGTCCGGTTGTTTCTTCAATAGATTGATAAGCCGTTCGGCCGCAACGTCGTACTTCCGGTCCGCCAGAAGTAATCTAGCAATGCTTTGTTTGGCATTGTCATCAATGGTCTGCTCCTTTTCGAGATTGAGCAAGACGCTTAGCGCCCGTTGATGTTGTCCTTGCGTTTCCAGAATGGAAGCTAACATTAACCGCGATTCGACATCTTTCAATGGCTCGATCATGGCGATGGCCTGATCGAAACGTCCGGCCCTGGCCAAGACGCCGCTGTATTCGCATTTTGTTTTGTCGTCCGGCGACTGAAGATTAAATGACTCGTCATACAGTGCGATAGCTTTTTGGAGATTGTCGAGCGCGGCGGCCGCCCGGGCAGCTTCGATATAGATTTCGGCTCGTTCTTCCAGAGAAAACTCTCGTTCCGGGCGTTCCAATAGAACCTTGTCGAAGGCCGCGTTTGCCGCATGATAGTCGCGGTTCTGCATGAGTTGTCTTGCAGAAGTCAACATCCACGCAAGGCGACCGTCCTCAAGACGATCGGCCAAGCGTTTTGCGGCTTCTTCCGCAGGCGCATGTTCGGCCTGCGCGTCCGCGGCTTTGTAAATACGCAAGAGGAGGTCATTGGACGCCTTCGGGTCCTGTACCAGACGCTTTAAATTGGATTTCATCTCGTCGCGTTCGCCGACCTCGATTGGACGACGGGTGGCAATAGCAAGCAAAATATCATCCTGTTTGACCTCCCAATAAGTTAATACAGTCAAGCCCACAAGCAAGCAGGCGGCCAGTTGCAGCGCCGCGATCCGAGCCAGCGATTGCCGGCGGTTTCGCAGGCGCGAGATTGCCTTGTTGATTGTATACACCCAGCGCCTTCTTTTCGACATTAGACTTCGAACCGGCGAATTGCCGAGCCAATGGAACTCGTTTTGATAAACAATCGCGGACCCGACGCGGATCGATTCCACGTCACGGACCTGGGCCTGGGCAAGGATCGGGCCCAGCGGCGTGCTCAGAGTAACTTGTACGATATTGCCGACCGGGCAAGGGTATTCGAGCGTCGCAAAAAAGCCCCGATTGCTCAGCGACAGGGCAACGGCTTTCCGTACGGCCATGTTCGGCAAATTCGCGTCGATCGTCAGCGGAATAGGAAGATTGGATTCGCCGCTCAATCCCTCAGGCGTCGGCAAACGTCCTCGCCGAACGAGTCGATGAGCCATGGTGACCACCGGAACGACGTATTGAAGGGCGATCCTCCTGAGCGAGTCGCTTTCCTTCTCGCTTTGCGACAGATCGGCATTTTTGAACAAGACGTCGTTTAAATATGCAAAAGGCTTGGGCCGGCCAAGCGGAGTGGATGCGACCACTCGGCCATGACAGATCATATCGCCGACGGGCGAATGAAGCGTGGCTTCCAGCGGCGAAGACTGCTCAAGCCGCTCCCAGGTGAGCAATCTACATCCATTCTCGTTGAACTCGAGCGACACAGCCGCATTGGTGAAGCCGCCGATTGTGTAATCGACTGCAAGAGAGACTGGATGACGCCACTGGTCTCCATGGTTGCGTTTTCGCGCTGCCCGCCCCATAACGGTCAATGCGAGCCAAGAATGGTAGGCGGCCAGGCCGCTGCCTATACCCAGGCCGAGATAGTCGCCTGAGATGCCGAAGGCAACGCGCGAGACGGCCCAACTGACCACTACAATAGAAATCGCTACAAGGGCTGCCTGTGGCCACATGCGGCGCAAGGGCGATTGTCTTGACTCACCCCGTTTTCTAGAAACAACGAACTCCTGCCGGCGGCGGCGGAACACGGCCCGCCATAACGCCCGGAGTTGCAGGGGAAATGAAGCCATCATGGCTAGTTCGATGCCAAGAAACTGACCGCATCCGTTCGTGGCAATTTTTACGCCCACCCAAACGCTCAACAGATAGCACCCTACGATAGTGACGTAGGCAATATTCAGATTAGCCACCGGCGCGATCCCGCTAAGGAGCATCACAAGCGGCGTTAGATACAAAACCAAACGTGCCGGTCCAAACGTCCAACACGCAATGGAGGCGAGATAGTTTATTCGGCCGGGAATCGTCAGCCCCTTCATGGTCAGCGGATTGTCGTAAGCGAGGATGCTTAAATTCCCCTCACCCCAGCGCAGCCGCTGACTGGCGAATACGGCGGCATCGTCGGGAGCAAGGCCGACGACCATTTCCTCGCTCACGGCGATCGACTTCCAGCCGGCAGCATTGATGCGCATGCCGGTGTGCAAGTCCTCGGTAATGGTTTCGGTCGCAAACAGTCCGGCGTCTTCGAGCGCCTTTCGTCGGATGATCGCCGCGGAGCCGCAAAAGCAGGCCACCCCGTATCTATTCTTACCCAATTGAACCGCCTCGAAAAAGATGCGGACATCCTCCCAGTAAGCTCTCGACGAGGCCTTCCAGCGGCCCAGGAAGTTGTCGAGGTTGTAGGTGGTGTGAGGCGTTTGCACAAATCCCATTCGCGGATCGTCAAAATAGCCGATCAGCCGCGAAATGTAGTGAGGATAGGGGACATGATCGGCGTCGAGGACAACGACAAACTCGCCGTTGGTCCGCCGCATGGCGTTGTTGAGGTTGCCGGCCTTTGCATGTTCGCGATCAGTTCGCGAGATGTATCGAACGCCCAGGCTTTCGGCGAGTTGCCGCACTTCGTCTCTTGCGCCATCGTCGAGAACGTAGGTTGTATGCGGATAATCCATTGCCAGGCACGCCACAAGAGTGCCGCGAAGCAGTGCAACATCTTCATTGTACGTGGCAACAAATACATCGACGGAGCGACCCGTCGTCGGCTGACGCAAAGGCGGCTCCACCAATCGCCACACCTGAAACAAATAAAGTCCGAGAGATACCCCCGCGTAAAATTCGGCCGCAAGCAGCAGGGAGGAGAACGCGGCTGCCGGCGCACTTGCCAGGTTCATCGTCCAGAACAGCCGGTATGTCAAGTACACGGCCGTGGCCATAACGGCTATAAGTATTGCCGCTTGACGCGGCCATTGACGACTCAGCCTATCGTTACGACCCAGATTCCACTGGGCAAGCGTCAGTCGGGAAGCCATGTCGCCGAGTTCATCTCTATTATCCAGGGCTTTTTCAACAAGATCCTCGGCGCTGGTCAACGAGGACTCCACTTGACGAATATCCTGGTTTAATTCCGCCCCAAGCGTTCTCGACTTCTCCATCGGCCCCGCTGAAAAGTCCGCTCGCTTCTCGCCCGCCATGATATCTCCCTGGATTCTGACACGGGACGCGTTATCGTGACGAATCCTTTCGGATACTCATAAAGACTAGGCCCGTGCGGTCAACCGACGTGCAAGTATCCTAGCCCCTAGAGATAAATATGCACTTCCCTGCAATGTGCTCCCGTTGAAAATATAGGTCATGGCATATAACATGCCGCGATAGTTTTTTTCCGGATCTGACGGTTATGTCGCTAGAAAGGCGGCAAAACAACCATTTGTTCCCGAGTCATCGAGAAAGTTAAGGTTGTATAGTTTACTGGAAACATTATCTCATTAATTGAGGTGGGGCATGGAAAAAAAGATTCTATTCGTACTGCTCGTCCAGTTCTTCATTCCATGGTTTGCGATCACGGCGGATACTGAAAACGCAGAGTCCCGCATGATCCGGATAGGCGTCGATATTCGGATGGGATTTCAATCGTGCATCGATTCCTGGCGGCCGGTGGCCGAATATCTATCGAAAGCAATTCCGGGACATCGTTTTGTAATCGTCCCGTTGGCGTCACAGCCAGATCTGACGCGTATGCTCGAAAATGGAGATATTGAATTTACGGTGCTGAATCCAGCCCTGGAGATTGTGGCCGAGGATCGATATGGGACTGTACCGTTGGCAACCATGGTGGAGTCCAACCATGATGGAATAAAACAGTTCCCTTCATACGCTGGTTATGGCGGGGCCATCATCCGACGCGCTCAGCGCTCGGACATCAAGACGATTCAAGACATCCGCGGACTGCGGCTCTCGGTCGTAAAACCCTGGTCTTTTACAGGCTGGATCGCGCAATGGGGATTTATGGGTAAAAATAATATCGATCCGCTCAAAGACGTTAAACAGGTCATTTTCGAAGGCACGCATGGGCAAGTCGTCAAACGCGTGTTGGACGGGTCGGCCGACGCCGGCGCGGTTGACGCCGATCTGCTTAGTCAAATGGCCCGAAACGGAAAATTCCCCGATAATTCACTCTACATATTCAATCGCCAAGGGCAGGCGGTTCCCCTGGTTGTGGGCGAAGATCCGACAGCTACGGATACCTATCCCGGCTGGATTTTTTCAAAGGCCGATGCTACCTCGGATCAGTTGGCGCAACGCGTGGCCGACGCCCTCATGAAAGAACCATTGGATACGAGCGTGGACGGCATGCCGTATCGAGTCGGCTGGATTGCCCCAAGAAATTATGGCAACGTCCGTCGCCTGCTTCAAAAACTGATGGGCCCGCAATTCGCCGAATCCGCCGGCTTTCCGCCGCCGAAGGGTAATCCGGCTTGGCTTATTCCTGCCAAAATCATCGGTTGTACGATAGCCGTTTTTGCAGTTGCGTTCATGTTTATGCATAATAGTTTTCACTAGCGCGAGGTATCGCTGAAAGAACGTCTGGAAGCGACACGCAAGGAATTAACTGAGGTCCGCGTGCAAAAGCAACGCATTGACGCGATACTGTCCCTTGCAGGCTGCGGGATCGACATTGTCGACGACGATAACCAGATAGTCTATGCCGATTCCAGCCTGGAACGCAAATACGGAGATTGGCATGAACAGAAATGCCACGGGTACTACTGCGGTTCGGACACTCCATGTCCAAGTTGCCGCAGACCCAGCCCTACGGACGAGCCGCAAGTGATGGTTACGGATCTCGACGACTCGGATTGGACTAACGCCGGCGATCCTCATGCACGCGTTCACTACACCGAAGGTGCAACGACGCGAATGATCGGGATTCCATTCCGGGATGAAGGAGGACGCTGGCTCTACGCCAGGATACACTTCCTGTTAATGGCATTTTCAGAAAAAAGCGATCTGTAATATGCTTTCCAATTTAATCCAGTGCGTCAATTCTCCCGAATCCGGTGCGTTTTCGTTCACCATTTTGACGAATTCTATTTCCGTAGCCCCGGCTATCAACATCAACAGGGGATGCAAGAGTCTGGTCATGATAGTAAAATGTGTTAGTCTAAGTGAATACTGGAGATGGCAACGTTTTGGGACCTCGCACAGATGAGCTAGGCAATATAAGAATGCCCACTTACGAGGGTGAGTCAACCGGAGTACTAGGCCACTGATATGTTGAAATGAGCAAATGATTGCATAAGCCGCATGACTGTGACAGTATTACAATCAATGATGGGGTGATCGACACAACGAGTACATCCGGAGAGTTGGTGTGCAACATCTTCTCCACATTGGCCCAGTTTGAACGCCGCTTAATCCAGGAGCTAACCAAAGCTGGACTGGCCGCTGCTCGTGCCAGCGGCCGGAAAGGTAGACGCCCAAGAATGCAAATAAACGAACCTAAGGTATTGTTTGCAAGGAAACTTCACTGCGACAAGACCATCGATATCGACGACATCTGCAAGACACCACATATCTCGCGATCCACATACTTTCGGTATGTGACCATGAGGCAATCACCATAAGTTGGCATTTTTGGACAACCACGTGTGCACCGGCGAAATTGGTTTTAGAGACCCATATACCGCGCCATTGAGCCGAGGATCACGACTTCATAACAAACCGCTGCAAGCTGAGTCGCCAAAGGCGCGTTATGCAAATGGAGGATTAACTACAACTGCTGGATGCTTGTTGGCGTTACGCCGAATATTCGTCTTATCTACTCATATGTTTTGTGACTCGCCTCGAATAACGACCGAATTTTTGGGTGCGAACTTAGCCTCCGATTGTGCCTCTGTCGAGGCAATTTCTGTAGTGAACTTCGGATAAATCCAGCCAGGGTAAAATTGAAGGCGATTGGATGCACCGAAAATGGAACGGGCCTGTTGAAAAAGTCCCGTCATTGAAAGATAGGGTTTGGGTAATTGGCCACCTTTTTTGCGGGTCTAGACACCGAGTTAGCAACCAGAGATAAAACAGTAAGATCAGGCGCTTCAGGTTCTGCGCCATCGCGCTTAGATACGCTTGAATCTGCACTTTCGACCTACTGCGGTACCTGGCGCGCCAGGCCATGGTTTTGCTTCGCCTCGGCGAACAACCCTTCGCACTTCCACATCCGCTCGGACAATTTCTGCCCAAACTCAGGCTTTTGCATTCTGGCTTGCACCTTCTCAAATAGGTCTTGATCAAGACTACGAAGTACAAACCTGTGCTGAGGAGTCGCTTTCCGAGTTTTTGCTGGGCACTTTGAAGCTTGCGGACAATTACGGCAGTCCTCGGACGAGCTGACATACCTTTTGTGGTTATCGTAGATCGCCGGATTCGGATTCAGGTACTTCTCCTGTGGGCATCGAAAACGATCTTTCTTGGGTTCGTACACCAGTCCGGCTGCGCTGGCCGAGTTATTTCCGCTACGACGACTGAACAGCGGAATGTAGGGTTTTGTTCCTTGCTCCTGCAATGCAGCAATGATCGCCGCTGAGCCATAAGCTCGATCGGCGATTGCTTCACGAATTGTGATGTCATACTGGTCATTGATGCGTTTTAGCTGCTGGAGATATGGTTGGTTGTCATACCGTGCTCCTGTGGTAACTTCGGTATCCAGGATGACGCGACTGTCGGCATCAATACTCTGATGCACTTTGTACTTCAGTTGTTGCGGTGTACCTTTCTTTTGGGCTAGTGTGGCATCTGGATCGGTACGACTGGTGTGCGTCTGGTTGGAAACCTGCCGTGCCGATGATGAATCTTTCATCCCACGATCGCGCTGTTGCGTAACAGCCTCTTTTTGGGCTTTTTCCGGGTTGTTATGAATCAACGAATTCAACGAGGCATCAGCGGCGATCAGGGTGGCGTCGGTCATCACGCGACACTCCTGGGCCACCAAGCCCTTTTTCTGACAGAGCTTAACGATATGCCTAAACAGCATTTCAAAGATTTCCTCGCCATACCTGTCCCGGATGCGACTAAACGATGAGTGGTCCGGCACGTCGTCTTCCAGGGAGAGCCGGCAAAACCAGCGATACGCGAGATTGAACCGTACTTCCTCACATAGACGTCGGTCCGACGTGATGCCATAGAAGTACGCCACCAACAACATCCGAAAGAACACCTCAGGGTCGATGGAGGGCCGTCCTTGTCCAGAGGAATAGCACGTGGCAGTCAAGTCGCGTACGAAGGACATTTCTAGGGTGCGATCAACTCTCCGGAGAAAGTGGTCTTCTGCAATGAACGACTCCAAATCGATGACCGTCCTGGTCCGTGGTTGAAAGACATGCGTTCCTTGCATACGTCTGTCCGTCCTGAAAAGATGCGAAGGTGGTGGAGAGGAAGGGCATCCCAATACCTCCATCCGCTCTACAAATCAAGACGAACACGTGCTGACAATGCTAGCTGGCCAACAGACTTTTTCAACAGGCCCCAACGTAATTTGGGACGCAGGCGCGGAGGCTTGAGCGCAACTTGTCGACAAGCTACAATGGAGGACTACAAGAGCCGTCCGTGGCTGCGTTCATGGCCTTTGCCTGCCGAGTCTCTGAGCGACTTCAGTACACTGGATATCACTCTGGCGGAAACACGACGAACGACCAACGGGTTACCATGATTCATGTTGCGTCGACGCCACGCCTGCGTGATATCCCGCAACTCAGTCTGGCAAGACCGAGCGGAGGATCAGGATGAGAGAGTACGAGGTCGTCGACACCAATGCCGACAACATCGGCGGTTGTGGCTTCTGCGGCTACAAGAGCGGCAAGAACGAAGGACATCGTCGCAAGTTGGATTGGCTCAAGAAGCGCTACGCGGAAGGCCTGAGGTTCAAGGTGCTCCGCTCACGCGAATTCGGTGATATCGGGATGATCGAGTATGCCCCTGGCAGTCATGCGTGGAGACCCGTCGAGGCGGAGGATTACCTTGTCATCCATTGCTTGATGGTCAATGGCAAGCACAAGGGGAAAGGACTCGGCGCTCTCTTGCTGGATAGTTGTCTGAAGGACGCGAAGAAGAGCAAGTGCCGAGGGGTCGCAGTTGTCACAAGTTCAGATAGTTTCATGGCAGGAAGCGGTTTGTTCATCAAGGCGGGTTTTGTCTCGGTGGAGAGCAACCCTCCGTACGAGCTACTCGTCAAGAAATTCAAGGCAACAGCGCCTGATCCTCGTTTCATCGTCGAAAGAGAGCGAGTATTGAAGAGGTACAAAAAGGGCCTCACGATCCTGGCTGCCGATCAGTGCCCTATGGTCCCAAAGTGTGTGGAGGATATTTCGCAGGCGGCCCGAGCCCTGGGGCTGAAGCCGAAAGTGGTTCGAATCAGGAGCGCCAAGGCATCAAGGGAGCTTCCGACGCCCTATGGCATGTTCAGCATTATCTACGATGGAAGGCTGATTGTGGAGCGTCCGGTCAGCGGAACGAGATTCACGAACATCATGAGTAAGCTGGTATAAGGACTACATGGACATCAAGATGCTCGGACAACTTCTGCCAGAACAAGCCAATGCACCCGATTCTGCTACCACCTACGGCTTCGCAGGACCGGTGACAGGCACGTTACCTCCTCTGCTGTCACATCAACTCATACCTAATCTCGGACACGCCATCAAAGGACCGTTTTTCGGAATTCTCAAAAAGTTTATTTATTGATAAATCCTATTGGCGGTTAGCTAACGGCTCCAACCTAAGACTGCGCGGGTTTTTCTTAGACGTCATTCGTTTTGGATCAATCTAATGTTGCTCTTCGTGTTAATAGCCATGAATGACACGGTCACCCACCCCTGCCCTGATCGTGGAGTGTTTCGATTAGTGCGGGATCAGATATGTTCCGGGGCGTCAGATGATGCGGCATCCCCGTTCTTTCGATCGCCAAACCATTGGATCACGTAGAAAAATACCGGCGTGAGGAAGATGCCGAAGAGCGTCACCCCCAACATGCCGCTAAACACGGCCAGACCCAGTGCGCGGCGCATTTCCGCGCCGGCCCCTTGGGCTATAACCAGGGGGATAACGCCGAAGATGAATGCAAACGATGTCATCAGTATCGGGCGCAGTCGCAAGCGGCTGGCCACCAGCGTGGCCTCGCGACGGGATTTGCCTTGGAGGTGCTGCTGTTTCGCGAATTCAACGACTAGAATCGCGTTCTTGCTGGCCAACCCGACCAGCACCACGAAGCCGATTTGGGTGAATATGTTCACTTCCAACCGGCCCAGTTCCACGCCGGAGATGGAACACAAGAGGCACATGGGCACGACCAGGATTACTGCCAGCGGCAGCGACCAGCTCTCGTACTGCGCAGCCAAAACCAGGAACACGAAGACCACCGCCAGTGCGAACACGTAGATGGCCACGTTTCCCGCCTGGAGTTGCAGGTATGTCAACTCAGTCCAATCATAGGCCATCGAGCGGGGCAATTCCTTTCCCGCGATCTCTTGCATGAGATTAATTCCTTCCCCCGAACTGATTCCCGGCGCGGTATTGCCGGTAATGGCCGTGGCAAAGTACATATTGTAACGCATGACCATGACCGGGCCACTGATGTCGCGGACGTCCATGATCGTTCCCAGGCGGATCATCTGTCCTTGATTATTCCGCACCTGAAGCTGCCGGATGTCGCGGACCCGGTCGCGGAAGCGCTGATCGGCCTGGATATTCACCTGCCAGGTCCGGCCGAATTCGTTGAAGTTGTTCACATAGAACGAGCCCAGATAAACCTGCAGCGTATTGAAGACGTCGTTCACGAGCACGCCCAGGGTCATGCACTTGGTGCGGTCGATTTCAAGATACAGCCAGGGCGTGTTCGCCCGGGAACTGTTGAACAAGCCTTGCAATCCCGGCGTTTTATTGCCCCTGGCTACGATTCGATCGCTGACTTGCTGTAGTGTCTCCAAACCCAGATTGCCCCGGTCCTCGACGATGAATTTAAATCCCCCCGTGGTGCCCAATCCGTCAACCGGCGGAGTGCCGAAGGTGGACACGACCGCTTCGCTGACTTCCCGCCGGCAGCGCTCGCCGAGCACGGCGGCCACGGCGTCGGCGGTCTGATCGGAACCGCGCCGATCATGGAAATCCTTGAGCATCACGTACATCGAACCCAGGTTGGGCGCGTTGGCACTTAAGATCAGCGATTGACCGGAGATGCCGACGGTGTGCGCTACCCCAGGAATTTCGTGGGCCATTTTTTCGATATGGGCCATCACTTTTTGAGTCCGCTCGACCGAGGCGGAATCGGGCAATTGCACGTTTAGAAGCACGTAGCCCTTGTCCTGCTGGGGGATGAAGCCCGTCGGAGCGCGATTGAATTGCCAATATGTAAGCCCAAGCAGCCCGCCGTAAATCAGCAGGGTTATAAGACTGATGCGGAGCAGGTTTCCCACTAATCGCGTATAAAGGCTGGTGCTGGCGGAAAATGTCACGTTAAACAACTTGAAAAACCAACCCAACACCAAGTCCAGCAGCCAGGTCAAGGGGTCGCGATGCATGCCGCGGGGGCGGAGCAGGATGGCCGCCAGGGCCGGGCTGAGGGTCAGCGAGTTAAAAGCTGAGATGACCATTGAAATGGCGATCGTAACCGCGAACTGGCGAAAGAATTGGCCGCTGATGCCGCCCAGGAACGCGCACGGGACGAACACGGCGCACAGCACCAGGGCTATGGCGATGACCGGCCCGGTCACCTCGTCCATGGCCTTTCGGGCAGCCTCGCGGGGCGACTCGCCCTGTTCCAGGTGGCGTTCGACGTTTTCCACGACCACGATCGCGTCGTCCACCACGATACCGATAGCCAGCACCAGCCCGAACAGCGTCAGGTTGTTCAGCGAGAATTGAAGCGCAGCCATGACGGCGAAGGTGCCCACGATAGCCACCGGAACGGCAATCAAGGGGATGATTGCCGCCCGCCAGTTTTGTAAAAATACCAGAACCACCAGGGCAACCAGTATTACCGCGTCGCGGAGGGTTTTGAAAACCTCGTTAACCGACTCGCGGATGAAAGGCGTGGTGTCGTAAACGATCTCGTAATCCAGTCCGTCCGGAAAGCGGGCCTTGAGCTCTTTCATTTTTTTGTAAACGCCCTGGGCAGTTTGCAAGGCATTTGAACCCGGGAGTTGATAGACGGACAATGCTACCGTGGGCCGGCCGTCCAGCGTGGCCGATTGATCGTACTGCTGGGCACCCAGTTCCACGCGGGCCACGTCGCGCAACCGAACTATGCTGGTTGCCTGCGGCGTGGGGCTGCTAGTTTGGTCGGATTGGGTCGGTTGCGTTGCCGTGCCGCCCTGGCCGCTGGAAGTGCTGGTTTGGGTAGTTTGCGTGCCCACCGTGCCGACCTTGATGATGATGTCGGCAAATTCCTCCGGATCGGTGAGCCGGCCCAGGGTATTGATGGTCAACTGAAATTGCTGTCCCTTGGGCACGGGCTGCTGACCGATTTGTCCGGCCGCGACCTGCACGTTCTGCTGGCTAATGGCGGCTACAACATCAATTGCGCTCATGTTGAGCGCCGCGAGTTTGTCGGGATCGAGCCATACTCGCAGGCTGTAGTCGCGCTGACCAAGGTAGGTAATGCCGGCCACGCCCGGGAGCCGCCCCAGTTCGTCCTTGATATAAATCGTCGCGTAGTTGCTCAGAAAGATGCTGTCGTAGCGGTTGTCCGGCGAGATCAGGTTTACGATCATCATCGTGCTGGGCGACATCTTCTTGACGTTGATGCCCTCGTTCTGGACCAGGGCCGGGATGACCGGCAGGGCCAGCGACACGCGGTTTTGCACCAGCACCTGGGCCATGTCCGAATCCATGCCCAGTTTGAAAGTCACGATCAGGTTATAGGCGCCGTCGTTGGTCGACTGCGACGACATATACATCATGCCTTCCACGCCGCTGACCTGGGCTTCGATGGGCGCCGCCACCGTATCGCGGACGGTTTGGGCGTTGGCGCCGGATAAAGCGCGGTTACTATGACCGTGGGAGGCGTTACGTCCGGATACTGCGCCACCGGCAGCGTGAATACGGCCACGCCGCCCGCCAATATAAAGACGATCGACAGCACGGAGGCGAAGATCGGGCGATCGATGAAGAAGTGAGAAATCATGTTTGTTGATCTCCGTCAGATGTTCCCTCCCCGGAACGAGAATATGGGTTATGGTCCGCGTCGGCCGGTTTAGGATTTATTCGCTGATGAATCCCCATAACCATTAGTGCGGCAAGGGTTCCCGCGCAACCGCCTACTACCATTGCCCATTGCATATTGACTATTCCAACCCGCCCCAGCATAAATCCCATTGCCGCGCCCACAAACGCGCCCAGCAGTGAGGAACCGGCCCACTGGACTGCAACATCCATGAAAAGCCGCGCCTCGCTGAGTTTTTGAATAACGTAGAAAAAAACCGGTGTGAGGAAGATGCCGAACAGGGTTACGCCGATCATGCCGCTGAAAACGGCGGTTCCCAGCGAGCGGCGCATCTCGGCCCCGGCCCCGACGGCGATTACCAGTGGAAAGACCCCGAGGATAAAGGCAAAAGAAGTCATCAAGATCGGGCGCAGCCGCAAGCGGGACGCCTCCTGCGTGGCCTCGAAACAAGGCCGGCCCTGCAGGTGCAGCCGCTTGGCAAACTCCACGATCAATATCGAGTTCTTGCATGCCAGCCCGACCAGCACCACCAGTCCGATCTGCACAAATATGTTGACGTCCTTGTTACTGTACCGAACTCCCGCAATCGAACATAACAGACACAATGGCACTACCAGGATGACCGCCAGGGGCAGCGACCAGCTTTCGTACAGCGCGGCAAGGGCCAGGAACACGCACACCACGGCCAGGCCAAAAACGTATATCGCCGTGTTGCCGGCCCGAATCTGCATGTACATCAATTCGGTCCATTCGGTTGCCATTGAAAGCGGCAGGCTCTGGTCGGCAAGCCGGTTGATGCTTGCAATGGCGTCTCCGGTGCTTAATCCGGGTTTTATATTTCCATTGATTGCGGCGGTGGTATATAGATTATAGCGCGTTTCAAACACCGGGCCGCCGATTTGGCGCACCTTAACCAACGTGCCTAACGGCACCATTTGCCCTTGATTATTTCGTACTTTGAGCAAATCGACATTTTCAACCCGGGCGCGGTACTTACCCTCCGCCTGAATCGTAACTTGCCAGTAGCGCCCAAAGGCATTGAAGCTATTAACGTATAACGAGCCCAAGTACATTTGCAGCGTCTGATTCACGTCGTCCAACGATACTCCCAGCGATTCCGCCTTTGTGCGGTCGATATCCATGTAAAGCTGAGGCGTATTGGAGCGGAACTGTGTGGACACCCCGGTAAGGCCGGATTCTTTTTGCAGTATCTGGATCAGTTTGTCGGTTTGCTCCTGCAAGGTCGGCAGCCCCAGGCCGCCGCGGTCCTCGATCATGAGTTTGAATCCGCCGGCAACGCTCAGGCCCGCGATAGGCGCGGCCCCGAACGCGACAACCTGCGCGTCCTTGACCTGCCGGAACCATTTTGGGCGCAGCTTGGCTATGATGGCCGTGTCGCGCAATTCCGGACTCCTCCGCTTCTCAAAGGGGTCGAGCACGACGAACATCGAGGCGAAATTCGAGCTGTTGGCCGCTTGTATAAAGGACATGCCGGAGATGGTCGTGGTGTGCGCCACGCCCTTGGTTTCGCGGGTAATCTTGTCGATCAGCGCCATGGCTTCCTTGGTGCGCTGCAACGAAGCGGAATCGGGCAATTGGGCGCTGACGATGATCCGGCCTTGATCTTGTTGCGGCACAAAACCGGTCGGGGCCGTCTTGAATACCCAGTACGTCAGAACGATCAGAATCCCGTAAGCCCCTAAGGCCAACACGCTTACCCTCAGCAATTTTCCCACCGCCCAGGCGTATCCCGCGGTACTGACCCCGAATACGGAGTTGAACAATTTAAAGAACCAGCCCAAGAGCATGTCTAGCAACCAGGTCAGCGGGTCGCGGCGGACTCCGCGCGATCGCAGCAGGATCGCAGCCAGAGCCGGACTAAACGTCAGGGAATTGAGGGCCGAAAAGGCGGTGGATACGGCGATTGTCAAGGCGAATTGGCGGAAGAATTGGCCGGTAATCCCGCCGATGAACGCGCAGGGCACGAAAACCGTGCACAACACCAAGGCCACGGCGATGATCGGGCCCGTCACTTCAGCCATCGCTTTGCGTGTGGCCTCGCGAGGCTGCAGGCCGCGGTCCAGCCAGCGCTCCGCGTTCTCTACCACCACGATGGCATCGTCTACCACGATGCCTATTGCCAACACCAGCCCAAACAAGGAGATGTTGTTCAAGCTGAATTTGAAAGCGGCCATCACGGCGAAGGTGCCCACAATGGCCACGGGCACGGCCAGCATGGGAATTAGCACCGTGCGCCAATTTTGTAAAAAGGCCAACACCACTACCCCGACCAAAAGTATCGCCACGAATAATGTCTTTACCACGTCCGCGACCGATTCGCGGATGAAAGGCGTGGTATCATAGGCGATTATGTAGTCCACGCCTTCCGGGAAGCGGCTTTTCAACTCCTTCATTTTCACCTTGACTCTTTCACCGACGTCAAGCGCGTTGGTTCCGGGAAGCTGGCGGACGGCCAAACCCACGGACGGATATCCGTCGAAAGTGCAAGATTGATTGTAATTCTGTGCGCCCATTTCGACCCGGGCCACGTCGCGCAGGCGCACGATGCCGACCGACGGCCTTTGGGGCACGATTTCCACGGCCTGGCCGCCCGCCGCCCCGCTGCTCATCGGGTTGCTGATCGATGCGCTTGCCATGGGGGCGCCGATCATACCGCCCGTCGCACCGCCAAGCATCCCCACGCGGGCCGCTTGGGTTCCGCTGCTCGTTGCACCGCCGCCGCTTGTTCCGCCGCCGCCGGTTGTCCCGCCGCCGCCACTTGTCGCACCCCCGCCGGTTGCCGCGCCGCCGGTAGTTCCGCTGGTCGTTCCACTGCTAGTTGTCCCTATATTGAGCATCCCTGCGCCCGACAAGTTACTTCCCATCAGACCGCTGCTTGCCATGCCGGTGTTTGAAAAACTGCCGCTAATTAAGCCGCCACCCACCGGACCGCCGCCGGGCAGACCGCCTGGCAAGCCTCCGCTCAATCCGCTGCCGGTTAAACCGCCGCCCGACGTCCCGCCGCTTTGAATAATACTAACGACTCTAGGGATCGGCACGCTGGAGCCTTGAAAGGCCCCTGCCGTTCCGAGAAACTGTTGGGCCGGGCTCACAGGTCCAACCTTTACAATTATCTCGCCGAACTCTTCCGGATCAGCCAGCCTGCCCAGCGTAGCGATCGGCACCTGGAAGGACTGGCTCATGGGTGCCGGCGGCTGCCCGATCTGCCCGGCCACGGCTTCTTTATTCTGGCTGCGGATGGCTACTGCGACGTCGCCGGCGGTCATGTTGCAGGCGGCCATTTTCTGCGGGTCGAGCCAAATGCGGATGCTGTAGTCGCGCTCGCCAAAGATATTGACATCTGAAACGCCGTCCAAACGCAGCAGTTCGTCCCTGAGGTAGATCATGGCGAAGTTGCTGAGGTATATATCATCATAGCGATGGTCCGGAGAAAAAAGGTTGGCGACCATCAAGATGTCGGGCGTTCGCTTCCTGATTGTGATCCCCTGGTTTTGCACCGAGTTGGGCAATTGCGGCATGGCCAAGGCCACACGGTTTTGCACCATGACCAGGGCCGTGTTCAGATCGGTGCCGATGTCGAAGGTGACCGTCAGCGTGTACGAGCCGTCGTTGCCCATCTGCGACGACATGTACAGCATGCCCTCCACGCCGTTGACCTGCTGCTCGATCGGGGCCGCGACCGTGTCGGCCACAACCTGGGCGCTGGCCCCGGGGTAGTTGATGGACACCGTCACCGCAGGCGGCGTGATCTGCGGATATTGCGCAATCGGCAGATAAAAAACCGCTATTCCGCCGGTGAGCGTGATGACAATCGACAGCACCGACGCGAAAATCGGTCGATCGATGAAAAAATATGAGATCATTTAGCGGGCCTCTCAGCGCGGAGTCTTCGGCGAACTTTCTGTTTCGGCGGTTGGCGCCGCGATTTCCGCCGGGCCGAGCGTAGGCATGGGGATTTGTTGCGGTTTGATCTCCATCCGCGGGCGAATCTGCTGCAGGCCCCCGACAACCACCCAATCGTCGGCTTTCAATCCATCCAAGATGACTCGTAGCCCGTCCTCTTGGAGCATCCCAATGGTGACGCGCCGATATTGAACCTTGTTCTCGGCATCCATCACGTAGACATACTTCAGACCCTGGTCCGAAGCCACGGCCCTGTCGATAACCAGCAGTGCCGGATGGGCTTGACCGATGGGCAGCCTGATCCGCACGAACATCCCCGGCGACAGGAGCCTGATACCCTCCGTAGATTTTGGATTTGGGAACACGCCCCGCACCAATATGCTGCCTGTCGCTGGGTTGACCTGGTTGTTTACAAAGTTGATGGTTCCCTGATGCGGATAACCGTCTTCGCCCTGCAGGCCCATAAATACGGGGACTTCGTTCTCCGTGAACAGCTTTATGGTTCCTTCATTTATCCTCCTCTTGATCCGCAGTAGGGTCGATTCTTCCATGTCGAAGTAGGCGTACATCGGGTCCAGCGATACGACAGTCGTCAGCAATGTCTGATCTTGGTTGACCAGGTTCCCGAGAGTCAGATAGTAGCGGCTGACCTGGCCGTCGATGGGTGAGGCAACTTGAGTGAAGGCAAGATTTAGATCGTATACTTCGAGACTTGCCTTGGCGGCCTTAAGCGCGGCGCTGGCCTCTTCCTCCTGCGCCTGATACGCGTCCAGGTCCTGCTGGCTGATGGCCCCGGGCGTCTTTGCCAACTCTTTACCGCGCGCGTAATTAGCTATGGCCAGCTTCAGTTGGGCTTCGTAAAGATGGACCTGGGCCTGGGCTTGATCGAGTTGGGCGCGGTAAGGCCGGGGGTCGATCTCAAAAAGAAGATCGTCTTTTTTCACCTCCGCCCCTTCCTTGAACGGCATCTGCACCAAATAGCCGGTAACCCGGGCTTGGACATTTACTGAATGAATTGCGTCAGTTCGACCGGTATAGTCCACGTAATCGGTCACCTCACGCTCGACTGGATGGCTTATCGGCACCGGAGGCGTCTCGGGCGGGGCGACCTGAGGCGGATTGCTTTTACAGCCGCCAACAATCGCCATTAAAAGGCAAGTGAATAAAAAAATAAAAATACTAATGCGATACATACGGACGCCTCCTTGGCGGGCATGAACGAAAACAAATGCAGATTTTTTAAGTTTATGCTTAATCCGAGCTTGTGACCGATGCGAATTGCTAAGAAACTCCGGTCACTCATGCCAAGTTAATCAGATTTGTTTACATTGTTTTTTATGTTTCTGACACGTGATAAAAAATAATAGCTTATCATGTCGCTAAATCCAAAAATAGCTTGAACTTACCTATGAATTTCATTTGATCTTCAAACATATTTTATTCTGCCAAATGACATAAACATCAATTAATCATGCCTTGATCCAGCACAGCCCTAGTAGTACTACTTGTGGCGAAGACGCCTAACCGGCATATTAGACTATGTGCTTCAGGCGGCCAAAACTCCTTTGTCAGGGAAAATGTTCTAGTAACATAGGCTTTTTATATATTAATCATTGCAATGCAAGTACTTAGGTCAACAATTGTCTAATCCTGAGGAATGTGAATCTACATAAACTCAATCGAGTTAAAGGTATATGCCGATAATTCCAATTATGCAGCTTTTCACAATTAGGGCAGGAATGAGTAGACCATCTTTTCCAGTTTAAGACTTGGCCGTTAATACAGCAAAGATTAACGAGATTCGAACAATAGACGCCTCAAGGGGACACATTGCACAGTCCGGGGTGAAGGTCTCGTATTGTCGCTTCGCATGCCTGACGGCCATCACGGTCCTTTTATGCGGCTGCACATCTCTAAAAGATTATGTCCACAATGGATTCAAAGTCGGGCCAAATTATGCCCGGCCCGCAGCGGCGTCATCGCAAAATTGGATTGATGCCTCCGATAAACGCGTGCGAAACGAGTCGGAAGACTTGAGCAATTGGTGGACGGTCTTTAAGGACCCGGCCCTCGATTCCCTTATATGCTGCGCTTATCGGCAGAACCTGTCTTTGCGCGAGGCGGGATTCCGGGTACTGGAAGCGCGGGCCCAACTAGGCATTGCCACGGGTAGCATCTTTCCCCAATCGCAATTCATGTCCGGAGATTACACGCGCGGCGCTTTCAGCAGGAAAACCGCCGGGCAATCAGCCTCAGCCATCATAAAACCGTTCTTTGACCAGTGGGATTTTGGATTCACTTTGAATTGGGAGCTCGATTTCTGGGGCCGGTTCCGCCGGGCAATAGAATCGAATGCCGCCGCGCTCGATGCCTCGGTAGAGGACTATGACGACGTCTTGGTTACCCTGCTAGGCGACGTTGCCGCCAATTACGTACAATTGCGAACATTACAAAAACGGATCGAGGTGGCAAAGGCCAACGTGGAATTGCAGCGCCAGACTTTGGTTCTTACCGAAGCCCGTTTCAAAGCCGGCACCACCAGCGAGTTGGATGTGTACCAAGCCCGGAGCACCTTGGAACAAACTGAAGCCCAGATTCCGGAGTTGGAGATTAGCCTCAGGCAGGCAAACAACCAAATATGCATTTTGCTCGGAATACCTCCGGAAGAATTGCAGGCCAAGCTTGGACCGGGTCCCATCCCCATCGCGCCGCCGGAGGTTGCCGTTGGCATTCCTGCCGACTTATTGCGTCGCCGTCCTGACGTCCGCCGGGCTGAACGCCAGGCAGCCGCACAGTGTGCGCAGATCGGCGTGGCCGAGGCCGATTTCTATCCGAGCTTCTCGATTAACGGAACTATCGGATATTCGGCCGAGAAATTCCCAGACCTATTTCTGCCTGCCGCCTTAAAAGGAAACGTGGGGCCTTCATTCCAGTGGAACCTCCTAAATTACGGGCGGATCCTCAATAACGTTCATCTGCAGGATGCCAGGTTCCAGGAGTTGGCGTTAGTTTACCAGAATACGGTCCTCACCGCCGATCAGGAAGTGGAAAACGGTCTGGTAACCTTTCTCCGCGCACAGGAGCGAACTAAATCCCAGACTGCCAGCGTGAACGACGCCGAAAAAGCCGTCGAACTTGCTTTGGCTCAATACAAGGCGGGAACCGTCGACTTCACCCGGGTAACTCAGGTGGAGCAGACATTGGTTCAGCAACAGGATACGCTCATGCAGGCCCTTGGGGAAATCGCCACCGGCCTGATCCAAGTTTACGAGGCCCTGGGCGGCGGCTGGCAAATCCGTTGCACCGGTTGCGAGCCGGGGCCATTGCCGCCGCAAGGCGAGCCTGGCCAGCCTATGGAAAAAGTTCCGCCTCCCAACCCAGTGCCTGTTCCGCCACCTGATGCAGTTCTAAATCCCCAGCCCGCGACTGTTCCATCAAAGCCCACTTAGAGCCTATCCCAAAATAGATGCGTCATTCTGAGCGAAGCGAAGAATCTGGGTGAAGAAAGATGGGAAATACCGGCAATATATCACACACAGCGAGATCCTTCGCTTCGCTCAGGATGACTTTTGGGATAGGTTCTTAATAAAACACGAGCCTTGATGAGAGTTTGTCGATGTTAATCGCTCATCCGGCTGGCATCGAACAATACTCCGTCAGATGGTGAGTAAGATTGATTCCGTTTACTTTACTCTGTCTTACTTTGGTGTCAGATATCCCGCCATCCCGCCTCCCTACGGAGCTTAATCAATAAAGTTCACTGTAATTACAGATTACTACCCGGCTGGGAAATGTCACTTGGAGATGATCCAAAGTTCATGCTATTGAATGTGAAAATTTCGGCGGACGGCGGGCCTTCGTCGCCTGTTCAAAGGCGAAAGCCAACTTGATCAGGGTGGGCTCACTCCAGGCGCTGCCAAAGAAGGAGAATCCCACTGGCAGGCCATGTACGAGGCCGGCCGGGACGGTAATGTGGGGATATCCGGCTGCCGCGGCTACCGATGCGCAACTGCCTACTTCGCGGTCGCCGTAAACGAGATCGTGTGTGCCGGCCGGGCCGCCGCTGTGACCAACGATGGCATCGAGGTTGTGTTTTTTCATCACGGCGTCGATCCCTTCGTCGCGGGTCAGACGGCGAGTCTTTTCCAGGGCGTCGATGTAAGTCTTGTCGCTGAGCGGCCCGCACTCCTGAGCCTGGATCATCTGCTCCTGTCCGAAAAACGGCATCTCGCGATCCTTGTTAGCCTCGTTGAACTTGATGATCTCCTCCAACGAATGCACGGGAGCACTAGGGCCTAGCGACGCCAAGTAAGCATTGATATCAGCCTTGAAATCATATTTCAAAACGGTCCACTCCGCGCCGTTCCAGCCGCCTCTGCCGGGGATGTTAGCCGGATCGACGAGTATCGCGCCGGCGTCCTTTAGGGCCGCGATCGCCGCCTCCATAACCTCGGCCTCGATGCCGCCGCGCCGGAATAATCCCCTGGCAACGCCAATGCGAGCCCCGCGCAGGCCGTCCGGATCAAGGAATTTCGTATAATCGGCCTGCGCCTTGCCGCTGCTTTCGTTAGTGACAGGATCTCGAGGATCTACGCCCACGAGCGCTCCGAGCAAGATCGCGGCGTCGGTTACGGTCCGGGCCATCGGGCCGGCCGTATCTTGGTTGTGCGAGATAGGAATGATGCCGGCGCGGCTTAACAGCCCAACAGTCGGCTTGATCGCCACAACGCCGCACACCGCGGCGGGCACGATAATCGAGCCGTCGGTCTCGGTGCCGATCGCCGCTGCGCAGAGGTTGGCCGCTGTAGCAGCCGCCGAACCGGAACTGGACCCGCTGGGATTGCGGTCGAGTACATAGGGATTGTTTGTCAGGCCGCCCCGCCCGCTCCAGCCGCTTGTGGAGCGATCGCCGCGGAAATTCGCCCATTCGCTGAGATTCGTCTTGGCCAGGATTACAGCGCCAGCTTCACGGAGCTTTTGGGCCACAAAGGAATCGGACGGCGGGATCGAGCCCAATAGGGCCAGCGATCCGGACGTGGTCATCATGCGGTCGTGAGTGTCGATGTTATCCTTGATCATGACGGGAATGCCGTGCAGCGGCCCGCGGCCCTCTGGCCTTGCGCTCCGCGTCGAGCGCACATGCGATGGCAAGCGCATCCGGATTTATCTCGATAACCGCGTTTACGCCCGTGTTGCCTTTGTCGACTTCATCAATGCGATGGAGATATTTTTGCGTAAGCGACTCGGCGGTTTCGCGGCCGGAGCTAATAGCCGTCTGAAGATCGGCGATCGCAGCCTCCTCCCACTCGAAGGGTTTTACTTGAGGCTTCTTCGCAATGGCAGGTTTGCTTTGCCGAGTATTGCTGCACGATGTGCCGATCACAATCGCCGCCCCGCCTAGCGCGGCAGCCTTTAAAAAACATCTGCGGTCCATAATGTTTGCCTTTAGTGAGGATTTTTGGGGCTCTAACAATGCCTCTTATTTAGGTACAATTTCGCTGGTCCAATCGAAATATAACTTACCAGATCCACGATCGTCGCTCAATAACGGCGCCTGCAAAACGGCATGTATTTGCGTGGAATCCAGGTTTAAACAAGACACCTGTGAAAAAACGCACAAAAGCGTATAATGATTACCATCGTGGTTTGGAGTTCCAAATATAATCCAGCATGCGCGTAGGGGTGCAATATGAACGAGAGAATTTCGCCTTCTTGGCCGAGAGGAACGTACTTTGCCCCTGCCGGCCGGGATGCATCGGTTGAGTTTCGTAAAAAAGTCGCCGTAGTTGATGAAAACCCGTTATTGGGCGGGATCCTCAACGCCATGCCCGGCATGGTGCTGGTATTAAACGCCAACCGGCAGATTGTGTCCGCAAATCAAGCGGCTTTGAGAACGCTCAACGTCGCCATTGAGGATGTCCTGGAAAGGCGGCCCGGTGAGTCGCTGGGTTGCATCCGGGCGAAAGGCGCTCCTGACGGCTGCGGCACCAGTCAACACTGCATAACCTGCGGGGCGGTGAACGCCATTTTGGATAGTCAGGATCAAAACGCCCAGATCGTGCGCGAATGCCGCATCCTGGTGGCGGCCGCGTCGGGTGTAAGTCCCTTGGATTTAAGGGTGACTGCAACTCCGATTACCGTGGAAGGCGAGCAGTTCGTGGTGGCGGCCATCGAGGATATCAGCCAAACGAAAAGGCTGGACGTGTTGCAGCGGGTGTTTTTCCACGATGTTTTGAACACTGCGTTTTGCATATCGGCCTATACGCGCTCTCTGGCGAATGACCAAAAGACTGTTGAAGAGGCCGGCAAGCTGCTGAAATTTTTAAGCGACGAGTTAATCGAGGAAATCAACGCCCAGCGCGAATTATTGGCCGCCGAGTCGGGCGATTTGAAAGTCCTGATCGAGCCCGTGGCCGTTCTTCCGCTTCTAGAGGAGTTGCGGTTAAAGTACCTGAAGAATCCCGAGGCCGAGGATCGGAAAGTCGCGCTTTGCAGCGTTTGGGACGGAACGATCCAAACCGATCGGCGGTTGTTGCGCCGCGTGCTGAGCAACATGTTAAAAAACAGCTTAGAAGCCACGGATCCCGGGCAAACCGTTACGCTCAGTTGCACGGAGAGCTGCGATTCAGCGACGTTTACGGTTCATAATCGGGAGGTGATGCCCGCGGACGTGCAACTTCAGATTTTCCAACGATCCTTCAGCACCAAAGGGGAATCGGGCAGAGGGATCGGCACTTACAGCATAAAACTTTTAGGCGAGCAATACCTCGGCGGCAAAGTGGAGTTCACCAGCAGAGAACCGGAGGGGACCTTGTTTGTGCTTACGGTGTCCAAAATAAATAAAGGATGAAGGATAAATTAACCCGGCTGTCGAATATAGGCTAAAAACTAATTGAGGATGTCTCGGAATTATGAATTAAAAATTGGCATATTTAGCCTCCGGTGAATACACCGGGGGCCGCGTGGAAAATCTTTCCCTTTTAACCCGCCGTGTATTCACGGCGGGCTAAATATCAATTTCAGGACACCCTCAACTAATTCCAAATCTTCAAGCCCAAATTTCTAACTGGGCGGTCGCCTAAAGGTGCTTCTCAGGGCAGGTTGCCGTTGCTAAGATTAGGGTTTTGTCTTCCCAGAACTGTAGTCTATCCGTTTCAGGGATTTATCATTTGCCCGGAGAAACACGTCGAGGTTTTCCCATGCCCGCAACCACTCACGTCGAAAAGCATTTTACCGCCTCGGAAACGGTGCGCGACATTGTGATCGGCATGTCGGACGGATTGACGGTCCCATTCGCCCTTGCCGCGGGTCTTTCAGGGGCCGTCGACTCGTCGACCGTCGTTATTATGGCCGGTTTAGCCGAGGTCGCGGCAGGATCTATTGCGATGGGATTGGGTGGATATCTTGCCGTGCGCACCGACGCCGAGCATTACGCCAGCGAGCGGGCGACCGAGGTGCAGGAGACCATCGATATACCAGAGAAAGAAGCCGAAGAAGTGGCCGATGTATTCCGCTGTTACGGCTTGTCGGAAGAAATAGTAAAACCGGTTGTGGACGCCATTCGCGGCGACCGGAAGCGGTGGGTCGATTTCATGATGAAATTCGAGTTAGGGCTGGAAGAACCCGACCCCAAACGAGCCAGTCGCAGCGCGTTGACCATCGCCGTTTCGTATATTGTGGGCGGATTGATTCCGCTTTTTCCTTACTTCCTCATCCCTTCGATTCATAGGGCCTTGCTGGCATCGGTGATAGTAACACTGATCGCTTTGTTCGTGTTTGGATACGTCAAAGGGCGGTTTACCGTTAAACGACCGATCCGCAGTGCTTGGCAGACGGTAATTGTCGGGGGGCTGGCCGCCACGGCGGCATTTATCCTGGCAAAAATGATCGGATAGTCGTCTATCTACTCCGTTTCATCCGGTTTGAAAACCGTTCGGTCGATCTCGCAGAGGATGGCGGCTACGCGGCGGTGGCCCCTGCTGATAGCCAGGGACATTGCGGTATCGCCGTTGAGATTTACCGCATTCGGATCGGCGCCCGCTTCGATCAGGAGTTCGGCCAGTTCGTCATGGCCGTCGAAGGCCGTCTGCATCAATGCGGTTTCGCCTCTGAGGTCCGACGCGTTGGGATCGGCGCCGGCGTCGAGCAGGGTTTTTGCGGCGTCGATATGCCCGTGATGCATGGTCCACATCAGCGGCGTTTCGCCGGTGCGATTCGTCGTGTTTGGATTCGCTCCTGCCTTGATAAGCAATCGGATCGCCTCAACCCGGCCGTTTCCGGCGGCCTTCATCAAGGGGGTCGATCCGAATTTGTCGGCCGGATCGGGTTTGGCGCCTGCTTCCAGCAGCGTTTCAACCGCAGGGCCGTGACCATGGATGGCCGCTTGAGCCAGGGCAGTTGCCCCGAGATTGTCGGTTACGTCAGGTTTTGCTCCGGCAGTCAGCAAGGCGTTAATAATCTCGATGTGGCCATCGGTAGCGGCTTTCATCAGTGCGGTTATCCCAAATACGGAAATTGCCGACAGTGGTTTTGTGGCTGCGCTGTAATCGGCGCCGGCGTCGATAAGAATATCCACGAGCAGGGCATCGCCGTTCGCGGCGGCTTCCATTAGCGCAGTGCCGCCGTCAAGATCGGCGATATTGGGATCGGCGCCGTGTTCGAGCAGGATCTTCACTGTTTCGGCATGGCCATGCGCCACGGCCTTGAACAGGGCGGTTCTTCCCCGGTTGTCTTGCGCATTTACGCACGCGCCGTGCAAGAGGAGGATGCCGGCTATCGCGCCATAGTTATATGCGGCGGCCGACATCAGCGCCGTGTGCCCTTCTTTATCGGCTTGATTCGGATCGGCCCCGGCGGAAAGCAGCTTTTCAACCGCGTCATAATGGCCTCGGGCGGCAGCGAATTTAAGCGGTCCTGCGCCGCTTATGCGCAGCACGTTCGGATCGGCGCCGGCTCGCAGCAGGATTTCGACTACGTCGGCGTGGCCATTGGCGGCGGATTTCATCAGCGCCGTAGCGCCATGGTTGTCTCGCGCGTTGATTTCGACGCCTGCGCTGGAGAAGCATTTTGACCACGTCGCAGCGCCGCCGCGCGCCGCGTAAAGCAGGGGAGTCGCCCCTGACTGGTCCGCGGCTTTCGGATCAGCGCCGGCCTCCAACAAGGCTTCCACAACCGCGGAGTGGCCTTCCTCGGCCGCCTTCATTAATACCGTGATTCCAAAGACCGTGGCCGTGTTTGGATCGGCGCCTGCTTCTAGCAAGGTCAGCACCGATTCGTGTTGGCCGTAGACCGCAGCCCAGGCCAGTGCCGTGGCCTTTAAGCTGTCTCGGGCGTGCGGATCGGCGCCCGCTTGCAGGAGCGTTCGCACAATGTGCGCATGGCCCTGGGTTGCCGCTTTCATCAGGACCGTAGTGCCATGCAGGGGCGCCATTTCTCGGGCAAGCGTCTTCACATTCGGATCGGCGTTGGCCTCCAGGAGGGCAATTACCATCTCGGGCCTGCCTCCGGCAACAGCGTGATGCAGCGGTGATAGACCAGCGATATCCGTTGAATTCGGATCGGCGCCTTTAAGCAGCAGGGCTTGAACCACGGCGAAATGGCCGTGGGCGACCGCTTGGCTCAATGCGGTGACGCAAAGATCGTTTTGCAGGTTCGGATCAGAGCCGTGTTCGAGCAGGGCTTGAACCGCCTCCAAGTGTCCGTTCCTGGCCGCGGCGATCAACGCCGTTGTGCCGCGTTGATCGGTATTCGGGTCGACTCCGGCATCGAGCAATGCCCTTACCACGTCTCCGCTGCCTTGCACGGCCGCCAGCACCAGCGCCTTGCTGCCGTCTTCGCCTGGCACGTTGGGATCGACGCCGGCGTCGAGCAGTTCCTTGACGGCGGATAAATCGCCGGCCTGGCAGGTGGATAACAGCTTATCGCTCATTATGAAGGAACTTTCGGAAAAGCAATGTCAATGAATGTCGTATACTTTCCGCATCCAGGCGACGGTCCGGCTAATCCCTTCTTCCAGGGTGCAGGAGTCCTTGTGTCCTAAGTCGCGAATCGCCTTGGAAGCATCAACATTTTTCCTGGCGGTCGTGAGGATCTCGGAATCTCGATATTGAACCAAAGCGGGATCGGCTCCCGTGACTTTCAAAATGGTATCAGATAATTCTTCGATGGTATGAGAGGTTTTGCCGGCGATATTGTAGGTCTCTCCAGGCTTAAAATTATCGATGATGCGGCTTAGCGTGTTCACGGTATCGGCAAGGTACGTGGAAGTGCGGGAGTGGCCGCGGAACACAATCCAGGGCAATCCCTTTAGCGCGCAATACATAAAGCGGCAATTGACCGACCGATACGGGCTGTAGTACTCTCCCGGCCCGTAGGTGTTGAACAAACGCACCACGACGGACTCGGTCTGATGGGCAATGGCGGAATTGCGGACTTGCATTTCGTTGACCCATTTAGACATCGCGTAATCGTTCATTTGCTTGACTTCATGCTCATCCATAACCGACTCGATCATCAGATCCGGCCAGTCGCCGTAAACCTCGGAGGAGGAGAAATGGATCAGGCGGAATTTGAGCTTTTCTTGCAGCCGAATGACGTGCTTGCTGCCGATGGCATTGGATCTCCACAGGTTTTCATAAAAATCCTCGCCGTTCCAGCGGCCGAATTCAGCGGCGCAGTGGTAGACGTAGTCGAAGGGCCCCATAAAATCAAACAGGCGCTGCAATTGGCGGTATTCGCCGACGTCGCAACGCACGTAATGCGCGTCTGGCACGTCGGTGCGCAAGCTGAAGCCGACCTCGTCGTGATTATGGTACAAATCGCAATAGACCACATGATGTCCGCTGGATCGCAACAACTCGACCAGGACTGAACCAACCACGCCCATTCCGCCTGTCACGAGTATTCTCATACACTAGCTCCTGAAGCTTAAAACCAAGTTTGCTCAAGATGAACCCACATCGGCCGAAATTTCTTCATGGGGATTACTTAATTCTTGGTGGAAAATATAACGGGAATCTTTAATTATTACTGGAATGCGCGAACCTTTGCAATATATAAGGTAAAAGTTCCGCAAAATTAGGTAAAATGACCGCGCGTCCCCGCGATTGCAGTCTCGGCGCGGGAAATATCCCGGGAACTTGCCGAGGCAGGGAATGGTCGCGGACCGTGATTTCTCAACACGTGCAATATCCGCGCCGCGGCCTGTCCATCCCACAACTCCGGGGTGCGGCCTTCGACAATCTCGCCCGAGAGCACCTCGTCGATTGCCGTGGCCAAGTGCACAAGATCCAATCCGACCAGTTGATTGGTGCCTTCGCTTACGGTTATGGGCCGCTCGGTATTTTCCCGGAAAGTCAGACAGGAGACGCCTAGGATAGTGGTCTCCTCCTGGATTCCTCCCGAATCGGTAAGCACCAGCGCGGCATTATCCATTAGGGCCAGAAATTCCAAATACCCCAGCGGATCGGTAAGGGTCAGATTTCTACATCGTTTGAGCCGGTCGAGCAAACCGAATGACGACCACCGGCTGCGCGTGCGGGGGTGCATGGGCAGAATTACCGGCAGGCGGTCCGCTAAGATGGCTATGGCGTTTAAAGTGCGCCCAGCGGCCTCGACGGTGTCCACATTATCGGCTCGGTGTATGGTACACACGGCATAATCCCGGGGCGCCAGTGATAAACGCTCCAGGACTCCGGTCCGCCGCGCGTGCCTGCGGTGCCGCAACAATGTATCGATCATCACGTTGCCCACAAAATAAATTCGCTCGGCGGGAATTCCTTCAGCCTGCAGATTGCGCCCGGCGTCGCGATCGGTGGTGAATAGAAATTCGGAAATATGATCGGTAAGAATGCGATTTATTTCCTCCGGCATGCGACGATCGCGGCTCCGCAACCCGGCTTCCACGTGGGCCACGGGAATGTGCCTTTTTACGGCCACCAGCGCGCATGCCAGGGTCGAATTGACGTCTCCGACCACTAACACCAGATCGGCTTGATGAGCATTCAACTCGTCCTCAAACTTGAGCATGACCGTGGCCGTCTGAACCGCATGGCTGCCGGAACCAACGCCCAGGTAACTGTCAGGTTTGGGCAGATCCAGTTCAGTGAAAAACAGCGCGGACATCCGCTCGTCGTAGTGCTGGCCCGTGTGCACCAGGCGGCAACGAACATCCGGCAAACCGGCCGCATATGCCAGAATGGGCGTAACCTTCATGAAGTTCGGGCGTGCACCAACGACACACGTAATACGCATGCTCTTTGTCCTAATGATCTGCCGCAATATATACGGGAATTACCTCTTGTCGCTGGGTATTAAGTCCGTAGAAAACCAACATTAAGGGTCCGAAACAAGACCGATTTGACTGGACTACCCAAATTAACTAACATGTCACATTTCGTTTGAGCACACGCATGCATGGTTTACGCGCTAAAATCCTTGGACCTTGCCCCAGACACGCAAACAATGCCCTCATTCCACAATAAATGGTAGCCAAATCCGCGTCAATAGTCGCACTTTGGGATAATGCATAATCGAACCGGCGGCCGCTAAAGGACGTAAAATTATAAGGATAAAAACTATTTTAATGATAATTTGCTTTGTGTCGACGGTCTCATCTATCTTGGGATCCTGGAAAATCGATGATCATTTTGAAATTAATATTATTTCCAAAAATAAAGGCTTTTTTCAAGCAAATCATGGTAATTTGAGGTATCATCCACGAATACGTCTTATGGTGTAGTAGAATATAGGAATAATGGACGGGAGTTGCATATTCATTCCGAGAATTTTAAAATTTGATAGTCTGGTATTTGGTTATATGCCTACATGGGGAATGACCTTACATCCGGTGTACAAATTCAACAAAAAGACCCGGACGCTAATGGCCCGGTTTATTTGTCGTGCGGGCTAATAAAAAAGGGAGTGCTCTTATCATGCGTATAGCGGTCGGCAGCGACCATCGCGGCGTTGAAATGCGAGCCAAACTGATCGAGCATCTCAAAGAACTCGGGCAGGAGGTCGTGGATTCAGGCACTCATGCCTACGAAGGTGACGATTATCCAGACGTGGCGGAAGCCGTCGCTCGTAAAGTTGCCAACCAGGAGGCCGATCGCGGCATTTTGATTTGCGGTTCGGGCATGGGAATGTGCATTGTGGCCAATAAGATCCCGGGCGTGAGGGCCGCGCCCTGCTTCGACGACTTAAGCGCGGAAATCAGCCGCAGGCACAACGATCTGAACGTGCTCTGCCTTTCCGGCGACCTGATGGGCGAGATGCTCGCCGACCGGATCGTGGAAATCTGGCTCAATACGCCCTTCGACGGCGGGAGGCATGCCCGGCGAAACCAAAAAATCGCCGATCTGGAACACCGCAACGGGCATCTATAAAAATAGAAGGATGAGGGATGAAGGATGAAGGATGAATAAAATTAGCCGAATTCTTTATCCTTTACCATCTACGATCTACCACCTACTATATACCAATTATGAGCGAGAGTGGCGGAATTGGCAGACGCGCTGGACTTAGGATCCAGTCCCGAAAGGGGTCGGGGTTCAAATCCCCGCTCTCGCATCTTTTCTTTATCCCTTTGCGACATATCAAGTTCCGTCGATGTATCGTCGGCAGTCTCAATTTCGTTTTCGGCCTCATTGGGGCAAGTGTTGTAAGAAGTGTTGTAAGATTTTGCTTGGTGGCCGAAACTTGCCCATAATTCGTCGGCAACGTCGGCCGCGTCCTGGGCAACGTAGTATTTCATCGTGGTGCCAATGTCGGCATGACGCATAAGCAGTTGTAGCGTTGCCGGTTTGACCCGTGGTGCCCAACGGGTGCCGAATGATCGTCGAAGATCGTGGGCGGTAGCATACTTATCATCGGCCTTGTTTACTACCACCCCCGCCGTCTGGCCGATTTCCGAAACTACCTTTCCCACGCCGCGGGGTATCAAGGGCTGTCCGTTTTTCAGGTTCAATAACTCGAAAACCCTCCCCTGTCTCTTGTCTTTGTCCGGGAAAGTCTTTTCCAGCCATTGGGCAAAATCCGGGGTCATGGGCAAGAGTTGATCCCGGCCGCTCTTTTGGGCTTCCCCATAGATTCGGAAAACCGGCCGGCGCCCGGTTAGGTCGATTGAAAATGGGGCGTCAGGCTCCCATGATAGCTTTAAGGATTCTGCCAATCGCAAGCCTGACAACCATAGGCCAGTCAGGTAGCGAACCCACGCGGCCGAATCATGCGGTCTTACCTTGGACACGGCTTCGATCATGCGGTCAAACTCCTCACCCGTGATCGGCCTACCACGCATCATGGTTTGGCCTTTGACCCGCTTTGGAATGTCGATCTTAGGGGCTTTGGGCATCAACCCTACACGCTCAGCCCACCTTAACGCGGCCTTGATATGCCGCAAGGTTCGGGCAAGGGTGGTGTCTTTCATGCCCTGTTGCCTTAGCTTGGCGGAGAATTGAGATACAACTGCGGTGGTGAGTTTTATTAGCCGGTCGGGGTTCAACCCTCTTTCAAGAGTATCGAGTGATACACCCGCCGTTATTTGCGTGCCTGGTGCAAGGGTTGCAAGATGCTCCTTTTCGTATCGCTCCCTGAATTGCTGCCAGGTGGTTTTGCTCGGGGCCTGATAAAGCCCGCTCCGCAATTGCTTTTCCCACTCGCCCGCCGCCCGTTCCGCGGTTCCCGGATCGGTGGTGCCGGTCGATTTCGTAACCCGCTTGCCGGATACGGGGTCAAAGTAGAGCATGACTAGATTTCGGCCGTTGCCATAGTCATTTACATGAACCTTGATTTCTTCCATAGAGAAACCTCCCAAAAAAACACAAGCCCCCGTTAGTCCTGTTAACGCGGCTATGAGACCACGCGGCCGACATTGCTGCTCGGCTCGGGCTAACGGGGATTTGTGTTATGTTCTGCGAAAGATAGAACATGGGAGACCTCATAGTGTCTTTTGACTTTTAACACCTTCATTATCGCCATTTTACTTTCGCCGTCAATAGCTTCCGGTCAATCGGCCTTACAGTTTGCACCGTGTCGCGTGTTCACTTGTCGATTCGATGTTTGAAACCTTTTCCTGTCTGAACGCATTAAACGCTAAGCTAGGGGCCTTGTTCAACCGCGGCACCCGTTAGATTGGTAATCGAGCATTGTTCGAGGGTTAATTCATTCACCTTTCAAACTCCACTCTGCCCATCGCCTTTCAAGTTCGGCTTGCCGATCGTCAGCCACGGCCAGGGCATAAACATCAATCTTGACGCTACCTCATATCGCGCCCGGACTGTTAAACACCACGGCGTCAACCTTCCATAGCTTGCCGTCACTGGTTAGGTAGTCACTCGGGTGCGGCGGCAATGCCGCAAGACGTTGCCGCCGGCTGCCCGCGCGTTGATGATGGATTGTGGCGTCGATCATGTTAGGACTGTTTTAGTTTTCACCTCAAATATTCTAATTCGCTCGCTCTCGGAAATAGCCGCTGCTCGGGTTCTCCTTCGCCACGGCTTAGAGCCTCCACGACTTCCAGGGGAGGCAATCTAAATTCAGGCGGCCACGTTTCACCATGCTTGTGGGCGTCGATTGCTGCCTGTTTGAGTTGTATGATTCCGTTCATAAAAAAACAAAAAGTGACAAAATTTATTTTCATAGCTGCTATCTATTACACCCAGGACATAATACGGCTCTTCCCTTGCGACTAAGTAGCAAGGCTGTTTCAATCTCTGCGTGTGATGCTCAACAAAAGCTATTCGTGGTGATTGAAAATCTTAATAATCAGCAGTTTTTATAAAATTTGTCGCTTGTTGACCTGGACGTAGACCGTGACGCTGGATCGAATACCAGCCCGTTGCCAGGGAAACCGCACATGCGGAACCACCGTTTCGACCTTCAATTCGCTTTGCCATGCTACACCAACACGGGGAGTTTTTAACCCATGCCTTTTTACATTCCGATTTATATTCCGGTTACCTTTTGGTGCGGGATAAGTCACCGGCACAACCAAACCCGGCCATAATTCATGACAAAATATCACACACCCTCAATTACGTGTATTGACTATTTTTTATTATCAGTTAAACTGTATTTACCCTCGATTTGTGTATTGCCCCACCGCCAAGGAAGACGATGGGGTTTTTTCATTCCTTACTTGTCAGATTCCTGCTTGTGCCAGTCGCTTCTCTGCGCTCAATTTCGCGGCGCCGCTGCTCAAATATCATTGCGCCTCCCCATTGCCGCCGCCCTCCACGGCCTGCTGCTCAGCTAGCCGTTCAAAGAAGGCAAGAACGTCGCGGCCGAGAACGAATTTTTGCTTGCCAAAAGAGACAACCCGCAGACCTTCTTTAACGGCATGTGCCCATGTTCGATGTTCCCATTGCAAACTGGCACACAAAGACCGCTTGTTATAAACCGCATCGGCCAGGATCGGGGCAAGTGCGGGGCGGGGCGTGGTGGTGGGGCGTTTCATTTTGCACCCCTTTCGGTCGCTGGTCGTTTGTGTGATTCAATCCAGCTCAACAGGTCCGATTCGACAAAACGAATTTCACCGCCGGGTAACATGACATGCGGCAGCTTACCGGAACGAACAAGGGAATTGATTTTTCGTGTACTCATTGAGAGTATCGCGGCCGCATCAAGAGCGTCTAAAAGTGTTGTGTTCATATCCGCATTAAAACACGGACAACAAAACACTCAAGACAGAAATAGTGCCGTTTGATAGATAAGGTGAGTTATTGACAGATAAGGTGAGATACGCCTAACGGAGAAAGCGGCGCAATTTGTCATGCGTTGCTGTTGGCAGGTCGGTTATTATGCACTCAATCTTACGTGCGTTTGGCTTTCCGCGATAACGAATCATTCCGGGAATCGGCGTCTGCGAATCGGTGAGGCGAGTTTTCAGGGTATTTTGAGAAATGCCGAGTGCGTAGCGCAAATCTTTCATCGGAATTGGCTTTGACCACGGGCCACTGTTTTGGATTGCCCCTTGCGGTGGGACCGCCACGTCATTTACATCACCTTGCTTTATCTTAGTTGATTCTATCCATTCATCGGCTGTGGGCGGAAGATGCTCAACTGATGCTAATGCCTTTTGCAAAAACCCAAGCCCTTCATTTATCTTGGATGTATGAATGTTGCTAATTGCCTTGCGTAATTGGGGAAAAATACATATCGTACACTCAAAGGGATCGTGCTCTATATCATTCACATTAGTAGGAGGGTCTGAGGGCTTTGGTATTGGGTCGTTTACCCAATTACATTCGCGTCTTATTGAACATACAGCCGACTGGATTTCGCGCAATCCTTGAACTAATTCAGGTGGCCAGCCTATTGCATTAAGAACTGTTTCTCTGAAAACGTCGAAAGGATATTTGCGAGGATTAAGCAATCCTGAAAGTTCGATTGCCGCATTATAGATTGCCGTATCATGGCGTGATGTTTTCGGCCCATTCTCTTTGAGGTTTACTCGTTGCTGCTCGATTGTTTCTAAGAGTTTTTTGCCAGTTTTTAATATGTCCCGCGCAAGCTGGCGGCTGGGGACAAGTTTGGGGACGCGCGACCAATCATTCACTTTTCACCTGCCTTTCTCTCGGGTCGAACCGGGCAGGGGCCGCCGAAAGGCAGGTGAAGGCGGATACCTGCCGGGTCCGCTCGACCGACCGCTTGCAAGTCGAATCGGCCGTCCCGATATGCCAAGATTATACCAGAAAGTAGCTATCTATCAGAGAAAAGCACCATCCGAGAAAATGGGTAGTGGGTCAGTTTGAAACTTTTTTTGTGCGTTTCGGGCATGAAACTTCGGGCAGCAAGTCAACCATTTCTTCGATGCTCCAAAGGTGGTCCGTAATGCCCGCCTTCATTGCTGGGGTGCTTTTTAGGGTTTGGTGAATACGGACGAAGTTATGGTACATGGCCGTAATCGCAAACAAGTAGGCCAGCATTTCGGCTTTTTTGCTAAAAGCATTGGTTAGGCGAGTGTATCGGCGGTTATCCATTCTAACATTAAGGTTTTGCCATTCAGCGTAAATGTCTCTAGTCCAGCAATACAATATTGCAATAGAAATTATTTTGACAAGAAAAGCACAAGGCCCTGGATTGGCCAGGGCCTTCGAACAAGGCAACGAGCAGCTTGCAATCGCCGCATCCGCTGCCTGCTGCAATTTGGTGGTTGCAGTCTTACAAGCCCCCGAAGGGGAACATTGAAATTATCGCCTATTACATCGGCCAAATCAAGTGGCTTAACCCCCTTGACTATCCGAACCTAACTCCGTAGACTTATGGAAACCTCCAAATAAGTCAATCATTTTTTTACTTTTGTGGAGGTTATTATATGTATAGGCGACCCGGGAACCAAATCGAAAATATCGCGGAAACGCATATTCAAGGCCGCTATACTCTCCCGGGTCGAAGCGGCCTTCTATTTTGGCCCTCTATCTCTAAGGAGGGTCGATATGCCTAAAGACTTGTGGTTAAAAGCTAGATGTGCTGATATTGCTCGTAAGGCTAAACATGAGCGTCACACTAATCGCAAACAACGTAAGGCTTTAGCTCGCCTTATGAATCCAAAACGGATCGCCCAGCGGTTCAACTCAAATTCTCAGCTTTGGTTTGGAAAATACAAACACGTTGCAATCTGCAATATCCCTCGCGGCTACCTGTTTTGGCTGGCCGGCAATCTCTCAAAAGGCAAATCTAGCCGCATCGACGGCTTAGTTCTCTTTCTGCGTAAATACCTCAATTCCCACGCTGCGAATCCGCCAGTTGAAAGGCAAAAGGATGACCGCAGAATAATGGCCCTGGTATCGTCAGAACCATCCCCCGTGATCCAGACTACGGCGGCAGAACTTTCTATTCCGTTCTGAAATAGCCCAATTTAGGGCAGTGTCGATGGTTTTACTGTTTCACCGTATGCAAAAGCTAAAAGAAACACTTTTCCGAGGGACCAATCCAACCTTCGGACTTCACTCGAAAGAGAAGAAACTCCTAGCGGGATTCGCGGCTTCGGCTGCCCTGCTATCGTCCGTGATTGTCTAGCATCAAAGCTAAACTGGCGGTGAAGGAACCTTGTGATGAACAAGTTGGGAAAACGAAAGTTTTCACTTGGCTCCGCCAAATATAAATGTGCCGGGGAAGGAAGAGAACCACTATTGACTCACCTCTGCCTTAAACCTCTTAAACTTTCTCTATCTTCACTAACCTCTATATCCTTGTGTCAGACTCCCTAAATCGTATGTAGGTGTGGGACGCTAGACTAAAAAAGGCTGGCCGGGGCTTGGGGGGGCCTCCCTCCATCCAATGCCATTGTTGTTGTAACTGCTTATCTGATAATGTGTTATGAATCACGCTATCCTGCCGCAAAATCAATCTGCTCAAAGCTGCTTTTCCCACCAAAAGAGTTAGATAAATGACCCGAATTACCGTACAAACCACATCATCAATGTGGTAACTACGGTGTAAAGTACAGTGGTAACCTGGTCGAGGGAACGTGCTGGACAAGAGCAGGCCGATAGTATAGACCACGTAAGGCAGGGTAAAGCGTTACACTATATAGGGTTACGACAAGCGTTTAAAACGAGAAAATTCACATTTTTCAAGGTGTCCAACTTGCATAATTTGTCGTTATTATACACGCGATCCCCCCCGATTTAGCGAGATAACTTGACTTTTTGGGTAGCTTTGGGTGTCGAAAAAACGGGTTCCGCGACTTGGTGTACAAGCCGGGAACCCTATCCACAAACCTCACTTTCTAAGGAGTGAAGCTCATGTCTACTGCTACCCTATCCGCGCCTAGTGCTCGTGTCAACGTATCGCGTATCGTTTCGCAGGCCGAGATCATTGCGGCCGTTTGCAACGGTTCGATAACGCAAGAGAAAGCAAGCGAACTGCTGGCCGGCCTGATCCAACAGGCAACGGCAAAGCAGTCTGGCCCCCTGTTTTGCAAGATTGGCGAAAAGGGTGCCGTCTCGGTGTACGGTTTAAACTCCCCTCGTTTCCCGGTTACGCTATACGCGGCGCAATGGGAAAGACTTGCGGAGTTTATTCCCTCCGTGTTGGACTTCATCAAGCAATGGGAAGGCAAAGAGTACACTGGACAAGCCGGAAAGAACGGAAGCAAACACCAATACCGTGTTACACTGGCAAGGAGGGCGGTGGCGTAATATGACAACCTACTATCTCATAGTGTTTTGCGAATCGGTCAAGCAATGGCATGTTGCCGATGAGCATAAGACGGACAAGGGTCTAGGTCATGCGACTAGCATTTTGCACAACACGCATCCTCGACTACGTGGACTGTTTGCAGTGGTGGCCGAGTGCGATCTTGAGGAAGCTACATCTAGCACACCTACATCACTGTTTGCATAAGTACCCCTACAATCCGAGAGTTTACACTGAACCCCGCCATTAAAACCGGCGGGGTTTTTTGTTTCTTGTGGGCGCCGAGATTTTAATTTCTAGCCCCCTGCCGTCGCTTGCATTGCGTTTCGATTCGCTTGGCGGGATTTTGCACGTCCAGGCCGGTCGGCGGCGTTTAAACGCAAGCCTGCGAGTTTTTACATTTTCGGAAGGTGTAACTATGTCTATCATCGACGTATTAGAGCAAGCGCGTAAACTGTCCTGGCAATACTGTTGCACGGTTGTTGTGGTGTTGGACCTACTCGCAAGCGCGTTCCGAGTATTCACCGCTCCCCATGCCGAATATCTGAAGCAACAGCCTACACGCTATGTTGTGTTAAAGACATACAGCGATGGAATACCAGAGTAAAACAGACTAGGGGAATATACCCTAACGATACCCTTAATCTGACTTGCCGCGCGGTATGCAGCAGGCGGGCGCGTGCTGTTAATTGACCGTTTGCGCATGTTTTACCGACCAGAGGCGCATGCCGCCATAAAGACTGACCGGCAGCGCAACAATGTGTCACGCTAGTTGCGTGACCAGATTGGATATAGTTTTCGTATGCCGCCAGAAGTTCTCACCCTCTAAAGGAACATTTTCATGCGTAGAAAATACCAAAACTATCGGCGTGACCCATATTGGACCCGCCGCGCAGCACAAGATTACATCAACTGATACTGTTGCAACCGGCGCAATCTATCGCACTACGCGACCGTCCGCACTATTGCGACTGCCCTGGGTGTCAGCGTGGAAGAGGTAATGGAAGTTGAAAATGACCATTTGGATTAAACACCCGGACAAGGCTTTCCTGCGTGCCCTGCGAGAGGCCGGGGTTGATGTAGGGCCAAAGGATGTCCCCAAACAACAGACGCACAAAAGAAGCATTAAACGCCACAGGAAACCTATCAAAATAGTCTCGGTAACTCAGCCTGAACCGAAAAAATGGGTAATTGCCGGAATAATTACAGTCGTGGTACTGATTCTAATAGCTTGGGCGGATCATGCCGACCGAACACCACCCCGCGTCGATATGCCCTGGATACACATTCAACATAGGAGTAAATAACCATGATCGCCTACGGTTACGCCCGGGTATCTAGCGTCGGCTCGGAAGATTCACTTGAACGCCAAGCCGAGGCAATTAAAAGCGAATGTGATAAAAGAGGATTAGAATCGCTTGTAATGCTTTCCGAACCGGCTGGCACTAGTGGCGTTTCCACCCGATTCCGAAATAGAGAGGCCGGAAGGATGCTGCTCTACAAGGTAAAAAAGGGTGATACAGTTCTAGTAACTTGCATTGACCGCTTGGGTCGTGATATTGGGGATATATTAGATACTATCGGGAGATTACGTAAAAAGGAGGCTAATGTCGTAATTTTAGAATTTATGGGGATGCCGCTTGATCTATCCACTCCTATGGGCAGGGTAATCATCGCAATCCGCGCAGCCTTCGCTGAAATGGAGGCTAACTTAATTATGGATAGGTTTAATGATGGCAAAAGGAAACTACGCGCAACTGGATTTTGGTCTGAAAGAACAAGCTATGGTAAACGGCGACTTTACGACGATAAGGGCCACTACACAGGCTGGGAATGGGACTTGGAGCAATTAGCCTATATTGCTGAGATAGCGGAGAGACTTGGGAAAGGCCATGATGTTAAGAATATAGCGGCTGACTTTCGCCGCCGTGGAATAAAGGATCATCGCGGCTTGCCCTGGGGCCTACAACAAGGAAAAAATGGCTCTCCCAAAGGCTCACCCTGGCAGCACTTTCGTCAAGCTGCCAGGTGGTTTTTTCGACAACGCGCTGCCGGAAAATTACCCCCGCCCTACAATGGTCTTGCCAATCTAATCCAAGCGCCAGCAAATTTTACGGTAGAGAAACGGCCAAAGAAAAAGACTGCCAAAGCAACAATCAACCCCCGAATAAACTGGTCCCTCGAAGACTGGCAAGCCTTGGACGCTGCCGGATTGGTCGATTGATTATTCTATCACCTCTACGGTCATTCTTATTCTTTTGGGCTGTTTGGTGAACACCCATTTATAAAGATACTGCGAATTTATTATCGGCGGTTTGCCTGTTTGAGCTGGCTTGAATGCGTAAGTATTCGTCGTCTCTTTTACGCACTCGAATTCGCTGGATGCTGACACAGGAATTTGTGGAAGGCTCGCCAAGCGACTTTTTCTTAACAGAGAATTGACTGTTGCCTAATACTGGCAGGCCGTAAGGCGCTTCACCAGCATCGACATAGCCGTATGCTTCATGTTTTTTGGCATATAAGTCACGGCCCGTTTGCTCATTGCGTTCGTTGTATCGGTCAAAGTTTGGATTGTTTCTATCACCTTCACACAAGGAGTTTATCCATGATTGAAAGACAGACAGACATTAGTGGTGCGATGGTATTTTGGACGCTACAGCCCACTCCGTTGCAAGCAATCAAAGACGTATTAGAAAACGCCGGTTTCGGTGGTTGCGTGCCCAATCCCAGGACAGACCAGAGTGCCCTACACAACAGCATCAAGGACGTTTACGGCACCAAGGATAAGGTGATTGTCAGCCATAAGAAGCCGAAACGGAATGGAGTGGAGTTGGTGAATATCGAGCGGGATGTAGCCGTAAACAGCTATGTCACCAACTTCTCCGCCAAGGTTCAGGAGGGAAGAGTCAAGACCGAATACGGCTATGCCGACGAATACAAGCTCACCGAAGAGTTCTTAAAGCACAAGGCCGTGCTTACCTCCGGCGCAGTCGGCCAGGCTCTAGCCGCCGTGATTGCCAAGATGGACGGCATGAAAGGCTTCGACCGATCCGGCGTGTATTACATACCGGAACATTGGCTGGCGCGGTGGAAAACTCTGGCCACGGCAATCGAAGGCTGCCAGGAAGGCAACCGGATCACCACCGTCAGGACCTTCATGGATGCCGATGCCGCCAGAGCAATTCGGGATGTTCTCACCAAGGAAGTGCAGGAACAAGCCTCTCAACTCTTGGACGATGTTAGCAAAGGCACGCTAAATGAGAACCGGCTGAATGTTCGGGCGGCACAGGCTCAGGAGTTGGTTGACCGCATCAATCTCTATTCCAACATCCTGGGCGAGGGATTGGAAGGATTGAAGAACGTGGCCATGCTGGCAAAGAGTGCGGCTGCCGCGGCGGTAATGCAAGATTTTGCCCAAGCAGGCGTGTGTGCATAGTGTGAGGTAGTGGTAGACGGTAGACCCTTTCGCCCTTTCATAGCTCGTAGTTGTGCAAGGGCGAGGATGGTTTACTCTGTACCCCAAACATAGGAGTTTACCGTGAGTTGTCGAACTACCCCAAATCTCATCTTCTGGACCGTTGCCCAAACCGGCAAGGTCACGCCATTAGTCAGCGGCCCGCCCGGTTGCGGCAAGAGCCGAACTGTGGAAGCCTTTGCCCGAGCGGTAGGCCGCCAGTGTTATACGCTGATAGGCTCGTTACGCGAGCCTGCCGATATTGGCGGCTATCCATACCCAGTGAACAGTGAGCATCCCTACATGGCAGTTATGCCGCCAAAGTGGGCGCAGGATATGCAATTCGGGCAGCATGTCCTGTTCATCTACGAATTGACTACCTGCCCGCCGGCCGTGCAAGCCGCCTTATTGGGTGTGATTGCCGAGAATCGCGTGGGCGATGCCGTTCTACCGGATACAGTTTGGAAGGTTGCGGCCTGCAATCCGCCGGACTGTGCCGCCAACGGCAGCGAACTAGAGCCGCCTCTTGCCAATCGCATGGCCCATTTAACCTGGGAAACCGATACAGAAGCGTGGCAACGTGGCATGGGTAATGCCTTGAAATTCCCAACGCCTAGCTTTATTCCCCTGCCGACCGATTGGGAAAAACATATCGGCAGGAATACATCCCTGATCGGAGCGTTTCACAAGCACAAGCCTGGATTGCTGGAAGCATATCCGAAGGAGCGGGCTAGGGCTTCCGGCGCATGGCCTTCCATGCGGTCTTGGACTAACGCGGCAATCTGCACCGCCTCCCTGGAAGCAATCGACGCCGAACCATTGCTGCGTTACAGGGCTATTGCTGCTTGCGTGGGCGAAGAAGCCGGAATTGAGTATCAGACGTGGGAGCAATCCCTGGATTTGCCAAATCCCGAAGATTGGATTGCCATTGCAATAAACAAACGGGCAGGATTAGGACCGCTCGATCTGGAAACCTATCTGGCAATTCCACCCCGCAGCGATCAAATCATGGCAATCCTGGGCGCATTGGTTGACCGGGTGAAGAACTACGACTTAGACAAAAACGGTAAGCCGTCAGAGGCTCGGTGGCTGGCTGCTGTGGATTGCTTTGCCGAAGTGGCAAAGACCTGGTTGGAACCTTCCATTGCCGCGGCGGGCGGATTGTATTTTACCGTACCGAGTGCGGCGACACTGTTAAAAGCACCCGCTCAATTCAACGAGTTGGTGTTAGAAGTCCACAAAAACGTCATGGCGGCGGTATAGGAGGGTTATTAGTGAGCAATCGCAAACTATCCGAAGCCCGCCTATTGGCGGCTAAGAAGATGCCCTATCTTACTCACGCTATTATGTCGCTTATTCCGACAGAGAAACCGGGACTAGGAACTATGGCGGTCGATGAACATTCTAGGATGTACTTTGACCCTGCTTTTATCGAGAGCCGAGAACTAAAACATCTTGGCTTCGTCGTATTGCATGAGACTATCCATGTATGGAGTAGGCATGGTAAACGGTGTGAAAAACTGTTAGGTAAACCGCCTGCGCCTGATAGGCTGGCAATATGGCGTTATGCCGTGGACGCGGCGACTAATGATGTGTTAGAGCAATCCGGCTTGACATGCCCGGATGAAGGCGTCACACCGGCAAAGCTAGGATTGCCCCGCAATCTTACGGCAGAGCAGTATTTCAATCTCTTGGCGGAACGGGCCGCCGAGCAAAAGAAGGAACAGAAACAAGAGCAAGGAAAGGGACAAAGCGATGAAGAAAGCGATGAAAAAAGCCAATCGGAAGGCCAGGAAGGGGAAGAGCAAGACAACGGCGGAAAAAATGAAGCCGAAGAAAATAAGCAGGGGGATGATAGTAGCGGCAAGGAGGCGGGAGAAAATGCTGATAACGGCAATAGCGAGAGCGATCCGGTGGACGGAAGCCAATCCGGGAAAACTGCCGCCGAGAGTGAGCTATCGGAAAGCGCGGAGGAGATAGGAGGTTCATGCGCCGATGGCCAGCCGCGACCGTGGGAGGATGGCCCGCCAAGCGAAGAACACCCCGGCCTGCAAGAGCATGAGCAGAATCTTATCGAAGCCGCTACCGCCAAAGCTATCGAGGATTATCAAGAGCAACGAGGCCGTGGAAGCGTACCGGGTGGATTGGCAAGGCAGGCGGGAGATAAACTTCACCCAAAGATTGATCCCGCCAGAGAGCTATTAGCCAAAATAAAGTATGCCGTTGGTTCTACGTCTGGATTCGGAGCATTCACGTACCAAAGGCCGAACAGACGGCAACCGAGAGGCGGTGCATTACTTCCGGCCCACGTTAAGCCAATTCCAAAGGTTATCGTGGCTGTGGATTCATCCGGCTCGATGGGAGAGAAAGACATTGCCTTGGCGATGGGGATAATCAGCAATGCCTTGCGATCTATTCCCGATCCCCGCGGCGTGCGTGTTCTGGTTGGTGATACGCAAGTACAATCGGCCAAGAGCGTCTTTCGTGCCGAGCAAGTTGAAGTAAGCGGAGGCGGCGGAACGGATATGCAAGAGCTAATCCGTGCCGCCTGCGAAGAAAAGCCGAAGCCGAAAGCGATAATCCTTGTCACTGATGGCGAGTGCAGTTATGGGCAAGAGCCTGTTGGTGTGCGGGTGGTGGTGTGCCTTACTCGCAAATCGAGATATTGTGATCCGCCGCCTGCGTGGTGCGATACAGTCAATCTTAACCCAGAGGAATAATCACATGGGTATGCACATTATTTTAACTGGCAATCCACGAAACGGATTTACAGTTTACGGCCCGTTCAAGACATTGGACGATGCCTATGAGTGGGCTAATCAGGCGGGATTTAATGATTGGTGGCCCATGCCATTGAAGGAACCATCCGCCGAGAGTGCCAGCGATTCAAAATAGCCTGGAGCGCGGGCAGATACGCATTAGTAGCCCGGCCCGGCCTCCTAGCCCTGATGGTTTATGCCGCCAGAGCTAGGCGATCGTACCGTGAATTACGATACCCCAAAAAAAGGAGTTTACCAATGGCTACCGCCACAATTGTAGAAGGCCGTCCATATTCTGAGGTATCACCCGAAGCCAAGGAGCAGGCAAGGGAATGGTGGAGGGAGTGCGAGCGATACGATTCATTCGATGAGGAACTGTTGACCGAATGTTTTCAAGACATTCTTAGGGAGGATTATGGTATAGAAGTAGAATACCGCACACAAAAAATTTCCGGCAGCGATAAGACAATTCAAGTACCTGAAATTTATTGGGACTTCGGTGGTTATCCTGAGGTGTCATTCAAGGCAAACATTGATCTACGCGAATTTGCTAAGAGAGAAAATAGCGACACTATAAAACCTCTATTGAAAGCGGCCGACATGCTCAAGGCCGTGGCGTTTGCGGAAGATGACATAAACTGGCATGTCAGTATGGGGAAAAAACAATACAACGGCGTTAGTGTTGAGTTTGAATTATACGACAATACTGACATTAACCTGGACATATTGTATGAGATTAAGGGAGACATCGAATCAGAATTGAGTGATATTTATAAGCAGGCATGCCGACACCTCGCAAGAGTTGGCGAAAAGGAAATCGAATACCGAGACAGCGATGAGTATATCGAGGAAACCATCGAAGCCAACGATTATGAGTTCGACGAGGAAGGAGAATTTATAGGATGATATATAAGCTAATTGCCGTAATCGACCATGAAGATGGAACGCCAACAGATACCGGCGCATTCGTCCTTGGCGAATTTCAGACTGAGGAAGATGCGGAAGATTACGCCTGCGAACTAGAAGTGCAGAGGCTAGAACTGCCCGACAAAATTGCAGTTGATGATTTTGTTCTTACTAATCCTCCACCCAAGCCTGAACCATACCGCGGCGAACCCGCTCCGATATGCCGCCAGAAAGTGTTATTCACCGGGCTTTCACTTTTGCCCGGTCAATTAGATTTGTTCGATGAAATCCCCGAAACCTCGAGGAGTTTACCATGCGATTATCAGTCCGATACCAGCCCACAACCTTAAATGATGTAGTCGGCCAGGCTGCCGTAGTGCGACGACTAAAAAACCTTGTTGCGAATCCCAATCCCTGCTGCATTATGATGGAAGGTCGCGGAGGAATTGGCAAAAGTTCTATTGCTAAAGCCCTGATTCACGATCTGAATGTCTGTCCGTGGTCAGGGCTAATTGAGTATTCCGCCGCCAATCTTACGATTGACGAGGTGCGGTGGTTGTTCGGGCATCCGGTGGAAGGGCGAGAGCGTAGTTCTGGATTCCGCATGATGCCTATGACTGGCTCGCCCTGGCATGTTCTACTGATTGAGGAAATGGAACTGCTGCCAAGCAAGAATGTCATCCCACTATTGAAGGATGATTTATCAGAACAGAAATTGCCGCCCCGGCTGATTGTGATTGCCACAAGCAACGATGCAAGTAGCCTGGACGAAGCCTTGTTGCAGCGATTTGATATTTTCCCGCTATCTTGCGGCCCGTCATTCGCAGAGGCTTGCCGCGACCGATTAGGCGAGATATGGGAAAAGGAAGTCGGCCCAGGCATCATTATGCCGTCAAGCGTATGGCAGATGGGCTGGAAGGATAATGCTTATAGCATGAGGCGGGCTTTGACGGCTTTGGACGCCGCAGTCGAAATGCACAACGCCGCTAGAATGGAGGCGGTTGCATGAGTGATACTTACATAGATCAATGTTGGAGTTGCGGGAGAAAGCTGGTTGTGCCACATGACCGTAGGTATCGCCATCCCGAAACCGCTGGTGAGAATACCGTGGACAAAGATAAACGGCTATGCACTAAATGTTGGGACAAAATCGGCAGAAGAAATCTTGTAGCATTAAATATCCAGTGGTAGAATAAATGCCGCCAGAGATACCCCAATCTGTCAGGAGTTTTGTCAATGAAATATCCGTCGCGTGCAGACTAGCCGTAGGGGTACGTTGACGATGGAAAGCTCCTAGTAAACTCCGGGCTGCCATTGTCTGTGCGCGACTTTTTTAGAAACTATTATGATTCCCTACAACATCTCCGAACATCTCGGTAGAAGGTCTAAAAGCCTTTGGATCGTCGCGGCCCCCGATCCAGAATCCGCATTGCGCATAAGCACCGCTTTACCGTTCAAGCCGCTAACGCATGCCCATGAATGGCAATTTATCGACGACGGGCTGGAAGGCGGAGCGTTGATCGATCCCTCCGACGAAAATCACTGCATACGAGCCGATCCGAGAGTTTTGGAGGATTCAAAATGAGTGATCGAGGTTTAGGATACCGCCAGAGATTGAAGATCAAACCCGAAGAATGGGAAGAAATAAAAAAGCTGGTGGAAAGCACAAAAATAGTACGCCGCCAGACAGTCGAAGAAATCGAAGCTCAACGTGGCGTGAAATTATGGGGCTATGTACGATGCTCTCACCAGGATTCCATTGATAGTGGCCTGGGCATCGAGGCGCAGCGTAGACTCATATTACGCTGGGCGGAATTTATACGAGAGCAATATCCCGATTTGCCTGACTTGGAATTTATCGAAGAAGATAAGGCGGTATCAGCCTATAAAATACAACTCAAACTGCGGCCCGCCGGCAAGATACTTCATCAGTCCCTTCGGGCCGGGGATCATGTTGTGTTTGCCTATCTCGATAGAACATGGCGGAATACCGAAGATTGTCTATCTACATTGCGGCTATGGACTGAACGCGGCGTGACCGTACATTTTGCCAATCTGCATATCGACACTAATACCGTACAAGGCAAACTGCTTTTTACGATATTGGCGGCCTGTGCCGAAATGGAATCAGGAATGAAAAGCGAACGAGTCAAGGAGGTATTTCGCGGTTTTAAGGCAAAAGGCCGGTTGGCTAACGGCCATGCTCCGATGGGATTTAAGCTGGTTGGCAAGAACGGAGTAAATCGAGTTGCAGTTCCAGACCCGGAGGCCCGGCGAATCATGGGTGAGATTATTAGAGTCCGTGATCTTTACAAATGGACCTGGCCGGAAATTAGCGATTACGTGGAAAAATGGCTTTCGGAACAACTCGGGCGGGATTATACTCAACCCTGGAAAAAGCGGAAATGGTCGTACCAAAGATGTTCGAGAGCTTATGATGCTGAGTTGAAATTGCGGACTAAATCAGAGAAAAAAATGATTGGCAATTAACGTATAAATTTATGGCGTCGGTGTTGCGAATTTTGCCGCTTTAGTGCGTTCGCGTTCCTTTTTAGCCATCATGGCGTTTAAGGCCATAAATTGTAGGGCCTTGGCTCTTTCATCCGGCGGCATTTGAGCCAATTGGTCTTTTGAGAAATAGACATTCTGAAAACTTTTGGCCCCGGCTTCTCTCATTAAACTGTCAAGCTGTTCGCCTACCAATTCCTCTTGAGTTCGCTTCGGCACATCCGTCAACCTTGCTCCGATATGTGGCCGCCCACGGCCGAGCGGAGACGGGCCGGCGATTTGATACGGATCTTCTTTCCGGTGGCCACATTTGTTGCGTCCCAGCCGCCATATTTACTGATGGCGTTGATCCGTACCTGGACCACTCGGTTGGTCACCTTGGCAGTGTATGTGTGGCCGATCTTTACTTCGTTCTTCTTCAAGACAATTCTCCTCAGTTAAGGGTTGGTAGGAATTTGGAATTCAAACTATTGGGCAGCAAAAAACTCGGCGACAGCCGTTTGGGCCTCGTTGTAATCGATGGAATATTCATTCATCCACTTTTGCAGTTGATCCTGGGCCTCGGCAAGTGAAGTCAGGACATGGCAGTCGTAACCGTTGCCATCGTCATCCAAAACCATCATCAAATCGTTGGTTATCTCAATTGTGTGCATGGTCATGCTCCTTGGGTTTGGGGGGTATGCGTTGGTTTGTACATCCACACATGAGCCGTGTTTTCGGAAAAACATCAAGCGAATTCCGCCTGAATTCGGATGGAATTCCTGTAATTTTTAGGTAATCGTTTTAATTGACGGAACGTCCCGTCACGACCGTCATTTGCGTCATTTCTTGGGAATTGGAGCAGGATTTGCGTTATGGCTAATAATCCTTGCGTCATATTGGGCCTATTTTCGTCATGCCGGGCCGACTTATTTGCATCGTTCCACATCGTTCTGCAACGACGCCCCCGAGGCAATGACATTGGTGACGAAGCGACGTAATAAGACAGGAGACTCGCTTAACCACTAGCTCTACTGCTCGGTCAGCTATACTCTCAAAATATCCATCAAGGGAGCAATTCTGTCTCGTTTAGCACTCCACAACAAAGTACCCCCAGATCAAGTTTTCTGAACTACAACCGAGAAGATATGTTCAAGAATTGGCCCAATGGGCCTGGGCGGGTTTTCCCGTGCGAACCGCCGACGAAACAGCCGTTCGTTACCAGATTTGTATGGAATGCGACAAATTCGATGGGGGTAAATGCACTATCTGCGGCTGCCCGGTTAGAAAAAAGCGCAGCATGCTCATTAAAAACAAAGCCGCTTTGAAAACCGAGAAATGCCTGCATAAAGATGGGGCGAAATGGTCGCCGAATTAGACCGTCATAAAGCCCAGATTCAAGCCTCCGAAAGCCAAGATATCAGAATGGTTTCTCACTAATGATATTACAACCTTTCTAATCTTTCCAAATCATCAACCTAAAATAGTCTGCCACCAGTGAACTTTTGTCTGGGTTACCCGGAATCTGTCCAACCATGCTGGTATCTTATTAGGTGAGAGAATTGCTATCGTCCGCTTCGCCAAGGAGGGGGAAGCCGAGGACGAGAGAATACCTAAACGATACGGGGAGCATGGCATGGCTGATTCCGAGTTGTCTATTGACTCCAAAAAACACCTGCTCGGTGAGATTCTGACCCACATCGTCGGGGTAAAGAAGCGTCTCGCGCCGGTTGCCTTGGGCGAAGCGGTTTTACTGGAACGAGAGTCGGCCAATCTTCGCGATCCACGTGCAATTCGCATAAACAATGCCTGGGGAGAGTCGCTGGGATATCTATCCCGCTCGGTGGTCAGGTGGCTTGCGCCGCTATTGGATGCCGAAAAAGTGCGGATCGAAGGCTATATTCCTTCCCGGCTGGGTATATCTCATGGTGTAATGACCCCATCGCCGCCTGTGGTGCTTTCGGTGTTCATCGCCGAACGAGACAGCGAACTGCTGGAAAAGAAAGACATCCGCACGCGGGAAGACGTAATGCACCAGGTTGTTTTTCATGCCTATCGGCAGGCGCACCGGTTTACCGATCCGAAACTCATCGAGCACTTGGCCGATGGGCTGAAACCGCTCGCCAGGCAAAAACTGCATCCGGAAACGCACTTGCTCATGGCGCTTTTACCGGGCATAGCAAACGAAAATCATGTGGCCAATGCCTTAATAAACATAAACAATAGGGGGACAGGTTCGGTTTGTACGAATCCCCCTCCGGGCCGTTCCGGCAAATTGAACCTGTCCCCTTAACAGGCTCCGAACCCAGTGGGCGGTGGGCTTTCGGGGACTGTCCCAATTTTCGTGTAGCGAAAATGGAACTGGCCCCTGCGGCCCATGCAAAGATAAATAACTATTTCGAAAAAAGGGGGCTTTATGGCGGGTATTTTGAAAAAACGAGCGAACCAGCGGGGGGAAACATCTTGCGATTTGGGGGGAATCGGGTATGCTCGATTACTCTCATGGTATCGCAGTCATGGCAGGGGGTTAACGATGGACGTCAGCTCGCCGCTTATTCGCCAATGGATCTTGTTGCGCATCCTTTCCGCCCGGCATTACGGGGCCACGGTCAAAGAACTGGCCGAGGAACTCTCCGTCAGCGAAAAGACCATCCGCCGCGATCTGGAAATTTTTCAAACCGCCGGATTCCCGATAGAAGAAACCGTCGAGGATTTCGGACGGAAAAAATGGAAATTGCAGACGGGCGCCAATCCGCCGGGCATATCCCTTCTATGGGATGAAGCCGCGGCACTTTATCTTGGGCAGCGGTTTTTGGAGCCCCTGGCCGGCACGCCCTTTTGGGAGGCCGCCCAACGCGCATTTAAAAAGATCCGCGCCACGCTAGGCGACGGTGCTATAAAATATATGGAAAAATTCGCTGCATTGTTCCATAAAACGATGGTCGGCGTGAGCGACTATTCCAAAAAGGCGGAGATTGTCGATCAGCTTATGCTCGGAATCGAAGACCACCGCGCGGTATTCATTGCATATCAATCGCTGCAAGCCACCGAGCCGGTCACCTACGATGTTTATCCCTTCGGTCTGGCCTACCATCGCGGCTCACTTTATTTGATCGGTCGGAAGACGGACAAAGACGAAATTAACCACTGGAAGGTTGATCGCATAAGCGAGGCCGAAGTGACGGAGTTCCGCTTTCCACCGCCGGATAATTTTGACCTCGCCAAACATCTTTCCTCTTCCTTCGGCATATTCCACGGAGACGGCGATGTGCACGTAAAAATCCGCTTCTCACCGACTGTTGCCCGATATGTCGAAGAATCAAACTGGCACGCCAGCCAAAAACTCACCGCCCAGCGCGACGGCAGCCTGCTTGCCGAATTCCGTCTGGACGGCACCAAAGAAATCAAACGCTGGATTTTAAGCTTCGGACAACATGCCGAAGTGCTGGAGCCGGAGGAAATGCGCGATGCAATTGTAAGAGAATCCCAAAGCTTGCTTAGCACTTATCAAATCCAGCAAGCCTGTAGAAAAAGGAAATCAATCCGATGATAAATGTTTCCTATAATGAGCTATTTACCACGGCAACCGGTTTGCCTGAGCCATTTAAATATCAGGAGATATTGGCTACAACACCAACGTTTCCTGAAATGATCGACATACCAACTGGGTTGGGAAAAACGGCGGCGGTGATTCTAGGGTGGTTGTACCGACGGCGGTTTCATCTTAGCGCAAATGTTTGTCAAACTACACCTCGACGGTTGATCTACTGCCTACCGATGCGCACACTTGTGGAGCAGACCTACGAAGAGACGGTTCGCTGGCTCGAAAACTTGGGCATGCTTGCCGGCAAGGCAGAATGGCAGGATGTCGGCGGACGCAATCGCCTTGTCAACTATAATCTTTGTATTGAAATCTCTAATTTGCCTACCGCGTCCTGGGCCAAACGCAATGGAGACGCAGGCTCGACGATAGCCGTGCATTTACTTATGGGCGGAGAGGCACCGTCAGATTGGGCAATGTGGCCGGATAGAGAGACCATCCTCATTGGCACGCAGGATATGCTTCTCTCGCGGGCACTCAACCGCGGTTATGCCGCGAGCCGAGCACGTTGGCCTATGGAGTTCGGACTTCTGCACAACGATTGTCTTTGGGTTTTTGATGAAGTGCAACTAATGGGAAACGGGGTAGCTACCACGGCCCAACTTCAAGCTTTCCAAGCTGGCGGGAAGCAGTCTGCCGGATGGGGCGTTTATCAGGCATGCCATTTTCTCTGGATGAGCGCCACATTGAAATGCGGTTGGCTAGAGACAGTCGATCATGCGGCACCGTCATTGGAAGCATTCGGGCTTTCTTTAAAGGAAAAACAAGCTAAAACCACCACCATCGGCAAACGACTCCATGCCGTTAAACGGCTGTATGCGAGTAAAAATGCCGTCGAAAATAAACCCTCCAAGCTAGCAAACGAGATCCTCGAAGTTCATCGAAAGGCCAACAAAGCTGAACGGGAACCAATCTTAACCTTGGCGGTCGTTAATACGGTCGATCGGGCTATCGAACTATTCGAGGAGTTTCGTAAGCTGTTGGACAATAAGAAAAACAAAGATAATAAGCCTCCACAACCGATTCTGATTCATTCACGTTTCAGACCTCCGGATCGAGCGGAACAAATGTGCAGACTTTATTCTGAGCGGCCACCGGAGGGGGTAATTGCGATTTCCACTCAAGTCGTCGAGGCAGGCGTGGATATTTCCGCCCGAATACTTTTTACAGAGTTAGCACCCTGGGCATCGATGGTTCAACGATTTGGGCGATGCAATCGCAAAGGCGAATATGAAGAGGCTGAAGTACATTGGATCGATGTGGCCGATAAACAATCCGCGCCATACGAGAGCGACGAATTGGATACTGTTCGAAAAATTCTCTGCCGTCGCGGCTTCGATAACGTCGGACCGATGGCGTTGGAGGAACTCGCTACCGAGTTGGAGCCGGATGTATTAGACCAACTCTATGCCCAACGACCGACGCACGTTCTCCGTCGCAAGGATCTGCTTGAATTGTTCGACACGACGCCCGATCTTGCCGGAAACGATATCGACGTGTCGCGGTACATACGCGACAGCGAGGAGCACGACGTTCAGGTCTACTGGCGAGAGATTTTTCAAGACTCCGGACCGAGCGACAATGCTCCTCCGGCTCTAAGAGATGAGCTATGTTCCGTTCCTGTAGGTCGATTTCGTGAATTTCTGAAAGAAAGCAATAAAAAAGGGAAAAGGCTTATCTGGCGATGGGATTTTCTCGACGGAAAATGGACTGCGGCGAAAATCGAAAACGTCTTTCCTGGTCAGGTGTTTCTGTTAGCTCTCGAAGCCGGCGGATACTCTCCGCAAACCGGTTGGACGGGCGAATCTGTCAACGCCATTGGACCTTTACCTTTGCAAATCGAAGACCGAAAGAAAAATGATTCGACTGACGCGGACCAGACAAGCGAATTAGGTGTCTGGCAGAACATTACTGAGCATACGGACCAAGTCTGCGATAAATTAAATGCAATTATCGATAAAATATCATTTGACCTGCCGCGCGAAGAATTACTTCTGGCGGCTCGATGGCATGATCGCGGCAAGGCTCATCCGGCGTTTGTCGCCAAGCTAAGCGATGAAGCGCGGCAATCGGCGGAATTTCGCAAAATTACATCGGAAACAGGCAGCCATATTGCCAAGGCGCCAAAAAACTGTTGGAAATATTCGCAAAAAATAGCCAACGGTGCAAATGGAGGCATACGTCGCCATTTTCGTCACGAGCTTGCCTCTGCCCTGGCCGCGCTTCAAGCTCCAAACAATTTGATCCCAGAAGAAAAACACAATCTAATTGCATACCTAATAGCGGCGCACCACGGCAAAGTCCGTCTTTCCATTCGATCCTTGCCAAACGAATTAAAGCCGAAAAAGCAATCATGTCGTTTTGCTCGCGGAATTTGGGAAGGCGACGTCCTTCCGTCGACTACATTAGGCAATTCAATCGAAGCGGTGGAAACGACGCTTAATTTGGAATTGATGGAACTGGTCCTAACCAGCGACGGAAAGCTATCTTGGATCGAGATGGCTCTCTCGCTTCGTGATGATGTAAAGTTGGGGCCGTTCCGATTAGCATACCTGGAGGCCATTCTACGTGCATCTGACTGGCAAGCCAGCGCCAATGCAGATAAATCGGAGATTAAACATGTCTAACATCTATTCTACTGTTTTATACGGTTGCGTTTCTGAACCGTTTATGAGTTATCTTAAGGCATTGGGAATTTTTCGATTGGTGGCCGAACAAATTGATCCCAACGTCCGTGGTTCCTGGAAAAACGGCGTCTTTTCAATAAAAAGCACTCTCGACCTTGAGGAACTTGTTGATTTCTTCCTCCATCTATATGAGCCTACGCCGATCGTAGCCCCTTGGGCAGGCGGTTCTGGCTTCTTTGGAAAGGACAATCGCAGTGCCGTTACAACGATTGTTAAAAGCGAGCAAAACCGACTTAGCGGCTATCGTGACGTAATTAAGAAAGTGTCAAACATATTGACGGAATGCGGCATCCAAGACAAACCATCTCCGGAACAGAAAAAAATGCTGCTCAGGCGCTATCGTAGCGAACTGCCTGATGCATTTGTTAAATGGATGGATACCGCCATTGTGCTTCAGCAGGACGGGCAAGCGTATCCGCCGATTTTAGGCACTGGCGGTAATGATGGTAGACTCGATTTCTCGCAAAACTTCATGCAAAGACTGATTCTGTTGGGAATAGAAAAGGAAATACCACCTGAATCGTCAGATAGATGGCTTCGTAACGCATTGCTTGGCAAACCGACGAACGAACTCAATTCGGCTGCAGTCGGGCAATTCGCGCCTGGCCGCGCCGGTGGCCCGAATATGACACAAGGCATGGAGGGCAGTTCTATCGACAATCCTTGGGATTTTATTTTGATGATAGAAGGCGCTCTGGTACTCACGGGATCCGCCAATCGACGACTTGGAATGACAGTCAGTAACCGTTCGGTCTTTCCCTTTATGGTGCGCTCGGTTTCAGTAGGGTACGCGTCAGAGTGTGAATATGAAGTTGCAGAATCGCGCGGTGAATTGTGGCTGCCGCTCTGGGAGAAAGATATCTCGATCCCCGAGTTGCGATTGCTTTTCTCTGAGGGAAGAGCGGATATAGGAAGAAACCCAGCACGAAACAGCGTGGATTTCGCCCGTGCGATAGCGAGTCTGGGAGTTGACCGCGGCATTAGCTCATTCGTCCGCGTCGGTTTCTTAAAACGAAGCGGTAAGGCTTTTTTTGCTACTCCGTTGGGACGATTCCAGGTTCAAGCAGTTCCGAACGTCAATTTGTTGCATGAAGTTGATGCGTGGCTTGATCAACTGCATCGAGCGCAAAGCGACAAAATGCCGACAACAGTCGGCAATGCCGTTCATGCAATCGAATCGGCCATTTTCAATTTATGCCGTTATGGCGATAAGCATCTTTCCGAAGTCCTTCAAGCCTTGGGGATAATGGAGCGAGAGCTTGCCCGAGCCGAACGATTCCGCGAAGAAAAAGGCTTGCGGCCGCTCCGTGACTTGTCTTCGGAGTGGATTCGAGCGACGGCAGACAATTCGGCAGAACATGAATTAGCGGTCGCTTTGTCCAGTATCTATGACAAGGAAAACAATATCGGTCCTCTGCGAAGCAATATGGAACCGACGGACTGGAAGAGTTTTCACCGATCTTGGGCCGAAAAGGATCGCAGCGTTGTCTGGAACAGCGCCGATCTGACATCAAACCTGATAGCGGTTCTTCGTCGCCGAATCATGGACGGTGCAAAAAAGGGTGATGCAAAACTGTCGCTACATGCGGAGCGTTATGCCTCGCTTGACGCAATTGCCTCTTTTTTAGCGGACGGAATTAACGATCGCCGCATAGAAAGTCTGCTTTGGGGAATGATCCTCGTTGACCATCGCTGCAAACCCGCCATTAAGTATGATGATGTTAATCGCCAGAAAATAATACTGCCGCGGGCCTACGCGCTTTTGAAATTGCTTTTCGTGCCGGAGCCCTTGAAATTTCCCGCAGGCGAAGTTCGCATCAGGATCGAATCGGAAATTATCCCATTCCTCTTACGCGGCGATATCGGTAGTGCTTGCCGAATCGCGATGCGCAGATTGCGATCTTGCGGAATCAATCCGTTGCCGCATCGTGCCTCGGGCGGAAATACTTGCGACAATGCATGGGAGGATACAAAAGGTCTCGATCCGCGTCGACTTGCGGCCTCGCTTCTTTTCCCGATTGACAAATCCAGCATTGAACAATTGTTGAAATTAGTAACGCGATCAAAGAATATGTCCGAAACTTCATCCCTTACCTTAATAGGAGAATGATCGTTATGACTATCGATTACGCTATCCTTAATTCCGCTCCGCGACTTCTGCTTGAAGCGGAGCTTTGTCCGCGCCAAGGCGACCGATTTCAGCCTACCGGCTTCGCTGATCTCGGCCCCGCACGCTATGCTCTACCTGACGGAGTGGAGATGCTCTTAGTCGAATCGGCCCAATCAGTGGCCAACCGGATGGAAACGGCCTGCTGGGACGAAGCGGCCGAGGACCTTCTTGAAAAGCTTCGCGGCCTGCCGTATATCCGCGTAAATCGAGAGGACGGCTCCGCTCTGACGAATTCCATACTGGAGGCTCATCGAATTAACTCTCCGTATATTTTGGAAGGAGAAGACAAATCAGTCTTTGATGCTCTGCAGAAAGACGCAGCCGGTTTGGAGTCGGGACCTGTCCGCATTAGCGACCTTGCCAAGTTAGTATTTAAGTACGACGCCAATGCCGTATTGCATGGCCTATTCATTGCCAAAGGCGAATTAGCCGGAGGGCGTTTGCGATTAAGCCGGGTGTTGTCCGGATTCATTGAAGCGAGCAATGTTCGGGTTTCGGAAAGTGGTGGTGTAAAGAATGATCGCGTCGATCCATCCGGGGATACAAAACAAGGTTTCGGCAATGTGCCCTTCCATCGCACCGAGTTCGTAGCCAAGGAGATCAAAGCGTATTTCAATCTCGATCTAACGTTACTACGAGGCTACGGATTACCTGAAAACGCTAGGCATTTACTCATCGCTCTTGCCTTATTTAAAATACGACGTTTTCTTTCGACGGGCTTGCGTTTGCGCACCGCTTGTGATCTTCAAACAGTCAACGGTCTATGCGTAAAGAGTCCTTCAAGCTTTGTCATACCAGAGGAAGGCGATTTGCTCGAAGAATGTTGTCAACTAATCAAGAGTTGCGGGAGTCTATTTGCTGATCCTCGTGTTACGATCGTTAAGTGGAAGCCTTCAAAAAAATCGGCAAAAACGAAGAAAGATACTGATGACTCGGACGACAATAACTGACCACTCAGGGGGTAACCGCAATGCTTGCTATCCAATTTCGATTTTCCGCAGGCCGCTATCATGCGACCCCTTGGGGAACGCACGTAAACGAAGGAACGCCGGAATGGCCTCCATCGCCGTGGCGATTGCTTCGCGCACTTGTTGCCGTTTGGAAGAGAACGCTTAATGACCATATCCAAACTGACGAAATGCAGCAATTGCTAACCACCTTAGCCGCACCGCCTTCATTTATATTGCCGGCGGCCTCTACGGGCCATACCAGGCACTATATGCCCTGGTTTAAAAAAGGGCCGAGCGATAGAACCAAAGTCTTTGACACTTTCGTCGCATTGCCGACAAATTATGCAAATGACACAGCAGTTGATGTAATCTGGCCCGAAGCGACGCTCAACGAGGCGCAACGCCGAAAGTTATCCATTCTTTTGAAAAATCTCGGTTATCTCGGTCGCGCAGAATCATGGTGCGAGGCTACACTTTTGGAAGATGCCGCCGTTCATAAAATTAATTGCATGCCGCAAAACGATGTTGTGCAGAGCGACGATTATCAGCTTGTTCGCGTGCTCTGCGCCGATCAGGCGACGGCTTTTTGTAACGAACACACGCCAAAAATGAAGCGAACCAAGGGACGCGGCAAAAATAAAACCACCATCACCACACCGCTCTATGATCCCGACTGGCATTTAGCGATGGAAACCCTCGAACTCCACCAGCAGCGTTGGTCCGATCCACCAGGCAGTCGCTGGGTCATGTACGCTCGCCCAGCTGACTGCTTCAATGTCAACGCAATTGCTCCTCCCTGCCTCCGACCTTCCAAACCAAGGCTTCAGGTCGTTCGCTTCGCGCTTGATTCGACGGTACTACCGCTTGTTACCGAGACATTGCCTGTTGCTGAAACTGCCCGGCGGATACTCATGGGCATCTACGGGCGTCTGTTTCCACAACCCGATGGTTCTAAGGGGCGTTCAGAAATATTCTCGGGAAAAGACCCAAGCGGGGCAAAACGACGAGGGCATCAACATGCCTACTATCTCCCTACTGACGAAGACGGTGATGGCCAATTGGACCATTTGACTATTGTCGCCGAGGAGGGATTCCGGCACGAGGAGATGGAAACACTCGATCAACTTTATGTGTTGAAAAGCCGCGAAAGAGAAGCATCAGGGCATCCGCTTCGAGTCTTATTGATAGGCTGGGGACAACTTGAGGATTATCAAACAGGACCGATGCGAGCGTCAAAATTCTGGATCTCTGCAACACCTTTTGTCGCTCCACGTTATCCCAAACCCAGGGGAACAAAACGTGACCCTCCTGAGTGCCTGCACTCCATTCCCAATTTCCTCCAACTTGTTTTACGGGAGGAATTAAAACGGTTTCTCGAACGGCATCCCGATTTGAAGGACATCGGCTTGGAACAAATATCAATTCGTCCTTGCAATAATGAACAGGGTGTGTTTCGCATTCGCCGTGGCGCTGAGGATCCGCTCGGATTGCGCCCGATCCAGTTTGCCAGGTATCGACAAAAACGCAGCGATGATGGTGGACGAAAACCCTCCGGGGCCTTTGAAATCACGTTTCCCCGCCCTATCCCCGGTCCCATTTGTCTCGGACACTCTTCTCACTTCGGTTTAGGGCTTTTTGTGCCTGAAAACATTTTGTCTTTTAAATAATACATATATCAGCAGCCGCTGAATTAGCTCTTTGAAAATTTACATTTATCCTTATGCTTCATCTGAACTTTACTGTTCAGGGATTATCGAGAATGTGCGGGTATTGTTTTCCGGTGGCGGAAAATTATTTTCTCCACTGCCGGAAATTGGGTATTTATTTTGGCGCGTTTATTTACGGAGCATCTTTCGGGCATGGATGTGTTTTTCATCGTCCAGTATCTTACCATGAAAGGGGAACGCCATGAGTGCGATCACCGAAGAAGTCCGCTTGGAGCAGGACGTTCCCGATTTGATTCCGGCTCGGATGCTTAATGAGTTTGCGTATTGTCCGCGTTTGTGCTACTTGGAATGGGTGCAGGGCGAGTTTGCCGACAATCTGGAAACGCTCGAAGGACGGTTTGGACATCGCCGCGTCGATAAGCCGTCGCGGAAAGAGGTGCCCGAGGCGAGCGGTGAATCGACATCAGCTTCCTCCAATGCTTCAGAAAGCGGTGGTAACAATGGGGACAGTCGCATTTTTGTTGCACAAAAATCGGGACAGTCCCTGGACGGATCGCTCGATTACCACAGCCGTTCGGTCATGCTTTCCGCACCCAAGGAAGGGCTGATTGCGAAGATCGATGTTTTAGATATCAATGCCGGCGAGGCGATTCCGATTGACTACAAACGCGGGAAGATTCCTGATGTGCCTGGCAACGCATGGGAGCCGGAAAAAGTCCAGCTTTGCGCACAAGGGCTTATCCTACGTGAAAACGACTATCATTGCGAAGGTGGAATTCTATATTACATCGAGTCACGCCATAGAATTTCGGTACCGTTCGATGATGCACTTGTCGAGCGGACCCGCGAACTGATCGTCCAGATGCGTTCGATGGCCACAGCGGGCGTGATGCCGCAGCCGCTTGCCGATAGTCCAAAATGTCCGCGATGTTCACTGGTTGGCATCTGCTTGCCCGATGAAACGTGCCTTCTTACCGGACATGCCGAGTCAAAATCCACCGGCGTTGTTGAGGCTGATACCGAGGTGCGCCGCCTGCTGCCGGCCCGTGACGACGCCTTGCCGCTTTATATACAAGAGCAGGGTGTTACACTAGGAAAAAGCGGCGAGGTGCTCACGGTAAGCCGAAAAGGCGAAACTTTTCGTAAGGTCAAACTTATCGACGTTTCGCAGGTATCGGTTTTTGGAAGTGTGCAGATTACCGCCCAGGCACTGCGTGAGATAATTGCCACTGGCATCCCGATTTGCCATTTTTCCTATGGCGGCTGGTTTTTCGGCATGACTCGCGGTATGTGCCACAAGAATGTTGAATTACGCATGGCACAATTTGCAGCCGCCACCGATCCAAACCGGGCATTAAGCCTGGCCAGGCAGTTCGTCCGTGGAAAAATAAAAAACTGCCGCACGCTTATTAGGCGTCATGGCGGCAACGAAGCGGTCGATATGCTGCGACAACTTAATCTATGCGGCAAACGGGCCGAAAACGTCGGTTCAATTGCCACACTCCTGGGCATCGAAGGCATGGCGGCAAAAATTTACTTCGAGGGATTCGCAAAGTTGCTCAAAGGCGATCGGATGTTCGATATTACAGGCCGTAATCGTCGCCCTCCCCGCGATCCAGGCAATGCTTTGCTCTCATTCGTGTATGCACTGCTTATGAAGGAGCTGACAGTTGTACTGTATGCCGTAGGTTTTGATCCAATGTTGGGATTCTACCATCAGCCTCGATATGGTCGTCCATCGCTGGCTCTGGATCTGGCCGAAGGATTCCGTCCGCTCGTGGGCGATTCGACTGTGTTGACTTTAATCAATAATGGCGAAATTACTCCGTCGCATTTTGTCCGGCAGGCCGGTGCAATTATGCTAACTGATGCAGGACGCCGTACTGTCATATCGGCATTTGAACGGAGATTGGATACTCTGGTAACTCACCCGATATTCGGTTACCGCGTAAGTTACCGCCGCATTCTGGAAGTCCAAGCCCGATTGCTTGCAAGACATCTACTGGGTGAAATCGCCGAGTATCCGAATTTTTGCACACGATAAGGAGACGCACCATGCGAAATGTCTTTTTGGTATGTTACGATGTGGCCGACGATAAACGCCTACGCCAAACGTACAAGAAAATGTGCGGCTATGGCGATCCGCTGCAATATTCCGTTTTTCGCTGCGAACTATCTGCAACCGAGAAACAACTCATGAAGGAAGCTCTTTGGGCAATTCTGAATCTCGAACACGACCGTATCATGCTTGTAAACCTCGGCCCGACCGGCGCAAGAGGCAAACAATGTGTCGAGTTTTGGGGCCATCCGCGTGTGGAGTTATCTGGACGCGCGGCCGTCGTTGTGTAATAATCTCGAGAGGATCTCAAATTTTGGGATATGCTGTTGTTATTTATGCCGGCGAGCGGTTCGGTGATACAAAAACACCCGGTATCGCTCGCAGTCGAAACTATATATAGCGAAAGGGGATATAAAAAGGGATATTCTTTTATGACTATAAAATGTTTGTTAAAACACAGACCGCTCGAAATGTGCTCTTTAACACTAAGCCAGTTAAGAAGTTCCGAGATGTGCTATTTCCGCGACCAATTGGTCGCGGCCCCATTGAAGCGTCGGCAAGAGTGCCGAGGGCACCAGATTGCTGCCGTATTTCCGCGACCAATTGGTCGCGGCCCCATTGAAGCCTACCGGAGCAGTAGGAATAGCCGGTCTGCAAAAGGCATTTCCGCGACCAATTGGTCGCGGCCCCATTGAAGCGTACGTACCCGCCGGCCGTAGTGGACCTTGATCCGACATTTCCGCGACCAATTGGTCGCGGCCCCATTGAAGCATGCGCTGGGCGATCACGCCGGAGATCGGGATCACGGATTTCCGCGACCAATTGGTCGCGGCCCCATTGAAGCTCGCTGATGAAAGTCAAATGTTATACCTACTTGGAAATTTCCGCGACCAATTGGTCGCGGCCCCATTGAAGCAAGACATTATTTCGGGGGGTTTTAGGATTTTTTATTTAATTTCCGCGACCAATTGGTCGCGGCCCCATTGAAGCGAACGAATTGCTCCAAAAAATGGACAAGCTGAAAACGATTTCCGCGACCAATTGGTCGCGGCCCCATTGAAGCGGGACACATACCTGTTATTATAATCTAACTACGGCGAATTTCCGCGACCAATTGGTCGCGGCCCCATTGAAGCATCCACCAAGTTTCTGATGATGAAGGCGTGTGGCTGATTTCCGCGACCAATTGGTCGCGGCCCCATTGAAGCATCGCATAAGCCGAGCCGCCGGCTATCAATTGACTAATTTCCGCGACCAATTGGTCGCGGCCCCATTGAAGCTCGTTTATCAAAAGCGATTCTTCCATCAAGCGAAGATATTTCCGCGACCAATTGGTCGCGGCCCCATTGAAGCCAATTCCCCGCCGGCCCTGTTGTTAAGAAACCGGCGGATTTCCGCGACCAATTGGTCGCGGCCCCATTGAAGCGTACTGGATTTTGGGGAAACTCTAGGGAATAAATTGATTTCCGCGACCAATTGGTCGCGGCCCCATTTAAGCACCCAGTTCCCCCTCCTGAAAAGCCGAAATAAATCTTCAGTCCGTAGAGACTGGGAATTTTGCTGATTTCCAATCCCGCTGGATTACTTCTTCAATTGTGCGCATAAATTAGAACGTTACCCTATCCCCTTAAGATTTTGGACTTTTGTTCGGTTTCCGAACATGAACTTCCCAATTTGGGAAGTTGGGAAGTGTAGCGGAAAGTTGGAAAAAGCAGAAATCGGGTTTGCTGGCCAACAGCTGTCAATTTCATCCCTCAACCCTCCTACTATCCTCGACCTTGTAGATCTCCACGTCCCACAACATGCATTCGGCGAACAGGCTCGGGTTTGCCTCACTCCTGCTGCTGTACAGGCTGTTTCTGGCCATCATGCTGCTGGGCTATGCGATTCTGACACAGCTGGTGAAGACTTTTTTTATTCGCATGTGTTGTAAATGATGGTGGTGGCGAGGAGAATGCATTCATTTAGCAAGAAATCACAATAAGGTATTCTGGGAAGGTGACATTATGATGGTTACAGACGACAGACAACACCGCTCGGTCCTGCAAAGAATTGCCCATCGGGCGATGCTTGAAAGAGGACTTATTCCAGATTTTCCGCCCCAGGCCCTCACCGAACTCGACAGAATCCACGGGCCAGCGACGCAAGTTGAGGAATCGACCCGTGATCTCCGGAACCTTCTCTGGTGTTCCATCGACAACGATGATTCGTGTGATCTGGACCAGCTTACCGTTGCCGAAGCCATGCCTGACGGGTCCGCAAAGGTTCTCTGTTGCCATTGCCGACGTTGATGCTGTCGTCAAGAAGCAATCGGCACTTGACGATCATGCGCGGCAAAACACCACCTCAGTCTACACTGTTGCCGAGACGTTTCCGATGCTGCCCGAGAAACTCTCCACGGATCTTACCTCTCTCAATTATGAATCAGACCGCTTGGCCATCGTCGTTGAAATGGTTATCGCCGGGGATGGATCGCTTCAAAGTTCGGACCTTTATGGAGCGACGGTGCGTAATCGCGCAAAGCTTGCCTATAACAGCGTTGCCGGCTGGCTGGAGGGCAACGGGCCGATGCCAAAAGGGATCGGTGCGGTCAGCGGTCTCGACGAGAACCTTCGACTCCAGGACCGCGTGGCCCAGAAACTGAAATCGCTTAGGCATCTGCACGGTGCACTTGATCTCGAAACAATTGAAGCACGTCCGGTCTTTGACGGAGATGAGCTCAAGGACTTGGAAGCCGAAAGAAGCAACAGGGCCAAAGACATTATTGAGGACTTCATGATCGCTGCCAACGGCGTTACCGCACGATACCTTGCGTCCAAAAAGTTTCCGTCGCTGCGGCGCGTAGTCCGCATACCCAAACGCTGGGACCGGATTGTCGAGCTTGCCACAGAACGGGGCTCAACGTTGCCCAAGGAACCCGACTCCAAGGCCCTGGAGCAATTCCTAGTATCTGCGAAAGCCGCTGATCCGCTCCGCTTTCCCGATCTTTCACTCAGCGTCATCAAGCTCATGGGTGCGGGTGAATATGTCGTCGAACTTCCGGGAGGTAATGTCGCCGGGCACTTCGGTCTTGCGGTCAAGGACTATGCTCACTCCACCGCTCCGAACCGCCGATACCCTGATCTGATCACACAGCGGTTGCTGAAAGCAGCATTGGCGGGACGTTCCCTGCCCTACGAGAACGATGAATTGGAAGCGCTCGCAAAACACTGCACTGAAGAGGAAGACGCAGCGAAAAAAGTTGAACGGCAGGTCACAAAATCTGCAGCAGCAATGCTGCTGGAATCAAGGATCGGGGAGCAGTTCGATGCCATCGTCACCGGCGCGTCGGACAAAGGCACGTGGGTCCGTATTCTGCATCCGCCCATTGAAGGGAGACTAGAGAGCGGTTTTGAAGGCATGGACGTCGGCCGCGGGCTCCGCGTGCAACTGGTCCGCACGGATGTGGAGCATGGATATATCGACTTTAAGAGTGTGGTGTAAGGAGAGGCGGTTTTGCACAAGGAGAAAGCTTCCGACGGAAGGAAGCACGCCGACGTGCAGGCAGCCAAAGAGCGACGGAATCATCGCCAAAATCACTTGATACGAAACCACCTTCCAAGCCGAATTTGCTATTACATTCAGCCCTGTCTTAAGGCAGGGAAGACTACTTTCTTTCCCTTAACATCGGAGTTACAATAGAACCATCTTTCATCCTGAGCGCTACACTTTTCAACCCGCACGCGCCACGATTTTCAACCGTTATTTACATCTTAAACGGAAAAATACTGAATCGCCCATGGCTGCGAATACGGGTGACTTGCTGATAGCTATATTTTGCCGAAAGGATTCTTGAAAAATGCCATCTGCTTCTGGTATTCGTGCCGGCCGGGCATTTGTCGAACTTTTCGGCGACGACAGCAAGCTTGTCCGCTGCCTTAATAGTGTCCAGACCAAGGTCAAGGATTTTGGCAAGGGGATCATGTCTTTCGGCGGCAAGATTATGGCCGGCGGACTGGCCTTGGTCGCTCCGCATGTAGGCGCGGTGAAATCTTTCACAGATTGGGGCTCTGAACTTACGCATATGAGCGAGCGAACCGGCATCGGCGTCGAGGCGCTATCGGAACTGGATTATGCCGCCAAAATCTCCGGCTCTGACATGGAGACGTTTGAAACCGGCATCCGAAAAATGTCCAAGGCAATAACAGGCGTGAACGAGGAATCTAAAGCTGCCCAAAAAACCTTGGCCCATTTAGGATTGACGGTAGATCAATTGGCAGGCCTTGGGCCGGAAAAACAATTTGAGTTGATTGCTAATCAGCTTTCGAAGATCCAAGATCCTACCCGTAAAGCGGCCATTGCCATGGAAATCTTTGGGAAAAGCGGCACGAAACTGCTGCCGATGATGAATGATCTGGCTGCCATGCGCAAGGGCCATTTTACCGGACCTTATCCGGTATGTAAAAGCAAACGCATGCATAGAGTTTCGCTCGTTTTATGCAACGCTGGGGTATATAATCTCCCCCCCCATGCGCCGGAGTTGACATATCCATCGGAAATGGTATTGTAGTGGACTTAACCACCTATGATTGGGTTTGACTTCCTCATCGGAAGGATTAGTAATATTATATTCCGGAGAAAAAAGAAGAAAAGAGATGCGGTGATTCTTTGCAATCGCACAGACGGATAAGACTATTTACGAAGGAGGGAAACCTATCTGAAGGTAGGGAAGGTAGTATTACAGCGCTGGGTTAAAAACATGCTTGCGTTGCCGGCACTTCCGAAAAGGTTCATACGGCGGCACTTGCGTTGATGCTGGCCGGTGACGGGGCAATACGTGACCGTGCAAAACGAAAACTACCATGTTTGCTGCAACCCACTCAACGGCAACACCTTGCATCAAAGGTCTGGACCCAACCTAGCGCTGTCGTAGTAGGTTGCCCTTCTGGATGTGAAATGTGTTTCCTGCGAGAACGAAAGCGGTACTTTGACAATCGAGAGGTTTGTACATGGTCCTCTTGCACGAGCGTTCGACAACGCCTGATGGAAAGTGGTTTCGACATGTGCATGTGCGAGTCGGCCTCAAGGACTGTTGCGCAAGAGTTGGTTGTTGGATTACGCGAGCGTTATCACAAAGGGAACTAACCAGAGTTCCGGTGAAGTTGCAAGCAGCAGCATTGAAGATGCTGCTGGAGCAGTTCTCAATTGAGCAGATCGAATTGAGAGTATCCGGATGGAGTATGTGGCCGTGCATTTGGCCCGGAGAGAGAATCTCTGTTGTGCAGGTAAAGCCGGCTTCACTGAAGGTTGGGGACATAGTTGTCTTCAAGCGTTGCTCTGCAATAATTATCCATCGAATCGTAAAGGTGGGTATTTTTGGGGGACAAGAGATGCTGCAGACCCAGGGGGACAACGTAGCGTGGCGCGATCCACCGATTGCACGAGATCAGGTGCTTTGTTGTGTGGCTTCCGATATACCGCCTAGATTTACGTCGGCGTTAAGGAACCGATTAAAACTGGAGGAAGGTAGTGGAGAGCAATGACGTGGGAAAGTTGGAATAAACGGTCCGGCTTAGTGTCGGAAATTGTGGACGGCGAGCTTCTGATTCTAGATTCAGAAACCAACAGTTTTTTTCGTTTGAACCGAACAGGTTCTCGCATTTGGGAACTGTGCGACAATACTAACGCAGAGACAGTTTCCGAGGCGATTAGCCGCGAATTTGATGTAAGTGCAGCGAAAGCAATGGAAGATACCCGACGATACTTGGAGCAGTTGTTGGAATCCGGCCTAATCGTGAGGATACAGCCGGAAGACCACATCTAAGGTTGAAGACTCATGAGGATCTAATGCAGATGTATGTCAACCATTGGCTAGAGAAAATAGTAGAAGTAATTGGCTAGAATCGTAGAACGTGTACCAGCACCAACCGGTTTGTGTGGTTTCGTGCAAACATCGAGACACTTTAACAGAACCAGTCTGTCTTGAAGTGCTTGGCTACTTAGTGCTGAAGCCTGTTTAATCCCAGATGGGAGACATTTTGCTAACGGAAGCGAAACAGATGGCAAACCTCTTGCATTCGCTGCTGTGGGACGTAACAGACTCTTGCAACTTGCGTTGCATGCATTGCTACAATGCCGACAAGTACTTTCATCGGCTCGGGCGTCCTACTGGGAGCTGTGTCCTGAATACGAAGGAGGCGTTGTCTGTCGTAGACCGTATCGCAGACATAGGGTTCGATCACATACATCTGCTCGGTGGAGAGCCACTCTGTCGACCGGACGTATTGGAGATTATTGCGAGGGCTAGGGCGAGAGAATTGCGTGTAACAATCAACACAAATGGGACACTCCTCAACAGCGAGTTGAATGCGAAGCTTATCGACCAGGGAGTGGCTCAGATCGTTATTAGTTTGGATGGTTGCTGTGAGGCAACAAATGATCGGATTCGAGGGGCCGGTACATTCAGGAAAGTCACAGCAAACATCCTTGAATTGACGGAACAGGTCCATGAAGCACACAGTGCTCTGGTGGTGCTGATCGCTTTCACGATGATGAAAAGTAATCTCGCCTCAATTGTTACCATTCCAGCATTAGCGGCCAAGCTAGGGGTACAGATGGTGGATATGATTTGGCTGTATGAGTGCGGCAACGCGTGTCTACATTTGGAAGAACTACAGCCTGGTTTCGATTCGCCACAAGAGTACCTAGATCAAGCGGTTTCTAAGACATGGAGTCACTATCCGCAAGTGGGCTTGCAGCTTGATACTCGTCCTCGGTTTGCTGCCTATTTGAGCCGGAAATATGGAATTAGGATAGTGGTGAACCCGGCGATCCATCGGTGCAGAGCCGGCGAGTTCTCATGGCTACTGGAAGCTGATGGGTACATACATCCATGTGGTGTATTATCAACGCCGTTCGCGCAAGCTGCCCGCAGTTCCGGTGCGTTACCATTGAGTTGGATTAACTGTGCGCGATATTAGTTCGTTTGATGATCTTCCAAGTTCTGAGTATTGGCAACGTTTCTTACAGTTCCGTGACGATCCAAGGATCTATAATCGTCTGGAGACTTGCCGAGACTGTGAACACAATGACTACTGCCGACCGTGTCCGGTGCTTCACTACTCTGCCGATTGCGTGGATGAATGCGTTTGGGTGACTACGAGGGAGGAAGACTTGCAAGCACATGCCGCACGAGCTGTTCCAGCGGTTATACCCAATACTCACATGCGTATTCAGAAACAGACAGCCTGCGTGTGGGACCCGAGATATGAGGAATATAGAGAGTTAAACTCAACCGCGGCCGATATTTGGCCGCTGGTGGACGGTCGGCATTCTTGCGGAGAGATCGCAGATGCGGTTGCACAACTTTGGCGAGGAACCGTTCCAATCAGCCATGTGCGAGGTGACGTGTTGAACTTTCTTTTGGATCTTCGAGTTCTAGGCCTTCTGCATTTCGAACTCGACTGTGTCGGTACTCGCGTACCATGACCTTGTGGAAGACTGGGAAGGGAGGTGAAAGTATGGATGAGAAGGACGACGTGAAAAGAAATGAAGCGTGCGAGAAGGTATCGGAGAAAGTTGTCCGGGTGAAGTATGAAAAGCCGACGATCGCTAAGTTTGAACTTGAAGAGATCGAACTGATCGCTGGGTCGGCGGATGGGAGAAGCGGCATGGGCATGTGCAAGTACACTTATGCGTAATGTGCATAGGCGGGCTCGTGAGGCGCGTTTATTGGTAGTGGCGCACTTGTACTACCTCGGAGCTATCAAGCAGCTAGACGAAGGCTATGCAACGTAGAACAAACTTCCGCTATACGGCTGGATGCCGAGTGGCAGACCGGCTACGTGTGAATATGTGCACAGACGATGCCACTCTCGCTAATCTACTCTCTAGAAGGTTTCGTTTGGGCGCTCTGATCCCAGACCGTGCCGACATCACGGTAGAGGTACACCTAAGTTTGAACGCTACGTGGCCAACAAACACTACTCATGCCATTCATGAGACACGATCTCCGTTTCGGGTAGGATATGACTTGCTTGGGCGTGTTCGCTCCGTGTCAAGTAGAGTATGGCATATTTACTTCGATGGCCAGAATACTATTTCACTGCGGTTGGTACAGAAACGGAAGAAGGAGTATGTGTATGCGGCGGTGGCTGCTCTTTCTTATCTCCTTCAGTCGATCCTTATCGAGCGCGGACTGACTATTCTTCACGCGTCTGCAATAACGATCGGGGAAAGAGCGTTTGTGATCGTTGGCAACTCGGGAAGTGGTAAGTCAACATTGGCCGGCTGCTTGGCCGCTATGGGAGCTGGTTTCATATGTGATGACGCAGCCGTTTTGGAGCCAAGAGATGGTCTTCCCTTCGTTAGTGCCAGTCTGGAAGGTCCTCTTATAAGCGCCTTGATAGGGACTGCTCGGCTCGTCGCGACTTGCTGCAGATCAGATATCATGCGCGGAATGTTGAAAAAAGTGTTGTCAGAATACCCCCACGTAGCGACCTCAGACTGGGAGACGCCAATACAAAGTATGGATACCCATGGAGGCACCGGTCGCCACTGATGTGCCGAAATCCGTTGGTGGTGTCTTATTCGCAAGCATAGTAGATCCAGGTATCCAAGAACCAAGATTGATTACCAAGGTGGCTCCGGCAGACGCTCTGATGGAATTGATAAGGTTAACCATTTTTCAGGGCCTATCACCTGCCGACAAGGTGCGATATTTTCGGCACTTGTCGCTTGTGAGTGCGCATGTACCCTGTTGCCGAGTGAGAATGAGACGAGGATGCCTCGAAGACATCTCGAGTATTCGTAGACAGTTGGAGCATTATGTGGAATGACCAAATATGTTCCTCGTGGTAGAGGCTACGCGGTGACGATGATCGACCTACTACTCGCGGTATTTGTTGGCCCGTCACCTGACGAGCAGTTACAGTGCCGTGGAGGTGATTCACGGGTTGGGCCTAGCGCGGCAGTAGGCGGAGCAGGTCCACGGGCCCCTGACCAAGATGCCGTTTTTGATGACCAACAAGGCCCCGTAGTTCGTTGCCAAGCGGTTCGGGGCGTTTAAAATCAAGGACCTATATCAACACGTGCAGATCCAGTACCACACGCCGACACAGTTGGGCCTGTTGGAGCGGTTCCACAAGACGCTCAATGACGATGAGGTGTACTGGTAGCTGTACGACAACCCGGGACACGCCAGAGCGTGTCTAGAGGAGTTTCACCAGCGGTACAATGGCCGCCGGCTCCATTGGGTGTCGGTGCCCGAGGAGGGCGACGATTCGCTGGTTCCAGACTAGGTGTATACCAGAGGGCGGTCGATCAAGTTTCCGAAGCGGCAAGGCTGGACCAAAGGGGCCAACGAAAATCATGATCGGATGCTGGCCGGCCAGAGCGCTTAAAGCTTGTTTACATTTCCGGTGTTAGGTTCTCTGAGGACAAGTAAATGAGCAGGAGAAAGAAAAGTGGCCCTGGCGGGTTAGCACCAGGGCCTGAGAAAGGCATTTATCCGTACTGACTTGGCTATTCCTTGTCGGATTGCTCCTCGGCAGAGCCCGACTTTTTTTCGCCAAGCAAACATCATTATAGCGAGGAAAGGACCACGGAAACAAGTGGTGAAAGGCCCCGGCCAACCGGAACAGGGGCCAGCGAAGAAAACTCACACAAAACTGGCTCGAAAAATTCCGCTTGAACCCCGAGCTAAGACAATGAGTCACGAACTACTTGACCATTTGACGGAGAAGCACAGTGGCCAGTCGCTACGTATACTGCGACGCCTTCTGGCCTATTTTTCTGGCCACTGGCCAATGGCAGTGTTATTGACCGGCTTGGTAGCCAGCACAAGCCTGCTGAGTACCTATCCTATACTCTTGATTAAACAAGTTGTGGATATTTCGTCTCATCAGGAGCCCGGTGGGGTAACACGTCTTGTTGTGCTAAGCCTAGTCTTCCTACTTCTCAAGCTGCTGGGGGTCGTTACAACTCGAGCTTTAGAGACAGTGAGCGCGTGGGTTGAAGGACATCTGGGGCACCATATTCGTATGCAGGCATTCGACCACGCCCAGATGCTATCACTGAATTTCTACGAATCACATAGGACAGGTGAATTACTGTTGCGGCTAATCGGTGATGCGGAGGTGACAGTTCAGGGTTTTCTTGCTCCCGTCACATCCATCGCCCGTTGTACCGTTGAGTTTGCTCTGCTCTTGTATTTCATGGTCAGCATGAACTGGCAACTAACTGTGTTAGGCTTACCGTTTGGAATCGTTGCCGGGGTTCTCGTTGTCCATTTCGGAAGTGTGTTTCGTCAACGTCAGGAACTAGCGCGTCAGGCGACTGATCGGCTCTGGTCTCGACTTGTTGAGAGCCTGCGAGGAATGCGGGATATTCAGGCCAACAACCAGCAGTCCAATGTCGACGCCCAGCTCAGGGACGTGAGCGCACTTGTCCGAGCAAGAACAATGTCGGCCAACTTAATCAATTCCCTTTCAGGTGGTGTAAACGATGCAATCTTCATGTTTACCATTGCATCCGTCTTGCTACTTGGCGGATACTGGACGTGGCATGGGCAGATGAGCCTGGGTACTCTGACGGCATTCATGATGTATGCGCATATGCTAGTATCTCCTGTTGGTGATTTAGCATCGCTCTACCGTCAGCTTCAACGGATTATCGTCTCCGCCGAGCGCATCTTTGAAATCTTCGATCACGTACCAACGGTCTTAGATCGCCCCAACGCGGTGGCCATCAGCACACTCAAAGGCGACATTGAGTTTCGCAGCATCTCTTTCGAATATGGGCCCGATCGCGATATTCTCCAAGATGTCAGTCTGCACATCGTGCCTGGGTCACGGGTGGCACTAGTGGGTCCGAGCGGTGGGGGTAAGACCACCATTGTAAAACTGCTCGCCCGTTTCTACGACCCCACCACAGGCCAGATTCTGATCGATGGGATGGACCTTAGAGATATGTGCTTAGATTCGCTGCGGTCCCACTTGGGGATCTTGTTTCAAGACATATTCCTTTTTGACGGGACGCTCGACGCCAACATTCGGTTCGGGCGCACGGAAGCTTCGGCAGAAGAAATGCAAGCAGTTGTACGGGGGGCTGCACTGGGAGAATTGATCGATCATTTGCCCAAGGGGCTCGACACCATGGTTGGGGAAAACGGCGTTAAACTATCTGCCGGCGAACGGCAGCGTGTGGGATTAGCACGTGTCCTGATCAAATGTCCCTCAATCGTGATACTGGATGAGCCAGATTCCTCTCTGGATACGCTATCCACTGCAGAGATCATGTCGCGCCTTGCGGAAGATTTGAATCAGTGTACGATGCTAATTGTTACTCATCAATTGGCTACTACAGTGGACGCGGATCTGATCGTGGTGCTTTGTGATGGACGTATTGTGGAGCAAGGTACCCATGAGCACCTTTACACAGTTGGGGGCATGTACCGCTCTATGTACGATGCTCAATTCTGTTCCCAAATTGCGCAGCGCGTCAGGGTTCAAAACCCTGTCCAGCGCAAAATCGTGACATAAAAGTAGTTCCGCGGGAAACATCTAAGAGCGTTATCACCATATTATGAGGGATAAGATTTATCAGTTTTCGCTAAATTAAAGTTTTGCACATTGTTATAAGAGCCTCTAACAAAATGACGTGTGCCACTGCTAGCTTGCTAGCAGTGACGTAAAAACCTCGGAAAATTGGCATCCTTTTAAAGGTTTATAACCGTTCTGTTTCATTTTGTTAGATGCTCTAAGTAAAAATTAATCCAAAATGATATCAGCCTCCATGTCGGAAATGGGTACATCTATAGTTCTACCAAAACAAGATGTTCCAAACGACAAGGAGGCCGAACATGGAGTGTACCCAATCCTTTGCGAATTTGCTATCTGTGTCACGGGGCGCGTTAATTTGGTTCTCCCGCAAAGTTGATGAAAGTAAATTGGAATTATTTGCTAAACTGAAGATTCATGAATAGTTGGTTTATTTTGGTCTTACTATCAATCCTTTAAGACAAAAATATAGGGGGTGACATGCCTGATACTCCTTCAACATGCGAACAAAAATCTCTGCCGTAAAAGATCGAACTTTGCCCGGCCGAACATCTGTCGCTTGATCAATTTAAGGCGGTTGACTTGTCCCTCGGTTTGTCCGTTGCTCCACGGGAGGCTCAGTGATGCTTTCACTGCCGGTAAATCATTGCCCAGACCTTGTGCAAAATGCCGCAACTCGACAGGCACATCGGAAGAACAACTCAAGTCGCGCCAAGCGTCTAGGTCCTCTACTTTTCGCTCTTTCACCATCTCCACGAACAGTTGAGCAAGATCCCTTACTTTTGCCAAGGGACGGCACTGCTCAATCAGCGAGGTAAGGAAGGCATGTTCTTCGGTTGTCAAAGCAGACGACTTTTTCAGCAGCAACCACGACACGCGACGCGATGAAGGGCGCTTCATCGCTTCCCGTAGCTGGTAGTTTGTCTGCCCTGATACCGCAGCAAGATCCCTGCTTTGACGACGCCAGTGGGCGACACGGCGACGAACCATATGGTAGGAACCATGGAAACCTCTTTGTTTTAACTCTCGAAAAAGTTGTGCGGCCTTATGGCACCCCTCATGCCACCGTTGGCGTAGGAATCGAAGAAAGGAGTCCGTTCCACTCCGATATCGGCGGTATGCGCGCTCGGGGAATTCGCCAGCCGAGATCCACTTTCGGACTGTGCCTCGATGAATCCCGGTCTGTCGAGCAATCTCCCGCTGAGTAATGCCTTGCCGGTGTAATTCCATTGCCTGTTCATATTGTTTTCTTCGCCTCTCCCATCGTGCTTCTTTTAATTGATCGGCACGAGTTGGTCTTGCAGAAGCTGAATTAAGATTGGCGTTTGACACGACTTTGACTACTTCGTGGGGCGGAGTTTTATGCTGCCAAGCGGCAGCCTGCGCGGCAGCCTTAATCTTTTGGCCATACCGCTCAGCTAACCGTAGCAGCGATTCGCGAAGGTTGTGTAACAAATGCCAGCGATCGGCCACTTGGATTGCGTGAGGGGCACCAGTCGTTGCACCCTTAATATAGAAGTCGCCGCGATCACGGCTAATAATCTCGACACCCGGATGATCAGTCAGCCATTGGCGGAAGGCCTCGGCGGAACGTTCTGGTAGGAGGTCTACCGGACGATGAAGTTCCAGATCGCAAAGAATGGTCCCGTATCGTTGACCGCGTAGAAATGCCCAATCATCAACTCCCAATACCCGAGGCGTAATCATGGGAGACATGGGGGTTCGTCGAACAATATGAAGTAATGTATCGGGGCTTGCTATCATTCCTAGTCGGCAGGCAAGACGGGTGCCGGCTTCTCCGCCGCAAACCAAGCCGATATGCCGCAAGGCGGCAGTCAATCTACATGTTTTATGTGCATATACCTGAGTGATATCTGGCATGCGTTCGGCGAAAATCCTGCGCGGGCAGGCGGGATTGTCACAAAAGAATCGCCGAATGCGACATCGTAGCCGCACGGGAATACCCTGCCAAGGCAAATCAGCAAGACGACGTTCATAATGGCTATGTATGCGGCTAGCGAGTTGGCTGCACAATGGACAATGCGCCGTGGTTAGCGCACTGCTGACATGAATGACCACCAAATTTGGAAATAATGAAATCTTTTCACATTCCCATGCTGGTGAAATGATGGGCGGGAAGGAAATAAGCATGGCAGCCTCCCTGCAAAAGGATTGGCCACCCAGCTTTGTTAGTACATATGAATTCTATCCACATAGCCCATGCTAGCTTTGCCTTCAAAATCGTTTCATCAACTTTGCGGGAGAACCGTTTTGAAGCGCTCAGTGACAAGGGAAAACGCTATGAAGATCGTAAGGCTTCTGATCCTCGACAAAGAGGATGTGAAAGAAAGGCTCGCCCAGCTTGAGGCCGACCTGCCCGAGGGACTGACGGCTGAGCAGTTGGCGAACCTGTACTCTGAGTGGCTGGAGGAACTGCCCACCGACGTGGATTTGGTGGGAGTGTATGTCGGGGGCAACCAGATAAACATCGTCGCCAACAATGACGCCGTGTGGGAACTGCCTGACAATGCAGATCCAACGTGAAGACTTCGTGTGTGAGGAGCATCAGAGTATGAGCAAGTATGACCATTTTCGAGTTGAAAACCGAAAGATGCTCAAAATGGGCGAGGACCTTTGCATAAGTTCACTATCAACCCGACAACGCATTTGACACGGCGACGGCCTTCGGTCATGATGGAAGACAGGCCTTATAGGCAATCAACCGATCGTCAACAGCCGGCATTACCATGTGACTTCAAGGCCTGCGGTGGCCCCGTGATAGAAGAGGCCGCCGGATGTCGCGATATCCGCAGTGCCGGCAACCAGGTTGGTGACGGGAATCTGTCCCGGGGCAAGTGCCACGCCTTCAATCCACATTACTTGGTAACCGCCGCGCAAGGCAACATGAGTAGTAAATTGATAAGAGCCCATCAGCTCTAGTTCACCCAGAAAAGCCAGATGGCTTCCCTCGGTAACTGCCGATAAATTGCCTAAACTGTCAGGAGAAGCGGACAGATTGCTATTCTGGCCGGCTCTGTTGTAGAAGACGCCGATCTTAGCGATGCCTTTCATGCTGAAGCGGCCGGGCAAGTGGAGCAATCGCAAGTCGTCTCCGATTTGGAAGCCATACAGGTTGTTATGGGTGTTAATGGCATGAGTAAACGGAGTTAGCGGATTTAATACAAAGGCTTCGAGACCTTGTGCTTGATAATTATCATAGAACTCCACCCAGCGGAAACCGACCAGCGTAGTCAGCCACTCATTAATGGGCCGCCGGAGGTTGAATTCGCCGCTATAAAGCCTAGAGCGTTCCTCAAAGCTTACTTCGTTCACAGGCAGAAAGATTTGATCATCTACAATTAAGCTCCCGATGCCGCCAGGTAGTGCACTTTGGGGAAAGTCGGCGTTCGCATGTGAACCGGTAATACTGAAGTAGTTTAACTCTAAATCCCAAGCGCATTGTCTGTGGCGAATCAAACTCAGTCTGGGCCCAGCCAAGCATGAGAATCCCATGTCGGAGGAATTCAGCAGATAAGCCCCTCCCAAGGGAGCAAACAAAATGTGTTGGCCGTCGCTTGCAGACCGGCGAAGAAACAAGGCATCTGCCGTGACCGTCCATTGTGGGTCGCAACACTCGCTATAGCCTGCACAGCAATTATTGGAACAACCCCGGCAAGGACGTCCGGAGCAAAGCTCGGAACAAAGCCCTAAATAATAGTCTTCAGCAGTGAAGGGAGGTGTGTCCGATGTAGAGCCAACATCGAAATAATCGGCCATGGATGTTTTGTCAGAAACGGAATCAAGTAGATTTTCTTTGTCTGCTCCCCATGCAGCCATTGAAAGGCTCAATACCACCAATAAGGTTTGTATGAGGCTATTACAGTCCGCCATCGATGGGTTCCTAACACTATAGCCCCTCTTATCAGATCGACCGGAAAAATCATTACACGAAGAATAATTTACGCCGCAGACAATCTCAGCCTATTTTACGCATTTTGTAATTCTCTAGAACCACAAGAAGGAACACCGTCATAGTGTCAAAGTGGTTTGATAGCAATGAGTTAGGAAGTCGGGAGTAATTCCGAATACCCGATTCCACCTGATGGCATTATCGGCTTAAGGTAATCATTGTTTCCGTGGATTTTTTCTTAACTTGATAGTGTCACCGAATCCCTGGAAGAACAGGTCCATTGCCGAGCTACCTATCATAGAGTCTTTGTAGATGTCATTGCGAATCGTTGTGGCGTTGAGGAAGTACGAGCCGTTCAGGCCGCCTGACTTGCCGGTGATATGACCTGCGCGGGTAGCGTAATTCGCAGCCGAATTCCACTCGTTCATGATAGCTAAAATGGCCAGATCGTTGGCATCGAAGTTGGTGTTTTTACCGATCAAGAGTGCATCGCCGATGCCGCCTGCCAGTGTATCACTATCAGTGCCTCCGATAAGCAGGCTGCGACCTGTACCACCGTAAAGATTGTCTTTTCCCGCGCCACCCATCAGGATATTTGGGCCTCCGCCGCCCCAAAGCACGTCGTTGCCATCGTCGCCGTAAAGCCATGACGGCAAAGCAATCTGGTTAGATACACCAATATAGTCATTCCCCGCAAGACCATGGGCAATGATGCGGCTGGTAGGATTGAATGCACCGAAGGACTTGCCATTCATGGAAACCGTCACATACCCGGAGGCGAAACCTGGGTTGATCAGAATGAGATCATTGGCTGATGTGCCAAACACATATAATGCCTGTTTCGTGGGATTTACGGGATCGGGCATCAGGAAGGCTGCGCTCTGGGTCGGATACACAGCCAGAGTACCGGACAAGAATTGAATCTTGTAGTCCAGTGAAGATGCACCCCTTACTATGATGGGATAGTTGTTTATGGGACTTGCAGCCGTGGCCGTGGTGGACAGCGTCGGCAGCGTTGTCAGGCTGGCTGCGGTATCGCCATTAACAAAACCTGTGTAACTGGCAGTCAAGGTTGGCAAGGCCGCCCCGTATAACTTGGTCTTGTTGTCGGCCGAGATTGTCAAGGACGCCGGGGTAATACTCAGCGTACCGCTCACATAGCTTATGATGTAATCCGTGTCCGCCGCGCTGCTGGCGGTAATCGTATATGGACTGCCGGAAACGTGACTTGCAGCCGTGGCCGTGGTCGATATGGTAGGCAGCGTAGTTAGGCTTGCCGAGGTGTCGCCGTTAACCAGCCCGCTATAGGTGGCCGTCAGGGTCGGCAACGCCGCGCCATAGACCTTGCTCTTACTATCGGCCGAGATTGTCAGAGAGGCCGGGGTGACCTTGGCTCCAATCGCTGAATTGGTTTGGCTATTTTGAAAGGTGGGAGCATTATTACTGTCATAAGTTGCCGTAACACTATGGGAACCCGCTCTGAGCGAACTAACCGCAATGCTTGCCGTCCCATTATACAACAAAACGGCTGAACCGAAGTTACTGCCGTCTATCTGGAACTGCGCCGTGCCGGTTGGCGTACCGGCCCCCAAGCTGACACTGACCGTGGCCGTTAAGTAGATCGTCTGGCCATAGATAGAACCTGCCGGATGGTCGGTGGCAACAATGGTGGTTGTCTCATTGTCGATGTTGGTGAGCGAGACGTCCGAGGCATCCAGGCCATTGTAATTCAGATCAGCGCTAGTGGCAGGCGCGGTGATGATGCTGTAGGCAATATCGCCGTCGGCTACCAGGTCGTCAACGCCCGTGACGGTTACGATTTGGGCCGTGTTCCAATTGGCCGAGGTAAATGTAAGCGAAGTTGCGGATACCGTGCCTTCGGTGATATCGCTCGAGGATATTCCGATGATCACATCCGCCGTGGGTTGACTATCCAACACCACGGTAAACTGTGTCGTGCCGCTGGCCTCGGTAGTGGTCAAACCGCTGACAGGCGTGACCGTAATGCCCGCAGTTACAATGTTAGGTCCGAATTCCGATGTATTATTGCCCGCGTCTGTGGCCGTGGCCGTGATCTTGTCGCCCTTCGCAATTCCGCTGACTGTTAGCGTGCCGTTGAAATTGCCGTTGGTATCGGCGGTCAGGTTACCCAGATACTTGCGGCCTTGGCCGTAGCCGCTTGGGCTGTTATCGCTTTGGAAGAACTCAACTCTCGTATTGGCGAATGTACTCTGATTCGGCGTGCTGCCCACGTAACCATTCACGGTTAATGAAGTGCCGTTGAGCCTGGCAAAAATAATAACCGGGTAATCAATATCATAGTTTGGCAGGCTTGCGTTCTTTGTGCCGTTGTTGGCGGTTACACCGTCGCCGCCAAAATCAATTCCGAGCCCAGCATTGCCATATATCGAGTTGCCCAGTACGGCAACGCTTGATGACGTGCCATTGATTTCCACGCCATTGTGGCCGACAGTGCCAAATTGTGAGTTGGCAATTATGTTGGCTGTTGGGGTGGTTGTGCCGCCGATGGTTGTATTAGTAGCGTTATTCAGCCACACTGCATCGCCGGTGTTGCCTAGCGGAGTTGTGCCATCAGCGCCGACGCCAATATAATTTCCTTGGATGACAGTGCCACTGACGCCGTCGATCTTGATCCCCTGATCACCACTTGCGACAATCACATTGCCTGCATAAGGCGCACCGATCACATTGTTGTTGCCGCCATCGATGCATAGAGTGCTTCCTAGATTGCCGATAGCCATGTTACCGGTATAGTCGGTGCCAATGTAGTTGCCTTCAATAGTATTACTATTAGAACTACTAGTGATGTGAATGCCGTGATTTTGATTACCTGAAATGACGTTGCGATCGGCCGTGTCTGTCCCGCCAAGGAGGGTATTGGTGGCGTTTTGCAGATACACGCCCCTGCCGGAGTTGCTAAGCGCTGCAGTACCGGCGGCATTGAGGCCGACGAAATTTCCTTGAATTATGGTGCCAGTGGCATTCCCAATCCTGATGCCTATCACTCCGGCGGCAACTACATTGCCCGCATTGGGAGCACCAATCACATTGTCATTTGCACCATTAACATAGATAGAACTGCTGCCTGTATTAGCGATTGCCGCAGAACCGGTATAATCGGTACCCACGTAGTTGCCGATGACCGTGTTGCTAGCGGAGGTGATGTAGACGGCAACGTTTGTGTTGCCAGAAATGATGTTGCGGTCGGCCGAGGATGTGCCGCCGATGGTATTGCCCGTGCCTGAACTGATCCGTACGCCATAGCCGTTACCAATCGCGGACATGCCAGTAGGATTAGTGCCAATGAAGTTGCCGGCTATGATGTTGCCGTTCGCAACATTCCCGAAATAAATGCCCGTTGAGTTCCCGGAAATCACGTTGTGTATAATATTATTCGTGCTGCTGGAAACGTAAATGCCATAGCCGTTGGCCGATGCTCCTGAACCAGTATTGTTTGTGCCAATCCAGTTATTCGATATTGTATTGCTATTTGTTTGAATCCACATGCCATAACTGGTGCAGTGATTGATTATAAAACCCTTGATGGTGCTGCCGCCACTGTTTCCAGAAAGCTTTAGCGCAGTTCCGCCGATTAAAGTTCCGTTGATTTCTATTAGAGGAGTGCCGTTATAACCAATCTGTGTAGTGGCATCAATGATGGCTGTGTCGGTAATGTTAGGCAACGCCGTGGTGGGCGAGATCGTATGTACTCCCGCTCCCGCGATATTGAATGTAATCGTATCCAGGCCCGAGTTATTGTTTGCATCGGTAATGGCCTGTCGCAGCGAGCCGGTCCCGGAATCGTTCGTGTTCGTGACCGAATAGGCGTTCAATAATGTGCGTACTTCCAGCGGCTCGATGCGCAGAAGCCGCCGGTGCACGTGCCGATCGCGCTTAAGCGATGCCTCCTGGAGAAACCCGGAACGGCTGGCCAATTTGCGAATGCCGCTGGCAAATGTGCTATAAAGGCTCATGATTGTTGAATCAGTACTATCACCGAATATTATGCATTCCGTATTGTGATGGTTGAACAAAGCCAAATCATAAAATCAGGTCGAGGCACAAATAGACCGGGACATGGAATTGCCGCAATTGAATGGCTTTGCTCTTTTAATGAGTTTTGCGGGAACAGTAATTTATTAAGATCTTCTAAGAATACTTCTATCCCCCCACAGTAAGTTTGAGTGAGGGTAAAGTACTATTGAAGATCTAACGTAAACAACCCCAAGACTTCTTCTGAAAAATAATAGCCGGTTATGACAAAGCCCTTAAAAGTATGGGCCATAAACGCATGGTAGTCAAACCAGACCGATCATTTAGAGATTATCCGTTTATAGCAGAGGAATAAACCATCTGAGTGCGATACAAATCATGCAATCGATGCCGAATAATCGGCACAAAGATTTCAGACAATTTGCGCATGTGGTGCTACTACCACATATATGGTTGCAAATATATTCTAATAGATGTTGCCGCATATAGACGTGTTGCATTTCATCCCCAACGTTAATAAAGCGGTCACGCAAAGCGCATAGAGAGAGTAATGCAATAATCCCAGTACTCCTCAGTATTCTCCAACACTCCGCGGTAAATGCTTTCTATTTTCTACATGTAAACAATGGTTTTCAACGGATGTTTACACGCACCACTATGTGGCTGAAGTTAATACGCCCCGTGACATGGACTGCTGGGAAAAGTCGTACCAAGTTCTTGTGTCCTGAAAATAGTTCCTTTGATGGGTCGCCCGCTCGGCCTTTTTCAACAGGGGGTGAGATTTCTTCCAGGATTGCTCGAAGGCACCATTTGATGGCACCGAAAAACGCTTTCCGAAAAAGGGGTCCTTTTTCTGGATTCTCGAAAACGAATGAGTTGATGAGACAGCAGCAGAAACCTACAAGTCTTGCTTACCCTTCCGCAAATAAGGTTAAGAGCGCCACCTTTTTCGACCGTTACGCAGGACTCACTCCGCGCAACGGTTTTCAACCGTTATTTACACTAGAAATGATCTGGACGCTGGAGCGGCTGCAAGAAATCGGTATTATATGGCACGCCGCTTAGGAAGGGAGAAATGTCCTAAATTTGAAGAATTTATAAAATTCGTTGACATGCCTGTTGTACAAAGTGAAGATAGGAGGAAGATAGGCGAATATGCGGCTTGGAGTAAGTTCAAGAACTAATTGACCAGCCATCCGGCAAGTTGAAATTGGCGACTTTATTGGGGTAATAGTTGCACTATCGCCCGGAGGTGGAAGTGCAACTACCGCCCCAATGATCCCTCATTTAATTTATACTTTGGCAAATCACTAGGGAAAAATCGGCTCAAACGGATTAAAATCATGTCTTTCTTCAAAGTTACTGATGCTGATTTGCCGCGGAGATCGGCGGCGAAAGGAAAATCATCGCGAAAAGGCCTGAAAAAGAACGGCCGTTTCCTGCAATTCGAATGCCTCGAAATCCGCGAGTTATTGAGCGTAACAGGCCCGTTTACCGTGGGGCAATACGATGACCCGTATGGCTTTGAGCAATCGGCTGCGGTAGCTTCCCCGGATACCGGCGCTTCGACCCCTGCGGCGGCCGACGCCGGCGCAGCAACTCTGCTAGCCGCGCAGTCGGCGGATGTCGCAGCGCTGGCCTCTTTATCCGCGGCAGCCGCCCTATCTTCGAGTTACCCGATGGTCGTGGTCGATCCGGCCGATGGCCAGCGCCTGATGAACAGCAAGATTTACGGCGAATGGAACACCGCTGGCAATACCGACGGCTGGGTGGTGGCCAATGCGGCGAGTTCGAGCGTGGCGGGCGGGATCTTGACGGTCACGTCGCAATCGGGGACATCGAACGCCGTGCAAGTCAGTCTGACAAATATCTCCAATGGCGCATACTTGGATTATGGTTATTTCGATTATTTGCAGATCCGGCTGCAACTTCCGGTGAATTATAACAAGGACGTGACGTTCGCCTTCGGCACCACGGTCAATCCGGGCTTTTCCATTAATCCAGGGGCGGCGTCGGATCGCTCGTTCGTCATCCCCGCCGCTCAAATTGCGAAAGACGGGAATTTCCACACCTACCGAATCGATTTGGGGCTGGTAATCTGGTGGCGCGACACATTGCGCGACCTGCAAATCCGTCCCCTGGGCACTACCGGCGCGGGCGAAACCGTAAACATCGATTACATCGAAGTCGGCGATATGTCGGGCGACACCCTGACGGCCTATACGACCGGCCTGAACATGGCCCCCGGCGTTACGGCAGCCACGCGGCAGTCGGTGGAATCGAAGCACTTCGTGTTCTGGTGGGATCCCGCGGTCAACCCAGGTGGCCAAACCAATTGGAGCACCATGCAGCGCAACGCCCTGCGGATGATGGAGGAATCCTATCAAGTCTATACCAAAGTGCTCGGCTTTAATGAACCTTTCAGCTATGCCGGGGACGGCCAACGACATAAAGTCAACCTTACCACCTGGTATGGCGGATATTGGATGGGCGGACCTTACCTGAATGTCGACACCAGCGGACTGCAAGACGAAGGTTGGGGCAATCCGGTTCCCCACGAATATGGTCATGTAACCGACGGCCAGCAATCCGGTTTTCTCGTCGGCGGGTATTGGGAATCGCACGCCAACTATCTGCGCGAAGCCCGCACCAACTGGTTCTATCCATTCTTCTCAAGCAGTACGCAATCCACGATGGATATTGGTCCGCTGGCCTGGTCGAACTACCGCCAAGACATGCCGCGCCTGATATACGCCGACTATCGCATCTGGCTGGCGCTGCAAAACATAGCCTCGGATCCGGTCTACGGGATCAACGGGACCAACCCGCTGGATCCGAATCTCGCATCCGAGTTATGGACCACCGGTTCGCAGAATTGGACGGTTTACGACAAGCTGGCGACGCTGCTGCCCACCGGCACGAGCATCAAGGACGTGGTGGCCTCGGTGTTGCGGTTATGGCCGATGCTGAACTTCCAAACGCGGAGCTTTTTGCAGGCGCATTTATGGACCACGCAGAATACGAAAGCTGATTACGACTACAGGACCGGCTCGTACTTGATCCCCGAGGCCGACCAGGCGGGCTGGTACCGGGTGCCGTTGGAGCGGCGCCGGAAAAATACGCCTTTATGTTCCACGACCTGGTTCCCGACGCCGGCAGCACATCGATTACGGTGCAACTGCGGGGCATGGATGTCATCGGCACGACGGAAGACTGGCGCTGGTGCCTGAGCGAAATCGACGCCAGCAACAATGTCGTGGCTTACAGCGATATCTGGGGGCCGGGCACGCACACCTTCACGCTTCAATCCTCCACGGACAAGGTGCAGTTGATCGTCGTTGCCACTCCCAGCGACACGTCGGAGGATTTGAACAGCTACTACAACACCAAGCCGGTGGATAAGAACATCGACCGTTTAAATTATCCTTACGAGGTCCAGATCACTGGCGCAACGCCAGCTATCGCCACGGAACAGATTAATTACGCCAAAGCGGCGTCCGGCCACTACCACAGCAACGGCGGCGGCTGGGTGGACAACACGGCTACGGTTGCTGCCACCGCCTATGTCGGCCCCAACGCCCGCGTGCTGGGCTATGCCCAGGTCAGCAACTACGCCCGCATCGAGGATTACGCCGTAGTCGCGGGATCGGCCAAAGTGCAAAACTACGCGATAGTATCGGGTTACTCGGTGGTAAAAGACAGTGCCATCGTCAGGGGCAATGCCCGCATCCGCGACCATGCCACGATCGCCGAAACCGCCGTCGTGCAAGACAACGCGATGGTCGAGGAGTTTGCATACGTCATTTCAAACACGATCATTAAGGACTCGGCCATTGTCTGCGGCGACGCATATCCGTTCGGCGGCACGATTTCGGGCACGGCCATCGCCGGCTATGACTATTCCTATTCGTGGAGTTTCAGCGACGGCACCCATTTCGGCCATTTTCCCTGGGGAGATTGGTTCCAGAGTTACTACGATGCGACCCAGACCAAACCGCGCGGCCTAGTGGCTTCTTACCGGGTCGAGGAGACCCAGGGGGAACTGCTGTGGGACGAATTCGGGTCCCAGCACGCATTTTTACGCGGGGCGCCAACGCGCGTCACTGATACGACCATGAACAGCCCGGTGCTCCAGCTCAACGGCTCGAGCCAATATGTCGTGTTGGACGGCAGCCTGGCGGACATGACCGACGCGACTTACAGCTTGTGGCTCAATCCGACCAGTTCGGATGCCAACGAAACCTTGCTGTATTTCGGCGGCTCGACCGGCAACTACATGAAACTCGTGTCCCGCGACGCCAACGGTTTCGCCCATCTGACGATGAGCGTGAACGGGACTGTGCAGGACCTCATATCGACCACGGCTGTCCCGCTGAATCAATGGACATACCTGGCCCTGACCTTCGGCGGCGGCACGGCCACGTTTTATATCAACGGCCAGGCGGCCGGATCGCTGGCCACTACCTTTCAGCCGACCAAAGTGCTGGGCCCCAACGACTACAGGAACCCCGAGGCGTTTTATATAGGCCGCGACGCCACGGGAAACTATTTCACCGGACGTCTGGAGGATATGCGGTTTTACAACGTCACGCTTACCCCGGCCGAAATAGCCAACGAAATGAGCCGCTCCGGTGCCAAGATCGGCGAATTCTTCGCCGTCTCGCCGATGACGTTCGACGGCAGCACGACTATGGTGGAATCGGGCGTGCATAACGGCCTGGTGCGGACGCTGTCGGCGTGGATTAATCCCCATACTTCCGACGACGTCGGCGACTATTATGAGCCGGTAGTTGACTCCAACGACGAGCTCAACGCCGGGGAGTATGGCTCCGGTTTCGGCTTGGATAACGGCATAATCAAGGTCCGCCTGGATGGATTGGGCATGTGGAACACCGGCGTGCCGGTGCAACTGAACGCCTGGCAGCAAATAACGGTAACCTTCAACGGCTCAATCGCGAAATTGTACGTCAACGGCGTAAAGAAGGCCACGACCGCCTACACGGCGGACCCCAACAATCTTGCCGGGAAAAATTATCGCATCGGCTGGGGCCAGAGCGGCAGCGACGTGAGCACGCGTACTTTCTTCGACGGGGACATCCGCGATCTACAGATATACGATCGCGTAATGCCGATCAATGATCCGAACACCTATTACTGGGATACGCAAACTACCGCGGGTTTCCAAGGCGGCAACGGCACTTGGGATTCGGCCGGTGCGAACGCGAATTGGTCCAGCGGGACGGGCACGACCATCGTGGGCTGGCCGGCCGGCACCACGGATAAAACGGCGGCCTTTGAAACCGACGCCAACAACGCCAATTGGACGGTGAACGTGAGTGGAAATCCAACTCCGTATGCAATCGATTTCGGCGATGAAAATGGTTTTTCCACGGACCAATACACACTCGGCGGCGGCACGCTCAGCGTGGCAGCGGGCGGCGTCACCGCCTACCATTCCGGCGCCATCAACTCCGCCGTGACAATGACCGGTCCCCAGACATGGGATGCCGAAGCCGGGCAGACCCTCACTATCGGCGGCAATGTTAATAATGGCGGCAACGCACTTGCCTTCTCAGGCAATGGAACCACAAACGTCTACGGAAGCCTTTCCGGCAACGGCAGCCTGACACAGCAGGGCGGCGGCGCCACATATCTTAGCGGAACCGTCACGACCAGCGGCGGTGTGAACCAGAACGGCGCCGGATCGCTAACGCTTCTGGGTGCGGGCAGTTCGGTGGGGCCGGTGTCGATCACCAATGGAACGCTCGTGGTCGGCGACGGCGCCACTACAACCACTTCGGTGTCGTCCTCCAGCACAAGTGTCAGCAACGGCGCCACCCTGGACATCAAAAGCGGCACGTATGCCATGCCGGGGATGAGCATAGGCCATGACGGACAAGTCGGCTACATCGTGCTTGAGGGCATAGGCACTCTTACCTCCACCGGCGCGATTAACATGGGTTTCAACCAAGGCTCGGCCAGCCTGTTGGTCCAGGGCAATGCCGTTCTCAACGGCGGCGCGAATACCCTGGACATGGGCACAGCCAACGCCTCGAGCGTGTACGTGGGCTTGAAAGACAACGGCCAGATCAGCTTCCAGAACGTCAATGTGGCCAGTTCCAACCTTTATCACGACGGTCAAGGTTCTTACGCCGTCTTGGAGGTGGCCGGCAACGCTTCATTGAACGCAAGCAACAATTTGATCGTGGGGAATTATGCCGGAAACGTGAATCTGCCGGTCAAGCTCGCCGGTCAAGTATACCAGTCGGGCGGAACGGTTACAGCCAAGACGGTAATCCTGGGTCAGGACATGGCAGACGCCAGCGATATGCTGCTGGGTGTATATAATTTGACCGGCGGCATTCTTCAGACCGGGCAAATCTCCCAAGGCACGCGGAATCCCTCGGATTATCCCGGTATCGCAACTTTCAACTTCCATGGAGGCACGTTAGCTTATAACGGCGCCGCCGCGCAAACCGATTTCATTGGTCTCAGGGCCAATGCAGGCAGCTCTGCTTATATCTATGAAGGCGCCACGCTCGACACCGGAAGCCAGTCTGTGACCGTCATTCAACCTTTGCTGGCTCCCACCGGCAATGGCGTCGGCGGCATCGATATCGTCGGCTTGTCCAATCCCAACCAAACTTACGTTGTCCAGCCGTGGGTATACATCAGCGGCGGCGGGGGCTCCGGCGCCACGGCGATTGCCGCGCTCGATCCCGTCACCCATAAGGTGAGCAGTATCGTTGTTACCAATCCCGGAAGCGGTTACACCAGTACCCCGACGGTCCAATTGATCCGCACTTACGACTCCATTCAGACTGTCGCTTCGGCCAAGATCACCATGACGCCAAACTCGGCATATAACGGGGGACTCACCAAGATCGGTTCCGGATCACTGACTCTTACCGGAGCGAGCACCTACACAGGCGCGACGATTATCAACGGCGGCACGCTATTTGTGAACAACTCCACCGGCTCAGGCACGGGGACCGGTTCCGTAATCGTCGGCGGCACTTTGGGCGGCACGGGCGCCATCGGTGGCGCGGTAACGGTAAACGCCTCCGGTAGGCTGGCGCCGGGAACCACCGGCATTGGCACGCTGACCATCAATAACACGCTCTCGTTGTCGGGTACGACGGCGATGGAGATCAACAAAACCGCCGGCACGAGCGATAAAATTATGGGCGTCTCCGCCTTGACCTTCGGCGGTACGCTGACAGTGACCAAACTTGCCGGCACGCTCGTTGCAGGCGACACCTTTACCCTATTCTCAGCTACCACTTATGCCGGAAACTTCACAACCCTCAACCTGCCGAGTTTGACCACGGGATTGAGATGGGACGCCTCGGCTCTGAAGACCAACGGCAGCATCAAGGTAGTTGTGGATGCCTATCCTACAGTAGACTTGCCGGCCGCCTGCACGCCGGCAGCCAATGGCAAGACGGCCGATCTTTCGGTTCTTGGCAAGGATGACGGCGGCGAGCAGGACTTGAAATATACCTGGACAGTCACATCAGTGCCGCCGGGCGCACCCAATCCAACCTTCTTGGATAATGGCACGAATGCGGCGAAAAATACCACGGTCACTTTTTACCAGGCCTGCACCTATAACTTTACCGTGACCATTGCCGACCAACTCAACCAAAAGGTTACCAGCGCAACCTCCATAAATGTAATCCAAATGCCTGTAACGCTTGCCGTAGGTCCGAGCGGGGCGTCGCAGTTTGCCGCAAGCGGTACGGACCAGTTCGGCAAGCCCCTGACGGCTGCTACGCCATTTAGCTGGCCTGCGTCAGGAATCACGGTCCAACGCGGCGGCGATTCCTTGCACCTTTATCAGACCGGCACCGCTAACAACCTAATTCCTGCGTACCTTGCCACTGACCTGACGAATATCACCTTCACCGGCAGTGACGATACGGCCGAAACGCTGACCATCGATGAAAGCAACGGCGATCTGCTTATGCAAACCGGCGGGAATGTCGCCTTTAACGGCGGCGCACCGGGTTCGAACGGGGGGAACACTCTGCTGATGAAAGGAACCTTAGGAAATGACAACACAATAATGGACGCCGCACAAATTGTCCTGAACGGATGGACACCCATTATTTACACGAACATTCAGTATTTCGGCTTCGATTTAGGCGGCGGCACGAACAGTTTGCTTATCGATCACGCAACGCTGAACCTCAACCAAGACAATGCCATTTCCGCCGGCACGAACGTGACCATCGATGACGGCGTTTTAGACCTCAATGGAAAGACGGACACCCTCGGCAGTCTTACGCTGTTAAGCGGTAGCATTCTTACCGGAACGCTTCAAGCAAATTTATACAATATCGAAAGCGGCACGGTGACCGCCACCCTTGCCGGGCCGGGCGATTTAAAAAAGACCACAACCGCTCAGGCTGCCACAGAGGTTATAAGTGCATCGAATGTTACAGTCGATGCCGGTCAACTCACAGCGACTTCGATTAACACAGGCACATTGACCATCGGAGCGGGCACTACAGTAACCATTACCGCCATCCCCGGTGGCCCGCTTGCAGCAAATAGCTCCCTAACGCCCCTTGCCACCGATGCTTTGCTGCCAAATCAGCCTAAAACCGTTACGCAACCAACGGCTGCCAACACAACTGCACCGTCCTCATCGACCATTACCACCATCGCGACAGGACCAATTGCGGCCAGTACAGTTTTCATAGCGCCGGCTCCAGCATCTAGCGAGGTTACGTCAGCACTGGCATCGTCGGGTAGTTTATCAAAAACTATCCTCGATGCGGTTGCCGTGCCTACATCTATTGTCGCCGATATAACCCTGCCCGTGCGTATAATGGAATCTCCCCCGGCGAGACTAATCGACACAGTTATCAATCGCCTCCTACCGCAATCGCCGATATATTTCCAGCTCAACTCGACGGCGTTGGACAAGATCAACGAAAGCGGGCTGGAACAATCTCTTACCACAAGAAATGGAAACATTACGAATAAATCGATACTTGATTCATTGCGCGACGAATTGCCGACACGTGTGGGAAAGATTGAAAAGCATCTCACAATCCCAGTCATAAACAGCCGGCAAGCCCATATTGCCGTATTACAGACAAATTCTCGCTGGTCATATCTCGACGCTGAGGCGGATTTTGACATTGCCCAACATGTCCGTGTTGGGAAACATTCCAAGCAGTTAGAAAAAGCGATTGATGAAGTTCTGGCGGAAGAAGATGCCATTCCGGCTTTACTATAACACTGGGCATAGGTCACGGTATGCCGCACAGTAAACAGCAACAGTTTGATAAAAGTGGCTCCGATAAATGGTGGTTTATTGCGACTCTTCACTAAGGTCCGACCAAGTTTCGAGAATCCTACTCTTGGCACCGACTCTTCGCCGTACGCGTGCCACCCAATCGCGTTCAGTATATCGCTGCCACCTTGACCTTCCGGCCTTGCAACATCGTCTCACTCTGTGGATCATCCTTGGCAAACAGAACCAAATCCTTATGCCAATCGCCAAAAAACCAACGAATGCGTTCTGTTACTGCTCGCACCGCACTGCGGTACGAGGTAAGGTCCAAATACGCCGCCTCAAGCGTCCAAGTGCCTCCGGGGCAATTGATTTGCTCACCGCGATTGCTGATGATGACCTGTGTGTAGCGGCCGTCAGCTTGCAGATCGATTGTCACTGTGCTCATGGCGGCATCGACGTAAAACCGCCACTGCCCCAGCACGTCCTCGGGCTGGATCTCATGGGCCGAGGGGACTGGCGCAACAATCGTCTCCAAAAGCGTGTCGAGCGACGACTTGCGAGGTCGCCTGCGCCGCACCTTGTTGCCCAACCAGACCAGACAAACAGACACAGCCACTCCGAGCGGAAAAACACTTAGGCTGGGTCCATTCGGATTGCACGACACCATTGTCACTATCACAAGCACCAACACGCCCAGGAGCATTAAGGAGGCCCACTTGAAGTGTTGCCACCAGCCATGAGTTAATCCGTACACCGTAAATATCATGGTGCACATACCCCCCATCACGATCAATGTGATGACATCGGCGTCGAGCCACCAACATGGTGACTGAAGGCGAGGCCCTCAGCCGGCTTCGGCCGACGAAGGCATGAACAGCATGATCAGAGGTATGGCTGCCAGAATCCGCATAACGTGCTTGGACATAATTTATTTCCTCCATTCCACACTGTCCAGCGATACCTGTTCTAAAGTTTGTATGCGCTAAGCGAGACGAAGAGTGTAATTTCATCTCGTGTCCCGGGCTGCGGACGGGCGGCTGTCGCCGTATCCTCCGCGACCAGCCATGTTTGTGCTGCTTTTGATTCTACCAAATTTAGGCTGTTGCAACCAGGTACGCCGGAATTTGGTGGTTTTTCGGGCCGTTTCGCCTCGGCCATACCTTTATTGAGACTCCTACGTCGACGTGACCGAGGCGCAGGATCATTCGAGTCTCATCGTCCACGACGCAGACGTGATATAGAGATTCCCCCAGACGGTTTCACAAACCACTTGCGCGGCCGACACATTGCCGCCTTGGAATCTTTATTCGCACGGGAGGGCTCGCCCTTGGAGCTGAAGACCGACAATGGTTCCGCCTTCGAGAGCGCGGCCTTGCAGTCCCTCCCGGCTCGTTGTGGGGTTGTTTGGCTCCCTTCTCCGCCTTGCGCCCGAGGTATAATGGCGGTTGTGAGGCCGGCAACCCAAGCTACTTTGATTTGGGAATTGACGGTATAGGTGAATGCCAATGAAATAGGACTTTGTTTGTGTAATTTCAAACTCAGGGATTGTGAATCAAAAAGTTGTTATAAACTAAACGATGGTGACTTATGAAAAGAATTGTTGATGTTTCGTTCGTTGTCTTTTTTATTGCGATGCCGGTTGCTTTCAATTCAAAACAGACAGCCACTGCCCAAACCGAAGCAAAAAAACAGCTCGTCCCCACTGTGACAATTCCCGCCCCTCCCGGCTCCAAAGGTTTTGGGATGCCTCAGACAAACACACCAAACACTAATGCTCCAAGAAGACCTAGAGCGAGTGCGAGTGTGACTGAATCCCGTGAAATCGTCACCACGACATTTGATTCCTTGAATATGAGTGATCCCTATATCCTTGCAGATGATGCGACGAAGACATATTACCTGACAGGTAGCGGCGGTGCAATTTACAAGAGCAAGGACCTGAAGAACTGGACCGGGCCTTATGGGGCTTATGATGTGAGAGGAACCTGGATGGAAGGGATCAACTCTGTTGCCGCCGCCGAAATCCACCATATCAACGGCAAATACTATTATGCAGCTACGTTTGGCAAGAGAAATGAACTCGTCGATGTTGTGCCCCGCAGATACAATATATACCGACATCAAACGATGATATTAGAATCAGATAAACCGGATGGACCTTTCAAACTAAAAAATCCTGATCCGAATTACGACTATCTTCCTCATGACTGGGATATCATCGATGGATCGCTGTGGTATGAAAATGGCGTACCGTACCTTGTTTTTGCCCATGAATGGTTGCAGACAATTGATGGCACGATGGAATATGTCAAACTTTCGCAGGATTTAAGTGAAAGGATTTCTGAACCTGTATGTCTGTTCCGCGCCAGCGAAGCGCCGTGGGCACGTGAAATGGTTGGCAACGGAGAGATGACATACGGTTTGAGACTTCCGGGCTGGGTGACCGATGGGCCGGAACTGTTTAGAACAAAAACCGGCAAGTTAGGCATGTTGTGGGCGAGTTGGGGCGCTCACCGGTATGTTCAGGGTGTGGCGTATTCTGAATCCGGCACGATCGATGGTCCGTGGATTCAGGAAAAAGAAGGATTCAAAGGAGACAATTCCGGACATGGAATGCTGTTTACGACGTTCGAGGGTAAACGATTGCTTGTCATCCATCACGCTGAAGGGGATGGACCTCGCAAGCCACAGCTCTACGAGATAGATGATTCAGGAGATAAACTGGCGCTTGGACCGAGATATCGTCCATAAACGTATACAAAACGGTTTGGTGAAGATAGGATGGCAGGATAGACTCAGTGGCGATGATTACGTCACTGCCCTTATCCGTCTCGAAATCCTCGCCCGGCCCCGTTTGATGGCAATGAAAAGCCGTTCCGAAGAACGGGTGGGGCCTGTTGAAAAAGTCTGTTGGCCAGCTAGCATTGTCAGCACGTATTCGTCTTGATTTGTAGAGCGGCTGGAGGTATTGGGATGGCTATCCTCTCCACCACCTTCGCCTCTTTTTAGGACGGACGTATGCAAGGAAAGCATGTCTTTCAACCACGGACCAGGACGGTCATTGACCTGGAGTCGTTCATCGCAGAGGACCACTTTCTCCGCAAAGTCGATCGTGTTCTGGAAATGTCCTTCGTGCGCGACGTAACCGCCGCGTGCTATGCCGTCGGACTGGGGCGTGCATCCATCGACCCCGAGGTGTTCTTCCGGATGCTGTTGGTGGCATACCTTTACGACATCACCTCGGATCGGCGGCTCTGTGAGGAAGTCCGGTTCAATCTCGCGTATCGCTGGTTCTGCCGGTTGTCGTTGGACGATGAGGTTCCCGACCATTCCTCACTCAGTCGCATTCGGGATCGCTACGGCGAGGAGATCTTCGAGACAGTGTTTCGCCGTATTGTTGAACTCTGCAAGGAGAAGGGCTTGGTGGCTCAGGAGTGTCGTGTGATGACCGATGCCACCCTGATCGCTGCGGATGCCTCGCTGAACTCGCTGATTCATAACGATCCGAAAGAAGCGGAGAAAGAGGCGATAACCCAACGGCGCGATCGTGGGTTGAAGGACTCGTCATCAGCACGGCGCGTGACAAACCAAACGCACACGAGTCGTACCGATCCAGATGCCACACTAGCCCAAAAGAAAGGTACACCGCAACAACTGAAGTACAAAGTGCATCAGAGTATTGATGCCGACAGTCGCGTCATCCTGGATACCGAAGTTACCACAGGAGCACGGTATGACAACCAACCATATCTCCAGCAGCTAAAACGCATCAATGACCAGTATGACATCACAATTCGTGAAGCAATCGCCGATCGAGCTTATGGCTCAGCGGCGATCATTGCTGCATTGCAGGAGCAAGGAACAAAACCCTACATTCCGCTGTTCAGTCGTCGTAGCGGAAATAACTCGGCCAGCGCAGCCGGACTGGTGTACGAACCCAAGAAAGATCGTTTTCGATGCCCACAGGAGAAGTACCTGAATCCGAATCCGGCGATCTACGATAACCACAAAAGGTATGTCAGCTCGTCCGAGGACTGCCGTAATTGTCCGCAAGCTTCAAAGTGCCCAGCAAAAACTCGGAAAGCGACTCCTCAGCACAGGTTTGTACTTCGTAGTCTTGATCAAGACCTATTTGAGAAGGTGCAAGCCAGAATGCAAAAGCCTGAGTTTGGGCAGAAATTGTCCGAGCGGATGTGGAAGTGCGAAGGGTTGTTCGCCGAGGCGAAGCAAAACCATGGCCTGGCGCGCGCCAGGTACCGCAGTAGGTCGAAAGTGCAGATTCAAGCGTATCTAAGCGCGATGGCGCAGAACCTGAAGCGCCTGATCTTACTGTTTTATCTCTGGTTGCTAACTCGGTGTCTAGACCCGCAAAAAACGTAGACAATTATCCAAACTCGATCTTTCAATAACGGGACTTTTTCAACAGGCCCGGTCGTTTTCTGAGTCGTCCGAGAAGAGGAATGGCTTAACGGAGATGCCAGTTCACTTGATCTACACTGGGTGCTGACGATCGAACGATGGGAGAGGTCGGCATGCTACGACTTGTCACCAGCTGTGTTAGGCCTAGAGGTGGCCAAACACCCAATCCGAGTCCGAGGTAGTCGGGACAGACTGATCCCACAACGTTGCAGAGACGGAAAACATGGTCTGTTCCCAACCGTGGCATAGCATGGAGCCCAGGCACTCGACGAACCCGTTAAGACAACCTGTAATGGTTGTCGGGCAGGCGCTAGGTACACGATGCTCTTACGTCACCACCAAGACAGTCGATACACCGCACTATACTTTCGGCTTCGTTCACTCCAGCAGCCCGATCTCATTGCTAAATGTTGAGTACTCGCGGAAAAGTTTCAGTAGAGCTTGGTCGATGTGAACGGGTTCGACCCGCGATGGCTCTGTTTTTTGTGAATCTTGTTCCGCGATTGTGGCCGATACATCCATGATAACTCTGCGTATCTTTCCCAGTTTGCCTTCCATGTATCGTAGCGACGCCACTGGGAAATCCTCCTGTCGAGCAAGCAGTTGGTTGTTGGTTCCAGCGATCATCCTTGATGCTCCAAGTTTGGTCGGAATGGCCGAAAGTGCCTTCGTGGCTAGTATCCGCATCGACATTTTCGTGAGGAAAACTCAAACCCAGGGACAAAAAGCCCGCAAGATCGAATGGATTTGCCCAAGCTAGGTTTTCCCCTTGGCGGTTTGCAAAGGATAGCGACTTTGGATTACTCGTGTCAATGGGAATCGCCGGCGTATAACGTTGGTGTTGGACCTGATCGGCCTTTCTCATACCGCTGGCGAAGTAAGCATAGTTCGGCTAATTCGCCGACAAGAATACCCTTTTCACATCCTTATTCGTCGCCTGCTGCGGGACTACGCCAATCCCATGTCTTCGATAGCCGCCAACAACGCCCTTTTCACATCCTTATTCGTCGCCTGCTGCGGAATCTTCTCAACACAGCGACTGATGACCTCTTCAAAAAGATCGACGAATGACTTTAGGTTCCCCGGAATACGAAATTTTTTCGCGGTCTCTCCGTTCAAGCCATGGCGCACTGCTCGGACGGCGAAGACGATCTTCTCGACCTCTGACCTCTCCCCAGACCATTCGGCAATGTCAAACACATCTTTGTCAAACAACTCCTGCAACTCAAGATACACGTGTTTGTTCGGGCCACGTGGATAGACAGAACTGTTCGGGTCCTGGCTGGCGTCGGATTCGGACATGCCCCGTCGTGGCTCGTTACTTTGCCCCGTGGCGAAGGGATGCTGCGCCTCTTGCCCCGCCACAGTTGGCGCTATACGCCGTGGCGGGCCTGCTAAGGGTGTTCCGGTGCCTTTCGGATTGCCTCGATTAGGCGAGCCATCTCCTTAGCACGCTTGGGTGCTGGAAACAGGTCAACACGCTGCAAGCTATTCATTTGTTCCGTCGCATTGATCTGGAACGATGGCAGCTTGCAGTTGGAAAGTCGTACCGGGATCAAGAAGATGCTGCCGGGTGGATACTCTCGATAGGCTTCGATCGCGTCAGCCGCTTCCGGATAGATCCCCGAGCGGACTCGCTGCTGCGATTCTCTCGAAAAACACAGGACAACCGCGTAACTGTCCGCCATGGCCTCCTGTACCTTCTGCTTCCATAACTGCCCAGGCAACACATCTCCATCCCACCAGACTTGTTCTCCGGCGTTCATCAAGTCCGTGCGCAATTGGTTGACATCTGCCTTGTTCTCGTGACAGTAGGACAGGAATACGTGCTTCTTGGCCATGGGTTCAGGAAATGTCAGTAGGGGAGACGCTCTCGGACGGTTTAGCGTAAACGGGGTTGATTCCGAGCTGGCTCTCGGCCGCCGTTCGGTCTTTCAAAAACTCGAAAAGTGCATCATCGATATGCCCTTTCTCGACCCGATATACCGTGGGAGTTAAAGCCTTAGCTTCGGCAATCTCGGCGGCAAGATCCATGATTCGCTTTCGGACCAGCTGGAGTTTAGCCTCCAAGTAACGAAAGGATTCAACGGGGAAATCCTCGCGACGATGGTCCTTATGGTTGGTGCTCGTAGTCAAAGTGCTCATTTAAATATCAACCTTTTACGAAGAACTCAAGGTACGGCAACAAGGCTTGAAGTTCACGGTGTATTGCCCTCACTTACCATTATAGCCAAAAACCCGCATGCGAGCAATTGGGAGGGAGCTAATTAAACCAGCATAGGGTGTCAATAATTCCTCCAATGATTCACCCAGTAGCGATACATTCCCGGCCCTAATGCCCATAGGATTTCTTTCGTGAAGTAGAACGAAGGAAAATCAGGCTGCCCCACGCCACCCGACCAATAGGCCATGTCCAAAACCCAAATCCCTATTAGCTCGTTGCGCACCTCCGCCTCGTGCGCGGGCCCCCTATGGGCCCACCAGGGAAAAGCCCAGTACTTTCCGTTTTGAGAGACAAAAACTGGAGCCCCTGGCCGCTCCTCGCTGACTCGTCGCACCCAGGGATTGGCCTGACTGAAGACCACGGCAATAGGACCCCCCGATAAAATCGCCTGGCGATCAACTGCTTTCTGATGTGCAATAGGAGTGTGGTTGAGCTCCCATTCTTGATAAGCCGAGGGCAACATCCCGATATTCCCACGAGCCCTCCAGAGCTGCGCGAGTATGTTGTCGTTAGCTCTATCGGAAGTATTCTGAATCCGGAGTGAATTGGTGCCAGCCGCTGCGGCGAAGTATGGATCATCCAGAACCTTGGGACGCCGACGGACGAGACTGATCAGTCCATTCACGTCGTGTACGTGCTCGCCCAAGGGACGTTGCACGTCCAGGCACCAGTCCTGCCTGCCGTTGCCTCCTTGAGCCCAAAGGCACTGGAGTGTCTCGTTGTCAATCGGGCCGTAGCATGCCGCTCGATTCCAACAGGCACCAAGGTGGCTCGTCAACATGTCCCCGACATGCTGCAAAGCCGCAGATTGATTTTGTCCACGCAAGTCCTCGATTGCGACCTGTGTCTGCAGAAGACGGTCTTTGAATTCCGCGGAGGTTCGCGCACTTTGCACGCGACGATAGGCGAGGACAGACGCAACCTCCAGCTTCGTTCTATACGCCGCCGCGATCAAGTCGTGGACACTCGGTATACCCCATCCAGCTAGACCGGCAAGTAAGAAGTAGCCAACGTATTCATTCATCCGCTGCAAACGCATTTGAGCCAACCAGGTCACTCGTTGCGAAAACTCTTGCATCCACTCACCGTAGTGATCTAGCAGCAGTGGTCCTTCGCGAATGGCTAAGGTCGGCCATGTGAAATGGTCAGCCACGAGATGCTCCAATGGGATTCTCGCGTCCGTCGGTATTTGCAGTTTTGCCACATTCTCAGGTGTCAGCACATTGCCGAAGCGACAGAAGAACCCACGATTGTCCGAACCCACGAGAAGACGAAGGCAATAGCAGGGATGCCCTCTTTCCTCCAACGCCGTATGAAGCGTCGCCAACGCGTGATTGACAATACTTTCGTCAAACTCGTAGTAAAAGTTGATACCATCTTCGAATCCCTCACCAACATCCACAATGCGCCAATCGGGGCCGAGATGAATAGGATCGTGTTCTGCCGTAGACATTCTAGCTGCTCCCACAAATGCTCCGGTGGTCGTCTAACCTTCAATATCGATATCTGACTGCCAGAACATAAGTATAGATATTTCCACTAAACGGACAACCCCCGCCACCATGAGCGATGCAAAGTCATCATAGATGAGTGAAATCAAAGAGGCCAAGAGTCAAGTTTACCATTATAACGATGCCGAACCCGGCGTCAAGAATGGTTCGAATTCCACTACATGGCCACCGTTGTCTCATTCGGAATCCTCTTTAGGCAGAAAAAGTCCGAAAATGCCAACTCGTCAATCAAAACGCTATCTACCTGTCAAAGTGGAGGTAAATGGATAGCACGTTTCCATTGCAATCGAGATCACAACGTCCAGATATGCTCTAGATATTCTATAGATTCGGACGGTTTAGTTAAACAAAGGTAGTTGTGGGCAACTCCATAGTAGATGTCCCATGCAACCAATCCTAGAGTAGCGAGCCTTTCTCGTTTTTTGCCCTCACAAGCCAGTTGTTTGTTTACCCTATATTTCAAGCTTTTTGCTTAGAGCTCACTACCCCCGACTATCGGTAACTTCCCGAATACCTCCTTTCATGGTTTGTTCATTCATATGCCACCTGTTGTAAAAACTGTTGTAAAGTCGAGTGTAAACCACTCAAGCGTCAACCAACCGGGAAGCAACCGCATAGCGTTTTTCTCGGGGATTGTTGAGTAAGTGTCAAACAAGTGTATACTGTAAGCGTGTATAGTTAAGACTTAGGATCCAGTCCCGAAAGGGGTCGGGGTTCAAATCCCCGCTCTCGCATCTTTTCCATGGATCAGAGGTCAAGGGGCAGGTAGCAGATTAAACTTGTTCCCACGGTGCTCCGTGGGAACATATCTGAGTTAAGGCTACCTGTGTGTTGCACACATATTTTCTATTGCAAATTGTAAATTGCAAATATCAAATTGCAAATTGAACAACTTGCAACTCTCACATTTTCGCCATACGACGAGGAACCAACCGAACCCAGCCAAATCCCAGCAGTGCCGAGCATAGGAGCATGCATGTGGATGGCTCGGGCACGGGCGTGAGCAAGAAGGCACGCTGGTTTCCATTGTGTGAGCCAATTCCAACAATCTGGCCTGAATCGTTGATATCGTTAGCCTGATCTAACTTCCAGCCAGAGTTTGGATCGATCAGGTCATTCATATTGCTCATTATCCCGTCACTATAGAGAAAGGCATTATTGGGGGCATCCGTGGAACTAGAGTAGCCCACAATTTGCCCGTTGGAGTTAATGCCATACGCCTCACTCCATGTCCCACCTAAGGTACCCAAATCAGTCATGCTATCACCTTTGTAAAGAAAGGCGTGCATGGCGGCATTGCCAATGGTCCAGCTAGAGCCTACGATCTGTTTGCTCGCGTTGATACCAAAGGCTTTACTCCAATCTCCGCCGAGCGTACCCAAGTCGGTCATTTTGCTGCCGCTGTAAAGAAAGGCATGAGCGTAACTCGCGAGTTCAGATTCCCCCACAACTTGGCCATTGTCGTTAATAGCATAGGCATGACTAGTGGCCCCTCCGAGCGTGCCTAGGTCGATCATGGTCCCGCCGCTATAAAGAAAGGCATGAGATGGGCCGCTCGCGGTGTCATACACGCCCACGACTCGCCCACCGGCATTGATGCCAGAAGCATAACCACCGCCACCGCCGAGAGTGCCCATGTTGATTGTGGATCCGCCGCTATAAAAAAAGGGCTCTATGGAGGCGGGATTGCCCTCGAGGTCAGTCTGTCCCCTGACCTGCCCCACGATCTGCCCACTATCGTTGATCTTATATGCATAACTCGTCGTCCCGCCGAGGCTGCCAAGATTGATCATTATCCCGTTATCATATAAAAAGGCGTGCGAGATGGGCCTGCCCCAGCCATCATAATCCGCTGTTTCAGACCAACCTACAACTTGCCCGTTCGCATTGATGCCTCCCGCCCCGCTAGACATCCCACCCAGAGTTCCGAGGTCGGTGACATTGTATGTGATCGCTTGTGAGACATTACAAACTAAGAAGCACATTATGAGCACGGCCAGAAAAGATACATGTCGGTTCATTGTGAAAACTCCTCAGTTGTTACAGGGTTTTTGGGAATAAGTGGAAACGAGAGTCAAAAGCCAGAGCATCTGCGGCGTTTACTTCAAGGATCGGCTCGCTTCGAGCCATGTCAGAATGTACCCCAAGACACCCGATTTCAGAGTGTCAGGCTATGAGGTACTAATGCTGCCTCAGCATGATGGGCCTAAAAGAAATATGATATTTATCTAATATACCGTTCCACCCGAAATGGTCAATGATTTTGGTGTAGATTCAATAGAAACCCATACTGCGGTGGGGTAAGGGTGCGGAACAATTTAGATTTTGTCACTATTTAGCGAATTGCGGTAAACCAATAAAAAAGTTGCAGCAAAATCCATTTTTTCATCACGAAAGCGGGAAATAACGAAAACACGAAGAGTCTATACAAATAACCTTTAAGTTTAGTACAAGGAACTAATTGTAAGTCGACAATCATCAGCAATTCGGCCCTCACCCCCTGCCCCTCTCCCAAAAGGAGAGGGGAGCGATTTGCTGAAATCCAATATATCTTTCTTTTTCGCACTTTCGCACTTTCGTGTTTTCGTGATAGATAATAGTTACGCCGTGCAAAAGGCTGTACATGGCCCTACCCAATCGCTGAGAAAATTGTATAATGCGCGATTCGGATCTGAAGAAAATATCTAAGTAAACAAAGAGATTTGCGAGTTGAATTATGGCCAAAGGCAAAAAAAAGGCGGAAGTGGTTTTTCTGGCCTGTAAAGAGGACGGCGAATTGAATTACACCTTGCGGCGCAAGCCCGGCGGCGAGAAATTGAACATAAAAAAATTCTGCCCGCGGTGCCGCAAACACACGGAACATTCGGAAAAGAAGAAGTAGGGTAAATGATTAAGGACGGTCATTCCTCCCATGTCCAAGCGATGGCGCATCCACTCGCACGACCCTGACCGAATCGCAATCCTGGGGTGCACGGCAGGCATCCCGGCCGTAGTGGCGCAATTGCTTGTCAGCCGCGGGGTGACCGATCCTTCGGTGGCAAGGGAGTTCCTCGATCCCAAGCTGGCCGACCTGAGGGATCCGCAACTTTTGCCCGGTTGCGCGGAAGCCGCCGGCCGGATTCATCGGGCTGCACGCACCGGAAAGCGAATCTGCATACACGGCGATTACGACGTGGACGGCATGACCGGCACAGCCTTGCTCTATATGGGGTTGAAACTGCTGGGGGCCGATGTCGGCTACTATGTTCCTCACCGTCTCGACGAAGGTTACGGGCTAAGCGCAGAGACAATCCGCGCGAAAGCGGCGGAAAAGGTCGATCTGATCGTGACAGTCGATTGCGGCATCGGCAGCGTGGAAGAAGCGGCGCTGGCCAAGCAACTCGGCATCGACTTGATTATCACCGACCATCACGAACCGGGCAGCCAACTGCCCGAGGCCTCGGTTGTTGTCCACCCGCGCCTGCCCGGCGGCGGGTATCCATTCGGGGGTTTAAGCGGATCAGGGGTGGCTTTCAAATTGGCTTGGGCAATCTGTCAGCAGTCGAGCGGCGCCAAGAAAGTCGGCGAGGCAATGAAGGATTTTTTGCTCCGGGCGGTGGGCCTGGCCGCCCTGGGCACAGTGGCCGACGCCGTGCCGCTGATGGATGAAAATCGCGTGCTGGTGCGCCACGGATTGCTCAGTCTTGCACAGCGTCCGACATTGGGAATGAGCACTTTAATGCAAATCGCCGAGATCGACAAAAAAAAGTCGTTGGACTGCGACGACTTGGCCTTTATGCTTGCTCCCCGCTTGAACGCGGCAGGCCGATTGGGCCAGCCGCAGTTGGCCGTGGAGTTGCTCGTGACCGACCAGCCCGACCGCGCCCTGGAATTGGCCCAATATCTGGATCAACTCAATGCCACCCGGCAAACGCTGGAGCGGAGCATTCAACTTGCCGCCACGAAGCAGGCCAAGGAGCAATTCGACTTGGATTCGGAGCCGGCCCTGGTCCTGGCCGAACGCGGCTGGCATCCGGGCGTGATCGGTATCGTAGCCGGGCGATTGGCCGATAAGTTTCATCGGCCGGTAGTGCTTGTCGCTTGGGATCCGCTGGGGATCAAACCCGGGATCGGTTCGGCGCAGCGTGCCGGGCTTCAATCTCCATGCGGCCTTGGCGGAGTGCGATGAGTTTCTGATTTCCCACGGGGGTCATGCGGCGGCGGCGGGATTGAAGATCGAAGAGGGCAAATTGCCCGGCTTCCGCGCGGCCTTTTGCGAAGTGGCGGCCGCCGAATTAGGCGCCACGCCCAGTGAAGGCGAGTTGGCCATCGATGCCGAAGCCCCGCTGAGTGCATTCACGCTCCAGGCCGTCCAGCAAATCGAGCGTTTGGCGCCGTTCGGCCAATCGAACGCCCGGCCGCTCTTGTGCACCACCGACGTCACCTTGGTCGAACCGCCGCGGACAATCGGCAGCGGCGGTCATCACCTGGCGCTAAAACTCACGCAATACGGCGTGACCTTTCGGGCCGTGGCATTTGGAGGCGGCGATTGGATAGACGAATTGGCAGTGCATGACGGCCCGATCGATATCGCCTTCCGCCCGGTTATCAACACCTATCGCGGCCGGCATAATGTGGAACTGCACCTGGTCGATTGGCGGGCGAAGTTCTAAATTTGCGATTGGCAATCAGAGGAAGTGTGGAGTGAGTAGAATCATGAACGAAGTGGACCTGCAAACAGCCAAAATCAACATGCTACGCCGGCAATTGAGCGGCCGGGGCATTACGGATCGGCGCGTGCTGGCAGCCATGGGTAAAGTCCCCCGCGAACGATTCGTCCCGCCCGAGTTGCATGGCGAGGCTTATGCCGATCGCGCCCTGGGCATTGACTGCGGTCAAACTATTAGCCAGCCGTATATGGTGGCATTGATGACCGAGGCCTTAGAGCTTTCAGGGATGGAAAAGATATTGGAAATCGGCACCGGCAGCGGCTATCAGACGGCTATTCTCGCTGAACTGGCCGCCGCTGTCGTCAGTGTCGAACGTCATGCCCTGCTATCCCAGCAAGCCGCTGAAATTCTCCGGGAATTGGGCTGTCAAAATGTGCGTTTATTCGTCGGCGACGGTTCGCTGGGTTGGCCGGATCTGGCGCCCTATGATCGGATCATGGTCACCGCCATGGCGGCCCAATGCCCGCCGGCCTTGTTCGATCAACTTTGTGAAGGGGGACTCATTATCATTCCCATCGGCGGTTACGAGCACCAGGTTCTTCAAGCGATAAGGAAAGTATCGGGCACAGCCAAGACAACCGACATTACAGGTTGCCGATTTGTGCCCTTGATCGGAGAACAGGGCTGGTTGGATAGATAAGAATGATTAATTCGATGTGCCTTCTCACTAAGGCGCTGCAACAAAATAATTCAACTAAATTGCCCTAAATAAACAGGTGGATACTGTTATAAACAATGTCCAGTTTGTCAATGAAGAAATACGCATACCCGTCGGCCGATTCAAGATAATTCTAAGGTAAAGTAATATTTTATTCCGTAAAAAGCATGAAATTCGGCTTAAAACTAGCTGACAAGATGTTGACCCGATATGGAAAAGGATTAAAATGATCACTCTTTTGGCTGCCAAAAGTTTTTGTTAGCCTTGAATTTCGTTTTAAAAAAAATCTGGCCGATTATATTTGTAAAGGCCATAAGAATGACTTAATATTGACCACTAATTTTGTGATTAAAATAAGACTAACTTATAATGGCAATTCGTCAGTATAGAATAAATTAATTCCAGCGGGGCGTAGCTCAGCCTGGCTAGAGCGCTTGGTTCGGGATATCGGTGGGTTACCCACGCCTCTTTGTATCACCCGTAAAAATAAGCACTTAGGGCGACATCTTTATTGATTCCGTATCACTTGATACGTTATTGATACGGTATTCGCCTGCTTATCAGGTTGTTTGTGACCTATCCTTTATAGGGAGGCACAAACATGGCACGCGATTCTGGCATCTGGTGGTGGAAAGCGCGAAATTGCTACTTCACTTGGATCAAAGGGAAGCGAAAAAAACTCGATCCCGACATCCGCAAAGCCAAAAGAATGTGGGCAGAATTAGTCGTTCGCAATGAAGACCCAAGCGGCGAAATGTTGGTTTCTAACCTTATCAATACCTATCTGGATTGGAGTGAATCTAATCACACCAATTGCACACACAAGCGGATTAGGGCGTCCTTGCTTAGCTTCGGCCGTTCGCTGCCGGCTGGTTTGCGGATTCACAAGTTATTACCTTTCCATTTAACAATGTGGCTGGACGATCGTTATCCAAAGCAGCCAAAAAACGGCTTAAAACCAGCTACGGACAACACACGGCACAACATCGCCAGCGACGTGCTTGGGGCTTTTAATTGGGCGGTAAAACAGCGGATGATCCCCAGTTCGCCATTACAAGGCTACACAAAACCGCCCAAAACACCCCGAACTTTGTATCTATCACCGGAGCAGATGGAAGACCTGCTATCGCATATCGAAGATCAAGAATTCCGCGATTTACTAATCGTGATGCTTCGCACAGGTTGCCGGCCCCAGGAAGTTCGGGCGCTTGAAGCCAAGTATGTACTCTTTAAGGAACGGGAAGCCCGAATCCCCAAGGAGCTTGCCAAAGGCAGGAAAAAAGAACGGCGAGTGCCGCTGGATGACGTGGTACTTGGGATATTGAAGCGGTACGCGATCAAATACCCGGAGGGGCCTCTATTACGGAACACTCGCGGGCAGCCCTGGACAAAGGATGCCATCAATAGCCGCTTCCATCGAATCAAAAATAAGGTGTCTTACCGCGCAACTGCCTATGCGATGCGGCACACTTTCATCAATGAAGCCCTCCGCAACGGGGCCAGTGAGACGGCTATTGCCGAAGTGGTCGGCCATGAAGATAAGACCATGATCCTGAAGGTCTACGGTCATGCAAACCTCCACAACGATCTTTTGCAGGAAACGGTGAGGAAGGCGAACCGGCGGGCGGTCAGGACTTAATCTGGCAACATAACTGAATTGATAAGTTGCCTATATTCCTTAAGAATATCTCTTCCGAATATTTGAATGCCCAACGAGTGAGTCAGTGAAAAATCGCGGAGAATATTTAGATATGCAAGCAAAATAGCCAGCGGCCAACACATTATGGTGGTATTGGATGCTGATGCACTATTTGCTGGTTTATCCGCTATTCGGGGTATGATAATCTGGCAATTTCCGATTATATCTGCTTATTGACAATGCGATTAAATTTGTCAAAATGTATTAGGATGTATTAGTTTTAATCGAATACAGACTGATTGCGCAGAGAATACATTAAACAGCGGGCTTCTGAACGATCCAGATTGCCTCATAGTACCACTTGGCAGAAGGAGCACAGTCATGTCCACCCAATCCTCTTCTTACCCCACTAGGGGCTGGTTGCCTACGACAATCGCATTGTTCGCCCTGATAATCGCAATTGTTGTAGCTACCTTGCCTAGTCGCGTAATAAGCCCTGAAGAAAATTTGGAGGCGGGTAAAGCGTACCACGAGATTGTTAATAGCAGCACAATTCGATGCGGATTCGTATCGAATCCACCCGCGTGTATCGTCGATCCTAAAACAAAAAAGTTGTCTGGTATTTTCGTTGAAGCTATAGAGAGGGCAGCGGAAAAACTTAATTTGAAAGTATTATGGACAGAGGAGGTTGGCTTTGGCTCGATGATTGAGGGCGTCGAGTCAAGACGTTATCAAATGGTCCCTTGTGCGATTTGGCCGAATGCTGCGCGAGCCCGGCACGTCGATTTTTCATCTCCGCTTTACTACAGTCCCGTCTGCGCATTTGTTAGAACTGACGATGATCGTTTCGTAAATGATCTTACCCGTATTGACTCACCTGATGTAACTATTGCAACAATCGACGGTGAGATGGCGCAAGCAATTGCAAAATCAGATTTTCCGAAGGCAAAGACAATTGAGCTTCCACAGATGTCAGAAATTTCGATGATGCTCTTGAACGTCAAAGAAAAGAAGGCTGATGTGACGTTTGCTGAGTTGTATTTTGCACATGAGTTTATGAAGAAAAATCCTGGATCGCTCAAGAACATCTCCGGGGAGAAGCCAATCCGAATATTTCCAAATACTATAATGCTCAAGAGCAATGAACCTCAACTCAAAGCAATGTTGAATACCGCCTTGGAAGAACTGGTAAATCTTGGAATTGTGGATAAACTCATCGACAAATATGAACCTGAACGAGGCATTTTTTACCGCCTTTCGCTACCATATCGAGTGCCTAGAGAAGCAGTCAAATGATAGAAACATTGGACATCTTGTTCAAATACCGTGAAGCATTCCTATCCGGTTTATGGGTCACACTTCAACTCTGCCTAGTCATTTGGTTTCTGGGTATTATTTGTGGTACAGCACTTGGTATGGCGGCAGCACGCTGGCGACGGATTATGGGTACGATCACCCGGTCGCTTTCGTTCTTTTTTTCTGCGGTTCCAGTGTTAGTTTTTCTTTTCTGGCTCCATTACCCCTTTCAGAAGATGATTGGGATTGTCATCAATCCATTCTTCACTGCGGCCGCTGCCCTAAGCCTGCTAAATACACTCAGCGTTGCGGATATTATCCATCAAGCGCTTAAAGACTTCCCGGAGGAATATATAATTGCTGCAAAAGTCTGCGGCCTTTCGCCTTATCAGACAGTTTCAAAGATTCAACTCCCTCTGATTCTACGCCGGGTTCTACCTGTCCTGCTTTTAGTGCAAGTCAATATGCTTCAGGCCACACTCTTTGCAAGTCTCATCTCTGTTGATGAAATTTTTCGGACTGCTCAACGCATTAACGCTATAGAGTACAAGCCAATTGAGATATATACGGCACTGGCAATTTTTTTCGTGGTTGTGTGCGCACCTCTGAATGGTTTTGCTTTGTGGCTAAAACACCGTTTTACGCGAGATACTTCTGAGAGTTAGGACTAGTTAATATGCTTAGTGGTCGTATGTTGCAAAAGACCTGGGGCACAAAGGTTGCACTTCACGAAGTGAATGTTGATGTATTGCCAGGCAAAATTACTACAATCATTGGTCCTAGCGGCAGCGGCAAGACGAGTCTAATCCGCGTGCTGTCTCTTCTAAGCCCACCGGATAGCGGGATCGTCTCCTTTGAGGATAAAGTCTTTAGGTTCCCCGACAAACAAAGGAAAAATGAAGCACCTCCTTGGCCGAGAATTACCGTTGTGTTCCAACAATTATTTCTTTTTCCACATTTAACACTGCGCCAAAATATAATGTTGCCGCTGAAGGTTCGCCACGCGAATTATACGGATGCACGACTATGTGAATTGTTTGAGGCATTTGAAATGGGGAAAGTTTTGGATCGCTATCCAAATGAGGCGTCGATAGGCGAACGGCAGCGTGCTGCACTGTTGAGAGGATCTGGCATTGAATCCCGAATATATCCTGATGGACGAGATTACGTCATCGTTGGATGTTAAGAACATTGCCGTCATTGCAAAGCAGATTCGCGACCTACGTTCTCAGGGTGTGGGAGTATTATTGGTTACACACATGATCCCATTCGCTCGGAATCTTGCCGACCACGTGGTTCTTCTTGAAGAGGGCCGTGTGGTAGAGCAAGGTCCGGCAGACCTGCTTGCAAACCCTAAGAGTACGAGCTTTCAAAAATTCATCGCCGCTATCGGAATGTGATACTTGTTGGAGGCAACGCTAAGTGTTTCCATTTTGATTAGAATCCACTCCCTTCCCCAACAATTCAGTGATTTTATCTTCTGTCATTGAACATTTGAGTTCGTTGCGTAATCTTTTTAGAAACTCAAGACTGAGATCGCGATCGTGACTATCAAATCTAAAACTAGATTTTACATGACCGGTCCCATTTGTTAGAACCATACAGTTGGAGAGGTATTTTGCATAAAGACGGACGGTTTCATTTATTACATTATCAAATAACTCGGTCCTGACCGCTCCGGCAATCAGGCTGCGCCAGCGTGGATCATCATCTCTAACTGCAATCGACAACCGATAAGAGGGACGATCATCGGGATCGCCCTCTAGTTGAAATGCTTCATTCCCTCGAATTGTTGGTCGTCGGCCCCCATTCAGATAATCTTGAACCCTACGACAGGTTTCTTCATCCGCTACAAAAACTACTATCTTCTTTGGATTGTTGCTGAATTCTTTTACGTATTGCTCTCCTAACTTTTGTGGATCAACAGTGATTTGGGGATCATCAGTGGCCCAGATGGTCTTCAAATGATCTTCTTCATATCGGCATTGGCCCTTTAGATACAGATAACCAGCCTCACCACCAACAACAACAGCGACGTGGTTATCGCGGTTTTCCTTAGATACGATTTCGTTCCAGGTTGGTTTGCATTCCGAATTATTGCCTTGTGGTTGCAAGTAAATGCCGCTCAAACGCAATCGCCAACCTGGTAGGTGGACGAAATCTAAACCAAACTTTCGCCGACAAACCATGTCGAACACGCCCACGGCCATATCGTAAGGATTACTATTTTGGAGGCGCTCGATGAGCTTATCAATATCAGGCTCGAATGACGGTTTGATAGTCCAATCTGGATTGATGCTTCCTACAACGCGATCTGCGATTTCCCCAAAAAAGGTCTTGGCTGGATCACCTCCTCCCGCAAGAGGTTGCATCTCAACTATACCAACACATACCTCTTTTTTTTCCTCTATCTTGATTTCGGTTTTCGATTGCGACTCGCGGAATTCACCTGGGCTAGACATTAAACGTTCACCTTTGGTCTCATTAGCAGCCGATCGCACTACGGCAATAATTTCCTCGGGTAATCCATCGAATAAGTCATAACCCTCCATCCATATATTGGACTCATCACCTACAACAGCCGCTATTCGAGCAAATGTGCGCGCCCAAGCCCTTAGTTGCCTGGTAGAAATTGCTTTCGGATCAGCACCCCAGGGATAAACTTTCCAGGGAAGTTTCTCTTTTGGGCCGAGAAGAGCAGTTAGTGTTGTGCTGGACATTTTTGCGCGGCCTAAGAAGTTATCTCGTCCTCCCTGACTTGATATGGCTAAAGATAGTTTCTCTTTCAAAGATGGGTAATCTGGGGGCTTAGGAAAAGCAGCGGTATTCATAAACATTACCTATGAATTTATATTCTGTCGAAATGGCAGTTGATCCTAAAACAAATTCATACATACATTTCTTATACCAAACGTGATCGGATACAAAAAGCAAAGAAAATGTAAAAAACTAAATAATTTTGAGACTTATATTGTTGACTATGTGTAAAATACTGATAAGATGATACGAGATAATACATACTAATACATAGTAATACAGATTTGCTAGGTGTCAAGTTAAGCGATGGATCAGCACCAGTTAGTATTTTATCCGTTCATAAACTTTAGACCGATTATGCCGGGAAATATAGATAAGGCAACCAGCTAAACAACCGGAGTATAAAGGCCGCGTGACCGTGGCAACACCTTTGGCAAGTAAATTTAATGTTCAACTTAAAAAATGTAGCCCTTGGAGAAGGCGCAAACACTTGAAAGGCACTCTTAAAACATGTTTAGTCTTTGTAGGACGTTAATTGCAGGAACCTGCCTAGGACTGTTTCGGTTACGCATGTCTCATCGGCGTGTTTAGCGTCATCGCGCTGGTGGACACAATAACACGTGACGCATCGAAAGGAGTTTAAATGGATTAGGACTGTTTCTGTTACGAATGTCTCGTCGGCGTGTTTAACGTCATAACGCTGATGGACACCATAACACATGACCTATCGAAAGGAGTTAAAATGGCTATCGCAGTTCAACATTATAATTCCGACTTGGAAACTGTATTCGATCTTGACGCCAGAAATATAGATTTATTGCTAATTAAAGTTGAGAATGAAATCACTATTAGCAGTGTTGTGTCTTCCGAGTTAAAAATTGTGGCTGATCGAATGAGATTATGTTTGAAATTTGGTCAAATTCTCACACCGGAAATTGATCGTTTAATCATTCATCTCCAAACCGCACTACATTCCACACAGATTGATAGCAATGCAGTGCAATTGGAAAGATTGATTTTAGAACCACTACAGTTCCTTTATGAATATCGTAAAGATAATTGCGAAATCTCGATGAAAGACCTTGCAGAAGTGCGTAGACAAATATTACTTAGTATAATTATATTGGACTACTCTTGCTCGGATATTATATATGGCCGGAAGCCAAAATGATGAGTAAATAAAAAGAGCATAAATTGTCGCCCCATGCCCAGCGCGCGGGCATGGGGCTTTTTTTAATATGGCACAGGATTTAGGTATCAATGTGTTAGTGAATTATTACGGGCAGTTATTTCCCATGCGGTGTCCTCCCACTTGGCACAATGAAGATGGGCATTCGGCTTAGGCTAGCAAGCGTTCTTTCCTTGAGCACGTCGTTTTATTTAAAGCCTCAATAACTTATGTGTTAAGCTGGGACGACGTGTTACTTTGGCCATTCGCATTTGATACTCCTCAATGTCTAATGGCCGAATGCGAATAGCTCGCCCAACACGATGGTGTGTAAGAAGACCCTGGATGCAAAGATTATAGACCGTGTTTGGTGAGACGTGTAAACTTTTCGCAGCATCTTGTACCGATAATGCTCGCTCTACATCTTCTTGTAATGTAACTGGCTTGGTAGATAAAAATACATCGGCGAGCGCCAAGCTCGCGGCGGCTGTCCTATCTTGTTCTGTCAAATGGAGATACTCAGTGAATAGTTTTTCGACAATGGGATTCATTATTGCTTTCCCTCTAACAATCGAACCCCACAACGGATCATCTTCACAACGGCTAGAGCGTCTTCGACGGCAGTGTGAGCCACTTCGCCAAGGATATTGGCACGTTCCATGCAGGTCTTTGTATCAGGCAACTTCTCGTCCTCAGCCGGATGCCAGAATAGGATAACGGGGTCCAGCGTGCGATGTCGGAACTGGACATATTCATCGAAGTTTGGTAGGCGTTTCAAGAATTGGGCATCGAAGCTGGCGAAATTCTTGCCGGCGGGTTGTAAGTGCAACGGGTCCAGGCCGCACGATTTAATCCACTCAGCAAATTGTTGGCCCAATTCTTCCGGCTTGCAGAAGATACTGTCATCCTTCGGCGCAGCGGCAATTTGTTTGAGCAGACTAGCGTTAAGCGCTAAGGCAAACGGATTACCGATGATCCGATCATACAATAGAATACGGCGGAATCGTGGTAATTGATTGATCGGCGTCACCCAGTCTTCCACCACAGCCCCGATTTCGAGTGTCTGGCATGTCTCAGGATCAAGCCCGGTGGTTTCGATGTCGATGCTGATATATCTAATCTTGGGTATTGGAATGGGAAGATGAGGTTCCTTTAAGGTATCACGCCATTGACCGGCCCATCCACATGCAGCACAAGTGCAAAGGAATAAGGCGCAAGTATCTTTAGAACCTTGCAGGGGCGTATCACAGCAGGGGCAATATTTTCTGGTCATCGAAGCACAACTTTCTTCTCAGATGTTTCGCCGTCTGCGCTTTGTGTGATGACAGTTTGAGTTAAAACTGTATCCACCGATAAAGTTGTGCAATAATAAACCGGCAAATCGGGATCACATTTATGCAGTAAATTGATAAGTTCTTGAACTTTCATTGTTGAACCTCGTAAATGGTTTTTTTATGAATTAAAGGTGGAACATTTTTCCAAAAGTTAATTTATGGAGCAATCTGCGGGCAGTTTTTAATCGCCTTAACAAGGCCCCAGCGATAAATGTTCCAAAAGCAGTGCCGATGCCTTGAAATATAGCGATTGAATGTTGCACCACAAAATTTGGGGTGTTAATAATTGCGATGTAACATATAACGCCGACAATGGTGAGTAACAGCAAGATGATTAGGCCGGCGACGACAGACTCTAGGATAAATTTTTTCAGGTGATGCTCTTTCATTGTTCGTTACCTCTTATGTGCAAAAATCCCGCACGCATACCAAACACCGTTCGCACCACGCACCATCACGTATCCCCAATAGTCACATTTTCCATTTACAGCCGACCAATGACCGGGTGATTGTCTCCAGGACCGATACATTTCATGCGCCGCAGCTTCGATATCTTGCCCTGGCCAACTTTCATTAACTACTTCAGCAAATTCGTTACAATCTGGCATTTGCCGATATAAATTGGCTACGCGGGATTCCCAGTTGTGGTGTCCTTGTAACTGGATGCGAGCTTGATAAGCAGCTTGATCTTCAGCGGCTTTCTGCAACGTTGGATGTTGCCGGCCAGTGGCAATACTTCGCACACCTAATTCACGTCCGACACGAATCAGGGTTAGATTAGGAAATGTTAGCACAGTGATAAGCGACAAGATAAGTAGAAATCTCACGATGTTTCTCCCTGTGTCCAAAGTTCATCAAGAGCTAAAAACGCCATTTCAGGACTATTACCTTCTGCGGATACGCCTCGGGCCGTTGCTATCCAAATGGTTCCGTTGACACGCTCCTCTTTGAAAAGTTCCGCTCCGAGGAGAATAGACGGGCGATTGAAGTTTTTAGCCCGTTGGAGCAGGATTTCCTGCTCTTTGAGAGCTAGTTCCGCCTTCTTGAAGTAGTAGCTAGCGGTTGCGGCCTCATACATCGCCTTATTGCGATCGTAACGGGCGGTTTCGGCCCGCAAGTTGGCAATTTCTTTTTGTATCGCTTGGATGATGTCAGATAAGTCAGCCATGTTGATCTGCTATTTTGGATGAGTTGATGAGCAGTTTGTACAGATCGTGGTGATTCTTTTTGACCCAAACTGGTATTCCAACAGGCATCTTTCCAAATAGTTCTTTCAACTTGCGAATGCCGTTGGCTTCAGTCGCATTTATCCACAGTCGCTTGTGGACATCACATACTTCGACGGCTTTTTTGAATGTTTTGTATGATCCACGACGGCCCACAAAGTCCCACATTTCGTGGCTATCTGGAAGAATGATGCGAACAGTTGCAAAATAATGTGGCGGAACACGAATGCCACTAACCTCTTTGGTCCAAACAATTCGATATTGTTTAGTCTCGTCAAACCATTCCTTATACAGCTTGCGGCTCTTGCCCTTGATTGATTTCTGTTTGAAGTTCATTAGGGATTTCTATGACGATGCAGTTACGGATATTACGTGTTCGTGTGTGACGACCATTGCCATCGCGGCCGGTAAGGACAATGGCATCACCGATTTGGTCGATGTTTTCAATACGAAGCGTAGTCAGCCACATTTTTGAACCACGCCGTAAAGGATATGCACAAAGGCAGCCGACGGTGATTGGCTTGCCAACGAAATCACAAACCGGAGTCATAGGGCCTCCACGGATTGGAATTGACGGTACTGGAAGAGATGGTGAACTGGCTCCGACAACAATTCCATCAACTCACGGCAGGCTGCCCGATAGTTAAGGCAGGTATGCAGCCGAGTACCGAATTGATTGTTGTCAATGCGGCCTTTGTTCGCCAACTTCAGAAACTCCTTACGGTAACGTGGATGGATACCATGCCGCGTACCAATGGCGTCCATTTCTTCTTGGGTGACTTCTCTCATGGTGATTGCTCCTTATGTTTCACCCTTATGTCGGGCAAGATGGCAATTTCTTACAGGACGATGGCGATTTCTAGTCGCGGCTATTAACCAGGTGCCGTAAGACTCGATACAATAAGTCAGATGGTAAAAATCACTACAGGTCGATGTCCACGTAGTTGAATTGCGGTTTGGACTTCGGCCGGATCGAACTAGGATCGGTCAATTCGTAGAACCTGAGCCTTTTAGCAATCTCGTCTTCAGTCTCTTGGCGAGCCAAGGTCTCTGCCTCGCCATCGCTAATGTGGATGTGCTCGCCTTCCTTGGCTTCCAGAGCTTGTTTCACAAGGAAGTCACGGTGATGTGGCCAAAGGTCTTGTCCGATGCGTTCTCTGTCAGTCAATTTCATGCTCGCATTACCTCCAAACCATGCTCTTCGGCAATCTTGTTACAATAGAAATCGTTGAGTTCCACCGAGATGGTAGATCGGCCGATACGGCGGCTGACGCGGATCACCGTGCCAGTTCCCGAGAATAGGTCGAGAATTTCGTCGCCTTCTTTTGTGCTCAGAAGAATGGCCCGTTCAACAAGCGTTTCTCCAAGCTGTGTTGGATGCCATGCACGACGTTGTTTTGAATTGCCCACCACTCGCGGCACTTCCCACACATTCCCTGGAACCTTACCGCCGGGGGCGGCACGCTTATCTCCATTCAACAGCCGCCAAGATGGGACGCGAATCTGATCCGGGTAGATTGGCGCGCCCTTGTGGCGGAACCTGAGCATAGGTCGCTCAGACGGAGCACAGTCATTGTTATTGCACTGGAAAAACGTGTAGTGTTGGTAAAAGGGCTTAATCTCTACATACCTATGGATTTGGCCATAGTCATAAGCCCAATGCTTTACAGCCAAGTCCCACTGGCTGTTGTAGCTTAACCAAGTGATCCCGCAATGCGGAATCGTCCTTGTCATTACATCAGCGAGCCACTCTATGTATCCTTTACGCGGCCGGTCGTGATATCCATTGAGCTTTAGTCCCAGGGCATCGGGCGGGTCCAAGAAACAGCAGGTGAAGTCGCCCAGCGTCGGCAACACATTGAGAACGTCACCTTGGATTAACCGGTGCTTTACCATGCCTTCCTTTTCACCGTGATATAAGTGCCAATCCAATTGCCGAGGGCATAAGCAACAATTGCCGGGATACACTTTTCGATGACTAAGACAGTGGAGACAAGCGTGAAAACGAAGATCAGCACGGACATATTAGCAGCAATGATTGGTCTGTGGGCTTGAATTGAATGAACGCAGTATGTCCAAACCACGTCCATGCCGATTCCGCAGAGAAAAGCTAATATGATTACAAGCATAGGAACTCCAATACTGCGTTGACATCCTGCGTGCGAAGTGTCTTGCCGTCCTTGATGGCAATGAATGTGGGAAGCAAGTTGACATTGTTTTCCCGCAATAATTGAGGTTGCTCGTCAGCGTCTATACGAGTCACCTTGACGCCGGATTGTTCAATCTTATTGATGGTCGGCTTTGCATGTTGACAAGCGCTGCACCATTTCGCTGAGAAGACTGTTAAGGTAGGAGTGTCTTTTGGGGTCTCTTTAGGTGTTTCGTTTGGTGTCTTTTTTGGCGTCTCTTTCAACATCCTTAATCGGTCTGCAATTTGTAGTGGATCAATTTCTTGCGTGTCGCTTTTCCAAGATTTGAAAGCCAGAAAAGCAACTACTAGAACTGCTATGAGTACAACTATGTGGGCAATTGTTTTGATAGTCTCCATTGATAGTATCTCCCGTGAATAGGATTGTGATTAAGAAAAGAGCTTTATCGCAGAATCTTCTCAAAGGGAATGGCTCCTACCTTGGTCCATTCCCATGCACTAACACCACCATCATCATCAATGCGAATGAAGGTATCGTGATCTCGCGCCCAGCAGCCGGTGTTGTAATGGTAATCGCCGATGCGGCCAGGCTCGTGAGTGTGACCGTAGATAACGACATCCGCGCCCGCCTTTTTGCGATAGGCTTCCACACTATCGAGCATCTCATCGAGCCGACCAGGTTGGAAAGTCAGTTTCCGCCAAAGAGTCAAAGCGTTTTCAAGCGTGCCAACAAACTCATCTTCAACAGCATGGCCATGTGTATTGAACGGTCCCTTATTACGGTCTTCCAGCATCCCTGAGATAATGGCTGTTATTTCACCGACGCCGGGATTCGAGTCTCGGCAGTAGGGATCGGATTCATGGCCGTGTAAAAAGGCGAATCTTCGATCGCCGATTGTTTCCTCGAAAGGCCCGCTTGCTGATTGGAAGAGGGAGTGTGCCGGCATCAAGGAAGTGCCGATAAATTTAACCAAGGCATTGTCGTGATTGCCAACAACGTAACGGGCTTCCATAGCAGCAAGACGGTCAATTAAGTAATGATAGCGAAGGACCGATTCACTTAAATTGACCTGCCACCAATCAAACAAATCTCCGAGTATGAGAAGTTTACCGTTGTTATTGTCTACGAATTTAAGAAACTCACAGAATCGTTTTTCACGACTGTTGTATGCGAAATTATCGCGTGGTCCCCTGTCACAAAGATGTAAGTCACTGATGCAAAAGCGAGGCATAATTCATCCCATGTATCTGTCGCGGGTAGCTTCATTGAAATAGGTCTCTAAGCTGGAACCGTCTGATTGCAGCCCAACGGCCGTCTCGTCGAGCACTTGGCAGCGGGCATCGGAATCCTCGCGGCTGAGATTCACGAAGATGTGGCCGCTTGTAATGGCGTCCCAGCATCGCTTGAGCCTAGCCGCCAATTCCTGCTGATAAGATGATTTCACCCTCGCGCGATATTGGGCCACGCGGAGTTGCGGCCTTTGATCGGGCATTGGTTTGGCAACGATCTGATGGATCGACAGCACTACATTCTCGTCACCGATCTTCTCTTCTAAAGCCCAGCCGTAGAGCGAAAGCTGGTCGGCCCAGTCGGTGTTGGCAGCTTCCAAATATGTCGTATTTATTGTTATGTCACCGTGCTGATACACGAGGAATTCACGATGTTCAGTGTCATGGCTCTTGGACGGCTTGACCGAGGCGTAACCATCCCTGCATCGCATAAAACTTTTGCATGGACTGGTGGTGTATTTACTGCAATATCCATTGCACTTCCAGTCATGGACCACGTTCACATGGCCTGCGGTGACAAAACGGCAATCTGGTTTACCCGTGAATGGTACACCGTGGATTACAGCCTGCACCGAGAACTCGAATCGTGGAGGTTCCTTGGCAGTCTTTAAGAGCATCAGGATGTCGTCGTAAAAACCGGAGAGAATATAGCTCTCGAAGACATGTTTGCCCTCGTCCAGCGCCCAATCACGGTTTTGTGGCTCAACCTGGGCCTCGAATAGGGCCGGAAATTGGTATTTGGGATCGGAACCGGCTCCGAAGATGGCCGCATGGAGGGCTGACTTTACATAGGCATCAAATGCGGAACCAACCGCCGCTGGGCGTTCTTGTGGAACGCGAGGAGGTCGCCGCTCACTGAGGTATCGGAGGTAAAATTCATCTGGTGACTTTTCCCAGAGCGAAAATCCCGAATGACTAAGCTGTTTTGGTATACGCATGATGTTCTCAGGGGTCAGCCGATCGCCAACTCGAAATCGTTGGACGCAAAGAGATGGTCAATAACATGTGCTGGCAGCCGAAACCGTTTACCAACAGCCTCGAATTGATCCACCGGTTTGCCACGATGCAACAGTGTTACAATTTTTGATTTGCCGGCAGTCCGACTGCTTCCAATAGCGGTGATCTGATAGCATGACGCTTGACGGTCAATTACCTCGTAATCAAACTTGCCATCCTGGCGCAGTTGTCGAAGAATCCGATCCGGCGATGCCGGGGCGATTTGCGTGCGAGCAAGGATGTAATCGTGCAAGTCACGCATGTAAAAGCGAGGCTGTCCAGTCTGCCAGCGGTGAAGTATGAATGCTTCTACAAGCTCGCCGATATTGATCTTCACACGATTCAGTTCCTCTTGTTGGATCATTACTGTCCTTTCCGAAAATGACGCCGGAGCAACCGGTATTGCAACTCCGAGCCAATTAAAAAGCCCGAACAGAACACAATAATTAAAAGTGGGTAAAACCACGGTGATGTGAGGAGAGCAAATTGATAATAGACCAGCCAAAAATTGATTGTTTCGATCATTGTTATCTTCTCTGGAACCGGGCAATCCTAATTCCGAATATGTAAATAGTCAGGTAGGCGATATCGTATGGTCCGATACCCGCGCCGGGATAAATTCGATAGCAAGAATAAGCTGTGCTGATAGGAATCAGGATGTTGCGCAGTCTGAACATTTATTTTTCCTTAATGCGAGAAACGAATTGATTAAGAAGAGATTGTTCGAGAAGTTCGTGAAGCATTCGCGCAGAGAGACTGTTTTGATGCGTTGTTAAACCTGCCTCCCTATGTTTGGGAAGATTTTGAAAGGCTTGCAAAACTTCCGGGTATCGGCTGCGGATGTAATACTTTCCTTCACCTGTGCCATTGCATCTGGTTATACGTCCTGCTGTCCCGCCGCAACGCTGAATCACAATGTTGTAGCGATCGTCGATGGAGACAATCTCGTAGAGACCGTCTGCGTCAGGGATCGTATCGGATGGCCGATATCCCCGGCAACCTTCAGGCAATAAAAACCATTCCTGCCAATTGCATTTAGCCTTAGTCGTGCTAAAGCCACCATCAAGGTCTTTCTCGTAGATCAAGTCTAAACATGGATTCAATGAGCCACAGCCGTGCGCTCCGTGCATCGAGCGGGGCACAATGAAACATACCCAATTGGCATATTCAGCCGCTTTGGTCAAAAATTGTCTCACCAATTTGCCATTTCGGCCGAAAGGAGGATTACCGATGACAACGGTAGTCGCACGTTTCCATCTGCTGATTCCGAGCGAGTCACGAGTCGATTTCAGAAAGTCACAATGCACGTCGGCAGGCAGCTTGTGGTCGATTTCAACAGTGCGAATGTGTTTGCGATGAACGCCGGCCGCACATAATGCTTTGACAAAAGCGCCTTTACCACACGCAGGTTCGATGTAATGCCGGGCACATGCCGGGTCGAGTCGGCGAAGTAGGGAATCCACTAATGCCGAAGCCATCTTCTGCTCAGTGAAGTATTGATCCAGCTTCATTCCACACTCCTCGGCCGCCAGAATCGCGCCTCTTTTGGCACTCCGTCATCAGTGAGTTCGCGGTATTTGAATGTCACCGTCTGACCGATCTTGAAGCGTTTGCCTTGGAAACACGTTGGCATGTCTTCACCAGGATGCCCATAGGCAAAAAATACTGCTTCAGGTGTGGCAAATTCACGTTCTTCATCAGTGAGGCCGGCTAGTTCGAGTCGCTTCCCTTGATAGTCAACAATCAATGCGCCGATTCTGCCCAAGAGACGAGAGCCACGATCAGTTTCCCGACCGCTCGTAAAACCTGCGATGACTGCCTCGGCATCCTCAAAAGGCTTGTATTTGAGCAGTCCCTTGTGGCGCTTTGGCATCCAAAGAGACTTCGGATTGCGGATTACAACACCCTCGCCCCCTTGTTCAAGCACGTAATCGAGATACTCACAGACTCGCAGGCGAGCTTCGCATTCGTCCAACGGTAATTGCTCTTGCCTAAGCATGAAGCAGGGATGTCGGCCTGTGCCAGTATCATTTTGAGTCTCAATGTGATTGCTCAGCCAGAGCAATTCGTGCTCAAAATCCTCGGCCGGGCAGAAGAGAAAATCGCCATCTAATTTCTCTAATTGTCGAGTAACAAAGCCCCAAGCTGCCGCATAATTGAGCGTGCAATGTATGTTGGTGTTTTTAATCTCTCCATCTTGGAAAAGGTCTTGAAAGCGCGGCGCTGAGTAGACGGCATACTGAATCTGCTTAAAACGCTTATCAGGCGTGTCACCACCGCAGATCGACCGACAGAGTTGGAAATTCCCACGACCGGCCCATAGTTCGCCATCCAAGAAACAGGCGGGCAAACTTTTCAAAAACCAATCAGGGGCCATGATTGGATTGCCATATCGACTCCAAAGGCCCGTGGCAATGGGCTTGATTTTGTTCTTTCGTTTACCAGTCTTTGGATCAATAACGCTGGCCCAAGGAACTTCCACGGTCGGGATGCCTCTACTTAGACCACCATCCCAGAAGCAGCGGGTGCCATCGAGCTTTTCCGAGACGTAATATCCCCCAATTCGATGTTTTGCAGGATTGTAAGTTTCGGCAAGTTGTAATAATTCTCGTCTCATGTATTCGTCGTTTGCAATCAAGGAAAAGGGATTAGACTGCGATTCTGGCAGATCGCCGTTTAACCGGTGGACATAGATCAGCTAGCATTTCTTCGATGATGCTAAGCGTTCTGTTTTCCGGCTCGTCGGTCGGATAGAATTTCGGTAAATCAATTGTGCGGCTGTAGACGATCATGGGATGATTCGCCGCAGCCAGTTCCAACCAATTTGCCGGAATGAATTGCATAGCTGTGTCTCGAAGTTAGTCATTCGTAAGTACCCTTATGTCGTGGCAGGAACCAATTTCTTACACCTGACTTCTGATATTTCTTTGGGAATTGCACAGAGTTCATCTGTAACAGATAAATGGAATAGACGACGCAATTCATTGCGGACATGATCCAAGGGATCGCGCCCATACAGACTGTTCCAAGGCCGTGGAACCACAATGCCGTGCCCGCCATGTGTCTGGAACTTGTGGATGTTCTCTTGGTTATCGTCGATCAATAAAGAGTCCGGCCGAGCCAAGAGGTACTTTCTAGGCGTAATAGAATATTGTCGCCACATCCAATCCGGCATGTTGCGATGAATCCACTCCAATTTGCCTGCCAGGCAATCGGGGTCTTTCGTCGGGCTAGTGGCAATACAAACGTTTTCCCTGCCGACAAGACTCTCTGCTATATCTACCACCCACGGGAAGATCGTTGATCGCGGTATCGTAGCCCATATATCGCGGGCGATTGCGTCCCAAAAGGCATTGATGGTGTATCGCGGTGCATTAAGCAAATAATTTGCGGCAGCCACGATGTCGTAGCCACACTCCGCAGGATAGTCGGCATAGTCGAGCCTCACTGAGCAACCGACTGACCGGAGAGCGTACATCGTGAACATGTTGCATACGTCGTCCAGGTCGATGAAGATGCGTCGGATCATTGTTGCAATTCCTTCATCTTGGCATCGAAGCGTTCGCGGATGGCAACGTACCTGTTATGTGCCGTGCCTACAGAGACGTTGATCGCATGGGAGATTTCTTGGAAAGAATGACCTTGCTCACGCATTTTAAGAATGGTGAAGTCGTCGTCGGATTCACAGCACGAGTCAATAATGTCACGTGTGTCGATGCTGCTAATAGTGTTACTCCTAGCACCTAGCATCATCTTGCTTATATCTTTCTCGCACGTTTGATAGGGAGAATGTTTGGCGGCTCGGTATATGTGAAATCGTATGCTTCGTGATAAATACGATGTTGGATTGGTGACGATCCTCCCTGGAGTAGCCAAATTGTTGGCGGCTTCCACCAAGCCTAAGAAGCCTTCAGCAATCAAATCATCCTGCAAATACACATAATCAGTCCTCGATGACAGATATGACTCGACAAGCGAGATGACAAGCGGCATATTGTTGATAATTATTCGCTGTCGTGCATAAGCGTCGCCAGATGCAACTAATGGATATAGATGGTCATTGTCGTCTGTGCTTGAGGTTGTTTTACATGCAGCCCGTAAGTTAGTGTTTAATTCGTGATTGTATTTCATAGATGTCAATTCAATGGATAAGATTTACATTCCAGGCGCAAACTCCAAAAAATCCATGCGTTTCACAATTGGCCAGCGAAAAGCGATACCTGCTGCCGTTAGGATCATGGATGTTGCCGTGGTCGTAAGCCACTGCATGGCAGCAATTACGACCGGAACCGGTAATGACTCCACGCCCTGAATCAATAAAGAATGCGAAGCGGTTCACATTCACAGTGCGTTCATCGCCGAACAAAATAGTCAACGGTGAAACAGAAAATGACGGCGCATGACGCGGGAAGAGTTCTATAGGAGTTACGGCGAAGCCCGATTGAAATGCAACGGCAATGCACTCTTGAATATGGAATCCACGCCGACAAGCTGGCTCCGGCTCAGTGGGAAAAGCAATATCATTGCCCTCGTGGCCAATGCGGCGAATGAACTCTTCGACCGATATGTCCAGGGCCATTGCAAAGGCTGTCGGTAAGCAGGACCAGCGGTTTGGTTGATGTATTAGGCGCATAAGCCGAGCGCAGAAATATTGGATAGTTATCAAAACCGCGAATGCGGCGTTACGAATCAGTAATGTGTTCCAACATCGCGTCGATGTTTGGCAGTTCGCCCCAGGACTTCTTCCAGTAGAAGTCTATGTTCGGGTGCTTAAATAACTTGTCATACTCTTCTTGCGTGGCCGCTGTCAGTATCCAGATGCCAACGCCCTTCCTTGCCCACTCAGGCCATTTTCGTTTTTGCGCTCTTGTAAAGCTGTATTTACCTGGTCGTTTTACGTCAATCCAACGGTAACCCCATTTCGGATGGTGGCAGTATAAGTCAGGAATGCCTTGTTGAAAGGCATTACCTATCATCCGTTCTACAAGCCATCCACGAGTTTTAAGGAAGTAGATTAAGGCTAGTTGAATTTTGTATTCCAGGTCGTCGTTTCGTTTAATAAGTGGCATTACTTATCAGCCCATGTATGTGCGTCTTGCATCCAATCCATTCCTATTAGCGGCACCTTGTCACGAAAAGATTCCACCCTGGTCAACACTGTATATTCGATTGCATCCCCCATATCCGGCACATGAACACAGAGAATTTCATCGTGGACGTTCATCTGAGCCAAGCGCCAATCGTGGACGCCCGCAGGCTGTAAATCCCAGACGCACCGTTGAACGGTTTTAGTTACCTGTGCGCCGGGGGATTGAATTTCATGGTTACAAGCCGCACGCATAGAGGCGGCTTGGATACCGAACGCCGCCCCATATAATGCGCTGGACACCGCGCCTCCCGCTGTCTGTACCCGATCACGGCGAACGACCTTTATTTGACAATCTTTCCATTCCTTGGGCGGTTTCCGAGCCAGATCGAAAAGTGCCCTGCAAATTCTGTTCTCTAAAGTGAAATAACGACGAAAGCCCAAAAAGGTCACACAATAATCAGCCGGCTCTGCCCAAATAACGGCCGAGCCGATGCCGGCTGGTTGCTTCATGGAACAGAAAGCATTGAATGTTTTTTGTCTGGCTTTACCCACACCGGGATAGCGATTCACAAAATCTTCATAGGCCGCCTTGGCGCGGGCCTCGGGCACGCCGAGTTTCTGAACCAGAGTGTTCCAATCGCCGCCATATAGAAGAGCGAATACGCCACGTTTACCCTTGTCATACCAGTCATCCTCAGTGCCTTTTGAAGCACAGACTTCCTCATAAGTCTTGCCGGAGAGCGACATGCCGAACAGCGCGTGAATCTTTTTGCCGGAGAGTAAATCACGGCGTAGATTGGGGTCGTTATAAACTGCGTCCGCCAGCGTCACTTCAAAGGCGGAAAAGTCGCCTAAACTCAGTCGCATTCCCTCCCATGCCAATGGGAACATGCGCCGGACCTCTTTGCTATGGGCGATCCCATGCGGGTTCAAACCATCCGCTCCCGCCATACGAGATGAAAGCGTGCCGATCACCACAAATGAGGCATGAAACTTTTTGGCGCGGAGTAGCTTTTTGTATAACTCCGCTTGTTTGGCGGCAATCTTCACGTCCAGGATGTTCTTGGCACGGACGGCTGCTGGATGTTTGCCAATCTCCAACGAGCCTGTACCATTGCAACGTGTACAGCCCACGCCGTTACATCTTCCACACGGCTCTCGTTCTGTAATCTCCCAATTCAGAAGTGCTTCAAGGTGGGCTTTTTTTGTACTCTCTTCAAGGATGATTTTTTCCGTGTCATCCATGCACTCATAGATGTACTGGCGGACCTCACTCGGTTTATTACAGTTTACCGGAGAGTGTGCCACCGTTTCTTGGGCCTTGACCAACAACCGTTTGATGCCGTCAATATCAATTTTGAAACCATGCCAACGGACAGCAGCTACCATACAGGTCAGAACTGAATCGTCGTCATTCGGCTCTGGGTGCCCAAAATGAGCGTCGAGTGCGCGTGTGTAGACAATATCATCCTGGGCGTAATCCCGAGCATCGGTCCTAGTCGCCCAATGGTCAATATGACGGCGAATCACGGCGGGCCAGGCATATCCGCAGATTTTACCGTCCTTGGAGACGGCCCAATTTCGTTCGAGTGTTGATATGGCAAGTGCGGATGGTGCATACCCGAGTTCGACAGGCCGCACGTCAGGTTCCACATCTTTGTAATGGTACTTGGGAACATAGCCCATCGCATATTCGGCCAGGAACTTTAATCCGCCGGCGGGATTAAATTTCAACACAACGTCCTTAAAATCAGGGTCTATTTCTCCGTCTTTTCGCTTACGATCGAAAACCTTCCAACGCGGCGCGTCTTTATCGGCTGATCTGGCAAAGTAGATTCCGTCAAGTTCAATACGCCTTTCAAGTTCTTCAGCCAGAGCATAAGCCAAACTGGTTGGCACCCGCTTGATCCGCACGTCCTCTCGCGCCATAAGTGATTGATACGGCCCCTTGCGGGCGTGGAGCATCAAGTCCAAGGCACCGGCTGGCTTGAGGCAGGGACCGTTCTGTCCCTGGGGTTCCAGTAGCGCGATCTCGTCAATGTGCTCCTTGGGAATCCAATCTGGGTCACAAAGGGAGAAGACAGTATAAGTTTTGCAGATATGAAACCAATCGAAGGCCAAGTTGAAGCCCACGACAGTATGTTCACAGAACCACTCAATCAATTTGAGGGTTTCATAAATAGGACGCCGCCAAATCTCATATAGAGTGATTGGCCCGTCTTCCACAGCATACTGGAAGAGAACCGGCATCCCGTGGAGGCCGACTGTCTCACTATCTAAATATAATCGTTTTAGCGACATTAAAAGACCTTATAATGCCAGCCGTCTCCGCAGACAGTCGCCAAAACAACGGGACTGCTTTGAAACACGCCATTAGCAAAACGAATTTGCATTCTCATTCCAGCTATGATCCGGCCACGAAGCGACACTCTGCCTTCTTCGTCATAGACCGATTGCTCGAAGATGCCGATAGATCGAACCCCGATGCGTTGATCGTTAGAGACGATCTCCACTCTAAGTGAGCGTTGGTCCAGCAATGTCAATTTATAGGAATGATCCGTTGTTTCTAAATAGACATGCGTCCCAAGTCGCTGACGTATAAGGTCAATGTCTGGCTGAGAAGCCAAAGCGGTAATAGCTTCTCTCGGTAATTTCAACGTGCTGTCGATCATTAGGTGCTTCCTCCAAGCACCTTTAAGTCGCAGCAAATGATGTTTTCTTACACGTGTCCCTGAAATATCTTAGAACACTGACATTACAGTCATTATTTCCGATACAGATGATTAGTCAGGTATCTTCTTAGCCTCAATCTCATTGGGATCAGGATTGCGCGCTTCTTGTACGGTTAGGAGGATACGTTCTTTCACCCCGTCTAATGCTACTTCCCAGCCATTGAACTTCCCCGCGAATTCATCTCCAATAAATTTGACAATGTTCTGTGCTATACTCAATACAGCCACTCGACTGAGTAGTTCGCCGCGTCGATATTTAGCGACCTCAGTGGCTTGTGAGAGTTGACCGATAACTCGCATTAGTTCCATAGCTAATCGACCCTGCCCGGCATTCAAGGCTTCTTCACAAAGCAGACGAAGTACGGCAATCTCACCTTCCAAGGCAGTTGGATTCTCAGTGTTGGTTAGTTCCTTTAACCGTTGGGCGCGCTGTTCATCTTGCAAGCGATAAGGTTGAATAGGTTCCATAAATATCCTTTAATCGTCGAACCAGACGCAGCCATCCGCACCCATGCTGGCGGTATGTATCCAATAAGTCAGCATATTTATATTCTTCGTAGAAATACCAATTATTCGTGCAGCTTCCTTCATACCCGTAAAACGTTCAACGCGGCCATCAGAAAATAATCTGCCGATTGAATATTGATGTGCATAACGGCCTCTTGCCCCTTCAATAGTGCGCAACAACCACGGCGGTGCAACATAAGGATTGCCCTTCGTCATCCGGTTGATATGCCGAACGCGCTCGGCAACAAGTCGATGAGCAAGGTGACGATTTATTGGTATAATTGATCCACACGCCCACCCAAATCGCTCCACAGGTGTTAAGCCTAATGCCGCTAATTCTCGAAACCATGCCGCCCAACGGCTATTACTAATATCCTTAACGGCCCATAGAGCCGACCACACAGGATGCGTTGTAATTTTGCAGTAGCCAATTAGACGCGGAAGACGTTCCTCATCTCGCGGGTCGGCAAGTTCAAATGTGCGATGTTTTGCAGTATATTTTTTCGGCTGAGGATTACGCAATCGTTTTTGCTTAACATAGTTGTAAATGTAGCCGGGATGTCGTTTTTGAAACCGTTTTTGTTTCGCGCGATTTCGCTCGCGTTCATGGTCGGTCGGCATCAGGTCTTTCCTCGTAGCAGTTCTGCCAACCCTTCATAATCGAAACGCAATTCATCACCCGTTGCCAATTCAATAAAGCCGGGTGGGATCACAACATAAGCCGTGCCATCCTCACAGCGTTGGATCATGTTGGAGGTAAATTCAACTTTTTCAAACAATTCACCATCCCGCCAATGCTCGATCGTATGTCGTCCAACTCGCTTTGGCATACCTAAACCTCCAAAGGACCGATTTCACGGCCACCGTCGATAAGATACCGCTGCGGACCTTCCTTCTCCTGATCTGTTCGCAACTTACAGTTAAGCCGCCAAGTAATACCGTACTTTGGCGTTACTCCATGCAACCACTGGGCCGGCTCACGGTAGCCAGCCAAGGCGTTATAGGCATAAGGGTCTGTACCTAGCCAAGCTCCGTTGATAAGCAACTCACCGTCGATATCACTCAACGTGCTGGCTGTATGATGATGGCCGACACAGTAATAGCGAACCCGCTGGTTACCGGCTGCTGCCCCCAAAGCGATCAGACCTTTTTGACGCCGGACCATGCCATACCAAGGCAATGACAGATTGCTTTTCACATCGTCGCCGTGCGACACATTGAAGCCGACGCCGTTGATGTCGATGTTTGCACTCCATGCGTCGGGAATTTGGAAATGGATGTTGGCAATCTCGCGGCAGTGCAATCGGGCCACTTCAGCAACGAGAAAATCCCAGTTGTCCTGTGCCCCAAGGTAGTCTTTCTTAGGCGTCCGCCGGCCATGATTGCCGGGTAAATATAAGACATTTACGTTCTCAAAGCTTGAAGCGAAGTCTCGTAGCATTAGAGCGTGTAGTTGTCCAATGGCGAGGCAGTTGCGGAATTGATTCCTATAGTAGGATCGCTCACATGCACGATGAATCTCGCCACTCGTAAAGTCTCCATAGGCCAGCACCCACAGCGTTGGAAAATAGAACCTTGGAGCCAGCGTCTTCTGGGTCCAGTCCAATACCGTATCGACCAGTCTTTCAGCGCGGACACATGAGATGGGGAAGTTGTAGTCTTCCAAACCTCCCACAGCTTCGGGTCTCACAACCTGATCGTGATGACCATCACTCAGATGAAGTACGCAATGCTCGACAATCTTGGCCTTTTCCCTATGCTCCCATATAGGCGGCAGGACCGTGAACGGTTTGAGCCGATGATCCATCTCCTTAATGATTGCCTTGAACAAACCAGCAATCTTCGCTCCAGCTTTGACCTTTGCGCGCTCGCGGTTGCGCTCTTCGGTTAGATGGACAATCTCGGCCTCTAACTCCATGATGCGGTCGTCGGTCGGATCATAGTCGCCAATGGGTTTCCGCTGTCCACCAGCCTTCTTCGGGCAAGGTTCACCAATGGGCCAAGTAACATCTTTGTGAAGTCGTCCAGTAGCAATGTCCGAGATGGTCGAACGGCTGATTTTGTATTTCTTGGCGATCTCCGGTTGCTTAACGCCATTTGCCAAGTGCAACTTGATCTCGGTAACCTTCTTTTCACTTAGTTTCATACTATATTTCCTGGGTCGTTGATTAACTTTATGACCTCAAGAGATCAAACAGCGGGTAGAACACCTGAGATGAGAAGTTAATTAAATTGGAAGAATGGTTTCAGCCAATCAATAACCTTGTTGAAATCACACGGTTCATCACTTGGAGCGGGCGTTGGTTCACCAAATGAACCACCAATAACACCGGCATCTTCAACCGGAATAGATTCGATCCCTTTTAGACTGGGCATAGGCACGTTAGGATCAATGGCCCATTCAATATTACTGGCAGTCGCCCATTCATGTATGCGTCGCACAGGCACAATGAAATTGAATCCCTGCATTTTCATCACACCTTGAGTCAGCATACCGACATACTCACCGGTTTCTTCCAAGAATACTCCGCCGCCAGACGATCCGGGAAAAGCTGTAACAGTTACTTGATCGAAGACTTTTACATTAGCACCTTTCATGGGAAGTGTTCGGCCGATTTGCGACACAACACCGTTGGTAAAACTATTGGCTCCAAATTGCCCAAGCAAACTGCCTACATGGACCAATTTAGTCCCGATGGCCGGAATATATTTTTTATCACTCTGAAACTTTGCAGTGATAGCAACTGGATAAGCATTCTTCCGTCGGACCATAAGCAGTGCCAAATCCTCGCCGTAGTCAGCATCACTGACCTTAACAACCTTAGTGTCATATTTGACTTCACCAATTCGGCGACCGTCTTGTTGAATTTCCTAGATGATTTCCGCATCTTTGTATTCAACTAGAATTTTCGTTGAGCCGTTGACGATCACCGAACGAGTGGTACGCAATCCATCGACAACGTGTGCGGCAGTCCAGACAAAACTGATATAATCATCGCCAATCTTACGAGTGACGAGGATGCCGGACCCCTGGGCTATTCCAGCCTTAATCGTGACACTGACAGCCTGCAAATCGTCGGGAACGCCGGCAAATGCTACAGTAGCAAAGAGACAAACAAACAAGGACAACACGTACTTCATGGTGTAGACTCCAGATTGAAAAGGTTAATTAAACAGTTTCTAGTATTTGCATTGCACTTTCCTCATCAAACTCCCAATTCACGCTCTCCATGACTTCACCCATCGTCATCAATTCGAGTTTGCGATTCTCGCGTATCACGTCGAGCACCTTCTGGTCGGTTGGTAAATGGAGTAGGTCCACGATCACGCAACCCTTATTAAGGTCCATGCCAAGACGGTGGATACGGTCCTCGCTTTGCGTGCGATACTCGGGCTTGAAGCTGTTAGACCAATAAACCGCCATGCGACTTTCGGTGAGCGTGAGACTCATGCCACCGCTTTCTGGGTGGGAAACGAAAGCTACGCGAGGATGGTCCCCTAGATTGGCCCAATAATCCAACGGTTCCTCGTCGAGCACAGTGTCTCCATTTTGCTTCGTCACCAGCCAGCCCCGTCCATCGCACCGCACAACATCCCAACCTTCCTTGCGACATAACCCGGCCACGCGATCCACGCTGCCAGTAAAACCGGCGAAGATCACGATGCGACCGGTCTCTTCACATTCTTCCAGTAATTCGTGCAGGGCCTTATCCTTGGGGGAAGGAACTTCTTTGGTTACACGAACGGTCTTGGGGACTTCACCCTTGCCTCCACATCGCGGACAAGGAACTTCCCGTTTTTCCAGGCGGGAAACCAATTCCTTGTCAAGCATGTCAACAGCTTGGAAGGCCCGCTCCTGATCGGACGGATCGAACCACTCTTCGACGACACCTTTAGAATCTGGACAATGTGGGCATCGCGTCGTGCCATCGGTGACATCGCGGTATTGAAAACCATCGCTCAGTTCACGCAGCCATGTCAACCCGGTGATTGCATTGGGTGCGGACTGAACAAGAGCTTGGGCTACTCGCAGCGTACTGGTGTTGGGCTTGCAGAGAATTCTGCGATAACGTTTCTCGGGCAGATCAAGGCAGTCCTTCTTGTGCTTGATGATAACCAAACCCTTGAGCCGTTCGTGGAGATAGGCCACCTCGTTGAAGCTCGGCTCATAAACATGGTAGTCGGCCGGATCAATGTCGCCCTCCAAGCTATGAGGTCCATCTTCTTCTAAATGACCACAATGCTTACATTTTCGCTCATCGTCCTTCCAGCCAATACGCTTCTTGAATATGCCGGCGTCGTATTGATGATCTACAAGGAATGCCAACCGCTCTTCCAAAGCCTTTGTCGATCCTTCCTTGAGGAAGCCAGGCCATGCAATTTCACACTGACTCCACCAATCCAACGGCGATTTCGGCGATGGAGTGCCAGACATTTCAATGACATAACCCTCAAAGCCATACTTGGAACGCACCATGTCAGCAAGCCTTTGCATTGCATTAGTACGCTGCGAAGTCGCGCCCTTGAGACGACTCGATTCGTCGCCAACCACACCTTGGGGAATTGGCGTCCCCGATTCCCACTCATCCATGATGCGGACTAGAGCCTCGTAATTCATCATCTCGACGTGTAACGTGGGATCGAGATTCCAACGACGGAACTCACGTCTGATGTTCGGCAAGCTAGTCTTAGGGCCAATCCACCACCATTCCTTGATGTCGGAACGTTCCATCACTTCTTGGACGGATAATGTTTTGCCGACCCCCATTTCCGCCGCCATGATGCCATAGTGATAGGTCAGGAAGTGATCGGCTAAGTCCTTCTGATGCGGCATGAGCGGTCGTGTGTAATTGTGCTTCACAACCTCACGATCAAACCACGCAAACACCTCCTCGCCCATGAGGAAACCAAGCTGAAAGCGATTCCGTTGACAGTCCTCAATGGACCATATCTTTCGGGGATTATCCTGATCGAAACCATGCCATTTCGATCCGCGCATGGAACGGATTTCATCTTTTAGAGCAAAGGGGCTTTTCAAGAATTCGATCCGCCCATCTGCAAAGCGAAGAGTAGCCGCTGAGCGGACCAAGGAGCCGCCGACTGTACGATGAATCAATTTGACTTCTCTGATATCGTCCATTTTCAACCTTCAAGCCGAGAAGTTGCGATTTTACAGTAATGCTTGTCTAGTTCCACACAGATACAGCGACGGCCAAGTTGTTTGGCGGCTAAGGCTGTCGTGCCGCTGCCCGCGAATGGATCGAGAATCACGCCACCGGTTGGCGTAGAAAGCAAAGTCAACAGATACTTCATTAGGTCGACTGGTTTCACGCACGGATGATCGTTGCCGGCCCCGCGTCCTTTTCTTGTTGCTTTTCCACAATAGAAGAACCGACTCGCCCCGCCAAAATCACCATAAGTAGTTTGTATGTCACCGGCCTTGCCAATGCCGCCGTGATAACCGGTTCCGGTTTTTGTGCGGATGCAATTCGTGCCGCTTTTTAGCACGCCTGATTGAGCGTCTAATTGAGCCGCTGCTTCTTCATCCAAGAGTAAATTTGTGGGCCAACGGCCTAATTTATTGCCTTCAGTTTGATGTGTAATTTGTTGGCAGCTATTTCCATATATCCCTTTACTCTTTGCCGAGTCCTCGCTACGAGAGGGGTTTTTTATGATCTCGTTAGTTTGGATGCGACATCTGTCAATATTCAATCCCGCCACTCCATGCTTTTCCGCATTGGCGACAAATGTGCCGTCGAGCGGCTTCATGGCCAGGACGATTGGCTCCCAAGCGGGCTTAAGCGCCGTGCCCCAACCCTGCCATTGCTTTGCGGCGTCGGTGGCCGGAGCGGTCACGTCCAAGTTGTTTCGGCTGGACGCGAAGACTGCGACAGTACGTTGATCTTTGGCATTTTGCAGGTTCCAAGGTTTTTCCATGCCGGGAGGCTGGTATCTACCGACTACTCTCCGTTCAGCACCTGCCGCTTTGTCAAAGGCTTGGGAAATATCCATTGATTTAGGAAAGCCTTGGCCGTAAAGCCACATCAGACAATCGCGGATTTCCCAGCCAGCATCCTCGATGGCACATGTTAGCCGGTGATACGTCCGAGCGCCTCCAAAGGCCAACATCATCGCGCCCGGCTTACAAATACGAAGAATTGCTTTCCAATACTCCGAACCAGGAACTCCGTAATCCCAATCCTTTTCCATGAAGGAAAGACCATAAGGCGGATCGGTGACAACGCAATCCACCGACGCCTCTGGCAATTGCGGCAGCACGTCGAGCAAGTCGCCGTGGTAAATCGTGATGTCATCATTCTTGAAAATAGGAGAGATCATCGTTTGCGTTTGTCTTCCAAGTAGAACGTCCTGTCGTTCGATGGCCGGCTATCAAAATCTTTCCAGACTCCACCCAATCCAACCGACTCGAATAGAGCCATCACACGATTGAAAAACGCCCGCACATTGAATCCACTTTCGCGGGCGGAACCGGACTTCACTGCGTCCCTCCATTGAGCAAGCGTCCCGGTTATCACCGCCAACTGGACGCCACGCATTAGTGTGTCCGTGACTACGAACGGCATCCCAGCCGACACTTGGAGGATATCGAGCATGTCTCGATCATCAGCGGCCACGAGGATACTGAACGAAATATGCGTTAGTAGATGCGGAGCCAGCCCTACTGAGGCATCTCGATCGTACAACGTCGCCAAACAAATCAAGAACCGCTCGGCGTCTGAATGTTCCAGCGGGCTTGCGTCAGCCGTTGCCGACGGGCTGAACCCAAGGGCCTGTTGGCTCAAGCCAAGGAATGTGCCAAAGTCGATGGCCGGTGTTTGGATAAGTAAGGCGTCTGGAATCATGGCAAAGATAAGTTGAGAGATACGCCACGAGCGACGCGAAGACGCTCGTGGCGAAAACAAGCCTACAGACTGCTAGCGTGCTCGGGCTTTTCGGCCTTCCGGCTCTTCAACTTTTTCTACACCGCCTGATTTGGTTGTGAGAAACTTGTTGATCTCGCGGACTATGGAGGCTGTAGGTGGGATTTTGGTGAAAGGAGCCGAGCACTTCACGACCATCGGACAATGCCACATTCCCTTCTTGTTTTCCGCCAAGCGAACCTTGAGAGTCACAGGTATCGGGCCGTGTGGTACAAGGCCCTGCACATCAGCCCCGGCAGCGGCCTTGCGGTCGATGTCGGCCTGACTCAGTGGTAGGTAGGGGAAAATCTTTTTGGCCTCTGGTCGGCTAGATTTGGTGCCAAAGAATACTTCCAAAAATTGCCCCGTGGATCGCTCTAGTACAAGAAAACTGATGCCGTGTTGACAGCAAGAATTTGGTTCCATCGACTTCGCAGCTATCCTCTTGAATTCAGGCGATTGCTCATCGTAGGAGACAACAATTGCCGACTTATCGCTTGAATCAAGCGCCTTGGGTCGTCGAGCCAAGGGGAGCACGTCGATCGAATCACCTAAGTCGATGATTTCATCTCCAGCATCCGGGATGCCCCAACGACCGGGCAGAATCTTGCCGGTTTTGGTGTACTTGTCATTCGTACAAAGCTTGACATAGCTAAGGAAATCGCCGCCCTTGGAAAGTTCGGCGTAGGCTTCGTCATTACCGATCTGAGTGGAAGGAAGTTGGGTCAGGTCAAGAGTTACTAGTGCGTTCTGAGACATGATAAGTACCTTGTGAGAGAAAAGAAATACAAAAGTAAAACACTCAACGATGGATGGTCATGGTTATTCATCTACGTCATCGAATGCCTCTCTTTCTGTTATCGCGTCATTGGTGTTAGGTCACCATTTGTGTATTGGGCGTTCGTTGAACTGTCACATGTAGAAGTGCGGTAGAACCTGGTTTTGTTCAGAATTTGCAGATATTTTTTGACGCGGCGATTGATTTATTGATCCTTTTTCTGAATGAAACACAAATTCAAAGCACTTCTACATGTGACAATTCGCTCCTCTATCAATGAGCATGTAATGCCAACAGTCATTCAGTCGATCCAAGCATTCCTAGAAGCCCAATTGCCGCGTCACAATGGCTCGGACCTATTGGAACGAGCCTTACGCTATGGTTCTGCACTGGAAATCCAAGTCAATGTTGCTGCCGGGAATGGGGAGCCGGTTGACGGCAAGCGGAGCACCTACTCCGATGGTGTGAATGAATGGTTCAATATCCGTATTCCGCGTAATGCCGACAGCGAACCGGAATGGCACGATTATGAACTGCGTTGGCCGCTCGACCTTCACGCTGAAGGAATTGGTTCCACGGGCTGGGATTGGCAGACCAAGCGATCACGCTGGGTAGGTTTCGATTTTGACTCGATTACCGGGCACGCTGCCGGAGTCGGTATCAGCGACGCTGAGTTAGAGAATGTCAAGAAGGCTGCTGAAGCCCTTCCTTACGTTGAAGTTCGTAGAAGCACTGGCGGCAACGGACTTCACTTCTATGTCTATTTCGACGAAGACGGAATCCCAACCAATAATCACACGGAACATGCCGCGCTGGGACGAGCCATTTTAGGCATGATGAGTTCCGCTACAGGATTCGACTTTGCCAGTCAGATCGACGCCTGCGGCGGCAACATGTGGATTTGGCATCGGAAGATGAGCAAGGATAACAAAGGACTTGTTCTCATTAAACCCTCCGGCAAAAACATATCTGTAAGTGACTTGCCGAGTAATTGGCGGGATCATATCGAGGTTGTGACGCGCCGCCGAGCTAAGATTCGCATAAACTCACTGCAAACTGAGCATGAAGACCCTTTCGAGCTACTGGCTAGCAGCCGTCGCTTGGTGCCACTCGACGAAACACACAAGGCCATCATTGAGGAGCTTGGACGTTCCGGGTATTCAACAGTCTGGATACCTGATTATCATCTCCTGCAAACGCATACCAAGGCTTTGCAAAATCTCATCGACGATTCGGATCAGCGGTCGGTATTAAAACTTAAAGGCTTATTTAAGACTATTTCCGAAGGAAGAGACCCGGCCACCTGCAATTGCTTTTGTTTCCCGCTCGATAACGGCGCATGGCGCGTGTATCGGTTTTCTCCCGGCACAACCGAAGCCGATACTTGGGAACAAGATGGCAACGGCTGGACCAACTGCTATTTCAACAAAACACCCGATTTGAATCTCGCAGCCAAGGCCGGCGGCGGCATCGAAGCTCCTAATAACGGCGGATATGTCTTTCCGACCGCCAGTGACGCCGCTTCGGTTGTCAAAACGCTTGGTCAGACCGTCGCCATTCCAGAACATTTACAGGGCCGCGAAACGCGACTAAAGTCCCAAAAAGATGGCCGCGTTGTCATAGCTATTAAAAAAGACGCACCTGATGAAGTAACGCCGGAAGGTTGGCTCAATGAGCGCGGTAGATTAACGCGGGTGCTCAATATCAAAGCCGAGATTAAGGCTCAAGCCACTGATGATAGTTACTCCGAGTATGACAAGATCGTACGCGCCCTTGTATCCCCGGCGGGAAAACGAGCCGGATGGGTGGCACGCGCTTGGAACGGAGATTGGATCGAACAGCCAAAAGACGATATCAAGAGCACATTAACTTACCACGGCCGCAGCAGACCCGAAGTGGAAGTTATCCTCGGCTCAGCCTGTGTCAAACCGTGGAAACTGGTAAGCCTCCCATTTCAGCCTGAATATCCTGGCGACCGCCAGTGGAACCGGGACGCCACACAATTCCGGTATCAGCCCGCCGAACTAAAAAACAACGAAACTCCGCACCATCCTCATTGGGATATGGTGCTCAGGCATTGTTTTCAAGACCTTGATGAAACGATCAAGGAACTTCCGTGGGCGCAGCGGGCTAATATCCGCACCGGTGCCGATTATGGCTTGATGTGGGCAGCATGTATGCTCCGCGACCCATTCCAACCACTGCCGTATTTATTCTTCTATGGCGATGAGAATTGCGGGAAAAGCACATACCATGAGGCGTTTGAATTCCTGATTACAAAGGGAATCGTAGCAGCCGATCGGGCATTGACCAACCAAAACAACTTCAACGGCGAATTGGCTGGGGCAATTTTAGCCTACGTTGAAGAGGTAGACATTTCTAAAGCACCTGGGGCGCACAACAAAATCAAGGATTGGGTTACGAGTCCGACAATTTGGATTCGGAAAATGCGCACGGATGCCTACCCGTTGCCCAACACGTTGCACTTCATTCAATGCGCCAATACGCCGGATGCCTGTCCGATTTTCCCCGGCGACACGCGGATCACCATGATCTACGTTCCCGTGATTCCGGCAGAAAATGAAATCCCTCGAATGCAACTCAGGCATTATTTGGAGCAAGAAGCTCCTCATTTCATGCGAACGATCATGGATGTGACATTACCCAGCGTGGAAGGCCGACTACGAATGCCTGTTATAGATACGCATAACAAATCCCGCGCACAAGAGTTGAGGCGCAATCCTGTAGAACAATTCATCCTAGAAAACTGTCATGCCGTGTTGGGTGAAAAAGTTCTCTTCTCCGATTTTTGCGAACGCTTCATGGAATGGATCACGCCGGAGGAGAAAAGCAAATGGAGCAAACAGAAGATTGGACGTGAGTTGCCACAGAATCATCCTAGCGGTGTATACACCGAAAACAAGAAATATATCGGCAATCTTTCCTGGGAATCTAAACAACCAGAGCCGAATGCGCGACCGTGGATCGTCGTCAACGGAAGACTCAAAGCAAAGTGAACACCCATGTATTACTCTGAACGCCCCTTATCAAATACTGACATCATAACCATCGCCGAGTATCTCAGTGACACCGACGAAGACCTTGTCATTGCCTTGAGTGAGCTAGGCTTCGATCCGGGTTTATATGACGAAGATGAGATGCGAGATTGGCTCGAAGAAGAAGCTGGCTTGGTCCAATGCCAGGAAAGCGGCGTTTGGTATCGCGGTTAATCATCATCCTTTGGAGAACGACACCATGCAGATTAAAGATTCTGGCACCCGCTCTAATTTTAACACTGGCGCAGTGCGTGATGGACAGGAAGGAAAAGGACGTATGGACCTAATGCCTGTGCGGGCGCTTTTCGAGGTGGCCAGGATCATGGAGGCTGGAGCAAAAAAGTATGCCGCTCGAAATTGGGAGAAAGGAATTCCGCTCTCCCGTTATATGGACAGTGGACTACGGCACGCGATGAAGCACATGCGAGGTGACCGAGACGAACCACATTTGGCAATGGCGGCTTGGAACATCCTTTGTTTATTAGACACCCAGATACGAATAGAAGAAGGACTGCTTCCTATTACGCTCAATGATTTACCAAATAATCCCCTAACAATACAAGATAATCCGCTCCATATCCGACTAACTGAAACTTCGTCACACCCAAAGACCGCCAAGAAAAGTCGAAGAGCGAAGAAATGATAATCCAACCCAGTATGATCCACCTGTTTGGTAATGTGTTAGCTTCTGTCGATATCGAAACTACAGGAACTCAACCTGGACACCACGAAATTGTGCAAATCGCCGTGGTCCCCCTGAACAAGGATTTACGCCCATTAGAAGACACAACGGCGTTCTACACCAATATTCAGCCAAACTACCCAGAGCGAGTGGATATGCGGTCGTGGCGGATTCACGGCCTTAGCCTCGATGACTTGATGACCAACGCACCAAACCAAGACAGGGCCGGCGATTTGTTAATGGAATGGTTTGAGTCATTAAAATTGCCAATAAGCAAGAAGCTTGTGCCTTTGGCTCACAACTGGCCTTTCGAGTGTGGCTTTATCCGGGCATGGCTCGGCCCACAAGGCTTAGATCATGTCTTCCATTTTCATCCGCGCGATGCGATGGCCTATGCCTTGACTTTGAACGATAAAGCGGCTTTCGCTGGGCTTGAACTTCCATTCGAGAGCGTCTCACTATCAAACCTGTGTCGCATCTTCAAAATTGAAAATGCCAAACCACATGACGCTTTGTGCGACGCACTGGCTGAAGCTGAGGTCTATCGAACAATGCTCATCTCTTCTGGGAGTTTGGAGCGCTCCACCGGCTAGCCATTTCTTGGCAGCCGCTCCAGACCGCAAAGGTCTGATTCACCCTATCGGAGAACTTGAGAATCTTTCTTCTGTCCAAGTTCTTCGATAGGGATTCTTTATTAGGACATAGTATACAGGCGTCTTTCTTTAACTACGCTAGTTGGCAAAGTTCCTTTCCAGCAAGCGCTCATAGCTCCAAATATAGTCTCTTCTTGTGGTTGGGGGCAAATACACCGAGATTCCTTTGTCCGATATCCACCTAGCCTATTGCGAATATTATTGTTGTGTGATATTTTATAAATTGTTACCTTCACCGAGCAGGATACAAAATAATATGGCTTAACCGCCTGAAAATAGTTCCTGCTCTCCCTACATTTCAATACTTATGGGAGATCCAAAAATGGTGATCGTATATGTAGCGTTAGCGACGTTGGCAATAGCTGTGACCCTCCTGGTGGTGACCATTGTGAGGTTGAACCGGTGGGTCTCAGCCATTCAGACGAGTGTCTCAAAGACGGAGAAGACCGTCGGAGCCCAAGAGTCTAGAATCGGGTCGCTTTCTGCCCTTGTTGTAGGACAGTCTGGTGTTGCCGATGCGGCCGGGCCGCTCGTCTCTCGTCTGAATGATAAAGACCATGATATCAGACGGGCTGCGGCTGAAACGTTGGTACGCCTCGGTCCTAAAGCAATTGAGCCTCTTATAGCTACAGTAACAAAGCAAACCGTCCCACTATCTGCTATCGTTGACGTACTTAAACGAATTGACATCGACATAGCTGTTCCCAGATTTGTCTCATTACCGAACGAGCTACAAGGCCAGTTAATATCTATCCTGGAAAAGAAAGAACTTAATAATGATGATCTACTGCATCTCTGTCAATCGGATTCACCTGAGGTGCTCACTTTCGTTCTCTGCCACGAAAGGGTATATGAGGCACTTCTACAGGCTATAGCGCAAAAAGGGAGATTACCACTTGTTCTGCAAGAGAAGATCGCTTATCACCACTTGGCTGACGAGTCAACGTTAAGGCAGCTAGTGCCTCATGCAGATGACAAGGTGCTTGAGAAGCTACGGAAGGACCCTAATTTAAGCCTTGGAATCCAAGAGGTAGCTAATGTTGAGATCGGAGCAAGAGAGCGCAAACGCAGCGAGGAGGCCAGGATAGCCGCAGCCGCCAGGGAAAATGACAGCTATGATAGGGATAGTGATGTCTACTATGAGTGCTGGGGTATCCGATAAACAGCCACTGTGCGCTCTTCATGGGAGATTGTTATGTTAGCCTCGACACGTCTTGTAATCAACAAGGTGACGACGGGCTGTAACTGCGCATGCAAATATTGTGGCAGTAATGCTCTTCTTAATTCTGGATCAAAGATGGATTTAGCCACTTTCCGTACGTCGGTTGACTACGTTTTGAATCTCAGCAACCAGCGACACCTGACCTGGTTGTTCCAAGGTGGCGAACCTCTTACGATGGGAATCGACTGGTACCAAGAGGCTATTCCCTACGCGCGGCTCGCGGCAGAGAAAAAAAATGTACAAATTGACTTTGGTATGACAACAAATGGTGTGCTCCTTGAAGAAGATACGGTTGAATTTCTGTGTCGTGAAGGAGTGATTATTGGAGTAAGTATGGATGGGCCTCCGCATATCAATGATGCCTTCAGAACACATGGTACAAGAACTCTAGCTGGTATACGAAGGTTGCAGAAGAAAGGTAAATCATTTCGCGTCGTGTGCATGACAACGCCAGCAAACTGGAATCGTATGAAGGAGATCATCGCCTTCTTTCTCAACGAGGGCATACATTATGCACGTGTGAACCTCTATTATATGGCCGGGCGTGGAAATAACTGCACGCTTGTGACGCCGGACCAAGGTTTTGAAGCAAAGAAGGCTTGCCTACAATGGATGCTGACACATGAAGACTCATTCACGGAAATCAACATAATCCACCAGGTACTCAGGTATTTTGGGCATCATCCTTTGTCCCTCGGAGCAGTCTGTTCCACGGTCCACTGCGGAGGAGGGAATGGATTTCTAGGCATCACGCACGATGGAACTATCTATCCCTGTGGTCGCGCTTCTGATATCGGATATGATTTTGCCTTGGGGAATGTCCAAGCTCCGCTGTCCGCAACAAATGTGGCGCAGACATTGAATAGGTTCCATGCAATGGGTTCTCTTCTTGGCGCATGCGTTACCTGTCCTGCTGTTGATATTTGTGATTTTGGTTGCGTGATTTATGGGAAAGCTAACAGGCAAAACTGGGATTTGGACTGTGGCGTTATGAAACTTCTATTCCAATATCTTCATGTACTTTCTGAGGACGACAAACAGAAACTTTTGTTGCGTATGGAGACGGCACATAAAAGACTGCCAAAAGAACTTGGTAACTGAGCGCGCTATGCACCGTATTATGGTCGGAGTAGATTGCCCTGAAGAGGTCACCCCGGTAATTCAGGCCGGTGCTAGTGAGGTCTACTGCGGTCTCAGGACAGCCCAGGGATGCCTAAATGTATATTCTCAGGTGCCTCGGGCCAATCTGTCCAGCTTCGACGAGTTGGAGTCGGTCGCACGCATCTGTCGTTCCTTTGGGGTGCCACTGTACCTGGCCAGAAATCTGAGGAAACTGAACACTGTACAGGTTCGGCATTCGGTAAAGGAAATAGAACACGCACTAGAACTAGGCATTGACGGAGTAATTGTTGCGGACCTCCAACTTCTCGCCGAACTAGTAGCTCGTGAGTTTCCATTGAAGATTATTTGTAGTTCCCTTATGCCAGTGTTTAACTGCGCGAGTGTAGGTTTCTTCAAGGAGCTTGGCGTTACTAGGATTATCCTACCTAAGCAAGTGTCTCTTTGCGAAACAAGACAACTGGTGATATCACACCCGGATATCGAGTTTGAGGTTTTCATTTTTTTCCAGGGCTGCCATCATGTGGACCCGTTTTGCAGAACCGACCATGAAAAGTACAGGATAGGCCCGAACGCGACACAAATAACCATAGGTAGGATAGTGACGAACGGTGTTGCTGAGGATAGCCGCAAGTTTCCAAAGGCCGGGGTCTTTACATGCCAGTCGGCGGCTTGCGGAGTGTGCGGCTTAAGCCTACTGTGTGATCTCAGGGATTTAAGTTTGAAGATTGCCTCGCGAGGAAAAAGCACAGAGCGGAAAATTCAGGCTACCAGACTAGTAGCTCAGGTGCTGAGCACGCTCACGAGTAGACGGTTGGACCAGCAGACTACAATCAATATCGCTAAAACGGCCTTTCGTTCGACACATGGGTACGATTGCGATTCCTACTACTGCTACTGTGAGGGATCATGGAAAGGGGATATTTTTTGCCGTCAGGGATGAATCCAACTGAGCGGGTTCGTCCTGCCGACATCTACTACCGAGGCAATGATTATTGCTGTGAAGTTCTTCCCGCTCCGGGACAGGCACTTGAATTGGTGCGACAGGATGCGAGTGAGAACAGACGAGTTGTATGGGTTACTCCATTCGTGAAAGAGAAGAGTTTTCAAAAGATCATACAACTCTTGGGTTTGTTGGGAGAACAACCTTGCGTGAAGGAGATTGCAATAAATGATGTTGGCGTGCTCGCTTGGTCACGTTCACGTTGGCCATCGAAAAAATTCACAATAGGACGCTTACTTTCTCCGTTTTTCATTCACTTACCTTCTAAATGGCTACAGGATGCGGGAGTGGATCGGATTGAGGTGGATGATTACGATGTCTTAGTTGGGTCAAAGCCGTGTGTGCCAGTCTCATTTCATGTTCCATATCGCCACATGACGATATCAGACACTTGTCCGATGTGTGAGAACAATCGAGGGACGTGTAATAGGGAATGCGTCCGCGCCGCCTATACGATTGAAGAATCCACTGGTAATAGCACCCTCCTTATGGTTGGGAGGACGCTGCTGGAAATGTCACAGGTTCCATTGATAGATTGGCGCGAATATAATGTTGATCGAATTGTATGGCACCCCACTTGTCTTTCCTGATAAGGTGATAAACATTGAAACTCAAGCTTGCACGAACGAGTGCCCGGTATGGCGTAACGCAGTCCGGGATGCGCGTCGTTCAGCATGAGCAAGGCATCCAAACGAGGCAAGAAACAATGCTTACTCACATAACTCTCACGATACTGGCGTTGGCACTGCTCCTCTTGCTAGTGAAAGTGGGTTGCTTGAAGCGAAAGATGAAGCAACTTCAGTCCGAGTTGGCCAGCGCCCGCATCAACCTAGTAAAGATGAAGCAACTTCAGTCCGAGTTGGCCAGTGCCCGCATCAGCCTACTCATGCACCAAGCACTGACTGAGGATGAATTGCTAGCGGCACTCCAGGCGGGCGGTGCATCTGTCGATCATTGCATGACAGTTCTAGGGAACGCGGCGGTTGGAGAGAAGGTGTTGAATTGGGTGGCCGCGCAAGGCCCTCTCGATGTGCTTGGGAACCTAGTAGCGATGGAGCAAGTCCAGGGGAAACCCGCCCAAGCAACCGCCCAGAAGCGGCTCCAAGAAGCGGCGCGCAAACGAGAACAAGAGGTGGAACATCGGAAGAGGCGAGAACATGAGGAAGAGCAGCGCGAGCGAGAGCAAGAGGAATCTCAAGATGACAGCGACTATTACGAGAAGGGTAATTGTGATTGCCGATGGCGCTAATGTGTGATATTGACAAAGGCGCGAAGCCCGCCGAGGCTCATCTTGATGGCCTTTGGCTGGAACTTACTGAGCGATGCAATCTGTCTTGCGCTCACTGTTGCATCCGTCAGAGGTGTGACCAGGATCGATTGCGTGCAAACGAACTAGATACGGGCTCCATCCTTGACATTATCTCGGAGGCAGTCCATCTCGGATGCGTCCGAATAGAATTTACAGGCGGAGAGCCGCTTTTGAGACCCGACTTTGCCGACATCTACTTACATGCCCACAGCCTCGGGCTACGCATCTCAGTTACCAGCAATATCACTTTGTTGTCTGAGAGGATTGCTGAAATCTGGAAAGAATGCCCCCCCACGGTTGTAAAGATATCGTTCTACGGTTGGGACGAACTTAGCTATGACAGTGTAGTAGAACAGCCGGGCTCCTTCGCTCTGTTCTTGGCAGGGATGCATCGGATAGCGGATCACGATATATCCTTCAAAGCCCTCATGCCGGCACATCCCACGTTGATGGCCAACGCGCCGCAAGTACGGGCATTAGCCACAGCCCTCGGCGCGGAAGGACCAGTAAGCGTTGGATGGGAACTGTTGCTACACACGCGCCGCGACCCAAGTACCAATTCACGTATACGTACCCTTCGGCTCAGCCCCAGAGCGGCGGCGCGTCAACGCATGGTATTCACCAAATTGGTGCTCGACGATATCAATTTGATATGCAGGGGCATACCTAATAACGATCAACCGCACGACAGACTGTTCCGCTGTGCCGCTGCTCATAGAACGGTTGCGGTCGATGCATGTGGACTCCTCCAGCCGTGCCGGATTCTCCGTCATCCCGAACTAATGTATGATCTCACTAAGGGCACGCTTCGGGATGCGGTTCTTCGCCACTTACCTCGCATTCGGGAAATGCGCTCGGAGAACCGCCGAATGATCGAGCAATGCTTCCGATGCGTGCTACGCCCTGCATGTTCCTCCTGTCCGGCGACGGCGTGGTTGGAAAACGGCGTCCTCGATGAACCAGCAAGATATTACTGCGAGATCATACACCAGGAGGCGTACTGGTTGGGGCTGTTGCCCGCTGGGGCAAATGGATGGGAGGGTGGTCTGAATATCTGTCAACCCAGCGGTCTTTTCCGATGAGATTGAATAAATCAAGAACGTATGTCCTCGTCCACGGGGCCTGGACCGGTGGGTGGATATGGAGATTTGTAGCAACCCGGCTGAGTCGCCGCGGGCACGTAGTCTATACACCTACATTGACGGGACTGGGCGAACGCCGCCACCTAGCTCGACCGGACACGAACCTGGAGACACACATCCGGGATATTGTCGCAGTGTTGGAGTGTGAGGATGTGAGGAACGTGATCCTTGTCGGGTGGAGTTATGGAGGCATTGTGATCGGCGGGGCTGCGAGCAGAGCAGCAGACCGCATCGGCCATCTTGTGTTCCTGGATGCAACGTATGCAAAGGGCGGCCAGTCGGCGTATGACGTATGGGGGTGCGAGGTCCAGGAACGGGATGAACAGCGTGCTCGTAGGTATGGCACCAAATGGCTTGCCGTTCCTCCCTCAGCCGAAAGTTTCAGAAAGTGGATACCGGACGAGTCGCTGTGGAAGTATGTCACATTGAAAATGACACCGCAGCCCATTGAGACATTCCGCCAAGTTCTTAAGGTGCCCAATCCCGAGGCATTCGCAAATATCCCGCATACTCACATCTTGTCCTTGTCGCATAAGACCGATCAAAGCATAGCGGCGTACAAGGAGCGGGTTGCTAAAGAGCCAGGCTTTGCTGGGTGCAGACTCCTAGATACTGACCACTTCGCGATCATCACCGATCCTCAAATAATAGCGAAAGAGTTGCTTCGTTGCAAGAGTCGCAAGTGGTGACACTTCATTTGAGCCACAGGATAATCATTGAGTGAATGGCCATAGTCTGATTCGACGCACCCCACCCGTAAGCAATTGGAGCGGACCAGCCAACTGATGAACGCCCATGTTCGGGATAAGTCCGATCATCGGCGAACACCGCATCGCATTGGTGGCAGGGTTGTTTGCTGCTTTCGGAGGCTGTTTTCCGATGAAAGAAGTGCATTCTTAATTGCATGTGAGGTGTATATCAATAATTAGTCTTGAAAAAAGCCCTTCGCGCACCGAACTTTCCGTTTTCCATATCGTATTTAAAGTCGAATTCATGCTCGCCGTTAGTCGTGTCTTCGATGAAAACGTCTAAAGCCCCTTAAAAATCCTTAACCGCCAAAGCGTTCTTCCTCGCGGAAGAGGATCGCATTGCCATAGATAGTCCTTTTTTCGCTGCTGAGTTCCGTCGCTGTTTTATTTATCTCCGTGACATCGAGCCGACTGAGAAGGACTTGCCCGTCAGGCAGATACTCAAAACTCACGGGCCGAGGGATATTTCCGTCAACCAAGGCGAACATCAATGCTTCCAATGGTTCTTCAGGGCCGATGGGACCGTCAACCGGAATAAAACGAGCCATTTATCACTCCTACCACAGAGTTCGAGGACAATGCTGTGTAGCCATCTTTATTTTATTAAAAGCCGGGTGGCCGTAATCATTCACGTTGCAGCCGCAGCCACGACATATTTGTTTTTTAGAATCATACCAACTGCACGCTTTGCAGTATTTCTGGAAGATATTTTGTACCTCTTCATCTGAACGCTCGGGCCTCCCAGCCAGTATCCAACTAGCCATTGCTTCCGCCCAAGTCACGGAACGACGGAATAAATTAGGTGCTGTCGGAACAAGTTCAAATGTTTTAACTACATTGCCATTTCCAGTGGCAGCCGTTTCTGGCTGATGAATCGTTGTTACGACTTCTAAATGTCTTGGGCACGTTATACACTGTTCATCGGTGACCTCTTTTGTGAAATAGACGCAAGCAGCGTCGGCGCAGCGAATAATTGTGGATTGGCTGCCGTCTTTTTTGCGAACTGTAACTTTATTATGTTTATTGCAAATAACTGTCAACATAATGCAAATCCTAAGTCTGTAGCGCGGGTTGTTTAGTCTGACCTTCCCACGGCGTCGGACCGGGAAGCGGGTCGCAACCGCCGCAACAGGCAACGCCAGGGATCAGATAAGGGGCCGTTTTCCCGCAGAACCAATCGCAGGTTCCAGCTTTCACTTCAGCCCCTATTTGACTACGCATTGAAGCCGCCGCCCCGCTCGATCCCATCGTGTAACACCAGGTAAAGAGCGTCCCGGTGCAAACCAATCCGTGGTTGTAGCGGCTGCATGGACCGGCGCATCCGTTGCCTACCAGATCGGCCGTGCAATACATGATTGAAACAATGCACTGACAACTGTTGGCGGCGTCGGGAACGCAATTGCAGCTTCCTTTTGGCTTTTCTTTCTGATCGTTGCCGCCGCCCCCACCGCCCTGACCAGCGTTTTGTTTGGTGTTTTTATCGGCTTGATTTGCCTTTTCCGCCCTTTTCAAGGCGGCAAACACCGGGTCCGGCTCCTCGACAACCGCGTCATCGGTAGTGGGACAGAAACACGGCTGAAGCGTATCGTCGAGATCGGATGGATGAGGATCGCCGGAAGTCAGAAGCGGCGGCGGATGTCCATCGTCTTCGGCAACAACATATAACAGATGTCCAGCCGGTGGCGCTACATTAAACTCGTATCCTAAACCCTCTGCACGTTCCTCGGCGGTTGGAAAAATGGTTCCGGCAGGTTTTAATGCAGGCCAAGCCAGCGGATACGGTTCGAGAGCGCCGGATTTAAGCGGCGTCCAGCAAATAAAATCAATTTGCTCGTTGGTCACATCGTATTTCATCGACGTGACAATCGCCTTAATCGGCTGAGGGGCGAGATCGGGCAGATTCAATGTAACACAATCGAAAACCTCTAGGTCTAAAAACTTTAGTGGTGTGCTGAATTCTACCTGCTTCCATACATTGGCCTCGCGGATCATCCAGAATGTGGCGCTTTTGAGGATATTCTCATAGATGTTTTGTGTGTAATAGTTATATGCTTTTTCGTGCGTGCCGTATTTTGCGACATTGTGCTTGAGGATCAGTTCAAGATCGCCCTCATACTGGCTCTTGGACCAAGTGATTACGTGCTTGGTTGCTATCTCATCCGTATTGCTAAGACTGATTTTGAGGCTGTTGGCCAGAACATCGCTCTCTGTGATTGTCACTGCCGATGTTGGTTCCTCGGAATAATATTTTAGATAGACTACATCGTCACGAATGTAAAAAACACAACGGCTCTGCCGAGCAATGTCGCCGATTAGTTCCATGACATTTTTACGCTCTATAAGCGTAAAATTACATGGATAATGTTGTAATTTCGACCGAACGGAATTGAATGAGCCGCTATCAATCGAATAAGACGTGTATTTGTTTAAAAGCCACTGGATCACATCAATCGGGTTAGGACCGACGGAAGAAGTGAGCGTGATATAAAGATCGTCCTCCCATTTCGACTGGACTGCCCGCTTAGTGCCATCCGTGTTGGTGACAATCTCTGTCCGTTGGCTCAGGGGTTTGGTCATGCCGATCTCAGTAACGGTATATCCATCGTAATCGGTTTCATAGATAGTGTAATAATCGGCAGGTACCGTCATCAATTTTTGTTGCCCGTTGACGGTTTTTATCGCGGCCACCCGAGTAATGGTACACGGCAATAAATTGACGATGAAAAGAACTTCAGCCTCATTTTCCATATAGACTTTGCTTCCGGCCCGCGCCAGAAGAATGAAGAAGTCACCATCTTATCAAGCGCTTCCTGCGAGGCCGCCACTCCGCCGTCGGCTATTCGTCCAGAAGTCGTTTGCGTGGCTGGATTACAATATGCCACTATGTCTTGAGGGTCCGCGTTATTTCCGCCGGTCGATCCTTCCACAAGTTCGGCGTTGTACCATGCCGTGCCCGATGCAGTTTGTTTCCAATAGCCGGCGGAAATAACCGGCCCGGTTGTATAACTGCGGTCCGCCACCGGCTGACATACCGAAGGAGGATTTACGGCGTAATCTGGATGTTCGCGGCTTTCGATCGTGAATACTTCGCCACTGAAATGACCAGTGAATTTGCCGCCCTCGATATCGAGCACAATACGCTCATTTTGTGGGAATTGCAGTCCGCCCTTTATCGTCATGGTGGGATGTTCGTAGGCTTTTTGCTGCTCAAGTTGGTACATCAAATCGCAGATCGTATAATAAGCGTCCTCCACGCAAGATTGATCCGGCCCCCACTGCTGCACTTCATGTGTGTCTGCTTCAAATGTCGCCTTTCCGTCTTTGTCATAAGTAATCGGCGTATCCTGGTCGATCTTTTCGGATGTGCCCAACGGGACGTTGTTGCATTGAAGATATCTCGCCTGGCAGATGCGCGATTCAAGAGTATAGTCGTGAATGCCCTCGCCGGATTGCAATATGCCGTTACGAGGTGAACGAACCTGGGGGACTTTTACATCGCATACCGAACCGAAACACAACGGCCATGCCTTACCCAAGGCGTCGGGCGGGACGAGAGGAAAATCTCCCTCTTCCATCGAAAAGCCCGCTTCCACGTCTTCAATCTTCGTGGTCACGTCAAAGCTGACAGTGCGGTCGCCTTCATTCCAAGTGAAAGGACTATTGACCTCACCTTTGAACAACAAGAACTTGTCCGAGAGGGTGAGACCGTCAAACCATTGATAGACCCAGACTGGGCGCTTATGTAGATCATGCACATCGCAGATCGCCTTAATCGCTCCATCCGTGTCTTCCAGTGTCAATTGAACTTGACTGGAATCCGTACTCCCGTCCGTCTTGACGGTCAAATCAATACTTCCCATCTCAACTATCTGGCCGAGGACCGAATCGGCGATCTTGCGATCCGCATAAGCACAGCGCTGCCCACCGTCTACCCACTGGATTTCGACAATCACAATGGGTTCAGTGCCGTATTGAGCATTGAGCTTCGCACGGGCGGCCGGAGATATCACACGAGTCATGGACTAAAACTCCACTAGCAATTGGGCAAGGCTGGGGCGGACATCAAAAAGCCTTCACACTCAATAGTCAAAGTCACCAGTTCGCCGCCGGGTTGACCACCGGCCTTTTCGAGGGTTTCAAACTCAAAGGGATTGTTGACCAGCCAGACCCGCCAGACCTCGCCCTTGTGATTGGTCAAGCGAATCTGCGAGCGATAATACGCCTGGACGAAGGCCCGCAATTCGAGGGCCTTTAGGCGGGACATGTTGATTTGATAGGTCAATTTGTGCCTATTGTCAGTGGTGTGGACGTAAGTGTATCGCGTGCCGTCCATCGCCCGCTTGACAGTAATATTATGTTGCTTCGCCTGGGCGTCGTTGAACTGCGGATTTGGCAGGATGGTCGTGGTGGTTAATCCTGGCAGAGGGGCTTGGAGAATCAGCATGGCTGGCCCTCGAATTCAATGGACGCGGTGTAATCGCCTTGCTCCGGGTTGGCGATTGCGGTATCCGGGTTGGTAATAATTCCCCGCCACTGCCGGTGCTCGTGATCCAGAAGGCCGATTTCCTTGCCGAGCGATTGGGTGAGAAACTCCACAAGATCGGATGCTTGTGACGCTTTGAGGCAACGGACTTCAATGTAAAGTTTTTGGCTCTTTGGCCAATTCTGATCCGCATAGACTATGAGTGTGCCGCCCCGCGTCTGCCGATTGACACGATTAAAACCGAGACTGTCCTTATTGGCAAATTCTGGATTTCTGAGTACCACCGTGAGTGTAGGTAATGCAAAGGGATAAGTGAGCGTGAGAGTGGAAGCCGCCAGGGATGGCGGTGAAACATCAGGCAAACCAATCTCCGTATCCGTACTGAAACCGACAAATGGCTGATATTGTCGAGCAATACATGTGGGGCCGACTAACTCATAGGTGCTGGAATGCCTTAAATTCAAGCCATCCGTTAAGCCACGAAAATAAACTCCTTTAAGCGATATTTCATCTGTAAGAGCCAAGGTGCTTACGACTTGCCTTCCCTTGCCGACAAGTATTGTCTGAGCAAGCGATAACGTACTGTTTACCCCATTTACTTTAATTCCCGCATGATTTAAGGCCAATGTGTCGCTCACCGAGACATGGATGACGCGGCCAACGCGATCCGAAAAGGCAAGTCTATCCTCGACAGCTACGTTGATCGTGCTAAGATGCTCTGTAAACGGCTCCTCAAATTGAAGACGATGCACGACGGCAAGATAAATTGGACCGCGAACGTCTATTGAATCAACAATTCCCAGTGATTGAATGACCGAAACATGTTTTTCCTTAACCAGTCCTATCGCGTCAGAAATACTGAGTTCCTGGCTGACAGAAACCTCGATGGCTTTTTGGCATTCGGCCGCATCGCTAAATAAGATCGTATCCGCAACGGATTGCAAAAACTCTTGACCGCCGGCATGGACTACAAAAGCGTCGGCGGTTTGCGATAAAACAAGCGAGTCGGTGGCTGCTCCGTAGATTGACGCATCACCTAAAACGTCTATATATTGTCTTGTTACCCGGGCCTTTCCATCACCGCGACCAAGTACATCAACGTATTGGCGAGTAACACGAAGCGTCATTACGCCACCTTCACGCCAAATTGGGCCGCATCCAAATTATTTTTTGTCCAGGCGGCTGATGTATTTGGGTCAGTTTCTAGGAGGCGTCTACGTGTAATATAGGAAGATGATCCGATCAACTGTGCTGTATTATCACTTTCCGTCACTCCAGATTTACATACTGTTATTAAACTGTAACTAGTAGCATCTGATTCCCGGCAATCTGTATTAACCATGATGCCTTTTATATCAGAAGTAATACCTGAAAGTGCTTCATAGTTATATAAATCTTTGTAACCAGAAATTGACGCTTCTACATAATTGCTGTCGTCTCCACAAACCTGTTCATTCACCCTGGCATAATTACTTCCGCTGTCAGGCGTAAATTGAGTGGAATCGCCTGCTGCATCAGGTCGAATCGTGACAACTCGCATATTACCCAAGAAATCATTATTGATTGAACCGGAACTATCCACGCAATATAAATCGTCAACTTGAACCGCACTTCCACCTGCCACAGATGTACCAGTGAATCTAAAAGTAGTATGATAATCGTGAGTACCAGCTTTAGTATTAACACCGGAAGCGGTCAATTTATTAACTCCTCCTATCCGCAGTTCATAACTGCCCGTTGTTGAATTACAAACTACTTTAAATTCCAGATAAAACCACACACCAGCCATTATTCCAGCATCGGTAGTTGTGCCTAATAATGTCGATCCTCTGTACACAGCGAGTTGTCCTGTAGGGGTTATCTGTACATTCATCCCTTTCGTAGAACCGTCATAAAACGCCATAAATTGTATTGAAGAAGTAGGCCAAGAAGTTTCAAACTTTATTGCACACCCCACCACAATCATTGCGTTTGTTGTAATGTCACCGGGTGAAAAATAGCGTGTGGCATCATACATCAGTTGTATAGCATATCCGCCTAGTCGGCCATTTCTTATATAGACACTATTAGACATGTCGGCCACGGCATATTTACGACTGAACACACCAGATGGTGACGGACTCGCACCGATCGTCGTTCCATAGTTATCGAAACCATCTATCCAAAGTAAGGCCATAGCAATGCTCCAAGTCCAGACGTGCATAATCGCGCCCGTCAAGTCGATCATAAGAGAGAAGAAATGCTAACCGTTTACGGTGTAGGTCACTTTGAGCGTGTCGCCGTTATTGACCGGCTGGGTGGTGCCGAACGCACCGGTGGACCAAAGAGTGCCGGAAGTCCCACTCTTCGTATTGTTGCTGGTGATGAACAGCCCCTTGATCGTGGCCGTGGCGTTGATATTGAAGTCCACGGTAGTTGAATTGGTAATCTGACGACCAGATGCCGCGCCACAAATCCACTGCGGACGAGTTGCATTGCTGTAAACTGTTGATTCCGTCCAACCAGCGTGACTTGACATAGTATCGGAATTGGCGAACGCCGAAAATCCGGCATTATCCACCAAGCCAATGTACCAAGTGGTGATCTGAGCGCCGCTGTGAAACTCGGTTTCAAGAATGTGATTCAGCCCAACATCGACGATGCCATTAGGCACGTCAAACTGAGCGATGACCTTTCCGTCACGAATGTGCTCGATCCTAAATAGGCCCGTTGGGCGAAAATCGCTTTGCAGTTCATTGTTAGATTTATCCACGGCGGAAGCGCCGCCATCAGACAACGACAGACAATCTTTCATGGGATATTTCCTCACAGATAATGAACCTGGGCGTGAAGAAATCCACAGCCCAAGAGAAAAGAACGATTACTTTCATTAGTTCCGCAACGTGCCGGTGCCGCGCCGGACTTCACGATTTATGGCGGCGATTACTTCACGGGCGGTTTCACGTGGCTGCTGCGCCCATTGACATTGACCGTCACGTCGCCCATGATCCCTGCGTTTGTCACCTGGCCGCCCCCGGCAAAACGCGACGGTGAAAGCCCCGCGTTCATGGCGACAAGCTGAGAGTACCACCGCTGAGTGGCGCGGGAATTTACGACGAATTCGCCGGGGCTGAGCATGGCGGGAATCGTATCGGTTCCACGCTGAGCAAAACCGCCCCGATCAAAGCGGCGCATCAGCCCGCCGAGAGCCGCTCCTTCCGCTTCGCCGCTCGTACTGCTGCTGGCCAGTGATGCGGCGACCGCAGCAGCGGCGGCATCCCACGCGGCCTGGGCTACATTGCTCCATGCCGCCGCTAACGCAGCGACAGCGCCAATCCCGCCGTTAGCGCTGGAAGTCTGATTATCAATAGCGCCTTTTACTTGATCGGCCGCGCCTTTTTCTTCTTGTGTTTTTTGAGTGGCCTCTTGGATTTGCTGCTTTTTGTTTTGCAGGGCATTGATTTGCTGATTGATGGACTGTATTTCCCCAGAATCCTTGTATCCCTCCTTAAAAGTGGCGTTCTCTCGCATCTGTTGTTGCAATTCGCGCATCTTCCCCAGGGCGTCGATCATATTCTTTAATTGCTGCGAGAAGGGAAACGACTCCGCCGCCGTGCCAGCGCCGAACGCATGTGTGAAATCAATGCTTTGCAAATCCTGTTTAAGTTTGAGAATATCTTGGTCGGTGATGACGCCCTTTTGGCGAATCTGATCCAATTCCGAAAGAATATTCTGAACGTCGCCTTTGGCCTTGTCAGTCGGTCGATCCGCCCCCGCCGCCTTGCGTGCCTGGTCGAACTGATCCTTAACGGCCATCATGTCGGCATTAAGTTGAGGTGCGCGAATGTTGCGGTTGGTAATGTCATTCCACTGCTTTTCAAAATCATTGAGTACCTCTTGTAGACCGTTAGAGACGATCTCCTTTCCCGTGAACTTCTCAATCCTGGCCAGCACGGGGACTTCCAGCTTCATGCGGTCAAGACTTTGCTGGAGCGCATCGTACATGCCGGCGATCGCCTCGGGGGCAACCTCAATCATTTTGAGGTCCATGCCGGCCAATTGCCGCTCCGCCTCGCGCTTGAGCGACTCGAACGCCTTGGGGTCGCCCAGAAAATTCTTTATAAAATCTTCCTTGTTGTATTGCCGGAGTTTGTCGGCAAACTCTTCGATCATCCCCTCGGCGTCAGTCAAGTCCTTTTTGAGTTCATCCTTGCCCTTAAAACTCACCCCACCCTCGGCGTCCTTCGCTGTGGTCTTGAGCTTCTCTTCAATGGCCTTGCGCATTTCCTCCAGTTCGAGGTTATGCTGTTCGGCCTGTTGCGCCCTTGCCTCCGCTTCCTTGGCGACTTGCTGTTGAGTTGCCATTTGCTGTTTGAGGGCACTAATCCGCTTGTTATCCAGATCAAGAAGCATCTGCTCGGCTTGCCGGTGTAAAGCATAGCTGCCGATCTGCTTGGCTGCCTGTTCAGCCAGCTTGGCATAAGCATCCGCACGTTTCCAAGCGGCATCGGCCAGTTTCTCTTCACCGGCGTCCTTGGCCGCGCCTTGGAGTTTCGCCGCATCGGAGGCAAGTTTTTCCGCCTGGTCCCTGAAACGAGTAAACTGCGAATAAGGATCGAATCGTTGCGTTAGGTTTGTAAAACTGCGATCGGCTATTTGTTGCTGGATGGCGGCTATTTGTTGTGGAATCTCAGCGGCCTTCTTTGCAGCCTCTTCCGCAGCCGAGAACAATTCTTGCGTCATCTTCTGGCGCGACTGCATGATGCGGTCAAAGGCCATTTTGATGACCTGCTCTTCTATCTTCACAGCAGTCTTAAAATTCTCAGCATCTTGCAGATAGAGTTTATTGGACTCGGCCACGTATTGCCGCAGGCCCTTGATAACTTCATCGTTCTTGCGCTCATTCTCACGAATTGCCGCCTCGGTTTCTTGCTTACGGACATCCAACTCTTGTTGTGTTTGCCGGCGGATTTCGTCATAAGGCTGGGCGATCTTTTTGGAAATCCAATCGCCCAGCATTTCTCCCAGGGCCTTTGCCGCAGGCAATCCGGCGAGAAGCAGAAGAGCGGAATTCAAGCCGCCGATCTCCAACGCCGCCAATTTCGCGTGTGCGGCGGAACCGACCAATATCAAACCCAGCGAGCCTAAACTGATGGTTGCTAAACCGACTTGATCCGACAGCGCCCGCAACACGGAAACCAGTCCATCCCCGCCGCCGAATAGATTTATAATTTGTTCGAGGGATTTGACTATGTTGGCCCCGAACTCCACGGTAAAGAAGTTGCTGATTTTATTGAGTTCCTTGGTCAGCTTTTCGGCGTCGGTCGATGTAAATTCTTCAAACTTCTTACTGAGCGTAGCCTGATCGACCTCACTGAGCTTCCGCATCGCCTCGTCGTATTTTTGCGCCCCTGACTCGGCCAATCGCAATGCGCCTGCCAGGCCCCGCACATTCTGGAACATGGTGGCCATCGCCGTGGCCGAGCCATCAGTAGTCTTTTGTAACTGCTCTAAAGTGCCCTTAAAGCCCCATGTGGCAATCGCAGCCTCGCCCGAATCAACGCCGATCTGGCGGAACGCCTGCTTCATCCCGTCCGAAGGCTTTAGTAACGCAGTCATTACGCCGCGCAATTGCGTGGCGGCTTCATTAGCTTTAACACCGCCAATGGTTATCGCAACGAGTGAAGCGTCCAGTTCCTCCATACTGACGCCCAATTCATGTCCGATGGACTGAACGCGGCCAAGCGCAGTGCCCAACTCGCCCATTCGCAAACGACCCAATTCAATAGTCGTAAAGAATTGGGCGGCGCCAGCCCGGCCATGTCGGACGACTCGCCATAGGCATTCAAGGCCCCGGTCAAAAGCATCGCGGAGTCGGCTAAATCCTGATTGCTGGTCTTGGCCAGTAAATTGGCGGCCGTAAGAATGTTTGCGCGATCGGCGGCGGTGACAAACTGGTCGGAAATCGTCTGGTACTGAGCCTCGGCTACACGCGAAAGGGGCTGATTGAAGCTGTCCGAAAGCTGCCGGATGTCGGCGGCGATTTGTGCGAAATTGCGACCGGGGTCGATAGCGCGAATCTCGCTCACCTGCTTGGAAAAATCCATCGCAGCATCATACGACTCGGTGAACGCATCGCGGACCATATTCAGTCCGCGAATGAGCATTTGAGTCTCAATGACCCGCGCAAAGGTCTGCCAGCTAAGTGTTACACTTTGCGCGGCCTTAGTCCCGGTCTTGCCAACATTATCAAGGGCTTGTTCAGTGGCCTTGGCCGCATTGCCGGTTTTTTCAATATTGGCTATCCAAGTATCGAACTGCTTTGAGGCTGCGTCGCCCGTTAAAAGACCGGATGTAGGTAGTTGCCCTCGATAAGCCTTCCCAGTCAAGAGATCGTCAAAACCGCCCAAATTAAGATTGCCTAGCTTAGAGAATTGAGCGAACGTTGACTCCGCTTCCCTGGCGATTTGCTTCAGCGCCGCGACCGTCTTTCCGGCATTGTCATTAAAATAGTTGAGCCGACCGACCGTGGCGGTCAGTTGGTTGCCGAAGGTGCTGAAGGCTTGGTCGAGCTTATCCAAAGCGGCGAGCGCTTCCGACGCATCGAAGCCCAAAACCTGTTTGATTTCTTCGGCCATGCTATTACCCTACGCTGAGTTGCGTGGTGTCCACGATGTACCGCCAGCCCGGCAATTCGATACCGGAGGCAAACTGCCGAAAGGCACGCTCTCCCGCCTCTTGAAAGTGATACGGCCCTGGCCTTTTTAGATGAAAATACGGTTTGTCAGTCTTAGGATTGATAAAGGTGTTGGCGTTGTAATACTCGTTAATAATGAGATGTGAAAGCGTTGTGCTATAACTGAAACGATATATGCCTTGTACGGCATCCATTTCAAAAGTGCCTGTGCCATTGGCCAGTCCAAACTCGATTCGATCAGGAGCATCCGCCACAGGCGCAAATGCGAACACATATTCCACATAACTAGCCAACCGCAAGAAGGTAGCCCGCGACGCCCCGCTCCACACGGGAATACCTTCCATCGTGGAGGCCGGTACGACTGCACTAAGCCATTGCTTCGCGGCCTCTGCAAGCGACTGCGAGAGATTCTCGTGAAGGGCCTGCCTAAAGCGATTGAAGTTCACCCTGGGAACTTGGAACTTAGCCGTAAGTCGCATTGCTTGCTCCCTATGGCATCCGTGCCCCAACCAACTGAGCCGCGCGCTCATCCTCGTCATGCGTGCAGGTCTGATCGAAGGCTAGGATCAAGGCTTGTGTAAGAACGCCGCAATCATCCCAGCACTTGGGGACGCCGGGCGGACGAATGCCTATCCGAGCACACGCCTTCCAGATGGCAAACGTGCCGGTCCGATACTCCGGCCAGACTATGCGGCCGAGTCCTTCGGCGTCCCTTGTAGAAAAACCTCGCGGGCCTTTTTGAGTTTGGCCTCGTCCAGGCAATTCGCCTCCAGCACCAACCCGAGAACGCGATTGCACTCAACATCCGAAAGGCCGGCGGTCTTGAGGTCCGATTCCCAATTGGCCCATGTCGCGGGACTGTCAAGCCGCACTGTGTCCCACTCGATCTGACTGGGCAATAGCGAGTGAACAACGATATAGGCTATCCGACGCTTCAGATAGCCAGCCAAAGCGGCCTTATAATCCGGGTCTTCTGTGTCGGCAACCACGCCGTCCTTGGTGGTTTTTCGCGGCGGAATCGGCTCAAGGCAGAGTTTCTTGAACTCCTCCATGTCTTTCAAACCGCTGGCGCAAAAACAAGATGCTCGTCCCCGCGCGGAAGCACGAAGATTTCCTCAACAGGCAATGATTTTGGATCAATTCCACCAATCTTCATAACGCATGGCTCCTAAAGAAAGGAAAGAGAAAAGGCAAAGCATGAGTGATGCCGGAGATTAACCCGACACCACTCTGATAACCGGCTTAAAACTCAGGGAGTTTTTGGGAGTTACGCCGCGCGAGTGATAATCGGCTCAACGGCGTTGCACTTGCCGGAAAACGCGACGCTTGCATCTTTGATATTGAAATCCCGTTTCTCACTGCGGAAATCCGGGAAAACATACGTAGTTTGGCCCGCCGGGCCGCAAGGCGGATTGTGCTCGATAACAATATCCACCGAATAAGGTTCGCAAGAAGCGACCGAAGTTGAAACCCACTCGCTCGCTGCATCAATTCCCTTTAGGGCCTCGATGGGCGTAATCGGCTCGCCCGCCTTGGACTTGATGTGCTCAAAAACGCCGCTTAAAGAAAGTTCCAGCGGCACATCATCGCCTTTACGGACGGTATCAAGATGGCCGCGATCCTTGTCGTACTTGTACTCATCGGCCTCCGACCACTTTGCATCCCCGTCGCCCATCTTTATTTCAATCCGCTGCGATTGAAATGTCACTGTGGCCCCATCCGCGTAAGTGCCAGCGCCCAGGGCGGGGGTAAAGACAATATTCGTTGTTGGACTGGTGCCAGCCGGAGTGCGGGCCGTGACTGTATGGACCGTCTCTACAGTTTCACCGGCAATCGTAAAACGAGCGCCAATTGGAACAAGATCAGGATCGGCCGCATTCAAGGCTATTGTATCAATGTCGAAATCTGTATCGCCGACCGCCGGTGCGGTGGTTGGTTCATTCACCAAGGCCGTACCGGATAATCCGTCTTGGATATAGACGTTGCAATCACGTAATTCGATCCTCCCCATATCGTTTATCTCCCATTGTCAAAAGGCTTTTCTATTCAGATAATTCCATAACATAGCGGGCGTCTATCTCGGTTTGTTTGATCTTTTCAACCGGATCAATTTGACCGAAATTCAACACTCGCACATCCCGCCCAGGTCGAGGCTTGAGACAACCCAAGAACTTATGCGTCTCGGGCTGGTCTTCGACGTAATCGCCTGGTTCATTTCCGTAGTTCCATATACCGATGGGCTTATCCATTGCCTCGTGGAACGCGCCGGCATGTTTGAGAATGCCGTATGAGTTTTTCAAGTCGCCGTCATATCGGCTGGTCAGAAGCACGTTGACATCGACGTAGACTCGAAAGTAGTTTTTGCTTAACTCTTGAGTGAAAGGTCCGGTAATGCGGATTTCAGCGCGGTCGGTCGCCCGCATAAAGGCTTCCGTGCGCTCGTCAAGATGTTCCACAAGCACGGGTAGATTTTGCTCGACAGCCACCTGCTTCAGGTAATCTGCCACGGAGGCAAATATCCATCGTGCCCAATCCTTTTGTGCCATCACTGCACCTCGGAAGTCAAACACAGAAGACTGTCCGCCTTGACGTGGAACACTTGCTGCGGCGATTCTCCCACGGATTCACTGGTCGTAATAATCCAACCTGAATCAAACTCGAAGGACTCCATCTTGCTTACCTGATACTTCTGCCCCTTGTAAATGATCCAATCATCCGCAGTGAGAGTTGTCAGTCCGGGCGCATCCCTGCGGTCCACAATAAATTCACGTGTATTGGAATCGTAAGCACCTCCGGCAACATAATCCTTATTTGCCGAGGAGATTGAAGGCATCCTTACCCGCAAGAAACCAGCAGGCAGAATGACCGCGCGACGGATGTGATACACACTGGTCGTTACAGTCTTCTGCCCAGTCCGCACGTCAGTTTGCGAATCCATCAGTTTGTAAATGTCGATCGGCCCGCCATACTCGCGTTTGAGCATGTATAAAGACCGCTTCGACATTTGATGGAGTTGCGTGGACATCAGGTAGATTCCTTACGATGCTCAGCCGCATCTTCAATCAAGCGATCAAAGATGCTCCGCTCTTCATGTCCCTCCAACAGCACCAATCGGTCGATCACCTTCTCCAATCGCAACATCACAGCCGTGTTTTGCGCGATAACCGTAGCGCACTTCTCCACCATCGGAAGGATCACGTCCTTGTGTTCTTTCTCCAAGGCATCAACCCGATCCTGCAAGCGCGTCTCCCTGCGCCAGTCCTTCCAAAGGAAGAAGGCCAGCACCAAAAGTGCCGGACCGAGCGCCGGTCCCCATTCTTTCAAGAGCGTCAATGCGGAAGATAAGTCCATCGCCGCACCTCCTGGAAAGAGCCGCCTGCCCAAGTTCTACTTGGGCAGGTAGCATTGTTAGCAAATGGATTAGCCCAGCAGCGGGACACAAAGCGCGCTATCGAGCACGGCGACTCCTGCAAGAAGATCGCATTGGACCTTCGTGCCGCCTTCATCCATGTCGTACTGCATCAGCACACGCATTCCAATGCCGTTGTACTCGGCAATGCCCACCTTGACGCCGGACCCAGGATCGGGCGGGGCCAAAGGCCGGGAGACCAGGGCTAGAGCGTTTTGATGAAAAGCCATATTCAATGACCCATAAGGGCCGGGATAGGCTTCTGCCTCGTCAGCGACGGCATACTCCAGCGGCCTGTCGAGAAGAATCGAGCACGTCGAGCCGGCATCCTCGGACTCGATGACCGTGTAAACATGCCGAGTAGTAGTACCAAAAGCAATCATTTGCCCTACTTGTGGAGCTTTGCCGGCCGCATAACTCTTGACCGTAATAGCCTTGCTCCAACCGACCGGGTAGGTAGACAGGTCGCCGCCTTCCACTGCGCACTTTTTGTAGCGGGTGGCTACTGCGTTGTCCAACGTGGCGTACTTGTTGGCCTCGTTCAGTGTGAAAGTGTCTGTGTCCTTGGCAGATACCCAGGTCGGCTGATCGTTACCCGCGACCACCAGATACTCTCCCACCGACGCAAGAGCGCCAATTCCCGCGCAAGCCTGCGTACCGGCGTATTCGGCCGCATACGGTTCGGTGATGGTGTGAGTAGCAATATCAGCGCCGGTTTGGACGCTATTGACGTTCTGATCCATATAGGTCGCAAAACCGAGAATATCGCCGAGCCTGGCGGTCCTCAGCGCAAGTCCACCGTCACCGCGTTCGTTGGCTTTGACGAATTTATCGCACAGCAGCATGGACGCCTTGGACGCTGCCGAAAGAACCAAGTTGCGCCCGTCCACCGGAGCCTTGTTGATGTTGAGAACCTTGTCAAGTTCCACCGCGTACTCGTAAGCGTTGACGGCGGTTAGATTACCCAACCGGCCGACGCGCCGAGCCGGGGTGCTGAGATAAGCATGAATGCGTCCCAAGAGCACGCGGTCAATGCTTGTTGCAATAGCCTTCATCGCTGGGCGCAGATAAAGATTCACCAAATCCTTAAAGGCCATAGAACCTTCGCCATCACGAACCACGAACTTCTGGACAAACCACTGATTCAGCGTGACCGGGATGTCGGCGGCGACAATACTTTGCGCGGCCACCGGCGATCCATCGGTTTTTCGACGAATTTTGAACTCGCCAGGCTTGTGCGTATGCACCGTCTCACCGACTCGGGCGATGGCCGGTGAAAAATCGCGGTGAACAAGATACGGAGCCACCATATTCTCTTCGAGAATGGCCACGCCCTCCTGCGCCCACACCTGCGGAATTAGGGCGCACACGTCGTTCTCGTAGCACGCCAACTGAACGGGGGATTCATACAAAGGATTCATTGTTGTTACACTCCTAAGAGGAAACTCTGTCTTTGACCAAATCCAACCCCTGATACTTACAGACCGAGCCACTCAGGGTGCTCTGCTCGAATCTTGCGATACAGCTTTGGGTCTTGGGCAATCTTCTCCAAGTCAAGGCTGCCTTTCGCTCCCGGCAACAGGCCGCCGGTGGCCGAATTCGCTCCAATCCCCGAAACGACGTTGGATTTGAAGAGGTTTCCGTACAAGGCGGGAACGTCTTTCATTCGCTTCACAGCGCCATCGGGTGTATGCTGGGTGACAATGGGTTTGTTCTCCTCAGTTGAGATGTCATCCAAATCTACTACCACTTTGTACTCTCCGGTCGCCTTGCCGGTTTTCTCATCCACCTCCTCTACCATCTTCGCCATTGGCCTTAGCAGCCGGACGACCTGCTGGGAGTTGTAAGCGTCGTTCGACACGGCTGCATCCTGCAAAGCTCGAACAATCTGCGCCTCGCGGAAGCGACTCTCCCACTCCTGGGCGCGTTTCTCGGTGTCTGTCAGCCGGCCAGCGTACTGGTCCTCCAATTGCTTTTTCTCGTGTGATAACTGCTGTTCCTTCGTTCGCATTTGCTTGCGCACATCTTCCAGCGACTCCTCCAGCCGGGCGCAGTTCCGCCTCGCTTAGATTCTTATTTGCCAGCAGTTCGTTGTACGTTTTCTCCGCCCGCTCCAATTGGACTTTATATTTGGCCTCTATCTTCCGACGATCTTCGGCAAGAAACTTGTTGACTTGCTCCTGCGTAAATGTGCGAGTCCCTTTGTCTACACCATCGGTATCATCACCAATAATGCTGTTACTTTCACCTGCACCATCGCCATCTGCGGTTCCCTCACTCTCATAACAAGCTAACATTACAGGTGACAAATACAGTTCTTCGTACAACATGGAAGGATTCCCTATGACCCAGAGAGCAAGAGTACCTGCGCTCGCCTTCTCCGGTAGCAAACGAACGCAGTCCTGACCGAATGGTCAATGTTTGATTAACTAATGCGACTCAACTTAATTTCATCCGCATCACGTAAGAATGGACGGATCAACCGCCAGGCCATTGCGTTGGGTATGCCGTTGACGATATGTTCGATAGGAACATGTTCCCGCGAATAGGTCGTTCGCACCGATGAATAGCCTTGGCTGGAAATCCCCAGAGCCTCCAATTCCAACTCCGGGTCTTTGCCATCCAGAAGCGAATGGGCAATTTCATAGCACGCTCGGCTAATTGCCTCCGGCACCTTGGTGTCAACGCCGCGAGGAAATTCCAATACTTGTGATGCCTCTGCCGCTTGAACTTCAGCAGCCGTCGCTTGTGGATTCTGTTGCAAAAGTACATGAACCGGATGCTTACGCCCCTTGAAGTTCAGTGTGTCGATAATCTGTGTGGCCGCCCAAAGGGCTTTCGGACGATCGGCAGGATCGGTATTTGACCATGCTGATTCATGCAATCGGTTTGCGAAATACTCATTTGCCTCATTAAGCGTGCCGTAATAGGTTGTATCAATTGCCATTGATTACTTCACTCTCATTATCCAAACGACGTTGTAGTAAGGAGGCAAATTATCGTGCGGCGCACCGCCGCCGGTACTTGTTGTCGTTTTTTGAACGCTTCCTGTTTGTGTGAGAGCGGATATGGGACCGGCATTAGGAGCTATCACTGTCCCGAATGTCATATTGTGATTGTGACTAGGAATTTGATCGGTTGTTAAAGTGACGGTCGCCACACCACCTATGTTGCCTGTAGCAACATTGCCTCGTAAAAATCTATTGTCGCCGTTGAGATTGGGTATTATCTGTCCGTTATAAACGCTTTCTGAATCGGTTAAGACCTGCCCATTACATTCAACCCAACCGACTGGTAAAGGGGGTGTGTTGGTATAGTTTTTTAACCAGGCCACAATACTGCCGACGGGGCTGCCTCCGCTGCCGGGATCACCCGGATCGCCCTTGTCGCCCTTCAAAAGTATTCGCGTTGAATCCCATATACTCATATTAAACAGCCACCCATGCGTATTGACTGCCTACACTGGCATCCGTCTTCGTGATTGTAATTGCGCCATTTATGACTGTGTCAGTCATCAACGGAACGTCTTTTTTAGCAAATGTTCCCTTGAATTCGACCGTGTATGGACCGCCGGCGTTTCCAGCAACATCCACATTTCCTGTTCCGATAGTCGCCAACGCTTCCAAAGCAGATTTCACAGTTGCCGCTGTTGCGTTATAAGCAATCGCACTTGTAGTTGTGCCTTCAAAACTCAGAGCGAATGTGTCTCCAGACCCGGTACCAGTGAGGGTTATAACTTGCTGTGAATTGCTGAGGGGTGTAGAGACCACATAAACCTTTGAAGGATTGTCAACAGGTATTACTACCTCTTCACCGCCCGGGAGTGGATAGCCGTTGCTCTCGCTAACACCCTGTGGTCCCACATAGATGACAGTAGTATTGGCCGTTGCAGCCCGAATACGCACGCCTTTATACGCCTTACGAGCATAACCCGCAGCAACAATCGGTTTACTCACAATATCCGCGCCACCGTGGCCGACAACAAACTCACTCACTGATTCTTGCACGATGTCCATTAGATCAATCCCCTTGATTGTTGTCGGTACCTTGGCCACGAATACGAGGCGCGGTAGTATTTTGAAGGTCCGTATTGCGGCTCATCGCTTTCTCGTCACTCGCGGCGTTGGCCGGATTGGCGGACAAGTCAGATACTCCACGGGCTGCCGGATCACTTGTGGATTTGCCGATACCCTGAGCAACCGCAACTCGCGCCGCCCGTGCTGCATGATCCTGACGTGCCTGCAAATGTTCATCGGGGCCAAAGCCCAACGCCAACGAACCCGTCTTCTCACCGCATAAACCACCCTCCACCGCCTTAACAATCGTGTCTGGGTCGCTAGTAGTGTATGGAGCAGCGTCAATCTCCTTGTTGATCGTTTCGATGGTGTCCACCGCCACCTTGCCGCTTAAGAGCGACTGCACCATGCACTTGGCAAGTTCCCGTTTTACCGTCTGACCAGGAACGCTGTTCATCAGTTTGGAAAGTTTTGTAGATTCGTCGATGCGATCGCTGTCGGTCTTCAGACTGTAACGATCGGGATACTTGATCGTTGGGATCAATCGCTGTGAGGGACTTCTTTCCTCATACGCTGCCCAGTATTCGGCGATCTGCCGCTCGGCGCTTTCCAGCACAAGGCCAATGTACGATAAGCCAGCTTCAAGCCCCTGATTGTCTACTTGCTTCGATTCAGCCGAGGCCCGCGTGGCAAGCGTCATCACCGCCAGGTTGACCAGTTTGCGAATGTCGGCCTCTAGCTTCTCTTGTAGTTCTATTGAGGCTCGCAAGGGATCAGGCGATGGGTTAATGAATGCCGGCTGGTTCGCCTTGATGTCATAAGCCCGACCTTGCGTAGTGCCGACCTTCACATCGTTGTCACTGGCAGCTTGCCCACCACTGGTAGCCGTACCGTCTGCCGTGGCAATCTGCTTTAAGTGACTGCCGCCTGCCCGTAAATCACGTTGTTCCACATAAAATGGAAAATTCGACTTCAAGGCGTAATTCACATCACTGCTTACCAAATTCAACAGTGCTATTTGGTGCTGACACACATCCTTAATCAGCGAATTACCAATGTCCAACAAAACGAACGGAATGCGCGTTAATTCCAATTCGATAAAGCCACTCGAAGGATTGCCATCACGGTCAATTAAATCACCGTTCTCGTCGTAAAATTCCAGATTGACCTTGCCAGTCTCCTGATTGATCCACAACCGTCGATAACGTTCCACAATTGTCAGCGGCAGCATCGTCTGGCCATCATAATCCATGCAAGTATCACGAAGCAGCACCGACTGAAATTCCGATGGTTCCTCAGCCTTAGAGCAACTGAACGAAAGTATGTCCTCAACTTGATAGGGATACAGATACGGTCGTGTCCCCAAAGCATCACTTATTCTTGGACCTTGTATCACGGGATTATCAACAAACACGCCGACCTTCCCCATTACCAAAAGGTCAGTTAGTACCCGCATCCCGAGGAAAGCGTTCATTGTCGAGCCGCGCCTGTCTACCCCACCACCCAGGCCAGCAATGGCATTTTGATAGTTTTGGCTGCCACCCTTACGCACAATATCTCGCATCCGTTGGAAAATAGCGTTTCTGATATCATTGATGGCGGCTTTGGCAAAGCAGGGTACAGGAGTAACTGCCTGACGACTACGGAAGTCAGTCTCATCCTCGCGGAGAGTGAATTTCTCCAAATAGCGATTCTTAAAAGCGTCCCCGCCTTCATACGTCAAACGCCACTTTTCCCAATCGCCTGAGTAGGTCAGCCAGCCAGGGTGTCTGGAGTCAATGATTCGTTTCTTGTCAGCCGGGACGGTCATAGTCTTCACATGAACTTGTTTATGTTTTGACCAACTGCTTGTGGAGCAAATGGTAACGCTATCTCTGCGTAAGTAAGGGCGTGAGCGAAATGCTCGGGGCCAGTCTCAACAAATACTGCCACCGGATTACCATGTTCGTCACGCTGATAAGTTCGCACCAGATTTTTGCAATGCTCCCTGAACTCCATCGGTATGTCGCGGGGCAACCATATTCGGGAAGGACTGCTCTTAAATCTACCGAGAGCGGCTGTTAGCCAACTCGTGCGATCTACAGTCAACATCGGTGCCCCGGTGTCCTCTTCAGTGACCGCCACTTCCTTAGCAGTTTGACTGCGACGATACCTGCATAGACTTACAAAACCGGGAAACCGCCGCGCGAACCTTCTAGCCTCATTGATCTGCGGATCAGCGTCCACCACTGCATACATCACCTGCCACTCGACCATCAATTGATCGAGAAAATCCCAGTCCTCTTCCATGAATTTGCCGACCCACAACACCTTGCAGATCGCCGCCGCTCCAATATCTTTGCCCGGTGCTGAGGTAAATATCCACTCGCATACCACCGCATAAGAGACCTTACCTTGATCGACACCGAGGGTAATCAAGCGATCGCCGCCACGCGAAGGGCGCAAATCGTCCGTGGTGTGATTCTTTAATGCCCTTTCGATCATTTCATCGGTGACTTTTGCCCCATCGCCGATGAATGGTAGCCCCAACTTACTGTTGTGAAACTCCTTATTTGCTAACTCATCGCCAAATCCCCGGAAATAGGCCACTACCAACTCACCGGGAGTGACCGTGAAGCTGTAGAGTTGGTTAATGAAAAAGCCCCGCACCTCCGGGTTGGCATTAGGAGCCATCGACTGCCATTGTCCGGTCGCCAAAAACTCCGGCTTGGCTTTGTGTTTTAGTTTTGCTTTGCACTCCTTGCATTTCAAAAACGACTTTTTACACTGTGCATCGGTCGAATGCTCACCAACAATCTCGATGCAATCAGGCCATACAAACTCCGTCCATCGTCCACAACTCGGACAGCGGAATATAAAATGTTCTTGCGTCGAACCTTTGTAGAGTTTATGGATTCCATGATCGGGAACGGTCGGCGTCGAGATGCCCCATACGTGCTTGTGCAACTGGCCGGACAACCGTTCCAATGCCAACCAGATTTGCTCTTGATCCATCTCATCCACTTCATCCAAGATCAACTCGGACACAGGGATGGATTTCAAATTGCTCTTGCCGCGCGATCCTCGAATGTAGAGGCAGTTGGCTCCCGCGCGTTTTAAGTTGACTGCATTTGTATCCGTAAAAATAGACTTCAGGTATGAACTGCCGTCCAAAGCCGCTCCAAAACGCGATTTGCTGAAATCACTCGCGTTAAGCGTCGTCGGTAGGACATACAGCACATCTCGTTTGAGCGTGTCGATCGTATACAACGCTCGATTGATCGCTGCTTCCGTGACGCCTAATTGAGCAGCCTTCATCACATACGTGAACGGTGCCCATGAATCATGCAATTCCTTGACCCACGGATGGTATTTCCAGGAGTAAGGTCCAGGAAACGGTTCACCCATGATGCGGCGATGAGCCGCCCACCGTGAGCAACTTGTCAACGTGCGAGTGGTCAATCCATTGGTGATTGCCCGCGTGAACTCGTCCTGAAGATTTCGCATGACCGATCATCGCTTAATCACACCTAATGAATCAATCAGGGCATCCAATCTTGTTCGCAAAGCCACAAGGGAATCAGCCGAGGCCCCAGACAGTCCAAATTGCACATAGCCCTCCATCATGCCAATGCACAAGGCCGTCGCCGTTTGGACATGCTCCCAAATCCGCCGCCCCTCATCATTGCTAGATAAAACTAGATTGATGGTTGTTGGAGTGACTGGCTTTGCGACTGCACCAGGACAATTACGGCATCGTTTATTTCGCGGTGGCATGATATTTAGACTGCCGCCGCTGCAACCTTAGCTGCCGTAACAGCGATCGGAATTACAACATCGGCGATTTTCTTTGCCTCTGCAAGTTTGGCCTCAATCAAAGCTCGACCTTCGGGCGTTGACAGTTTCTTATTCAGCATACTGTCAAAAGTTGCCTGAATCTCCTTAATCATGGTCTCGCTGCCCGATTTTAATACCGTGGAAAGATCGTGCAGCTTTTCCAGCAGCCCATTGGCGTCGGATATAACGAATTCATCAAGAGCATCAGGAATGATTCGCATCCCAATGTCTCGCAGTGCTACCGACAAAGATTGGATAGCCCGTTTCTTAGCGGACATTTTGTCATTGCCGACAAATAGCAGTTTGCCGGATTCGATACCGACTAAAACACAACCCAAAACTAGAAGCACCCACATGAAGATACTCATTTGTTGTCTCCAATTATTATGACTTCTTGGCCTTTGTAGCGATTTTATCTTGTAACTTTTTCCACTGACCGATACCGATACCAATCACTAACCCCGCAATACAGGTGGCAATTCCAATTACAGTTGGACCTGAGTTGTCAGGTTCAACTGCCGGAGTATCGGGAGTCACGGGGACGATTGGTTCCGGTGCCGGTATGGGGTCAGGCTCGGGTTCCGGCTTGGGAGTGGGATTACTGTGATTGCGACGCCAGGGCAGGAATTCTTTTCTATCACCGGCACCATTCACGGCCTCCGAAATCGCGGCATACAATCCCTCGGCCGTCATGGGAATCTGATTACCACACACCTGATAAGCGATCACACCTTCGGCATTTTGCACCCGCACGCACGGCAAAGCTGTAATCTTTGCATCGCCCTCATTCGCGGCGTAACGTTCTTTGTAGATTGCACTATCAGTTGTCACGTAATGAAAATGCACGCTATTTTTCAGCGCTTTCATCTTAGAGTTGCTATCAAACCAATCCAAGATTCGATTGTCACTCTTGTCGCTAATAACACTGATGTGCCACTTGCCCTGGTCCTGCGGCAAATTTACGATGTGCTCCTTGGCGAGAACGCCAAAATCTTGGCCGTAAAGAAAATTGGCCGCAAAAATCATTAAAGATACAACGATCAAGAACTTGCGCATACAAATCTCCAAAATTAGGGTAATGGTGCCGCAGGCGAGTACACCGGTGTCACGGCCCAGCCGTATGAACTTTTCCATTCGGCTAAAAACGTTTCTCGCGGAATCCAAATAAATTTATCAATGTGATTATTGTCCAAAAGACAAGCATACTTATCATCCAGCGCTACAAGATCAACCATGTGAGCGCCACCCATCACGGTGACGCCCGCGCCCCTTCGAGTTTTTAACGCCCATTCCAAGAAGCTCACGTCGCCTTTAGTGGTGTAAGCATACCTGATCCCAAGTTTGTCCATCTTGGCATTGTGATCTTCAGGATATTCACCGCCGCTGTAAGTTTTCCGCACTTTATCGGCCAGTTCATTCTGGCCTTGCCATCTAAGCAGTGGAATGGTGGAAGCCCAGACACAACTGCCGCCGCCCCAGTTTTGCTCCCTCAAGGCCAATGGAATATTAACTATCGGGCGTTCGCTAGGGTAAATCTTTTTCAGAGGTTGAAACGTTGGCTCGGCTTCATTAACTGCCGCCAAAATCAGGATGATTCCAAAAATGCTCCGTCTCATTTAAGTCTCCGTGGCTTTAGCAGTATTTCACGTCGTCTCAAATGACGGATAACTCGATTTGGATTCCAGCGGCTTGCGTTTGATGTCGGGTGTATTCCAAGTTCGGCATAGGCCGCCATCACCCATTCGCTACAAAAAATACTGTGAAGGTCTTGCTCTCGAAACAACGACTCGATCCACGACAATCCCACGCCAGCAGACCGCATAGCGCCCATTTGATCGTATGGGACATGGATGGTTTTCATTAAGAAATCAGCAAGGCGTTTTCTCTCGCTTTCATACAACTCTCTGTATAAGGGATAATGCCATACTTTGCCTCGATATGCTGCGACATCAGGATCAAGATGATGAGCTTGAGTTCCCGCAAAATTCTCTCCCGTAATTTCGTCAGGGAGTCCTTCAAGAGTCGTAGATTCAAATAGCAAAAGGCGGCCATCCGTAGCCTCCCCCATGATTCCCACATGGCTGATTCCCCAACGAGGAAACCCGTAGGTGGCGATATTCACGAGATCGCTTATGAACGAATCTCCACTGAAGGCGATTAAATCGCCAGCCTTGACCTCAAGCGCGTTTTTTGGTTGCCGAGAGAACATCGGTTTGCACTGAAAGAAAGGCCCACTTCAGTGAGCATGACTTGCGATAGAAGCCCTGCGGATTACTTAGCCCTGGACAGTTTTCGCAGAGTCTTAGCCTCAGCGATCCGGCACTTGGTGGTTGTGGTAATGCCTTTGGGCGGATTGTTAATGTACTGAGAGACAGTTATGCCGGCCCGCTTGGCCTGTGCTGTGAGTGCGCCAGGATGCTTGATCGAGTTTTGAATCCAATTCTTAGCCATTTTTACATTCTTGATGAAAACTAGCTGCAATACTTTTGGTAGCTACATGTAGAAGTGTAAAAAATGGGATTTGTATTCAGAAACTTGCAGAAATTCCTGAGAATTCTTGAGCCATGACGCGGCAAAAAGAAAAGGCACAACTTAACGACGCATAGGTCATCCAGAACGCACGGAAAGCTCGATTCGAGAACTGTGGTCCTCACGGAGCAGGATTAGCGGGAATTCTGTGAAGAACCGGACTTTCGCACCTGGGTCACTTCGCATTTTATTGGCGTGTAGATGGGGGGTTGTTGTCCCACCGGCCAATTTATTATACTATCGGATAATTGACAGTTCATGGGAAATCTACCTACCATTGATGTTTCATCTAAGAATCGAATCAGGAAGAAAGAGACGGCTATAGCCCGGCCATGACGACAATATGAACGACGCGCGAACGTCAGGATGTTAGCATAAGAAAACGATGGAGAAATTCCATGCGCCAACCACATTTTCTCATACGGCAACTCATCATCCATGTGGTCGCGTCCATTGTGTCCGCCTCGTGCTTCTGGGTCGTAATGTCTCTCGCTCCCCACTCGTTTGCGCTCCTGGTTAGCTACGTGATTGTCCTGAGTCTGTTGACGGCATTCTTTCCTGTGCCCTTCGCCTTGATTCTACGTCCTACTGTACTGGTGGTTGGCACGTTGACTGGCGGACTCAGCGGCTTCTGCCTCGGGTGCTTGGCGTGGGGTGGCGCACACACCCTTGGGACCATTCAGCAGTATTCCAGATACGCCGAAGCAGTGAAGGAGGATGACCCGCGAGGCGCAATGGCAATGCACCCAGCGTTAGAGAAGTATGTCTTCCCTTTGCTGAGCGCCGCTATCTCTGCATGTCTGCTCGCGCTTATCGGTTATTGGCTTTCCGATTTCGGCAACCGCCTACAACAATCAACATTTGCCATGTATCTGTTCGGCTATTACCGACCGGATGCTGCTCAGGTACTTAAACCTTCATTTGCTACTATGGTCGGGACGTTCCTAGTGCTAGAAGTACCGTTTGCAGCGATCTTCCGGTTATCACTTGGTCTGTTAGCAGGCGGATTCACGATTCCACAGACATCAGAGGTTCATGTGCCACAAAGTGTAGGGCATTCTAGCCGCATGTGGCCTGTGATCGGAATCGTCTTTGTCACCGTCTTGCTCGCCATTGCCGCGCAATCAACCGACAACAGCCAATCCTTTGGTAGAAGGCTTGCCTTGGCAAGTCGTCTTGCAAGAGAGGGCAAGTTTGAAGAAGCGATCCGTGTCGCAGACGAAGCCCTGCAAGAAGTGCGCAGACAAAACAACAACCGCCCCGAGAGAGTCAAACGTGCGGAACGGGTCGTGGGCATTTTTTACACGGTGACAGCCGAGAATTTATACAACAGAAGCCAGAGATATCAGGACACAATCGACGTGTGCAGCAAAGCTCTCGATGTGTACCCCAGTCAGCCCGATGCGCACTACTATAAAGGCGCGGCCTTCTACGCCCTCGGCAAGGATGATGAGGCATTGTCCTCATGGGAAGCAGCCCTTGGACTTGATCCTGAACATGCCCGAACGCTGCTCGACTTGGCGATCCACCACCATATTGATGGAAATGAAGCACGAGCACTCGATGAAATCCAGCGTGCCATAAACTGCTTCGACAAGCGGCAGAGGTCGGAGGAAGAATTGTTTGCTAAGGTGGCGAGGAGATTAGCAGCCGAGTGGACTTCGACCGATGATAAACAACCAAAACCAAGCAGCGTGGCCCCAACACCGTAGCGCGCGGCTTACGCAGAGCCTCGGGCAATAAGAAAGAACCATGAACAGCATTTTTTTGTCCTAGCGTTAATTGTTGCCATTAGTTGGATCGTTCTGGAATAGTTCTCGCGCCCCACCATATTAGTAGCCGCTCAGGCTATTCTTTATATTCCTTGAAAACGTGAATAGTAAGGGAATGAAAAACCTTGCTAAATTTAGGATTGTTGGAAGGGGGGGGTTGTTGTCCCACCAGCTAATTGACTATACTATCGGGTAATTGGCAGCAGGTAGGGGAGTCCCCAGTGATGGAACAAACCTCTGACATCAATCGCCTTTTGTTCGATGCTGTTCGTACCGACGATCAGCAGCGTGTGGATCAGCTTCTTGAAAGCGGAGCGGACATCGAGGCTACCGAGGAAGAAGGAACAACGCCTCTGCACGTGGCAGCAGCGCTAGGGCATGTCGCTATGACGAAGCATCTTATCGCTAGGGGAGCCAACATCAATGCTGTGAACGACAAGGGAGGAACTACGCTTTTGTTGGCTCGCACTGGCTATACTCTCGCTTTGAAAATGGGCGGGAAGAGGCTCGCTGCCGAGCGTCTTGAGTTGGTAAAGTGGCTGCGCCAACACGGGGCCGTTGACACGCCCGGCACTGAACCAAGGAGAGGCTGTGCGGCCCAAGCCATGTTTTTCGTGTGGGCCATTGCAATGCTGGTTTACCTGCTTGTCTGATAGGACACAAATCATGCTTAACACACTCGCTTACTATCTTTTTACTGTTATTTTCGTAGGTGGTCCGGCATTGATTCTGTTTATTCTTGCGGTCAATTGTTTTCTAAATCGAATGTACATCAGAGGCGTGCTGTCATTATTGTTTTCGATTCTTTTATTGGGACTTTTGATATTCAAGATATTTAATCCAGATTGGTCCATATTAACAAGGTAATTAGGGAGTAAGTGCTAAATGTTTCGGAAGTCACGTATTATTGCTGGTTTGAAGCGTCAAATCGAAGAGAATGCCGAGAACCAACTTCGTCAAGTAGGCCAATCCGATTACCTCCAACTCCTTCGTAATCTAATAACCGAATCTAATCTGCAAGAAATCTCTCCGCGTAGATTTAAAGGCATGAGCGCCTATACACCTAGGCAACTGGGAGGCTTCCTGAAATTGGTGTTGCAATTGCCACCCGACCTTGCGGCAGTTTTGTGTCATCGGATTTTGCCAATGCACGCCTCATCACTCAGCTTGCCTATCACAATTGGAGGGGACTTTTCCATGACCTTGGAACGTGCATATCTTGTTGCCCCAGAATTTGGTGACAAGGCTGCAATGATATTGGCCCGCTGCGTCTTGCTTGGAACTCACTTTGGCCTTACATGGTTCGTGCGGGGTACAGTGAGTAGGATAGGCAAGTTTGGTTTGCCCGGTGCTGAGGGTGATTTTATGGTACCTGAACCACAAATGGCTGGAAGAGTTGTCGCTGAGATCGGAAACCTTGCACCGGAACTTCGGAACTTATTTACGTGACTTGATATGGAAAGGGTGTAGCAACCTTGTTTATGGAGGAAAAGTTATGGCCACCAAGGTCGCAATTGTCAGCATCATCATAACCTTCATTTTAATATTTCTACTGAACCGTGAAGGACGAAGAGCAGGGCTGAGTGTTGGGCCTCTGGGAGGATTTGGTTTAGCGGTTGTGGTAGTCTCTTTTGTCGCTCTCGGTTTTTACATCAAGGGACAACGCGATCTGGAGACAGTGCGAGTTACTAAGCTCATTCCACTTGAGAAGGCTTACTGCCTGAGTGGCCTCCCAGATACTCTATCAGACAAGATATTTGGCATTATGCAACTTGCTCAGGGTATTTCAGAAAGTCGGCTGGAAGAAGGGCTGAGAGAGGTCTACTCCACCATACCGCCCTCTAGCCTTATCGAGTGGGCCATACACAAGATTGACCACCTTAAAAGTTACTCGGCTGGTCCAGAGGTGCATGACCTTACACTGGACCCGAAGATGGGGCCAGTTGAGCAGGTGCATTTCCATACAGTGATTGATGCCCACGCGATTCCACGTCAGATTGCACTGCTCGACATCATCTTGGATACTTACATTGGACAGCAGAGAACAAGATACCAAAAAGCAGGATCAGACAAGGAGATTATCAAACGGGAGTTCGATCAACACATGAAAATCATAAAGGATCGTCTCTCTGGCATAAACCTCGAAGCGAAACCGTGGAGCCGACTCACTTTACAGGACTCATTACAGTGACAGAATAGACTATGATTCTGTACAAATGCGAATATTGTGAATATGTAGATAATATAAATGATTTTCTATATTCATGTTGCCAGAAATGTAGCACCACGAAATCGCTACTGTTATGTTTTACCTGATAGGAGAACAGATTATGCGCGGTATCCTATTAGTCATGGTACTCTCGGCAGTCCTGGGGTGGATTGTGTCAATGTGTTTTGGCCTATATGCTATCAGCGGCAATCCTCTCTGGTGTCCGATTGTAGTTGGAGCTATCCTTTGGATCATAGCTCTGCTGAATCCTACTGCACTTCCAATCTACAAAGGCTACATCCCTGCGATTTTTCCTCTAGTTGGATTGTACGCACATGGGTTGGGTGGTTTCATTTTGGGTTGGATTGCCGTGTGGTTTTGTCAGTGCATGGCCGATACATTGAGGTACAAGATTCTTTCGCAGTTCACTGGTGGAGCAGGGCCAGAAGAAATTATTCCTTTGGAATCTGTTGGTATTTTGGTTCCTGGAACTGTGTTTGCGGTCCTATTCTGGACGTTTGGTTGTCCGGTGTGGCAACAAGGGTCAGACTTCATTTTAAATGTTGCCCGCTGGACACATTACACCTTTCCTACACCACCAGTCGGTTGGAAGGGAACTGTGGATCAATTCAATCTATGCCACGCTGTTGCGGCCGTTGGTTTCATGTTCGCTTGGTTCCGGCAGATTGGCGTGTCTTCGATGGCACTGCTTTTTGCTAGCGACAAGCCAGTGCGCATTTAGCGAACAAGATGTAGTGTGACGTGAGGCTATACACCATGATACAGAGGAGGACATACACATGGGACTCTTTGATTGGATACGAGGCCGGCGTAAGGCGACTGCCCGCCAAGTCGTCAGGTTGCCGATATCTGACATTCCTGACATGCTTCAGGCAGTTCAAGACAAGCTTCAAGCTGTTCAGGAAATGAGGAATCTTGGCACTTCCATTGAAGAAACTCTAAAACAATATAACAAGCGAAGAACTGCCGTTCTTGAAAATATCAGTCGTATTGAGTATGCTTTCGTGACAGAGATTGAAGCAGAATTGGGGCCTAAAGCAAGACGAGATTGTAAAAAAGGAATTAAATCGGAAGGCGGATATCTGATTGCAGCAATCGAGAGTTACAAGCAACGTGACTATGCAGCAGCTATTGATTACTGCAATAGTTCACTCTCCTTTAATCCTGGATCAGCTTCGGCTTTTGCACTTCGTGGACTTGTTTTGGCGCACAGATAGCCCCAAATTACCAGGCATCCTTGTCAGATTTAAATAAAGCTGTGGAACTAGACCCCAAAAATCAGCTTTTTCAAAAATTCCGTGAAATCATCCTTTCAGAGGTCAACTAAACTCATGGTAAGATGAAATTAGGAACAGTCTGATATTGTATAAAAAGTCTATGTCTTACAAGGAATAAGGGGAAACAAAAGCCGCAAAGTGGGAGTCGATCACTTTTTTACTTTGCGTTTTGCTTCGGGACGCCCCTTCATCATAGCAGCCTCACTCCTTGCCGCGTCAGAGATCGCTTTCAAATGCTCCCTCCAAACGATGACATCGGTAGGCCGTAATGGGCGGGCTGCCGTTGTGCCGCTAAAATAGAACTTGATCTCCGGGCTATGATTCGGCCGAGGTTTTGATATGTCGGCTTGGATATACATGTCTGTGTTGGCATGGGTGAATGGTTTTGATATTAGCCGCACACCCCACTGGGTTTTCTCGCGCTCAATCATCGTTAGACCTCCACAGGCTCGCGCTTTTTAGGCTTTGTGCCTTCGGCCCGCTGAAGAATGCGGACTAGAGTCGGGCGGTTGAATTTCGTGCCGATTGTCGTGCAATAGCCCAGAGCATTAAATTCTTCCACGATTTCATTGAATGTCGCGCCTTTGGCCCTATACTCTTGAATTTTAGGTATAAGATATTCATAAGCTTGTTTTGCCCGCTCCGTTCGAGCCTTGGCGCTAGCCTTGGCACCTTTTTTAGCACCTCGCAGATACTCTCTACCTTTCCAATGATCCGGGCGTGCAGACGCAAATTTTACCCCTTGTGCCTTTAATTTGCCAAATGTATCCCGTTTACGCTGACTGGCTCTTTGTACTTTGTCCCAGGCGATCTCCGCAGCCATGTGTATCGAATCCCGAGTAATATGTGGCTTGTCAAGACACACAAAATTGGCCTGGGAAGACTGCAAAAGCTGAGTAACTGCAACGTTGTACTCCAGCCGGCCCAATTTGGCGATGACCAGAAGGCTCCCTGTTTTCGTTGAGTGTTCAATTGCCTGAGTCAATTTTGCCCAGGAATACTTGCGAGCACGGCGTTCAATGTAACTGGCTATTATCTTAGCCTCATTCGCGGATGAAAAAGCCTCAACCGCCAGCCGCTGATCTTCCACCTTCTTGTCAACCAGTGAATAATATGCAATAATCTGCATGTTTGATTCCTTGTCACGTTTAACGTTCTGTACAAGTATTACACCAACCTTATGATTGTCAAGGAAAACCAAAGCAAAGGTCAGGTGAAATCATGTCCCAAATCCGCATTGACAATGAAATGCTGAATGCCTTCAAACAGGGCTGTAAGCAATACCAACCCCTCTGTGATGGTATCAAGCTGGAGCCGGAGTGCGGCGATCCCGCAACGACCACACGGAACCTGCACAACATTGTCTCTAGTTCTCCTCAGCGATCCATACTGGCTATTCTTAACAGCGGCGATGGGGGTGTCCTCATTGTGTTTAAGAATGGCGAAGCATACTTGGCCACCGGTTACTCGATCGGATCAAATGGGCCTGGAACGGTGGCATTGGCCAGATTTTTGATTGAACACAACGATGGAGACTGGCGAGAGGACTTCGACGAGATGTTCGAGTTGCTTGCCAGTTGGCCTGCTGACTTAGCTGGACCAGTCTCGATACCAAGTGGCTGAGAACCGGCGACACTTGCCGCGTCAGACTGAGGTAGCAAATTGAAAATTGGAGGTAGCAAAATTTTGAAACCGCTACCTTTGTAACTTGCTATTCAGTTTGATCTTACGCCAAAAAGGTAGCAAAATAGGGTTCCGAGGCCGTTTTCCCCATTATTTACCTATATATATATTTTATTTATTTCCCAAATTTAATGTTCTATAAAATGGATAATATAAGAAACGCTATCGAACCCCTGTTTTGCTACCTCCGTTCTCGTAATCTCAAGTGCAAGTTGAACTTACAAAGGTAGCAAATTGCTACCTCCGCGATAATTTTGATACCTATTTTTCTCATTTTGCTACCTCGCTCAAGTACAAAGGTATTTTGCCGCGTCAGTCATGCTCCTGATTTGTAACTTGACAGTCGAAAGAGCAAGGCATTCTCAGCGCTGAAAATTTTCGTCACCATTGGCAAATTTGACCCCACCCGGTATCATCGGCCGGTATGAATAGCTTAATAGTCTCTAACTCATGCTGATATAAGCGCTAATTTGCCATAGTGTTAAGGCAATCTGTGTCCGTGTTTGTCCCTAATATAATAGGGACAATGCTGGCTAACGTCCCGTTACACCTGCGAAACGGACAATCAATCTTGCCTAATGCCTTGTCAAGTATCTTGTGTTTGAATGAACAAAGATTATTGCAACCTTGTCCAATAAAACGCTAGGTTATTCAACTATAACCGCGCGAGGGATTCCCGTTATCGTCTTGCCCGTAACTGGTTGCGTACAATTGCGCTGGTTGCATTCTAATAGCCTTGGTCATGTCCCAATACCTTCTCGGCAAGCCCTTCTCAGAATCGCGTATAAACGATTCATCCTTAGTACGGGGCATTCAATTGAGGTGTGTTTGGTGCTTCATTGGCAACTATGGTCATTATGCTGGCGTACTCATTAAATACCTCATAATCCAGCCTTGTATAGATTATTTTAGATGATTTAAGTTAATTCTCTAAAGTCTTACTTTGACTAGTCACAAAGATGGTGTACTCTTTATGTAGAGGGCAAAGCATAAGGGAGAAACAAACAATGTATCGAATAACCTTAACGACACATAACGATTCCATTCAGCAATTAGTAGACGCAAACAGCGCTCATGCTTTGGTTACCCATGCACTACAACACTATGCAGTAGAAAGAATTTTCATCCATGAGCGCGTGGGCAACGGTTATCAGTTAATTCTTACTGTTCAAAGATACCGGAGGACTTAACCATGTGTACGCCACTTCTTGAATGTCCGATTAAAGGCACAAGCCAAGAGATTACTTTGGACATTGCTGCATGGATTGCCTACGCCATTACAGGGCAGTATAGCGCAGCATATTGGGCTAATTATCTAGGTCAAGGCGGACGTGTGGAAGGTAACGATCTGATTATCAGAGTAGCTTAGCAGCTAAGAATCTGCGACTAGGAGCAACACCAATGACAAAGAAACATTTTAAGGCCATTGCGGAAGTGATTAAACAAATTACTGACCAAAAAGAACGCGAACGGGTAGCGCGTTTAATGGCTAACAACCTTTGGCAGTTTAACGACCGATTCAATTTTACTCGGTTCCTAAAAGAATGCGGACTAAATGGGACTGAATAAAACTAATCTTAGCAACTAGGAGCAACACCTATGACAGTAAACATTATTTTCACCCTGTCCGATCCAAGATTAGATCATCGACTTGCAACCGAATCTATCGGAATACTACGAAAGACAATCGAACTAATCAGGGATGGCGCGGAGTTGCGCCATTGTATGACAGCAAGGGGAATGCAGTAGGGGAATTGAGAATCCGAGAAAACCAAGCTTAGGAGCAACAACCATGAAAACCAAAACACTAAAAAACAAAAGAGTATTGATAAATGCCTTATACAACGTTGCACCCGATGCAAACACTAACCCAGTATATGCCCGTGGAATCATCGTCGGCGCAATTGCAACACTAATGGCAACGGGTAAAAGTTTTGACAACGCCCTTACCCTTGTAAGACTCTGTTTGCCTTATGCGGTACGGCCGGAATGTTTACCACCCTTTGAGGTGTAACGATGAAAGCTAAATGCAAAACTCTGGCCGATCATGCGGAAGCATGGTGGAAAAGTAAGGGCAAACGTGTCCCGCGCAGAAATACAAAAGCTTGGCGCAGGTTGTATGAAACATGGGTCGAATGGGCGTTTAGAAATTTAAGAGGCAATCGAAGTTAGCAACAGCAATTGGAGCAACAACCATGACAGCATTACAAACCTATCACATAGACGATTGGGCGGAATTCATAACCACCCATGATATTGATCTAACCTACCCAACGTGCAAGGGTGAAAAGGAACGTTGTGAGGATTGCGACGGATCGGGCTACATCGAACCACTTTGGAACACGATATGGAATACCGGATTTTCTTCCGGCGCGCTTTCTGTTCCGGCTTATCTCGGTAACGTGTTCGCGTTCGATTGGGATGGGGAAATATGGTTTGGGCTGACGTGTTGCGGCATGGATTGCACACCTTTCCTTGCTTTGGCTTGGATTGAAATGTTTCCCGGTTGCCAGTGGTTGCCCGAACAGTTTACTGTTACCGGTGTTAATCTTCGCAGTAGATATATTGAATCTTGCATTGGGAAAGGGAAAGCCCGAAAGGTTTACGGATTGATCGGCAAGACCGTCAAGGGAATGAGACAGCAAACAAAGTATCTAGCTGAAGACTTGAGGGCAGCGCGGAAACATTTAGTACAATCATAACCATGAATAACACATTACAGCGCATGGCGTATCATTCGACGCAAGAGGCAATCACTTCACTTGAACGCGCTTTGCCACAAATTAAGAATCGAAGATTCTTTATTGTAAAACTGGCAAAGCTAGATCAAAGGTTAGCAATTCTGCGCGATGAATTAAACATTCAAACGTGTAACGATGCAAAGTAAGAAAGTAACACCTATGGGATTCATGCAACCAGATATAACAGAGAAAGAACGGTGGGCGGAAGTGGAAACCAATTGCGGTACGGAGTGGGTTCCTGTCGAACAATTGGGAATCAATTTGCCACCCTTTGACGAAAACTCCGCCAATTGTCGGCGGTGCGAATCCCTTTTACGCGATTACTTGGAAGGGGACCGCATTTATAACCTTGCAATCCGGGAAGGTTACGGCGCACGATTATCTGCGCCGGGTTACTTGGATTGTACTGAGTGGGCAGTTTTCGACACTGAGCAAGAGGCAAAAGACTACTTAGAGGAAATGTACGGCGAAGAGGATGACTAGCAATAGGGAGCAAACAACAGGGAGCAAACATGAAAACAACTAGACAATTTGAGACTGAGCAAGAGGCAATTGCATTTTTAGAAGGAATCGAGTTTGTATGTGACCCGTCGATTACGGCCGGAATCAAAGATAAGGAACCGTGTATCGTATGGATCGAAGATAGTTCCGATGATTAGCAATCAATAATCCAGCAACTAGGGAGCAACACCAATGAGACTAGGCGAAATAGATTTAGAATCGGCCGCAAAGCTAGCGGCCGGCAATTGGTTGGAATTCCATTGTTTTATATGGAACCGTCAACCAAAAGACGCCGACAAGTGGGCAATCATCTACACCCATAACCGGGATAGTGGGCTGTTAGATCAAAGCAATGCAAGCATTATCGAAAAGACTCTACAACCTTTCACGCAAGGCAACAATCCCGACATAGTTTTCGAGTCCCATTCCCATTGGGCTGTCGGTCATGTCGATGGTTTTTCAATTCGCGTATATAAGCGCGGAAAGATTACCAAAGCATTCCGGGAATATCACAAGCTAGCCAAACGGTTGGACGATTACCCGATTCTTGACGAAGAGGATTACAGTAACCGAGAGTATGAAGCAACGTTTGAAAATATCGCCGATGCCGCATGGCGGTTAAAGAATGAATATGACTTGCCAGAGGATTGGCAATCGGCCGTTTACTCTTGGTTTGCCGATAATAACTATTCGGCAATTGAAAACGTAGACGATCAGGGCGGGTATCCAAGCGAAGAGCAATTGAGGGAGGCATTTTGCGATTTGGGCTATCAGGAATTGGCGGCCGTATAACCGGGCATGAAAATCTACTCTGGACATTTTTCAACTGGGAGTAACAACCATGATTACCATAACTAAAAGCGAATTCGACCGAGAATTATTGGCCGATGATTGCCCCGATAGTTCTTATTTAGAACAAGAGGGCTTTGAAAACCGATTAGCGGAATTCCAGCGCGGGGAATTCGGATTTATTGGAGTCCGCGCTGTTGTCGAATTACCAATCCCTTACGGCAAGGGGCATATTCTCCAAAAAATTGAAAGTCCCGGATTGTGGGGAATTGAATCCGACAGTGGGGATGATTACTTGGATTCTGTTTTTCAAGAGGAAATCGCTATCTTAACCGATATGCTAGCAGAGTTAGGGGTAATAGTTACATTATGAAACAACTTACTAAGCAACGTTCTACGCAACGTACCACGGTGCAAAGAATTCAAGGGTTGCGCTCTTCCGATCATAGTTTTGACGATCCAGTGGTACGGCAAGCCTATGCGGAATTTCTACTAAAATACCGTAATGGATTACGGGAACGGGGTGTAATTCCCCGCCGTATTTTTCATGCGCAATTGATGGTAGACGATCAAAGTACAATCTAGCATTTAGGGCAACCATGCTTATCGAGTGGTTAAACGTCAAGGGCATTGCTTAGCAAGGGAATTTACGCTAGGCAATGCCCTTGCTGTTTTATAGTAAAGTAGAATGCGGACATTGGATTATCAACTCGGCAAGCAGTATGTTACTTGCACGCGATTAGGTATACTGGACCCCAAAAACTGGACCACGAAAATTGATAGAATAGATGTACTCATGGTCCAATTGGAGGGAGTCCGAGATGGGAGCGAAACGACGGAGGATCGAGTCTTCGCTGAAGGCGAAGGCGGCCTTGGCGGCGGTGCGTGGAGACCGCACCACGAGCGAACTGGCATCCCAGTTCGGCGTTCATCCGACGCAGATCGGGTATTGGAAGAAGCGGTTGCTGGAAGGTGCGGGCGAGTTGTTTTCGGATGATCGTCGCCGGGAAAGCCAAGAGCAGGAGGCGTTGATCGCCGACCTGTACGAGCAGATCGGCCGCTTGCAGATGGAACTGGCGTGGTTGAAAAAAAAACTTGCCCGACTCGATTGAGTTCAAACGAAAGTGCATCGAGCCCCGCTGCCCTGGCGTGAGCATCCGCCGGCAGTGCGAGATTTTGGGTTTGAACCGATCGAGTTGGTACTACCGGTCGGCGGGCGAGTCGGCGGAGAATTTGCAATGGATGCGTCGGATCGACGAACAATACCTGAAGACGCCGTGCTACGGCAGTCGGAAGATGGCCGAGGTTTTGGGCATCGACCGCAAACGGGCCAGACGCCTGATGCGTTTGATGGGTTTGGAGGCGATTTATCCCAAGCCGCGACTGTCGCGACACGATCCGGAACACAAGATATACCCGTATTTACTGCGAAATATAGCGATTGTCAGGCCGGACCAGGTATGGTCCAGCGACATCACCTACGTGCCCATGACGCAGGGCTGGATGTATCTGACAGTGGTCATGGATTGGTACAGCCGCTACGTGTTGTCGTGGCGGTTGTCGAACACGTTGGATGGGACGTTTTGCCTGGAGGCGTTGGAAGAAGCCTTGACGCAAGGCACTCCGGAGATATTCAACACCGACCAGGGCGTGCAATACACGGCCGTGGCGTTTACGAGCCGCTTGGAAGCGGCGGGCGTGGCCATCAGCATGGACGGCCGCGGCCGCTGGATGGATAATGTGTTTGTGGAACGTTTGTGGCGGACGGTGAAGTATGAAGACCTGTACCTGCACGACTACGCGACAGTGCGAGCGTTGGAAAAAGGACTGGCGTACTTCTTCCAGTTTTACAACGAAGAGCGAATTCACGGCGCCTTGGATTACCTTACGCCGCTGGCCGTGTATCGGGCAGCGTGAAAGAGAGAATCGGAGAAGTGGTCCAAATCGTTTTGAAATCGCGCAAAACGGGGATAGTCTATTGGCAATTCCCCCTTTATTGGTTAAATCAGCAGCCGCGCGAGACCTTTGGTATAGGTCTCGCGGGCTGCTACCTTTGATCGTGAACAGTGGTCTAGACAATTGGGTCCACCTCAAGGTATCCTTGATAGAATCCTTGACCGTATAAGACCATAGGCCAATGCTTTGATCGGATTGGCCAATAGAGCCATTTCGGTTATGTGGATGCCTTTGGCACAATCTAGCCAATTCCAAAGGGGATAAGACCCTCATTATCTATAACAGGGCTTAAAAATCGGCTCTGGACATTTTTCGGTAAAATCGTTTTTTTTCCAGTAGTGTATTCTGCACTCTGTGGGATTAACTCGTCAGCAATTACGCGAAAAAACCAATAAGCCCTAAGCCTCGACAGCCGCAAACCCACGTAATACCGCTGATCGGCTGTTGCCGGGGCCAGCTTTGGATTCGATATGGCCCCTTCCGATTGTCGGGATGAACTGTCTATCAGATACTGACCTTGCACTTCGCACACCAGGCCGTGCTTTGATCGTATTCATGGCCACAGCGAGGACATGTATTTCTGCCTGTTTTGACCGTATAGTCCTCAGCGTAGTGTTTTTGTCGAATTGATGCAGGCGCGTCTTCGGTTCCAATCCTTGTGAACATTTTGAAACTTCCGAAGACTTTTTGCTCTAACGCTTTGTCACAAGACTTACAAATCAGGTTACCCGACAGTGATACCATTTCACTCTCAGGAATCACCTTCTTACAACGGTCGCATACATGCCCGTGAATCTTCCCGAGAGATGAAGTCTGATATGTAGGTGCGGAACTTGCCTGTGAACTGGGTGATGCTTGTCTCTGCTTCAAGTGTTCCAGCACTTGACTGGCATAGTTGTGTAAACGGTTTGTGGTTCCGTCATCCCATCCTACTTGCCCAGCGCCGGCAATTTGAGGTTGAAAGCGCACGCCGGATGGCGTAGGAGCAAGTGATTTTGCGGCTACGACCTCAGAAACCGCTCTGAGAAGTTCAGGAACTGGCAGCGCGCGTTTTGCGGCAAAAAGAGCGTTGTCAATTTTCTGACTTCTGCATCTCAAAAGCTCAGATATCAACTCCGCGAGGCCGCGTGCTGCATCGGCCCCCTCTGCGGCTATCAATTCCGATGCTTTTTCCACATATTCACTTTCGCCTAAGAGATCATCGCGCGTGCAGGTCATCTCAAGCTCTTTTAACCCTTTGCTTGTCTTCACTCTTAGCGGCTGCGTAGTCACTTGAGATAATCTGGTGTTCTTTGGTTCCTTGGCTGCCTTCTCCCTTTTTTCCTTTTCTGCTGCTTGGGCTCTGGCCTGGGCTTTCTGTCGTTCGATCTGCTTGGCTACCTTCTCCCGCTCCTCCGCTTTGCGCCGCATCTTGTCTTCGCGGGCCAGAGCAAGTTCCTTCTCCTTCTTTTCCTTCTCTGCGGCCTGAACTTTTCTTCGTTCGGTCCAAATTCCTTCTATCTTATTCCATATTTGGGGATCGTAATCAGTTATCGTTTTCTTCGCTCTCTCCCATGAGCGTTTTTGGGCTGCAAGCAAGTTGACAATCAATTCCACAAAGCTAGAAAGCGGTAATGCCACTGCCACAGACAATCCTCCCCGCCAAACATACGAATCAATGAAAGGAGCCAGGAAGACAAACGTGACAATGGCAATAGGCAAAAAGGCTAACCCAGTCACTATGGGATTCTTTAAGTCCGGGGTGATTCCAAATGCTGTCTCAACGATAGCTTGAATTTCATCTGCTGTTGCCTGATTCTTGATAGCATTGAGCAGTCTGACACGACACAATCTTGCGTCAACGATACAGACAATTGAAGCGGTCACGGTTCCCGACGCAAGTAAAGAAAACGCTACGTTCCAAATAAAATGAACCTGGAAAACCCTTGAGCATAGAAAAAAGAAGGCGGCTGCTAAGCCACAATATATCAATATCAGGAACCAATGAATAGCGGTGCCAAGAGGGTCCCTGGGGTTTACAACGAGGCCAGGTTCCAATTCGTTTGTTGCGGCTTCAGTGGCTTTAGCTGTCTCTACACTTAGCTGCTCATGCTGTAACCGATCTTGATGATTTGTGTCTTGAATTGTTTCCGCTTGGTAAGTCTCATTTTGTTGAACAATCGGAATCTCAATTACAGTGGGACACTTCGGGCATTTAACCTGCTTCCCTAACAGCTTGTCCCCAGCGCGGAACTTACTTTTGCATCCTGAACATTGAACAATGATCGGCATGACATTGCCCTCCACAAACAAAAACGAGACCCAACCATCCAATAGCATAGATGATGGGTGGGAGGGCCACAACCCCCCTTTATAATTCCAGTTATAGCCACTGCTTTGCAACAGTCGCCCGATGTCTGTTGGCAACGCTTTAGGGCAACTGACTATGAGTTTTGTCGTATTCAATCGGCAGTGTTCACGTGATAATGCGATCTAGCTCTGGATTCGACCAGGGCGGCAAAGCAAAGAAAGAAAAGACTAATACTCATCCGGTAATAGAATCGTGGTTGCCGACCGGTCAGCTTCTGTAATAATCCATAGTCTGACGCCCTTGTGTGTCGTATAGGCGCTTAGAATGCGAAAGCCTTGTTCCACGGATAACTCATTTTCGGCGGCGTCGGCCGGATCAACGTCGCCCCAATCGCCAGAGCAATGACGGTTCAGAAATTCGGCCGGTATTTGGTTTGAATCTTCTAATGCCTCCAAAGCGCCAGGCGTGGCAAGGATCGCGCCAAGATTGAATCGTTTACAGGCTTGTTTCATTTTTTTAACTTAGAAAGGATGGTTGCAATTGAAATGTTCTAGCAGTTCATCTATTGAGGTGTCGTAATCTTCGTCAACCGCTATTTTTTCCCTGTAATAATCACCACGTCCAAGACGTTCCGAAAGCCGGTCGATCGTGTGGCAATGGAAGTAATGTACAGGATCACGGTCATGGCATTCATATTTTTCATAAATGGCTTCCCGCGAGTCATCGTCAAGGTCATATCCTTTAGGTGTCAATCGCACCTCATCATACAACCAATGCAATTCGTAAGAAGCGGTCAATTCGCAACAATGTACGCGACGGTTATGGTCATAAAGGTAGACGCCTACAACACGTTCGATAAATGGACGGTCTTTCGGCGCAATGATACACAAGTCAGTTTCATCAATTGCGATTACACGGGCGTCAATTTCGATAATTTCAGTAGTTGCGCTGGCCATAGTTGCTCCTAGATACAAACACAAGTCTGCCGTACTTCGCGCATGGCAGGTGTTTCACGTTTGCACACGATAAGGTTGTAGCCCCGCTGGGTAAGTTCTTCCGCCAGTTCCTTGTAATCTGTAAACTCTGCCGGTCGGCTGATTTTTAGGCAGTGGTTAAGATCGGCCGCACCGTGTTGTCCAATGTGAGTGAATGACTGACAAAGATGCCCGTAGTTGTCGGCTGGAATTTCCGGGAATAAAGCGAAAACTGTACCATCACTTTTATCTACCCGGAAAATTACTTTGTCACGTTCTGCGCCCTTTTCAATACTCATATTGCCCTCTTTGAAATTATGATAAAAAAGGTCCGAGTTGCGAAATAAAATGGTTTACGTGTTCGATAGTTGGATTCGTAAAGACGAAATTCCATTTACCGCTATGGGGATTGAAATTAGGTCCAAGCGTAGACTTAACTTTTAACGCCCGGTCAAGATCAGCCCAACGGCAAGCTATCCAGTCTTTCTGGACGCTAATCCATAATTTGCCGATATCTGTGTCGAGTTCGTAATCGTATAAACCATCGTGCTTGCGTGCGCCGACAGCCTTCAGGTGTTCGATTACTCGTTGCTGGAATGTTTGCTTCATTGGTAGCACTCCTGAAGGCTGTCTTCCACAAAGACTCTTTCATCCGGCAATAAGTCAGATTTCAAGTTGCCGTCAGTATCACCATGATATAGGCTGATGTAATCATGGCCGTGATAATTACAAGTTTCGATACCGGCAGAGCGCCAGTGATCTATCAGGCCGACGCCGAGTTCATTCAGGTAATCGACCACCTCTTGTAGATCGTCAAAAGACTCATATTCGCCGGAATCCCCCACGCGCACCCAGATCATAGTGGTTGTACGATTGTGTGGCAGCAAACGGTCGGCCCCTGCAAGGTATGCCTCCACACATCGACGGGCTTGTTGTTTATCACCCGTATTCACTAAGGCAATTCGATGTAATTCTGAAATTTCTTGTGGGGACATGAATTGCTCCTAAACTGCGAGTTGACATTGGGCATCCAGCAATCCATGCAACGTCATGGTCCGCTTCACGGCAGCAATGGGATTGATGCCCTTCAGCACCTCCGTAAAGCCGTTAAACAGGCTCCATACATTACGGGTCTTGAATTCTTCGTGCTCTGGTTCCCGCCACTCGCTAACCACTTTAGCGACCGCCTCCCCACTAATCACTCGGGCAAGCATGGCGCGGATGATAAGATCATGCGCTTCAGGATCGTTTATCATTCGATCCTTATAAGCCGTGAACCGTACCACCTGTTTCACCTTCAGGTCGGCTAGCTTCCCCACGGCAGCATAGATCAGCCGATCTAAATCGCGGCCGATGAACCGGGTATGCTTTCGGGCTACAGTTACATCCCCGCTGAAGCTGAGGTTATCACACACAAATACTCGATTGCCGAGTGATAGCCCGGCAGGGAAAGTCTTATCGTGGCTGTTGCGAATACCAACAACTGTGTTGCCACCATCGTTGTTTTCACCCTGTTGGTTTGAAAGGTGTAAAAGGCCAAAGTAACGCGCACCTTTCTGATATAACGCATGTTCTTCCTTTACGATTTCCGCCCCGCTGGCGGTCAAGGCTCCGCGTACCGAATCGACCAGGGCGTGATGAGGTATTGGTGTCCAAGTGGCGGTCGGTTCAGGGGTATCAACTGCCTGTAAGGCTTCCAAATCAACAATCTTTGCACCTGAATGTAGGCAAAGGGTTCCACTCATGGTGCTTGCTCCAAGGTGTTCAGTGAAAAGATAAGAGATAAGGTTCTACTTTAATTCTATCACAAGGTTGGTGTACTGCAAATAAAAATCCTAAAAATCAAGCTGAATCTGTCGCTTTGCGTAATCCTTCCTTGATATAATCACTACGTTTGCGAATATGCTGATAAACCTTACTTAACATCTTTAGATCGGCGTGTCCCATAAGAGTGGCGATTGTTTGTAGATCGACACCCTTGATAATGGCATCGGTTGCAAATGTGTGGCGAATACTATATGGGGTTACGCGAAAGCCCAGCCGTTGAGAAAGTCGGTAGCAACGGTTATCAAGTACCTGAATATGCCAAGGGTTTCCGTTGCTATTGCGAAACAATGGCCCTTCAGGATATTTGAACGCCAACCGCTGGCATATTTCAAAAGCCTTATCGCTTAGGTGGATAACTCGGGCTTCCTTTTTACCTTTACTTTCCGCTTTGGGCAGTATCCAACAACGGCCGTTCCTATCAAAATGACGGGCTTCAACCTTGCGAACCTCTTGGGGGCGGCAACCGGTTTCCTTCATTACTGTGAGAATGTCTAATAATGCCCCATTATCTTGAGATTCCCCGGCATAATTGACAAGTTTATCCCATTGGTCAGGCATTAAGTAAGCTTCATCACCTCTTGATACGGCTGGCGGCACCTTTACCTTGCGTAGTGGGGATTGTTCTGTATACTCTTGATCTTCCACCCACTTAAAACAAGCCTTGACGGCCCGGATGAGGTTCCGCTTGTAGTTGTCACTTCTAGGCTTTATAGTGTCTATCCACTGAGTAATGTGATATGGTCGAAGATCGGACACTCGCATGGCAGGTCCGATGTTGCGGCAAAATGGATCAAGGGCTTTGGAATAAAAAGTATAGGTGCCAAGTGCCGAGTTAGTCTTATGATAGTTGAGAAATCGTTGCACTAACTCTACTACTTTATCAACAGGTTGAATAAGTGTATTGTATTTATCCCATGCAGCGCCCTTTTCATTAGCCAAACGAATTGGACGGCCGTTAAGATTAACGTACCAAGCCTTGTGGGACTTTTTATAGTAGGGTCTAGCCATTGTTGTTGCTCCTACTTAAATTATTAACACAATGCTGGTGTACTACAAATAAAATTCGCTAGTTTTATTAAAGAATTTTGGCGTGCAAGTCAGATTAGGCTCTATTTGCAGTCTGTAGAGAATTCTCAGATATTTCTCTTGACGCGCACACTGGTGTAGGTATCTTGGAAAGTAGGTCCGATTGCCCATGTATTCAATTAGATGAAAGTTGCACAGATAATATGACGTGCAACCGAGCAGCGATCGGTTCTGATGTGGTACGACGGACGATAGAAGCTATTGCCTTATAACCGAACCTCAAAATCGGCTCCGGTCATTTTCCAACATAACCGGCACAGGAAGAATGCCGTTCTTTAACCGAGCTTGAAAATCGGCTCTGGCCATTTTTGGCGATCCTCTGCGCAATAAAAATACCACTGAGTGGGGCAGGGAACTCAGCAGCAGAGAATTGAATGGAATAGCCCGATCCCATGACTGAGGGTACGAGGCGTAACAAGTTCTCTTGGTAGCCGTGTGCTGCCCAGACCTGCATCAACTATAATCCTATTGACAAGTTTCGATTTAGAGGAATGTAATCACTTCGCGTGACTTGCGACCCAGGATCAGATCGTTGTGGCGACCGGAGGCGCTGAAGAACCAGTCCATCCCCTCGCCACCCATGAGCAGATCAACTGCTGCATCATCGTGGACGGTTGCGCGATTGAGGAAGTAAAGGCCATTAAGACCGCCGGCAGTGCCACCCGCAGTCGGGCCGAGCAGGTGGTCGATGCGCGTGCCATAGTCCACACGCGGGCGGCTCCACTCTGCCAGCACTAGGTCGAGGGCTTTCATGTCGGCGTCGTGGTCGGTCGTGCCGCCGATGAGGATGTCGTCGCCGCCGTGACCCCATAGGGCATCAACCCCCAGCCCGCCGATGAGCAGTTCACGGCCTCTGCCACCGTCCAAAACGTCGTTGCCTTTGCCTCCGACCAGAACACTGGGTGCTGAGCCTGCCCGAAGCCAGTCGTTCCCGTCACCACCAAACAGCAGAGTTGGTATCGCCACGGTCTCATCAACCCAGAGAGTATCGTTGCCGCGCCCGCCGAATAGCGCCAGGTGCGCCACACGGGAAGCATCGTAACTGCCGTGGAAGCGGGACGGCCCGCAAATGGTGATTTCCAGTTGATTGCTGCGGCGATTGTAGCTTGCTTCGATGTAGTCGTTGCCGGCGGTGCCACCTACGGCCAGTGTGAAGAGATGCGGATCAAGCGGGTCGGCTTCCATAGCCACGATTTGGACTGATTGGGTTATAGGTGAAGACGCCGTGGACTTGAAATTCCCGTCGCCAGCGTAGGTCACGGTGATTGTGTGCAAACCGCGGTCGAGAGCGTCCGACGTGAAGCTCGCGGTCGCGCCTTGGAGCGGGACGGTCGCCAGGACGGTGCTTCCATCTTTGAAGGTGACAGCGCCCGTCGGCGTTCCGGCTCCAGGTGCCACCGCGCTTACCGTGGTCGTGAACGTCACCGGCTGGCCGTAGACCGACGGGTTGAGCGATGAGTTGACTTGGGCTGCCGTATCAGCCTTCAAGATGGTGAGAGTGCCGCAGATGTAAGTGATTGTGTAATCGGGATCGGCCGCGCCGCTGACGGTAATTGCGTAGCCGCCCACCGGGCTGAGGGACGTTGCCGTCGTAGTGACAGTTGGCGGCAAATCAAGGGCAGTGTCGCCGTTGACGTAGCCGCTGTAGCTCATGGTGAACATCGGCAATGGCGCACCGTAAACCTTGGTCTTGTTGTAGGCAGTGATTGTAAGCGGCGCGGGCGTGACGACCTGCGGCAAGGGCGCAGCCGTCTGGCTGCCCTGGAACTTGGCCGGATCATCACTGGTGTAGATTGCCTCGATCTGGTACGTGCCGGCGTCGAACGTCGTGACCTTAATGCTGGCGATCCCGTCGCTTAAGGTTACCGGTGAACCGAAGTTGCTGCTGTCGATGACGAACTGTACGGACCCCGTAGGTACGGTGGTTCCCACTTGAGCGGTCACTGTAGCTGTGAGAATCACCGACTGACCATAGACCGAACCGGCCGGATGGTCAGTGGCGATGGTCGTTGTGGTAGCCACCTGCGTCTGGACTTGTACGCCTCTGATGGTGATCGTCACCGTGGCCGTGTTCGAGTTCACGGTCCCGTCGCTGGCTGTGTATGCGAACGTGTCGGTCGCCGTTTCACCGTTGTTCAGCGACTCGAAGACGCCATTCGGGTTGTATGTCAGACTGCCATTCGCGTTGATGGTCACCAGCGCGCCCGAGGGCAGAACGATCTGCGTGCCTACGTTGGCCGCCTGGCCTTGGACGGTCGATACCGTCAGGGGTTCGACATCCACGTCCGTGTCGTTCGTCAGCACTCCGGCCACCGGCACTGTCAGCACCGTGTCCTCGTCCGTGGCATACGAATCGTTCACTGCCACCGGGGCGTCGTTCCGGCCGCTGATCGTGATCGTCACTGTGGCCATGTTTGAGTCCACGGTTCCGTCGTTGGCTCTATACGTAAACGTGTCGGTGGCCGTCTCGCCATCATCCAGCGACTCGAAGGCCCCGTTGGGGTCGTAGGTCAAACTGCCGTTTGCGTTGACGGTCACCAGCGCCCCGAAGCCAGCGTGATCTGCGTGCCCACGTTGGCCGCTTGCCCTTGGACAGTCGATACCGTCAGCGGGTCGCTGTCCGCGTCCGTGTCGTTCGTCAGCACTCCGGCCACCGGCACTGTCAGCACCGTGTCCTCGTCCGTGGCATACGAATCGTTCACTGCCACCGGGGCGTCGTTCCGGCCGCTGATCGTGATCGTCACTGTGGCCATGTTTGAGTCCACGGTTCCGTCGTTGGCTCTATACGTAAACGTGTCGGTGGCCGTCTCGCCGTCATCCAGCGACTCGAAGGCCCCGTTGGGGTCGTAGGTCAAACTGCCGTTTGCGTTGACGGTCACCAGCGCCCCCGAAGCCAGCGTGATCTGCGTGCCCACGTTGGCCGCTTGCCCTTGGACAGTCGATACCGTCAGCGGGTCGCTGTCCGCGTCCGTATCGTTCGCCAGCACCCCGGCCGCTGCCACGGTCAGCGCCGTGTCTTCGTCCGTGGTATACGGATCGTTCACCGCTACCGGCGTCCGGTTGGGGAGGAGCAGCGTGTGGGCGTCCGGGATCGCGGGTGGGGCCTCTTGGTGGCCCACGTTGTCGGTGGCAATGCTGTAGAACCAATAAGTGTTTCCTGCGTTGCCGGTGAAGGTCGCAGACGTTTGCGTCGTGTCGTCCAGCCACAGCACGTAGGACGGATCGTCGTTCACGCGGTAATACACGTCGTAGCTGGCGATCCCCGAACCATGTTCGTCGTCGTGCGAGTCCGTCCAGGAGACGAGCACCGAGGTGGCCCGTGTTCGCTCGGGCAGTGTTTCGACCTGGCTGGTCGGCAGGCCGGCGTCGATGGTGTTGATCCACGGACCGGTCTTGGGGGCGGGACCCCACGGGCCAAGGAAGTCGAACTGTACGAAGGCTTGGTTGGCGATCTGCGTGCCGCTCGGCAGGCTGGACTTCAACTGAACCGTGAACTCCATCCAGCCGATCTCGTAGCCTGTAGCGGGGTTGAACGGCGGAAGGAAGCCAGCCATCGGGTCGCTGGGATAATCGCCGGTGTCGGGATCAACGGTATGGAACCACCAGTCGATTCGCCCCGTCGTGGGATTGAATGTCCCCTTGACATCCACGGCTATGTTCATGTCGGGCCGGCAGTCGATGCGGGTGTCAATGCTCTGCCCGCTGGTTATCGTCACGTCCCACTTGAGGAAACCGACGCGGGTAAACTGGAAAGTGCTCAAGTCGAAGACGTTGGGATCGAGCACGTCGTAGATCGAGGCATCCTGAGTCGGTGCGAGCGCGTCGGGTTTGTTCCACATCTCGATGCGGTAGCCAAACGTTCCGCTCGGCGTGACGTACCGTTGCTCACTCCCGGCCGGGGTGCCTGGCGCGTCGTAGCCCGTGGGACCCCACTTGTCCTCGGGACTTATCGAGGTAACGATGCCGGTCTTCTTCTCTTGCTCCTTTTTCTTCTTCAGCTTCTCATACTCGTCACGCACCTCATCCGCCCAATCCTGACAGTTGTGCCAAATTACGTCATACCTACCTTTGTTAGCCTTGCACCGCGCCTCAACATTCTTTATAGCCTCCTTCATTATCTCATCATCGTACTCGTCTGACGATTTAACGGCCCCTTTGGGAATCGCGGAGGACTCCACTTTATCGACAGGAACGCCGTCCGGGGTCTTCGCCTTCGAGAACGTGCCTCCAGGCCCCGTGGGGTCCGACTTGCCGGTGCCAGCGTCAAAGCCAACGTTGCTGCCGTCATCGAATACGTACTGCTCGTGAACCCATTCCAAATTGGCCTCATCGCTCTCCTCATCCAAATTAGACAGATCGGTCATCAGTTTACTATTCGGATTGACAAGAGACCATTTCACCCAGTGTCCAAAACCAAGCGGGTCCACCATGATAACTGGAGAGTTCTCGACATAGCGGTAGAGATTGATGTCACCACCATGCAGGCCAAGCGTATCCGGCGCTGTAAAACGACCGAGGTCACATGCGTAGTACCGGCTCTTCATAAACGTAACAGCATTGTTCGCTTTCAGTACGCCATGTTCACCGACAAATCCATACGGGTTAGGAACAGTCTCCCTCATGGCCAGCAAGGTGCCAAAGGGATCGTAGGAGTACGTATTAAGAACCGTTCCGGCGCTGCTGGTTAATTCGCTCGTATTGCCAATAGCGGAGAATGTGTAGTACGCTTGCGTGCCCGACCGATCGCTCCTTGATATAAGACCGTAGCCATGCCTGTATAGAGCAACCCGGTCACCATTCCCATCATATTCAGCTACCACGTCTCCCGTGCCCACGGGATCGACCACGTACTTAGTCGTTGCACTGCCATAGGTTGCAGCAATGCGATTGCCGATAGCATTGTAGGTGTATACCTCGTTGTCAGTGGGCGACGAGACGCGGACTAGTTGGCTGATAGGATTATAGGTGTAGGTCGTCGTTATGCCATCCTCTGTCTTGCTAACCATGTTTCCATCAGCATCATAGGTGTAGATGGCATTGCCGACACGCACGTACTGGTTCATGTTGTTTGTGACGTACTCGGTGGCCACTCCATTGGTCACAGTGTAAATGCGGTTCCCGACCGCATCATAGGCGTAGGTAAGGTCCTGGTCAGAAATGGCTGGGTTCGTGGAGGCGAGGGTAGCGTGGACGAGTTGGCTGTCGTCGTCATACTGGTAAGTCCAGGCACCGTCGAGCATCTGAACGAGAGTCGCTTGGCCAAGAGCGTCATAGGTGTAATCAAAGCGGGAGAGCGGTGTGCCATCGGCCTTGAGATTGACTAGATGCGTCAACTGACCGGCCAAATCATAGTCATAGGTGGTGCAGAACGAGTTGCCCAGGGTCTTGCGCGTCAACTGACCGGCGAGGTCGTAATCGTAGTCTACAATCAGCGCCCCGATCCCATCGGTCACCCGGTCCAACCGGCCAGCGGCGTCGTATGAATAATTGATGGCGTCGCCGTCCTGGTCCGTCCGCTTGATCCTGCGGCCCGCGGCATCGTACTCGAAGGTGAAGAAGATTGACTTGGTGCCGATGGGCGGATAGTCGATGCGAAGAAGCCGGTCGGTGTTCGGTTCATACGTGAACGTCGTAGTGCCTTCGGGACCTGACGCAGCGGTCATGTTACCGACCGTATCGTAGGTGTAATGGAAATCCACGACGCCGGGCGTGTCAGGGGAATCAATGCTTGCGAGTTGGCCACGGGAATTGTAAGTATACGTGGTTGTTTCACCTCGGCCGTTCGTCCAAGCGATGAGGTTGCCAACCCCATCGTACTGGTACGTCTCGAAGCTACCATCCATGTAGGTGGTCCGGGTGACATTACCGTGGTCATCATAGGCGTACTGCGTGACGTTGCCGCGGGCATCGCGGTCCCAAAGGAGATCGTTGTATCGTCCCCCGTAGCCAAAGGCGGTTTCGTAACCCATCGGGTCCCGACTGACAATGAGGTTACCAGCGCTATCATAGATGAATTGAGATGCCAGGCCGGTGGGACCCACAACGCGCGTCAGGTCTAAGGCGGCACTGTAGTTCATCCTGCTGCGGTTCCCTAACGGGTCCTCAATCATGGCAGTCTGACCCCGACTGTCCAACCAGATCGTCGTCGTGCTACCCAAGGCGTCGGACATGGAGGTCTTGCCAGCCGTGCTATAGGTATACGTGATGCGCTCCTGATCGGCGGCCAGATGCTGCCCGGCAAGGCGACCAAGATTATCGTAGCTGAAGCTGACCTGTGGGCGGCCGGGACGCGAGATAGAGAGCAGGTTGTGGTCCTTGAGGACGCCAGCACCCGTCAAGTACGTGTACGTGGTGGTTTGGTTGTCTGGCCCGGTCACAGAGATTAGGTGCTCATCTGTGGCATCGTATACGTACTGCGTGATTCGGCCGGCCTGATCGGTTAGCTTGACGAGCCTGCCAGCGGCGTCATAGTCAAGCCGGAACCTATCGCCGTTGGAATGGGCGAGGGTGACCAACCTACCGAGGGCGTCGTAAGAAGCGAAAATGCGGTTCCCGTTGGTGTCCTGGATGGAGTCGAAATAGCCGTCGGAGCGGAAATGTGTCTGTAGGCCGTTCTGCTCGACCAGGAGAAACTCGTCATCAGGCTGGGCAGTCAGCAAGCCGTAGTCTCCAGTACCGGCCGTGTAGCCGCCATGCCCGTCAGGCTCAAAGATGCGGTCGAAGCCGCTTGGCCCATTCACTACCACCGAGCCGTCGGATCGCTTCTGTAGCGTGATCTCGTAAGAGTGGGTCCAACCGCGGCCCAACGTGCCCAATCGCGCCCGATAGGATGGATCGGGAAGAAAATAACGCTCGAAACTCAGAGCCAGCTCCGGCGCATGGCAATAAGCATCCTGAACAGTTTCCAGATAAGATGGAGTGCCCATCGTTACGGCCTGGACCATCTCGAAGGCAAACAAATCACCAGCGTCATAATCACGCTGGTCGATCTCAGCCAAGTGGTTTGCATTGTCGCGGAGAACATTCAAGTAGTCTCCCCACGTATTGCCGACCTGTGCTTTGAGGCGTGCGAAGAGCGGGTCCCAGGCGTCGGGGGATGAGTCCACGGGCCGCAGGTTCGCGCCAAGCTGCGGCCAGTCGATGTTGTCACTTACCCCAGCGTCGCCCGGCGCCGAACGAATAGAGTGTGAACGGCATGTCACCCGGTGCGAACGGCGTTCGGGCTGTAAGGACAATCGACTCCGACTGACCAGGCCGTAGGACGCTCGCCGGCCCATCTGAGCCAATGGCCAGGAAGCTGACGGTTGTGCCTTCGATCCAATCATCCTCCGCAGCCCCCGGCAATCGCCACGCCGCCCCCTCGCTGCTTTCCAGGGTCAAGAGCGGACTGGCAAGATCAACGTTGCCAGTGTTGGAATACTCCACGCGGACCTCGATCGTCCGGTTCGGCCGTGCCTGACCGGGCACAACAAGGTTCGTCACGAAGGTCGCCGCTCCCCCGGCGTCAACCGTCAGGGCGTCGAAATCGGTGAACGATGCCACACCAGGATCGGTGATGACCACATCGTACAGACCCGGAGCCGCCGAGGCCGCTGCCAAGTCGAATGTGGCGAACAGCGCGGAGGCGTCCTGGAACCATTCATCGCCTTCGACCGTGGAGCCGTCCGGCGCTACCAATGCGGCTTGGGATTTGCGAGTGAAGTTGTCGCCCACGATCTTCACCGTGGCGCGGCCCGCGTTGCCAACCCGGTTGGAAGATACCGAGCGAACGTCGAGGTTGGTCAGTTCTGCCGAAAGGGTGAAGCTGCTGGGGCCTCCGGGAAGCGACTGGGCAAAGACCCCGATATAGTAGCTGCCCCCTGCCGGGTTGAGAAGCCTGGCTTCCTGATCGGGCTGATTGGGAACCGCGCCGGCAAAATCGTAAACCGAGACCGTGGGCGGAGCGCCGCGCCGCACATACAACTGGGTAGCGCCCGAACCGGCGGCGGCATCGAGCGCGAACCGAACCGACAGCCCAGGTTGCGCATCATAGCGGAAGAACTTCCACTGACCCTGGGCTATCGTATCGGTCTGCGGCGCGGCGGTCGTTAGGACAGGCACATCGACCGCAAAAGCGATCTGCGAGGATAGCACGTTGTTGATAAGCGAAGACTCGCGCAGCACCGCCCCATCATTGGTGTAAACCAGGATGTATTGCGGGCCAGCCACGCCCGCAGGAATCTGCCCGGACCATGTGCCGTTGTAAACCGCACCCTTGTCCAGACCGCTGGAGTGCGAGACGCGCCCAAGAAGATGATCGTCGGCAAGGCTGAGGTAGGGATCGCTGGAGAGATAGACGGTATCCTGCCACGAGCCAGTGAGGTCGCGCTCGCCAGTGTTCGTGACCGTCCAGGTGATGGTCACGCTGTCACCAGGATGCACGTCCACTACGGCCGGATCGGACACCTTCGTCACCGCCAGATCGGCGGCTGGGGATGGCTCCTGCCGCTCGAACGCACCGATGTCCACGTAGGAGGGTGACCCGGCTCCGATGTTGGCCATGCCGGGATCGTCATAACGCGGGCGGCCGAGGAAGTCGATGGCCGACGCGCCGATTCCCCGCCCGGCGTCGATGGCCGGCGAGCCAGGAGCCAGTTCATAGTTACCCGCCGCATGATCGACAAACAACGGATCGCCGGTAAGGTTGCCTCCTCTGCGGAAGGCATCCTCGCCCAGGTAGCCGACTACCCCCGAGGCATCCACGCCCTGGAAGAGGCTGTTGCGCACCGAGAGATCGGTGGGAGACATCACCTCGATGATCGAGCCTCCGTTGAACGCGAATACATCGTTCTCGAAGGTGAAGATCGTAAACTTGCCTTCACTGTAGCTGGAATTGTCGGCGATGGTGCTGTTCCGCAAGGTGATTTCAGCAGTATTTCTTCCGGCTATGGCGTGAGCGTTGTTGACAACCAGGAGGTTGTCACCATCGAGTTCAGCATACGCGACACGGGCTACAAGCGCCATGTCATTGTACCGGAGGGTACCTTGGCAAAGACGAATCTTCCCTGCTGGGCCGGTGTACCAGTATCCGGTGCAGATGGCGGCGTGGGCGTAACGAATCTCGAATCCGCTCAGGGTACTGACTTGATCCGGGTTGTAGAACCAAATCCCCTCCCAGTCCCCCGCGGCGGGGGTCGTTTGCGCCGTCGTCGTTCGTGTCTCCTCCGGCGGTGTCATCCTTCAACGATGTCAAGATGATGGGGTTCCCGACTTGGCCCAATGCGTCGAGCCGCCCGTAAACCTCCAGGGTGCCAGAGGCAAACTTCACGATACTGCCGGGCATGATCGTCAGCGTCTTGCCTGCTGGCACAGTGACCGTACCGAGAACCTTGATGAGGCCGTCCCACACGGTATCCTCGGTCAGCGTACCTGGCTCCACGATCCATTGATGGACCAGAATCGGATCAACGCCGCGAACCACATTCGGTTGGGCATCGTCATATTCGTAGACCGCGTTGGTCGAATCCACCTGAACGAACACCTGATATTCGCCTGACAGGTTGCCGGGAAGCTCGCCGGTCCAACTCCCGCTGTAAGGTTCGCCGCTGGTGAGCGCCCCGGTATGAGGCACCTCGGCCACCAGCCGATCGTCTGCGTCACCGAAGATCGTATTCCGTGAGAAGACGATGCGATCGGTCCAACTGGCGACAGTTCCCCCAGGCGTTCCATCCCCGGTAGTGCCGCCGCCTTGGTTGCTGGCTGACCATGTAATCGTGACCGGATCGGCCGTCCGAGCTTCAGCGGGCGCGGAAACACTGTCGGCTCTCAGGTCTGCATAGGGCGTAAGCGTGACCGATATAGGCGACGGGGCCTCTCGAACGTTGTTGTTTTCGAGCAGATACTCGAAGAGCCGGTTGTCGGCATCCGTGTGGACAAACAGGTGGTAATCGCCCGATAGTCCCTTGGGCAGTTGCACGTCGGCCGCCGCCGTGTACTCATTGTTCTCCTCCAGGGTGCCTACGTACCTTACTCGGCCCAATTCCACGTCGTCCGAATCGCCATATCGGTCGTTCGTGGACAGCACGATCCGGTCGTACCACGCCCCGGAGTAGGTCGTGCCGAGACCGTAGTTACCCACGGTCCAGTTCAAGTGGACCATTTGCCCACTGAGCGCAGTTTGCGGTGCCGTGATCTGACTGATGGCAAGGTCGGGAAATTCCAGGTTATTGGTCGGCCAGATGGCTGTGTCGAGCAGATATTGGCCATAAGGCCCTTGCCCGGTGAAGGTAACTACCACCGCGTAGTATGTCCCTGGCTTGGTAATGTGAACGCGGGCGGCGGTGCTGATCGGGCTCACCATCAGTCCCAGCACGGTGTCGGTGGCGTCCCGGATTTCTATGATCGGCCTCAGTTGGCTAGACTCCGGCAGCCTCAGACTGGCGATGATTGTTTCACCGTCTTGCACCGTCCCCAGGTTGAAGTAGTCCTCGTCCACATTGCCGTCGCCGACCGCCATGATCGTTCCGGCGATCGTTCCGGTCCTGCGCGCCCGACTCCGTGCATCTCGATGAGGTTCGCCCCTGCAATTGAATCGTTGGAGTAATTGGCGTCGCTCTCCAACTGAATCCCCCGCGCCACGTCCACCCGAACCTGGTACGAACCCGTCGTCCCGCTCCAATAATCCCCCTTCGCAATCCGCACGTAGTACGTGCCGCTGCTGGCGATCGTGTAATGACTGATGAAGGCATCCGCACCCGGCCCTTCGTCGTTGCTGCCGACCAGGCCGCCATCCGCCGCGTTACGCAACTCCACGTAGGGGTTCAGATCGCTGTCGGGCGTGTCCACGCTCACCGACACCACGTCCCCTGCCAACGCCTGAAAGCTCCAGTAGTCCACGTCAATCGACCACGACTGGTACACCACCGGATCAAGCGATCCCAGGCCACGCGCCGTCCAGTCGCCGCTCCCGATAGGGTCCTCTGTTAATGGCAACGCCGTGGCCAAACTGATGCTGTTGTTGGACCGCCCCTCGAAAACGAGCGCCGTTGGTAGTGAAACGTAGAACGTTCGTTGGTACGCATCGCCGCCAGTCCCGTCTCTGTTCCCGTCTAGCGCATTGCCTACCATGTCGGTCAGCGTGCGGTTGGCCGTAAAGCGATAATGCCCCGTGTTCAATGGGCCATCATCGACGAACAACCCGATACTCGTGCCCGATGTGTAGGTTGGCGAGACCGACACGTGATAGAGCACGTCGTCGGCCGTGTCGAACATCCCGTCCGTCCCCGCCTCCCGCAAGTCCCAGGCGTTCAACGGATCATTCGGATACACGTCCACCACGTCCGGCACACCATCAACGTCTGTATCTGTGGCCGAATCCAATTCGATTAGGCCCCGCCAGTCGGTGTGGTCTGCCCGGTAGTCCGCCCAGGTGCCATCCGTTAGGAGCAACCCATAATCCGCCTCCCCGCCCCACCAATCATCCCAATTGTTCGGCTGCCCGCCCGCCCAATGCGTGTAGCTCGCTGCCTGCCCACTCGACCAGACCCACGTCCCTTCCACCGCCTGATCCGTCAGTCCGATCCACGGGTCATAGGCCGAAAACCACTGCTGCACCCACGCCTGTTCCGCCGCATCGTTAATCGTCACCAGATGCCCGCCCAAGGACTGGGCATACGCCTCGGCATCGCCCCAGGTCATCCCTGTCGGCGTCAGCAAATACGAGTGACCGTTGTACTGCTTTACGACAGGATTGACGGCATTGACTGTCGAGGCCAACATGTCTTCGCTCACCGTCACCGTGAATGATCCGACGACATCCCGGATCGTGGCCTCCTGGGCAGGTAAACCGATAACTGCCGTCACTGCTGGCGGCACAATATCCGTCACGTCCACGTCCAGCAGGTACTGGCCATACGGACCCGCGGTCCCCGCGCTTCCCGTCCCCGCAACGTCCAACTCGATCAGCCCGCGAAAACCATGATCCCCGCGAAAGTCCACCCACGTCCCGTCCGACTGCAACGAAGCGTAGTCCGCTTCTCCGCCCCACCACTCGTCGTAGTTGTTCGGCTGGCCGCCGGCCCAGTTGGTGTAGCTCGCCGCCTGCCCGCTGGACCAGAGCCACGTCCCTTCCGTCGCCTCGTCCGTCATCCCGATCCACACGTTCCCATAAGCGCCGAAGGTCGTCTGCAACCACTGCTGCTCCGCCATGTCGTTGATCGTTACCAAGTGGCCGCCAAGACCCTGCGCATACGCCTCTGCCTGGCTCCAGGTCAGCCCGCCATCGGTCAGCAGATAGGTGTGGCCCCCATAAGTCCCCTCCGTCAACAACTCCACCTTCGCGTAGTACGCGCCGTCGGCAGGGATCGTCCCCAGGAAGTGCCCGTCCGTCGGGTTCCCGTCCTGGTCCACAACCGGAACGCCGCTGCTGTTGACCAACATCACCGCCGGATGCGCCGTGCCCGTCGAAGGCAGCCGCACGTTTAGCTCCACCACGTTCCCCGCATTGATCGTCCCCCAACCATAAAAGTCCCAATCCTCGTGCCCCTCGGGAGACATGATTGTGCCAGCCACCGTCGCCAGGCGGTGATTCCCCGCCGCCGTCAGCGTCAGCATGTTGGCCCCCGTGGTGCTGTCGTTGGAGTAATTCGCATCGCTCTCCAACTGAATCCCGCGCGCCACGTCCACGTGAACCTGGTAACTGCTCGGCGTGCCCGACCAGTAGTAGTCTTTCCCCACGCGGACATAATACGTGCCGCTCGTGGCGATCGTGTAATGGCTGATGAAGGCGTCCGCGCCCGGCCCCTCGTCGTTGCTGCCGACCAGGCCCCCATCATCCGCGTTGCGCAGTTCTACGTAGGGGTTCAGATCGCTGTCCGGCGTGTCCACGCTCACCGACACCACGTCCCCCGCCAACGCCTCAAAGCTCCAATAGTCCACGTCGCTCCAGTAGTTGTACGGCGTCGCCGGATCAATTGAACCTAGGCCGTGGACCGTTGTCAGGAATCCGCTCCCTGCCGGGTCCTCGGTTAAGGGAAGCGGTGTCGCGGAACCCAGACTGTTGTTCGACCGTCCCTCGAAGACCAGGTTGCTCGGCAGCGACACATAGAACGTCCGCTGGTACGCATCGCCGCCGGTCCCGTCCCGGTTGCCGTCCAGCGCATTGCCTGCACGATCGGTCAGCGTACTGTTGGCCGTAAAACGATAATGACCGGTGTTCAAAGGACCATCGTCAATGAACAAGCCGATGCTCGTGCCCGAGGTATACGTCGGAGAAACCGACAGATGATAGAGCACGTCGTCCGCCGTGTCGAACACCCCATCCGCCCCCGCCTCCCGCAAGTCCCAGGCGTTCAGCGGATCATTCGGATACACGTCCAAGATGTCCGGCACACCGTCACTGTCCGTGTCTGGCACCGAATCCAGTTCGATTAGGCCCCGCCAGTCGGTGTGGTCCGCCCGGTAGTCTGCCCAGGTGCCGTTCGACAGAAGCAGCGCATAATCCGCCTCTCCGCCCCACCAATCGTCCCAGTTGTTCGGCTGCCCGCCCGCCCAGTTGGTGTAGCTCGCCACCTGACCACTCGACCACGCCCATGTGCCTTCCACCACCTGGTCCGTGAACCCGATCCAGAGGTCGTACCCCGAAAACGCTTGATGCACCCACGCCTGCTCCGCGGCGTCGTTGATCGTCGCCAAGTGGCCGCCCAAACCCTGCGCATACGCCTCTGCATTGTTCCAGGTCATCCCTGTCGGAGTCAGCAAATACGAGTGACCGTTGTACTGCTTTACGATAGGATTGACCGCGTTGACCGTCGAAGCCAACAGGTCTTCATTCACTGTCACCGTGAACGACCCGATGACATTCGCCGTCGTGGCCCCCTGGGCGGGCAAACCGATGACTGCCGTCACTGCTGGCGGTACAGAATCCGTCACGTCCACGTCCAGCAGGTACTGGCCATACGGACCCGCGGTCCCCGCGCTTCCCGTCCCCGCAACGTCCAACTCGATCAGCCCGCGAAAACCATGATCCCCGCGAAAGTCCACCCACGTCCCGTCCGACTGCATCCAAGCGTAATCCGCTTCGCCGCCCCACCACTCGTCGTAGTTGTTCGGCTGGCCGCCGGCCCAGTTGGTGTAGCTCGCCGCCTGCCCGCTGGACCAGAGCCACGTCCCTTCCGTCGCCTCGTCCGTCATCCCGATCCACACGTTCCCATAAGCGCCGAAGGTCGTCTGCAACCACTGCTGCTCCGCCATGTCGTTGATCGTTACCAAGTGGCCGCCAAGACCCTGCGCATACGCCTCTGCCTGGCTCCAGGTCAGCCCGCCATCGGTCAGCAGATAGGTGTGGCCCCCATAAGTCCCCTCCGTCAACAACTCCACCTTCGCGTAGTACGCGCCGTCGGCAGGGATCGTCCCCAGGAAGTGCCCGTCCGTCGGGTTCCCGTCCTGGTCCACAACCGGAACGCCGCTGCTGTTGACCAACATCACCGCCGGATGCGCCGTGCCCGTCGAAGGCAGCCGCGCGTTTAGCTCCACCACGTTCCCCGCATTGATCGTCCCCCAACCATAAAAGTCCCAATCCTCGTGCCCGCCCTCGGGAGACATGATCGTGCCCGCCACCGTCGCCACCAGGTGCCCAGGAACGCCGTGCGTCAGAGTCAGCGTATTCGCCCCCGCAACCGAGTCGTTGGCGTAGTTGGCATCACTCTCCAACTGAATCCCCCGCGCCACGTCCACCCGAACCTGATAGATCCCGTCGTCCCGCTCCAGTAATCCCCCTTCGCAATCCGCACGTAGTACGTGCCGCTGCTGGCGATGGCGTAATGGCTGATGAAGGCATCCGCGCCCGGCCCTTCGTCGTTGCTCCCGACCAGGCCACTGTCCGCCGCGTTGCGCAGCTCCACGGACGGATTCAGATCGCTGTCCGGCGTGTCCACGCTCACCGACACCACGTCCCCCGCCAACGCCTGAAAGCTCCAGTAGTCCACGTCACTCGACCACGACTGGTACACCACCGGGTTCAGCGATCCTAACCCGCGCCCGACAAAGCACCCGCTCCCCACTGGGTCCTCCACCAGCGGCAATGGGAAGGCGGTCGCAGTCGCAAGCGTGTCGTTCGGCTCTGCTTCGATCACCACGCCAGCGGTGTTGACCACCTGGAAATTGCGGACGAAATTGTCGCCACCCATGCCGTCATTGTTTCCATCCAGGGCATTGCCCCAGAAGTCCTGCAAGGCGGATGCGTAGGCCGTGAAACGGTACGAGCCAACCGGAAGGGGAACACTGGCAATGTTGAGCGTAATGCTGGTCCCCGTCGTGTACTGCGGGGTCGCTGAAAGAGCGTAAAGCACGTCGTCGCCTGTTCCAAAAGCGGCGTCCGGTCCGGCACCTCGCAACTCCCAACTTGTGGAGTTGTTCACCGCTGTGGGCATGAGGTCCTTGCTTGTCTGGATCATCAGCCGTTCGACCGCGGCTGTGATGGCTTGGCCCTCGGCCGGAAGCGGGGCGATCCCGACAATAACTGGCGGATTGGGGTCCGCAGCGTATCGGGCATAGTAATGAGAAGTAATTTGCTCGGCAGAGAGGGCATGATCGTAGATTGCCACCTCGTCTATTGTGCCATTAAACTTGGTGCTGTCGAACAGCGAATTGCTCCCAATGGTGAGGGGCGCGTAGGAGGTCGCAATTTGGCCTGTCCAGGTGCCCGACTGCACCAGTTGGCCGTCGAGGTAATTGCGCCAAGTGGTCCCATCCCACGTGCTGGCTATGTATTGCCAACGCAAATTGCTAATGCTGCCACTGCTACGAGCTTGAAGCGCCCAACCGTTCTGGCTGCCATCGTTAAGCAGAAGACCAAAGTGTCCCTGGTAGACGCCGAACCAGTAAGTCTGCTGCCAAGTACCCTCCTTAGCCACCACTGGCTCGTCAGAACTAGCATCGGTCGGATAGACCCATGCCTCGAATGTGACTCCGTGTGAGAACTGAAGGAGCGGGGAATCACCCACCTGAACCAGATCGTTCTGGCCGTCAAACGCGGCTGCGGTGTTGGGATCACCGACGATGGCCCCGGCTTGCCCCAAGGTTACGCCGTTGAGATAAGTGCCATCAAGACCGTGCCCGGACCTGTCTATCGCCGTGGTGCCGGAAAGTTCACCGAGGCGGTAGTACGCAATAGGGTTGTTACCAAGGATGATCTGGTCATATCCCGACAGCAAAGCCCGTTCCTCCAACGATTCGAGGCTGAGTCGGCGTCCGCGATGGTTGGTGAGCCGTTTTTGTTTGTTGAACAAGAATCCAGACCGATCCTGTCGAGAATGTAGGCGTGCAACCTTTTGCCGCATGATAAGTTCCTCCCGGTATAAGAAAGATTTCTTATCGACTTTGAAATGAACCTATAAAATAGCACTTTTCGCATGTATTTCAATCCCCCGCTGGAGTAGGTTATAAGTGAATATGTTGGAACTATTTTAATCCAAGTGCATCGTGAATGATTGGATCAAGACAAAAAGTGCAAGGACGTTTCCATGTAAAGATCACTAATCCGATGACAGACAGAAGATAATAAATCAGATATGTGCGAATAGAAAAATTTTGTGAAATATGACCTTTTTTCATATAGGGATGGGTGTATTTACCCCTAGGCGGTAAAGAGCCGTACTAAATAATTGGCGTACGGACACAAAAGACAGGCATCTTTTCATAAGGGCCAGATTGAGAAGTCTGTGGAGTGGCTGAAGAAAAGTTATTCTAATTTGTATTCTTTCAATAATTTCAACAATACTTCACCGTGACACATCAACGGGGCACAGTAACATCCAAGCACCTTGCCTACCAATTCCGATAGATCGGCCAGTAGATCAGGCCGTCGCCGAATATATGCTTCGTACAAAGCAATGGCTTGTTCACGAGAAATCCGGTTGCTGATTGAAAACGGATTTCCCCATTTGCTCGGACGGCAAATTAAAACGTCAAACTGATCCGTTTTTCTTATGTTGACGATCCGCGCCATTCGCGTCTAATACCGTATTGGTTCATGGTTGCACGACCGGCAGTAATTTTCCGAAACTTGTCGCACAACTCAATTGCAATTGATTCAAACTGGCGTCCATGCAATGCAATAATCAACTGATCTATGGTGACTCCAGATTGAATCATTTGCTGTGCGAGATCAGCGACAGGATCGGCAGCACGAAGTCGATCCAAAGTCATATTCAACATTTCAATATCTGAACTTTCGCAAAAAACAGGGACTACAAAACCTCGGGAAAATAGGGGTTTTGAAATCACGGACCGAATTACTGCATGTTATGATAAAAGGCTGAGATGACCTTAATTGCATGAACACGAAAAAACACGGAATTTCATATTGGGAAATCTGCGAAAGTTCAGATATCGGTCATTTCTTAAATGCTCCTCGGTTGGTCGAGCAGAATGGCTGCATCGCCAAGGAGTTGCACAAGTTGTTCAAGTAGTTGGGATTCGATCATGTAGTTCCTCCTGGGATTACGTCGAGATACATTTCAATTTCTTACATGCTGTTCTTTGCTGATGGATTATTGATAGATGGGTCCGTCATCTTTTTCCTCAAATTCGTTATAGCTCGATTAACATATACTCCTAGCCGGTTGACAGGTATTCCTAATTGTCCGGCGGCTTTTTCATAAGTGAGGCCATCAAAGTAGACGGCCTTTAGAGCGGCTCGCACTGGAGGTGACAGTTGCCTGATGGCATTTCTTAGACAATCTTCATCCTCGCGTTTACAAATAGCTTTCTCAGCCGGCTGAATTTTGCAATCAATCGGGTCAAGCCCCTGTTTAACACGACTTTGGGCGCAATTTCGCTTCCAATCCATTGCCCGACGAGCAGCAACCTTGTATAGGTATGGCCGTATTTGTCGGATAGTCCCTTTGTAGGTGGCAAAATCCAGGAATGTCTGCTGCACAATGTCTTCAGCAACATGGATATCACCAGTCAGTTTCATTGCATATTTGTGTATTTCATCGCTATAGCATCGGTAGTTCTCCTCAAAAGTCTCGTTGATAATATTCACGGTGTCGCTCATGGCTCCACCCCTTTCCTATTTATATATTGGTGATATGAACGCTGACAGGTTAAGTGCTCCATGCCAGCGCACATGTTAAAATTATGAACTCAGCGCCCTATCCCAAAGAAGTAACGTTGTTAAAAGTCAGCAGGTTATGCTGACGTGATTACTTTTAACATCGTTACATCAAGAAAGTATAGGTAGAAGGGAGGACTGTCTCTGGACCATGCTCGATGATGGTTAGAGTCGTGAGATGATTCTGGTATGGCATTAGTATTGTTGGCCGACATGTGACGAGAGGAGGGAAAAGATTGCCTCTATTAAAACACTATCATTTTCCAGGATGTCTGGCCAATCTGCCAAACAAATTTGCATCGTGGATGAAATCTTTTCGCTTATGGATCGACTACATTATCCAGGGCTTTTTTATGAATGGTGAAAGCTGATTGCGGTAATGAGATTGGTCAGTGAAATACATTAGCAGTTTTCGGAGGCGGGTAATCTTTGTCACCCGATGCAAATCATAAGCGCAGTCATCAACACTATTAGCCTTTTCAGCATCCGTCTGCGATCATTGCCGCGAAAGTAATGTAGCCCTGCTTCATCCATTCCACCAAGTCGGTTTCTGGTATATTCCGGCTTAGGGATGGTGCAATCGCCTAATTACTTGAAAATGTGCTGGTTAAGGACAAAATGAGGAGTCGGGTTGCTTGAACTCACCCGCCAAACTGGTAAAATAGGGACTTCTCCAATAACCCTATGCCAGCAAAGGCTTTTCGACAAAAGTTGCTAGGCTAGAGGAGGAAAACTGCACCACTTACAGAAATGGAATCTGTTGAAATGGGCAAGAAGAAGGTTGCTAACGGGAGCAAGACTAACAGCAACGGGGCCAATTTGGGCTTTGAGACTAAGCTTTGGCTCGCTGCCGACAAGCTCCGCAATAACATGGACGCGGCGGAATATAAGCATGTCGTCCTGGGACTGATCTTTCTCAAGTACATCTCAGACTCCTTCGAGGAAATGCACCAACGGCTGCTTGCCGCACTGGACGAAGGTGCCGATCCAGAAGATGCCGATGAATATCGCGCGGAAAACGTCTTTTGGGTGCCGAAGGAGGCCCGATGGGCGCATCTCCAGGGCAAGGCCAAGCAGCCGGCCATCGGCAAGCTGGTAGATGAGGCGATGGTCGCCATTGAGCGCGACAATCCCCGACTGAAAGGAATTTTACCAAAAGACTTTGCTCGGCCTTCACTCGACAAGCATCGCCTGGGCGAATTGATCGACCTGATCGGCACCATCGGATTGGGTGATGCCGAAAACCGCTCTAAGGACATACTGGGCCGCGTCTACGAATATTTTCTCTCCCAGTTCGCCAGCGCCGAAGGTAAGAAGGGCGGCCAGTTCTATACGCCCCGATGCGTCGTCCGTGTGTTGGTCGAAATGCTTGCCCCATACAAGGGCCGAGTGTTTGATCCTTGCTGCGGATCAGGCGGCATGTTCGTCCAAAGCGAAAAGTTCGTCGAAGTCCACGGCGGGAGAATTGGCGACATTGCCATTTATGGCCAGGAATCTAACTCGACCACGCGGCGGCTGGCGATGATGAACCTTGCCATTCGCGGCATTGAGGGCGATCTCGGGTCGGAACATGCCGACAGCTTCCGCCGCGACCTGCACAAAGACCTCAAGACTGATTACGTGTTGGCCAACCCGCCGTTCAACGATTCCGATTGGATTCGCAATGAGGAAGATGTGCGGTGGAAATACGGTATTCCACCCAAGGGCAACGCCAACTACGCCTGGGTGCAGCATTTCATCCACCATCTCTCGCCTACCGGCTTTGCGGGCTTCGTACTGGCCAACGGTTCAATGAGTTCTAACCAGTCGGGCGAGGGCGACATCCGCAAGGCGATTGTCGAGGCCGATCTAGTCGATTGCATGGTGGCTATGCCGGGCCAGTTGTTCTACTCCACACAAATCCCCGTTTGCCTATGGTTCATTACCCGAAGCAAAAAAAATAGTCGGTTCCGTGATCGACGCGGTGAAACGCTCTTCATCGACGCCCGCAAGCTAGGCGTGTTGATCGACCGGGTGCATCGGGAACTGACCGACGAGGACATCCAGCGCCTGGCCGACATCTACCATGCCTGGCGCGGTGACAAGGACTGCAAGAAGAAATACAAGGACATTGCCGGCTTTTGCAAGTCTGCCGAGCTTGAAGAAATTCAACAACACGGCTACGTCCTCACGCCCGGTCGCTATGTCGGGGCCGAGGAAGTGGAGGATTACGACGAGCCGTTCGGCGGGAAGATGCAGCGGTTGGTGGCGGCGTTAAACGAACAGTTCACGGAATCGCGGAAGCTGGAAAAGGTCATTCGCTCAAACCTGGAGGGCTTGGGGTATGGCAAGTGAAAGCTGGATTCAGATGACAATCGGTGACGTATGTTTAGGATTATTCGATGGTCCCCATGCCACACCGAAGAAGACTGACAGCGGCCCGATTTTCCTCGGGATTTCTTCTCTTGTTAATGGGCGACTGGATTTATCGGATACGGAGCATCTTAACGAAGAAGATTATATCAAATGGACAAGACGAGTGACACCTCAACCGGATGATGTTGTGTTTTCCTACGAGACACGGCTTGGTGAAGCAGCGAGAATCCCTTCAGGATTTCGATGCTGCCTGGGACGTAGAATGGCGCGAATGCGGCCTAATCCGAAAAAGATTGATCCTCGTTTTTTACTCTATCTATACCTTTCACCCACCTTCCAAAAACTGATTCGTTCTCGTACTGTCCACGGTAGCACAGTTGATCGGATACCTTTGCTTGATTTCCTGAAATTTCCAATTACTATTCCCTTGCTTAATGAACAAAAAGCCATTGCCCATATTCTCGGCACGTTGGATGACAAGATTGAACTGAACCGGCGAATGAATGAGACGCTAGAGGCAATGGCTCGGGCGATCTTCAAGAGTTGGTTTGTGGACTTCGATCCTGTGCGTGCGAAAATGGATGGTCGCCACCCTTTCGGCATGGACTCCGCCACCGCCGCCCTGTTTCCCGACAGGTTCGTGGAATCGGCGCTAGGCTGCACTCCGCAAGGATGGAAAATCAGGCAGCTTTCCGAAGTTATTGAAGTCAATCCAAAAAGAACGCTATCGAAAGGAACAATCTCGCCTTATCTCGACATGAAAAACATGCCAACTCGCGGCCATTGCCCCAATGAAATCATTGATCGTGCGTTTAGTTCTGGCACGAAATTCAGCAACGATGATACGCTATTGGCTCGAATTACACCTTGTCTTGAAAACGGCAAAACTGCGTTCGTTGATTTCCTCTGTGATGGCGAGGTTGGCTGGGGATCGACAGAGTACATCGTTTTTCACCCAAAAACACCCTTGCCCGCAGAGTTTGGATACTACCTTGCTCGGTCTGACGATCTCCGTTCATTCGCTATCCAGAACATGACAGGCACCAGTGGACGGCAAAGAGTTCCACCAGACTGTTTCAATCAATATCTGCTGGCCATTCCGCCTGAAGCAATCGTCAGACGCTTTGGTGATTTTGTTCGCCCGTTCATCAAACAAATTTCAGCCAATGTAGAACAATCGAAACATCTCGCCGCAATCCGAGATGCCCTGTTGCCGAAGCTGCTGTCCGGCGATATTTGTGTGAGCGCTGTAAAGAGAATGGGCAAGGAGATGGAGTTATGACCATATCGAATACTCTTCGAGAAAAGTTACTGGCTCAACTTGAAGTATTGATTGCATCAAGCGAAGAAGTGCTTCAAACAGCCGAGGAACGAACAGGCAGTGTGCGGGTTGCTAGTCTATTTGACGGAACCGTTCTCAGTAGAAATCCCAATTACCAGGTTGTTGATGCTTCTAAGATGGTTAGCTGGGCAACTAGGTGTATAAATGTCTTGAACAGCATAATACATAAAAAAAGTCCTAGTTCAAAGATCATCGAGGAGTTCCAAAATTACGGTACGCCCCAGCCCCACACAGTGCGGTACTTGGTTGGTCGTCTCACCGCCATACGAGATGATTTCCGTGATGGATTCCTGAATGACCCGGCCTGCTTCATCCGGGCGGAGGTGGCTGGAGACTATCTTTCCCAGGCCGAGACGTTGTGGGAACAAGGATACTATGTGCCTGCTGCTGTTCTTGCCGGGGCCGTGCTCGAAGACACACTGCGTAAGCTGTGCGAGGACCAGGAGATTCCTCTCGAAACGGATAAGGGCGGCCGCAAAACGATCGACCCGTTGAACACCGACTTGGCGAAATGCGACATCTACTCGTCTGTGAAAGCCCAGGAGATTCGTGGGTGGGCCGCTGTACGTAATGCCGCAGCACACGGTCGTATTGGTGATGTTGATTCCGATGCCGTAAGACGGATGCTTGATGGGATTCATTCTTTTGTCCGTGAGCACTTGCACTGATTTCATAGAAAGGGGCGATGGCAATCAATTGTATGTTTACTAAGCAGTTTAACGACATCTCAAAAGGCGACATTGATGCCCTACTGACTAACAGCATAGCCGAGGGCGCACTATCGACTACAAATTGACTCTTCCCGGAGGGACGGATGACGCGAAACGAGAGTTTCTTGCCGATGTTTCCTCTTTTGCTAATGCTGCTGGAGGTGACATCATCTATGGAGTCAAAGAAGATGAAGGGATTCCTACGTCGATAAATGGCCTTCCGGCTATCGACCCCGATGCAGAGATTCTTCGATTAGATAATAGCATCAGAGACGGCATTGAACCACGGGTTCCTGGTGTTCAAATCAAGGCGGTTGACGGATTTGCAGATGGTCCAGTTATCATTTTGCGAGTTCCGAAGAGTTGGTGTTCGCCACACTTGGTAAAATTTAAGAATTGGTCAAGATTCTTTTCACGGACCAATGCCGGTAAATTCCAGATGGACGTAACTGAAATACGTTCAGCTTTTGCTTTATCTGATACTCTGCCAGAGAGAATACGTCGTTTCCGTGACGACCGTTTGTCAAAAATTATCTCAGGCGAAACGCCAATTCCTTTGGGATCATCTGGCAAAACTGTTTTACATCTTCTTCCACTATCGGCTTTCAGTAGTTCATCCACTGTCGATGTTCTTGCCGTTGCCCAAGGGCAATTTCATCTCAAACCCATGCTTGTCTCGTCATGGGATGGGAGAATGAATCTCGATGGTTACTTTAGTTACTATCAGTCTGAGGGACAACCTTGTTATTCATATACTCAACTTTTTCATAACGGAATCATCGAAGCCGTGGATAACTTCACATTAAGTGGAGAACACAAACTAATACCGTCTTCTAACTTTGAGAGTAATCTTGTTCAGATATTACCTCAATATCTGACACTGCTAAGTCAATTGAATATCATGCCACCTGTCTTCATCATGTTATCACTTGTCGGGGTGAAAGGTTTTTCTCTAGTCCCGGAATATGAAAGTGTTGCATTTAGAAACCAACACACCATTGATCGTGATATTATTGTGTTGCCTGAAGTGATGATCGAAAACCTCTCCCAATCTTCTGCTTCAATCTTAAAACCTATTTTTGATACATTATGGCAGAGCGCAGGACACCTGCGTAGTTATAACTTCGATGAGCAAGGAAATTGGGTGCCCCGTAATTAAATAATTTTTACAAATGAAAGACATTGTTGATTTTACCAAGTGGTTGCTTGAAAAGGACATTCGGGCGAAGAACGCGGCGAGCTTCTTGGTTGCGTTGCTCTCGGTCGTCGTCTTCTACTTCACATCAAAGCATTGTCAGTGGTTTCAAGAACTCAAGGAATATGGGACAATCGGCGTGGCCGTCGCGCTCTTGGTGGTCTTCCTTATTGCATTTCTTAGCGCGTGGCTGGTTTATTCCGGCGTGGCGGCTTATCGTCAGCGAATTGTTTCGCACCAAAGAGCGCAACAGAAAGCGGAGCAACAGCAGAAAAACATTCGAGAGAATCTCAACAGTCTCACTGATTGGCAACGCAAGTTTCTTCTTCGATTTATTGTCGAAGACAGACGGCAGATTCCCGAGTTCGAGGTAGGACAATATAGGGCAGTTTGGGATTTCGAGATGGCCGTATTGATCGAAAAGGGGATAGTCAAAGAGCATCGTCAGGCCGGAGTGTACGAAATTGAGCCACACTGTTATGATTACCTGAAAGAAAACTGGAATCCACAAACTGGTACATTGGAGTAAGGTCCATGCCATGACCGAACAGTTTAACGAATCAACCGTCGAAGAAGCCGCCCTATCCTGGTTCGATGAACTGGGATATGGGATAGCTCACGGTCCAATCATTGCTCCCGGCGAACCAGAAGCGGAGCGGGAATCGTTTGGAGATGTGGTTCTTGTCCAGCGCCTGCGAGATGCCATCGAACGGCTCAATCCCGACATTCCTGCTGAAGCCCGTGAGGAAGCCTTACGCAAGATTCTTCGTCCTGACTCGCCTTCGTTGGTCGGCAACAATCGGGCTTTCCATCGGATGCTACGGGATGGCGTTGAGGTGGAGTATCGCAGCGATGATGGCACGATTAGTGGTGATCGGGTGTGGCTACTGGATTTCGACCAGCCGGCAAGTAACGATTGGCTTGTCGTCAACCAGTTTGCGGTCATCGAGGACCAGAACCACCGCCGACCCGATATTGTGGTGTTCATCAATGGATTGCCGTTGGGAGTCATCGAACTCAAGAATGCAGCCGATGAGGACGCCACTATATGGGACGCCTGGAACCAATTGCAAACCTACAAGCAGGAAATCCCTTCGCTCTTCCACTACAACGAGGTTCTGGTTGTCTCAGACGGACTCCAAGCCAGGATAGGATCGCTGACCGCCAACCAGGAATGGTTCAAGGTGTGGCGGACCATTGCAGGCGAGGATACAGCCCCCGCATCCATTCTTGAACTTGAAGTCCTCGTTCGCGGTGTATTTGACCAGGAGCGATTTCTAAAGTTGCTGAGGCATTTTATTGTTTTCGAGGAAGATGCCGACAGCGACCAACTCCACAAGATTCTTGCAGGCTATCACCAGTTCCATGCCGTTCATAAGGCGGTTGAAGCAACTATCGAGGCATCACAGCCTAGCGGAGACCGGCGTTGCGGCGTGGTGTGGCATACCCAAGGATCGGGCAAGAGTCTTTCAATGCTATTCTATGCCGGGCAGATCATTCTGCATCCGGCAATGGATAATCCTACGATTGTCGCCCTGACCGATCGCAACGATCTGGATGACCAGCTTTTCGGCCAGTTCCAGCGATGCCACGAATTGTTGCGTCAGGAGCCGATCCAGGCTGAAAGCGTGAAGCATCTGCGGGAGTTGCTACAAGTGGCCTCCGGCGGCGTGGTATTTACTACCATTCAGAAGTTCATGCCCGACGAAAAAGGTGCGCGGGCTGAAAAGCTGTCCGACCGGAGAAACATCATCGTCATTGCCGATGAAGCCCACCGCAGCCAATACGACTTGATCGACGGGCTTGCCCGGAATATGCGGGATGCCTTGCCGAATGCGTCGTTTATTGGATTCACGGGCACGCCTATTGAGAAGACTGATGCCAACACACGGGCTGTATTTGGTGATTATGTCTCTATTTACGACATTCAGCGTGCAGTGGAGGACAAGGCAACGGTTCCCATTTACTATGAGAGTCGGATTGCCAAACTCGGGCTGAACGAGTCTGAACTGCCGCATCTCGACGCTGAGTTTGAGGAAATCACCGAGGGCGAAGAAGTAGAACGGAAAGAGAAGCTGAAAACTAAGTGGGCCGCATTGGAAGCCCTGGTTGGTGACGAAAAACGGATTCGGTTGATTGCCCAAGACCTGGTAGACCATTATGAGCGACGGCTGGAAGCAATGGAAGGCAAAGCAATGATCGTCTGCATGAGCCGTCGTATCTGCGTTGAACTGTACAACGAGATTGTTCAACTGCGCCCCCGGTGGCATGGTAAGGACGATGAAAAGGGGGCAATCAAGATCGTGATGACCGGCAGCGCCTCCGATCCAACCGAGTGGCAACAACACATTCGCAACAAACGCCGCCGAAAGAAACTGGGAAAGCGTTTCAAAAATCCCAACGATCCGTTCAAGGTGGTCATTGTCCGCGATATGTGGCTAACTGGATTCGATGTACCCTGCCTGCACACAATGTATTTGGATAAACCGATGCGCGGACATGGGCTGATGCAGGCCATTGCCCGTGTGAATCGGGTTTTTCGTGACAAGCCGGGCGGTCTAGTTGTGGATTACCTGGGGCTGGCTGACCAATTGAAGAAAGCTCTGGCTGCCTATACGGAAAGTGGCGGCCAGGGCAAGCCGAGCATCAATATGGAGGAGGCGGTTGCCGCGATGCTGGAGAAGTACGAAGTCTGCTGCGATATGATGCACGGCTTCGACTGGGGCAAGTGGACAACCGGCACCCCATCGCAACGTCTCGGTTTGCTGCCACCTGCTCAGGAGCATATTCTCCAACAGGACGATGGAAAACCCCGATTCACTAGCGCCGTCACCAATCTTTCGCAAGCATTTGCCCTTTGTGCCGCCCACGATGAGGCAATCCACATCCGTGACGACATTTCCTTTTTCCAGGCCGTCCGTGCCGCCTTGGTGAAGCCTTCAGGAGAACGTAAGAGCCAGGAAGACCTGGATCAGGCTGTTCGACAATTGGTTTCCAAGGCAATCACTGCGCCGGATGAAGTGATTGACGTTTTTTCGGCAGCCGGATTGAAGAAGCCTGATATCTCCATCCTATCAGACGAGTTCCTGGCAGAGATTCGCGGATTGAAACACAAGAATGTTGCCGCCGAACTTTTGGCGAAACTACTGAAGGATGAAATCAAAGTACGGTCAAAGCGGCACCTTGTCCAATCGCGTGTGTTCTCGGAAATGCTCAAGAAAGCACTAAACGCCTACCACAATCGAGCCATCGCCACGCAGGAGGTTATCGAGGAACTGATCCGTTTAGCCAAAGAAATGCGAGAGGCTACCCATCGCGGTGTTGATCTGGGACTGAACGACGATGAAATTGCCTTTTATGATGCCTTGGCCCAGAACGAAAGTGCCGTTCAGGTGATGGGTGTGGATGAACTCAAGGTGATTGCTGTGGAACTGGTAGTCTCTGTTCACAAAAGCGTTACCATCGACTGGACGGTTCGGGAAAGCGCCCGAGCAAAAATCCGCGTGATGGTTCGGCGCATCCTCAAAAAACACGGCTACCCGCCCGACCTCCGCGAAGAGGCCACTCGAACAGTGTTAGAGCAGGCAGAACTGTTGTGTGCGGATTGGGCAGCATGATTAAGGACAACTAAAGTACCAATAGAGCATTTCGGATGCAAGAATAAGTCACATCAGAAACCGAAATTGATATGGTCTTGGGGCTAAATGGGGCATTCTTTTGACTGTTCGGGCGAGCACTTTGGCGTAGGCCATCGTCACCGGTAACCTATCGTAAAGCCCATCATGGTTCCAGTTCATCTTACATAGTCCCAACACTTCACGACACGTTTGGTCGAATGGTCCATGACCAGCAAATCTGCTTAGGAGAAGGGGTGCCGGAATTGCTTTTCCTTCCTTGAAAAAATCCTTTCGGCCAACCATCGGAACATTTCCTTGCGTCCAAAGGAGAACATTTCTTCCATCGAGTTGTATGTAACTTCCGCGTCTACATGGATACCTTCCCGGGCTTCCCTTTGCACCTGAACGTTCCGGTGGATTGATTTGTATTCCTCGCCAAATAACATCTTGCTGGACTTGGATAAGGTCCAAACCACGAGTATTAGGCCATGCGTCGAAGCAGCCGTCAATTTCCTCCGGCTTGAATGGGGTAGACTTATGGATCACCACACGCTTTGGTACACGTCCCCCGTTACGCCTTTGATAAAGGGCAAGACTTCGTGACATTACTTTACGCATTTCACCCCGGCCAAGAAATGGATCATCGCGTTCTATGCGAACATCGTCTACATCGTAGGCTATGAACTCTAATCCGACTCCATCTGCATCAAATACTTGGCTGCAACAAGTTATAAAACGCGATTGAGAATCGGTAGGATGCAATCGCAACGTATAGCTTAGGCCAATGTGTGCTGCATCAGATTCGGCGTCCGCCAATTTCCAGGGAATTCCTCCTGCTTTACAGTAGATAGCGATAGCAAGACGCCACATAACACTACATCGACAAGGATATGCAAAAGCTCTGGTTTCCCGCAAAATCTGAAGTGGTAAGTTTTTTGCTGCCGTTACAGCCTTAAGGTAGTCATGCAGATCGAAGTCTTCTCCTTCATCACGAAAAACCAGCCATTGTTCCCATGTTGTTGGTATTACGAGTAAAACTATATCAAACTCATTTCGATTTGCTTGTAAGTGCGATAGTGCCCGTGTTAGAGTATCAGCAAGCAGTACATGAGGTTTCTGGGAACGTGCAAGATTAGACTCTAAATCGTTAGGCAACTCAACATGGCAGTTTGCCGCTGCCGGAACAACCTTAACACCAAAAATCCGTTGAAATCCAGGAAACTCAAGTAAGTAGGATTTTCGTTCCTTTGGTTGATGACGATTTTCGACCTCAGACAACAGATTTGTTAAAAGTCTATTTTGTCCGTGCGCAGTAACAAAAGCTATGCGAATGGGATCACAGACTTGTGTAATAATGGACCGGCTGAAGGGGCCATAAGTTAATAGACCACGAAGTGGATGGTGATCTCGATCTGATGATCGTTCGGGATGGAATATAAGTTCCGGTTCTGGGATTAGGTAGTGGGCAGGCAAATTGTATGGATTTATACTCATCGGACGCCCCCTCGCCAGCTAAATGCCGTTGTCTTCTGAATCTCGAAAACGGCATCTACTCCAGAAGTTGTGCCAAAGGCACGAAGAGTTCCTACTTTTTCATTGCCAACAAGCAGTTCAGCCCAGCCATCAAGAAGTTTATTCCAAGTCGGATTGTAGCGTCTGGCTAGTTTCTCCCGAACGAACTGGGAAATGCGTGGATCATGGTCAATATTCTCTGTTCTGGAAACCCATATAGTTGGCTCAACGAGAAGTAATAAATTTTGTGAACGAAGCTCTAACTTAACTCTAATTGCCTCGGCCCATGATATATCAGTGTCTGGTATCTTGCCGCAAAGTGGATTTACTGCTGAGCGCAGAATGTTGTACCTTGCATCGGAAAACCGATCAGGATCAACAATAATTAAGGCACGCCTTCGGCGATCTAATTTTACAGGACAACATCGACCTATCGCACGGCATAGTGCATCGTAGAGAAGGCCCAATTCGGCAGATTCATATCGTAATCGTTTTTGATCTATTGCATGAAAAGAGAATTCAGAAATATGATAAGGCGTGAAAGCCTTGCGTAATTCTGCATCTTCGCCAAATGAAATAATGCCAATGTTGCGTCTTCCTACCTCTGCTTGAATGCCTGCACGGTCTATTGCTTCTCGTATTTCTTTATAGCCTCCAATGTCACAGACAATGCGTCTACACATAGTAGGCGCAGATGTGATAGGAAAAGCATTGAACCGTATAACAGGCCAGCCACCGTTCGGTGTAGGCATGGGAGGATATGAAATTCTAGCGGGCTGGTGGTCAAGCAAGTTCAAGATGTCAGGTGAAGCGTTAGGCAATAGAGACAAAATGTCGCCGAATAATTCGTCAAATGTTTCTACTTCAATTACATGCGCCTCAATACCAGCAGCATTAGCATTGTCCAGGAGCGTTTGCACGCGAGGAAGAAGCGGTGACTCAGGTCGATGAAACCAGAATAATCCGGCCGGATAGCCATTGCTATTAGAAATTACTTTTTCAAGGTTATCCATGACCGAATCATCTCGGCCACTATAGCCCACAACGGCAAGGCCAAAGCGAGTACAAGCCTGTACCAATACGCTCTGTAATATTACATCCTGCGATCTCAACTCTTCTTCAGTGTTTTTCAGTCGGCGGGATTGAAAGTCGCCATGTAGCTTAACTAGAAGCGGCCACCTTGACTCGTTCATCGCTTCAGTTGCAACTTTTGACGAGTCGATACTGGCGACTACTAATCGACCTGTTGTATTGAAAACCTTTCCAGCAGCATCTTCGACCATACGGTCAAAATTTGTTGTCCAAACAGAACTTATTTGGCCAGTCTTCATAAGTCCAGCCATTGCCAAGTGACCAAAAGAAGAGGCTGCTCCCGAAACTGACTGGTCAATGAACCGCCGTCTGTCTACTTCGCTCGGAAATGCTGTTTCAAAATAGTAGGCATATTCCTCTGACGAATCTTTAGTGGGAGCTTTAGGAAGGGATTCGCAGAATCGTTGAATAGTGGAACACACTGCTGGATTAGAAAGGTCTCCACAGACACTGAGCGGTACGCGGTGTGAAGAACAATAGATACGCCGTTTGAATTCCCATATCATGTGGTAAGCAGTAGGGATTCCAGCAGCGGCAGAAGCACCAGCGCCAAGGAACCACATGATGTTCGGAGCGCGCATGGGAAAAATCCGAAGGAATTCATCTAACTTCATATTGTATCTAAAACCATTGGTATCTGTTTATATGTAGCTTTATGCTGAAGATCATCAATCATAGTCCAACCGATTATCCAATATTGTTCAGATATTCCACGACGGGTCGTGAGTGTTCTCATACGCCCTTCGCATGATAATTCTTTTTGACCATGTGGATTTACAATAGAAATACAATGTTGGTTACTTCTCTTAGCCTCTCGCCAAAGTCGGTCAACTTCATAGCTGACATTGTAGGCGAGTTGGAATAATGCGTTCTCTGAAAAATTATAGGGAAAACGGGGGCTGGTACCATTTATACATACACGGACTAGAACCGCTGCCAATCGTGGCATTTCGAGAACACGATAGATGACTGCATCTTCAGACACCCTGAATTGCCTCGCTAGTTCCTTGATAAAAGCCCAACTTGGTCGCTTGCCTTCATACTCACGCCGAATGAATTCCATCTGAAACCAGGGTTCTGGCATAAGCAATTCGGCTGCAATTCTGTTGGCTGCCCGTTCTTCCCAATGCACTGTGCATTCTCGTTTATTCTCGCCAACGATGTTTCTCTTTTGAACCTGATTTAGTAGAATATGGCCAACTTCGTGAGCAATAGTAAAACGATTGCGCGGCCGGCTGTTGCCAATTCTATAACGAATCACTAGCGTGCCATCCTTTTGTTTCCCGAGGTAGCCATCCGCTGTCATCTCTTGTGCTTCAATAAGATCGACCCCTACCTTGCGAGCAATTGTGTGTATATCTACTGGGGCTTGAGAAAAGCCCACTTGATAGATCAATTTCCTGGCAGCTTCCAGAGCTTCAACCACACAATGTGACAATGACATAGCGCGTTCCATCCGTGTCAAAATAGTCCTAGACGCTGATCCCGTTCTCGCCATTCACCAACCGTGATAATCTTATTATGGCCTTCTCGATGTTCAACACTAACAAGAGCGGTTTCCTCCTGAAATTCCTGGCGATATCCATTCCAAAGCCGAAAAACACGATCCTCTGGATACCTATCATCACGAGAAAAAATAAATTCAATTAGATTGTCAAGCGATTCTTTTTCTTCTCTACTTAGAGAGTCATCTGATGGTTTAAGGGTAAAAATATTATCGGGATTTGCTGAATGAAGGTAACATTGAGTAACATCTGCAATTCTTTTAAGTCTTACAGATGAACAGCAAGCAGCGACGGCTGGAACTCGTTCAAGCCGCTGAAGCCAACGAGGGCTAGTGTCCGTCTCTTTTGCCAGTTCCTCAAGTGATACATTATGCAAAATTCTCTGTCGGAAAATCACTCGTCCTAATTTTAATTCGGCGAAAGCTTCCATGACTGGTCTGCGACGCCTTGCTGATTCCACAGCCAGACTTGCTATGCTCGGCAACTGACTGGATAATTCCATCTCTACATCGTCGGGGTTCTCGTATTCAATTTTTGCTAGAGTTGCAGAATAAACCCCGACAAACATCCGACTTAATGGAGCGCCCTTTTTTGCAATGATTACTTTAGGACTTGAAGCGTCAGCCGAAATTTGACACTCACAACCAACGCCGAGTGACGGAACATTTACATGAAAAACTACAAGGTCAGCCGTCACGGTCCGCTCGTGATCCAATTCATATACTTCCTCTGGTGAGTGTGTCGTACCTGGTGCCGTAATATCACCTGGGTCATATACATTGAAGTGAATACCATTATATTCATAAGAACCGAAGAGAAGTTTGACGATCTCTCGCACCTTACGACAATCGCAATCAGTGCATAAGTCATTGTTAGTCAACGGCCCAGCAAGATAAACATTCAAGACTGGAGGAGAAAGCATCGGTGCCTCCTTTTCCACTGCGAATGCAAAACGCTTTTGGTTGTCGAAATCCATTGCAAAAAAATTGCTATCTGACATTAACCTACTCCTTAAGAACTTCGCTCTATACGACCTCCATAGTATGCTCCAATAGCAGTACCGGCGAGAGGGCTAATTATTGCGTACCACTTCTCAAATACAATTGCAAACCGATCTGCCCCGTCAGGTGCCAACCACACTGACACGAGATATAAGGGGAGTGATAAAACAACGCCGACGACTAAAACCATTGCCAGCTTATTGGCAGTGCGTGCTTTGTCTCGTCGGATCAACGCCGGAATATCGTGACGATAGAACTGTTCTGTTGATTCCAGGTCGATCTGGATCGTCTCTGCCGATTCCTGTGGCATGATTATCCCCTACGATTGTTTAACACCTCTAAGGGAAGCTCCAGGCGTGTGTCAATTCCCTTTTTGTCTGGATCATAAATACATAACTGTTGACCTCGCTCCCGAACATCTACGTAGATTCGGAAGAGACTTAAACCGTGACGGAACAAATCAGCAGTAGTCAAGCCGGTCACACCTCGAAGGCGATCCACTTCATCCGCAGCGGCTGGGGTAAGGTCAATAGTAACTCGACGGCCCTTCGCAGTCTGAGATAGATTTTCCGAATTCATTATGTATAGCTCCAATGATTAGCTTAAGGGTAATTAGGGTACATTTCTTACGATTGTTCTGTACTAATTATACCACCATTCTGTATATCGTCAAGAATAAATACAGAATATTTCTTTAATAAGTCAGCAGCTAAGACTACCAACCCGCCATTATTTAGTACGTGATACACTACTGGAGATGTATTTCCAAAACTTAGTGTTTTACCATGAGGTGTGATTGTAAGAGAGGCGGGCATTTCTTAGTATGAGTTGTTTGTCGATTAGACAAAATCAACACTATATGCCGATACAGTTGTAATTGGAAGTTGGCTATGTTAATATCAAAATCGTTGGGTACTACTCGCTCTTCCGGCATGAGAACGGTGGTACAGAATGATACAGAATGGTATAGAAACGGTTACAAACAACGTGAAAATGGGTGAAATAAAGAGGTTAAGCAGGTGTTCTGTGGCAATTGCCGGATTGCTATAACACCTTATAAATAAACGAGTTATTACAACTCGGGGCGTAGCTCAGCCTGGCTAGAGCGCTTGGTTCGGGACCAAGAGGTCGCTGGTTCAAATCCAGTCGCCCCGACTTTGATGAGAAAGCAGCCCTTCGGCTAGCATGTCGAAGGGCTTTCTCATAGTGGGGCAAAGAGTTACGTTATCAAAACGCCAGTTCAAACACACGATTTCCTGAACTCGCCGCTTGGCTTGGCAAACTGTATTGACGCTCGCCTGAATGAGCACATAGAAGATTTCAAGCCGTCGGTCGGGGGGCCGGATTGACCTGAATAACGAATAGATGTTGAGTTCATAAAGTCCGGGCGCCGGAGTCATTGCCCAGATACCGATTCACTAATGCTTTGCAGAACCCGACTTACCCCTCCCTATACCCCGACATCATCACTCATCAGCTTGGTGAAGGCGGACCCAACCTGTGCGTCATAGAAGTGGATGATCGAACGTGCAACAGCAAGAACACCATCCGCAACTTTTGGAAGCTATCCGGTCTGACCTACCGACGCCATTATTCCTATGCTTTTTATCTTCGTTTTACAGGAAGCGGGCAATCATTCATGGCGGCTGAAGCGTGGCTTCTTGAGCGGGCGCGCTGGGAACGCGTTTTGAGCGACGAAGAAATTGAGGGTGGAATCGCTAGAATGTCAGTGCTTATTGACACTGCGGATGCGCGAGCGTTGGACGAAATGAATTCGATCCGCCGCTTTCTGCGATTCAAGCAGTTGGCCCCAGAAAGCCTTTTGGGTGATTAGCAGGCAGTAGCAGGTTGCGCGGCGTTTTAACCTCCTCACTGGTTCGGGATGGTCGGCCAGTCTGTGTTCACCGTCGAGGACAAGGCCGCCCGCATCTCGCACCGGGGGCCACTTGCCGCCAGCCCACATAGGGCCACTGGTTCGCCGCTGCCGGGGCCACTGCATCGGGCAACAAGTGGCTGCTGGGGCGACATGGCTTGCCCGGCCCGGACAGATGGCGTCAAGAGGGGGGGAGTTTTTCCCACGGCGGCCATAGGAGCGAATCCAGCAACCCCATGCCCTGCATAGACGCTAAGAGTACGAACATCAACGCTTGAAAGAGGACCACGGCAACAAGGAAGAGCGGGAGCGACATGAATTGAGTTGTACGGCGTGCGAGCCGTTGTCCCAGCCAACTTGCGCAACGCTGCATAAGCCACGCTACACACAGAGCAAAAGCGGCTCCCATGAACAGAGAGAGCAGCCTGTAAACGCTTTGCGAGGGTTGCCAGAAATCCTGTGCGCCAAAACCCCGCCCGCAGAGCACGTTGCCCAACAGGAAGGCGAAGAATGGGATCGGCACAACGGATATGAACCCAATCGGTACGGTGAGGAACATTGCCAATGTGGCGAGACATAGAGAAGTGCGTCTCCGCAGACTGGTAATGGAAAGCAGCATTGCTATCGTTCCGAGTATAGCAGGGACAAACACTACGAGGATTCTTACCAGTTTGTCTATACGCGGGTCGCCGAACTCTCTCCTGATCTGCGCTCTCGTCAACTTGGCGCCGGCCATGTCGTCGGCCTTAGCTTGCGCATCGGCGATCTCTTGCAGGATTTGTCCTCGACAATCTTCCGGTCGCACGTGCGCCACCGACGCGATAGCCCCGTTCAAATCGTTGGCCTTCAGTTGAGCCTCAGCAATCCAACGGTAGTGCGACGAATTATTGCTATCTTTGCAGTACTCGGCTATCGTGGCTTCGGCCCCAGCGGCGTCCCCGGCCATTGCCTGAGCATCGGCAATCGCACCATAGGCATTCGCCTTGGCATACTTGTCGGCGATCTTTCCCGCTGTTGCTTTGGCTCCTGCCACGTCCCCTTTTGTTGCTTGCGTGACGGCGATTTGGAGCAGCCCGTAATCGTTCTGGGTCTCGTCGCCAATCTGCGTCGTCGTGGCCAAAGCTCCCTCGATATCCCCGGCCAGTGCTTGAGCTTCGGCAATCGTGGTCAATACATTGGCTTCTTCTTGCGCCTCGGGCGTGTGGTCAGCAGTTGTCTTGGCATTGCCCGATTTCTCGACTTTCTTACCCACCGGCGTCGAGTGCGGCTTGACTCTAATTATGTTGCCAGCGTCGGCCTCTGCTTTGGCGATGACACTGCGGGCTTTGGCCCTCTCGTCATCGTCGCTGATCTGCCGGAGTGTAACTTTGGCACCGGCAATGTCACCCGCCTCTGCCTGGGCCGTTGCGATCCAACGATAGGCCAATGCGTTCTGAGAATGTAGATTGACGCCCGCAGCCGTCACTTTGGCTTCCGATATGTCCCCCGCCTCTGCCTGTGCCTTGGCGATCAGAGCAAGGGCGATTGCTCTCTCCTCATTACTGCCGATCTGTCTGACCGTGGCCTTGGCTCCTGCGATGTCTCCGGCTTCCGTCTGCGCCGTCGCAATCGCATTGTAAGCCATCGCTTTCTCATTCTCGCTGGCGATTTTCGCGGCGGTCACTTTGGCTTGTTCAATGTTCCCAGCTAGTAGCTGAGCCTCGACACTGCCACCGGAGGAAGTCGCCGTCTCCTGCGACTCGCTCATGGGCCCTGCGGAATGCGTGCTACCGCTTGCTTTCGTATATTCTATGCTGATCTCAGCCGCCATCTGGCGAAGCTTTGCTGCCGTGGTTTTAGCTCCCACTGTATCCCCTATTTCCGCTTGTTTTTGGGCGATATTTCGGTAGGCAAACGCCCGTTCGCGCTGGCTGATCTGTGTGGTCCACTCGGCTGTGGTTCCGTTCGCGGCTCTCGCCTGTGCATCGGCGATCGACCGGAGCGTGTCCTCTTTCCACGACTGCTCATGGATTTGCGCCGCAGTGGCTTTGGCTCCTGCTATGTCTCCGGCATTTGCCTGAGCAATGGCTATTGCTCGGTAAGCCTGCGCTTCCGCCTGTCTGCAATAAGCATTCGGTTTCGCATAGGTCTTGCCGATCCGACGCGCCGTCGCTTTCGCATCCGCTATGTCGCCCACCTTTGCCTGCATACCCGCAATGTCAAGCAATGCCGTCGCTACTTGTCCCTCCTTGGAGTCCATTGGTGCCGCACCCGCGTCCTGTCCATTCGCTCGCTGTATACTGATGGCTACCCAACTCATTCCGATACCTGTGAGTACCGCAAACGTGAGTAACAAACCGAAACTGAATTGCAGCAAGCAGGATTTGGGTTCAGGGTGGGATTTGGCGGCTGTCATGTTATTAGCTCCCCTGGTTGCGATGTTGGCAAAAATGGTCGGTGAACGCCCAGCTTGTCTCAACACGCACCACTGATCCTACACTTTTCAGGGAACCCATCCAATCCAGGGCGAGGGCTATTTGCCTGTCTCCGCCATTGTATCTATAGTCCCCGAAATGACGTGTCACAGCGGATGGAATAACCCGTCTCAACAATTAGGCGACGAGGCGATACGAGTATAACGCGAATACGCCACAGGCCACCCAGAGGACCAAAGGGTGAGGGCCAGAGTCGGGATTGACCATCCGGCCATGATTTGCTGTACGGTGGGGGCGGGGTATTCTGGACAAAGACGACGATGAGGCGTCGGATATGCGGTTCGATGGCCGCCGCGCCTTGGAGAAAAAGTCTATTGGCATCCAGTCGCCCCGACTTTTCCGAGTAATCAGCCCTTCGGCGAGCATCTCGGAGGGCTTTCTTATTCTGAAGATTAGAGTTACGTCATCAAGGCGGAAATTCAATCATATTAGTCCATGGATGACGAATTAAAGCCGCTATTGCCAAATAATTGACAATTTAAACCGGTCTTTTGATACCGCAAAGAACAAAATTCGGGGCAATTTTCTTTTCTGTGTTGGTTTCTGGAACACAACTCCCTTCAGCGTAAAGACTTACCTTCATTCATCCTCGACTTGAACAAATAGTAGTTGACATTCGTACAGTATTGTGTAGAATGATTGCAGATAAGGGTGAAAATCATGGAAAATCGCATTACCACATTTGTCGAAGAAGAGCGGAAAAACGACGCCCAACCAATCGGCGAAATTCTCAAGGAACTCTTTGCCCAATACGAAAGGCGATTCCCCGGCATCAATATTGCCGTCGAGGAAACGCCTGTGAATGCCATTTGAGTCAGGAGGACCAATCATGCTTGTTCTCAGTCGCAAAACCGCTGAAAGCATTGTCATTGACAAGCGAATCACGGTCACTGTTCTGGAAATTCAGGGGAGCCGGATCCGCCTGGGGATCGAAGCCCCAAAGGAAATCCCAGTCATGCGTGAAGAACTGATCGGCTTGGCAACAGCAAAGTCGACGGCGGCGTGATGTTTATATGCACCCTTTGCCAAAGCCGCAAAAACACGTGCCCCTATCGTGCTAGCAAGGCATAAGCAGCAGTGGAAATATTTTTGACAAAATTCTTGACTGGCATGCAGGAAGGAATAAAATATGTATAGAAGGAAAAAGTGTGTTTTGCGAATGAAGGCCGATACGCCGCCTTCAAGGGTTAGTCAACTGCGATGGACGGCATAATTAAGGTTGACGTACCGTCTTTTCCATAGATACTTTTCGATTAATTCTACAGCGTCATTTTTGCGTAGAGATACTATCTACTGGATTTGCCAGCAAAGATGATCTGCAAGCTGTTGTGGTTCAACATGCAAAATGAGCTGTAGTTTTAAGGGGAAACCCGCTTCGAAAGGGGCGGGTTTCTCTATTTTAGACCACTTTGCCAGACATACAATTCCCGGCCCTTAAAAGACCGTTGAGTTCCACTTACATTTATTCCCCCTATCCATTTCACTATGTCATCGATGACTTTTTTTGCCACATTGCCCGGAATAGAATATTCCTCAGGCAGACTTTTACCCTTGCCTTCCATAAATAGATGATTCAGACCGGGGTATAGGATAAAACTCACGTCTTTCCGCGCTCCCAACGCCTTCTTCCAATTGACAAAATCCTCCATCGTCACCTGATAATCCCGCTCGCCTTGCAAAATCAACATCGGCTGCCGCAACTTCAGGGCCTCTTTGGCGGGCTGGTATCCGCGCAAATCGAGCCAGTATTTTGCCGGACCTCCCAGCAAAAGTATGCCGGGATTCTTCTCTGACAACTCCGGCGACTTGATAACGGCTACCTGCCGCTCAATTTCCTGCATCTTCTTTTGTGCTTCTTCGCTAAGCTTCCCATCCTGGGACAGGATATACCGGGTTTGCTCTAACACCAAATCCTCCAAGGGCCTGGTCGAACCCGCGAGGCTGATGAATCCGCTGATTTTATCCTGGGCCCTGCCAATTCTGGGGATGAGCATTCCGCCGAGACTGTGTCCCAAAACTACGATTCTCTTGGGATCGATCTTCTCTTGCGATGCCAAGGCCTCGAAAGCGGAAACAACATCATCAATGGTTTCTTCCTTGACGGTAATATTGCTTGCTATCATTGCCATCAAAATTTGGTGTTGTTTGGTGCGTTTTTCGTAACGCAACACGGCAACTCCCCGGGAGGCCAATCCATGTGCCAGATCGCGGAATGGTTTGTTGGGGCCGATAGTTTCATCCCGGTCCTGCGGACCGGAGCCATGCACCAGGATCACTGCCGGGAATGGGCCCTCGCCTTTGGGGAGCGACAAAGTGCCGGGCAGACTCCAAAGGCCCTTGCCGATTTGTATCTCTTTTTCCTCAAACCTGGAAAAATCGGCGTAGGAAGGCGGCTTGTATTTGCCTGAGGGCAAAAAGAAGAGTCCCGCGATCTTATTCTGGGATGTGAAAACGACCTTGGCGTCGAGCGTCCCGTGCTGAAACTCGCAAGTCACAAAGACCGCGTCATATTTCAGAATTTTCTCCGTCCTTGTTTCTATTATCCGTTGAAAGGCGCCGTGTTCTTTGATCAGACCATCCCAAACCTGTTCCAGTTTTTCCGCCGGAAGCGCCTGGCTCATAGTTTGCTCGAACGGCTCGACGGCCTTTTCAAATTGGCTTTTTGCCATTTGGGCAACGAACTTTTTCGCCATCTCCACATGCTTGGAGGCTTCTTCCGCGGAAGCCATTGACTGGGAGAATATGGCGAGCAGTGACAAAGCGGCGACCAACGCACGCTTGGTCTTGCCGGTCTGGATTATTACTTTTCCCTTTGCCAAACGATAGATTTTTTCTTTTGGCATAATGGCAATCTTAAGCATGGAAGGCTCCCTGGAAAGGATTTTCAAATTCAGCCTGATATCTCAAATTAGTGCGTCTCTTGTATTGTGCTTAAAACCATCGGTCAATCCTTTTTACCCTCGCCGTATGCATTGCGCTCAAAGGGATTGTCACGATACGGCCTGCGACCCATGATCCAGAGGACTAACATGCAAATCAGGTATGCCGGTCCCATGAAAGGCCCCCAGCGTTCATACTGGCGAACGTGAATCATTTCGTGATTATGAGAAATATCCAGTGCCGCGTCGGTTTGGCCAAGGATAGTATGTCCAAGAGTAAGTGCTAAAGTAAATTGTCCGCCGGGCAATCGCCTTACAAGCCGCTTCACCGCCCCGCCGTAGAACTCAATGACTCGACCGCGAACACGCGCTTGGCCGCCGGTGCAAATACCGACCATGCCGATGCACAGACCAAGCAAAGTATAAGGCGAGGCCCAAAGGATGGCGAGAAGTCGAAGCATAATAGCCATTATAATATAATTCGGATCTGCTAGCGCGCCACTTGCGGGGTGTTCTGCCATTCATTAAATATCCGGTGGCGCGACCGCGGCGGGCAGCCCGCATGATCCGGGCGGTTTCCAACCCGAGCATCTTGGAGATGGGATGGCGGTGCGATTGCCGAATTCTGCGAACAGTTTGCCGCCAACTCTAGGGGGTGGGGTACTTGACGCAGTCCGATTTCGCGACACAATTCAGTTCTATTGGACTATCGGCCGGAGATAACTTCTCTCGACGAAACACGGATCGCGAGTCCCATCGCCTTGGCCGACTGCGAATGATGGGAAATAGCGCTTTTATCGTTCACGTCGATGCCGGTCCCGACATTCCGATGAACGTCCACAATAACTCAGCCAAGGATGACTTGCGTCATGAAAACGCATGTCCTGCAGTAGACGCCAAGCATGGGAGTCCTTTATGAAAAAACGTCGATTGGGCGCTCAGGGGTTGGACGTGTCGGCCCTGGGTCTGGGATGCATGGGAATGAGCGAGTTTTATGGTATCCGCGACGACAAAGAATCGGAAGCCACTATAAACCGCGCCTTGGAATTGGGGATCAATTTTTTCGACACTGCGGACGTCTACGGTCCGCGCATTAACGAAGAACTTGTCGGTCGCGCACTCCGGCACAAGCGACGCGATGTAATCATCGCCACCAAGTTCGGCATCGTTCGCGAACCAAACAAACCGTCTTTTCGCGGCTTGGACGGCAGGCCGGAGTATGTGCACAAGGCTTTTGAAGCAAGTCTTAAGCGGCTCGGTTTCGACTACGTGGACCTTTATTACCTGCACCGCGTCGATCCAAAAGCGCCTATCGAGGAAACCGTCGGCGCGATGGCGGAATTGGTTGAAGCCGGCAAAGTGCGATTCCTCGGTCTAAGCGAGGTCTCGCCAAATACCTTGCGGCGGGCAACAAAGTGCATCCCATCACGGCGGTGCAAAGCGAATATTCGCTATGGACGCGCGATCCCGAGGCCGAAGTCATCCCAACCTGCCGCAGCCTGGGCATCGGCTTTGTGTCTTACAGTCCGCTGGGGAGAGGTTTTCTTACCGGATCGATCGCCAATCCGGATGACCTTGTCCAGGAAGATTTTCGCCGTCATCACCCGCGATTCCAGGGCGATAATTTTGCCAAAAACGCCGCGCTTGTGGACAAGCTAAAAGAAATTGCCGCCGGGCACGGCTGCACGCCGCCTCAATTGGCGCTCGCATGGGTGCTGGCTCAGGGCAATGACATAGTGCCGATCCCCGGAACAAAGCGCAGGCGGTACCTCGAGGAGGACGCGGCCGCCGCCGACTTGACGCTCAGCATACAAGAAATGGCTGAACTGGATGCCGCCTTTCCCGTGGGTGTGGCAACCGGTATGCGCTATCCGGATTTTATGATGAACATCCTCAATGGCTGATAGCCCGCCGAAAATACATAATCCAGGAAAATGTCCGGATCGAGATCCAATTTGTCAAAATCGACCCTTTGCATGGTTAAATCATATTTCCAGCACGTCGCTTGATTTATAACGAGTGGCAACGAATAGAGGCAAACGGTCGTTTAAAATGCGGCGATGGGTTGCCAGGGCCAATGCCGGCGTGTTGTTGTCGTGGGAAAGATGGGCCAGACAAGCCCATTTCATCTTTTTCGAGCAGGCCGATCGGAGAGTTTCAGCGGCTTCAATATTGGAAATGTGTCCGCCCGGACCTTTGATGCGTCTTTTGAGCCATTCGGGATAGCGGCCGCCGGCCAGTAATTCGGGATCATAGTTGCTTTCCAGCAGCACGGCATGCAAAGACCCGATAATATCTTCCAGATCATTGAATACGTGTCCCAGATCGGTCAAGATGCCCAAACGGCGTTTTCCATCGTCCACCACAAAAGCCACCCCATCCACACTGTCGTGTGGAGTGGGGATGGTTTCCACCTTGATCTTTCCAAATTGCAGTGTTTCACCCGAGCAAAAGTGCCGCAGATCTTTTATTTCCCCCAGTTCATATCGGCTGGCGGCTCTATATGTCTTGGCAGTAACATAGATGGGCAAGTGGAATTTGCGATGCAAGACGCCCATACTACGAGAATGGTCCACATGGTCGTGGGAAATCAGGACCGCATTGATACTTGCCGCATCCCGGTCGTGAAAAGCCAGCCGCTCCTTGACTTTGCTACCACTTATTCCAGCATCGAATAACAACCTGACTCCGCCTGCTTCAACGTAGATGCAGTTGCCGTTGCTGCCGGATTGAAGGGATATGATACGCATGGGCATATTATACTGCCCTGGCGATGATCGTGAAAAGAGCCGTCAATACAAGCAATTAACGACGTTTGCATTGAGGATGATCGGTGCTATTCGATATTTTTGGATAAATTATCGGCCGCACTTCGGTCGCCTTGGGATGTCAGCCGCGCAAACACCAATAAGGTTGGTCCAAGAAATGAAGAAACCCGCTCTTCGTACAAGCGGGTTTCTCCTTAAACGATAAAAACGCTCGAAGAGGCGGTACGCCAACCTCGGTTACATGCCGTCCTCATTGCCGTGGACCGGCCCTTGAACCCGGCGTATCGGCCCTTCATCTCAAAGATGCTTTTTCCTTTTGGACCAGTCTCGATTTTACTATATATTTCCGCTCTGTCAAGTATTTTTTTATTTCTTTTTCGGACAAATTTTCACTGCTTCCAAAGCCACATAAAATAATCTTCACATCTTTTTAAACAGATCCTTCAGCCGCTGCCATGCTTCCCGGCATGCCTTGCGGTTTGCCTCGTTGGTGTCAGGGGCTTCGCCGGCGCGCATGAATCCGTGACCTGCGCCGGGGTAGATTACAGGTTCGTATTGTTTTCCGGCTTTTTTCATGAGTTCGGTCACTTGCGGAATGGTGGCATTGACCCGTTCATCGTTCCCGCCGTAAAAACCATATACCGGGCAGTTGATTCGCGCGATCTCATTTTCCTTATCCGGACCGTTGCCGTAGAAAACAAACGCGGCCTTAATGTCTTTGTTGTTGGTGGCATAGCGGAAGGTTTGGCCGCCGCCCCAGCAAAATCCGGCAACCGCAACTTTGCCGTTGCAGGCCGGCAGCTTGGCAACGTACTGAACCGCGGCATTCAGATCGGCCGTGATCTGGTCCGGCGGCAGTGACGAGATGACCCTTCGCACGGCATCGGCCCCGCCCAATTCTTCCGTGCCGCCGCCCTTTGGGGCACTGCCCGAGAGCAAATCGGGCGCAATGGCGATGTAGCCCGCCTCGGCCAGTTGATCGGTCACGCCGCGAACCCAGTCGGTCAGGCCAAAGATTTCGTGGATCACGACCACTGCCGTGGCCTTGTCTTTCACTTCCGGATAGGCAATGAAACAATTCACCTCGCGATTTCCGTGCTTGATCTTGACCCATTCCAAATGCCGCGGGGAATCATTGAGCCGGGCCTTGGCCCAATCCTGCGCTGAAGCGGTTGGTCCCAAAAACATGGCCGCGATAAAAAGAATCGACATTCTGTGCATGGCATCTCCTTTAATTACTGTTTGGCGTTTAACCCCGATGGCGTCACGGTCGTTAAAATACGACAGCGATGACTCGAAGTTGTGCAAAAACTATTTTTCATCACGGACGGATATACATATTTAAGATAGCGCATTAAAAAAATCGATATCCTTACTCATTTCCAAATACATCGCGTATTCTCGCGCAACATGGCGGCGTCCGCGCAACGCGATACGGATAAAGAAGTTAAGATATCGTGTCGCGCCGCTTATGCCCGAGACAATCAAGATAATATGACATTCATCGAAATGCCGGACACTTGGTCGTTGTGATCCAAGAGGACGGCCTGAAGAATACACCGGCATTCCCGGCTATTATTGCCAAAAAGACTTGCAGCGGGTCGGCAAAAGAATGTGCGAAACATAAGGGCAATTGTTTAGGGCAATTCAATTCTTATACATCCATTCGACTAAAACCTAAAATAATGATCAAGCCACTCTTTCAGGTTATTGCTTGACTTGGAACGATTGCGATTATTTTTAGGGTTATACATGTCGGATAATATAAGAGAATATGACTTGGTCGTAATCGGCGGCGGCCCTGCGGGAATCTTCGGGGCAACTACCGCGTCTTTTTTTAAAAAATCCGTCGCCCTGGTAGATAGCCATCACGAGCTCGGAGGCGCCGGGGTCAATACGGGCACGGCGCCGAGCAAGACGTTACGGGAAACGGCGCTGGCTTTGTCTGGAATGAGGTCGCGCGACCTTTACGGAGTAGATTTATCATTGCGGCGAGAGGCAACAGTCGCCGATTTCCTTCGGCACGAGCGGAAAGTGAAGGCCGGCCTTAATGCCACGTTAGCGCGGCGAATGGAGGTCAATCGGGTTGACGTCCACTGCGGCACGGGCGTTTTTGTAGATCCCCATACAGTTCGCGTTACTTACCGGCAGACTAATCAGGCGGAAGATCATCCGCCCGCATCAAACGAAGCATTGCTGCGCGGAGAACGCATACTCATTGCAACCGGATCGTCGCCCGTTCGCCCGCCGATATTTCCATTCGGCCCGGGAGTATACGATTCCGACACGATCTTGGAGTTGGACCGCCTGCCTAAGACTATGGCAATAGTAGGGGCGGGCGTAATCGGCAGCGAGTACGCTTGCACGTTCGCCGCACTGGAAGCCAAAGTCCATGTTATCGACCGAAGCAATGTGCTGTTGCCGTTCCTTGACGGCGAAATCCCCCGGGCGTTGACCGCCGACATGGAGAACAATGGAATTGTTTTCCATTGGGGGGAAATGGCGGAGGCCTGTGTCGTCGATGACTCGGGCCCCATCCGCAAAGAAGGCAGAGTTACCCTTACTCTCAGTTCAGGCCTGCAACTAAAGGTAGACGAGGTGTTAATTGCCGCCGGCAGAAAAAGCAACACCGAAAAGCTGAATCTGTCCGCGGCGGGCGTGGCGGTCGGCAATCGGGGGATAATCCATGTGGATCAGCAATACCGCACAAATGTACCTCACATTTACGCAGCGGGCGACGTCATAGGATTTCCAGCGCTGGCTTCGACAAGCATGGAACAAGGCCGCCGGGCGGTGCAACATGCCTTGGGTTTACCGGTCAGCTCTGAATATCCGCACCTGCTGCCCTTTGGAATTTATACCATTCCCGGGATCGGCATGGTCGGCGACACAGAAGAGGCGCTTAAACGCCAAGGAATCGACTACGTTGTAGGGCGTGCATCATACCAGGACAGCGCCCGCGGCAGAATCATCGGCGACACGAGCGGGTTCCTAAAACTCCTTTTCCGCCGCGACGACATGAAACTGCTCGGCGTTCACATCATAGGCCAGCAGGCCGCCGAAGTCGTTCACGTCGGGCTGATGGCCATGCTCGCCGGCGCTACGGCCGAGATTTTCGACGAGGCTTGCTTCAATGAACCCACACTCGATGCGCTATACAAGTTCGCCGCCTTGGAAGCAATCCTCAGCGTGTCCGAGTCGACAAGCATCAAACTGCCGGCATTTTAAATCGCTGTATTAAATTTCCTAACCATTTTAAACAGGTGGACAGGCATTCTTGCTTGTCTTTTCTGGCTGGACAAGAATATCCGGCCTCCTGGGGCCTAGATAAAAAATGCCAATCAGTCCTTTTTCCTGGTTTTGAACGTCACCTCAACGGGCGCTAAAGGCACGCCATCGGCACTTTTAAAATTCTGGTATATATCGGAGTTGAGCATGAGTTTGTAAGTCCAGTCGGATTTGAGCTTGATATCGACCGTCCAGACGGTTCGGTCAGGGTTGTAGGCTGGTTTGCCCGATAGATCGGGGAAATTTGGCCCGCTCCCGACCAGCGACCAGGAATTATCCATCATGGGCCGATCGAATACGACGCGGATTTGAGTCAGCCCGGGATCGATATCCGTCGATCCGTTTTTCGGGATCATATCGACGACTTTTGGCGTATTTGTTGATTTGGCTTCCTGTTGGTTATCCAGTTTTTCCGCATAATCGTTGAAAAACGCCGCGATTTTTGGCGCAAATGCCTCTAAATCTCGATAGCGGCCGCGATCGTTTTCGTATTCTCCGAGAAGTTTGGCCAACTGGCCGACCCACAGAAATTGCCGCTGTTTTTCTAAAAAAGTCGCCTTCAAGTATGCCAATCTGCCGTCGTAGCGCAGCGTGTAACGCAAGGTGCACGCCCGGACAAGCGATTCGTACATCATCGTTTTCCAGTTGCCGTAAGCCTGGCGCCGCATTGCCGCTTCGACGCTGGGGAAGATTTTCTCGCCGGCAGATTTTAATTCTTTCTCATGCAGGTCGATGATCGGATTGGCATACGAGTGGCAGAACTCGTGCACCACGGTTTCCATCATGGATCGGTCGAATGCAGGCAATCCCTTCTCGTCGGTCGCCCAGACGCCGAGCACGCAGTAAAACTCGTTTTTACCGTCCGCGCTCACAAACCGCACACCGTAGTTGTTCGGACCGTTGAGCAACCCCAAGGCTACGTTAAAACTTACCTGCGGGCGGCGTCCGAAAAATTCATCAAACCACTCCAGGTGCGCCTCCTTGTCCAAGAGGTCTTTCATCCGCGATTGAGTAGTTTCGTAAAGAGTATGATGGGCGGCGACAAACTCATCGAAATGCGTATCTTTGACGAACTGCCGGGTTGCCGCGAGAAACTCCCGAGCCTCGTCTATCCGCCAGCGGCCGTCCAACTCCTCGGGCCTCGGGTCCAAGGGCACGCGCTCTTCGCATTTTTCCGCGTCCCTCAGGTAAACGGCGATGTTCATGCAAGCGTCGAACGACACGCCCCGGCTTTGATGGAGTTTTTGCGCCAGTTTTACGGCCGGATGAGTACGAAACTCGCCGAACTGCTTTTCCACGTCCTTGGTATACGAATCGACCTTGCCCCGGCCGTATTCCGGATTGCCCGCCAGGCGAAAGATGATGCTCATCAATTCCACGCGGGGATCGACTACAACACTGATAGGCGGTTTCTTTGCCGGCGGCTCGGCGTCTTGTGCCGCGGCTTGTTCCTGCGCGGCCAGTGCCGCAGGCATCCATCCCAGGTACATGAGAATATAGATATACGACCAAAATGGCAGCCGTAGCCTCTTGATTGCCGATCTCAGAAGCATAAATACCGACTCCTTATGCTACTTCCCGGTAAGAGCCTATCCCAAAACATAACACTTCAGTCACGGCAAGAGATTATAACAATAGAATTCCCAACGTTTTTAGCCCTCACCCTAATCCTCTCCCAAAGGGTAAGGGGACTCACTCTAACCTTCTCCTGACCGTTGGCGCGGTGCCCGGAGAGGCGACTTTTGGAATAGGTTATAAATACGACGGATTAGAACCGCAGGCGATATTGTATATGCGTTTCGGGCGTCAATCAATCATGAACTTGCGATTATATGCACCGAATCAAGGCCCCGATATCGTCAAGGACGATCAGGTGGCAGCGGCATTGTCGGCTGAGGAGCCGCCGATTCTGTTGGATTAGGATCGGGCATCGGTCCGCCGGATTGTTCGACTGCAGCGGGTTGCGATGCGGAACCGCCGAAATTAGTCTGCCATCCGCCTCCAAGGGCCTTGTACAATAGAACCAGGTTATTGGCCACCGCGCCCTGGGCCACGGCCAGTTGGTCTTGTTGCTGGGTCAAAAGCTGCTCGACGTTCACCACGCGGTTAAAGTCGGTCTTGCCCGCGTTGTATTGGTCTCGTACCAGCCCCAACGATTCGGAGGCCGCCTGTGCGCTTGTGGCAAGGTACTTTACCTGCTGCTGGAATTTGAGGAACCCGACCAGGGCGTCTTCAGCCTCGGCATTGGCCTGAAGCACGGTGTTCTGATACTGGTAGGCCAGTTGCTGGAAGCGGGCGTCCTGGACGCGAATGTTATTTACCAGCCGTCCGTAATTCAGGATGTTCCAATTAAAGGACGGCCCCGCGTTTCCAGCGAACGAGTTTACATTGAATAGATCTTGGAACCTGCTGGCATCGTAAAATATTGTTCCGGAAATGGAAAAATGCGGATACAGGTCCGATGTGGCAACCCCGATCAGTGCGCTCTGGGCCGCAACCGCGCGTTCGGCGCTGAGGACGTCGGGACGCCTGCGTATCAGGTCCGCGGGAATGCCCACCGCAACCTGCGGCGCCGCCGATGGAATTGCCCGGTGACCGCCGAGTATTCCATCAATATCCCTGGGCGGCATTCCCAACAGGATGCACAACTGATCGGCCGCCTGTCGGCGCGCCACTTCCAGAGGAGGAATGGTCGCTTGGGTTTGTGACAGGTTCGATTGGCCCTGTGTTACGTCGAGTTTCGTCGTCGCGCCGTTGCGAAACTTCACATCTGCCAGGTTCAGGCTTATTTGCTGGTTTTCGACGTTCTTGCGGGCGTACTCCAAGCGCTGCTCCGCCGTTCGGATATTGATATAGCTCTGCGCGACTTCCGATAGAAGCAGGACCAAAACGTCGTCGTAATTATAGATGGATGCGTCCAGGTTTGCGTCGGCCGCTTCGACCGCCCGGCGGAACCGGCCCCAAAAGTCGAGTTCCCAGGCCAGGCTGGCGCCGGTCTGCCATTCGTCGGAGAATCTCTCGGGAACCGCATTAGGGCTGTTCAAGCTGTTATTGGTTCGCGTGTAACTGCCAAAGGCCTGCTGCGATTGCGGGAATAACTCCCCGGCGGCAATACCGCGCAACGCTCGCGCTTCGATTATCCGAAAACAGGAGACTCGCAAGCTGAGGTTTTGTCTGTAGGCCGTGTATATCAGGCTGTCAAGGACCGGATCGTTGAACGTTTGCCACCAGGCATCGACTTTGGCCGGTTCGCTGCTGACGTTCGGATCCGTGGAATCGATCCATTGGCTGGCAACCGGGGCCACCGGAGGGCGATAGTTGGGACCGACCTTAAAACCGTTTCGCAGGTAATCGAGCCAACTTGTGCAGCCTGTTGAGAACGTCAAGAGTATGACCATGGCAATTGGCAGAAACAGGCGGCGCCCATTCGATTGTGAAGTATTTCGAGCAACGGCAAGTCTGCACCCTTGCCTTACAGCTCTATTTTCTGACTCTCGATATGCGTTGCTCATGGATCCATCCATCGGTAGAATCAGTAAATCTGTTTCCTTTGTAATAATCGGAATATTGGGATGCGGATAAAAATTAAGCTTATCAAGACCGGTATATATTACGCAGTTTAACAGATTTCGATACAACCGATAATTTTTAACATCAGTACTGATGATGGGTTTTCCAATGTCTCAAAGTATTTATACCGCTGCTATAGGTTTCAGATTGATAAAGTGACATGAGTTGGGGCAGTAGTTGTATTGCCGCCCCGGTTTCGACCGGCGGGACGGGCGTACAACTCCCGTCCCAACGCAGTATTATCAATCTGAGGTTCGATAAACTTCTGAGACGGGGGAGGAAGAAAATGCAGCGGTTTTTTCAAGGCGGCGGTCTTTAAACCACTGAATCACATAATAGAACACGGGCGTTAAAAATATCCCGAACATGGTTACACCCAGCATACCGCTAAAGACTGCGGTACCCAGAGTGCGTCGCATCTCGGCTCCCGCTCCGCTGGAGACGACCAGGGGAAGCACGCCCAAGATAAAGGCGAAGGAGGTCATCAAAATCGGCCGTAATCGCAACTTGCATGCCTGGAGAGTTGCCTCAAAGCGCGGCGATCCGGATTCCCTTTTCGACTTGGCGAATTCCACGATTAGGATGGCGTTCTTGCTGGCCAGACCCACCAGCACGACAAAGCCGATTTGAGTGAAGATGTTGATGTCCATTCCCGCCAGTGCCACGCCGATCACGGAGCAGAGAATGCACATGGGTACGACAAGAATCACCCCCAGCGGCAGCGACCAGCTTTCGTACTGTCCCGCAAGCACGAGGAACACCAGTACGACGGCCCCGGAAAAGACAAAAAACGTGGTGCTTCCGGCGATGATTTGAAGGTAAAAAAGATCAGTCCATTCGCAGGCCATCGAGGACGGGAGTTGTTGCTTGGCTAATGTCTCCATTTTTTTTATGCCTTGTCCCGAACTTATACCGGGCTTCAAGGAACCGTTGATGGCTGCGGCAGTATACATATTGTAGCGATTGATGACGAACGGCCCGCCTATATCTTGCACTTTCGCGACTGTTCCCAGCGGGACCATCTCACCCCGATTGTTGCGGACCTGTAGCCGGCCCACGTCGTCAGGCTGCATGCGATAAGGAACGTCGGCCTGGGCGTTCACCTGCCAGGTGCGCCCGAACTGGTTGAAGTCGTTCACGTACAGCCCGCCCAAGTCGATCTGCAGGGCGTCGAAAACTTCGCTCAGCGCCACGCCCAGAATCTTGCACTTCGTGCGGTCTATGTCGACATACAACTGCGGCGCGTTGGCGCGAAACACGGAAAGGAGCCGGGTAAGTTCGGCCTGCTGGTTTCCAAGACGCACCAGGTTGTCGGTCTGCTCTTGCAGAGCTTCCAAACCGTTATCTCCCCGGTCTTCAATCATGATTTTGAAACCGCCGGTGCCTAGGCCGCGAATGGGCGGAGCGCCGATCACTATGAATGCGGCATCTTCGATCTCTTTGTAAAGCCGCTGTTGCAGGGTGGCCGCGATTGCGTCGGCTCGCAACTCGGGCGCGCGACGCTCGTCGAACGGATCAAGAACCACGAACATCGTGCCCAAATGCGATCCGTTGGCCCCCAACACGAAGGACATCCCGGAAACTCGGAGTGCATGGGCCACGCCTTTGGTGCCGCGGATTATTCTGTCTGCGCGGGCCATCACTTCTTCGGTTCGCTCGAGCGACGCGGAGTCGGGAAGCTGGGCCACAAGGAAAAGATAGCCTTGATCCTGGTTGGGTATGAATCCGGTTGGCATACGCCCGAAGCTCCATACGGTCAGGTACAACAATCCGCAATATACCAGGAGCACCAATACGCTGACCCGTAGCAATTTTCCCACCGCGCGAATATAACCGTTGATGGAAAAGGCAAACGCCTTGTTGAATAATTTGAAAAACCAGCCCAAAAAAAGATTTATGATCCGGGAAAGCGGATCGCGATGCGCGTGCCGTTCTCTCAGCAAAACCGCGCAAAGCGCGGGGCTGAGCGTCAACGAGTTCATCGTGGATAAGATGGTGGAAATGGCGATTGTCAAGGCGAACTGGCGGAAAAATAACCCGGTTATCCCGCGTATGAATACACAGGGAATGAAAACGCAGGACAGCACCAGGCCGATGGCGATGACCGGGGCGGAGACTTCGTCCATTGCTAGATGTGCAGCCTCTACAGGCGACTTGCCCTCCTCGATGTGGCGTTCCGTGGCCTCGACCACCACGATCGCGTCGTCCACTACAATCCCAATTGCCAGAACCAACCCGAACAATGAAAGATTGTTGAGCGAAAACCCAAAAGCCGACATGGCGGCAAACGTGCCGATGATGGCCACGGGCACGGCGATGAGAGGAATGATCGCCGAGCGCCAATTTTGCAAAAACACCAGCACCACGAGGGCCACCAATAAAACGGCGTCTCGCAATGTTTTAAATACTTCGTTGATGGATTCGGAGATATAGGGAGTGGTGTCGTAGGCGATGCGATAGTCAAGTCCTTCGGGAAATCGCCGTGCCAGCTCTTTCATCTTGTCTTTCACCCGTTGCGCGGTCTCCAGGGCGTTTGCGCCGGGCAATTGGAACACGCCCGCGCCGGCCGAGGGCTTGCCGTCGAAATAACTGTTTATGTCCTGGTTCTTGGCGCCAAGTTCGATCCGGCCCACGTCGCGCAATCGGGTAATCTCGCCTTGGACGCCGGTCTTGACGATTATGTCGGCAAACTGTTCAGGCTCGATCAACCGTCCCAGCGTGCTTAAGGTATATTGGAAATTCACTCCCTTGACGGCGGGCTGTTGGCCGATCTGTCCCGCCGCCACCTGAACGTTCTGCTCCCGCAGGGCGCGGACCACGTCGCCGGCGGTCATGCCCCGCGAAGTAAGCCGGTCCGGATCGAGCCAGATCCGCATGCTGTAATCGCGTTGACCCAGGATAAACGTGTCACCCACGCCGTCCAGGCGGGAAAGCTCGTCCACGATCTGGATCATCGTGTAGTTGCTCAGGTAAAGTTGATCGTAACGCCCGTCCGGCGAAAACAAATTCACGATAAGCATCAAGTCGGGTGACCGCTTCTTGGTGGTTACGCCGATTTGCTTTACCACGTCGGGCAGCATTGGCACTGCCAGCGCAACACGGTTCTGCACCAGCACCTGGGCCATGTTCAAGTTGGTGCCTACCTTGAACGTCACTGTCAGGCTGTAGGTGCCGTCGTTGCTGCACTGCGACGACATGTACAACATGTCCTCAACTCCGTTGACCTGCTGTTCGATGGGCGCGGCCACGGTGTCGGCCACAACTTGCGCGTTGGCGCCAGGATAAGTACAGGAAACTCGAACTGTGGGAGGCGTAATCTCCGGATACTGCGCTACCGGCAGCGTAAACACCGCCACCAGGCCGACCAGCGTGATTATGATCGACGGCACCGAGGAAAGGATGGGGCGATCAATGAAGAAATGTGAGAACATCGCTGGCGGTTTCCTAGTTTGTCGTCGCTTCCTCGGCGCCGGCTTTTTCAGATTTCGCCGCATTGGCAGGCGAAGCCGCCGCGATGCCCTTATCTTCCGGATGCGGACTGACGGTTATGCCGGGATGGACGCGGAGCAATCCGTTGACTATCACTCGGTCGCCGGTTTGTATCCCCGATTCAATCACGCGCAGACCGTTCTGAAGGGATCCAACCTTCACTCGGCGATACTCCACCACGTTTTCCTTGTTCACCGTCAGCAGGTACTTCTGCCTCTGGTCGGTGCCGATCGCGCGCTCGCTGACCAGCAGGGCCTGATGCGGTTTTCCGAAAGGAATCCGAACGCGGACGAAAAGCCCGGGAGTCAGGTATTGCATCGAGTTGTCCAAGTTGCCCCGGGCGCGGATCGTACCCGTCTTCGAATCGACCTGATTATCTATAAAATCCAGTATCCCCTTGTGAGGAAAGCCGTCGTCTTTGGCCAGGGCGATTTCCACGGGAATGTTTTGATCCTTGATGCGGCTGGGGTGGGCGGCCTCGCCCGATTGCCACTTCCGATCGACGTACATGAGCAATGCGGACTCGTCGATATTAAAATAAACGTAAATCGGATCCACGGTCACCACGGTTGTCAGGATCATTGTTTCAGCCGTGCCCGGCTGAACCAGGTTTCCTTCCGTGATTCTGGCCCTGCTTACGCGGCCGTCGATGGGCGAAACCACTTTTGTGAATTCCAGGTTCAACTCCGCGTCGCGGACCGCGGCTTCGGCCGTTTGAATCGAGGCCTTGGCAATCGCAAGTTGGGCCGCGTGTTGTTCATACTCGTCCTCGCTGATCGCGCCCGAGGGACGCAACCGGTCGGAGCGCGCCAGATCCGCCTGGGCCTTTTCCAGTACGGCCTTAAGTCGAGTCGACTCGCCTTGGGCCCGGTCCAATGCCGCCTGGTATGGTCGCGGGTCGATTTCAAACAACAGATCGCCCTTTTTCACTTCTTGACCGTCCTCGAAATTCACCTTGACGATATAACCGGTGACCCGGGCGCGGACTTCCACTTCTCCCACCGCACACGTTTGGCCGGGAAACTCGAAATAGTCGGTCACCTCGCGGACCACCGGATTGCCGACGGTCACTTCAGGCGGCGGAGGATCGATCAAGGCAGTCGCAGGCTTGCCGCATCCTGCAAAAGAAATCAGGATAATTGCCAACATTACGCCGACGGCGAGATCCATATGCCTCTGTTGCATCACAAAAACATCTCCATCTTTGCAAGTTAAAATACTTAATATCTATTAAATATATCAAGCCTTGCAACGTTATTCAACTTCTTTGCAATCAAGGTCAGGCCGATCGCATTTCTAAAAGGTTGTGAATTGTTCGCAATAACATGTGAATCATGTGAAAAACAGAAGATGCCGATCTGTAATAGGCGCGTGCTCTCTTTGATCTTAACTTCTTTATGGTTAATGTGTTACGACCATGGGCGAATCCTAGCAGCATCATCTGAAATAGTTATAACCCTATACCCTAAAGTATGGCAGGAGATTTCGTCAATTATAAATCATCCTAAAACGGACCCAAGAATCGATTTAGGGCTGGCCGTTTCGAATGAAAAACTTTTGCCGGCAAAGGATCGTAAATCCTAATTGCTCCGGTATTTATAGCTTTTTTTAATTCCCGAAAATCTTCATCCAAACAGATTACCGTTATCGACCAATCATTAACGTCGAATTGTATTCGCAAAGGGGTATAACACTCTCCACAATGACGTTGACGCTTTGTTCGATAAATTTTATACTCTCGCTCTCTCCAAGCTTTAAACGAGAAATGCGGCAAGGCTATAAAAAGTCGAGCATCGTTACACACGGTGGGCAGCTTTAGTTATGGCGTGTGTATTGTTCACAAAGGCGATCCCTTTGGCATTACACTGCTGATTATAACTAGGCACCGGAAAATGAAACGCGAACCCACCGTCTTTATCGTCGATGACGATGAGCCCATTGTCCGATCTCTTACCGACGTGATCCAATTGATCGGTTTAAAGGTCAAGTCGTTTTCTTCCGGAAGTCAATTCCTTAAAACCTATAAACCCAGCGGCCCGGCATGTCTGATCCTCGATGTAATAATGCCGGACATGAGCGGCCTGGAATTGCAGAAGCACATGGCCGCCGCCGGCATTACGCTGCCGACGGTCATCATTAGCGGACACTCGGACGTGCGCACGGCTGTAGAGGCCATGAAACTAGGCGCCATCGAATTCCTGGAAAAGCCTTTCCGCATACAAGAACTATGCGATAACATACAGAAGGCGATCAGGCTCGATGAAGAGAAATGGCGGCTCCGCGAACTGAAAAACAAGGTCGATCGTAGGTTGCAGAATCTCACGCCGGCGGAGCGCGTGGTGATGGACCTGGTCGTTGCCGGAAAGACCAACAAAATGATCGCCGACGACTTGGACTTGAGCATCCGCGCCGTCGAAGACCGCCGCGCAAGAATGATGAAAAAACTGCGGGTGAAATCTCGGGCCGAATTGCTGGAATTGGTAATGGCGGCCCAATTCCCTTCAAATGCCCCATCTACGTTGAGCACTGTCTCTTCGCCGGCAGAAACGACGAATCTGGCACGATGATCCGGACCACGGAAATTTTCTGATCCTTATACAATATAAAGTTAAGGGGACTGTCGATTGGTGGAGGGCAACGTTTTCGGGAGGTCTGACAGGTTGGCGCGATAGGAATCCAACCATTCTTCAATCTGCTCGGCTAGCACTGTCTTTCCCTGAGATCGGGCAAGTTCCAAAGCCTTCTGGGCCGCGGCGATGGCCTGGGAGGATTGGTGCGTCTTGGCATATACCAGCGCCAAATTGAAAGAAGCCTCGGAGAAATCGGATTTCAGACGCAGTGCCTGCTGGTAATGTGCAATGGCTTCCTGTGCTCGGCCTGTTTTGAACAATATTAAACCCAGCTCATTATGAGCCGCGGCGTAATCAGGCTGCAGCCTTAGCGCTTGCTCAAAATGATCGATGGCCTCCTGGAACCGACCAGTTTGGAATAATGCCACACCCAGGTTGAATTGGGCATCAGGGTGGTCAGGCTTCAGCTGTATTGCTTGATTGTATTGTTCAATCGCTTCCTGAACTCGGTTTGTATTAAATAATGCGTTGCCCAGGTTAAAATAGGCCTCAAAGAAATCAGGTTTGAGCCGCAAGGCTTTTCTGCAGTGTTCGATCGCCTCCTGAGGCCGACCCGTTAGTATCAGTGCCAGACCTAAATTATTCTGGGCCTCGGGATAATCGGGGTTGATCCGCAGGACTTGCTGTAAACGATCGATGCCCTCCTGGTGCTTTCCCGCTTGGGCCATCGCTAGACCCAGATTATTCTGGGCCTCGAGATAATCAGGTTTGATCCGCAGGGCTTGCTGTGAGTGATCAATGGCCTCCTGGTATTGTCCTGTTTGGATCAGTATGGCAGCCAGGTTGGAGTGTGCTTCGAAGTAGTTTGGCTTGAACTGTAAGGCTTGCTCGTATTGTTTTATCGCATCGCGCACTTGGCGTTTATTATGCAATGTGACGCCCAAATTGTAATGGGCTATGTAACATTCCGGATTTTTGCTCAATGCCGCCTCATATAGACTCACGGCATCACGGTATATCTCGCTTTGTTGGTATGTGAGAAATGTTAAGCTCCCCACCGTCACAACAGCGACGGCGGTCGACCAGTGTGTTCTGCCGTGGGCAACACGATGCCATGCACTCCAGCCCGCCGATGCCAGCGAAATCACACCGATAATGGCGATGTGCTGATAATGGTCCGCCACCAGGGAATATTTCATGAAGCCCACGTCCGCAAAGCCCATCACCGGCACCAGCGCCGCGCAGAAAAAACCCCAAGCGAACAAGAATGGCTTACCCCAACCTTTTCTATATCGCCACAGCACCGCCGTAACGATTAACGCCGCCAACAGCGGCTGCCACCACAGCGGATTGCCGGCTTCGATGTTCCATTGCGGATAGATGAAGGCGAGATCGACCGGTAAAAGCGCCTTGTAAAGGTAGAACCACACCACACTGCCGGCTCCAATTAGCCGTTCCGTAAAACTTGCGATACGGATCACTTCACCAAAACCATGGGTTTGGAACCACATATTAGCAGCGGCCAGCACCGCGGCCAATGCAAAAAACGGCGCAATTCCAACCCAGTCCCGGCGCGTCACAGGCGCAACCACCAAATGATCCCTAATATCAGCACCGGCAAGACCATTACCGATCCCTTGCTGAGCATCGACAACGTGAATGCCGCCAGGCTCAGCCAGTACCAACGGTTGGCAGGCAGCCCGCATACGCCGTGTGCGGAATCTGTGTGGCCGCTAAACCCGCCCGCTTCGTGTTCTAAGCCGCTACACGTTGTGTGCCTAATACTATGGATGTCATCGCTTTTGCTGGGTAATAAATATTTCAAATAGCACAGAATCGATAACAGGAAGAACAACATCGACATAGTATTTTTCCGCTGTGAGATCCAGGCTACCGACTCAACATTCACTGGATGGACGGCAAAGACCATGGCCGCCAGGAATGCCCCAGGAATGGATAACTTACGTAAAATGATCCAAATCAACAGCGCGTCGGCGATGTGTAAGATCAGGTTGGTAATGTGGTAACCTGTCGGATTCATTCCCCATAGCCGCCACTCGGTCCACAGCGTGGTATTGGACATCGGCCAGTAATCTACTGATTTAGTTGTGCACCAGAACCGATATAAACCATCCGAGGCAGTGATGATTTTATTGTTTGTCACATATAAATCGTCATCCAGGATGAACCCGCCGCTTATGGAAGGGAAATAAGCGATAAAGACGGCAACGACGATAAGCACTGTTCCTGCCATGACGCTAAGCCGAAGCGCCGATGGAACAGAGGTTCCAGACTGGACTTGAGGGGCCTTTTTATTGGAAGATTTCTTATGCTTGGGCATCTGCGGAATATTCGACGGTAGCAAAAGTGCTGTTTAAAAGTTTTATTTTATATTATTTTGAATAAAATAGTAGATTATGACACTGGAAAACTAATAGATTTCAAATCCAGTAGTGTCTGTCAAGTTATGAATTTGACAGACAATATCCCAGATCATGTCGTGAAAGAGGGATATAGTTGGGCGATAATCTGACGGATGTACGAATCAGCATAAGCAAATAAACGCCTCAAGCCCGAACATAGGTCATTGAGTCCGGGTTGGCCGTCAGAGGTTCTGATCAACCGATTCTTGCGGTGTTCGCCGTGGCAGGCAAAGCAATATTTGCACCGTTTGCAGTAATCCGGTAGACTGGCGTGTTCGTTGCAACCGAACTTTCATTGCTGCGGGGAATATACCGTGTCGGCAAGCTGGCAGTTCTTATCATTGTTGAAACAAAAAAGGAATTGGTCCCAAGGGCTGGCAACCTAGAGACAGGCGTAGAATCCGCCGCGGTTTTCCGCCAGGTGCATCTGCCTTCTTTTATTAGCACCTTTTTGCGGGAGGGATATCAAAAGTATCCCCGGCGCGATTCGAACGCGCAACCTTCGGCTCCGGAGGCCGACGCTCTATCCAATTGAGCTACGGGGACGTTTTTTTCATCAACTCGGCAAAAAAGTGCATTTAGAGGAATCTAGATACACTTGAGAGGAATATAGAGGAAAATTTTACGCCTATCTCCAAAGGTTGTCAACACTTACAAAACCACTGCTTTTGGGGCCTAAAGTGCAAATAGAGGAAAATAGAGGAAATTCGCGACGTTTTAGGGGAAGATAGTATGACACCACAAGAAGCACCACGGGCAAAAAACAGGGCGCCACACAGAGCACCGAAATACGGTCGGGCTTGTTGAAAAAGTCCAAAAATGCCATCTTGTCAATCAGAACCTTATCTACCCGTTATGGTGAAGGTAATTGGGTCAGCTCGTTTTTCAAGGCTGCCAAATTCACAACTTCGTTCACACAAAGATTAACGAACTTGCACTAAAAAGCCTGTTAGGGCAATTTCATCGGATAGGCAGCATAATTGGAAAGTTTTTCTGCTTTGCAGTAAAAGCTTTCTTAGTCGACTGTCAAGCCGTGCGTAATTCTTCATACCCTTTGAGCGGCAATATTCTAGATGATGGCAGTTCTGGCGGTACCCCAATCGCCGCCGTTTGATCGTGCAACTCCACGTGAGTGTAGACGCACGGGGTAAAAAACGGATGTCACTTTGGCGGGCAAGGACTTGGGCCATCTTAGGCGAAATTCCGGCACGTTCAAGATTGGTGATGAGCCGTACTCGGCAAAATGCCCCGCCACGCGCCAGCGGGACTCCAAACCCAAGGCCGCGAGGTTTTGCGTGATCGTGTGTTCTTCGGGACAAAATACCAAGCCTGTAGTCCAGCGCATAAACCGCAGCCATCCTCCCAAAGTCAACGCCGGTCGAAAATTTTCCAACAACCGTTGCCAAATATTCCAAAGTCGTTTAGCATCGTCCATGCCGCTCCCCTTTCGTGTACCAAGGTCTGGATGTTTTGAACCCAAACATGGTCCCCGGAAGGGGGCGTTTTATACAATAGCAATTTTCCTAGAAACTACTGTATAATGTTGTTTTCATATCACGTTGCATATGAGGTATGACTTTACCCTTTCGAGCAATCGTTTTATGTCCGCTACTATTCTCCAAGATTGCGAATGCGTATGGATAAACGCCCGGCTTGCGACATTCGACGCATCGATCCCGATTCCCTATGGAGCCCGGACGGAACATGCGATCGGAACCCGCGGCGAAACCATTGCGGCTATCGCGCCGATGGCGGAAATATCGGCGGATTCATTGCGGGGGGAAATATACGACGTACAAGGCGCCTGGATTACGCCCGGGCTGGTCGATTGCCACACCCATCTCGTTTACGGAGGCAGCCGCATTCGAGAAAATGAAATGCGTCTGGGCGGAGTCCCATACGCCGAGATCGCAAAGCAAGGCGGGGGCATTATGGCGACGGTTCGAGCGACGCGAGCACTCGACGAGTCGCAACTCCTCGATATTTCAGTTCCGCGCCTTAACGCCCTTGTCGGCGAAGGTGTAACGACGGTTGAAATAAAATCAGGTTACGGCTTGTCTCTTTCCCAGGAATTGAAGATGCTTCGCGTAATCCGCCGTCTTGCCGAACATGCCGCGGTGAATATTTCCGCCACGCTCTTGGCCGCGCATGCGCTGCCGCCGGAATATGCCGGCCGCGCCGACGAGTACGTCGATTTGATTTGCGACGAGATCATACCCGCCGCGGCGAATGAAAAATTGGCGGACGCGGTGGACGTATTTTGCGAAGGCATCGCCTTTCCGCCCGATCAATGCCGGCGTATTTTCCAGGCCGCGCATGAATACGGCCTTGCCGTCAAAGGACATGCGGAACAACTCACGAATCTAGGCGGATCGAGGCTCCTCGCCGAATTTGCGGCGCTTTCAGCGGATCATCTTGAAAACCTCGACGACCCCGGCGTCCGTGCCTTGGCCAAGTCGGGTACCGTCGCCGTCCTGTTGCCTAGCGCATTTTACTATCTTCGCGGGACGCAAAAACCACCCGTCGCCGGACTTCGCGCGGCGGGCGTTCCCATTGCCGTGGCCTCGGATCTGAATCCGGGCACGTCGCCCTTAGCCTCGATCCGGCTGGCCATGAATTTAGCCTGCGTGCTTTTGGCTTTGACTCCGGAGGAAACTTTGACCGGCGTAACGCGCCACGCCGCGCGCTTTGGGCTTATCAGACCGGCTGGGGACTCTATGTGTGGGAAAACAGGCCGATTTTTTGGTCTGGGATATTGAAGACCCGGCGGAATTGGCTCTCGAATTCGGCATACCCCGGTTGCGTCAACGAGTTTTCAAGGGAATAATTAGCTCTAAATCACATTAATCAGGATCTCGGGGAAAAACATGATCTGTCATAGCCGATCCGATCCATCCCGCACAATTCACGCTCCGCGCGGAACCCATCGCAGCGCAAAAAGTTGGCAAACCGAAGCGGCCCTGCGGATGTTGATGAACAATCTCGATCCGGACGTGGCCGAGCGTCCGGAAGATCTTGTCGTATACGGAGGCATCGGCCGCGCAGCGCGCAATTGGGAGTGTTTCGACGCCATTGTCGCCGTTCTTAAGCGTTTGAACGACGATGAGACCCTGCTGATACAATCCGGCAAGCCGGTCGGCGTATTTCATACGCATGTCGACGCCCCGCGCGTGCTGCTGGCCAATTCGAACCTCGTCCCGCATTGGGCCACGTGGGAGGAATTCAATAAACTCGACGGCCAGGGACTGATGATGTTCGGTCAGATGACGGCAGGTTCGTGGATTTATATCGGCTCGCAAGGGATCGTGCAGGGGACATACGAAACTTTCGTCCAAGCCGGAAAAAAACATTTTAGCGGCAACCTCCTAGGGCGCTGGATACTGACCGGCGGGCTTGGAGGCATGGGCGGCGCTCAACCGCTTGCCGCCACGATGGCCGGGGCGTCGATTCTCGCCGTCGAATGCGACGAATCCCGCATCGACCGCCGCCTGCAAAACGGATATCTCCTTTATAAATCGCATTCTCTCGACGAAGCGATGGAAATAATCCGCAGTTCATCGGCGGACGGTAAAGCCGCGTCGGTGGGTCTGCTGGGTAATTGCGCTGAAATCTTACCGGAACTCGTCCGGCGAGGCATTACGCCCGACATCGTCACCGACCAGACCAGCGCGCACGATCCTCTAAACGGCTACCTGCCGGCGGGCTGGACCCTGGAAAGAGCCAGGGATATGCGCATAAGCGATCCCGCCGAGACGGTCCGCGCGGCAAAGCAATCGATAGCCGTCCACGTCCGCGCGATTCTCGAAATGCAGGCAAGAGGCGCGGTCGCCTTCGATTACGGCAACAACATTCGGCAGATGGCCCTGGATGAAGGTGTTCAAAACGCCTTCGATTTTCCCGGTTTCGTGCCGGCATATATCCGGCCCTTGTTTTGCGAAGGAATAGGACCGTTCCGCTGGGTCGCGCTTTCGGGCGATCCGGAAGATATTTTCCAGACCGACGCCAAGGTCAAGGAGCTTATTCCCGACGATCGTCATTTGCATCACTGGCTGGACATGGCCAAGCAGCGGATTCGTTTCCAGGGCCTTCCAGCCAGGATTTGCTGGGTCGGCCTGAAGGATCGCCGCCGGATCGGTTTGGCCTTCAACGAAATGGTCGCCCGGGGCGAATTGCAGGCCCCCATTGTTATCGGCCGCGATCACCTTGATTCCGGTTCCGTGGCCAGTCCCAACCGGGAGACGGAAGCCATGCTCGACGGCTCGGATACCGTATCCGACTGGCCGATGTTAAACGCATTGTTGAACACTGCCGGCGGCGCAACGTGGGTCAGCCTTCATCACGGCGGCGGAGTGGGGATGGGCTTCAGCCAACACGCCGGAATGGTAATTGTCGCCGATGGCACGGAAAAGGCCGCAACACGCCTTGCCCGCGTGCTTTGGAACGACCCGGGCAGCGGCGTCATGCGCCATGCCGACGCGGGCTACGACCCGGCGATAAAATGCGCCCGCGAGAACCGTCTCGATCTACCGATGTTAGAGAATCGTCCATGAACCTTACCCTTACTCCCGGGAAATTGACACTGCAAGATTTAAGACGCCTTTGGCGCGAGCCGACCGAGCTTGCCTTGTCGCCAAACGCTTTTTCGGCCATCGATGCTTCCGTAAACGCCGTGGAAAAGGCCGTTTCCCAAGGGCGCGTAATCTACGGCGTCAATACGGGCTTCGGACTGCTTGCCAACAGGCTGATTCCAGCCGAAGAACTGGAATTGCTTCAGCGCAGCATAGTATTATCACATGCCGCCGGAACGGGCGAGCCGATGAGCGAGGCCTTGGTTCGGCTGCTTTTGTCGCTAAAGATCAACAGCCTGTCGCTCGGCTATTCCGGCGTCCGCCCTGTGGTCGTCACGTCGCTGATTCACCTGCTTAACCGGGAAGTTTATCCCTGCGTGCCGGGGAAAGGTTCGTGCGGCGCGTCGGGCGACCTGGCTCCGTTGGCCCACATGAGTCTCGTGCTCCTCGGCGAAGGCGAAGTCATCTATCGCGGCCGCCGTCTAAGCGGCGCGGAAGGCCTGAAAATCGCCGAGCTGGAACCGATCACCCTGGCTCCGAAGGAGGGCCTGGCGCTTTTAAACGGCACGCAGGCTTCAACGGCGTTCGCCCTGGCTGGGCTCTTCGCCGCCGAAGACTTATTCGCCGCCGCGGTTGTGGCCGGTTCGCTTTCCGTCGAGGCGGCGTTGGCAAGCCGCGTGCCCTTTAAAAATTGCATTCACGCCGTCCGAGGTCATTCCGGCCAGATCGCCGCCGCCGCCGCCTATCGGCATTTGCTCGGCGAACAAAGCGAGATCGGATTGTCGCACATGCCCTGCGAGAAAGTGCAGGACCCTTATTCGCTGCGCTGCCAGCCGCAGGTTATGGGGGCCTGCCTCACGCAAATCCGCAACGCCGCCGACGTGCTGCTCACCGAAGCCAACGCCGTTTCCGACAATCCCCTGGTCTTCGCCGAGGAAGACGCGTTTTATTCCGGCGGAAATTTTCACGCCGAACCGGTCGCTTTCGCCGCCGACAATCTGGCCTTGGCCCTGGCCGAAATCGGCGCGCTTTCCGAACGGCGGACCGCGCTTTTGATCGACGCGAATCTCTCGAAATTGCCGCCGTTTCTGGTGGAAAAAGGCGGGCTGAACTCCGGTTTCATGATCGCTCAGGTCACCGCCGCGGCCCTGGCGAGCGAAAACAAAACTCTAGCTCATCCGGCTTCGGTCGACAGCATGCCCACCTCGGCAAATCAGGAAGATCACGTGTCGATGGCCACGTTCGCCGGAAGGCGTTTGGGCGAAATGGGCGCAAATACGGCCGGCATTCTCGCCGTCGAATTGCTCGCCGCATGTCAAGGCGTGGATTTTCGCAAACCTCTGAAAACCACGCCGCTCTTGGAACAGGCCAAGGCGATGCTCCGCGAGCGCGTTCCTTTTTACGATAAAGACCGTTACTTCTCGCCCGACATCGAGGCGGCCAAACGCCTGATCGAAAGTTCCGCATACAACCATTTCATGCCTCCCGGCTTGCTGCCCTCGCTATAGTAATCACGAACATCCGTTTCAACCGTTAAAATATCATGGTATAAAAATCATCATGGCATTACCCATCGTCGAATGTGTTCCGAATTTTTCCGAAGGTAAGGACCCGGCAAAAATCAAGCAGATCGCTGATGCAATCGAGTCCGTGCCGGGCGTCCGGCTGATGGACGTCGATCCGGGTCCCGACACAAACAGAACGGTGATAACCTTCATCGGTTCTCCGCAGTCCGTTGCCGAAGCGGCCTTCCAAGCGATTGCCAAGGCGGCGCAAGTCATCGACATGAGCAAGCACCGCGGTTCGCATCCGAGAATGGGTGCGGCCGACGTTTGCCCTTTCATTCCCGTCGAAGGGGTGACTTTGGAAGACTGTGCTGAAATCGCCCGCCGCGTAGGACGGCGAGTTGGCGACGAATTGAGTATCCCCGTCTATTTTTACGGCGCCGCCGCGGACGCTCCGGAAAGACGGAGTCTGTCGGACATCCGAAAGGGCGAGTACGAAGGTCTTGCCGCTAAGCTCCGCGATCCGCAGTGGAAACCGGACTGTGGTCCCGCGATCTTCAATCCCAAGTCCGGCGCCGCCGTGATCGGCGCCAGGGAATTTCTTATTGCCTATAACATCACGTTGAATACCCGCGATAAGCACGCCGCGACCGATATCGCCTTTGAATTGCGGGAAAAAGGGCGCGCAGCCCGGGCGAAATCGAATTCCCCCTATTATTCCAAAGGAGCGATTCTATATTACAGGGAAAATTATTATCCTTGCGGAAATTGTGATTTCACCGGTAAAACCTTCGAGGAAACGGAAAAACATTGCCTCTCCGTCCATCAATATGATCTTCGCAAACTGGCTTCTGAAACCATCGGCAATCCCGTCGATGCGATCGGTGGAAAGGTCGCCCGGGCCGGAACCTTCGCCTGTTGCAGGGCCGTCGGATGGTACGCCAACGCCTACAAACGCGCGGCAGATTTCCGTCAATTTAACGAATTATAAAATAACGCCGCCCCATTTGGTCTTGGAAGAGGCGAGAAAACTCGCCGCCCTCCGCGGACTCCTGGTCACCGGCAGCGAAATCGTGGGCCTGGTCCCCTTTCAGGCATTGTTGGAGGCGGGAAAATTCTATTTGCGGCGACAGGAACGCTCTCCGCATGTTCCCTTGCGCGATGTTCTGGAAACGGCCGTCTTCTCAATGGGCCTCGGCGACGTTCAACCTTTCGACATCGATAAAAAAGTCATCGGCGCGCCGGCAGAAAGGCAAAACGCCTTGGTCGGCATGAGGGTCAAGGATTTCGCCGATGAAGTTTCCCGCGACACGCCCGCACCCGGCGGCGGCTCCATTGCGGCGCTGGCCGGCTCGCTCGGCGCGGCTTTGGCCTCCATGGTGGCGAACATCACGCACGGAAAAATCGCCGCCATCGACCCGGAAAAGGAAAATGTCGTCCTGCGGATCGCCGAAAAAGCGCAATCCATCAAAGATAAACTGCTCGAGGCCGTTGATGAAGACACGGATGCTTTCAACGCTTATCTGGAGGCAATGCGGCTGCCCGCGGCTACCGCCGAGGAAAAACAGGTCCGCGAGGCAAAAATGCAGGACGGCATCAAGCAAGCCGTGAACGTCCCTTATCAGACCGCCTTGGCAAGTTACGAGGCAATGCAAGTCGCGCACGAAATCGTTCTTACCGGCAACGTCGCCTCGATCACCGACGGCGCCGTGGGCTGCGAAATCGCCTTTGCGGGCGTCCGCGGCGGAACCTGGAACGTCCTGATCAACCTCAAGGACGTCAAGGACGCCTCGTTTGTCAATGACATGCGGAATAAATGCGCAGACTTGTTGAAACAGGCCGAGACGCTTCTCCACGCAAACGCCACCTATGTCGACAAAAAACTCGCTGAAATGATCGGCCTCGGACCGTGAACAACCTATAGTCTCGACCCAAGCGGCCGGCGGAGACTATCAGTATGCCGAACTTGGAGATCGCGGACCAAGACGAGATTATCGCCAGTGGCTGGATGAAGAATGAAACAAACGCAATGAACAAAATCATCAACGGCGAGTTGATGACACTGGATGGATCGCTTCGCTAATCGATCGTCAGCACCGTCTGCGCACAATCTATTTAAGATAGTGATTCCGCAGATTCTGCTGATTGTGCGGATAATACAGATATAAGACCAGCTATTCACATATAACCCAGTAAATATCCCCTTAGAAATTGCCAGTCAATATGAAAAAAGGTTCAATTACCACATAAGCGTATATCGAAGAAAACTGTAATAACCCATTTTCCCAAAATAACACATTTGCACGAGAGTTGGGCTGCCCTACCAGGAAAGTAATCTCTACGGAAATTGTGATTCCATTTAATGACAAATTTTGACCATTCGGAAAATTTAGCTTAAATTACCGCTTTGGTCGCAAAATATTTTAAATCACCGCTATAGCATCTTTACTAACTCATTGACCCAAATCGCAAGGAGGCGATACGGTGTTCACCGTCAACCCCAGGAAACGCTCGATTGGGCCCATTGTTTTTGGGATGTTTTTGTTAAGCCTTGCGGCTTTGGCATGTACCTCCTGCAAGTCACCGCATCAGGTGACCCGGCGTACCGAGCCGAATTTGGATCCGGGCTGGCCTAGAGGAAACAACTTCTTTCAGCAGGTATCCTACCAGCAGGTCAAAGGTCAGGTGCCCGTCCTCGAAGGCGCCGAATATGTCAACGACGACGAAATCTGCTCGCAGTGCCACGAGGCGTACGCAAAATCATTCGCCAATAACGTACACCGCGGCGATACTTGCGAATCCTGCCACGGGCCGGCCAGCCGTCACGTGGAAACCAGGGGCAAGGAGCCGGGCCTGATCTTCAGTTTTAAAAAGGGCGATCCGGTTGCCCGGGCCGAGGCCTGCTTGAAATGCCACGAACAGAATCAATGCGCCGCCGGTGCGCAATGGCGCTGCTCGAAGCATGCTCATTGCGGAGTGACTTGCGTCGATTGTCATCGCGGTCACTACAATGTTCCCCTGGGCACCCCGGCAACCAGCGAACCCGGACAAACCCAGCTACCTCCAAATGCTCCGATTATTCAGACCGGTTTCCGTGGTACGGCCTACGCCACCATGCAAGATTCCGGTCAAGGGTACGTCAAGCCTTCAAAGGATTTGCCCCCGCTCCGCGGAACTTCACATAACCTGGGCGCCATTGCTCCGGATATTTGTTACCGGTGCCATTGCGACATGCGCGAACTCCAGCAAATAGCCGGCCCGCACCAGATCTGCGGTCCCAACGGATTTAATTGTACAACCTGCCATAATCCCCACGGCCAGATCTTGGAATCAAGCCGGAAGGACCTTTGCCTGCAATGTCATAGCAGTCATACGCCTGCCATGGCCTTTCTTTCTTCAACACATAACCTTAATGGTGTCTGCTGCACCGATTGTCACAATCCGCATCCCAGGGCCTGCGTGCCACAGATCGTGAATATCAACCATTATGAAGTCACTCGCCCCAAGCGGTTGGCAATGTCGGTGCAACAACCGGAGGCCTGCTACAAATGCCATCCCAAAATCTACGGCCTGAATGCACTGCCTTCGCACCATCCCATCAAGGAAGGAAAAATGGTGTGTTCCGATTGCCACGATGCCCACGGACAGGAAACGGATAACCTCAAGGAAGCGACGATTAACCTTGTATGTTACAAGTGCCATGCCGATAAACAAGGGCCGTATGCCTTTGAACACCCGCCGGTTCGCGAAAACTGCGCCATTTGCCACGAACCGCACGGAACAGTGGCCAACAACCTGCTACGTCAGCCGGCTACGTTCCTTTGCCTGCGGTGCCATCCGGGCCACAACGCGGTCCACCCGCCGGGGTCTAAACTTGCTCCAGACGCCTCGAGTTCGGGAGGCACGGGCTTGTTGCTTGCCCCGGCCGCGAATCAATCGCTCCGCCAGGGGTTCTACTCTGATTGCACCCAATGCCATCAGCAGATCCACGGTACGAACCGAATCTCCCAAAGCGGAGAAGTTTTCTTTACTCGATAAGATAAAACATCCAACCTTTAACTGAAAATTGCTGAATTTCACAGGGGGGACTTATGACACGGCGGCCTCCACTAATCGCCGTTATTACGCTGCTTGCGCTTCCCTTGTGGGGCCGGGCAGCCAATGCACAGGAATCCCGGCCCGGCAGTCAGCCGTCCGGCGATCAGGTATATGCGGACATCGGCGCGCGCACCGACGGCAACCCGGTGCTGCTCGACCTCCCTCCGAGTTACTCAGCCTTTGACGCGCGTCTCGGCTGGTGGGCGATGTGGAACGAAGGATCGCCCGCAAAAACCGGCGAATACCAGAGCCTGAAACCCTCGCCGTTCTGGGATCTGGACGGGCTGTCCAGCAATGGGACCAGAACGCTCAACGTCACGGCCACCGGAAACGACCAGGAAACCACGCTGGGTAAGCTCTATTATTACCAGCCGGGCTTTTCGGCCAATGTCGACTATGAGCGATTTATACACCGCCTCGATCACGATCCACTCGACAAAATGGCCGACACCACCCCCGCCGTCGTCGCCAGCACCGTCCCCGCACCAAAGATCATAAAGCAGGATCTCAACCTCGGCCAGGACTACGCTGTGCGGGTGCAAGAACTAAATGCCTCGTTCAAAAAAGATATATCCGACAACCTCAGAGTCCGCCTCGATGTGTGGGGAATGGAGAAAGACGGCACGCGACAAGTCAACGCGGTAGCCATGTGCTACAATGCGCCGGGAACAGCCACCCTCCCGCCCGACCACCTTGGCTTCGGAGGAGCCGATTTAGGGCAGCTTAGTGCCAGAAGATGCCACGTCCTCAGCCAGATGCAGCAAATCGACTGGATAACCACGGAAATCAAGCCCGTCATCGAAGCCCGACTGGGCGAATTCACCACCATCGAATATTCCCGGCCCATGCGGAACTTTACGGCCGCCGATTCGATCACGTCGCGGTTCTACGACCGCTTCGGCGTGCTCAGCTACAATGTTCCTTCCGGCAGTGATCTGGATCCGCACTCCTACGGCGTAACGCCGGATAACAGCACGCAAATGGATCAGCTCAAGATCAGCAGCCAGATTACGGAAAACACCAGGGCTTACGCCTTCTTGATGGCCGGCAACACCGTGGATAGTGATATCGGAATGGCCCGATGGTTCAACGACATGGACTTTAGGTTGACGAACACCTCGATCGAAAACTTGAGCCTCACAGGTTACGGCACCGTTTTCAACGAGGACGAAGCCATGCCGGACGTGGGCAGGGTGGCAGCCTTAAATCCGGCGTTCAATAGCAACGGCACTTCGTTTATTCCATCGGTCGACCATCCCATCGACTATCACAAGTCCACGGCCGGCGCTAAAGGCGTGTGGCGACCGGGGGGCCGCGGCTACGGCCTGGGCGGATTGGCGATCGTCGGCGGCTATGAGTATTGCGATCTCGATCGAAAAAATGCAATCTATGACTTGGCCACGGGCGGAGAAATCGACGAGTCGCACACCATTACCAACAGTTTCCAGGTCGGTCCGGACATGCGCTGGTCGGCACGCTTCGACACCTTTCTCCACTACAAGTATCAGAACGCCAACCAACCCCTGCTCGGCGTGCAAAGCTTCAACGGACTGACCAACACTCTGTTGCCGCAGCAGGACCACATCGTGGAAATGGGCTTCAATTGGGTCCCTGCCGACTGGTTCATCTTCAACGCAACCGTGGGAATCGAAAGGGGCTACACCACCGGTTTGTTCGGCGATTCCACGAGACCCATCAGTTTCGACGAGGAAAATTACCCCATGTCCTTCACAGCCTGGTACGCCGCCACCAACAGGCTGTCTTTCTCGGCCGGCTATGCCGTGTACTCCAATTTCGTGGCTCAGGACATCAGCGTGGCCGACCAGAGCACCTTCACGACCGGCTCGACGTCCGCGGCCCCTACAAGCACCGGGCGGTGGAGCTATGGTGGACAGGCCCACGTCATAACCTTCGGGTCCCGCTATGCCGCTACCGAGCGGGTAACACTGACGGGAGAATTCGAATGGGTCCGCGGCCGCGACCTGATCAACAACTCGGCCATCACACTGGCCACGGCGTCGACCAATCCCGTCGTCCCCGGCGGTACCATCACCGACCTGGGCGGGTATTCAGAAGTGCTCAACCAAACCACGCGCGTCAGGCTGGGCGTGGACTGGGCAATCAGCCCACGCGTCGTCAACTTCTACCGATATGAATTGTACGACTTCCTGGACAAGGCCCCGGGCTACCAGACCGGCACTGCCCAGGGGATCCTGGGAGGATTTTCCGCAATATTCTAATGTTTCCGCGCTTCCGGCATACCATGACCTAACGCAGGATTCGCAAAAAGTTGCTCATTTAGCAGCGGGCAGGCTGCGGATATATAGCAACAATAGGGCGATAACAAGCAGGATGGGCACGAGAGTTGCAGCCAACCATATTCTTCGATAAGTATGCTCCTGCAGGGCGTGCTCTGCCTTGTTCTGGACCTCAATAACCACTTTCGCGCCGCCGGCCAGGGCCATCTCCACCGGTTTGACTTGGAAGGTGTGAATCAACGAGCGGGCGTTGGTCAGGGCATCTACAGCCGCACGCAGTTCGTAACGCGGTTGGCCTACTTCCATTCCCAGGCGTTGGGCCTCGGAAAGCGTTTGTTCGGCGGTATCGATGTTAAGTTGAAGTTGAACTAGGTCGGAGCGGAGGGTCCGCGCGGCCTGCGCCCCGGCGAGCGTGGCCCCGTACTTGCCGTTCGCGTGACACCGCTCGCAGACCGCTTTGTCCCCCATTCCCAACATCTCGTCGGAAGGCCGGGTTATTTCGTGGTTCCCGTGGCAGGTGACGCAACCGCGAAGCCCGACTTCCTCGAATTTGTGTTTCATCCGTGCAGTCTCGAAGAGCTTGGCGACCTTTCCATGACAAGTGCCGCAGGCATTGGCCACCGTATCGACCTGCGGTGGCATGGCGCCGTGGTTGCCGTGGCAGTTATTGCACGTGGCTGCGCTCAAGTCGCCCTTTTCCATCATTGCCTTGCCGTGCACGCTCTCGCGCCATTTGGTATATTCGTCGCAAGATAACGGCTGGCCGTGATATTGGCGCCCTTTCATGCGCTCCTGATCGGAATGGCACCCGGCGCACGTCTTGGCCACCCGCGTACGATATACGGCCGATTCCAGCTCCGTCACGGGCCGAATCCCATGTTTGGTCTTGTCTTGGGCCGAACCGTGGGGCTTATCGTGACAGGAGATACAGGTGGCCACCTCCGGGTCGCCTGTGGCTTTGAGTCGCTGGCCGTGGCCGCTCGTCCAGTATTCCGCGAGTTGATCGGTTCGCGGAGAAGGCTGATAGCGCCGCATGTATTCGATGTTAGCGTGGCAGTCGCCGCAGAACTTGGGCACGTCGGCGGGCGACTTCACGGTGTGGAAACCGTCCTCCTCGGCGTGCGCCGCCCTGGGTTCCTCGGCCTGGGCGTTGCCGCCGTGGCAATCCGTGCAACGCAGTCCCCTTTGCCAATGGACGTCTTTGGCAAGATCGGCTTCAGTGATGAAAAAACGCAGTTTTTCACCCTCCCACACGTCTCCGTTGCCGTGGCAGAGCACACAATTGTTCTCTTTCGGCGGAGTATGCTTATCTTTCGTGTCCGCGCACGCCATAATCGCCGCGGCAATGATGATCAGTGGAATCGGCAGTAGAATTCCCTGAAAAGTTCTCATTCGATAAGTCCCCATGCGGTCATCACGATAAAAAACAATACTGCCAGGGCGGCGAGGAAATTCAAAATCCTGCGCGGCTGTTCACGGCCGGCGCCAACGTCCAGAAAAGGAACGGCCAACACCACCAGCCCGCAGAAACCGAAAAACAGAACGCCGACCATTTCGCCTTCCAGCCATTTTATGCCCCAGATATGCGGGGGCAGATGTTTTAAGGTCTGAAACATGAAAACGAAGTACCATTCGGGCTTGATTCCGGGCGGGGCCGATCCAAAGGGGTCGGCTTTTTGGCCGAGTTCCCAGGGAAACAATGCCGCCAGCGCCGCCAATATTCCCAAGGCCACGTACCAGCCCACCATGTCGCGCAGGAGGAAATGAGGGATAAACGGCATGGAGGGAACTTTCTTTTCATCCCCGTATTTCTTGATCACCTTCGGGGGAATGCTTATCTCGTGTTTTTGCACCAGGAACAGGTGAATCGCAATCAGTGCCAAAACCGTCAAGGGAAGGATTACCACGTGCAGGGCATAAAAGCGGGCCAGCGTGTCGCCGGTAATGTCCTCGCCGCTCCGGGCTAAAAGCAAGAAATATTTCCCCACAACGGGAACCACGCCCACAATTGCCGTGCCCACCCGGGTGGCAAAAAACGACAACTGGTTCCAGGGCAGCAAATAACCGCTGAATCCGAAAGCCAAAAATACAAACAGCAGCAATACGCCGGTCATCCAGGTGATCTCGCGCGGAGGCCGGTATGCGCGCATCATGTACGTGGTCAAGATATGGAGGAACAATATCCCAATCAGCAAATTGGCGCTCCAGGAATGGACTGAACGAAATAGCCAGCCAAAATCCACTTCGGTCATGATCGCCTGTACGCTCTCAAAGGCCTGATCCGGAGAAGGTTTATAATAGATGGCCAGGAGGATTCCGGTCGCCACCTGAACGGCGAACAGGAACAGGGCCATTCCGCCCAGGAAATAGAAGATCGTCGTGCCATGGATGGGGACGTGCTTATGGGCGGCCAGCTCAGAAGCTACATCGAGCCCCAGCCGCTCGAAGAAAAAATCCTTGAGCCGCATTATCCACGTTCGGCGTTTCGATAAATCATCAGGCGATGCGCGAGACAATGATCTCCTCCTGTCCGGGATTTCCCTTGCCCTTTACCACCTTGTACGTTTCCAGCGGTCGAGGCGGCGGGCCGGATACGTTGCGGCCGTTGAGGTCGTAAAGACCGTTATGGCAATTGCAGAATATATCGCCTTCGGCGGGGCGGAACTCCACGGTGCATTCCACATGCGTACATACGGCATTGAAAGCCCTAGGTTTGCCGTCCACCAGGATGAGCAAACAGGGTTTTCCCCCAAAATTAAAGGGCGGCGGCCAATGACCTTCCGCATCCGGTTTGAGTTGATCCATGCGATAGGGAGCGACCATCTCCATAGCCCCGGAATGCGTGGCCTCGCGGGGCTTTAGGAATCGGACCACGGGATAAAAAATTGCGGCTAGCGTGCCCAAAATGCCCGCCTGCAGGCAAGTTAAAAGCCAGTTGCGCCGAGAGCCGTATTCCGCCATGCACAGCCTCCATAAAAATCGAAGACGTGAAAACGCATTTGGTGTTTTTTATATCAAATCGCTATATGTCTGTCAAACTCCCAGGGGGGAGTTTTTTGCCGATCATTTCATATAAAATTTTAGCAGTTTGCAGCAAAGATTTATGGTCCGGCATACACTAGCCCGAAGCGCAAGCGAGGGCATATTGGTCTAATAACATTCGATCCCTCGCTTGCGCTTCGGGCTGGTGTATTCGATACTGCAAATGGCTAAAATGTTGCTTACTTATCTTGTCGCCGTGGGGGTGGAATGGTCGCTGTCGGCGCCGCGATGCCCAGATCCCGACACAGGGCGGACACCCGCTCCAACAGCCTCTCTTCCAGCTTGCTGGCATAATGGATGTTGTGGATGTCGTTGCCGGCTCGTAAAAAATCCAAGTCGTGCTGGATTTCGTCCAGTTCCGAAGCCATGCTCTTCGCGCGATCCGGTTCAAGCGCGGCTGTTGCCAAGGCCTTTCTCGCCCGGGCGATTCCATCATCTATACCCCCCAGCGAATTCCGCAACTCCTTGTGATATAATTGGAGCCTCTGCACTTCCGAAGCGTCGTGGCAGGTTGCGCATACCTGCAGCGAAGCCCTCCAGAGCACGGTTCCGGATGGAGAAACTTCTTTCACCCGATGGCAGGTCGGGCAACCCAGTCGCGTAATCGCCATTTCACCCGCCGACCCCGGCATGATTTCGCTACCCTTGCCTTGGAGCATCTCAACTTGCACCTCATGATGGTTGGGGTGGCAACTCGTGCAATCTCCGGCAAAATGCGCAAGCCGTTCCTTGTCCAGGGAGTGCTCGATTTTTAAGTGGCAGTCCGTGCAATCGATCTTATGTTCCGCCACATGCTTTTGATGCATAAACTTAAAGTCCTGGATTCGTGCTAAATCGCCTTCCCGGTTGTGGCAGACCATGCATCGTTCGCGCGGCACCTCGCCCTTTCCGCGGATCACGTCGCCATGACAGTTTAGACAGTCCACGCCTTTTTTATAGGCCAGTTCATGCGTGAATTTGACGTCCCCGCCCAGATCAAATTCTTTGGTGGGAATCTGGTGGCAATTAGTGCAAGCCGACAGGTCCTCGTTGAAGGGCATGTTCTTGAAGTGACAAAGGTAGCACGTCGTAAGCGTCACGGCCATGTGCTCTTGGCCTTGGACGATCTGGCTGTGGCAACTGGTGCAGCGCAATTGGATTCCACGCCGCGTTTCGCCCAGATGCGGCGTGTGGTCGAAGTTGATCCCGCGGTATACCTCCCGGCCGGACAAAAGACGCGTCTCGTGGCAGCCGAACCGCAGGCAACTGGCGTCGGGGACCTCCGCCGCCGGGCGCGGACCTTCGCTGCTGGTAACATACTTTGCCAATTGCACCAGCCCCAGCATTTTCCCCCGCAGCTTGCCCCCAAATCCCGGAGAAAAGTGGCATTCGATGCACGGCACGTCCTTGTGGTTCGAGGCCTTCCAGGAGTCGTAATACGGTTCCATTATATGGCAGCTTCTGCAAAAATCCGATCGCGACGTATACCACCCGGCGCAAAAAATCAATATCAACATAAAGAATATAAAAGACATAAGTACGGCCAAGAGCCGCAAAAGGAGTTGACGGACTTTCCGTCCAATCTCCGGCGTTCTTTCACGCATCTTTCTTAGCGCAATGCGGAATCTTAGCCGCCATCGCCGCGCTTTCCCGGGTCTTTTCGTGTGGGATCCCTTTGCCGAGTCGTTCTTAGAAACGTGTTCAGTGTTCACATTCGTCATTCCATGGCGGCCACAATGATACCGGCCAGCAAGCCCAGCCCCACAAGCAAGGCAAAATACCCGCCCAGCCTGACCATCAACAAATACCGCTTCGATGGGACGGCCTTGCGCATTTGCTCCAATTTGCCTTCCCGGCGGAGCCGCTCCATGTAGTCCGGGCGCTCGGTCTTGAATTCATCCTCGCCATATAGTCCGGTGAGCACCGACATATCGGCGGGAAATTTGTCCGCTCGCAGGTGCGTATTGAAAAAATGCACGGCAAATACAAAACCCGTGGCCAACAACGCCTGGGTGGAATGGATCACCTTGGCGATATTCAAGGTTATTCCCGGCATAAACAAACAAAACAAGTTTGGGAACCATAATATCAATCCCGTACTGCCGATAATCACCACGTCGGCTATCGCGCCCCAAAAGTCAAACTTATCCCAATATGCCCAACGTTCGAAGGTGGGCTTCGGCCCCAGTCCGACAAACCAGCGGAGCATGCTGGAAAAAGTCTTTCACGTCGCGCCAGTTCGGCACGGGCGAATCCGGGCCGAAAATTAAACGCATCCGCGACTTGCCTCCCCGCCGGCCCTGGCGATAACGCACAATAAGCAAAATCATGTAAGCGAAAAAACACACGAACGTGCTTACCGCGAATACCCGATGCCAGATGCTCGTAGACGCGAATCCGCCCCATATAGCGGCCAAGTCTTTGGCCCAATTGTACTCGCTATACTTCAAGGGGACGCCGGTCATGGCAAGTCCCAGGAATGAAATCAAAAGCAGGGTATGCCCCCAGCGATGGAAGGCGGGAAATCGTTCGTAGGCCTTTTCACCCGGCCTCAACGGGTGCACGCGGCCGTTTTGCAAAACGTCGATCAGACTGCGCACAAACCAAAGCATGCTATGCACGCCAAAGAAACTAAACACCGTTATCATCAAAGTCATCAGCGTCATGTACACCCAATACAGCACCGGATCAGTCCGTCGATTGGTGTGGTCGGCATGCGGATCAAAGTTCGCGAACCTGCGATTGGCGTTCGAATGACATTCTCGGCAGGTTTTTAGCTTATTTTGTGCGGAAACGGGCGACAGCGGGCTGGATACCGCCAGAATATCGTGTGAACCGTGGCAATCGGAACACTTCGCCGCGGGTCCGTAACCCAACTCGGTTAACTCGCCGTGAATGCTCATCGCATATCGGCTCGACAATTGCCCGTGGCAGTTGCCGCACAAATGGGGAAGATTCTGGCGGAAAGTGGCCCGATTCCGCAAATTCGATGCTATGTCCCTGGTGACAGGACGTGCAAGACGGATGCTGGGAGGTTTTTCCACCGGGCGCCAAGCGATTGGCGGGCTCTCCGGGCCCTTTTCCACTGCCATGAATACTCTCTTGTAACCGTTCGGCGATAAAGCGATGGCATTTCCCGCATGTCCCGGCCACATTGCCCGAAAATAACGTGGATCGTTGATCCGCCGGCTTGTAAATGCCGTGTGCGCCGTGGCAGTCGGCGCAGGACGCAGTCACCTGCAGCCCCATTTTGTATAGTCCCAGGCCGTGCGCATTTTTCTTGTACGACTCATAGTCCTTCTCGTGGCATGAGCCGCAGACCTTCACCTGGTTGTCGATAAACACCGGAGAGCCCGGGTCCTTGACCGGCAAAAGCTGATGGGACGTCGCACCGTGGCATTTATCGCAGGAAAGCAGGGTTCCGCTGCCGAGTTCGTTTTTCGGCCCGGCTTTGTCATGCACGCCCTTGACGAGTTCCAAGGCCTCCGCGTCGTGGCAATAGGATGCAGTATTTTTTCACCTCATCCGGCTTGGATCGGAAACCGTCTTCCAAGGCGTGAGCCTGGCGGGGTTCCTGAGCTTTTATAATTCCCGCCATGGCAATCGCTGCAATTAACGCCCTTTAGCCAATGCACGTCTTTGCCGAGTTTATCGCGTGAAATAAAGAATTGTCGCGATTTCTCATCCCAAAGATCGGTATCGCCGTGACACTGAATACATAGATTATCATCGGCGGCGATGTGGGATCCCGTCTTCGGAGGCGGCGCCGGAAGATTAGTTTGCTGCGCAGGCTCGGCGTCCGCCGCGGATACGGCGGAGGCATCGTTTGTTTCGCGGTTGGCCGATCCCTGGACCGATGCTTGGGCGGCCTTTTCCCGGCCGCTCGCCGCCGCATCCGGTAACTTCATCGAATCATGATCATCCGCAACGCCAATCGCCGGCGCGAGTGCCAGCAAAACAATGGATAGGATTTTCATGACTCAATGTTCAAATCGACCGGAACTCCGCTGTTGAATCGCCTGGAGATCATTTCTTGTCGTATTTCGGATGTTCTTGATGTCCCTGCACCAGATGGCAGGCCACGCATACGTTTTTCGGAAGCACCTTGTAGATTGAATCCCGGGCGGTCTTCTCTTCTTCCGGCGATAGAGTTTTTTTGTTTAAAAACGGTTTGCAGACCTTCTCATGCTCGCTTCCCGGACCGTGGCAGGCTTCGCAGGTCGTGCCAACCAAGTTGGGCGTAGATTTCGCATCCTTGAAACCGCTGGGTTGACCGTATCCGGTGGCATGGCATTTCAGACATTCCGGGTCGGCCTGGTATTTTGCGGGAACGCTCTCCCATGCTTCCTTGGCGTGTTTCGTCTTTTTCCAGGAAGTGTATTGCTTGAAATGACAAGCCGAACAAGCCTTTGATCCGATGTAAGTTTGTCCTGCCGGCGGGGCGGGTTCAGGCCCTTCCTCTTTCGACGGCGGCTGTGAGTTTGCGTTAATGACCAGTCCCACAAATGCGATAAAAATCGCCGCTGCAAATATCGTCACCAAACTCTTGCACGGAGACTTCCACATAAAACTCACTCCTTATTCCGGAATGCTATTAAAGAAACAAGGACTCAAAAACAAATAGTATCAGAATAGCTTAAGTTGAATAATACGGATGGTCAATATATCCCCCACCACAATTCTTGATTTTCATGACCTAAAGGTAATTTATTACAGCAATGCAAGATGATCCGCCATGCACACACTTGATCCATAGACGGGCAACCAATCCTTTTAATAAGGCGGACCTTACTAAAAAACCGGCAATGTTTGCGAGCATTAACAGAATGGCAAATAACACCGAGTCTTGTTAAAAATAAGTATTGACATTCCAACAGACGACCGTCGCCTTGAGCGGCAATCTGTGTTAACAACCTGTCCTACTATGAGGTTGTGAATTTTTAAAATATCCGTTGCTGAAGCCACAATCCGTAGGGTGCGCGATACGCACCGCCTCCCACATATTGTGCTGCGTTTCACGCACCCTACAAAAATTCACAACCTCTATGTATTCCATGTATGAGTAGATATTTCTATGTAAATAAATATTACTAAATTGCTTAAGTATAGTGGGCTCACTGTGTATTAAAATACATAAAAGTAATTCTCTGGCCTCTTAATTAGCTTTGACATGACTCATATATATTGCTAGACTCCCCCCTCCTTTGTCTGGATTGTTCGACCATAATCCTCTCAGGTCCGCATCCGAACTTGTCGTTGGGAACTCTTTAGGAAACCAATACGCCATGACAACCGGCCGGAAACTGGCAGCTTGCCTCGATGCTCGTGGCAGGCGCCATTGTTTATTTAACTTATTTAGGGGCTGCCGAAAGCTGGCAGTATTACCTGACCGTTGATGAATGTTTGAAAGATGTTTCTTTGCACGGCGGAACTTGCCTCCGCGTTAACGGTAAAATTGCCGGTGGAAGTCTTCAAATTGCCCCTGATCAGGCGTCAAGCCGATTTTGTGCTTCAAGGCGCTAAAGAATCGCTGGCAGTGACCTTCAGCGGTTCAATTCCCGACAATCCTTGCGGAAAACATGGATGTGGTGGTGGAAGGCCGCTTTGAGAATGAAACACAATTCCATGCCGACAAAGTTCTCACCCGTTGTGCCAGCAAATATCAGTCGAAGAACTCCTCCTCTTCAACCGCGCCGCCTTCTGAACCGGAGGCTGCCTTGTGACGGTCCTCGGCCAATTAACGCTTTTGTTCGCCTTTGTCGCCGCGGGCTATGCGGCCTTTGCCTGTGCGGTCGGGTGGCGATTTGAACACCGCCTTATGCGGCGCAGCGGTTATGTTTCGGCATTCGCCTCGGTAGGGGCCTTGAGCATTTTGATGCTTATCTTGATCCATGCTTTGGCCCAAAGCGACTTCCGTTTTGCATACGTTGTCCAAAATAGCAACCGCACATTGCCTTGGTATTACGCAATTTCGGCGCTTTGGGTTGGACAGGCCGGCTCGCTCCTGCTTTGGAGTTGGTTTCTCGGCGTGGTGGCCCTGCTCTACCGTTTTTGGCCGCGCAAGCAAATTGATCACTCTCAAGATCATCACCTTTGGCGTGCTTTTAACGTACTTAGGCTTTTTGGCGGCCGTCATGGTATTTGCGGCTGACCCCATGGAACCAAGCCTATCGATCCCGCGCGAAGGCCTGGGAATGAGCCCGCTTCTGCAGCATCCTGCCATGTTGGCCCATCCGCCTGTGATTTTTCTGGGTTATGCAATCTGGGCAGTCCCTTTCGCCCTGGCCTTAAGTGCCCTGCTGACAGGCCGGATCGACCGCCGCTGGTTCGACCAAGCCCGCCGTTGGGCGCTTTGTGCATGGACCATTCTTGGTCTGGGCATACTTCTGGGCGCGAAATGGGCCTACGATGAACTTGGCTGGGGCGGCTATTGGAATTGGGACCCCGTGGAAAACGCTTCACTGATGCCTTGGCTCACCGGCACCGCGCTGATCCACTGCGGACTTGCCTGGCACTATCGAGGGCTATTAAAAAAGGCCGCTCTGCTGTTAGCCGTAGTTACCTTTGCGCTCTGCAATTTCGCGGCATTTCTTACGCGCTCCGGGATCTTCGGCAGCCTGCACGAATTCAGCCAATCGCCTATCGGTTGGTTGTTTTTGCTGCTGATGGGAATGATTGCCATTATGGCGGCCGTGCTCATCCCGCTGCGTCGCAAGTCATTGGCCGCCGATAATCAAATTTCCAGCATTTTCTCCCGTGAATCCTTTGTGACTGATCGCCTCGATCGGCTGGCTGGGACTGACGATCGTGGTTTTTTTGGGCACGGTGGCGGTTCCGCTTTCCGGGATGCTTTTTGCCCGTAAAATCACGGTCGGCCCGGCATTTTACAACTATGCCTTGATACCCGTTGGGATCGTGCTGCTTTTAACTACCGCGGCTGCTCCGGCCCTGCGCTGGGGCGCAGCCGTCAAGCCCGCCGAACGGAAAGCATTGTGCGTTGCCCTGCTCATCGCGGTCCTGATCGTCCTTGTTGCCGCTGCGTTTGGCATGCGCCGCCCTTTGGCTTTGGCGGTAACCGGATTGGCAACGTTTGCACTGGCGGTTTTTCTGGCGGCATTGTTTCTTGACGGCACATCGGTAACCTCCTTCTCGCGTTGGAAAAAGATGTTCACGGTTCTCCGAATTCATCGACGCCGATACGCCGGCTTTGCCGTTCATCTCGGATTTGTCGCTATTGCCGTCGGCGTAACCGCTTCTTCCTTGGGCACGAGACGTTGGGAAACCACTATGCGTCGCGGGGATACGGTTGCTTGGGCCGGCCGATCCATCCGCTTCACAGCCCTTAAGCAGCGGCAATATCCAGATAAACTGGCGGTCGAGGCGCAACTTGAGATAAGCGGTCCCCGGCGACAACCGGTTACGCTTTTTCCCGCTCAACTCCTGCACCTGCTGCAAAACCAATGGACCAGCGAGGTGGCCATCGACTCTTCCTTAAGCGGAGATTTTTATGTGATCCTCGACAGCGGTCGGGGTGAAGACCAGATCCATGTTACTTTTGTGGACAATCCTTTGGTGTGCTGGATTTGGTGGGGCGGCGCACTGATCGGCTTTAGCGCACTGGTCGGGTTGTGGCCTGCCCGCGCTGCAAACATGTTTTCTGCTCCGTCGCCTAATGCACGGAAAACGGAAATTCACAATCCCGCGGTCGGACTGCCTTCACCGCACGCTTCGCAGCGGAGGCATGACGCCGCTTTACACGATTCCAAATACGTCTTAGGGCCGGAATATCGCATGAATACTCGTTCAAACTGTATCGCGATCGAGGTCATCCGGCTTACCCGCCGATACGGTACGCGGATTGTTTTAAACAATTTGCACCTTGAAATCGCCGAAGGCGAAAGCGTGGCCATTGTGGGAGCGAACGGCTCGGGCAAGACTACTTTGTTGCGGTGCATGGCTGGGCTTACACGCATCCATGACGGAGAAGTACGCTGGTTTGGACTCCCGGCCGCCGACCCGCCCGCTTCGCGCCGCTTGGTGGGAATGGTCTGCCCACGACGGATTTCTCTATCCTCATTTGACTGCCCGCGAGAACCTGCTCTTTGCCGCGCGCATGTACGCTGTGCCCAACCCCGGTCGGCAAGCAGATAGCCTGATTCAAGCCGCCGGATTGGGGCCCTATGCCTTACGCCAGGTTCGAAAACTCTCTCGCGGAATACGGCAGCGCCTGAGCATCCTCCGGGCGCTGGTTCACGATCCCAAGATATTGATCCTTGACGAGCCCTTTGCCGCGCTGGATGCCGCCGGCATAATCTGGCTGGGTTCGACATTTCAGGAACTCCGCCGCCGCGGGTGCGCGATTTGTTTTACCTCACATGACTTGCTATTAGCCCAAGCTCACGCCGACCGAGTGCTGGAACTTTGCGGCGGCGTTTTGGAGGATATGAAAAATGCCGGACAACAAGGCGTGATTTTTCGCCCTCTTGCCAAAGCAGCTTGAGAAGGAAGCATACTATGATCCAGTTTTGGTGGATCATTCACAAAGATTTGACATCCGAGATAAGGACCGGCCGGGTTTGGCCGCCGCTGTGTTTATATAGTCTGTTGGTTGCCGCTGTTTTCAGTTTCCAAATGGATTTACTGCCCGGCCAACGCGGCCATATCGCCGCCGGCCTGTTGTGGTTGGTTACGTTTTTTGCCGGCATGTTGAGCATGGATCGCACCTTTGTCGCGGAGCGCGAAGACGGATGCTGGCATGCCCTGGGCTTTATCCCTTGAGTCCGACCACAATTTATTTCGCAAAACTTGCCGTCAACCTCGTCACCTTAACAGTGATGCAAATGATCTTATTCGCCCTGCTGGTCAATAGTCTCAGATCTTCCGCTTACGAATCATCCATGGTCGATGCTGGGTGTGGCCCTGTTGGGGAACTTGGGCCTGGCCGCCGTCGGCACGCTGATTAGCGCTCTTGGCTTAACAATGAGGAATAATATCAGTCTATTGTCTTTGCTGGTGCTTCCTGTGGCAGTCCCTGTGGTGATTGCCGCGACCCAAGCCACCGAACTGCTCTTGGAAGACAATCTTGGCCCCATTTTTTGGCGATGGACGGAGTTGCTCATCGTATTCGACGTGATTTTCATCGCCGCCGGCGCCGTGCTTATCGATTTTGTAGTAGAGGAATAATGAAATGAAAAATGATAGACTTGACTTTTCACTAAAAAGCCTCGGTATGCATTGCGCGGCAGCCGGATTATTAATATTAGCCACTGCGTCGATCTTCTTCTTCGCCGCCACCGAAAAGACCATGGGCGACGTGCAGCGCATTGTTTATATTCACGTGCCTTTGGCCTGGTTCGGCATGATCGCATTCCTGGCTATGGCAATCAGCGGTGCGTTTTATTTGCGTTCTCGCGATGTTCGCTGGGATCACTGGTCGCAGGCCTTTGCCGAAGTCGGCTGGCTCTGTTGCACTTTGACCATTCTTGTCGGTTCCCTTTGGGCCCGGGCGGCTTGGAATACCTGGTGGACTTGGGACCCGCGCTTGACCGCGGTTTTCCTGCTCTGGGCCATATACTCCGGCTACCTGATCCTGCGGGCCAACTTGGAAGATCCCCTGCAAAGCGCCCGATTCCGCGCGGTGTTGGCCATCGTCGGGGCGTTGGATCTACCGATGATCGTCCTGGCGACACGCTGGTTTCGGGGCATGCACCCGGCTTCCCCGCAAATGGAACCCTCGATGCGGGCGATTCTGACAATCAGCATCGCTGCTTTTACCCTGTTATTTGTGCTATTGCTTTTGCGGCGACGCACGCAATTGGATCTAGCCCACAGAATCGCTTCGCTCGAGCAAGACGCCGATCTCGAATCCTCCACATTTTAAAATATCCGATCGAACGTTTAACCGTAATACATGTACCGCAAGAAGAAAAAGGAGAGTTAAATGGCAATTTCAGTTCCTGCTTTTGCGGTGGTTCTACTCGGAGTAATTTTTTACTGCTGGTTTTTAAGCGCACAGCAGCGCAGATTGACCAGGTCGGTCGAAATGCTCGAACGACTTCAGCAGCAAGTACATTCATCTCGCCTATCTAACGAGAGAGCCGCATAGTTTATCCCGCTAAGCAAATTCCTTTCATTCTCCAATACCCGGCGAAGATATCCGGATGATCGCTAAGACATTGATTTTGTTATATTGTCTTTTGACGGCCGTCCCGCATGCCCGCGAAGGAACCATTACGGGCACCGTGGTGAACGCTTCTTCTGAAAAAATGCGGGTTAGCGGCGCCGAAGTCGTGCTCCGGGCCGAGGTTCACGGCGAATCCTTGATCTGCGGCCAAACGGTTTCCGACCATCAAGGCCGCTTTGTTTTCCATAATCTGCCTCAGGGCGAAGATTATTGGTACCTGCCGGGCGCCAATCGCGATGGCGTGCATTTCCCCGGCCCCCGCTTGCAGATAACCGCGCAAAAACCGCTCGCGGACGTCGAACTTGCAGTATACGATTCCATATCGGCGCCATGTCCGCTGGTAATCCGCCGGCAAGATGTTTCCCTGCAATTTCAGTCAGGGGCCTTGTCGGTTACCGAGTCGCTTATCGTAGATAATCCTACACGGCGATGTTATGTGGGCGCTCGTTCGCAAGACGGCGGTGAGCCGATCACCATGCAACTGTCCATTCCCCCAAACTTTGAGCGGATTACTTTTCAGGATGAATTCTTTGGCCGGCGGTTTTTCCTGCTGGACGGGAAACTCGTCACTAGCGTCCCCTGGCCGCCGGGTCGGCGCGAATTGAAATTCACCTATGTCCTGCCCGTTAAGCAAGGTTATTATCTTTGGCAACGCCCGTTGGATTTGCCTTGCGAGAAATTACGTGTTTCAATCGAGACGCCTGATGCGGCGGACATTTCCTGCAATCTTCCCGCCGAGCCCTCTTCGACGCCAGATAAGGCTGTCTATCAGTCGCTTGGTGTGACTCTCCCTAAAGGGCACGTCGTCTGTGTCGAGCTGGGCCGTCTGCCTGTACCTTTCATGACTTACGCGCGCTGGCTTGCCGCGGCATTGCTGCTTGTATCGTTTTGCATTGGAGGAGGTCTAATATTAAAGCAACTACATTATGGTTCTAAAAAACGACCGCGCATTGATACGCAAAAAAGTTATATTTCATCTACAAAGTCCCCGCGGCGGGATGGGCGAATTAAAAATGCCGCCTAAAATAATCGAAAGCCATTGCCGCAAGTTTGGCCTTGGTATAAAGTAGGCTGAATCAAGGCTTCGGCATCACCTTGTCCATCGAGGATAGTTTATTGTGCCAACAACTGAAACGCAAAAAACGCAACCCGCTCTTCATCGAATTGGATTGGTAATTTACCGATGGATCGCCTCGCTTCAATTGGCCATCGTGCTTTTGGTATTTCTAGGTTGCGTTCTGGCGGCGGCGACCTTCCTGGAAAAATCGAAGGGAATGGATTATGTTCAATGGTACGTTTACCACAGCTCGTGGTTCGTCGCGTTATTGGGTTTGTTGGCCTTGAATATTCTCGCGTCGATATTGAGTCGTTATCCTTGGGGCCTCTCACGCATCGGATTTCTGCTGACGCATATCGGAATTCTTATGATTCTGGCCGGGGCATTGCGGACATTTCTATACGGCATCGAAGGCGCTATCGCCTTTACCGAAGGTGAAACTGCCCGCCAGTACATCGTGCCCAAAGAAGACAAGATTGTCGCTGTCCGGCAGAATCAATCCGGCGATCGCGGCAACATGGCCAGCGTCTGGACTTTCATACCCGGCCCGATAGGTTGGACCGAGAATGAAACTTTGGACCTGAAATCCGAAAACGGCATTTGGCTGAAAATATTGCGATACTATCCTAATGCTCAATTGGAAAAAAAATGGCTGCCTGATGAGAGCAAGGGCGGAAATGCGGCCATGGAATTCGCCGTTCTCAACTCTGACGGTCGGATAATGGATCGAGATTGGCTCAGTGCGGATATGATCAATGGCGCAAGGAAACTCGGCCCGTCGGATCTGTTCCTATTTCAGACCGACGGCAATTATTTCGCGGAGGATTTCAACAATCCTCCGGAAATGGAATCCGATTCGGCTGGCGTTCTTTCCATGTATTACAAGGGGCAGTCACGGCAAGTCCCTGTAAAAGAAAACATCGGAAAAAAGATAACCCTGGGCGATGATGGTTTAGCCCTGAAAATTACGGAGTATTTGCCGAACGCAAAGCCCAAAGAGGGCGGCAAATTCGTTTCCGATGGCGACCAGCCGGAAAATCCAATGTTGGATATCCAGCTATACGTCCCCGGCAAAGACGAGCCGCAACGTCAGATCGCTTTTTCCAGATTTCCCATGTTCAATTTAGACGTCATGCACGGAAAGAATTGCCCGGTCAAGTTTTGGTATCACCACCCTTCCGTGCCCTCCAGCATCGAGTTTCTTAATACGTCCGATGGAAAATTATATTGCCGAGTCGGGTCCAAGGGGAAATATAAATCGCAGGGCGAAATTAAAGTAGGCGGCCAGGTCGATATTATGGGACATTTCCAGCTCAAGGTGCTTCAATACATCCCTTCCGCTCAACAGCAAGTGACGTTTATTCCCGCCGATGCCGGCGAATCTGAACCGACCGCGCAGCAGCAGGCGGCCGCTTTGGTTGCAGTTGACGTTGATGGCGCGGCCGGGCAAGTTTGGCTGCACAAGGACGATCCGGAATATTCCATGCGCCAATTTGCCACGCCCGACGGAGTTGCGACGTTGCACTTCGGCGAGAAAGAAGTCCCGCTGGAGTTTTCATTGAAACTGATAAGATGCATACATGGCCTGAATCCAGGCCGCATGGGAGACGCCTCGTTTGGCAGCGTCGTTCACCTCATCGATCGGGCCGCAAATGTCGATATGGAAGCGGAAATATCCATGAATAAACCTTTGGTCTACGGAAAATATGTCTTCTATCAATCCGATCTCTATGCCCAGCCCGACGGAAAGAACGTATCCCAGCTTAGAGTGGGACACGATCCGGGCAGATTCCTGAAATATTCGGGCAGCTATTTGTTATGCGTGGGAGTTTTTATCGTATTTTATCTCAAAATACCACGGTTCAAAGATAACCTTGCGGCTGCTTGCGTAATCGTATTCTTTGCAGCGGCATCCGGCGCGTTGGCCGGCGAGACAACCGCATTCGATTGGGACGCCTGGCGAAATTTGCCCGTGTTGGACAACGGACGACACAAACCTTTCGACACTTTGGCAAAAGAAACCGCTCGAACGATATGCAACGGCGGCAGCGTGGCCGATCCGGAATCGGGCGAGAAGCTCGATTACGTGGCGTTTTATCTGACGACGCTTTTCCAATGGGAAGCTGAAAGTAAAGCGCCCCCCCATCACATGTCCGGCTCGCAAGGTTATTTCACCATTCATAAGGCGGATAAATGGGACAATGCCCCGTTGTTGCCGGTAAATAATGCGTCATTGCGAGAAGCTCTCGGGCTGCCGGCAGGCGAAAAATATATTTCGCCCGCCAAATTAAGCGAAGCGCAATATTCCGAACCGCACACTGGGAAAACAATTTCGTTTATTATGCAGGTGCAAAACCTGCAATCGCACCAGGTTCAACACATGCCGTCATTGGATAGAAAAACATTGGAACTGGCCGATGCGTTGTGGGTTTACGAGCAATCGCGCATGGGCGAAATGCTGTACATTGTTGCAACGCCAGGCACGGCTGGCGACGAATGGATCTCTGCCGCCCGGCTGCTGCGCGAAAAGTTCGACGATACCAACGATCCGAAGGGACTAATACGCAAGTCGCAGGAACAATTCATAAAGGCGAAGCAGGCGTTTTTGGCGAACAATGCCGCGGATTTCAAATCCGCAACCGAGGCCTTACTGGCCGTGGCTCGCGAAACAGGTGAACCGGCCGGGTCTTATCCCACGCAACAAATAATCGAAGTCGAGGTGGCCTACAACCGCTTTGCTCCGTTCCGTTTCGCTTGGATATGCTGCGCGTTGTCTTTCGTCCTCTCTTTGCTGGTAATAATCACCAATAAGCGGCTCATATATATCGCGGCCATGACGGTTTTTACCGCGGCTTTGGCTGCGGTTCTCGTTGGTTTTACGATGCGAACCATCGTTTCCGGCCGGGCGCCTGTGACCAATATGTTCGAGTCCGTGGTGTATCTCGGTCTAGGCGCGACCATTTTCGGCTTGTTCTTTGAGTTGTTCTCCAGAAAGGGATTCATTCTTGCAGCGGCGGCGGCGATTGCGACCATAGCCCTGGTGCTGGCCGACAATTGCCCGGTGGTCCTCGATCCGTCGCTGAAACCGTTGGCGCCCATTTTGAAGAGCAATTACTGGTTGACGATCCATGTAATGACGATCACGCTGAGTTACGCCGCCTTCGCCCTGGCCTGGGGCATCGGCAACATCACGCTTGGATTTTACTTGGTCGCCGCTAAGAACCGCGAAATCACCACTTCTTTGGCGAAATTCATTTACCGCACGCTGAAAGCAGGGTTGTTGCTGCTGTTGATAGGCACGATCCTGGGCGCGTTTTGGGCCGATGTTTCTTGGGGACGTTTTTGGGGATGGGATCCCAAGGAAGTCTGGGCCCTGATTACCTTGCTCTTCTATGCCGCTTTGTTGCACGCCCGGCGCATTGGCTGGGTGGGAAATTTCGGGATGGCGGTTTGGAGCGTGCTTTGTTTCCTGGTCGTTATAATGGCCTGGTATGGAGTGAACTTTATGCTGGGAGTCGGTTTGCATAGTTACGGCTCAAGCGGGGGCGGCCAGGAATACGTGATTGCGGCCATGATAGTTCAAATGTTTTATGTTCTGGCGGCAGTGATTGCAGCCTCGCTGAATCCACATGCCGATAAACAAAGACTTTCCGCGTCCGTTGCTTCACCATAAATGGCACGAGCACAAAAGGAAGCATCTCCTATAACAGTACCATAACCAAGTTGTGGAAATAACCTCGGGCGAAAAAAAGTTCACCCATAGGTTATTCACCGCCGTACCCTGGCGTTGCCTTTCCAGATACTCCAGATCTGTTCTTCGTCGGCGGGTTGGGCGTAATCGGTCGTTAGCGTCATGGCAAGCACCCCACTGGCCCAGGCGAATTGGACCCACTTTTCCGGGTCCCAGTTCCGTAGAATGGCGTAGAGCAAACCGCCGACAAAACCGTCGCCGCCTCCTATGCGGTCGAGCACCGTGATCTCCAATGGTGGTGCTACATGCCATTTGCCGCCCTCCGAGACGATTGCGCCCAAAGATGGCGGTTCGCGCTTATGACTTCGCGGAGCGTGGCGGCAAAGACCGCGGCATGCGGAAATGCATTCCGGGCTCGATCGATCATGCCCTTGAAGTTTTCGATTTTCGACGGGAGATCTTTGCCGCCTGCTTCCGGGCCTTCGATGCCCAGGCAGAGTTGAAAGTGTTCTTCATTGCCCGCCAGAATGTCGGACATTCCGGCGATCTCAGAGAAGATCTTTTGCAACTCTCTTTCGCGGTTCTTCCAAAACGAAGCGCGATGGTTCAGGTCGAAGGAAATCCGCGTCCCGTGTTTTTGAGCGGCCCGGGCGAGTTCCAGGCAGAATGCGCCTGTTTCGGGCGACAGCGACGCAATCAATCCGGACAGATGTAAAATCCGTACGCCTTCGCGGCCGAAAATCCGATCCAAGTCGAAATCCTTCACTTTCAAGGTCCGTCCCACTTCGCCCGCTCGATCGTTGTACACGCGCGGCCCGCGCGAACCACAGCCGCTGTCGGCGATATTGAATTGGTGACGGTAGCCCCAGGGCCCTCCTTGCTCTACCTCCTTGCCCTCGTAGTCGATATGCCGGCTTGCAAGGCTGTCTTTGATGAACCGGGCGATCGGACTGTCTTTGACAAAAGTAGTCAGCGCCTTTACGCGAAGTCCAAGATACGATGCAACGCTGGCGACGTTCGTCTCCGCGCTGGTGGCCTGCATGATGAATGTATCGCTGCAATGCACGGGCAGGCCGTTGAGGGGCGTAATACGAACTCCCATGCTGGTGGGCACGAGCAGAGAATAGGTATAATCCTTTCGAAGCTCAAAATTCATGATTATTTCCCTTTGTCCATTTGTATTTTCTTAGATCTACTCGCCGCTGAATTCAAGGATTCCTATTATACACAATTAACACACGGCCGAAATCCGCCCGTGACAATCCAACCCAAATTGATTTTGATTTTACTGTTTTATGCCATCGCAACCGGACGATTTCAGCTTATTTAGTCCCCGGTGATTACACCGGGGGTTTGGCTGCGTCCGTCAGGCCGCGCTAGTGAATGAGATGCCTTCCATTTATTCTCGCTAGAAGCGCCAAGTGCCGCGGGTAATATCGGCATGATGAGAGGAGCGAAGCAGACGCAGGACCTCGGTTCCGTTGCGGCGGGTATCGAGCAAATCGCGATATAGGCCGATCATCTCGGCAATTTCTTTGGCGCTGTGGTCCAGCAATTCAATGCGGAAATGCCGAATGCCGAGATCCGTCAACCAGGTATTATACTCCGCCAGGCTCTGGGATTGGGCATGAAAGATGGTGTTGCGGCAATCGGCATCGACCAGGACCGGATGCTCGCAGCCTTTGCGGTCGCGGAGTCGGGCTTTTTCGTTTAAACATGGCCGCCCGCACTGCGGTTTTGTGTTCTGCTCGGAAAACGCGGCGCAATACAGGCAATGCGCCGTATGGAACATGGGGACGTGGCCATGCAGAATCACTTCCAGTCTGCCCGGATCGGCATGGCGGGCCATATCCGCAAAGGTGCTTTGATTCAGGTCAAAGGCGGCGGTAACTCGCTGGGCTCCAAGTTCCAGCAATGTCTCGACCGCTAGATCGTTGGCGGCATTGAGCGAATAATCGGCGATTACCGGCAGCCCTGCGCGATAAAAATAATCGATCCCGGCAAGATGTCGGGCCAATATGCCGTCAGGCCGCTGGCTTTCGAGATATTCAAACAACGCGACACTGTCGGGTCGATGGATGCGGGTTGTAGCAAGAAAGATTTTCTTTCCCGCAGACCGGGCCAGGGATATTGCGAGGGCGTAATCCTTGATGGAGAGAAAATCGGCGTAGATCGTATTGGCTTGCAGTGCCGAGGCCGCTTCGACTTGCTCAACGCTCCGGCACAAGATATGCAAATACGACGCGCGGTTGCAAGCAACCGCCTTGCGATTTTGCGAAGCCTTGGTATGCGCGCCGAGTTGCCGGCGGGCTCGATCGCGGAGATGCGACAAGAGCAGTTCGTCGGGTAGGGAATAATCGGGCGATTTTCGCATGGATTCGTCCAAGGCGGCAAGCATCGCCCGGCGCATTTGACCGAGCACGCTGAGCGGAATCATGGGGCGGCCTTCGATCCGGGCATTGAGATCACGCAATTCATACGGCGTCCGGCCCAAACGTCCGAATTGCTCGCGAAGAAGTTCGATTGTAAGTGGATACTTGATCGCTTCGGCCAGCGGCTCCTCCGAATCCAAGACGCAATGCGCCCCGGAACCGGCCAGGGCCTCGAGATGGAGTTTTTCGCCTGCTGCGGCTCTAATGAGCAGATCCAAGGGGACGCGGCGCTTAGAAACGGAAGTCTCCAACGATTTCCGCAATTCTTTCATCAACCGCGGATCATCTGTACGATAAATCAACTGACCGGGTCGTATACGCCTCAAATCAAGATCGTTCCGTCCGAAGGCCAATTCGACCTCCGACTCGGCGTCGGCCTGTTCCACCGACCGCCGGTTCAGGAAAACCTCATAAATCCGGCCCCCTTGTTCGGAGTCTTGATTGTGCAGTTCCTCGAAGACGATCCCCTGTCCGCGCCGGACGGACCGCGTCAACCGCACCAGGACGCGATCGCCGCGCACTGTCTCAACCAGACCGATCGGCACGCCCCGCTTGGCAGTGTTATTACCATGCACAAGCGCATGCGGACGCGGACCATCGAGCCAACCCCCTGAAAATCCCCGCGAAAAAGCGACTTCCAATTCTTCGATGCGCTCCGGCTCCAAGGCGAACGGCAGCCAACAGTTCCGGCAACCGATCCCAGAGGGCCAAATCGCGGGGACTAAGCCAGTAGCGTTTCGCCTCTTCGGTGGAAGCAGCGCTGTTTTCGAGCAATTCGTAGGCCATGCGACATGCCTGGGCGCATTGGCCTCGATTACCGCTGCGTCCGCCCTGCGCCAAACTCGCCAAGCATTGTCCCGAATAACTGATGCACAGCGCTCCGTGGACAAAAACCTCCAATTCAATGCATGTCGCACGGCGCAACGCCGCGATTTCCTCCAACGATAATTCACGCGGCAACACAACACGCCTCACCCCGTAAGACTCTACCGCCCGTATGCACTCGGCGCTGGAAAGGGTCATCTGGGTCGAAGCGTGTATGGGAAACTCCGGACATAGGGCATGAAAAAGCCGCAGCAATCCCAGGTCCTGCACGATGAAGGCGTCGACGCCCGAGCGGATCGCCTCGCGGGCAATTCCTTCCGCGGCGGCTAGTTCCTCGGCAAATACAAGCGTGTTAAGAGTCAAGTAACCCTTCACCCCGCGCCCGTGCAGATAAAACATCAGCCCTGGCAGTTCCTCGATGGGAAAATTGAACGCCCGGGCCCGGGCGTTCATGCCGCTTTGCAGCCCGAAATAAATCGCGTCCGCCCCGTTTTCCACGGCGGCGCGGGCGCACTCCCAATTCCCGGCCGGGGCAATCAATTCACATGGCAGGGCGAATGCTGACGTCATAATTCGTTACACGGCCTTAAACCGCAATGGATGATGTTTTTACCGGGTCAATTCCGCATCAATTTCACTTTAATCAAAGCGCCATCAGACGAAAAAGTCAGGCCGGATGCACTCATATTGCCGTTGCGAATCCGTGCGGTTTTCCAATCGCCTTTTTCATAAACTCCTTCCTCCACGAGAAGGAACTGGGCCCCGGTGTCATCCGATCCCATGGGCGGTTTAAAATCCAGCGTCGCGTCAAACCCGGCTATCAAAAACTCGTCCGGCCCCAGTTCGCCCGCGAGCACGCGGCCCGTAGGTGCTGACGGTTCTAAGGCGGTAGCGCCGGTGGCTGGAGCGGAGCTTCTCATCGAAGGCCGGAAACGGACCATAATATCGTAGCGGTCGAAGTAGAGCATGCGGCCGGGTATGGCCACTTCCTCGACCGCGGCCTGCAACTTCCCGGCGGCCTGCAATTGTGCGATAACTGGCAGCGCGGGTTTCACCAGGCGGAAATTCGCCGCAATGTCGCCGAACTGCGGGTTCAACCACATGCCGGGATTGGAATCGAAACCGTAAGAAGTAAAGCCTATGGCCGAATAATCCGCCAGCGCATAGAAAAAATAACGGGCATACGGCTTGCCATCGATGATCAGTTGAGTGATCGCGCCCCGTTTTTCAAAATGAGGCAGTGATGACTGGGGCGGCGTTTGAGCCGGAGACGCCGTGGTTACAAGCCAGCCAATCACGATACAGTATAACAGAGTTTGAAGTTTCATGCCTGTTTCCTTTCGTTATTCGCGTCGATCGTTGCATCAAAGAATTACTCCATTAGTCCTCCGTTACTGCGTTGTTTTTCCTCCTGTAATAAGTTGAATAGGCCCAGTCAGGCCCGAAGGAATCGGCTGGATTTGATCCATGTCCTGTGCCTGGAAACGGTCGCCGAAACGGGCGACCAAGGCCGCGTAGTCGGGCAGGGAGTGATTTTTAGTATCGGCCATATAATTGACCGCGAGATTGGCGACCTCGATGCGAATCTCGTTTTCACCGCTTTTCAGCAGGCCGGTAACGTCAACGCGATACGGCGGACACCAAACCGATCCTGCGCGCTTGCCGTTAATATAAACCACCGCCGCCTCACGGACGGGGGCATCCAGAAACGCCTGCATCTTTGTTCCCGTCCTGCCCGTCCCGCTTCCACGGCCGCCGCCAATCTCTGCCGCCCGGGGTTCGCCGAGCGTGATCTCTTGGGCAAGATCATCCTGGAGCATTTCCGCCGGCGCCTTAAACCTTTTTTCATAAACGGCCACGCCCGAAAAGTAGCGCGTGTTTTCATTGTCCGTCCAGGAACGCAACTTCTCCATTACCAGCGGCTTTGCATCTTTACCGAATGAAACGCTCCATCCGTCGCTCAGCTCGATTGTTTGCCCCTGCAAGACGACCTGCGCGGCCGGCCGCCGAACCGGCAATTTGCGATCTGTAAACACAATGATTTGGGAGGCATACGGTTCGAGATCGAGGTTTACCGAAATGCCATTGTCGTCCGATTTGGCAATAGCCATCCCGGCGACCCGGCCGGTCATCGGATCCCATTCTTCCGCATGCATTGCCCGAACGCGGAAGGTCGCCTTCACATTCTTTGGCGTGTTGCCGGTGTTGGCTATGAAGTAGACCTCGCCGGAGTCGGTCTTGCGATGCACAAAGCCGATATCCGGCGCGGCCGGCTCGAATTTTACGTCAGGCTGCAGGCACTTGATCAAGGCTTCGCCGATGCCTCCTTCCGATTCCAAAAAGATTCCCGGCGCGCTTCGGTCTTTAAACAGGCGTTGTGCAATTTCCCGCACGGTTTTTTGGTCCTCCTCGGTGGCCATAAATCCCGGCGCCTGCGATGGGATTCTCCGCGTGGCGATGAGTATGCCGCCGCCCTTGGCGAATTCCTCCAACTTTTGCATTGTGGACGGTGGAATGCCTTCGACGCCGGCCAACACCACCGCCTTGTATTTCACATCGCCGAATGCGAGAGTGCCGCCTTCCACCTTGCCGCGCAGGTCGAGCAACCCGTCGTCGAAGAAATCGAGATTGAAACCCGATTCCAAAATCTGGCGGATAATTTCTCGTCCCAACCGCGCCGAGACGGCTGCATTCATGGCCACGCGCCCGGGCACAAAGCTCGCCCAGGCGTCGCTATCGGCCAGATAGAGCGCCACGTCGTTTGACGGCCGGCCCTGGCGCATCGTATAACTAACGCGCTGTAGATACTTCGCCAGGTCGGGCATGACTATCCACCAAGGATTCTTCTCGTTGAACACCCCGGCGGCGTAAAAGTGCCAGCCGGGATACTCAATCCCCGGCGGAGTGTAGGGCCAGCCGTGTCCTATGAGTTGATTGATCCCCTGCAAAAAATGCAGGTCTGCTTCGGCCTTCACGTCCAGCGGACTCGCCCGGAAAACCGGCGAATGGAGCCAGGTCCAGGTCTCGGAACTGGAAACCGGGCGTCCCAGCAGGTGATTGGCCGACGACGCCCAGCGAGTCTCGCGAAAATCCTTCCAGGTGCTGCCCTCGCCTTCGCCAAGGTCGGCAAAAGCATTACTGTACAGCGCCGAGGGCGGAGTACCGTAACCCTGCAAGCGGAATTTCGTCCCCTTCTGTTTCGACCATTTCTCAAAAGCCGAGATGAAGCAATCGTTGAAGGTTTCGGTCAGCGTCTTGCCCCAATCGTAGCGAATATCCGCGGTTTTCGGGCCGATATCGTGGAAAAGTGCCGGAAGATACGGCCTGAGATCGTAGCCCCGGCGCCGTAGAAATTCATCCAGAAAGTTGTAGGTCCAGTCTTCGCCGGTCACCTCCAGGCTGTCGCAAAAGACTGCATAAGGCGGATTTGGACCGCAGGCCTTTACCTCGGGCTCGGCGATTTCCCGAATGAACTTGTCGATTACGGCTGGGCTGTAGTGGTCAATCACATAGCCCTCGGCGCCGTATGCCGCGCGTTTCACTTTCATCCTGGTCCGGCTGGTGATGAACAGTGTAAGTTGAGTCTGCCCGCCAAGGTCCGAAGGAAAATGGACGGCATTGTCGCGAATCTCCAATTCCATATAAGGGTTGCCGCCGGCATGGACATCCTGCATCGGGCCGATGAAAGCCGCAAATACATTTTCGCCCTCTCGAATCTGCGGCAGGGGAACGCTGCTTTGGCCGGCGGTAATTGGTATGTTCACTGTGCGCAACCTGCCCGCCGCCTCGCTGGGCGTAAACTGCGGGCCGCCGTATGGCCAACCGCTCCCCAGAGTCAGGTCCATTCGCAAACCCAGTTCCTTGGCCTTCTCAGATGTGAAACTGAGCGCCTCCAGAAATTCCGGCGACAAGAATTTGACATTTTTGATTCCCCCCTTTTCATCGTCGAGCGAGAGCGGATAGGTCGGCTGCACTTCGAATCCGCCGATGCCGCCCTCTTTCATCAACTCCATCTCGCGCTGGAGTTCGGCCTTGGTTACAGCCGGCCCGAACCACCACCAACGCATCATGATCCGCGAATTGTCCGGCGGCCGCTCGAAATTGCGCTGAAATTCGTTGATGTCCGCGGCCAAAAGCCGAATTGTGCAGATCAGCAACGTGCCAAACACGACAGATATGATCGCTTGGGAGCGAGCCTTCATTATTTGCTCCATATCTGATTTGGCAGATGGTTCATTTATAGCCTATCCCAAAAGTACTCTCTCCCGACCAACCGACCATGCTACGCATGGTGCCCGTCGGTGCCCGGAGAGGGTTAGGGTGAGGGCTAAAAATCCCGGGAATTCATTGTTATGATCTCTTGCCGTAACTGAAGTTTTATGTTTTGGGATAGGCTCTTAATCATAATTTAGCTTTTTAACTAACGGGATGGATCTTGCCGTCCTGGTTCAATTTCCATCGAATAGTTTGGGCAGCAAATCTCGCAGGTAGACCCGCCAGAGCGTCCATACGTGTCTGTAGCCCGGTGTAGTTACCCACTGGTGTTTGATGCCATTGCTGGTGAGCAATTCCTCGAACTTTTGGTTGCCGGAAAGGAGTCTGTCACCAGTGCCGCAGCCGACCCAGAGAAGTTTGAAATCCTTGTTTGTCTTTTCAGGATCAGCCAGTATGGATTTGAAGTCATCTTCGAGGTTCTGGTTTAATATCGCCGAGCTGAAGGCCCCCACGTAAGCGAAATGTTGGGGGTTATTCAAGCCGATCGACAGTGCCTGATAGCCTCCCATCGATAATCCTGCGATGGCGCGGTGATTGGGGTCTTTGCCCACGCGGTACTCTCGTTCCACAAGGGGAATGACGCTTTCCAGCAGGTCGTTTTCAAGCATTTCTACCCCAAATACAGGACCACCTCGAGGTTCATCCCCGCCTGGAATGCCTGCACCGCGCGGTCCGCTCGGAAACCATCGGACAGTCCTGGACGAATGGCCGAAAGGCATGACGATAAGGGCCGGCTTGGTTTTGCCTTCCGCAAGCAGGTTATCCATGATGAAATTTGCACAGCCCACCTGCGTCCAGAAGCCTTCATCGTCGCCCATGCCGTGCAAAAGGTAAAGCACGGGATAAGGCTTGTCTGAGGAGGCCGAATATCCTGGAGGCGTGTAAACATTGACGTGTCGCACAGTCTTCAGGGCTTTCGAATAATACCAATGCCCGTGCAATTGCCCGTGCGGTACGTCCTGCGCCGCGAAGAAGGCGGGCTTTTCTCCTGGCACATCCACCTGGGTCGCAAACCAGAGAGCGCCGACCCTTATATGGGTATTATTCGGATCGGGCATCGACAGGCCATCCATAATGAAATTATAGCCGTATGTATTGGGTTCCAGCGGCTCGGTTGTGACCGACCAAATCCCCTTTTCGTCCTTTGTCATCGAAAGCGGCTTAGCCGAAAATTCCCCGCTCACTTGCACTTCCTTGGCATTCGGAGCCAGGAGGCGGAAGGTTACTGTACGGTCGGCATGCAGCTCCGGCGAAATAATTGGGTTTGCAGGGGGTTGAGAAAAAGCAACTTGGGCCAGCGACGAGAAAAAGGCCATAACGGCAATCGTCAAGCAAATTTTTGTAACGTAATTCATTGGGGATCTCCGTTAGTAAGATTGTTAATGAAATATTAACCTGAGTTTTGTTTAATTGATCACTGTTTCCATGGCCGCCTTCTTTAAAAATTGCGATTTGCTAGGCTTAAGACACGGCACGCCAGGGCGAAAATCAGACTGTTGACATGAAGATCATGGTAATTGCTGTACATAGGCCCGTCAATTATGGATGGTAAGAACTTAACTCTTTTCCTTTTCAGAGGTTTATCATGCGGCTCTGGTGTTCGACGGTGTATGATAATCAAACAAAGGCAGTGGCTTATTTTAAACGGCGCATTAATATATCTCCCTCATGGGGTTGAGTTTATTATTTGCCCCCTTAAATGTCCCGATAACAATTGTTAAAATCTGAGGTAGGGTCCATAGGTCTTGTGGTTGCTGTGATATGATGGTAAATTGGTTATTCGATTTCTTACTGACATCAATTGGTGAGCCATAACGCAAGTCATTGCCAATAAACAACTTGCCAGCGTAGCTTCAATTGGCAGAGCACCGCATTCGTAATGCGGGGGTTGTGGGTCCGACTCCCACCGCTGGCTCCTTATAAAATAAAGATCCATTCTTTACCGCCCTCTCCCTAAGGGAGTGGTGTATTTGTAAAATAATAAATCTTCCCCATCGGAGGAGCCTTTTTCGATGTCACAGACCTTGGATTTCGATTTAAAGCGTTTGGTGTTGGTAAACGATACATTCGGGCCGCGCGAAGTGCGGCAAATGCAAGAGGCCATCGCCCGCGACTTCTCGCAGTATCAGGTGCTGCGCGATGCGGTCAACGAACTGCAAGCCAAGGAAGAGCAGACCCCGGCCAGCAATGTGCGTTTGGGAGTATGTCTATATTTGTTGGGACGGTACTACCGGGCCATCGAAGTCTTGCGCCAAGCCGACGGTGGAGCCCTGTCCCAATATTTTCTGGCCAAAGCGCTGTTCGCTAGGGAAGAATACGCCACAACCATCGATTGCTATCAAGCCGCGGAAAAGGCCGGTTACGATGTCGGCGAATGTTCTTTAGGCTCTGCGGAAGCCTTGCGCTACGCCGGAAAAGCCACCGAGTCCATGGCCATTTTGGATCGACTTTCCGGAGCCATTGAGCAAACCGCCGATTATCTGGCCCAACGCGCGGCCACTGTATCGGCCTTGGGCGGCAACCCGTCGGAAGTGATCGCACTTTATGAACGCGCCGTGGAATCCGATCGCAATCATCCGGGGGCTCTGTTCGGCCTGGCCATGGAAAACGACAGGCACGGCAACGACGATACGGCAATGGAATTGTACAAACGGGCCGTTAGCCGGTTTCCAGCCCACGTGGGATCGCTCTTGAATCTGGGATTGTTGTACGAAGATCGCGAGCAGTACGATAAAGCCGCGCAGTGCTATCAGCGGGTTTTGGACGTGTATCCCGACCATCCCCGCGCCGCCTTGTTCTTCAAGGATACCGAGGCCTCGCACGAGCAATACTACGACGAAGACGCGCAGAAGAAACGTGACCGGATGAGCCAGGTGCTCAGCATCCCCGTGACCGATTTCGAGCTTTCGGTGCGGAGCCGCAATTGCCTGCAAAAAATGGGCATCATGACACTGGGCGATCTTTGCAGGTGCACTGAACAAGACCTCTTGGCCAGCAAAAACTTCGGCGAAACCAGCCTCACCGAGATCAAGGAAATGCTGGCCACTAAGGGATTGCGCCTCGGCCAGTTCGCCGCCGACAAACATGCCGCCGAGATATTCGAACCGGAAATGCTCACTGCCGACGAACAAGCCCTGTTGGCCAAGCCCATCTCCGATTTGAATCTTTCCGTTCGCGCGGAAGTGCATGATCCGCTTGGGAATTAATGTGCTGGGCGAATTGATTCGCCGCACCGGCGACGACCTGTTGGAATGCAAAAATTTCGGCGTGACCAGTCTCAACGAGGTCCGAGAGAAACTTACGGCCCTGGGATTAAAGCTCCGCGGGGAATAAAACTCGGACAATAAGATTTTGTTTTCATCCAAGCCCACGGGTTGCAACCCGTGGGCTTAAGTATTTACATATCAAGAGGTTATATTTCAGCAATTATTGCATGTCGTCCAATAATTTTTCCTTCCAACTGCATCACACCGGCGCCGGTTCCGCGGCGCGGCGCTCGACTTTTTTCACGCCTCACGGGCCGGTCGACATGCCGGCCTTCATGCCGGTCGCAACCCAGGGAAGCGTCAAAGGCTTGGAAATCGCTCAAATTCGCGCCACCGGTGCGCAAATGCTGCTGGGCAATACCTATCACCTTGCTTTGCGCCCGGCGAAGAAACGGTTTACGCCTTGGGTGGGCTGCATCGCTTTATGGGCTGGGATGGACCGATCCTCACCGATAGCGGCGGGTTTCAACTTTACAGCCTCGCCGAACGGGCACAAGTTACCGAAGAGAACATAATCTTCCACAGCCATATCGACGGCCGATTGGTAGTCCTTTCACCTGAACGCGCCGTGGCAATACAGCAAGCCCTTGGCAGCGACGTTGCCATGGTGCTGGATCATGTAGTGGGATTGCCCAATAGTCCTGACGTGATTCTGGATGCCGCCGGGCGCACCGTACGCTGGGCCAATCGCTGTCAACGGGCATCTACGCGCGCCGATCAAGCCCTCTTTGCCATTGTCCAAGGCGGCCTGGACACAGAACTGCGAAAATGGTGCGCTGGAGAGCTTTGCAAGATGGATTTCGCGGGTTACGCGATAGGGGGGTTGAGCGTGGGCGAGCGACCCCACGAAATGTACCGCATCCTTGATGTAACTGTCCCTGAGTTGCCCGCCGACAAGCCCCGATATCTTATGGGCGTGGGCCGGCCGGAAGATCTTTTAGAAGCCGTGCGCCGCGGAATTGACCTGTTTGACTGCGTTATTCCTACCCGAAACGGGCGCAATGCCATGGCCTTCACCGACCAGGGCCCGCTTCGCTTGCGCAACCTGCAATATGAGCGGGATGATGCCCCTCTTGAAACGGGATGCCCTTGTGCGGCTTGCCGGCGGAGCCGCGGTTATATTCGCCACCTGTTTATGGCTGGAGAAATGCTGGGGCCGATATTGTTGTCGCTGCATAATCTTCAGTATTATCAACGACTTCTGGCCGATGCTCGCAATGCCATCGAAGCCGACGGTTTTGAGGAATTCCGGCATAAAAAACTCGCGGGCTGGGAAAATAGGAAAGGATGAGGAATTAAGAATAAGGGAAGTTTAGTCTCGATCGGGCACTGTGGGAATCATGATCGGCTAACGCGGGGGTTTTCCCCGTTCCCGCGTCTTGCGCGGGAATGCAAGAATTAGCCAAGATTTACGACGCGAAGCGTTGGAGAAGTATGTTCACACGCTGGAGCGTGGGAACAACTAATTCTCGCGCTTCAATGGGTGCATCTTCTTCCTGCGCTCAAGTATATGGGAACAAAGTTAGTGATTTTTTTCATCCCTCATCCTTCCCCGCTCCCCTTGTGACTTAAGAGATAACGGTTTATGATAACGGGCTTACTATAATTTGATAATGGCCCTATAAGAAGGGATCTTACGTGAATTCGCATTGGATGTCCTCACTAATACTTTTCGCTGACGGCGGCAACGGCGGCGGAAATCCACCTGCCGGCGGCGACGGCGGAATGACGCTTATCATTCAAATTCTCCCCTTCGTGGCGATTGGATTGCTGTTCTACTTTATGCTGATCCGCCCCCAGCGCAAGGAACAAGCCAGGCGTCAGGATATGCTCGCAGGCGTGAAGAAGAACGATCGGGTGGTTACCATCGGCGGAATTTACGGCGTGGTGATGAACGTCCACCGCGAGGCCGATGAGGTGACCCTGAAAGTCGATGAAGCCACGAACACCAAACTGCGGATAACCCTTAGTTCCATCGCTCGCGTCGTAAGCGGCGAGCCAGCCGAGGAAGAAAGCACAAAATAGCATCCATCCATAAAACGGCCTAGGGCCGCAACCAAACTCATTGCAAATTGTAAATTGCGAAATGCAAATTTCAAATTGAACAATACAAAACGTTTATGGAAATCACAGCCTTGTTCATTTTACAGTTTGAAATTTGCAATTGTCAATTTGCAATAAAAAAACATGTTTCAAAGCCTCTAATTAAGAATTTAACCCCTAATCTCTAATCCCTAGCCACTAAAATTCCATGTCCCCGTATGTGATTGCAGTTATCGTGCTTTTTTTGATGGTGGTGCCTTTCTTTCTAGGCGGTTATTTTGCCAAAAGTCTGCGGATGCCCGATTACGGCTGGAAAATCGGCGTGATCCTTTGGACCCTGATCTGCAGCCTGGTGATCCTGATCATGTATTGGCCTCCGAAACTGGGCATCGATCTGAGCGGGGGTATGATTCTGATCTACGAGATCGATAAAAACCAGCTAAAACCGGGCCAAACCCCGGATATGGACAAAGTAATCGCCGCAATCACCAAGCGCATCAATCCCGGCGGAGTGAAGGAAATCAACACTCTCAAATACGGCAATGACGGGGTGAAAATCATCATACCCGACGTCGACGAGGCCGCCGCCAACCGCATTGCCGACCTGGTGTCCCGGGTGGGCACGCTGGAATTCCGCATTTTGGCCAATATGACTGATAACAAGGCATTGATTGAGCGCGCAAAAAGCGAACCAAACCAAAACGTTATACTCGATTCCGAGAGCAACCGCGAGGCTTGGTGGGTGCCTATCTGGGAAGGACGAGATAAAACTTTTGATTCCCCGGATATCGGCAAACGAACGCGCACCGTCGGCAATAAGAAAGTAAACGAGGTCCTGGTGCTCCAGGATAATTACAACGTCACCGGCGATTTTTTAGATCATGCCGGCCCCGGACAAGATCAAAGCGGCAGAATCGCCGTCGATTTTGTGTTCAACTCCCAGGGCGGTAAATTGTTCGGCATGTTGTCCGGTTATAATAAACCAGATGAGGTGACGGGCTTCCAGCGCAGATTGGGCATCATCCTGGACGGTAAATTATATTCCGCGCCGGGGCTTAAGGGGCAAATTTTTGACCGAGGCATAATTGAAGGCGAATTCACCAAACAAGAAGTTGAGCAACAGGTGGACGTGCTCAACGCCGGCGCACTGCCCGCTACCTTGAACAAGGACCCCATCGGTAAGCTCTACTGCGGCCCCACGCTGGGAAGCGACACGATCCGCAAGAGCACCATTGCCTTGGCTATCGCCATGATACTTGTCCCCGCCTTCATGCTCTGGTATTACCGTTTTCCCGGGATTATCGCCGACATCGCCCTGGCCCTGAACATCGTGGTTTTGCTGGCGATCATGATCGCCGTCAAAGCGGCCTTCACATTGCCGGGCTTTGCCGGTTTCGCCTTGACGGTGGGCATGGCCGTGGACAACAACGTGCTGGTCTTCGAACGCCTCCGCGAAGAACTCGCCCGCGGCGCGGCCCTGCGCATGGCCATCCGCAACGCCTTCCAGCGGGCCAGCGCCACGATCATCGACTGTAACATCACGCATCTAATCGCGGCCGTGGTGCTGTATGCCATCGCTCCCGAGCAGGTCAAGGGCTTTGCCGTTACCTTGTTCCTCGGCGTATCAATAAGCATGTTTACCTCGGTCTTCGTGGCCCGAGTGATCTTCGATATCGCCGAAAAACACCGCTGGATCACGCAGTTGAAGATGCACCACCTTGTCGGGCACACCGAGATCGACTTCATGGGTTGGTTCCCCTACTGCTTGACATTTTCAATCCTGATCACGGTATTGGGATTGGCCGTTGCGTTTTTGCGCGGTCCGGGGTTGTTCGATATCGATTTCACCGGCGGCACGTCGGTGCAAACGCTCTTCAACAAGCCGCAGGACGTCGCCGATATCCGCAATACGCTGGAAAAAATGTCTGACATGTTCCCCGACGTCACCATTAGCGAGGTAAGCGTCGGTGCACAGGAAAAGAACGTGCGGTTCGAAGTAAACACCTCGAATACCAGCATCAGCCAGGTTAAAGATGAACTCAAGAGGGTCTTTGCAGGCAAACTGGTCGTCAACGAGATGGAGATTAAGAACATCTCCATGATCGGGGCCGCCAAACCGGAAAAAGAACCGCCCAAGGCGGAAACTCCGGCGGAAAAGCCGGCCGAGAAGATCGAGCCGGCCGGCACTCCCGCCGAGACGCCCGCCGCGCCCGCCAAACCCGAGCAGTCCGGCCAGAAAAAGCAGTCCCGCCGCTTTTTGAGGTCCTCGAGCCTGATGGCGGTCGCAACCGCGATTCCATTGATATTCGGGCAGGTCGAGGCCCCCGCGGCCGCGCTACAGGCCACGCCGCCGGTCGCCGCTTCAACCGAACAGGCAAAACCATCGTTGGCCCCCGCCGCGGAAAAACCCGCCCCGGAAAAGCCCGTCCAAGCCTCTCAGCCTCATAACACGTCCGCCGCGCCCAAAGAAAAACCGGAAGAAAAGCCTCCGCTTGCGGAACCGCCGGCCGAGAAAAAACCGGTCCCAGAAAAGCCCGCCGAAAAAATGCCCGCCCAGGAAACCATCTCCGGCGGAGAAAAGACGACACCGCAGATTTCCGACCTTTTCTCGGGCGGAACCGAAGCCCAGTTCCATTTTACTCAAAAACTCGATCACCAGAGTTTAGAAGATCTCATAAAAGAAACATTGCTGGAGTTAAAGATCGAAGAGAAGAATATCCCCCTGGAAATCAAACCAACCGACAAAAATTTCGAAGAGGGAAGCAAGACGCCTTACCAGGATTGGATTGTAAAAATCGGTTTGCCTCTGGAAAAGGCCGAGGCGGTTTTCAATTCCGTGAAACAGAAACTCGGCGAAGCGCCTTACTTTCCGGCCTCAAATACCATCGGCGGCGCTGTGGCTGTTAACACCAGGTATCAGGCCATTTACGCCCTGTTGGCAAGCTGGGTTCTGATTATCCTTTATCTTTGGATTCGATTCCAAGGCGTGGCTTTCGGCCTGGCCGCCGTGATAGCCTTGGTCCACGACGTTCTGGTGATGCTCGGCGCTATCGCCTTCAGCTATTACCTGGCGCCTTATTTCGGATGGTTGTATATCGATCCCTTTAAAATAAATTTGCCGATTATCGCCGCGTTCCTGACCATCATCGGGTATTCGGTGAACGACACGATCGTGGTCTTCGACCGAATCCGCGAGGTCCGCGGCAAGGACCCGAACATGACCGCCGAAATGGTAAACCTGAGCACCAACCAAACCCTAAGCCGAACCCTGCTTACCTCGCTCACCGTGTTCATCGTCGTGGTAGTGCTGTACTTTTTCGCCGGGCAGGCCTTGCGAGGCCTGTCTTTCGCCTTGATCGTGGGTGTGATAACCGGTACCTACAGCTCGATTTACGTGGCCGCTCCCATCCTGCTCTGGCTGATTGGCAAAGCAAAGGCGGCTTGAGGATTCTTATTTCTCCTCTCCGATATCCTGCGCCGGCTGGCCCACGTATAGTTGTACCACTTGACTTTGCACCTTGATTGCGCGGATCAGCACCATAATCTGATCGATTGTCAACATCTCGGGATTGGTGCGTGACAAGTTTTCCAAATCGGCTGTCATGGCAGCGTGTTGGTCGGTCACCGCCTCGAGCCGGACCTTCACATTTTGCCATACCCGCAAAAGACATTCCTCGTCCTTGAGCATATCCAGGTCGTCGACATAGTTGCTCAGCAGCAAACAGAGCCGGGCGACCTCGCGCGGCAGGGCATCAGGCTGCAATTTTTCGATGCATTTCGCTAGTTCATGGCATCTCATTTTTTGCCCCCCTGGTGAAATTATTTATTCCGGAATAATATCTGCTCGCGCAAACGCGCTATCCGGTAAATCACCACGCCAACGACGCCAGACAGAATAGAAGTGTGGAAAAACAATGAATTTTCTGCCCTTATTAAAAGTCTAGGTTACAGTGATCCACATGACAGCTTGCCTGGAAAAATCATGCCGTTATAATCCGGGTTGTTAGTCTGTGTCATACCCACCGAATAGGTTGCTTGCCATGCCTGAACTTGGTGTCAATATCGACCATATAGCCACAATTCGGCAAGCCCGGCGTACTTATGAACCGGATCCGGTCTGGGCGGCGGCCCTGGCTGAACTGGGAGGCGCCGACTGCATCACCCTGCACCTGCGCGAGGATCGGCGCCACATAAACGACCGCGATTTGAGGATCCTCCGCGAAACCGTGACCGTAAAACTCAACCTGGAAATGGCCTGCAATGAAGAGATTTTAAAGATCGCCCTAAGCGTCAAACCCGATCAAGCCACGCTGGTGCCAGAACGCCGCGAAGAAATCACCACCGAAGGCGGGCTGGATGTTATCACGCATAAAATGCGAGCCGCCGACGCAATTCACCGCCTGCAAGATGCCGGCATTTCAGTCAGTCTGTTTCTGGATCCCGAAGCGCGGCAGATCGAAGAAGCGGCCCGGTTGAAAGCCAATGCCGTGGAACTCCACACTGGCCAATACGCCGAATCACGGTCCGGCGCCAAAAAACAAAAGGAACTGGAAAAACTGGAAACCATCGGGGCTCTGATTCGACAATCAGGCATGGCCCTGCACGCCGGCCATGGCCTGAATTACCACAACGTCCGCCCAGTTGCCGCGATTGAAGGCATGCACGAATTGAATATCGGCCACAGTATCGTCGCCCGAGCGGTTATGATCGGATTTAGAGAAGCCGTGCGGGAGATGAAACAACTTGTAATGTAGCCGTTGTATTGTGATGCCACCGTCTCGGCCCCCATTGCAGGCGGGACGCCTGCACCACAAATGCCTGTACCATAATAGAAAAATTTTTCAAAGTATTTTTGCCATGACAACACGCAGTGAAGATTTCGCCGGTCTTTCGGTGGCCATGATCACGCCGTTTCGCAATGGCCAGGTGGATCTCGAGGCCTTGCAACAACAAGTGGAGTATCAAATAGCCGCGGGCACGAAATGCTTGTGCCCTGTGGGTACTACTGGTGAATCACCCACGCTTTCGCACCCCGAACACGAACGGGTAATCGCCGCCGTAATCGAAGCGGCCAGTGGCAGAATCAAAGTCATGCCCGGCACCGGCTCCAATAGCACCGAAGAAGCCTTGCACCTGACGCTTTGGGCGGCCAAGTCCGGCGCCGATGCAGTTTTGGTGGTAGGGCCCTATTACAATAAACCCACTCAAGAAGGCTTTTACCAACACTTCAAAGTCTTGGCCCAGGCCGTGGATATTCCGATTTGCATATACAACATCCCGGGGCGAACCGGCAAGAATATCGAACCAGATACCATCGCCCGCATGGCCGAATTGCCCAATATCACCATGGTCAAGGAGGCGACCGGTTCCATGGATCAGGCCTCGCAGATCATTAACACCACGGATTTGACGGTTTTAAGCGGCGATGACAGCCTGACGCTGCCGCTTATGTCGATCGGCGCCCGGGGCGTGATATCCGTGGTTGGCAACATCATCCCAAAAGACATGTTGCTCATGATCCAAGCCTTTGAGCGCAATGATATGACCGAAGCCCGGCTATGGCATCATAAACTATTTCACCTCTGCCGCGACATGCTCGGTCTGGCAACCAATCCAATCCCCATCAAAGCCGCCATGCGCATACTTGGCCGCGATACCGGCGAACTGCGAATGCCCTTAACGCCGCTAAATGCCGCCGAAGAAAACAAACTCCACGCAACCCTTACCCGCTACGGGCTGATTTAAATTAACGAGAAATCACCCTGAATTTATGGCCATATCTTCATATTCATGATTATAATTGTGATATATTATCATTATAATCGATATACCTGCGCTTTCTCGGCGTTGCCAACATCCAGTATTATTCAGAACTTTTGCGTTCTATCGGGGTTAGTATGTAGTGGTTATTGGTTTTTTCCCTAGATACATATAAATCCACGAGTTAACATGTAATAGGTGGGATTGACGGCCTTAGTTCGTCAAAATGGGGGGGTTTATTGTTTTTTGCTTGCGGCAAACTTTCTCAAATCGGATGTTTACTTAAAAGCCTCTATATTCGGAGTGCAATCATTGAACGCTTCAATTGAAATCAATCGTGGAAGTACCGGTTTATACATCGGTTGCGACTTTTTAAGGCGGATACTTCCTGCCGTTATGGCAGTGCTGCTGTCTGCCATTTGGCCCATGCGGGCCTATTGCGCCGACGATTTCTATGGCGTATTGTCGTTGGCGGTTCAAGACGACGTGGCCGCGAAGCTGCAACTGTCGCCCGAACAAAAGTCCAAACTGCAATCCCTGCTCGACGACCGCGAAAGCAAGGCCGTGGATTTGGTCATGCAAAAGGATCTTCCGGCTGCCGAGCGCGAACAAAAATTGGCCGCCTTCCGCCAGGAATCGGAAACCAAAGGCCTGGCCTTGCTTAACGCCGAGCAACAAAAAATGCTGGAGCAGATTCGCCTGGGCCGATTGGGACTTGCCTCCTTGGCAGAGCCGGCGGTGGCCGAGCGGCTTGCCCTATCGGAAGAGCAAATAAAACAGATTGCCGACATCCTGGAAAAACGCAAGCAGGATCTGACCAAAACCGACGAGAAAAAGGCGCGTGTGATTCAAGCCTTAGCGGAACGGAATTTGACGGAAATCCTTACCGAAAAACAAAAAGCCGACTGGAATTCCATGGCACTGACCGATTCGGCGCCGGCTGACGCCTCCGCCCCAACGGCCGAGTCAAAACCCGCGCAGCCGGACCAATCCAAATCCCAGGAAACAGCGGCGGAAAAACCGCCGCCCGCATCAACAGCCTCAACATCACCGGCCAAGCCCCGCGTCGAACTTCCCAAGCATCCCGATCAGATCCGGTTTAAATTCGCGTATGCGCCTTGGAAGGACGTGCTAAATCGGTTCGCCGAGCAGGCCGATTTCTCGTTGGTGGGCGACAAGACTCCATCAGGCACCTTCAACTACATCGACGACAAGACATACACGCCCAAAGAGGCCATCGATATATTGAACAGAGTGCTTTTGCTAAAAGGTTTTTATCTGCTTCGCCGCGATCGCATGTTGATGGTGATCGATCTTGAAGACGGCATTCCGCCCGGCCTGGTTCCCGTCGTGCCGATCGATTCTCTCAATGAACACGGCGAATCGGAGATTGTCAGCGTGATTTTTGATTTGATAAAACCCTCGCCCGACGAGGCCGCGGCGGAAATTGAAAAACTCCGCCAACCACAGACCGCGGTAGTGACCTTACCCAAGTCGCGGGAACTCCAGGTCACCGATACGGTTGCCCGGCTGCGGGTAATCAACGGGGTCATTAAAAAACTGGATGATAAGGAAGGCACGTACTCCGGACAATTGAAAACATTTACCCTGCATTTCGTCACACCCGAGGATATTCTGCCTAATCTGCGGCAGTTGCTCGATATCCCGGCCGAACAATATAAAACGCCCGACGGCTCCTTGCTATTGACCGTCGATACAAACGGCAAGCGTTTGATAGCGACCGGCAGGCCGGAAAGGCTCGCCCGGCTGGAAGATATTCTAAAAGTGATCGATGCGCCCCGTGGCGGCGGCGATTCTGGCGTCCTGGAAGGATCGCCGCAATTCGAGACTTATTCGATTGATACGGCCGACCCTCAACTAGCCGAGAAAGTGATGCAAACCTTGTTGGCCGGCCTGCCCGACGTGCGCATGAACCTTGATTCAAAAACCAATACCTTGTTCGTCCTTGCCCGGCCCGCCCAACACGCCACGATTCGGGCCGCCCTGGATCAGTTGCAACACGATGCCCGGCAGGTGGCGGTAATCCGCTTGAAAATGGTCGATCCGCAAACGGCCGTGCTTTCCATCAAAAAGCTTTTCGGCACAGACACCGATGCAACCAAAAGCGGCAGCGGTCCGCAAGTCGACGCCGATCCGGCCACCCGGCAACTGTTGATCCGCGGCACCACGGCGCAAATCGATCAAATTAAATCCCTGCTGCAAAAAATGGGCGAGCCCGAAGCCAACTCAATGGTCGCGCAAAGCGGCGGCAAAGTGCGGATGTTGCCCTTGTCCGCGCGGCAGATGGGATCGGCCCTGGAGCGGATACAGCAAATATGGCCCACCATGCATCCCAACAGCAGTATTCGCGTGATGAATCCCGCAAATGCCATACCCACGTTCACGCCGAGCGCGGGAGAAGACATGGATATGCAACAAAATCCCTCGGACCAGCCCCGCACGGCGCCGAGCGATTCGAGACTGAAAGAAAAGGCGCCGGATTCGTCATCCCCGCGCGAAAAAAAATCCTCGACTTCGGAACAGCCCTCGAAAAATAAGCCTTCGAAACAATTATCCCCTCCGGACGATAGAACCACGGGCGGCCCCGTGAAGGCCCGGTTCCAGTTAGTCGCCGACGAAGTTCAAATCGGTGCGCAAGATGCATCGGATACGAAGGATCTCCCAAAAACAGATGCTTCCAAGCCGAATTCGTCTTCATCGGCCGCCTCAGCGGAGAAAAAAGAATCTGCCTCGATCATCGTTGCGCCGACACCGGGCGGTGTAATGATCGCCAGCGAGGACGAAGAAGCCCTGAACGAGTTTGAAAAATTACTCACCTCGTTGGCCGGAGGGAATGCAGGAAACACTCCGCGGCTTAATATGTTCTTCCTTACACACGCCAAGGCCGCCGTGGTTGCCAATACTCTCATCGATATATTAGGCGGCACAGTCACCACCGCCAATACAAACGCCGGCGGCGGTACGTTTATGGGCGATATGATGGGCGCCGCGCTGGGCGATACGGGCGGAGGCATCCTTCAATCGTTGATGGGTGGGGGCGGCAGCGGAAGGGTTCAGCCCAGCGGCACCATCAAAATCACCCCCGACTCCAGACTCAATGCCCTGATCGTGCAAGCCAATGATAAGGATCTTGATACTATCGATCAACTCCTGAAAATCCTCGATCAAAAAGATAGTCTAGTGGACGTTCAGGTCAACCCCCGGCCAAAGATGATTCCGCTGTACAACACCGATGCCACGACGGTGGCCGGAATAGTACAGGAAGTCTATCGCGACCGGATGGTCCTTAGCTCCGCCCAGAACCAAGGCGTCCAAGGCATGGGCGGCCCCGCGGCCTTTATGCAAATGATGACCGGCGGCAGAGGCGGACGCGGCGGCAGAGGCGGAAACCAACAACAAGGCGATGAAACGCCCAAATTGTCCATAAGCGTGGATGAACGCAGCAATTCACTTATCGTAGCCGCTCCTGAATCGCTGTTCGAGGATGTCAAGCAACTCGTGGAAATGCTCGATACGGTTCCCACCGATTCCAACGAGTCGATACAGGTCGTCACTCTGCACAGATCCAGCACCCAATCGGTGGAACAGGCTTTAAGCGCGCTTGGGGGCGAAAACATTCAAATTACCCGCACTCAGGGCAGCAGCGGCGGTTATAATCCTCAATACCAATTCGGCCAAGGTCGAGGCGGCTACCAAAATTATAACCAGCGGGGCGGCGGACCCGGCGGTCAATTCCGCGGAGGGAATCAGTACGCCCAACGCGGCGGCGGCGCTTATGGCGGCGGCACCGCTTATGGCGGCGGCGGTCAACGCGGCGGTGCTGCTTACGGCGGCGGCGGTCAACGCGGCGGGGGCGGCGGCAATTACGGCGCCGCTGGATTTCAACGCGGCGGCGGGGGCGGTAATTTCGGCGGCGGCGCTGGTTTCGGCGGTGGTCGCGGCGGCATGGGCGGCGGCGGTAATTTCGGCGGCGGCATGGGCGGCGGCGGTAATTTCGGCGGCGGTCGCGGCGGCGGCGGCGGAGGCGGAGGCGGCGGCCAACGAGGCGGCGGCGGCGGAATCTATGCCCCCTAACTGCCTGTCGAAAAATGTTAAAAACGAATTCTGGGGTGCCATGGCCATGCTTGCATGGCCATGTTGTTAGTGTTTTACATGCTCACGCAAATGTGAGCATGCTACCCAAGCATTTTTCAACAATTGCAAATCCCTAACCCGCATTTCTCACCAGACCGATACATTACAAGACAGTGTGCCACTGCTTCGCAGAAGCAGTGCTTGCTCGAATCACCATCCACTGCTTGCCTTACGTCAAGCAGTGGCACACGTTGGTGAGAAATGCGGGCTAATTCCCTGGACCAAGACAATTATTCAGGCGCAGGCTCTTGTGCAAGCCGGCTGATTTGCTTGAATTCCGGCGTGCCTGCAACTCGGCACCACTCGAAAAGCGCGGCTTCAGTAGTGGTTAGCGTGGCGCCGGCTGAATCCATCCGCTGCAACGCAATTCTATAATCGATCTCGAATCGCGAGCCGACCGCGTCCGCCGCCACGAATACGCCCCACCCGTCGGCTAGAAGATCAAGTGCCGTCTGCTCGACGCAAACGTGCGCCTCGATGCCCGTAAGAAGGATCTTCCGCACGCCGCGTGTTTGAAAATCCTGAAATAGTTGCGGACAACCCCCACAACTGAAAGTCAGCTTGGAAGGGATGGCGCTTAATCGCTCGGCCAGCTCGGGCGCCGTTCCGCCAAGGCCCTTGGGATACTGTTCCGTGGCCGCCACGGGCATGCCAAGGATTTTCGCCCCGTCCACGAGCCGCCTTATGTTCCATACGAGCCGCCGAGCGGCGGGAATCGCGGCGAGCAATTTCTCTTGCACGTCAACGACCAATAGTCCCGTATCGGCGGGCGACATCAACTCGGGACTGGATGGCAATGGGCGCTGGTTATCCATACGCAATTAATAATCAATTCGGATCAACGTTCACAGCCCCTAACCTGCTACTGGATAAACTGCACGTCTTCCTCGGCGGCATGGGTGGTGATTTCGCCTAAATCTTCGATCCGCCGGATAACATCCACAATTTGTTGCTGCATCTGCTCCACGTTCGACAGCCGCACCGGACCCAAATACTCCATTTCCTCTTTGAGTAGATCAGCCGCCCGTTTTGACATGTTTTTGAGAATCTTGTCCTTTAGCTCCTCGCTGGCGCCTTTCAGCGCCATCGCCCATTGCGCGCTTTCCACATTTTTCAGCAGAGTTTGGATGTCGCGATCGCTTAGTTTGGCAATATCTTCGAATACGAACATCAAGCGGCGGATTTCATCTACCAACGCGGCGTCTTCCTGGGCAAGGTTTTCCAACAAAGTCCGCTCGGTGGCCCGGTCGACCACATTGAGAATCTCCGCCACCGTGGATACGCCGTCGGCGTTTTCGAATTGCTGGTTCATCAGGCTGGACATGCGGTTTTCCAATCCCTTTTCCACTTCTCTGATAATTTCCGGACTGGTTTGGCCCATCGTGGCTATTCGGCGAATTACCGGTAATTGCCGTTCCGCCGGCAGCCCGCTGAGTATGTCCGCCGCCTGCGACGGTGGAACGTGCGACAGGATCAAGGCGATGGTTTGGGGATGTTCGTCCATGATAAATGTCAGCAGGTTCTGGCTATCGACCTTCTGCAAAAAACCAAAGGGCAGGGCTTCGATCGACTGGCGAACGTTGTCCAGCGTGATGTTGGCCCCTTTGCCCAGTGCCCGCTCAACCAGGTTTTTAGCCACTTCCAATCCGCCGACGCGTCCGGATAGGGCATTAGGATTGGCATTGCCGAATTCCTGTATTACCTGTTCCTGCTCTTCCCCGCTTACATCGCTGATTTTGGCGATTTCGATGGAAACGGCTTCCACCTGTTTAGGATCTAATCTAGTTAATAATTGAGCGGCCTGATCATCCGGCATGCTCATCAGCAGAATGGCGGCTTTGTGGACATCGGAAGTGTTCATAATGCCGGCTCCGTGCGGGCGTTTTTCTTCATCTCAACTTATCTCAGGATATTAGAATCGCCGAATTATCTTGCCTATACCACCCAAGATTCCAACTCTCCTACCTAAACCATACTTTATAAAATGCCCAATTTATGATTACGGACCAAGATTGGGCTATGGCAGGGGCCGTATCGGCCGCATATTCCACAAAACTTTAATGCAAGTTGATTGACCGTCTTATATAAAAAATGGGTATGAGTGCCTGGCATGATAGTCATATATATCACGGAAATTCACATGCGACTCGAAGCCGGCGCCCTTTTTCCACAATCTCAAAGCACCCGGCAAATGAAGCATTTGAGATATTCGCTTTCCAGGCACGAACACATGACGGGATGATCCGGCGCGGCGCCGCGACTGTCGAGAATTTGAATATCGCGCCGTGTTTGCCGGGCCACGCCCACAAGCATGTAAAGAAAATCTTCCCGGCTGACATGGCCCGAACAACTGCAAGTGACCAGGATCCCGCCCGGCTCCAGCACCGCCAAGGCCAACCGGTTCAACCAGTGATAAGCTTGTAAGGCATCTTTGACTCCTCGGCGACTGCGCGCGAACTTGGGCGGGTCAAGGATCACCGCGTCGAAGCGTTCTCCAGTCGAGACCAAGGACTCCAGGATTTCAAATCCCTCGCCGCATTGGAAGCGGATGTTTGTTGCGGAGTTGAGCCGGGCATTGGCCTCGGCCAGGGCCAAGGCCTTGTCGCTCGAATCAACGGCAACGACTTCTCTTGCACCGCCCAGCACGGACGCGGCAAGACTGAATCCGCCGCTGTAGCAGAACATGTCTAAAACGCGGCATCCGCGGAAATATCCGGACGCGATCTTCCGGTTTTCACGCTGATCAAGATAGAAACCCGTTTTTTGCCCTTCGGCGAGATCGACGCAGTAATGCAGACCATTTTCCACGATTTCCAGATGGCCGACCGGCGCCTCTCCGCAGTAAGGACCGTCGCGAAGTTCCAAACCTTCAACCCGGTTGATTCCCCGCTCGGTCCGCAGCACGACCCCGCGTGCACCGGTCAATTCAACAAGGCTGGAAACGATAAGCGGCAGTCGAACGGCCATTGCCAAGGCGTTGGCCTGTACCGCAATATAGTCGGCATAGCGATCGACGATCAGGCCGCTTAAACCGTCGCCTTCGCTAAACACCAATCGAGCCGCGCCCCGGGGATCGTCGTAACCCAGTTGCCGGCGGAATTGCAGGGCTTTTTCCAGCCGCCTGCGCCAGAAAGAATCGCCCAGCGATTCCGCGGCGTCCCAAGTGTAAAGCCGCACGCGGATGCGGCTGTGGCTGTTCAGTAAACCCCGGGCTATAAACTTGCCTTTCTCCGATATCAAGTCCACGACGTCGCCGTCGGCGGCTTCGCCTTCGATACGGTCTATGGCCGAATCGAGCACCCAAGGATGCCGCGCGTAAAAAGGCCGCGCTTTATGGGGTTTCAGTATTGCCCGGGTCAATGTCGTCCTTGTTGTAAAAAATGGTAAAGGAATTTGTACACTACTTGTTTAACCCCCGGTGATTACACCGGGGGTTTGGTTGCGGCCATGAAGCCACGTTACGATTCGGGGTCCAGTATCATGTTTTCCGCTCATGTCCTGAACCCTGAACCCTAATTTATTCCCTGCTATCACCCCTGGCAATACCCTTGCACAACGGTGCCTTGCAAGTAACAATTATGGCGACTTGCGAGTTTTTCCATACCTGATATCACACCCCCGATGAATTCCGATCCATACGCCGCCTGGCGCACTCCCCGATTTTCGCTTGTATGCCATAAGTTGGTTTCTGCTGGTCTTTGCCAAGCAAGTGGAGACCGTGGCCGTCGGCATCCACGTTTATTATCGCACCGGAGATCCCTTGTCATTGGGTTGGGTTGGATTGGTCCAGGCCTTGCCGATAATCCTTTTGGCGATTGCGGGCGGCCAACTCGCCGACCGTTTCAATCGGCGCTACGTGATTCTATGCACCTATTCGCTAAGTGTGGTTTCGGCCGCCGGATTGTCGGTTGTTGCGTTCTTGCACGGACCGGTTTGGTGGATGTATATATTTCTTGGACTGGGGTCCATAGGCTACGCGCTGGGCGGCGCATCGCGATCCTCGATCTTGCCGCAAATCGTCAGCACCGAAATCTTCAGCAACGCCATTACCTGGAATTCCTCCATCTTTCACATCGCTTCTATGACCGGACCGGCCGTGGGCGGCTTGGTTATCGGTTGGGAAAAAACCGCCGTGGCCGCTTTTGTGTTCGTGATGTTCTTACGCATGTTTTCTTTGATCGGCGTGGCTTTTATCAGAAACCGCCCCCAATCCGAGCCCATGGAGACCATGTCTTTGGAAAGCGTTTTGGCAGGCATCCGCTTCGTTTGGAAAACCAAAATGATTTTGGCCACCATCACGCTGGACTTGTTCGCCGTGCTGTTGGGCGGATTCACTTATCTGTTGCCGGTGTTTGTCAGGGATATTCTCAAGGTAAGCGAATCCTGGGTGGGTTATCTTCGGGCGACTGAAGCTGTTGGCGCGGTGTTCGTAGCCCTATTCATTGCCCATGCCCCGCCCATGCGGCGCGCCGGTTTGACCATGCTCTGGGCGGTCACGGGATTCGGCGCCGCCACGATCGTCTTCGGATTTTCGCGGTGGTATTTGCTCTCCATGCTGATGATGTTCTTTATCGGCGCCTTGGACAACATAAGCGTGGTCGTTCGGCACACCCTGGTGCAAATGCTCACACCCGATTCCATGCGCGGCCGCGTTTCGGCGGTAAACAACATATTTATCGTGGCCTCGAACGACATTGGCGGCGTGGAGTCGGGTTTAACAGCCTGGCTCTTCGGAGCGGTAATCTCCGTGGTCGGCGGCGGCATCGGAACAATCCTCGTGGTTATCGCCTCAGCCCTGATCTGGCCGCAAATCCTGACAATCGGCTCGCTCCAAGACGTTAGACCAGTTTCCGAGCAGCTACCAGTGGCGGATGAAGAACAAGAAATCCTCTAAATAACCGGGAATCGGGGTTACATAGAAATCTGCACTTGTCCAATAAAAATGCATGCAAAAGAGTTCAAATCTAGACGCAAAAATCCCAAAGTCTATCAGATCAACATCTGGCTCAAGAATTGTTTGGTTCTAGGCATTTGTGGATCATCGATGACCTGACTCGGCTTGCCGCATTCGATGATTTTGCCGTCGGCCAAACCGGCTAAAATTTAACGGGCACCGCCAATAAGGCAAGAGGGACCTATTTTTGATTGACATTTTAACCGATTGCAGCTCTGGGCTGAAAGAAGCGAGGGCCTTCGGCCCCAAAAAACACCGCAATTCCACGGTTCATCGTCCCATACCTCCGCAATACCCTGCAAACGGCTTAAATGTTACAAAGATTTTCTATTCAGTACTTCTAACACTCCCCTCTTTTTGTTCTCCGCCGACCCTTGATGTAATCCCCGTGGAAATGTGGTGTTTTCGCCGGCTCAAACAACCGCAAGTACCTGTTTATCAAATGGTTACATTAACCGACCAATCGTTTTGTTGAAGGATAATAACTTGATCGCAGGCCTTTTTAATCCTGCTAAAATAATACAAATTTGTTACAAGATTAGTGGTTCTTTTCAGTTACAATAAAAAGGGAAAAAGTGCGATTGATATGCCATGACCAAACAACAGATTCTTACCATCGAAGACGATCATGCCATCCGGCGGGGTATTGTCGATGCCTTGCGCTTTGCCGGTTACCGCACCCTGGAGGCGGCCGACGGCGACATGGGCCTGGAAATGGCCGTTAAATGCGAATTCGACCTGTTGCTGTTGGACCTGGTGCTGCCCAAGCGAGACGGATTTGCCATCCTTCAGGAAGTGCGCCGGCTCCGCCCCACCCTGCCGGTGATAATCCTTACCGCCCGGGGCGAAGAGGCCGATCGCATTCGCGGGCTTCATGATGGGGCCGACGATTACGTGGTCAAGCCTTTCAGCGTGAAAGAACTGCTGGCCCGCGTTGAGGCCGTGTTGCGCCGCAGCGCCGAACGCCCTGTCGCACTGGCCGAAGTCCCCATTCCAGGCGGAGTGATTGATCTTAAGCGCCGGGAAGTTCGTTTCGAGCAAGGCGATCGCGTGGAACTTTCCCAACGCGAGGCCGAGTTGGTGCAATACCTGGCCGTCAATCCGCACCGGGCGATTTCCCGCAATGAACTATTGGCCAATGTTTGGCTCATTACCCCCAAGGGCATCACCACGCGCACCATCGACATGCACATCACCCGGCTGCGGGAAAAACTCCGCGACGATCCCGACCAACCCGCTATTATTTTGACCGTTCACGGCAAAGGATATATGTTTGGAATGACGAAGCACGAATGACTCATTATTAAAACCTCAAAGAAACCGCTTGCGGTTTCGCAACCACTATTCTCAATTCCCCATCACCTAATCTACCCATGCTTCGTTCCTGGCCAATTTGGACGATTTTTGCGATTTGCTTGCTGGTGGTGCTGGCGGCGATGGGCTGGATAAGTTGGACGGCCATGCGTTTAGACCGCTTGGAGGTCGAAGCGCGGCTGCAAACCGCCCAGGAGGAAAAAGTGCGCTTGGCTCTATGGCGGATGGATACCGCATTGGCCCCCCTGGTAGCGCAGGAAAGCGCACGGCCGTACTTTGCTTATAAGTCTTTCTTTCCCATCGATCGTTCCTTCGGCAACATGTTTAACGAGCGGATGGGTGGCGAGGCCTTGATTCCTTCGCCTTTATTGTCGGTCCAAGTACCGCAGATCCTGGTCCATTTTCAATTCGAACCCGATGGCAGCCTTACTTCCCCGCAAGTGCCTCCTGGGAGTAACAGGAACTTGGCGGTTCCTCGATTAGTAACCGATGAAAGCGTTAAAAATTCCACCAATTATCTTACCCGGATCAAGCAATTGTTCAGCCGGAATAAGTTGCTCACCCTGTTGCCGGAGCACCCCCCCACGAACGTCGAAATGGTGATGGCGCCGGTAAATCCGCTGGCCCAATCGCCGGCTCAGCGACAGGCCAGTCGCCAGCAGCGGGAAGACCTGCAAAAAACGCGGGGGCAAAGCGACGTGGAATACCAACAACGCAATCAGGCGGTGCTTAATAGCGCAAATACCATGTTCCAAACCCAGCAAATGGCACAACCCAACGCTGAATCCCTGCCGCCAAACTCCGGAAATAGAGATTCTTTCGATGCGCTATCGCCCTTGTCTCCCGGTAGAATGCCTTCCACCGATCTTAGCGGCGTATTGATGACGCCCCTATGGATCGACGGGCAATTGATTCTCGCCCGGCGAATTTCGGCCGGCGGACAGGAATATATTCAAGGCTGCCTCTTGGACTGGCCGGCCATCAGGTCATCGTTGTTGGAAGCCATCGCCGATCTATTGCCCGCGGCCGATTTGATTCCGGTCGTCCAAATGACAGCAAATGAAGGGGGGCGCTTGTTGGCTGCATTGCCAGTCCGCCTCGTTCCCGGTCCGTTATTCGGCGAAAACGACGGCGCCATATCTCCCATTCTTCTTTCCCTGGCTGTGGCCTGGGCATGCATGTTAATGGCGGCTGTGGCCGTGGCGGGTTTGCTGGGGGGAGTCATCCGCTTAAGCCAGCGGCGGGCAACCTTTGTCTCGGCAGTCACCCACGAACTCCGCACACCGCTTACCACCTTCCAAATGTATGCCGAAATGCTCGCCGAAGGCATGGTCCCAGACGAACAAAAGCGGCGGGAATATCTAAATACGCTCCGGGCCGAATCGATCCGCCTGACTCACCTGGTCGAAAACGTGCTTGCCTATGCCAGGCTGGAACGCGGGCGCGTCGATCGCCGCTTGGAATCCATTACCTTGGAAGATTTGCTGCATGCCTTTAAAGACCGGCTGGCCGGGCGAGCCGAACAGGCTGGAATGAAATTGTGCCTGGAAATGCCGACTGATGTCGCGTCAGAGGCCGTCCAAGCTAATATCGCGGCCGTGGAGCAGATCCTTTTCAACCTGGTCGATAACGCCTGCAAGTACGCTTCCTCGGCTGTTGACAAGCGGATCGATCTGTCATGTCGTATCAAGGACGGCATGGCCGTAGTATCCGTTCGGGATCATGGGCCCGGACTTTCACCGGCCGCCGGCCGCCATTTATTCCGCCCATTTTCGAAATCGGCCCAGGAAGCGGCCCATTCCGCCCCGGGAATTGGTTTAGGCCTGGCCTTAAGTCGCCGCCTGGCTCGGGACATGGGCGGAGACCTCCTTTTCAGCGAAAATATCGGCAACGGCGCCTGTTTTGTCTTGAAACTACCACTTAACCCAATTTAGGTATATTATATGGGCCTCTCCCAAAAGTCCCATCTCCCTCCGGGAGAGGGCTAGGGTGAAGGCAGAATTGCTGTTATTTGTTGTTTTGCATTTTATCTAAACAGTTAATTAATGGTTTTTTGATTGATTCAAAACAACCTAATGTAAGGGAATAATATCTTTATACCGATATACGGGGTACAATTAGATAAGATGCATGAGGCGATTTAATAATTATGCCTGCCAAGTACAACTTGCAGGGCTGGCAATAAGGGTCTAATATACAATGAAACTCCGTATTATGCCTTTAGTTGTCCAGGCAGTAACGGAAATTTTGAGAGCTTCGTTTTGGAGGTGTTTAGATGTTCGGTCCAACGCATTGGCTGATGTGGGTAGTGATAGCCTTTTTTGCTTTTCTGCTGTTCGGCAATAAGTTGCCCAGCGTGATGCGTTCGCTGGGACAAGGGATTGTCGAGTTCAAGAAAGGCTTGTCGGAGATAAAGGATGAATCCGCCAAAAATCCCCCGGAAAGTTCCACGAGCGAAAAGTCGGACAAGACTTAAGCCAAAGTTGCCGCTTTTTTACTTTTCTCACTTTCCCTGATGAGAAAAGTGCTTGTCAATCTATATTCAATGAGCCGGGAATCCTAATTTCTAACAATCCGTCCTGCTATTCAGATTGCTTCTGCTCGGACGGTATTCTGGCATCGACTTTCCACTGTTTTAGCAGTTCGCGGGCGCGGGCCTCGTCTTCCCTGCGTATCCAGACCCTAGGAGCGATAGGCACGCCGATGGCCAAGCCGCCCGCTGCCGTTCCCAAAATATCACCCACTACCCGGGCCTTAATACCGGCTGCTTTTAATGCATTAGCCATCGTATATGCCTCAATCGAATTGGCCGCCGAGTAGATTTCCACAATGTCCGAATCATCCATAGTATTTCTCCATAGAATGAGACTGAACGCGGATGATCAATTAGCTTGACCGTATTCTAGCAATTTCCCCGGCTCTTTACTATACTTGCCCCCTTCCCTGAGGCCCCCCGGTCATGTATGCTGATTAAGATATTTCTTTTTCATTTAGCAGTTGGAATATAATCCCGGAATGTAGCCCGCACACGCCGTGTGCGGGGCAGGCGCACCGAGCGCGCCGCCTAAAAAGGAAAATCATCGTGAAACTTGTCATCGCCATAATCCAGCCCACCAAACTCAGCGCGGTCCGCGAGGCCTTGGAAAAAATCGAGGTGGCGCGGTTGACGATTACCGACGCCCAGGGTTTCGGCCGGCAACGCGGCAGGACCGAAATGTACCGCGGTCACGAGTATACTACCCAACTCTTGCGCAAGGTGGTGCTGGAAATTATCGTCAACGACGATTTCTTGGAGCGGACCGTCAACACAATTATCAAACGTTGCTCGAACCGGTCCGGAGGGCAACATCGGCGACGGCAAAATCTTCGTTGTACCCGCCGATCAGGCAATACAAATCATAGACGGCGCACGCGGCCCCGGCGCGGTGTAAGCGTCAAATATCGGCGTTGAATCATTCCGAGAGGTTATTTGTCGGCGGTTTTATGTCAGGCTTAACCGCGGGACTTGCTTCCGAAACAACCGGCGCCCCGTGCTCGTCTGTTGCGATTTTAGGCAGGGCAAAGGTTTTCTCTCCTTCATCGGCCTCGAGGAACACTTCATCCATTTCCGTGGCGTCCACCGTGCGGCGTAACAAGAAGTAAATCGACACTGAAGCCGTCCAAAAAAAGGAGAAAAGATATCCCACGGCCAACAGTTTCACACAGCCCGTGCAAAAATGAATCAGCCATACTCCGGCGTTTCCCATGCCTGGGAGCTCCCCGCCCGACATGACTTTGCCGACCAGCTCATCTTTAGCGCCCCAACTTGCCGCCCAGTAAGTCATCCAGATAATGCCGGAAGCGAAGTTATGCACCAAAAACCATCCCAGCCATCCCAAAATGGCCGCCACAATTGCATAAAATAGATAATGCAATGGCCGTTGGAAAACGTAGGCGTAAGAACGGCTCAGGGCGTCGAAACTATCGGTCCCTTCAGTGCTGATCGTTGCCCACATCAATGGCCAGCCGAAGAATAGCCCCAAGAGCAAAAGCGTCATCACTAATCCGGCGATCAACATCAAAGGCCAGCTGAGCGCCGCCAAAAATACTCCTAAGCCGCCAAGGTAAAGGTACATGATGAAACCGATCGCCAAAACCGGTAACGCCGTCAGTGCCACGCCTACAAGGGGAATTAGCGGCGCGGAAAAATAGGCTATATATTTCGTACAGGCGTGTCGTAAAGCGGAGCTCCAACTGATACGCTCGCTTGTGGCCAATTGCACCGAGGCAATGCGGCAAATCGCCGCACCGAAAAACGCCCATACCGCCAACGACCACAACCCGCAAAATATCAAACAGATTACGCTTTTCGTATGGACCTCTTTAGTAAGTCCTTCACGCAAGGGTTGATTCAAATAATTGAAGGTATAAGATATCGGGTTGCCGACTGGCATCTCCGGGCTTAACGACGGCCCCACGCCCTTTATATTTATGGTTGAGCCAGCCTGTATCTCCGGGCTTAACGAATGCGCCACGCCCGTAATTTGCGTTGCGGTTAAGACGGCCGGTTTATCGGGTACAATCGCGATAATCTTTTCCAAAGACGATTCGGCATAGGGCTTCAGCCAGGCTGTCGATGCCGGTGCGTTTTCCGTTACGGAAAATATCCCTCCCAAAAAACTCCAGCCGATCACGGTGATAAAGACGGCCACTGCACCCATTACCAGGGCGCGAAAACCAATCGCCAACCGAAATGTCCGAAAAATGCACAGCCAGGGACAGATATCCGACCAGGCCACTGCCCGTATGATACCGCCGTTTCGTTCCAACATGGCAAAATTCCTCCTCTATCGGTGTCCAGGAATACCTATTAACTGGGCATTATACGGAACCTCATGGGTTACGCAAGCATGTAGTCAAATATCTTCCGGATTTGGTTTATCTGTTTTTTCAGGCGGTTCGTGTTCCAACCCGTACCGCTCGTCGAGCCATCGGCCTAAGTCAATCAGCCGGCATCGCTCGCTGCAAAACGGAAGTGCGGTGCTTTGGCTGGAATCGAATGTCCTTTCACAGATTGGGCAACGAAGATTAGGCATAATTTTCCGGGCCTTAAATCACCTAAAATCTCCTGCTGATCTTACTTATAGAGTGAAATTCATCAAAACGCACGTCAAGATACATTCGTTTATCTTTTTACAGACTACCACCAACCATATTATACTCAATGCGGCAAATGGGGCATTTTGGGCAATATATGGTTCCGGAATGACACGATAATTGCTCTTGACCCCTCCATCCGGGTTTGGTATTGAAAACGTCCCTAATTGTATCAGGTCTTTTCCCTGCAAAAAATGCCTGAGCCCTGTGCGATGCGATTCCATCTTTTCTCTTTGTAAATCGGGACAAAACGCCCAAAATGCGGGAGTAAGATTGTGTCCCTTATTGTCCGATTTCCGTCATTTCTGTTGATATTGCTGGTGCTTATATGCGCCGCGCCCGCAACGGCTCAGCGTATTCAATTCCCTACTACAATATCGCCGCCGGGTACAGGCACGGCCAATACCAGCCCAAACTTGCTCACACCCCCATCGACAACGGCCTATCAATCGCCCACGGCAACATATCCTCCTTCGTCTACATATTCCTCCCCCAATTCTACTTATCAGCCGCAAAACGCCTATGCCCAGCAGGCACCGGGCTATTCGCAGCCTTTGCCCGCTTATGGACAGCCGACGCCGAGTTATCCTCAGCCGGCACAAGGATATCCACAGCAAGCGCCGGGATACGTTCAGCCCGCGCCAGGATCTGGATATGGTCAATCAGCCCCCGCATATACTCAGCCGGCCCCAGCGTACGTTCCGCCGGGCGGCTACGGTTATACTCCCCCCGCGACCCCGCCCTTGCTGCCGCCTCCTGGAAGCGCGGCCGCACCAGGTGTCATCGGCGGGGGCGTTCAGCCGCCGGGAACCTGGGATCCCTATGCCACGCCTTGTCCAAGTTCCACTCCCACGCCTTTGTTGCAGCAAGATCCCTATTTTCAATATGGTCAGCCTGCCGTTCCGGCCATGGCCATGACCAAGGCCTTGCAGGAAATACGCTTGGATTATCACTGGTTTGCCGGTCATGGAGTGCAAGAGCTGGGCATCAATGACATCGAGCTTAATGCCAAGTTTGCCATCCCTTTCCTTCGCAATGCCGAAACGCCGCTTTTAATTACCCCGGGATTTGCCGTGCATTATTGGGAGGGGCCGGTGTCGGTCGGTCCGGACCCGGCCGAATTGCCGCCGCGAACTTATGACGCCTACTTGGATACCGCCTGGAATCCCCAACTTTTCACTTGGCTGGGCGGCGAATTGTCCTTCCGCATCGGTTTATACGACGATTTTGTGAGAAAAATTACTACCGACAGTTTGCGTTTTACCGGTGCGGGTCTTGGCGTTGTGTCGCTCTCGCCGAATCTCAAGGTTAAGGCTGGCGTAATGTATCTCGACCGCAATCGCATTAAGCTTCTTCCATCCGGCGGCGTTGTCTGGACGCCCAATCCCGACTGGTATTTCAACATCCTTTTCCCCAATCCCAAGATCGGCAGGCGTCTGATCAACTACGGCACCGCGGAATGGTGGTTATATTTCACCGGCGATTACGGCGGCGGAGCTTGGCACATCACCCGGCGTGATCCTGTTACACATTACGACGACTTCGATTACAACGATATACGCATAGCCGTGGGTTTAGAATTCAAAACGTATCGCAACTTCACCGGCCTGTTCGAGGTGGGCGGCGCTTCTCGCGCGAACTTGTCTATCGCGACCTTGATCCCCCAACCTATTTTCCAAACAACACAGTCTTTCTCCGCGCTGGGCTGGCTTATTAAAGGATGAAGGATGAGGAGTTAGGGGCTTGTGGCGAGGGTGAATGCCGAATGCGGAATTATGAATAAACAAACAAAAACGATTGCGGATTCGCACTGCCCGCTGCTCACCGCCCGCTGCACACTATCTATTTTCAACAATTTGCAATTTGCAATCTTGTTACTCCTTATATTGCTTTCCATTAGCTCCGTACCGCTTGCCGCCCAGGTGGTGCGTTTGCCGGAAGTGATTCCCGAGCAAGAAAAATATCCGGGACAATTGGTCTCGCATCCCGATTCGTCGGCCGAGATACTGCAAGCGCCCGGCGGGACCGCCGCGGACGTGCCGGCCCAGCCGCCCAGCGACGTGCGTCCGGGCATGTTCCAAAAGCTGATCTTCAACGGCACCTGGCTGGCGGGCGGCGCCGACAGCCGCTCTTTCGGCCAAAACGATCTGGAATCAAAGCTCATTTTGGCCTTGCCTTGTCCGACCCGCGATTCGCCGCTGGTGATTACGCCGGGTTTTACGGTTCATTATCTCCAAGGCCCCGCCAACGTCGATCTGCCGCCGCGGCTGTTCGAAACCTACATGCAATTCCGCTGGCTCTCGCAGGTGACGCCGCAATGGGGGCTGGATTTGGCCGTTACCCCGGGCGTTTTCAGCGACTTCAATCAAGGCGCAAACGATGCCTTTCGCCTGACCGGCCACGGGGCCGTGGCTTGGACTTTTAATCCCGCCACGAAATTCGTGCTCGGCGCGGCATATCTCGATCTGCCCGACGACAACCTGATTCCCATCGGCGGCATAATCTGGAAGCCAAACGAGGAGCTGATATTCGACCTTATCTTCCCCACTCCCAAAATCTCCAGGCGCATCCATTGTTTTGATAACCTTGACAAAGAGGCGGAAACATGGGTCTATATCGCGGGCGAATTCGCCAATGACGCCTGGGCCATCGCTCATAGCGACGGCAGCAATGACCTCGTCGTCTTGAGCGACGATCGATTGATCTTGGGCATGCAGCGCAAAATCCGCGGCGGGCTGAGCGCAAGCGTGGAAATAGGTTTTGTCTTCAACCGCCGCATCCGCTTCAATAGCGACATGCCCGATTTCAGGCCCGAAGATACAGTCCTTTTGCGCGGCGGGCTGATGTACTAACCCGAATTATTCGTAAATTTACACAAGCCCGAAGCGCAAGCGAGGGCAATCCATTTATAATCCCTCACTCGCGCTTCGGGCTAGTGTTCCGCATTTTGGGCTGGAAATCAATGGCTATGAATAATCCGCTCTAAACAGCCAGCCAGGTTATGGGCGGCGATTTTCTTGCGGGACATGCAGCGTCAATAAGGCGATTTCCGGGGGACAGTTCCAGCGCAGAGGTTGCTTGCCCGAGATGCCGCAGGTCACGTGGAAAATAGTGGGCGGGGCGTGAAAAAGGCCGTGATCGTATTTCACTCCTGAGGCGCTGGGCGAAAAGATCGGGCCAATCGGTGGAATGCGGATTTGGCCCCCGTGCGTATGCCCGCTAAGCATAAGATCGACATCGTAGGCTCGGGCCCAATCGAGTTGATCCGGACTGTGTGAGAGAACGATCCGTAATTGACCGCCGTCGGGCGAGCGCGGCGGGCAATTTTCCAGGTCGGCGGCCGGCAGGTGCCAGGGCAACTCATTCCCCGCCACGATTACCGTCTCGCCGCGGATATCGATCTTCAGCCAACGCCCGCCCAAGTCGATCAGGCCGCTTTTGGCTACGGTTTTGCGGAGTCGAATTTCATCCACGCGCAGATCGTGATTGCCCAAAATAACGTAGACCCCGTAACGGGCGGTTAATTGCCCAAGGGTCTCGGGTATCCAGCTTATGCACTCGGTTTTATCCACCAAATCGCCGGTGATAGCCACCAGGTCGGGCTTTAATTCATTGCTTGTGCGAACCACCTCGCGAAAATATGCCTTGCCCACCATGCCGGTAAAATGCAGATCGGACATGTGCACGATAGCCAAGCCGTCCAAGGGCCTGGGAAGCCGGGGCACCTCGAAAGCAATTTCGCTCAGATCGAGCCGGAGAGTTTCATTGCCCGGAAGATGCACTGCCATGTGATGGGCGTGTTCTTCGGCCGACGTGGCCGCCGCTTTGGGAGCAATGGCCGTGCGCCGCTGACGTTGAAAGCGGACTAATTTCGGCGAACGACGTAAACATCGATAACATATCCATCGTACGAATGTCGCGGCTCCCGCCAGCCAGCAGAACATGACGTAAATAAAAACCGCCAACCAGCCGGGTTGCAGGATCGTTTGCCAATTGATTTGTCTCGGAATATCCTTTCCGCCCGCAAACCACCACCATACGGCGATCACAGGAGCAAGTCCGATGAAGGCTGAATAGATAAGCGATAATGCAAACATCAGCCGCCGCGGAGTAGCCGTGGCGTGCAGCCGATTCATCATTCCAATCCACAGAAAGACGTGACCCAAGATGGTTAATAAGAATAGGGCAAACTGCATGGGTTGTCGCTATCCATCGCAGGCTTGCTTGACGGGATCGGGAGTTTTGATGATCAATTCCACGTTGCTCAGGAGTTGATCCAAGCGGAAGGGTTTGTAGAGCACGGCCTTCAGGCCGGCCTGCCGGGCTTTGACGATGGAATGCTCAGGATCATAGCCAAAGCCCGTCATCAAAATCAACGGCACCGGATCCATCATTTCCTTGAGTTTGAGCATGAAGTCGTAACCGTTAATGTCCGGCAGATGGATGTCGCTGATAATCACGGCGTATTCGCCGTCGATCATCATGCGGACCATGCTCAGCGCCTCGGCGCCGTCGTGGGCGGTTTCGACCACGCAGCCATAGCGTTCCAGCAGGTTATGCGCGGCGGTGCGGGTGTTTTCGTCGGCATCGATCACTAAAATCCGCCGGCCGTGCAACAGCACACGTTGTTCGGTCTCCGTTACTTGGGGATGCGCCTGTGCCGGGGCCATTTTTTGTCCTATTTTTTGAATCACTTGCTTGATGTCGCGGGCGTTGCGCAAAATCCGCTGCAAACGCTCCACCACTTCCGGCTCGTGGCCGATGTAACGTTCCATGACGTTCACCGCGTCGTTGAGAATTTCATCGACGGGAAGCGCTACCGCGCTGTGGATGGCCTCGATGCTTTCGGCCGCCGCGCCGAATTTTTCCGCCGCCAGGAGTTCCAGGGTGTTCAGGGCCACCGCTACGTCGCGGCTGAAAATTTCCAGAAATTGAAGATCGCTCTCCGTAAAGGCCCGGGCCTGCGGGCTCTCCACATTGAACGTGCCGATCACCTCGTCGTGCAAGACCAGCGGCACGGTAAGCGAACTTTTCGCGTCGCGGACGCCCCGGAAGATAAAGCGGGTCTTCGGTGGTGTCTTCGCAAAGATAACTCTTGCCCGTGGCCGCCACGAATCCCGTTACCCCGTTGTTTTGCGGCAAGGCGTAAAGCACGCGAGCCGCGGCTTCAGGCTCCATTCCCACCGCAAGCAACGGCTCGAGGCGATTCGTTTTGGGATCCAAGAGGCGAATTTCAACCACGTCGAAATGCAATAAATCGCGGGTAAAATGCAGGATGTTCGATTTCAACAGTTCCACCCGGTCGGCGACGGCCATTTGGAACAGTTCGTCGGGCGTGAGATCGGCCAGTTCCATGCCCGCTTGATGTATGGCGGCCAGCTTCTGTTGCTGGTGGATTTCGTGTGTGACTTCGCGGATCGTAACGATTAAATGCCGGGCCGGCCCCGCCGCTTCGCCCAAGGGCACGGCATGCATGTGATAATAGCGGTTCTCGCCGCTGCGGAGTGTGGAACCGGTCGCCTGCCCCGTGGCAAGGGCCGTATGGAAAGGACAGAAATCCGGCCCGAGTATCTCCGGACTTCCCAGCACTGAATAAAAGTTTTCACCAACCACGCTGTCGCGATGAGCCCATTCTTTCAGGCGGTTGTTGCTCCAGATGATGGTGTTATCGCTATCCAGCAGCATTACCCCGTCCGGCATGCCTTCCAGAATCTGGTCGTTTTGCAATAATTTGCCGATCTCAAAGGCCTGCTGCAAATATTTCCGCCGCCACGTATACGCCGTCAATATTTTCCCGCCTCAGATAGACAAGAACTCGCATGGGATTTTGGACCGCCAAAATCTCATGCGTACTAGCCGCATCGGCGAGAAAATGCTCGAAATTCTCGCGGGAGTCGCAAATCAGTAGTATTTTAGGCTTAGTTGTCAATCTAGAAGTGATCCTGAATTAAACCCTTACGGCTCAGCGCTCCAACAGCTTTTTCCCCAATAAAACGCCCGTTCATAAGATTGTTACCGATGCAACGCTTAGCCGTCTACGTTATATAAAATTTGTTTTTTTCGATCTTACCGGATATCACTCCTCCATAACATTATAGAAAAACTAATCATGGCAAACAACATGTGAAAAACCAAAGATTTCCACCTATGGGTAGCATCGGTCTGTAAAGACCCTTAAATTAAGAGCCGATTTGCTAGAATTCCCAGTTTCCTCTTCTTGTCATTTCGATATCCGCCCTAAATTCATCACGTTTATCATGGTTGGAAAGCTTTCCATCCAATAAAACTGTTACGGCAGTCATTTGATTTCGCTGCTTTCCGCACCTTGGACGACCGGAACTTCAGGCGCAATGCTCCTGTCGTCGATCTGGAATAAAGGCTATCGTCTTGTTTTCCCGGAGGATTCCACTATGTGGCGGGCATTATTTTTAGCGACGGGCGCGTTTTTGATTATTTTAGGCGTTCAATGCCTGGGTGTCGCCCAATTTACCCTAAAAATCCGCGATGAAATACCGGCATCTACCTCTGTCTTTGAAACAACACCCGCTATCGGGCCACAAAAACAAATCACCCCCCCACCCTGGGCTCCCTGGAGCCTGATGTCCACCGGCGCAGTAGTATGCCTGTATTCCTTCACAATTCCAAAACGCGTGGCGGGTAATTAATATAATAACGAGACGGGAATCTAATAATCTGAGTTTTGCTTAACGAATCTGCTTATTGCCTCGTAAGGGCTAAGTCTTTGTCTATTGCCCCGGAGGGGCTTAGTCGTGTAGCCAGGGACGTGAGTCCCTGGTACGGGTCAAAGCGACGGATCAAGCCCTGAAAGGGCGACATTGATAAACGCTTTCCACTTCGATGTCGCGCGGCTGCCCCATCTCGACGGGCTGGATTGATTCTGGTGTGCCACTGCTTGGAACAAGCAGTGCTTGCCTTGTTACGGAAGCCGCTGACGCCACTTTGCCGGATCTCGGGATGTGTGGAAGATGCAATAGACCGTCACAACGTCGCCGGCATATTCTTAGAAAATTGCATAGGGAAATCTCCGTACCAGTCCCCGACGATAATCTTCATGCACCTTCAAGTGCATTTCAGGCATGCGGCATATCGCTTGCATGCAGGCATCGACACAATTGAGGAACTCTTCTCCCAAGCCGGCCCGTTGGCACTCGTACCAGCTATAAGCCTCTTCGATATCCTGTGCGGCTTCCGGTGCGATGATGAGTTTAACGGCCATGGCGGGTCCGAACCCTTTGTTTGACCTCGTCCCAAGAAAGCCCTGACGCCGGGTTGCTCATCAGGTTGGCCTTTCGCCGCGCCAGTTCCTCCTTTTGCCAGTCGTGGACTGGAACCGCGGTCGGGTTGGCCGCCAGATCGTCCCAGAGATCCTCTACTAGTTGGAGTTTTTCCGCGGGACTCAGATCGAAGACTGAAATATCATTCAAGCTCATCGCAAATCCTCATAAAAAGGCCATCTGAAGGCCATTCGCTTCATGAATTTATATTCTCGTTTGCCCCACCGCCGGTCAAGTCCCCCGCGAGGATGCCTGGACTCGACGGGTTGGTGTTGATTGTCGTGTGCCACTCCGGACGCACGCCGACATACAAGGGGCACCCGCAAGCAAGGATAGCATACGAACTTCTCAATAATAATGTATGCCATCCACGTAATTCTCACGTCGAAATGACAATTAAGTCCCACGGCACTTGCCGAGGAAATGGGATCGAAGGATCATTGTACTCAAATGATCTGGCTTGATTTGATCTGCCGTGGGAAGATCGAGATAGAAATCTGATCTCTTGAATGAATCCGTCACTTATGGAGTCCGATATGCAGTCATAGTAGCAACTACCATAAGCGACAGCACGGCGTTCTTCCTCTTGATAGTTTTTTGTGGACAAATTAAATTCATATCGCATGGTAATTGTGTAATCCATGGCAATGCGATTGGGATCTGCCGTTCGAAAAGCTGTAATGTCGGCGTTGAGAAGCTCTTTGAGTTCATATCGGTGCCTTGTCGCCTCAGCCTGAAGTCTTGGAGTGACAAACGGCTCAATCAACGATTTCAGTCGATCGCGGTCGAATAGAGGTCTATGACTGTTGATCGCTTCCAGGCAGGAGTCAAGATCGCAGTATATGGTGACACTGCCATTTGCCGCAGTGCAGTCTTCTTGGAGGTTCACCGCTAGACCTTTCAAAAGGTCGCGGTCAAAGAAGAATCCCTTGTCATTGGTGATAAAACGCACGGTGTACTCTCTTGACAGATCGAGCACCGCTTGCCAGATCGCAGAGTCTTTAAACTGCTGATTCTCTTTTGCATTCGGTGGCACCTTCGCATCCACCATGTCGAGAGCGCCTATGGCATGAGCTAGTGTGAATGGTACCCTTTTAAGGACTGGCGCGAGCTCAGCAAGCCGCATTGCTATTATCTTTTCCAACTCGACCTGCGAGGGCACAAACGGAAAGGGGGGCGAACCGGTCAAAGTGCTTATGATGCGGGAATATTTCTTGGCTTGCTCCGCGTCCTCAAGGCCACCTTTCAGTACATGTTTTGTCAATTCCCTCTCGACAATTTCAGGAAGGCCGAGAACCCCTTGTTGGCGTCCGAGAGTGTAAATAAGTGACACGCCCACGGTCGTCTTCAGCAAGAGTTCAGATCGCCAGATATTGGTGTCGATTACTACGCAATCGGGCTGCCGAAGGGCGACATCGGAATCATTAGTCATAGAGCATCTCCGCATCTTGCAGAAGAAAAAAATACACAAAAAGGGGACGAATCAAATTACTGTTAATCCTTTGCCCTCCGCGTGCACGGGTTTTGGATTCGAGACCGAGTTTCTGCGGCGTTCCCTATTGCTGCTCCATCGACACCAGCCAGCATACCGGCCGCACTAACCCCCGTCAACAGGCCCCATCTAACCACCAGCCGCGTTCATGCCGTCTTCTTGCCTGTTATCAGCGTAGATTGGTGGAGATTAGTGTTCCGTGTTCCTTTCTCATGAAGATCGGAAAGGATAAACCTTTTCCATTGCAGTTCGCCTTTATGCCCGAAGTTGATGAGGTAGCCTACGCTTTGTCGGGCGATCCGCATGTAGTTAAAGAGTTGCGCTTCGTGCTCCGAGATCAGTTCGGCGACAGCCTTCAGCTCGACGACGATACCGCCGAACACGAACAGGTCCGGTATGTAGCGAACATCCAGCGCCCGATCCTTGTAAAATATCGTCAACGCCTGTTTCGACTGGAACGGGATGCCTTGCAATGCCAGTTCGATCTCAAGGCTTTGCTGGTAAACCTCCTCGGCCATGCCGTAGCCAATCTGATTATAAACTTCGAACGCCGCCCCCATCAGCTTATAACCTTCTTCTTTAAACAACTCTTCCTCTCCGTAATCAAAATAACAGAACACTAATCTCCACTAATATCCACTAATTTTTATAGACACTTAATCTAATAACAACACTATCTTAAAAATGTGGGAAAACTTTTTAAAATTCGAAGGCTATTTCGAATATTCCCACTTTGAAGCCCCATTTTTATTCATCGAAAAAGACCAGGAACACAAAATTACATGGAATCTTGTGTTTTTAGCATCCTTTTTTGATAAGTTTGTTATTAGCGTAAATTAGCGAAAATTAGTGTTCCTTGATGTAAATCTCATTCTCCTTCGCGGAGATTATCAAAATATTCCCTTGCGTGTTGGCTGAGTTTTTTGGGTATTTGCCGGCCGCTGGAGGGATCGGTGGAGCCGCGGCGGGTGGAATCGAATTCCTCTTGGATCTGGCTTTCCACATTCCCTTTGATATTCGGTCCGTCGACCAGATCGACCACACGGGCCGTTCCCGGCCCCACCTTTTGCTTCACGTGGGAGTCGTAGGTCGAGGTATTGGTTTTGGCCTCAGGCCGCTCGCCGATGCCTCTTCCCTTGCCTAATCCCATGCCCGGTATTCCGTTGCATTTTTCGCAGCCCGCTCCGCCGCAAAACGGGCAAACCATTTGATCCTTGGCCTGAGCGAGTTGTTGCATGGCGTCGTCGAGCATTTGCATCTCATCTATTTGCTGCTGCAATTTGCCCATGCAACCCTGCATTTCACCCAGGGCCTTGGCGGCGTCTTTGGCATTGCCTTGTTTCATACATTGAGTGCATTGGCCCAATTTGTCGGCCATGTTCTGTAATTGTTGCATTTGCGGGGCCTGTTGTTGCAACTGCCGCAGTTGCTGCTCCAATTTTTCGGCGTCGGCCACCTGGCCGGCCTTGCGCATCTGCTCGGCTTGCTTCTGCAAATCGGCTTGGGCCGCCTTGTGACTCTCGGCCAACTTGTCCAGCTTGTCCTTCATCTGCTCGAGCTGTTTTGCCAGGTCGGCCTTTTGTTGGTCGGTCAGATTGCTGTTTTCCAACTGATCCTTTAGTTTTTTCAGATCGTCCGCGGCCTGTTTTAAATTGCCCTTGCTCACGTCCTGGGCGAATTTGTCGGCCGGTCCGCGGTCGATGTTCTTTAACTGGTCCAATTGCTCCTTGACCTTATCCGCGCCGCCCAATTGCTGGCGCCGATCCTGCAACTGCCTGGCGAGATCGTTGAGTTTGCCCAGCGCCTTTTCCCGGTCCGGGGCGCGGAAGCCAATTCCTTGGTGCCCTCCTCCAGTTTTTTGAAAAGATTTTCCGCCTCTTGCAGGCCTTCCTTTTTTGCCTGTTCGCGGCGTTCGGCCAGTTGTTTGCGCACGGATTCTGAGGCTTTTTTGACCTGTGGTTTTGCTTCCAGGTTTTCCGGCCTGGCATCGGCGGGATTTTCCAGCAGCGACGGATTGACAAACAACATCACGAAAAGCGCCGCAAAGGCCGGCGCCAAAGGCAGTAAAAGTTTCCGCGGCGGGATAACCGCGAATTTCTCCGCCACGTCGATGCGCTTCACACGCCTCAGGGCATCGGCGCTTACCGCCTGGCCGGCCTCGGATCGCAGATCTTCCGGCGGCATTGCCAAGGCGCTGGATACGCGCTCTTTCAAGGCGAAGCGCCGATCGATCTCCATGGCGGCTTCCAGCATTCGACCGCGGCTCAGCGCGGTCCAGATTACGGCTCCCAACAGTCCCGCTGCCACCGCGCCTACAAACCAAATCCAAGATTGAATGGGCAGAGGATGGTATTTATCTGCAACGACTATCATCAAAGCCAGGAGCAAGGCCGCGAACCAGCACCAGCCTAAAACGCTCACGAATCGTTGCACCGTTATTCGCCGTTGCGCTCGGCGGACTTGTTTACGGAGTTCGTCCATCCAGATACCCTCCGAAATCCTCTTACCTAACAGGAGTTTTGCAAATTACTCCCCTCTCCCTTTGCAACATTATTTATCAGCTAGCAGGGAGGGTGGGTGATAAAGGTAAACGTATATTGCGTGAATTATCAATTTTACTTGGACCCAACAACGGACACGATGGTCTCGACGTACCCAATTTGGCAAGGGCGATAGGCCGCAGGCATGATTAGTCAACCAACCAAAGCAACGTTCGATAGCATCGCGACAGCTATGCAACGCCTTGCCGAACTCGGTTTGCAGCAATGCTATAGAGCGAATGCGTCCGGCACTGTGCCAGCGATGTCCCAGGCCGCTGTTGGGCCGCTTTCGTTCGGCCACCAGTTGAAAACCGTTTTGCAACGCGACCTCGTGCAAGGGATTACTGTCATATTGTTTATCCCCAAGGATATATCCGCCCCGCTTCAGAGTCGGGAGCAGCCTCGCCGCTACCTCCGATTCACCCTCATTCAAGGGCGCGATCGTCCAACACAAAGGCAAGGGAGCGGGTCCATATATGGCATGCAGCTTGTAACCTTTGGCATAACTTCTAGGGCCAGCCCGTCCCCATTTGCAATCTGGATCCTTGCTATGCGCACCAACGACCAGAGGCTTGCCGTCCACGGCCGCAACCCATCCGTTGTCGTCCTGCAATTTTATTATTTCTTGTTCCATAACATGCATCAGTCGTTGGACTTCCGTCGTTCTCAACCTATTGCTCATCGTGGGTTGCGAAGGCAATTTTCGCCTTGGCCACAGGCCTTCGGGCCAATTTTTAGGGTCACAGGCCCAGACTGTAGGCCGATCGTGGAGTACCGCCCAAATGTAAACCATCACGATTTCCATGTCAAAGAAAGTCACCTAGTTTCCAAGGCTCCCATTTGTCAAAACGCTGTGCAATTTGATATAAAGTCATCCAGAGTTCGCGTTCCATTTCTTGTCTCCTTTATGTTAGGAACAACAAGACAAGAATGTACGCGAACTCGATTTTTTTCCAGTATTACCTATACTCCCTTAACCAATGCTTGCTGATGAATAATGTTGCAGTGGGAGAGGGGACTATAAATATATTTTTGCAAAACTCCAGTCATAAGCATAATGTTTTTCCGCTTTTCTTTTTAGCCCAGATAATTGTGCGAGCATGAGTTTTCATCTCTGGATCCCGTTGAAAAGGCTATCTTGCTTTTAATCCGCCGATTTTTCTCCCTCTATTTGGGTGGTATTTTTAACTTCACCTGAAATTTAACCATAGTATAATGGAAAAACATTGAGATAAGATGCATAATGAGAGGCTCAAAGAGGCCATATGGGTATCCGTTTTTATTGTCCAAATGGACACAAATTAAACGTGAAGGCGTTTCAGGCCGGCAGACGGGGTATTTGCCCATACTGCGGGAGCAAATTCCTTATTCCCTCTCAAAGCACCCGTAGAAGCTCGAAAGAGGAGCGCGCTGTGCGAAGGGCCTTGGCGGCCGCTTTTCCAGGCGTAAATCCCGCCTCCGGGGACATTGCATCCGGTATTTCGGGTAATATGCCGGTCGGATCGGCCCAAGCATCTGCGCCCAATCCATCCCTTTCGACACCGACACTTGCCGCTTCAAATGCCGGTGCCGATATATCGCCCCAACAAACCAATTATTCACCTCAGCCAGACGGTGCGGGGACCGGATTGGCCTCGCCTATTTTACCAACTCCAGCAGTTTCTGCCGCAAATGTTCTGACAACCTTTTCATTGGATGATCCTTCGCTCGCCTTGAGGCAAGAACGCCCGGCCGATCCGTTTATCGAAGCGGGCGACGTGGTCTGGTACGTACGGCCTCCTTCCGGCGGACAATACGGACCGGCCACGGGCAAATTGATGCGTCAATGGCTGGCCGAAGGCCGCATCAGTCCCGATACGCTGGTTTGGCGGGAAGGATGGCGCGATTGGCAGCGGGCTCTTGCCATTTTCCCCCAATTACGCACAAACGATGCCCTGGTTGAAATCATTAAGTCAAATGTTCCACTGCAAGAACCCAACTCCTCGCTTCCCGGTCAAGCGATGGTTTACCAGACCCCCAAAAACATCATCAGGCTGGTTGTCACGCTGGTAATTCTGACAGTGCTCATTATTACCTACTTGTTTTACTGGGCATTTATCCGGGGCTCGTCCCCTGCCGCGGGTAATTCGCGCTCCCCCTCGACCCGCCTGGAACTTCGCGATACACTCAGTCCGCATCGCCTGGCATGAAACCCATAAGGCCGGCCAATGAAAATCCAGCAGTTCCTCGAACATCACGGGATTGCATCCAATCCCTTTGCCGACGAAGACGCCCAAACCGACCTGGTATTCAAGGGATCGTGCATTCGCACCACGTATCATCCATCCTGGGACAAGATATACGGGGACCCAAAAGAGCCGGCTACCGCCGTTGTCTTCGGTGAAAAAGGCTCGGGCAAAACGGCCCTTCGGCTGCAAATCGTCCGGCACCTGGCCGATTTCAACGCCGACCACCCCAAAGAGCAGGTTTTTGTGGTGCAATACGACGATTTCAACGCCTACCTGGACCGTTTCCGCGATCGGTTTTCCCGCCGGCGCCGGCGGATGGATCGGGCATTGGAACAATGGCGCCTGTGGGACCACATGGACTCCGTCCTTGCTCAGGCCGTCACGCAACTGGCCGATCGGATCCTGGAAGTAAAGCAAGCCCGGCATCCAGCCGCCCGCGACGACGCCCTGCCCACCGGCTCGCTCGATCCGGCACAAGTCCGCGACGTTATGCTTTTGGCGGCCTGCTACGACCAATCGACGGCCGAGAACGCCTTGCAACGCTGGCGCCGCCTGCGGGGAAAATTGCGGTTTCCCGCGTGGCGATCGAAATGGGATATAGTTTTGGGAATCGCCGTTACGGTGGCGACAATCGCCTTTTTTGCCTGGTTAAGGGATTGGAGTTGGTTTGCCAAGATATGGCCCTATCTGATAATTGCCGCCGGTTGGGCCCCCTGGATTTGGCGATGGCTGAAATGCCAGTACAAGGCCTGGCGGATTGTCCGCAACACCCGCGTGCTTAATCACAGCACCAAACTGCTGCGTAAAATCCTGCTCCAGTTTCCCGCCGGGCGGATTATCGCCCAGCCCTTGCCCGCCTATCAACGCACCGATGACCGCTATGAACTCCTGGCAAAATTGCAGGGAATTCTGCGATCGATGCACATCGAGGGCATAATTGTGCTGGTCGATCGCGTGGACGAGCCATATTTGATCAACGGATCCACGGAATTGATGCGTGCCATGATCTGGCCCATGTTGGACAATAAATTCTTAAAGCACCCCGGGCTGGGCATTAAACTCCTCCTGCCCATCGAATTAGAGCGGCTGGTCGATCGGGAAGACCGCGATTTCCACCAGCGGGCAAGGCTGGACAAGCAAAATATGATCCGTTCGCTGGCCTGGACCGGCCAATCGCTTTATGACATGGCCATAGCCCGTATCAAGGCCTGCGCCATTGACGGCAGTGCGCCCAGCCTGGCAGGACTTTTCGACCAAAGCGTGGATCAACGCCGACTCATTGACGCTTTTGCCGGCCTGCGCGTCCCGCGGCATCTATTCAAGTTCATGTATCGCCTGTTTACGGCACATTGCAATTCGCATTCAGACGAAAACCCGGTCTGGCAGATATCCAGCGGGACCTTCGAATCGGTGCTGGCCCTGTACCAACGCGATCAAGAGGCCTTTGACCGGGGCCTGGGCGCAGGATAAAAATAAGGGACTGTCCCGATTTTCGTGTCAACGAAAATGGGACTGTCGCTTTAGGCCGCATTCAAAAATAAATATTAGAGTAAAAACAAACCGCTTACTTTTTTGCATTGTCTCCTTTTTTTGACCATAGCGGACTGCCTATCTCCCTTATTTTATCCAGCCGCCCTCTTTCGTCTTGACTTAAAACGTTCTTCTTGCAAAACTTCGCTGCTCGGCAAGACTTATAAAGGGTATTTTTGATCGCCCGAGCCCGGATTATTCACGAGTTTACACTAGCCCGAAGCGCAAGCGAGGGCTGGCAAATAGGTTACCCTCGCTTGCGCTTCGGGCTGGTATTTCCCATTCTGCATTAAAAAATCTAGGCTATGCATAATGCGGATGAGCGGTTTTTTCTATTCCCATACTCTCTCTCCTTAAATAAAACCTTAAATCAGCAGGAGACTAAATGATGTTACAAAACCATGGATGGTTGGCCCTGGTAACATTGGCAGTAATTGGCATTTTAGGATGCGGCAAGTCGGAGGGGCCGGCACAACAATCCGCCGCGTTGGCAGACCACGACGTTCAAGCCACTAAAACCGGCAACATGGCAGGCGTTCAGGCGACAAATTCGCCGGAGGCCGCCTGTCAGGAGTTTCTCGATGCCCTGCGGACCGGCAACGATGAAAAGGCCTCAAATATGTTAAGCCAAGTGGCACGGGAAAAAGCGGCTGCTTTGGGCCGCAGTGTTACACCGTCGGCCAGTGATACGGCCCGATTCGCCATCGGAAAAGTCAAATACGTCGGTGAAGACGGCGCCCAAGTGGAATCGAGTTGGACTGATGAAGATAACGACGGCCAGACTCGTACGACCAATGACGTCTGGATTATGCGGAAAGAACAAGAGGGCTGGAGGATAGTGGGCGTAGCGGCGATGATCTTCCCTGGTGAGCCGAAGCTGATGTTAAACTTTGAGGATCCAGACGAGGTGTTAAAAAAGTTACAGTGGGCCCGCGAAGAAATCCGCCGCCGCGCAGAAAAAGAAAGCTTGCAGGCTAAAGAGCCGGAAAATTCAGAAAATTTAATGCGTAGGTAAAATGATAAAAATACTAGTCTTTTTTTGAATTTTTCTTACTATTAACTGTTACAACCCAAATCTAGTTTAAAAAATAATAAAATTTAGTTGCTCATTTTTGCAGGTAATATAGTCGCAACTATTTGTGAAGATTAGAGTTAGGAAACAATACACAAAGAGAATTCCCCGTGGAATTCTCTTTTTTTTGGTCAGGGGGGCTGTACTGTTTACAGATTACGACCTAGCATTTTATAAACATTTGATGTATTGCCCCCAAAATGCCGGCTTGACCCAATTGGAAAATTTGCCCATACACTGGATTGACATCTGATTGAACTATGCTAGCTTATCCATCTAAGCTGTGCATCTGTTGCCATACGAATAATAGGTAAAGTTCAACAGGGCGTGAATTTGCCGGCTGACATTTTCCTATTAAAAAAGAATAGTTTTATGGAGATCTCCTCGGCTGGAGGCCGTCAGGGTCGGGGAGAAATGGAGTTTGTGACGGCGCATGTGCGCGTTCCTCAACGCTACGGTACCTGTTAGTTGGAGGTTTTAAGAATGAATCGAACGTATCTTTTGGGCATCGCGATATTTGTCGCGGTGCTGGGTCTGGCCCTTGTGGGCACCCAAACTCAAGCGGTGGCAGGCGATGCCTGCGCCCGGCAGCCTGCGCTCCGGCAACTTGTGCCCCGGCGACCTGTGCGCCGGCCACTTGCCATCCGAAGTCCTGCCGTCCGCATCGCGAGCGTGTACGGTCCTGCCGTCCGCGGTCCTGCGAGCCAGTGTCTTGCTGCCCGGCGCCCTGTGCACCGGCGGCTTGTGCCCCGGCGCCCTGCGCTCCGGCGGCTTGCGCCCGGCATGCTGCGCATCGACTTGCGAGCCGAAGACCTGCAGCCCGCGTCACCATCGTGCACGGTCCTGCCGTCCGCGGTCCTGCGAGCCAGTGTCTTGCTGCCCGGCGCCCTGCGCTCCGGCGGCCTGCGCTCCGGCGGCCTGCGCTCCGGCAGCCTGCGCTCCGGCAGCTTGCGCTCCGGCGTGCTGCCCGTCGACCTGCGAACCGAAGTCCTGCCGTCCGCATCGTCACCATGCTCGCTCCTGCCGTCCGCGGTCCTGCGAGCCGGTAACTTGCTGCGGGGCCTGTGAAGCGGGATGCTGCGGCGCACCGGCGTCCGGCGCCCCGGCGACAGCCCCCAAGGAAGCTCCTGCGGCTCCCTCACCGGCTCCGCCGACTGCTCCCGCTCCGAAGAGCACCTAAACCATTGGTTTGGGAACGAGTTTAATTGATTGAGTTATAAGAGCCGTTCATGATTGCATGAACGGTTCTTTTATTGCGCCCATAACAGTGCAGCACGTGGTTTTTTGGGGTGTTTTTTTGGATGCAAGAGGCCGCAATAAAGGAGAATCTCGCTGGTCTAAAAAACGGATCATTTTTCCGCGCGTGAAAAGGCATTGTCCGTTGGGTAGTCCGTGTTTAGTTGCGCTGGAAGAACGACAAAGATAAAGTAAACCGGAGCATTTTCAATATGAACATCGATTTATACCCAAATCTCTCAATTTCACCTGATTGTGAGAAGACAAAATCCCCACCTGCAAAACTGGGTAAAATGCACATAATACGCAATATAATGCGACTTTTCCCGTATAAAACCTAAAAAAATTTGCGGATTGCGAAGTTTTTTCGGTCGACATTAACGGTACGGTTGTTCTCGACTTATCAGTTAATGCCTATCTTTTTCTGAGGAAAAGGTTGTAAACATGTTGCACAAAATAGCCTACGCGGGAATTCTGGGCCTGATAGCCTTGTGTGTTGGCTGCACCATGTGTTGTCATCCTTACGATTGTAACGGTCCGGTGTATGATAATTCTGGTCAATGTGTATCGAACGTTCGGGCAGGTTCGATCCTCGAAGGCGGAGATATGGAAATTATGCCCGCCACCGTGGATCAAAAAAGCATCGAAGAAACCGCTCCCAATGTCCGGCAGGGATCGCCGAGGGCGGAAGGATTCGAAGGGGCAACACAGATACTCTCGGTAACCGACCGCAAACTTGAAGCGTCCGAAAGTTTGACAAAATCGCAATCAATTGACGGCCAGTCCAATCCATCCCTGGCCCAACCTGCCCCTGCCAAGCGCCGGTAGCTGTAAAACAAGGGATCAGGTCCTGTATTTGGGATATGTGCGAGTTTTCCGCGTATCAAGTACGCTAATTTGTGCACTACTCATTTAGCACCCCGATGAACGCATCAGGGGTTTTGCTTGCGTTTTAAGCCGCCTAGGGATTAACAACCGGCCTGGCAAAGCCGCAAGGGATTACATCTTTATCACGCATCTTTTCCGCCCTTGTCCTTCGCCCCCATGTCTTCTCCCCCCGGCTCATGGTGCTTGGATTCGTATTCTTCCGACAATACGGAAGGGCATACCTCTTCCACACCGCATTGCGGGCAGACAATCCGGATCAGATCGGTACTGCTGAGCTTCAGATTGTGCGTCTGGCAGTAATCGTAAAGTTGTTTTAGATGTTTGCAGGTCATTTTTCTAAGTTCTCAGTAAACAGTTTAAAGTTATCAGTTTGATTTTTGAATGTTTTTTCATCGTTTAATTCGGGGGCATGCTCCGAGAGTTTTTCTTATACCGTATTTTACGCGTTTCTCTTTCAAAGTCCTAGATATCCGGGGATTCTGTTTTTTTCCTGGGACATCTTTCCAACCCCTCTTTGGCGGATAGACTATAATGTTTCTGCAAGTTCTCCGTGTACTCCATATCTCCATAGTGAGAAATACATGTCCCGAGGTATAGCCGTGGCCTGGTATCAACGCGATGTTCAACTGCCGTCCTTTCCAAAGGGGTGCCATCCAATTACCAAACACGTGCTGGACGCCCTGCCTGAGCTGAGCCGAATTAAAATCGGACTGCTGCACGTTTTCATCATGCACACTTCGGCTGCGCTAACGATCAACGAAAACGCCGACCCGGACGTGCTGGTCGACCTGGATCGCCTGCTGGATGTCGTGGCCGCGGAGGATTTTCCCTACCGGCACCAGGATGAGGGTTCCGACGACATGCCCAGCCACGCCAAATCGTCGATCTTCGGCAGTTCTCTCACGATTCCCATCCGCGACGGCCGCCTGTGCCTGGGCACGTGGCAAGGCATTTGCCTGTGCGAGTTCCGCCGCCGCAGCCGTCGCCGGCGCTTGATGCTGACCGTCGAGGGTGATGCGTGAGGCTACATATATAGTTTCTCGAAAATTTCGCTCAAAAATCCGCGTTGCCCGGCGTGCGAGGGAAGGGGATCACGTCGCGGATGTTGGTCATGCCGGTGATGAAAAGCAGCACCCGTTCCACGCCCAGGCCGAAACCGCTGTGCGGCACGGTGCCGAATTTTCGCAGTTCCAGATACCACCAGTAGTCGGCCGGGTTGAGGCCCTGTTCTTTCATTCGCGTTTCCAACACGTCTAGGCGTTCTTCGCGCTGGCTGCCACCGATGATCTCGCCCACCTTGGGCACCAGCACGTCCATCGCCCGGACAGTTTTTTGGTCGTCGTTCAGGCGCATGTAAAAGGGTTTTATAGTGCGCGGGTAATCGTACAAAATCACGGGGCATTTAAAATGATTTTCGGTGAGATATCGCTCGTGCTCGGCTTGCAGGTCGCAGCCCCAATCGCAGGGGAACTCGAACGATTCGCCCGATTTCTGCAGGATCTCGATCGCCTCGGTATATGGGACGTGCCGGAATTCGCTGTTTAAGACGTGCTGAAGGGTACTGATAACGGTTTTGTCGATACGCTCGTTGAAAAAAGCCATGTCGTCCGGGCATTTTTGCAGCACGTCGCTGAAAATTCGTTTCAGCAACCGTTCGGCCGTTTCCATATCGCCCCAGATGTCGCAAAAGGCCATTTCCGGCTCGACCATCCAGAACTCGGCCAGATGCCTGGGCGTGTTGGAGTTTTCGGCGCGGAACGTGGGGGCGAAGGTATACGCCTTGCCCAAAGAGCAGGCGAAAATTTCCGCTTCGAGCTGCCCGCTGACTGTCAGATACGCCGGCCGGTCGAAAAAATCCATCGCATAGTCGACCTTTGCGCCCTGCCCGGCCAATTTCGGCAGATCGAGGGTGGTGACCTGGAACATCTTGCCCGCACCCTCGCAATCGCTGGCCGTGATTATTGGGGTATGAATGTACAGAAAGCCTTCTTGTTGAAAAAATTCATGGATCGAGTTGCACACGCAGTTCCGCACCCGGGCGATTGCGCCGAAGGTGTTGGTGCGCGGGCGGAGATGGGCGATGGTCCGCAGGAATTCGAACGAATGCCCTTTTTTTTGCAGCGGATATGCCTCAGGATCGGCCGTACCGTAAACTGTGATGCTGCGGGCGTGAACCTCGGTCGCCTGCCCCTTGCCGGGCGAGGCCCTCACCTCCCCTTCCACGCGCAGGCTAGAACCGACCGAAAGCTTCTTGATTGCCGATTCGTAATTCGGCAGCGAGGCCTCGGCAATTACCTGTACGTTGCCAAAACAAGAGCCGTCGTTTAATTCCAGGAAACTAAACCCGGCCTTAGAATCGCGCCGCGTGCGAACCCAACCTTCGAGAATTATATTTCGACCCACGGACTCTGCTTTACGTGCTTGAGCAACAGAAATTTTATCAGACATGATTGGAATGCTTTGTTATCGTTATGTAAAGTTGCCTGCACGGACTGGATCGAAGCTATCTATTTGGGATGTTCCATAGTCTGTCTGCTCGCTTGTTCGGCAAGGTTCATAACCTTTCTCCCAGACTGTTTCTGTTGCCTCCGAAGTTCGGCTGCAAGAGCACTGATATCGTAGTTGAACTGTTTTGCAATCCGATCTTTTGTTTGCCGTACTTCTTGGATAATTTCATCAGACATTTTCTTCTTCTCCCATAAGTTCTTGCGGCGTACAAATCTCCGGGCACCGATAGCCGGCAACTGCGCAAACGCTTCTAAGCAAAGGTTTTCTCTCGGCGTTGTCGAGATGACGGCAATTCCAGGTAAGAAGGTAGTCCATGCCATGAACGGCCGAAACGGCAAGATGTACGGCATCGTTCATTGCTTCTTTTGGTAAAGCGCCGTCTGCAATCAACTTTTTTGCCAATGAGACAACGTCTTCTGTTATTTCTAGATCAGGAATGCCTTGTAGTTTTTCAATCCGCTGTTGGACCGCATCCGGGTCGCCTTGCCTAGCCTCAGATAATACCATCTCCGAAGTGAACAACTCAAAATGCGGTCTCTGTTTCTCCCACCAATCGCGGGTTACTTGCTGCCAGGCCGCAGCCAAGATATTTCGACTGGGGCGCGCCGCCAAGTAGCTGACTACGGAAGTCTCAACATAAACTCTCTTATTCATGTTTATATTCTACCCCATAGTAACGCCCAAAACAAATCCTTTGCATATTGCTTTCAAATTCCTTTGAGAACGAATAGTATTTTTCAAAGTTTATTTAACCATTGCAATAAGGATGGATAAATATTTTGGATATTAATTTTTGGAGATTTTGATGTTTGATGCATAAATGCCAATAGCAAATTACCGGCAGCAGTAAATGCACCAATACTTATAAAAGACAGATATATTCTGTCCAATTCGCGAGTAAGCGTTTTGATATGTGTATGCGAGGCATGGCAGAGCATTTGATAAAGGAGTACATAATGCACACGTCCCCAATTACCATGAACTCTTAATGGATTATTTTCTATATCAAGATCATCCAGAAATTTTCGAAAATCAGGGGCTTTTTTAATGGGTATTCCGCGGGAATCTTTGCAATTCGCAAATTCCTGACATTCTTGAAGTTCATTATCTGCTATCTTGTCAATCGCTTTCTTATCAATACCTGGAACTGAGATTTTTTTCAGCCCATCTGCCCATTTTTTTGATTCATTGGTATAAGATGCAAAAAGCCGTATCCAACCGTCGGTCTCACAAGAAGCCCATAGTAATCGAACAGAAAGTTCAAAGAACGGTCGTAATAGTATACAAGCTAATACGACATCATTCTCATCATTTTTCAGAATGCGACTCATGCTGCGGATGGTTCGGAGGCCATGATCCATCGCCAACCACAATGTAATGATTTTTGGGTGCTCTGGCTTTCCAATAGTATCATCGGGTTTAGGAAACGTTGAGGAATATTTCTCCAACCAAGTTGCAATATCGGCGAGAATAGTGTATTTGTTGTTAGTGGTCATTCGTTCCTCATTTCTCGCTCCCCGTTATCCCCCTTTCGCCGCCAGCCAGCGTTCGGCGTCCAAGGCGGCCATGCAGCCGGAGCCGGCGGCGGTGACGGCCTGGCGGTAGTAGTCGTCGGCCACGTCGCCGGCGGCGAATACGCCTTCCACGCTGGTGTAAGTCCGGGCGGGGGTGGTCCACTTGATGTATTTCTTGTCGGTCAAGGCCAGTTTGCCTTTTAAAAACGCCGTGTTGGGCGTATGCCCGATGGCCAGAAACAATCCACTGGCAGCGAGGTGCATATCTTGCTCGCCGACGGTGCTCGCCAGGCGGACGCCGGTTACGCCGTCTTTGTCGTTGCCCAGCACTTCGCCGAGCGTGCGGTTCCAATGGATTTTGATTTTCGGATGGTTCATTGCCCGATGCGCCATGATTTTCGATGCCCGGAGTTGATCTCGGCGGTGCACCATATTAACGGTGCTGGCGAATTTGGTCAGATAATCGGCCTCTTCGATGGCGGAGTCGCCGCCACCGATGACCACCAGGGGCTTGTTCCTGAAGCGCGGCAAGGCCCCATCGCAAATGGCACAGGCGCTGACGCCCCGATTCTTAAAGGCCTCTTCCGAGGGCAGACCGAGGTAATTCGCCCGGGCCCCGGTGGCCACGATCACCGCTAAGGCCTCGTAGGTTTTGCCGTCGGATGCCATGAGTTGGAATGGATGCTTGTCGAAATTCACGTCCACAATATCTTCGGTAATTACACGCGTGCCGAAATTCACCGCCTGCTGGCGCATGAGTTCCATGAGTTCCGGGCCGGTAACGCCTTGTTTCTTATGCGGGGGCATCATCTGACGAGTTGCCGGATTGATGGCCGTTTCGAGATAGGCGGTCAGATCGCCGCTGGGAAAACCGGGATAATTTTCCACTTCCGTGGTAAGAGCAAGTTGACCCAACGGCAGCGTACCTGCCATGCGATTTTCTTCGCTAAGGGCGCCTTCAAAAACGAGGGGCTTTAGTTCCGCTCTGGCGGAGTATATGGCTGCGGTCCAAGCGGCGGGTCCGCTGCCGATAATAATGACTTTCTCGGGCACGATGTTTTTCTCCAAATTATGCGATATTTTTGTATCCCAACTATGAAATAACGGTAAAAGCCAAAGCGCGACCACCAGTCGCGGCTATATGACATTTTGAACCGCATATTAATTTGACCATTATAGGGGCTTTGTTTTAGCCGTCCACCCATGGTTGTGGTTGATCCGATTGTCCATAAACAATATGATGAAGGCTGGGTCCGGGGATAAGGAAGGACATCTGATGAATTCACTTTGGCTGGTTATTACCGCCCTGGCGGCCTTCATGGTTGCGTATCGGTTTTATGGGGCATTCTTGGCGGCAAAGGTAGTCGCGCTTAACGACCGGCGTTCCACTCCCGCCCATCGGCTCCGCGACGACGTTGATTATCAACCCACGCGCCGGCTGGTCTTATTCGGGGTCCACTTTGCCGCCATCGCCGGTGCAGGGCCGCTGGTTGGGCCGGTTCTGGCGTCGCAATGGGGATATTTTCCAGGGTTTTGCTGGATCGTGATTGGATCCTGCTTGGCCGGCGGCGTGCACGATTTCGTGGTGCTTTTGGCTTCGGTGCGGCAGAACGGCTTGTCGCTGCCTAAAATCGCCAGAAACCTGCTGGGCCCGATCGCTGGAACCGCGACTACCCTGGCCACGTTGTTTATCGTTATTGCCACATTGGCGGCCACGGCAAAGGTGGTAGTCAACGCCCTGAACGAAAGCGCCTGGGGGATGTTTACGATCCTGGTCACTATCCCGGCGGCCTTGTTGACCGGCTTTTGGATGTACAAAATTCGACCCGGTCGCGTGGGCGAGGCCTCGCTGATCGGCATAACAATCGTAGTTTTAGGCGTGATTTTCGGCAAAACCTTCGACGATTCCGCCCTGCGCGAGTGGCTTATTTTTTCGCCAAAACAATTATCGGTCATCCTACCCGCTTATGCGGCTATTGTATCGATCCTGCCGGTCTGGGTGCTGTTGTGCCCGCGCGATTATTTAAGCTCTTACATGAAAGTGGGGGTGATTGTAATGCTGGCCATCGGCATTTTCATCGCTCACCCCACGCTGAAAATGCCGGCCACGACGGCTTTCGTCCACGGCGGAGGGCCGATAACGGGCACGGTCTGGCCGTTTGTGTGCATCGTGATCGCTTGCGGGGCGCTTTCCGGCTGGCACGCTTTGGTCGCCTCGGGCACCACGCCCAAGATGGTCAATAAAGAAACTGATATCCGGCCCATCGGCTATGGCGCCATGCTGGTGGAAGGTTTTGTTTCGCTGACGGCCCTGATCGCCGCCTGTGCCTTGGAACCCGGCGACTACTTCAAAATCAATACCGAACAGGCCAAATACGAATTGCTGGTTCAAGACGCCAAGGCAAATCACCAATGGGATTTGCGTCCGGTCGAATTCGACAAATTGAAAGAGGAAGCCGGCATAAAGGAGGAACTATCCGGCCGGACCGCGGGCGCAGTGACGCTTGCCCTGGGCATGGCCAAGATTCTTGCCGATCTGCCGGGCATGAGGGCCTTGATGTCCTACTTGTATCATTTCGTGATCATGTTCGAGGCGCTCTTTATCCTTACGTTATTGGAAACCGGTACGCGCGTGGCCCGCTTTATTTTCCAGGAAACGCTGATTCAATTCAAATCCGCTCAACCGGATCAAAGCGCCGCCCGGGAACCATCCTGGACGCTCAATGTAATCGTGAGCGCAGTTGTCAGTTTTCTTTGGGGTTATCTATTGTACACCGGCGATATCGACCGCTTGTGGAGGATGATGGGCATATCCAACCAGATGCTGGCCGCGATCGGCTTGGCCGTGGGAACCACCTATATCTTAAAACACTCGGCAAAACGCGCGTATGCATTATGCACCGGCATCCCTTTTGTGTTTGTGGTGGGAACAGTCTTTACAGCGGGCGTGGAAAGCGTCCGGTTCTGGTGGAACCAGGCCTATGCCCCGGATTTACCGGCGGCTGACGTTTTTTCCTATCAATTGATGAGCGTCTTGGCAAGCGTGATACTCGTGCTGGGCGGGTTGATCGTGATCGAATCCGTTCGGCGCTGGTATTTGCTGCTGGCCGGTTGGATACCCCGAGAAATAATGGAACTGGCCGGCGAGGAACTCGTTTAAGATGCCCAGGGCTTGATAGAGCGGTCTGAAGAGCTTATCCTAAGACTTCAGTCTGAACCCCCTAATACTAGATTCTGAACCCTGAACCCTTTTCATTACCATCCACTGGACGCGATGAAGGCTCGCGGCTTTATACATATCTTTAATTCCTAATTCCTATTTTATGACCTGGAAACACATCTTTGCGAAAAAAGACCTGGAAATGCTGCTGGCCGAGATGGCCGGGGAACACCGCCTGCATCGCGTGCTCGGGCCGGTGGCGCTGACTGCCTTGGGCGTGGGCTGCATCGTGGGAGCTGGCATCTTTGTGCTCACTGGGGTAGCGGCGGCCGATTTCGCCGGACCGTCGATCATCATATCTTTTGCCGTGGCTGGAGTGGGCTGCACAATAGCCGCCTTGTGCTACGCCGAATTCGCCGCGATGGCGCCCGTGGCAGGCAGCGTTTATACCTATGCCTACACAACCTTGGGCGAAATTTTTGCCTGGTTCATTGGCTGGGACATCATTCTTGAATATTCGATGGGCTGCTCCACCGTGGCCTCGGTCTGGGGAAATTACCTGAATAAGTTATTAGGCGCAATGGGTTTATGGACCATCCCGGAAACGCTTTGCACCAACCCCTTCACGGATATCGAAGGCTCGACTGCTCACGCGATCATCAATCTTCCCGCAATCGTCATTATGGCATTGGTGACGTGCGTTTTAGTGCTTGGCATTCGGGAAAGCGCCCGGACCAACGCCCTGTTAGTGATGATCAAGATCGGCGTGGTGTTTTTCGTGATTCTTGCCGGTTTGGCATACGTGAAACCGGCCAATTGGAACGCCATCCCCGTGACTCGCAGGGTTTTACCCCAAGAGCGGGTCATGCCGGGTTTGATCAAAAAACATTTGGACCAGGAGTTCGAGGGGAAAGACATATCGCGAGCCGAACTTGACTTGCGCGCAAAATATGCAAAAAATGTTGACGGCCAGTTACCGTATGGAGTGGGCGGCCGGGGAAGTGGATCGGTTGCGGGGAATCGGAAAGTTTTCGCCCCAGCAAGCACAAAAAGTCATGGATGAGACTCGCGCTCAATACGGCCGGGATTTGCCGGTTGAAAAGGCCGATCGCGAGGCAGTGGAAAAGTTGCTGCCGAAAGTCCGCGAAGCCGGAAAGGAAAAAGCCAGTCAACCGTGGGGGATTCTTGGCTATCTTGGTTTGGACCGCTGGCTGCTTCCCTTGGATGACGCCACCCGATCGCCGTTTGCTCCCTACGGTTTTTCCGGGCTGATGGTCGGCGCCTCGTTTGTGTTTTTCGCCTTTATAGGCTTTGACTCGATTTCGACCCATGCTGAAGAAGCCCGCCATCCTCAACGCGACGTGCCAATCGGCATCCTAGTTTCCTTGATCTTGTGTACTTTTTTATATATCGCCGTGGCGGCGGTAATTACGGGTATGGTGCCGTATCCGGAAATAGATATCCATGCGCCGATTGCGGCTGCTTTTACCGAACGCGCCGCAGAGGAAAAGAGCATGGTTCTCCGTATTTCGGGCGGACTGATCGCCGCCGGCGGCCTGGCAGGCATGACCAGCGTGCTACTGGTGTTGTTCTTAAGCCAAGCACGGATATTCATGGCCATGGCCCGGGACGGACTACTGCCCATGATATTCGGCCGCGTGCATCCCCGCTTCCGTACGCCTCATATCGCCACCATAATGACGGGCATTATAATATGTTTAGTGGCCGCCCTGACGCCGATTAACAAACTGGCGGAGATGGTGAATATTGGCACGCTTATGGCTTTCGCCATGGTCTGTGCCGCCGTAATGATTCTCCGCGCACAGCGGCCTCATATACATCGCCCCTTTCGCTGTCCCGCACTTTTTCTTATTGCACCGCTTGGGATCCTGGTGAACCTCAGCTTGATGCTTTTCCTGCCCCTGGACACCTGGTTGCGCCTGGTAATCTGGCTGGTAATCGGCATGGTGATTTACTTTACCTACAGCCGCCGGCACAGCCTGTTGACGCAACATTTGCTGCGCGAGATCCAGACCCCCCGCTCGGACAAGGATGTATCATTGTAGTCATTTGCGGCCCAAACTGACGAGTGTTGCAAAGGAATGATCCGGACAAGAGTTTCAAAAAATTTGTAATTGCGGATATTTGCTGATTGGGACTATTTCCGTCATTTCCAGGCCAAGATGGCAAAAACCATTACCCATCGGGTTAAGATGTTTGGCGGTGGCATAGACGAAGGACATTTCGTTTTTCAGGCGGAAGCCTAGAACGACATCAACTAATGCCCGTTGTTGGGCAAGTATGATCCCCACTCCGCTGATGGACAATTCGCTCGTTATGGCATAAAAGGCCTTGCCAACCTGTAATTCCCCGTCTTGCAGTGGTACAACTAATACAACCAGAGACAGATTCACCCGTTTATCGCGGCGAGGGCCTTCAAGAAAGGCCTTTAATTCCGGGCAATTATTATTGATTACCTTTAGAACAAAATTCTGCACTTCCAGCATTTTCTTCCGAGTTTGAAGAAAGAACACGGCTTCAATCTCCTATTACCAGGATGTCTGTTTATCTAATGCGGCTATATACAACAATAGCTCTGGAATTGCAGTGTCGGGCGGGGATTTTGGCTATTATTAATGCGATAAAAACCGGTTTTAACAAGAATACCGATTCTCAGTGCGATACCCCGTTGACGCCATGTTTTGCATGGTATAATTTTCGCATCTTCGACCTTCTTGGAAAACTAGATTAACTATATTAAAAAGCATAATGTGAGGCGGGTTTCTCACACCCGCCGGCGAGGCCCATTATCCTAGCCTCCAGCACGGCATTCAGCAAACATATCAAGGCTTAAGAGTATCGTTATGACTTCGCGAGAGTTGGTTATTCGCACCCTTAATCACGAGCCGACTGGTCGCGCGCCGCGGGATTTGTGGGTAGCCGACGGTATGGAAACCACCCACTGCGATGCCTTGGCCGAAATATATCTGCGTTTTCCCAGCGACATCATTCAACCCGATATCGCGTTGTCTTACGGCAAACGTGCCCGGGGCAAGGCAAATCAGGTCGGCCAGTATACCGACTCCTGGAGCTGCACTTGGCAAATATCCGAGCCCTGTAAGCCGGCCGAACTGAAGGTCTCGCCATTAGCCGAGAAGGGCAAAATCGCGGAATTTCGCCCGCCTATGGAACTGTTGGATCCGGCCAGGTTCTCCAAAGTCAACAAAAGTTGCGAAAATACCGGGCGTTTCGTGCTCGCCCGGAGCGAAACTCAACCCTTCGATCGCCTGCGTTTTTTGCGCGGCTACGATGCCGCCCTTATAGACCTTGCCCGGGGCACCAAAGACGTGAGCAACCTGCTGAAAATACTGCATGAATTCTCTTGCCGGGAAATGGAGATCTGGTCGAATACGGAAGTCGACGGCGTTGCCATACGCGATGACTGGGGTACGGACGACTCGCTCATTATTTCCCTGGAAATGTGGCGGGAAATATTCAGGCCGCTATATCGCGAATACTGTAAAATTCTCCATGCCAAGGATAAATTCGTGTTCTTCCAATCCAGTGGCAACATGTTTGAAATACTCGGCGATCTGATCAAAGACGGCGTCGACGCCGTCCACGTGCCATTACACTTGGCAGACCCGGAAAAAGTGGCCAGGCGTTTTCGCGGCCGCGTGACTTTCTGGGGTGAAATCGCCTCCCAGGGCATGTTGCAATCGGGAAATCCGGCCGAACAGCGCGAGGCGGTGCTGAAAATCCGCCGGGCATTGGACTTCGGCTGTGGGGGTGTGATCGTCCAATGCCAATGGGATCCCGATGTACCCCTGCAAACCATATCCTCCGTCTTCGAACAATGGCTCCTGCCCCTGCCCATGCACGCCTGATCGGATTTGCGTCAATCACCGCTGCTAATAAGCCCCGTAAGAGCCCGGTGCATCTTAGAAAAGCTTGCTGAACCTTCTGCCGGTCCCCCCACGATTGCCGTTGCCTGCCGGTCCAATAAATGATACTTTAGTCCGCATTATTTAAGAATTTACATTAGCCTGAAGCGCAAGCGAAAGCGAGCAAACATGTTTCCTTGGCTTGCGCTTTGGGCAAGCGTTTGGCGCTCTGTGTCGAAAACCCTGGGGCATGAGAAATGCGGCTTGGCAGGCCATATCTCAGCAACCAATGCCCAATTACGCATATTGCCAAGATTTGCCATTTCGCCAACACAAATTTCAGGCCTGATCCATGCTGAACCTACACGCAAATCCAGCATTCGCAGACAGAAAGCTCTGGGTGGCGATTTTTATAGTTCTGTTCTTCACTTACGCATATTGCAGGCAGAGCACTTTTAACGTAAATGCCATCCCGCGCACGGCGATGGTGGTGGGAATCCTGGATGAAGGATCGGCTCGCATAGACAAGTACCAGGCAATAACGTGTGACAAAGCTTATTTTGCCGGCCACTATTATTCGGACAAGGCGCCCGGCTTAAGCCTTGCCGCCATGCCCTCGATGGCGGTCGCCTATGCCATTTTGAAAGTCGCCGGTAAAGCCAACTTCAGCATAGACGCCGCATCCGATCAACCCACTAAGGCATTCAAACTTCTAACCCTTATCGGAACAATCTTCACGTCGGCTTTGAGCACGGCCGCGGCCGCGGCCGCCCTTGGTTGGCTTTGCATGAAGCTGGGATGCACCCGCGGAGGCGCGATCTTTGCTTCCCTGACGTTTGCCCTGGCCACTCCAGCTTGGGGCTGGGCCACGTCTTTTTTCGGCCACGCCCTGGCCGGAAGCTGCTGCCTGTTGGGATTCGTAGTCGCGGTTTTTGTGTTAGAAGGCAACATGCACCATCGAGCAAAATTGGCCGGCTGGATCCTGGCTGGAGGATTGCTCGGTTTTAGCGTTCTCGTCGAATATACATTAGGCGTTGCCAGTATGGTCATCGGCTTGATGATTCTCTGGAAAGTTGCAAAGAGCGGTAAAGGCCAATTTGTCCTGGCGCTGCTCGGGCTGGTCATGGGGATCATACCGTCCGCGATTCTGTTCTTTGCCCACAACTATTTGACCTTTGGCTCTTTACTGGATATTGGATATAAGCATGAACTATCTTTTCCGGCAATGAACCAAGGATTGCTGGGATTTTCCCTGCCAAAACTATCGGCGCTATGGGGAATCATTGCGTCCGCCCGGCATGGGATCCTATGGATCTCGCCGATTTTAATCCTAATACCCATCGCGTTTTGGGCCTCGTTTCGCTGCCGAAAAGCAGGGCCATATCTGGCTGCCGCCTTGATCGTGGTCGTTTATTTCATCGCCATGAACTCCAGTTATCATTATTGGAACGGAGGATGTTCCACCGGTCCAAGGCACCTGACTCCGGCATTGGGTTTTGCGTGTTTTCCCTTGGGCTTCTTCTGGAGCTCAACAGGGAAAAAACAAAGGACTTTAATGATGGCTGTATTTGCCGTCAGCTCATTTACTTCAATGGCCTGTACGCTAGTCTCCATGAACATTGCGCCGCGTCATTATACCAATCCCTTGTTTGAAAAACTAATTCCGGACTTTCTTTCGGGACGTGTCATTAACCTCGGTGAATTATACGGAATTCCGCGGTTTTGGAGTCTTGTACCGCTCGCTCTGCTATGGGCGGTTGGCGCTTGGTATATTGCCCGGGGCATTCGCAGGCTTGATGCTTGTGAAGCGATTCCCCATAACCTGGTCCGCCCTTACGGTATCAGCCATATTGGCAAAATGCAAAATGCAAGTTGCAAATTGCCAACTGAACAGACCGCAAATTGGGGATTTTCTGATAGTAATCGGTTTCCTGATGCCGTTGATGCTTGCGGGGATTTGCGATAATATTATGAAGTAAAGGACAATAATCTCAGAACCGCCCCCCAATTGATAGGATATTAGCCTGTGTCAGACGGAACAACCGCCCCGCAACAACCTTCCCCGATCAATTTGAAGGATCCCGTCATGGCGGCGTTCCTGGCCTGGTTGATTCCCGGCCTAGGGCACTTTTATCAAGGCCGGATAGCCAAGGCGGTCTTGTTCTTTGTGTGCATAATGGGGATTTTCGTGTATGGAGTTTATCTGGGCGGAAACAGCAAACTGGGCTACGGGCGAGCGGTTTATTTCGCCTTCCGCGAAGATGAATGGAGGTTGAATTACGGTTTCCAGGTTTTAGTGGGACTACCCTCTTTGCCGGCCCTTGTTCAAGCCATGCGTATGAGCAACGGCAAAGAGGTGTTTTTCAACGGTTTTATGGCCCCGCCTCGTCCGCCTAACATGCCTGAGAACAATCCCAATTTCCAAAAGCCGACGCTCGACGAACTGCTGCGCGATTTAAATCGCTATTTTGAATTGGCCACCTTCTTTACCATGGTCGCGGGCCTGTTGAACGTACTGGCTATTTATGATGCCGGTTGCGGGCCGGTCGTATCGATCCCCGTCAAAAAAAAGAGCAGCCCGACAAATCGGAAAAGTCTGAAAAATCATGATCAGCGCGGTTAATATACTAATCTGTGCAACGCTTTTCGAGCGGCTATGGAATGCCGACATCTGGTACTCGCTGCCGGCGATAATTGCCATCAGCCTGGTGTACGCAGCCACGCGCCACGAAGCCATTTTTCCCATCCTCCGTCACGCCCTGCGGACCGGGTTTTGGATCGCAGTCTTTATGGCAGCCTTTTTCTTGATTCTTTGGCTGATTTCATGATGCGCGGCCGGTACAGGGGTTCCCTACGAGACTATTCATTCACCCGATTCAAGGTAAACGAGGTTTCGCCTGAACCTTTCTCTGCCTTGAACGAAGTCGGCCTTTGCCATGCGCCACGCCGAGGAAGGCACATTCGCAAGGCATCTCCTTTCAACTCGTAGATGGCCGAGGTGGTTTCTTCCTGCAATTCGAGGACCAGTGGGGTGGTATCTTCTCTCCTCAGCGCGCCCTGGGCATCTGCAACAGGTCGATCGCCTGCGGCTGTTGCTGAGAACCCAGACGGACGCGGAATTCGTCTTCCTCTTTTTCGTTCGGACCAATCCATGTTAGCATGTCCTTGTGGAAGACAAACCGAATGCCTTTGATCTCTGCCTGCGGTACTAGCTCACCATTACCTGTGGCTTCGATCACCTTCCATGTACCGTTCAGTTTGGTGAACTCGTCTTCGGCTTGTCCGCTATTCTTATGCTGGATGGACGACTCACTCACAGACTTGCCCAGAGTGTCGGACTTGATTTGGTCTGATTGATTTGTGCCGCTCCTCGGTTGTCCCACGTCGCGTTTGGTCGTAAAGAGTGTCCTGTGACTCCATATTTCCTCATACTGTATATGTCCTGGGGCTCCTTCCCTCGTTGTTACACACAAGTTTTAGTGCTATTTGTGAAATGGGTGCATTGGGTAATAATGATTAAACGGTAAATTGACGCAGGGAGGCGAATTTAGTCAAGGATGAATGATCGTGATTGCCCCATGGATAACTGATGAAATGAAAACTGTCGCTTTGCCCGACAAACGTTTGAATCAGCGCTTGCAATTGGTTCTTTCGCAATTGGCGGCGCACCCCACCGCCAGCATTCCGGCCGCTTGCGGTGGAAGGGCCGAAATGGTGGCCGCTTACCGCTTCTTCGAGAATGAAAACACGACCTTCGACAATATTTTGCAACCGCATGTAGACGTCACGCGACAACGCATGGGTGCACAACCGATCGTCGTGCTCGCGCAGGATACGTCGGAAATAAACGTGACGCGGCCGGAACAGCAAGTGGCGGGCGCCGGTCCCTTGGACGGCAATTCGCGGCGCGGCGCCTTGCTGCATCTGTTGCACGCCTTCACGCCGGACGGCACTCCGCTGGGAAGCGTTCAAGGAACCGCGTGGACGCGAGAGGAAGAAACCATTTGCGCTTCGTTGACGCGCGCCCGGCGGGCCGCCACGCCGATTGAAGAAAAAGAGAGCCATCGTTGGGTCCTGGGAATGCGCCAGGCGGCCGAAGAAGCCCGGCATTGTCCGGCAACGCAGTTTATACTTGCGGCGGACAGCGAAGCCGACATCTACGAAGTTCTTGTGGAAGGCGCGGCCGAATCGAACCGGAGCCAATGGATCGTACGCGCCTGCCAGGATCGCGTTTTGCTCTGCGATTGCGGGGAAAACGCGGGGGAAAAGTACCTCCGCGCCCATCTTTTGGAACAGCCGATCTTGTTCCGCAACACGATTCGGGTGCGAGGGCGGAAAGCTAAACTCGATTGCGAAACGCGTGGTCGCCGGCAGCCGCGCCAGTCGCGCGAGGCGGAGGTCGCGGTGCGCGCGGCCCGCGTGACGTTGCGTCCTCCTTATCGAGCGGACCGCAAACTTCCGCCGGTGACCGTGAATGTCGTGCTGGTCAGTGAAGTCAGTCCGCCGCCCGGCGACGAGCCTGTCGAATGGCTGCTTTTGACGAGCCTGCCGATCGACAGCATAGAGCAGGTGCGACAGATCATCCAATACTACTGTGTGCGGTGGATGATAGAAATTTTCTTTCGCGTGTTGAAATCCGGCTGCCGAGTGGAAGAGCGGCTGTTCGAATACATGGACCGTCTGCTTACGTGTCTGGCCGTGTATGTGATTGTTGCTTGGCGAACGCTGTACGTTTGCCGCTTGGGACGCAGTTGCCCGGAGATCGATTGCGATGCGGTTTTCGAGCCGGCCGAATGGAAATCGGTCTGGAAGGTGGTGCGGCGTGAAGACCCTCCTCCCAAGCCGCCGTCCCTGGGGGTATTTGTACGGTTGGTGGCCCAGCTCGGCGGCTATGTCAATCGAAAACGAGCCGACCCGCCTGGTCCGCAAACCCTCTGGATCGGATTGCAACGCATGCATGATTTTGCTACCTGCTGGCAATTGTTTGGTCCTGACACTCAAAATGATCCTTAACTTGTGTGTAACAACGAGGGCTCCTTCCCCCGGTTCCATCGGCCAATTCTCATCGAAGTACCCAGTGTCAACGACCAAATACTGTTTGTTTTTGCCATACCACTGCATGGCGTTCGTGACAAAATCCGAATCGTCCTTTCCGGTGATTCCAAGGCCGCCAAAGGCCCGGCGGACTGCGGCTGCAATGTCATGGCGGACCTCGGGGACCCTGCACTTCGAATAAGCCTCTCCGAGAATTAGAATGGGATTGTTCAGCCTTGCTTGTTGGGCCAGATAATACTCGATGGGCCAATTGCCAATACGCAGTGGAAATCGTGTCGAGAGCAACGTCACAAGCCTTTCGCGGTTCCGCGAATACACAAAAACTTCAACCATGAATCTGATTACCGCGTTGTCGAAGTTGCTCCAATCTCTCCAGTGAACCGGCAACGATCCACAAGTCGCGGCCAACTGGCGCACATCGTCGTCGGAAAGCCTCTTTCTTAGAAGGTCTACTTGCATCCTTACCAGCGTCATGTACGTATCCTTCTTGACGCTAGAAATCTTCTCAGGTGTCTTTGAGTAGGTATCCCAGAGGGAATTCCATTCGTTCTTGATCTTGTGCATCTTGGGCGAATCCCAGGACATTTCAGTTGCTTCCGGCATGGGTTGGGCCTCCCCGCAGCCAGACTGTATTACCAAGGCAATCACTATCAGGACCGCGCGGAACGGAAAACTCCGACGAAGTGGTTTATTCATGAATTTGTTCTTCCCTAGTCCCAAAGGTAAGTAAGTGCCGCTGCTGGCTTGTCCAGCAGTGCCCTTTGCTTGCCACTGACTACTCGCCGCCCATTAATCTAAAATGCATTTTCCATCACTGCAATTGCACGTTAGCGCGATGGCATTTGCCGTCGTGTAAAATCCACTTCCATCCATATGCCGCCTTGGCTCAATGCCGTAACTCTATGAGTAAAAACCAATTGCGGCAACCGCTCCTCCCTTCCAATCGACGTAAGTCTCAATTCCATTTTGGCACAAAAATCAATACTCCCCATTTTCTATTCAACTCCATATCGCAAAGCCACTTACAAAAATATTCGCCTTAATTATTAATAAATATGCTCTTTTGGATGTCGTGCAATTCCTCGCCATTATACCCACCGTAACTCCATATCTAAAGCCAACTTTTTGGCCGTCCTGCCAGCCAAAATTATTCTTATACAAGTGCTTCGCCAGGCCAAAAATCCAAAAATTTCACAAAATCCACCTGTGTGTCCCTTTATTTCAGCCGTTCGGGCGGGCAAATCATAAGCAAGACGCTTTTCGACTCGGCGCCGGGCAAAGGATAAGTTTTCAACTTACGCAAGGTCAGGTTTTTTAGTAGACCCAAATGCCGGGCCTCGCCGCGCTCTTCCACCCAGGCCGGGCCTTTAAGAACGAGCAACCGGTCGAATGATTCCCAATGGGGCTGAAACCACCGTAAAAGCTTTTTCAGCGGGGCCACCGCCCGAACGACCAGAGTATTGTAGTTTTTATGCCTCAACAGTTCCTCGGCCCGGGCGTTGTGGACTGTAACCTCCAGGTCCAGCCGCTGGGCAATATCGCTTAACGCCTTTGCCTTTTTACCCACCGAATCGGCCAGTGAAATCTCCAAATCTGGCCGCACTATTGCCAGCACCACCCCGGGTACACCCCCGCCGGAGCCCACGTCCAGCACTTTTTCGCCCGGCTTAAGAAATTCGGCAAAGGCCAGACTATCGACCAGGTCCCGGGCGACGAATTTTTCATAATCGGTGTGCCGGGTTAGGTTGATTTTCTCGTTCCATTGCCATAGGAGTTCGCAGTACCGTTCCAATAGCGCGATCTGTGCCTTGGGCAAATCGATTTTGTGCCGGGCCGTCGCATCGGCCAGGTTATCGGCGGGGAAATTCACGATTGGTATTTCAAAATGATAGGTTATTGGGAATTGGGGATTGCGGGGGGACTATTGGGATAGTCCTTTCGACATAAAAGATTATATAATCCATCCTGGTTTGTGTACTCATTGCCGAGTCGCTTTCACAAATAATCTCCCCCCCCACGGCCTACAACCTAACGATAATAACCTACAAATGCTGCTAGCCCGTGAAGAATACGTCGAACAGGCTTATTTTTTCCAGACCATACGCGAGCGTATGCAGCAGAGCATGTCGACACAGGACCTGCTTATAGCCGCGCGCCAGGAGATTCTGGCCACCACGCAATTGCCCTTCGCCATCGACTTCATGGCCGATGAATTAAAATTCACGGGCGGTTTTTCCACGGCCATGGCCCGCCTGCCGCATTATTTCACCACATTTCAGACCTTTGTGATCGCCGAGGCGGAAAAGGCCGAAGGCCGCTTCGATTTTCGCGTCGCTCTTGAAATCCTGCAACGCGAGGCCGAATTCCGGGCCTCAAATCCCTCGTGCCAGGGCATTTTCCTGTTCCAGTTTGAGACCCTCTGCCGCAACCGGCTGGGATACGACCGAGGCTTGGAAGCCTTGGCCGGGGACGGCATATATAACGGCGACTGGCGCGATTGGATCCTCACCGTCCGCCGCCAGATCGGGCTTGTGGATATCTGCGACATGATATACGTGCGCAGCGAATTGTATCGCAAAAATCGCGGAACGGCGGAAAAACCGATCCTTTTCGGGGAAAAAGAAGGCAAGATCGCCTTGGCCAATCGCCGTAAAGACCCGTTATACCTATTTGCCGCCCTGCAACGGCACCTGGGCTATCCAGGCGTGCCGCGCCACAAGCCCGAAGATACACATCGCTACGTCCTTCCCGCACTGCAGCGCGCGGTGGAGCGGATGGAGACGCGGGTAAAGCTGCTGGAAGAAGAGCTTCGCGGCGGCATCAATCTCACCCGCTTCTATGTCCCCCCTGAAGAAAAAAAAGGATGAGGGATGAGGGATGAGGGATGAAAAAAAAAGGATAAAAAAACCGCTTGCGAAACCGCAAGCGGTTTTTGGTTATCATTTTCAATGTTTATTTATCCTACATCCATCATCCTTTTTTCGCCGGCACCTGTTTGATGGCGGGCAGGTTAATGCCTTCCGGGGCTTTGGAAATCTCCTTTGGCGTATGGCTGGTGCCGGCCAGATAATTATGTATCGTCGCCGAGTCTTGTAGATTTTCGAAACATTCGGCCATATTCATGCGCAGTTTCTTTTCAAACAGATCCTTGTAAATCTCATCGCGAACGTCGGCGAATTTCACATCCGTCGGCTGCGTGAATCCTTCGCATCGCAGGAGGATGAATTTATCGGCCACCTGGATTATGCCCGACATTTCGCCGGGTTTAAGCGCGAAGGCTTCTTTTTCCAATACCGGTTGGCCGCCCCATTTTCTGATGGGCGGGACCTCGCCGCGCAAGGCGTTGCTGCCCGGTTCGATCGAATATTGCGCGGCCAAATCGCCGAAGAATTCCGAGGTGTTTCGTTTTCGGGCTTTTTCGAAGACCTCTTGCGCCCGGCGTTGATTATCCAGCACGATCGCCAGGCAACGGACTTTCGCCCCGTAGTTTGCCTCAAACCCTTTTTGCAGATCGTCCTCGGTAACATCCACTCTCTCGCCCGCCAATTTTCGCAACGCCACGGAGGGCCATACGGCGTCGTGACGATACATTTCCAGCGAAACGCCCTCCTCTTTGGTAATATGCTCGATCCATGCATCGACGTCGGGCGAGCCGTCGGGTTTTGGTTTTACGGCCAGCGCAGCGGCCCGGGCGATTTCCTCGTCAATGTCCTTGTCGGATACCGCGATGCTCCGTTTTTTGCACTCCACTTCGAGCAGGACGCGATTAATGGTCACTTCCAGTATTTCGGTTCCATGCCGGTCGATGCACTCCAGGGCCAGATCGCGGATAGTAATCGGTTCGCCGTTGATCAAGGCGGCCGCGCCCGGCGTTTTCTGTTGCTTGACCGGATCGCCCCAAACTATCTCCACCTTGGCATTGTCCTTTAATTGCTGGAATACGCCATTTGCCACCTTGCGCATCTTGCCTTCGCGGATGACCTCTTCCAACTGCCCGGATACTTCTTCCAATTTGCAATCGCGAGCTGGAATCAGGCTCTCGCGCTTGATGATTACATATTGTCCACCGGCCGGAATCACCTGGGAAATCGCGCCGTCGGCCATGTTGAAGGCGGCCTTCTCGATACCTTCATAACTGCCATGCATGCGGATGGGCTGAATCAATCCCTTGGCCGCCGCGCTGGCCGTGTCTTCGGAATAGTCTTTGGCTAGGTTTCCGAAATCCTCGGGCTTGGCCATGGCCATTTCTCTCAGTTTCTTGGCCTTGCTCTCTTCTTTGCTGGAAATCAGCCGGGCTTTAATCGCCGGGCCGTACTGGATTTCAAATTCCTTAACCAATTCTTCCTTGCTGACCTGCAATTTATCGTCGGCCAGGCGCCGCAAGGCCAGCATGGGCCAGATTATGTCGTCGGCGTACTGGTCCGGGGTGATGTTCCGTTCCTGCTTGAGCAATTTCAACCATTGATCGACGGGAATGCCGAATCGGGCCGCCATGTGCTCGATCTCGGCGTCGATTTCCTTGCGGGTCACCGTGATGTTCCGCCGCCGGCACTCGCCGACGATTAATTGTTTGTGGATCATTTGCTCCAGGATTTCCTTGCCGCAATGCGCCAGGCACTGTTGGGCAAGATCTTCGCGAGTGATACGGCGGCCGTTCACATCGGCCACAATTTCCGGGGGCGGGGCCTTGGAGTTGTCTTTATTCGGCGAAGCTTTAGCCTGCGGCGATGTGTTTTTAACCTGTGATGCTGCGGCGCCGGCTGGGGCAGGCGATGCAGGCGATCCCTGCCGGGTATTTGATGCCGAATTTATCGCTGTCTGTGCCGATTGCGTTTTTTGCGGGGGCGTGGCAGCGGCCTTTTCCGGCCCGCCGCCCATGTAGCGAATCATCACGCAGAAAGCGACGACGAGCGTCACTGTGGTAATAAATCCCAACCATTTTTTCCAAGACGAGCCCCGGGAAACAACCGTCCCTGTGTCGTTAAGAGTCATGGCGGTTCCTCCTTAAACCGTTGACAATATTGAAGTTGCGCACGCATACTCAATGCGCGCCTATTACAGCGGGTGTCGTAGTATAAAAATATCAGCTAACTGAGACAATAGCGATTTCCGCTAGTTACGGCAGATTGGAAAAAGCGGACGGGGCAGGAATCAGTGCTTTAATTTGTCTTATGCCTATCTTATCCAGTCCTTGAGAAGTTTTAAAAAGGGCAAGATGAGAGCGACCGTTATTCCGATCAATGGGATCAACAGCAGAAAAAACAGCGACCAACCGGGAGAGCCTATGTATCTTTTTTTCATTTCCCCTCCCGCCTACAGCCTATTGTTTCACATCTGTTCGCCCAGCACGTCGTTCAGCACGTCTTCGCTGACGTAAATCGGCAGGGGCGGATTGCAGGTTACGGCCACGGCAATGGCGTCGGAGGGGCGGGCGTCGATTTCGATCAGTTCGCCGTCGTGGCGCACGCGGAGCCGGGCGTAATAGGTGTGGTCTTTCAGCTCGTTTATCACCACGTCCTGAAATTCCCCGCCGAGATGATCGACGATGCTCACGATCAGGTCGTGCGTCAGCGGGCGCGGGGCGGAATAGCCTTTTACGCGCCGGTCGATGCTCGTGGCCTCGAAAATCCCGATCAGGATGGGGAAAGTCCGGTCGCCTTCGACCTCTTTCAGGTAAATCACCTGCTGGTCGTTGACCTCGCTGATGATGATCCGCGATAATTCCATGGGAATAGGCATGGCAGAGTCCTCGCAGCCGGTTCTGTTTCAATCTCTGAGAAGGCTGTTTTCGTTAAGGGAAATCCAATTGCCGCCGAATCGTTCGTTATTTGCATTATAAACCTACGGCCGACCGCTAGGCTAGTAGGCCGCCAAGTTTAAATTGGCGGGAGCCATGGCGGGTGCCATGGCAACGCTTGCGTGGCCATGCTGTGAAGTTTTACGGCACTTCACATGCCCACGGCAAGCGTGGGCATGGCACCCAAGCGAAACATTAGCCCGAAGCGCTAGCGAGGGTAAACTGTTTGTCATACGCTTTCCATTTCAAAACGGCGGCTAGCAGATTTTAAATGTGCTTGATTGGTAACGACTTACGAATGCTAGCAACGCGCAGGTTTGAAATAGAATTGGTATCATCCCTCGCTTGCGCTTCGGGCTAGTGTAAATTCATGAATAATCGGGCTATCGGTTTCGCCAGGTTTTCCAGGAAGTTTTGACTATTCCCGGCACGGCGTGGAACAAGAAAGAATACCAACTGCGATAAGGCATTTTATAGTGTGGCACGGGCTCCATGATGACCGCCTTCTTGGTTTCGCAGCTTAGCAAGCACAGACCGCAACCTATGCAGCGTTCGAGTCGATGGAGGTGCGTTTTGGCCTGCATGTCGACGGTAATCGCCCCCATGGGGCAGGTCTTGGCGCATTTGCCGCAAAACGAGCATTTTTCAAGATCAAATTGGGGCAGAAAATGAGGCGGGGCAATGAATCCAGGCGTGTTAAACTCGTTTATCGCCCGCATGCCATGACAGCAGCAGCCGCAGCAGGAACACGAGCTTTGCCCTTTGGACGAGGCCACGTTCATCATCCAGTTGACCATTCCGTGCGATTCGGCCTCTCGCTTGATCTCCAAGGCCTGTTTTTTCGAGACGCTTTTTAGGAAGCCACGTTCAATGCCCTTTTCGGCCCATAGGCCCATGACCAGGCAATTTTCAGTGGGTTTGCCGCAACCCCGGCCCAGGGACTGCATGGCCATGCGGCACTGGCAATTACCCACCCCAAAGGCGTCGAATTGGTCGAGCACGATTTCCAAGCAGTCCGAAGGCAGTGCCATGGGGTGGGCATCGAGGGCCTTTCCCACGGGCATGTAGCGGACCGAAGGCGGCAAGGCATGGGCATATTCCAGTGTATAACCGGTTTCGTAGAGCGCCTCGAACAGTTCTATAAAGCGGCGATGCCAATCGGTCAGCGTATCCATGCTGTGGGAGATGAGCGCCATTTCGAAGATGCCGCCGGTAATGGGCACCAGCGAATATTTTCTCCGGTTATCCGGTCCGGAACAGGCGATGGCCCGCTTTTCAAAGGCCAATCCATGTAGAATCGGCTCGATTTCCTGGATCGGTCTATACTCGGCCCGGGCCAGATTGGCGGCGGTCTTACCGATAAACGGGGCCATGTGTCGAACCACTCCGGCCTCTTCCTCGGTGAAAAGATGTTGCACAAAGGCTATCAGTTCGTCGCAAATCGGCGGGCCCATCAAAAAAGGGCTGGAAAGTTTTTGCGCAGCCTGCAAGTATATTCGGGGTACATGCGGATAATCGCCGATTTTTCGGGGTTTGACGGTCTTGAGCCTAGGCGCCGTGGGCTCGATAAGAGATTTATTTATCTGGATTACCCGCCGTGCCTGGTTGGTTGTTGACATGTTCATCTCCTCTGTTGCAGGCCGATGTTGCACTATAATAAGAGATAATATAGCAAAAACAACCAAATTCAGAAACGACTTTTATGGTTGGTATTGTATGACAAACCAAATAATGGCTATTGCCCCGTATTGGGTCGAGGAATTGGGCGCCTGGGTGTTCGACGATCCGCGCGTGGGGTTGCGGCAAGAGCCGTTCGTCAGCGGAGTGCCGGAGATGATCGACTACCTGGTCCGCGATATTCCCAATGCCCGGCGGGGATTCCGGCTGCTATTCTCTGCCGAGCCCTTTCCCGGCTGGCAAAAGCGATTGACTCGAAAACGGGAAGAATACGGCGGTCAGTGGTATGTATCGGACGATCCGCTCATGGAAGGCTGGTTATGTCCGGCGTTGTTCTATTATTTTACTTCTGCCCCGCTCGAGTTGTACGTCAAGGCCGAGGCCCTCATTACAGATTGAAAATCGTCTCGTTCCCAGGCGGAGCCTGGGAACAAGAATTCTTTCATATAAAGTCGGCCGGGCATATTGCCAATCGCCAACTGCACAGTTATGTTATTTCGATAGGGCGTGATAGGCCGATTTCCGGGGTCTTGGGGAAGGTTCGCGGGAAAGGATATGTGGCCATGAATAAAGCCCGATCCGCGGGGTTTACCTTGATCGAAGTCCTAGTGGTGATTTCCATCATCGGCGTTTTGGTGGGGATTACGCTACCTGCCGTAAACGCCGCTCGCGAAGCCGGCCGACGCGGGCAATGCGCCAACCAGGTTAAGCAGATCGGCTTGGCCGTGCATCAATATCTCGACGCACATCAACGTTTTCCGCCTGGGGCGATTCTCGAACCGCCTTATCCCAGCTATAGTCACTGGTACGATCCCTGGGAAGAAGCCGCCGCCACAATTTCGGGAAAACACGGCACCAGTTGGATGCTGGCCATCCTTCCCTACATCGAAGAAAACTACATTTACAAAAACTGGAATTTTTCCAAAAGCGTGCTGTGTAACAAAACTCTTGCCCAGACCGACATTGCTTTATTCTACTGCCCCACGCGGCGCGTGGGCATCCGCCGCGGCGATGAACAAATCATGTTTGAGAATTGGACATCCGGCGGCACCGATTACGGCGGGTGTCTGGGCCGGTGCAACGGCTGGCGCAATGAGTATTCCGCCGGGTATGCCGGTCCTCCAAAAATCAGCCATAGATTCCTGTACGGCAGCACGCTGTTTGAAGAGAGAAAGACCGGCATCTTTGTTCCTAATCGGGCCACTTCCGCCACGGATATCTCCGACGGCCTGTCGAAGACCATAATGATCGGCGAAATGCAACGCCTGCATCCCCTTGCCGGCGCAACTGGATTAGACAAGTCCAGCCGCACCAGCAACGACGGCTGGGCTACTGCCGGCGTGGCCACACTGTTTAATACCATGGTCGCCGGGGAAGATGGCGACGACGGCGCACCCGGCGGTTTCAACAACTGGTTTTTCGAATCGGCCGGCAGCAATCATCCGGGCGGAGCCAATTTCGGTTTTGCCGACGGGTCTGTGCATTTTATAAGTGAAAACATCGACTCCCACATCTATTCCTACATGGGCAGCATGGCCGACCATAAAATGATACAAACCCCGGAGTAAGCCTATAATTGCCATATTCCGGTCCGTTTCTTCTGCCACCCCTTTAAGTGGGGTTGGGATTTTATTCAAGTTCTAAATGAGAGTCTCTTGCCTTATTATTGTTTTTTTGTAGACTGAAATATTCATTTGGAATCGAGATTGATGATTAAATTGATTGATCGCTCCTTTAGTAAAGTAAATAACACCCCTTTTTTTGAGTTTACGAATGGCGAGAAAACTGCAAGTTAATAAAGTCAGTAAGCGGCATGCCAAGACCAAGATTCGCGGCAAAAAGAAAGATCCCATCTTTGTCGACGGCCAGCGCCCGCGGCCGATGTACGTGGATTACAAAGACGTGGAATTGCTCAAAAAGCTGACCAACCGGCAGGGAAAAATCATCAGCCGGCGCAAAAGCGGCTGCACCGCCGTAAGCCAACATGCGGTGACCAAGGCCATCAAACGCGCACGCTTTATGGCCCTTATCCCTTACGTAGGCGAATAAACCGGTGGCACGGGCATCTTGCCCGTGAATCTATATAGCTTCAGTGCCATGCCCACGCTGAAGGTGGGCATGTGACTTGCCGAAAAAGACCTCAACATAGGCATTCAAGCATCCATGGCACCCTGATTTGCATGTCGATGCAATTCTAGTAATTCGGCGTAGGCGGGCGGTATAAGCCGATATCGATCGAGCGGAACCATTCGATCGTCTTGATCAAGCCTTCCCGCAACGGCACTTTGGGCTCCCAATTCAGACGCTTCCGAGCCAGTGTGATATCCGGCTGGCGCTGAGCAGGGTCGTCGGCAGGCAATGGCATGAAATACCAGTTTTGAACGCGAGCCAGTCAATTCCAACACCATCTGGGCCAATTCCCGGATAGTAAATTCTCCCGGATTGCCCAAATTGACCGGTCCAATAAAGTCGTCCGGCCCGGACATCATCCGGATCAATCCTTCGACTAGGTCGTCGCGATAGCAAAACGACCGTGTATGGCTGCCATTACCATAAATTGTGATATCCTCGCCTGAGAGGGCCTGGCGGATGAAATTCGAAATCACCCTGCCATCGTAAGGATGCATTTGCGGGACCGTAAGTATTGAAAATTCGTGCCAGGCGGATGTTTACCCCGTTTTGGCGGTGATAATCCATAAAAAGCGTCTCGGCCGCCCGTTTTCCCTCGTCGTAACAGGCTCGCGGGCCGAGTGGTGTTGACCGACCCTCGGTAGGTTTCAGGCTGCGGATGGACCTCTGGATCGCCGTAAACTTCGCTGGTCGAGGCCTGCAACACCTTGGCACCGCATCGCTTGGCCATCCCCAACACATTAATTGACCCCAATACCGAAGTTTTCAGGGTTTTAATGGGGTTATGTTGATAGTGTCCCGGGGCGGCCGGACAGGCAAGATTATATATTTCGTCGACCTCCAAAAAGATCGGCAAGGTAATGTCGTGCCGAATCAGTTCGAAATTGGCTTCCGCCAGCAAGTGAGCGATGTTCGACTTTTGCGAGGTAAAAAAATTATCCAGGCAAATAACGTCGTGCATTTGTTCGATCAGGCGCTGGCAAAGATGCGAGCCCAAAAAACCTGCTCCGCCAGTGACCAAAATCCGCTTGAGTGTCGACACGGTTAGTAAATCCTACTTAGTTGGATGGATGGATTTGATCAGATTGCGAGTATAGTCCGTACATCATATTCCGTACATCAAGGAGGTGAAATATCAGACAAAAAGCGATTTGCCTCATTTTTTACTGATTAATCTGTAATATTATGTGATTTATTTATTCGCCTGCTTATGATATGATAGTTTATTCGTGCACGTGGTTTTCCACGTCTTGGCCAGTAAATAAGGTAGTTGCGGAGTAATACCTATATAAACGTGGTTTTTACCAATAATGGGTTTTATTCGGCCCGTTAAAGGTGTTTTGCTTTGCAGGAAAGCATGGATGGGTATGTCGAATCATAACCACTCCCAACACTTGGAAACCGAGTCTATTGGAGAATTAATCGACCGTTCATCTCCCTCGCTTCTCGACTCGGACAAGGAATCTGCACCGGTCTCGCCGCGAACACGAAAAAAAAGGAAACAGTCGGTCGCGGCGACGAAATCAAAGGGCTCAATGCCAATATCGCAAGAATTTCTGCAACAAGTCGTTCAAGTGCTGCCCGCGCGAGTGGCCGTGCTCGATGATAAAGGGAAAATCGTCGTAAGAAATCAGGCCTGGATTAATTATTGTAAAGGAAACGGTTTATCAATCAAGAAATTCGACGTGGGAAGCAATTATCTACAACTCTGCCGCAAGGCTCATTGCTTCTGCCACGAAAATGGGCTGAAGGCCGCTGCGGGCATCGAAAGCGTCATGAAGCGCCGTCAAGATTCATTTTACCTGGAATACCCTTGCTCATCCTCGAACGGGCAACGATGGTTCCAAATGCGGGTTTCTCGGTTCCATTACGGTGAGAAAAGTTTGTTCCTGGTAAATCACGAAAACATCACCGAACCCAAGCAAGCCGGCCTAATGCTTCGCCAACCCCACGATGATCTGGAAGAACGTTTGCAACAAAGCGCGACCATTTTAAAGGCCACCAACTGGGAACTCCGCCAGGAAATTGCCCAGCGAACCGCCGTCGAACTGGACCTCCGAGAAGAGCGCAATCGTTTTCGCACCCTGGTTGATACGATTCCCCATGGCATTGTAGAACATACTCTTGACGGGATAATCACCTTCGCCAATGCCGAGTATCATCGCATGCATGAGTTTCCCCAAGGAACCCTGATAGGAAAATGCCTATGGGATGTTCTCAAACCTTTTTTTCCGAATGCGAAAAAAACTATCAAAAAGAATATTTCGGAGCTATCTCTTCCCGTTTCTTTTTTTCGCAGTATTACCACTCCAACTGGTAAGTCTATAGATCATAAAATCAGTTTTGAATTGCATACGCGACACCCATGGCAATATAACTGGAATGGTTGCGATAATAACCGACATAACCCAGCAGCGCCGAGCGGAAGTGGAGGCCCGGCAACGCCTGGACCAGTTGGCCCATGTAACTCGCATGTTCACCATGAGCCAAATGGTAAGCGGGCTGGCTCACGAATTGAACCAGCCCCTGGCGGCCATCGCCAATTTCGCCCAGGCATGCAGATATCGCATACGCAAATCAACCATCAAGGAGCGGAACGCGCTCTTGGAGTCCATCGAGCAAATTTCCCTTCAAGCGGACAGGGCGGGCCAAATCATCCGCCGCCTGAGAGACTTCGTCCGCCGCGCCGATTCGAGCCGCTGCCGAGAAAATATCAACGACCTGGTTGACAATGTTTTGCATCTATTGGAAATCGAAGCCCGCGCACACCGCATTCAACTGCAAACAGCCTTGGCAGCCGATCTGCCACAAGTCGCCGTGGATCGAGTGCAAATCGAACAGGTAATCACCAACCTAGTGAAAAACGCCTTGGATGTCAGCCGGGATTCAGCGGCCGAACCGCGCATTGTAACCCTGCGCACGGAAACCAGTGCCGATGGAATGCTGCAGGTATCGGTTATCGATGCCGGAAAAGGAATCCCGGCCGAGAAACTAAATCAAGTTTTCGAGCCGTTTTACACCACAAAGCAATCGGGGATGGGACTCGGGCTTTCGATCAGCCGATCCATCGTGGAAGCGCACGGCGGACGCCTGGAAGCCGCGAGGAACGCCGATAGGGGCATGACGTTCCGCTTTGTCTTGCCCATCGCCGCCGAGGGAGGAAAGGCATGACTTCCCAGGAGCCCACGGTTTTCCTGGTCGACGACGATCCCGCCGTGCTGCGATCGTTGACTGCCTTGGTAGGGGTGGTGTTTCCCAGGGTAAAGGCCTATGGGTCGGCGGTCGATTTTCTGGCCGCCTACCAGTCTCCTTGTCCCGGCTGCCTGGTGCTCGACGTGGCCATGCCGGGCCTTAACGGCTTGGAATTGCAGCGAAAATTGATTCAGGACAAGATCGATTTGCCGATTGTGTTCATTACCGGCCACGGCAACGTGCAAATGGCCGTCAGCGCCATGCAGGCGGGCGCGGTTAACTTTCTGGAAAAACCCTTCCACGAGCAAGAACTCTGGGACAGCATCCGCAAGGCTTTGGAACTCGACGCGCACAACCGCCGCCGCCGCGCGGCGCCAACGCGTGGAAGAACGACTTGCCCTATTGACCGAGGGAGAACGGGCAGTGCTGAATTTGATACTGGAAGGAAAACTCAACAAGGAAATCGCCGCCGAACTTCGGCTCAGCAACCGAACCGTCGAGGACCGCCGCGCTCGTTTAATGAAAAAAATGGGCGCACGCTCGGTCGCCGAGCTAGTTCAGCTTGCCATGACTCACTAATCTGGATTAAGCATTCCCGGGTTTTTCGACGTAGAGCGTGAAACACTAGCCCAAAGCGCAAGCGAGGGAAACACCTTAACTTGCCCTCGCTTGCACTTCGGGCTGGTGTAAATTCATGAATAATGTGGTCTAATCTTTTTTCTCCTTTTGCACGCACTCCACGGCCTTGGCTAATTGCCGGTCCGCGAATTTTTCCTCTCCCTTTGCTTTGCCCGCGGTCTCGACCGTTTTGGTAATATCGCGGTGCATGCGCCATAGGCGCAGCCGGGTCAGATCGTCGCCTTCCACCCGCACTTCCCAACCGGGATCGGGGCGCACGCCCCAATCGTCGTTTTCCCCGGCGTCGCGGCGGCGGTGGATATTCTTATTGCTCGGCCGCCAATAACTGGCCATGGTAAGTTTCAAAGCGCCCCGGCTGTCGTCCAATTCGATGACTTTTTGCACCGTTCCCTTTCCATAAGTGCGTTGGCCTGCGATTGTCGCGCGATGCTGATCCTGCAAGCAGGCGGCTACGATCTCGCTGGCGCTGGCGCTGTATTGATTGACCAGCACGACCATGGGAAATTTCGTGAAGGGACCTTTACCGCTGGCCTGCCAGGCATCCAATTTGGCGTCGTCGCGGCCCCTGGTAGAGACTATCACGCCGGATGAGATGAACAAATCGCAAACTCCTATGGCGGCGGGCAACAATCCGCCGGGATTGTCGCGCAAATCGAGGATCAAACCTTGCATGTCATGATCCACAAGCCACTCAACCGCGTGTTTAAGCTCCGCGGCCGTTTCCTCGCCGAAACTCGTAATCCGCAGATAGCCTATACGGTCGTAAGCGGGGAGAAAGTAATTCCACGAGCCGTCGGCGTTTCGGGTATCGCCCAGAATCGTTTCGCCCTGAATAACCGCCCGGACGATCTTTATCTCCGCCGGCTTATCCTGGCCCTGGTGCAGAACGGTAATGGTTACGGGATCGCCGGGTTTGCCCCGCAGCAGGTTTACCGCGTCGCTTAACGAAATGCCTTGCGTACTGTGATCGTCGATGCGTAAAATTTTATCCCCGGCCTGAACGCCTGCCGCATAGGCCGGCGAGCCCGGCAAAGGACTGACCACCGTTATTTGCCGCGTCTTATAGTCGATTGCCAGCTCCATGCCCACGCCGCCGAACTGCTGATCAATCATCTCCCGGAACCCGGGCAACGTCTTGGGTGGAATGTAGGAGGAATTTTCGTCCAGCCCGCCGGAATTCAACCGCTCGACCATCCCCTCCATGGCCCCCTCGAACAATTCCTCGGGTTTGACCTTTTCTAAAGAAATCCGCTCGATAAGATCCAGCGACTCGGATAAAATCTGCCCATATTGATTGGTCTGTGTTTTTTGATAACAGACCAATGCAAAAATACAAACCGCCAACAGAAATAACAGATTTCGACGCGGCATGGGTATGAACCGGGAAATCGATTAACGCTTGGAGAACTGCGTACCGCGCCGGGCGCCGCGAAGGCCGTATTTTTTACGTTCTTTCATGCGTGCGTCGCGGGTCAACATGCCGGTGTCGCGCAGACCCGGGGTAAAGGATTCATCGATCTTTTTCAGCGCCCTTGCGATCCCCAGCTTGCAGGCGTCGGCCTGGCCGTTGATTCCGCCGCCCTCGACGCGGACCTTTACGTCAACCTCGCCGCGTTTGCCGGTTTGTTCCAGCGGAGCGAGCACCGCGTTGCGCTGCTTGAGATTGTGGAAATAGTCTTCCAAGGCCCGCCCGTTAATTGTGACGTTGCCGGCCCCGGGTCGAAGGCGGACTCGGGCAACCGACGTTTTCCGCCTTCCAGTGCCCAGATAATCGGAGGTCTTTACTGCCATGAATTTCCTTTGCTAAATTAACTATTAAAATTTCCACTCAATCCCGGGCGTATTCACCCGGGGCTGAATATTCATGAGGGCTATTAATAATCTGGCGACAAAAGTCGCATTTTGAGTTTTTTTATTTGCGGCAAATACTCCCGGAGCAAGCTCCGGGGCAAACGATGAATACGACATTTTTTATATGACAATCAATAATATGTTGTTAATTATTTGTTTCCCAATTCAATGGGCTCGGGCTGCTGCGCCTGGTGCGGATGCTCGTTGCCGGCATAGAGTTTCAGCTTGTCCAACATCTTGAAGGCCAGCTTGTTCTTGGGCAACATGCGGCGGACCGCCTCGCGAAGAATCAATTCCGGCCGGCGCCGACGGCGCGTGGAAGCCTTCATCACGTGCTGGCCGGGATGTCCCGTGTACCAGGCATATTGTTTATGGTCCCACTTCTTGCCGGTAAAAACCACCTTCTCCACGTTCGTCACGATAACAAAATCGCCGGTATCGACGTGCGGGGTGTAGGTCGGGCGATGCTTGCCCATCAGGATCACGGCTATTTCGCTGGCCAGGCGGCCGACTACCTTGTCTGTCGCGTCAACCACCCACCACTTGGCCTCGATCTCGCCGGGTTGGGCCATATATGTTTTTATGATTGTCATCTTTTACACTCGCTTCCATAAGGAAAACTCGCAATTTAACTCTTTATCGGCCTGCTGACAAGGCATGGATCTTTTCTGAACGCAAAGAATTTGTCTGCTGGTCGCGCGTGCCGCTGTATGGGGGGTTTCCGAAAAATGTAGAATAGCAATAATTGCTGCTTTTATTATATATATTTGCACTGCTGAGTTGACATAGCCATTACAGGCCCCTGTGAAATGCTGGAAAACATCTCCCCCCTATAAATAGTACTAAAAACCAATCATGAAAGCAGCAGTTGCCCTGGAAACCTTTCCCGGCGAACGGCGCGTTGCGTTAATACCAGTCTCGGTCCCTACCCTGGTTAAGGCGGGCTTTGAGGTCCTGGTTCAATCCGACGCCGGCGCGGCGGCCGGTTATTCCAACGATCAATACCAGGAAAAAGGAGCAAAAATCACCGCCTCGCGCGACGAACTATTTGCCGCCGACGTAATACTCCAAGTCCGAGCCGCCGGGGCCAATCCCGTAGCTGGCAAGGACGATCTACACCGCTATCGGCAAGACCAGATCGTGATCGGCATGGCCGATCCGCTGGGCAATCCCCAGGCAGCGGCCGAAATCGCGGCCCGGGGCGTTTCGCTCTTCGCCCTGGAATTGCTCCCCCGAATCACACGAGCGCAAAATATGGACGTGCTTTCCTCTCAGGCCACAGTGGCGGGCTACCGGGCCGTTTTGCTGGCCGCCTGCGTGCTGCCCAAGATGTTTCCCATGCTAATGACTGCCGCGGGCACAATCACTCCGGCCAAGGTGTTTGTGATTGGGGCCGGCGTGGCAGGCCTGCAAGCCATTGCCACTGCCCGGCGCTTGGGCGCGGTGGTCTCGGCCTACGACGTCCGTCCGGCCGTCAAAGAGCAGATCCAAAGCCTGGGCGGCAAGTTCATCGAGATGGAATTGGAAACCTCGCAAGCCGAGGAAAAAAGCGGCTACGCCCAGCAAATGGACGAGGAGTTCTACCGCAAGCAACGCGAATTGATGACCAAAGTCGTGGCACAAAGCGACGCCGTAATCGCCACCGCCGCCATTCCCGGCAAAAAATCCCCGCTCTTGATTACCGCCGAAGCAGTGGCAGGCATGGCCCCGGGCTCGGTGATCGTCGATCTGGCTGCCGAACGCGGCGGCAACTGCGAATTATCGCAGGCCGGCCAAACCGTTGTCGCGCATGGCGTAACGATCCTCGCCCCTTTGAATTTACCCTCCGACGTGCCCACCGACGCCAGTTTGATGTACTCGAAAAACATCAGCAATTTCCTTACCCATTTGGCCGTAGACGGCAAAATTGCCTTGAATCTGGCCGATGAAATCACCCGCGAAACCCTGATCACCCGCGACGGAAAAGTGGTCAATCCGCGGGTACAGCAATTATTAGGATAAATCGAACCATGTCATCCGATCTTTTAATTCTCCTGGCAGCCGGGCCTTCGAGCGTCGCGGCCGAAAGCGCGCCTAAGGCCGACTTTTTGACGCTTATATACGTGCTCGTGCTGGCCACGTTCACCGGGCTGCTGGTCATTCGCAACGTGTCGCGATTGCTCCACACCCCGCTCATGTCGTTGACCAACGCGATCTCAGCCATTGCCGTGGTGGGCTCGATCGTGCTGGCCGGCAGCCGGGAAACCGGTTTTACCACCGTGCTGGGCGCAGTGGCCGTGTTCGCCTCGATGACCAACATCGTCAGCGGTTTCCTGTTGACCGATCGGATGCTCAAGATGTTCAAGAAGCGGGAGCCCGGCAAATCATGAACATAGATATCGTCATACAACCGATTTACCTGTTTTCCGCGATTCTGTTCATCCTTTCGCTAATGTGGATGAACCACCCCGGCACTGCCCGGCGCGGCGTGTTTGCGGGCGTGATTGCCATGTTGGCGGCCATCGGAGGCACGCTGTTTGTGCCGAACATGAACTATACCTGGATCGTAATCCCGGTTGTGGCGGGCTTCGCGCTCGGCGTGCCCCTGGCCATGGTGCCGCTTACGGCCGTGCCCCAGCGGACCGCGCTTTCGCACGCCTTCGGCGGACTGGCCGCCGGACTTGTCGGCGCATCGGAATACTACTTGTTCATGACGACTGATAAGCATCCGCTTAGTGGATTTGCCACCGGCGCACTGGTGGCCGAAGTCATCCTGGGCTTTCTGACGTTTACCGGCAGCTTAATGGCGGCCGGCAAACTCATGGAAATTATCCCTACCCGGCCCATCACGTATAAAGGCCAAAACGCGATCAACCTCTCGCTTTTGGGCGTGGCAATTTTGGCCGGCACGTGGCTGGTGATTAGCCCCTCGTCCTGGCAGCTATTCCCGCTGATTATTGTGATTTCGCTGGCTTTCGGCGTGCTTTTGATTATTCCCATCGGCGGCGCCGACATGCCCACCGTCATCGCGCTTTTGAATTCCTACGCCGGGCTGTCGGCCGTGGCCATGGGTTTCGTGCTGGACAACAAACTGCTGATCGCCGCCGGGGCCCTGGACGGATCGTCCGGCCTGATCCTCTCGATCATCATGTGCAAGGCCATGAACCGCTCGTTTGCCAACGTGCTGTTCGGGGCATTCGGCCAGGTCCAGGCCGCCGCGGGCGCGGTCCAAGAGCGCACTGTCAAAAGCGCAACGGCGGAGGACGCGGCCCAGATCATGAAAGCCGCCCGAACGGTGGTCGTCATCCCCGGTTACGGCATGGCCGTGGCTCAGGCCCAACACCGGGTCCGCGAATTGTACGATGCCCTAATCCGCGAGGGGGTCGATGTCAAGTTTGCCGTGCACCCGGTCGCCGGCCGCATGCCCGGGCACATGAACGTGCTTTTGGCCGAGGCCGAAATCCCATACGACAAGCTGATCGAGATGGAAGCGATCAATCCCGACATGCCGGAGACCGACGTGGCGTTGGTGATCGGGGCCAACGACGTGGTGAACCCTGCCGCACGGCACGACAAGTCCAGTCCCATCTACGGGATGCCGATTATCGACGCCGACAAAGCGAAAACCGTGTTCGTCATCAAGCGGAGCATGAATCCCGGCTTTGCCGGCATCGAAAACGAACTCTTCTACGGCAATAATACCCTAATGCTCTTCGGCGACGCCAAGGCCATGCTCACCAGCATCATGCAGGCGTTGAAGGAATAAAACACCAAATAAAAAACCCGCGACTATAAAAGAATATGTCGCGGGTGAACCTTTTTTAGCAATTTGGTTCTGTTACGTGCCGCCGGCTTTGTAAACCGGGCGGCCAGGTAAAATGCATCAGTACTTTCGCCGATGCCAAGCATAGGCAAGTAGGCTAATAACACCGAATCCGATCAGGGTGAGGACGGAGGGCTCGGGAACGGGCAACAGGCCGTCGCCGGCCGCCAGTGGGCCGCCTGGTAGCTGTGCAATTGTTAGTTCTGCCCCGGCACCGATGGTTATCATGTTTTGGGCGATGGAAGTCACTGTCAACTTACCTTCCATGATACAAGTCTCGCCTGTGCCGCTGATATCGCCCATCGTCTTCGAACCGCCGTCTACTTGAAATATGGCGCCGGAATCCGTGAAGATCTCGGACTCGGGGGGCAACTGACCCGTGTAACCCAACTCCAGCGTGCCGGCCATGATAGCCGTCTTGCCGGTGTAGGTGTTCGTGGCCGTCAAGAAAAGCGTGTCCATGCCCTGCTTCAGCAGGCCCTTGTTTCCAGAAAGCGCGGCATTGATCGTTGTTTTTACGTCAGTTTGGATGATCGGCTTACTGCCGGAGGTGGCGGAAGCCAGTTTGATGCCGCTCTGGGCAGTAGTGGTATCGTTAACAGTGCAGGTTCCGGATGGTGAGCCGCTGAAAGTGAGATTGCCGATCTCGAGATCATACGTCTTGGAACCGGAGCCGTCTTCACTATAAACAACGAGATCATCGGCATTGAAGGTACTATTGCCGCCGGACGTAGTTAAGGTGGCAGTTGCTCCAGTACCGTAGGCGATGGTGCCACCTTCCCAGTTGCTTGGATCACTCCATAATCCGCCAGGATAAGAAGGATTCCAGGTACCAGGTTGCCACGGAATTTGGTTGTATGAATCCCAGGTATTCAAACTGGTGGAAAAAGTGACGATATATCCTATATTCACCCCACCCAAGGCGGGCAATGTGGCGCCCACGCCAAAGATCGCAGGTTTTCCATCAGGGGCAGCAGCCTGAAGTGCCCCTTCTGCAGCACCGAAGTCCGTAGGGGCAAGGGTTACTGTAGCTGATGTTAGGGGGAGATTTTGGCTGAGGACCGTAGCCAGCGGGTTTGGATCGTAAGGGGATAGAACCCAATTATTAATAGGAATCGCCGGGCCAAATCCTCCCCCAGGGAGAACGGGTTTCACCTGAATGTTAGCGATGGTTCCCCAGGAAGGATAGAGTTGATCTCTCTGTGGCGTCGTGCGCGTGTCGAGCACGACGCTCAGGTAGTAGCTCGCCGCATTGTTCAACTGAATCGAAGTGCCCGCCATAGCCGTCGATTCAAGCGTACCAGTGCCCCAGTCCCAGCCGCCGAAACCGTAGGCCACGCCTCCTAACGGCGTGGCTGGGTCAATAATGGGGATGCCATTCGGGTCCGGCGAAACTAAGGGATCGCCCAAGGCGCCCGTCCCGCCATTGACCTGGTTCCAATACAGGTTATTGGGAGTCAGATTCACGCAAAATAAGTCCCAATAACCATGGCCTCCCCAGCCTTGGGCCAGGGCGGGCTGTGTGTTGCAGGTATAGGCGAGAAAAATGACAATGGCGCCAAAAAGCACTAAAAAACTTTTTCGATTGAACATACACACCTCCTAAGTGAAATTTTTTTCACAACACTGACTCAGTTAGAACTGAGCCGCGGCAGAACAAAAAAATTCACGTCCTTTGCCATTCCCTAGGAGGCCTCCGTTCTTACACACGTTCACCAAAACAATTCCATGTCATGGCGGACATGCCGGCGAGAGCGATGTCATGGTCATCCTTCCGGGATAAGGATGAAAATGTTTCTCGCAATCCCTAGATCCCAGGAATGGAAAAGTCCTGCACTCCTTCTCTTGCGAAAAGGATTTTTTTCCTGTCGCCGTTTTGTGGCGACAATTGCCCCGGCCGTTGCGAGAAGCTTGCCATGTTGCACATCGAATAGCAGCGACCGATACTTTTTGATCGGTTGATCGCGCTGCCTCCAGTCTAGCTGTCTTAGAATTAAAACAAACGTACTAAACATACCATTTTCAACATAGAAGTAAAGCCCGCCGAAAGAGGGGATAAGGGGGATGGGTTTAAGAGTTGTCCAAGTCAGATTGCCCGGATCGTCAAATGCCTAATATCCTGAGTTTTGGATAAAGTAAGGTGATAATTTGCCCCGAAGGGGCTTTGTCGTATAGCCGCCGGAAAATAAGATACCCAAATACAATAGCCCTGAAAGGGCGACATTGAAGTGGAAATCGTCTATCAATGTCGCCCTTTCAGGGCTTGATCTGTCGTTTTGACCTGTTCCAGGGACTCACGTATCTGGCTACACGACTAAGCCTCTTTGGGGCAATAGACAAATTCGTTAAGCAAAACTCAGGTTAATAAAAGCGTGGCACTTTTCCATTCAATCAAGGGCGCCCGTGCTTCTTGAAAGCTGCCAAGGAGGGCGATACCCTATATGGTTTGAAGGGAGGCAAGTCATGAACGAGAGCCCTGAAAAAATCCGAGACTCGATCCATCAACGATATGCCCGGCTTGCCCGATCTCCCGGCGTGGAGGAAGGATTTCCCGTCGGCCCGCAGAGTGCTAAGTTGCTCGGATATCCTGCCAGCGAGATCGACGGGTTGCCGGACTCGGTCACCGAGTCCTTTGCCGGAGTGGGCAATCCGTTTTCGCTCGGGAAGATCGATTTTGGTCAGACAGTGCTGGACCTGGGATGCGGGGCGGGCCTGGACAGCATCCTTGCGGCCCGCAAGGTTGGTCCATCCGGCAAGGTGATCGGCGTGGACTCAACTCAAGAGATGATCGCCAAGGCGAAGAGAAATGCGCAGGCGCTCCGCCTGGCAAACGTGGAGTTCCATCACGGCGACGTGGAAACGCTGCCCGTGGCAAACGATACGGTCGACACGGTGATCTCTAATGGCGTTTTCAACCTTTGCCTTGACAAGCCCAGAGTCACGCGCGAGGTTTTCCGGGTTCTCCGGGCCGGTGGGCGCTTATTCATGGCCGACATGATTCTGGAAGAGCATGTTACGCCGGATAAGGTCCAACTCATGGGCTCGTGGTCGGGATGAATCGCGGGCGCTATCTGGAGTGTGTCACTCCTCTCGATGCTCAGTGAGGCCGGCTTTGTTGAAGCCAGGTTCCATGGGTGGACCGGATATCGCACGTCTCCGTGTACGCAAGGCGGACATGTTAGCGCTCGGAAACCGGAGTAGGCCCGTTTCCTGGCGGCGCAGTGGGCGGTGGGCGGTGGATAATCGGCAGAAGGGCCGTGCTAGGTGATTCGACAGCGTCGCCCGGCGCGACAAAACCTCTTGGAACTCCGTTCCATAGGTTAACCGGGCCGTAGTGAATTTCCGTGGGGGGGTAGGTAATTGCCTTGTATCAAAAGGATAATCTCAAAATGATGGATAACAGAGTACACTGTAGTATACATACTACAGTGTACTTACTTCCGGGAGGGCAAATTGACTAGTGTGTATATATACTACACTAGTCAATTTGCCCTCCCGGAAGTGCCATGACGCATTTACTTAATCATGATCGGAATGGCATTATGTAGTATATATACTACATAATGCCATTCCGATCATGATCTTTACATAAGAATAAAAACTATATATGATTATAAAGCGTATTCGATCATCGTGTAGTATATATACTACACGATGATCCTTTCGGAGGTTGTCAATAATGCACTCTTATTTCATCGACTCTACACGAGTTCATGCTACCTTCAGCGATTTTCAAAAACATATATTTTCCCCTTCGGAATTATTAGATGTTGTTCGTCAGTACCAATCTTCATGGTTAATTGAACTACCATCTAATAAAGAAGATGTGTCTTATCACATTAACCAAGAAAATCTCTGGCCTGTTAAAACACCAGGGACAAAGACATTAGCAGATTTAATCACGAAACACAAAATATTAAAGCGAGTGTCTTTTCCGTTTCCTCATCGAGGAGAACAGCGCTATATCTACAGTAATGTGCCTACTTTTGATGTCGTTCAGTCGTTAGATCAGTCTGGTTATTTCACGCACTTCACGGCCCTTTTTCTCAATAACCTTACAGACCAAATTCCCAAAACGGTTTATTTTAATATAGAACAAAAAACTGCGGGTGGTGGTTCACCGCTTACACAGGATTCGCTTGACCGTGCATTTTCAGCTAAGCCTCGCATGTCCTCTAATTCGGTACAATATGACGGCCAAAAAATCTATAAACTCAACGGCAGGAACACGGGCCGGTTAGGTGTTGTAGAAATTAAACCTGAATTATGCACTACTCAGATTTCTGTTACTAATATTGAACGCAATCTTATTGATGCAACTGTGCGACCGTCTTATTCAGGTGGAGTCTCCATCGTAGCGGCTGCATTTGAGGCTGCTAAAGGCCGGGTGTCAGTTAACAAAATCGCTGCTTATCTACGGAAGCTTAAATTTGCGTATCCGTATCATCAGGCAATTGGATTTTATATGGAAAGAGCAAATTACGATGAGCATCAGCTACATTATCTTCAAGAGTTCCCTTTCAACTTCGATTTCTACTTGACCCACGGCATGAAATCCACACAGCATAATAAGAAGTGGCGGTTATTCGTCCCAAAGGGCTTTTAACTTTTCAGACTGTTTTAAAACGAACTCATAATAATATTCGAAGCTTTGTAGGTCAAAGTCGGGAACTATTGTGTTGATTACTGAAGCAAAATCTGGCTCATGAAGGGCTTTAACCTCCGGATCGCCGAGATTACCGATCAACCTGAGAGGTACGCGCTTGGCAGCGAAAACTTTTTTGAGAGTACTATGGAATTTCGCATCTTCAAAGTCAATATGAAAGTGCTCTACTATGATCCAAATATCGAAAAAATCCCGTCCGCGTGCTCTCGCTGAACCTCCAGTCACCTGCCTATACTCATGCATCTGTTGACACAATGCACGTAGTTTCTCACTAACAAGCATCGATGGGGTATACACGAATACTGTAAAGTCATCAACTATACGAGCATCCTTTTCCTCACAATATTCATGTTTGCTGATTTCAATAGGGAATTTTCTACTCCCTTCTTCGAGCATTGGGAGTGCCCGTTTCCTAAGTTCATCTAGATTATTCTCATACTCATTGAACAACTCTTTTCCTATGGCCTTGAAATCTATCTTATAGCCTCCCCAGAACTCTTTCATGTTCTCAGTCAGACAAGGTGGTTCTTCCCGCAGATTCACATCGAATACTACATATCCATGCTCAGCAAACATCGCTCGGAGTGCCTGTGAGATTAATTCCTGTGCCTCTTGTACATCTTCGAACTCACCACACATTGAAAAGTCTATATCTTTTGACGGACGGGTGGATAGCTCATACACGATGTCAATGACATTACCACCTTTTAGTACAAGTTGTTTCGCTAATTTATCATTTGAGAACAATGCAAGAATGACCAGTTTCTTCATCTCTTGTAGGTATGTGATATCCATCAAGCACCGTCTTATTGAGCAACTTAGCAGTCCAGAAAAGGAGACATCAAAGATTTATTGAACATTTTTAGTGAATTTGGGCATCAAAGGTATCTTGCTGGTGCTTGTAATCCTATAGACCTTTCCGGGCCATTACTCGGATTCCACACTAAAATTTAGTCTTGATTGCTCCAGGTGCTATTAACTGCTTGCTGCCTGAGACAACTATAATCTTTTGGGCCAGCGAGTCGGAGATGTGTTGACTTTTGAAGTGTTTGAGCAGGCCCGCGAGAGGAGCGGGGGTCGATTTGGCCGCCCCCTTGCGCCAATAAGCCTAACAGGCGTACAGATAGATGTCAATCTAGGGGATAGGGAATAGGGATTAGAGATTAGGGGCTAGGGGCTAGGGATTATGGATCAATATGAATAGTTTAATTCTGTCGCTATTCCAGGGACTCACGTCCCTGGCTACACGACTAAACCCCTACGGGGCATTGGCTACACGACTAAGCCCCTGCGGGGCAATAGACAAATTCGTTAAGAAAACTCAGGTTATTAGATAAATGGAATATGAAGAGCCATCTATTTTATGAATATTGGACATGTCCGGTTTAATTTCATGCTACGGGGCCGCGGGGCAGATTGAGATATTTTTGGTATGTATTGGGTTCGCCTTGAACTACCAACACGTATAGCAAGCCGTCCTCTTGCCAGGCGGAGGCGGAAAAGCCGCCCGTGGTAAATGGATGGTACTGAGGTACGTTGCCCAAGGCTTCCACATTTTGCCTGACGACGTAAAGGGTAGCCCGGCGGCCATCGGGGTTCGGCAGGTCATAGGCTAGACCGGCTTGCCCTAGGAAATCGCGAATGTGCCGCCAGCAAACGCCTTTAGAGAAAAATACCGCCCGGCTGAATGGAAAAGTCTTGGGCGGGGATTTTTCAGCCAATGGAATGCGGCCATCGAGCGAGTCAGACTCAAAAAAACGGATCGCCTCGTCGAAGACGCTTTGTTCGGTATAAGTTTGGGCATTATGCGAATTCAGCCACAAAGCGAGGAATAAGAGCAGGGCCGCGGATAAAAGTCCGCCGGATGCAAGATAGCAGCGGCGTAAAACTTTTCGCTTGCCCTGTGCCGGAAATGACGAGGCCATAGGCGCAGCATTTATATTTGCCGGCTGGTCCGGTTCCGGTTTTAATACGTTGGACGCCGGGACTGCTATTCGGGCAGGGAATAAATGATCCAAAACGCGTTGAGCCAATCCAGGCGGAACGGAAACGTCCTGAAAGGCGGTGGAGATTTTTCCGTCGAGACGCTCGATGTGATCGAAAATTATTTCCAACTCAGGCTTGGCCGCCATTTCGGCGGTAAGATGCGCCATGGCCGGATCGTCCGTGTCGGCGGCGCCCCAGCGGCAGGCTTCCATGGCTTCCCAAATATGCTCGGAAAGATGAAGTTGTTTTTTCATCAAATGTCGCCTCTTCCTTGCAGGGTAACCCGGGGATGTCGTTTCCGTGACGGTCGCTTTGAGGAAAACAATTTCGTCCGCAAGCGGGCTTTTGCCCGGGCCAACCGGCTCATTACCGTACCGATGGGCAAATCCAACTCTTGGGCGATTTCCCGATAGGAACGTTCCTCAAAATAAAACATTGCCAATATCAGGCGCGAGAGTTCGGGAATTTCGTCGAGTGCGGCTTGGAGTTGCTCGGGATCGATCTGCGTATCTTTTGGGATATAAAAACTCAAATGGTCGATATTGAAGGGCAAATTGGATTCGATGATAGGCCGTTGGCGTTGCCGATCGCGAAGGAAGCAGTTTCGCAGGATGGTGAAGAGCCAGCTTCGCGAGCTATCCATATTGCGCAGTTGCTCCAAATTACCTTGAGCCATCAAAAAGACCTTTTGGGTAAGGTCTTCGGCGTCGGGCACCGATCCGCTTAGGCGGTAGGCGTAACGGTAGACCGCCTGGTAATTTGCGGCAACTAGTTGTGCAATATCGAACCCGGCCATATCATCGGCCATATCACTTCCTCTTACTAGAGACGTGCAACCGGTAAGTTATTCCCCTATGCGGGAAAAAAATTGGGGTCCGGGCCGCTATTTTAATTACTCAATTGTATAATGTGTGGAATAATTGCCCAGTGGTTGGTATCTATTTGTGTGGTAAGCAGGAGAGGTTCCTGCGAACAATTAACCAATCACAATGGTAACATGGAAAAGGTGGAACGATGAAAAAGTTTGCCCTGTTTGCAATGCTTATTTGTGCGGGTATTGTAGGTTGTGCTGAAAAGGCGAAGACCCCGCCTAAGACGCCAGAAAAGACACCTGCCACGACCCCGGATACTGGCGGCACTGAAAAACCCGCCGAAGAGAAGCCCGCCGAACCGGCCAAGTAGTATCTTCCTTTGTCTTTTACTTCAGTTGATGAATTGAATGGCATAAGTTCCGCAACAAATTGGATCTGATTTGACAACTATCTAGGGGAAGGACGCTCAATACGACGTCCTTCCCCTTTGTGTTTCTTGGATTAAATAATTCCCCCGGGTGTATTCACTCGGGGCTAATGTGTATCAGGCAACGAATGTCGCCAAGCCACGGGTTACAACCCATGGGCTTATGTGAGGTTGCTGTTATCATTACGGCGTTTATTACCCGAGAGTCGATAAATAGATGTAATTACGTTTTTTTTGGTCGGGGAATTTTGCCGCCGGGGAGATGTTTTCTGCGGCGGCCGCGCTCGTCTCGCGTGGCATGGCTAATCACGGCCTGATCGAGCGATTTGCCCATTTGCTCGCGGAGTTGGACGATGCGATCTCTGAGGGCCGCCGCCCGCTCGAATTCGAGGGCATCGGCCGCGGCGATCATTTCGGCTTCCAGTTCATCCAGATATTCCTCGGTAATATATTGGGCCTCGTCTGGTCGGCCCACTACGGCGTTGGATCGGGCATGTGCGGCGGTTTCCGCCTCGATACCGGCGCGGATGCCCTTGCGGATCGTTTCCGGCGTGATACCATGCTCGGCGTTATAAATATTTTGCATCTCGCGGCGGCGGCGGGTCTCTTCGATGGCGCGTTGCATGGAGTCGGTCACCCTGTCGGCGTAGAGCATCACCTTGGCGTTGACGTTTCGGGCATGCGGCCGATGGTTTGCATGAGCGAGGTTTCGCTGCGCAAGAAACCTTCTTTATCGGCGTCGAGGATGGCCACCAAGGAGACTTCGGGCAGGTCCAGGCCTTCGCGGAGGAGGTTTACTCCCACCAGCACGTCGAAATTTCCCTGGCGGAGGTCGCGGAGCAATTCCACGCGCTCGAAGGCGTCCAGATCGCTGTGCAGCCATTTACAGCGGACGTTTTGCTTGCTGAAATAGGCGGCCAGGTCTTCGGCAAGGCGCTTGGTCAAGGTAGTTACCAAAACACGTTCGCCTGCTTCGGCGCGGCGGCGGATCTGATCCAATAGATGGGGCACCTGGGTTCGGGCAGGCGCGACCTCGATTTTCGGATCCAAGAGGCCCGTGGGACGTATTACTTGTTCGACAACCTTTCGGCCGGTTTTTTCCAGCTCGTAGGGTCCCGGCGTGGCGGAGACGAAAATCGCCTGGTTTATTCTCGACTCCCACTCGTCGAACCGCAGCGGGCGGTTATCCAAGGCACTGGGCAGGCGGAAACCATGTTCGACCAGGGTCACTTTGCGGTTATGGTCGCCGGCGTACATTCCGCGGACTTGCGGCACCGTTACGTGCGATTCGTCGACAAACAGCAGAAAATCATCGGGAAAAAAGCTAAACAGCGTATCGGGCGGCGAGTCCGGCGGGCGCCGGAAAGCGGCCGGCTGTAATTTTCAATCCCCGGGCAATAACCGACCTCGTGCAGCATCTCGATGTCGTAACGGGTGCGGGCGTTAAGGCGATGGGCTTCGAGCATCTTGCCTTGGGCCTTGAATTCTTCCAGGCGGTCTTTTAATTCCTTGCGGATTTCATCGACGGCCTGCTGGATGCGCTCCTCGGGCATGACGAAGTGCTTGCACGGATAGACGAACATCCGCTCCGTGCGTTCGACGACTTCTCCGCTTACGGGATTGATGATCGAGAGCTGCTCCACTTCGTCGCCCCAAAACTCCATGCGAAAGGCGATTTCTTCGTAGGTGGGCCAAACCTCGACGCAGTCGCCGCGGACGCGGAATTTGCCGGGCTGAAATTCAAAATCGTTGCGCTCGTATTGGATATCGACGAGTTTGGCCAGCACCCGGTCGCGATCGACGGTCTGCCCGACTTCCAATCCCACCATCATTGCCCGATAGTCTTCCGGGGAACCCAATCCGTAAATGCAGGATACGCTGGCTACGATAATTACATCGCTGCGGCTTACAAGCGCGCTGGTGGCGGCGAGGCGGAGGCGGTCGATCTGCTGGTTGATAGAAGCGTCTTTTTCGATATAGATGTCGCGCTGGGGGATATATGCCTCGGGCTGATAATAATCGTAGTAACTGACGAAATAATGGACCGCATTGTGGGGGAAAAATTCCTTGAATTCGCTGTAGAGTTGAGCGGCCAGCGTCTTGTTGTGCGACATGACCAAGGTGGGCCGTTGAACGGCCTGAATGACGTTGGCCATGGTGAAAGTCTTGCCCGATCCGGTAACTCCCATCAAGACCTGCTGCTTTTTGCCGGCTTGCAACCCGGCTATCAAGGCCTCGATGGCCTGGGGTTGATCTCCGGCGGGCTGGAATGGGCTGACTAGTTGGAACACGGTTTTATGGGACAGAGTCTTTGTTTGAGGATTGAGCGCGTTTTGCGCTCATAATTTTTATTGCAAATTGGCAATTACAAATTTAAAATTACGTAACAGTTTAGTTTTTTGTCATATTTATGGTGGCAGTGATGGAAGTTTGCCAGTGGTCAAATAGGTTTTCAGGGCTTGGATGACGGAATCCAAGAGATCGTGATTGCGTTGTTTTAGTGTGCGAAAGATGCTCATCAGCACCGCTTGGGTGTCCGCTCCGCGGCGGCTGCGATTGGCATAGCTGTTTTTGCGAATGATCACTGCCGGACGAATCGCCCGTTCGGCGTGGTTGTTCTCGAAGGGAACGTCCGCGTGATCCAAAAAAGTGAACAACTCGTTTTGGTGTCGGCGCAGCCGTTTCACGAGACGGTCGGCTTGCCGATCGCGCCAATCGGTTTCGATCAGTTCCTGCAATCTTCGGTCCAAACACGCCCGCCGCGATGCGTATTCCGCCGGAGGATGCTCCTCGCGTTTCCACAAACGGATGGCGTCGCCCAGCAGCCGTCGCAGCTTTTTGGCGAATGCAGACCAATGTTCTCCGGGATTTTTGTATTTTTCCACATGCTCCAGGTCGCGGAACAGATGCACCAGACATTTCTGCCGCGGACCGCCGGAAATCGCGTTGTAAGCGCCCCAGAAATCGCTGATAAACGCGCCTTTGAACTCCTCGGCGAAGAATTTCCGCAGCGCCGGCTCGCCACGCGAGCGATCGATCAGATAGTAGGTCAGCCGCGGATTGCTGAAACACCACAGCCAGTGGGTTTTGCCAGCCACGCGCCAGCCCGTCTCGTCGCCGTGCAGCACGGCCGACGCCAGTCCCTCTTGTTGAATCTGTTCGTACCAGGGGGAGAGCGCCTCTCGCAGACGATGCCACATCTGCGCCAAGGCCCCTTTGCTGATCTTCAGTTGCAAGTGATGGTTGAAGACGTCCACGATTTGCTGCGAGGTCGTGCCCAGTCCGTAGTGCATCCACGCCGAAAGCGCCACCGCACGGTTGCCCAAGCGGGCGTTCGGCAGGGCGTCGGGCGCCTGCGGCGCGACGCGCTTCTTGCAGCGCGGGCACCAGTCGCGATGGATCGTATGTTCTGTGACTTCGGCTTGAAGATTCTCGGGAATGTCCTCCACATATCGCGTGTGCGTCTGGTTCAGCCGCTTCAAACGTCCCTGACAGTGCGGACAGCAAGGAAGTTGGTGTTCCTCGTAACGGTCGATCCGCTGGGGCCGCTTCCGGCCACTGCCCGGATGCCCATTTTTGCGGCCGGGCCGCTTTTTCCGCGAAGAAATGGCCGGTTTTTCGTAAACCGGGATCATGCCCGAGGGCGTGGAGGGCATAGTCGAGGCCGAATTCCGCGCCTCGGCCAACTGCTTGGCCATTTCCAACAGCGCGAAAATCACCGCCTCCCTCCCCCGCGAGAAAATCGCCTCCGCCTGCGCGGTCGAGGCTTGGCCCCAAAGATATTCCCTTGGGCAAAACAGAAATAGTAGTGTCCTTTCGCATAAACCATAGACATAAACCATTTCCCGTTTTTTCCCAAGATCAATCCCAAAAAACTAAACTATTACAAAATTACAAATTGAACAAGAATAAACATTTAGGTTCAGAGCGGTTCAAGGTGTTTAGATTTTGTTCAATTTGCAATTTACATTTTGCAATTTGCAATTATTTTGGTCGCGGCCGTGAGGCCGCGCTAGGGGATAAAGGATGGTTACTACATCAGTTTCTCACTTACTTGTGGCGATTTGTTTATCTTTTGGCAATGGCAGCAAGTAGGGGCGAATGCGTTCCATTATCTTGGGCCCAATGCCCTTCACCTTGCGGAGATCGTCCAGCTCGACAAAGGGGCCGGTGGTTTGCCGGGTTTCGATAATGCGTTGTGCGAGTGTGTCGCCAATGCCTGGCAACTGTATCAATTCAGGCCGATTGGCGGTGTTGATATCAACTTGGAAATTGGCTACACGCCGTTGGGCCTGATCGGCTTCGACCATTCTATTCCGCAGGCTGCCTTGGGAAATCCACCAGCCACCTATCGCGGCTAGGGCCAACAGCACTAACACAGCCAGAACTGCTTGATCGGCGCACGCAAAAGCCAGACATTGCGTGTGTTAGGAGCCGGAGGCGAGTGGAGAGGGACGAGAGATGACATATCTGATATGAACCTTGTTATAATTCCATATTTTTATTTAGAGCCTATTCCAATACCGGAACTGTCTGGAAATCAAGCAGTTAAGATCCAAATAATCTTCGCGAATTTGCCCTCACCCTCACTCTCTCCCGACCAACCGACCATGCGGAGCATGGTGCCCGTCGGTGCCCGGAGAGGGGACTTTTGGTATAATCTTTTAATATAATGGTTTTGGCTATATTATGCCATCCATGCAAACGCGATCCGCGATTGGAGCCAATCCATGAAAAAAGAATTCCACCAATGCCAATGGGACGAGATTTTACAGGCCGATTGGCAAGCATTGCTGCGTTTGGCTATCGATGAAGATTTAGGCAAGGACGGCGATTTGACGACTCGTTGGCTTGTTCCCCGGTACGCTATCGGCCGGGCTTCGATTTCAGCAAGACAATCGGGAGTGGTCGCAGGTTTGTCCGGTGTGAAGACCGCTTTGGACGCCATTGATCAAAATCTTGCCTGGTCGCCTGAAGCGCGCGACGGCCAAACTGTGGAGCAGGGGGGGCGCATCGGAGTGATCAGCGGACCGGCGCAAGGCTTGTTCGCCATCGAACGATTGCTGTTGAATTTTCTCGGCCGGCTGTCGGGCATCGCCAGTTTGACGCGCAAATACGTGGAGCTTGTGGCCGGAACCCAGGCGCGCATTTTCGACACCCGAAAGACCACGCCCGGATGGCGCCGACTGGAAAAGTATGCCGTCCGCTGCGGCGGAGGATGGAATCATCGCAGCGGGTTATACGAGGCCGTGCTTATCAAAGACAACCATCTGGCCTGGGGTGCAAATTCTCTCACGAAAAGTTCAGGCTACACGCCGGCCGAAGCGGTGTTGCATGCGCGGCGCTACATCGCCGAACATGCGGCAAAAACCGATCCTTGCGCAACGATTATCGAAGTGGAAGTCGATACCTTGGGACAACTTGACCAGGTCCTGCCCGCCGGACCGGATATCGTATTGCTGGATAATATGTCAATCGAGCAACTCCGCGAGGCAGTCGCGCACCGCAATAAAATCGATCCGAATGTGGAACTCGAAGCTTCGGGAGGCGTTAGGCTTTCCACAGTTCGACAAATTGCCGAAACCGGAATCGAGCGGATCAGCGTCGGCGCACTGACCCACTCGCCGGCCGCACTGGATTTCGGGCTGGATTGGATGTAGTGCATTGGGGCACAAAGATGCTCATAAAATTAATGTCGCACCATTCGTTAACAATTGTGGCAAATACTCCCGGAGCAAGCTCCGGGGCTAAACGATGAATACGACATTAATTTATATGAGATTCAATAGTAGCCGGACGCCAACATCAGGGAATTTCGCGGGTTGCTACAATTCATCACGTGTGGCAATTTGGCAGCATCACATGCCACCGCACCGCTTATTTTGACCGGTTCAATCGTTATCTTAGCCTATTGCCAATAGTGATATTGACCACCGGGGCAAAGAATTTGACTACCTGCGGGTCAAAACTATAGTTCACATGAACCGGGGTCTTGTAAATAGACTCCGGACCAGGGCACGGCGGGGAAAGCTGGGAGCTAGAGGGGACCTTGCCGTGCCTTTTTTATTGGCGCTAGCACCGATAATGATGCGGTACGCCATTTTTTAGATGAAATGCAATCGAACTCGTTGTTCTCCAAACGCTACCTTCCGTTACACGTAATTTGTAAGTTATTTCACGCGGCATGAGTAAATCGAAATTGCACAAACTGGCAGTTTTCGCGGCAGTAGCAATTGTACAAAAACTGGTAAAATACTCATGTCTGTTGCTGCTGTAAGCCAAGGAAATTTATCCCACATCGGGCTAATTATACCCGATGCAGGAGCAACAGGCTTTCATTCCCATCTATTCCATCCCCCCTTGCCATCCGCTACGGGCTTCTTTAGAATTATCCTAGCGTTATTAGACAAGGGATGGGTATCTTTTTTTACCAAAACGAGGAACGCATGGCCAGGAAGGTGATCCTCGACGTCGATCCGGGCATTGACGATGCTCTTGCCCTATGTTTGGCGCTTTTCGAGCCCGAGTTGGACGTAGTGGCCTTGACTGCCGTGGGGGGCAATGTCTCCGCGGCCCAGGCTACGCGCAACGTCCAGGTCATACTGGAACAGCTCGATCCCCCGCGCCTGCCGCGGCTTGGGGCGGCATCGGAACCGGATAACGGCCTGCCAGTGGAGGGGCGCTATCTGTACGGGGCGGACGGGCTGGGAGGGTGCGAGTTCGACGTGGCCGAGCGGCAGCATCTGCTCCCTTCGGAAAAAGAAATCTGCGATCAGGTCCGCGCGGCGCCCCACCAGGTAACGATCGTGGCCCTAGGCCCGTTGACCAACATCGCCCGAGCTTTCATGCGCGATCCCGAACTGCCCGGCCTGGTCGGTCAGGTTGTCATTATGGGCGGCACGATAAACGCCCCGGGCAATATAACTCCCGCCGCCGAATTCAATATTTATTGCGATCCGGTATCGGCGCAAATAGTTTTTCGATCGCCTTCGACGAAAATCCTCATTCCCCTGGACGTGACCAACCGGATTGAACTAAGCTACGATTTGTTCAATCAATTGCCGGACGAATCGAGCAAGGTTGGCCGATTTTTGCGAAAGATTCTACCTCCCGCGTTCCGCAGCTATCGGCAACGATTGGGCTTGGAAGGAATACACGTCCACGATTCGGTTTCATTGATGTCGGTCGTGCATCCCGAATTATTCACCACGAAGCCCATGGCCGGCGACGTGGAAACGCTGGGCGAGTTGACCACGGGGGCCACGATTTTCGATCGCCGCCGCGTGCCGGCCTGGCGCCACAACATGGAAGCGGCCGTTGACATGCAAAAAGACGCCGTCATCGAGCATATCATCCGCGGATTGAACAGGGCGGTGCGATAAAGAGTTCTTGTTACCCGGCTCCTGTTTGGGACACAATATTACTTCAGATCCGTCTTTTTCACGTGCAGCAGACGGATTCCAAGCATGTCAACCGCCGCTTGGCACTGCTCCAAGACGATAAATTCCAAAAGCGGTTCATGTTATCGCGACGGTCCGGCGTTGGGTTCCCGCTGGGCCGTAGCGGGGGCGGGCTTTTTTTCCGCGGCCGGCTCTTCGGAATCGGCGGGTTTAAAGAGCCGCTCGTCGTAGATCGCCAGGGCGTGCAGGGCGCGCATTGTACTGGCAATTTCCCGGGTGGAAAGCACGGGCAGATTGTTCAGATAACGCTGATTATTTAAAGAAGTGATCAAATAAGCCATACCCGCCGCCATGCCCGGATCGTCCAGCCTGTCCTCAGGCAATGAAATGGCCAGCCATTCGAGCACGTAGCCGGAAGACCGCAGTCCCGTGGAGTCGTCGCGATTGACTCCCTTGCCGCTTAGATAATATCCCCAACTGCCGTCGGAGTTTTGTATTCCGAAGGCGTAATTTTGGTACTCGCCGATGTATTTTTTCGCCCGGGCGAACTGCCCTTCGACGGGCAAGTTGCGTTTTTCGCGACGATAAACCGCGCAGCTTAAGCCCAACAAGCAGTCCAATCCCGCGCCGCCTGGGGCAAGCGTCGGCAGGGCGAGTTCTTCCTTTATAATTTTTTCCAGCGACCATTCTTGATCAAGATCGTTTTTCCACGCCGTGCCATCGGCATAATATGACAAACCGACTAACTTGAGCGACAAATCGGCTCCCGAGCGGCAGGAAAGCTTTTCAGACTCGACCAGATCGGCGACCGAGCGCATGGCATCGCTCACGCGCATGGGATAGGAAGCCGGCACTCGGGCCAGGGCCAGGGCGGCCAAGAGTTGCGACGGCCTCGATTGCACGCCGTATCCCAGGCGGGCGGAAACATGACCATCGATCATAGTCAGGGGCTGGTAGCCGCCGCAAGGATAATTCCAGCACAAACACATGATGCCGTTTGCGCGTTTTTCTCCCCCGGCAGCGAGCAAGGAAATTTCTGCATCGCATCCCAGGGCAAAGCAGTAGTTGATAATCTCGTCGGGCGTATTTTGCCGGGAATTGAAGGGCATCCTTTGATACGTGCCCAAGGTGCGGCGGGTTTTATCGCGGAGCGCGACCAGGGCGGGGCTGAGTTCTCGTTTCGGTTTTGGCGGCTCGACCGCCGCCGGTTGTTCGGGTTGCGATGACGTGTCGGCGGCCGGCTTGTCGACGCCGGGAATTTCCACCGGCTTGGCAGGCTCGGTTTCAGTCGTCACCTGGTTTTGATCTTCTGCCGGTTTTATGTCGGTCTTTTCCTCAACCGGTCCTTCGACGTTGATTTTAACCGGGGCGTCGGGCGAGTCTTTCGCGGGATCCATTTGCGGCACGTCGGGACCGGTCTGATCGTCCCCGGAAGCTAATGCGGCATCAGATTCTTCGCTTTTATTATTTTCCGCTTGTTTGTCCGGTTGGTTTTGCTGCGACTGAAGCGAGCCCGAGAGCGCGGGCCCGTCGTCGAAAGCCGGCGCCGGCTGTGGGGCGATTTCCCAGCCGAGAACATGGGAAATAACTCCAAAGGTCAATAATAGTGAAAATAAACCGGTATACACGCAAATTTTCTTATTCATTGAATGACATCCTTGTTCTTAAAAGATGAATGAAGAGTGAAAAGGGATAAATGACGAATAAAAAACTGCTTGCGATTATACAGACGTTACCCTGACCAAGATTCTTTCATTCATCACTCATTACTTTCCACTCTCTACTCTCCATTTTTATCTTATTTCCCTACTGTAGACAGAGGCGGGTTCTTTCTTGCCGTGGGCTGAACCTCGTCGGATTGCGGACGATCGATGAGGAAACCGCCGGAACAGCCTCGATCGATGTAAGTGTTGTTATTCGCGCCGCAGCCGTATTTGTCGTTGCCGCCATAATCGATGAGGAATGCGAAGTTGCCGCCACAATCGGGCATGGGGTGGTACGAAATACTAGGTGAAGCATAGCCTTGGCTGTATCCCTCATACACGTCGTCGCCGTTGTAGTCGTAGAGGATGCCAAAGCCCATCTGATTACTGGCGCCTTGGGTGAGTCCGCCGGTGGCCTTGTAGTGGTCGTTGCCGCCGAAATCGCAGAGCACGCCCATGGAACAATCCCAGGCCATGCCCGAGCCCATGATCGTGCCTTCATACACGTCGTCGCCGTCGTCGTCGAAACAGAAACCCAAGGAGTAATGGCAACCCCAACCGCAGCCGAACCGCTGGAAACTGGGCTGAGTGCGCGGCCCGCCGTTGTATGCCGTGCGTGTGATCAGACGCTTGGTATTTCCGCCGAAATCGCGGGCGAAACCGACTCCGCACCAATATCCGCCGCCGTGCGAGAGGTAGTCGAACTCGTAAACATTTTCGCCGCCGTTGTCGAGGATCACGCCGATGCCTCCGTCGGCCACTGGCGCAATCCGGCGCCTACGCCTTGTCCCCAGCCTTCGTAGCCGGGCGTTTCAGGATATGAATCGCGCCACATGCCGCCGCAATAGTAATGGTTGTTGCCAACATTGCAGTCGAGCAAACCAAAGCCCAGCGGTCCGCCAAAGCCCTGAGCCCACATGGCGGCGTGAAAATCGTTACCTCCACCTCGTTCGATGAGTACGCCCAGACCTCCCAAGGCCTGGCCTTGCACGCGTCTCAGGCCGCGATATCGGCTTTTCCCATCGTAATCGATAAGGATGCCGATGCCGGCCAGAGCTGAACCTTGGGCCACGTCTCGCGCCTCGTAAACGGCGTGGCCGCCGAGGTTCAGGAGCATCGAGACGCCGAGAATCGCAGCGCCTTGAATGCCCGGCTTGTTTCCGCGATATACATTACGCCCTCCCAGATCGGCGACAACCAACACGGGCCGCTCCGGGCCGACCGTGCCGTCGATATACGTGTCGTCGCCGCCCAGGTCGATCACGGCGCAAACGCCGGGCATTTTGTCAAGATAGTATGTGTTCGGCCCTTTACCGCCGATGATAATTGCACCGTAAGGGGTATCGATGCGATCGACCACTGTGCCGGTTACGCCCTCGACTTTGATATCACCATCGGCCGGCAGCAATTTTAGTTGTTCGAGCAATTCCGGGTCGGTGATGGGCACAAGGGCGTCGGCAGCCGCAAAAAGCGAGTTGCGATCCATCATCTCCATCAAATCGGTGAGTCTCCGGCCGGTGCCGCGATCATTGAGCGTGTGACCGACTTCATTTTGACCGACGAGGACCGGGTAAATGTAGGTCTGCAATTCGCTGATTTGCGATTTAGTCAGCGGGGCCAATGCCGCGGCGTAAGCCACTTCAGCATCGGCAATCGACTGTTTGAAGATTTCCAATGCCTGTTCAGGCGAGGCGACCTTGGTAAAAGTCCGCGGTTTTCGTTCGGCAAGGTCCATTTTTTTTGCCGCAATGGCCAGCACTTCGGCAAAGCCTTCGTGGTTTCCCAGTGCAGCCTTGTGCAATTCCCGCGTGAATCGTTCGGCTTCGGCAGGGGCGTCAAGATGGTTGCGTAACAAATGGTCGTACCAGCTCAGGCGGCAATTGCCGGTCAATTCCGAGCCCGTGTATCGGCCCGCCGTGGAATTCAGTTTCATGGCGGTGTAACTGCGAAAACGGGCAAAATTGTCGGTGGTATGGCGTTTGACCAAACCGGCCATTATCTCTTGCTTAAGCAATTGCATCTTCCCGGGTGCAAGCGGATCGCCTGGCTGAAATGATTTCTCCGGGGAATCAGTAGTTTTGGATGACTGGGAAGAAGTGTCAGTTTGCGAAGTTTTTTCGGAGGCATCGGATTTGTCGGACGGTTCCGTTTTTGTCTGACCGATCGCAGGCAAATTATTAACCGGATCCAAGGCCTGCAAATTATTAGTCGTCGCAAATAGGATCACAATAAAAGCCAGATAAAGCCGGGAAGTACGTGTAATCCTTGAACAATCATTATGTTTAGGCTGGAAAGCAGCTCGGTTAATCACGTTTGTCATCTCCTGCCATGCCCCATATATGTCATCAGATCACTAAACAAAGTGCAGACTAAAATTTATCCCAATAGCATACCCACGTTGAACTCTGGCATGGAGGATAAACTTTATACAATTTGATTTTGCGTTAAGAACTTGTTCAAATGACGCGGCCGAGAGCAGGTATTCTAGGAAGCCTTTGCCGGTTAGTCAACCGTATGTGTACGAACAGCCTGCAAAAACCGCTTTATCGCGTCAATCGGCAGATTTTCAAGCACAGCTTTAATAACAAGACAGGAACCGGTAAAAAGCCTGCTTCATGACTTTATTTTATAGAGTATATGGACTTTTAGGTAACTTGGGCGAATTTTCGCCGAAAGGGTTTTTGCAAAGCCGCCAAACAAATTTCATGGCGATTGTACTGGAGCTGCCGGGCACGAACAATGTTATAACCCCAGCTTTTTACCCGTTCGATGTAACCCGACACTTGAGCGGCAAGGCTCCAATCGGGCAGTTTTAGCGTCAATATTATGCCCCGGATGCTGACCTGGGGATGAAGTACGATGGCTTCGACTGCATCTAAGGTATAATTCGGGGCAACGTTCATATCCGCGGTCAGCCATCGTATTTTACGGAATTCACGGCGGCGAACTTGAGTGCTGCGGCGGCGAAGGTGGGTAAAATGCGGATCTTTTAACACCTCCGCATGCATCTCGGCCGGATCGATGCCGGTAACTAATATCCCCCGACCTAAAAGCGCCTGGCTTGCACCGCCCGGGGCACTGCCGATTTCCGCGACATGTGCCCCTATGGGAATAGGCAACTGCGACCAGCGCAAAGCCTCTTCCATCTTCAGCCATGCCCTGGAAACCGCGTTGGCGGGCAATTCCAAGGCCAACATTCCACCGGGCCAGCGGCTTGCAATCTGATCGGCGCGATGAAAGCCGATCCACCACTGATCGGGCTCGACCAGGACGCAATCGAAAATGCGTTCCCCGCGCCGAGCCGGTTGCAGCGGGTCGGCGGCCTTTGGGCCGAGCATTTTTGGGCGGGGGCATTGCTCTAGCAATTGGGCATGAACTTCGATTGCCTGGGGGGTAATGCCGGGTTGATAACCGTGATCGCCCGGCTGGGCTGAATCGCGCGGCCACACATGGATTCGCTCGGCATGGCGAGGTTCGAAAAGTTTCCACGCCTGCCGGGCCATTTCAGCCTGGTCTTGCCCCTGAACTTTCTCCAAGGAAAACGCATACGCCCGGGCAAAGACGGAATGCAGATCAAAATCGTCCGCCAGGCGGTGTTTTTCCGGCAGTTTGAATGTCAGAAAGCCCGGCCGCGAATAAGCAAAGCGGAAATCCTTCCAACATCGCGCCATCTCATCCTTCACCGCCCCCTCGGCGCCGATCTGACAGGTGATGAAGAGAAAATCGGGCATGGGAGAGATGTCCGGCTAATTGAAACTGAGTGCTATGCCCATGTTTGTCTAGGGTAGACTAAAATCCTCTAAAAAAACGACATGGCCAAGCAAGCTTGGCCATGGCACCCATCGCTATATTACTTTATTAGGCACCCATCGCTATATTACTTTATTAGTTGGGGAGGAAGTTAAACTGCTATCCCAACTAGATTATTCCGTCGGTATTGGCTCTGGCGGCGGCGGCGGATTGAGTGCCGGTCCCGCCTGGGCGGGCAAAAGGGTGATTTTGACGGGATTGGTTGCCGCTCCGTCGCCGCGGACAACGAGCACCTCGGCAGGTGTGGGCTCGCTTAATTCCAGCTTGGGCACGTTAATGCGCACGCCCAAATCATACCATCCCAGCACCTCGGCCTGCAACTCCCGGCCGCCGACGTTGACCAGGACTTGCCCTGGTTGAGGTCCGAGTCCCTCGCCGGCCAGGATCATTTCGCCGCCCGCGGCCAGGCTGGCAGGATCGACTTCAAATGCGGCCGGATCGATGGACAGGACCTCGTCGCGTTGAATTGCGGCCCCATTATTAGCCAGATTTATATCGGCGACTTCTCGATCGGCATCGACCATGGCGTGTAGCACTTGGAATGGGGCGGCCTTGCCGTCGGCGTCGCGCCACATGGCGGTTGCCTCTATCGGCAGCCGAATATCTACGCTTTGCGTATCGCCGGGATCGATCGCCTTGACTCGCACGCCGCTGCGCGGCAAATCGGCGGTCAATTTATCGTCGTTGCTCGCGAAAAGCATTACGTTAAAGGGCTTTTCGACGGGCTGATTGCCGTTGTTGCGGAACCAAACGCGATAGCGGGGCCCGAGTTTCTCCTCCGGATGGCCGGGATCGACAAAGCGCACGGCCAGCAATTGCAGGTCGTTTTGCGCTACGTCCAAGACGGGTCTTTGCACGTCGACCCAGGTGCCGCATTGCGCCACGGGCAGCGACACCCATACCGGGGTTTGCCAATAGGCCCAATCATAATATGGATCGTAAATCACCGGCCTGCACCATAAGGGGCGCGGGTCCCAAATGGGGTGGCAATGATAATGCCAGGACCAGGCGACCCAAGGATTCCAGTAGGGGTACCAGCATGCGCCGGCAAAGTAAGTCGGCCCAAAATACGCGAACCTGAAGCAGTTTTTGGCATAAGCCGGGCCGATCAGGCCGTGATAGTAATGCGGCCGATCGACGTAGTAGTCGTTAACATTATTAATTATGTTTACATTGTTCAAGTGATGGACGTCGCTGGCATGCAGGTCCTTGACATGGACAATCCCATCCGCGTGCTTTTGCAATTCCAGGCGCCTGGCCACGTCGCCTTGCTGCATCATTTTAAATTGATCGGACAGCTTTACTTTTTGGGCGATATCGCCTTTTGTGACTTTATCCAACTCGCCGGACTTGAGCCGGTCGGGAAAACGCGACTTAAGCATGTCGTCTCGGGTGATCTTGGCATTGCCGGTTTGCGGCAGCGTAAGCGGAAATTGTTTTGTCGTTAAGCCCGGTCCAATCTCGCCCACCTTACCTTTCAAAGGCGATGTTTCGAGAGTCTTGCCCAGATTCAAATCGGCCGGGCCGCGTTTTCCGCCCCGATCGTCCGCGCCTAACCGCTTTTTAACATTGTCAAGCGATTTGGCATCCAATAGATTTGTCGGCGAGCCGGATGTATTCGCCCCCGTTCCGGATCCGGTTTTCGATATGTTGGTACCGGATTTAATATCTGTGCCACCGATCAGTTTTCCTTTTTCAATCTTATCGCCTGTGCCGCCGGATATTTTTCCTTTTTCAACCTGATCGCCCGCGCCTCCGCTCAATTTTCCTTTATCCGAACCTTGATCGCCCAGGCGAGTGCGTATATCGGATATTGCAGGCCGAGGACCTGATTGTAAATCTTTCGATTGATTCGTGTTTTTGTCCGTGGACGAGGTCCCCGCACCGCCGGTAGCCGTTGTCACCGATTTATCAGCGGTTGTTCCGGATAAAACGTTTTGATTAATTTGATTCGTAGCGGGCGTCTTAATGATTTGCCCGCGATCCTGCAATCGCCGGAGGACATCCGGCGATCCGGAAGTGTTGCCGCCGCCTGAAGGCAGTGAAAAAGTCTTGCGCCTGGAGTGGGCGTAGTCGCTGTACTCCCGGCCGCGCCGCCGGCGCCGGTATTCTGATTCGTTTGACCCGTGCCCGCCGGATTAACGGCTTGAATATTTCCCTGAACTCTTTGGCGAATAACCTGGCGTCCGGAACGCTGGTCGGAATTGTCTGAGGGCCCGTTGTTCGATTTGGGCGTATCGGCGGTTAGTTCTAATTTAGGAACGTTGAACTTGCGAATTGTCGTCGACTCGATGGCCGGCGGGGTGCGATTCATCGAATCGCTTTTACTGATCGATTGCGAACCGCCGAGTTGGCGGCGCATGTCCGATGCAGTTGTCCGTTCAGTGGCCTTAGGTTGGTTAAAAGAGGGTGTTTGCGAATCGCTTCGGAATTGAATTGTCCCGCGGCTGCTACTTTTTGCGGAAGGAGGAGTAAATGAGGGTTGAGGCGATGAAAACGTACGAGTTGGAAGCGAACCGGATTGGGATGTTGCATCACGATGCGAAGACCTCATGGGTTGAACCGGCTGTATGTTTTGCGGCATCGATCTGTTGGCATTATTAGTAAGATTTTTCCGGGCGTTATCGTTATCGGTTCCTGAATTTGGTCCGGCTGCCGCCGGCCATGACCATAGCGTGACCAAAATGATAATTATCAACCTCAAGAACGTTCTATTCTGCAATTTATAATGCGTCCAGTTTTTCAAATCGGAATGTGTCAAGCAGTTCATGGCATGTCTCCATGGAAATAAAATGGCATTTTACAATCCCAATCGGTTTGATTGAGCGAACCAGATGCCATTTATATTATTGGGTGAATTTCTAAACATATCCCTTAATGTAACTTATATTCATAAAAAGAGTTATCGCAATTATATGTTATCTTTCCAATAGCATTTTTGACCCTTTTGGGGCGGATTAGTGTAGTCATAATGATATCACATTGATTATTATGATAACATCTGTAAGAATTAATTTCAGAGTAGAATTGATGGGCATTTTGTAGGGCTTTGTTTAAGCCATCCGGCCAGATTACATCTTAACTCTTGGTAAGTTCTCGGCTTTGCATTACAGATTATAACCCCTATACTGTAACTTGCTTAAAAAAAATTATGTATATTTGTTCTAGCAATATTTCTTTGCTATTGAAATTTGCATGACAAATGATCAAGGCCGACCAACGGGAGGCCGGTAATTGAGGTAGAAAGTCTAGCGGCACGGAACGTTTTCAATGCAAATATCAATAATTAGGCAATGAGTCAACTTGAATGTGGCTGCACGCCACATAAGGAGTAGATACACTGGTATGTCAGATCCAAAACGAGCGGACCATTGGGATCTGTTGGCATCGGTATTGGGAGCAGAGCCTCAAAAAAAGGAGCCTGGCGAACCCACAGCGCAGGCCGAAGAGAAAAAGCCCGAAACCACGGAAGATATCAAAGATGAAGATGCGGATGCCCAAGCTTCTTTAGCAGAACCGCTTGTTGAGCCCGCTGCTACTTCTCCGGCCAGCCCTCTTTCCAAATGGGATGCCCTAGCCATGGAATTGGGCATTGAAGTGAAGCCGGAACCGCCTCCGACAGCTGCGCCGATTCAGATGTATGTGCCCAAACAGTTGGAAAAAAGGACCGCAGTCCGGGCCGAGCAGCCGCGAGAACCATCCGGGCCGGCGACTGGGGAATTCGGTAAAAATATCGAACCATTTGGGACTTCAGAGACGATGACGGTCGAAGAAGCTCAAGAACAGAGCGAGAAAAAAGCACGCCACCGGCGTCGGCGCCGCCACAAAGGCAGGGACAAAGATCGTTCCTCCATAGAGGAGATGAACAAACCTTCCATTGATTCGCAGAGAAATGCGCCCTGGAAGAAGACCCGATGTTTTCCGAGGTTTCTCTTGAAAGGTCTGACAAATCAGGCATTGAGATCGAGGAAGAGTCGAAGGAAGAAGAATCCGAAAAACAACGCTTAAAACACCGCCGCTCCCGCCGCGGATTGCGGAAACGAAGGAAAAAAGGGTCCGAAAGCGAGGGGGAAAAAGGAATCGACGCCAAAAAAGCCGCATCCGCCGGGCGTGCCGAGCCGGCTGGGTCGAGGGAACCGTCCCAGGAAGTTGTCGGCGAAGAAGAGAGCGTTGATGAAGAACTTGAAGATCGCGGCCAACGGGGCGCAAAGTCGGGTTTCCGCGCCATTCCCACATGGGAAGAAGCGGTGGGATTCATCGTTGTCAAAAATATGGAATCTCGACCCCGACGGCAGGGCAGCGGCCCGCCCCGCTCCCGGTCCGCGGCCGAGTCGCACAAAAGGCGAAGAAAATAATATATTATTGGGCCTTCGAACTGGAATCTTCAGGTGGCGCGAGGGGTGGCACGGGCATTTTGCCCGTGTTTTTCTGCAGTGGCACCTGGACTGAGCGGTACTACCGGCACTTTAGTTCAGTTGGAACGGCCCGCTATCCCCGGCTCTATACAAGCGAACTATGGCCAACTCGGGGACGGCTACCTTAGCGTCGGATCGGTTATTGGAACTGGTCGGACGCCTAAAACGGCAAGAAGGCTTTGCCGAAGTTGCTGCTAGTTTGTTGGCAGGACATGCGGCAACTCTCGACGGAGTGTGGGGGTCGGCATGCGCGCTAGCGGCGTCGGCATTGGTTCGGGAAGCTCCGTCCTCGCTGGTGGTGGTCTCCGCTCACGTGGACGATGTAGACGATCTAGCCGATGATTTGGCCCTTTTCACCCGAGTTGCCCCTGAGCGCTTTCCGGCTTGGGAAAGACTGCCCAACGAGCAGGCGATTGCCGACGAAATTTTCGGCGACCGCGTACGATTGCTGAAGCAGTTCCAGTCGGGGCGGGCCCCGAAACTCGTGCTTTGCAGCATCCAAAGCCTTTTACAGCCCGTGCCCGATCGCGACGCACTCAATCGTCAAACCCGTTGTCTTAGCTTGGGCCGGCAATCGCGTATCGAGGATATGGCTCGCTGGCTGGCCGAAAACGGTTTTCACAACACCCCTGCCGTGGAACTGCCCGGCGAGTTTTCCATCCGCGGGGGAATTCTGGACATTTTCGCTCCTGACTGGTTCGATCCCGTGCGGATCGAGTTCTTCGGCGACGAGATCGAATCGATGCGACGATTTGAGGTTTCCAGCCAGCGGAGTCTGGAAAGGCTGGATTCGGTGGAGGTTACGATTCTTCCGCCGGGCATGCACGATCGCGCGCATTTGGCCGACTACCTGCCGGAGCATAGTTGGTTCATGCTGGTCGAACCGATGGAACTCCAGCAGCAGGCGGCACATTACCTGGAACGCCTGGAGCGGCCGGAGCAGTTGCACGACTTTTCGGCAGTGATGCGGGAGATTTTCCGATTTCCCTCGGTTGCGGCATGGGCCGTGGCGGCCGGGTCGATGGAAACCACCTGCCGCCTGATGGTAGAATCGGTCGAGCGTTTCAGCGGCGATATCAACAAAGTCCGCGACGAATTGGATGATGCCGGCGCGGGTCAAGAGGTCTTTATTGTTTGCCAGACCGAGGCCGAAGCACGCCGGTTGGATGAAATTTTCGCCGGCACGCAACTTGCCCGGCAAGGGCATCTGCACTTCCCGCTTGGTTCGCTGCACAATGGTTTTCGTTTGGTGCCCGACCGCATAGTATTGCTCAGCAGCAGCGAACTATTTCGCCGAACCGATTTGCGCCGCATACCGCGGAGGCGTTTGGCAAAGATCATCGATAGTTTCCTGGAGTTGCGCGAAGGCGATCTGGTAGTGCACGTCAGCCACGGCATTGCACGTTATCGCGGTTTGAAGCTTTTGGACAAAAACGGACAAGTGGAAGAGCATCTGGAGCTGGAATTCGAAGGGCGCACGAAGCTATACGTGCCCAGTTCCAAGATCGGACTTGTGCAAAAATACGTAGGCGGGGCAAAAGGCCGCCCCAGGCTGGCCAGATTGGGCGGGCGGATTTGGGATCGGCAAAAACAGCGCGTCGAGCAGTCGGTGAGCGACCTGGCCGCCGAGATGCTCGACATGCAGGCCGCTCGAAGTTCCCGGCCCGGCATCGCTTTTCCCGAGGATACCGAGTGGCAGCGCGAGTTCGACGCTTCGTTCCTTTATAATGAAACGCCGGATCAACTCAGCACCATCGAATCGATCAAGCAGGACATGTCGCAGGCGCGACCGATGGACCGGCTGCTTTGCGGCGACGTGGGTTACGGCAAAACAGAGGTGGCGATGCGGGCGGCGTTCAAGGCCGTCGATGCCGGGTACCAGGTGGCAGTGCTGGTGCCCACCACGGTTTTGTGCGAGCAACATCTGCGCACGTTCGGCCAGCGAATGGCCGAGTTTCCTTTTGAAATCGCGGCGCTTTCGCGATTTGCCACGCGCGGCGAGCAGGCGAAGATATTGGAGCGTCTTGAGGCGGGGGCCATCGACATCGTGATCGGCACTCACCGCCTGGCCCAGCCCGACGTGCGTTTTCACAACCTCGGACTGGTCGTTATCGACGAGGAACAGCGATTCGGCGTGGAAGTAAAAGAGCGGCTGAAGGCCCTGCGCCAACTGGTCGACGTGCTTACCATGACCGCCACGCCCATCCCGCGCACTTTGCACATGGGCTTGCTGGGACTGCGCGACATATCGAACCTGGAAACGCCCCCGGAGGATCGGTTGGCCGTGGAAACCAGGGTCTGCCGCTTCGAGCCCGAGATGATCCGCCACGCCGTGCTGCGGGAACTTAACCGCAATGGACAGATCTTTTTCGTACACAACCGGGTGGAAGATATCGAAAATGTCGCCAAGCGCCTGCGCCAAATCGCGCCTGAGGCGTCGATGGCCATCGCCCACGGCCAGATGCCCGAACACGAGCTCGAACGAGTGATGCTTGAATTTGTCAACCAGCGCTACGATATGCTGCTGGCCACGACGATCATCGAAAGCGGCCTGGACATACCCAACGCCAATACGATTTTCATTGATGAAGCCGACCGCTACGGTCTGGCCGATATGCACCAACTGCGCGGCCGAGTAGGCCGTTACAAACACCGAGCGTACAGCTACCTGCTTGTGGATCCGAACAAAAACCTGTCGCCCAGCGCGGTCAAGCGTCTGCGGGCGATCGAGGAATTCAGCAACATGGGTGCCGGGTTTGCCATTGCCATGCGGGATCTGGAAATTCGCGGGGCGGGCAATATCCTGGGCACCGAACAAAGCGGCCATATCGCCGTGGTGGGTTACGAACTTTATTGCTCGCTGTTGGAAGAGGCGGTGGCAAAGTTAAAGCATCTGCCGCCTAAAAGCGTTGTGGAAGTGGACGTGGATCTGCCCGGCCAGGGTTACATTCCCCGTTCTTACGTGCCGGACATGCGATTGAAGATCGACCTGTACCGGCGCTTGGCCCGGGTTTCCAGCCGCTCGGAATTGGCCGATTTTATCTCGGAATTAAATGATCGGTTTGGACCGCCGCCGCCGGCAATGGAACATTTGTTGTCTTTGGCCGAAATCCATTTGGACGCCCATCATTGGCAAATCGATTCCATCCACCTGGAAGAACCATACATGGTTTTCACATACACATCGGCCCGGTTGATCCAACTCTTGGCAGCCGCCAATGGGGGGAAGCTGCGGATAGTGGATGGAAGAAGCGCGTATCTTCCTTTGGATCAAGGAGTTATGGAGCCGGGTGCGATCCATGCAATTGTAAAATCGCTGTTGCAATGGCAGTAAGATTGACGATATACTCCCCGCCAAACTATTGTTTGTCTTTTTAAAAAATAGCGGCCAAATCTGATTATTTATAGTGTATTTCATAGACCCTACGTTAAAAATAGAGATTATTCCGTGCGGTATAAAACTTTTTATCAGGCTACTTTGCAATTAAGCATATTGCTTATCATAGCCGTCCTTGTTCGACCGGTATTGGCTGCAGATTCCGTGGATCCCGGCAGCAATCAGTTTGGGGCAACTCCCGAGGTTCCTACGACCCAACCGATACCAGGCTATGAAAACCTGCATCAAATCGTGCCCAGGCCGCCCGTGCAACCCACGGCCGTTAGTAGACCTGCTTCATGGCCGGGCGGATCGGTTGCAGCAAGTCAGCAAAACGGTCAGTACCAGAGTACTGCTGGATACCCGGCTCAAACGCCATGTAATCCATTATCCCAAGGACCTGCATTCGTGCAGTCCGGGCAGGGCGCGAAGTATGCCAATACATCCATGCCGCCGGTCAATATGGCACCGGGCGGAATTTCGCCGCAAGCGCCAGCAAGGGCCGATGGAATTATTTGAAGGGACAACGATCATTGCCCGAGTAGGTTCGGAAGGCATCTTTGCCAACGAAATCATGGGCGCTGCGATTGTATGGAAAAATGGCGAAAAGAAGTCCGACGGCGGCGTTATTTGCGGAATTATGGGCGGTGTTGATGAAATACTGGGACAATACAAGGATAAAATGCCGCCCAATCAATTTGAAATTCAACGTACGATGTTGATTAAACAACGTCTAATTAGCCGCATCGAGACCAAAATAATCTATTTGGACGCAAAACAAGGCTTCCCGGCCGAACATTTACCTGAAATCGAAAAAAAGTTGGATCAATTTTTCGAATCCACCGCATTGCCTGCATTGTACAAATGCTGCGAGGTCAAATCGACAAGGGAATTGGATCAAAAACTGCGGAGCCGGGGCCTTTCCCTGGAGCGAGCGAGGAAGGGCTTCAAGGAATGGATCTTGGCCCAGGAAAGCGTGAGGCAGCAAATAAAACGCGACGAAGAAATTACCTACGATCAGATGTATAAGTACTATCAGGAACATCTCTCGGACTTTGAAACACCCGCCCGGGCAAAGTGGGAAGAATTGATGGTGCAGTTCTCAAAATATCGCGACAAGGCCGAGGCTTATGAGGCCATCGCGGGGTTGGGCAACCAGGTTTTTACCGGCGCGGACTTCGCGGAAGCGGCGAAAAAAGGCTCACAGGGTCCAACGGCGGCGAATGGCGGGGCGTATGGTTGGACCAGCAAAGGCAGCCTGAAATATGCTGAAATAGATCGGGCGATCTTCGCACTCCCCGTGAATGCACTCAGCCAGATCGTCGAGACTGAAAAGGGATATCACATTATACGCGTGACCGAACGGGTAGACACCGAAACAACTCCGTTCCGGACGGCCCAGGTGGATATCAAGGAAAAAATCATCCAAGAGCGGACCAGCAAGCAATTACAGGATTATCTGGCCCGGCTGGAAAATAAAATTCCCGTCTGGACCATCTATGACGGTGACCGAAAAGACATTCGCATTTCCGAGCGGATGAAAGAATTATCTCGTTGATTACGATGCGCCTGAGAATCAGGTTAACTCGCATTGTAAACGGCAATTTCGGTCACGACCATATCCACGCGCACGTCGTGCGGCAAGACGGGGATTTTATCGACTAATTGACATTCAAACGCCGGCGAGATCTTCAGGGCGTCGGGCCGAACGTGTTGCAGGAAACGATCATAATATCCCTTGCCCAGCCCCAAGCGATGGCCGTATCGGTCGAAGGCCAAGCCGGGCACAACGATCAAATCCAAATCGGCCGCATCCACATGCCGGTCCGAGCGAACCCTCCACTCGGGCTTGGGTTCGAGAATTTGCCACGTCCCGGGGCTCAATTCATCCATGTCTTTCAAGTCGAACAGTAGAAGCTCGCGGGCATTGCAGTACGGCACCACTACTCGTTTTCCCAATCGCCACAATTCGGGCACGTACCGGCGCGTGCGAACTTCGCCGCCGATGTCAAGGTACGTCATCATGGTGCGGGCACGAGCGAACTTGGGCAAGGCCAGAATTTTGTCCCAAATAAGCCGGCTTAATAACTCGGCCTTGTCTTGGTTTTTCCGGCGCAGCCACGCATAGGCGGAGTTCTTGTTTCAATAGCAGTAATTCGTCAAGCGAATCTGACATGAGATCTATTTTCTATCGAATAAGCGGTAAACCAGGAGATGTATATATTCCGTAATAAACCCTGACGCGTGACGTAGCCTTCCAGATGCACCTTAAATCTTTTGAGCCGCCAGAATCCGCCCGGACACAACTGAATTCCGCCTTGATTGGGCGAGAGCGTTTGTGCGAATGTGCCGCCGGGCCGGAAGTCAATGATCACAGTTTTCGATTCTCCATCCGGATTAAAACGCCAGCGCACAATAATGGGCAATAACAAAAAGGCCGCCTTTGCAGGAATGCAAAGGCGGCTATATCAAATTAATCTTGTTCCCGCGCCGGAGTGCGGGAACAAGATTCAACAAAGTACGGTTTCATGGGTGGATCACATGACGGGCACTCTCGGACCTGGTTTTTCGGGATTGATGATGGTGTCGTTTTCTTGATCGATCTCGAAAGGATCGGCCGTCATTTTAACGTTGACGTGATATTCTTTAGCAAGCTCGGAAGGTACTCGCCACGAGTACCGGCAGGTGAAGCCTCATCCATATTCGAAGTTGCCGCTTTGGACAACTTCGCCCTTGGGGTCCTTGATGGAGAATTCGGGTTTAGGCGGCCTGCCGCCGGCCACCATCATGTCCGAAACCACCTCGCCGACGGAACCCACCAGCGTCATTCCCAACGACGCTTGTTTGTTCTCACCGCCGCCTTGTATATAGTCAAGGGTCACGAGAGGTTTGAACGGCGGGCCAAAAGGAAACTCGACCGTTTCGCCCTGGGCAACCTTGACGGGTTTGTATTTGGCGGTTGCCCCGGCCGTGACGTAGGTAAAACGGCGACCCGACGGCGCCACGGCGCCACGGTAACGTTGCTCAGTAAGTTTCCCATCAACAGTTCCAGGGACGATAATCCGGATTTTTCCTTTTCCTCGTCCTTTTTCTCCGCCGGTTTGCTCGGCTCCGGAACATTTGTCAAGTCGATCGTATAGGACAGCAATTTCCATTCGCCCGCGGGTACGGAAATGGGCGTATCCTTTTCGCCGCCGATTTTGAGGAAGCCATTGTCGCCGTAGATGACCGCGGTAAAGCGGCCGTTGGGATTGGTTATCTTGCCCATGGGCACGGAGGCGGGATCCAGGGTGAGTTTATCGCCCGCCGGTGAAATTTTAAGGTTATAGTAGCGGCCGTCGATGTCGACCATTTTAGACACATAATGCTGGTAAGGATTTGACGTGGCTTCGTAGGGCGAAGCATAGCCTGTGGCGCCTTGGCTGGGATCGATCAGCAACATGTCGCCTTGTTCGGGATAAAGAGCCCCGCCCGACCGCGGAATGTTTTGGGAAATCTTGTACTCATCGTCGAATCGCCCGTTGCTATTGAAGTCGATCAAGACCACGTGCCGCGTTTTTCCATCCAAGGTAATGTCGCCTTCGCGGTATGCGGCGGAGTTGATCTGGACTCCGGCATAGCTGAAATCCCCTGAAGAATTTACATATCCCTTGAGGAAAAAGGCGTAATCCACGGGCGTGCCATCGACATCTATTGTGACGTCCACGCGCGGGAACTCGAACTGCCTGTAAGTGGCCGGCAAACCTCGATTCGGCAAGGCTTGGGCTTCGATGACCTTATCGTCGGTCAGATCGCCGTTGTGATTTGCGTCGAAGTAAAGCCGATTGAACACGACTGCCTTCACCGGCTTCGGGGCCACAGCTTGATCGGATCCCGATAAGGCCTGGAGCAGGGTGCTTGCCAGACTTTTCGCCGGCTCTGACTTGGCAGGGTCCGTTTCGGACTTTTCTTTCTTTTCCGATTCCGGGATCGCTTCATCCAAGACGAAGGCGTATTCCTGCGTACCAAACTTTGCCACTCCGCGGAAGAGGTGATCCGACTCGTATTTGGGCTCCTTTTTTACAATCTGCTTGAACTTGGCTGTCTGTTCGGCCTCCCCGCCAAAGTTAATTCGGCTTTTCCCTTCAGACCAGACTTGGGCATTAAACGACTGGGGATTAGTCGCCCGGTAGATGTAGTCCGACGGGCCGAATGAAGTTCGCGAATCCAGGCGCTTGATCTCCAAGGTACAGGTTTCCGCCCTGGCGGCGATTACAGCGGCAAGGGCTACACCTGTTGCCGCTGCCGCCGTTAAGAAATATCGTGCCCATGTTTTCATGAGATTGGTACCTCCATTTTCTTAGTTTTTAGTGGATGGCGCAGCGTCGGCGACAAGAGGTTGCGATCGGAGACCTTATCTGCCAGGAAAGGCCTTATTTTTGCGCCGATGGGTGCGCGGTGCTTTTCAGAAAACTCGGATGGTACTCGACACGAGTACCGGCAGGCGATGCCTCAGCCATATTGCAGCGCAATGCGCTCGACGGCTTCGGCCTGAGAATTGCCTTTGGTGAATTCGACCGTTGTTGGCCGACTGCGGTCGACCGGCGGCAGACAAATGCACAACTCGAGGGCCAAGACGGCCGGCTCCCTCATTGTTGCAATTGCTCCAACGCGATTTCGGGGCCGCAGTTGCACGGGTTTGATCCTTACAGTTAAAAGTGATTTTAGCCAAACCACTAAACACTAGCTAATAATATATCCGCTGGCAAGGGCACGTCAACCCCTGCTCCGGAGGTATGGGGAACAAAATAATAACTTTTGGCTTGCCACACTTGTACTTCGTATATAACCCATATTTCTTGAAATGGTTTCTTTATAGCCTGAATTTTGCTTAACGAATTTGTCTATTGCCCCGGAGGGGCTTAGTCGTGTAGCCAGGGACGTGAGTCCCTGGTACAGGTCAAAACGGGGGATCAAGCCCTGAAAGGGCGACATTGATAGACGTTTTCCACTTCAATGTCGCCCTTTCAGGGCTATGGTATTTACGTATCCTATCTCCCGGCGGCTAACGCCGCCGGCTATACGACTAAGCCCCTCCGGGGCAAAATATTGCCATAATTTATCCAAAACTCAGGTTTATAGGATGGGATCATTACGAAACTAACCGGCATTTTGATCGTTGGGACTGTCTATTTCCTTGTCAAAATGCGCAAAAACGGTGCCGACGGTAATGGCATTGCAATTCGTGCATTCCAAACAGCGGACGCAGCGCAAACCATTTACGCGCCACTGGGGACGCATGCAGTCGCGGCACAGGCTTCGGCAGCGGTCGCAGTCCCTGCAGCGATCCTTATGAAAACTCAGGAAAAACAGAGAAACCGAGTCGAAAAAGCTGTAGATCGCCCCCAAGGGACAAAACAGCGTACACCAAGGACGCCAGGTAAAGAACATGGCCAACAAAAACAGACCTAGAATTATCGTTTTTGCCGCCGTGGGCCAAACTACGGCATTGCCGGCGATCGCCGCCTGAGCCATATTTGGCAGGGCCCCTTCCAGGGCCCCGGCCGGACAAAGACGGCAGAAAAATAAAGGATGCCCTTCCCCCCAAAAATATGGCACTGCAAACACCAGCACGATCAGCGAAACGTAGCGGAAGCACCCCATCCAAGCAGGCAGGGTAAACTTGCGCGTGGGAATACGAGCGATCAAATCCTGCATAAACCCGAATGGACAGGCCCAGCCACACACGAAACTCCCGAAGGCGGCGCCTAAAAAGATCAACGTGCCCAGGGCCGCGAACGGAATCAGGTGAAGGGCGCTGAAGTTGGCCAGTACTCCGATCGGGCAGGCGAACGTGGCCAAGGGACAGGAATAACAATGGAACACCGGAGAACAAACGGTGTGCATGCGGAGCATAAAGGGATCGAGCCAGGCAAAGAGAAATCCCGCCTGGATCCACCATCGCCAGCCGGCAAGCCTGGATGCCACCGTACCCGATTTGTTCTTGGCCATGGACGCCATGACCTCCTTTTAATGCACTCAGGTAGGGCACAGCGATGGCGCCTTGCCGCTGTAGGTGCGTTCTAGTTCATGGAATTTATTCAAGGCCACCCCGCCCACCGTCACATCGCGAATGATCGCCGGTTCCGATACAGTGATTGTGACCTCTTCGGTGCTCTTTACCGTTTGTTTGCGGAATTGGGGCGGTCCGTCAAATCCTTGTGCGCCGGGAAAAGGCGGGGGGATCTGCGAAAATGGCGCCGGGACGTCGATGGTCTTTTCCTTGGTCTCTTTGGTCAAAACCGGGAGGTAATGAAACCTCGCCCCGTAAATCAGCGAAGCCAAGCCGCCGATCAAGAGCAGACCCGGTAAAACAACTCGCCTGATAAAAGCCCACATAAGCGACCAAGCTCCGAATACGTTCTATTTATTGACGGTCAGGTAAATAATGTCGCGTCATATTTTTCATGGATGGCATATACTCCCGGAGCAAGCTCCGGGGCTAAATGACGAGAACGACATTATCTAAATTTCATTCAATAGTCCGTTTTGATTACATGGCACGTAAGACCCCGGATGTATTCACACGGGACAAAATAAACTTTTTTTAGCACGTGGATGGTTTTATAAAAAATGGCGGAGGCGAATGGGAATCGAACCCACCTGGGACCCTTGCGAACCCCACACTGATTTTGAAGACCAGGGGCGCCACCAGACGCCAATCACCTCCGCTAATTAAAGTGGGCAGGATTCGGGGTTCAGAACACCAGCATAAAGTTGTTTATACACTTTTTATCCTAAGGCGGCATAAAGCCGCAACCAAACCCCGGTGTAATCACCGAGGGGGTAAATATGCCTATTTTTAATTCTTAATTTCGGGACATCCTCAAATAAATCCTAAATCTTGGCTCCTGAACCCTGAACTCTTTTATAAAAGGCCATGGCGGGCGATCCGCCGAAAGCGATGCCCAGCCAGGCGGCCTCGTCGATTTCTGCCTGTGAAAGACCCATATCCCCGGCTTTTTTTACGTTGCTTTTCAGGCACGGTTCGCATTTGGCCAAGACCGACAGGGCAATGGCGATGGCCCGCTTGGTCTTCCCGTCCAGTGCGCCGGGCGAACCGGCAGCTTCCAGGAATTCCTGGAATATCCGCTCGGTTTGGGCCGTGCCGCCGGTATCGTTCGCGGCATTCGCTTCCGATCCATGATCCCCTTCGCAACAATTCATATTTAATGTCTCCTGTTTAAGAGGCTGTTTTCCGATAGATGCGTTTCCGGCGGCCATGGGGGCGGGCGCCGTATTAATGGCCGAGCAGTTGGAAGTTTCCGCCGCCCGTCGGAGCGGAGAAACACCCGGCCCGACCCTGAATCCAGAACTTTGCCGATTATCATTGCATCTGGAATTCCGGCGGCGTGCAGTTTTTCCAACAGATTGTCGGCGGTGTTTTGTCCGATGGCGATCAGCAGTCCGCCGGAAGTCTGCGGATCAAAGCAAAGATCCAGCATTGCAGGCTGCGCATTTTTATCCGCGATCAGGCAGTGATCGGACGATTCCCGGTTCCGCTCTACCGCGCCGGAGGCGATTCCATCGGCCAAGCATTGCAAGACTCCGGGCAGCAAGGGAAGATCGTCCCAGATGAGTTCCACATCGACTTTGCTGGCGGCGACCATTGCGGCCAGATGACCCATCAGCCCGAAACCCGTCACGTCGGTGCAGGCGTGGGCGCCCAACTCGATCATGAGCTTCGAGGCGCTGTTGTTAAGCATGGCCATGCAGCGCGCGGCCGCTTCCGGGCCTCCGGCCGGGGCACGGCCGATCTGGGCCGCAAAGGCCATGATTCCCGTGCCCAGGGGCTTGGTGAGGATAAGCCGATCTCCGGGCCTGGCCCCGGCATTGGTAACGATCTTGTCCGGGTGAATAAGACCGGTTACCGCAAATCCGGCCTTAACCTCTTTGTCGTTGATGCTGTGCCCTCCGACCACAGCCACGCCGGCCTCGGACATCTTATCGACGCCGCCGCGAAGAATCAGGTGCATGGCTTCGTCGGGCATGGTGCGGATGGGAAAGCCCACGATCGAAAGGGCCGTTATCGGCCGGCCGCCCATGGCATACACGTCGCTTAAGGAATTCGCCGCCGCGATCTGGCCGAAGGTGTAAGGATCGTCCACCGAGGGGGTGAAGACATCGACGGTTTGTACCAGGGCCAAGTCGTCGTCGAGCTTATACACGCCGGCGTCGTCGCCGGCCGGTGCCCCCACGAGCACTCGCGGATCGTCGAGAAAAGGAAGTCCTCGAAGCACTCGCTTTAGCGTTGCTTCGTCGATCTTGGAGGCGCAGCCAGCGCTCTCGACAAGGTCCATCAGGCGTACCGGCCCGATGTGGCCGTCCACTCGTTCACCGGCGCAAGGACAAATGTTTTTTTCTCGCAAGATGTCGCAAGGGCAGGCTTTTTTGTGATCGCAAATGCAGTGACCCAACCGCATCGAGCGTGCCATCACCCGTTTGCGCTTTTCCATGTCCTTCATTGCGACACCATGACGAAATAAGTTAGTCAGCGATAAATTAAGCGCTTCAAACAAAATGAAGTTAATGGTCAATATGCATGCCACTGCTTGCAAGCAAGCAGTGGCACACGTCATTTTGTTAGAAGTTCTAAAAGCAAACTTGATTTTATCATTTGTATAATAACGGTGCAAGCAAGTGGAATTTACGATGCAAGCGTGCCGAAGCCATTGGACTGCCGCCAGGCAAGAATTGCCGCCCCAAGCGCGCAGGTCAATTGCGGTTGCGGCGCGACCAAGATTTTCTCGCCCAGGATTGCGCTCAAAGCGGCATCCATGCCCGGGACCATTGCCACGCCGCCGGTCAGCACGATGGGCGAGGCCAAGTCCCGGCCGGACATTGCCGCCACGCGGGTGGCAATCGAGGTTAATACGCCGGCAATAATATCGGCGGGCGTTGTTCCCGAGGCCAAAAGTCCGATGATTTCGGTTTCGGCGAAGACCACGCACATGCTGCTGATGATGGCCGGATTGCGGCTTTGCCCGGCCAAGCGGCCGAGACGATCCAGTTTAACGCCCAATTGCGTAGCCAGCATTTCCAGGAAACGCCCGGTGCCGGCCGCGCAGCGGTCGTTCATCACGAAATCGCCGACGGTGCCGTCTTTGTTGAGCCGCATGAGTTTGCTGTCTTGTCCGCCGATGTCGATGACGGTCCGCACTTCGGGCATACGGTGGCGAACACCCCATGCCTGGCAAGTAATTTCCGTAATTGTTTTATCGGCGATGCTGATTAGTTTGCGCCCGTAGCCAGTGCCCACGACCGTGCCGACTCGCTCCCGGTCGATGCCATTCTCGCGCAACAATCGCTTAAACAGATTTCCCGCCAATTCGTCCTGATCGATGCCCTGATCGACAACACCGGCCGCTACCACGTCGAGGCTGCCGGTGTCTAGGAGCACGACTTTGGTGGTTCTCGATCCGGCGTCAACTCCTGCGCAAATCATCGTTGTAATCTTTCTTTTAAGGTTCTTCGCTCGGCTTCGACGATAATTGTCCCCTCTAGCGTGGGAAGTGCATGAAATTTCCTTTTCCGGGCATCGCTCAGCGGTCGGAAACGGGCTAGGGTGAGCGATTTTTATCTTTCAGTACGTACACACATCATGAACGGCTCAGATTAACCTGACGTTTTTCCCTTACAGTTTCGATCAAGGCCTCCAAGCGGGTGCGCAGGGCCGGTTCAATTGCATCGGTGAGCGGCGGCACTTCAATTTCCAGGATCGGGATGTCGAACCGCGCCTGGACGGCCTCGCCGATCACAGTCGCTTCCATGGCACAGTGGCTTGCCCCTGGTATGCGTGAAATCACCAATGCTTCCGCGCCGAAGCGGCCGATATCGGCACAGATCCGCTGGGCTCGATCCGCTGCCGAGCCAACCATGGGATCGGCCAGGGCAGCCAGGGCCAGGGCTTCCATGGGCGGTAAATCCGTGGGGATGGCGTCCAAGGCGTGGCAGAACATGTAGTCGGCGCCGCATACCCGGGCGCCAGCGTCTTCCAGCAGGTTCATCGCCCTGAGATCGGCCACCGGATTCACCCAAAACACTCGCACGGCATCGGGCGCAAGCACCCCGGTCTTGGCTTGTATTCGACGGTTGACCTCCACCAATAGTTCCGTCAACACCTGGATCGTTTCATTATGATCCGAACAGTAGTGGATCGCAAGCATCTCGGCAATCAGCATTTCAAGCGCCGGCAAGGGGCAGGGATTTGCGCAATAAACGCTTTGCCTGAGGGCTCTCAGCAAAAAGCGGACCTGATTTGCGCGTTCAATCCCGGCCGAAAGCAACTCGTCGCTTAAGCGTTCGCCGGAATATGCTTCCAATGCCTCCCGGACCCGTTGGAGTTCGGATTTTACAAAGGCCACCTGATCGGCGGGCGCTTGGAACCCGCCGGGAAGCTCAACGGCCGCGTCAAAGGGCTCCGGATGTCGGCGATGCGGTATTTCCCACCACAAGATTGGAAAACCGAGTGACTCCAAACGCTGGGCGATTGCCGAAAAATCGTCGCAAGTCGCACCAACGCTGCATGTAATCAGGCCGGGCAAGGGAAAGTTTTCCTGTTTCACAAATGCGCCTAGCAACGCGCGCACGGGGCAAAAGGAATCGTCGATCCCCACCGAGTCGGCGGTCTCCAATAGCCCGGTGCTGCACTCCATCACACAGGGAAGCCACCATGCGCCGTCCGGATAAAAAGCCACCAGGTTGCTCAAGGAATAGGCCATGACCGGCACGGTGCCCAGATCTTTCATGGTCCCCACCAGCTTCTTGCCTTGTGCGACGCATTGATACAGGCGATCTTCTTCGGAAAGAAAAAAGTTCCACAAGCGGAGCGCGGCGGCCGAGTTGTCCATGCGGAGTTTTTGCAGGCGCAGGTCGCCGTCGTCCAGGTGCCTGCGGAGGGGACCGCCGTAATCGGGCTCGCACAATCCTCCAGCGCGGAGTTCGGCGTATCGCTGGTCCCATTCTTCAAGGGTAATGCGTCTGGCCGTGTCGTTCATCCGAGCATCTCCAGAAAGGCTTCGATTCGGCCCTGCAGGCGATTCCGTGCGCCGGCGTCGCCCGACCCGGAGGGTGCCCCGGCGTCGATTTCCAGCACCGGCACTGGACTCCACTTTTTCAAGCGCTGCAGTTCGGCGTGCCACAGGTCGCACCAAACGTATCGGCGGAAGATGATCCCGCGGACTTGCGCGCGGCCAACTCGCGGCCCAGCCATTCGAAAAGCCGACTGTCGGGCCGGCGAAAGGCGTCTGGAATGCCGTCGAAGTAGGCCTCTGACAATTCTTGCAAAGGGTTGGATGAAACTTTTGCCGGATCAAAGCGCCGGGGCATCGTTCGTTCGCCGCCTTCGGTGGCATCGAGCACCACGCGGCCGCCGGCCTGTTCTATCAAGTTAAAGACCGTAAAATCCGGCTCCATAAGCGGACCGCCGAGAACTGCCAGTCCGATTCCATTGGCTGGAGGCCTGCCATTAGGCGGATCGGATATATCCGTCACACAACCGTGAACTTCGGCCGCCGCTTGGGCGAACTCTCGGGCCGATAGCCTGCCCCGGGCGGCAATCAACGAACCGCGGGCACGATCATACGCCAGCATTGACTCCGCTAGATCAGCGTTTTCCGGCGTTTTTCCACCCAATTGCACCAGGAATCGGCCCAGTCGTTTAAGTTCATCAAGGTAGAGTTTACGGACCTGGGGCGTTTGCCAAGTGGAAGGCACGTTGAGAAGAAAGATCGGGCAACTGCCACGGCTTTCGAGAACTGCGGCGGCATAGCGCATCTGATCGCAAACGGTCGTCAGCACCAGGGCACAGGCGTCGATGCCTGAAAGCACCGCATCGATAAGCGTCCCGGCATAAGGGCAGATCCCGCGTGTGACTGCGATAAGCGATCCGCCCGACGGCGTTCCCAGTCGCAGCCAATGCGGGCGCAGACCATGGGCGGCTATCCATTCGGCGGGAACAAACGGGCTGCTGTATGCGATAGTTTTCATGGATGTTTATAAAGCCGCGACGGGCACCAATCGAAGGTCGGTCGGTCGCGGTTTGATTGCGTTATTTAGCCCCCGGTGAACACACCGGGGATTTGGATTGGGGCCGTTGGTCGCGTTAGGGTGAGTGTAGAATGAAGCTGTTTTTTTAATTCTGATATCATTACTTTTGCAATAATCGCACTGCCCTCACCCCGGCCCCTCTCCCAAAAAGGGAGAGGGGAGGTTAAGGTCGTTTGGCCCGGACGGTTTCAAACAACGCTTCCACGCGGATAGCGATGCGGGCGGAGTCGGAGGGCGAGTAATCGGTTTCGATGCGAAGATAGGGCAATCCCAATTGCTCTTCGGCGAAACGTTTGATCCGATGCGATTCCACGTCGTAGGTGAGGCAGGCCTGCCATATCAGCTCGATGATGCATTCGGGCCGATAGTCGGCCGCCAGTTTGCCCAGGACTTCCAGGCGGCGGTCGTTGGGGGTCATGACCGAGCAGGGCAGATGGAAGTACTTTTCGGCCACGGCCACGCAACGGATCGGTTGCATTTTCATCCACGTCGTCCAAGAGCGGTTTCAAGCCCGTGCAGTTTTCCATCGCCACCACGGTTCCGCCACAGTTTTCGACAATATCTATCACTCGTTCCGCGCCGTGGACCATGGGCACGCCGGTCATCTGCACGCGGACGCGGTTGTTTTCCTTGGCGGCAGGCGATTCGCACTCGTTTTTGGAAGAGGTCTTTTCGCACTGACCGCGAAAGGCCTCGATCGCCAGTTTGTATTGTTGCAGGGCCTCGGGCATGGCCCAAATACTGCTTTTGCAGTCGAGCAATTGCCGGCCGGTCAGGGGCGGACGATCGGACTTCATGAGCCCGGCCAATTCGCGGCGCAGGGCCCGTTCGCGGTTGAGCATGCCAATGGACTGGCGGATTCGCTCGTCAGTGATCTCAGTGTTAAAACGTTTCGATAAAAAGTCGCGAAATTCCCGCAATTCCCCAATCCAGTACTGAAGGGCCTCGGCATCGCCGGATTTATGGGGCAATTCCAGGACGTACATGGGGCGCGATTCGGCCATCAATTCGTACATTTTTTTCTTGCCGTCGCAGGTGGTTTCGCCCACCACAAGATCGGCCATTTCCAGAAAAGGATTGTTGCGCTGAACATGATATCCGTACGTGGACTTGATAAGCGGACAAAGATTGGCCGGCAAATGCTGCTCGGCGGCGGGAATGGTTTTGGCCGAACCTCCGCAAAGACAGACCGGCACCGCACCGGCGGCCATGATCAACTCCCGCGGCGTGTATTCGCACATAATGCCGACCACCGGCCGGCCGGCCGCCTTCTCCGCTTTTGCATACTCATGGCAATGTTCGATCATGCGGTCGAACCAGGCTAAAGGTCCCTTGCCGGATGCAGCGGCTTTTGAATTACAACAGGATTCGGCCATACACGCATTAGCTCCTTTTCCGGGCAACAAACAGCCCTTGCACGATTTTGCCGGCATGGGCAAGATCGCGTGTGAAGTTCATCTCGGCTCCCAATGTCTCCATCATGGGAATATCAAAACCGATGATTCGCAAGGCGTCGTATGTCAGTTGCATGTTGAGCATGTTTAGATAAAGGTCCACGCAGGGTGCGAACCTGCCTGTGTCTTCTGCGGCGATCACATCGCATTCCTGTTTGGCCAACAATGAGGCGTAACCTTCTATGTCGAGAATGTTTGGGAACTTCATGAATTTCAAAAATCGCTCCGATTCGCCGTCGATAAGCGGCGAGTTGCCTTCCACCCAGTCGGTAAAGGCAATCGTGCCTCCCGGCTTAACCAGCCGGACCGCTTCGGCGATCAGTTGTTTCTTGTCGGCCACGTAACACCAGGCGTCTTCGCCCCAGACAAAATCGGCTTTTGCGTCGGGCAGCCCGGTGTTGCACGCATCGGCCAAGGTAAATGCGATCTTATCGGCAAGTCCTTCGGCCTTGCACCGGACGCGCCCGCGCTCGACCACGGTTTGCGTGGCATCCACGCCCATCATCCGTGCCACATTGCGGAAGCGAACCAGGAAACGCATGCCCGCGCCATTGCAGCAGCAAAGATCCACGCCGGTCATGCCCGGCCCGATGCCTGCTTTTTCCGCCAGATCCATGGACGACTGGAACCCGCCGATGTGGATCTGTTGACCCATCACCAGTTCCCACAAATCGCCCTCCGGACCGCTGTAAACCGCTTGAACGTCGCTAAGGCCGATATTGGAGATACTCTTCATCGAAACACCTACGGATAAAAACAACTTGTGTGTGACGACCCCGGCTACTGTTTTTATACCTGATTGTCACGTTCTATGCCACTGGTATAAAAAAACAACCCTGCCGATATCCATAATGGATATCGGCGGGGTGGGATTATTATTGGATTTAGAGTTAATTATTTTGTGTCGCTTTTTTTAGACTCTGGGTCCGGCGGCAGTTGATCGACCGGCACGTCGCGGACGCTTAAATCGCCATATATTACCCGGCCTTGCTTGGAATCCTTGGGAACGTACCAAAAGATGGGCGTTTGGGCGTCGCCCAGTTTCACTCCTTTGCCGGCGTACTTCCAGCCTTTGTTATCTAACAAAAACACGGACATTCTTCCGCAGATGCTCGATGCTTCCTGCACCGTTTTCATCACCTCTGGCAGCATCGCTTCTTTATCGGCCTGTGTTTTGATTTTCTTTTCGATTTGGCGCACGGGCTCCAAAGTTATTTTCATTATCACGGATTGATCTGCAAGCGAATCGGGAAAAGCGCCATTTTCCATGTCCGTATAGCGACGAAGGACTTCGATCACGTCCTTTTCGCCTGCATTTGAGTAATCCATGTTCATCTCTGGCAGCAATTTGTATCCTTCCGGAGGCGTGAGCGAAAAGAGCGACTCATCCAAGGGCACGTCGAATTGGAAATCGCTCATCACCATTTTCATCGTTATTTCGCCCTTGCCTTCTTTGTTGAGGTAATCCGGGATCTTCTGTTGTATTTCCACCTTTATGGGGTCGCCCGATTTAGGATCTGCCCAAAAAGTGTAAGTAATATTTTCAGCTTTGACACGGAATCCTTTCACTTCCTTGCCGTCCATGGTTTGCAGGCCTAAATCCTCCGCATTAGGATCTTGAGTCAGCTTTTTCATTCCTGCCAGCCAGTCCTGCTGCATAAACTTTGGTGTTCCTTTGATGTTTAAAATCACGGCGGTTTTATTCTGGGGAGTTAATGTGAGTGTTTTTCCCGCGGGATAATCCATAATCATCACCATCTGCGAGCCCATTTCCTGACGAATACGTCCCGGCCCAATAGACATCATTTTGATCTCCATGTTCGTAGTTGTGCCTGGCAAAGGAAGGTTGGTCTGTGCGGTGCAGACCATGGTTTTGGCCTTTTGGATGATCGCACAAACTTCCGCAAACGCGACATTGCCATGCATCAGCGGGCCAACGATCAAATATGCCGCAATCAAAACAAGACAACATGCGGCAATTGTTGTTAGAGATTTAAATGGATATTTCATGATTATATTCCTGATTTGTTGTAATCGTGATAAAGGTTGGTTGTAAGACGCGACGGATAATTGTTTATCGGATACCGACGCTGCTTGAAGCAAAGTCTCAAGCAACTCCGGCGGAGGGTCCGGCGGAACCGGCATTGACCGGAGTTCCTCCGTGGCGCGATCCACGATGTCCGAAAACGATTCTGGATTATTTCCGATCATGGTCCGGCCTCCGTCATTCTTCGGGGGCGATAACGTGTGAAAGCATCTGTCGTAAACTCTCTCTAGTGCGGTGCAACAATGCCCCCACCGAATTCGGATTGATTTCCAAACTCTCGGCAATCTCACTGTATTCCAGTTCCGCCAGATAACGCAGGCAGAACGCTTCGGCTTGAAGCTTTGGCAATTCCACCAACGCTTGGAGCAGTTTTTGCACCAGTTCGGAGCCTTGTGCCAGGCGCTGCGGATCGGGGCGGATATCCGGAAGACTGTTCCAGTCCGGCGGAACCGGTTCGCGCCGGGCAGAAGTTTGATAACGCTTGCGCAGGCAATCCAATGCCCGGGCAGTCGCGATCCGGTGCAAAAACGCCCCCCAATGCTCGACCGGTTTGGAGTTTCCAAGCCGCATCGCCGAGAGAAACGTCTCCTGCACGCAGTCGGCCGCGTCGTCCCGGTTGCCTACCAGGCGATATGCAGTCTTCCAGATTGCCGGGCTAAAATCCCGGACAACTTGTTGCCAATCAGTCACTTCAGTGCGCCCTTTCCGCGGAAGGCATAGCTCAAGTCTCAGTATATTAGTCGAATAAGAGCCTCAACATAGTGCAAAACTGACAAAAATTGATGGCGGGAATTTCCGCCCTCTATTTGGGTGGGTATATAACTAATCCCGCGAAATTAAAATATATTGATGAATATGAACATAAACAGGTGCGACAGTACGGAGAAACTGCATTGCAGCAAATAAATATCACACTCGGCACCGCCGGCCACATCGACCACGGAAAGACCGCGCTGGTAAAATGCCTTACCGGGTGCGAAACCGACCGGCTGAAAGAGGAAAAAGAGCGGGGCATGTCCATCGATCTGGGATTTGCCCCCTGCAAAATCGCCGACATGCAAGTGGGCATCGTCGACGTGCCGGGCCATGAAAATTTTATAAAAACCATGGTCGCCGGGGCGAGCGGAATGGACGGTGTTATCTTAGTAGTGGCCGCCGATGACGGCGTTATGCCTCAAACCCGCGAACATCTGGAAATTCTCACCTTGCTGGGAATCCGGCATGGAATCGTGGCGTTAACGAAAATCGATCGAATCGCGGCGGAGCATCGACAGGGCGTATCCGCTGAAGTGGCTAATTTCCTCCAAGGCACGTTTCTTGAAGGGGCGCCGATTCTTCCCGTCTCCAATGTCACCGGCGAGGGATTCGATCGCTTCCTGGAATCGCTTTGGGACCTGGTTCGGGCGATCAAGCCCAAGCGGACCGACGGCGTGTTTCGCATGCCGTTGGATCGGGCGTTCTCGGTCCAAGGCTATGGGACCGTTGTGGCCGGCATCCCGGTGTCCGGTTCGGCCCATGCCGGCGATGAAGTAGTCCTGTTGCCGGATAATCTTTCTGGGCGGATCAGGCGGATCGAGGTCTATGGCCAAACCAGCGATGTGGTGCTGGCCGGCCAATGCGCCGCGCTTAACGTAGGCCACTGGGATCATCGCGCGATCCGTCGCGGAGATGTTCTTACTCTGCCCGGCTATTTCGCCCCGCAAGAATGGTTCGTGTGCTCGCTGCGGCTGCTGCCCCGGGACAAGTTGTACCTAAAAACCGGGGCCGAGGTGAAATTCCACACCGGCACGTCCGACGTGGCCGCCATGTTCTACCCGCTAAAGGGCAGCCACATGGAAGGCGGGGCCGAAGGCCTGATCCAGGTCAGGACGAAAACTCCCTTGGTGGCCGGACCGGGAGACTTTTTCATCGTCCGTACTCCATCGCCGGTGCGGACCATTGGCGGCGGCCGGATAGTTGAGGCGGTCGATCGGCGCCTGAAAGGAAGCCACCCGGGTGTATATGAAGACCTTCAACAGCGGGCCGAGGCGGTCCTGGATGAGCGCCGCTTAGTGGAATATTGCGTGCGCAGGGCCGAGTCGCAAGCCATCGACGAGCAAGCCGTTGCCGTACGCGCCAAAGTCCCCCGCGGCCGGCTGCGAGAAATTCTTTCGGATTTGGCGGGCCAACACACAATCATTTCCTTGTCTGCGGGTCTTTACATCCATAAGGACACGGCCGCGGAGATCGAAAATCGTCTTATCGATATGATCGGCGATTATCACAATCAATCGCCATCCAGCCCCGGGATTGCATTTGAAGATCTGCGTCAATCGGCTGCAATTGATAAAATTGTTTTTGAGAGCTTAATAATCCGATTGAAGAACGCGGGGCGGATTGTGGAGTTGAACCAACGATTGGCTTTGCCTGATCATCGCAGCACGTTCCGTGACGAAGATGCCAAGTTATTAGACGCCATTGAAGCCTTGTTTCGAGATCAGGCGTTTCATCCGCCGAGCATTGAAGAAATCGCACAACAAACGGGCTGCACGCAGGAAAAGGTTGAAAAAATCATCAAAATCCTTTGCGAGCACGGCCGGTTGATCGAGGTGGAAAAGGGCCTGCTGTTCCACGCCGAAGCTGTGGATCGAGCCCGTGAAATCTTGATCGCGCATCTTCAAAAAGAGGGCCGATTGGAAAGCGTGCAATTTAAATATCTGCTCGATACAACGCGGAAATTCGCCCTGCCGATGTTGGATTATTTGGATCGGCTGGGCTTCAGCCGCCGCGTTGGCAATACCCGTTTTCCCAAAAATTGAACTAACCCATATTATTCATCAATCCACACTAGCCCGAAGGCAAGCGAGGGACTGCAAATTCGTTGCCCTCGCTTGCGCTTCGGGCTAATGCTTCTACCGACTTGGTTTTTACAAGTTTGGTGCCATGGCTACACTTGCGTGGCCATGCCGCCATATACCAGATACATGCCCACGACAAGCGTGGGCATGGCACCCAATTTATATTTCTGGTTTTTTCTGGACGCCTTCCCCACTACGGCCACTGGTATAGTATAGGGACCATGGCAAACAACCTTCCCACAGACGCCGACCTGGTGGCCAATGCCCTGGCGGGCGAGCGCGAGGCCTTCGCTTGCCTTTACGACCGCTACGCGCGGCTGGTCCGGGCGGTTGTCTACGGCGTGGCCTTGGATTGGCCCATGGTCCAAGACATGACGCAGGAGTGTTTCCTGCGGGCGTACAAAAACCTCGCCCGGCTGCGCGAGCCGGATCGGTTCGGCCGCTGGATGGTGGGCATTGCCCGGCAGGTTGCCAGGGAGCGAAAGAGAACCGTCCGCCGCGACCGGCATCAGTTCATCGGCAGCGACGCGTTGGAAGTTCCGTTCGATTCGGATGTTGCGGGCGCGATCGAGTCCGCCGATGAAACCGAACTTGTGTTGCGGCGGGTGGCCGAACTACCCGAGCGGGAACGGCTCGCCATCCACGTATTTTTCCTTCAGGAGTGCGATGCGCGGCAGGCGGCCGAACTGCTTGGCCTTTCGCGATCCGGTGTGTATGCCCTGCTGGAGCGGGCCCTGGCACGATTGGCCGTTCTGGTTCGCCGCCATGAAGTGAAGAAGGAGGCAAAATAGATGGCTTGTTTATCGGAGCAACAATTAGCGCAACTTGCCTTGGGATTGGCCGAGGATGCCGGTTTGGCTGCACATTTAAAAGAATGTGCCTTATGCCGGGCGCGTGCGGAGACAATGCAATCGCTCGTGCGTCAACTGACGGCAGCCCACGCCAAGTTCGATAGCGGACACAAAGAGGCCCGAGAGCGGCTTTTGGCGATTCTGCCGGCAAGCCGGCCGTTGGAGCCGACGAGGACTCGGAATCGAATTTCACAAAGAATTGGAGAGATTACCATGAGACAGCGGATTGCACTGGGCAGCGTCGGCGTGGTGGCCGTTTTAGCTATTCTGTTGCTTTGGTTAGGGAGCATTGCGACGCCCGTCTCGGCAATGGAACAAATGGCCGAAAATATCCGTATGGCGAAATCGTTCCAAGCAATAACACATGACCTAACCGAAGCAACGGAACGTGACAATAAGAAAACCACTTGGGAAACGACCGGAAAAATGTATTGGAGAGCGCCTGATGCTTATCGGACGGAGCAAAAAGGAGACGGAAACGGTCCAGGCATAAATGATGGTATATCTATTTTATTCAAAGACAAACCCGGGATTGAGATCGATCGGACGAAAAAGGAATATCGCCGCCTGCCCGCACGCCAGGGCTTACCATTGCCTTTTACGATGATCGATAAATTTGGATCGTTTCGGGGCCAAGCCGAGCGGGATTTAGGCGCCAAAGAAATAGACGGCGTCAAGACTCAAGGATTCCTCATTGACGGTAAAAATATTGATCCGGATGCTCCGTCGGGCACTAAAATCGAAATCTGGACCGATACCCAGTCCAATCTGCCCATTCAAATTATCTTCAAGATAAAAATGGCGGATTCCGAGAACACAATCGAGAGCACGATCCATATGGAAAATATCCAATGGAATGTCGAATTAGACCCCAATCTATTTTCCGTTACTCCGCCGGAAGGATATACGGAAACCGGAACTCCCAAGGAACATTCCACTGAAGAAAAGGTGAAATACATAATCAGTGCCTTGAAAAAATACGCCGAACTTAGCGGCGGTCATTATCCTCAAGTTAATAGAATCTACGGCGATCAGATTATGTTTGAAGTGCGTAAAATGACGGGCAAAGAAGTATATCCCACTCCAGAGCAGCGAAAAGATAAGGAATACATGAAGGAATACATGAAAGAATACTTTAAGAAACAAGAGGTGTCTTTTGGATTTGGCGATATGACGAGGTTACAAAGCTACAATCCTGATGCCGTCTACTACGGCAAGACCGTCGGGCCAAATGACAAAGACAAGGTGCTTTTGCGTTGGAAGCTCGACGACGGCCAGTATGAGGTCATCTTCGGCGATCTGTACTACGAGACCGTGACGGCGGAAAAACTGCATTCGTTGGAGGGAAAATGAGGCTCCAGGCAGGTGGCTGACTGCCGATCATCCGTAGTGAAAAATAAGGCCTAAGCCGTTTTTTGTTGTGAGGCTTGTCCTTCGGGGAGGGGATTTAATCCGAAACGATATGAACCACCTCGGTTGCCCATGCTAAGCAGCCTGCCCACGGCCAGGGCCAACTCCGTAAAGTCTGAACTTTTTTCCACGCAAGCCGCGGCGAAACACGAGCGATGATCTCTCGTACAAGTGTCGTCGTTGGTAGTATAAAGGATTATGGGAATGCTCGGGTCGAATGCGTAGATCTGTTCAGCCGCTTCCAAACCGCCTTTTAACGGCATATGGATGTCGAGAATTGCCACGTCCGGCCGTGCGGATTTGATCGTGCCGATTGCCTCAGTGCCGTTGCGTGCGAGCACGACGCGGTAGCCTTCGTCCTCCAGTATCCTTTTACAAATTTCGCGGAAGCCTTTGTCATCGTCAGCGAAAAGAACAGTTTTCATAGTTGCTTACTCCGTCATCGGCGTCAATTCGATTGCTATTCATTTATTTTAACCTTGGGTTGCGTTAAAAGCAATTTTTTGTCATGTTTTGCCTCGGCTGCAGGGATCCAGACTGCAAAGGTAGTGCCTTGGCCGGTCGATGATTCCAGGATCAGGCGTCCGGCGTGTCGGGTCATAATGCCGGCGGCGATGCACAGGCCCAGCCCGGTGCCGCTTTCTTTCGTGGTGAAAAAAGGCTCGAAAAGCCGCTGTTGAACTTCCTCGGGTATTCCCGGCCCGGTATCTTGTACGCGAACTATCACCATCGGGAGGGAGTCGCTACCGCGAGCAGAATCGGCGATAACTTGGATTTCGCCGCCTTCGGGCATGACGTCCGCCGCGTTGTTTAATAGATTAATGAATACTTGTTTTAATTGTTTCCCATCGCCCATGATCGGAGGCAATTCGGCCGAGTATTTTCGCACTAAATTTATTCGGCTTTCATCCAATCGGCGGCCGACGAGTTCCAGCGTTTCATCCAGCAGCGGGACCAGTTGCAGCGGTTCGACGTTCATAGCCCGCGGCCGGGAGAATTCGAGAAAGTCCCGCACAATGCCGTCCAGACGCATTATTTCTTCCGATACCATTTCCAAGTCTCGGCAGAGTTCCATGTCGGTTAGCCGTTTTTTTTGAATTGTCGTCAACCATAATTTCACGGCGATCAAGGGATTGCGAATTTCGTGGGCCACGCTTGCCGCAAGTTTACCCACGGACGCCAGTTTTTCGGCATTGAGGGCTTTCTGCCTGCTGCGCTGCAAGGCCGAACGGGTATTTGTCACGTCCGACATCAAAGTGCGCAAATAAAAACCGGCGGCGCTCAGTTCGTCATCAGGAGGTTTGGTCGGGTCGGATCGGCCCGCGTCGGCGAACATGCGGGCGTCCGCTATCATTTTTCGCAGTGGGGCGTGCACACCGAAAATAAAAAGCCATAACAGCCCGCATCCGGAAATGGCCGTCAATCCGGTGAAACCGCCCACGATCCACACGAGACGGCTGGTTCTGGTCTCGGCGCGGGCGGTCGCCGTGTCGATGTATTGTTCGATATATTCAATGAATTCCTCGCATATATCGTTAACGTGATCGCTGAGGGGATCCAATTCTTCGAGCAAGACCTGCTTGGCTTTTGCCGCATCTCCTGAATCATATATCGCGAACACTTCATCACGTTTCGCGTCGAATTTGCGATATGCATTTTCTAATCGGGCGAGTATATTTTTCTCGTTGGAATCATGGGTCGTGGTTTTAGCTTCTTCCAGCCACTGCTGGAAAAGGCGTTTTCTGTATGCCAGGACGTTCAGCCAACGCCGATTGCCGGCATCGAGTAAATATGATTCGTCGCAATCGGCCTGCTTGAGCAACGAGCTCTCCAACTTTTCGGCCTCACGATCGCTGGGCAGATCATCGACCGTCATATCCCGCAAGTAAATAGCCATTTGCCAAGTGGCAAATAAGCCTAACACGCTGCTCAGCAAGGCCAGGGCAGTCACCGCCAAAATTGACGTGTAAAGTTTGGTGGTCAATCTTATTTTCACAATATGCTCCACGTGCTCAGGTAATATCCCCCGTATATAGTCTATACGTCTAATTGCTTGGAGTGTTTTCTTATGCTTTATTTTGCAAGAAATCCGGGTTTAATATACCGCTTTAGAATCATCAGCTACAACCTCCGATCTGGCATGAAAATAAATTTGGGCACGAAAAGTTGATTAAAAATTAGACGGAATAGTCCATTAGTATTAGCTGGAAATGGGATCGTACTGCAAGACGGCAAGGTCTTCGGTAACAAATCTTATGAAGGAAATTAAAATGTTCACACTATTTTATGTTTTTTTTAACTTTGCCAAATGGCAAAAAGGAGAAATGGGATGAAGACCAGTTGTTGTAAGTTTAAAACCCGTACTTTGATTGCTAGTTCATGCATCCTTGCAATAGCAGGCATGTTGACATGGGCGGCGGTTTCCTATGCGCGCCAAGCCAATAACACGTCGGAAACGGCATGGTATGCGGAATCGGCATCCGGCATGCCGGCCGACAACGCCACAAGTCCAGCGAATTCGAGCAAAGAGCCAAAATCGACCGCGGCTTATGCTCACGAATTATCGGCCGTATTTCATGATGCCGCGGAAAAAGTTCTGCCATCGGTGGTGATGATCACCAATGCGCCTGCGGTAGTCGAGCGGTCGAGCAATAAAGGCAATAAAGGAATGTCTCCTGATGATAATTCGCGGGAATTTTCCTTTGGTTTCAAAGGCACGCCTTTTGGGGAGCTGTTCAACAATCCCCAATTCCGCCAGTTTTTCAAGGAAATTCCCGATGAGTTGCCGAATATGCCGCGGCACGGGATCATGGGCGCCGGATCGGGAGTGATTGTCGACCCCGCAGGTGTAATCCTGACAAACAACCACGTTGTGGAAGGTGAAGGCAAGATAATGGTCCGGCTTCAAGACGGCCGGGAGTTCAAGGCCGTCAATATCAAAACCGATCCGACAACCGATTTGGCCGTGCTTCATATCGAAGGCGCAGGAACGCTGCCCGCCGTAAAACTGGGCAACAGCGGTTCAACACAAGTCGGCGATTGGGTATTGGCCCTGGGACAGCCTTTCGGACTGGAAGGCACGGTCACGGCCGGCATCATAAGCGCGAAAGGACGGGGGCTGGGGATATCAAACCGCGAGGATTTTATCCAAACCGATGCCGCCATCAATCCCGGCAATAGCGGCGGACCGCTGGTAAATCTGGACGGAGAAGTTATCGGCATCAATACCGCCATCACGACCAACACCGGCACATACCAAGGGGTCGGATTCGCGATTCCCATTGACCTTGCCAAATGGGTAGGCCGACAACTCGTGGAATCCGGGACTGTGCACAGGGCTTATCTGGGAGTGATTATCCAACCGGTCACGCAGCCCTTGGCCGATCAGTTCCACGTCAAAGTACACCAGGGCGTGGTCGTCACGGAGGTCAGGTCGGATACCCCGGCGGCCAAAGCCGGATTGAAACCAGGCGACATAGTTTTACAGTTTGCCGGTAAGACCATTTCCGAACCCAGGCAACTGCAAAGCCTCGTGGAGGAAGTCAAAATCGGCAGCACGGAACCGCTGTTGATTCTCCGCGACGGCAAACAAATGACGCTAAAGGCGACCACTGCCGAACTGCCTTCGGAAACCAGTCTTGCAGGCAATCCGGCCCTGGAAACGAAGAAAGGCGAGACCACCCAGTTTGACAAGTTGGGAATCGAGGCGGAGACTTTGACTTCGAAAATCGCCGAGCAGTTAGGCGTGTCGGTCGGTCATGGGGTTGTAATAACGGACGTTCGATCGGGCAGCCCTGCCGACCTGTCCGGGTTGAGCACCGGTATGATAATCACCGAGGCGAACCGCCAGCCGGTAAAGTCGGTCGACGATCTCCGCAAAGCCTTGGGGCAAAAACCCTTGGAAAAGGGCGTGTTGCTTTTATTACGTACCCCGGAAGGCAGCAGGTATGTGGCTATCCGGGTAGAAAATGAATAACCCAGCTTGTCTAGCGCCGTGCGAGAAGAGCGGCATGTGCAAGTCCTGAACTTCTGGTGAGTGGTTTGAAAAGATTCTTTTTGCTCCCGTCTTTTCTCCAACCACCAGAGGTATATATATTGGCAAACGAAATATTGCCAAACGAATATTATCTACTGCTTTTCTTTTGAGAATTGAAAACCGTGTTGATTCATCAGAGGCAGTATCCAGGGGGGAACGGTATGCGGCTGCATAATTACGTGCAGTGGCCCATGCTTTTGGCAAAAGCTTTCGATCGAACGAATAAGGTTTAAAGGGACCTTTGTATGGGACCACTCCGGGTCGATGCGGAAAAGAACAATCACGGCCGAATGCGGTCCGTCTTGAACCAGGCGGGCCATACCCACGACTCGATCGCCAATTTTGTTGACCCATAAAGAATTGACAGGAACATTTTCATGGCTGGATCGTCGAGATTTCGCCATTGATTTAGCGAGAATCGGATTGCGGTTATTATTCAAAGCGTTCCGAGCGAATTGAGGCCGTGCTGCATAACGGTCTTTGGCGCGATGCAATTTTGACGGGGAACGATCTGCAAGAATGCCAACCGTGTTACTTCTCATTTTTCGCTCCTTTTTTTCTGTTTAATTCACCAAGCTTTTACCCAATAGCGGTAATCGGCCTTTTTTGCCTGTATTACGTATTCGTTAAATTTATAACTGCGGTTCTGTTTTTAAGTATCAGGAAAGTCACCAGTAAGGCATAGGATATTCCCCGATGATCGATGCTCCTAGATAAGGACCTGCCAATTACGTGCTTAAAATGTATGTATATCGGCTTTGACGTTAGAATGCCTGCCGCTTGCTGCATCGATGAATTAGCAAGGTGCACTAAATAATTTCATGACCCAAAGTAGGTATTCAATCCAAAAAGCATTTGAAGGCGGCTAGATATGTACATTTATCGATTTGTTGGTATATTGCATCTTAAGCAGGGTCATAATGATTTCAATCTTTATGGATGTAACGGCGTGATTAAGTGGTTGATCGTTGAACGATGTGAGGAATTTCGGTTCAACAATTCATGCTTACAAAGATCACGTCAATACACTAATCCTGGCTATGTTAAAAAGATCGCCATACTATTTCTCATTTACCCGCTCTGTTGCCCGAATTTCTTGCCGAAGTATTTGCGATGAATAGAATTCATTGGGGTGATTTAGATGCGACAGATTGGACGGATAAAGATCGCCCCGCAATGCATTTAACATACTCTTCGCTCTTCTACTCTATTGTGGAGGTTGAATTATGTGCTACAGAAAAATAATGGCCGGTGTAATGCTGGCTTCGCTAATAAGCGTCGCCAACTCAGGAAGCTTGTTAGCCGCATCGCATGGCGGCGGGATGGGCGGCGGTTCACACGGCGGAATGGGAGGTGGTTTTAGCGGCGGCATGAGCAGCAGCTTTCGCGGCGGCATGAGCAGCGGTTTCCACAGTTTTGCCACGCCTAGCTTTAACAGCGGCGCTCGCAATTTCTCGTATTCAACGCAGCATTTCAGCGCGGCGCCGCACACCGGCGGTAATAATATTGTCAGCCGCAACCCCTCCAATTCCTTCAATAACAGTTTCCATACCCAGCAGTTTAATTTTCGCAACGATTCGGGGTTTGGAAACAACGCAATAACGCGTGAAGGGAACGTCCGAATGCCGGGATTGGGCAACATGAACGAGCATTTCCAGTCCAACGTGCTGCATCCCGTGAATCCGCAATCTTGGCAGCACAACGCCAATTGGTTGCACAATCGCGAGTTTGCCGATGGCCGTGTTCACATGCACGATCACGATCATGATTTTGACCATTTTCATTTTCATTCGTTCGTGTATATTCCGTTTTGGTTCCCGTTTTGGTGGGACTATAGTCCGTTCTACTCCTGGTACGGCTATCCGTATTACTCCGATTACTGTTACGGTTACGCGCCGAGCGAATATTATGGCTATGATCCCGTCGGCTACACATCGATGGATTTGGCTGACTCCGAGGTAACGAAAGCCAATTCTCCCGTGATCGATAAGAATCCAAGTGTCAGCGAGGATACAGCCTCGGCTTCCAGCGATTGGGGTGAAAGTTTTTTAAGTTCCGCGCGTGATGCATTCCGAAGCGGCAGCTATTCCGACGCCTTGCGTCTGGCCAATCATGCCGCCGTGGAAATGCCTAAAAGTGCGAAGGGACATGAGTTGATGTCCCTGGCCCTGTTTGCCCTAAAAGATTATCAAGGGGCCAACATCGAGGCTCACACCGCGCTTTCATTCGGCCCTCCGTCCGATTGGAACACGCTTTATAGTTATTACAATGATTTGCCCACTTACACCAAGCAACTCGATGCCCTGGTGGATTACATTAATAGTAATAAAGGCGCCATGGATGCGCGATTCGTGCTCGCCTATCAAGACATTATGATGGGCCATAAAGACGCGGCAAAAACGCAACTCGATGAAATAGTCGCCAAGATACCGAAAGATCGAGTGGCAGCGCAACTGCTCAAGGACTTGGGCGGCTCGACGTCAAGCGCAATCGAGAATCCAGCGAAGGGCGCTTCGACGGTGGAAAGCTCAGCGGCAAGCGGCGAAAAGAAGCAGTAATAAGCAAGGGTATAGTTCTGGTTAATAACCAGCCTTGTTAAACACGAATGAACTTATCTTGTTCGCTGGGAGGCATGCTTAAATGTCTTCCCTTTTTTTATGCATAAGTTGCGGGAAATAATTGGATGATAAGAGGCTAAGGTTAAACTGGGTAGAATGCATGTGTTTTAACTGCCGAAAGAACTCCGAATGTTCTGGTAATATGGGTTCTGCCGATATTGATTTTAAGTTTGTTTTTGACTTCTGTGACTTATATGAGATTTACAGGGACGTAAAGGCGAATAAATTTCGGTCATCTGCCCTTGGGGCTCCAAGTTAAATACAGCTAATGCTGTGAAAAAGCAACATGAATTGGAAAGGATCGCGTTCAGGCGCAAGGGCTTTGCGATCTGGAAAGAATAGTACGTAAGACGGCCGTGACGGCCATCAATGGGACGAGCAGCCGGACGAAGTAATATCGCCTGCCGACTGGAAGATTTAACCGTCTAAAGGATAGCAAGGATGCTTGGAACACTTAGACCACGACAAGCTTTTATGGCGGCCGTTGCCTCGCTGGTTTTATTGTTCACGGGGTGCACGAGTCTTTCCGAGTACGTGCGGAATGGCTTTAAAGTTGGGCCCAATTACTGTACGGTTTCAGCCCCCGTGGCCAACAACTGGATCGACGCCTCCGACGTCCGCATTCGCAACCAAGCCGATGATATAAGCCAGTGGTGGACCGTGTTCAACGATCCGGTGCTGAACAACCTGATTGCCTGCGCTTACCGGCAAAACCTCACGGTTAAGCAAGCCGCATTCCGCGTGCTCCAGTCGCGTTATCAATTGGCTATAGCCAAGGGGGAATTTTTTCCGCAATCGCAATCTGCTTCAGGAAGTTACACGCGTGCCGGGTCCGGCGCGGGTGGGTTCTTCGACAATTGGAACTTCAATTTTAATCTGCAATGGGAGCTCGATACCTGGGGCCGCTTGCGGCGGGCAATCCAATCGGCCGACGATCAGTTGGGGGCCTCCGTTGCAGACTACGACGACGTGATGGTCACGCTGTTGAGCGACATTGCTTCAAATTACGTACGGATACGAACCGACCAAGAGCGGATCAAATTACTGACCGAGAACGTACAAGTGCAGACGAGCGTTTACGCACTAACCAAGACCCGTTTGGGGGTTGGCACCCTTGCCGAATTGGATGTACAGCAGGCCGAGAGCACTTTGAAGCAGACCGAGGCGGCCATTCCTTCATTGTTAATCGACATGCGCCAGGCCAACGACCAATTATGCACCCTGCTGGGCATACCCCCGGCAGATTTAATGAACATGTTAGGCAACGAGCCGATTCCCACTACCCCGTCGGAAGTGGCCATTGGAATACCTTGCGAAATGCTCCGCCGCCGCCCGGACATCAGGCGCGCCGAGCGCAATGCCGCCGCACAGGCCGAACAAATAGGCATCGCTGAGACCGATCTTTACCCGATATTCTCCCTTGGCGGCTCAATGGGATGGTCGGCAAATAATTTTCCCGACTTGTTCACTCCCCAGGCATTTAACGGCAGCGTCGGCCCGTCGTTTAATTGGAGACTGCTTAACTATGGAAGAATCGTGAATAACGTTCGCTTCCAGGATGCAAGATTTCAAGAGTTGATAGCTTTATATCAAAACACGGTGCTCCAGGCAAATCAAGAAGTCGAAGACGGTCTTGTGACATTCTTGCAAGCCCAAGAGCGCACGAAGATGCTGTACACTAGCATGAAGGCCGGCGAAATCGCCCGCGGCATCACCTTGCGGCTTTACGAGACGGGTCAAGCAGGCTTTGACTTCAACCGCTATGCTACGATCGAACAGAATTTGATAACGCAGCAAGATGCCTGGGCGCAAGCCCGCGGCCAGATTGCTCAAGGCCTGATTTCAGTTTACCGGGCCTTGGGAGGAGGTTGGGAAATTCGTCTTAATCCACCCCCAGTGCCGCAGATGACGATGCCGGTCACCCCGCCGCCCGACGCTCAACAACCCGGCGCCGCGGCTCCGGGCGGAGCGCCGATGCCCGAGATATTGCCCACTCCGCTGAACCCGATGCCCGATTCGCATAATCCGCCGCAACAACTGCCGCCGACGCCCCCGGATGTATCGACGACTTTGCCGAACGCAGCCAATCGCCCGACATGAGACTATATCAACGGGAGGCGCGGCAGATTGGACGCAGGCGATGGGTAATAAAAAGATCGAAACCGCTCGGCCGCGGTCGTATGCGGGCGAGCGGTTTGCTTGAATTCGACGTTCCTAGACCGGCTTAAGAGACCATTTCTTTTAAGGCTCGAAGGGCGCGGACCTTGACCTTCACCGAGGCCGGCTTGGCTGGACGATCTTCCAATTGTTTGGTGAAAGGATTCAGCCAGTTTTTTTGCGGCGGCCGGGCAGGGACCTTTTTCTTTTCGATCTTCACCAGACCGTGCAAGGCGAAGATTCCTGGGCCGCGATTGCTCAGATTCTTTTTGATTTCAGCAGTCAACGCCTCGAGCACCTCGGCCACCTTTTTCTTGGGCAGGTCGGTTGCAGTAGCGATATTGCTGAGAATCTCGGTCTTTGATGGGGCTTTCTTGGCTGCTTTGGCCATAAACTATCTCCCTCCATGTATGGTTAATTATGGAAAACAACATGTCTGTCCGCACGTGTGGACATGATGATTTAAGTAAGTTTGGCGAAAAAAGCAACCCATAAAATGGTAAAAACCCGGGATTTTCTGCAAGAAAATCGTTTTTTCGACGTATTTTCTCGGTTTTTTGGGGTTTTTTGCCGGGGTGGTCAGAAATTGGGGATGGGCATGGGGGCTGTAAGCAGCTAAGTAGAAACGAAAACTGATAACTGGGGTTACTAATAACGTAAAAACACACAGGGTAATTGATAATAACACTATAGAGTGAGTATCTGTGTAAATTAGCATTTAAAATGCGGTGAATTGTGCTCAATGGCGGCGAAATCTTGCCAACGACTTATAAATCATCTAAGATATTAAGTTGCTTGAAGTTACGTGATAATTATGCCTTTTGGGGTAGACAAGCATGTATAAAATAACTCAGTAGTAGAAAAGCGATGAACTTTTTCCCAGCGACACCATACTAAAGATGGGCCTTCCGGTTGTATGCCGGTTGGATGCACAACATAAGTCTCAAAAAAAGGACCATTTCATGAACCCGAAGCCAAGGAATGTCTTCGATTGTTCGTGCTATTTGCTTTGGACAGTCCTTTTTTTTAGTCTTGCCGCAGATGCTTTCGGACAGCCCGGACCTCTTTTTCTACAACCTCAACGGAGAGTCCGAGGACAACCGTTTCCGGCACTAGCTGTTACGGCAAATAATTCCGCAAACAGCGAAGACCTGGCCGACAATATCTTTCTTCCACCGGACCGGCGGACCTTACAAAAGCTTTCCCAGGCTAAAGAGTTGATAGCCAAGGGGCGATATGGCGAAGCAGTGCAGAATTTAGGGGCCATACTTGAAGGTCCGGAAGACTACTTTTTCCAGCCGCAAAAAAATCAACCTATTCATCGCAGTTTGAAAGCCGAGGCGCAACATCTGATCGGCCAAATGCCACGCGAGGGGCGGGAATTATATGAGTTGGAGTTCGGGGCAAAAGCCAAACGGCTTCTGGAAGAAGCGGTCGCCGCGGGCGACGCGCAAAGTTTGGCCGAGGTTTCGCGGCGATTTTTCCATACCCGCGCCGGTTACGAGGCTACTTTTTTGCTCGGCTTCAATCATCTCGATCATGGCAGGCCGCTGGCGGGGGCCTTAACCTTGCAACGGCTCACGGACGCGGCCGATGCGAGCGACCAATTCGAGCCGGCCCTTTCCTTGGCAATGGCTGCCGGCTGGCTGCAATCCGGCGCCCCGGACAAGGCCCGCGAGGCGCTTTTGGCGTTTCGTCGAAATCACCCCCAACTGGCCATGAAAGTGGCCGACGAGAAAGTTACTTTATTCGACAAAGACAATGAAGCCCTTGACTGGCTGATAAAACTGGTGGGAAGCGGACAGGTTACCGAGTCGGCCGAAGCCGATCGTTGGCTGATGTTCCGGGGCAATCCGCAGCGGAATGCGATCTGCAGCGGCAGCGCTCCGTTGTTGAACCTGTGTTGGCAGTCGCCGGCGACCGACGATCCCTTGATTGAAGAGGTTATGCGTCAGACGCGGCGGGGCGTCTTGGAACGAGGTCTTGCGGTGCTGCCCGGCTTGCACCCGCTGGTGGTCGACGACGTGGTGCTGATTCGCGCTTATAATAATTTGCAGGCGTTGGATTTTGCCAGCGGCAAGCGGTTGTGGGAAGTTCCCGCGGACGATTTGCCGGAAAATTCCGCGGCCACAGGTGAAAACGATCCGAATGTGCAAGCGTCTTTAATGGCCGTCATACTGAGTCATCGCGCATTGAACGACGCCACTTTCGGCACATTAAGCAGCGACGGACGGCTGGTATTCGCCATTGAAGACCTGGGACAGGCGCAGGGCATGAATTCCGTTCGCAGGGGAATCAATTTCAATAATTTTACGCTTAACAAGGCCTCCAATCGACTTGCGGCTTACGACATCCGCACGGGCAAACTCAAGTGGCAGGCGGGAGGGGATGGGGAGGATTTTGGCGTTCGCTTGGCGGAGACTTTTTTCCTTGGTCCGCCGCTGCCCTTGATGGGTCAATTGTACGTGCTGGCGGAAATGAAGGGCGAAATCCGCCTCCTGGCTTTGGATGCGGCCACAGGAAATCTTTCCTGGTCGCAGCAATTATTGGCCGTGATGGAGCAGAACTCCCAACAAATTCCGCCCATACGGCGGATTTCGGGCATTTCGCCATCTTACGCCGATGGGATTTTGGTATGTCCCACTTCCACCGGGGCCTTGGTGGCCGTGGAGTTGGCTACCCGCTCGCTGTTATGGGGCTATCGCTACTCGCGCGACAATCAGACCGATCAAATGGAGCGGATGCTGATCTCCGCTTATGGAGACGCGGGACTCTCCGGGAATCGTGCGATCGACGCCAGCGTTTGCATAGCCGACGGCCGAGTCCTGGTCACGCCTATCGACTCCGACTCGCTGCACTGCCTGAACCTCGTCGACGGCGAACTGCGATGGAAATACAAACGGCAAGACGACATGTATACGGCGTGCGTGCATCAAGGCAAAGTGGTTTTGGCGGGGCGGCACCAGGTGCAGGCAATTCGCCTGGCCGACGGGAAGCCGGGCTGGGAGGGCCGGGTAATTTCCCTGCCTGAAGGGGTAATGCCCAGCGGCCTCGGTTTTATAAGCGGCGATCGCTATTTCCTGCCCCTGGATTCGGCCGAGGTGGCCGCGATCGATTTGTCTGAAGGAAAAATAATCCACCTTTCCAAATCGCGCAAGGGCCTCGTGCCCGGCAACCTGATCTGCTACAAAGGCCGCGTGATTTCGCAAGGATATGAGGGAGTGGACGTTTTTTATCAACTGGACGCGGCGAGTGTTGAAATCCAGAGGCGATTGGCGGCCAATCCCGCCGATGCCGATGCGTTATGTTTGCAGGGCGAAATTTTACTCGATGCCGGGAAGCGCCATGAGGCGATCGATTATTTCCGCCGCGCATATGCCACCGACGCCGATCCGCACAGCCGTGAACTATTGCGCGAGGCGTTGCTGGAAGGTTTGCAACAAGAGTTTGCGGCTTACCGCAGTCAAACCGCCGAGATCGAAGAACTTTTGGACGATTCTTCGCAGCAGGCGAATTATCTTCGCCTGATGACCGCGGGGTTGCACCGGTCCGGCGATTTGGCGGCCGCCTTCGAGCAATGCCAGAAGTTAATTGATCTTGAAACAGACGTGTTGCCGTTGGAAACGGCAGGCAAGTCGTTATTGGTGCGCCGCGATCGATGGATTCAGGCCCAATTGGCGTCCTTGGTCATGGAAGCCAAGGGCGAAACGGCCGAAAAGATCGAGCGCTGCGATTCACGATCGATACCAGTCGGCTGAAAGCCTCGGGCTCGATTGAATCGCTGCAGCGATTTTTGGCTTATTTCGGCAACCAACCGATTGCGGGAGAGGCCCGAGCGGAATTAGTCCGCAAGCTTATTCAGACTCGCCGCATGCTGGAAGCCGAGATGGCGATTTGGGAGAGCTTTCCATCGCCGGATCCGGCGGCCAATCCTCCCGCCCTGGCCGAAGTCGCCGAAATGCTGCGGGAAACGGGGCGAGAGGAATCGGCGGCATCGACGTACAACTGGCTCCGCCGGCGGTTCGGCAAGGTGGTCTGCCGCGAGGGGAAAACGGCCGAGCAACTCGTCAATGATCTGCCGGCGGACGACGGCATACTAAAACTGCTCGATGGCAAAGACCCCTGGCCCGTGGGAAACGTGGAAAACGCGGCGAAGGAGGCGAGGAACGCCGTATTAAACAACTTCGGGCGTATTCCCGTGGAATTCAAAGGAATGCCCGGTCCGTACTTTGAAAAGTTAAACTTGACGTTCGACCAGAACAGGCGCATGCTTTCAGCATCCGATGGATTGGGCAACGAACTGTGGAAAATCTTATTAAATGATGAAGATCGCCTGCGGCGCCAGGATGTTCGGTCCTGGGATCGCGCATGCAAGGGCATTGGGACATCTGTTGCTGTTTTCGGCGGGTGGCAGCTTGTTTGCCATCGATACGCTGCGGGCCGGAGAAAGGAATCATGCCTAAAATCTTGTGGTCGCAAAGCATCGCAGACATGTCCGGCGACCCGACCGATATGCAACCGATTTTTCTGCAAGGCCCCGTTGCAGGCATCATGCAAATGCGCGTGATGCAGATGAACAATCAAAACCACGATCTGGAAGCGGCCACAGACCGATATGTTTGCGTACGCGTGCGCGGAGCTTAATCGCCCTGGATCCGCTTACCGGAGCGACGCTTTGGGTGCGGCAAGACATCCCGCATGGGCAGCGTTGCTTTCGGCGACGACGAATATGTCTTCGTGCTTCCGCCCGATAAGCCCGAGGCCCTTGTGTTGCGGGCATTAGACGGCGAATTGGCGGGCACGAGAAAAATCCCCCGTACGGAAATAAATGCCGGTAATACCGGGGGGCAGGATATAAAAAGCTATTCTCCATTGGGCGATTCTTGCCCAATCGCCTTGGGCCGGAACTTGCTTTTTTGGCGATTGGAACAAAACCGCCACGTATTGGAACTGTTTGATCCCTGGACTCAAAAATCCGTCTGGCCGCGCCGGGAGTTCTCGTTTCACGCCCAATATTCCATCCTGGGTAACGAACTGATCGGCATTTTGGAACCCAAAGGGGAATTTGTTCTTCTAAATTTGGCCGACGGCCGCCCAATCGCCGATGTAGATTTGAAAGCCGCAGCCGTATCTAGCCGAGCTAACGCTGATGGCATGGGGAAATCAATACCTGGTATTGGCACACGATTCGTACCAGGATCCGAACGCTCCCCAGTTGCGTCCGTTGCAGCCCTTCGGCACTCCTTCGAAACAGATTTTAAAAGGTCGCATATATGCCATCGACCAGAGCGGGAAACTAGTCTGGCCAGAGCCGGTCGAAATCAAGGATCAGCAGTTTTTGACAAGCCAGCCGCGGGACCTGCCCGTTCTGTTGTTTGCATGCCAGAGATTCGAGCAAAAACCAAATTCACCCAGCCGCGCTTCGTTATCCGTACTGGGTATCGACAAACGATCCGGCCGGACGATTTATAAGCAACGATTTTTCCAGACTGAGCGGCTTTTTCAATGTGGCGGGAAATGCGGAGAATAAGACCGTCAATCTGATGATGCAATACCAAACCATCACATTAACATTTACCGACAAGCCTCCTCAGCCGCCCGACAAGCAGGCCGAGGCCGCAAAGTGGCAAACAATCCCGGGGGAATGCTTCGAGGGCCTTGCTCAAGTCGCTGGAAAAGACAATGAGCCAGATGTTCGGCCTGCCCGGGGAGGATTCGATGGACGATGAGGAACCGTGACCATTACAAATAACCCCTTTTTAAGTCTCTGGAATTTTGCAAATTCCTTCCCTCTCCCTTTGGGAGATGGGCAGGGGGTGAGGGCATGTATAGATCACACAAGCAAGTTAAGCCCTCACCCTAACCCTCTCCCGACCAACCTTCGGTCGGTGCCCGGAGAGGGGACTTGGATTTTCCTTTTTCAGTGCCTGCTGATTGTGTTATCGTTCACCGCGTTGCCGCCGGAAGGGGCGACGGCGGCCGTGAAAAACTCGGACGTGGATCGCGTGGTCAATCGCGGATTGGAATGGCTGGCCGCCCACCAGACGCGTATCGGCAGTTGGTCGGCCAATAACGATCGTTATCCGACATCGATGACCGCGCTGTCGGGCATTGCATTATTATGCGAGGGCTCGACAACCACGCAAGGCAAATATGCGGCGAATATCAGGCGCACGGTGGATTATCTTGTCAGCCGCAGCCGCAAAAACGGACTGATCGGCGACCCCACGCGCGACGACCGATATACATATGGGCACGGTTTTTCCATGCTATTTCTTTCGCAAGTGCTGGGCGAAGAAGAAGACGCCGAGCGAAGAGCCCAATTGGTCGACGTTTTGACGCGGGCGGTGGTATTCACCGGCGAGGCCCAAACCGAGCCGGGGGGTTGGGGTTACGTCAGCGCGAAAGACGGCGGGGTTGATGAAGGATCGACCACCATCACGCAAATTCAAGGCCTTCGCGGCTGCCGAAACGCCGGCATACCCGTCCCCAAAGAAATAATCGATAAAGCCGTAAAATACATCAAAAACTGCACCGGTGCCGACGGCGGCGTACAATATAATTCCAAGGGCGGCGGCGGACGGCCGGCCATTACCGCAGCGGCCATCGCCTGCCTGTTCAATGCCGGAGAGTACGACAGCCAGTACGTCCCCAAATTGCTGGAGTATTGCCACCATCAACTAGACAACATTTCAAACCAGGGATTCGGACATTGGCATTATGCACACTACTACTACTCCCAAGTGCTTTATCGCGAGGGCGGCAAGGCCTGGGAATCATATCGCGATAAAATTTTCGAGCGGATCGTTCAAGACGCCGGCGCGGACGGCTCCTGGAACCAGGGTTACATCGGCCCCGTCTTTACCACCGCCGTCGATCTCACCATCCTGCAACTCCCCAAAGGCGCCCTGCCGATTTATCAACGCTGATCGCGGTTTTTGCAGCACGATGGAAGGCCCGCGATTAAATACGTTTGTGCATCAATGTTTTGTTGGAAGCAATTACTAGTTTTGAATGTTTTTTTACCTAGCCCAGGCGTTTACGCCTGGGGCCTAAAGCCGTTGTCGAAACTATATTTAATGTCAATCCCGTTCACGGGGTTCATCCGTTCCCGGCATCGGCCGCCCCTAAAGGGGCTAAATGAAGGGGTTGTGGAATTCTCCTCATCCCAGGCGTAAAACGCCTGGGCTAGAGAAATGTTATCCGAAAAGACAACAAATCCTTTGAGAGCGACACATGCCAAAGCAACATCCGAATTCCCAAGATAATGCAGCCATCGAACGGCTCGGCTCGGCGCGGCAAAAGATCATGGACCAATTGGCCCAAGTCATCGTGGGCCAGACGGACGTGATCGAAGAGCTGTTGATTTCGCTTTTTTGCCGGGGGCATTGCCTGCTGGAAGGCGTGCCGGGATTGGCCAAGACGCTGATGATCAGCACCCTCGCGCGGACGCTGAATCTCAGTTTCAGCCGCATCCAGTTTACGCCCGATCTGATGCCCGCCGACATCACCGGAACCGACGTGATCGAGGAAAACCGTTCCACTGGTTCGCGGGAATTCCGTTTTTTGGAAGGGCCGCTTTTCAGCAACGTGATTCTGGCCGACGAAATCAATCGCACACCGCCGAAAACCCAAGCAGCGCTTTTGGAGGCGATGCAGGAACGGCAGGTCACCGCCGGACGTGTGCGGCACGCATTGGCCGATCCGTTCTTCGTTCTGGCCACGCAGAATCCCATCGAGCAGGAAGGCACTTATCCGCTGCCCGAGGCGCAACAAGATCGTTTCATGTTCAAGGTGTTCGTGAAATATCCGAGTTTCGAGGAGGAATTCGAGGTCGCGCGGCGAACCACGTCTTTGCAGGTCGAAAACATCGAGACGGTGTTGACCGCGGCTGAGATCCTGGAATTGCAGCACATAGTCCGCGAGGTGCCTGTATCGGATCACATCATCCGCTACGCCTTGGCCCTGGTGCGGCAGACCCGGGTCCGGGAGCCGGGCGTGCCGGAGTTCGTCGCCGACCAGCTCGGCTGGGGCGCCGGTCCCAGGGCGGTGCAGTATTTGATCCTCGGCGCCAAGGCAAGGGCGCTGTTGCAGGACCGCACTTATGTCACCTGCGAAGACATCCAATCGCTGGCCAAACCGGTGCTGCGGCACCGGCTGGTGTTGAGTTTTACGGCGGAAAGCGAAGGCGTCACGCCCGACGAAATCATCGACCGGATTCTGGCAATCACCCCCAGCCGCGAAGACGAGCTAACCAATGACCCGCGATTCCAAAACATTTTTGCATCCTGAAGCAATCAAGCGGATCACCAGGCTCGATCTTAGGGCGCGGTACGTGGTGGAAGGATTCCTATCCGGAATGCACCGCAGTCCGTACTTCGGGCAGTCGATCGAATTCCGCCAGCACCGCCAGTACACTTACGGCGACGACCTGCGCTACGTCGATTGGAAAGTCTGGGCCAAGCAGGATCGCTACTACGTCAAACAGTTCGAGGAAGACACCAACCTCCGCTGCACGCTGCTGGTCGACGTGTCGGGCAGCATGCGCTACGGCAAGGGCGCGATGAACAAGTATGAATACGGCTGCAGCATCGCCGCCAGCCTGGCCTACTTGCTCCTCAGGCAACAAGACGCGGTGGGCTGCGTGGCCTTCGACGACGACGTGCGCATGACCGTGCCGCTGAGAACCAAGCGGAACCATCTGGATTCGATCCTCCAGGCGATGGAGATTTGCTCGCCGCGGAACAAAACCAACCTTTACCAAATTCTCCGCAACGTGGCGGAAAACTATCCCCGCCGAGGTTTGATGGTTCTGGTTTCGGATCTGCTAGTCAAGCGGGAAGGATTGTTCCAGGGTCTGAGGCTGTTGCGCAGCCGCGGGCATGACATCATGGTATTCCACGTCCTCGACGACGACGAATTGGACTTCCCCTTTACCGGGCCGACGCGTTTCGAGGGCATGGAAACGGCGGATCAGCTTCGCTGCAATCCCCGCGCGCTAAGGGAAGGTTATTTGGCGGCGCTCGAGGAGTATTTGGAAGAAGTGCGACTGGGTTGTTCGCGGCATCGAGGCCGACTACGTGCAATTGCGCACCAGTCAGCCTCTGGATGTCGCTTTGGCCGCTTATTTGAGCAACCGCCTGGGTAAGCAAAGAAAATAACATGCCGACTTTATTCACGTTCCCAGGCGGAGCCTGGGAACGAGATGATAGCAAAATAACATGCCGACTTTTGTTCATCCATTGCTGCTTTGGGGACTGCCGATCATCGGCTTGCCGGTGTTGATTCATTTGATCAACATGATGCGGCATCGCCGGGTGGAATGGGCGGCAATGGAATTCTTGATCATCAGTCAAAAAAAGCATCGCACATGGATCCTTTTTAAGCAATTACTTTTGTTGCTGATGAGGATGGCGGCAATCGCGGCCATAGTTTTTCTGGTTGCACAACCTATGCTGCGTCATTATTGGGGCAGCTTGCTGGGCGGAACGAAAACGCATCACGTAATCCTGCTGGACGACAGCTTTTCCATGTCCGACCATTGGGATGACACCACGGCCTTTGCCGAGGCCAAGCGGGTGATCGAACGCATCGGGGCCGAGGCCGCCAGGCAGGTGCAACCACAGGTATTCACGCTCCTGCCCTTCTCGCATGCACGGCGGCATCGATCCGCGCAGAATGACTTGATCAGTTACCGCATGGGCAACGATTTTTCCGGCAAATTGGCCGAGACGCTCAAAAACATCGAGGTTTCGCAAACCAACGCCGGACCGGCCGAAGCCTTGCGGGCGGTCAATCAGTTGTTGGGCGAGCCCGAGGACGAGCGGCGGATTTTGTACATTATTTCCGATTTCCGCGGTAAAGATTGGAACGATCCCGCGGACGTGAAAAAGATGCTCCAAGACTGGGAGGGCGACCGGATCGAAAAAATCCGCCTTGTGAATTGCATTGATCAAGTGCGCCCGAATTTGGCCATCGCCTCTCTCAAGCCCGAAGAAGGGATCCGTGCGGCCGGCGTGCCGTGGTTCATGGACGTGGCGGTAGCCAATTTCAGCAATACGCCGGCCAAGGACGTGTCGGTGGCCCTGGGCGAAGACGGCCACGTGCGTCCGTCGGTCATCTTTTCGGAAATTCCGCCGGGTAAAACGGTGAAAGAACGGTTCCAGGTGAGTTTTCAATCCGAAGGATCGCACGAGATCGCCGCACGGCTGGAAAGCGACGCCGTGGCCGCGGACAACTATCGTTTTTACACCATTGATCTGCCCAACGACGTGCCTTTGCTCATGGTCGACGGCGATGCGCAAGCCCGGGATGCCCAATTTCTGAACTGGGCCGCGTCCCCGGGCGGATCGGTGCGCACCGGGTTGCGCCCGCAATTGGAAACGCCCCGATTTCTCAGTCTCAAACCGCTGGACGGTTTTTCGGCCCTCATGCTGGCGAACGTCGACCGCTTGGATAAATCGGCCGTCAAGTCCCTGGAACAATACGTGGCGGCGGGCGGCGGAGCGGCATTCTTTTTGGGCGATTTGTGCCAGTCCAAATTTTTCAATGATGAATTGTACCGCGGCGGCAAAGGGCTTTTTCCCCTGCCGCTGAAAGGACCGGCCGAACTGCCCATCGATCGGCTGGAGACCGCTCCGGACATGCAGGTCGACAAGCATTTTATTTTCCGCATATTCGCCGAGCGTCGCAACACATTTTTGCAGACGGTGATGGTGCAGCGTTATTTTGCCGTACCCGAGGATTGGCGGCCGGCTCGCCGATTCGACCGTCCGCGTAGTTGCCAGGCTCCGCAACGGCGTGCCGCTGGTGGTTGAACAGACGTACGGCAAAGGCCGGGTAGTGGCGTTTTTGACCACTGCCGCTCCGACCTGGAACAACTGGGCGCGAAATCCGAGTTTTGTCGTGGTCATGCAGGATTTGCAGGCATACCTGTGCCAGCGAGACTCTGCCGACGACGGGCGGCTTGTCGGAGATCCCTTGGAGTTGACGCTCGATCCGGCAAAATACCAGGCGCAAGTCAGATTCGTCACACCGCGGGAAGGCTCCGCGCCCACCGCCACGGCCGATGCCGCGCCAAATGCGCGATGGCAAACTTTCGGTTGCGCTTAACGAAACCGACGCAAGCGGCATATATGAGGCCCGGCTTACACGCAGCGATAATTCCGCCGAGATTCGCCGTTACGCTTTTAACGTGGATCCGGCCGAGGGCAACCTGGCGGCCTTGGACAAGAGGCAATTGGCCGAGCGGTTAAAGGGATTGAAATACGAATACGAGCAGGCCTCGATGTTCCAATGGGCGACCGATGAAACGGCCGGATACGATTTGAGCGAAGTAGTTATATATGCATTGGCGTTGTTGCTTTTACTGGAGCAGATTCTTGCCTGGTCGGCCAGCTATCATCCCAGTGCATTGCGCGCGTCCCTTGCGGGGGGAGGCGGGCAATGATTCACGACTGCTTGCCGCTTATGGCCCAGGGCGTTTCCCGCACGTTTGAATGGGGACGCATCCAAACGAATTCCGATTGGATCTTGCCCGTCGGCGTTTGCCTGGCGATCATGCTCTTTGTGCGATATATGTATCGGCGCGATGCGGTTGAACTGCCAACGTTTTTAGGCTGGATATTAACCGTCTTGAGGACGGCTGCATTTCTCGGACTGCTGGTTATATTCTTGCAGCCTCATTGGCGATTGGAACGGGAAATGATCCGCAATTCCAAGGCGGTATTGCTGGTGGATACAAGTTTGAGCATGGAACTGGGCGCGGGCGATTTGGAGCCGGTCAGGACGCCGGCCGGCAAGCAGGGCGGGGAAGAGAAGGCCGCCGCAACGTCCTCGGGCACTGACAGCCGTTTGCACCAAGTAGCGTCGATGCTTAAAGAGACGGAATTTCTTGAACGGCTCCGAAAAAAGCAGGATGTTTCGATCTACCAGTTCAACGACGACCTGAAAACCGATCGTGAAGTGACGTTAAACAAGCTTGTGGAACCTGTTGCTGATTATAGCGCCGGGGCAAAGCGGTCGGACAACATTAAAACCGGCTCCAGCGGACAGGAGAACGCCGACGCCGAAAAGTTGCCCGATTGGGAAAAAATCCTTGCACCTTCCGGCAGCGAAACCCGCCTGGGGCAAGCCATGAGAGATTTGATGCAGAAGGAGCGAGGCTCGTCTCTGGCGGGAATAGTGCTCTTTAGCGACGGCGGCCAAAATGCCGGCATCTCGCCCGAACCCGCCTTGGAGTTGGCCCGCGAAGCCAAGATACCCATCTTTACCGTGGGACTGGGTTCCGACAAGCAACCTAAAAACGTGCGCGTAAGCGACCTCACTGTTCCGGCCCGGGCGTATCCTGGCGACCGCTACACGATAACGGGTTTTCTCCAAGCGAGACACATGGCGGGCGAGGTGGTTAGCGTGCAAGTTCTTTCCCGGCCGGCGGGAACGCGGGCCGCCGATGAAGGCAGCGGCAAGGTGCTCGATACCCAGCAAGTCACGCTAGGCGCGGACGGCGAAATCGTGCCGGTCAAGTTCGAATTGATGCCCGAAGAACTCGGACGCCGGACCATGTGTTTCCGCGTCCAGGATGCGGCCGGAGATCAAAATCCAAAGGATAACTACCGCGAGGCCGAAATCGAAATCGTCGATCGGAAGAATCATATCTTGCTTTTTTCCAGCGGACCCATGCGCGATTATCACTTCCTTCGCACACTGTTGTATCGCGATCGATCGACGACCCTCGACGTGCTTTTGCAGACCGGCCGGGAAGGAATGTCGCAGGAGGGAAAAATCCTCGACAAATTCCCTTCCACGCGGGAAGCCATGTACGATTACGATTGCGTTGCGGCCTTCGATCCCGACTGGCAGGCGCTCAGCGCCGATGAGGTCGAGTTGCTGGAAAACTGGGTTGCCGACCAGGGGGGCGGCTTGATACTGGTGGCCGGGCCGATTTACACCGCCGCGGCGATAAACGGCTGGACGCAAAACCGGACCATGGCGCCTATCCGCAATTTATATCCGGTGGAATTTCCCCGCCGATTGACTTCGGCTGAAAGCGGGGCGTACGCCACCTCGGACCCCTGGCCTTTGGATTTCACGCGCGAAGGCTTGGAAGCCGATTTCCTTATGCTGGGCGATTCGGCTACGGCTGGCCGCCGGGCATGGAGCGACTTTGTGGGCGTTTATAGTTATTGTCCCGTGCGAAAGGCAAAACCGGGAGCTACCGTCTATGCCCGATTTTCCGATCCCCGCGCAGCCGAAGGCGGCGAACAACCGGTGTACATGGCCGGACAATTTTACGGATCCGGAAGGGTGTTTTACTTGGGCAGCGGCGAGATGTGGCGGCTCCGCGCAACGGACGAGGCCTACTTCGAGCAGTTTTATACGAAACTGATCCGCCACGTTACACAGGGCCGGTTACTGCGGGGTTCGAGCCGCGGGGTGCTGCTAACCGGACAGGATCGCTATTTGCTGGGCAATTCAGTCGAGGTCCGGGCACAGTTGATGAATTCCCGCCTTGTACCGCTTGCCGCCGCGGGGGTCGAAATGCAGATCTTTGCACCGGACAGCAAGATACAAAGTCTCACGCTGCGGCCCGATCCCACAAGACAGGGGACGTATCAAGGCCAATTTCCCGTCACTGAAGAGGGCGGATATCGCCTGGAATTGACCGTGCCGGAAAGCGATAATGAGCGCCTTATACGGCGCATTTCGGTGAGGCTGCCGGAATTGGAGCGGGAAAATCCGCAACGCAACGACGCACTGCTCAGCCAGATCGCCAGGCAGACCGGGGGAAAATACTACGTCGGCGTGGATTCTATTTTCCGCGACAAGTCTGCGCTGACCGAGCAACTGCCAGACCGCACCAGCACAATCATCCAAACCGAAGCGCCTGATCCACAATGGGAAGAAACCTGGCTGCGATGGATGATGATTGCACTGTGCGGGGTACTGTGTTTGGAATGGTTGACGCGAAGGTTGGTAAAATTGGCATAGAATATTTATCAGCAACAGCCCCCCGTGTATTCACGGGGGGCTAAATGAAATTCGATATTCGATGAGATTCGATATTCGATAAAATTTGGTAATGATGATTATATACAATCGCCCCCAACTTGTTCCCGCCGTTAAGACGCTGCTGGGCACTATGCGGCGTCGCGTCCGGCGATATGTCTGGGCAGAGGGCCTAGCCGACAGCCTGGCATGGTTAGGGGGGGCGTTTTGGATCACACTAGGGATCGATTGGTTCTTTGAACCGCCGGTTTTGGTTCGCGTTCTGATTTTCTCCGCCGTTGCCGGAGTGGTCAGCGCTATTTTGGCGCGGCAGATAGTACGCCGGGCGTTTGTGCGATTGACCGACGGCAACATGGCGACCGTGCTGGAGCGGCGTTTTCCGCAGCTTAACGACAGCCTGCTGACGTCGGTTACCCTATGCGGCCGGCAAGAGGGACAGGAGCTATGCAACGCGGAAATGCTTTTCCGCGCCTGCCAAGACGCCGCCCAGCGGATTCAAACCGTGCGGATAGACGAAGTTTTCAATCCCCGGCCTTTGCGTAACAGCGCCATTGCCGGTATTTTATTGATTTTCAGCATGCTGGTGTTCGGCATTGTTTTTCCCAATGCCTTTGCCACTTGGGCGCGGCGAAGCCTGGGTTTTTCCGCGGAACTATGGCCTAGACTGACGCGATTGGAGATCGAGGATTTCCCAGGGGGCGTGCGCAAAGTCGCCCGGGGCTCGGACGTGGATATCGTCGTTCGAGCCGACACGTCCATGCCCCGGGTTCCAAAAGTGGTTGAAATACGGTATCGCGAGGAGGGCGGAGTCCGCGGCCGGGCTGCGATGAACCGGGTGGGCGCGGCCGATCCTTCCAAGGATCGCTACCAGGAATTCGCGTACACCCGGCGAAACGTGCTTTCGCCGATCCGTTTCGAAGTTTACGGGGGCGATTATTGCATCAGCGGCCAGATGATCGAGGTCGTGGACAATCCCACCGCCGCCTTGACGCTCGATTGTGAATTCCCCGCTTATATCAATCGTCCGCCGCGAAGCCTGCCGGTCACCGGCGTGATGTCGCTGCCGCAGGGCTCGCGGATAACTATCCGCGGAGTCGCGAATAAAGAATTGGTTCGCGTGCAGGTCGATACGGGAGCCGATGACAATGCTCCTTCGCTCCCGCATTTGATCGAGGGCAAAGACCTCACGGCCGATCGCCGCGGATTTAATTACTCGCTGGAATCGCTGGATAAAGACACAACGCTGCTGTTCACCCTTTACGACAGCGACGGCATAAAGAACCGCGAGCCGATCCGCTTGGGTCTGGCGGCGGTTGCCGATCAGGCGCCGCAAGTCGCCGCCCAACTGGACGGCATAGGCACGGCGGTCACTAACCAAGCCCGCGTGGGAGTCGCCGGCCGGGTAAGCGACGATTACGGCATCGGCAAAGTATGGTTCGAACATGCCGTTGATGAGGACAAGTATGAAATCACGACGATCAACGCGCCGGACGGTCATCCGGCGGAGATTAAATTGGATCCCCGCGAGGCGGTATTGGAGGTGCGCGATTTGAAACTCAAGCCGGGCCAAAAACTTTTTCTAACCGTCAAGGCGGCCGATCTGTGCAATTTGGGAAAAGGCCCCAACATCGGCGGCGGCGAACGCTGGCTGTTGGACGTGGTCACCCCCGATCAATTGCAAATGATGCTCAAGGCGCGGGAACTGGTGCTGCGGCAGCGATTTGAGGCCGTTATCCAGGAAACCACTGAAACCCGGGATCTGTTGGCCCGCATGGATTTTTTCGATGCGAATTCTTCCCGCGAGCCTGCTGCGGGAATTCAAGATAAAGAAAAGAAAAACGGCAAGCCCGATTCGGGCGATAAAAAACCTCATAATACCGCAAAAACCCCCAGGCCCGGCAGCGAACCGGATGATGAACCCGGCGACGAACGTCCGGCCGATTCAGCCGAGCGGAGGCTTGCCTTGCACATGCTGCGGGTACAAAGGACGCTTACGAATTGCCGCAAAAACGCCCAGGAAACCCTGGGAGTGGCCGAGGCTATCGACGATATTCGCATGCAACTTGTAAATAATCGCATCGATACCGAGGAGCTCAAGGAGCGATTGCAGTCGGGCATTGCCGATCCTTTGCGGAAAATCGCCGGGGAGATGTTTCCGGAATTGGAACGCCTGCTGGACGCCCTGCAAACGGGACTGGAGGACATAAAAATTGCTCCGGCGGCTCGGGACAACGCCCAAAAACAGGCCGACGCCGTCCTGCTTTCCATGCAGCACGTGCTTGACCGGATGATAGAATTGCAGGATTATAATGAGATGGTGGAAATGCTCCGTGATATAATTAAGATGCAGGACCAATTGCGCCAACAAAGCGAACAGCGCAACAAGCAAAAAATCCACGATCTATTAAAGGAGTAAAAGATGGCCGTTCGCAAGCGATCGATAATAGCGACCGCGATTGTCGGATGGACGATCTTTTGCGCTGTCGGACCATTGGCGGCCGATGTGCAAATTGAAAAAGCGAGCCAAGCCAAGGATGAGAAGGCCGATTCGGCAAGCGAAAGGGCGCCGCCCGAATCATCGAAAGAAAAGCCGGCCGCGGATGCCACTCCGGCCGACAAACTCGCTTTGGAAGAGCAACGCATCGCCGATAAATATAAACATCTCGAAGAGGTCATGCTGCAGATGGCGGAGCTTAGCGCCCAGACCGATCCGCGGCGCGCTGCCTTGCTGAAAAAGGCCATAGCACAGAGCAAGGAACAACTCATCGAGGTTAGAATCGAGCGATTGATAGAGTTTCTGGAAAAGGATCAGCTCTCCCAGGCGATTGAAAACCAAACCCAACTCGACCAAGACCTGCGCAGCTTGTTGGAAATGCTTTTGAGCGAGAATCGGGCCAAGCGCATCCAGTCGGAAAAGGCCCGGATTCGCGAATATCTCAAGCGGCTCAATAATATTCTAAAACAAGAGAAAGACGTGCAAGCCCGGACCGCCGACCGCGACGATCCGAAACTTCTCGCCGGCCAGCAGGGAAAGATCGCCGGAAAGACAGGCGGCCTGGCCAAGGACATTCAAACCAACGAAGAAGGCGAAAATCAAAAAGCCGAGGCTGACGGCAAGAAGCCCGAAAAGGGAGAAAAGAAAACCGAGAGCGGAGAGAAGAAGACGGAAAGCGATAATAAAAAGGCGGACAGCGGAGAAGGAAAGGCGGAAAGCGGAGAAGGGAAACCTTCGGACGATAAAAATAAAGGCCAACAACAAAAGCAAGGTGAAAGCCAGCAAGGTGAAAATCGGGCGCAGGCACAAGGACTGGAACAGTCCAGCGAGGATCAACAAGGCAATCCTGCCCGCAAACGGCTCGAGGCCGCGCAAAAGCGCATGGAGGAGGCCCGGAAAAAGCTGGAAAAAGCCCAGCATGAAGGGGCCGCAAAAGATCAGGAAGAGGCCGTCAAGGAATTGGAACAAGCCAGGGCCGAGTTGGAGCAAATTCTGCGTCAACTTCGGGAGGAGGAAGTGCAGCGGGTGCTGGCCATGCTCGAGGCCCGATTCCGCAAGATGCTGGAAATGCAGCGCGACGTGTACGACGGAACGGTGCGCTTGGATAAAATTCCGCAGGCCGAGCGGACGCATAACCATGAAATCGAGTCCAGCCGGCTTTGCGGCAAGGAAATGCAGATCATGGTGGAGATCGACAAGACCCTGCTCTTATTGCGCGAAGACGGCAGCACCGTGGCATTCGCCGAGGCCGCCGATCAGATGCGGGCCGACATGCAGCAAGTCGTCGATCGCCTATCCCAGGCAAAGGTCTCCCAGGTCACCCAGGGTATCGAACTGGATATCATCGCCACCTTGGAGGAAATGATCGACGCGTTGAAGAAGGCGCAAAAAGAATTGGAAAAAAATCAGAACAAGCCCAGGCCCCAAAGCGGGCAAGAAGATTCGCCGCTGGTCGACAAACTGGCCGAACTGAAGATGATTCGGGCCTTGCAGATGCGCATCAACACCCGCACCGAACGATATTCAAAACTTATTGAAGGCGAACAGGCCGAAAATGCCGAACTGGTCGATGCCCTCAGGCGACTTGCCGAGCGGCAGCAGCGGGTCTATCGGGTAACGCACGACTTGTCGTCGGGGAGAGCAGAATGAATAGCAGCATATATATTCTTGACGACAATGGAAGATCGATCATCCGAGATCGGGAGATAGGGTTCAGGGTTCAGGGTTCGGGGTTCAGGGTTCAGGGTTCAGGAATCGGTATTATAGTATATGGGTACAAATTGACGGCCGTAGTTATTATTGCCATTCAAGCGCTGTTGGGTACGGCGGCGGCTGTTGCGCAATCGGCCGATGCGGCGGCAAAAGTCCAAGACTGGAAAACACCATCGATGGAATCAGTTAAATCTAAGGCCATGGATTGGCTTAAAGAGAGGAATGCCGATGAGACGGTCCGGGCAAAGGCCGAGGAGATTTGGGCCCGTACTTCCAGTCAAATTAAAGAAGAAGATCTTCTTCAACGACTGGCGGCCACATTCGCCCTGGTGGATTCGAATTCGGAAAAGCTAGTTGCTTTATGTTCTCAGCCCCGCGGCAGCCTGGTATTGCCGGAGCAAACATGGCTCGGCGATCCGCAGGCGCCGCCTTTTGTGGTCAATAACATGCGGTTGTTCTATGCGCGGTGGCTGGTTCAGGAATTATTGTTCGACGAGGCCCGGGAGCAGCTTTCCGGATTGGAGCCTTCGGACGTGGCGGCTCCGGCAACGTTGCTTTTTTATCAAAGCGTGGTCTATCACAGACTATTGGATAAGGAATCGGGGATGAAAACACTGGACGCATTGCTGGGCGAGGCCGAGACGAGTCCCCGGCGTTACGTAGCGGTCGCCCAGTTGATGCGGGACGATCTTAACGGCCTTGAAGAGGACTCGCTCGATCACATCGCCCGGCGCATGAACGACATTCGCCGCCGGCTGGATCTTGGCCGGACCGGCCCGAAGGTGCGGAAAGTTGAAGACGGCGTGATTGAATCGCTCGACAAACTCATAAAAAAAATAGAAGAGCAACAGCAACAGCAGCAGCAATCCGCCAACAGCGGCAGCACGCTGCGTCCCACCAGCCCGGCCCAAGACAGCGTGCCCATGGGGGAAAAGGTCCCGGCGACGTGACCAAGCGGGATATCGGCTCGGGAAGCGATTGGGGCGATCTTCCGCCCAAGGAGCGCGAAGAAGCCCTGCAGCAAATCGGCCGCGACTTTCCTTCGCACTATCGGGATGTAATAGAGCAATATTTTAAACGGCTGGCATCGGAAGGGGGCGAATAGGGAGAAGGATGAGGGATGAAGGATGAAGTATGAATATTCCGTGGTTGTGAATTTTTGTAGGGTGCGTGAAAAGCACCGCAATCTATGGGAAATGGTGCGTTTCACGCACCCTACTGAAAACTGTAAATTGAAAACCGTAAACTGTGAAACTGAAAACTGTGAACTGACATGTGGCAAATTATTTTTTGTTTACTCCTGAGCAGCGGGTCGCCGACGTTTGAGGTGCAAACGCTCGACGGCCGGATCGTTTCGGGTTCGCTGGCGGAATTGACGGCCGATCGGTTGACGGTAGAAACAGATTCGGGCAAGGTTTTTCTGGAGACCGAAAAACTGTTGGAGGTGTCGCTTAAACACAAGCCTGCCGCATCGGCCCAGTCGCCCGGGGCTTGGATAGAACTGACCGACGGCTCCACGATTGTCGCCAGGCAATACACGGTTCGGGGGGACCGGGCCGAGATTGTGCTCCTTGATGACGAGTTGCTGGAAACACCTACCCGAACGATCCGCAATGTACGATTGCAGCATGTTTCCGAAGCCATGACCGGCCAATGGTCGCAGATAATAACCGCTAAACTCGAGGGCGACGTGCTAGTGGTGCGGAAAGGCGATAACCTGGACTATCACCAAGGCGTGCTGGAGGACATAAACTCGGAAGTCGTGCGATTTCAACTGGACGGCGAAGATCTGCCAATCAATCGGGCAAAGGTATACGGATTCGCATATCGGCATCCATCAGGCGAGGCGCCGCCCGGCCCAATTTGCCGCCTAACCGACATTTTCGGCTCGCGATGGGAGGCGAGCAAAATCGCCTTGGAGAAAAAGTTGCGGTTGACCACGCCCGCGGGCCTGGCGGTTTCCTGCTCGCCGGAAATCGTGGCTTCGATCGACTTTTCTCCGGGAAAGATTGTTTATCTCAGCGATCTAAAATGGGATTCCGTCGCTTGGAAGCCTTTTTTTAGCACGTTAAAAACCTTGCCATCGATGGAACAATTTTACACTCCGCGCCTGGACCGGACTTTCGAATCCAATCCGCTGCAACTGGCCGGGACGGAATATAGCAAAGGACTGGCAATCCGCAGCCGGACCGAAGTGGTTTACCGCCTGCCGGGCTCGTTTACAAGGCTCAAGGCCGTAGTCGGCATCGACGATTCGGTGCGGCCGCAGGGAAACGTACGTTTGGTGATACGCGGTGACAATAACGTGCTCTTGGATATGCCCATCGCCGGAACCGATGCCCCTAAGCCGGTAGACCTCGACCTGTCCGGCGTGCGGAAGTTGAGCATCCTGGTCGATTTCGGCAACCAGTCCGGCTTTGGCGATCACCTCGATCTGTGCAACGCGAGAATCATAAAATGAAATGGCCGCCAATTATATATCTCCGCGGGCGAAGCATGCCGGTGTGCGGACTCCGCATATTCCTTTGCCTGATGATTGGGGTATGCGCCCTCGGAAGGCGTTGTGCGCCGGGGGCCGAACCGGATCAAGCGGTGCTCGATGCCGAGGCCGGGCGGATTGCGATAATCGAGAAGGCCAAGCCGGCAGTGCTGTCGATTTTCGAGTCGCAGGGCCGGGGCGGCGGCTCGGGAGTGGCGATCTCGGTCGATGGCTACGCGCTTACGAATTTCCACGTGGTAGAGCCGTGCGGCACGGCGATGAAATGCGGCATGGCCGATGGCCGAGTGTACGACGCCGTACTGGTCGGGCTGGATCCCACGGGCGACGTGGCCTTGATCAAACTTTTGGGCCGCGACGATTTTCCCTTCGCCGAAATGGCCGACAGCGATCAAGTCCGCACCGGCGACCGCGTCTTGGCGATGGGCAATCCATTCTTGCTCTCGACCAATTTGCAACCCACGGTTACATGCGGCATAATTTCCGGGGTGCATCGCTACCAATTCCCCTCCGGGACCCTGTTGGAATACACCGACTGCCTGCAAACCGACGCCTCGATCAATCCGGGCAATTCGGGCGGGCCGTTGTTCGACGCCGCGGGCCGATTGATCGGCATCAACGGCCGATGCTCGTTCGATAAACGCGGCCGGGTCAGCGTGGGCGTGGGCTATGCAATCTCGATCAACCAAATCAAAAACTTTCTCAGCGATTTGAAAAGCGGCCGGATAGTCGATCATGCCACGCTCGGCGCCCGGGTGACCACGGACGAGGCAGGCCGGGTGGTGGTGGCCGAAATTCTGGAGCAATGCGACGCCTTCCGTCGCGGATTGCGCGAGAACGACGAAATCGTCAATTTTTCCGGCCGTCCCGTTTCCACCGCCAACGGGTTCAAAAACATATTGGGAATTTTGCCCAAGGGCTGGCGCGTGCCCTTGAGTTACCGCCGCGACGGCAAGCGATACGATATTTTGGTGCGTTTGCCGGGATTGCATAACCAGGAGGAATTACTGCAGGCTGTAGAATCTCATCGGCCCGAGGAGCCATTGCCGCTGCCGCCGCCGGACGAGCAATCCAAACCCAAAACGCCCAAACCCGGCGAAAATCCCAACAATCAGAAAAAGCCCGTACCCGGCGGTCGCCGCCCGGCCGCCGCGCCGGCATCCGAGGCGGAGATTCCCGAGATCGTGAAAAAATATTATCAGCAAAAGCGGGGATACGCCAACTATTACTTTAACAAGATGAATCAAGAGCGGATCTGGAAGGCTTGGAGCGGCAGATGTCATCTTGCCGATCAGCGCGGGCCGTGGTCGATATCGGGCAGTTTGCCAAACGGCGGGACATTCAACATTGAATTAAGCGACAGCCTGGCAGTGCTCAAAGGGCCGTCGCTTCAATCGCAATGGACGGTAAGCGACGATTTGGGCACAGCGCTAAATCTGCCGCACAGCGGCGGACTTTTACCCGCGCTGTACCTTTGGCGCAGGCTGGCCGTGGAGGGTCTCGCCCGTTTCGGCGAAGTGTATTATTTGGGCGTTGCACCGCTTGCGGGGCGGGAAGGATTAGCCGATGTGATCGCCGGCACGCACAACAGCCTGGACTGCCGCTTTTACTTCGACCCGGCCGAGGGCAATTTGCTGGCCATGGAAATGTTTGCCGAAGAAGAGGCCGATCCATGTGAAGTGTATTTCTCACAATATCACGAGGTCGACGGGCGCATGCTGCCCGGAAGCATGGAAGTGCGCTATGCAGATGAAGTATTTGCGATATTTACGATCAACGAATTCCACTTTGACAAAACCGTCGATAAATAGGCGATTTTAATTAGCATATCGGCAAATGAGACGATTTTTATTCCACAATATGTTGATTGATCCTTTGCCGTTTTACCGCGGCACTTATGCCGCGCGCTATGTGGCGGGTCGTCAACCGCAAGCGAATAGATTGATCGCCGGCATGTCAATCATTAGTTTTGTTTTTATATTGTTATTATCTGCTTCCGTTGCAGTCGAGGCGAGTGAAAGCCCATCGGATACGGCCGGCGTCTTAGACCAGGCTCAAGCAAAGATGGTGAAGATTTACGGCGCCGGCGGATACAGGGGTTTGGAATCTTATCAAAGCGGCATGCTGATCTCGCCCGAGGGACATATTCTTACGGCTTATAGCCATGTCCTCGATACCGATTATATTACCGCCTATCTGGCCGACGGCCGGAAATTCGAGGCCAAACTCCTAGGCGCAGATCCGCGATTAGATGCGGCCGTGCTGAAGATCAATGCCGAGGATCTGCCTTATTTCGACCTTGATCGGGCCGCTAAGGCGGAGGCGGGCTGTAATGTGCTGGCGCTGAGCAACCTGTTCAACGTGGCCCAGGGCGACGAGCCGACAAGCGTGCAACAAGGCATTGTTTCAGCGATTACCAATTTGGAGGCGCGGCGAGGGGCGTTTGAAACGCCTTATCGCGGACCGATATACGTGCTCGACGTGAAGACGAACAACCCGGGCAGCGCGGGCGGGGCACTGGTCAACCGCCATGGAGAACTCTTGGCCATGCTGGGCAAGGAACTGAGAAACTCGATGAACAATACCTGGCTTAATTACGCGGTTCCAATAGAGGAGCTTCGTCCGTCGGTCGAGGCTATTCGCGGGGGAAAATTCATTGCCCAACCGGATGCCGACCCGAACCGCAAGCCGGCGCATCCGCTTACTTTGGAAGCCTTGGGCATCGTGCTCGTTCCGGACGTGCTGGAACGAACTCCGCCTTACGTGGAACTGGTACGGGCAGGGTCGCCGGCCGAAAAAGCCGGTCTCCAGAGTGACGATCTCATAGTTCTTTTAGGCGACCAATTGGTTCAATCCTGCAAGCTCTTGCGGGCGGATCTTGAATGCGTGGATGCTTTTGATTCGGTTAAGATAACGGTGCTGCGCGGCCGCGATTTGATGGAATTCACCCTGTCCGGGGCGATGCCGAAGAAAGATACGCCATGACAGAACAATTTATGATTGCAAATTGTGAATTGCAAATTGCAAATTGCAAATTGAAAAAAGCGGGTGCCATGCCCACGCGTGCCATGGGCATGTTAAAGATCTTGGGCACCGCGATAGTAATGGTATTTTTTAATGCCGCAATGATTTCCCTTGTCATGGCGGCTGGTGATTTAGATTCATTAGAGCAAAAAGCCATAAACAACGCCGTTGATCGCGTCGCACCATCGGTGGTCCGTATTGAAACGATAGGCGGATTGGAACAGGTGGAGGACGTGCGTTTCGGGGCCGGTCCGACCACGGGATTGGTGATTGATCCGGAAGGGTACATCGTTTCCAGCGCTTTTAGTTTCAGCAACAAGCCGGCCTCGATTCTCGTTTGCCTGCCCGACGGTACGCGCAAGCCGGCCAAACTAGTGGCCACCGACCACGTGCGGATGATCGTGCTATTGAAGATCGACGCCGATAAACCGCTGCCGGTATGTGAGCCGGCGCCTTCTTCGGAAATGCGCGTCGGTCAATGGAGCATTGCCTTGGGGCGGACATTCGAGGGGGACCGGCCAAACATTTCCGTGGGAATTCTCAGCGCGAAAGACCGCGTTTGGGGAAAGGCCATTCAAACCGACGCCTCGGTCTCGCCTAACAATTACGGCGGTCCGCTGGTGGATATCCGCGGCCGGGTGATGGGTGTGATCGTGCCGCTTTCGCCGGAATCGGCCGATGAAGTCGCCGGGTACGAGTGGTACGACTCGGGCATTGGTTTTGCGATTCCGGCCGATCACATTCAAAAGATCCTGCCACGCTTGAAAAAGGGCGAAGATCTTCGCCAAGGCCTTGTGGGCGTGAGCATGCAGTCGCAAAACATTTACATTTCGGAGCCGATAATCGGCGTTTGCCGGTTGAAATCTCCGGCAGCCGAGGCCGGACTGAAGCCCGGCGATCGAATCGTCGAGGTCGAGGGGCGCAAGATCAACCGATCGGCCGAATTCCGTGAAGAAGTCAACCGCCGATACGCCGGCGATAAAATCAAACTGGCGGTGCTGCGCGGCAACGAACGGCTGCAGCGGGAATTGACCCTGGTCGAGAAAATTCCGGCATATCAGCGGCCTTTTTTGGGAGTGCTGCCGATGCGCGGCGAGGATGAAGCGGGCATCAAGATTCGATATATATTTCCCAATAGTCCCGCGGCCAAAGCCGGGATAATCGCGGGCGACACTATTATTTCTCTAGACGGCAAAGCGGTCAATAAACGCGAGGAGCTGATCAAGGCCATGCTCGAATATCAGCCCGATCAGCCGGTGGATTTGGAGGTACTGCACGACGGTAATAAAGGGCATTGCAAATTGAGCCTGGGGAATTTGAGCCAGTCGCCGCCGCCCGCCGTGCTTCCACCGGCCAGTGAAAAGCAAAAGCCGGGAGAGGCGAAAGGGCTGGAAACCGGCACGATCAAATTGAAAATCCCCGAGTTTCCCAACGGCGCTTTCGCTTATGTTCCCGAGAACTACGATCCGAACGTGCCTTATGGCCTGGTTGTTTGGCTGCATGGAGACAGGGGATTGGATTGGGGAAAGGCCGTTGCTTCCTGGAAACCGCTTTGCGAACGTTACGATTTAATTTTGGCGGCTCCGAAATCGGCCGATTCCAAAAGTTGGACGCCTCGCGAGGTGGATTTGGTCAATCATCTGATCGCGGAAATAGAGGGCAAATACAACGTCGATCCGCTGCGCGTCGTGGCACATGGTTATGAAACCGGCGGCACATTGGCCTCGTTTGTCGCTTTGCGCAACCGGGAGGCAATTCGGGGGATGGCCGTGGTCGACGCCCCAATGACGGCCTTGCCGCAGGAAAACGATCCCCAATATCGTTTTGAGGTTTATCTAGCCGCGAGCGGAAAATCGCCGGCTGTTCGATCGATGGGAAAGATCTCAGCTATGCTCCGGGACATGAATGTCCCTTTGATCGTAAAAAAACTGGGCGATGAACCTCGTTATCTCAATTCGGAGGAGTTGGCCGAACTTGCCCGCTGGATCGACATGCTGGACAGGATTTGAGGAAGGATGAGGGATGAAGGATGAAGGATGAATAACAATGTCGAATTCTGAATGCTGAATGCTTAATATAGACTATAGGCAACAAACTGGAGGAATAAAATTGCTTGCAGAACGGTTCTTTCCGTGGTGCACTATTTGGAATACACAAAATACCTAGTACAGCGTACTAGTACAAAGTACTAAATGCCGTTTTCTGATCGCTGTCCACCGACCGCTGTTCATTGTCCACGTTGCGTTTTTTTCATCTCTATGCCATGTACATTCATCCTTCATCCCTCATCCTTCATCCTTGCCATGCGTAGACACATAATCGGAGTCATGGCTATTGTTTTGCTGGCGGGCGGACTAATGCTCTGGATTTGGTCGCCGAGGGAACAAGGGTCGTTGGTGCAATTGGAAGCGGCTTGTTGGCGAATCGGGGGATGTCTGGCCGTGTTTTGGCTGGCATATCCGGACTTGTGCGACATTTCCGGTTGGCTTTGGATCGCTTTGCCGGCGTTGATTTTGGTTCTGGCCAAATGGCCGCGTTTGTTTCTGCTGATTATACCCTTGTTGATTGTTTATGCGTTTATTCGCCCGCGATTGAGCAATATAGAATAAGACCATGGATCTTGAGGACCAAACAGTTTTCAAGTAGAACATTTTGCCGATGCCTAAACACAAAAAAATTACTTCAAAATACATTCCCAGGGCTCGGTGGGGAACTTCTCTTAAGTCGGCGCTGCCGCTTAGCGTCCTGGCAGGCATAGTGCTTATTGCCGTTGCCGCCTTCCTTGCTTACTATCCTTCCATAAGCGGCGGTTTTATCCTGGATGACGATTTATATGTGACAAACAGTCGAATCATCAAGGCCCAGGACGGCGTGTATCGGTTTTGGTGCACAGCCGAACCGTATGACTACTGGCCGTTGGCCAATACCACGTTCTGGATCGAGTGGCGGCTGTGGGGAATGAACCCGACAGGCTACCACATAACCAACCTGATCTTGCACATTGTCGATGCACTGCTGATTTGGATCATTTTGCGAAAGTTATCCATTCCCGGGGCGTTTCTGGCGGCGATGATTTTTACAGTCCATCCGGTGAACGTGGAATCGGTAGCCTGGATCTCGCAGCTAAAAAACGTGATGTCGGTGTTGTTCTTCTTATTATCGATTCTGTGCTATTTGAAACATTTATTACCCAGCATAAGTGATGACATCTATAGTAGCAGGCACACGACGTGCGCCGATTCCGCACATGGCGTGTGCGGGCCACATTCTGGAGCCGATCCGGCACACGGAGTGTGGGGGCTACTTACCGGCGGTTGGTATTGGCTAAGCCTGGCAGCGTTTGTGATGGCGATGCTCAGCAAGGGATCGGTAATAATCTTGCCGGTGCTGATATTAGGGATCATTTGGTGGTTGCGTTCTTTGGGGACTGTGCCAATTTCTGACTCAACAAAAATGGGACGGTCCCCTTCTATCCGGTCGGACCTGTTGCGGACTGCGCCGTTTTTTGTATTGGCCGCGGTGCTGGCAGTGGTGAATATGTGGTTCCAAACGCATGGCACGGGTGAAGTAGTCCGTAACGCCGGTTTTACGGAGCGTCTACTAGGGGCAGGAGGCGTGGTGTGGTTCTACCTTTATAAGGCCCTTTTGCCGTTCGATCTGGCTTTCATTTATCCGCAGTGGAACATTGAGACCGGCAATCCGCTGTGGTGGTTGCCTTTGTCGGCGGTTTTGATCGTTACAGCGGTGCTTTGGCGGTATAGGTCAACCTGGAGTCGGCCGTTCCTATTTGCCTGGGTTTTTTTCTGCGTGGCTTTAGTGCCGGTGATGGGCATTATAGACGTGGGATTCATGAAATATTCGCTGGTGGCGGACCGTTATCAGCACATCGCTGTTATCGGAGTAATTGCCTTGGTATCGGCGGGCTGGAGCGGATGGCATCGCCTGACGCGAATCGGAGCACGTTGGACGACTGCCGTTGCCGTTTTGATGGTGGCGGCATTCACCTTTCTGACATGTCAACAAAACGGAATCTACCGCGACGCAATCTCCCTGTACAAGGCTGCATTGGCAAAAAATCCGAACTGTTTGATAGCCTACTACAATTTGGGCGTCGCATTGTATGATACGGGCAAAGTGCCGGAGGCAATCGAATCTTACCGGCAGGCCTTGGCGATTAAGCCCGACTATGTCAATGCTCAAATCAACCTGGGTGGCGCACTGTTGGATCTCGGCAAAGCGCAAGAGGCGATCGTTCATTTTGAGCAAGCCCTGCGCATAGACAACGACATCCCCGTGACTCATAACAACCTGGGGCTCGCGCTATTGAAAACAGGCCGGACTCAAGAGGCGATCGAACACCATAAACAAGCTATAAAACTTGATCCAAAGTATGCCGATGCCCGCAACAACCTGGGCTATGCATTATACAAATCAGGCCGTTTCCAGGAGGCGATCGAATATTACCGGCAAGCTTTGGATCTGACCCCAGACTATCTCAAAGCCCATAACAACCTGGGGGTTGCACTGGTCCGAATGGGCCGATTTCAAGAGGGCATCGAACATTTTGAGCAAGTCTTGCGGTTCAATTCCCGCGACTTTGAAGCCCACAACAACCTGGGCAGCGTATTGTTGGATGTTGGCCGAGTGCAGGAGGCTATCGATCATTGCCGGCAAGCCTTGCGATTGAAACCCGATGATCCGGAGGCTCACTACAATCTAGGCAACGCGCTGGTAAAAACAGGTTCGTTAAAAGAGGCGATCGAACATTATGGGCAGGCCTTGCAGTTCAAACCAGATTATCCTGAAGCGCACAACAACCTGGGTGGCGCATTGATCCAAGCAGGTCGTGTTCCGGAGGCAATCGAACACTTAAAGCTGGCAGTTCGACTCACGCCAAAGGACGTCAATGCCTGGAATAACTTGGCATTGGTATATGTCATGACGCGCCAATCCGCCGAGGCCGTCGCCGCGGCCCGGAAGGCCATGGAACTTGCACGATCTCAAGGGCAGACGGCGCAGGCCAAACAGATCGAAGACTGGTTAAACTCCTACCGCGCCAGCCTGTCAGACTCTCCGAAATGAACCGCCTCCGCATCGCCTGCCGCGTCGCGGTCACTTTGTAAGTAATGTCGGATTTACAAGAACTTACACGAATGTTTCCAAAACTTCACCTTGCAACAGCAGACCGTCGGCAGCGAATGTCGCGTCGACCAAGGGTGCGGGAAGAATGCCGTGTACCGGTCTGGTATGGATTGTCTGGCGGGAGTGCGCCACCCAACTGCTTCCTAAGGTCTCGAAAAGCACACGCGTCACACTGGTCGCGGTAGAGAAATTACCGCGGCGGGCGGCCGCCGGCGAAAGACCGGGCTGTGGGTTAGTTGCGACGGCTGATTCGCGGAGCGATATGCCGAAGGCAGTATTAGAAATTTGATCCGAAAATAAGGTCTTGACCGATCCCGATCCCGCTTTTACCACCGCGCCGATAATTGGGGTCGAACCGGAGGTGTCGGCAACCGCGAGTTGGCTGCAGGTTGCCTGGAGTTGGCTCCAAGTGAGCGGACCGGGCTGATTCGATCCCCAGGGATTGTAGAGGGTGAACTTGTCGGTGGACGCGTTATAACCGATGATCGCGTAAGCGTGCGACGAGTAAAGACCCAAATTAGTGCCCGACCACTGGAGCGTTCCGATCGTCACCGCCTTTTTGGCCGCAAGCGCACTAACGGCCACCTGTTTGTTTGTGTTGGTCATTATATAGTCGGTTGCGTTATAGCCGAGCACCTGGGCGTCGACCGTGGCCATCCATCCGCCCTGGATCGAAGCGTAAGCATTCAGGCCGTCGCGGCCTTCCTTGCCGGTCTGGTTCCATTGGGCGTAAGCCTTTTCGGCCAATGGAATCCACAGGGAGTTGGCGGTGTTGGTATAATTAGCTCCGTAATCGGCGTAGACCAGAATGCCTGAGGTGGTCGTAGGCAGCATTCGATCAACGGTCACATAGTCGGCGGTTCCGATGTTGTTCGTGAAGCCTGCGCTAATGCTGCCATCGCTGTAGTTGTAGATGGTTCCGTAAGTGCCGGTGTAAAAGCGGACGGTGAAAGTGCCGTCGCCGTTGTCGATGAACATGTTCTGGACCGCGGCCGGCTTGCTGTCGGCAAGGGTGCCCAGGGCGGAAATGAAGTAGCAGTCGCCCAGTTGGCCCTGGTATTCGTCGGTATGAGAGGGCGTATGCGGGAACAGCGAGCCGGCGACCGATTTGTAGACCAGCGAGGAATTGCAGAGTGTCGGATGGTCGGCGCCGAGGAACCACTTATCGATAAGCTTGTTGAGTTGGGCGGCGGAGCTGCCGATGGCGAGGTTGCCCAGCGACAGGCCTTGAAAGGCGGCGTTGGCGGCGTTGCCGTTGATCACGTCGCCGGCCAGGACTTGCACGTAACCGGGGATATTCAGAGTGCCGGCCTGGTTCAGGAGCTTCTTCAAGTCACCGAATTCAGTAGTGTCGACCACGCCGTCGCCGCCCACGCTGCGGAGAATCTGGATCATATCCTGCCTGTTGATCGAGCCGTCGGCGTCAAGGCTGGTAACGAGCTTTGCGAGGGCCGCATTTTGCAGGTTCCCCGAATTCGCCTGGATAATGACCGTTGCCGTGCCCTTCAGCGAGCCGCTTTTGGCGGTAACGGTGCAAACGCCGACGTTATTCGGGGCGGTGAACAGTCCGGAAGCGTTGATCGTGCCGCCGCTGGCACTCCAAGTGAACGTCTGCAGATTCGACATAGGCCGTTGGAATTGGTCCAAGGCCTGGGGAATAAACTGCTGGGTGGCACCCTGGAAAATGCAAGCTGTATTGGGCGAAACGGCAATACTCGTCAAGGTCTGATTCACAACCGCCATGATGGCATAAGAAACGCTTGGAAAATTGACAAGACGGGCGGTCAAGGTGTATGTGCCTGCCATCCTGAAGGTGGCGGTGGTGACGCCCGCTGTGGTCGTGAAGTTAGGCGCCGGGGCGCCGGATGGAAGAGACGTCGTAGACCATGTCGATGTAATCGGCCCGGGCATCGCGTTGCCGAATTGATCGGCGAACGTGGGAACGGGCAGTTGCAGGTTTGTCCCGGAAACATACATCGGAGCGGTCGATAGATTCTTAATGCTTGTGAACGTGGGTGTTACCACGACGGTCTTGACAGTGCTCACCGACAGGCCGCCGCCGTCAACTATCTTTACGGCCAGGCCGTAAGTTCCGGCCTTTGTGAACGTAATCGTCGTATTCTTGGCGCTATTTGCGCCGTTGATGCTGAAGGACGCGGTCCCGCCGGCGGGAACGCCAGTGACCGACCAATTGTAGACGAGTTTGGATTCGCCCGCATCGTCGCTTCCCAAGACCGATAGCGAGGCGGTCTTGCCGGTAACGGGCGCATTACCGTTTAAGATGATCTGCTTCGCAACGGTCGGTGCGGCATTGACCGGTTTTATCATACTGGCAATCGCGGCCGTCCCAGGCGGAACGTTCCATAATACCATGGGTGAGATACCATTCCCGCTCAACAATGCGCGCGATTCGAGTTGTTCGCCGCGAAGGATACGATTGCGGGCCCTTGCCGGCTTGCGGGAAGAAAAATGCTGACGACGCAGAGAACGTCCGATCATGGTCTCGCTCCTTAATCATGCCCCGATTAAAGTTAAGAATCAAGACACAAGAGCAAAGAGCTTTCATAGCCCGCGGAAAATTGTTCCGCGGACGCGTGTATTGCGTCGCTACGTTCCAGATAAGTATTGCCTTACGCAGCCGTCTACCGATCGGCCGGCCATACGGCAAGGCTGGATGATTCAGTGGCATTTAAACCCTACGTCATGTTTTGCCCCATGTCAAATAGCCGGCCCGCTGTGCTTTTATCCCAGTGCGGCCTGACGGCCGTAACCAAAACCCCCGGTGTAATCACCGGGGGCTAAATAAGATGTGCACAAACCAGCGCCATGATTATTACGAACTCGGCGTATCGAGATAGGTGTCTTGTCCCATCTGCTGTTGCATCTTTTTGCGCTCTTTTTCGTAATACATAAGAGACTTGCGTTGGCGGAAGTGGCGGCGTTCGACTTTCTTTTGAGACTTGCGGAAAAGTTTATGCAGGTAATCGAAGGGACCGGGCGATTGCTCGCCCAGGGCTTTTAATTTTTTAGCTTTCACGGGTCCCAAGCCGGTTAAGAGCAGATCGTCGTCCAGGGCAAGATATTGGCGATAAGTGCCGGGATCGCCTTGCCGCCCGCAACGGCCGAATAATTGGCGGTCAATGCGGCTGGCGTCGTGCATTTCGGTGCCGATAACGTGCAGCCCGCCCATTTCGGCAACGCCTTCGCCGAGTTTGATGTCGGTGCCGCGCCCGGCCATGTTGGTGGAAACGGTCACTTTACCGGGCAATCCGGCATGGGCCACGATTTCCGCTTCGGCCTCGATGTGGTTCGCATTCAGAACCTGGTGCTCGATGCCTCGCGTCTTAAGCAGTTCGGAAAGATGTTCCGATTTGTCGATGGAACGGGTGCCGATCAGAATGGGGCGGCCTTGGTTGTGGAGTCGTTCGATTTCTTCCAACACGGCCGCCCATTTGGCGTCGGTGGTTCCGAAGACCATTTCCGGAAGTCGTTGGCGGATCAAGGGGCGGTTGGTGGGAATCGGCAGCACGTGGCAGCGGTAAATTTTTCGCAACTCCCGCGCCGATCCCATTGCCGTGCCGGTCATGCCCGCCAGGTTCTCGTAGCGGAGGAAAAAGTCCTGGACGGTGATTCGGGCAGCCTGTCCGGTGGCCACGGTAACCTCTACGCCTTGCTTGGCCTCCACGGCTTGATGAATTCCGTCGCGCCATTTCCGGCCTTCGGCCAACCGGCCGGTGAACTCGTCGACGATCACGATTTCGCCGTCGCGGACCACGTATTGCCGGTCCAGATGATATTCGCGGTCGACCAGGATGGCGCGTTCGATGTACTGGTAAATCGTCACCATGCCCACCGTGTCCATGGCCTGGGGCTTGGGCAGCAAGCGCACCTTTTGCCGGCCTTCGCGGGTTAGTTCCACGGTCCGTTTTTCATGGTCGTAATCGTAATCTTCGTCCTCGATAAATTCCTTTATAACCGAAGCGCTCCATTTATGGCACTCCACGGCCAAACGCTCCTCTTCGGTGGGCAAGGCGCTAATGATCAGCGGCGTGCGGGCTTCGTCGATGAGAATGCTGTCGGCCTCGTCGACCAGGGCGAAATAGGGATCGCGCTGGACCGGCTTTTCGTTCGATGCGCCGGCGCCTTGTCCCAGCATGCCGCCCAACAGATCGGTTTGACCTTCTTGAATTCGCCGCAAAAGCAGGCGATCGCGGAGAAAATCGAATCCGAACTCCTTGGCCGTGCCATAGGTGATATCAGACGCGTAAGACTTGCGCCGCTGGGGCTGCGACATTTGCGTTTCAATTACGCCCACGCTTAGCCCCAAGGCTTTGTATATGGGGCCCATCCACTCGGCGTCGCGGCGGGCCAGATAATCGTTGACCGTGGCCAGGTGGCATCCCCTGCCGGTCAAGGCGTACAGATACATAGGCAGCGTTGCAACGAGCGTTTTGCCTTCGCCAGTCTGCATCTCTACTATCGAGCGATAAAACATAGCGATGCCGCCGAGAATCTGCACGTCGAAATGCCGCATGTTGATCGTCCGGCGCCCGGCCTCGCGGACCAGGGCATAGCCTTCGACCAGCAATCGGTGGAGCGGTTCGCCGCTTTTCGCGCGATATCGCAAGGAAAGACTTAGCTTGCGAAGTTGCTGATCGCCGAGCTGTTGCAACTCTGGTTCCAGGGCGGCGATTTTAGGCAAAAGCGAGGCCCAACGCACCAATCGCCATTGTTTCGGGCCGCTTAGAGCCGCCGCTATCTTCGCTTGTATGCCGTCGGATTTGTTGTTCATGCAGAATGGCTAGGATAATAATAATGTTTTCATACCCCTCTACTCACCTGTAGGATTAAGGGGCTCGATTTTCTTGTATGCAAAGACCGGGCCTATGCAAAGATACTTCTATTATTAGTATTGAAAATGATCCGTAGTGCTATTTTTTCCTAAATTACCGGCCTTCCATTGGTCGTCCTCGATCATTTGCCATGCAAATGTCAATAGTTTACCACGAAACCTGTGGTAATGGGGATCTTGGGCATAGAAAAACCGAGAATCGGGCCGGGGCGTTATCTTACGGGCTGTCTTTTGCTTCGGTATTAGATACCGGCTCGATATTGTCATCAATGACCCGGTTATCGGACGAGGTGGACTCGCGCAAGTCGGCTGGGCGGAGTTGTTCTGAGGCTGCACCGGAGTGGGGGATGTGGATTGCCGCGATGCCGGCAGAAAATAATTGTTGCCTTGTGAACTAGAGTTGTTTCCTGTTTGCGGCTGAAGCGTACGTGTTAGGGGCGATTGTCCACTTGACGAACTATTTGCACTGCCGGCAAATCCAGATGCAGCATAGGTTGCTTGAGGATTGGAAACGTTCTGGTATGAGTTGATATTGGGATTATAGATTGGGGGATTAATTACGCCCGCGGTTGCCGAGGCGTTATTGAGCGGTTGAGGATTGTTATCCGTAACCGGAATGGATTGTTTTCGGTTAGGCACCCCTCCGGCAAAAAAAGGCGTGGCAACGCGATTGGGCGACGGCGGCGCCGGCTGAGAATTCGGCATTTGATTGCTGGTTCCCTGGTAATTAAAACCACCGCTTGGAGGCGTATAGCGATTTCCGCCGGGCCAGGTCGATCCGGGAATTGTCGAGGGCATGGAAGCCGGTTGAGCGGGAGGAGTCTGGGGCGAATACCCGGCAGGCGGCGTGCCCGGGGCAAGATTATTTTGGGGCGCAGATTGCATCGGATAAGGGGAAGCTCCCGTTGCGACCCCCGCGCCTGCCGACGAAGGCCCGGTCAAAGCAGACGATGCCGGGCTGGAATATCGGGGAGCATTGTACTGATTCGTCAAGGTTGATCCCGAAGTGGAATTAGAGGCATTAAATGGATTGGTCCAGGTTGATCCAGGAGAGGAATTAGCGGGATTTGACGGATTCGTCAAGGAGCCTCCGGAATACAAAGGCGCATTGGTTGTGGTACTGCCTTGATTATAAAGCGTGTTGGCTTGTAAAGGCCCGGGTTGTATAGGCGGCGGAGATTGATAATACGGATCCGCGGCTCGTCCTGCAATCGAACCTGTCGGGGGCGGCGGCACAGTTGTGCGTCCAAAAAAAGGATCGACCGTGGGCGTTTGACTTTTACATCCGGCCAATCCCAAGGCAATGAGAATTATCAGAATGGCCCGCTTCATCAGGTAGACTCCTTTCCACCCTGAGACGAGTTATAGGCGTATAAAAAGGCGCACAATACTATCGGCGGGGTTGATAGCTTACTGACTTTTCCCGCTGTGTCCAGAGCGATTTTTCAATTGGATAAACTACCAGGGGTTTCAGGGTTTTTTTGCCTTCCCATTTTGCGCCTTTTGACACACCAGTGTCGCCCGATTGTTCGACATAGGGATTTGGAATTCGTAAAGGGGCATGAGTTTGGTACTGATCCGTTGGCAAGTTCGATTCTTCGACATGCTCGTTCCTGATCATTTGAGGCTGCGGAGAAACGGAATAAGCCTGCAAAGCCGAAAGTCCTGGCGGAAACGGGAATGGACTGTCGCCATAACTTCTAGCGTCTATTCGATAGCTGTAATAAACCGGCGGATGCAATGCATAATAGGGGATGTATTCGTACGAATACAGAGAAGGTTGATAATAGCAATCCCAGCCGTATCCCCAGGGACTATAAAAATCGTAACCCCCGGCCAACGCCGTATTGCAGGAGATTAGTGTTAAAAAAAAGCAGCAGCAGAAGATGTTTGTTTTCATTGTATTCACCCCAATTAAGGCAAGTTCTGTATATAACCTATTTTATTGTGCATAAAAATTTTTCCAATAGGGGAAATGAAAAAAATGTAAGGCTTAGCAATACCTTCTAATGGGTGGTTTAATATGACTTGCAAAGTATTATTCGTTGATTGAATGGAAACAGCCAGGATCAAGGCCGATGGTGGTCCGGAGTCGGCTTGGGGCTCTTTGTATTTTCCGGGATTGCATGCTCGTGTTCCCCTTCTTTCTCAACTTCCGCCTGGTCGGTTTTTTTGACTTCTTCGCCCTGGTTATTGGGGGTAGAGGCTTCCGCACTTGGCGTAATAGCTTGGGGCAATTTGTATGGCTTATCCGCCCCCTGGACATGGGGAATTTTATAAATAATCGTGCCCAGATCCTTGTTGGACACAGATGGTCCGCAGCCGTTCATTGCCAGGGCAATCGATAAAACAAGTAATAATGCAAGTAACCGACGCATTGAGAAATCACGTGGAAGAAAGATTTGATAGAATTAATTTTAGTGGATTTATTCCCTAATTATAAGATATCATCATCAATTTAAAAGTATCTGCCCATCAATGAATACCCAATCGTTGACCATTGCTTTAAAGGAAAAGGCCCTGCGATTGGGGTTTGATCTTGTGGCGCAACTCCGGCCGTGACTCCGCCTGAAATCGAAGACTTGGAAAGATGGTTGGCCGACGGAATGGCCGGTGAAATGCGATATTTCTCCAGGCGGATGGATGCATACCGCGATCCCGGTTTGATCCTTCCCGGTGTGAAAAGCATCCTCATGCTGGGTGTAAACTATCGAACGGTGGAGCCCGCCGCCGCCGGACCCGGGCAAGGAAAGGTTTCGCGTTATGCCTGGGGAGGCGATTATCACGATGAAATCCGCCGCATGTTGCGGGCATTAGCCCAGTTTCACCGCGAATTGGTTCCGGATTGTAAGGTTCGCGGCGTGGTCGATACGGCCCCGCTTTTGGAACGCGGCTTTGCCCAACGTGCCGGAATAGGCTGGATCGGAAAAAATACCTTGCTCATAAACGAACAATATGGAAGTTGGATTTTTTTGGCCGCTTTATTGACTACCGAGGAATTGCAGCACAACGAACCTACCCGGGCTAGTCTTTGCGGCAGTTGCCGGGCGTGCCTTGATGCCTGTCCCACAGGCGCTTTGGAAGCCCCTTATCGTCTCGACGCGCGAAAGTGCATCAGTTACTTGACTATCGAATCGCATGGACCAATTCCCCAAAAACTGCAAAGGACATGCGGCGATCGGTTGTTCGGCTGCGATGCATGTCAGGAGGCTTGTCCCCGGAACCGCGGCACGCCCATAAGCAGTGAAAAGAGTTTCCAACCACTGCCCGGAATGAATCCTGTCCGTCTTGGGGATTTGTTCGCGCTAGATGAGGCCGGTTTTCGGCAACGTTTCGGTCATACCCCGCTTTGGCGAGTCAATCTCGCCGGGCTGTTGCGCAATGCGACCATGGTCTTGGAAAACAAACCACATTATTGCGAATAATAAGTTTCATCCACCGTAGCGGGCCAAACGCCCGGCAGGTCTTCAGCATACCATTTTTCTAAAACTTCTTGCCAGTCGTCGGGTTCCACTACGGCAATGAAGGCCTGGCGGACCTTTTCCGCTTGCGGGTGCAGCCTGGAATACTTGATGCCGAACTTGCGCATCAGGGCGCAGCAACGCCTTTCGCCGTATATTTTCCCGGCCAGGCGATAATGTTCGGCAATCACCTCGCGCTGTTGATATAAACTTGGCGGGGGAATTTCCCGGCCCTCGGCCAAGGCCTTTATCTGCGGAAATATCCAGGGATTGCCGATCGCGCCCCGGGCCACGGATACGCCGTCCACGCCGGTTTGGGCGAACATGTCAAGGCAATCCTGCGCGGTAAAAAGATCACCGCTGCCGATGACCGCCCGCTTGCCGGCGCGCTGCTTTACTTCGCGGAGGAAGTGCCAGGAACTGCGGCCTTCATAACGCTGGCGCACAGTTCGGCCGTGCACGGTAATCGCCGCCGCGCCAAGTCGATATGCGCCCTCGAAGATGGCGAAAAAATTATCCCGGCTATGCCGACTTTCGTCCATTCCGCAGCCGCATTTTCACGGTAAGCGGTATGCGGGTGGGTAAGACGTTGCGCACGCGGGCCACGATATCCAAGGCGATATCAGGCCGGCTCAATAAAAATCCGCCGCGGCATCGGCCCAGCACCTTTTTCACAGGGCAGGCAAAGTTGATGTCGATGGCATCAAACCCGGCCTCGACCAGCTTCATTGCCGCCGGAGGAAATTGCTCGGGCACGGCGCCCATCAATTGCACCCCGCATGGGTGCTCTTCGTCTGTCACGCGCAGGAAACGTTTGGCCTTGTTGCCTTTGGTCACATTCAGGATGAACTGGTCGAGCATGACCTCGCAAATGGTATACGGCGCGCCCAATCGCCTGGCGATCACCCGCATCGGCCAATCGCTATACCCGCTAAGGGCCGCCTGGATGACGGGGAAATCAATCCGCAGCGGCCCAAGTTGAAGCGGTAAATATGAATTCGTCATGGAGATATAATCACCTCAATTACCTGGTTAGTCAACATGGATTGAATTCCTGAGCGGGATGGGGTATTATAACGTTAGTGGAGGTGTTGCCATGTCTAAATACGAAACATTACATAGTGGAAAAAATAAGAACTGGCGACGGACGATCGGCGCATTCACAGACGATGACGATTTGAAGGAGATGTTACGAGAAGCAATGCACCTTCGTGAAGCAGATCGCAAGAAGGCCCGGCCAAAAGGTGCAACTAAACGCAATTCGAACCGATGATTCTATTCGACAGAGACAATTATTCCGTCTTATCCGACTCTTGGCTGCACGATATGACTGAGGATGTGTTCATCCAGTTCGAGTAGGCGGTTTTCGTTTCCCAACTGCCACCTTCCTCCGTCTTGCGATAGCACGTACTTGCCGTTTTTGATCGCAGTCTTGCAAATGACGAAACCAGCCGGCAAGTCCTCCAAATTTGCGAGCCAGCGATTTGCGGGCAGTACGAACTGCTTCCACATTTTCATCTTTAAGTGCCATATTATTTCCTTTTTATCGTTTGGCCTAAAATTACTCTGGGAATTGTTTCGGGTGAAACCAGTAGCGGCGCACGCCAATCCGATCTCTGGCATGCCGTTTCCAATTGCGTTTGAGCAATAGGATTTGCCAAATGAGCATAGTTCCAGGTGAGCAAGTAATCCACGCGATGCACAGCAGCAATCGCCATTTGCAGGGCATCGCCAGGTTTGGAATTAGGAACTACATGTTTGTACATTAACTGCGCGGCAAACTCCCGCGCCTCCACAATCATCGGCAGGAACCGCAGCCCCTGTGCCATCGCCAACGCATCTGACTGATGCGGATAACTTCCTGCTTCCAGCTCATCTTCCGTGACGGATGAGACCCAGAGGGCAAAATGAGAGCGCTCCGTGTCCCACCATTCGCGCGTAGTAATGCGACGACCGAGTGCGAGGATATCTGACCCTTCGTACCAGTATGATGAAAGAATGGTCGTATCCAAGTACACGCTCGGTTTCTTACGATCGACTTTCATGGGATTATGTCTCGACTTGCTATCCACCAACTACATTTTAGCATTAAATAAGAGCAATGCCAACTATCGATACGGTCATAATGGATTATGAGTGTAATCCCGAATTGCGCGTGTTGCACTGGCAGAAGTGGCACACTTAAAAAGAACTACCCAGTCAATAAACTGCTAACGGCATTGGCTGCCACCCACCAACCCTTGGTCATCGAATACGAGTCGCTGCCTGCGGAGTGAATGAGGCACACCAACTGTGTTTTCCATTGGATGAATCTGCTTGAGGAGAAAGTTTTCTAACGCAACGGGAAGGAAACAAGGTGTCTGCGCCTTGTCGATCGGGATTATGTCAATCCAACGATAGCGAAACCAGTGAACCCACTCTCTCTTTTTTTTTGATAATAATAAGCATGCGGTCTTTTTTCGGGGTAGCCATAATCTGCAAGCCTGTCGCCGAAAGGCCTGTCTGTTGCAATACCCAACCTATGTATCACAGAATATTGGTCTTGGCCATCAGACAGACCGCCATCTGCTTTGCATACATCAGCGAAGAGATAAACACCAGCGAGCTTATCCCAGTCAGTAGGCATAAGGTTGGCCTCATCCTCTGGTGTCCACATGCTGTCCCAAACTTGCATGATTTCCAATGGCTTCTGGATTCTGTTAGAGAAGTATGTTCCGAACTCCCGCACAACATACTGAACTTGTTGTTCCCAACCTCTCATGGCACCCTCCGCTGATTTTCTCTAGCTTAGTACCCTGTAATATTTTCCGTGACACCCGCGCGGTGAATAATCCAATTCCTAATCTCCAATCCCTTAAGTTTTACAACCAAATGCCTGTAAATCCGCCGTCGACGTTGATTGGAGCCCCGGTGATGAAACTGCCGGCCTTGGGCGAAACCAATAGCAGAAGTGAGCCGATTAGTTCTTCGGGTTCGCCGAAACGGTTCATGGGCGTGTGGCTCATGATGCTTTCCACGCGTTCTTTTGTCAGCAGTTTGCGGTTTTGTTCGGCCGGGAAGAAGCCCGGGCAGATTACGTTGACGCGCACGCCTTTTTGGCCGAAATCGTGGGCGATGTTTCGCGACAGGTTCAGCACGCCCGCCTTCGAGGCCGCATAAGCAAACACCCGCGATAGCGGCAGATGCGAAGTCACGCTGCCGATGTTGACGATCGAGCCGCCGCCGCTTTCAACCATGTGACGGCCGAAGACCTGGCAGGCCTGGAAAACGCCGCGAAGATTGATCGTTAAAATGCGATCCCAATCGGCGTCGGTGGCGTCGAGAAAATTGGTACCGGCATTTACGCCTGCGCAATTTACCAGAATATGCACCCGGCCGGCCAGATCGATGGATTTGGCCAGCAGGTTTTCGATAGACTGGCGAGAGGTGACGTCGACCAGGCAATAATCGGCCTTGCCGCCGAGTTTTTTCAATTCGGCCACGCGGGCCTTGCAAGGGTCGTCGGCCACGTCGGCGACAATCACCCTGGCCCCGGCCTGGACCAATCCCGCACATAAAGCCCCGCCCAGCACTCCGGCCCCGCCGATGACCACCGCCGTTTGGCCGGTCAATCCAAAAAGTTGTTCGAGATATTCGGAAGACATTTTTATAACTCCTCGATATCAGCCCACGGATTGCAACCCGTGGGCTTGGATTCTAAACATGATAAGTGGTTATTTTGGCGGTTTTCTCAGCCGTATCCAATCGGAATGGAATATGCCGTCCTTATCGATTCGGTTATACGTATGGGCGCCGAAATAGTCGCGTTGGGCCTGCAACAAATTAGCAGGCAAACGTTCGGAGCGATACCCGTCGTAATAGGCCAATGCCGCGGAAAATGCGGGAGTGGGAATGCCTAATTCCACTGCCGTCTTGATCACATTTCGCCATGCCGGCTGGGCCTTGGCCACCGCCTCGGTGAAGTACGGGGCCAAGAGCAGATTTTCCAGCTTCGGATTGGCGTCGAAGGCTTCTTTGATGCGTTCCAAAAACACGGCGCGGATGATGCACCCGCCCCGCCACAAAAGCGCGATCGGCCCGAAATTAAGCGGCCAATCGTGCTCTTTGGCCGCCGCCTGCATCTGCACGTAGCCTTGGGCGTAACTGCAAATCTTCGAGGCATAAAGGGCCTGGCGGATCTGTTCGATAAACTCTTTCTTGTCGCCGGTGTATTTACCGGAGGGTCCTTTTAGCATCTTGCTTGCCCGCACTCGGGCGTCCTTCATCGCCGAGAGGCATCGGGCGTAGACCGCCTCGGTGACCAAGGTGCTGGGCACGCCCAAATCCAGGGCCAATTGGCTCATCCACTTGCCCGTGCCTTTTGCGCCGGCGGTATCGAGAATTTTATCGACCAGGAATCCGTCACCATCGGGATCTTTGACGCTGAAAATATCGCGGGTGATTTCGATCAGGTAGCTGTTCAATTCGCCCTGATACCACTGCTGGAAAACGTCGTACAGTTCATCGTTGTCCCAGTCCCAGGGCGTGTTTGAGCATCCAATAGGCCTCGCAAATAAGTTGCATGTCGCCGTATTCGATGCCGTTGTGGACCATTTTCACGTAATGGCCGGCCCCGCGCGGACCGACCCATTCGCAACAGGGGATGTCGTCCTTGGGGCCGACTTTGGCCGAAATGGCCTGAAAAATCGGCTTGACCAGGGGCCAGGCCTTTTCGCTGCCGCCGGGCATCATGCTGGGGCCAAGCAGTGCGCCTTCCTCGCCGCCGGATACGCCCGTGCCAATGTACAAAAGTCCCTTCGATTCGACGTATCGCGTGCGCCGCTCGGTATCGCTGAAAAGGGTGTTGCCGCCGTCGATGATCACGTCGCCGGGCGACAGCAAGGGGATGAGTTTTTCGATGAATTCATCCACAGCCGGCCCGGCCTTGACCATCAGCATTACCTTTCGAGGCGATGCCAGGCTGTCGACAAACTCTTCGAGCGAGTGGCAGCCGACGAAATTTTTACCTTTTGCGCGGCCGGCCAGAAGTTCGTCTACTTTGCTTGTGGTTCGATTGTAAACCGAGATGCTGAATCCCCGGCTTTCGATGTTCAAAGCCAGGTTTTCGCCCATCACGGCCAGTCCGATAAGTCCAAAGTCGGTTTTTTTCATGGGGGGTTTAGGGTTTAGGGTTCAGAGTTCAGTGGTTTCAGTCATAGTTTTTTTAGTTTTTTATTCAGCATTCATTATTCCACCGGCCATGGGGGTCGTTCGGGCAGGAAACTATCAAATTCCGCGAGAAGTTGCTTCTGGTAGTCGTCGGTGAACTTGCCGGACAGGAAACGGTCTATGCCTTCTTGGAAAAATCGTTTCCAACTGGCTTCTTCCGCGCCGGGATTGATGGGAAAGAACAGAGTCCTTGTTGGCCACGGCCGCCTGATAGTCGCCAAATGCGTCGCCGATCATTAGAGTATGGTTGGGCGGATATTTTGCCGCCGCGCAGAGCATTTCTTTCTTGGTGCCGATCTCTTGCCCGCCAATCGCCGCTATATACTGCGTGAGATCGTGTTCTTCCCATTCCCGCTTAAGAGCCTCGTGCGGAGTGGCTGATACCACGAGGATGTCGGCCTGATGGCGGAGCTTTTTCAGGCTTTCGCGAACAAAAGGGAATGGAGGCACGTGCCGGACCATGTTCTCTATCGACTTATTGACGGCCTTCGACCATTCCAGGGCCAGTTTCAAGTCCGGATCGCCGTTTTTTTGGACCTCTTTTTCCAAGGCCGGATTGCCCAGCTTGGTTTCGCTCTTGATCCAATCGCGAAGCGATTGGGGGATGTTTATTTTTACGCCCCGGGCTTTTACCTCAGGTCGTTTTTGCAGCCACTCCAAGGCCTCGATTAATGCCGGAAAGCGGTTGATTCCCCGGCTTTTGGAATAGAGATTTACAAATTCAGCCGCCTCGCGGGCGTATTTGCTCACGCCCTGCAATTCCCAATAGTTGATGATGTTTGGAATAAAGCACTCTTTGTGCTTCAGTTCCATGGTGTCGAATGCGCAGCCGTCGGAATCAATGCCAACCAGATAGTCGTATTTAGGTGTGAGTTCAATGGTCATTTTCGATATGCAAGCAAATTCTTATGCATATAAGCCGATAAAAAAGCGATTTTACCGGGTAAAATATCATTAAGCAAAGAGTTCAAGAAATAAAAAAAGCCCTCGGATTGCAGACCTTAGGCTTTGAAAAAGACAAAGGCCCGATCTATTTTCGAGTCGAATTTAAGCCGCGGCGGCAATATCTGCCACAACTGTGGGGGGCATTGATCGCATATCACCGATAACCATCTCGATTAAAAACTCTTTTGCCTGTAGAATGACCTTGGAAATCTGGCTGGGATTAAGATGTTTGATATCGTTACGCTCATTGATAATGGATTCTAAAGAACAAGCCGCATAAGCCCTAATGTACCCACGCATTTGCTTAGGCGGCAAGAGCTTGGATTTGCCAATTACGTGTTGAGTTACCGTATTTCGGCATTGGTTGGCAATATTGGTTGCTATGTCCTCAATTTTTTGTTTTGTGAACCGAGCGGATAATAGTTTAATACAATTTTTAATTGCAGAGAGCATAATCTTGGTGTCCTAAAGTGTGGAAAATATCAGTGATATAGAAAAGATTTTTTACAAAAGCGCGTATTACAAATCGTGTCAACTGGCAAATAACCTTAATCAGAACCGAAAGTTCCAATTATTTACTTTTGCTTTAGACAAATAGGTAAAATAAGATAAATACGCAAAGTAAATTAGGGAGTTTTGTTTTCCTTATGCACCCTATTAGATTCATTTATGTGTGTAGATTTCTTTATTGCAGTTGCTTAAAACAACCTTTCAAAAAACTGGAAATCAAGATAAGGTTATCAGGACTTGTCAGCCGACTTGTTGATTGATACAGTTTGGGACAAGGCGCCGTAGCCAAGTGGCTAAGGCAGCGGATTGCAAATTGATTCCGGCCTTTCTTGTACACCACTCATAAACGCCGGAAATACCGTATTTTCCCGTCTGTATTTGCTCTGTCGGCTTTCCATGTTCAGGTGTACAAAAGGAACGAAAAGTGTCATAACGGGTGTCAAAACGGGTGTCAAAACGCCTTTTTTAATGTCGGTCCGGCCCCTCTTGCCATGCACCCGGCCTAGATTATGCTAAAAGTCGATGGGCACTCTACGGCTGGATTCCCTGCCCCATCCGGCCACGCCTATCAAATAAAGCCCCCATGACTGTGTGTGGTCATGGGGACTTTTGTTTTGTTGGTCGAGCACTGCTGTTACAGCGTTTCGATCCGTTTAAAGAATAATCATAATGAGCAAAACCGCGGTTGAATCTTAATGACACACAATCGTGCGAGTCGTTGCACGTTTTTCTTTCGTTTGTTTCCAGTTGCCTGCTCGTCGCAATAGAGGTGGGCGTGGGCTGGATTATTTTGCTCGGGCTCGTGATGTGCATCGAATCCAGGCTGTCTGGCCTCACCACAGTTAAACGAAACCATTCCCCCGTCTGGCTTACCGTGTTTTTGGATGAGTTGTTCCTCATAATGTGCGGAATATGCCACTGGTTAATTACACTGCCGGCGAAATGCCGGTCGCGTGTTTTCAATTTCACCCCCCCTATTTTTTTATAATCCCCTATATTAAAAAACTGGCCGAAAAACACGAATCATGCCAATGCGGTTTCGGGGGTGTCGTTCAAAAAGGCGCACACCCGCCCGGTATGCTATGTTTTGTAATCGTTTCGATCATCGGTTCACCTCCGGTTGTGGCATGGCGTCATTGTCGCCCGCGGACGCCATGCCGGTTGTGTTGCCTGATGCCACGATTGCCATTAAGCGTCGATACAGTTGCCCGAAACGTCGCCGGTTGCACGGCTCGCAGGCTCGAACCGCGGCGCCGTGCTGCTGCCAAAATGCCGTCCACGTCATGCCACGGCGGTGAAAGTCGATTGCGGCGTGCTTGAGGGTGCGGGTTTGATTCATTCCGTTGGTTCCTTTGTACATGGCAACCACTCACCACAGTCGCGGCATTGCCGGTTGATATAACCATCACTTGTAGGGGTTTCCTCCACGGTATCATGGGGACAAGTTGCGGGATCGGCCGGAGTGCAAGCCGGTGACTGAACAGGCTTTTGTGCCTGGATTTGCTCGGTATTCGCCGATAACCACGACGGAGGCCAAGCGGCGGCGAGTGAAACAGGTGAAACATGTTTCACAGCACTGCTACTTATATTATTATTTTCTTTTTTCATTTTTATTTTTTTCCTCGCTACACGTACAGTGGTAAGAAACATGTTTCAGGTGTTTCACTATGACCATACAGACTGTAAGCCGACCCCCTCGTAATACCGTACTTGCCGACCATCTATCCTGGGTTGTGAATCTCGGATTGTCGGAATTGCCGCTCGCAATTGACGACCGAATCCGCTTTCGTCATCAACGTGCTTGCGTCCATGCCGTTGACACCAATCACCGTAAGCCGCGTAGAGGTCGGCGCGACACCCTGCTGCCGTCATCTAACACGCACTGCTCGCGGAGAAATTGAGCAATAGGACTGCTGAGGTCCGCAAGGTCGCTGAACATTTCTCGGCCGCTTTCTGGCTGTTCAAACCGGCCGCGCTCGCGTAATCGTCGCCAACCCTCGATTGACCATAGCAAGATGCTCGGCAACTCTGTTTGTAGCTTGATGCTAAGGTCGTGATCTTCGCGGCCGTAAAACGATTTTGTCAGTCGCAATAAAATCATGCGGCTAGCGAGTGCGCCGGATGAGTCGCCAAGTCGCGGAAGTTCATTGCTGAAAATCATCAAGCGGGTGGGTAACTTGACCGTCACGGACTCCAGGCACTTCCGGTCGATGCTTAGTGCATCTTCCCCGGAAATACTTAGTAACCGCTCCACTATGATCTGTGAATCAGCACGGCCGCCAAGCCGTGCATCGGAAACAATCGCAACCGACTTGCCCAATAGCGGCCAGAGTCCAAAATTCCCGGCAAGGCTTGATAGTGTTGGCCCGCAACAATTCGCCGGTCCAATTAAGCTCCGCTCTACGCGGGAGATAGTGCCCTTGCCAGACCGCTTGGGGCCGATAAGTAAAAAGATTTTTTGTTGGCGCGTGTCCGACGTGAGCGTGTAACCCATCCACTCTTGTAGCGTGCTAATACTAGCTGGATCATCCGGCCAGTACTGGGATAAAAGCGATAACCAAATTTTCGGCTCGGGCGCGTCGATGTGAAAATCGTAATCCAGTGCATTGATTGAAAAAAATCGCGGCGTGGGAGGGGCGATATAATTTTGTCCTGCAATAAGTGATGGAATGTGAATGAGACCATTTTTCGCCACAAGCATCTCATCCGCAGGCCACGGGCCGGGCTTATTGCCGATCCATGCGGGCGGCTCGATGCGGCCGGATAGAATCGCCTTGGCCCGCAATATGTCCATTACATTGCTTGTGATGTTCGACGTTAAGCCGGAATATTTTTTATCGAGATACTTGATCACCGCCGCGCGCGCTTCAGTATTAGGTATTTCCACATAAGCATTATTTATCCAGTTCCACGAACTACTACGCCAAAATCGCAGTTTAGAAACGCCGTCCTGTTCGGCTAAGCGGAGAAAACAGTCCGCCTCCATACCCGGATTCACCTGCTTTGCGGGCATTTTAATTTCTACTGCGCTCGGTGGCGTCGGCTCCTCAGCCGCGTCAAGCAGTTCGCGAATAGCCTTGCGTGGATCAACGCCCTGGGCGGCTTGTGCAACGACATAATCGTCGAGTCCCTGTTTCGTCGGCTTGCCGTCAGGGCCAAGTGGACCCTCGGGGATTCGGCAGACCTTCACTATAGCCCCTCGATTTTTCAAATGTGCCGCAAGGCGAGATTCGGCATCCTGGATATTTTCGTTTCCCGCAATATCGGAATCAAAAACGATGTAGACCAGTCGATCCTTCCACGCGATACGCTCGAGCGCGGGCAATAATGATTCACGGTTTTTTTCCTTCCACCCCATTACCCCCACAAGACCAATGCAAGGAAAACCATATTGGGTGGCGCAAAGACTCTTTTTTTCGCCTTCGTCAATCAATAATTCCTGCTTTGCTTCTGCAATCGCTTTGGACACATCGAGTGGCGTATATATCTGATTCGGCTGCCCCCTGGGCGATTCGTACTTGATGGCCTTACCACCACTCAATCGCGGCCGGTCCGGCTTAACACGGGCATATCCGTTGCGACCGTTGGCATCGACATAAGGGAACACCATTGCCGGGGCACACTTCGACGGATACTTTTTCCAATCTAGAATCGCCGCAAGCTTGGCCGGTGCTACCTCAGAATAGATACCCGCCGCCTTGTTTGTCTCGTCGGTTAGACCGGATCGGCGTAGCTCGGCAAGATGATGAGGGAGAATATTTGCAAGATGATCGGTCATTGTGCCGCCCTCCGCTTCGCTCGCCGCCGGCCGCGTTCATATTCCCGTCGGCACTCGACGTACAACAGCGGTATACAGGCAAGAGTACGCCCCAAGTATTTTTCGATCTCTCTGCGGGCTTCGGCTGGTTCAACGCCCATGACCGCTAACCGATATGACAAGGGCAGGGCTGTGAGCCGTTGTAGGCGGGTTAAGGGCGGGTCTTGTATTTCTGTTTTTTTGCGGGTAAAATTACTCATAGTGAATCCATTTTAGAAAAACCGATCTGCTCTTGCCGGTGGATCGGTTTTTCTTTTGGTCAAAAGTATTCCGTAATTGCCATATCTCTTTGCTTGCGACGGCGGGGCATCTTAACAGGCGGCCCGCCCACGGCTCGGCGATTTTCAAAAACCAGAATGTCGGCCTCGTCGATCGCAAATCGCGGCCGGCCGCCTTGCTTTGTGCTAATGTCGATGGCGCAGCTCGCCCGATCTAATCCAACTCAGGATTTTGTGGGCGTCGATTCCCCAGCGAGCAGCTAAATCGGGCGGGCTGATTTTGGTCCGGGTGGCAATCATTGGGCAACAACCTCCGCCTCCAACCAGCCGTGCCGCCGCAAGGCATCGACGATTTTGGGAAGCTGATTCGAGGGGATTGCCCGCTTACCAGCAAATCGGTCCGGCTCTGGCAGTTCGCCTGATTCAAAAAGACGGCGGACCTTCCAAGTTTCTGTGCCGAGTAGGTCGGCTACCTCGCGAGTGCTGAAGAAGTTTGGCATGTCCCGCTCTCTCGGTTAGTGTTTTGTAACTAACCGAATTATCGCGGCAGGTGCCAATAGTACGAAGATTCGGAATGCTATTTCCGAACAACTCGAACCAAAAGGTATGCTTTCCCCCGAGAATTATGGGGGTAGAGGTTTGGTTCGGAAGGGAGACGACCTGGATATTTCCGAACCTCGACTAAGATCGCTTTTTGTGATTCTGCTTACTGTGCCGGGTTGGGTGGCTATATTCATACCGAATCTGAGCGACCTTCTCGGCGTCGATCTTCTCGCAGGTCTCGTCTGTGATTCGCTTCGCACAAGTCCTGTTGTGCTTATTGGCGATTTTCTGGTCCTTGCCGATCCCTTTCGTCGCCTTTTCGTCAACGATCATCTTCCAAACGTGTTCCCATTTTCTCTCTTTTTTCTTCGCCGGCTTGGCAGCCCCGCCCCGGGTTTGGGGGGTATTTAGCGACTTCATCGCAAGGACGTTCTTGATGGTGGTGTCTTGCACGGCTTCCTCCAGTTTGTCGTCGGGAACACAACTAAACTTCCTCAAATGGTCGAGTCCCCGAAGCAAATTTGGCATATCGCACTTGTATTCCTCCCTATTTTTTTCGGCATTGAGCAACCGAAGAAAGTACTCGCGGGCCTCATCCGCAACCTCGGCGGAGGAAATGACCTTCAACATCTCCGCCAACGCCTTTTTCGTCGAAGATTGTTGCTTCACAACCGCCAATGCTTGCATACCATCATCATATCGACCCGCCATAGTCGCACTTTTCAGATCAAGGCTGTCGTTGAGCCTTTCACACATATTGCGGGCGAGGGCTTCCGCCTCGGCGCGCCACTGTTCCACTTGTTGCTCCGCAATCTCATCGTTGGAACGAGGGGCAGACCCAAACAGGGCTGGGAAGGCTTTGCGATAGTCGATTGCCATTAGATTCTACCTTCATTAGTGGGCCGACCCCGGGTAGGGCGTCGAAAGGTAGATTAAACGCCGCTACCCGGTGCCGCTTGATCGGAGCCGTTGCAACGACCGCCGACCGTCCCAGTATGGCTGATTCTAGCAGTTTTTTTCCGGAAACAAAGTCTGTCTACTTGCTCTACTGTTCCCCCCATTAGTCGATAAGTAATTGCCGCAGGAAGGACCCGTTAAACTTGGCTAATGTTTGGGAGTATAGGTCCAATACGAATGCCACAGGTGGAAAACTGTCCGTGGCGTCCGTCAGTTGGACGTAGATGTGATAAATGCAAAGCATACGATGCTGCACGGCGAAAGAAAAAACGCATTGCCTATGCCGATGCCCCCAGAAGAAAGCATGGTTGGCATGATCCGTTCAATTAGCAAGCGTAGCTCAACTGGACAGAGCGCGGTCCTTCTAAGGCCATGGTTGCTGGTTCGAGTCCAGTCGCTTGCACTTTTATTAGCCCATTTGGTTGCGCCCCCATCAGCCAGGGATCAAAGGGCAAGCGCAAAAAAACAGCCCCGTTATCGCCAGGGCTGTCCCGCCGTACTTGACCGCGGCGGAGAGTATATTTGACAATGCTCTAACTATAGCCCATCAATAGGGTAGTGTCAATCGGTAGAATTCGAGTTCCGACCGAAATTAACGAGGAACATCAAAGGAGCGATACGAAACCCGCTATCTTAAACTAGCCTAGTCCGGCTAGGGCGGACATACGCACCGGGAGTTGAGAGTCACCCTTGGCCCGGATCGCCAGTACCAATCAATGTAATAATCCTATAACAGGCGATAAACTGCTTAAACAGTGATGTCGTAAAATCCACGGGACTGAGTTTGCATCCCGTCACCCTGTAGGGTCTCGCCCCAAGGGGACACTCTTTTCCAACTGATCTTGAAAACATCTCCCCTATCTTAACAGGCGAAAAAATGAAATATTCCCGGGAGGGATTAGATTGAAACATGTTTCACCTGCTTCACACGACTTAACCGCTCCAAGACTTCCAAGGTGAGTCACTTCCGGTTGAATCCTCCTTCAAGCTGGGGGTTCTTGTCCAACATAGTATGTCCAACATAAGGGAGGAGGGCTATCCATGTCTGACCTTCCCATTGCCTTCAATAACCTTTTACAATTACTATCACTTCTTACCTATCTTAACAGGCGATTTTCTTAAATATTCCCAAGGGTGAATGTAATGATATAAGGCAACCAATGGGTCCAGACCGGGGGTGGGGTTGTCCATTGTCCTAAGTCCATACTACAAAACATTTTACAACAATCATTACCGAACGGTTGTCGATTCTTTCCCTGAAAATGCCGTAAAAAAAGCATTTTTCCTACTATCCCTACTACACTACTAGTGCTAACTGTATGTTATATATAGAGTTACACCAATGATAAGATAGGCAAAAACTCAATTATGATTATCGCGTCGATAATGCTTAAGGTCGATTTTCCCGTCGAACGGGTGTGTCTAGTTGACATTTTTTGACTATATTATCCGCTCGATTCCCCCCGATTAAGCGATAAAACTTGACTTTTTGGGTAGTTTTCCCTCGACAAGCGAAAAAACGGCCGCGCTCCATGTAGTTCGCATGAAGGCGGCCTATCCACAACCCTCACTTGTTAGGAGTGAAAGTCGTGTCTACCAATACTATCTCCCCTAGTGTATCCCCTGTCAAGGTTTCTCCCATTGTCTCGCAAGCCGAGATAATCACTGCCGTTTGTAATGGCACAATCACACAAGAGAAGGCCGCCGAGTTGTTGGTCGCGTTCGTGCAGAAGTCCACCCAACAATCCGGCCCCCTGTTTTGCAAAGTCGGTGAAAAGGGCGCCGTCTCCGTTTATGGCCTTAACTCCCCTCGGTTCCCAGTGACGCTGTATGCGGCACAGTGGGAACGTCTCGCAGGATTCATTCCCTCCGTTCTCGACTTCATCAAACAGAATGAGGGCAAGACAATTCAAGGCAAGAGCAAGAACGGCACCTTCACCACCCGCATTGCACGGAAATAAGGGGGTGGATTTTATGACAACTTATTTTTTAATCGTGTATTGTGAATCTGTGCAACAATGGCATGTTGCCGATGAATACCGAACCCACCGTGGATTGTCTGCTGCGCAATCTGTTTTGCACAATACCCACCCACGATTACGTGGATTATGGGCGGTAGTCGCAAGCTTCGACCTTGAGGAAGCAACTCAGAGTACCCCGACGAGTCTATTCGCTTGATACCCCTATCTACCATCCGAGAGTTTACAAGAAGCCGGCCTTAAAACGACCGGCTTTTTTTCGTTCTTGTGGAGGGCGGAATTTTAATTTTAACCCGCCCTGGTTCGCGTGTGTTGCGTTTCGATTCGATTGGTGTGATTTTATTCACCCCAGCCGATTTGACGCAACTAGAACGCAAATTGCAAATTTCAAGGTGCATCATGCAAGCTATCGACCTAATAGACCGTGCTAGAGTTTTATCTTGGCAATATCGTGCAAGGGTTGTAGTCGTGCTAGACCTATTCACTCGGTCCCTGCGCTTGTTTATTGCGCCCCACGTTGAATATCTCGAATCCAAACCAGTGCGATATGTAGCACTGAAAAGCTATCGTAACGGACTGCCAGAATAATACCGAAAACTAGGGGAAAATACCCTATTGACACCCTATACCGCACAGAGACGGCGCTAAGAAGGTTACGCCGTCAGAGGCTAGTTTTGTATAAAGTTATGCCGCCAGAAGCGGTTTATTTTCACCCTCACACAAGGAGTTTACATGATCGAGAGTCACACAGATATTAGCGGTGCGATGGTATTTTGGACGCTACAGCCCACTCCGTTGCAGGCAATCAAGGACGTGTTGGAGCAAGCCGGCTTCGGTGGTTGCGTGCCCAATCCCAGGACGGATCAGAGTGCTTTGCACAACTCCATCAAGGACGTTTACGGCACCAAGGATAAGGTTATTGTTAGCCACAAGAAGCCAAAGACAAACGGCGTGGAGTTGGTAAATATCGAAAGGGATGTGGCTGTAAATAGCTACGTCACCAACTTCTCGGCCAAGGTGTTGGATGGTGCGGTTAAGACCGAATATGGCTATGCCGACGAATACAAGCTCACCGAGGAGTTCTTGAAACACAAGGCCGTGCTGACCTCCGGGGCAGTCGGCCAGGCGTTAGCTGCCGTGATTGCCAAGATGGACGGCATGAAAGGCTTCGACCGCTCCGGCGTGTACTACATCCCTGAACACTGGCTAGCTCGCTGGAAAGCACTGGCCACGGCAATCGAAGGCTGCCAGGAAGGCAACCGGATCACCACCGTCAGGACCGTCATGGATGCCGACGCCGCCAGAGCGATCCGGGACGTTCTCACCAAAGAGGTGCAGGAGCAGGCCTCCCAACTTCTGGACGCCGTATCCAAAGGCACACTGAACGAGAACCGGCTGAATGTTCGGGCGGTACAGGCTCAAGAGTTGGTTGATCGCATCAACCTCTATTCCAACATCCTGGGCGAGGGATTGGAGGGATTGAAGAACGTGGCCATGCTGGCAAAGAGTGCGGCGGCAGCGGCGGTTATGCAAGATTTCGCACAAGCGGGAATTGGTGTGTGAGGTAGTGGTAGACGGTAGACCCTTTCGCCCTTTCATTGCGACTTGTAGCCGCGTGCGAGGGCGAGGATGGTTTACCTTTCAACCCTATTACAAGGAGTTTATCTGTGTCAAATGATCTTGCCGACATCTTTGGACCAGTGATCGACGCATACACGCGCCGAAATGCAATCGAGGATGGAATTCTAGTTCAGCTATCTGGACCGGGATATGCCGGGGATGACTGGATACCGGCAATGTGCAAAGAGGCCGGTTTCCTTTACCCCATTGCCATGACTGCAACCGCGTTTCATCAATGGGTATGCCCTATCGAAGGCGACGGCGAAGTATTATCGCCATGTCAGGATATTAAAGGCAGGCTGTGGGATGTACTCTGGATGTTGAAACTTGCAATACGCGCAAACAAGACCAGCAGAGACACCATCCTTTTCTCCCTGCGAATATTCCCCAATATTCCCGAAGGATCGAACCGTCATCCCCGACAAAAACTGGTGCAATTGAAAGCCGTATGCGGGCCGGATGATGACCTTAGCCAGTGCATCACGATTATGCTTCCCGACGAAGATTAACGCAGAGAGCCGATCTGACACCCTCTTACCGCTCTGACATTATGCCGCCAGAGCGGACAGAATTTTTCACCTCGTACCCAGGAGTTTACCATGTCCTGTAAAACTACCCCTAATTTGATTTTCTGGACCGTTGCACAAACCGGCAAGGTTACGCCCTTAGTCAGCGGCCCGCCTGGTTGCGGCAAGAGCCGAACCGTGGAAGCCTTTGCCAGAGCCGTAGGCCGCCAGTGTTATACACTGATAGGCTCGTTGCGCGAGCCTGCCGATATTGGCGGTTATCCTTATCCCGTTCAAGGTGAGCGTCCTTACATGGCGGTTATGCCGCCTAAGTGGGCGCAGGATATGCAATTCGGGCAGCATGTTCTGTTTATCGACGAATTGACTACCTGCCCGCCAGCCGTACAAGCCGCCTTATTGGGTGTGATTGCTGAGAATCGCGTGGGCGATGCCGTTCTACCGGATACAGTTTGGAAGGTTGCGGCATGTAATCCGCCGGACTGTGCCGCCAACGGCAGCGAACTAGAGCCACCTCTTGCCAATCGCATGGCCCATTTAACCTGGGAAACCGATACAGAAGCGTGGCAACGTGGCATGGGTAATGCCTTGAAATTCCCAACGCCTAGCTTTATTCCCCTGCCGACCGATTGGGAAAAACATATCGGCAGGAATACATCCCTGATCGGAGCGTTTCACAAGCACAAGCCGGGATTGTTGGAAGCCTATCCCAAAGAGCGAGCCAGGGCGTCCGGCGCATGGCCTTCCATGCGGTCGTGGACTAACGCGGCGATATGCGCCGCCTCCTTAGAAGCAATCGACGCCGAGCCGCTCTTGCGTTATCGAGCCATTGCCGCTTGCGTGGGTGAGGAAGCTGGAATCGAATACCAGACATGGGAGCAATCCCTGGACCTGCCCAATCCCGAGGATTGGATTGCCATTGCGATAAATAAACGGGCAGGATTGGGACCGACCGATTTGGAAACCTATCTGGCAATTCCACCCCGCAGCGATCAGATCATGGCGATCCTGGGCGCATTGGTTGACCGGGTGAAGACCTACGACTTAGACAAAAACGGTAAGCCGTCAGAGGCTCGATGGCTAGCTGCTGTGGATTGCTTTGCCGAAGTGGCAAAGACATGGCTAGAGCCTGCCATTGCCGCGGCGGGCGGATTGTATTTTGCCGTGCCGAGTGCGGCAACACTGTTGAAAGCACCCGCTCAATTCAACGAGTTGGTGTTAGAAGTCCACAAGAATGTCATGGCGGCGGCATAGGAGGGTTATTAGTGAGCAATCGCAAACTATCCGAAGCCCGCCTATTGGCGGCCAAGAAGATGCCCTACTTAACTCACGCTATCATGTCGCTTATTCCGACAGAGAAACCGGGACTAGGAACTATGGCGGTCGATGAACATTGCCGCATGTATTACGATCCGGCTTTTATCGAGAGCCGAGAACTAAAACATCTTGGCTTCGTTGTACTTCACGAAACAGTCCATGTATGGTCGAAACATTGTAAGCGGTGTGAAAAACTATTAGGCAATCCGCCTGCGCCCGACCGGCTGGCAGTATGGCGGTATGCCGTGGACGCGGCGGTGAATGATGTGCTTGAGCAATCCGGCTTGGCATGCCCGGATGAGGGCGTGACGCCAGCTAAGCTAGGTCTACCCCGTAATCTTACGGCAGAACAGTATTTCAACCTCTTGGCGGAACGGGCTGCTGAGCAAGAGAAGGAACAGAAACAAAAGCAATCCCAACAGGGTGAAGATGATGATAAGCCGCCAGAAGGTGACGGCGAAGGGCAGGAAGGTGAGCAAGAGAGCCAAGACGGCGAACCTACGCCCGCCGAGATAGGAGGTTCATGCGCCGATGGCCAGCCGCGACCGTGGGAAGATGGCCCGCCAAGCGAAGAACACCCCGGCCTGCAAGAGCATGAGCAGAATCTTATCGAAGCCGCGACCGCCAAAGCAATCGAGGAATATCAAGAGCAGCGTGGCCGCGGCAGTGTGCCAGGTGGATTAGCAAGGCAGGCGGGAGATAAACTTCACCCAAGGATTGATCCCGCCAGAGAACTACTAGCCAAAATAAAATATGCCGTTGGTTCTACGTCTGGTTTCGGAGCCTTCACTTACCAAAAGCCAAATCGTCGGCAACCAAGAGGTGGTGCGTTATTGCCAGCCCACGTCAAGCCAATCCCCAAAGTTATCGTGGCTGTGGATTCATCCGGCTCGATGGGAGCCAAAGACATAGCCTTGGCAATGGGAATAATCAGCAATGCCTTGCGATCCATACCAGATCCCCGCGGCGTGCGTGTTCTGGTTGGCGATACGCAAGTACAATCGGCCAAGAGTGTGTTCCGTGCCGAGCAGGTCGAAGTAAGCGGGGGCGGCGGCACTGACATGGCCGAGCTAATCCGTGCTGCCTGCGAAGAAAAGCCGAAGCCGAAAGCGATAATCCTTGTCACTGATGGCGAGTGCAGTTATGGGCAAGAGCCTGTTGGTGTGCGGGTGGTGGTGTGCCTTACTCGCAAATCGAGATATTGCGATCCGCCGCCTGCGTGGTGCGATACAGTCAATCTTAACCCAGAGGAATAATCACATGGGTATGCACATTATTTTAACTGGCAATCCACGAAACGGATTTACAGTTTACGGCCCGTTCAAGACATTGGACGATGCCTATGAGTGGGCTAATCAGGCGGGATTTAATGATTGGTGGCCCATGCCATTGAAGGAACCATCCGCCGAGAGTGCCAGCGATTCAAAATAGCCTGGAGCGCGGGCAAATACGCATTAGTAGCCCAGCCCGGCCTCCTAGCCCTGATGGTTTATGCCGCCAGAGCTAGGCGATCGTGCCGTGTACCCCAATTAAACAGGCGTTTACCAATGGCTACCGCCACAATTATAGAAGGCCGTCCATATTCCGAGCTATCGCTCGAAGCCAAAGAGCGGGCAAGGGAATGGTGGAGGGAGTGCGAGCGATATGATTCATTCGATGCGGAGTTATTGAACGAATGTTTTCAAGACATTCTTAGGGAGGATTATGGTATAAAAGTAGATTATTGCACACGGAAAATTTCCGGCAGCGATAAGACAATTCAAGTACCTGAAATTTATTGGGACTTCGGTGGTTATCCCGAAGTGTCATTCATGGCAAACATTGATCTACGCGAATTTGCTAAGAGAGAAAATAGCGACACTATAAAACCTCTATTGAAAGCGGCCGACATGCTCAAGGCCGTGGCGTTTGCGGAAGATGACATAAACTGGCATGTCAGTATGGGGAAAAAACAATACAACGGCGTTAGTGTTGAGTTTGAATTATACGACAATACTGACATTAACCTGGACGTATTGTATGAAATTAAGGGAGACATCGAATCAGAGTTGATTGATATTTATAAGCAAGCCTGCCGTCACCTTGCAAGAGTTGGCGAAAAGGAAATCGAATACCGAGACAGCGACGAGTATATCAAGGAACAGATCGAAGCCAACGATTATAAATTCGACGAGGAGGGAGAGTTTATAGGATGATATATAAACTAATCGCCGTAATCGACAGCGAAGACGGAACGCCAACAGACACCGGCGCATTTGTCCTTGGCGAATTTCAGACTGAGGAAGATGCAGAAGATTACGCCTGCGAACTAGAAGTGCAGAGGCTAAAACTGCCCGACAAAATTGCAATTGATGATTTTGTTCTTACTAATCCTCCACCCAAGCCCGGACCATACCGCGGCGAACCCATTCCAATATGCCGCCAGAAAGTGTTATTCACCGGGCTTTCACTTTTGCCCGGTCAATTAGATTTGTTCGATGAAACACCCGAACAAGGAGTTTACCATGCGATTATCAAGTCGATACCAAACAACAACCTTAAATGATGTAGTCGGCCAACCTGCCGTAGTGCGGCGGCTGAAAAACCTTGTTGCAAACCCGTATCCGTGTTGTATCCTCCTGGAAGGCTGTGGCGGAATCGGCAAGAGTTCCATTGCCAAAGCCCTGACTGCGGATCTGGGCGTATCCGAAATGGGGCTGTACGCATATTCCGCCTCTAAATTGCGAATCGAAGATGTGCAACATCTATTCGATCATACATTCCGCTATAAACCGATGATTGGATGCCCGTGGAATATCCTCTTGATCGAGGAAATGGAGTTGACCGTCAGTAAGAATGTCAACTCCGAATTAAAAAACCAACTCTCCGAACAGAATCACCCGGAACATCTAATCGTGATCGCTACCAGTAATGATGCAAGCAGCCTGGACGAAGCCTTGTTGCAGCGATTCGACATTTACCCGCTATCTTGCGGCCCGTCGTTTGCCGAAGCCTGCCGCGACCGATTGGGTAAAATATGGGAGAAGGAAATCGGCGAAGGTATCCTTATGCCGCCGAGCGTATGGCAGATGGGATGGAAGGATAATGCCTATAGCATGAGACGGGCATTGACAGCTTTGGGTGCAGCAGTCGAGATGTTCAACGCAGCCAGAGTGGAGGCGGTTGCATGAATGATAGTTATATCTGTCACTGTTGGAGTTGCGGAAGAAGGCTGATTGTGCCGCATGATCGGCGGTATCGCCGTCCCGAAACCGCTGGCGAGAATACCGTGGACAAAGATAAACGGCTATGCACTAAATGTTGGGACAAAATCGGCAGAAGAAATCTTGTAGCATTAAATATCCAGTGATAGAATAAATGCCGCCAGAGATACCCCAATCTGTCAGGAGTTTTGTCAATGAAATATCCGTCGCGTGCAGACTAGCCGTAGGGGTACGTTGACGATGGAAAGCTCCTAGTAAACTCCGGGCTTCCGTTGTCCCGCACGCAACTTTTTTTAGAAAATACCATGATTGCCTATAATATCTCCGAACATAGTCGTCACACGTCTAAGAGCCTATGGATCGTCGCGGCTCCCGATCCAGAGTCCGCACTTCGTATAAGCACCATGCCCCCATTCAAGCCGCTAACGCATGCCCATGAATGGCAGTTTATTGATGATGGACTGGAAGGCGGGGCATTGGTTGATCCTTCCGACGAAGATCATTGCATACGAGCCGATCCGAGAGTTTTGGAGGATTCAAAATGAGTAATCGAGGTTTAGGATACCGCCAGAAATTGAAAATCAAACCCGAAGATTGGGAAGAACTAAAAAGGTTGGTGGAAAATACGAAGATAGTACGCCGCCAGACAGTCGAAGAAGTCGAAGCAGCGAGAGGCGTAAAATTGTGGGGTTATGTGCGTTGTTCCCATCAGGATTCCATAGACAGCGGCCTGGGCATTGAGGCGCAGTGCAGGTTAATATCACGCTGGGCGGAATTTATTCGAGAGCAATATCCCCAATTGCCGGACGTGGAATGGCTTGAAGAAGATAAGGCGGTGTCGGCCTTCAAGGTACAACTCAAACTGCGGCCCGCCGGCAAGATACTCCACCAATCCCTTCGAGCCGGGGATCATATTGTATTCGCCTATCTCGATAGAACATGGCGGAATACCGAAGATTGTCTATCTACATTGCGGCTATGGACTGAACGCGGCGTGACCGTGCATATTGCAAATCTGCATGTCAATACAAAAACCTGGCAGGGGAAAATGCTCTTGACGGTTATAGCGGCCTGTGCTGAAATGGAATCGGGAATGAAAAGCGAACGAGTCAAGGAGGTATTCGCTGGTTTTAAAGCAAAGGGCCGATTGGCTAACGGCCATGCCCCTATGGGATTTAAGTTGGTTGGCAAGAACGGAGTAAATCGAGTTGCAGTTCCAGACCCGGAGACCCGGCGCATTATGGGTGAGATTGTCCAGGTTCGTGATCTTTACAAATGGACTTGGCCGGAAATAAGTGATTACATAGAAAAATTGCTCTCGGAACAACTCGGTAGAGATTATACTCAACCTTGGAAAAAGCGGAAATGGTCGTATCAAAGATGTTCGAGGGCCTATGATGCCGAGTTGAAATTGCGGGCCAAAGCGAGTAAAAAAGAGGAGCAATAATTCTACGGTGTCGGTGTCGCAAATTTTGCCCACTTGGCGCGTTCGCGTTGCTTCTTAGCCATCATGGATTTCAATGCCATAGCTTGCAAGGCTTTAGTCCTTTCCTCCGGCGTCATCTCCGCCAATTGGCCTTTTGAAAAGTAGACGTTTTCAAAACTTTTGGCTCCTGCCTCTTTCATCAAACTACCAAGTTGCTCGCCTATCAAAGCCTCTTGCGTTCGCTGCGGAACATCCGTCAACCTTGCTCCGATATGTGGCCGCCCACGGCCGAGCGGAGTCGGGCCGGCGATTTGATGCGGATCTTCTTGCCTGTGGCTAAATTCGTGGCATCCCAAACTCCATGGCGGCTCTCGGCGTCGATACGTACATTAACAATGCGCCCCGTGACAGCCAATATCCCTTGCGTCACCTGGGGCTTATTTTCGTCATGTCTGGCCGACTTATTTGCATTATCCCGCATTGTTCTGCACGGTAGGCCATAGGCAAAGAACATCGGGATGCACAGGTTTTCCCATCCGGACCGCCGAAAAAACGGCCATTCGTTACGAGATCTGTACGAAGTGCGATGAATTCATCGACAAGAAATGCTCGATCTGCGGCTGCCGTTTAAGAATAATTGCGGCATGCTCATCAAAAACAAGGCCGCCTTGAAGACCGAGAAATGCTTGCACAAAGATGGACCAAAATGGCCACCGGATATGTAGGCATTGCATAGATCGTTTAAAGTTGTAACAAGGGACGGTCAATACTCTATCTGAGGATGACTCAGCTTAAGAAAAAGCGCGGCACATATCACTTACCCGTCAAAATAGTATTTAGCTTTGCGTCCATATCCTCGTCACTTTCTTTATCTGCAGCAATAGTTGCGAGGGTCGCTTCCGTTTTGTCCGCATCGAGGAGCGATTCAGCTTGCCGAAGTCTCATTCCTGCTCGACTCCAGCAAAGCTGTTGTAGTCTATCCAATTCACCTTCGTGAGGAGAAGCCAAATTTGGGAATTTAATCTTGCTTCGCCAAATATCGAGTGCGGATTTATAATCCGTGATTACTTTCATCAACTGTTGACTGAATTCTTTTAGGAGCTTCCCATCGGGTGACTCGACAAAGATTTTCACTTCGCCCCATGCTTCACCTACGACGTTTGCATAATCGCCATATGTGATTCCAACTTCGGTTCTTGCTTCAAGCTTTTTCACAACATTCAACACAGTTCTAGCTGACTGTGGCGCGTTGCGGTATACCGATACCGCCTCTTTACGTCGTTTTTCCTCAGCCCGCTGTTTCTCATCCGCAATTCTTTGAGCTTCTTCCGCAGCCCGTTTACGCTCCTGTTCTGCAGCAATTCGGCGTTTCTCATTCGCGACACGTTTGGCTTCTTCTTCAGCAAGGCGACGTTTTTGGGCCTCCTCCTCCTTAATCTTATCCTGGACTTTCTGATATAGGACGAGATGCGCTTTTTCAGCAACCGCCAGTCGTTTTGAGAAATCTTCATCTGTGATCTTGTGCAGTTGGGCTTCCTTGAGAACTTCGTCGTATGCCTTATAGGCTAAGAGAGGATTGACTTGTTGGAGGCGGTCCGCCTCCTCAAGTTTGTCAACTACGCGGGCTTTCTCATATATCTCCCATTTATCACGCAAGTAATACGGTACTAGAATCACTGCTACAAGAATTACTGTAACCGTCCCCGCAGCGATGGCAACATTCCTGACTAGAGTGTCTTTTATTTGCTCGGGTACAGGGGATCTTCCCGCCTCATTTGAATTAGATACGTGATATTCTTTGGTAAGCGATTGTGAGGATACCTGTATTGGTGGCGGGATGGGGGTCAAAGGCAAAGATCGTGTCCAAGATGATGGCGGAGTTGGAGGTGGAGGCGGCGAAGCTGCCCGGCTAGTAGGACTTTGTGATAGTAGTTTAAGCGAATTGTCGTATTCCGCCTTTCTTGTAGGGTCAAGCAAACAGTCTCTGGCAGCGATGATATTAGAAAGGATTCTATTCAATAATAACGAGTTCTCCTTGCTTTTGAATGATACGACCCGGCTCATTCGCTCGTTTGCAGCGCTTTTGATCAACTCCTGATGGTCTTCGAGATTTCTGATTCCTAATAACTGATAATGATTGGGTTGCTGAACTTGCGGTGGAATTCCCAGCCATTCACAATATGGATTGAATTGACTAGACATGAGGGCCCCTAGCATTCAGGGATTACTTTTCGGATCGTTGGATTAATTATTCGCCTAACTTTTGACTTGAAAGACAAGTGGATTTTTCGATATACGATGGGCTATTCGTCCTTTATTGCATTTTCTTCCCAAAAACTCTGACAGAATACTACGTGGGCCACGGGAACGAGCCTGCAATGGCAATCATCCAAACCATGAGAAATACTAACAAGGCCAATATGACAATCAAGTTAATGCTGACATAAATCCAGAAAGTGTGCAGCATCTCCAGGGCTTTTTCAAGGATTATGTCTTGATTACTATAACGCAGACTCTTCATGCGGCTAGCGTAGTTGGATAACAAGAAGCCGCCGGCCGCAACATCAACGCCAAAGATCAATTCAAATAGCCCCCAAGCGACTACTTCTGGTAAATGATGGTTAGCGCCGTGTATCAAAGCAAATATGCCGGCCAGAATTGCCAGTCCTGCGTAGACAAAGGCAACAATGGCGATAAAGACAACCCAGGAGCATGAGTTCGTGGCAGTTCTGCATAGGCTCAAGGACAGTTCGGATTTTCGTTCTGTTGGGCCGATAGACGGCCCGCCCATGCTCTGCTGTGGCCATGTTGCGGCCTGATGCGGCAACAGATCGGGAATCTGTCGAACGGGGAGCCATTGCGACATGCCTTCCGCCCAAACGTAATCATCGGGACCGAGCTTTCCCGATACCAACATCTGCTGTAAAGTGGATTGTTCTACAGGACCGAATTCAGTGGCATTTAGGCGATACCACCACCGTCTGGCCGTTATTTGATGTGCGTCTACGTGAACGGTTTCCGTTGTTTGGCTAGATACCTGTTGTGTAATAACAGATGAAATATGGCTCTCGCTGACGAAAAGTTCAGGATACGTCGATGCTTGGACCCAGTTTGTGGCATCTGGCGAGAGTTCGTGCATGCGGCTTAACTGTCCTCGACGCACGAGCGATTGAAGCTTTTCTTGGTCAAAGGGTCCCAAGACTCTTCCGCGAATCCGAACATAAAGCTGGGTGTCCATGATTGTAACCTTATTTGATAGATGAACTACAAATACTCCAGGATTTAGGGTACTGCCAAGTATAACGGCCGCCCTTCAACCAGCATCGAGGTTGATTTCGTATCAATGGTTATAGCGTTACGATCAACTTTGCCGACCGGCGCTATTAAGGACTTTCCTCCGGATTGTTGTAAGCAAACCATGAACAGCTTGCCAGTTCCAAGCGGTGTTTGTTTTGTCAGACATTCCCATCTTCCGTCTCTCGCCCGGTGCAACCAACCAATCCAATCATACTCGCTGATCCTGTTCCGCTTAATGGCCGCCAAGTCTTTCTCTACCGCTTTGCCAGGGCCATCGACATCCGGAAAGGTTTCCAATTTTCTCTTTGCTTCGTTACGTGTATTGTTAATCTCCGATTGGGTTGGATCGAGCCAATTCGCAAATGCATTTATTCTCGTCTCTTTGAACCATTCCAGGTGGCGGTCAAACGCGTTTTCAAGACAATAACTTCCACGAACGCCTGTTTGCAGTACTTGTTGCAGAAGATTTATTTTTAGTATGGGGTCCATTTCATGATCCGCGTGTATAATGGCAATCATTTCGCAAAACGACTTTTCCCAATTACTGTCGCTAAGTGCATTAAGGATCGGCTGAATCTGTTTTGCAACAAAGACCTGTGGGGCGCGTACCACCTTGGCTTTTACCGCATCCGCTTGTTTCAAAGGTTCCGGCCGCGTTTTTCCGTTGAACGCATTTATGTATGAAAAAGATGTCGTTCCTAAATCCGGTTGTTCCTTAAGATAATAGCGCCGGCCATTCTCCATTTCCAGCATCCAAACATCAGCTACCAGGGGGTCTGCAAACAACTTTTTCAATGACGCCTCGATGCGTGCGCCTTCATTGTCTCGACGACCGATTGCTTTTATATAAGGCAGCGATTGACGAAGGATCTGGCATTCTTCGCAGTCGGCGAATCTCTCGGACACATCCGTCAGCAACGTACATTGCGCTTCAGCCGCTTCTGGCCGAATCCCCAAGATGCCGGATTGCCGCAATTGCTTGGCCAGTTTGTTCCACTCTACAATTGTTTCCCAACACGACGATTCTCCAATGACTCGTTTGAAGTTGGATGCATGCTCGGACTGCGGATTCCGTTGGACGAACTCTTGAAGGGCCTTCACGTAATTCGCATTCTCTCCCACGGCGGCCGTAATCTGTTTTTCGTCTCGTTCTTCTTGGCCTTGCAGCTTCACACTGTTTTCCAAGTTCGAAAGGCGGTCCCTTAATGCTCCGGTATGCTCTTTAAGCACGGCGCTGTTGACATGATCGTTAACGCTTATCCATGCCAATAATCTATCCCTATAGCCATTGAGATTGGCGTTTTGCGTCTTCGAGTCCGCGGTTCTGTCATTCTCGATTTGCGTTAATCGGTTGTTGAAATCCTCGTACTGGTTGATGAACGCTTTGTCCACTTGCCTATGCAAAATATCATTTATCTGTGATTTAAAACTTGATATCGTTTTAACATTTGAACGGTCTTCGTCCGAATCCGCCAAGGTACTCAAATGGTTTATGGCTTTTTCGATGCGGTCCAGGTCTTCCCACAAGCGGTTAAGTGCGGGTTGCCCAGGTTCATTGGTAAGCGACTTCTGCAACTGATTCAAATCGAGCTCTGTTGTTTTAAGCAGTTGAGAAAACTCTATTTGCTGATTCTTTGCAGTTTTTAACTTGTCCTGCAATGTAGCAGCGATTTCCTTAATGCGAGGATCTTGTTGGACATTCTTGGGCAATCCCTGCATCAATTCGTTAGCCCGATAAAACTGACTGCGTTCGATCATGTTTTTTAAAGCCGTGATTGCCGTTGTGACACGGCCTTCATATAGTTGATGCGAGACAAGCATCACAATGATTATTGCCGCGGCAATCGCGCCGGTACCAAGTCCGGCATATATCAGCCGCCACCTTCTCAGGGCCGTGTGTTGCAGCAACGTCAGCCGTGCTTGATAGCGCTCTTCCAAAGTGGCCGGCACCGCGCCCGTTTTTGCGGCTTGGTAGTGCAATTCCTGTAATTGCCGAACCGATTTTCCATGCCCTGCGGCTTGTGCCAATGCGTCTAAGGCCACTTTATGGTCTTGACGCTGCCGCTCTATCTCGTCTTGTTCTTGTAGCCATTTGAGGGCTGGGGCGGCGCGATTGGCGATGTATTCCTGCGGTTGGCAACCGGATTTGGCAATGATGTCGTACCAACAACTGCGTAGTGTCCGGCCTTGTTCAATCCGTAGACCTGACAAGGCAGTGCTAAACTCTTTTGATATCGCCTCCAATTGTGATTGGACCGACCAATAATGCAACCTTCCATGCGCCTCACCGGCCGACTTTGCCACGTCCGGCGGAGGTAGATTTTTCCAGTCAGGACTGGAAAGTTCCTCATGAAGCATTGCCAACTTATTTACATCATTTGCGTGTTCGGCGACTGCAACCTCGGCCTGAATCTGTTTTAGCCGCTCATTCTCAAAGATCTTCAGATCTTCCTGCCAGACGGGATTGTCGGCATCAAGATCAGCCAACTGCCGGAGAACGTAGATGCGTTCCGACAAAGACCCGTGCGCCAAAGCCAGTAGTCGGTGGCGTTGCAGCAATGCGGCCAACGGCTGCTCCAAGGCGTAAGCTTCGTTTAATGCTGCGGCTACATCGAGCAGCATGGGTGGCGGCGGTGCGATGGCGCTGCGTTTCGCGGTTTCGATCCAATCTGGACGTTCTGGAAAATCCAGTATCGTCACAGCGTCTAACAAATTGGGCTCGATCTCGCATAGTTGAATGGCCTCGCTGCGCAGACCTTTGCGCAAAAGCGCCCCGCATTGGCTCAATCGCTGATTGACTTCATCGCAGGCCATCGAATAGTCAGCCGCCGCCGCCCGCAGAAAATCAATCGCATCCACGCTTTGCGAATCAATCGTGCTGCGAACGTCATCGACGATGTGCTGGTAGTCGAGCATAGTTGTAAAATACTCCGGTAATTAATTGAAAAGACTACGTTCTAGACTCAATTTGGCTGTTCTGTTGTTATTAGGTTAACTTTGTGTGTATCAATCATAATGTAGATACGAAAATCTAATTCAGCTTTGTTTGGATTAAGCTCCTGGAATTCTTTTTCTATATCATTCAATTCTTTAATATCACCTTCGATATTCATGATCCCATCTTCTAGCTGCTGTATCTTAGTTGTATCATCATCTTTCTCTTTTTTGGAATCATTGAACCTTTTTATTAGTTCTTCTTTTTCTTTTTCGAGTTTGATAATTCGTTGCTGAATTGTCTCTCGATTATTTTTATCCAAATTGTTATCTACTTTTTTTTCGATTTTCAGATAATCTTGTAACTCCTTTAACAACTCCGTTAATTTATTTTCCAATAGCATTTCTTTCTGATCACGCTTAGCTGTTATATCTTTGGGATAGATAATTTGAGATTTGTTTCCTGCTCCCAGATAGGTTAGTTTAACCATGCAATACCTAGAAAATGGCTTCTCATCTTTTTTATTTATTTGATCGATTGTCACCGAGAAATAAATGGGGGCTGCCTTGCCCACGTGTATGTTATATTTATTAGGTAATTCCTCTGGTTGTTTGCTTTTATTTTTAATTTTCCATTCCTGCGGGAGGTTTAATAATTCAAGGCCAAGTTCCTTATTAAGAGGCACGTTATCTATGTCAATCATATTTTCAATTGATGAATTATTTCTTCCTAAAAATGAGAACTTTAAGGACTCTTCTGGTCTAGCTGTTCTCAAAGGTATGATCGCGGGTGTGCTGTAATGAGGCAATTTAACACTAAGAAGACAATTTCGTAACAAATCGGCCGTTTCCTTCATTTCCTTGGCTGCATCGAGCCATTTAAAAATTGGTTTCTCAGACTGTTGTTCAATGAGTATGCATGCCATTGACTGTTCGGCTAGGCCTTTCCTCAAAATAAAATCTAAAGAAGTATCAGTCTTCACTTTCTTCGGTGTAACTTCTTTCGGAAAAACGTTATTCAAGCCGATGATATCAATATCATTTATTTGAACTGTAGGAATTTGGCCAATTTTAGTGGGTTTTGGCAATGGTGTGTCTTGCTTATTTGAATCATAAATACATTGAGGTAATGGGATGGGTCGCTCCACAGCTTCCTTTTCTTTGGCAACTTTCTGAGCATTGCTAGCTATTCTCTTTATGTCCTCGGCTGCCTGCTGGTTCCTGTCTATGATTTGTTTTGTCTTGTTAATAAACACTTTTACATTACTTGTGGCCTGCTTAATATCTTTAATTGCCTTTTCGGCAATAGTGCTGGCATCTTTAGCCGATTTTGCAGCTTGGTTTGTTTTAGTAATGGCATTTTCAGTATTGGCTGGATGATCTTCGGGAATCCCGGTAATTTGTGTAGCCTCGTTAATAATATTTTTTAGATTGGCAGCATTTTGTTTGACATTCTCTTTGGTTTTCTCGGCTTCAGAAATGATTTCTTCAGTTTTATCAGAGGCCTTCTTGGCTTCCTTGGCAATTTGATCAGCATCATTTGCTAATTTCATGGCAACATCGGCGGCTTCCTCGGCTTCCTTTTTAACACTATCAGCTCCAGCATTTTTTGCCATGTGAATAGATTGCTTCGCATCCTCGGTGGCTTGGAGAACTTCAGTGGTAGATTTTTTAGCGTTATTGACAGCATCCTTGATATCTGCGATATCTCGCTTAGCCTCAGCAATGGAATTTTCAAGGTCGTTCGCGACTTTCGCAGCGGCTTCCATAACTTCCTTGGCCCTGATAATATGTTCATTCAGAACCTGCTTCTGTGTTTCGACCTGCTTTGGTTTTGGATCATTTGATGCTTTAGTTGGCTGATTATTGATAGCAGACCGTATAGCAATACCACCCCCAACAATGATCAAGATCGATGCAGTAATCAACAACACCCACGGCCAGCGCCTAGGCGGCTTGCGCTTGAATTGTAGTCTTGTGAATGGTAAATGTTGTTTTAATGGCACCGGAGACGGCGGCGGTGCTGGATAACCTTTCTCAATTACGGCAGACTGCGTCTGTGTGCCAATACCAGCACCAGTCAATGCCGTTTCAGTTTCCTTGAGGGTATATTCGGGCCCGATGTCGGCAAAATCAAGTGTGACTGATGGAATTGCAGGAAGTATTTTCCCCGTCCGAGCCGCATTTACATAAGCCCCACCCATTGCCTGTCCCAGTGGTCGGCAAAGGTCAATAATCAGAGCGCCTTTGGTTGTACGTCGCGCTGCAACCGCTTCCGGAGCGCCATCCACAACACAACGCCATTGGCAATCGATACCGGGCGGCAATTTATTGAAATAGGTATTAAATGAAACTCGCCAACGCAGTTCTGCCGGCAATAAAGCAAAAGTCTCGGCCAATAAAACCAGCATATCCATCCCAGGCCGAAAGATCAGCACGGCCGGCCGATTGACACTTCCTGTAATTGTTTCGGCAAGTACACCTCCCCATCCGGCATCTCCGGTAATTTGTTGCCAGGCGCGACATACGCATGGGATAGATTCTCCCTTCGGAACTACAGGGCCAACGGGCAAGATGCCAGGTTCGCTTTCCCACTTATTGCGCATAAACCCGGGATAAGCCAGCAGCCAGGCAGGACCGGCCGCCGGTACTTCGGCGGCGTCGAGAACTATGTGATGCGCAAACTTATTTGTCCGTTGGGTGTAATCGAGCCCGGCGTCACAGATTCGAGAAAGTACGTGAAAGCGTCGGCCAGCTACGTTAAGCACAATATGCGACTGGGATACGGGATTTAGCGCCGCCTGGGGATCTTGCGGTGAAAAAATTTGGCGATATCCACTGAGCGACTCTAGTTGTTGGATCAAATTGGGCGACATTCCCCGTGTATATGCCACCGTACAAAAACCTTGACTTCCTGGTTTTAAGCCCCGCGCTGCCGATGTATAGATTAGTTCCTGGCTCACGATGTACCTGCTCAAAGTTTTTCATCGGCATACTGATCTGAGGCGCGTTTTGCGCTATTGCCTATTGGGGCAAAATCTCCGTCTGCTCCGGCATATTTTTCGGCATCTGCATTCGGTTTCCCATAAGGCACTAAACCATGCATCCACCGGCTCATACTGTATAAGAGAGGCACTTCGGCAAACACCGGCTTAACGTCTTTAGGCCGGAAACCAAGTGCGCCTGTTTTCGGATCGCGTTCGGGATTGCGACCGGTTGCGCTGACAGGTAGGTATAAAACCTGGCTCGCAAAACTTTCAGCTGTAGAGACGATCTCTGGCGAGACATCCCATAAAAGTGACCTTAGTATTCGCGACCAATTCTCAATCAGTTCGTGTTGCATCACCGTAATCGATCCCTGGGAACCTACCGCCCAAGTGTTCAAAAAGTCTTGTGGTTTTAAAAGCTTCCGCCAGGCATCAAACTTTGTGACCACGACAATAAGAGGCCTTTGATGCTTTTGATTCTGTCCTAGGCCGGCAAAGAGGCGAACGCGCTGTGCAGCTTCGGCAAGAATAGTCTCTTGGAGGACCGGCTGTTCTCGTGCAAAGCGTTCAGTCCGTTCCAGCATTTGCGGATCGTGAGTCTTGCCGCTGCACAATTTACGAAAACGTATATCCTGAGTCGGGTCGAACAAGAACATAAGTACGCGCGAAAGGGCTAAATGACGAGTAACCGGATTGGCCGCGGTATCGGCACCCGGCAAGAAACTTTCGCCGGCGTTATCATACACACACAACGTGCGAGCGGTTGTCGCGTTGTTGCCATAATTGGGATGCCCTTCGATCGGCACCACGGAAAACACAAACGGACGAGGATAACTGATGCGCTGGCCTCCGAAAAGAACCGTGTCGTAAAGGTCGCCCTGCAATTCGGTCTTCTCGATGGCGACTAGCTCATCCTGGTTTGGATTGAGGTATTGGAGCGATTCATATTCATGCAGTCTATGATTCATGCCAGGGTCGGCGTCAGAAAAACTGAGCATGAAATATTTAGGCATAATCTTGCGCAACCGCCAAGTCATTGCAGCCAAGAAATAAGACTTACCACATGCTGGCGCTCCTAAGATCGATAAGAACACTGGGGGCATTTCAAAGAATGAGCGAGGAACAGAAAGATGACATTTTGGACAAGCCAATCCATGGCAGGCAAATCCTCGAGCATCGATGGCGGCCCCGTTAAGATCGAATCTGGTTGGTAGAAAACGCTTTGCAGAATCTTCGCCAAGGCGCGGATCACCAACTAAATCCGGATGCTCGGATATCCATAAAGCCTGATCTGGAGGGAACGTATGCCAGCAGTGCGGACAGATCACCCGGGCCTGGATAGGGATTCCTCCATCCAAGCGGATCAAATTGCGACTCATGTTTGTGTTCCTATTTACGGTTCAAACTATCTTGTAGTCATTCTGGCAGACGCTTCTTTTAAAGAACTGCCTACCTCCCCACCGTTAAACCAGTAACATCATGTCGCGTGAATGGTTTTCTAAGGGAAAAGCAATTGCACCCATAAACCCCGCCAATGAAGTGGCAATTACCCCATTCCCCTCGATTCTGGTGTAAGACTTTAGTCTAGAAAACTACCCAACGTCTGTCAATTAGCCATGGAGTAAACAACATCGCAATATCTAAGGTGACCGTGCAAATGGCTGCAAAACCGAGATTTTGGGAGATTTATTGGCTGTTGTCCGCAGTTCACCCCCCCTATTGACAAGCCGCTATGCGAATAATAGAATGACTACTTATATTGGAGGGGAAGCCTCGGGTCCATTTTATGGGCAAGGTCGTCGGAAAGACGGCAATGGATTTCTTTCTTATCCGGCGGTGTGGCTTCTTGCTCCGCAGTTGTGAAAACGTGGGACTGGTTCCGAATCGAGTCGGTTAAAACGCCGAATAGGATTTCGCGGCAAGCTGCCTGTCTCATTTTTTCCATGCCGTCACCAAATTCCACCGGGAGGGCAGCCATGCTCCGCAGTCTTTTCCACAAATCCAAAAAATCCTCGCAAATTAATTCCTTTTTCACAAAGCTCGCATCCAGCCGACCATTCATGCATCATCGCCGACTGGTTTGCGAACCTCTTGAAGATCGGCGATTGCTGTCGTTCGCCCCGCCAGACATTACCAGCCCGGTTTACCATTACCCGAGCGATTGGTTCGCGGATGCATCTGATTACAATGTCGGGCAATGCACATGGTATGTGTATGGACGTATCCAGGAAACAGGCCTTATAACTTATCAAAAACTCTCAAGCACGTTAAATACCGCGGGGGTGCCGATTTTTCATGGTGGCGCTGATACGTGGTATTCCGATGCCACCTCTCCCGGTGCCAAAGCTGCGGGTATCATAACAGACACTACGCCAGGGACCACACCAAAAACCGGTGCCATAGCTTTTTGGGATTATTGGAGCGGCAGCACTCATGTTATGCATGTTGCGTTCGTCGAGGACATCTCTGGCCAGATGACCGAATCGAACCTGATGCCAAACAAGGCACCTTTTTATCCTTATCCGGTTGTTATCGATGGGGTTGAAAAGACAGGTCAGCACTATGTGTGGCTCTATGACGCTTCCCACACTACAGAAATCTGGCAAGCTCCGCAGTTTACTGTGATGGACGTGATCGGTGAGCCAGTTACCGATGCGAATGGCTACAAATGGTTCGAGCTAAAGGATGATAACGGTCACGACGGATACGCAAAATTGGTTGATACAAATACAGGCTTGCAACCCACCTCAAGCCCGACATGGAACTTCACATGCATTCAAACCTCACTTGATGCTCCTTGGATATCCACTCCTCCTACCGGGTATATTTATCTACCGCCGACTGCGTCGGTAAGCACGCCCACGAGTCCCCAGAGCGGGAACGTGACTATTAGTTATAATTTGATCGACGCGGAGTCTGACACTTACAGCATCCTGGCGGAATACAGTCTCAACGGTGGTGTGACTTGGAACATAGCGACGTCTGTATCAGGCCAAGGGGACGGCACAACCGGCCTGGAATCGAGTCCAAATGGAACTTTACACACTTTCGACTGGGACGCTGCCCATGATCTGGGCGATGGCACTCACACCAACGTGCAAATCCGTATCACGCCCAGCGATTCGGAACAAGGGATACCGGGCTACACTGATGCTTTCACAGTGACCGTGGTACCCGGTGAAGTTGAACTGAAAACCAATGACAATGGCCAATTCCAACTGAACAACAGCGATGGCAAGGAACTGCTATTCCCTGATTATACAGGTTTTCTTTCTGTACAAATCGATGGCAGAGATGTATTCACGAACAATGACCAGTTCACCGGCCAGTTAGTAGTTCAGAGTAAACAAGGAAACAGTTTCCAGTATGCTCCCGTTGACGGAGTGCAAATCACCGAGAATCTGGTCGTCGAAGGCGCCGCGCTCAAAATCGAAGTCGTCGCAAAGAATGTTGACACCATAAATCATTCCGTTAAAATACGCCATCTCCTGGACACCCAGGTCGACGACAACGATGGCGCTCCGCTCTATGAAAACGGCACCACTCTTATTCATGAAGCCGATTTCTCGCCGCCCAATTTCACTCAGTGGCAGTCATGGCGCAGGCCGGACGATCAATCAGTCATGGGCGCTGGTACAATCGATCTGACAACAACCACGAGGGTTGTTTTTGCATACTGGCCATCAGCCACAGATACCAATTGGGAGTACACAGTCGATCCCACAAAGAACTTTTACACACCTGGAGAGACAACAAGTCCCGATAGCGATAGTTGCGTGCTGGTATATCAGGACGCAGGTACAATTGTCCCTGGAGCAAGCACGACCGTCGAAACGTGGTACGGCACCGATGCCCCCATCACCTCTGATCCCCGCCAAGCACTCCTCAATGCCATCCAACTGGTCCAAATCGCCATTAGCAGATATCAGCAAGGCTGCATCAATGTCATTAGCCAAGCAGACGTGGCGTTTGTGCGGAAGATTGCCGAGGACACCAATTTAAAGAAGACTTTTGAGGATTTTGGTGAGGATCTGCTTACAGGAGACATTGCTAGAATTGTCGGAAAGCTCGCCACGAACTCAGCCAGCGATTCGGCCGCCTGGCTCGCAACGAAAATGATTCCTGACCTATTGGTCAAGCTCGACGAAACATTGCTCAAAAACACAATCACTGGGATAGTCAATAACTGGTTCGATGGACCAAACGCCATCAACCCTGATTGGAGCGACGCGCAGATTAGCGAGTATATAAGCAAGTATTTCCAGGCAAACACTGCTTTAGGATCAATTCTGAGCGATACCTCGCAGTTGGGGGCCGATATTTCTGCGCGGATTCCGGCAACGTTACCCGCAAGTTTCCCTGCTCAGGAAATAACCCAAAGTTTAATCAGTTTGGCCAACTCGATAGAAAACATTGTTCCCCAGGCGGGTCGCGCAGGAAGGTGAAATGTTCTGGGCACTGCCTGGCACATCTCCTATCAGTTCAACCGGCAATCTGGATCCTGCGTTATTCGGCATCAGCAGTTATGCGGCACAAGACCTTCAAACGGCATCGAACTTGATCAAGACGGCTGGCTCGGTCGACGACGTCTGCAGCATCCTTGCCTCAGCGTGGACCGTTGGTGGCGGGCTGATTAAGGTTGCCAGCACCCTTACCGTTGCCGGTGCACTGCCAGGCGAAGCCCTTTATTGGGGTGGTATCAACACATTCGGTACTGCGGGAACTGTCACCAGCGTACTCGACGTGTTGGCCACATCCTACGGATTTTTCAAACAGTACCAAGGCACTACCACACTCGATAGTGACCTATTGCTGGCCCATGACTTCTACGCTGCCATCGGCGACCAGTTGGTCTCCTTGACCAACCAACCGCCGACGTATTCCACAAACCTTACGGTTTGGAGCGTTAGCGTCCCCGATGTCACCACCGGCTGGCTCTCGGGAGTGGCCAATGCCAGTGCCACGGTGACAATAAATAATGGCGATTTGGCAATGTCTGGCATTGCCCGTGCAGTGCTTGACATATATTCTCTTGACAATGGGCAGTATAACAACCTAGTCGTTCGAGTGAGCAGTGATTGCGATTTGACAATCCCGTCTTCCCAATCGGGCACTTTCCATTTTAATTTCCAAATACCATCTGGCAGTTTATTTTCATCCGCACACTATCTTGCTCGTTTCACGATTATCAGTAGCGCTGGCGTAGTAATATCGGACGCACTTTTCACTGCGTCTCAGCCAAGCGCAACTTTTTTCAATGACTTGTGGCATATTATCGATAGTGGTCTTCTCAACTCCGGGCAGACCAGCACCACCCAAGTCCAAGCATCCCCGAACGCCGTATATGAAGAGTTCTTGCTCGACTACCCCGGCAGCGATATGGACCTCCATGTTTATGACTCCCAAGGTCGCCACGTCGGCATCGACTACGACACCGGAGAGATTGATCTCCAGATTCCGGGTTCAACGTATTCCGGCACGATGTCCAGACCGGAGCGAATCCTGGTGCCAGTAACCGGTGATGGAGAGTTCACAGTGAAGACTATTGCGGTCACCACCTCCGGTTCCGAGTCTTATTCGGTTATTGCCAATGACGTCGTTTCCCACCCCGCAACACTCAACATCTGCACGAGTGAGATCAATGCGAGTGGGACTCCTGGATCATCGGCGTCGATACAATTTGCCATTAGCGAGATCGGTGGTCAGAACACTATCAGTGGCATGAATGTGACAACATCCGACCTGACGGGGCCTTCTGGGACCACAATCCCTGCTTCATCCATAAAGTGCTCTAGCCCTGGCACAATCTCCGCCGGTGGGGAAGTGGATGCCACGATTCTAATCCCCGTTCCCATAATTTGCGGTGTTTACTCCGGGACGATTAATATAAATTCCGACCAAGGTAATTTGAATGTCCCAATACGCTTGGATATATCTTCGCTGCAACCCCAATGTACGGTTACAATAAATCAAACAGTTTCTCAGGATCCGGCCCATAGCTGGCCTATCCATTTCAATGTTGTGTTTAGCGAAACGGTGAACGATTTCGGGACCGGCGACGTAAGTTTAAGCGGCACGGCCGGGGCAAGTATCGCAATTGTTACGCCGGTTGGCAGCGACGACACAACCTACGACGTGGCCGTGAGCGGGATGATAGGCAGCGGAACGGTGATTGCCAGCATTGCTGATGGCGTTGCCCATGATGCGGCGGGGGATCCAAATGCGGCTTCTACTAGTAATGACAACAGCGTCAATTTCGTTGTCAGCGGGACGCCGACATTTACAATCACCGGGCCCAATTTTGGAACATACGCCCCAGGCCAGCCGATCACGATTAACTGGACTGCCAATAACATTTCCGGCAACAAGGTAATTACCCTGTGCTTGGATAAAGATACCAAACTATGGGACGGCAACGAGAAATGGATTGAAATCGACAAAGTGGCCGCCGCCAACTGCGACGGGTCGTATACCATTGACCCCGGCAATTTCCTTCCAGGCACGTATTACGTCGGTGGATACATGTACGATAAGAACACATGGAAATTTTATGAATCGCACGCAACCTCGACGATCACGATTCCCACTCCAGACTTCTGGATTACCGCCCCCACCTCGGGAACTTACGCTCCTGGCCAGTCAGTCACGATCACTTGGACTGCCTCCGATGTCTCCAGCAACAGCGTAATCAGCCTATGCCTGGACGGGGATACAAAACTATGGAACGGCAACGAGCGGTGGATCGAAGTCGATAAGGTAACTGCTTCTGATGGTAATGGCTCGTACACCTTCGATCCAGGCAATTTCCTTCCCGGCACATATTACGTTGACGGCTATTTATATGACAAGAAATTGTGGACCTTCACGGAATCGCACGCTGCCGGGCAAATAACGATTCCCAAACCGACTTTCACGATCACCGGACCGACCTCAGGCACATTCGCCCCCGGGCAGAATATCACAATCCAGTGGGATGCGGAAAATGTCTCCAGCAACAGCGTAATCAGCCTATGCCTGGACGGGGATACAAAACTATGGAACGGCAACGAGCGGTGGATCGAAGTGGATAAGGTAACCGCCGCGGACGGCACGGGCTCGTACACCTTTGATCCGGGCAATTATCTTCCCGGCACATATTACGTTGGCGGCTATTTATATGACAAGAAATTGTGGACCTTCACGGAATCGCACGCTGCCGGGCAAATAACGATTCCCAAACCGACTTTCACGATCACCGGACCGACCTCAGGCACATTCGCCCCCGGGCAGAATATCACAATCCAGTGGGATGCGGAAAATGTCTCCAGCAACAGCGTAATCAGCCTATGCCTGGACGGGGATACAAAACTATGGAACGGCAACGAGCGGTGGATCGAAGTGGATAAGGTAACCGCCGCGGACGGCACGGGCTCGTACACCTTTGATCCGGGCAATTATCTTCCCGGCACATATTACGTCGGTGGATACGTGTATGACAAAAAACTCTGGACATTCACAGAAGCGCATGCGTCAGGACAAATAACGATACCTGCACCCTCTTTCAGTTTAAATGGGCCGACATCAGGCGCATTCACTGCCGGGCAGGCGGTTACAATTACCTGGACTGTAGGCAATGCTTCCAGGAATACTGTTATCAGCCTGTGCTACGACACCGACACCACGCTTTGGAACAAGACTGATCATTGGATTGAAATCGATAAGGTCTCGGCTGCAAATGGCAACGGTTCGTACGTTTGGGACACGACCAAGGTCACTCCCGGCACGTACTACATCGGCGGATACATGTACGACAAGGTGACGCATCTTTTCACCAATTCGCACTTGATGCAATCCTTCACTATCGTGGCCAATTCGCCTCAAACCTTGTCTTCGAATGTGGCGGCTTTGGCAGACAACACGGGCGGAACCGATGGAGCAAGCCTGGTCGACAACATTAGCAGCCTAGCTGTCACGAGCAAAGACCTAGTTTTTAGCTCCACCGAAATGACTCCGTCCAGTGCTTCACAGCGGATTACCAATGTTGACGGGGAGAATAATCAGGATAGTGATGAATTGCTTGCCCTGAACGACAATAAGGACCAACTCACGGCTGTTGATGCGGCCTTCCAGGATCAGGATACCTGGTTGGAAAGACCGTCGGCGAAGTGGCTCAGCTAGTTTTAAATCCTAAGTAAACTTCAGGATTCGCTTGTGCATAAATATGAGTTTGCGTGGTAGCTGGAATAAGCCAAACTTATACGATCAACAGGTAATCAAGTGCAACTAAATGATAACAGAGGAAAGGAGCGAAAATCTGTATAGCACCACTGGAAGCACCGCAACAATTTCTATTTTCCAAAAGTGCTTAGACACGTAAAACGTTGCGCAGATTCCGCCTTCGGCTCCGGAGCCACCGATTCGAAGCACCGTGGTAATTTTTGTTTTTTTCAAACGATTTAGCTACATTTCGCGTTGCGTAAATTTTGCCTTCGGCCTTGGAAGCCGACGCTTTCTTTGGCAGTTGGGGGGAGAGACTGTAGACATAGCACCTCCATCAGGTTGTCGATGCCTACAAAAGAGGCGTCAAGGTCCAGGTGATTTTGGACAAAAGCCAATGCACGGAAAAGTATTCGTCGGCAACGTTTCTCAAAAACTCCGGCATCCCGACCTACATCGACGATAAACACGCCATTGCCCATAACAAGATCATGGTGATTGACGGCGCGGTTGTTATCACGGGATCATTCAATTTCACAAAGCAAGCCGAAAACAGCAATGCGGAAAACCTTTTGATAATTCAGTCGGCGGACCTTGCTGGGAAATATACCGAGAACTGGCAGGCACATTTCAAGCACTCTGAGGTTTACGAGCGGCCATCCGAGGAAACGGTTGAGATTACGAGACAACAGGGAGGCTAACCACAGGGACCACCGAGCGGCGGCCCAATGACCCCTCCACTGCAAGACGCCCGGAAGCCACCGCTCCCGTGCATCCCATGGTTCGGCGGATTTTCGAGTACCTACGTAATGGCGTGAGGGTTTATTCCTGCCGACTCACGTGATTCACAAGCTCAGTCGAAATCGACATTCTTTGTGAAACGACAGTAATTGTATTCATCCAAGCTCTTTAATGGATTATCAGTAAAGGAACTGAAGTCCCCGAGGTTATCTATTTGAACCTTCGAAATGCGGATGAACGCAACATATCTTTCTGCATCCGTCCGGTGTCGGTATTCATTCTTCTCCATTCCATAGCCTTTCAGAATTGCTGCATCCCAGAGTGGGAAGAAGCCAGGTGCGAGCAGATGCAGGCATTTGGCGGCGCCCACCCGCCCAAGAACGTCTGTGAAATCTTCGAAAATGTCTCGAATGTCCTGCTCAGGAATCTCGGCCGTTTCGTGGATTCTCTGGCTTCGGAATCTAATCAGACGGTCGAAGTGCTTCGAAATAACAGCTTCGAGTTCGGCGAAATGCTCTTCCAGCGTCATCCCCCGCTTGCGGTTGTTGAAAAAGCGATAGTAATTCTTGTTCCAGGTCGTCAAGAGCATCATGAGAACTCGAACCAATTCGTCTACCATGCCAGTTCTCAATTCTGTGTCAAGGACGGCAGCGACGAGCTTGGTAACGGACCAGTAGAAAAAATCACGTGGCTCGATCCTCTTGAATTCCTCACGCGCTTTCCGCAAATGCGCAAGAGTTGGCATGGGATACTTCATGTGAGAGGGGCCTCACGTTGCGCTGAGATCGTGGCAGCACGCATCATTCCGTCGAACAGATATTCGACCGCCGAAGTGCAGTAAAACTTTGCCGCATTTTCGCAGCCGAGCATGGCGTTGTCAATCCTGATACGTCATACTGTGAAACGGGTTGTGACGGATCACTAGTGAACGAATCCATGCTACACCGCATTGGGGGCCATGCTATGCCGCAATCTTTCCACCGGAGACCATAACGGATGCTGCTTCCGTCCCAGAATCCTCACGGTCGCCATTTGACAGGGTCTTATAGGCATGCCGAAAAAGGGGTCGGGCCTGTTGAAAAAGTCCCGTTATTGAAAGATTGAGTTTGGATAATTGTCTACTTTTTTTGCGGGTATAACCGTCAAAGAATCGCCATTGCCTAGCGCCCGACACGTGTTGGTCGTCTGGAACGATGTTCACTAGCGCACCGTCCCACAGGTCAGTTATCAAAGGACGCGAGACGTCGCTCACGTACGAAACGATCGATGGCCGCCCTCCTCGGGGCAGTGAAGCAAAAACTGACAACCGAGAAACGGTTGCGTTGATAGGAAAGTGGCATGAGTTTGGACGTGTCCGCCATACCGGAAGTTACAGCGCATTGCATGTCGTTATGCTACCCAGCGACCTAAGATACGCACCGATCAAGATCAGGAAAACACCTTCAGCCCAGTAACGCGACTGGAGAGGGTTTCCTTCTGCCTTCACAAAAATACAATGCTTTGAATCTTTCCATCTGCTTGATCTTATCTATCAGCGCCCGTTCCTGGTCCGAACTCGCAACGTTCCGCACCAGCGCTTTCGCGTCAGTCTCGGTCAACCGCAGCACAAGGTAGTTGGCAATCGCCGAGAACAACGAGACGTTGAAGTCCTTTGCTTCCTGAGAGGCAAGCACGAGCGATATACCGTACTTGCGGCATTCCTTAGCCATGGTAGGGATGAGTCTCAGCTTAGCGGCGCGATGTGCCTCATCAAACACTACGGCATGGGTGATGCGGTCTTGGATACCCCTGCGGAACATGTCTTTGTACAGGCTATAGAACACGAGCGATGCAAAAGCCTTCTGCAAATTGTCATTCTGCGTCGTATGAATGCGAATGACGATAGGCTGTTCGCTCTCCCACAGGCTACCCCGGGGTTCGCCCATATCGAAGAAACCATAGTCCTTGAGTTCCTCCAGCCGTGCCAACAAGGTGCGTAGGCCCCGGTCGGGTTTGGGGTCGTCTCGCAGAATCTCAACGAATCGTCTGAACTCCGGCTCCTGCATCTCCGCCAGAACCGCGTTCGGGTCATCCCATCCCTTTTCAATGAAGCTATCCTTGATGGCCTTACGAATGCGCTCTCCTTGGATGTCCCCGAGTTCGGGGAAAACAGCGATGAAGATGTCTCGTAGCGCCCCGGCTACGTCGAGATACGCCATGCGTGAGTCCCGGTCCATGACCTGCAGCGGGTTGAACCCCAATCCGCTGAAATCAATGAATCGAACTGAATAAACAAGGCACTCAAGCCTTTCGTCTATGTCCTGGTGATAGGAAAAAACGATCGGCCGAATGCCGGCGTCGAGCATCTGTTTACAGAGGCTCACAAGGCAGGTTGTCTTGCCCATTCCGGGCAGGCCCGCCAACAAAAGGTGCGGATTCCCTTTTACGGTTAGCGACCATCGAACTTCCGCGCCCGTAAGCAGATCCGTCCCGAAGCAAACCGAGGGAACTTGTTCGACGGCACGCTCGACCTCCTGTCCCGAACTTGCCTCTTCGGCAAGAGACTCGCCACTAACAGGAGCCGTTGAGGGTCTTGTGGACTCCAAGACTCCCTGCGGCTTCTGACTTTCATGGTTCCGATGCCTCGGAGGGACGTTGCCCCCCTGCGCCCACCATCAGAGGGGTGGATGATCGACTCGCGACGAAAATCTGAGTCGGGCATTAGGTCCGGACCGAAAAGGAATACTTGCGTATCCCATCCGTCCGGAGAAATTTTCGACGGCCCTGCGCCCGCATACTCAGGACAAAACACCCATCCACGGTCTCCTTTTTGTACCCCGCCAAAGGCGTAGTCTCCTCCTTTCTCGATCATACGATCTATCTCCGACGTAATTGTCTCATATTGTCCTTTCGGCAAGTAGTGCCTATGCGCTTTGTCGGCGTAGAAACGCAGTATGCGAGCGAGCTTTGCACGTCGGAGAGAGCGTGAAGAGGAGCAAACATCCTCGTTCGAATACCAGTCGTCCCAGCGCGTGCGTATGGATTCAACTTGCTCACGAATGCTCTCTAGTCCTTCCGGGCTGCGTGCAGCGCGGAGATGCCGACGGTATTTCACCTCGATGAATTGAAAAAGCAGTCCTTTGCGAGGGACGGTTGAAACATAGATGAGGTCGGGGCGAGAGTCCTTCTGGATCTCATTGCTCTCTTGCGCCACTAAAGGTGGAAGGAGGTCGCGAACATCGTCAATGGGAATAATGAAACCGCTGTCAAGCGCGACCCAGCAATCACTACTCTCTGAAACCTGCCGGCAATTTGCGTGGCACAGGGCAAGCGCGATGAGTTCGGAAGTCGGTGCCTTCTGTCCTGTGAGACGAATGGCCAACCGTCCGCTAAGCGCCTTGAGGTGCTCCATGAGAAACTCGGCGTTCCGGCGACTGCGGCTGAGGCCCATCTGATCGAGCGCCCCATCTAACAGGTTCCGAACCTCTTCCAGATTGCTGGTGGAGGTAATCAACTGGAGACAGCCCAAGTCTTCCCGTTCCGGCACGCAGTCGATCACATAGGCGTCGTAGATCTCCTTGTCGTCCCTCGGCGAATCGAAATACTCAATGCCCGCATTCCGATCTAATGTGATGACCCAGTCACACAGTCGGTGAAGTTCTCGAAGGCTCTGCGCCTTCTCGGGAGAAATCTCCGTTCTCAGTACCGGCACGTCCTCCTCCGCGCGGATGCTTCGAGCTACGCACCTTTGTACAACCTGTTGTAGGCGCATCAGTCGTTCAGTGTGCGTTCGGTCCGACGGGTGCTTCTCGCCCTCAGTCGAGGATAGAACAGAACTGCGCCAGGATGGGGAAGGTAAGCTTTGGTATTCCCTCTCGAAGAAGGAGATCAGGCCGAACGCATAGAAGGGCCGAGGCTTCGCGATCTGTATCTTACCTTCTGGTACGACACGCGACTCAAACGTGTCAAAAGCTATTGCAAGATGAGCGGCCGTGTTCGGGTTCTGTTCACTCTTGCGAGCCCAACGGAGCCTAGGCAGATTCACCCCGCCTGGCAGACTCAAAGACTCTAACATCCATTGGTCATCGGGAGACAGCACGCCCGCTCCGCTACGGCGTTTCTCCCGTGCCTCGGTGATGAAACGTCCTGCAACTCCGCGCTGTTCCTGCGAGGGATAAAGCTCCAACACGAAAGCCGGCGCTGTCCTTTGCGTGCCGTCGTCCGGTTCCTCCTCGTCTACGGTTCTGTGATACTGGGTATGAACACGGCCGAGCGACCGGGCCACCGTAAGGCCATCGCCCGGCCTTAGGGCGTGGATATGAAGCAGTCTCGAACTATCGTGGCACTCCAGGTACTTAAGAATCTCGTTCCCCAGGACTTGGGCGCTCTGCCTTCCAACTGTGGGCACCGTGTCCGCCGTTTCGCTTTCCCCCATTGCCCTCGCTAGAATAGCCACGGCGGCCTTAGGTTCCTTGTCGCAATCGAGGACCATCCCTACGGCATGGAAACCGAGCGTATCGGCAAATACGAAAGAGGTCCCGATGTCCAGACCCGGGAGGAATGCAGGGAACATCGCCCCGTCCAGAATGGAGAATTCCTCCCGAACATCCTTGGGGGTCATGTGCTGTTCGAAAACCGCCCAGAGCACGAGGTTGTCAAACGCGACCTGCCAAGCCACGCGCAACGGGTGATTGGGCAGGACGATCAGCCCTATGGTTCGACCGGAGAGCGACTGCACCTCGACCGTATTTGCGAGTGCCAGCGTTGGCTGGCCCTCCTCCAGGAGCGCAGCCCAGGCAAGGAGGTACTCCTTGACGACCGCGTCGAAACCCTTTGATCTCTCGTCGTAGACTTGGCCAACGCCCCCTCCACAAGCGGCGAACCGTTCTGCCATGCGGCGGTTCGCAGATACCGCACGATCCCATAGCGAGTCGGAACAAGTCCCGGAAGGGACAAAAGGGATGAACTCCGCTTCAAAGGCGCGCGCGCCGGAAGCTCGCACCTTGACACGCCATCGCCCGATAGCTCCCGCTTGCTCGGTCCATTGCTTCTCCACCTCACGAATCAGGGACGGCCGAAAGACACGGAAGCTCTTGCCGCGCTGTGGTGTTCGCAACAGCACGAAGCCTTTGGAATCCGCCGGGAGAGTCCCCGTGGAAGAGGCGAGAGCGGAGACCGTCTCTCGATCATCAAGTTCGATCAGTCCTTCGCTGAACGTCCGTAGCTTCTTGCCGACTCCGCCTTGCGGGGGTTTGGGCGGCTCGCCGAAGCGAATGACGAATTCCTCGCTCTCACGCGGTTCGATCGAGTCGTTGCCGATCACCGAAACGACCACCCTGGCTGCTATTAGTGCATCTTCGCTCAGCATCGAAAAGTCGTCATTGGTGAAGCGGCATTTCTCTTCTTTTTTTCCGGAATGAAAAACCTCCCGAGAAGCAAGTTCCTCCTCCATATCCGTCACGATGACGACGCGGTACTCTACGGCGTCCTTCTTCAGATTCTCCGGCCGCGTCTTCCACTTCACCTCAAGTTTGTCGTAGTCACCCGTCTTTTCAGCGTCCGACTTTAGGGTCAGCACAGGCGGTTCGTCGGAGTCGCTATCTTCATTCAACCCGGACCATTTTGCGATTCTGCCGGTGTTGGTTCGCCACGACGAAAGCTCAATACTTTGGATAGACTGAGCGGCTCCCTCAATGCGCAGGGCATTGACCCATAGGTGCTTCTTGTCGGCGAGTTCCGCCAACGCGGGAAGAAGCGGCTTCGTGGCTGCCCAGCGGAGGAACCGCTCCAGATCCGCGATCTGCTGCTCCGAGGGATTGAGTAGCCTCAGGGCTTCAATCCGCCTTGCCGGAGTAAGGCCGGAGACCGACGTTCCCAGGAGACGGTCTACGAACATCCTGGAAACACCCAATCCATCGGCCTCGTCGAACTCGTCAGATTCTTGGACCGGCCATAGGCCAAGCAGGTGGAGATACTCTCCGGGACGCCTCTTGCCTGCCACGAGGCGGACGAGAAAATCGAACTCCGTCCAAAGCGAAACGCTAAAACGGCGGCCATACCCGCGTGCCTTCTTAACCGCACGTTCGGCATACTCCTGGGTCTCGCGAGACAGCAGGCGCGTCACCTCGCGTCCGGCCAGGCGCAGCGCCTCTGTGAACAGACTCGCCTCGTCCACTTCGTGCGCTGCGTTGTAAATGCCGTCCATCCCCGCGCCGGCCCGCGACGTGTCTACCAGCAAGAGCGTAGCGGCCCCCTTTGTCTCGCGCATCTCGACGGCGCGATCGGCAGTGATGGTGCGTGCGCTGTTGTCGTCCGCATCTGCCACGCGCCACACCTGCCAGGCAGAAGGGGCAAAAACCGGGTTCACGGCAAGGGCCTCGACAATGTCGGGCGCAAGGCAGCGCACAAAGGCCATGGATCCGGCCTCAGCCCTACCCAGTACCTTTTCAAAGGCATTTCCCAAGAGCATCGCGTGCAGTTCGTGCAGTTCAGTCCATATCATGTTCGTCCTCCGTTGGTCGCTCAAAGCGAGGCCGCAGGTGCTTCATTGCTTCGGCGTCGTTGACGCCCACGAGCAGTCCCAGATCACGCAATCGGCGCTCTAGAATAGCGCGGTTTGTTCGCAGAAGGTCATTCGGAATGGTCATCCACGGCGGGGCTGTATCTACGCAGAGCCCATATCGATCATGCAGTATATGAATGAAGTCTTTGAATGAAAGTGGCCGAAAGCCGCGATTATTGCCTCTTCGCAAGACGTGAAGATGGACGAGGTAGTCCAGCACCGAATCGGTGAAGACAAGCGAACGGATATCGCTCGTTTTTCTTACCCCCGCTACCGCAACATTGCGCGTGATGGTTCTTTTCAGTGCGAGCCCGTTCGGACGACCCACGAGCAGTGCCGAGTCGATCAGCGAAATGACGTTGCCCAGAGTATTCTTGCGGCCCTGCAGAGAACTGAGCGACTCAGCAAGGCGCCAAACCGTATTGGGCTGACTCAAAGTATTCCGTAATATCTGCGCAGACTCAGGGTACTCCTCTTCCAGTTTATCAGCCAACTCCTCAGCTTTGTGCTCCAAGTCGTACAGGACCCGCTTCGCGTCCTCGCACCTATCATGAAGCAACTCGCCCAACAAGTTGAGCCACTCGGTGGCATACGGCGAAGGCCGTATGCCTAGCGCCTTGATCTTACGGTCGTATCGTGCGCCCCAGTCCAGCAGTCGAAGCGCCATCAGAATCACAGGAACGCGTTCGATGCGACGCATGAAATCGTCCAACGATTGCTCGGCAAGGATCCGCAGGCGGCGGTCAACCGCATTAGAGCAGTCGATGAACAGAAAGGCCGCCTTTTGCTCACACTTCTTTTGGATTTCACCTGTTTCTGCCCATTCGAACAAGATCTCGATCACACTTGTGAGAATCGTCGTCATCCCAACCGCCATGCAGGACTCAAGCAATTCGACAAAGGCGTGGCGCGGGATGATGCCCGCGTAGGAGCGAACAAAACGCCGTATGTCCTCAGAGAAGGATTTCGCCGCTTCCTCGGCAATAGGACGCTGGTTCGAGATGCAGTCCCCTTCGCCTCCTCGCAATTTGTCCGGTGCCGCTCCCAGTTGCTGCGCCAGACGAATCATCAGCAACTGGTCCAAGCCGACGGGGGTCTCTTCATCGAATTGGTCCGACGTGCGGCCAGCCAAACTGCCAGGCTCGTCGCGACGCCTGACGCCCTGATGGAATGCGCGCAGAAGGACGTTGTCTTCAAAGCCTCTGCCAACGGCGAACCAGGTGCGGTCGCTCTCGCGGTTCTGCTGGATATAAATCCCCTCCTGATTGGCCAACATCGCCACGATCATCTCAGGGACGTAGCGAAGATTCGCTACAGACTCGGGGAGCCCCACCCAACTCGACATGTAGTGGGCCGGCGAAACCCGCTGGACCTGTTCTTTTCTACCGAGTGCACGTTTCGCATTTTCCAGACAGAAGCAGAGGAGCAGGTCGCCAAGGATGGCCAGTTCGGTTTCGCCGCCAAATCCTTCGAAATGGTTGTTCTCTGCAAGTTTGCTCGCTACTCGCTCGATGGTTGCCGCCTGCCTTCGCTCCTTAGCCGTCCCTGTGTTCGCGCCAAAGACTTCGACAAAACTCCCTTTGCCCCGCCGATGACCAAAGCGAAACATGTAGAACACCGCTGGGAGGACCGCGGAAAGATCGAAATCCTGCACCGATATCGGCAGGGCCTTTTCATAGTTTCCCGTCCAAATCTCGCGGGTCATGCCGCTGCCAAGCACCTCATTGACGATTGCGCGGCCGGTTGTGGCTGTCTTGCCTGGACTCATGTCTGGCCTCCTTGTGCAAGTGGACTTAGAGTCATAAGCTGCTGGGCTCCCTCCGCTGTGTGTTCCATCCTAGCTAAGACTTTGTAGATCAGCTCATCCCGCATAGGATTCCAAGCGAACAGTTCGCGTTCGTCCTCGCGGACAAGGCGCTGAACGAAGATGGAAAGATGGGCGAACGTGTCGTCTGTCGAGACATCTCCCAACTGGTACCCGTCGTTCAATTCGAGGAGGAGATGGAAGAGTTCGGCCCCGAGCCACAGACGTTCTTCCCTTCCATCCCGATAACGGTAGATTAAAAGAGCCTGCCGGTGCAACCGCTCCAGTCCCTCCGTTTCCGGCGGAAGGTTAGCTTCGAGCCGGAAGGCGCACAGCGGCTTCTCTACCCAGAATGAGGTTTCCGTCGGTGTTCGAGGCGTGATGCGCAGAGGGACGACACCGCGCCGGCCGAGCGCCTGGGGCGGAAGGTCTTCAAGACGCGAGATGCCGCCGCACAAACGCTCACAGAGATCGGCCTGATCCTGCGGATCTGTCTCAAGCGGGAGGTTCCGGAAGAGGCGCAGATCCCGCCCGCGCGCGAGATCGACCATGTGCCGATCGCCCGCGATCTGCTCAATGTGTTTTTCCGTCCATTCGAAGAAGGCCCTTCGCCGGGCCGATTCCAGGGAAAGCTGCTCGTAGTGGGGTGCTGTCTTCATGCTGTCTGGAAGAGGCTTACTTAGCAGGTAACGGTCAATCTGGGGATGGGCTTCAAGGGCGGGATCGAATCGCGCCAGTTCTCGCAAGACTTCGCCTTGCCGTCCAGGCGAATCCGCGGAGAACGCGCGGTCCCAATACGGAATTGCAGGAACATCGGACTCGCCATGATAGTCCGCGCAGAAATGAGTGCCGAAGAGGATATAGACCAAGGCAGGCGCAAGTCACGGACAGTGATATGCGTTTCCCCACGTAAGTGGACAGCCTGCATTGCTTCGAACAGCCGGTGGCGGGCCCGTGACCGAATCTCCCTGTCCGTCAAGGTGGGGATTCCATCCGGACCGAAGATTCGCGCCGCTCGCAAGACCTCACAGCGGTCCTTCGCAGAACACGATTGGCAAGGGCCCCAGATCTCGGACGCTCGTTCGCCTCCATACAAATGGTCCAGTAGACGTTCCGGAAAGTCGGTTTCGATTTGTTTCCTATCCGCCGTGAGGCCCCCGACAAGCGACCGTTGATTGAGGCTGATGAACCGGATGTGCGATTCCCGCACCGCAGCTTCCCTCTGTAGAAGATCGTATAGTTCTTTCGTTAGAGCCGTTTCATTCCCTCCTTGACGCGACTCTACTCCTTCAATCCACTCCAGCAGACGGCCGTCGTTGATCGCCAATAGATGCACGATATCCTCGTCAGGTGGCCCTTTTTGGAAGGGCTCCAGAAAATCGTCGAGGATTTCGTCGGCGGAGCGTCCCCGCCATGCCGCCGATCCGTCGAGATTCATGCGGACAACCAAACCATCGCCCATCTTGCCTTTGAGAATCCGCTCAGACGAGGAGTGCTTGCCAAGCCCGAGTCGCGCTGCGAGGTGCTGAAGCAACGCCGTCTTGCCGTCACCGGCATTCCCGCACAGAATAACTAGCCGGACTCGTCGCTCTCGGATATCGCGATACAGCGTCTCGTCAAGCTTGGTTTCAACGTAAGTCCGAGAAGCGAAATCCGTGTCGAGCCCGCGTGTCTCGCGGTTGCCCCACTGGGAGCCTGGGTACGACTGCAAGAGGGAAAGCAGCCACTCCACTCGTTCCTCGCGCAACTTCGCTTGCGCATCCCCGTGTTCAACCGGATAGGAGGTCGCTGGCGGCACAGGCTCTGTCGTCTCTCCTTTAACGGTCGGACTCAACGTGCTCTGTAAACGCGGTGTCTGGAGGGCAGCTAGCGCTTCTGCCACGGAAGCAAATCGTTGCCCGGACTCGGGATGAGTCGCCTTGTCGAGGAATGCGGCCAGGGTAGGGCACTCCGCGCGATCGACTCCTTCCCAGTTCAATCCGCGCTCCTTGGCCTGCACGCCGCCGTACTGAAAAGGCTCTTTCTCGAAGACTACATGGAAGAAGCTGGCTGACAAAGCGTAGATGTCGTCGGTAGGAGAGGCCGCTCGCTTCTCTTGATAGGAGGGCGAGCAGTACAGCACGGTGCCGGGGGCGACAATACGTTCGCCTATCTTGCCAACGAAATCGTAATCTGTCAGAACGATCTCGCTGCCTGAGACAATCATGTTGCGAGGACTGATATCGCCGTGAATGAGGTTATTGCGATGGAGCACGCCCAGCGCTTCGCACATGGCGCGTAACCAACGTAAAGCCAAGGCTTCGCTGCACATGTCCTGTTGCTCTTCAGCCAGAAGCGAGAAGACGCCGGTAAACTGGCCAAGCGGCGCGCCTTCGATCCAGGTCATCAGCGCGATAAAGTCGTTCTCTCGCCATTCGCGCGCTACCTCGAAGATCACGGAAAGGGCAGCATGGCGGGGGAGGTGCGAGCGTGCCAGGCTGTAAGCCCTTAAGACTCCCCCTCCTGTTTCCGCATTGTGCCCAACTTTTGCGACGTAAGTGCCGAGATCCTCTTTCGTTGACCGGTCGATTTCCACCACCTTGAAGGTTGTCCCAACGCCACCGGAACCCAGACGTGCAACGATGCGATAGTCGCGATCGTGGAAACGCACAACTTGCTCTTCGGTCCAGAATCGAGCGGGTGGCGGCGCGGGCGTGGGCACGGATTCGCCAAGCAGTTCGGAGAGCGACACCTCAAGGCCCTGGAGAGTGCTGCGCTCCTCAGGCTCTTCCACCAAGCCTTTCGTAAATGTCTCCACGGCCCGCCGGCTTAAATCATCTTTGCGCCCCTCGAACAATCCGGTTAGAGAAGCGCATAGCGAATACACGTCCGAACGGTGATCCGCCGCGGCTAGTCCCTGCATGCGAATCTCAGGTGCAACCGTCGCACCGCATTGCCGGGTCGGCATCCCGCTGGAAGCCACACTGATGTCCGACGGAATCTTCGTACGCTCGAAACCGGTTATGATCGGTGAATTGTCGTGCTTTACAAGGATTGTTCTGGGAGTGAGGTTTCGATGAATGATGGGCTCCTCACCACTCCCCGCGTCATGTAGTTCGATGAGGGCGCGAACGGCGTTCCGCGCAAAGTCCAACCGGCTCGTTGTGCCCCATGTGGTGTCCGATGCTCGCTCCTCGATGGAGGGCGCGGCTGGATCGACTATGGTAAAAAAGAACATCTCACCCGCATATCCCGGCGCGTCTTGATAAGAATCCAGAATTCGCGGTGCCCACCTGTGCAGTTGCAAACGATGGAGAGCTTCGAACTCCCGTTTGGCCTTAGCCTCGGCGTTTCTGTCGTCGCTTGCAGAGAGGTCGTAGAGATACAGGACGACCCGATCCTGCCTTGCCGGATGGCTTCCCTTGTAAATCCGATGGGAACGCTCCTGTTTCGGCGTCTGGAGTTCCAAGTTGACATATCCGGCAAGCCGCCGCAGCGAGCCGTCCATGGCGACGGCGCTCTTCGGTTCCAAGGCACGTGCCAAAATCATCACTTGCTGGGGAGTCAGCGTGTGTCTGGAGTTAAGGCCGATAGCGCCCTGCCAGTCATTCAGCGTATGGAACCGGACGCCGCGCACCTCCTTGCCAGCAAGCTGCTTCACCTTGGAAGGCTCCTGGGTCAGCAGGATTGCGCCATCCACACGCGAAAGGCCCTGAACGTTCCTGCGGAGGGTCGTTCCAATCTTGCGTGCTTTGTTTGTCACACGGTCCGCCTCCTGCGCCACCAAGTCCACATGCGAGTCCACCCATTGTGTGGTCCAGTGTTTGACTTCGATGACTCGCACACCCGGCGGGCCGATCGCGACGATGTCGATTTCGTCAGACTGCAACTGATGGGTAACCGAAAAGGCTAGGTTCGTCAGCAAGATCCATTCGTCGCGGGCCGGCGCGGATTCCAGGCAGCTCTTGAAGTGCCCGAATGCCTTCAACTCGCTCTCATTCGCCACCGGTCCGCAGGGGAAAAGCGTTACTCTCATCGTTCTGCCTCGATTACCACCAGACTTAGGGACATTTGTGTTGTTGCACAGAAAAATTGGCTTCCTGCCGCTAGGCGTCAGCGATGGCCAACCTGTAGAGGAATACCCCTGCGCCGGACGCCTCAGTGTCCGCCGAATACTGCAGGCCAAAGTGGCTGACCCGGAAAAGCATCTGTTCGCGCCGGGACATGCTGCCCGGAATCAACCTTGGTGACGATCTTCGGAGGCAAGTCCTCCTGCGCCGTGAATTACTCGTTTGCAGGAACGCCTGAGGACGGTCGTTCCCCTCAATTTAGCAGGTGTGCGCCGGGTGTCAAGATACATTAATTTTATGAGACAGTAAATCTACCTGTATTCTACCAATTTGGTGGATGCTTGTCCGATCGTTAAGAATTGATGGTTTTTCTGGATTCCCTGGAAACGAATGAGTTGATGAGACAACAGCAGAAAGTGACAAGTCTTGCTTACCCTTCCGCGAGTAAGGTTAAGAGCGCCACGTTTTTCGACCGTTACGCAGGCCCCCTCCGCGCCACGGTTTTCAACCGTTGTTTACACCTATGCCAAATACCTGCACATATGCTCCAACCAGGTTATTGCATCCTTCCTCGTGAACTGCCAAAACTTTAGAGTTAGTTTCAATATGCGCGCCTACTACTTCCATTTCCAGACTTTGGGACGTGCCTATTCCAAATTTAAATGCGGGACTTGCCTGGGGGTCGGTCCAGATGTTCCAGTTGGCCGCGAGGGTAATGTCGCCGCCGGAAACGCCTGTAACGGTGTCATTGAGCGCTGAAAACCGGCCACGTCTGAGCGCCTGAAAACCAGCCATCCTAAGAGGAGAAAGGTTTGTCAGGTAGGATCTTCAGCATTCTCTTGCTGAAGGAGGTCCTAAATGGCGAATCGGCTCAAGATGGCGAAGATACAGGCGATATTAACATTACACGATCAGAAGTGGCCTAATCGGCGGATTGCCCGGGAACTGGGAGTAGACCGGGAGACCGTTGGAAAGTATGTGCAGGCATCGACTTGCGATCCAAAACCGGCCAAAGCGCCGACCGGGTCTTTACCGGATATTGTCGAGAGCGAAGAGGCGGCTTTAGTACAAGCGATGCCTGATTTAGAGTGGGAGGTGAACCCCGGAGAATCAGTTACAAAGACCTACACATAAAACTGGCTGGTTTTGAAGTGCCCATGAGTGGCTGGTTTTGAAGCGCTCAGTGACAAGGGAAAACGCTATGAAGATCGTAAGGCTTCTGATCCTCGACAAAGAGGATGTGAAAGAAAGGCTCGCCCAGCTTGAGGCCGACCTGCCCGAGGGACTGACGGCTGAGCAGTTGGCGAACCTGTACTCTGAGTGGCTGGAGGAACTGCCCACCGACGTGGATTTGGTGGGAGTGTATGTCGGGGGCAACCAGATAAACATCGTCGCCAACAATGACGCCGTGTGGGAACTGCCTGACAATGCAGATCCAACGTGAAGACTTCGTGTGTGAGGAGCATCAGAGTATGAGCAAGTATGACCATTTTCGAGTTGAAAACCGAAAGATGCTCAAAATGGGCGAGGACCTTTGCATAAGTTCACTATCAACCCGACAACGCATTTGACACGGCGACGGCCTTCGGTCATGATGGAAGACAGAGGATGATCGGTCGGTCATGCGGACCGCTTGTCAGAACCGACTGATGGAAATACTGAACTATCGAACTTTTTTGTAGGCTGCACAAAATGACGAAAACGGACTTGACGCTTCAACGGGCAAGACTTCTGGCTTTACGAGCAAGCCTTCTGGGTGACATGACTCAGATGGAAGATGATTCCTTGAAGGACCACAGCAAGACCACCAGCATACCGACCGACATGGAAGAGCTTGGGAGTGACAATGCCGATCAGGAACTCACGCTGAGTTTATTGGGGAGCGAAGAGGACGCCCTCGACCAGATTGAAGCAGCAATCGAGCGGATCGAGAATGGCAGCTATGGCGAGTGCGAGACGTGCGGAGTGAAGATCCCCAAGTCCCGCCTTGAAGCTATTCCTTATGCGGCAAAGTGCGTCCGATGTGCCTCGCAACAGGAAGACCACGGGCCTCTCTCCGCCGAATGAAAAAAGCCTGGGCTTGGTTCCCAGGCTCGGGTGAGTTCTCAAAATGGCAAGTAGGTTAGTGGTTTCGTCCACTTCGGCTATCGACGGCGCGGCGGGATCGGTGAAACAATTGGCCCGCATTGTCGAACAAATTCGCCGTCAGTGGCCAAAGGTGCGGATCATTGTACGTGGCGACAGCGGCTTCTGCCGTGAGCCTCTGATGCGGTGGTGTGAAGAGAACCGCGTGGCTTACGTGTTCGGTTTGGCGAAAAACGCCCGTTTACAGCGGATTCTGGGCAAGGAATTGCACGAAGCAAAGATGCAATTTGAGGCAACGGCTCGGCCGGCGCGGGTGTTCAAAGAGTTCACCCATCAGACGCGGAAGAGTTGGAGCCATCCGCGGCGTGTGGTGGGCAAGGCCGAACATTTGGCCAAGGGCAGCAACCCGCGATTCGTGGTGACCTCGCTTTCGCCAGAGGAACTTGATGCCCGAACCTTGTACGAGGACCTATACTGTGCCCGCGGCGAAATGGAGACTCGGATCAAGGAACAGCAGTTGTGTCTGTTCGCCGACCGCACGAGTTGCGCCACGATGCGCGCCAACCAGTTGCGGCTGTGGTTGTCGAGCGTAGCTTATACGCTTGACGGTTTTCCACTTATTGCATCTTGTTTACACAATTTTCGTCAGATTGCATTTATATAAAATATATCGTCATCTTGGCAACGTATTAATACTGGTTGAAATTCCTCAAAGATTTTCTAAACTATGACACTGTTACTGTAATACTGATAATCCCGGGGAAATAACGCGCCACGGCAAAATCCCCGTTAGCGGCGCCGGCAAGAACGATCCTACCGTCCGATTGGACGACCACTGAACTACTGAAATCTGTAATAACTATTCCCTCGGAACCAAAACTTGTATCCAAGCTGCCATCGGTGTTGTAACGAGTCAAGACAAAAGTAGTGCCAGTTTCTTCATTGTAACTGCTTCCCGCGACGACGATTTTATCTACGGACCCAATGTGCTGGATGGCAACCGCATAAGCGTAATCGATAGAATCGCCAAAGTCCATGGTTACCTTACCGGTTTGGTTGAAGCTGGTATCGAGCGCGCCGCTGGCGGTATATCTTGCCATTGCAAAATCTTCGCTGCCTGATGGAATATGACCACTATATCCCGCGACAATGATTTTATTATCGGACAGTTGAATAGACATCGAGTGAACAACTGCATAAACAGGGTATCCACCAAAACTTGTAGTCACCTTGCCGTTACTGCCGAAGGATGTATCCAAGGCGCCGCTGGGATTGTAACGGGCCAAAGCAAAATCAGCGTTGTAGCAGCCGGCAACGACGATCTTCTCCACATTGTTGATTGTCTGAATTGCCAAGGCATAGCCGCAAGCCGACCATTCTCCGAAGCTGGTGGTCACCTTTCCCGCAGTGCCAAAAGAGGTGTCCAATGCGCCGTTCGCATTGTATCGCGCCACGGCAAAATCGCAATTGCTCTGCCCGGCAACGACGATCTTGCCGTCGCTTTCAGTAACAATGCCAAATGCATGGTCATAACTGCCGGTTGCGAAGTTGGTCAAGACCCTGCCGCCGCCAAAATTCGAGTCGAGGCTTCCATCGGCGTTATAGCGGACGATGCAAAAATCGCTGTTGTTTGAGCCATTGTCCGCGTAGCCCGCCACCAGGATCTTGCCGTCCGCTTGCATGGCCACGGCCATGGCGGTCATGTCGGCGATATTGACTATCCCCTGCGAGCCGAAATCGGCATCGATGCTTCCATCACTCAGATATCGTATCAAATTGGAATTGCCGTCTCCATCTTGTCCCGCGACAATTATTTTTCCATCCGCTTGAAGAGCCATGGCTTGATCGCCGCCGCCGGCGATATTCGTCGTGAACTCGCCGGATGTGCCAAAGCTGGGATCCAATGCACCGGCCGCACCGCCGCCGGTGGCATATGTTCCGTCCTCATCGGTGGCGGTGGCGCTGATGGAATAATTTCCGCTGTTTGCATAATAATGTTGTATGCTGGACGGGTTGCCATTAACTGTTTGAATATTTTCGTCGCCCCAATTGACCGTCCAATGTTGTATAGTATCCGCACCGGGATCACTGGAGGAAAGATATAATGTATAAGGAGAGTTGGCGGTTGCCGAGGCTTGGCCTCTGATGCTCAAATATGGGGCGACGTTTGATACGTTTACGGCAAGAGCGCCGCTTTCCCCGCCGGCAATTGGCGTATCGTCATCGAGAGTCGCATCGGTTGTTATCACGTAAGATCCATCGTCGGCATATACATGAGTGACATGCGTTGGATTGGTGGTATATGTATCCGCGTTTCCATCGCCCCAATCGACATGCCAAGTACTGATTGTATGGTTATTGAGTTGATCTGCACTAAGTTGTAATGTATATATTTTTCCTTCTAATGTCGTGGATGCACCATAGATGGTTAAACGCGGCGTTTCGACAACCAGGTCGGAGTTTGCTCCTAACGAGTCTGTCTGGCCGGGAGACGGCAGGGTTAGAGTTGCATTGTTTAAGGTCCAACTTTGAATTGTGCCTCCATTAAGCACTAATGCCTGGGAGGTTAAATAGTCAAGGCTAGAAGTATTGGCTCCGCCCTCGACGTTATAAATAAATCTTAACGTAGAGGCGCCAATACTATATAAATAGTCTGCACGTTGGTCGCTAATGTTTGCTGCCAGGAGTAATTGCGGTGTGCCAATTACATCGATGGGATTATCGAAGTTGACATCGATAAAAATTGAATCGCCCAGCGTATAAGTTCCATTAGCATTGGGTGAGGTCACATTTTCGATTGCCGCATATGATTGTGGACCACCCGGCATAGCTGCAATGGTTAGCGTTGCACCTTCTCTACGTATGGATTCGTAAACGTTCAAACTGTTAACTATTAATTCGCCTGAACTCACTTCGACCATGCCTGTGCCGGTTATCGCGCCAACTCGACTTGTACCATTTTTGCTTCGAAATGTTGTTCCAGTGCATTCAAAGATAGTGGATCCTACACACATTTTACATGATGATAAGGAGGCCAATTCAATCGTACCTGCTTTAATAAGTGTAACGCCTGTATATTCATAAGAAGTGCCTGCCAGTCTTAGAGTGCCTTGACCTTTTTTAATTAGTGGAGCACCGCCGCGTATATTGGCTTCAATCGTTGCTGTCCCAGACACCACGGTAAATGTGGAATCCCAATAAGTTAACGTTATATAAGCAGAAGGTGTATTATTGGAAATGATATTATAACCATCAACATTGAAGTTAATGGAGTGCACTTTAATTTCAGATGTGATTGTGACCGTGCCTGACAAACCATCGAATATTGCATTATCACCATCAATCCAAGTTGTTAAATTGCCGTTCTTGTCGCGCCAGTACATATTCGACATATTCCAAACGCCCGTACCACCTAAAGTTGATGCAAGACCATCACCATCGGCGTCCCAATAGAGCGTATGATTTAGATCTAACGGATCACTATCAGCGGGTAATATGATTAAGTTTCCTGTACGGGAACCAACGGAAATACTGGCAACATATAACACACCTGAATTTACGACCACGTCGCCGGGACCGGTAATAGAGCCAACCACATGTACACCATCATTAATCATGAACGTCGTTCCGCTGTTGGGATGGATAGTGGAACACATGGCTATTTGGCCGTAATTGGCCAACTTTAGTATGCCTTGCGTAATAAATGTGTCACCGAAATAATTATTGTATCCAGTAAGTACGATAGTGCCGAGGCCGTCTTTGGTTAATGCTCCGTTTCCATTGATTACGCTGCTGATCGTATCGGACCCGGTATTACCGGTATTAACTGTGACGAATGATCCGTTCGAGGTCGTTGTAAACGAGCCGCCGCTGATGGTATAACCGTCTACGTTAAAGATGATCGAATCCACGCTAGTCGAGCCCGAAAGCGTGACCGTACCTGGATTGCCTTCGAATATTGCGGTGTTTCCCGGGATCCAGGTTGTAAACGGGCCGGACTCGCTGCCTATGCGCCAACGAGGTGTTGCTGTTGTGTCGTTTGGATCCCAAACATAACCACTGGGCCCCGGGTCATTACACCCTATGCCGCCTGCCTGACCATTGTAATCCCAATAAAGTATGACAGGTAAAACAGAAATAGAAGCTGTTTCGACATTATCACTATAGGCAGTTGTGCCATCGTTGTCGGTGACGTCGGCGTTTGATCCGTTGGCCCAGGAGGTTTGGTCCCAAGCGCGAAAAGTGATTCCGGGAATTTCACCGACAAAATTGGCTTTGGGGATGAATCGCACCCGGGTTTGCTCATCGGAAGCCAACAATAGCGCATTGTTTTCTGATGCGCCATAGATAGGAGACCAATGATTGCCATTGTCGATTGAATAAACCCAATTACCATTGGTGTTATCCACAGCCGTTATTGCTATGCCTTCCAATGCATCGGCGTCTGAATCCGTAATCAGGTTATCTGGCAAAACACTATCGATGATATCGGAAACCAAAGTCCCGTTATTATTAGTTTGATTTTTATAGATACTGTCCAGGTGTGGATTGAGCTGGTTCAATATGGCGCGGAGTTTATATACAGCGATACCTTGTCGAGGAACAGACCGTGGGATGAAGAATCGTTGCTGTAATCGCGGAAACGGATATTTATCGCGTTATTGAGGGGGATCCCATATTTGTTAGCTAGTTCATCAATACCGATGGTGAAGTTCGTGTAGGCGCTCGATAGGCCCTTGGAAGCATCGATAACAGCCGCCTCATACCATTTTTGCGGTCCAATTGCGGAGCCAATATCAACATAGAGCCTTCCGGAGTCAACGCCGTTTACTAATTTCGCCCAAAAGCTAAGAGATAGGCCGGCCGTATTGACGCCATATAGATTGATCGACATGGTTGCCGACTGGGTTTGTCCCTCTTCGGATGCCTGAAACTTTAGATAGTTAGATCCCTCAAAGGCGCCGCCGCCGTCACTCAGGGCGACCGTTCCTTCATCCTTGGTTACGAAGCTCCAGTATGTGGGTGCATTTGCCTCTGACCAATACTCAAATCCCTCATCATACCGCAAATCTGCCAGCGACCTGCTAGCCGATGGAAATTCTATTTCAGCTTTGAATGCGTCTTCCGATTCTCCATTAATCAGGTCCCAGTCCTGGTTCATCAATTTGCCATTGAGGTCCTCGATGTCCGGTCCCAGCACCAATCGATATGTGCCTCGCAGGCTCTGCGGTGCAAAATCCACTTCAAATTCATTTTGCAGTGTATCATATTCACTTACGCCAGTTATAGTTATCGGAATGCCTTGAGGATTTTTCAATATCACATCAGACTGATCGAAAGTATTAGTATCGATAGGTTTGTCGAAGTACACAAAAATCGCACTAGAATAGTCAGGAAAGAAGTATTGAGTTTCGTTATAGCTTACTTTCGGTCCTCCAGCCACGGCGGCGCTAGAGACGATTAAATCGTCCAAGTACAAATCATGAATCCCGGAGTCCTGACTGCTGACATATCGAAAACGGATGATAAAGCAACCTTGCACATATAAGGGAACGGAGAATTCCTGCCAGTTCAATAAATCGGGGGTCATATTTATCGTGGCCAGCACTTGCCATGAGACTCGATTTTCAGTGTAATCAACATACAGTGTCCCCGGCGCATTGGCGTACTTTGTACAGAAGTCAAGGTAGTTGCCTGAAACAGCTAATTGCATTTCAGCGGACTGTGTATAGTTTCCGCCGTCCACCTGGAATTCTAGGGCGTTGTCGTGCGGGCTGCCGGTATCTAGCACCTCAATTGTCCCGTCAGCCTGTGTTTGAAAGGCCCAGAATCCAGGGGTGGGCGCAGAAGAGAAGTTTTCGAAGCGTTCAGTATAATAATAGGTATTCCAAGTGACTGGTGATGTTTCAGGTGGATCAACTGGTCCGGCCAAATATAGATAAAATAGGATTTCACCGTCAAATACCCGGGTATATAAGTTGCCGCTTGCATCTCCGATAATCACATCGTCTTGATAAAATTTGTTGCCGGCAAGATCCAAAATGCCATGCGCCGCATTCGGCGTTATGTTTAATCTATATATTCCAGGGACGTACTGTTGCTGGTCCAATGTCAACGTAAGGTATTGATTAACGAATGAAGTAATTGTTGCGGAAAGTGTGTTTCCCATCGGATCTTTTAATGTAATATTACCCGTATTGAACGTTGACACATTGATAGGTTCGCTGAAATTGACGTTGATGGCGGTTAATGGCGCGAGATAGCTGTATTGTACTCCTGCGATATGATCAACCTTCGGACCCACGATGTCGCCGGTGACTTTAACGCTTATATCATCGAACGCGAATCCCCCGACCAGGTCAAGACCCTGGTTGTCATGGTTGAATCGGATTTGGAAATCGTGAGAATATTTCAGGTTATTGGCGGTAATAGGCTTGTCTAGATCCACTAGATGATATTGGTAATCGCTTGTGCTATATGGGCCTGTCAAAGGGACAATCTTATACCAATTCTGCCCGTCATCGCTGATCTCCACGTAGTCGTTATGGGAATCGAGGTTGTCGCCGAATTTTCTCTCATAGAAATCGAGCATCAAATGATCGTTTGCAGTTTTATTCAAATAATAATCGCCTAGGTCTACGTGCAGCGTGGCGGATTGCGTTACAGCCCAGGCCTCAGTTTGCTTTAAAATTAGTTGGTGGCTGCCGCTATGAGCAGTGGGATAGTCTGTAGTAACAGAAACGTTCCGCCCAGCGCTAGTTTCTGTAAATTCCCAGCAACTGCCCAATGCACCCTCAAAATTGTCAAAAAAAGGCGAGCCCGACGTAATCATATGTCTATCCAGGACCGTGAAATATCGCTCAAAGTTGTCAGCCGCTCCGTCGCCGTTTCCGTCAAGGTGGTTGCCGTTGAGATCGGTTATGGAACTCAGAGCCTTCAGGCAGAAGTTTCCTACGGGCAATATGGATTGATGGTATATGCTTTCCCCATCAAGATCCAAAGTGGCGGTCAGCCCGGAATACGATACTTTAAATCCGGCATATGACCGCTCATAGTGATCCGCATCGTCCCCCGTTCCCCAAAGCCGGTCTGGCCCGGCCCAAGTCAGGTTCCAATTGACATAATAAGGGTTTGCATCTTGTTGACACACGGTCGTGGAATTCATTTCTTCCGAAAACTTGATAGTGATTGTATTAATGGCGGCCCAAGTTTGCCATGGATATTTTCTCCCCGGTTCCTCTGGTTCCGCGTTAGTTGGCGTCGAGTTGAAATATAGAGGCTGCGCGGGGCTTAGCCCGTTATCCTTGCCATACAACGGATTGATCATGGCCGAGTCGATTTGCGGCAGCAATGCTGGGTCTCTTTTCTTGATCCCTAACGACCGAGAATCCAATGTCCCTACAGGGCCGGAAGTTTCGATATATATCCTCCACGTGCCGCTGGCATTAATTCCCTTAAAAGCCGACAGCGCCTCCGCCGGAGCAAATCGGTAGCCCGCGAATGCTGCCGTGTATGTTTCAATCGGAGCGTTCGCTTCATCGTCGAAAACAACATCATCCAAATCAGGGTCCGGATTAAACAGCAAGCCACTGGAAAGAAGCGTTACCGTAGTGGAGCCATGTGTTAAAGTAATCGTCATCCCGCTAAACGACGGATCTGTAATATGAAGCATGAGCTCCAGGTCGGCGATAGTGTGGTCCCCGGTAAGGATGGTCAGATCAGAGTTGCATGTTGCAAGGTGATAAGGGTCCCACCGATAAATTGCCACCGGCGTAGTGTTGGCATCTATCTCATAATCGGCGGCGTTAACAAAAAAGTGATAAGCCACCATAGGCGACGGAATGCCATCTAGATAGCTGCGGATGCTTCCTTTTTGAAGTGTGAAATGATCTGTGATATGATCTCTGGTAACAACCTGGAAATCGCTCGGCACATCTTCAATTGAATATTTAACGCCATTATCGCCAAACGGAACAGCGTCGTCACGCGGCCGGCGTTAAAAAATAAATCATCAGTGCCTATTGAACCAGAGGCAATATTTTCATTAAAGGTAAATATAAATTGTTTAGGAGTAGTGGTAAAACTATCTCCGTCAGTGAAATTATTGAAATTAGTCCCGTCTGTGGATACTTGGATATTAGAAACTTCAAAATAATCCGGGGAATCGTAATAAAAAGTGCTTTGCCAAGGCAATATTCCCCCGCCCGAAGCCCGTGATATTGCGTCTCCGGCAATTGCCATTGTCTGCCGCCCTTGGCTTGTCACCGGACTGGCGTCGAAATGAAAGATAATGGATTTATCCGTGTTCCAAGTGAAACTCGCGGCCGCATGGGTATTGACCGTAAAATCGCTTGCTTGCACGGTATTCGCATCGTATGCCTGGGAAAAATTGACCGTAAAATCTTTAGGCAAGGGTGTTGTTGTCCAGACATATCCGTCCGAAGGATTGCTGCTTGTCACCGTAAAATTATGGAGATTATTTACTGCCCCCAGGGCGTTAAGGCGTCCGCCGGTGACCATCTTGCCGTTTAATGAGGCAATAGGATCGACGCCCGCGAAAATGGCGTCGCGAATTTCACTATATGTGGCATTGGGATCTATGGACCACAACAATGCCGCCACTCCGGCTACGTGCGGCGCGGCCATGCTCGTGCCACCTAGATAACCATAGTATGACGAAAACCCGTTGCTTGACATTGCTGCTGTTTGTTGCGTAGGTAAGGTGCTATATATATGAACACCCGGTGCTGCCAGGTCAACCGATGTAGCACCGTAGTGACTGGAACTCGCAAGCCGATCGTTACTATCCGTGGCGGCAACTGAAATGATGTTGTCAAAATCATAAGAACTAGGATAACGATATTTATTCGTGGGATCATCATTGTTCAGATTATCATCGACCCCCCGATAGTTATTGGCCGAAAACACAAACAATATGCCCGCATCTTTTGTAGCTTCTATAGCAGATTTTATTGCGTTAGAATCGGGATACGACCAACTGGCATTTATCACGCGGACATTCACTCCAAATTGTTCTTTCATTGCCGTGACATAATTAATTGATGACACGGCTGCTGATTCCATTGCTATTAGCTCTCCACCGCCTGTACTATTTAAAAACTTAAGAGCCATAATTGAACTATGCCAATTAACACCGGTCGAACCGAAAAGATTATTGCCTTGGGCTGCAATGATTCCGGCTACATGTGTTCCATGAAAAAAGTCATCCATCGGATCGCCATCGTTATTGACGAAGTCGTAGCCATGCACGTCATCGATATATCCATTTCCATCGTCATCGATGCCGGGCTTTCCATTTAATTCACTCAGATTGGTCCACATATTCGCTACCAAATCCGGATGGTTGTAATCGACTCCCGAATCGATCACAGCAACGACAACATTGGAACTACCGGTAGAAGTGCCCCATGCCCCTGGTGCGTCGATATCGGCGTCAAAGTTTTTTTTACCTATGGGGTTCGTGGATGTGTTATTCAAGCCCCATGATTTATTGAAATCGGGGTCGTTGGGCAAAACGGAATCAACAGCCCGAGTAACCGAGTTCGGTTCAAAATACACTACAGAGGCATTGTTGGCGAAATAATTTTCCACCGTCGCGATATTGGTATTGGATTGTGTTTTGACCAACACCAGTCCTTCCATGCCAAGGCCTTGGACAACCTGTGCATCGAAGGGATTGTCCTGCAAGAAATTAGCTGCGCCGGCGACCGATCCTGCGGCTTGGCCGGATCCCGGGGTCAGTTGTACGATCCATTGATCCGGCATTACTTCAATTTGGTTCCCTTCCCAAGTTATTTCGCATGGTTCTTGGGTAAGTTGAGATCCGGATATCAGACTTTGAGCCCATGTTGAGGCTACCTGCGGCACCCAGGAAGACAAAGCGGCATTCCAGCCGCCGCCAATGCTCAATAAACAACGATCTTCCAGTGGCTCACAGCGCAAGTTGCGGGAAAAACAACCGCTGCGATTTTGCTTTTTATTTTTGGATCGACCAAAATAACGTTTAAAGGTTTCTCGTATACGACGGCGCATGACTATGCTCCTGATTTAAAGATTATGTCCAGGAAAGCAAACACAGTGCTAAACTCCCGCCCTGGGAGTAGCTTGATTTATGATTGGCAATACTGCCTGCTCACTCAAAGAAATAAATCTGAAGATGCCAACCTTATGTATTTCACCTCAGAGTCTTGATATAAGATAAAGATGTACAAATGGAGTTGTCAAGTATTTACTGACAATATTCCGTAGATTTTTAGGGGGGGATGAGGAGGTGAAAATACAATCTGAGTACGCAGCGCCTGGGCCGGCAGCCAACGATTACCTTTACATTGGGAGTGCCTTCATCAATACCAGAATGTCTTACCGATATTTATGGGAAGAGCTTAAAGAATCAACCTTTTCCATGCCTTCGGAAAAACAAGATGAATGTTACTGCACATGTAAGCAGTAATATAACTCCGCTCGGCTCGGGAACTAATGTCACGCGGAAACCGATATCGGGGTTTTCGTTATTCGATTTTGCAAACGTGCGAATCGACGAATTCATATAATCGGAATTTGTGCTAAAAGAAGATCCTGAAATCCCGGTCAAAATTCCGAAGTTAATGTCTAAATAATAAGACTCATTCCACTCCCTTACATTTCCCGCTTGATCATAGGTACCATAGGGACTTATTGTATTTGAAAATGCGCCGACCATTGTACGATAGTAAGAAGCGCCAATTGAACCATTCGGAAGGCCTGTGCTTGCGTAATTGGCATTATTCACACCAGTCGAAGAGAAAATATTGCTCGGAACAGAATCAGACTTTGTTGGATATTTCCAATACCCCGCTCCGCCGGGCTTATTAGGATCGTAATATGCCGCTTTATACCATTCGTCTTCACTGGTGATAGCATATAGCGCATTAGGATTTCGCAAGGAGTCAGTGGGATAATGAAGGTTATAAGTGCCGTCCTCTGTTGTTGAATTATCCTGGCTGCCGGTCGGCTGACCGTTTGTAAGCCAATTTGCGAATCGAGCTGCATCAATAATGGAAACATAATTTACCGGCCGGTTTGCCCAATCCAATGCCACAGAATACGTATAATTTCCGGAAGATCCAGTCCGCATAATGTTGCAGCCCTTATTAGAAGGATACGCAGTTAAATCCATGTATGGATTGTATAATCCGTAGGTATCCGTCTTGGCCACGGCATTTAGAAACTCGCAATACTGGCCGGATGTAACTTCAAATTTGCCAATACTGTAAGTGTAATCGACTTCACCGCATACTCGGGAAGGTGGTGACTCAGGAGTGAATCCGCCATATGCAAGCTGGCCCGAGTTGCCCGGATTGCCCACGGGGACGAATTCCAGGCTGGTCAATCCCCCGGTCATATTGAACACATCCGCTCTTGCAGCTCCAATTACGGAAACCCACAAGGCGACAGCTAACAAATTTCTAACCATTTTTTGGCTCAGCATGTTCATTCCCTCCCTTATATAGAAAAGTGGTCGGCAGCATTTCCTCCGCTTTTTATCCGGGCACATGGCCAAAATCCAAACGCTGCCTGTTGATTAAGCAGGCATAAAATTCCAACGTTCCCGCCTGTATGGGAAAAACATGCCTCTAATCATATAAGCCCCACAGAAGAACTATTTTAACATAAATATTCTATTTTACAAGAGAGGACGAATTAAATTTCGACGAAACAGTTCTCGCTCGATTTTTACCCGTCTGGATGGGGGATTTTTATTGGTTTTGGAGCAGCTTTGTCTTTGACAACCATGCCGCGCATTCTTTTAAAAGGACACAGCCGTAGATAGTGTATTTACCCCAGGTTTATTTATGACTTTCAATTCATCTTTGTTCAATGATGTCAAGGTTCAATCGCAACAAAGTCGAGAGCTGAGGATTTCGAGGGGCGTTCGATAACCGAGATGTTTTCGGGGGCGACTGTTCAAAAGATGTTGAACTTTCTCAAACCGTTGCACGGGCGTGTGCGTCAGGTCGCTTCCTTTGGGGAAGAATTGGCGCAGCAGGCCGTTGGTGTTTTCGTTTGTGCCGCGTTGCCAGGCATAATAGGGCTTTGCAAAGTACACTCGCAAAGCAGTTTCCTCGGCAAGCAACTCGTGTTCGGCGAACTCTTTGCCATTGTCCAAAGTCAGCGTCTTTCGCAGACGTGCAGGCAAGGGGCGGAACAACTGGGTGATGGCATTGCGCACGGTCGCCGCCTGTCGGTCGGAAGCTTTCTCCTTCTATAACACCGCGGCTCCTTACACCACTTTCTCAAAGTCGATATATCCGTGTTCCACATCCGTGCGGACCAGTTGCACGCGGAGCCTGTGGCCCACGTCCATGCCTTCAAAACCGCTCTCTAGTCTTCCTTCAACGGGCGGACGCAGAATGCGTACCCACGTGCCTTTGTCCGATGCGCCGGTGACGATGGCATCGAACTGCTCCCCGATCCTTGATTCCAACAGCAGTGCTGCCGCGGATTTTATGACCTGCCGTTCCACTTTTTTCGCCGCGTCTTCCTCTTCTGTGCAGTGCTTGGCAAGCGATTCCAATTCATCGTTTTCGTAAGGCAGGGAATGTCCCGCCGCTGCCGCTTTCAGCAACCGCTGCGTGATCAGATCGGGGTACCGGCGGTTCGGAGCGGTGGAGTGAGCATAGTCCTTGACCGCAAGTCCGAAGTGCCCGGGGACACTGCCTCCCGGAAGTTCGACGACGTATTCACCGGCACCCAGGAGCTTGATGACGCTGAGCGAAAGATCGGGAAAGCGGAGAGGATCAGCGGCTTTCGCCGATACCAGGAATTGCTCCAGGGCCTTGGAGTCGGGTTCCTTGGGCAACGTTGAGCCCCGTTCTGAGGCAAGCTCAATAATCCGGTCCCAGCGTTGGGGTGTGCGAACCACACGCCGCAGCGACGGAAACTTTTTGGACGCGAGGTATCGTGCGGTAACGCCGTTGGCGGCGATCATGAAGTCCTCAATAATGTCTTTGGCCCTGTTTCTTTTTTCGGCTTCCAAGTCCTTGAGCTCATCTCCGTCAAAGACCGGACGTGCTTCGATTGTTTCGAGATCAAGCGCACCGTTCAAGTGCCGGAGCGTTTTCAGTTTCTGCGCCACGCGGTCCTGGAGTCGAAGGTTCTCGTCCAGCCCGTTCACCGCGCCGATCCCTTTTGGCATCGGCCCGTTGCCCTCCAGCCAGCCGGCAACGCTGTTGTAGGCCAGCTTTGCGCGATTACGCACCGTCGCTCCATAAAGGTCCGAACTCTGAAGCGATCCATCCCCGGCGATAACCATTTCAATGACGATGGCAAGGCGGTCTGATTCATAGTTAAGAGAGGTAAGATCCGTGGAGAGTTTCTCAGGCAGCATGGGAAACGTCTCGGCAACAGTGTAGACCGAGGTGGTGTTTTGCCGCGCATGATCGTCAATCGCCGATCGCTTTTTGACGACGGCGTCAACATCAGCAATGGCGACTAGGACCTTGGCGGCCCCGTCTGGCATGGCTTCGGCAACGGTAAGCTGGTCCAGATCACGCGAATCATCGTTGTCGATGGAGCACCAGAGAAGGTTCCGAAGATCACGCGTCGATTCCTCAGTTTGCGTCGCAGGCCCGTGGATACCGTCGAGCTCGGCGATCGCCTGGGGCGGAAAATCTGGAACAAGTCCTCTTTCAAGCATCGCCCGATGGGCAATTCTTTGCAGGATAGAGCGGTGTTGTCCGTCGTCTGTAACCATCACAGTGTTCCCTTCCTGAATTCCTTATTGTGAATCTCTTGCTGAATGAGTGCATTTTCCTCGCCGCCGCCATCAATTGCAACACTTGCGAATAAACTGGTCTTCACCACCCGTGTCACTCGCATAAGGGTACCCCAAGAATCATTCGTTTTACGCCGCTACCACGATCAGCCGTTTCGTATCCTGTTACTCACCGGCTGATCATCGCGCAGAAGACCGGAAGGACTCGATCATCCAGAGGATGCCGCCGGCCAGGGCCATCATCAGACCAAGACCTTGGGGCAAGATCACGAGCAGCCAGAATCCCACAGGAGGCATCCCCTTCACCACGCCTCGCAGCGTGCATAGCAAGATTAACGCGCTATACCGTTCCACGCCTTCCAATCAATGTTTTAGTGTCCCTACGAAGGTCGTCACACTCCTGGGCAGCAGCGTGACACTAAAACCGTGAGGATTCGTCACAGGCGGAGAAATGCGGGCCATATCCAACTCCGCCGAAGTCGCGAAAGCTTCGACGCCGCCGATCGTCCTCTGGCCGAAGTCGTAAACGGTCGGCTGAGGTTTTGTCTCCGGATTCAGGGCCACGACGACGAAGCCGTCTCCACTGGGGTTGAGGAAACCGGTGTTGGCATAGCCAACACCGTCGATCCCGACCAGTTTCCATCCCCGACGCACGAAATGGCTGTAGTTGGCCATCGCCCAGAAACGCTTGGGGACCACTAGGGTTCCGCCAAGCGAACCGTCCGAGTCGGCGGGGGACAGCACGCCCATACTCCCCTGGAACTTGGAGGTGAAAATGGCGAAGCAGTAAATCCAAGCCGAGGCGTGCCCCTCGACCAGATCGCTATGGATGTAGCTGGCGACCTGGATTGCGGCATTCATGCCGGGGTCGTCAGGCGTGGGCGGGAACATCAGCGACATCTCGCTCATCCACACCGGCTTCCCGTTGCGTGCCGAGGCAGCCGCGAACAGCCGCCGGGCCTTGTCGTCTGGTGCGCCGTAGGAGTGGCTAGCCATGATGTCGAGAAACCCGCGGGCGACCGGATCTTGCAAAGTAGGGACTATGTGTTCCCAAGCCCCCGTCCATGCCGTGCCTTCCGAGAGCATCAGCCGGGTCTTGAGACCCCGGGCGCGGACCATGGGCACCAGAGTTTTGAGGAAGTCGCGCAGTTCCGTGCCCGTCCAGATGCACGAGTCCCAAGGTGCGGCGACGCCGGGTTCGTTCTGGAGGCTCAGAATGTCCACGTCCACGCCAAGGACCTTGTGGTAGTAGTCCAGGAAATCGACTAGGTATTCGGCATACTGCTGGTAGTGCTCGCGTTTCAACGAGCCGCCATGACTGGGCTGGCCGTTGGTCTTCCAACGGACCGGCGGAGTGAAAGGCACCGCATAGATGACGGGCTTGGTCTGCTTCAGCACCGGCTGGATCGCCTTCCACGTGGACTGCGTGTGGTCGTCAGTGGCCCAATCGTAACGACCGCCAGGATACGTGACAGCCTGTTGCTGCAACGGCTGGGCGTTGGGCGAGATCGTCAGCCGAACGATGTTCAGGCGGACGCCTTCGTTGCCGTAGAGGAGGTCGTACGCTCGTTCGCGATCCTCGATTTTCTGGATGGCGTTGATGTGCTGGAGGCTGCTCTGGTTGAAGCCCGCGCCGAATCCGACGATCGACTGGAAGGTCATTTCCGGATGGACGCGAAAGGCGGACACGGTCGGCGGCTCCGCAAGCAGCGGTGCCAGACACCAGCCCGGCAGGAGGGACGGCAGCAAGAGCAGGACGATGGTCCGAATGGTCCGTGTCGCGTTCCCTGTCATACCTTTCCCTCCCCATGTCGAGGCAGCCGACTTACTTGAGTGTTGCCATGGCGTTGGGGATTGTCAACTACCCTGCTATTGTTGCGTGAGCCTTTGTTGGCCCCAAAGGAGGTTACTCGTGGGCAGGGTAGCACTAGCGTTATCTGGATATTCGCTCAAGCAACCACTTTATTGGCCTTCCCGTGAATATGGCTCCAGTATATATCCTCTTTTCAGTAACTGTAAGATTGTTCTTATAAACTATTCGAATCCCGCAATATGGCCTCCGTTGTCTCATTCAGAATTCTCTTCGGGCAGAAAAAAGTCCGAAAACGCCATCTCGTCAATCAAAACCTTGTCTACCCGTCACAGTGGAGGTAAATGGATAGCACGTTTCCATTGTAATCGAAACCACAACGTCCAGATATGCTCTAGATATTCTACAGGATCGGACGGTTTAGTTAATGGTTTCGGCTTTGCCATTTTCAATTTGTGCGGCCGCTTTTTTTCAATCTTAAATCGAGGGTCCGTATCAGACAAGCCGATTTTAAACTCTCGATAGCATAGCCTAATCAATCCAAAAAAACCGCTAATCGGGTTTGGAATGTGGCGTTTCTTTTTGGCCTTCATTTTGCCGTTTCCTTTTCAAACAGCCACTTGTGGACGTGATCGACTACAGCCTGTAGCCGGACATCGTTTATTTTTTCCCGGTATAGGCTTGCCATATCATCACGGGAATGTCCCATGATGTAATCGACGGCCACCTGGTCGCGTGAATCGCCGGCCACTGTCTCAAAGGTATGCCGCAAAGCGTAAAAGCATATTCCTGTCTTGTGTATTCCCATTAGTTTAGTCAGCTTTCTAAATTCGACTGACAAGCTGTTGTTGCGATTCTCGGTCTTCACCCAGAGCAGACCACAGCGTGTCAGAAAGACATGCTTGGCATAGCCGGGATCGGCCGGTTGCGGCCTGCCTTTTAGTGCCTCCTGTATCGCCTCGACGGTTTCCGGCCACAATGGACATCTTCTATCAATGCCAGTCTTGGGTCGTGGATAACGCAGCCAGCCACGGTTGAGATCCAGGTTATCCGCCCTGAGCATGGCAACGTCCATATTCCCCAGTCCAGCGTTTACCCCGAGAAGAATCATCGCCCTCATTGTCGGATTGGCCTTCTCCAGCAGTGAGAGGATCTCCGCCGATTCAAACATCTTGATGCCATTCTTGGCACGTTCCAATCGCATGACCTTCTTGCTCGGGGGTACAAATTCGCCAAATTTGACTGGACGATCTACAAGATCAACCTTGAAAGCGTAATTGAATACTACCCTTACCCGTCGAATCTCATTCCCCAGCGTGGTCGGCCCCCATTTCTTGGCGAGTTTGGCTCGGAATTGCTCAAAGTCCGCAGGTCCAATATCACTCACCTTACGATCCAGGCCGAAAAATCCCGTAATTCGCCCGCAAGAAGTGTAGTAATCGGTCCAGCTTCGATGGGTCAATTCACCACTATCCACCCGGCTCTTCTTGGCCGTTAGAAAGGCGTTTACCAGATAACGGATGGTAACGTCATTGGTGGTAGGCCGGGGTACGCGGCCGGAATAGAGTGCCTCCCGCTTTTCTTTGTACTCCTGCAAGGCGCCATTGGGTGCATCCCATCGGCCAAAGTAGTACAACCTGCCCCGAATCTTTCTTGGCCCACTTGCCATTGGCATGAGGGAATAATGGGAAATCAGGATAAGGCTTGGTGGGCTTGCAGTCCGATCGGACTTTGTTAGAATCAACCATGTGCATCACTCCTGAGCTAAAGGTGTTAGGGGTGGTGACGGGCGCCTGCCGGGTAATATCCGGCGGGTGCCACTTTTACAAGGTATTATTTCTATCAGGTGTCGAAAAGGGTGTCAAGTAGGGGACAAGCAAAAATATAAATTACACAAGTCCTTGATATATAATACTTTGGTGCCGTAGCCAAGTGGCTAAGGCAGCGGATTGCAAATCCGCCATCGTGGGTCCGACTCCCACCGGCGCCTCTATCTTTTAAGAAGATCGCGATTTTTAATAGAGAATTTCTGATTGAATATTTTACCGGCGGGAGTATTATTCCGACCGGTTTTTTATTGCGCTTTATGGTTTGTTTTTCAGACTGCGATTGGTGAAAACAGCTGTAAAAAAATATCTGCAAATGGGTTGTGGGGTCTTTACACCCGGCACGAGTTGGGTAAGATGACCCTTTTTAACTAGCAATTAGTTGGATTAAACGAGTTGATCCTTGGAAATGCAGGATGTTATCTAAATAAATGTAATTATGATCTCATCTACCCACTATAAATGGGGGTGAAAACTGAAAAAAATGTAACAAGCCTATAAAAAACTAGCGAAACTAGTGCTTTTATCGTAGAGAGTAGTAATCGAAAGTCAGGATTTTTCCCCCAAAATTTCTAAGAAGCACTCCCCCCAAGTGAAAACTTTGCTATGATATTAGGTAGTAGACATCCTTAATCACCGAGGGGGGCAACCGAGAGGATAATTAAAAACCCCCTGCTGGAAATGCTGAGCTGATGTTAATCTCTTAGTTGATGCCGGCGTTAAAAAAACAAATATTCGCCTTGATAATGCAAAACCAGTCCCTGGGGAAAAGGCGACAGCCAGAGCAATCCAAACCGAAGCATCCGATGAAAACATATTCCGGATCGCCGAATATCGTTGATAAAAGCGAAAAAAGTGGCGATGAAAAACTGCGCGAGGAACAATCGTTGTTGAAGCAAATGTTGCGTTTTCATGAACGCGACCGTCAACTCATCGCTTATGAGATTCATGACGGATTGGTACAAGATATCACAGCGGCACAGATGTTGTTGAGTCTTTAATAAAAAGCGGCAATTTGCCGGATGGCGAGGCGCGGGAACAGATTCAAGAAGCCAGTCGATTGGTGCAAAAGGCGGTGGACGAAGCCCGGCGGCTTATCGGCGGATTACGCCCGCCAATTTTAGAGGAAATGGGCGTGGTTTCGGCAATCTCCTATCTGATCGATAATTTACCGCATAACAAGCTCACGATCGACTTTAGCGCGAAAGTACAATCCGAACGTTTCGAGCCGCTGTTAGAGGCCACGATTTATCGGATCGTGCAACAGGCGATCAACAATATTCAACGCCACAGCCGCGCCAGCCGGGCGAAAGTCCGCCTGGCGCAGCAAGGCGATTGGATCAACGTGGAAATTCAAGATTGGGGTATTGGATTCGACCCTTCTAATGTTAGCGAAGATCGTTTTGGTTTGCAGGGCATTCGGGAGCGCGCCCGGCTGATGCGCGGACGGGCAGTCATCGATAGCGCCCCGGGCAAAGGAACGCATATAAAAGTCGATTTGCCCGTGGCGTAGCCCCTGGAAAATTATTAATACGCGCGATTGGTTTTTGGAGTAAAACATGACGAACAAAATCAGATTGCTCATTGCCGACGACCACGAGGTAGTCCGCAGCGGACTAAAAACGTTGGTGGCCGGCACTGAAGTAAAAGTAGTAGGCGAAGTAGCCACTGGCGCCGAGGCGGTAAAGTTCGCCTTGGAAAATGAAGTGGATGTCGTTCTTATGGACATCCGCATGCCCGACGGCGACGGATTGACGGCTTTGGGGCGAATCAAGCTCGACAAACCCGACATGCCCGTGCTCATCCTTTCCACATTTGATAATCCCACCTATGTTGCCCGCGCAGTGGCGCTGGGCGCAAGCGGTTACGTGTTGAAAGGCTGCACGCGCGAGGAACTGTTGGCTGCCATTCGATCGGCAGCGGCGGGCGAAAGTGCTTGGACGCGCGAGGAACTCCGCCGCGTGACCGGTGCATTGGCCACCCCCCGTTTGACCGCTGACGTGGAGGTCCCCTTGACTCAGCGGGAAAGCGAAGTTCTGCGTCAATTGGCCTATGGCCTGACCAACAAGGAAATCGCGCAAACACTGCACATCAGCTATGAGACGGTCAAAGAGCATGTGCAGCATATTTTGCGTAAAATCGGGGTCACCGACCGCACCCAAGCCGCTGTTTGGGCAGTACGCAAGGAGTTGGTCTAACAACCAGCCGGAATAGATACACACGCACGCCGATGCCGAGATCTGATTTTCTCGGCATCTGCGTGCGTTTGCGCTTAGAAACATGTTTTTTTAACTAGCCACTTCTATGCAGCGGCAATAAAATGTGGTTATTATCGGTTTCCAGGATCATGAGTCAGATTGCCGGCACTTTTTTGCACATGTTTTATTCTTTAAAATACTCAACGATTTTTGCAGGGTTTTTCTTGATCCTTGCTTTGAATTCTTCTCGATGTGAAGCCGGGGTGGCGGTATTGGCGAACGATGCCAACGTCCCCGTGCGTTTTTCAATTTTTAATGCGGATGGCAAACAGCAGCAATACACTCTGGATCGGGCCGACGTCGTTCCCATTCCGATCGTCGACAAGATAGGCATTGCTTTCGAATCGGAGGGAAAACCGCGGCGATATTTGCTTCAGGCGAACGCGATTAATCATTTTGTAATGACGGATAAAACCCTTGATTTACGGATGTTTTCCATACCTGCGCCGCCGGATGAAGATCCGAAATTACCGCAGCCCAAGGCCCGCGATATTGCTCATGCCATATATACCATTTCCGTAAAAATTCTCGTCGACGACGACCAGCCTGCATTGCAAAAAGTTTGGGAGAAAGAACTTCGCGAAAGAATTGAGGCCGCCTCGGAGATATTCGAGCGTCATTGCGGCGTTCGTTTTGAAGTCAAAGCCGTGGATACATGGGTCACGGATAACGCCATCACCGATTTTCAGAAGACCTTGCTGGAGTTTGAAAACAAGGTAAATCCCGCACCTGCACAGTTGGCCATAGGATTCACCAGCCAATATACGATTCCTCACGGCATAACGCACTTGGGAGGGACTCGCGGGCCGCTGCGTCCTTACATCCTCATCCGGGAGTGGTCGCAGCACGTCACGAAGAGCGAACGATTGGAAATCTTGATTCACGAGATGGGGCATTATCTCGGCGCCTCGCACACCGCCGATATGGATTCAGTCATGCGTCCCCAGTTGGGCGATAGGCGATCGCATTCGATTAGCTTTCGCATCGGGTTCGATCCCTTAAACACGTTAGCCATGAATCTGGTAGCCGACGAGTTGCGGCGCATGCATATCACGGTTTTCCGTTTATGCCCTTGGACACACGGCGGGAATTGAAGCGGATTTATCTGGCATTGGGCAAAGAGTTGCCCGATGATCCTGCGGCGGATGAATTTATCGCCTTTTTGAACCTGCGTCCGGCTTCGGCCTCGTCGCCCCCGCCTAAACCCTCGGAGTTGGTTCTTGCCACGCAGGCCGTGGTTCAGGCGGTGGTCAATGCGGCTCGGGTAAACAGCAGGGCGTCTACGGAACTCAAAGCCGACGGGATGACCGAGTATTTTATCAGCCGAGCCGCGGCCGAGGCAGTCAAACAGTCGCCAACCGTGGCCCCCAAGGCGTTTCTGCTGGGAATCGGCATCGCCCTGGATGATGAAAAACTATGGCGCGAATTCCCCATGCTGGGCCAGTTTTGCCAGGAGGTGGAGTCTGACTACGACAGGCAAAATCGCCTGTCTGTGCTGGGAAGGGCGACGATCTTCGGCCGGCACGATCTGGCACAACATTTTATCTTATCTTGCGCGCTTGCCGTACAAATGGGACCCTTGGCCGCCGAACAGGCCGGAATTGCCAAGGAAATAAAAGACGCCCAGGGTGGAAGCGGATTCAGCTTTGTCGACCTTTCGGCAGACCTGGCGGGCATAACCTTTGCCGCCCAAGTCTGCGATGGTAAAATTCCCCTGGATAAATTGGCCGATTCATTCAATATTCGCGACTTCATGCCGGATAGCAAAGACCTCAAGGAAGGCATTTCCTGGAAGGATTTCACGGATGATTACGGTTCTTTAGCCGATGATCGCTACCAAAAAATCCGCGCGGAAATCCAAAAACGGATTCTAGAACTTCCCGGTTATAAAAAATAGGCCGAGATCACCTCTACTCTCCACGAGGCGACCCCGGCCTTAAAAGTTTGCTCTCTCAGCAGTCGGCTTTCAGCCCAACTGCCTTAAGCCTTAGTAAGTGTAGACAGTGGCTGGTTCCGGTCGGGCGAGATACCATGTCGGTCCAATTCCATCCCAGCGATAGGGATATGTGGAGTTGTTCGAGGTCCAGCCCGGCGAGTAATCGCCATGCATCGGATCGGAGCAGGCTCGGGGCCGGCTGTTCGACAGTCCGAACCAATGCATGGCCGCCAAGCGCCGCTGGCGTTGATCGGCCTTAAATTCCGCGTTTGCCCGCACAGCCATTTTCGGATCCTGGTATTGCCGCATGTATTGTTCGTAGAACCACATTTCCGGCGTGGCTTTCAGTTCGCCCGGTGAAATAGAAGTTATTGGCGTTTTAATATCGCCTGGCGAAACAGGCGAAACAGCGGGCATTACCGGCTGGGGCCTGGCAGCCGGTTTTTCCACCGCGGCGGTAACAGCAGGCGCCGGGGGTTCGTTTTTTGCCGCCGGCTTTTGTGCCCAAGCCGGCGCAGTAATGAATAGACCTAAAACTGTAACTGTGCAAATGCCTCGAAACATGGGCACCCCCCTTGTTAAATATTCCCCATCAAAAGAAGTTTTTTAGAAATACGTCTATTTTGGCTTCGGTCTTTATGGGTTGTATGGTTTAGACCGAATTTGACGATTATGAGGGCAGATTCGGGATGTCGGAAAATGGAGAAGATGGGAGAAAAATAAGGGCTGCCGGGCGGGCGTCGATAATCATATGTCAAACATATAATGTTTTAAAATATTTAGCCCCGGGTGATTACACCCGGGGCCGCGTAGAGTATTTTTCCCTTTTAATCCGCAGTGTATTCACGGCGGGCTAAATACCAGTTTCAGGACACACAAGGTTATTTTATTTTGTTTCGACTCCTAAAATGTTCCTATTCCAGCGTCGAATAAAACACGTCATGGTCTAGTGAGCTTATTTTCCTTTTCGGAAGAAGGTTGTGCGGCATCTTTTTTTTCGGGTTCTTTATTACCTGATCCCTTTACTCCAATGCCGCCCATGCCTCCTCCCATGCCGCCCATTCTTCCGCCCATCATGCCTCCGGATGTCGGTTCGTCCTCAATCTCTGGATTTATCGACTGCCTCAAGTCTTTCAACAGTGTTTGGATCTCTTGGTGAGCTTCGGCGGTTTGTGAAATGACCAATGTCCCACGGTATGGGCAAATCGAGGCCGGTCCGCCCCCCGCATCCCAAGTTTGAGGACGGACGGTTGACGTGACTAAATCGATCAGGGCGTCATAATTAACTTTAATTGGTTTCTTTGTTAAAACATCCGGTGTCTCTCTATTTTTCGCAATCGTCGGAGAATATATCAAATCATCGATGCGGTAGACCTGCGTTTCGAGTCTCGAGTCCGCCTCATCCCGTGTAGTAACTATTATCACTCCATTGTCAAGGTAATAAGTTATGTCGCCAAGATCTCTGAATATTCGCCGCAAGATCATTTCGGCGGGCACATTTTTCAAATCTTTTGTAATTGGTGTGTCAGATGTTATCCCTACTTCAGACAAAAACCTCGCGTCCATGAGGAACTGGACATCGAGTTTATGGGCATAAAAATCAAACACTTGGGATAGGGGCGTTTCCACGAATTCAGCATTGACGATTTTCTCCAGTTTTGCCCGGGTTTGGGCGTTCGCATCGAGCTTTTCCGGCTGAGGTGCGGGAGTTTCTTTGACTTTTTCGCCTTGTTGGGCCTGGGCCAGGCTTTGGTTCAACTGCATGGGTCCGAAGGGCCAATAGGAAACCAACACGGCGGCCATGATTATGCTGGCCGCCATCGATCCGACTGTTAGACGCATGATCCATCTCCTCTTGTAATACCGAGATACGGCGGTGAACTCGGCGGCCAACGCGGCCGCGTCGCCAAATTCCGCCAATGCCATGGATATCGCCCGAGCCGGCTCGATTCCCTCGGCAGTCAATGCCGCTAGGCGCTCTTCGAGGTGGGATCGCAATTCCTCCTCGATCGATTCCCGCTCGGTCGCCCTGAGCCGTAATAAGCGACTGAGCAAGCCCAGATAATTCTGGAATTCTTCAGGAGACATTCCGCCAATCATTACACACCTCCCACTGGACTGCACGTCCCGCCGAACACCGGGCCGAGCATCCGCCACACGCAATCGGCGTACTCGCGCCACTGATGGGCCTGCTGGTGCAATCGCTTGTGACCGGCCGGCGTGAGTTCGTACCATTTGCGCTTCCGTCCGGTAGTTTCATCCCACCGGCTGCGGATCAGCCGTTCGGCTTCCAGCCGATGCAGCATGGGATAGAGGGTACCGGCCTGTACGTTCATCAGGCCGCCGGTCGCCGTGGCCAGGCTTTGCTGGATCAGATACCCGTATTTTGAATCGTTTGCCAGCGTTGATAGCACCAGCAGGTCCAGATTCCCTCGAATCATCTCGCCGCAGGTTTTGTCGGCCATAAGGTTCCTTTCTATATGTATCGATAATCTATATATAGCAAATCTATATATCGGTTGTCAATAGGTGCCTATAGGTTTTTTCTGACCGCAAATGGGGGGGTATTGGCGGATTAGCTCGTATTATTCATGGTTTGTAATTTCTGAGATAGAGTACAGAATACCAGCCCGAAGCGCAAGCGAGGGACTGTAAATGAGTTACCCTCGCTTGCGATTCGGGCTAATGTAACTGCATGCATAATCTCGATTAGCGGTGATTCTCAATATACAAATATTCCGGCCGAAGTACCAATAAGCGGTTTGAAGTGTGTTGGTAGTTTGATATACTCGGGATCACACAATTTTTTAGCTTCGAAGGAACAAGGTCATTGAACCAGAACGTTCTTGCTTCGAAGGAACAAGGTCATTGAACCAGAACGTTTTAGCTCCGAAGGAGCAAGGTCATGTAGCCAGGGCCGTTAGGCCCTGGTTGCGAGTGACCATAAACCATTGGTAAGCCCCGAAGGGGCGACATAATTCAATATCATGAAACTCATCGCTTATCCACTGGCTGCGGCACTGGCGTTCTTGGGAATTATGTTTGTCGTCGGCGCCCAAGGACAATCCATGCGTATAGTGGTGGGCGTGGTGTTGATGGCGGCCGCCGGGGCACTCGTCTTGCTGGCGCTGTTGAAACCAAAACCCATTGAAACCACGCTGATCCAAAAGGTTGATTTATCCGGCGACATAAACATCGAACAGATGAAGTGCCGTTCCTGCGGCGGCATATTGAACAAGGATTCGATCAGCGTGCGGGCGGGGGGAATTTTCATCAACTGTCCTTATTGCGGCTCGGCCTATCAGTTGGAGGAAGCGCCGAAATGGTAAACGACCCTCGGGCAGTATGTAGGACGATTTTTAAAATCGTCTTACCAGGCTGGCTGAATCGTCCGTTTGCCGCCCTTCGCAGCGACGTGCAAGGATGGTGGGCATCGATGCGGGCGCGGCTGGCGTTGCGGCCCGGGCTGTTTACATACTATCTGCGTCCTCCCGGCGGAACTCGGAGGATTCACTTGCGTGTCGAGGACGGCGGGGCCGGCGTGCTTTTTGTCGATGCGACTGATGCCATACATCTAAATCAATCCGCAACGATGATCGCCAAATCGGCCCTGGACGGTTTGCCGCGCAATCAAGTCGTTCCGATCCTGAACGGCCGATTTAGCGGTGTAAAAAAAAGTGAAATCCAAGGGCATATCCAGCGGATATACGGCTTGGTGCATCATCTTTCGAGCACCATCGACGCTTGCCCGACTTGCGGTTTAGAGGCCGAGCGCTCTCGGCTGTTTAGCACGCCGATTAGCGCTCCTTATAAGGCGGATCTTGCCCTGACTTACGGCTGCAACAATGCTTGCCGGCATTGCTACAATCGTGCGGAATCAAAGTCGAAGCAGAATTCCAAGGTGCTAACGATTCGGCACTGGCAACAGGTCTTGCGGAAATTGAGCAAAATCGGCGTGCCGCACGTGATTTTCACCGGCGGAGAACCGACTTTGCATCCGGGCTTGACCGAACTGATTCGCACGGCTGAACATCTTGGCTTGATTACGGGCCTAAACACCAACGGCCGGCGATTGGCCGTTTATGAGTTTACAGATTCCTTGGTCCATGCCGGATTAAGTCACGTGCAGATAACATTGGAATCTTGCCGTTCCGACGTCCACAACTCCATGACCCAAGCCAATTCGTTCGAGGAGACCTGCCGCGGAATAACAAATGCAATAACCGCAGGGCTGCATGTCATAACCAACACCACGCTTACCCGGCGGAATGTCGATCATGCCCTGGAAACCGTCGATTTTCTGCATCGGCTGGGGCTGAAAACCTTTGCCATGAACGGGATGATCTTTTCCGGGCGGGGATTCTCGAGCGGCGAGGCCATTGTGGTTGATCAACTGCGTCATGTTTTGGCTGCCGTGCGCGATCGCGCCAAGGCTTTGGGGATGCGATTTTTATGGTATACGCCCACCGATTACTGCCGTCTTTCGCCCTTGGAATTGGAGCTCGGGCCCAGGCGGTGCAACGCGGGCGAGTATTCCATGTGCATCGAACCCAACGGGGACGTACTGCCTTGCCAATCGTATTACGTCGCTGCCGGCAATATACTCCGCGACCCTTGGCAGCGCATCTGGGATAGCGATTTGTTCCGCGGTTTTCGCGAACGTGTTCGCGATCCCAAAGCGTGCGGTCTGCCCGAACATTGCTGGCAATGTCCAGACTTACCTTTGTGCGGCGGCGGCTGCCGGCTGGAAAGAGAAAAAATTGAGGGTTGATAGATAAATATCGGATTGTTTTATGCGTATGAGATACTCCGCGTTACCTTATCCGTTTATTGATAATCAGGTTAAAAAATATCGCATTGTAGATTTTTAATTGCGGCAAATACTCCCGGAGCAAGCTCCGGGGCTAAACGATAGATTCGACATTATTTGTATGACATTCAACAGTCCGAGCGCTTGTGCTCGGAGTTGACGTGATTTTCATATGAACTGGAAAACATATTTCCAACGTTTTACCGTGAAGCGCGATTCGCCTGCCGCCCGAGTGGGCATAAAGCCCGGTTTGTACCATTACATGCGTCAGGCCGACGGCGCTCAGGTAAGGTTCCACCTCCGCGTGAATATCAGCGGCAACGGCGTGTTGCTGGCAAATGCCGCCTGTGCAGTGCGATTGCATCCTTCGGGCGTGATAATCGCCAAAGGTCTTTTGGAAGGCCAAGACGAATACACGATCCTGGAAAAATTGACGAAGGCCTTCAACGGCGTCACCGGTCAACAAGTCGCGGCCGACATCAAACACGTGCTTTCCTTGATTACCTCGTTGGAGAAACCGCATCACGATTATCCGATTCTCAATCCCGCCGATCCCTCGTTTTCTCCCCATGTAACGCCTTTGGAACGGCCCATCTCGGCCGACGTGCCGCTGTGCAAACCATTTTACATGGAGCCAATTCTTAGCAGGCTGTGGGACGAAGGCATCCCCCACGTGACGATCATCGCGGGAAAAGATCCGGTTGAGAAAGATCTGATCCGCGCGGTGGAAAAGGCGGAAGATTTGGGGTTGATCACGGGCGTTCGCGGGCGGGGCAGCGACCTGGCCCATTGCGCCCGCATCCCTGATTTGGCCCAAGCCGGCCTGGACCACCTGGATGTGTATTGCCTTTCCATCGACGAACAAATTCACAACGGCCTGGTCGGTCAAAACGATTACAAACTGGCCGTTAAAGCGATGGTCATGGCCCAGAAGCGGGAAGTATGCCCCGTGGCGGTAGTCGCGCTGGTGAAGGCTACTTTGACAACCATCGACGATACTCTGGCCGCCATTGCCGACCACGGCGTGGTGAATGCCTGCCTGTTTGCCATTGCCACCACCGATCCGGCCGAGCAAACGAGCGGGGCATTGCTCGCCGACGAACTGGTGCAGGCCGCGGCCATGGCCGAAGAAACGGCGGAGCGTTACCGCTTGCGGCTGCTTTGGTATCCGCCCGTGCGTTACAACGCGGAACTGCCGCTTGGCGACCAGATATGCCGCGGTCCGCGGACAAGCGGCGACAGCGCGATCCGCGTCGATCCGGACGGTTACGTGATACCCGCGCGCGGGCCCTACCATTCGCCGGGCAATATCGTCAAAGAGTCGTGGGAAACGATCGCCAAGCGCGCCGTATATGTCGATTATCGGCGGAGGCTGGAGGCGGATACGCATTGTTCCACCTGCCCGGGCCTGGCGATCTGTGCAGCCGACTGCCCCCGCAATCCTCAAGGCTGGGCCGATGCGGACAAAAGAAAGGATGAAGGATGAGGGATGAAGGATGAACGGGTCGGCAATATGAAATTTGCAATTTGCAATTACAAATTTGCAGTAAGATTACTGTTTTTGGGCATGATGTTGCCGTGTGTAATCGCGGCGTCGGCCTTGGCGCAGGAGTATTCTTTCTCGGTGCCGAAACTTCAAATGTACGCGACCGTTCAGGCCGATGGTTCTGTGAAAATCGATTATCTGATCGAATTTCACAACAACCCGGGAGCGCACGACATTGATATTGTCGATATCGGCACGCCGCATGCCGGATATCGGCTGGGCGACATTCGGGCTTGGATCGACGACCAGCCTTTGCGGGATATACGTCCTTCGACAGTGGTTCATCCGGGTTTCGAGGTGCATTTGGACAATGGCAAGATAATGCCCGGCAGAACCGGCAAGCTGCGCGTTGTGTTCACGATGCCAAAGATGGTTTACCAGGACACGACGCGGAAAGATTATGCCTCGCTGCGGATTACGCCCACGTGGTTCGGCGAGCGATATGTAACGGGCAACACGCACATACAGGTGGCAATACTGTTGCCAAAAGTAGTCAAACCGCAAGAAGTATTGCATCAAGGGTTGCCGTTCACGCTAAAAAGATCTACCGAGCGAGGAACGGAAGTCGGCTGGGATTTTCCCACCGAGCGCCTTACCAAAGAGCAGATGGTAAGCGTTTCCTTCCCCAAAGGCGATATCCCGGTTATCAAGCAGACCGCGTTGGATTTGCTCTTGAAATGGTTCGGCGAGTCGCCCCAAGCCCGGATGATTTGCGGAGTGATTTTCCTGGTGTTGTTTGCCATATTGTTTTTCCGATTTAGCGGCGGCACCGGGTTTTCGGTATTTTTCATTCTTTCCGGGTTGGCGTGCATCGGTTTTTATTTTAGTCCGGGCTGGCACTTAATATCGTTGCCGGCAGTGGTGGTCTTAATCGGCCTGAACGAATGGCTGCTGGGCAAACGCAAGATGCACTACATGCCGCCTATCGCGCAGGTCGAAGGCGGAGGGATCAAGCGCGGGCTGACCGCGCCCGAGGCGGCCGTGCTCTTGGAACTGCCCGTGGCCAAAGTGCTTGCCCTGGTGATCTTCGGCATGTTGAAAAAGGGCGTATTGCACCAGGTCAGCGCAGAACCGCTAGCCGTGGCAGTTGACGATGCGCTCCAACTCAAATCCGATTCGCTGCTGAGCGACGAACAACAGCGCACCCAGTTTTATCGCGATGCCGGGCAGAAAAAGGGCATCGTCGTCCATGGCTACGAGCAGCCGTTTCTTTTCCTTTTGCAAAAAAATCCGGGCAAAGCGGTTAAGGATATCGATTTTGGCGTGCCAATGCGACAACTAATCGCCGGGGCAGCCGGGCGAATGGCCGGATTCAACCTGCGCGAGACGCAGGATTATTATCGATCGATTATCAAGCGGGCAGCAGAGCAGGCCGCAGCCATAGGCGACATTCCGCAGCGCCAGGCCACGGTGGACCGGAATTTCGAATGGATTCTTATGGACAACCACTATCCCACGGTGTTTTACGGCTGGCCGTATCAGCCGATGTGGATGCGGGGTGGTCCGATGATGTCGATGCCCGGTGCGCCCGTTGCGACCGGTTCCGGGCCAAGCATCCCGGGCCAGACAACCTTTAAAGACGTGGCCGCCTCGTTTTCAGGCTGGGCTGAAAACACGATGGGCAATATGGCCTCGGCCATTGGGCCCGGATCGCTCAGCGCCGGCCAATCGGCCGGCGGACTGCTGGACCTTAGCGGAGCAGACCACGTCACCGGCGAGATATTTCAAGCCTTGTCCGACGCTTCTACCAGCGGGGGCGGCGGTGGAGGCGGTTTCGGCGGCGGATGCGCTGCGCTTGTGCCGGCTGCGCCTGTGCATGCGCCTGTGCCGGGGGTGGGCGGTAAATCCAATTGCACATTCGCGACCGACCAACCGACCATACTACGCATGGTGCCCGTTGGTGCCCGTCGCGGCTTTACATTTCACAAATCATGCAAGCGATAATGGCGGAAAATGAATGAACCGGTACGACCTCCCTTCAGCCCAACTTCTTCGCGAGCAGGCCGATTGGCTTGCCCCGGCAAGGGCCAGGGCCTTGCGCCGGGTCGGCATCGCCAAGCGGCGGAAGGTGCTGGATCTGGCCTGCGGCTTTGGGGCGGTAACCGATGAGTTGTCGCGGCGATCGGGCGGCGAGGTCGTGGCCTTGGACTGCCGCCAAAAAGCGATGGCGGAATATCCCCAATCGTTCGCCGGCGCCGGTCGAGTTTGCGGCGATGCACTGTGCCTGCCCTTTGCCGACGGCAGTTTCGACTTGGTATTCTGCCAGTTCACGTTTCTTTGGATCAAGGCCCTCCCGGCCATAAAAGAAATCCATAGAATATTGCAGCCCAAGGGCGTGCTTGTTGCGATTGAGCCGGATTATGGCGGAATGATCGAATATCCGCCGGAAATTGCTACCCGGGAACTTTGGATCGCCGCCTTGAGCCGCGCAGGGGCGGATCCTAATATCGGGCGTAAACTGCCGGGCATGTTGGAACGCCCGGGATGGAGCATCGGGGTAAATTTGCTCGATCGAGTCATGCCGCCGTCGCCGGTCAGGTTTGAATTGCTTAGAGAACTGCCGCTAACGGAAGAAGAAAAAATCGAGCTTTCGCGTATCAAAGCCGCCGACGCGTCATTGGCCGAATCCGCTAAAGTGATTCATCTGCCGATGTTCATAATTATCGGCGAGCGAATGATTTAAGGTTTGTACCTTATTAGCATCCAATAAAATTGTCCCCCATGCGAATAACTACAAAGAATTGTGCCAGGTTGCTGCCAGTTTAGAAAATTGTTAACTTATTGGTATGAATGCAGTTGAGTTGCAAGATGTAACCAAGCGATTCGGCGATCACACGGCAGTGGATCGTCTTGATCTGGCGGTTCCCGAAGGGGTCATTTACGGCTTCATTGGACCCAACGGATCGGGCAAAACCACTACGCTGCGGATGATCTTGCGCATATTCTATCCTGAAAGCGGCCGGATCAGCGTGCTGGGATGCGATCGAAGCCGGGTCGCCGACGACCGCGTGGGCTATTTGCCCGAGGAACGCGGACTGTACAAGCGGATGCGGGTTCGCGATCTTTTGACCTATTACGCCCGGCTGAAAGGTTTTCGCAAGTGCCGGCTGGAAATCGACGAGTGGCTTGCGCGTTTCGACTTGGCCGATTGGGCGTCGCGGCGGATCGATACGCTATCGAAAGGCATGGCCCAGAAAGTGCAGTTCATTTCGGCCGTGGTCGCCCGGCCTAAGCTGCTGGTGCTGGACGAGCCATTTACCGGGCTCGATCCGCTGAACATGGAAGTCCTCAAGGATGCGGTGGTTTCGCTGCATCGCGGGGGAACAACGGTGATCTTCTCCACGCACGACATGGACATCGCCGAGCGGATGTGCGACACGGTCTTTATGATTTGCCGGGGCCGGAAGGTGCTCGACGGCACGCTGGAATCGATCCAGGCCCAATACGGGCAGGATACAATCCGCGTGCGCGTGGGCAACGGCGACGGGGCATTCGATAATCTACCCGGCGTGATGCGGGTCAACGACTACGGTCGCTATACCGAACTGCGCATGGCTCCACAAGCCGATCCGCAGGCGATACTCCGGGAACTGTTGCGCCGCGCGAGTAGAGCATTTCGAGCTGGCCCGGCCTTCGCTGCACGACATCTTCGTGCGCATTGCCGGGGCGGAAGCACAAGCGGCGGAGGCAATAGGCCATGGGTAAGATATTTGTCATCGCCGCTCGTGAATATCGCGCCATCGTGGGTACCAAGGCCTTCCTGATTGCCATTATTATGATGCCGATTTTAATGGGCGGCGGGATAGCCGCTCAGATATTTCTGCAAAAACGTCTTGGACCGTCGGAAAGGAAAATCGTGGTGCTGGACGGCACTGTGGCGCTTTTCAATAAATTGGCCGCGGCCGCGATGGAACGCAATGAAAACCAGATTTTTGACATTAAGACCGGCAAACAAATTTCACCGCGTTATATCCTCCAAGCAGGTCCAGCCGGAGCAGTGACTGAGGAAACCCGCTTCGATCTTTCCGAGCAGGTCCGCCGCCGCCAGATAGATGCGTTTGTGGAAATTCCACCGGGAATAGAGAAGATGCCTTCCGGGGCTGAAAAAGGTTTGAAGGTGGAGTTTTACGCGGAGAATGCAGCCGTTTCGGATGAGAAAGGTTGGTTCCAGTGGCAAATCGGCGACATGGTCCGCAAACTGCGATTGGAAGAGTCCAAGATCGATCCGCAGTTGGTCGCCAAGGCAAGCGCGCCGGTGGAAGTCGACGCAATGGGTCTGGTCGAGCGTTCAAAGACCGGACAATTCAGCAAACCGCGAGAGAGCAATCTGGAGGAAAGCATTTTTCTGCCCTTCGGCATGATGATGCTGATGTTCATGGTCATATTCCTGGGCGCCCAACCCATGCTGGAAAGCGTGCTGGAAGAAAAAAGCCAGCGGATCGCCGAGGTCTTGCTGGGCTCGGCCAACGCCTTCCATTTGATGATCGGCAAACTGATCGGCGGCGTGGGCGGATCGCTGACAGTGGTTGCCGCCTACGCGGCAGGCGGTTGCGCCTTGGCCTGGCACTATGATGCCTTCCGCCTGGTTCCGCTGAGGATTGTGCCTTGGTTTATCGTGTATCAGGTGTTGGCCGTGATGCTGTTCGGCTCGATTTTCATGGCCGTAGGCGCGGCAGTCAACCAGCTCAAAGAAGCCCAATCGATGTTGATGCCGATCTGGCTGTTGATGATGTTTCCATTATTCGTCTGGCTCCAAGTAGTCCGCGATCCAATGGGGAGTTTTGCGACCTGGATCTCCTTTATACCGCCGGCCACGTCGCTGATGATGGTGCTCCGCATGGGCAGCACGGCGTCAGTGCCGCTGTGGCAGCCGCTTGCGGGCATAGTAGTAATGCTTGCGGCAACTCTTGTTTGCGTATTTGCCGCCGCCAGGGTCTTCCGCATCGGCATTCTCGCCCAGGGGAAAACGCCCAAGATGTCGGAACTGATTCGCTGGGCGTTTAAGGGATAGAGAAATGCGGCATGTATAGTTATTAACTACTTGCCGCCGTAACTGGTTTTATGATATCGCTCCCGAAGGGCGATATTAATTTCCAACACGTTTACCAGCGGCACTCCGACCAGTCCGCCCAAAGGCGCATGGCTTTTTTCCCGCAGCAATTGTTCAATATCTTCGTGCAACTTGGCTTCGATGGAGTTCGTTTTTTTCGCCCAAGCGGCGGCAACGCGACCCAACTGCCATAGGGCATTGGAGAGCGTGATGTCCGGATCCAGTCCTGAACCGGAGGCCATGACCGCGTCGGCCGGCACTTGCCCCAAGTCCGCGTCCAGATGCGATTGCAGCCACATATCAAAAAATGTCGCCTGGATGTCAGCGCCTTCCTTGACGGGTTCGATGGTTTTTTTGGTGTATCCGTCGGCGGGATTACGCTCCACTGCGCAAGGGAACGTGCCCGGGTGCGATTTGGAATAACTTGCGAAAAACGGCACGGCCAGGTCCTCGGGCTTGGGTTCCGGAGCGTCTGGATGAGCTTTCATCCATTGGGCGACTTCATCGGGGTGTGATTTTTGCCACTGGGCGACGTACTCGGCATTGAGCTTGTCTGCCTTGACCCAATTTTGCGGTATGCCGGAACTGGAGTGCATCGTCGCCCATTGAGAGACAATACCGGGTTGGCCGTCGAACCGGTCTTTCTGGAACCAGGCTTCGATGTCGGGCCCGACAAGTCGGCCTTTATTCGGCCCGTTATTGTATTTCACGATGGGGCCAAGCTGCCGCGCCACCCGATCTCGTAACAGGTAGTTGCTGGCGCTCCAATTCGATGCTCCTGAGGCTGCCGCGTTATATGATGCGGATGAAGGCCGGGGTTGAAAGTATTCGTCGGCCGTAAAGGGCTGGGCAATAAGCCGGGAGCCTATAGTCGTACCGCTTTTGTCCGTTATCAGGCTTCCCTGGGCCTTTTCGTGGAACACCATTTGTCCGATACCCCAGAGCGCCAGCGGATATGCCACAGAGCAGAGCAGTACGGTAAGAACCAGCAACAACAGGTTTGCACGCAGATGAGCGCTCATTTTTTAACTCCATATTTCACGTGTAATCTACGCTACCAAGTGTAAAGCGACCATGAGCATGTCGATCAACTTTATGCCCACAAACGGCACGATTACTCCGCCCAGGCCCCAAATGAGCAGGTTGCGGCGCAAAAGCGCGTCGGCCCCAACGGGCCGGTACTTTACTCCCTTTAATGCGATGGGGATCAACAGCGGAATGATGATGGCATTGAAAATCACTGCCGAAAGTATGGCCGACGTGGCCGAGTGCAGATTCATAATATCAATCGCCTTCAGCCACGGCAGCGTGCCGGCGAACATGGCCGGGATAATGGCAAAATACTTGGCCACGTCGTTGGCAATGGAAAAAGTCGTAAGCGCCCCTCGGGTCATGAGCAATTGCTTGCCGATTTCCACGGTCTCGATGAGTTTAGTGGGGTCGCTGTCCAGGTCGACCATGTTTCCTGCTTCCTTGGCCGCCTGAGTGCCGGAATTCATGGCCACGCCGACGTCGGCTTGGGCCAGGGCGGGGGCGTCGTTGGTGCCGTCGCCCATCATGGCCACCAGTTTTCCTTCGGCTTGTTCTTTGCGGATGTAAGCCAGCTTGGCCTCGGGCGTGGCCTCGGCCAGGAAATCATCCACGCCCGCCGTGGCCGCAATAGCCGCCGCAGTCAAGGGATTATCGCCCGTAATCATCACGGTCCGCAGACCCATTTGACGCAGCCGCTGGAAGCGATCTTTCATTCCGGGTTTAAGCACGTCTTCCAAAACAACCAGCCCGGCGATCCGGTTTCCCTCGGCCACAAGCAGCGGGGTTGCGCCCTTCGATGCGATGGAATGCACTTGCTCATCGAGTTTGGCAGGAATGCTTCCGCGCTCATGCTCGACGTATCGCACCACGGCATCCGGGGCGCCCTTGCGGATTCGCCGCCCGTCGGCCAAATCAACGCCGCTCATTCTCGACTGGGCCGAAAAAGGGATAAACCTTGCATTGGGCGGGACGAGCAAGCCGTCGCTCTTGCCATGACCAGCCGCCCCCAAAGAGTCATCGAGCTTGTGATACAAAGAGACAATGCTTTTTCCTTCCGGTGTTTCATCTGCACTTGAGGCCAAAGCCGTGACATAGGCAAGATGCATAGGCAGACAATCGCCGACAGGTATGAACCGCGTGGCATGACGATTACCCATGGTAATCGTGCCGGTCTTGTCCAAGAGCAGGGTATCCACGTCCCCGGCGACTTCCACCGCCTTGCCGCTTTTGGCGAGGATGTTCGCCCGCAGTGCCCGGTCCATGCCAGCGATGCCGATGGCGGCCAAAAGCGCGCCGATGGTCGTGGGGATCAAACAGACCAGCAGTGCCACGAGCGTGGGCACGTCGGTGCCCAGGCTTTTCACCTGATGCTCGGCCCCGTAATATCCCTGCATATACCTTTCCGCGTTTAAGGCCATCGGCCAGAGGGTTGCAGTGACTATTAGGAAGATTAATGTGAAGGCGGCCAATACAAGTGTTAGAGCAATCTCGTTTGGGGTGCGCTGGCGAATCGCGCCCTCGACCAAGGCAATCATGCGGTCGAGGAAGGTGTTGCCGGGCGCGGCGGTGATCTGGATGACAATCTGGTCCGAAAGAACCCGCGTCCCGCCGGTAACGCCTGAGCGGTCGCCGCCCGCCTCGCGAATGACGGGGGCCGATTCGCCGGTAATTGCCGATTCGTCGATGGAAGCCACGCCATCGACGATCTCGCCGTCGCTGGGAATGACTTCACCGGCTTCCACCAGCACGAAATCGCCGCCTTGCAGAACCGAGGATGTCGTCTCTTCCGCCTCCCAATCTCGATCCAAGCCGGCCATTCCATTCTTATGGTAACGGCGGAGACGCCTGGCCGGCGTTTCCCGCCGGGTTTTTCGCAGGGTCTCGGCCTGTGCCTTGCCCCGGGCTTCGGCCAATGCGGAGGCGAAATTGGCGAAAAGCAGGGTCAACACGAGCCAGAAATCCAAGGTCAAAAGATAACCGACGCTTGCCGCGCTTTCGTAGCCCAGGAGCTTGGCGAGCGTATAGATAATAGTCAATGCCGTGCCGACTTCGACCACGAACATCACGGGGTTCTTCCACTGTATGTCGGGCCGGAGCATCACCAGCGATTGCTTTAAGGCCGCCTTGAGCAATTGGGGCTCGAATAGTCCATATTTCCGGCTGGCACGTCGGGCAAGCTTGAGTTCGTCCGCCGCAGGCCGGGTTTTACGGGCTTCAATCATTAACGTATTTGGCATTGCTGATGTTAATCCTTTTCCTGTTTGGTTCATTATTATGCGATTATCATTTCCAATTGCTTACCCTCCAAAAGGGATCGGTCCCAGGTGTTCCGCTACCGGCCCGAGCGCCGCCACCGGCAGGAAAAGCAGTGCGCCGACCAAGATGATTGTTCCCAGCAAAACAAAGCCGAACGTTATGGTATCGGTCCGCATGGTGCCGACTGTAAAAGGCGTAGGCTTCTTGGTCGCGAGACTACCCGCGATGGCGATAGGTGCAATGATCGGGATAAATCGGCTCAGTAGCATAACAATACCCGTTGCAATGTCCCAATAAACACTGTAGGGAGCCGGGTTGGTGTTATCGTTAAAACCATATGTGTCTTGTAGCCCTTCAAAACCCGAGCCGTTGTTGGCCGAAGATGAAGTGAATTCATAAAGCACTTCTGAAAATCCATGGGCGCCCGGATTGTTCGTAGCCTTGGAGCCCCAGTCCGTTGCCGCAAACAAGCCGGTAGGACCGAGTATCATTAGCGGATGAATCAAAAGAGCAAGCATGGCTAACTTCATCTCTCGGCCTTCTACTTTTTTGCCTAAATATTCGGGAGTTCTACCCACCATCAGGCCCGCCAGAAAGACGCCGATGACCAGATAAATCAGGAAGTTAATGAGTCCCACGCCTACGCCGCCCCAGATGCAATTGAGCCACATGCCGGTTAGTGGAGTGAGTCCGGCAAGAGGATTCAGGCTGTCGTGCATGCAATTGACCGAACCATTGGACGTATTGGTGGTCAAGGCTGCCCAGGTGGAACCGGCAGAGACGCCGAAGCGCAACTCTTTGCCTTCAAGATTGCCGATCGCTTGATCCACGGGCAGGCCGGCAATGGCCGGCAATGAAACCGACGGTTGACCGCCCTGGGCAGAGGGGCCCGAGGTCTGGTAGTTTTGCTCGGCGTGAGCGATCAAAGCAGGATTCGGTTGCATTGTGTCGAAATGCACCGCCCAGATGATGGTCGCGACCGAGAGTGCTAACATCACTCCGTAGATCACGCGCGCATGCCGGAAGTTCCTAAGCATTCTGCCAAACATGACAAGCGAAGCTATTGGCAGCAGAATTATGCCCACACAACTCAGTAAATTGCTGAAAGCATTCGGATTCTCGTACGGATGAGCGGTGTTGGCTCCGAAGAAGCCGCCGCCGTTGGTGCCGAACTGTTTGACGGCTAGAATCGCCGCAACTGGACCACGGGCGATCTCCTGGAGATTGTTAACGCCCGCGTCGTCCGTTCCCATCGCTCCCGGTTCCAATGTTGCAACCTTGGCGCTTCCCTCCAAAGTCATTGGGACGCCGCTGGCGATGTGGAGAACACCCACGACAAGGCAGATGGGCACGTACCAGTACACTACGCCGCGCCACATGTCCACATAAAAATTTCCCATGTGGGGGTCGCCTCGCAGGCCGCGAATGATTGCCAGCAAAGCGGCCAATCCGATTACGGGCGACAAGATTTGCTTCCAGCAAATAAAAAATAATTGGCTGAAATATGATAAGTGCACTTCACCGGAGTAGTGTTGCAAGTTCGTGTTCGTCAAGAAGGAAACCGTCGTATTAAAGATGGTACTCGGCGCGAGCATGCCCTTTCCGTCCGGATTGAGGAATGACGGGTGATAGGGCTGTAGGCTAAGTATTACGAATCCAACAATGAATGTCATCAAGTTGAACAGCATGAATGCCAAGCAGTACTGCTTCCAATTCTGCGGCCCAGTGTCCACACGCTGCTCAAACCAGCGTAGCCAGGTAGGCGCACGGTAACGGCCGTCAAAGATCCCGGCCATATATAGGCCAATTGGAATCGCCAAAGCCGTAGTGGTCGCAAGAATCAAGAAGGGAAGAAGCCAAACTTGAAATTGGAACATTGCATATAACCTTTCGCCCTCACCCCGACCCTCTCCCAAAGGGAGAGGGGGAGTTTTTGGATGGGCTTTAAAACCATTCAGGCCGCACTAGCGCGGCAAACAGGTAAATCAGGAGCAATGCTGCCACTACAGCAGTCAGCCAGGTTAGAATCTCCATAGCAGACCCTTTCAAACTTTGTCACAGGCGCTAATAAACGCCGTTAGCAGACCCAATGTTATCATTCCCAAGATGAACATTGCCGGAAGCCAAATTGTCAGGTTCATGCGAATCACTCCTTTTAATCGTTGATATTCTTTAAACTAACGATCACTGTGAATGCGATTTATTGACCGTGCCATGTTTTTGTTGGTGGTTTTATAGCATGGTACGGTTTTGCCTGCCCGGAACCAGGAAGCGTGGAGGTATAATGGTCTAACAAGTGGCCCGGCCGCGGGGATGCATATTTTATGTAGCGGCTATTTGCTCCATTATGAAACGGTTGATCGTTGGGACTGATCTCTTTGTCCGATTCGCGTTTTCCCCCTTCAAGCAGTTTATCTTTGTTCTCGTTGAGGTAATCTTCGCACTTGTCGCAGAGCCAGACAAAGCCCGCCAATATGCCCACAATCGCAAGTCCCAACGGGATCAGCACGGAAATAAATGCCAACACCGACCACGCGGGCACAAAGTCGCTCAGGAGGGCGGAAATGCAGGTCAGTATCCCGGCGACTCCAAGCACAAAGCTGCTGATGATCACTTTTTTCCATGAATTTCCGTACATGATGTGCCCTCCGTTATCAGGTAGTCTTATGTGGCGTGTGCCAACTCTATTCTGCCGCGTTGAATTCTTATTTGGGGCATGTTCGCGGTATCTTATCTGCGTGTATGTAATTGCATCCTGCATGCCAGAGCTGATCAAAAGACGTAAGCACCATGGGTGTAATGAGTTACGGCGATTGGTCTCCAAGGTATATTTTCAATGGCATTGCATAATGCACGATGCATCGTGCAAAATACAAGATATTTGGCTGCCGTAACGGCCTGGAATACGATTTATGAATATTCTGGTGATCGACGATGACGCGAGCCTCAGACGCACTCTGCGTGTTTCGCTGGAGGTGCTCGGGCACGAAGCGGTCGAGGTCCCCGACGCCGCACAGGCCCTTGAGTTGCTCGCGCGCCGGCCTTTTGAAATTGCCCTTCTCGATTTGCATCTGGCTCAAGAACACGGGCTGGACCTGCTGCCGCGGCTATTGAACTTGGCGCCCGGATTGGACGTTGTGATAGTTACGGCCTATGCCACGATCGAAACGGCGGTCGAAGCCATGCGGCGCGGGGCCTTTGATTATTTGCCCAAACCGTTTACCCCCGATCAACTGCGGGTCGTATTGGACCGAATCGAGCGCATGCGCCGGCTGCAATACCAGGTCGAGGACCTGGAAGAACAAGTTCGCTCGGTTGTGCCGGAGGTTGATTTGCAAACAAACGAGCCGCTCATGCGCCAGGCCTTGGAGATAGCCTTCAAAACGGCGGCCAGCGAAGCCACGATCTTGTTGCGCGGCGAAAGCGGCACCGGCAAAGGAGTGGTGGCCCGGGCGATCCATGCCCGCAGTTCCCGCGCTACAGGCCCTTTTATCACCATTTCCTGCCCCAGCCTGTCCACGGAACTGCTGGAAAGCGAATTGTTCGGGCACGTGCAAGGGGCATTTACCGGGGCGGTGCGCGATACGATCGGAAAAGTGGCTATCGCCGAAGGCGGAACCTTATTCCTCGACGAGATCGGCGATTTGCCTTTGACTTTGCAACCAAAGCTGCTGCGTTTGCTTCAGGAGAAATCCTATGAGCGGGTCGGCGAAACCCGGACCAGGGCCGGCAATGTGCGGGTAATCGCCGCCACCAACCACAACTTGGAAAGCGAGATTACGGCCGGACGGTTTCGCGAAGATCTTTTTTACCGCCTGAACGTGATCGAGGTGACTTTGCCGCCTTTGCGCCAACGAGCGGCCGACATTCTGCCTTTGGCCGAGCACTTGCTGAGATTCTTTGCCCGGCAAAATGGCAAAGACATAACAGGTTTGAGCGAGGCGGCCCGCAAGGTGATTGTAAATTACCCCTGGCCAGGCAACATCCGCGAGTTGCGCAACGCCATCGAGCGGGGCGTCATTCTGGCTTCCGGGCCTGATGTCGAGCCCGGCGACCTGCCCTCGCAGATCGGCGATGGCAGTCGCACACCTGGACACGTGACAGAGGCAATGACCCTGGAACAGGTCGAAGCCGGCCACATCCGGCGAGTCCTCGAATCCACAGGCACGATCGAGGAAGCGGCCGCAAAATTGGGCATCGACCCAAGCACACTGTATCGGAAACGAAAGAAATACGGCATTTAGGTGCGCTTATGACTCTTCGACATCGAATCATCGTTGCCATGATTCCCCTTTTTGCCCTGCTTTTAGCCTTGGGCGGAACGGCAACCTTTCTGATTTATCATCTTGGGGATCGGATCAAACATATATTGCGGGAGAACTACGACAGCGTGATCTACATGCGCGATCTCAACGAGGCCTTGGAACGCATCGATTCGTCATTTCAATTTACCTTGGCCGGACGAGAAAAGGATTCCCGCAAACAATATGAAGACAACTGGAAATCGTTCGATGACTGCGTTACCAATGAGCAGAACAACATTACCGTTCCGGGAGAAGCGGAACTGGTTGAAAAATTAATCGCCCTGAGCCGCGGTTACCGCCGGCAGGGAGACAAGTTTTTCGCCGGCCCCAACCAGGACCGCGATCAGTTTTACTTCGGCCGGCAGGATAAGCCAGGCTTGTACGACAGCTTTCGTGAAATCAAGAGCGTTTCCGGCGATATTCTCAAGATCAACCAGGACAACATGGAGCAATCCAACCGGAATGCCCGGCGCGTAGCACGATCCGCGCTGCTCTGGTACGGCGCGGGCCTGGCCTTCGGCATTGTTCTGGCCGTGCTGCTTATTGCCAGCACCATCCGCACCATCCTCCAACCGATCCGGGCCGTAACCGAATCGGCCGCGGCCATCGGCGCCGGCAACCTCGATCAACTCGTGCCGATCAATTCGGAGGATGAGTTGGGGCAACTTGCCAAGGCTTTTAACAACATGGCCCGAGAACTGCGAAATTTTCAGAAATCGCATAAGGCTCAATTGATCCGAGCGCAACGCACGAGCCAGGCCACGATCGATTCCTTCCCCGATCCGGTGCTGGTAGTCGATGGGCAACAACGCGTGGAATTGGCCAATCCTGTGGCTCGCCGCTTGCTGGTGGGGATGTTGCCGGAAAAGGGGGAAATATCGCCTCCCGCATGGCAGCCGCCCGAGTCCCTGCGTCAACCATTGGCCGACGCGCTGAATAACCAGCGGGAATATGTTCCCGAGGGTTTCGACAAGGCGATCGTGGTGCAGATCGGCGAAAAAACTCACACGTTTCTGCCTCGCATCCTGCCGATTCGCGATTCCGACGGGTCAACGCTCGGCGCGGCGGTCCTTCTGGAGGACGTCACCCGTTTTCGCTTGTTGGACGATATGAAAACCAATCTTGTGGCCACGGTAAGTCATGAGCTGAAAACGCCGCTTACGAGCATCCGCCTGGTGCTTCACCTTCTCTTGGAGGAGAACCTGGGAGCGCTTGCGCCAAACAACTCGAACTGCTGGTCGACGCCCGGGATAATGCCGAACGGCTTTTAGTGATGATCAACAACCTGCTCGATCTGGCGCGGCTGGAACAGGGGAAAATTCAACTCAGTTTGCGGTCCGAGCGCCCGGCATCGCTGCTGCGAACGGCCGCCGAATCGTTTCAGCCCCGTGCCGCCGACCAGGGCGTACAACTTTCACTTGAGGTTTCCGATACTTTGCCGCCGGTAATCGTCGATACCGATCAATTCCAACATGCCTTGCAGAACTTGCTGGACAATGCCTTGGTCCATACGCACCAGGGCGGGCGGATCACGCTTGCCGCCGAACCGGCCGGCGATGAAGTCGTGTTTTCAGTGGCCGATACCGGGAGCGGAATCCCCGCCCAGTTCCTGCCTTATGTATTCGAGCGATATTTCCGCGTGCCCGGCGATATCGCCCATGGCGGCAGCGGCCTAGGACTGGCGATTGTACGTGAAATTATCACGGCCCACGGCGGCTTGGTCCGATGCGAAAGCACCCCCGGAGAAAAAACCGTTTTTAGCATGTCCCTGCCCGTGTGGACGGCGGCGGGAGCCAATCATTAATATGTGTACCCGGAAAGCCGCGATGGGCACCAACCGAAGGTTGGTTGGTCGGGGTTGTGGGAAAAATTGTGAACGTCATTTGGCGCGACCACTGGTCGCGGCTTTACACATAAAATAAATACTAAAGAATGAAGTAAAAAACCGTGTCCGGCGACGAATTGCAGTCCAAACCCGAACTATTCCTCGATCTGATCCGACGCCAGCAGCGCGGGCGGCTGAAAATCTACCTCGGTTTTGCCGCCGGAGTGGGCAAGACCTTTGACATGCTTCAGGAGGGGAACCGCCTGCGCCGACAGGGAGTCGACGTGGCGATCGGCTTTGTGGAGACGCACGGCCGTGCCGAAACCGCCGCCCAGATAGGCGAACTGGAACAAGTCCCGCGCCGGCGGATCGAATACCGCGGCATCGTGCTTGAGGAAATGGACGTCGACGCCGTCATCGCTCGCCGGCCCACCATCGCGCTGGTGGACGAGCTGGCCCACACGAACGCCCCGGGCAGCCGCAATCCGAAACGCTATCAAGACGTGGAAGAAATCCTAAGGGCAGGCTCCAACGTCATCACTACGCTTAACATCCAGCACCTGGAAAGCCTGCACGACATTGTGCAGCGGGCCACCGGGGTGCGCGTCAAAGAGCGGATTCCCGATTACGTGGTCGCCATGGCCGATCAGATCGTCAACGTCGATCTATCGGCCGAAGACCTGCGCGATCGGCTCCAGGCCGGCAAAATCTATCCTCCCGAGCGAATTCAAACGGCGATGGAGAACTTTTTTTCGCCGGACAAGTTGACGCAGCTCAGGGAATTGGCCATGGAGGAAATCGCCTTCCGCCTGGACCGCCATCGCCGCGAAGAAGAACAGCGAAGCGGCGAACGGGCCTCGGGCTCTGAACGAGTAATGGCCTGCCTGAGTTCGCAAAGTCCCCATGCCGCGGCCTTGTTGCGCAAGGCCGCCCGGATTGCCGACCGTTTGGGGGCTCCCTGGTATGCCGTGTACGTGCAAACGCCGCGCGAGGCCCCGGAACACATCGATGCCGCTACGCAGCGGAAAATCAGCAACAATCTGGAACTGGCCCGGCAGTTAGGCGGCACGTCGCTGGCCTTCAAGGGCTCCGATCTTGTAAGCACTATCGACTCCTTTGCCAAGGAATACGGCATAACTCACATCGTCCTGGGCCGCAGCCGCCAGCCTTGGTATCGCCGCTGGTTCGGCCGATCCATTCTCGATCACCTCATGCAAGCCATTCCCGGCGTGGATGTAATAGTGGTAGACAACAGCCCATCAACTCCGCAGTAGGATTGAGCACATTTCCGAATTACGCCTGGCGGCGGCAAAGGCGGATGGTCTGTAAATATCGGGCCTAATATGGCATAATGGCCGAGAAAGGTGCGAAGCGCCCCTCAATTGCTCTTACCGTATCGCAAATGGTTGAATAATTACGATTTGCTTTGTTAAAAAATATTTGCCGATCGCTATGTTTGCTTGTGTAGACGCGTACTACGAGATAGATCATGCCAAGGTTGCCTGTTTGACCTTTGACACATGGCAAAGCGATACCCCGAAATCAGAATATACAAGCCTAATTAAACATATTGACGAGTATATCCCGGGGCAATTTTATAAACGTGAACTCCCTTGCATTCTGAAGATTCTCGATAAAGTCAGAGAATCAATAAAAGTCTTGGTGGTCGACGGCTATGTCTGGTTAGATGGGAAGCGGACTCCGGGTTTGGGGGCCCATCTTTACAGTGCATTGCATGGGCAAATAAAGATCATTGGTGTCGCCAAGAATGCATTTAAAGACAGGTCGCAGGCAAAAAGAGTGTATCGCGGCGCGAGTAAAAAACCCTTGTTTGTGACTTCAGTTGGAATTTCTCCCATCCGTGCCGCTGCTAATATCCAAAAGATGCATGGAGAGCATAGAATTCCTACGTTGCTCAAATTGGTTGATCAACTAAGCCAGAAAGGCTTTTAGAGAGACGTACTGTTACATAATGCGTTTTTTTGGTAAAAATAAACGATGCACGGGTTCCCTGTTAGCTGCAATTTTCGCCTGAAAGTGATAATTTATATAGGCCTTGTCGAATAACCAAAAGATATTGCATGTTCAACGCCGAAAAAAAGTGTGATAAACGCTAGAGATTGTATTTGCTCGACAAGGCCGGTTAGACAATCGGGACGTATGTGGATACACGATGAAAAAATTATTTAACATTTTCGGGCGGCTCTTGATCTTATTGATATTCCTGGGCGCGGCTTGGCTTCTTTATGAGCATTTGAAAATATACACCTGTCGGGAAATCTACGACGCCTTAGTGAAAATTCCCATCAGTCATATAATCGTTGCCGTGCTGCTGACGGTGATAAACTATTTGATTCTTGTGGGCTACGACTGGTTCGCGGTCCGCTGGGTGGGCGAAAAGGACTTATCACTCGGAAAAATCGCCCTGGCTTCGTTTACCGGCTATGCCTTCAGTTATAATTTCGGCGCGACGCTGTTTGGAACGTCCATTCGCTACCGGCTTTATTCAGCCTGGGGAGTTTCGCTTGTAAAGATACTCGAACTTCTGGTAATCCTGGGGCTGACCTTCTGGTTTGGACTGTTCACGCTGGCGGGCATTGTCTTTATCGCGGCTCCGTTTCCCATTCCGGATACTATTGAAATTCCCAAAACATTGCAGATCCTGTTTAAACTTCCCAAAACATTACATCTACCGTTCACCAATATGCACTGGGCGGGCATTGTGCTGCTGCTGATCTCGGTGGGATATGTGCTCCTAAGCGCCATTCACCGCAAGCCGTTCAAGTTTTTCCGTTGGCATATTCCGCTCCCGCCGTTAAAACTGACACTCTACCAAATCGTCATCGCCTGCGGCGACCTGCTGGTCGCAGCCGCGGTTTTTTATTCGGTTTTACCTCCTGTCGAGGGCGGATATATAAAAGTCCTGGGTGTGTTCATGCTGGCTTTTGTCGCGGGCGTATTGACCCACGTGCCCGGCGGATACGGCGTGTTCGAGGCGTTCATCATGTGTTTTTTACCCAAATCTCCAGATGAAGGGGCGGCCATTTTCGCAGCCATCCTTGCATTTCGGGTGATTTACAATTGGGTGCCGCTTTTGATCGCAGCGATCATGCTGGGGTGCAATGAATGGACCTTAGCCCGAAATTCAACGGAGCCTAAAGGTTTGTGACACACAGGCGCCTCGGTGCAATGCAACGCATTCGGGTAATTGTGAGCGATCAATCCCTGCGGAGTTGGACAGAGTGTGAATACGCCGACGTTCCGTTACAGAGTTACTTCGGTCGGCCATGCTTCGTTTCGGCAGGTGCCCCAAAGGCGATTGATGTAGTTCAAGGCGTATTCGTTCTGGAGACGATGAATCCAGTAGGCGGATTCCTCGTTGACATGGTAGTCGCCGTTCTCGCGGCTGAGTATGCCAAGCTTTGCAAGCAGCCTCAACAGGCCGCCATGGATGCTCTCTAGGTCTTGGCCAAAGAGCCTGAAGAAATCCTGAGCAGGAATATACATCTCGTAAATCCGCCAGTACAACCAATACAGCATTTCCAGTCGCCTGTCGACGGGCATTGCAAGAGCCACGGGCAGGCGATGGGGAAGCGAAGCGGCGTATTCCTCGATTGAAAAAGTGTTTACGAAAAATCGCCCGGGCAACATCGAGGCGGCGCTCGGACCGATCCCAAGATAGTGGTGCCGAGTGGTTGATGTGAATTTTTTCCGCCCCGGCCGGCCAAACGACCAGACCGAGCACCTCGCAAGCCCATGGTCGCAGCACCGGCGACGTATCAGCGCGAGCATGTTGCGTATCAGATCGCCCCGGGGGCGGCGTATCCGGCCGATCTTCAACCGGCGTCCAAGATCGGTGTAGGGGAACGTGAAGATCGGATAGGTTGATACCTGGCTAACACCCAGCGTCAGGACGCGCTCCAAATCCCGGTCCAACTCTTCTAGGGTCTGTGTTGGCAAGGCGAACATCAGATCGGCGTTGACAGTGTCGAAGCCTTCCGCCACTGCGCGGCACACGGCATCTTCCGCGGCGGCTGCGTTATGCGAGCGGCCGATGAGCGACAGGAGTCGATCTGAAAGACTTTCGACTCCCACGGACACCATAGTGACGCCGATCTGCTTGAGGATCTTCAAGCAATCGTCATCCATAGCAGCAGGATGCAACTCAACGCAAATCTCCCCGGGCTGACCGAACGATTCGGTAATGTGCGTCACGAGGCGGGCGAGACTACAAGGTTCGATCGTCGGCGTGCCCCCGCCCACATAAAGCGAACCGATGTTCAGCCTTCTCTTGTCCGTATGCCCATCGGTCAGCCGCGACGCCGCTAAATCGATCTCCTGATGCGATGCGCGCTCATATTCATCATAAAGCGATGCACTAAATTTGACGCGGTTATACGGACAGTATGCACATGGCTGGGTGCAGAAGGGTACGTGCAGGTATAGCCCCAACTGTTCCAGGTCCGAAGGGTAGGTCCCCTCCTCCGGTTTCATTCGAAAAGGCTTCCAAGTGCCGGTCAGATATCGCTTGAGCAAAGGCTTCCATAGTTGCTTTGCCGGCCGGCACCCCCAAAGCCATTCTTCCCAAGGAATCATCATGGACCTTATCCTCCTCCAATGAGCAATCTCAGCCACGTTGCAGGCTTTTGATATATTTGTCCATTATCAAGGCGAGGTTCCAAGCCATGTATAACACGTGTCAACAGAATTAAATTCCCAAGCATACGAGCTATATAATTCGGTCTGGGCGTCCAAAACAACCGAGCCAGATCTATTCAGGCACAAGCCGATACACAAGTTCTTCGGAAGATCACTCATTCCGCGGGGTTCTCAATCCATTGCCGATAGCATGGGCTGCATAGATATATGATCAGTCTCCGGTACACTTGATCCATTGCCTCTCTTTCCGAGAGATCGCGCATTTGAAGGAGCAACCGGCGGATCTCCGCTTTAGAGTCGCGGAGGAGATCTTCCTCCGAGAAGCTTGGCGGCGTTGGATCGGCCATTGCCTCGATGCATACCAGATAGAAATTTCCTTGGCCCGGCTTGAGTTCCGTCCCGCAGCGGTGACAACACAATGGCAGTTCATCGTTCGCGTCGTCTTCATTCATACACATAATTGACAATTGCCCTGGCCGGGGGAGTTGTGTTGCTCTGGTTATTTTACGATTTCAAATGGAATGGCCGGCAAAAAGCCCAGCGACACGCGTTTTTTAGTTGCCTTCTGTGTTCCACTTCCGGGATTTACGGCCCTTTCAGCGGTGGCCTCGATAATCAGGTTTCCTTTCAGGCCGGGCTTAACTTTTCCGGCGTCGGCACTTAGAACCAGGGTCAAGCCTTCTTGAGCGGACGATACATTTTGGACGGCAATTCCTTCAGGCGGATTGTTTAAAGTAAATTGAACCTGATCCAGCATCGGGCCCGTGATTATGGAAAATTTCAATTGCACGGTTCCAGCAGTGGGAATTTTTACGGGTTCTTCACCCAGGAACTTCATTGGCGCCCTGGGCCGCACTCGTTCGAGCACCGTAGACAAAAGATGATTCATTGGGACAAGATGGTGGTAGATAAAAGCCTGCATCATGTCTTCAGCGGGAACCGCCTGATGGACGATTTCCCGGTCCCGGATCGTCGCGCGGCCTTCAATTGAGAGGTTGCACGGTTCTTCCAAGGGAGATTGCGGGGCTTTCAGCGTGAGCTTCACCTGGTCCTGGTTTGCCGGCACCCGTGCGCCGCTGATTGCGAATCCCTTGGGGGCGTCTTTCAAAGCCAACGCAATCTCGCCGGAAAAACCGTCCTTTCGCAAGGTATAAACGGTGATGGGAACCGATGCGCCGGCGCGGACGTTAATGCTGGAGGGCACGATGCGCAAGGCGAAGTCGGGCCGGGGCTCGCTTATGCGCAGGCGGTAGGCATACTCCGCTCCGCCCTTGTGCTGGGCATCGCCCAGATATAAATAGTAAGCTCCGTCGGCGGGCAAAGCGGCGGTGAGATAGGAATCGGCGTGATGCGTGCTCAAGCCGGTCCCCTTGTCGCCGTAATCGTCGTTAAACGCCAATTGCCGTCCTGAGGCGTCGGTCAGTTTGAGCACGGAATCCAAGGGTGAATCGAGTTTGCGGGCATCGACTTCGGCGACGATTTCCTCGGCCTCGCGCGGCCTTCGAAACGGAATACGTCCCAGTCGCCCGGCTTATCGATCCGCCCGTTGACGATAATGGGCAGGGTGACTTGCTGGGCGCCGGCCGGATCGTTGTTCGGTTCTTTTTCCAGGCATTCGGGGAGGGTATCAACGGCAAAAGGCACAACAGTTGGAGATCACTTCCCCACGGCGAATGGAAAGCGGAATAATTCCCGGCCCTTTGTCTTTGGCATCCATGGTCAGCTTTTGCACCGGGAGATTCCAGCCCTTCAGTTCGACGGCGGTCTCGGTTCCAGCCGGGCCGCCCAAGGGAAAAACGCTGGTCACAAAGGGTAACTCGCCCACGGCAATACGATACACAAAATCCTCGCGGCCGCGATACAGGGCGTCGCGGATTTCGAGCATGTATTGGCCGTCCTTGGGGATCTTGCAATACAGGACCGGATCGGGATGGAAACGGTAGTGGTCGTCGTACGCCAGTTCATTTCCATTGGAATCGTAAAGCGCCACGGCGGCTTGAAACCAGCCTGGAACGGCGTCGGCCAGATATGGGATCAATTCCCGCGCACTTACGGCGATGACCAGCCGCTGCCCCCTGCGAGCCTGAAACCTGTACCGATCCGCGCCGCCGGGCATGATTTGTCCGTTTACGATGGCCGGCAGCGTAATATTCATCTCAGGCTCGCGTTTGCCGCTGGGCGGCTGTCCGGGACCTTCGGGTCTCCTGCCGGTTAAGCGATCCGGGCTGTTTTTCGATTCCTCCTTGCGGAATTCGGTGAGTTGTCCAATATGAAAAAAAAGCGGATTCGATAGACCATTTGTCGTTGCCAGGCGGAGCTCGCGTTGGCCTGGTTCGGCGTCGGAAGCCACTGTAACTTGTAGAATCGACCTTTTCAGCAAGGACGGGATTGGCTCTTTTATTTTGAACATCATTAAGTTTGGTCCTGATTTCGAGCATTTCCTTGATGGTTTCGGGCTCTCTCGGTTTTTTCTGCAACTCTTGCAGCTTTTCCCTTAATTCGTTGACCTCTTTCGGCGTGAGAAGTTTGATGTTCTCGAGCAGTTTAGCCTGAATGCCGCCGCCGGAGATGTACGCATTATCGGCGTCGTTCAAATACTGCCCGCCGACGGTTACATGGAATGTGTCGCCTTGCCGTCCGCCCGCCGGATAGACATAGCCGATATGCGGCGCGCTGGGCTGTGCCCACGCGGCTGACGCGGCTGCCAGAAAAAAGGCCAAGCCAAGAATCGCGCTCCACCGGCGTGAATTCATAAAAATCCTCGACAGGCGTATTTAGCCCCTGGTGAATACACCTGGTGCCGCGATAAATATTCCACCTTTAAGCCCCTCGTGTATTCACGGGGGGCTAAATTACGGGGGGCTAAATAATGATTCCGGGAAATTTTCACATAATTTCTTTTAGTCGTCCGCCCATGCTCACGCCGTCCTCGGCGGAGGGCGTTACGCGGACTGCAAGCCCCTGGGGATTGGGCAACTTCCCTTCGGGGTCGATGCCGAGCAGTTCATACATGCTGGCGATGAGATCGACGGGATACACGGGCCTTTCCTTTACCTGTTCACCTTTTGCATCCGAGGCGCCGACCACGCGACCTCCTTTGAATCCGCCGCCGGCGAGCACGGCGGAGAAGACCGGCCCCCAATGTCCCCGTCCGCCGTTCCAAGGCGCTTCCCACATGACCTTGGGCGTTCTGCCGAATTCGCCGCTCCACCAGACGATAGTGCTGTCGAGCAGGCCGCGATCGGACAAATCCTGCAACAGGGTTGCCATTGCTTTATCCATTTCCGGCAGTTTTCGGCGCATGATCTGAAAATGCTGCTTGTGCGTATCCCAGCCTTTGTAGTTGATGGTGACAAAGGGGACGCCTTTTTCGACCAAGCGCCGCGCCATCAGGCAAGACTGCCCGAAGGTGTTGCGGCCGTAGCGGTCTCTCAATTCGTTTTTCTCCTGGGCAAGATCGAACAGTTTACCCGCGTCGCCCAGAATCAAGTCATAGGCTTGTTCCTCTGATATGGTCAAGGTCTTTAACGAGGCATCGTCTTTCATGACGTGTTCGAATGTGTTTAGCTTGTGGAGCAATTCACGCCGGTCGCGTTGCTGCTCGTCGGTGACGCCTTGGGCGACGATTCCTTCCACGGCGAAGCGGGGCTGTGCCGGATCGCCGCCAGTGACGAAAGGTTTGTAGCGATTGCCGAGAAATCCCGCCTCCGAAAACCGCCCCTGTGATTCGGTCAGCACGATATACGGCGGAATCAATCCTTGATAGCCGGCGTCATAGCCTTTAAATAGCGAGACCACCGCGCCAACGCCTGGGTAAACCAGGCGCTCGCCGGGCTTCCGCCCGGTCTGAACCATGTAGGACGCGGTTTCGTGGGCGTTTATGCCATGTGTCATGCTGCGGATGATGGAATACTTGTCGGCTTGCTTGGCCAGCAGAGGAAGCAGTTCGCCGATCACGATCCCGTCCACATTGGTAGGGATGGGCTTATTCAAGGGACCGCAGTAGTCGTAGCCGGCCTCCGGTTTGGGATCGAAAGTATCCAGGTGCGAGGGGCCGCCCCACATCCAGATCTGGATGACCGACTTGGCCTTGGCCTTGAGCGCTTGCGATTCGGCCCATGCGGGGAGCCCAAAAGCATTGGCCAGCAGGAAACCGCCCGCGCCTACCAGTCCGCGGCGCATCGCCTCGCGCCTGGTAATGCAGATTCCCTGATCGATCGGATTAATCATGCTCATAATTGTCCTCCCCAAATCTCTAATCTCTTTGCTAATGCCGGTACAAAAACTCCGCGCTATTAAATAATGCCCAGACAAGGTCCATCATGGGACGCCTGCCTTCCTGGCCTGGCTGGGCATAGTCCCTAATAATTTTCAACTCGTCATCGGTGGGGTAACGCGAAAGTATGGTTAAATAAAGCTCATCGATGATCTCCCGCGGCTTGTTTTTGGATTGCAATACTTCTCGAAGCTTTTGGCTTTGTTCGATCTTGCGGCGGACATGCGTTGAATTCAGCAAGTGCAGTTGTTGGGCGGGCGCGGGGCGATTGCTGCGCTCCGATTCCAGGCCGGTGTCGCGGGCAGGGCGTCCGAACATCTCCAGGAACGAACTGCTGATGCTGCCATCGGCCAGCTCGATAGAGCGTTGGTTCTCGGGAATGAAAGTGAAGGGCTCCGGAATAGGGCTGGAATATTTCTCCGTAGTGCCGGTGATCTGGCAGATGGCGTCGATGAGCACCTCCGCTTCCAGACGGCGCGGCAGATAGTGCGAAAAACAGGCGTCGCCCTGGGGATTATTGGTTTCGGGTATGGAGGAAAGCTGATAAGTTTTTGAATTCAAAATCAGCCGGTAGACGTGCTTCAGATCGTAACGGGCAAAGATCAACTCCCGCTCCAGATAAGCCAGCAGTTCGGGATTAACCGCCGGGTTGTCCGGGCGGATGTCGTCCGGCTCGTGAATAATGCCGCGTCCCAATAGCCACGACCAAACGCGGTTTACGATATTGCGGGCGAACCAGGGATTTTTCGGGGCAATCAGCCAGTTCGCGAAAACTTCGCGCGGATCCTGGCCCGGAAGCAGCCGGGCCGGAGTTCCGTCGGGAAAAACCGCTGCCGGCGCGTCTGCGGCGGATAGTGCGGAGTCCTTGCCGGGATCGAATATGACGATCTCTTCTTTCCACTGCTCGGTAGGCTTGTACCGAAGCTGCGAAAAAAAGACGCCCATTTCCGACCAGCGCTGGTTGGGCCAACTTTCAGCCCGCACGCCCATAAAGGTCAAAGCCACGGCTTGTGCGATGGCCGTCGGTTCCCGGCTTTGGATTGCACGGTAAAAGTTCACTTGCGGGACGTTGAAATTGCTGCCGTTGGCCGTGAGCATCTCCCGGACGAAACGATCGTAGGGCATGTTGTCCTTGATGCAAGTCCGTATCCAGCGGTGATATGATTGCACGGCATTGGGCCATAAGTTGATGGGATACTCGGACTTAACCCGGAGCAGGTCGCTCCATTTCATGGCCCAGTAATCGGCAAACTCCTTTCGCTCCAAAAGACGATCGATGAGGATTTTGCGTTTTTTCAGGTTCTGATCCGAGATAAATTCTTTCGCCTCCTGTGCGGTGGGGAGCGTGCCAATCACGTCCAGATATACGCGGCGTACAAAGACCGCATCCGAGCAGAGGGGCGCCGGGGGAATGCCCAAATGCTTTAGCTTAGCGAAAACCAGTTCGTCGATTTTGCCTTGGAGAGCCGAATTAGTTGGACTTTCAAAGGGGGGCATCGGCGCCCTTGTTGCCCCTCTATCGGCGGTGGCCGAAATCAATACAACCGCGAAAACCAAGAATGGCTTCATATTTTAGTCCGGCCGGATCAGTGAATTTTTCCTGGAGCCCAATAAGTAAGTATAACCCGCGAAAGAATTTAACACCAGAAGTTGATAAATGACTCGACCGTATGACAGGCCTCTGGGGTAGGAGCTGGCCATTCCAGCGCCGAGATCCGCATATAGACATTTTGCCTCGTGATGAACGGATTAGGTATCTTGAAATATGCTGGTTTTTCGGGATTCCCAGGAAAAAAACAAGTTGTTGTGAGAAGATATCGCCTGCCATGAATCACTTGGCGAAATATGGAAGCATTATGAACTCAAGGCAGCGCATCAGGTTATCCCCCACATGAGTTGAATTTAGCATGCACATAAATTGATGGTATTATTTTAATGATGGTTTGCTTAATAAAACTGCTCATCATTCTCACGGCGATGGGGTGAAAATGCTAAAGGTAAAAAGGTATTGGGCCGAAAGTCAAAAAACAGAAGATTTCGCAAAGCAACCGCTTCCTACCACTCGACTGAAGACTATGAGACGACTCATCATCATACCGATTATCCACACGTCCGTCGACTTGGGGTCGTTGTCGGAGAGCGTCAAGGCCGCTTATTCAAAGATATTCGGGTCTGAGGTCTGGAACCAACGGGAACAGATTGTGGCGAAACTGTGGAAGGACATTCAAAAAAAGATCGAGTCCTTGGAAATCGATTACAAAAAGGCGCGGATTTATCAGGATGGATTGCCAGTGTGCGGTTTCGAACAAGAAATCGTGAAGGAACTTGCCAAAGCGGGTAGCAGCAATCATCAACTTATTTTGGGGTTGGCCGGCAAAGGCGCCACGCTGATGGGAACAGAGGATCCGCAACTTATAATCCAGGAATATCAATTGCATCAGCGGGCAAAAAATGAAATCCATTCACATCCAGAGAAAATGGAAGAGGCTGCACGCCTGCTTGAAGCCCGCGATCGGTTTATCGCTAAAAGAATAGATGAAACGCTTCGGGCCGGGGAGACCGGGTTGCTATTTTTAGGGGCAGCGCATCGGCTCGACATGTTGACGGCTTCCGACATTTACGTCGAGACTCTGATGGAAGATATCAAATAGCACAGGAAAACCCGTTCATGTTTCCAATGTAGGGCAGAAGTGATAAGGCGGCCAGGGACCGCTAACTTCCAGCAACAATCCTCTTAAAGCCGCGGCACTGCGTACTTCCTGGACCAATGCCAACCAACGCTCTGAGGCCGATCTCGGCAAGAGAAAAGCCGCATTCCAAAGCATCTTCTCTCGCCGGCCGGTCAAGTTGGAAGGGAGAGGGCGCGTGCGGTAATAGCGATCGGCCTGGTTCATAAGCGAGGTCTCGATCGCGGCAATTTCTTCTTGGTAGCGTTGATACATAGCCGGCGATTCTCGATGCCGGTCCCGTTTCAGCGCGAGGTATCGCTTGCCCACTCCAACGTCAGTTGCCTGAAGCGAGGAAAGACAGCGCGATGCGGCAAGGCTCTCTTCGCTCCAACACGGGTCGACATATATTTTGGCCGCCCATTCTTGCCCGTCGCCGATAGAGTTAAAAAAATCGATCGCTACAGATTCCCATCGCTGCATCTTGGCAAGCAAGGAAAGGCGCGATTGGAACAGTGCCCCCAGTCTCAGCGGCAGCAAAGAGTGGTGTCGGGCGGCATCGGAAACGATTTGATTGTGCCGAAGCGCCACCTGGCTCAACCAGTTGACATCGGTATTACCGCTTTCCAGTTTCCTTACGTCGAATTGGTCCAAGCCTACTCGGCTGGCCACGGCAGCCGTTTGGTTGCAGGGCACTATTTCCACGGGGAAACGGGAATCTACCCCCGGGCCGAGCGAATCCATTTGGCGGTTGTTGCGAGTCAACGCATAGAGATAATAATATTCATTCATTTTGGTTCAGTTTGGCTTGGGAAGCAAGTTCCTGCAATGCTTTTATCAAATGTTCCCGATGAACGAAGAGCTGATTTGTGTCCGGGCGGTCGGGAGTGAGTTTGATCCGCTCTGAAATGGTCGCCATCATCGCCCGATGGCAAGCGGCTTCAATTTCAGCGCCGCTGAAACCTTGGCTTTGCTCAGCCAGCCATTGGGCCGAGACGCCGTCGGCGACCGGCCGGTCTCGTAAATGGACCTGGAAAATCTTTTCCCGCGCCTTCTGGTCGGGCAAGGGAAGTTGCAGATGAATATCGAATCGTCCGGGCCGCAACAGAGCGGGGTCTAGGAGGTCGTATCGGTTCGTAGCAGCCAAGACCAAAACGCCCTTGAGTTCCTCAATGCCGTCCAGTTCCGTGAGTAGTTGACTGAGTACTCGGCCGCCAACGCCCGAGTCTTCCCGGCCCGTGGAGCGCGTCGAGGCCAGGGCGTCGATTTCGTCGAAGAAGATGATGCAAGGGGAGGCCTGCCGGGCCTTGTGAAATACTTCCCGCAGGCCGCGTTCCGACTCGCCTACGTACATCGACAGCAGTTCCGGACCTTTGACGGAAATGAAATTAACCTCGGTTTCGGTAGCAAGCGCCTTGGCCAACAGTGTTTTTCCGCACCCTGGCGGCCCGGATAAGAGTATTCCCTTTGGCACGACAATTTTAAAGGATTCGAACAATTCCGAGTACTTCAGGGGCCATTCGACCGCCTCGCGCAGTTGCTGCTTAATTTCTTCCAGTCCGCCCACGTCATCCCATGTAACATTGGGCACTTCGACGAATACTTCCCTAACGGCCGAAGGCTCGACTTCGCGCAGGGCTTCCTCGAAATCGCCCATCTTGACTTCCAACTGGCTGAGAAGTTCGTAAGGAATGCTGTGTTGCGAGAAATCGAGTTGGGGAAGTACCCGGCGCAAAGCGACCATTCCGGCTTCGCGGCAAAGGGCTTCCAGGTCCGCCCCCACAAAACCATGTGTAATGGCCGCCTGTCGAGGCAAATCCACGTCTGGGGCCAGGGGCATTCCGCGGCTGTGAATTTCCAGGATTTCACGTCTGCCGTTCTGATCGGGAATGGGGATGGAAATCTCACGATCGAACCGTCCGGGCCGCCTGAGTGCGGGATCTATAGCGTTGGGAAGATTGGTTGCCGCCAATACGATCACGTGTTGCCGTTGCGATAGTCCATCCATCACGGCCAGAAGTTGCGCCACTATACGTTTTTCGACGTCACCCACTGTCCGCTCGCGGCGTGGAGCGATGGCGTCGATCTCATCCAGGAAGATGATGCTAGGCGCGCGTTGCGTTGCTTCTTCAAAAATCTTCCGCAGATGCGCCTCGCTCTCGCCGTAGAATTTATGGACGATTTCCGGCCCGTTGACGGCGAAAAAATTCGCTTCGGTTTCGTGAGCCACGGCTCGGGCGATCAACGTTTTACCGCAGCCGGGCGGTCCCAACAGCAACACGCCCTTGGGCGCATCGATACCCAAGCGTTCAAAAAGTTCCGGATATTTCAAGGGCAACTCGACGATTTCACGGATGCGGTCGAGTTGTCGCTTCAACCCGCCGATGTCTTCGTAAGAGATGGAGGGCAACGCCCGCGCCGCTGCCCCTTCGGTTTTGCGGGCGTTGCCGATTTTTAGCACGCTGTCGGTGGCGATAAGCACCGGTGCGTCGGGAATCGTGCTCTCGACCAGGAAATCGGCACAGCGATTCCCGAACAATGTTGCGCGCACGTTGTCGCCTGCAATCACAGGCAAGCCATCCAACAGGCTACCGATGTATTCCAGGTCACGATTCGACAGACTATGTCCTTGTGGGACAAGGACTACTTCCACCGCCGGCTTAGCGTTTACCGCGCGAAGCACCACTGATTCACCTATTCCCGAGCCGCAATTTCCCCGGGCAATGCCATCGATCTGCACGTGTGCTTTACCCCGATGTTCCTTGAAAGTGGGCAGCACTTTGCAGATAGTCACCCGTGGGCCGATTACCTCGACCGTGTCGCCCACATCGATGCCAAGCTGTTTCATGTCGGTTGGATCGATTCTGGCAATTCCACGACCCACGTCCTTGCCGACAGACTCGCCGACCTTCAAAGCGATCTCCGCGGTTGCAGTGGAATTTTTACCCATGAGCCATATCCTTTAGCAAGACCGTGTTTTAAACTTCCCTCGCCGGCCCCGATGGGCAGGACACCATGCGAAGCATGGTCGCGGAGCATGGTCGGTTGGTCGGGAGAGGAATTGTGTGCGAGGGCAAATGATTTTTGAGCCTATCCAAAAACCTTTAAATTCATTGTGAGTAACAAATTACATGACAATAATCATCAGCAATTCCGCCCTCACCCTAGCCCTCTCCCGACCAACCTTCGGCCGGTGCCTGGAGAGGGGACTTATGGGACAGGCACTTAGTGTTCCAGGCGAATTTTCAGGATACCATTCGTACATTCCCATTGCATCTTTTCCGGCGCAAACTTTCCGGGCAGAGTCACTTTCTTCCAATAGCCCTTATTACCGTGTTCAGCGGTAAGAGTCAGTCTATCGTCGTGAAGTTCCAACTGGACATCTTTTTTGCTGACGCCGGGGATCTCCGCCGTTACCAGGACGTAGTTGTCTTCTTCGAACACGTCCACAAGAGGTTCGCGGATGTCTTTTTTTACCCGTTCGCCGGCCGGTTGGCGATGGATGTTGCCGAAAGGTTCGACTTTCAGTTCATGTTGTCCGTGATCGCCGAGGCCGGTTTTTATGGAAAGGCCGTACACACCGCGGAGTTTTCCGCTGGGATCGAGTCCCTTGAATTCGCCCGATTTGCTTAATTGTTCGCCTGTTTCGGCCAATTCGCCCAGTTTTTCGATAAATCCGCCCAATTTTCCCAGGAGGCCTCCTAATCCAAAATTTATGGTTTGTTCCGACTGTTTCGAGTTGCCTGGAGGGTCGTTCTTGGTTTGGTTTTTTCGTACTTTAGGCATCAGCATCTCCTTTGGTTTCAGTGCCGTTTCTGTTTTTCGTTTTCGCCATTGATTAACAGTTGACGAAAGCAGGCTTTGCCGCATATCTCCCTGACTGCTCGGTGCCGCTTGCATGCGAAGGAGGTCTATTCTGATTATCGTCACTGTGATGTTTAATCTGTGGTTTTACTACGTCGAGTCAACACTAGGCCACGTATTAACTCCTGTCAAATCCAAACAAATAAAAATTGCAGCGGATTAGAATTCCTTTTTAAATGATATAACTCCTGTCCTGTCAACTTGTTATGTAGTGAAGCAAAAAACAGAGGCAAGAGGAAATTTGTTTCAACAAAATTGCCGTATTTCCAATTCCGGGGAGTCGTCGATTTCAAAGGCTTAAGCCCGCTTTTTATAGTTGATTTACAATTATTTCAAAATATTCCCAGTGAATTCAACTTCTTTTGCCTGAATAACTTGGGTATGAAAAATTTTATTCCGGCATGTCAAGATTTGACTCTTGGGAAAGTTAAGCTAGGTTTTGCTTAGATAAGTTAGGGGGCGTGGTTTCACCACAGAAATAAACATGAAATACCGTACAAAATGCGTGATTCATACAATAGTATCTGTGTGTAAACCACATATATTCTTGAAGTACCACGGGCCGATGCGACGACCTACGTAAAGCAGTCCATCATTAACACCGTGGGCAAACTTACCAACTTGTTGATTCTCGTTCTTGGGTGATGTAAGTCCAGGCACAGGGAATCATTCCTTTTGAAAAGGAGAGTGATGATGGCTAAGGTACAGAAGTCGACCGACTCGTCCAGTCTAGCGGAAGTTGTGGATCGCATTCTGGACAAAGGCATCGTAATTGATGCCTGGGCCAAGGTTTCCTTGGTCGGGATCGAGCTGTTGTCGATCGAGGCTCGCGTGGTCATAGCCAGCGTTGAGACGTACTTGAAGTACGCTGAAGCGATCGGCCTGACCGCGACAGCCGCCATGCCGGCTTAGTGCGGGTTTTTCGGATTGGAACCCCCTGGGCCGTGCGACAACGGTCTGCCCGCACCGGTAAACAATTTGATTCCTGGGGACGGCACTTTGCAGTAAGGCGTCGGACGGATGGTGGAAATCGGGGCGGGATGAAATTACCTCGGGTACAGGCAAAAGGATTTCTTAGTTCCCAGGATGAGAGCCGCCACGGAGGAGGCACGCCAGCAAGACGGATATGTCCGTGACATGACAGCCAATTGCGTGCCGCGTGCCCTCCTTCCGGCGCGGATTCGCCAATAACACTATACAACACGGCAAACCAATATTGCGTTGCCGGCCATTTACCATAACAGGAGCATTACCATGACGTTTTTTACGGAGTATTTCAGCAAACTGCGCGAGAACCTCGATCAAGCTCATCAGGATCGCAAGCAGTTTTGCCAGGACATCCACGACCAGGTCGATGAAATGGCAAAGAAGGTGAGATGCCAGTTGGCGGAGTTTGCCAGCGACTTGCAAGGAGGCAGGCAGGCTTTTCGATGTGGTCGTTAAGCCGGCGAGGCTCGATCATATTTTTATTCCCCCTCAAAAGACGAACAGTTAAGGGTCAACCAAATGGAGATGATAGGTCAAGGAAACGGCCATGGTCGATTAGCCGGACAGGAAGGGGCCATGATGGATCCAACCACGGTTCGGCCCGTGCCCGGCGACGATTTCGTGCTGACTCCGCAGGTTTGCCAGATTTCCCAGCGCGCACTTGCTTTTTTGCAAGCCGGTTATCCGGTCAATCTGTCGGGACCGGCCGGCACCGGCAAAACCACAATGGCTTTGCACCTGGCCGCTCAGCTCAATCAACCGGTTACTTTAATACATGGCGACGACGAATTTGGCAGTTCCGATCTGGTAGGCAACGATAAGGGTTACCAGAAGAGCAGGCTGGTCGACAATTTCATCCATTCGGTGTTGAAAACCGAAGAAACCATGCGATCGCTGTGGGTGGATAGCCGCCTAACAACAGCATGCCGGTATGGGCATACGCTGATCTATGACGAGTTCACCCGCAGCCGTCCCGAGGCCAATAATGTGCTTTTAAGCATTCTGGGCGAAGGCTTGTTGAATTTACCCAAACTTCGCCGCGCAGGCGAAAGCTATTTAAAGGTGCATCCTAATTTCCGGGCGATCCTCACGTCGAATCCGCAAGAGTATGCCGGCGTCCATACCAGTCAAGACGCACTGATGGACCGGTTGGTCACAATTCACATGGATCATTATAACCGTGATACCGAAGCCGCGATCACCGCGGCGAAAAGCGGCATTTCCATTGAAGACGCCGAGCGGATCGTAGACATAGTGAGAAATTTCCGCCGCAGGAGAATCGGCGGTCACCGGCCTAGCATACGAGCGGCCATCACCATCGCCCGGGTGATGGCTTACAAGCATTTATCCTGCGATCCGGAAGACGAGCTTTTACAATGTATCTGCAGCGACGTGCTGGGGCTAAACGGCGCCAGAGGATACGGCGCCGACGACAATCCCCTTTCGCCCGATGACGTTAGGGCGGCGATTCAGGAAGCCTGCGAGTTGGCCGATACGGGGGTCGGTGATTCCGGTTAATGGAAATATATTTTTCCCATATTGCGGGAGTAGTCAAATATGAGTGCAAAATCAAAAAAACACTTACACGATATTCGGACCCTTTCCGACCGGGTAAGCGACGCGGAAAAACCGCAACGCAAATTCATCAAACTGGCGATTCTTGAGTTGGAGAAAGTCCGCCGCAGCAAGGAAAAGCGGAGAGCATCGAAGCAAATGAAAAATCTCGACAAACGGCTTGCCGAAATTGAAAACGAACAAGTCAGGTTGATTGAAACGACACATGTCGTGCATCCCGGGGCCTGCGGACCGCCCATCAGCGCACCGCATGCCGATAAATTCATTCCTCAAGAAAGCCGGGCGGACACATCTGGGGAAAGTGACGATCAGACGGATTTTAAAATAACATATTAAGGGGTGCAAGTTGTCTACAATTCTAGATGCACAAACCGCCGCGCGCGATTTTCTGGAAAAGTCGTTGCCCGAGGTCAACCGAGTCAATATCACCAAGGTTGCCAAGATAGAGACGCTTGACGGCGGCTGGGAAGCTGAAGCTGAAGTGTGGAAGCCAAACCAGACCATTCGCTCGTTGAATATTCAAACTCAGCGGCCCGTGTTGGATCAAGAGCATTACCTGGTGCGAATGGACAATCTGTTGAACATTCTGGCATACGAGTTGGAAGACTTCATGCGCAAGGACGGGTGAAACATTTCAAGTCTAAATAAAGGATTAAACCCATGAAGGTAAATTGCCTTTCCTGCGGCCATACGGTGGACTTGCGCGATGGATACGACGACTACGAGGGACAAGTCAAGTGTTTTGCCTGTGGAGCCTTGTTGAACATCCGCACCAGGGACGGCCAGATTAAATGGGTTGAACTTGCCGGAAATGGATCGCTCATGCATCATACATCGGACCATTCCACGCAATACAAGTAAAAATCAGAGGGCGGAAGTGCGACATTCACTCTTAAACTGAAACACACCTACCATAACCAATTACCTGAAGCCCAGAGCCTATAATTAAAAAATATCATGGAGGATATGACATGGCGAGTATTGCAAGCACTCCGCAAACCGGCCTTTATCTTTATGGAATCACCTTGGCCGGCGATACTGTTTATATGCACCCGCCGGGAGTTGCCGGAGCATGCGTGGAAGAGATTGTCGAGCGCAGGCTGGCCGCCTTGACAAGTCGAGTGTCGGCGCAAAAAGTGCGCCCGCAGCGTTCCAATCTCGCCGCGCATCATCTGGTCCTAAGCGATTTGTCTAATCGGCAGCCGGTGCTACCTGTCGCATTCGGCACGATATCCGATAGCGAAGAGGAATTGCGCGGCTTCATGCGGCACAATTACGATCTCCTGATAAGGAAGCTCTATCGCTTGCAAGGCATGGTGGAAATGACGCTGAAAGTTTTTTGGGAAACCGCCAACATATTCGAGTATTTCGTGGCGACCCACCGCGAATTGGAAGAGATGCGCAACCGTCTGTTTCAACCGGGACGGAAGCCCAGCGTCGAGGAGAAAATACAACTCGGCAAACTGTTCGAGTCGCTTTCCGAGCAAAGCCGCCGTCGACACACACACAGGGTCATCGAGGCCCTATCGCCCTATTGCCTTGAAATTCGCAGCATCGATCCCAATGAGGAACGGATGATCATGAAACTGGCTTGTCTGGTGGAGAAGACGCATCGACAGCAATGGGAGAACGGCGTTGAAGCGGCGGCGCATGCCTTCGATAACCACTACTGCTTTCAATATAGCGGCCCCTGGGCGCCCTACAACTTTGCCGAGATCGAATTAACACCCGAGAGCTGATCTTAAATAACCTATAGACAATCTCCCGCGGATGGCATTCCACTATGTTTCTTATAGACGACATCCTGCTAAGTCCAATGAAAGCAATCATGTCTATCGGCCGCCAAGTCCAAGAGGCGGCTGAAAAAGACATGGAAGATCAAGAAAAAGCAATACTTGCCAACCTGACCGAATTACATCAAATGTTCGAATCGAAGTCGATCAGCGACGAGCAGTTCGATGAGCGAGAAAACTCGCTATTAGATCGGCTCGAAGCGATACGAAACATGCCAGGCTCGGATGATGAAACCGAGGGAGGGTGAATAAAGTGGCTATCGTGGATATTGGTACTGATGTATTTGATGAAGATAACTGCACGATATTGGAGTTGCTCGATCGGCTGTTGAACAAGGGTGTGGTGGTTGCCGGAGATATTGCCATCTCCGTGGCCGACGTCGATTTGATCTATCTCCGCGCTCAGCTTCTGCTTTCCTCTGTTAAAACTGCCCGGCAGGCCGGTTGGCTCTGGGCTGCGGATAAGGTGAAGTCCCAAGCCGCTATACAGAATTCATGAAATGTTTGTGAGGATATTCCCCATGTCAACCACGATATTACCGAACTCTCCTGTGTGGCAAACCGCGCCCGAGCCGGCCGCCCGGGAACCGCAAGTAGTCGCTCCCAAGATAAAGCTCAATCCGGAAAATGTCCGCAACGGTCTTGCCCAACTTGTGCTCACCGTTGTGGAATTGATCCGCGAACTACTTGAGCGGCAAGCACTGCGGCTTATTGAGGCGGGAATGCTCGCCGAAGAGGAAATCGAACGTATGGGGCAGACGTTCTGCAAATTGTCCGACGAGATTGGGCGGCTAAAAGAATACTTCGGACTTAGCGACGAAGACCTCAACATAAACTTGGGACCTCTCGGCAAATTGCGATAACAAAAACAAGGAAAATATCATGGCGTGCCAGGCTATCACTCAGTCCACCCAGTCGCAAGGCCTGCCGGAGGTCCTTGAGCGGGTGTTGGACAAGGGACTGGTCATCATGGGCGATATCAAGATCAAGCTCTGCGACATTGAATTGCTGAGCGTCCAAATCCGCCTGCTTGTCTGTTCCGTAGATAAAGCGCGAGAGATGGGCGTTACCTGGTGGGAACCGGCTGTAAAGCCAAACCAAACCGTTGCGCAGCCACATGCTCCGCCAAAACCTATTTCGGCCTCGGCTGACACTAGAGATTGCCTGTCAAACGATGATTGGAAGTTTCGACAAACAATGCGTGCCGTGGAAAAAGGTCCCATGGACGCACCAGTAATTGGCCGCCGGCAACACATCTAAAGACCGAGGCAAAATTTGCAAGCTCCGGCGGAATGTGTCTTGATGTTCATGGTATCCTAGACTACAAGTGCGCGAAGAAGATCTCCAGCGAGCCATTCAACCGAGGCCATTGTTGCGGTGCGCCGCTAATGTGGCGCTGCAAAGTGCCGCAAACCATAAAGACGAGTTGTGGCAGAATACCAACAAGATAGGTGCGAGAGAGAATGAAGATCGACACCTAAGTGCAAGCCCTTGCAAAGGTTTGCAACAACCGGCGGAAAACTGCTATAACTCTTAACCTGATAAGGATTTATATTCAAGCGGAGAGGACAGGATTCGAACCTGCGGACCAGTTTCCCGGTCATCGGTTTAGCAAACCGACGCTTTCGACCACTCAGCCACCTCTCCTAAGTGCTTATTATATAAGGGTTTACGTCTTATTTTCTGAAACCCTTTACTTTCTCTATAATACCGTTTATAATACCGTATGGTAAAAGTTGCCCCGCCCGGTATAGGGCCGGGCGGAGCGACGCCACCTAACCGTTTTAACAAGAAAGGTGCCGTATGAAAGACAATTCTACCCCGAAAAAAGTTCCCCGTAAAGCCGCAGCGGATCGGCCTGATAAGTCGATCTTCGACCAAGAGATTCGACCAGCCCTTGAGTCAGCCCTTGAGGGGATGGAAGAGAAAATCAAGGCGGTTAAGCAACGAGCAAAATCGCCGAAGAAACGGAAGCATTTTGTCCCAGAAAAGCCTTATCCCGATTTTCCCCTAACTCCGAACTCAAACGGAGTATGGATGAAAAAAATCCTAGGGGAGCTTTTTTATTTTGGGCGGTGGGGCCGGATTCGTAATGGCAAGATGGAACGGCTGCCGGATGATAGCTGGTGGCAGGATGCTCTGGCAATCTATAAGGCCCAAGCCGATGATCTACACGCTGGACGGACTCCGCGTGTAAAGGGCGATGGTTTGACGGTTGGCGATTTGCGCGGCCGGTTTCTCACGGCCAAAAGTCGGCAACTCGATGCAAGTGAAATTACCACCCGAACCTATGTAGAGTATCGGGCAACCGCCGATCTACTGCTTGCGACGTTTGGCGAGAATCGTTTGGTTGACGATCTAGCTGCCGAAGACTTTGAATCGTTGCGTGACGATTTGGCAAAGCGTTTTGGGCCAGTCCGTTTGGGAAACGAAGTTCAGAAGGTCCGCACGGTTTTTAAATATGGATTTGAAACCGGGTTGATTGATAAACCAATTCGGTATGGACCTCAATTTAAGAAACCATCGGCCAGTGTACTTAGACGACACCGGGCAAAGAACGGCGAGCGCATGATTGAAGCGGATGAGATACGCCGACTGTTGGTCGCACTTGATGGAAGTCGGATTTTAACCGGCCGCATGGATGAAAATACCGGCCAACCGGAAACCGTTAAATTGGCAGCAAATTCCTTCTTAAAGGCAATGATTTTGCTAGGTGTCAATTGTGGATTCATTGGCAAGGATTGTACTGACTTGCCCTTGACGGCTCTGGACCTTAAAGGTGGATGGATCAATTTTCCCCGCCCGAAAACTGGTATTCCCCGGCGATGTCCCTTATGGAAGGAAACTGCGGAAGCCTTAAAAGCAGCGATTGCAGAACGGCCAGAACCCAAAGACAAAGCAGCGGAAGAACTGGTTTTCGTTACCACTAGGGGCCGACCCTGGATCACTCGTGGAACAGCAAATCCAGTAAGCGTAAATATCCGCGACTTAATGAAAACCGTGGGCACTCACCGGGATGGATTAGGGTTTGCAACCTTGCGACACGTTTTCCGAACTATCGCAGACGGGGCAAGGGATCAGGTAGCAGTCAATCATATCATGGGCCACGCTGATAGCAGCATGGCGAATGTTTACCGCGAACGAATCGACGACGGCCGGTTGATTGCTGTTACGGATTACGTAAGAAATTGGCTATTTGAAAAATCGGTATAATAAACTAATTGGGTAAGCGGGTAGCACCCGCCTTACGGCTGCCCGGCAAACTCGGAAGCATCATCGCCGAGATTTGCCGGGCGGCTGACCCTCTTTTATAAAGGATGATGTCATGTCGATTCGCAAAGACGTTTTAGAATTGCTCCGTTTGTATGAAGGGCCAAACCAGTGGGATGCATATAAGCCTATTAAACCCACAATATGGCAAGATGAAGATGAAGATGATCGCATTATTGTCGATCCAAAGCCAAGGGATCGGAGCGACAATAAGTGGATAACGGAAGACCCGATTGCCGGTCGGTGGCTGGTATTTCGCAGTCAAGTTCCCGACCATTTGCAACCTGCTTATACCATCGCGATTGGTGAGGGGTATTTGGAGGAACATTTACTAAAACCCGAGCAACTTGACAGCCTGTATAGGTCACACGGTTTGCCGGGCGTGCCCCAGGACAAGCCTCGGCCCATAGTGCCGAATAACTGTGATGCCCTGGTATTGATAACCGATAAAGGTCGCGCCGCTATAGCACAAGACAACACGCTTGCTGAGAATGTATCTGATGCTTACATATCCATCGGTAAGCTCTGGCCCGAACATTTTGACACATACCGCAAAGCGCAAGGGTTTCTTGCAGATCATCCAGAAATCAGAACCCGTAAACCATCGAAAAATCGCCTGGAAGTTCATGCGGCAGATTGGATCAAATATTGGTCGGGGCAACAGTCGGAACCTAGTGATGCTCAGATTCAAGAATATCTTGATGGAGTAGAACAACGAAAACTAAAGATACGACAAGGTGATTAACTAACGCCTTACTAACGGGCAGAAAAATTTTAAGCCGTAAAAACCTGAGATTTTGCGGCTTTTTTCGTGCGCGTTACTAACGTTCTACTTTTTTAGGTCGTTTAGGCGGTAAGGTTTAGGTTATGGGCACTGAACAAACTAACAACCGCAAACCTGATCCCCAAAGCAAGACCGCTGTTCGTCAAATGCTTGATGCTATGGATCGGGTCATAGCCGCAGCTAAGCAAGCCGAACGTGCTCGTAACCAGTTAATGGGTGATAAGAGGGAGGGCCGCCGCCGATGATCGACCGCGCCCTTACCATCAAGGAATTGTGCGAGCGCTACGGCGTCAACGAGCATACGGTACTCGGCTGGATTCGCACGGGTGAGTTGAAGGCGGTCAATGTCGGCCGTAGACCAGGAACTAAAAAACCACGCTGGCGGATCACGGCCGACGCCCTTGCGACCTTTGAGTTAATAAGAACACACAATCCACCGCCGCCAAGGACTCAGCGCAGGAAACAATCAGCGGGAGTAATCCAGTTCTACTAATATGCCTCTGATAGATACCAAAACACGAATAGAAGATGGTAACGGCAAAGGCGGCCTTATCCTCCCCGTCCCCGGCAATAAATTAAGAGACTACCTTCGCCGCAAACTTCGCTGCGATAGAGTTGAGATCGGTTCACCTTTGCACGAATACGGTGAAGAAGATAACACGGCCAGTTGGGAGGATGTTCGCAAGTTGGTGGCCGGTATCCAGTGGCTAGTTAAGACCTGGATTCCTTATGGGATGCTGACGGGAATAATAGCAGAACCAAAAATCGGCAAATCGGCTTTCGTGCTGGGTGGATTAGTTAGACCGATTATCACCGGGTGCAATTGGTTCAACGGATTACCTGGACCCAAACCGGGCAATGTGCTATGGTGTGATACCGAAGGCTCTGCCGCGATCAATGTACAGCGGGCATTAGATTGGGGATTGCCAATAGACCGTATCAAAGTGCCGTTCCCGGAAGACCCGCTGCGGATCATCGACCTATGTAACACCGATCATCTTGACAGGATTGAATCGGTTATTTGCCACTATAAATGTCGTGAGATGGTTGTTGATTCGATGCGCGGGGCTCACGGTGAAGATGAAAACTCTAGCCGAATTGCCCGAATCCTTCAATCGCTTACTACAGTTTCAGAGCGGACAAAGGCCAGCGTCGTTATTGTCCACCACACTAGAAAGATGTTTGAGGGTGAAGAACTGACCGCCAACTCCGGTCGGGGCAGTAATGCTTTCCTGGCTATGGTCCGCTGTCAAATTGCAGTTGACCGGCCAGACCCAAAAAGCAAGTGGTGCAGGGTCCGAGTGCTTGGTGAAAATCTAGGCAACGCCCCGCAGCCAATAGGCTTCCGCATAACAGAACAAGGATTAGAGTTTGGGCCTGCTCCGGAAAAGCCAAGCAAAGCACCGGCAAAGGACGATGCCAAAAAGTGGCTTGAAGCAAACATGAAACCGGGTGAATGGCACAAGGCAGCCGAATTGCAGGATTCCGCAGAAGATGATGGCTTTTCTGAAACGGCATTGAGGCGGGCTAGGAATGAACTCGGCATAGTGAAACCGAACCATGTACGAAAGACTAGTGACGGCTGGGAATGGAAACTCCCCGGTCCCCGGAAGGTATTTAAGCAAGACGCCGCCTAAAAACGTAACGCCTTAACGTCTTAACGCCTTGATTAGATAAATACTTATTAAAACATAATAAATAAACCCTAAAAGAAGCTAATTACTAACACAAGACGTTAAGGCGTTAAGACGTTACGGGCTACTAAAAGAGGTTAAATCAAGCCGTTAAGGCGTTAAGAAATTACAAAATACCCCGGCGTCTTGCCCATATAAAAGGAGAATCGAAAAATGACATTCCTTGAATACGTTGCCGAAAGACTTATGGGTCCGCCAGTGTCGCAGAGCGGTAGCCGATCAACTTGGCTCTGTCCATTCCACGAGGAAGAGCATCCATCGTTCTGTACACTTCCGCCTAAGCCCGGCTATAAAGACCGCTTCCGATGTTTCTCATGCGGCGCATGGGGCGATGAGTACGATCTTGTCAAGTTGTTTTATGACAAAGAAAACTTTTGCGACCGAAAAGATCGGCTTGACCATTGGCGTCAGGATTATGAACGCGAAGATCAACTGGAACCCGTAGGAATAAATCATCCGGGGAGGGGGAGAGTTAAGCCCGGAAGTTACTTGGAATACAAATTTGGAGTTCGATATGATCCTCAAGTTGATGAATTTGAACCAGCAACGGATGAGGCTATCGGTCGGTTGCTTGATGACCTTGTTAATCCGCTGATGGATTGTTTTCCGAAGGTCATTGAGATTTCAAAAAGGACTTTGGAGATTTGCGCCGAGTTTGGCGTTCACCCGGCGACTCTGGCTGGTCGGTGTGGCTTCGAGATTTGGTCGCGTGAAAGAGAGAGGGAGCACCTTGCCGAATGCGATGATCCCGATTGTGTTGCTGTTTGCTGCCGGCGAGCGCGTGGATTGGAGCCTTTGACAAACGAGGAAATCGAAGCCAGCCGCACAACTTATTATCGAAACCGGAATGGGAATGGAAGGTTATGACAGAGACAGGGAAGGGAAATGAAACGAAAATCCTAACCCAAACCCATGCCCCCACTGCCAACCAAAAAACGCCCGATAAACCGACCGGATTAAGACAACGCTTAGGTTAGTATAACCGGCGTTAAACACTAAAAACCACGGGAAAACCGATTATTTTTTAGAAAGTTTAATACTTCCCAGTATTAAAATCCGCCCTAATCGGATAAAGCCCTTATGCCTAAAACCCCTATAAAAAAGCCTAATAAGCCCACTAAGAAGCCCTTTGTATGGGTTAAGCGCGGCCCCGGAGCGCCTAAAGGTTCCAATAACGCTATCCGCCACGGGCTTCGGGCCGGTAGTCTACCAAAGGATGCCAAGTATATCGAGTACAGATTGAATGCCTTTCGCCGTACTTTAGAGCAAGCAGTATTGTCTGTTAAAGGTGAAGTAACCATCCACGATGCTGCTAGTATCCAAACCGCCTTGCGCTGGGAGCGTCACGGTTGCCTAGCCCAACGCTGGCTGAATAAAAAGTACGCCGAATTAAAGCCCAACGATCTACTAACATTCAGCCGAGAGATTGCAAGGGCCAGTGCTGAACGTGATAAAGCTCTTGCTAATTTACAACTAGACCGTGACGCAAAGGATTCGGTCCTTGACGCCTTGTATTCCAGGCCAGCGATTACTGACGAGCGAAAGAATGATACCAATGAAGCCGAGACAACGTGACGAGATACCGCCTGTGCCTAAGAGTGTATTTTACCGTGGAAGAAAGAAGCCCAAATGTTATTCATTCAATAAAACGCATGTAACTCAAGCCAAGATTGAAGCTCAGCGACAAAGAAAAGAAAACTCATAATGGACTTAAAGCAACTCCAAGCCGATCCCGCCGCCTTCCGCGATGCTTTACTGATCGACACTGACGCAGGCCCATGCCCATTAAAGGATTGTATTAACGATTGGCAGGCTAAAGACTTCGCGGTCTTAGACAGCGGATGGAACCGGGCCGTAATCGGAACATCGGCAGAGGCGACTTATCAACGCGCTTGGCTAGAACGTCCACGTGGTCATGCTAAGACCCTTGACCTTGCTATTATGTCTGCTTGGGCCTTGTTCGCTTCCCGCCGCCGACTATCTGGAATAGGTGCAGCAGGCGACCAAGATCAAGCCCGATTGCTACGTGATGCTATCGGCCGGTTACTTTACGTCAACCCTTGGCTTGCCAGTATCCTGGAAGTCCAGGCGTATCGCGTATTGAATACCCGCACCCTCTCGACCCTTGAAATCATCAGTAGTGATGCGCCTACCAGCTACGGGCAAACCCCAGATTTTTGCGTTTATGATGAGGTGTCAAATTCCGGGAAGCGTGACCTATGGGACTCGCTCATCTCATCCGCCGCAAAGCGTTCGACATGTATGTTCGTTGTCATTACTAATGCCGGGTTAATGGACGATTGGCAATGGCAGGTCCGCGAAGCCGTGCGCAGCGACCCCACTTGGTACTTTAGTAGACTCGATGGGCCGAAAGCATCTTGGATCACTGCCGATAGGTTGGCAGAGCAGGAACGCCTACTCCCCGGTATCGCTTATCGTCGGCTCTGGTTGAACATCTGGACTACTGGCGGGGGTGATGCTCTGACCGAACAGGACATCGCAGCCGCGTTCATTCCAAACCTAAAACCCCAAACAAATACTCAACCCGGTTTCGAGTACGTGGGCGGTCTTGATCTTGGTGTATCCCGTGATGCGTCCGCTGTTTGCATCTTAGGTGTCCATCGTGGGCCGACCGGCCACGGTCGTATACGCTTGGCTGCTACACGTATTTGGTTGCCCCGCAAGGGTCAAAAGGTTGATTTACAAGAAGTCGAGGATACATTGATTGACCTTAACAACCGATTCCACTTGAAAGCCCTGAACTTCGACCCTTGGCAAGCAACTCACATGGCTCAAAGGCTGGGGGCAATCGGCCTTGGCGTAGCCGAAAAATATCTGCATAGGGTCAATAGACAAACCGTTTCGACCAGCCGCGTTCCTATGGCGGAGGTACCGCAGACTGGCCAGAACCTACAGCGGATGGCAACCGTGCTTATTGAAGCTTTTAATGACCGGCGGGTTGAACTGTATGACGAGCCCGACCTACGCCGCGACCTGACGCGGTGTCGCATTGAGGAACGTGCATATGGTTTCCGCTTGGTTAGCCCGCGTGACGAACATGGTCACGGTGATCTTGGATCGGCGTTTACTTTGGCGATGCTTGCCGCCTCTGAACTCGCAGGACGTAAACGTATTGTCGTCGGAGTGCTCTCAAACTATTCCGTAGATACTGACAGCGTGGCCGGCACACCTGGCGTTGCTCAGTTTTTCCAACGAAAAGAGGAATATCAGAGACGGATGCAGGAACTTGCAGCGGGCGGTTACGATTACGACGGTCAAGAGGGCTGGAATGAAGCTATGAAATTTTTTGGACGACGTTAAACCAATAACCAATAGCAAACAAGGAGAATGAAAATGCCTAGAACAATTGTGGTTGAAACCTATCAGGAATTTTGCGAAAGACAAGGCGGCAGACCGGCAAAAATCGGTGATGCTTGGTTCTTACCCAGTGGTGCGACAGCGACCCAATCGTTCCTTGGCGAAATGATTATGAACGAACCGCCTGTCGAGAAAATAAACCTATTACAAAATCGCCGTCAATATCACGTTGCCAAGCTGACTCGTGTTGAGCGAGATTTTCAGCAACTCAAGGGAGCATTGCTAGGTCTCCTAGACGAGCATCATACACAACTGAGTTGGACATGGGATGAAAAGGAATACGGCCCTGTGCCGCCCGACCGCGACCCAAGGTATAGCTTGCCGGACAATAAAGTGTGGCTCCTCAAGCTTAAAGAAATAGTGATGCAACATCGTTCTGAAATCGAAAAGATCGACCAACAAATTGCCGAACTGCCTGAATCCAAGGAGCAAAAACGGCAGCAGACCAAGGCCGCTGAGCACGACCGGCAGCGGCGTGAAGAGGATTATGCCTTCAAACAGGAAATCACAAACATAGAAATCTAAACCCTTTCTTCAGGAGAGGATTATTATGAAATTCAGAATTTTACAAGGTGCCCACAGCCAAGACACGTATCCTCAAGGTCATATCTTGGCCGGTACCCCGATCTTATATTCAACTGGTGACGTTGTAGAAGCCAGTTCCGACTTGGCTAAAAGGTTCAACCGTCCGGGTCAACTGGGTCCCAAATTTGAAAGTGTATCGGACGACACTCCAGTAACGGACAAAGTGGGCAAGGAATAAAATCATGCACATACCAAATTCTCTATGCTGCAATCCGCCGCAAGAATACCTTGCGTCCAATAACCCAACATTAGTACGAAACTACTTATGTGATAACTGCCGTGCACAATTTGACAAGCAAGTGCACAACGTAACCGATAACAACTCTTTTTCAGAAGGAAATGCTTTTATGTCAGAGCTTGTATTGAACTCGCCCTGTTGGTCCGATAGCGGCCAACCTGTTCAGAATGTTGAAAGCGACCCGATGCATCTAGTTTTGCATTACTCCCGCGATTCCGGCGGCGCGACAATCACGAAAATCGTGGCTGATGGGACTGACCATTCTTTCGATCCCAAAGGTCTGCCGCCACTACGTATCGGCGGGTCCAGATACTCTGCTGATGCTCAGTATGGTACCCCACCAAGGATGCGACCGATGGTTGCCGAGGAAGAAATGGATGCTGAGTCCATGCGCCGGATCGGATTGACTGGACGCAACGAAGATGCTATGCCCGACCAGGACGGTTTTGCGCCCAATCAAGATGATCACCCACGGTTGGTTTTCCGTAAGGATGCGAATGGGAAAACGATTTCAGAAATAGTCTGACGCGAACAACCGGCGGGCGTTTCCTACTAACCCTCGGCCCGTAGCTTAGGACGTGGGAGCCGATTCGCAACTCCTCGGTAGCCCGCCGGTCTTGAAAATTTCCCGATGTGCCGGAGCGAACGTCTTGGGAGCAAGGGGGCGATTGAGGGGTCAATCGTGTGGCGCAAGCCCCGGTGGCGTGCGGGTTGGCTTCGGCCCTCCTTCGCCCGCCGCTGCCGACCCCTCATCCGCCGGCACTAATTGACAGTCTTGGATTAACTTCTTAAAATAGTTGCACCTGGGGTGCTCTATGGAAGAAGTTCCTGTTATGGTGTGGGTAGGCCTGATTGTCGCTCTCTGCGGCGTGTTGGGCTATAGGATTGGCAATGCCAAAGATGCGGGCGGAGATGGAGCATTGCTGGGGATTCTCCTCGGCCCTCTCGGGTTGATCCTTGCCGCCTTGTACCTTGATAATCGGGCAAGGTGCCACATGTGCCACGGCCGACTTGATGGTGAACCTATACTGTGCCCACACTGTCAAACCGACCTGGCAGCTTTTCGGAAGGAACAGGCCACCGCTCTGGACTATCAGGACAGTTTAAGAGAAAAGGCTTTGGTGGCTGCATCCGCGGAACGACGTGCCACACAGTTAAGAAAAAAAGCTCTGGCGGCTGCGCCGAGAATCTTTTTATTGTATGCTTCGCTCGGTCGGCCATACTCTGCTTGACATCCCACACAAGATCGACGCGGTTTTGATTCGCGTAATCGGCCACGAAAATGAAATCGTGTTGCTGTTTTTCCGCCTTCTGATACTTATTCTAGCCGTGATACTTCTGTTGGCTGTGTGTTATGCTTGCTTGGCAAGGTTTTTTCTCAGATAGTTGCTTAGTGACCATGCTTGCACGTTCGGATTTGCGCGGATAGACTATGGGCGTGGTGCTTTGTAGTTTGTATTGTCGCAAATGTCTAAATCTAAAAGGAGCGTGAAATGGATGATCTCCCTTCCCTTGAGAGTGGTTGGAAACGTCTCGACAACGGAGAACTAGTATTTTCAGATCCAAGCAGCAGGCTAGTTTTCCCCGAGACTGCTGGGTGTTCAGTATTTGGCCTATCCATAAGTAACTCTAACCTACGTGCGTTTACTATTGCGAAGGTTGGTGAGCAATATCGCCTAACAGTTGGTGTTGAAGGGAAAACGGGGGTTCCTATCAACGATGCTTTATACCTAGATAAACCAAAAGCATTAACTGCCTTCCGAAACTGGTATCACAAACAACGTGCTAACGAGATTCTCCACGATGCAAATTGTGATCTCGAAACCCACGGCTTTCGGTTGAAAGATACGGAACCGGTGCCCATTAAAAAGCAATAGCCCCGCGAACAGTCCATTGTCCGCAGGGCTTACCGTGGGTGGCCGACACATCGTTATTTTGTTTTGATTTTTTCGACTAGAATGTCGGTCGGTCGAGTGAGCTTGACGATTCCGATTGCTTCAAGTGTCTCCAATGACCTGCGAACATAGTAGCCCGCTTTACGAACATCGGGCTTACCACCAGATTCAGTAAACAGACTGTCGGCTTCTTTGGCCAACTCACTAAGCGATGTCTTGCCGCTGATGTCAGCAATAACTTTGTTAGCTGCCGTGCTACGATTGATCCTTTTTACCTTGACCGTTTTTTCTGATGCCTTGACCATGATATAGCTCCTTAATGTTTGCCCGGATCGGCCGGGCTTCCGGTAGTGAACAAACGTCAACTACAACGTAAATATAAGCGGGGCCAGTGAACAAGAAAACCCCTAATCCAGATATTTTCTATGGGATTTATACGTTTTTAAGGCCGGGGTAGCCGGGTAGGTTTAGGGGCTAGGGTAGCCCACCGGACACACCTAGGCGACGCCGTAGCGTGTTTAAACGAGGTATTTAGGCAGGGCTACCCCCGTAATAAAATACCGGGGATTCGGGGAGGAATGGCGGTATTATTTAATACCGATAAGGCGCGTTTCGGAACGTTTTGAGACGTTTTAGCAGAGGGCCAAGAAGTGCAAAAAAGCCTTGTTTTATAGGCTTTTTTCGCGTTTTTGGGGGCTTTCTGAAAAAGTCGAAAAAGGCTTAGCAAACCGACGCTTTCGACCACTCAGCCACCTCTCCTAAGTGCTTATTTACCAACTATTTATATTTGATCAATTCGGGGTAAAAAAGTTCGCATTATTATGTTTTTTTATTGACTCAGTATTCTTATGATAGTCGGAGTATGCCGTGAAGGGTAGGCCGTGTAAATGAAATAGGTACTGGTAACCTGCCGTAGTGTTTATTTTAGCCGTTTTCGTGGAAATGCTGATATCCACTCCTTATTTTGTGCTGATCCCAACTATTCTTGTTTAGCATAAAATGGCTCATCGATCAAATTCAGCGGTTTTACGCTTGGATAAATGTTCTCGAATCATACGAGCCAAGAATAGCGGATTACCCACCAGATACCGATACATTTTGTCGCGGGGCTGCTGATAAAGCCGCCAGATCCACTCATGTCCAAGGCGACGGAGCCATTGCGGGGCGCGGCTGACATTGCCGGCCCAATAATCGAACAATCCGCCGATGCCCAGGCATACCGGCACTTGAAGCCGCGATTGATTCTGGTAAATCCAGCGCTCCTGGAGCGGGTTGCCCATGCCTACCAACAGCACATCGGGCTTGGCTGCATTTATCATTTCGATCACCGATAAGGTCTTCTCGAGGGTTTTCAGGTATCCGTGATAGAACCCGGAAAGCGTCCAGCCGGGAAACATTTTCCGGGCATACTGAGCAGCCGCGGCAACGGTATGCTCATTGCCGCCCAGCATGAAATAGGAATATCCGCGATTGGCGGTCGATTGCAGGAACAAAGGCGTAAAATCGGTGCCCACGAGGTTGTCGAACATGCGGATCCCCTGTAACCTGGCCGCCCAGCGGACGCCGGTGCCGTCGCCGAAGACATAATCGCCCGAGTTAAGAATCGCTCGATATTGGGGATCGCCTGCGGAAAGATTCAAGGTATGGGCGTTTACGAAGAACACGCTTCGGGCCCTGTTGTCGCGATTGCGGATGAGATATTCCAACAACTCGATGGCCCGTTGTTTCGTGACATTGAGGATTTTTACGCCGAGGATGGAAAACTGTTGTTCTTGTGTTTCTTGGGAAGCAGTGGGCTGGACATCGTGTCGCGTGCTCATCGGATTACCTCGTGGAATCGCTGCAAGGGGTTTTGTCGCGTTCGGTGCGGACCCAGGAACTTTGGGGACGCATGATAAAACTAATATATATCGGTAATTTACGAAGAATATAAAGCGGTGCGGTCAATAAAGCCGAAAACGGGATTTGCCGCCGGCAGTGGACGAACCATGCCCCGCCAAATGCGAAGGCCGCCATTATACCGCCAATAGACAGAATCGCGGCAGGCCACCATGACGCACCGGCATGTGCGGCCGCCAGGTTGGATATTATAGCGGCCGACCACAATGCAGCCAACAGGGCAAGGGGTGGAATACTCAAATCCCAGGCCAGGCAGAACAAGCGGAAATCCCGCCGCCGCAGCGATCTTGCCAGCAGGGGCGGCACTTGAGCGATAATGGTTCGCAAGTGGCCGTGTTCCCAGCGTATGCGCTGGCTGACGAATGCCCGATCGTGCAGGGGTAAAGCGCTGGTAACGTGCGCTTGCGGGCAGAATAGCGGCCAAAATCCGGCCAGGGCGAGATCGATGCCCCATTGCATGTCTTCAACCAGGTTATCGCCGACAAACGGCACGCTCTCCAGAAGCGGCCAAGGCATGGCCAGCCCGGTGCCCATCAGTCGGCAAGGCAGGCCGGCCCTTAATAATCCCAAGGGCCGGATCAGGTTGGTAAATCGATTTGCTAAAATCGCCAAGACTTGATGCGAAGCCGTGGGGGGCAGGCGGTCGGTAAGGTTTAGGGCCTGCACCTGCCGGTCGCTTCGTAACGCTTGTTGAGCGAGTATTTTAATTGCATCGGCCGACACCAGGCAATCGGCGTCGAGGATCACTACGACTTCGGGCGGGCTTTTACGAAGATATTGGACCGCGAAATCCAGGGCGTATCCTTTGCCGTGCCGCGCCGGATCCCGCCTGAGGTGAACTTCCGCCCCGGCTGCCCGGGCGACTTCGGCCGTTCGATCGTCGCAATTATCGGCGATAACCAACACGCGGTCGCCCGCCGATAAGGTTGGAATTAGAACTCGCAGCGATTGTTCGAGGACGGATTCTTCGTTATGGGCGGGTATCAGGACGACCGTGCGCGGATGGCGGATTGTTGCAGCAGCCGGCTTTAAGCGGCGGGGCAAAATCGCCAAGAAACATTCCAAAACAAACGCCGTCATGGGCATCATTATGGCGATGCTGATCGCAATCAGGATAATATTGGCAGCGAGAATCATATTCTTCCCATGAACGTTATTTTAAATTATTCGTTTCGATCATCCTGCGGATAAAACGCCCCGGTGTTAAGAGGGGCGTTCGCAGGGGCGTGTTGCGGAGCCAATGAAACGCCCGATGCCAATGGCGGCGTATGATTCGAGCCAGGGGCCGGGTATCGACCGAGCCTTCGGCCACCGCAATCGAGTCGGACATAATATGTCTTTTGTAGTCTTCCGGTCCTTTGCCCAGGTCGATGCGTTCGATCCCCCATTTTTCGGCGACCTTGGCCAACTCGAGCCACATTATTAATCCCGGCGAGAACTGCGCGAACTGGGGGCTATACGCGGAAAACCAACTGTGCAGCACGCCGTACGATTTCATGCTCAGCAAAACGGCGGCCAAAATATTATCTATGTATAGAGCCGATAAAATGCCGGAAAAAGGTTCGTCTTTGTAAGACAAAATGCGTTGCAACAGGGCAACCGTCCAATCGACCGCCAGGATATCGGTGACTCCGGTGGCTTGATATTGTTTGCGTTTCCAGTCGATCATGGAGGAAAAAGCTTTATTGTCGGCGGCATGGACCTCGAGCCGGACTTCGCCGGCCTCACGTTCTACTTGCCGCAATTTGGTGCATATTCGCTTATAAGAAATTTTATGCACGGCGAGTTGACGTTTCTCGTAGGCCTGCCATCCGCCGGAAAGATCCATATATGGCGAGCCCGCGACGCTCCAATGATAGGGCCGGAAGGGTTCCTGCCCGGCGATAAGATGATCGAAGTGCCAGGCGGATAGTTTGCAGCCTTTAAGGATTTCTTGGGGATTGAAATCGACGCCTTGGCGGGAAATCAGACCATGGAAATCGGACATTTTTCCACCCACCGGCATTCCAACGTTCCATTTGCCGCGCTGGAACGGGAAAAAGCCGAGAATATCTTTACCGTCTTCCAGGACGCCAACCTCCACGCCGCCGCGGACCGCAGCCACGGCTTGGGTGAATTCCGGCCGGAAATACGGGCTATCCAAGGTTGCGTCGGCGCGCTGAAATTGCGACCAAAGCGAAAGTTGATCGGCAGTCAGTTGAACGGCGGGTATGGCTTCAATTCGCATAAGGTATTTCAATTAATAAACCAATAATAATCTATGCCCACGGATTGCAATCCGTGGGCTTGGTAAACCTAGGACTTAGTTTTATTGAGATTGACGAATAAGAATCGTTTTCCCGCGTGGAGACGGCCGGCTCGCGTGATTCGCATTCCGATTTTAAACATGCAAGTTGAATTATGCCGCAACCGGCCAGCAGTGTGGCGAAATTCTCGCCGACCATGCCCGATTCTAAAAACGCGTCGACCAAGCCGAATATCAACATTCCCAGAGTCAAGCCGCAGCATATATGCTTGGTTTCTCGAAATCTCATCGCCGCGTTATAAATTCCTATTAGTACAATCAGGAGCAAACAAGAAGCGCCTACGAGTCCTGCGCTTAGAACGGCGTCGATGTAACCGGAATGGGCTTGGCGAAAACGCCATCCCAGCGGCTCGGAAAGGTCTTCGATATTCTCCGCCGTCCAGAACGATTCATAACCGTAGCCGATCAACGGGCGCCGATCGACATAATGCATTAATTCAGTCCAGATGGGTAATCGGCCCGTCAATTCTTGGGCTTTTTCTTGCCGTCCCAGCGATATAACGTTTAACAAGGAGTCTTTTTCATTAAAGCCTAAAAGCGAGTAAATCAACAGAGCTGCGCAAAGCGAAAACGAGATCCCCACAAAGGAGAATATTCTGTTAAGAGAGCTGGTTTGCAAGAACCAGAGGACTGACATTGCCAGCAAAAAGCCTGCCAGGGAGGTCCGCGATTTGGTGAGCAATAGAAATACAAGACCCAAGGCAAATAGGACGATGAACCACTTTCGCCTGCCGGTAGGATTTGCACGGGCAAGAAGAAATGCCGCCAGGCATAGGATCATCAAGTGCAATCCTTGGGAATTGGGATGGAGGGTTCCGCTGAAGCGGTAATCGGCTGCCCAGGGACGAAACGTTCCCAGAGCCAGTTCAGCGGCCACGCCCACGGCAAGATAAACAGCGGTGACGACCAGCGCGGCAACGGCCAGATCGCGGTCGGATAGCTGCCTGGCGATGCCCAATGCGCCGAGGAAATAAAAACACAACACGGCCACGCGGCGCGCGGTCAGGGGCGGGTAGATCGACCAGATTATGCTTATGGCGGCCCAAGCGACAAAAAACAGCATTAATGCGGGTGTTATTCCGCGGAGATGCAATTTGGGCCCTTCTTTATCAATAAGAAAATAGAGGCCCAAAATTCCAATCAGGGATAGAACGGCGCCTTTGACGGCGTTTCCGCCGGAGGCAATTATTTCGTCGGAATTTGCCCAGGGCGCGAACTGGGGATAACGCGAGATGCCCAGGTCGTGGTCGACGAAGAAAAACACGCTTCCCAAGACCAAGATCGTCAACCATAGCCGCCAAGAGGTCTTGGAAGTCGTTATCGTACCGTAATTGGGGGCGAAATCTTGCATATTCATACACCGATCAAGCGACATCTGCCTGGCAGCGGGAGGTGTCCATCAATCCCCGCAGCGTGATCCAGCGGAGCAAGGCCCCGGCAGTTCGACCGAGGACCATCGCAATCGCGATTCCCAGCGGTCCCAAGGGAAATACAAACCACAGGGCCGTGCCCAGGGTAACAATAAGTTGAGCGATATCGGCGGGGAAATTGGCGGCCGGGCGATCGATGGCCCATAGCCCGTTGTTGGCCGTCAGGCCCAGGGCATCCAGGAGCGTGGCCACCGACAGAACCGCGATGATCGGTCCGGCGCCGTTATATTTTGCGCCATACACTATCAAGGCAAGATAGTTCCCGAAAAAAGCCGCAATCAAGCAGAACAATCCCAGCGAAGCGATAAAAACGATGGTCGTTTTGCGCAAAACGCGTCCCAATCCGGCGGATCCTTCGCGGGCGAAGGCTTGGGCCGATTTGGGCGTGAGGAAATTACATAAGCCAATTACAAATAAATTGGCCAATCCCACCAACGTATTGCTGGCGGCAAACATTCCGGTATCGGCCTCGCCATGGGCCATGGCGAGCAGCCAGGGGAGAATATAAAAGGCCAGTCCGGTCAATTGGCCGGCCAGCGCCCATTTGCCGAATTTCCAATTTTCCCGCCAATCGGCGGCGAAACGATCGGGCTGGAAGCGGATCGGCTGGCGATTGGTCAGGAGCCATATCGCCAATGCCAACGCGCTTGCCCCGCCCATGACCGCGTAAACAAGCGGGACCGTGAGCAGGTTGAAATAACCTAATATCAACAAACTTGCCAATTGAGCGCAGGAAACGCTCACGTCCATGACAACCGCGGCCGTAAGTTTCAGATGGGCGAATAGGAATCGCCGCGCATATTCGCGGAGGAGAATAAACGGCGCGGCGCAGATCAGCACCCAACCCAACGAACGCATGGCCTGCGGGCCGAAGCCCAAGGAAAAGAAAATCGTCAATCCCCAGAGGCATAACATCGCCAAGGCCGAGGTAAAAAGCTGATGCACAAGCATGCTTCCCGAGTAAGAAGCAAGCGACCGGCCTTCGCGGCGGCGGCAGTATATCGTATAGGGGACGGATATGAGGTTCCCTTGCGCTGCCACGATAAATAAAACCAGCGTCCAGGCCAGATAGTAAACGCCGACGTCCGCCTTGGTACAGAGCCGAGCAATGATGAGCGTGGTGGCGAAATTGGTGGCGCTTACCACCGCCTGATCGAAGATCGAGGCCATCCCCAAGCGCACTCCGGCGCCGACAAATGACAACCGTCCCGGCGCGGCGCCCTCAATCATCGAAAGCGGCGCTTCGGGGGATTCGGAATAATCTATTATTGCGTCGGCCGAGGTTTTCATCGCGGATATGCGCAGTGGATGAAAGCTGAATTAACCACTATTTATTGTTGGATCGTTGTACGCCGCACCGGCTTATTTGAGCGGCCACTTTTTACGGCGGCAGGAATAGACGAGTTTCGATGTAAATGCTTCAGGGCACTGAAGAAACCATAAATCGCACCGTACCAGCCGCTCAGTTTAGCCGCCAGGGTGGCCCCGGAATCGCATTGTTCCACATTAAGCCTCCCCCAGTCAAAAGGATCGATCAGCGGTCCGATCAATTCTGTTTTGGCGGTTAAAGCACAAATCACTCCGCTGTTTTTCACAAGCATGGTCAATTCGGGCTCCGCGTAACCGTAGGGAAATGCAAAGGCAATCTCCTTGTTGCCGAACAACTTCCGCATGGTTTGGAGCGACAGGGTTAAGTCGTGGTGAAAGGCCTCGGGCCGGCCGCGATAATCCTCGTGCCAATGGGTATGCGTGCCCAAATCTACCAATCCATCGGCCGAAATTTCCCGGCATTGATCTTTGGAAAGGGGCCGCCACGCTGAAACCGGAACTAAATTGGAACCGGCAACCGGCCAATCTTCGCAGGGCATGGGGCCATCGGTATCAACCAAGCCCGAGACGATAAACACCGTCGCCGGAATCTGCAATTCTTTTAATACCGGCCACGCATTTGTATAAACACATTCATAACCGTCGTCGAAGGTCAGCACAAAAGTATTGGGTGGTATTTGCAGGCCTTTTCTATGATATTCGACCGCTTTGCGCAACGGCCAAGGATTATATCCACGTGCGAGGAGACCGCGCATCTGATCGCGAAACCTTTCGGGAGTAACGTTCCAAGTGGGAACGGGAATGCCGGGGATATTCGGCGTTATGCGATGATACATCAAAATGCCGAAGGAACTACGGCGCCGATCGCCGAAGAGAAAATTCATAGGCACGGCCGTGCACCCGGCAGCGTGTTGGGCTGCGGTGCGCAAGTGAAAAGCAATCGATTTGCCATTGAATTCTTGGCCTGAACGCCTGACAAAATGAAATACTTTCAGGGACGAATTGCCGCCGGCAGCCGGCAAGCCCCCAGCGGCGTGACTTTTGAATATTTGTTGATTTTGGCACTTTGGGATTTTATCACCCGCAGGGCGGGCAACAATTGTATCCACAGGGTGCTTTTTCAGCTTGCCATTTGCTGAAATGTCCAGTACTTGTCGATACACCGCTGCCATTTTTTCGCTTTGAGTGGTCCAAAGGAACTGCCTGGCACGAGAAGAAGCCCCGCGGCTTAGCCGCTCGCGTTCGGCCGGATCGCGCCAGGCGGACAAACGCCTCTCGCAATCCGCGTATGACTTCGCCTGGCATGGCGACTGGAATTTTTATTCCGCAATCTTCCGTAACCGCGTCATGAGCGCCTTGGTGATCCAGACAAACGACCGGCAGGCCAGCCGCCAACGCCTCGGCGATTACGGTGCCGGTTGTGTCGCGCAGGCTAGTGAACGCGAAGACGTCGGCCCAGGCGTATTGCTCTAGGGCTTGCTCGTGCGGCAGCCATCCCAGCCACTCGATTCGTTGATCGATGCCTCGCAGCCGCGCAAGCCGCTGCCAGGCATTAAGATATTCGCCTTCTCCCAAAACACGCAAACAATAAGGCAAGTCACGTGGCATCTGCGCCAAGGCGTCGATAAGCAAGGGCAAGGCCTTGCGGAGTTGCATGATTCCCGACCATAAGATCCGCAGGGGCTCTTGTGGCGATCGGAGCGGGCGGGAGAAGTCCATAATACGCGAGATGCCCACGTCGGAAATCACGCTTGGGGTGACGCCTAGAAATCGCGTGAAATCGCGCTGCACGGTCGAAGTCGCCGCCACAACGGCGGCGGCCTTGCGGGCGGCCAGGTTTATCCGGCGGCCAAAGCGTAATTGGCATAGATTGAGGATGTTTCGTCCTGCCTCGCGAGCCGCGCCGCTGAGGCCCGCCCGCGTAATGAACCTCCAGGGATAATTTTGCGTGCCGCCGACGGGTCCCCAAACGAACGGCACGTCCAATTTCCACAGATAACCCGGTTCGCGATAACCGCAGAAAGTAAGCTGGTGCACAAGATCAAAGCCGATTTCTTCATGCAATCGCCGGGCGACGGCATAGGCCCGGCGATGCCAGAGGTTCAGCATCGTGTACCACACCGCTCCGTGTACTTGCCCGAGCGACCACTGCCAGCGGGGCATGGGTATGAATACGAAATTCAAGCCGGGAACGTCGCCGTTGTCTTGCAGATATCGGCTGATATCAGGTTCGAATTCATGCTCTTCGCAGATTACCCAGGTGTCGAAGTGTTTGGCCGCTTGTATTGCGCGATTCCAACCTACGGCGGACTCCGAACCACGCATTGGACTGCAGGCATACGCCATTATGAGCAGTCGCGGGCGTCGGGGACGTTGTGCGGTAATCATGGCGTTACAAATCTATTTTTTTGAGTCTCGGATAAAGAATGTCGTTATGCCCGCGGGTTGCAACCCATGGGCTTGGCTTGATTTGACATAAACACTATGATATCGCTTTCCCGAGTCTAAATAGCCTGACGTGATTATACGTCACGTGAAATATTTTCCGCACTTCCGCGGAGAAATTACAATTTACAACGTCCGAGCCAGCCATTCGGGAAGGGGCTGCTGGAATTTGTTCAGGACAACTCCCAAATTTCGGGCGCCAAATCGCGTCAGCAGATCGCTTGCCCGGCGGACATCGTCGCGGTGGGTCAGTTCCGCCTCGACCACCAACACCACGACGTCGAACAATGCCGCCAAAGGCACCGCACCGTTAGAACTTTCCACCGGCGGCAAATCAAAGACCGCCAGATCGTAGCCGGCGGCCAGTTTCTTTACCAGTCTGGGCAATCCGAGGGTTATGCCGGCGGACGTGTTTTGCTCGTCCCGGATTCCCGCGGCCAGCACCGATAGGTTGGGAATCGACGTGGATTGGATATGTTTATCTAACGTATCGCCATCCTGGAGAATAGTTGCCCAGCCGGGATGAAGCGGAACGCCGAAGCGTTCATGTGCCGAAGGCTCGGCAATATTCGCGTCCACCAACAAAATCCGGTAATCGTCCCGGGATGCCGCGGCGGCCGCCAACGAAGCGGCGATCGTGCTTACGCCTTCGCCCCGCCGGCAACTGGTTATACCCAGCGTGCGCGGGACATCGACAGCTTCTTCACCGGGCCATGACAATTGTTGAAGCAAGGTTTGGCAATATTCTTGAATATGGCCGCGATGATTGTGCCCACTCCGCAATGCGCCATTGCCGGGCACCACAATTGATTTTGCAGATTGTTGAATCATGTTTTTACCTTCTACCATTGCATGCCAACTGTTTGGGTTTTAATCGCGGGACGGTCGCCAAAATCGGCAGGGACAAGTTTTTTTCCACGTCCTGGGGCGTGCGCAGCGAATTGTTAAAACGATCGCAGACAAGGCACAGGCCTATCGCTCCAAACAAACCCGCTCCCAATCCCAAAAGTAAATTTATTTTTGGACGCGGGCTGACGGGCACCGCTTCGCAGGTCGCTTCTTGTGCAACGTTGATATTCGACATCCGCTGCAATTCCAGGGCTTGATCGATGCGGGCCTGCTCCAACGAGGCGGAATACTTGCGATACTCGCCGTCCAGCATTTCCACCTCCCGTTCCAACTCGGCCACTTGCAGTTCGTTTTTGTTGAAAACCTTCAATTCATCGCGGGCAAGGCTCAATTGGGAACGCAATTCACGGGTGCGGGCGTTTAAAGAAGCCAATACCGGTTCTTCCGCGAGCAATTCAAGCTGTGTTTGCTGGTACAAGCGGCCGGGCTCCTTTGTCACTTGGGTTCGCGTGCGCTCTTCCCGGGCGAGAATTTCTTTGGCCTGCTCGATTTGTTGCCTTATTTGTTGGAGTTTGGGATGTTCGGCGGTATATTTAGACGCCACTTCGCTTTCTTTAACGTGCAAGGCAAAAAGCTGGTCGCGCATGCGGTCGGTGCCCTCGTTTCCGAAACCCGATATCTCTTGGGTCACCTGCGTGTCGGGCAGATCGGAGAGTTTTTTCCGCAGCGCAGCAACTTTGGCTTCGGACACGGCGCGGGCGGTGTCGGCCGCGAGCAGATCGTCTTCCAAGCGACCGATCCGTTCGATGATCTGTTGCCTTTGATCGCGAGTTGACGCCAGACCGGTTTTGTTTTTCAGATCGCGAAGGGCTTGTTCTTTTTTGGCAAGATCGTCGCGCAGCCGGTTGGTTTGTGCGGCGAAAAAGTCGTGGGAACCCTGGGGGCGGTTCAGGCGGACGTGTTCGGAGAGATAGGCGTCGATCAAGGCCGCGACAACCGCTTGCGCCGACTTAGGACTGCCGGCGATATAACTGATTTCGATAATGTTAGATTTCCGCGCGGGCTCGACTTTAAGATTTTTCGCGATTTGAACCAGGGCCCGATCACGATCGCTCATGACTGGCATGCCCAGAAGCGATTTAATGCCGTCTTTGAAACCTCCGGCCGGGCTGCTGACACTGGACCCTGTAGATTCTGATTTTCGAGCGGTTTTTGGGATAATTGCCGTATCGACTGAAACGATATTTACAGTATTATTGGCTGCTGTAAGAGTCTCCTCTTCTTCCAAAACCGCGGCCGGGCCTAACTTGTCGACCACTTTTTCTAATAGGACGCGGCTTTGAACCATTTCGGCGACGGAATTGATTTCGTTCTCGCGCGACTGCGGAATAGCCACGATGGAATTCTCTCCCAAGGTGGCCGTGGGATCTAAAGTCGCATTTTCGCGACCCAAGCGAAGATAGAGTTTTCCTTCGGAACGGAATTTCCTGGGGACAAAAAACGTAAATAATAATGTTCCGGCCAGCACGATGCCAAAAAACAGCGCCGCTTTGCCCTTGTGCCGAAAAACGGCAAATAATAAATCCTTCATCATCGTCACTGAGAATTGAGATTTTAGATTGATGGTTTTCCTATCAGGTCAGTCAGTTTTGCCCAACTAAGCGTCTATCCGCATGAGGGGAGTATGAATTAATTACATTTAGATGCTGGCCCTTTTTCCTGCCGCTCTATAAATCGTGAATTAACAGAACGATAAGCTAAATATTTATTGTATATAGACTAAAAAATAAATGCAAATAAAGCAGTTAATATTAAGCCTTTACACAAGTTAGGGATTTGCCGCAAACTGCTAAAACTTGGATTTTATTGCGGTCTGATGTATACGGATGAGGAGTTAGGCGATGTCGATTGAGACTATATAACCGCCCGTCAAAAAAGAATTGCTGGCAGTCTTGGCATCGCATTCAGTTGGCAAAATTACACGCGGCCGGAAGACATGCGTAGCGACGCCGACCAAGCCATGTATCGGGCCAAGGCCAAAGGCAAGGCCGGCTATGAAATTGTTTACGGTCATGCAATCGGGTCTTCTCGAAAGCCGCAAAATCTTGACTGGCCAATGGCATTTCAACTTATCTAAGTAAATGTCTTTGCAAGTACATTGACTTCTCCAAACACGTAGAAATATGGTCAAAACAGTCCTCTACACGTATCGGATTTTTAAGATTACAATGTTAAATGGTAGGAAACGGATCTTTATTGAATGTTATCCGGCACATCTTCTGCGAAATCATATTTAAACACTAAAACACTCGAAAGGATTTTGAACTATGCGATCCGATGCAATCAAGCTGGGCGATTCTCGCGCCCGCATCGCAGCCTGCTCCGCGCCACCGGCGTGAAAGACGAGGACTTTCGCAAGCCGTTTATCGCCGTTTGCAACAGCCACGTGGATATAATTCCCGGCCACGTGCATTTGGATAAAGTCGGAAACTATATAAAACAATGCGTGCGCGAGGCGGGCGGAGTGCCGTTTATATTCAACACCATCGGCGTGGACGACGGCATTGCCATGGGCCACGAAGGGATGAAGTATTCGCTGCCCAGCCGGGAGTTGATTGCCGACTCGGTGGAAACGATGCTTACGGCCCATTGCTTCGACGGCGTGATTTGCATACCCAATTGCGACAAAATCGTGCCCGGCATGTTGATGGGCGTAATGCGCGCGAATATTCCCGCCATTTTCGTGAGCGGCGGCCCCATGGAAGCCGGCAAAACGCCCGACGGAAAAGCGGTCGACCTGATCGACGTTTTTATCGGCGCCGCTGCCAAAAAAGACGGCAAACTCAGCGCCCAAGAGTTGCTCGAACTCGAAACTTTGGGCTGTCCCACATGCGGCTCTTGCTCGGGAATGTTCACGGCCAACAGCATGAACTGCCTGTGCGAGGCCCTGGGCATGGCCTTGCCCATGAACGGCACGCTTTTGGCAACCAGCGAAGAACGCAAAAAACTCTTCCAACATGCCGCCCGGCGGATCGTGGAAATGGTCTTGGAATATGACAAAAAAGGCGAGGGACACGGCCTGCTGCCCCGGGAAATTTGCACCACCGAGTCGTTCGATAACGCCATGATCCTGGACATGGCCATGGGCGGAAGCACCAATACCGTGCTCCACGTGCTGGCGATCGCCCGCGAAGCCGGCGTGGAATACGACATCGAGCGGATTAACCAACTCAGCCACCGCACGCCGAACATCTGCAAAGTCGCCCCCAGCAGCAATTATCACGTGGAAGACTGCCACAATGCCGGCGGAATACACACCATCCTGGGCAGCATCAACCGCGGTTGTCCGGGCTTGCTCAATCTTGGATCGGCCCACCGTGACCGGCAAAACGCTGGGCGAAAACATCGCCGAATACGATATCCGGGCCGATACCGTGCGCGAGGAAACGCTGGAACTGGCCGCGGTCCGCGCAGGCGGCAGGCGGACCAGCGAAGGCATGAGCGTCAAGCGGACCGCCCGATCCATTCGCGATCTTTCCAAAGACGACCTAGGCTTCGATCCCTACGATTGCATCCGCGAAGTCGAAAACGCCTACAGCCGCGAAGGCGGGCTGATAATTCTCTACGGCAACCTGGCGCCAAAAGGCGCGGTCGTGAAGGCGGCCGGAGTAAAACCCGAGATGCTCAAATTCACCGGCCCGGCGGTCATCTTCGAGGCCGAAACCGAGGCTTACGAAGGGATCGTTAACGGCAAGGTCAAGGCCGGCGACGTGGTCGTGATCCGCTACGAAGGCCCGCGCGGCGGACCGGGCATGCAAGAGATGCTCGCCCCCACCACGGCCATCAAAGGCATGGGCCTGGACGATAAGGTCGCACTTATAACCGACGGGCGTTTTTCCGGCGGCACGGCCGGGGCCTGCATCGGACACGTCAGTCCCGAGGCCGCCGCGGGCGGAACGATCGGACTGCTTCAGCCGGGCGACATGGTCGAGATCGACATCCCCAATCACACCTTGAACGTCCGCCTAAGCGAGGCCGAATTGGCCAAGCGAGCCAAAACCTGGAAACCCCGCCCCCCACGATACACCAAAGGCTGCCTGGGAAAATACGCCTCGATGGCCACCAGCGCCGACACGGCGCGATATTGAAATGGAACCAGTAGGTGTGTGAAACACGCCAAAGTCGCTATATTAACTGTGGTGTCGACTTTCGACGCAACTTCAAGAGTTATGGAAGACCACGTCAAGGGCGATTATACAATCGATAGGTCTTTTATGAGAAATGTCACCAGAAACAACGGTATCACCCTTGTCGAAGTGCTGGTCATCATTGTGATTATCGGCATTTTGACCGCCCTTTTGGTGTCGGCAATCCAGTCCGCGCGAGACGGCACGCCGTAAGACCTGTATCAACAATCTAAAGCAGCTTGGCATGGCGATCCAATACTATCACGAGGCCAACAAAAGATTGCCTCCATCGGCGACACTTGTCGGTAAAGACGGGCATTATCGGGCTGGTGGTGTCAGCTTTCTTTTCCAATTGTTGCCTTTCACGGAGGAGTTCAACAAGTATGACGGTCTCAACACACCTTTCATCAAACATCCGGGCTATCCCCGTGCAGACGCCGATCCTCTTCTCCTTCTCATTGACACGGACCAGTCGGTGCAGGAATGGCGTGATAAACTTATTCCTGAACTTACCTGTCCCAGCAATCCAAACAAATTGTTCGTTGACCAGCCGTCCTCCGCCTCTCGCGCGGGGAAAATCGCGTTGACAAACTACAAAGCCGTTGGAGCCACATGTATGGAAAGCCTGGCAATGTGCTTGGACTCCACTTCTGCACCGCCTTATGGCAATCCCAAGGACCATCCCGACGGCACCCTGTTTCCACGACTTCCAGGCAAGAAAATCAGTTATGGCGATGTGGTAGATGGTAAATCTCGCACGATCATGGTAGCTGAAACCATGGACGACAAAGGCTCACCTTCCGATCCTTCGAGTATAGGGAGTGCCTGGATTGCCGGCGCATGTGCAACTCTAGTGGGCGTGCCCTTGAAGAACACTTATCCGAACAACACCGTTGTTACGTTCGATGCGCCGGATAAGGACATGCCTTTTTATCGGCCGACTGGTTTCAATGGGCAATTTGACCAAAACGCTTCCGCCACGATCCAGGCCTTCCGCACCTATCTGGCATACGATTTTTCTCCGCGCACAGGCAAGGATGTCTATCCCGATCCGGCGACAACCACGATTGTCGGCAACCGGCCGACTTACGGCCCATCTTCAGGCCATCCCGGCGTTGTGAACCATCTATACGTTGATGGCTCCGTGCATTCATTGAGAAGAGATATCGATTATGCCTTTTACTTCTTTTGCATAACCAGGAACAACGGCGATGTTGTCGGCGGCGACAAAACAGAATGATACGAAAAAAAGTTTCGTAGGGCCGACCCGAGGCCCATTTATCTCGGCGGCTGAATTTGCCGTTTCAGGTCGTCCGTCAGAGAATCCCAAAGTTTGGGATGCGCTTCCACAAGCCGGGCAATATCGGCAAGGTCTTTGATCCGCTTGCTTTGCCTACGCTCCGGCTCGCCATACGCCTTCATTTTTCCGTGTAGAGTGTCTTCCAATGAGGCTACCCGCATGAGAATGCCATGAACGTCGGCCGGAACCGCTCGGGAGGGGAACTCCCGGTAAAACTCCTCCGTGCTGAGTTGAATAAGAACCTTTGAACGTCCGTGGAAGTTTATCGACCACTGGAATCTCTCGGAGCGGAATCCCGCGTCCTCGAGAACGGAGACGGTCCGCTCGATGGCGTCGGCAGCAACGACAAAATCAACGTCCTGGGTTACCATGGGTTTGCGCCCAATGGTTCACCGCCACGCCGCCGATGGCACACCAGTCAATATCCGCCCTTTCGAGACAATCCACCATCCGCATGACGTCGTCGGTTCCGCCGGAGGTTTGCCAATCGTAAAATTGTTTCGCTGTCATGAAAATAATACTACTTTCTCGATAACCGTCCGGCAAGGCTAAAAAAAGTATTTTCCTTACCTGACAGCTTATTCAGTAAAAGCTTTTAAGAAATATTATAATCCGCCCGGGCAATGGAATGTAAACCATCTTGCGGAGGCCGTACAAGGCAATCACAATAGAGTATATTTCAGAAGCACGGAGCCTGCCGGTGAGTTTGCAATCGTTGTTTTCAAAAAAATGGCTGATTGCGGCGGTAAAACTGCTGATCATTGTTTTAGTGGCGTGGTTTGTCCGCGACACGCTCATTAAGGCATGGCGGCAAATCGGCGAGCAAACCTGGCACTGGCAGCCGTTTTGGCTCATTGCGGCCGGGGCGATATATCTTATCGGTTTGCTGCCCGCAGGATTATATTGGCACTACGTGCTAAAAGCGCTGGGACAAGACATACGTTGGCCAAATACGCTTAGGGCTTATTATATCGGCCATTTGGGAAAATACGTGCCGGGCAAGGCGATGGTGGTAATTTTGCGAACCGTAATGGTCCGCGGTCATTGTGTCGATACGGCCGTGGCTGCGGTGAGCGTATTTTTCGAGACTCTCACCATGATGGCAGTCGGCGCATTCCTGGCTGCCGGCATCTTGGCCGTGCGGCTGCGTGAGGAACGGATGTTATTTTGGGGTTCGATCGGCCTGATGATTGTTTCCGGGTTGCCCATTTTGCCGCCGGTCTTCCGATATCTTGCCCGTCTTGCCGGGATAGGAAAATCCGATCCGTCGGCTGCCGCGGCATTATCGAGAATAAGCTGGATCACCCTCCTGGAGGGTTGGATATGCATGATACTTGTGTGGGCACTGATGGCGACCAGCCTTTGGGCCACGTTTCGGGCGATGGGAGTGGCAGATATCGGTCTTATTGAATATGGCCCGGAGTTTATCGCGGCTGTTTCCTTGTCGATGGTGGCCGGATTCCTATCGTTTATTCCCGCGGGTTTGGGAGTCCGCGACCTGGTTTTGGTCGAATTGCTGGTAAAAATGTTTGCCTCCTGCGGGATCAACGATGCCATGGCCACGGTCGCCGGCGGTCTGCTAAGACTGATATGGCTGGTGTCGGAGTTGATTATTTCTGGTATCTTATATTTGTGGAGAGTTAACAGTTCACAGTTTTCAGTTCACAGTGATAAGTTCTAGGTTTTCATCCTCCGGCCTGTGGCTTACAGCCTGGAAGGGCATAAAGCCAATAGCCAAAACCCCCGGTGTATTCACTGGAGGCTAAATAAATGATTAAATGATTGGCCATTAAATTCATTTCTCAGCCCTCATCCTTCATCTTTTAAAATGCTTTCCATCGTCATCCCTGTATACAACGAAGCCGAGAGCCTGGAGACTTTGTACCGGGAGTTGATCGAGGTGGCCGACGCGCAGGGCTATGACTTGGACATTATCTTTGTCGACGATGGCTCGACCGATCAATCCTGGGGAATTATCCGGCGATTGGCGACGGGCGACATTCGGGTGCGCGGGTTGCGATTCCGCCGCAACTTCGGCAAGGCGGCTGCTTTAAGCGCGGGATTCAGTCACGCCCGGGGCGATTTGGTGATGACCCTGGACGCCGATTTGCAGGACGATCCGCGCGAGATCCCCCGCTTCCTGGCGGCGATGCAAAACAACTTGGACGTAGTCAGCGGCTGGAAAAAAGTGCGACACGATCCATGGCACAAGGTGTTTCCGTCACGGGTATTCAACGCCTTGGTGAGCAAACTGACCGGGGTGAAATTGCACGATCACAATTGCGGCATGAAATGTTACCGCCGAGAAATTTTCGACGAAGTGCAACTTTACGGCGAGCTGCACCGCTTTGTGCCCGTGCTGGCGGCAAGCCGGGGATTCCGTGTGGGCGAAATCGAAATCAAGCATCGGCCGCGGCAATTCGGCCGGTCCAAGTACGGTATGGAGCGGTTCGTCAAGGGTTTTTTAGACCTGCTTACGGTCAAATTTCTCACGGGCTTCGGGCAGCGCCCGCAACACGTCCTTGGTTCGATTGGTTTGGCTTCATTCCTCATCGGGGCCTTGATGCTCATTTATCTCACCGGTTATTGGATTTTATCGCGGTTGGACCTGGGCATTGAGATAATGCATCTTTCCAGCCGTCCGCTATTGCTTTACTCCATAGCCTTGTTGCTTCTGGGCGGGCAGTTAATGTCGATCGGCTTCCTGGCGGAGTTGTTTATCGCCTACCACAGTCCGCATACCAAAACATACTCGATCTGCGAACGCGCCGGAGCGGAAGCGCTGAAGGAAGAAAAAATGGAAGAAAAGGATGAAGGATGAGGGATGAATTCATAAGGCCGGTGGCCATAGGTTTTTGGGCCGGAAGAATGAAAACTGATAACTGAAAACTGTTTAACGAAAACATAACAAAAATGTCTTCCCTCAACGACGACCCCACGTTCCATCTCCGCCAGGGCATGTACTGGTTGCTGATTTGTCTTAGCGTGGGGATGATGCTGGGCCGATTGATGTCCGTGGATGCGGTGGATCGCACGGCCTTGGAAAAAGATCGGCTGAACCACATCGCCGGTGAACTCGATCGCCGGAAGGGGCAACTCCGGCAGCAAGGGCTCGAGGGCGAGGCGTTGGAAAAAGAGTTGGCCCGCATCGAGACTCAATTGCGCCGCGAGGCCCAACTCCGCAGACCGTTTCTCAGCGCAAACGATCGCAGCCGGTGGTGCACGGCCCGGGCACTGGTCGAGCCGGGCATGCGCGTCGAGGGCGCGCCTTACGCCATCGACAAAGTAATCCAGGAACCCAACTGGGATACGATCGACATGGTCAAGCACGACGGGCATCTGTATTCCAGCAAGCCGCCGCTTATGGCCACGCTGATGGCTGGGATATATTGGTTCATATATCATATTACCGGGATGTCGCTGGCTACGCATCCCTTTATCGTCGGGCGGATCGTGCTGGTGATAATCAACGTGATTCCGCTGGCGATAAGTTTCATATTGCTGGCCCGATTGGTCGAACGCTTTGGCACGACCGATTGGGGGCGCTTGTTCGTAATGGCGGCCGCGACGTTCGGGACTTTTTTGACGACCTTTGTCGTGGCGATCAACAATCATTTGATCGCGGCAGTCTGCGCCACTGTGGCGGTTTATTGCGCGGAACCGATCTGGCATGACGGATGGCACTGGCCTCTGGCCAGTGTCGTCACTGGGCAACACGGGCAAGATGCCCGTGCCACCCCGCGGCGAGTCCGATATTTCGTGCTTGCCGGATTTTTCGGGGACCTGATGGCAACCTGCGAATTGCCCGCTTTGGCCTTGTTTGCCGCAATCAGTTTGGCTCTTTTGTGGAAAGCCCCGCGGCGGACGTTGTTGGCCTATATTCCGGCCGCAGCGGTTGTAGCCGCCGCCTTTTTTGCGACCAATTGGATCGCGCATGGATCGCTCACAATTCCATACATGCATCGCAGCCCGGGCGACAACTGGTACGATTACACTTTCCAGCGCAATGGGAAGGAAATCGAAAGTTACTGGCGCCATCCTTCCGGGATCGACCTGGGCGAGCAGTCCCGGGCAGTGTATGCATTGCACGTTCTTGTTGGACATCACGGGATATTTTCACTTACGCCGATTTGGCTATTGACTGTGGCAGGAATTATCATCAGTCTTTGGCCGGGCCAGGACCGACGGCTGCGTCACTGGGCCTTGCTCATCGGCGGCGTATCGCTGATTTGCATAGTGTTTTATTTGTTCCGGCCGCTAACCGAGCGGAATTATGGAGGGACGACGAGCGGTTTCCGTTGGGTGTTTTGGCTCGCACCGTTATGGCTGTTGTCGATGTTGCCTGCCGCGGATCTTCTTTCCAAGCGGCGTTGGACCCGGGCCTTGGCCTTGGTGCTTTTGGCCTTTTCCACCCTCTCGGCCAGTTATCCCACCTGGAATCCCTGGACTAATCCGTGGATCATGGATTTTGTGCAGTATCTGCAAGGGAAATAGTTTCAAATTTTCAATACGAAAGGGCGAAAGAACGAAAACACGAAATATGGCAATTATAAATGTTTTTGGTCAACAAACTTCGATTTTTCCACGATTAGATCCTGCATATTGTCTCCTTTTGACGTTTATATGCCTGTGAACGTTCTATCATTGGCAGGGCAGATTGTATAAAAGTGGTTGGCACAATTTCAAGGTGAAAAAATAGCCACTTTCTCATTTCACTGGTCATCACGAGGAATATCACATTGCTAGCAATAAGTTTACAATGATATCCATAAAGTTGCCCAACGAGCACCGCTGGGGGAGTTAGCCGTAACACCTCAGCTCTATCCTTTTTATCGAAAGGAAAAACTAAATGTCAAAACAAATATGGGGCGGCGTCTGGCAGAATGAGGGTGAAATTGATGCCGGGGGTCAGAGCAATGTTTTCAAAGTACAGCACATCGATACGCATCGCGTTGGTGCGCTCAAACGCCTGAAAAACCCTAAACGCTTAGATAGATTCCAAAACGAAGTACAGGCCATAAGAAAGTTAGAGCATCCAAATATAATCCCGCTAATCGATGCCAATCTCAAGGAGGAGCCATTCTATGCCGTTTATGAATATGAATCTGGTGGGTCGTTGGCTGATTTGTCGGTAAAGGAACTATGTGCTATTCCCCTTTCGCAAAGACTGGGCTGGTGCGAAGACATTTGCGATGCTCTCCAAGAGGCACACCATCACTCATGCATTCATCGTGACGTGAAACCAGATAACATCTTGCTTTCGCCCGATCATACTAAAGCTCGCCTATGCGATTTTGGCCTAGTTTACTTTAATGATGATGGTGAACGAGTTACAGCTACAATGGAACAAGTGGGATCGAGATATTATATTCCCCCGGAATCTGAAGATGGGCGGGCGGATATGGTTTCATCACAATCTGATCTCTACAGCATGGGAAAGGTTCTCTACTATGTAACTAGCGGAGGACGTATTTTTGCCCGAGAAAAGCAACGCGAACCAGGATATGACCTGGCAAAATCCAGCGACGATCCATATCTGGAGGTAATATCACGAATTGTTGATAGCGTCGTTACCGACGATCCGGGGAAACGGCTGAAAACAGCTTTAGAGTTAAAAAATCAGATATATGCGGCAAGGGACTGTATTATTCGACGACTTCCGTGCCCTGGAGTTGAAAAGACATATCGTTGTATGTTTTGTGGTGTAGGATTCTACAAACAGATCTGTCTGAGCGGCGGAGTTCACAGCGGCGACGCTATTAACAACGGATATAAGGAAGGCAATATCGGTCAGGAATATATGGTCTTTTTGGAATGTACAGTCTGTGGAAACTGCCAGAGATTCAAACTAAAGTATGGGGGTGAAAAATGGTTCCCGGAAGCGCACCGCAACTGGCAGGCAATACGCTAAATAGAATAAATATGAGAATAATAATGGGACAAATCTCTTTTCTTCACCGAGCGTAACTATTCGACATCGAGGATACCGGCGACAATCCAAAAGTAATGGGTACTTCTGGGGACGCCATACTTAATTATGTAATTCCTGAATATTTTGCCGGGAATTAAAGATTGTTTTATAGATCGCGATAAGCATCGCGACGATGACGTACATAGTGGACGGTAATTAATTTCTTCGGATCATCGATAGAGTAAATGATCCGATAATCACCGACTCGAATGCGATAAAGATGTTCAGACCCGGAGATTTTGGAAACACCGCGCGGAAAAGGGTCTGTAGCTAAAAGCACTACTCGCTCCGTAACGCGGCGCAATACAGAGTTTGGGAGTTTTTTGAAATCCTTTTCGACGGAATTTTTAAAGCATATGTTATAAAAGGCCACTTTTTTTCATCCGCTTTTTCATATCGGCAAGAGTAATTGTGCCTTCCCTACGGCGCTCGGCGACAACTGCCAGATCGTGGATATCCTGCAACATTTTATCATATTCTTTTACCGGAAGAATAATGGCCGTTTTACGGCCGTGATCGTCAATTACATATTGTTCTTTGTTCATGAGAGTTCCCATCTTAGTAGAACGGCTGAGGACACTATATGAATTATATTCTATGGAGTAAATGGAGTGCAATACTATATCCGCCCTCACCCTAACCCTCTCCCAAAGGGAGAGGGGACTAATTTAGTCCTGAGAGAAATGCAATAAGGCGAAGGCGGCGACTATTAGGGAATGGGAGATTTCGCCACGGCGGATCAATTTGGGAATATCTGCCAAGGGGCGGAGAAGGACTTCGATTTGTTCGAAACTGTCGGGCTGGGGTTCGGCGGCGAGACGGCAGCCTTCGGCCAGGAAAGTATGGCTGCGATTGCCTTGGATGGCCGGATTGGGACTGACAAAACCCAGCGATTTTACCCGCTCCGGGACATAGCCGGTTTCCTCGCTCAGTTCGCGGACGGCGGCGGCCTGGGGCGTTTCGCGGGCTTCGACCACGCCGCCGGGTATTTCCAAGGTCACGTCGCGAGTGCCGTGGCGAAACTGCCGGATCAGCACTACCTGGCCGTCATCGGTCAGGGGAATAATGTTTACCCAGTCCGGGCAATCCAAGACCACGAAATCCCGCTCCGCGCCGTTGGGCTCGAACCGGTACAGGTCGTGCCGGATGCGAAAGATCCGGTGGTCGGAAACGTCGCGGGTGCCAATTAGTTTCCAGGATTGATGGGGCATTTTTAAGTGGTCAGTGGTCAGTGGTCAGTGGACAGTGGGCATCGCGAAACCGCAAGCTGTATCATGGATTTATTTATAATTTGTCATCATTTGATGGGGCCGCGGACGGTGACTATGGGGATGTTCAGGTCATGGCGGACGGTGGAGATGGTTTGGCCGTAAACGAGGTCGAGCAGGCCGCGGTGGCCGTGCCCACCCATTACGACCAGGTCCACGCCTTTTTCCTTGGCTATATTGACCAGTTCGGTGGACGGATCGCCGTACCCCAACACGGCATCGACGGCAGGCACGTCTTGTTTGGGGAGTTCTGATCGCAGGCGATGGACAAGGGATTCCAGGTATATTTCATCTTCGCGGCTTTCGGAATCGCCGGTTTGGAATCCGTACCAGGTTCCGCCCACGCCGTCGACGACGTGCATCAAGAGCAATTCGGCATGGTGGCTTTTGGCCAGCGATACGGCCTCGGCCAGCATCGAGGCGTCGGTGGGTTTGGCTTCCAAGGCCACGCCGATGCGTTTGAAGCGGCGTTGCAATTTTGCGGCCTCGGATGCCACTTCCTCGGCCGAAACCTCGGGCTCTTCCATTACCGGTTTTTCGCGGCGGAAGATCATCCAAACCAAGAGTGCGGATAAGCCCAGTGAAACGGGCACGGCGATCAAGACGATCAACCAGTACCAATTGCCGGACGTTTCCAGCCAGGAATCAATCGCCTCGTACACCAATTTTCCGTTGAGCAAGGCGATTATTGCCGTGACCAGCCAGGCCAGGATTTGCAGCCACCAGGGATTGACGAAGGGTCCCATCTTGCGCTTGCTGCCGGTAAACCGCACCAACGGCACCACGGCAAACGCGAGTTGCAGGCTCAAAATCACCTGGCTGAGGATGAGGAGTTGATAAACGCCCTGTTCGCCCGCCATAATAATCACCAAAACCGCGGGAACGATGGCCATTGATCGGGTTATCAAGCGCCGCAGCCAAGGGCGGATGCGAAAACGCAAAAAACCTTCCATGGTGATTTGCCCGGCCAGGGTTCCGGTGATGGTTGAACTCTGTCCGGCGCAAAGTAAGGCCAAGGCGAAGGCAATGGGCGCGATTTGCGTGCCCAGGGTTTGTTCCAGGAGGGCGTGGGCTTGTTGAATCTCGGTGACCGGCTCGTGATGGGTCCAAAATGTCGCTGCCGCAACAATTAATATCGCTGCATTTACAAAGAACGCGCAGTTCATGGCAATCGATGAATCGATGAGGTTATATTTGCATGCGTCGGTCACCGCCTGGCGGCTGCGTGTTACGTCGCGGCTTTGGACCAGGGCCGAATGCAGATACAAATTATGCGGCATTACCGTGGCGCCTATGATGCCGATGGCGACGTATAACTCCAGACCGGAAAGCGTACGAGGCATAAAACCAGAGGCAATGCCGCCGATCGAGGGTTTGCAGAGAAAGATCTCGATGAGAAAACACAGTCCGATGGTAAGCACTAATCCCAGGATGAAGGCTTCGAGTTTGCGGATGCCTGCCTTTTGAATAAAAAGCAACAGCAGCACGTCGAATCCCGTGATCAGAACGCCCCAGAGCACGGGAATTTCCAGATTCAAGCCCACGGCTTTTCCCAAGGCGGCGGAAAGCAGATTCAAACCGATGGCCGAGCCGAGCACCTCGGCCAGATCACAGGCGGCGATGGCGATTTCGCATAGAACGTACAAAATGATATTTATGGTCCAGGGATAGTCGTCGTGGCAGGCCTGGGCCAGATCGCGGCCAGTTACCAATCCCAGGCGGGCGCTTAAGGTTTGCAGCAACACGGCCATGACATTGCTCATCAACAGGACCCAGATGAGCCGGTAGCCGAATTGCGACCCGCCCTGGATGTCGGTGGCCCAGTTGCCTGGATCCATATAGCCGACGGAGACCAGGTAAGCCGGCCCGGCAAAGGCGAACAATCGTCGCCACCACCGGCTCGGGGGGATTTGCACCGAGCGATGTACTTCTTCCAGCGAGCGGCTTTTCCGCAATCCATCGGGCGTTTTGGGCATGCGTATACCTTGGGTTCAACAGGCGTTAAGAAGACCCATTCATCCCGGACTGGGATATTTTAACGGCTTGGTATCGGGGGGAAAACCCCGTTAAAGCAAAAGATGAGGCTGGAGGCTGTAAGGGGAAGGTCTAGGGGGAATGATACAACGATGCAAACCCTAAGCGGAATTGTATTTGTTATTCATCATTAGACAATCGTCATTTATCGATTGTCCCCTAGAAATCGACTTTTTCTAGAGCCCGATGCCCAGCGGTTCTTCATCTTCGATATCCGATTCCTTTTCGGCCGATAATTGCAGGATTCGGGCGCGAAGGGCATTGAACTCGTCGGCAAAATCGTACCAGAAATCGTTGCTGCGGAATTCGATGGGTTCGACATATTCACCGCGAGCCAGCGCCCGCATTGATCGCCGCAGGCGCAATAGCGGTCCGACAAAACGATTGCTGATGCGAATAATATCCACAATCACCAATGGCAAGAGCAAAAAAGAGGCGATGGCGGCCGGCCCGTAAAAGAACCACATGTCGTCGAAATGCATGTAGAATATGCGCGCCGGGCCGGTAATAATATCCCAACATAAGAGCATAAGGGCGATGGTTATCAGGCATAACATCCAATACATCACTACCCTGGCGATCAGGGCGCCTTGGACTTTTGGGTCGACAAATAAATGTTTGCGTGTGTCTTTCTTATCGATGGACATGTCAGTAGACCTCCTGGCTTGGCGGTCGCGCCTTAAGTTAACTGGTATATAAAAAAATAGCTTATTATCAGGTATGGAATACGGCTGGCTGTGAATTTGTTGTAACTTATGCATTCTAAAAGGGTTATGGACTATTATATGCAGCGGCATTTAGGGCTGAGAAAGAGCTCATTGTCAACATTTTTTAATAACCTATAATTAACCAAATGCCGCCTAATCCCATCGATCAGGTGGGAACGGGGAACCCAGCGAATCGGTTATTATCCGTTTCAGGGGCGCAGGCCTTAGATTGAGACCAGGGTACTTTCAAACCCCAGCCCGTCAGCTAACCTCGTCGGCAGGCCAAGGTTGAAGCCTTGGCCGGATTTGAAAGGGCCTTCGCGTCGGTCGCTGAGTCGAAGTGCCCCGTACTCGCAGCGATTGATGTTTAAAAGGTCCATATGTCCGAGTCTTCTTTTTCGGATCGTTCTTCTTCGAGCCCGGTCGGCGGATTAAGCCGTCCGGTGCAGGTTATCATTGTCAGCAGCGTGATGCTGACGTTCATTTCCTACTGGCGAACGGCGGCGGTGGTGCTGTGCGACCTAGCCAGCACGGCGTATTACATCGGGGGCATTGTGGAAGGGGCCATCGGTCCGGCTGCGCCGTGGTTTATCCTGGCCGTGATGCTTTTCAGCTACGCGGTGCGTTCGATCTACATCGAGAGTTGCTCGCTTTTCGTGCGGGGGGGAGTTTACCGCGTGGTCAAGGAGGCGATGGGCGGATTCCTGGCAAAACTCTCCGTGTCGGCCTTGATGTTCGACTATATTCTCACCGGGCCGACGAGCGCGGTTTCGGCGGGCCAATACATCGTCGGTTTGTTATTGGACACTGTGAGGATTATCAATCCCGATTTGCAGTTCAGCCCGGATGCGGCCGACGCCATCCGCCGCTGGGGGTCGGTGGTTATCGCCTGCTTGATTACACTTTATTTCTTCCGCCAGAACCTGCTGGGAATCCACGAATCGAGCGGCAAGGCGTTGAAAATCATGTTTGCCACCACGATCATGGCCGCAGTGATGCTGATCTGGTGCGGCGCCACCCTGTTGGTTCGAGGACCGGTGAACAAGGTGCCGACGACGCCGGACCTTAGTCCCAAAGTCGAATACGAAGTCGTGAAACTCCCGGACCGGGTGACGGGCGTGGAAAAAGAAATGTGGCGGCGCAATTCACAAACCGGAGAACTATTGCCGGCGATGGTAAAAGACGAGCAGGGGAATCTCGTGCCCGAGCCTAAGATAAATGAAGCCACGGGTGAACAAGAGGATCCCTTGGGTTTGATGTCGCACTGGTTCCCCAAGTTGTCTGCAAAACTCCGCCAGCCGGGCAATTGGTGGAGCATAATCGGCGTGATCGGTTTGTTGATCGCCTTCGGGCACTCGATCCTTGCCATGAGCGGCGAGGAAACCCTGGCCCAGGTCTACCGCGAAGTGGAATCGCCGAAGCTGAAAAACTTCAAAAAGGCGGCGTTCATCGTTTTTATTTACAGCCTGGCCCTGACGGCAAGCATCTCGTTCCTGGCCGTGCTCTTGATTCCCGATGAAATCCGCATGAAAGATTATTCGGGCAATCTGATCGGCGGGCTGGCAATGTATGTGATCGGCCCGCAACTAGCCCGGTTGTTGTTGAACGGCTTCGTGGTTGTGGTCGGGTTTCTCATCCTTGCCGGGGCGGTAAATACGGCAATCATCGGTTCCAACGGCGTGCTGAACCGCGTGGCCGAAGACGGAGTAATGCCCGATTGGTTCCTCAAACCTCATCGCCGCTACGGAACCACGTATCGGGTGCTGTGCCTGATAGTCGGATTGCAATTGGCCACAATAATCCTCAGCCGGGGCAACATGTATACGCTGGGCGAAGCTTATGCCTTCGGAGTGGTGTGGAGTTTTGTGTTTAAGGCCCTGGCCATGGTCGTGCTCCGTTTCAAGGATCGTAATCCCCGGGAGTTCAAAGTGCCGCTGAATATCCGCGTGGGCGGCGTGGAACTGCCCATCGGGCTGAGCATCGTGTTTTTGATCCTCCTGGCCACGGCGGTGCTCAATCTGTTGACCAAGGAAGTGGCCACTATCGGCGGATCGGTTTTTACTGTCGTGTTTTTGTCTCTTTTCATGACCTCCGAATATCTGCACGAAAGGCGGCGGGGCAAGGCTGCGCACCTGCATTTGGAACAATTCAACCAGCAGACCTCCGACGAGGTTGCTTCGGCGGTGCTGGGACTGAAATTGCCTTACCGAAAACTGGTGGCCATTCGCTCGACGCAAAATCTTTTTATGCTCGAAAAGACACTGGCCGAAACCGATCCGGAAACGACCGACGTGGTGGTGATGACCGCCCAGGTCACGTCGCGCGGCGACGCTTCCACGCAAGGGCCGGAGCTGGGGCAGTACAACCGCGCGCTGATGACAGCCGTGGTGGACCGCACGGAAAAGGCGGGCAAACAGGTGCACCCCTTGATCATCCGCACGAACAATCCCTTGTACGCGGTGGTGCACACTGCCATGGATATCAAGGCCCAGGAATTGGTCCTCGGGGCCTCGAACGCCTATATGGCCGACGAGCAGATCGAGCAAATCGCCTTTTATTGGATCAACATGCACGGCGGCAACCCCACGCCGCTTACCGTGCGGATATTAAGCCGCAACCGCGATTTATACTTCGATCTGGCCGGCGGCAACCGGATTCCCAAGATCGGCGAACGCAAGGCCCGGTCGGTGGCCGAGTTGCGGGCGGCCGGCGTGGGCGTCAGCCACGTGCTATTGGTACATTACGGCACTTCGGCCAGCAGCGATCTGTTTGCCGCCGCGCTTACGATGCTCGATCCGCTGGTGGCTTTATCGGTCGTGTCCGTGCCGCTGGCGCCCGAGCTGGCGGCAAATAACGAATTGTTGCAACAAGACTTGCAACGGGCAGAACAACTGAAAAGGGAGGTGGAAGTCTGCCCATTGTCCATGGGCGATCCCAATCAACAAATCACGGCTTTGGCAAAGCAATTAGAGTGCGATTTGTTGATCATGGGTGATATAGAAGAATCGATCACCGAGTTGCCGCTGGTCTTAGATTGCAAAGCCGTCGTGCGCAATTCCCCCTGTCCCGTGTGCCTGGTAACGCTGCCGGCGATACCGCACGAAACAGAGCAATAAAATATGAATATGATTATCACTTGCCGGGCGCCGCCGGTCATGTCAAAAATAAAGAGTATCCCCAACCCTTTATTTCTTATATTTAGAGCCTATCCCAAAACATAAAACTTCAATCATAGCAAGAGATTATAACAATGAAGTCACGGCGATTTAGCCCTCACCCTAACCCTCTCCCGACCAACCTTCGGCCGGTGCCCGGAGAGGGGACTTTTGGGATAGGCTCTTAATCTTTATTCCTTAATTTCCCGCGACCGAGGAGCGCTATTTCTTTTTTGCTTCGCGGAAATCAGGCGACTCGGCAAGGGTGAAGAGAACAATTTCCTCGCCGGTTACGGTGCTGATATCATGGTGCATGGTCAAGGCCTTGACACCGGTGACCTCCTGGACCATCGCTTCCAGGACCGGCCGGGCCGTTTCGATCAGGTGGGTCCGCACTTGTTTCAACAGGTCCCTCCCCTTATCGGCCGAAAGTGACTTGACCAGTTGCTGTTCGGCCGCGGTCAAAACGCCCTGAAGACGGACCACAAGGAGATCGCCAAGCAGGTAGGTGTGAATCTCCTTGGGTCCCCGGCCCATGTAATCCTGTTCAAAGCGACTGATTCCTTCACAAATGACGGCTTCGATTTCTCCCTGTGTTTTCATAGCGCCCTCGCTAGGATCCACGTTGGGTAGGACCGCACGGGCAAAAACCTCCATTTGTCGGCAAAACATCAGTCATCAAATCCCCAGTGATCTAGGAATTATAATACCAATTGCGGAATAAAAAACCAAGTACATAGCAAAAAATCCATGATTCATGGGTCCAAGTTGGCGGTCGTGGTGAACATAACGTCATAAAAGCAAAGAACTTAACAGTTGTCGGCCTATACTAACCGCCAAGTTTGCACCATAAGTCAGATCCTCTTGACATCCGTTTTACCTAGAAATAAAATTTAGCTGTAGTGGAGTTGTAGTGAACTTGAATCTGGCTCCGCTAAAGAGATTTGATGTCGTCGGACGACTAGATGAATAGCAACCCGGCCTAGCCGGGGGGCTCGATGACGAGTAAGCCGACGTGGTCGAATACCTCACGGTATTCGACCACGTCGGCTTTTTTTTGGCTTCACGGAGTGGATGGCTCAAGGAGTAATCCTATGGAAAAGTTCGATCCGAGTGTGGCGCAGCAGATTGCTCAAGCGGCAATCGCTTTCCAGCAGCAGCGAACGGGCCACGAACCCAAATCAGTGGCCGTAATTCTGAGCGGGGACACGCTACTGATCACGCTGCACGGGGCCTTGTCGTCGGCCGAGAAGGCCCTGGCCCAGAGCCCGGAAGGCGCCGCCCAGGTGCAGGAGTTTCATAAACAGTTGTTCGACAACACCGCCGACTCACTGCGGCAGGAGATCAAAAGAATCACCGGGGTGGAGGTGCGCGAAGCGACCGCGCAGGTCGAAACGACGACGGGCACCGTGGTACAGGTGTTCACGACCGGCACCATGGTGCAGGTGTTCCTGCTCGCCAAGAGCGTACCCGCGGACAGTTGGAGCGGGAATGAACAAGGTAATCAACCATTAAAAACGGAGGTATAAACATGTTAGTCTTATCGAGGAAAAATCAGGAATCGGTTGTGATCGGAGGAGCCGATGGCTTCCATCGCATACTCAAGGTTACCGTCCTCAAAATTATAGGCGGGAGAGTAAAACTGGGCTTCGAGGTCGATTCCAGCGTACCCGTCCATCGTGGGGAGATTTGGGAACGAATACACGTCAGCGAGCGGCTAAACAGCCCGACGGAAGACCTTGCAATGCCGGTTGCCTGACGCCTTGATTACGAATACACGTCAGCAACCGGCCAGACACCGTGACGGACGACCTGGCCGTGCCGGTTGCTTGACGCTTTGATTTCGGTCGGCAGAATTGTCGGGAAGATGCGTACTTGTGAAACAACACATGAAACTTTTCTTTGCGTTTGACACTTTTTGAAAGGGGAACAGAAATGTCCACTATTTTGATCGTGCTCTTGATTCTGATGCTTCTGGGATCGCTGGGTACGTTGCCCACGTGGCCTCACAGCAGAAACTGGGGCTATGGCCCCAGCGGCGGGCTTGGATTGATTGTGGTAATCCTGCTTATCCTGCTGCTGATGGGACGCATCTAATCGCCAATGCCGAGAATGTGAAAAAACAACATCTGTTGCCGGCAACCTGAAGTTGAGGGGGTCTTTTGCGAACATATCGAGAAAGGTTTAGACATGAAAACTCTATTTGGTGTGATAGTTCTGCTCCTTGTCGGCATCGTCTGCTTGGGGTTTTATCAGGGTTGGTTCCATATTACGACACACAGCACGGGCCAAAAGTCCAGTGCTACGATTACCGTGGACAAAGACAAAATCAAAGCGGATGAGGGAAAGGTTAAGGAAAAGGTGGAAGAGTTGGGACAAAAAGCGAAGGAAAAAACCGGCGACCGGACCGGCATAGTCACAGAAAGGGAACGCCGCCCCTGAGACTGTCCTCGAGCGTCAGACATGGAGGAAGACAAATGAGAGCAAACAAGAAAAAGCAGTTAGCACAGAAACAGCGCAAGGTACTCGAGGAGAAGAGGGCAGCAGAAAGCAAGGCAAGAAAGGAAAAGAGGAAGGCAAAAGGCAAGGCAGAGGAAATTGCGAAGGCAATCAAGCGCAGTTCCGCAGGAAGGCAAGCCGCAGAGACTCTGAAAGAGAAGAGAGGGATCGCAAGAAAGAAAGAGCAAACGAACTACCAAAAGAGCAGAACCAGAGCCTCGGCGAGAATGGGGGGAAGAAGAAAGCAAATCCTGGCAGAGTTCCAGGACAAACTCGATGAGTGAAAATGTGCGATCTTGAGTTGGTAATTACGGGCTTGTTGGTAACGTGCTAACTGAGCCCAGACTTTTCTGGAGGAGACCTGGTCATGTTACATTTAGCCATTGTTTTTCTGGTGATCGCTCTGATCGCTGCCTTTTTCGGCTTCGTAGGAGTGGCAGGCCTCGCGTGGGAAGGGGCGAAGATACTATTTGTAATTTTCATCATCCTCGCGGTACTGTCTTTCCTGGGCCACGGGTTTAGAAGGGGACGTTATGGAGACTAACGAAGCCGCGTTAACGGCGGGTCAGACATTCCCGTCGGCGGCTTCGTAGAACCAATATTTTCAGTTTTATTTATTGATGTACACACAAGATCAAGGAAGGGTGTCTATCTTGAATAGCAAAGATGTAGTTCAATCGCGGTCGAACGGTTCGAAGTCCATTCGAGTTTTGATGGCCGATCCGGATGAGTCTCTGCATCCAGTGTATCGAGAGCCTCTTTCACGGGAGGGCTTCGAATTGGAGATGGCATTAAGCGGGTTAGAGTGTGTTTCTCGGCTGCACGAGCGCGTGCCGGACGTGCTCGTGCTCGAGCCGCAGTTGCCGTGGGGCGGGGGCGAGGGAGTTCTCGCGATGATGGGCGAGGTCCCCGACCTTGCGATCGTTCCGGTGATGGTCCTTACCTCGTGCCGCGATTCTCATGTCTTGGACCGCGTGGCGCGCTTTTCGATAAACGACTATCACGTCAAACCGCTGGCACCCGATCGATTGGCGGGTAGGCTCCGCACCCTGCTCGATCATCCCGGACTGCGTTTCACCTTGGCCGAACAAAACGGACGCCTGGAATGTTTGATCACAAGGCGAACCGGCGGCCGCATATGGAACTTGCGTGTCGAGACCGTTGACGGGCGAGTCATTGTGCGCGGCTGCTCCGACTCGCACCACGTAAAACAGTTGGCGCTGGCCGCTGTGCTGGAAGCGTTTGAAGCCTCGGAATCCCAGACCGAAAAGGTCGAGTTGGACATTGAAGTTGGGCCGGTTGACAATTGGCAGGCCCGGCGATGTGGTTTAACTAAAACAAAGAATGGGAATTACTCAGATGAGTTTGATCTCACAAAGGAGAGCTAGTATGAACGTACGTAAAGTCTGCAAATGGTGCGTGGTCGGCACACTGCTGGCCCTGGGTTTGAGCTTTGGCTTGAACAAGTCCATATTCGCACAGCCGGTCCCGGCGGATGCCGAGGCAGGGGTGCAAGTGCTCACGCGCGGGCCGGTACACGAGGCATTCGCGGAAACGGTGACTTATGATCCCGAGCCGGGCATCGTAGCGCCGAAGGCGCCGCCGGCCGCAATCGAGGAAGTACCGCCTGAACAGAAACCGGCGGGAGAGAACGTCGCGTGGATTCCCGGCTACTGGAGCTGGGACGACGAGCGGAGTGATTTTCTTTGGGTTAGCGGCATCTGGCGGGCACTGCCGCCCGGTCGACAATGGGTGCCAGGCTATTGGGGAAAGACCGCGCAAGGCATACAGTGGACTTCCGGGTACTGGGCCGACGCCAAATTGAGCGAGGTTCAATACTTGCCCGAGCCGCCCGCGACGGTTGAAGCCGGTCCCAATATCGCAGCGCCTTCAGCCGACGACATTTGGCAACCAGGCTGTTGGGTATGGCAGAACGGCCGCTACGCTTGGCGTCCCGGTTTCTGGGCGACAGCGCAGCAGGATTGGGTTTGGGTCCCGCCCCATTACATTTGGACGCCTCGCGGCTACGTATTCGTCGATGGATACAATGATTATGCGATGGCCCGTCGCGGCGTGCTGTTTGCGCCGGTTTATTTCGATGCGGGCGTGTATGGGCGGCAAGGTTTCTCCTATTCGCCCGCGATGGTGATCGATCTGGCCGCGCTGACTAGCCATCTTTTCGTGCGGCCGCAATACCAACACTACTACTTCGGCGATTACTACGCCGCTAATTATCAGGATGCGGGGTTCTACTCGTCGTATTCATACAACTCCAGCCGTTTCGGCTACGATCCGATTTATGCTCACACCCGCTGGCAGCATCGGCAGGACCGTGGGTGGGAACAAGGTGTGGCAGCGGACTTTATGAATCGCCGCGATCACGAGGATGCCCGGCCGCCGCGCACGTTTGCGGCCCAGAGAGCACTGGGCACGAGTGGAGTTAGTTCCGGAGTCGTGGCTGCGCCACTCACCCAACTGACAAAGAGCCAAGGCACTCCGCTGCGGTTCCAGCCGGTGGACCAATTAGAGAGACAAAAGCTCGCTCAGCATGCCCAAGAAGTCCAGCGATTCCGCGAGGAGCGGCAAAAGCTGGAAATCAACGCGGCGGGTGGTCCAATTGCTTCAACTGAAGCGCGTACCAAGCAATTCGAGCCGGCCAGAGTGAAACTTCCCGGATCTCCGATTGTAGGGGGATCGGCCGATCAATTGAGCAAGGGCCTGGCTCCACCGAAGATCTACAATGCTCCCAAGCTGGATCTCACGGTCGAGCCCAAGCCGAGGCAGAAGGTCGAGCGATCCGCGCCGCCGATACAAACCAAGCAGCCGGCCCCGCAAACACAGGGCAACCCGGCGGCGGGTCAGCAATCGGGAGGACAGAACAAGGACAAGGGCAAAGACAAATAGGTAGTCAACGTGGTTGAGCGAACCCGCTCACTTGGTTAAGCGTCTGTACACAGAAAAAGGAGATTTGATCACGGCCCGATCTCCTTGGTTGTTGATGTGGGCCGTGCTGTTTGCGGCCGTACGGTGCGAGCAAAATTCCGCTGTTGGGAAGCCCGAAAGCCACACGAGTAGTGAATAACGGTTTTTTTCAAAGGAACCTATGTATGAAAATTGGAATGATCTTCTTCGTAATAGCAGCGATAGTCTTTTTTATCGGGGGTATTGGGTCAACGATCGTCGGCCCGAATCCTGTCATTTGGGGACTGTTCTGTATTGCGATCGGTTTAGTCCTGGGAGAATACGATTTAGGCTTTAACCGTCGCCGTTAGGCGGCCGATAGTCTGCGCATAAAAAAGGAGGTTTGATCATGGCCCGATCTGTTTGGATATTGATGTTGGCCCTGCTGTTTGCGGCCCAAGGATGCGAACGAAACCCCGCTGATCGGACGCCCGGAAAGGTCACGCCCGAAGACGTACGCCGCGATGCCGGCCAGGCCGTTGAAACTGCTGCCGAGTACTCCCAGCAGACCAAGGAAGAGTTTCAGAAGAAGCTCGAAGCCCAACTCAACGAGCTGGACGCCAAAATCGCCAAGCTCCGCGAGAAGGGTCGCTACCTGAAGGACGAGGCCAAAGTCAAATGGGATCAGAAGATGGCCGATCTGGAAAAGAAACGAGAAGCGGCACGCGCCAAGCTGGCCGAGGTCGGTCACTCGAGCGCGGAGGCTTGGAAGGATGTCCAGAAGGGAGCCAAGTCGGCCTGGGATGAATTGGACAAAGCCTTCCGCGAGGCGTCGCGAGAGTTCTGATCGATAAATTGACACGAGGAACAACCTCTAGAGGAAAAGGAGTCGCAATTATGAGTGGCAAGACAGACGTGGTGAAAGGCCGAATCAAGGAAGCCGCAGGTGCCTTGACCGGCAACGACAAGCTTCGCGAAGAAGGAAAGACCGACCAGGCGGTTGGCAAAGCCAAGCAAGCCGCCCAGAAGGCCGTCGACAAAGTCAAGAAAGCCGTGAGAAAAGCGTTCGAGTGATTAGGGAGTCATGCGATGAAAGTTACCATAGAGCTGCCGAAAGCATTTTCCGTACGTGATGATCGTGAGCTTCCGCTCATTGCGGACCTGATGGCACGGCTGAATCCAAAGCTATTGGTTGTTCAAGTAGCGTCGGGGGTGCATATCGACGGCGGGTACACGGTCAATTGGGGCCTTGTCTACATAGACGGCCAGCCGCTTACGGACGCGGATGTGGCGGCCGCGTTAAAGGAGGCGGGGCTGGATGCCCAACACAACGCGGAGATCCAGCCATCGCGCATTTTTGGGTCAATAATGAACCCGGGTTGACCGAAACACCGCCCGCGTGATTGTACCTGTCCGGGGAATAGAAAGCCCGGAGGAAGAGCATTTAAAGCGTTAAGGCTAACGCCTACGGCCGGAACGGTTCCTGCCGGTGAAGAGGCGAGGCCAACTTTTCGGAAAGGGTATGAAGATGAAGCGTTTTTTAGTATTGGTTCTGATTGCCGCCCTGGGCGTATTGACCATCGGCTGCGAAAATCAGAAGGGCACGACTGAGAACAAGACCGAAACAAAGACCTCGCAGACCAAGAACGGCAAGACGACGGGCGAGACGACGACCACGGTCGACACGACGATAACAACCACCCCGGCTACTGCAGAGGGTGGCGGCACGACGACCGAAAAGACGACCAAAAAAACAACCGAGACGACCACCGAGACGACCAAGTAGTTCTTGCCATGTATGGCCGGTTGACAATCGACGGTACTGGCAATGTGCTTCAAAGCTCACCACAACCAATCTTCGCTCGCCGCCCCGCGACGGGCGATTTCGTACTTCTTAACTAATGAGGAAGATACATGTCTACCACAAGTGATCAGCTTGGCAAACAGGCGAAAGAAGTGACCGAAGAACTTCAAAAAATAGGCGAGACCGTAAGGGACGCTGCCCGGGAGGAGCTTGGGCAATTGGGGGAAAAAGCCGGGGAATATTGTGAGCAGGGGCGAGACAAAGTCCACGGCGTCGCGTGCGCCTGCGAGCAGTTCCTGCGCGAGCGGCCGCTGAGGTCCGTTTTGATAGCGGCCGGCATCGGCTGGCTGCTCGGTCGCTTTTGGAAAGGCCGCTAACGGGAGACCAGCGCATGGCGCCCTTGGACCAGTTCGTCAAATCAGCGAGGATGTTGGGGTCGATTGCCGTTGTCGTTGCGGCCCTTTACCTGGCCAAGGGCGTACTGGTACCCTTGACGCTCGCCGTGCTGTTGAGCTTCCTGCTCAGCCCGGTGTGCGATGGGCTCGAGCGGCGCAGGCTGGGCCGTATCCCGGCAGTATTGGTTACGGCATTCCTGGGCTTCGCGGTGCTGGGCATCGCGGCATGGACGGCGGTGGTTCAAATGACCGCCCTGGCCCCCAAAATGCCCGAGTACCAAGGCAACCTTCAAGCGAAACTCCATTCGGTGAATGATTACTTCGTCGGCGCGTTGAGCAAGGTAACAAGAAGCGCCAAGGTAACAAGAACCACCGAGGACATTAGCCAGAATCTCCCGAAAGCGGAACAGGCCAAGGCGCCAGAGGGGACTGACGAGCGGCCCTACTCGGTTCACGTGCTTTCCATGCCGATGAGCCCCCTGCAACTCCTGGGTGGAACGTTCGGTACACTGATCGAGTGGTTGGGCTCGGTCGGCATCGTTGTCCTTCTCGTAGTTTTTTTTCTGGTCAGGCGAGAGGACTTGCGAGATCGCTTCATCCGGCTGGTGGGAAAAGGTCAAATGACCGTGACCACCAATATGCTGGGAGACGCTGCCAAGCGGGTCAGCCGATTCCTATCGATGCTATTTCTCGTCAATTTTACTTTTGGCATTGCGGTTGGCATTGGGCTTTACCTGATCGGAGTACCCAACGCCATCCTGTGGGGGATCCTGGCCGCGACCTTGAGGTTCGTTCCTTACATCGGCACGTGGATTGCCGCTGCGGCGCCGATCTGCCTGGCGATGGCCATATCGACGGGCTGGCTGGCGCCCATCCTCACGCTTGGGCTGTTTGTGGTTCTGGAACTCTTCTGCGGGAATGTCCTGGAGCCATGGCTTTATGGCAAGGGCACCGGCGTGTCGGCGGTGGCGGTCCTGGTGGCGGCGGTCTTCTGGACATGGTTGTGGGGAATTGTGGGACTGCTGCTGGCGACCCCCTTGACCGTGTGCCTGTTGGTGATCGGCAAGCATGTTCCCCAACTTTCATTCTTGGACATTCTGTTGGGGAATGAGCCGGTTTTCGAGCCCAAGAGGCGGGTCTATCAGCGGCTTCTGGCCGGAGATCAAGAAGAGGCCGCCGAATTGGTCGACGATGATGTCGAGAACAGGCCGCTGGTCGAGGTCTACGACACGCTGCTCATCCCGGCGTTGGCGTTGGCCGAAACCGACTGGCATCGCGGCGAACTGGACGAGGGCAGGCACAAGTTCATTTTGCAGAGCCTGAAGGAGATAATTCACGAAAGGGGTGAGGGACAGCAGGAAGTGATGGGGAAAGAGGGCATGGAGGACGGCAACTCGCCGCGGCCGTGCATCCTCTGCCTGCCCGCTCGCGACGAGGCGGATGAAATCGCCGGAATGATGCTGGCGCAATTGTTGGGGACGGGCGAATGCCTTGTGCAGTCCATCTCGTTTACGGCCGCGGCCAGCGAGCTGGATGATTTTGTGGAGAGGCGCAAACCCGACGTGGTGTGCATTTCCGCCACGCCTCCCGCCGCCGTGATGCATGCTCGCCACCTGTGCAAGCACCTTCGTGGTCGATTTCCCGAAGTATCCGTGGTCGTGGGATTGTGGAGCGCACAAGGCGATCTGAGCAAGGTGAAAACGCGCATCGGCGGCGGCGCCACAACGCGTGTCGTTGCGACATTGGCAGAGGCGCAAGAACAGGTCCGCCTGCTGATCCAGCCGCTCTTGCGGTGTTCCGAGCAGCAAGTGCAGCCGGATAGCGGTCCACGGGTTGTGGAGGGGGCTTAGCAGTGAAACGAGATAAGGAACTATTCTTTACTCAAACTGTAAGCGCCACCACCGGGTCGGGTACCCGAAGGGTCGTGGCGGCATTTAAGGTTTGAGTCGTTACGTGCGGTCAATCGGAAGCAGATGTCTGAGAGCAAACGCGGAGCCAACACAGCCATCCACTTGCTTTCACCCGTTCCCCGCCGTATAATAAAGCGTTAGGTGGAGCGGTAGTGAACTTGAATGCAGTTCCGCCAAGACGTTAATTTGAAATTGTCGGATGACTAAATAAAGAGCAACTCGGCTGTGCCGAGGGGCTCGTTGACGAGTAAGCCGACGTGGTCTAACGCTTTAGGGTGTTACGCCACGTCGGCTTTTTTTGTGCTTGCCTGCGTGGGCGAGCATGTAGGAGCGGATCGTCCGCAAAACGCGTTTCGAACCTAGTTAGATCGGAGGGAATTCCATGCGTCACGTGAACACAAATTTCTGGAGAGTGCTGGCAATCGCGGGGGTGATGGCAATTGGTTCGGCCTTTGCGCAGGAGCCTGCCGCAACGGCGGTCATGCCGAAAATTCCGGGCCCGTCTACCCAGGCCCTGTCCCAGCAGGTTGCCCTGCCGACCATCCTGGAAAAGCTGAACCTTGCTCCACAGCAACAGGTCCAGATCCAGGAGATTGTCCGCGACTACGATGTCGACGTCGCTTCCGTGTGGAAGCAATTCAGCGATCGTTACCTGGAAACGATCAGGACGGAGGCTGTCTTGTTGTCCGCGATCGAGGACAACCTGACCGAGCCCCAGCGTCAGCAAGTGCGTGAGCAGCGGCGCCGAGTGGCCCAACATGAGAAAGTACTTGCAGGAACGAACGTCAAAGCCAAACAGGAGACCAGCAAGCCCGTAAGCGCGGTCCAGGAAGAGATCGCGATTGTCGGTGTGCCGATGACCCCTGCGCAGGAGGCGGCGGCCGACGCGATCCAGGAAAAATACCTTAGCCGCCTCCGCACGTTGAATCGCGGCATCCAGGGCCTACACAACCGACTGGTGTCGCTGGAAGCGGACAAGTTCGTGGAGATCGAGAAGGTTCTCACGAAAGATCAATTGAAGCAACTAAGTGAGATTCGCCAGAGTGCGCCGCCCACCACGCCGGGTGAAGCAGCCAGCAAGGGCGATGCGGCGCGGACCAGGTGAAGTTTCCCGCCTTCGCGGCGGGGCGGACGGTGCAGCGCCCCGCCGCAACGAGCGGTCAATCCTCCACTTCCATCCCAAGCATACAAAAAGGATCTATCATGAAACGCATATTTTGCTTACCGGTACTCGCCGGTGGTATTGTCATGGCGGCCGTGCTGGCGTCATTAGCGCCCACTACGAGTAGTCATGTCTATGCCCAGCAGGTAACGGTATACTATTACCCGTACGGCCAAGGCCCCTACGGCGGATACAGCCAGGGCTACGTCGCGCCATATCGAGCCAATAGCAACATGTTTCCGAGCAATGAGGGGAGGTTCGACCGTAGAGATTACGGATACTCAGGTTATGGGTACGTCCCGTCGGGGAACGTCTACAGATATAACTACGGACCCAGCCCTTATGTCCGTTACTATGGCAGAACGAGCTATTACCAGCCAACCTACGGCCCCGTTTACGTGCCTTTTGGGTACCGGAATTATTGAGCGAGGTACAGTTCCTGGCACCGCTTCGCTCTGGCGCGTTGGCAAGACAGCCCAACTCGACAGTCTGTCCAAAGCGCTTGCTGAAGCGTCTGTCAAGGATACATCATTTCTAAGGAGCACAAATGGAAATTTTCGCACAAACTGTTTTACCCCTGGCGGCTATCGGGTATTCCTTGGTGTACCTGCTGGCCGGAGGAGGCCTTTTTGGGGCAATCGTCATCTTCTTCATCGCAAAGATGCTTGGAAAGTAACGTGATTCGCAATGCCGCGTGGCGGGTGAGGCCGGAAGGAGTACCGTCCTTTTTGGGAGAGGAGAAATAGATTATGAACAAGGCGAACAAGGCAGTCAGAGAAGCGGCGAGGGACTTGGTTGTAGAAATCCTTGGCGCCATTGGAATAAAACCGCAAGAGATGGATTCGTATTTTGGCGAGGGATCTCCAGGGGCCGCCATCGAACTGCGGTTGACGCGGTTTGCGGGGCCATTTTAGAGCAAGCGAAGCCGAAGCCACCACCCAAAGCGCTCCCCCGAGCGCTCGGGGACGTTGGCTAGACGAAACGCCCGTGGAAAGACACGAAACCAATCGAAACGGATGATGATGCATGCAGTAACAGGTACGAATCATGCAGCAGGAAAACTTAGAACAAAGCGTCTCTTTGTGGATGGCGATTGCGGAAAGTGAATCAGTGACTTAACTCCAGGCTTAAGCAAGAAAACAGACTATGCAGAATACCACCACCTTAGCTCTCACGGCAGTGAATCCCGTCGACAAAGTCAAGAAAGCCGTGAGAAAAGCGTTCAAGTGAAAGGGATCTATTTTTTGAAAGGAAAGTCGCATGAAAGGTGACGAACGAGTGATCAAGAAGCTCGACGAGTTGTTGAGCGACGAGTTGACGGCCATTAACCAGTACATGGTCCATTCGGAGATGTGCGCCAACTGGGGCTACGATCGGCTGCATCAAGCCGTGGAGAAGGCGCAAAGCAAGAGATGCATCACGCCGAGACATTGATCGCTCGGATCATCTTCCTCGAAGGAACCCCAACGGTCAGCCGGTTGAACCAGCTCCACATAGGCGCGGACGTGTCAAAACAGCTTCAATCGGATAGGGAAGCGGAGTTGCATACGAACAACATGTACAATGAGGCCATTCACCTTGCGGACGAAGCCAACGACGCGGCAACCCGCGACCTCCTCGAATCGATTGTGAAGGAGGAAGACGGGCACGTCGACTGGCTCGAAGAACAATTGGATCAAATCACGCAACTGGGCGTACCGTTGTATCTATCCACGCAGACCCACGCGTAGCTCCTACGCGAAGGTTAGGACAGGCCTGTAAACGCATACCAACACTAAAATTGGGCAAAAAAAGCTCAGGGAGTGCCCCATGAATACCATACGTGGGGTAATGGGATAATGGATAATGGTCGGGAGTCTTATTTTGCAGTTAGCGGATTGACTGTTGTTCGCAAACGCCGTTACACGACCGGAAAGTATCATCTATATACACTTTTGTCAGGAAAAAGATTTCCGACCCTTTATCCCTTATCGGTTCTTTTTCTTCATTTCAACGAGATCGCCCTGGCCAAGGGCTGAAGGACGTGCTCGATCACGTGGTTTTCCAGCATGTCGGAGCAGACTTTGGAGAGCCGGTCGAGGGTTTCCACGAAGGTCGTGTCGGGTGAGAGGCTGCCGTATTGCCGGGCAGTCACGTAGACGCTGATTTGTTCCTCGGGATATTCGCCGATGCGGACTTGATAGGCGTTGGTGCGGGTTTCCACGCTCCAGCGGCACTGCAAACGGCATTCGTCGTCCAAGGCCACGGTCAGCGAAGGTTCGTAATTGATCACGGTCATGCCGGGCACTTCCAGCAGGCGCTCCAGGCCGGGACCCACGCCCAGGGCCTCGGCCACGAGCTGATTCTGGTTGCCGCGATAAGTAAAATCGAAACCATAGAGCAAATCCAGGGCCTCACAATCCAGCGGACTGATTGAAAGCGTATAAGGGGCCAATTCCAAGATCAACTTGTGCTGCTGCATGGCATCATCGATCTTTTCCGGGTTGACCTGTCCGGAGCATACCCGGCGGGGCTCGATGGTGCACCAGCGATAACTGCCGCGTTCCTTGTCTTCCTCGAGGACGAAATCGCCTCGCTCGCGGGAATAGAAATTCCGCATGGAAGGATAAGTTTTTTGCACGCGCTCGAAAAAGTGCAGCACGGTTTCGCGATTGGCCGGGAGTTCCATCTCCGTGCCGAGATTCATATTGACGTAGAAATCGTCACTTAGCGAATTATAGCGATTCATTCCGTGGGACCTCGAATTTCCCAAACCGGTAAAAAATGGATTTTATCACCTCAATTACGCACCCGGCTAAATTAGTCGAAAACAATCAGCTCGAAAAATCTTAGTTGACAAGGCGTTTTTTGGGCATATAACAATCTACACGTTAATTATGGATTTACGCCTGAACAAAGTATAGATATGCCCAAAGGTTTATGTCAAAGGTTTTACCCTTTTAGAATTATATGAAGAAAAAAGAAAAGTCATACTGGTTGGTAATATTTCCTAGTTCATTGGGTTGGTTTGCCCTATTAGGGGAAAAGGACCGCATCGTAGAGCTTACCTTCGGTCATCCCTCTGCTTGGTCGGCGAAAATGGCCTTGTCGCCTGGTTTACTGGCCCTGGCCCGGCCTTTAGGCAAGAAACCGCCGTTGCTGCGCAGGCTTCAGGCTTATGCAAAGGGCGCTAGTAAAGATGATTTTCGCGATATCAAGCTCGATCTTGATGGTCTGAGTATCTTTCAACGCCGAGTAGTTGGTCAATGCCGCAAAATTCCTGTTGGAACCATGCTTAGTTACGGACAGTTGGCCGTCCGGGCAGGTTCTCCTCGGGCCTATCGAGCCGTTGGCAATTGCATGGCCGGCAACAAGATACCGATAATTGTTCCCTGCCATCGGGTGGTGCCATCCAGCGGCGGTCTTGGATCTTATTCCGCTCCCGGCGGAGTGCGGATGAAAAAGCGGCTGCTCTCGCTCGAAAAACCGTCGCGCGGTAAGGCGTTTTAGCCCGAAAAATTGGCCTAGAATTGGTTGGGGCTTTTGGGCACAATATCGCCCTCATTTACCCCCCCATAATCCCACCAATTGCAAAGGCTTTGCCGGCGTGTGAATTCCGGATCAGGGAAATCCAATGATCATCGCTACTGAGACGACTCCTATTGAACCGGAATCATGGGATGTCGATCGTCGCCAAGACGGCGCGGTTCTGGTCCGCGTGCATTCCACAGATCGGAACGGATGCCGGTTGCCTGACGCCGTGTTTACCTTCCGCCTGGGCGATCCCCAATATAATTATTGGGAAGAGAAATATCTGAATCGCATTGCCGGGAAAGAATGATTATTTCTTTTTCCAGCCCGGCTACCGGCTTTATGGCTCAGGCACGCGGCGGAGCCAGATTTCGCGCCATAGATGGTAGCAATTTCGCGGGCAGGAGCGGCACATCCGTCCGTGGCAGGTTACTTCTTCCAGTTCGACGGTGTTAGTAATAGGCCGCAGTTCGCCCGACCATTCGAGGATAAGCCTTTCCACCCGGCCGGCCACGCGAAAACGTTTACCGCAAAATTCGGCCTGGTCCGGGGCGAAACCCAAGCCCCGGTTTTTTCCATTGGCATCGAGCGTGGCTTGGATTTCCGGCAGGCTTTTCACTTCCACCCATTCGCCGGCATGAAGGTTGAGAGTTTCGGTGGGAGTGGGCTGGGTTAGAGAATTTTCGGCAGGGCCATTTAATGTTTTAAACAGTCGTAAAGCTTTTTGCCTGGCCCGAGACAATAAATCCGCAAAGAGTTTTCCGACGGTAGTTTCGCCCAGAATCACTTCGCGCACGTATTGCCGCGGATCCCACCAAGGCAGTTTACTCGACGCATGCACCAATTCAGTTGCTTGACAGGTGAAACGATCGCCTTTGCGCGTGGGCAGATTCAAGGCAACAAGCTCCTTGGCGTGCAGGTCGGCTTCGGACTGGTCCGGCGGATCAGCGGGCTTTAGCCAGGCTTCTTTCCAAAACAGTTCGCAGCGCATTTGGCAACCATCGTGCGCCTGGCCGTCGCAGCGAAAGTTTTCGAGAAAAACAGCATCTTTCAGCTTGGCGACGTAACAATATCGATCCAGAAAGATTCGATCGGCCCGGCGCGAGACGCGAAATTTCCGTCCGCAATATTTGATCATCTCCGGCATGAAGGGCAGGCCGTCGAGTTTGCCTTCGGCGTCGAGCGTGGCTTGGATTTCATCGAGCGAGCGGACTTCGGCCCATTCCCCGCGCCGGAAAGCGTGGGGTTGACGATTCCGCGATGCATGGGCATGATTTTGATCAGTCATGGTCTACCAAGAATTATTTTAATGAAATTACCGCTCAACAAATCTAGCTTTTCATTTCTTGGTAGTCAATCGATTTATCAACAACCCGCCGTGTATTCAGGGCGGACTGTTGATACTCGGGTTAATAATGTCGTGGTGTAGATGGTAAATCGAGCCAAGCCCACGGGTTGCAACCCGTGGGCTTAACGACATTCATTACCTGAGACTCGAAAAATATAGGTTTTGTCAAAGTGTTAAAGTCAACATTGTCTTGTCGCCTGGGCAACGGTTTCGATGGTGATAGCGGCCAGGGCGGCGCCGTAGTCCAGGTCGATGTTGGCCATCGTGTCGTGGGTGTCGTGATAACCGACGCGGTTGATGTCGTAGTTTTCCATAAAGAGCACCACGGGAATACCGGCGTCGGAGAATATTTGTCCGTCGGTGTTATATAGTGAACTGCGCGGGTCGTCACTTGGGCGGACCTCGCCGTGAAGTTGCGGGTGCAGGGCGGTGGAAGACATCGTAACGCCGTCCGGGCTGCGCCGGCCCCGCTTGCATTTGCGACGATTAGCACGGCGATTCCAGATCGGGGCATTGGCGTTCCAAGCTACGTTGGCCATGTGTGCTACTTGAGCAAGCCGTAAAGACGCCACACTCGCACCCGGTGAAATCTGAAAAACGTCCGGATCGTTATCGTTATTGTGCGCAATCATATCGGACACAAAAACGCCCTGGATCTGGACTTTGGAAAGATCGAGGTTTCGCGCTGCTTTTCGGCGTAGTTTCAGCGCGCCTTCGACAATACATTGGGCCAGGTGCCGGGCGCCCATGCAATCGGAAGGAAATTCCTCGCCGGTCAGGTGCACCAGCCACACGTCGCATCCCAGTTCGCCGGCGCGGCTAAGTTCGAGAAATAACGGTGCGCCGAGCATCATGGCGGCGGTGGCGGAGTGGTTGTCGTCGGCCCCGGCGGCGGCCAATCGAGCGCCCACGCCGCCTCGGTCCTTTTCATACCGGTCTTCCATATAGGCCGTATCGTAATGGTCGCCCATGATAACAGCCCTGCTGCGGTCCCGGCCGGGGATGACCACCACCAGGTCGCGTTCTTCGGTTTTTCCCTGTTGATTATCGAGCCAACCGCCGGACCAGGGGAAGTTGAAATCGGTTTGCCAATGGAAGGGAAGATCGCCAACCGCAGCTTTGCCGGACATTTGAGACTTTTCGATCAAGTGGCGATAATATTCCAAGAGATAATCGCCCAAGGCCTCCAGGTCGCGATGATGATGCCGCAGTAGGGACTGGGAAATAGGATCGCTGACACAGTCGGCATTGTCTTTATTTATATATTTGCCGTGGGCCAGGCGGGCGATTGTGCGCCAATACGCCGATTCGAACGAGCGGCAGGCCGTGCGGCGATAAGTAAGCGATTCGGACAGGCGAGTAGCGGATTTTTTGACCATCGGGGCCGATTCCGGTTCGATTCTTTTTTTCAGTTCTTGGGTCAACCTCCGCCCTTGGGTCTGATTATTAGCCGACGTTTCCAAATGGCCCAGCCAATCGTCGAGCGTTTCTTCCTTGGGTGCGGTTAATAGGGCACGCGCGAAGCTCCGCGGCAGACATGCCTCGCCGAGCGATTCCCAGGCGTCTAATAATTTACGGATATTCTGGATGGTAATTCTATGTTGGTGATGGTTTTCAATCGCCGAGAAATTCTGAAAATCCGACAAATAAATATCACGCCTCAATAAGCGGGGCCACAATTCGACGGGCTTAGTAGTGTCGGGCCGTTCGGCACGATAGGCGGTTAAACAGCCCAACGGAGCATCGAGAATGATTTCAGATTGGGATGTTCTTGCATACAAGTACGCCACCAATGGTCGATGCCAGTAAACTTCGTATTGTCCCACGCGCATCGCCGGAAATTGGAAGCGGTATCCGAATGATCCGCCTTCCTGCAATGCCTTTGCGGCCCGGGCAAGATCGTCTTGATCGGCGTTAGGCCCATCTAATAAAAGCTGGAAATCTTGCGTCCAGATCTGTGCGTTGCGAGCCATCGGCTTGCCGTACAGTCCGATGTCTTCCGCAGCCGAACTGAACAATACGTGAGCGATGTGGTCTTCACTACCTGTAACGCCAAGTTCGTCCTCGTGCCGATGAATTCGCCCCCATCGATGCGTGCGCCGGTAGGTGTTTCGAAAGGGCAATCTGTCGGGGTCGGGATGGGGTTGGTTGGGATGCGGTTCGTGCAACCAACCCGATTGCGGCACGCGAATGCCTAGGGGATTCTCGTAACGGGAAAAAACGTGCAATAAAGGGATTTGCAGAGCCAGCGGCAATTCTTCCCGCAATCGAAGATAAGGCAACGCACCCCAAAACACCAGACTGCCTGGAAATGGCAGCAGATTCAGCTCGCCCGACAAATAGGCCCGCTTAACGGCTTTTGGCAAACAGCCAAATGGGCGAAATGTTAGCAGATATTTCACTTGTTCTATTTTTTCACGTTGAGAGAAAAAATACCGCTTTATCCAGGAAGGGATAGAACATTCTTGCTCGTAAGGCAAATTTTCATCGCCGATGTCGGGTAAGATGCGAAAGCCTGCTTTTTTTAAATCCGCAAGTTGCTCGAACGATTCGTCGTACGCGGCGTTTAGTAACCGCCGGAAAAATCCCACTCCCTCAGCCTCGGGAATCTCACGGCCCGGCGCTGTAAAAAAACTTTGCCAAAAAGCCCACTCCGGCCCTTGTTCGCTTCCGCCAAAAAGCGTCCAGCGGACGCGGCCTTTGTCGTCCTGAGTACGCGACAACGCCAACGGTGCGATTATCACATACCGTTCATGGGAAAGTTTTCCCGCGTGCTGGGCAAGTTCCGGCGGCCAATATGGATTGCCCTCGAGCTTTGCCTTGGATATACCGTGGGCGGAACGGCCATTGCCTAGATGATCCATGACTGTGACAAGTTCGTCACCAAGATGCAGCAATCCCGGCCTGAGTTCATACTCTTCTTCATATTCCGTAACGTGCCATCCCACAGGATCGTCAGGGCGGAATAGCGTTGGATTAATTGCCCCGTAAGGTTTACGTCCCAAGCGCGGGGGCGGCATGAACTCGGAATAGGCGGTAATCGGAAATTTACCGGGCCCATGAAACCACGGAGCGCCGGCCATCAGTTGTTTCCAACTCGTTCGGCTCATAGTTCTTCCTCAACTTAAAGCCAATTGTCTGAAGACATTTTAGTGATATTTAGAGTTTTTTTATTTAGCCTGCCGTGAATACATGGCGGGAAATGGTAGCATCAAAATCATACGCAACCCCGGGTGTATTCACCCGGGGCTAAATACGTTCGCTAACGGCACACGGCGTGTGCCTGCTACTTTCCATGAATTATCGCTTATTATCCTTAAAAGCCAAGGCGGCGGTGGGGCAGGCGGCCACGCATTGGGCGGCGGCGCGGCTAAGGGCTTCGTTAAGATGCCGATCCAGCGGCACTGCCACGCGGACGTTGAAGCCCCGGCCGACGAACGTCAGGCCCAGCGATTCACCGGCAGCGGCGGCAATCTGGATGCACAAGCCGCAATCGATGCACTTGCCGGGCTCGAAAATCACGTCGGCATGATGGGCGTCTTGCTCGAATTCCCGCCGCTGGCCTTTGTATCGCTTGGGATCGGCGCATAAAGGTCGGCGTATTTGCGGAGTTTACAAGTATGCAGACCGCGGCAATCGCAATGCAAACACCGCGCGGCCTGAATGGTTGCTTCCTCGGCACTGAAACCATATTTCGTTGCGGCGGCCGGATCATGCCTTGGTTCCATCGAGGCCCCAGCAGTAAATCGTTGCAGTTCTTCCTTGCTCATCAAGCCGATCTTTGTGGTAAACGGTTTATCGGCGCCTAATACAACCTGCCGGCGAAGATACTGGTCGATAGATACGGCCGCTTCCTTGCCGTCGGCGACGCTGCGGACAACGAGTCCTTTTAAACGGATGGCATTACCGGCGGCAAATATATTGGGGATTTGGGTTTGATAGGTATGAGCGACTTCGATTCCCCGGGGCGTGGTCTTCAGATTCCAGGCGCCGGCTTGCTCCAGGGCCGTCGCGCCGCATGCAATTAACACCGCATCGTAGGAGTTTAGTAATTTCTGAAACGATTCGTCCGGGCCGATGCGATTTTTCATCTCCCAGCAGCCGCCCAGCCGGATGATTTGCGCGATTTCGGCGGCAAGCACGTCGCGGGGCAGTTTTTCGGTTTCGAGCCACAAGCGTCCGCCAGGTTCTTGATTTTCATCAAAAACAGTGCAAGCATGGCCGGATTGGGCGAGATAATAAGCGACGGCCAGTCCAGTCGGTCCGGCCCCGATAATGGCCACTTTTTTTCCCGAGGCCGGCCGGCAGGGCGGCATATACGGATCGCCAGAGGCCAGATCGACATCGGCCACGTATCGTTTCAAGAGGCAGATGGCCACGGCGGCGTCCAGGTCGCGGCGGCGGCAGATTTTTTCGCAGGGGGCCGGACAGATTCGGCCCAACACGGCCGGTAAGGCGATGTCGCGTTTAACCGTGGCGATTGCCCCGCGCAAATCGCCCGACGATATTTGCCGCAGCATTTGGGGGATATCCATCTCGGCAGGACATGCGAGATAACAGGGGGCAACGCAATCGCCTAAATGGTCGCTTAACAGCAGTTCCAAGGATTTTCGCCGGGCGGAGCGGATTTCGGGCGTTTCGCTTTCGACCTTCGCCCCTTCTTCCGCAAGCGTAGCGCAAGAAGGCACGAGCCGCCCGTTACCGTTGAGCTTGACCAAACAACACAGGCACGAAGTCGAAGGCTCGCAGCCTTCGAGAAAGCATAGCGCGGGAATATCGATCCCAAGTTTGCGGGCGGCATCGAGGATCGTCGCCCCGGGCGGAACTTCCACTTCGCGTTGGTCGATAATGAGTTTGGGCATGGGGAAGGGTTCAGAGGTCAGGGTTCAGGGTTGCGAAACCGCAAGCGGTTTTATTTTGACATTAATCATTCATGATTCATCATTTAATTCATCCTTCATCTTACTCCACCACCACGGCTTTTACCGGACATATTTGCCGGCAGGTGTCGCAGCGGGTGCACTTTTCCAGGTCGATAGCATGTTTTTCATAGGGGGTCATAGGTATGGCGTCGACCGGACAATGCTGGGCACAGAGCGTGCAGCCGATGCAGTCGTCGGTAATGCGGTAGGCAATCAGATCTTTGCACCTGCCGGCCGGACAGCGTCCGGCAAGGTGGGCTTCGTATTCGTCGCGGAAATAGTGCAGCGTGGAAAGCACCGGATTGGGCGCGGTCCGGCCCAGCCCGCAGATGCTGCCCGCGCTTATCGTAACGGCAAGATCGTGCAAGTCTTTCAGGTCGTCCTTTTTGCCTTTTCCGGTGCAGATGCGGTCGAGGATATCGAGCATTCTTCGGGTGCCGATGCGGCAGAGCGTGCACTTGCCGCATGATTGATCCTGGGTGAAGCGGAGGAAATATCGGGCGATATCGACCATGCAATCCGAGTCGTCCAGCACGACCAGCCCGCCCGAGCCCATGATCGCGCCGACTTCGGCCAGGGCTTCGTAGTCGATGCGGGTATCGGCCAGAGAAGCGGGGATGCAGCCGCCCGACGGCCCGCCAACTTGCACGGCCTTGAAAATCCGGTCGCCGGCCACGCCGCCGCCGATCTCCTCCACCACTTCACGGATGGTAATGCCCATGGGCACTTCGATCAGTCCGCCGCGACGGACTTTTCCGGCCAGGGCGAAGACCTTCGTGCCTTTGCTTGTGGCGGTTCCCAATTGAGCGAACTCGGCTGCCCCGTGGCGGATGATCCAGGGCACCAGGGCGTAGGTTTCGACGTTGTTTACCAGGGTGGGTTTTCCCCACAATCCGCACTCGGCCGGGAAGGGCGGGCGCAAGCGGGGCATGCCGCGACGGCCTTCGATCGAAGCGAGCAGCGCCGTTTCCTCGCCGCAGACAAAAGCGCCGGCACCTTGTTTTACAGTGAAATGCAAAGGGAAACCGTTTCCTAATATGTTATCGCCCAAGATTCCGCGTTGGCGGCAATGCTCGATGGCCTCTGTAATCCGCTTGACTGCCAAAGGATATTCGGCGCGGATGTAAAACAGGCCTTCGTTTGCGCCGACGGCCAAGGCGGCAATGGCCATGCCCTCGATGATGCGATAAGGGAAGGATTCCAGCAACATGCGGTCCATGAACGCGCCGGGGTCGCCTTCGTCGCCGTTGCAGATGACGTATTTGGCATCGGCTTGCGCCTCTCGGACCTTGGCCCATTTCGTACCCGTGGAAAAACCCGCCCCGCCTCGGCCGCGCAAGCCGCTGGTTTGAATTTCCTCGATAATCCGCTGGGGCGACAATTCTTCCAGGCAGTGCCGCAATGCGTTGAATCCGCCGTGGCGGAGGTATTCGTCGAGATTCGTCGGATCGATCTGGCCGCAGTATTCGGTGGCCACGTGTTTTTGACGGCCCAGAAAAGCGCAGACCGGCGGATCGCGAACGTCTATGGCGTGAGCGGCGATGGGATCGACGTTTTCGTCGCTTGCGAGCCGGTCAAGCCAGTGCGTTGCGGCATAAATCAACCTCCGCCTTAGTCCTTTGGGCTTAAAGTGTTTTAGAACTATGTCCGCGGCATCTTCGGCAGCGACGCGAGAAAAAAGTTTTGTGCTTCCGCCCGGCGCGACAAGTTCGACCAGCGGCGTTTGATGGCACATGCCCACGCAACCGACGCGTTTTAGCACGGCTGCGGCGCCGCTTTCGGCCAGCACCTGCTGGACCGCCTGATACACCTTGCCGCTGCCTTGCGCCGTGCAACACGACCCGAGCCCGATGCGGATTTCCCCGCATTCGCCCGGGGGCGGTTTCGGCAGTGCGGTTTGCTTGGCGACGGCATATTGTTTTTGCTGGAGAAAATCAGCAAGCACTTCGCCCACCGATACGGGGGCAACGTGGCCGTATGTAATGCCGTCGATCTGAACGACTGGCGCCAGCGTGCAGCAACCCAGACAGGCAATTTTATCGATTGTGAACAGACCTTCGCGATCGGTATCGTTACCCGGATCGATTTTCAGGCGGCGTTCCAAGGCGTCCTGAACCAGAGCGGAACCCTTCACGTGACACGCGGTGCCGTGGCAGACCTTGATAATGTGCCGTCCAACCGGCCGGTGGCGGAACTGCGTATAAAAAGTAGCCACGCCGGTGATTGCGGCCGGCGTGATTTCGGTCAAGTCGCAAACTCGTTTGAGGGCTTCCTGGGGCAGATAACGATACTGGGCCTGGATGGCCTGCAAAATGGGAATCACCGCATCGCTACGTGTCCCACAGCGGGCGATGAATTGATCGACGAATGTTAAATCGATGTTGGGCATATACACCTATAACGCTCCCCGACCATGCCCCGCACGGTGCCCGGTCGCGGCTAAACAACAAATATTTCAACGCTCATTTATTTCCAATACAAAACAAATTATTTTTTCCGCGGATATAAAAGCATCCGTCCTGGAAAGCGGGACAGGTGACGCACTCTTCGCCCAAATTGCACTCCGCGACGCGGCGGCATTTATCGCGCGTGGGCTCCACGACCCAGGCCTTTCCATTTTTTGCAAACACATACATCAGTTTTCCCGCCATGCTCGGCGAAGATATACAATCTTCGTCGAAATCCTCGGTCCAAAGCTGATCGCCTTTTTCGGTATCATAGCAGGTAATCGTGCCGTAGGTTGCCAGCAGAAATACGAACTCGTCGCCGGCCAGCGGGCTGCAAATGTCGGGCAGGCCGTCCTCGCCTTTCCAGACGATATGCGTGGCGGTCACGTCGCCTTGGCCGTCGGCGCGAATGGCCGATAGCGCCGCCGAATCCTGGGCCACGAAAACCTTCCCCGCCGCAAAAGTGGGCGACGGGGCCGTATCGGTCACAAGGCACTTCACACGCCATATTTCCTTGCCGTCTTTCGGATCGTAAGAAATCACCAAGGGATCGGAGGCGGTTATGATCTGATCGCGGTCGGCGGCATGGATCACAATCGGCGAGGGCCAGGAATTATTTACCGGCCGGTCGGTCTGCCAAACAGGATTGCCGGTGGCCGAATCGAAGGCCAATAATTTCGATTTCGAGGACTTTTCCGACGTACCCTGGTCGAACTGCACCACAAGCAGATTCTTATAGGTAACTAACGACGAGGCATGGCCGTAAGCATTGTCGGGAATGCCCAGGCTTTTGGACCAGGCCAAATTGCCGTTGAAATCGAAGGCGGCCAGGTCGCCGTTGGCAAATATGGCAAACACGCGGCGGCCGTCGGTGGCGGCGGTCGAGGCGGCATATCCGGTCTCATCGTTGACCTTAGGCAACTTTGCAGTGCTTTGCGGCGTGCCTGGGGCCTCTTTTTGCCAAAGAAGTTTGCCGGAGGCGGCATCGAAACAATAAACCTCCCGCCGTTTTTCATTGGCGCCGGTGAGAAAGACGCGATCCTTCCAGACGATCGGCGAATTGTTGCCGGGCAGGGGAACGGGCGTTTTCCAGCGGATATTTTTGCCAGAGTTTGCGTCCCACTCGGTGGGAATGTTGGTGTAGGCCGACGTCCCGTGCCCGCCCGGTCCGCGAAATGAAGGCCAGGCCTTGGCGAATTCTTCGTCCGTTGGCGGGTTTCGGCAGCGGGTGAGGTTATTGTAGATGATTTAGCACCGGTACCAGCCTTAACATTGGAAGTATCTCTGGACGCTGCAATGCCGCCACCCCGGCCTACACCCAGGCCCTCACCCTGACCCTCTCCCAAAGGGAGAGGGGAGGTCTGGGATGGAATATCTAATCGCATGGAGAAGCTCAGCGCAATCGCCAGTACGGCCAACGACAAAGCCAAGACCGCCACCGACCAACGGCCGATCCGCGTCCATTGCGATTCTATGTCCGGCGGCGTTGTGAATGGTTGCGGATGGGGAAGTTCGCGGCGTAAAGCGGCCGCGGTTTTGGTCGAGACAAGGAAGATCGCCACTCCGCCGAGCAACAATATGGCACCCATGACGGCAAATGCCCGTTGGCGGAAGTATTCCCGACGCAATCTGAGATCGAGGGAGCGGATTTGCGTTTTCAATGTATCATTATCCGGCTGCTTTACCAAAGCGGCCTTGAGGGCCAGATAGACCTCGTTTTCCAACGGATCGCTCAGACCCCGGCGGCTGTAATCGTAGAACAAAAGCGCGCACACGACGATAGAAAACACCCCGGCGATGGCAGCGGTCAAGGTTGCCAGGCGATAATTAGAGTTAATGTCGGCCAAAATCGCACCTCTTATTTTTACAATCGTTCACCCGGCACAAATGCCGGGGCTATCAACGCGCAAAATATAACGATGCATTATAAATAAAAATTCGTGTAAAACACCCGGAGCAAGCTCCGGGGCTAAACGATGGATGTGACATTTATTATATGATATTCAATAAAATATTTTTCTTCCGTCATTTTTTAAATTCATCCTTGCACAGTGCTTGTTCGCCGGGGCAGTACCAAAAACACCGCCCGCAGGAAACGCAACCGGAGCGATCGGGCACGTAATCGGTGCGGCGGCGGCGGATGGAAAGATGGATCAATTTTATGCCGATGACCAATCCCACCCAAGCCCCGAACCATGCTCCGGCAACGCCAAAAGCGGCCACGAGCGCGGATGCTTCGCGATAAAGGTCCTCGACCGCCCGGCCGGTGTTGCGAAAGGCGTCGATCTCGTGGATCAAGTTTTCGTTTTCAGGGCTGGGGGATGGCGTTTGTCCCGCCTCATCCTGGCGTATATGCTCGGCGAGCCGGACGGTGGGATGCAGCCAGGCAAGGGGGACTTCCAGGTTATGACCCAAGACCGCGCCTAAAGCGATCAGTACCGGCAGCAGCAGGAGCAATGCCGCCAACCGGCGTCTTGCCGGGCCGCGCTGCGATGTGGGCTGATTAACGGTGGGTTCGCGAATTGCGCCATAAGGGCAGGCCTCTTCGCACAGCCGGCATTGGATGCAGCGATCGGGCGGAATTTTTACATGCCATTTGGAGACTTTTGAAAGCAGGCCCAATATGGCTCCATAAGGACAAAGGTATCGGCAGTACGGGCGACCCACAAACACGCCGACGATAAGAAAGCATCCGCCGAGAATGAGCATATTCGCGCTTGCGCTAAGGCGGAACATTCCCACAAACGGGTCGTAACGGCAAATGACAAACGCCGTGCCGGTGACTGTAAAGAGCACGGCCGCGCCGAGATAAACATAAGCCAAAAGTCCCAAGGCGTGATCCAGCCAGAGGGGCGTTCGCAATGGATGGACCGCCACGAGTTCCTGCACCGCGCCCAGCGGGCAAACCGCGGCGCAGAAAGTGCGGCCGAAAAAAAGCGTGAACATCAGGGGCAAAATGAAAAACGCCGCCGCCGGCAAGGGCACGATATAGCTTGAATCGCAAGCAGCCAGCGTGACGTTTTGGATGGCCCCGATGGGGCAAATGCAGCCTTTGCGCCAGAAGCCAAGCCAAGCCAGCGAAGCGATGCTGAGCAGAAGCAATCCCCGGCGAGAACGTTTTTTAAGGGCGAAAAACGAGGCCAGCGATAATCCGGCCGCCAGCGCGGCCACGTCGAGATAATCGCGCCACATGGCCCGGGCCGCCGGATTTTGCGTGCTGGGGATTTCGTAGGATGAGAACGTCGGCAAAGGAATAACTTCTCCGGCCGACGACATGGCCGCCGGAATAAGCAGCAAAACCAGTAGCGGAATCGTTCGATGCAATTTCATCCGTTTTGCGCTCTTCTTTGGGAACGGTTTTGCCTGACATTAAAGGCCGTGGCCGGTTTTTTGTTTCGTTTAAAGGCCTCTTCAGCATTGCGGGCGATTTTTTTCAGCAGATTGGGGAGTCGGCGGGGACGCGGACAAAGGCCTGGGTAGGGCAGGAAATGGCAATCGAACATTCATTGCAATTCAAACAACGATCGTGGCGAACTTGCAGGTACAGCGAGCCGTTCATCAATTTGCATCCGGCCACGCACTTGCCGCAGGCGATGCAAAGCGATTCGTCGATGGTATATTCGAAGAACCGCTGCCCGCCTTTTTCCTCAATGAATTTTCGATTGATTGCGCCGGTGGGGCAGAGTTGGTTTTCCGCGCCTGTTTCCAAAACGTAATCTTTTACGGGAAAATAGCCGGTGCACACGTCGCAGTATCCGCAAAGCGCGAAACATTGCACGGCTTTGACCGCCGACTGGTCGAGCACGCAATTTATTTCGCAGTGCCCGCAGGCCATGCATTTATCCGGATCTATTTGCCAGACCAGATTTTCGCCGCGTCCTTTGCGCACGGCCAACAAGCCGGTCAGCCCGCAGAGCCCCAGAGCGCCGACAATGCGGACGTTGTCGCCCAGGAATGTGCGCCGATCGATTTTTCCGTCCTGATTCGCCATGGTTATTGCCTTTTGCCGTCCTCCTGCTTTTTGACGGCTTGGGGAATCTCGCATTGGTTTATCAGCGGGCATCCACAACAGGAAAGTGATTGAACGCAAGGGGCGGCGTGCGAATTTCGCACCGATCTGATAGACAAAACAGCCCAAACCAATCCCATACCGCCCAAGACCAGATAACGCACCAGGCTGCGGCACATTTCGCGGCGGGTTTGCCTTTTTTCAAAGGTTTTGGCGGAATCGGGGGAATTATTCATGGTTAACCTCGGGAGCGGCGGTCTTGGGTTCGAAAACAAGGACCCGATTTTTATTGGAATCCAAGACCAGGATGCGGTCGCGATTGTCAACGGCCAGATCGGCGGCCACGGATGGGAACTGCTCTTGCCCGGCGACCACGCATTCGAACTTTCCCTGGGGGCTGTAGATTTTTATCCGCGGCAGGCCTTTTTCGGCGGTCACGAATCGGCCGTCGGAAAGCACGGCAAAATGCGCCGGATTGCAGCAGCCGAAAAATCCGTCAATCGTCGGCGAGCCTTTACCCCAGGAAAATTCCAGATCGTCCTGGAACGTGTATGCCTCCAAATGCAAGGCGCAGGGGTTCACCACGTAAAGCAATCCATCGCGGCCCACGGCCAGGTCGAAATACGGGCTGGTGATAAAAAATCCGATGATCTTCCGGGCGCGATCGGCGGCGCCGATCCGGTTTACCAATTTTCCGTCGGTATCATAATGCCAGACAATTCTATTGCCGGCATCGGCCATAAAGACGTCGTTTTCGGCAACGGCGATCGACGTAGGCAAGGCTTTTTCGTTGATTTTATCCCAACTGCCCACAGGCTTGCCGCCGGCATCGAGGACTTCGACGTGATCGCTAGCGCCGACGTAGATACGGCCCGGGTATTTGTGCTCGGCGCCGCCGACAGCCAGGCAACGGGGTTCATATTCCAGCTTGATTTCCGATGTTTTTTCGCCCTGGGAATCGAAAACCTGGATAGCCTTGTCTCCGGCGACGAAAATCTTTCCGTCGGGTCCGACTGCCAGTGCATGAGGCTGCTTAAGGTCCACGGGTATTTCAGCGGTTTGCTTGTAGTGTATAAGGGCCGGATCGATTTTTTCTCCGGGCTGATCGATCCACTCTCCACCCTGGGGATCCATGCGTAAAAAGACTACCATCCCGGCGACAATCGCCAGGACAATCGCTAAAGCGATGAATAAGTGGGCGGCGCTAAATGGTTTGGCAGGCATGTTGGATTATTTCTGGTGAGTTGTTCTATAATGACAGTTTTCGTTTATGCGTATTTATTGAGTCTCAGGTAATGAATGACGTTAAGCCCACGGGTTGCGACCCGTGGACTTGGCTTGATTTACCATCCACACCACGACATTATTTTCCCGATTATCAATGCCCTCACCGCCTGCTCCTCTCCGGGCACCGACCGAAGGTTGGTCGGGAGAGGGGGGAAAAGGGTTATTTTTCCGATACTTTCAAGCAGACCATGCGGGTCATATCGCGGACGATCAAACGCCCGGCAGCCATGGCCATCGGCCCCCAACTTTCGTAACTGTTTTCGATCACTTGTGCGCGGGCCAATGGTTTATAACCCTTGGGCGCGGCCTCCACCGCGGCAAGCAGGCCATCGTCGTTCATTACAAATATCATTCCATCGGCGATCATGTACGGGCCAGAGCCGAATTTCTCGCGCCCGCTGTTCCAAATTTCTTTGCCATTCAGGTCAAGGCACACCAATTGTTTGTCCTGCTGGCGCACGCCATATAAATATCCGTTAAAAAGCAGGGGCGTTTGCTGTTCGGAGCTGAATTGCTTGGCGGTGAGGCGGAATAATGTTTTGGACTCAAATTTACCGTTGTTTTCTCGTAGTTGGAGCATCAGGCTGCCGGCATTGTAGCCTCCGCTGAAAAAGATTTTTCCCTCGCCCATGACAACCGGCGACGGGCAGGTGGCGGTGCCGATCTGCCAGTCGGCGGTTTCCCAAAGGATTTCGCCGGTGTCGGCCGCCACGCCGGCCACGCCGCCCTTGCCGCAATAGACGTACATCCTTCGCCCGGCGAATTCCATGGGCACTACCGAGACGTGGGTCATGGTCCAATTGTGCGGATTGGGGCTTTCCCAAACCACTTTGCCGGTCTTATAATCCACGGCGACCAAGAGGGCTTTGCCGCCGGGGGCCAGGATCAAGCGGTCGGTTTTTTCATCGATCAGCGGGCATTGGCCGGTGTACCACGGCGGCACAGTCGCTCCGTAGTCGAGAACCATATCTATCAGCCAAAGCCCCTTGCCGGTTTCGGCGTCCCAGCAGGCGGCCTGGCATTGCGGACCGATCGATATTACATAATTGCCAATCACCGCCGGAATCGTGCGCGAGCGGCCGTGGCTCCAGGGCACGATTACCTGATAGCTGTTGCGCCAGATTTCCCGGCCGTCGTCCAAAGAAAGGCACCGCATGGTGTCGGCCGAGCGGTCGATGTCGTCCAGCAGATCGTTGCGCAAGGCATTAATCAGTTGGTTTCGATTGTCGGCGAGGAGATTTCCAAGGGCATTTTTCACTGCCATAAATTCGCCCTCAGACAAACCGCGCTGGGGATCGTTCGGATCGCCGCCCTTGCCGGGGAACAATCGGCGAAGAGTGGTTTCCAGGGAATCGAATTTATCGAGCGTTGAGGAGGCCAAGGCGGCGGCCAGGGTTTCGCGGTCGCGGGGCGAAAGGCCGCGGAGTTGATCGATGGGTGCGTCGTGGACGTGGTCCAGCACAAAGACGCGGCCGGCGCTGATTGCCGCCGCGGCGTAACCGTCGCCGAGCTCGACGGTCCACAGTTTTTCCGGCCCACCTTCAGGCCATTGCCGGGCTAGGGGGATCTCATCTTTGCAAATGGCATCGTGCTCTGCGCCGCGGAAACAGGGCCAAGCGCCGGTAATTGCGGAGGGTTTTCCCAGGCCGTAAACCGGCTCGCCCTGCACCGGCCGTTTCGCGATTTTCGCGGGACCGGGGGCGGGCGCCTTGTCGAGTCCGGGTATTCGGGCCTGCAACTGCGGTACAGGACCCGTGCCGGCCCAAAAAACCAGCGCCGCTATGCCTATCACGGCCAGCAGGCATGGGAGCAGCAGACTGAACAATGATTTCTGCATGCGTTAATAGTTAAGAACACCGCTTACGGTTATGAAACAAGTCGCGGGATTATCAGTTAATGATTGATTATGTAGCATCATTCTTAATATCCCACTTAACCTCAAGTGTCAACCCGATTTACAGGCGGCCGGGTGGTTGCTGGTCATCCTTTTAAAAAAATAAAAAAAACATAGTAACGTTTTAAAAAGCCTTTATGACTCCCTGACCGGTTGATCATGCTATGCAAGGGCCTTGTTGCGGCTATTGATGGTCAGGTAAATGATATAGTGTTATATGTTTTCATCTATGGCATATACTCCCGGAGCAAGCTCCGGGGCTAAACGATGAATGCGACATTGAGTAACCCATACAACAAACATACTCACCTAATGCGTCGTAAAGCCGCAACCAAAACCCCCGGTGTGTTCAGCGGGGGCTAAATAAACTACTTTTTTTCCGGCATCTTCATGATGATCTCGGCGTGGGCGGAGAGGTTTTTTTCGGTCATGCTGGCTTCCAGATCCAGGCCGCGGAACCAATTCCAGGGCGGGGCCAGATAGCCTTGCGGGGCCGCGGTCGTAAGCGGTCCGCCGCCCGGAGGTTGATTTTCCAGGGCGGTGGAGGTCCAGCGGCCGAAGTCTTTTCCATTTTCCCGATACACATATTCGCCGCCCAAGGGATCGACAAGTTTAGCATCCAGCAGAAATTCGGCGGCCTCGCGGCAACTGGCCGGCGGCACGTGTAGTTGTTGATCCAGATCATTTAGCAAGCGGAGGTTATTGAGCGATGTTTCGCGGGTGCGATAGTAGGCCCAGTTGTTGGCCAGGGGCATGATCCGGGCGTTGGTCGGATCGTCGATCCGCAGGCGCAATTGGGCCGGGCGTTTCGCTTCTTCGAGGTGCAATTGGGGCGTTACCTCGGCCAGAATTTGCGGCTGGAAAGAAAACACCGTGTATTGACCGAACAGTCTTCGCCAACCGCCCAAAAGCGAAACCGAATAACCATTGGGATCGGGCGGGGGAAAACCGATGTTCAAAAAACCCAGCATGCCGATTTCGCCCACGCTGCCGATATAACCCACCAGCCATTCGCGGAGGCGGCCTAAAGGCAAAAACCGTGTGAAGCGGATGTCCTGCGGCGGCCCGAAATCCTTAAGCCCCCCGAATATTCGCTGATTGGTCATCACCATGTCAATCGCCGCCAAATCGCCGGGTATTGGAGCAATTCGCTGCGTATCGGCCGGGCCGGCGTATTTTCTCAAAAAATCAAAGTGAGCCGGAGCGAACGGGGTCATGAGCACGTCCACAACCACTAGTTCGCGATTATCCGGTTGCGAGGTTTTTTGGATGCCGGCCAGGATCGGGTCTATCCGTCCCCAATTCGCGCGATAGAAATCGGCGAAGCGATTGTATTCGGCGGATTCCCAGCGCGTGACCTGCTCGACGGCCACGTCCGGCACCGGTAAAAACGCCCCGCGGCGTCCGCGGAGGCTGTCATATACGTCGCCGCCGTCGAGGATCACTCGGCTGCCGTCGGGTAGCGGACCGAAGCTGGCGGGCAGGAAATTCCCATCGACCAGTTCTTTGACGGTTGATCCCGGCTTGCCTTCGCTGGCCGCGGCAAGCTTGGCAAGTATGACCAATTCGATATCGGCCATGGCCTGCAATCGCCGGGCCATTTCCACGCGATAGTGCGGACTGGTGATGTTTCGGAAAAAGGCGTCGGACAGATAGAGCCAAACGGTGTCGTTGCGCAAAGGGGCATGAGCTTACGGGCCTGGCGGAATTCTTCGGTTTTTCCCAGTGCGCCTTCGCCCGAATCGGCGGCGTAAAAACGCTCGACAAGTTTTTTTGATGTGGTGAAGAAATGATAATCGCCGTCGACCGCATAATACGACCGCACAGTGCCGTCGGGCGAAGACAGATACGAAACTTCATGATCGCCGATTTTGACCTTTTGTTCGGTTACTCCGCCGGCTCTAATGCGTTCGGAGCGTTGGGCGGTGAAATTCGCACCTAAAATGGCGCTGTTGCGGGCCTCGAACAAGAAGCCGTACGCAGCCCCTTCGCGGAAGAACATATCGGCGCCGATAATCGCCACGTCGGCGACGACCGTCGGGCCCAACATGCGGGAAAGGACGGTCTGTTTGAGCACGAGTTGCTTTTCCATGCGCTGGCGCATCTGATGGTCCAAGCCGCGCAGGGCGATGAGGTTCTGGGCATCGCCGCCCCATTTGTCCAGCGTGTCTTGCAGCCAGAGGAAATTGTTGAAACTGCCGAAACGAAGGTAAAAACACTCGACCGGCACGTGTAGCGACAGGGGCTCGATTTGCACGTCGCCGGCCGGTTCCGGGAACTTCCAACGGCGGCGGTTCGAGCGGGGCGGGCAATGGCTGATCGGCCGGCTGGTCCAAGTTGTTTAATCCCAAAATGCGATCCTGTTGCAATGCCACTGCGGATCGACTCCGTGCCCAAATTCAGGCCTATTTCCTTTTGCAGTTCGGCGTAAGGCGAGTTGGTTTGTTTGGTCTCGGGCAAGCGGAGATTGAGTTTTACCGCAAGAGACGTAGTGAGATAGTTTTCCACCAGGGGCGGATAGTCGGGTTTTTGTTCGAGAAGTTGCGGCGGCCGGGCGTATTGACGCCACCATTGGCCGAGCAATCGCTGATATGCCGCCGGAGGCGCCGGTGTGGGCACGATATTTATCGGAATGGGCGATGCGTGCCTGGATGATAATATGCAAAGGTTCATCGCCTCGGAAGAGAAAAAAGATAGTGGTCCGCGGAGGGCGATCCAAAATTCCGCGCAATAGCCCGCCCACTTGTTCACGGACTGGACCGCCTCGGGTAAGAGGCGTGTCGCTGTCGAGGACTTCTTTCATAATTTTGCCGAAGGCGGGGGTTTCAACGACCGGATATAAGACCCGGCCGTCGCGTTCGGTCAGGGCCAAGCCTTCTGCGCCCAAGGGTTGCGGGAGCATTGTTTCGGGCAAATCGATGATGATCCGGCCCACGCCATAGGGTTTGCCGGCAAAGGCCTCGAATTCCATTTGCTGGGCAAGAGCAATCTGGCACAAAGTGCTTAATGCACTCAGGACAAGAAAGGTGTTCAAAGCCCACATACTTCGCAAAGCCCACGGGTTGCAACCCGTGGGCTTGAGGATTTTGAAGATTTTTCGATTAAAATATTTCCGGATAAAGCCAGTCATGGCAAGCCCTTTCCCGCCAGCTTGAGGTTGGCCGGTTAGGTGGGTTTCAGATTTTCTTGGGGATATTTTTCCAAACCGGGTTCTACGCCCCGCACTCTAAGCGCATGGGCGATGTTGTTTTTGTACCCTTTGGGAACGCTGTCCAAAGCGGATTTTAAAGCGTCGAGAGAGGCTTGACCGGGAATGCGTTGGAGTGCGCAGCGCGCGTCGTCGAGCAATTCTCTGCTTTTGAGCACGGCCGCGATGGGTTCGACGCTGGAATCGTCGCCGATTTCCGAGAGCATCCAGAGCACATCGCGGCGGAAGGCATCGGGCCAATCGTCGGTCAACAAGGCCTGGAGTTCGTCCAAGATGGCCTTGCGTTGGTCCTCGGCGTCGATGCGGCCGAAAGTAGTGCACGATTTGCCATAGGGCCCTTTTAGCCGCACGAGCCACTTCCAGATCGCTGTCGCCGGAGGTCGTCACGGCAGCCAGAGGCTTAATGGCATCCGCCCCCACCTTTGCGGCGCTGAGCCAACCTTCCGCCCTGACCTTATCGCTTTTGTCCTTGATCTTGGCAATCAAGTTATCGACGGTGAATTCCTGGGATGGCATGGCGATTGATTCCTCACAAATAATAAGGGAAACGCTGCGGCCTGCCCATTAGGCGGCGGGCTTGTTCGTCGCCGGTAATTTCGAACTTTTGATTATCCCAATGGAGTTTTCGCCCCAAAATAAAGGAGAGATTGCCGAGGATGCACAAATTCGCCACGCCCACGCCGGCCTCGACGTTCATAATCGTTTTTGCCCCTGTTCTGATGCCGTTCAGCCAATCTTCGATATGACCGGGACTTTTGCTGATTTCGAGAGGAGGGGAAGTCTGCTTTCCACTGGCGGACCTTTCGCTCGGCCCAGATACCCTGGTCTCCGCCCCAGGCAACGGCTTCTCCCTTATCGCCATGATATATCGCCCCGCAATCCGGCTGAGCGATTGATGCTTCATCCGGAGTTCGCTCTTCCGGTTCTACGGGCTCACCAGGCTGCTGATTCCAGGTGAGCACCCAATCGGGATTTTTGAAGGTATAAGTCACTTTCATTTCCACGGCCGTATCCCAAAGCCCTTTGGTGGGTACGGTGCCCACGGCTTCGATCGAATCGGGGCCGGTTCCATCGGCGCCCAACCAGCACATTGCACAGCTCATCACCTGCGGCGCCTGGATGGCAAATCCGTCCCCCGCCCGACTCCATCATCCAACGGAACACGCCGTTGGAAAAACGCGGATTATACGACTGCCAGCGCAACGGACCGAGCCAAAGGTCCCAATCCAACTCCGGCGGCGGATCTTCGTCGGGCACGGGATTGTCGTCGACCAGGCCGGGTTTGCTCCAACAGGTGACTTTCGTCACCTTGCCAATCGCGCCGTCGGCCAGATAACGGCGCATCAAATAGGCCTCGGGCAGCGAACGGCCTTGGGCCCCGATCTGCGTGACGATTTTGGCCTTGCGCGCGGCTTCGATCATGGCCTTGCCTTCCTCGATCGTCGAACAGGCCGGGCTTTCGCAGTAGACGTGCTTGCCGCACTGGGCCGCTTGCACGAACTGCACGCCGTGCCAATGGTCGGGCGTGGCAATGATTACGGCGTCGACGTCTTTCTGCTGCAAGATATAGCGATAGTCGCGACGCGCATCGGCTTTGGGGCCGGCAATTTGCTTGGCTTTTTCCAGGCGTTTTTCATCCACGTCACATACGGCTGCGATGTTCAACTCACCCTTGCCCATGCGCTCGACCAGATAAGCGAGATGATTTAAGCCCCGCTCTCCCGCACCGATCAATGCAATGTTCAGTCGATGGTTGGCGCCGATCCTTGGTTGCGCAGCCAGAACATTTGAAGAAATCAAATGCGGCAACAAAAAGGCGCTTCCGGCCGCTGCGCCGGCGGCCTGTAAAAAAGTGCGCCGAGACACCTCCCGATTGACATGGTGCATCTGCCGAGTCTCTTAAAAAGGAAAGGTCATTGGGTGGGATAATAAAGGGGAGGAAGTCAAGCGCCGGCTCCGCGTTGCTGTTGTGTGTCAGCAATCTATAAAGCCGGGAATACAATCCAATTGATTTTATTATAAATGTCACAACTTTGATTAAATAGGATATCCATGACTCATGAAGATGGGGATTTAGGTAATTATTGACAATAAAAAAGGTAATATATAAAAATTTGATTGAAAATAATTTAAACTGGGTAATATACAAAGAATATATAAATTTACCTCTACGTAACCAGGGAATAAGGGTCGTTTGAATAAACTTCCTATTCAATACAATCCGACATAATCACAAATAGCGCAGGATGACTTTATATCTTCTTCTAAGAGCATTATCTACAGTCTGGCGCCGTTTGAAAACTTGATTCCTTTGATGTTGAACACAGGAAATTATCTCGTGCTTCGGCTGTCGATTCTCATTCCGGTTTTAAACAGGCTTAAAAAGTTGGAAGATACCCTGGTTTCCATTTTGGAAAACCGGCCGGCGAATTGCCAGATTGTCGTGGTGCTGAACGAACCCTATGCGGATCCTTACCAATTAGGCGACGAAGTGTGCTTTGTCGAAGCGGCGCGGGATGCCGATTTAATAGAGAGTATAAACTTCGGACTCGCAAATTGCCGTGCGCCCATAATTCATATTTTGTCTTGTGGTATGGAGGTGAGCCCAGGCTGGACCGACATAGTCTTATCTCATTTTAAAGACCCGAAGGTCGCCGCAGTTGCTCCTTTAGTGCTACAGCGGCGCGAACGAAACAAGGTCATATCGGCGGGCGTGGGTTATCGGGCAGGCGGGGCTGCAAGGCGTTTAGGCTTCAGCAAGTCGCTGGCGGAGGCAACACTGGAAAAGGAGTATTATTTTGGGGCAGACATCTTGGCTGCGTTCTATCGCCGCTCGGCATGGAATGCGGTAAACGGATTGAATCCTGCCATCAAAGGGCATCTTTCCGGAGTCGATTTGGCCTTGGCCCTGCAATTCGCCGGTTTCTCTTGCATTAGCGAGCCCAATTGCAGGGTATATGCGGAATTGGACGACGCCATAGGTGCAGGCCGGCTGGGCGGGGGCCGAGCCGCCGAACGGCTTTTCTGGACATGGGCTTCCAGAATGGGATGGCTGCGGGCGATATCCGGACATGCAGCGTTACTGATAAAGGAATGTATGGAAAGCGTGATTAGGCCGTCTACATTGATAAATTTATGCGGTCGAGCCTGGGAGGCGTTGCGGTTTCCGAGGCGCAAGCGAGTAGAGAGGACGGCTATTAACCCGTCTTCCACCGCGGCACACCCGATTGCCTCGCCCCACTTTGCGGGAAAGCAACGCTGCCGATCGGCTACTTATGCGGATAAGCAATAACGAGGATTTCCTTTTCGGACATGGCGGCGATCTTTCACGCCAACTCGTCGTAAAAGCATGATTCGTGTTTCACGCCTCGAGCAGGGCGCTTTGCATCTCGGGGATTTCGGGGGCTTTTTCCAGTGGGCCGTCCGCGCCGCGGCGGCTGCCGGGATAAAACAGTTCCACGGCCGCGTGGAATTGGACCAGAGAAGGAGGATTGGGGATATGGACCGCTTCGGCGGCGAATTTATCGCGCAATTGATAAACCTGGTGGCGTCCCAAGGGCCAGCGAACCGTCATGATATCGTTGATTTCGTTAAGCAGTTGATAAACCCGCGCCCGGGTGAGTCCCATGGTTCTTGCCACTTGGCGGACGCTGGTAATTGGTCCGCGGACGCCCAAGCGGTTTTCGGCCATGGTAACGATTTGTTGCGGGGCGTCGATGCGGATTTGCTCGAGCAGGGGACTGACGAAATTTTGGAAAATTTCACTGTTGCTGGGCAGGCCGGGTTTTTGCAGCGATTGACCGACCCACCTTTCAACTCCGTCGATCAACCTGGGCACGATGCGGATGACAAGATGTTCATGGCTGCCCATGTCGGCCACAAGAGTATGCAGATTGTAAAACACTTCGAGGACGGCATTCAGGCGTCGTTTACCGTGAGTTTTCAAAGCTTGGATTTCGGCCAGCGTATGGCCGGTATAATCCGCAAGGGGCGAATTCCAAATTACCTTGGTCATGTTCCGCAAGGTTGAGGCGAAACGGCCGAGTTTTTCCCGTTCCAAACCATGCCGCATCACGCTTCCGCGCCATTGTTCCCATTGGAGTTCGGAGATTGCCGCGGGATCGAATCCTTTATGCGAATAGTTCGGATCGCAGGCTGATGATTTTTTCAATCCGAGGTAAAAATCATTGATTTCAGTGGGCAAGTCGGCGGGATCGGTATTAGCCACGCGGGCGAGCAATTTCACGAAAGACTTCATCTTTTTTTGCCCGATCCCGGGCGTTTGGGCCAATTCTTCAAAAGATGCGTCGAGCAATTCCCGCAATGCCCGACTTAAAAAGGCCAAGGGCAAACGGCGATCGGTCGGAAGCGCCCAGTACGCCAAAGGCTTGTCGAGATGTTCCACATAGGTTTCGGAACGCAGAATTTTCCGCAGACTTTCAAAGCGCCCAATGGTTTGTAGTTCCTCGACTGAGACCGTTTTACCGGGTTTCATCACGCGCTCCTGATTATGGCACAGGCTTGCTATGTATTTTTCGAAGCGGGGACATCAAACCGCGTGCATAGGTTTCAAGTGCGTCGATTTGGCACTATTGCGGTTGAATTTACTCTGGCGGGAGTTGCTTATTAACGAAACAGGGCATAATAGGCCCGTCCTTTTTCAGATCACAGGGCTTATTGTGACACGATAACGGTATATGCGTCAAGGGTGGCGGGGGATTGCCTTTATCAATAAAAGCCCCAATTTAGTACTAACAAGAGTTTTGCAAACTGTAGATCCAATGTCCCCTCTCCCTCTGGGAGAGGGGAGCAATTTGCAAAACTCCAATACTAAATAACCCCTCTAATAGTGAAAACGATGCCTGTTTTTGTCACAACTTGCCTTTATAGAAGGGATTATTTTATAAAGATTTAAAGGTTCATGGATTTAATAAGTGTGATTCGTATAAGTTTGGGACCTGGTAAATTCTGGTCTTGACCACCAGGCACTTCACATCCACAATCTACGCCCATGTACATTCTAACGCGGTACGTTGTAACGGAAGTGCTGAAATACTTTCTGCTAACACTGATAGGCCTGACCCTGATAGTGACCGTGGTGATGGGGGTGAAACAGGGACTTAGTCAGGGGCTTCCGCCCATGGTGATGTTCTATGTCATGCCTTACATGTTGCCGGAAATGCTGGTCATCACCCTTCCAGTCAGCCTGCTGCTGTCGGTGAGCATCGTGTATGGGCGAATGACGGGCACGAATGAAGTGGTTGCATTGAAATCGCTGGGGATCAATCCCATGGTGATTGTCTGGCCGGTAATCGTGTTCGCGTTTTTACTGAGCCTGGGAACAATTTGGATGCAGGAAATTGCCGCCACATGGTGCCGGCCGAATTATGCCCGGGTCGCAGCGGAATCAATCGAAGAAATCACATATGGCATGTTGCAGACCAATCACTCCATCGGCCCGCCCTATACGCCTCAGTTCTCAATCACGGTAAAGCGCATGGACGGGAGAAAGCTAATTCAGCCCACGATCACCATTCGCGATATAGGATCCGATTCCACCACAACCGTACGCGCCGCTGAGGCGGAATTGCACACCGCTCGGCAGAGGCAAGAGTTGGACATCATATGCCGCAGCGTCGATGTGGACATAGACGGAAAATTTCAGTACAATGATCCTGCTGAATGGCGTCATTCCGTGCCGATCATCAATCTCGGCAGGAGTCCCGGCGTTCTGGAACATCACCGCGACTGGGTCGCGATGTACGAGATTCCCGACCACGTTGCTCAACTTAAAGCCGAGGTTTTGCCCCTGGAACAGCGGCGCGAGGTTTTGGAAGCAAACGGGCAGACATTGCCGCCGGCCGACAGCACCCGGCTGGCCGACCTGTGGCATCTGATCTATCGTCTGCAAACCGAGCCTTATCGCCGGTTATCGAATGGTTTTACCTGCCTGTGTTTCGTGCTGATCGGCATACCGGTGGCCATGCTCTGGCGTCATGCCGACGTTTTGACGAATTTTTTTGTTTGCTTTGTGCCCATTCTGGCGGTTTATTATCCGCTTTTGATGTTAAGCGAGGATCTTTCCACATCGGGCAAATTATGGCCGATTTCTTTCTGGATGAGCAACACGGTCTTTATAGTATCGGGAATCTTTCTTTTGCGGCGGATCGTGCAACATTAAGATTCTTCGCTCCACTCGCAATAACAGGTGATGCGAGCGGCAAATAAGGTATATCCCGCATATCAGGACTAATGCGTTTATATTTCATCCAAACCTGCCCCTGTTACCCGCATTTCTTGCATTCTACGGGGTTAATTATGGTTTGCCGGCGAAACTTGATAAATCTTTGATGTGCCTGATTTCGGCGTCGATTTCCCTTATAGTTGACATAATCTCTTTATGACATAAAGTTTTTATAGAGGACTTTGTGGGGTGTGAAAATAATTGTATTTGTCGGAAAATGCCCCGGAAGTAAACTCTTGGCGAATGGCTTATCAACGATTCTTTTTACATTGGTTAGGGACTCTCAAAAACAAGTGTTATAACTTTTTTTGAAAAGCGCCGGTTTTTCCACATTTTCTGAATAAGGTTGTAACAGAAATTTTTGCACGCGTCCTTAACTCCGTTTTGGAGGGCTTATTATGTACCGCCTATCAATGCAAAACAAGCAGCAGCATAGGGGCGCAATTATACTTTTGACGGTTTTTTTGATCGTGGTGCTTCTGGGGATGATCGCATTCGCAGTAGACCTCGGATACATCATGATGGCAAGGACGCAACTACAAACCGCAGCCGATTCGGCGGCTTTGGCGGGCGCGGGCTCCATGGGACAAAACCAAGACATATCAATTAATGCCGCCAAATCCTTTGCCGCGCAGAATCTCATAGAAAATAAGCCCGTTCAACTCGCCACATCGGATATCATTTTTGGCACCTGGGATAAGAACACACAAAAATTTACCTCATCTTCGGGACTGAGCAACGCCGTGAAAGTAACGACGCGGGCTGATAGTACGACTACTGGGGCCATTCCCATGTTCTTCGGGCGAGTCTTAAATTTATCTTCGGTAAACCTCAAGGCTACGGCCACGGCCACGTGTAATCCCCGCGATATTTGCTTTGTGGTGGACCTGTCCGGATCGATGAACAACGATACCGATCCCAACAATCAAAGCACTATCGACGGCAGTTATCCGGGGGTCGGGACCAGGATGATGCAGAATATCTTTAACGACTTCGGCTTCGGCACGTATCCGGGATCGTCGCAAACAATCGGCCAACCCTTGGGCGTGTCTTCCATCTCCGGCCTGACTAACACGAGCAGTAGCCCTCTGTTGAACACGAAGCAACCTCGTACCATCGGCGGGGCCAGCTACACCGTTCCCGTTCAATATCAGATTAAATCCACGGATTCATCGAGCGCGCGCACGACAAAAGCTTACTCTTGGGTCATGGACGAGCAAATTGCCGGAAAGTCGGGACAAGCGGCCTTGCCGGGTATAATGCCCAAGGCCAAACCCACACCCAATGGCATCACCGATTCGAACAACTATAATTATTGGCAATATTATCTTTCAAACTACGGCCCGAACTTCGGCTATAGTTCTTATATGCATTATATGATGTATTACGGCCGCACTAAACCGACCAGTAGTTCCACTCTCTACTCGCCGCTGTCGCGGAACAGCCCGGATTGTCCATATCATCCGGACACGACGCTTAAAAGGGAACACTTTTAATTTCCCGCCGCGGGAAATGCCCACTCACTCCACTTGCCTGGCAATAATCGACGCAATTCAAATCATCAAGGATCGCAATCAAAACGTCACCGACTCATCTCAATCCGACTGGATCGCGATCGTTACTTTCGATCTGACAAGCAATGTGACGGTTCTACACACTTTGGACAACAATTATGATACCGCCATGCAGGATTGCACCATGCTTCAGGCCTGCAATGACAACGTGTCCTGCACGTCGACCGAAACCGGGTTCATCACGGCTATCGATCTTATTAACTCAAAAGGCCGAATCGGAGCAAACAAAGTCGTAGTGCTGCTGACCGACGGGAAACCCAATCTTTATTCCTCCAGCAACAGCACTATTTCAAATTATGAAAATGCCCACCATAACAGCAATTATTACGGTTCGCTAAGCGATTATTCACAAGACGCCGCAATGATGCAGACTGCGATTATGCAGGGTAATAACTGGTCGGTCTTCCCCGTGGAACTCGGTTTGCAGGGCGACGCGGCTTCATGAATCGCATTTATAGCATCGCCATGGGCAAGACTACGCAAACCCTTACCTCGCCCTACGGTGCAACAGGCGACCCGACCTATTACGAACAAGAACTTATAGATATCTTTAATAAAATCATTTCCAATCCCAAGTTGCGGCTGGTGCAATAGGCCGATGACTACCAGTAGGAAAATACGCTGAAGCCTATAATTATATTTACATAAAACATCAACGACCCCAAAACACGGCTCATGCAATAGCGGCGGTAGGAGTCGAACCTACGACACGCGGATTATGATTCCGCTGCTCTGACCAACTGAGCTACGCCGCCAGTCTTATATTTCAAGGGGTTACGAAATTCGCTTTTTCTCTCTTTTATCCTGTTATTACCTGATATAACGGAATACGCTGCTGATATTCTAAAATGGTATTCGCCGTTTTAGCCTGGCTGATGTCGGCAGCGCTCCTAAAAAACTTAACAATAGTGGAGCAAATGCTTATGACCAATTCTACCATAGGAAAGATAACCCGCAAGCCAGTAAAACCCTACTTGTTCTCTGTCAGCTCCTGGTAAATAATCTCCACCAGGCTCGGCCACCGGCGGCTGCCGGGCGTGGCAGGCTGATCGGGGCCGGCAAAGGCATTTTTCACTTCCGCGAGCGATTTTCCTTCCTGCACTAGGGCCTTGACTTTGACCTGTTTTTGTTCGATCTGGGCGATCAATGCAGCGATGGTCTTTTTATCCACTCCGTCGGCGTGCCCGCTCAGGAAAATGTCCGCATCCAGTTGGATAAGCGCTTTCAGCGCGGATACCAGGCCGAAGGAGGAGCCGTGTTTGTTTGCGTGAATCAGGGGATCACGGCCGACGAAAAGAAGATCGCCTACAATCGCGGCCTTTTCAGAAGGTATGTAGATCACGATGTCGCTGTTGGTGTGCGCCGGTCCGTAATAGAGCAGTTGCACCTCGGTATCATCCAGATACAAGTTCAAATCCCGGGAAAATGTTTCATTGGGGAGCGGTAGTTTCGTCGTCGCGGCGGCGTTGGCCTGGGCAATGTCCTGGCGTCCGTTCGCATGTGAGATGATCGTCAGGCGTGGGGGAAAACCGGCCAGCCCGTTCACATGGTCGGCATCGCTGTGCGTCAGGACTACACGGCGGAGCGGTTTGTCGGTAACCTTCTTGATTTCCGCCAACATTTGAGCGGCTGCTTCCGCGCTGATTTTGGCGTCGATCACTAGGACTTCGTTGGGCCCGACGTAAAAGAACGCGTTGCCAATGCCGCCGCTCACCTGATAAAGGTTGCCCCGCACGTGCTTTGTTGCAACCGGCTCGGACGCCGGGCGACTGGGCAAAGATTGGTTTGGCTGCTGTGCCCCAGGCGACGACAAGGCCAACAAAATAACGCACACGGCAAGCACAAGGATCTTTTTGCTGAACATGGAATTCTCCTTCAAAATAACTTGGGTGATCAAATAGTTCTCTAGGCGGCTTGAGAATCAACAGCCTCCATCTGAGTTTCAAAAAGGCGTTCGATGGATCAGACCATCCCTCCAAATGTACATTTTGCGCGATGAGATCTAAAAACACCAGTACCACCGGTCGCGCCCAAGAGCACGGAATCGAAATGCAACGGCGCCATCTCCACATGCGACCACGGCAAGACGTCTCCGATCTCAAATGCCGTGTACTTTCCGCGCCGGACTGCATTAGCCAAAAGGGCCGGGTAAGTGATAGAAGGAGGCAGAATAAGACATTAGTGCCGTTTTTTTGCGACTAAGGTAATTGCAAGGGGGAATCCAAAAAGGATTCATGGTTTTTCCAATGCACTACATCGCAGCCGGCTTTGTGTAGCAACTTCCGCATTTTAAAGAAGGGCGCGAATATTTCCTTGGCTGCCCATTTGCGTTGGGGCAGAAACTGGAAACCGGTGAGGGCGGCAACGCAGCCCCATCCCAGTTTATATAAATTTGCGGCCATCCGCCGCATGTTGGGCGCCTTACATAGCAGTTTCAAGTAATATCCCATGTTCATTACGCGAAAGGGCAGTATCCCGCCCGGCTCAAGTACGCGAACTGCTTCTTTTATGGCACGAGCTTGGTGCATGTAGTTCAGCGCGACTCGGGATAGAACGTGCGTGAAGCGGTTCTCGGCAAATGGCATGGCTTCACCCGTGGCACATATAAAAACGACTGTATTTTTGCCTAGGCGAGGCCGCATGCGAAATCCCCAAGCCAGGGATTCAATGTCATGGTCGATGCCTACGCACTCACCCAGCCCGAACCGCTTAAGTCTGGAAAGCGTTTGTCCGGCTCCACATCCCATATCCAGAATCCTGGAGTCGTTTCCTAATGCCAGATCCTCAACTAGATCACATGCTTGTAATGGGTCGGCTTGCGTATCGTATTCGGCAATGTAGGCCAGTTTTGCCCCAAATTTAGTAAGTTTCCGGTTGGAACCAATCAATCCCTTGGCCTGAATTTCAGACATGAAGTTTGACTCCACGCTAGCACCTGCCGCAATATTAGGTAATACGGCTGCCGTTAGATCGACAAAGGAATCGCTCCATCCTAGAATTTCCATCGCATGGCGCGAATTGGCGCCGATGAAGTCGCGGATAGGACTTACACATCGGCCATCTGAATTAGATGAGGAGGGCATGCGCAACTTTACTCCCGGATCGCGACATTCGCCGTTTTATCCGAATCCATACGCCGGCTTTTACGGCAAAACGACATGCTTTTAATCGCCTTGAGGCGTGTCAAGGTGAAAGAAGAAAATGCAACATCGCGCAAAATGATAATAGTCGTCTCTCAATCCCATGTCAGCGCAAGCCGGATATGCAGTGCAACACAGCCATTATAGCCCGGAATTTCGAGGGGCTTTCTTACAACGAAATAAACGTCCGAACTCCAAATTTCCAAAGGAGTTGGGAGAATTTTCGTCGGCCATCGAGCGAGGCGGCGACACTCTCTTACGATCTTGTGTTCCCGTCAATCAATTTAAGTTGAAATAACTGGGAAAAGCCCTGTTTTTTCCCCCTGGGAATTTCAGCAATTTGCTTTTTTTCGAGAAGAATTAATTTGGAAATCAAGATAAAACATTATACGATACACTAATCTTCTGATAGGTCCATTTGGATCGCAAAGAGAGTATAACCATGCTAGTTGACGTGGAGGGGGTTTGCCGACAAGAATTAAAATCGTTATTATCGACTTTTTCAGAAAAACTGCCGCTTGTGCCAATATGAAGAGTTCGATCCGTCGTATGCTTAAGTGATACTTAACATCATCAGGGACGTAGAAACAATGGCTGAAGCAACGGTTAGTGCAGCGGGGCTAAAAATAGTAAAGCTATTGGTGGGCAATCCGCCTCAGTCTGTCACCGATTTGATTCAGGCTGCGGGCGTTACCAGGACCGCCGTAACCGAGCAACTTAACGAATTGGTGACTGCGGGATTCGTGGAACAAAGCGCCGAACGTTTGCCGGGACGAGGCCGGCCAAGGCACATATACAAGGCCACCAATGACGCATTGGTGCTGCTTTTTTCCTCCAATCAGCGGTTGGTGGTGCCCGCAATCTGGAAAGCAATCTCCGACATCGGCGGCGACCAATTGAAGTGCAAGGTTCTAAAAAAGGTGAGTCGGATTCTGGCTGACCATTACAATGGCAAGGTTACCGCCAAGAAACCCGAAGATCGCCTCCGCCAGTTGATGTCTATACTTATCGAGGAAGGCGGAATCCTGGAGGCGGCCGAGGAAGGCGGGAAACTAGTAGTTTATAAGCGCAGTTGCCCATTTATCAGTATGGTTGATGAAAACCGCACTATCTGCTCCGTCGATCTTGATATGATGTCCCAAGTAGTGGGACGCCCGGTACTGCGCACCGCTTGCCGGCATGACGGCGATCCCTGCTGCAAAATCGAAATTCAAAAATAGCAGTCTGTTATTGGGCCCTGTATCCATCTACCCCAAAGTGGAGTACTGTGATATAATTACAGCAAAGTTACGGTACATAGGGACTTAGGTCTGGAGTTTTGCAAAAAGGAAAATCAAAGTCCCCTCTCCCACTGCAACATTATTTATCAGCTAGCAGGGAGGGTGGGTGATAAAGGTAAACGTATATTGCGTGAATTATCAATTTTACTTGGACCCAACAACGGACACGATGGTCTCGACGTACCCAATTTGGCAAGGGCGATAGGCCGCAGGCATGATTAGTCAACCAACCAAAGCAACGTTCGATAGCATCGCGACAGCTATGCAACGCCTTGCCGAACTCGGTTTGCAGCAATGCTATAGAGCGAATGCGTCCGGCACTGTGCCAGCGATGTCCCAGGCCGCTGTTGGGCCGCTTTCGTTCGGCCACCAGTTGAAAACCGTTTTGCAACGCGACCTCGTGCAAGGGATTACTGTCATATTGTTTATCCCCAAGGATATATCCGCCCCGCTTCAGAGTCGGGAGCAGCCTCGCCGCTACCTCCGATTCACCCTCATTCAAGGGCGCGATCGTCCAACACAAAGGCAAGGGAGCGGGTCCATATATGGCATGCAGCTTGTAACCTTTGGCATAACTTCTAGGGCCAGCCCGTCCCCATTTGCAATCTGGATCCTTGCTATGCGCACCAACGACCAGAGGCTTGCCGTCCACGGCCGCAACCCATCCGTTGTCGTCCTGCAATTTTATTATTTCTTGTTCCATAACATGCATCAGTCGTTGGACTTCCGTCGTTCTCAACCTATTGCTCATCGTGGGTTGCGAAGGCAATTTTCGCCTTGGCCACAGGCCTTCGGGCCAATTTTTAGGGTCACAGGCCCAGACTGTAGGCCGATCGTGGAGTACCGCCCAAATGTAAACCATCACGATTTCCATGTCAAAGAAAGTCACCTAGTTTCCAAGGCTCCCATTTGTCAAAACGCTGTGCAATTTGATATAAAGTCATCCAGAGTTCGCGTTCCATTTCTTGTCTCCTTTATGTTAGGAACAACAAGACAAGAATGTACGCGAACTCGATTTTTTTCCAGTATTACCTATACCCCCTTAACCAATGCTTGCTGATGAATAATGTTGCACTGGGAGAGGGTTAGGGTGAGGGCTTTTGAGCGAAAAATATCTTGCCCGGTGTATACGACTTCCCCATGCCCTCCCCCCAGCCCCTCTCCCAAAGGGCGAGGGGAGAAAATTGCAAAACTCCAGTTATGAGATAAATTTAGATTGCGAGTCAATAAGCGGAGGGATTCTATGCTGATGAATCGCTCATGGATGGCGGCGGCGGTTCTGGGATTGGCGGCAATTTCTCTTTTTGAGGGCTGCGGATCGGACCGCAAGGCAGATGCGCCGCCGGCAATTACCACCCCGGGCCCTGAGAAAATCGCGGCCGCGCCTGATGTCACGTCCCCCAGCCCAAAAGCGACTGATGAAACCCGGCCTGAATCACCGGTTTTAAAAAGTTCAAAACCAGAGAAAGATCTCGGGCCAAAATTGACGAAAAGACCTTCTCCGCCAAAAGCCATGGCCAGGCCGGCACAAACGGCGAAGATCGTTTCCCCGTTGTCCGGCAAGGACGTACAAGAAAGTAATCCCATGCGCCCGGCGGCAGAGCCGTTGCCGGAAATGAATCCTGTCCGGCCGGGCATTCCTCTTGCGGAAGAACGCTCTTCCGTAAGCGCCGCACGTTCGTCCGAAAGTTCGCAAATCCTCAAAGGCAGGAAAACGTACATGGAAGTGTCCGAAGACGCGGCAGGGGCCACGCCCGGCATGGCTGAACCCCCGCCGCCTGCTCCGGCAGCCGCGCCTGGCGCGGCGGAACCTTCTACCACGGCGGCGGATGCCGCGCCTGCGGATGCAAATGAGTTTATAAGCATGGCGCGGGACCAAAAGGGATACACGGTGGTGAAAGTTTATTACGGCACGGACAGGGCGGCTTTAACCAATGTCCAGCCGAAGCCGCCGGTTTATCTGCCCTGGTTGATAAGGACCATTGTTGCCGCGGCAACCGCGCTGTTTTTGTCGTTGTTGGGATTTCGATTTTTCCCCTCTCGGCTGTTTCGAGTTTTGGCGTATTGCGGCATGTTCGCAACCGGAGTTCTGGCCGGGCTGACGATCTATGCGCGGTTTCAAGCCCCCTTGCCCGATGATATGGCGCGGACGCCGCCTGCCGCTTCTGTTTCCTACGGTCCCGAGCGCGGCAAGCTGGAGTTGGGCGCCTGCGAGGTATCGATCCCCAAGTCGCACGAGGTGGGCGAGTTGGAAAGCCCCTCGGTGCTGCGCCTGGAATTCCGCGAGGATCCCAGCCGCCACGTGGTGCTCTTGGGGATTCAACCGGAGCCGGCGGATCGGTTTTTCGCGGACCTTCGCGAGTGCGTCGGGCGATCAAAGCAGAAATCGGCTTTTGTTTTCGTGCACGGTTATAACGTGGGCTTTGAAGACGCGGCGCGGCGCACGGCGCAAATCGCCTACGACTTGAAATTCGACGGCGCGCCGAGTCTTTTTTAGCTGGCCGTCGCAGGCGGGAATACTGCAATATGCCGTTGACGAGACCAACGTGTCCTGGGCCGCCCCGCATCTGCTTAAGTTTCTTACTGAAGTCGCCGAGCAATCCGGGGCCGAGCGGATTCACTTGATCGCCCATAGCATGGGCAACCGGGCATTGACCTCGGCGCTTAGGGATCTTTCTCTCATGCAAAAGTCCGATACGCCGATGTTCAACGAAGTCGTGCTCACGGCTCCGGATATAGACGCCGAAACATTCGTAAACGACATCGCCCCCGCGGTCGTAAAAACTGCCCGGCGCGTCACGCTATATGCCTCATCGAACGACGAAGCCTTGATAGTGTCGAAAAAAGTGCACGGCTATCCGCGTGCCGGCGACAGCGGCAGCCAATTGGTCGTGGTGCCGGGCGTCGATACGGTGGACGTTTCGGCCGTCGATACCAGCCTCCTGGGGCACAATTATTACGGCGATAACAGTTCGGTGCTGGCCGATATTTTCGAGTTGCTTAACGCTTCCAAACCGGCCGATCAACGACATTGGCTGCGTCCGGAGCGATTGGGACTCTTGAAATATTGGGTGTTTCACCAGTGATTGTATTTTGCCGATTATCGCGCCATTCCATACAATCTTCATAAACCTCACCTTTGGGGGTTTTTGCTCGGATACTGATGCTTTTTCGCACCCTATTCGGTGAAAGCCGGGCAATAGGCGCTTATCTCGAACTATGTTTATGCAGGTTAAATACTAAGTGCCTATCCTAATACTAATATGTAGGAGCGGAAGTTGTACTCCCGCCCCCGGAAACCTCGATATTTTGCGGCGGCGGTTCATCTGTCTCCCCAACTAAATCCGGTTTTGGGATAAGCTCCAAGTGTCAAGGAACCTGCCTTCTTAATACGGCGCGAGGAATATCGGATGTCAGAAAAATTACCAATTGATGCCCAGCACTCCCAAAATAGTTTTATAAGATTCGCCCAACAACTGGCGGGCATGACCGATCACGGGGACATATGGCGTCAGATCGGCCAGGCAATATTTAATTTTTTCGATGCGGACCTGGTCGGATTCTTGGATCTAAGCGAGAGCGGCCAGTGGAAAGCACATTATTGGATTCTTCCCCCCGGTTGCACGGATGAGGCCGTTTTCACGCCGGCCCTTCAGCAAACCGCCGCCAAAGTTTTGGAAAGCAGCTTCATGGCAAGCCTATCCCTGGACCTCGACGGCCCTTGCCAAGTGGCGGTGTTTCCTGTAGTCATCGATAACCATAGAACGGCAATAATGCTGATTGGTCACGCCGCTAGCGGACTTATTGCCAAAGATTTGTTGAACATATACCTGGGCGTGGCCGGGTTGGCAGGCGTAACCATCACTAGGGCGGGCATTCTGGCACAGTTGCATCAAGATAATGAAAGCATGCGGCAAATATCCGCCGGCAATTCGGGCGATGCAGCGGCCGTGAATAAAGACCTCAATCAAATTAATAACCAACTGACTCGGGAGATCGCACAGAGGCGGCAGGTCGAGCAGGCTTTGCGGGAGGCGGAAAGGGAAAAATCCGCCATCCTCAACGGCTTGCAGGAAGTCGACGTGCTGCTGCTCGATCCTGAAATGCGCATCATCTGGACGAACGCCGGCGCCGCGATGCCTGCGAACCGGCAGGAAGAAGATTTTCGCGGGCGTTATTGTTACAAGGCGCTTCAGGGCCGAGATGCCCCTTGCCCGGGCTGCACGGCCCAAGCGGCCTGTGCCAGCGGGCGATTCCAGGAGGGAGAAATCTCCTTGCCCGACGGCCGGTCAATGCTCACCCGCAGTAATCCCCTGAAAAATGAGCAGGGAAAAATCGGCAGTGTGGTCCATGTTGCCATGGACATTACGCGGCGGAAAATGGCGGAGTGCGCCCTGACCGAACGCGAAGCAAGGCTGCGGAACATCGTGGAAAACGCCTTGGAAATTATTTACACCCTCACGCCCGAGGGCATGATATCCTATGCATCCCCGCGCTGGACCGAGTTGATCGGGCATCAAAGCCCCGATCTTGTGGGTCGAAGTTTCGTATCGTTTTTACATCCTTCCGATCGGGCCGTATTTCAGTCCTATTTTGCCGCAGTAGCCGCCGGCGACCGGCAAAATCGACGCATCGAATTTCGCATCGAAAACTGCAATGGCTTATGGCGCTGGTACAGCACGACTCTTTCCACAGTAAAAGATCCGCAAGGAGCGCCGAAAGAATTCGTGGGAATCGCGGAAGATATCACCGATCGGAAACGGGCCGAGGAGGAGTTGCGCAAGGCCAAGGAAGCGGCGGAAGCGGCCACCCTGGCAAAAACCGAGTTTCTCACAAACATAAGCCACGAGATCCGCACGCCCATGACCGCCATTTTGGGCTTTGCGGAAATACTCCTGGAAAGCATCGAGCGGCCCCAGGACGTCGTAGCCGCCAATACCATCAAGCGCAACGGCGAATACCTGCTCCGCATCATCAACGACATCCTCGATCTCTCCAAAATCGAAACGGGACATTTCATCACGGAACAGGCTAGGTGTTCGCCGCGCGAATTGATAGAAGACGTGCTTTCGATGATGAAAGTCCGCGCCGACGCCAAGGGATTGCCGTTGCTGCTGGAATTCGCCGGGCCGATTCCGCAATACATCCACACCGATCCGATTCGATTAAGGCAAATTCTGATCAACCTTATCGGCAATGCCGTTAAGTTCACCGAAGAAGGTCATGTTTGCATTCAAGTGCGGCTCGCGGAAAATGATAAGAAAAAAACCGTGCTGGAATGCAAAATCATCGACACCGGCATCGGCATGTCCGAAGAGCAAATCAACCGGCTATTCGAACCCTTTACTCAGGGCGATACCACTACAAGCCGCAAGTACGTGGGTATGGGACTCGGGCTGGCTTTGAGCAAACGCCTGGCCGGCATGCTGGGCGGCGACATCGCCTTCAGCAGCGTGAAAGGCAAAGGAAGCACCTTTGTCCTCACCGTCGGCGCCGGATCGCTGGAAGGCGTACGCATGCTGCAGACTTCCGACCCCCTCGAAGGTCAGCCATCCTCCATGCACGGCCTCACATCGCCTGTTTCCCAACAGTTGTCGGGCCGAATCCTGCTGGTGGAGGACGGCCTGGATAACCAGCGATTGCTGGCCTTGATTTTGCGCAAGGCCGGAGCCAAGGTAACCATAGTCAATAACGGCAAGGAAGCCTTGGAAAAGGTGCTTGCCGAGCAGAAAAAATATCTGGCCGAGGGCATTCAAACCTCGCCCTTCGACGTCATCCTCATGGACATGCAGATGCCGGAAATGGATGGATATGAAGCCACTTGGCGGCTAAGGGAAATGGATTATACCGCTCCCATCATCGCGCTTACCGCACATGCCATGGATCACGATCGGGAAAAGTGCCTGGGCGCGGGTTGCGATGAATATCTTACCAAACCGATCGACCGAGAAACCCTGCTTTCGGCCATCGCGCGTTTTATGTCCGAAGATCGTCAGGATCAGCGGGAAGTTCAAGCCTGGATTATTTGATCCCATACCCCCCGCACCCTCCCCAATTCTGGTTAGATAAACCGCTCTTATTTTTTATTTTTGAACGATGAATTTCTCCGATTCTCCCCAGATCGGGTTAGAATTACGATTTTTCTCTTATATTTTTCGCTATATATGCTTGACATAATAATTTAAATTGCTAGGCTAAAACTTATCTATCAATTATGCCTTGAATGACTAATGCTACTTTCTATTGAACGTTATAAACCTAGGCAATTAGGTTGTTAGTCATATAATCCTTTTCTCCTTTTTCAAATGGAGGCAGCGATAAGGTCGCGCTTCGGATAGATGGTATGTGTAGACGCATTTCCCGCTGATTTTGCACCAGGGAGGTGTTACTTATCATCTAGGCGTTGCGTCCCCGAGTAATTTATCCGCGCGATGTGAGCTTTGCTGCTGATCTTAAGCTTAAACACATTTATTTGATTGCATCTTTGCGGCGCCATCGTGTTTTATGTCCAAGTGCCAGCGTGGTAAATCCATATCTACTCATGGAATTTAGAGATACTTGCCGTAAGTAATAACTAATTTTCCAAGGATTAAATTCCCATATAACAATCTGAAAAGCGCGCGAAGAAAGGGGAGTATGGCCTGAAAAGCGCTTTGTACCGTTTGAACATCAGGCAAAAACAGTATTCACGCATTCGAGTTGTTTTAACAAAACCGGTCCGTTCATGCGACAGGTTAGTAAAGACTATTTCAATAACGGCCTGCCGCGTGATACTTGAAGATTCGAAAAAGGAGCAAAAGATGATGAGATACTTTGTAATTCTTGCTAGTGCATTTCTGATGCTGGCATGGACTTCGGTAGCGCTGGCGGATCCCGCTCATGCTGGTCCTAACCTTACTGTATCCCCTGATCCAACATTGCCAGATTGGTTCAGTGGGACCAGCGGCGAAGCGAATATCGACGACACTTCGAATGGGGCCAGCGGGATTTACCTTGATCCGAACGCAGGCCCATGGGTTAAGCAAATCGTAGGTATTGGTGTAAACCCTTTTAAAATCCACGAAACAATACATATTCAGGGCAATCCACAGACCCCGGGCCAACCGCCCTGGACCGATTGGGACGAGTTAATAGATCCTCTTAAAAATCCCGTGGGATGGCAATGGACAAACAACCCCGCAGCGCCCACAGTGACGTTGTCGGACGATGGGAACGTAATTGGTGCAATTAGTACACAATATAATCCAAACGATTTCGTCGTGTTTGACTTTAACCCCGCCGAAAACCCTGGCGCTACGTTGACCATTAACAAATGGATCGTCTGGACAGGCCTCCCGGCTCAAAATCCCGGACAGGTCTGGCTTGATCAATATCCGACCCCTGAGCCGGGGACAATCGTCCTCTTGATCAGCGGCCTGCTCGGGCTCGGACTGGGCTGCATTTGGCGCCGCCGCAACTAAACGGCTCCGGCGTCAATAAAAGTCGGACATTAAAACAGCCGGTTGCCCTGAAACGGCGCCGGCTCGAGTAAATTAGTCGAACAAAGAAAGAATGTAGAAACCCGGGAGTGAAAACCTGAAAAACCAGGCTAATCACTCCCGGGAGATATTCTTTACTTCTTCATTTTCTTCGTCAATCATGAACTGATCGAGCACTTGCATCACTAGGTTGCGTTGGTCGGCATCCAGCCACACGCGGGCGAAAAACGTGTCCCCGCCCGTGTCTTCCCAGTATAGTTCACAGCCCGTACGCCCGCACCCGCTCTGACAACAAATCAGCCGGCAGCGTCCGGACTTGAGGTGTTCGACCGGATCCACGCCGGCGATTCGCCCGATTTGTTTGATGGCGGAAGTGGGAACATGGGCGCTGCGGATGGCGCGATACCAGGTTTGACATCGGCTGCAAAAAGGCAAAAACATGGTGGGAATCAATACCGCCGCGCTTCCCGCCAGGACTAATAATCCGTCGATTATCCAGCTCAGCCACGCCATCCAGCCGCGGGCAATATAACCGAGCAACAAGGGCCTGCCGCGGTCGGCCTGCTGGCGCATGTATTCCAAGAAACTCGCGGGCGGAGTTTGCAGGCGCTGGGCGAGGAGTTCCGGTAAGACCTGTCTGGCTTTGTCGGCCAACTGCGGTTGCCTGAGCTCGCTTTCACCTGCCGATAAATAACAAAAATAATGCGATCCTATCACCGCGATCGCCACGGCCAGAATGGCGCCTAAAATGATCGTGGGGCGATGGCCGATTTGCCCCGCGCGCATCAGGCCTGTCAGCAGGCCGCCAAGCATAACGCCGGCCAAAATAGGAAAGATCACAAGCGGGGCAAAATAAAATTGGGCATCGACTGCCGCCCGGGCGGCAAACGTTCCCAAGATCGAAACTCCAAGCAACCAAATGGCCAATCCCCGCCAGCTAAACGGTCCGCCGCCGCTGGGACGAGAAAGCTCCGTCAATGGCTCCTGCGATGTGCTCATGCAAACATGCTAATAAAGATCGAGGGATTAGAAAAGGGCAGTCATAAAACCACACCCTGCCGCTCGTGCGGCAATTTCCCGGTTTCACGACCTGCCAATCGGACATGCCAATCACGGCTACGCAGAGGCGCCGTCGCGCTATATCGGGCATATATTAGGGCGGGTGTTAAACTGCCGCCCCAACACGTATTCAACCTCCGCAGCGGAGTATCATCGCGGCGGTTTCACGCCGCATGCCAGTTGGGCCCTAAGCAGCACTTCGGCCGCTTTTTTGCGGGCTTTGGCCGCGCCGTCGCCCAGAATCTGGCGGATTTGATCGGGCTTGGACTCCAATTCCTTGCGTCGCCCTCTGGCAGCGGCGAAATAATCCGCCGCCAGATCGGCCAAGGCCTTTTTTACCTGGCCGTAACCGAATCCGCCTCTGCGATATAGCGCCGCTAGTTCTTCGCGCTGTGCCTGGCCGGCAAATAAAGAATAAAGCTGGAAAAGATGATCGGTATTCGGTTCTTTCGGCTGATCCATGGGGCGCGAGTCGGTAACAATACGCATGATTTTCGTGCGCAGAACCTTGGGGTCTTCAAAAACATCAAGCGTGTTGCCGTAGCTTTTCGACATTTTTTCGCCGTCCGTGCCCGGCACGCGGGACGTAGTATCGAGCACCTTGGCTTTAGGCAAGACAAACGTTTCGCCGAAAGTGTAATTAAAACTGGCGGCCAGGTCGCGGCAGACCTCGATGTGCTGCACTTGATCCTCGCCCACCGGCACGGTGTCCGAGTCGTAGGCAAGAATGTCGGCCGCTTGCAACACCGGGTATGCGAACAATCCCGCGTCGGCCGTCAGACCGCGGGCCTTCTTCTCCTTGTAAGCATGACAACGTTCCAATAGGCCCATCGGCGCGCCTGTCATCAGCAACCAGCATATTTCGCTGACCTCCGGTATGTCGGATTGTACGAACAATGTGGCGCGATTGGGGTTCAGGCCCAAAGCCAAAAGGTCAATGGCGGCGTCCATGGTGTTCCGCCAAAGTTGTTCGCGGTCGCGGATAGTAGTCAGGGCGTGCAAATTGGCCAAAAAATAAAAGGCCTCTTCCGCCTGGTTTTGCAAGTCTATGTATTGCCTGATCGCACCGAAGTAATTACCCCAGTGAAATCGACTGGTAGGTTGTATGCCGGATAAAACACGCATGGCTATGGATTGGGGATTGGGGATTGGGGATTAGGGAATTATTGAGGAAGCCCTAGTTCTTTACTGCTTATTGAATTACATATATATAATATCGTATTCATCATTTTGCTCCGGAACTTGCTCCGGGTGAATTTGCCACAATTTTATTTTACATCAAGTGTTCCAATAATTTCGGCGACGGAAGTTGCGCCAAGTGCGGCCAGCGCGGCGGGCAAGGCGTCCAGGATTTGGATCGTGACAGTTGGATTGTAAAAATTGGCGGTGCCGATCTGAACGGCCGCGGCCCCGGTTACCAGGAATTCCATGACATCGTCGATGCTGGCGATTCCGCCAATGCCCATCACTGGAATACGGACCGCCCGGGCCACCTGATACACCATGCGCAAGGCAATCGGTTTGACGGCCGGACCGCTTAATCCGCCCATCACTTTACCCAGAATTGGCCGCCGCTTTCGCCAATCGACCGCCATTGCCAGGCAAGTATTTATTAGCGAAACTGCATCCGCGCCGCCGCTTTCCGCAGCCAGGGCAATGTCTACGATATTGGTCACGTTGGGCGTGAGCTTTGCCAGGATCGGATATGAACATGCACGCCTCACGCCCGAAACCACCTTTTCGCATGCCGCCGTGTCGATGCCGAAATCAACGCCCCCGCTAACGTTTGGGCAGGATATATTGAGTTCCAAGGCCGCAATGCCTGGAACGCCTTCCAGCCGAGCCGCCATTTGGATGAACTCCGCCTGGTTCTTTCCTGCAATGCTGACAATTATTGCCGTTCCCAGCGAGGCGAGATAAGGCATCTGGAGTTGGATAAATGTTTCGATGCCGTCGTTGTCCAAGCCGATGGAGTTGAGCATTCCGGCCGTGGTTTCACAGGTTCTCGGGGGCGGATTGCCCGGTCGCGGTTGTATGGTGATGGTTTTAGGCAAAATTCCGCCCAAACGCCCTAGTTCCACAAAGCCGGCCATTTCCCGGGCATAGCCGAAAGTGCCCGAGGCGACTGTGATCGGATTAGACAGTCGCAACCTGCCGAGCCGGACGTCAAGGCGAATTGGAGAGGAATTCACGATTATTGGCAAATTGGTGTGAGACGATTTATACGCTGAACCTGACAGTGTAACGGTCCCGCCTACAATATGTCAATTTATCCGGCATCATAGAAAAAAGAAATTTAGCCGCCAAACTTGCCGCCCGCAGGGGAAAGAGACTCTGATCCGAGGCTCTTGCATAAGCGGCCTGCAAGTCCGCCGGCTAAATAACAACTCAGCGTTATTTACTTGTCCAAAAGGCTATCAGATTATGCCGCCGTGCGTTCTATAAGGCGTGCTGTGGTCAGGCTGGTCAAGAAACCAAACTCTTTCCCACTCATCCAATATTAGTCGCAAGTTTTCCGACGTATACAGCAACTCCTGCGTTCGTCGGGAGGGATCGGCTGAATAGGCCGGTATAATGCATCCGGCAGTGGCACTGACCAGCAGACCGAACGCCAAACCCAAGAGCAGCTTACGCATATAACAGTACCTCCATGTAACAATATCCATACCCGCCGGTTAACGTTCATAAACCCGCTTGCGGATAGGAGATAAATGACTTTTGATTCACTCCATTATCATGTGTAGTATTTCAACTCAGTTTAATTGTACTTAGAGCTTCTAACAAAATGAAACAGAACGATTATAAACCTTTAAATGGATGCCAATTTTCCGAGGTTGTTACGTCACTGCTAGCAAGCTGGCAGTGGCACACGTCATTTTGTTAGAGGCTCTTAATACTTATACGGTCGGCCTTGCCGCGAGCCGCAAAGGACTGGGCCTGCATTGGTTCTGGATTATTGTCCGATCAACGCGAAAAGCAATCAACTGCCCGATGGGCAAACGATTGTGTCGATGGGTCGCTTACGATAGACGAGGTATTAAGTGGATCCTTTGACGAAAACAGGGGACATTAACCCTTCACAAACGAGCGGCTTTGAAAAAAATCACTCACCCAAGGAGTTAGGCATCCGATCCGTCCGATGCGTAACTCGTTGATGTGCCTGATGTTTGTGCGACAGGTTCCGAATTGGAGTTGATCTTGGTTCTATGCACGAACCGCCGCTGCCTGGCGTTCAAGCTCTTTGACGCGTTCTTCCATCTCCTTGCCGGGCTTAAATGTTACGACGAATTTTTCCGGCACAAAAACCTTATCTCCAGTCCGTGGATTGCGTGCTTTTCTAGGTGCACGTCGCTTGACTTCAAAAACGCCAAAGTTGCGAAGTTCAATCCGGCGTTCAGCAACAAGGGCCTTAACGATAGCATCGAAGGTCTTTTGAACGATTTCCTTCGTCTGCAATTGGGTTAATCCGATTTCCTCGGAAATGGTCCGAACGATCTCTTTTTTAGTCACGACTCGATTCTCCTCTGAGAAGTGGTCGTTATGTGCCTTGAATACCATGTCCTCACAATTGGTCTCCGATGCTCCAAGTGTAGGTGCCGCAAAGACTAATGTCAAGGGCAATTGCTCAGAGGCTACCATAATAATTGGCCGGCACGGCCATCATCTCGGCTCGTTGGGATCTAAAAAAGCGGGCCGGGTGTTTAAGCGTAAGTACTTATTGTCAAAGATCTTAGTAGTTCCAGGACCGTTCCGGAGGAAATCTTGTCTTTATAAGTCCTTGATATGAAAGGAGTTATGAAGATTTTTAAACCTCGGCTTTTTATGGCCCATTATTGCCAACGCGCACAGTCATCGTTGCCCGTTTTGGCTGCATCCTTTATCGGCACCTTCTCCGGAAAAATCCAGCTAGAAGGAATAATCGATAAATCCGGAAAAGTTGAATTGCGAAAAATACGATTTCCCTACCCTATATGGGGTAGAACAACTCACAATCGTCTTATACCCCAGTCGCATCGATTTGAGATTTGATCTGTTCCAAGGAAAAGATTGGGCCATTATTGCAGCCGGGACAGCGATCGGCTATTTCCTGCCACGATTGGGGAGAAGTTATATTCGAAGGCCAAAAAGGCCATGTGCGGCATTGGCGGGGACGGACTTCGTATACTTGGCACAGGCGGCGGTCGTTATCAAAGAAAACGCAATCGCCATTGGCCAACTCGATGAGGCTTTTGCGAATACCGATCAAGCGAATGTAACGCTTTTCAAATTTTTTCACATTGATTCTGAGCAAAGCCGACATGGCTTCGATTTCGGCCTTGTTGATCCAAACATGGCCCGGCGCCCCGGTACAGCAATCGCCGCACCCGGCGCATTGGAAATCGCAATCCGCGATGATACCAGGGGCGTAAGTTCATGATAATTTTACGTCACGACCAGTTCCTTGCCTTTTGTGTTTAGCAAGCGGGCAATTTCCGGCATCAGACCGTAGGAAAGGGCCAGCAATTTGATGGGGTGGATTGTGGGCTTGTCGGTGCCTTGTTCCATCTGTATTTTGCACGTGCTACATTCGGTCGCGCCTGCTTGCAAGGCGGGACTGCGCAATTGGTTGATCAACCGAATTCCCGCGCAAACTGCCGCGGTAGTTTTTTTCGAACAGCCCGAAGGTGCCTGCCATGCCAGAGCACCCCTTTTCAAGATGCTCGATCCGCACGCCTGGAATTAACCCCAGGAGATGTTCGCCGGGCGTGCCGACCTGCAAGGCCCTGAGATGGCAGGGTGTATGATATCCCAGCATCACATTGATGGGCTTCAAATCCATTTGCAATTTACCTTGGGTGTGCATCCTCCACAGGTAAGTGCAGGCCTCGCTGCTGTTGGCGGCCAACAAGCGGGCATCGTCGTCGTCGATTAGTTGCGGATATTCCCGGGTCAAGCATAGAGCAGCGGCCGGTTCCGTAGCCACGACATGATATCCTTGGCGCACGGCTTCGGCAAGAATAGCGACGTTGTGTTCGGCCAGGAAACGGGCATGATCGAGTGCGCCGCAGGCAATCGAGGGCATGCCGGCCGGTTTCTGATTGGGATGCACGTATACACCGACGCCGTTATGCGCGAGCACGGCCGCCAGGGCTTCGCCTAATTGCGGGTCGAAGTAATTCGCGTAGGTATCCACAAAATAGAGGACCTTTTGAACGCTGCGGCGGATGGGCCGGGTCAGGCGGCGGCGGTGGGCGCGGCGGATAAAATTCCGTGAAGTCAAGCGCGGTAATTTACGACCCTGGGCAATGCCCATGATCTTTTCCAGCAACCACCGCATTTGCCGGTTATTTAGCGCCCAATTAGATGCCGGACTGACCAAACCTCCCAGCGCCCTAGAATGTCCAGATGGATTATTGCCCACTCGGCAAAGGTCAGGCCGTTGGCGGCAACGTAGGCCCCTTTGCTTTCCCGCATCATGCGGGGAATATCGACGCCGGCCGGACATTCCAGGCGGCACATGTGGCAATGCACGCACAAATCGGCGATGCATTTGAATTCCGCGCCCGTAAGTTGGTGGAGCTCGACCGCGCCGGCGAGAACCCCCCTTAATAAATTCGCTTTTGACCGGGGCGATGCCTCCTCGCTGGGCGCGATGCGAAAAATCGGGCACATGCGGGCTTCGGGCGATTGAGTCCGGCATATGCCGCAGCGGTTGCAGTCGTTTACGGCGTCAACGACCTTGCCTGGATCCCAGTCCAATTGTAATTCCACCAGATTACGCATAGCGGGCTGATCGAGGGCCGGATAGACAGGTGCCGGCGGCGATGGTTGAATTTTGATCGCCGGCTGCAAATTGCGGAGCATCAGTTCGGGATCGTCGCCCACGATCTTGCCGGGATTGAATGTGTTTTCAGGATCGAAAATCCCTTTGATCGCGCGGAATACGTCATACAATGGCCCGGCCTGTTGTTTGAGAAACGACGTGCGGCTGAGCCCGTAGCCGTGTTCGCCGGTGATCGAACCGCCGACGTCCATCACTTCCCCGTAAAGTTCCTCGGAAAGGCGGCGCATGCGCTCCACGTCGTCGGCATTGCTCAAATCAAGAAGGGGACGAATGTACAATTCTCCATGTCCGGCATGGGCTAACAACGAGGCCGTTATCTGTTGCCGCTTCAGCACATTCTGGACCCGCAAGAGGAAATCGGGCAATATCTCGGCAGGCACGGCAATGTCGTTTGCTACCGGCACAGCCCGGGTTGGGCCTTTCAGCCGGTATAAAGAAGGCTGAACCCTATCGACCAGGTGCCAAAATAATTCCAATTCGTCCGGCTCGAACGCCTGCCGTACCGCGTAAGCCAGGCGTTTCGTTTGCGTAAGATAGGACGCCATCTCGTGCATTTGGTTGTCCAATTCGATGCCGTCGGCGGCCTCTTGTTCGACCAGGAGCAAGGCCTCGGTGTCGGCCGGAATCAAAAGATCGAAACGCACTTCGGCATCTCGTGCCAGACTGAGATGGCGGCGGTCCATCAGCTCGCAGGCATTGGGTTTCCAGGGAAGAATTTCCTGCACTGCTCGAGAAGCCTTTTCCAGGCTGTCGAACAACAACAAAGTCACTCCACGCGGTCCGGGCAAAGGCTGAGTGACCAGCGAAATCTCGGTGATTATGGCCAGTGTCCCTTCCGAGCCGGCCAGTAGCCGGGCCACGTCGAGATAATCCTCGCCCAACACGCCGTCAAGGTTGTACCCGCAGCGGTTGATGGCACTTTTTAAGCGGCGGGAACGGATCAAATCGGCGTTGTCTTTCAATACCGCAACTAGGCGGTTAACCAAATCCCGTTTGCGCGGAATGGTGCTGGAGCTTGTGCCGTCGGAAAGCGGCTCCCTGCCAAGTTCCAGAATTTCGCCGTCGGATAAGACCGCTTGAAGGCTGGTCACGTAATTGCGGACCGGGCCGTATTTCAACCAGCGGCTGCCGGCGGTGTCCAGTGCAACGACGCTGCCCATGGTCGTAACGGCGGCTTTGGACGGATCCGGCCCGAAGATCCGCCCCAGCGGATGCAATTGGGCATTGAGACGCTCCAACACTATGCCGGCTTGCACGCGGACTTTTTCGGCATCGATGCGGATTACATGACGGAGATACTTGGAAAGGTCGACTATTATTCCGGGCCCCAGCGATCCGCCCGCCGAGGCCGTGCCCGCGCCCCGGGCGTGAACCGGTAAATTATGGTCCCGGGCGTAACGCACGCAGGCCGAAACGTCGCCTGCACGGCTTGGGCGGAGCACCGCCTGGGGGCGAATTTCGTAAATGCTCGAGTCGCTGGCGTGGAGTTGCCGGAAAAAATCGCCGCACAGGACCTCTCCGGCCACCAGGCCCCGCAGATCGTCCTGAATGCGTTCGCGCTGTTGGCCGAGTTGGACCATAAATTTGTACGCCTAACGTTAGCGGCGATTACCGTAAATCAATGTCATCAGTTCCGCGCGCGTGGAAGATTTGTTGCGGAAACAACCTTTCATTGCCGACGTGACGCAGACCGAGCCGGGCTTCCGCACTCCTCTAATGGTCATGCATGTATGCACCGCCTCGATGATCACCGCCACGCCCTTGGCGTGCAATTCCTCTTCCAAGATCTTGGCGATTTGCTCGGTCATCCGTTCCTGGACCTGTGGGCGGCGGGCAACTTCGTCCACGACCCTTGCCAGCTTGCTTAAGCCCACCACTCGCTCCCGCGGTAGGTATGCCACGTGGGCGGCGCCCATGAACGGAAGCATGTGATGCTCGCACATGCTGTTGAAGCTGATGTCGCGGACCAAAATAACTTCGTCGCAGATTTCGCTGAAGAATTTCTTTAGGTGCTGGCGGGGATCGACGTGCAGCCCGCCGAATAGTTCGGCATACATTCGCGCCACTCGGGCAGGCGTCTCGCGGAGCCCTTCACGGTCGGGATTTTCTCCCACCGCCGACAGTATCTCCCGCACGGCACGTTCGATCCGCGCTTGGTCCACGGCTTGAGTGTAAATTTGCGAAGAAACCAGACTATCGCCCAATTCACCCTGCAAACTGCCCTGGACGATCTCGTGCATCTCGGAATTGACGGACATAAGATTTCCTTGATATCTAACGCTGAATTCGTTTATAGTAAGAGCATAAGGACGATCGGTCAAGATGGGGCCGACTAATAAAACCGCGGCAGGCGCCATGCACAACATGGTCGGTTGGTCGGTCGCGCTACTTTTAATAAAGCCGCGATGGGCGCCATGCACAACATGGTCGGTTGGTCGGTCGCGCTAATTTGCACTAAAGAGCGGCGGGAAAGAGCTAAAGTCCGAACTGTCCTCCTCAAGTTCCTCGGTCGCGGCCGCTAAATATTTCAAGAGTAATTCCGTCCGGCGATAAACGTCGATCTCGCTCAGCAACGACTGTTTTTTCTCCAGGTCTATGTCAAGCATGTAACTTATGATATCGGTCAACATGCCCAGCGAAACGCCCGTATCGGTCAATTGGTCCAACTGTTCCTGGGCTTCGGGCAAGAAAGGAAGAATCTGCAAAAAGGCTTTATGGAGTTGATTATGTAACAGGTCGTAGTCCTCGATTTCCTGCGGCGGATAATGGTCTTCGCGAATTTCTACCCTGGCTTCTCGAAAACGGCGATCCGATTCCACTTCGTAAAGCAGCTTGATCCGCCGCAGTCCTAACAGTAATACGTTGTACGTTCCATCGGCCAGGCGGAAATAAGTGGTGATACGCCCCAGACAAGCAACGGGATAAAGTGGAGGCCTGCCTTCGTAATCGGTTTCCCAACCAGGGGCCAGCAAGGCCATGGCGACTAGCCTATCGCCGGCTACGGCATCCTCAAGCATTTCGCGATAACGCGGCTCGAATATGTGTAAGGGTTGCATCACGTGCGGAAACAACACCAGGTTTGGCAAAGGGAATAATCGCACCTTTCCCGAAAACTTTTCCACGGTAAATGAGAGATCCTCGAATGTCGACATGCTGATTAAATTTGTAGGGAAAAATGGAACAGGTCCAATTTGCCGGCGCCGTCGGCCGCCGCTGCGCAGCCGTAGCCGGCATGGTCGCTTGGTCGCGTCCCGTCCAACGGGCGCCACGCCTTGCCTGGTCGGTTAGTACCCGGCGCTTCGCACAAATTGGACCTCCCCCCTTTTTTCCAATCTGTGCTGAAATGCGAATTCCTTCCCGACTTTATTATTATAATCAAGGAGGATATTGCAGGCCAATGATCTTCCCGGCGCCTACTTGACAGCACGGGCTCGAAGCGGGGAAAATGTCGGCTGCTTATTTAAGAAATCTTCAAAATAGGGATCGGCTCCCGATACTTCTGCAAAATCGGTTGTAATTAAGACTAGAGTAGGGTGCCCGTCCCCTTTTTGTAACATAAGATTATCCGTTATTACCAGTTTTTTGCCTGGGAATCCTTGCTTATAACCCGATCAAGGTACGATCCATGCCCATTCCCGCTGAAACCAAACAATACGCTGCCAAAATAGCCGGGATTCTTGGGGAGCGTTATCCCCACGCCAAGTGCGAGCTCGACTTCCAGACCCCATTGCAGTTATTAATAGCAACGATTCTTTCGGCTCAATGCACCGATGAGCGAGTGAATCTGGTCGCCAAAAGCCTGTTTCGCAAATATCCCGATGCCGCCGCCTACGCCAATGCCCCGCAAAAAGATCTGGAACGCGAAATTCAGAGCACCGGCTTCTATCATAACAAAGCCAAAAGCATCCAAAGCTGCTGCCAATCCCTCCTGGAGAGGTACAATGGACAAGTGCCGCACGATATCGAAAAAATGATCGAGTTGCCCGGCATCGGTCGAAAAACGGCAAACGTGGTCTTGGGCACGGCCTTTGGCATCGCTTCGGGCATCGTTGTCGATACGCACGTCGCCCGGGTAAGCCAGCGCCTGGGACTGACGCAGGAAAAGAATCCTGAAAAAATCGAAGAGGATCTTTTAAGACAGTTCCCGCGGAAAGAATGGATCGCAATAAGCAACCGCATGGTCCACCACGGACGGTATGTTTGCACGGCCCGGAAGCCCCAATGCGATAACTGCCCGCTGGGAGGCATCTGCCCGCGGATCGGCGTATAAGGATAACGTTTTGCGTCGAGGTTTGAGCGCGTTTTGCGTGCGACAAATACGCTAGTTTTTATTTAGCCCCCGCTGATTACACCGGGGGTTTTGGCCGCGTCCAAAAACCGCGCCGGAATAAAGGATTAAAAAAAAGTTTGCGGTTTCGCGCCGCATGCTCTAACCACTAACCGCCAGCCACTAACCACTTCTCTTCCCATGGTTCTTTCAGGATTTGAAATCAAGAGCCAACTCGGCAAGAACATCGTTATCGAGCCGTACCACGAGTCGCGGCTGAATCCCAACAGCTATAATTTGTCCTTGCACGACGAACTAATGGTCTACGAGGAACTGATCCTTGACATGCGCAAGGCCAATCGCGTTCGCCGGCTGCAGATCCCGCCGGAGGGAATCGTGCTGCAACCTAATCAACTTTATCTGGGACGCACGGCCGAACGGACCGAAACCCACAACCTGGTGCCGATGATCGAAGGCCGCTCGTCGATCGGGCGCCTGGGCCTTTTCGTGCACGTGACCGCCGGTTTCGGCGACGTGGGCTTTTGCGGCTACTGGACCCTGGAAATGTTCGCCGTGCAGCCCATCCGCATCTTCGCCGGCGTGGCAATCTGCCAAATCTTCTACCACGACATCCGCGGCGAGTTCACCGAATATAGCAGCGACAAGTACCAAAACAACACCGACATCCAGCCCAGCCTGCTCTTTAAGGAACTCTCGCCCGGATCGGATAACGACCCGCAAATGAAACTCCCCTTCGGCATCGAACGTTCGCACGGATAAGTCTTTCCACGGCGTAAGTTTTATATTAGAATAAAACATTATTAGAGGTGTGGCATGAATTCTTCGCAGATTGAAATCCAGGCGGCTAAAGCCCAAAATGTGACGGTAACCGACGAAGCCTTGACGGTTGATCTGACCGATGGCCGAACGATATCCGTGCCCTTGGCTTGGTACCCGCGTTTATTGTACGGTACTCCTGCAGAGCACAAGCATTGGGAGTTGATCGGCGACGGGGAAGGCATTCATTGGCCGGATCTGGACGAGGATTTAAGCGTGGAAGGTCTTCTATTGGGCCGACCATCCGGCGAAAGTCAGCAATCATTGCAGCGTTGGTTGGAAAAACGCAAAAAATGACACGGAAAGATCTGTAGAGAAATGGGTTGCGAACCGCCTATTATTTGTACCCCTCTGGAATTATTGGGAAAAGGAGATACCGATGCGTGATCCGATTGTGGAGGAAGTGCGCAAGGCTCGGGAGGATTACGCTCGTAAATTCGATTTCGATTTGGACGCCATTTGCCGCGATCTCCGCCAGAAACAGGAGTCATCGGGCGCAAAAGTAGTCTCTCTCCCAAAACGCCCGGTGCAACAACAACTGCTTAATAAGAAGGCAAAGAAGGCCTAGTGGAAAGTTATTCTTGCCATGCGCTAGTTTATTCTTCGTTAGGAGAATGAAATATGAATAGTGCTTTCTGGGTCTCCATAGTTTTGTACCGCTCAATCATAGCCATTATTGGATTTGGCTTTGCCTATCTTGGTTTCCGTTTGCTTTCTGTAAAATCCGGGCAACAACGAGACGAGGTAAAGGAGATGCCTCAAACTTTTATGGCAAATTTAAAAAAGCTTGATTCAGGCTATGGGTTTACTCTATTCGGATCTTTAATTGTCACTCTTTGTCTATTACAAGAATTATGGTTCGATTTGGATAAATTACTAATCACAAAAAATGTTGGACTCATTAATCCTGCGTCAACTTTCTCTCAGGATACCATATCTCCTTCTTTACTAGGTATAGGAATGTTAGTGACAACTATAATGCTTGCATTCCTAACAGCTTGGTATGCATGGTCTACTCACCGATATGTTTTGTTGGTTAAAAAACAAATGCAATTACAAACAGATCCTTGTGTAATCGCTTATACACGAGATAAATCTGATATTCTACTTGAGATTGTAATAGAAAATATCGGCAGAGGCATAGCGGAGAATATTTCCTTCAAACGCTCGGAAAAGGATAGTGAAGACCAATGGAGCAAGTTATTTAAGGGACCAACTTCTACACCCTTGGGCAATACTATATTGAAAGAAGGAATTCCTCGCTTACGACCTGGTGGAAAAGTGATAATAGAATGGGATCGGAAACACGCAACCGGTCTTGCATCTCTTTTGATTAATGGATTGTATATTACATGTAATTTTAAAAGATCTGGTAAGCGGCCAGAAGGAGAAGTATCGCCGGTCGACTGCTTCTTGGAAACCGGATCGCATATAAACCAAAAATGGGAATAATTGGGGACCGCAAGAGCCGCAAACTCGGCTACAATGACTTCGAGCACTATCAAAAAATCGTCGTCGCCTAAAAGAAACGTCGCGGCTGATGAAAGAAATCGACGATTGCATTCCCGGCTGGCCGATAGAATAATGCGGTTAATATCCGCGATGAATTGATTCAAGCCGGTTATAAGGTTATGATTTAATATATTGGAGAATTACAGATATGCCTGAAATAGCCCGTTTTTATGGAATTCTGATCAAGATGTATTTCAGCCAAAGTGAGCATGGATTTCCTCATTTCCACGCTCTATATGGGGAATATGCGGGAATATATTCAGTTGATTCGCTGGATATGATCGAGGGCGACCTTCCCCAACGTGCTCAAAGATTGGTAAAAGATTGGGCTATTCTTTATAAAGACGAACTTGCAAAGATGTGGAAAGATCAAGATTTCAAGAAACTTCCAGGACTGGATTAATTATATGGTTGGCATCCCAAAAGTATTAGAAGTGTACCCCGAGCACGATCAGTTGCTTCGCGTCCGGTTCGATAACGGCGTGGAGAAGGTCTACGATTGCAAGTCCATAATCGAACGATTCAATTTCCAACAACTTTGCAACGAAGTTTTTTTTAAACTCGTTCACGTGGATCCCGGCGGATATGGGATATCCTGGAACGCCGATATCGACCTTAGCGAATATGAGTTATGGACGAATGGTACCCTAGTCGAAAATCACTATCACATCACGGAAAAGTAATTATCCACCGCCTTGTCGATATAGTCATTGGTGATTTCCAGGGGGCGGTTGTAATACAGGCAGTAGTTGCGGATTTGCAACAGCAGGTCGCGGGGATGGCAGAAGCGGAACGGCCGGCCGTGCTTTTTGTAATGCGTATCAATAAGGTAATCGATGGGCTCCTTGCGGTAGGGAATGCCCAACTTGGTCGCCATGATGGCGAACAGGGCGTGAAATTCTTCCTCGGTCGGATCGCCGACTTCGATTTTGTAAGGAATGCGCCGCAGAAATGCCTCGTCGACCAGGGCCCGAGGCTCCAGGTTGGTGGAAAAAATTATCAGTTGATCGAAAGGCACCCTGATTTTTTTCCCGTTGGGCAAATTGAGGAAGTCATAGCGTTTTTCCAGGGGAACGATCCAGCGATTCAAGAGTTCGTCGATCCGCATGTGCTGGCGGCCGAAATCGTCGATGACCAGCGTGCCGCAATTGCTCTTCAATTGCAACGGCGCTTCGCAGATGCCGGTGGCGTGGTTCAGCGAAACTTCCAATTGCGACATGGTCAATTCGCCGCCGGTGATGATCGTGGGCCGGCGGATGCGGATCCAGCGGCGATCGATTTTCCGCTGGTCTATCAGCCCGTCGCTGGCGGGCAGGGGTATTTCCTCGTGGTTCACCGGGTCGTAAAGGCGGATGATTTCGCCGTCGATGCCGATGGCGCGGGGAATCCATATTTCCTGGCCGAAACTCGCGGTTATCCGCTCGGCTATGCTGGTCTTGCCGTTGCCCGGCGGTCCGAAAAGGAATAAACCTCGACCGGAGTTTATCGCGGGCCCCAGGTGGTTCAACATGTTCTTGTTAAGCAACAGGTCTTGGAATGCGCGGCTGAGGTCGTCGGACGTGGGCCGCTGCCGCACCAGCGACTGCGCCTCGACGCTGTGTATGTAATCCTTCAAGGAGACCGGGGCCGAACCGAAATAACTGGCGTGCTGGGCCAATCGCCGGGCACGCTCCCGCCCCAGATCGGTCAACTGATACTGAAAATCGTTCATCATCGCCGATCCGCGGTGGCAAACCAGTTGTTGGTTTTTCATGTTGCGGAGCAAACAATCGATGGCGATGAAAGGCAGTTTTACTTGTTCGGCGATATCGCGGCCGTTGAGGTCGCCCCGAGCCAGGAGGAATTTCAAAATCAATGCTTCCACTTCGCTTTCGGCCAATCCGGCGTCCTCGAACGATTCCGGCTCCCGGGGGACGAACGTCTCTTCCTTATGCACGGGCCCGGCAGGCGATCGGCGCCGTGACTTTTGGACGGGGAGGAAACGTCAGGAGGAGAAGAAGTCACCTGTTTAATGCGATCCAAAATTACGTTCAGCCGCTCATCTATCACGGAATCGGCCGATGCATCTTGGGGTTGCGATGCCGCCACTGCTTCCCAGGGATCTTTTTTGTCGGTCGAGGGAACAGCGCCGGCCAAGGAAGCCAGTAGAGTGTCTTTTGCCGCCTCTGCCATAATTATCTCACGTCGAAAATGTCGAATCCGGAGAAGCCCGTCTCGGAATGCGGTAATTAATTACCAGACTCCATGACAGTTGCTCACTCCCCACAAGTCTAGCCTTTTTATTGACGTTTGCATGACTAATGATCGAGGCCGACCAACTGGAGGCCGGTAATTTAGGTAAAAAGCCTGGCATTACGGAGCATTTTCAATGCAATTATCAAAAAACGGAATGATCTGTTTTTTACTTTGAGTAGATAGTAACGAAAAAATGGATTGCAGCGATGATCCGGATGCCTTCTGCGAATAGATGCCGGCGACTATAATAAAACTTTTGATAATTGGCGGAATAAAAATGGAACATAACCAGGCGAACAGCCGACAGCATGTAATTCGCGTGGGGGCGGTACAATACTTGAATGCCCGGCCGTTGACTTATTGCCTCAAGGAATTTGCCCCGCGGGCGGAGTTGGTCTTCGACGTGCCCAGCCGGCTGGCGGACGACTTAATGGCCGGCCGCTTGGACGTGGCGATGATTCCTTCGATCGAATATTTTCGGCATCCGGGTTACAAGATTATTTCCGACGCATGCATCGCTTGCCGCGGTCCGGTCCGCAGCGTGAGGTTATTCAGCCGCGTGCCCGTTGAGAACATTCGCACGCTGGCATTGGACGAGGGTTCGCGAACCAGCGCGGCTTTGGTTCGAATTTTGCTCAAGGAGGAATTCGGCCTGGATCCGGATCTCAGCTCCCTGCCCATAGGCGCCGGCGCGGAGGCAAGTTCGGCCGATGCGGTGCTGGCTATCGGCGACCGCGGCATTGCTTTCGATATAGGCCGGTTCGATCACGTTTGGGACTTGGGAGAACGTTGGATGCAAATGACCGGCCTGCCCTTCGTATTTGCAATGTGGATTGCCCGACCGGGTGTCGATTTGCAGGGCTTCGACGTGCTGTTGTCAAGGGCTCGAGATGAAGGCGTCAAGCGCATACCCGACATAGCCCGGCTCGAAGCCGCCGACGGCTGGATCTCCGTGCAAGATTGTCTAGTCTATCTTCGCGATCACTTGCATTTTTATTTTGGTCCTTTGGAACGGCAGGGATTGGAATTGTTTTACCGGCGGGCCGAACGGCACGGATTTGCCCCCCCGGGAGCAAGCATCGAGTATTCTCGCTGCCAGGCTCCGCCTGAGAACGTAATTTAGCTTTGGCTCAGCCATTGGATGTCCCCGGGCGGAGCCGGGGAACAAGGTTAATCCACATAATGAGCGTCACCATCCGGCCACTCTTGGATAAAGCTGCGGGCGGCATGCGCTTGACGCCCGAGGAAGGCCTGCGGCTGTTGCAGTCCGGCGAATTGGCATCGCTGGCCAAAGCGGCCGACGCCGTTACACGGCGGTTGCATCCCGAGCCCTTCCGCACTTACAACATCGACCGAAATATCAATTACACGAACATTTGCCTAAGCGGGTGCATGTTTTGCGCTTTCTATCGCCGGCCGGGCAACAGGGAAGGATACGTGATCGAAAGCCAAGATCTGCATCGCAAAATCCAAGAGACTATCGATCTGGGCGGCAACCAAATCCTCTTGCAGGGCGGCATGAATCCGGATTTGAAAATCGGCTGGTATGAAGACTTATTGCGCGGCGTCAAGAAACGCTTTCCACGGATTAACATCCACGGTTTCAGTCCGCCGGAGATCGAGCACATCGCTCGGGTTTCGGGCTTGAGCATCGAGGAGGTTTTACGACGATTGAAAGAGGCGGGCTTGGGCAGCCTGCCCGGCGGCGGCGCAGAAATCCTGGTCGATCGCGTTCGCCGCGAAGTCAGCCCATGCAAATGTTCCACTGATCGCTGGCTGGAAGTCTGCCGCACATGGCACAGGCTCGGAGGCCGGGGATCGGCCACGATGATGTTCGGGCACGTGGAGACGCTTGCCCAACGCATCGAACATCTGGAACGATTGCGCCAATTGCAGGACGAAACGGGCGGTTTTACCGCTTTTATTTGCTGGACTTTTCAGCCCGGTCACACTGCTTTGGCCCAGTTGCCAAAAATCGGCGCGTTCGAGTATCTCAAAACCCTGGCAGTCAGCCGCTTGTATCTCGACAATTTCGCCAACCTTCAGGCGAGCTGGGTTACGCAAGGCTTGCCGGTCGGCCAAGTGGCCTTGCGATGCGGGGCAAACGACTTCGGCAGTCTGATGATCGAAGAAAATGTGGTGGCTGCGGCCGGGACCAGTTTTCATGCCACTGAGGAAGAAATTCGCCACTCCATTATCGAAGCAGGCTATACCCCCCGGAAACGCGATGTGTTTTATCGGCTTATACCTGAGCCGGACAACGCCATAAGGTAAGATTGGATTGGGGATTAGGGATTGGATACCTGTGATTGGGTTCTATGCGTTAATCTTTTCCCCATACTCCAGCATGATAATGAAAGTAGCGGTTGCCGCGTATTAAAGGCACAACTTAGCGATATCGAGGATATACTGTAAGTTAACTGCCCTTTCCACGCCGGAGCGTCGAAAAAGCGTGTTCCCACGCCTGAGAGGGGGAATATTGTGATCGAGAAATGTGTTCCCACGCCGGAGCGTGGGAACAAGATGAAACAATCCTGACCCCTGAACCCTACTTATGATCCACGTCCACGAATTGACCAAATACTATACCGACTTGCGGCGCGGCAAGTTCGTGGCCTTGGCTGGGATCAGCTTTCACGCACGGCCTGGGCAAATCTACGGGCTTTTGGGGCCCAACGGAGCGGGCAAAACCACCGCTTTGCGAATTCTCAGCACCGTGCTGCGCCCTTCATCCGGCACCGCAACGATCAACGGCCACGACGTGCTGACCCAGCCCGACCAGGTCCGCCGCGACATCGGCTTTATTTCGGCCAATACCGCCGTGTACGATCGCATGACCGGTTGGGAAATGGTCGAATACTTCGGCCGCTTGCACGGCATTCCGCGAGATGAACTTCACCCTCGCATGGAGCGGCTCTTCAACCGCTTGAAAATGAACGATACCCGCGACGTGTTGGGATCGAAGATGTCCACCGGCATGAAGCAGAAAGTATCGGTGGCCCGGGCGGTGGTCCACGACCCGCCGGTGCTGATTTTTGATGAAGCCACGGTAGGGCTGGACGTGCTGGTGGCCCGGGCTCTTTTGAAAAATGTGGCCGAACTGCGCGATCACGACAAGTGCATAGTCTATTCCACCCACATCATGCGCGAAGCGGAAAAAATCTGCGATCGAGTGGCGATTTTGCACTGCGGACGCATACTGGCCGAGGGAACGCTTGACGAATTGCGGGATATACACCACGAATCCGACTTGGAAGAACTGTTTTTCCAGTTGATTTTCCAACACGATGAAAAGTACGCATTGACGTGCAAGAAGGAAATATAAACATAACCAGCCGTGTATACATCGGTGGATTTTGAGAACCAGAAAACTAATGTTACACAATAGCTGGCGGCTAACAGCCGCCGGTGGGAATTCGCTTATATTCCGGCGGTCGTTGACCGCCAGCTAGTGATATTATTTACCTGAGTATCAATAAATAAGAGCGTATCAAATACGAAATGACCTTTTCCAACGTCAGATTGATTTTGGCCCGCGAGATTCGCGATCAGATGCGCGATCGGCGGACTTTGTTCATGATCGTGGTCCTGCCGATCTTGCTCTATCCGCTGTTGGGGACGAGTTTTTTCCAGCTTGCACAGTTTTTGCAGGCGCATTCAAGCCGCGTATTGATCGTCGCGGCGAAGGAATCCGGGGATTTGCCGCCGCTTTTCGAGAACCAGCAGTTCGCCTCCCAGCTGTTCACCGATCCGGATCGCGCGGGTTTGCTGGAATTGCATTTTGCTCCTGATGAACCAAGAGAGAATATCGCGGATCAAGCCGATCCTCTCCAAGACGCCCGTCGCCAGGTGCAAGCGGGCCGATACGACGCGGCCCTTTATTTTCCCCCCAATTTTGCCGAGCGCCTGGATTATTTCCGCCAGGCCATTCAAGATCGCGCTCTCAATCCGCAGGGTAAAAATGCGGCCGCCGCCCGGGAAGATTTCTCTCTCATGCCCAAGCCCGAGATCATTTATTCCACCGCCAACGAGAAGTCGCAGATCGCCTTTACCCGGCTCTCGGAAGTCTTGCGCCAGTGGACCGAACTAATCGGCAAGAAAAACCTGGAGGCCGGCGGCCTGCCCATCGAAACCGTTCAGCCCTTCACGCTCGAATCGGCCGACGTGGCCCAGGAGAGCGGATTTCGCGGCGCGGCAGTGTGGGCCAAGATCATGCCCATGCTGCTCTTGCTCTGGACGCTCACCGGCGCGTTTTATCCGGCCGTAGACTTGTGCGCGGGCGAAAAAGAACGCGGCACCCTGGAAACGTTGCTCTCCAGCCCCGCCCAACGCAGCGAAATCGTGCTGGGCAAGTTGCTCACAATCATGCTCTTCAGCGTGGTTACGGCGGTATTGAACCTTATAAGCGTGGGCATCACCGTGTGGGTCTCGCTCCGCCATTTCAAGGTTTTAGGGCCGCCGCCGCTGCTTTCGGCCGTCTGGCTATTAGCGGCCATTGTGCCGATCTCGGCCTTGTTTAGCGCATTGTGCCTGGCATTGGCGGCTTTCGCCCGCAGCACCAAGGAAGGACAATACTATCTCATGCCCTTGCTGTTGGTGACCATGCCGTTGGTGATCTTGCCCATGTCGCCGGGTATGGAATTGAATTTGGGCAACAGCCTGATCCCCATAACGGGCGTTATGTTGCTTTTGCGCAGCCTGTTGGAAGGCCATTATCTACCTGCCTTGCAGTACTCCCCGGTTGTAATCGGCGTGACTCTGGCCGCCTGCATGTTGGCCATCCGCTGGGCCGTGGACCAGTTTAATTCCGAGTCGGTGCTGTTCCGCGAGAGCGAACATCTGGACATGGGATTGTGGCTGCGGCATTTGCTGCGCGATCGACAGGCCACGCCCAGCCTGGCCGGGGCCGTGTTTTGCGCGATGGTTATAATCTTGAGCCACTTTTTTCTCGGTTTTTCGATAGCTCAACCCAATGATTTCGGCGGTTTTGCCCGCATGGCGCTGATTACGCAATTGACAGTTATTCTCACACCCGCCTTATTGATGACTGTCATGTTGACCAGTAGTCCCGGAAAAACATTGCTATTAAAACTCCCCAATTGGCGAACCATCCCCGCCGCTTTGATGTTGGCCCTGTTCCTGCATCCGGTGGCCAATGTGCTGCAATCGGCGGTAACTGAATTGTACCCGGTAAGCGAGGCCGCGAAGAACGCCTTGGAAGGCGTGAGCCAGATGCTGGCCCGTGCCAACGTCTGGCAACTGCTGTTGGTGCTTGCCCTTGTGCCTGCCATTTGCGAGGAACTGGCTTTTCGCGGCTTCATTCTTTCCGGATTCAGGCACATCGGCCGCAAATGGCGGGCAATTGTCATAACCGCCTTCTTTTTCGGTGTTGTTCACGGCATTATCCAGCAATCGCTGCTGGCCTGTCTGTTGGGCGTGGTTTTGGGGTTTTTGGCCGTGCAAAGCGGCAGCATATTTCCGTGCATCGTATTCCATTTGGCGCACAATAGCCTGGCCGTACTCAACAGCCGATTGTCGCCTGCCATGTTTGAAAATATCTCCGGCATGGAATCTTTAATCGTCCCCGGCAAAAACGGAGGTTGCACGTATACATGGTCGGTGGTGATTTTCGGGGCCCTTGCCGGTTTGTTGGTGATGATCTGGTTTGGACTGTTGCCTTATCGAAAAACGCCGGAAGAAGCGCTCCAACAGGCAATCGCCCGCGGCGAAGCCCCCGGCGCCAAGGACGAAGACATTCCCACGAGTTTGGCATCGCTGCTTGAATGACTTCGCCATGACATAGCGTTGCGGCTTGACTGTTTTTCTTAAGATGTGTAGTTTGCATAGATGGTTCATGCATTTAAAGCCCGATATGTCTTTCCCGTTTCGGCCAAGCCTATACCAAACGGCATGGTCGGCATCGAGGGCGAACGCATTGCAGCCGTGGGCGACCATGTGGCGGCCGATACTGTGGAAGATTTAGGCGATACGGCTATTCTGCCGGGACTGGTCAATGCGCATACTCATCTGGAATTCAGCGATCTGGCAAAACCTCTGGGCGAGCCTGGAATAGGCTTTGCCGATTGGATTCGTCTGATTCGACGAGAGTCCCTGGAAGTCCGAATTCAGGTAGTGAAAAAGGGAATTACCGAGTGTGTCCGTCGCGGCACGACCACCATAGGCGAAATTGCCCAAGGCGATTTTCCCGCGTCTGAGATGGAAAAAGAAAATATGCCGGCCGATGGCACGGCTTTCCTGGAACTCATCGCTCCCACGCCCCAGCGAGTTGCCGCCGCCATGGATATTGTCCAAAAACACCTCGATCCTAAATATATCCCCAACTGGGAATGCGGTTTCAGTCCCCATGCGCCTTACAGCGTCCATCTGGATTTACTGGAAAAAATAGTTGAGCTATCAGTCCGGCGTCAGTTCCCGCTGGCAATGCACCTGGCCGAATCGCGCGAGGAAATCCAGTGGCTGGAAGAGAAAAATGGACCTTTAAAAGATTTATTGATCGATTTGGGCGTTTACGACCCTGCCGCCGCATCGCACTGTTCGCGACCCTTGGATTATCTCGAAATGCTAGCCGTTGCCAGCCGCGTGCTGATAATTCACGGCAACTACCTGAGCCGCGACGAGATTGGGCTTTTGGCCGATCATGCGGAAACGATGGCCGTGGTTTATTGCCCGCGAACGCATCGATATTTCGGCCACGATCGCTATCCCCTGGAGCGGATGCTAAGGGCGGGCGTGACTGTGTGTTTGGGAACCGACAGCCGGGCAACCTCGCCCGATCTCGACTTATTGGCGGAAATTCGCCTCGTGGCGCGTCTTTATCCGGAACTCAACCCCCAAATGGTCTTGCAACTTGGCACTTTGCATGGGGCCAAAGCCCTCGGCCGCGATAACGAAATCGGCAGCCTGCAAGCGGGAAAATATGCCAATCTGGCAATTGTGCCCCTGCCCAAGCGCAAGTCGGCTGGTCCATACGATCTACTTTTCGATTCCGACAAACCGGTCGCGGCAACCTGGTTCCGCGGGAAACGGGTTTTCGGTTAAAACAATTTAATGCTATTTCAACCTTTGCTCGATTGCTGTTATCTCACCGGCCCGACGGCCTCGGGCAAGTCGGCGGTTGGAGTGGAATTGGCCCGGCAGATCGGAGCGGAAATCGTGTCCATGGATTCCATGGCCCTGTTTCGGCACATGGATATCGGCACTGCCAAACCCTCGGCGGAAGAACGCCGCCGCGTGCCGCACCATTTAATCGATATCATCGATCCTCACGAGGAATACAGCCTGGCGCAATATATCGAAACCGCACATCGATGCGTTCGAGATATTACCGGCCGGGGCACAAAAGTGCTCTTTGTCGGCGGCACTCCTTTATATTTAAAGGGCCTGTTGCGGGGAATCTTTCAAGGCCCGGCCGCCGATTGGACCTTTCGCCGGCAGCTTCAGCAACAGGCCCAACAGCAAGACCCGCTCTGGCTCCATCGGCGACTGCAAGAGGTGGATGCAGCGGCCGCGGCACGATTGCATCCTAACGATATGAAGCGCCTGATTCGGGCCTTGGAAATCTTTCACCTTACCGGCCGGCCGATCAGCGAATTTCAAAAACAATTCGACGTCGGCGCGCCCGCCGAACGATGCCGCGTGTTTGTCCTTGATCGGCCGCGTGATGAACTTCGCGCCGGATCGATCGCCGGGTGGGCGAAATGTTTGAAAACGGACTGATCGGCGAAGTGCGGGCCTTATTGGCCGATGCAAAACCGCCGGGAAAAACCGCCCGGCAAGCCGTGGGCTACCGCGAAGTGATCGAACATCTCGAAGGCCGCCGTACATTGGCCGAGACCGTGAATTTGGTCCAACTTCACACCCGGCAGCTTGCCAAGCGTCAAAACACCTGGTTTCGCAGCCTCAGCGAATGCCGTTTTGTATCGCTTGGCGGCACGGCCGATCCGGGTGAAGTGGCCCGGCGGATCAGTTATTTATTGAAATAATATTCCAATACGTTCATGGCGAATCTGCTGGCAACGGTGGCCGGCCCGCCCCCCATTTCCATGCTGACTCCTATGGTCTCGATGATCTCATCCCTTGTGCTTCCTGAATTCAAGGCGCCTCTGATATGCCATTCCATGCAAGATTCGCAATTTGAATAAATGGATATTCCCAGGGCGATTAGTTCTTTGGTTTTCTTATCCAGATTGCCGTCGCAGTATGTCTTTTGTTCCATATCCAGGAAGGTGTTGAATACATTGGAACTTTCCGCGAAGTATTTATAGGCTTTTTTCCGATCACTTATGATTTTTTCGATTTTATCTATATCGATTTTATCCACGGATTTTCTCCTACTTAAAAGAAATTCAAAAAGACGATTGGCAACGATTTTAAGGATTATCGACGGCTGTCCGGCGAAGTTTCCGCGCCCGTTGGGAATTATTAATCCAAAACGGCTTGAATCATACTATAAGCGGCAAACGGCCGGAGTCAATCGCCCGCATTGGATCGTGGAATTTGTAATCACAGTATTGCAACTTAACACTATGGCCGACATATAGTTACATTCTGAAATGGCGGCAATCCGTCGAACATCAAAGCGAAACCATAGACAAACGCCAAATATTCAAAACCACTTTGCGCAACCTTCGTTTTAGACTAGAATTGAAAGTTCTTATATCTCAAAAAATCATTATCAGTGGAGATACGAAATTGTTGCGCACACATACTTGCGGCGAATTGCGGTCAAGCCATGTGGATCGGCAGGTTACTCTCTGCGGCTGGGTCGATAGCTATCGAGACCACAGCGGAGTGCTGTTTGTCGACCTTAGGGATCGGTACGGCATCGTGCAGATAGTTTTCGCCCCCGAGGGCGGCAAGGAAATCCTGGATTTGGCAAAAACGCTTCGATCCGAATACGTTATTCTAATATCGGGCAAGGTGGCCAGGCGTCCGGAGGGGACGGTCAATCCGAAGTTGATCACCGGCGAGATCGAAGTCCGCGCGGCAAAACTGGAGATCCTCAACAAAAGTCTTACCCCGCCTTTCCAGCCCACGAGCAAGGATCTGCCCGGCGAAGATATCCGTTTGAAGTATCGGTATGTCGATCTGCGCCGTCCGGAAATGCAGCGCACGCTTATTTTGCGGCACCGGATTATCAAGATCATGCGCGATTATTTCGACTCCCTAGGTTTCCTGGAAGTCGAGACGCCCATGCTGGGACGCAGCACGCCCGAGGGCGCCCGCGATTATCTTGTGCCCAGCCGCATTCAGCAGGGATCGTTCTACGCCTTGCCGCAATCGCCTCAGCTTTACAAGCAGATTTTGATGGTGGCCGGCTACGACCGTTATATCCAGGTTGCAAAGTGTTTCCGGGATGAAGACCTCCGCGCCGACCGCCAGCCCGAGTTCACCCAGTTGGACCTGGAGATGTCGTTTGTAAACGCCGAAGATATAATCGGCGTGATCGATCCCTTGATGGTTCGCTTGGCCAAGGAGATTTTAAATATCGACTTGGCCCCGCCCCTGCCGCGAATGACCTATGACGAGGCGATGGAGCGCTTTGGGCACGACGCCCCGGACCTCCGCTTCGGCATGGAACTGACCGACTTGACCGATCTTGCCGGGCTATCCGAATTCAACGTCTTCCGATCCGCGGCCGAGTCCGGTTATCGGGTCCGCGGCATCAACGCCAAGGGCGCGGCCGACCGCTACTCGCGCAAGGGGATCGACGAACTGACTGCCTTTGTGGTCGAGGACTTCGGCGCCAAAGGGCTGGCCTGGTTCAAAGTCGAGGCCGAAGGTAAACTTGCCTCGCCCATCGCCAAGAATTTTACCGCCGACCTGCTGGAAAAAATCGGCCGGCGCTTGGACGCGGCCCCGGGCGATTTGCTTCTCATCGTCGCCGACAAGTTCGAAATCACGTGCAAAGCCCTATATGCGCTGCGCAAACGGCTCGCCGCTGAACTGAAACTCTACGATCCGAACAAGATGCACTTTTCCTGGATCGTGGAGTTCCCCATGTTCGCCTACGATGCCGAGGAAGGCGGTTGGACCGCCATGCATCATCCCTTCACTTCGCCACGCATCCAGGACCGCGAACTCTTCGCCGCCGATCCGGGAAAATGCCGGGCACAGGCCTACGATTTGGTAATCAACGGCTCCGAGGCGGGCGGGGGCACCATCCGTATCCACGATCAACTGCTTCAACAACAAGTCTTCCAACTGTTGGGAATCAACAAGGAGCAAGCCCGCGAACGTTTCGGCTTCCTCCTCGACGCCCTGCAATACGGTGCGCCGCCCCACGGCGGAATCGCCCTGGGAATCGATCGCCTGGTCATGCTCTTCGGCCATTTGGACAGTATTCGCGACTGCATGGCATTCCCCAAGACCCAACGGGCCACCGACCTGATGACCAACGCCCCAGGCCAGGTCGATGCGAAACAACTCAACGAACTGGGAATCAAGATCACTCGTTGACCTGACAATGATTCTCGACGATCAAGCTCGGCTCGGTCGAATTTCTTTTCAAAAACCGCGGTAAAACCACCCGTTGACGAATCGGCTCACAGGTGTGAAACTAAACCATAACCATTGGGGATGCGTTATTTCCCGGCATTTTGCAGGGCTAAAATCCAGGAGCAATCGTCATGGCATGGAATCCTGTTCGAATATCAGGTCTTTTATTGACGTTCGCAAGCATCGTATTGTTTTTAGGTTGCCGGGAGAGTCCCCAAGCCGAAAAAGCCAAATCATCGGGCAGCCGGCCTGCCGCTAAATCGGCAACCAGAACCGCCGCTCAGGAGCCCGAGACATCTTTGGCAAAAAGCGATGAGGTTGAGACAAAAGATCGGATCGTGACCGAGAAGGAAGAAAAACCTATATCGAAACGCTCCAAGCCCAAAACTCCTCCCCCGCCTCTTACAATCCCTAAAGTCGGCCTCACCGATGCACTCCGCGCAACTTGCCTGGTCAACGTGGGCGACATGATGCCCAACGGAGAACTCCTTACGGCCGACGGCGGCAAAGTCTCCCTGGAAAGCCAGTTCGGCGAAAAATATACGGTGCTGTTTTTTTGGTCCGAAGGCGGTTCGAATTACGCCAGGCTGGCGGCCGATGCGGCCCTGCGCGATTTGCAAAACGACGTGGCCGAACCTTATGCCGGAAAAGCGGTCAAAGTAATCGGAATCAATGAAGACGGCAAACCGCAATCGGTGCAACAAGAGCTGGAAAAAATCGGCATTAAAGTGCCTTGTTTCTTTGATCCGGATAACGCCTTTTTCAGCAAGGTGGCCAAGTCCATTTTGCCCCGGGTTTATTTGCTCGATGAATCGGGAAAAATCCTCTGGTTCGATACCGAATATACTCAATCTACCCGGCGGAATTTGCTTCAGGCCGTTAAAGTGGTCTTGGGTGAAAATTAATCGTCTTGCTTTTTCCCGCAGGCTTCACGCCGCTGATTATTTATTTTCAGTAAAGTAATGTCATATTTTTTCATCGGAGCCGGGCCGTGTCGGCCCGGAAATGTGGGGCGACACACCCCGGCTCTGTTTTTTTCACGACTTTCTTTTCCTGAAACTCAGTAGCCGGCGGTAAAACGACCGCCGGGACGCTTGATTCGCACTACTTAATAGCCGGAGGTCAACGACCCCCGGGACACAAGTTTCCCCTCCACTAGGCGATTTTATCTGTCGGTTAAGCTATAATAAGTTAGGGATTAGATATTTGGGGATTGGTAGGACAGTTTTTAAAACCGTCTTACAGGGTATGGAAATGACGCTAGGGAGATGAAACTAGTGGATTCGCCTTTCAGCTCGACTGAACCCGATTTGGAAATTTCCTCCGCCGCCGAAGGCTCGCCAAACCTTTTGCGCGTGGCAATGGCGCAGATTGCCCCGGCCCTTGCCGATCGAAAGCGAAATTTCGCCCTGCACCTCGATCGCATCGAGGCCGCCCGGAACCGCCAGGCCGATCTGGTGATCTTTCCCGAATTGTCGCTTACCGGCTATTTTGTCCGCGACATGGTGCCCGATCTGGCCCTCAGCCGCAACGGACCGGAGTTGCGCGAGTTGGTCCAGGCTGCCGGGCCAATGTCGCTGGTGGCCGGCATGGTCGAGGAATCGCCGCGCCATCGTTTTTACAATGCGGCTTTTTTTGCCGAAGGCGGACGGATCGTCCACTGGCATCGCAAGGTCTATCTGCCCACCTATGGCCTGTTCGACGAGCAGCGGTATTTTGCCGCCGGCGAACGGCTCGAAGCCTTCGACACCGCCCGCTTCGGGCGCGTGGGCATTTTGATCTGCGAGGATTTTTGGCATATTTCCGCGGCGGCCGTCATGCAGGCCGAAGAAGTCGATCTGCTTATATGCGTGGCAAATTCGCCTGCCCGCGGCGTCGAAGGCCCCAAAATCGCCACCGCCGAAACCTACGAGCTCATCGCCAAGGCCTTTGCCCAACTCCTGGGCGCGGTAGTCATAGTGGTTAATCGCGTGGGCTTCGAGGACGGCCTGTGCTTTTGGGGCGGGAGCATGGCCGTGGGCCCCGACGGCCGGTTAATCGCCCAAGCCCCCATGCTCGACGAGTCCCTGACTATCGCCGCCTTCGATCCGGCCGAACTCCGCCGCCAAAGGATGATTATTCCCCTGGCCCGCGACGAGCGTCTGCTGTTGACCATCGAGGAACTAAAACGCATAAAACGCCGCCGCTATGAATGATCCGCCCATTGCTCCCGAGCTGCGCATCAATCCCGAGTTGGTCGCCGATATTCTCACGCGGTTTATCGGCGTTGAGATTCGCCGGGCCGGATTCCAGCGGGCCGTGGTCGGGCTCTCCGGCGGCATCGATTCCAGCGTGGTCGCTTATCTTTGCGCAAAAGCACTTGGGCCCGACAACGTCCTGGCCGTAACCATGCCATATAAAACCTCCAGCGAGGCCACCCGCCGCGACAGCCGGGCGGTTATCGAGCGCACGGGCGTGCACACAATCGACGTGCCCATTACCCCGCAGATCGACGCCTATTTCGCCGCCTTTCCCGACGCCGCCCAAATGCGCCTGGCCAACAAATGCGCACGCGAGCGCATGACCGTGCTCTACGACCAAAGTGCGGCGTTTGGCGGCCTTGTGGCGGGCACGAGCAATAAAAGCGAACTGCTCTTAGGCTACGGCACCCAGTTCGGCGACATGGCCTCGGCCATAAATCCAATCGGCGACCTCTATAAAACCCAACTCTATCAACTCGCCGCCTATCTGGGCCTGCCCGAGCCGATCTTGCACAAAGAACCCACCGGCGATCTGTGGGTCGGCCAGACCGACGAGGGCGAACTAGGCTTCTCTTACGCCGAAGTCGATCGCCTGCTGGTCCAATTGGTCGATCGCCGCATGCGCCGTCAAGAACTAATCCAATCCGGCTTCGCCCCCGAATTCATCGACCGTGTGATCGAGCTGATCCGCCGCAACCACTACAAGCGCCGTATGCCGGTCATTGCCAAACTCTCCCACCGCACCATGGACCGCGATTTCCGATATGCGAGAGATTGGGGAACGTAAAAAAGAAGGTTGAAGGATGAAGAATGAAAGACAAAGTATTTGACAGCGCTATGTGTCACTGGCGGGATTCATCTAGACTTATTCAGGTGTATACTCCTGCTTAGCGCCTTGTATTTTCTTATATTTCATCAATAATGTGCGATATACGTTCCATATAAAGTCAATCCAGTGGATGCGAGCCTTCAACTCGTGTTGCTTAGTTCCGTCGTTATGGCCAAAGATTCATGTTCTACAGGAGGAGTGATGCAATTTGAAAGTCCTAGGTTACGTGGCATCCGCGAGCACTTAGATCGTGCACAGTTTTTCTTTAATCTCGCTGAAAAAGAAAAAGATCCAAAGGCTAACTACCGCCTTATGTTGGCGGCAGTTTATTCATGTCGCGCAATCACAGAACTGATGCTGGAGGCTGTCGTGCAAGAAGAGGTAAAGAATCTGAAAGATCCCAATCCCAAGGTAAATCGGGATACTTTTGAATCTCTAGTTGCATCTAAGCTGCCCTATTACGCGCTAATCGAACGGATTCGGATACATGACTTTCATCGTTTCGGGATCGTGCCGCCTGATCCAAATTTTAGGCGGATGATGTTCGGTGGCCCGATTAAGATGACAGCCCAGGGAGGTGAAGCCGCTATCGTTGTGACAGATCAAGGTCCGCAAGTATCAATTACTGGCGGTTCTCAAGTAAAGCAGAAGAGACCGTTACTCACCCAAGATGACATATTCTTTGACGAAGGCTCATCTAAGTACGTTAATCTCGAAGTGATTTTGAACGATTTCTTGGCGGTGGCTCCTGATATTATCGTTGAGTTTGAAAAGCTCATGGCCTAAAAAAACAAAATGGAGACAAAGAGACATTCCGCTTTTGTGAGATGTCATCAATCAGGAATTAAATATGAGATCCTTACTTGTGTTTAGCCTAGCTACAATCGCCTTAATTCCCGTCGGCTGTGGATCAAAGAAAACAAACTCAAACACCAATCCACCAGTACGAACAGATGCTGCTAAAGGCCCGGCACCTCGACTGACAAACGACGCGCCAGAGCCTCAGAAAGAATCCGCAAAGGAAACACCCGTCAAACCGGCAACCTGGCAGACCGTAGCCTCATGGAAAGTTAGTGGTAGAGGAGCAACTGAGAAATTCACTATCTCGGCATTGTCAAGTAAGTGGCGCATGAGTTGCGGCGTCTATGGCTATCACGCAAGACGCCCGGCTGCGGCTATAACTGTATATCTCACCGATAGAACGCTTATTGAGAGAATCCCGATGACATCATTTGGAGACATTCGGGAACAGAAATATTTAATCCGAGAATACTCCGGAAATGGGGGAATTTTTATAGAATTTTCAATTGATGGTGAAGCGGCAGACATACTTATCGAGGAATATCTTTAGTAATAACGGAAACAGTCTGGTTTTCCATGAAATGTAGAATGTTTTCTTTTTTCCTTTTAAAAGGAGACGAACGATGAACCTACTTGCCAAGTACGCCGACCAGGCCTACGCATTGCTGCGGATCGTGGCGGGATTAATGTTTTCTTTTCACGGAGTCCAAAAAATATTTGGCCTTCTAAGCGATTTCCGGCCCCCTGTGGGATCCCAACCTTGGTTTGGCGGGCTAATCGAGCTAGTTTGCGGCCTGCTGATATTCTTGGGCTTTAAGACCCGCTGGGCGGCTTTCATTGCGAGCGGCGAAATGGCCGTGGCTTATTTCCAGTTCCATTGGAAGTTACAAATCGGCCAAGCGTTTTTCCCGGCCATAAACGGGGGCGAACTGGCGGCCCTTTATAGTTTCGTTTTCCTATACATCGCTACCCGCGGCGGTGTGATGTGGTGCCTGGATAAGAAGGAAAACTTGAATTAGAAAAGGTGACAGCCGCCAAAATTGACAAGTATGGGGTATTTTGGTAAAAATGATACATGAAGTTTTTTTCTCGTTTGCCCAAATCTGCCAGCTATTACCTTTTTGTCTCCAATTGCCTTCTGGGGGGTGACATTATATCTTTGATAAAGCATATTGTTGTCTTCGCGGCTGCTGCGATCGCCGGTACGCAGGTTTTTGCCCAATCGGCCGCGCCCGAACACTCGTTCAATAGTCGTCAAATTCTGTCTCAGCTTCCGCCGGGAGTGAAGCCACGCGCCGGCCATGGTGAACTATTGCTGCTGAAATCGGCGACCGGTGCGTCTCAAGTCGTCCGGTTACATTGCGCTGGATCCGTACGCGATGGTCATGTTGCCGACCGGCGACCTGGAGCTCGTCGAGCGAGCGGAGGCCAAGCCGACGACAGATCCATTTGTTGCCGCATCTACGGAGGATATGCAAGAGTCGCTCAAGGCGGCCGGTCTATCCAAGTTTAAAGTCGAGAAGGGAAAGTTCTACTTTTATGTTTACGATTGCAGCGACGGATTCTTTATGCACGTCCGATCAATTCTGGAAACGATGCTGCCGGGCGTGGTAAGCAGCCTCAAATCGTGGGGATTGAAGGTGACGCGGCCGGAGGTACCGATGGTTGTGGTCATCATGCCGAATCGAGCGGCGTACGATGCCTACCACCCCATGCCCAAGGAGGTGAGCGCGTATTACAACGTGATGACTAACCATGTCATGATGTACGAAGATCTAGAGTTGTGGGACGCGGCCCCTGAGTTCGCGGCAAAAGAAGCCGGCTATGTCATCGCACATGAAGGCGTGCATCAATTGTTGGCCAACAGCGGCATTCAGAGCCGGCTGTCGAATTGGTCGCCCTGGATTTGCGAGGGAATTGCTGAATACTATTGCCCGCTGAAGGTTAATTCCAGTCTGATACGTAAGGCTAACGTTGAGCTTCCGGAGCGGACGATGAAGTGGACCAAAGCGGGCATGGTCAACGACCTGCGCATGCACACTCTTCTGAAGATGAATGCTTCCGATAGATTACTGGAAAAAACCGTTGAGTCGGAGGATCTCGATCCCGATGGATATGCTCTTGCATGGGGACTCGTGCATTATTTGGCGAGCAAAAAGAGCGAAGCGTTTTGCGCATACATGGCCGACGTCAGCAAGTATGAGCCGCTGGACAAGGCGACGGCGCCGGTCGCCGGGAAGGCCGATAAGCTCTTTGTCAAGCATTTCGGCAGCGACTTTGAAAATTTCCAGCGCGAGCTTCAGGCGTACCTTACCAGCAAAAGCATGCAAGCTGAATACGTCGATCCGATTGAAAACCAGACACATTACGTGGTGAAGTGCGTGCAGAAGGAAGGCCGTTCATTCGTGGTTCGATTGGTGGTCACGACTTCGCCTGCAGCAGCGAAGAAATGGAAGGAAGAGGAGAGTGCCGTCGCCAAGACTGCCTCATTCTTCACAATAGTGTGCAAGTCGCGGGCCGAAGCCGAGCGGGAAGTGCGGAAGCTGCAATAGAGGCGAAGGAAAAGAAAAAGGGGACTGTACGAATTTTTGTGTCATTGTCCAAGTGGCACGGCCATCCTGGCCGTGTTTCTTCACGGGCTGGAAGCCCGTGCCACCAACTGACACAAAATTTCTTACAAGCCCAGAAAAAGGGACATTCTGGTTTTTAAGAAAAGTAGAATGTCCCCTTTTTACAAGGTCTCAAATGCGGACGGCACACGGCGTGTGCCTGCTACTTTAGAGAAATCGCCATGCGCAAAGCTTCCATTCCAAAAACTCGGCCGCTGGCGATGGGACTGGTGATAATATACGAAGATCGAGATATTCTTGTTGTCGATAAACCGCCGGGCCTTTTAACGGTCGGCACCGATAGGGAAAAATCACGCACCGCTTACTTTATTCTGACGAATTATGTCCGCAAGGGCCGGTACAGGTCGCGGGACCGCGTTTTCATCGTGCACCGGCTCGATAGGGATGCTTCAGGCATCCTCATCTTCGCCAAAACCCAACAGGCCAAGCTCCGTTTGCAGGGCCAGTGGAATGAGACCGAGAAAAAATATCTGGCCGTCGTTCATGGCAAGTGCAAAATAAAATCCCAAACCATTAGCACGTTCTTGGCCGAAAACAAAGCCCAAGTGGTGTATTCCACGTCCGACGCAGCCAAAGGCAAGTTGTCGCATACCGCTTATAAAGTGCTCCGCCAGACAAAGGATTTTGCTTTGCTGGAAGTCGATCTGCTGACGGGCCGAAAAAACCAGATCCGCGTGCATCTGGCCGATATTGGGCACCCGATCGTGGGCGATAAGAAATACGGGAAAGGCGGTACAGCCCACACACGCCTGGCACTTCATGCCCGATCCATTTCCTTCAAACACCCCACAAGCGGCGAGCCGCTTACTTTTGTGGCGAAAGTGCCCGGATATTTCAGCACGCTGGTTGGCAGGATAGATTCTGGCGACAGCCCTATAGTTTCCGCAACTGCATCGCCTAAAGGGAAGAAATAAAAGGCAAGATGTAGATGTAGGTCAGGCACTCCGTGCCTGACAGGCAGGCAATTGTCAGGCACGGAGTGCCTGACCTACTAAGCATTTTATTCCGTCCGTGTGATTGCCTGATCTAGCAATTCGGATAGGTTCGGCAAGCGGCGGAGATCGGCTACCAGTCGCGGGTGCGCGAAGATGCGGACACGCTTTACGTAGTCGTCGAATTGTTGCGTGGCCAGCGTATGGACGACCGGCGATACTTCGCCCAGCGGGCGGTACACGCCTTCCTTGGGGAAATGGATTTCAACGTTGAATTCGACTTCCTTCTTGACCGGCGGGGCGTCGAACAGGATTTCCTGCGGGGCGACCACGCGGCCCAGGGCCGTGCTCGCGGCCGCCGTAAATTGCTCGGCACAGGCCACCAGCCATGGATAAGGCCGGCGGGCCAGGCGCTGATAGAAATCGCGATGCTCGATAAAACTGTATTGGGCCAGTCGCTTGTACAACTGCCGCGTGGGGCCGAAAAGACCGTCGAGCAATTCGCCCGCCGGAGATATCTCGCCGGCTTCCAGCAGTTCCTCGATCATTTCCTGCTCGGTCATGCGGAACAGAGCATCCAGGTCCAGCGATCCGTGCAGCAGGTAAAATGCCCGTTGCAGCATGGCCGTGGCCGAGCGCACTCCATGATGCCAATACACTTCGCTGAACATCACGTACCGGGCGAAAACCATCAGTTCGGCGGCGGTTTTGCCTTTGTCGGTAATGGCCAGGCCGTCGCCCGACTGATTCAGGCACAAACTGCCCAGCAGGCGCTGCTGATCGAAGTGCCGCCCGTAAGGCACTCCGGCGTGCAGGCTGTCGCGAAACAAATAGTCCATTTTGTCGATGTCGATCGGCCCGGAAATCATGCTGTGCAAGATGCGCGAGGCGACGTCGCGGGGTTTTTCGCTGAGCAGGGCCACCACGTCCCGCGGATTGATGTCCCAATCGTGGCGCAACACGTCGGCGATTTCGCCTTCCAATATAAAGCTGTTGGCGAAAAGTTCGTGGCTGGGCACGCTGGGCAGGCAGATATCTTCGATCGGATGGCAAAACGGCCAGTGCCCAAGGTCGTGCAACAAGGCGGCCGCGATAAATACCCCGGCCTGTTCAGGACGGATTGCCGCGGAAAATCGCTCGTCGTGCGAAAGCTGCTTCAAATACAACAACGCCAAGCGATACACCCCCAGGCTGTGCTCGAAACGGGTGTGGATCGCGGCCGGATATATCAGCGATACAAGGCCTAATTGGCTGATCCGGGCAAGGCGGCGGAAATCGGCGGCGTCGATAAGCTGCCTCACTCGGGCCGTCAACGGCACATCCACCTCGGGCGGAATGCGCACCATCGAGCGCCGGGAATCCAAGGCAACGATTTCCGGGATGTCGTGTAGCGAAGACATGCAAAAATTGATAAATGTTGAATAATGAACGCCGAATTACAGACCGTTATATTAACATGTTTTATCGGACATGGGGTAGTGGTTGGGGCCTAAGAGTCCTTTAATCGAGGTTTGAAAGTGTTTAGCACGCATCAATTACATTAGTTCATACACCGCTTATTTAGCCCCCGGTGATTACACCGGGGACTTTGTTTGCGTCCATCATGCCGCGCTATTCAATAGCGGAATAAGGACGGCCGCCAGTAATGTTTGCGAAACCGCAAGCGGTTTCTTGTGCATGTTTTTAATTCGTAATTCATCATTTAGCGTTTATATCCCAGATCCATCCCAGTCCGGCGGCCCAGCGGAGGATGATGATTACCAAGAGGTAAAACGAGTAATGGAAAAATCCATTGCCGTATTCCAGATCAAACGTGGTTACGGCAACCATCGTGCCGGCGGCCAAAAACGGCGGGGCGATAAATGCCCAATTCCATACGTCGCCGGTCAAGACTATATCGGACACGTAAGCGAACACGCCCCACAGCAGGGCGTAAGCCAATCCGCATATTGCCGAGCGGATAAAGAGCGAATGGCTTTTATAGGGCTCCAATTCGTCGTCGTAAAGGAAGCTATATCCGGCCCAGGCCAAGAGAGGCGATATGAGCGCCAATCCCACGGCAGTGAAGAAGTGGTGATTATTAAGCAGTCCTATTTTCCCGCCCAGAAATGCCCCGGCGAAAATCGCCGTCGCCGCGCAAGCGATGCCCGCCGCTGTCACGGGATTGAATTTGGTCTGCTCCCGGGCGATGGGCTGAAGCACCAACTGGTCGGTTGTGCTGCGCCCGCCGTTCTCGAATTGCTCGGGGGTATGGACTACGACTTCCGCCGCCCGCTCAGGAACCCTGACCGGGTGTTTGCAATTCGGGCAATGCCCGGTTTTCCCGGCAAATTTTTCATTCACCGCGTAACGCTTCCGGCAACCTGGACAAACAACAATTATTGACATGCGGCAACTCGCGATCCTTGTGACCCGCTTCCCTTTCCTAAAGTTTCCTATACCCCACGATAGAGTCAAGGAATGTGGGCCAATCAACTGGTTAAAACAATAAAATTTCCCCAAAATTCTGATTGTAATTGTGTGCTCGATAAAGTAGTATCAATGAAAATAGGCCGGCCGCGATAAATGGGCGGTACCCATCTCCTCTGATAATTCGAGTTTTAAACGTTCGTTGGGCCTGTTTATAGGTCTTGGGTACCCCGGACCGCTAAAAAAATGGCTTCTGAATCACACAATCAACAATTATACCACACGTATGGGTGGTTTTTGTATTTTATTGCCAATTGAAATGGAGGAATCGAGAAGAGCCTGTAGGAACGCAAAATAATCAATTTGACTTTAAGATCACAAGCCGGCCGAAATGGCAAACAATAAGAACTCTCTTTGTAATAGAGAGCTTCGATATATTCGGGCTGTTTTGCAATAGGAGGTGAATGTGATCGAATGTCTATGTCCAAATAATCATAAAATCCGTTGTCCCGACGATCTGGCGGGACGCGCCGCTAAATGTCCAAAATGCGGACTGCGGTTTCCCATTCCCTCGAATGGATCCGCCGATAAGCTGGCCGTCGATCAGAGGACCGGTTCAGGCCATGTCCCTAACATGGCCGATTCGCATATTTCGCTGGACGCATTGGAGAAAAAAACCCAAGACGAATCAAGCGCCGCCGTTTTTCGTTCCCCTAAATCCACTTCATCCATCAAGACCAGCGCAGCCACGACCGCCAGACTCCAAGCCGGAACTACCGCCAATGCGCCTTCCATGGCCCGATTGTTCGCACAACTCTGGGCGGAAAAACCAAAAGACGCGATTTTGGAAATAATCCTCCGCAACGGCGAAGTTTACAAGCCCGATCTGTATTCCAAAAAACTCTCCCTCCAACATCAAGGGGTCTTCGCAGTCAAGGAAATGGACGGCACCTACTCGATTATCGTGGTCTCCTGGGATGTACTCTCGCACGTGCAAATCCGCAAGTTGCACAACCTGCCCTCGGATTTCGATTAGGATAAAAAAGACCGGTTTGTTACGTGGACAAAATGGGGACTTGCTCCCGGCTTTTCCACAAAAACTGCTGAAATAAAGATTACGGAAGTGTGCCTGTCCCCATTTTGTTAGAGGTTTTAAGATAATAAGGACCGGTTTGTCCCGGGGAATTAAATGCCGGGTGGACACCTGCCCTCTCGCACGCCCAAATCCGCAACATGCGCGCTCTGCCGGCGGATTTTAACTATAAATAAGACTCCCGACACCTTACCCTCCCCTTACCTTCCGCCTTTCGCCGCAAGGATTTAGGTGTTTTTCGATAATATCCCGCCAACAGATTTCCGCCTTCCGCTTTTGTTATTCTTCATCCTTCTTTTATAAATCTCTGCTTAACAACCCCCGAAAAGTTAACAAGCCGGTCGTTCTGGACAACGTACACAACCTGCCAGTGTGCGCGTTCCCTGTTGCTAATAATATGGTAATTTGCTGACAGACACACATTCTCCGATAATTTTACACTTACGACACAATAAGTTTTGTGCAATTTAGGCTTCTTACGGAAGCCAATCAAGTGGTACGAGTTTTTTACCTTGCCGCCATTCTTCAACAAGATGAACGCCTGGAATATCCTCCCAAACGTCTGATCCTGCGTGATCGAGAATCAACGTCTGCAGGGCTCCCGAAGACCCTTTGACGACGTTGCCTATGGTTATAAATACCTTTCGTACTGCCTCCACATCCTCATCGGTAAGAACTTGATCGCGTTCTTCCTCTTTAGTATGTGAATAAGCCAGTCGACGAGGGAAATACACTTGGCTAGGCTGATCGTAAACGAGAAGCGACGGAACAGGGCTTGGTTTGTTTTCAATGAAGAACTGCTGAAGTGCTAATGACAACGCGACGTGATATGATAGCCAGTTTGCGCCACTGCCGATTTCCCATAGATAATCCTCACGTTGTTGGCCTTTGACCTTAATTGTCAAATCTGTGATCGATAGTTCGATCGGGTCATTAGGTCGCTCTGCATCAAGCTCAGGGAGCAAGCGACCTGCCAACATGGTTATCTTATCTAGAGCTCTCTGCTTGCGCCCTCTGATACCCTCGCTTGATATGAGTTTTTCAAGATGCTTTTCACGCATTTGAAGTTCTTCAACTTCTTCAGCTAAGACACTATCCTTTCCAAGGGATTGGTGCATTTCCAGGCCTTTTTCAATACGGCCTAGGAATCGGGCAATTTCAGATTGTTTGAAGCTTGCTTGCTGTGCTTGTTCCGAGCGTGTGAGGTGGACCCCGTTGTCCAGACCACTGTTTACGATCAAAGGTAGCAGCCCGCGAGACCTATACCAAAGGTCTCGCGCGGCTGCTGATTTAACCAATAAGGTGGGAAGTGCCAATAGGCTATCCCCGTCTTGCGCGATTTCAAAACGATTTGGACCACACCTGCAAGGCTCTCTTTCATGCCGCCCGATACACGGCCAGCGGCGTGAGATATTCCAAGGCGCTGTGAACGCGCTCATCGTTGTAAAATTGGAAGAAGTACGAAAGTCCTTTTTCCAATGCTCGCACCGTTGCGTAGTCGTGCAGGTACAGGTCTTCATACTTCACCGTCCGCCATAATCGTTCCACGAACACGTTGTCCATCCAGCGGCCGCGGCCGTCCATGCTCACCGACACGCCCGCCGCTGCCAAACGACTAGTAAACGCCACGGCCGTGTATTGCACGCCCTGGTCGGTGTTGAATATCTCCGGAGTGCCTTGCGAGAGGGCTTCATCCAACGCCTCCAGACAAAAAATGCCGTCCAGCGTGTTCGACAGCCGCCACGACAATACGTAGCGACTGTACCAATCCATGACCACCGTCAGGTACATCCAGCCCTGCGTCATCGGCACGTAGGTGATGTCGCTGGACCATACCTGGTTAGGCCGCACAATCTCCATATTTCGCAGTAAATACGGGTATATTTTGTGTTCTGGGTCGTGCCACGACAATCGCGGCTTGGGATAAATCGCCTCCAAACCCATGATCCGCATCAACCGTTGCACCCATTTTCGATTCACTCCCAAACAGGCCGCCATCCGCCGACTCCCGTAAAACGGAGTCCGCAGATACTGCTCGTCGATCCGCCGCATCAACGACAAATCCTCCTCGAGCGTATCGCGCCGTATTGACGCATACCAACTCGATCGGTTCAAACCCAAAAGCTCGCACTGCCGGCGGATGCTCACGCCGGGACAGCGCGGTTCAACGCACTTTCGTTTGAACTCAATCGAGTCGGGCAACTTTTTTTTTCAACCACGCCAGCTCCATCTGCAAGCGGCCGATCTGCTCGTACAAGTCGGCGATCAACGCCTCCTGCTCCTGGCTCTCCCGGCGACGATCATCCGAAAACAGTTCGCCCGCCCCTTCCAACAATCGCTTCTTCCAGTAGCCAATCTGCGTCGGATGCACGCCGAATTGCGACGCCAGTTCGCTCGTAGTGCGGTCTCCACGCACCGCCGCCAACGCCGCCTTCGCCTTTAGCGAGGACTCGATCCTCCGTCGTTTCGCTCCCATCTCGGACTCCCTCCATTCGGACCATGAGTACATCTAATCTATCAATTTTCGTGGTCCATTTTTCGGGGTCCAGTATAGTGCTTCTACTTCAACCTTCCGAATGGCAACCCCCTTGAGCTTCTCGATACAGACTCCGATATCCTCTTTTACTCGAAGAATTTCCCGATCAAACGCTACTGGCACTGAGCCCGCACGTTTGACGCTAGCTTCAACACTCTCAAGAGATTCAATCAATTCCGAAACCTTTTCATGTTGCTGCAATTGGCTGCCACAAACCGGGCAAGAATGAGTCTCGTCTTCAAGTGAATGAAGCCATTTCGACACTGCCAATCTATCACGTTGAATTGATAACGAATCTTTGAACCGAATCGCATTCTCCTTCAGCTTTGACATTTCTGCGAGTCGGCGACGAAGACTCCGTAGCTGGGTGTCTGCAATAGCCTCTTCGTCTTCAAGTTGGACAAGCTCGTTTATTGCTTCATTGATACCATCGGCACTGGGGATCACATTTCTGTGTTGCGCAACAATTTGCTGGAGGATTGAAAGCAGTTCGTCTCGGCTGGCTGCATATGCGACCGGCTCGTCTATCAGACCGCATTCTCGTGCCTGCAAAGCCCAAGATCTAAGCTCGGCAAGCCAACGTTCTGAAACCTGCTGCAGATTGTTCAGTTCGCGTTGCTTGCGCCATCTCACGCTGCACTGATTGCAGTTCATGCTGGGCAGCAAGGACTTCAGCGCTGATTGCCTTTAGTACATATGGAAAGATAGTTTTGAGCTTCTCACGATGTTCGTAAGTATCCGCTTTAAAAAATAGCACGTCCGGATTTGCAACTATGTTTTGAGGTTGGAAGGTAAACGCAACAAGATCGCGAAAGCTAGTACGCCCTTTAAAACCGCTTCCCGTATTCTCAAAGTCAAAGTTGAGCCTACTCAAACCGGACAACTCGTCTAGTCTTGTTTTTATGGCATCGGCAGTTGTGTTCTTTTTAGGGGCCGAGTAAGGTACCTCAACTGTACTGCCCTCAACCAGATACATATCTCCAGTGGATTGCAGACCTTCCGGCTCCCGCCGTGCAAAGAGTTTCTGCCCTTCTTCCGTCTCAGTGAGTATTCCGAACCAGCAACACGAATCTCGGATTATTTCGACGGGAATCGCACATCGATCGGCAGCCAAGCAGTAATCAATAATGGGAATGATTGCGGACTTCCCAGTCTTGGATGCTCCGCTAATGACATTAACTTTGTCGAGTTCAAGCGTAACCCGACGTGGAGAAAGCCCATCCTTTCTTGGCCACAATATAATTTCTTTGATCTTGAATTTCATCAGAATCCGACCTTGAGTATTGTGCCGATCTCGAACAGAGACATTTCAGAACACCACTGTCCAAGCTTCTCCGCCTCTGTAAGCAACGGTCTTATAGATATCGGAACCCCTGTCGGTGATGTTTTTGTGAGTGGAATGACCGTGCTATTGGAGCGTGACACTGTGAGAAGCCGTGATTGGATGGAGAGCTGAAAGGATTCCCATGTGAGATTTCGCCACAAGGCTGCACGTTCGTGGATACCCAGCAATACATCGGTCTTTCCAAGATTGCTATATGAGAACTTGGCAGCGAAAGCGTGCAACCCTGTCGGCCGCTTGGTAGATTTTAGAACGTCAAAGGTTTCACGATAAAAAAGTATAGGCAGAACAATAAAGAGAAGGTGAAGAGGCGGATGCCCGCTCGTCTTATGCTGCTCCGTGTATCCGCATGCAAATCTCCAAAGTAGAACACCTCCAAGAGCTGGGTTTTGAACATACCTGGTTTCCTGTGTGAGGGTTGACATGACTATTTTCCCTTCGTAACTAAATCATTGATCATTGAAGCCATTTCACTAAGCATTGTTATATACTGAGGGTGCCATCCTATGACGAGATCGTCGGCCAATGCGTGCCAACTACCCCGAATGAACTGTCTGGGTGTTTCAAGACCATCCACACGGGCGTCATGTTCCATACAATCCATGTATATAATCTGTCCTTGCTCTTTCTCTTTTTTGTTATCGAAGCCAAGATGTGTTCGGCGTTGTTTGTTTCGCCATGTTATCTTCAACTCCTTCTCCAAAGTATCGAGTGAGTCCTTGGAGATCATGCCTAAATCTGACCATGTCGTTCGGTCTACAGAAGCACTTAAGAAGTCGTTGACAGCCTCAAACACATCGACATCATCCAAGTCGATGACACGAAGCTGCTTAACATAGTTGCGAACTGCAATTTCTGCTTCGATCTCTTTTTCACTTGGAGCACCTGCAACACTCTGTAAGATGCTGATGCGGTCGTGTGTACGTACGAAATTCACAAGAGGTACATGGAAGTCCTTCTTTACAATGCGCGGAGGTTGCCCATGTTCAAGGAAACGGTCAATACTTTGCTTGACCCAACCGTGAGCCCATCTGATGACCAAGTCAAATGAATCTTCACCAACGAGTTTCTCTAGCAATAACGATTTCAACGTATTTTCGGGGCTATCCTCAATCGTGTCAACGGTCAATCGCGTTATGACACTAGCGACAAGATAAGCGTCGGCATTGAATACCACTTCAACGTGTTCTTTAGCAGCATCGCTGATGTTCCATCCGCCTTCGCGTGCAAGTGTTTCACGGGCCTTGCTTAGAGTTTTTTTAGCATCCTCTATATTCTTTGCATTGTGAAATGACTCGACAATGTTTCCCTTATTGGCTCTAGGTGCGTAAACAATGAAATAAGTATGATCAGGCGGAAGACGACCTGAGGTGGACCCCGTTGTCCAGACCACTGTTTACGATCAAAGGTAGCAGCCCGCGAGACCTATACCAAAGGTCTCGCGCGGCTGCTGATTTAACCAATAAGGTGGGAAGTGCCAATAGGCTATCCCCGTCTTGCGCGATTTCAAAACGATTTGGACCACACCTGCAAGGCTCTCTTTCATGCCGCCCGATACACGGCCAGCGGCGTGAGATATTCCAAGGCGCTGTGAACGCGCTCATCGTTGTAAAATTGGAAGAAGTACGAAAGTCCTTTTTCCAATGCTCGCACCGTTGCGTAGTCGTGCAGGTACAGGTCTTCATACTTCACCGTCCGCCATAATCGTTCCACGAACACGTTGTCCATCCAGCGGCCGCGGCCGTCCATGCTCACCGACACGCCCGCCGCTGCCAAACGACTAGTAAACGCCACGGCCGTGTATTGCACGCCCTGGTCGGTGTTGAATATCTCCGGAGTGCCTTGCGAGAGGGCTTCATCCAACGCCTCCAGACAAAAAATGCCGTCCAGCGTGTTCGACAGCCGCCACGACAATACGTAGCGACTGTACCAATCCATGACCACCGTCAGGTACATCCAGCCCTGCGTCATCGGCACGTAGGTGATGTCGCTGGACCATACCTGGTTAGGCCGCACAATCTCCATATTTCGCAGTAAATACGGGTATATTTTGTGTTCTGGGTCGTGCCACGACAATCGCGGCTTGGGATAAATCGCCTCCAAACCCATGATCCGCATCAACCGTTGCACCCATTTTCGATTCACTCCCAAACAGGCCGCCATCCGCCGACTCCCGTAAAACGGAGTCCGCAGATACTGCTCGTCGATCCGCCGCATCAACGACAAATCCTCCTCGAGCGTATCGCGCCGTATTGACGCATACCAACTCGATCGGTTCAAACCCAAAAGCTCGCACTGCCGGCGGATGCTCACGCCGGGACAGCGCGGTTCAACGCACTTTCGTTTGAACTCAATCGAGTCGGGCAACTTTTTTTTTCAACCACGCCAGCTCCATCTGCAAGCGGCCGATCTGCTCGTACAAGTCGGCGATCAACGCCTCCTGCTCCTGGCTCTCCCGGCGACGATCATCCGAAAACAGTTCGCCCGCCCCTTCCAACAATCGCTTCTTCCAGTAGCCAATCTGCGTCGGATGCACGCCGAATTGCGACGCCAGTTCGCTCGTAGTGCGGTCTCCACGCACCGCCGCCAACGCCGCCTTCGCCTTTAGCGAGGACTCGATCCTCCGTCGTTTCGCTCCCATCTCGGACTCCCTCCATTCGGACCATGAGTACATCTAATCTATCAATTTTCGTGGTCCATTTTTCGGGGTCCAGTATAACCGGTATCTGCAGCATCGACCCAGTTGCGAAATGTCTTCCAAAATACGACTGAACGATCACTCAATGGATTGCTAGAAAGATAGCTTTTGTCCTGCTCCGCCAATATGGTGCCATCCAACTCTTCGACTCCCACGTCTTCGAAGTATTCAAGGCTTATAATGTCGTCTTGTTTAGCTTTCAGCAGGTAAAAGAGAAAACGGGTTGCCTGGAGAGAGAAACCTCGGTAAGAATCCGGAACGCTCGCTGATCGTCTTTTTGCAGCGATTCTCGTTGATTCCCGCTTTTTAGCCATGTTAACTGCTCCTTAGCAGCAATTAGGTATCTCTGCGGTGAACAACTAAAGTCGTTAGTAGTTCTTCATCCATTTCAAAACGCGATTGATGGGGGTTCCCCAGCAAGGTCTCAAAAAACAACCAAAATTAATCTGGCATCATCATGCGAAACCAATAAATAAGCATTCTAACGACTATTTCTTTCTGAGAATGCACGATACAAATCGTTCCCCTCAGTTTAGCGGGTTGGCGTAAATTGTCAATATATGTGGGTGGCCTTGATTGTTCTTCAATCGGGTTACTTAAAGCATAAAGGTATTATATTTACGTTTTTTGCTTATTGCGGCTTTGCCATTCTGATAGTAAATCTATCGAAGTTAATTGTTATCATTAACTTTTTCTTCACTTCGCCATTACGTCGGGTAGATTAACAGATAGAGGTTGTTAACCATTCTATCACTACCAGACGGCGCTTCACCCTCACCCCCTGCCCCTCTCCCGCGACCAACCGACCATGCCGACCAATGCTGCGCATCGGTGCCCGATAATGCCCGTCGGTGCCCGGCGAGGGGAGTTGAGCGTGGCAATGGTGTGGGCAAGGCAGAAATGGCATCTGCTGGTGTTATATAAAACGGCTCCAGGTAAAATATAGAAAGAAAAAAAGTGTCGGTATTCTTTGTCTTTCACATTATTGTCAGACAGGTGACAAAATAATACTTTTCTGACTTGAAATTGTGCCAACCACTTCGTTAGACTTAGTCTCGCAATAGATAGTTCCCGTACGCTCACATAAACATCAAGAGGCGGTAAATGACAGGGATCAATCGTGGAAAAATCGAACTATGTTGACCAAAAAAATTCCCAGCCGGCAAGAAGACCCATCAAGCCATGAGGCGAACGTGGAAAAATCGCAGTTTGTTCCCCAACTTGAAAAGAATTCCAAATTCCGTACACAGAATACACAACTCATTAGGTCTACAGAGCTAAATTATTTAAACTTATTCTTCCATGAGGTCGTTTTCGGTGAGCATCCTGAAGCCTTTGGCGGCCAGTGTTTCTTGGCCCATTTCGATGTTGTCGACCATCAGCGCCACTGCCGCGTGGCCGCGGGGTGGAACCAGCAAGGGATAGGCTTGGATGATATTCACCTCGGCTTGGAGCAACGCAGTGCAGATTTCCAGCAGCGGTTGAGGGGAGTCGGGCAGTTCCAGGCCAATCAGGTCGCTTTCGACTATCGCCAATCCTGCCCGTTCCAGGATCTCTCGGCCTTGCTCGGGATGGCTGAAAAGAAAACGGGCGAATGCGCATTCGGCGGCGTCGGAGATGGAGATGGCCACGATCTTTACGCGGCTGGTCTCGAAGCGGCGAATAACTTCCAGCAGCTTTCCTACCCGATTCTCAAGAAAAACGGTAAACTGCCGAATTGCGGGATAATTGCGGCCCCGCATGGTTGAAGAACTTACGCCTGCGGATCCTTCATGGCTCATAAGCGTCACTCGCAAAGAAAAGGGCTAGACGGCTTTGATAGCACAATACGTAACTATATTCCTGATGATAAGTTCCGTCAACAGGGAGTAGCTAAAATGCTTACCCAACACGAAATCGAAATTCGCGTCCGCTACGAGGAAAGCGACCCAATGGGCCTATTACACCATGCCCACTATTTTACCTATTTTGAAATAGGGCGGACCGAAATGCTCCGGGCATCGGGTGGAAACTACCGGAAAATGGAAGAAGCCGGCCAGTTGGTGGTGGTAGTCAAGGCCGAATGCCGCTACCACCGCCCCGCTCGCTATGACGACCTGTTGAGGTTGAGGACCACCATCACCCGGGTAACCGAGGCCAAAATCGAGCACCAATACGAACTGTTCCGCGGCAACGAACGCCTGGCCACGGGCCACGTTACGCTGGCCGTGGTCGATCGCCAGGGCAAGATCCAAAGGGTGCCGGAGTGGATGTCGAGGAAGGATGAAGGGATGAAGGATGAGGGATGAAGGATGAGGGATGAAGGAGGAGGGATGAAGGAGGAGGGATGATGGGGGAAGGGATTTTGCCGTGACACTTTTGTCGGGAGGGTAAAAATCATTGTTCCCACGCCGGACTGTCTTCAATGTGTGTTCCCACGCCGGAGCGTGGGAACGAGTAAATTGAAAACTGCAAATTTCAAATTGTAGATCTGTGCCGGCGGTAGAGTACGACGATTAACAAGGCGAGGAGCAAAAGGGCGCCAGTGGATGGTTCGGGCACTGGATTCAAGCCGGTTGAAAGGGATTGGAAGCCGCCGGATAAAGCATTTATTGTGACCGTCGAGCCGGCGCCAATCGCGAGCATGCTGATATTGATACTGTCGGCCGTGAGTGTGGTGTGGCTCACACCATTGCCTACTACCAGAGTTCCCAGACCGGCGATCGCATTCAGGTTAGCCGCGGATTCATAAAGTTGCAGTTGACCGGCCGAAACTGTGGTGGCGCCCAAGTAGCCGGCCGAGCTTGTAGATGACAGCCTAAGCTGCGCCTGTGCCAAGTTTCTTTAATCCGCCGTTGCCGGACAGGGCCCCGGAAAGGGTAACGGTGTTGCTCTGGGTATCAATCGTGGCGTCGCCGTTGATGCCGGTGAGAGTCAGAGGAACATTAGAAGTGAAGGAAGTGGAGGAAGTGGAGACTTTCATCACCCCGCCGCCGAAGTTGAAGACCGCTGCGCCCGTGCCCTTTGTTAAGCTGCTTAGAAGCAATGTCCCGCCGGTAAGATTGTAAGTTCCTTGTGCTTGGTAGGCGATATCCAAACCTCCGCTTACCGTTACAGTGCCCCCGGACTGGGTGAACGTTCCGCTGCCCGTATAACCCGCCTCAATAATGGACGCTGTAAAGGTCCCGCTTTTCATTTCAAGCAGTCCTACACCGCCGCTAGTGCCGATATACGAGCCGACATAAGTTGTACCGACATTGGTAATCGGCAAGGGATCGCTGGGGCTGGATTGCTGAATGTAATGACCGTAGGAACCGGGATCGGTGCCGATTACTATTTTAGTGGCGGCGTTTACAGTACCGCCTTGGTTGGTGAAGGTGTTTTGTCCGCCGTTGTCGCGGCCGATAGTCAGAAACACGTCGGCGGTCAATGTCTTTCCGGGCAGAAGGGTAAAAGTCCCGGTATTATCCTTGCCCACGCGGATCCCATAAAGATGCAGGTTGTTTGTACCGGTAAGGTTCAGTGTGCCGCCGTCGAAGTTCAGCGCGCCGCCGGCGCCGGCGATGTTGCCCACGGTCAATGTGCCGCCGTTATTGAGTGTGAAATCGCCGTCGTCGATATTTAAAGTACCAGGCACGGTGCTGGTTCCGGCAAGCACGACCATTCCGGTGCCTATTTTGGTTATAGAGGTTATAGAGTTGGTCGCGGTTAAAGAACCCGCGATCGTTAACTTGCCGGAACCGGAAATATCCCAGACCGTGTTTGCGATGACAGTGTTTGCGCTGACAGTCAAGGGCTGGGCGATTGTTTGCGTCCCCGACGAGGCGGCCGTTCGCGTGATATATCCGCTATTCAAGGTCAATGTGCCGGACCCGCCGCCGATAGTGAAATTGACGGAGCTGTCGATGGTCAGTGCATTGATCGTCCGGTCGCCGCCCATATTCAGCGTATCGCCATTGGTCAGGCCGGTACTGGAGAATGTCACGTTCCAGGTTGAGTCGGGCAAGCCGCTGGGGCCCCAGTTTGCCGTGTCGCTCCAATTCAGCGTACCGGCGCCCTTGGTCCAATTCTTGATCCCAACCACCGTCCAGCCTAAATCCTGCATGATTGCCCATTCCAAAGGCAAGGGCGCCCGGGTAACGCCTCCGGCGCCGAATGCGGGCCGCATCAAGGCATTGGGAAGTAAAGTCTGGTCGAGATGCGACAGGCTGGAACCGTTTTGATAAGGATCGGGCGCGTAAACAGGAACTTGGCCGCCGTAGATCGCCTCGGCGTTAGAGCCGGTAAAATAGACCGGATTGTCCACTTGATTGAAATTATGGGGCGTCCCGGTTCCGCCCGCCACGGGCTGATTGCCCGCGCTATCTCTCAGATTTTTGTCCCATTCGCTAAGTCCAATGGACGAGAAGATATCCGCGGGAGGCGGCTGATAGGTGGAATCAAAACCCAAGGTGTGGCCGAGTTCATGGGTGATAACGCTGCGAAGATCGTACTGACTGGAAGAGGGTGTTTGTGAGCCGACGTTCCAGTTTATGCCCTTACTGATACTGAGCGAGATTCTGGCATCGTAACTTTGAGAAGCCGATAGATTAACGCCCGAACGCCAAACATATTCGGTATCGCTCCAACTAGTAGTGCCGTTGCCGACGCTGGGATTTAAAGTCTGGCCAAGGATGCCGCTGCCTAAGTTTTTCCAAAACAAATGCAATTCGACTTGCCGACCCGGAGGATTGGTTATGCGACTGGCCCAAGTAGCGATGCAAGAGGTAATATCTTCGATTTCAGGGCCGGTCCAATTCTGGTCGCTTGTACCGACTCCATCGCTTGGATCGCCGATGTTGTAAAAACTTACGTCAAACGGCCCGATAGTCCTTACGGTTTGAGCATTGGCCGAGAGACATACGGCGAACACGCACAAACCAACGCAATACAATGACCAATCGAAAAAAACCGTGTAACAAACCAAGGGCTTGGCTGCCCCTTGCGAGGCGGTTTTAATTGAACCATCACGCCCGTCTATGAACGGCAAAACACGCATCGGCATTTTCTCCCGACCGTAGTTCTCGAAGTCTCTAACTTCTAAGGCGACGCGCAACAGTCAGGTTATGTTATTCATCCCCCTGGCGCAAGACATCGATAGTCCGCTTCACATCGGGAATATTCCTACTACCTTAACAGATAGTCTCTTAAATAGAAAGCGTTTTTTGCTACATAACAATGGAATATATGGACCTTCAGTTAGGCCAGGAAACGACCAAAGCCCCGGCCCGGGGCTTCGATTTTTCTATAATATCCTTTTACCCCCGGCAAGTGCCTATAACTTGACTTGCCAACTCCCGTAGAATTAGGTGGGGTAATTGTATCCGATATCCCGGGTGATATAGTGAAGGAATTATCGGCTGAAAGCGGGGGCAATCGGCCTCGGATAGTTTGTTATTAAAAACGGTCGTAAACATAATGGGAACACATACGGCGCCGCTGATTGTCAACATGTGCGGCGACTCTTCCGACTTGGCGGTAAAAGCAGCGGACCTTGTAATTCAAGCTGCGCGTGATGCCATTGCCCGACGAAGGCGATTCACTTTTGTGCTTTCCGGCGGGTCTACGCCGGAAAAGACGTACGCCTTATTGGCCCAGGCCGATCGGGCATCGGCAATAGATTGGCCGCACGTATATCTCTTTTTCGGCGATGAACGATTTGTTCCCGCCCAAGACCCGCGAAGTAATTTCGGAATGGTCCGAAGAAACCTGCTCGCACAGGTTCCAATCCCTTCCGCAAATGTATTTCCAGTGCCGACCCAAGTGCATAATGCGGCGGAAGCTGCGGCGGCCTATGCTCGACAAATTGCCGAGTTTTTCTCCATATCCGATCGCACAATTCCACCCCGCTTCGATTTGATATTCTTAGGCATGGGCAGCGACGGACATACCGCCTCGTTATTTCCCTTTGCCGATGCCTTAGATGTGACGGATGCTTGGGTAACCTGGACTCCGCCGGGCATTTTGCCGCCGCCCGTGGACCGCATTACCCTTACCTATCCGGTGCTTAACGCGGCCCGGCAGGTTGTATTTCTGGTTTCCGGCAAGGACAAAGCCGTCGCCCTGCGCGACGTTCTCGAAGGACAGGCGCCTCGCGAGGATCGGCCGGCGGCGGGCGTTCAGCCGGTGGATGGCATGGCAATATGGTTCTTCGATTATCAGGCGGCACGATTACTAAAGCAAAGGTATTGAAAACAGGGGCTATTGAGTCTCTCATATAAATAATGTCATTAAGCCCACGGGTTGCATCCCATGGACTTGGCTTGGTTTACCATCGGCGCCATGGCATAATTTTCCTGAGTATCAATAAAAACACGGAGGATCTCATTATGACATTGCTCAAAGACCAACAGCCCCAACAGCGGGGCGGGGATTCCGAACAGCCGGGCCGGGACGGAAATCCGCTTAGGGAATTGCAAAAGTACGGGCAATCCTTCTGGCTCGATTATATCCGCCGCCAATTGATCGCCGGCGGCGAACTTCGACGCCTGGTTGCCGAGGACCAATTGAGCGGCATTACTTCCAATCCCTCGATTTTTGAAAAAGCGATCGCCGGCAGCACGGACTACGACGATTTCCTGGCCGGCGCCGCGAAATGCAAAGGCCGCGATGCCATGACGTTATATGAAGGCCTTGCAATTAGAGACATAAAAGACGCCACCGACGTTTTGCAACCGACATATGAGCGGACTGGGCGCGTGGACGGGTACGTGAGCCTGGAGGTTTCGCCCTACCTGGCACATGACGCCAAGGGCACTGTGGCCGAGGCGCACCGGCTTTGGGACGAGGTCGCCCGTGAAAACCTTTTGATCAAGGTCCCCGCCACCCCCGAAGGCCTTCCCGCCATCCGGCAACTCATTGCCGAGGGAATCAACGTCAATATTACACTGCTATTCTCCCAAAAGGTGTACGAGCAAGTCGCCGGGACTTACATCGAGGCCCTGGAAGAGCTTGACTCCAGGCGAGGCGACGTGAGCCGGATGGCTAGCGTGGCAAGTTTCTTTGTCAGCCGCATCGATACGTCGGTCGACGCGCTCGTGGAACCACGGCTTGCCGCCGCTACAAGCGCGGAAGAAAAAACCAGGCTGCAATCGATCCTGGGCCGTACGGCCGTCGCCAACGCAAAGTTAACCTACCAGAAGTTCAAGGAAATTCTCAGCAGCCCCCGCTGGCAGGCCCTTGCCGCAAAGGGCGCCCATGTCCAGCGGTTGCTGTGGGCCAGCACTAGCACGAAAAACCCCAAATATCGCGACGTGCTTTACGTGGAAGAACTGATCGGCCGGGACACGGTCAACACCATGCCGCCGGCCACAATGGATGCCTTCCGCGAACATGGGCGTCCCCGCTCCAGCCTGGAAGAAAACCTGGGCGAGGCCCGCACAGTCATGGAAAACCTGGCCCAAGTCGGCATATCCATGGATGAGATCACCAAAAAACTCCTCGACGAAGGAGTGCGCCTGTTCGCGGAATCGTTCGACCGCCTATTAGAAGCGGTTGAAAACAAACGGAAGCACTTGCAGTAATGGGAGGTATTGATTATGGCTACCGCAACCGTCATTCATGAAGAGGCAAAGCCGAGTCCGGTCCAATCTTTATTCCTTCAAGAGGAACAAAAACCGGATCCGTTCACTATCGTCATTTTCGGGGCCACCGGGGACCTGACCTCTCGAAAATTGCTGCCCGCGCTTTACGGTCTTTGGCATGCCCGATTTTTGCCGGAATCGTTTGCCATAGTCGGCATCGGACGGCGGGACAAGAACGACGATCTGTTCCGCGAAGAGATGCGGACCGCCATAACCGGCTCGCGCAAAGATTCGCCCGCGACGCCCGGCGTCTGGAACGGCTTTTTGGATCACGTATTCTACCATCGGGCCGATTTTTCCACCGCCGATGGCATGAAGGGTATTTCCGCAGGGCTCAAAACGCTGGAGACGGAGCACAATCTGCCCGGCAACCGCCTTGTGTATCTGGCTACCGATCCCGAATACTTCGGCCCGATCATCCGGGATGTGGCCCGGGTCGGGATAATCAATGAAGACATGAAATCGCCCTGGGCACGGGTGGTTGTCGAGAAACCGTTCGGCCACGACCTGAAAAGCGCTTTGGATCTCGACAAGCAAATCTTGTCCATCCTCCGTCCGGACCAGATTTATCGCATCGACCACTACTTGGGAAAAGAAACGGTGCAGAACCTGCTGGCCTTCCGCTTCGGCAACGCGATTTTCGAGCCGCTCTTGGACCGCCAATACGTCGATCATGTCCAGATCACCGTGGCCGAAACAATCGGTATGGAAGGTCGGCGCGGCGCATATTACGATCATGCCGGCGCCATTCGCGACGTGGCTCAGAATCACTTGTTGCAGCTTTTGGCGTTAGTGGCCATGGACCCCCCCGCCTCGCTAAAGGCCCGCGACATTCAAGATTCCAAGCTCAAGCTGCTTCGCAATATCGTTGCCCGGAAGGTTGTTCGGGGGCAATACGGGGCGGGCACGATCGCGGGCGAGACGGTCCGCGCATACCGCGACGAAGACGCGGTGGCTCGCGACTCGAATACCGAAACATTTATCGCTATGCGCGTGGAACTGGAAAATTGGCGCTGGAGCGGGATACCCTTCCTGCTGCGGACCGGCAAGCGTTTGGCCAGGCACGTCACCGAGATTGCAATTCAGTTTAAACTGCCGCCCCTGCGCCTGTTCCGCACGGTGGAATGCGTGGGCGATTTTTGCGACCTTACCGATATGCAGCCCAACGTGCTGGTGTTTCGCATCCAGCCCGATGAAGGAATCAGCCTCTCGTTTTCCGCCATGCGGCCGGGCATGAACGTGTATTTGCATCCCGTGCGATTTGAGTTCGATTACGGCAAGTCGTTCGGCAAGACTTTGCCGGATGCGTATGAACGACTTCTATTTGACGCCTTGCGCGGCGATCCGACGTTGTTCATCCGCTCCGACGTGCTGGAGGCCTCCTGGGAATTCATCACTCCCATCCTGGATGCCTGGCAAGCGGCGCCGCCGCCGAATTTTCCCAACTATGCGCCGGGCTCATGGGGACCGGCCGAAGCCGATTCGCTTACCCAAGGTTGCGAAGGAGGCTGGCGCCGCCCTTAAAACACATATTTAGCCCCCCGTGAATACACGGGGGGGCTAAAGGAAAAATTCCATGCGGCCCCCGGTGTGTTCACCGGGGGCTAAATATACATAAAGGGGCCTCTTTATGATCCACAAGACAAGACACGACGCCGAGGATCGGCGACTTGCCGAAGACGACCGGCGCGAGAGAATTGGAAACGTTGGGGCCCTTATCTAGCCGAGCGTCAATGGGGCACCGTGCGCGAGGATTATTCGGCGGACGGGTCGTGCTGGGAGTATTTTCCCCACGAGCATGCCCGCAGCCGGGCCTATCGCTGGGGCGAGGACGGACTGCTGGGCATAACCGACCGCGAATGCCGCCTCTCGTTTGCCTTGGCCCTCTGGAACGGCCGGGACCCGTTCCTCAAGGAGCGCCTGTTCGGCCTGACGAACGCGCAAGGCAATCACGGCGAAGACGTAAAGGAATGCTACTTCTACCTGGACGCCACCCCGACTTCGTCTTATCTAAAAGCCCTTTACAAATATCCGCAGGCTGAATTTCCTTACGCGCGTTTGATAGATGAAAACCGCCGACGGGGACGCAGCGAGCCGGAGTTCGAACTGCTCGACACGGGAATTTTTGACGACAACCGCTACTTCGACGTATTTCTCGAGTACACCAAATCCTCTCCCAACGACGTACTCATAAGGATAACCGCGGCCAATCGCGGTCCTGAAGCGGCCTTGTTGCACCTCCTGCCGACGCTCTGGTTTCGCAATACCTGGGTCTGGGGTTGTGCACATGAAGGTTGTTGGCCCAAACCACGGCTGTATCGAGCGGATCAAGGAGCGATATCTTGCGAACACGTCACGCTCGGCCACTACAAATTTTTCGCGGGACCGGGCCGGACGGGCTAATGCCTCAACTGCTCTTCACCGAGAACGAGACGAATTTTGAAAAATTATTCCATTCCCCCAATCCGAGACCTTACGTGAAGGACGCTTTTCACGAGTACATCGTCGGCGGCCGGACCGAAGCCGTCAATCCCGAGTTAAAAGGGACAAAAGCCGCCGCGCACTACGCCTTGGAAATACCCGCACGCGGCCAGATCGCTCTTAACTTGCGCTTGTACGCCGATGAAGAAGCGCCGTCACAGGCCTTCGACCCCGAATTCAACGGCTTGTTTGCGGAACGGATTCGTGAAGCCGATGAATTTTACGAGACCCGCATTCCATCCGCCCGGTCGGAAGATGATTACCATATCAGCCGCCAGGCTTATGCAGGCCTTTTCTGGTCCAAACAATTCTATCACTACGTGGTTAAAGAATGGCTCGACGGCGATCCGGGCATGCCGCCCCCGCCGGAAACCCGGAAGCACGGCCGAAACTCCGACTGGCGTCACCTCTTCAACCGCGACGTAATTTCCATGCCGGACAAGTGGGAGTATCCCTGGTATGCCGAATGGGACCTGGCCTTTCACATGATCCCCTGGGCCCGAATCGACCCCAATGCGGCCAAGGAACAACTTGTGTTGATGCTGCGGGAATGGTATATGCACCCCAGCGGAAGGCTTCCGGCCTATGAATTCTCGTTCGACGACGTAAATCCTCCGCTCCAGGCTTGGGCCTGCTGGCGTATTTACAAGATGACCGGGCCTCGCGGTGCGCGCGACCGGCTGTTCCTGGCCCGCGTCTTTCATAAACTGCTGATAAACTTCACCTGGTGGGTCAACCGCAAAGACGTGGAAGGCAAGCATCTATTTTCGGGGGGATTCCTGGGACTTGACAACATCAGCATATTCGACCGGTCGAAAGCCCTGCCCAACGGGGCCCGCCTGGAACAAGCCGACGGAACGGCTTGGATGGCCTTTTACTGCGTTACAATGCTCGCCATGTCGCTGGAGCTGGCCAAGGAAAATCCGGCCTACGAAGACATTGCCTCGAAGTTTTTCGAGCACTTCGTGGCCATCGCCGACGCCATGAACACCCTGGGAGGCGCCGGACTTTGGGACGAAGAGGATGGCTTTTACTACGATCATCTGCACGTCGAAGGGAAATCGGTTCTGATGCGCATCCGCTCGATGGTCGGAATCATCCCGCTTTTCGCCGTCGAGATTCTGGACGACAAGGTTATCGGCCGCCTGCATGGTTTCCGCAAACGGATGCAGTGGTTCCTCGACAATCGCCCCGATCTGGGCCGCCAACTTTCATACATGGAATGCCGGGATGCGAAGGGGCTGGGCCGCCGCCTGCTGGCGATTCCTTCCCTGCCCCGGCTTAAACGCGTTCTCAGGTATCTTCTGGATGAGAAGGAATTTCTCTCGCCTTTCGGCATTCGTTCCCTCTCGAAAATCCACAAGGATAAACCGTTCTCCTGCACGTGCGGCGGATTACAACAAGAGGTGACTTATGAACCGGGCGAGTCCGCCTGGGATTTGTTCGGCGGCAACTCCAATTGGCGCGGGCCGGTCTGGTTCCCCCTGAACTACCTCTTGATCGAGGCCTTGGAACGATATCACCATTTTTATGGCGATGCGCTGCAAGTCGAATGCCCGACCGGTTCCGACCGGCAAATGAATCTCCAGGAAGTGGCCCGGGAGTTGGCCGGCCGGTTAGTGCGAATTTTCCGCCCGGATGATAATGGCCGCCGCGCATGCAACGGATCGGATCGGCGTTTCGCCGAAGACCCCGACTGGCGGAATCTGGTCCTATTTTATGAATATTTCCACGGCGATACCGGCCAGGGCTTGGGGGCCAGCCACCAGACAGGATGGACCTCGCTGGTGACAAGACTGCTGGAAGACTGTTGCCGGCAAACCCGGAGACGGGAGCAACCGACACAAAGCGAAGTTAACGACCGGACTCTTTATTCCGCCGTTCATCCAGGAGGTTGAATAAGCTGGAGTGGAAGCCCGACCATTGGGGCCTTTCGAACTACAACAGGGTGAGCTTTCAGTCTGCTTAAGCATCATATCGGATATACTATCGGAAATCCCGAGAATGGAACAATTTTCGGAACACAAGAACCCGGTGCGGCTCCCCTCAGTCACGCATGCGCAATGGCAGGCAACGTCTAAGCGGCCGTCGTCTTGCTGTCCGAATTTGACTTCCTGTTAGGGCCTCCTCGCCTTCCATTTCACCCGTTGTTCCAGAACCGGTAATCGGAAGAGCCCTGCGGTCAATTCCCCGCCGACCAGGGGCAGTGGGCCAACTGTCCAGAATACTGCGGATTTGTCGCCGGGAACTTTCGTGCGATTGTAGGGATTGTAGGGCCGCGGGCCCCAAAGACGCGAGGTCTGCCATAATCCATAATGCTGTAAGCTATGGTTCTGGTAGAGTGTTGCATTGCGTGCCATCGAAGGAGGCAGGTCGAACGGCATGAAAGAAAGACATACCCTACCGGTTTTGCTCCTCGTTTTCGTGGTCCTGGCCGCAGGCATCGTCGCGGCAGGCTGCCTTCTCTACCGCAGCCAGCGCGACAGTTGCCGAACCGAGGCAGAGCACAAACTGACCGCCATTGCCAATCTGAAGGTGAGCGAACTCTCGCTGTGGCGGAAGGACTGTTTGGAGGAGGCCGGCATGTTCTATCAGAACAGCGCCTTCTCGGCCCTGGTGCGGCGCTGTATCGAGCAGCCGCAAGACTTGCCTCTGCAAGAAGAGCTTCGGACCTGGATCGGCCACTTCCAGGCGACCGAAAAATATAATCAAGTCACTTTGCTCGACGCCACGTGCAACGAGTGGATGTCGGTCCCCGACACGAAGGAGCCGCACTCTACCCTTACGCTTCAGAAGGCCCGTGAAGCCATGCACTCGGGGCAAGTGACATTCGCCGACTTTTATCCGGATGAGTCTACCCAGAAGGTTTACCTCCGCCTATTCGTGCCGATTCTCGACGGGCCCTCGGGCGGGCGACCGCTCGGCGTTCTGAGGTTGAGGATCGACCCTGAGGTTTACCTCTATCCCTTCATCCAACGCTTGCCGGTGCCCAGCGAGACGGCCGAAACGCTGTTGATCCGCCGGGAAGGCAACGAAGCCGTCTTCCTGAATGAACTCAAGTTTCAGAGGAATACGGCCCTTGCCCTGCGCGTGTCGCTCGACAGCACCGACCTTCCGGCGGCGAAAGCGGCCCTGGGCCAGGAAGGGATTATGGAAGGCGTTGACTACCGGGGCGTGCCCGTGCTGGCTGCCATGCATGCCGTACCCGATTCGCCGTGGTTTCTAGTGGCCAAGATCGATGCCGCGGAAGCGTACGCGCCGATGCGAAATTGGCTTTGGCTGACGTCCCTTTTCGTGGGCGTCTTGCTGTTTGGCTTAGCAACGACCGTGGGATTCTTCTGGCGGCAGCGGCACTTCAGTCTCTACCGGCAGAAGTACGAGGCCGAACACAAGTACCGCGCGATCATTGAAGCAAGTGCCGATGGCATCCTGATGGCCGACGTTGAAACGAGGATGCTCAAGTACCCGAATCCGGCACTTTGCCGGCTGCTCGGGTACACCGCACAGGAATTGAACACGATGGCCGTGGCGGACATTCTCCAGAAAGACGCTTTGCACAACTCCCTGGCGGAGTTTGAAAGACTGGCCCGCGACAAAGGCAAGGGTCTTACACAGGACATTCCATGTCTCCGCAAGGACGGCGCAGTTGTCTATGCGGATATCAACACGACCCATGCCACTATTGGCGGCCGGAAGTGCCTTGTGGGCGTCTTCCGCGACACCACCGAGCGGAAGCGGGGGGAGGAGGCGTTGCGCGAGACCAATGAGTACCTTGAGAGCCTGTTCAACTATGCGAATGCCCCCATCATCGTATGGGACCCGCAATTTAGAATCACCCGCTTCAACCACGCCTTCGAGTCCTTGACCGGAAGAAGGGCTGACGAGGTGATTGGAGAGTCTCTTGAGGTTCTTTTCCCGCCGCCCCTTGTCGAAAGATCGATGGAACGCATCGCGGAAACACTGCGGGGCGAGCGCTGGGAGACTGTCGAAATAAGTATCCTCCATCTTGACGGGTCAGTACGGACCGTCCTATGGAACTCAGCCCCGATCTTCGGCCCTGACGGGAAGACGCCGATGGCCACCATTGCGCAAGGTCAGGACATTACCAAGCGTAAGCAAGCAGAGGAGGCGCTAAAGAGGGCAAAAAGGCAGTTGGATGAAACGGCATCCAGGTTACCCGGCATGATTTTTCAGTTCTATGCCAGGCAGGATGGCTCATTGGGGTTACATTATGTGAGCGAACAGGCAAAGAGGCTATTAGGCCTCGATCCCGAGCCCAAGGGATTTTTTGAACGTTTCACTGCCGCGTTCCTGCCCGAGTACCGCGATGATTTCCTGAAAATTGTCAGAAAAACAGTTAGCGAAGTATCGGAATGGAAATATGAAGGAGCTATAAGAAAACCTTCCGGAGAGATAGTGTGGATATCCGGCCTCGCGTCCCCCACTAAACGTGACGATGAGATTATATACGATGGTGTAATAATAGATATCACCGAGCGCAAGAAGGCGGAGGAGAAGCTCTTGGAGTTTAAGGCAGCCGTGGAGCAGACCGTGGACGGCATCGCCCTGGTCGACCTGGACGGGCACATCCGCTTCGTGAACGGAGCTTGGGCCAGGATGCACGGCTACTCCGTCGACGAACTCATTGGCCGGCACTTGGGCATCTTCCACACGGGAGAGCAGTTAGAGACGGAGGTGAACCCCTTCATCGAACAATTGCTGGAAACCGGTTCAGGCGAACGCGAGATCGGGCATATCCGGCGAAACGGCGCAACCTTCCCCGCGTGGATGTCCTGCACTGTACTGACGGGTGCAGACCAGAAGCCCTGCGGATTGATCGGAACAGCACTCGACATCAGCGATCGCAAGCGGACCCAGGCGGTGCAAGATAAACTGCTGGCTCGGCAGCAGGATATCAATCTATTGCAGCAGTCGCTCTTGGAACCGATCCCGCTGAAGGAAAAACTCAAAAAAGTCACCGACGGCATTGTACGCCTATTCGACGCCGATTTCTGCCGCATCTGGCTGATCCGGCCCGGTGACCTGTGTCAGGAGGGATGCATCCATGCCTTAGTGGAGGACGGCCCGCACGTTTGCCGCTACCGCGACCGCTGCCTGCACTTGCTGGCCAGCTCCGGCCGCTACACCCACATCGACGGCCAAACCCACCGCCGTGTTCCGTTCGGCTGCTACAAGATTGGACGCATCGCGTCGGCCGAAGATCATAAGTTCCTCACGAACGACGCGCCAAACGACCCTCGCATTCACAATCACCGGTGGCGCGCGAGCTGGGGCTCGTCTCCTTTGCCGGATACCAAATCCGCGATCCCGGTGGCTACGTTCTGGGCGTGCTCGCCCTTTTCGCTAAACACCCCATCGACGAGAGTGAAGACGCCATGCTGGAAGGGCTGAGCGCTACTGTCGCTCTTGTTGTCGAGGAAGCGGCTGCGCAAGAGGCGCTGCGGCAATCGAAGGAAGAAGCAGAGAAGTACGCCGCCGCCCTGGAATCGGCGAACCATGCCCTCGAAGCGTCCAACCACCTCGCGGAATCAGCCAACCGCGCTAAGAGCGAGTTTCTGACCAACATGAGCCACGAAATCCGCACGCCAATGACGGCTATCCTCGGCTATGCCGACCTCATGTTGGACGAAAACATCGGACGCGCTACACGAGAACACGTCGCCGTGATCAAACACAACGGCGAACACCTCCTGGGACTGATCAACGACATCCTCGACCTCTCGAAGATCGAAGCCGGAAAGCTCCAGGTCGAGCCGACACGCTGCTCGCCGGTCCAACTGGTGGCCGAAGTCGCTTCCTTGATGCGCCCTCAAGCCGCCGCGAAGCAACTGAAGCTGAAGACGGAACTGGCCGGCCCCCTGCCCGAGACCGTGCTTACCGATCCGTTGCGCCTCCGCCAGGTGCTGGTCAACCTGTTGGGCAACGCGATCAAGTTCACCGACCAAGGCGAAGTCCGCCTCGCCGTCCGACTGATCGCACGTGACAAGGGGACAGTCCCATTTTCGTCGGACGAAAATCGGGACAGTCTCCCAGTTATTCCTCCTCGCCTATGCTTCGACGTGACCGACACTGGCATCGGCATGAACGAAGAGCAAGTCGGGAAACTTTTCAAGCCGTTCAGCCAGGTGGACAGTTCGTCCACGCGGAAGTTCGGCGGCACGGGACTGGGCCTTTGCATCAGCAAGCATCTAGCCGAGGCCCTGGGGGGCGACATCGAAGTGCATTCCACGCCGGGAAAGGGCAGCACCTTCAGCGTCACGATCGACCCAGGGCCGCTGGACGGGATACAGATGATACGGAACGCCCAAGAGAGCCTGCTCGATTGCCCGCCAACAATGACCGGGACAACCCCAGACAAGATCGTTCTGCATGGCCGGATCCTCCTGGCCGAGGACGGGCAGGACAATCAGCAGTTGATCTGCATGTTGCTGAGGAGGGCCGGCGCTGACGTGACGGCGGTCGAGAACGGCCAACTTGCCGTCGAGGCCGCCCTGGCCGCGCGCGTAGCGGGCGAACCGTTCGACGTGATTTTGATGGACATGCAGATGCCCGTGATGGACGGGTACACCGCCACGCAGCAATTGCGCAAGCGGGGCTACACCGCCCCCATCGTCGCCTTGACGGCGCATGCGATGGCCGAAGACTGCCAGAAATGTCTCGACGCCGGCTGTGACGACTACTTGGCCAAGCCGATCGACTGGCAGAGGCTTCTGGCCACGGTCGCCCCCTGGGCGGCCCGCGGTCGAACGCATAACGACTCGCCAGATTCCTCAACCAGCGAAAGCCAAGCCAGCACAACCACGCTCCCCACCTTTGACAGTTGCAGGCAATGAAATTCCTGCCGCCGTTCCATCAACCCATGCGTTTCTCGGTTGTCCCAGAATACCACCGGGCTTGTTGAAAAAGTCTGTTGGCCAGCTAGCATTGTCAGCACGGGTTTCGTCTTGATCTGCCGAGGAAATGGGCGTATGAGAACGAAGTACTCCTCCACCACCTTCGCCACTTTTCAGGACGGACGTATGCAAGGAAAGCATGTCTTTCAACCACGGACCAGGACGGTCATCGACTTGGAATCGTTCATTGCAGAGGACCACTTTCTTCGTAGAGTCGATCGTGTTTTGGAAATGTCGTTCGTACGCGACTTGACTGCCACGTGCTATTCCTCTGGACAAGGACGGCCCTCCATCGACCCTGAGGTGTTCTTTCGGATGTTGTTGGTGGCGTACTTCTATGGCATCACGTCGGACCGACGTCTATGTGAGGAAGTACGGTTCAATCTCGCGTATCGCTGGTTTTGCCGGCTCTCCCTGGAAGACGACGTGCCGGACCACTCATCGTTTAGTCGCATCCGGGACAGGTATGGCGAGGAAATCTTTGAAATGCTGTTTAGGCATATCGTTAAGCTCTGTCAGAAAAAGGGCTTGGTGGCCCAGGAGTGTCGCGTGATGACCGACGCCACCCTGATCGCCGCTGATGCCTCGTTGAATTCGTTGATTCATAACAACCCGGAAAAAGCCCAAAAAGAGGCTGTTACGCAACAGCGCGATCGTGGGATGAAAGATTCATCATCGGCACGGCAGGTTTCCAACCAGACGCACACCAGTCGTACCGATCCAGATGCCACACTAGCCCAAAAGAAAGGTACACCGCAACAACTGAAGTACAAAGTGCATCAGAGTATTGATGCCGACAGTCGCGTCATCCTGGATACCGAAGTTACCACAGGAGCACGGTATGACAACCAACCATATCTCCAGCAGCTAAAACGCATCAATGACCAGTATGACATCACAATTCGTGAAGCAATCGCCGATCGAGCTTATGGCTCAGCGGCGATCATTGCTGCATTGCAGGAGCAAGGAACAAAACCCTACATTCCGCTGTTCAGTCGTCGTAGCGGAAATAACTCGGCCAGCGCAGCTGGACTGGTGTACGAACCCAAGAAAGATCGTTTTCGATGCCCACAGGAGAAGTACCTGAATCCGAATCCGGCGATCTACGATAACCACAAAAGGTATGTCAGCTCGTCCGAGGACTGCCGTAATTGTCCGCAAGCTTCAAAGTGCCCAGCAAAAACTCGGAAAGCGACTCCTCAGCACAGGTTTGTACTTCGTAGTCTTGATCAAGACCTATTTGAGAAGGTGCAAGCCAGAATGCAAAAGCCTGAGTTTGGGCAGAAATTGTCCGAGCGGATGTGGAAGTGCGAAGGGTTGTTCGCCGAGGCGAAGCAAAACCATGGCCTGGCACGCACAGGTACCGCAGTAGGTCGAAAGTGCAGATTCAAGCGTATCTAAGCGCAATGGCGCAGAACCTGAAGCGCCTGATCTTACTGTTTTATCTCTGGTTGCTAACTCGGTGTCTAGACCCGCAAAAAAGGTGGCCAATTACCCAAACCCTATCTTTCAATGACGGGACTTTTTCAACAAGCCCCACCGTATTCTCGGGTGTAGCCATGACATCCATGGATGCCCCCATTAGGGGAGTTTGGGTGCTGGGCTTCGGATCAGTCCGGCCAAGTCGCATCGGATGCGACTCGGCATCCCGATAATGGAAGGCTATTGGTGGTGCACATGCCTAGGAAAATAAACGGTTAACCATCACGGGAAAAGTCATGGGTGCTCGGATTTTTGTATAAAATATTGCAACAACCTACCAAACGCTTGTAACTTTTTCGTTTTTATGCATAGTTGGATGTATCGGTATATAGGAGTTTTTTTAAAAGAGCTTGTTCTGATCGAACTGAGATAATCGCCGATTGAGAGGAACTCAAAAAAACCGTTTTTTATTGAAGAGTACCCGATAGCGGCACCTTATAGGATTGTCCTTTTCGGGACCAAGGAGGTGTCAATGTCAGGGCGATTTCGAAACACAGGCCGGCTCCAAGGAGTAATAATACTTCTTATTGCAGGGATGCTTTTTATTCCGCCGTCCTATGCGGGGGAACCTCAATCACAAGACGCATTGATCCAGGCGCAGATCGAGGCCGGCGAGTTCGCGCCTGCTTTAGATACTGCCCTGCATACTATCTCGATAAAAGACCATGATATTTGGTTGGCCCAGATCGCCATGGGACAAGCTAGAGCAGGGGCTCGCGATGCTTCTTTTAACACTGCGGCAGGAATCTCCAACGACCAGGCCCGGTCTCAGACTCTTTCCGGCATGGGAGGGGTGCCCCTGGGCGGCGGAGGAACACAAGCCGATTTTGACAGTCTCATCAACCTGATTACAGGGACCGTGAAGCCCAGTACTTGGGACACCGTAGGCGGGCCGGGCTCCATTAGCTCTTTTCCTACAGGGGTTTATGTCGATCCCCAGGGCCTGCTCCGGCCGCTTCTAAAACAGACAAGCTCCGGCCCGCTGGAGGCATTGCACGCCGCAAGCGCGCCGAAATCTTACCGGGAAAACGTGCGGCAAAGTTCGCCTTTACGCAAGATTTCCCTCACCCGGCTGGAAAAACACGTGCAACTGTGCCTCGCTGCCGGACGGCAACTAAGCGAAGACATGCTAGTCCTGGCCGGATTGCAACGCATCAAGTATGTCTTTGTATATCCCAAGTCGGGCGATATCGTCCTGGCCGGGCCGGCCGGCGACTGGACGACAGGCAATGAAAATCTCATCATCAGCACCGATTCGGGGCAACCGGTTGTGCGACTCGACGACCTTGTGGTTGTTCTCCGCCATATGATGAGCGGTCCCGAAGCCTCTTTCGGCTGCTTGATCGTCCCCAGGCAGGAATCCTTGACGCGGATCCTGGAGTTTATCAAAGAATCCAATAAAAAGCCGATCCAAACGGAAGAACGCAAAGCATGGCTGCAAACTTTGCGCTCGCAATTGGGCAAGCAGGACATCGAGGTCAACGGCCTGGACCCTCGCACGCGCGCCGCTCGAGTGATGGTCGAAGCCGACTATCACATGAAACTGGTGGGTATGGGTCTGGCGCAAGGCGTCCCCGGCATAAAGTGTTATCTCGATTTGATCAAGATTCCTCGCGGCGAATCACCGCCGCCGATGAGCGTGCTCCGCTGGTGGTTCACCCTCAATTACGACGCCATTCTGACCGCTAAGGATCATAGCGCATTTGCCGTCTGCGGACAAGGAGTAAAAGTCTTAAGCGAGAACGAACGGCTTTCGGCGGAAGGACAACAGATTCATACAGGGGAGTCCGAAATCTGGAACCGGCAGTTCGCCCATAGTTTCACGGAGAACTTCGAGGCCCTTTGTGTCAAGTATCCCATATACGGAGAATTGAGAAACATTTTTGACTTGGCGCTTGTCTGCTCTTTGATCCGTGAGGAAGACCTGGCCGAAAAGACCAACTGGCACATGACCTGTTTCGGCAACCCAATGGCATATCAGACCGAACTCGGCTTGGCCCCGAAAACGGTGGAATCTGTGGTAAACTACCGGATTATTAACGGGATTATCGTGGCCGGCGTCAGCGGTGGAGTCAGAGTTGACCCCGCCGGCCTGGTTAACCCGCAAGCAATGCAAGTGGAAACCGGCGCCGACCTGGGCGACAAACATTCTAAAGCAGCCTTTAAGCGTTCGGCCGGCGACAACTGGTGGTGGGATTAAAGCATGTCCTTTTCCGTCCCGCTGACAGAAAAAAATATTCTACAAGGCATTCTTCACATGCGGCGATTTGTTTCACGGATTTTCATGCTGGGATGCGTCTGTCATTTGTTACTTCTTGCAGGTGAAACTTTGGCACAAACGCCGTCCGCTGCATCGCAAGAGGTCGCGGCTATCGTTGATGATGATCCGATTTATACCGCCGAGGTTACCCGGTTGTTGAACAAAGTCGCCCAAGGACACGACGTAAATCCGGCCGCTTCGCCGTTGCTCAAAGCGCAAATACTTGAGGAGATAATTAATCGCCGTCTTGTTCTGGCATATGCCCGCCGTACGGGTTCCGCTCCAACGCCCGAAGAGATCGATTTGGACTTAGACAAACTGAAATCCAAGCCGGCTTCGCGGCAGCAATCCTGGGCCGATTATCTTAAGAGCCAATCCATTACCGAGATGGATTTGAGACGACAAATCGCCTGGAACCTGGTGTGGGAAAAGCATCTCGCGGAATACATCACTGAACCTCGGCTGGAATCGTACTATCAAACTCATCGCCGTGATTTCGACGGCACCGAAGTTTCCGTGAGCCATATCTTGTTGCCACCTCCAAAAAACGCCGGTCCCGGCGTTTTGGACTCCCTTGTCGCACAGGCTGCGGCAATTCGCGAGCAGATCGCCTCGGGCAAGGTCTCTTTCGCCGAGGCGGCGCGAAAGTATTCCGCCGGTCCAAGCTCCAAGGACGGCGGTCGATTGGGGTTCATTCCCCGGCACGGCGTGATGGATGAGGCCTTCTCGCACGCAGCCTTTGAGCTGGAAATCGGGCGCGTAAGCGATCCTGTGCGAACGCCCTTCGGCGTGCACCTGATACGCTGCGACAATATCAAGCCGGGCGACAAGCGCCTAAAGGACGTTCGCAAGGAATTGGAGGAGGCCCTGGCCCGTGAACTTCTCGAGAAATTAGCCCGAGTTCAACGCGGCTTCACTGCGGTGGAGTACACAGGCAAGTCGCCGTATCTCAAGCCGGGAACGCGCGAACTCGTGATGCCGTAACATCCAGAGTTTTGCAAAAGTCCGGTCATTTATTTAAGGGCCGGTAGATTAGTGTAAATGCAGGCCGGCCGAGGCCATCGGCGGTCGGGATGTATCGATTTTCTCGACCTCGCCCACGGGTGTTTTGCAGACCACAATCTGAGCGGGAAATCCTAGAGCCCGGTAGAGTTGAAATTCTGCCCGGTTGTAGTTATTGATGGCGGCATAATAGGTTTCATAGGCCCGATTCAACTGTTGTAGCGCGGCGACGGCTTCCTGCGGACGGCTGAGAAGTTGTAACAATTCGCCCGCGCCTCTGGTTTGACCAAGGGCCGTCAGTGTGCCGTTGAAAGTAACGGTAGCTTCTTTCACTGCGGTTGTAGCGTCATCTATCTGGGCGGCAGTTGCCTCGAGTTGAGCATGGGCTTGAACCACTTCCTGAGCTACCTGGTCCTGGATATTAAATAATTCTATGCAGGCTTTCTGTTGTTCGGCAGCCCGCTGACGGACTAAGGATCTATTTCCAGCGCCAAGGTTGTTAAGCGTCCAGACGACGCCTACGTCCATGTCGAAACGGCCGCCCGAGGTATGAGTGCCATCGGGCCCTCCGCCGAAAACCCCGCCCTCCAAAGCACCGTAAGGGCCGTTGCGCCCGTCCAATACCAAACTTGGAACCAGCGGACGCACGCGCTCCTGTCGCAGACGCTCAAGCGTTGCTTGCACCAATGCCCGCTGAGATGCCAATTCCGGTCGGTTCGTCAAACCAATGGGCACCAACTCATCCACCACGCGCTCAGGTGAAATCAATGTAACCTGCAAATGCGGCGGCTCCAAGGGAACAACCACCGCGCTCGGATTAAGCCGAAGAACACGAGTCAGCCGGGCACTGCTTATACGCCAATTGGCTCGGGCGAAGGCGACTTGTTGCTGCAATTCGAGCAACAGGGATCGCACACGATCTACTTCGATTTCCGGAACCAGTCCTTTGGCAAGGCCTGAGGTCTTTTTCACCAACATTTCGGCCTTTGACACGGAATCAACAGTGCCAGCCAATATACCGCGGGCTTGTTGCACGTCGAAATATGCCACGGCCACGGTCAGCAGAGCATCATTCCGCGCCGACTGGAGGTCAAACTCCCTAGCGGCCAATTCCTGCCGGGCTGCCAGCGGCCTGAAAATGGCGTCAGTGACTGCAAAGCTCAAAGTCACTCCGCCGCCCGCGGTATATGAATATTTGTTGTCAAATATCATAGTGCCGTCGGTTGACTGATCCATTCCGTCATGTCGGTAATAATCAAATCCTATATTCAAGTTAGGCAACCATAAGACATTGGCATTTTGAAGTTGGGCGCTCGCCTGCTCCACCGATGCTTGGGCGAAGGCGATTACCAACGGCCGGGCATTCGATAAGTACAGGGCCGTGGCTAGATTAATAGGCAAAGTCTGGTCCGATACAGCCGGCCGGGCGGCCTGAATCAGCGGCGGCTGCGAATTCTCAATCAGAGAAGGCGGTTCCAGTACTTGCCTTGGACAATTTTGAATGTTGCTAGGTTTTAATGGCAAAACTTCCTGAGGTTGTGGTGCAACAATCTCTTCAGGAATGTTTGGAAAATCGGGAGGCGCAGCCAAAACGCCGACTTCGCTCAGACTGAGCAAAAGAATGGTTAGCAAAATCAGCTTCGCTACCATTCCGTGTGACATTACTCCCCCCGACTGTTTTCTATAGAACACACATTACCAGCACTGAGCATATATAACGGCCATAGCCGGCAATAATGATAAACTGTTATGAACAGTTAAACGTTATCAATCGTATCGGTTGCAATGGCTAAACTACTCGAGTTGATATAGAATGTACTCTCTAGAACTATCCCTCCCTTCCCTCCCCGCTAGCCCATACTTCCCAGCCGCATCATTAGTAACTTGGGCACAATTCTGCAAATTTGATACGTAAGTATTTTACGCCAGATGATAATGTTTGATATTAACTCCTTAATTGCCAACAGGTTATCGATGACATAATGTTGTTATACATTTCGCTATGCGTTCAATGGACTGGTAACGGACGGAAATTATGCATATTAGCCGACGAATTTACACATACCGTATAATAATGGGTAAGTGACCGATTTCGTTGGCCAATCTCTCAGATCATAAAGTTATGAATCTCGTCGTTTTCGCAATGCGGCGGCCGATCACCGTGGTCATGATTATCGTAGCCCTGATTGGCGGAGGCATACTGGCTCTGAACCAGATGCGAGTTGACATTTTTCCGGCTATCAACGCACCCCAAATTTACGTGGTAAACAACTATGCCGGCATGGATCCGAGCCAGATCGAAGGGATCATCACCAATGTCTACGAGCAGAACTTCCAGTATGTCGATGGGCTGAAAGGTGTTGAATCGAAGAACATCCAGAATCTGGTGCTGCTCAAACTGACTTTTTATCCGGGGACCGACATGGCGGCGGCGATGTCGCAGGTAGTCAGTCTGTCGAATCGCGCCAGGGGGCAAATGCCGCCAAGCGTGCTGCCGCCCTTTGTAATGCGATTTGACGCGGCCAACGTCCCCATTGGCTACCTTGTTCTGGAGAGCAAAACCCGACCTCTAGGCGAGTTGGCCGATCTGGGACTATACCGTATTCGACCGCTATTGATTGCTCAAATCCCGGGCACGGTTTCTTTTTCACCGTTTGGCAGTAACACTCGGGCGATAGTCATCACGGTCGATCCCGACCGCCTGCGAGCCCACAACTTTTCGCCCGAGGATATAGTCACGGCGCTAGGGACCGGCAATGTTGTCGTGCCATCGGGCAATTTGTATGCCCAAGGGGCAGATGCCCTTGGTGCCGACCAACGCCATGGTTGCCGATCCGCAGGAAATGGGCAATATCCCTATTCAAAACCGGCAAAGATGTCTACATCCGCGACGTGGCCACCATTCAAGATACCACGGATATCAACTACGGCTGTGCCTTGGTAAACGGCCGCAGGTCGATCTACATCCCGGTGGTCAAGAAGGACACCGCTTCGACCCTGACTGTAGTCGAAGCAGATCAACAATTCCATGCCGTTGTTCAAATCAGTAGTGCCCGAGGACGTAGACGTTCGTTACGAGTTCGACGAATCGCCGACGGTGCGTGCGGCAATAAAGAGCGTCGCCACGGAGGGATTAATCGGCGCATTGCTTACGGGGCTGATGATTTTGATCTTTCTGCGAGACGTGCGGACCGTGATCGTGGTGGTGATAGGCATTCCTTTGGCGTTGACCGCCGCCCTGGTCGGTCTATGGCTTACCGGCAATACGATCAACATCATGTCACTGGGCGGCTTGGCGCTCTCTATCGGCATTCTCGTGGATATGGCCATTGTCACGGTGGAGAACACCCACGTACAGATGCGCCATACAGATTCCGTGGCCCGGGCGGTGCGGCGAAGCGACGCGGCCACGGGCACGTCCCGGCTGCTGGCCACGCTCTGCATCCTCTCGGTATTCATTCCGACGTTTCTGATGAGGGAGCCGGTCCGTTCGCTGTTCATGCCGCTGACGGTCGCGGTGGGCTTCGCGATGATTGCGGCGTACCTTATGTCGAGCACGGTCGTGCCGGTGCTCTCCGTCTGGCTCATCCGATACAGGGCCGAAGAGCCTGCCGCCAAGAAGGGCTTCATCGAAAGATTCTGCCTGCCTTCCAGAGAGTCGTATATGCGATGATACAGTTGCGCTGGATTGTGGTGCCGGCGTACCTGGTCGCATGCGGCCTGCTGCTATGGCTTGTCGGCAGGCAGGTCGGCACCGAATTGTTTCCCCAAGTCGATTCCGGCCAGTTCGTGATTCGTTTTCGCAGTCCTCCGGGATCTGAATATGAATTGACGCGGAAATGTGCGCTTAAGATCCTGGAAGTGATCGACGAGGAAACCCAGGGAAAGGTGGCCATCTCGATGGGCTACGTGGGATTGGGGGCAACCAACACGGCTACCAACAATATTTTGCTTTTCATGCGAGGCACGGACGACGGTCAACTTCGGGTGCGGTTGCAAGGGAAAAGCGGCATACGGATTACGGAACTGCGCGAACGCCTGCGCAAGGCGCTGCCGGAACAGGTCATGCCATGGTTAAAGGGAATCCTGATGCAGGAAGGGTGCTCGCCGGAGGAAGCAGAATCGCGAGCCCAGCGGATTTCTTTCGGCTTTCGAGCCCGGCGACATTGTCAGCACGGTCATGAGTTTCGGATCTCCTACGCCGGTCGAGATAACTGTAGCAGGACCGGAAAGAAACGCGGTTCGCTCCCACGCGCTTAAAGTCCTGGATGAGATGAAGAAGATTCCCAGCCTCCGCGACGTTCAGCTTTATCAGCAGCTCGACTATCCGACCGTAAGAGTGGATATCGATCGCCAGAAAGCGGGCCTCAGCGGCGTGGACGTGAAAGACGTTACCGACGCGCTGTTGGTGGGAACTTCTTCCAGCCGCTATGTGGCCAAGAACTATTGGCGCGATCCGAAAAGCGGCGTCGACTACCAGGTTCAGGTTCAAGTCCCCCAGCAGCGGATGAACCGGCCGCAGCAAGTCGAAACACTCCCGCTCGCCATGGCCAATCCCGATAGCAATCTGATGATCCGCGACGTGGCCGCGATACATACCGGGACCACGCCGGGGGAAATCGATCGCAGCTCCATGCAGCGTTATCTGAGCATTACGGCCAATATCGAGGGCGACGACCTGGGCCGGGCCACAACCCGCATTGAACGAGCCATCCAATCCGCCGGGCAGCCGCCCCGCGGCGTGCGCGTGAGCGTCCGCGGCCAGGTTACGCCCATGACGGAGATGTTCCATTCCCTGGCCATCGGCCTGGCCTTGGCGGTAGTGGTGATTCTTGTGTTGTTGACCGGCTTCTTCCAGTCGTTCCGGCTGGGGCTGATCTCGATCGGCGCAGTGCCGGGCGTGGTCTGCGGCGTGGCCATCATTCTGCTGTATACGGGAACTACCCTGAACATCGAGTCCTTTATGGGCTCGATCATGTGTATCGGCGTTTCAGTTTCGAACTCGGTGCTGTTGACCGCCTTCATGGACGACCATTGGAAGGCCGGGGCATCGGTGCGGCGAGCGGCCGTCGAAGGGGCCCGGGATCGATTGCGCCCGATTCTGATGACCGCGGCCGCCATGGTGTTAGGCACGGTGCCGATGGCCCTGGCCTTGGAAGAAGGCAGCGAAATGGCGGCCCCGCTGGGACGGGCCGTGATCGGCGGGCTCGTGGTTTCGACCTTTGCCACGCTTCTAATCATACCGGCCATGTTCGCGCTGGTAATGGGCGACTCGAAAAAGATTTCGCCGTCGATCGATCCCGACGATCCTTCCAGCCGACATCATGATACCGGCGAACATGCCGCCGAGGCCGTTCACGGAGGGCCTCAGCCTGTAGAAGACCCAATCTTATTTGACGGAACCCATATCAACGGAGACTATATTTAATGCGGATTTTACAGAGAATTAAATCCGGAGCGGGACGAGTGCGGCGAACAGATTGGGCCATGGGCGGCGCCGGCATGCTAGGGCTGGTAGTCCTCGCCACCTTGGCTTCGGGCTGCAGCGAAAATAAACCTGAAATGAACCCCGCCGCGAGTACCAATCCAACGGTTCGGATAGTCAAGCCGGCAGCGGCGGAACATCAACTACTCGGTCGAGCAGCCCGGCTTCGTCCAGGCATACGAGCAGACCTCGATTTTCTCCAAGGTGTCCGGTTTCATCAAGCAGTTCTATGTGGACATTGGTCAAGAGGTGAAAAAAGGCGATTTGCTGGCCGAGATTTTCGTCCCCGAACTGGACGAAGATCATCAACGCAAAATGGCCCAAGTCGAGTTGGATAAAAGTCAGGTGGATCAAGCCCAGCAGTTGGTGACGGTGGCGGAAAGCAACGTCCAGACCGCAATTGCACAATTGGACGAAGCAAAAGCCAATGTCGGAAAGGCCCAAGCGGAAGTTGTCCGCTGGGAGTCCGAGGCAAAGCGTCTGACGCAAATGGTGCAGGAAAAGGTCGTCGACAAGGATATCCTCACGGAGACGCAGAGACAACTCGATTCGAGCAAAGCCGCACGTGACGCCGCTCAAGCCGCGGTGGCCGCGCGGGAAGCAGATCGAGTGACCAGCGAGGCCAATCTGGGAAAGGCCAAGATCGACGTGGAGACCCAAAAGGCCGAGGTCAAGGTATCCGAGGCGGACGAACGCAAGGCGGCGGCCCTGCTGGCATACACCCAAATAACGGCTCCCTATGACGGCGTGGTGACGGTCCGCAACGCCAACACCGGCGACTACGTGCAGGCGGTTACCGGCGACAAGTCGTCGCCAAATCCGTCGGCCATCTTCGTCGTGGCTCGCACCGATATGGTGCGGATTTTCCTGGACGTTCCCGAGGCCTATGCCCGCTACGTGCAGAAGGGAACCGAGGCCGTGGTCCGCGCCGAGGCGCTGAGCGGCGTGCAAATACCCGCCAAGGTGACACGGACCTCCTGGGCGATACGCGAGAAAACCAGGACGCTTATGGACGGAAATCGATCTCTCGGCCAAGGAGTACGACGGATTGCGGCCGGGCATGTACGTCTATACAAAAGTGCTCGTCCAACGCCCTGACGTCTTCGCGTTGCCGCAGCAGGCGCTCACGGTGGCAGGCAACCAAACCTACTGTTATCTCTGGCAAAACAATAAGGCCGTCAAGACTCCGGTCGAGGCGGGCATTAGCGACGGAACTTGGGTCGAGGTCGACAAAATGAAGATCGGCGATCCCTGGATTAAGGTTACCGGCGATGAAAATGTCATCATGGGCGACCTGAGCGAACTGACCGATGGCCAGACGGTAAAGGTTGCCCATGCAACCGCGCAATGAGCCTCGCTGCCCGAAGATCCATCCAGGCTCAAATCCTCATTTTTAACGCTGTGTACAATCGCTTCCGGCTCGATTATTAGAATTGGAACTGCACCCTGGCGCCGAAACCGCTTGTATAGCCCGGGACCGTGCCGACTGGCACGTCGTATCGATTATCGTAGGCCCAGTCGAACATGACGTTCAAATTAGTGTTCAGATACCAGTTCAGGCCCAGGTTGAGGCCGTCCATGGCCCCGCCCTGGATGCGGTTGAGCCCGCTTCCGCTGTTGAGGTTCACGTACGAGTAGCGAGCGGCAATTTCCCAGGCGCCCCGGCCCCAGTATCAGGTTGCCCGCCTCATCCCGGACAACCCAGGCGTTTTCGAAAGGGCCCTGCTTGCCCAGGTATTCCCTGGCCAGAGTGCCAAGTCGCTTGTCGTACGCGCGGTTCTCGCCGGTGAGCGTATACGCCAGTTGGATATATCCGCCGTTGAACATGTAATTCTGAGGGGAGACAAGCGGCACGAAGCCGGTTGCAGTGGAATTTTGCACCACGCCCACCGCGTTATTGATCCAGTTCCAGCCATACTCGGCCTGCACTGAAAAGGGCCCCCGGATGTACAGAGATTCGAGGCCCATCAGGTATTCGTTGTCGGATGCGATTACCCCGGTGTCGACCATGCGGTTGCTGTTGGCGTTTGGGATGATCTGAGCGTTGCCGGTTGGAGAACCTGCGGGATCATCGTCGCGCATTTCGGGCCGGGCCCGCAACTCAATGGTGTTGCCGGTGAAGGCCGCGCTGCCGATATTGGCCGTTCCGTCCCGCCATCCGCTCGAGATAGCCAGGTGCAGCAAGTGCCTGCCTTCAACTTCATACAGGGGCAGGCCCGTGAGGCGGAATTGCAGGCCCGACTGGCCGTTGCCGAAGAAAACCCCGCTGGAGGCGCCTTGATCGGGACGAAAGGCCGCGGCCTGCCACGTCATGCGCTGGTCGAAGTAATTGTTGCTGAACCAGATGCCGGTGACGAAGTTCTGGTTCAGTTCGATGGCTTCGGAGTAGGACGATCTTTCCATGAAGGTCATGCATCGGCTGGAAGCGGTCATGTCGCCTTCAAGGCCCATCGGGTCTTTGACGTGCCCGACGCGGACTGTCCCGATCACGGGGATGTGAGTTTGCACCCACCCAGAATTCGTCCAGCCCGGACGTGCTGAATTGATTGTTTTCCAAGGCCGGAATGAGTCTGTACTCGCCGGTTTCCCAGAATGTACCCTCGGCAAAGGGGCGGATGCGGCGGAAGTATTCGCCGTCTTCCAGCTCTCCGATGCCGCCCAAAGCCACGCCGGTGGCCACTCCCTGCGCATTGCCCGGCCTTGAACCCGGAGCGGCCCGCAGGGCTGGGGATTGGTTCCACCAGACATTGTCCCATTGCATCCAGGCGCCGAGGTGCATGGTAAAGTCCTTATTGGGCGTTTCAAGCCATAAAAACAGTCCGTCTTTGAAGTTGGCCTTGATGCTCAGGTCGCTGCCGATCCGGTAGCCTTCCGCCGCCTTTTTCGCGTCCTCCACTTGCTTTACGGCGGCCTCGCTTTGCTGAGGAGAGTCGGCTGCTGGAATAATCTGAGGAGCCTGTTGCACGCTCCTCAGTTGATCTTGGAGAATGGAAATCTGCTGTTGTTGTTGGTCAAGTCGTGCCCGGATGTCGTCAAACGTCAGTGAATCGAGGCCTTGTTGGGCCTGCATCGGCGCGGCATATTGCCCGGCAGCCATGGGCGGCATTTGGCCGCCCTCTTGACCCCGGACCGCAACACTCGTGCCACAAGCTATGACGATGGCAAGCGTCAAACCCGGCCACTGGCAGATGCATCCGCACATCCCATTTCTCCAAAAGAGGCGGTATACGGAAGTAACCTGTTGTCCGTGCAACTGCAACAATCAAAATGCTCCATATATTCCTAATTTCCGATTCATTTGGCATGACAGGAATACATAGGATAAGCTTCGGAAGATGACCCGCCGGAATCAAGTTAGGAATATGTTAGCAACCGGTATTGCCGGTGGCGACTGTAATGCCCTCTGTAAAATCGTTACATCCGTCAGGGTCTGCCAAAGCCTCATCATAAAGCACAAATCGCCAGCGAAACCAGTGACGCCTGGCCTGACAATTCACTCGGCTTCTCCTTTGCCGCTAGAGAAAGAGACCTGAGTCCGATTATGCCGGTTTTATTGAAGGTGCGGTTCAAAGTGGCGATTGTATATGCCGTTTGCAACCTTTCTGACGAAGTTTTTGCATTTGCCGATTCGATCAAATCAATGGGAACAAATCGAAATGCCGTTCCTGCTGGCTACGTAATTGAGGGGCCACAGTTTTTCCGGCCAACCGTTATTGGCGCCATGAAATTTTTTCGAGGAGGAGCACAATGTTTGGGCCCATTTCCAGGTGGCGAGCCTGGGTGTGTGTTGCCGTACTTCTTGGGGTAGTAACAGATGTGAGGGGACAAGACAACTGGGCGGCGCCGCCGGCTTATCCCGCCTCCGGCCAAACACCCGCTATCCAAATGAGCGGCGATCCGCAACAACTTCCCTCCGTTCAACCAACGGCCCACGAAAATGCGCCTCCGGACTATGGCGCCCTCCCGCCGGCCGAAAACAACTCATATGCGGATTTGTCGAAACGCGTCGCGGACTTGGAAAAGGAGTTGGCGAAATACGCCAAGCAGACCGCGGCGCCCGCCTCCCAAGCGCCAACCAAACCTGTGATCGCTCCCAGTGGCCGAATCCAGTTTGATGCCGCTAATTTCTCCCAAAACGCCGCGAGCAATGCACAGTTCGGCAATGTTCAAAACGCCGTCGGGTTCCGCCGCGCGAGAATCGCGCTCTTGGGCGAATATGAGGTAATCGACTATATCGTTGAGATGGACTTCGCTAACCGGGGCATCAACTCCGCGGTTAACTCCAAAGACCAGTCCACCAGCTTCAAAGACGTGTATATTCAGGTGCGCGAGCTGCCGCTTCTTGGCAACGTCCGCGTCGGTCATTACAAGGAGTGCTTCGGGCTCGAACAACTGACCAGCGACAACTACACCACTTTCATGGAGCGATCTATCGACGACGAAGGAGCTTTCGTTCCCGGCCGTAATAACGGCATCATGGCGTTCAATTGGACCGAAAACCAGCGGGCCACCTGGGCCATCGGCGCGTTCACGAATCAGACCGGATTCGATCAACCGCCCGCTGTTCGTTTATGACCATTGGGGGCTCGATATGGCGACGCGCCTGACTTATCTTCCATGGTACGACGAACCCAGCGGAGGCCGCGGCCTGTTTCACACCGGCATCGACTACGCCTATCGCAGCGCCCCCGACCATATCGGCACCTTTGCCGCTCGCCCCGAATGCAACTTTGGCCCCTCGGTGGTTAATATGGCGGTCACTTCTTCCAGCAATAACACACTGACCGATGTGAAGCAATGGCAAGTCGTGGATGGTGAAGCGGCCCTGGTCTATGGCCCCCTTTCTCTCCAGTCGGAAATTTTCGGCATGACCGTCGAACGCTTGGGGGGCGTAAACAATAACTTTGTTGGCACGTATGCCTTTGTCAGCTACTTCCTTACCGGCGAGAATCGGCCTTACAACCGGAAATTGGGCGTCTTTGACCGCGTAAGGCCCTATGAAAACTTTTTCCGGGTGAAGACTTGCGACGGCAACGTGGAAACAGGCCGGGGAGCTTGGGAAGTGGTTTATCGCTTCTCTTACATCGACATGCTCGATGGCTTGACAAAAACAGGGGCCGGTTTGGCAACCGATCATACCTTCGGCCTGAATTGGTACATGAATCCATTTACCCGAGTGATGTTCAATTACGTGCATTCAACCGACACTTACAACAAATCCAGCACTCAACGCATAACAGGCGGAGAAATCGACCAGTTCATGCTGCGGTTTGCCATGGATTTCTAACAGTACTTTAGGAATATATCACTCATAACTGTGCAAATAATCAGACAATCTGTATGCCGCCACAAGACTGGCATGCCTTGATAGGAGATAAAGTTATGCGGACATTAATAATTAATTTTGCCTTGTTCGCGATACTGGGATTGATGGGCCGGCCCGCCGCCGCGGACGATTCGTGCGGACAAACCTGCTGCGATAAGTGCGGTTGCCCGTGCGACTGTCTGCAAAAGACCTGCCAACTGGTTTGCGAGATCAAGAAGGAGAAAAAAACCTGCTGGTGCGTCGAGTACCAGGAATTTTGTACGTTGATGCCGGGTTGCCCTCACTTGTGCGACGAGTGCGCAGATCCGCCCCATTGCGGGCGTTCGAAATGTGTGAAGAAGCTAGTCAAAAAGGAATACCAGGTTGACGTACCGGTCTACAAGTGTGTCGTGCGTTACCTCTGCCCCGCCTGTTCAAACGGCGCTCCGCCAAACATTCCTAACGCCGCTCCCCAACCACAATCGGCGCCCGCCGCCCCTGTTACGCCGCCAGTTCCGCCTGCCCCCGTGCCTTCAACCATCTAAAAATAATATGCTCAATCCGGGAGCGATGCCGACTCCGCAACATCTTTAGCAGGCCGGGGTTCCGCTCGGCACGCTGGACTTTGCGGAGTTTAATGCTAATATTCTGGCAGATGGCTGTCTAAAATGTGTTTTTCTATAATCGTGTATAGGAAATTCAATCCGGATTTGAGGCGGTAGATCGATCGGTGAGCGGATACAGTGATAGTGATAAACCGCCTTTTTAGGGTGGAGGGGAAGATCATGCGTTCCATTATACGGTGCTTACTGGTTGTCACCTTTCTCGCACTCATGGAACTAGGCCTTTCCTCGGCTCAGGCCGCCGATAAGACCGTGGAAAAGGCGCAACCTCAAAATCAAAATCAGTGGCGATATGTATTCCACAACGGCGAATGGTGGTACTGGCTGCCCGAAAACCGCTGGGTTTATCGGCGCGAAAATAAATGGAACGATTACAATCCCCGGACCTTCATATCCAGCAACTCCTCCGGTTTTATTCCGGCCGGTCGTGCCGGATCGAATTATGGGAATCAGGGGATTACCGAGTCGGATATTCGCCCATTTTACGGGCATTCTCTCTCAAATTTAGATCGCCGTCCCCTGGAAGAAAACGAAGAGGTTGGGCCATTTTACGGCCACGCATTGCCCAGCGAAGTATTTGGCCCTTGGCGCGCGCAGCTCAAACCGTCCCTTCTACGGTCACGCCGTCTCGTCCTACGGCTACTGAGTCGGCCGCCTGTGAAAAAACAGCCTTTATAATGTGCCGGATTTCCAAGTGCATGCGGTATCCCGGGGCATGAATGTTACCTCTGATGTGATCCGGTCGCCTTCGGAAATTATTGCCTTTATGCATCACGATGTGAATGGGAAACATAACCGGCTGACGATCCACTCCTCAAAGACCGCTCACAATTCCGGCGGCATCAGAAAAATATCACTGTTCCCCCTGAGATTCGCCCAAAACCTTTTCAATCAAGGACTTGTATCTAACTTTTCAAAATGCTACAATACTATACAAAAGTATCTACTACCCCCTAGGGGAGTCGAACCCCTGTTCTCGGACTGAGAACCCGATGTCCTAGGCCACTAGACGAAGGGGGCGCAGTAAAATCAAATAATATGCCGTTGTCAGACAACGCGAACTCTAGTTTCTACTAAACCGCAAAGATGCTGTCAATCGCCGTTTGAAAATCTGCCGCCGCCAATTGTTTTCATTCCTTTTCTATTGCCACGGCATCTCGTTTGGTGTGGTTCCGTTTGATGGCTTCTTGCAAGTAACGGTCCATTTGGGGATTGTTTAGATTGGCGATAAATTGCGGTAAAAATTCATCTATTATTTTGTTGGATTTATCATATTCGCCTTGGTAGGAGTAGACAACGCTCTGGCCGGCCAGGCCAAAAGCCCGGAGTTCACGCTCGCCGTCGCCTCGGTAGGTAAACTTCTCAAAAATGTCCATCGCTTCATCGTAACGGCCTTTATTAAGGTATAAAAGTGCCAATTGCTGATTCGCGCGGTCCACATAATAGCCCTTGTCTTTATAGTATTTTTCGATGCTTTTCCACGCACCTTCCGTGCCGTATTTACTGGCGTAGTACCATTGTTGAGCGACAGTGTCATATTGTTTGAAATCTACAGGATTCGATTTTGCATCGGCGAGTAAATACGGCTCGTTGTTGGCAAACCGTGCCAAAATCATGCCTAGCAGAAAAGTGCCCGCCAAGGCCAGCAAGACCCAGCGATAGCGGCGGCTTGGCCTTTGCTGCATGGCCTGGGTCTTCATCAGATTATCGAGCTGCTGGGTGACGGCCGAGCGGGAAATAAGCAATGTTTCTCCGGCCAGCGATTCCCAGCCCGGAAGCTCTTCCGGCCAGTCTTGGCCGAAAATCTCCATCTGTATGCGGCGAAGTTCCCGCAAAATATCGCGCGCCGATGCGCACCGCCGCTCCGGATCTTTTACAAGCATCGTGTGAACCAGCCGGCACAGGGCGGGCGGTAGGTCGGTACGCAGGGTTTCCAGCGGTTTGGGTTGGGTTTTAAGATGCTGTACGGCAACGGCCAAGGCCGTATCGCCCGAAAACGGCGGCGACCCGGCAAGCATCTGATAACAGGTCACCCCGAAGGAATAGATGTCGCTGCGGTGATCCAACGCTTTGCCCTCGACCTGTTCCGGACTCATGTAAAGCGGCGTTCCCAGCGTGATGCCTATCTGGGTCAGTCCATTGGCCGCCCCTTCGCGGGTGAGCCGGGCAAGACCGAAGTCGGCCACTTTCACCTCGCCCAGAGTGGTGATCATAATATTCTCGGGCTTGATGTCGCGATGGACCACGCCCACTTCCGCCGCTTTGGCCAGCGCGGCCGCGACTTGCCGCATGATCGAAAGCGAATGGGCCACGTCCGGAGGTCCGTTGCGCGCAAGCCAGTCGCGGAGGTTTTGGCCTTGGACGTACTCTTGGGCGATGTAGTGGCGGCGGTCGACGTGCCCGACCTCGTAAATCTGCACGATGTTGGCGTGAACCAGCGACGCGGCCGCCTGGGCTTCGATCTCGAATCGCTGTAAGTATGTAGGATCGTTGGCCAACTCCGGTTTCAATATCTTTACCGCCACGCGCCGCTTGAGCGAGAGTTGCTCGGCCAGATAAATTTCGGCCATGGCTCCGCGACCCAAACGGCGAATCAAGCGGAAATCGCCCAGCAGCCGGCCGGTTAGCCCCTGCTCGATGTCCGATTTGGCGGATTGTGCAGACTCATCACTCATAGGTGGGGATCTCCCAAGGTATAAAACCTTATACTTTAGTATCTCTTTTCTTGTGCCAATTGGCAACATGTCCAGGACAGAGAGCAAATACGCAAATCGGGGATGGAGGATCTTGACGTGCAGATTTTGTGTTATTAGTATACTGGAATAATGAACACTATATTCTACTGATGGAATTCAAAAAGAAGTTATATGATGGATAAAAATAAGAAAAAAAATAAATCGCTTGCGAATGATTACACACGGAATACATTCACAAAGCTTGAGCAATTGCCCAATGTCGGCCCCAAAATCGGCAGGCTTCTTCGCCGACTTGGCATTAAGACGCCGCAGGATCTGCGCGGCCGTGACCCTTATCAAATGTATCAAGACTTGTGTCGGCTCAGCGGAAGCCGCCATGACCAATGTGTTTTGGACGTATTTATCTCGGCCGTCAAGTTCATGGACGGCGGACCGGCAAGACCCTGGTGGGAATTCACCGCTCAGCGCAAGCGGCGACTGATAGCTTGCGGAATAGAGATTTAGAGCCTATCCAAAAACTCCCCTCTCCGGGCACCACGCCAGTGGTCGGGAGATGGCCAGGGTAAGGGCGGAATTGCCGATAGTTATTGCAATTTAACTCGTTTCTAAAATTGGAGTTAACAATTTCTTGATGAGTTCTTAATGAAAGTCCAGTTACTTTTATGCCTTTTGGTTACCCCTGAAGCGCCTCGGCATAAATCCGCAACGCCGCGTTCATGAGTTGTTCAGCCACATAAATTTCGGCCATTGCGCCGCTGCCCAGGCGACGAATCCGCCTAGTTGCCAGCCCGAATGCCCATGCTCGGCATCCGATCTGGCGGTTTATGCGGACTAATCACGCATAGTTGGGGATATCCCGGGGCCAAGAACCTTTTAGTTAAGTATCATCTGTCAGACGGTTTAGCAACAATGTTGTGATTAAAGAATGGGGGGCAATAAACAAGAATTAGAATTCAATTAATTTTGGGAGGGGGGGTTGAATAGATCCATAATAGGATTAAAATGAATTTTCCTTTGCACTTGGGGAATAAGAAGAAATAAAACGCAATATTTCATTTTAATGCTTCAAGAGTCGGCTGACATTTCGCAGATCGCCCGATCTGATTTCGAAATTGTTGCCGCGAACCTGAAAGGTACGGTTCCATGTCTTTCCAAAAAACAAAAGAAAATCATGGATGTACGCATGGCAAAGATAGCGGGCCGCCGGTTAACACAAACGGCGATAATGATCTCTCCCGCTGCACTAAATGTGTTCTTCCTCGGTCGGTTCGCTATTTGAATTTCGATAGTGAGGGCGTATGCAATCTCTGCCGCTCAGGAACTAAGCAGGCCGAGAGAACTGCAACTGAACAACCCGACTCCATTGAACAAATTCTCGAGCGGGTGCGACAATTTGGAAAAGGCAGAAAGTACGATTGTTTGGTCGGGCTGAGCGGCGGGCGCGATAGTTCCTACCTGCTTCATCAGTTGGTGAGGAAGCACGGTTTGCGGTGCCTTGCGGCGTTTTATCCCACGCCTTTCACCGATAAAGTGATCTATGAGAACGTGGTGAGGTTAGTGGGTATTCTCAATGTACCGCTGGTGCGAATTAATTTGTCGCATGAGTTTCATCGGCGTTATGCCGTGCGGATGATGCGGTTATGGAAAAATCGGCCCTCCGTGTCGGTCGCCAATCTCGTCTGTGCGCCCTGCAAGTATCTTAACCGCGAGACTTTCAAAATTGCCCGCAAAAACGATATTAAATCAATTATTTACGGCGGCAATTATTACGAGGAATTCCAGTTCGGGGGTAGCGCGGTGGAATATAATCCCGGCAGACATATGACTTCATTTCTGTCTCAGGCCAAAAAAATGTTTTTCATCGCTATCCGGGGTGCGTCGCTTTTAGCACGCCATCCCAGTCTATTGCTGAGATTGCCGACGGCGTTCAAGGCGTCGATTCTTTACCTCAATCCGCACACGCCTTATCTGCGAATCCGCTATCCTGATATCCTGCGCATTGATTACTTTTTGCACGTGAAGTATAATGAAGAGGAATGCGTAAAGGTTATTACTTCGGAATTAGGTTGGCAGCTTCCACGGGGATGCAATTGCTACTGGCGAGCGGATTGCTCCATGGCCGAGGTAAAAAATTTAATGTTTGACGAGTGCACCGGCACAGATTATTTCGAGTGCTATTTGAGCAACATGATTCGATCAGGAGACATCACTCGCCAGGAAGCATTGCACCGTTTACAAACGGAAGGCAAGGTCTCGACACAACGCTTATATCACGCGGCTAAAGTGATGGATTTATCTTTGGACTTTCTTCTGAAAAACGCAATGTCCCGCGGCTTCTTCTCTGAAACGCCGGAATCTCCCACGTTAATGCCGGATTTTATGCCCAAACCTCAAGAGTACGCCGCCGGCCGGAATGAAATGATTTCCGACAAAGATAAACGAATTGCCGCTTAACCGTACGCTCCACTTGTCGGCAAGCGATTAATTTGGCACAATTTGGAAATAGAATAATTTCACCTCCAGATTGTCAGGTTCCATGCTCGCCAAACTCAAGACCTTCTCGCTCGTGGGAATCGACGCGCTGCCGGTCGAGGTCGAAGTGGATGTTTCACCTTCCGGGCTGCCAAAGACGATTCTTGTTGGGCTGCCTGAACAAGCGGTCAAGGAGAGCACGCATCGGGTGGAGCGGGCGATCGTGAACTCGGGTTTTCAACGCCCGCAAAACCGCGTGGTTATCAATCTGGCCCCGGCCGATCTGCCTAAAGAGGCGGCCTCCTTCGATTTGCCCATCGCCCTGGGAATCCTGGTGGGCAGCGCCAGATTACGTCCGAGCGGCTAAAGCAATACGCCGTGGTGGGCGAATTGGCGCTGGACGGCACCACACGCCCGGCCAAAGGGGCGTTGTCGATGGCCATGGCCGCGGTCAAGGAGGAAGGCCTTGGCGGCATGCTCGTGCCCGCCGACAGCGCGGCCGAGGCCGCCGTGGTCGAAGGCATCGACATCATACCGATTTCCAGCCTTGCGCAGGCGGTGGCGTTTCTATCGGGCGAAATCGAGATCGATCCCTGCCCCTCGCGCTTGGAAGACCTGTTCCGCACGTATTCCACGTACGACTCGGATTTCGCCGACGTCCGCGGCCAGGAGATGGCCAAGCGGGCACTCACGGTTGCGGCGGCGGGCGGGCATAATATCCTGATGATCGGTCCGCCGGGCTCGGGCAAGACCATGCTGGCAAAACGCATGCCCACTATCCTGCCCGATCTCATGCCCGGCGAATCTATCGAAACCACGCAGATCTATAGCGCGGTTGGGCGGCTGAAACCCGGGCAGCCGCTGTTGGCCGTGCGCCCGTTTCGCTCTCCGCATCACACAATCAGCAATGCGGGCCTGGTGGGCGGCGGATCCACACCCACGCCCGGCGAGATCAGCCTGGCCCACAATGGCGTGCTGTTCCTCGACGAGCTGCCCGAGTTCAACCGGCAAACCCTCGAAGTCCTCCGCCAACCGCTGGAAGACGGCACTGTGACCATTGCCCGGGCCCTGTCGAGCACCACTTTTCCGGCGAATTTCATGCTCATTGCCGCCCTGAATCCTTGCCCGTGCGGATATCGCGGCGACTCGCGGCGGAATTGCCATTGCACGCCGCCTCAAATCGACCGGTATATGAGTAAGATTTCCGGGCCGCTTTTGGATCGAATCGACATCCACATTGAAGTGCCGTCGGTGGCATTTAAAGACCTGTCCGGCGGATCGCCGGGCACGTCGAGCGCAACGATTCGCGCCCAGGTGATCATCGCCCGGAGGATGCAAGCCGCGCGGTTCGATGGCAGCGCAATACGTTACAACGCCGACATGAGCCACCGCCAAACCCGGCAGTTCTGCAAGCTGGACGAAGAAAGCCTGAACCTGCTGAAATCGTCGATGACCGAACTGGGCCTATCCGCCCGCGCCCACGACAAAATCCTCCGCGTGGCCCGCACCATCGCCGATTTGGATCAGAGCGAAAACATCAAACCGATGCACCTCAACGAAGCCATAAATTATCGGATGCTGGACCGGCAATTTTGGACGTAGCAGGAATAAAGGCAAAGCCTAATAATTATATATGGTGTCCCCGGAATTCCGCAATTCCCAGAATTCCGGCGAAATGGTTGCTGGGATCCAATGACAAAGGCAAAACTGTGGATGAAATTAAACGCACAATCCAGATAAATCCGAATCAGGATGACTACGAGGGATTTTTCTGCGACAGTTGGAAAACTTCATTTCTATCTCTGGTAAGACATTCAAAGCTGCGAGAACCGGCGTACGATCTTACACGGACATGGGAAGCAATATCAAACGCTAGGCAACTACCATGGTTGATGACAAAATGCTTAGATATAAACATCGCCGGGAAACTAAACACCTTCGAGATTTGGGACTGCAAGAAAATCCATATTCTGGGCGATAAGCTCCTTGGAAAGTTGGAAGAGCAAGGCGAGCCAATGAGGCCAATGCTTAACCAAAAGCTTCGGAGAGCAATCAAAGAGCTTGACAAGGAAATAGACGATATGCGGCTAGATACCGCAGAGATAATACGACAAAAATACGCCTCTTGGCAAATACTACTAGAACACATTAGTTTCCGTACTAGTATTTGGGGTCTTGAACGCCTTTGTTATGGTGGCCTATATTACGGCTATGAATGGTACTTGACTCACTGCCTTCGTTTGAAGAAGGGTAAACCCGGCTTCCGATGGCGTGATTTCAAGACGTTTGCTGCTGATTTTCAGGGAACGTTCGGGAGTGTTCTGAAAGATGCGTGCCTGGATGACATGGAGATAAAGATTGCGTATCTGACACGAAACGCTCTGGCACACAACGGAGGAAGGATTACGCCACAGTTGAAAGCGCTGCCACACACCTTTCTAATAGAAGGGGATGAAATCCAGATAAACGCTTACCACACAACTAGCCTTTTTCATAAGCTCAAAGATCGAGCCACAGACGTTACACAATCTGCTATCGCGATGCCAGAATTCAAAGAAGAAAATACAGACTAGAGGATAAAGAGAGGAGGGGGAAAAGGGGATAAGTTTAATTATTGACGGAAAAGCAACACAAGTAATTGGACTTATCGCCGTTTTAGCTCCATCCTGGCGTAAAGAGGAGGTGAAACGTGGTCACGGCGAAGGTTAGAATCAAGGTCCACGACGATTACGAGTCGGTTGTGCCCATCGTGATTCCCGAGTTGGACGAGGTGCGTCGATTTGCGGGCGAGATTCATGCTCAGGGTGAATAAAGGTGCCAGGAACCAATATTTATGCTGCTAATATATGCGCCTGTTCCATTTATTTATTCCACTTTCCACGCCTCCAGGCCGTTGGGCGAGGCTACGATCAGGACGGGTTGGCCGTCGATGGTGACGGTAGCCAAGCCTTGCAGCATGGCGCCGTAGTTGAAGGCGTCCAATAGCTTGCCCTCGGCGGTGATGAAGTTGATCGAGCCGTCCGGGCCGGGCAGGATCCACTGGCCGGGTCCTTGGCTGGTGATTTTGCCGGAGATGATTTGCTCGACGGGTTGGGGCTGCAAGCCCACGGGCAAGGCATAGTTCCAGAGTTCCCGGCCATCGAGGTTAAAACCAAAGGCGATGGTCTCACCCATTTTCATGGCCGAAAGCCCGCACCACAGCAGCCGGCCGTCGCCTTGCAGATCGGCGGCGGCGATCCAGCCGATGGGGCGATTGGGCACGGATATCTCCGCTTGGCGCTGGCCCTTGGCATCCAGTTCCACCAGCGTGCCTTTGCTGTTTGCGCACAGCAAAAGGCGCCGGCCGTCGGCGTCGGGCTCGGTCAGGGCCATGCGGGCGACGCTGGAAATCGAGCGGTTTGCCCAGATGCGTTTGCCCTCGAGCGTTACCGCCTGCACGCCGACCACGTCCCAATAGCCGACGTACATTTTCGGCGCGCCGTCGCCGTCCAGGTCGCCGAGTTCCACGTCGGCTATGCCGCTGTGTGGATTTTCAAGGGCGTTTTCCGGGTAACTGAGCACTATATTCCATTGGTCGTCCAAAACGTGACAGCGCTGCTGGGCGCCGGCAAAAACGGCGAAATAGGTTTTCCCATCGGCGGCGACCAGGGAGCGGATGTTGGTGACGAATTCCGCCTCGCCGATGTTTAATTTATGCACGGCAATGACTTTGCCGTCCAATCCGACTTCGGCCAGGGATGTGGCGCCTTCGATAACTATCAAGCGCGGCTGGACATTGGGCGAATTGAGGACCAACATGTTGCCCGGGGATTTAAGATCGGCGGATTTCCAAAGCGGCGAAAGCTTGAAGGTCCGCGGTTCGCTGCGCGGAGAGATCTTAGCCAGGGGCACGGTCTGCTCTTCCGGATTTTCATACTGTTTGAGCTTTTCCTGATAACGTTTCAACGGCGCGTCAAAGATGTTTTCGCCGTCCAGAAGTCTGTCGATTTTTTCAGGCAGAACTGTAACCAAATCCGGATTCAGCCCCGCTTCGTAATCTTGTACTATGCCGTTGGCGTCGATGATGAACGAACTGGGAATGCCTATGTCGAAGAATTTGAACGCGGCGGCGGTGATTTCCGGATCGCGGTAAATTGGAATAGTCAGTTTTAATTCATGGAAAAGATCTTCTATCACCTTGTCGCCGACTTTCGGATCGTCGATGTTTACGGCCATGAAAACGACTTTATCGTTGTCCTTGTATTTTTCGTAGACTTTTTGCAGATTTGGCAGGCTTAACTTGCATGGTTCGCACCAAGTGGCCCAAAAATCCACAACCGCGATCTTGCCCGCCAGTGATTGCGAAGTGATAGGTTTGCCGTCAAGGCCCACGAACTTGAAGTCGGGAACCTTTTTGGCCAGCAATTGCCCGGGATCGGGCAGAATGAAAAATTTTACTATCTCGGCGTCGGCGGGCACTTCAAATTGGAACGCCTGAGGATCAATTGGACCATTTAATCGTGCGTCGGAAAAATCGGCTACAAGTGACAACGTTTCGATCTGCACGCCGCCAAGGCTCTCGGCCATCTGGCGACGAAGATCGTTTGTAGGCAGAATCATTCGCCGCAGGACAAACGTTTCTTTATCGATCCATAAAACGGCTAGACCGTCGGGCCGGCGGATTTGCACGCGATAGTGCGGGCGGCCCCCGATTTCGCCCGGTTCGACCAGTTGCGGCTCCTCGGCGTCACTCAATAAGATATCAACCGCCTTGTCGTCCAAGAGCAATAGTATTTGAGGCACGGCCCCGGCAAATCCATTGAAAGCGGCATCGATGAGGACTCGATTGCAATAAACCGATTTCATGGTCAACTCGGCGGGGGCGTCTTTTTCCAACACCTGGCCGGGAAGATCGTTAATGGAGGCATAGAGTTTTTTCCCGTCGATGACAATCTGCATCGTATACGCCTCAATGCGCAGCTTGTTAGGCCGCTGGAAGGCCACGGCAAAATCGACCTTTTTATCTATTTTTTTATCCCCGGCTTCGGCCATAATCCGGACCGTGCCTTTATCGTTGTAAGATTTTGCACTGAGATACGCCTGGGCCATGGCCTCCAATACGGCACGGCCGGTATCCATTTTCCGGCCGGATGCGGGCTTTGATTCCGGCGGCGATTTGTCTGTCTTGTTCGGCGTTTTTGACGTCCCGGATGCTTTTTCCGATTCCGTTCGACTGCATCCGGCCCATAAGAACATCAAAAATGCGAGGGCAAAAAATGGTAAAAGCAGACTGAATCCGGAATTTTTTCGGTAAATAATCTGTGACATGATTTGATCCTTGGAGATAAAAAATGGAAGGTCTAATTTCGAGTCTGATGCATTATTGGCAAAGCAGGCATTCGGGTAAAGCTCGACTTCTTGGCGGATTAACTATCGAAAAATCGAGGTTTTACGCACCCGTCGCTTTCCTAGACCTCCTGGATTAGCTTGTTTGTTCATTGTGACAGAGCTTTAAAAAGGTCGATGGTTTAGTGATAATAATGGATTGTTGTTGTTAATGTAAGTCGTTTCATGCGACAGATGAGCTGGGATTTTAACCATGCCCGATATTTCCGCTCGAATCGGTGAAAATCTTTCCCTGGTCCGCCAACGCATCACCGCGGCCGCGACGCGCAGCGGGCGTGGCGGGGAAGAAATTAAACTGGTGGCAGTGACCAAATACGTGGGCAAGGCGGAAATTGAGGCCTTGGTTGCGGCCGGGTGCGCCGACTTGGGCGAAAGCCGCCCACAGCAGCTCTGGCAAAGGGCCGGCGAACTGGCCGATTTGCCGATCCGTTGGCATTTGATCGGGCATTTGCAGCGGAACAAAGTCCGGCGCACGCTGCCGTTGGCGTCGATGATTCATTCGGCCGATAGCCTGCGAATAATAAAAGCCCTCGACGAAACGGCGGCCGAACTCGGCCGGCGGGTAGCGATTCTGCTGGAAGTCAACACCTCCGGCGAGCCGGCCAAAGGGGGCTTTCAAGCCCACGAGGTCGAACCCTTGCTCCCGGAACTGGCTGCGCTGGAGCACGTGGAGATACGCGGGCTGATGTGCATGGCAAGCCTGGAAGGAGGACAGGAGGCCGCCCGACGCGATTTCGCCGCCTTGCGAAAGCTCCGCGATCGGATGCTTGCGCACTCTGCGCCGGAAATTGTTTTGCATGAACTATCGATGGGCATGAGCGGCGATTACGAAATAGCCGTCGAGGAAGGGGCGACAATCGTGCGCATCGGCACGGCATTGTTCGAAGGACTGGAACAATGATTGCACTACAGCCACATCCCGAAGGTACGATTCTGCCCGTGCGGGCGCAGCCTGGCAGTCGACGAAACGAAATTCGCGGCGAGCAAGAAGGAATGCTGAAAATGTGCGTTACCCAATCGCCCGAAAAGGGCAAGGCCAACAAGGCGGTTATAGAATTAATGGCCAAAGCACTTGGGTTGCGAAAATCGCAGATCGAATTGATTTCCGGGGAGAGTTCGCATCAAAAACGATTTTTGATTCGCGGCATCACTCCCCAAGAATTAGCCCAAAAATTCACAGAGAAAATGAATTAAATGAAAGTTAGGATTCCCGACCCCTTTATTCGGCTCCTAATAGGTGCCGACGAGCCTGACGGATTCGCGGACAATTGCTTCGCCTGCCCGAGCCGCAGCCATTTCCTTTGTTTTCCAGCAATGCCGAACCGATAGCAATGAACTCAAAGGCCGTAGCGTAGTAGTGCTTTAGCTCCTGGCGGAAATCCTCTGCTTCTGGTTCGCTACTCACGGCTTCGACGAACCAAGTCGCAAACCCATCCATCAGACCGTGTGCATGTATGGCCTTCCCTGCCCAAAGCAGGTACGCCAGATAGAATTTCATCCAGTTATCATCCGTTGGCACTTTGATGTCCCGGTAGGAAGAATCCCAGTCGCGGCGGAACACGCCATAAACCTTCTCAAGAACAACGGCTCGATCCCAGATCACAAACAACCTCGGGTTAAAGAAGTGAAGGAACTTGGACACAGCCATGACTGGATAGTCGTCGGATTTCAGTTTCTTGAACACTCGAACCTTGCGAAGGCATTCAACAACGGCCGCTTGATTACAACGATTCTGTACATCCATCAACGTCATGCCGCTTATACGAGAGCAGGCCCCACACTCGTCCGTCAACAGAGCGAAGATCGTCTCTGGGGCCGCAAGACTTCCGTTTCGTGCAATCCCCCACCAGCGTTTCAAGTCTCTATAGATTCTATCGAAATGCCGCCTTCGGCTTCGCTCATCGGCGGCTGAATCGAACGCCTGGACGGCTGCCCGGTACAAGTCCAATTTTTCGCTGATGGACCAGTCTCTCTTCTTGGTTGTGGTAAAGAGGGCGTACCGATCCAACGCTCTCGTCCGTCCCTCGTACTCGAAATAAGGTGAAATCTTCATCGTAGCTGGCCCGTAATAAGGGGGTCGCGGAGTTTTTTTCTCCGGATTTAATAACATTTATTCTGGGACCCAGAGTTTTCCGCCGCCGGTGGATTCGCTGCCGGGGGTCCAGAGTTTGCCGGGTTCATCGGCGGCAGCGCCGGATGCGGCCATTTCGGCTTCGGGGCGGCCGGGCGGTATTGCCGGGGTGCCGTCGGGGCGCAGCAGGCCGGCCTCGACAAGGATCTGCGTCAGAATCAGCGATACGTTCGGCTCGTTGATATGCGTAGTTTCGATGTGCCGGATAAGCTGCAAGGCCTCGGGTATATCTTGCCGGGCGAAGCGCAACGACAACTCTTCAAGATCCCACGTGGCGTGCGATTTACCCGTACCGTCGGTAGCCTTGCGTCCGGCTTCGACGTACGATAATGCCCGGTCCAAGTCGTCGTCCATGCGAGCGAGGGTCATATAGGCCAGTGCCCGTTCTCTACGCTCGGCGAACCCGGGGCGGTCGATAATTTCTCTGCCGAATTTCACCACCGCCGCCCGGTGGTTGTAACCCGCCGCGCGTTGGAAGCCTTGGACCAGTTCTTCATCGGAAAGTTTTTCCGCGTTTACTCGCACCAATCTGACCAGGGGCAACTGGTTTATTTTGCCGGGCGGAGCATCGATCGGTTCCAGGGTCGGCAGGCCCAAACGCCTGCGCAATTCGTTAAAATCGAACGACCAGCGGAGATTGTCGGCATAAAATTGCAGCACCATGATCGCCGCCTGGAGTTTAATGTGATACTTGGCATCGGCGGCGGCTTGGCCGGGCGACAGGCCCTCGAGCGCGCCCAGTTTCATCTCAGGCCAACGGTTCAAGACGGCGTCGCGCCTATACTCGGCTAGAATGGCATGAAACTGCTGCGGTTTTAATTGCATCGGCGGCCGCCATTTCGGCCGCAATAAATCCTCAGTGGCGGAAGCCGTTGTTATTTCCTCGGTTTTTTCTTCACCCTGGAGCCATTGACCGCCCGACTCGTTTAATACAGTCTTGATTTGAGAAAGCTCGGCGGCGGTGGCGCCTATAAGTTCAAGCCGGGCTTCGCGATCCGTCTGGCGGCCGAACAGGAATAATTGCCCGATAAAAATAGGCATTGATCGGATCGCAAGGCCTTCCGGCGATTCTACCGCCGGACGGTCTAAAATCATGTAGGCCGCCTTTGGCGGCGGCGTGTCCTCGCCGGCGTAATTTAACAGATCACCAGGCAAAGGTGCTATGCGCGGATCGGACAAAAACGACTCCTGCAAGCCCTCGACGTCGTTGACAGTCCAGACGGCGTTCAAAACCGGCTTATCATCGCCCAAGGGACTTTCGCACAAGAGCATCGCCGTGGCTTCGGCTTCGACCGCGTCTTCCAAGGGGATATCAAAGGAAGCGTACCTGCGCAGGGCCTCGATTGAGCCGGAATAGTCGCTAAGCCAACCGCGCACCGTGGCCAAACTCCGCCAGATCGCGGGAAAATCGATAATTTCAGACGCCAATGCAGCCAGATTCCCCTCTGTGCTCCGCCAATCGCCGTACATCATCGGGCTTATGGCCCGGGAAAACCGATCCGCCCAGGGGACATTCTCGGGCGGCTGCGGAAATCGCGGATCCTCCTTCAGCAACAGCGGCACGTCGGGCGATCGGAGCAAATCCGTCAGCATTTGCGAAACATTGCGGTTCTCCCTCTGCACAATAAGCAGAAATTGGAGCAACGCCCGGGCGGGCAACCATCGGCCTTGATTGAAAAAAGTCTCGACCAATATTTCGGCCGCCTGATATGTCCGCCAAGACCAGGAACCCTTGGCTTCGGCGAATGAACGCTGTAAAAAGTTCATGGCCGACGCATAATCTCTTTTCATGGTATTCAGGATTGCCGACTCGGCCAATGCGGCCTGATTGGCCGGATACTTTTGCAAAAAATACGCGACAAGGGTTTCTGCGGCTTCATACTGGCCCGTCGCGCGGAGCAACATCGCCTGATAGGCCAGCAGGCATTGCCGGTCGCTGTTCGCGGGCTGCTGGCGGAGCAAATCGATGTGCTGCAGGCATGCGGCATATTGCTCGCCTTCCACCATGCGATCTATTTTCTCCAATTCAGCAAAAAAGTCGGAGCAGCAAAATTTGATCTTTTTGCCGGTGGCGCCAGGACACTGAGAATATGCGTCGATAGCCATGGATCGTAATGAGCTTGGAGTTTGTGGTTTTGTTAACGCCTGAATGCGGCGCGGAACGAGTTATCGTACCACAATCCGTCGAATGTCAAATAGACCCGCCCCCCCAAGAATAAAAGGGCCTCTGATGATATATAATGGGTGTGTCCTGAAATTAGGATTAAAAACATGGAGAATTCGGGATCTCCGACCCGCTCCCCACGGGTCGCGGCTAAACAACATAAAATAATGCCAATAAAATCGGCATTCGAATTTCAGGTCATTCTCAATAATAAATACCCGCCAAACCACCCAAGAGGGCTACCCTGCCAGTTTTCTTGCCACGCGCAGTCCTTGGATCAATACCGCAAGAATGCCTATTACAGCCAAATAATTCCGTATCTGATCGAACCAGGACACTGTTGTTATAGACGACGCGTTAGGGATAGATGACGGCCGCATTGTGGCGGATATGGCCGTTGCAACCGGCGATGTTTTTCTGTTATTTCCTATTGAATACGGAATATCCTCCTTCAAGGCGGGACCCTGTGCATTGTTCGACGCGGGTATGGATGAAGAAGGTTGTGCGGCAATAGCGGCAAGCGGAACGAGAGGGGACGATTGCTGTCGGGCAATCGCAGCCGGTTGAGCGGGAAGCCGTTGGAAGTCGTCGCCCACGGAGTTCAAAAAACATCGCAACCGCCCGCAGTAGCTGCCCGTGGTCTGGCCATAAGCCGAGCCAAACAGGACGCCTGCAATCTCGCCGCGGTCGTTGAGAATCGGTCCGCCTGAATCGCCGTTTCTGGCAGGGGCCGATAATTCGATCATCTCAAAGGGATGATTCCCGCCCGGCGATACATACTGGGTGCATTGGCCCGAGACCGCCCGAAACCAACCGCTGCCGTAGCCGGCAATGGTCAGCCGCTCTCCGGGCGCGGGGGCTCGGCGGCCACGGGAAGCGGTAATACGTTCGGACGCCAGACCGCCAGAGCGGCCAGGTCCCAATCCCGATCGGTCTTCAAAATGGTTGCCGCGGAACGGAATCCATTGGGAAAAGCCACCCAAACCGGCGCGGCGGCGTCGCGCACCACGTGCCAGTTCGTTACCACCAGTCCGTACGTATCGTTTACAGCAACCAATGCGCCCGAGCCGTACGAAATCCCGTCGCCTTCCGGTGCGATTATCCGCACTATGGCCGGATTAGGCAATTGCCCTGACGGCATACTCTGAGCGCTCGCCGCCGATGCCGCACAAATCGCAATCGTCATCACTATAAGGCGGATCACGTTTTTAAAAAGGCTATAGCTTCGTTGATGTTTCGCGGGAAAGTCTCTCCGTATTTCTTCGGGCGTATGGCGGGCAAGAACACAGCCCGGCTTATCATGGTGTTAAGACCGAAAACGCCCGCATCGGCGAAATTATCCCTAAAACGAGATTGCGCCGCGGCGTTTTCGCAATTGGAGTATTCGGACTGGATATTCCAGCATTTTACGCAGGATGCAATAAAAAACCCGCAGATTTCTTACCGCAGGTTTCATTGACGCGTGGATTTTTAAAAATGCGGGCTATTAACGTGCGCCTTGATAATAATCGCCGTAATTCATGAAGTACTGGGTGGCATTGACGCCCTGCAAAGTTTGCGTTTCGCGATTGAGCTGCCGGATGTTCAGACTCTGAACATGGGTGCTGTTCTCCAATCCGTGGATGTCGGCGCCGAATTTCTGGTTTGCACGCTGCTGATCCAATTCCGGCCTGACTAGAGTCGTATAATTATCGATTGTGCCATTATTGTTACCCGTGCGGAAAAGGTTCATGTACGGACTGCTTCCGGATGACGATGGGTTAATACCCGAAAACGCCTTGGGCGTTAATGCCGCCGGAGCTGAGGCGGCATTTCGAGTCGCTGCCATGCGGCGATTTTGTTCTTCAGCGGTGTGCATTGACGTATAAGACTGGGCTTCGCCCGGCCGAGCTCGAGTAGGCGAAGTAGGGACGTTCATGGGACCAGGTAAACCGGAATATCCGCCGCCGCTAGCCGACCCGGCTGTCGCAGCGTTCGCCGTGGGCGGCAAAAACTGGTAGATTTGTCCCACCTGGGAACCAACGGAAGAATCGGTAGGCGCGGTTGGCATCATGGGAGGCATATTCTGAGCATTCTGCTGCTGATAACGCGCAGTATAGCCGTAAGGACGGGTAGCTTTAGCTTGATTCCGTTGCGCGTTACGATCTTGCTCCGCTTTTTGTGCACGAGTCTGGGCTTGCGGCGCCGTTGAATTGTTTTGTATGGGCGGTAATGGCAAGTCCGAAGTCGGAGGCACAACTAATGCATTATTACCCGGCGTATTCAATGTCGAAGCGCCAATCACCAAAGTCGATAGTATCAGGATAATATTCATTGATACAATCTCCTCAACTTGGCATAAACAAGTTGACTAATCCTGTTTTCCACACCCGGGATGAACTGCAGTTGGAAAAATCATTTCCCCCACATCTTCTGTCCATACGAATTTTACACCTTATTCGTTCGATTAGCAACGTAAATTCTGCAAACTAAAACTGATGTTATCTATCCCCCAGGCATGGGGTATTTGTCGGATTTCTCCTTAGTTTGCAAAACTGAAACTTTTTTTCCTGTATATCCACAATTCTTACGCGATTAGAAACCGGTTCGGGTGCGGTTGTAGTTTCGGCCCATGGTTTGCAAGCCGCGCATCGTGGAACTGCCCAGCCCGGTGACGCCCAGCAGGCGTTCCACCGGGGCAGTCAGCTTGCCCAGGAAGACGTTGAACGATATCAGGTTGTCCTCGGCCACAAACACCCTGTCGCCGGGCAGGAGCTGATAGTTCGTGGCCGCCGACCCGCCGCGCGTCATCGCCGCGTAATCCACGGGCAAGATCTGCTCGCAGCCAAAGTCCCCGGGGGCAGGCCGGGCAACCCACACCTCTTTGCTGGAAAACTGCGACAAGCCCCCCACTGCGGCCAAGGCGTCCAACACCGTCTCGTTCCCCGTTATGGGGATCCGACGCACGTTGTCGCCGGAACCCGCCCCGTCGGTGATCACGTAAAACACCTTGCTGTTGTAGCCCAGCACGTCCACGGACACCTCCGGCGAATCGAAAAACTGCGTTAGATGCTTTTGCAAGGCCAACTTGATCTCCGTGACCGTCCTGCCCGACACGTGCACCACCCCGTATGTCCGCAGGTTGATCGTCCCGTCCGGGCCCACCAGGTACTGACCGGTTACCGGCTGCGTGCCCGCCGTACGCATCAACTGCACCGAGACCTCGGGATTACGCAAGATCTGCTGCAATTGTTCGGTAATGGCCTTGGTGGCCTCGTCGATGGTCATGCCCCCGATCCGCACCGTGCCGTAAGCCGGCCCCAAATTCACCGTGCCTTCGCCCTCCACCAGGAAGAAATCGTTTATAGGCTGGTCCGGTATCGTGCCCACCGCGCTGATCTTAAGTACGTCGTAAACCTCGATGCGGTAGGGCGGCAAGGGCACCATCTTCAACATCTCGACCTGCAAAATGTCGGGCGGCTCCACGCGATAGGCCGGCAATGACACCATCGACTTCTCCCGCGGCGGCTCCAACGCCGGCGATACCGGCGCCTGCAGCGACTGCCCGTAATGGTCGAACGGCCGGCAGCCCGCAAATCCCGCCACCGCCCCGGCCGCCAGCAGCAACGCCGTCAGGTAGGACGATTTTAAAAATCGTCCCGCGGCATAAGGCGGAAGGCGGAATAAGGAATCATTCATGGGAAAAGGCGAAATTCTGCGTAATGGTGTAAAGCCGCAACCAGCGGTCGCGGGTGGTTTTATTTTGGTTTGTAAAGCCGCGACCAGCGGTCGCGGGTGGTTTTATGCCCGATTCTGCGTTTTAGCCGCGGCACTCGTGCCGCGCGTTCATGGCGTCGTTCCCACGCCCCTGGTTATCAACTCGTTCCCATGTCCCAGTGTGGCAACGAGTTGAAAATGTAAAGCTGGGTAAAATAGCCGATTTAAACATACAGCTATTAAACTCCACTTAATCTACACTGCCGGAATAATCGACAAAGTTTAACATTTACTTTGCACCGTTTTGACCTGTTGTTTAGATTTTTACCCAATCGGATGGGGGGAGGGGACAAAAAATGGTCACATAGAAACAGTTAACATGAAAACGTCCGACAAACATGAGCAGGATTCACCCCCCATTGCCTGCCTATCGAAAAAAGATAATGATTAATAAGAGAACCCTACAAAGACATTTTAAAGGTGAGCTTAGTACCACGAATATCGAACCTTTTTTGCCGTTTTGAAAATAATATCAACTGATGGACACATTACTCATCATGAGCATTTTTTTATAACCTTTTAGATAATTTAAAATAAAAGGCGAAATCCTACAGTTAACTACCCATTTACCCCCGTCTTCCTATTTGCTGATAAGCGGTAAGCTTGCTAAGAGATAACAGGATAGTTATCATGGCAAGGTGAAATACTTTACGAGGTTATCGATAATTGTATGCACCATTACTTTTGTACTGGCTAGGCTGCAGTGAGCCGATGAAGATTTTATGTGATTATCGCGCCTGAGGTTTTCACCGAATAACCGGCATTGTCAGGATGCGATGGATTTATAAGACCGCTTGGCGCCATATAAATCATTTGCCGCTCCGATAAGGGAGAAATTCAATGTACGTAATTGAAACCCAGGGTTTGACCAAATCCTACGGCTCGATAGAAGAAGTATGTGTCCATGCCTTGCGCGGGGTCGATCTTCACGTACAGGAAGGCGAGCTTCTGGCCATCATGGGTCCCTCGGGCTCGGGCAAGAGCACATTGTTGCACATTCTGGGCGGCGTGGAGGTGCCCACTAGCGGGCAAGTGTTACTGGAGGGGGTCGATCTGGCGTTGTTAAACGACGACGAGCGCACGATTCTTCGCCGCGAGAGGATGGGCTTCATCTTCCAGTCGTTTAATTTGCTGCCCGCTTTTACCGCGGAAGAAAATATCTCCCTGCCTTTGGAATTATCGGGCGTGCCTTCGGGCGAAGCCCGGCGGCGGTCCTTGGACATGTTGAAAATGGTGGGCATGACGCACCGGCGCCATCACATTCCCAGCACTCTGTCGGGCGGCGAGCAGCAGCGCGTGGCCATTGCCCGGGCCCTGGTTATGGAGCCTGCTTTGCTGCTGGCCGACGAACCAACCGGTAATCTCGACAGCGTCAACGGCCGCCAGGTCACCGGTTTGTTAAGACGCCTGGCCACAGAGCGCAAACAAACCATAGTCATGGTCACTCACGACAGCGAGGTGGCCAAGCAGGCCGACCGTTTGATCCGGCTCCGCGACGGATTGATCGAAAAAGACGGGCTGGTGCACAAGGAAACCCCCGTTATTAAGGAAGTGCTGCCGCTTAAGGACGCCAAAACTTTACCGACAAAATCCCTTACCCGAAGTTGCTTGTTCAAAAGATCGATGTAAGCGTGTTGATTTGCAGCGGCCGAAAGCTCGCCGTTCCCTTGCCTTCCCTCCATCAAGCAAGCACAGATAAAAAGCCCTCCACAAACGAAAAGAAATGATCCTCTGGAAATTCACACTCCGCGAGATCAAGAGCCGGCCGGGCCGCGCGACGCTCACTCTTATGAGCATCGTCATCAGCGTGGCCGCCGTGGTGGCCGTCACCGTTTCGAAAAACACCACGCACCAGGCCTACAAGGACATGTACGAAAGCGTGGCCGGCCGGGCCGCCTTTGAGGTCGCAGCCGATCAGGATCGCTTTTTCGATACCCGAGTCGTCAATACCCTGGAGCAGGTTAATAGCGTTAAAGCGGTCATCCCGCTGATCCAAAAAACCACTCGGCTGGCATTCAATAAACAACGCCTTTTCACGATAGTCATGGGCGTTGATCCGCTCCGCAATGAATTAGCCCAGGATTATGAGCTTAAACAGGGCGATGGTTTCCGCAAGCAAGAAACCGAAGAAGAAATCGCCATGATGGAAGTCGGTTTCGCCAACGCCCTGGGCGTGAAAGTCGGCGACGAGATTAAATTGACCGTGGGCAACGGCACGGTGAAAATCTTTACCATCGTGGGGTTGTTGGCTCCTCGGGGCACGTCGAATTTCAATCAGGGCGGCGTCGTATTGTTGCCGCTTGGCACCGCCCAGTATTATTATTCCAAAACCGGGGGCATCAACCGGGCGAACATCATCCTGGAGCCCGGGGCGGATGAAAATAAAGTGCAAGCCGATCTGGCCGCGGCATTGCCCGCTGGTTTGCAGGTCCGCACGCCTTCGGCGCGCATGCAGATGTCGCAAGACACCCTGAAAAACGCCGAGCAGGGTCTGGCCTTCGCCTTCTGGTTGAATATCGTGCTGGCCATTTTCATGATCTTCAACACGTTCCTGATGAACGTCAGCGAACGGCGGCGGCAACTTTCCATCCTCCGGGCCATCGGCACGACGCGAAAACAAATCATGCGCATGCTGCTTTTGGAGGGTTTTGCGATGGGCGTAACCGGCACCATCCTGGGGGCAGTGCTGGGAGTTATTGGCGCCCATCTACTTTCGGCGGGAATGATGAAAGTATATTCCAATTCGATTCCACCGCTTTTGATCACGCCGGGGCCGTTTATATTGGCAGCCGTGCTGGGGCCGATGATTTCGCTGTTCGGCGTCGTCGTTCCCGCTTATTTGGCCGGCAAAATCACGCCGCTGGAAGGAATGCGCCCGATCGTCTCGGAACACGACCGGCGAATCCCCTCGTCGTTTGTCATTTCGGCGGTAGCGGTCTTCATCACGACCGGATCGCTTTTGGCCGGCAGTATCTTGGGTTTTTTACCCTTGGTATTGTTGCCTATTTTCGGGGTGATTTTTACCGCGGCCTTTGTGATGCTCGTGCCCATTGTGCTTAAAGGCATGTCCAAAGGCACGGCCGCCGTGCTGTATCCCTTGCTAAAGGTCGAAGGCCAATTGGCCAGCCGGCAGATCCTCCGCCGCCGGGCCAGGGCGACTTTGACCATCGGTATTTTGTACGTCGCCGTCAGCATGGCCGTTAGTCTGGGCATCACCCTGGTGAATAACGTCAACGACGTCCGCACCTGGTTCGATAAAACCATGAACGGCGATTTTTTTGTCCGGGCGACTTCGTCCGACTTGTCCTCGGGTTCCGCGGTGCAAATACCCGAGTCCCTGTCTGACGACATTCGCCGCATCGACGGCGTAAAAAATGTAGATAGCCTCCGCTATATCAACGTCAAGGCCGGCGATTACTCGGTCCTCTTGTGCATTCGCGGCTTCACCGACAAGAACGCTCTCCCCCTGGTCTTGAAAGAAGGAACCATGGAAGACGTCCGCCGCGGGCTGTCGCATGGCCAGGTGGTTGTCGGCACCGTGCTGGCCAATCGCATGGGCAAAAAAGTGGGCGACGAAATCGAACTGACTACGCCGAAAGGCGCGAAAAAAGTCCGCATCGCGGGCATCGCCACGGTCTACTTGTTCGGCGGGCAGGTGGCCTATATGGAAGGCCGGCAGGCCAAGGAAATGATCGGCGTCGAGGGAGTCGACACCTTCATTGTCGCCGCCGATCCGAAAAAATTGCCGTCGGTCGAAGCGGAAATGAAAAAATTGTGCGGCGAGCAAGGGCTGATATTGCATTCCTTCACCGCACTGCGCCAAAGACTCAATGCCAAACTTGACGGCGTTATCGGCAGCCTCTGGGGCCTGATGGGCCTGGGATTTATCATGGGCGCATTGGGTATGGCCAATACGCTTACCATGAACGTCCTGGAACAGACCCGCGAACTGGCCCTCTTGCGCGTGGTGGCCATGACCCGCCGCCAGGTCCGCAAAACAATTCTCGCCCAGGCCGCCATCATCGGTGTAATAGGTTTGTTCACCGGAACGCTGGGCGGAATGATCGGATCGTACACGATCAATCTCAGTTCGATTCCCTTGTTCGGGCACGCGGCCGATTTCGCCATGCACCCCTCGCTGGTCCTGGCATGTTTCACCGTGGGCATGGCGATTATTCTTCTCGCCGCATGGATTCCAGCCGAACGCGCCGCCCGTTTGAACCTGATGATCGCGCTGCAGTATGAATAGGGATTAGTGGGCGGGGATAGAAAAGACTCACGACCCGAATGGCACTTGATTGCATGGGGATTTTCTTTTATGTAATGCCAAGCCTTTCATGTAATAGCCGAAGGGCTGGACGAGTCTTTGCATGTTCTTTATGTCGAGGCGCATGGAGGCGCGGATTTTTTTGCTCACCCGTCGGCAGGTGCGATGGAATTGGAGCCTGGCCAGCAGGCCGCGGACTTCTTGGGCCAGTTCATTTGACGGGCCGAGATAAAGGGATCGCTGAATGTTGCCTTCGCGATATTTCAAACGGTAATATGGCCCGAAACGAAGTCCGTTGCGTGAGCGCCACTCGGTTACAACGGATCCGTGGGTGTAGAATAGCGGCCGATTGGCAAGGATGAAGCGTTCGACAGCCGTCCATCGGTCGCAATGGAGTTGGGGAACAAATCGCGATTTTTCCACGTTTAGGGATGGCCTAGCGGTCTTGTTTTTCATAATTTTGATTTCCAAAGAACACTGATAGCACTGAGCGGCGAGCGTATCAGGTTCGAGAGGGGATTTCAAGAGAAAGAATTGGCCACCCGGGATTGAATGCAGAATGCAGAATTCAGAATGAAGAATGTAGAATTGGGGATTAGGGATTGGGGATTGGGGCAAAATGTAGATTGGAAATTTCAGAGAAAAGTTGGCAAAGGATAATATGCAGTGTACAATCAACGGAATGCACTGCTGGGCAAGCCAGCAGTGGCACCAGGCGGCACTCGCACGGTAGGATGCCAAAAGCACTGGCAGAGCCAGTGGCACACAATTTCAACAATTTTCGCCAGTGCCATCCGCCCGGAAGACCCTAATCTCAGCGGTTCGATAAGTGTCATGGCCCAATTGGTAAAAGGGTTTTAATCTGTAAAGCCAACCAGCCTCCATAAATGAAAACCGATAGAAAAGTGAATAATGGTGCAAGGAGAATCAAAATCAAATTCTGATGAAGTTCAAGCCTTGGGAATAACAGGAGCAGACCAAGACTGAGTGGAACGATCACCAACCACTTGATAGCAAATGCAACCGCAAGAATGCCAACGCCAAACCAAAAATTGGGAAGAAACTCAACGCCATTGATCCGGTTAATGTCTCTCACCACGAACATGAGAACAAAACCGCCGGAAATCAACGCACTAACCGACTCGAATTGAGTAATGAATGGAAAGAAATTCAACACAATCGTCAATATGATAATCAGACCAATGATTTTAAGGAAGATAAGTGGGTCGTGAAATACCAGCATCCAAGGTAGTGACCATGCCGCATGGGGGCTAAGGTCAAGAATGATTGGAGAAAGCGTGAGGATGAAAAAGCAAACTCCGAATAGCTCGCAGAAAGCAATAAATAGAGCTGCAGGCAGGCCACCCGCCATCTTGCCCTCCATAACACGATCTATCAGTACACAGAATCCGTAACGAGAGTGCATGCATAGCAGACGCCACAACGAGGATGGAGAAGGCTCAAAATCTTCAAAAGCTTGGTAGTGTTCCGCCAATAGAGCAAAAAAGAGCTTTGGTAGAAAAACAATAGCTAAAAAACCTGGGGCTGCTGCGTAGAATTCCCAAGAGCCGAAAACCCTAAATCCTGCAATCGTCGAGTTCCAAAACATGATCTCGCTCCCCCAGTCTAACCCCTCCGCCGAGAGGGAACCGGCTACACTCGGCCAGTTTTCCCGAATACGTATCCAAGAACCACGCCAAGCAGAGGAGCAATCACTTTAGCTGACTCGACATCGTGCCCCCAAATACAAATTGTGGCTAACGCAATAGTAAGCACACACGCAACAACCCCAGCAATGTTAGTCCGAGCATTCGATGGAGAACCAAAAAGCTTTCCAAGGAAACCGAAATCCATTTGCTTTTCATAAAATTGCGGCGGATTCGGGTTGTATTGAATCTTTGGGGCTTGGTCGTTGCTCATTTTGCCGTCTTGCCTTTCAGGAAATGTCAAGCACCTTCTTTGCGTGTTGAGCGACGTAGCCGCATTTGTCACAAACGACAAAAATAACAGGAACGGTAACCCCGCTGGTAAAAATTACTCCGGGGAGTTGTGTAATCGGAATATCGGATTCACCCGCAACGCTAAATCGTTCGCTGCCGCATCTAGGACAAGCCCGTGTGACGCCATGCGATTCCAGGGCGTCAGCAATTTCCTTTCGACGTTTTTCGGTTGCGTCCAATTCTTGCTTGCTCATTCTCATTGCCATATTTCAGCCCTCAAAAGATCTCCGATTCCCTTTCCAAGATTCCCAAAGCATAGTCCGTCCCCCTGCGGATAGCAAGACCAGCCCCCGGCAACTCCGTTGCCAGGGGCTTTTTCGGCTGTTTTGCTGGCCGATTTGCCGGGAAAAGGGACCTAGCAACCGGCACCGCTTGTGAACAGGGGGAGTCGAAACGGGGACGCAGCTAGTAAATGTGTACTGAAACTAGCTGCGTCCCCGTTTCTACTCTCTTCATCTTCCAGATTCGATCCGGCTAGTCGCCGATAATGCGAAGGATATCGTTCTTTGTAAGGTTCTCCTTGTCCTGTGAAAGTCGCCACCTCTGCAGCAGCATCCGATAGCCAGCCAGTACTGGAAAGTGGCTATTGAACGCCTTAATGTTGCGGCGACAGAGTGCTAGTTCATTGGCGATCCGCAGGTGCTCATCCTCGTTATTTCCATCAAATCCCTCGAAGGTGATTTGAGATTCAGCGATTCCGGATTTGTCGAGAAGCGCAGCGTAGGAGCGCTGTAGAGCCTGAAACATCGTAAAGATTTCCAGCACCTCGTCCCTGATTGATTGTTCGCGGAGTGTCTGTCGTCTCGACTTTTTTGCCATTGGATTTTCCTCCATTCAACGAACCTTCAGGATACCCGAAAGGCGGTGAGAATCAAGGCCCACAGAACGTGTTTGAAAAGGTCTTGCGTGCTGGGTGGCACCCTGAGGCACTGCGAAGGGCGTGGTTGAACTGCCTGGCGATTCACCACGCACCCCGCCGCCATGTCGATCCAATTCCCCCTTTCGCTCCCTACTTTCTGTCCGCTGCAGAAGAGATAAAAGGGGTCGGGAACAATCCTGTTCGGCACAATTATTGCATACTACGTTTAAGGCGACTAGGGATCGGCGGCAATTGTTTGGGAATGCACTAGGTCGGCCATGATCAAGATGAAAAAGATGAAAAAATGGCCTTCCATGCGCATAGATTACAACAGGGGCGCAGCAACGAACGGCCGCGCATCTAATGTGATGGCGGACTCCTTTAGGCAACGTGCTGTTGGAGTTTCGCAAGATGGGCCAGGAACTCCTCCTCATCGGCCCAGCCCATCAGGTAGTAGCAGATCATTTCATAGGTTCTAAGCGTCGGCTTGCGGCCTGTGCAGAGGCTGATCAACATGCAGGCGATTATGGCGCAGTAGGTCTGGATTTCGATTCCCTTGCGATCGTCGCTCAACAGGTGGCGGCAGCCCAGTACGTGCTTGAAGAAACGAAAGAACAACTCGATCGTGTAACGGTACAGGTAAAGCAGCGCGATGATTTCCGCCGGCACGTCCAGCAGATCGGTGGCTATTCGCAACAGACCGTCGCTGGGGCCTGCTCCCGTGTTTCCTTTTCGATTGGATCGCTTCTCGTGCGGTTTCATCTCGACGATCACCAAGCGCAGGGGATGATCCGGCCGGGCGTGGGCCGGCTTGGAAAGACCAAGATTCACCACCACGTCGCGGACCACACCGGCTTCGCGATCGGCTTGCGACAACGGCCGTTCTTCAATGACCTCGAACACGCTGTTGTCCCTTACCCGGCAAACGTAGCTGCTTTTCGCCCGGTGGATGTCGTTGAACAAGGTGAACTGGGCGTACCAGCGATCCATCACATAGCAATGGTCGGCCTGCAATTGACGGCGGATCACGTTCTTCTCGTCGGAGTCGCCGCTGTTCTTGCCGTCGGTGAGTGTCATCCGCACCGGCACATGCTTGTCCAACTCGAATTGAGTGTGCAGCCTCCAGGCATGATGCACGGTGCCGGTCCGCGTGGATAGCCACATAGCCTCGGTGATCCGTGGCAGGGCCTTCAACAGCGTGCCGTCGACCAAAGTCACAGTATGGCGCACCTCCTTCAGACGCGGGTCTTCTGCGATGGGCGTGAATTGCCGCCCCAATTCGCCGATGATCCGCCGCAATCGTTCGGGCTCGAACACCTCAACCGACTCGGAAAGCGACCCCAGCGACGCTCGTGAGCAGCCCAACAGTTTCTGCACCTTCTTCAACTCGCCGGCCTGCTGCAACGCGCGCAGCGAGCGTACCATTGGACTAAAGAGAAACAGCAGGATCAACAAGCAGTACTGGTCAAAATGCAACTCGCGGTTGCCAGCCTTGTCACGCTGGCAGCCAATCTCGTGCAGACTTTCCAAGAGCGGCAGGAGCTTGTCAAAATACTTCAAGCCCTGGATGTCTTTATCCCGTACTTCTTCACGCCTCTTGCCAGACATGCCCTGAATATGACATACTTCTACTCGTGCGCAAGTCAAAATAGGCAAGATTTTAGAAATAATTCCTGGCGCAAATTTCGTGCCGAACAGGATTGGGTCGGGAATCTTTTTTTGTAATAGTTTAGTTTTTTGGGATTGATCTTGGGAAAAAACGGGAAATGGTTTATGTCTATGGTTTATGCGAAAGGACACTACTATTTCTGTTTTGCCCAAGGGAATATCTTTGGGGCCAAGCCTCGACCGCGCAGGCGGAGGCGATTTTCTCGCGGGGGAGGGAGGCGGTGATTTTCGCGCTGTTGGAAATGGCCAAGCAGTTGGCCGAGGCGCGGAATTCGGCCTCGACTATGCCCTCCACGCCCTCGGGCATGATCCCGGTTTACGAAAAACCGGCCATTTCTTCGCGGAAAAAGCGGCCCGGCCGCAAAAATGGGCATCCGGGCAGTGGCCGGAAGCGGCCCCAGCGGATCGACCGTTACGAGGAACACCAACTTCCTTGCTGTCCGCACTGTCAGGGACGTTTGAAGCGGCTGAACCAGACGCACACGCGATATGTGGAGGACATTCCCGAGAATCTTCAAGCCGAAGTCACAGAACATACGATCCATCGCGACTGGTGCCCGCGCTGCAAGAAGCGCGTTGCGCCGCAGGCGCCCGACGCCCTGCCGAACGCCCGCTTGGGCAACCGTGCGGTGGCGCTTTCGGCGTGGATGCACTACGGACTGGGCACGACCTCGCAGCAAATCGTGGACGTCTTCAACCATCACTTGCAACTGAAGATCAGCAAAGGGGCCTTGGCGCAGATGTGGCATCGTCTGCGAGAGGCGCTCTCCCCCTGGTACGAACAGATTCAACAAGAGGGACTGGCGTCGGCCGTGCTGCACGGCGACGAGACGGGCTGGCGCGTGGCTGGCAAAACCCACTGGCTGTGGTGTTTCAGCAATCCGCGGCTGACCTACTATCTGATCGATCGCTCGCGTGGCGAGCCGGCGCTGCGGAAATTCTTCGCCGAGGAGTTCAAAGGCGCGTTTATCAGCGATTTCTGGGGCGCTTACAACGCGATTTCCGGCGGTCCGCGGCAGAAATGTCTGGTGCATCTGTTCCGCGACCTGGAGCATGTGGAAAAATACAAAAATCCCGGAGAACATTGGTCTGCATTCGCCAAAAAGCTGCGACGGCTGCTGGGCGACGCCATCCGTTTGTGGAAACGCGAGGAGCATCCTCCGGCGGAATACGCATCGCGGCGGGCGTGTTTGGACCGAAGATTGCAGGAACTGATCGAAACCGATTGGCGCGATCGGCAAGCCGACCGTCTCGTGAAACGGCTGCGCCGACACCAAAACGAGTTGTTCACTTTTTTGGATCACGCGGACGTTCCCTTCGAGAACAACCACGCCGAACGGGCGATTCGTCCGGCAGTGATCATTCGCAAAAACAGCTATGCCAATCGCAGCCGCCGCGGAGCGGACACCCAAGCGGTGCTGATGAGCATCTTTCGCACACTAAAACAACGCAATCACGATCTCTTGGATTCCGTCATCCAAGCCCTGAAAACCTATTTGACCACTGGCAAACTTCCATCACTGCCACCATAAATATGACAAAAAACTAAACTGTTACCTTTTTTTATATTTTTTCCCCTTTCTTAACGCGGTTTACGGACGCTACCAATGCGCGACCAGTGGTCGCGGCTTTCCTGATCTTTACCATCAAAACGTAACCAACCGATAATGCTATTGCATGGCGTCCATTGATACCCGCTCCCCTTCGGGTCGCGGCTAAACAATTTACTGTCCACCGTCCACTGTACACTCATCCTTCATCTCTCATCCCTTATCCCTCATCACTCCGCCTTTTCCGGCACTTGTTCCAGCAACTGCACAAGGACTTTATCGGGCTCGATGCTTTCGGCCTGGGCCTCGAAGTTTAGAATTATGCGGTGCCGCAACGAGGGCAGGCACACGCGGCGGACGTCTTCGAAACTGACGTTGTAGCGGCCGTCCAAAAGCGCGCGGACTTTAGCCGCCAAAGCGATGGTTTGCGCGCCGCGCGGGCTGGCGCCCCAGCGGATGTATTGATTGGTGATCGGCAAGGCGAACTGCCCTCCCGGATGCGTGGCAAGCACCAGGCGGACGATGTAATCCTGAACGTGTACCGCCAATATCACCTCGCGAACCAACTCCTGCCACTTGAGGATTTCCGCTCCGTCCATGACTTTTACGGGCTCGATCACTTCGCCGCGAGTGGTCCGGTCGATGATCGCGGCCAACTCCTTGCGGCCCGAGTATCCCACCAGCATTTTGAAGAAGAAGCGGTCCAACTGGGCCTCGGGCAAGGGATAGGTGCCTTCCTGCTCGATGGGGTTTTGCGTGGCCATCACCAGAAATGGGCAGCTTGAGTTGATAGCGCTTGCCGGCCGACGTTACCGAGCCTTCCTGCATGGTTTCCAGCATGGCCGACTGCGTTTTCGGCGTGGCCCGGTTGATTTCGTCGGCCAGGCAGATTTGCGTGAAGATCGGCCCGCGCTGGAATTCGAAAAACCGTCTGCCTTCCACGGTTTCCATGACCATGTTGGTGCCGAGGATGTCGGCGGGCATAAGGTCCGGGGTGAATTGGATGCGGTTGAAATCGAGATTCAGGGTTTTAGCCAGCGTGCGGACCAGGAGCGTCTTGCCCAGGCCCGGCACGCCTTCCAGCAGACAGTGCCCGCCGGTGAACAGGCAAGTCAACACGCCGTGGACAATCTCGTCGTGGCCGACAATCACCCGGTGAATCTGCTCGCGGACCGCCGAGTAACGATCGACGAACTGCCGGGCACGTTTTTCCATCTCTTCTGCAATGCTCATGGGAAATCAGTGGTTAATGGTCAGTGGTTAGTGGTTAGTGGTTAGTGGTCAGTGGTTAGTGGTTAGTGGTCAGTGGTTAGTGGTTAGTGGTTAGTGGTTAGTGGTTAGTGGTCAGTGGTTAGTGGTCAGTGGTTAATGGTCAGTGGTTAGTGGTTAGTGGTCAGTGGTTAGTGAACAGTGATTATTGAAACCGCTTGCGGTTTCGCGATGATTTTCCGCAGCCCGCGCTTCCATGACGTTTTTCCCAGCCCAGTTTTTCCCTAGCCCAGGCGTTTACGCCTGGGGCCAAAGGCCGCCACCATCATTTAATGTCAATCCCGTTTACGGAATTCCTTTATTCCCGGCTTCAGTCGCCCCTAAAGGGGCGAAATGAAAGGGGCTGTGGAATTCTCCTCATCCCCAGGCGTAAACGCCTGGGCTAGAGAAAAGAAATCCGCATTGAGTTAATAAAGCTTTCAAAACTATCATACAAGATTCTATTTCTTGTCGCGATCCTCCCAGACTTTCTTTTTTGCGCAGGAGGCGTTCGGTGTAACTTTCTTGTCCGGTTTTTTGCGGCTCGGTAATCGAGGGCTTTTCGGCGGGCTTGGACGCCTTATCCGCGGCGGGCGGCTCTTCGAGAACCGTAAGATCGGCCGGTTTTTGCGCTTGCGGCATCTCGAAACGCACCGCCCCGCGCATCTGCTCGATCCGCTCCGATACTTCCGCCTTTTTACTGCGCAGGCGCTCGATGAATTCCGGCGTGGCCGGCTTGGGCTGGCGGCGCAGGAGCCAATCCCGCGCCCGGCCTGCCAACGGCGGCACCCAGGCCACACTCACCTGCACGCGGCGGAAGAACACGTCCCCGAAAAACAGGCAACTCGCCGCCAACAACAAATATTGCCAGGCATCCTGGCTGCTGGAAGCCCTGAGCAAATTGTGGCGAAAGGTGTTGACGGCAAGCAATTGTTCCAGAGCGTCGGCGTCTTTAGTTTTGGCTTCGATGACCATGCCTGGCTTGCCGTCCTTGGGCGTCATGCCGGCGAGTTGATCGAGCAAGGCCTCGTTGGGCGACTGTTCCCGGAATTCATCGGAATAAGGCACATTAATGCCAGTGCGGATGGGCGACTGGCCCGCGCCGGGGCTGATCATGATAAAATAACTGCCTGAATCTTTGGCCGAAAACTCGCCCACGTACCGGCCCGGGGCGGTTTGCTCGATTTTCATTGGTACGGGCTGCATATCCGGGCCCACGGCCGTGCCGTTCATGTTGAGGAAGTTGAGGAACTCGTCGTTTTTATCCAGGGCATTGATCACCAGCCGGATCCGTCCGTCGGCGAAGTCGCTGGCCACGGTGAATTTTCCCGTCCCGCCCGCCGGACGCATCGACCAGCGGACCATCTGGCCAAATAGTTTATCGTACAATTCCCTGTTGACCCAGTCGCCGGTCCAGCGCGCGCCGGCGTCGCTGGTAAAGACCGCCGCCTTGCCCAAGCCGTAAGTCCAACTGGCCAATATCGTGTTGTTTTTGTCGCCGGCCGGTTCGGGTGAAGTGAGCAGCGTCTCGACCAGGGGGTTTTCCTTTTTATCGGTAAGCACGAAACCTTTGATGGGCGGCAGGGGGTCGTCGATACCGCTCAGGATTTCGTGGGGAAATCGGACCCGGGGATTAACCGGATACTTCTCCCAGATCAAGGGCCGGGCAACGCGGCGGGCCTCGATCTGAAATATCTTGGGCAGCGAATTCGCGCTCTTAACCTCGTAATATTTTCCGCCCGTGGCCGAGGCAATGCTGCTTAAGCGCGAACTTTCGGGCTGGCCGTGCGTTCCCACTCCCACGGTAGTGATGGTAACCTGCATGCCCTTTAATTTACTAATGATCGACGAGCTTGGCGGGGAAGGATCGCCGTCGCTGATGATGATCATGTGCTTGACGGCCATCGTGGGGACTTTATCGAATCCCTGCTTGGCCAGGACCATGGAAGTCTCGAAATCGGGCATGTCGCCGGGCGTCATGCGGTCCAGGCGGGTAAGCATTTGATCGCGGAATTGCCCCACCGGCAGCAAGCCCGGCCCCCACAGCCACGTCTCACGGCCCTGCCAATGTATCACCCCGCAATAATCTTGCGGGCCCAGGGCTTTGACGGCCTCGCGGGCGATGACCTTTTGCCAGTAGTTGCCGTTGGCCATTTCGCTGGCGTGCATGATCATAGCCAGGGCCCCGTTGGGAACCACCTTGGCCGACTTGATTTGAAAGTCCACGGGCATGGCTTTTTCGAGTTCGGTGCCGGTCCATCCGCCCGCGCCGAAACTGTTCGGCCCGCCGATCATAACCAGGCCCGCCCCCATTTGCTGCGTGTTTCGCACGAGCATGGCGATTTGAGCGTCGCTGAATGCCACGTCTTGACTGGTCGCGCGGGGCACGTCGGCCAGCACGACCGCATCGTAGGGTTGCAGTTCGGCAAGGCTGGTGAATAGTTGGCTGGTCGATTGGACGTCGATTTCCAGCCCCTGCTTGCGCAGGCGCTCCACCAAGACGGCGAATTCTCCGGGGCGTCCGGCATCTTCGATAAACAACACCCGCCCTTTGCCCTGCACGTAAGTGAATGCCGTGGCCCGGTTGTTCTGCGGCATGGCGTCGTCCTCGGCCCGGTCGGGGATGAACCGGGCTTCGTAGCTGTAAAAATTCGGCGCGTCGATTTCCTGGCGGATAGTGAATACCTTTTTACCCGGCGGCAGAATCACCGCTTCGTCGCTTAGGACATCAGTCCGGCCCCCGGCCGAACGCGAAAGCTGCAGGCGCCCGCGGACTTCGCCCGAATCGCCGGGCCGGGGCTGAGCCGTGTTGGTTATAACCACGCGCAGGTCGAAGGGCTGGCCGCGGCGGACGTCGGCGGGAATGGCCACCCGCTCGACTATGATTTCGGCCCGGGTTTGATAACGCACCGGCATCACGTCCATGCCCACGCCGGCTTGCGCAAGGCCCTGGGCCTGCTCGGCCGCGTTGCCCAGATTCTGGTTGCCGTCGCTGATGATCACGATTCGCTTGGCGGAGTCTTCGGGAAACGAGGCCTGGGCAAGCTTCATCGCCGCGGCAATGTTGGTGTACTCGGGGTCGAAGATGCTTTCGATCTTGGAGGCCATCTGCACGTTGTCGTCGTAAGGCGGGATTTCGATAGCCGCGTCGCGGCCAAACACGATCGCGCCCGCGCGATCGCGGTCCTTGCGGTGCTTCCTGATCTCGGCATTGACATACTTGATCATGGCCTCGCGGCTTTGCACCGGAATGCTGAGCGATTGATCCAGGAGAAAAATCGTGGTCAGCCGGTCGCTGGTCCTGACGATTTGGATCTCAGCCAGGGCGAGGATCAGGCCCAGGAGCACGAGGCTGCGGATGATCAAAACCACCATCCGCCGCACACTGCCCAAGCCTGCCACCTTGCGATAACTGTACCACCAAAGCCCGGGTATCAGCGCTAAAAGCAGCAGATACCAGGGCGATAAAAAGGCTAGGCGGTAGGTGAACATAAAAATGACGAAGGACGAAGGACTAATGACGAAAGAATGTCGAAGTTCTAATTTCTAATGAGCTGGTGACAAACTGCAAATGCAACACTCAAATTGCCGTGAATTCCAGGATTTTTAGTAGCGATGATAGCATCCGTTCGTTAATTTCCGATTTATGAAGCTTCGGAGTCCCAAAAAACCGGTTTTTCCCGTGAATTAGCATGTTGCATTTGATATTTGAAACCACCTGATTAAATAATCGATAAATTGGTTTTATTGTTGAATAACGATTTTTTATTTTTTTCTCCAGATGGCGGCAAATATCAAATGTAATTCTTTTGCCTCTTGCCATAGTACGCGACCAGTTTGTTTTGAATTTTCAACAGCGGCGGCAATCATTCGCAACCAATACATTGTTTCTTTTGATTCTTTTTTACATGTTCCAATGCGCAGCAAGAATTCTTTTTTGGATACTGCATTGTCGGCTTCACAGTAATTTGCTCCGATACTCGTGCCCGCACGCACTATCTGACCAATAAGCGATAATGTAATTGGATTTTGCGGTAATTGTTTGGCAAATGCTATAATGGCTTCCCCAAATTTAGCAGTACGCTCTTCTAGATCATATACCTTTTTGTTTCTATTTTCAGATCGTTTTGCCATATTACACCCAAATTAATTCATTCATTAGAATTTCGTCATTCTTTCGTCATTAGAGCTTCGACATTAGGCATTCTCCTGTCACATTTTAACAACCTGCACGCGATGATTGTACGTATCCAGGACATATATCATGCCTTGGCTGTCGCGGGCCAGGGCCCAGGGGTTGAAGAGTTGGCCATCTTGTCGGCCTTCGCTGCCCCAGCAGCCCAGCGAGTGGCCCTCGCGGGTGAATCGCTGCACGCGATGGTTGCCGAACTCGCACACGTAGACCGTCCCGTCCGGGGCCAACAGCAAGTCGTAAGGATAATAAAGTTCGCCCGGCCGGCTGCCTTCTTTTCCCCAGATTTTCAGCAGCTTTCCCTGCGAGTCGAAAACCTGGATGCGATGGTTGCATGCATCGGCCACCCAGATGCGATCATCCTCGTCGACGGCCATTTTTTGCGGCCTGATGAACCGGCCCGGCTCGGATCCGTGGCCTCCCCATTGCAGGATGAACTTGCCCTCGGGCGTGAGTTTTTGGATGCGGTCGAATTCCCCATATTCGGAAACGTAGATACTATTGTGCGAATCCTCGACGGCGTGTGTTACCAGCCCAAACTCGCCGGGCGCTCGCCCTTGGTTCCGCCCAGTCTTTTGATCAATTCCCCTTCCGGAGAATATATCAGCACTTCGTAGTAATGCGTATTCGCTACTAAAACATTGCCGTCGTTGCCGATCGACAATCCTGTCGGCTTGCCGAACTGATGATCGGGGGTTTGCCATTTGTTCAGAAACGTGCCGTCGGGAGTAAAGACCTGGATGCGGGCAGTCATATCCACGATATAAATCCGATCGCCGCGGTCGATAGCCATTGCCCGGGGTCTTTGAAAACGGCCATCAGAGATGCCTTGGCGCCCCCATACGGCTTGCAGCTTGCCGATGGAGGATCGATCGTGCATCGCAGCCTGTGGCCAATAATGCTATTAGCACGACCAGGCAAATAATAGAGTGTTTCATCCCGCATCCTTCATTCTTTATCCCTCCGCAGGCATTCCCCCCATAAGCGTACTTGGTTTTGGAAAATTTTTCCAGAAGGCTGCAATGGCAATATTTCATTGTAAGTTTTGTATCCTGAATTTCCGCTCATTTCTCCCCTAAGCCGTGGGTTGACGATTTGTCGCAAGGGGTGATATACTAATATGTTTGGATAATTTAAGGGAGAAAATATCAGGCGAAATTATGCCCCCGATGGTGATCGACGTCCGCAGCGCTGAGGATTGGCGGGATGTGGTGCATCGTGCCGTTCAGACATTGGCCGAAGGGGGATTAGTCGCTTTTCCCACGGAAACGGTTTATGGCATAGGCGCCAGCGCCTTGGACGAATGTGCAGTAGTGCGGATGGTGGAAATCAAAGGCCGGGTGAAAAACAAACCTCTTACCCTGGCAATAAAAAGCGCGGAAGAAGCCTTGGATTATGCCCCGGACATGTGCCCTTTGGCCCAACGACTAGCAAGGCGTTGCTGGCCCGGACCCATTACCTTGGTGATTGACGATTCCCATCCCGAAAGCCTTGTCCGTCGTCTGCCTCCGCTGGTTCAAAAGGCGGTCTCGCCAAAAAACGCCATCGGCCTGCGCGTACCCGGTCATCAGGTGATTCTGGACGTTATGCGGATGCTGGCCGGCCCCCTGGCACTTAGCAGCGCCAATCGTTCCGGGCGGTCTGAGGCAGTTACCGCCGAGGAAGTTTTGGACAACCTGGGAGATGAATTAGACCTGGTTTTAAACGACGGCCGCTGCCGTTTCGGCCAGCCTTCATCGGTGGTCCGCGTGCAAGGCAAACATTTGGAAGTCCTCCGCCAAGGCGTGGTTCCCGAACGCACACTCCAGCGCCTCTCCAGTTTGATGATACTTTTTGTGTGCACGGGCAATACATGCCGCAGTCCCATGGCCGAAGCCATGTGCCGCGATTTGATCGCCAAACGCCTGGGCTGTAAAAGCCAGGAGTTGGAAGACCGCGGCGTGCTGGTGATGTCCGCGGGAATCGCCGCCATGATGGGAGGTCGGGCGACCCGTGAAGCCATGCATATTATGGAACACATGGAACTCGATCTAAGCAATCATGAAACCCAACCGCTCACTGAATCGCTGGTGCGGCACGCCGATTCGATCTTCGCCATGACCAAGTCGCATCGCGAGGCGATTCTTGCCCAATGGCCTTCGGCCTCGGGCCGTACGCGGCTGCTTAGCAGCGACGGCTCGGACATTTGCGACCCCATCGGCGGCCCCTTGGAACGTTATGAACATTGTGCGCTACAAATTCGCCGTGAATTATCGGCCCTGGTAGATGAATTGGAGTTATAACATGCGTATTGCCATCGGCACGGATCATCGCGGTTTTGCGCTTCGCGCGAAGCTGGTCGAATTGCTGCAAAAACTCGGCCACGAAGTTGACGATATCGGAACGTTCACTCCTGACGCCATTGATTATCCCGACGTCGCCGCTCAAGTAGCCGACAAGGTGAGCCGCGGCCAAGTGGAACGGGGCATCCTCGTCTGCGGGACCGGCTTGGGGATGTGCATCGCCGCCAACAAGTTCCCCGGCGTAAGGGCCGCCCCTTGCCACGACGATATTACGGCCGAACTAAGCCGCCGCCACAACGACTCGAACGTGCTCTGCCTCTCGGCCGATCTGTTGGGAGAAAGGCTCATCGACCGCATGATCGAAATCTGGCTCGCCGCGCCCTTCGACGGCGGCCGCCACCAGCGCCGGGTCCAAAAAATCACCGACTTGGAACATCGCGTTGAGGAGGAAATGCGGGAAAAACAGACTTAAACCCCTTGGGAACCGTCCCGATTTTCCGGGCGCCATCGGGCCCCAGGCGAAGACTGGGCGGCATGCTCGGCAAATATTGGACTGCCCCCTTGATGCAAGTCAACAAAGAATTACCAACTTCCGCTGACTTTTCCGGGTATATTGATTTTAACGGCCAAATTAGCACGAGATTTACATTATTTATGATCCGGCCATGAAAAATATTGAAGAATTATGCCGCAATAAATTGCGGACTATTGGAACGCCGGCGGTTTCCGATTAAACTCAATGTTTGGGGCATGGAAAAATTATCGCTTTGAGGTGTCGTTTTTTTCGTCCTTTTGTCCATCGATACTCCGCTGAAAGTCACCGTTTCATGTTCGAATCACGTCGCCCTCAACCGGATGAAGTCGATCAGTTGCTCCGCAACGCCGAACTGCGCGACGAACTGGAACGATACTTCGACGAATCGATCAGCCGCGTCAATATCCAACACGCCACCCTGGCCGCCGAGAACGAGTTTCTCGCCTGCATGTTGGCCTGGGAACAGGCGCCGGTGCTGCCGATCTACCGCTGGTTCGATCCCGAACTCCGCCCCCCGCGACCCGAGTCGCTGGGCGATCAGGATTTGCAGAAGATTCTTTGGGACGTGATCCGCAAGCTCTATCAGAAACGGATCGTATTGGATTTCACCGGCCACTTAAGCGACAGGGAATTATATTGTCTGATCTATCGCGACATCTTGCCCGCCCGGGAAAAGAAAATCGAATGGCCCAACAACTATTTGCACTGGGATTGCACCGGACCCAACGGCGATCCGGAAGTCTGGTTGCGCTATTACGCCACCGATGAAGAACGCGAAGATTGGGCTGAGACCTACGGACAACCCCTGCCGCTTACCGAACCGCTGCCTTATCCGCGCAATTTGCCCCGCGAACCGGAGTCCTGATCAGGGATGATTGATGAAACAAACCGCTTGCGGTTTCGCATCCTCCCCTGATCGCCATTTTCTGAATCCTGAAACCTGCTCCCCGAACCCTGTTCACTGGACCGGTTCATTCTTGTGGGGACGGTCGCGGGTCCTCACGCCTCATCCCAGGCCTTTCGCCCCTCGACCCTGGGCCCTCGCCCCTCATCCCTGATCCCTCGCTTCTCGACCCTGATCCCTCGCTTCTCGACCCTGATCCCTCGCCTCTCAATCCTGGTCCCTCGCTTCTCGACCCTGTTCCCTCGCCTCTGGCCCCAGGTCCCTCGCCCCTGGACGCTTTAGTAGGGGCATGCTGTTTGACCGCGGCGTGCAACTCCGCTAATAAGCGTTCCACCTGTTGCTGTACCCGATAATCTTGGGACACGACAAGCAGCCTGGCAGCGCCCGTGGAAACTAGTTGGATGGTGCCCCGGCCGCCGACAGCGTCCCAGCTTCCCGGGGCTACAGTCGAAGTAATCAAATCAACTAATGCGTCGGGCTCCTCCCAAGTTTTACCTTGCCCGTCAGAAACGGTCGCCAAATCGGTGATGTCATATAACTTGGTGAATTGCATGCTCTGGATTCCCGCCGGCGTAGATATCACAAGCGCTTCGCAATAAATCGTCCAGTTTAACCCGAGGGGCCGAATCGCCAGTTCCAAAGCGGAGCGGACCGACACGTCTTTGAGCTTAATCGACACCGGCGATTCCGCGTCGATGCCTTTTTCCATCAGCGCGCGGTAATCGATCGCCACGTTCATGCCGTACTTTTCCCGCAACACGGCGACGAAGCTGCTCAGGCGGGCATCGCTGAACTCGAACGCGTCTTTTTGCGAAAGGGCATTTTCGATATCTTGCTGGGCGGATTGTTCAGCCGGTTGGCCAAACGCCAAGGCGATAAAACCGCCAATCCACACAAATGTCATTAACGCTATGAAGTAAGCAACTTGTTTGCGATTCATAACTCCCTCTCTTTCTGAAAAACAGTCGGATTGGACAAGCTACACCCTCAAGGCCATGCTCAGGCGCCAACTCTCGACTGTGTACGATAATAGGTAAAAACAAGCAAAAGTCAAGTTTGCCGGGCAGGCGCGCCAACCGCGAGTAAGGCATTGGCAAAAGCGATAGCCTTTTTTCGCTTTAACCGGCACGATCTTCATTTCAGGCACTTTCGATTTCGCCTATTTTTCCCCTCTACTTGCCCTTCTGTCGCCTATCCACTAAAATTTTGCGCTGGCCGGCGTGCCATACGCTATGTTTGGGGAGATAGTTGGGGTAAACCGAACGATCTCCTCTGTGGACTGTTTTGCCATCTTTAATATTTTGAAGCTATTTTGCCCTCATAACGACCCGCATAAAACAACAAAACTCGGAGCCAAAACAAGACGTCCGCCTGAATGCTTGCACCTTGATGTAATTGCCGTTCCGGCTTCGGTTTACGCCCAAAAAAGGCGTAAATGCCCGAATGGTTTCCAATATTTTTAAACCCGCGGCGAATTAACATACAGTGCCCGGTAGTCATTTAAGTTGCGAAAACGATTCCACCTTTCTTCATTTTTTTCAAGGAGATTTGCAGATGAAAAAGAGCCATATTCACCATCAAACTTGGAAGATATTGGCGGCGGCATTGATCGCCCTCTCGGCCTGGCAGTGGGCGGCGGTCCAGCCGGCCGCGGCGGGCGAACTCGACAAGCTCGACACGTCCTTGAAATTGATCCCCGCCGATGCCGCTTTCTATTCATCCATGCTCCGCAACCGCGAGCAGGTCGAGGCCTTTTTGCACAGCAACGCATGGGAAAAGATCAAGTCCATGCCTTCGCTCCAGATGGGACTGGCCATGTACAATGCGCAAGCCCAACAGCAGGGCAGTCCCGTATGGCAATTCCAGGACAAAGTGCAAAATCCCGAGGCAAAAAAACTGATTAACCTCGCCGCCGACATGGGATCGAATGAAATCTTTTTCTACGGCGGCAAAAACTGCAACCAATTCGTCGAATTGATACAGTATATAGTGTCTGGCATGCGTTACGGACCGGCCATTCTTCAGGCCACTGGAAAGGCGCGGGGCTTAAGCCAAGAAAAATTGAACGCCAAAGTGATTTTGGAAACGCTGATCGCTCACCAGGATCTCATCGAATTTCCCAACATGCTGATCGGCTTTCGGCTAAAAAAACCATCCGCCGCCAACGAAGCCCTCATAAAGATGGAAATGTTTCTCAACGTGGCTTTGGAAGCCGTGCCAAAATTGAAGGGGCATCTTAACAGGGAAACAATCGGCGAGGACGAGTTCCTCGTCCTGCGGGTGGACGGCAAGATGATCCCTTGGGAAAAATTTCCCAGGGACGAGTTAAAACAACTAGTGGACAATGAAGCCGATCTGGACAAACTCATCGAGCACGTCAAGAAAATGGAATTTGTATTCGCCATGGGCGTGCGCGAAAAAGACTTGCTCATTTCTTTCGGCTCTTCGCTCAACTGCATAAAAAATCTGGGCTCCAAAGAGCGGCTTATCGACCTCCCCGAATTCAAACCCCTGGAAAAATTCGCCGATAAACGGCTGACGAGCATCGGCTACGTCAGCAGGGAATTCTTGGAGCAAGTCAATAATAACGCAAAAACAATCGACGATTTGCGCGACTTCCTCGATCAAATGGTCCCCTTGGCCCATTTTCCCGAAGGGCAAAGCAACCAGATCGCCAAGGATGTCGCTTCGCTCGCCGTTGATCTGAAAAATACGCTGCCCAAGCTGGGGGCAATTATGGGTTTCGACTTCCTGGCCGAGAACGGATATGAAGGCTATCAATATAACTGGGGCAGTCACCCTCACCTGGACGGCTCGAAACCCTTGGATTTACTAAATCACGTGGGCGGCAACCCGATCCTGGGCATTGTGGGCCGCAGGACGGTATCCGTCGAGCAATACGACAATCTTGTAAAATGGGGGAAAGTCGGCTGGAATTACATGGAAGAACTCGCTCTGCCAAGGCTGCCCGCCGAGGATCGGGCGAAGGCGCAAGCATTCCTCACCGATCTGAAACCATTGCTCGCTCGCCTCCATACGGCTGTTCGCGACATGTGGATGCCGGCACTGGCCGACGGCCAAATCGGCCTGGTAGTCGACGCCAAACTGATGAGCAAACAGCTCCAGCGCTCGATGCCCATGCTGCAAAAAGAAATGCCCTTTATTGAGCCGGCGTTGGTGCTGGGCGTGAGCAACGCCGACTTGCTCAAGAAGGCTATCGGCGAATTCCGCGGCGTGTACAACGACCTGATCGACTTGATCGGCAGACAAAACGACGTGCCCCCAGAGGTAAAGGCGCATATCCAACAATTCAAATGGCCCCAGGCTAAAGTCGACCAAATCGCCGGCGGTTCTTTATACTTGTACCCCCTGCCGGACCAATGGGGTGTGGATAAAAACATCGTCCCCAACGCCGGACTCTCCAATAACGTGGCCGTGATTTCCATTTCGACCGCGCAAACCGACCGCCTCCTGAAGGAAACGCCGCTAAAAGTGGGCGGCGTGCTGGCCAATACCGACCGTCCCCTGGCGGCCGCCGGCTGGTTCGATTGGACCGAGTTGGTCGGTGCAGTCACGCCTTGGGTTAATTACATCCTGGAGCAAATACCCGAGCGGCAAATGGCCGGACAAAAGGAATTGGTCGTCGATCAGGTGCGCACTGTGTTGGAGGTGCTCTCCACGATCAAGGGCATTACCAGCGAAACCTATATCGAAGACAACATTATCGTGAGCCACTCGCTGGTTGAAATCCACGATCTTGGCAAATGATCGGCCGGCGCCGGGCTGCAACGATCGCTAAATAATCAAGGGGACGGCAAGCAATTGCCGTCCCCTTGTTTTTCTTGCCCGTTCGAAAACCGCTTGCGGTTTCGCGGCGTGCAAAAATCAGCTTCTTTTCCAGATAAAACATGCAACTCAAATTTGTGTCAGAACGCGGCCTTGAATTAGAGTTGGTATTATTTTATCGCAGCGTTGGCATACGCTTCAGGATCGTTATGGAAGTATTGCTGTGTGGCCGCGCTGGAAAACATGTAAATCCGCCCCTTATAAGCGGCGCAAAAGTTTACCTGACCGGGAACATTCCGCCTTTGAGTAACAGATATCACCGGATCGAATCCGCCGTTGGCCGGAATAAATTTCTCCGGATTGGCCAAAAACTCCTGCCGCTGCGCATTGCCCGAAAGACGGTATATAAATCCCTTGTAAACTACCGTCCAACGCGGATCGCCTTGCACCCAACGCCCGTGCAGGCTTAATTCCACGGGACAAAAACCATCGACCCCCACGGACGGCGCATCTCGCCGCGTTTCATTCGACGATGTGTCGACTTGCGCTTCGCTTCGCATCACGGCCGTATCTTCGGGCGATTCGCCGGGACTCTGGTACGAGTGCGACGCGACGCTGCGGGAAAGGCGGGCGGCCATCGGCGATTCCGCCGGCTCATAGTACGCGGCCGCACGGATTGTGTCGGATGATTGCCCGACCGGATCGAGGCGGCTGTACTTGGGTGAATTACCCGGCGATTTGATCCGAGTTCCTTTGTCGTCCGGCTTGGGGCCGGGGGCGGGATTATCGGTCTTGTCTTTTTCCGGCGATTCGGTTTTGGGCTCGCCTTCCGCTTTGGATTCAGTACCGGGGGTATTGTCTTCTTTCGCCTTGGGAACCGACGGCGTGGGAACTCCTAAATCCGGCGGTAAACTTCCCAAGGGATTGATTCCGCCCGGTTCCGTAGGCAATCCGGGCAAAGCGGGAGTTTCCTTTTCCGGCTCGGCCGGCTTTTCTTTCGGCAAACCTTCGGACGGCTTTTCCGCGCCTTCTTCTGTTCCCGCACCCGGTTGTGTTCCCCCGGGACCTTTAGGCATTTCGTTGGCCCTGGGCGGCGGAATTATTTCCTGGCCCCCGGGCGCGGGAATTGCCTCCATGCCTATGGAACGGGGAAAAGTTTTATCGCGGCGAATCTCGCCCGGCCACTCGCGCCATTCGGTGCGAAAATATCCAAATTCACCGACATTCGGAATGCAGCAACAACCCCAGCCTTGAGGATGTTCCAGTTTGTATACCCCTGACGCTTTTGCATAATCGGCGCACAAAAGCGTTGCCGCCGCCACGCTATATAGGACGGCAAAACCAATCCGTGAAATCCGTTTCACCATGGCATTCTTCCTTCTTAATTTAGGCCGTTATTCCCTTGGCTAAAACTGTCGTTTTTATCTTCTGTTTTATTTCCCGGTTCCCGCGCTTTGCACGGGAACTGTTTCCTGATTTTTTTCCGGACATACAACGTTTACGCGATTAGAAACCGGTTCGGGTGCGGTTGTAGTTTCGGCCCATGGTTTGCAAGCCGCGCATCGTGGAACTGCCCAGCCCGGTGACGCCCAGCAGGCGTTCCACCGGGGCAGTCAGCTTGCCCAGGAAGACGTTGAACGATATCAGGTTGTCCTCGGCCACAAACACCCTGTCGCCGGGCAGGAGCTGATAGTTCGTGGCCGCCGACCCGCCGCGGGTCATCGCCGCGTAATCCACGGGCAAGATCTGCTCGCAGCCAAAGTCCCCGGGGGCAGGCCGGGCAACCCACACCTCTTTGCTGGAAAACTGCGACAAGCCCCCCACTGCGGCCAAGGCGTCCAACACCGTCTCGTTCCCCGTTATGGGGATCCGACGCACGTTGTCGCCGGAACCCGCCCCGTCGGTGATCACGTAAAACACCTTGCTGTTGTAGCCCAGCACGTCCACGGACACCTCCGGCGAATCGAAAAACTGCGTTAGATGCTTTTGCAAGGCCAACTTGATCTCCGTGACCGTCCTGCCCGACACGTGCACCACCCCGTATGTCCGCAGGTTGATCGTCCCGTCCGGGCCCACCAGGTACTGACCGGTTACCGGCTGCGTGCCCGCCGTACGCATCAACTGCACCGAGACCTCGGGATTACGCAAGATCTGCTGCAATTGTTCGGTAATGGCCTTGGTGGCCTCGTCGATGGTCATGCCCCCGATCCGCACCGTGCCGTAAGCCGGCCCCAAATTCACCGTGCCTTCGCCCTCCACCAGGAAGAAATCGTTTATAGGCTGGTCCGGTATCGTGCCCACCGCGCTGATCTTAAGTACGTCGTAAACCTCGATGCGGTAGGGCGGCAAGGGCACCATCTTCAACATCTCGACCTGCAAAATGTCGGGCGGCTCCACGCGATAGGCCGGCAATGACACCATCGACTTCTCCCGCGGCGGCTCCAACGCCGGCGATACCGGCGCCTGCAGCGACTGCCCGTAATGGTCGAACGGCCGGCAGCCCGCAAATCCCGCCACCGCCCCGGCCGCCAGCAGCAACGCCGTCAGGTAGGACGATTTTAAAAATCGTCCCGCGGCATAAGGCGGAAGGCGGAATAAGGAATCATTCATGGGAAAAGGCGAAATTCTGCGTAATGGTGTAAAGCCGCAACCAGCGGTCGCGGGTGGTTTTATTTTGGTTTGTAAAGCCGCGACCAGCGGTCGCGGGTGGTTTTATGCCCGATTCTGCGTTTTAGCCGCGGCACTCGTGCCGCGCGTTCATGGCGTCGTTCCCACGCCCCTGGTTATCAACTCGTTCCCATGTCCCAGTGTGGCAACGAGTTGAAAATGTAAAGCTGGGTAAAATAGCCGATTTAAACATACAGCTATTAAACTCCACTTAATCTACACTGCCGGAATAATCGACAAAGTTTAACATTTACTTTGCACCGTTTTGACCTGTTGTTTAGTTTTTTACCTGATTATGGGTGGGGTGGAGAAATAAAAGCCCTAAATCGCATTGCGCACCTATCCGGCTTTTATACCAATTCTATTTCAAACCTGCGCGTTGCTAGCATTCGTAAGTCGTTACCAATCAAGCACATTTAAAATCTGCTAGCCGCCGTTTTGAAATGGAAAGCGTATTACTAGTGCGTCACTGCTTCACAACGAGGAATCTCTGGAATTGATATTTAGCTCGCCGTGAATACACGGCGTGGAAAAGGGAGAATCAAGAACCCGCCCCGCCCCGGGTGTATTCATCCGGGGCTAAATATGCTTATCTTTCACGTAATTCCAGCACATCGTATCACGGAATCAACGGAATCAGTGGTGGGCGGAAACAATTCTCATTTTCCGGCAGATAAGAACGCAAATGAGGCCTGTAATTATCAGGATCAACGTCGCCGGTTCGGGTATGGCAGTGATCCGTGTGGATACGGAGGAGGGACCGCCGGGCAAGACGGCAATGGTCAGGATTCCGCCGGGACCAATGGTTATAGCGCCTTGATCCATATTAGTGACCGTCAATTGACCGTCAACCTCAGTTGTACCAGGGCCTTCAATGTCGCCGACGGTATGAATTCCATCGGCGATCACAAACGTACCTGCCAAAGCGGTTTCGATATTCAAAGTGTTGTTGTTCACATTCGTAGTTTTTAGAACCGCCTTGCCGCCTTGCACGTCGATAAGCGGCGTAGTGCCCAAGTTGACGCCGCCGGTAATTTCCAGCACGCCGGCGGTGACCGTGGTAGCGTCATGATAGGTGTTATTGGTGCTGGAGAGCGTCGAAGTGCCTGAGCCGGATTTAGTCAGCCCGCCGGTTCCGGAGATCGCCCCGGAAATAAGATGATTGCCCGGCCCATCAACGGTCAGAAGCTTGCCGTTGTTATTCACGTTGCCGCTAATTGTCAAGGTGCCGGACAAACTGGTAAAGGATTGCGAATAACCGAGGGTGGAATTGATGGCCCAGGTATTGTCGTCGGTGCTAGCGATTCCGGCATTTAATGTTAAGAGATTGCCGCTGATATTAAATCCGCCGTTGACAAAGGTGACAAGCCCGACATTATCCAGACTGGAGTTGTTTACGTTTGATCGTCTTAAGGTTCCTGTAAAGACCAGTGCGCTTCCTGTTACCGGCATGGTATCGGGGTTCCAGTTCGGCAGGGTGATCCAATTATCAGTCGTACCACCGCCGTCCCAGGTGCGGATAGCGGGGGTCAGAATTAAAGCGCGAGCAGCAGATTGATTAAATTTTCCGGTAGCCGCGATCTGTCCCTGGTCGTTTATGGCGTTGACGGAGATAATACGATAGCTTGTCGTCTTGTTTGCCGTAAACATATCTGTCATCGAACCATCGTAAATAAAGGTGGTAAAACCGCTAGAGATGCCCGAGGCATTGCCCACGACTTGCCCATTGTCGTTGATATCGTTGGCGCTCGTGGCGTAGCAATTATTGAAAATAATGTTGGAAAGGTCGGTCATCGCATTGTCATAAAGGAAAGCATGGTCGCCTAGCGATGCCGTAGCGGCCACCCCAACTATTTGCCCGTTGTTGTTTATGGAATATGCAGTACTTGTCATGCCGCCTAATGTGCCCAGATTGGACATTACGCCGCCATCTAATAGAAATGCGGTATTAGTCGAATAGTTTTGATAACTGGCTTTGCCTACAACCTGCCCGTTGTTGTTGATAGAATAAGCATAACTCTTGAACAAGCGATTGGTGTCGGAGGATGGAGTTAAAGTTCCAAGTACGGTAATATTGCCGGAGTTATAGATAAAGCCTCGATCGGCTTTATCGTCCTGGGGATTAACGACAAAATTGCCATAACCGACTATTTGTTCGGAATCATTTATGCTATAGGCTGCACGGGTATCGCTACCCAGTGAGGTCATCGTCCCGCCGCTATAAAGAAAAGCTGTCCCGGATGCTTCACCCACGACCTGCCCGTTGTTGTTTATGCCATGCGCGATGGCGGAAACATCGTCGAGATATGTAACGGTCCCATTCTGGGAACTATAAATAAATGCTCCGCCAGCGCTTTGCCCAATGACTTGTCCGTTATTGTTAATATCAACGGCACTGCTGGTTGCAGTGCCAAGCACTGAACTCAGATCCACGACCTCGTAACTATAGGGTACAGTCGCGGACCATGCGGATACTGCCAGGCTCGATATCAAGAGGATGGCTGCAAGAAGCGGATAGTGTATTTTCACGTGAATCGCCCTCCGAGTTGCTTTGTCATAAGGTATTTGCCGGACACCTGAAAAACTTGATCTATTATAAACAATATTGACAGAGATTAAATACCTCTATCGAATGGTTTATGAATCTTCATCGATGTAAGTGATTAGCCGATTGCAGCCCCGATGGTGTGGAAATTCATCCAGCCCAGGGGAACGGCCTCGTTGTTACACATAAGTTGTTGGATGGACGACCGAGAGGGCCGTTTACAGTCTTTTTCCGCATTGCGGTACTAGGCCCGGCGTTTAGAGATCGTCCACCTTTCATGGTAAACGGGCGCCGCAATTTTTATCCCGAAGGGATTGCATATGGTAGATGGGATTTATAATCACCACATCAACCCTGAAAGGGTTGCGAAGTGCGGCGTCCAACTCTCCGGAACCCTTTTGGGGTATTGTTTTTTTGTTCCTATTTGCCCCTGGGTAGTCGCTGCGCGACAACCCAGGGCTTATTACAAGCCCTTTGGGCTATTCGAGGCGTCGTAAGTTCTTACGCAGCAAGGTTCAAAAAGGTGGACGAGCTCTGAATGCCGGGCCTATTAACGCCTTCGGCCCCCAAAAAACGCCGTTGGGAGAATGCAGGGTCTGCGGCCCAAAAAAACGCCGCGGTGCGGCAAAAAGGCCAGAGGGGAATAAGATGGGCGAAAAAATAAGCCCTCAATTCTCGAAAAGGAGATTGAGGGCGAATTTGGCCCGGGGGGAAATATATCCGGAAAAATATGATTTGATATCTACTTCGTTCCCACGCTGGGGCGTGGGAACGAGAACTTTTGTTTAATCACTCATTTGCCCAGCCGTGTTATTCACGGCGAACTAAATAAATAACCGGAGCGTTCAATACCTGCTTTCATCAATTGGAGGGACGAAAGCGCCGGCATTTAAGGGGTCCGCAATACCAGTCACGAGAGGAGTGGCGCCACCGCCGGAAATATATACTCCGCGATCAAACGGGCACATCAACTGCATGTAGATAAACGGTTCGATATCGGTTTTCAGGAAAGATTGATGCGAATCGCAAAAACTCACAACAACCCCGCCTGGATGATTGGAGTATATCTTTGTAGCCGGGGTCTGTAGGGTTTTGGTTTTGGTGCCATTAGGATCGCTCGGGTCCATGCCGGCCCAATTGAAACCCAGAATCGTTGCATCATGGGCGGCCTGATAATATGTACTGGTATTAACCGTGGCTATAGAAACTCCATCAATAGTTGGCGGCGGTTCAATAACAGGCGCCCATCTTCCATCAAAAGCATAGGTATTTGGCGGGGGCACCGAGGCCGCGTTTTCGGCAAGCATGAGTGTGGTGGATGTGCCGTCGTTGGAACTAATCGAAGACAAACCAACGCGTACAATTTGTTCCTGTGTTGCAGCGGGACTTGCGACGCGATTGTCTTGACACTGATCCGTGAATACGCCTTCGGCGGGAATAAATGTAGCAGACGATTGTGCGGCGCCTTGCAGGGTATTTCCCATCATCCGGCCCACATTTACCCGATAAGACAGCCAGGAGTCTTTATCAGACGGCGGCGAATAACTGGGGCAAATCGCGATTCTCATATAAACGCCCGGTATGAGATTATTCGGAACAGTGTTATCTCCGGGAGGAGTGCTGGGAGGGGCGGCGCCAACATTATCGTATGTTGTACCAATATTCAGATCTTTCCACAAGTTGTATAATTCCATGCGCTCGAGGTGAGGGAGTATCGACACCCACCAGGTTATTTTCCGTTGATGCATAACCCCATTGACCGGGGCATAAATTTCGCCGACGTAGCCGGGGAAGGCGCCTCTTTCACCTTCGTAATGGTGCAATGCGAGGCTGATCTGTTTTTGATTGTTCATGCACTGTGCGCGCGGCCGGCCTCACGGGCCGATTGCACGGCGGGCATAAGCAAACCCACAAGCATCCCGATAATAGTGATTACCACCAACAGTTCGACCAGGGTAAATCCGCGTTTTTTCCGGCTCATAGTGTTATCCTCCTTTGGCCCGGTTATTGCCTACTATTATAGTCGCAGAAAACAATGTCCACGTCAAGTAATTGTTGGAAGTGTCCTAATTTGTACTTCTGGGGGGTGGGGTTGAAAGTAGTCTGTACGGTGGTTTTGGAATGAGTATAATAAAAAAACCCACTGGAGGTTTGCCAGCGGGTTTCTATTTGTGCCGTAGGGCGGCACTGGCTCTGACATTGCCATTGTATGCCCTGCGGATTCTTTTGCAAGGTATAAAAATGGCGAGCAGCATGAGCAGACCACAATTTTTCTGGTTTTGTTTGAGAAATAGTTTTCGTGGAGCTTTTGGTATAGCTCATGTTATTGAAGTTGCTTTAGTGATTGTCGGAGGTGCAATTGCTCATTACTGTCCAGGATTAAATGAACAAATGGCCCTGCTAATATGGCTTATTCCCTTGATTGTTTTCGTTGCTACATTTGCTGTAGCGTGGGCATTTGCTCCATATTCTATGGTTCAGGAATTTGAAAAGTCGAAAAAGAGGAGAATAGTCGAAGAGATAAATAAGCAAGAAGATTTTGAAAAGAATGCACTTCCTCTGTATTATTATCGAATGCCCGATTATGAGACACATCGGAAAGACGACCTTCTTCGCTGGTTTAATGACGAACAAAAGCGAAAAAAGGATGATAACAAATGGCGCGAGTTTTTTCTGGCTGGCAAAAAGGATGGCCAACTTCAGCAAATTCTATTTGCCACTTATTTGCATAACTTCGTGAATATTTACGGTTTCACTTATGACAAAAAGAAATCGTCAGATCATCTCGATAGAGTTTTGTTGGAGTCCGAACTATTAAACAAAATAGCCGACATGGTGGAAAGGTTGCCTCAATGCTACGGGATACTAATTGAGATTGACAAAGGAAAAGCAGAGGTAAACTCTGCCGACGAAATACCACTGAAAGCAATATTTGACAAAAAACTTGCCCCTTGGAAGATGCAATGGCAGTTAATCTCTCTTTCGTTTATTCTTCCAGACCTCTCTGGTACGTGTGATCCCACTAAAGAAAGGGAAGTCGGATTGTTCTATATACCCAGTCCCTTTCATCGCACAACGCATCTTTATCCATACAAAAACAACGACAAACTTACGGCTATTGGTGTCCTCTATGACATCTACCTAGACTCTTTTTCAGACGATCCGCAGCAGCAAACTTACATAGCTGGTCTTAAATCTCGCGTCTTAGCCGCCCACACTGCTCAATTCAATTCCCCGACAGCACCATCTCAAACAACTCTTTAAACTTCCATAGGTGATCGGTCAAACCGGCCATCATTGACGCAGTAGGGCGACGTTTTCCGGGTTTTCCACTGTCATCGGGGTATCGTGTGCGCCAGCAGAAATTGTAATAGGCAATAAACAGGGAAACGGCAGCAGCTAGGTTTTCCAGTTTTTTAGAAAAGCCTAGCGATAACCGGGTAAACCGTCGCATAAATGTGCGAATCGTCAAATTATGGCGTTCTACATGACTGGTACAAATTGTGAGTGGATCAACATTGCCGAAGATCGGTTTTCGTTCCGCGGCTATTATCTCAGGCGGGGAATAGCGGCCTTGAGGATAGACGTTGCGAAAGTGTTTAATAATCTGCCCATATTGCACATAGGGACCAAAGGCCAGGTCAACCGCCTCAGAATAGCCCACAAAAGCATCGGACGATAGTTGAATCGTGGGGGTATAATAATCAAGATTGTTTGGTTCAGGCAGTTTGATCCTAGTAGCAAGATCGACCAAAAAACGCCTTGCCCAATCGCCTGTACGCTTGCCTAATGCAAAACTGGCAATGAGTTTGGTATCTTGATCCAGGGCGGTCCACAGATAAATGTCGCCCATGTATGGGTTATCACGTTCATCTACTTGTAATTGCCCTCTTTTTTTGGCAACAAAAGTCCAAATCTCGTCTACTTCGATATGTCTTGGAGTAAGGTTGCGGAGGGTGGTATCTAGGAAGTCTCGGCACTGATTGCCAGCCTTAACCATCAGGTGCATGATCGTATCACGATGGATGCCCGTTAGTCTTTCGGTAGCCCTGATAGAGCTACCCTCTACAAGATGGTGCAAAACGGTCAATTTTTTCTCAGTTTTCAGCACATTAGACATAGCAAAAAGCCTTCCCATTGTTGGGGGCTTTCGCTATAATTGAGTTGTCTAGACTGCAATCAGGGCGAAAGCCCGGTTGTGGATGCCCGGATTGGCTACAACTAATCCGGGCGTTTTTATTAGTGTTTTTCAAACTCTAAGCCTAGTGCGGCCGCCAATTTCTCGGCGGTTTCTAGTCGTATATCCCGTTCTCCGCTAAGGAAACGGAGTATCTGGGGATGGGCTACGCCCGATTCCTGGGCAATCCGATAAATGGTCTTGCCGCTAGTCCTGATGGTTTTTCTCAGTCTTTCCGGTAAAGATTCTCTTTTCATGGTATTGACCCTTTCGTTAATGATTGTATCATTAGATACATACATGTCAAGGGATACAGGTTTAATTATTGCAATATGGGTGACATATCATGTCAAAAAAGAAGATAATCAAGAAACCATTTCTTACTTCAGAGAAAGCATTTAATTTGATTCTACAGGAAACGGCCGCCAATAATGATCGTGGATTTGTTTTGCTTTGTGGGGCAGTATTGGATAGAGCATTAGAGAAACTGATTAGAATGAAGTTTACCGACATTTCCCAAACTACTGAGGAAGAATTGGATTTTTTGTTAATAAAACAGCCAGTACCTCCACTTGGCAGTGCTGGAATAAGGATTCGTGTCGCACGCGTGCTTGGTGTTATTGATGAAACTATCTGCGAGGCTCTCAGTGAACTAAACGATATCCGCAATAGCTTTGCCCACGAGGAAATTGCGCCTACTCTAAACAATGATCTAATAAGGCCGATATATGACAATTTGCCAAAAGAATATAAGCAGGCTTTTGCGATAATAAACCTAGAATTAAAAAAGGAAGATCAATTGCTTTCTTCGCAGAATTTATTGAGGATTGTTACTGCCATATTACTGTCAATTTTAGTTCAAGCTCAAGTTAAGCTTAGGGCCAGAATTGCCCTGTCCTTTGGGTTAATTAGCCCAAATGAAACTATATAATGTCATAAAATATCCCAGCCCCACTTATAGTCTTTTTTATTTTGCTTCGCGAATAAGTAAACGGATACTTGCACTTCTTCTGATAAATCATCCCAAATTTCTGCCAAAAAATTAGGGACATAAGATTCCCAACCATACGGATTATCCCACTTTGGGTCACTGGTATTTTTAACAAGGTTTTCCCAAGTTAAATTACCTAAATCAATCGCTTTTGCACAATCAATCAATTTATTTTGTGTGTCATTTGTCATGTACCATTAGATACAGGAGAAATAAAAAATCAATCGGCAAAGCGACCGCAACACGCCTTAATGAGAAACTGATAGAAAAGCCTGATAATTAAATCAAAGGGCTGAAGTTAAAGGCCCATACCCAATAATTTACAGGCAACATTCATGCACCGTTACGGCGCAAGAGCGGGCTTAAACTGAGAAACAATAATGAGATAAGACAACGCCATAATCAATTTGTCGGGCTTTCGCTGGCTTGGCAAGGTGAAAATCGCAACTAATAGGGCGGGTTGCGTTTGATCGAATTCCGATGTAATTAGGACACTACCTAATTGTTATAAATTGGGCGAGAATGATGTCCGCCTAATGGGGGGTTTAGAAATGGGATTAGAAAAAAGGATGAGGGATGAAGGATGAAGGATGAATACGAAAACACTTGCGGTTTCACGTTACCTACTGTCCGCCGCCCACCAACCACTCTTCCAATTCCCAATCCCCAATCGCCAGCATTAAGTTTTCTTTTGACTGGCAATTTTTGGAGTTCTATGCGAAAATAAGTTATAGGGCTTAGTGTCTGGATTATAAGCGGGACGAGAAAATCCCAATTCCTTATCCCCTACTAGGGTATAAAAATGATCTCGACAAGAAAAAATCGCCGCGGATTTACTTTGGTCGAATTATTGGTTGTAGTTTTTATCATCGTGACATTAATGGGACTATTGTTGCCAGCCATCCAGGCCGCTCGCGAAAGCGCCGGGCAACTCAATGTATTAACAATCAACAAGAGTTGGGCAAAGCCCTGATCCAGTACGATATGACCAAAAATCGATTGCCCGGCGTGCTGAGTTTTGTCAATCCCACCGTTCCCATGACTTCGCCTGTGATCAATTGGGTGATAAGCATCTTCGGCGAAATGGGCCGTATGGATTTATGGCAAGCTTATTCCAGCGGCACAGGGCCCGGACCCGTCAAAGTCGCACAGTTGATCTGCCCTTCGGATAGTTCAGTCGATCCAGTGGGCGGATTATCGTATGCCGTTAACTTGGGCGTTTATAATCCTTTAGATACTTCTGATTTTAATGGAAGATTGTTTCGCAATCGCGCCGCGTGGGATCCTGCTCCCACACCCCCAAAAAAGCAAACCGAACCCGACCAAACTATCACTTCTTTAAAAACATTGACGCGCACCGTTATGCTTTCTGAAAGATTAATGGCCAGTTCATGGTTCTATGCGCCCGCCACTCAATTCTTACCCGGTAAATTTGTCTCAGAATCACCTCCTATTGATTTATCCCCTTTGGCTTTCCAATGGTCAATCAATGGAACTATCAACCCGAAAACCGGTGGTAGTGTAATAATAACAGATGGTCCCATAAGTATCAATCCAGTTCCCACAGGCCCAGGTTTATCTAGCAATCATCGCGGGATGATTAATGTAACCTTTTTCGACGGGCACACCGAAAAGATTCCCGAAACGACGGCCTGCTGGAACGATCCCGATAATCCGCTCTCCGGCACGCCGTAAAGTCGCTGATTTCGCCGGCATTGTTCGGAGTTGGGCCGTGTCGGCCTAATCGCGACCACTAGTCGCGTCTTTACATTCTGAAATATCTCTATTCCCTATCACCTATTGCCTCTTTTACCGTGAAGCGGTAATTCAGCACGCGGGGACCGCCGATCTCGCTGGCCCGCAGCCATAGGATTTTGCCCAGTAGTTCCTTGCCGTCCTCCAGGCTATAGGTATGCAGGTTTTGGCCCCGTCCCTGATCGAGAACATCGACCATCATGCGGCGTCGATCGGGGGCAAATAGTTCGCAGCGGAAACTGACCGGCTGATCGGTGGAGTTGACAAACCGCTGTTCCACTTCGAGTTCATTTTCCGAATTCAGCCGGGTTTGGGTCTCGACGCGCACGTCGCCCAAGCCCATCTCGATATGCCTCAGCACGCTGAATCTATAAGCCCGATCGGCCTGAACCTCGAATTCAACGCGGACCGAGTGCCGGCCGCTCGCGGCAGTGTCGGGAAAAGTGACCGAAATCGGCTGTTGCAGCTCTTCTCCGGCGGCAAGGTGAAAAAAGACCTGTTTCGGATTGACGATCCAACCCCGGGGCGCATCGATGGTCGCGGTTCCCGCCGCCTCGCCGGGAAAAGGATTTTTCACGCGAAAACCGTTTGCCTGCGCCCGGCCGGTTATGCTCGGCATCCGCTCCTGGTCAAAACTAAGGTCAATATACCAGCGAGCAAGCGGATTACTCAGTCCCGTGACAAAGGCGGGCAGACGATCGGCATGGATAACCTGGGCATTTTCGCGTTTTTCAGGCGTGAGGATCCGGCCCCATAAATCGACCTGTTTCACCTCTTCGCCCAGGTATAAAACCTCTTCCGCCGGTTTGTCGCTCCACAGGACCATAACTGCGTCGTTGGCCCGGGCGAAGACCTGGTTTTGGCTGCCGCGGGGAAGCTGCATGTTGCCGAGGAATCTGGCGCCGCCCAGTTCCAGGGCCGCGGTCCGCCAGGGCAAAAACAGTTCGCCCGGCGTGCCGTCTTTGTTCATCAACCCGCAATCGGCATCGAACGGATCAGGACAAAACACGGCGTCCGCGCCGTGGATTTTCGCCGCGATCATCCGCTTGACCAGGTCTTCCGCACGGTCGGTGCTTGAATATGAAGACTTGGAAAGCGGCTTTAACGACACCCAACGCATTTGCGGCGAATCCTTGGCTGCATCCAGATACGCCGCCAGTTCCCGCGGGGAAAGCGGCTCTTGGCTGGAAATGGCCGTAAACCGCAAAGGGAGTTTCTTGCCGGCCGTTCCGGAAGGCAAGGCATTCCTGCTGTCCCACCCTATTCCCAAGTTGATTTCGCGAACCGCGCGGTCCAATTCCTTTTTGACTTCCCCGATTTTGTCCACAAAATCCGGGGCAGTCGATAGACTGGCGTCGGCATCGTCGCCCAGTTGCCACCAGCGAACCTGCCCGGCCAATTGCGAGACCACGGGTTCCAGCGAAGGATACCAGACCTTGGCTCCGGCGCCGAATATCTCGGCGGCGGAAAGCGGCCTTGACGAAGGGAACTGCTCACGTAATTCTTCCGGCGGATCGTTTAATAAGCCCACTAATTCAATGCCCTCGATATTGAGTTGCTCGCCGAAGTCCAGCAATTGATTCAGCGTTTGGCCGCCGTTTTTCGCCGAGAACCAGAGCGGATACTTGACCCAGTTGATGCCCGCCTGGCTTAAAAGCGGACTTAATTGTGCCAGCGGAATGGGATGTCCTGCGTTGGGCAAAGTCCAACCGAACTCGCCGCCGGGCGGTGCGCGGCGGGATTCAAAGGCCGCCAGCGTCAGATCGCGGCATTGCAGCGCCGCGCCCTGCCCGAGCAACTCCGCTCGCACCCGGTAAAACCCCGGTCCGGGAATAGGCGGCTCCCAACTTACGGTGCAAGCCCTTGCCGCAGTTGCTTCTCCGGCACTGCCATGCGGATCGTCACTCGCATCGCCGGCCATTTCGCCCAGCTTGCGCGTATCATCCGCCACGCAACGGCCAAGGGCGTCAAACAGTTTGAAGGTGACATCGGTATTTTTATCGGCAAATCCCGAGGCCGTACAAGTCACTTCGACTTTGGCGGGCACTGGGAAAAGATTGTGCGGCTGATTCGTTTTCATTTCCAACCGCGGCAGACGCACAAGCCGGATGTCGGCAAAGGCGACCGAACCCTTCAAATCCCCGGCCGCGCGGTTCAACGTGCAAACCAATGACGGCCAATTTCGTCTCCCGGCTGGGAGGGGCGACCGGCCCCAAACTTATTTTCTTCCAGCCCCGCGTGTCGGCCGTTTCTTCACTTTCAAAGGTAACCAGAGGATGCTTGTCCGCGTCTAAAAATGTTACCGATAAAAATGCCCGATCCACTTCGAGTTGCTCCGTTCGAAGCATGCCCTCCAACACGTAACTATAAGGCGCGCCCACCTCGATGGGCGGGCTGAATACCGCTGCCCCGCCTCCGTCCAGATCTACCTGGAGACACTGCCGGGCGTCGGGCGCGGATTTTTCAGCCGCCGCGGAAATGGGCTGAATTTTAATCTTCACGTAGCTGGGATAACCTTGCCCGCGCCGCCGGGTCCAACCGTCCGGCCAGGCGTCGAAATTGGCGTCGCAAGTTTCATCGAATTTGCAACTAAAAACCTCGATCGCCTGGGGATATCGCTCGTCAAGCGGACCATCCGCCTCGGCGGCCATCAACAAAAACGGCAATAAGACAGGAATTAAAAACTGGCCCATATATTATTTATCGACTTTTAGCGGCCGGGGACTTTTATCTTGTGCCTTTTCGCCCGATATATTTCGCCATTTCGACCGCTGTTCATCGGTTAGAGATTGCAGGGCGTTGTTGCGGGCGATGTTGAGCAATTTTTGATATTGCTCCGGGCTAATGCCTCCGTTTAATTGATCTTCCACGTCGGTAATCAGTTGTGACGTGGCGTCGATAATCTGTTGAAGATGCCGTTTCTGTTCTTCAGTTATGCCCAATTGGCGGACCACCTGGGGCATGAGAAAAACCGAAGCTCCCGTGTTTTGAGGGATAACACGCGCTAATTCTTCCGCATAATTTGCCAAGCCTCCCAGCGGCTCCGCATTATTATCAGAATTGAGATTTGTTGTCGCTTCCGATTGGTTTCCGGATGCCAGCTTTCCCCAATCCGGCTCTTTTTTGTCAAATTTAGCCGCCGCCGCGATGCTCTTCACAAATCCAACTTCGTCGCCAATGGAAATGCCCTTCCAATTTCGCATAAATAATATCCCTATTACAGGTAAAACAAATACGACGGTCACAAAAAACATCCCAAAACCAATCATGGACGAATGTGAAGGTATGACATTTCCCAAATGATCTTTCAGCATCGACAACGACCATCCTGCGGCTCTTTTATCCGGATCGACAGTGTCGCCCAATCGATACAGACCAATCCTGAAACGTTGCACTTGCTCGTCAAGCGTTGAGGCTTGCTCTGATTCCGGATGATCTATCGGCATGACATATACCAGACGGATTTCATACCAATCGTCACCGGCGCAACAAACCCCTGCTGCCAATTCCCACGCCGGGCGGCAGCCATGACATTGCCGCAAACCCGCCGGCCGATTGATCGAACAACTGCACCGGCAAGCGAATTTCGCCGAATCGCAGCTCGCCTTCTCGCCGCGAAATTGGAACGGCAAATCGATAATCTCGTCTTTTTTCTAAACTCACGGAAGTTGTACTCGCCGAGGTCTCTAGTCTTTTACGCGTAAGTCTTATATCAAATCTAGCATCCCCCTAAAGCGGCCGATGGTGGTCTGCAGGGGGATACAAAAATTCCTTGTTTTTTCCCACGACTGGGAAATAAGATAGTTTATCGATGTTGCCTTTTTACATCATTTCTATCACGATTAGGATTGCATATTCGTTATCCGGCATTATGTTTTTCGGTTATGTCATGTACGCTGCCCCTTCCCCAGCTAGGTCCTTGTTGCGAACCATTATAGAGGGGGGGACATATATATGTATCCTTTTCCTGTCCCTCCAGACCTGGTTTATCGACGGCCTAATTACGCCTTGCCGGGTATCCGGCGGTTCCATGGCCTTAAACTTGTTGGGTATTCATCGCAACGTGATCTGCGCCGATTGCGGCTTTGCCTTTGCTTGCGACGCCGAGGTTCTGCCGGCAAGTCCCCGGGCAATATGTCCAAATTGCGGTTGCGTGATTAATGGCATAGACTCGCTGCCCGATCTGGACGGAGATCGCCTGCTGATCGATCGTTCGGCTTATCAATTTCGCCGCCCCCGGCGCTGGGAAATCGCGGCCTTCCGACACCCCCGCGAAGCGAAAAAAATCGTGATAAAACGCGTGGCGGGCCTGCCCGGCGAATCGGTTCAAATACAAAACGGCGACGTCTACGTCAACGGACAAATCCAACGCAAATCTCTGGATTGCCAACGCTCGATGGCGGTGATGGTCTATGACGCTAAATATTCGTCCGCCGCCGCGCCTGGCCGGCCGGTTCTACCCCCGCGCTGGCAAGGCGAAAATGAAAAAAGCCTTTGGAATTCGGCCAATGGGCGGCTCACGCATCCATGCACAACTGATAAGGGCGGCAATACTGCCATCGACTGGCTCGTCTATCATAATTGGCGGCGAATACCGGACCGGCAGGGTGAAGTTCAAGAATGCCCCATTACCGACATCATGCCTTACAATCAAAGCCTGCCGCGCCGCGAGGAAGACGTGCATGCACTAAACGATCTTATGCTCTCTTTTCACTTAATGAAAATAGTTGGCCGAGGAAAATTTTTCATTCGGGCAATTTACGGCAAGGATGTTTTCCAGGTTGAAATCGATCCAATGGCCGGCGCCTATCAGGTAACTCGCAACGGCCGCGAGATCTTGCCGGAAGGCAATCGGATTGCCTGGAATAATAAAGGTGCGGACATAATTGTCTCATTGATTGACCGGCAATTCTTGTTGGCCATAAACGATCTGACAGTTTTTTGCCTGCCCATAGATGATCCGATTTTACCCATCGAATCGACATCTCAACCCTTCGCCATAGGGATAGAAGGACTGGGAGTCGTGGTGGAGGGCCTGAGGATATACAGGGACGTATATTATACCCAGCCTATCGGCTGGGATAACCGGCGGGCACAAGATGAACCCATCCAATTGGGGGATAATGAATATTTTGTCCTGGGAGACAACAGTTCAATTTCCGAGGATAGCCGAACCTGGCCCAGTCGCACTCCCGTGGTTGACAACTTGTTAATTGGCAAGCCGTTAATGATCTTGTTCCCCGCCAAATCAATTACAATTGGTCCCTGGCAATTTCAGGTTCCCGATCCGCGGCGGATTGGGTATATTCGGTAGACATAAAACTTAAGGTGTTATTTGATCGTAAACCTAACTGATTGCAAATTGCGAATTTGCACATCGACCAATGACCTCTGAACCCTGACATCTGAACCCTGAACCCTGGCTCCTGTTATTCATGGCAAAATCTAAACCAAACATGCCCTCCAAAGCGCCCCCGCCTGAGCCCGCAAAGCCATGGCTTGCCCGCCATAAACCGTCGGCGGCATCGATTCGCGAGACAATCGAATCGGTGGCGATTGCCTTTATACTGGCGTTTTTGTTCCGCACTTTCGAGGCCGAGGCATTTGTCATTCCCACCGGCTCGATGGCGCCCACGCTGATGGGACGACACAAAGACGTGAAATGCAAAATATGCGACTATCCCTTCCAGGTAAGCGCCAGCGAAGAGGTGACTAAGGAAGGCCAATCTAAAACGGATAACGACCAAATAGCAAGTTGCACCTGCCCCATGTGCCGCTATACCATGGAAATCGACGGCCGCAACCCGCAGCCGTCGTATTCGGGCGATCGCATTATCGTCAACAAATTTTCCTACCAATTCGACGATCCAAAACGCTGGGATGTGATCGTCTTTTATTATCCGGAAGGCGCCCACGACAATTACATCAAACGCCTGGTAGGCTTGCCGAACGAAACCCTTCGCATCCGTTTCGGCGATGTTTGGATCCGCAACGATAAAAACGGCGCGGAGGAAACGAAGGCCAGGAGGAGTTTCTTATAGCGAGGAAACCGCCGGATAAACTGCTGGCCATGCTGCAAACGGTCTTCGACAACGATTACATGCCGGCAATCGCAAAATTCGGCTGCCCCGTCCGCTGGCTATCCGATCCCGCCGCAGGCGGCGCGGCCGGCGCGTGGACCTCGGATGATTACGCCGCTTACAGCACCGATGGCGCGGCGGCCGGCGAAGTCTGGCTTCGTTACCATCATCTGGTGCCTTCGTTCTATCAATGGAAAACAGACGTATCGGGCAGGCCCTTTGTCCAGGATGCGATAAAACCGCATTTGATCACCGATTTTACGGCTTACGACACGGGACAGACAGTCGCGCAAGTAACCCATAATTTGGCTCCCGATCCAGCTATATTTGGTTTGCACTGGGTGGGCGATCTGGCCGTTTCAGCCACCGCGGAACTGGAAAACAAGGACGGTCAAGTGGTCCTGGAACTTGTCAAAGGCGGGCGGAAATTTCAATGCCGGCTCGACGCCGCCACCGGCAAGGCCGCGCTCTCCGTCATCGGCGACGATATGCAATCGTTCCATCCCGCCGCGGAGACGAAATTTCGCGGACCGGGGAAATACAATCTGATGTTTTCCAACTGCGACAGGCAATTGCTGCTCTGGGTTAACGACAATGTAGTGAAATTCGACTCGCCGACCACCTACGGCGATCTAAACAATGCGCATCCCAACTCGCTCCGATCTAACGCCGGTAGGCCTGGCATCGCAGGGCGCCAAACTGAAATTGAGCCATCTAAAAATCTTGCGCGATATCTACTATATAGCCGTGGATAAAAGAATGGGCGCTCTCATGGACTATAAAACAATGCCTCCATTAATGTATCAAGGAAATGTTGACCAATTCTTTTCCGATCCTTCACAGTGGAGAGATCTCGAAGAAAGCAATTTGCGGCAAGTGGAATTCACCATAAAGGACGATCAATTCTTCGCCCTGGGCGACAATAGCGCAAAAAGCCAGGATAGCCGATTGTGGGAATCAACTACAGGACAAAGCAATCCCTGGGTAATCGATAGCGATCTGCTAAAAGGCAAGGCCATGTTTATCTACTGGCCGCACTCCTGGCATCGAATCCCTTACGTAAATATCCCCTTCCCATACTTTCCCAATTTTTCCAGAATGCACTTCATTAAATAAATCATGAAAACCGCTTGCGGTTTCGCAATGTTGATGTCCCGAATCCTGAACCCTGAACGCCGAATCCTGAACCCCTCTGAACCCTGAACCCTGACCTCTGAACCCTATCTCTCATGCTCGAAGCCCAAGGATTGATAAAAATATACGGCATGCGGCGCGTGGTCGACGGCGTGGATTTCCGCGTCGATCAAGGCGAAATCGTGGGCCTGTTGGGTCCCAACGGGGCCGGCAAAACCACCTGCTTCCGCATGACCTGCGGCATGATCGTGCCCAATGCCGGCACGGTTAAAATCAACGGCCTGGACATCACCAATTGGCCCATGTACATGCGGGCCCGCGAGGGAGGCATGGGATACCTGGCCCAGGAATCCAGCGTGTTCCGCAAATTAAGCGTGGAAAAAAACCTCCTGGGCGTGATGGAAATGCTCGGCATGGACCGCAAAATCCGCTATCGCCGCTGCAACGAACTCCTGGAACAGTTCGACATCAAACGCCTGCGCAAGGCCATGGCCCTATCGCTTTCCGGCGGTGAAAGGCGGCGCCTGGAAATCGCCCGCTCTTTGGTTTCCAATCCCAAAATCATCTTGCTCGACGAGCCGTTCACGGGCATCGACCCGGTAACTATCGCCAGCATCCAGAAAATCATCCATCAATTGCGGGACCAGGGGATAGCCATTTTGATCACCGATCACCAGGTCCGCGAGACCCTGCAAATCACCGATCGCTGTTATTTGATCCGCAACGGCAAAGTGGATTGCCACGGCCCTCCCCACGAGGTGCTCGCCAATCCCGAGGCCAGGAAATACTACTTCGGCGAAGACATGGACATCGGACAGAAGGGCGCTATAACGCCTCACCGCGCCGATACCCAACGCAGTCACGAAGTCCCCCGCCGGCGCTGAGGCCTAATTGCATGAGGCCTATTGAATCTTATACTGGTGTTTTGCAAATTACTCCCCTCTCCCGACCAACCTTCGGTCGGTGCCCGGAGAGGGGACTTTCGACATTATTTATTTGACTTTCAACAACCTCCCGGTTTGGATGGCTTATTTTATTACGGCCCCTTTTCGCGGTTCCACCCCAATGTTTTGCCGGCCCAAACGGCCAGTTTTTCACGAAAAATTTTGGCATTGTGGCGGATGTCTACGGGGAAAGAAGGGTGGAGGAGAAAATCGCCGATTGATTTCGTAAGCCGACTGCTTTGTCCAAGCCGGCGGATCTCGTCTAGCAAAGCTTTTTTCGCCGCCGCGGTCTCTGGGAATTTGCCTGGCTTGGGCTCCAGAACAATGACCGGTCGCTGAACACCGGGCGGGCCGACGCCTACCAATGCCGAGCGGAAAATATCTGGATGTTGGTTGAATATCGCCTCGCAGCAGATCGGATACAACGGGCCGCCGGCCGAAAGCACGCAATGTGCCACCCGCCCGCAAAACCAGAACCGGCCTTCCAGGTCAAAATAACCCGCATCGCCCATGCGATGCCAAATCGTTGTTTCATTATCATTCCCGGTACGAGTGCTCCGGCTTCCATGTTGGGACGGCAGTTTAACTGCCGTCCCAACATGGGCATTAAACGATGAAACTTCGACGATTTTTGCCGTTTTATTCGCTTCCACGCGGGTAACGTAGCGTTTGGTCACTTGCGGGCCGCTGACGATCAGTTCGCCGATTTCGCCCAGAGGCAATTCTTCGATGTCATCGATCGAATGAATTGGCCCCTCCACAATGCGGATCACTTTCCATTCAATGCCCGTGAATTTTCGGCCCACACAGGTTCCCGCCCCTTGCCGGGTTTTTTCGGCCGTTTCGTCCAGCACCTCGCTTGCCGCGATTGACGCCACGGGCAGGGCCTCGGTTGCACCATACGGAGTATGCATGTCGCCTTGCTCATTAATGCAATCCTTCATTCGCACCAACACATCGACCGGAACCGGCGCTCCGGACGACAACACGCGGCGGACGGTGGAAAGCCGGATTTTATGTTCTTCGCAGTATCGGCCTACCCGGTCCCATATCGCCGGCGAACCGAAAGTTTGCGTAACCTTCCAATCGCGCACGGCCTCGATAATTTTGGCGGGATCTACCCGGGCCGGTCTGGACGGATCCATGTCCGGAATCACCGCCGTTACGCCCATCGCGCAATTAAACAATCCGAACAGCGGGAAGGCGGGCAGATCGATTTCGCCCGCCCGAATGTCGAAACGCTCGCGGATTTGCTCCACCTGGGCCTCGAAATTGCCATGCGTAAAGAGCACGCCCTTGGGCGGACCGGTGCTGCCGGTGGTAAAGATGATCGCCGCCGGATCGCCGGCCATGGTAGCCGCCATGGCGCCGGCCGATTGCCCGGCTTCCGGCGACGCGCTTCGGCGAAGTTGTTTCAAAGTCGGTCCGCCCCAGAACCAGCGCCGTCCTACGGTTACGTTGAATTTCGCCCGGGGAAACCTCCGCCGCAAAAAAAACCGTACGGCCTGAACTAATGGATTTGCAATAAAGCCCTTTGGCTCGGCCTCGGCCAGGCATTCGACAAGATTTCCTCGGCCCATGCCCGGATCGATCAAAATGCTCACCGCCCCGGCCTTGAGCAAGGCAAAGACCAACGAGACGAAATCGATCCCCGGCCGCACAAGCAGCGCCAGTCGCGTGCCGGGAACAACTCCCATGCGACGCAAACCGTAAGCAATACAATCGCTGTCGCAATCCAGTTGCCTGAAGGTGAAATGCCCATATTGCCGCTTGCCCTGCTCGTCATAGCCAAGCGGCTCAACCACGGCAATGGCATCGGGCATGGCTTGGGCCATTTTAGACAGCCGGGCGGCAATGTTAAGCGGATGGTTCATGATTGTCTATCTTGGCAATTTGGGTAAAATGCCGCAACCCCCGTTACATAATGTGTATGCAAATAATAATCGGAATTGAACCAAATTGGCCGTTGACTTAGAATTCCCACAGTGTAAAAAATGCGTCCAACTATAGAAATTGATAACCGAAGTTATCGTCATTTCCGCAAAAGGAGGACAATCATGCATCACTTATTTCAATGGTCAATCGGATTAATGGTATCAGGGGCAATGTTAATTCCGGAAATCCAAGCGGCGCCTCCTTCCGGCCGCGGTTCCAGAGGAGGAAATTCTTCATGGGGCATCGGCGTCGGCGTCGGAGGTTCGCCGGGATCGGGAGTTCGCATCGGCGTGGGAAACGGGCCGTATCGAAATGATTACGGCTATTACAATCGAGGCTATTATGACAGAGACTATTACAACCGCGGCTATTATGGAGGCTGGTATGGAGGAAGCGGCTTGTATTTCGGCGGCGGATCGCATGATTTCCGCTGGGGAATTGGGATTCCATTCGGCTACGACGACTACGATTGGTACGCTCCATACTACAACAGATATTATTACAACTATGGTCAAGCCTATTACCCCGGCTCGGATTATTATGATACTAACAATGCTCCAATTGCCGCTCAATCGCAGCAGGTCATGGAACAGCCTCCTGTTCCCACCGCCGGACAAGTCGCCCGATTAACCGATGAGCAACTGAGAATGATGATCGCAGTGGCCTTGGATAGTTATAGTAAAGACTTGGATGGATTCACAACCGGCGAGGGTTGGAAAAAACACTTCAAGCTGGCTGAATTGAAAACCCGCCTTGCCGCTCCGCAAACCGGCCCTGCCGATGCGGCATCCCGGGCGCTTTTCACGGATGTATCGCAAAAATTCCAAGCCGCCGGCAAAGATCCGACATACGAAGTGATTACAAAATCCTGGAGTTTTCAAACGCTCCAGGTTGCCCTGAAAGAATACTCGCTCACCGCCGAATTGCGGCAAGCTCACGTGCTTAATGCCAAGGCACAGACTCTGAAAAAATCGCTGGATGGCATCTCGACTGGAGCGGGCTGGAAGGCCTATCTGGAAATCGACGACTTGGAAAAGCTCTTAGGCCAAAACTCGGACAATAACCCGGAATTGAATAAAAAGCTGGAAAAAATATTGGAACGTTTCGACGACGTCATCCAAAATCCGCAATACAAGATAATAGCCGAATTGCAGGGCTTTGACGTTACGCGATCTGCATTGCAACAGTATATACATTCGCTCGAGTCGGAAACGGCAAAGCAAGACGTTTCGACCCAACCTCTCGAAAGCGGCTCAGGCAAGGCGTCGTTGTAATCTGCCGGATTGATATTCTGAAAACTTTGAATTCCGCGGCCTGATAGAATAAAATGGGGTCAGGCCCTGATAAATGAATGGCCTTAATCACGGCCGGACCCTAAGATTTCTACGCTTTATACCAGGGTATCCTGAAATTCCCTGGCATAAAACCTTGTAGGGGGCGATACTTGCACTGTCGCCCCCGGATGAACCTAACATGGCTGCGGCAGTACGACTGCCGCACCAACGTGAAAATCAATCCCAAGATACCCTCTATTATTTAAAACCCAAAACCAATATCCTTCCATCCATGGACCTTAGTTGGCTGAGCTTGCTGGGCATTTCTCTGGGATTGGCCATGGATGCCTTTGCCGTGTCGATTGCCGTGGGTTTGGCCCTTGTTCGGGTAACGCCGCGCCATACGTTTCGCGTGGCTTTCCACTTCGGCCTGTTCCAATTCTTGATGCCCGTGATCGGCTGGTCTGCCGGCAAGGAACTGAGCCTTTATATTCATCATTACGATCACTGGGTAGCCCTGGGATTGCTTTCCTTCATCGGTTGCAAAATGCTGTGGGAGGCCGGCACCGGCACGAATCAAATTCCAGCGCCGATCCTACCCGGGGCCTGATGCTCTTCACGCTTTCACTGGCCACCAGCATCGACGCCTTGGCCGTAGGCATCAGCATGGCGCTTTTGGGAGTTTCGGTTTGGCTGCCCAGCGTGGTAATCGGACTTATCACCGCCATTCTGAGCGCGGTGGGTATCACTTTCGGCGGCAGGCTTGGCGCGCGATGGCAACGCTGGGCTGAAATCGCCGGCGGCGCAGTTTTAATCCTCATAGGACTGGAGATATTTATCTCCCGCTTCGCCAAATAAAATCCGCATTCGATTTAAGAGCATCTAACAAAATGAAACAGAACGGTTATAAACCTTTAAAAGGATGCCAATTTTCCGAGGTTTTTACGTCACTGCTAGCAAGCTAGCAGTGGCACACGTCATTTTGTTAGAGGCTCTAAAGCTTATCCCCCTAAAAAATGGGGACTGGCTCCCGTGATTCCCACGAAAACCAACAAAATCACGATTACCAAAGGACGCCTTCCCCATTTTGTCTATTGGGGCGGCAGTTGAACCGCCACCCCAATGTTCCCAACATTGAAGGAGTGGAGATATTTCTCCCAATCCAACATAGAATGAGCTTTTGAAGCCAAAAATCGCCGGATGTAACAAAAACCGAAAACGTTGGCCGTCACCTTGCGGGCCACCCGGCAAGTGCCGAAGACAGGACTTGAACCTGCACTCCCTTGACGGGAACTAGGTCCTGAACCTAGCGCGTCTGCCAATTCCGCCACTTCGGCTTTACCTTGATTTCTAAAATAGTTGCCGCAAAAAAGCAAGGGGGGAAGAAAAAACTGCTGCCCCCTAATAATAGAGGACAGCAGTTCAAAATTGCGTTTTAAACCCGCGTTGGGTCGGCAGTTAAACTGCCGCCCCAACTAAGTTTACGCTCCTTTAATCAAATGAGGGCGCCGGATCGGCGTTATTCCTCGTTATGGCAAAGAAGTACATGGCGAAGTCGACGTCTTTTCTAATCGAGCGCACAGCGCCGTCTGCAAACAGATGGTTCACAACGGACGGATGTCCCGCCGAAGGGCCGAAGGTGCCCGGGGCCGCAGTTGTAATTGTACACACTCCTGTAACTTTCGTGGTCGTGGGGTCAGGATAAAGTCCGGTGTCTGTAACCGCGAAATCGTATGCCAAATAAGTGCGCAAACTTTGTAGGCTGCCGTCTGCGTCATATTTACCATTAAAACCGCTCGGGGAAATGTAAGGGAACACCATCGTATTTGGCTGTGCCTGGTTCGCTCCCACGTAAAGAATCTGGGTGCCGCTGTTGTTGCTGGGTACGCCTACAAGAGTGCAGCACTGACCGGCAAACCAAGCGCTGCTTGCAGACACAAGGTTCGCCCCAGAACCCGCATAATCCATGGTTTCGGTGCACAAAATAGTGTGAGCGGTGCCATCCGTGAAATCGGCTACCCGGTTCGAGACGCCGGGGAAGCAAGCACCATCAGGATGTTGGGATCTATTTAAAGGTATGGTAGTGGTACTAGGGTAAGGAGGCGTAACAAAAGCACTATTTTTTAAGCAATATGCCAAACTCACCATGTTCGTCGCACCCATGGCCTTATAGTTGGTTAAGGCGATTCTACTTCCTGCAGAAGTAGCTGTTTGGTTCAGGTATAGGGCATTAGGATTGCTTGGGCATGTCAACTCTGGAATTAGCGTGTCACGCAAGTTCATCAAGGGTTGGAAATTTAGATCGGTGGTAAGGGAGAACATGAAACCCGCCACCGTGTTTATATTTCCGGCTTTAAGCACATAAGTGGTATTCACATTGTCGTACAGTGAACCATACTCCATCATGGGGAGTAATAATACAAATTGGCTCGGGCCGCCCACTAGCGCAGGACTGCTAGTGCTAGCGTAAGTGAGCTTTCCGGACATGGGAAATTTTTTGTTGGTGTCGTGATAATTGTGATACGCCAAACCAATCTGCTTCAAATTGTTGATACAGGCCGCGCAGCGCGCCGCTTCGCGTGCCGCCTGGATCGCCGGCAATAGCAAGGCGATCAAAATGCCGATGATGGCAATCACCACCAGCAATTCCACGAGGGTGAAACCCCTCTTCCTCAAATAACTTGTCATAAGGCCACCTCCATAATGAATAAAAGGATAAAAACGGTAAATATCCACGGCGACCGCCGCCGCAGACACGCAAACACAATACAATAAAATGGAAATGAGACAACTCTGCGGTATTATATCGCAGCCACTTCTCGTCCATGTTAGCCAAATATAGAGTTTTCGTACTCTTTCCCGGTGCTACTGATTCTATGTTATCGCCCACCATTTTGTCAAAGGTTTTTTCATTATTTTTTTATATGTGAATTATTGCAACCCCCTGCCAATCCCCATGTTCCAATCAAACGACCAGCAATTCTCGTCTTTTAATAACCATCACGACTATGTCCAGCAATGATACACAACGTTAATTCATATTGCACAATTATCACCCCTATTTACACAAATTTCTAAATTATAACTGCCAAGAGACTTACATTGTCGTCTAACTTTCTTAAAATAGTTACTTTATCCCAAAGTTCATAGATCTCTAGTGCAATTGTCAAAAAAATTACGAATTTAACGCCGATAACAGCAAATATTATACATATTATGGTCCATTAAAATAAGCCATATTGTGTATTATGTTTTCGCGTCTTTCTTCGATTCCTGTTCGTTTTTTTAAAGCCCTATCCGACTGCCAATCCCTTGTATAAATTACTCGCCACATGGTTGCTCCACTCGTAGTGGTTACTGGACCTGCGCAAAGCGGAAAAACACATTATTTGCTCTCGCGTTACCGGGAGGCGTTGCGCACAACAAACCGGGAATTGCGTTATGGTTGGCGCCCACCTGGCGAGCAGCGGCGGATGTGCGCAATCGCATCCCGGGCAATGTGCTGCAAGCCTGCTGGGAACCGGGAGTCTTGACCTTCGACAAGTTCGCCCAAGCCATTCTCGATTTTTCGCCGCAGCCCATCCGGCCCTTGACCCGCTCCATGAAGCGGCAACTCGTGCGCGGTTTGATCGACGAGCAACTTGCCCAAGGCCGTTTGCGGCACTTTAGTCCTATCGCCTCGACCGGCGGATTGATCGATCTCGTCTGCGAACTGATCGGCGAATTGAAACGTTTGGAAATCTGGCCCGAGGATTTTCGCCGTGCATGCCAGGTCCGGGGATCCACCGCCAAGGACCTGGAATTACTGGAGCTTTACGAAACTTATCAACATACCTTGCGCGAGAATCAACTTTACGACGCCGAAGGCAGATTCTGGTCGGCCCGCGACCGGCTGCAACAAGGTGAGCGCAGGCCGTTCGAAAATCTGCGTTTGGCGGTTGCCGACGGTTTTACCGACTTCACCCGCACGCAGCACGAAATTCTCGATCTGCTTGCCGGCTGGGTCGATGAAATTCTCATCTCTCTGCCCTTGGAGTCCGAACCCCGCCGCGGCGATCTTTTCAGCAAGCCCCTAAAAACATTGAGAGAATTGGAGCGGCGGCATGGTAATGTGTCGATCAAGGAGCTTTCACGGCCCGAAAATCCCTCCTGGCCGGCTATGAATCATCTGGAAAAAAACCTGTTTTTCAATCCTCGCCGCGTCCAGCCCGCACCCAACACCGAAGGAATCGAAATCCTGCCCGCCGCAAAACCCCTGGGCGAAATGGAACTTGTGGGAGCAAGAATTAAACGGCTTTTAGCCGAGGCAGTCGCGCGGCCGGGCGATATCGCCGTTGTATTCCGCTCCCCGCAAGATCCCGCAGGATTGGCCGCCGAGGTCTTCCATCGGCTTGGCATTCCCGCAACTTGGGAAATAGGACAAACCCTGGATCGCATCCCTGTAATGCGGGCGCTGAAGTCTCTGCTCCAATTGGATCTTGAGGATTGGCCCTTCCGCAGGCTGCCGGCCGTTTTGGCAAATAACTATTTCCAGCCCGATTGGCCTGAGTGGCAGGCCGGCAAATCGGCCGCAATATTGGAAAAAACCATCCGCAATCTGCAAATCCCTCATGGACGAACGACCTTGCTCGATCAACTCGCCGCCGAAATCCCCGATAATGCCTGTTTGAGTATTCTCTACCGTCTGGCTGCCGCATTCGACGAGTTGCCTCTGAATGCCACATTGTCTCAATGGGCCAAGGCATGGGAAAAACTCGCCCGGCAAACCGGCTTGTTACCGGCGGCCAGTGCAAATAACCGATTGGTTGAAAATGTCTCGCCACTCCAAGCCCAGGGGTTGCAACCCCTGGGCTTACAATCCACAAGCATTGAATCTGACCGTCATTTCTTGAATCAATGCGACATAATCGCCTGGAATCGACTGAAAGCCGCGCTCTTGGCCGCCGATACGCTTGCCGTTTGGCGCAATCGCCGGGCCGATGCACTGGACCGCAAACAGGCCTTTCAAGCCCTTGGGGATATATTGAGAAGCGAACGCATGCCGGCGGCGGATGACGAGTCGGGCCGGGTCCGCGTGCTCGGCGCCGCCAGCGTCCGATCCCTGCAAGTGCCGTTTCTTTTTTTGGCGGGTTTGTCGGAAAAGACCTTTCCGGCGCCCGATCGCGAAGATCGGCTTTACAGCGAAGCCGAGTATCTGGAACTTATCGAAAAAGGCTTGCCCCTTGTCGCCCGGACCGAACGCGCGCGCGAAGAGATGTTGTTGTTTTACGAGGCCTTGACCCGTGCCACCAGGCGTTTGTATTTGAGTTATCCCGCCTTGGACGACGCCGCCCAGCCGCTTTCGCCCAGCCCGTTTGCCCTTGAAGTGATTCAGGCCTGCGGCGGCACGGATATTCTCCGCTCGCCGGTAATCGACATTCGCCCCATTCCCGGCGGCGACGAACCGCTCTCGGCCGCCCAATTTCGCGTCATGGCCGTGGCCGACGCACTTGCTCCATCCGGCGACATATCGCTTTTCGCGGGATTGATGCAAAGCCAAATCTCCAATCTTGCGGCCGGTTTGGAAACGATCGTTCTCCGCCAGCAGCGCGACCATTTCGGCCCGGCCGAAGGCATTCTGCCCGGCAAGGCGGCCCAAAAATCCCTTGCCGCGGAATTTTCGTCCCAGCGCCGCTTCACCGCCTCCGAACTCGAGCAATACGCCGCTTGCCCGTTCCGCTTTCTCCTGGAAAACGTGTTAAAACTCGAGCCGCCGGAAGATATAACCCTGGAATTGGACGCCCTCGAGCGCGGCCAGATCGTGCACGACGTGCTGGCCTTGTTTCATCGCCAGGTGAACCAGTCCCTGAGATGCCCGGCTTCGCCGCTGCAACTCGCCCCCCAAGAATTCGACCGGCTGTTGGAAAAAGCCTTGGACGATTCGCTCCCCAGGCCTTCGTCCAATCCGGTGCACAAGGCCCTTGGCGAGATAAATCGCCGCCTGATCGCCAAATGGCTGGCCGAGTACCGCAAGCAGTGCGAATCTTACGACAAGTTGTGGTCCTCGTACGATCGGCCTCTTGTTCCGGAATTTTTTGAAACCTCATTCGGCGAATCAAAACATCGAGATCCCGCCGCCGCTGCTATCGAGCAGCCTCTGGAATTCAACACCGGCAAAGATACGATTCGCGTTTCCGGCCGAATCGACCGCATCGATACCGGCGTGGCCGCCGGCATAAACATCTTTAACATCATTGACTATAAAACCGGCAAACCCTTGAAATTCAATTCCGACGAAGTGAAACGCGGCACGGCCCTGCAACTGCCGTTATATGCCATAGCCGCCATGGAACTGCTCCTCAACGATCGCGACCCCAGACCTTGGCAGGCCGGTTACTGGAATGTCGCCAAAGATGGTTTCAGGTCCAGGCAATCGCTCGTCATGTACAAACTTGCCGGCGGCGATATTGAAAAGACCCAGCAGTGGGAAAACACCCGCATGGATTTGGAAAAAATAATACCCCTGCTGGTTCAAAATATCCGCCGTGGTGTTTTTCTGGTATTCAATCCCCTCCAGGATTGCACCCGTTACTGCCCCTTCCACACGGTTTGCCGGATACGTCAGATACGCTCATTGGAGAAGACATGGTCGCCGACGCTATAAAATCCGATAGCACGCCGTTGACCGACCAGCAGCGCCGGGCAATTGCCGCCCGCGATGTTTCGGTGGCGCTGTCGGCCGGCGCCGGCTGCGGGAAAACGTTCGTGCTTACCGAGCGATTCCTCTCGCATTTGGAACCCGGCAGACCTGATTCGGCGCGTTTGGGACAATTGGTTGCGATTACTTTTACCGAGCGCGCCGCCCGGGAAATGCGCGACCGCATCCGCGAAAAGTGCCGTAATCGGCTGACCGAATGTCCCCAGGAAGAAATCGAGTATTGGTTGAATTTGCTCCGCGAGTTGGATACCGCGCGAATCAGCACGATCCATTCTTTTTGCGCTTCGCTGTTGCGCAGCCATGCAGTGGAAGCCGGACTGGACCCCCGCTTCCGCGTCCTCGATCAGGTACCAGCCGATATGCTTCTGACTGCACTGATAAACGATCAATTACGCAATAAATTGGCCGATCAGGAAGAGGCGGTCATGAGCTTGATTGTCCAATTCGGCCTGCGCCGATTGTCCGGGATGATTGCAACGCTTCTTCGGCGGCGCCAGGAAATCGATTGGAACCATTGGCGGACGGTCGACACCCAGTCGCTCGTTTCAAAATGGCGTGAATTTTATCGCAACAAGGCCCTGCCGCTCATGCTGCGGCAAATCGTCGTCTCGGTCGAGGCGAAAATGGTGCTGGAAATCGCCGGGCAGAATCCATCCGCTAATCCTGAGATGAAAGCACGCATGGCCTTTTTGCTCGAAACCCTGCCGCGCTTGGGTGAAAGCACCGACCTGCCGGCGACATTGGCTAAAATCCGCGAAGCCGCAAAGATTCAGGGCGCGGGTTCGAAAAAGGACTGGGCAAGCGAGGACTTGCATGAAAAATACGCCGAGTCGGCCAAGAATTTGCGGAACTTAATCGACGGCATAAAAGGGAAAATAGATTTCAATTCGGATAAAGCCCTGCCCGCAGCCGAGACCGGCCTGCGATTGCTCGCCTTGGCCGACGAAGTGGGACAGGCATACCAGGACGAAAAAGAAGCACTTGCCGCGCTCGATTTCAACGACCTTCTAATCCTCGCCGGGAAACTATTGACCGCTCCGGAACACAAACAACTCCGCAAACGCTGGGCGGCGAACCTGCGCCTCCTTCTGGTCGATGAATTCCAAGACACCGATCCCCTCCAAGTAGAGTTGGTCAAGGCCCTGTGCAACAATGAAATCTCCGGCGGCAAATTGTTTTTCGTGGGCGATTTCAAACAGTCGATCTACCGCTTCCGCGGCGCCGACCCCAGCGTGTTCGCCCGATTGCGCGGAGAAATTCCGGCCCGGGGACGGATGCCGCTTTCCTTGAATTTCCGCAGCCAACCGGCAATTTTGGATTTCGTCAACGCCCTGTTTAGCGATGAATTTTCCGAATACGAACCGCTAAATGCAAATCGTCCGCAGGCCGGTCCCACTCCGGCCGTGGAATTTCTCTGGGCCCTGGAAAACGGTCATGGGGAAGACAAGAATTTTCCTCTCTCCGGGCACCGCGCCAGCGGTCGGGAGAGGGCTAGGGTGAGGGCTGACGATTCCGCACTTGCAGATGCTTCGGATCGGCTCTCCATCGCTCAGGCGGAATTATTAAACGCAGGCGAGGCAAACGGCCCGGACGATCAAACGCCCGCCGAACGCCGCCGCCGCCGCGAGGCCGATTGGATCGCCCGCCGCATCCGCGGAATGTTCGACTCGGGCGAAAAAATCGTTTGCGATAACCAGGCGGCCAAGGCCGGGAAATCCCTCACGCGACCTGTAAAATTCGGCGATATCGCCTTGCTTTTCCGGGCCCTGACAAATGTCGAATACTATGAGGCCGCCTTGCGGCGCTACGATATTCCTTATTATCTCGTGGGCGGACACGCCTTCTACGCCCAGCAGGAGGTGTTCGACCTCTTGAATCTGCTCCGCTCCCTGGAAAGCACGTGCGATCCGGTGAGCCTGCTCGGCGTGCTGCGCAGCCCGTTTTTCAATCTGCTCGACGAGACGATTTTCTGGCTGGCAAGGCAGCCCGGCGGGCTTTTTGAAGGACTGTTCTCTAAAATACTTCCCCCGCAAATCAGCGAGCGCAACAGTCGCGGCTGGAATTCGCGGCCCATACGCTCGCTGCGCTGCGGGCCATGAAAGACCGCATGCCGGTGGCACGGCTTATCGTCGAAGCAATCGATCGCACGGAATACGACGCCGTTCTGCTCGCCGAGTTCATGGGCGAGAGGAAACTGGCCAACCTCTACAAACTCATCGACCAGGCAAGGGGATTCGACAATCAATCGGATATGTTCGCATTGTCCGACTTCATCGCTCAGCTTTCGGAATTCGTCGCAAATCAGCCGGACGAGCCCCTGGCCGCCACGCAGTCGGAAACCATGGACGTAGTGCGATTGATGACGATTCACCAAGCGAAGGGTTTGGAATTTCCCCTGGTTTTTGTGCCCGATGTCGCTCGTCCATCCCAATCGCCAAAGGCCTTTGTGGCGTTCTCGCCGGAATTGGGTCCCCTGCTCAAAGACGACGAGGCGTCCGTGGGTTACGATCTATACTCGCTGGAAGAAAAGGAAGAGACAAAGGCCGAGACTACGCGCCTCTTATACGTGGCCGCTACCCGGGCGGCAGATTACCTGATTCTATCCTCCGGCCTCGAAAATCCCCAAAAAACTATTGGCCCTTGGATGGAACTGTTGGCGCGAAGATTCGACCTTTTCACAGGAAAAGCGCATCAACTAAATGTTCAAGTCAAGGTTACGGCCTCAATGCCGTCGCTTCAAAATGAGCCGCCCGATGCAACTAGCCGGCAACCGCTTGAAAAAATATTGGCAAAAGCCAAAAAAAAGGCCGAAAAAGGCCAGGGACGGTTGCCAAAATATCTGGCCCCCATCGCGCCCGATCAGTCGGCACGCCGGCAATTTTCCTTTTCGCGTCTCAGCGGCATCTTGCATGGTGACCGCCCCAATTTTCGGGGCGCCATGCCTGGCATGGTCGGCGAAAATGGGACCGTCCCCTTCAGCGTAAGCAAACATGGGACTGTTCCCTTATTCATGCCACTGGAAGAAGATTATTTTGAGCCGGCCTTGGATCCGTTGGGCGTAGGTACATTGGTTCATGCCGTACTGGAAGCAATCGATTTTACCAATCCCGGCGATTTTGCCGCGATTATCCGCCGTCTCGCTCCTTCGCACATTGCCGACGGGGACTGTCCCGACGTTAATCTACCCATCGACATGATCGGCCGGTTCCTGACCTCGGCACGGGCCGCGCAAATCGCCGCCGCTAAGGAAGTCCGTCGCGAACTGGAATTTCTTCTGGCCTGGCCGCCGGAAAATCCCCAGACCGGCGGGCGGTATTTGCAGGGTTTCATCGATTGCCTTTATCGCGATCCGGCCGGCGCTTGGCACATTCTCGATTATAAAACCAATAACATCACGGCCCAAACACTGCAACAAGAAGCGGCAAAATACGAGATGCAAATGCTCGTCTACGCCCTGGCCGCCGAAAAAATCCTCCAACAACTGCCTGCCGAATTGGTCCTCTACTTCCTCCGCCCGGGCTTGGAATATCAATTTGATTGGAACGACGATGCCCGGGACCGGGTGGTGGAAATGGTAGATCAATTACTTCCATAAAGGCACGACTGTTGGTCGCGCCCCAGAATAACACGATCATTGGTCCCAAAATCAGCGCAACCAACGGTCGCGGCTAGAGCGCATCTCACTTGAGTGTAGCAGGTGCCATGGCCACGCTTGCGTGGCCATGTGGTGTAATTCTCGGGAAAACATGCCCACGACGAGCGTGGGCATGGCACCCAACACGTTACACTGATTCGAGATGCGCTCTAGTAGTGCGTCACGGCTAATTTTTCGGGTTGTGTGCCACGACCAACCTTCGGTCGGTGCCCGGCTTGTCCAGCAGTGCGGAAGACACGGCTTGACAAGCCAACCGTGGCCCCCGAATTTTTAATCATGACGGTCCACTAGATGTACTTGCCGGGAACGAATAATGTTGTATTATTGCAATATGAATATTCAATGTTCAAACAGCATGGCATAAAGGCCGATTTCAATGATTCGCCGGCATCTCGCGGAAAAACTCCTCAAAGCCGCTTCGGATTATCCGGTCGTTTCGTTGACCGGACCCCGCCAATCGGGGAAGACGACACTGGTCCGAAATGTTTTCCATGAATACAAATACACATCTTTAGAAAGCCCGGACAACCGGGCATTTGCCAAGGACGATCCCAGGGGATTTTTATCCCAGTTCACCGGTCCCGTGATTCTCGATGAAGTTCAACGCGCGCCCGATTTGTTCTCATATATTCAAGGCATCGTCGATAAAGAAAACACCCCGGGCAGATTCGTGCTGACCGGTTCGCATAATTTTTTACTGATGTCGCAAATCAGTCAAACGCTCGCCGGTCGTTGCGCGATACTCCATCTTCTGCCGTTATCGGCATCCGAACTTGCCGGCCGCGATCCTCTTTCGATATCGAGCATCGGATTACCGCCGATTTCACGCCAACCTCGTTCCGATGATTTGTTTGAAATGCTTTTTCAAGGCTTTTATCCCCGTATCCACGACAAAAAATTGGATAGTCAAGAGTGGCTTCGCAACTACTGTCAAACGTACTTGGAACGAGACGTACGTGAAATGGTTAATGTCGGCGACATCGAAATATTTTCCCGTTTTCTGCGTTTGTGCGCGGGCCGCAGCGGGCAATTGCTGATTCTCGCTTCATTGGCCGGCGATTGCGGCATTTCGCATACAACCGCTCGCCGATGGTTGTCCATCTTGGAGGCAAGTTTCATCGTCATGCTCCTCAGACCGCACCACCGCAATTTCAACAAGCGGCTGGTAAAAACGCCCAAACTATATTTCCTCGACAGCGGATTATTGTGCAATCTGTTGCGCATGCAAACATCCGACGATCTGCGATTTCACGCCTTGCGGGGCGCAGTTTTTGAAACATGGGCAATTTCCGAAATTTTGAAGGATTATTATAATTGCAATTCAGATCCTCAAATATCTTTCTGGCGAGACTCGGCAGGGCATGAAATCGATTTGATTATCGATCGCGGCAACGAGCTCGTACCGGTGGAAATCAAGTCCGGCGAGACTGTGGTCGACGATTTTTTTAAAACTTTGGAATATTGGCGTCGTTTGCCGGGTCAAGCACGAGCTCCGGCCGCATTGGTCTATGCCGGCGATTCCTCGTTTGTCCGAAAAAACATGTCTGTTTATTCTTGGCAAGATTGGGGTTAATTGTCATGACAACGTTGATGCCTGATGAACAACGCCGATTCGCCGTCGAGGTGGTTCGTAAGCTCCGCGATGCCGGATTCGAGGCCTATTGGGCCGGCGGGTGCGTGCGCGATCAACTGCTGGGCCGCACGCCCAAGGATTACGACGTGGCTACTCATGCCACCCCACAACAAATCCGCGAAATCTTCGGCCGGCGCCGCACGCTGGCCATCGGCGCCTCGTTCGGCGTCATCACCGTTATCGGGCCAAAAGCGGCGGGCATGATCGAAGTGGCCACCTTCCGCAAAGACGCCGCTTATAGCGACGGCCGGCATCCCGATCATGTTACCTTCAGTTCGGCCAGGGAAGACGCAGCCCGGCGCGACTTTACCATCAACGGCCTGTTTTACGATCCGCTTGAAGACCGGGTAATCGACTACGTCGGCGGACTGGATGATCTGGCCTCAAAAACAATCCGCGCCATCGGCAACCCCCGCGAACGATTCGCCGAAGATAAACTCCGCATGCTCCGTGCCGTGCGTTTTTCGGCCGCTTTTGACTTTGCCTTGGAAGAAGAAACCCGGGCCGCAATCCGCGAAATGGCCGGCCAAATCGTAGTGGTCAGTCCGGAGCGAATCGCCATGGAAATGCGCCGCATGTTGGGCGATCCATTTCGTGTAGCCGCAGTCCGCTTGTTGCTTTCAACCAATCTTGCATCCGCCGTTTTGCCAGAGATTGTGCCAAAAAACGATGAGCAATCCCAACTCCCCTCACCCATTCCGGGAGAGGCACCCAAAGGGTACCCGGGGGTGAGGGCCGACCGTTTGGAGCAAGCATTAACCGTTTTAGGACGGCTGAATGATCCTGCTTTCCCCTTGGCCCTGGCGGCCTTGCTGCATACTTTATGCGATTCGGACGGGGTGAAAAAAGTGTCTAACCGTTGGCGCTTGTCAAATAATGAAACCGATCGGGCCGTCTGGTTGGTCGAAAATCAAGCGGAGATTATCAATCCGCATGCCATGAAGTGGTCCGTGTTGCAGCCATTTTTAATTCATGAAGGTATAAACGACCTGTTGGAACTCATGGAGGCCGGATCGCCGGAGGGCGATAAAGCGGCCGCATATTGCTTGAATAAGCTCCTGCAACCGCCTGAAATCCTCAATCCCCCGCCACTGATTACCGGTGAAGATTTGATTCAATTAGGAATTCCGCAAGGGCCGATTTATCGCTCGCTGCTTAATAGTATCCGTATGGCACAATTAGATCAGGTTATGCAATCGAAAGACCAAGCACTGATTTTCGTCAAGAAAGAGATGCGTCGTAGGAAGAAGATACAACACAAGGAATTAAAACATATCTATGGAGAATTGTATAATCGGATTTCTGCAGTGCTTTTTGCATCAGATCCTATTCACATAAACTTTGGCGGCAATACAGATGAGTACGAACCAGAGGTGTCCACTATTTTGCCGCAATTAACGAGATGTATTTCGCCAGAAGATGTACAGCTATTATTACATAAAGAGTTTATCAAATGGTTCGACATACAGACGGCTGGTCCATTTGACATATATGCACAGCCAGCACAAGAAATCTGGGCACTGTGGCAGAAATACAAGGGAGAATCGCCAATCCCCGAATAAGAGTACTAAAGACTGTAATTATAGACATAGATATGGAAACTATTGGCGTTTTTTCCGGGTAACACTCTCCGCATCAATCAGATCTTGCGGCCTGCCGGATGCCTTTTTGTTCTTCTTGAAATCTTCAAGGCCGATAACGTTAATGGGCGTGTCTTCGGCCTTCACGATTAGTCTATTTTCATAACATGCTGCAAAATCAACACCGGCTATTGTGTTGATAATATCCACCTGCATCGGCGGGAAGCCGAATCGAAATATATTTTCTTCCTTTGTGAACTTATCTGGTTCGAATTTTCTGGAGGGAAATCCGAATCGGCGAAGCACCCGAATCATTGCTTCAGCATTTTCGAGGGTGGGCCGAATCCAAATGTCCATATCTCCGGTGTAGCGGGGATGGCCGTGCAATGCCAAAGCCCAACCGCCTACCAAGAGATAATCAACCTTCTCCGCGTTTAACAACGCGATAAACTCTTTGAATTCGCGCGGTAGTTGGATCGTATCCACCATGATATATCATGCGGTAGAATTCGACGGCCGCAAGGCGTTCTTGAGGCGGCCGTGAGAGCCAATTTTCCAGAGCAGCATCATCCGCTTCTTCATGGGATGAATATACCTGAATAGCAGTCTTATCCATCTTAAAGTATTCGAGGGGCGTTTGCATGTCTATATTATACACTTTTTTTACAAACACCTGCAATCAGACTACCAAGAAAAAATTATCCGTCGCGGGGGTCTCCACCGCGACGGGTTAAACGGAATCGGCGACTGGAATATGGTCTCTTAAAAGGACGCTTCCGGCAAGAGGCGGCCTTATACGAGTTCTTTCTTGGCGCCAATCAGCGTTCGCAAGCGCTCGGCTAAAAGCGCGGCGTCGAACGGCTTCTTGAACGTCTCGTTGATGCTCGAACGATCGAAGCTAGTCGAGCTGCCGTCGTCGGGCAACAGGGCAATCAGGATCACTTCCGAAAACTCGCCGTTGCGCCGCAGATTTTGGCAAATCTGCAAGGCTTCGGTGCGGCCGATCGAAAAATCGACGATAATGCAGTCCGGGTGGAAGCTCTCGGCTTGAATCCCGGCGTCGAATCCGCTCGCTGCCACCGCCACTTTGAACGACCGGTCTAGGGGAAGTTCTCGCTTCAGATTCTCGATCAATACCTGGTCTTGGGCGACGATCAGCACTTTCGCCATTGCTTCGTCTTCCAGATCTCCCAGGGGCATTCCATGTTCTTTAAGGAACTTGATCAGGTACTCCCGAGGAATGCGTCGGTCTTGTGATCCGGGGATGCGGTACCCCTTCAGCCGGCCCGAGTCGAACCATTTACTGACGGTGCGCGGGGCCACCTTACAAATTTTGGCGACCTGACCAGTTGTGAAGACCTTCATCGCAGGCTCTCCGATTTATATTATTCACATTGGTTTGGGTTTAATCTCGAAAAGACCTTGCATCCCTTCGAGATTGTTTAGCCCCTTTACCCGCGGTCTGCTCCACCTGGCGTTCCTTGCTTTATCGACCGCATAGGGCAGCCGATTGTCCGCAGGCATCTGGGTCGGGGCTTTCCGTAATTCGCTATCTTGGCTCTGGTTCAGTTCCTTCTGACCCCTGCCGTAATTACTACATCGGCAACCGGGGCATCCGGAAGCCAGAGAAAATCCGTAAAATAGAGAAGGTGCGTTCTAACCAACCTATTTCGATTCTCTCTAACTCCTGACATAATTTCCCGGCGAACTACTCGCAAAAGGGGCGTGACTTGCAAACAGACCACCCTGGAGAGTAAATAGCAGTCTGTTTAGGCATGGCCTTCTAGGCAGGTTCCCCCCTGCAGCCTGTTCCCGCGACATATCTAATACAATTACTCTGTCGCGACACAAGCCTTCCGAAATTCTTCTTCGAATCTAAACAGGGGTGGACTTTAAAGTCTTTCTCCGGTCTTAACGATTCGACCGATCATGCCGCTCTTAACGGAAGTGTCGAAGGCCTTAATATTCCAGATTTCAAAATAGACAAGCAGTTTTATGGAAAAATTCGTATATATGGATAAGTTGGATAATACAGATTATTCAGGCAAAAAAGCCGGCTCTATAAAAATACGTCTTATATCGTATTCCAATTCAAAACTGAGCGTCGACCATCAAAAACATACTAATCACCCAATTCGCACAAATTAACCATGAACCGCTTGCGGTTTCGCGATGCATAAAAATCAGATTCTTTTCAAGATATAATATCCCATTCATATTTGTATCAGAGTGCATCTTTGTATTAGAATTGGTCTTATCCGCCTTTTCGCAAAGTCTTGATAAACTGCTTTAGATCCGCCGATAGAGGCGACATCAAAATGCATCGTTTCCCCACTGATGGGATGCTGAAATGTCAGTTCCATTGCACATAGCGCCAATCGCGGGGCCCCGCTTGTGTCCTTAAATGGCTTGCGGAATAACGGTTGCAGGTAAATCTTTTCGCCGCAAAGCGGATGGCCAATCTCGGCCAGGTGGATGCGGATTTGATGCGTACGGCCCGTCTCAGGCCGACATTCCACAAGCGTGTAGTCGCCTAGTTTTTCTATAGGACGTACATGGGTCACCGAATGTTTGCCCGTGTTCGGCAAGGTAGTGCTGCCGCGGATGCCATCGCCGCGGTCGCGCACTAAGCGCGATTCGATGGTCTGCTCCTTGACATGGCCGTGTACTATCGCCAAATACCGCCGCCCGGTGGCATGCTTGCGAAATTGCTGCTCTAGGTGCTTTTGTGCCGCAGGGGTTCGGGCAAAGACCATCAAACCGCTGGTATCGCGATCCAGGCGATGCACCGCGCGGACCGGCGGCAATTTTTTCTTGCTCCGCCTGCCTTCCTGTTTTGCGATCACGACCGGCAGCATCTCGTCGAGGGTCGGCTGGAGTTGTTTTCGTCTCTTTGGCCAGTTTTTTTCCTCCTTATGCCGCGTGGAAGTTATCCCGGCGGGTTTTTCTACGACAACTAGATGGGCGTCGAGATAGACGATGCGGATATCAGCATCAGTCGGCGGCGCAACTATCGGTTGCGGCAGGATTTTCACCACGTCCTGCAATTTCAGCCGCCTGGCCGGATCGACGCAAAGATTCCCGCTGAGCATCACCCGCCGGGACTGTAACAACTTGCGCACCTGCGACCACGACTGCCCCGGCAGCCACTCCCTAAGCCCCGCCCCAATAGTTTCCCCCGCCTGCCGCGGCAAAACGCGGAAGAATTTTTCTTTATTCTTATGCATCAATGTTTTAGAAAAAGGGCCCATGCCAAGGGCACTATACTATTAAAATCGCCCTTTTGTCGCTTCTCGATGTTTATCAAATCATCGTTCCAAAGCCAATCCTGGCGCCAATCCTCGTGCAATGTTTGTTGCAAAGCAGTATCTCGTGCCGACCTAATGGAAAAAATAGACTGCGGGAAGAAAGATTTTTGCCATGGAATATTATCAAAGACAAGCGAGGCGTTCGATATTTTTCTATGTTCTGAACCAGGCAATATGCCGGGAGCATCGTTTGACAACAAGTTCGTCAACGCCGTTGGAAATAAAACCTCTTGTGCCGGTTGGCTGAAAAGGAAGTCGCGGATTTTAGAACTCGACTCCCGGCCTGGTAGTATTTCGACATGCTTGGCCGATAAAGGCAGATTGAGTGCGACGGGTGTGAGTGCCGGAGGCAGATCGAGGGTTTGGGCCGGCAGAGGCTGTTCAAAAACGATGGGTGCGGGAACCGGGGCCGTATCGATGGCTTCAGCCCGCAAAGGCTGGTCAAAAACCATGGGTGTGGGAGCCGGGGTTGGATCGATGGTCTCGGCCGGCAATGTCTGGTCGATTATGACTGGTCTGGGAGCCATGACCGGATCGAGAGAACTAGTGTCTAAAGAAATGGGCTCCGTCTTTATGTTTTTTACCGAGGTATTTGTAATAACGTCAACGTCGTTAATAGTTCCTTGAGATTGTGGGCCGGAAGAAATCGCGCTTATCGTCAATACGCCTCCCGCGCCGATGGTCAATGTTCCTGTAACGATCTTGTCCGCCTTCATTTGGACCCCCGTTTGCACTTGAATGCTAGTTGAGGATGAATCGTCGAGGTGGAAGTGATTCCCACTACCAGAGACTATGATCGAGCCGAAGTGAGTGCCCGTGGGATAGTCGTTGACGTTTTCCCGTTGCGCCGCTCTTCTTGCCGGAAATACTAGATTGTCGCCAGGCAGTGGTGCCACGTCACCAACCCAATTCTTTGCCGTCGTCCAGTAGTTATTTGCACCGCCCCCATCCCAAGTAGGTGGCATTGTGATGGGAGGTACACCCAATTTATAAGAAGCTAGGTTCGACAAGCCGTCTTGGTTTGGATCATCTCCCGGGAGAGGTGTCAGATCACCAAAGTAGTACCTTTCCCATAGGTCAGGCAATTCGTCTTGGTCTGAGTCGGGCGCAGTCCTGCCGGGATGAATTCCCAAGTTCAGTTCTTGTACATTTGTTAATCCGTCGGAATCAGGATCGTCATTGCCTTCATAAGCAAGCGTTCGAAAATACAAGTACTCCCAATTATCATGCAGCAAATCGCTATCCTGATCGTTGTCTGAGACGGTTGGATTGCCTCCGCCGATAAACTGCTCAGGGCGGATAGATGCCAAGTACTCTTCAAGATTGTATGCCATATCTCCGTCAGGATCTCCATAACGATCCTGGTCGTAGTTCCCGAAGTATACATACTCCCAAGTATCGGGTATGAGGTCGTCATCAAGGTCGTTACTGCCAACAAATGAAGCATATGCAATAGTGTCTGGCGGTACTTCCCCATGGCGCAATGTGTGCAGTGGTCGGACACCTCGAGGAATGACATAAGCCCACAATATTCCAGGGAAAATATTTGTCGCCCACCAATATCCATCCGGCCCAACAGGAACAAAAAGATTCCCCTCCCAAGCCCATTGAGGTTGAAGGTATTGGATATCTGTTTCCGCGTAGCAAACCAACGTGTAGTTGTTTAAATCAACATTGGCGACGCGTCCCGATGCTCTCCAATCGCGAGTGAAGATCTCCACAAGCGGAGCGCCTGGCGACACGATATCGATGGTAAGAGACAAAGTGCTTGCGTTTCCAAACACGTCGATCGCCAGGACGGTCACCTCTGCTGGTCCCAAGGCTGTATTACCGGCGTAGAATGTGACTGTATCAGAGTCGCCGACGATCCTGCCGGTGCTACTCTCCCAACGGAACCGCACGGGGCCGGGCACACCGGATCTCACAGTCACATGAAGCGTCGTGTCTTCGCCGGGATTCAAAGACATATCAGCAGCCTGTAGATCAACTATAACTGGATCGGTCGGATAAAAATTCAAGGTAAATAAATCGCGGATGGCCTCTTGCTGTAATTTGTAACTTAGCTGGTACGTGCCGTCTCCCACAGGGTCAAAGCCCCCAAGGCCAAAGAATTCCTCTGCGCCATTCCGGTTATCGGGATCTCCGCATTTCCACCACTCATCGTTCCATTCAAAAATGGCCACCCCGGATACGAGACCGCTCAGCCGCGCATCCATGTACCGATCCACAAGCCCTTCGCTGACCTGCTGGTCATTTAGGCCGCCTTTTCGGTATATTGGATACCAGGGATGCAAAAACTGTTGAACGTCGGGCACAGGATCCGGGCTATCAGGCAGGCCCGTTTCGCTGATTACCAGGGGCGTGCCAGGATACTTTTCCTCCAATTTTTCCTTGAGGGCTCGCAGGTATCCGGCATAAGAAGTCCCGGTAACCGGGCCGGGTTGATGGTCACGGATTCGCTCGGGATCGTATGAATATGCATTTATGGAATAGAAGTCAAATTGAACTTCAATAGGAATTCCATCGGTACCGAGCAAGTCCGCCGGAGGCCAAGTGTCCCAGGTGACCCAGTTGGAAAATCCCTGGTGTGCCGGCTCAGCCATGCGCAATTTAATGTAGTCGCGCATCTTTCCCAGGAAGTCTTCGAGCACGGGTTTATTACTCCAGTTCGCATAGAACTCGTCGCCGATCTCCCAGGCAAGGATCCGGTCGAGTCCTCCGACCGTTTCGACTTCGTTAATCACCGCGTTGATCTTTTGGTAGCCATTGGCAACCGCATTTGTACTGCTAAAATCGCCGAAATAGATATCGCGAATGATCCAGAAATCTAGGTCGCGAACCCCGTCGTAAAATAGTTTGGGCATCCGTACCGGAATCTGAAGTTCTGGTATAGGCTGGGCATATACCCGTAGCGCAACAACATCATTATCATTTCGATATACTTGGAACCGGAGCAAATCGTCCTGGATCCGTGCATTGCTGACTTCGTCGGTGTAGGTCTGTCCTGGTTCCAAAGGCTGGTAGCCAATGATGTTTAAAAAAACCGGCTTGCCGTCGCGAAGGAACTGGCCGTTGTTGATGGCAAAGGGAAAAGTGAGAAGATCGGTCATAGGACTTATCGTTGCTTTACAGTCTGCACCGATGGTCAAAGTGCCTGTGTTCTGCAATATCGATGTCTGCGTAAAGACTGCTCCGGGACTCTCTTGTGTGTTGTTGGGAATGGTTTTTGAGATAAGGGCTGCTCCGTCTGATAGCAGCCGCCGATCTTCCAGCGACTCGAAACGCAATTTGATCGAAAAAGGATTCCGTGCGGACTTTTTTTCTTGCTTGTTGTATTTTGCCCGAATCCCGTCGCGCCGACGTAGTGAAAGAATGTCCATGACTGCTCCCCTTTATTCAGGATAAGATCCTCTCCCAAAAGTAGAATTTCATTTTGTAGGCTTATTTTTGGGGATGTCAAGCCATCCCCCCCCCCGAAAAATATAAAGCCTCCAGCCTCAAGCCTAAATTGCAGGCGAGACGCCTGCACTACAAGATCAGGCCGCTTGGGTTTCGCCTTCGGCGGCAAGTCGTTCGGGCTTGATCTGTCCGTCGTCGCTGACGTCCTCGAATCGAACGGAGACTTGTTTCGACACGCCCGATTCCTGCATTGTCACGCCGTAGATGGTGTTCGCGCAGGTCATCGTTTTTTTCGAGTGCGTGACGATGATGAACTGCGTCCAGGCCAGAAAATCCTTGAGCACCTTGATGAAGCGGTCAATGTTGGCCTCGTCCAGGGCGGCGTCGACTTCGTCGAGCACGCAGAACGGGCTGGGCCGGCTGCGAAAGATGGCCAAAAGCATGGCCGCGCAGGTGAGCGTTTTTTCACCGCCGCTAAGAAGCGAGATGCTCCGCGGCTCCTTGCCAGGCGGCCGGGCAACGATCTCGATGCCGCTATCAAGAATATCCACGCCCTCCTCCAAGACGATGTCGGCGTGGCCCCCGCCGAACAGATCGCGGAAAAGCTGTTGAAAATGCCCGCGGATCGTATCCAGCGTCTCGGTAAACAATCGCCGGCTGTCGGTATTGATCTTGTCGATGATCTTTTCCAGCGCGGCCTTGGCGTCGGACAGGTCGCGATATTGGTCGGAAAGGGTTTTAGCGCGGACTTCCAACTGCTCCAGCTCTTCAAGCGCCTCGAGGTTCACGTTGCCGAGATTGGCGATCTTGCGCCTCAGATCGTCGATCTCCTCTTGCGCTTCCTCGCGCTTGTGCTGTTCTTCGGCGTTGGGGTCGTGTTCCAATTCGGCCAGTTCGATGCCGTAATCCTCGCGCAGCCGGTCGGCCAAGGTCGAGCGTTCATGCCGCACTTCATTGGCCGACAACTCCTGGGCGTGGATTTTATCCTCGAACTTGCGGATTTTGCCGCGTATCTTCTGAACCTCTGCCGTCAATTCCGAACGCTGAGACTGATGCTCCTCGCGCCGGTTGATAAGCGTTACGGTTTGCGAGGCGTAGGATTCCTTGCGTATATAAAGCTCGGCGACCTCCGATTCCGCGCAGGATATTCCATCGCGCAGCCTCGGCCCGGCTTGTGCTTTCGGCCAAGCGCTCTCGGCTTTCGTCCATTGCCCGATAGCGCTCCCTTCGATTTTCGTCTAACTGCCTCAACTGGGCCTGAAGATTGCGGACCCGCTCTTCGCTCTTGGCAAGTTCCACTTTGATTTCGGTGGTTTCGCGGCCCTGTTCCATGCGCTGGTTTTCAAGCCGCCCGATCTGTTCGCCCAGGCGCTGTAAATGTTTTTCCGCTTCGGCCAGGTCCCGGTCGATTTCGCCTCGCTTCTGCCGGGCTTCGGTCAACCGCTGCGATGCCGCGGCATGCTGATCCTCCGCCGCGGCCAATTCGGCGGCCTGCACGTTTTTTTGTTGATCTAACTGGGCGCGGCGTTCTTCGGCGGCAGTGATCAAAAGCCGCATCTGCGCCAAACGATCGGCCGCCTGTTGGCGTTTTTTCTCGTAAGCCGCCGCGGCTTTCTGCAGTCGGGCCGTTTGCGCCTCGAACCCGGCCGCCGCCGTTTCGGCGGCGCCAATGGCTGTTCTTAATTCTTCCAATTGAACGCCCAGTGCCCGCAGTTCACTCCGCCGGGTGATCAGGCCCGTGGAACCGTGCCGGGGTCCGACCACCAGCGTCCCGTCGGCCTGCAAAAGTTCGCCTGTTAGGGCGACAAAATTCACTCCCGCTGCGCAGCTCTCGGCCAACTCGACGGCGCGCCTCAAATTTTCCACGATCCAAGTGCGGCCCAACAATCGCGCAACCAGCGGGGCAAACTTGGGGTGGGTTTCCACGAATCGATCGGCACGGCCCAATACGCCGGGTTGCCCTTCCAAATTCACGTCACGGACGGAGTGTTCTTCCCTGACCCCCTCCAGCCAGATAAATCCCACACGCCCGGCAAGGCGGTTCGATTCTTTGTGCAAGTAGTTCATCAATTCGTCGCTCGGCGAGGCCGCTACGTACTGAGCGGCCTGGCCCAGGGCGATTTCGATAAGCGGCGCCGCCTCAACGCTCACGTTGAGCACGTCGGCCACCAATCCGAAAACATCGCGGAACGTCGCATCGGCCGGATCGGCCGCCCGAGCGAGCACCTCCTTCACGCCTGCATTAATCCCTCCTGGCGGCGCACGAGTTCTTCGAGCACGGAAGAGCGCTCGGACGCGCCGCTATGCCGCTGGCGCAAGCCGCCCAGTTCCTCCTGTTTCGCCGACAATTGTTGCTGCACTTGTGCCAGTTGATCTCGCACGTCGACAAGCAGGCGCTCTTGTTCGTCCAATTGTCCGGCTGTCTCATCGCGCTCGGCATGCGACTGGATTAACTCCGCTTGCAAGACGCCGACCTGGCGTTCTAAATCCGCCAGCCGGGCGTGACAACGCTCGGTCGTTGCCAATGCGGCGGTCGCTTGCGTCTCCAGGGCGCTCGTTTCGTTGCCCAAGGCGGCCGACGATCGCATCTGCTGCAAATACCCGGCGCGCCGCTGTTCGTTTTCCCCGCGCAGTTGGTCCAAAACCGCCATCACTTCGGTTAGTTCGCGTTCGGCCTCGACCAGGCGCCGGCCGATTTGCCGGTGCAGTTCTTCGACGGATGCGCCTCGTCGGCTGTGCCGCCAAGTTCCTTTTCCAAATCGCCCGTCCGGGTGTTCATGGCCGCTATTTGCCGGCGGCGGCGGGCGATTTCCTCTTCCAGATCTTTCAATCTGGCCCGCTCGTGCTCGATCGACGATTCCCCCGCGGCGATCCGCTCGCGATCGGCGGCGATGCGGCTTTCCGAACCGCGAATGGCCTCGTTTATTTCGCCCAATTGGGCCTCGATTTCCAGCAGTCTGGCCTCGATGGCTTCGGCCGAAGCGGAGGCCGCATCGCGCTGCTCGGCGAGTGCTTGAATCTCCCCTTCAAAAACGCTTAGACGCTCGGTCAGGCGCCGCCAGTCAACCAAGCTGACTTGGGTCCGCAACTCTTGGAGCCGATCGTAATATTCCTTGTAGCGACGAGCCTTGACTGCCTGCGCGCACGCTTCGCAGGCGGTTTTCCACTTCATCGACAATGTCGTGAAGCCGCAACAAGTTTTGATCCACCCGTTCCAGGCGCCGCAGGGCCTCGATCTTTCGCAGTTTAAAGCGGCTGATCCCGGCCGCTTCCTCGAATATAATTCGCCGATCCCGGGCCGAAGATTGCAGCAAGATATCCACCTTGCCCTGCTCGATGACGCTGTAGGCCTGCGTGCCCATGCCCGTCCCCGAAAGCAGATCGCGTATGTCGCGCAACCGCGCCGGATTGCGGTTAATCAGATATTCCCCCTCGCCGCTGCGATAAACCCGCCGCGTAATGTGAACTTCGCCGCTGTCGATGGGCAACAAGTGCTGGGAATTGTCCAGCGTAAGCGTGATTTCAGCAGTGTTAATTGCCCGGCGAGCGCCGGAACCGTTGAAAATAACGTCGGCCATCTCCTTGCCGCGCAGGCTTTTAACGCTCTGTTCTCCCAGCACCCACTTAATGGCGTCAACAACGTTCGATTTGCCCGATCCGTTCGGGCCCACCACCACGGTTATGCCGGGGGGAAACTCGAACCGCGTCCGGTCGGCAAAACTTTTAAATCCGACAAGTTCGAGTGCCTTTAACATAGGGGATTAGGGATAGGGGATAGTTGATGGGGGATCAGTTTAAACCGGTCGCTTGCGACCGGGGTGGTGGGTAGTAAATCGGTATTCGGGTGTCGGGGATTGGAAATCCGGACTAACTCTTCGTACCACGTACTCTCGTACTTTATTCTTACCCCTGCGCACGAGTTATCCATCACCCACTATCTTTTGCCCCCGATTTTTTAGTCCTTTGCAGCGAATCCAAATATTTTACCAAAGAAACCATGCCTCGGCCCCGGTTTTTCTTTGGAATTCTCCTCAGCCGAGTCGTTTTTAGGTGTTTTTGCAGCATCATCCCCGTCATCAGAACTAGATTTATCCACCTTTTTGTAGAATAAATCCGGCGCAGACTTGCCAGAAGCCGCCTTTGCCGAGGACTTGGATTGCTCGGCATCCCCGCCATCGGTTGCGATGCGTGCGTAGGTTCGGCCCGCTTCAGGTACGGCGTCAATCTCGAACCGGCTGGGCAAGGCCCCGGCGGCCTTGGCCTCTTGCAGCATTTGCACCACGTCCGGATATGTCCCGCCCAACTCCGCCACCGCCCGAATCACTTCATCCACCTTTGTCGACACGACACGCTTCTGGTCGGCTTCCTTGACGGCAAACTTGCTTATTGTGATTTCCTTGGGATTGGCGCTATTGACCATGATCTGGTTGCCCGCGTTTACCGATATGGGCGTGAGGAAATTCTGTTCCTTGCCGAATAGCACGATCTCGGGCAGGCGGTTATGCGTGACGTGGATCATCGGCGGGCCCGATACGTCCAGCACATGGTAGTTGAATTGTTCGTTCAGTTTTTCACCCGCCACCAAGGCATCTTTCTTATTCATCGTCCACAGCGCCCTGAACGCCCCGTATCGTGTTTCCGCGCTAGACGAGGACAGCATGTCTCGCAGTTGCTCGTAGGCCCCGAAATCCTGCATCGAACTAAGCGCGGTTAGCGCGAATACCCTGAACGCGGGCTGCTCTCGTGCGGCCTCGCCCAGCGGAGCGGCCGCCTCGCGCCGATCCAGATATGCCAGCGCCTCGGAAGAATAAAAACGGACTTCCGCATCTTTCGATTCAAGACCCTTCAATAACGCCGGCACCCCGTCGATCCCGACCGCCTCCAATTGCAGCGCGGCGTCGGCCGATGTGGACGGCTCGCGCAACTGTTGTTCCAATGCGGCAATCCGTTCCATGCGCTGAGTAGCCGACTCTGTAATCGCCACCGACCGAACCACTCTCACGTAACGATCGATATTGTCTTTGTACCGGGGATGCACGGTCAATTCCACGTATTCTTCCGTCTTCGCCTTGGCCACCCCGATTTTTATCCCGTTCTGAAAGGAATGAAACCGCTTATTCACGGCGTTTTCAATGCGCGAACTGTTCATCACGCTCTGGTGCTCGGGCTTGAGCACCAATCCCAGCGAACGCGATCTGAGCGCCACGCCGCCGCCGAGCGCCCTGCCCCGGCAGGCCGACACGCGGTCGTTCTTCGGATCGGCCAGCGGATCGACCATTACCGGACCTTCCGCTTTGGCCAACAACTTTCCTTCATGAAATTGCCCGCCCAAATACGCCATTTCGGCCAGCCGGGTTTCGAGCAGATATCCGCCGCGCAGACTGGTGGTTTCGCTTTGGCTGGGAACGCGCATTTCCACGTCAAAGTGATCGCCCTTCTGAATACCCGCACGCAAAATCCCTTGTACCAACACCAGCGATGTATTGCCCGATGCCAAGATCGAATTCGGTTCGGTAACGCCGCGGGTTTGCATTTCGTCGAGTAATGCCCCCCGCTGGGGCGAAGGCGCCGGATCGCTGCCCGTCCCGTTCAAGCCCGTCACCAATCCTACCGCTTCCACCCGCACCGGATATAGCCCGAACGGTACCGCAAAGTCGCCCACCAGCTTTGTCTCGTGTTCATGTTTCTCCGGTGGGCTTTCGTCCGGGCTTTGCGAACGCATGATATTCCCATCCCACCAAGAGCACCCGCAAACAAGAAACAAGACAGTTAATAAACACCCGTAATTAAATCCCCTCTCCGGGCGCCGCGTCAGCGGTCGGGAGAAGCCGGGACTAAATCCCCTCTCCCTTTGGGAGAAGCCAGGATTCAATCCCCTCTCCGGGCACCGCGTCAGCGGTCGGGAGAGGGTTAGGGTGAGGGCTTTGTGTAACAATATCATGCCACTGAAATATCGCTGGTACATGCTTCCTTTCACTCCTTCAATAAGTAGGCTGCTTGCAACGCACCTTTCGATAAGAGGTGCGCCGAGTGCACCATTTAATCCAATACTCAGGTTTATAAGTAGGCTGCGTGCAACGCACCTTTTAATAGGCCGCGTGCAACGCACCTTTTAATCTGGAATTCAAACGGAAAAGGCTATCGATAAGCTAAAAACAGAAATTGGCCCGCGGACGATAGTGTTTTCAATCACTAGGGTCAATAGTAAAAACGGGACAGGCGCATATATTGGCAAATCTGGGCAGTATATGGAGTTTTATTCAGGAGCGCGAAGGTTAGTCGGGAGAGGGGCAGGGGGTGAGGGCGATATCACCATCTTGTATTCAACGATAGTCCCAATTCCTGAGTCCTGAACCCCGAACCTTATCAGTGCCACCCGCCGGACTCCCCATTTTTTAGATTCAATCTTTAATAAAAGCCCGTAATTCTTACTGGTCAATCCGGCGATAAACGCCGAAATTCTGTTCCGCAAGCGTCCTGACGAACATGTCGAGCGGACCGCCCGGCTCCCCGGGCGCAATACCGATCGTGTAGATGGAAATCCGCCGGGTACGATTGGTTTGCGTAACGGCGGCCACGATCGCGGCCGGAGAGGCAATCTTGCCCGCATTCGGTGCGCCATCCGATAGAAAGTAAAACGCTTCGGCGTCGAAACGAAATGCCGCATCCAGCGCATCGTATGCGGCCGTGTGACCGCCGGCGCGGATAAGGTAAACGTAGTTCCTGGCGGCTTTTTTCATGGCGGGTGTGGCCGGCTTCAGACTACGCTGCCAAACCGCGGGCTGATCGCTAAACACCACGATGTTAAAGGCGGCATCGTCGGGCAGGCCGTCGATGGCCTGCATCAATTCCCGCTTGGCGGCCATAAGACGTGGGCCACCCATGCTCCCGGAGATGTCCACAACAAAGACCATGCGGTGCGCCTGGATTGCCAAACCATAATACGTGGGCGTGCCCGGCGATGCGGCAACGGCGGATGGGGTCTCAATGTCACTTGCCGGAAACTTGAACCCGTCTTTGTTCTTATCCCACCACTCGAGCCAAGCCTTGTTGTCAGCACCGAACGATCGGCCGGAGACCGCGGCAAGATGCCGTAAAATATCGCCGCGAATCTCTCCGTCCACATCCGGCAATAGAGATATTATCGCTTGGATGGCATCCGGCGATTTAATGAGGTTCATCGCTTGGACCACTGCCCGGCGTATGGCATATATGCCGGTAAAACACTTCAGCTTGGTCATCCTCTTCAGCGACGCCAGCGATTGCCCATCCCCCAGCTTTCCCAGTTCGTCGGCCACGACGGTAATTGCGGCCACTCCGTCGTTCGATGCCGCCCCATAACCATCCAAGAACTTGCCGATCTCTTGCCGGGTGTCGGCCGACTCCGAAGCCAAAAGAACCGCGATCAACGGAGCGGATAGCGACACGCCTCCTTTATTGGCCCGCGTTTCCTTTTCCAGGGCCTTCAACAGAAAAATATCGACCTGCCGGTCATCCTTCCATGTCAACAGGGTTTCGTAGGCGGCCCGCCGGACCTGCTCTGCCGGGTCGGTAAGTCCCAAAGGCACAATTAACTTGACGGCATCCTGGCCCGGCATATCGCGCAGCCGCTTTATACCCTCGACCCGCTCCGCGATGATCGGGCTGCGGATCTGCTTTTGTGCGGTGCGGATGACTGTACGGTCCGCCCTGCTTTCGTCCGGGGCAAAGGCCGCGACCGGCCAACCGGCGCTCGCCATGAATATTGCCGCCAGTAAAACCAACCGCCGTTCCTTCATGGTCGCCTCACTCGATGGAGCGGAATCGAACTCCATTCCGGTATGTCAATAATCGCGCCTCCTGCTTATTCGCCAAACGCCCGGCTGTGCGTGGCGGTTACGGTTTGGACCTGGCTGGTCCAATCGGCCTTGGCACACTCAAATTCGTGGGCCGGACAGTGCGTGCAGTCGCCGCGGCCGCCTTCTTTGGGGCGGATAACGTGTATTCGCCGAACCTCGACCGTGGTCTCCGTGCCGGAAGGATCGTAAGAAATCGTCTGCGATACGGCCTCGTTTTCCACGGCCATTATCACGTACCAGGTGGTGGATGGATTATCCAGGCACTGTTGATTCAGACCGCGGATGGCATCTTCGGCCTGCTGGTAAGACAACCATTCACCCGCTTGCCGCCCTTGCGATTGCCACACGCAATTGGGCACGTCCAAGGGCGATTTCGGTTCCCAGCCGTCGGGCCACCAGATCGATGTCACTTTAAAACTAAGCGGCGTGCAAAGCCGTGCCGCCGGCCAGACGCGGCCCAGGCTCCCGGGTTCGACCACAACCGCCCAGCGCCGCGGCGCAGGGCCTCCTCGCTCTCGTTGTGCTCTATCGCCCGAGCGACCGCCTCGAAAAGATCGTCCCACTGGCCCAGCACGGCCACTGGCCCGTCCAGTTCCAGCGGCACGTCGTCCGAACAGGCCGGTTTCCAATCCAAAGGCCGAGATATTATCGCCGCCTGATATTGTCCCATGGCAGGTTCCTTCTTAAAAGACTACAAAAATCCTATCACGATAGTGGAATGGCGGCAAGGGACGGCAATCGATGAACTTGTCATTTGGACAGAACTGGGGGTATAATCTTCTGTTGGGGCAACAGTAGGTCATGCACTCCGTGCATGACAGTTTGAGGGTGATTTCAATATACTTTTAATCGTCAGGCACGGGGGGCCTGACCTACAAGTCTATATGATATAATGGCAACAGGGCAGTAAATTTTTGGAGGGTGTTATGGTCTACAATGGTCATGTGGAAAAGGGGGTTGTCGTAGTGGATGATCCGGTAATTTTGCCGGAGGGAATGAAGGTTCAAATCGAACCGGCTCCTACCGGACAACCTGAAGTCGCGACTGACTTTAACAGTGAAACTCTCGGCCAAAAACTGCTAAAGCACGCCGGTAAAGCTGTCGGGTTGCCGCACGACTTAGCCGAAAATCATGACCACTACCTCTATGGGGGAATTCCCCGGAACTCCGCCGACATCGTTTATACCACCAGGAGGACCACTCTTTCATAGAATCAGAATTGGGCCGGAATTGGGATGCTTGGATGCCACTACGCGGACCTTGTTCAAGAACAAAGGCTGGTCGAGGGGGTGGCAAATACGCCGAGAAACCGCGTCCCGTCCCTTGCAGTGGCGGTTGCGGTGTGGTATTCTATGGTTTACCTTCTAGTGTGTAATTTTTCCTGCATCTTGATGAGGCAGCATCTCCGAACCTAGTCCAGTTTGCTCGCCCTGTAAGACGTGAACTTGCGGTGCGCTGTTCTGGGGCTGGGTATTTTCCCTTTGCGTAATCCGCTGTGGGGTCTGCTGCGCGCGCCCAGGTGGTTTCTTGCCATTTTAACCTCAATAGGAACGAAACCATGAGACTGTACAAACTGAATTCAACGATTCTGGTGGTGTTGTGTTGCGCGGTCGTTGCACAAGCCATCACCATCGAAACGGTGCCCGTGGGTGATCCGGGTAATTCTGGCGAGCTTTCCGGCATGTCCGTGTTCAATGGCGCCGGCGATGACCGCATCTGCGGGGCGGTGGGCTACACCTACCAAATCGGCAAGTACGAAGTAACCGCCGGGCAATACTGCGCGTTCCTTAATGCTGTGGCGAAAACGGATACCTACGGGTTGTACAATGCCATGATGGGTATGAGCTCCGAAGGCTGCAAGATTCAGCAGAGCGGCGCTTCCGGCAGCTACACCTACAGCGTCGCGAATGACTACGCGAACCGTCCAGTGAACTGTGTCTCATGGGGCGATGCAACACGGTTTGCCAACTGGCTACACAACGGCCAGCCGACGGGCAACCAGAGTCTATCTACCACGGAGGACGGTGCGTACTATCTCAACGGTGCAACGACGGACGCTGCACTCATGGCGGTCAGCCGCGAGGCCGATTGGAAATGGGCCGTAACAAGCGAGGACGAATGGTACAAGGCTGCATACTACAAGGGCGGCGGCACCAATGCCGGTTACTGGCAATATCCGACGAGGAGTAACACGGAACCGGGCCGCGACATGGCCGACGCGTCGGGCAATAATGCCAATTGGCACGTCGGCTCGGGTACCTACCCCATTGACTCGGGCAAGTACACGACGCTTATGGGTGAATTCCAAAATTCTGCCAGCCCCTATGGCACATTCGATCAAGGAGGCAATGTCTGGGAGTGGAACGAGTCGATTGAGAGCAGTTTCTTGTATGGGCGTGGATTGCGTGGCGGATCGTTCGACAGCAACCCAGGCTACCTGAATGCGTCCTGTCGCTGGTACAGCCTCAACCCGTCGTTTGCTAGTTACCCCGCCCTAGGGTTCCGCGTTGTAAGCGCTGTTCCTGAGCCCGGTAGCCTAGCCATGTTGCTTGGCCTCACCCTGACGGCGTTGCTGTGGCGGTGGAGACGGCGCTTGGCCGGCAGAGAATCACACCGAATATTTCCGAATATTTCCAGGGACACCATACATAATTATTGAGAAATCTGTATCTGGAATTTGCGGAATTTGCCGCCTTCCTTTTGCCTTCCCCATTATTCTTCCGCCGCCGGCCGTCCTTCTTCCGCCTTTTCCGGGCTGGAATGTATGGTTATTTCCTGACCGGTTTGATTAGGCGAGGGCACGACGGCGGGAATTTCCAGAACAAAACGGGCGCCGTGCGCCGGGTTCGCTGTGGACCTGGATCTGGCCGCCGTGTTCGCGAACGATTTTTTGACTTACGGGCAGTCCCAAGCCCGTCCCCCGGCTCTTTTTCGAGGATACGAACGGGCTGAACAGATAATCCATTTGATCCACTGGGATGCCCGGCCCGTCGTCTTCGACGATGATCCGGGCCTTGGCGTTTTGGGCGTCGTACTCCGTGCGCACCGACACCCGGCCGGGCGGCTGTTTTTCCGATACCGCGTCGATGGCGTTGGTCACCACGTTGAGGACCGCGCGGTGAATGCCCTCGGGATCGAAAACCAAATCAGGCATGACCTCGGCGGGCTGCCATTGCAACTGAACTTGGAATTCCTCAGCCCGCACCTTCATCAATTCGATTACGTCGTTTACCGTGCCGTTGATGTTCGCGACGGTCAAGTCCGGCTCGCGTTCCTTGCTGAAGGTGAGCATGTCCATGACCAGGGAGGAGATCTTGTTCTGGTTTTTTTCCACGATTTTCCAGCCTTTGCCCACCACTTCCTCGTCGTGTTCCGAGAGTCCCATCTCGATCAGGTAGCTCCCGCCGCGTATGCCCTGTAAAATGTTTTTTATGTGATGCGAGAGCGTGGCTATGGTTTGGCCCACGGCTGCCAGGCGCTCGGCCTGGACCATGGCCGAGTAATAACGGGTGTCTTCCACGGCCAGGGCCGCCTGGTGGCCGATGGCAATGATCAATTTCAAATGATCTTCGGTGAATTTCGCCACTCCGCCTTTTTTGATGTACTGTTGGGGGCTGATCGAAGTGTCGATATAGATTGCGCCCACCATGTCGTAACGGCCCTGCATGGGCACGCAAATCGCCTCACGGATGCCCATCTGCAAGATGCTGCCGGTGGGATTCCAGCGGTCGTCCATGCGGGCGTCGCTGGTGATCACGCCCTCGTTGCGCTCGATGACGTAATCCAGAATGGTTTTACTGATGGTGATCTTTTCCTCGGTCCGAACGCCTTGGCGCGTCCGGCGCACCCGGGGCTGCAAAAGTTTCGTCGCCGGGTCCATGAGCATGATGCAACCGCGATCGGCCTCGACCCATTCAAAAATCAATTCCATGATCCGCTGCAAAAGCTGATCGATATCCAAAGTGTGGCTCACGGCCAGGGCCGTGCGGTACATTATTTGCAAATTGCTCCGCGCCCGGGCCAGCCAGGAGTTCTGCGGCATTTCGGCCTGAAAATCCAGGATCCGGCTGCCTTCTTCCTGGCTTACGGCATGCACGATCCGGGACCCTTCCTCCTGGTCCTTGGGCGGACCGATATCGACCGCCTTGGCCAGGTCTTCTGGTCTCTTCGCTGGGACCGGTAAAGAGCATCAGCGTGCTGCCCATCTGCAATTGATCGCCGCTGTTGAGCGAGTACTGCTTGATCCGCTGGCCGTTGACGTAAGTGCCGTTGGAACTGTTCAGGTCGGAGATGGTAAATGCATTGTCCAGGCAGCGAATCTCGGCATGATGGCGGGAAACTTCGGTGTCGTGCAATTGGATGTTGTTCGAGGCGTCGCGCCCGACGCGAATCATCGGCCCCTCGAGCTCGAATCGGGTGCCCTGATCCATACCCCGAATTACAAATAACGTCGACACGTGGTCAACTCCCGGAATAAAGATTAGAGCGAAGAATGAAGAACAAAGAATGATGTTAGATCAGCGCCGCAATTATTGACTTTTCTTTAAATTCTTCACTCTTATATTCTACACTCTTCACTTATTGAGTATCTCTTCGATTCTACGAATCAAAGGCCCATATTGATAGGGCTTGGACACAAATTCGCTTCCGGGAATTCGCGGTTGGTTTCGGCGGAGGTTCCCCAAAAGAATGATAGGGATGTTATTGTCTCCCATGCCTGTCCAAAAAGGCGGATTGGTATGCTCCAAATTAACATCATCCATCTCTAAATCTATTATTATAAGATCGGGATGATGCCGCAGTCCTAGTACTACCCCATCCGAGGCATGCCTTGCCGTAAAAGTCCGCACGCCCCGCCGATTTAAAGCGGTTTGCAGGACCTCGCGGGTTTCTTCCGAACGATCGACTATCAGTACGCTTGGTTTGTGGTCCAAAACGTCGCCCTCCGTGGTGCGTTTCATCGGACATCCTTGTCCGGTGCGTGAGAGATTCGGCAAAGTCCATTCTTCGCCGGGTGAGGGCGGAAAGATAGCGAGATTCGCGGTACGTGTCAAAGCGAATTTTATTTCAAGTCAAATAAAATATTGCCATGATAAAAAGTCGGTGCCGAGAAGAAATAGCGCCGTAACTTTCTCAAGACCCAATAAACGCAGTAATAGTGGGCAAAGCAAGCACAAAATCATCCAACCAACAGGGGGCATTTTTCCGGGATTCATTGTAAAACCCTGGAAAGCGGGCTTTTTGCGACATTCAAAAACACGCCTAAAATCATTTCTAAACTCTTGTGCGTCAAATAGTTATGCGCATTTCGCAGGCATCCAATTTTCTGCTCTTTACCTGAAACGAGGTTGTCGGCAGAATACGCTTCCTTTTAGAGCCTTTTACAAAATGAATATCTTTCCATAATCAAACAGGTTTCAGTGGAAAATTCATTTTAATAACGACTCTATAGACAATTCGGTTGGCCGAAAGATCCAGTCGGTCAAGTGACCTCGTGGTGGAGGTCGCCTGGTCATGGATGACCGACGCAACAGCAAGGAGTGCTGAAAGTGAAACCATCCCGTCTCATTGCCGTCACGGCTGCTTGTTTATTATTGTGCGGGCTTATAAGCTCACAGGTTTTTTCTCAAGGAGGAGTTCCTATCCGCCAGCCGGTTGCGCCGCAGGCGGGGGCCGGCACTAACATCGCACTTCTGGACGTTAGTTACATCTTCAAGAATCATCCTCGTTTCAAATCGATGATGGACGAGATGAAGGCCGACGTCGAAGCCGCGGAATCCAGCGTCAATAAAGAACGCGATACCATCCGCAAGCTCGTCGAGCAACTGGACACTTACCACAAGGGAAGTCCGGACTATAATGCCATGGAAAAGGAAATCGCCGAGCGCGAGGCCAATTTAACGGTTAAGGTCCAATTGCAGCGCAAGGAATTCCTTGCCCGCGAGGCAAAAATCTATTTCACCGTGTACAAGGAAATAGAGCAGGAAGTCGATTATTACTGCTCGAACAAGGGAATAGACATGGTCTTGCGCTTCAACGGCGATCCGGCCGATGTGGACAAACCCGATAGCGTTTTGAGCTTTATCAACAAGCCCGTGGTGTATTACGACAAAAGCCGAGACATTACAAAACCCATTCTCGACACCTTGATCATGCGCAGCGGCGCACCGGCCGCCGGCGGAAATCGGATCGGCACGCGCCCGACAAGCCCTTTCCAGAATCCAAGATAAGCAATAACGGTACGGATGCTTCCCATCCGCCATGGACGGCGGATCGGGCGATATTGAAACAAATCCCTTCAACCCTGTCACGGATGACAGACTTCTCTGGATGTATTCAACACGCAAGCAACGCACGCTCGTCGCCCCGGTAATGATCGAGGGCGTCGGTTATTGGAGCGGACACGACGTAAAAGTCGAGTTTCGTCCGGCCCCGGCGAACACGGGCATTATTTTTGTCCGCCGCGACCTGCCCGGCTCGCCCCGGATTGCCGCCAGCATTGAAAATCGCACTGAAACTCCGCTGCGCACGACGCTCCGTGCCGGCAACGTCAGCGTCGAAATGATCGAGCATATCATGTCGGCATTGGCTGGAATGCAAATCGACAACTGCGAAATCCGGGTCGATCGGCCGGAAATGCCCGGTATGGATGGCTCCAGCCTGCCTTTTGTCGAGGCCTTCCAGGCGGCCGGAATCGTGGAACAAGACGCCGTCCGGACGCAAAAAATCATCCGCCGCGTTATCCGGCTGGGCGACGAACAGAGTTGGATCGAAGCCCGGCCTTGCTGCTCGGGAAAGATGATCTTGCAATACGAACTCGACTACGGCAGCGGCAATCCCATCGGCCGGCAATCCCTGGAAATCTCCCTTTCGCCCCGGTTTTTCCACATGAATTTGGCCCCCAGCCGCACCTTCTTGATGGAATCCGAGGCAAAAATTATGAAAGAGCACGGATTAGGCGAGCGGGTCACCTGCAAGGATTTGCTGGTCTTCGACGGCAAAGGACCAATCGACAATCAACTGCGGTTTCCCGACGAATGCGTCCGTCACAAGATGGTCGACATGGTGGGCGATCTTGCCCTGGCGGGTTGCGATCTGATCGGCCGTTTCATTGCCTTCCGCAGCGGGCACCGGCTGAACGCCGAACTGGTCCAAAAAATCATGGGCCTCGAGGAAGCAAAGGAAACAATAAAACGCTGCGCATGACTACTTTTTAAAAGTTTCTAACAAAATGAAATTAAAGGTCAATATTCGTGCCACTGCTTGCTTGCAAGCAGTACTGTTGGAACTACTGGAAAAACACTGCTTGCAAGCAAGCAGTGGCACACGTCATTTTTAGAAGCTCTAAGAACAACTAACGTGCCATTTTTTGCGGAGCCGCGACGATGGCGACACATTTCTTCGAAAATGCTACGATCGACCCCAGGGCCCAAATCGACGACGAAGTCGAAATAGGCCCCTATTGCGTCGTCGGCCCGCACGTCCGCATCGGTCGCGGGACCAAGCTGGAAAACAGCGTGACGCTGATGGGTCACGTTACCATCGGCTGTTACAATCACATCTATCCCGGCGCAGTGATCGGCGGCGAACCGCAAGACATAACCTATCGCGGCAGCGACACCGAAGTCGTGATCGGCGATCACAATATCATCCGCGAGTGCGTCACCATCAATCGGGCCTCGGAAAAAGAGGACGGATTGACCCGCATCGGCAACCATAATTTCCTCATGGCCTGCTGCCACGTGGCACACGACTGCCAACTGGGCGACGACATCATCATCGCCAACAATACGCTCCTGGCTGGACACGTTCACGTCCACGATCACGCTTCGCTTTCCGGGGCCGTGGCGGTGCATCATTTTGCCACCATCGGCAGTTACAGCTTCGTGGCCGGCTGCAGCGCGGTGCGGCACGACGTGCCCCCGTACATGCTCGTGGAAGGCTATCCCTCCAAGCCCCGCTGTATTAACTCAGTGGGATTGAAACGCCACAATTTCTCGCCCCAAGTGATCCAGGCCCTGGCCGAAGCCCATAAGCTCATTTTCCGCTCCAAAGTCGGACTGGATAATGCCTGGGAAATTCTCCGCAGCAACGGCCACCTGGTGCCGCAAGTCAACCACCTGCTGAGCTTCATCCAAGGCCAGCACGAAGGCATGCACGGCCGCGGCCGCGAACGTCGCAAAGCAGCATAAATTTCGAATGTTTCCTCCAAGCACTTGTGCCGGGAGAATTTTCCTGCATTTGCGGTATAGTGAGATTTCAACTGGAGAAACTTCGTGAAAAAACTCAAAATCGCGGTTATCGGAGCAGGTCGCTTAGGTGGATTTCACGCTCAAAAACTGGCTAAAATGCCGGATATGGAACTAACCGCCGTTGTGGATCCCCTGCCGGAAAACCGTAGGCGCGTGGCTGCCGAATGTCTTTGCACAGCATTCATGGATCATGGCGACCTTCTCGGCCGCATCGACGCCGCCGTGATCGCCGCTCCAACTGCTTGCCACTATCAATTGGCCAAGGATTTTCTCGAGTCGAACACGCATCTTTTGGTGGAAAAACCCCTGTGCTTGAATTCCCACGAGGCCGATGAACTGGTCGCCCTGGCCCAAAAGCGCAACCTGGTGCTGCAAGTCGGGCACGTCGAGCGTTTTAATCCGGCGTTTATCGCTTCCCTACCACACCTTGGCGATCCAAATTATATCGAGACAATTCGCACCAGTGGATACACATTCCGTTCTACGGATGTCGGTGTGGTGCTCGACCTGATGATCCACGACCTGGACTTAATCCTGTCGATCGCCCGCAGCCGGGTGCAAAAGGTCGATGCGGTCGGACTTAAGGTCGTGGGCAAAGATGAAGATGTCGCCAATGCCCGGATCCAATTCCAAAGCGGCTGCGTGGCAAATCTGTCCGTATCGCGGGTCAGCCGCGAGGCCGTAAGGCGAATGAAGGTTTGGTCGCCTGGGGCGTTTGCAGACATCGACTTTGCCGCGCGAACGTCCACGCTGGTCCGGCCCAGCCAAATCCTGCGGCAAGGGGCGTTCCATGTAGACGAACTTTCGCCGGAACAGGTGGAGCACTATCGCCGGCATTTCGCCGATGAACATTTGCCCTGCGAGCAACTTCAGTTTGAAGCGGTGGATGCCTTGGCCTTGGAAGTTCGAGACTTTGTGGATGCCATCCGCACGCCCCGTCAACCGCTGGTCGACGGCCAGGCGGGCCGCGATGCCGTAGCCCTGGCCGAAACGATTCTGAACCGCATTCATACCCATTGGGATGCTTCCGGCAACGACTCGTCAACCGATTTACCTCGGCACATCATTCCCGTCGCCCAACTCCCCCTTGTGGCTGGCTCTCAATCCGGACAATTCCGAGAAGCGGGATAGCCGGATTCTTCATTCCCTAGTCTCAAAAACCTCGCCATCTGCCCCAATTTCCCGCCCTTTTTCATCCGGGGGGGTTGTCGCATAGCACTCCACGGTCTATAAAAATTATGGTAGCATTTAATTAAACAATATTTGGTGAGTGTTATTATGTGTCGGACGGCCGCCTTTTTGGGGGTAATACTTAGCCTTTTATTACCCAGTTTGTTCTCCAATGCAGCCGAACCCCGCGGCGATAAGGGTCCAAGCGCCGGGCCTGCCGCTACTTCGCAAGGAGATAAACTTATGACCATTCAAATTACCAGCACAGCCTTTAAAGAGGGAGAAGCGATCCCCAAAAAATACACCGGCGAAGCCGCCGATGTATCGCCGCCTTTGGCTTGGACCGGCGTACCCGAAGGGGCCAAGGAACTGGTATTGATTTGCGATGATCCGGACGCCCCCACCGCCGAACCTTGGGTACATTGGGTAATCTATAAAATTCCCGCCGATGCAAAAGGTTTGAAGGAAGCCATTCCGCAAAAACCCCGTCTTACCGATCCACCCGGTGCATTGCAGGGCAAAAACTCCTGGCCAAGCGGTCAAAAAAATATAGGATATCGCGGACCATATCCCCCGGTAGGCCACGGCACTCACCACTATCATTTCAAGCTTTATGCCCTGGAAGCCAAGATGGCCGCGGAGCCGGGCATGGACAAGAAGGCGATTCTGCAAGAGATCGAACACCATGTCATGGCCAAAGGCCAATTGATGGGCACGTACCAGAGGTGATTTGTGCCCGACCGCAGGATACATCGCGGTCCGCACCCGGAAGATGCTCGGCTATTCGCCGCCGAAATCCATGCCCGTCTTTCTCAGGCCGTGGACGATTTATGCTGGCTGCTTACCCGGGGATATGCGGCCGATTCGTCCTTGAAATTAGTGGGCGACCGCTATGGCCTTGTCGCCCGGCAACGGGTAGCGGTCGCAAGATGTTCCTGCAGCAATGGCCACGGCGATCGGCGACGGATGCACGAAGTCGCTGCCCAGTCTTTATATGGTCGAATGCTGAAACTGGATGGATACAACGTTTTGACGACCATCGAGGCCGCCCTCTCCGGCGGGGTAATACTCGCCGCCCGCGACGGCACTTATCGCGACATGGCCAGCATGCACGGCACTTATCGCAAGGTGTCCGAAACCCTCCCTGCTTTGGAACTGCTGGGCGCCGAACTTGCCGAGTTGAACATTGCGGAATGTATCTTGTATCTCGATCGGCCGGTCTCTAATAGCGGTCGGCTAAAATCGCTTATGGAAGGGCTGGCTTCAAAAAATGGGTGGTCTTGGCAGGTAGAATTGGCGGCGAATCCGGATGTCTTACTAGCCGAATCATCTGAAGTCGTAGCCACGGCCGACAGCGTGATCCTTGACCGCTGCCGCTCTTGGTACAATCTGGCCAGGGTTATGATCGCTCGGCAAGTCCAGCAAGCTTGGATTGTCGATCTATCTAAGTGATCAAATTTGATGTCCAAAAGAACTTCGGCCAAGGGGACGGTCCCATATTCGCCGAGCATGCCGACCAATGCTGCGCATCGGTGCCCGATGACGCCCGGAAAATCGAAACAGTCCCCTAATATCCCCCTTTGACGAACTTTGGGTAATGTGATAATTTATTAATGTTGGTTTTGACGGTTTATTACTACTCTATAACGAAAGGTTTAAGGTTATGGTTATACGTTTGGCTCATTTCTGTTTGGTGGCTTTATTAGCCGTTATATTGTTAACGCAAAGCGGTTGTTTGGGCCAGCCGAGTAGGATCGCTCCGCATGGTATCGATGCCGTTGCCGCCGGACAAGAGGCGATAAAAATGTACGATACTAATAAGGACGGCAAAATTAGCGGGGCGGAATTGGATAATGTGCCTTCATTTATAAAAGGCCTCCCTAACTTTAAATCTACCAAAGAAAAAGGCGTTACAGCCGCTGATATCACTGCCCGAATCAAAGCATGGCAGCAAACCAAGATCGGTCGGTGCGGCGGGGTTATTGTTAAGGTAACACGCAACGGCAAACCTTTGGAAGGAGCGGATGTTAAATTCGTGCCGGAAAAGTTTTTGGGCGGCAACTTGCCTGTCAGCACGGGCACAACCGAGTCGGACGGCAGCGCACTGATGTCGGAACCCATTAGCGGCCCCGGCGATCCTCCAGGAGTGCCTCCAGGATATTACCGCGTGGAAATCACCATGCCCAACGGCAGTATTCCCGCCAAATATAATACTCAAACCATTTTTGGCGAAGAAATCTATCCCGACATCATGAGAACGCGCGCAATTATTTACGATATCAAATAAACGCACATCGAATTCAATGCGAGATATGCCCAATCTTTTTGCCGCCCTGGCCCGGAGCAAGTTCCGCAGCGGTTTCAAATTGCAGCCTAAAGAACGAGCCTATCTGGTGGAAAAGACCCTTCCAGTCGTATTGGAACACGGGCGGAAATTTCTTAACGAACGCTTGGCCCGCGCCATTCCACGCAACGACGGTCGACAAACACCCATACGCGGCCATCCGGTGTTTGTTGCTCAACATGCCACGGCCACCTGTTGCCGCGGTTGTTTGGAAAAATGGCATTACATTCCTTGTGGTCAACCTTTATCCGATCAACAGATCGAATATGTACTTGAGGTGATCCAACGTTGGTTGATGAGTAACCATTGCGGATAGACTTCCCATTAATTCAAGCAATATCGGCAATTTTTTCGAACGCGCCGTTCGGCCGATCGTTCTAAAGATATGCGCGTCAGTCGCCGCGTCTTTTTTCACTCGCACCGGTTTTCGGCTCTCGGATCCGAATCTCTGCCTATGGCACTACTGCTTTTAATACATTGCGTACCGGTTGCCCAGGGTAAAAAACCCTGGTCCGGACAATTGCCGCAGGCCCAACCACAACCGGAGCCGGCGCAACTATCGGTACGCTGTATGCGCTATATCCATAAGGTGCAGGGGCCATGGGCATGTACGATACATATGGCGCGGGGGCGGCCACTACAGGAGCGGGGTATGCATATACCGGCACTCCAGGGTAGTAGGCCAGCACCACAGTCGGTACTACATGCCAGCCCGCAAATGTAGTGGAGGCAACAAGCAACAAAATTCCCAGGGCAATTATCGCTGTCTTCATGATATGCAATCCTTTCCTAAAGAAATTTTATATGCCAAAATAATCCATATTTAACACATTAGATTGTCATATTAAATTTAGCTTGGAAAAAGCTGGATGCAAGTACCCCCTGGACAAAGAATATAACCACAAAGGTGGGTTAATTCCGGCACTTGATCAAAAAAACCGTCGTAGGAGGCCGGCAGCTTTTGCCGATCTTGATAAGCAGTTAATTCGTGGGCTAGACATCACTGGCGGAGTCGGCCTGTTATACGCACCTTCTCGCAAAATATAGAAAAATTCCGGGATAATCCCCGGTAAAATATGCGGATTAAAATGCAGGGCTTGTTAAGACCATCAATTGGTTTTGACAAGCCCTTTTTTCGTTCTAACCGCCGTCCGCCGTTTTTGGCGTCACCTGGACGTTAACATCCACGTCCAGCGGTTTTGCGTTGGGATAATCGGTTTCGATGTGGATCTTACCGGTAATCTTGCCCGAGGCGTCTTTGGCGTTAAAAGTAACCGGCAGCAAATGAACTGGATTGGGGCCTTCGGGGGCTTTGCAGCTGAACCGCGGGTCACTGGAGCGAACGGCGGTTATACGAAACGGCGTCTTGCCTTGAACCACCAGTGGCTTGGATACCGGTTGACCCGTCTCGACGACTCCCAAAAACAGCGGCGAAGGTCGTACGCTAAGGGCTTGGGAGATTACTCCTTCGACCGCCACTGGGACCCGCGCAGCCCGTTGGTTGACATCGTTAGTCACCAATATAAGCTGATCTTGGATATAACCGGCCGGGGCATTGGCTTTAAGCGCCACCGTAAGGTTGTATTTCACCTTCCCCTCCCCACGGGAGACCTCGGCGACCTGACAATCCAAGTATGGATTGGAACTTTCTACCCTCTCGATCCGCCAATCGTCGCGACCGGCATAACTAACGGATACCTTTTGCACCATCGCCGCGCCTTGGTTGACCGACCCGAATTGCACCACGCCTGGCAGCACTACCACGTCTCTGCGAATATACGCGTGAATGTGGACCTGAACTTCGGCTTCAAATGGAAGGTCGAACTTCACCGTGATCGTGGTATCTTTACGGCCATAATATTGCCGCGTATCGGTGTTGACCACCGCCATTAGTTCGGCCTTTTCCCATGTTTTCAGAGATTGTTTGTCGATTTTGGCCGAAGTGCAACCGCAACTCGATTGCACCGATTTAATGTGGGCGTCTTCTTCGTAGATGTTCTCGATAGTGAATTTATATTCGACCTTGGCGCCGGCGGCGACCACGCCAAAATCGTGCGATGTTTCGCTGAACATCGCTTTTGCCCAATCCTGCTCTTCCGCCTCGCCACTCGATGCCGCGCCTAGCAAAGCAAAAAGGTAAATCGCTAAAATCGAAATACGCATCAGGTTGGATCCTTAATCGTTGCTGTATAAGAAGATACGCATTTGCCGGTGTGCCCTGTAAAACGCCCTTGTTACCAATGGAAAAGGATACGCGAGCCACCCACCGCCTGTCAAGTTAGCCTATCAAGTTAGCATCGTACAAGTGAATGCCCCCTTTATCACCTTCGTCCCCTTTGAAATGAATGGTTGCGTATAGCAGCGGGGTTTGTTATGGTCATTCTGAAGGGGAATTGCTAGCACAATTAATGCCTCAATACCCCTGAATATAATTTGATATGTTGGGGTAATAGATGTACTGCCGCCCTTGTGGTGGAATTGCAACTACCACCACAACATCGGTAAGGAGCTATCCATGTCACGCGAAAAAAGCCATCTGGCCTTTGCCCGGGCAAAACAACTCATGCCGGGCGGTGTGAATAGCCCCGCCCGGGCCTTCGGCGGCGTCGGCGGGGAACCGATCTTTTTCGATCACGGCGAAGGGGCCTATTTATTCGACGTCGATGGCAATCGTTATCTCGATTACGTGCTTTCCTGGGGACCGATGATCCTCGGACACGCCCATCCGCTGGTAACCATGGCCATGGAAACGGCCCTGCGCAAGGGCACTAGTTTCGGCGCTCCAACCGAGGCCGAAAACGAACTGGCCGAAAGGATCATCGCGGCCATGCCCTCGGTGGAGAAGATCAGGCTGGTCAACTCAGGCACCGAGGCCACGATGAGCGCAATTCGCCTGGCACGGGGATATACCGGGCGCTCGATGATCGTGAAATTCGCCGGAAATTATCACGGCCACGTCGATAGCCTGCTGGTGGCGGCGGGCAGTTCGGCAGCCACCCTAGGCGTGCCCAACTCGCCTGGCGTTACCGAAGGAACCACTCGCGACACCCTGATTCTCCAATACAATGACCTTCCCGGCTTGGAATCCGCCTTTTCACAATATGGATCGAATATCTCCGGCGTGATTGTCGAGCCCGTGGCCGGCAACATGGGCTGCGTAACGGCGAAACCCGAATTCCTCCGGGCCTTGCGCGATTTGACCCTCAGGCACGGCTCGCTGTTGATCTTCGACGAAGTGATGTCCGGCTTCCGCGTGGCATTCGGCGGGGCGCAATCGGTACTGGGCGTGAAACCGGACCTGACCACCCTGGGAAAAATCATCGGCGGCGGCCTGCCCGTGGGCGCGTACGGAGGCCGGGCCGATATCATGGATCACGTCCTGCCCGCCGGAAAAGTCTTCCAAGCCGGCACCTTAAGCGGAAATCCCCTGGCCTGCGCCGCCGGGATCGCCACGCTTAAAATCCTCCGCGACACCAATCCTTATCCACAATTGCAACGTCTATCGGAACGTTTGGCCAAGGGATTAATGGATGCCGCCGCCGGTGCGGGCATTCCAGTTTCCATCGGTATGTGCGGGGCAATGATGACCTTGTTTTTCAGCCCGGAGCAGGTGGTCGACTGGAACACGGCCTCGCGATGCGATACCCAGCGCTACGCCCGATATTTTTGGGGCCTTATCGAGCGCGGCATCTACATGCCCTGCAGCCAATACGAGGCCTTTTTCCTTTCCACCGCCCACACCGACGCTGACATCGACGCCACCATCGCCGCCGCAAAAGAAGTGTTTGTTGCTGGAATATAAGTGGTCTGTGGACGGTTAGCAGTGGAGATTAAGTTTATTGAGTCTCAGATAATAAATGTCGCATCATACAATTTGTGTAGTTTACCAAAAGTCCGAAAAAACAAGATCGAAAACAGTTTGCACCCCTAATCCGTATACGACATTGAATACCTGAGGATCAATAGCCGCGACCCGGAGGGGAGCGGGAATCAGAGAATAGTCTAGTTTATTTCCCCAATGCCAGTTCATCGGGTGTCGCTGTTCTTAGTTTTGGCTTGGAAAAAGTCTTCTATAGATAACTCTAATTTGCCATCACTAGCTGCGTCCCCGTTTCTATAGTTTTGGACTCATCAAGGGACCGGTTTTTCTTGCTTATTCTCGTGCGCCCCCTTATCATTATCGGCGGCAGGCTTTTCCGTCGATGAAAGCCATTGGCCACTTTTCACATCAAATGAAACCCGTGTGCCATCCAGAAGTTGCTCATCGTATTCATCCTGATTGGGACCTTTTTCACCTCCCATGATTTCACGCCAAATACCGTGATACCAGACATACCCATGATTCTCATGTATATCCTCGCCAGTTGTAGAACGCCTATCAAAAATACCATCCGCGTTAAAATCGGTGAGAGACTCACGAAGTCCATTCTTTCGATGAGATAACATCAGCTCATGTACAAAAGCCTTGCCACCAGCAATAGAATAGTCACAGGAAATTGAGAAATCGGGATTTATTACAACGCTAATGTAATTCCATTCTTTTGGTTTTAACCATGCACAAAGATCTTTCGTCGATACAGAAAGTTGTTTATCTTGCTGAAATAATGTAAATGATTCATTGCGAGGAAAGTCCTTGTCTACCAAAAATACAAAAGGACCTTTTGCCCAATAGACATCCTGGTTCAAAATCGCCTGGTCTGTTTCATTTAAATGCACAAAAGGACCAGAGTGAATCCAGCCCAGATGGACCAATAATATAAACAGAAGGATCGCGCATAAGAGAGCATTCAGGCAAAGCAATGTCCAGTTCACAATCGATCGTAGCCGCATAACTATGTCTCCACATGTGATGGAAGTTTCGCTACATTGTTTCCTTATTTATTTGCCAGTTCGGAAACTGTTAATGAAACAGTCCCATTTTCATTCCTCGTATTAATACTAGCCGCGTCCCTGTTTCTAATCTATGTGAAACACTTCCCGCAGGTTTTTTGTTATCGGGCTGTTATCGGGGTTCGAGGGCATGATTTCACGCATGTGGGCCCACCACTTGCGGCAGATTTCGGTCCGCGCGATGCTGTTCCAGCGGGATTGATCCTCGACTTCAACGTACCCGAACAATTGGCTTGTCTCGGGATCCAAGAAAATCGAGTAATTGTGCACCCCCTGCGATTTCAAAGTCGCTTCCAGTTCCGGCCATATCGGGTTATGCCGTTTGCGATATTCCTCGTGCCGGTCCGGGTTTACCTGCATTACGAAGGCTTTGCGTATCATTTGTGTTACATCCTATTCTTATACCACTGCAATGGGAGCGTTAGAATCTAAGGAACTCTAACTAAACCGCTTTACCATCTGAAAAAATCGACGGTGGAGGACAAATTGAAGTGCATTATGCCCTCACCCTAACCCTCTCCCGACCACTGCGCGGTGCCCGGCGAGGGGAGGTTTTGTTAGAGTTCCTAAATTCTTTTTGGCCGACGATCACACCCCCGATTGTGCAAAATATATCATAGTTTGTAAAGTGAGGTATATTTGTAGTGTTTAAGCCTAATTTCGTGATTTCGCTGTTTCGCGTTTTCGCGATGAAATAGATGAAATAACCGTCGCATGTCGATTACTCCCTAAAAAAGCGAGCGCCGTCCGTATGTTTTATTTATTAAGAGGGGGCGACTTTTTTTCCTGGACGCTGCTGTATTACCTCAGCGAATGGGTGATTCGGGTGGTAATGCTGTTCGTGGTCCCGCGCCGCCGGGCCCCGCAATCGGCCATGGCCTGGCTGTTGGTGATCTTTTTCGTCCCCTGGCCCGGGTTGATTATTTATTGGATGATCGGCACTCACCGTCTGCCCCGGCGCCGGATCAGGGAGCACAATGCGATATTGCAGCGATTGGAGACCGTACACCGGCGCTTGGATGCCCACCCTAATATTGCCCATCCTCAGCTTGGCCCACGGGCGATGGAGGCGGTAAAACTGGCCGAGCGTTTGGGTTACATGCCCATTTTAGACGGAAACAATGTCGAATTGATCGCCCAGACCGATGAGTTTATCGGCCGGCTGGTGGGCGACATCGATGCCGCCGAGCATCACGTCCACCTGTTGTTTTATATCTTTGCCAACGATTCCACTGGCCGGCGCGTGGCCGATGCTCTTTATCGAGCGGTCGCCCGGGGCGTGAAATGCCGAGTGTTGGCCGACGGCGTAGGCTCGCGTCCGTTTTTCAAACGCTTGGGCAAGGAAATGATCGCCCGGGGCGTGGATCTGCGCGAGGCCCTGCCGGTGGGCCTGTTCCGGCGGCGCATGGCCCGGCTCGACCTCCGCAATCACCGCAAGGTGGCGGTTATCGACGGCCGGGTGGGATACACGGGCTCGCAGAACATCGTCGACGCCGGGTACGGGCATAAAGACCTGGCCTGGCACGACCTGATGGTCCGTCTAACCGGCCCGATCATCATGGAACTGCAAGCGGTTTTCATTTCCGACTGGTATTTCGAAACCAACGATGCCCTGGACGGCGAGGAATTCTTTCCCGATCCCCAGGAAAGCGGCGAAATTGCCGTGCAGACCCTGCCCAGCGGCCCCAGTTATCCCACCGAAAACTACCAGCGGATGGTGGTGGCCGCCATCCATTCGGCCGAGCGGCACGTGACCATCACCACGCCCTATTTCGTGCCCGACGAGGCCTTTCTCCAAGCCATGCAAACGGCCGTTTTGCGGGGGGTAAAAGTCGAAGTGATCGTGCCTCGGCGCGTCGATCAGAAACTGGTAGGCGCGGCCGGCCGATCCTATTACGACGATCTGCTGGATATGGGCGCAACCCTTTATCTTTATAATGAAGGCTTGTTGCACGCCAAAACCATGTGCATCGACGATTCCATAGCCTTTATCGGTTCCAGCAATTTCGACATCCGCTCGTTCGCCTTGAATTTCGAGATCAACCTTCTCTTTTACGGTCCCCGTGTCGCCGAACAATTACGGGCCCAACATCAGAAATATATCGAAAAGTCGTTCCAACTGACGGCGGAAAACTGGAGCCAACGCCCGGCGATTAAAAAACTCTTCCAAAACGTGGCCAAATTGGTGAGCCCGCTGCTGTAAATAGTAATCAGTTGTCAGTTTTCAGACATTGCGCTATCGAGCGTGCGTTGGCTCGGCATTGAGTTTGATGCCCAGCGCCTGGACCACCTTGAGAACCGTTGCGAATTCCGGATTTCCTTCGGGCGAAAGCGCTTTTATAAAGGCTCTCGCGTCGAAGTCCTGTTTCGCGAGCGATTTGAGACATGCCGCGAGCACGGGCGATATTGCCGAGGGCATGGATTACAAGCGCAGGGTCGCCATCTTCAAACGCGGCCTGTAGGTAGGCTGCCATATCATCTTCGCTTTCCAAATATTCCGCAACATCGTACTTTTTTGTCTTGCTCTTTGCCATGTTGATCTCCTATAAATCGTGCGCCATTTGAATAGCCTTCTTGATATCCCGGTCTTGTGTACGCTTATCACCGCCGGCCAGCAGGATAATCAATTCTCGCCCTCGCTTAGTGAAATAGACTCGATAACCTGGGCCGCAATCGATTCGTAATTCGGAAACGCCTTCGCCTACCGGTTTTACATCACCAGGCAAACCAAGTTGCAGGCGGTCAATTCGGACTTGTATTCGCGCCCTGGCTTGACGGTCACGCAGTACGCGAAACCAGTTGGCGAACACTTCCGTCTGGCGAATTTCGATCATTATTTAAGTGTATCCTATAGGATACAGTTTGTCAATGTATTTATCTTAGCGATCTGCCAAGTCTTTAAACCGAAGCGATTGGAAACCGAGGTCATTTTGTCGAGAAATCCAACTACACTAGTATCCCAGCGGGTAATTGATTAGTTCGGTGTAATCCTGTAGGCTAGCGGCTGATCCGGTTGATCGATTCATCCGCGCCGAAGCGCGGCGGTAGCCTGAAACAACTGAACTCTGGATGAAAGAAAACAAATATGAATGAGTCTTCTATAAAGGACGGCGTCAGGGAGATAACTCTGGAATCGTGGGTTGAGTTTTTTGACGTTACGAATAAACATTTTTCAGAAGCGCCCATGTTTGTATACCGGGGTCAGGAGAATTATGACTGGCCGCTGGAATCCAGTTTGGATCGACTGCGAAAAAAATACCCTTATCGAAAAAGCTTTCGCGGTGCAAATCCCCAATTCTTCACAAGCTCTCCGTTGTCGCCGGAACAACACTTAAATGCATTCAAACACGCACTCCGAGGAAGACGAGGTTCAAATCCGCAACCGTTGACAGAGGATGATGACTACTGGGCTTTGGGGCAACATCACGGATTGGCGACCCCTTTGCTTGATCTAACTCGTTCACCCTATGTGGCTCTCTTCTTTGCATTCGAGCATGAAAAGATTATCCTTGATGATAAGATGAGCGAACCTGACTTTCGGGGAGTTTACGCCTTATCAGCCGAATCAATCATGCATGACAAGCGCTCTAGCGAATGTGATAAACCTGTTCGTATTATCTCTCCAAAGAGCGATGATAATTTTCGATTAATTAGTCAGGAAGCTTTGTTTGCTAAACTCCCAGAAAACACTGATTTAGAAAGATACATAAGGGAGCATTTTTCAGGTGAAGAACATCCCTTCGCCATATTCTATAAGATAAAAATACCAAGCAAAGACCGGGATGACTGTTTAGTTGCACTTAACAAGATGAACATCAACTATATGACGTTGTTTCCGGACGTATACGGCGCTGCAATGCACGTAAACTCGCTTTGGCAGCCGGGTCACGAAGACTCAATCGCCTATGTTTAGGTCATAACTGGTAGTCCAGGTTCTTGAGCCTATTCGACTTAGCCAGATCAGACAAAACTCCCAGCAGCATTTCCGAGTTCCCTCATAATTGATATAAGGCTATAATTGATTTATTCGATTGTCGTGGGGCTGTTTTTGAGAACTGGAGATTGCGATGAAATTCACTCGGATCACTCATAACCCGGCGGTCATGGGCGGCAAACCGTGCATTCGCGGCTTGCGCGTAACGGTCGGGACCGTAGTGGGACTGTTGGCCTCGGGCGAATCGCGCGAGCGAATCCTGGAGGCCTATCCATATCTCGAACCGGAAGACCTTGATGAGTGTCTGGCCTATGCGGCATGGCGGCTGGAAGAACGCGAGGAGGATTTGGTGGCCCAATGAGCCTTCGGATCGTCCTCGATATGAATCTGTCCGTGGAATGGATGCCGCTGCTGGAGCAGGCAGGTTGGACGGCAGTCCATTGGTCCATGATCGGAGATCCTCGGGCGGACGATGCTACGATAATGGCCTGGGCGTCGGCCCACCAACATGTGGTCTTCACGCACGACCTGGACTTCGGCACGACCTTGGCGCTGACACACGCGGGAGAACCGAGCGTGATTCAAGTCCGTGCGCAGCGCGTGTTGCCGGAGCACATTGGTCCGGTGGTTCTGGCCGCATTGAAACAGTACGAACAGGAATTGTCCGCCGGAGCGTTGGTCGTCGTGGAAACGTCAAAAAGCCGTGTGCGTGTTTTGCCGCTATAGGATTCCATCAACCCTTTCCCCCTATCACCTATCCCCTGGCCTGCCATTTTTCTTCGGCTGCGCTACGGCGGCTGTATTGGGGCACTAGGGTCCAGAGGTCGTCGCGGCGGCCGGCGGTGTATTGGCGATGGGCCAACTGTGCGACCATGGCCGCCCGGGGCGTCCAGTATTTTTGATCGAGCATGGTTACATGAGACGGCAGGCGAGAGGCGAGTTTGACGAGCGCCGGCCCGGTAACGACCATCCCGGCGGGCAGTTCCTGCAACCAGCGGTCATTGGAAACAAGCTGTTGATCGCCCGTGGGGTATAGCAATCCTTCTGATCCGCGAATAAACGCGCGAACAACCACGTCGCCGCGTTGGGCATCGATGGCCGCCGTTACCGCGGGAACGTTTGCCGGCGCGGCCTCGGCGATTGTCTCCAAGGTATTTATGCCCAAGACTTCGGCGCCCACCGCATAGGCAAAAGTTTTGGCCATGGTTACACCAATCCGAAGTCCGGTGAACGATCCGGGGCCAATTGTAAGTGCTACGAGTTGCACGTCGGCCGGTTTCCAACGCACACGTTCTAGCAGGGTTGCGATCCCTGGCGGAAGCGATTGGGCAGTGCGTTGCTGCGGATTTAATCCCAATTCCAGCAACAACTTACCTCCGGTCATCGCCGCCACGCTTCCGACCCAATCGGTGGTTTCCAAAGCAAGGATATTCACGGTGAATTGTTCAATGAACTATATAACCCTGAGTGAACACACCCGGAATTAGAGCCTATCCCAATACCAAAAATATTTGGAAATCAAGGAGTTGCGATCCCAAAAATCTTCGTGAATATGCCCTCACCCTAGCCCTCTCCCGGAGGGAGAGGGGACTTTTGGGATAGGCACTTAGTATAAAATATACCCAAATGGTGTGGTTAAACATTTTTCTACTCGGCCCGAGGTGAATTTACGGCGGGCTAAATATCAATATCCTGGTAAATATCAATTTTAAGACTACCTCTCGACTTGAGCATGTAATCCTGCAACAATACACTTTTAAGTGCTTGCCAGCGACCCCCCCTCTAACTGATCCGGCCACCGCCGGTGTTTTAAAGCGTGAAACGAGCCCTCATAAGCGATATCCACAGCAACATCGAGAGCCTGGAAGCGGTTTTGGCCGACATTCGCGATCAAGGCATTTCTGAAATATTTTGTCTTGGCGATCTGGTTGGATACGGCCCCAATCCTCGGGAGGTGATCGATGAGATTATGAAGTGCCGGGTTTGCCTGTTGGGAAACCACGACCAAGGCGCACTGTTCGATCCCGAGGGTTTCAATTCCGGCGCGGAAAGGGCCATTTTTTGGACCCGCAACCAATTGGAAAACGCCGGCGGCCCGCCCGCTCAACGCCAACGCCGCTGGGATTTTTTGGGCGAGTTGCCCAGAACTTATCAGGAACAAGAGGGCAAATTCCTTTACGTACACGGGTCCGCGCAATCCGCTTAACGAATATGTATTCCCCGAAGATATATATAACAAGCGCAAGCTGGAGAAGATTTTCGCTCTTATTTCGCAGTATGCGTTTCAAGGGCACACGCACGTGCCCGGAGTATTTACCGAGAATTTCAACTTTTATAGCCCAGAGGAAATCAATAACGAATACCGGCTGACAAAAGAAAAAGTAATGATTAACGTGGGATCGGTGGGCCAGCCTCGAGACGGCAATCCCCGGGCATGCTACATCGTTTTAGAGGATGAAATCGTGCGTTTCCGCAGGGTGGAATACCCCTTTGAAAAAACCATTGCGAAAATCTACGAGATTCCCGGATTTGGACAACTTTCTCGGGGACAGACTGCGCGACGGGCGTTAAAAGGGTTCAGGGTTCAGCATTTAATTGATAGACTATAGCAAATTGTCCAAACTTTTTTATTTTTAAGTCTTATTTCCAAATATAAGACCCCAATCCCTGCTTTCCAATTACTAATCACCCATCCATAACGCGAGATAAAGCCCCAACCGTAATTCCCACTGTGTTTACCGGGGGCTAAATAAATCCTGAATCCTGAACTCCGAATCCTGAAAACCAAACCCCAAACCCCAAACCCTAAACCCTAAACCCTAAACCCCAAACCCTAAACCCCAAACCCCAAACCCTGAACCCTAAACCCTAAACCCCAAACCCTAAACCCCAAACCCCAAACCCTGAACCCTGAACCCTGAACCCTGAACATGGAACGACGTTTTGTCATTTTTTTGCTTTTGGCGTTTATTATATTTGCCGGCTACTTCTCGCTCATGCAGAAGTTATATCCGCCCAAAAAACCTCAGGCCAAGGGCGAGGTAGCGGATAAAAACAATGTCGACAAGGCGGAAAAAACGAAAGAAGCGGAGAAAGAAAAAGAAACGGCCTTAAAAGAGGATCAAGGCAAAGCCGCACAACCCGAAGCGGAAAACAGAGCGGCGGCCGAGGATAAAAAGCCCGAGCAGAATAAATCGGAGGAAGAGGAAAAAACTCCCGAAGAGGCCGCCGAAGAACCGGCCCCTGCGGAAGAATTGATCAGCCTGGGCTCGGCCGATCCGGACGATCCGTATCGCATGCGGGTCACGCTAACCAACCGCGGCGCGGCTTTGGCGCTGGTCGAACTGAATCAGTCCGCGCTACCGCAACATCGACGACCGCAGCGGGTATCTCGGCCACCTGGTTATGGACAAAACCGTTCAGGGACCGGGCGTGAAAGTGCAAGTGGTAGGCGCAGGCACGCCGGCCGCCAAGGCAGGGATCAAAGTCGGCGACATAATTCAGGAAATCAACGGCAAGCCGGTCGATTCCTATGCTTCCTTGGAAAACGAAAACAGCCTTGCCGAAAAGCTCGCATTGGGGCAATCCGAGGAAGATAAAAAAAACATTTTGGAACATACCAAGCCCAGGCAAACGATTAACATAAAGCTCCTTCGAGACGGCAAGGAACTGACCCTTTCGGCCAAGCTTACGCGGCGTCCGTTGGCGGTCGTATCGCCCGAGAACGAGGATCCATTGTCTTTCCTGCTGACCATGCAGCAGATCGACGACAAAAAGATTCCCGACGACGAAAAAGACAAGGCCGTCGAGTTGGATCGCGAGCTAAAAGGCGTCAAGCTTCGCTCGGCGACGTGGCAAAAAGTCGAGGCCGATCAAACGCACGTTGTTTTTTCCAAGAAACTGCCCAAGTACAATTTGGAGATTTTCAAGACCTATAGTCTGGTCAAAGTTCCGGCGGACTCGATATCAGACCCGGATTATAAGGCCTATAACCTGGAACTTTCGGTAAAAATCGTCAATCGCGGCGAAAACGCCAGAAAAGTGGCCTATCGCCTGGACGGTCCTAACGGTTTGCCCACCGAAGGCTGGTGGTATGCCAACAAAGTCAGCCGCAATTGGGGCGGGGCGGGCTTGCGCGACGTGGTGGTGTCATTCGATCAAAATGTGCCGTCAATGGTCGGTTGCCCGACGATCGCCACCGACAAAATAGGACCTCCCTGGGAAGGACACTCGCTGACGTTTATCGGCGTCGACGCCCAGTATTTCTCGGTGGTGATGATTCCGGTTATGGAAAAACCCAACGATATTTGGTTCGCCGCTTCGCAGCCCCTGCGCGTGGGCAAAAAACCGGATGATAAGCACATCAACCTGACAAATACTTCATTTCGCGTAACCAGCCTGCTAAAAGAATTGAAACCCGGAGAGGAATTTTCGCATAAATTCGAGATTTTTAGCGGACCGAAACGTCCGCCCCTTTTGGCGCAATATGGATTAAATGAATTGATTTATTACGGCTGGCCGGTGTTTGCCGGTCCGGCCATGGTGATGTCTTGGTTATTGCACGGGTTTTATTTCGTGGTGCGGAACTACGGGCTGGCGATTATCTTGTTGACCGTGCTGGTCCGCGGATGCATGTTCCCCTTGAGCATAAAACAGGCCCGCAGCCAGCAAAAGATGCAGGAATTGCAGCCGGAAATCAAGCGCATCGTGGAAAAGTACAAAAGCGACATGCAAGCCCGCAGCAAGGCGCAACAAGAGTTGTTCCGCAAACACAATTACAATCCCCTGGGCGGATGCCTGGTGCTGTTGATTCAGTTGCCTATATTTATCGGCCTTTACAAATCGCTGATGTATGACGTGGAGCTTCGCGACGAGCCGCTTATATGCTCGGCCGTGCGATGGTGTTCGAATTTGGCCGCGCCCGACATGCTCTTCAATTGGACATCGCTCCTGCCGGAGTACGTCTCTACCACCGGCTCGGGCATATTTTTCTTAGGTCCATTTTTCAATCTACTGCCGGTGCTGACGCTTATTTTATTTATCTGGCAGCAAAAAGTAATGATGCCGCCGGCCGCCGATGAACAGGCCGCCACGCAACAGAAAGTCATGAAATACATGATGGTTTTCATGGGCATATTGTTCTTCAAAGTGGCCAGCGGATTGTGCATTTACATTATTGCCACAACCCTGTGGGGCGTGAGCGAACGCAAGTTCTTGCCCAAGACCAAGCCCGCCGGCGGAAACGGCGGTTCAGCAAAAGCCAAGAATAAACGCAAATAAAGCCGCGAAGGGCACCATCGGGCACCGACGGGGCACCATGCAAAGCATGGTCGCGTTGGTCGGCATGGTCGGTTGGTCGGTCGCGCATATTTCCGCGACCACTGGTCGCGGCTTTACAATAGCGGCACATATTATGTTCCCCCTTGACGACACCATTGCCGCCATTGCTTCGGCGCCGGGCGGCGGGGCACGGGGTATTGTGCGCCTGAGCGGCCCGAACGTCTTGCAGTGTCTAAGGGCGGTATTTAGGTCAAATGAGGGGCGGGAACTACAGTCGCCGAGTCATTCCCAAGCCATCGACAGTTCGCTCGAATTGATCGGCATAAGCGCCCCTGTGCCATGCGATTTGTTTTTTTGGCCCCAGGGACGCAGTTATACCGGCCAAATGGTGGCGGAGTTTCATACAATAGGTTCCCCGCCTATTTTGGAGGCCTTGTTAAAGTCGCTATGCGCGGCCGGGGCAAGAATGGCCGAGCGCGGCGAGTTCACACTCAGGGCCTTCTTAAGCGGTCGAATCGATCTGACCCAGGCCGAGGCTGTTTTAGGCGTGATCGAGGCCTCCGATCCCCGCGAGTTGCAGGTCGCGGCGGCTCAATTGGCCGGCGGACTGGCTGGCCCGTTACACCATCTGCGCGACATGCTCTTGGAACTGCTGGCCCATCTGGAAGCCGGATTCGATTTCGCCGATGAGGATCTGCTTTTCATTACGACTGAACAGTTGCAGAGCAGACTCGATGAGGCGGCGGAAGATGTCGCCCGATTGGCCGCACAAATGGAATCGCGCGGCACGGTGCAAACGGCGGTCCGGGCGGTGCTTTTAGGCCAGCCGAACACCGGCAAAAGCAGCTTGTTTAACGCCCTGACGCGCAATGAGCAGGCCTTGGTTTCGGATATGCCCGGCACGACTCGCGACTATCTCGTGGCCGAGTTGGATTTCGACGGCCGAAAGTGCCAACTCATCGACACCGCCGGATTTCATGCGGAATCCGCCGTTGCAGCCGGCGCTTATAATACGCCCGATCAGGCGGCCCAAGTGGCCGCGGCCGAACAAATCGCCCGGGCTCATATACGATTGCTCTGCCTCGATGCCACGCGCCCGTTGGATTCTTGGGAACAAGCCGAACTTGCCCGGGAAGATGATTCGCATCGAATTGTCGTATGGACAAAGCTGGATGCGGCGCCGCGGGATGGCGCCTCGGATGATTTACATGGGCCGCTTGCCGACAGACGGCCAATGGTCATCACCAGCAGCGTCACGGGCCAGGGGCTCGAACTGCTGCGGGCGGAGTTGCGGCGGATGGCGCTTGCCGCGGAAACGGTCACAGGCGACGTTGTGGCCGGCACTGCTGCCCGCTGCCACGAGTCGATACTTCGCGCCGGCGAAAGTCTAAGTAACGCCCGGGATTTAGTCCGAACGAAAAGCGGCGAGGAATTCATAGCCGCCGAAATCCGCACGGCATTGGACGAGTTGGGCAAGGTTGTCGGCGCGGTTTACACTGAGGACGTGCTGGAACGAATTTTCAGCCGATTTTGCGTGGGAAAATAATGTTGTTCATTTAACTCCGTTTTCCGCGCCGCCGTTGGAAAGGCGTTCGAAATACTGGCGGTTTAGCTCTTCCCAGCCGCGGGGCGACGGATCTTGCATGCCGCCCAGGATCTCTTTTTGGATTTCGGCGGGCAGGTTGGCGGTGGAATCCTTGCGGACCTCGAACTCGCCTTGCAGATATTGCTTTACGTTGCCCAGTCCATCGACGAGCACGCTCCGCTGCCGCAAGGCGTTTTGATAGCGGCCGGATTTAAGATCCAATTCGACCTGGGCCATGATTTTGATCATCTTATCCAGGTCGGTATGCTGGAAGTTGGCCGCCTGGAATTGCAGATCCACGCCTTCGGCCTTGTTTCGCAATGCGGCCTGTTTGCCGGCCAGGCGCTGCAAATCGCGCTGGCCCGGCGCCCGGGGCGTGGGGCCTTCCAGCCCTTCGCCGCCTTGACCGCTTTCCTTTCCGCCGCCGGTGGCCCCGCCCGCGGAATCCTTGCTGTGATCCTTGATCTGGCCTTTCATATAAGGATCGGGCGTGAGCCGGCTGGGTGTGTTGCGCCCGCCTTTGCCTACTGATTCGTCGCCGACGAACTCTCCGCTGGCTTTTCCTTGTCGTCCTTCGCCCGACCGGCCGCCGATTTCGCTGGAGTTGGGCAGGCGATTGCCGGTCACGCCCTTGGCGCTCATGTTCGAGATGGGGCCGTCCATTGCATCCCAGCCCGCGCCTTTGTCCAGCGAATCGGCCGCGCTGCTGGAAACGTCCTCCATCTCATCGAAAATGTCGTTTTCCTGCTCCATAAGATCGCCGATCATGTCTTCCAATTCGCCGGGCAGTTCGGCCATGGGGGCTTCTTTGTCCTTGTCGGTGAGCGATTCCTCCTGGCTCCATTTTTCGCGGTCGGGAGTATCAGGGAGCCATTTTTCAATATTGGTTACCAGTTCCTCGGCCATCTCGTATCCCAGTTGTTCCAAGGGAACCGCGATGTCCGCCGACTTTTTCAAAAGCGCATCCTCGGCCATTTTCAACTCGACTTGGATCTCCACCGATTCCTTGAGCAAAGACGAATTGGCAAAATCCTGTTCGGGCAATTTGCTCAAGTCGGAATGAAGATCCTTCATGAACTTTGCCCAATCGTCCTCGGCGGCGGCCAAGGCCTTTAGCGCTTCCTCTTGCTCCTTTGTAAAATCCTCGACCGGGATTTTGGCCAGGTTTTCGCTGGCTTCGATCACCTTTTTCTGCTGCTTGAGGAACTTGTCCAGCTTGTTGCGCAGCTCTTCGAGCTTCGCTTTGGCGTCGTCGGGCAGGTCGCCGCCGGGCCGTTTTTTCATCTCCGCAAGCGCTTGTTCTTCCGCATGCCGGGCAACGTCGAGCAATTTTCGCAGCACGTCGATAATGCGGTCCTGCGCAGCCAGGAGCTTGACGGCCGGCTGGTTGAAATCCTCCGACGATTTCAGCTTCACCAGCTCGTCGCACTGAGAAACGGCGGCGAGCATGTCGCCGAACGCCAGGCCGTTGATGACCCGTTTGATGGTCTGCCGTTCCTCCACGTCGGTCCGCCCGATGGAATTGACAATTTCGACGGATGATTTTTGGATCTCGACTTGTTGCCTGCGGACGTCGCCGGCAGTACCTGTTCGTTCGCTCATTTGTCGCGTCTTGAGGATCGCGGCGGCAGCCAGGCGGGCGTAAATCTGCTTGTCGAGAATCTTCATTATGTCGCCGCGCAGGCTTTCGAGTTGCTCCAAGGCGGCGGCGTTTTTGGCGTCTTCGGCGATGATCTTGACCGCGTGCCAAGGCGTGGCCGCCTCCTGTGACTTAAGGTCCAATCCCCAATTGTCGATCGCCCGCTTGTCCCAAGCCAATGCGCGGATCAGAACTGTTTGCCCCGGCCGGATCCCCTCGGGCTTTAGTTCCAGGTTGTGTTGCCGCGTCACGGTGGTGCTGTTTTCAAAGTCGGTCCATTGTTTGACGATGATCGCCGGCCCATTGCCGACACTTGACGGATTGACGCCGCTTGCGCCTTGCTTTTCTTCGGTCGTGCCGGATTCGGGCAAGGCATTCGACCCTTCTTGGCCCTGGATTTTCATTTCCAGCCGAACGCGATCGACACCATAATCGTCGCTGGCGCGGATCGTAACCGGCACGGTTGCGCCGGGGGCCGAAGTGCTCTCAGGCGGCGGCTTAAGGAGTTCCACGCCGGGCGGCTTGTCTGGAATCACTAAGATGCGGTTGATTCGCGGGTCCGGATCGCTATGGCCGGCGTCATTGACAAGATGGATGGTAAAACTGGCGTTTTTCAAAAGCGGCATTTCCACCGCCAAGAGCCTGCCGTTTTCCTCCACCCGGCCCAGGAGTTGCTTGCCTTCGAGCAGGATATGGCCCTGGGCAATCGATGTTGTAGGCCGAATTTGTAATTCGGCCACGCTATACTGCGGGGCCTCGAGATCGGCGGTTTTTTGCTTAACGGTCTCGTCCTTGCGCTTAAGATAGGCAGGATAACGGTATATGACGCTCACCGCGGCGACGGTCGGCTTTTCGCGGACTTTGATCGCATATATCGGTGTTTGCGAATCGCCGATTTCCACCCGGTATTTCACATTTTTTAAGACCGAGGGCAAAGTGAATTTGTAGTGCCGGTGTTTTTCTTCGCCCACGAGCGGCTGGGACGATTCTTCTTCGCCTTCCGGTTTGACGTATATAAAAGCGTCGTAGACGGCGGCTTGCGGGTTCTTGATATCGGCGGTGATTTCCTGGCTGGCGCCGATGAGGATTTCGGCGTTTTTCGGCGTCACCTCGATCGTGCCGACTTTGCCCACCGCGGGCACGAATTCCCACGGCGACAGCAACCGGCTGGCGGCCGATCCCCAATTGGGAATGTTTCGCTGGCAAACAACGGCCGCGGCGATGAAAACGCACAGCAAGACCAGCGATTCGGCCAGATCGCGCGGGGTTTGCATGCAGTGCCGCAGACGCACCCAACGCGACTGCCGGGCGGCGGCCGCGTCGAAATTGACGTGTTCGGCCTGTCCGGCCGCGTGGCGTATCGCGGCTTCGCAAAAGGCCGGATCGCCGTTGTACCGAGTCTCGGTCAGATGCACGAGATTGATAAGACTGTTGCCTAGGTCGGTGAATTCGGCTTCAACGCGGCGGGCGGTGGCTTCCAGACCCCGCTGGTTCAGCAATAACCGGCGGCCCACGATCCAAAGCACCAGCCCTGTCACCGTGAGCCAAATAGCGAACAATGCCGTTAAAATGCCTTGAGAGAAACGCAAAAAAGCGTCGCCAAACGTAAACACCAACCACACGCCAAACGAAGCGCATGCCGCCAGCACGCAGGTGCTTAAAAGCGAAAAAAACCACCATCTGTGCCGACTGGATTCGAGCCGGTGAATTACTGTCTCGGCCGCGGGCGACATTTTACCGAATGTGATAAAGGATTTTTAGTTTAGCCGCGAGCCGCAGGCGAGCGTGTTCGTAGGCGGCGGGCGGTGTAAAGTGCGAAACCGCAAACGGTTGCCATTCATTATTTATCTTTTTAGTGCGTGACCGCGAAAACAATGGCGTTTGTGCCGATCTTCAGGGCCGAATCGTCTTTCAAACCGTAACTGTAGGGATGCGCGAATTGTTCCCAGCCGTTGCCCAGGTCGAATCGGCTGTAAATCACCGCCAATCGGCCGTCGATGCTGATGCCCTCCAGGGGCGGCGTGTTCATGGATCCGAAATCCTCACGCATACGCGGAGTGTAATCTACTTGCTTGATGTCGTAATGGCAGTGATAAAGCGGATGATCCGGGGGCAGGTTTTCCAAGCGCTTGCCGGGCAGCACCTTGGCCATTTCGCGGCGGAAAGCCGCGTCAAAGGCCATACGCCCGCAGCAGGAATCGGCCAACAGCAGACCGCCGGCTTTCAAGTAACGTTGTAATGCCGCCGTTTCCTCCGGACTCCAGGCGAATTCGTAATGCCCGGTGATGTAAAGCAGCGGATAAGTCGCCGTTTTGGGGTCTTTCAGGCGGACGTTTTCGCGTTTGAATTTTACTTCCAGCGTGGAGTTTTCCCTGGCGAATTTCAAGAGGTTGTGCACGCCGGAGGGATCGGGATCCCAGTCGCCGTCGTGGATGATCTGGGCGAAGACGAAATCGTCGCGCGTGGGGGCCGCGGCCTCGTAGTAAACCTTGGTGGAACTTAAAAATCGACCCAACTGGAACGATCCCAGGATATAGGTCACAAGATTCGCCCCGACTTCCCGAGCCTGGTCTATTATTACCCGCGTGCCGCGGGGATGCTCGTGTCCGTCCCAGCCGCAGGTCAGATCGCGGGGCGAAAAAATCAGGCCCGCGCGGCAGCCGAAATTTATCCCTTCCAGGCACGGGGCTTCGGCAAAGATCGAACCGTCGCCTTTTTTATAAGTCAGATTGCCCAGTTTGTAATACGAGGCATAGACCGGATCGTCCAGCGATAATTTTCTGAGCGGCCGTGTGGGAAACATCAATTCGATTTCGTGACGAAAGGCCTCGATAAAATCGTTCCAGCCGCAGCAGGCGTCGGCCATGATCGTACCGCCGTCCATTACGTAGCGGGCGATTTTTTGGCGGATCTCGTCGGTTAGTTCGAACTTGTTGTGCCCGGCAAAAAGTAGGGCCGGCAGTTCGCGGGGATCGTAGGAAAAATGCTCGAAATCGGCCTCGATCGCCCGGTAATTGATGCCCAGTTTTTGATTGGTCCACACCAGCAGGCTTTGCACGTCGGCCGGATCGGTCATCCAGTCGCGATATTGCACCCGCTTGCCGTCCTTGGTGATCCAGCGCGATTCTCCCATTGCCATTTTGCCGATCAAGGCGGGCGGACTGGGCGGGCGTTTCTTCTCGCTCCGCCGCAGCGGCGTGGCAGGCAGGGGCAAGGGTGGAAACGACTCGCCGCCGGTTTGATGCTGCGGCTTTGCCGGCGGCGGCGGGCCGCAATCGATCGGTCCGGAATTGCCATCCGCCGCCCACAGCAAAGAAGGCAGGCTTAAATTGCCCATTGTGCCGCCCAACGCAGCGGTCGCGCCGATTTGTGCGATGAACTTCCGCCGCGATAATTCCCCTTCCGGTCTTTCGGGCGATGACATGGCTGGATTCCCTTTTAGATTTGGGAGTTAACGTCGCATAATACAGGATTATATACGCAAACTGTATTTTGACCGAACAATAGTCTTCAAGTCAATGGTTGGGCCAGCCGTTAGCGGTATAATGCTATATGCCAACGCGGGGTAAAAATCACCGGCTTGGCCGGGGAATTACCAGTGCAGGACGCTTTAAATTGGTTTACGACAAGGATAAAAACATGCATTGGGAATTGATCCATGCTGAACGATTATGGGAGTTGTATCAATGACTAAATGGTCTCCCCGGCTTGTTGTTGCAGTTGGAATGTTGTTGGGTAATGTCCGGGCTATATCCGCCCAGGAACCGCCGCCGATCAATCCGTTTGCATCGACGACCGCACAACGGGCAGACGCAGTCGCGGGCTACGTGGAACTTTCCAACGGCACGATCCACCCTGGACAGATCTATCTTACCCGAGATAAACGCTTGAAAATCGAGGACGTGCAATCGCAGCGGCAACGGGAAGTTCCGCTTAGCGCCGTGAAACAAATCGATTGCACAATCAAAAAAGAATGGCTGGAAAAAGAGTGGAAATTCAAGGAATTGACGAAAGACGAAAAAATGTACACGGGGCGGTCATATCCCGTTCGAGAGTACGAACACACAATCGCGCTTAACGACGGCCGGACCATAAGCGGGGGTCTGTCGGCAATCGTGTATGTTCGGCCGGCCGATAGCAATCCAGCCAAGCCCAATGAATCCCGGTCTGAAATAAAAGCCGAGCAATTTATCCTCAATAAACGCAACAAGGGAGAAATCGGCGAGGATTTGCATTCCCTGGTTTATGTGAAGTCGATTAAACTGGGAGAGGAGGCCTATGAAGAAGGAATAAAAAAAGCCGCTAAGCATGATACAAAAGCTAAAAATAAATCCGGCAAATAAATTATTTAGCCCCGGGTGAATATTTTGCCTCCGGTGTATTCGCCGGGGGGCTAAGTGGATATAAATCACATGATCAACTTTTCCCTTGAGCAAGGTTCCGGCATTGCAACCATGCTGGCGGTCGCGGCAGCGGCGATTCTCTTGACGGGGATTTTTTATCGCCGCGCTTTTGCAATGCTCAAACACCGGCAGTGGCTGATGCTTTTCGGCCTGCGCGCGGCGGCGATTGCGCTCGTGGTGCTGCTCATATTTCGCCCGATCTACAGCTATCAGAAGGAACTTTCCAAGCGGCCTTCGCTGGTGTTTTTGCTGGACCGTTCGGCATCGATGAGCATAGCCGACGACGCCACGGGCGTGACGCGTTTCGACCAGGCCCGGCAGCAGATCGAAAAATGGTGGGCAAAGCTGAAGAGTAATTTCGATCTGCATTTAATCGCCTTCGACGAAACCGCTCAACTTCTCAAAGACATCAAGGATCTGGACGGCATCGCCGCGGACGGCAAAGCCACGTCGCTCAGCCGGGCCTTGGAGGCCGCCTGGCAACTTGCCCCAAAGCGCGACCTTGAGGCCGTGATCATGTTTTCCGACGGCATTCACAATTCCGCCCGCAGTCCCTTGGACGTGGCCGGCAAACTGGGCGCGGTCGTGCATTGCGTGGGCGTGGGGGCCAGCCTGCGGAACAATGTCTCTTACCGCGACATACAGGTGACCGGCGTCGATTGCCCGGATCGTTTATTTCTAAACAATATGGCCCGGATTACAAGTTCGATCGAAGGCATCGGCCTGGCAGGCCGGGTGATCCAGGTCGAGTTGGATGAGGACGGGCAAAAAATCGCCGAAAAGGAACTCACCATTCAAGCCGGAGATAATCCTCAGCAAATTTCCTTTGATTTTCACCCCACAAACAAAGGCCGGCACGTTTATACAGTGAAAGTGCCGCCGGTTCCCGAGGAAAAAATCACGCAAAACAACCAGCGGTCGGCCATGACTTTGATGGTCGAGCCGGGTATTCGCGTCCTATATATCGAAGGCACCTTGCGCACGGAATACGGGGCCCTGGTCGATCGCTTTTTGGCCAAGGACCCCGACGTGGAGTTCTACTCGCTGGTGCAAACTCGCCCAAATGTGTTCTTAAAGCGAACGAATATGACCGATCTGAAAATCGACGTTATTCCCAACGATGCCGAGACTATCAACAAGTTCGACGTGTTTATGATCGGCGATATCGACAGCACGTACATTAAACCGCAACAACAGGAATTGATTCGCGCGGCGCGTGCGGGAAGGGGCGGGACTGATCATGCTGGGCGGTTATCACAGCCTTGGACCGGGCGGATACGCCGACACGCCGCTGGGACGGATTCTACCCGTCGCCCTGGGCGGCCGCGATATCGGCCAGATTACCGAGCCCTTTTTGCCCGTGCTCACGCCCGAAGGAACGCGCCACCCCATCTTTGCCAACATTGCCGGCTTTTTCCCAAGCAAACAGGGCAAGCCTAAACTTGCCGGGCTGCCGCTTTTGGACGGATGCACGCGCGTGCAAGGACCGCGTCCGGGGGCATCGCTTTTGGCTACAGTTTCCATCCAATCGAGAGAGACGCCGATATTGGCCGTGCAACCGGTCGATAAAGGCCGCACCGCCGTTTTCACCGGCGATACCACGCGAAAATGGCAACAAGGGCCCAGGGCGATGGATCAAGAATCGCCTTTTTTGCGGTTCTGGGGGCAGACGGTACGCTGGCTGGCCGGGCGCAGCGAGGCGGTGGAGGCCAAGTCCGGAGTCGATGTCAGCCTGGATAAAGGATATTACGAGCCCGAGGAAGCGGTGCGGCTTTCAGCCACCGTCCGCGACAAGGACGGGCAAGGCACCAACGACGCCAAGGTGACGGTCAAGATGCAGAATCCCGCCGGGCAGTCCGACCAGGTCGCCCTATCGCCTCAGATCGGTCCGGCCGGGCATTATGGCGGAACTTTCGATCCCAAGGCGGCGGGTAATTATCAATTTACGGTCGAGGCACGATTGGGCGAGTTAACGCTTTCGAGTGAGAAAACCTCCTTTGAGGTCGGGCGTCCCGATCTGGAGTTCGAAAAACTCGATCTCGACGAGAAGATGCTGGCCCGCATCGCGGCCGACTCAAAAGGCCGATATTTCCACATTACCACGGCCGACCTGCTGTTAAGCCAACTCGATCGTTCACAGCGCAAACGCAACGAATACGTCGAAGGCCGGCTTTATTCCCCGCCCTTGTTTTGGACCCTTTTCGTGGGCGTTATAACAGTGGAATGGGTGCTGAGAAGAAAATATCAACTCCGGTAAATAAATAACATGCCTCACAAGACCGGTTATCGATATCTGGAACCGACGGCATTAGCCCGGGTGAAAAACCTCGCGGTGGTGGCTCGCGGCGTGGTGGAGGGGTTTATCAGCGGGCTGCATTCCAGTCCGTATAAAGGATTCAGTGTGGAATTCGCCGAGCATCGCGAATACACCTCCGGCGACGACCCCAGGCATCTCGATTATCGCATGTTCGCCCGAACCGATCGTCTCTACATCAAACAATACGAAGAAGACACGAACATGCGCGTGCAAATTTTGCTGGATACGAGCGGTTCGATGGGCTACAGTCACGGCGAGCGGTTGAGCAAGCTGGAATACGGCTCGTATTTGACGGCCGTTTTGTCATATCTCATGACGCGGCAGCAGGATTCGGTGGGCTTGACGTCGTTCGACACGGCCGTCCGGCTGGACATGCCCGCCCGCAGTTCGCCGCGGCATTTCAACGACATGATGCGCTGGCTGGAGGCGATCAAGCCCGGCGGCGACACCGACATCGCCGAAACGCTGCACCGCCTGGCAAACCGCTTCAAACGCCGCTGCCTGGTCGTGCTTATAAGCGATCTGTACGACGAACCGGAAGAAGTGATCCGGGCCTTGCACCATTTCCGCCACCGGCGCCACGAAGTGATCCTATTTCACGTGCTCGACAAGGCCGAAATCGAATTCCCTTTTAACGAAGTGATCGCCTTTCACGACCTGGAAACCAACCAGCGGCTTCAAGTCGATCCGGCTTATGTCCGCGACGTTTATCGGAAACAAATCGGCGAGTTCATCGAGACTTATCGCCGCGCCTGCGCCGAGGCCCAGATCGACTACGTGCTCTCGGACACCTCGACGCCCTATGATTTTATGTTGACGCGATATATTAGTTCAAGAAATAAACGATAACAAAAATCCTAATCTTTGCTCGCTCCCCGACCATGCAAAGCATGGTGCCCGGTCGCGGCTAAACGAATCCCTAATCCTCAATCCCTGAATTCTGAACCCTGAACCCTGAACCCTAATTATGTCCTTTGCCGCTCCCTTATTTCTGCTTGCCGCCTTGGCCGCCGCCATACCGGTGGTGCTGCATATGATCAACCGGCAACGGGCGAAGAATTTACCCTTCAGCAGCTTGCGGTTTTTGCAGTTAAGCGTGCAAAAAACCCGGCGCAAGAAACGCGTCCACGACGTCCTATTGATGGTCTTAAGGGCGGCGGTTTTGTTCCTCATCGCCGCCGGACTGGCCAAACCCACGGTCAGCAGTTTAAGTTCGCTTTGGGGCGGGGCGAATTCGGCGGCCGCCATTATCCTCGACAATTCGGCCAGCATGGGAACAATCGACCAGGATCGCCCCCGTTTCGACACCGCCTCGGCCGCGGCCCTGCAAATCCTCGATGAACTAAAAGACGGCGACGAGGCGGCCTTGTTCATAACCGGCGGGCCGCCCTATCCGGAATTGGGCAAACTGTTTCGCACTCAAGAACAAATCCGCCAGATATTGGCCCAATCGCACGTCAGTTACCAGCGGGCCGACCTGGCCTATGAGGTCCAACAAGCCCGGGCGTTGTTGGCCAAATCCGCCGCTGCGAACAAGCAAATCTACGTGATCACCGATATGCAAAAGGTCTCTTGGGAAAATTGGAAAGGTAATCCACAAGTTCTAACATCCGGGAACTTTAAAAAAGCCGAAGAAAATGTCGGCGACAATTCTCCAACCTCCGGCAAGGAAACCGCGGCGGCCGGGGATGACCAGACGCTTAAGATCCCCATCATCTTCATCGATTGCAACCGTGCGCCAAAGCCCAACGTGGCCGTGCAAGGCCTGGAATTGGAAGCCGAGGTGCCCGTGGCGGGCCTGCCGGTGAAGGCCTCGGTCGAACTCCTCAATACGTCCACGGTCTCGCAGCAACGCATCGTGGAATTGTATGTAGACGGGAATAAGGAGTCGAGTAGTCCGGAGTTGGATCTTCCGCCCGAGGGACGAGTGAAACACGATTTTATTTTCACTTTTAAGAGCGGCGGCCTGCATCGCGGCGAGGTCCGCCTGGCAGGCGAAGACGGTTCGAAATACGATGATCGCCGCTTTTTCGCCCAGGAAATCGATCAAAACATTTCCGTAGCCGTGGTCAAAGCGCAGCGCCATGAAATCCCATATCTTGACGATGCGTTTTATCTGGAAAATGCCCTGTCGGCGGGCAAATCCGGCGGCTGGGCCATTCGCACTACTACACTGCTGGCCGCGGATCTGCCTAATGAACCGCTTGCGAATTACAGGGTGATTTTTTGCGTGAACCTGCCCGCGCCGGATGGGGATATTGCCCGGCGGCTGCGCGACTATGTGGCACAGGGCGGCAACCTGGTGTGGATCGCCGGCGACAACGTCAACGCCGAGGCGTACAATCGGATGAACGAGCAGGCCCGCGATCAATTGCTGCCCGCTCCGCTACTGGACGTTCGCACGCCCGCGGCGGACGATAATCGCGACAGTTGGCACATAAACTATCTTGACATGGATTATTTGGCCTTAAGCCGTCTGGCCGAGCCGGCCTCGCTGTACCAGTCGGTGCTGGTTTACAAGCACGTGCGGATGGCGGCCGCCGAAAAAGGCAAGGCGCGGATTCTGGCCCGATTGGACGACGGCGAGCCCCTACTTGTAAAGCGAAAAGTGGAAGAAGGCAACGTGTTGATGCTGGGGACCGGAGTGCATGTCGGTTGGACGAACCTGCCGCTTAGGCCCATCTTTTTGCCGCTTATCGCCCGGCTGACGTTCGAACTGTCCGGCGTCGAACAAGCGCACCGCGCGGTCTTGGCGGGGGCCCCGCTGGAACTTGACTTCGAAAAGGCCTCGCAGCCCGTCGGCGTGGAAGTGCTTACACCCGCGGGCGAGACCATGCGGCTAACGACCAGCCCTCACCCTAGCCCTCTCCCGACCAACCTTCGGTTGGTGCCCGGAGAGGGGACAAGTGGAAAGGGCCAGATATTCCGCTATGCCGACACTTACGAGATCGGCATCTATCTCTTGCGCCTGCTCGACGCTGCGCGGGCCGCGCCTATCGCCTATGCGGTGAACGTCGATCCGGAAGAATTCGAGCCGGCGACAATCGAAAGGGAGGAACTGCAAAATATATTTACAAAAACGCCTTTGATCTTCGCCGACAATCCGGACGATCTTTCCGGAACTTTCGCCTGGCTTAGGGAAGGCAAGAGCTTATGGGGCTTGTTCCTCGCGGTGGTTTTGATCGGCCTGGTCTCCGAGACGTTCGTATCGAATTTGCTGACCGCGCGAAAGATTTAGCCCCCGGTCAATTCACCGGGGGCTAATTAAAAAATTGCAAATGCTCCGTTTACGCGTTCTTTTTGGCGAAATCGAGCATGAAATCGCGGAGCGCCTTGACGCCTTCCACCGGCATGGCGTTGTAGATCGAGGCCCGGCAACCGCCCACGGAACGGTGGCCTTTTAGTTCGCACAGTCCTTGTGCCGCCGCCTGCTTGAGGAACGGTTCTTCCAATTCGGTTTTAGCCAGTTTGAAGGGTACGTTCATTATCGAACGGCAGTCCGGCTCGGCGTGGGGCATGTAAAAGCCCTTTGATTGCTCGACGGCGTCGTACAGCATTTTGGCCTTTTGCTTGTTGATTTCGGCCATCTTGGCCAAGCCGCCGATTTTGTTCAAGAGCCAGTCGGTGACAAGTTTCACCATGTAGATGGCAAACGTGGGCGGAGTATTAAGCAGCGACTTGCCCTCGGCGAATACTTTGTAGCTTAAAAGCGACGGCAGATCGGCCGGCGATTTGGCCACCAGATCGTCGCGAATTACCACCACGGTTACGCCCGCCGGCCCCACGTTTTTCTGGCGCAGGCGAAAATAAGACCATATTTCTGGATGGGAATGGGCCGCGACAGAATGTCGGAAGAGGCGTCGCATACCAATGGCACGTTGCCTACGTCAGGTTCGGTCTGATACTGCACGCCTTGGATGGTCTCGTTGGAGGTTATGTAAACGTAGGCGGCGTCCGGATCAATCTTCAATTCCGCTTGCTTGGGCAGGCGGTTGTAATTTGTGGATTTGCCATCCCAGATGGCCCGGGCGTTGCCTTGAGTTTTCGCCTCGTCAAAGGCCTTTTTACTCCATGTTCCGCTGACAATATAATCGGCCGGCTTGCCCGTGCCGCGCAGCAGATTCATGGGGATCATGCCGAATTGCAACACCGCTCCGCCTTGCATAAACAGCACGCGATAGTTATCGGGAATCGCCAGCAGGGTGCGGATATTGGCCTCGGCCTGGGTGATAATCTTGTCGAAGGTCTTGGAGCGATGGCTGATTTCCAGAATGGAACCGCCCGCGCCCGGCAGGGCCACCAAATCGCGTTGGGCCTCTTCCAAGGCCGGTAAAGGCATAACAGCGGGTCCGGGTGAAAAATTATAAACGCGCTTTTCCATAAAACAACTCCTAAGGAGGGAAAAAGTTACATAATTGGGAATGAATTAGTGTACCGAAAATCATGCCCTTGTCCAGCAGGGTTATGACAATGACAATCGAAATGCCTTGCAAATTCGGCGGACACTAGGGGAATTGACTGGTAGGGCAGGTATATCTATATTCGATAGTTTGCAGTATTTCCCACTGTTTAATAGGGGGCCCTGCCGTGCCGCCACGCGCTCCTGCTAAAGAGAACTTTGTCCGCACAGTACTTGGCGACATACCGGCACAAGAGGTGGGATTTACGCACTGCCACGAACACCTCTTCATCCTTCCCGGCCGCAGCCAGGAAATCGATCCTGGGTTTCTTCTTGACGATTTGGATAAAACCGCCGCCGAACTGAGCCAGTTTTACGCGGTCGACGGCCGGACCGTGGTCGACGCCCAAGGCATTGGCCAGGAACGAGCGCCCAAGCTGCTGCAACTGGCTTCCCAGCGCTCCAAGGTGAACATTATTGCCAGTACGGGCTTCCATCGCGGCGTTTTCTATGCCCCCGATCATTTCCGCTATCACGAGTCGGCCGAGACGCTGGCCCAGCGGATGATCGAGGAAATCAACGTAGGCATGGCAATTTATACCGGCTCAGAAATTACGGAACGAACCGACATCCGGGCAGGGCTGATCAAGTTCGCCTCGGATTACCACGTGATCAACGACAATGCCCGAAAAATCGCCGAGGCCGTTGCCGCGGCCCATCTTGCCACCGGCGCGCCGATCCTTACGCACTGCGAGCGCGGCACATGCGCCCTGGAACAAGTGCAACTTTTCTCCAAATTGGGGGTCCATCCATCGTGCTTGTTGATCAGCCACTTGGATCGGAATCTCGACCGCTACGTGCACGAGGACGTCGCCCACGCCGGCGCTTACCTGATTTACGACGGCATCTCCCGCGTGGAAATTCATTCCGATATGGAAATTATTGAACTCATTCGCCGCATGTTGGAAGAAGGATACGGCAGGCAAGTCCTCTTCGGAATGGACATGGGGCGGCGCTCGATGTGGAAATCCTACGGCGGCGGGCCGGGCATGACATATATCGGCAACGTTTTCCTCCTAAAACTACGCAGGGCCGGTTTGACCTACGAACCCATCGAAGCCTTTACAAACCGCAATCCCACCGACGCCCTGGCCTTCCGCAAGTATTCATAGATTTATGGAGTATGCCATGTCGGATGATATTCTCGATTTTCGCAGCGATACCGTAACCAAGCCCACCCCGGGCATGCGTGCGGCGATGGCCTCGGCCGAAGTCGGCGACGACGTTTTCGGCGACGATCCCACCGTCAACCGCTTGCAGCGGGTAATTGCCGAACGCCTGGGCAAGGAAGCGGCCGTTTTCGTGGCTTCCGGCACGATGTCGAACCTCATTGCCGTGCGCGTGCATTGCAGGCCCGGCGACGAGTTGATCTGCGAGTTGGGATGCCACATTTATAATTACGAACAAGGCGGCTATGCCCAGATCAACGGCATTTCCGCCCGGCCGGTCCAGGGCGAAAACGGGGTGATGAAACTCGATCAACTGGTCGATCTAATCCGCCCGGTAAACGCCCATTACGTCCGCACTCGGCTGGTAACGCTGGAAAACACCCATAACCGCGGCGGCGGAAAAATCCAGCCTTATAGCATCGTCGAAGACATCTGCCGCTGGGCACACTCGCATGGCTTAAAAACCCATCTTGACGGGGCAAGGCTTTTTAACGCGGTGGTGGCCACGGGCATTGAAGCCCGGCGCTGGGCCGAGCATTTCGACACCGTCAGCGTGTGTTTCAGCAAGGGATTGGGCGCACCGTGGGCTCGGCCTTGTGCGGGCCGAAGGATCTGATCGCCGAGGCAGTGCGGCACAGAAAAGTCCTGGGCGGAGGCATGCGCCAAGCCGGAGTCCTGGCCGCGGCAGCCTTGTACGCCTTGGATCATCATGTCGAGCGCCTGGCCGAAGACCATAATAACGCCCGGCGCCTGGCACAGGGCATCAAGCATATTGAAAACATCCGGCTGATGTCCGACCAGATCGATACGAACATGATTTTTTTCCGCGTCGATCCGGCCTGGGGCACGGCCGAGGAGTTTTCCGAAAAACTCAAAGAGCAGGGTTTGCTGATGCTCGCCACAAGTCCCACCAACATCCGCGCGGTAACGCACCTGGATGTAAATGCCGCCGCCGTGGACCGGGCGGTCGAGGTCATCAAGCGCGTTGCCGGAAAATCGCTGGTATAACCACCCATAATCTCTTAACACGGAGAACACGGAGAATTTTTTTATAAAGAATTTATTTAGCCCCCGGTGAACACACCGGGGGCTGCGATTGCATCTTCAATTGTGCAAAGGGATTTCTTCCATGTGGGTCTGCCCGGAATGTAAAAATCAAAATGCCACTTTATCCGATTTTTGTTCAGTGTGCGGCACTTTGCCCGACGGAACGAAAAATGCAGCCAAGACTCAGACTCAGAAAGACGTGGGCGTTACGCGCCGTTTCAGCGTGGGCACGTTCATGATCATGATCGCCTTTTTCGGCGTCCTGTTCGCAATTTTGAAGATGCTCAATAATCCGATCATTTTTTGCTGCATCGCCGTGTTCTTTGCAGGGATCGGCGTGGCGCAGATGGCATTGTTCGGTGGGACCGAGCCGCGCAAAGCCTCCTGGGTGGCCGGTTTTCCTCTGGGTTTTTTATGCGGTTTGGGAGGCATGATCGCAGCCAGATGGTTTGATCTTTCCATTCCCTCCGGCGAAATACTGGGCGTCTCTATCTTTTGCGCCGTGATCGGAGGCCCGTGCGGTTACCTTGCCGGCTGCCTCATCGCCGGCATATTCCTGGTGCGGGAACGGGAATCGGATGAAGAAAACGATGCACAAAGCACTTTCGACGATGACGACGAAGAGGAAAAAGAGGTTGACGAGGATACTTAAACCATATCTCTCACCACGGAGACGCGGAGGTCACGGAGTATTGTTTAATAAAGAATTCATTTATGTTTTATCCATATAGTCCCCGGTGATCACACCGGGGGTTCGGATTGCGATTTCAATTGAGTGGGGATTTTTTCTATGTGGGTCTGCCCGAAATGTAAATCGAAAAATCACGATTCTTCGCGCATATGCTGGATATGCGGCACTTCGCCCGACGGGACGGAATACAAAAGCCTTGTTTCTTTGCCGCACACAGAAGATTTGCCGGCGATTTCCAAAATATCCAGCGCATCAAAGCTATCAGCCTGAATATCAAAGCTATTAGATCGAATTCCCGAGGGGGTTGGAATGCCCAGACAATTTAGCATTGGCGCCTTAATGATCCTGATTGCTATGTTCGGCATTTTATTTGCCGCCATGGAAGCGATCTCGATCCATCCGATTGCATTCGCGGGCACGGCCATATTTTTTGCCGGAATCGGGGCAGCGCAAATGTTTTTATTCAATGGCCAAAGCCCTCGAAAAGCCTCGTTCATTGCCGGGATCATTCTCGGGCCAGTTATAGGCATAGCAACGCTACTTATCGGCGATACGTTTGCCGGTGAAATGCTGGGCGATATTAAACAAAGATTCCATCTTGTGGATGTGTATGTATTTGGCATGGGTTTTATTGTTCTGGGCGGCCCGATTGGTTATGCGTGCGGAGGAGTAATTGCCAGTATTTTTCTGGTGCACAAACGGAAATCGACTAAAGAAAAGGATGATGGGGAAAAATTGACCGACCAAAATCAATAAATGACCGCTTCCCCGACCGCAAGCGCGACCAATGGTCGCGGCTTTACACTATTTTCTCTCCTCCGTGACCTCCGCGCCTCCGTGGTGAATTTTTCACTCGGCTTCGCGCACGACGACCCGGCCGCCGCTTTGCTCGATGACTTCCACCCGCCGGCCTTGGAGGATGAAATCGCCGTCGGTGGCCACTTCGATAATTTGCGCGCCGAATCGGGCCTTGCCGGCGGGCCGCAACGACGATTGGGCTATGCCCACGTCGCCCACCTTAACGGCAATCTGGTTCTCCTGCGTCGATGCAACAGACGGATTTGCCAAATTGGCCGGCTCGTCCCTAAAGCCGTATACCGGATGCGGGGGGCGGAGCATCATCTTGCTGAATAGAGGTATCGAGCCGAATTTCTTGCTGATAAAAAACGCCGCCAACAAAAATCCCCCACCGGAACAAAATATTATCAACAGCGTGTGGGTTAATTGCGTCAATTCGCGGTTATTGTGGGGGATAAGGAATTTCTGGCAGGCCATGATCAGGCTGATGAGGATCAGCACCACGCCGGTCAATCCCACCACGCCAAAGCCGGGAATTATGAACAACTCGGCGATCAGGCAGAGCACGCCCACTGCGAAAAGCATCACGTCGAACCAATTGGCGGTGCCGCCCAAAAAGTGGCTCCAAAAGAACAGGGCGAAACACAAGCCGGCAATCAGGCCGCCGATGCCCACGCCAGGCGACATGAATTCGATGTACAAGCCTATCAACCCGATGATGATTAAAATGGCGATTATAATGGGATTGTATAAAACATACACGAAAGTATCGACGCCGCTGGGTTCCAGGATCGTCAATTCGCCGGGCAGCTTGTAACGCTCTTTGAGTTCATCTCGCGATTCGGCCAGGCCTTGAGCAAGCCCCACTTCCACAGCCTGCCGGCCCCTGAGTTCCAGGAACCGCTCGTGGCCGGATTCCGCAATAGGGGCGATAATTTCCCATTGCTCGGGATTGGCCTCGATCTCCGGTTTTGACTTGCAGGTTTCTTCGCCGGTTTTTTTGTCTTTCACCCGGAAGACTTGCAGATTTTTATCGACCATGGCCTCGGCCAGGGCCGGAGGCCGGCCTTTGGCCGCAGCCAGTCCCCGGACTTCCTGAGCCAAATGACTGACGATTTTTTCGGGGGCGAACTTGAACTGGGAATTCTCATCCTGAAAGATCGGCCCGGCATCGCCGATAAGGGCCGTGGGCGCCATTATGATTTCATCGCAGCCCAAGGCCATGATGGCCGCCCCGCTTAAGGCTTTCTTGGGCACATAGGCCACGGTATGGGCGAAATCCAGGTCACGCAACCGACTGGCCATGGCCCAGGAATCGGCCAAAGTCCCGCCGGTGCTGTCGATCTCCAGGATAATCAGGTCCGCGTCCTCGGCTTTAGCCGCATCCAATTTGCGTTCGAAATATGCCGAGAGCATCGACCCGATGTCGCCCTCGATACGGATCAGCGCCCCATGAGAATATTTCTGCTCCTGATCCTTATCCGGAAGCTTACCGGCGAGTTGGGCCGCACGGGCGGAGGAAGCGGCAATAAAACAAGCCGCGGCCGCCAAAAGGCAAGGCATAAATTTGTTCAATTTGCATTTTGCAATTTGCAATTTACAATTTGCATTCATTTTATTTCTGGCTTTGTGAAGTGGTCTTAGCGGCAGGCCGGGGTTGTTTTGCCGCGATCGTTTCGCCGTACGAGGGTTCCGGCACCGTTTTCAATATTTTCTCGATCACCTGGTCCACGTCGATCCCTTCCGCATCGGCATTGAAGTTTGTGATGATGCGGTGCCGCAGCACGGGGTAGGCCATCGCCCGGACGTCGTCCGCGCCGATGGCATACCGTCCGTGCAGGATCGCCCGGGCCTTTGCCGTGAGGATGATGTTCTGCGCCGCCCGAGGACCCGCGCCCCAGGCCAGCCAATTCTTGACGAAATCGGGGCTGGGCGGCTCTTTTGGACGCGTGGCGCGAACCAGGTCCACGGCATAATCGACCACGTGCTGGCTGGCTGGCACCTGGCGAACAAGCTGCTGAATCCACAAGATGTCGGGCCCCTGCAGCACCGGCTTCAGCTCGTAGCGCTGAGTTTGCGTGGTGGCCAAAACGATGTCGCGCTCCTCGGCCCGGGTTGGATAGCCGATGTTGATCGAGAGCATGAAGCGATCCAATTGCGCTTCCGGCAAAGGATAGGTCCCTTCCTGCTCGATTGGATTCTGCGTGGCCATTACAAAGAACGGCTGCTCCAACTTGTAGGTTTTGCCGGCCACGGTTACTTCGTGCTCTTGCATGGCCTGGAGCAAGGCGGCCTGGGTTTTCGGCGGGGTGCGGTTGATCTCGTCGGCCAGTACGATGTTGGAAAAAATCGGCCCGTGAACGAAACGGAACAACCGCTGCCCGGTGGCCGGATCCTGGTCGATAATTTCCGTGCCCGTGATGTCGCTGGGCATCAGATCGGGCGTGAATTGGATCCGCTGGAATCGCAGGCGCAAAGTCTGGGCAAGCGTGGAAACGGCCAGCGTTTTAGCCAGCCCGGGCACGCCGATAGTCAGGCAATTTCCCCGGGCGAAAATGCAGATCAACATCTGCTCGATCATCTCGTCTTGGCCTATGATCACCTTATGGATTTCGTTGACCACCGTTTCCCGGGCTTGGGAGATGCGGCGGACGGCTTCTTCCGGGCTAATTTGGGGGGTGACTGCCGGCATGGATTTCTTTGCTCCTTCCCCGCGGGGATAGATCGGCTTAAACTATCAAGGAGGCTTATTATCCTATGTTTACCTTAGTTGATATAGGCAACTGTATCAATGCTTGGTTGTTTTGATAGTATACCGTATTCGCAAGTCTGTCGTGGCGGGCGCCGCGGCAGGTTCCAAAGCGGGTGCCATGGTCAAGCTTGCTTGGCCATGCCGCGTTTTTTCCATGATTTTGGACATGCCCACGTCAATCACGGGCGCGGCGGCAAATTTTTCGCAATAGTTTTTATTGCGGTATTATTCAGCCTTTTGAGAGCCAATATCGGCCGGGCTCAATCGTTCCATCGGGGGGGCACGGAATTCAATGCCATGCGCGTGGTTGAGCTTGGCACTGGTAAATCATTCAATGCGGTAGTAACCGAGTTTTATCATCACGGCGAAATTGCGCCCGACGGGCGTAACGTAATTGTTGCCGCGAAAGATCAATTGGTTCCATGCCGCCTTCTGCAACTAGGCCCGGGCGATTTCTGCCGGCTTGCCTTTCAAACTATCAAAGGCCAATTAGAATACGACATACTTTATGGCGGCGAACCGCCCGCCGAGCCTCCGCCGCCGTGGACCTGCCAGGACGGCCTTGCTCTTGGAAACCCGGCATTTCAGGAATTGTAATTTACAAAACCTGGAGCCGTTGCGAATGGCCTTCGAATCATCCGCCCCCTTTGGCAGCGATTACGTGGATGGCGTATTCCACGGCAGCAATCCCTTTTCTTTAAAACGCGAGCCTTTTTTCAGTAAATACACGGGCTACTTGGATATCCCGGCAGCGGGCAAGTACGGATTTATAACCGCCAGCCAGGACGCGAGTTTTTTATTGATCGATGATAAGCAGGTCGCCTCGGCCCCCGGCAGGCACGGACCGCTGCGCTTTGCCATTCGCAACGTCCGCCAAGACATTCAACTAACGGCCGGCCTGCACAAGTTCGAGTATTATCATGCCGCCACCGGTTCGGAGGCCATAATGGCGGCGTATTGGGAAATCAATCCCCTGGATCCCAAACCGAAACCGCAGCATAATTTCGCCGACCGTTTTTCACGCCGACCGCATCGCCCGCCTGCCTGCCGCGTCGCTCATGCTTCGCACTTCCAAGCAAGTGCCCGATTTTACCCTGAAAATCAGCGGCGACGTACCCTTGCCCGATAACCAGCCGCCGCTTGTCGTCGTGTCTTTCCACGACGCCTCGCCCAAGTCCATGATCAGTCAGAACAAGGGGCAATGGGATTTCGGCGACGGGCAAACCAGCAACGAGCTAAATCCCGTGCATGTTTATTTGCGGCCCGCTTTGTATACCGTAAAACTGTCCTTTCGCCTTTCCGGCAAAACCGCCGAAATAGCCAATCGCATCGACGTCGAGGCGCCGTCGCTCGATTACAAGGATAAACTCCACGAGATCAGCGATCATTTGAAATTGCTGGACACATATAATCTCCGCACGCTTGACGCCGCCTCTTTGCGGCAGCTCGTACTTGCTTATGAGCTTAAAGCCTCGCAGCTTTCGGGCCGCGCCGACGACTTGAAAAAAGAGATAGAAGAAGGGCCGGCGGACCCGAATCGGAAACCGGACGATGAAATCGAAATAGCCCGGAAAAAAAGGATGATCGAAAATCTATTGTCCCAGTCGCGACAATTTATTTCGCAGGCCGTGGATACGGGGAAGGCGGCGTTTGCAGGCGAGTCGGCCGCCAAAGACGACGATGATCTGATTAAACTAGCCCAACACATCGCGCCCATCGCCCGATGCCGCCTTGGCGACTCGCCCCAGGCCCTGCAAATATGGGAAGGCGCGGCCGGGAACGTCAAAAATCCGGCACTGAAGGCCGAATGTCAAATTTCCACGGCCGATATTCTCATAAATGACCTGCTCAAGGCACAAGACGCCAAGACGCTCTTGGACCAGGCCGCGGCCGAGTTGGGCGGAGGAAAATCAGGCCACCAAGCCGCGGTTTTACAACGGGTATGGGGCGATTATTACGCCGCCACGGGCAATGGCAAGGCCGCCCGGGATGCTTATGCGGCGGCTGAACAAGCGGCGGGCCCGGGACGTAACTTCATCGAAAGCACCGCCTGGAAAGGCGCCCACAGCCGCTCGGCCGAAGAATTCATCAAGTTGAACCAGTTCGATCAGGCCGCCGAAGAACTCCAAACCTGGCAACGCGAATATCCCGGCGAAAAAATCCACGGATACTTGACGCTGCTTTGCGCCCGCTATTGGGCCGCCCGGGGCAAGTACGCCCAGGCCGTCGCCCAGGCCGAACAACTCCAGGCTGTCAATCCGGATTCGGCATATGCCGATCAGATCCTGTTCTTGGCCGCCGAGTGCGAATTGCGCCGCGACCGCCAAGATCGGGCATTGGCCACGCTGCACTCGATTCTCAAAGACTATCCCGGAAGCCCGCTGGTCCCGGCAGTGCAAAAAAAATTGGCGGAATTGGAGAAAAAGTAAAGAGTGGAGAGTGTAGAGTGGAGAGTGAAGAGTGGATAGTGGAGAGTAAGTTTAGCCGCGAGCCGTAGGCGAGCGAGGACAATCTAGAATGGCAAATCTTACGATTGAGGATAAATATAAAGCCGCGACGGGCACCAAAGGGCGCCATGCGGAGCATGGTCGGTTGGTCGGTCACGATTTTATATGCCTTTGCAATTTACGATTTGCAATTTGCAACTTGCAATTTGCAATCGTTATATTTCTTGGCGAAATACTATCGCACGCGGCGTCTGCCGCCGAGTTGACCGTGGAGTTGGGCAATGGGCAAAAAGTTACCTTCGTCGGGGCCATCCAACGCTGGGACCAGGACGGCAACCACCGTAATCTGCCCGATCAAAAGGCCAAAATCGACGCCCCTGCCGTGAATGCCGCGGCCGAAAAAACAGGCCGCAACAAATGGGTGTTCCAGAACCTGCCGGCGGGAAAATACGATCTGGTCGTTCTGGCAAAGGAACGCGTACGCATCGAAGGTTTTCAATATGCGCCGGTCAAAGAGTTCGATCCATTTTTCCCGCCCGATTCCAGCATCGACGAAGAAACCCGGGATTTCATTATCGAGGACATCAAAAAATCGCCGCATTATGAGAACAAGGTCGTGCCGCTTTACCTGGGCGGAGACGAAAAGGCCGTGCGCGTGTTGGTAATGCTAATCCGCGACAAGCCGACCAGTTACGAAGGCGAAAGTCCGGGGGCGGCCACCATCCGCCACGAAATCTGGCAATACTCCTGGAACTACGGCGCCTGGCAAAAAGAAAAACGTACAAAAGTCATGGACCGAATCCTCATGCCCCGCGACGAGTTGCGCGAGTGGACCTGGCTTTGGGAAAAAAAACTCGGCGGCATCGAAGTGAAAGACCGGGCCGTGAATGTCAAATATGAACTTCCCGAATTGTCATCCGCGCCGAATGCAACCTCAAAATTGAAAGGATTGTATCCTTATTAGAAGCCAAACCCCCTTGTTATTTCGCAATGCGATTTTCTAAAGGTGGTCATTAAACTGACCACCCCTTGTTAATCCCGAACCCGAACCCTGAACCCCAAATCCCAAATCCCAAACCCCAAACCCCGAATCCCGAATCCTGAACCCTGAATCCTGAACCCTGAACTCTGACCTCCATGTCTCACGGCACATATACACAAGACGATTTCGGTCGCAGTCCCTTGATGTTTTATTACGAGGTCACACTGGCCTGCGATCTGGTATGCAAGCACTGCCGGGCGTCGGCCCAGGAACTTGCTGATCCCGGCGAATTAAGCACCGATCAGGCCAAGGCGCTTATCGAGCAGGCGGCTGGTTTTCCACGCCAACCGATGATCGTGATGACCGGCGGCGATCCGCTGAAGCGCCAGGACCTTTTTGAGTTGATCAGCCATGCCGTGGACCATGGAATCCAGGTTGCCCTTACGCCTTCCGCCACGCCGCTGGCCACGCGCGAGGCGTTCCAGCGGGCCCGCAACGCGGGCGTGCGCCGCCTGGGCATCAGCCTGGACGGCGCAGACGCGCAAACGCACGACGCCTTCCGCGGCTGGGAGGGCAGCTTCGCACGCACCCTTGAAATGCTGCAAAACGCCCGGGAACTGAACCTTGCCGTGCAAATCAATACCACCATTACCCGCCGCAACGTGCATCAAGTCGATGCCATTGCGGAGTTGCTCTCCGGCCAGGCGATTGCCATGTGGTCGGTTTTTTTTCTGATCCCAGTGGGGCGCGGAGTGGAAGAAGAGCGAATATCCGCCCCGGAATACGAACAAGTTTTTGAAAAGCTTTGGCGTCACGCACAGAGTCGGCCTTATGCGGTAAAGACGACTGAAGCCCCACATTATCGCCGCTTTGTGCTCCAGCACGGAGGCGATCCCCTGGCCGGACCGCATGGGTCCGACGACGGCGCGGCGAGGCGAGGGCATCGGGCGCCTTTGGGCGTGGGCGACGGCAAAGGCGTGATGTTCATCAGCCACAAAGGCGAAATATTTCCGGCCGGTTTTTTGCCGCTTTGCTGCGGCCGGTTCCCAAGAGATTCGGTCGTGGATGTATATCAAAATCATCCCACATTTCTGGCCCTCCGCGATCCCGACCGTTTCAAAGGCCGTTGCGGCGCCTGCGAATACCGGCACGTTTGCGGCGGGAGCCGCGCCCGGGCCTATGCCGTGACCGGCGATTTACTCGCAGCCGAGCCGGATTGCGTCTACATTCCCAAAGCCTGGGACGGCAAATAAACATAAAGGAATGCAAAATGCAAAATGCAAAATGCAAAACTATCCGCAATTCGCAATTCGCAATTCGCAATTTGCAATTTGTAGTTCATAAACTTCTATTTAGCTCATTTATTGTATTGATCGCCATATCCGCGTCCACAGTTTTCGCCAAAGATCAAAAAAAGGTCCTCATCCCCTTCGATTTCGTCTCGAAATTCGACGACGGCCGCTACGGGCAGATGGTGGGCGACATGATCTGGAAAAAGATAAACAGCGAAGGCGGCTTTATTCTGCCCGAGTCGATCGAGGACGTGCGCGACTATTGCCAAAGTCACCACATTCAGCCGTCGCCCGATGATCCGCTGGACAAAATAAAAAAAATCGTCAAGGAAGATTTTGACGGGCAAATCGGCGTTTGGGGCAGCGTGGAGCGGGCGCCGGGAACTGAAGGAGAGATTTACGATTTGGCGATCAAGTGCGTCGATTTTTCCGCCGTGCCTGAACCCAAAGTGATCTACGAAACCAAGAGCCGGACCAAATCGGTCAGCGAAATCCCGCATTTGTACGTGAAACAGATGCTCGATGCCCTTTATCATCGCCCGCCCGGCGGAACATTTTCGGCCGATCCCGCGGCCGAGGCGAATTGGGACAAAAATCCCAATCTGCTGGTAGGCGGCGATTTGCAGACGGGCGCGGGAGGCGTGCCAAAAGGCTGGGAAAGCGTGGGCGGTCAGCAGCGCGAGCCGCTGGGAAAACTCGTTCAATGGGCGGCCGAGGACGGCAATCCCCAAAACAAAATTATCCGCTTCACGTTTGATAAATCCGTGGGCGACGAAGAAGGCGTGATGTATTACAGCGACTATTTTCCCGTGCAGGAAGGAGCGAAATACCGCTTCCAATGCCGCTGGAAAACCAACGGGCCGAATGTCAAAGTTTTTATTAAATGCTACGACGAAGTGAATACGCCGTATCAAACAAATTCCGGCGAACCGGCCGCTTCCGGAACATCTCGAAAGGGGAGCAAGGATCAGAATCTACCCGAATCCGCCCAACGCCGCGAAGTCTATCGAAGCCAGCAGAATCTCAAAGGGCCGAAAAACGCCTGGAACACCCATACCGGGGATTTTACTCCCAAGCACACCAAATACTCGCCCAAGTGGGGCCGCGTAATGCTTTATGCCTATCTTGGCGGCGGCGTGGTCGAGTTCGACGACGTGGTGGTAAAACAGATCCTGCCGCCTCCGAAAGAGCAGAACAAGGAACCCAAACAATCGCTGGGCACGCGCGTGACTATCAAGGAAATGGAAGAAAACGAGCGCCGCGGCAACGAGGCGAAAAAACAAGAGAAAAAATAAATCTATTTAGCCCCGGTGAATACGCCCGGGGTAAAGAAGTATTATCCCGGTTTTTGCCCCTCGTGTATTCACGGGGGGCTAAATATTCCGCATTTTATTCCCGTGTATTCACGGGGGGCTAAATATGAATTCCGGATGCCTATTATGGCAATCACAACGAATCTGCCGGATCTTCCGGAAATCAAACGCTAAGACGGCCGGTATTGACCCGCAGTCTTGGGCGAACTTTGCCCGTTTCTCATTTGACGCCCCCCTGGTTCGGGCTAAAGTTGCTAAGACGCAGCGTGCGTTGTTTCTTTTCGGCAACGCCTGCCGAGTTTGTACAACGCCAAGGAGTATCGGGGCCATGTCAAGCCGCATATCCGCATCCGATGGAAAAAAAGTCCGCGTCCTTCTGATATCGGAGGATCCGGTGGACTCGCGTTGGCTGAAACAACTGCTTGGCCCTGCCCGGAATTCTCGCAACGGCCGGCAAGGAAGTTTCATTGTCAACCGCGCGGATCGAATTGATAGTGCATTGGAATCTCTAACGCGGCATCATTTCGACGCCATCCTCGTCGATTTGGGATTGCCGGCCGGCGACGATTTGCAGCCTGTATCCAAAATAATCGCCGCCGCGCCGCATTTGCCGGTCGTTGTGCTTGCCGGGTTCAATAACGACGGCTTTGCGATTAGAGTCATCCGCCTGGGCGCGCAAGAGTGCCTGTTCAAGGATTCGCTGGATGCCCGATTATTGAAGCGGACCATTCACCATGCCATGCAGCGGAAAGCCAACGAGTCGAAGCTGGCCGGTCATGCCCGGGAATTGGAAACCGCACGCTGCCGGCTCGAACAACAAGCCGCCGAGTTGCGATCGTGCATGGAACAACTCGATCGCATAAATCACGAATTGGAGGATTTCACTTATATCGCCTCACACGATCTGAAGGAGCCGCTGCGGGGCATCAGTTCGTATTGCGAAATCCTTTTGGAGGATTACCGGCACAAACTCGACGCCGACGGCAAACGCCGCCTGACCACGGCAATCCATCTATGCGATCGCACGGAAAACTTGATCGACGACCTGCTGAATTATTGCCGGGTGGGGCGAAAAGCGGCCGTAAAAACCCGCGTGAATCTCAATGCCGTAACCGCTAATCTGCTGAAAATGCTCCGCCCCTCGATCGAGCGCCGCAACGCCATGGTGCGAATTGCCGGGCCGTTGCCGCCGGCAGTGGGCAATGCCACTCTGATCGGCATGGTGTTGAGCAATTTGATTTCCAATGGATTGAAGTTTAACGAGAATCGCCGGCCTCAGGTGGAAATCGGCTGGGCGCCGACCGATCCGGTCACGTTCTATGTCAAAGACAACGGCATCGGCATCGCTCAAGGAACATCATGAGGCGATTTTTACCATTTTCCGCCGCCTGCACAGCCGGAAGAAATACGAAGGGACCGGCGCGGGCTTAACCATTGTTCGTAAGATCGTCGAGCTGCACGGCGGACACATTTGGCTGGAATCGGCGCCGGGCGAGGGCACGACATTCCATTTCACCCTGGCGCGGTGCGCAGAAACCGGCGACGCCGAACACCGCCTCCGCCCGCCACATTGGACCCAGCGGAACCATGTCCGCCGTCTTACCGGGCGGATGCGCCTCAAACAAGCCGTTCATTGAACGTTTGCCGACCGGCCCGGTTTATTCATAACCTGATATTTCCAACGCAAAGTCCGACACACCAGCCCGAAGCGCAAGCAAGGGCAATCCAGGAATCCATTTCTAACTCGAAATGCAAGCAAGGACAGTCCATACAGTCCCTCGCTTGCGTTCGGGCTATTGTGAACTTCTATTGTTCGCCCATCAACTTCGCGATCGTCGGTTCCACGGCTTCGGCCCAGATTGCATAGCCCTTGGGAGAAAGGTGGAGCAGATCGGGCATGATGGTTTTTGATAGTTTGCGGTCGGGTTCGAGAAATTTATCGCCGATGTCCAGATAAAAAACCATTTTATCGTCGGCCAGCCTGGCGATAATTTCATTGGCTTTCACGTTCCTTCGGCGTATGGGATCCTGGTCGTCGGCGCCTCGGGGAAATATGCCCAGCACCAGCACCTTGGTTTGCGGAAGTTTGTCGCGAAGCTTTTCCACGATGGCTTTCACGCCCGCGGCGATGTCTTCGGGCTTTTGTCCGGCATTGGCGTTGTTCGTGCCGATCATCAGCATCGCCAGCTTGGGCGAAATGCCGTCAATATTGCCGTTTTCCAGGCGCCACAGGACGTGCTGGGTTTGATCGCCGCTTATGCCGAGATTGACCGCTTGGCGGCTTTTGTAATACTTATTCCAAACCTCCCTGCCCGCGCCTTCCCAACCATGGGTAATGGAATCGCCGATTATAAGCAAGTCGACCTCGCCTTGTTTGACTCGATTATTGAACGACTCGTGGCGCTGCATCCAGAAATTGGGCTGGGGAACGGGAATTACAGAAACCGGTTGCGGCTCCACGGCGGCTGAAACTGCCTGCGGCGCATCGGCGCTGGAAGTCGACTGCTGCGCAACGACGGCCGGCGCCATGGCGGAAAGCAAAAAAGCGGCAATAACAAACGCAATCGGCAACAAATCGAAACGCTTCTTTCTCATGTGACATTCTCCAAAACAGGGTGGTTGAAAAACGCTAAAATCGCGACCGTCGGTCGCGGCTTTATGATGCATCTAAAAAACGCATTAATGAAGTATACAGATCAATGTATCTCCTCCAGGATGGCGCTCAGTTCTTCGTCGGAAAGTTCGCGCGGATTGCCGCTCATGCTGCTGCCGCGCGAGCCGGCAACCAGGTCGGGAATTTGCTCCCGCCGGACTCCCAATTCCGACAGCCGTCGCGGTATGCCGATGCGACGGCAAATGTTTTCGATCTCGCGGATCAAGACCTCAACCGCATCGTGCCTGGAAGTGGTGGAACTTCGGCCAAACAATAATTGACACAAGCGGGCCAGTTCATCGGCGCATACTTCGCTATTCACTTTAAGCGCCACCGGCAGCATCAGTGCGCAGGCCAGGCCGTGCGGCACGCGGCAATGTATGCCCAGCGCAGGCGCCAGGCCGTGGGCCATTCCCAAACCCGAGTTGGCCAACGCCATGCCCGATAGCAGCGCAGCATGGGCCATTGCTTCGCGGCCGGACGTGAATCCGGTTTTCCCACCGCCTCGACAATGGCGGGAATCGCCAATTTCAGGCCTTGCACGGCCAAGGCCCGCGGTATGGGCCGGGCTTTTCGCGATATGTAACTTTCAAACAGTTGCGTAATCGCATCCATGCCGCTGGCCGCGGTGGCTTTGGCCGGAAGGCTGACGGTCAACTCTGGATCGACCAGTGCGATCCGCGGCATCAACCGGTCGTCGCGCAGGCTCTTTTTAAAAGGCGGATCATACGACGAGATCACGGCGTTTTTCGTGGCTTCAGCACCGGTGCCGGCCGTGGTGGGCATGGCCAGCACCGGCAAGGGCGGATTTACGATCTGCAAACCCCGCCCCACGTTCTCCAAATAATCCCGGACCGTCGCGCTTTGGCAGTTCACGGCCATGGCCCCGGCCGCTTTGGCCAGATCGATGGCCGCCCCGCCGCCCACGGCAATAATAAAGTCGCCAGGCCCAGGCCTTTCACCGCGAAGACGTTCTGACAGCCGGTCGACGTCTTGCACCTCAGGTTCATGCAAAATTCCGGCCGCAGGCAAGAGTTGGATTCCTTGCGCATGCAAGGCGTCGCCGATTTCGCCTAAAAACGGTTTCCCCACATCTTCAGGCAAACCTGAAACCAGGAATGCCCGCTGGCCCAGCGACCGTCCCAATATACCGACCTCGCTCCGCCGCCCCCAACCAAAGGCGATCTTCGCCGGGGCCAGAAAATCGTAGCTTTGTACTGGGGCCATGGTTTTTTCCCGATATAATACAAAATAGGAACCACATTTTAACCTAATTATTCCCCGCCAGGCAACCGCCATGGATCCGCATACAAGGCGCATTTTTGACAAGCAACTGGAACGCGTATTGGCCGAAATGCCGCCTTTGGTCCGCGAGTTGCTGGAAAAAGTCCCCCTATACGTCGAGGATTATCCTTCCGCCGATGTGATCAAAGAAATGGGTTTGCAATACCGCGACGATTTATGCGGGCTGTATACCGGAATACCCATAAACGAACGAAGCATCAGCCAATCCGGCCAAATGCCCGACGTGGTGACGATCTTCCGCGAAGGCATCTGGTCGATGGCGGCCGACGATCAGGGCCGCGTCGTTCCCAAACAACTCCGCCATGATATCCGCATCACTATTCTACACGAACTTGCCCACCATCACGGACTGACGGAAGAAGAACTCGAAGAGCTTGGATACGGTTAAACAAAATCCCTAATCGATTCTATTTAGCCCCCCGTGAATACACAGGGGATCGTTGATGAATCACTACATTCAAAAACTACAATATTTTTTTGGGCTTATCCAAAAGTCCCCTCTCCCTCCGGGAGAGGGCTAGGGTGAGGGCAGATTCACGAGGTTTATTAAGATCGTAACTCCTTGATTTCCAAATATTTTTGGTATTGGGATAGGCTCTTAATATCCGGTTTTGTTATAACTCCTCAACTCCCGCCGATAGTTCGACCGCCGTCCACAGGCAGGCAGACTCCGGTAACATAGTCATTCTCGACCAGGAAGACCACTGCGTGGGCGATATTTTCCGGACGGCCCGCACGTTTCAAGAGCGTGCCGGCAATCGCGCCTTTCACTTCATGTTCGGCAAGGTCCTCGGGCAGCATTACCGGGCCGGGCAGAATGCAATTCACGCGAACAGCCGGATTGCGCCGGGCAAGCTCCACGGCAAAGGTTCGGGTCATTGCCGGTATTGCACCCTTGCTGGGAAAATACGCGGCATAGTTCGGGTACGGCCGTTCGATCGCCCAATCGCCTAAGGTCACAATCGACCCGCCTTCCGGCTGCTTGACCATAATTAAGCCTGCCCGCCGGCAGCAGAGAAACGTGCCCAGGGCATTGATCTCGAAATGCCGCCGTACGTCGTCGGCGGTGACTTCCTCCAGCGGCTTGGACTGCCAAATGGCGGCGGCAGTAACCAGCACATCCAAGCGCCCGAAATCGCTTTCGACCTGTTTAAACATCCGATCGACTTCATCTTCCTTGGAAACATTGGCCTGGTATGCCTCGGCGTGCGTACCTCCTTTCCGCATTAGCATAACGCTTTGCCGGGCGTCCTCGGCCGATCGATTGTAGTGCAAGGCGATGGCATATCCGCGCGCGGCCAGCGCCTCGGCAACGGCGTTGCCCACCCGCCGCTTGCCGCTGCCGGTTATCAGGGCGACTTTTGCGTTCATATTTTCCTCCATTCGCTGAAATATTCTTCCAGCGCTGTTTTCCAATCCGGCATGGGTGGACCGCCCAGACGGTGATAGGCCGCGGTGTCCAACACGCTGTAATACGGGCGTGCGGCCGGAGCGCCGTATTCGGCGGTAGTGATGGGTTTAACCGCAACATTCAAACCCGCCTGCCTGAATATCTCCACCGCAAAATCATGCCAAGTTGTTTCGCCGCTGTTGGTTACATGATATATTCCCCAAGGCGCAGGCATCGCGTTTGGAAACCCGGCAAGAAACAGGATCGCCCGGGCAACGTGCGGGACATAACTGGGCGTGCAATGCTGATCGGCAACAACCCGGATTTCAGACTGCGTTCTTCCCAGGCGAAGCATGGTTTTGACAAAATTATGCGCCCGGCCGTCACTTGCCCTGGCGTACAACCCGCACGTCCGCACGATAAGATGTTTTTCGTACTTTGCGGCGGCACGTTCACCGGCAAATTTAGTCCAGGCGTAAACGCCTTGCGGGGCAGGCCGATCGTCCTCGTGGTAGGGACGATTAAAGGAATGATGAATGATGAATGATGAACGATGAATATCGACCTCTGAACCCTGAACCCTGAACCCTGAATTCCGAACCCCGAACCCCGAACCCTGAACCCTATCTCCACCGAAAACGTAGTCAGTGCTGATCTGGACCAGCGGGCAATCGAGTTTTCGGCAAGCGGCGACCAGATTTTCCACGGCCGTGACGTTTGCGGCACGAGCCAGTTCGGGTTCTTTTTCGGCCTTATCTACCTGGGTATATGCAGCGCAATTGACAACCGCCTCGGGCACAAGCGGCGGCAGTATTTCCAAGACGGATTTAGCGTCGGTAAGATCGAGCATATCAATATCAAGGGGAATTGCCTGGGGGCCGATTTGCCGGCACAATTCTCCGCCCAATTGCCCCAAAGCTCCGGTAACGGCGATTTTCATAATTAAACACCGCATTGTGATATCTTGGTTTTTGGTTATATTTTACCTGGGATTGACAACAAGGGAATATCTAAAGGACTAATAACATGAACGTAATGGTCGCCGGAGGGGCGGGCTATATCGGTTCGCATGCGGTCAAGCAGTTGATCGAGGTCGGGCACCGAGTGCTGGCCATTGATAATTTATTCCGCGGTCATGCCCAGGCTGTGCATCCCAAGGCCGACTTTCTCAAAATCGACCTGGCCGAAACCCGGGCCCTGGCCGACGCCCTGGCAAAACACTCCATCGACTGCGTGATGCACTTTGCCGCCTTGACCTTCGTGGGCGAGTCGGTCGCAGAGCCGCTAAGCTATTATGACAACAACACCGCAGGCACTGTAAGTCTTTTAAAGGCCATGAAGCAAACGGGCGTCAAGCGCCTGGTGTTCAGTTCGACATGCGCCACTTACGGCGAGCCCGAGTACACGCCCATCGTCGAAACCATGCGCCAATCGCCGATCAACCCCTACGGCTGGTCAAAATGGTGCGTCGAGCGGATCTTGCGCGATTACGGCGCAGCCGATGCGGATTTTTCCTTTGTATCTTTGCGATATTTCAACGTGGCGGGCTCGGCGGCCGACGGGTCGCTGGGCGAAGATCACGACCCGGAAACGCACCTTATTCCCGTGCTGCTTTTGGCAATTTTGGGCAAGCGAGACAAGGTAACGGTATTCGGCGCCGATTATCCCACGCCCGACGGCACCTGCATCCGCGACTACATCCACGTGGAGGACCTGTGCGTGGCGCACATCACGGCCATGAACGCGCTAAAGCCGGGAGATGCACGCTTCTACAACCTCGGCATAGGAAAGGGCTATTCCGTAAAAGAGGTGATCGAGTCGGTCCAGCGCGTAAGCGGTAAAAAGGTGCCCCACAAATACGGCGCCCGGCGCCCCGGCGATCCGGCTGTTCTTTTTGCCAATGCCGACAAAATCCGCCGCGAATTGGGCTGGTCCGCCCGGTACGTCGAAATCGACAAGATCGTGTCCACAGCCTGGAAATGGTTCCAAAAACATCCGGAAGGATATAAAAAATAATTCACCACAGATTCTTCATCCGGCGGCGGATGGCGGGGCTGGTCAGGCGGGATTGTATTGCCGGCGATTCCGTTTCATCGCTTTCCAGTTCATCGGTCACGCACTGGTGGAAGCTGGAGAGGATCGCCTCGGGCAGGAATCGCGTCCGCTGGGCATAACCGTGCTGATCGCCCATGCGGTAACTGTGGTAATAGCGCAGCGGATAGCAAACATAGAGCCAGTTTTTCGCCCTGGTAAGGGCCACGTAAAACAGGCGCCGCTCTTCCTCGATCTCCTCCGCGTCTTTGGTGGCCATGTCCGAGGGAATGCAGCCGTCGGCGGCGTGAATCACATAAACCGCGTCCCATTCCAGGCCCTTGGCCGAGTGGATTGTGCTTAGGATCAGATAATCATCGTCCAATCGAGGCGGGCCGGCCAGGTCTTGGGTCGATGACGGCGGATCGAGCGTCAGTTCCAACAGCATCCGCCGCCGGTTTTTGTAGCGCGAGGCGATCAGTTCCATTTGTTCCAAGTCGCGAAGGCGGGGTTGGACGTTGTCGTAATGGATTTCCAGAAGCGGCGCATAGAATTCGCGGACCCGGCCGATTTGGCCGGGCAGATTTTCGCTCGGTTTCACCAGGTTTTGCACGAGTTCGACCATGCGGGGCCAAATTTCGGCAGCGGCCGGCGGCGGTTTCCAATCGGCCCAAACCTGGAAATTCCCCCCCGATTCCAAAAGCATCGCCATCAGTTGCCGGGCCTTGCCCGGTCCGATGCCGGGCAACAGCGGCAGCACCCGCCCGCCGGCCACTATGTCGCGGGGGTTTTCGGCCAATCGCAGGAAGGCCAGCAGATCTTTCACGTGGGCCGTCTCCATGAATTTCAGCCCGCCGAATTTTTGGAAAGGTATATCGCGCCGGGCCAATTCCGCCTCCAAAAGCATGCTGTGGTGCGACGCCCGGAACAACACCGCCTGGCGCCGCAGGTCCACTCCGGATTCGCGATGCGTTAGTATCTGCCGGATCACGTATTCGGCTTGGTCGGCTTCGTCCTCGCAGTTGACCAGCCTGGGCGGTTCGCCCGCGCTGCGATCGGACCATAAATTTTTGGTGAAACGTTCCCTGGCCAGGCCGATGACATGGTTCGTGGCCTTTAATATCGGCTGCGTGCTGCGGTAGTTTTGCTCGAGGGTGACGATTGTGGTGTTGTCGTAATGCTTGGGAAAGTCGAGGATGTTGCGGACCGTGGCCGCGCGAAAGGCGTAGATCGATTGAGCGTCGTCGCCCACCACGCTCAAGCCCTTGCCCTGGGGCGAAAGCAGATAAAGGATATCGGCTTGCAGGGCGTTGGTGTCCTGATATTCGTCGACCAGCACGCAATCGAACATTTTGCGGATGGCGCCGCCGGTGTGCCGATCGGCCAGGAGTTCGCGCCAATAAAGCAATAGATCGTCGTAGTCGAGAATGCCGCCGGCTTCCTTGCGATCGACGTAAGCCTCGAAAAGCATTTTCAACTCGTCGGCCCATTGTTTGCACCAAGGAAACGCGGCCGTTAAAACCTTTTCCAGTTTTTGCCCGGCATTTACCGAGCGGCTGTAAATGGCCATGCACGTGCCTTTTTTGGGGAACCGCTTGTCGGTTTTTGCCAGGCCGAGCTCGGTCCGCACCACGTTGATCAAGTCTTCCGAGTCGGTGCGGTCGTGGACGGAGAATTCCGGCGGCAGGCCCATGGATTTTCCGTAATGCCGCAATAATCGCGTGGCAATGGCGTGAAACGTGCCGCCCCACACGCGGGAAATCCTGATCTTTTGTCCCCTCTCCGGGCACCGACCGAAGGTTGGTCGGGAGAGGGCTAGGGTGAGGGCATTTTTTTTGTCCTTACTCTTGTTGCCACCCTCATCCTCTGCCCCGCTCCGGGCACCGACGGGCACCATGCGGAGCATGGTCGGTTGGTCGGGAGAGGGGAGAATTTCCCGGCACGCTCCAATCAGCGTATCCGCGCGGCGGAGCATCTCGGCGGCTGCGCGCCGGGTGAAAGTCAAAAGCAGGATTCGGCCGGGATCCGTCCCATTGGCAATCAGCCACGCCACGCGATGCACCAGGGTGGCGGTTTTGCCCGTGCCCGCCCCGGCCACGATCAAAAGCGGCCCGTCGCCGTGGGTGGCGGCCTCGCGCTGTTGGGGATTCAAGTGTGCAAGCAGGTTTTCGATTGTTGTCGGTTCGGCCATGATTTTAAATCGCCGGAAAATGACGGCAAACGATCCGGATTGATTATCCTTATTGTGCAAAACCGCCGCAAGAGCCAAAGACCGCCCAATCGGAATGACCTTTGCACAAAAGCCGGGGTAAGTGTATATTCTTTGGAATAAATCTGGATTAAAATCGAATACTTTATCGCTTTTTCACTGTCAATAAGCCGCCATGAAACTTTTTTCCGCGATATTAACGCTTTTTTTGATCCTAGACCCTATCGGCAACGTTCCCTTATTCGTAAGTCTGTTGAAAGATCTAGACGAGCGCCGCAAATCGTGGGTGGTGGCTCGTGAAAGCATATTTGCCTTGTTGATATTGTGTTTCTTTTTGTTCTTCGGACCGACTTTGACTTCGCTGTTGCACATCGGCCGGCCGGCCTTGTACATTTCCGGCGGCGTGCTGTTGTTCATCATAGCATTGGGCATGATCTTTCCCGACGTGTTCAACACAAGCACCGGAACGAACGGCCGCACGGGCGGCGAGCCGTTCATCGTTCCCTTGGCCACGCCGTTTATTGCCGGGCCTTCGAGCATGGCCACGATCATGCTATTCGTTTCCGGGCATCCGGAGCAGATTTGGCAATGGTTTACCGCGCTGGTGATCGCCTGGAGCCTATCCTCCGTTATTTTGATGCTGTCCTCATCTTTAAGCCGGATACTGGGCCATCGAGGACTGCTGGCCTGCGAGCGGCTGATGGGCATGGTCCTCACGGTTATCGCCGTGCAAATGTTTTTAAATGGAGTGAAAGAGTTTTCACGGGAGGAACCGGTTCGAAATGCGCTCTCCCTGGGATCACATCTTTTTGATCTCGGTTCGATCGCCTTTTCCCGCCTTGTATGAAAAATAACAAGTAATTTATGTTAGAACTGGAGTTTTGCATATATCTCCCCTCTCCCTTTGGGAGAGGGGACATTGAATTCGCAATTTGCAAAACTCCTGGTAGAAAAAACATAAGGTTTAAAACAATCTAACTAAATAGCAAGAAATCCCCCTGGAGCCTTTTCCGTGACTGAAGAAACGCCGTCGTCTCAACCTCAGATCAGTCCCCGTTGGCAGCCCCTTAGCGCCATCGACCGCCGCGTGCTGGGCGTGCTGGCCGAAAAGGCCAAAACCACGCCCGACATCTATCCCATGTCCCTAAACGCCATCTGCACAGGCTGCAACCAGAAAAGCAACCGCGATCCGGTCATGCAACTCGAACCGGCCGACGTATCTGAATCGCTCGACCGGCTCCGCGAACTCGGCGCGGTGGGCATTATCGAAGGCTACGGCCGGGTGGCGAAATACCGCCATTATCTTTACGAATGGCTGGGCGTGGAAAAAGTCGAGCTTTCGATAATGACCGAACTCTTGCTCCGCGGCGATCAGACCGTGGGTGAACTACGCGGCCGCTCTTCGCGCATGGACCCGATCCCGGACCTGGCATCTCTTAAGACGATTCTCGATGCGCTAAGGTCCAAAGGACTGGTCATCTCCCTGACGCCCGAAGGACGCGGCCACGCGGTATCGCACGCACTGTACAAGCCGCGCGAATTAGAGGCCTTGAAAATAAAGTATTCCGGCGCCGCTCAGCCTAAGGCCGCCTATCGCGACGAATATGACAATGATGTTCCCGGCCCGACGCCGGGCGCATCTCCGGCGGCAACATCGCCCGGAGCAAAAATTCCGGCCGCCGGAGGCGGCGATATAATGTCGGCCTCACAGAGCGATATCGAAACCCTGCGTACGGAAATGGCCCAACTCCGCGCTGAATTTGAAACAGTCGCATCGGACCAACACCGCCTGGCCGATGAACTCAGAAACCTGAAAGAATCTCTGGGCGGATAAAAAAAGGGATAACCTTTCATGACAAACAACGTAGCAGGCACACGCCGTGTGCCTGCTACATTGGAACCTGTGGAGGTTGATTATATCATACTCAAAGTTTAGCCCCGGAGCTTGCTCCAGGAGTCTGGTTTTCCTGGTTTTTTTCCAGGCGCTCATACAATTGCCGGTTGCCTCCCACGCCCAGCAGGGCGACGTACGCCGGGTGCACGATCCTCATATTATTAAAGAAGCCGGTTCATATTATATCTTTTGCACCGGGCCCGGAATCCCTATCAGGCGTTCAACCGATTTGTATAATTGGAAAATCGTGGGCCGGGTTTTCGACAAACTTCCTGCTTGGGCAAAGGAAGAAATTCCCCGTGCGGAGTTTCCTTGGGCCCCGGAGTAAATGGTGTGATATTTGCCCCGTAGTATGTGTAATATTTTTGCCCCCAGAGTATGTGTAATATTTTTGCCCCGGAGGGGCTTAGGCGTATAACCGGCGGCGTCAGCCGCCGGTATAAGGCGTACATAAATGTATAAGCCCTGAAAGGGCGACACTGAAGCGGAAAATGCCCGTCAATATCGCCCTTCCAGGGCTTGGTCGGTCAATTTTGGGCCATATTTCAGTATATCGATGATTAAAGTCAAATCACAATCATTTTTCACCACGAAAAAGGGAAATAACGAAAAACCGAAATCTAAATTATCAATTCTTTTTCGTGTTTTCGTTCTTTCGTGTTTTCGTGTTAAATAAAGGTTACTCCATTTAGCAAAAATATGAACGCACAAAACACGACTTCCGAAACAAAAAAACCAAGAACCACGTCTTGGTTGGTGAATTTGTATATCGGATTGGCAACAGGCGTCATTATTGGAATGCTGATCGCCTCGTGGGGGCTGCGTCAGGAAAATTGGCAAAAAGCCGGCTTGGAAACCGTTGCTGTAGTAATGCTCGTGATAGTCTTCGTTATCACCGCGCTTGTAGCATTCGGAACGGCTTTTGTGCGGAATGGCTTCCGATGCAGCCGATGGGCGCTTGTAATCGCCATTTCGATATTCGCAATAGTACTCGGCAGTTTATTTTATTTCCTTGAACCAACCAGTGCTCAACGGGCAAGCATAGCAAAACTAATCGCTGCTGGAGCAAAGTTAGATTACGAACAAGGGCCCGAATCAGGATTGGAGATACTCATAGGCGAACAGTACTTCAAGGATGTTGTTTATGTAGCGTGGGATTGCAGAATAATACCAAATCCGGATTTAAAATGTTTGCAAGGATTGAGTGCATTAAAGCACCTTTCTATATTTGGCATTAAATGCCCCCCAACCGATCTCGAACCCATAAAAGCACTTCCTTGCCTGACTAATTTGTATCTTGATGAATGTCAGATTTCCGACAAATCGTGGGAATACATAGGAAAGATAAATAGTCTCGATGTATTGTATTTGTATATGACGCCGATTAAGGATTCGGGATTAAAAAATTTAGCAAATCACTCTAATCTTACATGTCTTGACCTTACTGAGACTTTGATAACAAATGATGGGTTAGCTTATCTAAAGAATTTATCTAATCTGCAATATTTATTTTTAGGTAATAGTTTAGTTTTTTGGGATTGATCTTGGGAAAAAACGGGAAATGGTTTATGTCTATGGTTTATGCGAAAGGACACTACTATTTCTGTTTTGCCCAAGGGAATATCTTTGGGGCCAAGCCTCGACCGCGCAGGCGGAGGCGATTTTCTCGCGGGGGAGGGAGGCGGTGATTTTCGCGCTGTTGGAAATGGCCAAGCAGTTGGCCGAGGCGCGGAATTCGGCCTCGACTATGCCCTCCACGCCCTCGGGCATGATCCCGGTTTACGAAAAACCGGCCATTTCTTCGCGGAAAAAGCGGCCCGGCCGCAAAAATGGGCATCCGGGCAGTGGCCGGAAGCGGCCCCAGCGGATCGACCGTTACGAGGAACACCAACTTCCTTGCTGTCCGCACTGTCAGGGACGTTTGAAGCGGCTGAACCAGACGCACACGCGATATGTGGAGGACATTCCCGAGAATCTTCAAGCCGAAGTCACAGAACATACGATCCATCGCGACTGGTGCCCGCGCTGCAAGAAGCGCGTCGCGCCGCAGCGCCCGACGCCCTGCCGAACGCCCGCTTGGGCAACCGTGCGGTGGCGCTTTCGGCGTGGATGCACTACGGACTGGGCACGACCTCGCAGCAAATCGTGGACGTCTTCAACCATCACTTGCAACTGAAGATCAGCAAAGGGGCCTTGGCGCAGATGTGGCATCGTCTGCGAGAGGCGCTCTCCCCCTGGTACGAACAGATTCAACAAGAGGGACTGGCGTCGGCCGTGCTGCACGGCGACGAGACGGGCTGGCGCGTGGCTGGCAAAACCCACTGGCTGTGGTGTTTCAGCAATCCGCGGCTGACCTACTATCTGATCGATCGCTCGCGTGGCGAGCCGGCGCTGCGGAAATTCTTCGCCGAGGAGTTCAAAGGCGCGTTTATCAGCGATTTCTGGGCGCTTACAACGCGATTTCCGGCGGTCCGCGGCAGAAATGTCTGGTGCATCTGTTCCGCGACCTGGAGCATGTGGAAAAATACAAAAATCCCGGAGAACATTGGTCTGCATTCGCCAAAAAGCTGCGACGGCTGCTGGGCGACGCCATCCGTTTGTGGAAACGCGAGGAGCATCCTCCGGCGGAATACGCATCGCGGCGGGCGTGTTTGGACCGAAGATTGCAGGAACTGATCGAAACCGATTGGCGCGATCGGCAAGCCGACCGTCTCGTGAAACGGCTGCGCCGACACCAAAACGAGTTGTTCACTTTTTTGGATCACGCGGACGTTCCCTTCGAGAACAACCACGCCGAACGGGCGATTCGTCCGGCAGTGATCATTCGCAAAAACAGCTATGCCAATCGCAGCCGCCGCGGAGCGGACACCCAAGCGGTGCTGATGAGCATCTTTCGCACACTAAAACAACGCAATCACGATCTCTTGGATTCCGTCATCCAAGCCCTGAAAACCTATTTGACCACTGGCAAACTTCCATCACTGCCACCATAAATATGACAAAAAACTAAACTGTTACATTTTTAGTAGAATCGAACATTACAGACAAAGGACTAAAAAATCTTGGCGGATTAAAAAAACTTAAAGTGCTTGATTTAAGAGGCACCCAAGTCACTGACGAAAGCGTGCAAGATCTCCAACAATTACTGCCAAATTGTAGGATCTATAAATAGTATGCCTTTTGACTTTACCCGTGCAGTTCATATCGTGATTGCTATCGTTTACACCACAATTCCTATCCTCAATCATTGAACCTTGTTATGACACAACTTAGATAAAATAATCTTTTTCCTCTTGAAATTGGGCCAAGCACTTTTCTACAATTGCCCCCCCAAACATATAGCCTGAAAAAACAAAAGCCAATAAATCCTGGCAACCGACCGGGGAAAACGTGGAAAAATTGCGATTTAGTGCCCAACAACTTCCGAGGGGTAGAAAGTGGCCAAACGCGAATTTTGATGACCAACACTGTTAAAGCGGTCATTATTTGCTTTATGTTGGGAAAGTTTGACGTAGGGTGCGTGCTCGCACGCACGCAATACCTACTCACTTTGCCGCAACTTAAAGAAATGTCTTGGCAGTAAGCGATCAAAGAGCGCGAGTATAATCGCAGCGCACCAGCAGATTAGAAAATATCCCAGCCAGATAAAAATATTTTCGCCGAATTTGGCATAAATAAAGCGGATTCCCACGCCGTGGATCAGAAAAAATGGAAAAGAAGCATAGCCCAGCAAACGGAAATTGTGCAATCCAATCGACCAACTCAATGCGACAAACAACAAAACGGCCATCGCGGTAATCAGCACGCCAAGTATCAATCCGGCCCAAGGCAACGCGGAAACAACTTCCGGGATAGAAAAAAAGTTTGCACTCTGCATCAAGCAAAAACTGGCGACAATATAGACCGCCAAAAAAACAATGCCGCTGGGCAGCCGCATGCGTTGGCTAAAGAATATCCCCAAAAATACGCCCAAGGCAACTTCCGGCAGCCGGAATATGGGCGACCAATTGCAGCAAATTTCCTCGGCCTTATCGGGAAAATAAACACATACCGGAATTGTGAGGGCAAAAGAAAATAGAAATGCCGCGATCAGAACGATTACCGGCTGAATTCTCGAAAGCAACCATTCCATGAGCGGCAGCAGCAGATAAACCTGTAAAATAAACGGCACGAACCACATCACCACCGAAAGGTAGCGATAGCCAAAGTATTGGCTTATGCCCAGTGAACTGAGGATCAACTCGCCCAGGTTGTATGGCCGTCCAAGACCCGAGGGATAGACGTAGCTTGCCGCGAAAATCAATAAATTGACGGTTATGAATATCGGGAACAGCGCGAACACCCTATTGCCAAAGTATTGGAAATACAATCGCAAATCAGTGACATGAGTCCGGGAGAAACATAGATAAGCTATGCCCGCCAAGACAATAAAATAACCGACCGCAAAATGGCCATATTGCGATAGCGGATAATGCGTATTCACGCCGACGTGAAAATAGAAAATCGCCGTCACGGCCAGTGCCCGGCCTAGATCGACGATTGGGGATAGGGTGCTTTTCGACAACATATTAAAGCGATTTTATGATACTAAAGAGGGGGGTTTATGAACCTCTATGAAATGAAATCGAAAAAATCATAAGATAACCTTTTAGCTTTTATAAAAAATGGTTATAATGAAAAGTAATGGGTGGTTCCATGTCCCCTCGAACATCTCTTTTTTTAGGAGGGCGGACCATGAAAGAGCAAACTCGCGAAGATCCGAAAATCCTTGCCGCAGCGGAACGGCAAATGCAAGCCTGGGCAATGAACGAGGAAATCGCCGATCGAACTGTCAGCCGAAAATTCCACCAGGCGCACATCGGACAAAAAAAGTGCTTTTTGACCATTTCCCGCGAAGCCGGCGCGGGCGGGAGCGAAATCGCCGCGATTGTCGGCAAACGGCTGGGCTGGGAAGTGCTCGACAAAAACCTCCTGGATCAGGTGGCCGAACGTTCCCATCTTGACCGGTCGATGCTAAAAATGGTCGACGAAACCCGCAGCAACTGGGTTTACGACGTGCTTGGCACGTGGATGGACAGCACGGTCGTTCCTCATGAAACATACGTTTCGCAATTAAGCCGCCTCATTCTGGCCTTTGCCCGCCAGTCGAACATTATTTTCGTGGGACGAGGGGCCAGGTTTCTTTTACCGCGGGAAAAAGTCTTGGCCGTACGGTTGGTCGCAGCGGAAGGATTTCGCATGAAACGGATCATGCAATACCACAAGCTCTCCGAGGCGGATGCCCGCCGCTACATGCAAGAGGTCGATCGAGGCCGCCGCGAATTTGTGCAAAGGTTTTTCCACCACGACATCACCGACCCGCATCTTTACGATCTTGTGATCAACACCGAAGGCTTGGGCATCGAAGGATCGGCCGAGGAAATCATCGCGGCTATATGCCTTGCAAAGCCGGCGGCAATCTTAAAATAAATGATTTCCGAGATCCACGTTTATTTAGTCTTGGAAAAGAATGCCTCATTAAAAAGTCAGAGCCGGGGCGTATCGTCTTGGCTATTCCGGACCGACACGGCCCGGCTCCGAAGCAGTACATGCGATGTCATTTGCCCGAGATTGAATATTTTCCCCAAATAACATAGCAGGAATGCCTTGCCCACCCGCTCGGGGTAAAAATCCCTTCCTGCAGGCGAACCATTTGCGGAATATCTTCTCCACTAATAATCCGCCAAAAAAAACGCCTCCATCTCCGACCATAGACCCCCTTGGCGGTTGTAAAAGAAGGCGTGTATATTACTATGTTTCTACCGAGTAGTTTCAGTTGTTTCTACCACCATCTGCATCCATAACATGACAAGAATTGCCATTTTAGGAGCGACGGGCTATACAGCCTTGGAATTGATTAAAATCCTCCTTCGCCATCCCGAGGCGGAGATCGAGGCCGTTACCAGTCGGCAGGAGGGTCAGCCGCCCATCGCCATGATCCACCCTTCGTTGACCGGCCGACTGGATTTGCGCCTGGAAGATCTCAGCCCGGCCGAGGTCGCCGCCCGGGCCGAAAGCGTGTTCAGTTGCCTGCCACACGGGGCCAGCGCCACGGTCATTCCGCATTTATTGGATGCAAAAGTGCGGGTGGTCGATTTCAGCGCCGACTATCGCCTCAACGACGCGGAAGTCTATGCCCAATGGTACAATCAGAAACATGCCGATCCCGGGCGGTTGGGAAAAGTGGCCTATGGCTTGCCCGAGTTGTTCCGCCAGCAGATTGCCGCTTCGCAGTTGGTGGCGAATCCGGGCTGCTATTCGACCTCCGCGATCCTGGCCTTGGCGCCGCTGTTGAAGGCGGGACTGATCGATCCCAAATCGATAATCGTTGATTCGAAAAGCGGCGTTTCCGGCGCAGGGCGGACCCCGAAAATGACCACTCACTATCCCGAATGCAATGAGAGCATTTCGGCCTATAACGTCGGCCGCCACCGCCACACGCCCGAGATCGAGCAGATTCTGGGCATGGCCGCCGGCACGACAGTGGAGGTTATTTTCACGCCGCACCTGGTGCCCATGGATCGCGGCATCCTTACGACCACTTACAGCCAGCCCATCAAGGAAATCAGCGAAGAAAAAGCAATGCAAACCATGCGCGATTTTTATGATGAGGAGCCATTCGTTCGCGTGGTCGACCATTTTCCCGGCACAAAGGACTCGATGGGAACAAACTTCTGCGACATCACGGTCCGGGTAGTGCGCGGCAGAATACTGACGATAAGCTGTTTGGATAACCTGATAAAAGGCGCTTCAGGGGCCGCCGTGCAGAATTTCAACCTGATGTTTGGTTACCCCGAGACAACCGCATTGTAGGGTTCAGGGTTCAGGGTTCAGGACTCGAGTTGAAGATAAAATTCTGAACCCTGACCACTGAACCCTGAATCCTTAAACGAGAGGAGAGAAAAAAACGATGTCAATTACCGTTCCCAAAGGATACCTTTTGGCCGGCGTGCATTGCCGCATCAAGCGCGATGCGCAAAAACAGGATCTGACGTTGGTCCTCTCGGAAACGCCGGCATCGGCCGCGGGTGTATACACCCAGAATTTGGTCTGCGCCGCGCCGGTGGTGCTCGATCGCAGCCGCACGCCGAGCGATCGCATCCGGGCGGTGGTGATCTGCTCCGGGGTGGCCAATGCCTGCACGGGCGAAAGGGGATTGCGGGACGCGGAGGAAATGGCCCGCCTGGCGGCGGCCGCTTGCGGCGCCGGAGCGATCAAGCCCTGGTGCTTTCGACCGGTGTGATCGGGGCCTTTCTGCCCATGGACAAGATCGAACAGGGAATTTCAGCGGCCGCGGTGAAATTGGGAAACAACGAGGCCTGCCTGCTTTCAGCCGCCCGGGGCATGTTGACCACGGACACCGTCCATAAACTGGCCGGCCGGAGCGTGAAGATCGACGGGCAGGAAATCCAGATCACCGGCATGGCCAAAGGCGCGGCCATGATGGGACCAAACATGGCCACTATGCTGGCATTGATCATGACCGACGCGGCCATGGATCCACCCACGGTTCAGGCTGCGCTCTGCGCGGCCACCAGCGATAGTTTCAATTGCATCAGCGTCGACGGCCACATGAGCACCAACGACACGGTGTTATTGCTGGCCAATGGAGCGGCCGGCGGGCGGCCTTTGGCAGGCAAAGAATTGGAAATCTTCCAACAGGCGCTTAACGAAGCGTGCGTCGATCTGGCTAAATCGATTCCGGCCGACGGCGAAGGCGCTACGCATCTGATTACCATCGAGGTATCGAATTGCGCCGATCGCGATTCGGCTTTGGCGCTGGCCAAGACCGTGGCCAACAGTCCGCTGGTGAAGACGGCCATCTCCGGGGCGGATCCTAATTGGGGGCGAATCGTTTCGGCGGCCGGATACGCCGGAGTGCCATTTAATCCCAACGGCGTCAGCCTGCGCGTAAACGGCTTTTCGCTTTATGATAAGGGTGCCCCCACGCAGTTCGACGCCCATGCCGTATCGCGCTCGATTCGGGATAATCGCGATACTTTAATTCAACTCGAATTCAGCGAGGGCACGACCTTCCGCCGCTTCTGGACCACTGATCTCACGGCCGAATACGTGCGGCTTAACGCCGATTATCATACCTAAACCTGACTTCGGCGCGAAATAAAAATCAGAGCCGGATCGTGTCTGTCCGGTAATTCATGGGCCATCCGTGCCGGCACGGCCCGGCTCTACAAAGCAATTCGACATGGTTAAGATGCCCGGCTATGATAAGCGCCCAGGTTCTAAATTATCCCTCCAAAACACGCCGATTCGCCATCTATTAGCGGGGACCTTGACGATCTGCCCAAGGTTGTCAATACTTTTGAAGCCGCTTTAATAAACCCTGAACTCTAGTGAGCGGCACTTCAATCTGTTAATATGGGTAAAAATAACGGGCGCGGTATTTAGAGCTTATCCTAAAACCTATGTTTGTCTCCAAGTAGTATACGCAAGAGCCAAATGAAGCATAGCCAAGTAATTTATCGATTTCTTTTCCCAACGGATGAAAATCCGGCGGAAGCGGTTGATCCACGAGGCGATCCGCTCGACCACCCATCGTCGCGCACGCCGGCCACGAGTTCGTTTGGCGATCTGTTCCTCGCCGCGCGATTTGATATGCGGCCGGTATCGGCGTCGGCGAGCTTCACGGCGGATAGTATCGGCATCAAAACCTTTGTCACAGCACAGATGCTGCGGACGCCGCGAGGTGGGGCGTGGACGGCGGACAGGGATGCTATCGAGCGTAGCGTGAAAGAGTCTCTGGTCATGCGCATTTGCGCCGGCAATGGCCACGCCCAGAGGCACGCCCCGGCCATCGGTCAGTACCGATCGCTTCACACCCAATTTGCCCCGATCCGTCGGGTTTTTGCCGGTTTTTTTCCCCGCCCAAGGGAGCCTTGGTTGTCGATCCGTCCAGACTTTGCCACTTCCACTGAATGCCTCGGAGATGGTCGTAGTGCCGCAAGCAATATTTCCACAATTGGCGAAAGACGCCACGCTGCGCCCATTCCTGGAAGTAGCGATGCAATGAACTGCCGGAGCCGAATTCCTGCGGCGCGGCTTTCCATTGGCAGCCTGTACGCAAAACGAAGAAAATGCCGTCTGCGACCCGCCGCGAATCCAATCGAGGTCGCCCGCCCAAAGGAGATTTGTGATATTTTGGTAAAAACGTTTCCATCCGGCCCCACAGGCCATCAGGAATACGCCAACTCGGACACCTTTGTTCGGTGTGCATACCGTATTCCTCCATGAAAAACAATTTGTGTTGTCCTTACATTGATTCATACGTATACACTTGGATATTAGTTCTGGGATAAGCTCTTAGTACAATAAATCATTATCAGGAAAGACCTGTTTATGATGCTGAAACTCCGCCCGGCGATGGTACAACTTTCCTTAATCTTTATTTTCATTCCGGCGGGTTGCGGAAAATCCGCCTTGAGCATGCCGGAAGCTATCATCCGCGTTGAAGGCTCCGACACGATGGTAAACGTCGCCCAAGCCTGGGCGGAAAATTATCATAAACTGCATGCGGAGGTAAGCGTCCAGGTCCTTGGCGGAGGATCGGGAGTCGGAATTGCCAGTCTGATCGACGGCAATTGCGACATGGCAAATACCAGCCGGAAGATGACTAGGGATGAAATTGACCGGGCAAAAGAAAAACAAAAAGCCACGCCTGTCGAACACATCGTGGGTTACGACGCCCTGGCCATTTATGTCCACAGAGATAATCCCATCGAGACAATATCGTTGGAAGAACTGGCGGAAATATACGGCAACGGAGGAACGATAACCACATGGTCTCAGTTAGGCGTGGAAATCCCCTCTGGCAACGATAAAATCGTATGGCTGAACCGTCAAAGCAGCTCGGGCACGTATGCCTATTTTCGAGAGGTGATATTAGGAAAAAAACGAGATTATAAACTGGGCTCGATCAATACCAGCGGCTCCAAAGACGTGATTTTTATAATTGCCAACACTCCGGGAGCGATAGGTTACAGCGGGATGGGTTACACCACGGATCAAGTGAAAATGCTCAAGGTCTCGCGCAAGAAAGGCGAACCGGGAGTCGCGCCTTCAGTCGAGAATGCCCAAAACTACACATATCCCATTACCCGGCCCTTGCAAATCTACACTCTGGATGAGCCCAAGGGCGCGGTAAAAGAATATATGGATTGGATCGACTCGAAAGAAGGCCAGCAAGTGGTTTCGGACTTGGGATACGTCCCGGTGTTCAAGCATGATAAATAATGCCGCGAATTCCGGCGCTGGGGGTAATAAGCCCCATTCAATTACCCGGCTTGTCCGGGCCGCTTCACAGCGCGCCGAACCGCTTATCGAATTTGTGATCCGGCTTTGCGGTTGGAGCGCGATTCTTTTCGTGATCGCCATCTTCTTTTTCGTTTTCCGCGAGGCTGCGCCAATGCTCTTCGGCGGTTTGAATTTGGCGGAGTTTTTCACCAGTATAAATTGGCAACCGTCCTCCCTGGTGCGGCCGCAATATGGAATTTTGGCTTTATTGACGGGCTCGTTGGCGGTGACGGCCTTGGCCATAGCGATTGCCATGCCGTTGGGTTTGGGAGCGGCGGTTTACATTTCGGAATTTGCCGGAGGTAAAAGCAAAGAAATTCTGAAAATCGCCGTTGAATTGCTGGCTGCCGTGCCCTCGGTTGTGTGGGGATTCATCGGTTATGTGGTGCTCGGGCCTATCATCATGAAACTCACCGGGGCGGCGGTGGGCGTGAATCTTTTAAACGGCGGAGTGATCCTGGCCTTGATGAGCGTGCCGATCATCGTTTCGGTGGGAGAAGACGCCTTAAAGGCCGTGCCCGACTCCTATCGCGAGGCGGCCTTGGCCATGGGCGCAAGCCGCTGGGAGATCGTGTACCGCGTGCTTTTTCCCGCGGCAAAAAACGGCTTGTTGGCCGCCGTGCTTTTGGGACTGGGCCGGGCGATAGGCGAAACCATGGCAGTCCTGATGGCCACCGGCAACGCCGTGCAGATCCCGCACAGCCTGCTCGATCCCATAGCCACGCTTACGGCTACGATCGCCTCGGAATTGGGCGAAGCGGTGCAGGGCAGCACGCACTATCGCGTTTTGTTTCTCATCGGCGTGGTGTTGTTCGTCGTAACGTTCATCGTCAACCTAACCGCCGATTTGGTGATCAAGGGATTTCGCACGGAAAAAGAAAATTAATCATGATCAAATAACAATGTTTTCGAACTGTAAAAGAATGAATATCAATAATGAATTGTTAATGACGTTTTTCCCTAGCCCAGGCGTTTACGCCTGGGGCCGGAATCCGTCGCCATAATTTAATGTCAATCCCGTTCACGGGATTCCTTTATGCAATCGCAAGAACGATAAGTGGAATCGCCAAAAAAATATCCCGCCCAGGGACTTGAGTATGTTCTCTTAACCGGCATGGGCGTAAAAACGCCGGCCGGAGCGGCGTCTTCGTTTTCCAGCATGGAAGAAGCCTTGCGGGCCGTGGGATATCAATTTCAACCGACCGATGAGGTCGATAAAACCGCCCGCCTCGCTTTGCAACTCGAAATCGTTTGCCGCCGGCCGGGCGAAAGCGTGCGGTCGGGCGGAAAACCGCGGCATCAATTCTACGTGAATGTTTGGGCATCTGCCCAAGGGAGCATCGAGGGTGAAGGAACCGAGTCGTTTCCTTGGTGCGGCCTGAATTCGGCGGTTGCGGCATTGCTGTCACGGCACAAGGAAGGAAGTCTTTGCTTGAAACCGGGTCAGCGGTTGCTCATTTCGCACAAAGAGCCGTTCACGCCATCCGCTTTGGAGCGTCGGAAAAAAATCAAGGAAACCATCGCCAAGTATGTGTTTTTGGCCATGACCTGCGTGCTTGTGTTGCCGGTGGCTTCTAATTCTGGGGTTTTTAGTGGTTAAAGCATGGCCGGCGTTGTCGTTTTCATTCCTTTTCCAGAATCCGACCGACTACATGAAGGCCGGCGGCATTTGGGCGCCCTTAATAGGCACTTTCTTTTTGGTGCTGCTGTCCTTGGTCATCGCCGCGCCCATCGGCGTTTTGGCCGGAGTATATCTGAACGAATACGCCCGGAATAACTGGTTTAACCGCTTGATCAGCCTGGCCGTGGTGAATCTGGCGGGCGTGCCCAGCATCGTGCACGCGCTGTTCGGCGTGGGGGCGTTCGTGTTGTTCATGCACATGGGCCGCTGCCTCTTGGCCGCATCGTGCACAATTGCGGTAATGACCCTGCCGGTGATTATAACCAGCACCCGCGAAGCCCTGGCTTCCGTGCCCATGGCCTTTCGCGAAGCATGCTGGAACCTGGGGGCCACGCGATGGCAGACCATCCGCACCATTGTATTGCCCAATTCCATTAGCGGCATCCTTACCGGCGTGATCCTGCAAGTATCCCGGGCGGCGGGCGAAACCGCGCCGATATTGTTTACAGGCGCCGTGTTTTACATGCGCGTGGCCGATCACGGCTGGGCCTCGTTCTTTCCCTATGGGCTGCACGACCACTGCATGGCATTGTCGATACCACCTGTTTACGCTCACCACGCAGGTACAGGGCGTCAGTTCAGAGATTCAATACGGCACCGCGGTGGTGCTGGTTGGATTAGTTTTGCTGGTAAATAGCGTTTCCATCGGTCTTAGGGTTTATCTGCGGATGCGGAAGAAGTGGTAGAGCGGTTTATGCCGGGCCATGTTTGCTTTAACAACGTGACTGTAACCTACGGCCCGAAAACGGCGCTGGCCGATGTCACCCTGGAAATTCCCGAAAAACAAATCTTTGCCATTATCGGTCCGGCCAATTCGGGCAAGACAACGCTGCTTAAATGCATCAACCGCACGATCGATTTCATCCCGTCGGCCAAAGTCCGCGGCCGGGTGCTGATCGATGGCAAAGACGTTTATCGCGTGAAAAACGTATACGATCTCCGCCGCCGGGTTGGGATGGTATTTCCTCTTCCCGTGGGCTTGCCCCTGACCGTTTTTGAAAACGTGGCTTATGCCCCGCGCAGGGCGGGAATGCACGACCGCGACGAACTCGACGGCCTCGTGGAAAAATGCCTGCGCCAGGCCATGCTTTGGGATGAAGTCAAGGACCGGCTCGATCTTTTGGGCACGCGGCTTTCCGGCGGGCAGCAACAACGCCTGACCTTGGCCCGGTCTCTCTCGCTTCAACCGGAAATATTGTGCCTCGACGAGTTTTCCATCGCCATCGACCCGATCACCACCATGCGGATCGAAGACATACTCCGCGAACTAAAGAAGGAAATGACGATTGTGCTGGTAACCAATCTGGTGCAGCAAGCCCGGCGCCTGGCCGACCATACTGCGTTTTTCAGCGATTCACGATTGATCGAGGCCGCTGAAACGGAAATACTCTTTACCCAACCGGCGCAAAAATTAACGGAACGCTACTTGAGCGGAGATTACGGTTAATGGCCGCAGACAATGTCCAAAAAACGCCCGCTTACAGCATCCATACCCGGGATTTGAATCTCTGGTACGGCGCGTTCCAAGCGCTTAAGAACGTGACCATTAACGTCAAGCCGGGCATTATTACCGCGCTTATCGGGCCTTCGGGGTGCGGAAAAACCACGCTGCTTAGATGTTTCAACCGCATCAACGAGCGATATCCAAACGTCACAACCGCGGGCGAAATCGCCGTGCTGGGTAAAAATATATACGACTCGGACGTTTCGCTCAGCGAGTTGCGCAAAACGGTGGGCATGGTTTTTCAGCGCCCAAATCCTCTGCCCATCTCGATCTACGAAAACATCGTCTTCGGAGTGCGCGTGCATACCGCACGGGGAAATTTGCATCGGGCCGATCTGGACGCCATGGTGGAATCGTCCTTGCGCGAAGTTCAGCTTTGGGACCAGGTTAAGGACAAGCTCCGGACCAAGGCCACCCGCTTGACGCTCGAAGAACAGCAAAAACTGTGCATCGCCCGGCTCCTGCCGCAAAAACCCCGAGTTATATTAATGGACGAGCCTTGTTCGGCCCTGGATGGCGAAGGCATCGAACGCATCGAGGAACTGATCGAATCGCTGTCCCGAAATTATACGATTCTCATGGTTACCCATAACATGGGTCAAGCCCGGCGCGCCAGTCATGAATGCATCTTCATGCTCATGGGCGAAATCATCGAACATGCCGACACGCTCGATATCTTCATGAACCCCAAGCAAAAAGAAACGGAAATGTATATCACCGGCCGTTACGGGTAAGCGACAACTGAAACCGCTTGCGGTTTCGCACTGCCCACCGTCCACTGTCCACCGCTCACTTTTTTACCCCTTTTCCCCGTGGCGGATGATTTTGCCCTCGGCCAGGTAAATCACGTCTTCGGCGATGTTCGTGGCCAGATCGGCGATGCGTTCCAGGTTGCGCGAGATCGCCATCAGCCGCAGATATTGCTTGACGTTCTCCGGGTCGCGCTGGATGCGTTCTTCCATTTCCACGCGGAAGGCGTGCTTCATGGCGTCGATTTCGTCGTCCCGTGCGCAGACATTTTGGGCCATCGCGCTATCCAAGTTCACCAACGAATCCAGACTGTCGCGGAGCATGGCGTGCGTTTTCGACCACATTTCCCTGAGATCGAAGGTAAGTTCAACCGGCGGCTCGGAGGCCAGGCCCACCGCCTTGCGGGCGATGTTCACCGCCATGTCGCCGATCCGCTCCAGGTCGGTATTGATTTTCAAGGCCGATATGATCAGCCGCAGATCGGTGGCCACAGGTTGGTGCAAGGCCAGGGTTTTCAGGCACTCTTCCTCGACTTCCACCTCGAGGTGATCGATTTTAAAATCGCGCTGGACGATTTCGCGGGCCATGGCCTCGTCGCGATTCAAAACGGCTTGCACCGCCGACTGGACCTGGTCTTCGACCAAGGCGCACAAGGACAAAAGGGATTTTTTCAGCTTGTCGATTTCTCGTTGTAAATGCACCGACATGATTCACCTCAGGTAAATTCCCCGCCGAATTGTTTCTCTACTCGAGTATAAAGATCCTTGACGTGCTCGGCTTTATCCACCGGGCAGATCAAGGTGGCGTCTTTAGTATGAACCACAATCAAATCCTGACATCCCAGCATGGCTATCAGATGGTCCGGCTCGCTGGAAGCCAGGAGGCAGTTCGAGGTCTCCGATAATATATGTTTTTCAGCGGCCAGGGCGTTGCCGTTTTCATCGAGCGGGCAGGTCCGGGCGAAAGACGGCCACGAGCCCACGTCCAACCATTTTAACCCCATGGGAATGGCGGCTACGCGGACTTGCTCCATGCGCGAGGCGGGTTCCATAACGGCAAAATCTATACTGATCTTCTTCAGGGTGGGATAAATTTCGGCAAGCACCTCGTCCCTGTGCGGGGTGTTCCAGGCTTGGACGATTGTCATAAGACCCGAATACACGGCCGGTTCCAATCGGCTGATGCAATTCAGCAATGTGGAGGCGTGCCAAACGAACATGCCGCTATTCCACAAATAACGATCCGGCCCTTTGCGAAAGTACTGTTCTGCCGCGGCCAAGGGCGGCTTTTCCTTGAATTGCTTAACGATTTTCCCGCCACCCGGGATCGGATCGCCCAATTCCAGATACCCGTAAGCCGTAATTGGGCCGGTGGGAGCGACGCCGAACGTGACCAGCGTTTGCGGGTCCCGCTCGACCAGCGCAAATCCCCGGTCCATGATTTTCTGAAATTCATCGACCGATTCGATCAGATGATCGGCCGTAAGCACTGCAAACACTGCTTGGGAATCTTTGGCTGCCAAAACGGCGGCGCCAAGCCCGATGGCGTTAAGCGTATCGCGCCCCGCCGGTTCGCCCAGGAAATGTTCTTTTTCCAATGCCGGCAGGGCCGCGATGATCGCCTCACGATGCTTCACACCGGCGCATACGTAACGCCGCGACGCCGGAATCAGTCCTTCCAATCTCTGGAAAGCGATTTCCAACAGGCTCTTGCCTTGGATGAAAGGAATGAGCTGCTTGGGCAAACCGCCGCGGCTCATCGGCCAAAGCCGGGTTCCTGTTCCGCCGGCGATTATCAGGGCATATCGCATAAACCTACTTTTTATGCAGTTTCATATATTCGTCGTAGATCCAGGCGTAGGTTTTTTCCAAGCCGTCGTAGAGTTTGACGCCTGGTTCCCAACCCAGCAACTTTTTGATCAGCGTGTTGTCGCTGTTGCGTCCGCGGACGCCTTTCGGAGCGCTCAGGTCGTAGGTTCGCTTGAGTTTCACGCCGGCGATCTTTTCGACCATGTCGACCATTTGATTGATGCTTATCAGTTCGTTCGATCCGATGTTGATTGGTTCGATGACGTCGCTTGCCAGCAGCATTTGCATGCCTTTCAGGCAGTCGTCTATGTACGTGAAGCTGCGCGTTTGTTTGCCATCGCCCCAGATGTTGATCTCATTTTTGCCGTTGACTTTGGCATCGATGACCTTCCGGCAAATGGCGGCCGTGGCATTTTCGCGCCCCCGTCCCACGCGCCGAACGGGCCGTAGACGTTGTGGAACCGGGCCACGCGGACCCAAAGTCCGTAATCTTCGCGGAAGTGCCGGCACATCCGCTCGGAAAAAAGCTTTTCCCAGCCGTACCCGTCCTCGGCCATCGCCGGATAGGCGTCTTCTTCCTTCAAGGCCGTAACGTTTACGTCCGTTTGTTTGTCGGCGTTGTAAACGCAGGCCGAAGATGAATAGAAATATCGCTGCACTCCGACTTTCACCGCGGCCAGGAGCATGTGCGTGTTGATCAACACCGAAAGCATGCACAAGGCCTTGTTGTTTTCGATGAATCCCATGCCGCCCACGTTCGCGGCCAGGTTGTAAACCGTATGTGCTTGCTGTGCGGCTCGCTCGCACGATTCCTTGAGATTCAGATCCAAGACGAGATTCTCCACATCGTCGGATTTTTGATACCACTCATGATAGGGCTTGATGTCAACGGCGCGGATTTTTTTATAACCCTGCCTGCGCAGATCGGCGACAAGATTGCCTCCGATAAAACCCCCGCCGCCGTTTACGACAATTAATTGATCTTTCATTTTCATCTCCGAATTACAGGAGCTTTTCCTGTAACTAAATATTTACCGTTAAGCCCGCGGATTGCAACCCGTGGGTTTGTAATATTTGGCCGTTCGGCTACATATCGTTATTTTCCCGGACGCCAATTAATCTAAGGAACTCTAACAAAACCTCCCCTCTCCGGGCACCGCGCAGCGGTCGGGAGAGGGTTAGGATGAGGGCAAAATGTGCCCATTATTTATTCTCTACACCGGCATATTCTATAAAAATAAGCGGTTTTGTTAGAGCTCCTAAACCACTTCCGCCCCGTTGGTGGCCTGACAAACGTATACGGCCGGTTTGTGGCCGGTCTGTTTCTGGTAGCCCTTGGCAGTGTGGCTGACGAAATCCACGGCCTCTCGGGCCATTATAAGCGCCATGGCGCAACCGCCGAAACCCGCGCCTGTCATGCGGGCCCCGTAACAAGCTTTGTGCATGCGGGCGTTATCTACCATTGCATTTAGTGCGTCGCTGGAGACCTCGAAGTTATCGCGTAAATCCTCATGGCTTTGGTTCATCAATTCGCCCAATTTGACTGCGTCGCCGCGGCGCATCACATCTGCGGCTTTCACGGTCCGTTCGTTCTCGCCGATGACGTGCAACGCCCGGCGGCGGGTCACGGGATCCAATCCGTCGGCCTCTTTTAGAAATCTTTCCATGCTCACGTCGCGCAGGGCTTTTACCTTGAAAAACTTGGCTGCGGCCTCGCATTGCGAGCGGCGCTCGTTATAGGCCGAATCCACCAGGCCGCGCCGAGTTGACGTATCGAGCACCACCACCGCCACGCCGGGCGGCAGGGGCACTAGTTCGGTATGTAAGTCGCGGCAGTCGATAAGCAAGGCGTGATTGGCCTTTCCGGCAGCAGAAATCATCTGGTCCATAATCCCGCAGTTCACGCCCACCCATTTGTTTTCCGCCCGCTGTCCCAGCAATGCCATTGGTGCTGGTTCCCAGGAAAGATTCGAAGCCACGGCAAACGCCCGGGCGGTGGCCATTTCCAGCGCGGCCGAGGACGAAAGACCGGCCCCTAAGGGCACGTCGCCCGCAAGAACGCCTTCCCAACCGCACAGGCGATGACCGGCGTCCTGCAGACTCCAGGCAGTGCCCTTGATGTATTCGATCCAGCCGCTTTTGGTATTTTTTAGGGCGTCCAAGGCGAATTCGCCGCTTTCTTTATAGTCGATCGAATGAACGATCACCTTGCGGTCGTCGCGCGGCTCCAGGGCAATCCACACGGCCCGATCGATGGCCAGGGGAAAAACAAAGCCGTCGTTGTAATCGGTATGCTCGCCGATAAGATTCACCCGGCCCGGCGCACGCACGATCCACTTGGGCTGCCGGCCGAGTTTTTCCACAAAATGCCGCTGAATATCTTTTTTTTCGATTGCCATGGGAATATGTGGGAAAAAGGGTTGAGAAATATTTGGAAATCTCCCCTCTCCCTCCGGGAGAGGGCCAGGGTGAGGGCCGATTTTCCGTAACATTTGGCATCAAATATAAGCAGTTCTAAGACCTTCAGCAAGTAGTGGCTGCGGATGATTATACCAGCCAATGAAAAAACCGAGTACGTGTACGATATTGACAAGATAGGCCATTATTAAGTCGCTTGCTACCGAATGGTAATGTGGTATAAACTTATTAGTAAGATTATCGCCATGGAGAAAAAGTCATGCCAGCACTTTCTACCACCAAATTGTCGTCTCGCGGCCAGGTGGTCATTCCCGAAACGATCCGCAACGAGATGGGACTTAAAGCGGGGGCCCAGTTCGTTGTAATCTCGCAAGGCGACGCGGTGATGCTCAAGGTTCTTTCAGCGCCATCGGTCGAGGAATTCGCGGACCTCCACAAGCATCTTCGGCGGAAGGCTCAGGCGGCAGGCCGCACGCGAAAGGACGTTGCCAAAGCGATCGCGGATGTACGGAGTCGCTCGTGAAGGTGGTGATCGACACCAATGTGCTTGTGTAACGAGGAAAACGGGATAAGATCGGCCAAGAAACCTAAAACGGCGGCCGTTTCCGGCCGCCGTTGGGGACCTATGGCCCTCGACCTTATTCGGTCAGGTCCAAGAAAACGTCGTCAGATAGCCGTCGTTCGGCCGCCACGCCAAGTTCATCCAAGCGGCGGCGTTGCCCCACGGCATGCCATGGACCGACGCCGGCCAATTCCGGCATGATTGCCAGGAGTTGGTCGATCAGCGTCTGGGCCATGCGGCGGATGGTCTCCTGTCTGGCATTCTCCTGAATTGCCAGGACCGATTTCATCAATCGCACCAATTGGGCTCGCAGCAGCACCGGGGCCGAGAGGGAATCGTCGGCCTCGAAGAGCAACTCGCCCAGCGGCACTTCCAATACCTTTTGCCACTCGTACAACTGGCTCAGCGAAATGTCGGCTGTTTCATCCTCTTGTGCCCGGACAGCGGCGAGATCAATGTTTAATCGTCGCGCTACGGTACGGCGCGAAATCCCTTGTTGTTGCCGCACGGCGGCCAAGCGATGCAAGGGATGCCTGACGGCGGGAACCGGCACTTCATGTCCGGTTCCGAGCTCAGTGGTGGTTATATGTACAACACTCATAGAGACACCCCTTCTTCGATGTTCACACAGGAACAGCGGCAAAATGAAAATGAATAGAGCAGAGCATCACCTAGTTTTCAGCGATCGGCTGTGATTCAACCGTCCCTGTGAGGCGACATCAATAGCCCATTTACACGCATGTCGCACCGAAAACTGGCCCGCCGGCCTAAGCCGGACAAAAGCCGCGATGAGGATTTTATTATATAATGCTTCACGGCCTTCAAAATAATCATACCTGCTGGAAAGCGGTTCGACAAGTAGATCTTGAAAAAAAAACGCCATTTATAACAGCTTATTCTGTTATTAATCGCTCCTAACCGGGTTGAACCCAATTGATCGGCTCGTGCCTGGCCAAATATCTGAATAAAATTGAAGATTAGAGCGATGTTCAGGTGGATGTAGCGTCCGTTTAGCCCGACCGCTTGCGGCCGGTGAATTTTCTTAGAATGCGATATGCTACACCATAGTGAACAATGCTCTAAAAGGCCTGCGCAAGCAATCGCTTCCCGCTACTCGCCCAAGACGATGTTTTTTAATCGTTCCAGGAAATTAGGTCGCGCCGGCCGGCTGGAAGTCAAGGGTTGCTGCTGATGCGAGCGCTGGGAAAAATCGCAGTCCGCCGGGGAACGGTCAGATTGTACCGGCATTACCTCTTGAGTGCCTTTGACCGCATCCAGCCTGAAAAAAAATTGACCTTCAGATGCGGAAGATTTCAAGGCTTTAGCGATTTCATCCAAAGGCGTTCCCTGTTCCTCTTCATGTATTAATGCTATCTTGCCGGTACTTTTTTGCAGAGCCGAGCGAATTGCCGCCTCCCTGCCTAACGAGCGACTCTGGCAAATAGCCTGGACTTGCGGATAACGCCGAGTCAATTCCACCGCTACCTCGCTGGTGGCATCGGCGGAACCGTCGTCTATAATCAACAATTCAACCTGCTCCGAGATCTCGGATACTACATCGAGAATCTTTTGGACGGTTGGGACAAGCGTAGACTGGGCATTTTTAACAGGCAACAAAACAGATACCGAGCGAGCCACGAACTTTTCCTTTCAACCGAAAAGGTGCATGAATTGCGCTGCTAGTGATTCTCGGTACCCGTATTGCGTTTCTGAAATGAACTTTTATTCTGCCGAATATGCTTTTCTTGAGGTTGTAAGGGTTTTTGTGGAATGCACAGTTGCCAATGCTTTTGATTCCTTGCCAAATGCGACTCTTGCAGATCAGATCATTCAACGAACGACTATTTAGAGGGGGGTGGCGGCCAAATCCGCATTCGTTTAAACTGATTTATCAACTTTTTATGAATACTCGTTATAAAAGTGAACCGGGAATTCCACCTCTTTCCATAATCGACCATGTCTCAATCACCCGACAACGGCCCTGATTTCTCCCACGGCGACGGACTCTTACCGGCCATTGCCCAAGATGCCCAAACCGGCGAAGTTTTAATGTTGGCCTACATGAATGCCGAAAGTTACGCCCAAACCCTGGCAACCGGTCAGGCGATTTATTACAGCCGTAGCAGGAAAAAATTGTGGCGCAAAGGCGAACAAAGCGGAAATCTGCAAAACATCAAGGCCATTTACATCGACTGCGACCGCGATACAATCCTGCTTTCCGTCGAGCAACAAGGCGGCGCCGCTTGTCATGAAGGATATAAAAGTTGCTTTTTCCGAAAGATTACGCCCGAAGGGCTAAAAGTGATCGCCCAACGAGTGTTCGACCCGGAAAAGGTCTATAAAAGGGCTCAGGATTCAGGGTTCAGGGTTCAGGACTGGGGGGAGAGCCGAATTCTGAATCCTGAGTGTTGTCCCGCGAATTTCGATTCTCATTATTTTGTGGCGCCACAATCCATATGTAGATAAAATCATAACCAACAAAATCCTGTACCCCAAATCTCAAAATTCCGAACCCTGAACCCTGAACCCCGAACCCTGAACCCTTATGTCAAATATTCTCAAACTTGGCATCCCGGCCGGAAGTCTCCAGGAGGCAACCGCCGAGTTGTTCCGCCGCGCGGGCTACAAAATCACTTTTGGGTCCCGGAGTTATTACCCCGCCATCGACGACGACGAGGTTGAATGTCTTTTGATCCGGGCGCAAGAGATGGCCCGATATGTTGAAAACGGAGTCTTGGACGCGGGTTTGACGGGCTACGATTGGATCATGGAGTGCGAGGCCGACGTGCATGAAGTGGCCGAATTGGTTTTTTCCAAAATCAGCCGCCGGCCGGTCCGCTGGGTCCTATGCGTGCCGGAAGACTCGCCCGTCAAATCGGTCCGGGACCTGCAGGGCAAGCGGATTGCCACCGAAGCCGTACGCATGACCCGGCGTTACTTTTCCGAGCACGGCGTAACGGCCGAGGTGGAATTCAGTTGGGGCGCGACCGAAGTCAAACCGCCCAAGCTGGCCGACGCCATTGTCGAAGTCACCGAGACGGGAAGTTCCCTGAGGGCGAATAATCTCCGCATTCTCGACGAAGTATTGACCAGCACGACGCGATTCATCGCCAACCATCGATCTTATGCCGATCCCTGGAAAAGGCAGAAGATCGACGACATTGCCTTGATGCTCGAGGGCGCGATGGCCGCCGAGGGGAAAGTGGGCTTGATGATGAACGTGCCCGTTGACATGCTAAAAAATGTCCTCTCGCTCCTGCCCGCCCTGCAAAAACCCACCGTTTCCAGCCTGGCCGACGAACAATGGGTGGATGTCAATACGATCCTTGACGAATCGATCGTGCGAAAAATTATTCCCCTGTTGAAAGCGGCCGGGGCCCGGGGCATCGTGGAATATCCGCTTAACAAAGTCATCGAATGAACGTATCACTCACTATTCGTTGGGCGGCGGTTTAACCGCCGCCCCAACAAAAATCTGAACCCCCGAACCCTTTTCATTATGTCCGCCGAAGCTCGACTTGCCGCCAAACTTACGGAACTAAAATTAGAACTGCCCCCCGCCCCGGAACCGAAAGGCCTTTACAAACCGCTGATTACGGCCGGCAATCTGGTTTACACCTCGGGACACCTGCCTGTCGAAGCGAGCGGAAAACTGGTAACAGGTCGACTCGGAGCGGATCTGGATGTTCCCTCCGGCTACACTGCCGCACGGCTTGCCGGGCTGGGCATTCTAGCCTCGCTCAGAAAGCAGTTCGGCAGCCTCGACCGCATTCGTCGCGTGGTGAAGGTGTTGGGCGCAGTGAACTGCACTCCCGAATTTACCCAGCAGCCGGCCGTGATCAACGGCTGTAGCGAGTTGTTCGCCGATATTTTCGGTCCCGAATGCGGCATTGCCGCCCGCAGTGCAATCGGGACAGGTGCGCTCCCGCTTGGCGCGAGCGTGGAAATTGAAGCGATTTTCGAGCTACACTGATCCGCTTAGTACGGCTTAAGCCTTTGATCTAGCTTGAAAGGTATGCAGACATACATGGATCAGCACGATTAAAGTCAAGGCCATAACTGCAAAATGTATCGTGTCCATAAGGCTTTCTCCGGGAAACAGTATCTGACAACACGGACCGCATGTTCCATCAGCGCCGACCGCAAAGCAAGCTGGAACTGCATCGCAGTTCACGAGTGTTCGATCATCCAATATTTCAGGCGCAATTTAGGCGATAAATTATTTGCCAGTTGGCCGTTAAGAATACCAAAACTCCCAGCACCCACGCCGGCACTTTTTTCGGTGGGGAAGGAAAAAACAAGTTCCGGCATCTTTTACAGAAGTTTGGGCCTTCCGCATTTCTGGGTTGTATCACCAATTGTGAACAATAAGGGCATCGACAACGCATAAAAAACCTACCCGCTTAGATAAGTATATTGTGAAATTCCACCACATTTAAACTATAGCATATTCAAGTTATGGGGAGGCCTGGATCTAATTGTAGGTCGATGTGCAGTCGTGTGTTATGGATTATGCGCCCTCCAGCAGTCCGATCTAACAACGACATTCAGTAATTTTCGTGCTTTTTTAGGACATTTCCGCCCGGAGTTCCTCTAGACTTTTTTATTGGAACATTCCGGCCTGTCTTAAATAAAGCTACATCCGCACATTCCGGCACAATCTGCCGGATCAAATAACGGCGTAGTCTGCATGGGGGGTTATTAGCGAAACCTGCGGCTGATACGAGACCTCCCACGCTACACCTTCCCGAATGGCAACGGACGGCACAACAACAATGAACTTCCGTTACCATTATTTGCGAGCTACAATGTTTTGAGCACTGACGTCTACTGTTTTCGTCTCGGCAACAAGGCTGGCAGGCACAAGCAGCCGGACGCCAGTAAAACAATCGTGGCAGGCTCGGGCACGGCGGTTATTACTTCGATATATGGTGCATAACCCGCCGGGGTATATTGGGCGGAATTGAATGCAACGCGAGGCATCGAGTCGTTCGGGGTGCTCAGATCGCTCAAGTCATACGACTCGTTGCTAAGGCAGAGCAGTGCGCCGTAAGAGCGCAAATTTGTGTTGTCCCAAAGTGAAGTGATGTCCCAGGAGAACCAAGTGTCGCCTTCGGCGGCGTCCACGTGCGTGGTTGCATCGTAATCGCCGCCCGCTGTGGTCCAGGCATTTGTGCCGTCGTACGTGTCCCAAGTAGCGCCGCCTGATGGTCCGCTTCCCTTGCCTTGGCCGTTTCCCTCGACAAACGTTCGCGTAAGCGGATACAAGCTGACAGTCCGATTGTTGGTGTTGTTAGCTTGGTTCAACGCATAATAGACCTTGGCCGACTCCAGCGTTTGGCCCGCCGGCAACGTCCAGGTTTCCGCGGATATAACAAAGGCCGTCCGTGCCCTTGACCACGGAGTGTGGGCGATATCTACAAGTACCTTGGTTGTACTTTTTGCTCCGAAATTGTCCGTATGATAGTTGCTATCGAGTTGAGTGTCTATAGATATGGGAATATCGGTAGTGGGTCAGTTTGAATAAAAAAGAAAAAACCCAAACCAAAAGCCTACTCCCTCACTCTACAGTGTTAGTTAAGGTCAACGCTTTAGTGGATACGGAACTACTGCTAGCACTTATTGCAATAGGACGGAGCGGGACGTAAACTGAAAAGGTCGCTTATAGGGGAACAAGTTTATGAAGAAAGCAGCAAAAATTTTCGAATTGTCTGGTTTACTAATTTCAATCGGCGGTATATGCGCGGGTTTAGTTTATTTCAACCCTTCACCTTTTGAATTGCTCATTTGTACCATTCCTGGACTGCTTATTTTTGCCGCTGGTCGCATAGTAAGGTCAATGGCTGATTGAACCGGCCCCCTAGATATGTTGACCTAAAATAAGATCGTGGTATACTTCTAGTATGCCTAAGCGTTCAAGCAAACAGAAAGATACGCAGGAAATAGCCCGATCTATCCTCGATCAGGTAGTGCCGGATGCTGAACCACCAAAACCAGAGAAAAACCCGGCGGCTGTCGCTCTTGGCAAGCTAGGAGGGCTAAAAGGTGGACCGGCACGGGCGGCTAAACTAACCGCAAAACGAAAGACGGAAATCGCAAAAAAAGCGGCTATTGCTCGCTGGAAAGATAATCGACGCTAATATCCTTCCAAAGATCACCAATTTCAACATCTAATGCTCTTGCGACTTTCTCAATAGTTCTTTTTTGTGGCCGGCACTTTCTATTAAGCATGTTACAAATAGCCGATTGACCGATACCTATGCGATCAGCTAATTGCTCTTGGGTAATGCTTTTATCTGTCATAATCTTCCGGACTTTATCTGCAAAATATTCTTCTTGACGATTTAATTCATCGTTGTACTTCTGAGACTGAGGGTTCTTCCTTATGTTCTCGCATGCGTCAAGAACATTGATGGCAAGAGCAGGAAATATGGCCTCTACCATTGTGTATAAAGCAGCATTCTTTTCTTCTTCCGTAGATTCAGGAGAATTAAATACTTCACCCATGTCACGAACGACTTCTTGAATTTCGTCCGAACATTCATTGAATGCACTTTGAACTCTTAAATATATTCTGACATTTTCGTTCAAAAGATCGGCAGTCGGATTTTTTGATATTGTATTTCGCGTTTTACTAATAGTGCTTGTCATTGTAAACTCCATATCGTATCAAAGGATAACGCCCTAAAGATAATCAGCATATTTTCTTTGCCTAATTATCTTTACCCTTGCTGAAAAAATACGGAGATTTGCATTAGAAAAACGTTCTGTTTTCTTTTGCAAAATACTAACTACCCAAAGTCTAGGCATAATATCTCCATCTAGGATAACATCTTTTTCAAAAGCATAAAAAATAAGCCTTAAGTTGTTAAATCCACCAATCACATCGTCAATACGCAATTCGCATGCTTTAGGACCATTCATTCCTTTTATTTCTTCCCAATCTAAATCTCCAACCATGCCACCCGATCCAACCACAGTTCTCTTTGGCCAAAACGCCAACTTTAGCGCATGTCTGCGCACCTCTTGATAGTCCCCGTAGCGAGGAAATAAGTCCATCGCTTCTTTCATTGCGGTGTGGGTTGGGGTGACGTGATAATCGCCAAACAACGTTGCTTCTATTTCAGACATGATAATCTTCTATTGTTATCACACTAATCCGTCCTTGTAAATAGATTATATTACAAAAAAGTGAACTTTTCAAGAAAATATCACTCTTTTATCACAAAATATATCAAATACCCTATTGACATGCTTGAGCGGTCAAGTATAATATAGATATGAACACAATAACCCATGAAAAACGCTGTGCGGTCATCCGATGCCTAGTGGATGGCTGCTCTATCCGAGCCACCACCCGAATGACGGGGGTTGCCAAAAACACCATCCAAAAGCTGACCCGGGAATTGGGCCAAGCCTGTTTGGACTTCCAAGGCAATGTCTTTCGCAATCTGAAAATCCAGCAGGTCCAATGTGATGAAATCTGGTGTTTCTGCTATGCCAAAGAAAAGAACCTACCCGATGAAATGCGTGGTCAGGCTGGCGTGGGTTCCATTTGGACTTGGACCGCCATAGATGCCGATGCCAAACTGCTTTTCTCTTGGCATTTTGGCAACCGTGATGCATCTAACGCCTACGATTTCATTAAGGATATTCAAGGCCGATTAGCTAACCGGGTTCAACTTACCACCGATTCCCTCCCAGCATACTTTCCTGCCGTTCTGGATAGCTTCGCTGAGGTTGATTACGCCATGCTGAAAAAACTTTATGGCAAGCCGGAAACCGGCGCAGAAACACGCTACAGCCCGCCTAAATGCAATGGGACTAAGAAAAAGGTGGTTTTAGGCAATCCCGATCCGGCCCACATATCAACAAGCTACATGGAACGGCAGAACCTTAATTTCAGAATGAATAACCGGCGATATACCCGACTAACCAATGCTTTTAGCAAAAAGGCCGACATGCTGGCTTATTCTTTTGCTATCACAGCTATGTATCATAACTTTGTGCGGATTCACCAAACCCTGAAAAGCACCCCAGCCATAAAAGCGGGCGTTACCGATCATAAGTGGAGCATCGAAGAAGTGGTTGATTTGCTGCCCGAAGTCGCATGCCAATCATCCACAAAAAATATTTCAACTTAACCCACTACCGGAATATCTATTATGTCGGCGGCTGCCTGTCGACCACCCGTCGTTGCCCAGACAAGCCAGGCGCAGGCAAACATGGACCAGTGTAAAATTGATGTTTTTCTTCGATGCTGCATGTTTCTTCTCCTTACTAAAGTCGGGTAAAAATAATAGGGCCATACGGGCGCGGTCACTACGGCAGGGCGACGGTTTCGCCTCCTTCCCGCGTGCTTAGCGCACGTAATAAATCCAAGGAAATATCGTCTGTTAGAAAGCGCACGTCGTTGTCGGCCATGGCGAAATTCGCCCCGCCAGGGTGCCGGCTGCCGAAAGCGCACAACCGCAAGTCGGCGTAATTTCGGAAATCGCCGCGTGAATTGATGGGAGGCGTCGCGTCGGCGCGGTTTGTATATGAGACCGGCACGAGGTAGTTGATCGGCGCGTAACTGCTCAGGGTTACGTCGCCCAGCGAGAGATTGCCGCTCGAACCGGTCCAGTAACCATATTCGCCCATTGTTTGTTCCCAGCCTTGCAGGGCGAAGGAATCGTAGTTCAAATCGCGGTGATTGCGCTCGCCGAAAAGCAGCGTGTGGCTGGATCCATCCGTGATCATCGACATCCGGACGGGCTTCTGGTTTTTCGCGGGCCGCGAATTGGGGCCGACCTCGAAAAAAATTCCGTCGGCTTTCAAATCGGGCGAGTTGGGATAGAACGAACGCGTGCCGCCGTTGCCCCCGTAGCTCGTCAGTCCATACCAATTTCCGCTTGACTTGTTTTGGACCGGATTATTGGGGATCGGGTCCGACGGGCACGCCAAACTCGATATAACAGTGGCCGCCAACAACTGCCGGTTGACGTCGGGACGCCTCCACTGCTCATATAATTCACCGCCTTCGAGGTAGGGCAATAAAAAAACAAACAGGGAACTTTTCTGTTGCGATAAGCGGTCCACTCCCGGCGGAAAGGAATTGTGCACCGAATGGTAGTTTTGCGCGGCCAGAGCGAGCTGCCTGATCTGATTGGCGCAATGCATGCGGCGGGCCGATTCCCGCGCCGCTTGCACTGCGGGAAGGAGCAGCCCTGTCAATATGCCGATTATGGCGATCACAACGAGCACTTCAATCAACGTAAACCCTCCGGGCGCGATGCTACAAGTCGATACTTTGGCAGTTCGCCGATGCGACAGACTCTGCGACATCTCTAAATGCCCGGATTTGCAACGTTTACGGACCTACTTGCCGGGATTATTCCCGTCATGGTTGTCGGCTCGAACGTCGTCCGCTGCCTCCTTAATATTGATTGCTGTGACTTGTTTAACCCATCGACATCGATCTTTGGCGTCTTTCTCGATAAGCTGGTATGGCCCCTTGGCCTTGGAAAGCGGCTTGCCGTTGCGCCGGTCGGCAAGCAAAACGGTCGTGTGAGCCAGTTTGGGTTCAATCTCAAAAATGGAAAATATAGCCAGGTACTCGTCGGCTCCTTCCACAACCACGTAACAGTCTCCCCATTGGGAATACCGGGGGCCAAATTTTACGCCCGCCGCGTTGAGAATCTTCACCAGCGGCACGCCTTCGTAAGTTTCTTCATCCTCGCCGCTCTGAATCTTCAGGCGATCTAATTTGCCCAGCTCGTCAGCCGTGAAAGTAACGGGCTTTTGCGACTTGATTTGCACGGTAAGTACGACCCGACGGTCCGTCGCTGTTTTTGCCGGCTCATCAGTCGAAAGCGCAACAAGAGACAGAACGAGACATGCGGCAAAGTTCATATTTACTTATCTGTTATTCCATAAAGTACGCAATCATTATGCATCATGTCAATAATATAAAGACGTTAATAACGTATGACTAGTGGGTATACAGCGAATATAGACAAAAGATTCATAAAATTATCAACTATAATACTACTATCCAAGAAGTATACTAATCTACACGGGAAGTACGGTAATCTTATGACTTATATCCCTCAAACCAAGCGGTGCCTTCTCGAATGCTTTGGGGCTGGCAAACCATTACATGAGATCACCCAGGGCGACGCCGACCTGTGGCGAGTATGGCTGATAACCGACCCACAGCTACAGGCGGCGCAAAATCCGGCACGGCAAACGCCGGAATGGGGTTGCAACGACAAGCAAGACAAACAAAAAAACCCGCAATTCCCGAGAAATGCGAGAGTATACGATACTGTACAACTCTACAGGTGGGCGATAGCGGATTCGAACCACTGACATCCACGTTGTAAGCGTGGCGCTCTAACCGACTGAGCTAATCGCCCTAAGCACATAAGCATAACGCAGGAGTGGATGTTAGTGCAACTCCTATGGCTCTATATTTCAATATTTTAGTCTGCTAAAAAAACTTGATCTATTTTACTTGTGTTGCAGGCATTTCACCTACATTTTCCAGGGCGGGCAATATGCCTGCATCATAATTAAATGCCTGCATCTCTATATTGATTAAGTCATTGCTGCACGGCTTTTTAGAGCGATTTGAGATCTGGGTCCGGTATATGCGAATCGCCACAGGGACCTAGCCCGCATTTCTCACCAGACCGATACGTTAGAAGACAGTGTGCCACTGCTTCGCAGAAGCAGTGCTTGCTCAAATCACCGTCCACTGCTTGCCTTACGTCAAGCAGTGGCACACGTTGGTGAGAAATGCAGGCTAGGGGCAAGGTGCCATCGGGCGCCGAGCCGCAGCGTTGGTCGGCATGGTCGGTCGGGTCATTCCGGCAAACCGAAACCGTCCGCTTGCGATGGAAGGGGCAAAGCCATCAGGCGTTCGATTTGCATGCCTGCATTTTTGCCGTCTTCGGCTGCGCCGACGGCGGGATTCTCCGCGGCCTCCTCATTCAAGCTATAATCGGCCGGAGTTTGTGTGTGCGGCGGGCGATCCGGGCCGGGCAGGTTGTCCCACTCGATGCGCCGGAAAACGCTTGATTTTCCCGGGACGGTCCCCAATACGTTCGCCAACCTTGGAATGACAACTTATCGGAGTAGGGTTCCGCCCCAAGGCTGCGGATGGTCCAGAATACGTTGACATCCTGATAAAAGTTGTGGTCCCCGTTCCAAACGATTTGTCGCCGGGCAGTTTCCAGAGGACCGATCACTTCTTGTTCAATAAGTGAACTGCCATGCGAAGTCATGATGATGTTGCCGGCACAATTGAATTGAACTGTAAACTGGTGCGGGGCGGCCTGGCTGCTGGCAAGATGAACCAACCCGGCGCGGGCTGCGATTGTCACATGTTGCAAGTCGATGCGGAGCATCTCGTCGGGCTTGGGCGATTGAGCCCCGCCTGCCGCCGAAAGAAACCATTCGCTGGTCGCCAACAACCCGTTGTCCCAAGCCAGATGTACGGGCTGTAGATCGTCTACCCGGATGAATGCAGCCTCTCCCCGGGCAATGGAGTCGTTCAATTCAATGCTAGCCAGGGGCGGGGGCCCGGCATTGCCGCCGGCAACCTTGGACTCGGCGCCGGGCGAGGCGGCAACACGGAAAAAAGCCGCATCCTGATGATAGGCGGTCAACTGTTCCGAGGCGTTGTCCACGGTAAGGGCGCACTTTTCCAGCCGTATCGTTTGCCCGTCGCGGATCTCCAGGAAAGACCAGTTGTCGGCCGCTATATCGCGGGAGATGAGCATCTCCATGGCCAAATTGGAAATTGTCAACCGGCCTGAACTGAGAGTGAACATGCTGCGCGGATACTTTACCGGATCGGTTTCATTGGGCCGGAAAATCAACACCGGCTGGTACCCGTCTCCGGCCCGGATCGTTGCCCGCAAATTGGCCATGTGAACGGGTTTTTCTTCACGCGGACCGTTATACCGCAATTCAATCACATCTCCGTTGCGGGCGGCTGCGCAAGCGGCGGCCAGATTAGTGAATTCGTTCTCGCCGGCGGCCAAATCGCTTACTACAAGCAAACCATTATGCTTGGCCAAACTTCCGGCGAAGGACGCGTTTTCGCCGGATTCCGCATGCAATAAAGCCCTACCCGGCATATCCCGAGTCGAATCGTTTTGTGCATTGCCAGAAACAGGTGCGGTTGGAATGCCGCTGCCCTGTGATAAGTCCGTATGAGCGGACTGCTGAGGCATGCTGCCTGCCAGCGGTATTTTAACGACGCCGGTAGACTTCGGCGGCGATTGAGTCGCGTTTGCAACGGATGCGGTTGCCGCCTGACCTGCCTTCACTGCCGGATATGCCGGCGGGTAAAGCCTCCATATTTCTTGGGGCGACTTGCGTCCGGAAGCGTCTTCTGAGACCCGCGATGTATTTTCGGATGAGTACGGCGTATTTGCCGAAGATGGTTTGTCCTTTGTCGCCAAGGGCTTTGTTTTTTCGTGTGTTATGCCCGGGCCTTGGGATTCCGCCAAGTTGGCGACAGATTCCTTCCTCTCAAAAGACGCCGCGTATTGAGACTGTTCCCCAGGGCTCGATCTATTCCAAAAAATATCGAGTGCAATTAACATGCACGCCAAAGCGGCGATAGAAGCCAACCACGGCATGTGCCGGTGAATGAGAGAAACCTCGGGTGCCGACTTCGGCAACCATACCTTGCCGTTGAGACTGGAGGGCTGCAAGCCTAATTGCGCGGCCAAGGACAATAAATCGGATATTAGTTCATTGGGGTCCGGGTAGCGACGGTCTGGATCCTTGGCCATCATTTTTTGCAGTATATGGTTGGCCTCGTCAGGCAAATCGCCCCGAATTTGCCGGACATCCGGCGGCGGGTCGCCGTGATGTTGCAGCAACTTTTGCAAAACGGTCCCATCAGGATAGGGTGGCCGGCCTGTCAACATGAAATAAAAAGTGCAGCCCAGCGAATATATGTCGCTGCGGATATCGGCATTACGGGGATCGCGGGCTTGCTCGGGAGAAATATAGTCAAAGGTGCCCAGGGTCACTCCACTGGCCGTCAAATCGGCTCCCACAGACTCCGCCTGGCGCAGGCGGGCCAAACCCATGTCGATCAATTTCACCTGGCCGCTGGGGGTGATCAATAAATTTGAGGGCTTGATGTCGCGGTGTACTATGTGGCGGGCATCGGCATGGGCCAAGGCGTCGACCACTTGAAGCGTGTAGCTTATAGCCTCCTCGAGCGGCAGCGGCCCTTTACGTTCCACCAATTTGCGGATGTTCTCTCCTTCGACAAACTCGAAGGCGATAAAATGAATTCCCCGATCTTCGCCCACGTAATGCACCCGGGCGACATTCTCGTGGTCCAGCCGCGCGGCCGATTGAGCCTCGTTTTTAAACCGCTGCACGGTTTCCGAATCGGCGGCCTGATCGGGGGTGAGAATTTTCAGGGCCACAATCCGGGCGAGTCGGGTGTCCATCGCCCGGTATACTCGGCCCATTCCCCCGCCGCCGACGTATTCGATCAACTCGAAATGCCCCAAATGATCGCCCGGCATGATCCGGCCTTCCATGATACGCCAGGCCGAATCGGAAAGCGTAGGGGATGGCATCGGGGGACGATTGGAAATAAACGTAGGCTGTTCGCTTATGGGTCGTGTCGGGGGGGTGGAGGACAACGGAGATTCTGATGCGCAGGGCCGGGCGGCGGCGGTATCCTCCGTCGGCGGGTAAACTTTCTCTCCGCTGCTGTAGCTATCGCTCATTATGTGTTGCGGCTAAATGTTTTGCCGTTTTCCCGTAACAGGCGAAAAGATCTGTCAAACGACCGCTTTAAAAGCGACAAAAAGTATGGCGTATCTTCAGAACCAGGTTCCGTAGGCTGAACGCCCGGCCAAGATGAGTCGTCTGTGCCTTTAAGTTAAATGTTATCCGAAATTATAAGTCAATCAAGCACCAATCCTGGCGCTGCAGCCCAAAATTAAAGCAGTATTGTCTGATTAAACAATAAACCCCGACGTGCCTTTATGGTTTCTATTTTGCCTATTCAGCAACCTATTTTTTTATGATTCGATAATAACACTTCCCTAATCTAGATTACGCAAGTTGCTCGAGTCAAGTTCGCTTAGTTGCCGGCGGATTGCATATAACTTATAATCGCTTCCTAAAGATCGTTCGTTTCTAATACAGTTTTATTGATGTTTAAGTGGGCGAAATTTGGCTAATTTGCGTTTTCGAGTCATTTTTTTGGCCCGCTGCTTAAACGGTGTCGCATAATTCGCAATAAGTAAGAGGCTCCTCCATGGTAATAAACCTTGATCGGCGTCATTTTCTTAAATCTGCGGGAGCCTTTACTTTAGGAATCGGGTTGATGGGAAACGAGACCCGGAATCTCTGGTCGATGGGAATCGCCCCGGAAAATGCCAAAGGTGCGCCCAACGCCGAAAAACTGGGATGGCGCCTGGGATGCCAGGCATATTCTTTCCGAAAATTCACCTTGTTCGAGGCCATCGATAAAACCGCTTCCCTAGGCCTGAAATACATCGAAGCCTATCCCGATCAGATCTTAAGCAAGGAACGTTCACAAATTAAGGTCAGCGAATCGCTTCCTTCCGAAGCACGCCGGGAACTCAAGAAAAAACTGGGCGATTGCGGCGTCAAACTCGTCAATTACGGCGTTTGTAATCTCTCGCAAAAACCGGACGACAGCCGTAAGGTTTTCGATTTCGCCAAGGATATGGGCATAGAAACCATCGTCTCCGAACCACCCGAAGAGGCCATGGAAATGCTCGACAAGCTGTGTGCGGAATATGGAATGAACATCGCCATACATAATCATCCCAAATACGCCCGCGCCCATTACTGGAATCCCGACACGGTGCTAAAAGCCTGCCGGGGATGCAGCAAGCGGATTGGGGCCTGTGCCGATACCGGTCATTGGGTCGGTTCGGGCTTGGATCCCTTGGAATCGCTCAAGAAACTCGATGGCCGCATTGTTTCGTTGCACTTTAAGGATTTGAATAATCAAGGCCCCGACGCCCACGATGTGCCTTGGGGCGCCGGTATTTGCGACGTTAAGGCAATGCTTGGCGAACTACACCGCCAAGGGTTTAAAGGAGTCTTTTCCATCGAGTACGAGTACAATTGGGACGATTCGCTGCCTGAAATAGCCCAGTGCGTCGAATATTTCGACAAGATCGCCGCCGAACTGGCCGCCGGTGCTCGGGCTTGAGTCTTCGGTTCTTTCCCTTTTCCCCGGCCTTCCCGTTTTACCTTTTCTTACACATTAATTGGGATTTCAACTTGAAAAAACCAATTGTTATCGGCATTTCTTATTAGACACTTTAGAAAATGTGATTTTTCGGCCTGCACAAAAAATAGGCAGAAACGCCGTGCTCAAAATGTGTGCACAACCGCCTGATAAAATTGCACATTGCATGCAATGACATAACTGCTTGCATTGCAAGAAGTTCCGTCAATGACTTGACTTTCTCCCCATATTTCATCGGTTCGTCGCCACGATGGTGACTCTATAAACCGAATCCACCGACTTATGAAAAGGAGAAAGCAGTGAGTACGGAGATGACTATCGGCCTGACTGAAAAACATACCGAAATCCAAAGGATCGCCCAAGTCCTGTATGCCAAAGGTCCGGATTGGGTTACCTTTTATCGGGAAATCTTTGGGCTGCATGGCATAGTGCGTCATACATTCCCCACCAGGGAACTGCTCAATGATTTTGAGCAAAGCGATGCCTATCGGGAGATCCAGCAGTTGCTCACGCAATTGCGGGCAAAGGGGCCCTTTGACATCAATACCGAAGAAGAACCCACTCGGGTAATCACTGTTCGCATCCCCAAAAGCCTGCACGAATCCCTCAAGGTCGAGGCCCACGACCACCGCACCAGCATGAACAAGCTCTGTATCTCAAAACTCCTGCAATTCGTCGATACCCAACTCGTGCCGGAAGAATAGGTATGCCATAAAGCCGCGACCGGCGTTCGGGGTAGATTTATAAAGCTGCGACCGGTTGCTGCGGACATATTTGTAAAGCCGCGACCATTGGTCGCGCTTTTGGTGGCGCTTGCATCTTGCCAGTGCTCGGCTGGGTGGCACTGGCATCTTGCCAGTGCTTTCCTATAACAACTCTGGCGAGACGCCAGCGCCACCCAGAAATAAAACCCACCCTGCATGATTGCCACATCATGCGGGTGGGCATGCCTGACGGATTCGTGTGAGATAGACCCTGCTTACCTTGTTTTTCTTGCGCCGGTTTTAACTCCGGGGTGTAAGTTTCAGGGCCTAAGGTTGGCGTGGTGTTCGTCTGCGGCCCCGGAGATAACTGCGGACCTGTAGATTTTTCTTTTCCAACGAATTTGGCATACTCCAAAACCGGGTAGTAGCCCTGGGCCTTTGCCTGGTCGATGGTTGTCAGCAGGATGCCGTAATCGCGGACCACAAATTGCAGGCCCTGGTACTGGTCCTCGAATAATTGCAGTGCAGCGGTCAGCGAACACCCGTGTATATCCAACGTAATGTGCATATCCGAAGAAAATCCCGCCTCGGCAAGGACTTTTTTATCAATAACAAACTCGAATTCATGATAATTCTTCAGGTAGTCAATTACCTGTTCTAAAGGTGTCTCAACGACTTCCATTTTCGTAGGTTGAGTGAAAAAATCCTTGGTATATTTTTCCGCCACCGGGCCGAAAGGGATCTGGAGCGGCTTGGTAGGCTCCTGGGACACTTTGCTTTGTTGAGCGACAGGAGCAACTTTCTCCTTTAAGAATTTTATCTCGGCTTCAGTCTGCTGGAACTTCATACTAGCGTCTTCAAGGTTTTGTCTGAGTGTCTCGCGTTTCTCGATGTCTTTGGGATCTGACCGTAACTGTCTTTTGCTCCCCTCCATGGATACAATTTGCGAGTTCCTATTGCCCCACAAGGCGATGATCTGGCGCGCCACTTGCAATCGCGTAGCGTTGAGTTCCGCTTCAGCCAGCGTGACTTTGGACTTGGCAGCCACGATGTCCGGGTGGTTTTCCATGGACGTGGCCAAAAGTTGGTCCAGAGATTCATCGGCAAACGCCCGACCTGCTCCTGCCCAGCCAAAAACCAATCCAATTAAAATCGCCGCCGCGCAAATGCCGGCGAATTGTCTAAAGCTGAGAGTTCTCATGTTTTGTCTCCTTTGATTGTGCGTCTTTAAGGGCCATCAAAAGCCAGGTGTCGTGCTCCGGCGATATGGCCCATTCCTCGGCCGAAGCATATTGCAAAGCACGTGCATACGTGCGAATCGCCAATTGCATTTTCTCCGGATCCTGCAGATACCGGTCGCCTGCGCGGCGAAGGACTTCAAATTGACTCCGGGGAGTGTAAACCGTTTTCTGATCCGGCGGACCGGCAAAGTCGGGCGGCAATGGCGGGCTGACGTCTGTTTTTGATTGCCCATCGGCTACAACTTGTGCGGACGATGGTTGCGACGGATTTTCTCCGCCCTGGCGCAAAAAAGCCACCGTCGCCATGCCGGCCAGATAGCAACCAAGCAACGTGGCAGCCACCACGCATCGCTTCAGTCGGCGGCGGCGGCGGATTACTCCAAGCGTTCCGGCAAGCACCGCCTGCCGCAGTCTATCGTCGCCGCAGATTTTGCCTTTGCCGCCGAGTACGACGTCAAGCGGATCGTTTTGCAGTTCATCAGGCGATGACATGGCTGTCTCCCTCATTAAAAAAATAGAATGGTTTTTCCCTTTTTCCCCTTTTCCTTTTTTCCTCTTTACACATTTTTCCCGCGCATTTTTTCGTACAAATCGCGAAAGGCCTCCCGGGCGCGGCTTAACAGCGATTCGACGGCCTTTGGGGTCGCGCTCCAACTCGCGGCAATCTCCGCAACCGACAAACCGTCCAAGTATTTCGCCCGCAGCACGGCCTCATGCCGGTCGGACAAGGCATCCAATACGGCGGCAATTTGCTCTTCTTTTTCTTCGCCGCTCCGCCGCAGCGATCCGGCATCGGCATTTTTTTCAGCGGCATCCTGGGCTGTTTGTTGTGTCTTCAATAATCTTTTCCGGCTGCGGAAATGGTTCCGCATCACGTACGAGGCAATCCCGCATCCACGCCAAAAAACTGCCTTGCCCGGGTGCGAATCTCCGCATCCGCCGCACGGCCCAAAGCCAAGTCTCTTGCACGATTTCGTCCGCCCAATCCCGCCGGCCGCCGCAGCGCCACAGCACGTACCGATACAGGTCGTCGAACGTCTCCCCGTACCAAATCTGCCAGGTCTGCTCGTTGCCGGCCAGCACCTCCCGGCGCAGCATTTCCTCGCGTAGCACTCGGTCATCGGAGTCCATGCGGCAACCTCGGTCCCGGGCAAAACTGGCTTTCAAAGAAATATTGTCGCGCGGGGTGCGAAATCCTTCGGGGATTTTGACATATATATCTCAATATACTAACTCTAGTTTTGAATAAGCAGTTTGATTGAGCGAATCGTGAGTCAATTGCCCTCACCCTGGCCCTCTCCCAGAGCAACATTATTCATCAGCAAGCATTGGTTAAGGGGGTATAGGTAATACTGGAAAAAAATTGAGTTCGCGTACATTCTTGTCTTGTTGTTCCTAACATAAAGGAGACAAGAAATGGAACGCGAACTCTGGATGACTTTATATCAAATTGCACAGCGTTTTGACAAATGGGAGCCTTGGAAACTAGGTGACTTTCTTTGACATGGAAATCGTGATGGTTTACATTTGGGCGGTACTCCACGATCGGCCTACAGTCTGGGCCTGTGACCCTAAAAATTGGCCCGAAGGCCTGTGGCCAAGGCGAAAATTGCCTTCGCAACCCACGATGAGCAATAGGTTGAGAACGACGGAAGTCCAACGACTGATGCATGTTATGGAACAAGAAATAATAAAATTGCAGGACGACAACGGATGGGTTGCGGCCGTGGACGGCAAGCCTCTGGTCGTTGGTGCGCATAGCAAGGATCCAGATTGCAAATGGGGACGGGCTGGCCCTAGAAGTTATGCCAAAGGTTACAAGCTGCATGCCATATATGGACCCGCTCCCTTGCCTTTGTGTTGGACGATCGCGCCCTTGAATGAGGGTGAATCGGAGGTAGCGGCGAGGCTGCTCCCGACTCTGAAGCGGGGCGGATATATCCTTGGGGATAAACAATATGACAGTAATCCCTTGCACGAGGTCGCGTTGCAAAACGGTTTTCAACTGGTGGCCGAACGAAAGCGGCCCAACAGCGGCCTGGGACATCGCTGGCACAGTGCCGGACGCATTCGCTCTATAGCATTGCTGCAAACCGAGTTCGGCAAGGCGTTGCATAGCTGTCGCGATGCTATCGAACGTTGCTTTGGTTGGTTGACTAATCATGCCTGCGGCCTATCGCCCTTGCCAAATTGGGTACGTCGAGACCATCGTGTCCGTTGTTGGGTCCAAGTAAAATTGATAATTCACGCAATATACGTTTACCTTTATCACCCACCCTCCCTGCTAGCTGATAAATAATGTTGCTTTGGGAGAGGGGATTTTCTGAGAAGAAGCGGGTTTGGAGCGGACCTGTAAGCCGGGTTCTGTGCCCCTGGGTTATTAAGCCAAGGGTGATGATCATTTCTCTAGGGCGCCGATTGCTCGGCGTCTCCAGCGGTCTACCCGGAAGTCGATAGCGGGCCGGACCGACCCGCGGCAGCGGCCGGATGAAAAAGTCATGCGGCGCTACGCTGCTCCCTGCTTGACCTTGCTCCTGGTGGGGTTTGCCGAGCCAAGCCGGTCGCCCGGCCTGCTGGTGAGCTCTTACCTCGCCGTTTCACCCTTACCTCGCCACGGACGCACGAGTTTGACCCCATGCGCCCTGCTGCAAGGCGGTATGCTTTCTGTTGCACTTTCCCTGACCTTGCGGCCGGTGGGCGTTACCCATCACCACGTCCTACGGAGCCCGGACTTTCCTCTCGCCGAAACTCGTTGTTGGGCCGATATGGCAGCCCGCCGAGCACCGACCAGCAATCATCCGGTCTACTCCAAACCCAATGTTAGAATACCCGGTTGTGATGCAAGGGGGAAGATGCAAGGGGGAAGATGCAAGGGGGTAGGGTGAAAGATCAGGGATAAAGGATGAGAGATGAAGGATGAGGGATGAAATCCGCTTGCGGTTTCGCACCGCCCACTACCCGTTGTCCTTGGTATTCTGATTCCTGAATCCTGAACCCTGAACCCCGAATCCTGAACCCTGCCTCGTGCCGCGGCGTCGAAATACCGCTTCCACGGCCGCTCGAATCGCTCTTTTATCCAAGCACCACTGGGGGCCGACCAGGTATCGGGGCGGGGCATCGCCGCTAAGCCGATCGATAACGCATCCCGGCGGCAGCAGTTCTAGAAAATCGACCAATCTGTTGATGTAGTCTTCGAACTGCAGCAACTCCACTTCACCCCGGGCGACCATCTCGGCAAGGGGGGTATTGCGAACGACATAAAGATTGTGCAGTTTTACCGAGTGGATTTCCAACCCCGACAATTCCCGGGCTGTAGCGAGCATATCTTCACTGGTTTCGCCGGGCAGACCAAGGATGACATGTACTCCCACCAGTAAATTTCGCTTCCGGCTGCGTTTATAGGCGTCCACAAAGGCCTGGAAATCATGGCCGCGCTTGATCCATTCCAGGGATCGGTTGTGCATGCTCTGAAGCCCGTATTCTACTGTCAGGAAAGTATGCTTGGACAGCTCGGCCAGCAGATCCAGTACGTCGTCCGGCACGCAGTCGGGCCGGGTGCCGATGGCCAATCCTACAACTTTGGGGTGGGCCAATGCTTCTTCAAATACACTTCGCAGCCTCTCTACCGGGGCATAGGTATTCGTGCCGGGCTGAAAATAAGCCACATAGCCCCCGGCGGCATATCTGGCACTCAAACGGCCGATACCTTCCTCCAATTGTGCCGTGATAGATGACAGTTTCAAGCGCCGGCTGGGACTGAAGCTCTCAGGGTCGCAAAACACGCATCCACTAGTGGCCAACGTGCCGTCGCGGTTGGGGCAATTAAAACCGGCATCCAGGCTTAATTTCCTTATCTTTTTACCGAACTTCTTGAGATAAAAGAAATTAAGTCTATGATAAAGCAGCCCCGCCGTATGCCATTGTGTGGTAAAAGGCGGCGAATTGTACGAATTAGTTGACGCCACTGTAATACCCGACTACACTAAAAGTAGGGAAGTTTTTCATCCTAGCCGGTTCGTAATTGAACTCAAGAGGACGCATGCAAATATGTACGGCGAACTAATTCCCGTGGGGGGGGAGATCCTATTCCACTTCTGAAAAAGACCCTGCTGGTGGGCCGACGTGAAAGTTGCGACATCGTACTGCGTTTTTCAAACGTCTCGGCCCATCACTGCCAGTTGACGGTTACCGGAGGATATTGGTACATTCGCGACATGAACAGCCGCAACGGGGTCAAAGTCAACGGCCTTCGCGTCACCGACAAGCGAATCGACCCCGGCGACGTGATCTCGATTGCCAAGCACAAATATGAAGTGCGGTATGCGCCGGTCGATTTAGGCGCGGTCGGGCCGCCGCCGATTGAAGTGACGAAATCCGATATATTCAACAAATCGTTGTTGGAGCGGGCAGGACTTGAACGCCCGTCTGCGTCCAAAGCCAAGCCCGAACACGATCGCTACAGTGATATCCGTTATGATGTTACTAAAGACGATCCCGGCCAACTACGCTTTCGTCACCAACCACGCTAGATGTCAAAAAAGAAGAAAATTCGGGCTGATTTCCGCAAGAATCGCAGCGATCGCGCCCGGTCTACCAATTGGACCAGGCAATTCGACAGCGATGAACTATCGGCGGATAACACGCTTCGCGGCGAGCGATTAAGCGGCAAAGGCGAACTCTCGCGCCGCCGGACTATCATAAGCGAAGACATCCAGTCGGAAAGTGAGAACACACAGGGCCGGCAATTGGCGGTCGATGAAACCGTTTGCCGTCCGGGCCGCGTGCTCAGCGTGCACGGGCTTTACAGCGAAGTCCAAGACGCCGGCGGGACTATATATCACTGCGCCACGCGGCGAATCCTGAAAACGCTTGCCACCGACCTGCACCACGTGGTTACCGCCGGCGATCGTATCCTTTTTCGTCCGGCCGAAAATACCGGTCTAAAAGAAGGATTCATCGAGCGCGTCGAAACTCGCAAGGGAGTGCTCTGCCGTGAAGTTCGCCGGCGCCGACAGATCCTGGTCACCAATGTCGATCTGGTAGCCATTGTTTCCAGCGCGGCCGAGCCCAGGCTGAAACCGAATCTTATCGATCGCATGCTGGTAGCCACCGAAAAAGGCGATATCCGGCCCGTCGTCTGCATTAATAAAATCGACCTCGTAGACGCGGCCGATTTACAATCCCTGGTGGGCGTGTACAGTCAAATGGGTTACGAAGTCTTGCTTTTAAGCGCAAAAACAGGTTTTGGCATCGAGCGCCTGCGCCGGCTGCTGATCGGCCGCTCAAGCGTATTGGCCGGCCAAAGCGGAGTGGGCAAATCGTCGCTGTTGAATCGCGTCGATCCCTCGCTTCACCTGCACGTGCAGCCCGTCAGCCGGGAAACCGAAAAAGGCAAACATACAACCAGCAACGCACGATTGATGCCCTTAAAAGACGGCGGCTATGTGGTCGACACACCCGGTATCCGCCAATTCCAACTATGGGACGTCGTGCCCGAGGAAATCGACGGCTTTTTCCGCGATTTACGGCCCTACATCAGCCTGTGCCGATTTCCCAACTGCACACATACTCATGAAGACGACTGCGCCGTAAAAAATGCCGTGGCCGACGACCGCCTGGACGAGCGGCGCTACGAAAGCTATTGTCACTTGCGAGCGGGAAAGATGGAGTGATAATGAAAGATCACAGGCGCGAGATGAGGAAGAAACCGCTTGCGGTTTCGCATACAATATACCATACCGTTCAAATACAGATAATTCATTCCAGATCAATATCATACTAACGACTCTTGGAGGTATTTTCACATCGTGATAGAAACCGATCGCCTAGACGGTGTTGCCAGCGAGGCGGCGATTCTCGTGGGCGTGTTGCTGCCCGATCGACACTCCGAGTTAAATCCACTGGAAGAATTGGAAGGCCTGGCCCAGACGGCCGGCGTGCGCGTGGTAGGCCAACTGATGCAGCGCCGCGAGGCCCCCGACGCCGCCACTTATCTGGGCAAGGGTAAAGTCGATGAATTGAAAAATTATACCGCGGCCAAAGATGCCGACGTGGTTATCTTCGACAACGATCTCAATCCCGGCCAAACCCGCAACCTGGAAAGGGCCCTGAATCTTAAAGTCATCGATCGCACGGAGTTGATTTTAGACATCTTTGCCAGCCGTGCGCAAACTCATCAAGCCCGGCTGGCCGTGGAATTGGCCCAGTTGGAATACTCCATGCCGCGCTTGAAACGGATGTGGACGCACCTTTCACGGCAGAAAAAAGGCGTCGGGCTCCGCGGGCCGGGCGAAACCCAACTAGAAGAAGATCGCCGCCTGGTCGAACATCGCATTAAAGACCTGCGCCGGCAATTGCACCTTATCGAAGCCCGCAAAAAACGCGAGGTCGCCGCCCGCGACGACCTCATGACCGTTTCCCTGATCGGCTACACCAACGCCGGCAAAAGCACGCTGCTAAACGCGCTAACCGGCGCCGACGCATTCACGCAGGACGCACTCTTCGCCACCCTCGACACCCGCACGCGGCGCTGGCAATTGCCCGGCTGGGGTCCGGTTCTACTCAGCGATACCGTGGGCTTTATCCGCGATCTGCCGCACCATCTGATCGAAAGTTTCAAGGCCACTTTGGAAGAAGCCCACCAGGCCCATCTGCTCTTGCACGTGGCCGACGGGGCCAATCCGGCCGTTTACGAACAAATTTCCGCGACTTACAAAGTGCTGGAAGAAATCGGACTCGAGCGGAAGGATACGATTTTGGTGATCAACAAAATCGATCTCTTGCCCGATCGCGCCCGGCTGGAGGGCATGCTCAGTCGCTACCCATCGGCAATTCCCATCAGCGCCCAGACCGGGTATGGACTTATCAATCTTTCCGCCGCGGTAAGCGATGCCCTGAGCCGCAGCTTCGTGGACGTGAACGTCGAACTGGGCCTGGATGACGGGCGGCTTTTGGCATACCTGGCCGCACACGGCGAAGTTTTATCAAAGCATTACACCGATTCGCGCGTAATCGTGCACTGCCGCATCTCGCAACAACACCTCGGCCGTGTCAACGGTGAAGCCCTCGCCGTTTATCCCCACCGCAATAACGCGAGGAAAACAATCGTTGAAGACGTGGCGTAAAGTATCGAAATTACTTGCTTACGAAATATTTAGCCCCTTACGAAATATTTAGCCCCCGGTGAATACACCGGGGATTTTGGTTGATGCAATGATATGCCGCATTATCCCGCATTATTCATGAATTCACACCAGCCCGAAGCGCAAGCGAGGGAAATGGCTTGCTCGCCCTCGCTTGCGCTTCGGGCGAGTGTGTCGTGCTCCGCGACGAAAATCCCGGGGCATAAATAAACCGGATTATGGGATTGTCGATATGGACATCTTCCGCTTTGAACAAATAATAATTAAACTGCTAAAAACCCACCTTTAATCCCTATCACCTATCCCCTAAATTATGTCCACGCGAGAAATCAAAGGCAGCCGAGTGATAGTAACCGGGGCTTCAAGCGGCATCGGCCGGGCGGTATCGCTGCAGCTCGCCCGGGAAGGCGCTAAACTGCTCGTCGTGGCTCGACGCCAGGATCGCCTCAGCCAACTGGCCCAAGAAGCGGCCGCGGTCAACGGGCGGATCGAAATCCTGGCAGGCGATATCACCGACGAGCAAACCCGGCGCCGCGTTATCGAGGCCGCGCAATCGCATTACGGCGGATTGGATATATTGATCAACAACGCCGGCATCGGGGCCCTGGGCCTATTCGAGGATAACGATCCGCAACGAATGCGCACGGTTTTTGAAGTCAATTTTTTCGCCCTGGTCGACATGACTAGATTGGCCTTGCCACTCTTGAAAAAGGGAACCAAGCCCATGCTGGTAAACGTCAGCTCCATCGTGGGACGCCGCGGCGTGCCCTACAGGAGCGAGTATAGCGCCAGCAAATTCGCCGTTCAGGGCTTCAGCGAAGCCATCCGCTCCGAGTTCATCCGGTATGGGATCGACGTGCTGGTGGTCAACCCGGGCACAACCGAAACCGAATTTTTCGACGGCGTATTCGAGCAAGGCGTCGAGCCGTCGTGGCCCAGGCACAAACCAACCACTGCGAAAAGGGTCGCTCAGGAAATGGTCAAGGCCATCCGCCTCGGCAGGCACGAAATTATTCCTTACAACAAGGGCAAAATTCTCTGCTGGCTCAACCGTATTTCACCCAGCCTGGTGGATCGCATCATGGCCCGATATTCGTGAACCAAATTTCCAATAATGTGTCTTCTAATTTCTGAACCCCGAACCCTGAACCCTGAACCCTTTTAAGCGAACACCTCGATCCCCTTGGGCGCAGGCCTGGGAAATTCCGATCCGCAGGCCGAGCACTTTTCCCGGTCGTGCGGAACGGCACGCCCGCATACCTGGCAATTCTCCAGAACCGGCCAGCGCCGATGAAACAGATAGGCTAAAAAACCCGGCACGCCGCCGATGAAAACAAAAATCACCCAAACCCAGGTCCAAGGCAAGGCCATCCTCCGCTGCCGCCGATAGCAAATCCACGCCAGTACGGCCGAAATAGCGCATAGAACGAGCAACAATTGCCAGGTATCCGACAGATATCTTGTAATGGCCCGAGGGAAATCCACACGCCAATCTTTATTAGCAATAGTCCCGGCGATTACCGCCGCGATAGGAGCCGGTATCGCTAAAGTGATTTCACGATTCACATTTATTGAAGGCCTTATAGAGCCGCTCTGCGCCAAAGTAACTTCCTTTTGGCGGAGGGTTTTGCCCGAGGAGTCTATCCAGAAAATTTCCTCATCTATACTGAATTCGGAACTTTGTTTCACGTGAGTAACTATTGCTTTATCGTCGCCGAATAAATAAAAATGTAACAGTTTAGTTTTTTGTCATATTTATGGTGGCAGTGATGGAAGTTTGCCAGTGGTCAAATAGGTTTTCAGGGCTTGGATGACGGAATCCAAGAGATCGTGATTGCGTTGTTTTAGTGTGCGAAAGATGCTCATCAGCACCGCTTGGGTGTCCGCTCCGCGGCGGCTGCGATTGGCATAGCTGTTTTTGCGAATGATCACTGCCGGACGAATCGCCCGTTCGGCGTGGTTGTTCTCGAAGGGAACGTCCGCGTGATCCAAAAAAGTGAACAACTCGTTTTGGTGTCGGCGCAGCCGTTTCACGAGACGGTCGGCTTGCCGATCGCGCCAATCGGTTTCGATCAGTTCCTGCAATCTTCGGTCCAAACACGCCCGCCGCGATGCGTATTCCGCCGGAGGATGCTCCTCGCGTTTCCACAAACGGATGGCGTCGCCCAGCAGCCGTCGCAGCTTTTTGGCGAATGCAGACCAATGTTCTCCGGGATTTTTGTATTTTTCCACATGCTCCAGGTCGCGGAACAGATGCACCAGACATTTCTGCCGCGGACCGCCGGAAATCGCGTTGTAAGCGCCCCAGAAATCGCTGATAAACGCGCCTTTGAACTCCTCGGCGAAGAATTTCCGCAGCGCCGGCTCGCCACGCGAGCGATCGATCAGATAGTAGGTCAGCCGCGGATTGCTGAAACACCACAGCCAGTGGGTTTTGCCAGCCACGCGCCAGCCCGTCTCGTCGCCGTGCAGCACGGCCGACGCCAGTCCCTCTTGTTGAATCTGTTCGTACCAGGGGGAGAGCGCCTCTCGCAGACGATGCCACATCTGCGCCAAGGCCCCTTTGCTGATCTTCAGTTGCAAGTGATGGTTGAAGACGTCCACGATTTGCTGCGAGGTCGTGCCCAGTCCGTAGTGCATCCACGCCGAAAGCGCCACCGCACGGTTGCCCAAGCGGGCGTTCGGCAGGGCGTCGGGCGCCTGCGGCGCGACGCGCTTCTTGCAGCGCGGGCACCAGTCGCGATGGATCGTATGTTCTGTGACTTCGGCTTGAAGATTCTCGGGAATGTCCTCCACATATCGCGTGTGCGTCTGGTTCAGCCGCTTCAAACGTCCCTGACAGTGCGGACAGCAAGGAAGTTGGTGTTCCTCGTAACGGTCGATCCGCTGGGGCCGCTTCCGGCCACTGCCCGGATGCCCATTTTTGCGGCCGGGCCGCTTTTTCCGCGAAGAAATGGCCGGTTTTTCGTAAACCGGGATCATGCCCGAGGGCGTGGAGGGCATAGTCGAGGCCGAATTCCGCGCCTCGGCCAACTGCTTGGCCATTTCCAACAGCGCGAAAATCACCGCCTCCCTCCCCCGCGAGAAAATCGCCTCCGCCTGCGCCGGTCGAGGCTTGGCCCCAAAGATATTCCCTTGGGCAAAACAGAAATAGTAGTGTCCTTTCGCATAAACCATAGACATAAACCATTTCCCGTTTTTTCCCAAGATCAATCCCAAAAAACTAAACTATTACCTAAAAATAAATAGAACCATTGTGAGGTCCTTCCGGCAAGATAAAAGAGCGAACCTGTTTCCCCTCGCCATTGAGAAGGATAATGCGGTCCTTCGTCCTAACGGCCAACAAATATTTATGACCTATCAAGTCATTCGATAAGAGTTTTCCTTGACCGCCGCCGAATATCTCCGACGCGCCAAGAGAAACCATATCGGATGACTCCATAACGGACTTTACCGTTTGCGAATTCAAATCAACTTTCAGGAGTTGATTTCCAGAGATCATAAATAGGACGTCTCGTGGATCATTAAAAATTAAAAAAGCCGCGCCGCCTAGTTTGCGGCCGTCCATCATGAACTGTTCTTCCGTTGAAGGAATATTTTGGCTGAATCTCTTGTTCCCCAGGTATCCGATACAGCGTTTGGTTAATGCGTCGTACTCGACGAAGTAACCTTTTCCGTCACGATTCCCGTCGTGGATGAAATACCATCTGCCTATATCGCGTATCTGGTTCGGTCCTTCCAAAGGTACGGAAACGTGATCAAAATTATCGGGCCCCCCCATAATAGAACAATATATTTGGTTATGCGTTATGTCCTTGGATTTTGGCAATGCTTTCCCGTCAAGCGTGCGATAGTCGTACCTTGAGGATCCATCGGAATACGCATGATGCTCTATAATGGGCGTTTCATCCTTAAGAATTTGGATTTGTTCCCAATAATAATTCCGTAGTCCAGTGGTTTCTCCGTAGAATACAATACCCCATGAAACCAACAGGCCAATCACAACCCCAAAACCCAGGGCCAGGATCGTCGCCAAGCCGAGCGGTTGGAGAATAGCGTTTTGTTTAAACATAAGCGTACCCGGTCAGGAAAAGTCACGCGTTCGCACCGCGAATAAAATCATATTGATAAAAAATGCACACACAATCACGAGCGCTATCAAGGTCCACAATTGCGTTCTAAGTTGAAATCGTATACATAAAATTAGAACCGCCGTAAGGTAGGCCGCCGGCACGGGCAACAAACGAGTGCCGAACCATCGGGCCGGCCGAACCCCGGCCAGAAAAGCGCCAAAATAACATACCACGATCACGATCCAACACAGCCAAGTCGCTTCCGTCATCCACCAAAAGAAAGGGCTGGCATGAGTGCCCGGCGTGGCGGCCCAAACAGCATAAATCAACGTCGCCGCGCCCGACACGGCCAGATACATCCCCGCTCCCACCGCCATTTTAATGCCGATCAAGCTCTTTAGCTCCATCGGCCTATGCAAAAGAAAAGGCCATGTTCCGCGATTTGATTCCGCGACCGTCTGCCATAAACCCAACGCCGTGGAAAAAACCGCCGATATACAAATAAACCATACTATATATTCCGTTTGCAGAAAAGGTATCTTTTCGTTTCCCTGATGCTGAAAAAACGGCGGAACATAATATCCTATCTGGCTCGCCACTATCGCGCAATACGCCAGCATGGCCACGGAGGCGATCCCGGCTGTCTCGCGCAGTTCTTTAAGCACCAGCGCTTTAAACATCGCTTTGGTCTCCTGAAAATATCGGCATCGCGCGTCGCGGGCCGCGGGTGTACTCGATAAAGGCGTCTTCCAAATTCATCTCGATCACTTCCATCGAGCGCGGATGGAGCGACTCGGCCAGGCGCCGATGTTCGTCGCCGTAGCCCACGATAATCGCTTCTAACTTGCGCCCCACTTGCCGGTTGCTGACCAGTCCTTGACATGCCGGAAACACCGGCGGCGCTTGCGGAAATTCCAGCACCACCTTGCGCAGCGATTCCTTGAAATGCTCGGTCGGACAATCCACACGCAAGATGCCGTCGACCAGTATCCCAATCCGATCGGCCACCCGTTCCACGTCGCCGAGGATGTGCGAACTGAACAGAATCGTCCGTCCGCGGCGCTGGATGATCTGGATCAGAGATTCTAAAAAATCGCGGCGCACCACGGTATCCAAGCCCAGCGTGGGATCGTCGAGAATCAACAATTCCGGATCGGAGGCCACGGCCAGGGCCAGCGACACCTGGGCCCGCTCGCCCCCAGACAACCGCCTGATCCTAGCCCGAGTGGAAAGTCCAAAATGATCCAATATCTGCTCCAAGAGCACATCGTTCCAGCGCGGATAAAACGACCGGGTAAATCGCACCGCCTGGCCGATGGTCATCCAGCGATAAAGCGGATGCCCTTCGGCCAGATAAGCGATCCTGGACCGAGTTTCAGGGCGCAGATGGAAAGAATCTTCCCCCAACAACTCCGACCGGCCATAATCCGCATGCACCACGCCCAGGAGCATCTTGATCGCGGTCGTTTTTCCGGTGCCGTTCCGCCCCAAAAGCCCGTAGACCGTCCCCTGCGGCACGCGCAATTCCAGGTTGTTGACCACGCATCGCCGGTCATAATATTTTGTCAGGCGATGGGTAACGATAACGTCGGGCATCATTTGCTCTCCCATATTCTCAATTCACGGTTTTCATTTTCTTCTGTTTAGCCCGGTCGCTTGCGACCGGCGCAGCGACCGGAAATCTTAACTTGTTCCCATGCTCCCGCGTGTGAACAAGATTAGAAAAACACCGAGCACAAGTGCTCGGGCTAAACTTGCCACTGAAAATGCTTCACACCCTCTTTAACAAAATCGATTATCTCGTCGGCCGCAAAGCCCAGGTGCACGGCCTCGGTAAGGAATTGGTCCAAGAGCTCCTGCAGCCGCTCTTTGCGGACCCTCTTGGTCAGTTCCGCCTTGGGCGCGGCGACAAAAACCCCCAATCCGGGCCGAGTGCTTAAGATTCCCTCCCGTTCCAGTTCGGTATATACCCGGGCGACCGTGTTCGGATTGATCACCAAAGTCCGCGACAGTTCCCGCACCGAAGGCAGCCGATCCTCGGGCCGCAGCGTCCCCCGCGCTACGGCCTCGCGCAATTGCCGGGCCAGTTGCCTGTAAATCGCCAATCGGCTAGACGGATCAATCCTGAATTCCATGCGTACTCCAATAACTGTACTAATACTCATAATACAGTTTGTACATGAAATGTCAATAGAGAATTTCAACTATTTGAAATTTGCCAAGAAAGGCCGGAATCGCAGATTCGTGCGTGAAAACCGCGACCAATGGTCGCGGCTTTACAAGAAACACAGTTGCCTGCCCCCTATAACCTATCCCCTATTACGTATCTCCTACCCAAGTGGAGGTGAGGGGACTCGAACCCCTGACCTGTTCATTGCGAACGAACCGCTCTCCCAACTGAGCTACACCCCCAATAAAACAAGGATGAAGGCGGAAGGATGAATGCCGTGGTCGATTGGCTGAGCCGCTTAAAGTGCTCCACATGATATTCGTCCTCAAGCCGCCGTTACAATCGGTTATTTTAAGCGGAAAATAAATCGTGTCAAAGGGGAGGTTATTCTAGTTTCAGACTTCGCAAATATGCGGTCCGTTGTTGATTCACTCCCCTATTTTCCGCCAACGTTCAGCGGCTTTTGACAGGGCTTCTGCCGGGGAAACGTGGCCGCGTACGGCCGACTGCACGGCCTCGTCCAGGGCGGCAAGATATTCTTCACGGCCGGGTATGCCGAGGGCCAACCATTGCTCGCCATGAAAGGTTTTGGCGATATGAGGCTCAATAATCCAATTTACCGCCGGTCATTCGTTAAAGCAATGAGCCTTACCCGCGCAGCCGTCGCAACAACTGCGGCAATATTGCCATTCCGGCAAGAGCCGCCGAAACGGCGAGCAATATCATCGCAGAAGGTTCCGGTACGATGTTCAACTGGAAGTCGGCCCCCGCAGTGGTTGTAATGGGGTCGCCGGACTCGCTCCGGAAGTCGTTCGGCTGCACACTGATCGTGACCGTGCCCGGCGTGTAGTCCGCCGGTACTGTAAAGTCTAACGAAACCAGCTTTCCCGTGCCGAATGCCGGGGCCGGGAGGTCGCCCACGTAGTTGTTGAAGTACAGGTCGATCTGCGGCAGCGGATCGTACGGAGGCTGGTAACTGTTCAGGTCGACCAAAAGCGGCAGGTCGCTCTTACCGGGCTGGCTGTAGTCATCGATGCTCGTGGCGTAGGAACCATACCAATTGTAATTATCGTACCGAAGTCCCGGGGCGGAGAACACCACGTTGAAATCAGCCGAGGTGGAGGTATCCGATGCGTCTGACGAAAGGACCATGTCCAGTGTAAAGGATTCGCCCGGGTTGATGGTTTTTGAACCGTTTCCTCCGCAAAGTGGAGTGAGCGTGTAAGCGGCATTTGCAACCGGCGCGAATAGTAGCAGTGCGAGCATGGCGGTAATTGTGTGAATCTGGTACTTCATGATTTTCTCCGCAAGAATCCAAGCTGTTTAAATCCAATGAATAAAGACCGTGTCAAATAAAGCGGCAGGGGTATTCCTAAGCTGTATGCCCTTGTAAGGGGTTGCGCCGGATTTCAATGAGAGCAGGGTTTGCAGGTCGATTTCCCACGATGCCGGGCCGGCAAGCGCCAAAGCAGGACCGCCGCCGTCAAAATAATTTGCATAGGTGCGGGCGATCGATTGATAGTAGATCGAGTTCAACAGTCGAAGCATGTTCAGATCGGTTGGCAACCGGACGAAATTCGAGGAGTTGCCCAGGTACGCAGTCCGCCCTTGCTGGACCGACAAATCGGCGGATAGGACGCCATGATTTTCGTACGCGTTGCTGCTTAACGCCGACATAGCGCCATTATAATCACGGACCTGCAGATTAGCAACGACATTGATCACGTCTTGAATGCGTACGGGGTAGATGTTAGTCAACGGCCGGTTTAAATCGATCGTGCCGGTCGTATCGACGTTGTTTATAACGGCTGCGGCGGCGGTTGCCGAAAGGCCGACTGACAGGTTGCTGCTCGTGTTGCCGGCGACGATCTGATTAGAGGCGATGATCGGATTAGATATGGCGCGAGCGTCGTGGTTCGTGGCGGCCCTGACTATGGACAGGTCGGACGCGTTCACTTGTCCGTCCATGGTCAGGTCGGCTCGGACCTGGGCGACGTTGGCGGAATTAATGAGGCCCGTGGTCAGGGCGCGGACCGCTGTCGAATCGCTGGAATCGACTTGCAGATCGCCGGAGGCGTCGCCCTTCAGCGCCGTCATAATGCGGTCGTTGTCGCCGGACAGCGGGTTGCCGGAAAGATCGGTCACGCCTTGGATCCGCACCAGGTAGCGGGCGTAGTCGGGCAGCGGTTGGCTGAAGTCGATCACGCCCACCGTATTGCCGTTGCGGAAACTAGTGGTGACGACGATCGACGAAAGGTCGACCGGCAGATTGTTGGCGTTGTTGCCGGCGATTACAACCGAGGCGGGCAAAAACGAGGACGCGGCGATAGGCTCGTCGAACGCGACCAGCAACCGCTGGATTCCTCCGTACCGCGGTTCGCTGAATGTATTGTCGTCAGGGATCGTCAGGGCCGCTTCGCCCACTCCGCGGCCGTGAGTCAAAACGGACTGCCAGAAAATAATATGCGGAACGGCGGCCACGGTAATCTGCACGCTCGCGGTCGAGTAATGGCTAAAGCCGTCGGTGATCGTATATGTAAAGGAGTCGAGGCCGGCGAATCCGGCGGCGGGAGTATATACGACCGCGCTTCCATCGGCAAGCCGGGTCACGGCGCCTGCGCGCCTTGAGTGACCGAATACACAGTCACAGCATCGACGACCGGGCTGGTATCGTAATCGTTGGCCAGGACGTTGATCGTGTTCGCGCCGCTGTCGCCGAGAACGGCGGTCGAATCGTTTACCGCACTCAGTTGCCCGTACGACGGCGCGGGCGTGATCACGCTATCGTATATTTCGGCGTCGTAGATCTGGCCGTCGAAGAAGGTAGGCGGCGCGGGCGGGGTCGTATCGCTGTAGTTTTGTCCCCAGCCGATGCGATAGTTCTTCCCGGCAAGGTTATTGGCGTTGGCGGAGTAGGTTCTTGACGCCCTAAGCACGCCGTTTATGTACAACCTCGCCGTAGTGCCGTTGAAGGTGACGGCTACGTGCTGCCACTTATTAAGCACGACCGACACGCCGGTGGACCAGAAACCAAGTCCGTCCAGGCGGACCTTGATCGTGCCGTTGCTCAGACCGAATCCGCTGCCGTAATAGCCGGCATTCCGCTCGTCGTTGGAGTCGAATATCGGTTCGTAGTAACTGACGTTGTCCGAAGTTTTCGGCTTGATCCACGCCTCCAAGGTGCGGGTTAGCCCGTTATGCACGCCCGATTCCATAGTAGTCGTGCTGCCATCGAAGGTCATCGGCGCCGTGGACAGCAATTGTCCGATCTTGGCGCCGGAGCGGCTCATTTCGTTGGCCAATTCGGCCTGATTGAGCGTGACGTTGTAGAAACGCATATCCTCCAGACGTCCGGTGAAATAGTTTCCCGTGGCGTCGCGGCCGATGTAGAAGGCTTCGGGATTTTTGTAGTCGTTGGGGCCCAGCGCTTTGGTCGGCTGAAAGGTAGTGGCCAGCGATCCGGCCGCCTGGCCGTTGATATAAAAGGTGGCGGTGCCGCCGCCGAAGGTCAGGGCCAAGTATGTCCATTGATTCAGGGGGACGGCCACGGTGGAAACGAGTTCCTGCACCGTCCCGTTCACGCTCATCGTCAGATGGGCGAAACCGTTGGCGTCGCGGGATGCGAGTTTCATGAAGTTGCCGGTCGAGCCGCCGAAATACAGCAGCGTTTCGTCGGCGTCCGAACTGGTCGGATTGAGCCACAAGCCGTAGGTGGCGTCCGTCATGTCCGCCAGGCTGCGATCCAACACGACATATTGGCTCGATCCGTTGAGTTGGAGCACCGGGCTGTTCATGGTCGCATCGGTGACGCGCGTTGGTGCGCCCCGCAAAAAGGCGTGCTGGGCGCCGAATTCATCCCACAGCAGTTCGCCCGCCGTCTCCTCGACCCGGTAAGAAGCCACCAGCCCGCGGGGCTTTTTCTGCGTCGAGTTGAAGTAGGCGTCGAACCAGTCGCCCCAGGGAAAATGGCCGAAATGGGTGCCGTCGCTGAAACTCCAGTTATACGAGTAGTCGTAACCGGCGATGGCCGTGCCCGAAATCGTGCCCCCGAACGGATACGCGTCGCCGCAGACAATGGCCGAGTCCTTAATGATCGTATTTGAAATAACGTATGCAAACTCCTCGACTACCGCATTGTCTTGCACTACGGCGGTTTCGGCGATCGTGGCATGGTCGCGGATGCGGGCGTTGCCCCTGACGATTGCACTGTCTTTTACCACCGAGTAACCCGATACTATCGCGTAGTTTTGCACTCTGGCCGATCCCGCGACTACGGCGTAATCCTCGATCCTCGCATAGCCCGTTACCTGCGCAGAGCCCAGCACGCGGGCGTTCGGCCCGACGTAGGCGGTGGCGGCCACCGTGGCCGTGTTGTCAACCCAGCCGCCGCCGTTGCTGTGATAATGACCCGACGCAGCCTTGGCATAATTGAGCTGTTCCGTGGCAATAGCCGGCGTTGCGCCGGTGATCTGAACCTCGTAAGGATAATTCAGTCGGTCGATGTTCTTATCCACCGGCTTGGTGTTATAGAAGCTGTCCAAATCCTCTGACGTGCTGCTAGGCGTGGCCACCACGATCAACTGCACTTTGTCCGTGGAGGATTGAAGCGTGAAGGTGTGCGTGCCCGGCCCCCAGATATCGCTGTAAGCCACGACATTGTTGTTGGCGTCGATTTCCGAGAGGCACCAGCGCCAGTCTTCCGTCGTGCCTATGACATCCATGCCCCGCAGTTGTACGGTAATCGAGGTGCTGCCGGCGTTGGGAACCAGGTCGTGGAACATAAAGGCGTATTTTTCCGGCGCCCGCTCCAACGGCACCCGGTACCAGCCCGCCTGGTCGGACTCGGGAATCAAATACGAGCCGGTGCGATAGTCGTAATCCGCCTTTGTGTTCTGCGTGGTCCACAAATGCGCCTGCAAAAAGCTCCGCGTTTGAAAGTTCAGCATCGGCCATAACCGCAAGACCGAGGCCACCACGTCCTTGATGCTCGTGCCGGCAGGCAATAGCGTGGCCAGCTTGTCATAAGCCGTTCCGTTTTGCGAACCGGTGGTCCATAACTCGGAGGCGAGATTCGGATCGAGCGGATTGCTTCCGCCCGTGCCGTACACCGGATCGGAGGCTATGTTTTGCAGAGCCAGCCAGATGCGGAAGTCGGAATAAAGCAACCGCGGCGAGTCTTGACGGTAGTTCGACCAGGCCAGCGCTGTAATCTCCAACGTCGATTGGGTGCTGCTGGTGAAGAAAGGATAGAACCAGTTGGTGCGGGCCTCGCGGAGATAGTTGGCGTGCGATTCCCAAAGTCCGCCGGCGAGATTGCCGGTTTGCTGGCCGTCGGTTACATGGCCGTATTCGTGGGGAACCGGACTACCCCAGCCCTCGTCCTGCAGGCCGGTGGTATCGACGTTCAGGTAGGGTCCGCCCATCCAATAGCCGCTATACCAGGTGGTAATGTTGACTTTATGCCGTTGGCTGCCGGCATAGCTGAAAGGTTCCTTAAAACCAAGCACCTTGGTATAGACTTGATAGGATTCTTCCATCATCCGCAGGGCGTTGCGCTGCATGGTGCTCCAGTTGGTATTACCGCCGGGATTGACCGCCGGATCCCACCAGAAAACAAAATGCTTCGATTCCACCGACTGCCTGGTGGCGGCGGTGACGCCGGGGGCCATGTTCAGGCCGGTCGTATAGGCAGTCAACACGTCGTTGGGCATATCGCCGACTTCGAGGTAATCGATATTGGCGGTTTCGCCCGCGCCCGTAGTGCCCAGGGGGCGGATTTGCAGGTCGCGCAATGTGTCGCGCCACCAGATTACCAGCCCCAAATCGATTCGGTAGGTGTGGAAATTCCCGTCTTTGGCAACTTGGGCGGCGGGAATGACGAACGAGCGATCCGCCGCCGTCCCGGGATTTATGGAAAAGCCGGGTTTCACCGTGGTGCCGAAGGCGAACGTCACGTCCTTGTTATAATTCACCGGAAGTTGCAGCCGGATCTGCAGATAATCGAAATAACCATAATCCAAGTATGCGCCATTGGAGATATTTGTCAGACTGACTTGCACGGCGTTCGATGTCCCCGATTGCGAAGTGACCGTCAAGATCCCGCCCGCCACGCTCGAACTCGCCGCATTGGCCACCGTCCAGCCGTCGGTATTGCCGTCGGTGTTCCATTCACCATAAATTTTGCTGTTCATCAGCCGCAGGCCATCGGCCGGATCGACCACGACCGTGGGATAACTCGACGATAGGGCGGCTGCCGTGGACAAAGAGGCCAGCGCTGCGACATTCGCCGACTGCGCGGCTAGCAAAGTTGCCGCGCCGGCGTCGGCCGCCGCAGGGGTCGAAGCGCCGGTATCCGGGGAAGTTACCGCAGCCGATTGCTCAAAGCCATACGGGTCATCGTATTGCCCCACGGTAAACGGGCCTGTTACGCTCAATAACTCGCGGATTTCGAGGCATTCGAAATGCAGGAAGCGGCCGTTCTTTTTCAGGCCTTTTCGCGATGATCTCCCTTTCGCCGCCGATCTCCGCGGCAAATCAGCATGAGTAACATTGAAGAAAGACATGATTTCAATCCGTTTGAGCCGAGTTTTTCCTAGTGATTTGCCAAAGTATAAATTAAATGAGGGATCATTGGGGCGGTAGTTGCACTTCCACCTCCGGGCGATAGTGCAACTATTACCCCAATAAAGTCGCCAATTTCAACTTGCCGGATGGCTGGTCAATTAGTTCTTGAACATACCCCAAGCCGCATATTCGCCTATCTTCCTCCCATCTTCACTTTGTACAACAGGCATGTCAACGAATTTGTATAAATTCTTCAAATTTAAGACCTTTCTCCCTTCCTAAGTGGCGTGCCATATAATACCGAGTCCTTACAGCCGCTCCAACGTCCGGATCATTTCCAGCCGGGACGTTTTGCAAACGCGTGGGAAGCTATTGGGTGCCGGCCGGGGCGGTCCGTCGATACTCGGTTGCTATTCCATCAGCCTAGATAGTGGTCTTTACCATTTAATTGTGACCACGGATTGCCCCATGGGCTTGTGGCGCCGATACGAGGGCGCCTTGAGTGAACAAGTATTCGGCATGTTTGCGACCTCCAGAAAACCCGATCCGGTAGTCTACCGGATCTTCAAAAAACTTCAAGCCGCGTTGCCGACCGCCGGCAGGTAACTTAACTCCAAACTCCAGGATTCGGCGGAATTAATATTAAGTAGAGGTGAGGGGATTTGAACCCCTGACCTGTTCATTGCGAAAAAATTCTGTAAATAAGCCCTATTTTTGAAGTTTTTAAACATTTCTGTCTTTTAGACTGCCTTTACAAGCCTTCTTAAACAAGTGCGTTTTTGTCAAGGAGATAGTGCGTTTTTGTTAAGGAGATACGGTATTCCTAAACAATCGGGGGGTGGCAAAAAGGTATACTACCGGATTATTTTCATATATAGTAAAATACTAGTGGAGGACTGCTGTGCTATTCCGATGGAACCAGTGGAATATCGAACACATCGTTGAACACGGCGTCTCGCCCGAGGAGGCGGAGTTAGTCGTCGAATACGCTCGGCCGCCATATCCGCAATTGTGTGAAGATAATAAATGGCGGATTGTCGGGCGCGGATACGGTGGGCGATGGTTGCAAGTGATTTTCGTCTTCGATCCCGAGAATGAAAATCCCGACAAAGAAGACACCGTATACGTAATTCATGCGCGGCCGCTTACCGACCGAGAGAAGAAACGCGAACGAAAGAGGGTCCGATGAAGAAAAAAAGAACCACAAACACGCGCAAGACGCGGGCCAAGGCTTCCGCATCGAAACCCTACTGGGAAATGAATACCGCCGAGTTGCGGGAAGCGACCAAGCAGTTCGACCAGGAGTTTGTCGGTGACACTTTCAGATCGGCGACGCCCCAGGAACAAGCGAGGTTTCAGCGCCCCACAAACGCGGCCGCCCCCGTAATGGCATGGGATCGAAAACGATCAGCGTTACGGTGGAAGCCGGTCTATTGGCCAAAACCGACCGACTAGCCAAGAAGCTTAATGTGCCCCGCGCCGTGCTCATCGCCCGAGGACTTCAGGCCGTAGTGAGCGAAGAGGTGTCGATTCGGTAGGCTACCAGGTTGCCGTAAGACTTTTGATATCGACACCGGGGATGTAAAGGACGTAAGTGTTTTTTCCAACTCCTAACAAGTTGGACGTAATTCTTCATTTTATGCTTATAATGATTTTTTATGTTCATCCTTAACGTGTGTCAGAAAATCGAGAATCGAAGTTGCGCGGGAACGATACCTCTCGACGCATTCGGATCGATACTCGTCGGGATAGTCTGGATGAAGCTCTTTGGCCTCTTTAGTCATAATTTCGCGTGCTTCGGCCTCATTCCATAATGTACCGATTTCGTGCCAGACGGCGAGAACGAAGTCGTAGAATCTGCCATCGTCTATTGGATGGGATGGTCCCCACGTGGACGGACCGATCCATGTATGAAGGGCATTCATTGTGTTTGGATCCCACATGTCAACTAACCTCCAAGCAATAAGAACCGCGATCGATAACCGCGGGTTTACAGAATAAAAACCCCAGTCCCTAGCCCCAAATCTCTAGCCCCAAATCAAAACCAAGTGGAGGTGAGGGGATTTGAACCCCTGACCTGTTCATTGCGAACGAACCGCTCTCCCAACTGAGCTACACCCCCAATAAAACAAGGATGAAGGGGGAAGGATGAAGGATGAATATCGCAAGCGGTAAATTAAAATATCCGCGATTTCACAAAATCCCATCCGCACTTCATTTTTAAACCGTAATTAACAGTCTATCATTTTAAACGGCAACGGCATAATAAATCGTGTCAAAAGGGGAGGCTATTCCAGTCCCAGACTTCGCAAATATGCAGCCTGTTGTTGATCCACTCCCCTATTTTCCGTTATTTCCCGCCAACGTTTTGCGGCTTTATTGAGGGCTTCTGCCGGGGCGACATCGCCGCGAACAGCCGATTGCACGGCCTCGTCCAAGGCGGCAAGATATTCTTCACGGCCCGGTATGCCGAGGGCCAAGTATTGCTCGCTATGAAAGGTTTTGGCCGTTAACTCGGCATATTTCGCGGCCGCCGCCGATGAGACGTCTTTTTCGACCCAAAGCCCGGGTTGTTTCAGATGTGAATGCCGAAACAGCGTGGTTGCCGGGCTGGCGGGGCTGATTTGCGGACTGTTTTGCTCGCCGGAAAGCCAGGTAAGCAATTTAAAAGCCGCCTCTTGTTGGGAAGATTCCTTGCCGACCATCCCTACCCGGCCCGACAAACTTAAAAATGGCACGCGGGTGTTTTCATCTTCCAAGCGGGTTTCCCAAGTTTGATTGTTGACGTTATAGACTATGTTTGAACCAGGCAGTTCAAAAAAACCAACCGGAATTTGGGATTGCCCGGCGACTGTGGATTTTCCGCCGGAATGTCGATCGGCAGCCGAAGGCCACGTGATCGCCATGCCGCATTTCCCCTGCCAAAAGGCCGCACGCACGGCGACGGGATCGGACTGCAACGCCTCGGGCGGACCAAGCTTTGCAGCGGCCGCCAATTCCTCCAATGCCCGGACCATGGGCGGACCGCTCAAAAGCGGCTCCATGGTCTTGATGTTAAATAGCGTTGAATAGTTGTCGCGATGTTTGGCATACGGGGCCGCCCGGGCAAGTAAAACCAATCCGGCCCAACCCGGCCCCAGCGGTTCAGCCGTGCCGAACCAGGGCGACTCGGCGGCCGATTGTTTCGCGCTGGAGAGCAGTTTTGCCAGTTCCTGGTATTCGGCCCAGGTTTGCGGAGGCATTCGGTTCAGCTTTTCAAAGAGATCAACGCGATAATAAATAACGAACACGGGCGATCCGAAAGGCACGGCCGCGAGCTGGCCGCCCCAGGCGACGCCTTGGTTCCGCAACAGATCGAAAATATCGGCCCATTGCGCGGTGTTTTGCAGCGACGCGGGCACTGGAACAATCGCCTTTTGCTCGGCGAAAAGAGAGATAAAACGCGGATCGCAAATCACGGCATCGGCCGGAAAGTTTTTCGTAACCGATTCGGCCAGGTCTTTTTCAGATATTTGCACGACCTGAAATTCCGCACCGGTTTGGGAATCCCATTCGCCTTGTAATCGGCTTATCGCTGCGCCCATCTCGGGATCGCCGCCTACGGCGAGTTTTAATTTGACTCCTGATAGCGGCAATTTTTCGGCTGGTTTAGGAGAGCTTGAAGGCGAACCGGAACACCCGGTCATACACAATAAAAAAAACGCAACGGCCATGATCCGTATATAGCAAGTCCCCTCTTTCACCAGGAGATGATTATTGTCGGTCCCCTCTCCTGACCAACCTTCGGTTGTCGCCCAGAGAGGGTTAGGATGAGGGCCTTTCACGCCGGCAAAATCCATGAAATTGCGGTTTTGCGATACAATCTCTCTCATTTCATTCCCAATAATTCGTTAATCTTTTCCAAAAAACTAATGCCAAAGAAAATCAACGTGTTTGCACTTTAGGACATTCAGGGAGGTTTCGTCAATGGAACCTGATCAACAAGTACGTAAAACTTGATTATAATGTTATATTTAGGAATTATAACAAAACCGCTTTCTTCCTAAGAGGAGGTTGGCGGTGGAGAATAAATAACAGTACATTTCGCCCTCACCCTAACCCTCTCCCAAAGGGAGAGGGGAGGTTTTTGTGAGAGTTCCTTAAGACATTTATCCGACCAAGCGGCTTCGACAAAAAAGATCGCTTCGGGCCAAAACTTGAAATCCTGGTTTTTGGGAAAAACATTATGGCTGTTTTTTTAGGCATCGACATCGGCACTTCAGGCACAAAGACCCTGGCAATAAATGAAAAAGGCGTCATTTTGGCCTCGGCTATAGGAACCTATCCCTGTTATGTGCCCAAACCGTTATGGAGCGAGCAGGACCCTGAAGACTGGTGGCAGGCCACAATACAATCGGTTCGAAAGGTCATGTCCAAGGCCGGTCTCAAGCCGGGCGACGTAAAGGCTATAGGCCTATCGGGCCAGATGCACGGCTCGGTCTTTCTCGACAAGCAAAATAAGGTCATCCGCCGCGCGATCCTCTGGAACGACCAGCGCACCTCGGCCGAATGCGCCGAAATCGAAAGCCGCGCCGGCGGCCGGGCAAAACTAATAAAGATGGTGGCCAATCCCGCCTTGACCGGCTTTACCGCCCCAAAAATCCTCTGGCTTAGAAACCACGAACCGAAACATTTCGACAAAACCCGCAAGATTCTTTTGCCCAAGGACGAAATCCGCCGCCGCCTGACCGGCGAATTCGCCACCGAACTGAGCGACGCCAGCGGCATGCTGCTCTTGGACGTGGCCAAACGCAAGTGGTCCAAGGAATTGCTCTCGGCCCTGGATCTCGACATCGACCTTTTCAGCACTTGCTATGAATCGGAGGAAGTAACCGGCAAACTCACGCCCGCGGCCGCCAAAACCCTGGGCCTAACGACCGATTGCGTGGTCGTAGGCGGGGCCGGCGATTGCGCCGCCGGTGCGGTTGGAAACGGAATCGTCAATCGCGGCGTCCTTTCCACGTCCATAGGCACCTCCGGCGTAGTGTTCGTTCACAGCGACGAACTAAAAATCGATCCCAAAGGGCGCGTTCACACCTTTTGCCACGCGGTGCGAGGCAAATGGCACATGATGGGCGTGAATCTTGCGGCCGGCGGTTCTTTGCAATGGTTCCGCAATGAATTATGCAAGGCCGACGTCGCCGCCGCCAAAAAAGCCGGAAAAGAAGTCTATGACGCGCTGACCAAAGAGGCCGAAAACGTCCCGGCAGGCAGCCAGGGATTATTCTTTCTACCGTATCTATCCGGCGAACGAACGCCCCACGCCGATCCTTACGCCCGGGGTTGCTTTATCGGTCTGACCCTGGCCCATGGCCGGGGGCATTTAATTCGGGCCATTCTGGAAGGCGTAACCTATTCCATGCGCGACAGCCTGGATATCTTCGAACACCTGGACGTGCCGATCAAACAGATCCGAGCTTCCGGCGGCGGCGCGCGAAGCCTGCTTTGGCGGCAAATCCAGGCCGACGTGTTCGGGCGCAAGGTGGTTACAATCAACAGCGAGGAAGGCCCGGCCTATGGCGTGGCCTTGCTGGCAGCCGTGGGAGCAGGTACGTTTAAGGACATCCGCGAGGCCTGCGCGGCCTTAATCCGAGTGGTTTCGGAAACATCGCCCGATCGCGAGACTAAAAAACACTACGACAAGGCATTCCCCATTTACCAGCAGCTCTACCGCTCACTGAAAAGCGATTTCAAAAGCATCGCCGCGCTGGAAAAATAAAAATCCGTTATCCCATCGTTATTCATTTTCTTCCATGTCATCGCGGGTCGATCAATCCGGCTCACCTATGTCAAAATGGCGAATACTCGCCGAGATTGCCCTTGTTTTCGCGGTCTTCTGCCTTCAAGGCGCCTGGCCCGCGCCGGATGTGAATGAACCTTACTACCTGGGCAAGACGATTCATTATTGGAATCCATCTTGGGCGGCGGGCGATTTCTTCCTGGACTCGAAGGACACGCATAAAGTCTTTTATCTTACATTCGGTTGGCTCTCGCTGTGCTTCACGCCCGCCGCCCTTGCCTGGACGGGCAGGCTAATTACCTGGTGGCTATTGGCATGGTCCTGGCGGCGCTTGAGTTTCGCCGTACTGCCGCGGCCCGGCTGGTCGATCCTCAGCGCCGCTTTGTTCGCCATGCTTATGGATAACTTCCACATGGCCGGCGAATGGGTGATCGGCGGCGTGGAAGCCAAGGGTTTCGCCTACGTGTTTGTATTTTTGGGACTGGAATCGCTGGTACGAAATCATTGGCATCGGGCATGGCTCTTGCTGGGAGCAGCCTCGGCCCTGCACGTGTTGGTGGGCGGTTGGGCGGCGGTTGCGGCTGGATTGGCTTGGCTTATGATCGGACGCGACCGGCCAAAGCTGCGAACGATGTGGCCCTCGTTGTTGGGCGGTCTTATCCCGGCCTTGCCTGGATTATTACCCGCCTTGTTCCTAAACGCCCATGTCGATGCGGCAACCATTCGGCAGGCAAATCAAATCTATGTATTCGAGCGCCTGCCGCACCACTTGGACATTTTTCAAATCTACCCCCAGTTCATAATTCGATTCGTGCTTTTAACATCGCTCTATTTCACCTTGAGTTGGCGAATTTCGCTGATCAACAGCCATGACACGAGCGGCGGCGGAAATTTTATGACGAGTGCAAACCCGATCAATACCGGCGACTCCACAAACGCCGGCCGAACGGCTTTTCGTAGTTTTTGGTCGTCATTTTGCAATTTGCAATTTGCAATTTGCAATTTGCAATCAAATCCCACGACATTCAACGATATTCAATCCTCACTAAAGCGGTTCCGCGCGTTCGTAACCGGGGCGATAATAATCGCCCTGGCGGGCGCCGCCGTCAATATGCTGACGTTTATCAATCGCGATCTGGCGGCCGGATTGCTGCGATATTATTGGTTCCGGCTCTCCGACGTGGCTGTGCCCCTGGGCGTGGCAATGCTGGGATGCTGGTGGATCGTCGATTCCTGGCCCGCTCGCACGGCAGTCGCCCGTTTCGCGGCCGTCCTTGCCGGCCTGGCATTGATTTATCATTTCGGCTCGTTGACGATCCAGCGATTACAGCCTACTACACCCCGGGCCGAGCGCCTGGCAAATCCCCTGGACTGGCAGGAGGCGTGTTTTTGGGCGGCCGACGAGCGGAACACGCCCCCCACGGCCCGATTTATCACGCCGCGCCTGGCCCAGACGTTTAAATGGTACGCCAACCGCGCGGAGGTGGCCACGTGGAAAGACGTGCCCCAGAACGCCGCGGAAATAGTACAATGGCGGACAAGATTGCAAGACCTTTTTGCCGCTGACGGCGGCGATCCGGAATATCCCCGCAACGAATCCCTCAACGAATTAGACCTCCGGCGGATCGAAGAGCTCGGCCGCAAATACCAGGCCGATTTCCTGATAACCGAGTCCACCGATCCCCCCTTGAATTTAAAAGTTGTCTATCGCAACGAAAGCTATATCATTTATCAATTAAAAAAGGATTAGAGATTAGTGATTTATAAAGCCGCGAAGGCCTGCCGGGCATTGGTCCTCAATCAGACCACTTGTGATTTAGCACTCTACCATCCCCACAATCCCCATCCCCCATAACCTATCACCACTCTGCCATGAAAGCCGTTGTTTTCGACATGGATGGCTTGATGTTCAACACCGAGGACGTTTACACCCTCGTGGGAACGGAGTTATTGCGGCGCAGGGGCGCGAATTCACCGCGGAATTGAAAAACGAAATGATGGGGCTCACCCCGCAAACATCCTTCGAGATCATGATCCGCCGCTGCAATTTGTCAGAATCGTGGCGGGAATTGGCGGCCGAATCGAACATCCTCTTTATCGGATTATTAGACGAGCACCTGGCCCCCATGCCCGGCCTGCTCGAATTGCTCCGGGCCCTGGAAGCCGCCGGCATTCCCAAGGCCATCGCCACCAGCAGTGCCCGGGCCTTGTTGGACGCCTGTCTTACGCGTTTCGGCATGCATCGGCGATTCAGCTTTTCCCTAACGGCCGAAGACATCACCCGCGGCAAGCCCGACCCGGAAATCTATCTTACCGCCGCGGCCCGTTTCAATCTTAACCCCGGCGAGTTACTAGTTTTGGAGGATAGTCAAAACGGCTGTAAAGCGGCAGCCGCCGCCGGCGCATTTGCCGTGGCCGTGCCTGCCCGGCACAGCCGCAGGCACGATTTCAGTTCGGCATCGTTGGTCGTTGACAGTCTGTCCGATCCGGCGCTTTATAAAGTCTTGGGCCTAAAATAAGCAATGCCTGGCAAGATTTTTGTTAGGAATCCTTTTACATGTCCCACCAACTTATGTGCAAGCTATGCTATCATCGCTTGCCGCTTTGCTCATTAACTATTAATGGGGGATTTGCCATTGTAGACGGCACACTCCCCGTCCCGTATCTGTAGTAGGCACACTCCGTGTGCCGTATCCGTAGCCTACACACGGAGTGTGCCTACTGCTACATTTCAGCACATCTTCCCCGCTTTAGGGTTAGATAAAAAAATCCCGACCCTCTTGACTATTACCCGGTTGAAATGCTACATTCAACAGTACTCTCGGAACAGCTTTGCGAACGAGCGGTTTAAATGGAAATTACTTAGGACTTGTACAAGGAGAAGCGGGATGCTCAAGAACCCTTGGAATAGTCCAGGCTTGCTGCCATGCGCGCCACTTCCATTGCAGGGCCGCAAGAAAATTGGGGGGACGTCCGGTTCTGGAATGGGTCATCCGCCACGTTACCGACTCCCTGCGCCTAGACGGCGTGATCGTGCTCGTCTGCGACGACGCTGATCATCGTTTCATGCGAAATCTCGTCCCCGCCGACGTCCCCATCTTCGTGGGAACCAAACCGGACAGCCTGGGCCGTTTTTCTCAGGCCCTGGAGCAATACGCCGCTCAAGGCGTGATTCGCATCCGCGGCGACCATCTCTTTATCGACCCGGCGCTGATCGACCGCCTGGTGACCACCGCCGCCGAGCATCCGCAATACGACTACATCAGCTACTGCTCGCGCGACGGCCAGCCGGCCATCCTTTCCCCGGTGGGAGTTTACGCGGAATGGATCCGCGCAAGCGCGTTGCACAAAGCCGCCCGCCAGGCAAAGCACGCCGAAGAACGCGAGAATGTCACCAGGTTCATTTATTCCCATCCTGAAAAATTCGACATCCGCCTCATCCCGGCCCCCGCCGAAATCGACCGCGACGACGTCCGCTTGACCGTCGAGATGGAAGAAGATTGGGACCACGTATTGACTATCTACGAGGCCCTCGGACCGGATAAAATGGATTGGCAACGGGTCTCCAATCTGCTCGATCAGCATCCGGCCTTGCGCAGCCGCATGGCCGCCCTGAACCGCGACACGGTCCACGCGCAATGGTAAACGTTTCTTGCCCAATAAGAAAATTAAACCGTTTGCGCTTTGCGCTAGTATACCGTCTTGCCTTAAATTTCGGGTGCCACGGTTGGCTTGTCCAACCGTGTTTCCCTCACTGCCGGACAAGCCGGGCACCGACCGAAGGTTGGTCGTGGCGCCCAACCCGAAAAATTAGCCGTGACGCAACACTAGGGACTTCAAAAAGCGGTCAGTAAACTGACCACCCCTTGTAAATCCAAAATCCTGAACCCTGAACCCTGAACCCTGAACCCCGAACCCTGAACCCTGAACCCTGCATCTTGAACCCCCAACCCTCGAACAATGCCCCTTTCTCAAATTCCAGTACACGCGTCTAGGCACAATCGGCGCATTAACCCTCGCATTCAGCCTAAACCGCTGGCAAAAGCCGTTAGCGGAATCCTCTTCGATATGTGCAACATCCTCTACGACGACATCGTCTGGCGTCGCTGGGTGCTGATGCTTTTATCGCGGTTGGGATTAAGCACTAATTATTGCAGTTTCTTCCGCCTCTGGGATCGCGAATATCTCGACGAGGTGCACCGCGGCCGCCGCGATTTCCGCCAGGCTTTTGCTTCGTTTCTGCAATGTGCGGGCCTCAGCAGCGGCCAGATCGACGAGGTCGAGGCGGCCAGTCACGCCCGCCGCCGGCAGTTGGAGGCCCATTCCCGCCCCCTGCCCGGTGTAAGAAATACCCTGTGGCGCCTGCATCAACAAGGCTTTGCCATGGGCGTGATATGCAATTCCCAGCATAATGCCGCCGCATTGCGCGGGCTATTGCATCAATTTGGAATTGAAAAACTATTTCCCACCGTGATCTCATCCATCGACCTGAATACCTGCATGCCCGACGCGGCTTCTTATCTGGCTGCACTTCAGGGCATGAATCTTCCCCCCCATAAAGTCGCTTTCGTGGGCCACGACCGCCTGGAATTGGCCGGGGCTTCGGCCGCGGGCATGCCTACCGTCGCCTTCAATTTCGACTCCGACGCCCAAGCCGACGTGCACATCAGCCGCTTCGAGGAACTTATCGATGTCCTGATTAAGGGATAGGTTTGTTTTCCCCTCTTATTTACTATCCCCCTCCGTATCTTTCAATATCTTTCGGGGGGTTTATGAAAAAAACAGTTGACATCTGGGAAATTCTTGGTAAAAAAGGAGAAGGTTATTCTTAAGAAATTTGGCACTACAACTTAGCAGGCAGAAGCAGCGTTTTCCCCGTTACTTGCCGTTCTGGCGGGTTTAACCTCTAAAACGGGTTTTTCAAGACAGGTTATTCCGTCTTATTAAGCGGTTATAGGGAAACGAGTTTTTTACTTGTCTTACCCAGGAAAACAAAATTTTTGCCTTAATTATAAACAGTTTTTAATTTAAGGAAGGAAAGGATTGCTCAAATAGGGGGGAATAGGTAAAAATTTACGCAAATGTATCCCCCCAGGTACTTGATATTTCGCGCGGCCCTTGTTATGCTGAAACTTGTGTTCGAGTAAATGGTGATTGCGTGGGGCGAGTTTAAAACTCGCCTTACAAAAGTTGCCACCGGGAATTTGCTTAAACACAAACACCTCTATTTTTGGACAAACTTGAATGTACAACTTGAATGTTCAAGAAAGGAGGCCATCGTAGGAAAGAAGAACAACATTGAGCATCGTTTAGGTTCCTTGATTCTTCTTGTTCAACCAATCTCGTTTTTTACCCGCTTTGTATGGAGGAAAACAGTATGAATTTAAAAAGAGTGACATGCGTAGCAATCGCGCTAACGCTGTTATTTTCATCTCCGAGTTGGGCGCAAGTGTTGAATTATATCGCTCACGATACAAACGTGGACGGCGCGTTTAATACGGATTATGTGGATAATCTCCAAACGCCAGTCGCCACAATTAACTTCAACAATAGTGCGGGGATTGAATTAAATCCCGTCCCACTTGCCGACATGTACTATCGTGTCGCAAATCAGATTTTTAGTTCGTCAGATCCTTGGGATCTTTACCCGGGTACTGCTTGGAATAGTCCAGGCTACACGAGTTATACTGCAAGGGATAATCCAACACAAAATACCACTTATGGCATCAACACCGGCGCCGAATTCCTCAGCAGTTTTGGTGCGGGCACCCAATTCTTTGGTGCAACTGTTGGAAATGACCAAATTTTGATGCGCTACACTTATGTGGGTGATTTTAATTTGGATGGTGCTGTTGATATTAGTGACATAAATAGTTTGATTACAGGATTAACCACTCCAGGTGCTCCTGGTAGTGCATCCCAGGTTTATTTCAATGGCGATTCAAACTACGATGAAGCCGTTGATATCTCTGATATTAACAGCTTAATCACCGGCTTAACAACCCAAGGGACTGAACCTCTGGCCTATACTCCGCCATCCACCGTGAATTGGCCGACCGGCGGAGGGATCGCACCGGTTCCAGAACCGTCCACCATAGTCCTTCTAATCCTTGCCTGCGCTTTTGGTTTAGCAGCTCGGAAAAGGTTTTAGATTTACTAATTAAACCACTCGAGTACTATATATCTTTAAGCAATTCAAAGGAGATCCGTTATGACAAGAAAAGTTGATTGTGTTTTTCTCAGTTTCGGCATTGTTGTGTTTGATTGCTGTTCCCGCAATGGCTGATTTGGTCGTTCAAGTCCAGCCAACCACGCTCAACGGCAACCCCATTAGTAATAGCTTGACAACTATTACGGTTGCCAAGGATGATGTCATTGGTTTCCAAATTATTGGAACCGTATCGGTTGCAGGAGACAGCGGTGTTACAAATATTAAAGGCTCGCTTGTTCAGTTGCTTGCCACTGTCACACCCGGAACTTGGAATACTGAAGTTAAGGGAACTTTGACCGCAGGAACTCTGACAACCGAATTTAATTACAACAATCCTACTACAGCCCATGGAGGCGCAATCAGTCAAGATATTAACGCCGATGGCTTCGCTCTCGACACTGGAAGCACGGCATCTGCTTCTGGCAGTTATGTTATCGGTCAATATACAGTTATAACAAGTCATGCGACGAATGGTGACGTTATCGGAAACTTCACCTATACTGTTACTGATACACTACCATCAAGTGCAATTCCGACAGTGCTTAATTGGAAATTCGCTACTGCTGGAGCGGCCAATGGAAAAGCTAGCTGGTGGGAGGCTGGTGTAAACAAGAATTCGTCAACTGTCGGCGCTGTTTATGGAGCAGGTACGGCCATCAACCTCGTGGTTCCCGAACCTTCGACGTTGATCATGCTTAGCATGGGGGCATTGGCCCTGCTATTGTTCAGGCGTCGGAAGTAAGATAGTCCATTATACAAGAAGTTTATAAATACGACTTGTAAACAACGGGCCGCGAAATTCGCGGCCCGTTGCATTTTCTTGCCGCCTTCCCACTTCCCTCTTCCCCCTCCCCCCAATCCCCCACCCTCCACAATTGCACGCCTTGGTCCTGCGTGTTAGAATTGAACAGTCAATTTAATCGCTGTTGGTCATTATGCAAAAATTTCCACACGAGCAAATAACCGATTTTTGCCGCAGGCATCATATTCGCCGCCTATCGGTGTTTGGATCGCGTTTGCACGGCGATCCGCATCCTGACAGCGATTTGGACGTGCTGGTGGAATTCGATCCCGGACACACGCCGGGCTTGGATTTTTTCGGCATGCAGGACGAACTATCGGAAATCCTCGGCCTCAAGGTCGATCTCAACACGCCCGGATTCCTCGGCCCGTATTTCCGCGACGAAGTCCTTCAACATGCGGAATTGATCTATGCCCAATCGTCCGCATAATCCCGAGGCAGATGCTTTATCACTCACTTAGCAAAGTAAGGCTATAATGGCGCAATTATGTCCAAGCGCAATAAATCGTCTAATAAACGCCTTCCCCGGGACCAATCGGTTAGCCCGCTCAAATCTTTAATATCGCTTGGCGTGCCGGCCGGGATGATCCTGATCGCCGTTCTCGCCTGCATTGCATACCTCCCGTGCATAAACGGCGCTTTCATCTTCGACGACGAATTACTTCTAACGCAAAACAATCTCATCAAGGCCTCCGACGGCCTGTACCGAATCTGGTTCACTACCGAAGCGCTGGAATACTATCCCGTGAGTTATACCGTGTTTTGGATCGAGTGGCGCTTGTGGGGAATGAATCCGATTGGCTACCACGCGGTTAACCTTATATTGCACGCCATCGAGGCCGTTCTGATTTGGTTTATCTTGCGAAAGTTATCCATTCCGGGGGCATTTTTAGCGGCCTTGATCTTTACCGTGCATCCGGTGAACGTGGAATCAGTCGCTTGGATCGCGCAATTGAGAAATATATTGACGTTGTTCTTTTTACTGTTGTCGATTTGGTGTTATCTAAGGATGGAGACGCCGGGGAGGGGATCGGTTAGTGCAAGGCGCTCTTTACGGTCGTTCCGGCAAAGCGAAAAAATCCCCTATGGTTGGTATATGCTTAGCTTAGTGTTGTTCATTTTGGCGCTGCTCAGCAAGGGATCGGCGGCCGTGTTGCCGTTGCTGCTGCTGGGAATTATCTGGTGGCTGCGCTCTTTGGGAAAAAAGGGGAAGGAGACCTCGCTGCTTTCCGGGCCAGCCCCCATTTTTTCAATGGGGGATGTCGTAAGAATCGCCCCGTTTTTCATGGTTTCTCTTTTATCTACGGGAGTCAATATATGGTTCCAAACGCACGGAAGCGGAGAAGTCATCCGGACCGCCGATTTTACCGAGCGGCTGCTTGGGGCAGGCGGCGTGGTTTGGTTTTACCTTTACAAACTCCTTTTGCCGTACGATCTGTCTTTTATTTATCCAATGTGGCGAATCGAGGCCGGCAATCCACTCTGGTGGCTGCCCTTGACGGGGGCCTTGACGGTTACGGCCATACTGTGGCGATTTAGAAACAGTTGGAGCCGGCCGTTCTTGTTTTCCTGGGGGTTTTTCTGTGTGGCGCTCATTCCGGTAATGGGCTTTACCGACGTCGGCTTCATGCAGTTCACGCTGGTGGCCGACCATTATCAACATATCGCTATAATCGGGGTGATCGCGCTGGCATCCGCGGGCTTCAGCTTATGGCGTCGGAGCGTGCCGGGCAAAGCGCGTCGGGCGACGGCGGCCGCCGCCGTCGCCGCGATGGCCCTTCTCGTATTTCTCACTTGGCGGCAAAACGGACTATATCGCGACGATATTACACTGTACCGGGAAACCTTGAAAAAATATCCTGACTGCTGGCTGGCCCATAATAACCTGGGGCTTGCTATGATCCGAGAGCGCCGCTTTCAGGAGGCCATTAAAAATTTCAAGCGCGTCCTGCAGATCAATCCCAATTATAGCCCGGTCTATAACAACTTGGGCGAGGCATTGATCCAATTAGAACGCCCTCAAGAGGCGATCAAATATATACGGCGTTCCTTGGAGTTGACGCCGGACTCCCCCGAGGCCCACTGCAATATGGGCAGAATAATGTTTGATACGGGCCAACTAAATAAGTCGGTTGAGCATTTCAAAAAAGCCATCCAACTGAAACATAATTTTCCCGAGGCCTACTACTACCTGGGAACCATACATTTCAATGAAGGACGAATAGGAGAGGCGATTGAGTATTACCGGCAAGCCATACAATTAAATCCCGATTACCCCGCGGCCCATAATAACTTAGCCATCGCATTAATCAAAACAGGCCGCAATCAAGAGGCTATCGATCATTTCAAGGAGGCCTTGCGGTCGCAGCCTGATTACCCCATGGCCGAATACAACCTGGGCATTGCCCTGAGCAAGCTGGACCGCTTGCCGGAGGCGATAATACATTACGAAAAAGCGATTCGCCTCAAGCCTGATTACACTGCGGTTTATTACAATTTAGCAATGGCCTATGCTGATATGAACAAATCATCCGAAGCCGTTGCCGCGGCCCAAAAGGGCTTGCAACTTGCCCGGTCCCAGGGTCTGACGGCAAAGGCCCAGCAGTTTGAAGATTGGTTAAAATCCTACCCTGCCAATCCATCAGACCACCCCGCTACTACGCCCCCCGGCAAATCCGCTTTCCCATCAAACTAACTCAAGCCACCAATGACAATCTATTTACTCCTGTAGAATAGCGGATTTATGTCCAAGCGCAAAAAGTCATTTGATAAACGAGTCCCCCAAAACCAATCGCCTGGCTCGCTCTCGTCGGCGATACTGTTCGGCGTGTCGGCTGGAGCGCTCCTGATTGCCGTCGTCGCCTGCATGGCTTATCTCCCCTCCATAAGCGGCGGATTCATCCTCGACGACGACCGCCTGTTGACGGACAACAATATCATCAAGACATCCGACGGCCCGTACCGATTCTGGTGCTCCACCGAACCGATGGACTACTGGCCGATGACTAATACCACGCTCTGGATCGAGTGGCGGCTATGGGAATTGAACCCGACCGGGTACCACGTCACAAATCTGATTTTGCACATAGTCGAGGCCCTGCTGATTTGCATCGTTTTGCGGAAGTTATCCATTCCCGGGGCATTCTTGGCGGCCCTGATCTTTGCCGTGCATCCGGTAAACGTGGAGTCGGTGGCCTGGATCTCGCAGCGGAAGAACATGACGGCCATGTTATTCTTCCTGTTGTCGATTCTATGGTATTTAAAATACCTGTCACCAGGCAAAGGCGAAGACCTGCATAGTAGCAGGCACACGCCGTGTGCCGTTGGCCTGCTTGCCATGCATTGGTACTGCTTGAGCCTGGCGGCATTTGTCTTGGCAATGCTCGGCAAGGGCTCGGTAGTAGTTTTGCCGGTTATTTTGTTGGGGATAATCTGGTGGCGGCATGACCGTGTGACAAAGCGGGACCTGCCGGGCATTGTGCCGTTTCTCGCGGCTGCCCTGGTATTCACGGGAATTAATATGTGGTTTCAAACGCACGGTTCCGGAGAAGTGATCCGAAACGCCGATTTCACGGAGCGCCTGCTGGGGGCAGGGTGCGTGGTGTGGTTCTATCTTTATAAGACGCTTTTATCCGTCGATCTGGCCTTTGTCTATCCGCAGTGGCACATCCAGGCCGGCAATCCGCTGTGGTGGCTGCCGCTCATGGGGGCATTGGCGGTTACGGCGGTGTTGTGGCGGTATAGAAACGCTTGGAGCCGGCCGTTTCTGTTTGCCTGGGGGTCTTTCTGCGTGACGCTGGTTCCGGTGATGGGATTTACAGACGTGGGCTTTATGAAGTATTCGCTGGTCGCGGATCATTATCTGCACATTGCCATTATTGGCGTGATCGCATTGGCGTCGGCGGGTTTTAGCCTGTGGCGTCAGCGGGCACGGGGCAAAATGCACTGGGCCGCGACAGCCGTCGCCATCCTGGCCGTGGTGGTTCTCACTTTTCTGACCTGGCTGCAAAATTGGCCCTATCGTGACGCCATCACGTTATATCAGGCGGCGATTAAAAAAAATCCGGAATTTTTGATGGGTCATTCAAATCTAGGCGCCGCGTTATTCTTGGCCGGCCGTGTGCCGGAGGCAATCGAAAGTTATGAACAAGCCATACGAACAAAATCCGATTACCCCGCCGCCCACAACAACTTAGCTATCGCCTTGGTCAAAATGGGTCGGAATCAGGAAGCAATCTTGCAGTTTGAGCAGGCCCTGCGCTTTCAACCCGATTACCCCATGGCGGAATATAACCTAGGCATTGCCTTGGGCAAAATGGGCCGGTTGCAAGAGGCGATTGATCATTACGAAAAAGCCATTCGGCTCAAGCCCGATTACACCGCGGTCTATTACAATTTGGCCAAGGCATACGCTAACATGAACAAATCATCAGAGGCAGTTGCCGCGGCCCAAAAGGGCTTGGAACTTGCCCGGTCCCAGGGCCTGACGGAAAAGGCCAAACAGTTTGAAGATTGGTTAAACTCCCACCGTGCTGGCCCGTCGGAACGCCCCATTGCTCCTCCGTCCGCCAAATCCGCTCTCCCGTCATTTTAATCCAGGTCGCCGATAGCCGTTTTTATTTAATTCCTGGATTATTTCCCGGGTTATTTCCCGGATACACCTGCGTTAAATGATCCGTCACATATGCTCAACAGTGGTGCTTACCCACAATGATGCCCACAATAATTGAAAACTCATAAAACGTGCTAAAAAGCTAGGAAAACATGTATTTTTCACATTATTCGCATAATTGCTCCCCCGGAACCGTTTGGTACGAAAATACTCATACCAGGCAGAGAATATTAGGTTTTTAACACAAGTTTAGATATAACGTTTTTATGTGTGATACATAATATTCCGCTTCTTGCTCCCTCGGCCATTCCAGTCTAAAGTCTATTTAAATCGCCTTTTTTTGACATTTTTCCCAATATTGATTAAACTAAGTATATGACAAGCCCTCGTACTGACGGTCTTCAGGCGTGGGGGTATTGAGGCCTTTAGTTCTGCCTTATGAGTTCTCTGTACTGCAATTAATAAAGAGGCAGCGTGTCATGTGGTCAATCTGCCGTATATCGATGTCGGCGGTTGTTGTATGCGCATGCGGCGCATCTCCGGCCTCGGCCCAGTTCCCCAACGATTATTATTACAGCGAGTATCAGTGGTACAGCCCTATAATTGGCATGCCCCAAGCCTGGTCGATTAGCACCGGATCGCCATCGGTGGTCGTGGCCGTGTTGGACACGGGCGTGATTTCCAACACTTTGGATATGGCCGGCCGCATTCTCAATCCCTTATCCGCCGTCGCAGGTCAGAGTCCTTTTTCCGATAGTTGGTTAAGCCAAACATACATTGTGAATGGGGTCGATCAATACTCACTCCGCCGCCATGGTACGTGGGTGGCCAGCGCGGCTGCTATGACTATCAATAACGAAATAGGCGGGGCAGGAGTGGGCGACTTTTCCATCCTGCCCATCCGCATCGCCAATAACAACCTCAGCGCCGGCGATGCCTCGATCATCAACGGAATTCGCATGGCGGCCGATAACGGGGCAAAGGTAATCAACATTTCGTATAATGCCTACGATTACTCTGGGTTAGATGCTGCCGCGGCTTATGCCCGAACTAAAGGAGCGCTGACATTCATTTCCGCGGGCAATACCAATGGATACCGCAATATTGCCGATTACTCGAACTTGATCTTCGTTTCAGGCACTGATGAAAATGATCAACGCTGGTCGCAGTCGGTAACCGACGCGAACGGTGTAACAACTTATATCGGAAGTTCTTATGGACCCTTCGTGGACATTTCCGCCCCGGCCCACAACATCTTACTGGCCGATCCGACCTTGGAAAATGGTTATGGAACAAGTAGCGGCACCAGTTTTGCCACCCCGCTGGTGGCCGGGGCCGCCGCCTTGGCTTGGTCCATCGATCCGAATCTTACCCCAGACCAGGTCGAACAAATGCTCTATTCCACGGCCGTGGACCTGGGCGCCCCGGGCCGCGACCAAATTTTCGGTTGGGGACGGCTAAATGTTGGGGCTTTGGCCAAGGCGGCATATCTAGCCGCGCCCGAACCGGCCGCTTGGCTCATGCTTTTTACGGCCGGGATCGCGGTTTTTTTATGGCAGCGGCGCAGGCGATAGGCTTTAGACTTGAGACCGGGGGCCTTGGGTTGTAGACTAAGAAATTAATCCAAGCGGAAATACTATTGATTTCATGGCGCAAACGCCACTAATGCGGTGTTATACTGCAACCGAGAATCCCCGGTGTATTCACCGTGGGCTAAACTAGAACCCTGAACCTAGCCGTCCGAATCCTGCCCATGTCCGAAGAACGCGTACCCATGACCCGCATCGGCTACGACAAGCTCAAGGCCGAGATCGATCATCTTCATAGCGTTGAACTGCCCAAGATCCTGGAGCGTCTGGGCAAAGCCCGGGCCGAAGGCGACTTGAACGAAAACGCCGAATATCATGGCGCCCATGAAAGCCGGATGCTGATGGAGGCCCGCATCAATGCCTTGCGGGACAAGCTTTCCAGGGCTGTGCTGATTGATCCCTCCCAATTCCCCACCGATGCCGTGGCCTTCGGTTGCAAGGTAACCGTGAAAGATCTGAACTTCGGCGATACCGAGGAATTCACCCTTGTCGGCGCGGGTGAAGAAGACTACGACCAGGGCAAGATTTTGATCACCAGCCCCTTGGCGCAAGGTTTGGTGGGCAAGAAGATCGGCGATCGGGTGGAAATTCCCGTTCCCCAAGGCGTGTTGAAGTTCGAGATTCTCGAAATCCGCTTCGATTGAGGGCAAGGTACAGGGTATGGGAACTCGCGAAACCGCAAGCGGTTTCATTCTTTCGACTTAAACCCGTGCTAGCAATGACGGCATAATCAAAGCCGTATTGCAGGATTTCCAGGCCGCACGGTAGAATTTCGGCCTCCAAACCAGGTCCAAAGTCAGAAACGCGCACGGGCCATGAGCAACGATCCAAGCAGCGCCCCGGTCAATTCTACATCCCAGCGTCCAGTGCATCGATTGATATCGCGTTTTGTGCAATGGACCATATCCCGCTGTCCGCGCCCGGTGCGGAATCACTTCGATCTGCACCGATCGTTGTATGCGGGATTATTGCCGGACAGGATAAAGGAATACCTGAAAACAACGGTATTGAGCAGGAGTTCCGACGAGGCTTTCCGCCGGCGCTTGGAGCAGTTTTTATCGTTCGAAGCGGCAAATAATCCATCAGGGCGCGTGTTTTTAATATTCTCCAGCGTCACCTTCACCGAATCTCAAGGGCAGCGTCCAACCCGACTCGCCCGCGAACTGGCGCGCCGGGGCATTCCCGTAATCTTCGCCTACTGGCGCTGGAAGACCTCCACGCCGATAAATACCTCGAATTTTCCCGGAGTTTTTTGCCTTCCCATCGACGAATTCCAGAAAGATTACCAAAGCCTGCTCGATGATGCGCGGCTAAATTCGCTTAAGCGGGTTTTTATGATGGAGTTTCCGCATCCCAGCCTGTTTGAAATCGTCAACTATGCCAACGTCTGCGGCTGGAGAACCGTGTACGATGTAATCGACGATTGGGAGGAATTTCATAAACACGGGCAAGCCGTGTGGTACGATCGCGACCTGGAGATATATTTGCTGCAAAACGCCGACGTCGCCGCCGCGACTCAAAATAACCTGCTTAAAAAAATCCAAGCCCTGGGAGCGGAACGGACCGCTTTGTTGCCCAACGCCTTCGAAGATTGGCCGGGGGCGGATAATAACCCTGCTCCCCCAATGCGAAAGGGGCGAATTACAATCGGGTACTTCGGCCATCTGACTTCCTCCTGGTTCGATTGGCCGCTGATCGTATCCCTGGCCAAACGCCGGCCCGACTGGACCTTCCATATCATCGGCTACGGCCTGGATAAACATGTTCCGCAGCGTGAAAACTTGGTCTTTTTAGGTCCGCTGGAACACCGCGATTTGCCGGCTTTTGCCAGGAACTGGGACGTGGCCATGATTCCTTTTCAGGTCTCGAAACTCTCCGCGGCAGTCGATCCAATCAAGGTTTATGAATACATTTCGCTGCGATTGCCTGTTGTAGCAAGCGGAATGCCGCACCTGGCATCATATCCCGGCGTTTTCACCGTAAACGACGAAGCGGAATTCGAAACAGCCCTGGAAAAGGCCTCAAAAATAAAGATCGATCGATCCGCGGCGGAGGCCTTCCTTGACTGTAACCGCTGGTCGAACCGCATAGATTCCTTGCTCGAAATATTGGCCGAAGAAAAACATTGGAACGCGACTTCTTTGGCATTGGTTAAAGATGACTTGACTGCCGGCCCGTCCTCGGCCTGGTGAACGGAATCGTTGATAAATATTGGCATACAGGAAGTCAAAACGAACGTGAAAATAGCATTTTGTTATAAATATTGCACGCTGGGCGGCTGCGAAACCGTGCTAAGCACCCGTATGCACGAGCTTCAAGCGCTGGGAATAGACAGCCATATAATTTTCTTTAAAGGCGGCGAGGGGGAAAAATTATTCGAAGACCTGGGCGATCGGGTGAGTATTTGCCGGCGGCCCGCGGACCTGAAAAACAAGCTCTCCGCGCTCAAGCCGGATTTTCTGCTCAGCCTTGATACGCCCCAGATCTGCAAGCACCTTGATCGCCGTTTGCCGAATATACGCTACGTTTATGAAGTGCACACGCCGTATCCGGACGGCCTGAAACGCTTGAGACATCAGAGTTTGCGCGGAGTGTCGGCAATCCTGACTCCCACTCACGCCCACCGTGAACTTATATTATCGCTGCTAAGCGGAAGGATCGATTGCCCGGTCGAGGTGGTCCCCAATCCGCTCCCGCCGAACACCGGCATCTATCGCGAGACGCCCGAATATCCCCGCCCCGTCGTGATTTGGGTGGGGCGTCTGGATCCGCATAAAAACTGGCGGATGTTCATCGAAATCTGCCAAAACCTGAACTCATCGGGCGCGGATATGGAATATTGGCTCATTGGCACTAATAAGATTTCTCCTTTGCAAAAAGCCCGGCTATGGGAGGAAATAAAAAAGGCGAATTTGGCAAGCCGCTTTCGCTGGCTGCCTTTTGTGCAATATGAAAAAATGGATCGGCTATTAAGGTTCGCGGCTTATTCGGGGGGATGCCTGGTCTATACCTCGCATTTGGAATCCTTCGGCATGGCCGCGGCCGAGGCCATGGCCAATTCCTGCCCTGTCGTGGTGCCCGACGTGGGCGGATTCCACGATTTCGTGATCAGCGGCGAAACAGGCTACCGTTATCCGCCGGGAAACACCCGGGCCGCGGTGAATTATATACTCAAGTCGATTCAGGACGTCTCCGACCGGTCGAAAATCGTGGCTGCCGGATACCAACGAGTTCAAGACAAATACTCCGCCCGAAGAGCCGTGCTCAAATTGATCGACACCTTGCAAAACCTGGCGAACGGTAATTCTTAAAGGAAATAACGCCCGTGACAAAATTGAAAGTCCTGCTTACGTTCGGCACCCGGCCGGAGGCGATTAAAATGGCGCCGGTAATTCACTGCTGCCGCCGCAACAGCCGACAAATCGAAAGCATCGTTTGCGTGACCGGACAACATCGCCAGATGCTCGACCAGGTCGTCGATTATTTCGGCATCCATATCGACCGGGATTTAGAGCTGATGGCCCCCAATCAAACGCTTGCGGACTTGACTTCTCGGTGCCTGACCGGTCTGGATGCGGTGATTTCCGAATATCAACCCGATTGCATTGTCGCACAGGGCGATACCACTACCGTCATGGCGGCTTCGTTGGCGGCGTTCTATCGCCGCCTGCCCTTTGTGCACGTGGAAGCCGGATTGCGCACCGGCAATCTTCAAGCGCCCTGGCCGGAAGAAATGAATCGCCGCATTACCGGCATGACGGCCGCTTTGCACTGCGCGCCCACGCCCCGCGCAGCCGAAAACTTGTTGCGCGAAGGTGTGCCCGCCGACCGCGTGGCCGTTACTGGAAATACGGTAATCGACGCCCTAATGTGGACGGTTAACCGCCAGCGCGATCAACATGCGCCATGGCGGGAAAAATACGCCGCCCTGGGCGGGCATCGCATGGTGCTCATTACCGGACACCGGCGCGAAAATTTCGGCGACGGCTTGGAACAGATTTGCCACGCAATTTTAATGCTGGCTGGCGGTTTTCCAGATGTAGAGTTCGTTTATCCCGTGCATTTAAATCCCAACGTGCGCGAGCCCGTGGGCCGGCTCCTGGCAAATTCCCCGAATATTCACCTTATCGAACCGGCCTCATACCCGGAGTTCGTATGGCTGATGGACCGATCAACACTGATCCTTACCGATTCCGGCGGCGTGCAAGAAGAAGCCCCCTCGCTCAAAAAACCCGTGTTAGTAATGCGAGAAACCACCGAACGGCCCGAGGCTATTATGCTATACGGAGCCGCCCAACTGGTTGGAACCGATGTTTGCAAGATTGTGGAACAAGTAAGTCTGTTGCTCACCGATCCTGCCGAGTATGCTTCGCGGCAAATAGACGTAAACCCTTATGGAGACGGACATTCCGCTCAGAGAATTATCGATCTTATTTTACGGCAAAAATGGCAAAATAAAACATCGGCCTGTCAAAAGAAGGATTCTGTATCTGAAGATCCTGCGCTGCCGTGTGCCATTGCGCATCAAGCTGCGTAGCTGGGTTAAATACGCAATATAATCTTCATGGGATATCTAAGTTGTTTGCTAACAGGAGGTTTGCAAATTACTCTCCTCTCCCTTTGGGAGAGGGGCAGGGGGTGAGGGCCTGGGTAGATCAAACAGGTAAGGAAAGACATTTTTCACCTAAAAGCCCTCACCCTAACCCTCTCCCAGTGCAACATTATTCATCAGCAAGCATTGGTTAAGGGGGTATAGGTAATACTGGAAAAAAATCGAGTTCGCGTACATTCTTGTCTTGTTGTTCCTAACATAAAGGAGACAAGAAATGGAACGCGAACTCTGGATGACTTTATATCAAATTGCACAGCGTTTTGACAAATGGGAGCCTTGGAAACTAGGTGACTTTCTTTGACATGGAAATCGTGATGGTTTACATTTGGGCGGTACTCCACGATCGGCCTACAGTCTGGGCCTGTGACCCTAAAAATTGGCCCGAAGGCCTGTGGCCAAGGCGAAAATTGCCTTCGCAACCCACGATGAGCAATAGGTTGAGAACGACGGAAGTCCAACGACTGATGCATGTTATGGAACAAGAAATAATAAAATTGCAGGACGACAACGGATGGGTTGCGGCCGTGGACGGCAAGCCTCTGGTCGTTGGTGCGCATAGCAAGGATCCAGATTGCAAATGGGGACGGGCTGGCCCTAGAAGTTATGCCAAAGGTTACAAGCTGCATGCCATATATGGACCCGCTCCCTTGCCTTTGTGTTGGACGATCGCGCCCTTGAATGAGGGTGAATCGGAGGTAGCGGCGAGGCTGCTCCCGACTCTGAAGCGGGGCGGATATATCCTTGGGGATAAACAATATGACAGTAATCCCTTGCACGAGGTCGCGTTGCAAAACGGTTTTCAACTGGTGGCCGAACGAAAGCGGCCCAACAGCGGCCTGGGACATCGCTGGCACAGTGCCGGACGCATTCGCTCTATAGCATTGCTGCAAACCGAGTTCGGCAAGGCGTTGCATAGCTGTCGCGATGCTATCGAACGTTGCTTTGGTTGGTTGACTAATCATGCCTGCGGCCTATCGCCCTTGCCAAATTGGGTACGTCGAGACCATCGTGTCCGTTGTTGGGTCCAAGTAAAATTGATAATTCACGCAATATACGTTTACCTTTATCACCCACCCTCCCTGCTAGCTGATAAATAATGTTGCAGTGGGAGAGGGAACTTTGATTTTCCGTTTTGCAAAACTTCGGTTACTAATACTCGATAAAAAATCCTCATAGTGAAGCATTGCCGCCGCTTTTTTGTCTTAGGTTGGCATTGATTGTTTTCAGCATGCCGGTGTATACTTCCGCCCCCTAAGCAAGCTATATATAAGCGGGTGGTAATCTTGGCTTTGCCCTGTCATGGATGACATGGTCGAATTGCAGGGAGGCGTATCAGTGACCGGCTATCTATCAGACATTTGGCGACTAAGACATTTCTGGGCGGCGTTGGTGCGCATTGATTTACGGAACCGCTACCGCCGATCGATGATCGGCATAGGCTGGTCGCTTTTGCATCCGATAGCCATGACGACTGTCTTGTGCGTCGTCTTCAGCCAACTTTTCGGCCAAGAAATAAAGGAGTACGGCCCGTACGTGCTTAGCGGGCTGATCTTTTGGAATTTCATTGCGGCCGTGATGAACCAGGGTTGCCAGTGTTTTTTCCAGGGCGAATCCTATATCCGCCAGCACCCCGCGCCTTTGGCCATTTACCCTTTACGAACAGTTTTGGGCGCAGGCATTCACTTTATGTTCGGCCTGTGCGTTGTATTGGCGTTTGTATGGATAGTGCACGGATTCGGCAATCTGCCGGCTCTAATAAGCCTGGTGCCGACGTTGATATTGTTTTTTATCTTCGGTTGGGCCCTGGCTATTTGCATGGGAGTATGCAACGTGCTCTTTCAGGATTGCCAGCATTTGATAGAAGTGCTGTTGCAGATTCTTTTCTATGTAACGCCCATCATATATCGGGCGGAGCAGTTGCACTCGCGGCATTTGGACCATTTTCTCAAGTTGAATCCCTTGGCGATAATGTTGGAAATGATGAGGCAGCCGATTCTGGTCGGTCAACTGCCATCATTAGAGGCTTACGCCAAGGGCGCAGTGGTCACGTGCCTTGCCGTAGTAGCCGCCGCTCTTATCCTCATGCGTTTCGAACGGCGAATGATCTTCTACCTCTGATGCAATGGAGTGACCGCCGATGCGATTGGTCGAACTTGAAGACGTGGGTTTGCTCTTTCACGTGCGGCGACTCGGCCGCATCAGTCTGAAGGAATATTTAATCCAAGGATGGTTTCGGCAATCCAAAAAAAACAGCTTCGAAGTCCAAGCACTGGAACACATCGACCTCACGATCGAAGAGGGAGACCGGCTGGGCATCATCGGGCATAACGGAGCGGGTAAAAGCACCCTGCTGAAACTCCTGGCAGGCATATATCCCCCCACCACGGGAAGGCGCAGAGTATGGGGTCAGATCAGTTCGCTCTTCGACATCGCACTGGGATTTGAACCGGAGGCCAGCGGCTGGGAAAACATCTCCTACCGCGGATATTTGCAAGGAGAAACTCCCCGCTCGATCCGCTCCAAAATGCAGCCCATCGCCGAGTTCAGCGAATTGGGCGACTTCTTGGACATGCCGGTGCGCTATTATTCGGCGGGCATGCTCGTCCGCCTGGCCTTTTCAATCGCCACGGCCATCGAACCGGAAATTTTAATTATCGACGAAGTCCTATCCGCCGGGGACATGGCATTTCAACTTAAGGCCCGCGAAAGAATGAGAAATTTGATTACCAGCGCCCGGGCGGTGGTGGTGGTTAGCCATGACCTGGTCTCGTTATCCGTGCTCTGCGATAAAGTACTGTGGCTCGACCACGGCAGGATTCACAAGTCGGGCACGACGGAAGAAGTCATTGCAGCCTACCAGCAACAACAATCCAAGGATATCGCACAACTGCAGGCAGCGTAAAAAACAAATATAGCCCGGGTGAATACGCCCGAAAACAAATGGATAACATGGTTTTATGCGGTTAATTTATTTTTCCCCAGTTCCTGCAAACACATATGCGCAGCGGCCGCATTTCACCGTGCAAGCCTGGTTGGAACTAGGCGCCGAGTCGGTCTTGTGGGTCGATCCATACCCTTGCCGTTTGCCGCGCTGGAACGATTTCAGGCTCACACGCGGATCAAACCATCAGGACGCGCAGCTCGACGGCCGCGTTAAAGTACTGCGCGTGCCGGCCCTGCCGATCGAGCCTTTACCGGGCGGTTCGTGGATAAACAGCCGCTTGTTTTGGCGGGGCATATGGCATAAAATGCTGGATTTCGCCCATGATCCGCAATCTACAATCATCGGAATCGGCCGGCCGTGCGCGCTTGCGCTTGCGGCCCTGCGAAAATTGCCTCGCCGGGCGAGTTTCTACGATGCCATGGATAACTTTCCCGAGTTCCATTGCGGCCTTTCTCGGCAGGCAATTCAATATTACGAAGATGCAATCGCCTCCAAAGTCGACTTGGTGCTGGCATCGTCCAGTTATCTCGCCGCCAAATATATAAATCGCGGATTGAATGTCAAAAAAGTCATGAACGCCTATCGGATGGCAACCCTGCCGCCTTGGCAGCCGGTTAACCACCGCGATGTAGTGCTTGGTTATTTAGGATGCTTGGCAAGCTGGTTTGACTGGCCATTGGTCCTTGAACTTGCGCACCGGCTGCCCCGGGCCCGCTTGGAACTGATCGGTCCCCGGCACGCTCCACTGCCGAGCAATATGCCTTCAAATATAAATATATATCCACCTTGCCGACAAAGCGAGGCGTCAAAGTATTTGGCCAGATTTTCAGCCGGGCTGATTCCCTTCCTGAGCAACTCGCTTACGGCCGGCGTCGACCCAATCAAATATTACGAGTACCGTGCCGCCGGATTGCCCGTGCTTACTACCAGTTTTGGCGAAATGGCCTTGCGCAAAGCCGAAGAGGGCGTGTTTTTTTTGGACCAAGCAAACGATTTATCGTCGCTTGTCGACAAGGCTCTGCGGCACCGCGAAAACCAGACGGCATTGGCTCGATTCCGCCGCGATCACGATTGGAAAGAACGTTTTATTACAGCTTCGCCTTTCAACAGCCTGCTTGATCCTTTTACCGGACAACGGGCGGCATGATCGATTTACACGTTAAATAATCGAGATATTCCAGAGCATAAGGAAATTGTGGATACAAAGCGAGGGAGATCTCCGTAATGTCGGTCAATGTGTCAGCAGCCTTCACCGACAGTCGTTCGACTATGCAAAGTAAACCTCTTGGTTGTGGATCGCTTTCTGTCGGCGCTCGCTCGACATCGCTTGTCGACTATCTTCAAAATCTTCCCGCATATTATTGCAATCACCTGGCCGCTCCGGAACCGCAACGGCTGCAATACCCTTGCCGCATTCTTGTCTTATTAGGCTTGATGCTGGCCTGTCTCATTCCTCGCGTTTTGCTCGCTTTGCGGATAAGCAGCATATGTCCCGACGGCGTTCTCTACATCAGCTTGGCCGAAGCCCTTAACGAGGGCCGTTTCAGCCAGGCTTTTGAGATTATGAACCTGAATATTTATCCCGTAGTGCTGGCGGTTCTGAATCGCCTGGGATTGAGCTGGGAAATGGGCGGCACGATTTGGGGCATACTGATTTCCTGCCTGGTGGTGCCGCCTCTTTTCGGCTGGGTGCGCAGGCAGTTCGACGACACCGTGGCTATGATGGCGTGTTTGCTGTATGCGGTCCAACCGGTTTTCATCCAATGGAGCCCGGAAATCATCCGCGACCCGACGTTCTGGTTCTTCTTTGCCTTGTCGTTGTACTTGACATGGCGGGCCGTGACCGAGGTGCGCATCGGCCTTTCGCTTGCGGCAGGTCTGGCTCTGGCGCTTGCAATTTTAACGCGCTTTGAGGGACTATTACTCTTGATCCCCCTTGGTTTATGGACATTTTGGCGATACCGTGCATTGAACCCGGGACCTGATAGGGTAAAACTCGCGGCCGGCGGGGTGCTCACGGTTATTGCTCTTCCCGCATTGATACTATTGATCAATTTCACCTTGCTGCGGCATCACTCGCAATGGGTCACGACCCGTTTTACCCCCTTGACGTTGATCCGTTATTGGTGGAACGGCTTGTTCCTTCCCGCGCCGCTCGATGCCGCCGGGGACTATCTTCACAGCCAATTATATGTTTCCTTTGGGCGAATGATTGAAATATACGTACCGACATTGGTCAAAGGACTTTCACCGCTGTTCGCTTTGCTCATGCTGGGCGGAATGTGGGGATGGCGCCGCGTCTGGGCGCGTCGCGATCATCAACCGCTGTTTTACTGCGGCTTGGCAATCATGCTTGCCGCCTGGATTCATGCCTGGTGCGCGAAAGGTTCCTGCGATCGTTATTTTCTGCCGATGGTGTTGTTAGGGTCGTCGTTCGCGGCTTTGGGGCTCTTGGGTTTCTCCGCACGATTGCTAAATATTTGTCGAGCGGTTAAAAAGTAATGTGATTTTGCGGCATGCCGCTGTTTTCGCTCCTCTGATAATAGTCGCTTGTGCGGGCTGGTACGTCGCCTTTTCGGGCCCCTACGACCGCCGCGGAGCCGAGGTGGAATTAGCCAATTGGGTGCGCCGACAATTCGGGCCTTCGGCCCTGATATTCGGCTCCGAAGGCGTTACGCCCGTGGTCGCCTATTATGCCAAGGCAAACTGGGCCACGCTGGCAATGTCCATGGATGACGATACTGTCTTGGGGCAAGTCAAGCAGCTAAAGCCCGACGTGATTCTGCTGTCGGCGACGCGGCGCAAAGATTTGTTGAATACAAGACGACTTATCGGCAAAATTGAGAAATTGGAATATGCCGAAATCGATCGAACCAGTTTACCGCACGGAACGGATGACGTGCTGATAGTTTTGTGCCGAGGCGGCGTCCTGCCTCCGGTCAACATCGAGACCGGCGGCAAGACGATCTCGCGAAAATAGAAGGACTACTCGACAAGAGCAAGGGCAGTAATGCTCTTACGCAACGGAATGCGTCATGATCTCCCTGGCTTTAATATTCTCCATTACCTTCGCGGCGTCATTGGTGCTGACGCTGATCGTCCGCGCGGCGGCCTTGCGCTGGGGAATCGTCGACCGGCCCGACGGCCAGAGAAAACTTCACAACGGCGTCAAGCCCTTAGGCGGAGGCGTGGCCGTTTATTTGTCCATGATCTCCGGACTTCTGGCAGCCAGATATCTGAGCGATGGATCCTGGCAGAATCTGTGGGAACTTTCGCTGGTGGTTATTTTCGCGGGAAGCTTTGTCTGCCTTTTCGGCCTGATCGACGACATCTATCGCCTGAACGCCCGTTTCAAGCTCGCCATGCAAGTCTGCGCGGTGTTGCCCATCGCCCTGGCTGGATACAGCATCGACAAGGTCGTGGCATTCGGATACAGGATCGAACTTGGCCCGTTAGCCATACCGATCACGGTTCTCTGGCTTATCGGCTGCATAAATGCCCTGAATTTGATCGACGGCATGGACGGCCTGGCCTCGGTGGTCGGTCTTTCCACGGCCGCCATGATGGGCCTGATCGCGGCCAGCGAAGGACGCGCCCATGTAAGCATTATCGCCTTGGTTCTATCGGGCTCATTGGCCGGATTCCTGGTGCTTAACCGGCCCCCGGCCAGCATCTTCCTGGGCGACTCGGGAAGCATGGTCATCGGTCTGATTGTGGGCCTGCTGGGTATGCAAGGATCGATGAAAACTTCAGCCACGCTTGCAATCACCGCCCCAGCGGTCGTGATGATCCTGCCCATGTTCGATATTGTCGCCGCCGTGATCCGCCGGGAATTGACCGGCCGGCGCTTCTATTCGCCGGACCGCGAGCACATCCACCATCTCCTGCTCGCCCGAGGCTTAACTCCCTGGCAAGTTTTGTGCATTCTAGGGGCCTTGTGTTTGACAACCGGCGCCGCCGCCACGGCAGCCACCATTTTCCGCAAGGACGCCCTGGCGTGGATAACCGCCATGGTCCTGATTGTTATGATGATTCGCATGAAATTATTCGGACATCGCGAATTTTCCCTGTTGCGCGATACCGTGCTTAGACGATTTTTTGCCCTCGCCCGGTTTTTGTCTCGAACTCGCCGGTCCGGACAATCCAGCTTTACTGGACACCCCGCCATAACCCTGGAAACTGCCTGGCAAACCCTGGTAACCGGGGTTAAACCCTGGAATATCTGCCGCTTGGAATTGACAATTCGCCGCGGTCCAATAACCGGACGGCGCTATTGGATCGACCCGGGAATCAATAAAACTCATAAATGCCGCTGGTCGATAGCCGTTTCGATAAGCCGGCACGACGATCGGCTTTGTGAACTTACCGCTGACGGATTGGAAAAACCCCTCGAACAAGGTCAGTTGACAGGCCTGACCGACATGCTCAAGTCATTCGGCGAGTGTCTATGTGCGCATGCTGAAGACGCGGAAGTCCTGCCATTTTTAACTGAAATCCGCACCATTTCCCCAGACACGCGCGAGGAGCGTAGAAAAGCGGCGTGAACAATTATCAAAACCACGTGTTTGTCCGCCCGTTATCAATAGAGAAATTATTTTTACAACAACTCCAATCCGGAGATAAGAGCCTATGTACGATGTACCCGACATTATTCCCTTGCCTCAATCAAGACCGGATCTAGACATCGGAGTAGTGTTTACGCACGAGCGCGACTTGATGCCGCCCTTGCTGTCGACTTTGAAGGCTTCGGGCAATGGTTTGCGCATGCGCCTTGTTTTGATCGATAACTTTTCTGAATACGGCATCGAGAGCTATCGTCGATTATTTTCAGACACACTCGTCCTGCTGAACACCCGGCGCCTGCACTATGCCGCGAATCTCAATCGGGTGCTGCACGCCTCGACGGCAAAATATATTTTACTGCTCAACACCGACATGTATTTTGATCCCGAAGAGCAATGCCTGCGCCGAATGATCGCCTTTATGGACGCCAATCCCGATTGCGGCATTGCCGGCTGCCGGCTGTATCATGCCGACGGAGAATTCGCTCACCCGGCGCGCCGCTTTCAGACCCTCGCCACGATTATGGCCCGCCGCTTGGGCTTGGGCCGGCTTTTTCAGCGATCGCTTGAGAACTATTTCTACCGCGAACACGCTATTACCGATAGTTTCCCCTGCGATTGGCTCTCCGGCTGCTTTATGATGATTCGCCGCGAGGCCTTCGAAGACGTGGGCGGCTTCGACGAAGGTTTCATCAAGTATTTCGAGGACGTGGACATGTGTCTGCGCATGGCCCGGGCAGGATGGCAAGTAATGTATCATGGCGGAACATATTGTTATCACTTGGAGCAAAGGGCCAGCAATCGATTCTTCTCGCTCGACGCCCGCAAGCACCTTCGCTCGTACCTGCGCTGGTTGTGGAAATGGGGCTTTGCCCCGGATCACCACTCAGCCCCGCCAGCCAACCGCCGGCTTGCCGGATAAAGGATTCAGTGTTCAGGATTCAAAAATTGAAGGCTGCGTCTCATGCTAATGCTTGTGTAATTTTAAAAAAAGTTATTATTCCTCACGGCAAAAGCTCGACCATTTCATCCTTTGGGGCCTTCCGGGTAATTTTCCCCCTCTATTTCGCCCTTCGTACCCCGTACTCCGTACTTTAATTTATGATATAATCATCCATCATACACTGCAAAACATGCAATATTAACCAAAAATTCAAAACATTGAATAAAATCTTCCGTCCAAATCCTGAACCCTGAACCCTCAATCCATGCATCCCACCATAGCAAAACTAATCGCAGCCAGGCCGGTGGTCACCGACGGCGCTTGGGGAACGCAATTGCAACTCCGCGGCATGCCTTCAGGTTCGGCTCCGGATACTTGGAATCTGGTCCAACCAGAAAAAGTCGAGGAAGTTGCCCGAGCCTATGTCGAAGCCGGCAGCCAGGTGATCCTAACCAACACCTTTGGCGCAAATCGCTTCATCCTTGGCCGGCATGGACTGGCGGATAAGGTCGCCGAGATCAATCGCATCGGCGTGGAAATCTCCAAAAAGGCCGCTCGTGGCAAGGCCAAAGTTTTCGCTTCGATCGGGCCCAGCGGCATAATGCTTTTAATGGGCGATGTTAGCACAGATGAATTGCAGGAAGCGTTTGCCCAACAAGCCCGGGCCCAGGCCGCCGCCGGCGCCGACGGCATTGTGATCGAGACCATGTCCGATCTGACCGAGGCCAAAATTGCCCTTGCCGCCGCCCGGGAAACCGGTCTGCCCGTGGTGACCTGCATGACTTTCGATTCCGGGGCCAAGTTCGACCGCACGATGATGGGCGTCACGCCCGAACAAGCCGCCGAGCAGTTGACCTCCGCCGGAGCCGACGTAATCGGGGCGAATTGCGGCCAGGGCGTTGCCGGTTACGCGCCGATCTGCGCCCGCCTGCACGCCGCCACGGACAGGCCCCTCTGGATCAAAGCCAACGCCGGCCTGCCGCGGATGGTCGATGGCAAGACGGTATACACTCAAACGCCCGATGAATTCGCCTCCTTTGTGCCCCGACTCATCCAATCCGGCGCGACCTTCATAGGCGGCTGCTGCGGCACCACGCCGGAATTCATCAAGGCGATAAGAGCTAAATTTTCCGGTTAATACGCTATCCAAAAACCGCTTGCGGTTTCGCGATGCACAACTTGCCCAGTCACACCGCCACCGATTCCCGCTCGGACATCACAACAGGCAGCATCGCCGGCTTCGAAACCGGTGCAACTGTAGGCAAGGCTGAATGGCACAGAACGGCCTCGGGCCGATCGGCAACCGCGGCGTTGCGTTCATAGAACGTCTTGGGCTCGTATGTCCAACCGGAGGCCAGGCGTTTTTCCTCCTTGCGGATTTGGCGAAGCACCCATAGGCCGCCTATCGAGGAATATACCCGCGATTTCCAGCCGTACTCGGCGTGCAGATCTTTGAGCAACGCCGACATTTTGGCGCACATCGCCGGATTATGGCGATAATACAATTTGGCCGCGCCCACCAGCGCGGAAAACTCGGTCCCCAACTCACGCGCTTCCCAGGCGTAACGATCGCGAATGCAGGGATCCGGATGGTTCTTGTACCGCTGCCATCCGGTCAACGTGGTCCGTACTATGCGCACCACGCTCGGGCCGTTGCGCTGGAAGTCGCGGTTGAATGCGCGAATCATGAACTCGGCCGACTGCTCGTCGTTGATATTCGGATGCCGGTAGTTGAAAATAAGCTGCCCGTGGATGTCGCTGATGTGGTATTCGCTTTCGTTCTTCATCAATCCCTTGGCCGAAAGTTCGGCGAAAAGCGGCGTGCCCGGAATCGGGGTGTAAAGCATGAACTGATGGAAATCGGTATCGTGCCGGGCGGCGTAATCCAAGGCCTCGTCGATGTTCTCGGGCGTGTGGTTTTCCAAACCGATGATGGTCGAGCCCAGCACGCGGATGCCGTGTGACTGCAATTGACGAACAAGCTCGAAGGTGTCCACGCCCTTGAGTTTGGCGTATTGGCTGTTTTCGCCTTCGATTCCCATCCACACCCAGGATATGCCCAGCCGCACAAGCTGATCGATGCTATAAGAGCAGAGCACCTTGGCCGAACTGAATACGTCCAGCGACCAGGATTTCCGGTTGCGCTCCATCAATTCCAACAGCCTCAATGCGCGTTTGCGGTGAAAAAGAAAATTTTCGTCCATCACGAAAAACGAACGAACGTGCATCTGCTTTTCCATTTGGCACATCACGTCGAACAGTTCGTCGCCGGTTTGATAGAAATGAACGCAGTTGCCTTTACCCCCGAACATCGCCGAAGTCGAGCAAAAATTGCATCCCAAGGGGCAGCCGACCGAAGGAATAAGCGTGGCGGCAACTTCGCCCGTCTGTTCTTGCACCGATACGCCGGCGTTTCGCGTGCCAAAACCCGATGTAATCATGGGATGGCGCACCGGCTGATTCACATCCTCGCCCAAAAAGCGCCGGAACCACCGCACACCCTCGCCCTTGACTATGTAATCGGCGTCGATGCGCTCGCCCAGGTCGGGAACATTGGCAATGTGCCCGCCGATGACGATCACCGCATCGGGCTGATATTGCCGGATCAACTCGCACATTTTTTTGACCTTCAGAATGTTCGGGATGATCGAAGTAATGCCGATGACGTCGTATTGGCGGGTGCGGATTTCTTCGATAAAACGATCCAGGACCGGAAAGTCCAATACCACGCACGGGGCTTCGACGTTCGCCTGGATCAGCATCAACCCCCAACTGCGATGAAACATTCGCAACGAGAACGGCCCCTGGGTGCGGGTTACCTGGTTGTGATACAGTTCCATCGGATTGAGACTTCGGCTGCCATATTCGTCATCCTTCCCATAAGGTCCGAATACACTGCTCAACAACACCCGGGCACGAGATCGCGCGGGATGAACCAACGGTAAATTTTTTTGAACACGACTATCCATTGAGTGATCCGTTCGTAAATTATTCATCGGGGATTCCTACGACTCCTGGTGCAGCGGACGGCGCGGTTTAATTGGTAAGACGATCTCAACAGGAGATATCCCGCACCGCCTAATTTCCTTAAATAATCCAAAACCATAGAGGAATTATATGTCTAGTCGCCCACCGGCGTATTGACACTATGTATTAGTTGCGTAATAGCTAAGTAATAGTTTTGTTGGATAGTTTAACAAGTGCGAGAAGGTAAATTATCATACATTCTATGGGGGGTAAAGTTCCAGCCGTTAAATGTGCCATTTACCGGGATATTTCTTCAAAGGGCGTTGTGGAAATGGGATTGAAATTCAAGATAACATTCATTGACATTGGGCCATTGTTGGGGCGATAGTTGTACTGTCGCCCCCGGAGTGGAAGTATAAAATCCACTCCCAAAACCCGTCTGCAGGCAATGAATTAAAAGTGTAACTACCCAATACAGCCCGGATTTGGTATCTTCGATAATGCTATTACTTTAAAAAAAACTATATTCATCGATAATCATGGGTTCGCATCGTCCGCTTAGCCTGCCAATAACCCTGGCGATTGTAATGATCGCGCTTTTGGTCGTACTGACCGTGGGCTGGGTGATTCTAAACGTCAGCGGCGCGTTGCATGCCAGCGAATATTCGGGTTTGTACTGGGCCCTGCTGACTATCGGATCGTTGTTCATCGTGCTACTGCTGTTGGGTACGGTGTTGTACCTGATCCTCTCGATCAAGGCCATCAATCTGACCCGCCGGCAGTCGAATTTCATCGACAGCGTCACCCACGAACTCAAATCGCCCATGGCCTCGATGAAGTTGTATCTCCAGACGCTTTCCCGGCATCAAGTCAGCGTGGCCGAGCAATCCGGTTTTTACCGCTGCATGCTCGAAGACCTTGAACGGCTCGACCGGCTGATCAACCAGATGCTCGAAGCCGGTCGTTTGGAAGTGCAACGATCGTCTGACGAAATCGAAGACGTCGACCTGCCGCAACTGCTGAGCGATTGCGCCGCTTCGGTATGCCTGAGCTATCGCGTGCCCGCGGAAACGATCCGCCTCAGCCTGGAACCTTGTTCCGTCCGAGCCCGGCCGGTCGATATGGAGGTCGTGTTCCGAAACTTGATCGACAATGCCGTGAAGTACGCCGGAAATCCGCCGCGCGTGGAAGTCAGTGCATGCCCCATTCAGAAAAATCAGGTCCTCATTCAAGTTGCCGACAACGGCAGGGGAATACCTCACCATTTACGCCGCAAAATATTCGGTCGTTTCGTCCGGCTGGGACTGGAATTGGAAAGGGAAAAGCCGGGTACCGGCTTGGGATTATACATTGTCCGCACCCTGGTGCGGGGTTTAAAAGGCCGCATCCGCGTCCGCGATCCGAAGCAAGGGCCGGGCACGATTTTCGAATTGCAATTGCCGGCCGGTCCGGCAACGAATTAATTTCTATTCAATGTTTAGCCGCGGCGCTTGTGCCGCGAGTAATACGAATATCCTCCGGTACTAGAACCGGGATTACATATCATAATTTCAGGACCGTGCCGATGAGCTCAAACTCATCCAAAAACGAACATATCCTGGTGGTGGAAGATGAACAACACCTGGCGATGGGAATCCAATATAACCTTGTTGCCGAGGGTTATCGAGTGACAGCAGTCGGAGACGGCCCGTCGGCGTTGAAGATCTTCCAGGAGAATCCCGAAGGCATTGATCTGGTGATCCTCGATCTCATGCTGCCCGGAATGAGCGGCTATGCTGTGTGCGAGGCGATTCGCTTGATCGACATGGATATGCCCATCTTGATCCTGACCGCCCGCACCCTTAGCGAAGACCGCACCCGCGGGTTCGAGGTCGGCGCCAATCAATATCTTACAAAACCCTTCGATCTGGATGAATTTTTGGTTCGGGTAAAGAATTTGCTCATTTATCACGGCCGCGACAAGCGGCGAATCCCTCCTGCCGGCCGGATCCTGCAATTCGAGTTCGCCAACGCGAAAATCAATTTTGAAACTTTCGAAGTGACCGTGGCCGGCGAACCGGTCCGCGTGACACAGTTGGAAATGACTCTGTTGAGGTATTTCATCGAGAATGAAGGCCGCGTTATTCCCCGCCGCGAATTGCTGGAGAAAGTTTGGGGAGTGCCGGGCAGCCTGAACACCCGCGCCCCGGACCAATTCATTCGCCGCTTGCGAATATACTTCGAGCCCAATCCTTCCCAGCCCCGCCATTTCCTCACTATTCGTGATGCCGGCTATCGCTTCGTGGCAAGGCCGGAATGACTGGAATAAGTGAATTGAGAATAGAAAATAGTGATAGGGGATAGTAAGTTTAGCCGCGACCGGGCACCGACCGAAGGTTGGTCGGGGAGCGCGAAAAAGGATGTTGATAACTGCAAACTTAAAACTAATATGCGTTTAAAACTCATTGCCTGCGAAGTATTCTATCGCGAACTGTGCACAGCTATTGCGCAATCAATCAACCAGATCGACGTCGAGTTTCTGCCCAAAGGACTGCACGATATCGGACAATCACGCATGTCTTCCCGGCTCAAGGAAGTGCTGGCTGCGGTCGATGAGTCGCAGTATGAAGCCGTGCTGCTTGGATATGCCTTATGCAGTAACGGTTTGCTGGGACTGGCGGCAAGAACCATCCCCCTGGTCGTTCCCCGGGCGCACGATTGCATTACGCTCTTTCTCGGCGACAAACAGCGATATCTCGATTATTTTCAGAAGAATCCGGGAACGTATTTTAAAACCAGCGGCTGGATCGAGCGCGGCCAAGGCCTGGCCCAAATCGGGCAGGACGCCATTCCACCCCAGGCCGGCATGACTCTCTCCTTTGAAGCATTAGTCGCCAAGTACGGCGAGGACAACGCACGGTTTCTATACGAACAATTATGCAACATGACGCGAAACTACGGCAAAATCGCATTTATCGAAATGGGCATTGAACCCGACGACCGTTTCGAAAAACAGGCCCGCGCTGACGCGGCCACACTAGGCTGGGCTTACGAAAAGCTTCAAGGCGACATGTCGCTGATCCAAGACCTCCTCGACGGTCGCTGGGACGACCGTTTTCTCACCATTCCGCCCGGCCACTGCATTGCACCCAGTTACGATGAAAAAATCATTAAGGCGGAGGAACTCGCCGCGGAGTCACGGAGAACACGGAATAAATAACAAACCTAACATTGTACAACTTGTTTAGCTGCAATCCAAAGGAGAGCGGTTTTGTAGGACGATTTTGAAAAACGTCCTACAACGTTTAGCCCAGGAGCTTGCTCCGGGAGTATTGTCCACTTTTCTCCGCGTACTCCGTGTCCATGGAGTTTTTTCAATCTATGGATTCGCCACGAACGGCCCGCCGCGGCATTGTTTCAGATAGTTCAGGGCATGGACCTGGCCGGTCATTTCCAGGTCGCCGCAATAAACCGGATCGTGCCAGCCCTCTATGTCAATCGAGCCGCGAAAACCCTTCATCCGCAGGATGCTGATCACGTCGGTCCAGTTGGTCTGGCCGAAGCCGGGCGTGCGGTGATGAATGTACTGCTGGCCGCCGCGGATGCCGCGCGTGCGGATCACGTCCCAAAACACCGTGGCATCCTTGCCGTGCAGATGAAACACCTTATGCGCCCATTGGCGAAGCTGCGGCAAGGGGTCGATGAAGCTGACAATCTGGTGGCAGGGCTCCCACTCCAAGCCAAGGACGCTGCTGGGAATGGCATCGAAGATCATTTCCCAAGCGGCCGGGGCGTGGGCGATGTTCCAATCCCCCGACTCCCAATTGCCGTGCATGTCGCAGTTTTCAAAGGCAATCCGCACGTTCCGCTCTTCGGCCTGTTTCACCAGCGGCGTAAACACTTGTTTGAATGCCGGCAGCGACTCGGGAACCGGTTTGCCCGGTATTCGCCCGGTGAAGCCGCAAACCAGATTGCAGCCGAACCAGGACGCGGCATCGATCAGCCGAGCCCAATCGCTTGCCGTCTGAGCGTCGATAAGCGGATTGCCGTAAATGGCCAGTGCGCTTACAACCGCCGTATTGCCCTGCTCGTCCAGCACGCCTTGGATTTCATCGGACAAGCGCCTTAAATCGATATTATCGAGATGTTTCGGAAAAACGATCTCAAAACTCTCAAATCCGTGCGGCAGAATGCGGCGAATATACTCGACCGGTTGATTCTCAACTTGCACCAAAGTCCCTATGCGTATGTCATCGTGTGCGGTCACTGTAATATCGCTTTCTGATTAAAAAACTGTAATTAATTTCTCCACACTTCACTCTTCACTCTCCACTCTTCACTCTCCACTCTCCACTCTCACGGTTTATCGGCCATGACTACCGAGTTCATCGTTTCGCCGCGGACGCCCAACCTCGGTTCGACAAACCCGGCGGCCCTCAGATCTTCGGCAAATTCTTCATACGTAAACGTCCCGCCCGATTCGGTGTTGACCAGCATGTTGATGGCAAACAGCGCCCCGTCGCGCGGACTGGTGCGGCAAGGCTCCATTACAATGTCTCTTACGGCAATTCGCCCTTGCGGTTCCAATGCCTTGAAAACTTTGACAAACAGATCGCGATTATGCCTGCGCGAATGCTGGTGGGCGATCGCGCTTACCCAGGCAAAATCGCCGCCCCTTGGCAGATCGTCGTTGTAAAAGTCGCCGCTTACCAATGTGATGCGCGGGGCGAATTCGCTGTTTCTCACTCGCTCACGCGCCTGGCCAATGGCGTCCGGCAAATCGAAAATCGTCGCTTTTGCCCCAGGCACGGCCCGCAGGAAAGCCAGAGTCCATGTGCCCGAGGCGCCACCCACGTCTAACAAGTGCCGAAACTGCAAAGGCCCCAGTTGGGCGACCAAATCATCGGCGAACAGTTGCGAAACCGAGTGCATGGCCGCGATGAATGCCGACCGATCGGCCTCGGAACCGCGGATGCTGGCCTGCCGCGGTCCGGGCACGCCCGATTTCGCCACCCATGCCAACTGCGACCAACCTCGCATCACATTCATCTGGTGCCGTATCATGGGCAAAACGGTTTGCGGGCTGCCCTCGCTCAGCAGGGGCCGAATTTCGCCGGGAACGCTATAATTTCCCTCATTTTTCCCAAGCAAACCCAATGCAGTCACGGCATCCAAAATCATGGTTATTGCACGCAGATCGCAATCCAGCAATCGGGCCAATGCCTCGACCGACAGCGATTTATCGCCCAATCGGCTCCAGATATCCAATTCGGCGCCGGCTCCAATTATGCAAGCAGGCCGAAATCCACCCATCATCTCCAGAATTTGCTGGCCGCTTGTTGGTCGAGAATCTGGCATAATAGACCCATAAAAACAGAGTTGAACGGTATAAATTATCTCGATCCTATTATTTCGATCCTCTTTTACCTGGCAAGACCGTTGGATTCATTACGGTCCATATCTCAGCACCCCCCTCCATTGGATATGCGAAACATAATCGATTTTCACATATATTTTCTTTTACCAGACACCCCCTCCTGATTTAAAATAATTAAAGAGGGAAAAACCCCGGAAGTCCAAGCTATGCATCACAATTCCCCACACCAGCCCGGCTGAAAAATGTCCTCGCGCTTACCGATATTAGCATTGTTACTCAGTTTCACCATTACAGGTGTGCTTTTCGCCCAATTCAGGGACGCCGAACCGCAAGGCGTCAAAATGGGCGATAGCAAAACCTTCCGCTGGCGGGCAGGTTTGATCATCGCGGCAACCGGCGGCGAATGTAAGGCAATCACCGGCTACGCCCCGATTCCCACCGACTGGCCCGAACAGCAAGTCAAAATTGTCGATGAAGATATTTCGCCGGGAGTCAAAGTCGATTATAAAATTATCGATGGCACGGTGAAAATTATGACCGTGAAGATTGCACAACTGGGCGCCGGCCAGGAGGCCAAGGCCCTGGTCACGTTGGAGATCAAGCGCCGCCCGATCCTCCCGCCCGACAACACCGACATTTACGCGCTGCCCGATGTAAAAAAACTCCGCCCTGAAATTCGGCAATATCTGGCCCCCAGCCCGAAGATCGAAAGCCGCGATCCCAAGATCCGCAGCCTGTCGAAGCAAATTATCGCCGACAAGGAAAAGGCCTGGGAAAAAGTCGAGGCCATTTATGATTGGACCCGGGAGCATGTCAAGTACAAGGAAGGCATGCCACTCCGCGGCGCAATCGCTGCCTTAAAAGACGGCACCGGCGATTGCGAGGATATGACTTCTTTATTTATTGCCCTTTGCCGGGCGAGCGATATTCCCTCCCGCACGGTTTGGGTTCAAGGGCATTGCTATCCCGAGTTTTATCTGGAAGACGATAAAGCCGAAGGCCATTGGTTCCCCTGCCAGGCGGCCGGATCGCGCCAGTTCGGCGGCATTCTCGAAGATCGGCCCGTACTGCAAAAAGGCGATAACTTCAGACCCTTAAACGGCAAAGGCGAACGCCAACGCTATCTGGCCGAGTTCCTCACCGGCGCCGAAACCGGCGGCAAACCCCGCGTCACCCCAGTCCGCGAATTGCTGGGCGCGGAAAAGACGGATAATTAGGGATTGAGAGTTGGGGATTGGAATTTACAATCTTATGTAAAGCCGCGACCATTGGTCGCGGTTCGACACCTTATCCCCGCGCTCCTGCCAGAAGTGCGCTCATCGCTTGGCATGCCCGTAAAGATAATGGTCCACGTTCCGCGCCGCATCAGGTGGAAGGCCTTTGGCCTTGCCCGCAAGTCGCGCCAGGGCCGGACGGACGGTAGAGCGCTTTGCAGCCGATGATTTCTTATCGTGTTTGGATATTGGTTGAATGGCGACCTCCGTACCTTCCCGCAGAGCACCGGGTTTCTTCAACACCACCACTCCGTTCTCTACACGTCCGCGAATCATCTTCCGGCTCCTTGCACCAGGGCACACCCCATCTAATCAACCAACATCTACAACTATTCCATTATACCTCGGGCTGCTAACGGTGAAAATACTAGCAAAACAAAATATGGGGTGAACGCAATATTGCATAAATTGCTTGTTTTGCTAGGGTCAAATCCATCAAATTTACTTCCGCGATTTTGGTCAACAAATTGCGATTTTTCCACGTTTAGGGATTCAGTTTTTCGATCTTTCTTTTATTTGTTGTCAATAAGGTCGTGATCTTTATTCTTTCCAAGAAAGTAAGGCGTGGGCTAGTGTACCGTTTTACACATTAGATAGCAAGTCTTTTTTCTGGCCATTTAAGAATAATTACTCGATGTTGCCTTGACCATCCAATCCTATTTAAATGAGCGATTTCGTGGGCCAATTAAAAGGCGCTTCTTCGCACGAGATAAACCAAACGCTCAGCTTTATCCCAAAGGGATTGCGTATGGTAGCCCAGGGTTGCCGCGCAGCGGCTACCCTGGGTTCAAAGGCCCGAGAAAAAAGGAAAACCCCAACGGGGTTTCGCAGTGGCCGCGTCCTGCTACGCAACCCTTTCAGGGTTGAAACATTTGCGTGTGACCGTTATCCCGGGGTAGCCGCTGCGCGGCAACCCCGGGCTGTCGTGTTCTATCCCTTCGGGATTGCTAGACCAGCCACAAAAGAACCCGGCATAAAATGCCGGGCCTAAGACCGCCTGCGGCGGACAAGGATCGTAAACGATCCTAACACTGAATGGATAAGCCAACAATGGCACCCGGCGTTTTATTTGCTGCCGCCACTCCCCTTCTTGTTTTTTATGACAGATTCGACATCTTCTGGGGAGCAAAACAAGTGAACCATTTGTGTGGAACTGTCACTTCCAACCTTGGTTCGCGTGATACAGGCAAAAGGTTTGTCTTTTGCATGCTTATATAAGGTTTTCCAGTTCTTTGCCAGCCACCAGGAAGAACCACTGGTACCCCATTCGCCGAAGCCGGCGCAGCAAATCCACGTATGTTGTGGATTATTTTTGGGATGGATCTTAACAATAATTGCATTATCAAATACTGATCCGGCCTTAATAATAGATTGTCCTGATCGCTTGCTAACAAACTCTATAAGATTGTCGGCAATTGTAACAAATTCATTCGCTTCATCACCCAATAGATCGCCAGTCTTAAAGTTCGTTAGTCCACCCAGAGATATAAATGAGATATCCATTTCTGAATCCAAGTCGGAATCCACCGCTATACGAGGCACAATATTTGTATTTTTGCCAAATGTATTACCAAAATAGCTTAGAGAACGAGCTTCCGCACCTGCCGTAAGTTGAGTGAGATTAGTTGCACCGCAAAATCTTCTTGAAATTTTTGGTTGTGGCTTGCCGAAAACAGTATCTCGTCCTGGCGGTACGAAATATGGATATACGAAATAGAAGTTATCTTTTTCATCGTAACCAAATATTTTTTTAAAACATCGCTCCCGAAATATCTTCCTTATCCAATGATAAAATTCCAAAAGGCCAGCCACAATGATTCCACCAAACACATTCCATACAATATTTAAAGCGCCATCGTTCATAATGATACACCTTTCCTTTCTTTATAAAAAAGGGATGGTATTTAAATTGCCACAATAACAAAGGAAATCACTTTTTTATTTTCGCACTAGAATGTGGTAAAAAAGAAAAAGGCGTCAGGCCCGATTGCCGGTCATGACACCTTTTTGCTTTCAATCGTTAATAACGATCAATTTTTATCTGCATCAATACATATCCTCATCGCCTCCTGGAGGGCCGGCGGGGGCCTTATCTTTCTTGGGCTTGTCGGCCACCAGGGCGTCGCTGGTCAGCATCAGCGTGGCCACGCTGGAGGCGTTTTGCAACGCGGTGCGGGTGACTTTGGTGGGGTCGATCACGCCGGCCTTGACCATGTCTTCGTACACTTCGGTGGCGGCGTTATAGCCCATATGGCCTTTCATTTCGGACACTTTTTCGCAGACTATGCCGCCGTCCTGGCCGGCGTTACCGGCGATTTGCGTCAAGGGCGAGCGGCAGGCGCGGAACACGATCTTGTAGCCCATTTCTTCATCCTGCGACAATCCCTCGGGCTTGACCGCGGCCGCGGCGCGGAGCAGCGCCACGCCTCCGCCGGGCAAAATGCCTTCCTCGACTGCCGCACGGGTAGCATGCAAGGCGTCTTCAACCCGGGCCTTCTTTTCTTTCATCTCCGACTCGGTCGACGCGCCCACGTTGATCTTGGCCACGCCGCCGGCCAGCTTGGCCAGCCGTTCCTCGAGTTTTTCGCGGTCGTAATCGCTCTTGGTGTTTTCGATCTCGCGCCGCAACTGCTCGATGCGGCCCTTGATGTCCGCGCTCTTGCCCGCGCCTTCGATAATCGTGGTATTGTCCTTGTCGATGACGATCTTTTTCGCCCGGCCCAAATCGCCCAGACCGACGTTCTCGAGCTTCTTGCCCAGGCTTTCGAATATGGCCACACCGCCGGTCAGCACGGAAACGTCTTCCAACATGGCCTTGCGCCGATCGCCGTAGCCGGGCGCCTTGACCGCGCAGGCCTTGAGCGTGCCGCGCAGGCGGTTGATCACCAGCGTGGCCAGGGCCTCGCCGTCCACGTCCTCGGCCACGATCAACAGCGGCTTGCCCGCGTTTACGACTTTTTCCAGCACCGGAACCAGTTCCTTGATGCTGGAAAGTTTCTTTTCATAGACCAGTATGTAGGCGTCTTCCAATACGCACTCCATTTTTTGCGGATCGGTCACAAAGTACGGCGAAAGATAGCCGCGGTCGAACTGCATGCCCTCGACCCATTCGATCTCCAACGCCATGCTCTTACCTTCATCCACTGTGATTACGCCATCCTTGCCTACTTTCTCCATAGCTTCGGCCAATTTTTGGCCAATTTCCGCGTCGTTATTGGCGGCCACCGCGCCGACCTGGGCGATTTCTTCCTTTTTATTCTTCACCGAAATCGACATGCTTTTCAGTTTTTCGATGATGTCGGCAACGGCCTTTTCGATGCCTTGTTTCAGTTGTATCGGATTCACTCCGGACACGACCGCGCAGACCTTCGTTAAAAATCGCCTCGGCCAGGATCGTGGCCGTGGTGGTGCCGTCGCCTGCCACGTCGCTGGTCTTCGAGGCGACCTCGCGGACCATCCGGGCGCCCATGTTTTCGTACACGTCCTCGAGATCGATTTCCTTGGCAACGGTCACCCCGTCCTTGGTAACGGTGGGCGAGCCGAAGCTCTTCTGCAAAATCACGTTTCTGCCGCGCGGTCCAAGGGTGACCTTGACCGCCTGGGCCAGTTTGGCAACGCCGCGGCGCAAGGCTTCGCGGGCTTCCTGGTCGAAAGCTATCATCTTAGGCATTAGAGGTGTTCTCCTTAAAACTCTTGGTTATCCGATTATGGCGAGAATGTCTTCTTCGCGCATGAGTAATAATTCCCGATCGCCGAGCTTGAACGTATCGCCCGCATAAGAACTGAACAACACGCGATTGCCCGCTTTGACTTGCAGCGGGGAGCGCGACCCGTCTTTCATTAGCCGGCCGTCGCCTACCGCGATAATTTTTCCCCGGGCAGGCTTGTCCTTGGCCGTATCGGGCAGCACAATGCCCCCGGCGGTAATCGATTCCGATTCTTCCCGCTCGACCACCACCCGATCTCCCAGCGGTTGGAGTTTGATTTTACCGGTGGCGGTTTTCTTTCCTTCTTGCTTTTTTGCCATGCTTACTGGCCTCCAAATTTAATATTGCGAATGTTGTAATTGCTCCGCCCTTGGGGGCGGCATTATTCCAAAGACCAACCAGAATCCGGGTTTTAACCCGCAAGCGCCGACATCTCGAGCGCATGTTATTATTGCCGGAGAACGTCGGACGTGTAATCACCACCTATTTTCCGCCTGCCAATGGTGCGCGCGGAATGGTTGTTTCCAAACAGAAAGCAATCGGCGCGCCAAAAAAATACGATGTGATAACTTATTGATAGGCAATAAGTTACAAAAGCAGATCAAATACTCACACTCGCTGCCGCCCGCCATCCTTGGCAAAGCCTTTAACTATTCCTTTTCCTTTACTGCCAATTTGACAGTCGATTTTCCAATGGAATTCAATCCAAATCGTGATGACCAACTATAAATCTGAAATCTACCCCCACATGAGTTATATATCCTCTTGATTTCAGGATAAATATCCATCTTATTATTTATCAAATATATTGCATCGCAATATCGTAAACCTCCTAAACTGCGTTTCTGATTTCAATGGACAAATTTTCAAATCCCAGGTATAAGGAACTGCGGAAGGCTTTAATAAACCGAGCCGTAGTGTGCATTAAACAAGTCATAACAATTTAAAATTAATAATCTTACTTGGGGTATGAATAAGTGCTATCGAAAACATTAGTTTTCTTAACGCTATAAGATCTACAACAGCCATAGTTGAATCTGTTGATTATGCAGCTATTGGTTAAGAACCTTTAACACTGTATGATGGAAAGGCAGTTACATAATAGTGGATTTACACCTATAAGAACGACAAACTATTATTAATAAACATTTTTTCATATTTTCTTTCATTAATGTTTGTGTACAATTTTACGAATATAGAAGGCGATGATTTATAAAATGGAATTCGGGATAAACAAATAAGTGGCAATCTGTGATGCTCATCCACATGATTTTACAGCTCAGAGACACGTTGATTTAAATTAAAACTATTCAGGCCGTTCTTTTTTTTTATTGGGCGTGTCGTGTGGTCTTTTATGTCGATGGAAGTTCCTATCCCCCAAGATAATTCTTTGGCGGCGGAAAAAGTTCATTCGTTCCCGCAAACGCCGGGCGTTTACCTGATGAAAGAGGCCGCGGGCAGGGTCATCTACATCGGCAAGGCGAAAAATTTGCGCAACCGGGCGGGTAGTTATTTCCTCAAGGCCGCCGCCGAAGACCCGCGTACCGCAAAACTGGTCCTGGAAATCCGCGATATCGACTATATCGAGACAAAAAACGAGATCGACGCCATCCTTACCGAGGCCCGCCTTATTAAGGATATTCTTCCCAAGTTCAACCGTGAACTCCGCGACAGCAAGACGTTTCCCTATCTGGAAATCCACGTCCGCGAGGATTTCCCCCGCATCTGCTTCACCCGCGAACCCAAAGGGCACGGCTCGAAACTTTACGGGCCGTTTCCCAATCCGCGGCAGTTGCGCGGGGCCATCCAGGTGCTGCAAAAAATCTTCAAGTTCCGCACCTGCACGCTCGAAATCGACGCCGACGACATGCGCTGGCAATGGTTCCGCCCCTGCCTGCTGCATTCCATCGAGCAATGCACCGCGCCCTGCAATTTGCGGATCTCGAAAGAAGAATATCGCAAGGGCATCAAGCGGCTGCAACGGGTTTTAGACGGCAAAAAAGACACGCTGCTCAAGGAAATGCACGAAGAGATGGAAACAACGGCAAAGGAATTGCGTTTCGAGGAAGCCGCCCGATTGCGCGACGAAATCGAAATGCTCCAATCGCTCGATAAGCGCGGCATCCTGGAAACGCACGTCCAGCCCGAGGTCTTTCCCATCGATCCGAAAAAAGGACTGGCCGGTTTGCATAAAGTCTTGCATTTACAAACGCAACCGCGGATCATCGAAGGCGTTGACGTGGCCCATACGGCAGGCATGGAAACCGTGGCCTCGGTGGTGCAATTTATCGACGGGCTGCCCTTCAAACCCGGCTACAAACGGATGCGGATTCATCAGTCAAGCGGAGGAGACGATTTCGCCGCCATACACGAAGCCGTGTCCCGCCGGTTCCAACACCTCCACAGGGAAAATGAAACCATGCCCGACCTGCTTTTGATCGACGGCGGCAAAGGACAACTCAACGCGGCACTGAGTGCATTGGCCGGCCTGCACATCGAGCCGCCGTTGATTCTCTCCTTGGCCAAGCGCGAGGAGTTGGTCCACGTGATGCACCAAGACGAGCCGCTCCGCCTAAGCCGCCACTCCTACGCGTTAAGGCTGTTGCAATATGTCCGCGACGAGGCCCATCGCTTCGCCCAACACTACCATCACATCTTGCGGCGGCGTTCGACCCTGGGCGAATAAGGAGCCTTGACAAAATAATCCATCCAAATCAGGAGGCCGGAAATTCTTGTCCGGCTCCGGATATTCTTGTCTGGTCCAAAAAAAGACGGGCAAGAATGCCTATCCTCCTTTTTAAAATGATCAGGTTGTTTTGATAAGGCGAAAAAGCGGATTAGTCTACTCTCATTGTCGCGGCTAACCGTCGCCAAAATCAACCACGACGCGCACTGGGGAAGTTATCGCCGGGTTGAGATCGATGCTCTAAAGCTGAAGATAAAGTACGTTAAGCGTCAAAATGACGGTGACTACTCGGTTGACGAAACCTTCTCATACACAGTACCCGGCCGATAATCCGGACGTGTAAATCGGTACACGCTTCCAGCCGGAAAAATGCCATTATTGCCGGCAATATTTCATGTCCACCTCTATCGGGGCATTTTGGGTTTTTTTGAAAATATTTCCATCCGGGTGCTTGTCAAAAAAACAAAGAATGATAAATTCCATTTATTGATTTTGTGGGAAAGCTGCCCATTTATTAGATAAACAAATAATGTTTCGTGGAGATATTTCCCAAATAGAATCTAAACACTTTGTTGCGGAATAAAAACGTCTGGTTAAACTATGCCCGCAGTCGAGGACTTCCTGCTAGGTGAGCATCCCCGAACGCTTGATGAGCGCTGGCGGGTCTCGATCCCCAGCGAGTTTGCCGATCTGCTGACCGCCGAATCGACCGACTGCATCCTGGCCAAGGAGCGGCCCGGATGTTTGAGCCTGTGGAGCGCCTCGCTCTGGCAAGCCCGGCTGGACGAGGGCATGGAATTGGTCAAACAAAAAATGCGGGCGGGAAGACTTCAAGAGAAGATCGCCGAAGTGCAGTTGCTCGGCCGATTGCTCTCCACCCGGCATCGGACGGTGCAGTTGGCCGGACGAGGAAGGCTGCTCATACCCGAGGGCTTTCGCGAGTTCCTCGGCGTGGAACCAAATGGAGAAACGCTAATTTTGGGAGCGGCTGTGTGCATTGAAATCTGGCAGCCTGCCGCATGGATCAAATACCTGGAAACCAGGATGCCGAAATTCCGCAGATTATTCGATCAGCTCTCTAAATAAACGATAAATTGTAGGACGGATTTTAAATCCGTCCCGCCAAAATACTGACTTCGTAGTATGGATTTTAAATCCGTATTGAAAAATCCCTCGTTCCCAGGCTCAGCCTGGGAACAAAAAACCAAACTAATTAGCACACTATCCCATGCCCGGTCCGGAGGATTCCTGAAAAAAATTAACCCGGTTCCGTCACCCGGTTGAAGTTACAGGTCACCAGGGAGGGGTTTTCCAGGGCGCACGAATGCGCCCGCCCTTTATATCCCCGGACCGGGCATGGAAATTTTAATAAGCTCGACTTTTGCCCTTTTTAGAAACTGAAAAACGTGCCATTGTCCGTAGTTTTCGCACTTTATCACTGAGGTTTTGAAAACCCCTACATATCCAAGGTGTTTCAAAAATATGAAAATCTCCATTTTCCCCAGGTTTTCCAATTATTGCTAGCACGAAAAGGGCAAAAGTCGAGATAAGTATCTCTAACAAAACCTCCCCTCTCCCTTTGCAACATTATTCATCAGCAAGCATTGGTTAAGGGGGTATAGGTAATACTGGAAAAAAATCGAGTTCGCGTACATTCTTGTCTTGTTGTTCCTAACATAAAGGAGACAAGAAATGGAACGCGAACTCTGGATGACTTTATATCAAATTGCACAGCGTTTTGACAAATGGGAGCCTTGGAAACTAGGTGACTTTCTTTGACATGGAAATCGTGATGGTTTACATTTGGGCGGTACTCCACGATCGGCCTACAGTCTGGGCCTGTGACCCTAAAAATTGGCCCGAAGGCCTGTGGCCAAGGCGAAAATTGCCTTCGCAACCCACGATGAGCAATAGGTTGAGAACGACGGAAGTCCAACGACTGATGCATGTTATGGAACAAGAAATAATAAAATTGCAGGACGACAACGGATGGGTTGCGGCCGTGGACGGCAAGCCTCTGGTCGTTGGTGCGCATAGCAAGGATCCAGATTGCAAATGGGGACGGGCTGGCCCTAGAAGTTATGCCAAAGGTTACAAGCTGCATGCCATATATGGACCCGCTCCCTTGCCTTTGTGTTGGACGATCGCGCCCTTGAATGAGGGTGAATCGGAGGTAGCGGCGAGGCTGCTCCCGACTCTGAAGCGGGGCGGATATATCCTTGGGGATAAACAATATGACAGTAATCCCTTGCACGAGGTCGCGTTGCAAAACGGTTTTCAACTGGTGGCCGAACGAAAGCGGCCCAACAGCGGCCTGGGACATCGCTGGCACAGTGCCGGACGCATTCGCTCTATAGCATTGCTGCAAACCGAGTTCGGCAAGGCGTTGCATAGCTGTCGCGATGCTATCGAACGTTGCTTTGGTTGGTTGACTAATCATGCCTGCGGCCTATCGCCCTTGCCAAATTGGGTACGTCGAGACCATCGTGTCCGTTGTTGGGTCCAAGTAAAATTGATAATTCACGCAATATACGTTTACCTTTATCACCCACCCTCCCTGCTAGCTGATAAATAATGTTGCTTTGGGAGAGGGTTAGGGTGAGGGCAAAATGTACTGTTATTTACTCTCCACCGCCAATCTCCTCTAAGAAAGAAAGCGATTTTGTTAGAGTTCCTAAATGTAAAAGGCTGTTTAACCCGAGTACTTGTGCCCGGAGTTTTCTGGTTTTTCCACCGGTCGCGACAATGCTGTGCATGGTGCCCACCGGGCTAAAACGAGAATATACGAGAAAACAACTCACTTCTGCGTTACCGTTATAAACGCCAGCCTGAGTTGGTGGAGCATGCCTTCGATCTCTTCGGATTCTTCCGGCGTGCGGTTGCCTTCTGTCTTTTCTTGCAGCATGGACAATAATTCAATGGCGTGCCGGGCTTGATTTATCTGCACCGCGGACTGCTTGTCGGAAGCGGGATTGGGCAAAAGCCCCAACGCTATGGCCCCCTGTAAATACAAGGTGCCGGCCAAAAACGAAAGCGTAGGCGCCGGCAATGGCGCTTCGAATCCTGCCGCCTCCTCATGCTTTTGCTCCTGCTCTCGCTTAAGGCGCTCGGCTTCCTTTTCAGCTTGAACCTGGCTCTTCCAACCCTCGTCGATAATGATTTTCTTTTTTACTTCGCTTTCGTCGTTTGCCATGGAACGCCTCCATGAAAAAAGATATGCACAAACAAAAGCCTGATCTTATTTAGCCCACGGGTTGCAACCCCTGGGCTTTGCAGCGTGAACCATTAAAGAGACAATAAACTTCACCGTCACATCTTACCTGCCCGCCATCCTCCTATCCACTCTCCATTATTTACTCTCCACGATCTCTTTTGGCCGCTCCTGGTGCGCAAGGCGGCGTTCCAAGGCCGCGCCCACGAATCCGGCAAACAGCGGATGCGCCCGGGTGGGCTGCGATTTGAACTCGGGATGATACTGTACGCCGATGAACCAGGGATGATCGATTATTTCCACGATCTCCACAAGCTGGCCGTCCGGACTGGTGCCCGTCACCTGCATGCCATGGGCGTTGAATTGCTGCCTGTATTGGTTATTGAATTCATAGCGGTGCCGATGCCGCTCGGAAATCTGGCAGGCGCCGTAAGCCTTGGCCGCCTTGCTTTCGGGCACGAGTTTTGCCGGCTGGGCGCCCAAGCGCATGGTGCCGCCTTTGTCGGTAATGGTTTTTTGCTCATCTAAGAGGCAAATCACCGGATGCGGATTGTTCTTGTCGAACTCGGTCGAGTTGGCCCCTTTGAGTCCCAAAACGTTTCTGGCGAATTCGGCAACCGCGCATTGCATGCCCAGGCAGATACCAAAAAAAGGAATCCCCCTTTCGCGTGCGTAACGCACGGCGTCGATCTTGCCTTCGATGCCGCGCTCGCCGAAACCGCCGGGCACCAGTATGCCGTCCACTGCGGAAAGCAGGCTTTCCGGCCCTTCGCGCTGGACCGCCTCGCTGTGGATGCGCTGCACGCGGACCCGCGCCCGATGCGCAACCCCGGCGTGGTCCAGGGCTTCGTAAATCGACTTGTAAGCGTCGCGATGCTCGATGTATTTTCCCACCACGGCGATCGTTATTTCGTGCTCTGGATTTCGCAGCCGGTGCATTAGATCGCGCCAATCTTGCATGTCCAACGGCCCGGCCCTCAGGTTCAGCTTCCGCACGATCAGTTCATCCAACCCGTGATCGACCAGGCTCATGGGCACTTCGTACACGGAAAAATCCTTGTCTTTTTCCTCAATCACGGCCTCGACGGGTACGTTGCAGAACAGCGCGATCTTCGCCCTCTCATCGCGGCTTAACGAGCGTTCGGTGCGGCAGATAAGCACGTCGGGTTGTATACCGATTTGCCGCAGCAGGCCCACCGAATGTTGCGTAGGCTTGGTTTTCAACTCGGCGGCGGCCTTTAAGAATGGCACCAGCGTGAGGTGGATGTACAGGCAATTCTCCTTGCCGTAATCCAGGGAAAACTGGCGAATGGCTTCCAAAAAAGGCTGGCTTTCGATGTCCCCCACCGTGCCGCCGATCTCGGTAATCACCACGTCCACGCCCTCGCCCGCAGGCATGGCAAGGGCGGCCTTGATCTCGTTGGTAATGTGCGGAATTACCTGCACCGTCTGCCCCAAAAATTCCCCGCGCCGTTCTTTATTGATCACCGACAGGTAGATTTGTCCGGTCGTGTAGTTCGAGTGGCGATTCAGCGGGCTGTTGGTAAATCGCTCGTAATGGCCCAGGTCCAGGTCGGTTTCACTGCCGTCGTCCAGGACGTACACCTCGCCGTGCTGGTACGGGCTCATCGTGCCCGGATCGACGTTGATGTACGGATCCAGCTTTTGCATGCGGACCCTGAGCCCGCGCTGCTCCAACAACATGCCGATCGAAGCGCTGGTCAAGCCCTTGCCCAACGAACTAACCACGCCGCCGGTAACGAAAATATGCTTGCTCATAATAATTCCATCCTTGCTGAGTTTCCTCCCATTAAAGAGACTATTATAGAATAGTAGAAGATAAGAAGGAAGTAGCCGTCAAAATGGCATAACTCAGCGAACATTTCGGCCAATATGCTTAATGCTGTGCCCTGAATGGCGGGGCAATTCGTCCTAATCACTTCATTTCCACTCCCACTTCCGCTCATCCCATGCATTTGAGAGAGAGTCTTCTGTATGCTGGTCTTTTCCTAGCTTGTGTATGGTGCGGAATTTTTCTTCCCAACCTTGACGGGGCCGGAGTGCCGAACGGATGATTAGTTGATCGGCCTGGATGGCCATTTCTACTTCTTCGCCCAAGTGAAGATGTTCCAGCCAGATTTTGGGAATCCGCACGCACCATGCGTTACCAATGCGAACTATAGGTGTTTTCGTGACATTGCCCATATTATTGCTTTCCCAAGTCTTACGCCTTACTTTAATTATATTGTAATCCCGACTTAGGCATTGTCGAGAACGAAAGCGAGGTTATTGCAGATCGGTGAGGAAATCTTTATAATACGCCTCTCGACGATTAAAATATGTCAAGTTAATGTAAATCCGGTTAATTAATAAGTGAATTGTTGCCATTTTAAGGAGCAATTCCATGTCCACCCAACCACCTATCCCGCCCGAACCAAATACGCCTGTTAAATTTGTCTTTCCATTTTGGTTCAAAGTTAGCTCCATAATTATAGTTGTATTGCTGGCTGGGATTTTATTGATATTGCTGTCAGGGTTTCTAAGTGGCATATCGAAAGAACGTAAAGAACAAAATAAAGAAAATGCCAGAAAAAAGTTCGCCGAGATTCAAGCAGCATCTGCTCGACTGGGATTATTCAAAACGCCTTTGAGTATGTATAATCTCGATCTTGGTTCTTATCCTACAACTAAACAAGGTTTATTAGCTCTGCATAATATACCAGTCGATTTACGCAATCCAGAAAAATGGAATGGTCCTTATTTGGATGAAGATGTTCCTTTGGATTCCTGGAACCATCCTTATAAATACACTTCACCCGGGAAACATAATCCAGATTATGATTTATGGTCTCTTGGGCCAGATGGAATTGACGGTACCGATGACGACATTGTTAATTGGGAAAAGCACTAACTGTTCCTAAACAATAATCTATTAATCATCACCGGTGTGTAAGGTTTGAACAATATGAAATGCGAGTATTGCAATTCAGACACAAAACATAAGAAAGTGCGTAAGCAACACTGGTTCAATGGCAGGCTATACATCGTTGAGAATGTCGAGGCGGAGGTCTGTCCCGAGTGTGGCGAAAGATACTATCATGCCACGACTCTGGACAAAATCGACCAACTGATCACAAGCGACCATCCGGTGAAAGAAACTATGCCTGTGGAAGTAATCGAGATATAGCCATACCCCCTCACGCGGAGCGTGAGGAGTACTTTTCCACAAATCGCCGGTAGTCTTCAGCGGTATCGATTCCGAAGGTGGGCTGATCGACCACGCCGACCAGGATCGAATAACCCGCCTCTAATACCCGTAATTGCTCAAGTTTTTCCAATCTCTCCAGCGGCGATGGGGGCATGGCGGCCAGTTTTAACAAGAAATCACGGCGATAGGCATAAAGCCCTACATGTTGATAGAATTTAGGCGGATCAGTATAAAACATGCCGTCCTCCCACTGCCGAGGGCAAGGAATCGGACTCCGACTAAAATAAAGCGCCCTTCCCCGGCAATCGAACACTACTTTCACGCAGGCCGGATCTTCCCATTGGCGCCGATTGCGAATTGGCGTGGCTAAAGTGGCCATCACGGCGGTACGGTCGTCCTCCAGGAGTTTAATAACCAGGTCGATCGACTCGCCGGCCAACTCCGGCTCGTCGCCTTGCATGTTAACGATAATATCCACGTCCGTGAGTCCCCGGGCAACCTCGGCCACCCGATCCGTCCCACTGGGCGCACGCGGATCGGTCATCACCGCCTGCCCGCCAAACGATTGAACTTCGCGAAAGATCTCCTCGTGATCGGTTGCCACGCACACGCCCAACGGTCGCCGGGCACGCCTAGCGGCCTCATACGTGTGCTGGATAAGTGATTTACCGGTCTCACGGAGCAGGAGTTTTCGCGGCAACCGGGTAGAAGCAAGCCGGGCGGGGATAACAAGATAACTTTTTTGTACTGGAAGAGAATGAACCGGATCTTTCCTTATGGCACCAAGCGGCGGAATTTGCATATCGGTCAGATCCGGCTCCTGCTTTACCGAGATTTCCAGATGCCGGGACATATAAGCATCCTTGCCTCTTGTGAACAGTCTCTCTCATATACAAATTCCGCTTTTTTACCAATACCAAGAACTACAAGTTTCTGCCGTAAGTCAGACTATGGCTATTAGCGTTTTAACCGGTTATTGAGCATAACTTGATCTGTTCACTATACCTTACTCTAAGCCGGCAAAGAGGTTATGAAAATAAAAGAAGAGAGCTTGACATTGTGTTATATAACAGTATAATTACATGTGATTAGAGGAATATAATATGATATCCAAAACCGGCATCCATGCATTGAGGGCCTTGTCGGCACTGACAAAACTGCCCGAGGGAGTATATGCCGGGGCGGGTGATGTCGCCGATGAGATCGGCGCCCCGCGGAATTACCTGGGAAAATTATTAAAAACCCTGGCCGACGAGGGATTGCTGATCTCGCAAAAAGGCAAGGGCGGCGGTTTTCGACTTGCTCGCGATGCCTCCCAGATCTCGCTCTATGAGGTCATGGATCCAATCGAGCACGTCGGCCGATGGACGAATTGCCTGTTGGGCCACGGTGAATGCTCTGCAAAGAACCCCTGCACATTACACAACAAATGGGGAAAAGTACGCGACGCCTATTTGCAATTCCTACGCGAAACGACAGTCGCAAACGTAACCGTTCAAGGCGCTGCCCCGATATGCACAATGAAATAGTAAAAATTTAGTTTTTAACCGGATACTCGCATGCGATTCTATTAAAAAGGAGGATTCCAATGAAACCGACTGACATTCTTAGCAGCGAACATCGCGTTATCGAACAAGTATTGGACTGCCTGGATAAAATGACTCAGACCTGCCAATCAGAACACAAATTCGACAAGCAGTCGGCAAAAGATGCCGTGGACTTTTTCCGGAACTTTGCCGATCGCTGCCACCACGGCAAGGAAGAGGCGCATTTGTTTCCGGCCATGGAAGCCAAGGGATTTGCTCGCGGTTGCGGCCCAACCGGCGTGATGCTTTACGAACATGAGCAGGGACGCAAATTTGTCCGTGGCATGGCCGAGTCGATCGATGCGGCCGCCAACGGTGACGTCGCCGCACAAAAGGAGTTCATGCGTAATGCCCGGGAATATATCGATCTATTGCGAGAACACATCAAAAAAGAAGATCATTGCCTATTTGCCATGGCCAACAATGTATTTACCGAGCAAGACCAACAAAATTTGTCGGCCGCTTTCGAAAACGTGGAGGCCGAGGAAATAGGCCGGGGAGTTCACGAAAAATACTTGAAAATCGCCGACGATTTGGCCAAACGTTACGGTGTTCCGCTTGCCCATGGCGACAAGGCGTTAGCAAACGCCTGCGGGTGCGGACATTAAAATAAGGATGAGGGATAAATAAAATGCTGATTTCTGAATGCTGAATGCAGATCGTTGAAAGTTAAAAACAAACGGAGATAACTATAATGAGCGAATCGAGGGAAGATCGTGCTGAAAAAATTCAAAAACTGGAAGATATCATCAAGTCCTTGCACGGCGGTGCGCAGCCGGCAACGGTCAAGGCGCAACTCAAAGACATCGTCCGCCGAACCGACTCGGCCGAGATCGCCGCCATGGAACAGCAGCTCATGGCCGGAGGCATGCCCGTGGAAGAGGTCCGCTCGATGTGCGATTTGCACGCCGAGGTGCTAAAGGAAATTTTAACCGAGCCGCCGGCCCGCGATTTTCCTCCCGGCCATCCGATTGATACTTTTAGCCGCGAAAACGAGGCGATCCATAAGTCCGTGGAGCAGATACAATCCATCATCGCCAAACTTCGCCAACTGCCGGAATCGGAAGAGTGGCGAAAAACGATAGTGCTTTTGCGGCAGAGATTTAACGAACTATTCGACATCGACAAGCATTACCAGCGCAAGGAAAACCTGCTGTTTTCCCGGCTGGAGGCGCACGACATCACCGGCCCCTCGAAGGTGATGTGGGCCAAAGACGACGAGGTCCGTCAGTTGCTAAAACGCGTGGATCGGATCCTTTCCAAAGATTCGCTTAAATTCGACGAAGCCCTGGAGTTGATCTCCACCACGGCCGAACCTGCCTTAAATGCCATCACCGGCATGATCTACAAGGAAGAAAACATTCTCTTTCCGATGGCGCTTGGCGCGCTGACCAATGAAGATTGGAGCAAGATCTGGCGCGATACGCCCAATTACGGCTGGTGCCTGGTCGAACCTCGTGAAGGCTATAGACCGTCGCTAACGGGCGGTCCGTCCACATCGGCCCAAGACGCCGATCAGGCCCTGACATTCCCCTCGGGCAGCCTAAAGCCCGACGAATTACGGGCCATGCTGGCTACATTGCCCATGGAACTGACCTTTGTCGATGCCGACGACCGCGTGCGTTATTTCTCCGACAGCCCGGACCAAATCTTCAAGCGCACCAAAACCATCCTGGGCCGCAAGGTTCAAAATTGCCATCCGCCGGCAAGCGTGCACATGGTGCAAAAAATTCTCGACGACTTCCGCGGGGGCCAACGCAATGTGGCCGAATTCTGGATCAACTTCCAGGGCAAGTTCGTCAACATCCGTTATTTTGCCGTCCGCGACGCCGATGGAAAATACCTGGGCACGCTCGAAGCGACCCAAGACCTGACACGCCTGCGTGCCCTCGAAGGCGAACGCCGATTATTGCAGTATGAATAGAGATTGGGGATCAGGGATTCATTTAAACGGTCATTGCCCTTATCTGAAAAGCTATTATGGCTCTGGCTAGGCCGTCTTTGTTTTGGTATCTTTTGAATCGGGCCTGTAGCTCAGTGGTTAGAGCAGGGGACTCATAATCCCTTGGTCGGGGGTTCAAATCCCTCCGGGCCTACTTATTAACGTTGACAGCATTGTTATTGCAGTTAAAATGGGTGGTTTTGATTCTATGGCAACCGTCGCCTGTATAGAAATAATATTGACAAACTTATTTTTCCCGGGAGGAAGAAACTAATGGCAGAGGCAAAATCTGGTCAGATCGTAAACGTGATGAAGGAAGAACGGCTCTTTCCCCCGCCCAAGGAATTTGCCCAAAAGGCATGCATCGGTTCCATGAAACAGTACGAAAAGATGTGGAACGAGGCCGCGACCGATCCCGGGGCTTTTTGGGGCAAAATGGGCAATGAGTTGCATTGGTTCAAGCCTTACACCAAGGTTTTGGAGTGGAACGAGCCCTTTGCCAAATGGTTTGTCGGCGGCGAGACCAATGTTTCCTACAACTGCCTCGACGCCCATCTAAACACCCCTCGGCGGAACAAGGCGGCCTTGATCTGGGAAGGCGAGCCCGGCGATATCCGCGTGCTGACCTACCAAATGTTGCACCACGAGGTATGTAAGTTCGCCAACGTGCTGAAAAAACTGGGCATCAAGCAGGGCGACGTGGTCTCGATCTACATGCCCATGATCCCCGAATTGGCCATTGCCATGCTGGCCTGCTCCCGGATCGGGGCCACGCATTCGGTGATCTTCGGCGGATTCGCGGCCGAAGCCATCGCCGACCGCAACAACGACTGCAAGGCCAAACTGCAAATCACCTCCGACGCCGGCTGGCGCCGCGGCAAGCAGATTCCCCTGAAGGCGAACGTAGACGTCGCCTTGGACAAGTCGCCCACTGTAAAACACTGCATCGTGGTCAAACGCACCGGCTGCGAAGCGCGAATGAAAGAAGGCCGCGACCTGTGGTGGCACGAACTTATGGCCGAGGCCTCGGCCGATTGCCCGGCCGTGCCAGTGGATAGCGAAAATCTGCTCTTCATCCTTTACACCAGCGGTTCGACCGGCAAGCCCAAGGGCATCAAACACACCACGGCCGGTTACAATCTGTTCGCCAAGAAGACCATGCAGTGGGTGTTCGACGTCCGCGACGAGGACGTGTATTGGTGCACGGCCGACATCGGCTGGGTCACCGGCCACACCTACGTGGTCTACGGCCCGTTGACCGCCGGGACAACGACTTTCATGTACGAAGGTGCCCCCGACTGGCCCAATCAATCGCGGTGGTGGGAAATGATCGAGCGCTACAAAATCAACATCCTTTACACCGCCCCCACGGCCATCCGCACGTTTATCAAGTGGGGCGACGAATGGGTCGACAAGCACGATCTGAGCAGCCTCCGCCTGCTGGGCACCGTGGGCGAAGGCATCAATCCCGAGGCCTGGATGTGGTATCACCGCAAGATCGGCGGCGAGCGCTGCCCGATCGTCGATACCTGGTGGCAGACCGAGACCGGCGGGATCATGATGACACCCCTGCCAGGCGCAATTCCCACCAAGCCCGGCAGTTGCACAAAACCCCTGCCCGGCATAGTGCCCGAGATCGTGGGCGAAGACCGCAAACCGGTTCCGGTGGGCTCGGGCGGATGGTTGACCATCGCGCAGCCTTGGCCCGCCATGCTCCGGGGCATCTGGGGCGACGACGAGCGTTACAATATTCAATACTGGACCGACGTGCCCCATAAATACCTGTGCGGCGACAACGCCCGCTGCGACGAAGACGGCTACTACTGGATCATGGGCCGAATCGACGACGTGCTGAACGTATCCGGGCACCGGCTCTCGACTATCGAGATCGAAAGCGCCTTGGTGAGCCATCCGGCCGTGGCCGAGGCGGCCGCGGTCGGCCGTCCCCATGACGTGAAAGGCGAGGCCGTGGCCGTGTTCGTCACCTTATCGAGCGGTTTTGAAGCCAGCGAGGATCTGCGCAAGGAGCTCAAAATGCACGTGCGCAAAGAGATCGGCGCATTGGCCGTGCCCGACGACATCCGCTTTACCACGTCATTGCCCAAAACCCGCAGCGGTAAGATCATGCGCCGGCTGCTGCGCGACATCGCCGCCGGCAAGGCCACAGTCGGCGACACCACCACGCTGGAAGATTACAGCGTCCTGGCCCGCCTCCGCACGGAAGAGGAATAAGCAGAAAGCCGCGACCATCGGTAGCGGACTATCCTTAAAAAACACCACGGAGGCACGGAGTTCACGGAGAGAGTGTAGCCCGGCCGCTTGCGACCGATGCGAAAAGCCCTAATTCTCCGGGCACAAGTGCCCGGGCTATACTCCGTATCTACGTGATGAAAAATATTTGCCTTTTAACCACAATCTTTTCTATATAATTCGTCCAACGGAATAAAATGGAAAAGACCAAAGCCAGCAATGCTATTTGTTTTATTCGTTGGATCATATACACACAAATTCTTGCTGTCTTTGTTTGTGGGCTCTTATCATATTTGGACCGACATGGAGGAACCGAGAATTTGTCCCATTCTGTATTATGGGTTTTATATCTCATTGGCATATGGGCAGTATCTTCCATCTTCATATATCCAGTGATTATCATTGGTATAACCTTATCAGGTAAACTTCAAGGGAAAGACGCGGCAATCACTTATATACTTGAATGTATTATTGTGTTCGCTCAATGTATTGCCCTATTGCCTCTATGCCAATGACTTATATTCACTGTCCCGATTGCGATGCTGTAAGAACCATGGACCCTGCCGCGTGTCCGGAGTGCGGGCGGTGTGCGAATTGCGGGGAAAAAGTTGGCGAAGGAGTGCAGAACTGCGAGTGCGGGTTCCCGGTGGACGAAAAACTCGCCAAGTGGATTGAAACTCGCTACGGCATTGCGGATGAATCGGTCGAGCAAGAAAAAGCCAAGTGGCAAAGACTAAAAAAACTGGAGCCGTTCAAGCGAGGCGCGCGGATTCTGCTCCTGGGTTTTTGCGTCTTTCTGGGTGTATTCACCACCAAGATGCTGATGGTCGAGTCGCAGCAGTTTATCCAGGTCGTGCTGGGCATGCCGGTGGCCTGTATTCTCGTGCTTTTATACTGGGTCGCTTTTAACGGCATGGGAAGAATTTTGCTCTGGACCGCAAGGAAAATAGGAATTAGAGACTAGGGGCTAGAGATTAGGGTGTTCCCACGCCGGAGCGTGGGAACAAGGAAGTGTGTAAAGCCGCGACCAGTAGTCGCGGCTTTACAAGTCACAGCGAACTGATCTTTGTAAAGTTTAGGTTAGATATAAGCGGAAACACGCCGTAGATGCCGCGGGTGAAAACCAGGTTGATGAAATCGTCGGCCTGCAGGATCGGGCCCTTGGGCACGATGATCACGTCCGAGTCGTCGATCCAGATTTCGCCCTTGGGGCAGGGCGTGCGCCCGAACAGAGCCCCTTCCAGGTCGATCATCGTGGCCATCAAGCGCCAGTCGTCGCCGCGGCGGAAAACCACTATCTGCCGCAAATTCGCGCCAACGTTCCAACTCCCGGCCATGCTTATCGCTTGAAGCGCCGTGGTGGGACCGGTCAACTCGAAACGGCCGGGGGTTTTGACTTCGCCCAACACGTACACGAATCTCGGCGCCGCTGCGCCAGTATCGGAATTATCTGGATCCCTTCGATATCCTGCCGGTATCGCTCGTTCACCTCGTCCTGAAATTCGGTCAGCGTCAGACCCTGGGCCATGACCGACCCGATGGCGGGCAGCGATACCGTGCCCTCGGGCGTGACGCGGACAAACTGGCTTTGACCGCCGATGCCCGCCCGGCGGTCGACCGTGGCCCGCAGGTCTTCCAGTTTCGTGTTGACCTTAAGCGGCGTGACGGTGATGGAGGGAACCTTGTAATATTTTTTGTAAAGTTCATCCAGGGCGTCGCGAAGTTGCGTCACGGTCCGCCCGGTGGCGTGAACCTGCCCCAGCAAACGCAGCGTTATGGTGCCGTCGGGCTGAATCAGGAGATCGCGATTGAGATCCGGATCGGTGAACGATTCCACTCGGATTTCATCGCCCACGTTAAGCTTATAGGGATCGGGCGTTTCCTCCCTAGTAAGGCGGTAGGTCATGTCGAGTTGATCGTCGACGCGCAAGCGGTACTCGGGCACGTGGGCAAGGCGGGCATGCCCGACGTATTCGCCCTGGGCATAGGCCTGCCAATCGATCATCCTGGCCATTTCCCAACCCCCGCAACGACGCCCGTAACACTGGGAACAGTCGACCGCGCAGATATTGCACGGGGCGGCCGGGCCAAGGGCCTGGCACAGCCTGATAGAATTGGGCTCGCACGGGGTGAATGAGGCGTCGCGCGCCGGCTTGAAGTCGGCTTGGCAAAGTCCCGCCGAAGTGGCCACTCCCGCTCGAGCCCCATCCAGTCTCCGTCCTTCCCAATTTAAAACACCCCATACGCCTGCCGCGAGGCACGCCAACAATAAGATGAGCAATGCGGCACGCGCCCGATTACGAATCGTAGTGTTGCCAACAGCAAGATCGGATTGTTCGCTGTGATATCGCATGGCAATATAAGTTTGCAGTTTTTAGTCGTCAGTCTTCAGTTTTTCAGTTGGTATTTGTCAGGCAGCGGCGAATGTCGGTTGGCAGTGAATGCGAAACCGCAAGCGGTTTTTTTGTCATTTATACTTCATCCAACATCCTTCATCCATTGGATTATCTCCGAGTGTCATACGGCGTATTGGAAATCCAACCGGTGGCAGCGGGCTGCAGGGCGGGCAAGGATTGAATGACGGCTGGAGTAGTTTGTTCCGCGCTGGCGTTAAAATTATTCGGCTTATACTGGTTCAACGCCGGTTGCATGATTCCCTGCGTTGGCGTGATCACGGGTCCGGCTCGTTGAATCGTCGAATTGACGGAAACGGCAGGGCCGGGAGGCACGCCTTGCGGGATCGCCGAAGAATTGTACGACTGGGCAAATGTATTTTCATCCACCCAACGAACTTGACCGTTAGCGCCAACCGGCATGTTTTGCCGGCGGGCTTGTTCCATTTGCAGCACGATTAAAGCCTGTTGTTGGGCTTGCCGAGCCTTGTCGCTGAGCCCCAAATGTTCATAAACCACGGCCATGTTATGCCACACGGTCGATTGCTTGTTCAAGGAAAGACTATATTCCAGCATTTTGCGGGCGTCGTCATAATTGCCGTTGCGGGCCAGCATCACGCCCAGATCGTTGGCCGCCATGAAATTCTGCGGGCAAACCAAGAGAGCCGCCTGATAAAACACAATTGCCTTTGGACCGGCCGCTTTTGTGCCCGGGCCTTTTCCCTTGGCCAATTCCTCGTGCAACTTGCCCAGCCCGCCGAGGGCCATCGATCCGGCCACCTCGCTGCCAGCCGCTTGGGCGAGTTTCTCTTGGGCGAAGGTGAAGTAGCTTTTCAGCGCCGTTAGGCTGGTAACCGAGGCCATATCGGCGTCTTTGAGGACCGGCGTGCCGTGGCCGGCGATGACAGCGGGCAAATCCAGATCGGCTTCCAGCCGGGCGTCGCCGGGGAGAAAATCTTCCCCTTCTTTCAAAGCCGTCAACCCGGCCGCCAACGACTTGCCGTGGATTCTCGTCTGTCCATCGGCATCCAAACCTTGCGCGACCAAACGCAAGGCGGATATGAATTCCGAGCGAGCCGCAAAAAAGGCTCCTCGACCGGCCAGCTCCAAAGCGTGCCGCGTTTGCTGGTCGGCCTGTCGGGCGATGGATTCCAACTGCTCCGACCGGACCGGTGAATCTTTTTTGGCCGTCTTCTGCGTTAGCAAAGGTTCTGTCGAAGGATAGACCTGTTCCCGATCGGTTGATGGAGCCTGGGATTGATCATCCACAGTCGTACTTTTAGCGGCCGGGGCGGACTCTGCCGAAGATGCCGAGACTGCCGCGGCCTCGGGCATCTTCGACGCGGGAGATGATTCCGCGTGGAAATTGGATTCGGTCGGTGAGATCGCTTGTTCAATCGCCGATTCCGGGGTTTTTTCGGCAATAGGCATCTCCTTGGGCGTCCACAGCGGAGGAGAAGAATCGGCCAACGACTCGCCGAAATTTTCCTCAACAACTATGCCGGAAGGAAAAATCGACGCCAATTTGGTCTTCTCGGCTTGCACCGGATCGGATAATTTCGGCCCATCGGCGGAAGCGTCCGAATCGGCTGGACCTGATATTGGATCAGCGGTTTGCCGGTCAGGACGCTCCACAGTTGAATTTTGTTGAGTCTGCGTGTCGCTTACGAACAAACAGCGTGCCGAATCCCCCTCCGGGAGCAAATTTGGCGGCGAGGAATTGGCAGAAGGCTCGTTTTCCGGGGTCCGTGAGCAAAAATATATCGATCCCAACCAAGGCAAAGCGACCAGGAGCAGCCCTACAATCAATGTCTTCGATCCGCTCAGCAAGACCCGCACAAAGCGATTCATCGTTATTCCATGCTCTTCCATGAATAATCGCTAATCTATTGTCATATTGCCCGACAGTCCCTGCGGGCAGTTATCATTTTGACTGATCGGCCGATCGTAGTAGTTGTTCTAAAGAAAAATAGGCTTTCAGCTAACGTAGAGAAATAGCTGGGCGGAATAATTGTTATATAAGGTCTAAATAGTTTTGCATGCAATTCTATTTTAGATCGACCTGAACGATTATCCTGAAATATTTTGACTTAAGTGGTTCTGGGAAGATAAATATCGGAAATTCTTATTTTTTCGATTAAGATTTATCCATTTTCGCAGCTTTCGACTCAAGTTGGCCCTCCGATTGAATTCTTTTCTGATATTCACCCCAATCGGCCTCTGTCATTTCATTTCGTGGCGTGAGCCGATAATGCTTTTCATTAGATATTCCAATTCCTTTGTCTCCTTCAGCAAAAGAAAAGAGAGCTATGATATTGTCCTGCATGAACTGTGCGGCCACAGGAATACATATCAAATGCGGCCACTTATCAATACAGAGGGCAATGTCCTGTTCCACTTGCACAATGCTCAATTTGTCGCTCCCGCCTTTTGCCTGAATCGGAATTACAAAATGAATACCTTTACGGTCAACGCCAATGTATATTTCATCTGTTTCCACCTGTCCCATATTTGGAACGGTGGTACGTAAGTGACTCTGAAGACGATAGCAGGTTATTCCAAGAAAAATGTCTATGAGGCGGTTATAATGTAACTTTGCCAGAAGTGCCTGTTCATCTCCCAAAGCATAAAGGTCTATCACCCCAGGGGTAGAATCAGGGATCTTCGTTTCGGTGAGCATTTCATTTGGTTTAATCGGACCGGATGCAACCAAGACAAATTGATAACGACTTCTTCCAGCAAGCCGGATGATCCAATATTCACCAGATGTAGCGGTCATCATTATGTCATCAGGCAAAGCTGATCGGAAACGAAAACTATATATTGCATCACCTACGTTGTCGGGCAGTTTAATGCTGAGTTTAGCCGCCGCTTGGATGATCTCATCCCGCTCGAATATGAATTCCCTAATTCCCTTTTTATAATGCTCAAAGAAGATATGTGAAATTAATTGCTTATATCGATTATCTTTTGCCATTATTTCCTCCTATTTTTCTTGATACTGATATGAGTCGATTTGCCAGGCCAGCGAAGCAACACAACTTCTTCTCGTAATTGCTCCCTTGTGGCTGTTGCCAAACGGGTGCGAAAAAGATCTCTTCCTAAAAGTTCATAGCCAAGAGATTGGCCGATTTTGCCGAGAAGTTCACCTGTGCGGATCATAATTCGAAGGTACGATGCTTGATCTCCTACTACATAAGCGAGTTGCGCTCCCGGGCGCAGGACCTTGGTCAATTCCGATAGATGCCGTGCCATTCCTCCGAAATAAAGCTTAGTCACTCGATGGTAAAGTCGTTCAAATCCAGATGTCTTTCCTAATTCCAGACGCCGTTTCTCAATGGATTCGGCAATCTCATTGATTTCAGGGTGTTGCGATATCCACTTATCATCATCATCTTCTTTATAAACACTTCGCGTGTTTGAACGTACAAAGGATTTCTTCATCTCTCGTAATTCAATTTTATTTCGTATGAAACCCAGCAGCACTGATTCTAAACGTGTGGTGCGGGTATAGTCCTTCTCATTAGGATATGGCGGTGAAGTTATGACTGCGTCAATCGAATTTGGTTCTAATAATTGTCCCAACTGCCGCGAGTCACCCTGATGAACCACGGCTTGCGCAAAAGAATTCTTTTGGACTTCGGCAAGATCTCGCACAATGCTATTAACACAAGATAGCCAAGCATTTATTACAGGAGTATCTTGCTTGGGAAATTTTACCCCTACTTCGGGACCAAAGTGTAGGTTGCTGATGAGATATACTAGGGCTTTGGCCAAAGCAAGGCGCTCGTGATCGGAATATGATGGGGAATTATACTCATCCATCGCTTCTAGTAACAATAGGGTCTTATGTAGTGGAAGGGGGCTAATTGAATCCGTCAGTAACAAATCCATTCGATTCTTGTCAATGGTACGTAATTGTTTCACACGTTTATTTTTATTACCCGCAAATAAAACAGGAATATCCTCAATACCATCTGCCTTTAGTCGTTTAAATGCGAGTTCCGCAATAACCTGAGCATGCTTCATTAATCCATCAGGATTAGGGTGCCAATCAGTCTTGATACGGCTGGCGAAACAGGCTAATACATTAGCCTCGATACCGATGCTCGGGATACCCAGCTTCTGACATTCAACGAGTGTTGTTCCCGTGCCACAAAAAGGATCTAAAATGCATTGATTGCTGCTAAGACCAAATCGCGTTAAATAATCGCATACTAGGTGTGGTGGGAAAGAAAGAACGAATCTATACCAATCATGCACTGGACGGTCTTCGGGAGAAAGTTTGTTCAGATCACCATTCTTACCGTACCTTCCGCGTATTTGTTCTTTTGGGCTTATACTGTCCGAGTCCATGCAATCCTCCATTCCACGGAGCATGGAAGTAGTCGAGGCGATGGAGATTAATTCACCAGTTGCCGGCAAGATCTCATATTCCTTCGGAGATATCCGACGGATCGTGAGCTTTGACCCGGCACCAAGACTATGGATGCGCATGAATGTCTTAATCCATGCACGCTCCCGGAAAAACCATCGCGGACGGCCAAAAGAGTCGGTCGGAATATCTGTAAAGATTGGCTTAGGTAGTCCCTTGACTCTCAAGCATAATTTCGAACCGCATCCTTTTACACGTGATGAAGCTCCGAAAGCATCGGCAGGAAAAAAGTCCTTACCACATGTCCTAATGTTGATCCATCCATGCGCCAGTGCGGAACTTGTTAATTGAATTATCCGAAAGTCCAATTTCATCTTCGTACCAAAGCAATTAACCTTAAGAGTATATTGACGTCTCCAAGCTATTTGTGCAAACAACGCACAATTCGTAAAACAGCCAACAAAGATTATCATACCAACAGCCAATAACTTATGGTAGCGGTCTTGACCTTGTACTTCCACCCGATTAGGTTGTTTTTATGCTTTTATTCAAGAAAAAATTCCTGCCCGCGATACGCGAGGGTCAAAAGATCCAAACCATCCGTCTTTGGAAATACAGGAAGATGCGGCCCGGACAGCGGAGTTACATTCCCGGCGCCGGATATATCAGGCTAACAAAGGTCGAAGAGGTGCAACTCGACGCCTTGACCGACGATGACGCCCGGCCGGACGGCTTCGAAACGGCCGACCAACTCCGCGGGGAGATCGTGCGGCTTTACCCCCGGCAGTTGGCCGATGGCTATCGGGCGTATCGCATCGTTTTTGCTCTACTGCCGCCGGAGGAACAGAAAAAAAAGTAGATGGTATGTGGTAGATGGCAGGTGGTTTTTATCACTGGAGCTTTGTAAAAAAGGAAAATCAAAGTTCCCTCTCCGGGCACCGACCGAAGGTTGGTCGGAAGAGGGTGAGGGTGAGGGATTTTAAGGGAAAAAAGTCTTACCTTAACTATTTGATCTATCCAGGCCCTCACCCCCTGCCCCTCTCCCAAAGGGAGAGGGGAGTAATTTACAAAACTCCAGTTAGCAATTGGATTTTTTACCGGCAACCTAACACCTCCGGCCTTGTGCATTCATCCTTCATCCCTCATCCCTCATCCTTCATCCCTCATCCCTCATCCTTCATCCTTCATAGGTTGAGCATTTTCAGCACTGTTTCGGTCAGATCGAAGATGGATTGCGTTATCGCTTGCGGATCGCGAGCAATGACCATCGCCAATCCGCCCAGGATGAGCAATCCGGCGAAAAAGAGTCCCAGCCCGCGGGGATTGCGAGACACTGTTTCCTGACTCAGCGCCCCGGCCAGCCCTTGTTCCAATCGGCGCCACCCATGAAGATCCTGACGTCCGCCCACCGACTTTAGCGACACGTTCCGCATGATGCGGAAATTATCGATGGAAAGTTGCACTTCCAGATTGGGCAATACCAGGCTGTCGCCCGCCCAACGCGCGTCTGGATCCAGCCCGGCGACCACCTCGGCCAGGATCGGCCGCAGTTTATCCGCGGAAATATTATAAATCACCAGCCGGGGGTGCATCATCAAGATGCCCATGGCTACGCACAGGCCGTAAAACGTCAACACCATTACCCAGGCATAGGGTCCGTAATGCATCGCCGATGCCTGGGGCAGGAACAGCTCGAACGGCCCGACAATCAACATGCCGGTTATGGCCAAGGCCAAAGCGGCGGCGTCACGACCCCCGGAAACCAACAGCGGGCGGCGCGACAAGTTTATCATTCCCAACAGCAACAAATATATTGCCGCCGGCCCAAAGGCCAAGGTTAATCGATACGGGTCCACAAGTGCGGCTCCAAACATTTTATCCTCTTATATCACTTACTATCTACTATCCGCCGCCCGCTGTCCACTGCCGACTTGTTACTCATACGTTTCCTTTTTTGCCGGCGGTTTGCCGTTTCCACGGACGGATTGAACGCGGCGGATTTCGGCGTGCAACTTGGCCTGTTCGATCAGGCATTTTTGCCTCAACTGGCCGAAATGATATTGGGTCGCCCAGATATCGGCGCCCGCCAATAATGCCACCCAAATGACCAGTACCAGCGCTGCCGCCCAATAAAGGATAAAAAAAACATGCGCATTGATCCACAAGGTAAGCAACTCGCCGAAAAAGATCATAACCGCCAGGATGCCCAACATTGCGCTGGTTTGAATGCGGCGGCGGAATTGGCGGCGATAGAAGTCGAGTTCGCCCGCAGGCAGATCGGCCAATTGCGCCCTGCGCAACTCAGCACATGCCAATACATTAATCCCGAGGCGGCCAATAGAAGCAGCGCCGATATCAGCGATGAAGACCAAATGTCCATTGATTTAGTGAAAAGCGGGTAGTGGTTTACTGTTGGGCAGGGAGCGGCGCGAAACCGCAAGCGGTTTCCTTTATCCTTTTATTCTTTTACTCATTTATTTGGCTTTTTTCAACCACTCGCTAATTACCCAACCGACTTTTGCCAGGCTGAGGGCCGAACATTTATCGGGCGTATCGCCCTGCGTGTGCCAGGGGGGATAGTCAAAGTCGATCAGATCGATGCAAGATATTTTACCTATATTGTGTAGCATAAAATGGTCGTCTTGTACATCGTGTTTAGGGCGCGGGATGAATTCACGAACGCCCAATCTGGCGGCGGTCGCCCAAATGGCCTCAACCAGCGGACGAGTGTCTTTCCACCCCAAACTATTTCCCTCCTCATAAATTTGCAGATCCTTATCGCTTATCATGTCCAAGAGAATGCCCCAGCGATAGCGATATTTCGGCGGCTTATCGACATAATTCCGGGCGAAATATTCCGAGCCCTGGAAAAAGCGGCCGTCCCGTACGAACATGAACTCTTCCCCGTCCAAAAACAGAAAATCGATGCCGTACTTGCCGTCGATCTTGGGAATGTCATGGGCTAATTCCATCAACAAGGCCACTCCGCCGGCATTGTCGTTCGCCCCGACAAACACGCCCCGGGGATCGTTTTTATCCATCAGCGGAAAGGGCAAGGTATCGTAATCGGCGCATAACAGTATGCGTTCGCTTTTCTCCGGGCGCCAATGGACGATGATATTGGCCATGTCAACGGGCGTATTGTCCAAGGGATGGGGCGTCTGAAAGCGCTGAAACTCGACTTCGCCGCCCAGTTTTTTAAAATGCTCGGCCAGCAGTTTTTGCTGCTCTTGCATGCCGGTCGAACCGCTCGGCCGCGGCCCGATTGCGCACAATTGCTTAAGATACTCGTACGCCCGGCCGCCGTTAAAAGGAATATCTTCTAAGCGCAATGCTGCTGCGGCGGGCGCGGCGTTATCATCCGATCCGTGGTTGCCGAAAATCAATATTCCGCCCAGAACGACGAAAGCCAAGACAATCGCCGTGTATAGCATCAATGTCTGAAAAGGGTGTTTCTCGGCATGGGAAACAGGCCGTGCCTTCATAAGCGATCCCTCCGTAACCGAGACGGTAAACTGCCGGTCTGCCGATGCCATGCCTGAACGATCCCCATTTGTGCGGTTTTTTAGGGCTTTATATGAATGATTTCGTGCAATTTGCACAGAGAGGAATTTCCAATTGCCGTCCATCCTTGTGCAACTGCCGCACCCGGCGATAAGCATGATTGTTCCATATCTCGCGAATCGGAACGTTTTCATCCACCCGGCCTAATAGATATTGTCCGTCGTAATCCAAGCAGCACAAGGACACCTCGCCGCCGGCAAGCACGGTCAAATTTCTCCACAGGCGTTGACACGGTTTGCGGAGCCGGCCTGCGGTTTTGGCTTGCTCGCCGTTTCCCCAATTGTGAATTCTGCTGAAGGAGAATCCGTCGACGAGATTTTTCAACGGCCGCATGGTTTCTTGTTTATCGGACGTGCTGCAACAAGTTATATGGACTTTTAAACGGGAATGCGAAGTATTGCGCATGGCAATCAAGTCCTTGATGTTCTGCATCACGGTTTCAAATACGAGCGGAACGCGAATCCGCTCGAATTCCTCCTTTGTAGCGCCGTCGATGCTGATTTTTATTTCATCCAACCCGGCTTCGATCAATCCTTTTGCCCGATCGCAATTTAACAACGAACCGTTGGAAAAAATCTTGACCTTTTTTATCCCTTTCCCCTTTGCATAGCTTACCCGGTCTTCAAGTTGTTTGTCCATAAGCGGCTCGCCGAAATTGTGGAGGTGGATCTCCCGGCACCCGAACCGGGCACATTCATCGATTAACCGCAGATAAAGGGCGTCGTCCATACGAGTAATCCGTCGGCGGATGTTCCTGCGCGGGCAGATCGTGCAGCAGGCGTTGCAGGCGTTGGTGGTTTCGATGCGAACCACGTTTGGAAAGGCATGTTGGGCCAGATCGTACACCCCTCCGCCTATCCGGCACACAGTTTTAGACACCATAGTAGAGAATGAATTCATAATGGCTTATTAACTACCAGGGGTCCGCAAATAAATCAATCTCAAGATCACTCCAACTCCGCCCATACCAGGGGGTGGTCAGAGGCATCGTTTTCCACAATACCGGCATCAAGGCACCGCAAACCACGCACAAAAATCCAGTCTATTCGCTGGGGGTCTTTTGGACCAAGAACCTGTCCCACGGCATCGATTACGCCTGGAGAATCCATAAGCTGGCGAATTTGAGCATCTTGGGCAGTTGAGTTTAAATCGCCCAAAAGGACGGCTGGTTCCGCTAAAGCCAGGAACATGGGAATTACTTCCTTAAGTTGGGCCTCCCTTTCACTGTCATAGCGGCGGTTGACATGGGTAAGCAAGACATGAATCACACGGCTCTCGGGACCGCACTGCTCTTGCAAATCCACCTGGACGGCGTTGCGAAAGCTGTAATCCACTTGTCTGACAAGGGGAATCCTGCGCCAAGCAATTACCGGCATTCTGGTTAATAAAGCATTGCCAGATTCCAAATAATACCATTGCCGAATGGAAGGGGCAAAAAGCCAGCCCATACTCAACTGCTGGCCGAGCAGAGCGGCCTGGTCCTGTTTTACGAACAAATTCGGGCCTTGAACCTCGTTTAAACCTACAAAATCCAGTTTTTTTAAATAATTAGCCACACGATCCACATCGCGCCGTCCGTCCAATCCTTTGCAACTGTGGATGTTAAAAGTTGCTATACGAAATCTGTGCGGCTGATGAGTATTGCTAACTTCAATCGCTGCAAGAGGATGTGACATTTTATCAGCCGAATTGGCATTCGATGGAGAAGTAATAAAGCCGGTGCCTTGAATTTCTACTCCCTCAGCAGGTCCGGTTGGCCGATGCAGCGAAGCATGCCAAATTCCTCCGCCGATAATCAAAGCCGCAATCAGGCCTATATATCGCTTACGAATTTTCATGTTGTCCCGAACCCTAAGATTTGCTATTCTTCCTCGCTTTGCAGGCTCCCCACTCCGGCAGCCATTGTTTTAAAAAGTTATGTCCCTCAACCGCACAAGGGTTGTTCATCCATGATCGATCTTCGCGCAATTACCGAGTTGCATGCTACGTCTGTCCAGCACTGGCATCAACATCAGATAGATAATCAATATGAAGGTTTTTTGGAAGTAGTTTGCCGGCAGCATCAACAAAATTTCAAGCTCTGGCACCAGGAAGACATCGCCCGCAGTCCCGACGTGAGTGATGCCGACCTGGCCCGGGTAAAACGCAGCATCGATAAACTAAACCAGCAGCGCAACGATTTAATCGAGCAATTGGACGATTCAATTATCCACCAGTTAAACCTTCTGGGCATCAAGTCCCAGCCGGATGCCAAGCTGAACACCGAAACGCCCGGCAGCGTAATCGATCGGCTTTCAATTCTGTCGCTGCGGATTTATCACATGGAAGAACAGGCCTTCCGCTCGGATGCCTCGGATGAACACATAGCCAAGGCAAAGTCCCGATTGGAAATCCTTTACGAGCAGCATGGCGACTTGTGCCGCTCGCTCCAGGACCTGTTGGACGACATCTTCGCCGGCCGGAAATGCATGAAAACCTACCGGCAGTTCAAAATGTACAACGATCCGGCCATGAATCCGTATATCTACAATGCCGCTAAACGCCCGGCGGCATAAATTGTCTTTCTAAGCCAACATCTGAATATTCAGTTTTTTTCGATTCCCATCCGATCGCATTATCCTGTCGCATGCACTGCACACGTCTTCCACGGTAATCGCTTGCATCAACTGCGGCGAGGCGCGACGCCGCTGCCGGGTCGAGCCCTGGAAAAAGGCCTTTTGCAGGGCAATATGTTGCGGGCCGTAGGGACCGTGAGTATCTGCCGGCCATGGTCCGAATAGGCCAACGCAGGGTGTGTCAACGGCCGCGGCAAGATGCAATGGCCCGGTATCGGAACCGATAAACAACTTCGCCCGCCGGGCAAGTGCCGCCAACTCCGGCAACGTGGTACAGGGCGCGATTTGGGCATGGCCCTCTGAGCCCACTCCGATCAGCAGACTCATTTGCATTTCTTCCTCGCCCGCCCATACGACCAGCGTGGGCAATTTCCATTTTTTCCCCAAATGTCTGGCCACGGCGGCAAAGCGATCGGCGGGCCAGAGTTTCGACGGCCAGCCCGCCCCGGGATTGATAATCGCAAATCCATGTTCCAAGCCGTGCCGGCCGATGATTTGTTCCGCGGTTTGACGGTCGGCCAAATGTTCGGGCACCAGGAAGCGGACCTTTGTAGAGCGGATGCCCAGGGGACGCAAGAGCTGCATATTGCGCTCGACCACGTGAAGCCCGGGTGTATCGACAAGTTCGTTGTTCAACCATTGCGTCAATTCCCGGCCCCAAGGATGCCCGAACCCGATTCGCCTGGGCGCGCCGGAAAGCCGGGCCACAATCGCCGCTTTGGTCAAGCCCTGGACTTCCAAGGCCGCGTCAAAGTGCAAATCGCGCAAACGGCGGCGGAGCCGCCACACGCATAGCGGCGACTTGAGCCAACCCCGGGGCAAGGCGATCAGTTCATCGATTGCCTCATGTCCGCTGAGCAGTGCGGCCCCGCGCTCCTCCACTACCCAAGCCACAAACGCCCGTGGAAAATGCTCGCGCAGGGCACAAGCCACGGGCATAGTATGGATAACATCGCCAATTGCGCTAAGGCGAACAATCAGAATTCGCGGCGACTGCGTGTCCATTGAATGCTCATATTTAGCCCCTGATTGATCGTATTTAGCCCCCGGTGAACACACCGGGGGCCGATGTGAATGCTCCCCGGGGCCTATTGATGCGTTGCAATTTGCCCCGCCATGCATCCTTGGCGGGCTTAAAACTATCGAACTGAGCAAATTATAATTGGCCGCTCAAGAATTCCCCAATAGACATTCCCGGTCCAAAAAATCCAATATACACACCCACCCGTCGGTTGGGGGGATTTACAGGCACTATACTTCTGTTCTTAATCCCCAGTAAAATGAAGTGTTTTGATCCCCTTGTTCCCACGGTACCCGTGGAAACGCACTTCCGCGACGCTCCTGCATCGCACGAAGGAACCCGAGTTTGGCTCCCACGCTGGAGCGTAGGACCAGCTAAGGGGTTGCAACCGCGTCGGCTTGAAAAATTCGACTATGCCTTTGCGATCCAACCATAAATCGAAAACCAATACCCGGCGGCCACTGCCGATGACTCCCCAGGAGGTCAAGGCACGCGGTTGGGAGTGCGTGGACGTGGTTTTCGTCACCGGCGACGCTTATGTCGATCATCCCAGCTTTGCCATGGCACTATTAGGCAGGGTGCTGGAAAGGGAAGGCTTTCGCGTGGCCATCCTCAGCCAGCCCGACTGGCACTCCTGCGACGCCTGGAAGATTTTTGGGCGCCCGCGATTGTGCTTTGCCGTGAGCGCCGGCAACATGGATTCGATGCTCAACCATTACACCGCCAATCGCAAGGTCCGCAACGACGACGCCTACAGTCCCGGCGGGCAGATCCATAAGCGGCCGGATCGGGCGACCTTGGCCTACTGCCAACGCGCACGCGAGGCGTACAAGGGCCTGCCCGTCATCGCCGGCGGAGTTGAAGCCAGCCTGCGGCGCCTGGCACATTACGACTATTGGAGCGACAAAGTCCGCCGCTCGATCATCCTTGATTCCAAGGCCGATCTAGTCGTCTTCGGAATGGGCGAACGTCCCTTGATCGAAATCGTCAAACGCCTCGATGCCGGCCAAACCGTCGACCAACTCCACGATATCCGCGGCGTGGCCTATCGGCTCGGAGCCAAGGAAGTGGGCAGTGGACAGTGGGCAGTGGACAGTGGGCAGTGGGCTATGGATGACGGACATCACGAATACGCAAGCGATATCGGGCAAAATTCATCCTCCATCCCTCATCCCTCATCCTTCATCCCTCATCCTTTCGATACCGTCCTCCTACCCAGTTTCGAACAGGTCTCCTCCGACAAAGCCGCCTTTGCCGAAATGACGCGGACCATATATCACGAAACCAATCCCTACAATGCACGGCGCTTGGTGCAGTATTACGGGCGCGAGGCGGTGGTTGTCAACCCGCCGGCCTGGCCGCTTACGGAAGAAGAAATGGATCGGATATATGATTTGCCTTTCACGCGCCTGCCGCATCCGAGTTACGGCAATAGGCGTATTCCCGCTTTTGACGTGGTCAAAGATTCCATTCAGATCGTGCGCGGCTGTTTTGGCGGATGTGCGTTTTGTTCGATCACCGCCCACGAGGGCCGCGTCATCCAAAGCCGCAGCCAGAATTCAATCCTGGCCGAAATCCGCCGCATGGCCCAAGATCCCGATTTCAAAGGCGTTATCAGCGATCTCGGCGGTCCCACGGCAAACATGTATCGCATGAATTGCTCTCGGAGGGAAGTCCGCGAAAAATGCCGGCGTCAAAGCTGCCTGCATCCGGTGGTCTGCCCGCTTTTGGCTGCTGATCACGGCCCGATCATCCGCCTGATGAAGGCCGCGCGCAAGGAAAAAGGCGTGCGACAGGTCTTCATAGCCTCCGGTATCCGCATGGATTTGGCCTTGCGGTACCCCAAGTATATCCACGAAATCGCCAAGCATCATACGGGCGGATTATTAAAGGTCGCCCCGGAACACACCGAATTCGAGGTCCTCGAATTGATGCGAAAACCGCCCATCGAACAGTTCGAGGCCTTTGCCGAAGAATTCCGGCGTGCCTCGGCGGCCTCCGGCAAGGAGCAATATCTGACTTCGTATTTTATCGCCGGGCACCCGGGCAGCGATCTAAGGGCCATGATCCGCCTGGCCTTATATTTAAAACGCCATGGAATAAGGCCCGATAAGGTTCAAGATTTTATCCCCGGCCCGATGGATATCGCCACCTGCATGTATTACAGCGGATTGGACCCCATGACCGGCAAGCCGGTATACGTACCTCGCGGCGCCCGGGAGCGGCGTTTGCAGCGGGCATTGCTTCAATACTTCAAGCCGGAAAATTACGCCGATGTGCACGCCGCCTTGATCGAAGCCGGCCGGACAGATCTGATCGGCGACGGCCCCGAGTGCCTGATTCCTTCCCGCGCCCAAAAATACCCAAAGCTGCGATAAAGGGCCCCGCCTCTCCAACTTCTCAAAGACCTTCCACAGGCTATCGCCCGCATCGCAAAACAGCGAAAAAAAGAAATAAACATATTTAGAGCCTATCCGAAAAGTCCCCTCACCGGGCACCGACGGGCACCATGCTCCGCATGGTCAGTTGGTCGGGAGAGGGCTAGGGTGAGGGCGGCGTTGCTGATGATTATCGTCATGTAATTTGTTATTCACAATGAATTTAAAGTTTTTTGATAGGCTCTTAGCCTCGGGTGAATACACCCCGGGGAAAGAATGTGTTTTTTCGTTATATATTTCCAATAAGGAACTTGACTACATCTGTTTTTCCCGGTATGATTATTAGTAATACTGGAGGTGACTATGTCTGCTTCCAAAGTGGCCATTTCCATCGATCAAAACTTGCTTGCGGAGCTGGATCGACTCGTTGAAAAAAGGATCTTTTCCAGCCGCAGCCAGGCGATTCAATTATCGGTGGCTGAAAAACTATCCCGACTGCGCCGCAGGCGTTTGGCTGAAGAATGCGCCAAACTCGACCCGGTTGCTGAAAAAGCAATGGCCGAGAAAGGCATGGCGGGAGAACTTGCCTCATGGCCCGAATATTAAGGGGCGATATTTTTTGGGCCGATCTCAATCCGACCCGCGGCCACGAACAGAGCGGTCTCAGACCCGCACTGGTCATCAGTCACGACGTTTTCAACGAACGCTCCGGAACGGTCATCGCACTGGCCGTCACCAGCCAGGAATCCCGGGCGGGATTTCCACTCGCGATGGAAATCAAAAGCACAAAACTTCCCAAGCAATCCTGGGTCAAAATCGGTCAAATCCGCACGCTGGCCCTCGAACGCCTCGGTAAAAAAATTGGACGAGTTTCTCCTGAAGAACTCAATCGTGTCGTAGAAGGATTGAATGAAATCATAGGCGATTAAAATTCGTCGGCATGTTCATTTCGGATCAATACCAACTCATCGATTTCGGCAACGACCGGCGTTTGGAGCGATTTGGCGAGATAACTCTCGATCGGCCCTGCCCGGCGGTTGAGAATCCTGTAAAAAACGAACCGGCCGATTGGGTCAAAGCAGACGCCTTTTTCGAGGATGCCGGTGAAATGGAAGGCAGATGGATCTGCCGTAGCAAATTGCCTGATCGCTGGACCATCGCATACGGCACACTGCGATTTGAATTGAAACGCACCCCGTTTGGCCAGGTAGGATTGTTTCCCGAACAGGCAGAGAACTGGGATTGGATCGGGACGAGGGTTCAGGATTCAGGGTTCAGGGTTCAGGATTTAGAAGCCGGGCATCAGGGATTAGAGGCCGGGGGTCAGAGAATAAAAAAGTCTTCTCTTCCTTTGGGAAAGGGTCAGGGTGAAGGCGGGAGACTCAAAATCCTCAATCTTTTCGCCTACACCGGCGCAAGCACGTTGGCGGCCGCGGCGGCGGGTGCCGAAGTAGTACACGTCGATGCCGCCCGGAACATCGTGGCCTGGGCACGCCGTAATGCGGAATTATCCGGCCTGGCCGATGCCACAATTCATTGGATCACAGAAGATGCCATGAAATTCGTCAAACGCGAACTCCAGCGCGGCAATCGCTACGACGCCCTGATCCTCGATCCGCCCAGTTACGGACACGGTAGGCGGGGCGAAGTATGGCGGCTTTCCAAACATCTGCAGCGATTACTGAGTATGTGCGCCGATTTAACCGCCGGTCAATGCCGATTCGTGCTCCTCACCTGCCATACCCCCGGCTACGACTCCGCCCGACTTGCTGATATGCTAAGAGAAACCATGCCTGACACCCAAACCGGCGCTATCGCCGCCAAAACCCTGACGCTCCGCTCCGTCGCCGGCCGAGAATTGCCCAGCGGATCGGTCGCCCGCTGGACGGCGGATGATAAATAGTCGATTTTGGATTTTTTGGCAGTAGATAATAAAATGTTTATTGAGTCTCAGGTAATGAATGTCGTTAAGCCCACGGGTTGCAACCCGTGGGCTTGGCTTGATTTGCCATCTACACCACGACATTATTTTCCTGACTGTCAATAGCCCGGGCGCTTGTGCCCGGTTTGAAAATGCCATGCCCATTATTACCAGTTTTCAAAATCCGCGCGTTAAAGACGCAATACACTTGCGCAACGCCAAGCACCGGCAGCGTCAACAGCAAATCATCATCGACGGCGTGCGCGAGTTGGCCCGGGCAACACAGGCCGGCGTGCGCATGGTCGAGATTTTCATTTGCGAAGCGTTGTTAGTAAGCGAAGAAGCCTGTTTGTTGGCAAAAACTCTGGAAACATGCGGCGGTAAAATTTTGCAGGTTTCGGAAGCGGTCTTCCACAAATTGGCCTATGGCAGCCGGGCCGAAGGCCTTTTGGGCGTGGCCGAAATGCCGCGACAAACCTTGCGGGATTTAAACTTACCCAAGAATAATTTTTTAATCGCGGTGCTGGAAGGCGTGGAAAAGCCCGGCAACATCGGCGCAGTGTTGCGCAGTGCCGATGCCGTGGGCGTCTCAGCATTGATTCTCGCCGACGCCCGAACCGACCTTTACAATCCCAACGCCATTCGCGCAAGCTTGGGTACGATCTTTACCTTACCGGTATGCGAAACCTCAAGCGATGAACTACTTTCCTGGCTGAGAAAGAAAAACATTTCCATCGTCGCCGCCCGAGTTGACGGTACCGTGCCGTACACCGAAATCGACTACCGCCGCCCCATGGCCGTTGTCTTGGGCAGCGAAGCCGCCGGTTTATCACCCGCCTGGATCGCCCCCGACATCACCGCCGTCCGCTTGCCCATGCTCGGCGTGGCCGACAGCCTGAACGTCTCCGCCACCGCCGCTGTGATCTTTTACGAGGCACTAAGACAGCGCAACCGTTGAAACACAAATTGTGTTTTTAAATCAGTTTGTAAAGCCGCGACCACTGGTCGCGGATAAAAGTTGTTGGTATTCAGTTTTTCCACAAACGCGACCGTTAGTCGCGACTATACAAATATCATTTTCCAACTACTATTTCGCAATCTTAATGCAATACTCATAATTAAACGGCCTAAACGGCAGCAGGCCTCCGTCGGCAATTAGCACCGCCGTATCGCCCTCCAAATGATACGGAAACGGCTTGCCTGTCCATGGATTTGGTGGAATGGGCATTTCCTTGATATCGTCCAAACATGGATTCACCGCCGCCAGTGCCTATTCATAAGGGGCACAAAATGATATTTTATAGTATTTGCCGGTGTTAACATGCCCTGGTTCAGCGAAAAATCCGATTGTATCGGTCCAAAACGCGTACAAGAGTTGATTGAACGCACGGCCGAGGAGGCCAAAGGGCGGTTATGCAAACAGCCCCGGCGGGTTTTGCTTTTGCCGCCCGATATCACCCGGGCCCATTCCAAGGCCGGACTGATGACGGAGATCTTGTATAATCTCTTCGCCAAACAGGCCGAAGTGCATGTGATCCCCGCGCTAGGCCAACACGTGCCCCACACGGCCGATGAAAACCGGCGGATGTTCGGCTCCATACCCGAGGAGCGGATCCACGCCCACGATTGGCGCGGAGGCTGCGTGAACGTGGGCACGGTTCCGGCCGATTTCGTTAAAGAAGTCACCAAGGGCGCAGCCGATTGGCCGATCCCGATTGTACTGAATCGAATGTTGATGGAAGAGCCTTGGGATTTGATCATCCACGTGGGTCACGTAGTGCCGCACGAGGTGCTGGGATTCGCCAACCACAATAAAAATTATTTCATCGGCCTGGCCGGCAAGGAATTGATCAGCGCTTCGCACATGGCCGCGGCCTGCTGCGGAATCGAGAATAATTTGGGCGCGCTGGTCACGCCGGTGCGGGAGTGCTTCAACAAGGCCGAGAACGATTTTCTCCGTCGCCTGCCCGACGTTTACGTGCAAATCGTCATGGCCCGAAACGACCAAGGCGAATTGGTCCACACTGGTGTTTACGTGGGCGACGATTTGGAAACCTATTTGCATGCCGCGCTCCAGTCGCGCCAGCAAAATATCACGGCCCTGAAAGAGCCCCTGGAAAAAGTGGTCTGCGTCATGCAGGGCGACGAATTCCACAGCACCTGGGTCGCTAATAAAGCCATCTACCGCACGCGCATGGCATTGGCCGACGGCGGGGAGTTGATTATCATGGCCCCGGGACTGAAACGTTTCGGCGAGCAGCCTGAGGTCGATGCCATTATCCGCAAGTACGGCTACTGCGGCACCCCTAAGGTGATGGAATATTACCGCCGCGACCCGGTGTTGCGGGATTTCGCCCATGCCGCTGCGCATTTGATTCACGGATCATCGGAAGGCCGGTTTACGATTACTTACGCCCCGGGCCACATGTCGAAGGAGGAGATCGAGAGCGCCAATTTCCATTATGCCGATCCGGGCGAAACGCTGAAAAAGTATCCCCCCGATCAATTGAAAGAGGGATTTAACGACCTGCCCAACGGCGAACGGATATTTTTCATACCCACCCCGTCGGCGGGTCTTTGGGCAACGCGGGAAAAACTATACGGCCGACCCACAGGATTCGACACTTAGTTCTGTATACAATACTTATGAGTACAAGCTAGATTTAAAACCGTCTTTTCCAGGATTGGACTCGCTTTTTCAATATTCGCCTGGGACATCATTCTATAAAGTCTGCTACCTATGTCGTCTGTCATTGATCGAACGAAACTCAGTCAAAGCGGTCGCGACTTTATCGACGACGAGCATTTGCACCGCCTGTTAAACCGGTGTGCGGACGCCGCCGAGGTTCGCGACATTATTGCCAAAAGCATGGCCAAGCAGCCCCTGGCAGTCGAGGAAACGGCCGCGCTGCTGTCCGCCGATCAGCCGGAACTGATCGATGAGATCTTCGACGCCGCCAGGCGGCTCAAACGCGACGTATACGGCAACCGCATTGTGATCTTCGCCCCGCTTTACATCGGCAACGAGTGCAACAACGACTGCCAATACTGCGCTTTCCGCCGCTCGAACCGTGAAGTCGTCCGCCGCACGCTCGACGAAGATGAAATCCGCACGCAAGTATTAGCCCTGGAAAACAAGGGGCACAAGCGCCTGATCCTGGTCTTCGGCGATCATCCGCACTATGACGCCGACTTTATCGCCGAATGCGTGCAGCACGTTTACGGGACGGCATCGCACCATGGCGAAATCCGCAGGGTCAGCATCAATGCCGCGCCCATGGATCACCAGGGCTACGCAATCATCAATGCCGCCAAGATCGCAACCTATCAGATCTTCCAAGAGACGTACCATCACGAAACCTACCGCCGCGTGCATCCGCCCCATACCCGCAAGGCCGATTACCTCTGGCGCCTGGACGGCGTGGCCCGGGCGATAGAAGCGGAATGCGACGACGTGGGCATCGGGGCCTTATTCGGGCTATACGATTGGCGATTCGAGGTTCTTGGGCTGGTCTCTCACGCCCTGCATTTGCAGAAACATTACAATGTCGGACCGCACACAATCAGCTTCCCCCGGCTGCGCCCGGCCAGCGGCGTGAAACTTGACGATAAATATCTCGTTTCCGACGAAAATTTCAAGCGGTTGGCGGCTATCCTGCGGCTATCCGTGCCCTATACCGGCATGGTGCTCACGGCCCGCGAGCCGCCGGAGGTCCGCCGCGAAGTCCTGGCCTTGGGCGTTTCGCAAATCGACGCCGGCTCGCGCATCGAACTGGGCGGATACACCGAACTGGGCGATACGCAAGTTATGCAGCGCGAACAATTCGAACTAGGCGACATCCGGCCGCTGGACATGGTCCTCCGGGAACTGCTCGTCGACGGCTACATTCCCAGTTTCTGCACCGCCTGCTACCGCCTGGGCCGGACCGGCGAACAGTTCATGGAATTCGCCATCCCGGGCTTCATACAAAATCTATGCACGCCCAATGCCCTCACAACGCTGCTGGAATATCTGATCGACTACGCCTCGTCCGAAACCCGGGCCCAAGGCGAAACCGTGATCGAGCGCGAACTTGGCAAACTCCCCGAAAGCCAGCGCAAACGCCAACTCCTCGATCGCCTCGACCGCATCCGCCGCCGCGACGAGCACGATCTGCCGTTCTAAAATAAATGGCCTTCTTCAACCCCTCAGCAGCTGTGGAAATATCTCCAATTTTAACTCTCCCGCGTTGTCGTCCAATTCGGCGGCCGAATCGTTGATTTTAAGGAACAGAGTGCCGGATTGCTCAGGCATAATAGTCGTCCCCAGCCCAACGGTTATCGGCTTAAGAAAAACACTCGGGCTCTTTTCATCAGGTTTCTCCGGCCGTACGGCGGCCAGCAGAACGCCCAACGGCCGGCCTTGATAATAGCGGATCGAAACACCGCCGGGTTCGCACCACCAGATTTTCGGCTGATTTGCCACTTGATACCGGCCCGAGGCTTTTAATTGATACTTTACGCCCGCCTGCAAGAGAATGCCGCTGTTTTGCCAGCCGCGATCGGCCGCTATAACAACACCACCCCCTTTTTCCGGCAGCGGACTGCCCGGGGTGAAATCGATCATCGTGCGGTCAACATCATAACCGTATTCCAGTCCGGCGATAAACACCTGCCATTCTTCGCTTAATTGCTCCCAGTCGTTTTTGAAAACCTCAAAGACAAATTGGTTGAAGTCAGGCAGGCGCACGCGTTTGTACAGCTCACGGAACCGATCGTGATACCGCGGATGGCGATCCAAAAAAGCGGCGGCGGCCCAGCTCCAGGCATACAACTCGGTTTCCTTTTGCAGATTACGCGGCCCCTCGATGACCGTGCGCAGCGATTGCGCCCGATTGCCGGCAACGGCGTCTTTAATAAGTTTAATGCGTCCCCACTCCGGCACTTCCTCGCGATTTTTCGGGAAGTAATTGAGCTTTAGCCGGCTGTCTTTCAACTCGTGCGTAGAGAGCATCTCGGCCATGCCTTCCATGTACCACGTCGGACCGCAACCGCCCAGCACGGTGTTCATGAAACCGTGCACGCCTTCGTGCAACAGCAGGTGACGGCGGTAGTAATCGCCGGGTTGATCGTAAATCCAGAGTTCATGATCGAGCGAAAAACCGTGGGGAAAATCCGGCAAACCGCCGGGCAAAAGGCCGGTTTGTAGGAATCGGGATTTCTCCTTCATCAGAAACCCCCTCATGCTCCAGTCGGCCAATTCGCCGGGCGGAACATGAAAATATTCGCAATACTGTAGAAATGCCTGATCGAAAACCTCGGGCAGGCGGTCGATTTCTTCACCGCTTGCGTCGGTATAAAGCGCAAGCCGTTTACCCGGCAACTTGCGTATGCCGTAAGACAAGGCCTTTGCTTCATCGATAGGGCGCCTATGCGGAGCAACGATTTTCCCCGCCTGGGCCGCTTTTACGACATCCAATCGGTTGCAGAGGATAAAGCATCCCGAAAGCACAAGGCCGGTAATGCAATAAACGCTAATTCGACTACTCATCGCTCAATCCGCTTGTTGGACGGTTTTTTACGCGCTGAATTATTGCTCGTGGATTGCTAAATACCTCTTAATATTATACGATATCATGTGAAATCTGAAAGGAGATATATAGTGGGAAAATCGAATCCACAATATCCTGCGGCCAATGGCCGCGGCTTTACAAAGTCTATTTTGCATAGTTCTTTTTACAATTTACAATTTGCAATTTGCAATTTGCAATTTGCAGTCTTATTTCTCTGCTTTAACCGGCTGCTGGTCTTCTTCCGGCCGGGAAGTCGTGGTTTACACGGCCTTGGACTCCGAATTCTCCCAGCCGATCTTCGACGATTTCACCGCCGTCGCCGGCATAACCGTGCGGGCGAAATTCGACACCGAATCGACTAAAACCGTGGGGCTGGCCGAGGCCATATCGGCCGAACACAACCGGCCGCGCTGCGACGTTTTTTGGAACAACGAGATCCTCAACACCTTGCGCCTCGAGCGCCAAGGACTGTTGGAAGCCTACGATTCGCCCATCGGCCAATATTATCCCGCCGAGTTCCGTTCGCCGGAAGGACTTTGGTATGGCTTCGCTGCCCGGGCCCGCGTGCTTATCGTCAACACCAAGCTAATTCCCGAATCCGAAAGACCCAAATCAATCAACGATCTTGCCGATCCGCGCTGGAAAGGCCGATGCGCAATGGCCAAGCCGCTTTTTGGCACTACAGCCACGCATGCGGCCTGCCTGTTCGCCGCCTGGGGCGATGAAAAGGCAAAGGCCTTTTTCAAACAACTAAAAGCAAACGACGTGCGGATCGTTTCCGGCAACAAGCAAGTGGCCCTTGCCGTGGGCGGGGGACAACTGGCCTTCGGAATTACCGATACCGACGACGCCATAATCGAGTTGGAAAAAGGCCTGCCGGTTGCGATCATATACCCCGATCAAGGCCCGGACGGCCTGGGCACGCTTTTTATTCCCAATACGTTGGCGATTATCCGCGGCAGTCCGAATATGCAAAATGCCAGACGCTTGCTGGATTACCTGCTTTCACCCGCCGTGGAGGAAAAACTTGCCAAAGGCGCCAGTGCGCAAATCCCGCTGAATCCGCAAACGAACGTAAAAATCCGCCTGGAATCGCCCAAAACTGTCAAACCGATGCAAGTCGATTTCTCCGCCGCCGCGGAGAAATGGGACGCCGCCGCGCAATTCTTGCGCTATGAATTCACCGGCGGATAAAACCGTTATGGATCGTTACAACCGGCATAATCGTTCTTTTTGCGATAATTGCTTTTTATGCAATTTCACAAATAGTTTGCTTAAACATTTTGCTTTTTTATGACGGGGGATTGCAATCGCCCGGCGATCAGATTCGCGGCCGCCACCGTACATTTTTCCCAAGCCACATATTCCTATAGTCCGCACATCCAATCCGCTCTAACAGGGTATTTACGGCGGTTCTTGTGCTATTGGCGGCTTCGTTCTATTCCGATAGTAACTCAGACTTCATTTTTAAGGAGTATGAAGATGAAACTGCTAAATTGGGTGGCATTAATTGCCATGAACATGGCGATAATGTTTATCGCGCTGGAAAATCCGACGTGGGCAGCAGACTCGATCCGCCAGCCGGCCTCGGTTGTGCGGACAGTGTACGACTATGAGAGTTACTCGAATACAGATTCTTATCAGGCACGGCAAAACACGCTTGAATGGGCCGATACGAAAACTTCGGCGGGTGCACCCGCCGTTGAACAGCCGTCTTCAAATTCGGCTCAAGAGACGCCGGAAAACTATGCATCCGGATATGCACCGCCGCCCGACCCGCCGAAACCTTGGCATTTGCCTCAACCCTGTTTCTTTCAGCAACACAATATCGACATGGGCGGCTGGATCGAACAGGGTATCACCTTTAATAACCTCCGCCCGGCGGACCGGTTCAATGGGCCTAATCTCACTAACGACCGCGACCGCGAATATCAATTGAATCAGGCGTGGTTGTACTTCAATCGGCCAACCAACACCGACGGCTGCGGTTGGGACCTGGGCGGACGGGTCGACGTGGACTACGGCACTGATTGGCGCTTCGGTCAATGCTTCGGCCTGGAAAACCGCTTCGACGACCCGAATAGCTTCTACGGCCTGGTACTACCCCAGTTTTATATGGAGGTGGCCGTCAACGATTTAACCGTCAAAATGGGTCACTTCGCAACCTTCACCAGCTATGAAGTAGTCCCCGCACCAATGAATTTCTTCTACTCGCACAGTTACTTGATGTCGGGTTATTTCGACCCGGTGTTGGTTACCGGCCTCCAGGCAGATTATAACCTGGGCCACGGCTGGAAAGCTTCCGGCGGGATCAATCGCGGCTGGCAGGAGTTCGAAGATCCCACGAATACCTGGAATTTCCTCGGAGGCCTCAAATGGACCAGCGACAGCAAGAAGCAAACCCTTTCCGTGATGGCCGACACCGGACCCCAACTTGGTTTCACGGGATTGCACGAGCGCGACAGCTGCTATATCGTCTACACGAACCAGTTCACCGAGAAATTACAATATGCTACGCAAATTGACGTGGGTCAAGAGAAAAACGGCTCCTTCGTTACTCCGGGACAAAACGCCAACTGGTACGGCTTGGAAGAAGTTCTCATCTACAAGCTGAACCCGAAATGGTCGGCGGGCGCGCTACGAATGGGTCCGCGACGAGGAAGGCGCGCGGATTGCCGGCATTGGCAACGTTCTGTTGACCGATCGCGGATGGGACGGCTCGCCCGGTTTCACGGGCAGCTTCCACGATGTCACACTCGGCCTGAATTGGCGTCCCAGCCCGAACGTCGTCTTCGGTCCGGAGGTCAGATGGGACGCCTACGACGGACCGCTGAATCCCGATCCCCAACGTCCGCTTCCCTTCGGCGACCATCTCCGTAGCAGCCAGTTCACCTTCGCCTCAAACATGATCGTAACGTTTTAAGAGACGTTTATAATAACAACAAACCGCAAAACGCCTCTCCGTGCCCAACATAGCACGAGAAAAAGTTTTGCGGTTTGTTGCTTTCTTGACGATCTCCAGCCAAGCTGCTATATAATTGAAATGCCATTGCTAATATTTACCCCCGGGTGAATACACCCGGCTTTTTCAGTAACATAGATAACCACTCCCGTGAAAGACGCCCTATTATCCATTTTGGCCCCGCATGGGCAGGAACATTTATTGGCCTTTTGGGACCGGTTAAACGACGGTCAGCGCCGGGACCTGGCCGGGCAGATCCGCCGCATCGACTTCGTGTTGCTGGACAAACTTTATTGCCGTCGGAACGATCAAACCGGCGTTCGTGAGTTGGCCAACCGCGCCTCGCCTCCGCCGGCGATTCGTTTGAACAGCTCGCAAAATCCTTACACTCCCCAGCAAGCCCGCCGCAGGGGACGCGAGGCATTGGCCGCCGGTCACGTGGGAGCGATCCTAGTGGCCGGAGGGCAGGGGACCCGGCTGGGTTTCGATCATCCCAAGGGCATGTATTCCATCGGGCCGGTGTCGCATCGCACGCTGTTTCAAATTCACGTGGAAAAAATCCTCGCCGCCTCGCGCCGCCATGGGGTGAAAATCCCCCTCTACCTGATGACCAGCCCCAAAACGCACGTCGAAACCGTGGCCTTCTTCAAAGAGCATAATCGGTTCGGATTGCCCGAAGACGATCTGTTTATCTTTTGCCAAGGCACCATGCCCGCGGTCGATGCGGCAACCGGCAAGGTGCTTTTGGAATCTCCATCTCAGATTGCGCTGAGCCCGGACGGACACGGCGGCACGTTGGCCGCCCTGGCCGCAAGCGGCGGACTGGAAGACGCCCGGCGCCGAGGAATCCGCCAATTGTTCTACTTCCAAGTCGACAATCCCTTGGTCGACGTCTGCGGACCGGAATTCATCGGCTACCACATTCTGTCAAATTCAGAACTCACCACCCAGGTGATCTCCAAGCGCGATCCGATGGACAAAGTGGGAAACGTGGTGCAGGTCGACGGCCGCTCGCACGTGATCGAATACAGCGACCTGCCCGACGACGTGGCCCGACGCCGCAACCAGGACGGCTCGCTGGCCATTTGGGCCGGCAGCATCGCGGTCCATGTTTTAGACACGGCCATGCTCGCACGAATGGCCGAATCAGCCGATGGCCTGCCGTTCCATTACGCCCTCAAAAAAGTGGCCCATATCGACGCCGGCGGACGCCCTGTCGAGCCCATGACTCCCAATGCCGTCAAGTTCGAGCGGTTTATTTTCGATCTGATGCCTTTTTCGGCGAATGCCGTTGTCGTGGAAATAGATCCCCAAGATGGTTTTGCCCCGCTGAAAAACGCCCCCGGCGCAGCATCCGATACGCCGGAGATGGTCCAAAGCATGATGATCGCCCAGCACGCCCGCTGGCTGAAACAAGCCGGCGCCGAAGTGGCCAAAGGCATAGCCGTGGAAATTTGCCCGCTATTCGCCCTGGATACCGACGAACTGGCCCAAAAAATCCCTTCCGGCACACGTGTAACAAAGCCGACGTACTTTTCCTGATGCCAGGCCAAATAAACCTCTTGCGGTTTCGCAATATATGGGCCGGGCGCCATGCGGGTGCCATGCCCACGCTTGCGTGGGCATGCCAGAAGTGCGTAAAACCTTTATAGTTTTACTTTCCCCCAGGGCCTTGCTTTTGTAGATTATTGAAATCTATTGCCGGATTGGTGGGAGATAAAGCCTCGTTGTCGGCATTGCCGGCCTTTGCGTCCTTCTTGTCTTTTTTCTTGATAATATCATCGTGCCCTAGGCGGATTTTACGATATACATCGTCGGAAATAATGTAGTACCAATCGGCAAATCGAGCATTGAGTTCTTCGGCGTGTTTTTTACCGGCGGCAAGTTTTCCTTCATACTCTTCCTGTTTCCGCTTGTTTTCCTTCTCGATCCCTTGCCGCTCGGCCTCGATGGATGGTTTTTCCGCGGCTTTTTCGCCGGGCATCGCACTCTTCTCGCCATTCTCGCTCTTTTCGCTCTTCTCACCCTCTTCACCGGCCGTTTTTTCCTTGGACTCGGTTGCTTTCTCCTCCGCCTTGACCGTTTCCTTGGCCTCCGCGCCTTTCCCCTCCGCCTTGACGGCATCCTTGGCCTCGGCCGGTTTCACCTCGGGCTTAACCGCTTCTTTTGATTCGGCGGCAGGCTTGTTTTCCCCTTCCGGCTTGGCCTCCGGCAGCGGCTCTAATTTCGGCTTAGGAATCGCCTCCGCTTTAAACTCGGCCATTACGAATAAATAACGATTCTGCCCCGTGGCGGGCTTTTTCCCTTCCTTTTCCTGGCCTTCCTTTTTCTCTTTGTCTTTCTCATCTTGCTTGGCCGTTCCGGAGTCGCCCCTGGCTGTTATATCGCCGAAGCGCAGCACATATTCCACGCCGTCTTTCATCAACGAGCGGACTTCGCCCTCCTTGGAAAACAGTTCAACCTGCCCGTCCATCTTCGCCGGAAAGAATCCCCGGGATTGCAGTGTAAGCAGGGAATCCACCTTTTTCATGAAATCGGCCGAGGCTTTAAGATCGGCGCTAAGCCCCTGGGGCTTGGGCACGACGTCGACAATTTTCAGATCGTCCAGGGCGGATTTCAATTCATCTATCTTGGCGACATTCAATTCCTCGTCATCCTTCAACTTGACGGGTTCCCATTTGCCGTCGTCGGTGAATCTGCGATCGTCGACGAGTTTCCATTTCGGGTCGGCCTGGTCGGAGTATTCAAGTGTCATTTCGCCTTTTTGCACCACTGCGCCTTGCAAGACGTCCACCGAATAATCGTGGATTTGAACGTTTTGAATATCCCAGGCGTTGAATTTCAACAGGTTCTTTTCAATCCATCGATCGAATTGCGTGGAAAGATTCGCCGTGCTGACGGCCGCGGTGTATATGGGATCCTGGCCGGTGCGGCGAACGTACCGCAAACCCGGCCTGCCCGGCACTTCCTTGCCGATGATAAGCGACAATAATTCCTTGCTGTTTTTATCGCGGATCGTAACCCGCATGCCCACCCCGCTGGCCCCGGCCTTGAGCGTCTTCGGATCCGGATCGACGACGCCGAATTTCTCGTGGTCGGCCGGAGTGTCGCCTTCCACGCTGAGGATTTGCAAACCCATGAGCGCGGTTGCCGCATTGGCGACTTGTTTTTCGGCGTCGGCCGGATAATCGCTGTGCGAGGGGATAGACCAGCGAGGCTTGCCTTTAACGTCGACCATGGCCACCTGAAATGGATGTACCGTGGCCGTGGATTCGTCGTACTCGGTGATATCCAAGCTGGTGGCCGCCAAGGGATCAAAATCAGCGGTGAGTTTTTCGCCCACGGCCTTGTTCGGGCTGCCGCTCCAGTCGCCGGGCCGGCTGATCCAGGCAATCAGCGCCAACGCCGCCGCAATTGCCACTAAAGTAATAGTTTTCGCGTTCTCGTTCATTTTTTTAGCGTTCAGGGTTCAGGGTTCAGGATAGGAGTTCATGACTAATGCCTATCCCATAAAAGTCCCCTCTCCGGGCACCGACCGAAGGTTGGTCGGGAGAGGGTTAGGGTGAGGGCGTTTTACACTATGGCAATCAAAAATAAATTTTGAAATTGGTTGTAAGAATTCATTGTTTGGTTTTATGGATTTCAGATTCGGCATTCAAGGCCCGGCACTTGCCCTGTTATCTCCATTCATGTACTGAACCCTGAACCCTGCCCTCTTCTACCTTAAGCGCGACTTTGCCACGCCCTCGCGCTCGCGTTTCCGGCGCAGCGAAAACACCACAATCGCCACCAATAATGGCGGAATCGGCGGCAGGATCACCGCCCACATCTTGTATTGTTTCTGATATTGCTGCTTTTTAGTGTTCAAATCCGTTTCGATTTTATCGAACTCTTGCTTTTTTTCTTTCTTGATGCGATCCAGTTTTGCCTCCATTTTACGGTTTAAATCGTTCTGGATCATTTGCACTTTGATGAGCATTTGCATGGGATCAGCGTCCTGTTGGCTTTGCAGCTCTTTCACTTTATCTTCAACGACTTTTCTCTCGTCGTCTTCGGCCTTTTGCACGTCGTTCAGGTATTTCTCATGCGCCTTGGCCACTTCATCCTGGGCGGCTTGGGTTTCTTTTTCGATGCGCGTCAGCGTGTGGTGGCGGGGGCGGCGTTTGCGGATTTCGATGAATCGCTCGTCGCCGGCCAGCTTGTCCAAGGCGTTCAGTATGAAGGTCACGTTGTCGAATTGGAAATTGATTTCGTTCTCTTGCGATTCGCCCATTTCGCGCAATTGGAAAAAGGCGTCGGAAAGCATGTCTATGTCGGTCACCAGCACGACGTGCAGGTCGACTTCCTTGGGCGGCGCCGGTTTTTTCTCCTCGGCCTTGGGATCATCGTTTTTTGATTGATCGGCTTTATTCGCGTCTTTTTCCTCGGCCGGCGGTTGGCGGGGCTTGATTTTTCCTTCGATCTCCGCGGCCAGTGTATACTCGCCGAAAGTCGGCGTCTGGCGGCGATCCTCGTTCAACTCGCCGCGACCCCCGAAGGGAGACATTTGCATCACCTCCGCCACCCGCACTACGCCTGTTTTCTTGCCGGTATTGGCCAACGGGATAAATTTCATCGGCGAGGCGTTCAGCTTGGCAACCGAGCCGGGAAAGGGGAAAAGCACCTGTTGCAAGCCCAAACTGATGTTGTCCTCCGTTCCAAACGGCTGGATATTCTCCTTGTCTTCATCCTTGTCAACGAACACAAACTCCTTGGGGAAGAAGCCGGCCTTTTTATAGGGATTGTAATTCTGCCAGACCACGTCGTTGGCCATGAAGTCCACGCCCAAGAGGTTCCACAACATGCGGACGTCGCCTTTAGGTTGGGGCCGGCTGCCCATGAACATGGCCTCCATGCCGCCGGGCGGGCGGCGGGGCATGATCGTGCCAGGCACGTTGCTGAAATATGGCAAAGGATCCTCGAAAATCGCCGTGGGTTGGCCGTTTTCTATCGCCGCCACGAAATTATTCATCTCCTCCGGCCCCAGTGTGGACGGCTGCACCGCCAAAAGCACGTCGTATTTCTCGCTTATAGGCTGGGACGGATTGACCTGCACCACGTCGTATTGTTTTTCCAATTCGTCGATGATCGTCCAGTTGCCGCCCGCGCCGGGATTCATCGGATTCATGCGCCCGAAAATCTGGGCGTCGGTCGCCAGAACCCCCACCCGCTTCCGCTTCTCCTGCGTCACGGTGCCCAGCGAGCGGATAAGCTCGTACTCCACGGCCGTGCCGCGATCGATGAAGGGGAGGATCACTTTTTCCAGCCCGCTGGTTACCGCCACGGCCATGAAGATATTGTCGAACGACATCACGCCGTGCTGCCTGGTGGGCACCCGCTTGGGCTCGATGCCGAATCGCTTTTCGGCCAAGCCGGCCTCGTCGCTTAACGGTTCGGTGTTGTGCACGGTCACCCGGATCATGCCCTTGCCCAGGGCCCGGAATTCCCGCAGAATCGTGAGCAGGTTCAAACGCGTTTGCACGTAAGCCTCGGGCACGTCGGGACTGATGAAGGCATCGATCTGAACCGGATGCTGGAGTTTCATGTCGGCCAGCATTTTCACGGTCTGCGGGGCCAGGGAACTGAGTTTTTCGGCGGTGACATCCAGGCGGACGTCATGCCGCTCGAACATGACCGTGACCCCTACGGCAATCGCCGCCAAGGACAAGAATCGCAATGAATAATGGACGCCCATGGAGCTGCCTTGCCGGCCGGTCACCCAATGCCTGCGCTTGATCAGCACCATGCTCAGGTACAGCATCACAGCCACGATCGCCAGAAAGTAAATTATGCCTGAGAGCGAGATCAGCCCGTGGCCGAAATCGGCGAATTGCTCGCCGATGGAGAAACTCTTAAGCGGCGCAGCCGACTTCGGACCGAAAAGCACCTCGGCCGCCGAGGCAAATACCAGCGGCACGTTAAACAAAACTCCCAAAATATAACTCACCGTCAAATTGCTCGTCAGGAACGAGGCCGCCATGCCGACGGCCAGCATCGCCAGCCCGATAAGCCAGTAACCGAAGTACGTGCCCAGGAACAAACCCGCGTCCGGATCGCCCAGCCACTTCAACACGGCGAAGTTGCAGATCAGCGAAAACACCAGCGCGACGCTGAATATCGCCACCGCCGCGAGGTATTTGCCCAGCACGATCTCGAAATCGCCGGCCGGAATGGTGAGCAAAAGTTCATCGGTGCCCTGGCGCCGCTCTTCGGCCCAGATGCTCATCGTAATCGAGGGGATGAAGACCAGCATGATGATCGAAAAACCGAAGCGGAAACCCAAAATCTGAATTCCCCAACTGAGCTGGTCCAAATTCGCCAGGTTATTGTTGAAAAAGTCGGGCGGCCAAAAGGCCGACGCCGCACACATCAAAACGAAAACGCAGATAAACAAGTAACCCGTCGGATTGGCGAAATAACTGACGAAGTTACGTTTAAAAACCGCAAGTGGAACGCTGATGTTCATGATTTAAAAGGATTCAGGGTTCAGGATTCTATTTTTTGTTGGCAGTGGTCGGTGGACAGAGGGTAGTAAACCGACCATTTTTCACTGTCCACTGTCCACTGCCCACTGTCCACTCCTTATTTCACACCGCCGCGAGTTGACTGCTTAAACGGCGGAAATGCTCGTCCAAGGGCTTGCCGTCCCGGGTCAATTCCTTGATCGACCCGTCGAAGACCAACCGGCCCTCGTCGATGAACAACACCCGGCCCGCCATGGCCGCGACCTCCTGCAATATGTGCGTGGAAAGCAAGATCGTCTTGCTCTGGCCCAACTTGCGGATCGTCTCGCGGACCTCATGAATCTGGTTCGGATCCAGCCCGGCCGTGGGCTCGTCCAGGATCAGCACGTCAGGCTCGTGGAGCAAGACCTGGGCCATGCCCACCCGCTGCCGATACCCGCGCGAAAGCTTGCCGATAGGTTTGCCGATCACGCTGTGTAAATCGCAGAGCTCGATTACGGCTTCGATCCGCTCACGTTTTCGTGCCCCGGTCAGTCCCCGGGCGTCGGCAAAGAAATTCAATAGGCTGCGCGGCGACATGTCGGGATAAAGCGGTCCGTTTTCGGGCAGATATCCCAGGCAAGCCGAGCCCGCTAGCCGATCTGGTCCCATATCGTGCCCGGCAATCCGAGCCACTCCAGCGGATGGGGCCAAATATCCGGTCAACAATTTCATGGTCGTGCTTTTGCCGGCCCCGTTCGGCCCGAGAAAAGCCGCCACTTCGCCCTTATGGATTTTAAAAGTTACATCTCTGATTGCCGCAAAATCGCCAAAAAATTTCGAAAGCCCCTCGGCTTCGATCATGGCCGGACCTTGCTCGTGGGTCATCACAAATTACTCCAGAATTTCGTAGGGTGCGTGCAACGCACCAAATTTATCATTACCGTTACCATAATAGGTGCGTTTCACGCACCCTACTACACGCAGGCAATTCAATAGGCCGGATAGAAACCGGCCAGGGCATGATTTAAGGGGGCTAGTATAACATATTCCCCGAAAAATCCCCAACCCCTCCAATATAGGCATGGGCAAGGCATGAATCCTTAGGAAAAAACCATTTTCTTTATACAAGATTCATCCTGGAAACGAGTCACTATGCTTTTCATATGTTTCCGCAAGACAGGAGGTTCTTTCAGTGTCCCTTCTCCCTCCGGGAGATAATGTCAAAGTTCCCTCTCCCTCCGGGAGAGGGTTAGGGTGAGGGCGCTGTGATACTCTTTTGGCGAAGCAGCCGGCATCCCTCCAGGCGGAAAACAAACGTAGCGCCTATCTGATTCCTCTAGCACAAAATAATGCCGCAGCCTAAACCCCCGGTGTGTTCATCGGGGACTAAATAAATTCTGTTCACCGGGGGCTAAAATAAGATCCCGAACCCTGAACCCTATTCCTCAAACAGCAGGCACAGCACGTCCAACGCCTGAACCGCCTTGGCCGGATTGCGGATATTGTTGTCATCCATGCAAGTATCCCAGATCGTCAAGGCAAAACGCAGATACTGTTCCCGCGATTCGGTCAGCATCTGGTAGTCCAATTCGGTTTTTAGCGTCGGCCACAACGTCTGCAATTGTTCCAGCGCCCCTGAGCGGCCGCTGATGGCATCGTAGACAAGGTCATCCAGCAGTTCGAGTTTTTCCAGGATTTCCGGCGATTCGGGCTTGAGACCGGCCGAAGGCGCCTCGAGGGCAAGATGGGCGGATGTATTTTGCGACTGAATTTTGGTTTTTTGAAATTGCCGATGGGCGGCATGCGCTTGCTGGATTTGCTTTTCATTGCCGATCGAATCTTTAGATTTGCCGAAATCATCGGTAGATAGGTTATCTCGCCACCCCGACGTGTAGAAATCAGGATTTTCGTCCTTGTTTTTTGACTTGGCACTGGTCTCGCCCGAATCGGAAAACGTCGCCGTATCCAAGTCTTCGAGCAATTGCAGGCCAAAGGCGGGCAGATCCTCGGGCTTGAGATCGAATCGCCTCTTGGATAATTGAGCGGCGAAAAACGAAGTCTGGCCCGAGGACAGCACACGTTCGATGAATCGGGCCCAGCCGTCGATGGGAATCGAAGGCAAGGATTTGCTACCCGTCAGATCCAGCACAGACACGTTATTCTGATGTGCGATCCAACGTCGTTCGCCGGGATCGTCAGGCAGGGCAATCAAGCGAAACGGCCGGCGTCCTGTGTATTTCAAACCCGTGGAAAAGGAAAATTCCAATCGGCATGCCGGTGGAAGACAATTCAAAAGTCCGGCAAACAATTCGCCTGGTGAAGGCTGGCCGGCCGCCGCCAGACAAACCGCATCCAGCGCCGCTTGAATTAAAACGGCCATGGCCGAGGGGCCCGGTTGATCGCTCAGGCGAATCAGCAGCGATTGATCCACCGGCGTCGCTCCGCCCGACAAGAGCAATGGCTCCAATCGCATAGGGATGGGATCGCGGATTTCCATAGCCCCGGCCGACAAGGCCGCATGCAAAAGCTCAAACGGATTATTGGCAAAATGGGCCATCACTTCCGGCGGTACAATCAGGCAATGCGTATACACCCGCATTCCCCCGCGGCCGCTGTATTCCCAACCGGCCGGCACCGTTCGCGATACGCAATGAGCCCCGCTGGGCAGGGGATGAAAATTGAAACTCACCGCATCCGCGCCTTGATCTAAAAGCGAGTCGTGTGAAGGGCACCAAACGGCCAACTCCCGGACATCAATATGATGAACGCCGGGACTGTGCCCGATCACCTGATAGCCGACCGAACGGTCTGTCTTCGCGGATGTGAATATTGCCTGTTCAACATTAGTCATGGAGAAATACTCTTCATAAATAAATAGGGTTTAGGATTCGGGGATTGACTCCCTGCCCGAGTTCTGAACCCTGAACCCTGAACCCTTTATTTCCTTTCCAATTGTTCCACCAACCATTCGAACGGTTCCACAATGCCGTGCGGTTCGATGCGCAGGGGGAAATGCAGCCGCCCTTCGGTCAGCGTGTCACAACTAAGGCAACTGCCCGATACGCTCGCGGCGAAAAAGCGATGGCAGCCAAACCGCTCTTGGCACAATTGCCATAATCCCGTGGCGTGAGACCGGGCGAACCCAGCCGGATCGCCGCGGCACTCCTCGCAGTAATCGGCTTTGGTGAGGATCAAGGCCACGGGCCGTTGCCGCCATCCATGCCGGCGGTCGGAATCGAGTTCGCTCAGGTAACTCAGCAGTTTCATGCTGAAGAAGTCCTGGTCCCGGCCGCCTTCTTTCAGTTGGGAAGCATCGATGAGCACCATCGCTGCCATCGATTTCTTGAGAAATTGCCCGATAATGCGATAGCTGTGCGGGTGGTCGACTTCTTCCAGTATGGCCTCGCCGGCCATGTCCGGCATGAGCAATTCCATATCCTGCCGATGCTTCGGCCGGCGGACCTGGCAATGCACCCAGTTCCAGCGGTCCGGCTCGTTGGGCGTTTTGCGGGGAAAAGCGCAACGCGCCAATGCCGAGATGGTGTTTTGCTGCATGGTAATTGAAAACGCGCCCCGGGCAAGGGCCTGTATGCTCACCACCGGCTGCGAAAGCATGTCCATGAGCATGCCCAGGTATACGGTCTTGCCCACCCCGCTGGCCCCTATCACCCCCACCATCCTAGGCTGCATGTTTTGCGAATTAGCTTGATGCGCCAATGCCATCGGCGCCAGGCAGAGATGGCAATACTCGGCGTCGTAAGTGTTATCAGCCCCGCAAATGTAACATGGAATCGGCACGACATATTGAACCAGTCGATACGATTCCAGCGGTTGAATAGTGGCTTTGGTCATGCATGCACCTCCACAACAGCTATCAGCGGTTGAATATCAGGGGCCAGATTTTGGTTTTGGGTGGCAGGTTGTTATTTTTATTGTTCAGGGCAGTAATATCTATTCATCCGCCTTGATAACACCGTCCTGTTTTTCACCGGGACCCTATGGGCAGCCCTCGGTTTTTTATCTTTCATCCCCCATCATTCGCGGCTACTCCCACGGTCTCCACTCTGGGTTGAACCAGCGCCAGATCGCATACCCCGATCGCGCAGCGAAAACCGATGTTGTCGCGGCGACTGAGCGGATTCTCGCCGCTCTGGAACTGGCAGGAAGCTTGCTTGTCGAAATATGTATCGAAGGCCCCGCCCCGGATGCTCCGCAGCGGCACGGGAAGTCTCAATCCGGACACCGGCAATTGATCCGGCGGTAAAGAAGCGCCTCCGTAATTACTGGCCGTCCACTGCCAAACGTTCCCTATCAATTGATATACGCCGCCCGCGCTTACACCGCTGGGATATTGATCGACAGGCACTGTTCGCCCCGGCCCCGATCCCCAGAGATTAGCGCAATCGCGGTCCATCGAATCGCCCCATGGATATCTCCGCTGCACCTGGGATGTGGAGGAAATACGCACCGGCCAACTGCCGGCCTTCACCCATTCCGCGTCGCTTGGCAATCGCTTGCCGACCCAGCGGGCATAAGCGGCGGCTTCGTACCAGCTAACGCCCACAACCGGATGCTTTTCCTCGCCCTCCGGGTAACAGCCGTTTTGCCAGTATTTTGGGCCTGGATTACCATCGCGGTCGACAAACTCCAGCACTCCCGGCAAGACCGCCTCATCCCACAAGGCCGCCTGCTGATAACCGCCCGCGGACAGAAATTCATAATATTGCCGATTCGTCACCGGATAACGGTCCAGGAATAATCGCGGTACGGTTACAACCCGGGAGGAATCGCCTTCCTCCAGCTCCACGTCGCCGTCGGGAACCAAGGCCGTGCACTCCACCAAAACCTTCAATGCCAGGCCGAATTGCGCTACACCCAGATTTCCGGCAATTTGAGGGCGCAGCAACAAGGCATACCGATCTTGAGCCAGCATCTGCTCCACCAAGGCGTTGATATCGTTGGGATCGACCGGTTTTTTTGCCGCCGGAACGGCGGGTCTAGCGGCTTTACAGCCTTGCTTCGCCGCCTTTTCCGGGGAATTATCATGTCCCCGGGCAAAAATACCCCGTATCAATCGCCTGTGGTCCGATCTTTTGTGCGTCAAAACATAGACCATTCCAATCGCCGCAGCGCCGATAAATATCGATTTGTCCGGCCACGATCCGGGGAGAATCACCGCCGCGCCGACTAGCAACGCCGCGCTTGTGACACCCAGGATTAACAAATAAACCATAATTTTGGGTAAAATGGATCTCATGGTGTCATCCCGCTTATGAATTGTTTTTCTTTTCATTCCCCCGCCTCCGAACGGCGGAAAATGCGGTCTTGCTGCAATACCTCAAATTGGGCCAAAACCGATTCCAGCACCGGATCGCCGCTTGCCGCGGCGGCAACTCTTGACAAGGGCTTGACAGGAGGAGCAGACGCAATCTGTCGCTTGCTCTCCGCGATTTGCCGGGTCAGGTTTTCCAACATCGCCCGCATTTGCTGCAAGTCCTCGCCCCATTGCCCTTGCTGCGGGGCGGATATGCGTTTCTGCTCGGCCAGCAAGTCCGCTATTTCCGCCGCTCGATTGCCAACCGTCGCCAGTTCTTTTTCCATCACCGCGCGTGCCTTTTCCAAGAAGGCCTGCTGTTGCTCTACGTCGTGTATTTTGTTCTTAATGTTTGATTCGACGACATTTTCCATCGCCTCGCGCTGTGTTTCCATTAGCGACCGTTGTTCTTCCATCTCGCGGATTTTGTTTTTAATGTTTGACTCGACTTCCTCCGAGGCAGTCATCGTCTGGGCGCGGATTGCCGCCAGTTCCTCGCCCTGCCGAGCGAGTTCGCCGCGAACGGCCTGAAATTCATTTCGCGCGGCTGTTAAATCTTCCCCAGCGGCCGCGAGCCGTACGATCTGCTCTTGCACGGTTTGCTGCGTGCCGCGAATTTCCGCCCGGCCCGCCTCGAATTCCTTTAGCAGCGAATCCCAGCGGTTATTCTCGAGCGGATCCGTTGGCGAAATATTATCCCGCCCCTCGGCGGCCAGCTTTTCCACTTGCTGTTCCCGCGTCAAAAGCGTTCCGCACAATGAGTCCAACTGGTCGAATACGCCGCCGAAGAAAGTTTGACTCTCTTCATGGCAAACGCGGATTTCGTCCAGCGCGCTTCTGACTCGATCCCAGCCGACAATGTTTTCAACCAACTCGGCAACCACGATTTATTTCGCCAAGAGATAAGAATGATATGACTCGAGCTGAAAAGCTCGTTGCACTGTTTGAGAACCGGATCGCTATCAAAAATCTAGTTTAATAATGATTCTCTGGCAAATCTTTTACTTTCGCTATTGAATACGCCCTGCCGATTATTCGCATTTTGGCGGCTACCCGGGGAACCTCGTTGCCGATTTACATCATCTGCCCCATTTAAGGCGTAGCGGCTGGTAAACAACCACCCGATAGCCCCTTGTCTTTCAAGCATCATCCGCTAATGATTTATAAAAATAACATCGCACGGCGGCAATAATGCAGCCCCCTGCCCTCCCCCATTTATTGGCGCCGGCAAGTTGAGATAACAGTTTTTACATCCAACCCAAACCCGATGCGCCGGATCTGCGGGCAATATCCGCAAGCCGGTGCATTTATTGAAGTTTCACACGATTAAGGAGTATCTATGTTTCATTCCGCAAGTCTCTTATCGCTCATAATAGTACCGATTTTTTTCATTACTGCTTTGAGCCAAGCCGCTGAACTGAAGATCGGCGACGCCGCGCCCGATTGGAAGGACATCATCGGCGTCGACGACAGCCGGCACAGCCTGTCCGACTATAAAGACGCCAAGCTGGCAGTCGTGGTCTTCACCTGCAATCACTGCCCGGTAGCCCAGGCCTATCAGGATCGCCTTATCGCCTTGCAAAAGGATTACGAAGGCAAAGGCGTCCGGCTAATAGCCGTGAACGTGAACAACATTCCCGAAGATACCCTCGACAAAATGAAGGAACGAGCCAAGTCGAAGGATTTCAATTTTCCGTATTTGTACGATCCTACACAGAAAATTGCCCATGATTACGGCGCGACGGTAACGCCGCATGTATTTGTTCTCGATAAGCACCGCAACATTGCTTACATGGGCGCGGTAGACGATAATATGAAGGTCGACGGGGTGAAAAAGTATTATCTCCGCGACGCCCTGGACGCGCTTTCAGCCGGGAAACAGCCGCCGGAAGCCGTTACCAAACAATTCGGCTGCACAATCAAGTACGAAGAAAAGAAATGAATAATTCTACTCGTTCCCGCGCTCCCGCGCGGGAACGCCGAACAAGGAGCGATCCCGCGTTATTTACTACCCGAGGCAGCCGATCAATAGCCCCGCTGACTTGGCTATTGATTCTGCTCGTTACCGGATGCACCACGCGAACTACGGACATGGACGCTTTGTTATCAGGCGTAAAAATTCAATCGATCGATGGGGGTAGTTTGGCCCAATTCGTCGATCAGCACCCAGGCAAGGTAGTGCTGATCGACTTCTGGGCCACCTGGTGTCCGCCCTGTGTGCAATTGTTTCCCCACACGGTGGACCTCCACAAGCGCTGGGCCGATCGCGGATTGTTGGTTGCCGGCGTCAGCCTGGATGATCCGGCCGATGAGTCCGCCGTACGCCGCTTTCTTGCCGAAAAAGGGGCGAATTTTCCCAACTTTATCAGCCGTTTCGGCGCCAGTGGCGAATCAGCCGAGGCCTTTGACATCACGGGCGGGGGAATCCCCTTCCTACGCATCTACGACCGCCAGGGAAAACTTGCAAAAACCTTCGGCGGCGACAAACCCGTCGATCCCCAAGAAATCGACCAGGCCGTGGAAGAAGCAGTTAATAGTGACTAGTGGATAGTGAATAGTAGTTGGTGGATAATCACGTTTAGCCCCGGAGCTTGCTCCGGGAGTCTAGTTGCCATGACCAAACAAGTTTGGCCATGCCATCAACACCCGTCGCCATGACTTTCCATAATCGTAACAATTAAATTAGTTACGTCGCCATGGGGCCAATGCAAGGCACATTACAGCGATGCACAGCAACGCCAAGGTGCTCGGCTCGGGCACGGCAGTCATGTTCAAGTCCGCCAATGGACCGGCTGGAATTGCGGCAATCACTAACGTGGAGCCAGCGTTAATGGTTAGTGTATTCAAGCAGATATAGCTGACAGTTACTTGGGTATTATGAATGCCCCCTACGTTTAATATTCCGCTGCCGCTGATGTCATTAAAGGAGAAGGTGCCAGTGCTATCGAGGTTCATCACACCGTTATTGATAGTAGTACCGCCAACTGTTAATGAGCCATTGTCTTCTATTTCGACAACGGCGGTAGCACCAGTGTTATTGGGATTGATAAGGAGGTTTCCCGTGGTGATCGTGGGAGTAGGATTCAAAAGGTTGTCTGGCCTTCCCGCTTCGATCGTCACCCTTGCATTGCCGGTGATGTTCAAGGTTCCGACTTGCCCACCTGTCAATCCAGAATCATTAGCCACACGGATTTCTCCGGCATTCACGGTCGCATTGTCGCCTATGATCATGCTGTTAGCGGTGCCGCCTTCATCGCCGATCAGTATTTTATTTTGAACATACAAACTCGCATTTCCACTGATCGCGACGGTGCCGGGATCGCCTGAAGCCCCAATGATAAGATCATGGCCAATGCTTATATAGGAATTATCCCTGGCGATGAGAACTGCTCCGGATGGACCAGAGCTCCAACTGCCAATAAGTAAACTGCCTGTGTAAGGATTGTCGGCCTTGTAGCCCTGAGTGCTAAACTGTGCGTTATCGGTTAGTGTAATTGAGCCCTGATTGTAGCATTCCGTCCGATCACCGTCATAATGGGTTATTGATCCGTTACCGGAAACCACAAGTTTGCTACCAATGTATAACCCGCCGACATAACCACCAGAAGTAAGGGCTCCGGTGATAGTCACTGTGCAATTGGGATTGCTGTTGTCGCTCCAGTCCGCGTCGAACGAAACGTTTCCGGGCGCGTTAATGTTACCGTTAAACATTATTGCACTACCAGGACCACCATTCGTCTTTAGTCCATCTCCGTTATTGTTGCTGCCGAAGCTCTGGTTAATAGTAAGAGTTACAGGGTTGACAGTGGTACTGCCGCTAACTATGAACCCGCCGTTAAAGTCATTAGACGGGTTTATGGGGTTAGTCAATGTAAGGTCGCTAGTTCCCAAATAGACCAGTATGCCATTTTTAAACACAAGTGGATTTGGATCTACTGTAGGGCCGAGGTTATTCTGGGCAAGGAAGCCGAGATTTCCCGTGAATGTTATTCCGCCATATAAACCTGAATTGTCGCCGAAAAGATTTAATTGACCATCTCCTGAGGTTGCTGATTGCTTAACAAGACCTAGATAGCCATGAAGTCCGGCATTGAACGTTGTAGCCGTACCGCAAGTAATGGTTGGCTCACTACCTATAGTCACCTCAAAATTGATGCCGGTTTGGGCAGAGCTGGTGTCGTTAACGATCCAGGCCCCTGGAGTATTAGTATCTAGGTCGTTGAATTCCATCTCACTGACTGTTAATGGTGATACTCCATCACCAATATTAACTGTGTGGTTGCCACCAATGTCCCATTGGCCGAAGTTAGGTTTAGCAAGGAGACCATTGGGGGGATGGCCATTAGGCCAGTTCTGAGGATCATCATAACAATAGCCCCCATCAGTAACATGTGGATCCCACGGAGGCGGAGGCGTCCAATAATCTTTGAAGTTATCAACCACACGATAACCACAATATGGAATTGACACCTGTATGTTTCCATATAATTGCCCAAAAGTCTCTAAGGTAGAAATACCACACACAAAACTATCTGTAATGGGGACGTGAATTCCATACTTTGTATCAACATTTACATTACCAGAATATGGGATAATACTTCCGTTCCCAACAACATAAGAGGCGCTCTTCTCATATCTTTTATCAGCACTCATTGACAACGGAAATCCTCCAATTTCTACGGTAGGTGGATCGAATGGAGGAAATCCTCCATCCGCATTAAATGTAGCTGTTGATTTTACATTTGTACCAGCATCAAATGTGTTATCAGCTAGATGGCTTTCCCATACAGCATTAACTACTAGAGTGATAGCCTGAGGCAAATCCGCTTGTCGAGTTAAGTCCCCTGGAGGGGTGTGTTTAAAAGATACCACATAATTGCCAGCAAGCGAATCACTATCAGATTCTTCATATCCAGTGGGTCCTGGATTATCTACTTTTGTGCCAGCATAATACGTTCCATCACTACTTAGTATCCAAGTAAATGGCACATCTTCTTGTACATACACCAAATCTGCTGCGTTAGCAGTATAAGCAAAACTCAAAGTAACCAAAATTAGAAAAACGTTACAAAGAAAACGCTTTAAGGAACAATTATGGTTGATCATAGTGCACCTCCCAAAAAAATTATTAGACTTTAGCTATTCCGTCTCAAATAAATAAGCCCCTTTTCATAACGGATCAAATTCCTTGCAATTACACAAAGCGCATTTAGACATCCACAGATATGTTCCCAAACCCACTCCAAATCGCCACAAATGCATGTTGATTTGAACAAAGAGGTGCCAGTAACCGATTAGAGACTTTTTTTCAATTGAATAACACCATAAATGGTTCCTGACATTTTTACCTCCTGGGAAGAGCCCAACTTTCTGCATCTTGGGATGCATTACGTCTAATATCGCCTTCATGAGGCGGCAGCCGGTCCAGCCATTGCAGGAAGATCGATGAGATGTACGTCAAATGAAGAGGCCGACCTGGTTTGTTCGGTCTAAAACACTCCATCCAAACAAATGTTCATTAGTTGAAGTGAGAAAACACCATGAACATAACATAACAAAGGCCAATATCAATAACCAGAAATAGGGAGGTCGGGGGGGCAGTTTTCAGACGTGTTAAACGAACTATTTTCGCTTGGGCGCCATGGCCAAGATTTCAATCCTGCTTGGCACGGCGGTTTTTTGCCTAAGCTTTGAACATGCCCACGACAAGCGTGGGCAAGGCGCCAGCCATGGAAGAAGTGCTCGATCAGGGTAAATAGTAGGTGGTAAGTGGACAGTGGATGGTGCGAAAGCGCAAGTGGTTTCATTGTTCTATTTAGCATTCATAATTACCTATCCCCTATCCCCAATTCTCTATCCTCTATTACGAGCATCCCATGCTATTTCCGCAATTGTGGCACAGGTAGCAATTGCCGTTGCGCACGGTAATTGCCCCGCAGTTGTCGCAGGTGGGGGCGTCGGTTTGGAACGATGCAAACTGCTCGTCGCGGTTTGACGAGCCGGCGGCGGATTGCGTCATGATTATCAGCGGGCTGCGCTGTGAAGCGGCTTTTTTTGTCAGAACAGAGCCGTCGCCATGCCCGGAACCATTGCCATTGCCGCCCGCCGAGTCTCGCCCGTTCGATTTGCCGCGAATTCCAGCCGAAGACCCGTTCGATGATGCATGGCTTTGATTCTTGGCCGATCCTTGCCCGGCATTGGGCCCGCCGGCCGTCGTGGCGGCGGGCCCGTGAGTTGTTTCCGTATCGCCGGGTTCTATGTGCGGCGCCTCGTCCGGACCCGGCGGCAGGCCCTTGTTGGCTTCTCGATAGCCGGGCAAAAACTGGATGCCCAACCAGCGGAATATGTAATCCACAATGCTCTTGGCAATGCGGATATCGGGGTTCTTCGTGAAACCCATGGGCTCGAACCGCGTGTGAGAAAACTTGTTCACGTACACCTCAAGCGGCACGCCGTACTGCAAACTCATCGAGACTGCCGTGCCAAAGCAGTCCATCAATCCGCCCACGGTGCTGCCTTCCTTGGCCATGGTGATGAACAATTCGCCCGGCCTGCCGTCGGGATACAAACCCACGGTGATGTAGCCCTCGTGCCCTGAAACGCTGAATTTATGGGTGATTGACTGGCGGGTGTCGGGCAGGCGCTCGCGGCGCAGGGCGCCCAAAACTGGTTTTCCCGCCGTAATGTCCGAATTCGACTTGGTCGAAAGCGGCTGCACTTCCTTTGACCCGTCGCGATAAATCGCCAAGGCCTTCAGCCCCAGACGCCAGCCCTCGGTATAAGCGTTGGCAATGTCTTCCGGGGTGCTGTCCTTGGGCATGTTCACGGTTTTTGAAATCGCCCCCGAAATAAAGGGCTGCGCCGCGGCCATCATTTGAATATGCGCCCGCCACGGTATCGAGCGATAGCCTTTTTGCGGGGGGAATGCGCAATCGAAAACCGGCAGGTGCTCGGGCTTCAATTCCCCGGCGCCCTCGATGGTGTCGTTTTTGGCGATATTCGCCACGATGGCTTCGATCTGTGCATCGTTGTAACCCAGCGTTCTTAATGCCAAGGGCACGGTTTGGTTGACGATCTTCAACATCCCGCCCCCGGCCAATTGCTTGTACTTCACCAGGGCGATGTCCGGCTCGATGCCCGTGGTGTCGCAATCCATCATAAAGCTGATCGTGCCCGTGGGGGCAAGGACCGTGGCTTGGGCATTGCGGAAACCCTGCCGCTTGCCGTGCGTCAAAACCGCGTCCCAAATCGACTGGGCGGCATCGAACAGGTACTTGGGGCAGGATTTGATCTCTTCGACCTTTTCCCAGTGCATTTCCATGACGTGCAGCATGGGCTCGCGATTCTTCTCGAACTCGTCGAACGGCCCGACCGCCGCGGCCAATTCGGTGCTGGCCAGGCAGGCCGAGCCGTGCAGGATGGACGTCAGCGCCCCGCAAATGCCCCGGGCTTCCTCCGATTCGTACGGCAGGCCCCACGACATCAACAGACTGCCCAGGTTCGAGTAGCCCAGCCCGATCGGCCGGAAACAATGGCTGTTCAGCGCTATCCGCTTCGTGGGATAACTGGCGTGATCCACCAGGATTTCCTGGGCGATAAACACCAGCCGGCATGCCGCTTTGAATCGCTCCACGTCGAAAGCCCCGTCATCGCGGCGGAACTTCATCAGGTTGATGCTGGCCAGGTTGCAGGCCGAATCGTCCACGAACATGTATTCCGAGCAGGGATTCGAGGCATTGATCCGGCCGGAGTTGGGGCAAGTGTGCCAGCGATTGATCGTGGTGTCGTACTGTACGCCCGGATCGCCGCAACTCCACGCCGATTGGGCCAGTTTTTGGAACATTTCCCGGGCCTGATACGTAGGTCCCGCCTTGCCGGGATCGGTTACCCAGTGCGTCATCCAGGGCTTGTCCTCTTCCACCGCCCGCATGAATTCGTCGCTCACGCGCAGCGATAGGTTGGCGTTCTGAAAGAGCACCGAATCGTATGCCTCTTGCGGATCGTAGCCTTCCTCGATCAGCAGGCGGACCTTTTTTTCCTCGCGGCACTTGCACTCGATGAACTCCATCACGTCGGGATGCCAATCCTTGATCGACTGCATCTTGGCCGCCCGCCGCGTCTTGCCCCCGCTCTTCACCACGGCGGCGATCTGATCGTACACCCGCATGAACGACAGCGGGCCCGACGGCCGGCCCCCGCCGGAAAGCCTTTCCCTGTGCGATCGCAACGTCGAAATGTCCGTGCCCGTCCCCGACCCGAACTTGAACAACATCGCCTCGCTGCGGGCAAGCTCCATTATGTCTTCCATGTCGTCCCGCACGCTCTGGATAAAGCAGGCCGAACCCTGCGGATATTCATACGGATTCTCGGGCTGACGGATTTCCTGCCGCTCGGCGTCCCAGGACCAATTGCACATCGCCCCTTTGATCCCGTACTGGTGATACAACCCGACGTTGAACCACACCGGCGAATTGAACGAGGCGTACTGGTGCAGACAGAGATAGGTCAGGTCGCGGTAGAATCGCTCGCCATCGGCCTTGGTGGCGAAATAGCCGTCGCCGATGCCCCAATCGCTGATCGTGCGGCAAACGCGATGAACCAACTGCCGAACGCCCGTTTCACGCTCCGGCGTGCCCACTTCGCCGTATAAATACTTGCTGGCCACGACATTGGTGGCCAGTTGGCTCCATGCGGCCGGAATTTCACAGTCGTGCTGTTCAAAGAAGATCTCGCCGCCTTCGCCTTTGATCTGCGCGGTCCGCTTCTCCCACTCCACCGTGGAAAACGGATCGGCCACGTTCTCGGGACAAAAAATCGACGTAATCGCAAGCCCGGACGGAATTGCCCGAACGGGTTTTTGCACGGGTTGATCGGTCAACATGGCCGAGGCGGCCAGGCTTTCATTTTCCGGTTTATTCATGATTGAGATCCTTCTACGGTTAAAGTATTGGACTTCCTGCCAAATATACTGTACATCGGTCCAGTTTTAAATGGCCCGGTACGCTAATTTTCAAGTATTCATACACGTTAATAGTGGGGGTTTTCGCTTTCGTGGTTTTATATATAAGCCCCTCTATATATTGTATCTCATTGCAGACAAACCACAATATACGGGTCAAATCGACAAGTTTAACGTTTTCCTAACAGCGGTCAATGAGACTCCGCAATGCTTATCTAACTCCCTGCCACACCCGGGCTTGCGTCGAAATACCTCAACTAGCACTGCTAGCATGGCCTATCAGGATAATCGCTCTAAGTCTCTGGTTTTCAGCATGTTCGGGAATCAGGACAGGCGGCAAATCGGCGGAGATTTCGGGGTGCAGGAAAATCGGATTTTTTTCATTTTTTTAGCGGCAAATCGGCAAGATGCGATGGCCGGCAAAGCAAGGCGGATTGGAAAAAATCGCCGGCGGTTTTTTAATTTAAAATAAGACACTTATAAAGTGATAAAAAGGCGGAAAGAGGAAGGCGGAAGGATTAGGGAAGAAAAAAAACCGCTTGCGGTTTCGTTCAGCCCACTATCCACCGCCCACTGCCCACTGCCCACCGCCCACTTTTCCCCCATTACTCTCCACTCTCCACTCTCAACTATCCTTCACAATTTCGAGAACCTCGGAAAGAATCAATCCATTGGTGGCGATTCCTTCGCCGGTATAGATGGTGTTCCGCCCTTGCCAATCGGTAAAGGTTCCGCCGGCTTCTTCGAGAATGGGCAACAAGGCGGCGGCGTCCCAAACGGCCATTACCGGATCGACCATCAGGTCCGCACGGCCGGTGGCCACCATGAGATATCCGTAGCAATCGCCCCAGGTCCGCGTCAACCGCGTGGCTGCTTGAAGCCGGTCGTACGCCGCACGCCGGCCGGTCCGGTCGAAGGAAATTACCTCGCTCGTGACAAATAGGGCCTTGGCAAGCGGTTTTCGCTGCGAAACCCGGGCGGGGATGGGCTTATTGTGCCCCACGAAATACCAGGCCCCTTGCCCCTTGGCCGCATATAGACATTCATCCAATGCCGGTATGCGGATCACGCCCAACACGCACTGGCCGCCGTATTCCACCCCTAAAAGCGTGCCATATAGCGGCACTCCGTGGATGAAAGATTTTGTCCCGTCGATGGGATCTATAATCCAGCGATACCCGCTGCCGCCTTTCAGTTCGGAAAATTCCTCCCCTAAAATTCCGTCTTCTGGAAAGGCCGAGGCAATCGTATCGCGTAAATACTCTTCGGTCTTATGATCGGCGATAGTGACCGGCGTATTGTCCTGCTTCAGGTTGACAATCAGATCATCGGTGCGGAAGTATTCCAGAGTTATGTTGCCGGCCTTCCGCGCGGCATCTACGGCCAAATTCAATCGCCGAGTGATCTCATGAGCATCTGCTTGCATGCTCAAAGCATACAAGATGCCTGATAGGTTTGTCCATAAGAGCCGAGAGCCCCCTCTCCGGGCACCGCGCCAGCGGTCGGGAGAGGGGAGGGTGAGGGCGTTTTGAATGTTAGTTATTTTTTCGCCGCGGGGAAGGCAACAAATGGGCGAGTTTAATCGCCTGCAAGTCCTTACGGGCCGTTTCCGTTATGCTAGCCAATGCCCCTTCAAGTTTTGCCTTAGAGCCTGCTAACAGGCCTTGGGATACGGGAATCACGGGAGTAATAGGCCCGTCAATGGCCTCGATAATCTCCAATAGCGAGATCTCCTCGGGTGCGCGGTCCAGTGTGTACCCGCCGTCCACCCCGCGAGTAGAGCACAGGATCCCATGTGCCACCAAGTTTCGTAAAATCTGCAATAGAAATCGTTCCGGCATTTTGCCTTCGGCTGCAAGAGAACTGCATGGCACAGGTCCTTGGTTGCCCGACTGGGCCAATTGTATAGTAGCTTGAAGGGCGTAGGCTACCGTACGAGAAAGCTTCATGAATGTATCCCTCAATAGTGATCCCTCGTTATTGGGGAATAGCTTACGCTTTAATAACCGGTATGTCAATAGATCGTATGGAGTAATTCAGAAGATGTCCAGAATTTACATATATGGTTTCTGGTTAAAGTGTTTAGAGAACGCTCAACACGTAATTTTATAGTGTAAATACCCTATTTCTTACGCGATACTTTACTAAAAGAATTATATATAAATGCAAGAAATCAATGTCACGGGCGTGAAAGGCTTCACCTTGCAACCGAAAGATTCGTCAAGTCTCGATTATCAACTGGATATTAGAAAAAAACGGTGAAGTGGCTATGCAAAACGCTTAGGAGACGGTTTCTAGAGTCGGCGCAGGTTTGGACGCAAGGCATGCCAAACTAGCAGCGCTGCCCCGCATACCAAAAAGCTATCGGCAAAATTGAAATTAGGCCAATGCCAAGGGCCGATCATTACCAGAATAAAGTCGCGCACCGCATATACCGGTTCGTCAAAGGCATGGGAACTGCTCAGCCCGTTCCACTTCAGCCCCGGCAATCCCAAGCGATCGTAAAGGTTGCCGAATATCCCCGCTATTATGAAACCTAAGGCGATGGTCAATAGCCAGTCGCGCGTCCCGCCCGCGAAAAAAAGCCAAAAGAATATGCCGCTTGCAGCCACGATCGATAATCCGGCAAAAACCGAGACCATCCCTTGTCCCAGACCGAACAGCGCCCCCTCGTTTAAACTGGTTTGAAGGCCGAACACGCCTTGCCAAATCCACTTTGTATGGCTGGTAGGGCCGGGCATTCCCAGCCAATGGAATGTCAGCGATTTTGTCGCTAAATCGAGCGCGCAGCCTGAAACGGCCAAAAGCAAAAACACAAGACAGCGATTGGCGGAGATCGCCTTCATGGCCATCCCTTGATTTTACCGCGATCCTTATTCGGCCGGTACAGCTTAAAAACCGTTTTCCTGCTGTTCCGCACAACGCACACAAAGGGTAGCGTAGGGGATGGCGTTGAGCCGGGCTTTAGGAATCTTTACGCCGCATTCCTCGCATTGCCCATAGCTGCCTTCTTCGATCCGCTCCAGCGAGGATTCTATCTGCTCCAGGGTTACACCCTCGTTTTCCATAAGGCTGAGCGTAAACTCTTGTTCAAAGTTGTCGCTGCCTATATCGGCCATGTGGATGGGCATTGTCGAAAGATCGCCATTGGCCTCAGAACGGCTCTTTTTCAAGGCCGCATCGGCCATCTGGCTGACATCGCCGCGAAGCCGTGCCCGCAAACCGAGTAAGTAGTTCTTTGTATTCAGACAATTCAGCCTTATTCATCGCAGTCTCTCCGAGTAGTGGATTGTCGGCTAACTAGGTTTTACAACTTCAGAGATTACTCATTCTAGACATATTACAAACAGATGTCAAATGCCCGAAATGGATGGTCTAAAATGCCTCCAGGCGACGGGGAAGCCCACACAATCGAAAAGCCGTCTTCCACGCTGATTTCTAGTCTATTGCTGCTAGCACTACCCCCTCTTAGCCTGGGGTAATAATAACTTTATGGCTTGATGACCGACTCTTGTTATTCTAAAGTTGTTTAATGTGAATCTTATTCAACGTTCAGAAACATTATTTAAAATCATTTAGAAGGTAATACCATTTCAAAATCCGCCACTGCCTATCAACAATGTATTGTGCCCTCCTGCGGTGCAACGTATTCCATCGATGAAATTCGGGTTGACTGCGCCAAATGCGGCAACCTGGTCGATGTGGTCTACGATTGGGATCATCTGCCGGTGCCAAAATCGTTGAACTCATTTCGAAGAAAAATGGGCCCGGCGCACCGATCCGCATTGTTTCAGCGGCGTCTGGCGGTTCCACGAATTGTTGCCCTTTGTTCCCCTTAAGCAGTGCGTCACCGTGGGCGAAGGCCAGACGCTGCTGCACTCGTCCGAAGGCGTGGCCCGATACGTCGGCAGCACGCCCGGCCGATTGTTCCTGCAATACGAAGGCATGAACCCTTCGGGCAGTTTCAAAGACAACGGCATGTCGGCGGCCTTCAGCCACGCCCGATTTCGTCGGCGCCACCCGCGCCGCCTGCGCATCGACCGGCAACACCAGCGCCTCGCTGGCCCTGTACTGCTCGGCAACGCGCCTGATGCGGGCGGTGATTTTCATCGGCTCCGGAAAAATCTCCTACGGCAAACTTTCCCAGGCCCTCGATTTCGGGGCCCTGACCGTGCAGATCAACGGCGATTTCGACGACGCCATGGCCCGCGTCCAGGAAGCCAGCAAACAGTTGGGCATCTACCTGGTCAACAGCGTCAATCCTTTCCGCCTGGAAGGGCAAAAAACGATCATGTTCCGCGTGCTGGAAGGCCTTGTGGCAAGTGCCCGACTGGATCGTCGTGCCCGGGCGGCAACCTGGGCAATTCCTCCGCCTTCGGCAAGGCCTTCCACGAACTGCATCAATTGGGATTAATCGACCGCATTCCCAGGCTGGCCGTGATCAACGCCGCCGGGGCCAACACGCTTTACGAACTATACGAGCGCCGCGGCCTGCGCTGGAACGACGGCAAACCGGATACCGAAATAGTCTGCCGTTACTACGGCGAAATGGACGCGGAAAAACGCCGGGCCTCGACCATCGCCAGCGCCATCGAAATCAATCGGCCCGTCAACTTGTACAAGTGCATCCGCGCCCTCGAGTGGTGCAACGGCCTGGTCCGCGAGGCCACCGATCAACAAATCCTCGACGCCAAAGCCCAAGTAGGCGCAGGCGGCTTGGGCTGCGAACCGGCCAGCGCAGCCAGCGTGGCCGGCGCAAACTGCTCGTCGACGAAGGCGTAATCACCCCGGACGAACGTGTGGTGTGCATCCTCACCGGCCATCAACTCAAGGATCCGACCGCCACCGTGGCCTATCACGCCGCCGACCAGGAGCAATTCAACAAGGTGCTCGGCAGCCGCGGCGTCCGCCGCGCCACATTCGCCAACCGCGCAGTGGCCGTGCCGAATAATCTCGACGAAATCATCAAGGCGATTAAACTGCATAGTTAGGAATTAGTAAATCGAGAATCATAAAGCCGCGACCGTCGGTCGCGCAAAAACCGCTTGCGGTTTCGCGTTGAGCGATTTCCACTGTAAACTGTTAACTGATAACTGATAACCGAAAACTCTAAAATGATTCGCATTGCCATCAACGGCGCCGCCGGACGCATGGGACAGAGGTTGATCGCCCTGGCCGCGATAGATCGGGAACTATCCCTGGTCGCCGCCCTCGAATCGCCGCAGCATCCGCGATTGGGCGAAGATGCCGGAATCCTTGCCGGATCGGGCAAGTTGGGCGTCCCGCTTACGGCGACGTTAAACGTGCCGGTCGACGTGGTCGTGGATTTTTCCGTGCCCGCCGCCGCGGAAAGCATCATCGATACCTGCCGGCAAAAGAAAATCCCCCTGGTAGTGGCCACCACCGGATTAAGTCCAACGCAAACCGAAAAACTCCACGCCGCCGCACGCGAAATTCCCCTGCTTTGGGCGCCAAACATGAGCCTGGCAGTCAATCTGGCCATGAAATTGGCCGAAATCGCCGCCGCAGTCCTAAAGGATAAGGACGCCGACGTGGAAATCCTCGAACGGCATCACCGCTATAAAGAAGACTCGCCCAGCGGCACGGCCCTCAAATTCGGCCAGATCATCTCCGGCATAATGGGCCAGACCGTCCACACTCACGGCCGACAGGGCCGGCCCGGCAAACGCCCGCACAACGAAATCGGCTATCATGCCATCCGCGTGGGCGACAACCCGGGCGAGCACACCGTCATCTTCGCCATGCTGGGCGAAACCATCGAATTCACCGTCCGCGCAACCAATCGCGATTGCTACGCACTGGGCGCATTGGCCGCCGCGAAATTCCTAGTCGGCAAACCGCCCGGACTCTATAGCATGAACGACGTGCTGGGACTGTAAAATAAAGGATAGAGGCGGAAGGATGAGGAATGAAATAACAGGCTAGCGCTGCAATATCCGCAGACCATTACCGCCTTAAAAAAATTCAGAGAGAAAAAACTCGGGGAAGATTAGAGACCCGGGATTACCTGCCCGCGTCTTGACCGGCGTTCGGCACGCAACCGTGCCCGTCGTCTGATTTCGCTGGGCTTTTCGTAATACTCACGGCGACGCATTTCCTTTTTGATTCCGCTTCGCTCTACCAATTTGCGGAAGCGACGTACCGCCTCCTGAATAGACTCACGTTCCCGCAATGTCAATTTTACCACTCAGTCCTCCTATTAGGTTAAAGAACAATGTTAATTAAAGGTTTACCATCCTATAAATGTATAAAATGGCTAGAGCCCTACATTTTATACTAATTTTTTGTTTTCTGTCCACCCATATCGGCCAAAGTTACTCTTTTTTTCACCTTAGCTGATTTTTTCGGCTATACTTGTGCCCAACTCCCCGATTTACCCAGGATATCAGAGCCATAAACCCTGCTTATACCGAACATCCCTCATTATCGGAACTCTTTTCCTCGCTTGTACTTAATCCATGTGGATTATACTGCTAACTTCAGCCAACCATAGATTTAGGTCGATGACGATATCGACGCCAAAGGATCAAAAACTTTCCTATCCAAAGTCCAGCCACTTATAGGGGGAAAGCTTTCTCAGTGCCTCAACGATCCCCCATAGGGTTTCGATTGTCTTTGAAAGATAACCTCTGAAAAAATTGAAAACCAATAACTCACGATGTTCGACCGCAACGCTCAACTCGAATTGCTCTTAGACCTGGAAACCAGGCATGACGAATTGCTAACTCGCCTGGAAGAATTGGATAAACAAGTGGCAAAAACTCTGGCCGAGTGCATGGCCTCGCGCCAGCAGGCGGTTGTTAGCCAGCAATGCGCAGCGAGTGGCGGGCAATGAGCAATGAATTATGCGAAACCGCTAGCGGTTTCCTTTGCTTTTCCCCTTTTGCCTAAACCGGATTATTCTTAACCCGGGATTTTCGATACAGAGTGTGAAACACTAGCCCGAAGCGCAAGCGAGGGAAATCTTTGCTCGACCTCGCTTGCACTTCGGGCTAGTGTAAATTCATAAATGATATGGACTAATCCTTTTTTGGCCGATCCAGATGGCCCGTCTTATTGATTGCCCGCAACAAACGCCAGCCCAGGCCCAGGCTCACCACGCAGCCGGCCAGGCCCAAGGCCGATAGTTTCGGCATGAACCACAGGTTGATCACCGGGGGTACATCGCGGCTTAACAGCAATGAAGATCCCAGGAACAGCGCACTGGCCAACATGCCCAGCACCAGGCGGTTGACCGAGGGTTCCAGGCCGCGATGATCGAGGTGGACGTCGAATTTGCCGGATTGAACTTGCTCGAAAATTTCGCTCAGCCCGCGGGGCAGAAGTTCGATAACGTGTTCGATTTCGGCCAAAAAACGCCGCAATTTTCGCATCCTGCGCAGGGGCGACATCCGCCGCCAAAGAATTTTCCTCCGGTAGGGCCGCATCATTTCCACAAGGCTGAATTTCGGGCTGACCAGTTGCGACGTGCCTTCCAAGGTAATCAAGGCCTTGATAAGCATGGCGATCCGCGCGGGCAGCATGATGTTGTAACGGCGAATCAGTTCCGTAATCTCTCTTAGCGCACCGCTGAGATCGAACTGATCCAGCGGTTGGCTGCTATAATGAGCCAAAAAGTCGGTGATATCGAGCGTCAGGGAGGAGCGATCCAAATTGGCCGGGGCCTTTCCCACGCGGATTATTAGCGAGGCAAGGTGTTCCGCGTCCTGATCGCCAAGGGCCAGCAACATTTCTCCAAGATCGTCGTGCAATCGCTCATCGATCCGCCCCACCATGCCGAAGTCCAACAGCCCGATGACGTTGTCCTTCATTACCAGGATGTTGCCCGGGTGAGGATCGGCATGATAGAAACCGTTGTCGAAGATCATTTCCAGGCAGATGGCCGCCCCGCGTTGGGCAATCTCGGCAAGATTGGCCCCGGGCGGAGGTGCTTGCACAATTTCCGACATCTTCAGGCCTTCCATCATTTCCATGGTCAGCACGCGCTTGGTCGACAATTCCGTATGGGTACGGGGAATGTGGACCGTGGGATTATCGCGAAAATCCCGGGCGAACTGCTGCAAATTCCTCAGTTCACGGCCGAAATCCAGTTCACGGTGCATCGCCCGCTGAAATTCCGCCACAACCGCCCGAGGACGATAATTCTGGTACTCGGGGACCCTTTCGGCCAACTGGGCCAACCCGGCAAGGATCTCCATGTCCACGGCCACTTTTTTTTCAATGTCCGTGTGCAGCACCTTGACCACCACCTTCTCGCCCGAATGGAGCCGGGCGCGATGCACCTGCCCGATCGATGCCGAGGCCATAGCACCGGTTTCAAACTCGGCGAAAAGTTCTCCCAGGGGCCGTTTCAATTCCGCTTCGATCATCTTGCGCACGGCATCCGGCGGATCGGCTGGTGCGTTCGCTTGGAGTTGCTGCAACTCCTCGCTCAGCGCGACCCCAGCCAGGTCGGGCCGGGTGCTAAGGAGTTGGCCAAGCTTGATAAACGTGGGACCTAGTTCAGACAAGGCCAATCGCAGCCGGGTCTCCCAACGATGCCGCGCTATCGAAGTACCCCCCGGCGCCTTGAGCAAATCCTTGGCAAACTCGGGCCCCAGCCGATTGATCCACGCGGCCAGCTCATATTTGCTCAATACCGCCAGAATTTCATACCAGCGGTTCAGATGGCGGTATATTTGGGGGATTGAAGTAAGACGCATAACGACCCGGCGAAAAATGCCCTCCATTACTACTTACTTTAATCCGCTTAGCTACACCTATCTAGTGGTATAATACGAATAATTATTCATCTTTTGCGTCCCTGGATTTTCGCCTGTACCGGTTTTTCTGTCAAATCCGGAAGTATATGTTTCCTTTTTCACCAGCCATTACCTGAATCAATTGCCCAAGCCTGCATGTCACCGCGCGGAAAAAAAACCCAAAGGGCTGCAATACAGCCGCCCTTCGGGCTTGATTGTTTTTGAAATGGAATCAAGTTTTTTTGCAATTACGATCTCGACTCCAATTATCTCTTGCAGTAACGTCGCATGGCCGCCATGACGATGAAGGCGATCGCGGCAAAACTCAACATCGCCGCCGTTGCGGGTTCAGGAACTGCTTGGAGAAGCGGCTGGCTGGACGGGGACGATGCCAGCAACATCCGTTTCGAGAGCAATTGAATCGGGTAGTATTGGGCGGCAAAATTGAACATGGTGCCCTGATCGCCCGCATTCAATGTAACATTACTTATATCCCAGCCGGAGCCGCTGGCCGAGCTTTGAATCGTGTTTTGATTCATAGTGTGAATAATGCCCGGGACGGGCAACCAAGTTCCATCAGTATTATTATGAATTGAATAGGTCCCGGCACCTAAACTGGAAAAAGAGTATTGACCAACACTGTTCACGGTTGTAGTGGCAACTAAATTATTGCCGTTGTACAACTCTATATCACCTCCGCTGATTGCGTATTCACCGTTATCGAGTTGTCCGTTCTGGTTGGCATCATAAAACACTACGCCGGATAAAGATACCGGGATTGTGGGATTGTCGCCAATGGGATTAAAAGTGTTGCTAGCCCCTATGGCTTGTTGAGAGAAGGTCAGCGAGAATGCTACAACCAACCCTACGACCCACAAGATGAGACAACAAGAGAACTTCTTCCGCGCATGCCGAGCGCATGCGGGCGCGGGCCTATGGATTACCGAGTTCACGAGCGCTGCCTCCATGTTTGGGGTTAAAATTGATAGAAATTACCTAGCCTCTATCTTACTTAAATTCCCAATAATTACAAGAGTCTGCCCAAATTTTCCCCAAAATTTCCAAAAATGACGAAACCCAAGAGGCTTATGGAAAGTTTTTTAAGCCAATAATTGATAGAATAACATCCAAATCGCTTGTCCCTCACCGCTCAAGCCATTCTGTATTGGGAAACCCGGTACGATTTTCATAATTCCTTGCAAGACAAGATGTTGCGGCATTTGACACACCCCTCTCGCCTCTTGCCGATCATCTCTGGCCCATACAAGGCTCGCCCCTATTTTCTCCCCACCTATTGAACCATGCCCGGTGATTAAAGGGCAACTTTTCACGCTGTACGCCCGGCACAGAAGCCACCCCAATTGGCAAAATAATTCTTACGATCTTGTCCGGAGGAACGCCGAGCAGTTCGCCGACCAGTGCAGCCCGATTTTCCAAACGCAAAGCGCCGTCCAGCCATACGCTGGCATAACCCAAAGCGGTTATAACCAGAAGCATATTTTCCACGGCTGCAGCGCAATCTTCCACGGCAAACGATAGGCCGTGATATACCGGCCGCGGATCGATCACGCAGGCAATCATTGCCCGGGCGGTGGCACAGACTGGTTTTACAATAATCCGGGAAATTTTCTCCAGCAGTTGTGGATCGTCGACAATTACGAACGAGACCACCTGTTCGTTACAGCCCGACGGCGCCTGTATGCCCGCCTGCACGATCTTTTCCAAATCGCTTCGCGGCACGGGCGCTACGGTAAACTCGCCGCGATAACTGTATCGCTTCGCGATAGTTTGAAATACATCCATAGGATATTGTGCAAATGAAGGAGGAACAATAAAACCGCTTGCGGTTTCGCGTTACGCATTGTCCATTGTTACGTGCAAACTTTTCACTACAACCCCATACTCATTGCGATGCTTTTGTTCGGACCTCTACGGTTTCTCCTCTTTGGTATCGCCTGGCGCGATCGACCAGGCTCGCATCCGTGCAAATGCCGATCACCTTGTCAAGCGCCTTGTCGAACTCGGCCTTGTTCGGGTCGCGAAGCTCGCGGTAATGGGCCAATTCCACCACCGTGGCGCACACCCGCTCGGCCAACTCGGGCCGGTCCATGTATGACAGCACAAATCGCAGCGAATCCATCGTGCGTACCGCCTTTGCCCGATCAAGCACCAGATTACGCTCTTCGTCGCGCGTGGCCAGGGCCATGACCTTCTTCAGCAGGCCGAGCCTTTCGGCGTCCGAACGGCTGTCGCGCAACACCGCCACGCGGGGCAAGGCGCGCGTCGCCCAGAGCCTATAGTTCGGGTTATCCGAATCCTGGGCCAGTTCCAGGAGCCTGCCGGCCACCGAGGCGTCGGGCCAGTTGCACAAGGCCCGGACGCCCGCATCGCGACGCAGGGCATTGCCGCCGGAGATCGCTTCTTCCACAACCTCCAGGGCTTTCGGACCGCCAACTCGCCCCAGGGCGGGAAGCACGACTGTCTTTTGCTCGTCGCCAAGTCGCTCCCAGACAGCCAGCAGCGGATCGGCTCGCTCATTGGCATCCTTGATCCGTGCGCACACGAACATGATCGCCTTTTCCGCGGCGTCGCGCTCTGCGCCGCTTTCGGTCTTGAGCAATCCTTCGACCAACTTAGGAATCTCCTCGGCCCCCGCCAGTTTACCCAGAGCCTGCATCGCAGAGGCTCGGATGTCCGGTTTGCTGGAAACGGCAAGCTCCAACAAAACAGGAACGGCAGTCAGCGCCTTGCGGCGTTCGACGATCTGTATAAGCGCAGTTTGCCGGCGGGGATCATCGGCGGACTTCAATTCCCGCACAATTTTTTCCTCAACTCCTTCGGCGCGGAGCTGCTCCAGGCTGCGCTGGGCTGCCGTTTTCTCCACTTCCGCGCCCGCCGTAAGCGATTTTGCCATAAGCGGAACATCACCCGCCTCGCCCAGCAAACCCAAGGCCCGAATGGCCGCGGCACGGACCTGCTCTTCGGGCGCCTGGAGCATTTCAACAACGGCGCCTCGGGCAGTCTTATCACCCCGGGCGCCCAGTGCGTCGATCAATCCCGCCCGTGCGTCGGGCGATAGTTTCAGCAATAATTCCGCGAATCGTTTCGTGGCCGCTGCCCCTTTAACCTCCTCGCGGACCTGCTGAAACCCGATGGCCTGCACGTCCTTGTCCTTATCCACCACCAGGTTGACGACGGTATCGACCAACGGATCGCTTGCGCCATCCGCGCCTGAGCTGCCCTGCTAGTCCAAAAGGCCGGCGCAAGAAAAATCATCGCGGCAAAAAGTATGGGGGACGTTTTCACGGTTATCCTTCTACTCTTTTTTTGCAGCGGCTAGAAGACCGCGAGTGGCAGCCAGACGCACATATTTAGGCTGTTTTTCACCGCTTAGTCCCCTGTACAAGACCATTGCTTGGGCCTTGTTGCCCGACGCCGATAATCTTTCGGCACAGGCCAGACATGCGTCCGCGGCAATGGATTTAAGATCATCCGGCGTTTTTTTTACAATGTAGTTCAAAGACTTGGCTGCTTCCGGAGTGCCGATTTTCCCCAGGGCGTTAATTGCCGCAAACGCTAGGGTTTTATCCGGCCCGCCGGCCAGAACCGTCAAAACGTCCACGCTTGCCCCGTCGCGGTGCGCGCCGAGCGATTCGATCATTCCCGCCTTCAATGCATGGCTTGCCTTGGGCAAGACATCCCGCATGGCCTTGACCGATTCCGGACCGCCGATCCGCTCCAGGGCATATCGGGCCATGTGCGAAAGGTCTTTGTCAATCAATAGTTCGGTCAGAGTCGGCACGCAGTCGGCCGAACCAATCTCGCCCAGCTTGCGGCAGGTAAAATCCTTTGCCGGGCGAGAAGCGTTGCTCTTCAATACCGCGATTAATCGCCTTTCCAGGTCCTTGCGGGCAACCGCGTCGCCATGTGTGGCTATTATCGCATCGTCGATTGCCAGGATCTCCTCGTCATTCGCGCCCCAGTCAAAGGTTTTCAAGGCTTCGAACGATTTGTCCACCGCTGATTTATCGAACACGCGATCGGGCCTGGGATTGGGTTTATATTTGAAATCGGCGGAATCCCCATCCGCCCCAACAATCGCAGCACCAACGCCGATCGTATTTTGCTGTGTAGCCATAACATTAAAGTCATAAATATTCAGTTATCGGTTTAAAAATATCAGTGGGCAGTAAACTGCCCACCCCAAACTAACGAATGTCCGCCGTTTTCATCCTTCATCCCTTATCCTTTCATCACAGTTGCCAGGGTTCGCGTTTGGCCCGATCAAGGGAGCGATTGGCCTCCTCGTCGCCGGGGAATTCTTCCTTGTCCGGGTCCCACTTTAAGGGCCGATTCAAGTTGTAGGCGATGATACCCAGGTGGCAGACGGTGGCGGTGCGATGCGCCAACTCGATGTCGCGGAAAGGTTTTTCGCGGCTCCGCAGGCAATACAGGAAATCGCCGTAAATGCCGCCTGTGCCCTTGTATCTGGGCATGGTCTTGGGCGTCAGTGTCTCGCCCGGCGTGCCCACGACGGTTATCCCCTCCCGTTGGTCCGGATTGCGATACATCAATAAACCGTTGGCGAATCGGTAGGTTAAATACTTGACGTCTTTGCCGTCAGGCGGAATGATTTCCACTGGTCCTTGATCGGCAACGCCCGCGGCAAACATCGCGCCCCCGAAGCGGTGAGCGCCCCAATCGGTCATCCCTCCGCCCGAGTAATCGCACCACGATCGCCAGCTCTTTCCGTCGATCGTATAACTACTGCCGATCCGGTAGGGATGGTACGGGGCCCAGGGGACCGGTCCCAGCCACATGTCCCAATCAACATCGCTGTCGACCGGCTTGCCCGGCAGATAGCAAGGCGTTGAAGGCGGTCCGCACTCGACGTATATCTCCTTGATTGTTCCCTTCTCGCCATTCCAGCAACTTTCCGCCAACGCGCCGTGATCGTCCAGCACCCGCTGGCTGCCGCCCGATACCACGCACCCGTAGCGGCGGGCGGCCTGGACCATCGCACGCCCCTCCTTGATCGTCAGCGACTCGGGCTTCTGGCAGTACACGTCTTTGCCTTGGCGACAGGCCTCGATGGTTATGATGGCGTGCCAGTGATCCGGCGTGGCGACGTGCACGGCATCGATGTCCTTGCGGGCAAGCAACTCGCGGAAGTCATTGTAAACCTTGCAGTCGTTGTTGCCGTATCGCATGTCGACCCGATTCTTGCCGCGGTCGCGTATCGATTGCTTCACATCGCACAGAGCCACGTACTGAACTTCGGGGCGCTGCAAAAATGCGCCGATGTCGCCTCCTCCCTGGTTGCCCACGCCGATGCCCGCCATGACGATCCGCTCGCTGGCCGGCGGCCGCCCTTCCTGTCCCACGCGCCGGCACTGATTACGTACGGCGCCGCGACCGCCAGGCCCGCACTTTTCAAAAACTCTCGTCGTGAGGGATTTTTAATGTCGCTCATCATTTTACCTCCAGGCTGGGATTAATCATTCGGCATCTGACTGGATATACTCCGGGCAGGAAATGTTCCCATTGTATCGGATACTCAAGACGAATGTCAAACAGCGATGCTAAAGACAAAAAGCATCAAATACAATGGAAATTGGCTCCCGGCGTTTCCACGAAAACCGCTAAAACAAAGACCTTGGCAGGGCGACCGTCCGCATTTCGCGGCGCAGTATGCTATTTTGCCGCCGGCTTGCAATACGCAAGCGTCAGCAGTACGTATCCGGTGACCAGATTCGGATCACTTTCCATCCAGCGATTATCCTCGTTGACCCACGAACCATCGGGCCGTTGGCGGCGGATCAGTTCGCCCAGCAAATCGCTGCGCCAATCGTGTTTAAGGCCCTTTTCGTCGATAAAATCAGGCTTGCCCAGCGTATCCAAGGCCTTGGCAAAAGTGTGATAATAATAATACAGCCCGGAACTGCCCATGCCGGGATTCGATGCCACATCGTAGTGCGATTGCAGCCATTTAATGGCTGCTTTAACCCTGGGATCGTCCGATCCAACGCCGGCATAGATCATGCTTTTCAGCCCGGCGTAAGTCATCGAGCCGTAGCTCCGCAGCCCGCCGTCGGGCAGATTACCGGCCTGGCTGACGCCGCCGCCGGCCGGAGTGTAATAGAAACCGCCGTCGGGATTTTTAGTGGCAAAGGGCAGGGTATTGTGTTCCGATTCCAGGTTCTGGCAACGCGACACGAAAACCAGGGCCTTTTTCACTGCCTCGTCATCCGGTCCGTCGCCGGCGGCCTTCAGGGCGTCCAAAAAGAAACTGGTGTTCGACAGGTCGGGACGTTTGTTCCTGCCATAACCCGCCCCGCCGTACGAAGGACTCGATTTGTCCTGCCCCATCCTCTCGTCCCATTGCTCCGCTTTAAGAAACTTGTCGGCATTCTTGATCAACTTATTATAACGCCCGTCGCGATTCGCCTCGGCAAAACACATCAAGGCCAGACTGGTCTCGTAGTTTTTGTAAAACGTGTCCTTGGCATAGATGCCGCCGTCGCCCTGGACGAATCCTTCCAGATATTTCAGACTTTTGGCTACGGCCGGATCATCCGCGCTGCGGCCGTGCCGCAAGATGCCGGCGGTTACCACGGCAGTCACCCCTGGCCCGGCCTGGGCCGAAAACGCTCCGTCGGGCGCCTGCCCCTTGCTCAATAAAAACTGAATTGCCCGATCCACCGCCTGCCCGTACGCCTTGGCGTCTATCGGCTTGACTTCCGCCGCCAAAACAGCCTGATCAAGCATTGCACACAGAGCGAAACCCACAACACATACCACATAGCACTTGTGCAATTTCATGGCATATTTCCTCAATTATTTAGCCCCGGGTAAATATACCCGGGGTTGGTGAATACATCCGGGGTCGGTGAATACATCCGGGATTGGTAAATGCCCACGGGGATTAAAACAATTACAGAACAACGGCCAAGACATCGCTTTCACTCATGATCAGCAATTCTTCGCCGTTTACTTTCACTTCGGTGCCGGCGTAGTCGCCGAACAGCACGCGATTGCCTTCGCCTACTTGATGTGAGGCCCGGGTGCCGTCCGGCAACAGTTGACCGTCGCCAATCGATAACACTCGGCCTTGCCTGGGCCTTTTTTGGGCCACGTCGGGCAAAACTATGCCCCCGGAAGTTTTTTCCTCGGTATTCAGCCGTTTAACCACGATTTTCTCGCCCACCGGCACAAGTTTCATGTTTTTTCTCCGCAAAACTCCAACTACGCTTTCGATTGGCCGACTGCCTTTCAGGAACACACTATAATTTTCGCATCTTCCAAAAAAGACACAAGACTTGAGTTAAAAGAAATTAACCTTGTAGATGGGTGCTAAAATAACTCCTTATGTGTATCCGTTTCTGGCTAATATTCTTTTCAGACGTTGCAGACTATCACGCGATTAGTTAGTTTTTTTACTATTCACTCACCTATCCTCTAACCCCTCCCTTCATGCTCGCACTGTTGGAAGCACACAACCTGGTTCGCCGGCACCCTTTTGGCGAGCGCCGGTTATTGGAAAACATCTCCCTGACGCTTCACCCCGGCGATAAGGCGGCGGTGGCGGGCCCCTCGGGTTCGGGCAAGACCTTGCTGCTTAGGGCATTGGCCTTGTTAGACGCGATTGACGACGGCCAGATATTGTGGCACGGCCAACCCATCCGCAACCAGGACGTCCCCGGTTTCCGCCGCCGAGCGATTTATTTTCATCAGCGTCCCTCGCTCTTGGCCGACACCGTGGAAGCGGCGTTGCGACAACCGCTGGCCCTGGCCATCCACCGCCGGCGGAAATTCGATAAGCAATGGATCGTAGAACGGCTGGCTTATTTAGACCGGGATGAAAAATTCCTAGAACAAAAAGTGGCCAATCTATCCGGCGGCGAAATGCAAATCACGGCCCTGCTCCGCGCTTTGCAACTCGAGCCGAACGTGCTACTGCTCGATGAACCCGCCTCCGCCTTGGATCCCAAAACCGCCTCAGCCGTGGAACAGTGGCTAACCGCCTGGATCGACCAGTCGCCCGACGCCCGGGCCATGATCTGGGTGACCCACGATGTAAATCAAGCCAACCGCGTGGCCAATCGAACGCTGCAAATGGAAAACGGCCGACTGAAATAACTTATATGGTTGCACTTGTTCAATTTGCATTTTGCAATTTGCAATTGACAATTTGCAATAAAAAAATGTACACGCAAAACGTATCCAAATTTCAACATAAAATTTAATCGCAATCCGCCATGCCCGAATATTTCAACCTCAGTTTTTGGCAAGTCGCCATTGCCACGTCGTTGATACTGATTAGCTGCGCGATATCACTGGCGTTGCAATTAGGATTGGAACGCCGCCTGCTTTTGGCCTCGATCCGCACGGTGGTGCAACTCTTGTTGGTCGGACTCATCTTACAATGGGTTTTCGCACCGGGGCAGCCGTGGTACATGATCGTTTTGATCATTGCCGTCATGACGCTTGTGGCTGGAATTTCCGCCGTCCGACGCACCGAACGCCGCTATAAAGGCGTGTGGTCCGATAGCGTCGTTTCCATGTGGGCAAGTTCCTGGCTAGTTGGATTTGTGGCGCTGATGGCCATAATCCAAATCCCGCACCGCGGATACCCCTGGTATGATCCTCAATATTCCATTCCGCTTTTGGGCATGATCCTGGGCAACACGCTCAACGGCATTTCGCTGGGCCTGGACCGCTTCGGCGACGAACTGGCCGGCAAGCGCAACCAGATCGAAACCCTCCTGGCCCTGGGCGCCACGCGCTGGGAGGCCGCCCGAAGTTCAATTCAAACCGCCGTCCGCACCGGAATGATCCCCACCATCAACACCATGATGGTCGTGGGCATAGTCAGCCTGCCCGGCATGATGACCGGCCAGATCATCGCCGGCATGCCGCCCAACCAGGCCGTGCTGTATCAAATAGTGATCATGTTTCTGATCGCCGCCGGCACATCAATAGGCACCGTAAGCGTGGTGCTTTTGGCCTATTTCCGCCTGTTCAATTCACAACACCAATTTCTGCCGGACCGGCTTGTGAAAAAAGATGAAGCCGGACGGCGGAAGGCGGACGTTTAGCATCGACACTTGTGTTGGTGAAATTTTACAGAATCAGCGGCATTCACCACGCGCCGGATTTTCGGATGCCTGTGGATGTGACATCCTCGCGGAAGATTTCCGGCGGCACGTCGCGGCAGATGTTGCGCAATACCTCGGGCAGGTCGAGATCGGCCAATTGCATGAAGCCCGTGCCCATGTTGCGGCCGAAGACCAGAAAATGGCATCCCCGCCCAGCGATGTATTCCAGGCAATTGCGGCACGCGGCGGGATTGTTGTGATAATATCGGTCCATGGCTATCCGCCGCAGCGTATCCGCGCCCACCAGGAATGTCGCGCCGGGAAAGAGCCGGGCCTTTTCCTCGAATGTCGCCGCCCGGGTTAAATACAAAGGCTGCTCCGCAGCAAACTGCGCGGTTCGCCGGTTGATCTCGTAATAGTCCAGGGGCGGCTTATCCGGATTAAGAATTGTAATCTCCATGATCACCGGTTTTTTCAACAAATCGGCACCTACCTCGGCAATGCGGCGATGCCCGACGTGCACAGGATTGAAGGCCCCGGAAAGAATTGCGGGATTGGCCGGAATGGTTTTGCCCTGGGAAAGGATTTCCACTTTGCCCAGCAACAAATCCTGCCAGGGTTGGAGGGCCGTAGTGCGTGACTCCGCGACTTTTTCGTCCTTCGAGCAGGTCCAAAGTCAATCGGGCTTCAATGCCGCAACTTTCGGCCACGGCATTAAGCAGCATCCGGCCGGCCACGCGTTCCTCTTCCGGCCGGCTGCGCCGGCCTTTGAGTAATTCCAACGACCAGGTTGCCGTCAGCGCAGCGGTTTGCAGGGCCACGTAGATTCGATGCGATCCGCGCCTGGGCCGATCGGTGACCAATCCGGCCGTGCAAGCCACGCCGGCTAAATCGGCAGCACTGCCGGACAAGCCGGGCACCAACTGAAAGTTGGTCGTGGCACCCAATGCGGCATCGGCCTGCCCCAACTTGCGGGCATGAAGAAAAGCGGCCATGGCCATGGCCCGGGCGGTGCGATTCGAGCAGAACTCATCGGGCCGGCTGCCCAGGTAGTCGATCATGGCATGGTCAGAATAAGGCACAAAGGCCTCGAGCAACGTTCGCGACCCCCCGGGCACTTCGAGCAAATCGGCTATGGCCCGGCTGCCTCCGCCGGTGGCGGCAAGCACGATCCGCGTGGGCGAATCGTGAATCTGCTGAACAAGTTGATCGGCTGGGATGGTCATGATTTATGTGCAGTTTAACGATTGGAATCTGCGCAGCCAAGACACCATTTATAAAAGCCATCAGCCATTTGCATTCAGCTTTCAGCAATAAGAGCGAAACCACAAGCATTTTTCATTCATTTTTCATCCTTTATCCCTCATCCTTCATCCTTTAATTCTATCCCGCTGCGTGGGGGAATAAAAACATATCAATATTTTTCCTTCAGAAGCGAATTACCTTTATACCGAGGCCGGTGAACAGGTCGCCGGCTAAAGCAACAGCCATAAAACTAGTAGGGTCCCATTATAAGGAGGTCAGAATCATGATTAAGAAGGTGATCTTTGTCGGTGTTGGGGGAGCGATTTTGTGTGCATTGTTTGTCGGCCGGGACGCGATCAGCTATGTTCGCACTTCGTTTGGGTACTTAAAGCAGTCGGCACAGGAGGCCGTGCCCATCGAGTTCCAAATCGAACGTGCCCGGGGCCTGATCAAGGACCTGGTTCCCGAGGTCCGCAAGAACATGCACGTGATTGCCAAGGAAGAAGTCGAAGTGCAGCGGCTCGACGAGCAAATCGCCGACACCGAGGCTCGCTTGACCAAGGAAAAGGAGCAGATCCTGAAGCTGAAATCCGACCTGGCCGAGGCCAAGGGGCAATATCATTATGCCAGCCGGACTTACACGCCCGCCGAGGTTAAAACCGATCTGGCCAATCGCTTCGAGCGATATCAAAACCGCCGATGCCACGCTTGCCAGCTTAAAGGAAATTCACACCGCGCGGGAAAAGAGTCTGCAGGCGGCCCGGCAGAAGTTGGAAGGCATGTTGGCGGCAAAACGTCAATTACAGGTGGAAATCGAGAACCTGGAAGCCCGCTCGCAGATGATCGCCGCCGCCCAGACCACCAGCAACTATCAGTTCGACGACAGCCGGCTGGGCCACGTCAAGGAATTGATCGCCAATCTGAAAACCCGCATGGAAGTGGCCGAAAAGCTGGTCAATGCCGAGGTCAATTTCCACGACGAAATCCCGCTGGATAAACCCAATTCCGAGGACATCGTCGATCAGGTGACCGAATACTTTGCCCCTCCCGCAACACCGATTAAGGTCGCCTCGGCCGAGAAATAGGTATGAAGTGGGCTGAGGGGTGGGCAATTTATTGCCCACTTAGGGCGGCGAGGGGTGGGCAGTTCACTGCCCGCTAAGGACGCGGCCTTTGCTCGCAACCAAACCGCTACCGACCAACTGAACATGCTACGCATGGTGCCTGCTGGTGCCAGTCGCGGCTTTACATAACGACCAAACGCTTGATGTGCACAAAACGCGTACAAACCTCGATACAAAGCCCCTATCCCCTAACCCCTAGCCCCTGTTACGATGTTTAATTTGGCAGATAGATTTCGGGGATTGTTAACCATGGAAATCGGCGGCACACTGCAATCCGACAAGTTCATGATGTGGATCGACGCCGTGGGAGGTTATTGGGTTTGCCTGAATGATGAAATCACTATCGGGCAGCCGGCGGGCGGGAAATATCGACGTGCCGATCCTCGGCGACATATCGCCCCGTCACGCCCGTATCCACCGCGACGGCGAGGGATACCTGATCGAAGCCATCCGCGAAGTTCGCCTCGACGGCCGGCCGGTGCGCCCGGTCGCATCCCTAAGCGACGGCTGCCGCATCGAATTGGGCGAAAGCGTGCGCTTGATATTTCGCCGCTCCCACGCCTTAAGCGGAACGGCCCGGCTCGATTTTGCCAGCCGGCATCGCACCCAGCCTTCAGCCGACGCCGTGCTGCTGATGGCCGATTCCTGCATACTCGGACCAAAACGGCACAGTCATGTAATTTGCCGTAATTGGTCCAGGGAGGTAATTCTGTACCGCCACGACGAGGAACTATATTGCCGCACCGCCGGTAACTTCAAAATCGACGGCGTGTTATGTAAAGACCGCGGGCCGAATTACACGCGATTCCCATATTACCGGAGAGGGGTTTTCGCTGAAGTTGGAAAGATTGACTGGTCAGGTTGAAATGGTTTAGGGTTGTGAACCGGGATGTTATAATAATGGTTCGGGCCGAACCGCTCGGCGGAACGGCCCGGGAGCGATACGGCCATGAAAGATATGGTTACTGCCTTGGAACCGAACGGACAAAAATCGCCGAAACCCGCCGTTGTCCCGCCCCCGGGCGAATCGCCTGGTGCGGCGTCCTATCAGGCGGCCAAATTCATTTATCCCGGCGGATCGCACCCCTTGGACGGCTACACCATCAAACGCGGAGTGGGCCAGGGCGGATTCGGTGAAATCTATTACGCCCTAAGCGATGCCGGCAAGGAAGTCGCGCTGAAACTCATCCGCCGAAATCTCGACGTCGAACTCCGCGGCATCCGCCAGTGCCTGAACATAAAACATCCCAACCTCATCGACCTTTACGACATCCGCCAGGACGCCCAGGGCGACACCTGGGTAGTTATGGAATACGTCAGCGGCCTGTGCCTGCAAGACGCCATGGACAATCATCCCCACGGCCTGCCGGTCGATGAAGTGCTGGCCTGGATCCACGGCATCGGCGCGGCCGTGGCCTACCTGCACGACCACGGCATCGTGCATCGCGATCTCAAGCCCGGCAACGTCTTTTCCAACGAAGGCGTGGTAAAAGTGGGCGATTACGGCCTGTCGAAATTCATCTCCTGCAGCCGCCGCAGCGGACACACCGAAAGCATCGGCACCGTCCACTACATGGCCCCCGAAGTGGCCAACGGCCGCTACGGCAAGGAAATCGACGTTTACGCCCTGGGAGTCATCCTATACGAGATGCTTACCGGCCGCGTGCCCTTTGAAGGCGAGAGCGTGGGCGAGGTGCTGATGAAACATCTTACGGCCAAGCCCGACGTCTCCATGCTCTCCGAGCCCGTACCGCGACGTGGTCGCCAAGGCATTGGAAAAAGACCCTGAGCGCCGCTATCGGTCGGCGGCCGAAATGCTCGCCGCCCTGCCGCAACCCAAGCAAGCCTTTCCAGGCGACGGCCGGTTGCCGTCGGGCAAGCCTTACGCGGAGCCGACGTTCCGCCGGGAAAGCGGCTCCAAAAAGCATCTGGCCGAAACCATCGTCTTGGCGCAAACCGCCGAAGACGAACCGGTGCTCCGCGCAATCAAGCAAAACTGGGCAAAAATCCGCAAAACCTGGGATGAAGCGAACCTTCCTCCCATAGCGAAGATCGCGCTTTTAGTCGCGGGCGTATTAGTGTTTATTATCAGCTTCGGCGCGATAGCGCCCGTTGCCGTAGTTTGCTCATTGTCTATGGCGTTTATCGCTTGATCCGCATGATCGTCTTGGCATGGCAAGGACCGCAGCCGACCAGGTGCAATATCCCGTTTCGCCGGCCTCGCCGCAGGTATCGCCCCTGCCGGGAGACTCTGCCGGGCGTATCTCCCGCTGCCGCCGTTCAGGAGCAACGAAAACACGAATTAAAGGCCGCCAGAAAGCGTTTCGAAAAAGCCGTGCCGGCCTTGGTGCTGGGCACGCCCCGGGAACGTTTTGCCGAACTCCTGGGCTCGTTGCTTTTAAGCTCCTTGGTGGCCGTGGCCATGACCGTTGTCATGGCTATGGTGCATACTTATTTCGAAAATTACGATCCCTCCAAGCCGGAGCAATGCGCCTGGCTGCTTTTGACTACCATAGCAGGCGCATGGATGGTGTTGATTCCCTCCAAGCTCTGGGAAGGCACCCATGGCGATGCGGCCTTGAGACGGTTTGTAATGATGGTGCTGGGATTGGGCCTGGGCGAACTGGCCTACTTCATAGCCAATGTTGTTCATGGTCACTTTACCGCCATCGCCGCATTTCCCGCCAGGTGGCCACCATATTATGCACATCTACCGCAGAATTTTTACAGCTTCGACGGCCGGCCCATGTTAATGGCTTATTTGGCCGTTTTCGGCGCGTTGTTCTTCATCATTCGATGGTGGACACAGGCCGATCCTCTGCGTTCAAAGCGCCTGCGGATTTGGTCGCTCTTGGTTACGTGTGGTAGTGGCCGTGATCATCGCCGGGATATTGGATTTTCCTCAACCCTGGCTGCCCATGGTCGCCGGCGCAATTTCGGTAACCGTACAATTATCCAGCCCCTGGGCCCATCCCGGGAAACAAAGACGGAAAACATAACATTAAATGCATTTAGCCCCGGGTAAATACACCCGGGTGTGGTCAAATATAAAACCCGTTCCCAAGCTTGACTCGTTCCCACGCTCCGGCGTGGGAACGGAGAACACTACCCATAAAACCCGCCACGTATTCATGGCGGGCTAAATATCGGCCTCCAAAAAACGGAGTTGCGATATGAAAGGTTATGATATGACAGTCTTCGCCGGTCCGCTAATAATATTTTTGCTGATAACCTTCGTGCTCTTATTGGCATCCCGCAAGACACGTACGGTCGCCGCTATATTGTTTGGCTCGCTCCTGGTGCTGTTGTTCCTCGGCTTCTTTTCATATCGCGTTTCCGGAACACCTCGCACTATCCGAATGAACCAATTCAATATTCCCCAGCCTACCGTACAGAATTTCCAAACTGATGATGCAGATAATACGGCCCGAATTCCTGATGTCTCCTCAAATAACAAGGTTTTCCCCGTTCAACAAATTCCTCCGCCTCCCGGCTATCCAACCGAAAACCAAATTGCCGGCCAGCCCGCAACTGAATGGCACGAAGACTCGCAATTATCCTACTCTTCTCTTGTCGCGGCAGTATCTTCTTCCAGTCCAACCTGGTTTGCATTTGGCTTTCTGGCCATATTGGGATTGCTGTTCCTGGGAGGATTGGCATTTATCATTGCCATGTTAACGATTCCGAAAACCCGGCCCCTCGGCATCGTCTTGCTGGTGGCAGGTTCGATCCTGATACTCCCTATTGTCGCCGGACTTTTTTGGTTGGCACCTGGAGTCCCCGCCCCCGCGGCTCCGAATATCGGATTTCAACCTGCTCGGATCGCACGAAACATCCAGCCGCCGAAATTCAACATACAGCCGCAGAAACCCATCATGCCTTTGTCCCCGATTATTGACATGCAGGCCCCGGACCTCAAGTTCTCGCAATCCACGCCGGACGCGCCCAAACCTAATTCCAAGCAAATCGTACAAGCTTACCAGTCGGCGATGAGCTACTATTGCAAGGCCATTGCCCAGCCGTTGAAACTGGAAAAAGCGGAAAATCTCACCGAAAAAATGAGCACCCTGCACATCAATCTCCAGGATCTCGGACACGTTACAATCTCCGGATCGTCGCTTTTGATAAACTCCATCGGCCAGGCATTGGCAAAGGCAATGACCGAAAGGATGAAGGAAGGTAATTCAGAGTTTGAAATCACCCCGGAGACTTCCACATCAATCGCTTCAGATGCATCCACGACGACCAATGCGGCAGTGGAGAAACCGACCTCGGCCAACACCTACTTGAATAATGAAACTTCTGCGGTCAAATCGCCGGCTAAGGACGCTTCCGCCCAAACCACGGAATCCCCCATAAACGGCAATGTGGAATCTACAGCTTTAGTTGCGGAAAAATCACCAACTAAAGACAAATCCGCCGACATTGCCAAAGCCCCCCAGCCGGCCCCGTGGAACCTGCTGCCCCAGTTAACGCCGATTCCGCCAAAATGGCAAACGCGCCCTCCGCGCAGAAGCTGCCCGACTGGGTCGGCAAACCTCCGTTTTTATGGCGAGTCGGCAAGGGATCGGAATTCCCCGATTATTATAAAGATATGCAGGCAAAGCCGGTGGATGGCGATGCCTATATTATGAGCGTATCTACCGATCCATATAGCACCCTGCTGGAATGCGATGCTAAAATTCCCGAAGTCCTACAGTCCGCCGTGAACCATTTCTTAGAAAGATCTCCCGGAGGACGCCAGTGGATGGGCTACGTGCAACTATCGCCCGAACAACTCGGCCAATTGGTTGTCAGCGAATATGAAGAAACCAAGGATTTTTCCTTTGGCAAGATGACCCAAGTCCACCTGCTTTTGAATTTCGACCAGAAGGCGAAAACACTTATCAGCGATGTATTAAAAACTCGCCTGTTTAACAATCGCGCGGCCGTTGCCGGAACGGGTTTTATCGGCCTCTGGCTGCTCTTGGCCATATTTTGGGGCTATCTGAAATTGGACCTGACTACCCAAGGAGCCTATCGCAAACGCTTGCGGGCAGCCGCCGCATTCGCCATACTAATAATAGTAATGATGGGATTGCTGGTGCTGCAATCCTAAGCCTGATGGGTTTACAGTTTCCGGTTTAGTTACTAACGTTTATGTAAACTGTAAACTGTGAACTATAAACGGTAATCTAATTAGTCGTGACCGCTTCCAGCCAGTCCGATAATCTGTTGATCGATCGCATCCGCGCGGGCGAGCCCGACGCCTGGAACGAATTGATCGCCAGGTACGAAGGCCGGCTCTTGGCCTTTGTCGAAAGCCGCACCAAACATCGCGGCGTGGCCGAAGACCTGGTGCAGGAGACATTTATCGGTTTTCTGACCAGCCTGCCGAATTACGACCAGCGCCGCTCGCTGGAAGGGTATCTTTTTTCCATCGCCGCCCACAAGTTGACCGATTATTTGCGCCGCGAAGGCCGCCGCCCCGCCCTGCCCCTGGTTCCAGACGCCTCCAACAGCAGCGATTGGGAACCGCAAGGCCCCGGGCGCCCGGCCAGCAGCATCGCCCGCAGCCGCGAACGCCGCCACCTGGAAGAAGACGCCCTGGTCGCCGCACTGAGCGATCAGATCGACCACTGGCGCTGCCAGGGCCAATGGGACAGGCTCAAATGCGCCGAGTTGCTTTTCGTCCGCGGCTGGTCCAATAAACAAGTCGCCGATCGGCTGGGCATTTCCGAGCAGACCGTGGCCAATTACAAGTTCGAATCCGTGGCCAAAATACGCAATGCCATCCGCAAACAAGGCCTGCCCGAGGAAGTGTTTCCGGAATTGTACGAATGAGTTTACAGTTTACAGTTTACAGTGGCCTTGTCGAATAACTGTGTTTTAATACTACATGTTGCGACAGCACTCGGACTGCTAGCACAATATATGGGACAAAAACGGTAATTGTTCGACAAGGCCGTTTACAGTTCATAGTTACCGGTTGTCAGTTTAGCCGCGACCCGAAGGGGAACGCGGGCCTCTCATGGAATCCGCACTTATCGCCTGGCTTCGCCAACGATTGCCGCCGCATCCGCTGTTACGGCTGGGCATCGGCGACGACGCCGCTGTCTTGAGCATGGCCGGCGTGGACCAGTGCGCGATTACCGTCGACGCCTTGACCGATGGCGTCGATTTCCAACTTTCGCAGGTCGATCCCCGCCGCGCCGGGCGCAAGGCCCTGGCCGTTAATCTCAGCGATCTGGCCGCCATGGCCGCCCAACCCCTGGCCGGCGTAATCGCCCTGGTCTTGCCCAGGCAAAACGGCATGCACCTGGCCCAGGCCCTGTTTGAAGGCATGCTGCCCTTGGCCGAAAAATACAATCTGGCCCTTGCCGGCGGAGATACCAACAGTTGGGACGGCCCTCTAGTCATTAGCATCACGCTTTTAGGCAAAGTTACCCAGCGCGGCCCGCTGCGGCGAGTAGGGGCCAAGCCCGGCGATCGAATCCTCGCCACCGGCAGCTTCGGCGGCAGCATCTTGGGCCGGCATTTCGATTTCCAGCCCCGCGTGGAAGAAGCCTTGTTGTTAAACGAGCGATATCAACTCCACGCCGGCATCGACGTAAGCGACGGCCTGTCGATCGATCTTGCCCGCATGGCCAAAGAAAGCAACTGCGGCGCGGTTCTGCAAACCGACGCCATTCCCATCTCCGACGACGCCCGGCAACTATCCGCAAAACTCGCCGACGGTCTTTCCCCCCTCGATCACGCCCTGGGTGACGGCGAAGATTTTGAACTCCTCCTGGCCGTTCCGCCCGACGAATCCCAACGCATCCTGGCCGACAGACCACTGGGCGTTCAGATCACCGACATCGGCCAGTTCATCCCCGATACCGGTCTATGGCAACGCGAAATGCAAGAATCGCGCCGTCCGCTAGTTCCCCAAGGTTGGGAACATTTCTTTGTTTAAGAAATATTAACTGTGCGCGTATTGCTGATGCACCCAGGCGCAAACGAACGGATCCAACTCGTCTCGTCTGTTTCTTCACAACGATCTAAAAAACGTGGTATTTCATTCAGATCGAGAAAAGGAAACGCGGGACTTTGTTGCTGCCGAGCGTAATTACCTTGGCTTTGTAATTGAAACACTCGAAGGGAAGTGCCGTCATAGAGCCAAAGTTCGGGCACGCCCAGATCGGCATAGATGCCCATTTTGTCCAACGAACTGTGGGAAATATCCACTTCAATAGCCAAATCCGGCGGCGGTTCAGTCGCCAAGTCTATGTCTTTTTTGCCCCGTACGCGCGGTTCATTCAAGACATAATAGCATTCGTCCGGCTCCAATCCCCTTTGCTTAAATTGGATTTTCAATGTCGTTGCACCGCCGCTGCGCAATGGTATGTTCAGTTCCTCAGTCATTGCCTCAATCATTCGGCCTAATAACCTGTGGAACCACTCATGTTCTACGGATGGCGACATGATTTCCAAATACCCCCGATCGTAGGTGAAGCGAATACCTGCGCAATCCGAAGCGGCAAGAGCTTCAAACACATCCCAAGAGACATTGGGAAGTAAAATGCGCGTTTCAGCTTGAAGCGATGAGACCGACATGCAAAAATTATATCAACAATCCAGGGCGTTGTCAAAATGAAAACGATCCCCGGCAAAGCTGGGAAACGAGGTTATATGGATTATCTTTAAACCATCGGTTTTCAACGTATAGCCTGTAGTCTGCCGTCTAACGCCTCTAGATATATTGCGAAAGCGTTTCGATTACTTCGCCTTGCGGCCCGCGGATGGCGACTTCCAGCGGCATTTGCCCGGGCAGGCTGTGCGTGGCGCAGCCGAAGCAGGGATCGTACGCCCGGAAGGCCATCTCCACCATGTTCAAAAGTCCTTCGCGGACCTGGCCTTTTTTGATCAGTCCCTGGGCGGCCTTTTTGACCGACATGCAGATCGGCGCGTTGTTGTTCGTCGTGCCTACAATGAGATTCACTTTTGTCAGAATTCCGCGTTCGTCGGTGGCGTAATGATGCGTGAGCGTGCCGCGCGGGGCCTCCACACAGCCCACCCCTTCGGTCGGCGTTTGCGTGGGCAGCACGCGATATTCCTTGCCGGTGATCTGCGGATCAACGGCCAGCTCCACCCAGCGCTCGGCGGCATATAGCAACTCGACCAGCCGTGCCCAGTGCGTGGCCAGCGTGTGGTTGATCGGCTTGCCGCCCAGCGTCTCGTACATCCGCTTGTACTCGGCGGCAGCCAAGGGCGTGGCCATGCCGTCGGCCGCATTGCACCGCGAAAGCGGCGTGGCCTTGTACACGCCCGAGTCCTCGCCGTCGACAAAACCCTTCCAGCCGATTTTCTTCAGGTAAGGAAATTTCAGGTACGACCACGGCTCCACTCGCTCGGCCACGTATTCGCGATATTGCGAGCAATCGTATTTGGCGTGTTCCTTGCCGCCGGGACTGGTGACGCGGATCTTGCCATCGTAAAAGTTCGTGCGGTTTTGGGCGTCTACCATGCCCATGTTGTAGGTCTTATGGACGTAGATGTCGCCGGTAATCAGTTTCACGTATTCGCTGTTTGCGAGCACCACGTCGTCGAAGATTTTCAGCGAGAACTTGGCGAAATCGACGGCCTCGCGGCCCCGGGCTTCGATCTCCTGGCGTTGTTCCTCGTTGATTCCGCGGCTCACTCCGCCGGGCAGGCCCCAGTTGGGATGCACGCGCCGCCCGCCCATCAGCTTAATTAGTTCATGCCCGTCGTGCCGCATTTTAAGCACGTGCTTGGCCACGTCCATGCCCACCTTGGCCACCACGCCTAGGATATTGCGCTGCGAGGGCGGGGCCTCCGGCCCGACAACAAAATCCGGTCCGCCCAAGGCGTAAAAATGCGTGGTATGATCGGTGGCGTAAAAAATGCTGTAAAACAGCTCGCGAAGCTTTTTGGCCGTGGGCGGCGGATCGACGTGGAACAGGACATCCAGGGCCTTGGTGGCGGCCATGTGATGTGCCTCCGGACAAACACCGCAAATCCGCGAGGTCAAATTCGGCATGTCCTCGGCCGGCCGGCCCAGGCAAAACTTTTCAAATCCCCTCAGCTCCGGAATCTGCAAGTACGCGTTGGCCACGTCGCCTTGATCGTCGAGGAAGATGTCGATTTTGCCGTGCCCTTCCAGCCGGGTGATGGGATCAATCGATATACGCTTCATGGTCTTCTTTCCATTCTAGTTCGAAGGATTCTTTCTCTAGCCCAGTCGTTTACGACGGGGAAGAAGATGACCTTTCAAAGTTCTCCCTTTCCCAAAAGCCCTCTTAAGGGGGTGTAATGGAAAAAGAGGTGGTTGTTGCCTATCAAACCCAGTCGTAAACGACTGGGCTAGAGAAAATTTCTTGCTCAATATTATTTCACAGCTGACCCATTGCCGTTGGTCAATGCTTTTTTACTCTTTCGCCGCAGCATGCTTTTCGCCAGATTGAATCGGTAAAACGTGCCCACCGGATCGGGAATGCCTTCCTTTATGATGTGATTGATCTCCTCGGGATCGTTGGAGTCGATGACCGAGGCGAACGCGCTAAGAAGCCGGGCGCCGTAGTCTTTCTCCCCGTCGTTCGGGCCGTAGCAGCCGATGCACGGCGAGTTAACCTGCGGGACAAAGCGCGCCGCAGCCCGCCCTGGTGGCCACACCGCAGCACAACAATCCCTGTTCCAGCAAACAAGTAGTTTCGTCGGGAATAATCTGCCAGGTGCGACAAAATTTCTTGATCTTCTTTTCATTTCGCGTGCGCTTGCATTCGTCGCATACGGTCGTATTCACGCCGATGACCGAACCCTTGGGCGGCAGTTTGCCCTCCAGTATGGCCACGATCGCTTTCCAGATGTTATCGGCCTCGGGCGGACAGCCGGGCAGATAATAATCCACCTCGACCGTCTGATCCAGCGTCTTCAGCGTGTCGTAGAACATGGGCAGGTGCAACGTGCCCTCGGGCAACTTGGTCTCGGTTTGCGGCCGGGCATCCTGCGGATTAACCGGGGCGGTCATCGAGCCTTCTTTATAAACCGCGTCGAAAATCTCCCGGCGGTTGCTCAAGTTTGCCAGGCCCGGAATACAGCCTTCGCTTGCGCAGGACCCGAATGCAACCAGGACCTTGGATTTCCGCCGCAGCAGTTGGGCCATGTATTCCTGCTCGCTGGTCCGCACTCCGCCGTTAAACAGGCAGACATCGATGGAAGCATCGGGCATTTTTTCCACGTCGCGAACCTTGCCGTCAGCCGCGCAGGGCCACATTACTATGTCGAAGGCGGCGGCCACGTCCAGGATTTTCTCGTCGATGGCCAAAACGGCGATCTCGCACCCGCCGCATGAAGCGGCCCAGTATATCGCCAACTTGCCCTTGGGCTTTGCGGCCGGATTTGCACTCATGATTTCACCTCCATCGCCTCCTCGTGTTCCTTGGCGATCGCCTTAAGCGCCTCCAGGCGTTCGCCGTTTTCCGCCCAGTTGGCCGGCCAGTTCAATGGGCCGAGTTTGCGGATGTCCTCGACCAGCTTATCGATGTGATCGGCCAGCAACTGGCCCTCGGCCGCCGAGGCCCAGACCAACCGCACCCGATCCGGCTCCACGCCCAGCGCTTCCAGCGTGTGCTTTAGCATGTGATAGCGCCGCATGGCTTTGTAATTCTGTTCGATGTAATGGCACTCGCCCGGATGGCACCCCGCGATCATCACGCCGTCGGCGCCCAAGGCAAGGGCCTTTAGAACAAACGTGGGATCGACGCGCCCGCTGCACATCACGCGGATGATGCGGACGTTAGTGTCGTACTTGATCCGTGCCGTGCCGGCCAGGTCGGCCGCCCGATACGAACACCAGTTGCAAAGAAATCCCACGATTTTGGGTTCAAATGTTTCGGACATTTTTTAGTGATTGGAATAGGGCTTGGGGAATTGTTCGTCTTTCATTCGTCGTTTAGCCCCGGAGCTTACTCCGGGAGTTTTGGATAACATTTATCCGCCAGTCACAAGTGAACTGGCTGAATGGATTTTATAATCATGCGGTAACCGTTTCCGTCTTCTCCATCGGCTTGGCGTCCCAGAGAATTCCTTCGATCTCGGAAAATATTTGTCGATTATTAAAATGCGCCCGGTAATGACCCCGGCCGGGCAGGCAGCCACGCATGTGCCGCAGCCCTTGCACAAGGCGGTTATCACGCGGCTTACGCTCTTGGCTTCGTCGAATTCGATGGCATTGTACGGGCACATGTTGTTACAAATGCGACAGCCCGAACAATCGTCTTCGTTGATCGAGGCCACGATGGGCTCGATCGTTACGGTGCCCTTGGCAATCATGCCCGAGATGCGCGCGGCTGCGGCAGCGCCTTGGGCCACCGAGGCTGGAATGTCCTTCGGGCCCTGGCACGCGCCGGCCACGAATACCCCGTCGGTCATGGTGGCCACCGGATCGAGCTTGGGATGCCGTTCGGTAAACCAGCCTTTCGCGTTGCAGGAAATGCCGCACTTCAGGCCCAGTTCCTTGGCGTCGGCCTGCGGCTCCAACGCGCCCATGAGGATAACCATGTCAAAGGACAGGCGCCGCTGACGGCCCATCAGCGTGTCTTCGAACTGCACGGTCAATTTGCCCGCCTCGGACGGAGATCTCGCGGCGTCGGTCACTTCAGCCACCTTGCCGCGGACAAAGTACATGCCTTCGGTCAATAGCCGTTGATAGAATTCCTCGTAATCCTTCTGGTTGGGGCGCATGTCGATGTAGAACGAATACACCTGGGCCTTGGTTTTTTCCAAAACCAGGTGGCCGAACTTCAGCGCGGCCATGCAGCACACCGCCGAGCAATGCCCGTTATAATTTACGTCCCGGCTGCCAACGCAGTGGATGATGGCCACGGATTGCGGCTCGGTCACCCCGTCGCGGAGCACGATTTTGCCGTTGGTCGGCCCGGCGGCGTTGCAGAGGCGCTCGAACTCCATGTTCGTATAAACGTTGGCTAGGCGGCCGTAGCCGTATTGCGGAATCCGCTCGCAGTCAAACAACTTCCACCCGGTCGCCAAAATAATGTTGCCCACTTCGATCTCTTCCACTTTGTCCTGCATGGTGTGGTCGATGGCCCGGGTCTGGCAGTAATCTTCGCAGACCTTGCAGCCGCCGGTCTGGAAATAGACGCAGGTATTCTTGTCGATGACCGGCACCCGCGGAATGGCTTGGGGAAACGGCACGTAGATCGGTTTGCGGTTGGCCAGCCCTTGCTCGAACTCCGACGGAATCGGCACGGGATGTTGTGCCCGAATCCGCAACAACTCGATCGCGCCCGTCGGACATATCGAGCTGCAAGCCCCGCAGCTAATGCAGAACTCCGACGGCTTGCGGAACGGCGTGGTCACGCGCCGCTTCATGCCGCGGCCCTCGAACGACAGCGCACCGATCTTCATCACGTCGTCGCAGAGCCGCACGCACATCCCGCACAAGATGCAACCGCCTTTGCGGACAAAGCTGCTGGGGATGCCGTCCGGCGAGCTCATTCGCATCTTTTCGCGGATGTTGCAGGCACCGCAGGTTCGGCAGGGACTCTTTTCGCCGCGGGGCCGATCGAACCGGCACTCTCCTACGCCCACGTCGTAAGCCAGGTCGCGGATCACGTCCGATTCCGGGCAACGCGCCAGCATCAGCTCCGCCAGGATACGGCGGATCTTCATCACGCGCTCGGAGTGGGTCTTGACCTCCATCCCCTCCGCCACCGGGAAGATGCAGGAGGCGCGGTACTTCGTCACGCCCTTGTATGTCACCTCCACGATGCAGAAGCGACACGCGGCGTAAGGCGGCAGCGATTCGTGATTGCAGAGCGTTGGAATCTCGATCCCCGCCTCGCGAGCCACCTCCAGAATGGTCCGGCCTTTCTCTGCGGAGATTTCCTTGCCGTTTATTACTAATTTGATCATTAATGCCTCCGTCGCTAGTTTCGATTTACCGCGTTAAATTTGCAGACATCGTAACAAATCCCGCATTTCGTGCATTTTTCCGCATTGATCACGTGAGGTTGTTTCTTTTCTCCTCGGATGGCCCCCGCCGGGCACTGCCGGGCACACACCATGCAACCGGTGCATTTTTCCGCGTCGATGCGGTAAGTGGTCAGCGCCTTTGCAGACGCCCGCCGGGCACCGGCCTTCGCGGATGTGCGCCTCGTATTCGTCGCGGAAATAAGCCAGAGTGGTCAGAACGGGATTGGGGGCCGTCGTGCCCAACTGGCAGAGCGAGGCGTCCACCACGACCTCGGCCAGGTCCTTCAGCAAATCCAAGTGTCCCATCGTCGCCTTGCCGGCGCCGATGCATTCCAGGATCTGCCGCATCTGCGTGATCCCTTCGCGGCACGGGGTGCACTTGCCGCAGGATTCGTCCTCCAGGAACGAGAGGAAGAAGCGGGCGAAATCCACCATGCAGTTGTCTTCGTCCATCACGATCATGCCGCCGGAGCCCATCATCGAGCCGGCCTCGACCAGTTGGTCATAGTCGATGGGCAGATCCAGATGCCGCTCGGCCAGGACCCCGCCGGACGGGCCGCCGGTCTGCACGCCCTTGAACTTCTTCCCCTCCTTGATGCCGCCGCCGATATCGTAGATGATTTCCCGCAGGGTGATGCCCATGGGCACTTCGACCAGTCCGGTGTTGTTGACCTTGCCGACCAGGGAGAAAATCTTGGTGCCTTTGCTGCCGCCCCAGGGGCTCTTGGATACGTCGCCGGTGCCGATGCTGGTGAACCAATCCGCGCCGCGATTGATGATCAAGGGAATATTCGACCAGGTTTCCACGTTGTTCAGCGTGGACGGCTTGTCCCACAGGCCGCGCTCGACCGTATGGACGTGCTTGGCGCGGGGCTCGCCGGCCCGGCCCTCGATCGAGGCCATCAGCGCCGTGGATTCGCCGCAGACAAAGGCCCCGCCGCCGCGGTTGACCTTGATGTCGAAGCTGAAATCCGTGCCCAGGATGTTTTCGCCCAGCAAGCCCAGCTTGCGCGCTTCCTCGACGGCCCTTGTGATCAAGATCACGGCCATCGGATACTCCGTGCGGACATAGACGAAGCCCTCGCTGGCCCCGATGGCGTAGGCGCCGATGATCATGCCCTCGATGATGCTGTGCGGATTGCCCTCCATCAGGCCGCGGTTGGCGTAGGCGCCCGGGTCGCCCTCGTCGGCGTTGCAGATGACGTACTTGATGTCGCCCTCCGCCTTGCGGCAGGAGGCCCACTTGATGCCGGTGGGGAAACCCGCCCCGCCGCGGCCGCGCAGACCGGACTTGGTCACCTCCTGAATGATTTCCTCCGGCTTCATCGTGGTAAGCGCCTTGACCAGAGCGCTGTAACCCGCCGATGCGGATGTAGTCCTCGATGCTGGTCGGGTCGAGCTCGAAGTTCGCGCCAAAAAGGACGGGTGTCTGGTTCTTGTAGAAAGGAATTTCCTCTTTGGTGCGATAAGGCTGGCCCGTCTGCGGATCCTTCATGAAAAGCCGCTCGACGGGCTGGCCCGCAAGCACGCTCTTTTCCACAATCTCCTTGACGTCCGCAATCTTGGGCTGCGGATAGAAGTAAGCCTTGCGGGCGGACGATCACGATCGGCTCGCGGTCGCAGATAACCCAGGCAGCCGGTAACCCGCAGCCGGACCTGCCCGTTGGTGCCCGCACGCGCCAGTGCCTTCGATAACTCCTCGGCCAGCTTCGCTCCGCCGCGGGAGACGCCGCAGGTGCCGCAGGAAACGATGACCACTTTCTGCGGCTCTTTTGCCTTCAGTTCCTCGCGATAGTCCGGCAAGGTCGCCGGGATGGGATAAACGTGTCGAATTCATAGATTGATTCTCCTCAGGCTTCCGCCGGCTCCTTTCTTTATGTGGCTCCAGACGATTGATCACGCGGCTAACGTCGCCGGGGCGAAGCGTATTGTATTCTTCGTCGGCCACCACCACCGGCCCCATCGCACAGGTGCCCAGACAGTTCACGGTTTCCAGCGTGAACTTCCCGTCCGCCGTGGTCTGGCCCGGCTCGATCCCCAAGCGGCCCTTCAGGGCCTCCAACACCAACGGCGCGCCGCGCACGTGGCAGGCCGTGCCCATGCACACGCGGACGCGGTGCTTGCCCCGAGGCGTGAGGCTGAAGGCCTTGTAGAACGTGGCCACGTGATAAACCGCCAAAAGCGGGACGCTCATCTTCCGGCTCACGTAGCGGAGCACCGGCTCCGGCAGGTAGCCGAGGTCGCGGTTGATGTCCTGCAGCACGGAGATCAGCGAGGCCTCCTCGGGCCGGTGCAGTTCCAGAGACCGATCGACTATGGCTTTGATCTCCGCGTCCAGTTCGGGCTCCAGCCGGCAGACCGTAGCCCTGGCCATCGCCCATGGCGGTCTGCGGGATATTCATAGGGTTGGTACTGCGTCGGGCAGCCCTCGATGCACCGGCCGCAGCCCGTGCACTTGTCCTCGTCCACGTAACGCGCCTTGCGGCGGATCTTGACCTTGAAGTTCCCCACCGACCCGCTGACCTCCTCCAACTCCGAGTATGTCAGTAAGCGTCATGTTTTCGTGCTGGCCGACCTCCGACATCTTCGGCGTCAGGATGCAGGCCGAGCAATCCAGCGTGGGGAAGGTCTTGTCGAACTGGGCCATGTGCCCGCCGATCGACGGCTCGCGCTCGACGAGATAGACCGGTAGCCGGCGTCGGCCAACTCCAGCGCGGCCTGCAACCCGGCGATGCCCCCGCCGACGACCAGCGTGGCGGGGTTGACGTTGCACGGCATTGTTTCCAGAGGCTCCTGGTACTTTACCCGTTCGGCCGCGGCCGACACCAGGGCTTTGACCTTTTCCGTGCCCGCCTCCTTGTCTTTGTTGACCCAGGAGACGTGCTCGCGGATGTTGGCCATCTGGAAGAAATAAGGGTTCAAACCGGCGTTCTGGCAGGCGCGGCGGAAGGTTTTTTCGTGCAGGTGCGGCGAGCAGGCCGCCACCACCACGCCGGTAAGCCCCTCTTTCTTGATGTCGTCCTCGATCATCTGCTGGCCGAGCGACGAACACATGAACTTGTAATCGCGCGAGACGGCGACGTCCTTGATGTTCTTGCCGGCCCAGCGGGCGACCTCTTCCACGTCGACCATGCCGGCGATGTTGCTGCCGCAGTGGCATATGTAAACGCCGATCTTGGCATCTTTATCGGCTGCAATCATTGTTTTTGGCTCCGACCTAAAACAGTACGCTAGATGGCTTCGAAAACGAGTTCTCCCAGATCGACCACCCGCAGGCGGGTCTCGGCGCCGACCGTCTTGACGGCGTCCTCGAACATGCCCAGGTCTTTCGGGCAAACGACAACGAAGTGCGTGACGCCCTCCATCGCCAGGGCTTCGCGGATCCGGTTGACGGCGGGCCGTTCGGTAACGGCCTCGTCCTCCTCCATCCAGATTTTGCCGCCGCCGGCCCCGCAGCAGAAACTGTGCTCGCGGTTGCGCGGCATCTCCAGGCGCTTCAGCCCCAGGGCATCCAACACGCGCCGCGGCGGATCGTAGATGCCGTTGTACCGGCCCAGATAGCAGGCGTCGTGCAAGACGGCCGTGCCCTCTACCTTTTGCTTCAGGTTCAGCCGTCCTTCCCGAATGGCCTCGTCCAGAATCTCCGTGTAATGGTAGACCGGCTTGTCCAACCCGAAGCGAGGATACTCGTGCTTGAGCGCGTGGTACGTGTGCGGGTCGGTGGTCACGATCCGCTTGAACTCGGCTTTCTTCAACGCCTGCATGTTCTGCTCGGCAAGCATCTCGAACAGTCCCTCTTCGCCCACCCGGCGGACATCGTTGCCGGCAGACTTCTCGCTCTTCAAGAGGCAGCCGAAGTCGAGACCCATCGCCTGGAACACCAAGGCCACCATCCGCGAAACGCGCGCCGATGAAGGGTGATAGGCGGCGTAGTCGCCAAGGAACCAAAGCGTTTCGACCGGCTCCTTTTCGGCATCCTTGATCGGCTGGGGTATGTCCTTGGCCCATTCGAACCGTTTGCGCGGCGACGCGCCCTGCGAGTTGCCGTAGCGCTGCAGCGACATCAACGTCTCCTGCAAGTTCCCGTCCAGCTTGCCCTGCTCGACCAACTTGCGGCGCATCTCCACGATCAGCGGCACGTGCTCGTTGCGCACCGGGCACGTTTCCATGCAGGCGTAACAGGTTGTGCAGGCCCACAGCGCCTCCGCCTCGACGATGCTCGCCGATCAGTTCTTTACCCTTGCCATTGCCGTTCGACGCAACGCCGCTGACCGACTTGATCCCCTCCCTAAGAACAAATTCCTTGAGGTCGTGGACGATCTGCCGGGGCGAGAGCTTGGCTCCGCTGGCCGATGCGGGACACGACCGTTCGCAGCGGCCGCACTCGGCACAGGTATAGGCGTTGAGCAACTGCCGCCAGGTGAATACTCCCAATTGCCGGGCCACTGCTTCGGATGTTTCTCCCCTCTCGGTCCCGGCCTCTTCCGCGGCAGGCGGGCGCTTCCAGCGTTCCCTTTTTCTGCGGAAGCTCGCCGAGAAACACGGCAAACGGAGCCCACATCAGGTGCATGTGCTTCGAGTAGGGCAAGTACACCAGGAAGAACAACAGAATGAACAGATGGATCCACCAACAGACAAGGCCGATCGACATGACGGTCGCCCCAGCCACGCCGATGCCCAGCAGGATCTTGGCCGTCAGGGCGCCGGCGGGCAGCCACGTCTGGCCCCAGCCTTCCAAGGCTTGGCCGGCTGCCTTCGCTGCACTTTCCCGAATGTGCGTGCCCGCTTCCGACAGCAGGAACGTGACCATCAGAGCGGCGATCAGCGACACGACCATCGTGGCGTCCCAGGTGCGCTGCAGACCGGGCGGAGTGAAAACGTAGCGGCGGATCGACGACGCGATCAGACCAATCAAGACCAACACGGCGAACACGTCGACGATCGTACCCAACACGGGAATCTCCTCGGCCTGAGGGATGTGCCAACCGGCGGGCAGAAACGGATCTAGCATCCCCCCAGTGAACATCAGGGCCGAGGCGAGCGACGAAGCAGCAGAATCCCCAGAAGATCAGGGGTGAGCCCAGTTGATGATCGGACTCGCCGGTCCACATTCGCGACTGGCCCATCACTTCCTTCAGAAACAGCCAAATACGCTGGCCGAGATGGTCCAGCCGGTTCTCCCGGCGGCCCGCGCGAGAACGCGAGCAAGCGGTACATGCGCTGCGCAAACACGGCTACGGCGATCATCGCCAGAATGATCAGCCACACAGATCCATACACGCCGAGGATCTTTTCCGACGTCGGCAGGCTCGCCAGAAGCCAAAAATTCCCGTGGTAAAGCATCGTTATGCCTCCTAACCCCCCTTGATCGCGTCGGTCAGTGCCGGCGCAACGTCCATCAAATCGGCCACAACGCCGTAGTGGGCCACGTCGAAGATCGGCGCATTCGGGTCGGTGTTCACGGCGATGATCAACCCCGAATCCTTCATCCCTTCGACGTGTTCCGGCGCCCCGCTGATTCCCAGGGCGATGAAACACTTCGGCTTGACGGTCATTCCCGACTTGCCCACCTGCCGCGTCGTCGGCAGCCATCCCTGGTCGACGATCGGCCGCGAGGCGGCAAGCACCCCGCCCAGCGACTGCGCCAGTTGTTCGGCAACCTCCATGTTGTCCTCCTGCTGAATGCCGCGTCCTACCGCCACCAGCACGTCTTGCTGCGTGATGTCCACGTCCGTGGCGTCCGGCAGGATCATTTCCTCGAACACGACCGGGCCGGCGTCCAGAGGCACCGGACTCCGCTTCGTCTCGACCTGGGCCTGCGCCCTTCTGCTCCGTCGGCCGGAAGGCCCCGGGAGCCATCAGCAGAATCGCCGGGGCGGCGGCGATCGCAACATCCGCCAGCAATTTACCGCCGTAAAAACCGGCCGTCACTTTCAATGTCCCGCCTTCGACCGAAACACTCCGGCAGCCGTTGATCACCGGGACATCGAGTTTTGCGCCCAGCAGCGGGCCGACGTCCAACCCGATCGACGTGCTGCCGATCAACACCGCCCGAGGGCTCTCGGTCTTAATTACGCTCTCCAACACCGCCACGTAAGGCTTCGGCGAGAAGCCGGCCAACATGGGATCGTTGATCAATAGGATGCGATCCGCGGCCGACAGGGCCTTCGGCAAAGGCGGAGCCGTCGGCGCTCGAGTAACACGGCAACAACCTTGCCTCCCGTCGCGGCGGCGAGCTGCCGGGCGGCGCCGAGCATTTCCAGTGACATGTCCGCCAACTGGCCGCGGTTCGTCTCGGCAACGACAAGGATATCCCGTGCGCTCATTTACAGACTCCTTTTTCCTTGAGGATGCTGACGATCTTGGCCGCCACTTCTTCCGCCGATCCTGTCAGGATCTCAGCACGCTCACCCGCCGCGGGGTGATACAAACGCTCGATCGTCGCCGCCGAAGCCAGGGCGGCGAACCGTCACCTCTTGCTCTTCGATCTTGGCCGTCTTCATGGCCGCTCGAATGCGGCTCACCGGCACATACCGGGGCGGCTCGTCGGCGCTTAGAATGCCCAACAGAGCAGGCAACTTGACGTTCATCTTGGCCATGGCCGCTCCGGGAAACTCCTTGAATACCGTCGCACTAGAACCATCTGCGGAAAGACGTACCCCCCGGACGACTCCGACGAAGGGCAATTCCAGCTGTCAATGCCAGCAACGGCGCCAGCGTGCCCTCCAACTCATCGTGGGCGTAGCTGCCCACCAATACCAAGTCCGCCCCCAGGCCGCGAATCGCCTCGGCGTACATCGCCGCGGCTTGCTTCGGGGTGGGAGGCTGCCCTTGGTCGTAAGGGATCTTGATGATCCGGTCGGCGCCCTTGGCCGCTGCCGCGTACAGCGTGTTGTCGATGTCGCCAAAATCCAGGGCGACCACGGTGACGGCGCTGCCGCCGAGCTTCTCCTTGATCAATATCGCTTGTTCCAGCGCGAGATCGTCGGCCTCGTTGGCCCGGAAGGTGGCGCCGTCCAGGTCCACGGCCTTTTCCGAGTCGGCAATCTCCACTGGTTCGATGAGGTCCGGCACTTGCCGGACGACCACTGCAATCTTCATGGCGTCTCCCTTTCACCTAAATCCATTGACTCGGCCAGTAACTCAACGATGTCGCGAACCTTGATTCGGCCCTCCAGGCCGACGACCTTGGCGGAATCCTCGAATCGCGACAGCTCGAATGGACACGAAACCGCGAGCACGTCGGCCCGAACGTCGGCCGCCTCTCGGATGCGTCTGTCGCTGAGCCGTTGCCCGCCGTGCGCCGTGATGTGGCCGTCCAGCCACATGCCGCCGCCCCCGCCGCCGCAGCACAGGGCGTCCTCGCGGTTATGGGCCATCTCCACCAGCTTCACGCCGGGAATCGCCTCCAACAAGGCCCGCGGCGGATCGTAACAGTCGTAACGGCGGCCCACGCAACAGTTGTCGTGGTAGGTCACCGTCGCCTCCACCGGCTTGGCCAACAGCTTCTTGAGTTGGTCCATCCGATCCGTCAGAAAGGTAGTATAGTGCTCGACGGGATACTTCGCCCCAAACCGCGGATAAAACTTCTCCATCGAACGGTAACTATGCGGATCCAGCAGGACGATCTTCTCGAATTGATGCCTCGTCCAACAAGCTCCCGGTTATACTCCACCAACGACTCGAAAAGCCCCTCCTCGCCGAAGAGCCGATCGCAATCGCCGATGGTCCGCTCCTTGTTGCCAAGCACTCCCCAGCGGACGCCCAGAGCCGTCAGAATCCGAGCGAACGCGCGTGTGACGACGCGGTTTCGCGGATAATAGGCGGGATAGTCGCACACCAGCCAGAGCACTTCCACGCTCGTCGGCTCCTTCGAGAGGTCGCGCACTGGCACATCCAGATTCTCCGCCCATGCCATCCGTTTGCGCGGCGACTCGCCCAGGGAATTGCCGTACTTGAAGACGTTCTGGAACGCATCCTGAAGCTCTGGGGGCGGCTGAACTCCCGTTCTGCATCGCCTTGTCGCGCATTGCAGGCCACAGCCCGTCGGTCAACTCGATCGCCCGCGGGCAACGATGCGAGCAAGTGTAACAGCCGATGCACATCCACAAAGAAGGGCTCTTGAGCACCTCGTCCAGGTAGCCCGACCGTGCGTTAAGTATCATCTGCCGCGGCGGATATTCCATCACGTCGCCCAAGGGGCAGCTACCGCTGCATACGCCGCATTGCATGCAGTTGAGGACCGTCTTCCGACCCGGCCCTACGTCGAGTTGCGTCAGGAACTCAAATTCCGACTTCACCTTGGCATGGTCGGTAATCATTTGTTTCCTCCAAGACGGTCTTGAAAGCGCATATTACGCATCTTACCAAAACGCGCCGTTCAACAAGAAACGATATAATTGAATCCTTTTTATGACAGCAATCGTCATGCCGAGACTCATATCATCTATAAAGTAAGCCAAAACATCAACAGAGATTTATAGTTAAGGAGACCATATCGAGACAATTTCTCAATATAAACATTCAAAAAACCCACGGAATTCCGCCGCTAGTCGCGGAAATCCGCGATAATTCGTTCCAAAGGGCAAGAGGCATTTATATATCTATATAAAGACACGTTTGTTATATCTTATACCATTTTGTTGTTTTATTTTTTTTAGCCGCAAGCCGGCGCCATCGGGCGCAAGGCAGAGCCCGGTCGGTATAGTCGGTTGGTTAGCTAGAGTGTGTTTTTTTGCTGCAAAAACACGGGCATATCTCGGCATCTCAAGAAAATAGAAACGCCCGGTCAGCCGTGCCGGGCGTTCCTTTCTCGTCGTAGCTGCTTCGGTGTACCGAAGAGGTTGTTTCGCGGTTACCTAACCGCTTGCCGGCTATCTCTTCTTCTTGGCAACTTTTCTCTTGGGAGCCTTCTTGGCTACCTTCTTCGCCGGCTTCCTCGCAACCTTCTTCTTCGCAACCTTTTTCTTGGCCACCTCACGTCCTCCTAATGCGGATCGGGCGATTGCCCTGTCGTCCCCGGGCTGGGGCCGAAATACGACCGGCTCATCGCCACAGAAACAAGACAACGAACTTCATCGACATCCTGTCCGCGATGCTCCGAGCACCGTAACAAGCCGTCGTTCGTTTCTTACATCGATTTGAAATCCTTTTCCATTTGAGAAATTTCAAATTCCGTCAGGTATTCAACAACCCAACTCTACATGATGTTATCTATTTCCAAAATTATTTCAAGTACAATTTATGCAATAGTGCAAAATATTTTCTTATTTTTATAGCCGAGTCTCCGTGCCGATGCTCATGCGAAGCTCATATAATGTACCTCCTGCAACAACTTTTTCATTACTGACTGTGACCAAGCCGCCCAAATTGTCCGCCTTGCAAGGCAATCGCAGTCGCGCATTGCGCATGACATTTTCATGCAGGATTGTTGTCGTCCGAACATGTTTCCTGTTTGTAATTTCAAGGTCCGATGTTGCCCGGCCGTCATAAACATCCGCGCAAATTCGGCATGTATTTGTTACCCCAATCCGCTTGGCAGGAAAATTTGGGACATAGTTTTGCGCATGTCCTTAACTCCAAGCACGATAATAACTTACGCAATCCGTTCCCGATGCTTTATCCTGCCTTAAAGGGCCCCTGATTGACAAAAAAGATTGCAGTCTAATAGTGCTCGCTCGCGCATGACCACACGCATTCAGCATACTAAAATTCTTGGGAAAATAATTTTATCGATCGCACGACTAATCAGAACCGTTTATTACCCATGGCCAGTCGCTTCAGACGCCGATCCGCCCATCGTAAGCGCCGCTAAACGTAAAAAAATCTATCGCATAAGAGGTGCTCAAGCCTCAAAAACTTGATCCGATCTGTAACCCCAAACCAAATGGGCGGAAATTTAAAAATATTTTTTAAAAGATGGAAATTTTTTTCCAAAATTGACCCAAAAGGACATTTTTGAGGTGCAACCTGCCCAAGGAACACACCCGCAACCGGGTATTTCTACCACATCGATGAGTTCGGTCTCACGAACATCGCCATCCTGCAGCCCTTTGAAAATGCAATTAGACGGTTTCATTGCGACTTCGGAGGCTATGTTGCTCTATCTTCCATTGCTCAACAGCCAAAACTTCTTTAGCCCGCTACCCAGGGGAAAAAATTGCTTGTCATCATCCAGAAAATCATTCATCATTTTCGTTTCAAGATGTTTGGCCGATGCATTGAAATGCTAAATTTAAAAACAAAATATTTACCCTATTTAACAAAACTCACTAGATTATCACAAATTAACTTTAAACGTGTGCCGATCTCTTGGTTTTGAAGCATGCAGTTCAATTGACTTCCCATTTTCTGCATATTGCGACTTAGGAAATTGTTGCAAGGCGTTCTGAAATCGCATAACCGAAAAATTATCTCTGAATGATCATATCCAGAGTTAAACAAAGTATTTTTTTCTTGTGCCTGCCGCATATTCTTAGTGAATTAAACGAAAATACCATGCACGAACGACCGGCTATTGATAATCAGGAAAAATAGTCGCTTTTAGGTTTTTTATTGGGGCAAATACTCCCGGAGCAAGCTCCGGGTCTAAACGATGAATATGACATTCAATAATGCACTTCAGTTTATTTCGGCCCTGCATTCATGGCGATGCACGGGGCAAAACAGCGGATTTCTAAATCAAGTTTCACGATTCTGGGAGTTGGAAAAGCCGCTGCCGTCCCTAGGGAGGCGGCTTCAAGCATGCACAAGGTTCCTAGAGTCATGCAAGTGTATTTGGTGAGGGCAAATGCCACATCGGTTCGGTAACGCATTAATACTGTCCCACCTTGTATACCAGGAGAAGTTACGTTACCTTGGGCTGAATGCTTTTTGGAAAAATCGGGAGAAAACCGCCATGAACACGTCATCAGAACCCTTGCCGCCCCAAGCGGTTCTGAAGCCGTCGTTAACAGTTGGCCCGCCATCCGGCCCAGCGGCAAAATTATTGGTCAGCTTGGCGGCATTCGCCTTGGTGGCAATTTCAATTGCCGGATATCTCTACCATCGATTCCAGATGGCCGCGATTGCCGCCGAGCATTTGCGGCTGATGGTGACAGGTCCCTCGACATTGCTCTCCGGCGCGGCTGCCCAGTTCGACATCCGCACGACCGAAGTCACCGGGTCGGCCGTATCCACTGCGATTGAAGTCGATCTCTACTCCCCCGATGGAAAAATCCCTTTCGCACGCAAGGAATATACCGACCAGCAAGGGCGCTTGCAGGTATCTATTTGGGCCGACTTATCCATGCCCGCAGGCGCTACCCTAAAGGTCGTGGCCCAGCATCGGGGCAGCCGGGAAGAGATGTCCGCTCCATTAACGGTCAATCCCACCCGGCTGGCCACGCAATTGTCGCTCGATAAACCCTTATATCAGCCGGGCGAAACCATTTTTTATCGCTCATTGAGCCTGTCTCGCTTCGGCCTGGCAGTCGACCGGGAGATTCCCATCCATTTTGAAATTCTCGACCCCGCAGGCGCGGTACTGCCTAATTCCCGGACCGATGGCACGACCGACCACGGCGTAGGCAACGGCATATATAACATCCCGGACGACCTGCCCGGCGGCCAATACGCCATTTTGGTTCGCAGTTTGGACGAATCTTTTCCCGAGGAAAGACGAAAATTTCTCATCCGCCGTTACCGGCCCCCGCGGTTAAAAAAAGAATTGGAATTCACGAGCGAAAGTTACATTCCGGGCGATACGGTGACGGCCGATTTTTCCGTTAAGCGCCAGGAAGGCGGACCCGTTCCCGCCGCTAAACTGCATCTATTGGCCACCGTCGACGGGCAAACTCTGCTGGAAAAGGACGTCCAGCCCGACAAGGCCGGCAAGTTCCGCATCGAACTGAAACTGCCCGAGAAAATCGCCCGCGGCAACGGTCAAGTGGCCGTAACCGTCAGCGACGGCGGCACCCGCGAGACCATTTCCAAGGCCATTCCCATAAATCTGGGAAAGGTCGACGTGCATTTCTACCCCGAAGGCGGCGACCTGGCGGCCGGCTTGGAAAATCGCCTTTATTTTGTGTGCCAAGATTCCTTGGGCAAGCCCTTACACATCACGGGGGTCGTCGAAAACGAAAAGGGCCGGACAATGGCCGCAGTCGAAACAATCCGCGAAGGCATGGGCCAGTTCAGTTTCACGCCCCAGGCGGGCGAATCCTACAGGCTGAAGATCATGGCACCCGCCGATGTAAAAGATGAACCAAAGCTGCCCGCCGCCGTCACCGATTGTCCGATTGTTTTGACTACCGGCACGGGCGTGTTCGGCCCGTCAGAGGCGCTGGAATTCAACGTCCGCTCATCCAAGGCCGGACTCCCGCTGGTTGTCGGGGCCTGGTGCAGGGGTGTTATGGTGGGGCAAGTTGCCCTGGTTACCAAAAAGAACGAAAGCGGCATAAATCCGGTAGTTCTTCCCCTGCCCGACGAAGTGGGCGGAGTTATCCGCCTCACGGTGTTCGACTACTCGATTGATCCCAGTCAATCCCAACGGCAATTTCCCAAACCCCTGGCCGAACGACTCGTGTACCGCCGCTTGGATCGCCGCTTGAACGTCCGTGCTCTTGACCTCCACGAACATTACGCGCCGGGCGAAATGGTGAATATATCGCTGGCCGTGACTAATGAAAAGAACGAGCCTGTACCCGCCGCGGTGGGCGTATCGGTGGTCGAGCAGGCCTTGTTCGGCCTGGCCGGCGATCATACCCCCACCATGACAACGCGGTTTTTACTTACCTCCGAAATCGAAAATCCCGAGGACCTGGAAAACGCCGATTTCTATCTTTCCGAGGACAAATCATCCCCCGTGCCTCCGGCCGTGGCATTGGATCTGCTATTGGGCACGCAAGGCTGGCGGCGCTTTACCGACAAAACCCGGCAACAATCTGCCGAACATGGCCTGGAAAATACCCCCTCCGCCCGCCCGGCGGACTTTAGCGGCCAATTCGGCCCGCCCATAATGTACGATAACCTCAGCCGCATTCGGGACGATTATCTAAAAAAACTTACCACTTATTATACCGATCGCACCCAAGTTCTTTACACGGTTGTAACAATCAGTTTTCTTGGCGCTTGGGGATTGTTGCTTTTAGTATTTATGCTGGGGCTGTTAAGAATTGTCCGAGGCGCGGCGTTTTGGCTGCCGGTCTTGGGAATGATGGTCTGCTGTTCGATCATCGGGGCGTTATTAATGAATCCCCTGCGATTTGCCGGCGAGAACGATCAAGCCGTACCATTCTTGTCGTATCAAGCCGCCGCGGCGAAACCCGCCGCGAAAAATGACCTCAAGAGCGAAAAAAAGTCGAGCGCAGAAAAAACCGCCGATAAACCCTCCGCGCAGCCCACTCGCCGGTCGGAAACCGCCGCCTTACCCAGTCTGTCGCCCCAACTGGAACAAGTGGTTCCCCGGACCAACGCCGCCCGCGGTGAAAAGGCCCTTTCAGGCCCAACCGAACCGGCGAAAACGGAACATTTTATCGTTCGCCAATACGCCCACCAGCACGCCGCCGCCGAATCCGGCGCAAGGGGCGATTTTGCCGAATCTCTGTTTTGGAATCCGCTTTTGATTGCCGCTCCGGACGGCAAAGTGCCCGTTAGTTTCGACCTGCCCGATTCAATCGCGTCTTTCCGCCTACAAGCCGACGCCAACGGCGCAGCCCGCCTCGGCTCCCTGCGCATGGAAATTTCCACGGAAATCCCCTTGGAAAACGAAACAAAATAAATCTTTGTTCGATTTGCAATTTGAAATTTGCAATAAAAAAAACGGGTGACTGGTGGCATGTCCACGCTTGCGTGGACATGCTGCAGTATGGCCATGCCCACGACAAGCGTGTGCATGGCACCAAGGCACCAAAGTTTCCGCAACAAGAACGCTTAACTTCCCGGCAAACTTCGCACGGTCCCGGGAACTACCGGCCGGCGGCTTTCCGCGCTGGCCACGGCGGCAAAGCAGAGCTCCAAACTGCGGAGATTACCCCGGGCACTGTTTGTAGGCTCCCGCTCCTCTTCGATTGCGCGGAGCAACTCGCCCATGGCCCCGTGAAAACCGTCGGGAAACCAGCAACCTTCCAGATCGGGAACTACAAGCCCGGCGGCGGTGTGCAAGCTAAGCCTCTGATGCCGCGAGTCCGGCCCGATGCTTAGAATCGTCCCTCCCGTGCCGGCTATAAATGTCCGATCCTCTTTGCCGTAGCGCGTGTCCCCGTCGAAAACCAGCGACGCCTGGCCCTCGTCGTACTCGATCATAACCTGGGCTAAAAGCGGCGGCCGGGCTTCTTGCGTCGGGCTGCGCAACCGTGGCGTACACCTGCTTCGCCTCACGCCGGCCCATGAAACTTGTGACTATGTCGAACCAGTGGATGGCATAATCATATAATATCAGGTGCTTGACGTTATCGAACCGTGTGCCTTTGACCCAGTTATGGTCCCAATGTACGGAAAGATGCGCAGCCGTAACCTTCCCTAACAATCCGGCTTGGATGGCCTGCCCGATGTAACTAAAATGCGGCGCCCAGCGCCCGTTCTGATTGACCGCCAGGCGGAGCCTGCGCCGATCGGCCAGATCGGCCAGCCGCCCGCCAACGTCCAGGTCCAAGACAAAAGGTTTTTGGCTGAGTACGTGCTTGCCGGCCGTTAAAGCCTCTTCGATGATCGCCGCTCGCTCAGGCGGATGCGTGGCAATATCGACCACCTCGATATCGCCGCGCTTGAGCAAATCGCGATAATCGCGATAAACCTCGGCTTCCGGATAGAATTCCGCCTTTCTGCCGGCCGCTCGGCTTAAGACCACGTCACACAGCGCAGCCACGCGATAACCCGCCGCACGGTAAGCGGTAAGATGCTCCTTGGTGATCCCCCCGCAACCGATCAGCCCAATTGCGGGCCGATATTTTAACGGATCCCGGGGTTTGTAAGGTAAATTCGGCGCTGCAGAGTTTCCGGCACTAGGAGATTCAAAAGAAGAATTAGTTTTCAATTTTTTCGTCTTTTTGGGGAGAGACAAGAATGAACTTAACGTTGTCCCATTGTGTGGGAATAGGCAAGAATATCACATCCCAAGTTGTCGGAATGAGCATAAAAATTGTTTGCCCTGGACATGATGTATTCGGCTTAGGGGAAAGATTTAGACCGGGTTTAGGAATAAGGCCTCTTGCAATCCCATCCAGCGACTTGAATGAATTACAACCAGGCATCTGTGGATAATCTTTTAAGATTATGCCATCTATCATTGGTCCCCTTGATGCCTTTTCGGATACTCGATCATATGAATTTTTTATGGAAATGGCTTTAGCTAAGATAGAAAAACTAAATAGGCACACAATCGTCAACAATACGATCAGCTTCCATTTCTTTCTCATAGTACAAATCCTTGAGAAATTAATGTTTTTTAGCAACCTATATCCATTACAATAGAATAGCATTGTTCGGAATTCATGGCAAGGCGATCAGCCTTCGGAGGAATCAATAATCGCCAGTCGCAATAGATTCAAGGCGTGTTTGCCAATATAGATTTTTAACCAGGCGGGATGGCCGGCATAAGATACAGGCTTTACTTTTACCCCTTTGGCATCGGCCAGCGCCAGATGAACCGGCTTGGGCTCCTGCGGATCGAAGGCGGGGAAACAGCCCACTGCCAGCCCGTAATCGGTCCCGAACCGCTCGCGGCAGGCGGCGGCCATTCGCTCCGACACCTTTTCGCCCGATGCCGGCAGGTTCGCCAATAGATTTTGATCCAAATCCAACAACCGGCCGAGACTTTCACCATTCCGCACCACCAGGCCGCCTAAAAAACATTCGCTGTTATCAGCCGCCTCGCCCAGCCAATCGGCGACCAGTCCGGCGGTGCCCCATTCCACGGTCGCCAGCGTTTTGTTCCGTTCCCGCAATAATCGCATCACGGCATGCTGTAGTTCTTCATCGCCTTCGCCGAAGACCAGCCTGCCCAGGTGTTTTCGGATGGTCGCCGCCGTAGGCTCGATAAGCGCGTTGCACTCTTCTTCCGTGGACGCTTCGGCGGTGATCCGCAGACTGATCGTAGTCTTGCTGGCGGTAATACCGACGGTGGGCGTGCGCCGCGCCGGATCAGATCGGGCAGCATGGCTTCGATCTGGCTTTCGCCCGCCCCGAAGCAGTTGATCTTCCGGCGGCGAATCACTTTTTGGCCGGCTGCCAACGCGCCTATCTCCGCCGCCAGCGTGGCCTTCCACATTTCCATCATTTCGGCCGGCACGCCGGGCAAAGCGAAAAAACGGCAAGATCCTTTGCCCGGCCTGGACACCTCCAGATCGATCCCCGGCGCGGTTCCGTGCGGATTGCCGATCATCCGGCTGCCGGCGGGAAACATGGCTTGGATCTCGTTTTGCCGGGGCATTTCCCGCTTTCGCCGCGCAAACAAAGCGCGGATATGTTCCAAAGCCTGGGGATAAAGCACCAACTCCCGACCCGCAGACGCAGCCAAGGCCCCGCGCGTAAGATCGTCGGCCGTGGGGCCCAGCCCCCCGCTTGATATTACAATATCGGCCCGGTCGATCGCCCTGCGAAAAATCTCCTCGCAAGCCGCCAACTCATCGCCCACGGTCGTATGATATAACACCCGCACGCCCAACTCCTCCAACCGCCGGCTGAGCCACGGGGAATTGGTGTCGAGGTGTTCTCCGCTTACAATTTCATCGCCGATGGCGATAATTTCCGCATGCATAAAAATCCATCACAAAAGTCCCCTCGCCCTTTGGGAGAGGGGCAAGCGGTGAGGGCAGTGCTGAAGTCCCCTCGCCCTTTGGGAGAGGGGCAAGGGGTGAGGGCAGGGCGTAGATGTGTAATTGAGGAAAGCCGTTTTTCGGTCTTAATCGCCAAACCGCAAGCGGTTTCCCTCTCTCACCCTCATCCCTCATTTCTCATCCCTGACCACTTATCTCTGAGCCCTCAAGACCGGGCAATAAATTGCCCGGCCCTCACTCTTCACTCTCCACTATTATCATTCCCCTTACGCTTCATAGTGAATCCCATAAAGTGCAATCCGCTGGCATCGTCCACAGCCATCGAACCGCTGGGTGCAAGGTAACGCTGGATCACCTCGAAGGGCGGCAGCGGACTCTTTTGCAAGCTCGTATCCAGGGACTTGAAAAACGGATTACTATCCGCCTGCCTTTTCAACGACTCCCGGGTGCTGTCGGAGTTGATCATATCGTACCAGTACCTCAAGCCCTCCTCTGGTCGGCTGAAACCGAGCATTACCGGCCTGGCACCCCCGCTTTGCCGCTGGATTTTATTGGCAATCAGCTTGAACTCCAATTCGTCGCCCAAGGATTTCGTGCCCTCGGCCAACGTGCTCAGCACTTTTTCATACAGGCTGGGCCGGTTTGTAAATACAAAATAGTCGTCCACAATGCCGAAGCAGGGAATCGGCATCGGGGGCGGCTCGGCGCCGGGCGGCATTTGCGGAACCGGGATATTCACTCGATAATAATCCTTGCCCGAGGAACTTTGCTGCGAAATCCGCTCGCCCAACCGCTTGGCCAGACCGTCTATTGCCTTGCTGACCGGCTCGGTATCTTTCAGCTTCAACGCCACCAGCGTCACTCCGCTGACTTGCGAGGCCGGCTTTTCGAACCAGGTGATATAGGTCACGCGCCCTTCCAATACCGGCAAGATTTGCTTTTCGAAGTCGATACCCATGGGCGTGGAAAATCGCTGCTGGATCATCGAGGAAAATCCGCCTTCCCCGGCCAGGCTGTCCCACATCGGGGCCAGGGTTTTTATCGCCGTATCGAAATTCACGTGCACCGTCATGTACGAGGCCACGTCGGTCGGTACCCAGCGTTCGGGCTTGGATACCCCCGATTCCAAGGCGATCATCTTTATGATGCCCGACCGCGGGTTTTCCAGGAGCACGTGAATGTGGCTCACCGAATCGTATTGCCCGACGTCGTACATCAAGCTCCCGCCTATGCCCGAAAGCCCGTCCAGCCCCAACAGCGGCAACACGGCCACCCCCACCCGCAAGCCCACGTTTTGCTCGGCCATGCTTCGCATGATATTGATCGGATCGACAAACCAGATAACCTGCGGCCGCTGGTCCTGGGAGCCCTGGCAACGATTCATGATCGTGCCGAAATTCGCATTATCCGACAGGACCTTGCCTTTTTCACCGTTCCAAATCCCCAGGATTCTTTTCACGGCGTCAAGATTAGTGCCTCCGACAATAGTGCCGTCCTTGTCAAAAAAGGCCAAAAATTCAGTTCCCGGACCGGATAGAATCGTGATTTTCGCATCCTTGACGCTTTCCTCCTGCTTTGCGGCGCCATTGTTTACCGCCGCATCCGCGGCGCGCTGAAGCAATACCCGGGCATTGGCAATCTGGTCGCCCGCGTCGAATAAAAAAACAAATGCCGGCGGGGCGTCCTTTATCGCCACAACCGCAACTGTTATTTCCCCGTGCGGAAGAGCCACAATATCCGGCAGCGATAATCCGATTTTATCCTGCAATGAAGCCACCAACTCGGACATGGATCCGTATAACTGATCGATCACCGGCTTCATCTGCGGATCCTGGCTCATCAACCCCAGGCTGGTGTTCATAAACCGCTGGGCCAAGTCCTGCGTGTCCGTGATGGAAACCAGGCCCAGCGTATCCTCGGGCAGCAATTCCTTCGCCTGGGGCCGCGCGCATGCGCCGAGGCCGCCAAGACCCCCGCCAAAATCGCCGCCCCGGCAAAACCACGCCACAACCCAACCACCGCCATGCGAGCAGTAATCATGAGAATTCCCCCCCTTATATTGGATAGCCAAAAAAGTAAGAATCCATTCAAAACTATTCTTTTCCTCACCTAAAGCTGTGATTATCTTATGTAAAGCCCCGACGGGCACCAACGGGCACCATGCATAGCATGGTCGGTTGGTCGGTCGCGGTTTTCAATTGCGGTCACCCCTTCGCCCTATAGTGGAGCAACAAACCACAATCCACTCTCCCTCCGGGAAATTACAAATTAAGTGCCCTCTCCCTCCATAGGCGGGTGAGACTGAGAACGAAAATGGTCCTTGTTATCCATTTTCTATTCGTAATCGGATTCAATTTATTGGGATAGATTTAATAGAGGCCGTTGATCATTACAAATAAATATTATATCCCTGGCATTATTCACTTGCCATTGACAAGGAAAAATGCCTTGATTACACACTTTGGAGAAGAAATAAGGTGGGATTTCAATCTTAAACCACGACCACGTCTCGCGGCTTTACAATATAAACTTGCTCAAATCCTCATCCTCCGCCAGGTCGGCCAGGCGCTCGCGCACGTATGCGGCGTTGATTTCTATGCGGCCCTGCTTCATGTCCGGGGCCTCAAAGCTCACGTCTTCCAGCAGCCGTTCCATGATGGTGTACAAACGCCGGGCCCCGATGTTCTGCGTGTTCTGATTCACCTGAAAGGCGAACTCGGCCAAGGCGTCCACCGCCTCGTCGAGAAAAACAATCTCTATGTTTTCCGTCTGCAAAAGCGCTACGTATTGCTTGGTCAACGCCCCCTTGGGCTCGCGAAGGATCCGCACGAAATCCTCCTTGGTCAGGTCTTTCAGTTCCACGCGGATGGGAAACCGCCCTTGCAGCTCGGGCATCAAGTCGCTGGGCTTGGCGCGGTGAAACGCCCCGGCCGCGATGAACAAAATATGATCCGTCCGCACGAATCCGTACCGCGTTTGCACGGTGGTGCCCTCGACTATGGGCAGCAAATCCCGTTGCACCCCCTGGCGCGAGACGTCCGCCCCGTGCGTCTGCTCGCTAGCCACGATCTTGTCCAACTCGTCGATGAAAATAATGCCCAGGTTCTCGGCCAGTTCCACCGCCTTGGCGTTGACTTTTTCCGTGTTGATCAAGGCGTCGCATTCTTGCTCGAACAGCACGTTGCGGGCCTCGCCCACGGTCATTTCCTTGCGCGAACTGCTGCGGGGCAGGATCTTCTCGAACATCCCCTGCAAATCAAAATCCATCTGCTCCATGCCGATGCCGGTAAACATCATCGGCACGGCCTTGTGTTCCAGGGCCAGTTCCACCCGCCGCCCTTCCATCTCGCCGGAGGACAGCATTGCGCGGACCTTTTCCCGCGTCCGCTCGTACCGCTCGGGCGAATCCGGACTGCCGGGCGTGGAATCGAATGCCGGCGGCTGAGGGGCCAGCAAATCCAGCAACCGCTGCTCCACCCGCCGCCGCGCCTCGGCCTCGATGCCATTCCGCTCTTGTTCTCGCACCAGACCAATGGCGTTTTCCACCAGTTCCCGGACCATGCTCTCCACGTCGCGCCCGTAGTAGCCCACCTCGGTGTATTTCGTGGCCTCGACCTTGATAAATGGCGCGCCGGTGAGCTTTGCCAGACGCCGGGCGATCTCGGTCTTGCCCACGCCCGTCGGCCCGATCATCATGATGTTCTTCGGCGCCACCTCCTGCCGCATGTCATCGACAAGCTGTTGCCGCCGCCAGCGATTGCGAATGGCTATTGCCACCGCCCGTTTGGCCTCGTCCTGGCCCACGATGTGCCGTTCCAGTTCCGCAACGATTTGTCGAGGGGTTAAGTCTTGCAAGATGGAACACTCCAGTCTCTTGATAAATAGTCTTTTTCAAATGTTTTAGTTTTCGATATCAATAGGATAGTAATGCCCACGTGCGATAGGCTTCTTGCTTTCTACGAGATCCTTACGTGTTTTCTGAAGGAATTCCCGTTCTTTCTCCGGATACTGCTCCGAATTCTTGGCTTCTTCCGCAATCACCCAGTCCAAGACTTCTAATTGTATTTCGACCAGCGACTTGTCCTTGTGCTTTTCATACCACTTCTTCGCATCCTGCTTGGAAGCGAAGAATTCATTTGGATAAGAAGGGCGCCATGCCAATTTGAGACCAGCAGGGTCAGCGATCCCTTGCCAATTGCCATAAGGTTGGATCTGGTCGAAAATGATCATCTTGCAGGTTTTTCCAACAGTCTGATTACGACAATAGCCATTTAACCCTTCGGAGATCGTCAAACAATAGCGATCGTCATCCCAACGATCGATGAGAAACGGAAATGCACGAATTCCCAGTCCTTTTAAATCGACGACTGCTTTACGAACCAGTTCTTGTTTCTCTTGGTCAAAACCCGGTGGAATTCGATAGTCCGGTGCTTCCTTCGGATCCTCGTCGCCAGTGATCGGCTTTGGGTTGGGCGATATGAGGTTGTCGACCAGCGCCTTGATTTCCTGCCCCGTTATATTTTTTTGAGGTTCGATAGCGCGGGTTGTGGGTGCGGCTGCCGACACAATAACGAGAAAGAGCAAAATCGAACGAGTCATAATGTTTCTCCCTATAATGCGTTTCACGTCTTTCCGACGCTGGAGCGTCGGAAAATTGCGTTCCCACGCTGTAGTATGGGAATGAGGATGAAAAATTCATCCTTCATCCTTCTGCATTCTGCATTTCCCCATCATCCTTCTTTCAGCTCCTCCACCATGATATTCGTATTCGTAAACACGTCGATCCCAGCGGCGATGGTAAGGGAAGTTCGCACAATTTCCGCAGCGCTCAAGTTGCTATGTTCGAGAAGCGCCCGTGCCGCCGCCATGGCGAAATTTCCGCCCGAGCCGATCCCGATCACGCCGTCGGCCGGCTGTAGCACGTCGCCGTTGCCCGTAACTAACAGCGTATTCTTGGCATCGACCACCACCATCATCGCCTCCAGGCGGCGCAGCACCCGATCGGTCCGCCATTCCTTGGCCAACTCGGTGGCCGCCCGCGGCACGTTCGATGGATAATCCTTCAACTTGGCCTCAAAGCGTTCCAGCAAGGCAAAGGCGTCGGCCGTGGCCCCGGCAAAACCGGTCATCACCTTGTCGTCCATCAGCCGGCGGATCTTCACCGCGTCGGCCTTCATGATCGAATTGCCCACCGTCACCTGCCCGTCCCCGCCCATGGCCACAATGCTTTTGTGCCGGACAGTTAATATAGTAGTCGAATGTGATTTCATCTTCATATTTTTTCCTAATAATAAAAGTCCCCTCTCCCGCTGGGAGAGGGCTAGGGTGAGGGCGAATGTCTTTTTACATCCCACCAATATGGCGTAAAAATTTCATTTACACCAGGGCGTGTACTGCAAAATTATATGCGATGCCCCTTGTGTTTAACCCAACCGCTCCCCGACCATGCTAGGCATGGTACCCGGTCGCGGCTAAACTTTGATGGCATGAGCAACATGACCGCCACCCCCATGATGCGACAGTACCAGGAAGCCAAACGGGCCTGCCCCGATGCGCTTTTGTTGTTTCGCATGGGCGATTTTTATGAGATGTTCTTCGACGACGCCAAAACCGCCGCCCGGGTGCTCAATCTGGCCCTCACCAGCCGCGAAAAAGGCGAAAACGCCATTCCCATGGCAGGGTTCCCGCATCACCAGTTGGAAAGCTATCTGGGCAAATTGATCGCGGCCGGGTTTCGGGCGGCCGTGTGCGAGCAGGTCGAAGACCCCAAAAAAGCCAAGGGACTTGTCCGCCGCGAACTGATCCGCATTGTCACGCCCGGCACCGTGACCGACGACGCATTGCTAGACCCCCGCGAGAGCAATTTTCTGGCGGCTATAGCGCCCGGCGATCCGGCCGGACTGGCCTGGGTGGAACTTTCCACGGGCCGATTCTGGGCCGCCGGATTTCCACAACGCCAATTGCCCGACCAGATCGCCCGCATCGCCCCTGCCGAGTGCCTTCTGGCCGAAGACTCCCCACCGCTGCCCTCACATCTAAATGAGCGGATGATGCTCTCCCGCCGCCCGGCCTGGGCCTTCTCACATCAAAACGCCCGCGAAACCTTGGTCAAACACTTCGGCACGGCCTCGCTGGAAGGTTTTGGATTTACCGATTCCGCGGCCGACGTTCAGGCCATTCGTGCCGCAGGGGCAATTCTCGATTATCTCAATGAAACGCAAAAAAGCTCGCTGGAACATATGGATCGGCTGACCCCATATCGCACCTCGGGCACATTGGAAATCGACGAAGCCAGCCGCCGCAGCCTGGAAATCACTCGCACCCTGCGCGAAGGCCGGCGCGAAGGCTCGCTTCTGGCCGTTTTAGACCGCACCGTCACGGCCATGGGCTCGCGGCTTTTGGCCGAGTGGCTGGCCAACCCGTTGACCGACGCCGCCTTGCTCCGCGCCCGGCACGAGGCCGTGGACGAACTGGTCGCCGACGCCTCGCTCTGTGCCGATCTGAACGAGACCTTACGCCGCGTGTACGACCTCGAGCGGCTCCTGGCCCGCGTAACCACGGGCCGGGCAAGCCCGCGCGATCTGGGTTTCCTGGGACGCACGCTCCGCTCGTTGCCCGGTCTAAAAGCCAAACTGACCGCGCGAATAAGCCCGCTTATCAACGAACTAGAAGCCGCCATCGACCTCTGTGCCGAATTGCGCGGCAAACTGGACGCCGGACTTGCGGACGATTGTCCGCTATCTAGCCGGGACGGCGGTTTCATCCGCGAAGAATTTAGTCCCGAACTCGACGGACTCCGTGAATTGGCCCACGGCGGCAAGCAGTGGATCGCCCGCTACCAGGCCCGGGAGACCGAGCGGACCGGAATCCCCAATCTCAAGGTCGGTTTTAACAAGGTGTTTGGCTATTACATCGAGATCACCAATGCACATCGCGATAAGATACCAGCAGATTACATCCGCAAGCAGACGATTAAAAACGCCGAACGTTACATCACGCCGGAATTGAAGGAATACGAGGAAAAGGTGCTCACGGCCGACGAAAAGGCCAAGGAACTGGAGTACGAACTGTTCCTCGCGCTTCGCGAGGCCGTGGCCGCCGAGCGCCGGCGAATTCAATCCACCGCCGCGGTTTTAGCACAACTCGACGTGCTCGTGGCCCTGGCCGAATTGGCCCGGCAGCGCAACTACTGCCGTCCGGAAATCGTCGAAGAGCCGATCCTGCAAATCGTCGACGGCCGCCATCCCGTGCTCGATATCGTCGAGCCCGAAGGCACGTTTGTCCCCAACGATACGGTAGTACAATGTAGCAGGCACACTCCGTGTGCCGTCGGCGATGCCGCTGAAAAATCAAAATCAGAAGCGAAATTCCCTGAAGAAAATACAACTAAAACAGACGGCACACGGAGTGTGCCTGCTACATTATCAGGCTCTATTCTGCTCATCACCGGTCCGAATATGGCCGGTAAAAGCACGTACATTCGCCAGGCAGCCTTGATCACGCTCATGGCCCAGATTGGCAGCTTCGTGCCCGCCCGATCGGCCGTGATCGGCATTGCCGACCGGATTTTCGCCCGGGTAGGGGCCAGCGACGAGCTTTCCCGCGGCCAAAGCACCTTCATGGTCGAGATGACCGAGACCGCCCGAATCCTTAACACGGCCACGCACCGCAGCCTGGTGATCCTGGACGAGATCGGACGCGGCACAAGCACCTACGACGGCATTTCGCTGGCCTGGGCGGCGGTCGAATACCTGCACGAACACATCGGCTGCCGCACGCTATTCGCCACGCATTATCACGAACTGACCGACCTGGAAAAATCTTTTTCGGGCATGAAGAACCTTAATGTGGCGGTGCGGGAATGGCAGGACGAAGTGGTGTTCCTGCACAAGATCGTGGAAGGCGCGGCCGACAAGAGCTACGGCATCCACGTCGCCCGCCTGGCCGGCGTGCCGCGCGAAGTGATCGAGCGCAGCAAGGAAATCCTGGCCCAACTCGAAGAAGAACACCTCGACGCCGAAGGCCGGGCGAAGATCGCCCGCCATCCCAAGATCCCGGAAAAACGCGCCCACTTCCAACTGACCCTTTTCGGCGGCGATCACCCGATAATGGATGACCTTCGAGGATTGGACCTCAACGCCACCACGCCGCTCGAAGCCCTGCAACTTCTGCAACAATGGCAGGAAAAATTGGTCGCCGAGAAGAAAAGAGGATAAGGATTACGGATTTCAGATTTGAAAAGTTTATCCCGGGTACTTGTACCCGGTGCTTGGAGTTCTTTTTCCACTATACTTATTTTGTCAATGATATCGACTGAAGACCTGCCGGCCCTGTTCGATGCCTTTCACGTAGCACGCTAGAAAATAACGCATAAATGGGCAAATTAGTTAATCCAATGGAGGGGGATAGACTTATAGCCTATCCCAAAAGTCCCCTCTCCCTTTGAAAGATGGTTAGGGCGAGGGCTAAAAACCCCGGGAATTCTCTGTTATAATCTCTTGCCGTAATTGAAGTTTTATGTTTTGGGATAGGCTCTTATGGTTTGGGCTACCTTGCCGTTTATGTGGATAAATGCTAATATAATTTTATTGTTAAGAGTTTTTTAACTGAAAGGGCTGGATAAATCAAAACCGTCTATATCGGCGGGGATGAAATGATCTTCAAGGGGAGTATATTATGACTAAAAAATGGCGGACAACCTTCAGCTTCTTGCCTTTGGTTGTCTTCAGCATTCTTCTTGTTCCGTCGAAAAGTACGCTGGCTTACCAGCCGCCGCATGGTCCCGGAACGCTGCCGGCCGATCACGCAGCCGGGCACGCTAAAGGCGCCCCGGGCGCTAAAACAGCCAATGAACCCTACGCCGTGATCCAGATCGGCGAAGATATCAAGGTCGTTGCAAACTCCGAAAAAATCAACCTCACAAAAAAAGCCGACGAAGACTATAAATCAGATTTGAAAAGATATAATGATGCGAAAAAAGACAAAAGCAACCATGATGCCAATACTCTGAAGAAACCGGATAAGAAAGATTATACCGTCAAGGTCCTGAAGGCAGGTTTCAAGACTCAAGAGGACGCCCAAAAATTCGCCGACGATAAAATCAAAGAACGCGAAAAGGGCAACGCTAAAAAAACAACAACCGGCAACACTTGGTAATCGAGAGTTTAACCGTGGAATTTTCCCCGCGGTTTTTTTATTTCCCGCGCGATAGGCTTTCGCCGTTCGTTCGGATAGTTTGAGTTTACGAGGAGTGGTTGCGATGCCGCAAGGTACTATTAAGAAGATCGTCACCGATCGTGGCTTTGGCTTCATATCGGGAGGCGAAGGTGACGTGTTCTTTCATCATTCATCGGTGGTTGATCAAAAATTCGATGAATTGAAAGAAGGGCAAGCAGTTTCGTACGAGTTAATCAGCGGTCCGGACGCACGCGGTCGCGACAAAGGCCCGCGTGCCACGTCTGTAAAACCCGTCTAAGAGCGCTTAAAAATGATCGGCCTCGAAAAGGCCGGGAATTCCCGGAATCCCTCACATGGGCACCGGCGGGATTTCATTCGTTTTTTATTGTCGCCCTATGAGTTTACGCCCATCTTACCCGGTTGCGCTATTATCTGCGCAGGCCCGCCTGCCGCCATGCCAGCACTTTCTGCGCCAGCCGGGCGGCCGCCGGATCGCAGCCGGGCGGATGCGGCGATGGCACGAATTCCACCAGGTCGGCCCCAAGCCAGCGGATCGCCCGCGAAGTGGCAATCGCGCGAATCACCTCCATCGCCTGACGCCAATTCAGCCCGCCGGGCTGCGGCGTCCCGGTGCTGGGTATGATCGAGGGATCAAGGCCATCCACGTCGATGGTCAAGTACGCCGGACCCTTCAGATCGCGCAATGTTCGTAGCACGTCGGTCCATTGTTCTTCTAATCGATGAGCAAAGTACGTCGTGATGCGCTCGCTTGATTCCACCAACTCATACTCCGAGCTGCTTAGACTGCGAATACCAATCTGCACCAATCGGCAACCCTCTTCCCACAACCGCCGCATCACTGTGCCGTGCGACCATTTCAAACCGTTAAGCTCATCGATCAAATCGGCATGGGCGTCGATTTGAACTATGGTTATTTCGGCCGGATCGCCTGCCAAACCTTTTAACAAACCGTACGTTACCGTGTGTTCTCCGCCAAGGCCGAGAATAAATTTATCACGCAACGCAGCGACGTATTTCTCAATCGCCTCTAAATAATCCTGAACCGTTTCTGTTCCATTATCCAATAAAGCGGGCAGGGTATGAAGTTTAGGAGATTTTTTAAAGTCGACTAAAGTCACTTCGTCAAATAATTCCAATTGTAAACTGGCATCCAGAATCGCCTGCGGACCGTTGCTCGTGCCGCTGCCGTACGATACCGTCTTTTCATAAGGCAATGGCAGAATAAGGTCATCGGCGTTAGCTCTGCCAACCGATGCAACGCCCAAAAATTGTCTGGAAACTGGGGTAGACATTAAGTTATATCTCCGCATGGCACGCAAAATTATATTCGTCACAAATTAAGCATTAATATTATCTGTATGACATGCAGCGAGATATTGGGGGGTGCCAGGCAATAAAAAAGTCCAGGATTAGTTATGCTGAACATTTTTCACTATTGATGAAAATAATGCTTATAAATGCACATTGTTTAATCATATAATGCACAAATATTGTACATATATCGGGCCAATGTGCTGGTATTTAGGAAATTTTGCCCTCGTTAACATCCGCGATTATCTTAATTAACTATATTTAACTCGTTCTATATATCATAATTCAGTCAAAAACTACACCTGAGAGTATGGACCTAGAACAAGGATTTAAACCAAACTACCTCCTGCATTTGGCACGTTCTTTGCTTTCTGAAAATCTCGAATTCACAGCACAGTTTCCTCCTAATGTCAAAAGGAACGGTTATGCGGATAGGGCTGAAACTCTATATTTGTCTTTTAACATTCACGCTTGCTTTCTTTCTCTCAAGAAACACGTCGATCTGGGCCGCCGACACTTCGACTCCATCCCTTGCCGAGCAACCGACGGCCGACAAACCGGCCGCAAGTGCCGCACAATCGCCTGGTCTGCCGCCTTACTTCTCAGGCGCTAATGCCGATCCCGCCAAACCCGTCTGGCCCGACCCCACCGGCAGCGCCGCCGGCGCTGGTGCTACTCCCGCCGGTGACGGCAAAGGCGATGTTCCCAGCACCCTCAGCTCCGGCGATCTGTACGACCGTATCGCCCACAATCTGTTTTCAATCAATATAGTTTGGGCATTAATGGCCGGCTTCCTGGTCATGTTCATGCAAGCCGGTTTCGCCATGGTCGAAACCGGCCTGTGCCGCTCAAAAAACGCCGCTAACATGGTCAGCATGAATCTCATGATATATGCCCTGGGTTGCCTTGGATTTTGGGCCTACGGTTTCGCAATAGGTTGGGGAAACTGGTTCAATGGACCGGTTGCACCGGGTTGGTATTCCGTGCTCGGACCCGGAACCTCCATACTCAATTCAGGTATTGGAATTGGAGCCGCTGTCGACGCAGCGGGCAACGCCACCGGCGCATACACTTATGGCCTTTTAGGCACAAAGGGATTTTTTCTGTCCGGCGTGGACGACGTAAGCATTATGGTCTTATTCTTCTTTATGATGGTCTTCATGGATACCACCGCCACAATTCCCACAGGCGCCATGGCCGAACGCTGGACTTGGAATAGCTTCTGCATCTACGGCCTTTGGGTCGCATTACCATATTGCATCTATGCCAACTGGGTTTGGGGCGGCGGTTGGTTGGCCCAAGGCGGCGCCAATTGGAAATTAGGACATGGGGCGGTCGATTTCGCCGGTTCGGGTGTTGTTCACGCCATGGGCGGAATCATTGGGCTGGCAGGCGCCATGGTTTTAGGTCCGCGTATAGGAAAATACGGCAAAGACGGCAAACCGCTTCCATTGCCGGGACATCATATTCCTATGGTGGCTTTCGGTACATTTATCCTTGCATTCGGTTGGTTCGGGTTTAATCCTGGTTCAACTCTCGCAGGCACGGACCTCCGCATCAGCGCCATAGTGGTGAACACTATGTTGGCAAGCATAGCCGGCGCACTGGCGCAATGGTAACCATGCAACTCCAAGGCATGAAACCCGATCCTACCATGATGTGCAACGGCATGTTGGCCGGATTGGTGGCAATAACGGCCCCTTGTGCGTTCGTCGATTCCTGGGCGGCCTTCCTCATAGGCGCGATTGCCGGTGTGATCGTGGTCTTCAGCGTCTTTTTCTGGGAACGCATCAAAGTCGACGACCCGGTCGGAGCGATCTCTGTCCACGGCGTGAACGGCCTCTGGGGTGTGATCTCGGTTGGTTTGTTCGCCAATGGCAAATACGGCGCGGGCTGGAACGGTGTGGTCCGCGATGAATACGTGCAAAAATTCGGCTGCGACGGAGTTCGTGGGCTGTTTTACGGCGATGCCTCGCAACTTTGGATACAATTGCTCGACGCCGCTGTTGTCGCCCTGTTCGGCTTTGCCATGGCTTATGCGTGGTTCAAATTTAGCAACCTTATAACCCCAATCCGAGTCAGTGCCGAAACAGAAATGGCGGGCCTCGACGCACCCGTGATGGGAGTATTGGGTTATCCGGACTTCTCCAGCGCGGAGAACATCTCTTGATACAACGCATCGGGCGGATCACTTTCAGGGCAAACACTGATAATACTTATCCGGAATATTTAATATGAAAAAAATCGAAGCCTTTGTCAGGCATTATAAATTGGAAGATATTAAAACCGCCTTGAATGAAAAAGGGATTCAAGGCATGTCTGTGACCGAAGTCCGCGGTTTCGGCCGCCAGCGCGGCCATACCGAAATGTTTCGCGGCACAGAATACACGGTCGACTTCGTACCCAAGATTAAGATTGAAATCGTGGTCCCCGACAACGCCGTTCCCGAAGTCACAAGCGCTATCTCCAGAATGGCGCGAACCGGCCAGATCGGCGATGGCAAAATCTTTGTCACCGATCTGGACGATGCCGTTCGCATCCGCACCGGCGAAACCGGTGAACATGCACTCTAATCCCGCATTTCATTGTATAATGCCCGATTTCACCAGTTTAATAAATATTTTTTACTACCGAATTCCTGGTCGAAAATGTTAAGAAACATCGATCAGGCAAAAGAGTAAAAATATTCGGCCCCAATGCGACACATGGGAGCCTTTTTTGTTCCTATAAAAGGACTTTATCTCTGCCTGCGGTTGACAAAGCCCCCTAACTCCCGACAATTAGTTTAGATAAGAAAGCTGAAAATAATTGTTTAAGGAGTCTGACGCCTGTCTTCCTGCCCAGAATGTCCGTTGTCCCGCAGTCCCGCATGGCCGTGGTGTATAATCGGAGATAATCCCCCTTTCGGCCGATGGGCCTAATTTGCCTTTTTTTCAAACTGCTGCCAACCTGCCATGCGTTTTTCCACATTCGTCGTCAAAAACATCATTCGCCGCCGCGTGCGATCCAGTTTGACCGTCATCGGCGTGGCCGTTGCCGTTGGCGCAGTAGTTGCATTGGTCGGCATCGCCATCGGTTTCGAGCAGTCTTTCCTTAAAATCTACCAAAGGCAAAATGTAGACCTCATCGTACAGCAGTCCGGTGCGAAACAAAAACTCCTCAGCGCCTTGCCTGAAGCCCTGGGCGACAGAATCGCCGCCCTGCCGGGAGTGAAAACAGTCTATTCCGGCCTGCTCGATTGGATCGATATGGACGAGCTTAAGCCCATCGGCTTGCTAGTGCAGGGTTTGCAGCCCAATTCGCCGTTGTTCAACAACTGGAAAGTCATCTCCGGCCGCAAATTGCAACAAGGCGATGCCAACCAGGTCATGCTGGGCAAGAATTTGGCGGCCACCTTGAATAAAAATCCCGGCGATGCCATCACCGTCCTCGACGACCAGCAATTCCAGGTCGTCGGCGTCTTTGAAGCCGGCACCACCTATGAAGACGGCATGATGATCATGATGCTCGAAGGCCTGCAAAAATTCATGGGCCGCAAAGGACTCGTCACCGGCTTTTCCGTGACCCTGGAAGATCGTTCCGAAGAAGGCGTCAAACGAGTGGCCAAGGAGATCGCCGGCCTGGCGAAAAACCTCGACGTTAAAACCACCAAGGAGCTTGTCGATTCGACCAGCGAAATCCAATTCATACATGCCATGGCTTGGGTCACCTCAACCGTGGCCCTTTTTATCGGCGCAATCGGCATGCTCAACACCATGATCATGTCGGTCTTCGAGCGGACCAAGGAAATCGGCGTTTTGCGGGCCATCGGCTGGGGACGCTGGCGGGTCGTGAAGATGATCCTCATGGAGTCGATCCTCCTCAGCCTGCTGGGCGGCGCGGTGGGCACCGCCGGGGCCATGCTTCTGGCCAAGTTGCTCAGCCGCTTTCCCGCGGCAGCGGGCGTGATCGAAGGAAATTTGCCGCCCAGCGTAATCCTGGAAGGATTTATGATCGCCTTGGGAGTAGGACTCCTGGGCGCCGCCTACCCGGCCTACCGGGGTGCGCAACTCCTGCCCACGGAGGCTTTACGACATGAGTAGTTTCTTTATCCGCGAACCTCCCCTGTTGCGCACCGATCACGTCGCCAAACTCTATCCCGACGGCGAAGTGCACGCCGTGGAAGACGTCAGTCTCAGCGTCCGCACCGGCGAATACGTGGCCATCATGGGACCCAGCGGCAGCGGCAAATCCACCTTGCTCAACCTCCTGGCGCATTGGACGCGCCCACTGCCGGCGAAATCTTCTTCGAGGAACAACCCCTTTCGTCCGTAACCAATCTCGACAAGTTCCGCTCGCAAAAACTGGGCTTCGTATTCCAATCGTTCTACCTCCTGCCCATCCTTACGGCCTTGGAAAACGTGCAAGTGCCCATGTTCGAAGGCCCGCTTTCCGTTTCCCAACGCATAAAAAAGGCCCGCGAATTGCTGGAACTGGTCGGCATGAGTCACCGCGAGAACCATCTGCCCGTGAAACTCTCCGTGGGCGAGCGCCAGCGCGTGGCCATCGCCCGGGCATTGGCCAACGATCCCATATTATTGTTGGCCGACGAGCCCACGGGCAATCTCGACTCCGTATCGGCCGACGGCATTTTCAATCTCTTCGCCGAGTTGCACAAAAAGCGCGGGGTGACCATCGTGCTCATAACCCACGATCCCGACCTGGCCGCCCGCGCCCAGCGCATCGTCCGCATGCAAGACGGCCGCATCAAATCCGACGGCCTGGCCGAGCGCAAAAAAATCCGCACGCCCCTGCCCCCCTTCGCCGTATAAATCGTAAAACCGCCGGCCAATAATTTTCTTTTGCTTTTTTGCGATACCTGCTATAATCGAATTTCAGTCTATTATTCCCGGAACGGTGCAGCCAATTACCTGAGCAAACATCCAATGGCCTTTATGAATTTTATTAATAAACCTATGCAACGGGGTCAAATATCCGCGTTTACCCTGGTGGAAATGCTGGTAGTGATTGCAATCATCGGCATTTTGATCTCACTTTTGCTGCCTGCCGTGCAAATGGCCCGCGAGGCCGGCCGAAGAATGGAATGCACCAATTATCTCAGACAAATGGCATTGGCGGCCTTGAATCACGAACAAGCCGCTAATAATCTCCCCACCGGCGGTTGGGGGTTCAACTGGGTGGGAGATCCCGACCGCAGTACCGGACGCCGCCAAACCGGCGGTTTTTTCTACAATATTCTCCCTTATATGGAGTTAAAAAACCTCCACGATTCGCCAAAAGTCAGCGACCCGGCCGAGAAAAAAAAATTGTCGGCCTTGATGCTTATGCAAACCATACCCGGCTTCAATTGTCCCAGCCGTCGCTCCCCGCCCCTTAATCCCGTAAATCCTGTCTATGATACTATGGTCAATGCCCTAAAAGCCGCTGATATCGATCCCAAACCATTGTGGTTTCATGCCGACTACAAAGCCAACGGCGGTTCGGTGTTGCACGGGTGGGCGATGGGCCCGGCCAGTTGGGCCGACGGCGATGATCCGGGCCCAAGCGGCTATTTCCAGTCCGACTATTTCGCCAAAAGCGCCCGAAATAATAACGGAATTTGTTACCAACACAGCGTCATCACAAACGCCGATATCGCCGACGGTACGTCACATACCTACCTGGTGGGCGAAAAAAACCTCAATCCCGACCAGTACTTCACCGGTATCGACTTCTCCGACGATCACCCTTTCCTGAGTGCGGACGATTACGATCTGGTCGGCTGGACCGATAGACCGCCCATGAGAGACCAACGCGGAGTGAGCAGCTATATCTCGACGCCCTTCGGCAGCAACCACCCTTACACCTTTAACATGGCCTTTTGCGATGGTTCGGTCACTGCCCTGGGTTTCGACATTGACCCAAAAGTCCATAAAAAAAATGGCTGCCGGAACGATCGGCTCTTTAATCTCGTTCCCTAGCAGCCTTTTGAAAAAGCTTTGGATGCCATACTCACGCTTGCGTGAGCATGAAAATATCGGCAAACATGGCCACGCTTGCGTGGCCATGGCGCCCTAAAACTCATTTATTCATTTTTCAACAGGCTGCTCTGGGTATTGCATCCTAACTTCTGAGAAGGATGAGTTCATTACTGCTTCGAGCTGGCAATCCCCAACTTGCTGCGGAAGATTTTCGCCCTTTGCTGGATCATCGTTGGCGCCTTCGAGCGCAGCTCGTTGCCGCCCTCGAACCAGCCGTAGGGCTCCTCGAACACTATATGCCCTTCCACAAAAATCGCGTCGGCGGGCGCCGCAAGCCGGGTGACTTTCACATACGCCCCGGCCCCGGAATAAGGCTGCGACGGGCCCAGGCTGATGTTCGCGGCCGCGTCGCGCAGAATCGGCCGCCACTGATTGGGATATTCGGCGTCTTTGTCGAAACGAACGTCGATTCTCGCGGCCGCCAATAGATCATCCTTACCCCGGGTAACCACCGCATAACGGGTTGCACTTACTTCCACCTGATCGAAGAGCGAAAACGTGGCGTACACGAATTTCGCTTCCTGTCCCTCGGGTGTTTCCAGTTTCAATTTTCGTTTCTGCATCTCCTCGTCGGTCAATATACCCGACTTGGAAACAATCCGGTTTTCGCCCTCGCTGTCTTTGCCCTTGGCCAGGCTGTCCAAAAAATCCTTGGAATTCAGAGTTTCCCATTTACCGTGGGCGATGAACCACACGTCGATTGCCCGAATCGTCGCCGATTCGCCTTCCGCCGCCTTGAGCGTGCGAATCCTGATTATCACCGGCGCGGACGATGTTTTTTGCGCCAGGTCTTCAAAGGTATAGCGCGTGCCGGCGATTTTTTCGATCGCCGCCTTTTGACTCGCGGCGTCCAAAGCGTCGGTCATGGCCGGCGCGGGCAACTTGTAAGCCTTGCCGTCGGACATCATCACGCCTTTGTCCAATAGATACGACAATATCGGATTCGTTTCAATAGCCGGCGCTGCCGCAAGTGCTTCGGCGCAGGCGGCAAATAAACAGAGCTTAATTAAAATAATGGGCATAGAGAGATTATCTCCTTAAAATCCCACAATGTAAAGCCGAGACGGCCACTATGCGATAGCATGGTCGGTCGCAGGGAAAAATTGCCGTTCCAAATAAAAGTTTCATTGCGAAACCGCAAGCGGCTCCCCAATCCCCAATCCATGATCCCTCATCCTTCATCCCTCATCCTTCATCCTTTTACAGCGTCTTGTGGAACCGCTTCGCTGCCAGAGAGAGCATAAACACGCCCATAACGGCCAAAGCGAGCATTTGCGGCCAAAGGATTTCCAAGCCCACGCCTTTCAAAAATATCGCGCGTACGATCACCAGGAAATATCGCAACGGATCGAACAACGTCAGCCACTGTACCGGCTGCGGCATGTTGGCGATGGGAAAGGCGAAGCCGGAAAGCAGCATGGCGGGAAAGAAAAAGAAAAACGTGCTGATCATCGCCTGCTGCTGTGTCTGGCTAACCGTGGACACAAACAGCCCGATGCCCAGCATCGTCATTAAATACAATCCTGTCGCGAAAAACAGCAAAACAAGATCGCCGCGAATGGGCACCTCGAACCAGAACCTGCCGATCAGCGTCACCAGCCCCACGTCGATGAACCCGATCGCCGCGAAAGGAATCGTCTTGCCCAGGATGAATTCCATGGGCGTAATCGGCGTGACCATGATCTGTTCCATGGTCCCGATCTCTCTTTCCCGCACCACCGCCATGCTCGTCAAAAGCATGGTTACCACCGAGACCACAACCACCAGCACGCCGGGCACGAAAAAATTGCGGCTTTCCAGGTTCTCGTTGAACCAGGCCCGGGTTTCCAGATCGGGCCGGCCGGGCAAGTTGATCCCCCCCAGCCGCCGCTCATATCGCTCGACTAAAATATTTTGCGAATAAGCCGCGGCGATTTTCACCGCGTAACTTTGCACGATGTTCGCCGTGTTCGAGTCCGTGCCGTCCACCAGCACCTGCAACTGGGCCGTTCGACCGGCGTGCAGGTCGTCGGCGAATCCGTGCATAATATGCAGTATTGCGCTCACCTTGCCCCGATCCAGCAATGCCGTGGCCTCCTTGTCCGAGCCTATCCGCTCGACCACGTCGAAATAGCCCGAGCGCACGAAACTCGCCGCCACGTCCCGGCTCGACTGGCTGTTGTCCAGATCGTAAACCGCCGTGGGCACGTGCTTCACGTCCATGGAAATGGCATAGCTGATCACGAACACTTGTATGCAGGGGATGACGAAAATCACCATCCGCATCCGCGGGTCGCGGAAGACCTGGATGAATTCCTTGATCAACATGTGTTTTATGCGCTCGAACATGATCCAAAGCCTATCTCAAAAGTCCCCTCTCCCTCCGGGAGAGGGCTAGGGTGAGGGCGGAATTGTCGTTATTTGAATCACTATACTAGGTTATCAATAAGTGGTCTCAGTAAACTGTTGCCTCAACAATATTTCAGGGTGCGTTTCGCGCACCCTACGTCAATTTCTTTTTGAACAGCGCTATCGCCGCAGTGAACATCACCACAGCATAAATCGTCAGCAATATCGCCTCGCCCCACATCACCCCAAAACCCACTCCCTTCAGATAAATCCCTTTGAGCAAAAACACGAAATACCTGGCCGGCACCGCGTAGGTGACTATCTGGATCGGCTTGGGCATGTTCGCAATCGAAAACATGAATCCCGACAGCAAAAACGACGGCAAATATGTCGCCATCATCGCGAACTGGCTGGCCAGTAACTGATTTTTCATATTGATGCTGATTACCATGCCCATCGACATCGCACCCACCAGGAAAATGACCGTCATGCCGAACAGAAACAATAGGCTGCCGCGCAAGGGAACGTGAAACAAAAATTGCGAGGTTAGCACTGCCAGCAGGACGTCGAAAAATGCGATCGTGAAATACGGAATCAGCTTGCCGATGATCAGCTCCGGCCCTTTTACCGGCGTGGATATGAGCTGCTCCATCGTCCCCCGCTCCCACTCCCGGGCGACCGTCAACGAAGTCATCAACGCCGCAATGACCATCATCAATACGCCGATCAGCCCGGGTATGATGAAATTCCGCGATTCCATGTCCTCGTTGAACCATACCCTGGGCCGCACTTCCAGCGGCTGTTGCAAGGCCGGCCCACCGCTGCGTTGGATGGCCTTTATCACCAGGTTCTGCGAATAGGTTTGCGTCACCGCCTCGGCATAGCCCAGGGCGATGGTCGCCGTGTTCGAATCGCTGCCGTCGACGATAAATTGCACCTCCGCGTCGCGGCCCGCCGAAATCCGCTGGGCGTAATCCCGCGGAATCACCATCGCCGCCAACGCCCGGCCCGAATCGATCGCCTGCACGATATCCGCGTAATCGTTAAAATACTCGCGCAAGGAAAAATATCGGGAACCCGCGAATTGGGCGATCAACTCGCGGCTCTGCTCCGTGCCGCTTTGATCCCAAACCGCCAGGGGAACCCTGTCCACGTCCAGCGTCAACGCGTACCCAAACAGCATGAGCATCATCATCGGTATGGCAAGTGCCCCGCCCAGGCTGCGGGCGTCGCGCAAAACGTGCAAAAATTCCTTGCGCGTAATTGCCCAAATGCGTATCAGTCTCATCCCCGCACCTCCTCCTGGGGCTGCTCCGCGCGGTCCCGGGCCTCGATCAGCGATACAAATACGTCTTCCAGCGAAGGCGTGATCTTCTCCACCCGCTCAATTCTATATCCCCGCTCGCCGAGCATTTGCCGGATCGATCGCCCGGCCGCCGCGGCGTCATCGGCCACCACGTGCAGCCCGCGACCGAAAAGCGCCGCTTCCTTCACCTCGGGCAACTGCTCGATCTCGCCCATTGCCGTCTCCGGGCGATCGCAAAACACCTCCAACACGTTTTCGGCCATGTATTCGTGTTTAAGCTGCTCCGGCGTTCCCAGGGCCGCCAGCTCTCCCCGATAAATAAGACCCAACCGGTCGCAATATTCGGCCTCGTCCATGTAGTGCGTCGTTACGAAAACCGTAACGCCTTTGCCCGACATCTCGTAAATCAGGTCCCAGAACGCCCGGCGGCTGATCGGATCCACGCCCGAGGTGGGCTCGTCCAGGAACACGATCGGCGGTTGATGCAAAATCGCGCAGCCCAGCGCAAGCCGCTGCTTCCATCCGCCGGAAAGCAACGCGGTGGACCGCCGGCGGTGTTCCCCCAATCCGGCCATCTCGATGACCCACTGCTTGCGCTCATCCTTCAATTGCTTCGGAATGTTATATATGCCGCTATAAAAATCGATGTTCTCCTCCACGGTCAGATCCTGGTACAGCGAGAACTTCTGGCTCATGTACCCGATGTTGGCCTTGATCTTCTCCGCCTGCCTGCGAATATCATAACCGGCTACTTTGCCCGTGCCCCCGCTAGGCGCCAGAATGCCGCACAACATGCGGATGGTGGTCGATTTGCCCGCCCCGTTGGGTCCCAAAAAACCGAATATCTCCCCCTTGTCAACCTGAAAACTGATGCGGTCAACCGCTACAAACCCGCCGAACCGTTTTTCCAGGTTCTCCACCACCACGGCCTTGTCGTTGTTCACGGCGTTCATAGTTATATTCGTCCCCTCTCCCTTTGGGAGAGGGTTAGGGTGAGGGATGTTTCTTGTTCCCAGCGCTCCAGCGTTGGAACGAATGTTATTTCTTTTCCGCCAGCACCGAAACAAACACATCCTCCAGCGTGGGCTCAATCTGCCTGATATCCGCCGCCGCTAATCCGGCATCGGCGAGTAAATCCTTGGCCGCCGAAGTAATCCGCTCCTCCGCTTCATGCCCGACGACGTGCACCCTATCGCCGAACAATCCCACCGTTACGCCGGCCATTTTTTCCTTAAGCAATGCGCTGGCACGGCGCGGCTGCTCGCAGCGGATTTCCAGGATCGTGCCCCGCATCAATTTTTTGACTTCATCCGGCGTGCCGCAGGCCAGCATCTTGCCGCGATCGATTAGCGCCACGCGATTGCAGCGTTCGGCCTCGTCAAGGTATGCCGTCGATACGAAAATGGTCACCTTTTCCCGCAGCAGGCGGTATAAAATCCGCCAGAAATCGCGGCGCGACACGGGATCGACTCCGTTTGTCGGCTCGTCCAGAAACAACACCTTGGGCGTATGGATCAATGCGCAGGCCAGCCCGAGTTTCTGCTTCATGCCGCCGGATAGATTGCCCGCCAGACGTTTTTTAAAGGGCGTAAGATTGCTGAAGGCCAACAGGCGCTCGATTTTCTCTTGCCGGCCCTTGTGGGGCTCGCAATAGACATCGGCATAAAAATTGATGTTTTCCATCACGGTCAGGTCCGGATACAATCCAAACCGCTGGCTCATGTAACCGATGTTCTCCTTGATCGCCTCCGCCTGCTTGACTACATGATAACCAGCAACCCATGCCTCGCCCGAACTGGGTTCCATGATCGACGTCAAGAGCCGCATGGTTGTCGTTTTACCCGCCCCGTCCGGCCCGACAAGCCCGAAAATCTCCCCCTCGGCCACCTCCAGCGTCAGTGAATCGACCGCCGTCAAGTCGCCAAACCGCTTCGTCAAATTCTCTGTCCGAATAGCCTGCATGATTTTCAAATCCCTGGGTATCGGAATTAGTGGTCAGGAGATGGGCTCCAATAATAATCTTGAATTCTGAACCCTGAACCTCGAACCCTATTTCCCCGTCTCAATTACCGCATCCGCCGGCATTCCGGGCTTAAGTTCCATCTGGGGATTTGTGATGTCGATCTTGATCCGATATACCAGTTTGACGCGCTCTTTTTCCGTCTGCACATTCTTGGGCGTGAACTCGGCCTCCTGGGCGATAAACGACACCCGCCCTTCATAAGCCTTTCCCGGATACGTGTCGGTGGTGACTTTTGCCTTTTGACCGACCTTCACTCGACCCAGTTCAGTTTCCGGAATGTAAGCCCTCAGCCAAACATTTACCAAATCGCCCACTGTCACCACCGGGGTGCCTGGAGCGACATATTCACCCGGCTCGATGTTTTTCGACATCACTACGCCCGACATCGGCGCAACCAATGTGGCGTAACTCAACCGAGTCTGGGCCAGTTGCAAGGCGGCTTCGGCCTGCTTGACCCTGGCCCTGGCTTGATCGATGGTTTCCTTCCTCGGTCCGGCCTTGACCAGGTCGTACTGGGCCTTCGCCTGATTGTAGGCCGCACTGGCCTCGTCAATCTGCTGTTTGCGCGATCCTTCCTTGACCAAAGCAAGATGTTCCACGGCCTCGCGATAGCGCTGGACAGCCACGTCGTAAATGGCCTTTGCGGCGTCGTGCTGCTCGTTGGAGATCATCTTCTCCTTAAAGAGTTGATTTGCCCGGAGGTAATCCGCCTGAGACTGCGCCTTCTGGGCTTGGGCCGCGCTTAACGATGCCTCGGCAAAAGCAATTTCCTGCGGACGCGATCCGGCCTCCAAATCGGCCAGGGCAAATTCCGCCTTGTGCATGGCTGCCTCGGCCGCGGCTATGTCCTCCTTCCGGCTTCCGGCCTCCAGTTCGGCCAACGCGGCCTGGACGGTCTGAAGATCGGCTGCCCGCATCGCTACGTCGCATTTCAGATCGGAATCGTCCAGCAAGGCCACCAGGTCGCCCTTTTTAACCATATATCCTTCATCCACGGGCCGTTGCTCGACCCGGCCGGCGATTTTAAAACTCACGTCGGCAATGGTCGCTTCGATGTTGCCCGAAACGCGAATCCCAGACAGAGTTTCCGTCTTGTGATTCGTTTCGAACCAATACACACTTCCGCCTGCCGTGGCCAATATCAAAACCAGTATTAGAATCTTCAGTTTCATGTTTATTGATGCTTTGCTTGGTGAATCTCAATTCACATCTTGTCGATAATCACTGCTTCCCCTCAGCAGGAACGATTGCACTGCGAACCATCTCCCATGCCCGCGTGGCATGGCGGGTAACGTCAAATCCGCCTTCCGTCAGATGCCAGAGGATCCCCGCCGGCAAGACAATGCCAAAGACCATCATGGCCACCGTGGCCGGATCAAGATCCCCTCGTACCGTGCCTTGCTCTTGTCCGCGCCGCACGATATCGGCCAGTTGGCCGGAGTATTCGCCAAAAATGTCCAACACTTTTTCTTTCAGTTCGGGATGCCCGCCGTGGAAGTCGTCGGAAAAGATTATTCGCGGAATCGCTCGGCCTTCCCGAATAAAGCGGATGTGCCGCATCAATACGTCGCGCAGACATTCCAGCGGATCGGCGTGCTCCTGGCACGCGGTCCGCACGTTATCCATAAGTCGCTGTCTGATCCGGTCCAGCACGGCATGCAAGATTTCATCCTTACTATGAAAGTGCCGATAAATGCCCGATGGCACAAGTCCAACCCGCCGGGCAACCGCCGCCACATTCAGCCGCCGCAATCCCTTCTCGGCGATCAATTCCAGCGCCGCCTGGGCAATCTGCTCGCGGCGAATCTGCGTATCCAGCTTCTCTTCGCTCATAAATCACCTCTATTGTGATTATATGTTCACAATGGCTGGCAGTCAATTATTCGTGCATACTAATGGGTGTCATGTCTACACTAATCGTGGGCATGCATAGTCAAGATGTAGGGTTCGTACTTGCACGCACGCTAAGTGTAATGCGGGCAGATGATCTGAAGGTTAGAATTCCACCTGTGTTTAGCCGCGAGCGGGCACCGACTTTATGTCGTTCGGCGAGCGTGCCTTTGTTTACCCGCGAGCCTGCACCGACTTCATATCGTTCGGCGAGCGTGTAGATTTAGAATACCAGCCGGAGTTTTTGCAACCGCTCTTCCGTCTCCGCCATCAATGCATCTTCGCCCGCTTCGTCCGCGGCTTCGTATGTTACCGATAGTCGCAAAAACGCCCCCGCGTCGTCCCACGGCACTGTGCAAATCGAATGTTCCGTAATCAAGAACTGACTGCACTCCTCGGCCGTGGCAAACGCCGGTCCGCCTGATACGCCCCTTGGACTGGGCACATACAAAAAATACGTTCCCCCCGGCATTTGACACTTAAAGCCGCAATACCTTAACACTTCGACCAGTTTCTTCAGCCGCCGTTGATACTTTTCCCGGGTACGGCGGGGAATCTCCGCATCGTCCAGAGCCTTAACGGCGGCCCTCTGAATCGCTATAAACTGGCCCGAGTCGCAGTTGTCCTTCACGTCGGCAAAGGCCCGCACCAGCCGCTCCTGTCCGCAAACCCAGCCCAACCGCCAGCCGATCATGTTCCAGCCCTTCGACAGCGAATGCAATTCCACACCCACGTCCCTGGCGCCGGCACTTCCAAAAAACTCAGCGGCCGATCTTCGTAACTCAGCATCAAATGGGCGGCATCCTGGATCACCACGATCTGGTTGGCCAAGGCAAAATCGACCACTTTCGCGTAAAATTCCCGCGTGGCCACCTTGCCCGTCGGACTGTTGGGATAATTCAGCACCAACATTTTCGCCTTGGTGCGAATGTCGGCGGGAATCGAATCCAAGTCGGGCAGGAAATCGTCTTCCGCCCGAAGCGGCAGCCGATACACCTCGCCCCCGTAATACTTCGTGTGCGTGCCCGCCACCGGATACCCGGGCACGGTCATCAGCGTTACGTCGCCGGGATTGATAAACGCCGCCGGCAGCATGGCCAACGCCGTTTTCGTGCCTATGCAATGGTTGATTTCCGTGACTGGATCGAGCCGTACGTTGAACTCCCGGGCCATCAGCCGCGCAACCGCCTCTTTGAACTCCGCAATGCCGTTGTCGGCATAGCCTCGGTTTTGCGGCTGGTTGATCTCATCGGCCATCACCCGCCGCACCGACTCGGCGGCCATCTCGTCGTTTTCGCCGATGCCAAAATCAATCAGTTTCCGCTCGGGATGATCGGCCCGGGCCTTGCGCTTGGCCCGCTTGATCTTCTCGAACTTGTATATTTCGGTGCCCTTGCCGTAGTTGCAGCCGCCGATCCGCTCGGCAAAAAGCCCTTGAAAATAAGGGTCGCTCATGGAAATGATTGGTTATGGGTGGTTGATAGCAATGTGTTTAGCATGTAAAGCCGCGACGGGCACCAACCGAAGGTTGGTCGGTCGCGGTTTGTTTACACCCGCTTGGCCATGTTATATTACATGTACTATGGACGGAAACACAAAGTTTATACCAGCGATCGGCTCTCGGCAAGGCGATTATGTTTATCCACGGAACTTGTGCCCCGAGTTTTCTGTTAATTTGAGGCGATTTTAAACGACTTTCAAAGTCGTCCTGAGTCGAATTAAACACACTATCATATTCATTGTTAATTTATTATCATATTTATTGTTTAGCCCCGGAGCATGCCCCGGGTGTGTTTTCCACTAATGTAAATATATGATGCAACATTATTTTTATGGGGCGAGCGTTCCATGTCGAAGGAGTCGGGCGTGAACAACCCCCCAGTTCCCAATCACGGCAATCAGCCCCGCCAACCGGCAAAAACGCCTCGAACCGAGGACAGCCCATTGAACATCCCAACCAAGGAACCGGACGAGGCCCAAGCCCACCGCCCACGTGCCACTGACTCAGCCAGTGCCACATCCAATAGGAAATACGGCATTTGGCTGCCCATCATATTATTCCTGGCGACTTGCCTATCGACCTTTTGGGCCGCCGGAACCGATTGGAGACCCTACGCCCATTTGGACTCCTTGGAACTGGCATTTTGGTCCTTCTGGCAAAATATTCCCCAAGGTTCCTGGGGGGCGGCACTGCGCGAATCGCTGGCCATGTTGAAACTGAATTGGTCCCAGGGCCTGACCTACATGCTGGCTGTAATGTCGATCTTGCTCGTCCATGAAATGGGCCATTTTTTCATGGCCCTGCGATATGGCATACCGGCCAGTTTCCCCTTTTTCATCCCCGTGCCCATACTGCCCTTCGGCACCATGGGCGCGGTGATCAGCTTGGAAGGATCGCACGCCAATCGGCGGCAGATGTTCGACCTGGGCATAACCGGCCCGCTTTCTGGGCTTGCCGTAGCGATACCGATTACTCTGATAGGCATTTGGCAACTGCCCGACGCACCCGCGGCGGCTTCGGGCTTCCGCTTTCACAATCCCTTGATCTTCCAACTCCTGATAGCCTATCTCAGGCCGGAATATCCCACGCCGACGTATCTTAATCTAAACCAGTTCAACCCGTATATCATGGCCGGCTGGGTGGGAATGTTTGTCACCGGATTGAACATGCTGCCCATCAGCCAACTCGACGGCGGACACGTGGCCTACGCCCTGCTCGATCGCGGCGCACATACCCTTGCTCGAGCTCTGCTCGTAGTGGCGATATTTTTCGTGCTCCTTACCGAACAATACGGCTGGGTAGTGATGCTGGTGGTTATCATCCTGCTTGGGGTCAACCATCCGGCCATGGCCGATGACGCCGAGCCGCTAAATCCCCTGCGCCGCGCAATCGGCTGGCTCGCACTGCTGGTGCCCGTCCTATGTCTATCGCCCCTAGGCATCACCCCCGCCGCGCATTAAAGGGTTCAGGGTTCAGTGGTCAGGGTTCAGAATCCAGGGATTGGGGTTATCGATTATTCAAAGATGGTAATAGTGCATGGGAATTTAACAGATGCATCATTATTTGAATATTTGGCCTACCCAAAGCATCGTAGGTCAGGCACTCCGTGCCTGACTTACTGAACCCCGAACCCTGAATCCTCCTCTATAGAGCGACAAACCACGTTCATTTAGGACCCACCCCCCTGGTCGCCGGCAAGGTTTTTGCTATCTTGTCAGGTTCGGAAAAAATGGGCCTAGATCAAGCCCTCACCCTAGCCCTCTCCCAAAGCAACATTATTCATCAGCAAGCATTGGTTAAGGGGGTATAGGTAATACTGGAAAAAAATCGAGTTCGCGTACATTCTTGTCTTGTTGTTCCTAACATAAAGGAGACAAGAAATGGAACGCGAACTCTGGATGACTTTATATCAAATTGCACAGCGTTTTGACAAATGGGAGCCTTGGAAACTAGGTGACTTTCTTTGACATGGAAATCGTGATGGTTTACATTTGGGCGGTACTCCACGATCGGCCTACAGTCTGGGCCTGTGACCCTAAAAATTGGCCCGAAGGCCTGTGGCCAAGGCGAAAATTGCCTTCGCAACCCACGATGAGCAATAGGTTGAGAACGACGGAAGTCCAACGACTGATGCATGTTATGGAACAAGAAATAATAAAATTGCAGGACGACAACGGATGGGTTGCGGCCGTGGACGGCAAGCCTCTGGTCGTTGGTGCGCATAGCAAGGATCCAGATTGCAAATGGGGACGGGCTGGCCCTAGAAGTTATGCCAAAGGTTACAAGCTGCATGCCATATATGGACCCGCTCCCTTGCCTTTGTGTTGGACGATTGCGCCCTTGAATGAGGGTGAATCGGAGGTAGCGGCGAGGCTGCTCCCGACTCTGAAGCGGGGCGGATATATCCTTGGGGATAAACAATATGACAGTAATCCCTTGCACGAGGTCGCGTTGCAAAACGGTTTTCAACTGGTGGCCGAACGAAAGCGGCCCAACAGCGGCCTGGGACATCGCTGGCACAGTGCCGGACGCATTCGCTCTATAGCATTGCTGCAAACCGAGTTCGGCAAGGCGTTGCATAGCTGTCGCGATGCTATCGAACGTTGCTTTGGTTGGTTGACTAATCATGCCTGCGGCCTATCGCCCTTGCCAAATTGGGTACGTCGAGACCATCGTGTCCGTTGTTGGGTCCAAGTAAAATTGATAATTCACGCAATATACGTTTACCTTTATCACCCACCCTCCCTGCTAGCTGATAAATAATGTTGCAAAGGGAGAGGGGACAATTCTGTTGTCATAAAATTTATTAGCGAGAAAAAAGGAGAAATCCCATGTCAGTTACAGCTAATGCGATGGTTTCCTGGTGCCGTAAACTTTTAGGGGCCGATCCGAGCTGCCCGAAATTGGCTTTGGAACAGTATATGAAGGCCATTCCGCGGATGGAATGTCTGGGCAAGTTGCCCAGCGGAACCCCGGTGCTAATCCGCGGCGACGTGGACGCCAAGCCGGGGGCCAAAGTGGGCGAGGGCGACATCCGCCTGCGATCGATGAAAGACACCCTCCAATTCTGCCGCGATAAGGGCTGGAAAACGATCATTTTCGGCCATATCGGGCGGGAGCCGGAAAAATCTTTGAACAAAGTGGCCGCCCGCATCGGCGAGATCATGGGTTGCAAGACGACGTTTATCGAGGATTGGCTCGATCCGGCCACGACGACCGTCAAGGACGAGGCGGCGAAGGCCATCGCCCAAAGCCAGCCCGGCAGCATCATCGTCCTGCAAAACACGCGGAAGTACGACGTGGAGCGCGTGCTGTGGAAGGCCAAGGCGGACGATTTGCCCAAACTGGCCGACAAATTGGCAAAACTGGCCAACGAATTCGCCGCCAAGGTATCGAAGGTTTACATACACGAGGCGTTTTCGGCGGGCAGTTTGGATGCATCGAGCGTGGTCGTGCCGGCGGCGATGGAAATGGTGGCTTTGGGAAAATATCTGGCCGAGCAGTTCTCCGGACCATTGAGCGATTGCCTGGCCGCGCAGATGGTGATCTTCAGCGGGCTGAAGATCGACAAGCTCGACGACCTGGAGGCCATGATCGCCCGGGGCAAGATTCGCACGGTAATCACGGCCGGATCGCTGGCCATGGCCTTGAAAAAGGCGGCGGCGGAACTGGACGGCAAGGATTTCAACCTGGGATTGTCCGAGGACCCGGCCCATAAGGACAAACCTTATTTCATTCCCCGCGAGCGCATCGAGCAGGCCAAAAAGATGGTTTCCGACGGCCGGAAAAAGGGAATCGAATTCGTGATGCCGGTGGATTTCGTGCTGCAAGACGGGCGAATATCGGAGACGGTAGGGCCGGGCAACCAGCAGTTCGACGTGGGGCCCGCTTCGAGCGCGGCTTACGAAAAAAAGGTCGGCGAGTTTATCGCTCAGCACAAAAACGATTCGCCCCCGGCCGTGGTCTTCCATAACGGTGTGTTCGGCATGTTCGAGGATCCGCGATTCGAGGAAGGCACGAAAAAATTCGTCGCCCAGTTGAAGCGAATGAAGGACGCGGGCATCAAGGTCTACGTCGGCGGCGGCGAAGGCGGCACGGCCTTGGAAAAATACGGCAAGGAAGACTGGATCACCTATTGCTTTACCGCCGGCGGAACGGTGCTCAACGCCCTGGGCAGCGAACCGGTGCCGTATCTGGTGGCGTTGAAATTAGCGGCGGAATCGATGGGCCCCGCCCCTCACGCAATCTAAACAAGTTTTATTTAGCCCCCGCTGAACACAGCGGGATTTTGGGAATTATTTAGCCCCGGTGAACACAGCGGGGTTTTGGATTGCGTTGAGTGCGGATTGCCCCATTACGCCTCAGGCGGCGTACCGGCACGGGCGCGATTGCACATGGTTGCCAGGTCTTCCACGGCCTGGCGAATGTTTTCTTCGGGCTCCTGATCGCGGATGGCGTATTCGAGTTTGCCTGCGCAAGGCGAAATGGCCCCAAAACCATAACTGCCGGCCGCTCCCTTTATTTGATGCGCCGTGCGCCGTAATTCCTCCCACTCGCGACGGTCGAGCAAATCCAGGATGTTTGCCACTCGATCGGCCATTTCTTCGACAAACAAAGTGACCAGATCGCCGAGATCAGGATCTCCGCCCAATGTTGAATACATAGGTTCCATATCCCATTCCCTTCGTGTCTTCATGTAATCTGCCCCCTGCCAAGCCCCTTTTAAGACAATCAGTTCAGCGGTAGCCTGAGGCTTTAACCGCGTATTAATTCCCCGTTAAAAAACAATAGGTTATGGCTACCATACAATCCAACAGGGCGGGATGAATTATTCATTCAAGGATATCAGAGGCGCTAGGTTTGGCATGGGATAGGCCAAGGTGGAGGCCGATTTTCCGACAAATCAAATTCATTCACATTTTTCAAATAACTACTGACAAAAAGCCTGTATCCCCTAGCCCTTAAGTGTGTTAAGGCCGTTTAGTTCGGCTTAGTTGTTAAATTTGGGAGAAACGTTTCGGACGGAATGCCGGAAGAACAAGTTTTGGCGGAAATGGGTTGTCTGGTTAAGGAATGAGATCTCGTTGGGACGATAGCAGAAGCTAGATTGGACCTAAACCCCCTAACTACGCTATTTTGCGTTAGTATCCCACAAGGTTTTTCCTAACAAGGAGTACCTCCCATGTACCGTCGTATTTTGTTGCCGGCGCTGGTAATGGCAGCGGTCGTTGTTGCCATCAGCGTCTCCAACTCGAAGGCCGCTCTGCTTGGCGATTGTTGCGAAGCAGTAAAGGCCTGTGCCCCGGCCGCTTGTGCCCCGGCTTGCTGCGAAAAGGCATGCTGCGAGCCCAGCACCTGCTGCCCGAAACACCGCTGCAAAGTCCGTTGCTGCCGGTCTTGCCGCCCAAAAAGCTGCTGCCCGGCACCGGCCTGCACCGAGAGCTGCGCCCCAGCCCCCTGCGCTCCTGCTTGCTGCGAGAAGGCTTGCTGCAAAGAACGTTGCCGCAAGGAACGCTGCCACAGAGTCCGTAGCTGCCGTCCGCGGTCTTGCGCCCCAGTGAGTTGCTGCGAAAAGGCTTGTGAGACTTGCGCCCTGGCCGCTTGCGCCCCAGCCTGCTGCGAAAAGGTTAGCTGCTGCAAAGAACGCTGCCGCAAGGAACGCTGCCACAGAGTTCGTAGCTGCCGTCCGCGGTCTTGCGCCCCAGTGAACTGCTGCGAAAAGGCTTGCGAGGCTTGCGCCCCAGCCGCTTGCGCCCCAGCCTGCTGCGAAAAGGTTAGCTGCTGCAAAGAGCGCTGCTGCAAAGAACGCTGCCGCAAGGAACGCTGCCACAGAGTTCGTAGCTGCCGTCCCCGGTCTTGCTGCCCGGCCCCGGCCTGCTGCGAAAAGGCTTGCGCCCCGGCTTGCTGCGCCCCAGCTTGCGGCAAATAACCATGTAGATGTAAAAGCGAGTAGCTCGGACTCATTTCCCGATCCTAGTCCAAGCAAACTCCTTTATCATAAAACAAGCGGCCCGTCTCCAAGGAGACGAGCCGCTTGATATTTTATGGGCTCGCTTGTTTCCACGGTCCGCCGCGGGGAGATACAATGTAGGCGTGCCCAAGCGGGAGCGCGGGAACGATGGCATATTGAGGAGCGAGGTCAGAGAAGCGAGGTCAAAGGCTTCTCATTCCGGAAACAACTTAGTCGATAGATATCGCTCCCCCAGATCCGGAAGGATTGCTACAATCAGTTTACCGCGATTTTCTTGCGCCGACCCAACTCCAGCGCCGCCCAGGCCGCCGCCCCGCAACTAATGCCGCACATCAAACCTTCCAGCCTGGCCAAGCGGCGGCTGGTATCAAAAGCATCCTCATCCTGAACTTGGACCACGTCGTCGATAATATCCAAATTGAGGACGTCAGGAATGAAGCCGGCGCCGATGCCTTGGATTGTATGTTTGCCGGGCTTAAGCTCCTCGCCCGCCAGCCGCTGGGAAATAACCGGACTGGCAACCGGCTCCACGGCAACCATCTTGACCGAGGGTTTTCGCGCTTTTAGCCCCTCGCCCACTCCGGTAATCGTGCCACCCGTACCCACGCCGGAGACAACAATATCCACGGCGCCGTTTGTATCGCGCCAGATTTCCTCGGCCGTGGTTTTGCGATGAATTTCCGGATTTGCCGGGTTTTTGAACTGTTGGGGCATATAATAATTGGGGTTTTTAGCCACTAATTCTTCGGCCCTGGCGACCGCGCCGGGCATTCCTTCGGCGGCCGGCGTAAGCACTAATTCCGCACCCAATGCCTTGAGCAAGCGGCGGCGTTCGATGCTCATGCTCTCGGGCATGGTGACCACGAGCTTGTATCCCCTGGAGGCACAAACAAACGCCAACCCAATCCCGGTGTTTCCGCTTGTGGGTTCGATGATCACCGTGTTCTTGTCGATCAGAGCATCTCGTTCGGCGGCGTCGATCATCGCCCGGGCAATGCGATCTTTGACGCTCCAAAGGGGATTTAAGTTTTCCATTTTTCCCACTATTGTGGCAACACATCCTTCGGCGATGCGGTTAAACTTAACCAAAGGCGTATTGCCAATGCACTCAGTGATATCGTTGAAAACGCTGCCCGATTCTATTGCGGTCATGTGTTGGGCCTCCGAATTATCGCCATAAGTATTACCCTGCCCGGGTGCGGATTAATGTCGTTTGTGGGACGGCAAAGGGACTCACTAGGAATCGCTCGAATGCACAGCGAACTTCTTCGCAGCTTAATTTTTACCGGCCGGGAAGTATAAAATATCAAAAAAATTGAGAAATATAATCCCTATAATTTTCAAATCGAAAGAATTGTACTAATCTTTCCAAAGTTAGTCAACTCTATAATAGGTTTAGAAAATAAATCTATTAAATAATGGCCAAAACCTTTATTAAGTGAACCACCATAAAGAGTTGTAATTTGCATAAAAAATGCAATTGCATGGTATTCTTATTAAACGAATAATGCACACTGTCGCCTATCCACTGTACCCTTAACACTAAATATCCCCTCTATCCATACGATGTTCCATTTACTAACCCCACACCTTCGCGTGGAAAGCGTTTTGGAATTGACTGTGGATAGGTTTCAAGAGTTGGGAATTGACGGAGTATTGCTTGATTTGGATTGCACCCTGAAGCGTTATCGCGAGACCGATGTCCGGCCCGAGGTGACCCAATGGTTGGCCTCCTTAAAGGCAGGCGGAATCGGCTGTTGCATCGTTTCCAACGGGCGGAACCAGCGGATTAAGCATTTTGCTGACAAACTCGGCCTGCCATTTGTGGCCAATGCCTTAAAACCGTTTCCTTTCGGCGTGCACTGGGCCATGTCGAAGATGGGTTTTCAGCCCGGACGGACTGCCATGGTTGGGGATCAGGTCTTTGCGGATGTTCTCGCCGGGCGCTGGGCAGGAGTAAAATGCATCCTTGTCCGCCCCCTGCATCCCGAAGAAGAACCCTGGTTTACCCGTATCAAACGCTCTCCTGAACGCCTATGGCTTCGCTGGTTAGGGGCAAGGGGCAAGGGGCAAACCTGGACGAATGAACCTGAAAAACGGAAAACTGAAGGTTGAATTTATAATCCTGGCATTTCCGGTTTTATACTACCCACCGTTTACCACCCTACATTCCTGTACCCATATTCGCTATCCCCCAGCCCCTAAACCATTGACTTTTTCCGCATTTCAAGGTCGAATAAATAATATAGGCGACCGGGCCGGCCCGCCGAAAGGGCAAAGGACGAGAAGAGTATTATTGCTATGACAAGATCGTTAATCTGCCGGCCTGTATCTGTTATAAGAGCAAAAAGAGGCGGAATTCAGGGTTCAGGGCGAGTAAGTGCAAATTGCAAATTGCCCACAACTGTGGGTGGTGGGCAATGGGCAGTGGGCAGTGGGCAACGTGAAGCCATCCTTCATCCCTCATCCTTGCACACCCATCCTTCCGGCTACACCCTGGTGGAGATTCTAGTGGCCGCGGCCCTGACCTTGTTACTGATGGGGGCGGTGGTTCAGATGTTTGGGGCCTTAGGGCAGAGCATTACCGATTCCCGCTCGTTTTTAGAAGCCTCGGAGAGATTGAATTCCGCCGCCGCCCGGCTGCAAATGGATCTCAAGGGGGTCACGGTCAAAATGCTTCCTCCCCGCAATCCCGATGACGGCGAAGGATATTTCGAATATATCGAGGGACCAATAGCACAAGGCGGCAACGGTGTAAAGGGAGATTCCACCAGCGGACCATTTCCACAGCCGGTTAATGGCGATAACGGTAATGTTAAAGACAGCACCGTGGGCGATTTCGACGACATCCTCATGTTCACCACCCGCTCCGCCGGCAGGCCGTTCATTGGTTTATATGATAATGGCACGGCCGTCCAAGCCGTCCAATCCGACGCGGCCGAAGTGGCCTGGTTCATCCGCGGGCGCACTCTCCACCGCCGCCAGTTGCTCGTTCGACCCGACCTTTCGGTTTCAAACCCAACGGGTTTTTACGCCAAAAACGACATATCCGTGCGTAGTGAAAATGGTAATTTTTTGGCCAACTCGCTGAGCGATCTGACGCGGCGCGAATGTCGTTTTGCGCACCCGATCACGCCGTTTCCCTTTGATGCCCGTTATTGGGGTCAATTAGGCTTGCCAACTTTACGGGAATGTTCGGATTCCACCTGGATAGCGGGCATTTGGAGCGGATATTCAATTCCGACAAGTACAACCGTTGATTTTTGGTCTAACTATACAAGTCCAGCACTCGCCGATAATGCCCTTGGTAATGGCAGCCGCATTGCCGACGACGTTATTCTCACAAACGTCATCGGTTTCGACGTCAAGGCCTGGGATCCGGCGCGCCCGTTTTGCAGGATGCCTCTGGGAGTCTAATTATGCCGGGTAATCCCTTATATATCATTCCGGGCGATCCGCGTTATGTGCCGGACCCAACCATAAGTGTGAGTTTTGGCGCTTATGTTGATCTTGGTTATGCGCCATGGTATGTCCCCACCGCATGGAATCGCTCCCCGCCCCTTAATCTTACTGAATCATTATTTAACGGATTTGGTAATCTAAGATCTCTACTTAAAGGATTAACAAATCAAGCCCGAGTTTACGACACCTGGTCCACGCATTACGAAAATGTCGGGCTTCCCGGACTTACACTCGCCCAATATCCTGCGGGAGGTTTTCCCGGACGCAGCACAAATGGTTTCGACGATCCGGGTGCGCTCGATGACCTAACCCCTGAACCGGCCAATGGCATAGTGGATGACAAAAATGAAAAAATCACCTCCCCGCCCTACCCTGCGCCGTTGCGAGGCATACAGGTCAAAATCCGCGTTTTCGAGCCGGACAGCCGGCAGATTCGCGAAGTAACCATCGTGCAAGATTTCCTGCCCAAATAATGGCCAACCTCGTTTATAAAGCCGCGACCGCTGGTGGCGCCTAATAACCTCCATCTAAAACAACACTCCTCGCTCCCCCTCTGTGGAATTTCAAAGCTATGCTTGTTAGAATAGATTATCTCCAGTTTGGGGTGGCAATTGTGCTGTCACTCTTGGCAAGACATGGGACATGAAAACCAGGTAAAAAATGTCGCATTGAAGGTTATTATTTGCGGTAAATACTCCCGGAGCGAGCACCGGGGCTGAACGATGAATAGATATTTATACGACATTCAATAAACAGGGTGCATAAAATGCACCGTAAAATATGGGTTAAAATAAGGTGCGATCCACGCACCCTACAAGTACGCGGAATCATAAGTTAAATAAAGGGACCATGGATTTGACACCGACCGAACCGAACGAACAAGTACAGAGAACTGAAAACGCGACTCAGCAATCTTTACCTGCTCAAGCCGCCGGGAACCTGCCCGATAACTCCATTGACCAGGGCAATACCGAGGCCGACAACGTGCGCCGCCGAATCCTTATCGGTTCCCAGCGCGATCCGGCAGCCTATCGCGCGCGGCGCCGCCGCGATTGGGCGCCGGTTGTCGAGTCCGAATCCGATAAAACCGATGCTCAGTCGGCCGATTCCGCTCCAGCAGAAAATGAAATGGAAAAAATGCCCCCAGGGTCGCCGGGCGGGGAAGACAAAGGCGAACCGCGGGTAATCGTTCCCCAAGCGGTCCTAAGCGAAATGCTGGACGAGCCTGCCCCGCTCCCCGCGCTCCCCACCGATGCCATGCCCGCCGCCGTCCCCGGCAGTTTCCCTCCCCCCAATATCCACCAGCGCCTGGCCCCCGACCAGGAGGCCGAATTTGAAACGGCCATGGGCGGGGCATCGCTGGACGAGTTGCTGGCGGCCGGCGATTCAGCGGCCACGCAAGAACAATTGGAACCCGACTCGAAGCACGCCGCTCGCATCGTAGTCGTGCGCAAAGACGACGTATTCGTGGAACTCGGCAGTCGCGAGCAGGGCGTCTTGTCTTTGCAGCAGTTCAAAGATCCGCCGGTCATTGGCGGCATGCTGGATGTAATCGTGCATCGCTTTAATTCCGAGGACGGCCTTTACGAATTGATGTTGCCCGGCACGGCCGTCCACGTCGAAGACTGGTCCGATTTAAGCGAAGGGGCAACGGTCGATGCCCACGTTACCGGGCAGAACAACGGCGGACTGGAATGCGAGGTGAACCACATCCGCGGCTTCATTCCCATCAGCCAGGTTTCCTTGTATCGCGTGGAGGACTTGTCCGAATTCGTCGGCCAGCATTTCCTCTGCCTGGTGACCGAGGCCAATCCGGATCGCCGTAATCTGGTCCTAAGCCGCCGCGCGATACTGGAGCGGGAAAAGGCCGAGGCCAAACAAAAGCTGCTCGAATCGCTCAAGCCCGGGCAGATCCACGACGGCGTGGTTCGCAAGTTGATGGCCTTCGGGGCGTTTGTGGACATCGGCGGCGTGGACGGACTGCTGCACGTCAGCCAACTGGCCTGGGGCCGGGTAAATCACCCCAGCGAGGTCATCGTCGAAGGCCAGAAAATCCGCGTGCGCATCGAAAAAATCGATCCCAACACCGGCAAAATCAGCTTCGCCTACCGCGATCTTTTGGAAAATCCCTGGACCCAAGCGTCTCAAAAATATCCGCCTAATTCCATTGTTCAAGGCAAAGTCACCAAAATCATGGATTTCGGCGCGTTCGTCGAGTTGGAGTCGGGCATCGAGGGGCTGATCCACATTTCGCAACTTTCGCATAAACGCGTGTTCCGCACCTCGGACGTGGTCAAGGAAGGCCAGCAACTCGAGGTGATGGTGCTTTCGGTGGATCAAAACGCGCAGCGGATAAGCCTGTCGATAAAGGCGTTATCCCAACCCGAGCCGACCAAGAAAGAAAAAGAGAAGCCAGAACAAGAGGCCGCTGAAGCCGCCGCCGGGTCGTCAAAGCCCAAAAAACCGGGAAAAAAACCGCCGCTTACAGGCGGCTTGGGAAAATCCACCGCCGCGAAATTCGGGTTGAAGTGGTAGCGCATCGTTAAAATGTTGCTCAAACGTATAGCCTTACTCTCTATTCGACCAATGAAGAAAAATATATTCATAGTCTTACTGATCCTTATTAATATTTGCACAGCAATCTGCCTATACTACTCATCATGGCAATTGATGCTTTGGAGGAATGAGGCGACAATTAACTCTGAGTTCGCAGCAAAAGTGTGGGCAAGGGATTGCTATAGCAAAGGTAAATTCATCAAACTGCGTCTGAAGATTGAACAAGAGCCTAAAGGCTTTGTTTCACAGCCAACTGAGTTTGATGGTCCATATGTCGTTAGAGACGAAATAGGCTATACAGATCCTTTTCCGCTTTTTGGGGGTACAAATTCTCCAAGTATTCAGATTGCCAAGATCATGGTTGATGCATACAACAGTGTAATGAAAGAGATGTATGAAAACCCTGGAAAGTATAAGGAGGAACTAGCCGAAGAAATTGGGTATTGGAAAACCAATGTCCTGGGTAAAGAAGGAAAGGCTAACGAACCAGAAATAAAAGATGAAAAATAATTTAATACACTGCGGGTTTGAGAAGACGTATTTCGTACATTTTTAATCAATGTATTTTCATTCGTTTGGCAACCTCTTCCAACTTTTCACCGCGTTGACCGAGAGCAACTTCTTTTTTTTGCCGCAATAATCTGTTCTGAAGGGACTTTTTTATTTCCAAGCCTTGATCCGGATCGCCGAGTATTTCAAGTAATTTCTCCTCAACTGCGACACCTATCATTTTTTGCAGTTCCTTCGTGGTCATTTTAGCTACCGTAGCAGCCATCGGAAGTTCCTTTTCAATGTTTATAAACAGTGGAGTTTTTAGGCATTTTGACTTGTATAATTTAATATACGCCAACCTGAACAAAGCGGCTAGTTGACATGCCCTTAACTTGCATGACTTAATACCGTTATAAGCCATTAGAACAAGTCCACAAAGCCTATACCCCACTCTGCCGGTGGGTTTGCTGCAGGGCTGCGGTTGACGAATCTATCTTTTCCACCCACAATGGATCGTTTTACAAGGCAAAATTTCAAAATATCCAATCTCACGGAAAATCTCGACCATGAACTATCTCGAACGCCAAGATCCCGATCTTTGGGCCGCCATCGCCGGCGAAATGGATCGCCAACGAAACGGCCTGGAGATGATCGCCAGCGAAAACTACACCTCGCCCGCCGTTATGCAGGCCGTAGGCAGCGTGCTTACGAATAAATACGCCGAAGGTTATCCGGGCAAGCGATATTACGGCGGCTGCCAGTTCGTCGATATTGCCGAAGACCTGGCCCGAAACCGGGCAAAACAACTCTTCAATGCCGAGCACGTCAACGTGCAGCCCCATTCCGGGGCCCAGGCCAACACGGCCGTTTATTTCGCCGTCTTGGAACCCGGGGATATCGTGCTGGGGCTGGACCTGGCCCACGGCGGGCACCTTACGCACGGCATGAAACTGAACATCTCCGGAAAATACTATCACTTCCTGAGTTACGGCGTTCGGCCCGATACACATCGCATCGACTTCGACCAGCTTGCCGCCCTTGCCCGGGAACATAAACCCAAGCTTATCGTGGCCGGGGCAAGCGCCTATCCCCGGGAAATGGAGCATGACAAGTTCGCCGAGATTGCCCGATCGTGCGGGGCAAAACTGATGGTCGACATGGCCCATTACGCCGGCCTGGTGGCGGCCGGTCTGCACCACGACCCCATGCCGGTGTCCGATTTCGTCACCACGACCACGCACAAGACGCTGCGCGGCCCGCGCGGGGGCATGATCTTATGCAAGGAAGTGTATGCCAAGGACATCGATCGCTCGGTATTTCCCGGCACCCAAGGCGGCCCGCTGATGCACGTCATTGCCGGCAAGGCGGTCTGTTTTGGCGAAGCCCTTACGCCGGCTTTCAAACAGTACGCCCGGCAGATCGTGGACAACGCCAAAACCCTGGCCCAAACGCTCGCGGCCGGCGGTTTGCGACTGGTAAGCGGCGGCACCGACAACCACCTCATGCTCGTGGACGTCACCGTGACTGGCCTGGGCGGAAAACAGGCCGAAGCCGCCCTGGACCGCTGCGGCATCACCATCAACAAAAACATGATCCCCTTCGACCAGCGCAAGCCCATGGATCCCTCCGGCATCCGCATCGGCACCCCGGCCTTGACCACGCGCGGCATGGGTGTGGCCGAAATGCGGACCATCGGCGGATGGATATTACAGGTCCTCAAGGCCCCGGATGACGAAGCCCTGCAAGGGCGCATCCGCGGCGAGGTTAAAAATCTGTGCAAACAATTCCCCGTGCCGGGCGAACAAAAAGTTTAGCCCCGGCACTTGCGCCAGTAGATGGCGATAATGATAAAATCACAAAATGTGTAATTGAATCTATCATGCCCAATAGCAAAATCCTCATCGCCGACGACAATCTGACCAACGTGGAACTCTTGGAGGCCTATTTGGCCGACACGGACTGCGAAATCGCCATGGCCGTAGACGGCCGCGATACTTTGGACAAGGTCGGCCAGTTTCAGCCCGACCTGATCCTGCTGGACATCATGATGCCCAAACTCAGCGGTTTCGAGGTCTGCAAAATCCTGAAAAAAGACCCGGCCACCAGGCACGTCATGATCCTCATGGTCACGGCGCTTAATGAGCTGGGCGACATCGAACGGGCGGTGGCCGCAGGTTGCGACGACTTCATAAGCAAACCGGTCAACAAGCTCGAATTAGTAAAGCGTGTGGAAATCATGCTCAAGCTCCGTCACGTGACCGATGAACTGGAACGCCTGCGACGCTACATCGACAGCATGGAAGACTCGCAAGGGCCGAAAAGAAAAAACCATTGAATGTCAGATAAACACAATTTCGCATTATGCGTTTAGCCCCGGAGCTTGCTCCGGGATTATTTTTACACAAATGATAAAGCAAATCAAAAAGTGCGGCAGAGTGGTAGAATAGAAGCCCGTTTCAATAGCATAATCATTCATTAAAAGTTGCCGGCTTCTCGCTTTAGTGATATTATATGTTAAATATGGGCAAAAAAGTGTTTGATGAAGGAGTTAAATAATGATTCCTGTTCAGCATGCGGTACAAGTGGCATTAAATTTTGTGTCTGATATCATTCCAAATTCAGGTTTAATCGATCCTCGATTGGAAGAAGTTGAATCATCAACTGATGGGAGAAATTGGTACATTACCATCAGTTTCATTCGACAGATCCCCCCTCATTCTGTTGCAGAGAAAATTGCTGAATTAGCTAACCATTTCAATCCAAGTGATCGCGAATACAAACTCATCACAATCGACGCCGAGACAGGAAAACCGATTTCCATGAAAATCCGGCAGTTAGTATGAACGATTACCTCTGTCAATTGATTCAGCGTTACAGCCAACAGGGGCTGATAATTGACACCAATATTCTTCTCCTTTATTTCGTTGGCACTCTTAACCGCCTTCACATTGCCAAACACAAAAGAACTAGGCAGTACTTGCCTTCAGATTTTGATCTTTTGTCGAACCTTTTGCGATTATTTCAAAATCGTATTGTTACAACGCCAAATATTTTAACTGAGGTGAGCAACTTGCTCGGCGATTACACGACTTTAGAACAAAAACGACTTTGGAGTATATTTACGGCTGGGATAAAAATGCTAGAAGAAAAATACTTGCCAAGCAATAAATTATGTCAAACGCCGATATTCTCGAAATTTGGGTTGACTGATTCCGCCATTATCGACCTAGTAAAAGACAAGTATCTTGTCCTTACCGATGATGCGATGTTATTCCAATATTTGGAAAAAAGTCGAATTGATGCCATTAATTTCACTCATTTAAGAGCATCGAATTTACTAGCATAATCGGTTGAAAATATTTCTGAATGCTCGTATTCCCCCCCCGTTCGGCCCCCCTGCTTATCTAGAACAATGTTCTGCTACAATAGGCCGCTTAATCTGAATTGCTTAATAAAACCTCCGTGTCCTCCGTGGCTCCGTGGTGAGTAATCTAGGTTTATTCATTGGGTACATATTGGAAATCGCTATGAAACCGCTTTCTACCGTGGCTATCGTGGGCGTCGGCCTGATTGGAGGCTCGATCGGCTTGGCGCTTCGAGAGCGGAAATTGGCCGGCCGGGTTATCGGCATCGGGCGGCGCCAGGAAAGCCTCCGGGCCGCACGCAGGGTAGGCGCCGTAGATCACACCACGGTTGACATCGAAAAAGGGGTTGCCGAGGCGGAACTAGTCATCGTTTGCACGCCCGTGGGCCGGATTGTGGAAGACGTGCGCATGGCGGCCATGCATTGTCCGGAAGGCGCCCTGTTGACCGACACCGGCAGCACCAAGCAGACGATCGTGGCCGAGTTGGACCAGGGGCTTCCCCGCGGTTGCCGCTTTTTGGGCAGCCATCCATTGGCGGGCAGTGAAAAAAGCGGCGCAACCTTCGCCCGAGCCGATTTGTTTGAAGGCCGCATTGCCATCCTCACTCCCACCAAAAACACCAGGGCCGAAGATTTTGATTTTTTGGAGAATTTTTGGCAAGCCCTTGGTTCTGTCGTCGTGCAACTCCAAGGGGATGAGCACGATCGGGCATTGGCCCTTACCAGCCATCTGCCGCATATAGTCGCCTCGGCCCTGGTCTCCACGGTCCCGGAAAAATATTTCCGCCTGGCCGGTCCCGGCCTGCACGACACCACTCGCATAGCCTCGGGCGACGCCGAATTGTGGGCCCAGATATTCGCGCTTAATCGCGACAACGTGCTCGGCGCATTGGAACAGTTTTCCGCCATCTTGTCCGCCCTGCAATCGGCGGTGCGCGACGGCAACCACGACGAAATTATCCGCTTACTCACTCTAGCCAAGAAAAACCGCGATGCTTTGGGAAGTTGACATCCATCCGTCCGAAGGGCAACCCGATTTAACCGCTCGTCAAGTAGCCGTTTCCGCGGCTGAATCAGGGATTGCCTCAAATCTTGAAGTAACCTCCGCGCGAGGTTTTTTGATCCAAGGCGATCTTGACCAAGAACAAATCGCCCGCCTGGCCGACCAGTTGTTGGCCGATCGCGTGGTCGAGCGGCCGATTACGGCCCTGGCAGGCGACCGCTCGCTGATTTGCCCCATCAATGGCCATGGACAAGTAATCCACGTCCTGCCCAAGCCGGGCGTTATGGATCCGGTAGCCATGAGCACGCAGGCGGCCATTGCCGATTTCGGCATGCAGGCCGAGGCCGTGCGGACGCTGAAAAAATACTGGATCTCACGCCTGCCCGAAGACCGCCTGCAGCTTTTGTGCACAAAGGTCCTGGCCAACGATGCCATCGAACAAGTAATAATCGGTCCATTGACATTCGATCGTTTGGAAGTCGGCTCGCCCTACGATTTCCGCTTGATTACCGTGCCCATCCGCGCCATGGACGACCAATCCTTGCAGCGTTTGAGCCTGGAAGGGCAGTTGTTCCTGTCGCTAATGGAAATGCGGACCATCCGCGATCATTTCAACTCGCTCCGTCGCGATCCGACCGACGTGGAACTGGAAACCATCGCCCAAACTTGGAGCGAGCATTGCAGCCACAAAACCCTGGCCGGAAAAATCCATTATCGCGACGATAATGTTGAGCGGCATTTCCAAAACATGCTCAAGGAAACGATCTTCGCCGCCACGCAAAAAATCCGCAAAAAACTGGGCAACGACGATTGGTGCGTGAGCGTATTTTCCGACAACGCCGGCGTGATCCGCTTCGACGACCAATACAACCTCGTTTTCAAGGTGGAAACACATAACCATCCCTCGGCCTTGGAACCCTACGGCGGGGCGAACACCGGCATCGGCGGCGTGATCCGCGATCCGATGGGCACAGGCATGGGAGCAAAACCGGTCTGCAACACCGACGTCTTCTGTTTCGCCCCGCCCGATACGCCCGCCGAAAACCTGCCGCCCGGCGTTCTGCATCCCCGCCGGGTCATCAAAGGCGTGGTGGCCGGAGTTCGCGACTACGGCAACCGCATGGGAATCCCCACAGTCAACGGCGCGATCTATTTCGACCCGCGATACTTGGGCAATCCCCTGGTTTATTGCGGCAACATCGGCATCATCCCCCGGGATAAATCGTTCAAACAACCAAAACCCGGCGATTACATCGTGGCCGTGGGCGGGCGGACCGGCAGGGACGGCATCCACGGCGCTACGTTCAGCTCCGCCGAATTGACCAGCCACAGCGAAACTCTTTCCGGCGGGGCGGTGCAAATCGGCAACGCCATCACCGAAAAAATGCTCCTCGACGTGCTGCTTGTCGCTCGCGATCGCGGTTTATATAACGCCGTGACCGACTGCGGGGCGGGCGGTTTTTCCAGCGCAGTGGGCGAAATGGGCGAAAAAATCGGCGCCGAAGTCTGGCTGGAACGCATCCCGCTGAAATACGAAGGCCTTTCCTATACCGAAATCTGGATCTCCGAGGCCCAGGAACGCATGACCCTTTCCGTGCCTCCGGAAAAATGGGGAGAACTCTCGACCCTATGCGCATCGGAATGCGTGGAAGCCACGATTATCGGAAAATTCGAGCCCACGGGCCGTTTGGTGCTGAAATACGGCGATCATCAAGTGGCCGACCTGACCATGGATTTTCTACACGAGGGCCAACCGCCCGTGGTCCGAGACGCGGTTTACACGCCGCCACTGTCTTCTCCCCTCTCCCCTTGGGAGAGGGCTAGGGTGAGGGCGGGATCTACGACGGGTTCCCCTCACCCTAGCCCTCTCCGGGCACCGACCGAAGGATGGTTGGGAGAGGGGACCTCCGATTTCACCGCTATCCTGCATAAAATCCTTAGCTCCTTAAACGTGTGCAGCAAACACTGGGTAATCCGGCAGTACGATCACGAGGTCCAAGGCGGCAGCGTTATTAAGCCGCTTGTCGGTCTTGCAAACGACGGCCCCAGCGACGCCGCCGTCGTTCGGCCCGTGCTTACCAGCCGCCGCGGAATAATTATCGCCTGCGGCATGAATCCCTTGTACGGCGATTTCGACACCTACTGGATGGCGGCCAGCGCGATCGACGAGGCGATACGAAACTGCGTGGCCGTAGGCGCTAATCCCAGCCGCATCGCAATTCTCGATAATTTCTGCTGGGGAAATACCGATCGGCCGGAAACCCTCGGCTCCCTGGTCCGGGCGGCCCTGGCCTGCCACGACCTGGCCATCGAGCTGGGCACGCCCTTTATCAGCGGCAAAGACAGCCTGAACAACGAATTCCGGCCCTTGGGAGCAAAGGAACCGATTTCCATCCCGCCCTCGCTTTTAATCAGCGCACTGGGCCAGATCGACGACGTCCGACACTGCGTAACCATGGACCTGAAACGCCCGGGCAACTTTTTATATCAAGTCGGCCTGACAAAGAACGAATTGGGCGGTTCGCATTTCGCCCTGGTCGAAAATCTCACGGGCGGCGACGCCCCAAAAGTCGATGCCTCAATGGCCAAAAAAACCTTCGCCGCCCTGCACCGCGCTATTTACCAGGGATTGGTCCGTTCCTGTCACGACCTGAGCGAAGGCGGCCTGGCCGTAGCAGTCGCCGAGATGGCCTTTGCCGGCGGATTGGGGGCGAAAATCAATTTAGAAAAACTCCCCTCGCCCTTTGGGAGAGGCACCCAGAGGGTACCCGGGGGTGAGGGCGTTTCGGATTCAGAGAAAACAGTGATCCTACTTTTCAGCGAATCCAATGCCCGATTCATCTGCGAAGTAACCCCCGAAAACGCCGCAGCGTTCGAAAAAGCCACGTCCGGCATCGCCTGTGCCAAAATCGGCGAAGTGGTTGACAATACCACACTAGAAATCACCCTCGAACATCCCGTCCTCAAAGCCAACATCTCCGCCCTTAAAGAATCCTGGCAAAAACCATTACATTGGTAGAATATTAAAGGATATAAATAATATCCTGGGAAAATATTATGATCAGGTTTTCATCTACAAGTACTTTTTAAAAAAGCGAATTTAAAAAAAGATTTTCATGAAATTTATGCGTGTTCCAGCAATAGTTGTCGGCGATTCAAACTCCATTTTGCGGTTAGGTCCTGCTTCAATGAAAATTCCTTCTAAATGGAGTCAAGAGGATTCCGATATCGTTGCACACTTCCTGCAGGTACACGGCCAAATATCTCATTCGCGATGGAAAAAATCAAAAATTTCATTCAAACACAAAGGTAACAATTTACTCGATAGCCGCTTCCCGGCTTTTGAAGATTTCGTTTTCGTTGCCGTATATTTCCGACAATTCACTGAAAAAAAAGACAATTTGCTCAATGATGCATCAAATCGTTATCGTGACTTTGTGGATTGCCAGATTCGCAACGTATGGATATATGAGGAGCAAGAAAGATTTTCTGCATTACTGGACAATGATACTCTTACACTCCCTGGATATAAATTTCGTGAACTTTTTGATGCTTTCTTATATGGCTCCTTGCTCATACATAATATACCCAAAGTCTATTCCAAGCATCGTAAAAGATTCCTGTACCTCTGTGATAATGAACCAACTGGTCACAATTTTGCCTCACCTGATGCATTTACATCCCGGATACTTTGTAACCGTCATAATAATGCACTCGCTTCTCTTGATAAAATTGCAACTAGATTATATCGCAACTGGGCTACTGTCTTATTTGATTTCGGAGCTATTGAATCGTTCCGTAAACCGGATAAAAATTCATGGTTTTGGGATTACAGCAAACGCAGCAAGGATCGTTTATTTTTATTTAATGGGCATGACATTGAACAATGGCTTCTCAAACTTTTATGCGGTTTTGTTTTCTCGGGTAATTCATCGATTAACGGACAACGCCTAATTAATTGGCGTCCCGATGATAAGTGGCTCCGAATTCTTTTTGGAAAGGATTCTTTCCCAATAGGCTGGGGACTTCATCTCGCAAATAATATATCGGAAAGATATACTGCAGATTATCGTTTATCATTAGCGATTGTTTTTAATGATAATGTCATAGTTGGACTTAGGTGCTGGATAAACAATGCTGAATTTGTCCTGGCAATGATGCAACCTGATGCAGAAGGAATGATTACGCTCCATGGTTCAAAAGATATTGAATCTAAAGTAACTGTTGGCTACCGTCCTCGGCAAATAAATCTGCACGATGGTGAGCGAAAACGGGTTTTCGAATTTTATTGGGATCCCCCGGGTGATGGAAAGATTCTCCATTTTAAATTCGATAAACATCCAACAAACACTAATGATATTTTCGCACATGGATATACGGGAAGCCAAAATATCGTTAACACACTACAAGAACCTCATAGAAATGGCCCTTGTCCATGTGGGAGTGGGATTAAATATAAACTTTGTCATGGGCACAAGAGAACATGAACACGAGTGGCATTGCGCAAGTTTCGTAGGTAGAATAACATGTAATGCGTGGAACATTCTATATATTATTTCGGCAGCGCAGTAATTATGGCGCAGTGCATGATTGACGGATTCAGAGGTCGCGAAGATTTTAGCCACGTCGGGATCGAGGGCGACGATCAGCGGGGCTTTTGATCCGCGACGGGCGAAACGGTTGGGACGGGCCTTTCTATAATCGAATTTATATTCTGGACGCAACTGATCGCGGCCGTTTTTTTGAGTTTTTGCCGATTTAACGATTTTCTTCATGGTTTTTAATTCGCGCTAAAGCGTTTAGAGTGTAATCCTAAAAAACATGGTATGTATTTTACTTTTCATCAGTCGAGTAGGAGAGGGGCAATAAGTGCCGCTTCTCCCCTCATCAAACCGGACGTGCGGATTTCCCGCATCCGGCTTACCCAGGAATAATTAGCGTAAGGCATTCACAGGCGGACTTAGGACTTTAAGGGAATGCAAGCCGAGGCTTTGCAAATGGGCAACCAGTCCCTCGTCCACCGGTATTTTATAACGGCGTTGGCTACGGCGACGCAAGTGCCGCCAGAGCCTTTTCAATACATAACCGTCCAAACGATGCGCAACGCGATGCGGATGGCCATGACGAAAATACGCGATCCAGCCTTGCAGGGTTTGGTTCAGTCGGCCGATCATGATCGGCAGCGGCATCCAACCCCATTGCGGGCCGGTTTGTTCGCGGATTTTGTCGCGCAGACGTTGTTCTGCCTTCCGGGACGGTTCCACGCGCAGGTAGCGATGTCCGCGACCAAACCAGTCGCGTTCGTACCGGAACGTGAAGCCCAGGAAGTTCAGGCAGGTGCCGGGATCTCGCATTCGCACCACGCGAGTCTTTTGACGGTTGATCGTCAACCGGAAGCGGCTTTCCAAGGTCGATTCGATCCAATTGACGATGCGTCTTCCCGTATGGCGGGCCATTACCACGAAATCGTCCGCGTAGCGCACGATCTTGGCATTGGCCCACGTGCCCGGTCCTTCGGGGCGATTGAACCGCACCTCGAACCAGTGCAGGTATATGTTCGCCCGCAAGGGAGAAATCACTCCGCCTTGCGGCGTGCCTTGGGGATTCCGACGCAAGGTGCGTCGGCCTCGTTCATCGTCTTCCGCGATCGGCGTTTCCAGCCACAGGCGGATCAGACGCAGGACCTGTCGGTCCGCGACTCTCATTTCCAGGGCTTTGAGCAACTGATCGTGGGGAATCGTATCGAAATAGCCTTGCAAGTCCGCGTCGTACACTTCCGTGCGTCCGGCGGCCAGGTTTTTGCGGATTTCATCCACTGCCTGGTGCGCCGACTTGCCCGGTCGGAATCCGAACGACGAGTCGAGAAAATCCGCCTCAAAGATCGGCTCCAGGATCAGCAACGTTGCCGCCTGGACAACCCGATCCTTCACGGTCGGGATGCCCAGCGGCCGTTGTCGTCCATCCGGTTTGGGAATGTACGCTCGTTTCACCGGTTGCGGTTTGTAGGTTTTGGTGCGAAGCTCTTCTTGCAGTTGTTGCAAGAAGCCTTGCACGCCGTCGGGGGATTTAATGATGTCCTGACCGGACACGTTGTCCACTCCCGGCGCGCCATTTTTCTTCAGCACCAAGCACCACGCCGTTTGCAATACATCGAGCCGGTAGATTCGGTCGTACAAGGCGTAAAACCGAAATCGCGGCTCCTGTTTGGCCTTGCGGCCCAGCTTTCCGCGCAGTTCGGAGACTTTCCGCGGCAGCATTACGCCCGATTTGTACTCCGGCTGAGCCGGAATTTCAGCGTTTTGCCTTGCCGCTTCTTCCGTAGTGGGTTGTTTATCCAAGCGGTTCTCCTTCCCGACCGTGAAAACGCACTCCTGGCAGAGGGCCTTCGCTCCACGGGCATTGCCCCGTTTCACCGCTACTATGCCCTCCTCCGACTCCTGAATCGGCCCGTCGGCGGTTATGCATTCCCGCCTCCGGTCGCATCGGACTCGCCCGAGTCCGCGCCGCCGAATCAGGTCTCTCAGGTTCCTGGTTGGTCTGTCGATGCCCGCCGTCCTCTCTCACCCCGGAAAGCCCGACCGATGCCCGCGCTCGTTGCTTCTCGGTCGGCAACAGGCTTCACCACTTTCGGAAGGCTGGCCGCTCTCACCTCTGTCACGAGGCCGAAACAGGTTCACGCTTACGCATTACGGCTGACGTCGCCGTCTCATTGGGCTTTGCACGATAGGTCGCCCTACCGCACACCAACTTGACTTCATAGTGAACGAGCAATTACCATGATTAGTACCTTTCAACTAATTAAACCAACCAAACCTCCTGACGCACCAAAAGTGCGAAAAGACGAAAATACGAAACATTCTTCTTTCTTTCGTACTTTCGAACTTTCGTTTTTTCGTGATTGATTTGAACCAAAATTTACAGGAGTTTTCGCATTTCGCCGGCCAGGAAGAATGAGCCGGTGATGCAGAGCAGGTCATGGGGGGTGGCTATCCGGCGGAGATGGCTCCAGGCTTCGGCGGGATTGGCGTAAATGGGATAATGCCGTCCGGTGAGTTGGAAGGCGGCGGACTGGAGTTCGGCAGGCGGCAGTGCGCGGGGATTGGTGGTATATTTGGTAAAGACGATCTCATCAAAGCCATCAACCAATAATCTTAACATCTCTGAATAGTCTTTATCGCGCGTGGTGGCGAAAAGCAGCAGCCGGCGGGATACGGAAAAACTCTCTTTTAGCACTTGTATCAATGCGGCGATGGATGCGGTGTTGTGGGCGGAATCTAAAATCACCACTGGCTGCCGGGCGACGATTTCTATCCGTGCCGGCCATTGGACCGCGGCCAATCCTTGGCGGATCGACTGTTCTGTAATGTTCCATCCTTGCTGATTTAGTTCGTGTATCGTTGCCAGGGCCACCGCGGCGTTGGCGGCTTGATGTCGACCCAAAAGCGGGCAATAAAACGGGGACGCTGCTAGTTTTTGCGAAACTAGCAGCGTCCCCGTTTCTGAATAATCCATTGTTCCCAGGGCCGGTTGCTTTTGCAGGTGCAGGGGAGGATGGTAATCGAAGCGGAAATCTTCATCTAATTCCACAAGCCGGCAGCCGTAATCGCGGGCGATATGGCGGATTGCCGCCCGGGGCTCCTCGGCAGTTACGCCGCTAACGACCGGTACGCCCGGCTTGATGATGCCGGCCTTTTCCCGGGCAATGGACTCCAAGGTGTCGCCCAACTGCTGAACGTGGTCGAAACTGATGCTGGTGATGACGGAAACCAGCGGCCGGCAGACGTTGGTCGAATCCAGGCGTCCGCCCAGTCCGACTTCGAGCACGGCGGCTTGGACCCCGCGGCGGACAAAATAGAGCAGGGCCATGGCGGTGATGATTTCGAAATACGTGGGTCCGTGATCGCCTGACGCAGCGGCGTTAGCCTCCCGGTCCAGGACTTCGACGGCCGGTTGAACTGCTGCGACCAATGCGGCGAATTCATCCGGTGTGCAAGGTTGGCCATCGATGGCAATCCGCTCTTCAACTCTTTCCAGATGCGGCGAGGTAAAAAGTCCGGTCCGGTAACCGGCGGCTTGGAGCGCGGCGGCGATCATGGCCGAGGTGGAGCCCTTGCCCTTGGTTCCGGCCACGTGGACGATGGGCAGTCGGTCCTGTGGATTTCCCAGGCGGTCTAGGAGCGCCCGCATGCGGCCGAGTTTGATTTCCCGTTCCGGGCCGGGCATGGTCTGGAAGCGTTCAAAATCGACGCGCTTATCGAGGAATTGCAAGGCCCATTGGTACTGGGTCGAAGGGGCATCGGGATTCATTGATGGAGCCATATTTTGTGGAAATTACAAACTTATTGTGAAGATTTCCGGTTTGCGACTCGGTCGCCAACCGACATTGAGTCGGTGCCCTCTTGCTACCAAATAAGGTGGGACGACTTTTAAAGTCGTCTTACAAACAAAACGCTCGCCGTTGGCTCGCGGCTAAACTAATGACTTTTACACAGTCAAATGCGAATAATCATATTATGGTCGATGGGCGTTTTTCCTATAACCTACCCTGCGGATTAATTATCACACCCTGCGAGAGAAGGGTTTGCCGGCGTCTTGCAATACCATTTAAACTGCCCTATAGTGAGGTGTTTACTGTGTTCTTCAAAGGATGAACTATCTGTTTAACAAAGGCGTACTAATAATTGAGTAATCCTTGCAGCGGAGGATTTCTTGTCAATCGGGCAAGCGGTCGACCGGCCCGCCCTATCGAGGTTTTTCATGCAGCCAGACGTCATAGTTGAAACTCGGAATCTTACCAAGGTTTACCGGGACTTTTGGGGCCGTCAAAAAGTCAGGGCCTTAAAGGCATTGGACCTGGAGATTCGGCGAGGGGAGATTTTCGGACTATTGGGTCCCAACGGATCGGGTAAAACCACGACCATCAAATTGATCTTGGGATTGCTATTTCCCACCAGCGGCCAGGCTTTGGTCTTTGGCAAGGACGCCACCGACGTGCGTAAAAACGAGCGTATCGGTTATTTGCCCGAGGAATCGTATCTTTATAAGTTCCTTAATGCCGAGGAGACGCTGGATTTTTACGGGCGGTTGTTCGACATGCCCCGGGCCGTTCGGCGGCAGCGGGTGGCCGATTTGATCGAGATGGTTGGCTTGGAATGGGCAAAACGGCGGCAGCTAAAAGAGTATTCCAAAGGCATGACCCGGCGGATCGGTCTGGCCCAAGCGCTGATCAACGATCCCGAGCTGATCGTTCTGGACGAGCCCACGACCGGCCTGGATCCCATCGGCACCCACGAAATGAAGGAAATGATCGTCGATCTGCGGAAAAAGGGGAAAACGGTGCTCATGTGCAGCCATTTGCTGGCCGACGTGCAAGACGTTTGCGACCGCATTGCCATTTTATACCAGGGCGAGCTTAAGGAATTAGGGCGGGTCGACGCCCTGCTTAAGGTCCGCGACGTTACCGAAATCCACAGCACCACGCTAAGCCCGGCCGCGCAGGTCGAGATCAAGAACGTCATCGAGCGTCACAACGGCAAGGTGCTGTCGATCGGCAATCCGACTACGACCTTGGAAGACCTGTTCCTGAAGATCATCGACGAAAGCGAGGCCCATCCCGGCCGCCGCGTGCGAGGAGTGGAAGATGGTCGTTGATTTATCCGATGCCGTGCCGTTTTTGAGCTGGTTTCCCTGGGCCTTGGCGGATTGGCTGTTGGCGGTTTTCGTGATATCGCTGGTAGTGACGGTCATTGGTTGGCTGATCGCCGCGATCAGGCACGGGCCTATTCACGCGTTCGCGGTAACCGGCAAGGTTTGGTCCACGGGAATCGGCGATTTAGCGTCAATTTCTCCGCGCCGGGTGACGGCGTTAAGCTGGCTGGCCGTGAAGGAGTCGATACGCCGCCGAGTGGTGGTGGTCTTTGCGATCTTCATCCTGGTTTTATTGTACGCGGGCTGGTTCCTCGATCCGAAAAGCACCAATCCGGCGTTGTTATATTTAAGTTTCGTGCTCACAGCAACCAGTTATTTAGTGCTGGTGATGGCCTTGTTTCTTAGCGCTCTGAGCCTGCCGGCGGACATCAAAAACCGCACGTTGCACACGATCGTTACCAAGCCGGTTCGGATGAGCGAAATCGTGCTGGGGCGGATTATAGGTTTTACGGCCATAGGGACTTTTCTCCTGGTCGTGATGGGGCTGATCTGCTATGTATTCGTAATTCGCGGCCTGGCGCACACGCACGAATTGATCGCCGATAATCTGCACCCGGCCGAGGGATCGGCGGCCGGTCAACCGCCGACTCTTATCGGCCGGACCAGTTACGTTCATCATCACAGCCACGTTGTCACGATCAGTCCTTCGGGCGAAATCCGCATGGAAGCGGAACAAGGCCACACACATGCTATCACAACGGAGAAAGACGGCGATAAGACGGCGTACAAAGTGGGGCCGGAAGAAGGGATGTTGATGGCCCGAGTGCCTATATATGGAAAATTATCTTTTCTCGATCGAGCCGGTCAACCCGGCGAAAAAGGCGTTAGCGTGGGCAAGGAATGGACTTACCGCAGTTACTTTGAAGGGGGCGGCCTGGCCGCCGCCGTATGGACGTTTCAAGGCGTTACACCGCAGGCCTTTCCTTACGGTTTGCCCGTTGAGATGAATATCAGCGTTTATCGCACGTACACGGGCGAGGTTACAAAAGGGCTTCCCGGCAGCCTGTCGTTGCGCAATCCAAGGACGGGCAAAATGGTGGAAGTAAGGATTTTTTCCGCCAAGGATGTACTCGATGAGCAGTTCATTCCCCGCCGGATAATCAGCCCCAAGGGCGAAAAACTGGACCTGTTCGACGACTTCGTGGACAACGGCTCGGTGGAGGTCTGGCTGCGCAGCATCGCTCCAAACCAATACTTCGGAGCGGCCCAGGCCGACATGTATTTGCGCGCCCGGACGGTTACTTTACGTTGAATTTCATCAAGGGTTACATCGGCATCTGGTTGCAGATGACGTTACTTATCGGCATGGGGGTATTGTTTAGCACGTTTTTAAGCGGCCCGGTCGCCATCCTGGCCACGGCGGGCGCGATGCTGGGGGGCTTTTTTCACGGGTTCCTTTATGAGGTGGCATACCAGCAAACCATGACCGGCGGACAAGTCTTCGGCGGGGGACCGTTCGAGTCGATGCTGCGCATGATTACCCAGGACAACATCACGATAGATTTGGAACCCAATTTGCGGACCATGGTGGTTCAGACGCTCGACAGATTTGCCGAACCGCTGATGCGGGTGGCGGTGATGCTGGTCCCCGACTTCAGCCGCTTCAGTTTTTCCGACTACGTGGCCTATGGTTTCAACATTCCCGGCGACCAGATCCTGAAATTTTCCTTCCGCATGCTGGCTTTTGTGCTTCCCGTGTTCGTGGCCGGACTATTTTGCTTGAAAACGCGCGAGGTTGCCCAATGAATCCGCGAAATATGTTCATCCGAAAAATTGTTTACCTGGTGCTGATTGGAATATTGTTGGGATTGTTGTATTGGCTAGGCCATCCGTCGACAGCCGACACGCCCGGCGGAGTTTTGGCCGGCAAACGGCTGGAATACAAGATCAGCCAGACGCAACTGGGCCAGATCGATCCTACAAGCGAGACGATAAAACTGGCCACTTTCGGCCTGCGCGGAGTGGCGGCGCTGGTTCTCTGGGAGAAGGCCAACGATTACAAAATGAAGGAGGACTGGGCCAATTTCTCCGCCACGCTCAATCAAATCATCAAGGTTCAGCCGCACTTCATTTCGGTATGGATCCACCAGGCTTGGAATATGTCCTATAACGTGTCGGTCGAATTCGACGATTACCGCGAGCGGTATCGCTGGGTCATCAAGGGCATCGATTATTTGATACAGGGCAGGGAATACAACAAGGACGAGCCCAGGTTGCTTTGGGAAACCGGTTGGGTGATCTCGCAGAAAATCGGGCGGGCCGACGAGCACAAGTATTATCGCCGCCTGTTCAAGGCCGACGACGAATTCCACCGTTTCCGGCCCCTGGCCTTGCGCGACAACTGGCTTGTGGGCAGGCAGTGGTTCATCGACGCGATAAATCTTGCCGACCACATCGGCAAGGGCATAGGCGGTAAAAGTCCCTTGATTTATCTTTCCGACCCGCCCATGGCGCTAATGAATTATTCCGAGGCTATCGAAACTGAAGGCACATTCGGCGAAGTGGCCCGCCGCGCTTGGAAAACGGCTGCCGACGAATGGTTCAAATACGGATCGAATCCCATCCCCAGCACTTATGGCGTGACTATCTATCTCAACGACCAGGAAAAGGAAGAAGAACAAGCGAAAAAGCTGGTCGCGGAACTCGATGCTTTGCAACCCGGACTACGCGACGAAATACGCGAAAAAAAACGCCGGCAATTAACGAAAGAGCAACTGGCCGCTTATGAGACTCCCTCCGAAAAACGCAGTAGCGAGCAACATCAACTGGCTTTCGAGGCCGAAGAGCGAATGGGGGTCACTCATGAAGACGTGGCCCGGCAAATCAAAGGCGCCCAACATGCCAAGGCCAAGAAGCTTGCCGAAGAAGCGACGAACCATGAGGAAACGGCCACATACATCAGCCGATACCGGGAAACGGTGAACTTCGTGTATTGGCGTCTCCGCGCTCAAATGGAACAAACCGACGAGGCGTTAAACGCCCGAAAATTCATTTATCAGGGCGACCGGGCCTTCCGCGACGGCGATCCAACCGCCGCCCGAACCGCCTACGATCAAGGCTTTGTCCTATGGCGGCAAGCGCTGGACAAGTTCCCCGCCCTTTTCGAGGATGAAATCACGGGCAGCGACTTGATGGATCTCATCATACAATACCAGCGAATACTCAAACAACTCGATGAGCCCTTCCCCCAAAAGTTCATTCTAAAAGACGTAATCGATCGCTATGGCAAAAAGCCGGGCGGGGAGTAGATCAAGTACTCTTCCAAATAGTGCCACACAAACGCTACACTTATCTGAAAAGCGCTCTAGTCGTGCAAACGACAATTGATCCTGATTATCGCAATCAGTCCCATGCAAGGACCGCATCCACCGCTTTCTCCGGCAACTTGTCTTGTTTTCGGGAATGGCGGTAATAATGCAATTCCAGATCCAGTTGCTCGTCGGGGGAATTCCCGGAAGAATCTTGAACGATCGACTGCAAGGCGAGATTGCGAGCTTGTTGTTGGCCTGACATCCCAACGCCGGGTTGTTTTATCAGCTTCAGCACATGAGGCGACAATTCATCCTGAATCGAAGTTAATAGTCGATCTTTCCCGCTGCCCAGCCGCCTATCTAAAGTCGGATTGGAGAAATTGTCAATTGCCCGTAAGCGGGACGCCTCGGCATCGAACGGCCAATAAACCGGCGATTGCAGCAGGGATTGAGAGGCAATGGATTCGATTCGCGGGGCTGCGGGAGGGTTCAATAAGCTTAAGACCGCCGCGGAATCGACGGTCGATATGCCGATGTTGGTATCGGCGGCCGATGCGGCGATGTTGGAAAAGACGGCGGTTATTGATTCTTCTATCCGAGGCTCGGTGAGCGGGATCGGAGCAAGACCGTCGCTTTCGGCAAGGGTTGTTTCGACAAGGGTTGCTTCGACAAGGGTTGTCGCCGGCGCCATGTCGGTTAGATTTGATGGTTCCTGAACCGCCGCGTCGACAATCGGCATGGATACCGTTTCCGCGACGGCAAGTTCCTGTGTAGATGGCGCCGATTGAGCGACCAAGGCCGGCGTTAACGTTGCTGTGGAAGTTTGATGTAATGAAGACAGGCCGGGCGCCGACATCGGGCCTCCCGGAATGGCGCCGATGGTTAGCGTGGCGCCTGCTCCGATGGTCAAAGTTCCGGTGGTGATGGAATTCGTGGCGAGTTCGCCGTCGGTGATCGTGGTATTCGTATTGTTAATCGCTGCGACGTTGGCCTGAGCGAGCGTAGTCTTGAGTATTGCACCTGCTCCGGCAAGCGTGGCGGTTACGTTTCCGCTTTGGATATTATATGCTTTGGCGTTGAGAGTGCCGTTGACAATGCTTCCGCTAAGCAGGGTAACGTCGCCGACAGCGTCGCTCTTTCCATTAAGGTCCAGAACGCCCCCGTCTATGGTCACGTTCGTACCGGCGGAAATGGCGTTATCCTGGCCGATTTTAAGCGTTGTGCCGTCGATTGTCAGGTTATCGGCGATGCTTCTTAGATTGAAGCCAAAAATAGCGATATTATTATAGTTGATCACTTCCGAGCCATTGATCGTAACTTGATCGGCGGTGAGGACTACGTTCTCGTTGGCCGATGCGCCAAGAATCAGAAGCGAATTGCCGTTGACGCCGACCCCTCCGTTAAAAACAATGCCTCCGGACGGGATTGGATTGCCGGGGCCGAAATCGACCGTAAGCACGTCATCGATATTATCGCGGCCGGTGATGCTGATGGTTGCCACGTTGGCCGGCAAATGCGGTGGCACTATGTCCACAGGGGTGCCGGTTTGATAGAGGTGTATTTTTCCGTCGGTTCCGAGCTTTAGGGTCATGCCAGCCGATCCTGCCGCGATCCACTCGCTTGGGCCGGCGGAAAAAGCCTCGGGCTGGACAACTGTGATACCGAGCGTGGCTTCGTTGGAAAATACGCCCAGATTATTCTTCACTTTATATTTAATCGTATCCGATCCGAGGTAGCCGGTGGCGGGCGTATACTGGATAACTCCCGTAACCGGATCGACCCCCGCCGTGCCGTGGACGGGAGCAAGTGTAATTTGCACCGTGGTCGGATTCAGCGAACCGGCCAGCGCGGAATCGTTGGCCAAGACGTCGATTGTTTCGGACCGGTTAATGAAGGCGCGTGCCGTGTCGTCATTGGCGACAAAAAGAACGCTGCCCGGCGTCGGGGCATGAGCGTACCAACTCGCGGCATCGTCGCCCCAATCGTTGCCGGAGACGCGCTGCAGCGATAACGATTGTCCCGCGGGAATGACCGGCCATGGAGAAGCGTCGCCGTAGCTCACCTGGTCTTCCAAAATGGCCGGGTAGAAACTGGGATCTTCGGGTGGGGGCGTGCCGGCCCTGTAAAGAGTCAGGGTTTCGCCGTTGTTGTCGAGATTGCCGGTAAACTGTCCCGCAACCGTGACGCCCGTGCCAAAAAGCGATTGAAAAACCACAATGTTTTCCACCACTACCAGGGTTTGCTTGGCGCCCAAGGTGGTGACGGACCCGGAGGAAAAATCGAACTGGACCGCGCCGTCCAATTTCCAGTGCGATAAATCGACCGTGCCGGAGGTGGGATTGTAAATTTCCACGAATTCGTAATTGTTTCCGCCCGGCGGATGATAATACACCTCGCTGATGAGAACCGGCCCGATGCGCGGTCCGGAATTGTCCGCTCCCAACGTTTGCGAAGTCATGGGATACAAATCGCCCGTGCCGTTGGGCCATCGGCCGAACGATTCGCCGTTTGCGGCCGCGCCGAACTCCACGTGGTCGGCAAAGTACTGTAGATTGCCGGAAACGTCGGTTGTCAGCAGCCAGGCGTCGTCTCCGTTTTGAGCGTCGAAAGCGAAGCCCAAATCATCCTCGCTGAAAAGGGCGTATCCGTACGGGGCCAAAATCGTTCCGTCGGGAATGCGGAATTTCTCGTAATCCGCGTTTGAATCGCTCAAATACCAGCCACTGACGTCGATGGAATGATCGGTGGTGTTGTGCAGTTCAATGGTATCGGACTCGGGCGGATCGGTGTGGGTCAAGACCTCGTTTATGATCACGTCGTTGTAGGACAACAGACCGTCGGCGCCGGGCGTGCCGCCGTACTCCACGCTGGAGCGCCAATTATGGGGATCGTTTTCATCTCCGGCGGGATCGATGATCTGCAGGGTGCTGCCGTTGCCGTCGGCCCTGCCCGGCCAACTCCCGCTGTCCGAGTATTTAATGCTGGCAATTACTTGTTCCAAGTGATTGACGAGAGTTATCCTTTCACCGCCGTTATCCAGATTGCCGGAATAAGTGCCGGCAATGGGAATGCCGCCGCCATAACGATAAGCGAAGGCCACCGGATCGGCGACGAGAACGGCGAATTGGCCGGGGTCCAAATAATTTGATTGGATGGAGGCGATGTCAAAGCTCCATGTCAATCCTTCCCTGAAATATGCGTTGCTGAGATCGATCGTCGTGCCGCCGATATTCTTCAATTCGATGAATTCAAATTGATCGGTGTCGAAAAATCCGTGGTTGATTTCATCGGCCGTTGGCGCGTAAGGATGATAATTGATTTCGGTGATTGCCAGGTTCGTGGAATCGGCCGTCGTGCCCACGTAATACGCGGCTTCCTTCAAGGGGGACCAATTGTTGCCAGGATAACGGACTCGCGCCTTTAGCAGCGTCGATTTAGTGATGGTGATGTGCGTGCCCGGGAGGCAACTGATCGCCGTGGGCGAAATCCCCCCGCCGAACAGGCGAGGATCCGTGCCGTCAAGGGTGTAATAAATCGTGTCGGGGGCGATAAGCGTAAGGATGGAATTTGCCGGCACGTTCCCGGGAGACAGATTCGTCGTGGGCGGCGGGTAGGCGGCTGGATAGAGCGTGGGACTAAACGCCTGTAATTGGCCGATCACTATGGCGGTGCGGGTGTTCATCCAGGTCCTTTCGCGGGCGATGCAATCGAGCCAGGTGGTTTTTGTAAGGGCGGGTTCGGTTTTGACGTCGCCCCATCGGGCCGATTCGGCGATAATGGCCATATTTATCTGGGCAGTCAGCGCGTCGTACCTGGCCTGGCAAGCGGCTGGAGTAAGGACACCGTTGTCGGTTAAAAATAAATTGGCCCTATCGGCGAAAAGCAAGCGATATTCGGCGTTATTAAGTAATTGCTGATGAAGCCATTGCGGATTGCTTTGGCTGAATTGTTGACCGGCCGTAAAAGGTCCAAGACGATTGGCATTGTACGAAACCGGACTGTTCAAGGTGTGCTCGCTGTCGTGGGCGATAAACTTAAAACCGTCCGGGTTGGCGCGATCGTAGATGGCATAGAAGTTGTTGGGCACCACCGGGCTGAACCAACTGGAGACCGGGGCGTCATAATTGCCCGTATAATCGATCATCAGCAGATAATCGGCCAGGTTGACCGGATCGAGCAGCTTGTCGAAATGGGGATTTTTCGTGCCGTCGGGATTGTTCCCCTGCACTCGCTGGTAGGCGACGTTGCTGGCCATGCCGGAAAAGCCTATCCCGCCGCTGGCCGTATCGCCGATAAGGTGAAAAACCGAAGCATTGAACGTCGTATATGAGCCGGACGCCGCGAATAGTTCCAGATTAGCGCCGCCGGTGCTCTCGAAATACACGATGCGAAGGTTATAATCGCCGGCCGCGACATTGAACGTTCTTAACACGTCGGCAACGCTTCCCGTGCCGGTGTAGGTGAACGAATAGGTGTTGGCGCCGTTTGACAACTCGAAGCTGAACGATTCGCTGGTCGAGAGGCCGAAGGTCCAATCGCCCGAGGTCGTCAATTTGACGGTGCCCATGGCCTCTATCACGAAATTATCGGAATTCGTCGCCAGCGTCGTGCCTGGGAAGGCCACGCTGCCCGTATAGTGTCCGTCGCTTCCCGTGTTGATGTAATTGATGGTCGAGGCCCCGGCGGTAATGAGTTGGTTCTGCATGTCGGGGGTGGCGATGACGTTTTCCGCATCGTTTATATTACTCACGGTGAAGGTGGGCTTGTAATAATTGACGGTCCACATTCCCATGGCCTGGTTCCAGAAATCCTGCCAGGCATTCATATCCCCGTCGGTGGCTTCGCATTCAAATATATAAGGCCAAGAGGTCGCAATACGATTAATCTTGATCGCATCATAGTCGTCTTTACTGCCGCCGAAATAACTTGCCGCATAGTCGGCGTTCAGCCGTTCATCGGTATTGTACAATCCCCAATATTGCCCGTTGATGTAGAGTTGATAATATTCGCCGCGGCTGTAAGGCTCTCCCATATCTCGTTGGGTTAGCCGGGCGAATAAATCGCGAACAAAAGAAGCCTCCGTGGTTCCGTCCATTTGCCAAGACCAATTTTGGACGCATTGTAGATCAATATCACTAAATTGATCCGCGCCTTGATCGCCGAAAAGGGGGTAATCCAAGGTGGGGCTGCCGTATTGGTCGAAAAGAACTCGGAAGGCGTGCTGGGGTACATCCCCCTCGGCGCTTCTGGAGCCGCGGATGCGAATGCCGGCGTTAATTTGGAAACCTGTCGTGCCGTCGGGATAGATCAATTCCAAGGATGCCGGACGTTCCCAATCGCTTCCCGACTGCGTCGGGTTGACATAGATGCCCGTTGTCGGATCAAAGAGGTTAGCGTTGTTGGTCACCAGAGACATAGTGGGAATGGCTGTAAGAGCATCGGCCAATTGGGATCCCCATGCGGCAACCCATGCCGGATCGTCATCCATGCCATAATCCATGATTTGACCGTTAAAGGTCCCCTGCGCGGGCCAGCCCGCTCCTGGCGCTACGCCGTTAGGCTGGTGAATCACATCGGCCAGGAAGATATAAGTCCTGGTTTCGACTATCGATGGCTGATAATTAGTTTTAAAAGCCGTAGAGCGAAGCACGGTGGTTCCGGTTATGTGGATTGGTCCCGTATAAAGCGTTCCGGTGTTGAACGCGGGTTCGGACCCGTCCGTCGTATAGCGGATCGTGGCGCCGATCGTATCGCAGGCCAGCGCCACGTCGAACGGGCTGGTAAAGAAACCGTGGTCTTGGCTGAATTCGACTTTATCTTCCACGATGCCGAGTAAGCCGGCGCCATTAAATTCACGCGGCGTGGGGATGGTGAAGTATTGCTGGGTTGTGTCGACCGTTACCAACGTCGAAGCGACCGAAAAATTATCGAAATTTGCCGAAATATATTTCGGACCAGTGCCACTCACTCTTGTTGAATCCTTCAAGGCCAAGATGACCGTGTATGTTCCCGCCGTCAAACCCACGTTGCCGTTCAACGTCGTCCATGGGCTGGTAATCGACTTTGAAACGCCGTCGCCTGCTTGCACGAATGTTTTTTGAAGAACGGTAGTGCCGCCGGAATTTTTGACGATCAGATACCCCGTACCGGAATCGGTAGTCGCCATATTGTAAGTAGAGCCGGAGGTTAAAGCCAGTTTAACTTGGGCGGAAAAGTTATAGTATCCGTCGGAACTGATCGTTATTGATTTGGAAAATCCGCCGTTAACCGTAATGCTCGACGACATTGTGCTATTGGTAATCGCCAGACAGCCGCCGGTGTTTCCGCCGGTCGAGGAATAAGCCCCGTTGATGGCGGAGCCGCTGCCGACGCTGGCAATAATATCGTCGGAGTACGCAAAGCCTTCGGCATTGGAAGTGAAATTGCTGGATGTGACGACGCCCGTGGGCGTCGCGGTCATCGGTACCCCGTAGGAAACGTCCGCGGACTGGGGCGGAAAATTTGAACCGTCCGGCCCGTATTCGCTGACGATCGTCGTGCCGTTCGATTTGACCAGAGCGAGATATTCGCCTTCTTTGTCGAGCTTGAAAGTGGTGTGCAGTTCGCCGGGTGGAAACGTGGTAAAGCCGTCGTCGCAGAAAATGATCTTATATTCGTAGGCGTTGAGGACCGTGCCCGTGGGAAATTGCCATTTTGTCGGTTTAGTGGGGTTGTCCGTCAGGTACCAACCGCTGACGTCGAAGGCCGTGCTGTTCGGATTATGGATTTCAATCCAGTCGGCATATTCTCCGTTGCCGTCAATCAAAGTGTGGTTGTTGGCCGCCATGAATTCGGAGATGAAAGGATCGGAACTAAGCGCCAGCCTGTGCTCCAAAGTTTCGAATACTAACCGCTTGACGTCCCAGGCCCTCCTGTGATGCATTTTGGAATTAAATAGAGAGAATTTCTTTTTTTTATCAACACGGAGAGCATTTTTTAAGTGCATGATTGAATCCTTACTGATCTGAAGCTTAAGCCAAAAAATACCCCTAATAGGGTGAAAGGATCAAAATCGAAACAAAAACAGCCCGGACTTCTGCATCGATATACCAAATTAATATCCCTTTCATTGTTTATAATGAAAAAGTCCATAAAGTCAATAAAAATTATCAATCTATAAGATATTAACGCGATGCAATAATCTGCAAAAAGGCGGTTTTTATAAAAATCCTGATCTTTGTGCAACATTTTGGATGTGCCAAAGCATACTCCAAATTTGATTTGATCTATTCCGCCATCAGTAACTCGAAGCCAATCAGGAAAAAGGAAACTGTTCAACGCTTCCACATTGGAAGTTGCTATAGGATACCCGGACAACATGCTGATGATTGTCCCAAAGGGCTGCATCCAAACGACAAAGCGAGACTTTCAAAACATCGTATATCAGGCGGGGAAGACGACTTGGAATCCGGAGAGGCATGCGCCGATTTTGGGCCGCAATGCGCTATACGCCAATCCCGCAACCAGCGGGATTGTTTAGGAATAAAATAACATAAGGTTGCGAATAATTAAGACTGACTCCGAACCTAGTTTGTAATAAGCCCAGAAAAGAAATGTTTTGAAGCGAGGGGTATTTTATAGATTGTATTACTATACAAAGGTCCAAGCGGATGGGGAGGGATTCGATACTACCGCGTTTTCATCGGAAAATAGTCACTTTTCCGAATCAGACAACGTACAATCCAACGTAACTGTCGCATCGGACGCCCCGGCAACGCCCGACCCCGCCCTCACTCTCTTGGCCAACGCTTGGCCGTCTCTCTCACTGGCCGACAGAGAGGCTATTCTTGCTATCGTCCGGCAGGCATCGGTTAAGGGGCGGTGACTAACCCCACCACCCCCCTTAAAGTCGTGAGTCTGGCATTAGCTCCCCGTCGCACTTTTTTCGTCCGTCGTCGAAACACTACGCTTGATCTGCTGTACTAGTGCTGCGGATCCCCTCGATGTATCCAGAAACGCGCTCAAAAAACGAGTTGCTCTTAAGAAGAACTGGCCAACTTTTGCCAGCACGGGACTTGTTTCGTCGGGCATATTCGAGAATATGGTAAAGATGTTCGCGGATCCAAGTATCCCCCTCTGCTGTAAGACATGAAGGCAAATCAGATGGATCCCTTTCTTGAAAGGTTACAAAATCACGAAAGATTGTTCCACAAACGAATACAGAGCATTGTGGCATAACCTGTTCGATGTCTTCGGGGAAATTTTTCACAATCTTAGTTCCAAGAAGTTCACAATAGTCCGATTTCCAGTCCTCTACACGATCCCTTCTGCGTTTCCTGGTACTAAATCGTTTAACGAATGAATCCACATGCATCTTCAACTGATGCGAAATAACTACTTTTTCAGCGGTCATGTTACTCGAAAATATCCTCTCGAAGAATCCGCCGTTTTCTACCGATGTAAAAATTTTCTTGACGTTCTTTTTTGCCAACTCCGGCTGTTCAAAGAACGTTGCCGTGTACGCTTGAGCGCCCTCCTTTAGTTTGATTATATGGTTAGTTAACGTATTTCCTATTCTACTTTCGATTGCTGCACGTTCATCCGGTGTTAATGACGCAAGTTCACCCTGGCGGCGTTCAAGATACCATCCTAAACTCGCCAGCGCATAGTCGAGCTGGACTACTCTGGCGTCATTTGATCGGAGGAAGCCTGTCCCCATTTGATTCTGATTGTTTTGGTTTACGGCCACATTTAGAGCAAAATCTTTATCGCGGCTATTCGTGATGGCACGCAGAGGAACTAGCACATCCACTTTTAAGGATCCTTGACGGTTGGCTCGATAGAGTATGCGAACTGTTTGGCCACCGTTTACGACTTGCGCCTTGCTCAGGGTAAGGTTGTTTTGGATCGGATCAAATACCGCAGACTCACATAGGAACGTCACGCCATTGTTAAAATGCAAAAAATTGGCCGAATCAGACCCGGTGCATGTTGCTTCAATTGACCGATTCGCGGCTGTATGGCCCTGATCTACCCGTATGTTCCTTTGCAGCAGCGACTCCCCAAACTTTTCGTAAAGGTTTGCTATAAATTGTCCCGTGGCGTGCAGAAAGTATGTTTCAGCCGCGCCGGATTTGAGGATATAGGGTGCTCTATTGTAAGCAAAGGTAATGGGATCCCCAATAGCCGGAAGACTCTGTTGATAAAAGGTTTCTTGTAAGTATGCTAGATCCTCTGATTGCCATGAGAACAGGTTTGATGATGGTGCATTCAACTCTGAGATTAGGGCATTAAGTTTAATTTCCGACTCTGACTGGATCCCTCGGCCACTGCTTACCAAGTGAATCCGGTATCCATTCCGCACTTGTTGGTATATTTCTTCGATCCGGGACTTTATGCTCCGATTCGCAATCTTCTTATGCTGCCTTTTCATAATCAGGCGAAGCCCCGCTAGGGTCTTGTCGATTTCGCCTGCTGAAATCCCTTTGTTGGGCTCGATAGGGTTTTTGAAATTGTAGAAATGCACATAGTCTTCGTCATCAATCCAGATGGCGTCTATTCCTAAATCTCCTCCCCCGTCACAAAACACTTCCTCTATCTCAGCCTCGCTAAAACCATGCAGACGACCAAAATACCAGTAGATTAACCAGCTGCCACGCTCTGTTAAATCATTTTCTTCTGCAAGTTTTTTGCACTCTGCCTCAAGTTGACTCTTAAATAATGGCAATAATGGGCTATCAGCAGGGACTTTAGGCATTATCACAACCTCCGGTGTCAGAACAAGGCCGCGTCAAGAATGGCGGCAGACGATTGTGGGAATCTCGTGATGAGTCCATAACAACTCATCCTGACCACCACCGAGCCTATCATCATGATGTAATTCTTGCAATATCCCCAAAAAATGGTAAAATCGGGTATGTTCGGGAAGGCCGACCGATCATCGGCCAAGCGGACCCCGGCATTCGACGGGCACACAAGGGCACCCCTACCCCGGCCCTGCCCGTCATTCGGTAAGGGATAAGACGCGCCCCCTACAACGCCCGATCCCCCGCCCTTACTCTTTTGGCCAACGCTTGGCCGTCTCTCTCACTGGCCGACAGAGAGGCTATTCTTGCTATCGTCCGGCAGGCATCGGCTGACCGGTCTTTAAACATCCAATAGCGCCATAAATCCGCATAGTCTCGATAGATTCGCATGGCACAAGATTGGGCAGGATTGTGGATATGCGTTTGGCCAGCATCGTTTTGCCCGAGCGAACGATGCCGCTTCTTTGGGCAGATTGGCCGGGGCCAGATTTCCATAGTCACCAACGGGATTTTCTCAGCAAAATTCTGTCCCGACACTATGAAAAGGCGGAAATTGAACAATTACAGCAACCACAGCCCGAAAAAATCGAGGCATTCCAGCAGTCTTCCGGCCCGGCCAAATCTCCACAACGGAGCAAGCCTGAGGGATATCTGGGGGAACGCTACCCAGCGATATAGGCCGGTTTCCTCACATCGGTCCATGCGGTGGTGAAGGCGTTAGAGGGTTCTGCTGCGTCGGGACTGAATAGATCCCACATCGCTCATTAAGTAAGGCTGCAATCACTATATCACCATTGGAGTTCACCCAGTTGCGATTTGGCTGCAACTCTCGGCAGATCGGCAAGATGGGACAACAGTTTGACTTATGACCGATGCTTGCATCGACCTGTCTTGGGCCGGTTCGGTTACGCCAAGAAGCACAAGGTCAAACGCAGGCCCGTACCGCAAATCGCCGTAAGTCCTTGCAGCGGAGCCACCCCCTGGAAAACCAACACTGGGTGAACTCCAATATCACCATGCTTGACAGACCATTTTGGCGTGACTATATTCAACAACGTGATACCCTCAAAAACGGAGCTTCGGTCCCTCGATTGCCAGCATAGCCGCTCTAGGGTAATTGAAATAGGGGCCTGGGCTGGCCAGACGAAAGACAGGTAAAGCGGCCACATGAGGGTAGCCGGGAGCCGAATTCTATTCGCTACACCTGAACTTACAGACGGAGGGACGTATGACTACATTTGCCCAAATTGACAGATCGCTCGTTGCCATCTTCGACATTGAGGAACTCTCTGTACGCACACCCGAGAAGATGGCGCAGAAGGTCCACAGTTTCTTAGAGTTGCTCTCGAACCATGTCCAAGCACTCGAAGACCTCCACCCGGATTGTTTCTCGACTGGCGATGGGGTAATCGTTTCGATCGGCCGTAAATGTCACCTGGATGGTAGCAGCACCAAGCGTTTTCTACAGTTTGCGATCGATTTCATGGTAAACCTCTGCAAGAGTGATGTCCCTGTCCGCACCGCGCTGAACTACTCTGAGGGCGATCGCATCGTCCCCGGCAGCGGCGGCGCGCTTGCAGGACAATACATCCAAGTCGGAGATGCAATTAACATTGCGGCGCGCGTCATCACGTTCTGTGAGCCACGTGAACTAATGGTCACAGCGGCAGTTCAGCAACTTATGCGAAATCATGAACTCGGGGATGTATTCGCACTTCATCACAACGAGCTGTTGGTCACAAAACACGGCTTGAACCTTGCCACCTATACCTACATTCCCCCAAAGGAGCTGAAGGGGATGCTCTATAGTCCGGATTCACCCCTGCACCCATACAAGCGGTTCACGTCCTTCCCGCCGCTCAAACTTAAAACTCTATCCCAGTTCATGGCGAATGGCCTTGACGTTGAGCTACGCAAGGTAGTGTCAAACGCCTATGACTCGATGAATTACATCAACGAGACAAGAACGTTTCTTTCCGCTAGTGAAGTGCTCCGAGTTCTCACGAGACCAAACTACGATCCGGATGATACGGTCTATGTTGTGTCGCGAAACGATAGAAAAACTGGCTTCTGGACGCAGAGGCGACAAACTCAATATGTTAGTTTCTTGGCTGGCAACGCTGCGCGGCACGGTGGGTGCATCAATCAGACTAGAGTTTGGGTATATGACGAAGCTGAACCTGACCCACCTGTTTTGGAAGACGACATCCTCTGTCAACTAAGGCGCTTCCATGCACCTGGGAGACTTCTTAACTTTCCGGTCAGCCTCCTATACGCGTACGAGCATATCGCACAGTTAATCTTCGGTTTTACACTTTCACGGAAGTATAGGTACGCTATCATCTCAATTCCCGGCGCCGACGTTATCGACGCAAACCGATTGAGGACTGAGTATTTGGGCGAACTCCTACAACTCTACAAAGACTACGATGCGGCAGATGGTCCAATGAAAGCAATTATCACCGCTGACGAGGGTTATGTTGACACCCTGATTACAGAGTTCGAGAACCTCCTTAGGGATCCATCTGCGAAAGTGATCGAACGGAAATAGCCACTCGAACGCGCGCGTGCGTCCCATCGTGGTGACAAGACCGCATGTGGGCGGCGTGCTAGCGCCACTCATAAAAGTTCTGCTCGGGGTCTGGCCATATGCTGGTATCGGCTCCGAGTGTTTTTGGGCCGCCTGACCGATCTGCGAGAGATGATCGTCTTAGGACACGCGACCTTGACTCGATGGTCTGAACTTAAAGACACTGCCCTAGCTTAGCCGGCATCTTCACATGCGTTGCAGTAATATCTGTGCGCGATTGGCAAACGACATCGAGGGCGCCGTGGCCAATGCAGCATTCCAAACGACCTTCGCATATTTCCTTGTCGCAGAGCAGACCTCGCGTGGATCATTCAACCTGCGCACGGCCAGCCGACGGAGGCTGACTTCGAACGCGGGACAATTTCGGGCGAGATCGTAGTAGTCCCCCCTGGGCAGGAGGCAGGCGCGCACGCGAGTCATCGCGCGAGCTTGGGCGGTACGGGGGATACCCATAAGAAACGCCATTTCTCCGATGATGGAACCTGCCGAGCGGTCGCGAGAAAAACGATCCGACCATCCTTCTGCCTTAGCCCTACATCGACATCGCCCTGAAGAATAACGATCAGACAGTACGGAGGCATTCCCTGGACAATGAGAAGATCCCCTGGCTCGTACAGCCAATCGACAGAACGGCATTCGATCACATCACGGAGAGCGGACGTAAAGTATGTGAGGTCCATCAGTCAGATCCTCCGTCTAAAGGATTACTCGGTTCCCTGCTACCTGTAGCGTAAGACCGTGACGCAAGGATAGCGGGGAACTAGTCGCAATCACTCTTGAGTAGCCTTCAAGCTAAACCGCAAGTCCAGTGCCAAATAGATTTTCAAGCATAACGAATACTGCTTGCCGAATTGAATGTCATCAATGTGACTTGATATGCGTCAATGTGATTTGCAGGCTCAGCCAATATGTCCGAATTTGCCGTGTCCGCCATCAACCTCTTCTCTCCAGGGCAGTGGCGGTGGGGCAGCCGTGGTACAGTCGTCTGTAGGAAACTCGGGCGGCGTTCCCTGCGTTCAGCAAGATGAACCGGCGATTGGCAAGACGGAGATTCTTACATGCCTAGCCCGACAGTGGCCTGTCCCATCCGACATAGCCGGATCCGCCGATTGCCGCGTCATCGTGATAAAGCGTTCCGGGGCATAATTCCACGGGTGACAATATAAAAAAGTCATTGATTCGAGTATATATGATACATGCAAGTGTTAATAGGTAACTGAACTGGCAAGGTACATCTATTGCAACGATCCATGTGAATTGTGCATATTATAGCTATGTAACAATAAACCCTTTTTAATTAAGGAGATTGCTCACGGCAGAATGGCTCATCAATTTTGTTGATACACTAGAGGCACAAAAAGCCTTTCTTGAAGCAGACATTATCGAAATGTATGATGGCGAAAAATATATACAAATCTATGGGGAAAATGGTATGGCAAGGATGCGCCCTCACGGTACTGGACCCCATGAAATAAAACAAGAAACAATCTTAGTTGATTCAACTAAGCCAGAGCAAATTGAACATGCAAAAAATGCTGTCCAAAGAGCTAAATCTGAAAATGAATAGAAATGAAATCGGTTGCTATGTGTACTCGACAAGTGATAAATCATAGCAGAAAATCGACATTGCGGACAATCAAAAGCCACAATTCCCTGCCCTCTAGCGGGCGTTTTATTGGGCACTAGCTCTTAATGAAAGGATAAAAATGAGTAAACCACTAATAAAATTGCCGATTGGAGATTGGATTGATGCTGAAGATGTTTCATGTATATATGATAAGGACAATAAATCAGGACAACCATGTATAATCGTAAGCATGAAGAATGGAACTACATTTGAAGTGGGTATACATGGTCAGGCTATTGACGAAGCCAAAGATAACCTTGCTGAAGAATTAAATAAAGCACGATCAAAAAAGCCGAATACGGATTAGGTAAGAGCAAGGCCGGATAGCATAATCGAAAAACTGGTTGTCAAAATGAGATTAGACCCCACCCGATATAGATAGGATCGGCGGATCGGTCAAGGGCACGGCAAGGGCAAGGTATAAAGGGATCGAAGCATGGGCATTCCGCTATCGTGACTTAGTAGACTGGGGCGTTATCACAACAGTAAAGGACTCCTAACACTATCATTCTAACAGCCTCCCGCCAGATACAAGTGAAGTTAGCCATGCTATCGTTGCATCCTTTGGCCTCAATTCAAGTCGATACGGAATAAACGGCTTAATATTTTCTGCTTCTTCGACTCCTGGGGCAAACATCGAAGTGGTAGTGATTATCCCCTTGGAAACATTTGGGTAGCCTGTAATTACACCTATCATAGATCTAACTTCATCCGCTGTCACTAAATGTTGTGAATTATATGCCTTAACTTGGTCCAAGATGCGAATACATCCGATGCCCCGCTTTGTCGCAATAATATCTCGCCCTTGGTCGTTACTGGGCGGCGTAAGGACAACTTCGTAACCAGATGCAGAATAAGCGCCTGCAATAATCTCCTCCCATTTGCGCCAAGGTATTTTGTAAATTTCTGCGGGATCGTTTGCAATAACTTCTACAATTTTCAACCAAGGAATAGCAATAGATTTAATGAGTGTTCCTTCTTTTGTCCTATCACCTGGAATAATCAATGCTTTAACGACTATTTCAGATGCTTTTAGAACGTTGATATTTTCAAGTTCTCTTTGCGTTTGAGCCTCAACTGAATTTGGAATCTGCCCTTTCCGATAAAAACCGATGCTCTTCAGTCCGTAGTACAAGTACTCCAATGCTACAGGGCCGAATTTCGGAAGGGCCAAAAGATCGTCAGGTGTCCATTGAAGCACATCATTGACGGTGTATACACCACGAGACTCCAGGAGGTTGGCAATGCGATCCGGAAGAATGTCGATCAACCATGTTTCTAATTTCACGGCTAACGGAATTTCAAACTCCGTTTTACAGGTTGGACAGATAACCATGCGCCCGGCAAAATCACTTTCGCCCGCGAGAGACTTTCCACAATGAGGACAAGAAACAGAAAACATTATTTTGCACCCTCTAACCAACTTGATTTTAGTGACTAAATTTTCAAGTTGCAATCCCCCACATATAAAAGGTAAAATCAGAGATGTTCGGGACGGTCGGCTAACTACCGGCCAAGACATACTGTTTAAAGTACAGTGAATGAAAGGTACCAAATCGGGTAAGGCAGATAACTACTGCCTAAATGGCCGGGTGGGTGTCGCAGGAAAATCTCCAACCATAAGAAAGAATTGGAAATCATGGCAGAGAGAAATGAGAGGGCACGCGAAATTGTGGAACTCGACTCCGTGGTGGCAGAAAGCTGGTTTCGCACCGTGGGAATACCGGATGAGGCCATTCCTGTATGAGCGGGGCTAGATCGAAATATACTTATCGTGCTTTATCAGCAATAACCACGGCAGTTGCCTTGCGGCCTTTTGCGCGGGCAGCGTTATACACAAGATGCTTTGTTACAAAGATGCTCTGTAATCACATACAAAGCGATTGGATAAATTGCAACGGGTAAGCAGTAGATTACGCATGATTTAACACAGCGTATATTGTTGGACGGCTAAGGCTGACAGCACGGGCAATGGTAGTTATTTTGTCGCCCGCTTGTTTCATGCGTTGGATGGTCTTGATCTTGTCAGGATTCAGTTTAATGAATCGGCCTGTCTTGCCACCCCAGCGCTTGCCCTGCGTTTTAAGATTGTAGGTATCGAATGACTGACCTTTTGCTTATACCGAGTGACTGAGCTATCTCGATCATTGTATTGCCTTGCTTGCGGAGTTGTCGGGCGCGTGTGATAGATGCCTTAAATGTGCCGGGTTGTCGGCCAGTATATTTACCGTCATTTTTTGCTTGAGCAATGCCCACGGCTTGGCGTTCGCGTCTTGTCTGTTGTTCCATTTCGGCAACGGCAAATAGGACAGAGGCAATTAGCTTTCCTACCGTGCCGTGAAAATCAAGTTGTTGCGTGATAGAGACAAGCCGGATACCACGGTTAAGCCAATCGCATAGCGTGTTAATACCGTCCTGTAAAGATCGGCTGAGTCGATCTAGCTTCCAAACGACAACGGTTTTAATCTCGCCATTGAATATGTCGGCTTGCAATTGTTGGAAGGCGGGACGGTCAAGATTATCCCCAGACTCCTTATCAGTATAATACTTGATATCGGCAATGCCGTTGCCCCTAAGCCATTTCTGAATATCTGCCCTTTGGCCCTTTTCATTCTGGCTTGCTGTACTGACTCGAATATAAATAGCTGTTTTCATGGGTGTGCTCCTTTGGTTATATACTTCCTATGATGGTGACATTTAAAGTATACACTAATAAGCACCATAAAGCAAATTAAAATTTGACCGATGGATAAGGATTTAGAGCGATTTTCGGACAGAGACTCTATTTGTCACCTGGAAAGCGGATCGGCAGATCGGCCAAGAGGAAGAATACAAATAAATAGACCGGATTTACTACCGCCCCATTTTATACCCCGGCTACGGCGGCGATTTTCATTCCCTAGATAATCCAGCGGTATCATGCAAACCGCAAACCAAAACTCGGCGGTTTATTCAAGAGATAAGCTGCGCTCTCCGGTCACTAAAACGATTGATAACAGATTTCACTATACCTGAATTTTAGAAATTCAATATTAAAAAAACCCCTATCTAATTGAAATACTTTCGATAAAAAACCCTAGTATGATTACTAACTGGAATTTATTTGCAACAAAAACTCCAGTATAATTTCTAATCAGTGACTTGTGTGGCGGTATGATCGGTTGAATCATTCAAAAACAATTTAGTCTAATTGTGTCACTGAATTTTAAAAAGAATTTTTTTTAGTTGCAAGATTTTTTTGACTCTACGTGTTTAGGTGGACATAATTAAGTTGTTAAACTTTTCTAATCTCTTGTCACCGGAGAAACAGCAATGAAAACTTCATTACCACTGCCGATTACATTCTTGGAGCCCCGAATTGTACGTTGTGGCAAACGTCACGCGAAGCTATCCGAAAACCAATTTACCCTGCTGCAATATCTTTGCAAGTACGGCAAAGCCACTTATGACAAATTGCGAAAGCACGTTTTCGATAAGTCGGCCCCGGATAGTGTGATAACCCGGATTGCAGATTGTCTGGATAACAGGCTGTATGAATCCGGCATTTACAGCATAGCCCACAAGATTATCTCCCTGGATTCCCTCCCGAAAAATGCAGTTTTATTCGGGTAACTTCTGTACGCTATTGCCAACCAATAGCCTATCACAATAAACTGTTAATACTACGGCCGGTTCCCCTCCGGCCATTTTTTATTGCACTATTGGAATAATATTCAACTATATAATCAGGGCAAGGAGCGAAAGACTACCATCTTTAATATGCTACCATCCAAGGGTAAAAGACATATCTGTATTGCCTTGCAGGACGATTTGGATTCATTGTGCGATATAGGATAGCAACGACGGCAGCAGAGTTTAAATGATTGACTGATAATAAGGAAGTTTTCCAAGTGGGGCCCCAAAACTCCAAAGTCGAAAACCTAGATCGCTGAATTCTATGGCCTGTACCTTACTTATCTCCCCTTCGCCCATACACCAACTTTCAAACGATAACCAAAGGGGGCCCAATCACTCTCGGCCTCGGCAATGAATAAAAAAGGGGAGCATAAAAAAGGGACCCGAACAGAATACTAAAAAATAGATATAGAATGTCGATCAAATAAACATAATGCAAAATTTATATAATAATTTTTCGCCACCATCAAGTAACAAAAAAGGTAGGTACTGGAAGTCGTTCAGGGGCATTTGACCGCAACAGGAGCGATCCTAGCGCGTCGCTGTTAGTGGGGTAAGCGATCACTTATACTGATTCTTAGGTTTAAGATACCAAATGAGATAGTTTTCATACTTGGCCTGCCAAAGAAAAATCTTCCATCGAATAGTAAGCCCCTACAATGAATATTTCTTTCTTGACAACCATGCGAATCACAATGAGACTATATAAAAATACGCACTAGGCAAACGAGGCTCTTTCCAATGGCTGAAGACAAGATTGCAGAGTTCCGAAAATGGAAGAAAGCTCACCCAGATTTTCCTCTGATCGTGCATTCTTGCGGGTATTGGACAAAGAAGGTGCGCGGAAAGGTTTTTTATTTCGGCGTTCTTAACGACCCGGACACGGCCCTAGCTAAATGGATAGTCGTAAAGGATTATCTATTAGCTGGCGCGATGTTGACCGTGGAGGAACTATTCAAAGCACACTTAAAATATGTGGACGAACTTATTACAGCCGGTAAACTTAGCCATGAGACGCGGCAGGATTATCTTGTCTTGCCTGAGTTGCTCAAGTCGGCTTCAGTATTCGCCTTGCCAGTCAAAGATATGAGACCGATGCAATTTGCCGCTGTCCAAAGAAGTATTGAGGCATCAGTCCGCAACTTTCGGTCGCAAAAGAACGTAATAATGGCTATAAAATCCGTCTTTGATTGGGGTCAATGTATAGAGCTAATAGGTGAAGTCAATTATGGCCCCCGGTTCGTTGCTCCATCCAATATAGATATAGAAGTTGAACAGGAAGAAGCTGACAGATCACGTTTTTATGCAATATAAAAAAGTACTGAAAAATCTGATTGAATGGATTGTGTCGGGGCACCATCGCTTATTGAACTGCAAATTCCTTTAATAGCCTATTTTTTCTTTGATTTTTTTAGGCACTCTGGACATAATACAGATTGCGCTAATTTTTTCTAACATTACTTGATTCACGAAAGGTAGATTCTGTAAATGACACAACAAGCATCAAATCCTCGGACACTTTCGGCTCCAATTCCAGTTTCCGTAGCTAAAAACATAGCTGAACAATTCGGCAAAGATTATGTAATTATTACTGCTTGGAATGACACAGATTTGTTGACTCGTATAATCACTTTTGGCAAATCACAGGAGCAAGCAGAGATCGCGTCTTGTGTTGGAATACTAATAGCAGAGGCTACTGGAAGTGAATTAAAAACAGAGGAAGTAGTTCACGAAGATTACTTAGAGACGTATGAGTGTGCTATTACTCCTTTGCCGTTCTTTGCTGCTTTACCGAAACCTGTTTAATAAATAATAGTGAATTAAGTATATTGTCATCTAATCTTTTCAGGCAGACGGATCGCTTCCGTCGTTGTCAACCAGTTATAGGCCATGCCTTTCGCTCTTATAACTGGTTGGCAGCCTGATCTTAAACACGAAAGGCATTCTAATGCAAACGAAACAGCTATCCAATTCAAGATGGTTTATTATTCAGCCGGCACTTTCCGCTCTGGCTGACTATCTCAAGGGTGAAGTCGAGTTAATTGAGAAACTTAATGCAATGCACTTTAAGCCAGTAGAAGTATGCAAGGATGATGAACCCCCGATACTCCCCGTGCATCAACCTTTTGACCCCCGAGTACAAGAAGTATTTCGTAATGCCGACCAAGTATTGCGAGAATGTGACCGGCCAGTTATAGCCGATCACATTTTAAAATGTTATCATAACGACAGAAAGCAAACGCTCGAATACGTCAAGGCTCTATTGATTGACCTGAAGCCACAAGAGGCAATAGATAAGCGGGAATTAGGAATAAAGAATCCGCAATCTGGTGATGGACCTATCCGGGGCGATTCGTTCTATTGGAAAGGCGTGCCGTATGATGGGCTGTCACCGCGACCGTGGCGTCTTCTAAAAAAACTTTGGGAAGCAGAAGGTCAAGCCCTTGAAATTGATAATACTTTAACAAAATATGTTTGGAAAAATCGTGCCGTTGGCGTTAGCAATCAAATAATAGGGACAACACTAAAGGGAGTTAATAAATTTTTTAAACAACATGAGATTCCGATAAAGGCATCAATAAAAGGCACTTCTATTTTTCTGAAAGATGCACCTTTAGAAATAACGAAAGGTGGGAAATCTCATGGAGTGTAAACTTGCGGAGTGTAAACTTGCGTTTATTTTGAATGGTAAAATATACCCTTATAAATCAGCCAGAATGCGTAAGGTTAATTTTTTAGGTGATACTATTTCTTTAAATGGTGAATCTATTCCTTTGGGCCATGAAACCTATCTGTTGGCGAACGGGTAGGGCCGGCTCTTAAAACCATCAATTCATTTTTTCAAAAAAATAATCGCCCATTTAAAGTGAAAAGGAAGGGGGAATATATCCTTTTGAAAACATGCGCTCTAAAAAAATGCGCTCTGTGAAATATCTGCAAAATACCTGAGTTCTCCCTACATTTCCTCCCATCTTCAGCTATACCAACAGTCATAATAGAGTTATAGGATTGAATTTACTTCAAACGTATAATGAGGTTATGTATGTCGGAATTGCTTTCTCTTTCCCGCATGTCGCTCCAGGCTGGCGTTACGCAAAAATGGTTACGTGAACAAGCCGACGTGGGCGTTATCCCATGTCTCAAAACAGGGCGGCGATACCTCTTTTCGCCTAATGCCGTTATGAAAGTATTGGCGGCTCTGGCTTCTCAAACAGCAAAGACGGAAGTGGGTGCCGAGTGAAGTCTATTTATAGTTCCAATGAATCCGCTCCTGAGATACCTCGATTAGCGTTGAGGCCACGCGAATGTGCGATCTCTCTCGGCATGTCAGAGAAGGCTTTATTTGATCGAACTTTTCCTCGCGGCGATATTCCTGCTGTGAAGGTCGGCTCTCGCGTAGTTTATTTCGTTCATCAGATTCAAGCATGGGCTGATAAAGAATTGTCACGCCAGATTGCAGATTAGTTATCTTATAATTCAAATATACATACAGTTACAGAACTTTAAATAAAGGAAATAAAAATGGTTACTGGGTACATAGCTTATGGAACCACTTCATACCCGTGGGGCGGGAACTATTACTGGCACACTGGCTGCAATCTTTAGAAAAGATAATTAGCCGAATATCCTGACTTATTAAGAAAATCCGCTAACTTATTAGAGGCCGCATAAGTGAATAATTTCCTCGAACATACTCTGAAATATGCTGCGTTCAGACGGAAGGGGTAATAAATGGGCAAAGTTGATATAAAAAATATCCCTGCCGAATTAAAGGAACGCAGCCAATGGGTACTTTATAAATCGGGTAAAATTCCTTATCAAGTCAGCGGCATCGAGGCAAAGTCGAATGATCCATCTACCTGGACTAGCTTCGATAAAGTTTTAGCAGCCTACAATCATGGCGGCTTCGACGGTATTGGCTATGTCTTCTCTAAAGACGATCCTTTTTGCGGTATTGATTTGGATGGTTGCCGTCATGCAAGAGATGGGGTTTCCGATTGGCGCAAGAGATAATTAACAAACTCGATTCCTACTCTGAAATATCACCCAGCGGGACTGGCGTTAAAATTTTCGTTCGCGGTAAGTCACCTTTTGATACCGGGAAAAACAAAAAGTTTCCGCAATACGGTGGTGAAGGCAAGAAAGAGGCCGGTATTGAAATCTACGATCATGGCCGATTCTTTTGCATCACTGGACAAGCCCTACCTGGATTAGGCATCATAAAATCTTGCAACCTTGGATGGTTGCAGCCTATATACTTTTCAGAAACCATAAAGCAATCTACATCCCCGATCTCTTTACCAATATCGCAACCTCAATCTAATAGACGTGTGCCGTGGGAAACTAACCCCACCCAAGCGCCAATCAATATGTCTTCGCCTGCGGGCAATGATATTTTACAACGCGCCAATCTTTACCTTGCTCAATGCGATCCTGCAATCCAGGGGCAGGGCGGGCATGACAAACTGCTTTGGGCTGCTGTGGCCCTTGTACATGGGTTTCAACTCTCCGATAGTCAAACTTATGACTTGCTGGTACGTGAATACAATTCCCGCTGTGTTCCGCCGTGGGACTTGAGCAATTCAAAGGATGAAAAGGATTTTAGACGAAAAATTAGTGAAGCACGCAAACTTAGTCCACAGAAGCCGGCCGGCTGGTTATTATTAGATAACAGTTATGCACCTATAGATACCAGTGGCATCGACGTAAAAGGATTGATCGAAAAGGCACTTTCTAAACCGCAAGAGATAACCACAAGCGACACGGCAGACTCGGAAATTATGCGACCGGCAAAATCCCTTTATCTACCATCTAATCTACGAAGCGTGCCGGGTTTTATTAACGAGTATGTTTCACATTGCATGGAGGCGGCACCATATCCAAATAAACCTCTTGCACTTGCTGGAGCATTAGCCTTACTTTCCACAATCACGGGAAGAAAGATTCAAGGACCGACGGGGCTTGGGACTAATTTATATATAGTTTCTTTGGCGTTCTCTGGAACCGGCAAGAACTTTACAAGAAACCTTAATAGTCAATTACTAATAGCGGCCGATGCTGGGGATTTATTGTCAGAGCGAATGGCATCATCGGAAGGCATAGAGGATAGACTTTTCCGTAGCCCGCTTAATCCTGTAGTGCTTTTTCAAACGGATGAATTTGACGCAATGATTGAGGCTATGGAAAAAGGGAAGGATGCCCGTTATCAGGCAATCGCCGCCTTGTTAAACGAATTATATACTGCATCGGGCATAACTTTTTCACGCAGAGTAAAGGCCGAACAGAATAACTATGATAGCTCTCAGCCAATGCTCATTCATAAACCGCATGTTGTGTTGCACGGATCAGCGATTCCACAACATTACTATAAGGCCGTAGGTAATCGGCTACTGCAAAACGGATTCTGTGCCCGTACATTGGCTATCGAAGCCGATTCGCGTGGTAAAGGGCGAACTTTAGGGGCTAAGGAATTGCCGACACGGTTAATTGAGGAAGTTAGGTATTGGATCAAATATCGCCCGCCTGATGCCGGAGACTTGTGGATAGCAAATTGTTCAACTCAGTTTACGGTTCCCGCAACGCCGGCCGCATGGAAAATGATAGAAGCCTGTCAAGAGGCAGCGGATCGGGAATATGTGCTGGCAGAGCAGGCTAGCGACGCCGGGGCAGCGGCGATCTGGTCTAGGGTAAATGAGCAGATGTTAAAGCTAGCGACGCTGTACGCGGTGTCTGAGAACCACCTGAACCCAAGAATCGACCGGTCGGCCGTGGAGTGGGGTCAAGGTGTAGCTGTGTGGCAGGCAAAGCGATCCCTGGTTCTTACGGCGGAATATGGGGCCGATAATGCCTTTCAAGAAGGTTGCAAGAAATTCTATCGTATTATTGTAGCTCTTGGCGGTAAGGCAACTAGACGGCAAGTTTCCCTGAAGATGAAAGCTCCTGTAAAAACCTTAGATGAATTTGCTAGGGCACTTGAGGATCAAGGGAGAATAAAGATTAGCTCTATTCCAATTTCAGGGAAAATACAAGTTATTTATGAAGCGATACAGGCATGATTTCGTTGTTACAAAAAGGGGGTAACAACGAAGTGACAACGAAACCCCAGGTGTTCCAGGTGTTACCTTGTTGTTACTGGAAAAAAGTAACAACGATTCGGTTTTTTATATTTTTCATAAGTGCTTTATTTATAATATATTAAGAAGAAGAAGAAGATAAGAAATAGGTTCGTTGTTACCATGTTTCCCATAGTGCCCCTCGGATTTACTTTTTTACTACTATTGGTGTATGCAAGTCCGGTTATACGGCCTTGGGAGCCTTGTTTTACCTGTATGCGCGGGTATGGCCGGAAACAGGTAACACCTGAGAAAAAACAACCTCATTACTCAAATGATAATCAGTAAGGCAATGACTATAGCATTTCAATCAAGAGGGAACCTAATATGATCTTCACAATTGAGCGGGCTATGTATTCTACTGAATGGTTGGCTAAGATTGATAAGGCAGAATATCAGGGAGAGGGCACTAGTTTACTACGCTTAGTTTTAGTAGGTAATCATGGAAGGGTTGTTACTGTCTTACTAGATGAAGATGCGGCGATAAGACATTTAGAGCGTGCCGTAGGTGAATTTGAGGACCCATCAGAAATCGTGAATAAAAATGTTGTGGTTATTTTGGATAGATTAGGCGATATTGTAACGTTTCATGCCCCGCTGCCATTCAATTACGATGAAGATCGTTTGGCTCCGCCTCCGCCGGCCGGGCGAGTATGGCGGAATAAAGAAGGTCAAACATACAGCGAAGTAGGTGTAGGCCCGAAGTTTAATCCATAATCCTTATGAATTACAAGGCATGACAGCGCGTATAGCGCCCTGATGGCGCTCGGCTGGTTGGGATGATATAATTGACCCTAACAGTCTTGTTGTGATCCCTGGGTAAGCTGGAGGCTTTAGGGGTAATGGTTTGAATAAGTGGCTTTAAACGAATATGCTTGAAAGTAAGGCGGGAAGCGGCCGGAAGGCCCCGTACTTATCACGCCTAGCCCGTGGTTTTCCACGTGTGCATACTATTACACCCCTAAATGGTGTTTATAATTACTAAATCTATAATATATAAGCTCTTAGGTGGTATGTAAGGGTTCATAGCAATGTAGTAACCATGAATTTAAATGATACCACCCTTAATATAGCTTCATTACACTTAACTGATTTTATAGTATATGTTTCCGGCATATTTACTGGTTTTGATGCATACCACCCAATTGTGTGTAATGGCTAAGGTGTTGGAACAATGATTCACGTGTATAGGAACACTATAAATGTCTTCATTAAACCTAGACAAAAGTGGCGGTAAGCGAATCCAATTTACAGCCCCAAACGGGAAACGAGTGACGATTTATCTAGGGAAACGGTTGCCCCTCAGACAAGCCCAAACAGTTAAGGGATATATCGAACGTCTTTTAATCGCGGCCGAGTCGGGCGATAACATCGACAGTGATACCGCTGCTTGGTTGCGTAAAATCACAGATGCATTACACACTAAACTTGCGGCCGTTGGTTTAGTGCCTAAACGGGAACTAGTGACACTAGGGGCCTTCATTGCCGACTACATCGACAAGCGGCAAGATGTAAAGCCTGCCAGTAAGACTGTGTGGAAACAAGGTGAACGCAGCCTAATTGAGTATTTTGGAGCGGATCGACTTGTCCAACAAATTACCCGTACTCAGACCGAAGATTATAAACAGGCATTGATCGGTCAAGGGTTAGCCCTTTACACTGTCCGCAAGCGTCTACAGGCGGCTAAAATGTTTTTCAATGCAATGGTTCGGCGCGGGGTAATTCAAGAGAATCCATTTAATGATGTACAAGTAGCCGCCGTTGTAGATGAAAGCCGGAACGTCTACGTTTCAAAGGCGGATATAGAGAGTGTGTTAGACGCCTGCCCTGATACCGAATGGCGGGTGATCGTGACCTTGTCTCGTTTTGGTGGGCTACGTTGCCCGAGTGAAGTGTTATCGCTTAAGTGGGAACATATTGACTGGAACAGGCAACGGATTACTGTTATCAGCCCTAAGACAGAGCACTATCCCAATGGTGGCCAGCGCGTTATTCCGCTGTTTCCAGAATTAGTTGGACCGCTGCAAGAGGCTTTCGATATGGCGAAAGACGGCGCGATATACGTTATTAGTAAGCACCGTTCCCAAGCGGATTCTAAAGCCGGGTGGCGAAATAGTAACTTGCGAACAAGCTTTGAAAAGATCATTCGACGTGCGGGTTTGCGACCGTGGCCAAAACCTTTCCACGGGTTGAGGGCCAGTAGTGAAACAGATTTGCTTGAACGCTTTCCTATTCAGACTGTTGCTAAGTGGCTTGGACACTCACCAAAAATTGCCTTAGCTCACTATGCGCGTACTGTAGACGATCATTTTCGGGCGGCAGTTACGCCACAGCAAGTAACGCAAAATCCTACGAGCGCGGCGCACGTAATCCACAGTAATAGATCGTTAGAGGCGGTTAAGGGTGATTCTTATCAGGTCGAGAAAAACGCGGCAAAAACGAACCCTAATAAAGACTTACGAAAAGATACGAAAGAATACAATCTTGCTTCATGTTTCTCAAAAACGGATGGGGAGGGATTCGAACCCCCGGTGGACTCACGCCCACAGCAGTTTTCAAGACTGCCGCCTTAGACCACTCGGCCACCCATCCTAAACCCTATAAATCTGGGCTTATCGACAACTCCCAATACCGCGATATAAAAAGGTTGACACCCGTTTGACGCCCGTTGCATGCCACTCGATAGTATTGGAACCGATGAACTGTCCTATAGGTTGGTGGCGTGCAAAAAGGATTTGAATTGGCGCCAATTGGAGGTGTCATAACGCCTAAGTCTACCATAAGGAAACGGTCTAGCAAACCGGCCAAATCCCGACCTGATTTCCCTCTATTCATCCACAAGACGAGTAGGTGGTGCAAAAAGGTTCGGGGACGGTTTGTTTACCTTGGCAAGGTGGCCGACGATCCCCAAGGCAAGGCCGCGTTGGAATAATGGCTTAGAGCGTCTAACAAAATGAAGTTAAAAGGGCAAGTTGCGTGCCACGACCAACCTTCGGTCGGTGCCCGGCTTGCCAGCAGCGTTTTTCTGGTGCTTTTCCCGGCACTGCTTGCAAGCCAGCAGTGGCACACGTCATTTTGTTAGAAGCTCTTAATGAAAAAGATGCTAGTCTAATCAACAAGACCGACGCCGAATGATCCCGAGCATAAAGTCTTGGTTTTCATCGGGAAGCGCGGCGAATCCTATAATCAGCCGGTAACCATGCGTGTTGTCGGCATAGCCATCTATGTCGCACGCTTATGGACAGGTCACACACCATCTCAGCAAACATGATCCAGCCTTAACCTGTTTGGGTTAGTTCTTCGGCAGTTTTATCCCCCGACCGGAGGTTTTTTGCTATATTTGTGGTGATTTCGTTCTAGTTTTTTATTGACATTCCCTGAGGATGCAATAAATTAAATACATTGTGAATTCTCCTGGCTCCGGTCGTGGAGGCAGCGTTTGTATTCGGCGGCTAAAAATAATTTTATTCGTGGTGAGGACCGCAAGCGTCTATTCTGGAATCAGACTGGTTTTTCAGGCCGATGTCGACCAATTCGGAAGGGCCTTCATAAATTTACATCATGTGGAGGCGGTCAATTGGCGGCGTCGGGGGATTAATGGAAAATATAGTCTGCATTTCTATGAAAACGAGGAAATCCGAAAAACCAGCGGCTAATCCCTTGGTGGTACTGAGGGAGGAGCCTTTGTTCAATCCCGACTCGAGCGACGCAGTGGGGATCAACCCTATTGGAATAGCAGTGTGGTAGCTTGTGTACGGTAAGTACAGCATGGATGACTTCGTAACGGTAGCCGAGCGCGCCTCCGCCGATATCTCCGCCAAACGCGGCTGTCGGTGGCTGAAATCAAAGCACCCCCCCTAAAATTTTTCTTGACTTGGCGGTCCGAATGATTGACAAGACTTGCTAGCATAGTATAATGCTGTTTAATCATAATTCTATTCCAATAATGTCAAGAGGTAGTATTCGTTTTAAACGAAATGATCCGCCTTTTGGATCCATAGGTAAAAATCTAAAGTTTTATCGCTTAGTAGAGGGATATTTGTGCTCGTTCGGTGAGCAAAACTAAAGCTACGTGAGTGAACGGCATTAAGGGTGATTTATTACTGTAGCTCGTGAATGCACAAGATTACTGCTGAGCGTGACCTTTTGGATATGCAAAAAGATTTATGGTGAAATTGGATCCGGTCCATACTCATCACATACAGGAAATGTTAGGACCCGGATTGTTATTCAGAGGTGCGGTAGCTTGAAAATGACAACGGAGGCAACGCACTTAATGCTACTGTGATTCTACTGACTCGGCTGTTCGCCAAGGAGCCGCTGTAACCTGTAGACGTGTTCGATGTTTACAGCGATGGGTGTGCCGAGAAGCGTTTCCTAGAGCACGCCTTTTATGCAACGATAAAACACATTTATTTAGAAGAATGAGAAGATGGCGGGAGATCGTAAGGAACAAGACTTGGCAGTACTTGTGGCGCAGATGCGCCTTCGCCACCATGGTGAGGCAACATTCGAATCGATGGGTACAAGCATGTCGCCTATTATTCGTCCCGGCGACAATCTGATCGTAAGATCGTTACAAGCCGATAAGTTGACGATCGGAGACATACTTGTATTCGAGGAACATGGACATCTGGTCGTCCATCGATTTGTCGGGCGGCAAGGAGATCGTCTTCTGGAGAAGGGCGACAATTCCTTTGTGTATAGAAAACTCGATATAGGGGCAGTGCTAGGAAAAGTGATCGTTGTGCAGAATACCGCATCGCGGCATCATTACGAGACCTTGCACTGGACAATAGTGAATCGGTTTTTAGGACTATATGGATATGTAATGTGGTATTTTTACCGGCTGGCAAGGAGCGTCAAGGAATGGATCTGGCCTAACAATCACAACCTCATCACGAGAACGATATTTCGATGCTTACGTGTGGTATCCATTGGCGTGCTTCAATTTTGTTTAAAGGTTCTGACTTTCGTTTCTGCCTTCCGGCACTTTAAGAAAGGTTTAGGTGATTTATGAACACGACCGACATGCAGATTTGGGAAAAGCCCCAGATCACGGAGTACGATGAGAATGAAGTCCTGGGGAAGGTAAAGGTGGCGGCGCAATTTGACCCTGAAGGTCAAACTTGGACAGTTGCCGGCTCAATTACTTATACTAGCTAGTGCCTACGCTTTATCCGAAACTGCGCCCGGAAAAAGTAGCCGCTTTACGACAGATCGATAAAGTTTAGTCGATATGCTGTCAATAGCCGCTTTAAGAAAGGTTTAGATGATTTATGAACATGACCGACATGTAGATTTGGGAAAAGCCACAGATCACGGAATACGATGAGAATGAAGTCCTGGGGAAGGTAAGGGTGGCGGCGAAATTTGATGCTGAAAATTTATACACACTTTCCTTTGCAATTAATTATACTAGCTAGTGCCTACGCTTTATCCCAAACTTCGCCCGGAAAAAGTAGCCGCTTTACGACAGATCGATAAAGTTATGTCAATGCGCTGCCAATAAGTGGGTAGTATGTAGTGAAAGATACAATTGAGCCTGCCTTGTGCGGTGGATGCATGCAATCCAATGGTGCATATGAAGCCTCCACTTAGTGGTGGGTTTGTATGCACTATGTTGTTGGTACTTGGTGAAGAGGTGGATTGAGCATTACTATATATTCGGCGATTTTTGGTTTATGACTAAGACATCGCCGGGAAAGTAAATTACTTGTGAGGACTGTAGAAAGATTACCAGCGCTTCTTTGTTTGGTATACACGTCTAAGTGCAATGCTCGATGTGGACATTGCATTTGGGAATGTGTTCCGGAGCGTTCGGAGGTCATGCCAGTGCTTATGACGGCACAGATTGTGAAGTAGAAAGGTATGGGTTTATGAATATGGAAAAGATAGACATGCAGATATGGGAAAAGCCTCAAATCACGGAGTACGATGAGAATGAAGTCCTGGGGAAGGTAAAGGTGGCGGCGAAATTTGACCCTGAAAATCAAATATTCACCCTCCCTGGACCAATTACTTACACCAGCTAGTGCACAGGCCGATAAAGTATTGTCGATGCGGCGCCAATAAGTGGGTTGCATAGTCAAAGCAGCATGTGAACGTGTTTTAAGACGTGGATGCATACAATCAAACGCTGCAAAGTATACGTTTGGCGGTGGATATATACATTTTATCGTCTCTGCTTGGTGAAGAGACGGAATGAATGTTACTATGTATTAGACGACTCTTGGTTTATGACTAAGGCATCGCCGGGAAAGTAAAGTACTTGTGAAGACTGCAGAAAGATTACCTGCGATTCTTTGTTTGGTATATACGTCTAAGTGCAATGCTCGATGTGGACATTGCGTCTTCGAATGTGGTCCGGAACGTTCTGAAGTCATGCCAATGCCTCTGGCAGAAAAGACCGTGGAGGAGGCTGCAAAGGCAGGGTTTCGCGTGTTATGGATCACCGGCGGCGAACCCATGCTGTTTCCCGACGACGTACTGCACCTGGTGGAAATGTCGCGAGATTGCGGCCTGCGACCGGTCGTTCAGACCGACACCTATTGGGCGCGGACTCTCGGCGAAGCTATAGATACCACGGCCATGCTGAAGCAACGTGGCGTCAAAATGATTGCCATCAGCACCGATCAATTTCATGTGCAGTTTGTGCCGATGGAAAATGTTCTGAACGCCGTGAGGGCCTGCAAGAAGAACGACATTCACGTTATAGTCAATCTTTCGGTGCTTCGCGACGATCCGGTGGCGGAACAGATCCACAGCGTCTTATCCGAGGAGCGCGTTCCCCTCGGCGATCAGCCGGTGGTTCCATTCGGCCGCGCCAAGTCCATTCCGCGATCCGAGATGATAACGTCTACACATGCCCCGAATTCCGGCTGCTTCGTTTCCTTCGTGCCAAACGTGCTCCCCGACGGCACGGTGGTCGCTTGTTGCGGGCCTTATCTGGCTTTTACCCCGGACAGCCCTTTGATCCTGGGAAACGCCAAGCGTTCTTCCTTAGTGGAGATATTGCACAAGGCAGACAGGTCGCCTCTGCTGAACATTCTTCGACTCGGCGGCCCTGCCGGCTTGTTACAAGAACTCGAGGGAAGCGGCGTGATCCTGGAGAAACCGACCAATTGCGTCACTAAATGCGAACTGTGCATGGCCATGCTCTCTCGCCCGGAGGTTTTGCAATCTCTGTGCGATCGCCTTGGATCGGAAACCAGGCGTCGAGAGCTTGCATGTGCGGCCACGGTGATGATCAATCACCTTCGGGAAGAGATCGTTGCGCGTTCGCGGAAATCCCGGGGATTTCGGGAACATGCCGTACCTTTTTTATACTGATACAAAGGACCCGATATCACGGTTGACGAAGCGGGGCCGTTTATGATTATTTAGGAGACCTGCCATGCTCGATGGCATTTACCAACACAATGCTAATGTGGCTTGCCAGGACCTTGAGGACGAGGTCATTTTGTATGATTCCCAGGGCCGCAAAGTATCCGTGCTTAATCGAATCGCGGCAAGTATATGGAGACTTCTGGACGGGAAAAGGACAGTCGCCGAAATCGTGAACGGGCTCTGTTCGTCCTATCAGGGGGACGCGGTTGCGATTTCAACGGACGTTGAAGATCTGATCCGGCAGCTAGAGGCCAAGCAACTGATCGGGCGTTGCAGCGCAGGCGATTCCTAGAATTTATCCCAAGTGCAACTATGAGCGATATATCAATCGTTGCCGCGTATGACCGTATTGATCCGAAAAAACACTTCATTCCTTTGGGGCCCTTGCACATAGCGACCTCGCTTGTACAAAGCGGTTATAAGGTGGACTTCAAGGACTACCAGACCTACCCATACGAGAATCCCTTTGACGTCGATACGTTTGTCTCGTTTCTCTCCGGTTGTGCGGACGTAGTCGGGATCGGGTGCATGTACGACATGCTGCCGGTGGTCATCCTCGCTACGAAAAAGGTGAAGCAGCTCGATCCGCACAAGGTTTTCGTGCTCGGCGGGGCGGGACCGTCCGGCGTCGCGGAGGCGATCATCGAATCTTTTCCCTGGATCGACGTGGTTGTTCGCGGAGAGGCTGACGACACGATTGTTGAACTGATGCATTACCTGGAGTCCGCGCCGGGAGAATGCGGTCGCGTCAAGGGGGTGATAGTGCGAAAGGAAGATGGTTCCGCGTGGACCGCGCCGGCGCGGGAATTGATCTCCGACCTCGACCATCGGCCCTTTCCCGCCTATCAACTTCTGGATCTCGAAAAATATGAAAGGGCGAGCATTCTAACAACCCGGGGTTGCCCGCACAATTGTACGTTCTGCGATATATCCACATACTGGGGGCGCCGGGCTCGTTATCGAGACATGGATAACGTCCTCCGGGAAGTTCATTTGTTGTACCACGAGTTTGGGAAGAAAGAGTTCAGTATCCATGACGATACATTCGTGCTATCAAAACAGCGAGTGCAACAATTCTGCGAAGGACTGCAACGGGCGGCCCCCGGCAGCGAGTGGAGCTGCTTGGGACGCGTGGATCTAATGGACGAGGAGCTGCTAAGGTGCATGACTGCAACGGGTTGCACTGCAATCGGCTACGGGCTGGAGTCCGGGTCTGATTCGGTCCTGAAGATACTTCACAAGGGATTCAGCATCAAGGAGGCCACCCACACCATCGTTCAATCGATGTCGCATTTCAAAACCATCAAACTTTTCCTGATGTGGGGATTTCCCTTCGAAACGTTAATCGAATTCAAGGAGACCATGTTCCTTGTCTTTTACATTTCCCAGGCGGCGGAGGGCAAGTGCTCGATGATACTCGCGTTCAACCACCTGATGCCGATGCCGAATTCGCCGCTGTACGCGGAGTACAAAGACAGCATTCTCTTCGACGAGGCGGCGGCAAAGGTCCGCTTCGTATGCCGCGGCGACGGATCGATGATGGCCCTGAACAATGGAAGCGCGGAGATGCTGCAATTGATCAAAGATCATCCCAAGGTTTTTGCCCCCTACTGGCGTTTCGAAGACTCGAATTTCTTGGCGAAGTGGAATCTTCTGTTGGAGAACAATGATGCAATCACCACAGTTGGTCTCTGAGATGCTGCGTCTAGACGGCATGTCGCTATGCAAAAGGCTATCGGATAGGGAGATAGTATCTGGGGTGGTGCAGGAACTCCAGAACATGAAGTGGCAGGAGGAGTTGGAACGAACCTATCGGTTGTTGGACGTGTTCGTCCGTGTCAAGACCAACGACCGTGTTGTCATCCGATGTCTCGATGCCATTTACGGAAGTCTGAAGACGGAGAACCGAGCCAACAGTGTTCCCATCTTCATGCTTATCAGCGGTGATGGCGAACCGTATCTTGCCATCTTTTCCGAAGGCCTCGCAAATATCTATATCCTTGCCATCGAATCGCTCTACAATCTATGCCGAACGCAAGTATTCGCCATTCTGCTTCTCAAAAGTGCAGTCTCACGAACTACTGCACGCTGCCGGACTATCATGGAATGGGCAGGGCGTGGCGCTGGCGGGGCCAACAATGCGGGGCAAAACAACGCTGACGCTGGGACTACTGGGCCAGGGCTTTCGATATTTCTCCGACGATGTCACTGTGTTCCACAAGGAGTTGTACCGGATGGTCCCTTTGCCCAAGTCGATCTCGGTTCGTCCGGAAAGTTTGCCGTTGATCGAGGGCTGCATAGACGACAAGATGCTACACAAAATCCGAAACGCCTATGATGATTCATTGGGAGTTCACATTCTCCATGCTGATGATGTCGAAATAGGCTCGCCATGTAATCTGCGGTACTTTTTTTTCCTCGGCGGATTCGAAGACGCGCCCAGATTAGAACCGATGCCTCGCGCCCGGGCCATCACCGCCGCAATGCTGCTCTCGCTCAATAACATGATCGCCGATCCAGCCCGAGCCTATCGATCCATGTCGACCTTAGGGGCGGCCCTGCGCAAGGCCGAGTGCTACGAATTACATCCCGGCCCTTTGGACCAGACCGTCGATGTTCTCATGAAGACCATAATTAATGCTTGACGCGGCTCAATCTCGGCCGCCACTGACGGAGTCGGAAGCACGTTTTTTACGGCACACACTTACACCCCCGCCAGCAAGGGCCCCACTGGCGCCTATTAGGAATCCGAGATCGTAAAGTATCCCGGAATTGGGGTATGCGTATATCCGGACATCCATGAATAGGCTGCCAATAAAGCTAAACACAATCAGTAACCCATGAAGCAGTCCCGACCAGAAGCCGGGAACATTCTGTGGGGGTAGGGGTGGGGCTGGTTGGTGCGCACAACCCGCAAACATCAGGATTAACCCGCAGATCAGACCGAGTGATAAAATATGTTTGAGGGAGAGTAATTTTCTTGTTTCCATGATTGTTTCCTCCAAGAATGGCCTAACGAATCGCACAATGAGCCCGAGATTCTAGGTAAAGCCGATATATTTCTCACTATGCGTGAATTTCCCTGAAGAATGCAATGTTACCTTGTCGGACGGTCCTTTCACTTTGGTGCAGGAACGACACAATGGCTCCGGGAAGCCTTGCCAGGTTCATCCTCCTATGTGCACATCTTGGTGTCAATACCGATTGGCAAATTCAACTTCCAGACGGTTTTAATCTTATTGTCCATTTTCCTTTCTGGCATCATCATGCGACTGTCATCTGTAAGATTGTGCTTGGATTTCAAAGAGTCGAGCATAGGTTCCCCCCCGGGCTATTAATTCTTCATGGTTGCCAGATTCGATGATTCTCCCCTCGTCGAGCACAAAGATCCGGTCTGCAATCCGGACGGTCGAAAACCGATGACTGATCAGGATTGCCGTGCGGCCTTCGATCAGCCGGCGGAACTTATTGAAGACCTGCAATTCGGCCCTGGCTCCCATGGCACTTGTCGGCTCATCCAGCACGACGATCTGGGCGTCGCGGAGAAACGCCCTCGCAAGGGCGAGCTTCTGCCATTCGCCGGTGCTTAATTCTTCTCCTGTGTCGAACAATTTTCCCAGGATCGTGTCATAGCCGCGAGGCAACTTGGCGATCACGCGGTCGGCGCCGGCCTGCCGCGCCGCAACTGCAATTCGTTCCTGATCGCATGGCAAATCGGTATTGCCAAACCAGATGTTTTCCCGCGCGGTGGTGTAGTACTGCATGTAGTCCTGAAATACGACGCTGATGTCGCGCCGTAGATCAATAGTCCGGAACTGGCGCAGATCGATTCCATCGAGCCGAATACTGCCGCTAGTCGGATCATACAATCGGCAGAGAAGCTTGATCAACGTTGTTTTACCCGCCCCGTTCTCGCCGACCAGCGCCACAATTTCTCCAGGACGGATTGTCAGATTGATGTCGTTGAGCACCACTTTCGTGCTGTTTGGATAGCGGAAGCCGACCCCCTCAAATACGATCCCAGTCTCCATTTGCTTGGGCATGGGTTTCGGGTGACCAGGCTCAAGAACCTTGCGCTTCAGGGCAAAGAAGTCGCATAAGTCCGCGAGAAACAGATTGTCCTCGTAGAGACTGCTGAAACCGCTCAGCAACTGTTGGAAAAAACCTTGTGCCCGCTGGCATGCCTGAAAATACATCACCAGATCGCCAAGTGTCATAAAACCTTGAAAGGCACGATACGTCACAAACGCATAGGCCCCGATAATACCCAGGGCAGCGCCGATTTGGGTGACCAACTCCGTCACCGAACGTGCCATAACAATATGGATTTTTTCTTCGCGGAGCTGTTTGCGCAGCTCCCGGAACCGTTCCATGAACAGATTACCCAGGGAAAAAAGTCGAAGTTCTTTAGCGGGTTCGCTCCTGGTTAGCAGCCAGTGTAGGTAGGTCGCCTGGCGTTCGGTGGAAGTGCGATCACGGCGCCATTGATAGAGCTTGTTGGCATACCGCAGATAAACGAAGGCAAGGGGGAGGGCTGCCAAGAACAAAAGTGCGGCAACCAGCCAGTGACACAAAATGATTAGAACGACCATCGCCACCAGCGAAATCCCGTTTTGTCCCAACTGCAATAGCGTTCTGAAGATGTGCGAGGCCCGGAAAAATGCCTCGAACTGGGTTCGATGCAATGTGTCGTGAAACTGCGGATCCTCGTAGTACTCGAGATCGATTTCCACGGACTTGGCGTGGAGAATGTGATGCAGGTGGTCGGAAACGGCTTGCGTCTGGGCTTCGTCTACTAGCATCGCCAGAGACTGGCAGGCAGCCGCGACAATAGCGACAAAGCCCGCGATGCCGATCAAGAAGGCTGCTTGCCCGAATCCGTGTTCGCCTGCACCCCCTTGGAGGCCGCCCGCCACCGCATCAACGATCAATTTGAGAACGTAAAGCGCCACAAGCGGCAGCGTCCCTTGTACGATCAGGAGCAGGACGCTTGCCACGGTCCAACCGGGACATCCCTGCCAGACTAAACGGAGGGCGGGACCAATGTGCAATGCGCCCAGAACTGTGCGATAACCTTCTTTGATGGACATGGAAAATCCTAGTGCGGCCTAACAGTCGCAACCGAATAGCTCATAGTAGATGGCAGATAGTTAAGCGCACAAACCAAGTACGGTCACTAATGTGTTTTTTGAAAAACAAACCATTCGGAAGGCGGACAAAACAAATGTGGTAAGTGCTTAACCTACGGACCGGTTAAGATACGCATTGCTATGTCATTCACCAAATCGCCTTACATATATTAAGGTTGCGGTGAAGTTGCCGAATCCGAGGTTGAAAGCTCCCTTTAAAAATAGCGATTTATAATATCCAATGATACCAAAAAAATACCAATAGTAAACATGCGCACAAAAATGTTAATAAAACTCAACCTTTACCAACAGAAGAGACTGCCATGAGCAGTGTGACAGAAAATGCCAGATGTAAGAAGTTTTCGGGATTGTATAAGGTAAATGAGGAAGAAGAGGAGGTAACGAACTACCTGGGCAATTTGGTGTGGGACTCGGTGGAAGAGATGCTCAATACGTTGTTGGAGGCCAAGGCAGACGAATTGACCAAGGCAAAACATTACAAGAGGAGCCCAGAGTGGGTGGACAAGCGAGCCGGTCATGGCGAGTGTTGTCGGCATAGAAGTACACATACTCGTACCTGTACATGGGAACTGCAGATTCCGGTACACATAATCAGCCCCTAACCCGATTGGGCCAATTCTTCGAGAGCCCCCCCCCAACAGGCTTATTTTCAAAATAACTACATTGTTTTGTACCGGGTTATATACATTTCCTATAGACATGATAGATTTCTAATCGTCTTTCTGGCTCTAGTCATGGAGGCAGTGTTTGTAAGCCGCGACTAACGTCGGTTCTCTTCGGGGTGACCCCAATTATTGAATCAGGATTCTGTTATGCAAACAAGTAAGTCTGAAAAACCGTTGGCTAATCCGTTGGTGGTGCTGAGGGAAGAGTTCGACGATTGTGCTGTCTTGTTTAATCCTTACAGGTGCGACTCCGTAGTAGGAATCAACCCTATGGGCATAGCCGTGTGGAAGAGGATGTACGGGAGCACACTGTGGATGACTTCGTAACGGAAGTCGACCGCGCTTTCACCAACCTCCTCGCCAATGCGAGCGAACTGAGTCTACACATAACTCAACTGAAAGGGAAACAAACATGAAAAACCCGGATGATCCAAAAGAAGTCATCCAGCAAAATGAAGAGCAGCCGAGCCCCAAACAGCCCTATGAGCCGCCCAAGGCAACCTTTGTTCCTCTCAGGATAGAAGAGAGACTTTTTGCTAGTTATCAACCTGATTGACCCCATCCACCGTGATATCGAGATATAGGAAACCTCCCTTAAGATGGAGAAGAAACTCTTTGCTGGCGTTTATTTGGGTTGATAACCGGCATGAGATTATTGATGTTTTCGGTGAAAACGGTCTAATTTTATATGGTTCGTTCGTATCTTCAATCAAGTATTGATTAAAAGACTGCATAAAATTGTTTACATGACTTCTAAACTCGTTACCATGGCAACTAACCCATGCTGAGCAAATCTACAACTATTGTAATCCCACGTTGGAGTCGCGGTGTTTGAAGTGGCCATACGATTGCAGAAACACTAACAACTTGGAGATAACATGAAACGCAATGATGATCTTCTGCTGCATAATATAAGCGGTGAGAATCTGCTGGTGCCTCTGGGATCACGGGTCATGGATCTCAACGGCATGGTGATTCTGAATAACACGGGGTGCTTTATCTGGTCCCTCCTTGCAGAAGAATGTTCCGCAGACTATCTGGCAAACAGCATGGCAGAGCGGTTTGATGTGGATGTAGAACATGCAGCCGTCGATGTTCGGAATTTTGTGGACGAACTTGCGCATGGGTCTTTTGGCATGAGCACGCTTCCCACCCAATATGGTCCACTGACGGATGAACTTTTCAGGCGCGCCAGTGATCGCCGTCAGCCTATCAGCGCCAGTTTTGAGCTGACTACCCGCTGCAACCTCGCTTGCCGAATGTGCGCCGTACGGCATCCGGCTGATGACGTAGCGCGACGGGCAAAGGAACTGCCGGCGGCAGCATGGTTGTCTCTGGCCAACCAAGCAGTGGGTCATGGCATGCTCTTCTTGATCCTCACTGGAGGTGAGGTCTTTTTGCGGCCCGACTTTTTTGAAATCTTTGAGCCGCTCACCCGCTTGGGGTTGCTGATCGCTGTCCGCACCAATGGCACGCTCATCAGTGAGGCAGTAGCAGAGCGCCTTGCCCAAGCTCCGCCCAACTGCACTACTATAACCCTTTACGGCGCGACAGCCGCCACCTACGAGGCAGTTACCGGCGTGATCGGCAGTTACACACACTGTTGCGCCGGGATCGAATCACTCATCAAGCGCCGCGTGCCTCTAGAATTGAAGATCACTATCACTCGACAAAATGTGGGCGAACTGGAAGCGATGCGACAGATGGCGCACAACTGGGGTGTGCCTTTTTCAGGGAACTGGCTGCTCGGTAAGCGGCCCGACGGCACCCCTTCCGAGGTTGAGAAATGCCGCCTGTCTGTACAGGACTGTATCAAACTTGAATCGACTGATCGTATCTCCGCCGACGAATGGAGCGATGTCACACTCATGGGATACGCCACAGCCGGTGACTACAATTTCCACTGCCTATGCGGTAAAGCGCACTTTGCCATCAATCCAGCGGGAGAAATAAATGCTTGTCTATCCCTGCCGCGACCTGCTGCCAAGCCCTTGGAGGTCGGCTTCGCGGTGGCATGGGAACAAGTGAAGGAATATGTTGATTCGTTGCGCATCGCATCCGTTTGTCTTTCCTGCGATGCGCGAGTCTACTGCAAGCGCTGCCCGGGATGGTCGCTGACAGAAACAAACACACTGACCGAACCAGTACCGTATCTGTGTCAAATAGCTCGGGCGCAAAGAATTATTATGAGCAGCCAGCATAACATCCCTATTACTATCGCCGATATTCTGATCGAGGTGCATAGTCCACTTTCGGCCGCTGATATGGGAATCGAAAAGTGGTTTGGCTCTTTTGTTGGTGCGCCGGAGGATCCAATTGCGCGACTGTCGCTTGACTGGGAAGAGAGCACTCGAGCGCCATCCCCATACGGTGAATTGATCTACAGTCCGGGCTCCATCTGGCGGATGTATCGTGAGGCCCAGGCGTACTACTCCGCATTCAGTTATAAGAGCGAAAACGTGCAAGGAGTGCTGCGGGCCAACGCCGCGTGGGACGACCTGACACTGACCGAACAGCGGGACGGCCCAACCTGGATGAGTCTGCTTAACTTCTGGGCAGGTGATCTGATTCTGCGCACCAAGATACTTTTGACGGACGGCCTGTTTTTCCACGCCTCCGGAATTGACGACAACGGGCGCGGCATAGTCTTTGTCGGACACTCCGGTGTGGGCAAGAGCACACAAGCGAGCTTGTGGAGTCAGTTCGCCGGCGTGATTGCGATGAACGACGACCGGATCGCCGTACGACCGAAAGCCAGCGGTGCGGAGTGCTACGGCACGCCTTGGGCCGGCACCGCCAACATAGCCCTCAATTATCGTGCGCCGCTCTTCGCTCTCATCCTGCTGGAACAAGCGCCTGAGAATGAAATCCACCGGCTCTCCCCCTCCGCCTCTGCGCCGTTGCTGCTCGCCCGTGCGTTTCTGCCTTACTGGGATCGAGCGCTCATGCAGCGTGCAATGGCAAACCTCGACGCGATTCTGGCGCGTGTGCCGGTCTATCGCCTCCGCTGCCGCCCGGAGCCCGAGGTGGTTTCGCTCGTGAGGTCGGTGCTATGAATGTCCCCAGCCGCGAACTGATGCCCGTCATTCGCGCTGCACTGGAGCGCGGCCAGCGCGTGCGCCTGACCGTCACCGGCAGGAGCATGGAGCCATTCATTTACGACGGCGACGTGGTGGAACTTGAATCAATGCGCTCTCGGCCGTCGTTTGGCGACATGATCCTTGTGTGTCATCTGGAAGATTGCTACGTTTTACACCGCGTCGTAAAAATCGACGGCGACGAGTTCTTTCTACGCGGCGACTCGCAGCGAGATTCCGAGGGACCGTTTACCCAACGCGACGTTTTGGGCAAGGCAATTGTTTCCTACCACAGAGGGCGCGTCCGTGTCTTCGATTGCGGCGCGTGGCGTCTTGCCATATTGATATGGATGCGCTGTGCGCCTTGGAGTTTATGGCTGCTCCGGCCGGCTGGTCGGATATGGCGAAGTGGAAGAGTGGCGCTACGGCGGCTGCAGCAATGGAGACATGACATCGGTGAGCGCTAGGGGAGTTCGGTCAGCCACGCGACGAAAGGGCAAAGGTCGCTTAGCTCGAAGACGGCAGACATATGACTTGATGCGTCGAAGCCGCATCATTCATGATGGATTACGAAAGTAACGTCTTAAGGTAACTTCTCAACGGGCCAAGTTCATACTGCCAAAATAACCGGATCGGCCGGATCAAGTAATAGAGGAAAGACAACGACTTTGGTAATGTCACAAAGGATCGATCGTATATGCCAGGGGCCAATGCAAGGATACACATTCGGATTTGATCACTCAAGCGTTCCCTCACCTTGATCCAAAAAAGCAGCGTTTCCACAGGGCCCTGGGGGGCGTAATTCTCCTGAAGAAATCCTTTGTACACCTTCCTGGCAATAACTTTTACCATAGGGTCGGTCTGTGTCATGCGTAATACCTTTTCCGGAAGGGCTGCTCCCAGGAGATCCCATGCCATAAAAAGGCCGAGAAAGAGTATCCGCTGACCGCCCGTCTTTTTCGCTTGCTCCAAGACCTGTTTCCAATTTATACATAGCGGATCACGAACGAGTTCGGCCACATCGCAGATTAAGCTCAATTGTTGCCAGCAGTGCCTGGCCCCGTGCTCGCAGAGCATGTAGAGCAGATCCGTCGAGGGAAAGCCGAGCACTTTCGTGCCGGCAAACGGTATTGGCACAAGGCGTTCCCACAAGTATTCGGACTCGAGGGACAAGGAAAACAAGGGCGGATCGCTCCTCCAGTGAAGCTCGATGAAAACCTGGCTGTCACGCATGCAAGAAAAGTGATGCTCCGGTACCAATCCAAGAGTGTCGGCGGCCTCGGCGTCAGTCTGGGAGTCCAGCGGAAGGTAGCCTTGTGAAGCTAGTAGATTCTTGGCCGTCAAGGCATCATTCCTATGGACGAGGATGTCCAGATCTACGAACTGCCGAAACGAAGCATTGCCGTAGACCGTTTCCGCCAGCACCGGTCCTTTAAGAGGAACGGCGGGAATGTTGTGCTCTTCAAAGAGCTTGAGTAGTCTGAGAAGTTCACGAGTGAGAAGAAGACTGCGGCAAACGTTCTTCTGGAAATAGGTTCGTAGTTGATCAAGTATGTCCTTAGGAACAATTCCGGCGCCTATTCTACTGAGGTGCCGATACAAGAGCGGTATGAGCTTGTGCCGGTATGCCATCGAGATTAGAAATGTCCAATCCAGATCTATCCGTAGCAGCGTTTGAATTCGTTGAGACCAATCCGCGTCAATAGTGGTCCGCGCAGGCAAGGAGAAGCTCGATCTCCGGCCGAGCGCTCAGCATGGAATACATCTTGCGACTTCTGGCCATGGAGGCCACCCTATTGGTTTCAACAAGTCCAAACAAAGAACAAGGATACACCACCACAACGACGAGTAATTACTATGCTAACAGGCATCGGGCTAAAGATCAATTGTCTGCGAGATGCGAGTCATGAAAAATCCGAAGATTCACACACCTCAATTAATAACATTCCTGGGGGGATTGATTTATCGATTTGGATCAAATAAATTAACGAAGGTGTGGTTTGGGTTGAATACCCGATTTGTGCTGGTGTTTGAATGTCAATGAGTCATTTTGCCATTATTTTGATGGTGATTCGAACACCAGTAAGTTGTGATCGGGAACAGCTCGTAACACGGTTGCCGAAGCGTCGGTTTCAGAAGGTTAGCGGTGTATATTCGTGCAATAAATTCTGCTGGCAACTTCTAGAATCTCTTTTGCGAACGAAATCTTGATCCATCGGCTACGAACAGGTAGAAACGGAATATCTTAATGGCGTTCTCGTAAATGACACGAGAATCTGGAGTATTGCGCATGGATAATTACAAACACTTTGTGATTATCGGCGCCGGACCGGCAGGGCTTGCCGCGGCGTACGAATTGACAAAGCACGCCGTCAAACCGACCGTTCTAGAAAAATCGCATACGGTTGGGGGACTTGCCAGAACGGAGAATCACAGAGGGTACTACTTTGACATGGGCGGGCATCGCTTCTTCACGAAGTCGCAGGAAGTGAATGCCATGTGGTGCGAAGTGCTGGGAAGCGATTTGATCCGCCGTACTCGTCTTTCGAGGATTTATTATCAACAGAAGCTGTTCCATTACCCGCTGAAACCGTGGAATGCATTTCTGGGTCTGGGGCCGTTAGAAAGTCTATTGATTTGTCTAAGCTATGTGCGATGGCAGCTGTTTCCTTATCATCCCGAAAACACGTTCGAGAAGTGGGTGACAAACCGTTTTGGCAGGCGGCTGTTTCTTACTTTCTTCAAGACATACACGGAAAAAGTCTGGGGAATTCCATGCGCGGAGCTGACTTCCGACTGGGCTGCCCAACGCATCCGGGGACTGTCCCTGAAAACGGCCGTCTTCGAAATGTTAGGCAGACGAAAAAACAGAGTCAGGACCCTGATTAACGAATTCGATTATCCCCGCCTTGGCCCAGGCATGATGTGGCGCGCGATGCGGGAGCGCATTGAACGTTGCGGAGGATCAGTCTTTCTGGATAGCGACGCAGTCCGGATCCAGAGAACGGGCGATAGCATCGACGGCATTGTGGTCCGCCGTAATGAAGACCAGGATTTGATTCAGGGGAACGCGTTTCTCTCTAGCATTCCCTTAATCGAGTTCATTGAGAAGCTGGACCCGCCGGCGCCATCCGAGATACTAGCAGCGGCGCGGATGTTAAAATACCGCGACTTTCTCGTTGTCTGCCTCGTCGTCGGTCAAGAGCATTTGTTCTCCGACCAGTGGATCTACGTGCATGATCCGACGGTCAGAGTCGCACGGATACAGAATTTCAAGAATTGGAGCACTGACATGGTTCCCGATACAAGCAAGACTTGCCTCGGGCTCGAGTATTTCTGCAGCAAGGGCGACGATCTGTGGAACTCCGATGACAAGGAACTAATTGCGCTTGCCAAGCGCGAGTTGGACCAAATCGGAATTGCGAACAGCGCCACGATTGAGGATGGCCGAGTGTATCGATTGGCAAAGGCCTATCCCGTGTACGATTCCAACTATGCTCATGCGATGTCGATTCTCAAGAAATTCCTGGACGGGTTTAAAAACTTTTATCCCATAGGTCGAGGGGGGCTCCACCGATATGACAACCAGGATCATGCCATGTTGACGGGAATACTAGCCGCTCGCAACCTCTTACTGCAAGAGAAAAACGACATATGGAACGTGAACGCCGATACTTACTATCACGAGGTCGGACTAGTAGCGCTTGGCGGCGATCCCAAGGCGTAGTTGACCAAGGGCTGGTTTGATATTCTCTCGGAAAAGCCGGCCGGGAGTTTAAAAAGGGAGCATCAGAAGTGACCGTTGCTGGTTGTGGTGAGATGTCTATCAGCGTGATTGTACCCGCTTGCAACTCCGCACGTACCATAGGGAGTTGTCTCAAGGCGATCCGAGAGTCGTCATTGCCACCTTTGGAAATCATCGTAGTGGCCGCCACTAGTACTGATGAGACGCGTCAAATTGCACTCGATCATGGCGCCATGGTCATCGACCTCCCGAATTCTGCCGGGCCGGGCGCGGCCAGGAATGTGGGGGCCCTCCAAGCAAAAGGAAATGTATTAGTCTTCATCGATTCAGATGTTGTCATCCCAAAAGATGGACTGAAATTGGTGGCCGAAATGTTTCGGCAAAAACCCGAGGCGGGAGCCATTAACGGTCGCTTGGACGCCAGTGCCCCGGTCAAGGGATACTTCTCCCGGTACAAGAATTGTTACATGTCCTATATATTTTCCAATCTTCCTAATCGGATTGACTTCCTGTTCACTTCCGTCGCAGCGATTAGAAGGTCATCCTTCGTAAAGTTTTTGGAAACCCAAAGGGGAGAAGACACGGAATTGGGCTTGCGCCTCAGCTCGACCGGGACTGCGATTATCTACTGTAATGAACTCAAGGCGACTCATTTAAAGGAATACTCGCTTCTGTCATTCTATCGGAACGATTTCTTGATCCCTTATACCTGGGCCAATATTTTCCTGGAACGTTTCAGTTTGGGAAAACTGCTAAAAAAAGGCCGGTTTGCACACGCAAGCCTTACCCAAATCGCAGGACTAGGTCTGGCCATGGTAACATTGGGCACTATGCTGGCATGTGCCCTGGGTTCGCTTTCCTCCTGGTTTCCGGGCATTTTTCTTGCAGCCTCGATAGCCCTAAACGCGAAATTCCTCTGGTATCTGGCTCAGCAGCAGGGATTCCGCTTTGCACTATGTGGGATCGTAGTGCTTTTTTTCGATCAGATTGTTATGAGCCTTGGCGTACTTGCCGGGACCGTAGACTACCTGGTTCGGAGGAAAGCAAGGCATACTGCCGACGTCCCCGTGGTACAAGCAACCGCTTCTCCCGAGACAGACGAGTCGTTTAGGCCGGCATCTTCGCGGTGGGTATTGCTGGGGGCGGGCCTGATTATAGTGGCGGTATGCGCGGCTTATCACAATAGTTTCGAGGGGCCATTCATCTTGGATGACACATACGCCATATTGGAGAACCCGAGTATCCGCCATCTTTGGCCGCTTTGGCGGGCGCTATCGCCGCCATGGGCGCCAACTGTTTCAGGCCGACCGATACTTAACCTGTCTTTAGCGATCAACTATGCCCTATGTGGAACCAACGTTTGGGGCTATCACCTGATAAACTTGGCCATCCATGTGATGGCGGCTTTGGTGTTGTTCGGAATCGTGCGGCGGACGTTGCTTTTACCCATTCTCCGGGATCTGCTTGGTTCAAGGGCGTTATTTCTCGGACTTGCAGTAGCGTTGATTTGGGCGGTCCATCCATTGCAAACATCAGCGGTGACGTATGTGGTCCAGCGGGCAGAGTCATTGATGGGATTGTTTTATCTACTGACACTGTATTGCGTGCTTCGCGGAGCTACGTCAAGGAGAGTGTTTCTTTGGTACCTTGGGGCTGTAATGGCATGCCTGCTGGGGATGGGCACGAAGGAAGTGATGGTTTCGGCTCCGTTCATGGTTTTACTTTACGACCGTACTTTTTTGGCTGGATCATTCCGGGAGGCTTGGAAGCGGCGTTGGGGATTATATCTCGGCTTGGCGGCAACGTTAGGGCTGCCGGTATGGCGGCTCACCAAGTGGAGGTTGCTGAGGTGGTTATTGACCCCGACTGCCTTGCCTAACCCTACTACTGGTTTTGCTACGCAGCAACTCACGTGGAATTGGAGTCGTTATTTGTTGACACAAACGGGCGTGATCATCCATTACCTTAACCTTTCGTTGTGGCCCTCGGGCTTGTGTCTGGATTATGGGCAGTTGCCGCCTGCCAAAACTCTTGCTGAAGTCCTGCCAGCGATAATGTTAACTATCGGTCTGCTCGGCCTGATGGCTTGGGCGCTGGTGAAACGCCCAGTTCTGGGATTCCTACTTGCGTGGTTCTTTTTTATTTTATCACCCACTTCATTTTTTGTGCCCACATTGGACCCGGCTTTTGATCATCGCGTGTATCTATCGTTGGCAGCGGTAGTGGTCTTCGTAGTTGTGGGAAATTACGAGTTGTGGGAAATGCTGCTGACGGATCTAGTGAGAGATAGGCTTCGTGGAAGTGTAGTGCATTGGGTGGCGCCGGTGGTTGTGCTGGGGGCAGTGGTAATAGCCTTGGGGTACGGCACTGTAATGCGAAATTATGATTATCGGTCGGAAATTGCGATTTGGCAGGATACGGTTGATAAATGCCAATATAATCCGCGCGCCCACAACAACTTGGGCGTTGCTTTGGGCTCCTTGGGAAAGATACCTGAGGCGATCAAACACTATGAGCGCGCTGTTCAGCTACAACCCGACTTTGCCGAGGCCTACTATAACCTGGGAAATGAACTCGTCAACATGGGTCGGCCTCAGGAGGCAATTGATAATTACATACGAGCACTGCGGTTCAACCCCGACTTTATCGAAGCCTATGTGAATCTGGCGTCGGCCTATACAAAGACGCACCAATCTACAGAAGCTATTGCCGCGGCTCAGAAGGCTTTGAGCATTGCTCGATCCAAAAATCAGACGGCGTGGAGCATAAAAATTGAAGATTGGTTGAATTCTCACAGCGCCTCTCAGTCGAGTATCCTGAATGCACCCATCCCTTCCAAATATGCTACGCCGCCACATTAGATTAGGAACCTATTATCCATTGGCGCCACTGCTGAGCGGCTTGCTTTGCGGGGCGTATTACGTTACTATTGGTCGTTCAGGCATATAACCATTCGCATCAAACGTTGAAGATTTTAACCGCGGTTTCCCATTCCCTATTCCCGCCGAATGTTTCTCCAGTGGCGAGAGTTGTGTGCGACGCTTCTTGTCCCATTGGCCTGCATTTCCCCGCGATCCGGATTGCCCCCCCTACTGATCGGTATTCCGACTGATTGAATGTCCACCACGGGGGAATTATAATGGATGTCACTGAGCGCGGGGTGTTTTTTTCCCAGCCACAGATGTTTTTCGAGCGTTATCTTAATAAACCTCTTATTATCGAGGAGTCGCTGTCATGGCACTGTTGGTTTTGTATTGGTCTGTAGGGATCCTTGCGGCACTAATCGTGATTTTGGTATTGCCTTCGATCAGGATTATCGGACCGACGTCGGTCGGGCTGGTTACAAAGCGATTCTCATTAAAAAAACTCCCCGACGACAACCCAATCGCCTTCCACGGCGAGGCAGGCTACCAAGCCGATCTTTTGATGCCGGGCTGGCACTTCAAGTTATGGATCGTGTACGCGGTGGAAAAGCATCCTTGGGTCCAGGTTCGGGCCGGGGAGATCGGCGTGGTCGTGGCACAGGTGGGCCGGCCGCTTCCGGTCGGGGCAAAGTCGGCCGAGTCGCTCAGCGAATTGAACTTGATCACCGACCTTAGGGCATGGCTGAAGGCCGGCGGACAAAAAGGCGTGCAGCGCCCGGTTTTACCGCCGGGCAGCCTCATGCCCGTGCATCCGGTGGGCTTTCTGGTGATCACCCGGGAACGCGTATACGGGGTCCCCGTGGCCAAAGAATTTCAGCGATTGCAGTTTTACGGCAAATTTACTTTTCAATCCTTCGGCTTGGAAGAGGACCAGCTTAAGGTTACGGTGATTACGCCGCAATCGGCCGAAGGCGAGGGGGTCATCGATACCTGCGGCATCGTCACGACTTTGGAAGGCAAACCTTTGCCCTCCGGGGCAATTGCCGGCCGACTGGGCGAATTCGACGATATCAAAAAACTCGAAGCTGAAAAAACCACCGATCAGACGCTCATCGAGGCCTTGATCGGATCGAAGTCGGCCGAGCACAACAACTATCAGGATTTTGACGCGTTTTTAAAGGCCGGCGGCAAGATCGGGCTGCAACACGATACGCTGCTTTACGGGGCATACTTGCTCAATCCGTTCCTGGTGCGGGTCGAGGAAGTGCCCATGCTGGTCGTCAAGCAAGGCGAGGTGGCAGTCATCAAGGCCTACGTCGGGCTGCCCACCGAAGACACCTCGGGCGCGGCTTTCAAATTCGGCTCGATCGTTCGGCCCGGCCATCGCGGTATATGGCAGGAACCGCTGCGGACCGGCAAATACGCCATCAATCCGCGATGCTACGAAGCCGAGAAAGTGCCCACGGCCATCCTCAGCCTCAACTGGTCCGAGGCGGTAAGCATGGCCCACAAGCTCGACGAGCGATTGTCGCAGATCGAAGCCAAGAGCCGGGAAGGTTTCGTATTCAAAATCGAACTGGTCGTGCAGATCCACGTGCCCGACACCACCGCCCCGCGCGTAATCAGCATGGTGGGCACTATCGCCAACCTTGTCAACGAAGTGCTGCAAGCCGCCGTGGGCAATCATTTCCGCGATAAACTGCAAAGCATGCCGGCCATCCAATTCATCGAGACCCGCCAGCAGGTGCAGGAAAGAGCGCTGGAGCACATTCGCGCACAATTAAGCCAGTACGAAGTGGAAACCCGCGGCGTGTACATCCAGGACGTGATCCTGCCCGAAGCCCTGGTCAAGGTCCTCACGCAACGCGAGATCGCCAACCAGGAGAAGGCGACATACAAGATGCAGCAGGAGGCCCAGCAATTGCGGATCGACATGGAAAAGACCAAAGGCACCGCCGACATGCAGGCCCAGTTGGCCCAGGCCCAGGTGGGCGTGGAGATCGCCACGCAAACCGCCCAGGCCCGCAAAAGACAGGCCGACGGCGAAGCGACTTATATCGCCGAAACGGGACGCGCCAAAGGGGCCGAGGTCGAAGCCGTGGGACTTGCCCGGGCAAAGGGTTTTGAGGCCCAGGTCCGCGCGTTAGGCCAGGGGCCGACGGCAATCATCAACGTCACCACCGCCTTGGCCGAACGGGGTGTAAAAATCATGCCCGAAATATTGGCCCTCGGCGGCGGCGCCACGCTGGACGGCGTGGGAGCTACGCTTATGAAATTTCTAACCGAGCGGATTGCTTCCCCATCCGCGCCAACAGACCCGGCAACGCCTGCTCCGAAAGAAATACCGAAAATGTAATTTGTGAGCCCACCAATTAGGATCAAATCGACTGTATAATCAGAGTGAATAAACAGACTTTGCAAATCGCCTTTTTTAATTTAAAATATATTAGTTTTAATTCTGTAAACCAACTAAAGAAGGAGATCTAACAAAACGTCAGAGGAGAATATATGGATGCAATAAAAAAAGCTTTTTTGGCCTATATTGCCTATCCCAGTAATTGGTACGTTTACGTGTCGGCCGTGGGCTGGACAGCGTGGGTTATTTTCATGGTCGGGTATATTATCTACAGCACTATAACCGCTACCCCGCCGCAAAAAGTTTGATTCCCCCGATCTCAAATCCCTAATAAAGTGTGCACTGCGTAACTCATTGTCGCGCAAGGGCTTTCAGTGTCGGGGCGACAGGATGCCAATTGAACTTATCTTGTGTAGTATCGCGGCCATCGAACCGCATATCCGACGCCTAATCCTTGTCTTCATAAAAGGCCCTTCACCCCCACTTTATATCGGATTATTGATGAGCGATCAAGCCTGCCGTCCGGCTTTTCCAGGCGTAGTGCCTATTGATTTTTCAAAAAAATAGATTAGTATAATAAGCTGTTTATCTTCTTAGGCGAATTATTCGGGCCAAGCTGTCACTTGAATAATTAGAGGATTCCTCTACTCTCTTTGGGAGCAATAGCAATGAATCGACTAACAGGATTGCCGGCAATCGAAATGGTACTGCTCTTGACCTTGGCTGTTGGAGAAGCAAAGGCACAATATCAACTGAGTATAGTTGCAAAAACTGGTGACACGATTGGCGGCAAAATTTTGAACAACATCTACCCTGAGAATCCTTCCCTGAACAACACGGGCATTGTGGCGTTTCAAGGTTCTTATTCCGGTGGCTCGGGCATTTTCACCCAAAATGCTCTTATCGCCAAGACGGGCGACACCATTAGCGGCTTGACATTAACTGATTTTGGCGATTCGTGTTCCGTGAATAATGCGGGCATTGTGGAGTTCGTTGGAATGTATTCGGGCGGGTCGGGCATTTTCACCCAAAATGGGGCGATTGCTAAAACAGGCGACACCATTGGCAGCCACACTCTGAAGGATGTTTCTGATCTAGGTGATCGTAAGATGAACAACGCGGGTGATGTGGCTTTCTTGGGCGATTACACCTACGGAAATGGCATCCGCTTTGCAATTTTTTCCCAAGATAGCGTACTCGTCACGCCTGGCGATACAATTGGCGGCGTAAAAATTAATGGTTTTGGCAACGGACCATTCTTGAACGACATGGGAACAGTGGCTTTTCACGGGAATATTGCTTCCGGCGGCTCGGGCATCTTTACCCAAAACAGTATCATCGCCAAGCCGGGCGACATCATCGAAGGCTTGACATTGACTGATGTAGGTTCCGATCCTGCCTTGAACGACGTTGGGACTGTGGTGTTTTACGGGACGTATTCCGGCGGATCGGGCCTTTTTACTCAACACAGTGTGATCGCCAAGACAGGTGACGTGATCGGTGGTAAGACGATCAGCGGCTTCATTTGGAGTGCTACTACGACCACAAATGCCTCCGTGAACGACGCTGGTGACATCGCTTTCTACGCAACTTTTGGCGATGGTAGCAAAGGGATCATCTTGGCGCAATCTATCCCCGAGCCTTCTGCCATCATTCTGCTCGGCATCGGTGCTATTTGGCTACTGGGATACCGTTGGTCGCAGAGTATGAGAAAAAGATACTCAGACTGAACAAATTTTCAGAAAACAGGGACTCAAAACGGATATGCATCTAGTTTTCGGCCGCACGTCTCGATGTCGTAACTCCAATCCCCAAAATGAGAAAGCCTTTCGACGTTTTGGCTGAAGGGCTAATTTCTCACTAAAGTATGGTCGATAAGATTTGAACTTGCGACCTATTAAACCCAATTCAGAGGCTTATGAACGGCCAGCGGATAAAGAATCCATCGGCCGCAATTCATATTTTAGAATTCGGAATAGATATGTTATTGCTTGCGGGGTCGCCAAGTTTAGGTTAAGAGGCTGATGGCACCAAAAAGCAACATCGTAATCCTACCGGGTTCAGGAACACTAACCACGCGGAAACCAACGCCGGTGTTCTGCGGAGCTGTCCATTTTCACACCTATTTTAGCCGTTTTTTGCATGAGTGATCTTTATTCTGTGGTAATCGACGGGTAAAATAATAAAAACCCCCATGCCCGGACTAGCCGGGCATGGGGGCTGTATTTGATAGGCGGTGGCCGGATGGGGCAGGGAATCCGACCGAAGAATGCCTATCAATCATCTAACATAATTCCCTATATCAGCATTGCAATATGAAACATTTGTACAGGTTGACGGTCAGAGGCCGGCAGGTCATGCCCAGGACTATGGCCGTGGTGGTCCGCTTACTAATAGAACAGCGGCAAGGATATCTTTCCTGAACTTTTGAACCTAAAACTTATTTTTCAACGGTTCGAAATTGGGGCGGAAATCATTCTTTTCCGGAACCCCCCCCAAAAAACAAGCCCTTGCGCAACTTATTGTCACGCAAGGGCTTGCGTTGTCGGGGCGACAAGATTCGAACTTGCGACCTTCTGAACCCCATTCAGACGCGCTAGCCAGACTGCGCCACGCCCCGAATTGGGTATGGGCTCATCAATATCCGTTGACTACCAGTATGACAAATCAAAGCCGATTATGCAACGCCCTTTTATAGGCTTTGAACTGTAAGGCTTTAGGCTGCGGGGGGTGGCCGAAGGCTGGAGGCCGGAGGCGGGAGGCGGTAAACTGATATCTGAAAACTGGTAACTGATAACTCAGGAACTCATATCGTGAATTCGTTTATCGATCGCTTGGCCGATGCGGTGGGGCGTTTGAAAAATCCGGTGTCGGTGGGATTGGATCCGCGGATCGAATCTTTGCCACAGGGTTTGTTGCCCATCGAAGGTGTGAATGACTGGAACGAGCAGGCCCAGGCCTGCAAGCGATTTTGCATGGGAGTTATCGACGTGGTCGCCCCGCTGGTCCCGGCGGTCAAGCCGCAGGCCGCCTTTTTTGAACGACTAGGTCCCAGCGGGATGGGGGTTTTAGCCGAAATCATGGCTTACGCCCGGGAAAAAGGTCTACTGGTAATTTTGGACGGCAAGCGCAACGACATCGGATCTACGGCCACGGCCTATGCCCAGGGTTTTTTAGGGGCCGGCGGACAAAGCCCTTGGGGCGCGGACGCCTTGACAGTAAATCCTTACCTGGGCGAAGACAGTCTGCGCCCGTTTATCGACGTGGCCCGGGAGCGATCGGCCGGGGTGTTTGTATTGGTGAAAACTTCCAATCCGGGCGGGAGGATGATACAGGATTTACTGGCCGGCGGGCAGCCGATTTTCGCCCATGTGGCCGAATATGTGGAGCGCATGGCCGCTGAGACCGCGGGCGATTGCGGGTATGGGATAGTCGGAGCGGTGGCCGGCGCCACATATCCGCGGCAGTTGGCCGAGCTGCGCGGCGATGCCCCATACATGGTTTCTAGTGCCCGGCTACGGGGCTCAAGGCGGATCGGCCGGAGATGTTGCCGGCGCATTCGATGGGCAGGGAAAAGGCGCGATCATCAACAATTCCCGGGGCATCATCTTCGCCCATGCCATAAAACCCTACTCCGAGCGCTTCGGCGCTTCCCGCTGGCAGGAGGCCGTGGAATCGGCTACCCGCGACATGATCGCCCAGCTTCGCGCCGACACTCCCGCCGGGCGGCTATAACTTCTCAATCGCGAACAACCAACTTGACAAATGTCATAAAGATGTCATAATAATGTCATGGCAAGAGTGACCTTTGAAGTGGAAGCGGCGGAACAATACGCTCGACTGCCTGAGCGAATCAAGTCTCGCATCATAACTATTATCGAACGCCTGGAACATTGGCCGAATGTAAGCGGAGCCAAGCCGTTGCGCGGAAACCTTACAGGGCGATATCGAATACGCACGGGAGATTATCGCCTGCAATTTCACATTCGAGGCGCGGAAGTAATTATCGAGCGAGTGGGACACCGCGATGGTTTTTATAAGGAGTGAATGAAAATGATCGGATTACAACATATCGAAGTGGAAGGCAAGCAATTTGTGTTATTGCCAAAAATTGAATACGAACGATTGTGCCGCGAGGCAGGCCAGGCATTATCGGTGGACGATGAAGAACTGCCGCCGCTGCCTAAGCCGGATAAGAACGGCCGTATTTCGGCCTTGGAATATGCTCGCATTTCTTTGGCTCGAGACTTGATTCGAGATCGAAAACGCGCCGGTCTAAGTCAACAGAAACTGGCCGAATTGGCAGGCATACGCCAGGAAACCATATCGCGAATTGAAACAGGAAAGCATACAGCCGCCCCCAAAACCGTGGATAAGATAATGAACGTGATCGAAACTCGGAGAAAGAGGAAAGGCAAATAGACAAAAGGAAGCCCTGTTTTGTCCATCAAGTCGAAAAAGTCTGCCAAGGCGATTGATCGGCCGTTTGATGCCAAGATAATGGCCAAGGCCAAAAAGATTGCCGATCAGTATCAGGTCATTCTAAGTTTCGAGGATGGCCGCTGGTACGGCCGTGGGCTGGAGTTGCCCGGCATACACGGCGATGGCAAAACCGTCGACCAATGCGTGAAAAACACCCGAGAGGCGTTTGCCGGTTGGGTGGCATACTTGCTCGAAGAAGGTAAACGACCGCCGACACCGGCACGGGAAGGCACTCGTACAACGCAAGTCAATGTTCGACTAACGGCGGAAGAAAAAGTGCTATTGGAGGCGACGGCAAAACGAAAAGGTTTCACCGGACTTTCGGATTTCGTACGCGCGGCGGCCATGGAAACGGCAAAATAAGGCATTAATGACATTAAACCTGGTTAGCCGATAGGGCAATATCCTTATAACTGGAGTTTTCGAATATGGAAGGAAAAACACAATCTAATAATCAGGACGGCGGACCCGGCAAGATTATCAACACCACGGGGCCATTCGTGACGTATGAACCTGCCTGTAAACGAAAGCTGGGCTTTTTCCCCGATCAAGAATGCCTCCTCGACGCCTTGGGGCACGAGGGCCAAAAGATTCAGGACTGGATGCCAGAAGATAGGGCCATCGATTGTGCGGGTCGCGCTTATTGCATGGTATATCGCTCGCAAGACGATTTTTATGACATCGAACCAACCGGCGAGATCTGGGACTATCCAAGGCTGCTCGAAATAGCCATTGAAGACACTATATTTATTAAGCGAGATCCTGAGATTTTGCGGGAGCGCGTAGATAGAGTTCCAGATCCAGAGAAATTCAGAGTCATCATGGAGTACATCGACGAACTGCCTTCTATACCGTTTTGGGGTTTGTGCTACCTTATTATTTTTCTTATTTTGTTCGGTTTGGCAGTCACTTACGGCGCCTACCATCTGATTATCTGGTTGACAAAGTAATAAAGACAACATGTAGTGTGACCATTGTATGGCATTACATATCGGCCGAGTCAATGCGGCGGGTAATGCTGTCGCCTCGCTAACGCTCTATATAATTTGCGGGCAAATACCCGTAGCAGACGGCATTTTAAAAAGAGAGTTTCTGAACGAGAAAACCTGGGCAGTATATGACAAGCAGTCAGAGATATGCTTCAGTTTTACACCGCCCCGGCCATTGCCGCTTTTTTCCGCTCGGCGATGATTTCTTCTTCGAGAGTTTTGGGCAGGCGCTTGTAGCGGGCGAATTCCATGGTGAAGGTGCCTTGGCCTTGGGTCATGCTCCTAAGATCGGTGGCGTAGCCGAAGGTTTCGGCCAGGGGGACTTCGCCTTCGATGCGGACGTCTGGGCCGTGAACTTCGGCGGCCAATATCAGGCCGCGGCGGGAGGTCAGATTGCCCACGACCGAGCCCTGGAATTGTGCGGGGCACTCGATCTCGATCTTCATCACCGGCTCCAGGAGCACGGGCTTAGTTTTGGGAAAGGCCTCGCGCATGGCGGTCTGGGCGCAGATTTGGAATGCCAGATCGGAGCTGTCGACTTCGTGATAAGAGCCGTCTTCGAGGGTTACCGAGAGTTTGACGACCGGATAGCCGGCGATCGGGCCCTTGTTGAGCAATGAACGAAAGCCTTTTTCCACGGCCGGGATGTATTGTTTGGGCACACGCCCGCCCACGACGTCTTCTTCAAAGACGAAGTTTTCCTCGGCATCCTCGGGCAGCACGTCGAGTTTGCCGACGATGTGTGCGAACTGGCCCGATCCGCCGGTTTGTTTTTTGTGGCGGGTATTGAACTTTGCCGGTTGCGTGGGGGCTTCGCGGTAGTTGACCCTGGGCGGGCTGACCTCGACGGCCACGTTGTATTCGCGGCGGATGCGTTCCACGTAGATGTCCAAGTGCAACTCGCCCATGCCGGCAATGATCGTTTCGCCGGTCTCTTCGTCGGTCGATACGTGCAGCGTGGGATCTTCGCGGCGGAAGCGGTGCAAGGCCTTGCTTAGGCGGTCGGCCCCGTCGCGGGTCATGGGTGCTATGGCCATGCGGATGACCGGCTCGGGCACGAACATGCCCTGCAACTGGCAATAGTGCGGCTGGGAGGCATACGTGTCGCCCGATGCGCAATCCACGCCCAGCACGGCCACGATGTCGCCGGCCGTAGCCTCGTCGATGTCCTTGCGTTCGTCGGCGTGCATGCGGACAATGCGCCCGAAGCGTTCCTTGCACCCGGTCCGCTGATTGTAATAACTTTCGCCCTTTTTAATGCTGCCTTGATAGATCCGCATGAAGGTAAGCGTGCCATATGGATCCTCGACCATTTTGAACGCCATGGCGACCATGGGTTTATCGGGATTGGGGGTTAATTGGAGTTCGCGGACGGGTTCTTTTTTGGTAAAGGCCTTGATTTCCACGTCCAAAGGCGAGGGTAAAAGGCGGACCACGGCGTCCAACAGCGGCTGGACGCCTTTGTTGCGAAACGCCGAGCCCAGAAAAACAGGCGTAAATTCCAATTCCGCCACTGCCGAGCGGGTTACATCGTAAATCAATTGTTCGGGCACGGGTTTGTCGGCCAGGAGCAACTCCATAAGCTCGTCGCTATACATCGAGAGGGCTTCGAGCATGTGCTGCCGGGCGGCCCGGGCTTCGGCGGCAAGTTCGGCTGGAATGGCTTGTTCGCGGACCGTTTCGCCGCTTAAGCCGTCGAAGTAAATTGCTTTGCGGGTTACGAGATCGATAATGCCTTGAAATTCGGTTTCCCGGCCGATGGGCAACTGCATCAAAACGGCGTCGCAACCGAGTTTTGCCCGCAGTTGTTCGACTACCTGGTGCGGATCGGCGCCGATGCGGTCCATTTTGTTGATGAACGCCAGGCGGGGGACATGATAGCGTCGCATCTGGCGGTCGATGGTGAGCGATTGGGCCTGCACTCCGCCGACCGCACAAAGCACCAGGATTGCCCCGTCGAGGACGCGAAGGCTGCGTTCTACTTCGACGGTGAAGTCGACGTGGCCGGGGGTGTCGATAAGGTTGATAACGGAATCGCCCCAATGTACGGTCGTGGCAGCGCTGGTGATGGTTATACCGCGTTCCTTTTCCAGTTCCATGTGGTCCATGGTAGCGCCGCCGCCGTCGCCGTGGACTTCCTGCATGCGGTGAATGCGGCCGGTGTAGAACAAGATCCGCTCGGAAAGGGTGGTCTTGCCCGAGTCGATATGGGCGGAGATGCCGATATTGCGTAGTTTTGCGATGTCCATGGCGGTTGATACTTGGGCGGCCTGCGGGCCGTTAGCGCGGCAATCTTGTCGTAGGGAGCAATCCCAAACGGCTTGTGTAACTATATTTTAGGGCGATAAATTTTAAATCAAGTTTGTTAACCTTTGCGGCCACTCGACAAAATCAACCGGGTGAACGGCTATCGCGAAGGTGGCAGGTGAACCCCCTGGTGGGTGAAGATCGGCCGTATTAGGCCTTTCTGCTGGCACCCGCCGGTTGCTTTGGCTACCCCGGCGAATGCACTTATGAGCTTGTTCAATATCTCAGGGGTATCCTATGCAAAGGATTCAGGTGTGTAATCGGCCATCTTTATGGCAGGTATTTGAGTTTACCCTGAATTAGTTGAATTAGCAAGAGATGCAAAGAGAGGTTGCATTTGGGGCTATTGTTAAGATATTCCGGAGCTACATTGGGGGGGCTGTTATCCACATTAAAAAAGTCGGGTCCGGGAATTGCTTGCAATTTTTCCACCGGACATAATAAAATGATGGTAAAATAAAAGATTGTGATTCCAGGAGTGTTTTACACGGGGGTTATGAAATGTGGTGGTGGATAGCCGGGATGGGCGTGCTGGTTTTCGCCTGGATCTGTTTATGGCGGCCGGTGCGGGCCATGTCCAGGGAAGTTCAGTTTGCCAAGGCCAGGAAGTTTTTCCATACGCAACGCGAGCGCCTGGAGGCAAAATTCGTGCACTTGGCGTCCAAGCGAGCCAGGCCCGAATCGCCCCGCTGCTCGGACTGCACTTTTGCCGACGACGTTTCTTACGTCCGCAATCGCGGCACCGGCGAACTATCGGCACTGGTGGCCATTGCACTTGCCATGGAAGATACCGATTCCGCCGCCCGCAATAACGGCGATGCGGTGGGCAACATGCAACTAGGCACCGCGGTGTTTCGATACGATCGCGATCATTGGGAGACCGACGGCCGGGCGATTCTGAACCTCAGCCCGTCCGAAGCGATTCGATTCTACCGGAAAGACATGGAAAAAGTGGGCGAAGAGCTGGCCCATCATTCTTGAGGCCGTAGGCAATGGCCTTGAAAAGGTTGCAGGAAAGAAAGCAGGGTGCGTGAAACGCACCAAAATTCATAGGAGGTGGTGTGTTTCACGCACCCCACAAAAAATCACAACCTCGGTGTTTGCTCTCTACAATGATTCAGGCGGTTTTAGGCCGGGGATTTCCAAGGTCGATACCTTGTTGTCCTTATCCAAATCGATCACGCGAATGAAATGGTTATTAGTATCGGCCACGAAGAGTTTGCCGCCGGCCTGCGATAGGCCCGAGGGATTGTTGAAGGCGGGCGGATTTTCGCCATAATCGGCCTCTCCGGTTCCGGCCAGTGTTTGCGTGTCGCCGTGAATGGGATCGACTACCTTGATTTTGTTATTGTACGTGTCGGCAATATACAGCTTGCCTTCGCGAAAGACTATGCCCAGCGGGTGCTGCAATTTAACTTGATATGCGAGGCCGTCCGCGTCGCCGAATGTAAACAGCCTGGCGTCGGGCAGATGGGCGGTGCCGACCACGGTTCGGACTTTTTTGTTGTGGTCGAAGGGAACGGCGCGGATGGAACTGCCTTCGGCGTCGGCTACGTAAAGCCAGATACCGTCGGAGGCCAACCCGCTGGGCTGCGCAAACGAGGCAAAACCTGTTTGATACGCCTTGCGGGCGCGAGCGGGCCGTCGACAATGTCTTCCACGCCGTTGCCTGCATAAACGCCGATCGAGGTCTCGTCCAAGGGCATTTTCCATATTTGATGCGATCCAGCCATGGCAATGAAAAGCATGTTTCCTTGAATCCAGAGGGCCCAAGGACTGTTTAACGCCGTTTTTCGGGGCTTTGCCGATTCGGCAAAGGGCGGTGCATCGCGGCTTTGATGCCCGGCGCCGGCAATGGCGGTTACTTGTTTCTTTGACAGATCGATTTTGCGTATCAAGTGGTTTTCGGTATCAGCCACATAAAGCATATTGCCTTTTAGCGCCATCCCTTGCGGGGAGTTGAACTGGGCGTGGGCATAATCGCCGTCGGACTGTCCGCGACTGCCCTTGCCGATCGTATCCAGGAGCGTACCATCGAGCCGGGCGATGACAATGCGGTTATGCCCGGAATCGGCGATAAACAAGCGGTTGCCGGCCTCGTCGGCCAACACCTTGCCCGGAAAACTAAGCGGCGTGCCGGCCGCCCGTTTGCTCTCGGGTTCGAAGACCAGCGGTTTTTCATCGAGCAGCCCCATTTTCCGGTAATACGCGAGGGCGGGTTTCAGGAGGCTGTTGAGCTGCTCGAATGTGACTTCGCCGTTATGACCCCACACGGCGTATCCTTCGGGATCGATAAGCACCAGGCTGGGCCAGGCCTGGATGCCAAAACTTTTCCAGACGCTGAAGTCGGAATCATTGATAACCGGATGTTGCACTCCGTAGCGCAACACGGCCTGTGTTATGATTTTGGTGTTTTTCTCTTCCTGGAACTTGGCGGAATGCACGCCTATAACAACCAAGTTGTCGGGCCAGGCGGCCTCGATTTTTTTTAGTTCGGGTATGATGTGCATGCAGTTTATGCATCCCAGGGTCCAGAAATCCAAAAGCACGAATTTGCCCTTGAGTTGATCGAGTTTAATCGGACGGGCGGTATTGATCCACGAATCCGAGATCGGAAAAGGCTGAACGGCCAGGCGTTTGGAGAAAAACGGCGCGGATGGCTCTTTGGCCGCCATACAGTTAATGGTTCCCAGGACGGACACGCAGAAAATTACCGCGAAAGCGATACATTTTGAAACCTTAGGAGCCATAACAAGTGGGGAAATGATTGCAATAATCATCCAAGTATCTCTATAAAAACCCGCCGTTGGAGTGAGAATTTTATATCGTTTTAACTATCTGGTTACCAAATTGAAAAAATTGCGGGCGCGAAATGAAGGTTAGATTTTTTATCAGTCATTGAGTGCAAAATTGTTTACCCGCCGGAATAAGAAGTCAAGGATTGAGTTTTGGACTACATGCCACTCACAAGAGTGGTATTCCCCTAAAAATTATGGCACTTAACTGGTGATTTTTACAGATTAATTTGTTAATATTAGCTAGATAATCCTACGGGGGTTGATCATGTTTTAATCGGGAAGCAAAGCCGCGTCCATTTTTGGGCAGGAATTCATCATGAATTCTCTTCTTATAACTGTCGTTGCTCAATGGGAAAAGTGCTTGCGCGAATTACTGGTTCGGCGAGGCCATACATTTTCGGTCATCAATGATTGTCGAAAGATCGGTCCTGCCCTCGAACAAGCGGATTGTTCGCTGGCTTTCGTGGGCATTGGCGAATTTAACGAAGAGGCAATTGAAATATGCCGGCAACTACGCGCCTGCTGGGGGGCGAAGCCGCTACAGATTTTGGTCTGCGGCGCTGTGCCTGGGCGCGATAAGATTCAGGCGCTTTTAGCGGCGGGGGTCGACGATTTCCTGAGCGATCCGAATAACAAAGCCGAACTCGAATTTCGCCTGGCATTGGCCGAGTTTCGCGTTTCGACATCCTCCAATCCCGCGGCGATCCAAGGGCCGTGCATTGGGCAAAAAAATAATGGAATTTCTTTTAAAGACGCGCCCAAGGGTTATTTTCGCAGCAGCTTGGAGGGGAAGGTTCTCGAGGTCGATCAGTGTCTGGTGGAAATACTGGGGTATGAATCGCGGGAAGAATTGATGCAGATTGACATTCCCCGGGATTTTTACGTAGATCCTTTGATGCGAATCAAATTGTTGACCGAACTTTCGACGGAGAATAAAACCCACGATTTTTTTTGTAAGCACCGTGACGGGAGGCCGATAGCCATACGAATGAATTGGCGGCGGGTATTCGACGATGCCGGCAATTTTCTCTATTTCGAAGGCACGATTCAAGACATATCGGCATCGATAAAAGACCCTAATTTGCTGAGAATTCAATACAATCTTGCTTTACAACTGTCAAATACGTTCGATCTTCGAACAACGTTAAACGAAGTCCTCAACGCGGCAATGCAGATCGAGGGCGTGGATTGCGGCGGAATCTATCTTTTTAACGATGCTTCGCGGAAATTCGAACTTGCCGCCTCGATAAGGCTTCCTGATTGGCTTATCCAATCCGTTTCACAATATGCTTTGGAAGAACCCCAAATGCAATACATGATGCAGGGGAAGCCTTTGTATTTAAGCACTAAAATGATCCGGCATTCGAGCAGGCCGGGCTTTGAAAAGGCGGGAATAATAGCAGGAGCGATTGCTCCCATTACGTATCAAGAACGAATAATAGGGACGTTGAATCTCGGTTCCCACACGCACAAAACTATTTTGCTTAGCGCTCGGTGCGCCATCGAAGCCATAACCCTGCAAATTGGCGGCGGCGTGGCGCGGGCGGTGGCCGAATCGGCAAGACAAATCGGCCAGCAAAACTTGCAATCCTTGTTCGATTCGCTGCAGGACATGATCTTTGTCATGGATAAAACGGGACGCTTGTTATACGCCAATAATTTGGTCGGCAAGCGCCTGGGATACGCTCCGGCGGAACTAGCGAATATGGAAGTCGCGGATTTTCATCCGCCCCAGCGGCGTCAAGAAGTGCTTGACTTATTTTCGAAGAGTCTTGGCCGGGGAGGCTTCAGTATGCGATATCCCTTTACTGGCGAAGGACGGCGCCAAATTCCCGTGGAAATCATTATGGCCCACGGCAAATGGGGAGAGATCGAGGCGTTATTCGGGATTGCCCGGGACCTCAGCGAACGCCATCATGCCCGGTTGGCGCTGTATGAAAGCGAATCGCGATTTCGCGCGATATTCGAAAGCGCCGCGACAGGTTTGGCCTTGGGCAATTTGCAGGGAACAATGCTGGTGGTCAACAACACGTTTGCAAAAATGCTGGGTTATGCACCGGAGGAATTGGTCGGCAAAAGATACTCTGAATACACCCACCCCGAGGATGTCGGCGTCCAACAAACACTTCTAGACGAACTGTTTAGAGGCCAGCATGATAAGTTCTTATTGGAAAAACGGTACATTCACAAGAATGGCGGCATTATCTGGGGCCGGCTCAATATCTCTATAATACGCGACGCGGAGGGCGCACCCCTGTACGGCATCGGCATTATCGAGAACATTACCGATCGCAAACAAGCCGAAGAACAATTGCGGAAAAACGAGGCCTTGCTCCGCGGTTTGTTCGGGAATCTTCCCGATTTCATAATTCTTGTCGACCAAAACGCAAAAATCCTTTTTGCCAACCGCGATGCGCCGGGAGCAACCAAAGAGACGATGGTAGGCATGGATGGATTCGGCTTTATTCGTGCTTCCCATCAACAGCAATGCCGCGAGGCCTTTTACAGGGCCATATCCACTTGTACGGTCCAGGAAGCGGACTCTTTCGATGTGTTCGACCATCATTGGTCATGCCGGATTGTCCCTTTTATCGATCATATTGCCGGGGGATGCGCGATAGTGATCTGTACGGATATCACCGAAAAAAAACAAGCAGCCGAGGCGATTCAAAAGGAACAGCAACTGCTGCGAAGGATCATCGAACTTCACGAACGCGACCGGCAAATAACGGCCTATGAAATTCACGACGGCATAGCCCAGCAGGTTACGGCCTCGCTATACCACTTGGAAGCCTTCCGGCGGATGAGAGATTCCGATACAAAGTCGGCGGAAAAATCCCTGGAAATCGCCTTGAAATTGATAGGCCAAAGCGTGGATGAAACGCGGCGCTTGATCAGCGGATTGCGGCCTTTGATCCTGGATGAGTACGGCATTGTCGAGGCGATCGATTATCTCGTGTGCGAGAATAGGGAGCGCAGCGGGATGCAGATCGATTTTCATCACGACGTGCGGTTTAAACGATTGGCGCCGCCGCTGGAAAGCGCCGCGTTTCGCATCGTCCAAGAGGCTGTCGCCAATGCATGCCGTCACAGCCGGAGCCCTATCGTCGTTGTGGAACTAATCCAGCGCGACGATCGATTGCATATCAAGATCCAAGACCAAGGCGTCGGTTTTGATCCGAACGCGGTCGAGGAAACGCGCTTCGGTCTGCGGAGCATTCGCGAGCGGGCCCGCCTGTTGGGCGGCCGGGCAGAAATCCAATCCGCCCCCGGTTCAGGCACTTCAATCAGCGTAGAACTGCCGGTAGTGCTTCAAGTCCACGAAAAAACGCAGTAGCAGAAATTATCGGATAGGTCAAAACCCATCGCTGAACGACTGCCGCTTGTCTCATCTTGCCACGGGGATGTCGCGGCGGGAAAAGATCGCGATTCCGGCCGTGTAACTAAGCAAGCCGATCCCCAGCAACACCGCGTTGTAACTTAGTTGCATTCCCGGGGACTTTCCCCGCAGAAGAATCAATTCCTGAGGCTGGAAAACGCTTAAAAAAGTACAATAATGCAGCCAGGCCCCGGCGGGCCAAAGCCGGGCGACGGCTTCGATGATCAAGGAGATCACATAAAAGCCCACTGCCATGGCGATTGTGCGCCAGCGATCGCGATTGAGCGATGATAGCAAGGTGGTAATCGCCGTGAGGCAGAAAATCATGGAGAACAGATTGATTGCCCCGGGCGTGAACTGTAAAAGCACGACATCTTGGGGAAAACCCACGGTTTTCAGGCCCAAGGCGATTCCCAGCATAATCGAGGCCGGCAGCACGGCCGCCCCCAAAGTCGCCGCGACTGCGGGAACCAGGATTAAACTGGACCGCCATACCGGCAGCGAGACCAGCAGATCCATGGTGCCGCGGCCGATCTCGCCGCAGATAGTGTCCGATCCGCGTCCCACCGCCCAGCCCACACAAACCAGCAGAGTCACTACGTGCACGAAAATCAAACTGATGGCGCCGGCGGGAGTGACTAATTCGGATAGAGGTATGCCCAACATGCGTTGAAAGAATCCCGGCATCGCCCTAAGCAGGGCAAAGGCCAGATCGGCCTTGAACATGCTTATAAGCCACAAAAAAAGCCAGCTAAACCCGGCAAGAATCAGACTGCTGATGAGCAACTGCACCCATACGTCCGAAAACGCCTTTCGCCACAAGGCCCTATTCATGAGTACCAAGAACCTTTGATTTTATAAATACGCGAATGTTAAGCGCGGGTGTTGCCGTTTATATCAAGATATTTGTCGTGTTTTTCGGCAGCATATCATCCTTTGACGGGATTATCAATTCGTCTTTACTTAACAGCATATGGCAAGTTAACATGAAGTAGACGCATGTAAGACGAATTTGTAATTCGTCCCAGAAGGAATTCCATCCCGTCGCATGGCAAGCCGCGAGGGAAGCCGATTTTTTCCCCGCTCTTATAAACCCGGAGGATATTGCGATGTTCGCCCATGTCCTGTGTTTTTGCACGGCAGTTGTTGGAATCAATGTCGGCTGGCAACCCTTGCAGGAGGGGGGTATGGAGTATATTATCCAACTCGACCCTCAATCTTTGGAAGCCTTAAAGGCCGGCGAGCCGATCCAGAGCGACATTCTACCCGGTGCGGGCGACGTACGTTCTTTTAGATTCTACTTGGGCACGGAGAAACCGCAGCGGATCGGTCCGCCTGCAAAATCGGCGCAGCCGCAGTCGGTTAATGCCGCCGAAGACGCCCGGATGCCATCTTCAAACTTGGCCCAAACGACAACGCCGGGGCAAACAGCTCCCTTTCCCCGTACGCTTATACCAGATCCGGCCATGAAACCCCTGACTGCCAGAACTGTCTTCAATGAACCGGCCGATGGCTCCACCAAGTCCGAGGCGACTCCACAAAATCGGTCCGAGGCAAAAAAAGATGAACCGGCCAAGCCCTGGATGCCTTTTATCCTGGTGTCGCTGGGTTTGTTTGCTTCTTTAGGCGGCAATGCCTATTTGACTTGGATCTTCGCCGATCTTCGCCGCCGTTACCGGGCGTCGCTTTCTAAATAATCTTAGACTAAGAACCTATCCAAAAACATAAAACTTCAATCACAGCAAGAGATTGGAACTACGAATTCACGGCGATTCAGCCCTCACCCTAGCCGTCTCCCAAAGGCAGAGGGGACTTTGGGATAGGCTCTAATTATTCGTGGCGGCCTTTTGGGCCATAATGACAAAACTGTCGGACTTGCCTGCAAGTAGATGCCATTTCGAAATGATGCTGCTGGGGAGGCGGAATTTCAACAAGGACAAGGGCGGAGAAATTGCGCCGCGGCGACTTGCTAATTGGGCCGATTGTCGCAGCCAATAGCTGTGCCGCACCATTTGCATCGCTTCGAACTGGAAGCCCGCAAGATCGAGCATTTTTCTTAACGTCGCCGGGGTAAAATGGGTCAGATGCCTGGGCAAGTCGAGACCGTACCAGGCCGATCCGAACCAGTGGAAAGGGGCGCTATCGATGTTTGGCACTGCCACGAGCACCTTTCCGCCCGGCGCCAATAAATTGTGGACTTCGCATAGCACTTCCAGGGGCCGATGCACGTGTTCCAAGGCATGCCAAAACGTGACCAGATCGAAACTGCCCGGCGGCAGAACCGGATTCGGCAGCGTACCGACCAAGGCGGGGAGTTTTAATTCTTCACGCACGTATTGCACCGCTTTGGCCGAGAGGTCCAAGCCCACCGCCTGCCAGCCGCGATCGTGCATGCGCTGCAAAAACAGCCCTGTGCCGCAGCCGAAATCGAGCAAACGGCACTGGCCCGCCGGATCGATCTCGCCGCGTTCCCAATTCGGTCGTTTTTTGCCGAGAATCCTTGGCCGCCATTTATGGCGGGACTTCGGAGTTTTCGGCGGGGTTTGAGGCGCCTGGTGCGGGGCATAGTCATCGTAATAAAACCGCCCGATTTCGGCCGGAGATGGTCGCGGATTCGTGTAACACAAATCGCACTCGCAACAACGGACTACGGTAAAACTCGGTTGCGGCGGCGGCCCCTCCCTGTCCGGTGCGGCCACGACTAATGATGTTCGATTGCTTCCGCACATCGGGCAATTTGTATTTTCCAAGACGGGTCTTGGTTCCGCATAAATGTTTGTCGCAGGTTCGTAATTAAGTGGTGCGATCAATGCTTGGCAATCTCCTTTTCGGGCGGTCGTTAAGTGCAGGCTAGCGGCGTCGATTTTTGAAGATCAACGGCTATTTGCATCTACGCCGCTTCAGCGCTGTCGTCATCGTCGTTGAACGGGTAAAATTCGTCATTCTCGTCTGGATTATTTTCCCACAGTAATTGATCGTGATCAGATGCGGGCCCTTCCATTTCGACGTTTTCCGTGAAATCGAAAAAGTCGGCGTCGAACACGTCGTGCGTTTTGGTGTTGGGTGTGACGATCTGTGTTGGTTTGTGTTTCGTTGCCTGTTTTTCAAGGGCTGGGTTTCCATCGGCCGGTATGGGCGGCAATTCAGCTTCTTCAGGAAGCGTTTTGACTTTGTGGGATGTTTTTCGCCTGTTGGACGGACGATTGCGGGGTCGTTTGACTTCGGCCTCCGCTTTTTCCGCCCTTTCCCCGGCAATTTCAAAAGAAATCAGAGCGGGGCCGGCGTCGGCGCCGCATGGCAGAGAGCCGATCGGCACGCCAAGCGATGCAAATATATTTGAAATATGTTGGTGACAGGTAAATACAAGGAGTTGATGTCCGGCGGCGGCGAAATCGCGCAATACGGCGGCGGCCGCGGCGGCCCGGTCGGTGTCGAAGTTTACAAGCACGTCGTCGAGCACCATCGGCAATGCCGCGCCCCGCCTGGCATAACCGGCGGCCAAGGCCATGCGCAGGCTGAGGAACAATTGTTCGCGCGTGCCGCGGCTGAGGATTTCCACCGGCATGGAGCGGCCTTCGGCGTCGTCCACGCGGAGCGTATTTTCTCCAAGCGGCGTCCATACGCGGCGGTATCGCCCTTGAGTCAAGCGATGAAGGTATCCGGAGGCCTCTTGCAGGGTTTCGGGCTGGCGCTGGCTTTCGTAGACCGAACGAATATGCTCTAAAATCCCGCACGCGGCCGCCAATACTTGCCAGCGATCGAGCGCCACTTCCAGCCTTTTTTCGAGCATGGCCAATTCCAGCCGTTTGAGGGGCAATTGCCGATCCTGGGCCAGACTTTGTATATTTGCCGAGATTTCCCCCCGTTTTTCCATGCGCTGGCGGATTTGTGTTTCCACCGCCGCCAGGCGCTCCTTGGTTGCCATGCCTAAAGCCTCAAGTCCCCCGGCCGATGCCTTCTCGATTTGCATGCCGATGGCCTCTTCGGAACATTGATTCCCGATTGCCGCGGCTATGTCTTCGCTGAGGATGTTTCGTTCCCTGAGCAGCGCATTGGCGCGGGTGTGTTGCAGGGCTCGACGGCGGAACTCCGTCTCATCTTCGGCTCCGGCCTGGAAGAACAATTCCCGGCGGCGATGTTTAATGCGGGCGGCGGCCTCTTCGTGTTTCGCGCGGCCCAGCCGCAAACGCCGAATTTGCCCGCGAATGGTTTCGCGCTGATCTGCGTCGGCTTTTTGCAAAGCCGATGCCGCCCCGAGTTGTTTGAGACGTTCCATCGCGTCAGTGCCATCCAGTGCAACTCCGGCGTCGGATGCCACTTGTCCGATGCGCGACGCGAGCAGGTCCCATTCCTGCCGCCGGCGCTCGACCTCCTCGCGCAATTGGTTCAAGCGGCGCTGTAACTCGGCCGGATGTCGCCAATTTTGAGACAAAAGGCATGCCTGGCGGACGGACATCTTGCTTGGCAGACCCGCGGCGGCTAATGCCTTGCGCCAAGTTCGCCGGTTTGACTTGTACTCTTGTTTTGCTTCTGCGATGCGCGATTCGGCTGCGGTTGCCTGCTGCCGGGCGGAATTTCGCCGCGTTTCCAAGGGGACCAGTTCTTCGAGGGATGCCAAATCCTGTTCCGCCGCTTGCAAACGGCCGACCATCGGCCCGCCGCCGCGCGGGAGCTGGGCATCCAACTGCTCGCGCTCGGTTGTTGCCTGCTCCTGCTGCGCCTGGAGCATGTTTAGTTGTTTTTGGCAGGAATCCAAGCGCGAGGCACGGGATTTTTCCACGAGATATTTCCCCAATACGGCCGCCCCGCTGCCGGCTAATCCTAAGACGGCCAGGGCCCAACCTATCGAGCCTATAATCGAGACGGGCATGAACAGGCCGGCCAGTATCAGCACAACTCCCAATATAAATGCCGTACCCAAGCCGGCCAAAACGCCCACGGGCAGGAGTTGATGATCGAGAAGCCAGCGGCATTTTTCCTCCAAGTCTGTCCGGTGGCGGGATAATTGATCGAGCCGATCGTCGATTTGCAGCCGCCGGCGATACTGTGCAACCAGGTTTCCCCAGCCTTCCATTGCCGCGCCGAGATCCTGTTCTTGACGGGCGCTGAGCGCGGTCTCGATCTGCAGGGCAAGCGATTTGGCCGTTTTGTCAGCCTCGTCTTGCTCGCGTTTTGCCTGCTTGAGTTTGGCGCGGCAGCGCCGCAAGGCCCCGGCCGGGGACTTCAATGTGGCGAGCGACCGGCTGGAAAGGACCGGCATCGCCGTGCCCGCCGTATTTTCGTCCAAGCCCAGGCGCTGCCATTGGTTTGTCAGTTCATTTTGCAGATTGGCGATTTCGGTATCCATTTCGCCGATCCGCGTTTGCAGCGAGACAAGCCATGATTCTTGCTCCTGCAAGGCTTCGATCCGGGCGGATTGACGGCGCAGCGATTCGTTGATTTTCAAGGCCGAGGCCTGGGCAATAAGTTCTTCCTGCCGTTTTTGCAGGCGGCCGATCCGTTGTTGATGTCTTTTTAGCCGCTCGTTCAGGGCGTCCAGGCGTTCGATTTCGCCTTCCTCGACCGGCGGCAGCGGTCCCAGGGCGGCCAATTGGTCCTGAACGTCCTTGCGCTGCATCCAGCGGTCGCGCAGCGCCAAGGCAAGCTCTGCCACGCGGAGTTGGCGTTGGGCCTGGTTTTTCTCTTCCTCGAGCCGGGCGAGGTCGTCGTCGATTTGGCTGCGCTGGGCGGTCAGATGGCTGAAACGGCGAGTAAGCTCTCCGAGTTCCTCAATTTCCGACCGCAGTTTTTCCCGTTCGGGCCCAAAGCTGCGTAACTTGCGAGGGCTTTCCGCAGGCGTCCAGAATGCGGTTCCGCGATGCTGCCAATTCCCGCATCACATCGACGAGCGAAATGCGGTCCAGCCCGGCGGTCAAATTGTAGAGCAATTCGGCGGCCTGGGTGTTTCCCAGCGTGGCCAGTTCCTGTAATTCGCTGAGCTCAACCGCGAAAACGTTGTTGAATATCGCCTCGTCTATATTCGAGAGCAGTAGTTTGACGACATGTTCGCTTTGCCGGGTACCGTCTGGGGCGGTGAGCACGACCTCCTCGCCGGGACCGCCGTCTTGAAGATGGCGCGAGATTTCGAACCGGCCGGGCGGTCCGGATACGTCGATTATTCCGCCCGGTCTACTGCCGTGGACAGGGGGAAAATACCGCCGTCGCGCCGGCGAAAATCCGTAAAGCATCGAGCGGATGAATTGCAAAAGCGTTGTTTTGCCGGCTTCATTGGCGCCGTAAAGCACGCTTAGCCCGTCTGAAAGACGCTCGATCCGCAGCCCGGTCCATATGCCGTAACCGTCGATTTCCAGGGCGTTGATTTTCATAATCGGCCCTCGCTGATCTCATCCGCATCGCCACCGAGCAAAGCAGCGCCTAATAAGGCCGCCTCGGTCAGCACGCGTCCGCGGGCGTTTGTATCGGCCAACTGCGGATTGCGCCCAGCGATCCGGCCTGGTGGGCTTCGGAGATGTAGGCCTGCAATTCCAAGGGCTCGTCGGAATTCATCTCCAGGCGGCGGATTTCGCGGAGAAAATCGCCGCGGATGGTTTCCTGCTCATACCACTCCTCGGGCAAGCGATCCGCCGGCTCGGCCTCGATCGACAGGCTCCAAGCCGACGGCGTGCTGAAACCATAGTCGGCCCGTAGTTGATCGAGCAGGTCCCCGGCCAGCCTGCCGCGCTGCAATTGCTTGACCAGGGGGCCGCCGCCGGCAATTGTCCAGGTTATTAGCAGATGCAAGTTCGGCGCGGATTCTCGGAGCGAGTGGATTCGTTCGCGAAAGCGTGTTTCCAGGTCGGTTTGGATCGCTCCCTTGTCGACCGGGATCCGCTCATTAAGCCAGCGCACGGCGTCGGTGGGAACGAGACTGGTGCGGATTTGCCGCTGCTCGTCGACCTGCACCAAGGTGCAACCGTGCACGCCATTTTCTTCCGGGCGCCGGCCTTGGGGACTGCCGCAGTAATGGATCGTATGCGGCGTACAGGCCGGGGTTGCGCGATCGTGCCGGCCGCCCAAGGCCCAGTAATAAATATCCCGGGCTTGCAAGGCTGCCGCGTCTGCGCTGCCGTATGCTATGGCGATGGTCGGCAGCCCGCTGGGGTCCGGATGAAATTCGCCGGCCCGGATAGTCAATTGCTTGTCGCGGCTGATTCCCAGCAACCGGGCCGCCGGTGTGCCGTCATGCTCGTAAATAAATTCATTTACCCGGCCGCGGGGAAAAATATGAACATTACCAGGCAGAGCGATTGAAGCCGGCCACGCGTCGGGCGGATCAACTGTTCCACCAGCCCAGTACACGGGAATCTCGCGTTCGGCCAGGCGGGCGAATTGCTCGCAGAGAAAAATAATCCCCCGCGGTCCGGCGTAAAGCGGGTGCAAGACGTCGCCGGAAAGGATCAAAAAGGCGGCCTGTTCGATGAGGGCGGTTTCGAACACCTTCGTGGCGGCTGCATAAGGGGCTTTGAGGAACAGCTCGCTGAGATGTTCCGGCACTTCCGCCACGCCGGCCAGCGGTTGTTCCAAATGAAAGTCGCTGGCATGAACGAATCGAAAAGGCCGGTTCGACATAAGCGCCTCCATGCGCGGATTTTAAACTACTATATTCCTGTGACCGGAGAATTTCGGCAACTGGGGAGTTGGTGGTAAGGGAGTGTAGCGAAATTCCAATTCTAGAGCTACATTAATTCTAGTGTGCAATTGTTAAAACAATAAAAATGGATAAAATGGGGCAATAGCTTTTGTGGAGACACATAGCCTTAGATAGATCGGATTTCAGGAAAAAGTTCGATTCCGGAAAGATTGTGTTAATCACGGAACCGGAATGTGCCTTTTTTTATCCGGAAGATTGACGAAGTCTTTCTAGACGGTTGAGAGCTTCAGGATCTTCTTTTAATTCGCACAAAGGCGTTAATTGCTCTATGATATAGTTCCAATCAAGCCGGTTTCCCTGAGCAATCAAAATCCCTTGAATCGCAGTCCAATCCCGTTCTCGCCCAGCAAAGGCCTTTAGCACGATGAGATCTTCAGCCGAGCAGGTGATCAACACTGCATCATTGGAAAAGGCGAATGGCGAAGCGCGTGCGATCACTTTTTCCTCGAAAGGAATTCCAGCCAAGCCGATGTCAATCGGAACTTGGTTGGAGGACTTTATGAGTAACACCCGATTTTCCAAAGCAAACTCTTCCGCGTTTTTGATGCGGGGATGAAAACGGCAGAGTATCGGCTCGATGTAGCAACATTCATCGCCGAAACCGGTTAAAAGACTAATATCCACGTCTTGTGTGGCGCGAGGTTCACCCCAGCGCACCGCCGCCAAACCGCCGATGATGCAGAATCGCCATTGGCGATCGAGAAGGAAATTTTGGATCTCAAGAGCTGCTTCTAAAAGATCAATCATTTCCGGGCCTTTTGAAACAAGCGTTGCTGTTCGACCAGACCGCTGATTGTATCGGGATGAGGGCCCAAGCGCCGATTTGCAATACAGAGGCGATGGCTTTAGTGCGCTGTTCGTACGTCATTTCCCGAAGTTCCCGCCGGCGAATATTTTCCAATAGCGGAGCTGTTTTTGCCCAAAGTTTTATCCATTGGCCTGTTTTGTCGCGATCCCAATCCGGCGGCATAAAAATATCCCATAAATTGAAAAAACCACAAATCATCTTAGGAATTCTAACAATACCCAACCGCCCTCACCCCCGGCCCCTCTCCCGCGAGCGGGCGAGGGGAGTATTTTTAGAGTCCCTTAATATATGTTTTGCCGGCATCAAAAGCAACACCGAACGAATGATCGCCGATCGTTTTACGCCCCACGATCAGACCTTTTGGATGATGGATTTCGCCGACTGCCGGAAGGAGATCGGGTTGAAAGCGGCGGTTTTTTTGCCCTGATTTCGCTCTTTTTTGAGGTTGTTGCCGCATGGGGCTGATGTATTTTTCGTTTGATTTCCAGATATTTTGGATTATCAGCTTGGCCGGTGATTTCAAAAAGGAAACGGCTGGGGACTGTCGGCCGGGGCTTGCCCCATTTGTTGCGGCTTAAGGCCATGGTAAGCGTCAGGCGGCGCTTGGCGCGGGTAACTCCCACGTAGCACAGGCGGCGTTCTTCGTCCAGGGCCGAGCCGCCGCCGGCCACCGAGCGGTGATGGGGCAGCAGGCCTTCTTCCATGCCGACCATGTAAACTTCGGTAAACTCCAAACCCTTGGCGGCATGAAGCGTCATAAGCGCTACGGCGTCGCGATCGAGTTGCGATTGTCTGTCGCGATCTGGCTCGTTGCCGGCCAGGGCCGCCTCGTGCAGGAATCCGGCCAGCGTGGCCGGCGACGAACGCCGCGAGTACGATCCCAAGGCATTGACCAATTCCTCGACGCTCGCCCAACGCGACTCTTGATCTCCGGCGTCGGGGTATTGCCGGGCTAGTTCTTGTTTATAACCGATTTCCTGCAATAGTTCTTTGACAAGACCCACCAGTGGTTGGCGGGCGCCGTGCGGGCTTTTCCTGCAGAGTCGGCTTGTTTGTGATAGCGCTCGATAAGGCCGCGGAATTTTTGCACGGCCTCGACCGCCAGCGGAGATAGATTATCCAATTGCCCCGCCGCGGCAATATGTTCCAAATGGTCTGACTCTTGCCGACGGCTTCTTCCAACAGGCGTTCAACGGCGCGCCGGCCGATTCCCCGATGCGGCGTGTTGATGATGCGTAAAAGCGAGATTTCGTCTGCCGGATTGGCCAGCAATTTCAAGTATGCCAGCACGTCTCGGACTTCCTTGCGGTCGTAAAACGACATGCCACCGAGAAGGACATAGGGGATCTTCGCCCGCCTTAGTTCGGTCTCGAAGGCCCGTGGTTGCTCGTTCGTGCGGCAGAGCAGGGCGAAATCGCGGGGCCTGCGTTTATGGGCAAGAATCCGGGCGGCTATTTCATCGACAACCGTTTTTGCTTCCGCCGTTTCGTCTTGGAGCTGCAAAATTCGCGGAGTCTCGCCGCTTATCATGGCTCGCAGGACCTTGTCGTGGCGTAGTTTATTGAAGGCGATAAGCCGGTTCGCCCAGCCGACAATCTCCCTGGTTGAGCGGTAATTCATTTCCAGGCGCACGATCTTTGCCTCGGGCCAATCGTTTTTAAAGCCGAGAATGTGGGTCAATTCCGCCCCGCGCCAGCCGTAAATCGATTGATCGTCGTCGCCCACCACGCAAATATTTCTATGTTTGGCGGCCAGGGCTTTAATGATTCGATACTGGCTGCCGTTGGTGTCCTGATATTCATCCACCAGGAGATGATCGAAGCGGTCGGCCTCGGCCCGGCGGATTTTGGGGAACTGGGAAAAAAGATCTTCGGTGAAAAGCAGAAGGTCGTCGAAATCCAATGCCCCGGCCGCTTTTAGCGTGTTTTGGTATCGGCGATAGGCCGTGGCGGCAAGATGTTCCTTGTCGGTTTGAGCCAGGTTGGCGGCTTGCTCGGGTCGGATGCCGGTGTTTTTCCAACGGCTGACACAATACAGCAGGTCGCCGGGCCGCAACAGGGCCTCTGCCGCCTTGATTTCCCTGAGCACGCCCCGGGCGACGCCTTCCTGATCGCCCCGGTCGTATATGGCGAACTGTGCGGGATAGCCCAGATGCCGAATCTGCCGGCGCAATATCCGCACGCAAAGCGAATGAAAAGTGGAGATCTCCGGGCGCTGCTTAAGGCCTTTGCCCAGCAGGGCGGCCGAGCGCTCTTGCATTTCGTCGGCGGCTTTATTGGTAAAAGTGACGGCCAACACGCGTTCAGGCCGAACCCTGCTGCGGATCAGTTCGGCAATGCGATAAGTTACGACCCTTGTTTTTCCCGTTCCTGCCCCGGCAAGCACTAGCAACGGGCCGGAAAGCGCGTGGACGGCATCGAGTTGGGCGGCGTTGAGATTCATGGAGATTGAAACAATGACTTGCGCGGATTGTCACTTAATTAACCAAATCAGGAGGGCCGGACATTCTTGTCCGGCTGGAAAAAGACAGGCAAGAATGCCTGTCCTCCTGTTGAAAATTGTTCGGGTTGTTTTGATACGGCGCCAAGGGATTATGGGAGATTTTTGGGGAGATTGTCAAGCAGGCACGCCATGTCGGCGTCAATAACGGTATGTATTTAGAGCCTATCCCAAAAGTCCCCTCTCCCTTTGGGAGAGGGTTAGGGTGAGGGCTAAATCGCCACGAATTCATTGTTATAATCTCTTGCTATAATTGAAGTTTTATGTTTTGGGATAGGCTCTTAATCCGGCTTTGGGCCGTCGGCGGGCGGGTATTTTTCGCGATTTTAGCGGGATTTTCCCCGTGCTTTTGTAGACCTTGCGAATTTTGGATCAGGGATTTATACTTCTCTATTCATGTTTGAATGGATATTATTCATCCGGATCAAGCTAAACCTCGATCAGAAAAAGGCGAGAAAATATGAAAAGCGAAGAACGCCACAAGCTGCACCAAAATGCCCTGGCCCTATGGCTTTCCCAAACCTTTGCCGCGATAAAACCCTATCAGAACGCCATCTTGGCAGTGATAATTATGGTGATATTAGCGTTGATTTTCGCGACCTGGTGGACAAGCGAATCGGCCTCTTCGGCGAGCAGGGGCTGGACGCAATTTTTCATGGCATCTGGCGGGGCTAATCCCTCGGCGCTGGAAAAAGTCGCGGAAGACAACCCCCGCTCTCGCGCCGCACCGGCGGCCGATCTTGTGGCGGCCGACCTTCAACTTGCCCAAGGTTGTAACATGCTCTTTATAAACAAAGCCACCGCCAATCAGCAATTGAACAAGGCCTTGAAACTGTATCAAACGGTTCGCGAGCAAAGCCCATCGCCCACTTTACGCGCCCAAGCCGCTTTTGGGCTGGCCAGGGCTTGGGAATCGCTGGGTAAACTGGATACGGCGATCAAATTTTATACGGAAGTGACTACCGAATGGCCGGACACGGTCTACGCCCGGATGTCTTCGCGGCGTGTGGAGGATCTGAAGCGGCTTTCAACTAAGGAAGTCTACGACAAATTCGCCCGGTTCGATCCCAAGCCGGTATTCACCCAGCCGCCCGGCGGTAATCCTAGTCTTGATAAATTGCCCGAGGAAGGTCCGGTTTTCACTCCGGGCGCGATCAACGAGCGGGGAGCCGAGGAAAAGAAAGCCGAAAAGGCGGAAAATACAACAGAAGCGCCCAAACCGACCGAAAAAACCGAGAAACCCGCCGATCAAGGACAATCGAGCGGCGGCGAAAAACCGGCCGATGCTCAACCTGCGCCCGGGGCAAATAAGTAGGTCGGGCTCTGCCTCACAAAAGTGTGACCATGACTCCGGCATAAGTCAGGCACAGCTTGACCTAGGGATTGCTGGAATGTAGAAAAGCAAATCCGCATTTATAGTTCGGATTAAATCACGCTTCTTATCACTTCAAGTTTTATCCTGGAACTTGGCTCCATTGCGAAGGATTTTTGCAGTTTTTCGCAGGCATAGTCGGGACAATGGGCGCAAGTTTCAATCTTCCGCTGCCTTGCACAAATCCTGATCTCGCACTTTTTACAGCCGGGATATAACCGATCATCTCCGCTTATGCATCCGTCGCAGTCGGTTATTTCCTCGGGGCGCATCTCCACGCCGTAATGTTCCCGGCCAAGCCGAGCAATGGCAGCCCTCATTTTCTGTTTTTTCACCGGATCATCCTCGCGCGTCGCCCAGTAGATCGGGCAGCCTTGACACGTCAAGCCGCAATAGGCGACGAGTTCATTCGCATTCATAACTAACCTCCCGGCCGGTTTTTTCACGTCAATTTAACGCCGCCAATTTAGATTAAGGAACTCTAACAAAACCTCCCCTCTCCCTTTGGGAGAGGGTTAGGGTGAGGGCAAAATGTACTGTTATTTATTCTCCACCGCCAAGCTCCTCTAAGGAAGAAAGCGGTTTGGTTAGAGTTCCTAAGGATTACCAATCGTCAACGCTATTCCTGATTCTTATCAAAGCGCTCGTCAGCGGTTTTTTTATTGACCGATTCATTATCGAGCCAACCGGCCCTTTCGTTTGGATATGAATCGAACTTGGGCACGTACGGTTTTATATCCAGCACCGGCGTGCCGTCGAGAATGTCAATCTCTTCTACTTCGATTGCTCCTTGTTCGACCGAAAGCAATTTTACCGCTGAGATTCCGATGGCATTGGGCCTTGCCGGGGCCCTGGTGGCAAACAGGCCGCGCTGGTGAACGTCGCTATAAGGCACGACCATTGGTTGCCAGGTTTTTGCCCGGTCGAAGTAGTAAATCAGCCACACCCGCGAAAAACCATTCAAATCTTTTAATGCCCCGCGATAGGGCTCAAAGATCTCTATCTTTCCCCGGGCATTTTGTGCAAAAACCGGTTGGATCGGCGTGCCTTGCTGCTCTTTAAATGCTGAACGGACAACACCGATTGGACGAAACTCGATTTTCATATTTACATTCCATTAATATTCTGCGGCGACTGCCGGTTATTCGGCGGCGTTTCCATTTCTCTCGATTCGGACCGACTGATATTAAACTTTGTATATGCAAAGACGCAAATGATTATTGTACCAAGTACGATAGTCGATTTCGATATTTTGCACATTAAAGATTCTCCGGTCCAGGCTGGCGTAATTCAAATAAATGTTTTTTTCGTTGTTTCCGCTCTCCAGGGCGGGATTTTTTATTATTTTACACGAATTCGCCTTTTGCCACCGTGATTGCCTGGCCGCCGACCCGGACGTCTATCTTTCCATCCTTTTCCTCGGCCTTTAAAAGCAGAAGCGAGGGCCGGCCGATTTCATATCCTTGCTCGGCGCGGATGTCGATTTTATCTTGCCCCCAATATCGCCGCCGTACAAGATATGCCGCCAGGCAGCCGTTCCCGCTGCCCGTGGCAGGATCCTCGGGTACGCCGTAATAATCGCCGAACACCCGTACGCTGATATCGTTTTGCGGCCTGTGCGGCCGGGGACAAAAAACTAAAATCGCTTTTGCCCAATTATCCTGGATCAGGTGGAAATACTTTTCTTTATCCACCCTGGCCTGTTTCAACGATTCCAGGCTGCGAAGCGGCGCAATTATAAGTGGAAGTCCGGTTGAAACTTCCTCGCTTGGAAAGCGATCGTCTATCTCGCTCTGTTTCAAATTCAATACCGCCGAAATGATCTCCGGGCTGAATTGACGGCCGAAAACCGGCTCGATCTGTTTCATCCAATAGATGTTTTCCTTGCCGGCGTCATCGCCGAAAGTAACGGGAATCTGCCCTGCTTTTAAATTCAGCACGATTTTGCCCGCGGCGATTTGCATAATCTCATGCCGGATAACATGGGCGGTTCCCAGCGTTGGGTGGCCGGCAAAGGGGACTTCTTCGCGGGGCGTAAAGATTCGCACGTCAAAACCGCCGTCGCGTTGTGTTTCAGAGAGAATAAACGTGGTTTCGGAGAAATTCATTTCCCGGGCGATGCGTTGCATTTCAACATCGGCAAGCGCGCCCCCGCCCCGGAACACCGCCAACTGATTCCCGGCGTATTTTTCTTCGGCAAAGACATCGACGATGAAGAAAGAAAGAGCATCCATTTGGTTCCGTCCCATTTATAGATAATCAATCCAAAATATCGAGCGGCTGGGTCACAATTTTAGCTCCATGAAAATCGTGTCCGCAAGGGGCGTGTCGTAATAAGCCGGGCAGGGCACAAAGCCCAGCGACTCGTAAAGCTGCGTAGCCACCAGCATAATCGGCAGTGTATCCAGTTTCATAACGGTATAGCCTATAATCCGCGCCTCCGCAACGATACTTTCGGCCAACATTCTACCTATGCCTTGTCTTCTAAAATCAGGCCGCACAAACAGTCGCTTCATCTCGCAAATACTGCCATCTAAAGACCGCAGAGCGATGCAACCTTTGGCCTCGTCGCCAGCCAGAGCCAATAGTAATCGCCCCCGCGGAGGCGCATAAACTCCCGGCAGCCCGGCCAATTCGGCGGCGAATCCCTGAAAACAAAGGTCCACCTTGAGCCAGGCCGCATACTCCTCGAACAGGAAACGCGCCTGGGCGATTTCTTCCGGAGTAGTTACTTGAATTATTTTCATGGCATTCAAGTTATTAAACTCTATAACGCTCGACAATCTCACTGTAGCAACGATGCAAACATATTGAATAAGGGAGCTTATAGAAAGTGATTAATAATCTGCTATAATTTTGGCTGTGCTAAAATCTCTTGTTTGAGTTGTTTGATAGCTATTATGCCATTATTCACAATATCGCGTGAATCTATAGTAAGCCATTTTCCCTCATGAACAATGTCATTACGTAATTTTCTAATGGCATTCACCTTCCCTATAAGCTCTTTTTTGTTGCCTTCTTTCATATCAAATAAGAAATAAGAAAGAAGGTTTAGCATTTGTGAAAAAGTAAGATCATGGAATGCTTCTTTTTCCTTCGACTTAGATAATCCTCGACTGAAAAGATTGGTACGAACATATTCCGTCAATAAGGTTTCACAGGCTGTGCATGCGAGCACACAAGATAAAGATATTTCACCCGATCGAATTAGAAATGTGGCCCTGTCAAGGAGGACTTTGCACATGTTGATAGGGCGTTTTCCTGCACAGAAATCCTCTAAATCTGCTATTTCACTAGAGAATCTGCAAAATGGTCGAATCTGATGTGCTGCAATATGTGAAGCAAAGCGAAGGACATTACTGGTTTTTTCCCCACAGCATAGAACATAAATAGGACAGAATTTACCTACATCATTACATTCTGGCAATTCGTAAGACTCATCATCCAGATGATAGCGGAGTGCGCATATAATTTGCGGAATATCACGATTGAGAATATTTAACCAATCCCAAAAATGTTCTTCAATCGCCAAGGAGGCGGATATATCTTTTGCAGTAAACTTTGTGATAACAAGTGATTTCGACATAATAAGTTGGCTAATTTTAGTATTCATCTGTTTGGATAGAGACACATGCCCCAAATAATGAACTAGAAAATACTCATGATACTTACCATCTAGGATGACCTCGCAGTGTCTATTGGAGATAATGTATTTTTTTCCGTTTACAGTCAATGCATATTCATCTGCCTGCCTATAACTTGGCAGAAAGAATGGGAGTTGCACTGCTAGCTCAAACTCATACTCTCCTTTGCATGGCTGAATTTCTTTCCAAATATTAAGCCCAGGATCTCTTTTTAAATTTTCAACACCTGGAACAATTATAAAGTCACGGGATATGAGAAAAGCAGCTTTTAAGAAATAATAATGCTGTAAGAAATCACAGCTTTCGATAGGTAAATCATTAACTGCTAATTTTACAGGTACATAGTTAAACATTGTTTATTCAGCTTTTCAAAAATATTTAAGAAATTTCGGGCAGTCAGGATTACATGCATTATAGCTAAACAACATACATTTTGAACTACTCAAATGCACAGTGGTCAGTGGTTGGTTGTCAGTGTATAGTAGATAGGGATTAGAAATAAGTGATCTACGGTTGGCTTTCAGCAATCAGCAAGGCCCTCACCCTAACCCTCTCCCAAAGGGAGAGGGGACTCAATAATGAAACCAATTTCATTAGAACCTGTTGAACTTACCGTTGAGCCCGCTCAGGCGGGGTGGCGGCTGGATGTTTTTCTTGCGCATCATTTTACCGATTACAGCCGGGTGCATCTACGGCGGGTGATTACGGCGGGCGGGGTGAGTATTGACGGGCGGGGAGGAAAGCCGGCGTATCGGTTGATACCCGGGCAACGGGTAAGGATTGTTCTGCCGGAAATTCCACGCCAGGCGCCGCGGCCGGAGAATATTCCGCTGGATATCCTTTATGAAGACGAGCATTTGGCGGTCGTAAACAAGCCGCCGGGCATGGTCGTGCATCCGGCACGGGGGCATTGGTCCGGCACGCTGGCCAGTGCGCTGCAATTTCGTTTCGGCGGAACGTTGAGCACCACTGGCGGGCCATCGCGACCGGGAATCGTGCACCGATTGGATCGCGACACCAGCGGGGCGATTCTCGTTGCCCGCAGCGATATCGCACATGCCAAACTAGCCAGGCAGTTCAACCAGCGGACGATCGAAAAGGAATATTTCGCCTTGGTATCGGGCTGCCCTGAGCGGGATCGGGATTACATCGACTGCCCCATCGGGTTCCACCCGCATCAGCGGGAAAAAATGGCCATTCGCCGCGACGATGCGCAAAGCCGGTCGGCCCAGACGTTTTACGAAGTTTTGGAACGTTTCGACGGTTTCGCCGCCTTGAAACTATTGCCCAAAACGGGGCGGACGCACCAGATTCGCGTGCATCTAAATCACATCGGCTGTCCGGTGTTGTGCGATCGTCAGTACGGCGGGCGCTCGAAGATCACGCGGGGCGAAATACGCCGCGATCCGGGCGATACGCTGATTCTCTTGGATCGACAGGCCTTGCACGCCCGGAGGCTGAGATTCACTCATCCCGAAAATGGCATAGTGCTGGAAATTGAAGCGCCCTTGCCGGCCGATATGCAGGCGGTGTGGGATGAATTGCGGGTCTATAGATGCTAGGTGCTAGGGCGATGAACTGGGGAACATAACCATAAAGACGCGAACGGCGGTTATGGTTTTGGCTTCAGATTACCCAGTTTATCATGTCGGGTGGTTTGTTCATCTTGCCGGCAGGACCCTTTTGCTGTTACACTTCGCGCCCATTTAATTTGGATCGATCATGGCTTGGGATTTGGCAGAAATCTGCCCCTAAGCGCAAGCGAGTGTAAACCATTTGCAATCCCTCGCTTGCGCTTCGGGCTAGTGTAAATTCATAAGGAATACAGGTTAGCTACGATTGGTGCGATTTGGCGTCTTTGTGAGAAATATATTAGGAATCAAACGATGTTTCAAAAGCGGCCGATTCGCGCGAAGTTGCTCTTGGGCCTGAGTCTGCTGGTGCTGGTGGTGGTCACTCTTGCCGGCAGCGGATTGGTGGCCATTTATTCCTATCGCAATCTGGTGAATAGCCTGAGTTGGCGAGTGAGCGAATTACCGGTGGCGGCTGAACTCAGCCGGCACGTCGGCGATCTGCGCATTACCTTGAGCGAATTGCGGGACTGCGTGCGAACACTTTCGATACGCATTACAGTCGGGTTCTAAGTTGCCGCAATCAGTTCCGCGATCAGTTAAAAGAAGTCGGCGAGACGCTTGCGCGTTATCGCGATCAACTGGAGCACGAGCAGCAAGCCGATTCGCGCATGGCCGACATCAAACTCGAACGTGAGACGGCCCGAAACATCGCGGCCGCCTTGGCCCGGGTAAACGAGGCCAACCGCGACGAGGATTGGATGCTCGACGGCGTGAAAATCGAGGAACTCGACGGCGAGTTGAAGGAACTGGAAAATCTTTCCACCGAGTTGCCCAGCCATTTGCATAAAAAACTGGCGGGTTTCGCCGACGAGGTCCGCGGGCAATACCGCATGTTAATCAACGGGACATGGGCCGTTACCATAACAGCCGTGCTGCTTTTTGCCGTGTTTATGCACTTGTTTTACCGCTGGATATTCCGGCCGCTAAGGATTCTGGTGGCCGGTTCGCGTCGCGTGGCGGGAGGGGACTTCGATTATCGCATTTATCTGGCGACCAACGATGAGATGTCGGAACTGGCCGAGGCCATGAACGACATGACCGCCCGATTCCAGGCCGTCCGCGACGACCTGGATCGCCAGGTCCAAGAGCGGACCAGGCAGGTAGTGCGCGCGGAGCAGATGGCCAGCGTGGGGCTTTTGGCGGCCGGCGTGGCTCACGAAATCAACAATCCCCTGGCCTCCATTGCTTTATGCGCCGAATCGCTGGAAACCCGCATCGGCAACATTTTAAACCCCGGCGATGAACAGCATGCCGTTGTAGCCAATTATTTGCGGATGATTCAGACCGAGGCCTTCCGCTGCAAGGAGATAACGGAAAAACTGCTGGATTTTTCCCGCATCGGTCCGGTCCAGAGGCAAAACGCCGACCTGGGCGAGCTGATCCAAGGCGTGATCGACATGGTCGGCCACATCGGCAAGTATCAGCGAAAACATATTGAATTCATGCGCCGAGAAACGGTCGTAGCGTTCATAAGCGCACAGGAGATCAAGCAGGTCGTGCTCAACCTGTTGACCAACGCCCTGGACAGCCTGGACGACGACGGCACGGTGCGAATTGAACTTACCGCCGAGGACGATTATGCCGAGATGACGGTGGTCGATAATGGATGCGGCATGGAGGCCCACGTGCTTAGGCACATTTTCGAGCCGTTTTTTACGCGCCGCCGCGGCGGACAAGGGACCGGCTTGGGATTGTCGATAAGTTACCGCATCGTTTCCGACCACGGCGGAAGCATCGAGGGCACAAGTGCAGGCGCAGGCCGGGGCGCCACCTTCCGCGTGCGGTTGCCGATACATCAAGCACAGCAAGAATCACATAAGGAGACCGACCATCGCCGCCAAGCCGCCTAAAAAGTTGAAATTATTGTTTGCCGACGACGAAAAATCCCTCCAGGAAGTGATGCGTTTGGAACTACCCAGGATGGGACACGAGGTAACCGTCTGTCCCGACGGCACTACGGCCGTCGCCGCTCTGGAGCGGAACACCTACGATTGTATTCTGGTCGATCTGGACATGCCCGGGCTGAAGGGAATGGAGGTAATCGCCCGGGCGAAACAACTCTCGCCCGACACCGAGGCCGTCATTCTTACCGGCAAATCATCGCTGGAAACCGTAATTGCCGCGCTTAAGCAGGGCGTGTTCGATTATCTTACAAAACCCTGCAAGCTGATCGATCTTCAGTCCGTGCTCTTGCGCGTGGCTGAAAAACGTGAATTGACCAATAAGTATCGGGCCCTTAAGCAACGGCTTAAACGCCTGGAAGGTTCGTCCAACCTGATCGGAGATTCGGAAAAAATGCGGGATGTCGGCCGGCTGATCGATAAAGTCGCGCCGACCGACTCGACCGTGCTGATCTTGGGCGAGACCGGCACGGGCAAAGAACTGGTTGCCCGGGCCGTACACGAAAAAAGCCTGCGCGCGGACATGTCATTTGTGCCCGTCAACTGCGGCGCCTTGCCCGAAAATTTGATCGAGAGCGAACTGTTCGGCCACCGCAAAGGGGCCTTTACGGGGGCCGACGAACATCGCACGGGACTAATCGAGTTGGCCGACGGGGGCACGCTGTTTTTGGACGAAATCGGCGAATTGCCCAAGTCGCTGCAGGCCAAACTGCTCAGATTTCTGGAGAGCGGCGAAATCCGCCGGGTGGGCGATAACGAGTCGTTTACCTGCGACGTGCGTGTGGTCTCAGCCACGAACCGGCATCTTGATGAAATGGTGGCGGCAGGCGAGTTTCGCGAAGATCTTTGGTATCGCATCAACACCTTTGAAATACAACTGCCGCCGCTAAGAGAGCATATCGAGGACGTGCCGCTATTGGCCTGGCACCTGGCCGCGCGTTTTGGCGCAAGGATTGCCGTTGATGACCAAGTTTTCACGCCCGGGGCGCTGGAGGCCCTGTGCCGGCACCCATGGCCGGGCAACGTCCGCGAACTGGCCAACGTGATCGAACACGCCATGATCCTGTGCGAGAGTTTGCCGATAGACGTGGAGCATCTGCCGCATCGTTTTATCTCCCCTTGCATGTCGGTGCCCATGAACCGGCCAATGAACGGTCAGAGCGGCAATCTTCGGGAGATGGAAATACAGGCCATCCACGAGGCCCTGGCCCGGCACAACGGCAACAAACCCAAAGCCGCCGAAGAACTGGGTATCAGCCTGAAAACGCTGTACAACAAACTCAACCAGGCGACGACAATGAGCAAGACGGCGTAAGGTATGTTTGCGGAATACCGTCGGCCAACAGCCTTTCAAACCATTTATGGCTTATTATCATTCCGCGAGACAAGGCTTAAGGCATCAGCCTTTCTTTTCCCGGCGACGATCTATTTCACGGCCGACGACTTGTCCCACGCGGTCTGCGGCGCGATTGATGGCAGAGATCAGGTCCGCGTCCAAGTCTTCGATCTTAATGGTTTTGCCGCCTTTGATATTGACCAGGATACGGCACTTTTTGTCGATGCCCCGCCGCGGTCCGTTCACGTCTTCCAAGTGTACCTGGACGTGAGTAATCCAGGAGTTGAATTGCTTAAGAGCGAACTCCATCCGCCGTTCGACGTGCGATTCAGTCTCATCATCAACATGGAAATTTTGACTGCTAATTTCGACTTCCATAAAAAACCTCCCGACTGCATCTTATAACATCCCTTCACAACTATATTAGCGACATTAGTGTGGTGCAATTTTCCGGCGGCTTCAACTTCGAATAATGTTTCAACTGCCTTCCCCCATTGCAGATCATGCGGTTTATAGGAATATAAATCCGACGTGTAAGGCTTAATTGAAATTCACCAATCCCCTATAAAGAGGTAGTTTGGCAAGGACTTTAAAAAGCCGGCAAAATTATGGTCCTCTAATTACAATTTTAACAGTTTACAGTTATCATGCCATGGTTGATCATAAGGTAAACTAATGATAAGATTATTCTATGAACATCGAAACACTCCGCATTTTTTGCGACGTGGTCCAGCACCAGAGCTTTTCCCGGGGTGCAACGGCCAACGAAGTAAGCCAGTCGGCAGCCACGCAATCGGTGCATCGCTTGGAATGCTATTTCGGGGTCCAATTGGTCGACCGTTCGAAACGCCCGTTTGTGCTCACTCCTGAAGGGCAGGCCTGTTTTGAGGGATTTCGCGAGGTCTTGGAATTATACGATTCGGTTGAAGCCCGGGTTCGCTCGCTACGCATGGAAATCGGCGGGTTGGTGCGGGTGGCGGCGATTTATTCGGTCGGCCTGCACGACATGAGCCGTTGCATGCAGGATTTCATGCGCAGCCATCCCAAGGCCAAGGTCCGCCTGGAATATCTGCATCCCAACAAGGTATACAGTGCCGTGCTCAATGCCGAGGTCGACTTGGGCATAGTTTCTTATCCCGTGGCATCGCCCGATTTGAATGTAATTCCCCTGCGTTCGGAAAAGATGGTGGTGGTATGTCCGCCGCAGCATCCCCTGACGCGCCATAAGGCCGTGACCGCCGAGCAACTGCAAGGCGAGGATTTTGTGAGTTTCGATCGCGACTTGAGCATTCGCAAGGAGATCGAACGGCAGTTCCGGCAGCGCGGGGTAAGCGTGCGAGTAGTCATGGAATTCGACAATATCGAGACCATCAAGCAGGCCGTGCAAATCGGAGCGGGCATCAGTATTTTGCCCGAACTCACGGTCCGGGCCGAAACCAAGGCCGGCTCGCTGGTTGCAGTACGGCTGATAGCGCCGGAATTGCGTCGTCCCATCGGGATCATTCACCGCCAACGCAAAGTATTCACTCCTACCGTGGGCAAGTTCGTGGAGTTGCTCCAGCAGTCGCAGAAAAATGTGGCGGAGGAATCATGATGCGCGAGGCCGAAGTGCCGGTCGCCTTCCTGCCCGCCGGCAGGACGGTGTATGTACTGGAGGGAACTCGTCTTATCGAGGCGGCCGCCGAAGCGGGCATCATCCTGGATTCTCCTTGCGGCGGGGAAGGAATTTGCGGCAAATGCCGCGTACGCCTGGAAAATCCGTCCCTCGAACCCAGGAGAGCTGAAAAAATATTTTTTTTACCGGACGAAATCCGCCTGGGATTCCGTCTCGCCTGCCAGACCGAAGTCCGCCAACCGCTCACGGTTTTCGTCCCCGAAACCTCGCTTGCGGCCGCAAAGCATCAGATACTCGTCCGCGTTGTAAAATCGGCCACGATGGCAGAGGATCGGCCCATCGGTTCCGAACAAGGCATATCCGCGGCCGGGCGATTTGCCGCCGCTTTTGATATCGGCACCACTACCCTGGCGGCCATGCTGCTCGACCCTGATGCCTCGAATGAAAGGGCGGTCGTGTCGCGATTAAATCCGCAAACCCGCTTTGGCGACGACGTTCTTTCGCGTATTTTCTTTGCCCGAGAAAATCCCCAAGGTCTGCAAACCCTTCACGAGACGATCGTCCGGGCTGTAAATGAAATGATCGGCGAGTTGTGTTCTCAAGCGGGAATCAAGCGAGATGAAATTTCCGTTCTTACTTTTTCCGGAAATACCACCATGCAGCACCTGCTTTGCCGCGTGGATACCAGTTCGTTGGGCACAATGCCCTTTACGCCGGCATCGCGTTTCGGAATATCCTATAGTGCAGGCGAATTGGGATTACACGTCCATCCTGACGCCCGGGCGTATGTTTTTCCGATTATCGGCGGATTTGTAGGCGGCGATACGGTTGCAGGAATTTTGGCAACTGAGTTGACCAACAGGCCGGGCCCCGCGTTGCTCGTCGACATCGGCACCAACGGGGAGATCGTGCTTTGGGCCGGGGGAAAAATGACCGCCGCGTCCACGGCCGCCGGGCCGGCCTTCGAGGGCGCACGAATCTCCTGCGGCATGCGCGGCAGCACCGGGGCCATTGAAAAGGTAATTGTCGACGGACGATTGCGCATCAATGTGATCGGCAACGTGGCCCCGGCCGGGCTGTGTGGTTCGGGCCTGATCGACGTTGCCGCCGAACTGCTCCGGCACAAAGTCCTTAGCCCCCAAGGAAAACTGCAAACTCCGGATCAACTTCCCGAAGGCGTTTTGCCCGACCTCCGGCAGCGCATCATACTGCATGAGGGGAAAGTGGCTTTTTTGCTCGTGCCCGGGGAAGATTCGGCCACGGGCAAGGCCCTGGAGCTTACGCAGCGCGATTTTCGCGAACTGCAACTGGCCGCCGGAGCGATTCGTGCGGGCATTGGAATCTTGCTGAAACGGGCCGGGCTCAAAGCGAAAGATTTGGAGGAGGTGTTCATTGCCGGCGGGTTTGGCAACTTCATCCGGCGGAGCAATGCGCAACGCATTGGTTTGCTGCCCGGCCAACTCGAGCATCACAAGATTAGATACTGCGGCAACACTTCGCTGGCCGGGGCCCGTCTGGGGCGCTTTCGCTCCGTGCCCGGGGCTTGGCCGAGGATATCGCCCGGCGGACCGAACACGTCGATCTTTCCACAGACCCGGATTTTCAGGAATTATTTGCCGAGGCGATGATTTTTCCGGAAGAATAATATCCGAAAAGTCCCCTCTCCCGACCAACCTTCGGTCGGCGCCCGGAGAGGGTTAGGGTGAGGGCAAAATGACAATGCATAAGCCGATGACCGAGTGTTTCGAGTACCAGCACACCGTAATGGCGGACGAGATAGACGAACAAGGACATGCCAACAACGTGGCTTTTGTGACATGGATGCAAGCGGCGGCGATAGCGCATACAAAAGTCTTGGGATTGTCCTCTGAAAAGTATAAGCAGTTGGGGGCAGGCTGGGTTGTTCGTTCGCACACGATCGACTACCTGCAACCGGCATTCGCGGGCGATAAGCTGATCGTGCGGACTTGGGTTGCGGCCATGAAAAAAGTCTCTTCCATCAGGCGATATCAAATTATCCGTCAGTTCGACCGTCAACTCCTGGCAAAGGCCGAAACCAATTGGGCGTTCGTCGATTACAAAACCGGCAAGCCCATGCGAATCCCGGCCGAAATCAGTAGCCTGTACAAAGTGACCGATCGCTAACCCAGATTATTCATGCCCCGGGATTTTCAATGCACACTATGAAACATTAGCCCGAAGCGCAAGCGAGGAAAATTTGTTTGCTCGCCCTCGCTTGCACTTCGGGCTAGTGTAAATTCATGAATAATGACGGCTAATGGAAGCTATTTTTGTTCGAGCGCCTATCGCATTTTAATCTCATCAATGATGTCCGCAGCCTGGGCAGCCGCCGCCGCGGGGGACGTTGGGATTTTCGATGGCGAAACCCTGGCCCATGGGCCCGTCGACGAAATCGATGGTCGCGCCGTCGAGGTGCAGGGCCATTTTCTTTTTCGTGACTATGTTTATTCCGTGCTGCTGGTATCGGGCGTCGATGGCCGGATCGAAATTGTTTTCGAATCCCAGTGTATATTGCAGGCCCGCGCACCCGCCGCCGGCAACGCCCATGCGGAGCATGGTCGCGGGTTCCAATTTTTGCGAATCCATGAAGCGTTTGACTTCGGCGGCCGCGGTTTCGGTCAAGATGATGGGCATTTTTAAAACTCCGGAAGTGGATTTGTGATGGTCAATATAAGTATTTTAACCGGAAATTGGGGGAAAGCAAAGGGATGGGGATAAGGGGGCAGTGGGCAGTGGACCAGACTACAATACGGCGTCGATGTAAGTGGATTTTACGCGAGGGCAATTGTCGTTGCGCTACGGTGCAATTGCCATGAGGGAAAGTTGGGGGTTGACAGTCAAAACTAGCTGCGTCCCCGTTTCAAATCCAAACCCGTTTCACCCCCCCACCGAACAGAACCCGATCCATCAGTATAAACAAAACGGAAACGGAAGTATGGTATCTGAACTGACCGGATGTAATGCAAGCCAATTTACACGACATGTGTCAAGGCACAGTCGCCTGTCGCTTATTTTTCCGCCAGAACAGGTTCTGCACGCCGAGAACGAGCGACCAAACCAGCAATGCCGCACCTAAGATAAGCGATATAAATTTTCCTATCATTAATCCGATAGGACTCCACTGGAATCGCACGTTATGGCTTCCGGAATCAAGGATACATCCCATAAAATCGCCAAAGACGCGGATCACCTCCTGCGTTTTTCCATCCACTATCACACGCCATCCCGGGTTAAAACTTTCCGATATAAAAAGCAGTTGCCTTGAGTTTACATCGGCGGCGATTTCGATATCTCCCGGCGCATCTTTCACGATACTAGCCGTTCCGGGACTATCCCCCGAAATGGAAATCTCTTTGGATACTAGAGCCACGGTTTTACAGTCGATTTGGTCGATCCTGGAGTTCAGGTCGTCGTACACCGTTGCCTGTCGGAATAATTGAACCCGCGGAAGAGGTTTGTCCAGGCTGAACCATTGCTGCTGATTATTCGGACCCACGTATATCAGGGCCCATTTTACTCCAGCGACGCGCAGGGATGCAAATTTGTTGGGGAGTAGTTCTTTGTGCGGTGTAATTGAGGCATATCCTTGCGACAATCGCAGCCCCTTTAGGAGCAACAAATTATCATTTATTAAAGCGTAACTGTTGGTAAAGACGCGATCTCCCCGGCTTACCTGCTGGGGCGTTTGGATCTCGGCCAGCAAATCGGCAAGAGATTTTATTTGACCTCGTTGGAGGACGAAACTTTCGCAGTATATTCCCATATCCGTGACTTGTAATAAAACAATGGCCAGCACGGCCCAGCGGAAACCCTTGAACGCCCCGATCACCAATATGGCGGCAGCCGCAAGAGCGCCGAACCTATGGCCGCCATGTACGGGGAATTGACGTTGGATGAGAGCCAGTGTTGTGGGTTTCTAGAGATCCATATACTATATAGCAGGGGCAGTGCAGCCATGCTGAAGACGATCAATATGAAGATGCGGACGGATTTTGATAATGGTCCCAATTGGCGCTTAGTCTCAAGCAAACATGCCAATGCGCATGCCGCTAATATGGAAAGGCCGAAGTGGACTAATAGATTGTACCTGTTCGGACATCGGAACAAACCGAACGGCGGCACACTCATAATCAGAGGAAAGATAGGCAGAAATCGACCCAAGGCCAAGAGCATCCCCACGACCGTCAGCAGCAGCGCAATGGTCACGATTGCTCGATGCCTAAGCAGGTTCTCTTTCCGGGTCAACAACCAAATACATAGAACTAAGGCGACATCTCCGGTATACATGGTGCCTTCCCATATGCAATGAAAAGGCACAATTGGTTCATTAAAATAGTATGGCGAGATAGACTGCAGGAAATTAATCGGATGGAAAGAATATTCGCCTTGATATTCCAGGTTGTAAATTGGGCGATTAGTTGAAGGGATGATCATCAGTGTTGGAATCAGTTGGATGCTTGCCATCAGCACGCCGAGCAATTTGAATCCGAGCACTCTTAATAAGGGGAAGTAAGTCCTTTGGCTCATCGCGAGAACAAGGACATAAGCCGCTTCGATGAGGGAGATCATCCAGTAGGTCTGGGGAAATCCAAGCAGCAATTGTGAAGTAGTCAAAGCCGCCAACATGATGCACGATATTTGGACTTTTCCGCGACCGCTATCGCGAAGGATGATATCGCAACATATTAAAGTCCAGGGGAGATGGGCAACCGTGGCGATCATGTGTGTATGCTGAAATCGCAAAAACATAAAGCTATTGAAAGTAAAAGTGTATGCTCCGAACATGCAGGATCCGCGGGAAAAATTCCAACGTCGGAGGAAGAAGTACAAGCCTAGAAACATGACCGGATAAGTAAGGAACAATTCAAGATTGAACGCCAAGTCCAGAGGCAGGAAACGATAAAGCAGCAGATGCAGCGGATGGTACATGCCCACCTGCCCTTCGGCGTGCAGATCGAATCCGCAAAACAAATCGGGACACCATGTAAAATCCGACCCTTCAGATAAGGCATTGGCGTAGAACGAACGGGTGGGCAGATGAAGATTACGCAAGTCATCAAAGGTATAAATCATTCCGCTGAAAAGCGGAAATGAAAACATTATCAGCATGAACGCCGTTGCGACCGCTATTATCCAGAAGATCATCCTGTCCATACTATTTACGTTTGTCTTTTTAGGCGCAAAGCGTGATGAGTTTCGGGAGGGCGTGGACATCATATATAATTACTGTTTTTATCTCAAATATTCATGCGAAACGCAAACGGTTCGATAGGGGAGAAATAGCACGGGAGCGTGGGAAATAGTGAATTAATACGAAGTACGCAGTATGGAGTTCGAAGAAGTCAGTTTTATGGTTTTTTATAGTATATCACGTAAGGTAGATCTGCCCTCACCCTAGCCCTCTCCCGGAGGGAGAGGGGAGTTTTATATTGCAGATTCGCTGAACAGGGCGCGGATGCAGATTTGGGACCAGGTTTCGAAGGCGGCCAGCTCGGGGAGGATTTCGGCGACGGGTTGGAAGCCGCTTTGGAGGATGTCGGTTTCGCGGGGGCGGACGGAGGGATTTTTTACGCTGAACAGATGGACGACCCCGAGGTGGACGCGGCCGACTTCGGTTTGGTCGTCGTTTATCAGGCCCACGCATTTGGCGGTGTAAGGCGTGAGGATTTCGACTTCTTCGGCCAGTTCGCGGCGCATGCCTTCTTCATAAGGAGAGGAGTTGAGGCTGGGATCGGCGTCGATGGCTGAGATGTGGCCGCCTATGCCCACGCTGCGCTTGCTGTGCAAGCGGCCTTCGCCCATGCCGGCGCCGCGGGTGTATTGGAAGACGTTTAATTTATTTCCGGCGTCGGTATAGCTAAAAATCACGTAGGGGATCAATTGTTTGAAACCGGGGTCCTGCTCGACTTCGCGGCGGGGACGGTAACTGGCATGCCGCGGGCTGAACAGGTCGGGGAGATAACGATCGACCTGGGAGTTGAAGCCCTGGAAATATCCAAGGCGGTGGAACAACTCGGCGGGGACGACCAATACGCGCTCGGCGGGGACTTCGGACACGGCGATTTCCTTAATGCTTTTCCAAACGTCCCTACGGGACGAAAAATGGGATTATTGGCGGTTATCTTACCCAGCGATAAATCGCTGGGCTAACATCAATCGTCCCTACTGGACAAAAATATATATCAGATGATTAAATTATCACAAAATCAGCATGGCGTCGCCGTAGCTGTAAAAGCGGTATTGTTCGCGGATGGCGGCATCGTAGGCGTGCTTGATCAGGGCATCGCCGCCGAAGGTTCGGACCAGGATCAACAGTGTGGTGCGAGGGAGATGGAAATTCGTCAACATCGCATCGGCCGCGTGAAATTGGTACGGGGGGCGGATGAATAAGTTTGTATATCCGCAAAAAGGCTTGAGCAGGCCGTCGGCGGCGGCGGTTTCCAGGAGCCGGACCGAGGTAGTGCCCACGGCGACCGCTCGGCCGCCTCTTTGCCGGCAGGTTTGGATGATGCTGACGGAGTCGGGCTCGATAGTTCCCCACTCGGCGTGCATTTGATGTTCGGATAGTTTGTCGGCGGTGATCGGGCGAAAGGTGCCTAGTCCGACATGCAACGTCAATCGGGCGATGATGACTCCCATTTCTTTCAGCCGGCGGAGGAGCGATTCGGTAAAGTGCAATCCGGCCGTGGGAGCGGCCACTGCCCCGGGCGCCGGGCGTAGACGGTTTGATAGTTTTCGCGGTCGGAATCCAACATCTCCCCGTTTCGGATATAAGGCGGCAGAGGGACGCGGCCGACGCGTTCCAAAATCGCAAACGGATCTTCGCCGGACTGGGGACGGACGAGCCAGGTTCCATCCATATCTTTTATGGTCAAAATCAGGCGGATATCTTCTTTCCCATTAAGTTTGAGCAAGATGATCGGCTGGCCTGGGGTGAGTTTACCCCTAGTGTGACTTAAAATTCTCCAGGCTTTGTCCGGGGAGGCTTCGAGAAACAGGCCTTCCCACCTACCCCCCGTATCGGCCCGATAACCCAACAGTCGGGCGGGGATGACCTTGGTATCGTTAAGTACCAGGCAATCGCCGGCACGAAGGATCTCGGGCAGATCGCGTATGTACCTGTGGTCCAGGGAGTTGTGTTTCCGGTCGACTACGAGCAACCGGGCGTCGATACGAGAAATCGCCGGGTTTTGGGCTATTAAATGCCGTGGAAGTTCGTAGTCGTATTGGTCCAGTTCGCTCATAGATTTTCGGCATGCCGGCTGGAAATGGGTTGAGCTTAAGCAATGAAAAGTTGAGTATAAGCCGCCTTTCCCAGAGGGGGAAGATGTAGAGGACACGATCTACAGCAGGGGGGGTGAGGGGATAAAAAAACAAACTTGTCTGTTGTCGATGAAGAGTGTATTCTGTTCGTTCCCAGGCCGACTTGGATTATCCATGACCCAGGGTTTTAGACGCATTATATGAAACATTAGCCCGAAGCGCAAGCGAGGGATATGCGCAAGCGAGGGAAAGAGGTTTGCTTGCCCTTGCTTGCGCTTCGGGCAGGTGTAAATTCAAGAATAATGCGGTCTAAAGCATGGGAACGACAATATGCGTTATTCGCGTTATCCGTCCTTTTTTCGCTTAGACTAAGGGTGGAAATGCCGATCGAAGGCCACCTATCGGCATTTCGCTTTGTCGGTGCGAAAAAAGGAGGGATTTCGCGGACGGGAAGAGAAGGAGGCTTCCCGAAACAATTTGCCTCCGCCTTCCTGGCCTTTGCCGGCGAGGCGGGCGCAAGCACTCAACCTCGCTCAGGTGCAAGGATGTACCTGAGGTTGGGTGGTGTTTAAGGGGAGATTATATCGAGATTAAAAATTCGTATGGAGGGAATGTCCATCCGGCAAACGGAACGCGGCGTGTGCTTGCTATAAAACGGCACACGGCGTGTGCCTGCTACATAATGAGCAGTGAATGGTTGTAAAATGTTGATATGGCCGAATCGTCTACTGTCCACGTGCCCGTATTGTTGGATGCCGTTATCCAATGGCTTGATCCACGTCCCGGGATGGTGATGGTGGACGGCACGTTGGGAGGCGGCGGTCACGCCCGGGCGTTGATCGAGCGGGTGGGAGCAAATGGATTGGTCATTGCGATTGACCGGGATCCGGAGGCGATTGATAAGGGGCAGCAAAAATTTGAAGGGATGCCAGTGCGGCTGGCGCAGGCCAACTTTTGCGACTTGCCGGAGGTATTGGAGAGATTGGACATCAAGGCGGTGGAGGGGGTTATATTGGATTTGGGAGTGTCAAGCGATCAATTGGCGGATGCCGGTCGGGGATTCAGTTTTTCGCTTGAGGGTCCGCTGGACTTGCGGTTTGACCGGATGTCGGGCGAGCCTGCCCGGCGATTGATAAACCGGCTTAGCGCGGAGCATTTGGCGGATTTGATTTTTTATTACGGCGAAGAGCGATACAGCCGGCTGATCGCCCGGGCGATTGTCCAACAGCGGCGAAACAAGCCGATCGAGACGTCGCTGGAGTTGGCCGAGTTGATACGGCTGAGCGTGCCCAAGGCGCCGCGCGGGGAGCGGATCGATCCGGCCACGCGGACTTTCCAGGCTTTGCGAATCGCGGTAAACGACGAATTAAAATCCTTGGAGATCGGCTTGCGGCGGATCCCGGCTTGTTTGCGGCCCGGGGCCAGGATGGCGGTGATCAGTTTTCACTCGCTGGAAGACCGGCGGGTAAAGGAGGCCTTTCGCAACGATCAACGCCTGAAGAATCTGACATTAAAACCAATTCGGCCGGAGGCGGAGGAAATCGACCGCAACCCCCGGAGCCGGAGCGCGAAACTCCGCGTGGCCGAACGATTATAAAAATTGATCCGTTCTCGTTTATAGGGTGTCGTATTGCTAAAGTGACCAAGAGCCGGGGTGGCAGTTGTATTGCCCGCCAGATTTGGCGGACGGGACAGGTGTACAACTCCCGTCCCAACGCAAGTATCTTTGAAGGGAATTGTTTGTCGTCAATTTCAGCAAGGAGGTTTAGCATGAACAAAGAAGCAAAAATAGGGCTGACTATAATTCTGGTGTTGATGGTTACCTTCATAGCCGTAGTGGCTAAGAGATTGTACAGTTCGCGCGCGGCGGAGCAGGTTTCGGCGGGGAAGACAAGGACGCGGAAAGATCGGAGGCGTCGGACAAGGCGGAAAAAGAAACATCGGACATGGCGGGCAGGGCGGAAAATTCAAACTTATCCGCCGGCCAACCCAGGGTAATTGCCGCTACATCCGCGTCAGTTAAACCGCCTCAAAGCGCGGCAAGCGACGAGGACCTGTGGAACACCACTTCCGATGCAGGCCGAAAGAGGTTTGCGGCCGGCAGTGCATCGGAGTTGAATCGGAGGCCCTCGTACATGCCCGAGCCGCCGAAAGGCGACGTTGGAGATCGATATGATCGCCATAAAAATGCGGACAGGACGGCGTCCGTGCAACCTCGGGAACGAGAGGGCGCATTAGGCAATTCTGGAGGAGCGGATACGGCGGATTATCGCAATGATTTTCGGCGCCGGCATGCAAGTGCCCCGGGCGCATCGGGCGGCCGGACTTACATCGTGGCCGAGGGCGATTCGCTGTTCGATATCGCGCGAACCGAACTAGGCAAGGCATCGCGATGGGTGGAAATTTATGATCTGAATGCGGAAGTGTTGGGAAAGGATATTGATTCTTTAACGCCCGGCACTCAAATCATTCTTCCCGACGACAATGCCCAACAGCCCGATCCGCTGACGCGGCATTCAACATTGGAATACCGGAAGTAGAAATGACATTGAGGAAGATCATATCCGGCGGGCAGACGGGCGTGGATCGGGGGGCTTTGGACGCCGCCATTGCACTGGGCATCGAGCACGGCGGATGGTGCCCGCAAGGCAGGCAGGCCGAAGACGGGCGGATTCCGGATTGCTACCGGCTGGAAGAAACCGATTCGCCCGATTACCCGGCTCGGACCGAACGCAACGTTGTAGAAAGCGATGCCACGCTGATACTCTTTCGCGGGCAGTTGAGCGGGGGCACGTTATTGACGCTGCAGTTGGCCGAAGAACATGGGCGGCCGTGTTTGGCGGTCGACCTGGACTCGTCCGTTTTGTGGGGCGAAATTCGCAAATGGTTCGAAAAAAATCGCGTGGAAGTTCTGAACATCGCCGGCCCGCGGGAAAGTCAATGCCCGGGCATCGGAGAATTGAGCCGCGATTTTATGCTGGAGTTGTTGGAAGCGCGGAAAAACTCCGGCGCAAGTGCCCAGGCTAAACTTTAAAGTGCGCCTGTAAATTATTTTTGTTCGGCGGCGTTTGTTGTGCCGGGATGAATGATATGTGCGGTGACGGCGATCTGCCGGGTTTTTCCATCGCGAGTCATGACGCCGATGGTTTGCGTCTGTCCGTCTTGAAGTCGGAGCGTGGTCTGATTCATAAGAACATCGATACTCGGTTGTCGTATTACTCTGCCGTTTATTGCGGTAATGGGAGTACCTTCTTCCGTCGGGCCTATGCGGGAGTCTTGAACACTAAGTTCCAATGCCACAATTCCTCCTGGCGCCACACGGGGCGTCATGCGGACAATCGCTCCAACATTCACTTGGTTTACAGTGTTGCTCACGCCTACAGGAGTAGATGTAGAGCCTGTAATAATACCTTCTTGACGACCGAATTGAATTAGTGCCTGTTGATTGTCCAAAGTGGATAATTCCGCATGCATCAAGGGCCCTTCCTCGGTTTTTTCCGGAGGCTTTTTAGCGGAATCATCGTTGGCGGTTTTACCTTTGGCGACATCGGCATCGGTGGTCTTTTTATCTTTATCCGATGAAACCTCGGTTATTTGCACATCCAGGCGGACGATCGAAGCGGGGCGATCGATCTCGCTTACCAGGCGGCGGACTTCCTCGACCGCGGCTGGCGGACCGCTGACAAACAGGCTATTGCCTGTAGCCTCGGGCACGATCACCACCTTGTTTTTAACAGGTTCGGTCACTGATTCGCCTTCGGTTTTAAATACTTTTTGCAGAGTTGTGGCGGCACTATTGGCTGGAATATTGCCCAGTCGGCAAACAATCCTGACATGCCCGTTTTCGCCTTCCTTGGTGGGGATTACCGGAACAGGTTCGGGATTGAAGGGGGGGAGAACCGGAGCGGCGGGCCGGCTTGGGGAAGAGACGGATGGTATAGCGGGTGAGGGGGACATATCGCTAGGGCGCATTGGTCCACCAATATCGCTTGGGCGCATAGGTCCACCGATGGCAGGCGAGGTTCTTATTCCGCGTTGAATTGGAGGTTGAATGGGGGCGGGTTGCCTTTCAGGCGCATTGGTTTGCGCCCAAGCCGGCAATATGCCGCAAGTCAAAATTAACGATGTAATGCAAATGATTCGCGCCATGTTCGGACTCCTTGTGTTAGAGACAGATGACAGAGTTATAACGGCCTTTCAGGCTTGATGTTCGTCATGGAGATATTTTACCCAGGGTATTGCCACGGTTGATACACACAAGTCTGAAACAGGAGCCTCGTGAACGAGGCTGACCGAAAAAGATATCTTTGAGCGACATTCTTACCCGGCGTAAACGCCGGGCCTAATACCGCGACGCGGATAAAGGACCGTAAACGGCCCTCTTCTCGGTCATCCATCCTACATTTTGTGTATAACAAAGAGGGCGATGCTTTGAGCTATCAAATTCAAGCCTTGCGGGCTTGTGGTGTGAGCGCTTGGCGTTAGAGAGCCAGTTTAGAACCAACTCGGGTTCAGGGTTCGCGAAAATATAGCATCGTTTCACCGTGATTCCGCACTATAAAACGACGTATATTGAACCCTGAACCTTAATGTTGGTTACGGCCGTAGCCGTTCTAGGAAGGTTTTTTCTTGGAATTTTCGAGTTATGTATGCTCACTTATCGCGACCCGATGGTTGCGAGCAAAGCGCGACCGGTGGTCGCGACTTTACAAAATCACAAAACACGAGCAATGGTTGCGGCTTTATATTAAATAAACCGAGGGGGCCGGGAGGTTTCGTTCAAAGAGCCAGTGCGGGGATGACACCCTGGCTCGTTGAAGGACCACGCCCCGCGGCAGGCCCTCGGTTTTTGTTCGCTTAGAATCCGACTCCAATTGAAAGTTGCGGGCTGGAGTAATAAAAACCGGGACTGGGATAATAGTAATAGGGTTGATAAACCGGTGGTGCAAATATGGGAGGAGTGGGTGGAAACAGGGTTGAAGTTACACGATAATTCCAAAGTGGAGGAAAAGCGTTATATACAATCCCACCGCCGTAATAGGCGCCGTGATAGCCGCCATGATAACCACCGTGATAGCCGCCGTGGTAATTGCCGTGATAGCCACCGTGGTAATATTGGTTGACTTTGACTATGTTAGGATGCACTCCATCGCCGGCCATCAGCGGAGCGGACAAAATGCTTAATACACCGAGGACTGCAATGCAGAGGATGATGCGTTTCATGGCAAGCTCCTTTCGGAATAAAGGGTTTATGCACGTTATATTGATGGGTGCATTCGACATGCCAATAATACGTCGAAAGCATGTAACACTATAATTAATAAAGAGTTGCGTCTATTGGATAAAAAATGGATTAAGAATTATATGAACTCATATTGATGGCGCATTGTATCTTTATGAGCACAGTAAGACCCATAGACACCACGGCAAGCAAGTTCCTTATAGTTGCTGCCAGTCTGCTGGTGTTTGCCGCGTGTTTTTCAATCCGTGAACGATATTTCCCTGCCGCGAAAAATGCCGCCCTTGGACCGGGGAAATATCGGCGTATTGTTTCCATGGCCCCGAGCATAACCGAAACCCTATATGCCTTGGGATTAAGCGATCGGCTGGTCGGAGTTACCCGATATTGCACATATCCTCCGCAGGTGCAAAGGCTTCCGAGGGTAGGCGGTTTCTTGGATCCGAATTTCGAGGCCATAGTTGCCCTGAAGCCCGATTTGGTTATCCTGCTTGAAGAACACGAGCAATCACTGCCCGGATTTCAGAAATTGGGCTTAAGAACAACGGCTGTTTGCCACAAGTATATTGACGGAATTATCGAATCGCTGCGCACGGTTGCCAGCGTATGCGGCGTGGAGGATCGGGGGCGCCGGGCGGCCGATGACATCCAATCGCGACTGGATCGAATTCGCGATAAAACGGCCCATGCCAAACGGCCTCGTGTGATGATTTCCATCGACCGCATACAGGGCGGCGGCGGACTGGTGGACGTATATATCGCGGGCAACGACGGGTATTTTGATAAAATGATCGAGTTGGCGGGCGGTGAAAATGTTTATCACCAGGCACTGGCCCGGTTTCCCGTGGTCTCGACCGAAGGCGTCATGCGGATGAATCCCGATGTGATTGTGGACCTGGTGTCGGGCGTGGATGCCGAACATTTTCTGCCGGAACAGATCCTCGCCGATTGGCAGGGATTGGGAAACGTGGAGGCAGTGAAGCGGCATCGGGTATATGCGTTTAATCGGGACTACTCGACCGTGCCGGGGCCTCGTTTTATCCGGTTCGTGGAGGATTTGGCCCGATTGCTGCACCCGGAGATGGACTGGAACGGCACATGAATAACCGCCCTCACCCTAGCCCTCTCCCAAAGGGAGAGGGGATACTAGAAAGCAAGTCCGGCGTAGATGTGGTCCTGGAAGCGAAGGATTTCTCCATTTCACTGGGAGGAAAAGAGATTTTGCGCGAGGTGTCGTTTTCGGTTCGCCGTGGGGAATATGTAGCGATAGTGGGCCCAAACGGGGCGGGCAAGACAACGTTGCTGAAGTGCTTCGATCGACTGCTGACCGGCGGATCGGGTGAATTGGAAATCGAGGGCTTGGCGCACAATCGGTTTCGCCAGAAAGAACTGGCCCGGCTGGTGGCTTACGTACCCCAGGCCGACAGCCGCATGATTCCCTTTAGCGTGGAACAATTCCTGCTGATGTGCCGATATCCGCATCTCAGCCCGTTTTCGCCCGTAAGCAAAAAAGATCGTCAGGCGGTAAGCGAGGCCATGTCGAGGACAAATACGCTCGAGTTTGCCGGGCGGAGGATTTCCACGCTCAGCGGCGGGGAGCGGCAAAAAGTATACATTGCCGCCGCGCTGGCCCAAGGGGCACATATCTGGCTGTTGGACGAGCCCACGACGTTTTTGGATTATTACAGGCAAAACGAGATTATGGCCTTGATGGCATCGGTCAACAAGGAAATCGGAGTCACGATACTAGCGGTCACCCACGACCTGAATCACGCGGTCTTGGAAACGGATCGCGTGGTGGCGCTGAAGGAAGGGAGGGTGGTCTTTAACGGCCCGCCGGCCGAGATCATGAAAGCGGAGGTTTTGGAACGGATTTACGACACGCCGCTGTTGCTGGTCGAACATCCGCGGAAAAAAATTCCCATGATAGTTCCGGGGACTTCACGGGGAGATTAAGATAGCCTAACCAAAAATATTAACTCAATATCCTGGAAATCGCATTGCAATAAATATCGGCAATTCCACCCTCACCCTAGCCCTCTCCCGACCACTGACGTGGTGCCCGGAGAGGGGAGTTTTTTAATGAACCGTGGATTGATACTATTCGGATTGTTCGTGCTGGCCGTGCTGGTCGCGGCGGCGGCGCCTTTTTGGGGCATGGAATCGATTCCCCTTGGCGCGCTATGGGGCTCGGCCGACGATGCGGTGAAGATCGACATCCTTTGGAAACTGCGCATTCCCCGGGTGGCGATGGCATTCTTGGCCGGCACGGCATTGGCTTCAAGCGGGATGAGTTTTCAGGCCATGTTTCGCAACCCGCTGGCCACGCCGTTTACGTTGGGTATTTCCAGCGGGGCCTCGCTGGGCGCGGCGTTGTGTTTTCTAATGAGATGGAAATTTTCCTTGTTGGGGATTCCCGGCGTCACGCTGTCGGCCTTTTGCGGAGCGGTAATAACCATTCTTTTAGTTTACACCTTGACGACGCGTGCGCCGCAGGGTTCGACCACCGCCACGATGTTGCTGGCGGGCGTGGCGATAAGTTTCTTTTTTTCCAGCATGATACTGTTTCTGCAATACATGAGCGATATATCGCAGACGTTTCGCATGATCCGCTGGGTGATGGGGGGGATGGAAAACGTGGTCAATTTCGGCGAGGTGCTGACGGTCCTGCCGTTTGTCATAACGGGATGCCTGATTATCGCCGCGCTGACGCACGAGTTGAACCTCATGCTTTTGGGCGAGGATTTCGCCGTCAGCCGCGGCGTAGACATAAATTTCACCAAGATGTTGTTGTATTTCGCCGTGTCGTTGATGGTGGGCGCGGTGGTGGCGTTTTGCGGCCCGATCGGGTTTGTGGGCCTGATGGTTCCGCACATCTGCCGGCTGCTGGTCGGCCCGGAGCACCGCTTTCTTTTCCCGGCCACGTGGCTTTTGGGCGGGGCCTTTCTGGTGGTATGCGACGCGGTCGGGCGCACGATCATGGCCCCTACCGAACTGCCGGTGGGCGTAATCACGGCATTGCTGGGCGGGCCGTTTTTCCTGTGGCTGTTATTTGGTCGGAAATCGGGGTTTCAAGAGTTATAATACGTTTTCACGAGTTGGTGGATGCCGGAAAGCAGCCGCGCTCCCCGACCATGCATCGCATGGTGCCCGGTCGCGGCTAAACATGCTGATTGTCGCGGAATAAATGAGGTTGAAAACATGTTCGGTTTAGAAAATTTTGATCCGGCCGATCCGCAATATGCCACGCGGATAGTGGACGCCATTTTGGCCGAGGGGCGGGCGTGCGGGGCCAGCGATCTGCATTTGCAGCCCAGCCGCCAAGGATTGGAACTGAAATATCGTCTAAACGGAGTGCTGGCGCCGGCGGCGGTGTTTTCGGCCAAATTGGGACCGAACATCATCGCCCGGCTGAAGGTAAAAGCCGAACTTTTGACCTATCACACCGACCGCCCCCAGGAAGGCCGCATCCGCGCGCCGGAGAGCGACGTGGAAATGCGGGTAAGCACATTTCCCACCTTGCACGGCGAGCGGGCGGTGGTGCGGTTCTTTGGCGGATCGGGTATGTATCAGCGACTGGACGATCTTGGTCTTCCGGCCGACGTGCTTAAGGCATTGCGAAATTTGCTGGTGGAGACATCGGGAGCCATCGTCATATCCGGGCCGGCAGGCAGCGGGAAAACCACGACTGCATATGCATGTTTGCGGGAGATCGCCCAACAGACCTCCGCGGCAAGGAGCCTGGTTTCCATCGAGGATCCGATGGAAGTGGCGTTAGACGGCGTGGCGCAGTCGCAGGTCAATCCGCAGGCGGGACTGGATTTGTCATCCGGGTTGCGATTTCTTATGCGGCAGGATCCGGAGGTGATTTTGGTGGGTGAAATCCGCGATCGGGCCACAGCCGATGCGGCCATGCAGGCCTCGTTGACCGGCCACTTGCTGTTGACAACGTTTCACGCCGGCAGCGCGGCCGAAACCGTGAGCCGGCTGTTGGACATGGGCATAGAACCATATATCCTGCGGAGCGGTTTGCTGGCGGTGCTCAACCAGCGATTGCTCCGCCAATTGTGCGATTGCGCCCAGGATTCGAGCGATCCCGAAGACCGCTTGGGTCTTAGCGTGCAACGAGTCCGTCGGGCCATTGGTTGCGAGGCCTGTCGCGGGACGGGTTATGAGGGCCGGTTTTTGATCGTGGAATTGGTGGTTTTGATGCGAACCGACCTGGGCCGAGCGGTCCTTTCCCGCGCGGATACTGCGGAATTGGAAAAATTTGCCCTGCAAGCCGGGATGGTGAGCCGATGGACCTGGGCGTGTCAGGCGGTCGATGCCGGGCGGACATCGCCGGCCGAAGTCCGCCGGGTTTTAGGGTTTGGTAATTTATAATGGGGAGGGAAAAGGGGACAGATTCAATTTGTGCAAAGCACCGGGCACCGACAGGCACCATGCGGAGCATGGTCGGTTGGTCGGGCCGTGACCAACCTTCGGTTGGTGCCCGCAAATTGGACCTGTCCTCTTTTCTCCCTCCATTCCCCAACAAGGGGATTTTCATAATTTTTCCAAAATTACTACTTTACTTTGGCAATAAACATTGATATAAATATATCATTCTCGGGCATGAGAATCCGCTTTCCTCTGATATTTTATATTTGAGTGAATGTTTCATGCCCACGAACAACCTGCCCAATCCACCCCCGATCACGCTCGATCAACTCACCGCGCTGAACGATGAGATTGCCGCATTGGTTAGAACAGGCGTGCCTCTGGAGACGAATCTGGCCGAAATTGGCGAAGATTTGCCGGGAACGCTTGGTAAAATCACCACTTTGTTGGCCCAGCGCCGGCCGGGGCGAGTCGCTTCCGGAGTTGATATCTAAATCTTCGGCCCAGTTCCCGCCAGTTTATTGCGCGGTAGTCGAGGCCGGATTGCGAGCCGGACGTTTATCGGCGGCGTTGGAATCTTTGTCCGGCAGCATTCGCCGCCTGGCCGAAACCCGGCGGGCCATGATTTCAGCCGCCTTGTATCCTTTTATCGTGGTGATTTTGGGTTGGCTGAGTTTTGCATTTTTTTCCAGTAAACTTGCCCCGGGCCTGGCCGCCGACTTCACGGCATTACAAGTGCCCGGCCGGGGGGTTTTTGTAGTCTTGGCCTGGGTCGGACACGGGGCGATCTATTGGGGACTGGGCGTGCCGATTTTGCTGGTGATGCTGGCTGTTCTGGTGTGGCAGGGATCGCGCCGGGCCACGTGGATCGGGGCAACAGGTCTGGGCCGGCTGGCGGCAAAGACGCCTTGGTTCGGGTCGATGTTAACCTGGTCGCGGAACTCGGCTTTTGCCGACATACTGGCGCTGCTGGTGGAAAACTCGGTGCCCATGCCCGAGGCCCTGATGCTGGCAGCCGAGGCCTCGGGGGATAAGCGACTGATCGATGCCGCCCGGCACGCGTCCGAAATGGTCAAAGGCGGACAAAGCCTTGTGGGGCAAGACGGGCAATTAACGGCGTTTCCGCCGCTGTTGCGCTGGCTATTGCCCGCGGCATCACAAAAAAACATCCTTGTGCCGGCCTTAAAACACGCCGCCGAAATGTATAACCGCCGTGCGGAACACCAAGCCGACCTGCTTCGGGTGTTTACTCCCGTGGTTCTGACGGTGTGCATTTCCGGCGTGATTACTTGTTTATACGCATTGACTTTATTTATACCCTATACCACGATGCTCCGCGCATTGGCACACCCATGAGTTAATGCTACGTCCCAAGGCAGAGCCTTGGAACGAGGATATTATGAGTTCGGCCGATTCACCAAACATTGATTCGCCGATGAGGCTTTCGGCAGCCGAGGCCGCCGAGTTGGCTGCCGGCGTAGCCGAATTGGCCAAGGCGGGTTTGCCGCTGCCGGCGGGTCTGCGGGCGTTGGCCGAGGAATGGCCCTCGCGCCGGCTGCGTCCGGTTCTGCTCGATCTGGCCAACAGGATTGAGCAAGGCGTGTCGTTGGAAGACGCGCTGGGGGCCATCGGCGGGCGCTTGCCGGTTCATCTACGGGGACTAATTATCGCGGGCATCCGCAGCGGGCATCTGGCCGAGGCACTGGAACAATTCGTGGACCTGGAGCGGACGCAACACGAACTGCGCCGGCTGGTATGGTTAAACCTGGCTTATCCGACTTTCTTGATGATTGTGATGAGTTTTTTGGCGATATTGGCTTGTTTTTATATCGTACCTCAGTTTGGACACACATTGCGAGACTTCAAAACAGATCTTCCACAAATAACTAAATTGGTACTCGAGGGGGCCGGACCTTTTGCATACGTACTAATAACCATAACGGTAATATTTTTGGCTATCCCGCTGATTTTAAGCACGCGGATAATAAATTCCTGGATATCGCCGGCGTTTTACATATTGCCTTTCATCGGTCCGCTGTTGAGATGGAGTCAGATGGCCCGATTTTCGCGGTTGATGGCGATGCTGTTGGAGCAACAAATACCGCTTCCGGAATCCTTGCGTTTGACAGCCAAAGGGGTGCAGGACGCATATCTGGCCCGGGCGTGCCGCGATGTAGCGGCGGAAATCGAGCAGGGACGGTCGTTGAGCGAGAGTATCGGGGCAAGATCGCAATTTTCGTACGATCTTTTGCCTTTGATCGAATTAGGCGAGAGAACGTCGACGCTTGGCAACACATTTCAATCGGCCGCCGAGATGTTCGAGGGACGGGCAAACGCGCAAGGCCGAAACTTGGAAGTATTTTTATTGCCTGCCACTTTCCTTGTGATCATCTGTTTCTGCGGTGTAATTGTGTTGGGACTGTTTATGCCTTTAATTGCACTAATTACAAGACTGACAGGCGGACAGTCTCATACATATTTACAACAACAGCAGAATCAGACGACGTCAGCAACTCAGTGGCTTATAATCTCCATTGGGCTGATAGTAATAGGAATCGCATTTTTAGTGATTGTTCGAGTGTTAGTAAGACCGAGAAGACTAATTGGCGAGAGTTTTGATTCCATCATAACAGTAATTTGTTGGATATTTATTGTTCTCGGGCTAATTGGCCTTGCATTTTCGCCGATTTTGTTAACGTCCTGGATCGTATTAATGGCGACATTTTTCGTAGTAACAGAGATTCTGCGGCGATATTATAAATCTAAACAGAATGCCCTGCTTTGGTCGCTGGCAATTTCCGCCGAAAAGGGGATTCCTCTGGTTCCGACTCTCGAGGCCTTTGCCCGGGGAAGCAGCGGACGGATGGCCGAAAAAACCCGGAGATTGGCTCATTTGCTTAAGTCGGGCGTTTCACTGCCCGACGCCGTCGATCAAGTTCCGAGCATTTTGCCTCAGAGGGTCTTGCCGATGATCCGCGTGGGATATGAGTCCGGCGCCTTGGCTAAATCGTTACGACAGGTGGTGTCGTCGCGAGACTTATTCACCGTCATTGGGAATTCCTTGTTCGCCAAGTTGGTTTATATTGGCATGGTGATAATTTTCGGCATGGGCGTCCTTACTTTTATGTTAATAAAGATTGTCCCTAGCTATGAAAAAATATTTCGTGATTTTAGGACCGAATTACCGGGAATGACAACAGCGTTAATAGGAGCGTCCAATTTTATCACGCAGTTCGGGTTTATATTCGTGCTGTTATTCCTGTTGTTTATTGGGCTGATTATTTATTTAATGGTTTGTTACATGGGCTGGGCCGATTTTAGCCCGCCCGGGATCACAAGGATCATGCGCCGCAGGCACGCGGCGATAATTCTGGACAGCCTGGCCCTGGCGGCCGAAAGCAATCAGCCGCTGGGCAATAGCGTGTTGACATTGGCCGGGACATATCCTCAATCGAGTATTCGCCGAAAACTGAGCTACGTGGGCGTGGAAATTCACATGGGCAGGGACTGGAGCGAAAGTTTATGCAGTCATGGATTGATCAAGCGGGCCGATCAGGCGGTCCTCAAAGCGGCCCAGCGGGTGGGTAATTTGCCTTGGGCCATGCGCGAGATGGCCGACAGCAATCGACGGCGCCTGGCCTACCGGCTCAATGCCTTGGTGCAAGTGGCGTATCCACCGGTCATATTGTGCATAGGCTTGATGGTTATGTTCATTGTTGTGGCATTGTTTTATCCGCTTGTAACTTTGATTATGAGGTTGACGGGACAATGAAGCGGCGTGGACTGTATTTGCTGGAAATGTCCGTGGCCGGCGTGCTGCTTTTGGCATTAATGACGCTGTGCGTGCGATATTTCGCGGTCACGGCGACGCAGCGCATGGCGTTGGACCAACGGCAAGCGGCGCTGGGCGAGGCCGCCAACATCATGGAACGGGCAACCGCCCGGCCGTGGAGCGATTTGACCGCCGAAGAGCTCTCGAAAATTTCGCTTTCACCGGAAACCAAATTCGCTTTGCCCGAAGGAGAGCTCAAAATCGACCTTGCCGATGAAGATGCGAAACCGGAGGCCAAGCGCATAACCGTGACAATCCGCTGGCAGGATAAAGAAGGCCAGTGGGTTCAACCGGTGCGGCTTGCAGCTTGGAGGTATCGACGATGAAGCGACGGCGCGGATATATGTTGATTGAAATGCTGGTTGTCATGACCGTTGGCTCCGCGCTGGCGGGAATTGCCGTGTTCATGCTGTATGCGCTGATGATAAGCCACGACACCGGCCGGGAACACTTGGAAAACTGCCGAACTTTCAGCCGCCTGGCGGAACAGTTCCGCGGCGACGTGCATTTGATGCAAAAAACGTCGGCTGACGGCAAAGATACGGAAATCGATCTTCTGCCCGAGGCGGCCGATGATACGAAAGTGCGCTATCAGTGCCTGGACGGCCGCGTCGAGCGCTGCGAATTACAAGGCGAAAAGATGGTGCGGCAGGAATCGTACATGCTGGGGCCGGAGATGGAGGCGACGATCAAGACCCAGGCGCAGGGGGACGCGATCATCGTCGGTATTGCAATATCGCCAAAGCAGCATACGGAAAAACTTTATCATGCAATTCCAGTGCGAATTGAAGCCGTGTTGGGCCGCGACTGGCGGCTGTCCAAGGCAGTGCCGAAGTCTGTGACGGAGGGCAAGCCATGAAGCAATCAAGGGAAAAAAGGCGGGGAGTGATCCTGATCCTGATTTTGGCCTGCCTGGCCATTGCGAGCGTGCTGTTGATCACCGGAATAAAACTGGCCCTGTCGTCTCACCGTGTTGCGCGGACCTTCGGTTGGGGCGAACAGGCCCAATGTTTGGCCGAATCGGGCTTGGAGCGGGCGGCCGCGCAACTGGCCGCCGACGCCGATTATAGCGGCGAAACATGGAATATTTCCGCCAGAGATCTGGGCGGCGATGATGCGGGGAGGGTAAAGATCGAAGTCAAACCGATTCCCGAGCATGGCAACCGCCGCCTGGTCAAAGTTGAAGCAGACTTTCCAGACGATCCCCTGGATCGCGTAGAATATAGCAGAGAATTAACCTTGGAATTACCGTAGATATGACAGGCGCCGCGGTTGGCTTGACCAATCGCGCACTGCTGGACAAGCCAGCAGTGGCACCCAAACTGCCGGGCAAGCCGGCAGTGGCACCCAATTGGAAGTAGAAAGTAATAGGAGATATCCCATGAAACGCATAAAACATTTCGCATTTACACTGGTGGAATTGCTGGTGGTTATCGCGATCATAGGAATTTTGATAGCCATGATGATGCCGGCAATTCAAAGCGCCCGGGAAGCGGCGCGGCGGGCCGATTGCACGAACAACATGATGCAATTGGGCATGGGCCTGTCGAACTATCAATCGGCGCACCAGTCGTTGCCGCCCGGAACGATTGATGAGAGGGGGCCGATTCGCAACATCGCCAAAGGCAACCATATAAGCTGGCTGGTGCAGATATTGCCATACATCGAAGAGCGTTCCACATATAATAATATCGACTTATCGGCGGGGGCGTATGCTCCTCGAAACGCCGCCGTGCGCGGGATATCGATTGCCATGTTCAAATGTCCCAGTTATGCGGGCCAGGAAAATCCCGAAACGCCGCTGAGCAACTATGCGGGGTGCCACAACGACGTCGAGGCCCCGATCGATGAAAACAACGACGGCGTGCTGTTTTTGAACAGCCACATCAGGGACAAAGACATAACCGACGGGGCGGCCAATACGATATTCGCGGGCGAAAAGAGCGGCGGCCAAGCGGATTTGGGATGGATGTCGGGGACCCGCGCGACCTTACGGAATTGCGGCACCCTGTTAGGCGAGACAATGCTTGACGACGGCCCGCGCCACTATGTTCAAGTGCCCGGCCAAGAGCCCGCGGAGAAACCCGCCGCGTCGGAGAAAACCGCCGCGTCGGAGAAAACCGCCGAGTCGGAGAAACCAGCCGCGACTGCGGCGGCGGAGAAACCCGCTGGAGAAAAGGAAAAACCGGCAGCGGTAAAAACCGAATCCGATCTATACGTGGGAGGATTCGGATCTTACCACCCCTACGGGGTCAATTTCCTGTTCGGCGACGGTGCGGTTCACTTTACCAGCAATGACATCGATCTGAAATTGCTGGAACAACTGGGCAACCGGGCAGACGGCAAACTGCTGGAAGGCGGTCCGACGCGCGGGCAGTAGGCGTGACAGACAAGAATGTCCGTCTTCCTTTTCTATGGGTGGATTACGCGCGGGTAGTAGGCGTTGTATTGACCGCTCAGTTTTTAGCTGATATTCTGCTAATTGGCATTTGATTGTAGCACTGCGAAACCGCGAGCGGTTTATTTGCAAAGTACAATTCAAGCATCTTGGCCCTCCGTGTACCCGTGGTGAATAAAACAAGTTAATGATTCTGCTCGAAGTTGAAGGCGTACGGAAACATTATGGCCCGGAGCCGGTCTTGGACGGGGTGAGTTTCGACGTTCGCCCGGGCGAGCGGATCGGGCTGGTAGGGCCCAACGGTTGCGGGAAAACCACCTTGCTGCGGATTTTGGCCGGCCGCGCGGAGCCCGACGGCGGGGCATGCCGTCTTCATCCGTCAGTCCACTTGGGCTTTTTAGAGCAACAGGCGAAATTCGAGCCCGGCCAAACGCTCTACGATGAAGCTAAATCGGCCCTGGCCGCACTGATTGCTTTGCAGCAAGAGGCACTGGCGGTGGCCGAGGAAATCGGCCAAAGCGCCGATCCCCTCGAGCACAAACGGCTGGCAGCCCGGTACGATCACCTGCAACACGAACTTGCGAGCAACGATGCTTACAATCTGGATCACAAAATACAGCGCGTACTGGATGGATTGGGATTCGCGCGGAATTGCTTCGGTCAGTCCCTGGCTTCCTTGAGCGGCGGGGAGCAAAACCGGTTGATGCTGGCCAAGCTGCTTTTGGCCGAGCCGAACTTGATGATCCTGGACGAGCCGTCGAACCACCTCGATCTGAAGGCCACGGAATGGCTCGAGGATTTTTTGCTGGAGGCTTCGGCGGCCTTGATCGTAGTCAGCCACGACCGCTATTTTCTGGACAAAGTGACCAACCGCACGCTGGAACTTTTTCACGGCACGGTCCAGGCGTACACGGGCAATTTCTCGGCATATTGGCGGCAAAAGGCCGAACGCCTGCTGGTCCAGCGGCGGACATTCGAGAAGCAAAAAGAGGAGATTGAAAAGACCAAGGATTTTATCCGGCGAAACGCCTACGGGCAGAAACACGCCCAGGCCGAAGACCGGCGGAAGAAACTCGAGCGTCTGGAGGCTGAACTTGTGGCGCCGCCCAGGGAGATCTCCGCCCCGGCAATGATTTTTCCGCCTGCAGCGCGGGGAGGCGACATCGTGGTGCGGGCCGAGCACGTGGCAAAAAGTTACAACTGCCCGCTGTTCGCCGATCTTTCGCTCGACATTATCCGCTCGCAGCGCTGGGCGCTTTTGGGACCCAACGGGTGCGGAAAAACCACGCTATTGCGCTGCCTTTTGGGTTTGGAGCAGCCAGACAAAGGCAACATTATTTTGGGGCAGGGTCTGGCGGCGGGCTACTTTGACCAGCAACTGGCGGCGCTGGATGACGATGCCGCGGTCATGGACGCCATTCGACCCGAGCGAAAACAACTCGTCGCACAACAGCGGCGCGATCTTTTGGCCCGCTTCGGCCTAACCGGCGACACGGCCCTGCAAAAAGTTTCCAGCCTTAGCGGCGGCGAACGGTGCCGGGCGGCACTGGCGCGCCTGGCCGCGGAAGAGGCGAATTTTCTGGTGCTCGACGAACCGACAAACCATTTAGACATCTGGGCCCGTAACGCCTTGGAACGGGCGATAAAGAACTTCGACGGCACGGTGCTTTTGGTAAGCCACGATCGGTATTTTCTCAACCGGGTGGCCGATCATCTTCTGGTCTTCGAGCCGGATGGGGTGCGGATTATCGAAGGCAATTACGACGAGTATCAATTGCAGCTCCAGCGCAAACCCGAGGAGACGCAAGACGCCCCCCCCAAAAAAGAGCGGTCCAAATCGAGAATAGGCGGGCAAATGCCGGAAAAAGGCCCTCAAAAATCCGGCAAACCCCGTAAAAAATCCTCTAAAAAGCCGGGCAAAAAACGCCGCTTTCCCTATCGCAAGGTATCGGACTTGGAAGACGAGATCTTCATCCGCGAAACCTTGGTGCAAGAGTTTCAAAAAGAACTTGCCCAGCCCGAAACGCTGCGCAACGGCGACCGGGTGCGGTCGATAACGGCCAAGATAGCCGAGGAGCAAGAGTCGTTAAAGACGCTTTACGAACACTGGAACGAGGCAACGGAATTAAATTGGTAGAGAAGTTACGGGTTAGATTATAGATGTCAGTACTGTGACCGATCTTGATAATCTGATAATCATATTTATTCCCTCTATCGGCGCTACCACGATGTTACTCAGCCGCGCCGATGAATCGGCGATCGGCCTCGCTGAGCGACTGGACCGGCACGAGAACAAGTTTGCCGTCGGTTTTTTGGAGTTTTACTTTTCCGTTTTCGATACCGAGGAATTTAGCTTGAATTTGATATTTACCGCTGCGGTCAGTCCAGGTGCGGACCGCGGAGCGATCGCCGGCATCCGGGGCCGCGGAGTTGGCATTGCGCTCGGTTAAAGCCGAATTCTTCCGGACCCCAATCGGATCATTCTTTTTCGCATCGGCATCCTCGGATTTGGCATCTGCATATTTAATTTCTTCCAGGGTAGGAAATTTTATTTTGTACTTCTCGGAGAGCTTCAGTCGCAAGAGGTTATATTGGGTGCGCATAAATCTTGACTCTCCATTGAGACCTCTCAGATCGGATTCGGCCGAGAACGTGGTTTCGTCGGAGCGGGTCAGTCTTTTGGAATAATTTTTGTAGGCATCGCTCAAACGCTGGCCGACTTCGGTCTCCACGATAACAAATTTGAGCAAGTCGGAATCGACATCGATGTTATCCAGGGCTTTCAACTGGCTGGTATAGTCGGCGTATAAACCGGACATCTGCTCGGCGATGTCCGAAGATCTTTTAAGGCGGGAATTTAAACCTTGATTAAGGTTTTGAGGGTTGACAGGAGTAATTTTATCCAGTTTTTTTTCACAAGCGTCGACCTTGGTGTTTAGATCATTTTTCAATTCGTTAAAATGTTTCCACATGGCCAAGGTTTTTTCAGGATCGCCGAAGACTCTTCCCCCGAAAACGCCTTTATTGCGAGGCTGCGGCAGGTTGGCGAGGGGCTGCAAAATGGTTCCTGCGGCGGAGACTAACTTCCTCAGACTGGCCACGGACAAGGAAAAGTTCAGATTTTGACCCGCACCTCCGCCGAAAACCCAGGTGTTGACGCCCACGACCTCTCCCCGGACGTTCACCAGCGGGCCGCCGCTGTTGCCCGGGGATATTGGCGCCGTTATCTGGATCCACTCCGCATCCGTATCGTAATTCATCGAGTCCACATAAATATCACTATGGGCCATGCTCTGGAAGATATCCCGCAGTTCCCGCCCCGAGCGGAGCGAGGAGACCAGTCCATCGGAAACCGAGCCGCTTAATCCCAGAGGCGAGCCAAAGGCGAAGACCCTTTCGCCCTTTGCGGGCGGCGCATCGGCCAACCTTAGCGCCGGAAAGGAGTTTTCTTCGGAACGAATGCGGATCAAGGCTAAATCTTTGCCCGGCTGGATGGCCAAAAAGCCGGTCACCATATAAGATTTATTTTCTTTATCGGCGGGAAACGTCACCGTGGCTTTTTTTGCGCCTTCAATGACGTGATAGTTGGTGGCAACAAGTCCTGACTTGTCGATTACGAATCCACTGCCCAAGGTTTGTTTATCGACCGAGATCATAACAACCGACGGATCCACCTTGGCTACGATTTGCGAAACGTCCTGGCCGCCCTGGGCCCAAGCGATTGACGAGAATATCAACCCAAGAATAAAGGCCAAAGATAATTCTTGAACCCGCGCCTGAAACAATTCAGCTTTCAATGTCATGATATCATCTCCATTTATTTAAGAAGATCACAACATGAATCGAATTAAAAGCAACTCGATAAGCGGCCCATGCACTTTTTTCCGTCCGGATTTCTGATATTAATCCTGAATTATACACTCTACTGCGGACTATGCAAGATGCCCTTGGCAGCCGGCCATACATCGTTGGGGCGGCAGTTCAACTGCCACCCCAACATTCTTAAATAATGAAAAATGCACCTTCATATCCGCTCGCTCCCCGACCAACCGACCATGCTAAGCATGGTGCCCGTTGGTGCCCGGTCGCGGCTAAACAGCCCACTGAACCCTGACCACTGAAGCCTTAGATTTGCTCGCCGAGGAGGACGGGCATGCGGGGATTGCGGGTCATGATTTGATAGTAGTGGGAGGCGGGCTGGGTGAGCATGTAGACGCGGGGGCGGCCGCGCTCGTCGCGGACCAGAACGCCGCGGATCATGCCTTCGGGAATCAAAAACCAGACGCCGCGCTCGAAGCCCAGGGCGGCGGGGATTTCGACCGGCTCGGGGCTGAGGGGCCGCCATAGACCTTCTTCCAAGGTTTCCCGGCGGCACCAGCCGGTGCGGGGCAGCGAGGATTGCCGGGCGCCGCGGTTTCCCCATTGATAGATGCCCAACCGGTCGCCGTACCAGGCGGGCAGTTCGGGGCGCGGATCGCGATAGAGGAAGCGCAGTTCGCGCGAATCGCCGGGCGTGCGCAACACCAAGCGGCGGCGCTGAGAGCGGAGCAGCGTCTCGGGCAACTCGTCGATTGGCAGGGCAATTCCAGCGCACATGGGTTTTAAGTTCACAGTTTTCAGTTTACGGTTCACAGTTTTTTCGTTCTGCATATTTTCCTGTCTTGTTCAGACGCAAGCCCTCACCCCCAGCCCCTCTCCCAAAGCAACATTATTCATCAGCAAGCATTGGTTAAGGGGGTATAGGTAATACTGGAAAAAAATCGAGTTCGCGTACATTCTTGTCTTGTTGTTCCTAACATAAAGGAGACAAGAAATGGAACGCGAACTCTGGATGACTTTATATCAAATTGCACAGCGTTTTGACAAATGGGAGCCTTGGAAACTAGGTGACTTTCTTTGACATGGAAATCGTGATGGTTTACATTTGGGCGGTACTCCACGATCGGCCTACAGTCTGGGCCTGTGACCCTAAAAATTGGCCCGAAGGCCTGTGGCCAAGGCGAAAATTGCCTTCGCAACCCACGATGAGCAATAGGTTGAGAACGACGGAAGTCCAACGACTGATGCATGTTATGGAACAAGAAATAATAAAATTGCAGGACGACAACGGATGGGTTGCGGCCGTGGACGGCAAGCCTCTGGTCGTTGGTGCGCATAGCAAGGATCCAGATTGCAAATGGGGACGGGCTGGCCCTAGAAGTTATGCCAAAGGTTACAAGCTGCATGCCATATATGGACCCGCTCCCTTGCCTTTGTGTTGGACGATTGCGCCCTTGAATGAGGGTGAATCGGAGGTAGCGGCGAGGCTGCTCCCGACTCTGAAGCGGGGCGGATATATCCTTGGGGATAAACAATATGACAGTAATCCCTTGCACGAGGTCGCGTTGCAAAACGGTTTTCAACTGGTGGCCGAACGAAAGCGGCCCAACAGCGGCCTGGGACATCGCTGGCACAGTGCCGGACGCATTCGCTCTATAGCATTGCTGCAAACCGAGTTCGGCAAGGCGTTGCATAGCTGTCGCGATGCTATCGAACGTTGCTTTGGTTGGTTGACTAATCATGCCTGCGGCCTATCGCCCTTGCCAAATTGGGTACGTCGAGACCATCGTGTCCGTTGTTGGGTCCAAGTAAAATTGATAATTCACGCAATATACGTTTACCTTTATCACCCACCCTCCCTGCTAGCTGATAAATAATGTTGCAAAGGGAGAGGGGAGAAATTTGCAAAAGTCCACTTATAACTCTCCACTCTTTATTCTCCACTTTAAAAGCAGGTTTTTCCGTAGATGTCGCAAATATCGTAGGAACTGGTTTCGTCGCGGTAGATGTCGTCCAGGGGCAGGGTGGCGCCGCTGCGGAGGGCGAATCGGCCCACGCGGCGGTTGATCGAGCGCTTCACTTCGGCGATGGTTTTTTGCTTTGGAGTGGACTGTTCGAATAAACTCCGCTGCGCGAATTGGCGGGCGGAGAGATTTTCGGCGATGAGGTGCATGTAGGAGACCACTCGCCCGGCCGGCCGGCAGATTTTTAGCAATTGCAGGGCGGCGGGATGCAAAATATGGAAGTCGGCGGTGGCGGCGGAAAGGCTTACCCGCCGCGCCGCCCCGCCGCCGTCCTTGAATTCCAGGTTCATGGCCAACTGGTCGCAATACACCTGGTGATAGTCGAGGGCCTCGACCAGGCGTTCGGCATTTCGGGCGACCCAGCCGGCGAGCCGGTCGGGATCGGCGGTGACCGTTCCTAAGCTTCCGCCGCGGCTGAGATTTTTATGGGCGGGGCGGAGGGTATTAAGGGGCAGGACCGGGGTGCCGTGGAGTTCCCACCACAAATCTTCGCCGCGCTTGGTCAGGAGGCGGCGGATCAAGCGGCGGTCGGCGCGGGCGAAATCCTCGCACGTGCGGATGCCGTAGGGCTCCAGGCGGCGGGCGCTGCGCCGGGCGATGCCGGTGATTTTTTCCACCGGGCGGGCGCACAGCAGCCGGTGCACGTCGTCTTGCTCCACGGCAACGACGCAGCCGAAGGGTTTTCCAGAGCTGGATGCCAACTTGGCCAGGGTCTTCGAGAGCGACACGCCCACGCTTACGGGCACGCCGGTCCGCTCGAGGAGCGCCTGTTGCAGGGCCTTGGCACGCTGGAAATCCATTGCGTCGTCGTCGAAGAACATTTCGTCGATGGAGTAGTATTCCACGGCCGGACTGAAGCGGCGTGTGACATCGAGTATGCGGCGGGAAAGGACTTCGTACCACTGGAAATCGCGTTTGACGAAGACCGCCTCGGGGCAAAGGGGCAGGGCGTCCCAGATGGGCATGCCGGTGGTCACGCCGCGGGCTTTGAGTTCGTAGCTCTTGGCGATCACGCATGCGCCCTGGTTGCTTAAGACTCCCACGGCCCGGCCGCGCAAAAAGCGGTGGCGGACGCGTTCGCAGGAGACGTAGAAACAATCGGCGTCGAGATGTGCAATGCGTCTTGTCATATACATAAGTATACATGTACATATGTATACTTTCAAGATCGGCAGGGGGCGGATAAGAGATTACGGAAATACTTAATGATGCGTGATTGCCCTCACCCTGACCCTCTCCCAGAGGGAGAGGGGACTATTGGCAATTGGCAAGGCAAAGCAAGCTCCCAATGCCGGGCAATGGCAGAGGGGTTATTACGAATAAGATAATGCGGTATGAGGATTTTCCGAGCATTATCCCGACCAATGAGTTTATTGAATAACCCAATGTATTTATAATATAATGATGTAAGATGTAAGACGATTCGATGGCATATAGTCTAAGTGGAAGCAATCACCAACCTGATTGGTTCATATCCGGTCAATTTCTCGTCATGTTAACCGTGCAGACTTTTCGCGGAATCATGGTAAAATAGATGAACTCCAGAAGTTTTGCCGATCTTTACGAACATCAGAAAGGATCCGTACGATGCGACGCATACTGCTGCCGGGCTGGTTGATATTGGTTCTATGCGTATCGGTTTCCGTGGCGCAGACCGAGGGCGACAAATCCATTGCGGAAACGTCCCAAGCAAAGACCGAACAAGCGGAGAAGGACAAAGCCAAGGATAAAAAGGATAAAGAAGCGGATAAATCACAGTCGGAATTAGAAGCCGCCGAGGCCAAGGCCATCGAAGCGGTTGAAGCCAACCTGGCTAAGCTCAAAGCCGCGTTGGGAGCCCGCCAGGACAAGGGCGAAAAAGAGGCGGCCAACGGCGAGGAGAAAAAAGACGGGGCGGAGGGCGGCGCCCAAAAATCCGCCGACAAAGAAAAGGAAAAGACGGCGGAAAAGACGGAGCAGGAAACCGCCACGAAGGAGGCGGCCAAAAAACCCAAGGTGGTTTGTTTCACCTTGCACGGCGAATATCCAGAAGGTCCGGCGAGCGCCGATCTGTTCAGCGAGATGCGGCCGTCCTTGTCCGACATTATCGGGCGGATCGACGCCGCGGGGAAAGACAAAGACGTGGCGGCCGTGTGGATCAAATTGGAGGGTTTAACGGCTGGGCGGGGCAAGATAAACGAACTCCGCGCGGCCATCGCCCGCTTGCGCAAGACGAACAAGCCGGTGTACGGCGAATTGGTTACCGCCGAACCCGGCGAGTACCTGGTGGCGTCGGCATGCGATGAAGTTTTCATGCCCGAGTCGGGCACGCTTATCATTCCGGGAGTGCGGGCGGAGATGATGTTCTTCAAGGGATTTTTGGACAAGATCGGGGTGGAATTCGACGCCTTGAAGATGGGCAAATACAAAGGGGCGCTCGAGCCGTTCACGCGCAACGACATGAGCCAGCCGCTGCGGGAAAGCCTGGAATCGCTGGTCGACGACTTCTACAACGAAATGACCGCGGCCATTGCCGCCGACCGGCACACAAACGATTTGGTGGTGAAGTCGCTGATGGATCACGGATTTTTCACGGCCGAGGGCGCAAAAAAGGCGGGACTGATCGATCAAGTCCTGTACGCCGATGAATTCGAGAAGCGGCTGCAAAAAAAGCTCAACGCCGAGTCCTTGGATATCGTCACCAATTATAAGACGAAAAGTATCGAAACGGATTTTTCCGGCATCGGCGGGCTGATGAAGTTCATGGAAATGTTAACCGGCGGAAAACCCTCGGAAACCGCAGACAAGAAGCAAAAGATCGCGGTGGTCTACGCGGTGGGCACGATCATGGAAGGCAAGAGCTCGTCGAGTCTGCTGGGCGAGTCGGTATTGGGATCAAAAACTCTTATTGCCGCCTTGCGCAAAGCGGCCGAAAATCCCAAAGTCGCGGCAATAGTGCTGCGGATCGACAGTCCGGGCGGGTCGGCCACGGCCAGCGACCTGATCTGGCGGGAAACGGTGCGCATGCAAAAACCGCTTATCGCCAGCATGGGAGACGTGGCCGGCAGCGGCGGTTATTACATAGCCATGGGCGCAAATAAAATCTACGCCGAGCCGGGCACTCTGACCGGTTCCATTGGAGTGTTGGGCGGCAAGGTAGTACTCAAGGGGCTGTTCGATAAACTGGGCCTGAACACCGAAGTCATCAGCCGGGGCGCAAACAGCGGCTCTATGTCTCCGACACAATCGTTTACGCCCGAGGAGCGGCGCATTTGGACCGACCTGCTCCAGGAAGTGTATCACCAATTCGTGGACAAGGCCGCCAAGGGACGCAAGATGTCTTACGAGAAACTGGAAGAACTCGCACAAGGGCGGGTATATAGCGGTCAGATGGCGAAGAAGATCGGGCTGGTCGATGAGTTGGGAACGTTAAACGACGCCATCGCCGCGGCGAAAACGGCCGCGGGCTTGAAGCCCGACGCCGACGTGGATTTACTTATCCTGCCCGAGCCCAAGACGATCTTCGAGCAGATATTCGGTGATAATGACTCTGATGCCGAAACCGATGCCAAAACCATCATACCCAAGGCAATCGACATCTTGGTGCAAGTGAAAACCATTCGCCAATTTTTCGGCGAGCCGGCTTTACTGTGGATGCCTTTTAGAATAGATATTAAATAGAAGTGGAAAGCGGTTAGTGGTTAGAACTAGGGTGCCATGCCCACGCTTGCCGTGGGCATGAAGAGGATGGAATAAAACCACAGCATGTCCACGCAAGCGTGGACATGGCACCCGCTTGAAGCTAAGCGGAACGAGTAAACTTCTTTTCTTCGCCAACTCTTCGGGCTGGTGTTTTGCATTCCCTTGCTAGCACTTCGGGCTGGTGTATTGTGCATACTGCGTTGAAAATTCTGGGCAATGAATTTGTATTGAGATGGCACACGGCGTGTGCCTGCTACATCTTTTAATTGTGAGTGTTAATATGGGAAAACTGCGCAATAATTTACAATCCTTCCTAATATATTGTTTATAAGGAAACTAACGAGCCGAAAAGCGATAAGGACATTTTGGGGTGGGGAAAGATATGCAAACGGCACACGGCGTGTGCCTACTACATAAAAAAATCACTTCAGCCCTTCCTTTGGAGGGCAAGCGAGATAAATGACCACTTAAGCTTAGAGGGATTTATGCGACGCAGCTTATTTAGGCAAAAACTTGATCCATGGGCTGTGGGCTTGACCTTCCTTATCTGCGCAAGTTTGAGCGGATTGCTCTTGGCTCAAAATATACCGCCGTCGGGTTTGCCGTCGGGATTGCCGGACGACTTATCGGATATGTCGCCTTTTCAGCCCTGCCAGGGCAATTTGATGGGGTGCCAGCCGCCGCGATGCCCGTGGTATGGCGAGGCGGATGCGATATGGTTGAGGCGAGACCGCATCGATTCGGTGCCATTGCAAACGCTTGGGGCACTGGACGACGTGGTGCTTTCCACGGATGGCATAAACGCGCCATACCGCGCCGGAACGCGGGCCACGGTGGGTCATAGCTTTGGCGAGTCTCGCTGGCAGATCGACGGCACATATTACCAGATCGGCAGTTGGGACGACTCGGCCGCGGTTCGTGACTCCTCGAGTAATGGCATCAATACCGGGAATATGTTTTCGCCTTTTTCAAATTTTGGGCAACCGCTGCCAAATCATCAAGGTTTTGACTATAACGATGAGGTGAGCATTAGAGAATTTTCCCGGTTTGAAAGCGCAGAGTTGAATTTGCGCTATACCGTTCCCATGCCGCACGAATGTCTGACGGCGAAACTCATCATTGGTTTGCGATATATTAACATTAAAGAGCAATTCGATTACTTTTCACACTCCAATGTGCCAGTCGTAAGTCCGACGATACCTACGATCTTGGGTTCCAAGGTACTCCTTTCCACGTTGACAAGAAACGACCTATTCGGGCCGCAGATAGGAGGGGAGTTTTATTTTTACGCCTATCCGCGATGCTGGATCGATGTTGGAATAAAGGGAGCCCTATGCAACAATCGCGCGTTGCAGGATACAATCGGATCTCTTGATTTTGGAGCCGGCAGCAACGCTCCCGTGGTAACGAACATTGCAAGCTACCGCGGGCGCGACGCCACGGCATTTGTGGGCGACTTGGACGTTGAACTGGTGTGGCAGTTGACGCCGCACATTCTCACCCGCATCGGATACCAGGCCATCTGGGTGAACAACCTGGCCTTGGCGACCCGCAATTTCTCCGAGCCGCCGGACATACTTCTCAACGGCTTCTTTGGTCCGCCGCAGATCGACACGATTGGCCGCGCGGTGTATCACGGCCCGCACATCGGGCTGGAGATCGGTTGGTAGAAGTAATGTAGCAGGCACACGGCGTGCGACTGCTATATTACCTTTTTTTTCGGGACGGGTTTCGGTCTTTCGCCTTTGGGCGGGACGGTCAGCATCGTGCCGCTGGTGTATTTGTCGATCAAGTTGAGGAGTTTCATGCGTTGGGGATGGTCTTGTTCGAGATCCAGGACCATCCGCCACTGAGCCACGGCATCGGTGAATTTTTGGGCTTCTTCATAGGCATTGCCCAATTTCAGGTGCAAAGACGCCGTTTGCGGACTTTCGGCCACGGCCTTGGCGAGAAATTCGATGTAGCGGTCGAGCTCGCCGGACTGGTTGTACTGATCGGCTACTTGCACATAGGCGTCGACGAGGGTGGATTTATAGGCCTCGGGTTTGAGTTTGATGGCCTCGCCGAGGAGTTCCAGGTAACGGTCGAACTTGCCAGTGCCGAATGCCGCCTGGGCGAAATAGTAATAGAACAGGGCTTTATCGTCCTTGGGCACCGAGGGCCTGATCTTATCGAACATTTCGTAGGCCTGGGCGTTCCGGCCCGCGCCTAGGTAGAGCGAGGCCATGAGTATGTGGATATCCGGCCGGTCTTCGATGCCGTCGGCCAAGGCCTTGGCCGCCTGATAAACGGCCGAGACTTCGGGTGCGCAGCGGAAGGTATCTTTTGCGCCCGGCACTTGATCGATCAGGTACCACTTTTCATAAATCGCGCCGGGTTTGCCAGACTTGACAGTTTGCACCACGATGGAGCCGAAGTAATTCCGCAGGTTGAAATAAGCCGAAGCGAGTTTGTAATGCAGGACGGGCGTATCCAAGCCCAATCGCAGGGCCGACTGATAGGATTCGGCGGCCAGGGCGAAGGAATTGCCGGCCAGGCAGATGTTGCCGAGTTGATAATGATCGGTTGCGCTTTGGGGATTGAGTTTCACGGCCTCCTCGTAATTTTTTCGAGCCTTGGCATGTTCGTCGAGGTTGTATTGGGCCTCGGCCAGCATGTGATAGGTAGGATAGTCGTGGCGATATTTCAGTATCGGTTCCATGACGCGGGCCACATCTTTCCACTGTTTTTTAGCGGAATAGATTTCGCCCAGGGTCTGGCCGGCTTCGACGTGATCGGGGGTCGATTTGAGGATTTCCTCCAACTGCGTTATGGCCGCGTCTTGTTTGCCAGCATAGCGGTACGCCCGGGCGAGATGCAGGCGGTAGCTGGTTTTGGTTTTATCGGCATCCACGGCCTTGGAAAGCAGATCGGCCGCCTTATCGTATTGACCTTGGAACAGGGCGTTGCGCCCCTGGGTGAAAAGTTCCTCGGCGGCGGGCGTTTTGGAGTCGGCCGGGGGATTATCCGGCTTGGGCCCGTCGGCCTGCGAAGCGGTAAAGGTAAAGCCCAGCAAAGCCATCGTTAGTAATCCGTAAGAAGTGAGCAAACGCATTTTAGATTCTCCTTGAAACATATTGGCAAGATTTCAACCGTCCCTACGGGACGGAAGGGATTTTCGATGCTTCATACCCAGCGATAAATCGCTGGGCTAATATCGGCCGTCCCTACGGGACGAGACATTTGCAATATAATCAATACATTTGCACAATTGTAATTGGTACATTTGCAGGATTGTAATTGGTACATTTGCAGGACTATAAGCGATAAGTTTTGATCCAATTGATTTGTTCCTTGGCTTTATTGACCATTGGTCCGTCGGGAAAGCTGGTGATGTACTTGGTGTAGGCGTCCATGGCGTTTACCCATTGGCCGAGGTGTTCGTAATTTTCGGCGATGGCGAACTGGGCCGGCCCAGCGTTGGGGCTGCGGCGATAGTTGCGCAAAAAGGCTTGATAGGCTTCGATGGCTTCGGCGAATTTTCCTTCGCGTTCGTCGAATTGGGCGATTTTCCAACTTGCATCCTCGGCCACGTTGGTTCCGCTGAACTGGCGGACGATTTCCAGCCAGGTCTCGACGGCGGCCTTGGAATCTTTCAGGCGCTTGTCGTAGATGGTGGCCATTTGCAGGAGCGCGTCGCCGGCCTTGTCTGCGCCGGGGACCTTGGAGGCGGAGGTATAGGCCTCGACCGCCTTGCGCAAGGCGGCGTTGATCTTGTCCTGCCGGTCGGCAAGTTGGATGGCGGTCAGGGATTCGACCTGCTGTTCGGCCTTTTGGGAAAACAGTTCCACGTTGGCAATGTTGAACGGATTATAGTTGGCCGAGTTTCTGGCTTCTTCCAATTCGGCCGACATGCCTTTGCCGGCGGCTTTCAAGGAGGCGACTGCCTTCTGGTTGACTTCCTGCTGCAAGCGGCGTTGTCCTTGCACGGCATCGTAGGCGCCGCGCTGGGCGGTTTCCTTGGCCTTTTCCAGGGATTGTTCGCGTGTGACGGTGGCGAGTTTATCGGCCTCGTCCTCAAAACTTTTTCCCACGAGATACAGGGCGTCGTCGGCCAGGGGGCTTTCCGGATATTTTTGGGCTACTTTGTACAGTGCTTCGCGGGCCTTGGCGGTTTCGTTCAACGACATATAAGTATCGCCCACGGCGTACAGGGCCTCGGCGGCCAGATAGCTGTCGGGCCAGTTGGCTGTAACCTTGCGGTATTCGATGATGGCCTTGACCGGATTGTTGAGCTGTGTTTTTACGATATGGGCGATTTGAAATTGGGCGTCGAAGGCCTTGCGCTGCCCTTTTTCGTCGACCAGGGCTTGATAGCGAACCAGGTCTTTGAGGATCTCGATGCGGCGGTTGGCCTCGGCCACTTTGCCGTCGCCGGGATAGGCGGCGACAAAGGAGCGATAGGCTTCCATGGCCTCGGGCCACTGGCTCAAATTGATGGTGCATTCGGCGATCGACCACTTGGCGTCCTGGACCCATTGCCCGTCGCGGAACTCGTCGATTACGCGGCGATAGGCGGCGATGGCATCGGCCCAGGCTTCGTTGGCCTGGTGGATTTGGCCGGCCATGGTCAAGGCCTGACCGGCCTGGGGATGGCGGGGGAAACTGTCGGCAAAGGTTTCCAGCACGTTAAGGGCCTCGACCCAGCGCCGCTGGTCTTTCAATTCGCTGCCGATCTGGAATACGGCGTTCTGCAGGGCCTGATCGTTGCCGCCGCGGATAAAATTCAACTCCTGATAGACTTCGGCGGCCCGCAGCGGGCGTTTGAGTTTATGCTTATAAGTCTGGGCGATTCGCATCGCCGATTCTTGGGCCTGGGCGTGAAGCGGATCGTACCTGAGCAGTTCCTCCCACACGGCAATGGCCTCTTCATCGTAAGCGCGGGCGGACAATTCGCCGGCAATATCCCAAAGCATCTGGCCCACGGAGCCGATGCGGGGATGATTGGGATATTTCAGGGCTACTTGGGCCAATTCCTTGGCCGTGCGGACATACTGGCCGCGGGCCAGCGTGGGACTGACCGAGTCGATGACCCGGGCTTGGGTCAAATAACTTGTAGCGATGTCCCATTGGGCGTCCTCGACGACCGATTGTTCCTTGGGGAAATCGCTGATGATTTTGGCGAATTCGTCCCGGGCGGCGGCAAAGCGCGAGGCCGCTTCGGCAAGCAATTCCTGGCGCGTGGCCTTGCGATCCAAGGGTTTGGCGGCCCAGGACAGGCGGTCGCGGGCGATTTCCATTCGCAGTTGGGGGAGTTGAGCGTCGGCGGGATTATCGCTCAAGAATCGCGCTGTCAACTGCGCCGCTTTGAGCCATTGGCTCAATCCGCGCCAGTGGCCGGCCATGACCATAATCTCGGCCCTGGATTGCCGGGCAGTGGGAGTATCGGGATGGTTTTTGCGAATGGATTGGAAAATTTCATAAGCGGCTGCAAGGGCCTTTTCCTGCCGGGCCAATTCCTGCTCGGAAAGTGCGGGCGGAGAAGAAAATTGGATGCCTGGCACTGGGGCTGGGCTTTGTTGCGGCGCGGCCGGCTGGTTGGCAACAAAACGGTTTGCATCCTCGCGAATTTGCGCGACCTGGCGCGCCCGGCCGGCTTCTTGATTTTGAATCATGGCCAAGAGTTGGGCTTCGCGGCCGGATTCGGTTTGTTTTTCCGCATGGCTTGTCGCGGATTCCGATCCAATGGGATTTACAGGTTTCGCGGCAGTCGCTGGAAGGGAACTTGTCAGGGAGAGATTGTCTTTTTTGTCGTCTTTAGCCGCGGCAAGATCTCCGCCATGTATAACCGATAAGCCGCTAAGATCCCCCATGGCCAACATTCCGCCGGTGGCTTCGCCCGATTCTCTTTTATCGATCAGTGACAAGGCCGTAAGGATTTCCCGGGCGTGATCGGGCATGGCTGGGCCCAATTGGCAAAGTCCCCGGGCGAATTCGAGTCGCTCGGGGCGGCGGATGTTTAGTCTTGCATCGAGCAAGTCGGCATAGGCGGATTCGGCCGCCTCCCAGGCGTCGAGCCTGGCGTATTCCACTCCCACGGCCATGACTTTGCCGATTGCCTCGCCGACCAAGGGGGATTCATTATATTTGCCGATAAAATCTTTATAAGCCGCAATTGCGGCGGAAAATTCCGGGCTAATTTTATCGGGCGCGGCGGACTTGTCCTTGCGCTGGGCCATGGCCTTTTGCAGGAGTTTTCGGGCCTGGGAGTCCAAAGCCGCGGCCCGGGCGAATTCCGCACGCTCGACGGTAGTCGGCGCATTGGGGATCGCTTGAGAGAGCACCTTCACGCCGGCGGCGAATTTTGCCAAATCGGCGTACACTTCGGCGGCGACGGTATGGGCCTGATGGCGTTCGAATACCCGGCCTACCGCGAAGATCCGTTCCACCGCCTGCGGTACTAAAGGGCTTGTCTGGCGGTCGGAGATGAATTTCATCCACTCGGCCAGGGCGTTTTTGTAGCCCGGCGTCATGGCAATTTTATCGGCTGCGCCGTATTGCTTTATAAGGCGCGTGAATTGGCGATCGGCCAGGTCGGTTTGGAAGCGGGCCATTTGGAAGGCGGCGAACTCATCGGCGGCGGGGACGGGTTTTTCGGCCTTGACGCCGATGGCGGCTTGGGCCACGTCGTCGTATTCCAGGAGTTTGTCGTAATGGGCGACGATGGCCGCGGAAATGTCGCGGATTTCTTTTAGTTCCGGCGATTGCGGGTCCAAGTCGGCTTGCAGTTCGTAAAGCCTTTTCAGGGCCTTTTCGTGGAGCGGATCGAGGCGTTGGGGCACGGTCAGCCCGGCTTTCAACAGGCGATCGTGCTCGTCGAATGCCCGTTGCGCCCAGATCTTGGCCAAGGCCGCTTCCGTGCGGCGGCGCTCGGCCGGCGGCGAAAAACCGGCCAGGCCTGTATACATCTCATCCACAACCGCCCAGTGATGATTTTCTATCCAGAGGGCGAGGTGCTGCTGCAATAAGGTCCTTGCGGCCGGTGCATAGGTTGCATCAAAGGCAATCTGCTTGTGCAAGGTTTCCAAAAGATCTTTTTGGATATCCGATATTTTATCGTTATCAGCGGCTGAGCCGAACGTTCGATTCCACTGGAATTGATATTTCGCGTAAGCCGACAACAATTCGGCGTGACGCCGCATTATTTCCGGCCACGACGGATCGTCCGGCGAAATAAATTCATAGGCCAACGAGCGGCTTAACGATGCGCGAGTCCGCCACCAATCGGGCGAGGTCCCCGAGGCATGCTCGTTCCAATTTTCCTGCTTGTATAATTTGAAATAGAATTCGGCCATTGCCCGCCGCGCATCGCCGGCCTTGGCGTGTTTGGGATTCTCGCCGATCCATTTGGCCAATGGCTCCAACTTTGCCACTGTAACATTTTGTTTTAGATCATAAATCAACAGTTCATATCGCGCGGAGATTGCTTGTGGAGCGTCGAGATGTTCGGCCAGGATCCTTTTCAGCAACGTTATGCCTTCTCCCGCGGCTGAGCCGCCGATGTTGATTTTAGTCCGGCCCAGGAGCAACGACGTTTGCAGGGGATCGGCCTGTTTTGGATATAAAACCATTACTTCGCTGACGACACCTTCCGCCTCGACCGGTCGGCCGAGTCCGATCAGCGTCTCGGCCTGGAACAAGAGCAATTTTGCCGCGCTGCGATTCTGAAATCGCTTTACGCGCAAGAAGTTTCTCCGCCTCCTGCCAGGCGGGCTGGAACAGTTTTTCATCTATTAACACTTCAACAAAAGTCATGCTCACGTCCAGTCCGACTCGCTGTGCCTGCAACACCTCCAACATGTGCGAGGCGAATGTTTCGTTCGGCGCAGGCGCCAAAGTTTGCTTCCAGGCGGCCACGGCATCGTCGAGTTGGCCGAGTTGATACCGGGCCTGGCCGAGGAGCAAATAGACCTCGGGATTTTTGGGATCGGTCTGGGCGGCTTTTTCGGCCAGATCGCGGGCCTCGGTGAAATTGCCGGCTTGATAAGCGGTTTTGGCGTCTTGATAGGCCTTTTGGGCCTCGGCCTGGGCATAAACAACGGAAGCGGTCGTTAATAAAACGGCAACCATCCAGAAAAAAGTTTTTAATGTCGGCATTATTCCGCTCCTGCTAAAAAAATAACGGCGCAGGTTCCCACGCGGAGCGTGGGAACCAGGGTAAATCTTTCATAATATGTTCCGACGGCACACGGCGTGTGCCTGCTACATTGGTGTTAAATTTAGAGGGGGGATTATGGGAAATAGTTCCATTCGATCAACTATTCTTTCAATTTAAAGGTAACGGTTACATTTGCCCGAATGGATATTTTTCCCAGGGCGATGGTATCGGAAATTTCAGCACTATTGCCGGACATGTCTTGGATGGCGTTTTGGGCCATTCCCCCGCCTCTTGAACCCCATCCGAATCCCCGCCAACTCGAATAGTAGGATCCGCCGGCGGCGGCGGAATTTTCGTTGATTTGCAGGGGGGCCCCGATGGATTGGTCCAAGACGGCGGCCATTGTAGCGGCTTTTTCTTTTGCCGCTTTAAGGGCCAATTCCCGGGCCTGCTGGCGATATTTTTTAAACTCGGTGGTCTGAAAGTCAATTCCATGTATATTGGTCACGCCCGCCTGCAATACCTTGGTGATTAACTCTTCGACTTGCTTGGTATCGTTTAGAGTGGCCACGAACGTGTTGTGGACAAAGTAGCCGATAAAATCGTCTCTTTCATAGTCACGCTTCCAGCGCGGCTCGATGGAGAGATAGTCGGTTTGGACGTCTTTTTCGGCTACTCCGCATTCCTTGACGGCTTTTACGGCTTTTTTGAGGACGTCGTTGTTTTTTTGCTTGGCCGCGATAATGTCGCGGTCCCAGGTCTCGATGCCCAAGGTGATCACAATTTTATCGGGTTTTGCATAGACCACGGCATCGCCGGTTACGGTGATTTTCGAGCGGTCGTCGAAATTTTGCGCATCGGCGCAACAGGCCGTTGAAATCAGCAACAGCAAAACTGATGTAATTAGTCTCATACGGTTTCTCCTTGTGAAATCATTTATGGCATATACTCCCGGAGCAAGTTCCGGGGCTAAACGATGATTGCGACTGCCGACAAAGATGATTGTAGCCGAAATCCGGGCGTGCAAACGTAACAAGGTTGTAACAAGCAAGTTTTGCCGGGATTACATCAATCGATTCCGTTTAGCCCAGTCGTTTGCGACTGGTGGAAGAGTTGGGAAAACAGTTGGATGTGACCAGTGTCCAGAAAGTGCAACTATCCTGGATTATTCATGAATTTACACTAGCCCGAAGCGCAAGCGAGAGATGGCAAACAGTTTACCCTCGCTTGCGCTTCGGGCTGGTGTTTCGCACTTTGCGTTAAAAATCCTAGGCTATGAATAATCCGGGCCATGGACGAGCGCGGGCAAGATGCCCGTGCCACCCGCAACACTGCTTGCAAGCAAGCAGTGGCACACGACGAATGTTTAGGAAGGCGAATTGTCGGGCCGATCATTGGGCAAAAGCAATTCCGGGGCTTGAATTTGGCGAACGGGGCTCTCAACGGGCTGAAGCCGATCGATATCACCGGCTGTGCTTGCGGCGCCTAGTTCCTTGAACTTTCGAGCCCCGGGCAGGACGCGGTTTTCCAGGGACGCCAGGGCTTGATTGTAGGCTTTGACGGCCTGGTCGAGACGTTCGCCGACCTTGGCGAAATGCTCGGTTAATTTTGCCAGGCAATCGTAAAGATTCCGGCCGAGATCGCTGATTTCGCGGGCGTTTTCGGCCAATTTTTCCTGGCGCCATCCATAGGACACGGCCCGCAACAAGGCGATGAGCGAGGTGGGGCTGGTGATCAAGACCCTTTCGCTCACGCCGGCCTCGATGAGTTCGGGGTCTTGCTGCAAGGCGGCCGTATAAAATACCTCGCCGGGGATGAAGAGCACGACAAAATCGGGGGAATGATCGAATTGCTCGAAATATTTTTTTCGCCCCAGCATTTGCACGTGATTGCGGATTTGCCGGGCGTGATCTTTGAGCTTGGAGTTTCGCGTTTCCTCGTCCGGGGCCTCGATGGCCGATAAATAGGCGTCCAGGGGAGTTTTGGCGTCGACCACGATAGTCCGATCGCCGGGCAGGCGGATGATGAGATCGGGCCGCAGGCGGCCTTCCTCGGTGTTGATGTTTTGCTGTTCCAGGAAATCGCAGTGTTCGAGCATCCCGGCCATTTCGCACACGCGGCGCAATTGGATTTCGCCCCAGCGGCCGCGGACCTCGGGGCGGCGCAAGGCCTGCACCAGGTTCGAGGTTTCGCTGCGGAGGAGGTCTTGCGTTTCCCGCATCGAGCGGACCTGTTCGGACAGTCCGGTATATGCTTCGAGCCGGGTTTTTTCGATTTCCTGCAATTTGGAATCGACTTTGACCAGCGATTCCTTGACCGGCTTGACCAGTTCGTCGATGGCGGTTTGGCGTTTTTCCAGATCGCCCTTGGCCGCCTCGTGGAATTTTTCGAGTTGAGTTTTCGCCAGTTCAAGGAAGGAGGTGTTGCTGTTTTTCAGTGTTTCAAAAGCAAGGGCCTTGAATGTATCGGAGAGTTTTTTTTGGGCTTCGTCGAGGAAGGCGATTTTTTCCTGGGCCTGGCGGCGCTCGTCCAGCAGTGCGGTTTCCAATTGCTCGCCCTTGGCGTTTGAAACGGCAATCTGGGCGCGCAGAATCAGCCAAACTGTAGTGGCACCCAGGCCGATACCGACCAGGAGCATGACGATATATTGGATGGCTTCCATGACGGTAATTCCTATCAATCGCGGGGACAAACAATGCCAGATACGGATTCAGCAAGTATAACAAAACACCGGCTGCAATGCACAGAGCCCTGGGGAGCTATCGAACAAGACCGCGCGATATGCGGCCGATCATAGTGGGGCGACATTTGCACTATTATAAGGTCTAATCCACGTGAAATTGCAATTGACACAACATGTTAAGAATCTTAGGTTTTTATTAAATACTATTAGTTATTGGAGGATTAACCATGATGGGAAAGCCTTATCATTGGGTTGGATTCGGGTTTTTCATTGGGTGGTTCGTTGTTCTGACGCTCAATGTAGCGGGGCAAGACTTGAAATTCAAGCAGGCCAAATTCGCTGAAAAGAATCAAGCTCCGGCACAAGACAAGCCATCTTTACTCCCCGATAAATCGAAAAATGCCCAACCGCATAAATCCGATAATGCACAACTTTCATCGCCCCGGGTTGGCGATTACGGCGATCCCGTTCGCTTAGTCATCAAAGGGGCAAAAACCTTTAAGCCCGAGGAAATCAAAAAAGCCCTGACTGACTCGCTTGGTTGCCGGATTGCGGCCACTCCGTCAGCCGACCTTTCAGAATATATTGATAAATTGAAAAAATCAATTCAGGCGGGCTATCATCAGGGCGGATTTCCCGGGACGGATGTCAAGGCGAATATAGATTTTGATTCTGGTTGCATAATTTTGGAAATCGAGGAAGGGCCGCGCTATAATGCCGGGTACATCAAAGTTCGAAATGCGCGAACTATCCCAATGGAAAAATTAGCTAAAAGACTGGCTTCTGAACATAATCCGCCGGACTCCAGACCGCAATCGATAACGTATGAGAATGGGCAGCGGACAATCACTTGGGCGGACAAGGACGGAAAAGCGGTGGAAAAGAAGCCGGCGGTTTGGGTGCCGGGCAAGCCTGCGCCGTTTCAGGGATGGCTGTCAGCGGTTGTCGATCGCTATTCCGACCCGGCGAAAATCAAACCGGCGGAAAGCGTGGATGAGGACATATCGGCGGCGCTGGCCGAATTTGGTTATTATTTTCCGAAGATCGAATCCTGGATGGAGCTTGATTCGGACAAGAATACGGCCGATCTGATCATCGACATTAAAGACGAAGGGCCCGGGGCGGAAATCGGTTCGATTGACATTGCGGGCAACACAATTAATTCTCAAGAAGATATTATAAAATACCTGGGCATCAAGCCGGGGATGAATTTTACGCGCGATGATTGGGTAAGCGTCGAGCAGAAACTTTGGGAATCGGCGCGGTTCATCAAGGCGGAAGTCACGCCCATGAAACCCGCTTCGGCCGACGACAAAATACTGCTGCATTTTAATCTGATGGAATACCCCCACGCGCCGCCGCTATCAAAACCGCTTTCGACGGAGGAAGAAATACTGCTTAAACTGCAAAAATGGCTTTGCGACAGCAATAATTGGGGTGGGGATTTGGTGGTTCGAGTCGTGAATGAAAATGAAAAGATAGAGTTTATTCAATCACCAAAGGAAGGAACGACACTTAATTTGCATTCAGAATATGCTACCGAAGATGGCAAAGAATCAATATATGATTATCGAGTTATTCACTCTTTGAAAGAATTTGGATTATTCAACACACAGACCGGAAGTCTGTTCCGTACGAAACAAATGGCTGATATTTGGGCAAAACTAGATCTGAAAATGACTGAACCATATGATCCAGATCAGCCTCACACAATCGAATTTGGTATAGGATTATTTTCACGCGATGATGATAAACGCTCGGCCCCTTTTAAGCTACAACTGAATCTGCAGCCTGTGCATTTCTTGTCAATTGCACATGAACATAAAGCCGAATGTTCATTGAAAGACGGCGTTTTGACGATAAATGCAGCCGATAATACACAATTTTGGAAGATAAATGCGACAAACGGGCATTTAATATCGTGTACTGGTGAATATTCAAGCAAATCCAATGACAAATCTGATAAACAAGAATCATCCCCGACCGCAAAGGTTGAAGTGCTGTTCCAACCCGGGGCATTTAGAAAAAACGTCGCGGCTATTCATCGCGAATCTAAAAATATCGTAAATGTTTATGATTCCAACCGGCCTGTCGGTTCGTTCTTGATGTTCTGGAGTCGGGATCCATTAACGAGATATTATTTTAAACAATATTCATACAATGATAAATGGTTGGATATCGCTGACAAATTACTATTGTGCGGTGCTTTAGATCCGATTGATCAATTCATGTTTCAATCCACCGATAAAGAACATCCGGAGTTCAATATTCCGGAAAATTCCCCTGAGCGGCAATTTCACCTTAATTGGACAGATCCAAACTCTTTGATTTTTATCGGCGCATTACTCAACAACGAACTATTTCCCCGATCAAGTTGGCCTTGGACTCTGTGCCAAGTCACCATGTTGTCTTATTTGCACAAGAATCAACTGGTCGAATCGGAATTCAATCGTCTGGTGCAATCGCCCGACAGCGGCCCGTTGTGTTACCTTGCTGAAAGTCTTTACCTGAAATTATTTGGATATAAGAACGAGGCCGTCGTTTATTTCGCCGCGCTGGGTTTGGAGCGGATGACCAAAGAGGCTTTTATCACAGATTGCCGGCCGTTTTTTAGCGACAAGCATCTGATTGGGAAATGCACGCGTCATCTGGCAGAGGTTTTCCGCAATTTAAACAACGAGGAGGTTAATTTCCTCGGGATCGATGAAACATATCAAAAATACCTTGCTGAATGCGACCGGTTATTGCGGGGCGATTACGACCGGCCGTTCGACGAGGTGATGCCGGAACTCATGGGCTCGCTGTGGGATGCTGGGCTGGAATCGGCGATAAAGTCCGCCTTGACGGAACTTCGCAATGGAAAAGGTGTAAATCAATAATTTCCAGGCCGGAAGACTCGTAAATCTTGTGCTGGAGTTCACATCTGGATATTATGCCGTTTCAGTTCGGTGGAGGGATCTTATCCAGCGGGCCGATGGTCAGGGTGGCGCAGCGGGAGAGGGGATATTTTTTCAAGACGGCGTGGACTTCGTCCAGGGTAACGGAGGCGACGGAGTCTAATTCCTCGCCGACGGTTTTGTACTGGCGGCGGTAGACCCACTCGCTGCCAACGGCGAAGAGCCGGCCGCGGGGGCGTTCGGAGGAGAGCACGATGCGAGAACGGATTTTGCTTTTAGCCTGGGACAGTTCGGGTTGGGTGAGGCCCTGGGTTTCGGCAAGCCGGTAGACCTTCAAGATGCTTTGCAGGTTATCGGCGGCGCAATGCGGCTCGCAACTCATGTAGGTGATCAGCAGGCCGGCGCCCAGATATTCGCAGTGGCTTAAGGTGACTTGTTCGGCCAGGCCCGGATCGACCAATTCCCAATATAACCGGCTGCCCGTGTCGTCGCCGAGGATTGTGGCCAGCAGTTTGGCGGCGTAGCGGTCGCCGTCTTCGGCCGAGGGGCCGGGGGCGAGTTCGATCACATACTGCTGCGTGGCGATTTCCTTATACATCACCTGGAAACTCAATTGCGGCGCGGCGGCGGACACGTCGCGCCGGGCGGCAATGGGCTGCCAATGGCCGCAACATTGCGAGGCGGTATCGACGAGCGCGGGGAAATCGATGCGTCCGGCGGCGGCCAGGACGACATTGCCGGGGCTGTATCGGGTATTGAAATAGCCGCGCATGGCGGAGACGGATAGATCGGAAACGCTCCGGGCCGTTCCCAGCACGCTTCGGCCCAGGGGGTGGGGGCCGAAAAAGGCTGCCCGGCATTTTTCGTCGGCCCCAAAGGGCGGCTGGTCCTCGTACATCTTGATTTCTTCGAGGATCACTTGTTTTTCGGTGTCAAAATCCTGTTCGCGGAGCGAGGGGCGGAGGATGTCGGCCAAAAGGGCCACGGCTTTGTGCTGATATTCGGGCAGGACCGCCGCATAAAAGACGGTGTTTTCCTCGTTGGTGAAGGCATTGTAGTGCGCACCCATTTCGTCGAACTGGCGATTCACGTCGTCGGCCGAACGGGTGGGCGTTCCTTTAAACATCATGTGTTCGAGGAAATGGCTTACGCCGGATAGGGCGTCGGTTTCGTCGCGGGCGCCGGTTTTAACGAAGAAGCCTAAGGCCGACGAATGGGCCTCGCCGTCGCACTCGGCCGCGATCTCCAGACCGTTTGAGAGCGTGTGTTTACAAAACTCCATCGGGCATCTCCAACTGGCTTGGTCCGAGCGTGACCACGGTGAAATCTTGCGGGGGATGTTCCTTCAAATAGGCATTGATGCCGCGGCTGGACAAGGCGTCGATCAATTGTTCCACTTCGTCGAGGGTGCGGGCACGGCCGAGATGATACCAATCGAAGGCCACCGACGAACTCCGGGCCGAGGACGATTCCTGCTGCATGACCAGGGAGCTTTTGATGCGGGCCTTGAGGCGGTCGAGTTCGTGGTCTTGGATGCCGCCGGCCAAGCGCACCAGTTCGCCCAGGGTGACGTTCAGGGTCTCTTGGGCCCGGTCGGCGGAGGTTCCAGCATAGCAGAATATGCTGCCGATATGACGCAGGGTATGGTACATGGCGTAGACGCTGTAGCATAAACCGCGGCGTTCGCGGACTTCGGTAAACAGGCGGGCGCTCATGCCGCCGCTTAGGACGCCCACCGCTCCCCAGGCTTGAAAATAGTCGGGATGCCGATAGGGCACGCTGGAATAGGCGATGCCGATTTGGGTTTGGTTCGACTCGTAAGGAAAATGCTTGTAATGGCAGACAGCGGGCTGTTCTTCGATGGATTCGGTCGCGCCGGGCGTCCAATCGCCGAGCAGGCGGCCGACGAGATCCTTGAGACTCTCCCACTCCACGCGGCCGGACACGCCAAGGATAGATCCGTTGGGCTGGAAGTGCCGGTGATAATACTCGCGGATATCGCCAAGGGTAGTCTCTTGCAGGGCTTTTTCTTCGCCTTGCGGGGGCCTGCCCCAGGGCAGGGGATAATGGCGGCGGCGTAATTCGAGCATGACCTTTTGGGCCGGCTCATCCTCTACGGCGTGCAACTCTTGCAACATGCCCAAGCGGCCGGCCTCGAGTTGATCGTCCGGCAGGTGGGCGCTTAGCAAGACGTCGGCATATATAGATAGAGCGGCGGGGAGGTTTTCGGCCAGGGTGGCGCCGCTGTAACTGGTATGGGCATAGGAGACCGATTCGCTGCGTTCCACGCCCAGGTTGTCCAGGTCGAGGATGAATTGACGGCTGTCGCGGGAACCAGCCCCGCGCAGGGTCATTTCGCAGGTGAATCCGCTCAAACCGGAACGATCGGCCGGGTCGTGCACGCAACCGGCGGGCGCAAGAAACGTAAACGCCGCCGACTTTAGCGAAGGCCTCGGTTCGGCAACCAGTACCAGGCCGTTGGGAAAAACATGAGAATATATGTTTGCAGTCACTGTTAGTTATCAGTTTTCAACCTATCTCCTATAACCTATGTCGAGTAGGCCGGCTCGGCGGCTTTGTAAACCGTCTTGATTGTAACGAAGCCCAAGCGGTGGTATAGGCGGATGGCGCCGGTGTTTTCGGCGGTTACCTCGAGAAAGACCCGGTGAAGTCCGGCCCGCCGAAAACCGTCCAGGCTGTGAAACAGCAGGCAAGTGCCAATGCCGAGATCGCGATGTTCGGGCGTAACACCCAGGTTTTGAACGGCGCCTAGGCCCGATTTATCGCGAATGCCTTGAATCGTGCCGCAATATTCCGGCTGTTTGGAACCGTTGGGCGAATAGACCGCCAGCCAGGCGGACTGGGCCAAAAATCCGGGTTTGCGAGTAATATCGGACATCAAGCGGCGACAACCATTCAGATCGCCCAAGCAGGGAAAGACATTGGCGTCGATTTCGCCGCGAAAGCTTTTATATTTCGCCAGGGCAAAGGCTTCTAAAAGCGAATCGTCCCAGGGCAATATATGATACTCCCCGGGAATGGGAGGGAAGCTCAAATCGCGGCCGAACAACTCGATTTCCATCCGGTAGCGCTTGTAATAGTTTTGGTCCATGAACTCAGTCGCAGCAAGGTTAAAATGCGTTAATACAACTAACTTCCGGTAAATCGCTATACGCAATTGTCATACTGTAAATGTAGCTGTCACCTACAACAGGGTCAATTCACAGAATTGCATCGGTTTGTGGAAGCATGAAAAGCCGTATTTTCCCGGGAGCCTGGAATCACCGATAAATAATGCACGTTAGGCATGATTTTTCGCAATTTTACCACCCATTGGGCGGGGCCGGAGACAAATCGAAACTTGAAGATCATCCGGGCCGGAGTGCTAGCAGCGCCTATTGAGGGGGCAACTGCAATATGCAATCTTTTTCCTTGAAACTTGTCCGCTGTTCCCTATACAGAAAATACGACGGCCCAACCATCATTGGTTGGGCCGCCGTTTTTGGCTAGACCAGGCCTTTTGCCGGCCGCCGATTTTGTATCGAGGCCGTTTGCCCGCTTACTTTAGTTGCAGCATGCTGGAGCGCAGGCCTTGGGGGCTTCGCAGCAACTCGGCACCGGGCAGCAAACCGTGACCGGCACTTGCTTGCACACCACCACCGGAACGCAACGGGTAACCGTGTACGGCACCTGTACTGGCACGCGCTTAACGCAGTTAACCGTCTGCGTGTAGCACACCGGCTTGCATATCGTATAAGGAACTTGCTTGACGCATTGCTCGGCAACCATGTGGCAAACCTTATACGGAATCTCCTTGGTGTAGCACTGCCTTTCCAGATGGCAAACCTGGTAGGTGCAGGTCTTGACGCGTTGCTCGGGCACCATCTTGCAGACCTGGTAGGTGCACTGCTTGACGCAGTTTTCCCGGACCATGTGGCATTCTTTCCAGCACACGGTCTTGACGCGTTGCTCGGGCACCATCTTGCAGACCTGGTAGGTGCACTGCTTGACGCAGTTTTCCCGGACCATGTGGCATTCCTTCCAGCACACGGTCTTGACGCGTTGCTCGGGCACCATCTTGCAAACCTGGTAGGTGCAGGTCTTGACGCGTTGCTCGGGCACCATCTTGCAGACCTGGTAGGTGCACTGCTTGACGCAGTTTTCCCGGACCATGTGGCATTCCTTCCAGCACACGGTCTTGACGCGTTGCTCGGGCACCATCTTGCAAACCTGGTAGGTGCAGGTCTTGACGCGTTGCTCTGGCACCATCCGGCAGACGGTGTAAGGAATCCGCTTCTCGCAGACTTCCTTGACCATGTGGCAAACCTGGTAGGTGCAGGTCTTGACGCATTGCTCGGGCACCATCCGGCAAACCGTGTAAGGAACCTTCTTAACGCAGTTCTCTCGCACGTATTTGACGCACTCGATCTGCTTTTCGACGATCTCGGGCACCCATACGCGGCATTGCTTTACCGGGGCACAGCACGTCTGTCCGCAGCACGCCGGTTCGCAGGCCGCCGGTCCGCAGGTCGGCGCTTCGCGGGTTTCCCAGTGACCGGAGCAGCACTTTACCGTCTTGGTGCAGTTAACCGGCTTGCACACGGTGTAGCACACCTCGCGCTCGCAAGTTTCGTATACCGGTTTGCATACCGTGTAGCAGATTTCCTTGGTCTTGGTTTCCCAGACAGGCTTGCAGACCGTATATTGGCAGACCTTTTCGCAAGTCTCATACACCGGCTTGCACACGGTATAGCAGATTTCCTTGGTGCAGGTTTCCCAGACCGGTTTGCACACGGTGTAGCAGATTTCCTTGCTCTTGGTTTCCCAGACTGGCTTGCACACGGTGTAGCAGATTTCCTTGGTCCTGGTTTCCCAGACGGGCTTGCACACGGTGTAGCAGATTTCCTTGGTGCAGGTTTCCCAGACCGGTTTGCACACGGTGTAGCAGATTTCCTTGCTCTTGGTTTCCCAGACGGGCTTGCACACGGTGTAGCAAATTTCCTTGGTCCTGGTTTCCCAGACAGGCTTGCACACGGTGTAGCAGATTTCCTTGCTCTTGGTTTCCCAGACGGGCTTGCACACGGTGTAGCAAATATCCTTGGTGCAGGTTTCCCAGACCGGTTTGCACACGGTGTAGCAGATTTCCTTGCTTCGCGTTTCCCAGACGGGCTTGCAGACCTCGTATGTGCAAGTCTTTACCCGGGTTTCCCAAACCGGTTTGCACACGGTATAAGTGCATTCGCGATAACAGGTTTCGGGAACATACTTCACGCAGTTGATCGTTTTCTGCTCGCAGACTCGCTCATAGCAAGTCTTGTAGCAGGTGTATTGTCGTTTTTCGTAAACGACTTCTTTACAGGTCTTCATGACCGTGTAGCACTGCTGTTTGCAACAGGCATACTCGGTCGTGCAGCAATTTTCTCGCTCGCAGCAACGGAGTCGTGCCGCACCGCAGTAGCAGGCCTGTGCCATGCCATCCGCGATAATCAGTAACGCCGCCGCAACCAGCGGAATAGCAACCATCCTTTTCATTGCATGCCTCCTTCAAACTCCACAAAAATCGATAGGGCCTGGTCTAAAAGGCAAAATTGCCTTTAGTTTATTCGGATCATGCACAACTCGTGCATTAGCTACATTGCCTATAATACGCATACATAATAGTGCAGCGTCATTTACACATATTGTGTAAATAGTCAATGGAAGCACCGAACTATAGTAACTATCGTCAACATGGGTTATTTGCTTGATACAGGATGTATGCACAATTACGCTAATTTAAGCTCAAAAAAATAATCAATTAGGCTTGTCATAATTACGCAAGTGCTTGTGAATACAAGAGTTATTATGTTTATTCCTGTTTTAACCGACTTTCTTCCATTTCATAAAAACCTGGAATTAAGCCTTTACAGCTCATTGCTCGACAGCGGCATGTTCTCTGTCCCTTGCGTCAAAAAGATACATGCCGATTGATAATCCTTGACGCTCAATGACTTCTGACCTACGAATTCGTACCGGGACTTGCTAATCAACCATTGCATCTAGCCGGGTATGTTCCATGGGAAAAGTTCGCCTGAATGTCGTAAAGGAATCAATGCAAAAAAGGAGTAATGCTCAATACGACACGATCGAATTGGGGCAGGCCAAGAGAGTGAAACCAGTTTTATATCAGATGGCTGCGGCCAAACGGTCCGTGCATTAAAACTAACCATATAAGAAAGGAAGAAGAGTTTATGAACGCGAACGGTTGCCGAAGTGCTTTTACGCTAATTGAAGTATTGATAATTGTGATAATCATGGCATTGCTTGCCGCCACGATCATCCCTCAGTTTTCGCCGTCCGCCATGGACGAGAAAAAAGCGCGTTGAATTTCAATTTGCATACCATGCGCTCGCAGATTGAGATGTACAAAGTTCATCACAACGGGACGGCGCCCAAGAGGACCACGTTTGCCGATCAGATGACCAAGAAAACCGATATTGACGGCACGGTCAATGCTGCGAATGGGAAATTCGGACCATATTTCCAAGGCCTGGTTCCGGCGAATCCCTACAACAACAGCAACACACTGGCCACTTATACCGCCAGCCCGGTGGGAACACCGCCCGTAGGCTCGGCGGATAGCGGTGCATCCGGTTGGCAATACGATGAAACTGACGGCAGTTTTTATCCGAATCACACCGGATACGACTATACCAATCAGAATCAACCTTAATCAACAGCAACAGCTTGCAGGCTGATTCGATTGGCCCGCGTCACGCGGACGGCGTCTTGCCGAAAAAGCACAATCGCCATAAAAACACACAAGCCCATGAGCCCCTCGCTCATGGGCTTTATTGTTGCGCGTCTACGAGGCAGTCTAATCGCGTCCGCCAACGGCCCACGCCGCAAGCGTATCTCTCATCGAAGCGTAGCGGCAACCGCCCGCTGCAGGGGAAAACCGACTCCCTTTCTCTTCGATGAAAGGCACGGAACAGCGGTTGGCCGCGTTATATCAGGCGGCGGAATGAGCCTCTTACATTAGAAGGCTAATGGCGGCTCCAACCATTGCAGCGGAGACAAAAGAAGATGCCTGTTGCACTCTTTATGACGAATCGGAAAGTCGGCGCCGATGTCCGTTGTGTGTGCTTGCGTCCGATTCCCCAATTCGTTGGATGGGCCCTTGTCTCGCTCGTCGCCGTCCATGCAGCGATCCCCATCTGTTGGGCCAAACCGACACGGGACGAAATCATCGCCTATGCCGAAGAGTGCAAGGCCCGTGAAGTACGCATGGACTTGATAGCGAAATTCGGGCGCGATTATTCCGGCATTGACCTCCACGGCGTGGATTTTCGCGGATACTATTGCGTTCGACACGAGACGACTTTGCGCGGCGCCGACTTTTCCGATTCGAACCTTTCAGGCGCTAAGTTCGGAGCGTCGATTCTCGACGGGGCCAATTTCTCGCACGCCGACCTCGAAGGAGCCAGCTTTATTACAGCATGCCTTGACGGGGCCACGTTCCTGGGGGCGCATTTCAAGGACACAGCGATTCGTGAAAGCGAGCTCCTGCGAGCAACGCTGGCCGGTGCCGATCTCTCAAACTCCGATATTTCTGGTTCCCGATTTGCAGACGCGGACCTAAGCGATTGCGTCTTGGCCGGCGCAAAGAATGAGTACTGGCATATCAACTTTGTCAGGGCCAACTTGACTCGCGCGGATCTGCGCGGATTGAAACTCGAGAACGCATGTTTTCAAGAGGCGACGCTGCGCTTTGCGAACCTCGAAGGCGCGGACCTAGAACTAGCCGAGTTTTGTGGTGCCGACTTAACCGACGCGAGTTTGAAGAACGCGAACATACGCTTCGCGGATTTCGCCTGGGTAAAGGGACTCGGCGACGCGGAGCTGGCCGAGATACGGACCAAGGCGCAACGGTGGAAGCACGTAGTGCGCGCGGAAATCGAGTCTGCTCTCCGAGCCGCGCATGCACCCACATATCTGGCTGTCATTGCCGCGCTCGGTATTCTGACTATAAGATTCGCCCGGACGCCGGAGAGACCCCGAGGGTTTGCGGCAGCCGCCGTTCTGAATGTTTTCGCCATAGCCCCACCGTTATTCTTGATGGGAATGCTCTTCCTCGGCGGACATCCGGTACGCCAACTCAATGCCGAAGGCTCAATCGAGTTGTGGTCAACCTGGTGCGGTCTGTGGCCGCTATTCATCTTAGGGCTATTCGTTGGACTTGTCGTTAGCATCATTCAGGCAATTTGGTCTCTTGCCTGCCATTGGCGATTGGCTGATCTCCGACGCGACAAGGCGGTATTGGCATACTTCGCGCTAACGGCCATTCATTTCCTGTTTGCCACGAATCTCATCGCCGGAGCGTTTCCAGACGCATAGCCCCGTCTGCTCGCACGAACTGCCAGATTCGGCGTTGAACGCCGCCACGAAGTCGCTATACTAGTCTGCGTGCAGGCGGGGTGACGCGCGAGGCAACAAAAGCCTTTCCCATTGTCTCACTTGCAGGCAAGTGCAGGCTGCGATGTAGTCACCACCAAATGGCTTGCATTTACCACCCGTTTATGGGGTACCCGGTGGTGTAATGGTAACACTAGGGATTTTGGTTCCCTCATTCAAGGTTCGAATCCTTGCCGGGTAGCTTTTCTTATCAGGGTTTGCGTTTTCCTTTTTTGGTCATATAATACATGTACATACACGTACATGGAGATCATTTTATGGCCACTAAAACCATCAGCATTGATATAGAAGCCTATGAAAGGCTTCGCAGCGTGCGAAAAGACAATGAATCGTTCAGCCAAACAATCAAACGGGTAGTAAAACCGCCCTTTGATGTTAAAGCATACCTCGAACGAATTAGGGATTGTCCGTTGAGCGAAGAGGCAATCACTGCCATCGAGGAACATATCGAGCAACGTCATCAACTCTCGCAGCGGGAACGATGATGGCCTGCCTAGACACCAATTTTCTTATCGATCAAAACCGCTCTGATTCGGAGTTCGGGCGGCGGGCCGCCAAAAAACTCACTGAATTGGTATCTCGCGGCGAGAGCATCGCCACAACCCGTTTCAGCGTGGCTGAGCTTTACGTGGGCGTTCAACTCGCCGGGGATCCGGGCGCGAGCTAGAGAGTGTTCGACGGACTATATCGAACCTGGAAATCCTTCCTTTTAATGACCGTTCAGCCTGGCTGTTTGGCGAGTTTACAGCGCGACTTCGACGCATGGGGCGCCCTGCCGGCGACATGGACATTATGATTGCCGCTAGTACAGTTGCTTTTAACCATATATTGGTTACCCGCAATCCGCCGCACTTTGCCGGCATCCCGGAATTGGCGGTGGAAAGCTACTGAGCAATGCAAACGGCGGAAAAGTCTACCGGTGTTATAAGCCTCTCACTGTCTCAGTTCATGGTGATATTAACTCGAATGTTATAGTTATTGTTGAACTAATGTCGATGAAACCAGGGGCTATGGGCTGTTTAATTTGCGGAGAAGGAGGGGCATATTCGACACGGTAATTACTTGCCAGGATGAATTTGTCATTTTTTGAATGCCGGGTTTGGAGATCAGGAAGAGTTGACGACGACTGAGGAAGGATTCTTTAAAACGGGCTAACTCCGGAATTATTAGTTGTAGGCAAAATCGAGGTCACGGATGGGGCCATGCAGGCCATTACTTCCGTGTTACGACTGCCTTCCACTTCTTCTTCAATACTAATTGCCTTGCCTAATTTCAGACCATTGAGTTCTGACAAATGGCCGGCCTTTTCTTTGGCGACTTCCACCGCTTTTTTTCGCGTCTCAAACTGATATTCCCGGATTTTTGTAGTGCGAAAGAGCAATTCACTCATACGATTCGCGCCGAGTGATAGCGAATCGGAGATTATCGGCTCCATGATTGCGAAATCGGTTAACGTAATGACGATTTGACGATTGACCGAATAGCCGACAAATTCTGATACGGATTCCCGAGATGACCGGGAGAATTCCGGACTGATGCTCATTTGATCGATTTGAAAGCTGGTTTCTTTAAGATGGTACTTATCGGCCAAATCGAGGATTTTCCTGGTTTTTGCGTCATTATCCGACTTGGCAAGCAATAGATCTTTGTTCTCTGTGACAACGGCCAAAGTCAAGACAACTTGATCAGGAACGACTTTCATTGCCCCATATGCGCTAATCTTTACAGTTCGCAACGGCTTCTCTTCACCGCCTAATGCGGTTGCCAAGCCTGAAATGACAATTAAAATAGTCTTCATAGCTAAATCCAGACGTTGAAAATGGTTCATTGCCAGGTCTCCTGTAAAAGATTATTTGGAAGGAAATGTAAGCGCATCCTACATGATACCATTAGAGTCGGATTTCAAACATCAATGCCATTTAATCAAGTCCATACTCTAAAAGAGGGGTTATTTTCAATTACTATAATCCAGATAACATTCACCAAAGAGATTCTCCCTTTGACCGGTGAGTCACCGCATTGACCCCAAAAGTCTTAACTGATAAACTACTGGGTTTACTATCTTGAGCGGTCCAAGGTGGTAATGGTTTTTTTGCAAGAAAACAGACCGAAAGCATTATATTTAACGCCGGACGCCCAAAGTAAAACTCTTTCTGAACTACCCTCACCCTAGCCCTCTCCCGGATGGAGAGGGGACTTTAAGTAAGAATGAGATTTTAATTGGGACATAGCCGGTGTGCCTTTGGGAGGATTTGATTTGGCTACTGTTCTGGTTAAGGACTTAATCGAGGCGGGGGTTCATTTCGGGCATCGTGCCAGTCGTTGGAATCCCAAGATGCGGCCATATATTTACGCCCGCCGCAACCTGATCCACATTATCGACGTCCGCGAGACCATACGCGGTTTATTGCGGGCGAGGAAGTACTTGCAGCGAATTGCCTCCGGTGGCAGCCTGGTGCTATTCGTGGGCACCAAGCGGCAGGCTTCGGACACCATTGAACAACAATCCTTGCGTTGCGGCATGCCGTACGTGAGCGATCGCTGGCTAGGCGGCACGTTGACCAACTTCCGCACTATTCGCAGCCGTTTGGGCCGTTTGGAGGAGTTGGAGGCGATTCGTTCCGGCGACCAACTTTCCACATATTCCAAGAAAATGCAATCGTCGCTGAACCGCGAATACCGGAAGATGTATCGCAACCTGAACGGCATTCGCAGCATGAACCGTTTGCCCGAATGCCTGGTGATCATCGACCCGCGCAAGGAAAAAAACGCGGTCTGTGAAGCCCAAAAGCTGGGCATAACGACCGTGGCCTTGATCGACACCGATTGCGATCCGGACGAAGTCGATCTGCCCATTCCCGGCAACGACGACAGCATTCGCTCGATTGAACTGATCGTGCAACTTTTGGCCGATGCCGTGTTGGCGGGCAAAGCGGCCGGCGGGGCACTCAAGCAAGAACAATCCGAGGGAGCGGTTCCGGCCGGAGGGTAACGGCCCAACGGCAATCCTATCCTTTGCACCCGGGCGGAGCCCGGACAGGTTTATAATTCAGCAAACCAAAACAATACCTTCCCGGGCGGAGTCCGGGAACGATTGCAAACCATTTTCCGTTAAACGTTGGAGATATTTTTATGACAGAGATTTCCGCGGCCTCGGTGAAGGCCCTTCGAGAAAAGACCGGCTTGCCCATGATGGACTGTAAACGCGCCTTGGGCGAGGCCAAGGGCGATATTCAAAAAGCGATAGAGCTGTTGCGCAAGGCCGGGGCCAAGGTTGCAGAGAAACGAGCCGGGCGGGCCACGACCTCGGGACGAATCAGCGTGTTCACCGATCTTAAGCGCAAAGTCGGCGCGATGATCGAGCTGCGGTGCGAAAGCGCGCCTGTGGCGGCAAACGAGCAATTCGTGCAACTTGCCGACGACCTTGCCAGGCAATTGGCCTTGGGGCCCGGTGCGTCCACGCCGGATGCCCTGCTTACTCAGCCCTCGCCGAGCCAGCCCGGTCACACGCTGAAACAGCAATTCGACGATTTGAACAACCGCATCCGCGAGGCATTCAAGCTGGAGCGCATAATCCGCATCGAAGGCGTATGCGGCGGGTATGCCCATCACAATGCCGCGGCCGGGGTTTTGCTGGAGATCGAAGGCGGAAATGAAGAACTTGCCCGCGATATTTGCATGCACGCGGCGGCCCTGCGTCCCAAGGTTACCAATCGGGATGAGCTGGACCCGGCCGAAGTGGATAAAGAGCGCGAAATCCTCAGCGAGCAGGCCAAGAAAGAAGGCAAGCCGGAAAAAATTATCGCCAAGATGGTCGAAGGCCGGATGCGCGATTTTTACGCCCAGCGCTGCCTTGTAGATCAGCCAATAGCAAATGAAATGAAATACGGCAAAAAAACCGTGGCCCAGATCGCCCAAGAAGCGGGCATGAAGATCATTCGCTTCGTGCATTGGGAATTACCCAAGGAGTAGGACAAATGACCAACAATTTGCCGGCGGGCGATCCCAAGTATCATCGCGTGGTGCTGAAGATTTCCGGAGAAGGATTCACGCATCCGGGCGAGCGCGGCATTGCCATGGACGCCGTTCTGCACATCGCCAAGCAAACTTACCAGGCCGCCAAACACGGCGTGCAGATCGCCATCGTCATGGGGGGCGGAAATATTCTCCGCGGCGCCCAATTCACTTCCGGCAATTCCTGCATCCACGAAGCCACGGCCCATTACATGGGCATGATCGCCACGGTGATGAACGGCCTGGCATTGCAGGACGCCTTGGAATCGCTGGGCAGCGACACGCGGCTGATGACCGCCATCCGCATGGACGGCGTTGCCGAGCCGTATATCCGTCGCCGGGCGCGGCGGCACTTGGAAAAAGGCCGCATCGTGATACTGGCCGGGGGCACGGGCAGCCCTTTTGTAACCACCGATACCGCCGCCGCTCAGCGGGCGTTGGAACTCGACGCCGATATTCTGCTGAAAGCCACCCGCGTGGACGGGGTGTTTAGCGACGATCCGGAAAAAAATCCGCACGCGGTATTATACGGCGAACTCAGCTACGACGAGGTGCGGCGGCAAAATCTCCGCGTAATGGATCACGAAGCCGTCACCAAATGCATGGAATACAATATGCCCATCATCGTGTTCAATTTCCGCAAGGAGGGCAACATTGAAAACACCGTTTTGGGCGGAAGAATCGGTACTTTGATTCATTAGGAGCAATTCTATGACCGCCGAGGAGATCCTGCTGGACGTGGAAGAGCGCATGGAAAAGGCCATCCGCAAGCTTAAAAACGACCTTGCCGGAATACGCACCGGGCGGGCCAATCCGGGCCTGGTCGATTCGCTCAGAGTGGAGGTCGTACGGCTCGCCGGTGCCGATCAAGCAGGTGGCCTCGGTGGGAGCGCCGGAGCCAAATCAAATTGTCATCCGCCCCTATGATCCGGGCACTTTAAAAGACATCGAAAAGGCGATCCAGGCCAGCGACTTGGGCTATACGCCGCAAAACGACGGTCGGGTGATCCGCCTGAACATACCGCAGTTATCGACCGAAGTCCGGCGAAAGATGGTGTCCCGAGTGCGGGAACTAGCCGAGGAGGCCAAAGTGGCCATCCGCAACATCCGCCGCGACGGCAACAAAACCGCCGACCAGGCCGAGAAAGACAAAGAATTCTCCGAAGACGACCGCGACCAGGTCAAGGAGGAAATCCAAGATCTCACCAAGCACTACGAAACGCAGGCCGCCGATCTGGCCAAGGCCCGGGAAAAAGAGGTTATGGAAGAATGATTTTGCGAAAAGATTCGATACCTGAGACTCAATAGCCGTTGACGAGCGGATATCGATTGCAGGACAACTTTTTTACAATTTCATGGATTCGATGCTTTTTTTACCCAAATAGGTAGGACGTCGCAGCTATTTCTCTCCGGTCTTTTTAACCACATATTCGTGCGGGCGTTTGCGCAGCACCTTGGCCTCGATGATTTTATCGGGATCGGGTGCATCGGCGCCATCTTCGGGATTGCGGCGTTGGATTTTCGTCAGGACGCCGAAGCCTTTTATCACCCGGCCGAAAACCGTGTGTATGCCGTCGAGATGGCTGGTGGGCACGAAGGTGATGAAAAATTGCGAGCCGCCGGTGTCGGGGCGGGATTCCTTGGCCATGCTCAAGCTGCCGCGGAAATGCAAGCGGTGATTGGGCCGGGCACATTCATCGGGAATGGTATATCCCGGTCCGCCGGTTCCGTCACCCTTGGGATCCCCGCCTTGGGCCATAAAAGCCGGCAGCACGCGATGGAACGCAAGCCCGTTGTAAAATCCTTTTTCCACCAGGGTGATGAAATTAGCCACGGTATTTGGGGCTTCATTTTCGAAAAGTTCGACTTCGATATCGCCCTTGTTGGTTTTGATCAGCACGCGGGGCAAATCGTCGGCCTTGCTTTCGGCCTGGCGGATCCCCTGTTCTTTGTCCCAGGACTTTTTTAATTTATCAAGATTCGTTAAATAATTAATTCCCTGTTCGGCAAGCGGATCTTTGGGTTGTTTTACGCTGTAATAGCCCTCTTTTTTGGCCATGCCCAGATATTTTTCCGCCGCGTCGAAATCGCCCGCGCAAACGGCCGCGATGCCGGCGTCGCTGTAAGTTTGGGCGTTGCCGCAATGATTATCGATCAGTAGTTTGCCGATTCGGGCGGCATTTTCGTAATCATCCTGCCCTACCTCGTCATAGAAAATGCCCAGCAACAAATCGGTGACGTCTTTATCGGCGTTGGGGGCCTCGGCAAAGGCTTTTTCGGCGGCCCGGAAGAGTTGGAGTTTCAGCACGTTGCCTTTTGCAATCAGTTCATTCCATTGTTTTTCGATATCGGGTCGTTCTTCTTTTGTAGCCGTGCGATTTTTCGCCCGCAATGCGCCAAGTTGGCCCACCAGTGTTTTCCACTCCTCGAAAACCTTTTGAAATTCCGCGTTGGCGGGGCCCGGCCGAGGAACGGCGGGGGCAGGCGGGGCGGCCGACGCCGTAATATGGACATTCATCATTACGAAAAACAGAATTGCAGATAATAGGATTTGGCTTTTGTACATTAATACATCCTTTAATGGGGAACCTTTTAGTTGTCTAAAATGTAGAGTACCATATCCAGCGCCTCTGAGAAAGGGCGGACAACGTGAATAAAACTGAAATACTGGGGGAGCAAGATGCCGGGCTATAGAATCTCAGGTAATTAATATCGTATAAAAACACATAAACGCGCTCGCCGTTGGCTCGCGGCTAAACTATTGTAACAACATTTCTTACCTGACACTCAATAAACTTTTTATGTGACATATTACCCGGTAAATATGGAATTAAAATAAATGCCTAAAAAAAACCGTAAATCGGCGCACCAAACCGCCGCTCAGAAGCGAAGTACAGCCGGCAAATCCCAGGCCGGGACTATCGGCTTGCGAATCATCGGCGGCCGATTTCGCGGACGCAAACTGCTATACGGCGGGCAGCGCCGAATCCGGCCCATGAAAGACCGGCTCCGCGAAACGGCGTTCAATCTCATAAAAGATGAAATCGAAGGCGCTCATGCCATCGACCTATTCGCCGGCACCGGCGCATTGGGCCTGGAAGCCCTTAGCCGGGGCGCAGCCAGGGCGACCCTAATCGAGCAACACTACCCGACGGCGGATATCATCCGGCAAAATGTTTTGGCCTTGGAGGTCGAATCGCAGACGGAGATCGTGCCTGGCAATGTTTTTGTTTGGATCAAGCGCCGCCCTGATTTGGGAAAGGCACGTTGGCTTGTGTTTTGTTCACCGCCGTACGATTTTTACGTTTCCCGCTTGAGCGAAATGCTGGAATTGCTGGGGGGAATGATTCGGGCGGCGCCCGAGAACAGTATTTTTCTGGTCGAGGCCGACGAGCGCTTTGACTTTGACTTGCTGCCCGATCCGAAGGCCTGGGATGTGAGAAGTTGTCCCCCCGCAGTACTCGGGGTGTATCGCAAACAAGGGACTGCGGGAACGGAATAGCGTCTTACTTGTGCCGAGCGTTTATCTTCAGCGAAACCGCAAGCGGTTTCATGACAAATTTTTTTGGAGCACTTTATATGGATGTGAAAAACATCGAGCGCGTGCCGGCCTTTATCACCAAGGACGGGTCGGAAATTCGCGAACTTTTGGCACGTCGCAACTCCGTGATTCGAAATCAGACCCTGGCCGAGGCCCGGCTTCCGCCGGGCAGGTCCACAACGCCGCATCGGCATCTGAAAACCGAGGAAATTTATTACATCCTGGAAGGCCGCGGTTCCATGCAAATCGATAAAGAAACGCAAGCGGTCGGTCCCGGCGATGCGATTGCCATTCCCCCCGGTTCTGTGCATCAGATTACCAATACAAATACAGTCTTACTAAAATTCCTATGCTGTTGTGCTCCTGGTTATGAGCACGAAGATACGGTATTGGCCGTGTGAATATATTGCCCATCTTACCCAATATGACATTGTGGATAGATGGCTAAAAATGCTTTGTCCAGCCATGCGGCATTGCATATTACCGCAATTTGCCAATCAACCTAACCTTAACCGGTTTAACCAGTTCTGATTTTTCCAGATGGATTCACTCCTTGCATCTGTCCGATCTTATTTGATACCGGATTTTATGAAATTCCGGGTCATACCAGATCGGAGTGAGGAGTAATGGATCAGCAACTACGCGTTTCACGTTGGCCATATTTTGCCATTTTGATTTTTTTGCTCGCGACATATGCCTTTTTGCCTAGTGTTCGGGAGCAGAATGTCGATGAACCGGCGGATACTTCGCAACAGACGGTTGAGATAGTCCCGAACGCTATCACTACAAGTTATACAGTCGATGTTCTTCCCCCGGTCGACGAAATCAACCTGCCTACCTTGGAAATTGGATCGATTTCCGAGGCTGTTAATATAAAGCCCTGTGCAGCAATATTGAGCGAGGATTCCGATTCTGACATTGCCGATGAGGAGGCGATCGATTCAATACCAGCCGAGTCTTCCACCTCTTCCGACACATCCGCCTCTGAGACGTCCGTAGCGGAAAAAGAGAAAAAATCGGCTGAAGAGGTCATTGAAACGCCTCCGACGACATCCGCGTCTTCCTCTGCTCAGTCGGCGGCCGAGCAAACGCCGGCAAATGCCAAACCAACGCCCTTGGCACATGAATCGTCGACTTTAGTCGCTCATTTGCCAAAAACCACAAACATGCCCGCGGAAACTATAAAGCCGGGTCCACTCGACGCTAATTATCCCAATACGGGTTTGGAGCCGCTGAAGCCGCTTGGGCCGGCCGGCCTGGAACGAACTGATTCCGCCCGGAAAGAATCAACGCCATGGACCGAGCCGGCATCGCTTATTTCTTTGCTGGATGAACTAGGCAAGGCAAAAGAATCGTCCGACTGGGCCGCCGAAGCCGGCCGGCTGGTGCACGAATTAGGGCCGGCCATTACAGGCAATTCGGACGAGGCCGGCGCCATCCTGGACCGCCTGGCCGATTTGCGGCTGGAAGGCCTGCGCTTAGCCGATTCCATTACGGATTGGCCGCTTGCGCGAAATTTGCGCCAAGCCTCTTACGCCATTGAACGAAGGCTGGGGGTGTGGCGTGAAGTGGAACGCCTGGGCGCATCGGCCCTGGTCGAAGCGGATAAGCCCAAGCTCGATTCCCGGCGGATGTCGATGTGCCTGGCTGAAATTGACAATCTTATGAACACGTCGGCCGAAGGGCGGCAGTGGCGGAAATATCTTCTTGTGGACGCGTTGAAAGAATTGTCTTCGCAGCGATCGGCGGCCGAGAGCCGGTCCGAGCAACAACGGAAGGTCACCCAACAGGTGTTGGCGCGTTTGACGCAAACGCCCATGTCCGCTCGTCAACGGCAGTTTATCGCCACGGAGCCAATGGCCGCGTTTTGCGCGGAATTACGGCATTGGGCGGCCGATCCGCTGACATCGGCCGACGTGTTGCGCGACATTGAACAATATGAGCGAACCCGCTTGCCCAGCGACGCGCAGCGCTTGGGCGACGATCTGCGGAGCCTGGCCCAATCGTCCGATCCGCAGCGCCGGGAACTTGCCCGCAGCGTGGAAACGCACTACCGCAACGCGAACATACGGGCGTCGCTCACCGAGGATTTGTTGAACCGTCTGATTCCCCAGCAAAAAATGGAAATTGCGCCCGTCAGGGACACGGTGATGGGTTTGCCGGTGCGGGGGGAAAGCATGACCTCGACCGACGTGGCCTTGCGCCTGGTTCCGGATCCGAATCGCGTGCGGATGGCGCTGGAGGTGACCGGCGAGGTGGCGGCGATGACCTCCTCGACGAGCGGTCCGGCGACGTTTTTCAACGACAGCGATTCGCTCTACGCCGCGCGAAAGCCCCTTGAAATCGACCAGAAAGGCATCAAGCTCTTGCCCGCCGAGGTCGACGTCCGCCATCAAACGCGATTGCGCGACGTGGCTACGGATTTCGACGGCATTCCGCTTCTGGGGTTGGTTGCGCGGAGCGTTGCCCGCCAGCAGCACGAATTATTCCGGCCGCAAGTAAATCAAGAGGCGCGGAGCAAAGTGGCCAATAAGGCCCGGCAGCGGATCGACAGCGAGGCTCATGATCGATTGGCGGAACTGGTCAACAATTTGAATCGCAAGGTGTTTGGGCCGCTGGTGAACCTGTCGCTGGAACCGACGATGATCGAGGCCCAGACCACCGAGCAGCGGATGACCATGCGATTACGGGTGGCCGGGGAGGATCAATTGGGCAGTTTCACGCCGCGTCCCCAGGCGCCGAAAAACAGCCTGGCGAGTTTCCAAATCGGCGAATCGATGCTGAACAATGCCCTGGAGCGCCTGCAACTGGAAGGCCGGACCTTTACCCTGCCGCAACTGGCCGAGAGGATTTCGGAACGGTTTCAGCGCCCCAATACCTGGCAAGTCAATCCCGAGAACGAAGACTTGGCAGTCACCTTCGCAAAAAAAGACGCTGTAACTGTGCACTGCCAGGACGGGCGAGTTATGTTGACTCTTAACATCACAAGGATAAGCAAAGAACCGCGGCAGTGGAACAATTTTCAGGTCCGCGTGTTTTACCGGCCGCAGGTCAATGGCCGATCGGGGGAATTAGTCCGCGACGGGGTTATAAATTTGATTTGCCGGCGAATGAGCAACAGTTCTCAAATCGCTCTGCGGGGCATGTTTTCCAAGGCGTTTCCTCAAAACGAAACCGTAAAACTCACGCCCGAACGTTTTCTCACGGATCCGAAGTTGCAGGATCTTGCCATTACACAGTTTGTCATCGACGACGGCTGGGTCGGCTTAGCGGTGGGCCCGAAGGAGTACGCCGTACACATGTCGCAACTGCCTTCGGCGAGAAAATAAATCAGGGTGACGAGGGCAGGGTTCAGGGTTCAGGTAATTCATAGTTAAACCGGGCCGACACGGCCCGGCTCTTATGCCCTAATGCCTAATTCTAAAAAAAAGGCCGCGCTCGAAGTCCATAGACTGACGAGTACGGCCTACATGTCTCGCCCCGAGTTCGAATGAAATTGGCGTTTGTCCTCGGGGGGGAAGAGACAGCTATCTTTAAAGTATCATAAACGCAAAAGATTTTCTACCCACTAATCGTGGGGTTCTGCCTGTCACTTATTCGTAAGCTACGTTTGTAATAAACGGACTAATCCCATTCTTTGTCGCGGTATAAAGCCGCAAACAAACCCCCGGTGTGTCCACGGTGGGCTAAATATGTAGGCTATTGAACATGCATCCAGTCCTTGAAATAAACGCCTTTGATCTGCTTGTGCCTTTTAAAACGGACTGGGAAAAACTATTGTCTGAGACGCCGGGGGCGACGTTTTTCCAATCGTTCGAGTGGCTGGAGGCGTATTGGCGGCATTTTGGCGCGGGGAAGAAGTTACGGACTGTAATTGTGCTGGAGGATGATAGAACGGTGGGAATCGTGCCATTGATAGTTCAAATGGAAGAAACCAGGGTGGGACGATTGCGTGTCCTGACATATCCCCTGGATAATTGGGGCTCGTTTTACGGCCCCATCGGGGCTGATCCGGCTGCGGCGTTAAAAGCGGCCATGGAACATGTTCGACGCACGCCCCGGGATTGGGACATGATCGAGCTGCGCTGGATCGGAGTGCCCGGCGCCGATTGGCGGAAATCGCAAAATGCCGTTTGGTCGGCGGGTTTCCAGGCTTATTCCACGCTTTGGAATCGAACTGCGGCTGCCGATTTCTCCAGTGGTTGGGAGGATTATCTGGCCGGGCGAAAAGGCATTTGGCTCAGGCGAATGCGGCAGACCGAAGAGAAACTTTATCGGCAGGGGAAGGTGGAATTTATCCGCTGCCGGCCGGCAAGCAAAAAGCAAGGCGACGGCGATCCGCACTGGGACGTATACGACGCCTGCGAAGCCATCGCCCGGAACAGTTGGCAGGCCGGGGCCAGCGATGGCACGACATTGTCGCACCAGACGGTGCGGGCGTTTTTACGCGATGTTCACGGCCTGGCCTCGGCATCCGGGGCGGCGGACATGAGCCTGCTTAAGCTCGACGGGCATCCGGCGGCATTCATATACGGTTATCATTATCGCGGCTGCGCATACGGATTGCGCCGCGGATTTAATGCGGAGCGTTCCACAACCGGACTGGGCACTGTCCTGCTTTGGAACACGCTAAAAGACAGCGCCCGCCGCGGCGACAGGTTTTACGATATGGGCGTCGGCTCCTTGGAAAGCAAGCGGCATTTTCAAAATCGCTTGATTCCGATTATTCGCTTAAGTCATTTCCCTTCCTCCGTGCTGCGGACGCAATTCTTGCGTTTGGGCCGTTGGCTGCAAGGCCGGCGGCTTTGCGGCGTTTCTTGAAATTTCCAACCGACGTTCTGTGGCCGGAATAAAGGAAATACTCCGGACCCAAGTGTCCGGGCTATTGAGTATCAGGTCATGTATGTCGTTAAGCCCACGGGTTGCAACCCGTGGGCTTGGCTTTATTTACCATCTACACCACGACATTATTTTCCCGACACTCGACAAGCGGGTATTTATCCGAGTTCATCGCGGCCGGCCGCATCCAGCGGAAGGCAACCGGCGCCGATGAACATCCTATGCCGGGAGGTGCAAAGGGATTCGCATTACACCGTCTGCCTGACCGGAGAATTATCCGAGGAATGAAGAACCCCCACCGCGATGAATACGGAACAGAAAATATTTTCGTCCTGCTTCTTCGTTTTTGCGTTCTTCGTTCTTTTTTGCTATCCACGTTTAGCGCGTGGCGGGCGTATAGGTCTCCGGTCCGGGTGTTACTACCGGCGCACCAGCACAGGGATCACAAGTGCTGACAGTTGGGCAAGGATTGGAGTACATCATCGCCGGCTGGCATTGTTGGTAAGCCGGCCCGCGACGCCACCAGTCGCAGATGCCGCAGCCCGCGGTACTGGCCAGCAGCATCGCCATAATCATTAAGATCAGTAACTTCTTCATTTTTCGATTCTCCCATTGAAACGTTATCGTTGCCAGCAAAGCTGGGTTATTCATGCGTTGCCGTTTGCCGGAGTCAGCGTGGCGGGTGCGCGGTCTACTGCACGGTTGTCATTGCCGGGGCAGCGGAACAGCCGCAAGGATCGCAGGCGTTAACTGTGGGGCAAGGGTTGGAGTACATCACGGCCGGCGGGCATTGGGGTTGGGGGGCCGGTCGCCGAAACCAGTCGCAGATCCGGCATCCAGCCGCGCCGCCGAGCACAATCGCCATGGTCATTAAGAACAGTAACTTCTTCATTTTTCGATTCTCCCATCGAAACGGTATCGTTACCGGCGAATGGATCGCCAAGAAACTCTACACCACGCTTAATGATGTGCAAACGCAACACGGCTGTTTTTAAAAAAAGCGACTGTTGACTTTTCGCAGCCTAACGTGTTGACTATATGCTACAATTAGGAAAGGAATGAGGATCGGGCAATATTTTTCGGACCGCCAATGTTCAAATCCTCAAATCATTGATAGGGGTTTTATCGATCATGAATAACTTCTCATCAAGCCTCGGATTTGCCGGCGGAATGCTAAAAATCCCGGGCAGAACGGGCGCCCTCATCGTCTTGGCGACGTTTTTTTTACTGTCAAACGCGAAAGCCCAGGGCCCTGAAAACAGGCGGCAACTCTGGTTGATCAGCACGCGCTCGGCGCCGCTTTCGGGCGATTTGCAGGCTGGGCAAAAGGCGATTGGTTATTGGCGGTATTCGGCCGATGGCCAATGGCAGGCCAGCGACGAAGAATCTTTCCGCGGCGGCGACGATCCGGCCGCGCCCACCACGATCATCATCCACGGCAACCGCGACGATGCCGACGATGCGGTTCAGTTCGCCTGGCCCATTTATTGCCGCATGTCGCGGATCGCCGATGACAGGCCCTTCCGGCTGGTCATTTGGTCCTGGCCCAGCGAAATAATGTACCGGCGGCATCGCCCGGACGTGCAATTGAAATTCTGCTTTTGCGATGTCCAGGCTTATTACCTGGCCGTTTGCATCGAGCACATGCGCGGGGACGTGCCGGTAAGTTTAATCGGATACAGCATGGGCGTGCCGATCGCGGCCGGGGGCTTGCACTTATTGGCGGGCGGCGAGGTGGCCTGCCGGACCTTGCCCGGCCGCAGTTCGGCCGACAAATCGTTGAAACGCGCGGCGCCTGTTCGCGCACTGCTGGCGGCGGCGGCGGTGGACGCCGATTGCCTGGCAACCGGCGGCGTATACAACTTGGCGCTTTCCCAGGTCGAAAAGATGCTGGTGGTGCGCAACGGCTGCGATAGGGTTTTAAAATTGTATCCCAGAATATACGGGCGCCGCGGTCCGGAAGCGCTGGGATTCGCCGGTCCGGCCGGTTGCGGCGAATATGAGAAGATCGAACTGCTGGACGTCTCCTGCGAAGTGGGAAAGAGACATAAATGGGAATTCTACCTGTCTTCCCAGAGCCTGTTGGAATCGATCGATCGCTACGTTTTTCCCGCGGATATCGTGAAAGAGAAAGGAATTGAAGGGGATGCGATCCGGTATTAGCAGATCGGGTTTAAAACATATGGAGTTCAATTCCCACTTGACAAGATAATCGTTGCGAAATCGCAAGCGGATTCAGGGATTAATTCATCATTCAACGATCAGGATTTGAATTCAGCTTTCATCCTTTTCCCCATCCCCTTCCCCATCCCCCGTCCCTTAATCCATAATGTATGGATGATCGAACCGCAGGCTTATTTAAACGGCAATTGGATACCGGCCTCGTCGGCGTGGGTTCCGGTTACCGACGCCGGTTTCGTATTGGGCGTTACCGTTGCCGAGCAACTGCGCACCTTTTGCGGCAGGATATTCCGGCTTGAGGATCATCTCGATCGGCTGGAGCGTTCCTTGCAGGTTATCGGCGTTGATCCGGGCTTGAATCGGCAACAATGGATCGCCATAGCTTGTGAATTGGTGGAAAGGAACAAGAATTTTCTTGCCCGGGGGGACGATTGGGGATTGTCGATCTTCGTCACTCCCGGGATCTATCATATTTACGGCCCGGCCGAGCACAGCCGGCCGACAGTCGGTTTGCACGCGTATCCGCTCCCATTTTATCTTTGGGCCGGTAAATATCGCAGCGGGCAAGCCCTTGTGACTACTCCGATACGGCAAGTTGCCGGGCAGTGCTGGCCGCCGGATGTGAAATGCCGCAGCCGAATGCACTATTATTTGGCCGATAGACTGGCGATTCAGAAAGATCCCGAGGCCCGGGCGGTATTGCTGGATCGCGAAGATTGTGTTTTGGAGACATCGACGGCCAATATATCGATCTATCGGAAGGGTGATGGATTAATTTCGCCGCCTTTGGAGAAGATCCTGCACGGCATCAGCCTGGCCGTGACATTTGAAATTGCCGGTTCCTTGGGCATTCCATGTCGGCAGAGCGATCTCACCGTGGAGGATTTGGCCTCGGCGGATGAAATCATCTTAACCAGCACCCCCATGTGTTTGTTGCCCGTGACCCGGTTCAACGGCCGCCCGATCGGCTGCGGCCGGCCCGGCGAAATATCGCAAAAGCTGCTCTTGGCCTGGGGCAAAACGGCGGGGCTGGATATTGTGGGCCAGGCGGAACAATTTGCGCAAAGATGATTGCTTATCGCCGGCGGACGTGTCCGGCATGCCGATTTTGCCGAATACGTGGGTTATTAGGTTTGCCGGTATCCGGCTGAAATCGTGTTCCTTAATGAAATCTGATGGAGTGGCAGGTTTTTCTCAATTTGACAGGGACCGATTTAAGACCGAGATTATTGAGGGCTGGCAGAAATATCATTCCAGATGCAGGTATTATCATGAGAAACAGTAATAATCGGGGGGGCGGTCGAGACCGGCGTGCCGTCACGCTGATTTTCGCCGCTTTTTTATTGGTCGTCATGTTGGGCATGGTTGCTTTTGCCATAGACGTGGGTTACATCGTCCTGGTGCGCACACAATTGCAGGCGGCGGCAGACTCCTCGGTCATGGCCGCCACTGCGGTCATGACCTTAACGCGAAATGAAATGGTTGAAACGGCCAAGTCTTTCGCCGGTTATCACATCGCGGCCGGGAAAAATGTGCAACTTCTCGACGAGGACGTCGAATACGGCTCCTGGGACGCCGGTAAACGATACTTTACACCGTCCTCGACGCCGGGTAATGCCGTCCGCGTCACCGCAAGGACCGATCGGTCGACAACCGGGGACGTCGGATTTTTCTTTGCAGGCGTGTTGAATTCATTTTCCTTTTCCAAAAAGGCGTCGGCCGTGGCCATGTCCAATCCCCGCGATATCGCCTTTGTCGTCGATTTATCCGGTTCGATGAACGACGACACGGAACCCTGCTGGGCAACCGACGTGGTCAACAGCACATTCGCCTCGGCAGGTTACCCCACGGTGGGAAGCGATCTCATGCAGCAGGTTTATACCGACTTCGGTTTCGGCACTTATCCCGGCACGTTGGAATATCTTGGGGCGCCGGCCGGGGTTCCGAAAAACTCTTATGCATATGCCGAGTTGACCAAAGACGGGGGCTACTTAACCGGACAAAACATATCGGATGCATATCGCATTGTAACTACGGATTCCGAGGCGATTCGAAAGCAAAAGGCTTATGCCTGGGTAATTGATTACCAAATCGCACGGGTAATGCCCAATGCCAAACCTATACCGGATAGCGGCAAAAATTATTCTTATTGGGAGAAATATTTGGATTACCTTTGCCTGGCGGTGACAATCACTCCGCCGCCGCCGCCATCGCCGCCAGCGCCGCCAGCGCCGCCTTCGCCGCCCGCGCCTCCATCGCCTCCACCGTCGCCTCCGCCTTCGCCGCCGCCCCCTCCGGCTCCGCCAAGACCGACGATTGGTTGGCAGGACCGTGGCGCCGATGCAACCTGGATTGCCGCCTGGACGGCCGGTCCGATGTACGCGGGTCTGACGCGGGGGGCCGCGCGTCCCATGGATCTTCAACTGGCCATGGCGCCGGGAACTTGGGAAGCCGTTTTGCTGGGCGAATTGTTATCGGCGGTTTCTTACGGCACGCCGCCGGCCAATCGCGGCACCATACCGCCCAACCGGTACAGCGGCGTGATTGATTCCTATAATAATCCCAACACCGTCACCTTTCCTACGGCCACCATCAGCATACCGCGGAGTTATCGCAACTACATCGGTTATCGCACCTATGTGCAATTCATGATGGATCACGGCCGAGACGCCCAGCCCGTAAACGGCACTAATGTTCCTCTTTCGCGTTTTAGTGCTTATTGTCCCTGGCACATGGAAGATACGGCGGGCGGGACATTCAGCTTTCCCCCCCGCGAGCAGCCTACACATGCGGCGCGGCGGGCCCTAATTGCCGCCATGCAGGTGGTTAAAGATCGCAATTCCTGCATTGAAAACTTGGATCAGCGGGATTGGGTTTCGATTATTACTTTTGACAAGCTCACCGGGGGCGGACCGGTGGTCATACAACCGTTGACCGGCGATTATGATCAGGCAATGCTGGCTTGCACCACGCTTCAGGCCTGCAGCGACGTGGGCGCAACCACTGCAACCGAAGCCGGGTTGATCGCCGCCAGCCAGCTCCTTCAACCAAAAAAAGCGGGCGGCAGCGGCAGGCTCGTTACCAACAAGGTCGTAGTGCTGCTGACCGACGGCGTGCCGAATCTGTATTCCAGCAGTGCGGCGACGATTAATGCATTTATCAGCGGCCACTCCGACCTGCCCGATTTCTACAACAACGGCGCATACTGGTGCGACGCTCCTTTAATGCAAATCGCCTTGATGAAGGCCGACCGCTGGGATGTTTACCCCGTGGGCGTCGGTTTGGGAACGGACTACAATTATATGGATCGCATGGCTCGTATGGGAGGGACGGCCGACAGCAACGGCCGTTGCCCTCGCGGCAGCGGCAATCCCGCCCAGTATGAACAAAGGTTGACGGATATTTTCCGCAAAATCATCACCAGCCCCAGGATCCGCCTCGTGCAGTAAACAGGATCAGGCGGCAGGGGGCAAGGTTGGAATCTTTGTGTCCAGGTTTAAGTTCATTTAGCCCCCGGTGAACGCACCGGGTGGCTGGTTGCGTCCATAAGCCGCGCTAGGCAACCAGGGATGGTGCAGGGCAACATCGCAAGCGGATTTATAGTTTATCGCCCACTGCTATGCTTCCCAGGAGCCGGCCTCCAGATTGTTGGATTACTCTCATGGCCTCGCTCACATCGTAAAACGTGGTATATCCCAGCCGGATCACCAGGTACGCGCCGTCGCACTGGGGAAGCATGGCAGCCGTTCGGGCGTTGGTCAGAGAAGGAGCATCGATGAGCACCAATTGATGTCGCTTTTTCAATTCTTCCAGCGTATAGTTATAATGCTCGGCGATGCCAGGCATTTTCTCCTTTTGCATCTTGCTTTCATGCGGTAAGGCATCCAGCACGAACACCTGCCCCGGGCAATGAATAACTAGCGTTTTCGACAGGGAAGACAGCATTTCCGTTTGTCCGGCGCCGTCGCGAGGACTGGTAAATAGCAAGGCGGCAGGTCGTCCGGGTTTTAATTGGGTGAGGATATATTGGGCCATGTCTTCGTAGATATCCGGTTCCTCGGGCTTTTCCTCGGGCTTTAACATCGAGGCCACCGCCGATTCGGCCCGGGCCAGCGTTTCCTCGATCGTTAAGGAATCGGATATGGCGTATTGCACTATGAGCGGGCTGGAAACCGGTTCTGCAACCAACAGCGTAGAAGGATGCAGTCTATCGAGTTCTTCCTGGATAATCGGATGTAATCCGGTCAAATCGGCATCGCGTAGATCTTCGGCGGCGCTCGCCGTATCCGATTCAACCTTGGCAGGCGTCTGAATGGACGCGCCGGCCGCTGGGCGATCTTCCGCGGACGGCTTATTTGCACACGGTCGCGGCCGCGGGTGCTTGGCCTCGATTTGCTTCAGCGCCTCGAGCATTAGGCTCATGGAGAAGTCCCTTGGAGGAGTTTGGCAAACAGGTGGCCGTACTTGTGCCGGCGCATGGCGGCGATCGGACTGGGTTTGTTCCGCAGGATCTCGGCGTCATTATTGGCGGCTGGAACAGGCGATTCCGCGGATTCCGCCGTATCGGCCGCGCTGGAGCATGGCAGTGATGGTTTTTTCTCAAGCTGCCCCTGATCCGCCGCGGCGTTGATTGCCGGAATTTCGCCGCTATCAGCGGGTGAAATCGGCGCCGGCGGCTGCAAAAGCGGGCTTGACGCGGGGGCTGTGGCGGCATAGCGGTCGGTAACCACCTCTTCATGCTCGAATTCTTCATTGAAGGGATGATCGGTATCGCTGATAACCAATTCAATTTCAGGCTGGACGGTTCCCAAGGGCTGAAAGTCGCCTTTGGCCCCGGCAGGCGTCTCCTCGATGTGTTCGATTTGCTGGCAGACCTCGGATAATTCGGCCTCGACCTCGTCAAAGTCATTCGCTACCCTTAGCGATGGGAATTCAACGCTTTCGGCGGCGGTTTGTGGGGAAGTCTCATCCGCCGAATCGTCGATCCGGCCAAATTCTATCACGCCGCACTGTTCGTGCTGACCATCGCCGTTCCATGGCGTGGGCAATTGTTGAAGGTCGGCCCAGGCCTCTTCGATTTGCGCCGGATCGACCGTCCGGCAGCCGGCCACGTAAGCCACCAGCAGGGCATGATCGCAAAGTTGGTTTATCAATCGCGGCACGCCGTCGGCGGCTTTGAATACGCTCTGGCAAGCGTCTTCGGAAAACAGATCGGCGCCGCACCCGCCCGCCAGATCAATTTGGGCGTGGATGTAGTCCTGGGTCTCGCTGCGCCCCAGCGATTCCAAATAACAACGCGTGGATATGCGCTGATTGAATGATTCCATTTTCGGGCCGGCAAAGCGTTCTTCCAGCGAGCCGTTTCCGGCCAATACCAAACGCACCAGCGGCCGCCCCTGACCGGCCAGGTTGGTCAACATCCTGATTTCATCGAGCAGGCGCAGGGGCAGGGTGTGGGCTTCGTCGACGATTAATACCATTCCCCGATAAGGGGCTTTTCCCAATGTCAAATAATCGACCAGCGCGATGCGAAGTTCACCCTCGTCCATATCGCGGTATGGCTGCCCTAATTTATAGAGAATGGCCTGAAACAGAGATCGCCGCGTACTCAATCGTCCGCACGAAAGTTCGGCGACCGGGAAGGTAACTTTAAACTGCTCGGCCAACAACCGGCAAAGCAGCGACTTGCCCGTTCCAGTCGGACCCACGACCAGGCCCACTCCTTCACCGCGTTCGATGCATCGGGCCAGCGCAATCCGGGCGGCCTCGACGGTTGCGGCGGGAAAATACTGGTCCGTTTGAGGCACGGATGCGAACGGTTGTTTTTTCAAACTAAAAAAGGCGCCGTACATGGCACATGTTCTCTAGATTTATCAGATTATTTATTCGATCAAGTCGCGCAGAATTGAAATATTTTCACACAATGTGGGCGCAATCTCCCATAGCATCAATTCGGCTATCAGGAAGTGATTTATGAAGGGGGGTTTGTGATTGGAAATCAGGGATAAGCGGGAAAGATGGGAGTTCATTACCCCGAGTTTGCATAAGGTCTTGTAGTATTTTGCCCGGAGGGGCAAAAACGCATCCAATGCCAAGCATAAAATAATTCCGCCCGCGACTGATTAAACAAAACTCAGGCTGTTAAGTAAAACCCAATTTATGACCCCAGTTGGGCAAAAAACCAATACACGCCTCCCATACTTCCCAGAATTATCAAACCACCGGACAGTATCGATGCCCAGCGAAGAATTGTTCGGCGGCGGCGGCGGGCAAAAGGATCGGACGACCGGTCTTTGGCGGGGACTACGCCGATGATTGGGACCGCTAAAAGGGGTTCCAAGTCGGCGATGGAAGCCAGGACGGATTGGGTTGACAGGCCCGAGGAAAAAACGCCTGTTCCCAGGGCCATGGCAAATCCGGAAAATAGCAAAACCCCGGTGAATCCCCGATTTGATGCGGGCCGTGGATTTGCCATGGCAACCTGGTTCACACGTATGGAAAAGGACGGCTCATTGCGGGCGATTTCGCATAACTTCTGTTTGTAAGCCAGTTTTTCCAGGCAATCTCGCTCAGTATGTTCCGCGGTTAGCAGCAATTCTTTCCGAGTCTCCGCCGTTTGGATTTGACTGCCGCCGGCGGCTATGTTTTCACGGGTATTGCCTCCCTGATTTTTATTTTCTTTCATTGAGGGCGGTGTTTTAACCGGAACTGAGGAATCCATTTGACGCATTGGATTGGCTGAGAAATCCATCGGCCGGATTGGATTATATGCCGCGGTTTCCGGGGCAAACAGCGGCGTGGAATCTGATTGTTGTTGAAAATCGGCGATCCGTGCGCGAATATCTTGGACATCCGGGTGCAAGGGCGTTTTATTTTCCAGCAGCGCAGTTTCCTGTTGCCGCAGCGACGCCAGTTTGCGGTCGAGTTCGATCCAGGCCGGATTATCGGCAATTTGGGGGGCGGGTTGTTGATCGACTTGCGTATAGAAGGTTGTTCCGGCGGCGATTTCTCTTGTCTTAGGACGTTGTCTTCAAATGCCTGGAGCATTTCCAGGGCTTCGCGATGAATTTGCTGCGCTATATCGGCCTGAGACGAAGCGTCCCGATAGGCTTTTAAGGCTTCACTCGCCCAAAATGCCCGGTACTCGCGTACAAACCGCTCGGCCAGCGCCCTGGCAATTTTATCCGCATCCGGGTACTGGTTTAGGGTTAATTCCAGGGTTATTAGATTTTCACCCGTTGCCCCACCCGGCCCGGTGCGAATGCTCAATCCGCGAAACAGTTGTTCCCCGCAGATGGACGCTGGAGAGTGGTCGCCGTTTTTGGCGGCCGTCCAAAAATTACTCCCCTCTACCATTGCGGGAGAGGCGCCCAAAGGGCACCCGGGGGTGAGGGCCGGCCGTGGAGAAACTCCAAAGCTGTCGCTCAAAGCCTGCCCTATAAACGACGGCGTCAATATGCGTGTTTTGATTTTTTTTAGATTTGAGGACGAGTTGAATATAGGGGCATCCGGGAACATGGCCTGATCTTCGACCGGCTTATATTCCACAATAGCAACGGCTTTGGAACCTTTTACCGCGTTCGATCTTTGGCAGGCATTTTGTGAAAAAAAATTGACTGCCGCCACGGTCAATCCAAAGGCAGCCATAGAAAGCACCAGGTGTTGGCGCCAAAGCGACCGAGTCCGGAATGTAAGAGCGGTCGATTCATTAACGGGCCACATGGGCACCCTTTCGCATGAAAGATTGCCGTTTTAACGTTGGATTGATACAGTTGCGTGCGCAATATCTCTTATAACCGACATCGTCCGACTATATGGCATAGCTTCACTGCCATGAAGATCTCTGGCAAAATCGATAAGACTAGCATATTCTATCAGTGGCGATTGTTTTCGCGGTTATCAACCTGTATAGAAAAACACAAACCGGATTGTTGTTTTTATGTTCCGGATTAAGATTTGCGGCATAACAAACGCTAGCGACGCACAGATCGTGGTCCAAGCCGGCGCGGATGCGGTAGGATTGAATTTTTACCCCGCCAGCCCGCGTTTCATTATCCGCTCCACGGCCCGGCATATTTGCCGTGTTTTACCAACGGAAATCGTGAAAGTCGGGGTATTTGTCAATGCGGAAGCGAAAGAAGTTTGTCAGACCTTTGAGGAACTTCACTTGGATTTAATACAACTACACGGAGATGAGACTGCGGAATTTATAGCCCAATTGGGCAACAGGCCGGTAATGCGGGCGTTCCGTTTAGGTCCGAAAGGCTTGCGGCCGATATTCGCTTATTTGGAAGACTGTAAGCAACTCGGATGCGTGCCAAAACTAGTTCTCTTCGATGCAATTTCCAAGGAGGCATACGGCGGGACGGGCGAGACCGCCGACTGGTCTGTTTGTCGGCAATATCTAAGCCATGAAGGTTTTCCGCCGCTGGTATTGGCCGGCGGCCTTACACAGTCGAATGTGGCCCAGGCCATAGATCGGGTCCGGCCTGCCGCTGTTGATACGGCCAGCGGGGTGGAATCCAGTCCGGGCCGAAAAGATCCCGCGGCAGTGATCGCTTTTGTCCAAGCCGCGCAAGGCCTTTGCAAACAATAACCTATAAGCGCAATCACTGATCGCGGCTTTACACTTAAGCGGCTGTCCAAGGATTACTTTGGAGTTTGGCATGCAATCCGCCCTCACCCCCGGGGAGTAATCCTTGGACAGCCGCTAAGATTCTTTCCAATCATCTGATCGACGAATTAACTCATCCTCTTGTCAAGTAATGAGTTAGTGTTTATCATAAGCTTATTATAATTCGAGTCCGAAAACATGAGGAATAGCCATGACACAGGTCGCCGCGAAAATACCTTATAAAGTTGCCGATATATCACTGGCCGACTGGGGGCGCAAGGAAATAATTCTGGCCGAAAACGAAATGCCCGGCCTGATGGCGTTAAGGAAAAAATACGGGGCCAGCAAGCCGCTTACCGGGGCACGCATCGCCGGTTGTCTGCACATGACCATCCAAACCGCCGTGCTGATCGAGACCTTGTTGAAACTTGGCGCAGAAGTCACATGGAGCAGTTGCAACAAGTTTTCCACCCAGGATCATGCCGCCGCGGCCATCGCTAAAACAGGAGTTCCCGTCTATGCCTGGAAGGGCGAAACCGATAAGGAATACGACTGGTGCATAGAGCAAACACTGTATTTTCCCGATGGGAACCAGTTGAGTTTGATCATCGACGACGGCGGCGACCTGACGGCAATGGTCCACGGCGAAAAGTACCGGCACCTATTGCCCGGCATCCGAGGACTATCGGAGGAGACCACCACCGGCGTGCACCGGCTGTATCAGATGCACGAGCGCGGGGAGTTGGCCGTCCCGGCCATCAATGTGAACGATTCGGTCACTAAGAGCAAATTCGACAATCTTTACGGTTGCCGCGAGTCGCTGGCCGACGGGATCAAGCGGGCCACCGACATCATGGTGGCCGGAAAAGTAGTGGTGGTTTGCGGTTACGGCGACGTGGGCAAGGGCTGCGTACATTCGATGCGGGCCTATGGGGCACGGGTGCTTGTGACTGAAATCGATCCGATCTGCGCACTTCAGGCGGCCATGGAAGGTTATGAAGTCACGACCATGGAAGACGCGGCCTCGCGGGGCAACATTTTCATAACTGCCACCGGGTGTCGCGACGTGATCCTGGGCAAGCACATGGAACGCATGCCCAACGACGCCATTGTCTGCAACATCGGGCATTTCGACTTGGAGATCGACGTGGCCTGGCTCAACGGCCGGAAAGACGTGAAAAAAACGAACATCAAGCCCCTGGTCGATAAGTACACTTTCCCGGACGGGCACTCGATCATTCTATTGGCAGAGGGCCGGCTGGTGAATTTGGGTTGCGCCACGGGCCATCCATCGTTTGTGATGTCGAATTCCTTTACCAACCAGGTATTAGCCCAAATCGCCTTGTGGACCGAGCCGGAAAAATATCCCCTGGGCGTGCACGTGCTGCCTAAAAAGCTGGATGAAGAAGTCGCTCGGCTGCATTTGGAACAACTTGGCGTGAAGCTTAGCAAACTAACGCCCCAGCAAGCCGAGTATTTGGGCATATCCGCGAGCGGGCCGTTCAAGCCGGAATATTACCGGTATTGATTGATAATTCCAAGAGAGTCCTTATGGGGTATCGAGCAGGGGTCGGAGAAAGTTCATGATGAGGACAGATTGGTCTTATCAAGCAAAAATGCCTTTTTATTGGGCAAATTTATATTGATTTAGTCGCATCCGATCCTTGAGATATTGCAGCTTGTTCATAAGGAATTGACCGCCACCAGTAGGCCAAGTCACTTTTAGATGAATTTAGATAATCGCGGACTTCATGGAGAATTTCTTCATCCGAAAGCCCTTCCCATTTCTTTTGGACTTTGGCTTGGAGTTCTTCTTTCATCTGCAGGCAATCAAATTTCTTTGCGGTTTTCATTTACACATACTCATGAGGTGAGCGGATTTCGATTTGGTGATATCCTTCGCGTAAGTTAACTGAATTAAACATACGGATTTTGTCCAAGTGAACAATATGCTTGAAATTCCAGCTTAAAATCAGATCTGCTTTTGCCACCGTAGCCAATGCAACGTGTCGAGCATCATTTGCGTGTCGGACTCCCAATATTCCAGCGTTAATATATGCCTTATAAATGGCGTCTGATTCCGAGGACAAAAAAATTCTTTCGATTGATGTTGACAAAACACCTTGTAAAATAGAACGGACTTGCGATGGGCCGTCATCCAATTCTCGTGTTAACAAATCTGAAATAAGTAAAATGATTTCTCTGTTATTTGCCATCTCAATTAAGCGATTACTATCGGCACTAAATTCATCATCTAGACAACCGCCAATCACGGAAGTGTCAATATATATCCGTGGTTTCATAAATTGTTCCGAATGATGTTTGTATTATTTAAAATTTCCAGGCGATTCTAAGCCTGTTGCTTGACAATATTACGCTATAGCCAATCTATCACACTTTGCGCACAACGCCGACTACTGCGCCGAGGACTTTGGCGTTTTTGACGTAGATGGGCTTCATCGAGGAGTTGGCGGGTTCCAGGCGGATGCGGTTTTTTTCGGGAAACCAGCGTTTCAGCGTGGCTTCGCCTTCATCGGTCATGGCCACCACGATCTGGCCTTTGCGGGCAGTGCGTTGTTTTTGGATCACCACGTAATCGCCGTCGGAGATTTGATCCTCGATCATGGAGTCGCCCCGGACTTGGAGGACGAAGAGATTTTTATTCTTGGGATCGAACATCTCGTCGAAATCGACCCGTTCCGATTGTTCCACGGCCTCGTGGAGAACTCCGGCGGCAATCTGCCCGGCCAAGGGCAAACCGCGCTCCTGGATGGGCTCGGCCGCCAATTGGATGGCCCGGGATAGGTTTTGCTCGCGTTTGATGGCCCCCTTTTTTTCCAATGCCTTGAGGTGGCATACCACGCCGTTGGGTGAATTGATATCGAACTCCAAGCCAATTTCACGGACGGTGGGACCGTATCCTCGGTTACGGATTTTATCGCGAATGAATTCGTAAACGGCTTGTTGGCGTTCGGTTAAACTTTCAAATACGTCCATATTTTCCCCAATTATAAAGGTTTGAATCAGTATTAGCGGCTACCTGTGAATAATTGTACAATATACAGGCGTATAGAGTCAAGCGGAAGGATGAGGGAAGAGGGAGTAACTTCATCCTTTATCCTTCATCCTTCCGCTTGTTACCACCATATTATCCCGATGGATTATTTCATCATAGGGGCGATGACCGAGAACTTGGGCAATTTGATCGGTTTTTAACCCCTTGATGCGGAGGATTTCCTCGGCGCTGTAATTGGTTAATCCCCGGGCGAATTCGCGGTCATTTGGGTCTTTCAGGGCCACGACGTCTCCTTTGATGAAATCGCCTTCCAGGTCGATCACGCCGATGGCCAACAGGCTTTTGCCGCGTTTTTCGATGGCCTCGCGTGCGCCGGCATCGAGTAATAACCGGCCGCGAGGCTTAACGGTCAGCCCGATCCAGCGTTTTCGGGCAGCCACAGTCTGGCCCTGGGCCAGGAACAAAGTGCCCACACTTTCCCCGGCCAGGATGCGGGGGAGGACGTCAGGGGAACGGCCATAAGCAATAATCACATTCTCGCCGCCGGTTGTGGCCAATCGTGCGGCTTCCAGCTTACTTGCCATGCCTCCTTTGCTTATTTCTCCTAATTTATCTCGCACCAAGTTGAAAATCGAGTCGTCCAAGCGATCAACTATCGGAATCACTTTACTGCCGGGAGACTTGGGATCGCCGTCGTAAAGTCCTTCTACGTCTGAGAGCAAGACCAATAGCGGGGCAAGGATAAGGTTGGTGATCATTGCCGCTAGTCGATCGTTATCGCCGAAGGTGGTTTGCAACTCCTCGACGGCCACCGTATCGTTTTCGTTGATAATGGGAACAGCACCGAGTTCGAGGAGCGAGACCAAGGTATTGCGGGCGTTGAGGTAGCGGATGCGATTCTCCATATCTTCGGCGGTAAGGAGGATTTGGGCGGCATGTCGGCCATGCCTTAAAAGCGCCCGTTCATAGGATTCGATAAGCACGCTTTGACCCACGGCGGCCACCGCCTGGAGACGGGCCAGATCGGATGGACGGGTTTTCAGACCCAGCCGGCCCATGCCAGCCCCCACGGCACCGGAGCTTACCAGCACTACTTTGCGGCCGGTGTCCATCACCTGGTGAATCTGTTCGGCCAGGCTGTCGATTCGCTGTTGGTCGAGTTGACCATCGGCCCGGGTCAATACTCGGGTGCCCACTTTGACCACTATCGTTGAGGAGGTAGCGGCGATTTCCTGGCGAATAAGATCGGGCATGATTTTTTCATATTAAGCCGCGGGTGAATACACCCGGGGCCAGAAAGACGATTTTCCACTTTGCCCGTTGCTTATTTACGGCGGGCGAGATAGAAGTTTTCATTTGAGTGCATGAATACTGACCGCAATTCCCACGAGGATATCGTAATAGGAGAAGAAAAGAAAGGGGGTAAATAAGAAGCAGTTTGTCCGCTATTTGCCCTGGCTGAAGGATGATTGAATTTGATCGCTGGAGTGTTTAAAACTGGTTTTTGTCGACTGGCCGAGCATTACGACGGCGGAAATGCAAACCAGGAAGATCAATGCTAAAATCACCCCATACTCCACGGCCGTGGGACCGTCCGCGGTATTCAGGAATCGCGCGGTTTTTTGAAGCAACGATTTCATAGCCCCACCTGTTTTCTGGTTAGTTGGTCCCATATTCAAGCATATACCCAAGGGGATAAATAGCAATTTATGAACAATCTGACGATAGAGTGTAGAACTTTATTCCTGATACGATCGGCAGAATCCGCTCAATTGATCCGCTAAGAGGATGAATACGAGAGACCGGCATCGAGGCGAGTTTGTTCAAATGTTTAGGAAAAAAGGCATTATGAAGTGCCTGATGCGTTTTTTACAACTTCTAAGCAGTGCTTGACATTCGGTCCGGTTTTACTGATATTCCTAGCTATCGCGTGCGGGAAAGCACGCACCCTACAGCTAATGGTATTTTCTGCGACAGAAACTAGAAATTCTAAGAATCCCGGCCTTGAATATCGACAATGCCCATGCCACACATCTATGCGGCGATCTTCGATATGGACGGGGTGCTGGTTGATACATATCATGCGCATTTTCAAAGTTGGCTCATGATGGCCAAGCGAGCGGGGCTGAGCTTTACGGAAGCGGAATTTGCCCCTACCTTTGGCCTGACGAGCCGCGAGATCATCACCCATTTTTGGGGTCAAGGCCGGTACAATGACGCTCAGATTGCCGCCCTGGATGCCGAAAAAGAGGCGGCCTTCAGGGAAATCATCGGCAAAGATTTTCCCGCCATGCCGGGCGTCCACAAATTGCTCACCGATCTATATTATGCCCATTGGAGACTGGCCCTGGGCTCGTCAGGGCCGCCGGAAAACGTAGAATTGATCCTGGCTCGGCTTGGCAAAGGCGACTTATTCAGTGCAATAATCACTGGAATGGATGTAACCCGCGGCAAGCCGGATCCGCAGGTTTTTCTGCTCGCCGCCGGGCGATTGGGAGTTCCGCCGTCGCGGTGCGTTGTAATCGAAGACGCCCGGCCGGGCATAGCGGCAGCCCACGCCGCCGGAATGGCAGCCGTCGGACTGGTCAGCACCGGTCGGACCCGGGAAGAACTTGCCGCGGCCGACCTGGTGGCGGACTCATTGTCCGAAATTTCACCCGGTGTGCTGGGCGAACTGATCGACCGGGGTGGAAGAGGATGAATTGTATGACATGAATTGTAAGAGTTGGGGCGACAGTTGGGCCGCAGAAGATGAATTGTCAAAGTCGGGGCGGCAGGTGTATTGCCGCCCAGATTTGATCGACGGGACTGGAGTGCAACTCCCGTCCCAACATAATCCAGTGATTTGAAGAAGAATCGTGCGGCCCAAGCGCCGCGGTAAATATTTTACTTTTTTTCACCTATTTGCTATCATTGCTACCATGCCAGAAATTCAAGCATTCCGCGGAGTTCGTTACAACCTTGGTCGCGTAGGCTCGCTGGGCGACGTAGTATCGCCGCCCTACGACGTCATCGGTCCGGAATATCAGGATGAACTTTATAAAAAGCATCCTTGCAACTTTGTGAAGGTCGATCTCAACCGCATCGAGCCCGGCGACGACGATGAGCAAAACAACCGTTACACCCGGGCCGGCCGTTTTTTGAAAAAATGGCTGGGCGAAGGCGTTCTGTTCACCGAGGGCGATGCGGCGGTGTACGTTTATTACCAGGATTTCAGCTATGCCGGCACGACCTACACGCGGCGGGGATTTTTGGCGCGGCAGCGGGTATCGCGTTTCGGCGAAGGGCAGGTGTTTCCCCACGAAGAGACAATGCCCGGCCCAAAACTCGACCGACTGATGTTGATGGCCGTAACCAAGATGAACCTCAGCCCCATCTTCGGCCTGTATCCGGATCCTGAAAACGAAGCCGAAATGTTGCTCGACAATGCCGTGGCCGGGAAGACGCCGCTCCAGGCCGTGGATAAGCAGGGCGTGGTGCATCGGCTGTGGCCGGTGACCGATGTTTCGTTTATCTCAGCCTTGACGGCCATGATGGGGCCGAAGCCGGTGTTTATCGCCGACGGCCATCACCGCTATGAGACTTCCTGTAAATATCGCGACCAGGTGCACGACAGCGGGATTCTTTCGGCCACGCATCCGGCCAATTACACGCTGATGATGTTCGTGGCCATGGAGGATCTGGGCCTGATCGTCATGCCCACGCACCGGCTGTTCCGCGGCGTGCCGGAAATGACCAGCAGCAAACTGGCCTCGAAACTGGGCGAGTGTTTTAACTGCCGCGTGGCGGGCGAAGGGCCGGATTCCGCCCCTGAAGTTTGGGAAGAGATCGAAACCGGGGGCAATCAAGGGGCCATCGGACTTTTCACGCGAAAGGACAACCGCTGGACTATCGCCACAATAACCCCCGCCGGCCAGGCCCGCATGGCCGAGGTAGCAGAAGACCATAACGAGGAGTGGCGGCAGTTGGGCGTGGCAGTGCTGCATCGGCTGATAGTGGCCGACCTGCTGGGCTGCGCCGATCTGCCCAAGCCGACCTACGTGCATCTGGTCGAGGAAGTCGTGACTGAGCTGAAAACCGGCGAATATCCCCTGGCCGCGTTGGTCATGCCGGCCACGGTCGATCACGTCCGCCAGGTAAGTCTGCGGGGCGAACGGATGCCGGCCAAAAGCACGTATTTCTATCCCAAGCTGCTAAGCGGGCTAGTCATGAATCCGCTGGAATAGCCAGTTGGATATAGTGGTTTCACGTGGAACCGGGTTATTGTGGTGCATCCGTCTCGGATGCAGGATGCCTTGTTCCCACGCTCCGGCGTGGGAACACACTTGCACGCTCGCCCGGCCGCCTGCTACGTCGGCCACATCACTACTTGTCTGGTAAATCAGAATGGCTGATAATCCATGGCATGGCAGAAGCCGCAGTTCAATCACCTGAATCTCTTATCCCGGCACCTGAATACTTGCAACCGCCGCGCCTGGGGATTATCCACCTGCTTGCCTTGATGACGGTTACAGCGGTATTGATGTCAGTTTATACATCAATAATGGACCCAGCAAATCTACAAATTCCGTGGATCGCTTGGAGTATAGGAATACTTTTTGTGATCCTTAGCGCGGCAGATATGGTTGGCGCCAGTATATTGCTGAACGTCATGTATCACCGCACCCCAGGCTATTTCCAGCCTGGACATTGGATACTCATGTATTTGGGAATTGCCGGTTTGGCGGAAACTATTAGGGATAGCATCATTGTTCTTTGCGCCAGGCACTTTGGCTTATCAATAATGAGCTACACGGCCTTTAAGATGTTGTATATTGCATGTGCCGTCGTCCAAGTGATCGTCTTTTTTTGGTTTGCATCAAGAATCCCCGAACGCGGGCGATGGAAACTGTTCTTCAAATTCAGGGCATGGTTGGTTATTTACCTACTGATCGTTTATTTGTTAATTTTTGGAAATGTGTCATTTGTCCCTCGGTTATATATTTCGAGCATGTGGCCTACATTTTTTTTCAAAGAACTGCCAACAGCTATTTTGGCGTGGATAGCGATTTTGGATTTGACTAGGGGAGCAAGGCGCGACTGGCTGCATTGGCTTGGCGTCTGTAATGCCCTTCTCTTAAATATGTGCTCTTTCATTCCGCAAATCTTTTATTACCTGATGAGATAGTAAAATGGCCGTTTCACGTGAAACAGGCAGTTTGGAGTGAATGTGTCACGTGAAACGTATAGATGCCAAAATCTGGTCGAGATGATGCCTAATCGGGCAAATGTCAGATAGAAGCGGTTTGAGACTGCTTCATTCGCATGACAAATTCTTCCGCATAATGGGGCCAATCGTGGAGTGTTGCCGGATCGAAATCGGCGCCATTCGGCCAAACCAGTGTATGGACTTCGGGATCGATCCGCACTTGATTGAACAGAGAGATATCCTGCAACGGCCCGAAAAGATCACCAAACAATACGGGCGAAAAATCGATGTTTTGCTCGGTGGCGTCTTCAAATCGCACCAGTAAAGTAAAAGGACCTATGATCTGAAAAGCGACCACTTTATGGATGCTATGGTTCATAGAGTTTTTCCTCACAAACCCCCCGTGTATTCACGGGGGGTTAAATATGTGGATTGTGTATTCATGGGGGCTTAATATTTGGGCCGTGTATTCACGGGGACTAAACAATTGGGCTTTATACGCCGGAAAAGGCTTTTAGGTCGGCTTCCATGGCCTTCAGGCGTTTGGCTTGGGCGGATTTGATGGAATCGAGGTTGGCGGAGGCGTCGGGCGGGTCGAAGGCGAACATGTAGAATTTCACCTTGGGTTCGGTGCCCGAGGGGCGGACGGCCACGTAATTGCCGCCTTCCAGATCGAGGATCACCAGGTCGCCCTTTGGGCCGTCGAGGCGTTTAGAAGCGCCGTCAGGGGCGATGATCTTGCGGGCAAGATAATCGCGGGATTGGACGAGATTCAGGCCGGCGATGCTTTTTGGCGGGGCGCCGTGGAATTTGGCCATCAAAGCGGCCATGTCTTCCATGCCCTTTTCGCCGGGCATTTGCACGTTTAGTTGGCTCTCGGAATGGCAGCCGTGTTGGCGGAACAGGTCGTCGAGCTTTTCGTACAGGGTTTCGCCTTCGGCCTTTGCCCGGGCGGCCAGTTCGGCCAGGAGCAGCGAAGCCACGGCGGCATCTTTGTCGCGGGCGTGATCGCCGATCAGGAAGCCGTACGATTCCTCGGCCCCCAGGACGAAGCGTTCCGGACCGCGGTAGTCCATTTCGCCGCCGATGTATTTGAATCCTACCAGGAGATTGCCATAGGTGTGCACGCCATAATGGTCGGCAATGCGGCGCATGAGTTCGGTTGTGACCAGGGTTTTTACGATGTAATGGCCGGAGGTAAGATGACCGGCCACCTGCATAAAATTGAGTAAAAACTCGGCCAAGAGCGAGCCGATCTGGTTGCCGGTGAGCGTTACCCAGGGGGCATTATGGGCCTGCGATTTGGGGATAGCGCAGCCCAGCCGGTCGCAATCGGGGTCGGTGGCCAGGATCAGATCGGCGCCGATCTGTTTGGCCCGATCGATGATGGCATCGAAAACCGCGGCATTTTCGGGATTGGCGATGTGCTTGGGGACATTGGGGAAATCGCCGTCGGGGGCGGCATGCGGGGCAAAGACCTCGACGTCCTTGAATCCGGCCTGTTCCAAGACAGGGCAGACGGCCGAGGCCCCTACGCCATGCAAGGGCGAATAGATGATCTTCAGGTCCCTGGGACCGGCAATGCTCTGCTTTAACACGGCTGAAATAAAGGCCGGGTCGACTTCCTCTTGGCAATAAATGATTTTGCCGGACGAAAGACCTTCGGCAAAGGAGATGCGCTGGATACTAGTTACCTTCTGCATACAGCGGATTGATGCCGTATCGTGGGGGGACAGAAGCTGCCCGCCGGAGGACCAATAGACCTTCACCGCGTTATCGGAGGGCGGATTGTGACTGGCGGTGATTATAATGCCGCAATCGCACTTTTTATATCGCACGGCAAAGGACAACTCGGGCGTGCTGCGGTATCCGTCGAGGAAATAGACCGTAAACCCGGCAGCAGCCATGATCTCGCGCAGAGTTCGGCGAAATGCCTGGATTGATGCCGGGTGTCGTAGGCGATGGCACAAGAAAGGGGGGTGTTTTTGACCTGCTGTTGGACGTAGTCGGCAAGCCCCTGGGCACTTTCGCCGATGGTACGATCGTTAATAGCGTTACAACCGATAGGATACATCCGGCCGCGGCGGCCGCCGGTGCCGAAGGGAATTACGGTCCAAAAGGCGTCGTCGAGTTCCTTCCAACGGCAGGCCGATATGTGCTGGGCGACCTGGGGGGCGTATTCGGCCAAGTATGGCTCGGTAAGCCATTTACGGATATTTTTAACCGCGGCGGGCGAGAGTTTTCCCTCCCGGCTGGCGGTTTTCAATTGTTCTAGTGCTTGTGCCAGGCTCTCATTGCTTGAGTCAATCATGACTGTTACTGTTTCCTGAAAGCAGTCAAGTGAAAAGGGGGGATAGCCATTCCACTATTAGGACTGTATATTTAAAATGATATAAATCTTAGAAGGGAATATTATACATATTTTTCATTAGGTTTAAGTGCATATATGGGCCTATTTATTTTACGTTGTGTTTTCGTGCTGGTGGCGGCCGGACTTAGTGCGGTGTTTATTCAAACCGGGATCCAAAATCAGATTATTCCCAAAGATTCGGAATCGATGGGATGGGTGGTATTTGGGGGGATGATGGTATTCGCACTGGTTGTGATCGGATTGGATATTTTAAACCGGAAAAAAAGGCTGGACACGATCACGTCCGTGTATTTTGGATTGATCGTGGGTTTATTTATGACCTATGTACTCAACCTGGCCTTGGTTCCGGTCTGGCAATACAGTGTGATGAAAAAACTCCACGATCCGATTCAGTTGCTGCTGGGGCTTGTGGTATGTTACATCTGCATCAGCTTGTTGATGCAAACTAAGAATGATTTCCGGTTTATCATACCTTATGTGGAGTTTGCCAAAGAGGTCAAGGGGCTCAAACCGTGCATCTTGGACACCAGCGTGGTTATTGACGGGCGGATCGCCGACGTGGTGGAAACCGATATCATCGACGGCAAACTGATCATGCCCAAGTTCGTCATAGGCGAATTGCAGGCCATAGCCGACAGTTCCGATCGGCTCCGTCGCGGGCGAGGGCGGCGCGGATTGGATATCCTCAACCGCATGCGGGCCAATACAAACATAGACATGGAAATATACGACCGGGAATTGCCGGAGTTTGCAGACCAGGCCGTGGACCTGAAACTGATCGCCCTAGCCAAGCATTTGCAGGGGAAACTGATTACCAACGATTACAACCTCAATAAAATCGCCAAATTGCAAGGCGTTCCGGTGATCAATTTCAACGACCTGGCCAATGCCCTAAAACCGGTATTTTTACCGGGCGAACATATCCAGGTCCGCATTATCAAGGCCGGCGAAGAACCCGGGCAAGGCGTGGGTTATCTGGAAGACGGAACCATGGTGGTGATTGAAGGCGGCCGGGAGTATATCAACGAAAACATTAACGTCGCCGTTACCAGCGTGCTCCAGACCAGCGCCGGTCGGATGGTATTTGGTCGGTACGAAAATACCCAATAAGCGGCAGGCTTTCGGGATAACACCCCTCGATTCGATGGCTTGGGTGGTTTCTTTACCGGATTTTTTGCTTTTCGGCAGAAAAAAACATGTTACCTGTCCGGGCTACCAGACTAATTTAAAAAAACCATCAAGTTGAACATAAGAAAGTTTGCTTACGTACGAAAATAAAATAATGGCTTTATGGATTAGTACACCATAAAGTCATTGCAAATTAGCCATATTCTTAAGTTGGGAGGTAATCATAAAGGGATCTCAAAAAACATAACCTTGAAATGTATTTTTTCAAATTAATTACTTGACTTTATGTGTATTACAGGGATAATTAAGTGTTTTAATTGATATGCGCCATCCTGCCAAATCGGATGGTCCCCGTACTCAATAGATCCGACAACTATGGCGCCTTGGGGGACGAGTCCAGCCATCACTTGCGACCGTGTCGCGGTGACGATTTTGGGCGGGCTGGATAATTTAAAGTTTAGTTTTTCGATGGAGTATAATTTTCATGCGTAACGTGTTTGAAGCGATTTTGGAGTGCGGTCACGACGAGGACTTTGCGCCGGTGACGACTGGTGGGTTCAATGCCACTGATGCGCCAGCCGGCTCAAAGGCAAAGTTAGACGTGTTAGCGCAACGAGTTTTGCGGGGCGAGCCTTTATGGCATCCGGAAGACAGGTCGGATTACAGCGGCCTGACCGGCGCAATTCGTCCGCGCAATAAACTCTGAATCGCGAGTGTAAACCAACGGGCCCTTATAAGGGACTCTAGCAAAACCATCGATTTTCTAAGAACGACCCCCTTTCCGGCGGTCGAAATCCCGTGCCGGAGTAAAGTGTTGCCAGGTTTTGATAGAAACTTCCAAGAGCCTATCCTAAACAGGATTTCAGTAGGTAAAACAAGACAGAGCCTTGTATCTAGTCCTCTGCCAGATGGAGACTGGACATTTAGATAGGTTCAGAATGCCCGGTGGGCCAAAATGCCGCAAGGACACGGCAACCGGGTCGGAAGCGAGAAATACCGGCGCCTCTGGAAAAGTAGTTATTATCTTTCTCGCTTTAAATCTAAACACCAACCGCGCTGAAAATATGGGCGAATAGTGCGGTTATTAAATGCGCATGGATTAAGCCGATTACGTGTTTTGGCCGCAGTTAATGAGGTGAGAGGGGGATGCCTAAAAAACCCGTCGTGTATTCACGGCGGGCTAAATAACTGCGGCAGGATAAATAGAGGTTTTGTTCTTGTGCTAAAGGCGTCAATATCAAGTTGTAGATGACACGGGCAGGGCATTGGCAGCCTGTTTTGTTTGCAGTTCCTCGCGCAATACCAATACATCCGGCGGGGCCTCGATTCCCAGCCTGACGCGATCTCCGGATATGCGAATTACCGTTAAAACTATGGAATTACCGAGCTTTATTCGCTCGCTTTCTCGTCGGGAAAGGACAAGCATATAAACCTCCGTGTCGGTATGATACTATATGAATGTTTATTATTGTTACAAGCCTGTCAAGCCGGCCTTTTTCCATTGGCTCGACACAAATTTATGGCAGGGATGTCTGGTCTAAGATGCATTTGTATCTCATGATTATTTTTCTTGTTGTTGTCGCGTGATTTCAGTGTCTGCCGGTTATGCGGCGGCATACTCTAATGCAGGGGCTTCTAATAATTGGGTTTTCAGAAAACGTTCGCCTTGAGGACCGTAAAACAAGATTTGGTTCCGATCAGTTTCCCAAATGGCGGAAAATTGAACCGCGCGGGGGCCGTTCAGGCAAAAGTAGATCCCGCATGGTTTACCTGCCCGGACTAATATCTGTTCTGTCATTTGGAATGCCCCGTTTTGAAGTTCATAATACTCACATAGGGTGATGTTGATATATTCCCGAAGATCGTTCACGTTGTCAATTTGGTAAAAACGAGTAAACATATCTGGTTATATACTCCTGGAATTACATGGAGACTGAGATAGATATAGGCCTCCAAACAGGTGAGATAAAATAGGTTGAATACCGATACTGGAAGCTATCGGCAAAATGGATGGATAAATTCGCTCTAGGATTTAAAGCTTTTCAACCCGGAAATTGAACAAAAAATTTAGTTTGCATTTCTAAGTTGCAAGATGCCAATCGGATACGTTTCCGACAACAGCAGAGTTACGGCCTAAAAGAACTTTTTATTAAAGTCCCCAGGCTGCCTATAAAATCGCGATTTATACTGCAAATTTCCTATTCTTCCAGTTTGGCATAGCTCGAAAAAGCCTCGGCTACCTTGCCGGCCTTTTCATCGCCCAGGTGAAATAGCACTCGATATCGCAATGCAATTCGTTTTCCAGGTTGGATTGTATAAGAGCCGTTTTTTTTCTGGTCGCCGCTGAAGTCTCGCAATCCAAAAGGATTTGCAGCAAACAGGCCGTAACTACGGACATGCCAATATGTTGGATAGCCGAAACTACGGGGGTGATTGAGGATGGCGATCCCGACCGTTTGGCCATCCAGCGGACCGTGACAATCGACCCAATCGGCAGCCTTCCCCCAAGTGTTATTATCCAGTAGCCCGTTGCTATTGACGATTTGCCCGCCTTGCTTGGCGTCCACGCTAAGGGTTTCGGCCAGGCGCAGCCCGAAAGTGCCCTCTTTCGTATCGCCGAAGGTTACCGGCTTATCCAAGGCTTGGATAGTGATGCCGAAATCGATCCAGCGGCAATCCGTCTCGGCGCCGAAACGCAAGGTGCGCTGATCTTCGCATTGGCGATTTCCATCGGATGAGAGCCAGTCGTTGTTGGTAATGATCAGGCCGTTTTTTCCACTTTCCAGTTTGGCAAAATCGCGATGTTTTATGGCGCCATTGCCTTTTTTTTCGGTCCAAAAATCAATTCCGTTTACATTCCCGTGCGTAAACCACAGCGAGCGGTGGTGCGGGTGATCGGTTTTCTCCTTTGGGTCGTCTTTTGTCATGGGATAGGCCCGGGTCATAGGTTTGCCGGTGGGGCCAATGATGGGCCACAAGATCGGCTTGCCTCCGGAAACCATCAGGTATTCGGCGAATAGTTGGCCGTCGATCTTCACAATTGCGCCGTTGGGCGATTTTTCCACGGTCACCTGGGCAAGGGATTGATCAGCTTGTGTAAAGAAAATAATCGAAAGAAATATTAGGAACAATATTCCTAACCCATTTGTAATGCACGACATAAACTGATCCTCCTGTGTCGAATGACATTAGCCCGCATTTCTCACCATCGTGTGCCACGACCAACCTTCGGTCGGTGCCCTGACGTACGTCAAGCAGTGAATAGCAATTCGAGCAAGCACTGCTTCTGCGAAGCAGTGGCACACTGTCCTGTAAACGTATAGGCCTAGTGAGAAATGCGGGTTAGCGATCAGGCGCCATTATAAGAGAAAAACAGGCGCGTAAAAGCCGCCCTTATTTAGCCTGCCGATACTTGTCGAAGGAAACCGGTTTGTAGGCGGTCATTGATTTCCGTGCGCGATCGATACGCTCCACGTCGGCAGGGGCGAGCGTTAGGCTGAGAAGATGCTCGCTGCGCACGGTGGCGGGATGAGTTTTTCCCTCCTTGACCACGGTTATGGTTAAGACCACCTCTCGGGCGACGGCCTCGCGCCGGGCCAGGGCTTCGTTTAGCTTGAACCGTGCAAAGGGGGGGCGAGATCCGAAAATAGGGATGGCGTTCAGCCTGGCGTACCAATCGGAGAATTCGCGGTATTGAGAGACAACCGCATTGTCGGCCGAGGTTATAATCGCTTTATAATTCACCAGGTCGCTCGACAGTATCAATTCACGGCGGGAAGGGTCGTAACGTTCTTCAAAACTCGGTTCGGCAAAGAATTGGGCGAGCGGATCTTGTTCTTTTCCGGCCCGCTCTTTCAACTTCTGCGTGAAGTTCTCCAATTCTTGCGTGGTCAGTTCGCTGCGAACCTGCCGGGCGTCGTCGAGAATAACAAATCGCCCGGCGGTTTTATCGAAGACGATGGTTTCAGGCGGTTTTTGCAGAAAATCGTAGACGAATGCATGTTGAAATATCGTGGTGCTTTGACTGTCGGGCTGTTTATTATTGCCCGAATAAACGCGGTTTTCCACGCGGAAATCCGCCGCGAATGAGACTGTACCCAGGCTCAGCCCGGCTAAAAGCAAAAAACATATTCGGAAAAACCGTGGATGCATGTTGTGAAAGATACCCAAGGTCGGCCGATAGGTAAAGCCGGGGTTTGCAAAGTCGGCCGAGTAGATAATACTAATGGCGGGTCAGGAGAATAAAGCGTGCGTTTTAGGAATTAAGCAACAAACAATATTCCACATTCCAGCCCCAATTTTTTATCAGTGTTAGACCCTGGTAGATCAAATGGGTTTTTGCTATCGTGTATAATTCTTGAAAGTAAACTATTTAGAGTTTACCCAGTTGCATTTGCCGGTTTCTGTCACACAAATGCCGGAGAACGGTTTAAGGGGGATTAGCTCAGTTGGGAGAGCGTCTGAATGGCATTCAGAAGGTCAGGGGTTCAAGTCCCCTATCCTCCACACTTTAAAGCCTTATGCGACAAAGAGTTGCGTAAGGTTTTTTTATGCGCATCCGGGTCTAATGGTTATCCGATCCTGATGGTCAATAAGAGGACATCCGAAAAATTCTTCTTTATAATGTGAAACGTGTGCCATGCACTTGTTGTACGAATGAAATCTTGGGAAAAACAATCATGAAATGCAGATCGACAATTATCGGGCTGGTTTTGGCAATAGCGGCCGTCAAGGGTTTTGCGGACACTTTGCCGCAGCGAGGGTTCGTCAGTTCGCAACCGGCAGGGACTTGGGAGCATGCCTTGGTCAGCGGCAACGGCAAATACGGGGCGATGGTGATGGGCCGGCCGGTGGACGAGACCGTCATTCTGAACCATGCCCGACTGTTTATGCCGCTTAACCAGCCGCTGCCTCCGGTGAATACGGCCGAGCACTTGAAAGAGATTCGCGGGATGATGGCGGACGGGCAGTATCAGTGCGCGGCCGATTACGTGGTCGATCTTTCTTTAAAAGAGGGATATGGCGAAAAGCGATGGACCGATCCTTTTATTCCCGCTTTTGATTTGAAGGTGAAAATGTATGAAAAAGGGGAAATAAAGGGCTACCGGCGATCGCTGGATTTCCAGAGCGGAGTTGCGTACGTCCGTTGGGAGGACGAACGGGGCGAATTCTGCCGGCGTGTATTCGTTTCCCGGCCGGATGACGTTGTGGCGCTCTCGATCACCGGCCCGAGCGGCGGGGCAGTGGATTGCGACTTGAGTTTAGCCCAGCGGCCGACAAAGAACGTGGGGGGATGGGGACCGGAAGAAATGTTTAAACGGGGCATCAAGGAGGTAATTGCGTCGGCCGAGGATAATTGGCTTAGTTATCGCAGCAATTTCCGTAGGACCTGGCCTGGCAGTCTGCAAGGATATGAGGGAGCGGCGAAGGTTGTGGCCCGGGGCGGAAAAATGTCCGCCGAAAAAGAAAAAATTAGTATCCGCGGCGCGGATGAGGTGCTGGTGCTTGTTCGCATCGAACTGTTGAAAGACTATAACGCCTCGCAGTTGCCGGTCTTAAAGCGGGAATTGTCCGCGATTGAACCTGATTTCGAAACTCTGTTGAAGCGGCACGCCAAGGTCCACGGGGAGATATTCAATCGCATGCGCCTGGACCTCGGCGGCGGAGCGGACCATGCCTTGACTTCCGAGGAACTGCTGGCGAAATCGCGGGTGGGCAATCTGTCCAAGGCCTTATTGGAAAAGGAATTCGATGCCTGCCGCTATAACATCCTGTCGAGCAGCGGGGAGCTGTTTCCCAACCTCCAGGGCATCTGGAACGGGACCTGGGCGCCGCCGTGGTCCAGCGATTTCACGATGAACGGCAACGTGCAATGCGCGATTGCCGCAAATCTGCCGGCGAACATGCCCGAATTGATGGAACCCTACTTCCGCTACCTCGAATCGCAAATGCCGGACTACAGGGAGAATGCCCGGAGATTATATGGTTGCCGGGGCATTCACGTTCCGTCGCGCACGAGTTCCCACGGTCTGAACAATCACTTCGACGGCACATGGCCGATGACTTTCTGGACGGCGGGGGCCGGTTGGGCGGCACAGTATTTTTACGACTACTACCTGTACACCGGGGACAGGGAGTTTTTGCGGAAGCGGGCATTGCCGTTCATGAAAGAGGCGGCCTTGTTTTACGAGGATTTTCTGATCGAGGGTCCGGATGGAAAGTATCTTTTCAGTCCCTCTTATTCGCCGGAAAATAATCCAAAGAACAATCCTTCGCAGGCCTGCATCAACGCCACAATGGACATTGCCGTTGCCCGGGAGCTGCTGGGCAACCTGATTGCGGGCTGCGAGCGACTCAATACCGATCCGGACGGGGTGAAGCGATGGAAAACCATGCTGGCGAAGATGCCTGAATACATGATTAATGCCGACGGGGCGGTGAAGGAATGGACCACGCCGCTTTTGGAAGACAACTACGCCCATCGTCATTGCTCGCACCTGTATGGGCTTTTTGCCAGCATGCCGCCGGAGATCGCGGCGGACGCGGGCCTGCAAAAGGCGTTTTATCGCGCGGCCCAGCGGAGGATGGAATTCCGCCGGCGGGAAAACGGCGGCGAAATGGCGTTCGGGTTGGTTCAGATGGGATTGGCTACCACTAGCCTTCACGATGCGGCGATGTCATACGAGGTGGTCGACTGGCTGGCGAACAATTTTTGGGCCAATAACCTGGTGAGCACGCACAACCCTAAATCGCTATTTAACACCGATATTTGCGGCGGTCTGCCCGCGCTCATTATCAAGATGCTGGCCGATTCCAGGCCGGGACGGATTGAACTCCTGCCCGCGCTGCCAAAGCAGTGGCCGACGGGCAGGATCGAAGGGATTCGTTGCCGGGGGCAGATTGAACTTTGCAGCCTGGCTTGGAATCAGGATCGAATCAACGTAGCCCTTCGATCGGCCGTTGATCAACGGGTGGAACTTAGAGCATTCGGTGTCAGCGGCGTAAAGAGCCTCGACCTGTCCGCGGGGGAGACTGTAACGGTGGAAATAGCCCGCAAGTGATAGAGGGTGTCAAAAATAATCTTTTTTAGTTGCATTGTTATGTGTGAAACAAGGTGATATATTGGTTTTTACTGGCAAATAATTATTTTTCATCTTTTACGAAGGAGATTGTCAATGAAAAAGGCGCTGCCCCATAGTTTCGCAATCGTATTTATAATTTCCGCTATTTTTTCTTTGTTAAATAAGGGTTTCGCACAACAAGCGACCCCGACGGCGGCCGACGGCGGCGTGAACATTGCAGTTGTAGCGACCCCATCGACATCCTTTGTATCCGGGAATGAGTCTTTAGGCGCGATCAATGACGGGTATGATCCGAGAAACTCGCGCGACAGAAGCCACGGGGCTTACGGCAACTGGCCTAGAAACGGCACACAATGGGTGCAGTACGAATGGAGTCAACCGATCAGCACGGGGAAAGTCGACGTGTATTGGTTTGATGACCGCGGCGGAATCCGTTTGCCCACGGCCTGCCGTTTGAAATACTGGGAAGGCGACAAGTTTGTTTCGGTGAATAATTCGTTCGGTCTCGGAGTGAAGTCAAATGCATACAACACCACCACTTTCGATGAAGTAAAAACGTCCAAGATCCGGCTGGAGTTCGATTCGGCCGAAGGCATGTCGACCGGCGTTCTGGAATGGAAAGTATACGATTCGGGTAAATCGCCGAATTTTCCTCCATCGGTAACGGCGGGCATAGACCGCAGCGTTATTCTGGGAGGAAAGACATATCTGAAAGGAGCGATAAAAGACGACGGCAAACCGAATGCCGCGCCATCGGTTCAGTGGAGCAAAGAGTCCGGTCCGGGAGACGTCACGTTTGCGGACGCCAATGCGCCGGAAACAACGGCGACATTTTCGGCGCCGGGCGATTACGAGCTGAAGTTGACGGGTTCGGACGGCGAGTTAAGCTCTTCGTCCACGCTCAAGGTATCGGTAGACCCGCCGCCCCAGGGAGCGCATTTAGAAATGGTGTATACAAAAAATTACAAGATCGACAATCCGCTATGGAACAATAGGGCAAAGGCTCTTATCGTGAATTGGATTCCGCATTGCATCGACAAGATATCCGACCCGAATTTACGCGAGGGGGGCATTGCGAACTTTGTCGAAGCGGCCAAAAAATTGGCCGGGCAGCCGGCCAAAAGGCACGTAGGATACTGGTTTTCCAATGCCTGGGTTTATAACACCATCGAAGCCATGTGCGTGGCATTGATGGTCGATCCGCAGGGCGACGCGGATATCATTGCCGCCCAGAACGCCTACAAAGCAACACTCGACGATTGGATTCCGAAAATACTTGCCGCCCAGGAGCCGGACGGTTATCTGCAAACGTTACACACGCTTAACGGCGATCCGCGCTGGACGAACAAGATCAATCACGAGGGTTATACGGCCGGTTATTTTCTGGAAGCGGCCATTGCCCATTATCTGATGACTAACAAGACTGATCCGCGGATGTACAATGCGGCCAAGAAACTGGCCGATTGCTGGTGCGAGAACATCGGCCCGGCCCCTAAAAAGACCTGGTACGAAGGGCATCAGGAAGTGGAACAGGCCTTGGCGCGTTTTGCCCGATTTGTGGACTCCGAAGAAGGGGCGGGCAAAGGGCGGAAATACCTGGAACTGGCCAAGTTTATGCTGGATAGCCGGAAAAACGGCGAGGAATACGACCAGAGCCATCTGCCGGTGGTCCAGCAATACGAGGCAGTGGGACATTCAGTGCGGGCCGCGTATTCGTATTCGGGCATGGCCGATATCGCCATGGATATGGGGGACATGGATTACCTGAGCGCGGTCGTATCGCTTTGGGACAGCATTGTGAACAGGAAATATTACGTCACCGGGGGAGTAGGCAGCGGCGAGACCTCGGAAGGATTCGGCAAGGATTATTCGCTGCCCAACAATGCATATTGCGAATCCTGCGCCAACTGCGGGGAGTTGTTCTTCCAGCACAAGTTGAACATGATCTTCCATGACGCGAAATACGCCGATCTTTGCGAAGAGACGCTTTACAACGCCATACTGGGCGATATCGATATGGAAGGCAAAAACTTTTATTACACAAATCCCTTGAGTTCGGGGGGATCGCGCTACGCCTGGCATAATTGTCCCTGCTGCGTGGGCAATATTCCCCGCGTGCTTCTCATGCTTCCCACCTGGATGTATGCGAAGAGCGCGGACAGTATTTACGTGAATCTTTTCATCGGCAGCACCGCAACGGTGGAAAACGTCGCGGGCACGGACGTGAAACTGGTCCAGGCCACGGATTATCCTTGGAACGGCAAGGTTTCGCTTACCGTTGAGCCGGCGGCGGAAAAAAGCTTCGCCGTCAAAATCCGGGTTCCGAATCGCGAAGTGAGCGGGCTTTATAAGAGCACCCCGGAAACCAACGGGATCGTTTCTCTTGCGGTTAACGGAGAATCGATTACTCCGGTGATGGATAAGGGTTATGCCGTGATTAATCGCACGTGGCGGGCTGGCGATAAAATCGATTTTGAACTGCCCATGAAAGTCCAGCGCGTGAAGGCCAGCGAAAAGATCGCCGCGGATCGAGGCCGGGTCGCTTTGCGTTACGGGCCACTGGTGTACAACATCGAAAGCATCGACCAAAATGTGGACGGGGTGCTCAGCCCGACTTCGGAGCTAACGACAGAGTGGAAGCCCGACCTTTTAGGCGGGGTAACGGTAATCAAGGGCGCATTTGCCGATGGCACGCCGATGACGGCCATACCCAACTACGCGCGGAATAACGGCGCTGCAAGCCGGGGAAAAAGCAATGCGAGCGGATCGGGCGCCACGGGCGGCGGCGCTGCGGAGGCGACAAATCAGCCGGCCGGTCCCGGCGGCCGAGGCCGCGGCGGGCGGTCGATAGTCTGGATAAAAGACCAATAACGCGGACAAGACGCCGCGTTTGCGGATGCATGATGCATCCACAAGGTCAGAATTGGGATTCAATATCCATAACTACAAAAAGCCTTGCGTAATCACAAATTACGCAAGGCTTTTATTTGGAATTTGGCGTATTTTTTTGATGTATTTCACATAAACAGATTGTATAATGGACGTTGTATTTCCCGGGCTTTATCGGGCAACAGGTTAGACCGCCTCAGAATAATCGGAGGTCAATTATGCATCGAAGGACATATGACGCCTGGTCTTGGAGCAAATTACATTTGCCCGGAATTGTGCTATTCGTAGCGGCGGTTTCCGCATTATGTTGCATGCCTGCCGCGGCGGATGACACCGTATATATGTTCTCGTATTTCAATGAACCCGACGGCACGGACGGGCTGCACCTGGCCTATTCGCTTGATGGATTAAGCTACCATGCCGTGAACAACGACACAGCGATCACGCCGCCCAGCGGCACGCTGATGCGCGATCCAAACATAATTTACGGACCGGACAACAAATTTCACCTGCTTTACACAACTTCCTGGACCGGCGCCACGTTCGGTTACAGCGATTCATCCAATCTGGTCGACTGGTCGGCGAAGAGAAGCATCAGCATCACGGGGTTCAACCCGGAAGAAATCTGGGCGCCGGAAAGTTATTGGGACGCCCCCAACAATAGATACATCGTGTGTTGGTCGTCGGGATTCAATTCGGGCGGAGAGCAAAAAAAAATTTATTACTCTACTACAGCCGATTACAGCACTTTTTCCGCTCCGGCCATTTTGTATGACCCCGGTTTCAGGACCATTGACGCCACGATAGTCAAAGACGGCTTGAATTACCGGCTTTTCTGCAAAGACGACATCACAAGCAATATATATATGACGCCGGCCAGTACCAGCCCGACCGGCCCGTATGCCACTTCTCCACTCATGCAGGTTTCACCCGTTGGTTCCGGCGCCGAAGGACCATCGGTAATCAAGATCGGCAACACCTGGTACTGCTATTCCGATGCATATAGCAACACCATGTATCTAGCCATGAGTTCTTCCGACGACATGGCCACCTGGACTGATTACACCAATAAAGTCATCTTTCCGTCGAATGCGCATCATGGCACGGTGTTTGCCGTTCCCCGCTCGGCGGCGGACTATTTGATCGCCCACGTCCCACGAGCAACCTCGCAGATCGAATTCGACGGCCAGGCATCGGGCTCGACGGACTATCTAACCGGCGGAAATTGGCTGGGCGGTACAGTGCCGGGCATTGGGCAAATCGCCATAATTCAAAGCGGGCATACGGCGGATCTAAGCGCATCGCCTGCGGGCACGCTCACCGAATTGTGGGTAGGCGAAACTTCGCCGGGCGTGTTGAATATCAGCGGGGGAACGGTAAACGTATCAAACTGGGTGTGCTCCGGACGCAACAACGGCTCGGCCGGAAGCGTATTGAATTTTTCCGGCGGAAAAATCAGCGCCGGCAACGTCAGCCTCGGCGCGACCGGAGCGAACGCGTCGGGCACTATCAACATTTCAGGTTCTGCCGCAATCGCAGTGGCCGGTTCCATTCTCGTCGGCGAAGGAGGTTCGGGCGAGATAGTTCAAAACGATAATTCCTCGATAACTTCCAACAATTACTCCTCTATTGGCATATTTGGCACTGGGACTTATCGTTTGCAGGGCGGCTCGTTGACTGTGAAAGGTAATCTCAACGTCGGCCAGTTCCGCAATTCGCATGGCGACTTATACGTGGAAGGAGGGAATTTAAGCGCGAACGCGTTGTTTGTCGCCTCAGGCGACATCTACGGAACCGCCAGAGGCAACGCCGTAGGCGCCATGCATCAGTCCGGGGGCAGCGTCTCCGTAACCGGCAGCGGCAATGCAATAGTGATCGGAGGGCGTCTTACCTCTTATGGCGTGGGCTCTTACGAACTATCCGGCGACGGAACCTTCGACTCCGGATCGAGCAACATCCAGGTCGGCGGACTAGGCCAAGGTTCGTTTGTTCAAAGCGGAGGCACCCTCTATGCAAGGCAGGGGCTTTCCATCAGCCAATCCTCCGGCGCAACCGGCTCGTCATATTCGATTAGCGGGGGCACGATGCTGCAAACCAGTACCGCCGCGCGCCTAATCGTGGGCGGAGGGGGAGCGGGCATTCTGACGGCCAGCGGCTCGGGTCTCCTCGATAGCAGCGGAGGATTGCGCCTGAGCGGTGGCTCGAGCGGCAATGGCGCCGTGCACCTGGATGGCGGAACCATCTGCACGCCGATTGTGGAAGACGGAGGCGGCACGTCCACGTTCCACTTTAACGGCGGAACATTGAAAGCCAGAAACACCACGGCGACCTTCATGCAGAATCTGGATACGGCCGACGTGGAAGCGGGCGGGGCGATAATCGACAGCAACGGATTTGACGTCACCATTCGGCAACGGCTTTTGGCCGGCTCGCCATCCGGGGGTTTGACGAAAAACGGGCCGGGCCTTTTGACTCTTATTGGCAATCCCGCCTACAGCGGACAGACGGTTATCAACGCCGGGCAATTGCAGTTAAACACGGGAAGCACAACTTTGGCGGGAATTTCCGGAGAGGGCGATTTGATCGTGGGCAGCGCCGCGACGCCCACGCAACTCACCGCTTCAAACATTGACTTGGCAACGCTCACCATTGCCGCGAATTCCACGGTGGTCATCGGCCCCGTTGCCGGCGGCCCGGCCGTGCCCGAACCTGGGGTCTGGCTCTTGCTGCTTATCGCTGCAACGGCCGTTTTCCTAAAGACATGGATATATTAGGAGGTTGTCATGAGTGAGACATCTTTTTTTATTTTGCCTGGCGGCAAATTACCAGGAATGATAGTCCTTGTACTGCTCGGTTCCGCTTTATGTTGCCAACATGCGCTCGCAGTGGACGATGTGTATATGTTCTCTTATTTCAGGGATCCGAACGGTACGAGCGGGATGTACTTGGCTTATTCGCTCGACGGCATGAGCTATCACGCCGTCAACGGCGATGTGGCCGTCACGGGGCCCATGGCCGGCACCACGATGCGCGATGTACACATCATCTACGGGCAGGACGGCACCTTCCATTTGACCCACACCACTGAACCCTGGACTGTCAATACAAAAATCTGTTATGGCGATTCGACCGACTTGCTAACTTGGACGGATAAAAAATATGTCGATGTTATGGCGTCCGTTCCCGGCACGCAACAAGCCTGGGCGCCGGAAAGCACTTGGGATGCCGCAAACAGCCGGTATGTGGTTTATTGGTCTTCGGCAACGAGCGTGGGAGGCGTCGTGGGCCCCAGAAAAATATATTACTCCACTACAACCGATTACAACGCCTTTAGCGCCTCCCGCCGTCTTATACGATCCCGGCTTCCCGGTAATCGACGCGAATATCGTTAAAGATGACGCGACGAACAACTACGTAATGTTCGTCAAGGACGAGCGCAACGGCATCGTATACAAGGCGCAGGGCGGCACTAATCTGACCGGCGCGTATGCTACTTCCGGCCCGTATATTGCCACTGTCGGTTGCGAGGGCCCCAACTCAATCAAAATCGGCGGTTCCTGGTACGTGTACGCCGACTTCTACACCCAGATGGGTTTGTGCACCTCCAGCGACGGCACGAACTGGACCAATCGCAACAATGATCTCGTCTTCCCCGCGAACGGCAAGCATGGTTCCGTGTTTAAAGTTTCCCGCGCCGTGGCCGATAATTTGATCGTCAACGCCACACTGGATACCACGGAAATCGAATTCGATAACTACGCAACCGGCACGAATAATTTTTTGACAAACGCCAATTGGCTGGGCGGTATCGTCCCGGGCAACAATCAAATCGCCGTGATTCAAAGCGGCCACGCCGTGAATCTCGCTTCTTCGCCTACAGGCACGCTTTCCGGAATTAAAGTCGGTCAGACAAGCTCCGGCATATTAAACATCTCCGGCGGCACCATCAACGCAACCGACTTCATTCAAGTCGGCAACGGCGCCGTGCATCTCGACGGCGGCACGATCTCCACGGCCGCGGTCTATGGCAACGGCAGCACGGCCGCTTTCCACTTTAACGGCGGCACATTGAAAGCTAGAAACTCCACCACCTGGTTCATGACGGGCTTGAACACGGTTGACGTGCAATCCGGCGGAGCCGTGATCGACACCAACAGCAATAACATAACCATTTCCCAGGCACTTACGATGGCTTCGGCCGCCGGCGGTCTGGCCAAGATTGGCGGCGGCACGCTTACCCTCGGCGGGGCAAACACCTATAGCGGCTCGACCACCATATCCGCAGGAACCCTAAAACTGGGTACAAATCCGATTTCGGTCGCTCATCGCTGGAGTTTCAACGGATCTTTGAACGATTCGGCGGGCGGCAGCCCCGCCACAATTGTCGATGTGGGCGCGAATAACGTCTCACTTACCTCCACACCGGGCCAAGCGACCCTTACCGGCGGCGCTAGAGGCTCATCGGACTACATCAGCCTGGGTTCGAACCTGCTGCCTAAGAGCAACTCGCCTGTTACCATCGAACTCTGGGCTACACCGAAAGTCTTGCAGACATGGAGCCGGATTTTCGACTTGGGCTCATCCAGCAACGAAAACCTCTTCATGAGCTGGACTCAATGGAGCGACCAAAACTCGGACCGGGTGGAATGGAAAGACACCGCCCCGAATACATCTCGCATCGTCACGAGTACGTCGGATAATACCAACCAGCCATACAATCCGAACACGGAATACCATATCGTAATGGAGTTGAAGCCCTTGGGCGACTCGACAGCAGTCACTTGGTATTCCGCCGCGTCGGGAAACGCCAACCTGGGTTCAGCCAAAGGATCTTTCACCACTGCTAACACGCTGGCCAATTTCAACGATGCCGCAGACAACTTGGGCCGCTCCTTCTATACTTCAGATAACACGGCAAGCGCGAGTTACAACGAGGTACGTTTCTGGAACGGGGCCCTCAACTCCAACGCCCTCGAAATTTTGCACGACGCGGGCCCCAACGCAAATCTCTCCTCCTTGAATATAAGCGCCCCGGGCTCGCTGCCTTCATCCACCGACGTAAACATAACCGGCAGCGGTGCAACACTGGATCTTAACAACTTCAGCCAGACCATAGGCTCGCTGTCCGGCGTGGCCGGCAGTTCGGTGCTTCTAGGATCCGGAACGCTTACCATGGGCGGCAACGCATCCACGACATTTTCCGGCGTTATCTCCGGCAGTGGTGGAATAATCAAAGACGGCGCAGGAATTTTGACCCTCACGGGCAATCCCACCTATAGCGGAAACACGCTTATCTATAGCGGAGGATTGCAATTGAATACCGGGACCACGACATTGGGCGAGATCTCCGGGCAAGGGGAATTGATCGTCGGCAGCGCCGGGATCACCACGCAACTTACCGCATCAAGCATTTCCGTGGGAACGCTCACTATTATGCCGAATTCCTCAGTGGTCATCAGCGCCATTGCCGGCGGTCCGGCGGGTGATTTCTCTTCTATGAGGGCCGTTCCCGAACCTTCCGCCTTGAATTTGTTGGGCACCGGAGTTTCATGCCTGCTGTTTTACGTTTGGCGACGCAAGCGATAACATTTTTCCCAAAGTCGCATTTTTGCGACATTTTTATCGCCAAATCCATTCAATTCCCGTTAATACAGTAAGCTACACTTGCAAAAAGGCTTATAAGCGCAAAATCACGGGGTGACATCTTTCATCAGGCTTTTAATCTATGGTCACGGGTTATTCTCGACTGTCAGCGTGGCAAGCCCGAGCGGTTTTGGCAATTCTGGCGCTGGGCGCCCTGTTTTGCATTGAGGTGGCCCTGTCGCCGCTTTGGCAAGGCAACGTCGAGCGGTCAAGACGCGGGGCAGGCGACGCGGCCTTGTATCGGGCGGAAGTGGATCGCATACACAAAGGTGAGGGCTATTATCAGGCCGCTGCTGCCGAATTGACCGCAAGAGGTTATCCTACCCTGAGCGTTTTTAATTGGCGCACACCGTTGCCGATGTGGTTTATAGGCCGGTTGCCTAGATCGGAATGGGCAAAGTATTTTCTTGGGGCTTTGTCGCTGGGATTGATTATCTTCGCCTTCCAGGCCCTTGCCCGGGAGCGAAATTCTAAAGAGGATAGTCCCATTTTTGCCGACCATGCGAGCATGGCGCCCGAAACATCGGGACAGTCCCCGGGACATTTCCCGTATATCGGGCTGGCATGCGTGGTTCTGCTCAGCGGACCGTTGTTGTTCACCGTGTTGGACGATTTATTTGTGATGCCGATTTTATGGGCTGGGGTATTGATCGCCTTTTCCTTGTGCGCCTATGGAACGTGCAGGCCAAAACTTGGGCTGGGATTGGGTTTGGCCGCCTTATTCATACGCGAATTGGCCTTGCCTTATTGTTTGCTTTGCACGGCAATGGCAGGATTAAAATGCTTTCCCACGAATAATCGTGGCGCCAAGGAAAACCCCCGGCGTATTCACTGTGGACTAAATAATACGGAACTCGCGGGTTGGGGGCTGGGACTATCGGCATGGCTGATCTTTTATGGATGGCATTGGTGGAACGTATCGGGCCTGATCGGCCCGGACGCCATAGCCCATAAACATGGATGGATCCGGTTCGGCGGGGCGGGATTCGTGCTGGCCACGGCTCAAATGAATGCGTATTTGATATTATTGCCGCCCTGGGTGACGGCTCTGTATTTCGCGGCGGCGATGTTCGGACTGGGCGGATGGCAGACTGCACTAGGCGCGCGCATCGGCTTGACCGCCTGTTTGTACGTGGCGGTTTTCGCCGTGGTGGGTCAAGATTTCAACCAATATTGGGGCTCGATCATCGCCCCGCTGTTATGCTTCGGGGTTGTCCGATTTCCGGGTTCCATGCGCGATCTTTGCCGGGCGGCGGCGATTTTCCCGGGCAAGCGGCGGAAGTTTTCCGCCCGGCTCGAGTGCCGGGACTAATGAATTTCGTAATAGTTTAGTTTTTTGGGATTGATCTTGGGAAAAAACGGGAAATGGTTTATGTCTATGGTTTATGCGAAAGGACACTACTATTTCTGTTTTGCCCAAGGGAATATCTTTGGGGCCAAGCCTCGACCGCGCAGGCGGAGGCGATTTTCTCGCGGGGGAGGGAGGCGGTGATTTTCGCGCTGTTGGAAATGGCCAAGCAGTTGGCCGAGGCGCGGAATTCGGCCTCGACTATGCCCTCCACGCCCTCGGGCATGATCCCGGTTTACGAAAAACCGGCCATTTCTTCGCGGAAAAAGCGGCCCGGCCGCAAAAATGGGCATCCGGGCAGTGGCCGGAAGCGGCCCCAGCGGATCGACCGTTACGAGGAACACCAACTTCCTTGCTGTCCGCACTGTCAGGGACGTTTGAAGCGGCTGAACCAGACGCACACGCGATATGTGGAGGACATTCCCGAGAATCTTCAAGCCGAAGTCACAGAACATACGATCCATCGCGACTGGTGCCCGCGCTGCAAGAAGCGCGTCGCGCCGCAGGCGCCCGACGCCCTGCCGAACGCCCGCTTGGGCAACCGTGCGGTGGCGCTTTCGGCGTGGATGCACTACGGACTGGGCACGACCTCGCAGCAAATCGTGGACGTCTTCAACCATCACTTGCAACTGAAGATCAGCAAAGGGGCCTTGGCGCAGATGTGGCATCGTCTGCGAGAGGCGCTCTCCCCCTGGTACGAACAGATTCAACAAGAGGGACTGGCGTCGGCCGTGCTGCACGGCGACGAGACGGGCTGGCGCGTGGCTGGCAAAACCCACTGGCTGTGGTGTTTCAGCAATCCGCGGCTGACCTACTATCTGATCGATCGCTCGCGTGGCGAGCCGGCGCTGCGGAAATTCTTCGCCGAGGAGTTCAAAGGCGCGTTTATCAGCGATTTCTGGGGCGCTTACAACGCGATTTCCGGCGGTCCGCGGCAGAAATGTCTGGTGCATCTGTTCCGCGACCTGGAGCATGTGGAAAAATACAAAAATCCCGGAGAACATTGGTCTGCATTCGCCAAAAAGCTGCGACGGCTGCTGGGCGACGCCATCCGTTTGTGGAAACGCGAGGAGCATCCTCCGGCGGAATACGCATCGCGGCGGGCGTGTTTGGACCGAAGATTGCAGGAACTGATCGAAACCGATTGGCGCGATCGGCAAGCCGACCGTCTCGTGAAACGGCTGCGCCGACACCAAAACGAGTTGTTCACTTTTTTGGATCACGCGGACGTTCCCTTCGAGAACAACCACGCCGAACGGGCGATTCGTCCGGCAGTGATCATTCGCAAAAACAGCTATGCCAATCGCAGCCGCCGCGGAGCGGACACCCAAGCGGTGCTGATGAGCATCTTTCGCACACTAAAACAACGCAATCACGATCTCTTGGATTCCGTCATCCAAGCCCTGAAAACCTATTTGACCACTGGCAAACTTCCATCACTGCCACCATAAATATGACAAAAAACTAAACTGTTACTGAATTTCAAATTCCCGGAACCATTCACGACCCGTATATTGGACACCCGATCAACGATTACCGCGATTAGAGCGCATCTCACTTGAGTGTAGCGGGTGCCATGGCCACGCTTGCGTGGCCATGTAGTGTAATTCTCGGGAAAACATGCCCACGACAAGCGTGGGCATGGCACCCAACACGCTACACTGATCCGAGATGCGCTCTAGTCGTTCTATTTGATTAATTCCGCGGTTTCATGTTTCACACAAGGTTGAGAAATCTTGGCGGAATCGAGCAGGTTGATGGCCTCCAAGAGCAGGTCGCGATATGGCTTATCGCCCTTTGCCGTTTCCTCCGCGATTTCCGCTTGCATATTGACCATGCGATCGACCAGGTACAAGGGTCTGGCGCGGACCTGATCGTAAATGCGGATTACGTATTCGCCCAGGATCGCGATACCCATGGCGTTTATCGCCCCGAAAAAGCTTCCGGCGAGGATATAGGACGTCCAACCGGGAATTGCCAGGTTGGTGAAGAGTTTGCAATATAGAGAGAAGGCGCTAAGACCCAGGAAGACCGCGGCTGCCGCCAGACCGATGAAGTGAAAGAGCATGAGCGGCATGGCCGAAAAGGAGAAAATCGCCGTCTTGGCCAGGTTGAACAAACCGCCGAGCGATACCCGCGGCTGCCGGTCGTAGCGGGCGTTGCGCTCGACTTCGATGCCGATTTGCTTGAATCCGACCCAAGATCGCAGTCCGGGAAAATAGCGGTCGCGCTCGCCGAGGGCGAGAATCAATTCCGCGATCCGCCGATCGATCAGGCCGAAATTGCCCGCGTCGGCGGGGATGGAGATAGACGCCACGCGGGAGAGCATGCGATGAAACGAGGCGAAGAGCAACTTCTTGATTTTGCCTTCCTTTCGATTGCGGCGCAAGGCGTAGACCACGTCATATCCTTCCAGCCAGCGATCGATCATTTGCCCGATCGCCTCGGGGTCGTCTTGCAGGTCGGAATCCATGATCACGACTGCGTCGCCCCGGGCATGGGCCAAACCGGCGTGGAGGGCCGCCTGGTGCCCGAAATTCCGGGAAAAATGCAGTACCCGTATCCGCCGGCTGCTTGAGGCCAATTGATCTAGAACGTGGCCGCTTTGGTCTTGCGAGCCGTCGTTTACAAAAATGATTTCGTACTCATATTCCCTCAGTTGCAGGAGGCGAGTAAGCTGCGCGGCCAAGAGCGGCAGGATCCGCTCCTCGTTACACACCGGCAACACCACGCTTATCAGCAATTCGGCGGGACAGGGGCGGCAGGAAGTTTTTCCATCGTTCATCAGCGCGGCTCCTCAGGTTTGGACGTGGCCGGCTTTAGCCAAATTCCGATTAAACAAAATGGCAAAAAGCCCAGCCCTAAATAGGAAATCAACCGGCCAGTCCGCAAACTGGCCGGCTGGAACTGAAGCATTACCAACTGCGTCCCCGGTCCCACCAGGCAGCCCATGAAGTCGCCGTTGATATGATACACCTGGGCGGGCGAGCCGTTGATTGTGGCTTTCCATCCGGGATGATAACTTTCGGCGACGACCAGCAATTGCGCGGACGGCGCCTCCGTCCGAACGCCCAGACGGCCGGGAAGGTCTTCGATAAGCGAGGCGTCGCCGGGCTTTGCCGGCGGCAACACCAGCGAGACGTCGCTTAGCGCCTCGGAATCGACGTCAATCTTGGCTATATCCGCGGCGGGATTGTTACTTGCGATTATGCGGTTAACCAGGCGCACGCGGGGAAGCGGATCGGGGACTGCGGACCAATTGTCGTCACACGGAATCAGCCCGCAGATATCATTGGTTGTTGGTCCGCGGCGGACCCAGCCGACCCCGGCGACGCGCAAGGCGGGAAGTATTTTGTAGTCCAGCAGGCGTTGCGGTTCCAGGCCGGCATATCCGTCGGCCCGGCTCCAGCCCCGCAGCACGATTTGATCGCCCGTGCGCAATCCCGGCTCGTCGTAACGGTATAACGAGGCCAGCATGCGGCCCTTGCCCGGTCCGGGCGGCGTGGGGATCTTGGCGATGTAATCATCCATTTTAGGACAATACGGATATACCGAATAACTCAGACCGTAGGCGCCCAAATCCAGGGCAGACATTAGAATCAAGCCGACTAAAGCCGCAAAACCGCCGCGAGCCGCCCAAAAAATCAAAAAAGCGGCAGCAATGAAGAGTGCCGGTCCGGCGAGCACCAAGGGAAGCCGGGCGATGTAGGGCTGGTTGTGTAATGCGACACCCAGCATGGCGGCGGCGGCGCTAATAGTTGCCAGTATCCAGAGCGGCAGGCAATGACGCCACGACAAGAGCGGCGCATATGCGACGTCGGGGAAGGCCCGGGCCGCATGTTTTCTGCGGCGCTCATCCCTGTTCACCCGCGCGAGCAAAAGGAACCCCAACGCCGCCAACACGGCGGCCGCTAATTGAAAAATGACCGCGTAACGGGCGGGGAATCGAAAATATCGCAGCGGCGGCAGATATGCCGGCAATTGATAGATTGGCCCGTATTCTCCAAATGCCAGCAACAAAGCCAGCGCTCCAAACAGACCGGCCGCCGAGGCCAACGATTGCAAAACTCCCAAGTTGCGCCGGCGTATAATCAGCCAAACTATGAGCATCAAGGGCACGGCGCCCAGGTAGAGCCCCAATTCATGCGTGTTCAATCCGACCACCCGATTGACAAATAGGTAAGGGGCCGCCAACTGCAATAAATTCAAGGGGTGCAGTGAACCGGCGGAGGCGAATGCGGCATCGGCGGCTTGTGCGAGCTGTGGATCAAGGCGTCGATAGTCGGCAGTAATTGCGCACCGCCAAGGAACAGGCCGACCGTTTTTGCCAGCAGCAAATCGGGCCATGTGGAAGCATGACAGCCGATGCACTTGCGGCAGTACAGGCCCGGACGGCATACCGCACGCGGAACATAACGCCGGTCGATTAAAACATAGGCGGTATATGCAAATTCGGTTAATAGCGAGAACCATACAAACTGCGGATACCCCAACAAGAGTTGCGAGCCGGTCAAAAGGGCCATTGCTGCCAAGGCGGAATACACCTTTATGCGGCGGGAATCGGTTAGCACTATGTCGATGGTCCATAAAAGCCAAGGAATGTGGGCGACAATCGCCACGGCGTTGGGATGAATAAAGTGCAAGAGATTAAAACCGGAGAAAGTGAAAAAAACGCCGCCCAGCATGGCGGCGCTTCGGCTGGGGATTCGCCGTCGCAGAAGAAGCCACGTCCCGGCAAGCATGAAGGGATAATTCAGCAGGTATTCGCAATCGATGGCGGGTTGCAAGGGGAGCAAACGATAAAGCAACTGATGAAGGGGATGGTACGTTCCGGCCTGTCCTTCGCCGGTAAGGTAAAAACCGGAAAAAAGCTGCGGCATCCAATCGAAGGCTTCGCCTTGGGCAATCTGCCGGGCGTAGAATGCCCGGATCGGCAAGTGGAAGCCGCCTAGATCGTCTCTGGAATAAATTCTTCCCGCAAAGAACGGCCCGGCCAATCCGGCAAAAAGCATCAATCCCGCCAAAAGCGAGCAGGCGAACAGGTTCCGTTCGCAGTGGTATGCCGGAATCGAAGGTTTATAAATTTCAGAGGCCATAAACCCAAGTCAAGTTCTTTAAAGGTATTCAAGTGTAGAATAGGGATCGGGGATCGGGTGTTGGCATATATTCGAAAGTTCCAGTCGCACCCCATGCACAATCGACTTCGAACGGCGGGCGGCGCGAAACCGCGGCGATTTCATTTTTAATTCCGTATTCATCTTGAATTCCTTTTTCAGCCCTCATCCTTTGACTAATCGCTAATCGCCGTGCCTTAATCGCCTTACAATCGTGATAAGCGTCGTATCCGGCGCAAGGTTGAAATAAATCATTCCAGCCGGTGAATATTAATTAAACTTATCGATTTGACATTCTGGGAATCCGACCTAGGTTTCAAGATAGAGGCAAGACGCGCGAGCGTCAGCCTGAGAGTCGAGAAGGCCGAAAGGCCTACTCAGCGCAACGTCTTATCAGCCGAAAAGAGATTTAAGTACTTTTCCAAGAGGCAAAACGTTGTGCAAATCAGGCCTGCAGCCTCTTCATCCTCGACAAAGGCAAACCGGTCGCAAGGCCGGGCGCAAAGCTAAGGGCCGGCGGTTCGCCGTCGGCAGCCTGGCTGCCGAAAGGGTGTAAAACCCATAATTCAGCAACTGACGAGGAGGAGGCTTTTTTACTAAAGCCGGGCTCCCAAGGGTAAACCAAGCAGGCCGGCGCCGTATGAATCAAGACGGCGCAAATACCCAAGGGAACCCAATACTTTTCTTACTATCCGGTAGTTTCCTTTGAGGAACAAAAACTGGAACGGAGGAATATCCATGAAGTCGCTAGCTTTGAAGTTACGTCGTTTCCTCGTATCCGAGGATGGCCCCACCGCTGTTGAATACGCGGTGATGCTGGCCTTGATTATTATTGTGTGCTTGACTGCGATCAGCTCGATCGGCACTAGAGCCCAATCGACATTCCAAAAGGTTGCCGATACGATGCCAACTTAAACAAGTCGGAAGCCTGACAATGGGCCCTGTTGCCTGGGCCGGAGTGTCACAACCGCGATAACCGGAAGCTTCCCCCTCGGCGTTAAAAAATATAATGCCGAGGGGGCTTTTTTTGACATATCCTTTAATTAGAGGGTTCAGGATTCAGGGTTCAGCATTTGATGGAAATTTTTCCAACGCGGAATCTTAAATCCTTAAATTTTAATACCCGAATTTTTCCTTTTTCCCACGGTCCTCCGTGGGAACACAATTGCAACGGCGTTCCTACGCTGGAGCGTGGATACTACAAGAATTCTCAGTGTGGCATAATGCCGAACCGAAACCCCCGGTGTGTTCACCGGGGGCTAAATGACCGAAACCCTGAACCCTGAACCCTGAACTCTGAACCCTTTTACGGAGAGACCAGTAATGCAGTTGTGGAATGAGCTTTCCCATTTTATTGTAGAAAACTGGCCTATGTGGCTGGTCAGCGCGGTTCTTATCGTAGCGGCGATTATCGACGGGTGGAAACTAAAAGTCCCTAACTGGATCACTTTTCCATTTGTCGTGGGCGGCTGGATATACGGCACCGCGTATTTCGGCTGGGAAGGCCTGGGCTGGAGTTTAGTGGGGACCTGCGTGGGTTTGGCTTTGTTGTTGCCCGCTTATGCAATCGGCGGCATGGGCGCCGGAGATGTAAAACTATTGGCCGGCGTAGGGGCCTGGATCTGGGGCACGAACACCTTCTATGCTTTTTGCCTTTCCGCTCTGATCGGCGGAGCGATTGCCGTGGCAATGGTCATTTGGAAACGGAATTGGCGTCACCATTTGCTCCAATTATGGGCGATCCTTTTTGAAATCTGGATAATCCGCGAACCAAACGAGCTTTCCACGATCGCAGCCGAGCGAAAGAGTTCAATGCTGCTGTTGCCTTACGGAATTCCTATTGCCATTGGAACGATTACCTATTTTATCTGTACTGGAATGCTGCCATGAAATTACCCACATTATCAAAACAAGAAAGACCGGGACAAACTACCCTGATCAAGGGTTCAATGGTTTGCCGAAATCCGTTAAACGGCGAGGTTAAACTAGAGAAAGTTTGTCAGATTTGCCGAAGACAACGACGAGGTGCCGCAGCCGTCGAGTTTGCTATAGTGGCGCCTGTTTTTTTCTTGTTGGTTTTTGGAATGATCGAGTATGGACGCATGGTGATGGTCCAACAGGTCTTAACAAATGCCTCAAGAGAAGGAGCCAGAGTCGGGGTGTTGGATCCGCCGACTGGACAAACGAGTTTACCGCTTGTGACAAGCACTATAAACAACTATCTAGTCGCGGCGGGTATCACCGGCGCGACTATAGTTACAACACCAGCGGAGCCTAGTACGGCCACTTATGGACAATCGGTAAAGGTTAAAGTTTCAGTGCCTTTTAGCAAGGTAAGTTGGCTTCCGACATCATTCTTCGGAAACGGGGGCAAGATATTAAGCGCATCCACGGTCATGCGCCGAGAAACAGTACAGTAGGCGTTAAAGTCCCCCCATCTTTGGACGGGTGAGTTTAACATTTATAACGATTATTTTGGCAGACAAGTTTTAAGCCCTGCATCGGGCGGTTGGGGGTTTTCATGCGAGCCAAGTCCATGGCTTTGCTGATGTTGGCGCTAGGCTGCGGCCTGGTTGCCTCGATCGGCATAACACAGGTAATGGCAAAACGAAATATCGAGCCATCCGGGCCGACCGCTGAAACCGTGCCCATTTTTGTAGCTCTCAAGGATATTCCTTTGGGCGAGCCTTTATCGGCTTCCATAGTGAAGCAGGAACCTTGGCCCAAGGATAGGGTTCCCCCGGGCGCTTTATCCAACATCGGAGACGTGGAAGGCCGGCGCATCCGGCAGAGACTATTTGCCGGCGAGCCCATTCTGGAAAACAAACTACTCACTAAAGGCGCGTCCGCGCAAGGAGCCAGTGCGGTCATTCCCATAGGGTATCGCGTGGTCTCGGTGCAGGTCGACTCGGTCAGCGGGTCGGGCTTGATCCTGCCTGGAGATCGGGTGGACGTGCTGGTTTATTTGGTCAACAATACACAACACGCGATCACGGAAACCTCGACCAGGACCGTGTTGCAGGATGTCAAGGTCTTCGCCGTCAACGACGTGGTGGATTTGGACAAAGACGGCAAGGATAAATCCATAATTGCAAAGACCATTTCCTTGCTGGTCACTCCGGCCCAGGCCGCCAAGGTGACCTTGGCCTGCGAAATGGGCAAAATCCGGCTGGTGATGCGTGGGCCCGAAGACAACGCCCATGCCGAAGACGCCTCGGCAAAGCCGGAGGAGTTGTTGGGCCGTTCGGCTTATTCCGACCGGAATAAAGAAGAGGCCGATCCGAAAAAAACTGATAATAAGTCAAGTTTTATCGATTTATTGAGTCAAATAAAGGCTAAAGCAGCCGTCAAACAAACGCCGGAGCCTCCCGCGGCGATAACTTGGACGATGCGGATCCTGCAACCCAACGGAATTAACGACGTGGTCTTGGAATCCGATCGCGTTCCGGCGGCGGGGGATTCCGGTTCGGGGCACTGGCGAGTCAGCAGCAGCGACATAACGAGTTTTGGAGGGAGTAAAGCCGGTGCGGACCAAACGGGTAGGGTGAAAAAAAGCGATAAAAATTCGGCGCCTTCGGCCACGCCGTCGGAAACGCCTCCTAATGCGACACCGGTCGCGCCTCCGCCCGAACCTCAGACCGGGAACCCATTGGATCAGAATTCGACCAATCCGTTGGATTCCCCGGTCGAATGAGAAGTGAATTTAAGACTGCATACTTAGTATGAACCATTCCGAGTGCATGAAGCCCGGAATTAAAACGCAAGGAAAACAAGGATGTTTAAGCACAATCTTTGGCGCATGTTTGCGCCCTCGGCGATTATCTGCTGCGTTGCACTTTATTCGATGGCGCAAACTCCGCCGCCGCCCGAACCCACTACAAGCCTGACGCCGGCGCCCGGCTCGATAAACTTCAGCGTGAAGTCGTCCAATGAACGGATGGAGATGACGGTGCACTCCAGCCGGATAATCACAATCGGGCAGAAGATACCGCAGGCCCAAGTCAACAATCCGGACATACTGGACCTCACGCCGCTTTCCCCCACGCAGGTGCAGGTTTCGGCCAAGACGACCGGCGTGACGCAGATCAACCTTTGGGGCGAAGACCAGAAGTTATTCACCATCGACGTAATCGTGTACGGCGACGCCCAGGAATTGAAGATGTTGTTGCGTTCGCAGTTTCCCAATGCCGCCTTGACGGTCATCCCGGTGGCCGGTTCGGTGTTGATTTCGGGCTTTGTCGACAAACCGGAGCATATCGATCGGATCATCCGCATTGCGGAGGAGTATTATCCCAAGGTAATCAACAATATGACGGTGGGCGGGGTGCAAACGGTGCTCTTGCACGTCAAAGTTATGGAGGTCTCGCGGACGAAATTGCGCCGCTTGGGTTTCGATTGGGCGAAAATCACCGGATCCAATATGGTTTTTTCGGGAGGAAGTGGATTAATTACAGCTCCTTTTACACCCTTGCTTCCCGCAGGAGTGGTGAGCAACACTCCACCATCCACCACCGTTACCAATAATCCAATACCTGGAACATTCGCCTTTAATGTGGCCAACGGCAGCAGTGCGTTTTTCGGCGTTCTGGATGCATTGCGCGATGATAACTTGATGAAAGTAGTAGCCGAACCGACGTTGGTTACCGAAAGCGGCCGGGCCGCCGCATTTAACGTGGGCGGACAAATCGCCTTTCCAACAGCTTCATCGGCTAATACTCCCCCTGGCATAGATTTTAAGTCGTATGGGACGCGAGTCGATTTTATTCCGATCGTTCTGGGTAATGGAAAAATACGACTGGAAGTCAGGCCCGACATTAGCGAACCCGATTATGCCAACGGCACCACGATTTCCGGGACGCGTGTACCAGGTTTTGCGGAACGTTTTGCCGACACTGCTGTGGAGTTGAGCGCGGGCCAGACGATTGCCATCGCTGGATTGTTGCAAACCCGAATTGAATCGGGAAACCATGGTCTGCCCTGGATCAGCGAGGTGCCTTACTTGGGAGCAGCATTCCGGACCACGCATGAAGAAGTTAACGAGGTTGAATTGTTAATTATGGTAACTCCCGAGCTTGTCGACGGCATGGATGCCTGCGAGGTGCCGCCCTGCGGTCCGGGCATGGAGACCACCAGTCCCACAGATTGGGAATTATACATGAAAGGTCATTTGGAGGTGCCGAATTGCTGTCCGGCCGGCAACGGCGAGGGAGGCATGCCCAGCAACGGATCGCCGACCCCGGCGCCGGACGACGGCATGATAGGGCCGGAACAAATCAGTACGCCTCCGGCCTCGGGCGCAGGCGCATCGCGATCCGGCGGTCAAAACGCTCCCGCAATGTCCGGCCCCGCGAACATGGCGCGGCGCGGCGGCGGTACATCAACCCCATACAGTCGTTACACGTCATCTAAACCGAACAATCCATCGGGAAATTCCTCATCCGGAATCTCAAACAGTCCTCCCGGTTTCATCGGCCCAGTCGGTTATGATGTGGTAAAGTAAAGTAGATTAAATACATTTAACCCCGGGTGAATATACGCGGGGGTGAGTGGCGTAATCTATCCCATTTTACCCTCCACGCGTATTCACGGGCGCTGAATATGAACCCGCCGTGTATCCATGGGGGCTAAATGTATTGCATTCACGACGTACATAATCTCGAATTACGAACAAAGAAATAATCGACACCCCATGAGTAACGTTCTCCGTTTGGCAATCGTCGATCCCAACGATACTCAGCGCGAGGCCTTGAAGGGCCTGTTGCTGGGCATGGACATGATCTGGCTGGAAGCCGAATGTTCCAGGTACGAGTTTTTCGGCGACGTGGTGGCCCAAACCAATCCGGACATCGGGCTGGTGGCCATCGACGCCGATCCGCAGAAGGGGCTGGATTTGGTGCGAAAGCTGACGGCCGTGTCGCCCGATTGCGCGGTGCTGGTCGTCAGTTCGTCGAACGACGGCAGTTTGATCCTTCAGGCTTTACGGTCAGGCGCAAAGGAATTTCTCACGCAACCGGTACGCATAGAGGACTTGCTGGCCGCATTGGGTCGGATCAGCGAACGGCGATTTGGTCAGGGCGAGAACAAACCCCGCGGCTGCCAGGTTATAGCCGTGGCGGGCGCCATCGGAGGAGTAGGCACGACGAGCCTGGCCGTGAACCTGGGCTGCGCCTTGGCTTCGGATGAAAAAAACTCGGTGGCCTTGATCGATCTGGACTTGTGCCTGGGCGACGCGGACGTATTTTTGGACACCATTCCGGATTATACCCTAGTGGACGTTTCCCAAAACGTGACTCGGCTCGATTTCACGCTTTTAAAACGCTCGCTGACCAAGCATTCCTCGGGGCTGTACCTTTTGCCGCGGCCGGTCCAGCTTGAAGACGTGCGATTGATCACATCGGTTGATTTGCAAAGGGTAATCGGCCTGATGAAGGCCACGTTTACGCATTTGGTGCTGGATCTGTCGAAGGGCTACACATCCATCGACATGATTGCTTTGGAAATGGCCAATCATATCATGCTGGTTGCGCAACTCGATTTGCCTTGCCTGCGAAACGTGGTGCGTTTGATGATGTCGTTCAACGAGATGGAAGGCATAGCCGACAAGGTGAAGATCATCATCAATCGGGTGGGACTCGATACGGGGCATATTACCTTGAAAAAGGCGGAAGAAACCATCGGCAAGGAAATATTCTGGCAATTACCCAACGATTATCGCACGATGATCGAGGCCCGCAACAACGGCGTGCCGTTGATTGAGCAAGCCCCCAAAGCCGCCATTACACAGTCGATTGTGCAACTTTCCAGGAATTTGACGAACGACGGCAAGATCGAGGCGGTTGAAATCGCGGGCAAAAAATTCGGCCTAAGCGGTCTATTCAAACTCTGGCCGATCAGAAACGGCAAATAAAAGCGAAATATCCGCTACAATCGCTACGGCTTGAGCGGGTGATAAATGCAGTTGCCTTTCCAATTGCGCCGCGCCAATAAGCTATCTTTTCTAGGATATTTATCTACGCCGAAACGCTTAAAAGCGGCGCGTCCGCAAACCGTAAGCGGTGTTTCGGGTTTTTAAATATATTTGCACCGCGATTGTATTGTTTACCGTAAACAGGTGAAATCGATTCCAAAATAAAAAGTGATTACATGCCATGGCCAAGATAGTAGCGCCTTTACGCACAACAGAATCGAAAGAAAACAATTTTGAGGAGCTTAAGCAACGCATTCATAACAAGCTCGTGGACAAGCTCGATTTGTCGAGGGTGGGCGAGATGGAGGGCGAAACCCTGCGGCGGGAAATTCGCCTGGTTGTCGAGCATCTTTGCGACACTGAAGACACCCTCCTGAATCGAAACGAGCGCGAGCGCTTGGTAAACGAGGTGCTGGATGAGACCTTCGGCCTGGGGCCGCTGGAAATGCTGTTGAAAGATCCCTCGATCAGCGATATTCTGATCAACGGTCCCAAGAACGTGTATATCGAACGCCGCGGAAAAATGGAAAAGACGACCGTCTGTTTCCGCGACAACACGCACCTCATGCAAATAATCGACCGGATAATATCCAAAGTGGGCCGCCGGGTGGACGAGACATGTCCGATGGTGGATTCGCGAATGCTGGACGGCTCGCGTTTCAACGCCATCATCCCCCCCTTGGCATTGGACGGGGCCTGCGTTTCCATCCGCCGTTTCGGCACGAATCCGCTGAAACTCGAGGAGTTGTTGAACTATAAAAGTTTCACTCCCGAGATGGTCATGCTCCTGGAAGGGGCAATCAAGGCGCGGCTTAACATCCTCATATCCGGCGGCACCGGCTCGGGTAAAACAACCTTGCTCAACACGCTATCCAGCTTCATTCCCAACACCGACCGCATCGTGACCATCGAAGACGCCGCCGAATTGCAGTTGCAGCAGGACCACGTGGTGCGATTGGAGACGCGCCCGGCAAACATCGAAGGCAAGGGCGCCATCTGCACCACGGACCTGGTGCGAAACGCCTTGCGCATGCGGCCCGAACGGATCATCATCGGCGAGTGCCGCGGATCCGAGGCGCTGGACATGCTCCAAGCCATGAACACCGGCCACGAAGGCTCCATGACCACATTGCACGCCAATTCCCCGCGCGACGCCCTTGCCCGATTGGAAACGATGATCATGATGGCCGGTTTCGAACTGCCCCTGAAAGCCATGCGCAGTCAAGTGGCCAGCGCCATAGACCTGATAGTGCAAGCCGGCCGCTTGCAAGGCGGGCTTCGCAAAATCATTTGCATTTCGGAGGTGGTGGGCATGGAACAGGATACCATAGTGATGCAAGACATTTACCGATACGATAGGGAAGGCGTTGACGAGCACGGCCGGGCCTATGGAAAGTTCATTGCCTCGGGCGTCCGCCCGACGTTCATGCCGCGATTGGAATCAGCTGGGGTGCGCCTGCCAGCAAGCGCATTCCGCCAACGCGTGATGATGGAGGATTAACGCTTGACGTCTCTTATTTTTATTGCCGGGCTTACCTTTATGGGCGTGACATTGATTGTCTTGGGCCTGGCTTTGTTGGTGCGCAACAAGCCCGTAACCCGCATTGAAGACCGGCTGGGCCTGCTGACCGGAAAGTTCAACCCCACGGCCAAGGATATCTCCTTGAAAGAAAGCGTTCTGGCGCATCCGCTGGACGATTCGCCCGGCATATTCGAGAGTTTTTTCCAAAGGTTCGGGGACGCAAACAAAATCTTCGAACAAGCCGACACGTCGCTGACGGTAGTGAAGCTGTTGCTGATTTCCATAGGCATGACACTGGTCGGCGGAGTACTGGCGTTTGCCATTCGCATCGTTCCGTTATTAGTGCCGTTGGTGGCCGCGATGATGGGCATCTTACCGCTGATGTGGGTGCTGATGCGGCGGAAAAAACGCCTTAAACAATTTGCCGCCCAATTGCCCGAGGCCATGGAAATGATCGCTCGGACCTTGCGGTCCGGGCAGAGCCTGGGTTTCGGCATCAGCCTGGTGGCCAACGAGATGACCCAGCCCGTTGCGGGCGAATTCAATCGAGTTTTCGAGGAGCAAAATCTCGGCATTCCCATGGAACAAAGCCTGAAGGAGCTGGCCGATCGGATACCCAATTTGGACTTGAAATTTTTCGTTACGGCCGTCATCCTGCAGCGGCAAACGGGCGGCGATCTGGCCGAAATCCTGGATAAGATCGGTAACCTGATCCGCGATCGCTTCCGCATTTGGGGGCAGGTCCAAGCCCTGACGGGCGAAGGACGCCTTTCCGGCGTGGTCTTGTTGGTATTGCCTTTGGTGCTGTTTCTCGCCGTGTATCAGCTGAACCCGACTTACATCACGGTCCTGTTCACCGATCCGATGGGCACAAAGATGCTGGCCGTTGCCGTTTTTATGCAGATCATCGGGGCGTTGGTGATACGAAAAATAGTCAATATTAAAGTCTAACATCGAAGAACACCGTTTACATGGCACGGCTTGACGCCACAACTAAAGGATTCAGGGGTCAAGGTTCGGAACGTTATCTTCCCCGCGAGTTCTGAACCCCGAATCCTGAATCCTGAATCCTACAGAGGTGTGCTGTGATTTTCGCAATAAACTTATATAATTTTGAAACGATGATTCCGCTGGCGTTATTCGGCGCCTTTGCCGCCCTGGCATGGTGGATCCTGGAGCGCATGGCGGCCGGAAATCCCCGGGCCGTTCAGCGGCTGGCCGAATTGAGATCGCCCCACAGCCGCCGTAATGCCCAGGCCGATAGTGCTTTGAAAAAATCCGATCCGGTCACCAAGATGCTGGAGATGGCTACTCCGGCTTTGGCCAAACCCCTGCAACCAAAAAATGAAATGGAACTCGGCAAGCTGAAGGCCAAACTGTCCTACGCCGGATTTCGGGGCGAATCGGCGGGGAGTATTTTTTTGGGTTTAAAGTTCGCCGGATTGATGGCTGGATTGTTTCTCGGCGGCGGCACGCTGCTTTCGCTGAAAGGCATGAATCAGAATTCGCTGGTTTTTTCCATGGGATTGGCCGGGCTGCTTTTTTACCTTCCCGATTTGATAGTCGGCTTTCTCGGCAAAAACCGCAAGCAAGCCGTATTTCATGCCCTTCCCGACGCACTGGACTTGATGGTCGTTTGCGTCGAGGCCGGATTAGGACTTGATCAGGCGATGCGCAAGGTGGCCGAAGAATTGAAAAAATCATATCGCACATTGGCGGGAGAATTTGCCTTATGCAATTTTCAACTGCAAATGGGCCGTTCTCGATCGGAGGTGCTCCACGAACTGGGCGCCAGGACCGGCGTGCAGGACTTACGCGCCTTGGCCGGGGTCCTTATCCAGGCCGAGAGGTTTGGCAGCAGCGTGGCCCAGGCGCTGCGGGTGCAGAGCGATTCGATGCGGACCCGGCGGCGTCAGTTGGCCGAAGAAAAAGCCGCTAAAACGGCGGTGAAACTGATCTTTCCCTTGGTAATTTTTATTTTCCCCGGCATTTTCGTGGTGTTGGTTGGTCCGGCGGCGATCACTATGGTTCGGGAGATGTTCCCAAAGATGGCGGGCGGATAAAAGGGTTCAGCGGTCAGGGTTCAGCGATCAAGTTCAGGGTTCAGAACTCTGTTTAAAGTGTTTTAAACAAGAAACCGCTTGCGGTTTCGCAAAGCATTTGAAATGCGCTTTATCCATAACCTCTTTGGACTAAAACCCTGAACCCTGGATACTGAACCCTTTCTTAGGGAATGCCGATAACGTTATATGGAATCCCATCAACGGATTACCATGCGCGTTAAAGGGCAAAGGATGAGTTGGCTTTGCGGGGAGTATACGCCGCACAAGCTTCCCAATTTGTGCATACTTACGAAGAGGAGATCTCCAACAAGGAGGTGCCGGAGATGTTGGCCTATTTCACCCGACTTATCGTTTTTACCGTTGTTACATTAACCACACTTCCTTTGTCGGCCGATTGGCTGTGTGATTTTTTCAATAGCGTTGCCAGAGATACCAAACGGCGTAATTGCTGGCCTGCCCCGTTCGCCTGCCCGGACCGTCAAACAGTTCGAGCCCCCTTTGCCATCATGGTAAACAACGGATGGCGCAGGCAAAATATGCTGGGCGATTTCTATTTCGAGCCCACAACAGGACAATTGACCGAGGCGGGCAAGCTGAAAATACGCTGGATTGTTTTTGAGGCCCCGGAACAACATCGCGAAATTTACGTGCATATCGGCCAAACAAGCGAAGAAACACAGGCTCGGCTGGCGACCGCTACTGCCGAAGCCGCTTCGCTTGCACCACAGGGTCAAGTGCCTCATGTAATGCAAACGTCGATTTCTGATGGAGGTTCTCCCGCCGATAGGGTGGATTTGATCGAGCGAAAATACCAATCTTCGATGCCAATCCCACGCCTGCCTGCTCCAACTAGCCAAAGTGGCAGTGGCGGTTCGAGTGGCGGTTCTGGGCCGTAAAAACTCCGCAAAATAAGCTTCGGAATGTAAACCCGCGACGGGCGCCAACGGATACCATGTGCAGCATGGTCGGTCGCGGTTTGATTGCGGCTAGTATACCGTCTTGCCTTAAATTTCGGGAGCCACGGTTGGCTTGTCCAACCGTGTTTCCCTTACTGCCGGACAAGCCGGGCACCGACCGAAGGTTGGTCGTGGCACCCAACCCAAAAAATTAGCCGTGACGCAACACTAGGCCGCTCTAGGCGGGGTGCAATCACGTGGCCTCGACATTCCTCCGGGCCGACTCTGCCCGGCTCTGGGAAGAGATTGCCACATTGTCAATGCCAGACCCCAAGCCGTATCTCTTATACCTTGGGTCGTTGAGCGCACTTATCCATATAATCTATATTGCCCTTTTTGTGATCATAAGTAGCAAAACCCTTAAATCTTTTGTAATTAATCAAATCAGTTTTAGGCTAAGAAGGGATCCAGGTCGATCAGTTATACGAGGTCGCCTGATGGCAAATGCGCTTTTATGTTGTGCGTAACAAGTAAATTAGCCGGCCCTATTGTTAATGTCATATAAATAATGTCGTTTTCATGGTTTAGCCCGGGAGCTTGCTCCGGGAGTACAGGCCGTAAATGAAAATATATGGCGCGACATTTTACTTGACAATCAATAGCCAATCCGACTTAAAGGCCATAAGAAAAGGATCATGGAGGTTCCTGGTGGACAAGGTCTTGCTTAAACGCCGGACTTTGATTATTGGGTTAGCGGCCTGGGTTGGGCTTGGCTGGCTTATGACGGCACAGTGTTACAGCCAAGACGCTTATGGACAACCTCCGGCCCAACAGTCATCTGTAACCGGTTCCATCAAGCAGGGCTTCAACAAAGTTGGCGAGTTCTTTACACCTAAGCCCAGCCACAAATCCCCGCCCACCGATGACGCAATCTCCTTAAAAAGCCAAGGCAAGCCCGGTCCGGAACTTTATACCGCAATTGCCAGGATGTACGAAGAGTCGGGTAAAAATGGCGAGGCTGAGCAATACTATCAAATGGCTTTGAAGGAAAAAGCCGACGACCTATCGGCCATACTGGGATATGCACGGTTTCAGGAAAATCAAGGCCGGTTCAATGAAGCCCTGGCATTGTATCAGAAGGCCGTGCAAACTCATCCCAAGGAAGCAGCGGCTTACAACAATTTGGGCTTGTGTTTTGCCCGCCGCGGCAAGCTGAACGAGGCTGCTTCGGCCCTGGGCCAGGCCGTGCAATTGGATCTGCGGAATCCCCTTTATCGCAATAATCTGGCAACCGTGCTTGTCGACCAGAACCGCTTGCCCGAAGCGTTCGCTAATCTCCGCGAAGTGCATGGCGAGGCCGCGGCCTATTACAACTTGGGGTATCTGTTGAACAAGAAGGGACAAACGGAGGCCGCCGAACACAATTTTGCCCAAGCCCTGAGGATAGATCCGAAGATGGCCCCGGCGCAAAGATGGTTGAGTTATCTGCACGACAAATCGCGGGAAACAGCCATGGGCGGACAATCGAACGAGGGGGCGATTCGGCTTGGCAGCACGCCGAACGCGCAGCGTTTTCCGGCTAAAGTGATTTCACCGGCGGCATCGAGCACGCCGCCCGGAGTCATGTCTTTTCCGGCACAGAATTCAATAGCGGTGCCAGGGCCGATTACTGCGCCGCGTATGCCGCCATCGGCGCCAGGTTACTCGACAGTGGGCCATGGAGACGAAAGCAACAGGGTATTACCACAATCATCAGATACGCCGCCATTACCGCCCGTAATCAGCTCGCCCCAACGGCTTCCGCCCGTTTCAATGCGACAGCCGGCCGGTTCGATGGAAACCTACCAGGGAATTCCGAATACCGGCGGCCCGAATACTACCGCTCCCTTGCCGCCGAGCAACCGGTAGGAATCATAGAACCGGGTTGAATTGCAGAAATTATCTCATTTATTCGGGTATTGCATTTCTAACCGAATAATGGCAACCTGTTGGACGGAAATAAGGCCCCTCTATACGAATTTCCGTTATATTTTGCCGGGAAACAAGCCCTATGCTTGTGTAAGGCCCTTTAAAACCCGCTTAGTAAAAGCAAGATAAGCGGCGGCCGACACTTTTGGCGGGAGATGCGGATATGCCCTCCGGCTTACAAATCCTGTTCTTTCTGGCTGTTGCGTTGGTGATTATCACCCTCCTAGGGCATGGCATTTGGGTGTTTTTGGCTTTTATATTCAGCGGCGGTCAAAAAAAACGCAAACGTTGTACTTGCGTGTTCTGCGGAAGAACTATATCCGTCAACGACGACTCATGTCTATGGTGCATGAGGGACTTGCGCAGTCCGCTGGCCGCCGAAATCGCCGACATCGATGCCCTGCTGCGACAGTTAAAGCGATTTGAGCGGCAAGGCAATTTGCAGTTTGAAATGGTCACGGATTTGACCGAGCGGGTAAAAAGCTACAGGGAGCAATTGCTAAATCCGCAAAGCGTGGTGGTAGAGACCGTTGTGCCATTGCCCATTGCAGCCGAAATTCCAGCAACGCCGCAAGCACCGATTCCTGAAGAAATGCCGCATGCAAAGATTGCCCTGCCGATCGTACAAGCGGCGATCGATTCGGCCGGGCGGCAAGAGGCGGCCATTGTTTCGCCCAGGGAGATTGCCGCCCAGCCGGCCGCGCCGCCTGGGCCTTCATTGCCGCCGCCGGCGCCGCGAAAATCCTGGGCTGAAATTCTAGGCGGCTTTTTGGCCGAGCGGAACATCCGCTGGACCGAATTGATCGGCGTTTTATTGGGCGGGCTGCTGATGGTGGGCTCTTCAATCGCCCTGGTAATCGCTTTCTGGAACCAGTTGGAAACTATTCCCGCGCTGAAATTCCTCATCTTTGTCGGTTATTCTTCGGCCGTATTCGCCGCCGGATTATTCGTTTATCACCGCTGGAAACTGGAATCAACCGGCCGCGGACTGCTGGTCATTGCCACGTTGCTGGTGCCGCTGAATTTCTTGGCCATGGCAAGTTTTTATAAGGCATCGCAGGGCATGCTGACCGGAACTATGGAGCTTATATCGCTGGGTGTTTTCACATTGTTAGTGGCACTTGCAGCACGGATATTGACTGCCGAAGGCCGCTGGAGCATGGTCCTGGCCGTGATCGGCAACTCCGTTGTCGTGCTATTGGCTGCGCGGCCGTTTTTTCAGCATTCATCGCCCGAATGGTTGATCGGCGCCGCTTGCCTGCCGACGATCTTGTTGATAGCGGCCGTGGGAAGTTATTTATTTTTCAAGCTTCGCCCTCACCCCCTGCCCCTCTCCCAAAGGGAGAGGGGAGAGTACGCGGCAGCCGCCAACTCGCTGTTTACGCTCTTGGGAATCGCCGTATTTTGCACGGCTGTGGCCTTGGGGCTATTGACGGCTCAGGGAGTTAAATCTTGCGGGCTATCGCTGGCGCTCGACTGCCTGGCAATACCATTTGTCTTGGCGGCATTAAGCGTGCTCATGGCCGGATTGCAGGCGGTGCGCGGCATGGCCGACGATCCTGCCTTGGAAGGTTATCGAACCGCCGGCACCACGGTGGCGCTCTTGGGCGTAGTGCTGCAAGTGGCAGCAATCGTGTTGTCATGGCCCCAACCGCTTTTGATTGTCGCCGTGGGCGTAATAGGGGCTGCCGGCCTGGCGTATCTTGCCTTGCGATATGATTTTCCCGCCGCCCATGCCGGGGCGATGGCCTCGTTGACCTTGGCGTATTTGGCCGGATTCTATGTAATTTTTGACCCGCTGCTGAGAAGCCTGCAAGGCCAGGCCTTGTTAATTCAGTCCGACAACTTGAGTAAAGACCTGTTGAGCCTGACCATCAGTGCCCGCAGCGGCACCGCCTTGGCCGGATTGTTCCTCGTTTTTGCAGCGATTTCCGAATGCTTCCTGTTGCGAGGCAAAAAGGCGCACGGAAAGATGTACGTATGGGGAGCCGGCATGGCGGCTGCCATCGGCTTGATCCTCGTCACGGTACACGGACTGATCGGCAGCCATGCCGATGCCGTTCGCGCTACAATCTTGTACGCCGTTTACGGCATAGCCTGCGTCTTCCTTTCCATGCGTTGGCATGGAGCGGCCGGCAAAATGAAGACAGGTTCCGAACCTATACCGGCCGGCGGTTTTCGCTCAGGGGTGAGCGATGCGTCTAGTCTTGCTTTGTTAATGAGCTACGTGGGTTGGAATTTGCTGGCCCTTGCGCCGATGTGGCTGATCCGCTCGCCCGCATTTGACGTTTGGCAAAGCACGGCGGCCATGGCCGGGTGTTTGTTCTGGTTGGGGGTAATTTGGATACTACTGGCCTGGATTCATCAAAAATCGGCGATTTTTACCGCCGGACAGGTAGTGTTGACTGTGGCCGGCATTTTGGCGTCCTTGTCCTGGCTGGAATGGCGACAGTGGATTGTAAGATTTCCCAGAGATTTGTCCAGTCCGTCGAATCTGCAGGCATTCGGCATTGGGCTGGGATTGTTGTCGCTGGCATGGATGGCGGTGCGAATGGCATCGCGTCTTGTAATGGGAGGCGATGAAAATCAAAAAGCGGAAAACGACGCCGTTCGAAAATGGCATCATTTTCTGGCCCCCAGCGGCAACTGGGCTGAGTTGATGCGAACGCGGCCGAAAATCGACAAGATCGCCACATATATTATTGTGGTGGCGCAGTTAGTTTTCATCGGCTCGATACTTGGTTGCTTCGGTTGCTTCGGGGTAATATGGGTTGGCAACGCAACGCATAATTCAGCCTGCGGCGGCTGTGCCTGGACGTTGCTGGGCATTTTGATGCTTCTTAACGTTGCCGCCTTGTGGGAGCGCTGGGGATACGCGGAACTGCAAATAAGCCTGCTTTTGGCCGTGAGCGCGTCGGTATTGATTGCCGAGCAATTTCTGTATTTGCTTGCCGTGGTTTCGGCTGCCCGCTGGACATTGGCAATCTGTTTTGTGGCATGTTCCTCGGCCGTGTGGGGGCGAAAGTGGTTGAAAATTCTGTGCGATAGACTCCATGCCCGAGTGGAAATACCGCACCAAGGCCCCGCTGCCGCCCGAAGCATGTTGGTCACACTCTCGGCCTTGCCCGTGCTGCTGCTTACGATTCCGGACGCCATTCAATTAAGCATGGGTCCGAATTACGTCTTGAACGGGACAATCTTCGATAAAATCGGGCCGAATCTGTCGTGCCTCGTGCCGCTGGCATTGGTCATGTTTGGATTGATCGGCCATGCCGTGCGCGAATCGTGGGCGGGTTATGCCTTCAAAGCGGGATTGGTCGCCGAAATGGCCGTGATCGTCCGATACGCCGTGTATGTAGCCCGGTCTTCACCGTTCCGGAGCGTCCTCCAAATGCCGGACTTCATCTTCACAGTTCAACTTGCCGTAATCACGGCGGCGGTTTGGGCGCTGGTTTGGCTGATAGCACGGCGTTGGGTCAATGTGTGGCGTGAAGGAAGAACGGCAACCCCGCTGATGAATGTGCAAATGTGGATGGCAATACTGGGAAATGCACTATTAGTGGGAATAGCGGTCCTGGAAATCTTTATGGCTCGTCCGCTAAAGCCCGGGTGGGCGATGCATGCCGGTCTGCCGCTGGGCTGGTGTGCTTTGCTCCTAACGGCCGGGGCCGGGGCATATCGCCGTTTGCAAACCCGGCGGCATTGGGACCCGCACTTCGTGGGACTGACGGGCATGGGCGTGTTGGCCATATTGGCATGCACCGTGCCTAATATAGTTTTGCCAGACGGCACAAATTTGGACGGCGTTTGGGCGTATCGAGTGTTGATGCTGGGCTGGTCGATCTATGCCTTGTTGGTGGCCTTGGCCGCGTGGTGGATTGCCGCGCTGAGAACGCTTCCCGACGCCCACGGGCCTCCGCAGGCCCTGATCCGCCTGGCCGCGGTCTGGGTGCGAGCGGCCGGCATTGCCGCGGTGATACTGGGAATAAAAGCCGCTTTTATCCATACCGACGCGGATTACGAACGTCTCTGGGCGGCCGCCGCCATCGCGATTGCCTCCACGGCCGGGGCGACCATGGCGGTGTGGCGGCGCCGCGAAGGCTGGGCGTTTGCCGCGGCACTGGGCGTAAATCTGGCCGCGTCGATTGCAGTTTGGCATTTCGAGGAGGCCTTGCATCTGTCCTTCGACCAGTGGTGGGTCCGCCTGGTGCAGGCGAATGTCATCGCTTCTTCGCTGGCGGCCCTGTTCTGGCTGGCCACCCACAAGCGGCTATATGCCTTGAGGGAATGGAACCTTGCCGACAGTCCCCTGCTGGCTGTGCAAACGCTTTTGCCGGTGCTGGGCAATGCGGCGATCCTTATCCTGCCTGTGTACGCTTTGCTTGTTCATCCCCAAGGATTGCCGCAGTGGATGCACGATTTTTCCGATCCGCCCGGCTGGCTGAGCCTGCTGCTCTGCGCTGCTGCGGCGGCCTGGTATTTGTATCAGACCCGGGCTGCGAGTCTGCTCAATATCCTGGGCGGAGCAACCTTGGGCGCCGGAGTGTTGTTCGCTTGCACGGCGTCCGGGGCGGATATCGGCGGCCAGAGCCAGTGGCAGGAATATCATCTGCTGTTTACCGCCTGGGCAGCGGCGGCGTTTGTGGTCCTAGGCGCCGCATTTGCCTGTAAAGGATTACGTTTGCCGGCTAAAAAAGATCCAAGTAGCGTGCTTCCGCTCGCGGCTAGTGAGTTTGTATTTCCCAAACATCTTGCAGTAATTTGGACCTCGGTCCTGGGCTCTCTTGCCGTTTTCCTGGCCGTGCTTTATTGCCATGAAGATATCGCCGGCGCATGGTGGCGGCTGCGCGTGCTGACGGGTTTGAGCCTGGCGGCGGGCATAGTTGCCTTGTGGACGCAATCGGCCGGCCACGTTTTCATCTCCGGGTTGCTGCTAAATGCGGCGGGAACCGTGGCCTGGATCGCCTGGCGGCCCGGAGGGATTCCCCTGCTGGTCGATCTCAACGTGCTTTCACTGGCCGCGGGGTCAATTATATGGACAATGATTAAAATAATTTACCCCCAGGGCGTTGCTGATCCGCATTGGAAAGATAAGCCCCTGCCCTTCGCCCATTTGGCCGCGGGAGTGGGCCTGGCCGCCTTGGGCGCGTTGGCCGCGGTAAATGTAACCTTGGATTTAATGAAATTCGGACACGAAGCAATTGTTCCATTAGGTTGGTATGCCGTGGCGGCTATTGCGGCGGCAATAATGTTGCTTCTGTGGGATCGCGCCGCGAAGCTGCCGCTGCTGGGATTATACGTTTCCGGCTTGGTTGCGATAGCCATGCAGTGGGATTATTGGCAAGAAGCGCCGGGGATGCTTTGTTTGCGGGCGGGATCCGATCTGGCGGGGTTCTTCCTTGTTATATCTATTGCGGGTTGGCTGTTGTCCAGTGCGCGTTGGATATGCCGATGGCTGTGGATTCCGGACGAGGCGGACCGCTGGCCGGGCCGGTGGTTCATGCAACTTCAGGCTTTTACCGCTTGTATCGCCGCCGCTCTGAGCGTTTGGACCGCTTTGGATTTCGGCTTTGACGGACTGGCAAAGGGCGTTGCGCTATTTGGCATGAGCGGCCGTTTAATCGGAATCACAGGCATTCTGATGGTCTTGGGCGGGGCGATCGTCATGGCCGGGCAAACCAAGTCGGCGTGGCGCATGCAATGGCAATACGTGTCATTCATTGCGGGTTTGTTTTTCTTAAGCAGTCTGCGCTGGGCGGGCATCGATCGGGCGCAACCCGGGCCGTGGCTGCACCGCAGCGTCGTTTTCCTGGTCTCCGCTGCGATGATGACGGTGCTGTGCAGCTTCGGGTTGAAAAAGGTCATTTCCGGCAAAAGCGATTGGATTGGAACCGGGCGGCGGATGACGCCTGTCTTCGGCGGTGTGACTATTTTGACGCTGGGCCTGGTGCTGGCTCAAGAATGGATCTGGTGCCAGGACAAATTCCGCGTGCCCATGGTTGGCGCGGAAATCGTTGCCGTGGCGGTAATTGTGGCCGCCATGCTGGCCACCTGCCTGGCTTTTGCGGTCCGGGCGGATTGGGACCCGCTGCGGCTAAGCCTTAGCGGCCGGCAGGCATACGTGTACATTGCCGAAACGCTTGCCGTGTTGATAGGAGTGCATTTGCGGTTGACGAAACCCGAACTGTTCAATTTTGGATTCATTCGAAATTACTGGATGTACCTGATAATGGGCGCGGCCTTTGCGGGGGCGGGTTTGAGCGAATGGCTTCATCGCCGAAAACTGCCCGTGCTAAGTTTGCCGCTGGAGCGCACGGCCCTGCTTCTGCCGCTTATGCCGGCGATTGGTTTTTGGTTTTTGAAAGATCCCCAGACGCCTTTGGCGCTGGTCGGGCGCACGCCGGACGTATGGTTTCTGATGGGGGCGTTTTACGGGCTTCTGGCATATATGCGCCGCTCGCTGGGATGCGGATTACTGTCGGTGCTGACGGCGAACATGGGACTTTGGGTAGCCCTTCATCATTTTGACATCGGTTTCCTGTACCATCCGCAATTATGGCTGATTCCCATCGCCATGGCCGCCCTGGCGGCGGAATTTTTGCATCACGAGCGATTGAGCACAACTCAAAGCACCGTATTGCGTTATCTATCGCTGAGCGTTATTTACGTTTCTTCGACCGCCGACATGTTCATCGACATGTTCATACAGGGGGTATACATAGATTGGCGCCTGCCGGTGGTGCTGATGCTGCTTTCGGCCGCCGGGGCGATGGCCGGCGTGATGCTGCGGATCCGCTCGTTCCTGATCTTGGGCATTACGTTCCTGGTGCTTGACATAGTTACCATGATCTGGTACGCGGCCGAGGATTTGGAACAAACTTGGATCTGGTATGCCAGCGGCATAGTGCTGGGGGCGGCAATAATCGCGGTGTTTGCGGTTTTTGAAAAGCGCAGGCACGATCTGCTCGCGGCGGTGGAACGATTCAAGGAGTGGGAGCGGTGAGATTACCGGGGATCGCCTCTGGAATCGGGCGAAACGCCATGAGTAAACAAGATACGGGTGCAACAAACAATGAATCTGCGAACGACGATCAGTCGGCGAATAACCAAACGCCTTCTTCCCCGCCGCCGCTGCAATTTGGGCTGAGTTCGCTGTTATGGCTCATGTTGGCCGTAGGTTTGATCTTCGGCACGCTCAGATGGATGCAAGCGCCGGCGATCACGAGCCTGATCGTAATGGCCATACTGGCGGTTAGCGCGGTGGCGGTAGTGCTTTTGGTCGCCGCGATTTCCAAGGTTGAAGACGACCGGTAGGATAATTCCGCTTCACTTGTTTTCCAGGGGAATGACGCCGTCCCAGTTAAGCGGCACGCGGCGGTTATGCTCGGCTATGTACACGGTGAGGAAATCCTTTACCTCGTCTTCAGCCGGAATGCGATGCAACAACTCAAACGCCGCCGCCCAGTTGCGTGAGAGGAATTTGTCCAGGGCCATTTCGTAATAGGCCAGGTGCTCGTCGGTTAAAACCGGATATTGCGAGAGCGGGGGCAGGAGCTCGCTGACTTCCAAGGACGAATCCATCCCATAGGGTTTTACCACGGCCAGGCGTCTTACCCGGGCGATGTCGCGGGGAACTTGCCTGCGCACGGCTCTGGCGGTGGCTTCGTCCAAAAGTATGGGGGCGCGGAGGATTTTGGTCATGCTCTCCAGGCGCGAAGCGAGATTAACTACTGGACCGAATACGGTGACTTTGACCTGGTCGATGGTGCCGATTTTTCCGGCCACGGCCTTGCCCGTGGCCACGCCGATGCCGGCATGGAACCCGGCCTCGGCCTCGAATTCCGCGCGGATCGACAGGGCGGCCCGGCAAGTCCGCAGCACGGCGTCTTTTTGTTGCAGGGGCCAACCCCAAAAGCCCATGGCGGCGTCGCCCTGGAAATCTCCCACCACCCCGCCTTGTTCGCGGATATAGCGGGTCATCACGCCCAAGGCCTTGCTCACACGCTGCAACAGTCCCAGCAGATGATCGGCATGGCGTTCCGATTCGCGCGAAAAGCCGCGCAAGTCGCAAAACAGCACGGAAACCTCGGTTTCCCTGGGCGCAAGCACGACCTCGGGGTCTTCAACGGCCAGTGTTTCCAGGACCACCGGCGAAAAAAATTGACTCAGCGTGGCATGGCGGTGTTCCAGGAGGCGCATCTGACGCAGTGAACTGAGCATGGCAGCCACCAGTTCGGTGAATTTCACGTCCTCGCGCAGATCGGTGGGATCGGACGAGCGTGGCACGCCTATGTGCTCGACGTTGAATCGGCCGGCCATGTAAAGCGCCCAGCCCGACGACGCCTTGCCCAGTACCGGCGTGCAAAAAGCCCAGTCGTAGTTCTCGCTTTCGGTAAACGAGTCGGGGCTGCTGGTTTCCGCCCCGCGCCATACGTGCAACACGCTTTGACGCTGCCGCAACGATTGCAGGATCAAGCCCTGGCTGGGCTGAAAATCGTTGCCGATCACCAGGCGCTGATCCCAATGTAGAATTCGCACCGGCGGACGGACTTGAACCGAGTCAATCGTGATTTGCGAATCATGATTTTCCTGGTCATTCTTCAGGTCCGACGGCATTTGTGCTTCGATGTATTCCCCGGGAGAGCTCCCGGAACAAGCTCCGGGGCTGAACGTCTCTGTCTTACGCCCACTGTCCACTGTCCACTGTCCACTGTCCACTGTTACTACGGCCGCGGCGTCGGCGCGGGGCACGCCCGCCAGCAGCATGCTCACCAGGCGGACCACAAGTTCCGCATCGCCTGCCGCGCCCGAGATCACGTCCGGCAGCCGGCTGAGGACCTCGATGCGGTAGTCGGGATTGCGGAATTGCACCTGGCGGAGATATTGCGCGCTAAAGGATTGCTGCTGGACGGGCTGCGGGGCGTCGGCGGTAATATTCACCCGCTGATCGGCCAGGGTGAACGAGGTTTGGCCGATTACAAAATGATCGCCCGCTTGGATGCTGAACCGGTCCGCTTCCTTGCCCAGCAGAAAGATGGGATTTCGCGTATCGGGCAGGCGCGTGACTTCCAGGCGCGCACCGTTCCAAAAAAGTTGGGCGTGACGGTGGGAGACGTGAGGATCCCAAGGCACGGCCCAAGTCCCGCCCAGCCGGCCCAAGGTTACTTCCTGGGCGTCCGGCAGCGTTCGGCGCCAGCGTTGTTGAGGTTCGATTCCTTGAGCAATAAGATCGGGCATTGTGGTTATTCAATTTGAAACTCAATAAACTTTCCACTCTCTACCGTCCGCTCTCCACTGCTCCCGGCCTGCTATCCGCTTTTCCGGCTCATGCTTCTGGCCCACACCCACAGGGCCGACATTACCAAGGCGATCATAATCAAGGCGCTCAGGCCGTAACGGATCAAACCGGTGGTAAGATTTTCCAGCGTGGAACCGATTGCCTCGTCATAGGCTGTTTGGACGATCACCAGCCAACCGGTATCCTCGCCGCGGACTTTAACGGGTTCCATTTGGGCGAGCCATTTACATTTATATGCCCCGCCATTCGGATCGTCGGCCAGGGGATCCCGATAATCTTTTTGGCGCTTGGGAATATCGGGCAGTTCATCTGCGCTAACTCGGTATTTTTGGAAGTAATCGGGCACTTCGCCCTGTTTAGCGAGGAATTTATCGAAAAGCGGGTGTTGTAAAATCACGCCCGGACTGTCGCCTTCGCGGGAATCGACCAACACGGCGAATTGCCGCTCACCGCCGTGCAGCAGGGACTCGACAAGCTTGCCCACCTCCACGGTCATTGCCACCACGCCGAGGAAGTTTTTCTTGGACGATTCGTCGAATACGGGCGTGGATATGGCCACGACCCAGCGCGACGTGGCTTGCGAGCGGAAGACGGCCGAAAGGGTTGTGGCTTTCAGATTTTTTCCCGGTTCGGGGCGCCAGGACTCATCCATGTCGCGCGGCCCGCCATGGAAGAAACTCCGCCAGGCGTAATTTTTGCCGATTGTGCGGCTCTGCGTTACGTGGACCATGGAGAGACCTTGGGCGTCGCAAAAAAACCAACTCGCCACTTCCTCCTCTTCCCGGGGGCGGTCCATGGGCGGAATGAGGGAGGCGAAAATACGCTGCAAATCCTTGCGGTCCTGATTGTCTCGGAATTTTTCACGGAGCGCGTCCCTCTCCTCATCGGAGAGTTTAGGATCGTTCAATTGATCGACCAGTTTTTTAAACTCGGGCTTGGCCATGGCGTCTTTAAAAGCCTCGCGAAAGCGGTCGGAAATGGCTATAATTTCCACAAGCTGGTAACGGCGTTCCAATTCATTGCCCCCTGCGCGGCGCCCAACCGGGCCGTAAATTGCGAGCTGTTCAAGGCCTGATCTATCAGAGCGGTATTGGATTCGCGCAAAGCCGCGTTAAATCCCTGCCAGGCGAACCAAGCCACCACGGCCAAAAGCAACGCCGGTCCGATGGCCCCCAACACCATGATCGGCCGGCGCGCCCGCCGGGCCTCCCGGTTGTCCAGGGCATCCAGCACGGACTGCACATTGGGGAAACGCCGATCCGGATCGGCAACCAGGCAACGGTCCACAATCTCGGCTAAAAGCGCATCCACTCCAGGCGCCTTGCAATGCTCGGCGGGCGGCAGCGACTGTTCGATCATTTCCCGATACCGGCTGAGCCGTTGTTTTAGATCTGGGGTTCGTTCGAACTCATCCACCGTCGGCCCGCTGCGGTGCGGCGGATGCCCGGTCAGCATGCAATATAAAAGCGCTCCCAGTGCGTAGACGTCCCAACGGGCGTCGGGTACGGCCTCCAAGTCGGCCTGTTCCGGGGCCATGTAAAACATCGTGCCCAGGGCGGGCATCTGTTCGTGCGAAAGGCGGGATTGGCCAAAATCGGCCAAGCGCGGCTTGTTGTCCTGATCCAAAAGAATATTCGCCGGTTTTAGATCGCAGTGCAGTACTCCCTTGCCATGCGCATGGACTAGCCCCACGGCTATGTCCCGGAATAGCTCGACTGCCTTGTCCACGGGCAAAGGGCCTTGTTGCAGCCGGTCGGCCAGAGAACCGGGTTCCAGATACTCCATTATGTAATATGGCGGCTCGGCATCCCAGCCTACGCCCAGCAACTGCACCACATAACGATCGGCAAACAGGAAGGCGAGTTTTTCCACCTCCCGGCTGAGCAAAGACCAATCCAATCCCCCCCTATGCGAGTAGTATTTAATTGCCACCCTGCGCCCAGTATTGCGTTCGATTGCCACCCACACCTCGCCATAAGCCCCTGCCCCTAGGAAACGTTCCGGCTCATAGCCAGGCACCTGTGTGGGGGGGTGACCGCGTTTCAGGCTGATTTCCCGCGATAAAAGACGCTCTTGGCTGTCCTGAATTTGTGTGGGATCGATGCTCATGCCATTCAGTATATCAAAAAATGTGGGCTAGAGGCGAGGGGTAAGAGACTGGCATATGATGAGCAATACCGAATGATGAATGCTTAATAAATCGATGAAACCGCTTGCTGTTTTATACTATCCAATGTTTAAGTGTACGAAATATGGAATAGATCGGCAAATCGCGCAAGTGATTAAAGAGTTTATCCCCCGGTCCACGCCGGTTTTTGCTCTTGCTTGATAAGACCCATAGCGGTAAAAGTCAGCCCGACATGGCAACGGTAGTGACGGCATTGACGGCGCCTTCTCCGGCGCATGCCGGCAAAATATTTTTCTTGTCAAGTGACAGCGATGGCGATCATTTTCCGGTATTCTCGATATTTCCTGCCGGTTCTCGGGCTGATATTGTCATCTATAGCCTTTGCTCAGACCAAGTTGAACAAGCCTCCGGCCGAGGGCATTTCCCTTGAGATTGTTCAAGCCCGCTTGAAACAGGTCGAAGATTCGCGCGATTTGGATGAATCGGTAAAGGTAAAAATTCGCGAGTATTATCAGCAGGCCATGCGGGAATTGGATTCCGCCCAAACCTGGCAGGCTAGCGCCACGCGCTTTGAACAGATGGCGGCTTCCGCGGCCGCTGATCTGGCCGCAACCAAAACCGAACTGGACCAGATGCCGGCTAAGCCTTCCTTGGAAACGCCGGAAAACATCGCCTTGCCGCAAATCGATCAGTTGATCTCCAAGAAGCAAAGCGATTTGGATGAATATCGGGCGCAATTGGCGGAATTGGAGGCCGAGCCCAAGCGTCGAGCCACTCGCCGGGCGGAGATACCCAAGTTGGCCAGTGCCGCCAAGGATCGGCTTGCCCAGTTGGACGAACAACTCCAGGCCCCGGCGCCGGCCGACGAAGCAGCCGCGTTGACTGGGCCGCGCCGGGCACTGCTCCTCTCTCAGCGCAAGGCCGGGGAATGTGAGATACAGGCCCTTGAAAAGGAAATCGCCGCTTACGAGGCCACCGGCGAATCATTGCCCTTGCGCCGCGACTTGTTCGCCCGGCGCGTTGCCTTGGCCGAGCAGGATATCAAGGGCTTGCAAGAGACGGCGAATCGGCGCCGCCAGCAAGAGGCGGAAAAACAGTTGCAAAGGGCCCGGCTCGACGCCGCCCGGGCACATCCCGCCGTTAAGCGCCTGGCCCATGAAAACGCGGCCTTGGCCGAAACCCGCAAGGAGTTGGTGATACATATTGCCGACGCCACCCGGCAATACGAAAAGACCAAACAGCAGTTAACTACGCTAAAGGATCAGTTTGACCGGACTCGAGAAAAAGTCGATGCCGGCGGTTTGACCAATGCCATTGGTCTGCTCTTGCGCAAGCAGCGGGAAACGTTGCCCAACGTCCGCGTCCATCGCCGGGAAATTATCGCCGGGCAGGCGGCAATAAGCGAAAGCCAGTTGGCTTTGCTGGAATTGCAGGATCGCCGTTCGGCCCTGGGCGATATGGAACAGCAGGTGCGAGCCACGCTGCAAAGTTTGGATCTCAATGCCGGGCAACTCGATAGCCGGGAGTTGGAAAACGCGGTCCGCGAGTCGCTGCAAACCGAAAAAAACTACCTGGACGATCTGCTCAAGGATCACAACATTTACTTCGACTATCTCGTGAATCTCGACATCGCCGAGGGGCAATTGATAAAACAGACCGAGGCTTATGCCACCTACATCGACGAGCGCGTGCTGTGGATTGCCAGCGCATCGGCTATAAGCACGGCGGATGTAACGCATGCCGGCCGCGTGTTGTGGAAGATAGCCGGGCCCGATGCGATCAAGGAAATCGCCGCCGCGCTGGCCCTGGATGCAGTGCAGAATCCCGCGGTCTATCTGCTGGCAATAAGCCTTTTCGGCCCCCTTTTATATTGCCGGCGGCGAATGCGAAACAAGATCCAGAAGATCGGCGATCTGGCCGCGGCGGCTAACTGCTGCCGCATGATGCCCACTATTGAAGCCTTGCTCTTGACCCTCCTGATCGCTGCGGTCTGGCCGGGGCTTATGGCGTATCTGTCCTGGCGGATGACCGCCGCCCTGGACGCCTCCGAATTCTGCAAGGCCATCGGCGCCGGATTGGCCAGCACGGCCCTGGTAAATTTCGTCCTCGAACTCCTGCGCAGTACCTGCCGGCCAAAGGGATTGGGCGAGGCGCATTTAGGTTGGCCCGGCCATAATCTCCAAGTATTGCGGCATCATCTCAAATGGTTGAACGTGGTGGTTTTGCCGCTGGTGTTTATCGTCGCCGCGCTCCATGCCCGGGAAATCGAACGCTGGAACGATTCCCTGGGACGGCTGTGTTTTATCGCCGTGATGTTGCTTTCGGCTTTATTCCTGCAACGCATACTCCGGCCCGGCAGGGGCGTGTTCCAGGAATACCTGGCCTCCAGGCGCGGCAGTTGGATGGATCGCTTGCGATACGTCTGGTATCCGGCGATTGTATTCCTGCCGCTGTTTTTGGCCGGCCTGGCCGTGGCAGGCTACTACTACACCAGCCAGCAGCTTGCCGCCAGGATGGTAATATCAATCTATGTATTTTTGGGATTGATTTTGCTGGGATCGTTTTTACTTCGCTGGTTGCTGGTTAATCGGCGGAAGATATCGATGGCAAAGGCCCGTCGTCGCCGGGCCGCTTTGCAATTGCAGGGCGGATTGGGCCCGGAAACCGCGGCCCCGCCGCACTCAACTTTTTCCCCCAACGGCGAAGGCGATTTGGCCGCCATTAACATCCAAACCCGACGCCTGGTGGAACACTCCCTGGCGCTGGCCGGATTGTTCGCCGTCTGGTTCATTTGGGTCGACGTCCTGCCAGCCCTGGGATTTTTAAACCGCGTGGAAGTCTGGAAAACAACCGCCAACGTCACGGAATCGGTCAGCGCCCCCGACGGCTCGACCACCACGCGCACGGCGGTGAAGACCGAGGCCGTGACTCTTGCCCACCTGGGCCTGGCGATCCTGGTCTTCGCCGCAACCCTTATTGCCGCCAAGAACATCCCCGGCTTGCTGGAAATGGCCCTTTTGCAGCATCTTCCCGTGGATACCGGGGTCCGCTATGCCGTGGCCACGGTGTCGCGATATGTAATCACGATTTTCGGCGTCGTCTTTACCTGTAACGCCGTGGGGCTGGGCTGGTCCAAAGTCCAATGGCTGCTGGCGGCCGTGAGCGTGGGATTGGGCTTCGGCTTGCAGGAAATTTTCGCCAACTTCGTTTCCGGCTTGATAATTCTCATCGAACGCCCCATCCGCGTGGGCGACGTGATCACCATCAGCGACGTAACCGGCACGGTTTCGCGGATCCGCATGCGGGCCACGACCATCGTCGATTCGGACCGCAAGGAACTGATCATTCCCAATAAAGACGTGATCACCGGCCGGGTGCTGAATTGGACCCTCTCGGACAAGGTGAATCGCGTGCAAATAAAAGTGGGCATAGCCTACGGGTCCAACACCCAACAGGCGGCCGAACTGCTGATGGCGCGGCCCGGGAACATCCCCAGGTGCTGGACGATCCCTCGCCGGTGGTTACTTTCGAGGCCTTCGGCAATAGCACCCTGGATTTTGTCTTGCGTTGCTTTTTGCCGAACCTGGAAAACCGCTCCCGCGTGATTCATGAACTGCACATGGCCATCGATCGCGCATTCCGCGAAAGCGGCATCGAAATCGCCTTCCCCCAACAGGACATCCACGTGCGGACCATGGATATAAATTGGCCGCAGTCGGCGTCCGCGGTCGGCGCGGCAGGAGCGACTTGGATTCCGCCCGGCCAAATGCCTGATGGCAAAGTGTCCAAACACGAAGCCGCATAATAGGGCCTGCTCTATCCCGCATTACCCATGAATTTACACTAGCCCGAAGCGCTAGCTAGGGCGGTCAAACGAGGGTGGGTGGTCAAGCGAAGGGGAGCAAGCTAGGGCGGTCAAAAGAGGGTGAACAAGCGTGTTTCCCTCGCTTGCGCTTTCGGCCTGGTGTTTCACGCTCTACGTCGAAAATCCTGGGGCTTGTTAAATATAAAGGTTATCTCATTAGTGAAATCATTTTTCAAAAAAACAACCAAGGCCCGCCCTCCTACTCTGGCCAATCCGCCTAATTTAATGTTTAGCGGTTTTCTGAATTACCGCAATTCAAAATTTCGTTGACGTGCTCCTTCGCTTTATCGGATAAGTGCCTACAGATGCGGATTTTTTTAGAAGACGCTGAATATTGACAATTGCAGCATGTCAATAAAAAAACCTTATTAAAAAAATCGAACCTTTTAGCATTTTCTAACGTTCAGTGAATAAAATATGTTAAGCATGGGAGAATTTTTAATTTCTATGTTGGCGCCATTGCTCCAACCAAAATAGAAAGGTAATTCCGAATGTGTATTTGCGTTGTAGAGGCTCTTGATAATAATTTCGGTTCAGAGAGGAGGAATTTATGTTCTCGTTGTTTGACCGCCGTTGTAGGAGTAAGTTGTCGAAAAGGGGGATAATCGGCCGTCGAAAATGTATTTTTGAACCGCTGGAAACGCGGAGCCTGCTTTCGGCAAGCGGCCTGCCTGAAATCACGGCCAGTCCGCTGGCGCAGGCGGTGGTCAACGTATCGGCGCCCTATACGCCCGCCGAGATCCGCCAGGCATACGGTTTCAGCAACATAAGCGCCAATGGCGCGGGCCAGACTATTGCCATCGTCGACGCCTACGACGATCCCAACATCCTAAGCGATCTGAAGACTTTCGACTCGACGTTCGGCCTGCCCGATCCGCTTTTTCAGAAGGTAAATCAAAACGGAAGCCAGACGCAACTGCCCACCGCAAATAGCGGCTGGGGGCTGGAGATCGCGCTGGACGTGGAGTGGGCGCACGCCGTGGCGCCGGCGGCAAAGATACTTCTGGTCGAGGCCAACTCGAGTTACTTGAGCGATCTGCTGGCAGCGGTCGACTATGCGTCTTCGGCGGCAAAAGTCGTATCGATGAGTTGGGGCGCCAGCGAGTTTTCCAGCGAGACGTCTTACGACAGCCATTTCTCGCCGCAATTGCACCCGGGCGTAACCTTTGTAGCTTCCTCGGGCGACTCGGGCGGAAGGACCATTTGGCCGGCCGTTTCGCCCTACGTGCTGAGCGTGGGCGGAACGTCGCTAACCATAGTATCCAGCGCCAACGGCACTTATTCTTACGGCAGCGAAAAAAGCTGGAGCGGCAGCGGAGGCGGTTACAGCTCGTTCGAAAAGGAACCCAGTTGGCAGTATGCGGTGCAAAGCAGCGGGCGGCGCAGTTCGCCCGACGTGGCCTTCGACGCCAATCCAAGCACGGGATTCTTCGTTTATGACACCTACGGCTATCGAGGCTGGTATGCAATCGGCGGCACCAGCGCAGGGCGCCGCAATGGGCGGGACTGATTGCGATCGTCAACCAAGTCAGGGCGGGCAATGGTTTGGCTTCGTTGACAAATACCGTGTCCGATCTTTACTCGCTCGATACACAGCAATCCTATTCCACCGATTTCCATGACATTACCAGCGGCACGGCCGGGCGCAATCGAGCCGGCACTGGCTACGACCTGGTCACCGGCTTGGGAAGCCCGCAAGTTCAAAACATAGTCTCTGCATTGGGCGGGACATCGGCAACTGTCACGGCCAATTCGGCCGCTCCTTCCGATAGGACGGTATTGTCGGTCAGGGACTTGTTGTCCGGACGGGCCACGACAAGCGCGGAGATGGTTTTCGCGATAAACCTGCCGGCGGCTTCTTCGTCTTCCCTGGATTTAGCATCGGCGGCACATGCCGATATGCCGGCCGGAGCGATTTCTTTACCCAATGCAAACGGTACGATTGGCTCGGGTATAAGTGCTGATATGCCGCTTTGGTCGAAGGATGCCGGAGAAGTTTTACATGTATCCAATCTGCAATCGGCGGCCGAGATGGACGGGCTTAATGCGACCAGTATTTTCGGCGATGCGAGCGAGACCTCTTTAAATGAAACGCCGGCGGGGCGTCAGGCGTGGGTTGGCACGATGCCGGGGGCCGATTCACTGGGGTTAGTCGCCAGTACGGTCCACCAAGCCGACTTGGCGGCCGGTATATCCGTGCCGGATCGGCGATTTGATGCCGTTGATGCTTACATGGCCCAAAAATCCTTCGGGGATATCAAAGCCGAGAAGGCCGGGATTCCGGTGCTTCCGGATTCCGAAAAGACCGACGTTACGGTAAGGGCCGAAGCCCTGGCGGCATTTGTTTTGATGTTCAATCGCGGCCGTCTTGTGGATGCGAAAAGCGAGAGAAGTCCGGTCGATGACCATCGCAGGCGCGTGCAATATTTGTAACACACATTTTAATAAATTCGGCGCGACTGACAAAATTCCCGCGGATTGACCCAACTTCGGGCTTCACCAAGAAACCGCTTGCGGTTTCGCAAGTTTTTGTCTGTCTTAGGCGTTTATGCGGGACCGTTTTATCTAGCCCAGGGGACCGGAAGCTGTGATCGTAATTTTAATGTCAACCCCGTTCACGGGGTTCCTCCGGTTTCGGCCGCCCCTAAAGGGGTTGGATGGAAGATGTTGTGAAAATCCCCCCCATCCCATGCGTAAACGCATGGGCTAGAGAAAAGTCCAAACGCCTGGGTTAGACCGTGAGATTCTCCGCCCTACGATTCCTTGCTCTTGAGAAAATACCACGTACCGGCCACTAGCGATATTAAACCAACCGCGATGTCGAGAGCCAAAAACCAATAAGCGAACTCAAATGGAGAGAGCCAATTAAAATAATAATGGATTGCGATCAGTATGCATGCATTGAAAAAAGGGGCTAATAGTCCAAATACAATTGCGGATATCGTACTCGGCAACAAACATGACAACAACCAGCAAGAACCGAAAATACAAAAGCCGACTATATAATAAGAGTAATATTGAACCTCTCTAATATCCTCCAAATCGCTGCGCGTAAATATAAACAATTTCAACCAGAGACTTAGCACGTAAGAAATTGCACAGATCGATATGAATACTATTGTGCAAATTATTAGCTTGCTGGATATGATCTTTTTTCTTGAAACGCCTTGAAAGGCAAGAAATGCGGAGGAACGATCGGCCCGTTCACACACAATTATATTTCCGGCTAAAAGCGCTATGATAAGCTGCGACAACATAGTGCTAAATTGCCAAGCATTATTGAAAACGTATCCGCGGAGATAGGGATCTAATAGAAACATATATGGAATGATAATAAAGATAATTCCGGCAATAAGGCACATTCTGCTCAGCCGGTAATCTTTCCACAGCAGCATTCTCATTTCCGGAATCATTTTTTGGCCCTCCGTCCTTTGACGTAGTCTTTGAAAAATTGGGTGAGGCCGATTTCTTCGACTTGGATGTTTTCCACGCCACCGGCGGCTTGCAGGCGGGGGATTGTGTCGGCGGTGAAATTGGTTACGGTCAATAGCCATTCCCGGCCGTCGATCTGTTGCCAGATGGTTCCATCCGGAACGGTAGTCGGCGTGCATCCATCTTTCAGCACCGCGCGAACGCGGCGAGTGGTGGAAAGCAGGTCTTGGACCGGGGTATCAAGATGCAGTTGGCCGGCGAAGATCAATCCCACGCGGTCGGCTATGCGCTCCACGTCTTCGATGGCGTGGCTGGAAAATAGCACCGTGCACTGGCGCTGGCAAATCGTCTGGAGCACGGAATCGACGAATTCTTCGCGTATTACGGCGTCCAGGCCGGAGGTGGGCTCGTCCAGAATCAGCACCTCCGGCTCGTAAGCCAGGGCCAAAAGCAGCGACAACTTGGCGAGCATGCCCTTTGACAGGTGTTTTACTTTTTTGTTTGGATCCAATTCAAAAGTGCTTAAAAGTTCGCCGCATAGTTTATCGTTCCAGGTGTCGCGGAACGCGCGGCAAAAGCGAATGACCTGGCTTACCCGCATCCAGCGATAGATAGTGTGCGTTTCAGGGACGTAGCCCACTAGCCGGTGAATTCGATCGGGTTGGCGGCAGGCATCGAGCCCGATCACGGTTGCCCGGCCGGCGGTTATTTTAGTCAGGCCCATCAGCATCTTGATGAGTGTTGTTTTTCCCGCGCCGTTGGGGCCGATCAGCCCGAACACGCAACCCTTGGGAATTTCCAGGGTGACGTTGTCGACCGCGACGAGCTGGCGATAGTGCTTGGTGAGGTTTTCGGCCTTAATCATGGTTTTTCTCTCCAACATGGAAAGTATGGCAAATTCCCAGATATAGTGCTAAGTTTGGTTTTCGGTTTTGGTCAAGCAGCCCTCACCCTAACCCTCTCCGGGCACCGACGGGCACCATGCGTAGCATGGTCGGTTGGTCGGGAGAGGGGACAGTATCTTAATCATGGTTTTATGGCCCTTTCCACGAGATTTCGTATTTGATCTTCAGAAAGGCCGGCCTCGCGGGCTATGCGGAAGGCCCGGTCCAGGAGTTGGAAACAAGTCCGTTCGCTATTGGTTTGGGCAAGGCCGATGCCCGATTCGGCTACGTACATGCCCGAGCCTTTTCGGGCCTGGACAAGCCCCTCCTTTTGCAAGTCCTCGTAAGCGTGTTGGACGGTATGGGGGTTAACACCCAATTTCATGCCCAGCACGCGTTTGGATGGCAAGGCCTCGTCCGTGCGATAGATTCCGGCGGCAATCGAGCTCCGCAGATAATCGGCAATCTGCTTGAAAACGGGCACCTGGCTGGAGGGGTCGATACGCATTGTTTTGGTCCACTGATCTACTGGTATAGATCAATATACCACTTAGATTGGTTTAGTCAAGGGGATGTTTCGTGGAAAATGAGAAATTTTCATGGCCCCCTATCGCTAATTAGTATCTCACGCTCGCCGACCATGCTTTGCGTGGTGCCCGCTCGCGGCTAAACGGAAAATATGCCCCGATTCTCGAATTCCGATGCCCGAAATTGACATTTCATTGGATTGGCATCCGTGGTTACAATCCGCCGCGATGAATACGCCCTCACCCTAGCCCTCTCCCGGAGGGAGAGGGGACAGACTTTTTTCTCCTGGAGGGAGAGGGGACATACTTTTTTCTCCCGGAGGGAGAGGGGACGATTTTAAATGTTTTGCCCGAGCATTTGTGCCCGGTGCCGGAGAGCGCGGATAGGCAAGGAGGCCGGGTGTGGTTCGGATATTTTCCGTGGCCAATCAGAAAGGCGGGGTGGGCAAGACCACGACCGCCGTTAATCTGGCGGCGGGGCTGGCCAAGGCCGGGTCGCGGACCTTGCTGGTCGACCTTGATCCGCAGTGCAATGCCACTACGGGATTGGGCCGGCAGCCGACCAACGATCATCCGCTGGTCGCCTGTGCGCCGTTGCGTCAGGGCGTATGTCAGAGCGACGTGACTGGTTTGGATCTCCTGCCCGGCAGCCGGAGTTTTCGCGACGTGGAGGCATTGACCCGCGACGACCGGCGTCAAACCGCGCGGTTGCGAGAGCAGTTGTCCGGGGGTTTTAACGCTTATGATTTTGTATTGATCGATTGTCCGCCGTCGCTTGGGCCGCTCACGCGCACAGCCCTGGCCAGTTCGACGGAGGTTTTCATGCCCATCCAGTGCGAATATTTCGCCATGGAAGGGCTGGCGCAGATGATCGAGGTCATCCGCGACGTGATGCAGAACGAACCGAATCGACTCCGGTTCGGCGGCATCGTGCTGACGATGTACGACCACACGCTGGAACTGACGCATGAAGTGGACGAGGAAGTGCGGGATTTTTTCGGGGAGATCGTGTTTCGCACGGTCGTTCCCCGCGACGTGGCGGTCTCGGAAGCGCCCAGCCACGGAAAACCGGTGATCGATTACGCGCCCCGGTCAAGGGGCACTCGGGCATATATAGAACTTTGCATGGAGGTGCTTGAACGTGAGTAAGGAAAAACGACTAGGCCGCGGCTTGGAAGCGCTTTTAGGGCAAATTTCCGGGCGAAATGAATCCGCCTTGCCGGCGCAATATAATCGCGGGCCCAATCCCCTTGACGCCCCAACAGAACAAGGGAAAGAAGAACCCATCGGCATTGCGCCGCATCCTCGTCCGGCGCCCCCGCCCGATTTTTTCGAATATCCGGGCGGAAATTCCTCGCCTGCGATAAATGCACCTCCGGAGCAGCCGGCCGGCCAGGCCTTTGGCCAGCCGGTTCAGGCGGCGGCGACACTGGCGCAGACTGATCCCCCGCGAGTGCGGATCGATCAGATCGACGGCAATCCAAACCAACCGCGTCAGGATTTCGATGGGAACGAAATACAAAAGCTCTCCGAAAGCATTTCGGCCCATGGCTTGTTGCAACCGGTTGTGGTCCGCCGCGTTAACGACCGCTATCAAATTATTGCTGGCGAGCGCAGGCTGCGGGCGGCGGTGCAGGCCGGGTGGAGCGAAGTGCCGGTCAATATCGTCGAGGCCGACGACCGCCAAACGGCCGAACTGGCCATCGTCGAAAATCTACAGCGCAAGGATCTCAACGCCCTGGAAAAAGCGGCTTGTTTTCAGCGTTATCTGGAACAGTACGGTTCCACGCAGGAAGAACTGGCGTCGCGGTTGAATCTGGATCGTTCGACGATTGCGAACCTGATCCGCCTCTTGGAACTGCCCGGGGCGGTGCAAGACGCCCTGCGCCGGGGCGAATTAACGCCCGGCCACGCCCGGGCGCTTTTGCCCTTGGGCGACGAACGCGAGCAGATTGAATTTTGCCGCGCGGATCAAACGCGAGGGGCTGAACGTGCGCCAGACCGAGATGCTGGTGCAGCAGATGATCGACGCCGCCGATCAGGAGCCCTTGGCCGTGGTCGATCGCGAAGGACGTTCGTCGAAAATCGCCCGGGGCCAAAACGAACATCTGGCCGCGCTGGAGCAGGAATTCCGCACCGCACTGGGGCTTAAAAAGGTGCAAATCACCGCCAACGCCCGGGGACGCGGTAAGCTGGTGATCCACTTCCGCGATCACGAGGAGTTCGATCAGGTGCACGAGCATATTTGCGGCGGCGGTCAATCGGATGTCCGTGGTCAGGTGGGATAGGTTAAGATGGTATTTCAATAGTGCGTTGCATGAGAACTCTCGACCGTGAGTGACAACCCCATTGCTTTTGTCACCGCGAAGAGTGTGGAGAGACGCGGATTACCTCGTGGTGACAGGGCGCGATATAGGCTCTCCCGCTCAATACCCGCCGCCTTGGCGACCTTGGCGATGCCTCCGCGGGCTTCGGCAATGTGCCGCAATGCAACCAACAGCACCATCGGCTCTTCAGTATCCTCCATCGCCGCCTTGAGATATTCGGCAGCGAAGGCTCGGTTCTTCCGCAGCCTTTTGATCATTACCTCATCGTGCGAAACGCTAACTTTCTCTTTCATCGTTTCTCAATCCTTCGTTTATAATCAAACAAATTGTAACTTATAAATCACAGATGTGCAATTGCATATTTTTAATTGGGGAGGTAAATTACAGAAAGACAATAAGCACTACAGGGTGGATTGATATCACCCGAATAGTTGCGGGGCGTGGCGCAGCCTGGCTAGCGCGTCTGGTTTGGGACCAGAAAGTCGGAGGTTCAAATCCTCTCGCCCCGACTTGGGAGTGAGAATATTAACTTTAATGATTCATAGGATGGTCTAGACATGGGACTTCGACCGCGTACCAAGTTTGCGAGGAAATTAAGAGAACGCCGCTGCAGCAAGTGCGGGGGGAAACTCAGTTCGCAGCAATTTCGCTGCAAGCGATGCAGTTCGCTGGAAGCTCATCCTAAAAAGGGCAGGACTCGAAGCGGCTGATTTTTTGGGAACATCCAACAAAATTTGGACTGGCACAGCCGCGAAACCGCAAGGGGTTTCGTGGTTGTTTTCGGCGTATTTCTTCGGTATCAGGGCTCCAGCCTAAAGCTTGCGGAATGGGTACTGCGCAGCAGATGGGGCAGTAAGCCCATCATACCCATTGCCAAGAGAATCAACGCGGCGGGTTCGGGCACGGGAAGGCTGAAGTCGGATAAATTCACCGTAGTTTTAGTATGTACGGCGCCGCTGAAAGCGGAAATATCCCATAAGGCTAATTCTTCTTCTAATTCACTCTGGGTCAATCCGCGGCTGGGATCGTTATCTAAGGTCATGTCCACATAAGCGTGACTTGGATCGGAAGGATCGTAGAGCATGCCTTCGGAGGTGTTCCAGAGGTTCATGCCCAAGATTCCGTCCAATCCGTCGACGCCCAGATCGAGCACGAAAACGGGCACTTTAGTGATTATTAATTTATCGCTGATGGGAGCGTTGCTCTGGTCCAGGCGGGGAAGTTCGAGCGTGTTGATGACATAACCGGGAACAGAGACCGGAGTGCCGGCCGCGCCCTGCACGTCGATGGTTGTGGTCGGCGCGGTAAGATCCAGGCCCAAATCAGCAGCGACCTTTGTGGAAATAATGGTCATCTGCGCCGGTATCGAAGAGAAATGTTTTATTGGTTATGATATTTGACCCTTGTTGCAGTTCCACGCTGTTTTGAACGGGATTAGGCCCTGTGGTAACCGAAAGGCCGGGATGGGCGTAATTGCTCTCGCCGAGCAATTGCAATGGGATCCGCACGGGCGTGGGCGTAAAAGATGTGCCGGGCAAGACGGCGTCGGCGGTTTTAGGGGCCACAAAGTGCAAATCCGGGATGCCGAAGACCAGCCGTCGCCGAAATCAATCTTATAATCTTGCCTGTCGACTTTGCTTACCAGGCCCGTGCTGTGGATGGGCGTGCCGGTGATGCTCGGCAAAGACGCACTCCCGCTGGCAGTGCCCACGAAGGTTTGAATGGAAGGCACCGACGTTGCATGTGAAGTATCGATGCTCCAGTTTAGAATATCGTAAAAATCAATGACGAATGCGTGTAAACCGTCGGCCAAAATGGTCCCCGGTTTGGAGACGTCGCCGGTCAGATCGCCGCCTATGCCTTGGGCGCCCGCTCCGCCCGGCTGCAAAATTGGAACCGGCGAGGAACTGAACAGCCCGCCAAAACCGCCTTGGTCCTCGGCGGAAATGGAGATTACCGAAGCCCCGGTGTCGTAGATGCCAAACATGGTTCGATCGACGCCGGATTCTTTATAGACTTACACGGTTTCGATTTGGCTGCCAATTTCGTCGATACCGGGAATAAGATCGATTTGGACATCCTGAGCCCAATAACTAAGGGGCGTTCGAATAAGAAGAATCCAAGAAAAGACTAACGCCGTCGCCGTTAGGCGATATAACCCCGTGCGTCTCACCGCTGCCTCCTTTCATGTAGCAAAAAAAGGTGAAAAACCCCCAACCTTAGCGCGGCATAAACCCGCAATCGAACCCCCGATGCATTCGCCGGGGCTTAAATAATTGACGAAGAATAACGTACAACATAACCAAATTTGTCCATTATTGTCAGCAATTTATTTTAAAAACCCCCCCTTTTAACCCCTAAAAGCGTCAAAATGTACGGTTTTTTTTGAGTGTTTTATGAGTAGATGTCATGAAGGATGTTGAGCCAGATTGTATGAAAAAGTCAACGTGAAATTGTCAATTTGGGTGGAATATAACCAAATTTGGTGTAATCGTATCTTTTAGTAGTATTGGAGCACTTGGAATAACAGTTTGACACTCTTGCTGAATAACATAGATTTGATTTAGAGACTTAAAGCTTTTCAGCTTGAGCTTTCGGGATAACGCGGGGACGCCATATCGGCGGAAAAATACGGATAAATTCCGTACAGATGCACAGGCAGCAGACTGACAAGATAAAGCGGCGCGATTGGAATAACTTAGCACAAAACGCCGCGCTATCCCACCGACCGGCGGGTCGGAAAGGAAGGCTTTGCCATGCGTTTTTTAAATAATTTTTTCCTGGAAGAAGAGGCGGCTACAGCCGTTGAATATGCAGTTGTTTTGGCCATGATACTCATGACGCTTATAAGTGCAATCAGTTTGGTTGGAGCCCAGGCCGGGGGCATGTGGTCGGGAATCGTGGGCCATCTTCATGACTTTGGTTTTTAAGCCGACTAGCAACAGGCATTTCATCGCATGAAGCGTTCGTAGTAAAGCAATCCCACCAGGGTTTTGGCGTCGCGGATTTCGCCGCGGCGGACCATGGAGACGGCTTCATCCCAAGCGCATACAAAGGGATGAATATCTTCGCCCCGCTCCAGGGCCATCTTGCCGGCCGTTAAGGCGGTTGCCAGAAACAAGTGCATTTTTTCGTCCAGAATGCCGGGAGACATGCAAAACGCGAGCAAAAGCTCCATGTTTCCGGCTCTATATCCGGTTTCTTCGGCAAGTCCGCGTTTAGCGGTAGAAAGCGGATCCTCGGAACGATTGAGGGTGCCCGCCGGCAGTTCGATAAGCGTTTGGTTTACGGCCACTCGATAATTGCGAACTAAGACCACCTGGCCGTCGTCCAGAAGCGGCAGGATTACCACCGCGCCTGGATGACGGACGATTTCGCGAACGCATTCTGCGCCGTCTGGAGCGATTTGGACCACACGCTCGATGCAAAAACGGTTGGCTTGAAAAATAACAACTGGTTTAATCATTAGTAACGGGCCCCGGGATCATAACAATCGCAATCAACATGAGCCGCAACGACACATCCTGGTTAAGGAAAATTCTTACGAGCCATACTTAACGGGAGTTTTTAATAAGGAAACAAGGCCGTCATTTCCAGCATTGTCATTATAAGCGTCTTTTTTCCCCACGACATGACTATCCACCTCAGAAGCATGGGAAGCGTAAAGTTTTTTGCCCCTTGATGTAATGTGACATAAATTTATCTAGGTATCCAGATTAAGGTTATGTATCGCGAAACATCGGAACTTACTGGTTATTCATGCCGACTTCCGACGCAGTTGCATCCACTGAAAATGACTCGGTCGCGAAAAGCAGCTCTATCGCCTTAAACAGCGATCTTATGAAGTTGCTCATTCGGAGTTTTCACACGCAATTTACGATTTTCGACGGTGTCACGGGCGAAGTCTTGGTGGAATCGCCCGATTTGCCTGCCTGCGATTGGACGCTGCGCGGCGAAGTATGCCGCATCGTAGCCCTGCACGGCAAACCTGAATTTCTCGATGAAGAAGACCCCTTCATCATGCTGGCCCTGCCGATTCCCGACGGCAAAGGAAATTGCGTAGTTGCGGTAAGCCTGTTTATAACTCGACTCATCGAGCCGGGTGAATTGTTGGAGCGGCAGGCCGTTGCACTTGGTTTAAAACCAGAGGAAGCGGCGCAATGGGCGCTGCGACAAATTCCCTGGGCGCCGGAGATTTTGCAGCACACTTGTGAATTGATACTCGACTATATCGAATCGCGACAATGCATCAAGGAATTGCAGGAGGAAACCAGCAGCCTATCCGTTCAACTTACGGGCAGCTTCGAAGAAATCAGTCTGCTGTATCGCCTTACCCATAACCTGAAAATTTCGAAAAGCGACGAGGAATTGGGGCGGATAACGCTCAAATGGCTGGAAGAAGTGCTGCCGGCGAAAAGTTTGGCGTTGCAGCTTATTCCGATATCCGCCGCCGATAAATCGGTGACACACACGGCCCGAAATTCCACGATCACAATCACGCACGGCGACTGTCCCGTGGATAATAAAGAGTTTTCGGCGCTGATACGATATTTGGACGTGGAGAATAATTACCGCCCGGTTGTGGTAAACCGGCCGATTACGAGCCGGGAAGATTGGCCGTTTCCATCGGTGCGGCAGGCGGTTGTGGTCCCCATGGCCGAGGGTTCAAACCTCTTCGGCTGGCTGGCGGTGTTTAATCATCTGACTGACGCCGAGTTCGGGACGGTAGAAGCGAATTTGTTGAATACCGTTGCCGCCATCCTGGGCATCCATAGCGGAAACATCGAGTTATACCGGCAGCAGTCGGAATTGCTGGCAGGATTCGTTCGCGCCTTCACGTCGGCCATCGACGCCAAAGACCCCTACACCTGCGGTCACAGCGATCGTGTGGCCCGCATTTCCGTCCGCCTGGCCAAGGAACTGGGCTGCGACGAACAGATGCTCAATACGTTATACCTTTCCGGCATGTTGCACGACATAGGCAAGATCGGGATTAATGACGACGTGCTTCATAAGCCGGGCAAACTCAGCGTGGAGGAATTTCAGCACATCAAAACGCACGTGGAAATCGGTTCCCGCATTCTCCGTGATTTGAACAATCTGAAAGACGTGATGCCGGTCGTGCTGCACCATCACGAATCTTGGGATGGAGGCGGATATCCGGAAAACTTGGAAGCGGAACAGATTCCATTTGCCGCCCGCATTGTCGCGGTGGCCGACGCTTACGATGCCATGAGCAGCGACCGCCCCTACCGGGAAGGCATGTCCGAAGAAAAAATAGAACAGATTTTGCGCAACGGGGCGGGAAAGCAGTGGGATCCCGAGGTCATCGGCGCCTTCTTTAGGGTTCGCGACGATGTCCGCAAGATCACCCAAAATCAACCTGAGCTGTTGGAAGCGGCAATGCCGTAGTGATCAATAGTCAAACAAGTCTACTTGCATATTTTCGCCAATTAGGGGTATCCTTATAGCAAAGATGAGATGCCATCCGCGGGATGGCATTGCGGCATTTTTTTGTAGCGGCCCAGTTGTCTTTTGCCATAAGGAGTTCAATTGTGAGGACATTCCCGGGTTTATTAGATAAATCTCGATTTATCGCGGTGATTTTCACGTCTTTGCTTTTGTGCGGCTGTCCAAAACCCAGCGCTGAACGCCAAACTAATGCTTCAGCACGGCCTTCCCAGTCGGCCGGCCCTGGTACAAGCGGCCTTGATAAACAGGGGGAGCAAGTCCAAGCCGACAAGAATAAGAGCCAAGTGGAGGAAAAACCAGAGGTTGAGAAACAGCCCTCGGCCGCGACCACTGCCGCGGAGACAGAGAATCGTGCAGCCGAAGAATCGATGGAAATGCCCCGCAACCTTGGTCCGCCACTGGTCGACAAGCCCGAGGACCTGATAAAACTGCATCCGGTTTATCCGGTTTGGATCGACAAGAAAAACAAGCAAGTCATTCTAATCGGTTCCGTGTGCAGGGCCAATTTACCACTTGAGTTCTTTGCCACATATCCCGATCGAGGCTACGAATCGGTAGTGGTGATATATACCATGCCCAGTATCGTGCACGCCGCCCTGTTGGCCTTGGATGCCAAACCAGGCAAGCCGGTGCAATTCGATCCACAGTACGTTCCCCCCTCGGGCACAGAGGTGGAAATTGACGTTGCCTGGAAAGATCAGAACGGCAAACGTCAAAAGGCCCGGGCTCAGGAGTGGATCCGCGATATCAAAACTAAAAAACAGCTCGACGTCAATTGGGTCTTCGCGGGCAGCCTGTTCTGGGAAGATAAATCGACGGGCGAAAAGTCTTACCTGGCGGATCGCGGCGATTTTATCAGCGTATTGAATCTGCCTACCGCGTTGCTGGATGTGCCAATTGAGAGCGTCTCGAAAATTGAATCTCGCTTGTTCGAAGGTTTTACCGAGCGGTTGCCTGCTCCAGGCACGCCGGTCACGCTGATATTGAAGCCGAAGCTGGAAATATCAAAAACCGATAAAACGCCTTGATGAGTCGCAACAGTATAACCTAGCCAAAACAGGAGGCCGGACATTCTTGTCTGGCCCGAAAAAGACAGGCAAAAAAAGACAGGCAAGAATGCTTGTCCTCCTGGTTTTGACAGGCAAGAACGCCTGTCCTCCTGCTTAGGCCAGCAGCCGATTCACGCTTTCCAGCAGGCGGTCCATGGCAAAGGGTTTGCGGATGTAGTCGTCCACCCCGAGCATTTCGGCATAGGCTTTATGCCGGCTGCCTTCATTGGCGGTAATCATGATTACCCGCAGGGGGATAGGTCTGGTCCGCCGCACTTTTTCCAATACCAGAAAGCCGCTCCGCTTGGGCATCATCATGTCGAGAATGACCAGGTCCGGATCGTCTCGCTCGACCATGACAAGTCCTTGGTTGCCGTCCCGGGCGACGAGAATGTCATATCCGCTGGCTTCCAAGGCGATGCGCATGGATTCCACGATCTCACGGTCATCGTCCACAAGGAGAACGCGTTTTTTCGGTTTTTGAGTGTTTTCGCCATTGGTCTTTTCGTCGACCATAATCTGATTACCTATTTAGTTAGCGGCCGAATACTGGAGCCGATCGTTCAAAAGTCATATCCAGCCTTTATTAAATTTGTATTATGTCGAAAAGAATACTTTATACCTAATGGACATAAAGATGGAATGCAAGAGCCTGTGGCCATAGGTATTCATTGAGCAGGGGTAATCCCCCCCACTTTCCCCGCCATGTAGGTTATTATTTTTAAAAAAAGCTAATTTAAACAAAATATTTTGGTTTAGGACATTAGAGTTCAGATATCATAAAAATAAAAATTTCAAATTTTAATCGAAAGTTGTTTCTACTCCGATTGACCGGACAGTCTCGGGGTGGTAGAATCCCCTGTACTAGCGTGTGTAATTATTCGAAAAAACAGGGGCCTATATAATAACATCGTGAGGGAATTAGGCAATGGGAATCCACCATAACCCGGTGGAGGTAATTGTCCAGGCTCCTGCTAAAGTAAACTTATTTTTCGAGGTAATTTCAAAACGTAGTGACGGATATCATGAGATAGAAACGCTCATGTTTCCTATTACGCTATTCGATACTCTGCAGTTTTCTCCAAAATCAAGGGGGGATATAGAATTTCAATGTGAAATGTCTCGCGGATTCAGTTCCACTAAGGGTGCTGAATCCGGTGAGTTACTTGTAGGTAAAGGTAATTTAGCGGTACGGGCGGTTGAATTATTAAGGGAGCATGCTGGAATCCTTGCCGGTGCGAAGTTGAACCTGGCAAAGCGGATACCAACCGCGGCGGGATTAGGCGGGGGTTCAAGCGACGCGGCTGCCGCTTTGTTAGCGGCTAATCTAGCCTGGGAGCTTAATTGGCCGCGTAATAAACTGGCAAGTTTAGGCGCAAAATTGGGTAGCGACGTCCCGTTTTTTCTCGCTTCCGGTCCGGCGATCTGCCGTGGCCGGGGCGAACAAGTCGAGCCGGTTGATGCCCTTGGCACGTTGCATTTCGTAATTGTTCGGCCGCCTACAGGATTGGCAACGGAGGAAGTATATAAGGTTTGCCGACCGGCCGATAGGCCCTTGTCGGTAAGGCCGCTTGTCCATGCCCTCAAGCAAGGCAATAAAAGCAAAGCGGGCCGAATGCTCTTTAACAGATTGCTTCCGGCTGCTTTGAAGATGACCCCCTGGATCGAACGCTTGCAAGCGGAATTCGATCGGCTGGATTGCCTGGGCCATGGATTAAGCGGAAGCGGTTCGTCGTATTTTGGGCTTTGCCGTCACGCTCGCCATGCCCGGCGCATTGCGCGACGTTTGCAAGTGCTAAATGTTGGTGGCGTATTTGCAGTACATAGTTGCCGTTGATTCGCACGTATCGTAAGGAGAACGGCCGTGGAAATCACCGAGGTTCGTGTCAAGCTTATGGATGAGCCGGGAGAACGGCTCCAGGCATTTTGTTCGATTACCTTCGACGATGCTTTCGTAGTCCGTGACTTGAAAATCATCGAAGGTACCACCGGTCCGTTTGTGGCCATGCCCAGCCGCAAATTAACCGCCCATTGTTATCAATGCAGTTGTAAAAACCACATCCGCGCGGCTTATTGCAACCAATGCGGCACGCGGTTGAAAGAGCAGACGGCCATCAAAGATGAAGAAGGCCGTGCGAAATTGTACGCCGACATCGCACATCCGATAAATTCGGAGTGCAGGGAGATGATTCAGGAACGAGTCATCGCGGCTTTCCGGGAGGAAAAAGCCCGCGCATCCATCCCCGGCTACGTACCCAGTTACAGCGATCTGGACGGCGAAGATGTGGAGATATCACATCGCACCACACAGGTTTCGCAGGCTCAAATCCAGGGGGCCGAAAAACCCCATGGTCCCCACAAGGTTCCCTCGCACGAAACCCACGCCAAGGGGCATATAAATGGCGATTTCGGCGCGGGCATTTTTGATTGAGCGGGCATACGAACTGTTTTGTACGCTCCAGCCGCCGAATACACGGCACGGGGCATAATAATCACTGGATTATACTGGTTACTTAGCTGTTTACCGGCAATCCAGGCGAGTTTGTCATACCTCGGCCGGCATTCGCATGCGGTCGATCAGTCCCTGCACCAATTTCGCGCGATCGTGCAGTTCCCCGCGCATACTCGAATTGCGGGTGTGACGGATCTCAACGGGCAATTCATTATGCTCGTTCTCCAGCAATTCCAGCAACAACGCCCTTTCGGCCTCGGATAAATTCTCGGTATAGAACATGTTACGCCTCCTCAGCTAGACAATAAATTGTAGGCGCAATGTTCGCCACAAAACACCCGCCGAAATGGTGGAAAAAATACAAAATATACGATTATTTCGATTCTTTAAGGCCAACCACGGCGATCCCAAAGGTTTGGCCGCCCTTGCCGTCCGGCACGTTGCAGGGCAGCAGCGCCTGGTGCTTATTAGTATCCGCGGTAATCGTCCTGGCGCCGTTGAAGGTCTTGGGCGTATCGATCACCTCGAACTTCCCCGGGGAGGTCTCTTTTACCACGCTTATCGTTCCATCCCTGCCGTTGGCGCTCATGGCCACGCCCAATGTCGGCTCATAGGCCACGCCGTCCACGCCCCGGCCGATATCAACCGCGGCAAGCACTTTGCCATTTTCCGAATCCAGCACGATCATCTTCCGATTCCCGCAACCGGCGAACAACCGATGGCGCTGAACATCGATGGCCAGACCGGTCGGCCCTTTTCCCTCAGCCAAAGGCCAGCGTGCCAATACTTGGTTGGTTTTGCTGTCGATCTGCACCACTTCATTCTTGTCCTCGACATTCACGAAAACATGGCCCGCGCCGTCCGCGGCCGCGAACTCCAGCGTTCCGCCCACGGCAATGGTAACCGGGTCCTTGTCCAGCGCGGCAGGATCGATAACGGTCACGTCCCCTCCGGAGTGATTAATCGAGAGGATGTGTTTGGTCGCCGGGTCGTAGATTATGGCGTCCGGGTTGCGGCCGGTCTTGATGGTTTTACTGACCTTAAAAGTCTTTAAATCGAAGGCGCTTACCGTGCTGTCGCGGCCATTCGAGGAAAAGCCCAGGTTTTGTTCCGGGGCCAGGGCCACGCCGTGCACGCCGTTGGTGTTGGGAACGTCGCCGATCACGACCCCCTTTTCAAGGTCTAGGATTTGCACGTGCGTACTGCGGGGAATATAAAGACGCTGGGCCGACGGATCGACGCAGATATAATCCCAGCGGCCTTCGCCCCCGATGGGTATCGTCTTCAGCAACACGAGCATCGCAACTGTAAGCATCTGCATGGTCATCTCCTTTTTGTATTGAGGGGGAAAATAGTGGACGCGGGTGCAAATACCCCGCGGCTCATCAACCTTTCGAATCGCTAATTATCAAACCGCCAAGGTAATAAAATGACTAACGGTTATGCGACATATTTGCAATCAACAATTCCGGATGACAAATTTAAAACACCTGCGATTTCGCGGTACTCGCCGTGGTGTTCTTTTCATTAGCCATTTTAGCTTCAACATTCGAGATTTCAACTGCATGCCCATATTGCTACGCAAAATACCGCACGGCGTTGATGAAGACTAGCAGGCCGTCGCCTGTGGAATTTGCGTCGCCCCGGGTCCAGCGTGGGTGTTGCGTGGGATCGATGTGCCGCTCCGGATGAGGCATGAGCCCCAAAACCCGGCCGGTCGAGTCGCAAACGCCGGCCACGTCGGCCTGCGAACCGTTAGGATTGTCTGGGAATAGCACTGGGCCGCCTCCGTTTGCTTGTTGCGATACATATCGGAGCGCCAACTGCCCGGCGGACTCCAAATACCGCAGCGTTTCTTCATCCCGCGCGACAAATTTGCCCTCGGCATGGGCCACCGGCAGATACATCCGCTCGATATCTTGCAAAAAAACGCATTTCGCGCTTTTAGTTTCCAGGCGAATCCAGCGGTCCTCGTATCTGCCCGAGTCGTTCAGGGTCAAAGTCGCGGCGGGTCCGTTTTCGCGGTCGGGTTCCAGTAGGACGGGCGATTTCATCAATACCTGGAAACCGTTGCAAATCCCCAGTATCAATTTTCCATCGACTTTGAATTTTTCCAACTCCTCGGCCAGATGATGTTGCATCAAGTTGCCAAAAATCCGGCCCGCGGCGATATCGTCGCCGTAACTGAATCCGCCGGGTATGCAGAGGATTTGGAAACTCTCGAAAATATCCGGCTTTTCCAGGAGCCGATTGATGTGCAAAGTCTCGGTCTTTGCCCCGGCCTGCTGGAAGGCAAAGGCGGTTTCCATGTCGCAGTTGGTCCCGGGAGCACGGAGGATAACAACGTGGGGAGTGGGCATCGGAGGGTTCAGAGGTCAGGGTTCAGAATTCGTTCATAAAGTTTAGCCGCGATCGGGCACCAACCATAGGTTGGCCGGGGAACGCTCATAAAGCCGCGACCGGTGGTCGCGGTATGCTTATTTCGTTACAGACTCAGTCGGATGTATTGGTTTGTCAATCGTTTCTCCTATTTCATAAAGAAAGTCGGGTGAAAAATCAGCGCCATTGGGCCATACTACGGTGTCGATGTCGTGATTGACTTCAAACTGCCTGAAATAGGATAAATCCTTCAGCGGCTCAAAAACCGGACCGTCGAGATGTTTGCCAAGGTCAACGTTTCGGACCTCTTCGTTCCCGAAACGAACTTGGAGTTTATACCCGCCCAGATAAGAAGCGTCCGTGACGTAATGCATATCGCACCTGTTTCAATTTATATCACAAAGGCAGCCTTCTCTGACGTATCCGCCCCTTTTCAATGACAACAATGGAATTAGGCAAATCCTCATTTGCAATCGTTTCAAGGGCACGTTCAAGGCGGTCTTTAACCTCTTGTTCACTATAATTGCCGCCTCGAAACAATATCAGACCCGGCCCTTCAGCTTGTGATAAGGCCAAAAGCCGTGGATAGTCCAAATCGGCAGTTATTATTACTCTATGTTCTCTGCTTGCATATTCTAAAATCTCGACATCCAAGGCCTTGGCTTGTCCCAAATCAGAAACATGCACTGTATCATGACCTTGTTGCCTGAGCCAATCGGCGAGGACTGGTGATAACGGCATGTCAATGATGAATCTCACTTGGCAAACTCCACGGTTTCATCTTCTGCGAGATAAGTTGCATATCGTAAGGCTTCATCAATGTCCTCCGCCTCAAGATAAGGATATGCCTTAAGGATCGTTTCCTTGCTCTCGCCAGAGGCCAAAAGTCCGAGCAAGCGTGAAACAGGGAATCGAAGCCCGCGAATGCATGGTTTGCCAGTGCAAATATTTGGGTCTACGGTAATTCGTTCCAATTTCATGTTTTTATCTCCAAGCTTTCTATCGAGAAAATCATGGAATGCTCTATAATCTATACAGCATTTTAATCCACGTCTACACCGTTTGACAAGCCGACAGCGGTCACCTCGTTCTTCTGCTGGAGCTTGGCCTCTAGTCGAGAGATTTTCTCCTCATGAACCGACGGCTTGCCGCCCATGCGGCTGCCGGACTGCTGGAAGGCCGCTTCGGCATGGTCGAACAGGGTTTTCTGCCAGGCGTAGATTTGATTGGGTTTGATGCCGTACTCGTCGCACAGGTCCGAAATTGGAACCTTATCAACCAGATACCTCTTGAGAATGGTTGCCTTCTGGTCCGTGCCGAAACGTCGTCGTGGCGTACTCATATAATCCTCCTAGTTCAAGGGTTGATTCTAACCCGAACAATAGAGAATTTCCATTTCCATCTGGTTCAAGACGCCAACTTGTTAGCTTGACTCAATAGTTTTAAGACACCTCGCGAAATATAGTGCTCGCGTGATATATCGTATGAACAATCATTTAGAGAGTTAGCGTAACAATTAGGGTGCGAATAACCTGTCGTCGGCTCCGGCAGATTAATTGTGCATAGCTTAGGACGGAAGATACCATCAGAAGCGAGACAACAATTCTTACTTAATTTACCGCTTTCGCATGGACAAGGAGTATTTTCGAAATTTGTGTGATGTGGACCTGTCATGGTTATAACTAGTTGCAGTTACATTATACTAAATTCCATCTAATTGATCATACTCCGATAACAGAATATCACTCTATCCGTTCAAACGTAAACTCCCCATCCACGCAATCGATTTTCACCCGGCTGCCTTCGGCAAATTCTTTTTTTAGAACTTCTACGGCCAGGGGGTTTTGGATTTTTTGCTGGATCAGGCGTTTCAGCGGCCTTGCGCCGAAGGTGGGGTTGTATCCCTCTACTGCAATGGCATCCAAAGCGGCGGGGGTGACTTCCAAATCGATGCCCTTTTCCTGGAGTTGATTTTTCAGCCGCCCGATCTGGATTTCCACGATCTTGCGGATTTGATTGCGCTTCAGCGGATGGAAGATCAGAATTTCATCGATGCGATTCAAGAACTCGGGCAGGAACCGAGTGCCAAGGCTCTGGGTAACGGCCTCGCGAATTTCGTCTTCGCTGCCGCCCTGCTCGGTGATCTCCTGGATCAATTGGCTGCCGATGTTCGAGGTCATCACGATGATCGAGTTCTTGAAGTCGACCGTGTGACCTTGATTATCGCTCAATCGCCCGTCATCGAGCACCTGCAAAAGGATATTAAACACGTCGCGGTGAGCTTTTTCGATTTCGTCCAATAGAATCACGGCATACGGCCGGCGGCGCACGGCCTCGGTGAGCATTCCGCCTTCCTCGTAGCCCACGTAGCCCGGCGGCGCGCCGATCAGGCGGCTCACGGTGTGCCGCTCCATGAACTCGCTCATATCCAGGCGGATCATGGCGTTTTCGTCGTCGAACATCACTTCGGCCAGGGCCTTGCACAATTCGGTCTTGCCCACGCCGGTCGGCCCGAGGAAGATGAACGAGCCGATGGGCCGGTTCGGGTCCTGCAAGCCCGAGCGATTGCGCCGCACGGCGTTCGCCACAGCCTCGACCGCCTCGTCCTGATTGACCATCCGCTGGTGGATGCGCTCTTCGAGCACGAGCAGTTTGGCGCGTTCGGTTTCGACCATGCGTGCCACGGGGATGCCCGTCCAAGCGCTGACGACCTCGGCGATTTCTTCCGGCCCGACCTCCTGGCGTAACAGTCGCCGCGAGCCTTCCACGGGTTTTTCGTCTTCCTGTTCCTTGCTTTCCAACTGCTTGGACAAGCGTTTTTGTTCCAGGTCCAACTCGTAGAGTTTTTGATAATCTTCTTCGCGGACCATAACGCCGGAGGATTGCTTTTCCTTGATTGCCGCGGCCAACTGGTTGTATTGCCGCTCGACTTCCACCAATCGTTGGCGGATTTGCTGCACGTCGCCCATGCCGCTTTTTTCCAGTTCCCACTGGGTCCTGAGATCGGCCAGTTTCCGGCGCAGATCGCCCATCTCATCCTGGATTTCCGCACGGCGCTCCACTGCGTGCTCTTCGGTTTCGTCGGCCAATTGGCGTTCGGCCAGTTCGAGTTGCATCAGGCGGCGCTGCACCTGGTCGATTTCGGTGGGCACGCTTTCCAACTCCATGGCCAGGCGGCTGGTGGCCTCGTCCATCAGATCGATGGCCTTGTCCGGCAGGAATCGGTCGGTGATGTAGCGGTGCGAAAGATTCGCCGCCGCCACGAGCGCCGAATCCTTGATCTTCACGCCCTTGTGATGCGCCTCGTAGCGGGGTTTTAATCCGCGCAGAATGGCGATCGTGTCTTCTACGGTGGGCTCGCCCACGTAAACCGGCTGGAAACGGCGTTCCAACGCCGCGTCTTTTTCCACGTATTTTCGATACTCGTCAAGCGTGGTAGCCCCAATGCAGCGCAACTCGCCGCGTGCCAAGGCCGGCTTCAAGAGATTGGCCGCGTCGCTGCCGCCTTCGGCCCGGCCCGCGCCCACGACTGTGTGCATCTCGTCGATAAACATAACCACATTGCCGGCGTCGGCCACTTCGCGCAAAACGGCCTTCAAGCGTTCCTCGAACTCGCCGCGATATTTTGTGCCGGCGATAAGCGCACCCATGTCGAGGGCGATCACGCGCTTGTTTTTCAGACTCTCGGGCACGTCGGCATCGACGATCCTGAGGGCCAGGCCTTCGACAATGGCCGTCTTGCCCACGCCCGGCTCGCCGATCAACACCGGATTGTTTTTTGTCCGCCGTGAAAGGACCTGGATCACCCGGCGGATTTCCTGGTCGCGGCCTATGACCGGGTCGAGTTTTCCTTGCCGCGCCCGCTCCACAAGATCGATGCCGTAACGCTGGAGTGCCTGGAATTTGTCTTCCGGCGTTTGATCGGTCACCCGTGCGCTGCCCCGCACCTCGCGCAGCACTTGCAGCACTTCCTTGTCGGTGACGGCATTGAGTTTTAAGACATTTTTAGCCTTGGAATCGACTTTCGTGAGGGCCAGAAGCAGATGCTCGGTCGAGATGAACTCGTCCTTCATTGCCTCGGCCTCGCGCTGGGCGGCTTCCAGGACCTTGTTTAGTTCCTGACTCAACTGCGGTGGCACTCCGCCCGATACCTTGGAAAAATGGCCCAATTCGGCCTCGACGATTTTATCCAACTGCGCCCGATTCACGCCGATCTTGTCCATGATCGGCCCGATGATGCCGCCGTCTTTTTCATTCAACAGCACGGCCAGCAGATGCAGCGGATCGATTTGCGGATTGCCGTTATCCGCCGCCAGCGATTGCGCCCCGGCCACGGCCTCTTGGGCCTTAAGCGTTAATTTATCGAAACGGAATGCCATGCGTATATCTCCCTTCCCTTTACGTGAATCAACTATTCATACCTGTTTCACGTAAATTGGATGCTTTTATTTTTTTCTCACAAATCCCCCACGCAATTTTTTTCACAAACGCCCACACATAATTTTCTCACAAACGCCCACACAAAAAAGGCCCCGAAGGGGCCAGGTCGTGTAGCCAGGGCCGTTAGGCCCTGGAATATGGTCAAATATGCCAATCAAAGCCCCGGAGGGGCGACATTAGTCCCATAAATACTTCTCGTCGTATTCAATACCATGCTTTTGCAATAGAGCAACATATTCTTCCTGGAACGTCTGCTTACGGTGATGTTCCTCTTGGCCTCGGATATAATTTGTCACGGTTGGAACTTGGGATTCACTAACTGAAAACGCGGCATACCCCTCCTGCCAACCGAATTTTCGGAGTTCCATTTTATTTTCATTTGCCCATTTCGACGAGTTCGCCTTGATGCGGCCGAGCATCTCCGAAACGGATATCGCGGGTTTAAACTTGGCCAATAAATGTAAATGGTCCTTCGTGCCGCCAATTTCCAACGATACTCCGCCTTCAGCGCGAATAATTCCTCCAATGTAACGATAAAGTTCGTCTTGTATATTTTTGGTTATTAGCGGGATGCGACATTTTGCGCTGAAAACAACATGATACAACAGATTTGTATGTGTTGATGGCATTTATTTTCCGGCGTCGGAGGAGCCGTATCTTATTTTCTGGCCCTGAAGGGGCCGTGTCATGTAGCCAGGGCCGTCAGGCCCTGGAGCCATGTCGTCAATAAATCCCAAGCTCCGAAGGGGCGAAATTAAACTTCCAATGTCGCCCCTCCGGGGCTCATGAATGTTTTAGGGCTCCTCTCAACCAGGGGCTTACGCCCCCTGGCTACACGACCTCACTCCTTCGGAGCGAAAACATCAACCCCACTTAGGTTGAATCAATATGCCATGACGTTATCCGCCATTAATTGTTATTTCACCTCGAACTCCGCGTCGATTGCATCATCGTCGCCGCCGGCACCGGACGGGGATGGAGTGGCGCCTTGGGAGGCCGTGGGGCCCGCTCCGTTGGTCGCGCCGGGTTGTGCGCCGGCCTTTTCGTAAAGCGTCTTGCTCAGGGCGTGCGAGGCTTGCTCGAGCTCGTGAACGGCCGATTTGATGCGCTCCACGTCGTCGCTCTTGGCGGCCTCGCGGGTCTTTTCAATCGCGCGGGTGACGGCGTCCTTGTCGGCCTGATTCAGCTTGGCTTCGTGTTCCTTGATCAGCTTTTCCAACTGCCAGCACATCGAATCGGCCTGATTGCGCTGTTCGGCAAGGGCCCGTTTGCGCTTGTCTTCTTCGGCGTGGGCTTCGGCGTCCTTGCCCATCCGCTCGATTTCACCCTCGGACAGGCCGCTGGATTGCTCGATCCGCACGGTTTGTTCCTTGCCCGTGCCCAGATCCTTGGCCGAGACGTTTAGGATCCCGTTGGCGTCGATATCGAATTTGACTTCGATCTGCGGCATGCCGCGGGGGGCGGGCGGAATGCCTTCCAGGTTGAACTGGCCGAGTAAGCGGTTGTCGCCCGCCATTTGCCGTTCGCCCTGATAGACCTTGACAGTAACTGCCATCTGGTTGTCTTCGGCGGTGCTGAATATCTGTTTGCGTTCGGTGGGGATGGTGGTGTTCCGTTCGACGAGTTTTGTCATGATGCCGCCCAGGGTTTCGATACCCAGCGACAGCGGAGTTACGTCGAGCAAGAGCACATCTTTTACGTCGCCCGTTAGAACGCCGCCTTGGATGGCAGCGCCCACGGCCACGACTTCGTCCGGGTTGACGCCCTTATGCGGCTCCTTGGAAAACATCTGGCGGACAAGGTCTTGCACCTTGGGAATTCGCGTCGATCCGCCCACAAGCACCACTTCGTTGATGTCCTTGGGCGAGAGATGCGCGTCCTGCATGGCCTGGTTGACCGGCCCGCGGCAACGCTCGATCAGCGGATCGGCCAGTTTTTCGAATTGCGACCGGGTGATGGTCATTTGCAGATGTTTTGGGCCAGTGGCGTCGGCCGTGATGAAGGGCAGATTAATATCGGTCGACTGCGCCGATGAAAGTTCCTTTTTCGCCTTTTCGCAGGCCTCTTGCAGGCGCTGCAGGGCCATGGTGTCTTTCATCAGGTCGATGCCCTGCTGTTTTTTGAATTCCTCGGCCACGTATTTAATAAGTACGTGATCGATGTCGTCGCCGCCAAGGTGGGTGTCGCCGTTGGTGCTGATGACGCGGAACACGCCGTCGGCCACTTCCAGCACGGAAACGTCGAACGTGCCGCCGCCAAGGTCGAAGACCACGATTTTTTCGTTCTTTTTCTTGTCCAGGCCGTAGGCCAGCGATGCGGCGGTAGGCTCGTTTATGATCCGCATCACTTCCAGCCCGGCGATCTGGCCGGCGTCCTTTGTGGCCTGGCGTTGGGCGTCGTTAAAGTAAGCCGGCACGGTGATGACCGCCTTGTTCACTTTGTGACCCAAGTAGGCCTCGGCGGCCTCTTTCAATTTGCGCAGAACATAGGCCGAGATTTCGGGCGGGGTATAGTCTTTGTTGCCGACCTCAACTTTGACGTAATCTTCCGGTCCACCCACGACTTTATAAGGCACGATCTTTTCTTCGGATGCCACTTCGTTGTGCCGCCGGCCCATGAAACGCTTGATCGAGTAGATCGTGCGCATGGGATTGGTAATGGCCTGTCGCCGGGCGGGTTCGCCCACCACGGTCTCGCCCTTATCGGTAAACGCGACCACGCTGGGGGTTAAACGGTTGCCCTCGGCGTTGGGGATTACCTTTGCCTCTTTGCCTTCCATAACTGCAACGACGGAGTTGGTTGTTCCCAGATCGATGCCAATGATTTTTTCCGCAACGGCCATTTATAAGCTCCTTTCAGACGTATCAGATTAGGGCTGGACAAAAAGCGACTTAGGTTAATTAGACCAACCCCTAAACAATCAGTTGAATAGTTAGTTAGCTCCATGAAAAACGAGGACCCAATGAACCGGTATATTTTTGACCGGTTCTGGCACTCCCAATATTATGTTTTAAACATCGCAAAGAGCATGCCGGATGTAGAAGGCGGATCAGTCCGTTTGCGTAACATGTTTGTTGACAAGGAGTTGTGTATATTATCTTGAGCCGGCTTCAATATAGTCCCCTCGAAATTCTTATCTGGACTGTCATTTTGACACCTTGGGCTGGATATGCCGGTATCACCACCATCTCCCGGTAGTGGTACAGTTTGAAAGTTTTTGACAGTATTAGATTTCCTTAATTTTACCGTACAATCCTCACGGGAATCGGGTCTCCGTCGATTATATAGTGATTTTTTACATTCACGTCGATGTCTGATGTATTTGCGACATTCACGGGAACTTTCTTGTTTGTTATCAGTACATCCACGGGCTTGTGTAAGGAAAGGATTGCGACACACATTATTCCCTGCAAAATTACGGAAACAATTAGTAGCCCTGTGGCTATTATCAATAGAATCAGGGAAAAACGATGGCTTGTGGTGTTCATAAGCAAAATCTCCTTTCGATAAATGTGATTCTGGTAAAAGGTTTCTGTTTATATTCTAATAAAAGGGCCTGCCGGGAGATATTTGATTCCCGGCAAGCCGACCCCGCGAGCCTTACGGCCGGGGTTTGGGTGTCGTCTAGTTCGGCCGCACTCAATGAATGAGGAGGGGGGTGTAATGATTACAAAATTACCCCGAATCCGACTATTCTTTCGCTTTTGGTTGTCTTGTTTATTCAAGGTAGCTTTAAGGCTTAAAATTGGATAGTCGCATCGCCTCCGCCCAAATCGCGGGCGGAGGCCCTTTTCTAATGTTGCGGTGGAAGACCACACCCTATTATCTATCACTATTGCACCTCCATTACATGATCGTACAAGTCTTCAAAGCTCCAAAGACTACGGATTACACCCGCAGCCATTGCGGCAGGTAGCCGTGTCCTGCCGTTATCTGGCAGCCGTGTGCGCCAGCAGAAGTTGTAATAAGCCAGGAACATGGCGCAAGCCGCCTCTAGGTTCTCTAGCTTTTTGCTGAACCCTAAAGATAAACGGGTAAATCGCTTCATTAAGGTGCGGATGGTCAAGTTATGCCGTTCTACGTGGGAGGTGCATATTGTACGCTCCTCTGACTCGGGAATGCCGAATACCCCCTTGCGTTCTGTGCCGACCATTTCGGGCGGCGCATACCGACCAGGCTGGGCCGCGTTGCGATAGTCTTTTGTAATCTGCCCGTACTTGGCGTAAGGACCAAAAGCCAAGTCAACAGCTTCAGGGTACGCCATGAATCCATCCGTACTGATTTGAGTGATGTAGATGTAACTTCGTTTCTCGTAATGGTGATTGTCGCTATCGTGAGCCTTGGGGGTGGTTAGTCGTTGGGCTAGGTCCACCATAAGTTTGCGGGCGTTGTTTGTAGATCGTTTTCCGATGAGATAACTGGCAATAAGCTTGGTTTTTTGGTCCAGGGCGGTCCAGAGGTAAATGTCGCCAATATCGTGTCGTTCCCGCCGTTCTTCCATTATTAACCTACCCTGTTTTTCAATACAAAAGTCCAGATTTCATCAACCTCGATATGGCTTAATGTTAATCTGCGTAATTGGATGTCCATAAAGGCTTTACAGGCGTTGCCAAAGCGAACCAGTAAGTTCTGAATAGTTGTACGGTGTACGCCGGTAAGCCGCGTTGTGGAACGCAGGGTATTACCCTCGACAAGATGGTGCAAAACGGCGATTTGCCGTTCTTTGGGAAGAATATTGCACATTACGAACCAACCTTTCTTGATATTGGGCCGGTTCGCTCTTAGAATGAGAATAAGAACGCACCCAGGCGTACCGGCCTTGGTGTGTTGGCCGTAGGTTGGCTGCAACCAACTTACGGCTTTTTTGTTATGTCTATCTTGACTTACGCTAAACGTCCATGGGAAGATTGCGGGTATCAGCGAACAAGGAAGCGCGGCACCTTTAACAATAAGGAGACATTTTATGTCACACTTTTTGTTGGGGCGCGTCCACGCTGTGCTGGCACCCCGATAACCTTTTGGCAGAGCTATTGCCGTTAGGCCGGGGGCGCAAGTGCCTTGTGGAGCCAAAATACCGTAGTCCCTACAAAACAGGATACTCCCTGTACATGGAGGGTATACTATGGCGCGCTTCCCATTCGCTGAGATTGATACACATTTACGGAATTGTTGTTTATGTTGCCGGAGGTGATATATGCGTAAAAAAAATGAAAGTTCATGGGGCGAGAAATGGTATGAAAGTAAAGAGGGTGGATTTTTGTTAAATGCTTTAGCGCACGAAAATGAACGTGGGCAAGTCTTGATTGCAACAGCGTTTTTGGATAAAGCAATAAAGGAATGCCTCCACGTGAAATTCAAGAAGGAAGGGGCGGGCGATTTATATAAAAGTTTGGTTTTGAATTGTGCGGCACCCCTATCTTCTTTTTGGTCTAAGATACATTTCTGTCGAGCGTTTGGATTGATAAGCAAAGAAGACCATAAAGCCCTTGATGCGGTTCGCGAAATACGAAATGAATTTGCCCATGCGAATTTTTGTGTGAAGTTTTCTAATACGCTTTTGGTTGAGCAACTTAAGGTTTTGGAGGAGTATACAGTAAATAGTGGGGAATGGATGGAATGGACTGATAAACAGGGCAATCCCCAATCCTGTTCGGCACGAAATTTGCGCCAGGAATTATTTCTAAAATCTTGCCTATTTTGACTTGCGCCGAGTAGAAGTATGTCATATTCAGGGCATGTCTGGCAAGAGGCGTGAAGAAGTACGGGATAAAGACATCCAGGGCTTGAAGTATTTTGACAAGCTCCTGCCGCTCTTGGAAAGTCTGCACGAGATTGGCTGCCAGCGTGACAAGGCTGGCAACCGCGAGTTGCATTTTGACCAGTACTGCTTGTTGATCCTGCTGTTTCTCTTTAGTCCAATGGTACGCTCGCTGCGCGCGTTGCAGCAGGCCGGCGAGTTGAAGAAGGTGCAGAAACTGTTGGGCTGCTCACGAGCGTCGCTGGGGTCGCTTTCCGAGTCGGTTGAGGTGTTCGAGCCCGAACGATTGCGGCGGATCATCGGCGAATTGGGGCGGCAATTAGCGCCCATCGCAGAAGACCCGCGTCTGAAGGAGGTGCGCCATACTGTGACTTTGGTCGACGGCACGCTGTTGAAGGCCCTGCCACGGATCACCGAGGCTATGTGGCTATCCACGCGGACCGGCACCGTGCATCATGCCTGGAGGCTGCACACTCAATTCGAGTTGGACAAGCATGTGCCGGTGCGGATGACACTCACCGACGGCAAGAACAGCGGCGACTCCGACGAGAAGAACGTGATCCGCCGTCAATTGCAGGCCGACCATTGCTATGTGATGGATCGCTGGTACGCCCAGTTCACCTTGTTCAACGACATCCACCGGGCGAAAAGCAGCTACGTTTGCCGGGTAAGGGACAACAGCGTGTTCGAGGTCATTGAAGAACGGCCGTTGTCGCAAGCCGATCGCGAAGCCGGTGTGGTCCGCGACGTGGTGGTGAATCTTGGTCTTTCCAAGCCGGCCCACGCCCGGCCGGATCATCCCCTGCGCTTGGTGATCGTCGAGATGAAACCGCACGAGAAGCGATCCAATCGAAAAGGAAACACGGGAGCAGGCCCCAGCGACGGTCTGTTGCGAATAGCCACCGATCTGCTGGACGTGCCGGCGGAAATCATCGCGCTGCTTTACCTGTACCGTTACACGATCGAGTTGTTCTTTCGTTTCTTCAAGCACGTACTGGGCTGCCGCCACCTGTTGAGCGACGATCGCAAGGGAATCGAAATCCAGACCTACTGCGCCATAATCGCCTGCATGTTGATCAGCCTCTGCACAGGCCGCAAGCCGACGCTTAGAACCTATGAAATGATCTGCTACTACCTGATGGGCTGGGCCGATGAGGAGGAGTTCCTGGCCCATCTTGCGAAACTCCAACAGCACGTTGCCTAAAGGAGTCCGCCATCACATTAGATGCGCGGCCGTTCGTTGCTGCGCCCCTGTTGTAATCTATGCGCATGGAAGGCCATTTTTTCATCTTTTTCATCTTGATCATGGCCGACCTAGTGCATTCCCAAACAATTGCCGCCGATCCCTAGTCGCCTTAAACGTAGTATGCAATAATTGTGCCGAACAGGATTGGGCAATCCCCTATTATTTTGGGAAGATGCCATGAAAATACACGACATTATCCCCGAAAATCTTGAACAGCGTTGTTTTTTGGGAGGGGTAATCATAATTTTCTTAAAACTCAGCTTAATCCGCCATCATCTAGGTGGCGAAAGTTTGGAGCCGGGGGAAGATATTGCGTTATAGGTTTTCGTACATTTCATCAATCCAGCCAGTTGTGTTAATCCATTCCATTACTACCAAAATTGCAGCTAATTTTGCCTCAACAGATAAACATTCCCAATTATCTTGGAGAGCGGTTGGTAATTGCTCCCAGCCCTTTAGATATTCCGTCCCAACAATTACGCTTAATGCTTTTTGGGTATCGGCACGCAAAAATGGGGCAATTGCATCTAGTAATTTAAGTTGCAAGGGAGTTAAATTAGAAACGCTAATATCATTTGTGTTTTTTGGTAGATTTTCGTGGGAGTTAGTCATTTACAGACCCCTCCCTTCGGGCAAAATGTACCACTGCCCATCTCCCCCGCCGGTTGACATACTAGCCTTGGGCGGTTAAAAGGAAAGGTTTCAGATATTTTACTTCCTCCCACCCTTGGGCTAGTGTCATGGCCAAATCCAAGCCGAAAAACGAAGCCGAAAATGGCGGAAAGAAAAAAACCGCCCGGCGCTCGGAATCGACTACCCAGCCTTTTGCCGCTGACATTGCCCGAGTGGATCGTGAATTATTGCAGCTTCTTGAGCGTCGGGCGAGCCTGATATTGGACGCCGCTAAAAACTCCGACCCGGCAACCAAGCAAATCCTGGCATCGGCCCTCTCGGGCGAGAAATTAAAGCAACTGGCCGATAATTCGCCCGGACCCCTGCCGCCGCGATGTGTCGACGCTATTATCCGCGAATTGCTCAGCGGGTGCCGGTCGCTGGTCCGGGAGCCGCGGATTGCATTCATGGGCCCGATGTACAGTTATAGTCATCTGGCGGCGATCCACCGTTTCGGCCAAAGCGTGGAATTCGTGCCGGTGGCCACGATCGCGGCCGTGTTCGAGGACGTCCAGCGCGGGCATTCGGATTACGGCCTGGTGCCGGTGGAAAATTCCACCGACGGAAGGATTGCCGACACGCTCGACATGTTTACTCGCATGCCGGTGCGGATCTGCGGGGAGATCGACCTGAAAATTCACCATTTTCTATTAGGCAGATTCCCTCGTAACGACGTCAAGGAGGTGTACAGCAAACCGCAAGCCATTTCGCAGTGCCGCAACTGGCTGGCCAAGCATCTGCCCGCCGCCCGCACGATCGAGGTGACCAGCACTTCCACGGCCGCGCAATTGGCCGCCGAGAAGCCCGGCGCAGCGGCCATCGCCAGCATTCAAGCCGGCGTGCATTACGGCCTGGAAATTCTGGCGGAAAACATCGAAGACAACCCGGGAAACATCACCCGTTTCGCCGTTATCGGCGGCGACAGGCCGGAGCGCACGGGCAACGATCGCACGGCTTTGTTGTTTCAGACCGAGCATCGGCCGGGGGCATTGGCCGAGGCCATGAATATTTTCAAGCGCTACAAGCTCAATCTGACCTGGATCGAGTCGTTTCCCGTTCCGGGCATGGCTCGGGTGTACTTGTTTTTCGTGGAAATGGAGGCCCACGAGACCGACACCCGTTTCCGCCGCGCCATGGCCGCCCTGCAAAAGAAATCGCTGCGTTTGGAAATATTAGGATCATTCCCCGCGGCAACGGTGGTGGAATGAAATGAAAATAATGATGAATGCGGAATAATGAATGATGAATATAACCGCTTGCGGTTTCGCGCTACCCAATGTAATTAATCCCCGACCAACCGACCATGTGAATCACACGTTGAAAATCGGTGAAAGAGCTCCCGGAGCAAGCTCCGGGGCTAAACGACGAAGCGACATTATTTATGACAATCAATAAACAAAATTTATGACAACCGATCAACAAACTAACCACTGACCACAATCCACTATGCGAAAACCGTTTATTGCCGGCAATTGGAAGATGAATTTGAATCGCTCTGCGGCGGCGGCTTTAGCCGAAGGAGTAGCCAAGGCCGCAGCCGGCATCGAGGGCGTTGATCTGGCCGTTTGCCCGCCGAGTTGCTATCTGGAGACCGTGGGCCGGGCGATCGCCGGATCCAAGGTGGCCCTGGGCGCGCAAAACATGTATCACGAAAAGGACGGCGCATTTACCGGCGAAATCAGCGCCGCGATGCTTTGCGACCTGGGCTGCAAGTACGTCATACTCGGTCACAGCGAACGCAGGCACGTCCTGGGCGAAACCGACGCCGCGATTAATAAAAAGGTGCATGCGGCGTTGGCCGCGGGACTCGTGCCCATTGTATGCGTGGGCGAATTGCTGGCCGAGCGCGAGGCCGGCCGGACTTTGCACGTCATTCGCAGGCAATTTGATGGTTCTTTGGCCGGACTGAGCGCCGAGCAGATGGTAAAGATGGTGCTTGCTTATGAGCCGGTTTGGGCTATCGGCACGGGCAAAGTGGCCACCCCCCAGCAAGCGGAGGAAGTGCATCTCGATCTTCGCAAAATCATGACCGATCGCTATAATTCATCCGTAGCCGATCGGATTCGTATTCAGTACGGCGGCAGCGTGAAGCCCGATAATGCCGCCGATTTACTGGGACAGCCGGACATCGACGGCGCCCTGGTCGGAGGGGCCAGTCTAAAAGTCGATCAATTCCTAGGCATTATTGCCGGGGTAAAAAAAAGTTAGCAATCCGCACTCCCATAACATTATAAGGAATCCATAATGGCTGTTATCCTGATGATCCTCCTGATTTTGACGGGGATTTTTTTAATCGTGTTGATACTCATCCAACGAGGCAAAGGAGGCGGTTTGGCGGGGGCCTTTGGCGGCATGGGCGGGCAAAGCGCATTCGGAACCAAAGCCGGCGACTTGTTCACGCGAATTACCATCGGTGTGGCGGCCTTTTGGATCATCCTTTGCATATTTTCCGTGCTTCTCATGAGGACGACAAAACAAGTGCTGGATTTGGGACCAGGCAACGCGCCGGCGCAACAAAGCTCGGTTCCCCCTTCCCAGGAAAAGCAGTCCGCTCCCTTGGAAAAACAGCCCGCTGCGGGCGGCGAAAAAACCGCCCCGGAGATTCCTTCAACACCAGGCAAGTCACAGTGACGGCGGAGTGATCTATTCATGCTGTTGAGCATGACCGGTTTTGGCGAATCGCATTGCCAGGAAAACGGTTTGGCCGTCTCGGTCGAGGTGCGCACGATCAATAGCCGCTATTTCAAACTGACCGTACGATCCTCGGAAGGCTACGCCGCCCTGGAACCCCATATCGAAGAAGCCGTTCGCCGCGTGATTCATCGGGGCACGATTCAAATCACCCTGCGGGTGGAGCGCCTGCGCACGGCCGAGGATTATCGCCTTAATATCGACGTGCTGGAACGCTACCGCAACCAACTGGAAGAATTAAAACGCCGTTGGGATTTGAAAGAGGACATTTCGCTTAAATCCCTGTTGCCGCTGGAAGGCGTAGTCTATGAACAATCGACGATTCTCCACGACGCCGAGGCCGACTGGCCGGTGATCGGCCGGACGCTGGAAGCGGCCTTGGAACATCTGGGCCGGATGCGGGCCGAAGAGGGCCAGGCCATGGCCGCCGATCTGGCGGCCAATTGCAGGGCCGTGGCGGCAAGTTTGGAACATGTCGAAAGCCGCTCGCCGCAAGCGGTGGAGGATTATCGCGCCCGGTTGCATGAAAAACTGCAAAAAATCCTGGAAAAACACTCCGTATTGCTCGATCCTTCCGACCTGATCAAGGAAGTCAGTTTTTTTGCCGACCGCACCGACATCTCGGAAGAAATCGTGCGTTTGCGCAGTCACGTGGAGCAGTTCCTGGCGACCATGGAATTGCCCGAAAGTTCCGGGCGAAAGTTGGAATTTCTCACCCAAGAGATGGTCCGCGAGGCGAATACGATCGGCTCTAAGGCCAATGACGTGGAAATCGCCCGCCAGGTGATTGAGATAAAAACGGCCATCGAACGCATTCGCGAAATGATACAAAATATCGAGTAACTTCCAACAGTCCCCTCTCCCCTTGGGAGAGGAATAAAAAAGGTCCCCTCTCCCTTTGGGAGAGGGGAGAATTTTATGGCAAAATTTCAAGAGAGATTGGTAATTGTGTCGGGCCCGTCGGGGGTGGGCAAAACCACGGTAATGCAGGAGGTTTTTCAGCGTGCGCCGGCGCCGCTGGCAGCCAGTGTTTCGGCAACCACAAGGCCGCCCAGGCCCGGCGAAGTCGACGGAAAAGATTATCATTTCCTTACTAATGACGACTTTCAACTACGCCGCCAGAGGGGCAATTTCCTGGAGTGTTTCCAGGTTTTTGGCACAAGCGACTGGTATGGAACCCTTTGGAGCGAGGTTGCCGCTGGCTTTAAAGCCGGAAAATGGGTAGTCTTAGAGATTGACGTGCAAGGCGCTTTGACGGTAATCGATCACTTTGCCGATGCAATTTCGATTTTTATTCTACCCGGGCCGCCGGAGGAACTTCAACACCGGCTCCGCGGGAGGGGAACGGAAAGCGAAGAGGCCATCCAACGGCGGCTGGCCAGGGCCCGGGAGGAACTGGCCTTTGCACCGCGATATCGCTATAACGTCGTGAACGACCGGATCGAAAATGCCGTGAAAGAAATCTGTCACATATTGACCCAAGAATGGGAGAAGGTCCAAGATGATTGAAGAACTGCGAGAAGAGGAAATCGTGCATAAAGTGGGCGGGCGTTTTAAACTTTCGACCCTCATCCAAAAACGCCTGGTGGCGCTGAATTCCGGCGCCCGGCCCTTGGTCGATTTGAAAACCGACAACAAAATACAGGTCGTGATCCAGGAAATCTTGCAAGATAAGATTTATCTGGATACCGAACTGAACGTGCAAATCGCGGCCGACAAGCAAGCCGCCGCGGCCGACGAACTGGACTTCCGCAATCTATGACCTTGTCCCCTCTCCGGGCACCGCGTAACGGTCGGGAGAGGGCTAGGGTGAGGGCCGAAGGCTATGAAAGGCCGCGAGTTACTTATCGGCATAAGCGGCGGAATCGCCGCGTTCAAAACCGCCGCCTTGGTCAGCAGGCTGGTCCAGGCAGGGGCCGCTGTGACTGTTGTCATGACCCGCTCAGCCACGAAATTGGTAACGCCCAAAACTTTCGAGGCCCTCACCGGCCGAAGCGTACTTACCCGGGTCTTCGGTCCGGGCGCGCATCCGCACATCGAACTGGCCGAAAAGGCCGAACTGCTTTGCATCGCGCCTGCCACGGCCAACATCATTGCCAAGGCGGCCGTGGGACTGGCCGACGATTTGCTGAGCACCGTGCTCCTGGCGTTCGACGGCCCGGTGCTCATGGCCCCGGCCATGAACACGCTGATGTGGCAAAAACCCGCCGTCCAGAGGAACGTCTCGCAATTGCGGGCCGACGGCATAACGCTGATCGATCCGGAATCGGGGTACCTCAGTTGCGGCGCAATCGGCGCCGGGCGCATGGCCGAACCGGAACGAATCTTTCAAATTATCCTTGATAAATTGAATGAAAATAGTCGGGATAGCGGATAGCGCTAAACCGCAATCGCTTTCATCCTTCATCTTTCATCCCTCATCCTCCCCAAATGTCCCGCATCCTTATCACTTCCGGCCCAACGCGGCAGTATCTCGATCCGGTGCGGTATTTGACCAACGCATCCAGCGGGCGAATGGGAGCGGCATTGGCGGCGGCGGTCATCGAAGCAGGGCACGAGGCGGTGGTCGTTAGCGGCCCAGTCGATATAACCTACCCGGAAAAGGCCGAGATCGTTTCGGTCCAGTCGACCGAAGATATGCTTAAGGCCTGTTTGAAAATCTTTCCCGCCTGCGACGGCCTGATTGCGGCCGCGGCCCCTTGCGATTATCGTCCCCTGGCCGTGGCCAGGCGCAAAATTCGCAAAACAGGCGATCCGCTGATGCTGCAACTAGTTGAAACGCCCGACGTGGTCGCCCAATTGGGCGCAGCCAAAAACGCGCAATGGATGGTGGCTTTCGCCCTGGAAACCGAGGATCCGCGCATCAGGGCAATGCAAAAACTCGAACGAAAAAACTGCGATCTAATAGTGGTTAACGGTCCCCAGGCCGTTCACGCCCCGGACACGCAAGTCGAGATCCTCGATGCGTCGGGCGCGGTTGCGGCAAATTTCGCCGGCAGCAAGCAGGATGTCGCCAGGAAAATCTTCCGCGTGATTGAGGAACGACTGATTCAAAACCGGGTCTGACTGGGTCGCTTAGCAATCTTGGGGGGCTGGCTAAATCTCTGCTCGATTGGTATGAATTAATGCCGGTTGTGCGCATACCAAGGATTCCATACCAATTACAATTCAAACCTGCGCCCTCCCGCGTGCTTACCCACGGGAAAACACGCTGTTTTATGCAAAATGGCCGCGCAGCTTTGAATTAGAACGCGTATCAGATCGATTTATTGACATTCTTTTTAATACCGCCTATTTTGGGCCTTCCTCCAACAACATTAACCTCTACCCAAGTGTAACCGGAGTTTTTTGTGCACTTCTTCGAACTGCTTGTTATCCTGCTGATGATCGGCTTTAACAGCCTGTTCGCAGCTTACGAAATTGCCTTGGCTTCGGTCACTATCGCCCGCTTGCAAGTGCTGGCAAGGGAACATCATCGCGGCGCCAAGGCCGCCTTATATATGAAACAGAATTTCGAGGCCAGCCTGGCGACCGTCCAGCTCGGCATGACCGTACTTGGGGCCATTGCCGCGGCCACCGGCGGCGCCGGCGCCGAAGAAAAACTCACCCCCTTTTTCCGCCAATGGCTGGAGGTCTCGCAAGGTTTCTCGGAATTCCTGGCAATCACTGTTATCGTGGTTCCTTTGACTTTGCTCATACTCTTTTTCGGCGAACTGGTTCCCAAGGTCTTCGCCATCCGCAACAAGGAATTGGTCTGTCTACGGCTGTCTCCGGGCATGAAATGGTTTACCTTTAGCGTATGGCCTGTGGTGTGGATGCTCGAGGCCGCCGTGATGGCCATAATGAACTGGAACGAACGCCGGCGAAAAAGCGGCTCTCTGGATGCGCATAGATCCGAGTCCGCCGAATTTCAAAGTCTTCGCGCCAGCGCGGCCTTGGCACGGGCCTCGCGCCTGATCGGCGAGAGGCAGGAAAAAATCATACTTCATACCGCGCATCTTTCCGGCCGCCCGGTGCGCGAAATAATGCTGCCCGCCGAGTTTATCAGCATGCTCGACGTAAATGCGACCCTGGACGAATCGCTGATCACGGCCCACCTCGACATGCATACCCGCTTTCCCGTGGCCCAGCGCCCGGGCGATCCGCAGTCGATCATCGGTTATATCAATCTCAAGGACCTGCTGGCCTTGTTGCGGCTCACGCGGGGCGAAGAACCCACGCTGCGCTCCATTCTGCGGCCCTTTCCCCGCCTGAGCGATTCCACCCCCATTACCGCCTCTCTGGAACGGATGATCCGCGAGCATACGCACATTGCCCTGGTCGCGGATGCCGCGGATAAGGTCGTGGGCATGATCACCTTGGAAGACATCTTGGAGGAATTCATCGGCGAGATCGAAGACGAATACGACCGCCTGCCGGCGCATGTTACTCCCTCGGGCCGGGCATGGGTGGTGGGCGGCGGCATTAGTCTTCAACGTTTAAGGGACGTGACCGGAATAGATCTGAGCGGCGATCCGCCCCCCAACGGCGCAACCACGTTGTCGAACTGGTTTTCCGGCCACCTGGGCCGCCCCATCCGCGGCGGCGACGAACTTACCCGCGGCGGAGTGCGCGTGGTAGTCCGCAAAATCCGCCGCCAAAAAGTCCTCGAAGCCCAGGTGGGGCGAGTAGAAATGCCATCGTAGATTATGTAGTTCGACTGCCACGGAGATTCTTAGAAAAATGTAACCCTCCTGAACATCGCTCTAAAAAAACCCTGCCGTCAGCTTGACACTCTGGAAGCGACGCTACTGTACTAGGCAGTCGGACAGCAAGGCGCGGGCCCGTTCGTTGTCGCTTGTAGTAAGAATCACGCTGGCCCAGCCGCCGTCGCGCCGGATGATGCGCATTGCATTAATATTGATTTTAGGCTCACGAAAACGGGCGGCCACTTTGGCCAATGCGCCGGGTTCATCCTTGATTCGAATGACCAGCAGTTCTTCGCTTACGGCGTGATAACCGCCTTCAGCAAGGGCGCGCAAGGCCTCGTCGTAAGGCTCGGCTTGCAGAAGGATTACGCCGTGGACATGATCGTCCGTCGCATCAATCTCTATAATATTGACATTGCGGGCCGCCAATCGTTCCGCAATGTCGGCCAGCGTGCCGGGACGGTCCGAAGGCGTGATAATGGTAATCTGTTTCATTTGGAATTTCCTTTGGATTGGAGAGAGGCGGCCACATCGGCAACGATCCTGTCGATCATTTCGCAAGTGACGTGCGGCATCGTGATAATGTGAGCGATGTTTTGGCTCGGCGCGATCTGCCAACGATCTATGACGTCGTCGCCGGGCCGTGGAATGACGACCGTAATGGAATTTTTGTGTCGCCAGGCATGAATTTCCGCTTCCTTGAATTTCTCTATGGCATATTCGGCCATATCCAACGATAGGCGTACCCGTTTTCTGAAACCGTCCTCGCCGCGGCGTTGGATTGCAATCCAGAGAATTAGCGGAGTCAACGCATTGCGGCTGCCGGCAATCGTGGTATCCCTGCAACCGACGTATTCAACGCTGCGGGCAACGCGATCGACGTGCCGGCGTCGGGAGAGCACGACGCCGCAAGGTATGGGCGATCCGATGAACTTGTGTCCCGAAACGGCTATGGAATCTATGCCCGCGTCAAAACCGAACGGCTGGGGGTCCTCGAGCCAAGGCAGGATCATACCCGAAAGGGCGGCATCGGCGTGGATGTAATGGCGGGGCAGGGCGAGGTCTTTAAACATCGCACGGATTCTGTCTAAATCGTCCACCGCGCCGTGCATCGTGGTGCCGATATTTGCGAAGATGATGGGCGGTACGTCCCTATGCAACTTCAGCGTTTCGTACAGATCGTCGTAGTCGATTTCCCCGTCGTCGCGGCCGCGAATCATGATGCTCCGCACGCCGAGGACGTGCACGATTTTTGTCGCGGAATAATGGGTATGTTCGGAATAGTACACCACTCCGTCCGGCAGAATTTCGCGGGCCAGATAAAGCCCGTAAAGATTGCCTTCCGTGCCTCCGGCCGTCATGTAACCCCAGGTTTCACCTTCCGGCGCACGGAGGTGTTTTTGAAAAAATTCCACCACTTCGCGTTCGAATGAAAAAGTATTCTCTCGGTAAATGGATTCCGCGAACGGGTCGCCGACGTTGTTCAGAGCAAAACTTAAGAAAGGGGCTATTTCGGGATAGTCGTAATCCTGGCTGCAAGGGTATCCTATAAAACAATTGGCCAGTGCTTTTATTTCATCGTAGAAACACTGAAGACGTTCGGCGGCCTCGGGAGGCATCGGAGGCAAGGTGTTCATAACGCACCTGTTATGAGGCGGAAAATAATGTGAACCTATAGAGACTATTTCGCCCCGATTTCCGCGGCGAAGGCCTTTGGATTTAAGTCTTCGCCTGTGGCGTAGCGGGTAAGTTCGTTCCAGGTCATGGTTCGGCCGGGAGCGAATACTTTTTTGCGGAGATATTCGCCGGCGGATTTATTGCCCGCGTAGATCGCCGTTTTGGGATCATTGCTTTTCAGCACGTCCCTCGCTATGGCTTGATGCAACTGGGTGGCAAACAGTTCGCCCAACAGGTAATTGTGATAATATACCGGCGAGACAACAATGTGAATTTTGCTGGCATAGTCGGGCTCGTTGCGGCCTTCGGGCCGTTTGATCTCCTGATATTTTTCCACCAGGTCCCACCACAGCCGATTCAGATCTTGATCGGGATTCGCGTAAAGCTCTTTTTCGAAGCGGAAGATCACCTGGCACCAGCGCGAGAAGATAAGCAGCCTGCAACGCCGGCTTTTCGCGGCTGCGGCGGCAAATGTCGCCGGATCAGGCACATCCACGTCCATGGCCGTCAGCCACTCGACATTGCCCGGAAATCGCTCGAACATCATGGCAATGCCTTCGGTGGTCAGGGTATGCGCCGCGTCGCGAAGAGCGAAAGGCAACTCGCGGGGCAGATATTTCGAATAAACGGAGTGGCCCAATTCGTGCATCATGGTCGAGAGCCATTCCTCGCCCGGCACAACGTTGGCCAGCACGCGCACGTCGCCTTCCCGATCCATGTCCTGGCAGAATGCGTGCGGGCTTTTTCCGGTTTTCTCGTACAGATCGCTGGCTGTGAGGATCTCGTCGACCGGCAAGCCGATGCCTCCGTAAAATTTCCGACATAGTTTCAAGATGTCGATCGCTTTGTAGAGCTTTTCACCGCCTTTATTTAAGATCGCGGGCGATTCCTGAAAAAAGGGATCCTGATAGTGCCAAGGCCTCAGTTGGCCCGGTTCGATGCCGCACTGTTGGGCAAGGGCGGCGTCGATTTCGGCCTTGGCGGCGTGGAACGGCTCGCGCGTCAAGGCGTCGAGTTCGTCGAATAGTTTTTCCACCTGCTTCGGGCTTTGCTCGCCGAGCTCGAGTTGCATGGCGAAAAAGTCTTTAAAACCCAATTTTCGCGCCTCTTCGTTGCGGAGTTTGGCCAGTTTTTTCAAATCGCCCTCGATCTGCTTGCCCACGGCCTTGCTCGATTCCCAGACCGCTTGCCGCTCGGCCGAATCCTTCGAGTCGCGTAAAATCTCCCGGACCTCGTTGTCGGTAAGTTTTTTGCCTTTTAATTCCGGCCGATAAACGTTGAACTTTTTTTGTAAAGAGTTTTCCAGGGCCAATATCTCTTTGAGCAATTTTGCATCGACCTGCTTGGGCAAATATTCCAGATACAATAAAGCGATTTCCCGCTTGAGAATCGGATCGTCGATCTTTCCGTCGCGAATCGCCTTTAGCCGGGCGAACGCTTTTGGATCGGATAATCGCGAATTCAACTTTGTCTCGGCTTCTTCCTTGAGCCGAAAATCCTCGTCCTTGCCGGAGATATTGGCTGTCCACCAGCGGCGATTGACCTCGATCATGATAGGCCGAACGTCGGTTTCATATTCCCGGACAAACTCCCTCGCGCGGGCGTTGTTATCGCCGCCTTGATTGCCGACCGCATTCATCGCCAAGGCGCCTTTCGGATCAACAATCGTTGTTAGAAGAAAAACAAGCAAACATTTGAACAGAACCGCATTCATTTGTTAATTCCTTTCGTTTCAAGTATTTTAAGGGATTTGGGAGTCAATTTCGAGGAGTACTCGACAATAACATTTTGAATCGAAAGATACAATTTTACAAAATTTCTTTCCCTCCGGAAGAGGGTCGAGCAAGCGACAATAATTCGTAAAAAGCCGTTTTAACTTTTTGCCTGCGGGGGCTCTTGCACTTCAGCCTATTGATGTAAAATAGAGCGTTTAAATTACGAAAGATGTCATATCACACGGTCATTGGCATTGAAAAATGAAAAACTCGGACATCAAGCGCGTACACATCGTCGATTCGCACACCGAGGGCGAGCCTACACGGGTGGTCATCGAAGGCGGGCCGGACCTTGGTTCGGGCCCTTTATCCGAGCGACGTGAACGCTTCCGCGATCTGCACGACGCCTTTCGATCGGCGGTGGTCAACGAACCCCGAGGGTCCGACGTCCTGGTCGGCGCGTTACTCTGCGATCCCGACGATCCCGCTTGTACGGCCGGCGTTATTTTTTTCAACAATGTCAGTTATCTGAATATGTGCGGTCACGGCACAATCGGGCTGATAGTCACGCTGGCGTATTTGGGAAAAATTCAACCGGGGGAACATCGCATCGAAACCCCTGTCGGCGTGGTGACCGCCTGGTTGCATCCTTCCGGCGAAGTAACCGTGAAAAACGTGCCCGCTTATCGCCTGGCGCACGATGTGAAAATCGACGTGCCCGACTACTGTCCCGTCACCGGCGACATCGCTTGGGGCGGCAACTGGTTTTTTTTAGTGGCCGATCATGGGCTTGAGTTGAGCATGAAAAATCTCGATCAGTTGACTGATTGTGCATGGAAGATCAGGCAAACGCTAAGCGGCCGCAACATCACCGGCGCGAACGGCCAGGAGATCGATCACATCGAACTTTTCGGCCCTCCCGCCCGGCCCGACGCCGACAGCAAGAATTTCGTGCTTTGTCCGGGCAAGGCTTACGATCGCTCGCCTTGCGGCACGGGCACCAGCGCCAAGCTCGCCTGCCTGGCGGCCGACGGCAAACTCCAGGAAAGCCGGATCTGGCGCCAGGAAAGTATTATCGGCAGCATGTTCGAAGGCTACGTGAAAATCGAAGACGGCAAGATCATCCCTCATATCAAGGGCTCGGCCTTCGTCAATGCCGAATCCACCTTGTTGCTCGATCCCCGCGACCCATTTAACACCGGTATTCACGGATGAGTTTCCAGACTTATGACGTAGCGATTGTCGGAGCGGGCATTGTCGGCGCCGCTTGCGCCCGGGCATTTGCACGCGAGAAAATGAGCGTCATGCTGATCGAGTCACACGTCGTGGGCGGGGGCGCGACCGCGGCCGGCATGGGGCACGTCGCCATGATGGACGACAGCCCGGCCCAATTCGCCTTGACCAACTACTCCCAACGCCTGTGGCACGAACTTGCCGGCCAATTGCCCGGCGACTGCGAATGCGACAATTGCGGCGCGCTCTGGGTCGCGGCCGACCAGGAAGAAATGCAAGCCGTCTGGCAAAAAAAGCAGTTCTACACCGCTAACGGAGTCGCCGCCGAGGCCCTGGATGCGGCCGCGATTTGCGAAGCGGAGCCGAACCTGCGCCCAGGCATGGCCGGCGGATTGCTCCTGCCCGGCGACATGGTCGTTTATCCGCCCTGCGCGGCAAGGTTCTTGATCGAATTGGCCCAGGAACAAGGGCGCACCTGCGAACCGCTGCGGCCGCGAAACAAATCGACGACGGCGGCGTCCATCTGAACGACGGCTCGCTGCTTTCGGCGGGCATTATAGTCAATGCCGCGGGAACCTGGGCCTCAGAGCTTATGCCTGGCCTTCCAATCCGCCCGCGAAAAGGACACCTCGTCGTCACCGATCGTTATCCCGGTTTTCTCCGCCATCAACTTATCGAATTGGGATATCTGAAAAGCGCCCATTCCGTGCAAGCCGATTCGGTGGCCTTTAACGTGCAGCCCCGGCCCACCGGGCAAGTATTGATCGGATCGTCCCGGCAATTCGACGATAACACCACGGAAGTCGACTGGAACATTTTGGGCCGGATGACCGCCCGGGCCCGGGAATATATGCCGGCCCTGGCCGATATGTCGGCGATCCGCATCTGGACGGGATTTCGCGCGGCCACGCCCGACAAGCTCCCGCTTATCGGACCGCACCAGGATTATAAACGCGTGTATCTGGCCACGGGCCACGAAGGGTTGGGCATTTCCACCTCCTTGGGCACGGCCGAAATCCTCGTGGACCAGATCCTTAATCGCCCAACGGCGATTCCTCACGAACCTTATTTACCCTCGCGTTTTGGCAACGGGAAAATCCATGGACCATGAAATTGTCGTTCAGGTAAACGGGAAACCGGTTTCGGTGCCGGAAGGGAGCACGGCTTCGGCGGCCATTGCCCTGGCCGGAGTGTCGTGCTTTCGCAAGTCGGTCTCCGGCGCGCCTCGCAGTCCTTTGTGCGGCATGGGAATTTGTTTCGAGTGCCGCGTGACCATCGACCGCCGCCCGCATCGGCGTAGTTGCCAGACCGTTTGCCGACCGGGAATGGAGATCCAGACCGATGAAGCGTAGTGATCGCTATGACGTATTGATAATCGGGGCCGGTCCGGCCGGCATGGCGGCGGCTTGCTCGGCGGCAAACGGCGTTCGAAGCATCGGACTGATCGACGACAATCCATTGCCCGGCGGCCAAATCTGGCGCGGCGGCAAGGAAAAACTTGAAACCCGGCAAGGGCGGATCTGGTTCGACAAACTGGACCTGGCAAACGTGGAACTCCGCACCGGCGTCCAAGTCGCGGCCCATCCGGAACCCGGCGTTCTGTGGGCCGAAACCGAGCAAGGCCCTTGCGAATTGGCATACCATAAATTGATCATTGCCACCGGAGCGCGGGAACGCTTTCTGCCTTTCCCCGGCTGGACTCTGCCCAACGTGATGGGCGCGGGCGGATTGCCGGCCCTGATAAAATCGGGTTATCCCATCAAAGGCAAGAAAGTCGCCGTTGCCGGCAGCGGACCGTTGCTGTTGGCCACAGGCGCGCATCTGCGAAGTCATGGCGCGGATGTCAAATTAATCGCCGAACAAGCGCCATGGACCAGGCTGATCCATTTCGGGATGGCTCTGCCGTTTCTCAGCCCGGGCAAGATAATCCAAGGGGCGGGCTATAAATTCAAGCTCCTTTGGGTTCGTTACCTGGCGAATTGTTGGCCCGTGGCCGCCCATGGTGAGGCGAAATTGTCCAGCGTCGCCTTCCGCGCCGGCGAAAAGACCTGGGAAGAGGATTGCGATCTATTGGCCTGCGGTTTCGGATTTGTCCCGAACCTGGAACTGTCCATGCTTTTGGGCTGCCACATCGAAAATGGCGTAGTTGGCGTGAACAACTGGCAGGAAACTTCGATCGGCGGGGTATATTGCGCAGGCGAACCGACGGGCATCGGCGGCGTGGATCAGGCTTTGACAGAAGGTCAAATCGCCGGTTATGCGGCCGTGGGTAATTTCGACAAGGCGGCTAAACTTTTTGCCGCCAGGGAAAAAGCACGCCACTTCGCCCGGGCCATGGACCATGCCTTTGCCTTGCGCAAGGAATTGAAAACACTTGCCGCGCACGATACAATCGTTTGCCGTTGCGAGGACGTGACTCGCGCCCGAATCGAGAAATACGATTCTCCCCGGGCGGCCAAATTACAGACCCGTTGCGGCATGGGGGCCTGCCAAGGCCGAATATGCGGCGCCGCCACGGAGTTTCTCTTCGGGTTTAAGCCCGAAGCCGTGCGACCGCCGATCTTTCCCACTACTCTTAAAAACTTGCCAACCAATAGACAGTCATGACTCTCGCAATGGAAAAAAACGCCGTTCAAAAAGCGGTCGCCAATTTAAAGTTCCGAACCCAGGCCTTTATTGGCGGAAAGTATGTTGATGCGCTCTCTGGAAGAACCTACGCCTCTGAAAATCCCGCCAATGGAAAAGTCCTAGCTAACATTGCACAGTGCGATGAAAAGGACGTCGATCTGGCGGTCGCCGCCGCTCGGAAAACCTTTGATAAGGGCGATTGGTCGCGGATGAGTCCGGCCAACCGCAAAAAAATCCTCCTGAATCTGGCCGATCTGATCGAAAAAAACGGCGCCGAACTGGCCCTGCTCGATACCCTGGATGCGGGCAAACCGATCGTTGATTGCATCAACATCGACTTGCCCGACACTGCGGTCACCTTCCGCTGGCACGCTGAAGCCGTCGACAAGATCAACTACGAGGTGACGCCCACCGGGCAGGAGCACGTGGCCATGATCGTCCGCGAGCCGATCGGCGTGGTGGGCGCGGTCGTGCCCTGGAATTTTCCCCTTTTAATGGCGGCCTGGAAATTGGGCCCGGCCTTGGCCACCGGCAACTGCGTGGTCCTCAAGCCCGCCTCGCAAACCCCGCTCAGCGCCTTGCGACTGGCGGAACTGGCCTGCGAAGCCGGCCTGCCCGAGGGAGTGCTCAACGTCGTGCCCGGACCGGGCGGAGTCGTGGGCCGTGCCATCGGAATGCACCAGGACGTGAATGCCGTGGCCTTCACCGGTTCGACCGAAGTCGGGCGGATGTTCCTGGAACATTCGGCCCAGTCGAACCTCAAGCAGATCATGCTCGAATGCGGCGGGAAAAGCCCGCAAGTCGTCATGGACGACTACTCCGATCTGGACGCCGCGGCGCAGCACATCGTGAATGCCGCCTTCTGGAACATGGGCGAAAATTGCAGCGCCGGCGCGCGCCTGATCGTCCACAAAAACATCCACGATAAGTTGATGGAAAAAGTCATCGCCGTGTGCAAGACCTGGCCCGTCGGCGATCCGCTCGATCCCGCCACCCGCGTCGGACCCCTGATCGGAAAAGGTCAAATGGACAAGGTGCTATCCTACATCGAGGCGGGCAAGGCCGAGGGGGCCAAGATAATCCTGGGCGGAAAACAGGTCCTCAAAGACACCGGCGGCTATTTCGTGGAATTAACCGTCTTCGACAACGTCCGCAACGACATGAAGATCGCCAAGGAAGAAATTTTCGGACCGGTCCTCTCGACCATCACTTTCCGCGACGAAGCCGAGGGCCTGGCCATTGCCAACGACACCAACTACGGCCTGGCCGCCTCGCTTTATACCGATAACCTCAATCGCGCCCACCGCATGGCCCGCGCCATTCAGGCCGGCACGGTTTCGGTGAATTGCTATTCCGAAGGAGATATTACCACGCCCTTCGGCGGCTATAAGGAATCGGGTTTTGTGGGCCGCGACAAATCGATCCACGCCCACGACCAATACACGCAACTGAAAACCATCTGGATGCAACTCTCGAAATAGGAGACTTTATTGTGGCCGAAAAATTCCACGGACTTTTTCCGGCATTGGTCACCCCAATGACGGCCGATGAAGAAGTCGATCATAAAACGCTGGCCGATTTCGTTGATTATTTGATCGAAAAAGGCGGCGTGCACGGCATCATCCCCTTGGGCAGCACCGGCGAATACTACGCCCTTTCCGCCCGAGAACGCTCGGACGTGCTCAAGACCACGATCCAAACCGCGGCCGGGCGCGTGCCCGTCCTGGCCGGGGCCAATGCCGGATCGACCCGCGACGTTGTCATGTATTGCCGGGAGGCGGAAAAATCGGGCGCGGCAGGAGTTCTTTTGGCCGCGCCGTATTATTCGCTGCCCAGAAACGACGAACTCGTCGAGCATTTCCGCGCGGTCAGCGGATCCATCGGCATTCCGATCATGCTCTACAACTACCCCGGCCGGACAGGCGTGGATATGCAGCCCGATCTGATCGAACGCCTGGCCGAACTGAAACAAGTGCGATACGTCAAGGAAAGCACCGGCGACATCACGCGGATCAGCGAAATCATCCGCCGCCTGGGCGATGGCATCACCGTGTTTTGCGGTTGCGACACCATTGCCTTGGAATGCATGCTCCTGGGCACGCCCGGCTGGGTGAGCGGCACGGCCAACGTGTTGCCGCGCGAGCACGTGGAAATATACCGGATTGCCCTGGAGAAACAGGACTTTATCGGGGCAAAGGCGCCTTTCTATAAATTGATGCCCTTTTTGGCCCTGGCCGAGGGAGGCGGAAAGTACACTCAATACGTCAAAGCCGGGTGCGGCCTGACCGGCCATCCAGTCGGCCCGCCGCGCCGTCCCTTGCTGCCCGTCACAGCCGAAGAATCGGCCGCCCTGAAAAAAACCTTGCAACTGTAGCGGCCGACGGGAGTTCAATGCCGTAATAAATTAGCGGAGCCGGGCCGTGTCGCCCGAGATCGCCGTGGTAACACGTCTCGGCTCCGACTTTTACGGCGGATTCTTTTCCCCGCTCGTCATAAACGTTTTGGGGTAAGCTCTTCACCCACTGCAATCGTGCTAGCATTCTTACTAAGCATTGAATTTGCAGTGTGTTATGTCAATTCCGCATAAAAAATTGAACCTCTGCCTATGCACTTTGCGTAGTAAATAGATCATGCATTTTTTTAACTTCGGAACAATTTCCACAGATGCCGGCAGATCAAATCGGCACGTTATACATGATGGGCGAGCCGAACTTAATTTGGCGACCCTGTGTCTTGATTGCGGAAGAAAGGAGCCTTCGATGTCTCGACATGCTGTTTTTTTGCAAGAATGCCCGGTATGCGGCCGACCGCTGGAAATCCGCAGGGAATATCAAGGTAAAAAAGTCGCCTGCCCTCATTGCGGCGGTTGGTTCACGGCCATCGACGCTTTGCGCAATCCCCTGGATCTCTGGAACCAAAACAACCGCTTGCTGCACAGGGCCGATCAGTTGCTGGAAGAACGCAGAATGCGCCGCCGGCAGCTCTGCAATGAATTAACAAGTCACGCGGAAAATGTCGACTGCCGCCGACATTGTGACCGTGCTTCCGGCCTGTTTCGCGCTGATATGGAAGCCATAGCGGCCCAATTCCACAAGACAGCAAAGGATCGCTATCAACAGTGCGGCCACTGCTATAGCCAACATTACGTTAAACGGATCGGCAACGCTCAATTTGTTTATCAAAACTCTTAATCTTGAGGGTGCCGGAACCGCCGGACCTTCAGCGACCTGCCGATTCTTCCTCCTCGGTCATTACATCGTCCAGGGTAGGCAGGGGCTCTTTTTTTGCCACAGGCTCCGGCTTTTGCCCGGGCAAAGGTTGTTCACCCGCTCCGTCGGCAATCGGCTCCAATGAACCGGATAAATCCTCGGACAAAGTCAGTTTTTCAAAATCAATTTTTTTGTCTTCAGGTGATGACACAATCGCCTCCCGGATTTCGGCTGATAAGTCTTTAATTCAAGCCCGCTTTCTTGGGTAGACAATCCCCTTGGCCTGCAAATTATTCCATCAATATTCAATTATAATCGCTTAATAGCCCGGCTGCGAGCAATTCCATCAGAATTACTCTCCAAACCATACCCCCTATATATACTAGAAGGGCAATTGAATAATCAGCGCCGCAGCAGGTTGAGGAACATCTTCTCGATATGTGTCCTTGGCCATAAACCGCAAATGGGCTTGGGCGGTCTGACCTTGAAATACGGCGACGACTTTCACACAATGGGGACATAATTCTAACGGGAATTTTTTCGAAGGAAACGCAACCACAATATGTCTCCGACTTGATGACTGGCATTCATTGTATCCCTTCGACTCGCACGAGATTCGCCTCGACGGCTTGCGATACCATTATCTGGACGAAGGCGCCGGGCCGGCGCTGCTTTTGGTCCACGGCAATCCCACCTGGTCGTTTATGTGGCGGGAAATCGTCCTGGCGCTTAAGGGAAAATTCCGGCTGATTGTGCCCGATCATATCGGCTGCGGATTATCGGATAAACCCGCTCCGGCGAAATATTCATACCGCCTGGCCCGGCGCGTGGCCGACCTCGGACAGTTGATCGAACATTTAGATTTGCGGCATATCACGCTGGCGGCTCACGATTGGGGCGGGGCAATCGGCATGGGCGCGGCCGTGGCGGCCCCGCAACGGTTCGATCGCTTCGTGTTGATGAATACGGCCGCGTTTCTAGCAGCCAGCTGTCCCATTCGCATCCGGCTTTGCCATCTGCCCCTGGTCGGTCAATTCGGCGTGCAAGGTTTGAATCTCTTCGCCAAGATGGCCCTGGATCAAGCCGCGGCTAAACACGATCGCATGACGCCCGCGGTCCGCGCCGGGATGATCGCCCCTTACGACTCCTGGGCAAATCGCACCGCCATCTACCGTTTTGTGCGCGACATACCGTTGCGGTCAAGCCATCCCACTTATCAAACGATCCTGGATATAGAAAAGGGCCTGGCCCAATTCGGCCGGCATCCGGTTTGCCTTATCTGGGGCATGAAAGACTGGTGCTTTACGCCCGCGTTTTTACAGCGTTTTTTGCAGTTTTTTCCCCGGGCCGAGGTCCATCGCCTGATGGATGCCGCCCATTACCTCGTGGAAGACGCGCACGAGAAAATAATCCCCATTTTAGAAAAATTTGTGCCGCATTAAAACAATATGTCCGACTTCACCATTCGCGTTACAGGCGACGATCTGATTTTTAGCGCTTCCCATTTCATTACCTTCGAGGGCGGCGCGTGCGAAGCCCTGCACGGCCACGACTTTCACGTGGCGGCCGAGACGCACGGCCCCCTGAATCCTAGTCAATATATCGTCGATTTCCTCATACTGCGCGAGATTATAAAAGGCATCCTCAACGATTTGGACCATCGCGTGCTAATCCCGCAAAATCATCCGCGGATCCATCTGAAGACTATCGGCAACGAATTGGAAGTGACACTGGGCGGCCGCCGCTGGGTCCTGCCCAAGGACGATTGCCTGTTGCTGCCCGTAGCCAATACCACCGACGAAATGCTTGCCCAATACCTTGCCGTGCGAATGTCCGAGGCTTTATCGGAGCGAAACATTTCTCTGCCCAAGGCAGTCAAGGTGGAGGTCCGGGAAAGCGGCGGATTTACGGCGATATATCATCACCGCGGCGATGAATAATTTCTCTTGCTCGCCGGTCATTATCCGTCTAAACTATAATATATGTCCGAAGAAAAAATTCGCCGCAAGGTTGCATTCGAGGCCGCTCGATTGATATACACCCAGGAGGAGACGGGCTATTTTCAGGCCAAGCAAAAGGCCGCCCGGCGCTTCCGCGGGGTGGGGATAAACGCGGGCAAATTGCCCGGCGACAGGGAAATACGCAATCAAATCCCCGCCGTGGTCGAAGCCGTTGAAGCCCTCAAACAAGTCCGCCCCGGCGCTTCAAAAAAAACCGCCAAAAAGAAAAAACCGCAGTCCGCGCCGCCCTTGATCGAGCCGGAGGATCGATTCCGCGTGTATGAATCGTTGCTTTTGCCTTTGGAAAACATCAAGGAAGATCCAAAAACGCATCCCGAAGGCGACGTGCTGTATCACAGTTTGCAGGTCTTCGAGCTGGCCCGGGAGACCTTGCCTTACGACGAAGAATTCCTGCTGGCGGCATTGCTGCACGACGCCGGCAAGGCCATCGACTCCCGCAATCACGTCGCGGCCGGTCTGGAAGCATTGGACGGCCATATCACGCCGCGCACCGCATGGCTGATCGAACACCATACCGAGGCCCTATCGCTGCGCAACGGCACGCTGGGCGCGCGCTCGCGCAGGCGATTGGAGGCCGCGGAAAGCTTCGACGAACTTATGCTCCTGGCCGAATGCGACCGTCAAGGCCGTGCCGTGGGGGTTAATGCGGCCGACGTGCCCGAGGCCCTGGCCTATATCCGCGACCTGGCGGAATCTTGCGGCGAATAATGCGTCCGCGGACCCTGCGGCTCAGACCCGATTATCCCGTGGCCCACGATTAAACTATTCTTGCTCCACGTTGCATTGCGGAAGCACTTCTGCAATCTTTCAGCGCCCGCGGCCGTGACTTCAGTCTGCTCGACGGTAAGCGTTTTGAGATTTTTTAAACCGGAAAGACGGACCAATCCGGCATCGGATATTTTTGTTGACGTGAGGACCAATGTTTCCAGACCTGCCATTTTACCGAGATGCATCAAGCCCGCATCGCTGATCTCGGTATCGGCAAGGTTGAGATATTTCAAGTTCGCAAGTTTGGCCAGATGTTCCAATCCGGCATCGGAAATATTGGTGTGCATGAGATTCAGCCATTGGAGACCGCTTAGATCGGCCACAAGCGGCAAAGTCTTGTCATTCACGCCGGTTCCATTGAGATCGAGCTTTTTCAGGTTAGCCGCCCCTGCCAGGTTCGAGAATCCGGAGCCGCTTATGGGCGTTTCCCGCATGGAAAGCTGTTTGAGTTTCTTAAGCCCTTTCAAACTATCCAAGCCGTCGTCCGACACCCCAATGCAGCGGAAAATAGCCAGGTCTTCCAGGTCGGGCATGTTTTCCAGGACCTTCAACCCTTTATCGCTGCAATTGCAATCCTCGATCGACAAAGACGTCAGTTTGCTCATGCCGGAAAGATGGGCCAGTCCTGCATCCGTAACCGCCGGGTTTTGAAGTTTCAAAGTTTTCAGGTCGGTCAGCCCCTTGATATGCTCCAAGCCGGCGTCGCCGATCCTGGCGCAGCCGCGTAAATCCAACAGCCTGAGTTTGTTCATGCCTGCCAATTCGGCCATTGCCGCATTGCCGATGTCGTTGTACAACAACGAAAGATACTGCAATTGCGGCAAGTCCTTGACCGCTGCCAGGCCGGCGTCGGTCATTCGCGAAGTGCGGCGGAGATTGAGCAGCTTGAGATTGGGCAGTTTTCGCAGCACCCCGAGCCCTTTGTCGGTGATCGCGGTATTTTCCAGCACCAATTGATCAAGCTCCGGAAAGGCCGCAAGTTGGGCCGCGCCTTCATCGGTTATTTTGGCTCCCCACAATGATATTTTTTGAATTCCAGGCAGCAGCCTGAATGTTTTTACGTCCCCATCGCTTGCCTGGCGATCTAAAAGATCGATGCCGATCGGTTTTCCTCTTGCATCATATTCAACGCTGCCGTGCAACTCCTGGACGCGTTTGATCGCCGTTGCCGCGGCTTGGTTTTCGGTCTTCGCATCGGTCGCGGGCGATTTTTCCCCGGTTTTTTGCGGCGTTTCAATCGGCTTACCAGCTTGTTCGGCCGGGGCCTTGCACTGGGCAATAGTCCGTCCCATAAGACATATCACGCAAAAAGCAAGCACAGCGAACAGGCGACGATACACGGAATCGCTCCTTTTTGAATGTCGAAATGTCATAAGGGCGTCAATGCATTACAGCGTAACGGCGAGGGCATTGGGAGGCAACCCTCCCTCACTGTTGGTGGTAATAATATGCCGGCAAGGATTTTTATTTAGGAACTCTAACAAAACCTCCCCTCTCCGCGCGCGCAGCAGTCGGGAGAGGGTTAGGGTGAGGGCAAAATGTACTGTTATTTACTCTCCACCGCCAATCTCCTCTAAGAAAGAAAGCGGTTTTGTTAGAGTTCCTTAAGGCCAAAATGTGATTTATATGCATTTCCCATGTTGCTGTTCAAAGTTTAACAGTATAATCTGATGTGCATGATGTAAATTAGCGCCTACCCGGCATTTCCCGCCTGATCGCCCTTGTTCAACAGGAGTTTAAGGACATGTCAAAGCGATCGAATCGTCGCCAATTTTTACAAACCACGGCTTTAACCGGCATCGGCTTTTGGATCGCCGCGCGTAGCGGAGCGGAAGAAAGCAAATCGCCCAACGAGCGCATAGCCATAGCCGGCATCGGTATAGGCAACCAAGGCAATACGGATACGAATAATGTAAGCAAACTTGGAGACATGGTTGCCATTTGCGACGTGGACGAAACCCGCCTAAACAAGGCCGGCGACACAAAATTTCCCAAGGCCAAGCGATACGCCGATTTCCGCAAGATGCTCGAGGAGATGGACAAAAGCATCGACGCGGTGACGGTCAGCACGCCCGATCATATCCATGCCCCGGTCGCCTTGAAGGCCATGCGCATGGGCAAGCATTGCTACTGCCAGAAACCGCTGACCCGCAGCCTGTACGAAGCCCGGCTCATGGCCAATGTGGCCCGGGATATGAAAGTCGCCACGCAGATGGGCAATCAGTACACCGCCGATCATACGCTGCGAAAAGCGGTAGCCTTCATCCAGGCCGGAACGCTGGGCGCGCCGAAGGAAATCCACGTGTGGACGAATCGGCCCATTTGGCCGCAAGGCGCCGCAAGGCCCGAACCTACGGCTTGTCCCAAGACCTTAAATTGGGAGCTGTGGATCGGTCCGGCCGCCATGCGGCCTTATGCCGAAGGCTATCATCCTTTCAAATGGCGCGGTTGGTGGGATTTCGGAACCGGAGCGCTTGGCGACATGGCCTGCCATACCCTTAACATGCCGTACTGGGCTTATGATCTTCGCGATCCGATATCCGTTCAAGCCGAGACTTCGGGCCATAATAAAGACAGTTACCCTTCGTCATCGAAAATCGTTTACGAATTTGCCGCCACCGACAAGCGTCCGGCTGTAAAACTATTTTGGTACGACGGCGGCAATCTGCCCGACGAACACGTCATCGGTCCAATGTACGACCTTTATAAAAAGGAGATCGAAAAAGATAAAAAATTCCTAATCAGCGGGTGCGTGATCATTGGCGATAAGGACACGCTATATGTCCCCGGCGATTACGCGGAAAAACCGATAAAACTGTCGGGCAACAAGCCGCTCCCGGAAGTGCAATTCGTCAAATCGCCCGGCCACTACGAAGAATGGATCCGGGCCATCAAGGGCGGCGAGCCGGCCAAGTCGAATTTTCCCGACTATTCCGGCTCCCTTGACCGAAACCGTGCTCTTAGGCAACCTGGCCGTCTGGGTGGCGGATAAAGGTCACGGCGAGAAAATCCTCTGGGACGCCAAAAACCTTAAATGCACCAACATCGAAGGTTTGGAACCGCGTCATCAAGCCCAACTACCGGCCAGGTTATACGCTGGACGTGTAATCGCCCCACATGCACCGCTAACCCGGATATTTTATTAATTCACACTAGCCCGAAGCGCAAGCGAGGGAAAATGATATATTCGCTATCTCGCCAGCGCTTCGGGCTGGTTTTCCGCACTATCTGCTGGAAATCCTGGGGTATGAATAATCCGGCCTAGAATTTTACGCTTTGCAGCGTTTGCCGCAACACATCGGCGCTGTTGTGCAGTCCTTGCAGCTCCTTGGGCCGGAGTTCGATTTCACACGTGCCCAGGATGCCGCATCGGCCCACGACTGTCGGCACTGAAATCGACACGTCGCGCATTCCGTAGCAGCCGTTTTGCATGCTGGAAAGGGGCAATATCCGGCGGCGATCCAAGACAATCGAGTGAATCACCTCGGCAATCGCCAGACCCACGGCAAAACCGGCGCCGCCCTTTTTCTTGATCGCCTCGGCGCCCGACGCTTTGGTGCGGCTGAAGATCTCGCCGGCTATTTGCAGATTCCAAGCCGGGTGTTTTTCCAAGGGCAGTCCGGCCACGGTCGCCCCGGACCAGACAGGCACCATGCTGTCCCCGTGCTCGCCCAGGATCAAGGCGGACACTTGCGTAGGGGGCGCCGATAATTTCTCGGCAATCAGGCTGCACAACCGGATCGTATCCAAAAGCGTACCTAAGCCGAACACCTGGCCGGCCGGTAACCCCAAACGCTTAACCGCCGCATATGTGAGAATGTCGACGGGATTGGACACCACGAGAATCATGGCATCCTTGCGCAGACCCGCTTTTTGAATCTCTTCCAGAATGCCCTTGAATAAAGCCACGTTGCGGTTGATCAGATCCAACCGGCTCTCGTCGGGCTTGCGCCGCAACCCGGCCGTGATGCACACGCAATCGCTGTCGGCGATCTGTTCATAACCGCCGGCATGAATTGCCTGGTCGGCCGAGACCGATGAACCGTGCATCAGATCGAGCGCCTGTCCCTCGGCCATCTCCGCATTTATGTCCAACAAGGCGATTTCCCGCACCAGCTTGCCGGTCTGCAAGGCAAATGCCGCACACGACCCGACCAATCCGCCCCCGCCAATTATGCTGATTTTCATGAGATTATCATGGGTAAGAGAAATATGATTTCTGTATGTCAAGTAATAAGTGGAAGATTATAAAATTCAAGCCCCTGGGTCGCAACCCAGGGGCTTGGCAAAGCCCCACTTGCCTTTCAGTTCCAGGAGGCCTTGGCCTCGGCCTGGCTGAAGTAATTGATGTTGCCCAAGCTCCGGGCGAGCATGAGCATGCGGCAGTAGGCGTCGAGAATCTCCGTCCACCAATAGGCCCTTTCCACGGTCTCGCCGAAACTGACCGTGCCGTGATTGGCCAAAATTATGACGTTCGTCTTGTGCACCAACGGCAGGATCGTGTCGGCAAGGCCCTTCCCGCCGGGTATTTCATACTTGGCTATCGGCACGTCGCCAAGGAATATTTCCACTTCGGGCAATACGCGCCGCGGCACCGGCTCGCCGGCGATGCCGAAGGCCGTGGCATGCGGGGGATGGCAATGCACGACCGACTTTACCTCCGGCCGTTCCTTCATGATCGCCAGGTGCAGCATGATCTCGCTGGTTCGCTTCCGCTTGCCCGAGATCTGCTTGCCTTCCATGTCCACGATGCACAGATCGTCAGGCTTCATAAAACCCTTGCAGATCATCGTCGGAGTGCAGACCGCCTGGTTCTCGGCAATCCGGCAGGAGATGTTGCCGCCGTTGGCCGCCGCAAAGCCTTTTTTATAGAGCCTTTCGCCGATGTCGCAGATTTCTTGTTTGATCTCTTGCAGGTTCAACATGGTTTCCTCGAGTGCGGTTTTAAATTCATCCTTCACAAACATCAATATTTTTGCAGAAATAATTGTAATTCCGTGTAAAACTCCTCCGGCGGCGTGTCGTTGTGATCGTGGTGCGGAAAAACAAGCAACTGTTTTGGTTCATTGGCCGCTTCAAATAGTCGGCGTCCCAGCCGGATGGGCACTATCGTATCGGCCTCGCCGTGCATCTCGAGTAGCGGCCCTTTGTAGTTTGCAATCTGCCCAAGGGCATCGAGCCGCGTGCGCATCAGCAGGCGGACGGGCAAAAATGGATAGTGATACGCCGCCACGTCGGCAGCGCTGGTAAATGTACTGATAAGCACCAGTCCCCTTGCTCCGTCCTTGGCTGCCAGATCGACCGCCACGGCGCCGCCCAGCGACTCGCCCATTACTACGATGTCTTTTTCGGCAATATTTTCACGTTTGGCCAGCCATGCCCGGGCGGCCCGGGCGTCGGCCAGAATACCTTTTTCATTGGGCTTGCCTTCACTGCGTCCATAACCGCGGTAGTCGAAGGCCAGAACCGAAACGCCCGCGGTGTTGTGCAATTTTTCCAGGATGTCGGCGCGATCCGTGACATTTCCGGCATTGCCGTGGCAAAAAAGAATTACCGCCCTGGGATTTTCGCGTGGAACGTACCAGCCGTGCAGTTTTGTGCCGTCGGCTGCTTGAAACCAGGCGTCTTCGAAGGACAATCCCCAAGGGCGCCAGTCTCCTGCAGGATATCTGGACGGAAAGTAAATCGAGCGATTCTTCGAGAAACATCATGCACACCAATACTAAAAGATAGACTGTCACTGCGGAACGGATCAGCCGAAGTATACGCCGCCGCCATGACGCTCTTACACATTCAACCTTATGCTCTTGCGAACCGGAAGGGGTGCTGGGATTATTTTCCACGGAGAGTCGTCCAAAAATTTTTGCAATCCACCGCCACATGCAAGGGGATTGGGGGATGGAGCAGGGTTCAGGGTTCAGGTTTAAAAATGCCAGTATAAGATTGAACCCTGAATCCGAACCATTGTTTCTAATTATTGTGATTTTTAGGCCCAAAATGCAACGACCTCGCGCCGTTTTGTTTGCCGGGGCGAGGTCGCATGCTTATGTCATTTCAAAAATCGATTAGCGGAAGTGGTAATTCGGATTTTTAATGTCGAAATCGGCGTCCGTGAATCCGTTATTGAGCTTCAAATTCAGATAGGTGTATTCCTCCATCAACTCCGGAGGGCCGCCGGGTTCTTTCGGCCACTCGTACGACTCATAGCGAATGGGCACGTTCAGCTCGTCGTCCACGAAAATGCGAGCCAGGTGAAAGAGGAAATTCCGCCGCGCCACCGGGTGCACGACTTGAATGCACGTGCAAAGGCGGTTATTGATCTTTGCATTTTTGAAAAACTTTACTTCGCACTCGCCGTATTTGATGTCCTGCTGGGCCACCTCGACCAGGCGTTTGGTAAGATTCAGAATTCCCAATTCGGTCAGCGGATAACGCTGGCCGTTCATGGCGATCGGGCCGTCCGGCTTGATCAGTACCTTGCCGAACATCTTGTCCTTGATACCGACCGTGTGCGCCCACATGTTGCCGTTGTTTTCACCTTCCATAAAAATCACTTCCTGGCCTTTAATCTTGGCCGGGGCCAAAAAATACATATAAACGCTAAACGGTTTGTGGCGAACTTTGACGAACATGTGATCGAAATCGTTGAGTTTTCCATCGATCCGCTCCCGTTTGACAAGGGTGGCCGAATAGTCCGAGATCTTTTCCAGGTTGCTCATGCCATCGTAAGCCCAACGCAGTGCAGGCATTAGCGGATGTTCATTGGACTGGGCAGGGGCCAACTGCGGGGCGGCCGCCTGGGAAAGCGTCTCCGGGCGTTCGGCAACTTTAATGGCTTGCTGTGAGTCGGCGGACTGCTGGCCGGGCGCAGGGGCATTGCCTTTAAGGCCCGTATCCCCGGCAACTTGGCCCCAAACCCAAGCGGCCGGCAACAGGCAGGTCACTAATATCGGTAATCCCAGGCGACGAAAGATGTTACGAAACTTCATGAAAAAAGCCCTCCTTGCGGGGCACAGCAGCGGTTTAGTGCATTTTACTCGCCAAGCGAGCAACTTGGCGATGTCCAATTTTCATCCTTGAAATTCTTCTTCATGAACCGATGACATGCACAATTTAGCAACAGCAATTTTTATGCCACATCAACGCTCGTCAACTTCAACTGAAAAAGATGACGACGGAACCTCCTGTTATTACGGCTTATACGAACGAAAAGGCTATATTGCCGCCTTCATTCGCTGCCATCTCTACTTGGACCTTATCGCAATACTTTTTGGATAGAATTACAATGTTTCCTTTTGTAGGGTCTGATTACCCAACCGTTTATTCAGGCCCTACCATAAGATTCAACATTAACCAATACATTTTACCTATTTTCAAGGTACGTGGGGAGGTCAGTTTCTTGACGCCTAAAAACATCGAAATTACACCCATTTTGTCGATCCCCTTCGAGGAAAATGCCTATGTGGCACACTTGCCCGACAGCACCGATTGTCTGATTGTCGATCCTGGTTTTGAACCGGAAAAAATCATCGACTACCTTGAAAGAAGGGGGTTAAACCCAGCCGCTATTCTCATCACCCATGCCCATAGCGACCACATTGCCGGAAACGAGGCGATAAAAAATCGCTGGCCCGAGTGCCATTTGGCCATCGGTGCGTCAGAGGCCCCCAAACTAATCGATCCCCGCTTGAATTTGTCGGCGATGTTCGGCTTTAGACTGGTCAGTCCGCCGGCTGACGTCACACTGCAAGACAGCGAATTTTATACTGCCGCGGGAATCCGCATGCAAATTCGGGCAATTCCCGGCCACTCCAGCGGCCACGTGGTTTATCTGCTTAAGGACTGCGATCCCATCATGGTTTTCGTGGGCGACGTGATTTTTGCCGGCAGCATCGGGCGGACCGACTTTCCAGACGGCGATTTCGACCAACTGGCCGAGGGCATCCGCAAAATACTATACGCCCTGCCCGATTCCACCGTTCTCCTTCCCGGCCACGGCCCGACAACAACTGTGGGCCGGGAAAAACGCGGCAACCCATTCGTACGACAAGAGTAGGCCGCGTTATAGCGTAGAGATAATGTAGTCCGCACACGCCGTGTGCGGAAACGGCACACGGAGCGTGCCTGCTACATTGTTCATCTTCTACACTTCGCCGGCCGAGGGCGCCACGAACGGTTTGCGGTATTCGCGCGTAAGGAATTTATTCGCCGCATCGTTGCCGGGGAAGGTTTCGCTCGCCGCATCGAATGCCAATTCCGGACCGACGCGGAGTTTTGTCTCCTCGATTTTAAGGCCGTTGTCGGTCAGGTGGGCCGTCACCCGATCAAAGGTTTCTGCGGCGTTTTCGCTGCTCTTGACTTCGGCCAGACGTTTCTTCAGGTCGGCGACCATCATTTCCCGGCCTAGCCGATAGGATATATTGCCCATATGGCAGAGTGCGCTGGAAAGGTGCCCTTGCAGGATATCGGCGTTGAGGTCGTCGGCTTTCCCGCTCCGCACGGCCTTGAGGAAATTACCGTGATGATCGCCGCCGCCGCTGAACCTTTTCACGACGTTCCCTTCTGGATCGAATGCCGCTCCGGATGTATAAGAGGTGAGCACGACGTAACCCTCGGAGCCGTAGAAAATCACGCCGATGTCGGCGCCTTTCAGCTTAGCGGTTTTTAGACCGCGGACCTCGAACACGAGAGTTTTGCCATCCTCGGGATATTCGTGTATTACAACCAGGGTGTTGGGCGTTTCGCCGGCGTCTTCGTAGCCCAGGCGTCCGCCGTAGCTGAAGACCCGTTTGCTTAAAGCGTTTTCGCCCAGTCCCCAGCGGGCGATATCCATCTCGTGAATGCCCTGGTTGCACAAATCGCCGCCGCCATAGGGCCATTGCCAGTGCCAATCGTAATGAAATTGTTCCCGCGTTAGCGGCAAGATCGGCGCCGGACCGGACCAGAGATCGTAATCCACGCTTGACGGGACCTGATACTCGCCGCGCGGTCCGATGGAAGATCGAGGTTTGTAGCAAAGCCCCCGGGCGAGTTTCACTTCGCCGATCTTCCCCGAACGGACATGCTCAATCGCTTCGGCGGTTCCGCTAAATGAGCGGCATTGGGTGCCCGCCTGGCAGATTTTATTGAGTTTCCGGGCGGTCTCGACTATGCGCCGGCCTTCGCTTAGCGTGTAACTGACCGGCTTTTCCACATAAACGTGCTTTCCGGCCTGCATGGCCCAAATCGCCGCCAAGGCATGCCAGTGATTGGGGGTTGCCGTAGTCACGATATCCACCGACTTGTCGTCAAACGCCTTGCGCAGGTCTTGCACGAACTTGGGTTTTCGGCCTTGAACCTTGGCGACTTCTTCAGCCCGTTTTTGGCCTACTGCCTCGTCCGCGTCAACAATATACGTCACTTCGGTATCTTTTCGAGTTGAATAAGTTTTTAAATGGCTATTACCCTGATGGCAAACCCCGACTACCGCCACGCTGAGTTTATCATTGCGGCTGGCGCTTTGTTTTTCCTCCGCGCCTAAGAGTTTACCGCCGGGTAAAACCGCCATCGCCGCCGCGGCCAATAATGAATCTTCTAAAAACCGCCGCCGTGTAAACCGGGCCATGTATAATCCTCCATCAAGGCGATATGCATAAAAGGGTGGGATGCTATCTGGATGCTCTATAGTTTATCCAATTTCAAGTACAACTTGCAAGCATATCAGTCGAGGACAGGAGACAACGAATTGGGAATAGTGGATGAAAATGTAAAAAGCAGAGCCGGACCGTGTCGGTCCGGTGGATTCGCCTCCTCGACCAGGCCGACACGCCCCCGCTCCTCTCGCCACTTAATCCGAACCCTAAACCCTGAACCCTGAATCCTGAATCCTGAACCCTGAACCCTGAATCCTGAACCCCGCACCTTTTTCACGCGGCGGCCAACCGGGCCAGGCGGCCCAGGCGATAGTGGTGAGTTTCCAGATATTCGGCCAGTTCGCCCGAGGTAAGCAAACGAAGTTCGCTGGGCCGTGCGCAGGCCAGCGGATCTATCCAGCCGTCGTTATCATCACCGCTTTGATCCGCTTCGGGTTCCATGGCCGGATGCAATCCGATCTCCACCGCACAGGATGGTTCACTGTCGCCGAGAAACAGGCGGATCAATGGCATATCGATTTTGCCCGCATGGGCGGTGCCGTGAAAACGGGCAGGATGACGCACCTCGAGTTGCTCCATGCGGCGATGAAATTGTTTGGCAAAAATCTGCTTTATACGAGCCAGAATCCAGGCCCGCGGGGAATGGCTTCGAAGCAGCGCGGAGCGGAGAAGCGACCGTTCCCAGGCCACCCGGACCACGTGAATATTGTACCTGGACAATAATTGAGGAACGAAATCCGCCACCACCGGCAGCATCTCGATATATTGATGGCCGTTAAGGTGCGTCGGTTGCAGGCCGTGATCGAAGAGGAATTCCACCTGCCCGGCCAATTCGCTTTGAATTTGCCTGCACAGGCGCACGCCCTGCCGTTGCAACCGGTAATAGAGGGCGAAAATGCCGGGAAACCGCCCGGCGGCGTCCAACAACTCGCCGGGATAGTTATTGCCGGTAAGCGGCCGGCCCTGGGTCAAATTCAAATGCACGCCCAAATCGAAGCGGCTGAAAGGATCCTCAAGCCTGGAACGCCAGGCATGCAGGGGCAATCGAGCCGCCGCTTGATCGTCAAGAAGTTCTTTCCAAAGTTTCAAGGCCCGGGCGGCATCGGGGGCATTCGATAACAACGAGGTGCTGGTCAAAAGCCCCTGCCGGAAACCTTGCATGATGCCGTCGCTGACGCCGCGATTCATGCCCAAGTCGTCGGCGTGCAAAAATACCCGCCGATTATCGGGATTTTCCCGCTCGTTTGTCATAGGACCGCCTTTTTAAAGAAAAGGGGGCAATCGCCTTGCCGTTACCATTATTTCCGCAGTGAAAATGCAATCCGATTTCCAGCCGCTCCCGATCTTGCCTCTCCCGTCATGCCGCCTCTTTCTTCGGTTCATCAACTACATCTCCTTGGAGATAGACCGCTCGCGGCGCCGCCTGTAGACGCGTGAAATTCGCCCGCCCCCATATTCGCAGCACTTCGGCCAGCATGGGCAAGGCATTGCGGCGCAGCGACAAGGTCGAGGCATAGTCGTTTACCAACGTCACCGGAATACGCCGAAACGGCAGGCCCAGCCGATGGGTCAAAAAGACCACTTCGGCATCGAAGGCAAAACCGTCGATCTTCACCTGGAAAAAAATATCCAGCGCCGCTTGCCGGGTAAACAATTTCAGCCCGCATTGCGTATCGGTGATTTGCCGCGAGATCAGTGTTTTGACGATGGCCCGAAATACATGCGTCGCCATTTCCCGCGACCAGTGCCGCGGCGCCAAATGTCGCGATTCGGCCAGGTCGCGCGCGCCGAACACTACTTGGGAATTCCCCGCCTTGAGAATATCGTATCCTTGGCGCAAAGCGGCCAAATCAAAGGGCAGATCGGCGTCCGTAAAGGCGAGCACTCGTCCGCTCGCGCTGAGCATTGCGGTTTTTACAGCCCGGCCTTTGCCGCAGTGGTTCGTAAGACTAAGCGAGGAAAATCGCGGCCCCAATCCGCCCGTCAAAGCGGCGGTGCGATCGGTGCTGCCGTCGTCGGCAACCAGGACGCGATAATCGACTGCCCAATCGTCGAGGAAAGCCGACAGATGATCGAGCGTCCAGGGCAGCCTTTTTTCTTCATTGAATGCGGGAACTATGACCGTCAAATCATGGTCGGACGGACAAACCCGAATTTCTTTCGGCGCCCACTTCTCAATTAAAACCGCGCTTCGATCCATCGTTACGCAGGCAGGCCTCATGCCTTTGCCCCTTTTCAATTTATTCCCAAAGTCTTTTGCAAAAGTATTACGACCGATCAATCCATCGATGGTCGCCCGGTTTATGTTTATTGGCGAGAATAATCGAATGTATAAGGCGAAACCATAATCGAATCCCAAGTTCGAGTAAACGTCATTAGTGGCAAAAACATTATTTTGGCAAAAGAGGCGATATGAGGAGTAAAGACTGACGGGTTAAAAGAGGCAAATTGAGTGGGCAACCATTATGTGCGCTGATTAAGATGAGTTGATGGCATGCCAAAATAATTGGTACATTCTTGCCAGTCCAAGCTAAACGACACTATTGCAACAATTGGCATTTTTTTCTCGCTTGATCAAATCGGAGTCTTTTGCATAACCCTATGCCAGTAAAGGATTTTTGTGCGGAAAACCCTTCCTTCATGTGGACGGCGCCAGATTGCGCCGCGATAATGAACCTCATGTCCGGCTATGCAATACAAAAACGTAAGTTCATCATGCACTCCGCTCATCCGACGATTGGAGTTTCGATAGCATTGGCTGCCCGCCGCTTCGAATATGCGGCCCGAAGGCCGCGAAAAGTGTTTGCAGTCGCGGGTCCAAAAGATTGGCCCTTGGCCGTGGCCGTGCAGAATTATCTCCTTGATTTTTTCGGCGATGATTATCCGCTCGACTGGAATCGGGTTGCAATCAAAGCAAAGCAAATGCCTTGGGAGGACATCACTCCGCACGACGTCGACTGCCTGATTCTATTCGGTCGTCCTGAGGCTTTAAGCGCAACTGCCCTGGAACGAATCCACGATTATTGGCAATGCGGCGGATCCTTGGCCGCGGTTCGCATTGCCGATTTCGCCTTGCACGGCAATGCCCGATTCGCCGACGAACTTTTTGGCGGCGAATACCATTACGAGCATCTGCTACAGCCGGCCAAGATCAGTTTGATGCCTCATACCGGGCATCATCCGCTGCTCCGAGGCGTGCAGCCGTTTATTTCGCGGGGCGGACTGCACCGTTACGATTTGCCTCTGACCGAAGCCACGCCGATATTATTTGGTTCGGCGTCCGGGGAGACGTTGCCGGTGGCGTGGGTGCGCTCCAGGCTGGGTCGGCGCGTTTTTGCCACCACTTTGGGCTCTACCGCCGACTTCAGGCATACTTGCTTCCTCCGCCTGTTGGCCAACGCCGTTGTTTGGACTGCCCGATAGGAATCGTTTCTTTATCTTTGTGGGGGGCGGAAGCGCAACTGCCGCCCAAACAATTCCAGGTTTTGTCGCCGGTTTTTGCGGCGATAGGCGATTTCGACAGTCGGCACAGGCCGAAAATCCGCCACTTCCCGCATATGCCCTCTTTTCCTCAATGCTTTGTTTCCCCTCACAGGGGAAAATAAACTAGTTTTAAATTGATGAAGGCCGCTGGAGTTGTTGGGCCGGCAGTTAAACCGCCTTCCTTGCCCGCCGTGTATTTATGGCGGGCCAAATATGAATCCCGGGGCAATCTCTTATTTGCCGATATGAATGAGCGTATTTTATGCGTCGACGACGAGCCATGTGTTTTGCAGGCCTGCCAGCGTGCCATGCGCAAGCAATTTATCATTGAGGGAGCATTCGGCGGAGAAGAGGCTTTACAGGCCATTGCCCAAAAAGGTCCTTACGCCGTGGTGGTAGCCGACATGCGCATGCCGGGAATGAACGGCATACAACTCCTGGTTAAGGTTAGGGAAATAGCGCCCGATACCGTTCGCATGATGTTAACCGGCAATACCGATCAACAAACAGCTCTGAACGCCGTGAACGAAGGGCATATTTTCCGATTCATGACAAAGCCCTGTCCGCCCGAGGTCTTTGCCAAGGCCCTGGAAGCAGGCATCGCTCAGTATCGACTGGTTACCGCGGAGCACCAACTGCTTTCCCAAACTCTTAGCGGCAGCATCAAGGTGATGACCGACGTTTTGGGGCTGGTCAATCCGGCGGCATTCGGCCGATCTTCCCGGGTGCATCGGCTGGTTCGTCAATTATGCCGGGAAATGGGCTTGCGCCGGGCCTGGTTGATTGAAATCGCCGCCATGCTTTCACAAATCGGATGCGTGACCATTCAGGAAAAAACCCTTTCCAAGGTCTTCGAGGGGCAATTACTTTCCCCCCACGAGAAAAAGGCCTTTTTGGCCCACCCCCAAACCGCTCGGGAACTGCTGTCTCACATCCCCCGACTCGAGGAAGTCGTCGAGATTATCGTTCATCAAAACGATCTTTATCTAAACGAGAATAATTCTCCGCATGACTCCCCAGCCGAAGACATCGTCCTTGGCGGCTATATTCTCAAACTGGCCTTGGATTGGGATACGCTGGTATCCGGCGGCTTGAGCAATGTTCTGGCCATGGCCGAAATCAACGGCCGAAACGGATGGTATCATCCCGACGTGGCGGCCGCTTTGCGAAACATCAAAAAAATCACCGACCTGCAGGTGATTCAACGCGTGAACGTTAACGAACTGTGCGACGGCGCCGTTTTGGCCGACGATGTCCGTTCCGCCACGAGTACGCTGCTTTGCGCCAGGGGACAGGAGGTTACTCCCTCGATGCGCGCCCGTTTGCGCAACTATTTTGCCAATTTGGGCGTCCAAAGGCAGATCAAAATTTTCGCGCCCGCGGCCGAGGCTTCTCCCGGGCATATTTTATCTTCGCTTTCAAGCTGAGCGAATCCGCCCATGATTTTATAAAGATTAGCCTTGATGAATACCGCCAATAAAACCCGGATATTGTACGTCGAGGACGACCAGGCCTTGGCACGCTTGGTCGAAAAGCGATTGAAACGCATGGGCTATGCCGTCGAACTGGCTTTTGATTCCAAGCACGGACGAGAACAATTTCAGTCTTCCGCTTATGACGTATTGATCGTGGACCAGACTTTGCCCGAGGAAAACGGACTGGATTTGGTCCGCGCATTCGCCGCGTCAGGACCCTTGCCGGTGACGATCATGGTCACGGGCACGGGCAACGAGACAATCGCGGTTGAGGCCATGAAACTGGGTTTGAGTGATTACTTGGTAAAGGATCTTGAAGGAGGTTTCCTCAATTTACTGCCCATGGTTATCGATAACGGCCTGCAACAGCGCAGGCTTCGCGACGAAGGCCTTTGCATGGAGCGGGAACTCGCCTTGCGCAGCCGGATAGCCGATATCTTTCTTGCCAGCGCCGAAAAGGAAATGTATGGCGAGGTTTTAGTCGTACTTGTCGGGGCGATGCGGAGCAAATTCGGCGTTTTCGGCTATTTGCACGAAGACGGCGGCGTGGCGCTGGCCGGAATCTTATCCGATGAGCCCGACCGGAATAACGTCCTCGTTAAAGACCGCCGCGTATCGCGCATGGCCTGGGCGGACAGTAAATGGGGGCTTGCTCTGCTGCAAAAAAAACCTTTTTTTGCCGGTGAATTATTCGCCTTTTCGCTTACCCGCGAGCAGATCGGCAGAAGCTTGATCGTGCCCGTCGTTTTTCAAGACGAAGTAATCGGCTTTATCGGCGTGGCAAATAAAAGCTCGGATTATCTCCAACGAGAATGTGAAATGCTGGATAATATCGCCCGCTATATCGCCCCCTTGTTGGACGCCCGATTGAAAAAAGATCGGCAGGGAAAAAAACGCCGCCTGGCGGAAGATAAATTGTTCAATCTCGCGCGAAAATTGAGCATCAAGGTCAAGGTGATGAAATGTTTGCGGGCGATTTCCGAACTCTTCCAAAATCCCCGGCTGAAAGAGAATGAAATCTTTCAAGGCGTAGTCGATTTGATCCCCTCCGGCTGGCAATATCCCGATATAACCTGCGCCAGAATTGCCCTTAAAGGAAAAATATTCCAGCCGGCAAATTACCAAGAAACCTCTTGGAAAATCAGTTCCCCCATCAAAATGGATCAAGAGCTCCACGGGTCCTTGGAGGTCTGCTATTTGCAGGAAAAACCTTTGGAAGAGGAAGGCCCTTTTCTCCAAGAAGAGCGCGGCCTGCTCGATGATATAAGCGAGCGATTGGGAACTCTCATCCAGCGCAAAAAAATCGAACGTGAACTAGCCCAGGCCCACCGGCTGGAAGCGGTAGGTCAATTGGCGGCGGGCATTGCCCACGAAATCAACACCCCCACCCAATTCGTCGGCGACAACACCCGCTTCCTGAAAGACGCTTTCAGCGACATTAACGCCCTCTTCGACAAGTTCCACAGGCTCTTGCAGACGGTGAAAAACGGATGCCTCACTCCGGAAGCATTGGCCGAAGTCGAAAACTCTTTTAACGATTCGGAAATGCGCTACCTCAACAGAGAAATCCCCAGGGCCATCGACCAATCGCTCGAAGGCGTCGGCCGCGTGGCAACGATTGTCCGGGCAATGAAGGAGTTCTCCCATCCCGGAAACGATCAAAAACAGAATGTCGATCTCGCGCATGCCATCGAAAACGCCGTGACAATCTCCCGCAATGAATGGAAGTACGTGGCCAAAGTGCTTACCGACTTTGATCCGCACCTGCCCATGGTGGCCTGTTTGCCGGGCGATCTGAACCAGGTGATTTTAAACCTGATTGTCAATGCCGCTCAAGCCATCGCCGAAAAAAACGGCGCGAATACCGGCCAGGAAGGAACCATCGCAATCCGCACCCGGCAAAACGGCGACTGGGCCGAAATCCATATTGAAGATACCGGCGCCGGCATTCCCGAAGAAATTCGCCACCGCATCTTCGATCCGTTTTTTACCACCAAAGAACCCGGCAAGGGCAGCGGCCAGGGGCTGTACATAGCCCATAACATCATCACGAAAAAACACGGCGGAACAATTGAATTCCAAAGCCATATAGGACATGGCACTACGTTCATCATTCGTTTGCCCGTTCAAGAAAAAACGGCGGATTATACTGCCGCTTCCGGCGCTCCAACTTGACGTTAAGTCGCCTGGAGAACTAGAGTTAGCTAGCCGAAAATATGCGACGATTAAACACTCGATACGATAAATATACAAGTTTCCCGGGCTTTTCGCCGCGGGCTTAATACTTAACTCGGGTGGATAATTTATAGGCTCTTTTAGCTAAAAAAAATGCTATTTTTATAAAGAAGCCGGTTTGATGATCCTTCCAATTATGCGGACTGCGCAAGGAGAATTCTGTAATGAAACCGATTGTCCTCTTGATCGATGACGATGAAAACGTTCTGAATGGTTTGTTACGGGCGCTGCGTAAAGAACCATATCAACTGCTCACGGCCAAATCTGGCGACGAGGCGATGTTAATCCTTAAAAATCACGAAGTCGACGTGATCGTAATCGACGAGATTATGCCAGGCATCTCGGGCGGCGATCTCTTGGCCTGGGCCGCTGAAAATGCGCCCGATACAATCCGCATCATGTTGACCGGCAACGCCACCGCCGCGATCGCGATCCGCGCCATAAACGAAGGTCAAGTATACAACTTCTTCACCAAACCCTGCGACGACGTGCAATTGGCCGTTGCAATTCGCAAGGCCCTCGAACATCGCGCGCTTTTGACCGAAAATCGCCGCCTGCTGGATTTAAACCGGCAGCAATTCTATGAGCTGCAACAGTTCTCTAAAAAACTCGGCCTTTTAGCCAGAGTGGTCGCCAAGGACCTGCGAGTTCCCCTGGAAAAGCTGGCCCATTCCTGTTTCGCCTTGACCGATCAATATGCCGACTTCTTTGAGCCCAAGGCCAAAATCATGCTGGATAATGCCGTGGAAGCGGTAAGCGAAGTGCAACGCATCGTTGACGACCTGCTCAACTGCGCCCGCTCCAATGTCCTTACCGATCTTTCCTCCCCGCCCTCATCCGTTTCTCCCGCCGGGGAACCGGTGGCTCAGGAAAGCTAGGCTGGAGACCGGACTTGAATGACGAATGTTGAAGTATGAATAAACCAAAGAAACCGCTTGCGGTTTCGCGCAGGGCACACTCCCCGGTTCGATCTAAATTTTCATCCTCTGAAATGCCTTTTGTTTGTGCAACATCTTATCGCACAATACCTTAGCCACGCCCTGCCGTTTCTCCCCCCCGGGTTGACATAATGGGTTTTCCAAGGGAAGATAGTATGTTTTCAAGTTTGGGGTTGTAGCTCAGCCTGGTAGAGCAACGGACTTTTAATCCGTAGGTCATGGGTTCGAGTCCCATCAACCTCACTCAGGCATGTCATTTTCGCCAAGGCCCACGATTTCCAGCAGTTTCAGGGCATTGGTTGTGGTCGCCACGCCGGGATGCAATATGTAATCGAACGTCATGGGGCGTGCGGCGCGCCCGTCGTTCAATGTCTCTTGAAAATGCACGCATCGACAGACGCCGGATAGCACCTCGCTGGCGGCCAGGTCCAAATCATGCGTCGAAACCGCCCCAATCGCCTTGCACTGTACCAGGTAATGAAGCACTCGCACTACTGCTATATGCCGTTCCCTGGAATTCGTTCCCAGCAGGATTTCATCAAGAAGGTACAGGAGCAGACGGTTGTTTCGCTTCTCAGGGTTGCGGGCAAGGTCAACGATTTCTTTCAATCGCATCAACTGGGCCATGTAGAACGACACCCCGTCTTCCAGCGAATCGCGTATCCTCATACTGGTAGCCAAGGCGGCCGGGGGCATCGTCAGGCATTCGGCACATACCGGAGCGCCGGCTTGTGCGAGAATCACATTCAGGCCGATCGCCCGCAAAAGCGTGCTTTTCCCGGACATGTTCGAACCGCTAACCAGAAGGCATGAGCCTGCGGGCCCGACCTCCACGTCGTTGTCCACGCGGGTCGGGCATGGCAAGAGCGGATGGCCCAGTTTGCAGGCTTGGAGTCGTCCGGCCGAATGATCGACCTTGGGCATCGCCCATTGGGGATGATCGTGGGCAATCGACGCCAGCGAGGAAAGGGCCTCGAATTTCCCTAATGCCTGGAACCAGACGCGGACGTACTTGCCCAAGCCGGTTTGCCATGCTTCCAACAGATTAAGAATGTGAAAATCATACAGGAACAAGGCATGCAGGGGCAAATAGACAAAAATACAAAGGAACGGATTGTGGCATATCATGGCCAACACGGCAATCCGGTTCAACTGTCGCATGCGAAGCAGCACGCCCCCGCCATGATTAGTCGCCTCGGCTTTTACGGCGGCCAGTTCGACGCTCGAATCCGGCATCGTGTACATTAGCTTAAAGATATTCAGATACCGTGCCGCTTCGTTGCGCCGCAGGTTGATGATAGAGAATATATTGTGGACTTTTCCCCCAAATAAAGCCGTGATCAAGGCGTTTATGAGCAGCACTCCGAGAACGGCCAGCACGCCAATCTCGACCGGGATAAAGCGACAACACATTAAAACGAAGACCAACACGGCCGCCGCCGACACAATGCGAACCAGCCACAGGAGCCGCGGCCGCGCGCAAGCCAGGGGCGCCTTCAGCCCAATCGATGAAGCGTTCCGTTGATCGTCCCCGGTCCGCCAGCAAAAGCCCATTGAGGATCAAATTCTGACGCAATTCCAAGTGCGGCCCAAGTTCCTTGACGGCCTGCTGCCGCCGTTTTATCTCATCCGGAGATGCGGGATTCAAAAGCCAATCACTAAGAATATGGATTCCGATCGGCGTGCACGCCGTACATAGGAAATGGAACAGCGAGACATGTCCGAACAGGTCGAGATCGGCGGCCAGGGCCTGACCTTGCGGCGGCACATTTACCTGCGGTTCATGCAAAGCCGTCCAGTCGCGGCCCAGCCGGGCAATCGCCTGCTGGTTTATCTGCCGCAACAGGCGGTAGCGCCGCATCTCGCCACGGACGCGTTCGTGGTACGCCACCAAGGCCAAGAAACCCGCAATTGCAATACATCCGCCCAAGTACCACAACCGTCCTTGTCCGCTGTTCCAGCCCATAATGAACATAACGGCGGCGCCGATGAATGTTGCCACGCGCAAATGCATCACCATCCGCTCTTGATTTGCGCATCGCTTCTCCGCCGCGGAGAACCTATTCACGCGTTGCCGGTATATAGTTTCAATAGTGTTGCAGTTGGAATCCATTTAAGATTGGAAGTAAGATCTTAACTGCCTTCCTCAGTGCTATAGAATGTCATATAAATAATGTCATGTCCATCGTTTAGCACCGGAGCTTGCTCCGGGCGTATTTGCTGCAAATGAAAACTCATATTGCCACATTAAATTATCTGGTTATCAATAATATGACAGCGTCAGTATATCCGGCGGAAACAATCCGCTACAACAGGTATGCGATAGCCGGAGACGGTTTTGGGACGGTCTTTTCCGGAGATGCACTTCGTATGCCTTGTGGTATTGCTATAATGGATGCATCAGGAAATTCCCACATTCATCCTTCATTATCATTCCCATGTCCGTTCTTCCTCCTTCCCGATTTTTTCCGCCTGCCGAGGATGCCGATGCGGACGGAATTGTCGGATTCGGGGGAAAACTTACGCCCCAGTGGCTGCTGGACGCCTACCGGCATGGGATTTTTCCCTGGCCCATAGGCGATCTTGATAGGCCCATGGCCTGGTGGTCGCCCGATCCGAGAGCGATCATCGAACTGGACCGTTTTCACATTTCCCGGCGGCTCAGGCGGACCTGCGAAAGCGGGCGGTTCACAGCGACCATGGACCGCGATTTTGCCAGCGTGATTCGCGGCTGCGCCACGGCCGGCGACCGCGCGGGCAATACCTGGCTGTCAAAAAGAATGATCGCCGCCTATATTCGATTGCATCGGCTCGGTCATGCCCATAGCGTTGAGGTCTGGCAGGAAGAAAAGCTGGCCGGCGGAACTTACGGGGTGGCAATCGGCGGTTTTTTCGCCGCGGAGTCGATGTTCTATCGGGTCTCGGAGGCCTCCAAAGTCGCCCTGGTGCATTTGGTCGAGCATCTAAAACGTCGCGGATACGTGTTGCTCGACATCCAGCAGCTCACCCCTCACACGGCCCGCTTCGGCGCCGTAGAAATCCCCCGCCGCGAGTATCTCGCCCGCTTGGCTGCGGCGATTAACGCGCCGGTCAGTTTTTCGTAGGGTTCGTGGAAAGCATATATCATTTAACCTGCCATATTGGCCGAAATAATCGGCTATTTCAGGAATATCTGCAAAAGAACAATACATTTATTTTGTCTATGTCACACAATTGCCCCAGATTGTCGTACTTTTGACTAACAATCCAAATGTGACAGTTGGCACGAAAATTGCTAAACATCTGTTCATTTGTAATTTCTGACATTTTTTGCATATTACAGGAGAAAGAAGATGCTAAAAAATCTTGCTAGTGACACCATTTTAACAAATGATCTCGATGAGGCTATTAAAGTTAACTATCCAAAATTTGATGTACCAGTTGATCAAATCGTCTCTGATCCATCAATATCAGAAGAATTTGCACGCATCCTAAAAACCTTTTTAGGTTTAAAAAAGAATCCAGATATCGCGACTATGAATTGGCGGTTAATGTCATTGCGAAAACGTGGAGAAAACAATGGTGGTTTACCGCGTCTCCAGAGGAAATATTCCGGGAGAATAAACAAGCCCAGATAGATATATACTGCTTATAGTCTAAGATTGTTTTTCCACTATTTCGATTTCCGCATCTGTCAGCCCATAGAGTTCGTAAACCAACTGGTCTATCTGCCGATCTGTGGCTGCGATTTGCCGCTCGACGACCGTTTTTTCATGCCCGGCCTTCATTTCCGCCGCCTTCTTGTGCAACTCCAACATCGTCTCGACCAACGACACCATCCGCTCATGCCGCCGATTGTCCGTTTTGTCGGAAAAGTCAATTGTTCTGAATGGTAAATCTCTAGTTTGTTTCAAGACTATTTTTGGAAAATCGTCTCTCCTTCCTACGCTATGAATAGATAAAAAATACCACGATAATAGTCGAGAATTTAATAATCCTAAAAGATACAGAATATTATGGTGTTCATCTGATAGTAGAATACTTTGCATTGATTTGTTAGTTACGAAATTATCCTTAACAAATACCGCTTGCAATCGAAACTGACGGCTAATCATTTCACGCAGTAAAATTCGAGGGCCACGAAAATATCTAGGTGGTTTATACTCTGCTAAAGTTTTATCATACTGTATGTAACAACGTTTAGAGGCAATAATCTTGTACCTGCGGACAGTTCCCATAAATGCCTTGGCTGGATTTCTTTTAGATTTTGTTTTGGACGTATTAAAAGGAGTTACACCACGCTGAATATCGGCTACATGTGAGAATTTAGTGCTTATGCCATTAAGACGATCAATAATTGCATGTTCTGAGCCGGAAAGTGTTACTATAAATTCATTGTGCTCGGCTCGAATCCATTCCGCGGCATTAGCAGTTTTCGCGAATGCGTTAAAATCATTAACCGATTCGATTTGAAATCTTGGAGGAAATACATATAGAGAAACAGGTGAATTTGTAAAATCGCGTAAGCTTTGATTTTTATGTAATTTTTGAGCAGTTACAATAGCGGTATCCACATAGGCGGGAAAAACATCGTATGGAAGCGATACAACTGATAATGGCCTAAATTTATTAATGAACAGATCGCGTAAATTACTCATAGAAGGAGAAGACACAAAAGCGGACTGAATAATCATTCCGAATATTCCTTCTTCTTGCAAAAGCCTAGATGCCTGTTCAACAAAAAGGGCAAAACTATCACACGATCCTATAGCGCTTTCATAATGTTTACGATAATAATCAATTTGTTTTTCATCGGCGGATGCACCATACGGCGGGTTCCCTATTACCGCGTCGAATCCGCCCGCGGCCATGATTTTGCCGAAGCCGAGTTTTTTATCGTGCCAGTCGAAGACATTTACGCGGAGTTGTTCTTCGTCGTCGAAAAGTTTTAATTGATTGCCGTTATAGAAATCCGGCCCGATCAGCGAGTTGCCGCATTTGATATTGTTGCCCAGGTCTGGCAGAGCCCGTTCGTGGAACCATCGTTTTTGATTTTCAATCGTCTCAGCCGATTCACCCTCCAACACCTTTAGGAGTAGCGAAAGTTTCGTCACCTCTACCGCCTGCTCATCGATATCAACGCCGTAGATATTGTTTAAGAGTATGCGTTTGCGTTCCATACTCGTCAGGCGCCAGTCGCCCGCCGGGCCGCGATATAATTTCGGGCTACGGCCCTTTGCGTGTTTCTCCTCTCCGTCAGCCACATACCAATCTCGATGCCAATCCAAAAGATACTGGTATGCCCCGAGCAGAAACGAACCGGAGCCGCAAGCCGGATCGAGAATTCGGAGTTTCGCGGCTTGATTAGGGGTGATTTTCGCTTTCGATTCGCTTCGGGCGCCAGCATCTGGGTTTATTAATTCGTCCGATTCACCGTTTAATAGTTTCCCCACCGTGTGGCGGACTATGTAATCGACGATATACGACGGCGTGTAATAAACTCCGCCGGCCTTGCGAACTTCGGGTTTTTCCTCGACCTTGGCTTGGTGCCCCTTAGTGAGCCGGATCACCTTGCCCAAAAATTGCTCATAAACCTGCCCAAGAATTTCGGCCGGAAATACCGAAAACTCATAGGGGCTTTCGGGATAATACAAACCACCGAGAATTTCCTTCAGTGGCTTATCGTCAACTGTCAAATCGAGAGTCAGTTCGTCGGGCGGCTCGGACCGGTCTTTTTCCTGCGTGAAGTGGAACAGGCCGGAATTGTAGCGGTCGTCCGCCAGTTGGAAAAGTTCGCGCATCCTTCTGTATATGTTCGGCGCGTTTTGCAGCGATTCCAAAGTGCCGTATTTTTCGATCCCCCGATCTTCGCATATCCGCAGAAATATGATGCGGTCGATAATGCGCTGCACTGCGAAATTCAAATCGCGCTGTTCGAGTCCCTCGTTTCGCAATGCTAAGTGTCGGGCGAGTTCGGTCCGCCAACCTTCGATTTCCCCCAAAAACACCTGATCGACCTCGGCCGTGCCTTTTTTGATTCTTTTGCTGGTGACGAACTTTTCCAGTGACCCCTTACGAATCGCCTCCGGAGAGAACAGCCCGTATAGTTCGTCCCAACGTTCGATATACTCGCTGTAATTAAGATAAATGACCCGTGCAGTGGATGCCTTGTCATTTTTATCCGGCCGTATGCGACAATCGTAGACGGCGAACTCCTCGAAATCGGTCAATATGCTCACTGGTAATTTCGCCGACCAGGCATAACGACGCAACTGATAGGCCGGGCTGATCGCCTCGCCGATATCGACGGACGGTTTCTTGGCCTCGACGAAAAAGCTCCGTTGCCCGCCGCCCGCTCGAAAACAATAATCCGGCGCTTTTGTCCGGCCGCCAATTTTGATGGCGTCCTCATGAATGACTTCCTTATAAGCGTCGGCATAGCCCTGTTTGTTATAAATGTCCCAACCAAGGGCCTCGAAAAACGGATTTAAAAACTCCTCGCGCAATTGGGCCTCATTGTATTGGCTGGATTGATAGGTTTCCTTATGGGCTTCAAACCGTTCAACCAATTCCTTCACAACCGCGGGCGCAGTCATGCCAAAACCTCCCCAAATGACGGAGTTCAGCGGCCTTATAAACAAACCACATTCTACTCAAATTACATCAATATGGTAGGGCCCATCGCTGTTATGGCGTACTAAGAAAACGTTTGCATAAGGATAATGCAATATTCTCGAAAAAAGATTTTTTCAGAGTAGAAATTAGGCCAGGCGCTTTGTTAGAATCCGTTCTGCCATAATAGCGAAAACACTTAAAACACAACTTTAGAAGGGGGATAAATATCCTGGGGCCATGTGGAAAAAACACAATTTGTTGACCAAAAAATATTGCGGCTTATCGATTATCTTCCCCCTTTTGCCCGCGCGAACGGATGTATTCGATCGCCATCGGCATCACGGATATGATGATGATCGCCAAAATCACCCAATGAAATCTGGTTTTTACCCAAGGCAGATTGCCGAACCAATATCCTACGAAAAGGAAGATCGCTACCCAGGCCACGCCGCCGGCCACGTTGTAAACGATGAACCGCGTGTAGTTCATCGCCCCGATGCCAGCCACGAAAGGCGCGAATGTGCGGATGATGGGAATGAACCGTGCCAGCACTATTGTTATCCCGCCGTATTTTTCATAGAAGCGGTGAGTCCGGTCGAGATGCTCTTTTTTCAAAAAGCGGATGTTGCCGGAAAAAGCCCTCGGACCAATGTAATGTCCCGCCCAGTAATTCACCGTGTCGCCCGCGATGGCCGCCGCGCTCAGTAAAATAAAGAGAATAAATGGATCCAACGATCCGAGGGCCGCGAACGCCCCGGCGGCAAATATCAGCGAATCCCCGGGCAGAAACGGCGTAACCACCAATCCGGTTTCACAGAAGATTACCACAAAGAGGATCACATACGTCCACGATCCGCACGTATCAAGTATCTGCTTCAGGTGTACGTCGAGATGTATGAACAAGTCGATGAAGTCTTTGATCAACCCCATGAAAATCTCCTGGATGAGCGTACCCGGGTAGAGTCTGGGAATAAGAAATATCGTCCCCGCGACAAATCCGTAAAAAAACTCCCGGCACAAGTGCCGGGGCTAAATAACCGCTCCCCGTCCGACCTTAAATCGTCACCTGCTAGCGGCTAAAACTAACACTGTCCACTGCCCACTGTCCACTGCCCACTGCCCCCTTATCTCTAGCCCCTGGTTAGCTTGTGGAAGCGTGTCATCAGGTCGCGGGTCATCGGGCCGGGCATGCCGGAACCGATCGTGCGGCTGTCGACTTTCACCACGGGCACCACTTCGGCGGCCGTACCGGTCAGGAAACATTCGTCGGCGATATATACATCGTGCTTGGTCAGGGGCGTTTCCAGCACCACGATGCCGGCCTGGCGGGCAAGGTCTATGACCACGTCCCGGGTAATGCCTTCCAAAATGCAGGCATCCAGCGGCGGAGTATGCAATCGTCCCTGGCGCACGATGAAAATGTTGTCGCCGGTGCATTCGGCCACCTCGCCCTTGCAATTCAGCATCAGGGCCTCGATGCAGCCCGCCTGCACCCCCTCGATCTTCGCCAGGATGTTGTTCAAATAATTGAGCGACTTGATCCGCGGACTGAGCGCGGCCGGATGATTCCGCACCGTGCTGACGGTGATGATTTCCAGTCCTTGTTCGTACAGTTCGTCAGGATAAAGGGAGATATGGTCGGTGATGATGATTACTTGCGGATCGCTGCACCGGTTCGGATCGAGCCCCAGGCTGCCTGCGCCCGGGTAACCACCACGCGGATATAACCGTCCTTGATTTTGTTGACTTCCAGGGTGTCGTAAATGGCCTTGCTCATTTCCGCCTTGCTCATGGGAATTTCGAGTATGATGGCCTTGGCCGAGTTCCAGAGCCGATCGAGATGCTCGTCCAGCCGGAACACCTTGCCGCCATAGCTGCGGATGCCCTCGAACACCCCGTCGCCATACAGCAGACCGTGATCGTAGACGCTGATTTTGGCGTCCTCTTTATCGTAAAGAGCGCCGTTGATAAAAATTTGAAGGGAGCTTTTAGAAGACATGGCGGGTAGGAAAGCGGATATTGGTTAGTGGTCAGTGGTTAATGAAGGGGGTATTGTATGTGGGTTTAGGCACCATCAATACGGTAATTTGTACACCATTCATTTAGCCCCCGGTGAATACACCGGGGGTTTGAGTTGCGACTTTATGCCGCGATGGGAAATCGGAAATAACGCGAAACCGCCAGAGATTTCTTTGGTTATTTATCTTTCATCCCTCATACTTCATCCCTCATTTTCGATCCTTCCCCTGGCCAGGCGGACAATACGGTCGGCCTGAGCGGCCAGGGTCTGATCGTGGGTTACCATCACTATAGTGAGCCGATGCTCTTGGTTCAAGGTTCGCAGGATTTTTAAGATTTCCTGGCCGGTGGCCTGATCCAGGTTTCCGGTGGGTTCGTCGGCCAGGAGTAGTTCGGGTTGGGCGACCAATGCCCGGGCAATAGCGGCCCGCTGCATCTCCCCCCCGATAGTTCCTGTGGTTTATGGTTCAGCCGATGGCTAAGCCCCACTGTTTCCAAGAGCCCCATGGCAGTGGCCCGGTGTTTTTTCCGATTTATAAAGTATTTCCAGGTCCCATCGGCAATCATCAGGGGTGAAAGCACGTTTTCCAGCGTGGAAAGTTCAGGCAGGAGGTGGTAGAACTGGAAAATCATGCCAAAGCGCTTGTTCCGCAGGGCATCGCGCTGGGGGACGGGCAGGTTGTCGATCCGCCGGCCGTCGAAGTGGATTTCGCCCTGGTCCGGGGCGTCGAGCGTGCCCAGCAGGTGTAACAAGGTGCTTTTGCCTGATCCGCTCTGCCCGACTATCGAGATAAACTCCCCGCGGCGGATTTCAATATCCAAATCCGTAAGCACGGGCACTTCGGCCGGGCCCTTGCGGTAACTCTTGTAAAGCCCCACGGCCTTTAGATGCCCGTCCGCAATTCGTTTTCTCGGTGTGACCAGTGCAGGCGCGTCAAGACTTGCGTCGGGCTGTTGAAGTTGAGTCATGGGATGATGCGGTCCGAGAATCAGATGGGGGTGATCTTTGATCAAAATAACCTCGGGCGTTGGCTTGGGCTCCGAAGGCGAATGGTGCGTATCACGCACCTTACCGTCGGATCGCAGGATTTGTTCGAGTTCGCTACTCATGTCGCAAGGCCTCCACTGGATGCAATCGGGCTGCGCGGCGTGCCGGCAATATGCTGGCCGCCACGGCTATGACCACTGCCCCGATAACGATGCATGCCACAGTCTGCGGAACGATGATCGTGGGTATTTTATAAAAATAATAGATCGTGGGATCGAATACCGGTCTGCCGGTGATCCTGCCCAGCAGGTCGGCAATCTCGTTGATATAACGGATGGTAAGCAATCCGATCAACAAGCCCACGCCCGAACCGATCATTCCCAAAAGCAGCCCGTAGGACAAAAATATTCCCATCACTCCCCGGCCCGACGCGCCCAGCGACTTGAGGATGCCGATGTCGCGGGTCTTTTCCACCACGATCATGTAAAAAATGGCCAGGATGCCGAAGCCCGCCACGGTGATGATCAGAAACAACAGCACGTTGAGGATGGCCGTTTCCGTCCAAACGGCGGCCAGAAGGGGTAGCTGCTTATCACGCCAGGTTTCCACAACGTACTGTTCCCAGGGAAACTGGGCCGCCAATTTGTCGCGGACTGCCTCGCCGTCGGCGCCGGGTTTGAGTTTGATCTGGATCGAGTTGACCATTCCCTGGCCTGAACTTGGATCGATCATCCCCCGCAATTCCTGCAATTTGCGGATGGGCACAAAGGCGAAACTCGAATCGTATTCGCTCATCTTGCTTTCGTAGAAATCGACGACCGTGAAGTTGTCGTATGTAAACTTCGGCGGTTGGCCTACCGTGAGTGTAGTGAGCGCCACGTCATCGCCCGGCAGGAGAAGAAAACGATCCTCGAAACCCGCGCTGGGATTTTGTTTGTCTTTTAAGATCCGCCTGCTGGCCATGGCAATGCCCAGCACTATGCCCGTGTGCTGCTGTGTGGCCATGTCGAACTCCTGAGCCTTGCCCTGGCCGGATAAAGGATCGCCCGGCAAGGGCGGAGAATTCGGCGATACGCCGCGGTAGGCGAAGGGATCGGTCTTGGGTGCATTCGGCGCGGGCATGGGCAACGAACTGGGCTCAACTCCGGCGATGTTTTTGTTGTTATTGCCGTTGACGTTTTCCTCATAGGCAGTTGCAGATACGCCTTTAGAACTATTTGCGCCAGGCGGATTCCCGGCGCCGGAAGCCTCCTGCTTTTCTTTTTGGTACATTTCTTCCTGAAAGGCTTTTATCCGCGCCATTTCACGGCGATGTTTCCAACCGGCGCCGGCCATTTGCGGGCGCTCCGGCGCGCCCGGCCCCACCTGGTGATCGCGGACGTCATACTTGCCGTCGCGAAGATCGAAACTCGGTTTATTTCGGTTGGCTGCGTGTTGCAGATACTTGCTGAAATCGCTCACGGCGCTTTTGCTGCTTTCGTCTATGCCTATCAATTGCACGGGCTGTGTTATGGATTGCCCGACATAAATATCCTTGAAGTTGAGCAAGGCCGGCACCATCACCATGGGCGTCATGGCCTCGATCGAATCGCCCGCTATGCGGCGAATCTCGTCCATGTGCCACTGGGCGTCGCGCATGCCGTTTAAACTCCGCGATTCCAGAACCACGTCGGAAAGAATTCCGTGTATGCGATTCTGCATCTCGGAGGTAAATCCCTCCATCACGCTGTTGACCACGATCATGGCCCATACGCCCAATATCACGCTCACGATCGACACCAGCGCGATGTACCGCGTGCACAGATATCGCCAACAAATAAGCAATTTGTACATAAAGGGTTCAGGGTTCAGGGAATGATTTTTATACGTTTAGCCGCGACCGGGCACCATGCGGTGCATGGTCGGGGAGCGCGCATCTCTTTACGCCTCCGGCCGCAAAAGCGGGAACAATATCACTTCGCGGATGCTCTGCGAATTGGTCAGCAACATTACCAGGCGGTCCACTCCGATCCCCAATCCGCCGGCGGGCGGCATCCCGTGACGCAACGCCCGGATGAAATCGCGGTCCATCTTGGCCATCGATTCCTCCTCCGGCAAGCCTTCAAGCTGGCTGGAAAGCAGTTTTTCCTGCAAGTCGGGATCGTTCAGTTCGGTGTAGGCGTTGGCCACTTCCATGCCTTGGATGAACAGTTCGAAACGCTCGGCCACGGCCGGGTTGTCGCGCTTGCGTTTTGTCAACGGGCAGATGCTGGCCGGATAATCGAGCACAAAAATCGGTCCGGCCAGGGCATCCTCGACAACCTGCTCAAAGACCATGCTCTTAATCACATCGGGATGTTTTCCCGCCGTCGCCATGCCGAGCCGTTGGGCAACCGCCCTGACCGCCGCCTGGTCGTGGGGCGAAACACCCGTGTGTTCGGCAAAAAGCTCGTCGTAGGTTATTCGAGCGAAGGGCGGAGTAAAGTCGATCGCTTGTTCGCCCCAAGGCAGTTTCAAATCCTGGCCCGAAGCGCGGATGGCATCCACAATGACGGCTTCGGTCAGGGCCATCATGGTTTCGTAATTGCCGTAGGCCTGATAAACCTCGAGCATGGTGAACTCGGGATTGTGCCTTTGGCTTATGCCTTCGTTGCGATATACCCGGCCCAATTCGTACACGCGTTCGATTCCGCCCACTAAAAGCCGCTTCAGATGCAGTTCCAAGGCAATCCGCAGGAATAGATCGGTGTCCAGGGCGTTATGATGCGTGACAAAAGGCCTGGCGGCCGCTCCGCCGGCAATGGCGTGCAACGTGGGACCCTCCACTTCGACGAATCCTTGCCCGGCCAACGTGTTGCGTATCGATTGCACAATCTTTGTCCGCCGTAAAAAACGCTCCCGCACGCCGTCGGTGTAAATCAAGTCCAGGTAGCGCATCCGATGGCGGAGTTCGGGATCGCTGAGTCCGGCCCATTTTTCCGGGGGCGTTTCAATCGACTTGCTCAAGAAATGCAGGTCGTCGGCAAAGATCGTCAGTTCGCCTTTCATGGTGCGATGGAATTCACCGTCCACGCCGATTAAGTCGCCCAAATCGAAGCACTGGGCAAGTTTCCAATTCCGCTCGCCCACCTGGGCCTTGCCGATCATCACCTGGATGGTGCCGGTCCAATCGCGAATTTGCAGCCAGTGGGATCCGCCCGACGGACGCCGCAAAATTATCCGTCCTGCCGCTCGAACGTGTGGACCATGCTCTGTGGACTGTTCCGTTTTTTCGGGCACCATGCTTGCATGGTCGGCAAAAATGGGACTGTCCCCTTCCGTCGCCGATGGTTTTACTATTTCCGGCGCCGGCTCAACAATAATTTCATCCACCCGCCTACGGATCTCGGCAATGGGTTGATGTCCATCAAATCTGGAGCCCCAAGGATCAATGCCCAGTTCAGCTATTTTGCGCAGTTTATCCCGTCTAGCTACCTCCAGGGCCTCTGCTGAGGTTTTCGCTTTGAAATCCGGTCGCTCGGACATGCCTTATCCGTCACATTACAAAGAGAATAACGCAAAATAACAGGTTGCGGCATTGTAGTAGAACCTGTCAAAGGGTCAATGGCAAATAATAGGAGACAGGGGAGGGCGAACAGTGATATGGAATAAGGATAGGGTTTTAGAGACGATACCTGAATAAGCCATATCAAATGGAACGGTAAATGATTACGCGCAAAGCCGCGACCATTGGCCGGGGAAAAAATGTGCAACGACATTTGTTTTTTGTAATCGTTCACGGAGATCCCGCGTCAATGTAGAAGGCACACGCCGTGTGCCGTCTGCCTTGAAGTGCATCAGCACTAAAAACATCACAAATGGCACACGGCGTGTGCCTACTACGTTGCATATCGTGAACGGTTACTGTTTTTTTATAACTGGGACCGACCAACGCGACCATGCTTCGCATGGCACCCCCATCGGTGCCCGTTGGCGCCCGCCGCGGCTTTACATTATGAAAAAACTAGTGCACGGGATGCCTGCAAAAAGCGGCCAAGTTGCGAGGAAAGGACTTTGCTCCCCACTCCCCCTCTTCACTCTTTAACGGTTCCCGGATCGGTGATTTCGATGGCCAGGATATCCACCAAGAGGTCGGTGGGTTCTTCCTTTTGAGTTAAATCCACTGATTGTTTATCGGCGCTGGTAACCTGAATGTCCAGAGAGCGTTTGGTACTGGGTTGCGAACCGTTTTTGATCATTTCCAGCCATTGGCCGTTGGACATATCGTGAATGTCGCCGCCCTTGGCCAGTTGCTTGAAGGAGGTCATTGTCTTCTTGAGCATTCCCGTTAATTGGATGCGGAAATATTGAATTTTCAACCCGGCGAGTTTGACCTTGCCCATATCGCCCGGGGCCTTGTCAGGCCAGTTGAGTTGATAAGCGGCCAAGATTTTCACGTCTTTGAGGTTCTTGGCATCCTGGGGAATTTCAAATTCGTCGAGCCGAGTGGGCGGCTGTTCCAATACCTTCTGTCCCCTGCGCACGGCCCTTTTTTGCGCTTGCCCGGCTGATTCCAAGCGGTTGCACCAAATGTCCACCATTTTCGAGAGCGTAGTCAACCATTCCGTTTCAATTTGTTCTTTTTTCTGGGCCGCCTCGGACTTGGCGGGTTGAGTCCCGCCGCCCGAATCGATCCTGGACGGTCTGCGCGGCGTTGGATACGGGCTGGTCCGCGTAGGACCAGGCGCCGTAACGGCGCCCGATATTGGCGACGTCTTTATCGTCTTTGATCGGGGTAAAAGTTTCATCACTACCAGCAAACCCGGATCGTTCAGTACTCTGTCGCTCCATCCGGCGGACTCCAGCGGTTGCGGACCGTCGCCCACTCGTTTCTTAAGCATCTTGAACATGGCCGCATGAATCGAATCCAGCGGCAACGTCGAGGCCAGCACGATATCCTGAGCCGATTTATCCAGCGAGCGGACATCGGCCAAATGCTCGGACATCAACCCTGCCAGTGGTTCGCTCCACAATAATTTGGCAAGATTTGCGCCGCGTTCGTAGTCGCTAAGTTTACTTTTCGAGGCATCGCTCGGCATGGCGGTGCTGTTCGGCGCACCCGGGCCTGAAAGCATCGACCTGGGGTCTCTGGCTGTCGGCGGTCCTGCCCACATGTTCCCGGATGCAGACGATGTCGCTTCAACTCCGGAGGGAATCCCCATCGTCAGGCCGATCGCCTGTGAACTGCGATTCAAAAAATACTGCTCCAATCTGGTCTTGGTATCCTGGGAAAGTTCTTCGCTTTGATACAGATGAAGTTGGGCGTTGAGGAATGCGGGGTTGTCCTGCAACAGAAAATCCATCACCGGATCGTTTGGCTCCAGCCCTTTTTGCAGCAGATTTTCCGCTAATTTCAGGCTCAGACTCTCCGAAGGGTTTTGCCTGACCAAATCCAACGCGCGTGATCGCAGATCGGCGGGCTGCCACGTCCCTTGCGGAGCAGCCGGCCGGATTTCTTCCGGGGAAATAATCACTTTCGCTAAAATGTCGTCATTCTCGGCCGAAGGCGTTTGAATCAGCGCCTTCAACACAGCTTCGACCGCCGTTCTGTCATCGTCGGTGGCAATCTTCCCGCTTATTATTTGACTCAGCGTTTGCCGGGCGGCCTGAGAGCCGTTCTTGCCTAAAGCCTCGATAGTCGCCTCGATCAGACCCGGCATGCTGTTTTGGCCGTATGGCATAGTAGCCGGCTGCGACGGCTTGGGCGACTTTAACAAATCGGCCAATCCCTGTGCCGCCGGTACGCTGCCGGGAAACTTCTCACCCAAGTATGCCACCGCTTCCAGCAGTTTGGGATTGTTTTCCTGCCGGGCGCGAATAAAGTCGCCCTTTTCCCACTTTGATATGTCTTCCGGCAACTTTGGCTGGGTGGATGAGTTTTCGGCCCCAGGCATATTCCCCGGAATCGCTCTATATGCACCCCCGCTACGTTGCGGCTGTTCCGGCTGAACTGCTTCCGGTTGGCTTTCGGGAGATGTCTCCTGCTTGCTCTCTTGTCCATTTTGGCCGTTCTGATCGGCGGATGTTTCTTTCTGATCGGGCGGAGCAGGTGCTGACTCGGTTGGTACCTGGGGCAACGGCGGAGGCGAGGGAGCCGGTTGCGCCCGACCCGAATCGGATGACGCCATGGCCCTTATCGGCTTTGTTCCGCTGCCGCCACTGAGAAGTTGCCAGCCGATTATCAAGACAAGCAACAATACCAGCCCACCCGCCAAACTTGCCTTAACGGCATTTGACTGAAAATATTTCTGCCAGCCTTTCCCTTTGCCAAATGTCTTGCCTAGAGGCTTAAGCTGAGGGTTATCGGCTAGTCCATTATCAGGCTTCCGCTTTTTTGACATGGACTATTCTCCGTTCGTAAATTCTTTCCCAAAAATATTTATATATGAGTCAGAGTATATTACCAGTATTACACAATTCCCTACGAAAAACTACCACCCATATAAAAGAGTTTCGTCCCTAATAATTCGTTCCAAATAAAAGGGTAAAAAATAAACGAGTCTTGGGGGGTCTTTGATAATACCAATGTACTATTTGCCATAAAAGATATATTTCGGGTCGAGATTTTTCTACTATTTATTACCTGGAAACTATGCGCGGCCGGTGGGGGGTGTCTGCACGAAGTCCCTTGCGTTTCAGCATTTCCAGGCCGGAAACCGGTCTGGGCAGGGCCGGGTGGGCGGCATCGCCGCCTACGGCCGAGAACGAACTTCTACCCCAGCCAAATCTCTGTAACGCCGGCCAAAGCAAATGGCCATTTTCCCGCAAATAGTCCCAGCGAAAGTAAAAATGATTGAAGCACCATCCGTTGAGCCTCGTCAATTCCCGGCGCGTAAGGTTATCATATTTAAACACCGGATTATAAGAAGAGTATCGGCTGTAGTCGCCTTCGGCTATGCGGTGCCGATTCTCGGCGAAAAATTCGGTACCCGGATAGGGAGTAATCACGTTAAAGTTGGCAAACGTGGGATTTAACCGCTTTGCATAGCGCGCCACTTCCCGGATGGACTGCTCCGTGTCATCGGGAAAGCCGATCAGAAATCCCCCCGTCGTGCGAATACCCAACTTGCGGCAGACCTCGATAAACTCCCTTTGCCGATCCTCGCTTGGCGCGCTTCGCCCATAGTGCCGCAACCGGCTTTCGTCGGGCGATTCGATGCCTATGGTGACGCCGGTAAGCCCTGCGCCTTTTAACGCGCGGAGCATATCGGCCGGCATCAATTCAATCCGCGTTTCGATGGAGAATTGGATCTTTCGCGGCAGGCGCCCGATCAATTCCGCCAATTGATGCGCACGCGCCGAACTTAGCCCAAACAGCGGATCGCGGAACTTGAACGATCGAAAACCCCAGCGCCTGATGCCGTGGCGGATTTCATCGGCCACGGCCTCGGGATCGCGGAAACGGATCGAATTATCCGGCAAAATGTACGGGCAATATCCGCATTTGAACGTGCACCCGCGGCTGGCTTGGATCAAGGCCGTGGGAAACAGCCAAAAATCGTAGCCCATGCAAAACGTCCGCGGATTAAACGGCGACCAATCGGGCAAGGGCAGGCGATCCAAGTCCTCGATAATCCCTAAATGCACGGCGGCGGCGGGCCGTCCCAGCACCTCGTCCAACTTCCAATACAATTGCTCCGCTTCGCCGCGAATAATCGTCACATCCAAATCGCTAAACGCCTCCGGCATCACCGTGGCCGGCAACCCGGCCACAAACACCCGAGCGTGTGGAAACTTCGAGCACGCCTCGGCAATCGCCTTGCGTTCCAGGGGCAATGTGACAAGCGACGGGCAGAAAACAATCAGATCGGCCCCCTCAGGCATCCGGTCTTCGACATATTCAACCGTATGTCCCAAATGCCGGAAAATCGCCGCCAAATGAGCGAAAAGCAAACTTACCGGCCGCCGATCACGGGTGAAAAAACGGCGGATGATCCATCCCCTCCACCCCCCATGGCCGGGATATAACCCCACGCCGAACCCTCCGGCAAAATCCTTGGAAACATCGCACTTACGCGTATCCCACAGTACTACGTGCATGGCCAAAGTCTCCTCTCCGGGCACCGACGGGCACCATGCTCCGCATGGTCGGTTGGTCGGGAGAGGGCTAGGGTGAGGGCAGAATCGCCAACCTTTTTGATTTATTATTTGTTCCGCGTAATGAACTTACATGTTTTGGGATATGCTCTTAGGCATATTTTCATGCGACCTTCTGATAATCAGCAGTGCTTGATTTCGATTTTGGAAGGCCGGCTGCTATTCCAGGCATGGGCAGCACGGCCGGATCATTGCCCCGCCAGGATCCCTTGATCTTCCCGTCTGCTGCTAAACGGTAGCCGATTCCCCTCCAACTAATATGCCGCCCAAAACCGGCGCTTAATATAATTATCCCGTGAATCAGGCTGATTGCAGGTTGGAACCAAATGTCAAATCGCTTTGCTTCTCGCAACGTCCTGTGCAAATGCGGAAAATACAAATCGGCAAGATCCTGGCGCACTTTGCCGCGACAGACTGCCAGCAAATACAAGAGCAATATCACTGCCGCGGGAATCCAGGCCCAGCTTGCTCCCTTAAGGAACCCCTGCGCCAGCAAGCCCAGATTTCCCAGCCATGCCAGATTACTGAATGTCGCCGAAAGCACGGCAAACGCCCACCAATCCCGGGCGTAAAAATAACTCAATTGATATTGCCGCCGCAGGAATGAAATCGCCTCGAAAAACGAATTATCGATAGGCGAGGCCACTACGCAGGCCGGTTCAAAACGTACTTGCATCTTGGCTTTGCTCAATAACCGGCTGGCAACCAGGTCGTCCCCAAGGGTTCCTTTCCAGGCCGAACGTAAACCGATCTTATCGAATACCTCCCGGCGAATGGCCCAAGACCCGCCCCAAAGCAGATAATGGCTGTTTCGCCCAAGCAGCGACATCACATTACAGTTCAAACTGTAAAGCAGCTTATTTGCCGCCGATTTCCCTTCGGGCACGAACCAGCGATACCCGGTCATCGCTCCGATGTGCGGCCGGTATAAGCGCGAGATCAACATTCGCAGCCATTCGGGTCTGGGCCGCGCATCGGAATCGGCGAAAGCCAGATAATCAATACGCGGCGAGAGCCGGGCCGTGGCTACACGCAGATTGTGCACTTTTTGCCCGCTCTCCCCGGCCCGTCCGGCCACGATCATCCGCGCCGACATCCAGGGATGGGCGGCCATCACCCGCCGGATTACCGCACAGGCCGGATCATCCCCGCTTTCCACGATAAACGACACTTCATAGTCGTCGTAATCCTGCTCCAGAAGTGCGCGGAGATTGTCTTCCAGCTTCAGATCATGCCCTTTACAAGGCGCACACAATAATACCCGGCCGCTGGGCTGATGTCGCTCCCAGCCCTGCATGCTGCTCCGCACAAAACGGCGGTGCTCCCAGGTCTGCAATGTCAATAGCAACGATTGAACAATCGCCACCCCGGCGACTATCCAATACAAGGTCCACCAATATGCTTCCATGCCTCGCCCGCCGCACCTTCCTTGGTGCAAGATAGAGGTCGGTCTATTTTTAGCGGCGACTTCCCGGTCGCAACAAAGCAGCGGAGAATAACCACCTACCGCGGGTAGGTCAAGATCACCAAATACAAAAGACTGCGCAAAATGAGCAATATAGGGGTGTTCCTGAGCAACTATCGATTGGCTGCATTATATCCCCCAGTAAGTTATTGCCGCCGACAAACAAGCCGCTTGCGGCTTCGCGATGAACAACCTCCGGCAAAAACCTCCTGGAAGACTAACACTTGAGATTTGTCATTTGCTGATCGCTAATCGCGGCTCGGCCCTATAAAGCCGTCCGTAAGCGGCTTTGCATAAAATAGAGAACCTCCGGCCGCTTCCTGATATACCACTTGTGCAAATCCCGCCGATTCATAGAGCCGCCTGGCTATTTGATTGTTTTCCAACACCTCCAAAGTGACCTTGCAACAACCCATTTCTCGCGCCTTCCGTCCGACCTCATCCAAGAGCAGTCGGCCAATTCCTTGCCCACGATGTGCAGGCAACACCGCCAAGTCGTGGATATTTATGAGCGGCCGGGCGGCAAACGTCGAAAATCCGATAAAGCACACGGCTATACCGATGGCTATTCCCTCTTGATATGCAAGATAGATGATAGTGGTGGATTGCTTTTGAAGGCCTGGTATAAGATCGCGCCGAACCTCGGCGGAAAGCGGCTTTCCATTACCCATGGGATCGCCGGCATAAGCATCAATAAGCTCGACAACCGCTCGCTGATGCTCCGGCAACCCAAGATCGGCTTCCACAATCTCAACCGGCTGCATTTTGATTTCTACATTTGAGAAAGAATCCCGACTCATATATATTCCTGAGAAATATCCTAAACGAATAAATTTCGACCCGCAAACAATTTCGACTCATATGTATTCCTGAGAAACTGCATAAACGGATATCTTTCGACCCGTAGGGTCGTTTGATGTTAGCGCAGCGATTCATCACTGGGTAGGGATAATATAAGAATCTCCCCTCCGTCCCGGAGGGACGATTGAATTTACACCACCTCATTTCAATCGTCCCTCCGGGACGAATGGGAAATTGTCATGTCTCCAAGCCCCAGCACTAAAAAGTGCTGGGCTAATATCAATTGCCCCTACGGGGCAGAAATTGTGCTTTAATCTTCCCCTGGGCATTTCATACGCAACCCATCGTTAGATTGATACTTGCAATGAATCTGATCTTGTCCGATGTTAGGCTTTCTTATCACAAGTATTTTTGTTCTTCTGCATTGAGTTCCACATGATATTGAACAACACAAAAGGGAAAATAAAACTCCCAATTGCACTGATCGGGATACTGATCACCGGATCCGGAAAAAAGTTGGCAATCACTTGCATGACTAAGGAAAATACCAAGCATGTTCCGGCAACAACACCGCCAAGCTGGGCTTTGACCTTTAGGGAGCATGTAGAACCAGGTTGAAGATGGAATGCAATAATCCCGACTTGTGTACTCAGAATAGCCCCTACGACTAGAGCTAGTGTCGGATGATCAGACTTTAAACAATGAAGAATCAGCCCCGTGATTGATGCACCTATAATGAAAAAAACAATGGTCAAGACAATGGTTTTTAAAGCCATGCTTTGTACTTTCTTAATACGAAAGGTTAAAGTTCTACACCTATATTAAAATAATTTGGCGCATTTTCCATACAGATGCAGTGGATCTTTGCTGATAAGTGTACCTATTCCAAGAATCGGCGCAAACCACCAGCGCTCAAGAAATAATATTCACCCGGCGTAAGAAGAAGATTAACCCTTACGGTGTCGAATCCTGGCCCGATTGCGGCGTTTCTTACGGCCAAGTTTCCGGCGGCCTTTTCCTGACTTTTTGACTCCCACAACATACTCCGTAAAGGTTCTATTTAAAGGTCTTTACCCGTGTTCGACCGGCGCTATTTGATACAACCACTTATGTTGCCATTACTTGCGCCGGGAATGGAAATTTATCCAACAACCTAATATAACAAGATCGCTGCCCATCTTACAAGAGGGTACAAAAGACAAAATTCTATTAATCCTAATCACAATTCTTCGTGGTCTCCGTTTCTCCGTGGTGAACTTCTTTCATTTATGGGCTTACATCGCACTTCTGAGCGGCCGCAGCGCCGGGCTGTTGGCCGCGCACGTCTCCAGCATTCTTAACCACGTCTGCGGGGAGCCGGGCGTTAGCCGGCCCAAAAGTCGCGGCGTCTCGGTCTTGCTGATCGCCGTGTGACTGGCGGGCACCTGGTCCATGTAAAGCAGGGCCAATACGCCGATGCAAGCCGGCTCCAATGCCCCGACAGGCATGTGCAGATCGGCATCGTGGATCAGCGGGACCTTGATCAGCCGGCCGATCTCCCGCAGCAGCATGCCGTTTTGTTGCCCCCCGCCGGTAACGATGATTTCATCGAATTCGGCCGCCTCGGGCAGGCGCCGGGCCAGGGTATCGGCGATCATTTCAGCGATAAAACACGTGGCCGTGCAAAGCAAATCCCGCACCGACCAATCGGCCGATACGGCCATCTGCAAGGCGTCGCCTAAAAATCGTTCCGGACGCACGCCGCGGGGATGCCAGCGGGGCGGCGGCATTTCAAAATACGGATCTCGCTTCCAATGCCGGATCAATTCCTCGATCCGATGCCCCTGCACGGCAAAGCGCCCGCCTGGATCGAAGTGCTGTTGCCCATCGGTCAAACGCTGCACAAGCATATCCAAAATCGCCGTGCCCGGGCCGACCTCGAAGGACACGACCTTGGTTTCAGATCGGTCGGCCGAAGCCGCGGGCAGATAGGTCAGCCTGGTAGTGCGGCCCAAGTCCAAGAGCACGCGATTGCGGAGCTGAGACCGCAACAACATCCACTCGGCCACGGCCGTAACCGGTCCGCCCCGGCCGCCCAAGGCCAGATCCCGGGCTGGAAAGGCGTCGACCACGTTCATGCCGGTCGCTTCGGCCAGCCGGGCCGCATCGCAAAGGCCAAGATAACCGGCCGATTCGCCGTGCACGGTGTCCCACAGACCCGGATCGTGCACGCCAAGGGCCAATATCCGATTTGCGCTTAATGCCATTGTCGCCGCCAATTTATTGACCAGCCCGGCTTGAACCTCGGCCAATTGAGCGCGGCAGGCGGCAATCATCCCCGCTGATATCTTGCCCGGTCCCGAACCCGAAAGATCGTTAAACAGGGACACTGTTTGACGGGGAACCTCGGCCGCGGCGGCCTGGACCACTTCGACCAGCAAGTTCCGCCCGCTGCCCCCGGCTCCGACCAAAGCGGCCGAAACCCGCGTGCACCGCGACGATACCAGCACGCCGACCGTCCAACGACGGCCGTCCACACCCTGCGGCATGACCGGCTGAAACAACTTAGGCATATCTTTGTGTAATTCATGTGCCGCCGGCGCTTCGCCAGCGCTTTATGCACGGGCAAGATGCCCCTGCCACACTTTATCAATAAATGGGGCTATTGAATGTCAGGTAATGAATGTCGCATTAAAAGTTTAGCCCGGGAGCTTGCTCCCGGAGTTTTTCTATGTTCCATACGACATCATTTGGCTGTGTATCAATAATTACGCCACCATTCGCGCTTCTTCGATTACTTCGCCGGTGATGCCGGCCACGAATTCCTCGAATATCCGCAAATCCAGGGCCGAGGCCGAATCGCTCTCGGGATGGAATTGCGTGCCAAAGGCGAACCAGTCGTCCCTGGCGCTTTCGATGGCCTCGATCACGCCGTCCGGACAACGGGCGGTGACGGCAAAGCCCGGCGCTACTTCGTCGATGGCCATGTGGTGCATGCTGTTGACGCGGATTTCCCCTTCGCCATATACCCGCTCCATCAACGAGCCCTTTTCGACCACCAGGGCGTGGCGGTGATTCGGATCGATCGGATCGGAATGCGGCAGAGCGCGGGGAGATCTTCGGGAATGTGAAAAAACAAATTGCCGCCTTGCGATACGTTTAATAATTGCAGGCCGCAGCCGATGCCCATTACCGGCATTCTCCGCTCGGCAACGAGTTGCACTAACAAGCGATCAAAATTTTCCCGCCGCGAATCCAAGAACCGCATCGACGGATGCGCCATGAATCCGTCGTGCCGCGGATCCAGATCGGCTCCGCCGCATAGAACCATGCCGTCGACATGATCCAATATGCGATTTATATCGTCTTCATCGGTCAAGGGCGGAATGATTAAAGGTATAGCGCCGGCCTTAATCAGGCAGTTGTAATAGCCGGCGGCAAGATAAGAGAAAGCAGGAGCGTCTTTCCGAGAGGAACGATAGTCGGAGTTCAGACTAATCAACGGTTTAACAGCCATTGTACACTCCCTTCTGGACACTTCCTGTGTCCAAATAGTGCGGAAGCCGGGAAAGGGGGCTGAAAAAGAATCGCGGGAATTCGGCTTGGCCAAGTGTACAGATGAGGGGAAGTTTTTCACTGCGTTCCGTCAAACGCAGGGAAATCTAAGCTTAATGCTTAGGAAGCAGGCCAAGGCGTCTATCCTTGACGACCGGTCCGCCGACCTTACCCGCCGGTCTGTAGTGCCCGGCCCTGGGCACGTTACCGGGGCGATGTCCTTATCCAGTGGCCTCGTACTCCTTGAGCTTCGACATGTCACCGTCGATTGAAGTGCAAGTCACGGCAGAGTTTATGTAATCGTTAAAATCAACTCAACCACCCCAGCCATTTTGTGGTGTTTGCCCACTTTCCCCACTAGGGGTTGTATTGACAGCACTGCATGCATTGTGGTATTCCACATTTTGTGCCTTTATCGCCGCTATTCGAGTAATAAAAGAAAAAGAAACCGCTTGCTGTTTCGCGCTCTAAACATCTCGCTGTCCACTTCCTTCAATTTGCAATTTGCAATTTGCAATTTACAATTTGCAATTTATTAGCGGGTTTGCCTTTAAACTATTCCATTAGATTCCAATGTTATACCAAAACGTCTGCCTGGAAGCCATTTCCTACACGTTGCCGGAAGAAATTATTACCTCCGACGAAATCGAGGCCCAATTGGAACCGCTCTATTCGCGTTTAAAACTGCCCCAGGGCCGTTTGGAACTGATGACCGGCATTCGCGAGCGGCGTTTTTGGCCGCGGGGCATGCTGCCCAGCGAAAAAAGCGTGGAGTCGGCCGAAAAAGCCCTTAATTTGGCCGGCATCGATCGCAGGAACATAGGCGCGCTGATCCACGGCTCTGTGTGCCGCGATTTTCTCGAGCCCGCCACGGCCTGCGGAGTGCACCATCGCCTGGGCCTGCCCCAGCGGTGCATGGTCTACGATGTTTCCAATGCCTGTCTCGGCTTGCTCAACGGCATGGCGCAAGCGGCCAACATGATCGAACTCGGCCAAATCCGCGCGGGCCTCGTGGTCGGCACTGAAAGCGGCCGGGCACTGGTCGAAAACACTATCCGCGAACTCAATTCCAATACTTCACTTACGCGCAACGATATCAAACTCTCGATTGCCTCGCTTACCATCGGCTCCGGCAGCGCCGCCGTGGTCCTCTGCCATCGCGATTTGAGCCGGACCGGCAACCGCTTGTTGGGCGGAGTCGTGCGGGCCAATACCGATCAATGCCGTCTTTGCCAAAGCGGACGCGACGAATCGGCAGATGCACAAATGCAGCCGCTCATGCAGACCGACTCCGAAACGCTCATGCGCGAAGGAATCGCTGTTGGAAAACTGGCCTTCGACGATTTCCTGGCCGAGTTACACTGGCAACGCGGCGACATCAACAAGACCTTTTGCCACCAGGTCGGCAAGGCCCATCAAAAACTGATGTTCGAATCCCTGGGCCTCGATCCTAAAATCGACTACACCACGCTGGAATACCTGGGCAACACCGGCGCGGTCGCCGCTCCCATGACCGCCGCCATAGGCATAGAAAACGGCCGCCTCGAAAAAGGCGATAAAGCCGCCCTAATGGGCATCGGCTCGGGCATAAACGTGATAATCCTGGGCTTGGAATGGCATCAATCAAATGAGTGAAGGAAAGCCTTTGAATGTTGAATAAATCATTATAAGAGGATATGCACGTCTAAAATGCAAACTTAGTTTGTATGAGTATCCTATAGAAACAATTGTATTATTATGATTCCATCATTAAGCCCAAAAGGCTTACAATATGGACCTCGCGAAATTTTGTTGTTATTCAATTCCATAGCTTTGCTAATGGGCGGCACTATTTATTTATTACAGGGCCCTTGGCACTACGATACACGCGAGGTTTATTTATATGTTTTTCCATTAATAGTTGGGATCAGTTTTTATTCTATTGGTTGTTCCATGCGTGTTCGCACGCCGGAACGTAAATTAAAATGTTCTACAAAAGTTGTTTCTATTTTGATTTTGATCATTTCAGGAATTCTTCTTTTGTATGTCTTATGGGCAAAATATCGCCTTCACAGTACAGACTTCTTTTTACAACCATCTCAAGTATGGATTCATCCTGATCAAATGATTTTATGGTTAAATCAATATTATGATAGAATGTTTCCCGGAGGCTTTAAAATTGAAGGAGAATTGCCGCGAGTGGAAGGGACATTCATTTTACTGATTGCCCCGTTGGTTGGAATCATTGGATGGCGTTTGGGATTGCTATTGCCTATTAAGAAGAAGTATGTGTATAGACTTTTAGGCTTGATAAAACGCTACTTTCTGCGTAAATGAGAATGCAAATGCCCTTAATAAAAGCATTTTTTATCAAACGTTCAGCAGCCTTTTCGCCCAAAATGCCCGCTCCTTCTCGGAAAGTTTGTAAGCTTCAATGATCCGCCGGACCAAGCGGGCGGATATCCTTTTGGTCGTCGATTTCAAGGCGGATATCCGGTTGGGATGATAACCGACCTTGGCGGCGAATGTTTTCACGCTGCCGTTGGCATATTCCCAAATAAATCTTTCCAGAAAATCACCCGGAGTAGGTTGTTCAAGAGTTTTTATAAACTCTTCAGATTCTTCCGGCGTTAGAAATTGATATTTGTCCTTCATTTTCATGCCCCATATTCAGTAAAGAAGTTAAATTGTTTATTTCAGGGTCGCATACAACGTTCAATTATCTCCCGATCGAAATAGTTGATCGCCATGCCGGCATCGACTATGATTCGTTGGGCGTTGATGCCGCTTGATCGGGGGCTCAAGAGAAATGCCGCCACGTTGGCCACCTCTTCGGTTTGCACGGCTTTTTTGCGGGGAATGATCTGCTCGGCGTAAAGATAGGCGTCCACGTAGCCGGGAATGCCCGCCGAGGCCGAAGTCTTCAGCAATCCCGGGGCCACGGCGTTAAAGCGAATCCTGGAAAACCGGCTGAACGACTTGGCCAAAAACGCGAGCGACGAATCCAAGGCCGCCTTGATCGGGGCCATGTAACCGTAGTTTTCGCTGGCCATCCGCGTGGTCGAAATCGAGATCGTCACCACCGAGGCGTCCGTCTCCAGCAGGTCCTTCAAGGCGTTGGAAAGGGCGATGAGCGAATAACAGGATATGTCCACGGCCTGCAAAAAGGCCTTTTTCGGAGTTTCGTGGAAAGGTTTTGGGCCTTCAGCATAATCGGCAAAGGCAATGGAATGCACCAGCCCGTGGAATTTCTCCCCGCGCAGGGCCAATTCATCCCTTAGCCGGGCGATTTGATCTTCGTGCTCCACGTCGCAGAGGTAAATTTCGTCGCCCAAAAGTTTTGACACGCCGGCTTTCAATTCCTCGTTTTGCACTACGTAAACGCACCGCGCCCCGGCCTCGCCCAGCACGCGGCCGATATGCCACGCCACGCTCTTGCGATTGGCCACGCCAAAGATCAGAATCGATTTGTTTTCGAGTTGGAGAAACGACATGTATTAGGGGCTAGGTGCTGGAGGTTATGGGGCTAGGAGGACGACTTTGAAAGTCGTCTTACTTTAATTCCAGGTCAGGTTACATTTTCGTTTTTGTTTCAACGTTCCGAAGTGGGAACACCACTACCTACTCCGAGTTGGATAATTTTGGTCAACAAAATTCGATTTATCCAGGAAAGCATGCACATCGATTTGGGCATCAAATCGCGATTTTTCCACGTTATAAGAGTCATTCTTTTGGTTATTTCCGAGTTTTTTTGGAGAACGGATTATAGTTTTGTCACTGAGCAATGGAGCGTAGCATATTGGGATGATGATTTCCAGATCAAGAATTGGCCATCCTAAAAAAACATCTCCCGGAATTTAAGGAACACTGATCAACACTAATCTGCACGGATCGATATTATCAGTGTATATCAGGGAGAATTAACGTATCTACAACGACTTACGCATTTTCCGCAGCCTCACGCCAGCAGTTGTCCACCGATTTGGCCTTGTCGGGGAATGTGCCAATTTTATACCAAAGAAAAAGGTACTACCCTCTCAGGATCTGCTATGTCGGCGGGCGCGTTAATTTTGTCTCAAAATGGTCCTTTTTCAGGAAACCCAAAAAATGGTTGGAACCCCAGTCTGGAGCCACAAGAGGCTGTGGCCCTGTGAGCCACTTAAGCTACCCGGCGGCCCGATTCTCTTATTACCTTCGCCATCCAGGGTAGGGAAAAACCTTATAAACCACGCCCAAGAGCCGGATTTCCGGCCGGATTTCCAAAAACTTCGTGGTTTCTTGGGGTGGGATACAAATCGCTTGCATTCCTCTCACGGGCAATTGTTTGACTATTTGATGATCGCCCAAATAATAGTACAGTTTTCAATCAAACGAGATTCGAAAGAAGTACAAATGCGGCTCCGGGGGCATTCGGGAGTAAGACTATGCAAACCGACATTTTTTCGAGTTGTGCGCAGGCCGCCGAGGTGACGGAAATTATTGGGGTCTCCGCCTGGGCAAGAGATATCCGCCCAAGATCCTTGTCGTGTCTGCTTTCCCGTCCAATGTGCTAGTCACTGGTCCCACCGGAACCGGCAAAGAGGTGATTGCCCGGGCGATTCATGCCCACAGTTCCCGGGCCGATAAGCCATTTATCCCCGTCGATTGCGCCGCCATCCCCGGGGAGTTGTTTTCCAGCCACATCTTCGGGCACCTCAAAGGTGCGTTCACAGGCGCCGATTATACAGCTCTGGGCTGTTTTCGAGCGGCGCACGAGGGGACCGTCTTCCTCGACGAAATCGGCGAACTGGAATGCGATATACAAACAAAATTGCTCCGTGTTCTCCAACAGCGCACAGTGAGTCCGGTGGGCAGTCACGAGGAGATTCCCGTCGATGTGCGCGTGATTGCCGCCACGAATCGAGACCTCGATCGTGAAGTGAGCGAGGGGCGGTTTCGGGAAGACCTCTACTATCGCCTCAACGTCGTTTCACTGCGTACGGCGCCTTTGCGAGAGCGGCCGGAAGATATCGCGGAACTCGCCCGACATTTCCTGAACAAGCTGACGATCACTTCCGGACTGTCCGTGAAGTATCTTTCCGACGCGGCTTCCTTGCGTTTACAGAGATATGATTGGCCGGGGAATGTTCGGCAACTGGAGAATGTGCTGGAACGCGCCGCCTTTATGGGTCGAGGCCGAGTGATCGACGTAGACGATATATTCGCCGAGGGGGGAGGTCATGATTTACCGGCAGTGGCGGTGTCCAGCGGTCCGGTTCTTCCCCTCGTTCCGCTCAGCGCCGGCCCCCCTAAAAACTGCGCCGCAGAATATACAAAGGACTGCCGCACCGCCAACGTAGAAAGACGCTGGTCAACCATGGCGGAGGTGGAATGCAGGCACATCCGCAGAACTTTGGGGCTTACGCAGGGCAATCAGAGTGAGGCAGCTAAACTACTCCACATGGAGCGTCATCAACTCGCCCGGAAGGTTCGCAAGTACGGCTTGGAGGTTTTCCTCCCGAAACGAGTTCACGCAATCAAGAGAGTCGCTTAAAGCCGATTTCTTACAACGACCAGGCCGACAGGTGTAAAAAAGGTTGACATCGCGTCAGGTCAAGCATAAGGCCGTATAGCGTATTGCTTCAAACGCTAAAATATTTTCTCTGTCTCCCTTGTTTTTTATTCCGGTCACATCATTCGTGGCACGTAATGTACCAAACTGATTGGTATAAAAAAAACCAAAGTTGGTGCCTTTTCTACCATTGTCTTTGCCTTTCTCGCGGTCCAGACGCGGCGAATAAAGCAAGTTAATATTTTCATCTCCTTTCGCCGCAAGGATTTGGCTTCTTCCACCAAGTGTAATTTAGAACATGGCATGAGGTGTGCGTAGAGGATTCGACGGACTCGCGTGCAAGCAGGAGAGACAAGTCATGCTTCCCCGAACATCAAATCCAGCCATGATTTCCCGACCCATAATCTGGATTGTAGATTCCCGGCGTTTGGACTTCGACCGACTGTTCATGGATACCCGGGCCGCGCAAATGGAAATCCACTTCCTTGCCACTGGCCGCAAACTCCTTCGTCAGTGGTCGGCTGGGGCGCCCGACGTTTGCATCGTCAATGTCCGGTTGTCAGACCTGAACGGTTTCGATCTCATCGAGATGATTCGACCGTTTCCTAAAGGAGTGATTGTATGCATGCTGGCCGACAGCTATGCGATTGAAGACGAGGTTCGTGCGCTGAGCCTGGGGGTACATTTCTATCTGTGTAAACCCCTGGAAACAGCGGTCTTATTCGAATTCTGCCTCTGCCCTAGAGCGAGGCGCGAAGTGGCTTTGCATGCAGTCGCATCGCCTTCGGTCCGTTTGTCACTGGCCGATGAAGCAGCCGATCCGTCCAATTGTAACCTGCGAAATGCGGAAAGGAGATTGCTCGATTAAGCGGAGTGTTATGCCATCGGCTACCGATACGAAGCGTGATGAGATATCCAGGCGTGTGTCGATCCAAGGGGTATTTTTTTGTTAGTGTAACTCATAATCACCGTTTCTATGAAAGGTTTATTGTCATGAAAACAACAACAAAACAAATCGGAATTTTCGTGGTTTTCGGCCTGTTGACGCTAGTTGCCGGCAGTGTATCGGCGCAGCCCTATAACGTTCAAATCGACGAGTACGGCGTTGGCACTTCTAACGGCAATCCGCTTCCATTCGGCTTTGCGACGGATCCGCTATCCGGTTTAACAACCTTGATGTATCAACTGCCCTTTAACGTGACACGGGGGGACTTGGTAATTACCGATAGCACCGGCGCCAACTCCGATGTCATTCGTTTCGACAACAATGCGGCTGGTACGTTTGGTGAAGCCTACTTTTTCTCCGATATCCCCGATCCACTCGATATTGGCGTCCCGCTTGCCGATAAAGGCCTTCCCCCGCCTAGTACCCTTCCCACCGTTACTTTATCCGAAATAGGCCCGGAAGGAAGTAATGGTGTTACCTATACTCCCGGGCCACCAGGTGGGGCAGCAAATGATCCCGGGATAGCCTTGCAGGGAGGAGCAATACAGGCAGTGACATATGTCGTCCTAAGCGACAGCGTACCAGTTCCCGAACCCTCCACCATCGCTCTGCTTGGCATGAGCACCCTCGGCCTGCTGATCTACGCTTGGCGGCGGCGGGCATTGTAGGCAACCAAGACAATCAACCGCCGCAACCAGGGCCATCCGCAAGGATGGCCCCTTTTTGTTGTTGCGCAACGCAGCGACAGCAATCGGTCCATAAGGAATCGAACGCCGCGGATGTATACAACGCTCGGAAACCATGGCGCGGAGAGGAACCAGTGTTACAGTTGAAGATTTAATTCTCTCGCCAGAATAGAACGAAAAGATACCTAATGCCCACATAAAAATGCTAAGACTCCCAGTACAAAAACGCCCACCTAGCTGGGCCGGGACCAGACGGGAAGTATATGGAAAAGGTTATCCTGATTCTCAGTGTAACCTTGTAAATCCCGGGGCGAGTTAAGGTCTTGTGTTCCAAAATTCCTTGCTTTGCCAAAACATTTCAACGGCATACTCAAGTCTATTAAAACCTAAATGGATAGGCTCCATTTTGCCATCTCAAGATACAAAATGCCATTAATCCATCTTGCTAGTAAGCGTCCGCCAGATCCATACTTGCCAAGTCGGGTATGCTTTAGCGATGGGGCGCCGCATTCTTGGGAGAGATGTTATGGGCCGACCGCCGAGCGACCTAGATGAGTATTTGGACTGGCAAGAACGGTTGGAGAGTTACAGGGCAAGCGGCCTGGCATTAGATGTCTTCTGCCTTCAAGAGGGAGTTTCTCGATCAACCTTTTATCGCTGGGTCGATCGGCTGAAAGGCGGCATTCCGGAGTCGATGATCGCCGAGAAGGAAGCTCGGGAACGAGCGGAGTCAGGGGAAGCGGTGTTCGTGCCGATTTCACTGAAAGCGTCTCCGGTGGAGATTGAAATGCCGAATGGCGGCGTTGTACGTCTGCCCCTCGGCATCGGTCAGGTAGTTCTGGTTGAAGTCATCCGAGCTGTGGGGGCGTTACGCCCTTGGAAGGCGCCGAAATCATGACAAACTTTTCCGAAGTACGGATTTTCTTGTGTACGACGCCGACGAGTATGAGTTGGAGCTTTGATCGCTTGATGGGCCGAGCGCGGGAGATCTTTGACCAGGACCCCGCCTCAGGCCATCTATTCTTGTTCCTGAATCGCGATCGCGATCGGCTCAAGATCTTGTTCTGGGATCGGGATGGATTCTGCATTTGGTACAAGCGGTTGGAGCGCGGCACGTTTCAACTCCTGACAGCCACCAATGATGAGGAAGGCGTTGAGTTGGACTATACCCAATTGGTCAAGCTGCTAGGCGGGCTCGACCTGAGGACGGGACGCCGTCGGAGACGGTACCACCGCGCCAGTTGAAAAAAAGTTGGAGAATGGGGCTTTTCTTGTTCGGAGACGTTGTTACAATTGTTGGCGACATGGATGACACCGACTTTCTTCCCAACGATTTACGCGAATGCCAAGGCCTCTTGTTGGCTGCCTTCAAGCAGGCCGCGGAGCTCGAACATCGCGTGAAGGAATCCGAGCAGCAAGTAGCGGAACTCGACCGCGTGTTGGGCGAAACCGCTGCCTCGTACCGAGAACTGCAACAAGAGTACGCCGCCACTCTCGACGAACTGGCATGGTACAAGCGCTGGGCGTATGGACGACGGCGAGAGCGTTTTGCCGAAGACCAGGGGCAAGGCCATTTGTTCGATTTGGACTGGAACTTGCCGGCCAACATCGATCCTGCGGAACTCGCAGACTCCGATGACGAAGTCGACGTGCAAGGCCATCGCCGCCACCGCAGGAAACGCGAGATCGATTGGGACAAACTGCCGCAGATTCGCCATGAGCACGACCTGCCGGAAGAAGAGAAGATTTGCTCATGCTGTGGCCGACGGATGGACCGCATCGGTGAGGACGTCACACGCGAGCTGGAGTTGCAGCCGGCGAAGCTGGAAGCCCATATCCACGTCCGCCCGAAATACGCCTGCCGCCGCTGCAAGAAGGGAGTCTGTGCAGGGCCGCTTCCCCCGCGGCCGATTCCCGGCGGCATTGCCGGGCCGGGCCTTGTCGCGGAGGTGATCGTCAGCAAGTTTGGCGATCATCTGCCCCTGTATCGCTTGGAAGACATTTTTGCGCGCTGCGGAGTCTACATCGCACGCAGCACGCTCTGCGATTGGGTGCAGTTCGCGGCCGAACTCTTCAAGCCGCTCTACGAGCTGCAACGCCAGCGGGTCCTTCAATCCGCGGTGATGTGGACGGACGATACCCCGGTCACGGTGCTGGGCGGTCTGCACGGGAGTTTTCAAGGTCACTTCTGGACCTACATTGGATACGAGCAGCCCTATTCCGTGTATGATTTCACCAGCAGTCGTAGTCGCGATGGGCCGGCAAGTTTTCTGCAGAGGTTCACTGGTTATCTGCATGCGGATGCCTTTGCCGGTTACGACGCGGTCTTTCTTGGTTCACACGCGGCCATCCAAGAAGTGGCCTGTTGGGCGCACGCACGGCGGAAATTCTTCGATGCCGTGAAGAGCTATCCCCGGGAATCGCACCAAGTGCTGGAGTGGATTAGGCAATTGTACGACATCGAAGATCGCTCCCGTACCTGGTCGCCCGATGCCCGTCGCCAGCTTCGTGTGGCCGAATCGATTCCCGTGCTGGACAAGATCGAAGCCTACCTGACAGAGTTGGCCAGGACCGTATTGCCCAAAAGCAACTTGGCCAAGGCGGTCGCCTACGCACGAAACCAATGGGAGGCGCTGCGCCGCTACACGGAAGATGGTCGCTTGACAATCGATAACAACGTGAGTGAGCGAACACTTCGGCACCAAGCTATTGGCAGAAAAAATTGGCTCTTCCTGGGCAGCGAAGCAGCGGGTCCGCGGGCGGCCGTGTTATGCACGATCCTGGCTGGTGCAAAGCGCCATCGAATCGAGCCCTGGTGCTATATACGTGAACTTCTCCTCCGCCTGCATGCGGATGACCCGAGACTGGACGACATGCTGCCCGACCGCTGGGCCGCGGCGCATCCTGAGGCCATTCTCACCCATCGATTCGATGAATCACGAACCAAGGCCGCTCGCACCCGAGCCCGCCGCGCTCATCGCCGTGCCCACTCTAAGTGACGCTGGTTCCCCACAGCCTGCCACCATGGATTGGGCGGACGCTTACTCTTGCTAGAGGTTAAAGAGTATGAGACGTTTACTTGCAATTGACGTTTTCACCACCTTGCCCTATCGCGGCCTGATGGCCGCGACCAAAACTCCCGGTGTATTCACCGAGGGCTAAATGATATACGAATTACATTGGTGGTTATTCATCCATCATCCCTCATCTTTCATCCATATTCTTATCCGTCGCGGTACAGGCGAATTCGAATCGCACGGCGATTTTATCCTCCACGGTCACTTTCGCTTTGAGGAAAAATATATCGGCCATCCGCTCGACCAACTCGACCTCCATGCGAATCAGCTCGCCGGGCCGGACTATGCGCTTAAAGCGGACGTCGTTCATCTTTGCGGCCACGGGTACTTTATTTTCTGCATTTGCAAAATGCCTTGAAAGCAAAATCGCCCCGGACTGCATTGCCGCCTCGCACAACAGCACGCCGGGCACCAGCGGATATCCGGGATAATGCCCGGCGAAAAAATCCTCCGCGCCGGTAAAAACCTTGGTGCAGACGATCCGCGAGTCGGTCCACTCCACGATCTCATCCACCAGTAAAAACGGCGGCCGGTGCGGAATGGCGGCAAGGATTTGTTCTCGGCTCATTGCTTCATCACATGGTAAAGAGGGAACTGGTCCAATTTGTGCGAAGCACCGGGCGCCTACGAGCACCATGCAAAGCATGGTCTGTTGGTCGGGCCTTGACCAACCTTTGGTCAATGCCCGCAAATTGGAGCTGTCCCCTTTTTACCTCTTCGTTAAAAATGCGTCCGCGTCGTTGGCCACGATCACTCCGTAATTTACGGCCCCCAACCAACCGGACATGATAATCCCCACGCTCCCGGCATGATACAATCCGGCGATATGTTCTGGCAATCCCCGGCTCACGGCCAGCCCCTCGAATTTAGTGCCAAAACTGGCCCCGGCAAGGTGCAAAGTGTATCGCTCGAAGGTTAGCGGCGTAGCGGCCTCGGCATGATCGATCTTCGACCGCAAATCGGGCACGAATTTGCCCAGGGCGTCGAGCGTGCTTTCGATTAAATCGCGTTTTCCCGCCTGGTAGTCTTCCGGATTCAGGTCGGCCCAATCCTCGTATTTCGCGTTCGTGCTGGCCACCACGTAGCAGCGGTCGCTGCCCGGCCGGGTCTTGGGATAATAAAACGAATATGTCCGGCTGGTGATATTCCGGTTAAGAAGCAAATCGGTGCGGAACTCCGCCGCCGTGGAAGCAAACAGCAGATCGCCGCAGGTCTCATGATCGATCATCTCGCCCGGCCTCAAAGCGATGTAAACCTGCGTGCTGGAGTTGTTCAATCTTACCGCCCGGGCCTGTTCTATAAAATCAGCACTGAAATTCTCTTGACCGACAAGGTTGAAAATCGTGCCCGTCAAATTGGCGTTGGAAACAACCGCCCTGCACTTGATCATCCGGCCGCCGGCCGTTACGCCTTGCACGTTTCGTCCGGCCGCGTGAATTTTTTCCGCCTTGCAAGAGGTGCGAATATCGACGCCGTGTTTAAGCAGGTCATCGCGCATCAGGCCGATCAACCGATCGGTGCCGCCCCGGAAGGTATATACCCCCTTGGACATGAAGTTGGAGAACACAATCCCATACGTCAGCGCCGGATCTTCCAGGGTCGAACCGTTGGCGTAGGTGATCGGTTCCATCAACAAGCGCACGACGTCGGGCCGGCCGGGGAAATATTTCTCCAAAAACTGTCCGGTTGTGGTCGTTTGGTCGTCGAAGAAATTCATGTTCCTCGCGGCGTCGAAAAAGCCGTCGACCGTCTCCGCCGGGACTTGAAACCGGCCGCTGAGCACCCGGGTAAAATCAGCGCGGTCGAACGTAGTGACCAGCGAGAACATGGGATTGTCGAAACGGATGTGCTTAAGCTGCACGATGGAATCGGCGATCTGGGCGTTCCAATAGCGGCGGCAGCTTTTGATCATGCCCGCCGGAAAACCGTGCAGCGAGACGTCGAATATCTGCCCGCCCGGCCGGCGAAACCAGGTCGCCAACCCGCCCAGCTTGGAATGCTGTTCCAACAGGAGCACCGAATGTCCCGACCGTGCCAGCATATTCGCGGCCGTCATCCCCGCCAATCCGGCCCCGATAACGATCACGTCGTAATAATCGCGGATTGTTTCAATCATTGTTAGGTGGGCAGTGGGCGGTGGGCGATGGGCGATGGGCAATGCGAAACCGCAAGCGGTTTCATGGTTTATTCATCCTTCATGCCTTATATCTCATCCTTTATCTCTCATCCCTTCAGCAGATACCGATTGGCGATGCTGATGCCGCTTAAGATCGTGCCCACGATGCCCACCATGCCCTGGTCGTTGCCGCAGATATAAAGGTTTTTCAGGTGCGTTGTGCCGTCGTAGCATTTTTGGGCGGAGCCGTACATGGCGCCGCCTTCGTGGCCGGTAAAACGCCGGATGGTAACGGGAGTGAACATGTCGGTATCGATCACCGCGCCGCGGAAATCGGGCACGAAACGGATCGCCGACGCCGTCAACCGGTCGTACCAGCGGAGCTTGGCCAGTTGGTATTCCTCTTCGTCGAGTTCGGCCCAGCGCTGGTAATTGGCCAGCGAAGTGATTCGCACCACGTTTTCCTGCATGGGCTCGTTGTACTCGAAATTGTTGGGCGAGCACACGACTCCGGAACGCACGTCCGCCAGATCCCCCGGCCTCTCGTAGTGGATTTTTTCGGAATCGTTGAAAAAGACGATTGTTTTGTCGTAGCCTAAATCGCGCGGCGGGGCGTTGAGGATCGAAATCGATTCCAAAAGCGACAAACGATTCTGATCGCCCTGCTCGGCCGCGCCTGCGCCGCAGAGGCGCATGGTTTCCAGCCAGCCGGCCGACGACAGGACCTGTTTCCCTTCCAGTTCTGCGCCGTCTTCGAGCACGACTTTGGTCACGGAATCGTCCTTGACCCTGATCCGGCTCACGCCCGCCCGCAGCCGCAATTCGCCGCCCAGGGTTTTAAACTTTTGCACCAGTTTTTTCAGGATCAAGCGGATGCCGGCCAAGGGCCGCGCCAAACCCTCGAAAAAAATCGATCTAAACAAAATGCTGAACTGGCCGAAATCCATGTCGTGTTCTTTTGCGCCGCCGTAATACAACACCGGGCAAAACAGCATTTCCACCAACAGCGGATCGCGAATAATTTCGCCCACCACCGCCCGCGCGGAACGGCCCGTATGCGGTTGTCCCAACTGATCGTAGTCGCACAATTGGCTCATCAAGCGGCGAAAATTGTCCATTTCCCGCGGAAAATGACGGCGAACCTCAGACTCGAAAAGTTTAAAATCGTTGTTGAATCTCATGCTTGTCCCGGGAAATTCGATCGACGAGCCCAACTGCGGGGCAAGAGCGAATTCTTCCCAGGCCAGGCGAAGTTGCCTGAGCAAGCGGGCCAACGGGCCGCTGCGCGATCCCTTGGGCGCATAGTTGGTCACGGCATGCAGACCCACGTCCAGGTCCCGGCCGCTGTGCCGATAAAAGGAGTTCAGCCCGCCGATGGCAGTGTGCCGTTCAAGAATGCACACCCGCCGATCAAAATGGGCCAGGCGGATCCCCGCCGCCAAACCCGACATGCCGGCGCCAATGATGATCGTATCGTACATCCTTCACCCCTCATCCTTCATCCTTTCTTAACCACATCCTTCATCCGCGGTTCGAGGTACTTCACAGTGCTGGCCATGCTGGCCAATTCGCCGTAATCTTCCTCGGGAATTTGAATGCGATATCGCTTTCGCAACTCCATTACGATGTCCAGAAAATCCATGCTGTCCATTTCCAACTGCTCGCGGAACGGCACGTCCTCTTTCAAATCGCTCAAATCTTCGTCCGGGGCGATATCGGCTAAAATTTCAAGCACCGCTTTTTTGATCTCGGCCGCAGTCATGCTTTAAACACTCGCTGAATCAAGAATGAATTTTTTGTAATCTAAACTTTTTTCACGATCACGACTGAATTGATTCCCAACATCCCGAAGGAATTGTTCAAAATGGTCTTTACCCCGCCCAATTCACGCGCCTGGTTGGCAACCAGGTTCGGCAGCGTGCACTCAGGGTCCGGCCGGTCGAGGTTGATCGTGGGATGGCAAACGCCGTCGGTGAACGAGGGCAGATTGCCGGCCAGTTCCAAGGCCCCGGCCGCGCCCATCGCGTGACCGATAAAACTCTTGGTGTTGTTGAAGGCCGTGCGACCGTTCTCGCGCCATACTCGCCTTAAGGCCAGGCATTCCTGAATGTCGCCCGAGGCGGTCCCGGTGGCGTGCGTGCTGACAATATCCATGTCTTCCGCATTCAACTGGGCGCGTTTCAATGCCAAGTTAATGCATTCGGCCTGGCGGACGGGATCGGGCAGGACAAAATCGGTGGCGTCGCTGTTCATGGCGTAACCGGCAACCTCGCCGTAGATTTTCGCGCCCGGGCTATGGCGTCGGTTAATCGCTCCAGAATGAACATGCAACCGCCCTCGGCCACCACTATGCCGTTGCGGTCCAGGTCGAAGGGCCTGGAGGCCTTGGCCGGATATTCGTGTTTGGCCAATGCCCCCTGGCTGTGGAAACTGGCGAAAATCCCAAAGGTATGAATGCTCTCGGAAACGCCGCCGCAAAGTGCAATATCGCACTCGCCCAGCCGCAGCATCTGCACGCCTTGAATCACTCCCGCATTGCCCGCCGCACACGCCGCACCCAGCGTGTAGTGCGGACCTGTGATGCCCAAATTCACCGAAATTTCCCCGGCCGGATTGTTGGCCACCGTGCGGGGATTGTGATGGTGCGACCAGTATTGCGTGTCGTAATCGTAGCCTTTAAGCAGGTAAAGCTCGTTTTCAGTCTCGACGTTGCCGTGTTCGGTCACGCCCACATAAATGCCTATCCCTGATTTGTCCACATTAGGCCAATCCAACCCGGCGTCGGCAACGGCCTCATGTGCGCAATATATGCCTATGCCTCCCGCCCTGGTGCCGCGGCGGACTTCTTTTCGCTTTTGATAGCGAAGTTCATCGAAATTGCAGATCCCTGCCACAGTCGGTCCAAAATAGCGAGTTTCGTAAGGCACAACTCCGCTGCGTCCGGAAAGCAAACTTTCGCGAAATTCTTTTAGCGAATTCCCGTTAGGCGCAGTAAGTCCAACGCCCGTAATAACAATCCGCTCGTGCTCTGGCCAATGTGCTATCATCAACTTTGTCCTTGCTGCTAGTCCAAACTAGAGAGGTTACATCCTTGTTTGTTTTCTGGCAAGCGGCAAAAAAATTCGGCCCATAAAATGGGGAAATATCCACTCCGATGGGGAGTCGAAACGCCCAAAAAATGAAAATCTGCCGGCCATTGGAGGATTTCCATAATTATAGGCAGGAGGTCATGTAATATTTGCAGATGCCGAGTGCTCCTAGCTTATCATTGCCCTTTTTCATATTCCTCTTGATAAGCTAAGTATACTAAAGACTTTGCGCCGCTGAGAAACCAGACACCGACAAATAATGCCGGAATAGAACCAATAATTATGACGAGCACGTTGCCCGGTCTCCCCAGAAATAAATTTAAAAATGCCCAATAAAGAGCCCATAGCGGCCCCATAACAAGCAGTAATCCCAGGCTCCGGACTATTACCCCGAAAATATCGGATGGTTTCATTTTGACATTCCTTCATTTACGGTATTAGCAATTTACACGAAAAATAATAATCCATGCCTAATCCCTGATCCCTAATCCCGATTTTCTCCAATCGGCCATGCGGCGCACGCCCTCAGCGGTGGAAATGGCCGGCGAGTAGCCGAAATCGGCTTTGGCCCTGGAAATGCAAAAATAATGCGATCGAGCCATTTGGGCGGCAAGAAATCGGGTCATGGGCGGATCGCCCTGCCAGCCAAACACCCGGTAAACAGCCTCGAAAAAGGCCCCCAATTTCCAGGCCGTGGCAAAGGAAACCGATCTGCGCACCGGCGGCAGTCCTGCCAAGGCAAGCTGACGATTGATCCAATCCCAACAATTAACAGGCTCGCCCTGACTGATAAAGTACGCCTTCCCGGCCGCTGCCGAACCCGGACCAAGTGCATCGGCGGCCTGAATGTGCGCATCGGCCGCGTTTTCCACGTAGGTGGTGTCGATCTGGTTTGTGCCGTCGCCCACCTGTATCAGCCGGCCGCACCGGGCACGATCCAACAATCGCGGAATAAGCGACCGGTCGCGAGGGCCCCAAATCAAATGCGGCCGAAGCACGCATGTCAACAATCCGTTGCCGCCGTTGGCCGCTAACACTTCCTGCTCGGCCAGCGCCTTTGAGTGCGCATAATGGCATAGCCAGCGGCGGGGATAAGGCGCCGTTTCATCCACTCCGCATTGATCGTTTCCATCGAATATTACGCTGGGACTGCTGGTATAAACCAATCGATTCACTCCATGCCGGCGGCAGCCCTCGATAACCCAGCGCGTGCCCAGCGTGTTGATTTGATAAAAATCCCGCCACCGTCCGCCCAGGCCGGCAATGCCCGCGGCATGAAATACAACGTCCACCGACCGGCAGGCATCTACAACTAAATCGCGATCGCACAAATCGGCATGGATAAACTCCACGCCGAGAGTCTGTAATTCCGGGTATTGCTTCCGGGCAAGCGCTCTGACGCGATAGCCCCGGGAAAGGAGTCGTTCGACGATATATCGTCCGAGAAAACCCCCGCCGCCGGTTACAAGTGCATCCACGGCCAACCCAACCGATAAAGACTTTTGAGTAGGACGATTTTCAAAATCGTCTTACTATTGAAAGAAATGCCTATCACGAATGCAAGGGTAATGCCAAGTTTCAGGTGATTTTAACTTGCCATCACGGTCTAAGGGAAGTGGTTCATATTTAGAGCCTATCCCAAAAGTCCCCTCTCCGGGTACCACGCCAGTGGTCGGGAGAGGGTTAGGGTGAGGGCAAATTCACGAGAATTATTGGGATCGAAACTCCTTGATTTCCAAACAGTTCTGGTATTGGGATAGGCTCTTAGCCCGCCGTGAATGCGCGGCTGGGATGAAGTGAAAATACTTCAGTTCACCGCAGATACATTCAGCCTTGGCGAAATATGATTTTTTTCAATCTTTTTAAATCAGGAAATCCTCAGATAGTGAATTTCCAGATAAACCATAGGAGGAATTGGCTCGTTAAAATAGATAAAATGATTAGTATAGGTTATTATTTACGGTCAGCAAAAGCTGGCAAGCCAAGTAGTCGATTATACCTACAGAAACTGAATGGTTACATTCAGCCATTGGCTATTTTCGACTATGAGCGGTAAATGTTTGCCTTTTGAGTAATATTTTGTAGGAAATAACACATGGTCACGCAAATCAAAGAGCAGTTAAAAGGGAATAAGCCTCATTATTTGCTATTTGTCGAAACAGCCCGGGATAATAATCCGTTTCAGTGGCGATTTAAGCTAAAGCAGGCCAACGGGATATCTCAATTCGATATTGACGATGTCGAACCCGGTGTTTCGGGGGAGCGCCTTGACCTGTTGACTATTATTCGAGCGCTAGAATCGTTAGATCAGCCATCCCGAGTGACCCTGACCTCCTGTTCCCCATACATCCGGCAGGGGATACAATATGGAATATCCGAGTGGCGGGAAAACAAATGGCAATGGGAATTTTTTGGATACATGGTCCCCATAAAACACGCGGATTTATGGCAACGCATGGACCATTTGCTGCACGTACACTCGATTGAATGCCGTCAAATGCGACTGGACGGCCCCCACCGCACATTATCCGGTCCTAAGACTAAACAAGAATTGCTACCGGTAAATTGGAGGCTTCGCGTTGTCGCCGATATTTGGTTAAAATGTACTGCACGTATAATGTCCTATACACTGCGTCGTTATCTAAGCCTGGCACTGCAAAACCTGCGGCAACGGTTTATACACTACCGACCTGCCTCGAAAACATGCCCCGGAATCAATTAGAAACATAATACAAATTACAAGCGAAGGAGGCAGTTTTTTACTTGGTAACATGTTGCGGCGACAATTTAAACTGCCGCCCCAACAATGTATACAAAAAAACGCAAGGAGGTTTGTGTGCGTACCAACCTTTGTTTGGAAAACATCGGCCGATTGATAGAAGGAAGACACGAAAATCCCTTTGAATTGCTAGGACCTCACGAGGTGAACGATGCCGGACGCCGCGCCTTGGCAGTGCGGGCGTATTTGCCCAATTCGATGCAGGCTTGGGTGGTCGATCCCAAGCATGTGCAGTCGCCCCTGCCCATGCGGCGGATCCATCCGGCCGGCCTTTTTGAGGCCATTTGCCCGATGTCCAACGGCAACGGCTCCCCACGGTACATGATCCGCGTGGCCGAAGAGGGAGGAAAGAAACCCACAATGATGTACGATCCCTACTCCTTTCCGCATTTATTGACCGATTACGATTTCCACCTCTTAAACGAAGGCCGGCACTGGCAGTCGTACAGCAAGCTCGGGGCCCAGTTGCGGACCATCGACGGCGTGGACGGCGTGAACTTCGCGGTTTGGGCCCCCAATGCCACCAGCGTCAGCGTGGTCGGCGACTTCAACGCCTGGGACGGCCGGCGCCATCCCATGCGCAAACACATCCCCAGCGGATTTTGGGAATTGTTCGTGCCCGGCTTGGGCGAAGGCACGTTGTATAAATACCAGATCCGCCACCACGATTGGGTCTTCGAAAAGTCCGATCCATACGGATTCGCCGCCGAGGTCCCGCCGCGGACCGCTTCGCAAGTCGCCGACTTGAACCGCTACCACTGGCACGATCCGGAGTGGATGACCAGCCGCCGCGAAACCAACTGGCTGGAAAAACCGCTCGCTTTTTACGAGGTTCACCTGGGCAGTTGGAAAAGGCCCGGCGACGATCCCAACCGCTGGCTGAGTTATCGCGATCTGGCTCATCAACTCGCCGATTATTGCAAAGAAGTAGGTTACACGCATATCGAACTGATGCCGGTGGCCGAACATCCCTTTACGGCCAGTTGGGGATACCAGACCGTGGGCTACTACGCCGTTACCAGCCGTTACGGCTCGCCCCAGGATTTCATGTATTTTGTCGACGTCTGCCATCAAAACGGGATCGGAGTGATCATCGACTGGGTTCCCGCACATTTCCCCCGCGACGGGCACGGGCTGCGCCGCTTCGACGGCACGGCTCTTTACGAACACGCCGATCCCCGCCAAGGCGATCACCGCGATTGGGGTACCCACATCTTCAATTACGGCCGGCACGAAGTCCGCAATTTCCTGGTGTCCAACGCCCTTTTCTGGTTGGAAAAGTACCACATCGACGGCTTGCGCGTCGACGCCGTGGCCTCGATGCTCTACCTCGACTACAGCCGCGAAGAAGGCGATTGGCTCCCCAACGAATACGGCGGACGCGAAAACCTCCCGGCAATCGCGCTCCTCAAGGAATTCAACGAACAAGCCCACATCCAGCACCCCGGCGTGCTTACTATCGCCGAGGAATCCACCGCCTGGCCCGCCGTCTCGCGCCCGACCTACATGGGCGGATTGGGCTTCAGCCTGAAATGGAACATGGGCTGGATGAACGACACCCGCGGTTACATGCGCCACGACCCGGTCCATCGCAGGTACCATCACGACGAGTTGACCTTCAGCCTGATTTACGCCTTTCACGAAAACTTCGTGCTGCCCATGTCGCACGACGAGGTGGTGCACGGCAAAGGCTCGATGCTCGACCAAATGCCCGGCGACCTGTGGCAAAAATTCGCCAACCTCCGCCTGCTGTACAGCTACATGTGGACCCACCCCGGCAAAAAACTGCTCTTCATGGGCAGCGATTTCGGCCAGTGGAACGAGTGGAATTACGACACCAGCCTGCAATGGCACCTGATGCAGTGGCAATCGCATCAGGGATTGCTCAAATGCGTCACCGACCTGAACCACCTGTATCGCCGGGAAAAAGCCCTGCACGAAGTCGATTTCGACTACCACGGATTCGAATGGATCGACTGCCATAACCACGACGACAGCACGCTCTGCTACGTCCGCCGGGCAAAAGACCCTAAGGATTTCCTGGTCGTCCTCTGCAACTTCACCCCAGTGCCGCGCGTGGGCTACCGACTCGGCGTACCCGAATGTTGTTGGTACGAGGAGATTTTCAACAGCGATTCGTCCTACTACTCCGGCAGCAACATGGGCAATGCCCCGGGCGCAAGGGCCGAAGCGTACCAAAGCCACGGCCGGCCATACTCGATCCACATCACCTATCCGCCTCTGGCCACCGTGGTGTTAAAACCCCGCCGATGAAAAAGTAGATGGTATATCGTAGATGGTAATGTTTAGCCCGGCGCTCGTGCCCGGCGTTTTTGCCATAAAGACGCGACCGGCGGTCGCGGTTCGACACCCAGCATGAAAAGCCGCGACCAGTGGTCGCGGTTTTTGTTGATCAATTCTCATCACCAATTTCCAAATTCGACCATTTTTCTTCGGCGCGCATTTCGAGGGCATGTTGCCGGACCAAAAGAAGAAATATCACAGGCGCTACCGGAGCAAAAATACAGGCAAATCGAGCATGTGCCAGACTTGCCATTAGATCGCCTGTCAGCACTATATAGTTGCTAAAAGCCAACAATGGGAATGCACAAAGAGAGATCAGAATGTCGATTGCCGCCCGGGCGCCAAAGCGACATAATCCTTCAGCAAAAAATGTTTTGTATAGCCTGGATAAGAAAATAACTCCCAATATCATGCTTCCCATTATGATTACTAACATTTTAACAACAATAATTTCCCGCATCCCGAATTCCGCGGTTTTACCTTGAAAATTTAGTGCAATCAGCAATAAAGGCGCAGTGATTGCAAGTATGCTAATAGTAAACAGCAAGCCTTTAACCACAAATATCAACGGAGAATCACTCATCATCCGGAAACCTGTTATTTCCAACAAGTAATAGATGCGACTAGAAATTGGCACCGTCTGCTGCAGTTCATGGGCCAGTTCACATGGATCGCCAAAGCGTTGTTTCGCTTGGTCTAGTGCGGATTGCTCATCGCTGCAGCGGGTGGCTTCCTCCTCGAAGACCGCCGTTAGATGGGCCAGCAGTTCTTCACGCATGCGGAGTTTCCGGGCTTGACTCGCCCGAACCGGCCGCACCGCCCGTTCCACTTCGATCATTAGTGCTTTATGTGTGTTTTCGTTCATGCCTGCGCTCCTACTATTGCGCCGATGACCTGGACGAAGCTTGCCCAGGCATCTCGGCCTTTGGTCAAATCTCGCTTTCCTTTAGCGGTCAAGCGATAAATCCGTCTCCGCGCACCCCGGCGGCCGTGCGGCTCTTCTTCCCAAACTCCCTCGATCTTATTCGCCTCTTCCAGCCGATAAAGGGCAGGATAAAGCGACCCTTCCTTGAGCCGAAGCAACCCACAGCCTAAAACCTCCAGGCGGCGGAGAATTTCCAGCCCATGGGCATCGCCCCGCTCTAAAACGGAGAGAATCAGCATTTCCAAATGCCCGCGCAGTTTATCGCCTTCAATGCTTTTCATGCCGTTATTATAGACAGTCTAGGAATAAAGTCAATAAGGCAATTATTGCTATTCTATAGATTTTATTATTCATTGTTTCCCTGTCGCTAACCCCTTAATCTTTCTAATTATACCCCATCTTGTCCGGTGATGTATAAGCGATATAAAATGTTATGCGTGAACACTCCAATTAACATAAAGATAAGGAGGACTTAAAATGGCCGATATCACTATGAAACAAGCCCAAGCGGTCGTTGCGGCCGCGCTAAAAAAAGCCCAGGAAATCGGGACCAAAATGGACATCGCGGTCGTCGACGCGGGCGCGAATTTAAAGGCCTTCATCCGCATGGACGAGGCCTGGCTGGGAAGCGTTGACGTCGCGGTAAAAAAGGCGAAAACCGCGCGCTTTTTCGATATGCCCACCGGAGAAATCGGAAAACTGTCCCAGCCGGGCGGCCCGCTTTATAACATCGAACATTCCAACGGCGGCCTGATCTCATTTCCCGGCGGACTGCCCCTGAAAAACCAACAAGGCGCAATCATCGGCGCCGTCGGCGTTTCCGGCAGCACCGTGGAAAACGACCATGCGGTTGCCTCCGCCGGAGCGAATGCAATTCTGTAGCGACAGCCAACTTGCCCCTCTTCCGGCGATAAGCAATAATAAGGCCTAACAGGATAGATGATCTAGATTTACGGAGGAACTCAAGAGCCGCGAATCCGTCGCGCATAAAAACGTTACCATTCATATCCAAGCCGACCCGGATACACTGGTCCAATTGGCCAAGGCAATTCTCGGAGTCGATCTGGAAAAAGTCCGCAAAGAAATGAGAATTGAATATAATGCTCCAGCGCATTCTTGAAACGGAAGCCATGGACAGCGCCGAAGAGGCCCTGGATTATAATTCGATGGACCACGGCGAGGTGAATCGGATCTTTGCCGCCGATTTGCTGGCGGCCGGCCTGGCTGCAGAGGACGGTGAAATCCTCGATTTGGGCACGGGCACGGCCTTGATACCCATCGAACTCTGCCGCCGCCTTCCCAACGCCCGGGTGCTGGCCGTCGACGTGGCCGAACACATGCTCGCACTCGGCCGGCAAAATGTGGACAAGGCGGGTTTGGCCGGCCGCATCCGGCTGGAACGAGTCGACGCCAAACGCCTGCCGTATCGCGACGGGCAATTTGCCGCGGTTATTTCCAACAGTATAATTCATCACCTTTCCCATCCCAGCGCGGCAATAAACGAGGCATGGCGCGTGACCGCCGCGGGCGGATTGATCTTCTTCCGCGATCTTTTCCGTCCCGACAATGAGACAGCGCTTTGCCGCCTGGTCGAAACCTATGCGGCCGGCGCGAATCAACGCCAGCAACAGATGCTCGCTGATTCATTTCACGCGGCTTTGAAGGTGGAAGAGGTACGACTATTGATAATTCCCCTTGGGGCGCCGCCCGAATCGGTCCAAGCCACCAGCGACCGCCACTGGACCTGGGCAATGCGGAAAGGCAGGTAGTCATGCCCCGTAAGCGTTCACAAGGTATTTGTGGCTTGTGTGGAGATCGCTCGGAGGTCACGCGGGAGCACTTCGTTCCACAGTGTCTTTGGCCAGATCTGCTGCCCGCCCGTACTGAGACAATCCCTGCCTGTGTCCGTTGTAATGAAGGATCAAATCTTGATGACGAGTACTTTCGAAACGCGCTTGTGATGACATTCGACTTTGAAAATCCGCAGAAAGAGCAGCTTTTTCAGGGGCCTGTGCTGCGGAGTCTCAAAAGACACCCAGGCATGGTTGCCGATATGCTTCGGCAAATGCGGATTCGGCCATTGGTGACTCCTGCCGGGTTGTGGCTTGGTAATTACCCGACGTTGCAAATCGATGGCGAGCGGTACTGCCGCAGTCTTGTGAAAATCATAAAGGGCCTTTATTTTTTGATCCGTAAGCAACCTTTTCCTGCTGATGGTCAAATTGTGATTTGTGCCCAACTATGTGCCGAGACATTGCCACTCATCAACATGATCGAGCAAAACCTATCTCCCACATTCGATTTCGGGGACAATGTTTTCGAATGGCGATTTTGGCAAAACAAAGAAGGCGTTACAGGATGGAAGCTCAGTTTTTACCGAAGTGTCTCGTACTATGCAATCGGATTCGAGCACAAGTTGGAATGGCAGGCATTAAAAGATTCAAAAGTTACTGGGAATTAATGTCATATTGAAGATAAAAATCAAGCCAAGCCCACGGGTTGCAACCCGTGGGCATCATGATATATATTCCTAAGATTCAAAATATAACTAGGAGCAAAAACATTGCCCGACCAATCGCCGTCGCCAATAATTCAGGAACAACCTGATTCAGCAGGAATGACCCCCCAGGAGTTAACCGAGGCAAAACGCTACGGCCGGCTGGAGTTGATTTGCGCACTGGCGGATAAAGCCATCGATATCGCCTATTTGGCAGTGGCCGCATTTCTGCTTGCGCAGCCCGTGGATAGGTGGCTTAACGGTTTTTCCCTGCCGCAGCGCAATACCTCACTCCGTTTGTTGCTGTTGTTCCTTCTTCTTACGGCGGGACATATCGCGGCGTCGTTTCCGTTGTCATATTATTCCGGGCATGTTTTGGAGCATCAATTCAGTCTGAGTACGCAGACCTTTGCCGGCTGGCTGTGGCGATATGCCAAACGCAATTTGCTGGGCATGGCGTTGGGTATGGTCCTTATCGTCGGGCTGTATTGGCTGATCTGGACCACCGGCGCGATTTGGTGGCTCGTGGCGGCGGGGGCCTTTTTCCTGGTCAGCGTTTTGCTGGGGCAATTGGCCCCGGTGCTGATTCTGCCCCTGTTTTATAAGATCGTAAAACTCGATGTCCCGGAACTGACCGATCGCATCGCCTCTTTGGCCCAAGGCACAGGGTTATCCATCGAAGGGATCTATCGCCTGGATCTTAGCGATGAAACCGTCAAGGCCAACGCCATGCTCGCCGGCCTGGGCCGCACCCGCCGCGTGCTCTTGGGCGATACACTGCTGAAAGCTTTCTCGCCCCAGGAAATACAAGTCATTTTCGCCCACGAAATCGGGCATCATGTTTTTCACCACGTCCGCAACATGATCGCGGCCGGCATTCTTTATAGCGCGGCTGGATTTTTCATTTGCGACCGGATTTTGGCGGCTTGGGCGGCCGGGGAACATACTCCCTTGGATTACTCGCAATTGCCTGTATATACCCTGCCGCTTATTATGCTTATTCTCACCCTTTTTGCCATGCTTTTGGAACCCCTGCAAAACATCATTAGCCGGCATTACGAACGGCAATCCGATCGCTACGCCATCCAGCGGACCGGCGATAAAGAGGCGTATATTTCAGCATTTCGCAAGCTGGCCAAACTCAATAAAGACGATCCGAATCCGCATCCGCTGGAAGTATTTCTATTCCACAGCCACCCGCCCATCGCCGAGCGCCTGGCAATGGCGGAGAAAGCAGATGGCGGTTAGTGGATAGTATGTAAAGCCGCGACCAGTGGTCGCGATTGGGTTGGGGCTTTACGCCGCGCTATGGGATAAGTTATAGAGAATGAGGGAGAAAAGGGGGAAGTTTTCGTTTTAACTTTTTTTATTGATTCAAACTTCCAGATACTCTTCCACCGCATCGCGAAGCACAGCGCGGCTGGGATCTACGCCGGTCCAAAGCTTTAGCGCCAAGGCGACTTGCTCGATGAATATGCTCAGGCCATCCACGGTTTTGCAGCCCCGTTGGGCGGCTTCATGCAAAAGCCGCGTTTGCGGCGGATCGGTAGATATATCGGCGACTAGTAACTCCGGCCTCAGACTGTCATAGAGCAGCGGAACGACGGCATTATCATTTTGCCGCCCGATCGAGGTGGCATGAATCAGCGCATCCGCTTCCACCGGCACGGCATATTCACCTTGCCAGGGCACGGCCGAGATTGGAATCCGGCACTTAGCGGTCAACAGGCCAAGCAACTCATTTGCCCGGGATTCGCTGCGATTGACGATTGTAATTTCGCCGGCGCCCGCCCCTGCCAACTCCAAGGCCGTCGCCCGCGCGAGCCTGCCTGCCCCCAAGAGCACGAATCGCTTGCCGCCCGGATCAACGATCCGCCCAATCGCCTGCAACACGCCTTTGCCCTCGAGGTTGTCGCCCACCAGGACGCCGCCCTCGCAAGTGAATATATTAACCGCACCGACGGCGGCCGCTGTTTCGGTAGTGCGATCCAAAAGGGGAATAACAGTTCGCTTGTGGGGATCGCCGAAATGTCCGCCGTAAAAGCCCAACGCCTTCAGCCCCCGAATTGCATCGCCCAAATCTTCCGCGCCGACCTCGAAGGAAAGATATCGCCAATCGAGATCGTGATGGGCAAAGGCCTTCTCGATCATGTACTGCGTGGGGTTCCCGCTCACGGGCTGGGCCAACAAGGCGAGAATCGACGGCACTGATGAACTTGTCACGGCTGGAACCTCGAAAGAGGACTCGTATTTTTTCCCATCGCAGCGCCGCTATTTTCGCCCAAGACCGCCAAAAATACAATCACCCCCAAGATTGTGCAAGATGATTCGCACGAAATAAGAGCCTATCCCAAAAGTCCCCTCTCCGGGCACCTCATCAGCGGTCGGGAGAGGGTTAGGGTCAGGGCTAAATCGCCGTGGATTCATTGTTATAATCTCTTGCTATGATTGATGTTTTATATTTTGGCATCTGCTCCAAGCATTTTTTCGTATTTTTTCTGGAACAAATTGCCGGACAATTATGTGTTTGCGGCCTGTTCGCTTTGCCGGGCGAGTTGCAGGCGCAGCCGGCGGATTTCCTGCTCGTATTGCATCCGCTCGATGAGCCACCGTTGCGATTCTTCCTCGAAGCGCGTGTGTTGTCCTAAAAGCGCCTGTTCCCGGGCGATTAGCATCGAGGCCTGCTGTTGGGATTCTCCCTGCCTGGCGGCCATCCAACGCTCGAATTGTTGTTTCTGCTCGGCAAGCGCCGGAATTGTTCAACCAATTGATCCCGGACGCTTTCGAGTTCTTCTTTCCGCTTGAGCAATTCGGCATTGGCCAGCCGATACTGGTCGGCCAGGCGGTTGCGGATCCGGCCCAGGGAACCGGTCAATGTGTCCGGGGCAGCCGAGCCGGATAGTTTTATCCAAAGTTCCTCAGCGACCAGCCGGATTTCCAACGTCTCCCGGTGCATCTGCTGCAATTCGCCACAAAGCTGCAAAAGCCCCCTGCGGCATCGATCTACATGCCTGCCGCGTTGCTGCAAGGACTGTCGTCTCAGTTCCAGTTCGGCCAGGGCTTGACGCTGCTGGGCAATCAGACGCTGACGTTCTCGATGGATTTCTTCGTGTACTTCCCTGCGCTGGGCCGTTAATTGTTCTTGGAACTTCTGGGTTTCGCTTTGGGCCTGGGCAAGGCGATTTTCGGCCTCTTCCAGCTCTCGTTGCCGTTTTTCGTTTTGTTCAGCAGCGTGTTGGGCAAATTGTGCGCTTCCCCGCGGCAGACCGGCCGAACGGCCGGCAACTTCAGATTCGGACCCGGCTTTACGTTTCAAAGCAGCGTCGGCGGCGGCCAATCGCTCCAATCGCTCCATGATTTCCTTTTCCCGAATTTCCAAATCCTGCCGGCGCCGCTCTAGTTCGGCTTCCCGTTCGCAAAGGCACAACCGCTCCTTGCGCAGATCGGTTTCCAATTGGGCAAGCTCCGCATTCAATTGTGCTTCGCGATGATCAAGCTCCCTTTGCCGTTCGCGCAGAAAATGGGCCAATTGCTCGGCTTGTCGTTGAAGTTGTTCGCTTGCCAAACCATTTTTTGGAAACTCATCAGCCGTGTGAACCGGCAAGTTTTCGGCCGATCCCGCCATGACTGAATCAATATCCGGTTCTATAGCTGAATCCGATGTAGACGCAGGTATTAGACCCGAATCCTGCCCATTAACGGAATGAGCGGCATCGATGCGGGCGTCCTGGAGAAGGGCTTGGACACCCTTTTTAGGACTTTGAGGCAGTGCCGTTTCAGTTCTAGTGCTGGACATTGTTGCCACACCCGAGGATATAAGTCCCGCTCGCACGATAAACTCCGCGCAATCGGCAGAGTTTCCCCAAACTCCTTAATCGGCAGGCGACATGTCCAAATTAACTTAGAGTTTTACAAATTAGTCCCCTCTCCCACTGGGAGAGGGGCAGGGGGTGAGGGCATGGGAAAATTGCACAAACAAGACAAGATTTACTGGACAAATAGCCTCAGGATTTTGCCTGATCGAGCGCCTCTTGCAGGCGTTTTTTCGGCTGGACGCCTACAAATCGTTCGACGACCTGCCCGCCTTTGAAGACCATTAAGGTGGGGATACTACTGACCCCATAACCGGCCGCAACGTTCGGACTATCGTCGATGTTGAGTTTGCATACTTTAACGGAGTCGACATTTTCGGCCGCCAATTCTTCGACTACCGGGGCAATCATGCGGCAGGGACCGCACCAGGTTGCCCAAAAGTCAACCAACACGGGCAAAGGGGACTTGAGAACTTCATCCTCGAAATTTTGATCCTGAATTTCTACGGCGTGATGCATTTAATGGCTCCTTTTTCCGGTTATTAATCAACCAGGACTATTATAGGGCCGCCGCATAGACCGTCAATTGACCGGGAAGATTTCATTTTCTGCCGATGGCGTGCATATAATAGCCAAGATTACTCGGTAGGTTACACAAGCCCGAAGCGCAAGCAAGGGACGGCAAATAGGTTACCCTCGCTTGCACTTCGGGCTAATGTCCGCCTTTAACCCTTTTTTTCAGCCCTTGCACCGATTAGTTCAATGAGCAAATCGCGGAATTGTTTAGTAGTGATGGGCATAAAAACAACGCGGCGATGATCGGAAGTCTTGGCATGTGCGGCCAGTTTTTTCTGAGTTTCGTCAACCAGTAATATGGCGGGAATCGAGGCGGTGTCGTTATTGTCGGTCAATTCATTGAACAACTCCAAGGCGGGCCGCCCGATAAATTCCGCGTCAATTATCAGACATTCGGCGATTTTAGAATCTTGATGCAGCCGGCTTAAGGCTCGGCTTGGATCGCTGGTCAAAAGCACGCGAGCGCCGGCCTTCTTGAAACTCTTGCGGAAATTATCCTGCCTTTGTCCGTCGGATTCCACGACCATCACCGTGCGGCCCATGAGAGGGGAATCCAACAGCGAAAGCGACGAGTCTCCGCCTTCCACTTGCGTGTCGTCGGGCGACGGTCCTTCGCTTGTGGCTTGTGCCATTTCGTTCAGACGCCGATACGCCATTTCCAAGTCGCTTAGTATGACCGACGGATTCTGATACCGGCGAGCGGGATCCATCTGCATCGCCTTGTTGACTACCATCGACACGCAATGAGGAATTGTGGGATCTGCTTTCCGCAATGGAACGACGTCTAAAAAGCGTTGCTTACTTAGACGTTGAATGCGGTCGCGGGTTTCCGGCAGCGGTGGCGTGCCGGTTAGCATGTTGTAATAGATGCAGCCCAGGAAATAGATATCGCTGCGGGTGTCGTCTTTGCGAACGCCGGTTACCCGTTCCAAGGCGGCGTAATCTATCGTGCGGGGATTAGGCAAACGGTCCAACTCGTCGTCGCTGAGGGTTTCGTCTATCGATGCCAGGCCGAAATCGACCAACTTGGCTTGACCGCGGCTGGAAACCAGTACGTTGCTCATTTTCAGGTCGCGGTGCGTCAAACCGTGATCAAAGGCGTAACGCAGGCCTTCGACAATATCCAGCATCAACCGTGTGGCTTCGAGCGGATGGAGTTTCTTCCGTATTTTAACAAAATCCCGCAGATTCCGGCCCTCGATGAATTCCATCACAAAAAAATGGATCCGCCCGTGGGATACGACCTCGTCGATGCGGACAATATTGGCATGCCGCAAAGCACATCCAAATTTGCCTTCGCGGACAAAGTGGTTGTATTGATCCGGCCGGTCGCTAAACCGGCTGCGCAAAACTTTCAATGCCCGTACCTCGCCGGTATCGCAATGCACGGCCCGATACACGCGGGAAAAGGTGCCTGTGCCGACCAGGTACAATATTTTGTATCGGTCGAAGAAAAATCCCGATTTCTCGCCCTTCAGCAACCGTTCGACCTGGTAGTTGGTAAGAATTTCCCGCCGCACCAGGGTTTGCATGAAATCTTGCACCCCGACGTTGCCGCCCCCAAGCGAAGCCTGGACCTCGAGCAACTGCTGTTGGGTAAGCAGTCCAAGATCAACGGCATGCTGGCCGATTTGTTCGGCATTTGCATGAACCATGCCGACTCTTCCCGATTGACTTAATAATATAACTGATGATTAAATATGATGCCTGATATGCAGTCTGCAATTAGCAGGCCGTACTTTTTATGCTAGAATCGACTTACAACCGCCGCAACCCAGCTTATGGGGTATACACAAGGCATTCTTTATGTTTCTTCAATTTTACGGCGGTATTCGTCTCGTTCGCGGCGCGTGGCTTCCAGGTCAAAAGCCAAATATTTCATATCCAATCGTAGTTGGCTAAGTGCGTCCTGGACAAGTGAAAGAATTCGGCGACGGCGACGGGTGCTGTCGATTACCCGGGTGAGAAAAGGATCCACTCTTTGCCGGCAATCATCGGGCAGGAGGTTTATTGCCTCGGCCAGATCTAGAATTTCTCGGGGAATTTCCTCAGTGCTCGGCTTTGTAACAGATGCGGGTTCGCTCATTGCTGTCTCCTTCATGGTTGATTGTTTTTCATAGGAAGCACGCGATGTGCCGAGATCTGCCAAGCCATAAAACAAATCCTTAACTTCTTTTCAAATAACAACTTACAAAAAAACACCCCTTTGCTTTGCATGCAACGCATGCTGAAAAAATACAACGTTTGATCTGGATATTATTCGCAACTCCTGATACAAGCACCATTTACGTCAAGGTGCGCAACTCGGCTAATACGTGGCGTATTGGCCACAAAGGTATTTGGCGCATCGAATATATGCTAATAAGAAAATTGCAGTGAGAATAGTTCCCGCAAGCCGGGAAATAGCAGATTTACGTCGTAAAACCTGTGTCCGCCCATACTTTGCTGGACTAATCCTTAATCTCAAATCCCCAATCCCTAGGCTCATGTTTTTCCCCCGGCCGATATCCGTGATTATTATGTCCGTGCTCACGGCTGCGGGGACGGTTCATGGTCAAACTGCATGGTATGAGGGATTCGAAGGTGTGGAAACTTCCTGGCGCGATGCCGGCGGCGATGCCCAATATCGAATGCTCGACCACCGCCGGGTCCAGAACGAAGCACACACCGGCAATGCTTGCGAATGGCTGAGGATCTCGGCCAATGGCGGTTCTTACGTCTACATCGCCCATGATGTCGGCCAGCCAATCGTTATAGACGAACTGATGCCCAGCCTGTGGATCAAGTCCGATCGATCCGGATTGCAATTGCTTGCCCGGATTGTGCTGCCGCGGACGATCGATTCCAAAACCGGGAAGCGGGTAACTACATTGGTTGCCGGAACGAGTTACACCGACGCCGGGCGATGGCAAGAATTGCGGATTACCGACATGCCCCGGCTTCTGGCCCGGCAAATCCGCTTTTTGCACAGCCAGCTCGGCCCAAACGTGGATGGACGCGAAGCCTATGTCGACGCCGTGTTTTTGAACGTCTATGGCGGACCGGGCGTGACGAACGTATGGATCGACGATTTAGACGTCGCCGGGTACGTCGGCATGTCGGCCCCTGCACAAGCCCAGGCGGTAAATCCTTTGCCCCCGATGGGCAATGCCGCTGCCGGCAACAGCGGCTGGATGCCTAAAGGAAGCGGAACCCCGCCTACGGCCATTCCTTCCGCCGCTGCAAATCCCGCAACTGACGTTACCATGGTCCCATCCGCCGCTTCAGGCCAAGATCTCGCCGGCAACGATCCTTCTCGCGCAGTGCCGATTGTTCCGATCCAACCTAAGCGGCACGAGGTGAAACTATCGGGTTCGGTGCTTACCGTGGATGGTCGCCCTTTTTTTCCCCGGGCAATCGAACACCAAGGCGAGCCGCTGTCGGTCTTAAAGCAATTGGGCTTTAACACCGTGTGGTTAAAAAGGCTGCCCGCCCAGGAAATCCTTGAAGAGGCCGACAGGCTTGGTCTTTGGGTAATCTGTCAGCCGCCCCGCCCGCCAAGGCCCGACGGCGTAAGCGACCCGGCAGCCATGTTAAGCGACGTCGGGCCGGCCTTCGATCCCGTGTTGATGTGGGATTTAGGAGGCGATCTGCCGGCCGAACGCCTGGAAACCACCCGCCGTTGGGCCGAACAAATTCGCAACGCCGACCATCGCGGCGAGCGCCCGCTGATCTGCCGTCCCAGCGCCGAACTGCGCGGGTACAGCCGGCTGGACAGCGCCATGATTTTGCTTATCGACCGGCGCCCGTTGGGTACAAGCATGGAACTGGCCGACTACGGCACTTGGGTCCGCCGGCAGCCGCTCCTGGCCAGGCCTGGAACGTCCATTTGGACCACCGTCCAGACCCAAGCCAACGAATCTTTCCGCCAACAGATTGCCGCTCTGGAGCCCGGCAACGCCATGTCCTTGGAAATATCTTTCGAGCAGATGCAGATTATGGCCTTGACGGCCGTAACCTCGGGCAGCCGCGGACTTATGTTTCTCTCTTCCTCGCCATTGGACGCAAACGATCCACAGACCCGCCACCGCGCCCTGGCGTTGCAACTGTTGAATTTGGAATTGGAATTGGTCGAGCCTTGGGCGGCCGCGGGCGATTTTGTGACCACCGGCGCCAGCAGCGAGAAAGAAGTTGTCGCCGCGGTCCTTAGGGCCGAGCGGGCCCGCTTGTTGTTGCCCATTTGGTATTCGCCCGGGGCGCAATGTGTACCGGCACAATCGGTGGCGAAAAACCTTTCGCTGGTTGTGCCGGGAGTGCCGGAATCGGCCGGGGCCTTTGAAATGAATCCCAGCGGCATCAATCCCATCCCGCACAAACGCGTCGCCGGGGGGATGCTGGTGACTTTAGCGGAATTCAACCTCTCGGCCCAGGTGCTTTTGGCCCAAGATCCGCTGATAGTCAACGATATAACGCAGCGCTGGGCCATAATCGGACGCCAGGCCGCCCAATTGGAACACGACCTGGCCGTGCATGAATTTTATACGGTGCAAAAGATCGCCGGGGAATTGGATCAGCGGCCCCAGGCAAAGACCCCGCCGCCGGCCTGGCTCGATGCCGCGCGAAAAAGTCTGCAATGGTGCGACGCGCAAATGGCCGCCCGGCAGTACGCCGCCGCGAAACTCGGCGCGGATCGGGCCATGAGTTCATTGCGGGCGGTCGAGCGATTTTACTGGGACGACGCCGTGGACGACAAAAAACTCGCCTCTCCGGCCACCAGCCCGGCGGCCTTGGGCTTCCAGACTTTGCCCTGTCACTGGCGCTTGATCGACCGCATTCGCGCCGCCCGATTCGGCCCAAATCTGCTTCCTGGCGGCGATTTCGAAAACCTCAACATGATGTTTCAGACCGGCTGGCGATATCTGAAGAGTCCCGCGCCCGGCGTGCAAACCGCGGCCGATCTTTTGGCCGGCTCGGCCCACAGCGGCGCATTCGGACTGAGATTATCGGTCACCGCCGACGACATTAAACATCCGCCGGCCATGCTCGAATCTCCGCCCATAAGGTTCATCAGCCCGTCAATTATGGTCGAGGCCGGGCAAATCGTGTGCATCCACGGCTGGGTGAATGTGCCAAGCCCCATCACCGGCAGCGTCGACGGACTGATGATTTTCGATTCCACCGGCGGCGAGGCCCTGGCCGATCGTGTCGGCCATTCCGCCGGTTGGCGGCAATTCGCCCTGTACCGCGTCGCCCACCAATCGGCGGCAATGAACGTCACATTCGCTCTTTCCGGCCTGGGCGAAGCCTGGATCGACGACGTCTACGTGCAGGTCCTCGACGCCCCGCCGGTAACGCTCACCACGCGGTAAAGAGTTCAAGGTTCAGTAGTCAGGGTTCAGGATAGGAGGGCAGACATTCCTGTCTGCCTTGAAATGCCCGGTTCGAATCAGATGGGCAAGAATGCCTGTCCTTCTATTTGAATAATGTTTGCACTCCTGTTAAAATTGCTCGGGCCATTCTAACACGGACGTTCGGTATTCCATTTTCGTACCGGAGCCTTTTATGCGCACGACTTTTCGGCGAAACATTAAGATTCGGAGCTGGCAATTTGCAGTGGTGTTTTGGACCGTGATCGGCCTGCTATTTACATCAAACATAATGGCAGCCGCGGCGGAGGAAAAAATTGTACGGCCGCAGGTGCTCGTAGATTTCGAGGATCAGCAGGCAATAAAAATCCAGGCCAACGAGTGCGAGGTAAAAAGGGTGACGGCCAATGGCGGGCACGCCCTGGAGATCGTTACCCAAGCCGCGGCGTCATGGCCCGGGGTCCTCATCGAGCCCCGCCAAGGAAAATGGGACCTAAGCCGGTTCGACGCCGTGGAAATGGACGTCAGCAACCCGCAAGACGCCGCGGTCAGAGTGCTTTTAAGCGTCAACAATCCCGGCGCGGACGGACAGAAAAACAACAACACCGAATCCGTCACGGTCCCGCCCCGCGCCAAGGCAGTATTGACTGTCCCCTTCGGCATGTGGCACGGTACTTCCGGCCATAACTTGGACCTCAAGAACATCGTCTCGGTCAAAGTATTGCTGGATAAACCGGGCCGATCGCATCATTTTCTGGTCGATAACATCCGGGCCGTGTGCTTCGACCGCGGCGAGATGCAGAAAATCTTCGCCGACCCGTTTTTCAAGCAGTTAAAACCTGTATTCGGTCGAGGCGTGAATCTGGGCAATGCCCTGGAAGCCCCCAAGGAAGGCGAATGGGGCGTAGTGCTCAAGGAAGAATATTTCGAGCGGATCGCGGCGGCCGGTTTCGACTCGGTCCGCATTCCAGTCCGCTGGTCGGCCCATGCGGAACAGTCGCCCCCATACCGGATCGATGCCAAGTTTTTCGACCGCGTGGACTGGGCAATCGATCAGGCCCTAAAACGCCATCTTATTCCCGTGGTGAACATGCACCACTACGAGGAAATCTTTAACGATCCCGACAAGCACAGCCAGCGGTTCCTCGCCCTGTGGCGGCAGATTGCCGAGCATTATAAGGACTATCCGTCCGACCTGGCCCTGGAACTACTCAACGAACCACACGATAAACTGACGTCCGAAAAGTGGAACCGCATACTAAGCCAGGCCATCCGCATCATCCGGCCGAGCAATCCCACGCGGCAGATCGTGGTCGGCCCGGTGGGCTGGAACGGCATCGGCGACCTGCCCACCCTCGAGTTGCCCGAGGACGACCGTCGCCTGGTTGCCACCGTCCACTACTACAGCCCCTTCCAGTTTACGCATCAGGGCGCGGAATGGGCCGGGCCCGAAGCCCGCAGTTGGCTGGGCAATAAATGGACCGCCACGAAAAAGGAGCAGCAGGCCGTCATGCTCGATCTGGACAAGGCCATTACCTGGGCGGTCGAGCATCGCCGGCCCATGTACCTGGGCGAGTTCGGCGCATACAACAAGGCCGACATGCAATCGCGTGCCCGCTGGACCGCCTTCGTGGCCGACGAAGCTTCAAAACGCAAAATGGGCTTCGCCTACTGGGAATTCTGCTCAGGCTTCGGCGTATTCGACTCGCAAAAAAACCAGTGGATCGCGCCGCTAAAACAGGCCCTGCTCGATGCCGGCCGGCCTGGACAATAATTGCATACGTGTGCCACTGCTGGCTTGTCCAGCAGTGCCGGAAAAGAAAAGGAAAAGGGATCGGGAAAAGGAAAAGGGGGAAAGGGGTCGGGAATCTTTATGTGGATGTAACTTTATATCTACCGATTATTATCCACTGTTTATCCCCCCATAAAACGCGGCCACGGGCAGGGCGGTTTGGCGGCGCACGGTTTCGGCAATTGAATCGACTTCGGCATTCGTCAGCGGGGCAACCCAGGATTCGGCGGGGCGGCGGGCGATGGTGTGGATTTGCACCAGCTTTATCTTTCCTCCGAATAAAAATAAAATAAAGAATAAAGGTGTCAGGAACCATTTTTAACAACACTTCGCGCGGGTGCCACTGCTGGCTTGTCCAGCAGTGATATGTAGGGTAGGCACTATTCGAATTATGCCGGCACGGCCTTGGTTGACATGACAACCTATCCGACTTCGACGGACCCTAATTTGACCGCCTACGACGGCATGGGGTTTGCGTCTGCGCTGCAATTCCATAAGAGCGGTGATTTGTCACGGACTGAACGGTTGTATTGCCAAATCTTGATCGAAAATCCCGCCCATCCCGAGGCATTATTCTATCTAGGGACAGTCTACCTTGCCCAAAATAAACTCAACGACGCTGCGGCGGCTTTCCAACGTTCACTAGGTATCCGACCAGATGCCCCAGAGGTCTTAAATAATCTCGGCGTGGTCTTGGCACGTCAGAAACGTTTCAACGCAGCAGTGGACTCGCTTCGAAAGGCGCTCAAGTTTCGACCCGACTGGTTCGAACTCTATCGAAACCTGGGTAATAGCTTTAGCGAGTGGGGCGATCTGGACGGGGTTGTTGGCGGCTACAATTTTCAGGCCGCATTCAGCACCGGATACCTGGCAGGGGAAAGTATGTAAAAAGGGTTCCTGGTTCGGGATTCAGGACTCCGATGCTAACCTAAACCATAAAGCGTTCTTACCGTGCGGGTGACCTGCCTCCAAGTGGGCAAGCCTCGTCTTGCGGTCGCGGGGACAATTGGCGAAAATGACAGCAGTACTACCGTTTTCTCGAGGGACCATAACAATGAATAGGTTCTGGCTGCCGTGTTGTCCCTTGTTGCCTGCCATACCGCACTTGCTCAGCATGCCGAAGTCAAGGACAGGGGCACAAAACCGAACTACCACAAACTCGTTGAGGGACTCGTCAGCCCAAACCGACCGATCAAGTGCAACAACAATGACAGGACCATTAGCATTCCGCCGAACTATGACTGGAAGGCTCAAGAGCAAATCGAGAAGAATCGGCAGATACTATTCGATCACTGCGAGGAAGCGTTGCCTTTCCTGATCGAAGGCTGCACCGATGCGCGTTACTCATTGATATCGAAGTATTCGGAAGACGACGATTTTTATAGTTGGAGCGTAGGCAGAGTATGCTCGGAAATCATCTCGCGTCACATCGAGGCTTTCCGCGAGCATATCAGATTTAGTATCCCACGTTGGCACCAGTATAACTTTGTGCCCATTCCTAACGGGGCCATGACTGAGAAGAAAGAGATCCAAGAGTGGTGGCGCGGACGCAAGGGCATGTCTCTTCAGGAACTTCAACTCGCCGCATTCGATTGGGCTGTTGAGAAGCGGAAGAACGAACTCAAGGAATCGTCGAACGCCGAGGAAAAAAAGGAGGCGTCGGAAGAAATCAAGAGTCTTGTCTCTGCGCGAGATAAGCTCGGGCGAAGTAATAAATGTCTGCCTGGTGGAGTTATGTGGCAATCTCTTTTGTCGCCGCCTAAAGGTTATACCATCGTCCCCTGGACCGAAAAGGGGAAATGAATGATGCAAATCGGACAATAGTCACATACGTGTGGTAATACTTATGTAAACTCGATGCTAAATCATAAATGATGTCTGGTCAGGGGATTGCGGGCAGGGTATTCATAATTTCAGTTTAGACGGGAACTTTGTTTGCACAAAATGGGGGAGATGTGCAGTTTGGGGGATGTGGCGCGAAATCGGTTCGATTTGACAGTGACAAGCCTGTTGACCCCCGGTAAAATCGCTTTCGATTGTCTGGCTTCATAATTTGTCGAATCGATATTCCATCGCGCGTCAATAGCCGACGAAAGGCCTTACTGTGACTACTCCTCTGGAAACTCGAGAGACAAATAAATCGTCGGCCAATATACCTTTTACCGCGGGGCATGAAGGTGCGGCGTGGATCGATGCGTTGCTGGCGCAGTTGTCGTCGTGTCGAGTCGATTCCGCGCGCACACCCGCTCTCCGACTGGTGCGTTACCCGCAACGTTTGACAAAAGCGGAATTTTACTCCACGGCTTATCCGCTTATGTATCTATCGCGGCACTTGGACGAGCGCATGGAAGAGCTCTTCAAAAAGGGATATACCAAAGGGACGGTGACCACCGGCATAGGCAACGAGGCGACATCGGCGGGCATGATCATGCCGCTGCGACCGGGCCGGGACGTGGTGTCAATCATGCATCGCGACGTTATCGGGCATTTGCTTTTAGGATCCACGCCGTATCAATTATTTTGCCAGTACATGGCCAACGCCCAAAGCCCGACGCACGGCCGGGAGGGCAACGTGCATCACGGCAACGCGGCAACACGGCGGTTTCCCATGATTAGCCACTTGGGCAAAATGCCCAGCCTGGTGGTCGGGGCGACATGGGCCGCGCGACGAGCGGGCGAGGACGTATTCGGGCTTGCGGTAGTGGGCGACGGCGGGTCCAGCACCGGCGAGATCCACGAAACACTGAACATCGCCTCGGTGCAAAAGTCTCCGGTGTTGTTTTTGATCGAGAACAATTATTACGCCTTTTCCACGCCCATAAGCGCCCAATATAATTGCACGATGCTTTCCGATCGGGCACAGGGTTATGGTATCAGCGGCCGGACGATCGACGGCACCGACGCTTGGGAGGTGTACTGTGCGGTGTGCGACGCCTTGGAAGGCATGAGCGCCGATAGCATGCCCCGGATACTGGAGTGCATGACTTTGCGGCTTCGCGGCCATGCCGCCTACGACAAAGGCGACTACATTTCGCCCGAGCAAATGCGGAATTGGCTGGAGCGTGATCCATTGCCTGCCGCGCGGCGTAAGTTTCAGGAAATAAGCGGATTTTCCGAGGCGGAAATCAGGGCCATGGAAAAACTCATCGAAGCCGAAATACAATCGGACCTTGAGGAGGCCTTGTCTTGCGCACGGCCGGAACCCGACTCGCAATCCTGGACCCCTTATGCCCCAACGGCCGCGCTGGAAGTGGAACCGTATCAAGCCGCGAAGGTAAAAAACGGCGAGGCGGTCACCCGAGCACTGGATTATCTGCTGGCCAGGCATCCCAAGGCCTTCATGCTGGGATTGGACATCGGGCGCTACGGTTCGGCCTTCAAAACATGCAAGGGGCTGATCGATCGCCACGGACCGGATCGGGTGATAGACATGCCGCTGGGCGAATCGGCGATGGTGGGTTTTGCCCTGGGCGCGTCGCAGGTGGGCGGGCAGCCGATCATCGAATATCAGTTCGCCGATTTTTCCACGGAAAGCGTTTCGCAGTTGGGCCTGAATTGCGGCACCTGGTATTATCGATCCGGCTGTCCCGCTCCGATTTTGCTGCGCCTGCCGTGCGGGGGCGGTCTGACCATGGGGGCCTTCCACTCGGGCGAATTCGAGGGCCTCTGGTCGCGATTCGCGGGTTTGAAATTGCTCTATCCGGCCACTGCGCAGGAGACGTTCGAGGCCTTGTTGGCCGGTTTTTACGATCCCAATCCTTGCCTGGTTTTCGAGCACAAGCTGCTGTATTGGAGCAAGAGCGGCCCGATCGACTTCGACGGTCGTTTGGCCGATGTTTGGCGGGCCCGAAAGTACAGCGAAGGCGACGAACTGACGTTGGTGGCCTTTGGAGCGATGGTTTACGAGGCCTTGTCGGCGGCAGGCAAGTGTTCGCGAAAAATCGAAGTTTGGAATCCATTTGTGCTCCAGCCCTTGGCCTTCGAGCCGATAGTGGAGTCGGTGCGAAAGACGGGCCGGCTGCTGGTGGTGCAGGAATGCGGCATGACGCAAGGCCTGGGCGAAATGCTGATCGCCCGGGTAGTGCGGGCGGCATTTTCCTCGTTAAAATCGCCGCCGCAATTGTTGGCGGCCCCGGACGTGCCCATCCCATTTGCCCCGGAACTGGAAGCGCATTACCGGCCCAATACGGAGAAAATTGTCGCGGCCGTTGAAGAGATGTTTTAAAGGATGAGGGATGAAGGTTGGAGGATGAATGAAACCGCTTGCGGTTTCGCGTTGAATTCCGAAAACTGAAAACTGACAACTGAAAACAGATTACTGATGGACGCCAGCGTATTCCGGATGCCGTTGTATTTGCCAGCCCAGGGGGCGTCGGAGTTGGAAGCCACGATCATCGAATGGTACGTGGCCGAGGGCGATAGTTTCAGCAAGGGCCAGGCATTGGCGCAGATCGACAGCGCGAAATCGGTTTTCGATTTCGAGTCGCCGTGCGCAGGTAAAGTAATTCGCCGCATGCACCTGGACGGCGAGACTGTGCCGTTGACCGAGCCGATCGTGGAGATTGAAACCGCCGACGAAGGGATGAAAAACTGGATTCCGCCTGCCGTGGCCGGCGAGCGTCAGGAAAAGGTCGTGGAGCGCGCGCCATGCTCAATCATGCGACTGACACACGGCAAGAGGTGGTCATATTAGGCCTGGGCAGCTATCTGCCCGAACGCGTGGTGACCAATGCCGAATTGGTGCAAAAGTTTCCGGAAATATCGGAGGAATACGTATATCAAGTAACGGGCATCAGGCAGCGCCGCTGGGCCGATGAGCATGAAAAACCATCGACCATGGCGCTTAAGGCCTCGTTGGAGGCGATCCGCAAATCGAGCATCGCCTCGAAAGACATCGACGCCATTATCCTTGCCACCACAACACCCGACGCGGCCATGCCTTCGACCGCCTGCATTTTGCAGGATCGTCTGTGCCTGCCCTCGATCCCGGCATTCGATCTTAACGCCGCCTGCTCGGGCTGGCTTTACGCGGTGTCGATGGCCCGGGGAATGATCCTTTCCGGGCTGGCCCGCAATGTGCTTACCGTGGGCGTGGATATGCAATCGCGACTGCTGGATCCGTCCGACCGCAGCGCATATTTTATCTTCGGCGACGGGGCGGGCGCGGCGATAATCTCGGCCGGCTCAAACGGGCATCGCATTTGCCAGGTGCTGTTGGGGGCCGACACGGCAGGCCTGCACATGGCCCGCCGCGAGCAGCCCGGGTATGCGGTGAGCAACGGCAAACCGGAATTCGATCCCTGGATTCGCCTTGACGGGCAGGCCCTATTCCGCTCCGCCACGGAGAGTTTTACCGCCATTATCCGCGACGCACTTGCCAAGACCGGGTGGACCGCCGAGGAAACGCGGTGGGTCGTCCCGCATCAGGCCAACGGCCGAATTCTTAAAGCGGCGGCCAAACGCGGCGGCGTGCCGATCGATCGCTTCATTTTGAATATCGAGCAGGTGGGAAACACGTCCAGCGCGAGCATTCCCCTGGCACTGGTCGAGGCCGAGCCCAATCTGCATCCCGGCGACAAGATCATACTTTGTTCCGTAGGGGCAGGGTTGACCACCGCCGCAGTATCGGTGGAGTGGTGAGGGGCATGCAAAGGACGGGCATGGCGTCTCATCAAGTAATTTATATTCATATTACCTGCATTCCTCATTTTTACTGATCTGTCTATTTACATACCCTGCTTTGGGGGTTAATATATGTATATGTCTTGGAATTCTAATAAAACACTGCGGAAATCTTATAATTCAATGCTTTCCCCGTTTACTACAATTTGCTATTCTGCAGGGAGTTGTACGATAATAATAAAGTATCTACCGGTGCATAAAGATCGTTCCGGTGTTAAATAATGGTGTGTTTAGTTGAGGGGGGAACCTCCAACCGCTATATCTATGAGAAATGCAGGAGTAGAGGTCATGAAATACAAATCCATAACCATTGTATTTATTCTTTTAGCCGGATACGGATTGGAAGCCTGGGGACAAGGAGGTATGACAAGTGGTATGTTTGGCCCGCGCAATGTAGGTGGAACAGCCACCATGGGAGCGTCAAATTTTGGCGGATCATCTTTGGGCGGCATGGGTGCGAGCAGCATGGGCGGCATGGGTATGAGCAGCATGGGCGGCATGGGAATGAGCAGTATGGGCGGCATGGGTATGGGCAGTTCGGGCCTTGGCGGCATGGGCATTGGCAGTTCGGGCGGCATGGGAATGAGCGGTATGAGTGGTATGAGCGGCACTAGCAGTCTTGGAAACAACTTTGGCAACATGCAAACCGGCCAATTTATCGGTGGAAACACCGGTCAGACATTCATAGGCGGCAATAACGCGACAGGGCAGACTTCAGGCATGGGCATGGGCGGCATGGGCACGATGCGCGGAACTACTGGCATGAATTCCTCCTTTGGATCGATGGGCGGAATGGGCGGACAATTTGGGGGAATGCGCGGGAATCAATTCGGCCAAACGGGTTTCGGCCAGAACAGGTACGGCATGCAAAACAGCAGCCAGGCTCAAATGAAGGTGACAAGACGCGTGGATATCGAGAACTTGCCAAAGGCGATTACCGAAGTCAATTCTGGTTTAACCCTGCTTTTGAAGAGGACGGTAGTGAGCCGTTCGCCGTTGTCGTCTGTTGAGGCGTCGTATCAGGGAAGGACTGTGGTGTTAAAGGGGGTTGTGGCCACGGCCCGGGATCGCGAATTGGCTGCGAAGTTGGTGCGTTTGGAACCTGGGGTTGACCAGGTGCAAAACGATTTGGTGGTGAAAACGGCCGAGAAATCTGATTCCAAGGCCGATATACCGGATTCGAGCAAGTAGTTCCCGCATTGATACCCGTGGGCGGCTGATTGTCGGCCGGCTGATTCTCTCCTGCGCTTGGGAGCACCGGGTTTATCACTCCGGTTCTGGTAACGTAGTATGGATTGACCGGAAGTGGCGTTACGTCGGGATTAGCCGCAATGGGGCTTGGCATGTCGTTTCTCATCAGTGAATTTCTAAGCATGCTGTTGGGGGGAAGTTGTATAGTTGTGGTCTCAATGCCGCGCGATTGCGCCGGAGCGTTTTGCACGCCGCCTTGGTTTTGAGGTACCACCGGCGGCAGCGGAGTCACATAAGAAGCCGCTTGCACGGGAAAGATTTGCGCGGATGGCGATTGCCCGGGCAATGCCTGCGCTTGTGCGGCGGGAAGGCCGGCCCCGGGATTTTTCGTTGCAATTTGCGTCTTGCCGGGCAGCATTTGTTTGTTTTGCTCGCCCACCACGACGTCGCCTTTTTCGGGCATGAAGCGGACGATCAAGCTGACATCTTTTTGCGGCCCGCCTACTTCGTCCCAGGGCAGCCACACGCTGTAAGAATGGCCCAGTTTCGACTTGCTGTAATGCGTGGGCAGTTGGTCTTTAGTAAAAACGTATTTACGATCGGGCTTTACGTTGTTTGGGTCGCGATTGGTTTCATCGAAAATGTAAACTGTCAGTGTGCCGTCGACTTTTACGGGCTCCGGTTTGTTGCCGGCATAAAATAAGAGCCGGCCGCCAAAGCCGCGCGTGGGAATCTGATTGGGCTGGTAAAGGACGGTATCAGTCCAGGAGGCGACGATCCGGGTAGGCGCTGCCGCCGCGTCTTCGCTCGTAAACGGCCATATGTTCGGCTTGGGCATTTTCAGCGACGTGCACCCGGCAGCCATCGCAAACACAATGACCGTGAAAATAGTTTGTTTCAAGGAGTTTAATCGCGACATTCGATTTTCTCTCCTGTAAATTTGGTTATCGATAAAACGGTTGCTGGGTTGTGGGATAACGCGGTGGAGCATCGTAGATAGTCGGTGTTACGCCGCTGGCAGTGTTGGGATAAGGCGGATAGGAGTTTGGCGCGGCGGGTTGCGGGGGATATCCCACCGGCCGCTCATAAGTCGCCGCATTAACCCCCTGGGGCGCGGTTGAGGCCTGCAAAGGAGCCTGGCCGTTGGTGTTGAAGTAAAATGCCGAATTTGCGGGCATGAAACGCTGTTGCGGGGCCATGGCGCCGGCGTCGGGCTGGGGAATGCGCGACGGTTCGGGCGGCACGCTCGGCGTGCCCAAGGGCGGGGAGTTTTTATCCGGGTTGCCTACGGCGGGCGGCGCGGGGATGGTTTCGCCGGCCGGTGATTTCCCTTCGCTGGCGGATGGTTTTTCCGCCCGCGGATTAACGTCGGGATAGATCACCTCGGTGTCGCTATCCGGCCAATCGCCGTTGCGCGGCCGAAGCCCGATATCCCCGGTCAGGGCGATTACATCGCCCAGGCACCAGTTCATCCTGGCGGCCTCGATTTTTTTGAGTTCGTCGGCCTGGGCGACGCTGGTCACAATATGCGGCGTCATGATGATCAGCAATTCTTGGCGCTCGTTGGACACGGAATCGTGGCGGAACAAATGTCCCAATACGGGAATATCGCCCACCCAAGGCACCTTGCGGTGTTCGTCGGTTTTGTCTTTTGTGATCAGCCCGCCCAGGATAATGGTTTGGCCGTCCAAAGCGCTGACCGTGGTTTGCACCGTGGTTGTAGGGATTTGCGGCATGCGGATAAGTTGGCCGTTTACGGCGGTGATCGGGGTGCCCTCGGCTTCCGGTCCAACGGATGATTTTGTGGCATTGATTGCCATGACCACGACACCATCCTCGCTGACGCGAGGTTGGACCGTCAAGATCAGGCCGACTTGTTGGGGGGTCACGGTGTTTGTTTGGCCGTTGATAGTGCTGGCTGAAGCGGTGATGATTCCCACTTGCGATCCGACCTGAACCCAGGCTTCCTGGTTATCCATGGTCATAACTTGCGGGCGGCTGAGTACTTCGATGCGCTGATTATGTTTTAACGCCCGGAGCAATACGTTCACGCTTTCGCTGGAGGCGGATAAGACTAATCCGCCCCAGCCCAGGGTGGGATCGGCCCGATTCAAGGCGAAATTCGATAGCCCTTGTGCTCCTACCAAGGGGGCGTTGTTAAGGGTTGAGTTGCCGCCCGGACCGGTGGGGCTGTTGCCCAATGGCGAGCCGGGAAAGGCATAACCCGGATTGAGATTGTTTCCTTGGCCCGGCGGAGTGGAAGCCGCCGCCAACGCCGCGCTGCGGTCGAAGAGCAGCCCGTCTTGCAGGCCCAATTCAATGCCGAATTGTTCATCATCGGTGAGCGTGATCTGGGCGATGACCACCTGGATCAGGACCATCGGCGGGCGTTTATCGAGTTCATCGATCATTTTTTTGATCTCTTTGTAATACCGGGGCGTGGCGCTGATGATCAGGCTGTTCGTGGAGTTCTCGGCCACGACGATCACCTCTTGTTCAATTAGTGCGGAGGGGGTGATTGCACCGTACGACGCCAAGCTGGTTTCCATGGAGTAGAGGTTTGTGAGAAAGGTGTTAATAGCCGAATAAGCGAAGGTAGCGGCCACGTTTTTCAGTTTGATGACGTGATTTTCTCGGCCCCGGACATCGGTGCCGTCCAGGCGGATGAGGATGGTGTAGATGGTATCCAAATCGCCGGCGCTGCCGGAGGCGATGATGCTGTTCGTACGGGCATCGACGGCCAAACGCACGGGGATCAGGGAGGTTTCGCCTTCCAAGGTGATCGTTTGTTGGCCGGCCGTTCCGGCGCCGCCCACTCCGCCAAAGGCGCCAAAGGCGCCTGCGCCGCCCACGGCCCCGGCGGCCTGGCGGGCGGGGCCGAAAATGTTTTGCAGCAAATTCATCAGGCTCGAGGCGTCGCCGTTCCTGATGGTGAAGACCTTGATCTCGGCCTCGGCCAAAGGCACGCTGTCGAGTTCATGGATCAATGCTTCCATCAGGTCCATGCTTTCGGCGGGAGCGGATACGATAAGCGCGTTGGCCCCCACGTCGGCCGAGACAGTCACGTCGCTTAATATGCCGGATTGCAGAAGCTTGTGCCCCTTGGTGTCGATGGTAAGAAAGCGGAGCACGGCAGAGCGTTGTGCGGCTGTGCCCGCGGCCGCGGCCGGAGCGGCTCCACCAAACCCGGGGAAGGTCGGGCGCGCTGCGCCTGTCCGCTGAGGGCGTTCATGATGACCGTGCCCAGGTCGCTGGCCATCGAATATCTAAGCGGAATCACGCGCAGTTCGTTCACCGCCTCGCTGGCTGGGGAATCGATGCGGGCGATCAATTCGGCGATCTCGGCCATGTCGCGGGGACTGGCCTGAACGATCAAGGAGTTCAGGCGGTTATCCTCCGAAACCAGGACGCGGGTGCCCAATCCGCCCCGGGTTTGAGCGTTATAGAATTGGTTCACGATGTCTAATGCCGTGGCCGAAGGCGTGTGCTTCAAGCGAAATACATGAAATTGCGTTTCAGGCGCAATCGGCTGATCCAGGCGGCGGACCAGGTCCATGGTGGTTTTCACGTTTTCCTTCCGACCCATGATCAACAAGGCGTTGGGCTTTACCAGGGCGGTAATGCTCACGCTTCCCTGGCGCGATAAATACACCTCGTCATAGACCGGCCTGATCAGTTCGAACAAGGCCTGGCAATCGATATACTTCAATTTGTAGACTTCTATGGCCGGTTCGGTTTTAGCGCTCAGTTGCTCGACCTGTTTGATAACGTTCATCACTTGTTCCACGTCTTTGGTGCGGCCGCGGATTATCAGCACGTCCAGCCCTTCCAACATCTCCACCTGAACCGGTCCGATCTGGCCGATTTGCATGGCCGCTTTTTCCGGCGATCCGCCCGGGGTCTGAACGACCTGCGTTTCTTGTTCTTCTTCCTCGTTCGGCTGCTCTTCCTGGGGAGTCATTTGGGCTTGGGCGACTAAAGTCGGGCCGTCTTTGGGCTTTTGATCCTCTTTCGGATTTTGGTAGAGTTTTGTCGCCACCGGGCTGCGCGGTATCTTGTCCATGCCCGAGGACTGTATCGCTTCCACCGTGCGCCGTGTGGCCGCTATACTCGAATCATTCAGCGAAACCAGTTGCATGCTCTCATCGCCGGTGCGGGGCGGGCCATCCAAAATCTTAATCAACCGGGCAAACGAATCCACGGCTGTCGCCGTGCCGGACAGAGTGAAGCGGTTCAGTTGCAGCGGAATGTCGAGCCGGACAACCGCGCCGCCGGGCAGAATCGATTGGAAACTGCTTGTACCCAATTCCCCGGGCGGGACCGCCGTAAGCCGATTGCCCAACATACTTAATAAAGTCTGTTCCAGTTGCTTTCCGTTGATGTTCTGCAAAGATATGGAGACCGATTTGGAAGCCCGGGAATCGATTGCGCCAGGGGGATTATGGATCGAAGCGGCGCGATTAGGCTGCGATACGGTTGCGCCCTTGATGCCGGCCATGATTTCAGCTATCTGCGATTGCGTTTCAAGAGGCGCAAAAACAAGGATTTGGGCGGTGCGGAGGTTGCTGGTAATCCGCACATCGGGCTGGCCCTTGAATTTTTCTTTCAATCGCACCGCCGTACCCTCTATGATCCCAATCGGACAAGAATAGGCTTTAAGAATGGGTCCGGAATCCTTGGACGCCTGCTCTTGTGCTTTCATGGACGTGCCGGCCAATAAAACTATCCCGACTGCCATAAAACTCAGGAATTCCAAGGCCTTCCACAACCGCCCTTTTCTTGTAAGTGATTTATTGACAGACATTTAAGTGCTCTTGTACAAGGGGGACTATGGTATCCTGTAAAGCGTAATATTCAAGCCGCAAAAAGCGCACTAACTACGCAGCACGAATAATCGGCAAACTTTGCCTACTTCTCCACAGTCCTTTTTGAAAAAAATTAAATCTTATTATCATTCCCCCGCTAAATTGGTGGTATTATGCCCATTAAATGCTTGCTTTTTTGGTTGAGAATTGACAAAATAATATGTGATAAACTCCAAAACCCGGAGTTTTGTCGTCATGCCTATGTAACGACGGGAAAATTATCATGGCAAATAGGCGGGGAAGAGGTCTATGGCTGGGGCGGATCACTTGGTCCATAACTGTGCTGGCATCTGTTTTGTTTGGAGCAAGGATTTCAACAGGTGATGATGAGAAGGTTGCTGTAGGCGGTTCCATTCAAGTCGCACCTGCCGCGGCGGCTTCGGAATCCGAATCCAAAGCACAGCCCGATGCAAACAAATCCGGCCAACTGCCGACGGCCAACTCCGAAAAGCCGGGCGAAGAGGTGATCAAAACAGGCACCCCGGCGGTAAAGGCGGACGAGGGAGCGAAGAAAACAGACAAGCAGGGCGAAACTTCGGGTAAGCAGGAAGGGCCGCAGGGAAAAGCAGGCGATTCGGCCAAGCCTGAGGAACCCAAGCCCGCCATGCGCCCCACAACGCCGCCCAAACCGCCCAACCCCGATGAATTAAAGGTTCGGCCGGATGCGGATGGAAAAGTCCGCTTCAGTTTTCAGGGGCAACCTTGGGAACCGGTGCTGAAATGGTTGGCCGATATATCGGGAATGAGCCTTGATTGGCAAAAACTCCCCGGCGATTTTCTTAATCTCAGCACCCAGCGGCGATACACGGTTCGCGAAACGCGGGATTTAATTAACCAGCATCTTTTAGCGCGGGGATATACATTGCTATGCAATGGCGAGGTTCTTACGGCGGCAAGTATCAAGGACCTCGATCCGAGTCTGGTGCCCCGAGTCACGCCCGAGGAACTCGACCAGCGCGATCCCCACGAATTCGTGAAGGTTTCCTTCCCCTTGGACTGGCTAATGGCGGATGCGATCATCGAAGAGATCAATCCCATGAAAAGTCCCAACGGGAAGCTTACTCCCCTTAAATCCATGAATCGGCTGGAGGCCCTGGATGCGGTGATTAACTTGCGCGAGATACGGTCGCTGTTAAACGACGTGCAGTCGGCCGACAACCAGCAGCGGCTCGTGCGGGAATTCGTGCTGCAATATGCCCGCGCCAGCGAGGTCCTCGAGCAGTTGCAGACATTGCTGGGTCCGGATGCGAAAGGCGAGGTGATGCCGGGCATGCCGGGCGGGCAAAATCCCCAGCCGGGCGGAGACAATCCCCAGCAGCAGGCCATGATGATGGCCCGCATGCAACAGCAGCAACAACAGCAGCAACAAGGGGGACAGCCCGGGGTGCAGGGCATGCTCAAGCCGAAACCGCAGGTGACACTGGTCCTGAATCAACGGAGAAACAGCATCCTGGCTCATGCCCCGCCCGATAAAATGGCCATCATTTCCCAAGCCGTCAGCGCCATCGACGTGCCGTTGGACACCACTCAGTCGTTGTTGACCAACGTGAACCGCATGCAAGTATATCGCATAACGGGGGTCGATCCGGAACCGGTGGTTAAGACGCTGCAGGAAATAGGAAATCTCGATCCCACCACCCGGTTGCAAATCGACAAGAAAAATAAGGCGATTGTGGCCTATGCCTCGCTGGCCGACCACGTCACGATTCGTTCCGTGGTGGAAAAGCTCAGCGGCAGCGAGCGCCGCTTCGAGGTGATTCGCCTGCGGCGCCTGGCGGCCGATTACGTCGCCGGTTCGATCACGTTCATGATGCTGGGGGAGAAAAAGGAAAAGCCCGCCCGCCAGCCGTATTGGATGACGGATTATGGGAACCAGTCCGGCGACAAGGACAAAAGCGTCAATGAATTCCGCGTCGAGGCCGACGTGGACCACAACCGGTTGCTGCTGTGGACCAACGAGGTGGAATTGGGCGAGGTGGAAAATCTGCTCGTGAAACTGGGTGAAATTCCGCCCAAGGGCAGCCGCCGCGAAACTCAGCGGGTAATCAACGTCCGCGATAGCAAGGAGGGGGAGGAGTTGCTGGAGAAGATCCGGCGGGCATGGCCGACGATGGCCCCCAATCCATTATTGGTGAATCCTGCTCCGGCCGCGGAAAAAACGCCGCCAAAACCTGCGATAGAACAAATCCTGCCGTCTGAGCCGGTTACAAAAAACGCCCGCGCGGAGGCGACGGAGTCGGATGCCCTGAAGTTTGTACAATTCAGCCGCGAAGGAGCGCCGTGGGCGGAATCCAAGGAGCCTTCCGGCAAAACGCCGCCTTCCGTGGAGATCAAGATGGATGCAGAGGGGCGATTAATCATATCAAGCGAGGATACCGATGCCCTGGATTCCATGGAGGAATTGGCGGCCCAGCTTGCGCCGCCTCGCAGGAGTTACAAAGTTTTTAAATTGAAATATGCCTGGGCCTATGGGGTGGCCTTGAATCTCGAGGATTTCTTCAAGGATGAAGAAAAGAAGGACTCGCGAACGAATATCTTGGATTATATTTACGGTTATGGCCAGGACGATTCCAAAGACGACCGTCAAAACCGGTTGTCCAAGCGGCGCCCGCTGAAATTCATATCCGATTCGGAAAGCAATACCATTCTCGTGGAAAACGCCGACGCGGGCCAATTGAAGACTATCGCGGAATTGATCGATCTTTACGACAAGCAGCCCGACGATTCGCAGTCGGTCCGCAAGACCGAGACTATTCATCTGCAATATTCCAAGGCCAAGGTAATTGCGGAAACCGTCAAGGACGTGTACCGCGATTTGCTCAGCGCCAACGACAAGGCATTGCAGGGGGCAAAGCCTAACGAACGTGATTCCAGCCGGATGTACATTTATGAATTTTCCAGCGACGAGGATGGAAAGAAAGATCAGAAAATGCCGAAATTCAAAGGGCAACTTTCCATCGGAATCGACGAATTGTCGAACTCCCTGGTTGTTTCGGCCCCCGCATACCTGTTCGAGCAGGTGCAAAAGATGGTCAAGGACCTGGACGCGGCGGCTGCGCCGACTTCCACCATCAAAGTCGTCAAATTAGGGCAAGGCGTCAGCAGCCAACAGGCGCGCGAGGTCCTGTCCGACATCCTGGGAGGAGGCGGCTCCAAAGGAAAGACTCCGTCGCCAACTTCCAAACAGCCGGAATCGAACAATAAACAGAAGTCCAAGGGCAATGGCTCCAAGTCGTCGGGCAGTTCGTCTTCCAAGTAGCTTGGACGCCATATCAAAGCGACCTAACATTTTTTAACAGAAGGACAGGCATTCTTGCCTGTCTTTTTGAAGTCGGACAAGAATATTAGGCCATGCAAGAATCCTTTGGGAAAGGGGCAATAGTTGAGGGTATGGGAAAATCTCACAAATAAGGCAAGACATTTTTTGGTCCAAAGCCTTCACCCTAACCCTTTCCGGGCACCGACGGGCACCATGCGGAGCATGGTCGGTAGGTCGGGAGAGGGGACATTGAATTTTGCTATTTGCCTATTAAAAACCGCCGCCAGTTCGTATTGGAATGGCGGCCCGGTTATGGTACTGTATATGCCCCGCTGGTAATGAGGCTGCGTGGGGCGACACGGAAACCAGTTGCCCAAGCCATAGGGCGCGAAGTAGCGTCCCGGGAACGATGCGAAGGTCACCATCTGAAACGGTGACCGGCCTGCAAGGAAGGAGGCCGGCATGCATTCCGACCAGAAACAGGAAGTCCGCGTCCACATTCGCTGGATGATTCGGCGAGATATGTCCGAAGTCCTGGCCATCGAAAAAGAATGTTTCGAGTATCCTTGGAGCGAAGACGACTTCGTCAATTGTCTAAGGCAGCGCAATTGTATCGGCATGGTGGCCGAACATGACGATCGGGTGGTGGGGTTCATGATTTATGAACTCCATAAAACCCGGATTCACGTGCTGAATTTCGTGGTGGCAAAAAACTTCCAACGCCAGGGCGTGGGCAGTCAAATGATCGCCAAACTGACAGCCAAACTCTCCACGCAACGCCGCACCCGGATCTTGCTGGAAGTCCGCGAAACCAACCTTTCCGCGCAATTGTTTTTCCGCGAGAACGGTTTCCGCGCGGTATCGGTGTTGCGCAGTTATTACGCCGATACCCCGGAAGACGCCTACATTATGCAATACCGCTACCGCCCGGAAAAACTTCCTGCCCAAACGCCCAACCGCATTACGCGCCTGGCCGGATAGCGGGAGCGAGTCTTTTAAGCGCAAGTGCCGGGACTTACCCGCTTTAATCATGAATTTACACTAGCCCGAAGCGCTAGCGAGGGCGAAAAAACGTGTTTTTCCTCGCTTGCGCTTCGGGCTAATGTTTCACACTCTGCATGGCAAATCCCGGGTCATTAATAACCCGGGTCTAGCGGATTTTAGACAATGGGAATATGCTTAAGATCAACTTTTTGAGGATTCATATCATGAGCGAAGACCGGTCCATAGGCGAGCAAACCTCAACCAACCAACCGTTTATCATTGAGGTGGCCGATCGTGTGCGCCGGCTGCCACCCTATCTTTTTGCCCAAATTAACAAATTGTTGTACGATAAGCGCCGCGCGGGCGACGATGTAATCGACCTGGGCATGGGCAATCCCAGCGATCCGCCGCAAGATTTAGTCGTGGATAAGCTCACAGAAGCCGCCCGGGATCCAAAAAATCACGGCTATTCCGAGGCTAAAGGCATTTTGAGTTTGCGCCGCGAGGTGGCCTCGAAATACTTCAAACAACACGGCGTAAGACTCGACCCGCAAAATCAGGTCCTGGTGTGCCTGGGATCAAAGGAGGGATTTAGTCATATATGCCTGGCATTGGTGGGGCCGGGCGACACGGCAATCGTACCCGCTCCTCACTATCCCGCCCATCTTTACGCGGTGGCAATGGCTGCCGCTAACGCGATCCTTTTGGAAGTGACCAATCCCGCGAAATTTCTATCTAATATTGATTACACCTGCCGGCACATTGTTCCCCGGCCGAAATTATTGATTATCAATTTTCCGCATAATCCTACGACCACCGTAGTTGAGCCGGAATTTTACGTGGAGGTGGTGAAACTGGCCAAGCGTTGGAAATTCATGGTCATCAGCGACCTGGCCTATGCCGACGTGGCCTTCGACGGGTACAAGACGCCGAGTTTTCTCGCCGCCCCTGGAGCAATCGACGTGGGCGTGGAACTCACGACCATGAGCAAAGGCTACAACATGGCCGGGTGGCGCGTGGGTTTTGCCGCCGGAAACGACGAGATGCTTCGGGCGCTTACCACAATTAAAGGTTATTACGACTACGGCATGTTCCAGCCCATTCAGATTGCGGCCATCGTGGCCTTGCGCCACACCGATGCGGCAGTGGAGGCGCAGGCGGCGATTTATCAGCGGCGGCGCGACGTGCTATGCGAAGGCCTGGAACGGCTGGGTTGGCCCGTCGAACGCCCCAAGGCAACCATGTTCGTGTGGACGAAAATGCCCGAGCCCTGGGCCTCGCAAACGACTTCCTTCGAATTCGCCATGAAACTGCTTCAAGAGGGCGACGTGGCCGTCAGCCCGGGGGCCGGTTTCGGTCCGGCGGGCGAAGGCCACCTGAGACTCGCCCTGGTAGAGAACGAAAATCGACTCCGCCAGGCCGTGCGGCAAATCGGCCGCTGCCTGGGAAAGTAGGATATGGAAGTATAACCCCGACCGGAAACAATGCGAAGCATGGTCGGTGGATGGGAAACCAACTGTGTTAAACGGGAGCCAGTTGATAGGAGAATTCGCTGATATCCATTTGTTGCTTTGCATGTTCGATAGTCATGCTGACAACATGTCCATTTTCATCGAGTTCAACTAGAACGTTTTCGTTCAGGTCATGGGTTTCCGCGATCTTTTTGTCGCTAAAATTGACAAGAAGCGTATCAGTATCTGGAAAGTACTTAACCTTCATCTTCCACCTCCCTAAATCTTCGGTCAAAAAAAGCATTGTGAATGGTCTTGCCGTCTGCGAGCAGCACTACACGCAGATACTTTCCACCGGCTTCGTGTATTATTCCCCACCTTTTAATCCGCCCATCGGTCTGCACGACTTCTTTAATGGGGTTGGTAATAACTTGTTCGATCCATTCAATCCGAATGTCACGGCGGTCGGGCCGGTCGTGTGTATGCAGAAAATACTGCGTAAACTTCATATTTACATAATATGTCAGGTTATAGAGTTCGTCCAGAACAAAAGAGCCATAGGAAATATTTTAACGGACCTTTCCAATTGCCCAATAGCCTTCCGAGCAGTACAATCGACGCTGTTCCCAATAAACTAAAAACTGATAACTTATAACTTATAACGTTTAATGCAAACCGCTCAATACCGACTGCACGCCGACATCGAGCAACGGCATTGGTGGTTTGTCGGCCGGCGGCTGATCATGTCGCGGTTGGCGGCCGAAGTTCTGCCGCCTTCGCCCCAGTCGCTGGTTATCGACGTGGGCTGCGGCACCGGGGCGAATATCGCCGCCTTGGCCGGCCGTTATGCCTGCGTGGGAATCGATACCTCGGCCGAAGCGATCGAATTGGCACGGCAACGATTTCCCCGAGTGCGGTTTATAACCGGCCTGGTGCCGGACGATCTGGGCGATCTAGTCGGGCAGGCACGCTTGATTTTGCTGATGGACGTGTTGGAGCATGTCAGCGATGATTTTCTTTTTTTCTCGCGGCTGTTGGCCCCTGCCGCGCCAGGCTGCTATTTCCTGCTGACAGTTCCGGCCGACGAGTCGCTCTGGTCCGTGCATGACGAATCCTTCGGACATTATCGCCGTTACGATGCCAGCCGTTTGGAAAAGGTTTGGGCCGGTTTGCCCGTGGCGCCGTTACTCCTTTCCCATTTTAACAGCCGGTTGCTGCCCTTGATTCGTGTTGTTCGTGCTTGGAATCAACGCCGGCATCGTGCGGCGGGCCGTGCAGGGACCGATTTCTGGATGCCCAATCCAGTCAGCAATTATCTGCTTGAGCAAATCCTTGCCGGCGAAAGCAAACGATTGGTGAAAGCTCTTCGGCGGCAAGAATCGCGAGGATATTCATCCGGGGCCAGTCTGCTGGCCGTGTTGCGCCGGGAACAAGGCGCAATAACGCCTCGCACTAAACCGCCTGACATCGCAGCGGATCATCGTTAATACGGTTATCAGTTATTTTAGTTGTCATTTATTAACCTTCAGCTCACAGCCTAAAGTTTACGGTCTAAGATTTAATAGTATAAATCCGGACATATTTAAGCCCCACCCGGCATGGTGGTGCTTGGGTATCTATGCCAACACGACGGATGCGAGTAAAATCATAATAGAGGCTGTTGCCGATAGTTGCGCAATTAGGAAAATAAAAAAAGGGTTCCTGTTCGCCGGTACAAGAACCCAATCTCAGGCTGCCCGAACTTCGCATCTTAAAGGTGCCAGTTCAGAGACCCACAGCCAGTATAAACAGCTATCGGGCCGACAATTGCCCGGACTTTAAGTCAGTAATTTATATCAGCGATAAAATTATGACCATGATCGCAAAACTCGCCCTGGAAGATGGTACGGTTTACACGGGAACCTCCTTCGGCGCCGAAGGCGAAGTAGACGGCGAAGTGTGCTTCAACACCTCGATGACCGGCTACCAAGAGATTCTGACCGACCCCAGTTATCGCGGGCAGATCGTCACCATGACCTACACCGAGATCGGCAATTATGGCATAAACGCCGAAGACGTGGAAAGCCATAAGCCGCACCTTGCCGGGTTCGTCGTCCGCCAGCGTAGCCGCCGGGTGAGCAATTTTCGGGCCGACGGCGAACTGGGCGATTATCTCAAGAAAAACAACGTCGTCGGCCTGGAAGGCATCGATACCCGGGCCCTGGTCCGGCGGATCCGCACACTAGGTGCGATGAAAGGCGTTCTCTCGACCGTCGATCTTGACGACGCCAGCCTGGTGGCCAAGGCCAAGGCCAGTCCCGGCCTGGTCGGTCGCGATCTGGTCCGCGAAGTGATTCCGGAAAAGGCGATAGAGTGGCACGAGCCATTGAGCCCTTGGACGCGCCTGCGTCCGAACGGTTCAATACCAGTTGACCCGGATTCGCCGCTGGTCGTGGCCTTGGATTATGGCATGAAGTGGAACATCGCCCGCTGGCTTTTCGACTCCGGCTGCCGCGTGACCATCCTGCCCGGCACCGCCACGGCCGAGGAAGTGCTTGCCTACAATCCGGCCGGCGTGTTCCTGTCGAACGGCCCCGGCGATCCGGAACCCTTGGATTACGCCCAAAAAACCATCCGCGACCTATTGGGCAAAAAGCCGATCTTCGGCATCTGTCTGGGCCATCAACTTTTGGCCCTGGCCTGCGGTGCGAAAACCTACAAACTAAAATTCGGCCATCGCGGCGCGAACCAACCAGTGCTCAATAAGCTCACCGGCCGCGTGGAAATCACCACGCAGAATCACGGCTTTGCCGTGGACGCCAATTCTCTGCCTGCGGAACTCGAAATCACTCATCTAAATCTCAACGACAACACGGTGGAAGGCATGCGACACAAAACCGCCCCCGCCTTCAGCGTCCAATACCACCCCGAAGCCTCCGCCGGCCCGCACGATAGCAATTACCTCTTCGGCCAGTTCCGGGAAATGTTATAATAAGAGCCGTTTAAAAGTCCCCTCTCCCTTTGGGAGAGGGCTAGGGTGAGGGCCATCAGCCATGAAGTCTTCAGTACCGGGTATCGAAAGCACTCCCGATGTATGCGGCGGCGAGCCATGTATTGTCCGCACTCGCATTCCCATATGGATTCTGGTCCAATCTAAACGCTTGGGCATGAGCGAGGCAGATATTCTTCGAGGTTATCCCACATTACGTGCAGAAGACCTTACCAATGCGTGGGCTTATGAGCGCCTTTACCGCGAAGAGATCGACCGTCAAATCGCCGATAATGAAAAAGCATAAGCCATGGCCCGTCTCTACGCTAATGAAAATTTCTTCCTTCCTGTGGTGGAGGAACTTCGCCGTCTAGGCCACGATGTCTTAGCCACGCAAGAAAGCGGCTATGCAGATCAAAGAATGCCCGATGAAAAAATCTTGTCATTTGTCGTCTACGATAATCGTATTCTGTTGACATTTAATAGATGGCATTTTGTCCGGCTTCACAGCGAGGAACCATATCATTGCGGGATAATTGTCTGCTCCGTGGACACCGATTTTTTAGCCTTGGCACAGCGAATTCATACAACAATTGAATCAAAACGCGATATGAATGGGCTGCTCATTCGCATTAATAGACCTTAAATGCAGAAGACTTTGTAGTTTCATGCCATGCCCACGCTTGCGTGGGCATGTGAAAATGCGATAATTCTCGTATGGTCACACATGCCTGGCAATGGCACTCGAGCACAGTGACAAATGAAACATCTACAAAACGAACTACTGGCGAGATTTCCAGAGATCCTGGAGCAAATTAAAGAGGGTGATGAGGATTTACCCTACTTGACCATGGGCTATTTACTCGAGTGGCTCGATGCAAAAGGGCAAGATGGCTTTGATATGAAGACAGTGCAGAGGCTCATCGATTTCTCGAAATGGTGCGAATCGCAACCCAGGGGTAAGACTGCTTCAGATGATATCTGGACAATTTTCACTGTGACACTTTTGGAGGGGCTATTTTTACGAGATCACACGAGATCGTTAATACCCAAAATCACATCGCTGGAAGTCATTCAACAATGTAAAGAATACCTGATTTCATGGGTCGGTGAGGAGAACTACGAGAAGGCACTTCAGCAATTTTAAGATATCGTGCCCAGTGATATATCTACCCACGCCCGGTGCAATACCCACGCTTGTCTTCGGTATGTGGCAATCATAAATCAAGCATGGCCACTAAAGCGTGGCCATGACACCCAGCATATAGTTGAAGATTAATGCTTATCTGGTCAATTCTTACTCAACCGGCTTGGAAACAATTACAGCGGAAAGGCCGTTTGTGGGCGAGTCGTCGCCACGGTATGAAAGAATTTCTTGGCCCTTATCTGTGGATGGCGGAGCAAATGGAGAAAAGGCTGAAATGGCCAAGACCAAGCGAAGACAGTATGCCTATTTGGGCATGGCAACAGTGGGAGGGAGCGAATCGTGCTAAACCTGATTTGCGTGCGTGCGGACATCTACCCCGAGGTATTCAGGGCATCAGAGTTGAATGTCGATTGGACGACCGGCGAGTTCTATTATCGGATTTTGACTTGTGGCATTACGTGCTGAACTACTGGTATTTGCCTGCGAGCGAGCGGGATGTAAATGCGTTTGAAAAGAAACTGGCTGCCGTTGGGCTTTCATTCTACAAATTTACCCATTCCAACCCATTGCCCCATGCCCAATACAGACGGAAAATTGAGCGGAGTTGGGAAAGAATTTTTGACGTTACATGGGCGGATAAACGCCGGGTTATAGCTAATACGCCCGAAAAGAAGTCGATTCAGGCAACTCTTTGGGAAATTTGTCTTGAAGATGTTGTAGAGGTCAAGGAGTTCGCGGCCAGATAGTGATGTCATCCAATTACTCAGCACCGGTGCCATGCCCACGCTTGTCGTGGGCATGCGGAAATGGGACAACTATCGCATGGCCACGCAAGCGTGGCCATGGCACCCGGTACGGCCATGGCACCCGATACGGCCATGGCACCCGGTTCCTTTTTATCTCTTTGCCATTCCTGATGAATCCTATAATATACGGCAATATAATGGGGATGGTATTGGGAGTGGCAAATGGATTCACCTCAATTCTTGGCGGGCGAAAGGGATAAGTTATCGCCGGCGGTTGTCGCTTCAATCGCGGCATTGGCCATTCTCGCGGCGATATATTTCATCTGGCCGGTCTGTCGGGCATGCCTGCCGATGGAGATCGATTACAACGAGGCCTGGCACGCCTATCATGCCGATGCAATTCGCGACGGGCAGGCGCTTTATCCCGAACCGGACGGCCTGGCGGCCAACAACTATCCGCCGCTGTCCTATTATCTGGTAGGCGGGATCGCGGCGGCGACGTTCGATGCGGTTTACGTGGGCCGAGTGCTTTCGCTCCTGGCGATAGCAGCGATCATGTTTGCCATGGGTTTTTGCCTGCGGCAATTCGGCGCATCCAGGGCATCGGCGCTTTTGGCCGGGCTCTGGTTTCTTGCAACTATGTCCCGGTTCTTTGAAAGCTATGTGGGGATGAACGATCCGCATCTTTTCGCGCTGGCGATCATGGTCTGGGCCCTGGTTTGGTTTCTCCGGCGGATGCGGAACGGGCGCGCCGTGGAACCGGCGATATTACTCATGGTTTTCGCCGGCTTTTTCAAGCATACTCTTTTCGCGGTTCCGGCCACGGCCTTGTGTTGGCTGGCGATCAGCGACCGTCGGCTTGCCGTGCGCGCGGCCGTTGTGTGCGTGGTAGCGGCGGCACTGGGTCTTGCCCTTTGTGCCATGATCTACGGCGATGCGTTTTTCCGCCAGCTATTCATGCCGCGGCAATACAAGCTTATCTGGGCCTTTGAGGGCCTGGGCCGCCTTCAATGGATCGCACCCGCGATTGCGATCTTCGCCGTTTGTGCATGGCACCAACGGCATGACAAAGCCGTCCGGTTCACAACGCTCTTTGTTTTAATCGCTTTTTTCTTTTATTTTATCCAGAAGATCGGGGCGGGCGTTTACGACAATGCCCAGTTCGAGCTTGCCGTAGCCGGGGCCATCGGTCTGGGGCTTGCGTTCGATCGCATCGAAGCGATCCCCTTAGCGCGGCAGTGGGGAATCAATCTTAGCCGGCTCACGATCGTACTGATCCTGATCGGGAGGCTTTTAGCATCGAGCCACACGGAGCCTTACCTGTTGCTGGCCAGCCAGGACTTTCGTGAACAACTCCGGCAGCAATGTGAAATTATGGAAGCCGAGACTGCGCGGATCGCGGCGATCCCCGGACCCGTGGTCTGCATGGTGAAGAAGGACCCGGTGTTGACCGTTTCCCGCCGCGCAGGGAAGCCGTTTGTGTACGATGGATTTGCCGTCGATCAACGCATCAAGACCGGTAAATTATCGGAAGACGAACTAAAAGAGACGATTCGTGGACAGGGTATTCGTTTTGAACAAGTGGATCCGGGCGCCATAATGTGGAGCCATTAGCAGCCCATTTAAAAGTTGTGTGCATTGCTTCGCAAGAAGCAGTGCGGAACAAAAAGACCAATGCCGGCCATTGCACCCGGCATTAAAAACTTGGTATCATATAATACGGATATGATACAGATCTTGGGAAAATCCACCAGGCACGAGTGCCGAGACTAAAAATTAAAGTGAGCAGTAAACTGCCCACTCCATGTTATCCACTTTACACGATAAAGTGGGCAATAAAATGCCCACCCCTCACTGCCACCTGACAATGTCTACCGCATCCACGCTATTATCGCCCGAACTGCTTGTCCAACTGGAAAAGATGGAGTTGGTCAGCCGCAAGGTTTTTCGCGGGCGGATGAAGGGCGAACGGCGAAGTCCGCGCAAGGGGCAGAGCGTGGAGTTCGCCGATTTCCGCAATTACGTGCCGGGCGACGACCTGCGCTTTGTCGATTGGAACACCTACGCCCGGCTGGAAAAACTCTTTTTGAAGATGTTTCTGGAAGAAGAGGACCTGCACTTTTACGCCCTGATCGACGCCAGTACGTCGATGGATTTCGGCGAGCCGACCAAACTGAGATACGCCCTGCAATTGGCGGCGGCCTTGGGGTTCATCGGGCTGGTGCGGGGCGACCGGGTAAAAATCGAAACCCTCGGCTCACCCGGCGGGCAGGCCTCGCCGGTCTTTCGCGGGCGGCGGAGCCTGTGGCGGATGCTCGAACATCTGGAATCGATCCAAGCCGGACAAAACGGCTCCCTGACCGAAGGGATCAAAAGTTTCTGCCTTCGCAACTCGGGCAAGGGCATCGTCCTTTTAATCAGCGACTTGATGGACAAAAACGGTTTTCAGGCGGCATTGCGATATTTGGTCTCGAAAGACATGGACATTTACGTTGTCCAGCTCCTGTCGGCCGAGGAGTTGGACCCGGACGTCAAAGGCGACCTGCGCCTGGTGGATTGTGAAGACGACGACGTGGCCGAGGTGACCGTGACCGGGCCGCTTTTGAAACGATACAAACAGACCCTGGCGGCATTTGTCGATTCGGCCAAGGAATTTTGCACCCGCCGCGGCATGGCCTACCTGCTGGCCCGGACTTCCATTCCGGTCGATCAATTAGTAACCGGTTATTTAGCAACGCGAGGGCTGGTAAGGTAAGAAACGAACAGTAAATGGGGATTTAAGAAGTCAGCGTCATATTTCGTTCAGCAGCAAACACGGATTGGAAAAGAATTTAAATGATGATTTATTTTTTAGTCGTTCCCACAAAAATCATTATTATGACAGATCTTCCAGTAAATAATAATCCATGGCAGTTTTCGCTTCGCACACTGATGCTAATTATTACAGCATGTGCGATATTGATCAGTATAGCGGTGGCATTTCCTGCTTACATTCAAGCTATAGTCTTTTTCGTTACTATGATGATTCTCGGGTTAATATATGGAATGAATCCTTTCATCTCCTTATTGTTGTTATCAGGTAGCGTTTGGGTAATTTTTCGTTGGGGAATAGAACAGAACGCTTCTATTTATCCTTATGCGCCATGGCCATCTAGACAAATGATACAAATTACCTTTCCCGCTTCAATTGGAGCTTATGCAGTAATATATGGCATTGTTACAATATGTCGGCGGGAAATGCGTCTACTCTCTTACAAGCCACTTTTAGGTTGGAAGGCGGTATTTGCAGGTATTGTTTTTATCCTCTCAAGTATTGTTTTCTTTTATATTAGCTTCTGCATCTTAGTTTACTTTGGGCTTTCGCATATGTAACCTTTTATTTTTATCTTAATAATGTGATGTTTTAATACAGGTCAATTGTGCTAATTGAGGCGAAACCGCAAGCGGTTTGGTTAATATATTCAGCGTTCAAAATCCAGAATTCATCCTTCATCCCTCATCTTTCATCCTTTAAACAATGCTTCCCACCCTGACCAACATGCTTTCCTGGTGGCAGTGGCTGATACTGGCGGCGGTGCCGCCGGCTATCGTGGCATTGTATTTTTTGAAACTCAAACGACACCCCTTGATTGTGCCCAGCACATATCTTTGGCACAAATCGATCGAAGACCTGCATGTGAACACAATTTGGCAGCGGCTGCGGCGAAATATTCTCTTGTTGCTGCAACTACTGGTGATTTTTTTGGTCATGGGGGCATTATTGCGTCCGAGTTGGCAGGGGACCAAGCTTATCGGCAGCCGGTTCATTTTCCTGGTAGACAACTCGGCCAGCATGTCGGCCACCGATGTGCAGCCTTCACGGCTGGACGAGGCCAAACGCCGGGCAAGCGAATTGATCGACCAGATGAAGTCGGGCGACGTGGCGATGATCATTAGTTTTGCCGACACCGCCCGGGTAGAACAGGGCTTTACCGACGACCGGGGACTACTCAATCGGCGTCTGGAGGCCATTAAGCCTACCAACCGGTCCACGTCGCTGCTTGAGGCGTTGAAACTGGCCGCGGGCCTGGCCAATCCGGGGCGAAGCGGAGAGGACGTTAGAGACGTGCAGGTGGCCGAGGCAATGCCGGCCACTCTTTATATCCTTAGCGACGGCAAATTCCCTCCGGTCACGGGCTTTGCCCTGGGCCATTTGGAGCCGAAGTTCATCGCTATCGGCTCGCCCGAGGCTATCAACGTAGGCATTGTGGCCTTTAGCGCCCAGCGGAATGAGACCAGTCCGGACCGCTTGCAGGCCTTTGCCCGGCTGGATAATTTCGGGCCCAGCGCAGTCAAAGTGCCAGCCGAGCTATATCTTGACGGCCGGCTGGTCGATGCCGATGAGGTGGAGGTCTCACCCGGGGAGCCCCAAGGCATGGCCTTTGATATAACGGCCGTCGATACGGGGGTTTTAAGGCTGAAAATCAAGACCAAAGACCATCTAGCTCTGGACAACGAGGCCTGGCTGGTCCTTAGTCCGCCCCGGCGGACCAAGGTGCTGCTAGTCACACCGGGCAATGAACCCTTGAAAATGGCCGTGCAAACCAAGTCGGCCCGGGAAATAGCGGAGGTGCAGATCGAATCGCCCGAATTTCTGAAAAACAAGACTTACGAGTCACAAGCGGCCGCAGGTGCTTATGACCTGGTGATTTTCGACCGCTGCCGGCCCGAAGGGAAGGGTCAAGGCAAGACGTCGATGCCGCAGGCGAACACGCTGTTCATAGGGGCGTTGCCGGCGGATGGCGGGTGGACGGCAGGGCAAAAAAGCGACGTGCCGCAGATTATCGACATCGATTCTGCCCATCCGCTCATGCAATGGATGGACATGGGCGATGTTTTATTGGCCGCCGGCACGCCGCTTAAGCCGCCTTCCGGGGCCACGATGCTGGTGGATTCCGACCTCGGAACGATGATGGCCATTGCCCCGCGGGACTCGTTCGAGGACGTGGTGTTGGGGTTTACAATCGTCGAAGAACGAGCCGGTGCTGAAGGCCAGACAAAAAAATACTATGGGACCAACTGGCCCACGCGGCAAAGTTTTCCGGTTTTTATGAGAAATTTATTTGAATACTTCGGCGGAGGCCGGACAGGGAGCGGTGGAGAAAATGTCCGGCCAGGCATGCCGGTGACTTTGGAATCGCCCGGGGGGCAAACGAGCCTTAGCATCATATCCCCTTCCGGTGGCAAAACGGACTTGAAATCGGGGAAACTGGGCAAATTAAGCTTTACAGAAAGCGGGGAATTGGGTATTTACCACGTTCAATCGGGCGGTAAAGCAATCGATCAATTCGCCGTGAACCTTTTCGATCCCGGGGAAAGTGACATCCGGCCGAATCGCTCGCCTTCTATTAAAGTGGGCGACGCGGAGGTCAAGGGAGAAGGCGTTTGGCAGGCCGCTCGGAAGGAAATTTGGAAAACCGTGGTCTTGATCGGCCTAGCGGTATTATTGGTCGAATGGTATATCTATAATCGACGCATTTATTGAATGAACTGGATTGATGCGTCCCTCTGAATCTTATGGTACCCAAGACAAAAACCCGAAAACTTCCCGGAAAACGGCATAAGACGCGCTCTCCCCGGGCGCGGAACAAGAAATTGCTCGTGCGTTTGTTGGAAAACAACCTAATACGCCGGGTGAGTTTCGAGGAATATCGGGAGAAAGTCCGCGACGTGTACGACGGCCCCCAAGGGGCCATGCTGGCCTATTGCAGCCTGCTTTCGCTGCATACCCTGCTGGGCGAACGGCTCTTTAAGGAGCGGAAGTTCGATCTCGGCGGCGTGCGCAATATCCTGGACGTGGGCAGCGGGGCGGGCCAAATAGCCAAACATTTATTGAAGTATGCCGATGCGGAAGCCGAACTATCTTGTTTTGACCTTTCCCATGAAATGCTGCGGCGGGCCAGAAACAGGCTGAAAAGCGACCGGCCCAGGTTCGTAGTGGCAGATCTTACCCGGCTGCCTTTTCCCTCGGAAACATTCGACTGCGTTACCTGCGGTTACGTGCTGGAGCACGTTCCGGACCCGAAGGTCGGGCTGGCCGAGTTAAGCCGGGTGATGATACCCGGGGCCCGGATGCTGCTATTGACGACCGAGGACAATTTTACCGGGGCTTGCACCAGTTTCATGTGGCGTTGCCGGACCTATAATCGCCGCGAATTGGCTCGAATTTGCGAGGAAGTGGGGTTGCTATGGAAGAAGGAACTTTGGTATACCCGCATGCACCGCGTTCTTCGCGCCGGGGGCATTTGCGTGGAATTGGTCAAGGCCTAGCCGCCGTCAGCCGTCATCTTTCAGCAAAAAGTTCTTAATTTACGGTTTACAGTTATCAGTTTAAGCATACAGCGGTCAGCTTTCAGTAATCAGCATTGAATTATCCGCCTTCTTCCTTTGCCCTGCTGTTTGTTGTCCGCTTTTTTTCAACTTTCATCCATCATCTTTCATCCTTTTTATTATTTTCCTCTTGACTTTTTAGCCAATTGCGATATGAATTGTTTTTGAAAGACAGAATGATTGCCGAAATGAAATTGAATGAGATAAATCTTCCGTTTGGCGCCGGTCAGGGAATTGGGCCGGCTCGGCGGCGGATACCAGGGCCCGGTTAGGATGTCGTGCCCGAGCATTGTTGCTGCCTCTAGGAGATACTGAATGACCAGCTCAGAAGCTGATGCATGTTCGTATTGCGACGAAGAACCTCCGGGTACTACGTCACAATTCATTACCCCGCGCCTCCGGGCGCCTGGCTGCCGAGTGAAACGCCGGCGTGTTCTCGCGGATATAGATCCCTTCTCCCCGGGTGGATTTTCGGGCCGGCACCCGCGAACCACCTTCCAAACCAGGGCCTTTCGCAAGACTTTCTACCCCGACGTTACCGACAAGGAGTGGAATAGCTGGCACTGGCAAGCCCGCAACCGCATTCGCACCCTGGCCCAATTAGAGCAGGTTTTGGTGCTGGCGGACGAAGAACGGGATGCCCTTTCCCAGGCGAAATCCATGCTCCCGGTGAGCATTACGCCCTATTACATGAGCCTGGTTTCCCGCGACGACAGGAACCAGCCCTTGCGCAGGACGGTGATCCCCTCCAGCCAGGAGTTCTATAAAGCCCCGGGCGAGGCCGACGATCCGCTGGGCGAAGAAGCCGACAGCCCCATCCCGGGCCTGGTGCACCGGTATCCGGACCGGGTTTTGCTCCTGGTGACCGACTTCTGCTCGAGCTATTGCCGGTACTGCACCCGGTCGCGGATGGTCGGGCACGGGCAAATCGCGCCCCAGGAGGCCCGGCTGGAAAAGGCCTTCGAGTACATCCGCTCGACCCCGGCCGTCCGGGACGTGCTTATCTCCGGCGGCGATCCGCTGGCTTTAAGCGACGAGCGTTTGGACTGGATCCTTGCCTCGCTGAGGGAGATTCCGCACGTGGAGTTCGTTCGCATCGGCACCAAGATGCCTGCCGTGCTGCCGCAAAGGATCACGCCCGCACTGTGCCGGATGCTCCGCAAACACCACCCCCTGTGGATGAGCCTGCATTTCATCCACCCCGACGAATGCACGCCGGAATCGTTCCTGGCCTGCACCCGGCTGGCCGACGCTGGGATTCCCCTGGGTTCGCAGACTGTGCTGCTTCGGGACGTGAACGACAACGTGGAGACCATGAAAAAACTGGTCCACCGTTTGCTCATGATGCGGGTCCGCCCGTATTACCTGTACCAGTGCGATCCGATCTCCGGGTCCGAGCATTTCCGCACGCCGGTTTCAAAGGGATTGGAGATTATCGCGGGACTAAGGGGTTATACAACCGGGTACGCGGTGCCGAATTATGTGATCGACGCCCCGGGCGGCGGCGGGAAAATACCCTTGCAGCCCACGACCGTCGTGGGCCGCGAAGGCGACGACCTGCTCTTGAGGAACTACGAGGGGAATACCTACCGGTATCCTGATCCTATGCCTTAAAATGCAAAATTACGACATATTTGGGGATTATTAAGCCCGCGGGTTGCAACCCGTGGGCTTGTTTTTTATATAATGCTTTTCAATCTTCCTTATGGGATGAAATAATAATGTCCTATCCATCTTATTTGAGATTGTATGAAAGCGGCGAATTGGCCCGGCGGGCAAAGGCTGCCGTCGAAGCCCTGGCCGAGTGCCGGCTCTGTCCTAGGCGATGCGGGGCCGATAGGATTCACAACGGCGAATCAAAGGTGCTATCCCAAATCGCAACATCATATTCAAATAGCATAAAAAACCCTCACCCTAACCCTCTCCCAAAGGGAGAGGGGACTGCTGAGATTGGTTCTCCAAAGGGAGAGGGGACTGCTGTGACTGGTTCTCCAAGGGAAGAGGGGATGGTTCAGATTGGTTCCCAGCAGTTTTGCCGCACGGGCCGATATGCCGTGGTCAGCAGCGCATTTGCCCATCATGGCGAGGAGGCGTGTCTTAGGGGTTTTAACGGGTCGGGCACGATATTTTTTTGCCAGTGCAACCTGCGCTGCGTGTTCTGCCAGAATTTCGATATCAGTTGGGAAGGCCGCGGCAGGGAAACGACCGCCGGTGAAATCGCCGGACTCATGCTCGATTTGCAGGATCAAGGCTGCCACAATATCAATTTCGTCACGCCCAGCCACGTGGTTCCCCAAATCCTCGAGGCCCTTGTCGAGGCCGTGGCAGACGGGCTGCGCCTGCCGCTGGTCTATAACTCGGGCGGTTATGACTACGTGGAGACATTGCGGCTGTTGGACGGGGTTATCGACATTTACATGCCCGACTTCAAATTTTGGGACCCGGCCGTCTCAAAGCAGTTGGCCAATGCGGAGAACTACGGTGAGATTGCCCGGGCGGCCATCAGGGAAATGCACCGCCAAGTGGGCGACCTGGTTTTGGATGACCAAGGCATTGCCCGGCGTGGGCTTTTGGTGCGGCATTTGGTGATGCCCAACGGTCTGGCCGGCACCAGGGAGGTAATGCAATTTCTTGCTCAGGAGATTTCGCCCAGGACCTATGTGAATCTCATGGCCCAATACCAGCCTAGCGGACATGCCGGCCGTTATCCATCGATCAACCACCGCATAACCAGCGCCGAATACGTTGAGGCATTAGGCATCGCCCGAGAAAAGGGTCTTCGATTGGATAAAGAATAGTATGGATGCCATTCGCAGATGTGCGGGCGCCATGCCCACGCTTGCCATGGGCATGTAGAATAAGAAAGGCCAAGGAGCGAAGCCATGAAGGCCTTGATTATTACCGACATTCAAAACGATTTTTGTCCGGGCGGCGCGTTGGCTATCCGGGAAGGCGATAAAATAGTTCCGCTCATCAACCAATTGCAGCCGCGCTTCGACTTGATAGTGGCCACGCAGGATTGGCATCCGCAGGGCCACGGCAGTTTCGCGGCCAATCATCCTGGCAAAGAAGTAGGGGAAGTCATCGAGTTAAACGGTATGCCGCAAATCCTCTGGCCGGTGCATTGCGTGGAGAACACGCAGGGGGCCGATTTTCATCCCGGGCTGGATCGGGGGCGGATCGCCCGGGTGTTCCACAAAGGCGCCGATCCGGACATAGACAGTTACAGCGGGTTTTTTGACAACGGGCATCGCAAGTCAACCGGCCTGGGCGAGTATTTGAAGGAACAAGGCGCGGATGAGATCTACCTCTGCGGCCTGGCCACCGATTACTGCGTGAAATTCACCGCCTTGGACGCCGTGGATCTGGGTTTTAAAACCAACGTAATTGAAGACGCCTGCCGGGGAGTGAACCTTCATCTCGGCGACGCGGAGAGAGTCATCGAGGAAATGCGGGCAAAAGGAGTGAAGGTTTTATCGACCAATAGGGTTCAGGGTTCGGGATTCAGGGTTCAGTAATCAGATGGAAGATCAAATTCCAAACTCCGATAGCTATATCCTCAACCACGAACCCTGAATCCTTTATTCCGGCAGGGGCTGGTCTTTGGTTTCCGGGGCAAAGGGCAAGGCGATAAGTCCCACCAGGAAAATCGCGCACATGGTCGCGCCGGCGTATCGCATGGGTTCGGGATGATTTTTGAATACCTCGCTGCTCAACAGGCCGAGGGTCAACGGGCCGATGGCGGCCACGTATCGGCCGATGTTGTAACAGAACGAAGTGCCGGTGCTGCGCAGGCGGGTGGGATACAATTCGGGGAAGTAAACGGCATAACCGCCGAAGATCAGGAATATGCTGCCGCCCATTAGCGGCGTCATCCAAAAAACATCGACGGCATTGCTCATATAAAGGAAGGCAATGCAGGTGCTGACCCCGGCCATCAGGAATGACACGGCAAAGGCCCAGCGGCGCCCTATTCCGGCGGTGATATAGCTAAAGGCGTAAGCCCCGAAGAATCCGCCGATGTTAAAGAGCATAGAAGTCATGGCGGCCCAGAAACTCACCTGGCCGTTGAGCTTTTTCGCCCGTGCCGCGATCCTGTCGACTTGTTCCTGCAAACTGAGATTCGAGTTTGCAGCGGGCGGATTCAGATACGTTTCCAGGCGTTTTTGGCGATCCTGCGCCTGGGCATCGAACAGAGGAAATTTCTTCTCCACCAGCGAAATTATATTCTCCTTGGAAATCTCCCGCTTTTTCTGATCCAGTTCGACAATAGCATCATAAATTTGTTGGGCGTCTTTCCGGCCGGCTTCTTCGGGAATAAGGTCCTTTGGCCGAAGTTTTGCGATAAACGCGGCGGCTTCTTTTGGAGAGCCGACAACCATCGAGATGAACTCCCGATCTTTTTCAGCCTCGCCGGCTTTACGTTCCCTTGCCTCGTAAACCTTGCGAAAAACGGTCTGGTTCAAATCGACGCTGAAAAAACCGATGCCCCACAGTCCGATGACTCCGGTCGAGGCCAGGATCATGCCCACGATAGTGTTGCGCCGCCAGCGCGGATCGCCGAAAAGTTCTTTTAACGAGCCGGCCTTTTTACGTTCTACTCCCCCGGCCACGGCTTTTTTCCAGGATTCGGGCTCTTTGAGACTGCGGAACACGGGGATGGCCAAGATGGCAGGAAGCGCACCGACGGCCAAGGTCCAGCGCCAGGCTTCGGAGATGGAGCCGATTTTTTCCAAATGGCCGAAGCCCATGCCGATCAAGGCGGCAGTCACGTTTCCCCAATTGGCCAGTGCTTGCAGGAAGCCCAAGGCCTTGGGTCGAACCCGATCGGGCATATATTCGGCGACCAGGGCCACGCCGACGGAAAATTGCCCGCCCACGCCCAGTCCGCAAAGGAAACGATACAGGATGAAGTCCCAGATATTATGAGCGAAACCGCTCAGCCCGGTGAAGATGGAATAAATCAAAATTGTAAAGACCATGGTGCGGGCGCGGCCGATCTTATCGCCCAAGATGCCGAAGATGATGCCGCCGGTGGCCCAGCCGATGAGCATCAGCGAAGTGGCAATGCCGGAGTATTTGGCCACTTCCGGGGCATCGGTTGCCATGCCCTTTAGCGCGGCAACGGCCGGATTGCGGACCACGTTAAAGAGTTGCTGGCCCATGCAGTCGAAGACCCAACCCAGCGTGCAAACGGTCAATACGAACCATTGATAACGGTTCAACTGGTAAAACCAGGGCTTGCGGATATGCGGACTTTCAATAAAACCAGCGCGAGAGGGAGGATCGGGCATGGACGACAACCTTCCTTTGCCTGAGAAGTTCAGATATCCGCCGCTGGTTTTGCATGCTCTTGCGGAGAAAACGAAGTGCGGATATTGTAGCGGTTTACCCGATCACATACAATGCTGCGACGGCAACCGAGCATGCGATGCATGGTGCGCGTCGGCGCCTTTAAATGGGACATATCCCCTTGCCCGGCCGTCATTGCGGCGGCACGGGCGAGTTTGGCTTTAGGGCGATTTTTTCGTAGAGCACGTCGAGGATTTCACCGGCAACTTCGGCATGGCTGCTTTCCAGGAGTACATCCAATTTTCCGTGCAGTTCGCGTTTGCGGTTCATAAGCCGGACGACCATAAGCGCCCCTTCCATGGTAAGCGGGCCGCCCATGCCCACGCGACTGCTGAGCTCGTCGAAGTCGGCCTGCGTCCAGCCGTGGAATAATTCGCCATGATTTTCCAGCACTTCTTCAACCATGGGATTGGTGAGGCGGTCGAAAGAGCGATAGAGCAATTGGGCGGGATCGATGAACAGCTCGTCCACCGATATTCCCAGGCCCGCGGCCAGGCGATGCAAGGTCCGAGCGTGGGGTTTTTTGACCCCGTTTAAGATGCCGCGAATGGTGCGTTTATCCAGACCGGTCAGCCCAGCGACTTGGCGAATCGACATTCCAGCCGCTGCTATTAAACGCCGTAAATTGTCCTTGGCATGGTTCGACATCAGTAGGCAACTCCGGGCCAAGGGGATAGTCCCATTTTCGCCGACCATGCCGGCCGCATGGTGCCCGGAAAATTGGGACAGTCCCCAAGTCATTCCCCAAGACGCCGACAAACTATACTAGTGTATACCTGATAATCGGCGTTTCGTCAATGCGGCCTAGCTGTGGGAATTCCTAAAAAAATAAGCAGGGGGGGTAATCGGCCCAAATGCGCATGAAAAAAGCCCGCTAAAGGCCAGTCAGGTTTCGGCCTGCAACGGGCTTCCACCGCGGGAATATACCTGACGCCTCGTGCGGTGTCCCTGTCAGAACGGCATCGATGAGGCAATCGCAATTAACGTTCTGACTATTAAAATATACGCTAAAAAAAGAGTCCGGCAAGGCTACCTGAATCTTGGGGGGGTAACATCTAAGAAACTTTTTCGATTATCCCCCCCATATAGTGGAAAATATAAAAAGGATATGTAACTGAAAAAAGTGAACATAATTGAGGTTCTTCAGGGATTCATATTTAGCCCGCCGTGAATACACGGCGGGGAAGGGAGGAAAATTCTTCACCTTACCCTGGATGTATATACCCGGGGCTAAATCATCCCTCATCCTTTTGCCGGGTTTCCCAAGGATTGAGCCAATCGCCCCAATGCTCGAGATACAAGCGGAAGGCCGGCAATTCAGGGGCCTTGGTTTCCAGCCAGGCCTTGGTTTGGGAGATTATTTGCTGTTCGGCGGCGAGTTCCAGTTGTCCCAGCAAGACGCGCGTACGGAGGAAAACGAAATAGGTGTCCAACACGTCGCAACGGCAATAGTCGTTTATATCGGCCAGACGGCCGGCGTCGAAGAGGTCTTGGACCATGTCGCCTTGGACGTCCATTTTGCCGGGCTTGCCTAGTAAATTAGCAGCCAGGTTCAGGCCACCCGTCATTCGCGCGGAGCCGAAATTGGTGAGCAATTCGCACAAATCGATATGGGCGGCGGTATTATAGCGGCTGCGGGGCTGGTCGAACGACTTGCCCGCGCCTTGAAACCAGCCCGGTACGCTTATACCATAACGGAAGGCGGCCAACTCTAAAAGCGGCAGATCGAAACCGCGGCCGTTGAAGCTAACCAGCGTGGGCCGGCGATACTTTTCCCAGCCCCGCCAAAAATTTTCCGTAATAACGTGAGGGCGGAACTGGGGTTCGTCCAGAACCACCACGTCTTCGAGGCGGAAATCGGACGTCACCTTGCCAACGGCCACCGAAATCGGCAATTGAAAACTATACGGAATAAAATCGCTCTCATATTTCTGCATCAACTCGTCCCGATATCGGCGCACCGCCTCGGCCGGCGAAAGCGACTGTCCGGCATAGCGGAGTTTAGCTACCAATTCGGCGTCGGCGACGCTTTCGGTATCGAAGACCAGGTAACGGATCGCGGAAGGCATGATGAAAAGGGCTATGGAAACTGGAGGGCTATGGAAACTGGTAGATAATAGGTGGTAGGTAGTAGGTGGTTAATGATGAAATTCGTAGGTCAGGCACCCCGTGCCTGACAATCAGTTCGTAGTGTCTGACAATTAGGAAATTTTGATTTTACCCTCGAATTGACATACACAAAGTGCATGACCTGCGGAACTAATGGCATCGATTTGGTCAACAAATTGCAAATTTTCCACGTTTATGGATTCATTTTTTACTTCCTCTCTGTTTTTTGCAGGTGGCACCGAATCAAAAACCGATGCCACCCGCCGCGATTTTGGCAGGACTAATTCTATCAAAGTGGGTGGCACAATTTCAATGGAATAAAATGTATATTTATCATAACTACATATCTAGATTGTATTTGTCAGTTCGTAGGCCAGGCGCCTCCGTGCCTGACACGCAGTTCGTAGTGTTTGACAATCAGGAAATTTTGATTTTATTCTCTGAATTGTCATGCACGGAGTGCATGACCTACTAGACTGACAATCAGGAAATTTTGATTTTATTCTTGAATTGTCATGCACGGAGTGCATGACCTACTAGACTGTTTAGCCCGGGCGCTTGCGTCCGGAGTATTTCCATGAAAGAATGTGCGGTGGACATCGCGAAACCGCAAGCGGTTCCATTAATTCATCCTTCTTCCTTCATCATTCTTTACGCCGGCCCATACAGACCAGGCACATATCGTCGCTTTGCTGCCGGCTGCCCACGAAAGCGCGCACGTCGTCAAGGATCCGCCGGCCGAGCATGGCCACGCTGTCGGCGTCCGTAGCCAGACGGGTCATCAGGCGTTGGTGCGTGTATAGTTCGTCGCCGGCGTTCATGGCCTCGGTTATGCCGTCGGTGTAGAAAATAAGCGAATCGCCGGGCTGTAGGGGAATGGAGCATTGTTCATAAGTGGTTTGCAGATCGACCCCGAGCGGGAGATGCGAGATTTCGTCGCCCACGGGTTGCACGGAATCTTTACCCCGATGCAAAAGCGGCGGCATATGGCCGGCGTTGACGATAGTGGCCTGGTGGGCGATCGGATCGATCACGGCCAATACAAGGGTGACGAAACGATCTTCCCAACCGCTGCCGCAGAACACGCGATTTAGTTTATCGACGGCCGCGGCGGGCGTGGATTCGCTGGCCAGGCAATACCGGGCTTCGGCCGATAGCTTGGCCATCAACAGCGAGGCCGAAATGCCTTTTCCCGACACGTCGCCCAAGACCACGGCCAGCCTCCCTGCGGAGAGCTGCACATAGTCGTAGTAGTCGCCGCCCAAGGCATGGGCCGATTCGTAAAACTCGAAAAAGTCGTAACCCGGCAGGATGGGCGATTCGGCGGGCAGAAATCCCCGCTGCACTTCATGGGCCACGGCCAATTCGCGCTTGATTGCCTGTTCGCGCAGTGCGGTTTCGTGCAATTGGGCGTTTTCCACGGCGAAGGCCGCCTGGCAGGCCACGCTGGCCAATACGTCCAGGTCTTCGCGGTTGAAACGATTCCGCGCGTCCAGGGTGTCGATCTGGATCACGCCCAGGGCGTTGCCTTCGCCTGTTATCAGCGGCGCGCACATCATCGAGCGGATGCGAAAGTCGACGATGCTCTCGGACATCTCGAAGCGCTCGTCCGAGGCGGCGTCGGCCGACAGGACCGCCTGTTTCGAGGCCATCACGCTATTGATGATCGTGCGGCTGATTTTTACGCTTTGCGTGTCTTCGGCGCGCCGGTACTTGATGGCCTTGGGCACCAACAGGCCGGACAGCGGGTCCAAGAGCACGATAAATCCCCGGTCGGCCTGAATGAAGATCTTAAAAAGGCTGTCCAGGAGCTTGGGCAGCACGTCGAGCAGACCGATCGCCCGGCCCAGGTTCCGGCTGATTTCCAAAAGGGCTTTGAGTTTGGCCTCGGTGTTGACCTGCAAGCGCATGCCCGTGGAACCGCTCGATACGTCCAATTGGGACATGATGGTGGAACCCGAGGAAACTTCCTCATCATCCACGATCGTAGCGCCTTGGCCGGCCTGGGTCTTTGAGCTTGTGGAAGGCGTGTCGCTTGCATCCGGCTGCGTTAAGTGGAAGGCGAAGGATAATTCGCAGATGCCGATCTCGTCCTTTTCTTTCAGCAATTGCCGCCCGGTCAATAATCGGCCGTTGACAAAGGTGCCGTTGCGGCTGTGCAGGTCCTCGATGTAGTAATCCCCCTCGATGTTGGTAATCCGCGCATGCTGCCGGCTGACCGATCCGGACTCCAAAACAATATCGCACCCCGGATGCCGGCCCAGTACGGTTACCGGGCCGTCCAAGGAAAAGCATTGCCCGGGAATCGGTCCCTGCAAGGCAAGGAGTATTGCCATGATTAGTTTTCAGTTATCGGTTGACAGTTTTTAATAATATCAAGCAAATTCTAGGTGTAAATCAGCAAAAGCTCAACTGGTCGGCATCCGCTCTTGACGGAAACTCGCCCGGTATCTAGGCTTAGAAGGTAAATATGGTGCGATTTCCCAGCCATATAGGGGGAAAGGCCCAGCGGAACCTTTCCCAAAAACACGTCATTCCGGGTGAAGCGGAGAATCCGCGAAGCGAAGAATTTTGGGGAATGGTGTAACGGTAGCACGACTGACTCTGGATCAGTTAGTTAAGGTTCAAATCCTTATTCCCCAGCTTGCTTAACGCGTAACGTGGCGAAGAGTTACGCCTATCTTTTTTACTGGTTCTTTTCGGGAAGAAGGTCCATTCCGACCTCATTGCTACCTCGTGAAAAATTTTTCAGTTCAGAGGTTGCGGGAAAGAAATTCCCAATGCGCCAGTACCGGTCATCGCGTCCGGGAAGCGGGCGCCGCTGGGCTGGGTATTGATAACAATCGCCGTTGCCAGCAATGCCTAGTTACGTGTTTGCATGGTGCGTTTTTCAATGCTTGGCACAGGCGTTTATGGAGGCGAAAGGATCGTTTTACAGCGGCGCAGCAGGCCCGTGGCGGCCGTGGTGTCGATGGCGGACCTGGAATTACTCAATTCCCTGGAAGATCGAGCAGACGTAAAATCCGCCCTCAAAGCCCGCAAGGAAAAAGGCGGAATTCCCTTAGAGAAGATCAAGGCCCGGCTGGGCATGAAATAAGCCATGAGTCAATATCGGTTATTATTCAAACCGTCGGCGGATCGGGCCTTAAAAAATTGCCAGGTGCCGTGCAACTACGGATTGTTGCAGAAGTTGATCTGCTGGCCCAAAATCCTCGACCGCCGGGCGTGGTTAAAATGCCCGGCGGGGAAAACTTGTAGCGAATCAGGATTGGAGTCTATCGCGTGGTGTATGAAATTCACAATGACCGATTGATAGTCTTGGTATTGCGAGTGGCACACCGCAAAGACGTTTATCGCGGAGGGCAATTTGAAAAGGCGGGTAATCAATTCTTTTCCCGTCGAGAAACTATTTTTTCCTCTTCTCTCCCAGCGGTTCGGCCAGTTCGATCTTCACTTGCGCGGCCTGTAGCAGTCCATTAGTGCCGGTCATTTTCATGCCTTGAACTTTGATCCTGTCGCCTTTTCTGGCCATTGAATAATCGGCGAGATCGAGGCGAATTTTGGGATTATCGCTCAGTTCGCCTATAACCGTTCCTTTATTGATTTGTATTTGCAGTTTATTTTTCTTATAGCTTATGATCTTTCCCCGCACGGTAGAAGAACCGCTTGCCGCGGCTTTGCCGGCCGGGAAGCCGTCCGGCTGCTTTGCGCCATCACCGGCGGGCTGGGAAAAAATACCGGGAGTTTTTTCCTGCGACGGCGTGACTATGGTCAACTCATCGATCTTGTCGGCGGCCACGCCGCGCTTGTCGACGTCGGCCTTCAACTGCACAAACATCCCGGGGCGGAGGAAATCCGCATTCGCTTCGCCGGTGACTTGCACTTTTGTTTTCGGCGTCAAGGCGATCATCCATTTTTCGTTGGAATCGGTAATGATTTGAATTCGGCCCATAGCGATGGCTTCGATCGTGCCCGAGACGTCGACCGTGGTCATAGCCTGCTGCTGTTGTTGCTGCAACTGCTGTTGCCGCTGCTGCTGGATCGAGCCGGCGCTTGGTTTAACGCCGTAAGGATAGCCTGGAATTTGGGCGTCGGCCGAAACGACGGCGTAAAACAGAACGTACATCGCGATTAAAAATCGAATGAGCATGTCAAGCACCTCTTTTACAGTAAAAAACGCAATGTTTCGGGCTAAGTAGCGGCCCTTTTTAAGCATACCTCTACCTTCTGAATTTGGACAGCATTTTTTATGTAAAACGCCCCCCCTGGATACGGGAGCGTCGGAGTTTTACAATAAGATTTAGCGGGAATGTTCACAAATCCCAAACAAAAACTCTAACCTGACGAAGAAAAAAATGCCTGCCGAGGATGCGCGAATCACCGTTCCCGATTTTACGGCCCTGAAGTCGGCCGGGCAGAAGATCACCATGCTTACGGCCTACGATTATGCAATGGCCGGCCTGGTCGATGCCGCGGGAGTCGAAGGCATCTTGGTGGGCGACAGCCTGTCGATGGTGGTGCAAGGGCATGACAATACCCTGCCGGTCACCTTGGACGAAATGATTTATCACGCCGAAATGGTGGGCCGGGCGGTGCGGCATGCTTTAGTGGTCGTGGACATGCCGTTCCCAAGCTTTCATCTCGGCGCGTTCAAGGCCATCGAGAGCGCCGGCCGGATCTTAAAGGAGACGCATTGCCAGGCGGTCAAATTGGAAGGCGGGGCGGAACAAGCCGATGTGATCAAGGCCCTGGTTTCAGCGGGCATACCGGTGATGACCCATTGCGGATTGCGCCCGCAAAATATCCATCGGATGGGCAGATATCGCGCCCAGCGCGATGAAAAGCAATTGCTGGCCGACGCCCGGGCAGCCGAAGGGGCCGGAGCATTTGCCATCGTCCTGGAGTGCATGCCGGCCGAGGCTGCGGCGCGGATCACCAAAATCCTAAAAATTCCGACCATAGGGATTGGTTCAGGGGCGGGCTGCGACGGCCAAATTCTCGTGCTTCACGATCTCTTGGGACTGACCGCCGGGCGCGTGCCGCGGCACGTTAAAGCATACGCCGATCTGAAAACCGTTGTCGTCCAGACCGTGGCCCAGTATCGCGAAGAAGTTCGCAGCGGGGCGTTCCCCGGCCGGGAACACTCATTTTGAAACAATAGTGGGAGACTTCTGAATATGTTGGGGCGGTAGTTAAACTGCCGCCCCAACGTGTTGTCAAAAATCTATTTAGCCCCGGGTGAATACAGCGGGGGCCGCCAGGCATCTGAGTTTGCCATTTTCTCTGCCATGTATTCACGGCGGTTTAAAGGCGAATATCAGGAAAAAGGGATAATTCGACTCTTGGCGCAATTTCCCTGTGCAATGCCAAAGTGTCTTCACTTTAAATATCGGCATTTGGGCTTTATCCGAGCCCGGCATTCTTTCGATGCGTAAAATTAGCAAAGAGAGATTTATAACCGAGGACTGTATGCCCTTGCCCCCAACCCCTCGCTTGCTAACCTCTAGCACCTTACTATGTCCAATCAACTTGCCGGTGAAATAAGCCAGTATTTATTGCAGCACGCCGAGAATCCGGTGGAGTGGCATCCCTGGAACGCGGAGACTTTGGATCTGGCTCGCGCACGGCAGGCGCCGATCTTTTTGTCGATCGGTTATTCTTCCTGTCATTGGTGCCATGTAATGGCCCATGAAAGTTTCGAGGACCGGCGGATTGCCGAGTTGCTTAACGAGCATTTTGTAAGCATCAAGGTGGATCGGGAGGAGCGGCCGGACCTGGATCAGATTTACATGGAGGCCGTGCAACTGATGACGGGCCAGGGCGGGTGGCCGCTGTCGGTATTTCTCACGCCCGAGGGGCAACCCTTTTTCGGCGGAACTTATTGGCCCGCTCAGAAGCGATATGACATGCCCGGTTTTGATTTGATATTGCAAGCGGTTGCGGAGGCTTGGGAAAAACACCGCGGTGAATTGGTCGATCAGGCCGCCAAAGTCACGGGCATTTTGCGGGAGAACAATTTTAGCGAACATGCCGCCGGCCCCGTGGAATTGGACGATCGCGTTTTAGAAGCGGCCGAAGCGGTATTTGTGCAATCGTTCGACCAGCAATACGGCGGTTTCGGCCGGACGCCGAAATTTCCTCAGCCCCTTGCGCTGAACTTTCTTTTAAGTCGTTGGACTCATGCGGCCGACGATGAACTGCTGCACATCGTTACCACCACGCTGGATCGCATGGCCATGGGCGGAATTTACGATCAACTGGGCGGCGGATTTCACCGTTACAGCGTCGATGCCCGCTGGATCGTGCCGCATTTCGAAAAAATGCTCTACGACAACGCCTTGCTCAGTATGTGCTACCTGAAGGCCCGGCAGGCCGCCCGGCAAGACGCCTATGCCGATGCGGCCCGTGAAACGCTGGATTACGTGCTTCGCGAGATGACTGCGTCTCAAGGCGGATTTTATAGCGCAGAAGACGCCGACAGCGATGGCCGGGAAGGGAAATTCTATGTATGGACAGTGGACGAGATTCAGGCCGTGTTGGGGCTCGAAACCGCCCTTACGTTCTGCCGCATCTACGACGCGAGTGAAACGGGCAATTTCGAGGGGCAAAACATCCTCAACCATTCACGGCCTATTGAATTGGAAGCCAAACTGCTCGGCCGCGATCCTGCGGGGTTGAAAAACGAACTGGCCGAGGCGCGGAAAAAACTCTTTGCGGCTCGGGAAAAACGGAAACATCCGGCCCGGGACGAGAAAATCCTGGTGGCTTGGAACGGCTTGATGATCGAGGCCCTGGCCCAGGCCGGGGCCGTGCTGGGCGAGAAACGTTTTACTGACGCCGCCGCTAAGGCGGCCTCTTTCCTGCTTACACGGTTACGCGCTGAACCGGGCCGGCTGATGCACTGCGCACGCAACGGGCAGGTAAAGTACATCGCGTACCTTGACGATTACGCCGCTTTGGGAAACGCTTTGGTTATGCTTCACGAAACAAACGCCGAGGGCCCTTGGCTACAGTCGGCCGTGGAAATGGCCGAGGAATTGTTGCGGCGTTTCGCCGCTGCGGAGAATGGAGGTTTCTTTTACACTCCTGCGGATCACGAGCCGCTTATCGCGCGGAAAAAAGATTTTATCGACAGCTCCGTACCCAGCGGCAACGGCCTGGCGGCGATGCTGTTCATGCGATTGGCACGCTTATGCAATCGCGAGGATTATCGCAAAACCGCTTATGACACGCTGCGGGCCGGCGCCGCTTGTATGTGGCAGTTCCCCATCGGCGCCTGCCAAATGCTGACCGCGCTGGATATGTATCTATCTACGCTGTAATTTGGATCTTTCATCTCAATCCATAATGCAGCAGGCACGCGCCGTGTACCGTTTGATAGAAACGTAGCAGGCACGCGCCGTGTGCCGTTCTTTTAATAAGCGATAAGAATGATTTATAGTCGGCACACTTCGTGTGCCTGCTACAAGCTACCTTTTACTCCGTAAGCTTAAGATCAGTTCCACTTCGCCGATGGGCATGGCGAGGCGTTGAGCGATGGCCGAATCGCTCAGGCCGTGATCGGCGAGGGCATATATTTCTTGCTGCTGCTGCTGCGACGAAACCCCGGATGCAGTTGCCGCCGGCGCGGGCCGTAAGGCCTGGGCTTGATTGGTCGGTAATCCGGTCTGGTTTTTTTTTGCCTGGGCGGAGGGCCGGGTTTGGGAGTGAAAAGCGGAGAGCCGCCGGATGGCATGCGATTTGAAGGCGGCATACTATCCGTATTTTCACTGTCTTTTGTCGCCGCCTCCAAGCGGAAAGCGGCCCGGTCGGCTTCGGCGATCAAGGCCTGCAAGGCCGACATTTTGCTGTCCAATTGGGCCTTCAGCTCCCTTGCGGTCTCGTACATATCGACTTCCCATTGGGCCGTCTTGGGCATGGCATCCAAGTGATGTTCCGATGCGGTTCGGGTGGCAGTCGAACTGTCGCCCGAACGAGGATGGGCGCTTATACTGCCGTCGTAACGAGGCCGGGCAGTGCGAGACCATTTCGGTTCCTCCTGCCGTTGCCGGTTAAAATAGCGGCTGGTGCGCATCAGCAGAATAAACGATATTCCCAACACCACAACTATAAAAACAAACGCCCCGGGCGAGCCGATTTGATCGAAAGGATTCACGGTTTCCCTCCTTGAATGATAAGGAGTTGTTGGGGCGGTTATTTAAAAGCCGTCCCAACGAACGTTTGACCGCCGTCATGGCGGATATAATTATCTCCGACCATTTCTCCCGGCACAAGTGCAAAGATTAAACAAAGCAGTGGGCAATAAATTGCCCAGCCCACTTCATGTTATTTTTCCGCCGCTTTCGAGGCATCAAAGGCCTTTTGGGCCTCTTTGTATACATCCCCCAGCGGTAAATTATGTTCGAGGGCAATGCGGCGGCAGGCATCGAACTCGGGAGTGAAACGGAGGACGTCTCCGCCCAGCCAGCCGATCTTTCCCTCGACAGGTCCCCAAACGGTTTCCACAGCGTGCGATTTTCGCGCTAAAACGTGCCGATCGACTGGCGACCGGCGGACGCCCAACGTGGAGGTTTCCCGGAAGATGACCTCTTCCAAGCGGTCGGCCTCAGACGGCCGGCACAATACGCTAAGCAGCACGCCGGGCCGGTTCTTTTTCATGCTGATGGCCGTGGTGTAAACGTCCAAGGCCCCGGCATCCCAAAGCCGCTCGATGCAGATAGCCGATCAATTCGCCGCTGGCGTCGTCAAGATTGGTTTCCAACCGATAGACCTGATCGGTCTGGGGGTAGTCGCCGGGGGCAACCGATTCGCCCAGAATAATTCGCAGGATATTGGGCCGCTCGTGCCAATCGTTACTGCCCGCCCCGCATCCGATCCGCCGGGGAGTCATGGGCGGGATGGGGCCGAAATCCTGGGCCAGGACGGACAGAATAGCGGCCCCGGTGGGCGTGGTCAATTCGCCCTGGATGTCGGATTCGGCCAAGGGAACGCCCTGCAACAATTCGGCCGTGGCAGGAGCGGGAATACTGCATTGGCCGTGCGCCATTTTGATCGTACCCCAGCCGGTCGGCACAGGCGAGGCCATGATCCGCTCAACACCCAGCAGATCGAAGCCCGCCACTGCTCCGACCACGTCGGCAATGGCGTCGGCTGCCCCCACCTCGTGAAAATGGATTTTGTCGATGGCCACGCCGTGGACTTTGGCCTCGGCCTCGGCCAGCCGAGTGAAGATCCGCCGGGCTGTGTCTTTTTGCCGCTCCGTCAAGCGGCCGGCATCGATCATGGCAAGAATCCGTTGCAAATGGCGATGTTCGAGCTCGGGCGGATATATCACGTTGACCTTTATCGCCCGAAATCCTTGCCGCTTGACCTCACGGCAACCAGCCGGCAATCGGGCATCCCCAAGGAGCCGATGACCTCGTTAAGGGCCTCGATCTTCACGCCCGCATCGACCAGCGCCGAGCGTCATATCGCCGCTGATGCCGCAAGCACAGTCGAGGTAGGCTATTTTGGTCATAGTTTAAAGTTGAACGTATGGGTGAGGAATCGCCAGAAACGCGTTCCCAGGGGGATCCAATCGGTATGGATGCGGGCGGTGCCGCGGAGGCCCAAGCGCATCAGGCCGGTCTCGTCGTCCAGGGGCACCCGGGCCTGATAGGAGGTGCTCACGGGGCGTTCCACGCCGGAATGCGGATCGGTCTTGGTGGCCAATTCGCCGCCCGCCTTGTTCGTCAGCCGCTGCGGGGTGACTTGCAATTCCCATCTCGGCGATTTCGGCGATTTTGCTGGTAAACGTATCGTGGGGCAGTTCGTTGATTTTGATGTCCACGCGCTGATCGGGACGGACCAGGTTCCGGTCGGCCTGGTCGATAACCACCACGGCTTCCAGTTTCCGCGGATCGCCGATTTGGCAGAACAGCACGCCCTCTTGCAAGAAAGCGCCCAGATTTTCCTTTTCCAGCGGCGAGCCCGACCAGGCGGGCAACTGTCCGTCGGGATCTTCACGGCGAGGGGTCAAGAGCGGAGGCAAAACCGTGCCGGATATCGGCGCCTTTAGACGCAAGCGTTCTTATATCCGCCTCTTTTTTTTGCAATTGTTCCTCGGCCGCTTTAAGGGCTTCTTGGGTTGCGGGAATCTCGGCCTGGGCATGCGGATTATCGTACCCTTGCCGGCGGAGACTATCCAGTCTGCTGTGATATTGTCCTTTTTGCATGGAGAGCTTTTCGATCTCCTGCTCCAGTTCGACGTTCTGCAATTGGCAGAGCTGCGCTCCCTTTTCGACCTGCTGGCCGGGGGTTACGTCGATCGACGTCAGCCTGCCGGGCACTTCGACGTATACCGGTTTGGCATCGCGGGCCTGGATTTCGAAAGTCGCCAGCACGCTGTGCGGCAAGGGTAAAAAAAGCACGATCAAAACCACGGCCGCCAACACGCTAAGCGTGGCGTACATGTGAGGTTTTTTCACTTTATCCAGCCTCCCCGGCACGTAGAAGAATTTTCCCAACTGGTACAGCGGCGTGAAAAACAACGCCCACAACGACGCCGCCACCACCAACTGGCCGACGAACTTCAAATGATACGATTCGAATAATTTGTATAAAAACCAGCAGATCGAAAAAGCTATAACCCAGCGATACGCCGCCGCCGCGATCGAATACAAGGCGAAAAACATTTGGTTGGACTCGGGCAGGAAGGGGTCTTCGGACATTTCCATGCCCAGGCACCACTCGCCCAATTTGCGGCTGAGAATGGTGGTGGCCTTCTGCCGCAGGTTGGGAATTTCCGTCAAATCGGAAAGGATGTAGTAGCCGTCGTAACGCAACAAGCGGGTTGCCGTTGAAAAGCACCGTGCTCACCGAGCAAATGAACATCGCGTTTAGGCAGAGGCTGTTCAACAAGCCGGGCACGGAAAACCACCACAAAAACGTGCAGATCGAGGCGATCATCAGTTCCACGTAAATGCCCGCCGCGCCGATCATCGCGCGGTGCCACTTGTTGGGCAGCATCCAGGAATCGGATACGTTGCAATACAAGCAGGGCGTGAGCACGAGTATCATGATGCCTATTTCGTGGCATTCGCCGCCGAAATGCTTGCAAGCCAGGCCGTGGCCGAACTCGTGAAATATTTTTGTCACGCCCAAGGTCAACGCCAGCAAAAAGGCGTTGTGCATGTTGAAAAACTGGTGGAACTCGGGCAGTTTCGCCCGGAAAATCGTCGAACTCCGACAACACCAAAAGCAACGCGGACAGGGCCAAAAGCAGGCAAAGCACCGCGGTGGGCACTGAAAAGAACCAGCGAAAGTAGGGATAGAGCCAATTCAGCAGCCGCTCGGGATCGAAGCCCTTGAAGCGGATGCAGAGGATGTTGCCCAAGGTTTGCAGCCACTCCTGGCGTTTGCGCTTGTCGCGGCGCAGGCGGAGTTGCCGGCCCTGGCCCGTTACGTTGGCCACCACCAGCCCGCTGCGATGAAGCATGCCCAGGAATTGCTGCAACTCGTCGAGAGTGATTTTTTGGGGAGGAAAATCGTCTTCGAACCGTTCCTTGATTTCGTCCATGCTGACCGTGCCGTCGAGCATTTGCAGGATGGCGAATTCTTCTTCCTGAAAACGGAAGTACTGCAAACCCACGGGATCTTTCACCACCCAGTAGGTTCGACCCAGGTAGTGCTGCCGTGCGCGACCAGGTCCGGCCGCTTGCGGATGGCGAGCGCCCGGGCGGAACTCGATACCAAACTGTCGTGGAGAGTAACCATAGGGGAAATGCAGAATGTAGAATGAAAAATGCAGAATGAATAAGTATCAGTTCTACATGCTCACTTTTGACTTCTGCATTCTGACTTCTGCATTTATTTTAATTGTATTGTCATTTCCGCGTCCATGCCGGGGCGGAGCAGCCATTGCCCGTTTTCTTCCCGATTCTTGATCAATGCGCGGACCAGATAATCGCCGTCTTGTTCGACTATGGGATCGACGAAAACGATATCGCCTTTGAAGATTTCGGTGCGTCCCCGGGCGAACACGACCTTGATTGTCACGGGCCGGCCCATTACTTCCTCGGGGGCGAATTCGGAAATCTTCAAGGTTCCTTGGACCCGCAATTGGTTGACCTGCACCACGTGCAAAACCGGTTCGCCGGCCTGGACCCACTCGCCCACGTGCTGATATATTTTTTGAACTTGTCCGGCCAAGGGGGATTTAATCCGGCGGCGTTCGACCTTTTCAGTGGCTTGGGCCAATTCGGCCTCGCTGACTTTGGCCTGCAAGCCGGCGATGCGGAGTTCCATTTTCGATTTATCGATGGACAGAACCGCCGCCCTGTGTTCGAGCAGATGCTGCCGCACCACGGCCTGGGGCACCGCATTGGCCACTTTGTTGTTTGCATCCACGTCTCCAAAATACACGGCTTCGGCCACTGCCGCGGCCGCGGTCATATATTGCACGTTGATGTCGCTGGCAGCCTGTTCCTTGGCGACTCCCAGCTTGTAATTCGCCACGTCTTGATCCCTCAAGGCCAGAAGATCGTCGATTGTCGCCAACAATTCGCCTTTTTTCACTTGTTGGCCTTCCTTGACGGGCAATTTCAGCAGCACGCCCGGCTCCTGGGCGGGCACTTCCGCCTCTTCTTCCAGACTCACCACGCAATCTTTAAGCGTGACCGAACTCGGCAAACCGCCGCCGGGCTGCGCAGTCGCGGCGCATAACACACTAAGAAACATCATCGAAATGGACATGGCAATAATCTTCCTTGCATAAAATCAAAAATATCGAAATATAATTCGAGTCTGGATGAACGAGATCAGGTCGTCCAAAAGCACGTATCCCAGCGAGCGGCGGCCGCAATTAACTTTGGCGGTTACCGTAGCCCCGGGAAGCAAGTCGGGCAACTCCTCTTTGTTGATGGCCACCTTTATCAGCACCGTATTGCCCTCGTCCCCGCGAACCTCCGCGCTGGTCTCGATTTCCTTGACCGTCCCGTAACGGGTTTTGCCGGGCTCGGAGGCCAGAATGTACGCGACCCGCAAATGGTCGTCTTCCGGTTCCCGGCTGGGTAAAGCGGCCAAACGAGCGGACAATTCCGAGTCCGTCAAATCGGCCGTGAAGGCTTTTATTTTCTCACGCGCCTGATCGTAGGATTCTTCCTTAAGAATCTCGGCAAGCTTGTCTTTCGATTCCCCGTCGGGCAAACTCTTGACGATTTCATCCAACCCATCGTGAAACATTTCGTTCAATATCGATATCTGTTTGGCGTAAAGCTCTTTGTCGGGAATTTTCGCCAATTCCTCTTCGACTGTTTTATTGATTTCCTCCTCGGCGCTTTGGGGTTTTCGCGGGAGGCTGCTCGGTTTCAGCCGGTTTATCCGCGGGGATTTCCGGAGTTTTTTGAGGAGGCTGTTCGCCTTCAGCCGGTTTAACCGTTTGTTCAGCGGTTATGTCCGGAGTATTTGGTGTAGATTTTTGGGGTTCAAGCGGTTTATCCGTTTGTTCAACGGCTGTTTGGGGAGGAATTGCCGACGGCTGTTCTTTTTCAGCCGATGTATTGTTGTCTTCGGCGGGTGCTTTGGGCAGTTTGGCGAGCAATTGTTCCTTGAGAAGGCTGCGCAATTTGTCTCGCGCCTTAGCGTAGAGTTCGTTTTGCGCTTCGGCGACGTGGCCCATGCGGTTTTCGGGCATGTGCAGCTCCAACTGCCAAGGGCCGTCGGGATCGACGACCCGCATCAACACCTGCCCGCGCTGCACCGGCCGGCCGTTTGGCAGGCGGATGTTGAAGATCCCAAGTAACAACCTGGCCCTTGATGGGACTTTTGATGGATAAGTCCTCCTGGTTGTTTTTGGCACAAGTCCAATTGTTTTTCCAGGCTCTCCAGTTTTTCTCTTTTTTCGGCCATTTCGCCCTGCAACCGGTTGCGTCCGATCGGGGCGTGAGTTTGCCCTCGTCGCAGGTCTCGCTGTATGGAGTTGATCGCCTTTTTGGTGCTTGCAAGCTCGCCTTGAATGGTGGTGGTCTCGTTTTGCAATTTCGTGCTGCGGAGTTGAACCAGCAATTGACCGGCCTCGACCAGATCTTTGTGATTGACCATCAGTTCCTCTACCACGCTGTTTTCGGTCTGGACATAGACGTCGCGGCGATCGACGGGCTCGAGGGTGCCTTTGGACTCCATTTCGAATTTTGCCGGCTAAAGGGAGAGAAACAATATCATCGCCAGCACCGCGGCGCTGATGGAAATCGTTTTCGGCAGCGTTCTGGCTTGCAGCACCCAGCGGGTTTTGCCCAAGGTCCGCCAAAGCGGCATGAGAAACAGGTTCTGATGCTCCATGGCATTGGCCAGGGCGGTGGAACTGTGCCGGCTGACCACTTCGACCCGCTGAATCATGCTTGCCGGAACGCGGCTGTCTTCGATCTGTTCGACTATCAGGGCGCCGATGGGCGGTTCGGGCTTGGTGCGCTTGGCCGGGTCTTCCTCCTCGGGCGGGCCCGGACGTTTCAGCGGCAATATGGCCACGGTTTTGGAATGGGCCTCGTCGACGTACTCTTCCACCGCTTTTTCCACTTGCGGGGCCAAATCTTGGGTGTCGCCCGTGTACCACACGGCGTCGCCGGTGGCCGTGACCGCCGTGGCCAGGCGGCCCAGCAAGCGCACCACGTTCGAGCGCTTGTCGAATACGTCCTGGCCGCTGATGGCCTCGATCTTGCAGCGCTTGCCCTTGCGGATGGCCACGCTTAAGGCGGTCGCACTCGATCAAGCGCCGGCCTTCGTTGGCGATGGTGTAGGCCGTTTCGCGCGGATCGAGCGAGGCGTGGACCATGCGGGTGAAATCTTCCAATTGGGTCCAAAGCACTTGCCGGTCGGAAAAGTGCCGTAATTGATGGCTTTTCAAGAAATCGGCGGCCAACTCGCACATCTGCCCGAGAAACCGCAGATATCCCTTTTGCGCGCTAACGGCGGCGTCGCTGCGCTGAAATACTTCCACCATCCCCACCGTTTCCAGGTCGGTTTTCAACAATCCGAAGACCAAAAGGAAATCCGTGGGATTTCCGGCCTGTTGGCCGTCTTCCGCGCCGGAATGCGGCGGCGCCAGCATCCCCTCGCCGCTGGAAAAAACTTTATACAAGCAGCCGGCCGTGCTGGGCTTGGGCTTCCTCTTGCTCGCGGAGCCTGGTTTCCTGCAAGTTGATTTGATATTGCAGGGCCAATTGGCCGTCCTGGTTGGTTGTCCAGACCACGCCGCCCACGGCAGCCAAAGCCGAAACCACGCGAGTAAGAAACTCGCTGTAAAACTCCTCGGGCGAGATTTCCGACTTGGTTAGTTGCGAAATTTCCCCTACCAGCGAGCGTATCTGCTGCTTGGTTTGCTCGATTAATTGCGGATCTAACGGTTGTTCAGTGCTCATTCGGTGACCAAACAGGTCTAATATGGGTTATGCGGGTGGGGATTTTAAAAAAGGCTTTCAATGGAGGATAATCATGACAATTAACCGGGCAGGGATGAGAAGTGTTATTTCAGATTATCACCCTTCTAATAAATTGTTTACCCCCTTATTGCCACATATTCAAGATTAGCTTGGACTTAGGTATTAAAGCAATGAATATCCACCGGGGTGTACGTTGCCCATATAACCCTAATTTCCTATATTACGCGAAAGTCTGGACTGACTATATAAAAAAAGGACGACGGATCAACCATCGTCCTACTGAATGAGACGAATTTGTATAATCGTGGTTACTGGTTTGCCACTACGGCGTAAGCCGAGAGTTCAGGCGTAAATTTGCCCTGGTCGGTTTCGATCTTGATCGTTTTCACAACCTTGCCCATATCGGCGCCGGCTACAAAAGTCACTGGAATTATATGCAGCGTTTTGGGGGTTTTTTCGGCGGAGGTGTCGAACTCGAAGGACTTCTCATCGCAGTTGATGGCCAGGATTTTAAAGGGTTTTTTGCTCTTGACGATCAACTGCTTGGTAACCTTTTGACCCGGTTGCAGCACTCCCATGAACAATGCGGCGGGGCTGACGGTAATGCCGGCATCTACACGGCCCTCGACTAAAACTGGAATTTGGGTTCCCCGGTCATCGTTGATAACGAGCATAAGATAATCGTTGATATAGCCCACGGGCGCCTTTTGATCGAGGTGCACTTTCAGATCGTAAGTTGTTTGACTGTTGCCTCTGCCGGTTTCGACGGCTTGGGCCTTCAAGTACGGATTGGCGGATTTAATGGCTACGATGTGCCACTGGCTGCTGCTGCCGAAGTTGACGCTGACTTTTTGATCGACCGGCGCGCCTTGATCGACTTCGCCCAACTGTACGCTGCCCGGTTTTATGTCAACATCGCTGCGGATGTAGCCTTTTACGTGCAATTGCACTTCGGCGTAAAACGGTTTGTCTATGGTCACCGTGAGCGTAGCCCCTCGTGAACCGGAGAAACGGTCGGTATTGAAATGGGCCAGAATCGCGCCTTTTTCATAAGTTTTGATGGTGGGATTTATCACGCTGGGGGTCGTGCAACCGCAACTGGTCCGCACGCCGGCGACGTGAATGTCTTCCATGTAGAGATTTTCGAAAACAAACTCGTATTCGGCCCTGGCATTGCGGGCACAGGTGCCGAAATCGTGCTCGGCGTCCTTGAACATCTTCTTGGCCCATTCCTGTGCGAACAGGGGCGTGGCGGTCAAAACACTCAACGTCAACAGCAATCCAATTTTGCGATTCATGAGGCGTACTCCAGCATCCTTCGTGATGAATATTGGGGAAATATTTTGGATTGAAATGGTCTTTGTGATGAATATTGGGGAAATGTTTTGGGTTGAAATCGTCTTTAAAGGAAATATACAATGCGCTGGCCGGCTTTGGTATATGGAATTCGCTCTTATTTGTAATTAGAGCTGCCCATAGTCATTCTCCGCGGAAATCTAGGTTTTTTTAATAAACGTGTCAACTTCGCGTCGAGTTTTTAATATTCAGGGGGGCGACCTCGATCAAGCCAGAGATCCGATCCGGAACTCAGCTTTTAAAATAAACCGATTTCGCACGGTTCTCGCGTTCGAATCTTTGGGATGCGAGTAATTGGAACCGCCGGATTGCTCCTTAAAAACAGTTCCTGCCCCCCTTTATTGAACTATATGCGTCCCCACCCGACCAGTCTAGTCCAATCTTAATAAGGAAAATAACTAGTAATATCTGGTGGTAGGCACCGCAAAAACTCAAACCTGTGACGTGCCTTTTTATCTTGCCGCGGGAGGATCCTTGTCAAATTGGCTGGAAATTAGTTAGGATATGGGATTACGCGCATCGACCGGGATGAGCCGACTTATAAAATTAAATCGCCGCCTGCGCATCTCGAGGTCACATTTTCAGCTTTGTTGCCGAATATTCGGCTGTTTCCTAAAGTATTGCCATGTTCGAAGCACTACAGGAAAGCCTGGGTTCAGCATTGAGGGCCTTGCGCGGGCGAGGCACGCTCAACGAATCGAATATGCGCGAGGGGCTGAAACTGGTGCAGCGGGCGTTGCTCGAAGCCGACGTCAGCCTGTCGGTGGTCAAGGATTTCATAGACCGCGTCGGCGAACAAGTCGTAGGCGAGCGGGTGTTAAAATCGCTCGATCCTACCAAACAACTCGTTTATATCGTTCACCAGGAACTTATCAATTTAATGGGTCCTGTGGATCACTCCCTGCACATGCGCGGCGATGTGAGCGTGCTTATGCTGTGCGGGCTGCAAGGATCCGGCAAAACCACTACTTGCGGCAAATTAGGCAGGCTGATAAAGCAACGCGGTCGCCAGCCGATGTTGGTGGCGGCCGACTTGCAGCGTCCCGCGGCAGTCGAGCAGTTGCAGGTTTTGGGCCAACAACTCGGCCTGCCGGTGTATGCCGACCCGTCCGCCCGCGACCCGGTGGCCTTATGCCAGGCGGCGGTACGGCAAGCCAAGCAGATGGAAGCCAATGTGCTGATCCTGGACACGGCCGGCCGGTTGCACATCGACGAGGAGTTGATGAACGAGCTCTCCCAGATCGACCGCCGCGTGGGGCCGGACCAGGTTTTCCTGGTGGTTGACGCGATGACCGGGCAAGACGCGGTCCGGAGCGCCAAGGCCTTTAACGAGGCGTTGGAGCTGGACGGGGTGATCATGACCAAACTTGACGGCGATGCACGGGGCGGGGCCGCCCTGTCAGTAAAGGCCGTTACCGGCGTGCCCATCAAATTCATCGGCACCGGCGAACATCTCGACGCCTTGGAAGAGTTCCACCCCGACCGCATGGCCGGCCGGATCCTGGGCATGGGCGACGTGGTTACGCTGGTCGAGCAGGCGCAGCAAAAAATCGATCAGGAGGAAATGGCTAAGCAGGAAGCCCGGCTCCGCAAAGGCCAGTTCACGCTGGATGATTTTAAAAGCATGTTGGGACAGACCAAAAAACTCGGTCCGCTCAACAAGGTCATGAGTATGATTCCGGGCATGGGCGGTATGACCCAGATGATGGGCGACTTGGATGCTGAGGGCGATATGCGGCGTTTGGGGGGCATTATCGATTCCATGACCCCCACCGAACGGGCCAACCCGTCGAAGGTGATCGATCAAAGCCGCCGCCGCCGCATCGCCGCCGGGGCCGGGGTGGAGCCGCACGAAGTCAACGAGTTGGTTAAACAATTCGACGGCATCGCCGACATGATGAAGCGGATGTCATCCATGGGTATGCGCGATAAAATGAAGACCATGCAACAACTTACCCAAGGCGGCATGCTTAATCCCGGGGCCAAACTGGCAAAGACAAAAATCGGCACCGGCAAGCGTTTGACGTCCCAGGAGAAAGCCAAACTGAAAAAAGACCGCGAGCGCGAGGAAAGGCGAAAAAGACGCGAGGCCAAAAAAAATAATTAAAAGTGGAGAGTAGTTATTGGCGAGTGGACAGTGGACAATGGTGAGTGTTTATTTAATGTTATATAAACAATATCATATTCATCGTTTAGCCCCGGAGCTTGCTCCGGGAGTTTTACCATATTTACGAGGAGATTATAGTGGCTGTACGTATTAGAATGAAGAAAATGGGACGCAAGCATCGCCCCTTTTTTCGGATTTGTGCGATGGAAATCCGCGCCCGCGCGACGGGCGGGTGTTGGAACAACTGGGCACCTACGATCCCTTGATCCCCGAGACCGACGCCCGGGCGATATTGAACAAAGAGCGGATCAAGTATTGGCTGGGCGTGGGGGCAACGCCGTCGGACAAGGTGAGCGTGCTTATAAAGAAATACGGCGAGGCCGGCACGCACCTGGCCGCTCAGCAGGCAGCGCTCGATCGGTTGGCCCAGCAGCGGCGCAGGCCGGAGCCCCAGCAACCCATGCCCAGGACCCCGAAAACGAAGAAATCGGAGGCCGAGGCCCCCTCCGGACGGCGGTCCGATGCCGAGGAGATTCGCGCCCAAGCCGCCGCCGCGGAAGACAATGAATAACCATGCGTTTTGACGTCTTGACCCTATTTCCAGAGATATTTCAGGGATACTTGGGCCAAAGTTTGTTGAACAAGGCGATCCAGGCGGATTTGGTCGACGTGCGGTTGCACAATATCCGCGATTGGTCGAAAGGAAAACACAATACGGTGGACGATCGTCCCTTCGGGGGCGGGCCCGGCATGGTAATGAAGGTCGAGCCGGTGGTGGAATGCGTGGAAGCGGTGCAGGCCATGGCCGGCGAATCGGGACACCTGGTCATGCTCACCCCGCAAGGACGCCGCCTCGATCAGCCGGCAGTGGAACGCCTGGCAAGGCACGAGCGAATTTTGCTCTTGTGCGGGCGTTACGAAGGTTTTGACGAACGAATACGGATCATTTTAAAACCCGAGGAGATTTCAATCGGCGACTACGTCCTTAACGGCGGAGAAGTCGCCGCGATGGTGATCATAGATGCGGTCATCCGGCTGGTGCCGGGCGTGCTGGGCGACGAAGACAGCACGGCGAGCGATTCGTTTTCGGGCCAAAGGCGGTGGCTGGAGTGTGCCCAATACACGCGGCCCCGGGAATATCGCGGCCTGGAAGTGCCCGAGGTCCTGTTAAACGGAAATCACGAGGAAATCGCCCGCTGGCGCGAAGAAAACAGCCGCCAGCGAACGCAAAAACGCCGAGAAGATTTACTGGAACAATAAATTGCACTGCCAATTGTGATTAACCCGAAGTTATGGTTGTGTGCCACTGCTTGCCGCAAGGCAAGCAGTGCCTGCGGGCAGCACTGCTTCTGATGAAGCAGTGGCACAATGTCGAATATAATATCGAAAGGAACTACAATGAGCGAAAAGATTCTATCACTGGTCGAAAAAGGCAGCCTGAAGGAAGAAAAGTCCGATTTCGACATTGGCGACACGGTCGACGTGCACTGCCGCATTCTGGAAGGCGACAAAGAGCGGATCCAAATCTTCAGCGGCACGGTGATCGCCCGCAGCGGCTCCGGCACCCGGGAGATGTTTACAGTCCGCCGCATCGTGCAAGGCGAAGGCGTGGAGCGCAAGTTCCCCTTGCACTCGCCGCGGATCGCAAAGATCGAAGTCAAACGCTCCGGCGTGGTCCGCCGCGCCAAGCTGTATTATTTGCGCGAGCGCAGCGGCAAGAGCGTCCGGCTCCGCGAACGCCGCACTGATACGGAAAAATAACTCATTTAGCCCAGGGTGAATACACCCGGGATTTGGTGAATCCACTCGATTTTAACGTAGCAATTTCTGCCGTAACCCGCCGTGTATTGACGGCGGGCTAAATATTTTTTTCAGGACGCCTTTGAATTGATTTTCCTGTGCATGCAATAAAGGCATGGCAATAAAGAGCATTCTGTCATCATGGTTGCGGCGGGCATTTCCCAAGCGCACATTGGGGCAGCGGGGCGAGGCGGCGGCGGCGAAATATTTACGCAAGCAGGGCTATAAAATCATCGCCCTGGGCGACCGGTTAAAGCGGCGGGATGAATTGGATATCGTTGCCTTCCGCGGCAAGACAATCGTCTTTGCCGAAGTCAAAACCCGCAGTTCTTCGGACGACGGCCATCCGGCCGAGGCCGTGGACGCGGCAAAGCAGCGCCGCCTTACACGGCTGGCGGTCACATTTCTTAAGCGGCACGGCCTGCTGGATTATTCCGCCCGGTTCGACGTTATCGCCATTACATGGCCCGCCGGCCAACGCCGCCCCAAAATCGAGCACATCCAAAACGCCTTCGAAGCAGTGGGGGAGTGGGAATTTTATTCGTAAGGCAACGCAAAGGAATTACCACGGAGACACAGAGAACACGGAGATATGAATAAATAATTCTTTGATATTTAGCGGATTAAAGCGATCAAAGAAAGTTAAAACACAGCCAATTTTTACCACGAAAGAGCGAAATAACGAAAAAACGAAATCTAAATCTTCAATTTTTTCGTGTTTTCGTTCTTTCGTATTTTCGTGTTAAATAATTATTGTTCCATGTAGTTGACTGCAAACGGCTAAAGCGTTGCAAAATTCTTTTTCTTGTCTGATCTCCGTGAACTCCGAGCCTCAGTGGTGATATAAACGGATTGATCACTTTTTTATTAGTTCTTCCAGCGCGGCGGCAAAGGCGTTATAGGCGGGGGCGTCGAAAAGCACGAAGCGAACCAGTTCGGGCTTGCCGTGTTCGTTGAGAAAATCGATGGCAGTGGAAAGGGCGGTCCGCGCGGCCAGGTCTATCGGGTAGCGATAAGCGCCGGTGCTTAGGGCGGGAAAGGCGATGCTGCGGCAGCCGTGTTCCACGGCCAGTTCCAAGCTGCGGCGATATGCACCGGCAAGCGATTCGGCCTCGCCATACCGGCCGCTACCCCACACCGGGCCCACGGCGTGGATCACATACTTAGCCGGGAGATTGCCACCGATGGAAATGACGGCCGAACCGGTGGGGCAGCCTTGGGGATATCGGGCGAAAGTATCGGCCATGATGGCCGGTCCGCCGCGGCGATGGATCGCGCCGTCCACGCCGCCCCCGCCCGCCAGGGAGCTGTTGGCCGCGTTGACGAGGGCATCCACATCTTGCAGAGTAATGTCGCCTTGTTGGAGTTCCAGAATCGTTTTGCCAATTTCCACGCGCATGATTGTCTCATTGCGAAACCGCAAACGGTTTCATCCTTTCCTCTTGCCTCCGGCCTATTTGCGGGGTTGTTCTTTTTCCGCCCAAATTCTATCGGGCAAGACAAATCGCAATACAGGCTTTAATACTCTCGGCGGCGCGGGCAGATCGAATCGCGAACCCATGATCCAAGCCAGTGCAATATATGCAATAGTGATGCCCACAATGCCGCCAAAAACGACCTCCACAAAGATCCGCAGCACGCTTTTGGGTTTGCGCTGCGATCGGCGCCCAAGGGCCGGCAATTCCGCCTGATTTGAAGATTCCTTCTCGGCCTTTACTTTGTGATCGGTAATTAGACTGTACACATCGGCGTCAAGCTGGCTTTCGGCTGTCTCGCCGGTTTCTTCGGCATCTCCCGGAGCAAAGTCCTGGGGCGAGCCGGCCGCGTTCACTTCCCCTGTGCCATACTGCAATAAAAATGAGGATATTATCGGAGGCGCGGTAATATCCGTAGTTTCATCGGCCGGTTCGGGCGTTATTCCGTAATCGCCAGCCGGCTTGGCATCGGCGGCGAAAAACGGTTCCGTAACCAACCCTGTGACAGGTTTGGATATGTCCGAGGGAGATGCAGGTTTTATGGGAGGAGGTTTTACCGATGCCTGGATGGGTATCGATTTTTGGGCCGCCGATTCAAGCCGAATAATATCGGCCTCTCCCTGATCGGCCTGATTTGCAGGCTGTTCCGGGCCCGACAAATTCGCCTCATCAAACGCTTCCACCGGAATTAGTTGCGGAGGGATCAAATCCATTGCCGCGTCAAGCGGATATTCTGCGCCGCACAAGGGGCAACGAACCAGGGTGTTTGCGTCCAATCCCTGGGGAATTGCCACCATCTGCGAGCAGCGCGGGCATGTGGAGATTGTCGGCATGGACATCCCTCGGTTTTGGGCCAACACACATTTTAACATTTCTGCCAGAATCGACAATTATACCATGCAGTATCAACTTAATGACGACAAAATCACGAGTTTAAGCCATACAGCGTATAGAATTTCTCCTGCAAATGGCTCATTAGCGGTTCGTGCGACAAGGGCCGGCCGGTTACGCGTTGGACCAACTCGGCGGCGGTATGGCGGTGTCCTTGACTGTGGATTTTGTCGCGCAGCCATTGGCGCAGCGGTTGGAAATCGCCCTGCCGGAACATGGCATCCAAGTCGCCCAATTCGCTGCGGGCCTGGGCGAAAAATTGTGCAGAATAGAGATTGCCCAAGGCATAGGTGGGAAAATAGCCGATAAGTCCCCCGCTCCAATGCATGTCCTGCAATACGCCCTGGGCGTCGTTGGGCGGGGTCAGGCCCAGATATTTTTGATACTTTTCGTTCCATGCCCCGGGCAGATCGGCGACCTGAAGATCGGCTTCGATCAAGGCCAGCTCCAGCTCGAAGCGGATCAGGACGTGCAGGTTATATGTGACTTCGTCGGCTTCCACGCGAATCAACGACGGGCAGACTTCATTTATGGCGAAATAAAATTCGTCAAGCGACACAAATTCGAGGGCCAATGGGAATAGTGCTTGAGCCTTGGGGAAAAAATGGTCCCAGAACGCCCGGCTCCGCCCGACCAGGTTTTCCCACAGCCGCGATTGCGATTCGTGGATCCCCAGCGAGACCGCTTCGCCCAAAGGCAGGCCGTAGTGTTCGGCAGGCAAGCCCTGCTCGTACAGGCCGTGACCGGCCTCGTGCATAACCGCGAAGAAGGCCGCGTTGAAAAACTGCCCGTCGTAGCGGGTGGTGATGCGGCAGTCGTGCGGGCCCAGACCGGCGGTAAAGGGGTGCACTGACACGTCCAATCGACCCCGATTGAAATCGTAACCGATCGACTCGGCGGCCTGCTGGGCGAAGATTTTTTGCGTTTCCACGGGAAAATCCCGTTTGAGAATGTCCGTCCTCGGAAGCCGGGTGCTAAGCTGAATCGAAGTTACCATGGGCACTAACTGCTCGCGCAGACCGTTTAATACCAGGGCAACGTCGGCCGTTTGCGCTTCGGGCTCGTATTCGTCCAAAAGCGCGTCGTAGGGATGAAACTCATAACCCAAGGCCTCGGCCTGCTGTTTTTTCAAGGAAATCATTTTCTGCAAATACGGCCGGAACATGGCGAAGTCGTTTTGCCGCCGGGCGTCCTGCCAGGCCAGTTGACCGAGAACCGCCGTCCGCGTCAGTTCCTCGACCAGCGATTGGGGGAGCCTGGCTTTTTTATCGCGTTGCCGTTTTAATCGGCGAATATTGATGGCTGCATCAGAGTTTTGATCGGCCGCCAAAGGTTTAGCCGCAAGGGCTTCCAACCAATCGCCGAACTGTTTATCGATCCAGCGCTTATGGATCAGGCCGACCATATAAGTGATCTGCTCGGCGCGATATTCGCCCGCCGAGACCGGCAGATTGACGTGTTCGTCCCAGCCAAGGACCGACTCGATGGAAGCAATCAAGGCCGTTTGCCGGGCGTAATTGCAGACCTGCTCGTATACCTGCGCCATGTCGTTCGCCATGATCTTGATCTCCGGTTATGAGGCGACAGCAATAAGTTTGTTGGTGCGAAAATTATACTGCCGCCTCGGTGTGGAAGCACGACTTCAATGCAATGGCCCGCCATTTTAGATTTCGCAAATCAATATTTCTACCGCAGCGCCAACATCACGTCGAGGGCGGGGCATCTCTTGGAAGAAGGCGAAGATGGAGAAACGCCGCGGCTTATATCAGTCAACCGCCTATTGCGAGCCGCAATCGGCCTCGATTTGCCGGGCTTTGTTGCTAAAGCTCCAGAACTCAGATTCTTTTGCCGGCGGCCGTGTCTGGCGAATGCTGGACGACAGCGAATCGTCCTGCCAACCGTCGCCTCGAAGATTCCATCTCGCACAGCCCGAAGAACCCAGGCAAAACAGCGTCGCCGCAAGTCCACAAAGGCAGGCAAGCCGGCACTTCCAGCCAAAATGGTAAATGGTTCGAAACATGGCAGAACGCGATTAAAAGAGTATCTGGAAAAGAGGCGGGATTTTCACAAAAACCTTAGCCTGTGTCCAGTCCAGTTTTGCCGGTACAATAGGTAATCGCCAATCCCAGACCACACCCAATGTGCTTAAATTTTATATTAATGAGTTTAACAATCGTAACTTATTGATTCACAATTACTTATATCCGTCATTCATCCTTTATCCTTAATGGAGGCCCTTGTTCCATGTCAAACGCTGAACTGGACGTCCTGGTTGTTGCCCCCCATCCGGATGATGCGGAACTTGGAATGGGCGGAGCCATACTGAAATTCAAATCCCAAGGGCTTCGCCTGGGGATTTTGGATTTGACCTCCGGCGAGCCCACACCGCTGGGAACTCCCGAAACCCGGATCCGGGAGACCCAGGCCGCCACCGAAATTTTAGGGTTGGAATGGCGGGAAAATTTGGGGCTTGCGAATCGCAGTTTAGAGCCCACGCTTTCAGCCCGGGCGAAGTTGGCCGGCGTGTTCCGGCAGACCCGGCCGCGATGGATTTTCGCCCCCTATTGGATCGATGCCCATCCCGACCACGTCGCCGCCACGCAACTTATCGAGGCCGCTCGATTCTGGTCGAAATTAAGCAAAACCGACCTGCCCGGCCCACCGCATTATCCGCAGCGGATTTTCTATTACTACTGCTTCCATCTGCGAATGATCCCGCAACCCGCATTCGTGCTCGATATCAGCGAATTTTGGGAGCGGAAGCTGGCGGCAATCAGTTGCTATCGCAGCCAGTTTATCGAGGGCCGGCCGCAAGAAACGCCCACCTTCCTGGACCAGGTCCGAGATCAAGCGGCCGTATGGGGCTGGTCGATCGGCACAAAATTTGGCGAACCTTTTGCCAGTCGTGAACCGCTGGGCCTGGAAACGATGAAAGGAGTAATATGAGGGGCGAGTACATAATGATGAGTTCCGATTGATGAATACCGAATGAATCAATGAAACCGCTTGCGGTTTCGCAATCCTGTTTCCCAATCCTCCTACTTCCCATACTGATAACTGATAACCGATAACTGACGACAATTGACCGTCATCCAACGTGTTAAACATCGTCCTTTTCGAGCCCGAAATTCACTACAACGCCGGCAACGTGGGGCGAACCTGCGTGGCCTTGGAGGCCAAACTCTGGCTGGTCAGGCCTTTGGGATTTCGGCTCGACGATCGGCACTTGCATCGGGCGGGATTGGACTATTGGGAGCACCTTAAGTGGGAGGTGATCGATGATTGGGCGGCGTTGGTCCGGCAGTTTCACGAATTCCGGCCCTGGTTTTACACAAAGAAGGCCGGCAAACTTTATACGGAAGCCCAATACCGTACGGGCGATGTCTTGGTCTTTGGCAGTGAAACCCGCGGCCTGCCCCCCGCAATTCTAGCCGATTATGCGGATCGCTGCCTGCGGATTCCCATACACCGGCATGTGCGCAGTTTGAATCTTGCCGTCAGCGTGGGAATAGCGGCCTACGAAGCGGTGCGGCAAATAACAAACGGCAAAAGTTAGGATTCATGGGGCAGGGTTCAGGATTCGGGGTTCGGGATTCGGGTTCAGGTTAAGAACCTATCCTAAAACATGTAAGTTGGGGCGGAAGTTGGACTTCCGCCCCTGTAAAACTCCGCATTTAGGGGTGGCAGTGTAACTGCCACCCCAACGAAATCATGTTTTAGGATAGGCTCTAAGTCATAAAACGGTCAGTTTCAATTTTAATAGCCGACCTCGGACTCCTGACTATCGCACACAAATAAAGTAGGTTGTGTTTTTTCGCCCCCCGTTCGGGGAAATTGGTAACAGATCTGACTTTAGCAAATTGATTTGCCATGGCCCTCGACATGGAATGGAAATATGTTAGACTGCAAGGCTCAAGAGTATGATTTGCCGTTAAAATAAATACATGACGCGGGGTGGAGCAGTCCGGTAGCTCGCGAGGCTCATAACCTCGAGGTCGCAGGTTCAAATCCTGTCCCCGCCACTTTATTATATTTGCTTGCATACTTTGGCATCGCATATTATTGCCTCGGTTGACATATTTGGTCAGGAATATAGTCGTGGATCTTAATGGTCTTCGCGAAGCAATTCGTAAGCAGCCCTTTGAACCGTTTGCCATTCGCTTGGCCGATGGGCGGTCGCTTTCTGTAAAGCATCCCGAATTAGTGGCTGTTGGGCAAAGACGTGCGATCGTTATACAGGAAGACGACTCATGCTTATGGCTGGAACCGCTCTTGATCACCTCGCTTGATTGGCCGCCGCAAAAAAAGAATTCCGGTAACGGCAGACATGGCCGAAAAAAATAGTCTCGGGGCGAAGATTTCAAACCATAACCCGAAACAATAGATTTTCAACCGATCTGTCGGGTTATGAAACGCGAGAACAAGTGGCACGTCTCTGCCGATCCGCTACAGGATATTCAAAGACAGTTTAGTCCCCGCCACTTTTTTCGAGGAGGGTTGTGCCCGGTAATTGAGTGCAATCCTTTTCGTTTTTTTGCTAATCCAATTGTAGTCCCATAATGCGGATTGCACTCGCCTGCCGCCACATCGGCGAGACACACTAAGCTGGATCGCACAAGCCAGCCTCGAGTCGCCAAGATCGAGCGAGTCGCTTCGGACATAGTGATTCGAGCCCCGGATTATCTTATCTAACTTATCAATACTAGCTGCGTCCCCGTTTCAAAACCCCCGTTTCAAACCCCTGGCCATTTCCTGGTGGAAGAATGGAGTTTTTGGATAGGATTTTATAGTGTATCATCAGGTGTAACATGGCTATTATCTGTCCGCGATGCGGGGCCGAGTTCGATGCCACGTTGTTCGAGTTCGAACACCAAGTCCGCTGCGCGTGCGGCGCCGAGATTCGCTATCCGGGTACGGATCTCCGTAGCGGCCACGCCGCAACCGATCGGACTGGACTGCGCAAAGGTAAGAGTGACGACTTGTCAGGACCCATGCTCAGGATCGACGGTTCTTTAGGCGAGGGGGGCGGGCAGATACTCCGTTCCTCGTTGGCCCTGTCTTTGGTCACCGGCAAGCCGTTTGTGATCGAGAATATCCGGGCGAACCGCAAGAAGCCGGGCTTGATGCATCAGCATCTCGGCGCAGTCAGGGCGGCAGCCAAAGTCAGCCAGGCCCGGATTGAAGGTGCAGGGCTTGGTTCAATGCGACTAACATTCCGTCCGGGGACCGTCAGGGCGGGCAACTATGCGTTCGATGTGGATACGGCCGGCAGTGCGACGCTCGTGCTGCAAACGGTTTTGCCGGCGCTGCTGCTGGCCGAAAATGAGTCGAACCTGATCCTGCGAGGCGGGACGCACAATCCCATGGCCCCGCCTTTCGATTTCTTGACAAAGAGTTATTTTCCATTGGTGAATCGGCTCGGGCCGACTGTCAAGGCCCGACTGGTCCGGCCCGGATTCTATCCTGTCGGCGGTGGAGAATTCACGGTTCGCATCCAACCGGCCCGGCAACTTAGCCGCCTGGAATTGATCGATCGCGGCGAGGTTCGCGCCCGTCGCATCCGGGTTCTGCTTGCCAGGCTGCCGCGGCACATCGCCGAGCGCGAGTGCCGGACCATCGTCCGGGAGACCGGCTGGAGCGAAGATTGCTTTGCGATTGAAGAACCGAGCGACGCCTACGGGCCGGGCAACGTTGTGATGATCGAACTGGAAGCGGAGAACGTTACCGAGGTGTGCACCAGCTTCGGGCGGAAAGGCGTGAAGGCCGAGGAAGTTGCCATGGAGGCACTCCGCGAGGCCGAAGAGTATTTGGCTTCAGACGCGCCGGTGGGGAGACATTTGGCCGACCAGATCATGCTACCCCTGGGAATCGGCGCCTATTTTGGCAGCGGCGGCGGGTCATTTCGTACGTTGCCCCTTTCCGCCCATGCCGCGACGCACCTGGAAATCCTGCGGCACTTCTTGGATCTCGACGTCGAGGTAAAGCACGACATCCAGGGCAATTGCCTATTGCAAATCGGATAGCGCGACGATGCCGGTTTTTCGGCCATTTCGAGTTTAAACCCGTTCTTCCCGCACCAGGTCGTCAAAGGTTTGCCGGCGGCGGATGAGGCGGGCCTGGCCGGCATCGACCAGGACTTCCGCGGCCAGGGGCTTGGAATTGTAATTCGAGCCCATCACGAATCCGTAGGCCCCGGCGCAGGCGATCACCAGCAGGTCGCCGACTTGCGCAAGCGGCAGCCTGCGCGTGCACACATATCCTCCTTCTTCCTGGGTGAAGATATCGCCCGATTCGCAGAGCGGGCCGCCCACTATCACATCCTGCAATAGGCAGCCCTCACCCTGACACTCTCCGGGCACCGGCCGAAGGTTGGTCGGGAGAGGGGACAGTTGAGTGGACCGAACGATCGACATGGGATGATACGAACCGTACAGGATCGGCCGGGCGAGATTATTGAATCCGGCATCGACCAGGTAAAAAATATTGTCGTCCTGCCGTTTTACTGCGCGAATTTCCGTTACGAGGTAACCGCTCTCGGCAACCAAATACCTCCCCGGTTCGATTTCCAATCGCAAAGAATGGCCGAACTCCTCTTCCAGGCGTTTGCGCGGCGTCCCAAAGGGCGAAGTAGGCATCCAGATCGACGCAGGAATCCGCGGGCCGATACGCAATTGGCAAACCGCCGCCCGCGCTTATGGACCGCAGCGAAGGGCCGATCTCCGCGGCCGCTTTTTCCATCGCCCCGCAGACTTGAGAAAGATGCTCCAAATCGGTCCCGGAGCCGATGTGCATATGCAGGCCCGTTATACTCATTTGATATCGCCTGGCCCGGGCAAGGCAATCGGCGATTTGGGCGTGCCAGATGCCGTGTTTCGATTGCTTTCCGCCGGTATTGGTCTTTTGGCTGTGACCGTGTCCGAAACCCGGATTGATCCGCAGCGTGATGCCGATGCCCGGCGAACGTTCGCCTAGCTGATCGATCATGTCCGCCGAGCCGCAGTTTACGTGGATTTGTTTTTCCACGCACAGGTCCAGGCTCTCGGCGTCGAAGATGTCGGCGGTGTAGACGATGGGCGGCGGATCGCCTTCGACTTTATACTCCGCAGCCAACGCCCGGCGGATTTCGTTGGCGCTGACGCAATCGACCAGCGCGTCCTGCCGGCGGATCAAATCCAGAATCGCCAGGTTGGAGCAGGCTTTTTGAGCGTAACGCACGTAATCGAATGCGCGGAGATCGGCGATCCGTCGCCGGATCATATCGGCGTCATACACGAACGCGGGCGTGCCGAAGCGCCGGGCAAGATCGAGAACCGCAACGCCGGCAATGTTGCTCATCAAAGCAGGATAATTGGGCGGGGTAGGCATGGGTTAGAATCTTTGTTTGATTTTCGAGCGCATTTTTGCGAGAATATTTTTCTGTTGCAAATTGGTAATAGCAAATTGCAAGTTGAATAATTACAACAACTTGCGCAATTTGTCACTTTATTCCGTACTTCGTGTTTTTTAACCGAAAACTGACAACAATAATATCAAAAATTATCCCCCAAAGTCGAATTTTCTCAACCCCCCATGGCCATCCCCTGCTATTTATCAAATGCCCAATAAACGGCGGCCGTTTAAAGCGGTTTGCCGTTCCAAGTCCATAAGTGGGATGCCGCGGAGTTGGGCCAGGCATTGGGCCGTGTATGCGATCCAGGCCGGCTCGTTGCGCCGTTCACGGCCCCGAAGCGGTTCCGGTGTAAGATAAGGGCTGTCGGTTTCGATGAGCAGCCGGCTGAGAGGCACTGCCTGTGCGGCCAAACGAAGATCTTGGAACTTTTTATTCTTATATGTAACGTTGCCGGCGAAGCTGATGTGCAATCCCAAGTCCACGCAATCGTGGACCATGCGGGCGTCGCCGCTAAAGGCATGCATGATTCCTTTTAGCGGAGCTCGGGCCGCCGCCCGTCGAAGCATGGGCATTAAATCATCGGCGGCGTCGCGGCAGTGAATCACAACCGGCAGATTCCGCTCTTGAGACAAACTCAAATGGCGATCGAAAAACTCTTGTTGCAAAGCAAATGGCGTGTAGTCCCGATATCGATCCAAGCCGGTTTCGCCGACGGCAAGCACGCGCGGATGCCCTGCCAGCTTGACAATCTGATCCCAATCTTCAGGACGTGCCTGGGCGGCGGAATTGGCATGAATTCCCACGGCCGCGAATATTTCCACATGATCTTCGGTCAGGCGCACGATTTTGCGGCTTGAAGCCAGGTCGATGCCCACGCCGAGAATGAGTTCCACTCCCGCCTGCCGCGCTCGGTCGATCACCGCCGTCCGATCGGCGTCGAATTCCTCCTGATCGAGATGGGCATGGGTATCGAATAGCATAAAAGCGGGCAGTGGACAGTGGACAGTGGACAGTGATAAATATTGCTAAGATTGAAATAATTCGTAAAGAATTATGTATTGCCTCTGCCCACTGCTCACTGCCCACTGACCACTTTTTCCAGTATTTCCGCGTGGCCGATGGTGTTGCCGAGGATTTCTTCGGTCAGGTCGTGTAACTCGGGAATTGCGGCAAATTGGGCTGAAATTTCCGGCAAGATCTCGGTGTCCACATGCAGCGAATCGATCAGTTCGTGGGTGAGATACACGATGGAGACATCGTTTAGCCCGGTATATTCCAGGGGAAACTGCCCTGGATCGGGATAAGCGCCGCGGTCCAAAATCGCTTGGGTGGTGCGATTGGCATATAGCCGGCGGTCGGCCGCGAGATTGGCCAAGGCCTTGCGGAGCGGTTGCGCTGCCGGCTGCGTCCAGGGATTTACTTCAACCACATACGCCGGCAGCCCCCGGCACAACAGGTGCAGAAGCTGATTAAGCATGTCCGTCACGGATAATGTATTTTGCGAATGAGACATAATTTAATATAGCAGTGCAGCCGCGGCCGCATGGGCCCAGTTCGACAATCCGCCCCACAGGAAAAACAATGCCACCACTGGAACGGTCAGCGTGGCGAAGTAAAATCCCGTCATGGAACCAAGCGATATCGCCGGCGGCGGACGATCCGGCCGTTCTGTTCCCAGGGTCATGACCTTTACAACGCGAAGATAATAAAACAGGCTCAGCACCGTATTGAGCACCCCGATCATTAAGAGCGCCAGCATTTTGCCTTGAATCAGGGAGATGAAGATCGTCACTTTGGCGGCGAATCCGCTTAAGGGCGGCAGGCCCAGCAGGCTGAACATGACAATCGCCATGCAAACCGTAAAGCCCGGCGAGCTTCGCACAAGCCCGGAATAATCGCGAAGGTCCTCGGAATGAATGGAGTTTCGCAAAAAAGCCACGCCCGCGAAAGCGGCCAGGTTCATAAACAGATAAATACTGATATATACCGCCATGGCGCTGACGGCATCGCGGGCGCCATCGATGTTGCCGCCGATCATCACCACTGCCGCGGCCACGGGCATCATCATGTATCCGGCATGGGCGATTGTCGAGTAGGCCAGCAGGCGCTTCATGTTGTTCTGCCCGTAGGCGGCCAGATTGCCGAAGGTGCAGGTCACGGCCGCCAGGACGGCGATCATAAGTCCGATGTATTGCCTGACCGGCGCCAGGTTCTGGAGCAGGACCGGATCGCCGATGAAGGAAAATGCCGTAGCCAAACGGACTAACAAGGCCAATGCCGCGGCCTTGGATGCCACCGACAGGAAGGCGGCGACTTCGGCCGATGCGCCTTCGAACACGTCGGGCGCCCAGAAGTGGAAGGGCACGGCCGCCAGTTTGAAGGCCACCCCGATCATCAGCATCAGCCCGCCCAGGAACAGCACCAAAGATCGGTCGGCGCCTGCCCCGCTTTCCAGCAATTCGGCCAGGTGCTGGGCCATGGTAGGCAGATGCGCCGAGCCCAAAACTCCGGCCAGCAGGCTCATGCCGAAGAGCATGATTCCGGCCGCGCCCGCGCCATACACGGCGTATTTCAGGGCCGCTTCGCTGCTTGTTCGCCGATTTCGCAGGAAACCGGCCAGCACGTAAGAGGGCACGCTGGCCATTTCCACGCCGATGAGGATCGTCACCAGGTGATTCGCCGAAACCATCAGCGACATTCCCACCAGAGCCCCTAGGATCAGCACGTAGAACTCGGCCGAGTCTTCCTGATCGGGCATGCGAGAAATTTGCGTGAAGGTAGTAAAAAGCAGGACGAAAATCAGAAGCAGGCTCCGCATGAAGATTGAAAAACTGTCGTACACCAACAGCCCGGAAAATAGCGGCTTTGCCGGCGTAACTGTCGCCGGAGTCCAATCCTTGGGGACAACAAAATACAGTGCAACCGCCGTGCCCAATAGCATGAGATAATACGAAAGCGTTTTCCAGGAAGGAAGAATCATCCGCATTATAAGAATGGCGATGATCGTGATGCACAAGATGGTCTCGGGCATGAACGCCCCAAGCGACGCCCACAGCGTTTGGCCGGGATTTGCCCGCTCGTCAAACAGATTTTGAACCAGTTCGATAAAGTTCATGGGATGGTCATTATTACAGCGAACTTATATTTCGTGTGGAATTGTCGGTGGTTTTCGATTTCGCGGGCGGGTCGTCAGTGGATTTAATCGGTTGGTTCTTTTGCCAGTCGGTCAAATCGTCGACGACTTTGTTCACGCTGGGCGTCATGTAGTCGAAAAGCGCCCGGGGATAAATGCCGAATATGATGGCAAAGATTAGAAGCGGGGCGGCAATCAGGGTTTCGCGGCGGGTGATGGGTGAAAGCGACTCGGCATGGGGGCCTTTATATTCCGCGCCCAGATAGACGCGCTGAATCGTCCACAGAATGTATCCCGCGGTGAGTATCACCACCGAGGCGGCGATAACCGCCATCGCGGCGCTGTAACTCCAGGTGCCGATGACGACGAAGAATTCGCCGATGAATCCGCAAAGTCCCGGCAGGCCCAAGGCGGCGAAAAATATTCCCATGGCCAGCCCGCTCGCGACCGGCATCCGCGCGAACAGTCCGCCGAACTGGTCCAGGTTGCGGTGGTGCACGCGGTCGTAAAGCACGCCGACCATAAAGAACATGCCAGCCGAGCTTAAACCGTGGGCGATCATCTGGAACATGGCCCCGTTCATGCCCATCTGCCAGTAATCGGTATTGTATTTGTTGCCTGGCGCGGCGCTCCACACGGCGATGCCCAAGAGCACATAGCCCATGTGGCTGACGGAACTATAGGCCACCAATCGCTTGAAGTCGACTTGGGCCATCGAAGCCAGGGCGCCGTAGATCATGCTCACCAGGCCGATCGTGCCGACCAGCCAGGACAATTCGTAAGCGGCGTCCGGGCAGATGGGATAACAGAATCGCAAGATGCCGTATCCGCCCATTTTCAAGAGCACGCCGGCCAGGATCATGGATATCGGCGTGGGGGCTTCGACGTGTGCGTCGGGCAGCCACGTATGCACGGGCACGGCCGGAAGTTTAATCACGAATCCGATGAACAACAGCACGAAGGCCCACCAGGAAAGCGATTTTCCGCACCAAAGCACACCGCCGAACAAGGCCGGTTCGTGCTGGCCCATTTGAGTTAAAGCCATAATGTCGAACGTATGGACGGGTTTAGCGGCGTCGGCCACGGCCAGCGTGTCGGCCGCGGCCGCGGCACGGCCGTCGGCAAGTTGTTTGCCGTCGAGGGCCCGCACGTCGCCGGCGAAATAAAGCACCAACATCGCCACCAGGATCAGCACGCTGCCGACCAGAGTGAACAAGAAGAATTTGATGGCGGCGTATTCGCGGCGCGGCCCGCCCCAAATGCCGATGAGAAAATACATCGGCAGCAGCATGACTTCCCAAAACACGTAAAACAGGAAGAAATCCAAGGACAGGAATACGCCCAGCATCCCGGTTTCCAAGAGCAAAAACAAAAAGCAATATGCCTTGACGTGGCGGACGATGGACCAACTCGCCCACATGGCCAGCATGCTCAGCAGTGAAGTGAGGATGACCAGGGGGAAGCTGATGCCGTCGGCGCCGAGGAAATAATAAATATTGAAGGCCGGAATCCAGCGATGACAAACCACATTTTGCATCCCGGCCGCGCCCAGGGAAAAACGCCCCGGGGCATTATCGCCTCCGGCGGGAATAGCCATGTAAACAGTCAGCAGAAAAACCACTACCGTTACGGCAAGCGAAAACCGCTTTATCGCCATCTGGCGGTTGCCGGGAATGAAACACAGAGCGATCGCGCCCAGGCTGGGCAAGAAAATAACCGCGCTAAAAAGCAGCGTTATGAAATCCGCCGGATCAAGTTGATTGAACGGCCACATAGGTCGGGACTCTTATTTAAGGGTTGAGGGTTCTACCATCCGAACATGGAATAATTCTGGTACAAATTTATGATGACAAACAGGGCAATTAGGCCCAAGGCCAAGAGCATGATATATTGCCGCAAATTTCCGGTTTGGATTCGGCGCAAGCGGATGCCCACGGCGTATGTGCCCCAGGCCGCCAGATCGATCAGCCGATCCACAAAAATCCGATCAATCCAGTTGTCCAAACGCGCGCAGGCGGTGACTGCCAGGGCCAGATTGTCGGCCGCCCAGTCTATGACATTTTTATCGCAGGCGGCGATCCAGCCTGAAATACGCAACACCGGCCGCACAAACAGGAGTTGATAGAACTCGTCGAACCACCACTTGTGATAAAACAAGCTGTAACAGCGGGGGAAACTTTTTCGGGCGTCATTGGGATCCAGCGATTGCACGCCGTAAAACGCCGTTGCCAGAATGAAACCAGTCAGGGCCATGGCAAAGGCGATCATCGAGGAGGTAAAATGTATCTCGTGGACCTGCGGGTGATATAAATGTTCGGGCGGCACGGTGACGTGAGGCCAGAGCCAACCGGCCGCGCTGCCTTGCGATATTCCCGCGGGAACGGCCTGGTCAAGCAGCGGTTCCAATCCATAATTCGTATTTAAAAGATTCCAGCCGGCCACGATGCTCAGTCCGGCAAGTATAACCAGGGGCACGGTCATTGTCCGCGGCGACTCGTGCGCGTGTTCATAAATATGCTCGTCGCGCGGTTTGCCTGTAAAGGTCATGAACCACAGCCGGAACATATAAAAGGCAGTCATGCCCGCCGTGGCCGCGGCTATGTAAAACAGCCAGCTAAACATGGGATTGGCGGTTTTGAAGACCAGGGCCTGGGCGATTATGTAATCTTTGGAATAATAACCGCTCATGCCGATGAGCGTGGGCACGCCCGCCCCGGAAATGGCCAGGCAGCCGACGAGCATCGTCCAGGCGGTGTAAGGCATTTTCTTCAGCAGGCCGCCCATCCGCGGCATCTCGTTGGTGCCGGTGGCGTGAATCACCGAGCCTGAACAAAGGAACAACAGCGATTTGAAAAATGCGTGCGTAAACAAATGGAACACGCCGGAGAGCCAACCGCCCACGCCCAAGGCGAACATCATGTAACCCAGTTGACTCACGGTGGAATAGGCCAGCACGCGCTTGATGTCGGTGGCGGTCAAGGCCATCGTGGCCGCTAAAAACAGGGTAATGCAGCCGATAAAGGCGATCACCAACAGCACCTCGGGCGCAAACAGCGGATAACACCGGCCCACAAGATACACGCCGGCGGCGACCATCGTGGCGGCGTGGATCAGGGCGCTGACGGGCGTGGGGCCTTCCATGGCGTCGGGCAGCCACACGTGCAAGGGAAACTGCGCGCTCTTGCCCACGCAACCGCAGAAAATTCCCAATCCGCCGATAACCAACAACCAATATCCGTAGCCTTGTTTCCGCCAAGTATCAATTTTTTGGCTGACGGCCGAATCGGCAAGTTTTTGCGTTTCGATTTCATTCCGGGCGGCCAGTTTGACCATTCCATCGGGGACTTGTATGGCATATTTATTGCTTTCCGGCCGGACCTGGCTGAAGATGCCGGGCATGGTTCGGGCGTTTCCGGCGGGATCGGCGGCTTTATAATCCGAGAATGAAAACGTTCCCATGCCGGCCCACACTGCCGCCAGCCCGATCAACATGCCGAAGTCGCCCACGCGATTGACGATAAAGGCCTTATTCCCGGCGTTCGATGCGCTTTTGCGCTCGTGGTAGAATCCGATCAGCAAGTACGAGCAAATGCCCACCAGTTCCCAAAACACGAACACCATGGCCAGGTTGCCGGCGATCACCAAGCCCAACATGCTGAAGCAAAACAGGGAGAGATATTGGAAAAAGCGGCAGAAGCGGCCGCGGCGGTGCAGGGGTTCGCCGTTGGAGAGCGTGACCAGCGTGTCGGTCACGTCGTGCAATTCCTCGTGCATGTACCCGAACGAATAAACGTGAATGCAGGAGGCCACCAGCGTGACCATGCAAAACATGGCGATGGTCAAGGCGTCGATGTAATAGCCGATCGTCACTCGCAGCGAGCCGAACGCGGCCAGGTCGTACCAATCGCCGGATATCGCCGGCACTGGCAGCGGGGATGCCCCGCCATGGGCGCCCGGCTCATGAGCGGCCCCGGTCAACGGATATTGCATGAGCCACAGCACCGACGCCGAAGCCGAAAGAACGAAACCGGCAATAATCGCCAGAGTGGCTAAATAACCGGCACAGTGGCCGCCCTTGCCCATCCGCGGCCCGAACAGCACTATGAGCGCGAACGAGACCAGCGGCAGGAGCCAGGCCAGACCCAAAAGAATCGGCAGTGTTTGGTTGAGATCCATGGAATAGTTTTCAGTAATCGGTAATCAGTTAACAGTTTTTTCATCGCGAAACCGCAAGCGGTTTTATTCAACCTTCATCCTTTCAATTCATCCGCCTTGTCCACGTCGATTGTGTCATGGGTGTAGTAATAATTCAGCGCAATAGCCAGTGCCGCGGCGGCTTCGGCGGCGGCCAGGACGATGACGAACATGGCGATCAACTGTCCGTCCAGTCCCAGGCTGCTGTCGCCCGATAAATACGGGCTGCCAAAGGCGATGAAGTTCAAGTTCGCCGCGTTTAAAACCAGTTCGATCCCCATCAGCACTCCCAGGGCGTTTCGCTTGGTGGCCATGCACACTATTCCGCAGACAAACAGGATAGTGCTGACTACCAAGTAGTGCGTCAGTCCGACGGGTTGGGTTAGTAGGTTCATTTAAGGATTCGGGGTTCAGGGTTCAGTATGTTTTAGCCGCGGCCGTGCACCATGCATGGCATGGTCGGGGAGCGAATATTTTTTTAATAATTCGTCATTATCTTTCAAGATTTATTCCACACGTCGTTTTGCCCGGGCCAGGTATGCCGCGCCAATGAGCACGACCAATAAATGGACCGAAATAATTTCAAACACCAACAAGTAGCCCGACATTCCCTTTCTGGTGACAGGATCGGGATTATCCAGTTTATCCATGCGCACGCCTAAGAGTCCCATTCCCAGCCGCGCAGAAGTAGGCGAAAGATCGGCGGCGGGCATTGCCGGAGTTGTTTTTGCCGCGGACCAATCGCCCACGCTTAACGCCGTTTGTAAAAGTATGGCCAATAAGACGATGGCCAGGATGGTGGCCAAAATCCACTGGCCGCCGCCGGTTTTCATGGACACGAACGGGCCGCGCGCGGTGAGCATCACGCCGAAGACCAGCAGGACCATGGTTCCGCCGACGTATACCATCAATTGCACCGCTCCCAGGAAATCGGCCCCGGCCAGGAAAAACAAACCCGCTACCGCGCCCAGTGAAACCACCAGGTACGCGGCCATGCGCACGATGTTTCCGGTCATCACCACCGCCACGGCAAACGCGCAGGCAATGACGGCGAAAAACAGGAAGAAGAAGCTGGACCAGTTTATGGCATCCATTTATTTTTTCTCGTTTAATTGAGCGTTAATTTTCACTTGTGCGATTGATGTCGGCATGATTTTCCGAACTACGCCGCCGGGAAACACGAACGTCCACAGCATTGCGCCGGCCAGCATCACTGAGACCAGAGGCAAACAGTATTTCAAGCAGGTGGTCATCACCTGGTCGATGCGCAAGCGAGGCAGGGTCCAGCGCAGGCACATCATGAACGTCACGCCGGCATAGGCCTTGATGATCATATTGCACAGGCCCAGCAAATTGGCGATGCACTGGGCCACGATGCCTGTTTCCGGCGTCAGGTGAAGCAGCCTGGCGACGGGGATCGGCCCGTTCCATCCGCCGAGGAACAAAATGGCGGCCAAAGCGCTTATGGCCAGCATGGCCCCGTATTCGGCCATGAAAAATGCCGCCCAGCGAAACCCGGAATACTCGGTCATGAACCCGGCCACCAATTCGCTTTCGGCCTCGGGCAAGTCGAAGGGCGCCCGATTGGTGTGGGCCACCGCACAGGTCATGTATATCCAAAACGTCACGAAGGTAAAGGGATCGTGGAATAGATACCAGTTCCAGAACCAGCCCGACTGATTGTTGCCGATTGCCACCAGGTCCATTGTGCCGGCGATCAATACCGGGACCACCACGCAAAGGCCCATGGGAATTTCGTAACTGATGACCTGGGCCGCTTCGCGCATGGCGCCGTACAGGGACCATTTCGAGCCCGAGGCGTATCCGCCCAGAATCACGCCGAAAATTTCCAATCCCGAAACGGCGATGATGAAAAACACGGCCGCGTCCAAGCGTATCGGCACCCAGCCGCTGGCCCAGGGCAAGGCAATGAACACGGCGAACATGGTGACGAAACTGATGTACGGGGCGATGCGGAAGAGCATCCGGTCGGCGGCGGCGGGTATGAGATCTTCCTTGCAGAACAATTTAATGCCGTCGGCCACCGGTTGCAGCCATCCGAACCGCCCGCCCACGCGCGTCGGTCCCAGCCGATCTTGAATCCGGGCGGAAACCTTCCGCTCCATCCAGGTAAATATTGCCACGGAAACCATGACCAAGGCCAATAGCAAACCGCACTCCACCAGGCCGACAACCGCGTAGGCGATCCAAGGCGAAACGTATTGTGTCAGATATTCGGCCATTAAAGTTATTGGTTTTTTTAGTTCTCGGTTTTCAGTTATTAGTGGTCAGTAAACTGACCACCCCCTATTATCTATCTATTTCGCCCAACACCAGGTCCATCGAGCCTACAATGGCGGGGACGTCGGCCACGAGCACGCCGCGGCAAAGTTCGGGCAGGACCGCGGTGTGGCAGAAACTGCTGCTGCGGATCCGCACGCGCCAGGGGATCGCCGTGCCGTCGCTTACGACCATAAATCCCATCTGTCCCTTGGGGGCCTCGGTTTCCAGGTAGGCTTCGCCCTTGGGCAGTTTCTTTTTAAGCGGAATAATCTCACCCACGTCGCCTTTGGATTGGGAATATTTTTCCATCGCCTGCCGGATCAGGCGCACGGATTGCACCACCTCGAGCATGCGCACGTAAAACCGGTGCCAGCAATCGCCCAGCACGACCTCGGCCGGCACGGGCGGATAAGGCTGGTCTTGCGGATATTTTCCATTGACCTGGGCGATCACCTCGAACTTGTAATCTTCGTACATCCGTTTGTAGATCGCTTCGCCGTCGCGGCGGAGGTCCCAGTCGACTCCGCTGCCGCGAAGCACCGGACCGGTACACCCGTAATTTACGGCCAACTCCGGCGACAGCACGCCGATGCCCGCCGTGCGGCGGATGAAAATGGCGTTGCTCGTCAGCACCGTATGCAATTCGTCGATCACCGGCTCGAACTGGTCGAGGAAGGCCGCGCATTTTTCCAGCCAGCCGGGCGGGAGGTCGGCCGTCACGCCGCCCACGGTGATGTAGCTGTACGTCAGCCGTGCCCCGCAAAGCTCTTCAAACAGGTTGAGGATCAATTCCCGTTCGCGGAAAGTCCACATGAACGGGGTAAAACTGCCCAGGTCCAAGCCGTAACAGCCCGCCGCCACCAAATGGCTGGCAATGCGGCTGAGCTCGCAGGCCATTATCCGCACGTGCCGGCACTTCTCGGTTACTTCCAGGCCCATCAGCTTCTCGACCGCCAGCGCCCAGCCCAGATTCATGTTCATGCCGGCCAGGTAATCCAGCCGATCGGTGTAAGGGAGAAACTGCCGGGCGGACAGTTTTTCGCCGATTTTTTCCGCCGAGCGATGCAAGTAGCCGACGTGCGGAACAGCCTCGGAAACCAATTCGCCGTCGGTCCGAAGCGCCACGCGCAACACGCCGTGGGTGCTGGGATGCTGCGGCCCCATGTTGATGATCATGTCATCGGTCCGCAGGTCGAATTCCATGACTTGTGTTGTATCGTGCGGGCTGTGCATGGTTCTACCTCGAACGAATCCCATGATATTCGGCCGGCATCTGATAGTCTTTGCGCAAGGGGTGCCCGACCCAATCCTCGGGGCAGAGTATCCGCCGCAAATCGGCGTTGCCCGGGAAATTCAGGCCCATCAGGTCGTACACCTCGCGTTCGTGCCACTCGGCCGTGCGCCACACGTCGCTTACGCTGGGGACCTCGGGCAATTGGCCTTCCACGTCGCCGAGCCAGCGGGGCAGGTTTATTTTCAAGACCAGGCGGTGACGGTGCAACATACTCGAGAGGTGATAAATCAATTCTATGTGCGGCTGCCACTCGACCTGGGCCGCCTTTTTGGCGTCGGGTTCGAAATAATCGACCGCCGTTATGCAGTGCAACATGTCGAAACGTAAATCCGGCTCGTCGCGTAAGAATGAGGCGATCTCGGGCAAGCCTTCCGCCTTGATTTCAATCCAGGGATCGAGCGCCTCGAAGTTGTTGCCCGAGAGCCATTGCTGGTATGCCGGGTGCAGGCGGTCGTAAATCTCCCGGATGTTCATTCACGTCTACTCCTCATCATAGTTCAAAGTTCATGGTTTGGGGTTCGGCATTAGGATTTTGGGGTTCAGGATTTGGAGGATAATCTTCACGCAGAGTTCTGAAACCTGAACCCTCAACCCTGAACCCTTTCACTGCCCGAACCCAGTCCAGGTCGCCTCGTTTCCACAAGTACGCAAAGCCAACCAACAGCACGACAAAAAACAGGCCCATGTCGATCATCGCCGCGGCAGCCAAGGTCCGGGTTTGAGATTTCAACTCCGTAATAGGCGCAGGCATAAGGCGGTGAATGCCGAGTTCTTGATATTTTTCCAGCACGGCCGGGCTGAATTCGTTTTCAGCGGATACTTGCGCGGTTTTGGTTGCTGGAAAGCCTTGGCCGGCAGTGTGGCTGAGGATTTGAGTAAGTTTGCCGAAGACCACCGCCGGGGGAAAGAAAAACGCCAATTCGACCTCAAAAACAATAAACAGCAAAGCCATTACGTAAAACCGCAAATCGAATTGAACAAAACTGGACCCTACGGGCGGCTCGCCGCATTCGTAGGCCCGCGACTTTTCCTCCGTGGGCGATACAGGCCGGAACAACCTGCCCAGGAGCAAGGCCACAACCAAAAATATAACGCCCACCATGATAAAAAGCGTCAGGTAGGCAACAATGGCGGTAGGCGTCATCAAAGCGAGCGGGCTCCACCTTCTTGTGAAATAAATCGGTTAAGAAGGCAACTATTTTAAAATATGCATAATCTTTTGCAAGCCTGCACCATAAGAGGTATGAGGTTATACGCAAAATTGATGGTTCGGGGCGACAGTCGGATGATTCGTATCCCAAGATTTTCCATTCAGAGCGTGAAACATCAGCCCGAAGCGCAAGCGAGGGAGACCCGTTTGCTGACACTCGCTTGCGCTTCGGGCTGGTGTAAGTTAATGAATAATGTGGGTTAAAAGTAGTTAGTTCTCCGCCTCTGCATCGGTCATTCCGCCGGCTACGCTTTCGGCCGTTAATAATTGACGTTGTGTACAGGCGGCATCAGGATCATGCCAGAAAAGCACCTCCTCTTCGCCGAGTTTCCAACAGAAACAAATCTTGCGCCCGTCCGAAAAGGCTGGAAAATCCACAAAACCTTGCGGCCCGTTTTCCGAATCCACTCCCAAGGCGCGGAGTTCTTCCCGATAATCGTGCAAGCGGCGGGTATCTTTTTCCAATTCTTGCTCGATCTGAACGAGTTCTTCGTGGTAAATGTCGTGGTCGTTGGGATTTCGTCCGGCAAGAAGGAATGACAGCCGCCGGCGCCGATCATTAACATCGATGGAAAGCCGTGTCAGGTCGGCGACAATGGCACGGATCAGGGGAAGCATGGCATTGGCTTCCTCGATTGAGAAAAATTCGCGGCGCTTGGCGTGTTTATGAGTCATATATGAAAGCGGTTAGCGGATAGATAGGCGGTTTTGAACAAATTCCTCGTACAGCATTCATCATTTCCCTAACCCCTAGACCTAGCCCCTGATCTGTAATTTATTGATTTGGGCCGCCGTGGACGGGCTTTTCAATAATCTTGGACGCCGCGACAACCGAGGGATTCAGCGCGGCTCGTCCCCAGGCCACTTCCAGCGGCAACCGTGAAAAATCCACAACGCAACCGTCCCGGCTGAAACAACTCAAATCATAAGAAGAGCCCAAAAAAATGCAATCCACAGGACACGATTCCGTGCATATCCCGCAGAGCAGGCATTTTGTGTAATCAACCGTGAAACTGGTGATTTGAAAGCCTTTACGCGGCGGCTTTCGCTCCTTACCGATGTAGATGCATCCCGGCGGACAATCTCTTGCACAGCGTTCGCAGGCAATGCAACTGGTCAGATCATAGCGGTGGAAACCGCGGAATCGCGGGGCCACCTTCAGCGGCAACTCGGGATATTCGTAATGCTCGGTGAATGTTCGGCGCTGCGGATAATAAGTTCGTATCCAGTAGCGTATCGAAACCCACAGGGCCTTAATCACTGTGATCACGGCTTCATAGACGTTTCTCAGCCAGAGTCGCATAAAGATTTAACTTCTTATGTATGTTAGGCGGATAGTAAAACATTCATCTAACGACAGCAGACATTATCTAACGGCTCATCGACAAAGGCAAGAAATGCTTTTTATAGCGATATAAGCAATAAGTCCTTATTTTTATTTGTCAATCCGAAGAAAATCTGCCAAAACCTATGCTGGAGTGTTAGGCGAAAAAAACAACGTGTTGCAATGCTTCTCAAGGAAATCGAATATCAAAGAGAGAAGCCGCCGGACTAGTTTTATGCGGCCAAACTCATTTTTATTGGTGTTAAAGATGGATTATAAAGGCTGGGAGTAAAGCGGCAAGCAGACTTTGCATAAAAAGCAGATTTATCTAACCGGCAAAAGATATATTTGGTTTGCTTAACCATCGACAACCCATAGGAAGGGTGCGGAAGCGATTTTTTTATTTATTGAATCCAAAACTAGTTGAGCTATTATTTATACAATTTTAAATAAAGATTGTCAGTTGTCGAATAAATGTTCTGTGATGTAACATATTGTATAACAATATGTTATGAATTATCATTTGTTTCATTGTCATAACCTGGGTAACCTGTGCCGAAACGGCTGACACAAACGAATAGATCGGCGGCGAGCTATTTTGTCAAAAAACGCCTGAAAAAATCCCATAAACTGGCGTGCCGTTCGCTTGACTTCCGGTAATTTAGGCGTATCGTACATTGATGGTAGTCTATAAATGCAGACTCCATATATGTGCACGTTTTGGGGGGCACAAAGGATTATCTGGCGAAGGAACGTACCATGTTAGTGCTGTCGCGTAAGAAAAACGAAAGTATTGTCATAAACGATGACATTACGATCGTGGTCGTCGAAATTCGAGGAGATAAGGTACGACTTGGGGTTGAGGCCCCAAAGGAAGTGCCGGTACACCGTCGCGAGGTCTTTGATGCAATTCATCGCAACGAACTCGCTGCGGGAAACAAATCGGCCGATAAAGCCGATACAACCGGAACAAGCAGCAACCCATAAAGACTTATCTTCCTGAATGTGGGTGCTTGTCCGCGAGCCTCTTCCGCTTTGTATCTCTTTTCCAAGCTTTCATTAAGTTTCGTTTTTCGTCAAACGAATCTGACACTTTGCGCATGCATTTGTAATGCGTGCATAATCCGGCATTTCGTCGTAGATAAAGCGTTTTTCACATGCATATAACGTTTTGGCGACACTGGTGTTTATCGAATGTCATATAACTGGTATTTATTGGATTCAATATAAATGTCGTAATCATCGTTTAAATGCCCCGGAGCTTGCCCCGGGAGTATTTTCACAATTTAAACGTTTGACATTTTCTGAGTATTAACGCCGGCGCAGTGTTGAGCATGTGCAAGATGCCCGTAGCGCCCAATTTAATCCGCCTCATACAAATGAAATGTGCTCTAATTTGAATCAGGATCCAATAGAAAAAATGTAAAGGGAAGCGACCATTAACCTAAGCGTGCTTCTAAAACCCCCTTGACGGATGCCTTGGCGCCAAGGTATACAGACGGGTCTTGCCATTTTATCGCCTCAGAATCGGCCCCGTCGTCTAGAGGCCTAGGACACAGGCCTTTCACGCCTGCAACACGGGTTCGAATCCCGTCGGGGTCATTTATACTAAGGTGTAGCGATAGTGTGATGTAAAGCCGCGACCAGCGGTCGCGGTGTGTTAAAATTCTTTCCCGCGCTTGTCATCTCTGTTTAGCCGCAAGCGGGTGCCAATGGGCACCGACGGGGCACCATGCGAAGCATGGACGCGTTGGTCGGCATGGTCGGTTGGCCGACATGCACAGTTTCTCGACTGCTTATTTGCAAGTCCTCAGCAAGTAAAAACTCTATAACTCCTTATATTGCGGCATGTTACGTCCTGATTTATCTTTCGGTATTGACTTATATATATCAATATGATATCATTATGATATATTAAACAGGTCCACGATTCACTTTTTTTACCGCGAGGTTTACCATGACACGTGAAAAAACAATTACCGTTGCGAATGGTTGGTTCATGCTGATTGTCAATATTGCCCTGCTTTTTGTAGGCATTGGTCTGCTGATCGGCTTTATCTTTTCAACCGTGCACGCAGATAAGACCCATGAATTTCCGAATATTTATTTACTCGTTTCGGGGTTTTTGGTCATTGGTTTGGCCATTTTTTTGATTAACGGCCACTTTACGCTTCAACCCAACGAAGCGAGGGTGTTGATACTCTTCGGCGCTTACAAAGGCACGGAGCGGACCAGCGGATTATTTTGGACCAATCCGCTTAACACCAAGCGGCGGATTTCGCTTCGTTCACGCAACCTCAATGGGCAGAAACTCAAAGTGAACGACAATCGCGGCAATCCGATCGAGATTGCGGCCGTGGTGGTGTGGAGGGTTGAGGATACCGCCCAGGCATGTTTCGACGTGGAGAAGTACGAAGATTACGTTTTAATTCAAAGCGAATCGGCCGTGCGGCACTTGGCAAGTTGCTATGCCTACGATTATGGTGCGGAAAACGAGATTACACTGCGCAGCGGCGTGGATGAAGTATCCGTGGCTTTGCAAAAGGAACTGCAAGAGCGGGTGTCCAGGGCCGGCGTACTGATTGAGGAAGCCCGGCTGACGCATCTGGCCTACGCCCCTGAGATCGCCGGAGTGATGCTCCGCCGTCAGCAGGCCGAGGCGATAATCGACGCCCGGCAAAAAATCGTCCACGGCGCGGTGAGCATGGTGCAGATGGCGCTGCAAGACCTGGCCGAGAAAGGAATAGTTCAACTCGACGAGGAACGCAAGGCGGCCATGGTCGGCAATCTGCTGGTAGTTCTATGCGGCGAGGCCGAGGCCCAGCCGATCATCAACACCGGAACGCTGTATACATAGGGGCTAGAGATTAGGGCGAGGGAATAATTAATTCAAGGAAGCCGTTTGCGGTTTCGCGTGGATACCGAAAACTGATTGCTGAAAGTTGATTGTTTAGAACTTAAAACTGATCACTGAAAACTTATTACTAAAAATAAAGCCATGAACAATCGTCGTCAAAGAAACGCCGTGATTTGGTTTGTTGTCCTGACATTTGCAATGACATGGATTTTTTGGGGGGCAATATACTTGTTCAAAAATGAGATCCCCGCCGTTTTATATACACTTGCCATAGGTTTGGGCATGTGGGGACCGGGACTGGCCGCGATATTGGTCACGCGTTTTGTTCTTAAGGAAAGTTTACGCACGACGACAATCGGCCGACTTGGGCGGCTGCGGTATTACTTTTGGGCATGGGCTTTGCCGATCGCTTTTACGCTGGCCGCAATTTTTTTGACAGTTTTGTTCGGAATCGCCCGATTTGATTTTGAACTCACCTGGTTTCGCCAGCGATTGCAGGAAAGCGGAGCGCAGTTTCCTCCGTATCTGACGCCCAAAGTTATTTTTTTATTAGGTACTATTCCCGTTCTGACGCTCGCCCCCTTTATTAACTCCCTCTTTGCCTTAGGCGAGGAGTTGGGCTGGCGCGGTTTTTTGCTCCCCAGGCTGATGAAGGCCGGCCTGGGCCAATGGAAAGCGCTTTTCCTCAGCGGCGCGATCTGGGGGATCTGGCACGCGCCGATTATCGTGCAAGGACTCAATTACCCAAACCATCCTTATCTGGGCGTGCTGCTGATGACCGCGTTTTGTGCACTGCTTGGAGTCATCTTTGGCTGGCTGCAACTGGCCGGCGGCAGCGTTTGGGCGCCGACTTTTATTCACGGGACGCTTAATGCAGTGGCCGGCCTGCCGCTGTGTATTCTTACGCCGTACGACATGGCGCTGGGCGGCACGATAGCCAGCGTGATCGGCTGGATTCCCCTGGCGGTCTTTATTGCCTGGTTGGCCTGGAGCGGGCGGTTGCCGGTGAGGACCCATGAGGCATGAAGGATCTTGGCATGAAATCGCGCAAGTCGTTTTTGCTACGGATCAATCCCGATTTGTACGAGGCACTGGAAGCCTGGGCGCAGCAGGAACTGCGCAGCATCAACGGACAGATCGAATACATTCTCAAAGAAGCGGTGCGTAAACGAGGAAAAAACATTCCGGACAGCGGACCGGATACAGCGAACAAGGCAGCAAAGGAAATCAACAATTAAGCCTGCTGTTCGTCGTGATTCTCAATCACTAACAAGAGTGCCAAAATTCCCAGGCATCGGGTTATCCAGCCGAGCAGGAAGATCCATTGGTTATAATCCAGCGTGCCGCAGAAAAACTCGAATGAGCTTGTGCCATAATGGTCGAAGAGCCATCCGCCCAGGATTGTATTGGCCGCATAGCACAATCCGGTGACTGTGAAGTAGGCGGCGATGTAAGGCGTATTCGACCGGCCGGGCGCAAGCTTGAGCATCAGGTTGGGCAAGCCGATATTCAGCCCGGCGTAGGCGATCCACACAATCCACGCGCCCGCAAACCACCATGGGGCTTGCGGCGTGGAAAAGAAGTAGAACAGCGGCCCTTGGGCCGTCAAAACCAGGCAGAACAGCATTACCGCCTTATTGCCGATACGGTCGGCCATGCGGCCAAGCCCGGGACTGATGCTCAATTGGCCTATACGCATTGTGGTTTGTACGGCGAGCATTGCCAAAAGCGATACATGCAATGCCTGGGCAGGAAAGGTGCTTTGCGCCGTTTGCGTCAAACCGTTGGAAAATGAAAACCAGCAGCCGAACAGCAGCAAACGCAAAAAACGGCTGTCAATGAACGGTCTTACCAGCGATTTCCAATCGATGGAACGCCGGGTGCTCGATGGGGCATCGCCCCTCACCCTTGCCCTCTCCCGACCAACCTTCGGTCGGTGCCCGGAGAGTGGACTTGTAATCCCGGGCATGAGCCACAGCGGGATTATCGAGGAGATTATGAACCACGCGCCCAGGCCGGCTGGAATTGCGTAGCCGATCCATCGCAGCGACTTGGCGTGATTTTCTATCCACCAGTATGAAAACAATCCGCAGGCCAGTGCGCCTATGGCTTCGCCGGCAACGAGCCAGCGCTGGCGGAAACCGAAAAATCGGCCGCGGATTCGCAGCGGTGCGATGTCGGCCAGCCAGGAAAACAAGGCGATAGTGCCCAGGTATTGCATCAAGTGGTGCAAGGACCAAAGGATTATCAGTGCGGCCAGCGATATCGCGGCCGAATGAAACGTCCCCGGCGCCGCGGCCAGCGGCAGGCAAAAAAGCAGCAAACCGCTGAGAAAAAACGTGCCCAGGCAGAATGTCTTTCGGTCGGTGATCCGTCCGATCAACAAGGGCGTGGCCAAGCGCAGCAGTCCTGCCAATTGCGGCATGGCCAGAATCAGGCTGATGCCCAGCCCGAGTTTCGGAGCATCCAACTCCAGGGCCAGAAAAATAACAAGCGTAGTGTTAGTAAGGCCGTTGCCGATTGCCCACAGGCCGATGTTCCAATAGGCCATATTCCAGGCCCAACGGCGTTGTGAGGCGGAGAGCGCATGCGGGGATTTTTTCACGTCAAGATCGGTCACGGCGGAGGCCATTATTCTGCCGGCAAACGATATGGGAATCGTGCCGTGGTTTCAGACGTTTTGGACAAGCACAAAACAAATATAATGCAGTTAAACTATAAATACGAGCGAACCGGCACAATTGTCATGATCCCGGCCCCGGTCTTTAGCTATTTTTTGGGATATCAGTGTCAAGATTAGGTTCCCCCCTCGACAAACGCGTTTTCTCTAATTAAACTAGATTGTTTTCCAATTCCATATTATTCACCGGTAATTTGAGGGTAAATCCATGGATTCCAAGCGCATTTTACTGAGCGAAAAAGAAATTCCCAACGCCTGGTACAATCTTCAGGCCGACCTGCCCAAACCAGTGCCCCCGCCCTTGCACCCGGGGACCAAGCAACCCCTGTCGCCGGCCGACCTGGAACCGATTTTCGCCAAGGAATTGATCGCACAGGAAGTGAGCAGCGAGCGATGGATCGAGATACCCGAGGCGATCCGCCGAGTGTTGACCATTTGGCGGCCCTCGCCGCTGGTTCGGGCCACGGAATTGGAAAAGGCATTGAAGACTCCGGCCCGCATCTATTTCAAGGACGAGAGCCACAGCCCTCCCGGCAGTCACAAGCCGAACACGGCCGTGGTCCAGGCATATTACAACAAGAAGGAAGGCACAAACCGGTTGACTACCGAGACCGGCGCCGGCCAGTGGGGCTGTGCCTTGGCTTTCGCCTGTGCATTGTTCGGCCTGGAATGCAAGATCTACATGGTCAAGGTGAGCTACCAGCAAAAACCGTATCGCCGTTCGATGATGCAACTTTGGGGCGGCAAGGTCATTCCCAGCCCGTCGGAAGAAACCAACGCCGGCCGGCAGATTCTGGCGGCCGATCCCGATTGCCCGGGCAGCCTGGGGATCGCCATCAGCGAGGCCGTCGAGGCAGCCGTCACCAGCCCGGAGACTAAATATACGCTTGGGAGCGTGCTTAATCACGTCATGCTCCACCAGACGGTCATCGGCCTGGAGGCGGAAAAACAATTCAAACTGGCCGGCGATTTCCCGGACGTGGTCATCGGTTGCGTAGGCGGGGGCAGCAATTTCGCCGGACTGGCCTTCCCCTTTATCCGCCACAAGATCAAAGGCAAGGACATCCGCTTCGTGGCCTGCGAGCCGCACTCCTGCCCGTCGATGAGCCGCGGACAGTACCGTTACGATTTCGGCGACACCACGAAACTCACTCCGCTGATCAAGATGTTCACCCTGGGCCACAGTTTCGTGCCCCCGGGCATTCACGCCGGCGGTTTGCGATATCACGGCATGGCCCCCATGGTCAGCCTGTGCGCCACGCTGGGCATCGTCGAAGCGGCGGCCTATCATCAAAACGAATGTTTCGAGGCCGCGCAGATGTTTGCCAGAACTGAGGGCACCATTCCCGCCCCGGAAACCGCACACGCCATCCGCTGCGCAATAAACGAAGCCATCCGCTGCCGCGAAACCGGCCAGGCCAAGTGCATTCTTTTCAATTTTAGCGGGCACGGCCTGTGCGACATGTCGGCCTACGACAAATACTTCAGCGGCCAGTTGGAAGACTACGCCTACCCCCAGGAACACATCGAATCGGCCCTGGCCGAACTGCCGGTGCTGGATTGATCGCTTCCGGAAAGAATCAAGGGCTTATCCCAAAAGCGTATTTTGTTGGGGTGGCAGTTCAACTGCCACCCCAAAAATATCGAGATTTCCAGGATCGGGAGTACAACTCCCGCCCCAACCTATAAAACAGATCGGCATAAAAACCAAGGAGCCCGCCTTATTGGGGCGGGCTCCTTTTCTTGATAGGCTGGAAAAAAACAAAAGCCGGTACGCAAACCTCAAAAAACCGATCACTTTCCAGATGGATCGGCAAACGAACCAAGCGTTCTGGCTTTCACACTCAACGTGCAGCCTATCGTCAGCCTCCAAAAGTATTCTATGCACCCAAGGCCGCCGGGCAAGGGTTTTTTCATCATGGCCAAAAGGGCTATTGAGGCTCAGGTTCCGCACTTATGTTCGTTTCATTCAGGGGCGACAGTACAACTATCACCCCAACAAGGTGTTACATCATAGAATTTCAGGACAGCCTCATTTAATTGGCAAGATCTTTGTAATGTTAGTGATATTAGCTATAATGGCGGCAATCTATTGCAGCATTTTATTCCCATTTTTAGGTGTATTATGAGCCTTGCTTACCAGCAGGCGCAGGATCAGCTCCACGCCTGGACAAAAACCGAATCGCTATTGAAACACGCCCGGGCCGTGGAAATCGTGATGCGGGCGGCGGCGGCGAAATACGGGGGCGGCGATGCCGATGCGGAAACCTGGGCGATTACCGGCTTGTTGCACGACGCCGACTATGAGCAGTGGCCCGACGAACATCCCAAGCGGATCGTAGAGTGGCTGCGGGAACGGCAGGAAGAAGACATCGCCTACGCCGTTTCCTTCCATCAGACCGCCTGGGGATTGCCGCCCAAGACCATGCTGGACAAGTGCCTGCTGGCCTGCGACGAACTGGCCGGTTTCGTCATTGCCTGTTGCCTGGTTCGGCCGGAGGGGATCGCCACGCTGGAACCCAAGAGCGTAAAAAAGAAGCTCAAGGACAAGGCGTTCGCCGCCAAGGTCGATCGTTCGATTATCCAACAAGGCGCGGAATTGTTGGGTGTGGATATGGGCGAGCACATAAAGTTCGTCATCGAGGCTTTGAAACCGCATGCCGAGGAGTTGGGAATTGGCGGCAATAAAGATCAGAATAAAAAATGACTAAAACCGTTTTAGCAAAAAGCATCGAAACTACCGTTGACGAATTGATTATTCGGCTTGGAGATCGCGAAGTTCGCATTCCTTGGGAAAAATGCTCCGAAAGGCTCGCCAAGGCATCGGCGGAGCATCGCTGTACGGCCGAACTCTCGCCCGGTGGTTACGGGATCCATTGGCCTTTGATCGATGAAGATCTTTCGATAGGCGGTTTGATTAAAATGTGCCAATAAACTTCAGTCAATTTTTTTCTCACAATGCAATTCCGATTGTCCACGCTTTTTTTGATCTTTTTCAACGTGGCGGCGACGCTGGCGCTATTTGCTCCGTGGAGACAGTGGAATATCGCGGTGTCATTCATTGCGGTAGTTTTGTTTTCCGCAGTTTTACTCAGTCGCGTGGAAAAGATCGGAAATGCGATTATTTATGTTTCTTTTCTTTTTTTTCTTGGCGTTGTCTCTCCGGAAACTTATTTTATTATTGCAGATCCGCCGGAATCGTTCAGACGTGCCGCGTGTACAAACAACTTAAAGCAGTTGGGTCTTGCTTTGCACAATTATCATGACGGGAACAAACATTTCCCTTCTCTGAATACATGCGATAAAAACGGCAAGCCACTCTTCAGTTGGCGCGTGGAAACATTGCCATATGGCAGTTTTTGCGACTCTTGGATAAAAGACGAGCCTTGGAATAGCCCCAACAATGGGAAAATAGCAAGTCAAATAATACCGGATTTGCTTTGCCCAAGCGATGAAAATGCTACAGGTCCTTTTACAAATTACGTTGCCGTGATCGGCCCGGGAACCGCGTGGCGGGAAGATGGGACGGTTAGACTTTCCAATTTGCCTCATGGCAGCTCTCATACTGTTATGGCTGTGGAAATAGTGAATTCAAACATAAATTGGGCTGAACCCCGCGATCTGACCGTGGATGAAGCTCTGGAGGGAATAAAAGCCGGAAAAGGGCTTCGCGTTGGTTCAAATCATCCTGACGTTATCAACGTGCTCTTCGCTGACGGCTCGGTTCGGTCCATGCCCGCGAAAATGGATATATCGGCATGGAAAAAACTCTTTGCTGGAGAATTGAAGGATCTTGAAAGTATTGAATATAAGCCTCCTTCGCCACCGGAACAGCCAATTATCATCCTTTGCGTGGTCGTCTGGTTGTTTTCGGTAATTCTGCTTTTCCGGCGGGCGGTAAAGAGCCGGCGGAAAGCGGAAATTGGTCCATAGAATTAATCTATGACTATATGTTTTTGGGATTACACATATATTCGGCGGAAAATACACGCCCCTTAAGGGGCTTAAAGAAAAAAGTCGGGATGTGAACTCGTTCGATCCACAGGCGTAAACGCCTGGGCTAGAAAAAAGGAACGCCATCAATATCTAGCTACGTACGAGGTACGGAGTCGCGAGCATGGAGTTTTCGTGACGTAAGTGGTTATGATTGTTCAATTTGCAATTTGATATTTGCCATTTTCAATTTGCAGTTGTCATGACTTCCTATTCCTACAATATTTTTTCATGCCCCCCTTTACAATTAAAATCGCCTTGCTAGAGTAATAGAGTTACATTCGTTCCATCGGTGCGTTGGTGGTCGGTATCCTTCCGCTGGAAGGGCCGACAAACAGGGAACTCCGGTGCAAAACCAGGACGGCCCCGCCGCTGTGACCGAGCGTAAGAAGGACGGCCCAATCTAATTGGCCATTGTCCTGCCGTGATAAGTAGGCGGCACACTCCGTGTGCCGCAATCCCGCACACGGAGTGTGCGGGCTACAATCAGGCAGGATGAGAAGGCCAGGCCGGACCCGGCTCGGGAGTCAGAAGACCTACCAACGCGGGTAGTGTGCTCTCTGCGAGGGACAGAGGGCCGCGCGTTGATCGATGCTGTTGTTCCATGTCACGCAGCCGTATTAGGTTTGCTCACGCGTTGGGCTTTTCGCTGGTCGAATTGCTGGTGGCGATTACCATCATCGGATTGCTGGCGGGATTGTTATTGCCGGCGATTCAATCCTCGCGGGAATCGGCCCGGCGCATGACCTGCCTGAACAATTTGCACCAGATCGGCATAGGCATGCTCGCCTTTCACGATGTGCACAAGCATTTTCCCAAAGGCGGCGTGGAAATGCGGATGCTGTGCGATGCGGATGGCAACCTGCTTTATCCGTTCGGCGTGCAATTGGCCTGGTCGGCCTATATTCTGCCGTACGTGGAGCTCAATTCGCTGGCCAAGCGGATCGACTTTCACAAGGGCTTCGACAGTCCGGAAAACGCCGCGGCCGCCGCCGAAATCCTGGCGCTGTATCTGTGTCCCAGCCACGCGCGGAGTTCGTATTTGATCGCCGGGCGCGGAGCGTGCGATTACGGCGGTATTTATGGTTCGCGGATATATGGCTCCAACGATCCGCCCAACGGCGTGATGTTATACACTCGATATGTCCGGATTAACGACATCATCGACGGCGCTACGCATACCATGATGATTTCCGAAGATTCATGGAGTCCGGATATGCAGTGGATCAATGGACTGAACGTTTTCGATGTTTCCGCGGCCATAAACACCGCCAAAGAAAACGACTTGCACAGCAAGCATCCCGGCGGGGTGAATGGACTGATGGCCGACGGCAACGCGCGATTCATCAGCCAAAATATCGAACTTAGCACTCTCAGCGCGATCTGCACCCGCAACGGGAAAGAATGCGTCGGGGATTTTTAAGAAATTTCACAACCTTGGTTTATCATTTTGAAAGGAGGCAGCGTCCTCATGTGTTACCATCGTATTGCGAAGTATGCGCCGATCTTGGCATCGGCTGTCGCCGCGATTATTTTCTCGGCGAAATCTCAGGCGGCGACCATCGATTTTGAAGACCTAAAGCTTAGCCCGCAAAGCGCATGGGTTGGGCCTGACAAGACTGGTCAAAAAACCGACATAATATCTCCTTATTCCTCTTCGATTCAGGTGGGAAAATTCACCAGCGGGGGTGTTAACTTCAGTAATAGCACCGACTTGAACTGGGGTAGTTGGGCGGGTTGGACTTATTCCAATATGACCTACAATCCGGGCGATTACGTGACAGGTGATTTCAATCCGGGCGACGGCTCCAACGGCAATACTCATCCAGTTCCCACGGGCTGGTCCAGCCAGTATTACGCCGTCACGGGCGGCGATGCGGGCGGATCGCCCTCGTCGGCCAATTATACCGTCGGTTATGTGGCTACACAAGTTATCACTAATCCCGATGTGGGAACGGTCGCCTATCGTCCGACAATTACCTTCACCTCTCCTACAACGGTCAGCGGTGCATTCTTTTCCAACAATAATTGGGCTTATTACTCGATGCTGGAAGGGGATCCGCCCAGTGGATGGGGGGCAAGAAAATTTTCTCACGAGAATGACAATGGCAACGGCGATTACTTGGATCTGAAGATCGTCGGCAAGGATTACGGCGGCACTCAGACCGGCATCGTCGATTTTTTTCTCGCCGATTTTCGCGATCCCGATCCGAATAATGATTACATTATCAATAAATGGACTTGGGTCGATCTATCGAGTTTAGGCGACAACGTCGCGTCGCTGGAATTCAGAATGCTAACCTCGGACAAAAATACCACCAGCGGTTACCCAAATACGCCGACATACTTCGTCATGGATAATTTGACCGTCGATTCAGTACCCGAACCAGGCATTTCCATGCTTCTGTGCATGGTCGCGTTGGGTTTGGGGATTTGGAAAGTGCGAGTGACAATTAGCGATTAGCAAAATCGACGGCGCCATGCCCACGCTTGCCGTGGGCCAAATAAAAAGTTGGGGCGGCAGTTTAACTGCCACCCCAACATGTTTCATTAATACCGCAACATGTTTCATTAAACCGCGACCACTAATCGCGGCTTTACAAAAAAAGCCCGCGGGTTGCAACCCGTGGGCTTTTTTGATTATCTCGCGATCAAAAATCCGATCGGGATTATTTTTCTATCATGTCGGGCGTTTCGCGCTTCGACTGCCACACCGCCCAGAGCAGACCGATCACGGAAACGATGATCAGCGTCCAGAACAATAGATCGGGCGAACGGGAAACGGTCTGCACCTTCATAGCTTCCAAGCCTTGATTCACGGCCGGATCGTTCAAAGCGCGAAGTTTATCCAAGACTAGGGTGTCGTAAGGCAGAATCAGGCCGATGATCAACAAGCTGACCATGTTCATGACCTTGATGAGCGGGTTGATGGCCGGGCCGGCGGTATCCTTCAGCGGATCGCCCACGGTGTCGCCGGTGATGGCGGCCTTGTGCTTTTCGCTGCCCTTGCCGGTTGTTTCGGTGCGGGGTTCGTCCTCGATGGTTTTTTTGGCGTTGTCCCAAGCGCCGCCAGCGTTGGCCATAAACACGGCCAGCAACTGACCGGTGACGATCATGCCGCCGAGGAATCCGGCTAGGGCGATCTCGCCCAGACCGAAGCCTACCAACAGCGGCACCAAGATGGCCAATAATCCCGGACCGATCAATTCTTTCTGCGCCGATGAAGTGCAGATATCGACAACCCGGGCGTAATTGGGCTTTTTCTTGCCTTCCCAAATTTCCTTATCGCGGAATTGCAGCCGGCATTCCTTAACGATCAAGAAAGCCGCTCGTCCCACCGCGCGGATGGTCATCGAACTGAACAGAAAGGGCACAGCGCCGCCGATCAACAGACCGATGAACAACCTGGGATCGGAAATGGTGAGCATCGCTGCGACGGTGTCATAGACCGTTTTGGCGATGCCCGAGGTTTCGCCCTTCCCCACCGAGCCGATGGACACGATATAGCTGTTAAACAGCGATACGGCGGCGATCACGGCCGAGCCGATGGCGATGCCCTTGGTGATGGCCTTGGTAGTGTTACCCACCGCGTCGAGGTCGGCCAGGATTTGCCGTGCTTCCTTGTACTTGGCCGGTCCCATCTCTTTTTCATCGTAGCCCATCTCGCCGATGCCGTTGGCGTTGTCGGCAACGGGGCCGAATACGTCCATGGAGATGGTGTTGCCCGTAAGGGTCAACATGCCGATGCCGCACATGGCCACGCCAAAGGCCACGAACGTGGCGTTCGTGCCGGTATAGATCAAGGCACTGGCCAGGATCGCGGAGGCAATGATCAACACGGCCATCACGGTGCTCTCGTATCCCACGGCAAAGCCTTGGATGATGTTCGTGGCATGGCCGGTTTCGCAGGACTTGGCCAGGCTCTTAACGGGCGAGAATTCGGTGCCGGTGTAATACTCGGTGCACTTATTCAGACATACCGCCAACACAATGCCTATCAAACAGGTCCAGGCCGGCCGCATATCCAATCCATCGACTCCGAAGTTTGCCCAAGGACCAAGCGATCGAATGCTATCCCAGGCGGTTTGAGTGAGCCCATGGTTGACCATGTCCGGGGTAAATCGCATGTAAAAGAAACCCAATATGATAAAGCCGATCACGCTAATCGTGGAACCGATGATAAAGCCTTTATTGACGCTCTTCATGGCCCCGGCCACGTCGCCCTTGTCGCCTGCCCGCACGCTATAGGTGCTGATGATGCTGGCGATCACACCGATGGCGCGGACGAGCAAGGGGAAGATCACGCCCTTGTGTCCGAAACTGGCTATGCCCAGGATCATGGCGGCCACGATGGTGACTTCGTAACTTTCGAAGATATCGGCGGCCATACCTGCGCAGTCGCCCACGTTGTCGCCCACGTTGTCGGCGATGGTGGCGGCGTTACGGGGATCGTCCTCGGGAATGCCGGCCTCGAGTTTACCCACCAGGTCTGCGCCGACGTCGGCTGCCTTGGTGTAAATACCCCCGCCGACACGCATGAACAATGCCAACAACGTGCCGCCGAAACCGAAACCCAACAGGGCTTCGTATGCGTGTTCGCCATAGATCAAGAAGATAATTGAACCGCCCAGCAAACCAAGGCCGTCGGTCAACATGCCGGTGATCGTGCCCGTGCGGTAGCCGAGTTGCAGGGCTTGACCAAAGCTGGTTTGCGCCGCGGTGGCCACGCGGAGGTTTCCCACGGTGGCCATTCTCATGCCAAAGAAACCAACGCTGGCCGAGAAAGTCGAGCCTACCAGGAAAGCCAGTGCCCGGCCGACGGCGATTGACGTTGGCGCATGCGATAAAGTGGCCCCGTAGTATAGCAATATTGTAATGAGCAAAATCAACACGCCGACCACGCGGAATTGCCGGCCAAGATAGGCATTTGCTCCTTCGCGTACGGCCTGGGCGATTTCTTGCATGCGCGGCGTGCCCTGTGGAGCCTCTTTAACTTGCTTGACCAACGTCAACGCATAAATTAGTCCCGCTATGGCCACGAAAACGTTCGTTATCAACGCGAGTTTTTCATACCATGCAAAAGTCGGACTAAATAACGGATCGAAAAGAGAAATGTGTTGTCCCGCGGCTGCTCCTGATGAAGCCGCAGGCGCCGCTTCGGGCTGGGCGAACATCCAACCCGCCGCCGAAAGAATGCCCAACGTCAAAATCAATAACCACAAGACGCGCATCCTGTGCGACGTCCGCCTGGCCGGCTTGCGGCTCGAATTATAGTTCTTGACCATGCTTCTTGAACTCCTATGGGGAAAGATGGAATTGCTTATTTCAGCAATACTAAAAGCGTAACTTTAATAAACCGAAAAGTTTACAGAACAAATTACTTATCTGTCAACAATAATATTATTGGGGGGGTAATAAATATCGCAGAATCAGCCGGCAAAAGGTGTTTTTCTCCGCATATTTGTAGGATAATTTGAAATAAGATACTCCAATTGCCCTTAATTCGGCGGATTTTAACAAGATAATGGGATCCGAGCTTTATTCCTCATCATCCCCGTCTCAAGAGTTATTCGCTTGGTATCTGGAATAATCCTGGATTGTCTTTTCACTTGGCTTTCTTGAGTAAACTAATTAGGATATATGGGAGCGGCGAACTACCCACTGCACAGTAACCGGCAGATAGTCCAAATATATCTGGAGGATTCTGTATATGATTTTATCTACGTACAAGCTGCGATTGTCATTGTTTTGTTCGGCAATTGCCATGATTTTGATTCCCGCCTGGCTTATTGCCGCCGAGGGCCGCGTGCCCAAGTCGAGCGCAAACAATGCGAATCAGGAATTGGTAGAGATGTTCAGTGCCATCGAAAAGGGGCAAATCTCGGTCAAGCTGATCCCCAAGGATTCCACGCAAAGCCGCATCCTAATCGAGAATAAAACCGATAAGCCCTTGAGCGTGAAATTGCCCGAGACCTTTGCCGCCGTGCCTGTGCTGGCACAACGCCAAGGAGGCGGAGCCGGAGGCACGGGCAGAACCTCCACCACTGGCAGTAACAACGCAAATCAAAGCATGGGCGGGGGCATGGGCGGGATGATGGGCGGCGGGATGGGGATGTTCAATGTCGCTCCTGAAAAGGTCGGCCAACTCCGCGTGCCCACCGTCTGTCTGGAACATGGAAAAGGCGAGCCCAACGAGCGCATTCCCTACGAGATCAAGCCTCTTGAAAGAGTCACAAACAGGCCGGCCGTTGTGGAACTTTGCCGCACGTTGGGCGCCGGCCAAATCAACCAACGGGCAGCCCAGGCGGCAGCGTGGTTCTTGAACAACGACATGACCTGGCAGGAATTGGCGGCCAAACGCTACCGGCATGCCAACGGCGTCATGGGCGAGTCTTATTTCAGCCCGCAGGAAATTAAAGCCGGCATGCAACTCGCTAATATGGCCCTTAAAGTAGCCGATGAAAAACAGCAACAAAAGCAATATCCCGAATCCAGCAACCAGCTCTCCACGGGACATCCATAACTTGCCGAATGCGTTTTGCGTATCAATGGGCGACAAGGAATATAAACCCGCGGGTGGAAACTCGTGGGTTTTTTATTTATCGGTGGGATAGTTCATTAAAATGCATGCCGCCAATATGTTAAAATTTTACTCAGCGAGGCGATTGCATCGCATAACAACGCAGGTTTTTTGGGGGGGTATTGGGTTGCGCAGCAAATTGAAAATACTTTGAGAACACACTGACTATTTTTTAGCAGGCAGTTAAAATACTGAAATTGTAATAGAAACTCCCTTTTACGAGCTCCCACGTGAAGCACAGTAGCGCCCGACTTGAAGTTAAAACCAAAAAAGCGCCGGCCAAGAGCTTCGATCGAGCCTTGCTTGCCGCCCGCACGGCCGAGGAAAACCGCGGCGACGATATAGTCCTGCTCGACATGCGGGAATTGACCTCGATGTTCGATTTTTTTGTGATCGCAAGCGGCACGAGCCGGCGGCAATTGCACGCCATGAGCGAAGAAATCGATCGGGTGCTGGCCGCGGATGGCGACTTGCGCCTGGGAATTGAAGGATACGGCGAAAGCCGATGGATACTGCTGGACTACGGCGACGTAGTCGTGCACCTATTCGAGCCTGAAACTCGCGCCTACTACGCGCTGGAACAACTTTGGGGCCGCGCGAAACGCGTTCCCTACGAACCGCGGGAAGCAAAGGGCTAGTACGCGGGATGGAAAAACCTTCTGCCGGATATTCTTGTGCCATGACAAGCTTAAGCCCACGGGTTGGAACCCGTGGGCTTTACGATATTAATTTCCTGATTGTCAATAGATGGATTATCTCCTGGAATTTTTTCGAGCATGAATATCATTTCTGAGTTGAAATCGCGATTTCGCGCCGCACTGACCGGTTTGATCGATTCGCCTGAAGAGTATCTCGATCAGGTCCGCCCCAGCCAGGATCCGAAATTCGGCGATTATCAGGCGAATTTGGCCATGCCGTTGGGCAAGCAGTTGAAGCGGCAGCCGCGCAACGTGGCGGCGGATATTGTCCGCCGGCTGGAGGCGAGCGACATTTGTCATCCGCCCGAGGTCGCCGGCCCGGGATTTATCAATCTTCGCCTAAAAGACGAGTGGCTCGTCCGACGGCTGAACGGGGCGGTTCGGGATCCGCGCCTGGGAATTGCCGAAGTCGAAGATCCGCTGACTTTCGTGATCGATTATTCCGCCCCGAACGTGGCCAAGCCCATGCACGTGGGGCACATCCGTTCCACGGTCATCGGCGACGCGTTGTGCCGCACATTGCGGTTCCTTGGTCATAACGTGATAAGCGACAACCACATCGGAGACTGGGGCACGCAATTCGGCATGATCCTTTACGGATACAAACGTTTTCTGGACGCCGGGGCCTATCGGAAAAATCCCGTTGAGGAACTCGCCCGGCTGTATCGTTTAACTATTATGTTGATCGGCTACTGGCTGGACAAAGAATGGATTGATAAAAAATTGCCAAAATTCAAACAAGCCCTAGAACTGGAATACTCTGACAAAGAAATAATCACAGAGGCTATAAAGGAACACGCACCTCATCTTGAAAGACGTATCACGCCGGAAAAAATTGAAGCGAAATATCGGCAAGAGCTAGAGAAGGAAGAGGAAGTATTGCAAAGGGTGAAAATTTTGGAGGCAGATCAACAGTTCTACGACTTAGCTAAGAATCACCAGGGAATAGCGGAATCGGTGCTGGCCGAAACCGCCAAACTCCACGCCGGGGATCCAGAGAACCGCCGTCTTTGGGAGGAATTCCTGCCCTTCTGCGAAGAGGAAATCAATCACATCTACAATCGCTTGGACATCCATTTCGATGAGATTCGGGGAGAAAGCAAATACGAGGACCGTTTGGCCCCGGTGGTCGATGAATTGCTGGTCAAGGGCATCGCCCGGGAAAGCGACGGAGCGGTTTGCATTTTCTTTCCCGACCAAGAGGCGCCCATGATCGTGCGAAAGAAGGACGGTGCGTTCTTATACTCCACTACCGATTTGGCCACCATCCGTTACCGCATGGAAACCTGGCGGCCGGACGCCATTTTGTACGTCGTCGACCACCGGCAGAGCCTGCATTTTCAGCAACTTTTTGCGGCGGCAAAACTGTGGGGTTACGGCAACGTGGATTTGCAGCACGTCAGTTTCGGCACGGTGCTGGGCGAGGACGGGCGGCCCTTTAAAACCCGATCCGGCGACATCGTGGGCCTGGAAAGCCTGCTGGACGAGGCCGTGCGCCGGGCGGCTGAGATCGTCTCGGCCAACGACGACGCCAAACCCGACGGCCCGGAAATTTCGCCCCAACAACGCGCCGAAATAGCCGAGTGTGTGGGCATCGCCGCCTTGAAATACGCCGATCTTTCCCAGAACCGCACCAGCGATTACGTATTCAACTACGACAAAATGCTGGCCATGAACGGCAACACGGCCACCTACATGCAATATGCCTACGCCAGGGTGCGGAGCATTTTTGCCAAGGGCAACGTCGATGCCGAGGCCTTGCGCTCCTCGGACGCGGCCATAAACTTCACCCCGCCGGAGAAAAAGGCGGAACGAGCCGCGGAACGGGCATTGGCCCTGGAATTACTCCGCTTTGCCGAGGCCTTGGATCTGACCGTGGCCGATTATCGCCCCAACCAGCTTACGGCCTATCTTTTTGAGCTGGCGAATTGCTATTCGACTTTCTTCGAGCGGTGTCATGTGCTGCGGGCCGAAAGCGAGCCTTTGCGTCGAAGCCGACTGCTGTTGTGCGACCTGACGGCCCGGACCATCCAAAAAGGCCTGGAGCTGCTGGGAATCAAGGTGGTGGAAAAGATGTAGGATTCGGGGTTCAGGATTCAGGATGTAATAAGGGAATGGGAAATACTGAAAAAACCGTTTGGCCGGGAGATTGCACCCGGCGCCGTTCGGTAAACCGTAGGACATCCATTTAATCATGAAAATCCTTGTGCTTGGCCTGGGCAATCCGCTGGTGACCGATGACAGCATAGGCTTGCGGGTGGTGGAAAGGCTGAAGCCGTTGCTGGCGGGCCGGCCGGACGTCGAAGTTTCGGAAGATTATTGGGGCGGGCTGAGGTTGATGGAGCGGATGATCGGCTTCGATTGGGCGATAATCATCGATGCGATCCAAAGCGGCGCCCCGCCCGGCACTGTCCACCGTCTCACGCCTGATTCAATTTCCACGCAGCACAGCGCCTCGGCGCATGACGTAAACCTGCCCACTGCGTTGGAATTCGGCAGAAAGGCGGGAGTTGCCTTGCCGAAAAACGAACATATCCTGCTTGTTGGAATCGAGGCCGAAGATATACTGACCTTTGGCGAGCGATGCACGCCCGCCGTCGAGGCATCCATTCCCCTGGCGGTCGGGGCGGTAATGGAGACAATCGAGAAGATGCAAAAGGGATTGGGGATTGGGGATTAGGGAGTGGTTAATTTGCGGTTATAGCGTATTTTACACATATCGTTTTTACGCCGAAAGATCGCCATTGATTCCATTATACTCGGCTAACTATGCGACAAAGACTCGTCGCTGGGCTATTGTTTGATCGCACAATTCGCCAAACAACTTTCCCACCGCCTGAAAGGCACCCGCGCAATTGGCTGTGGTATAATAAAAATATGCACGAACTATCTATTGTCGATGCCCTGATCGAGCAAGTCAAACGCGAGGTCCATAGAGCGGGCCAAAGCGGGAAGGTCCGCGGCATTGAATTGAGCATCGGCCGGCTCTCGGGCGTAAACTGCGATTCCGTCCGCTTCGCTTTCGAGCTGCTCGCGCCCGGCACGTTGGTCGAAGGCGCGGAAATCGTCATTCACGAGGTCAAGGCCGCCTGCCGCTGCCAGGCCTGCAATGCCCGAGTGGAGATCGACGACATAATCTTCAAATGCCCTAAATGCTCAAGCGATGCGGTTATCATCGAAGGCGGGCGCGATCTTCTCCTGCAAAGCATCAACGTGGAAGATGAGCAGATAGTGGATAGCGGTTGACGGAGAGTGTCATAGCGTGCGTGAACCGCACCTGAAATAATAAACATATCAATCCTCGGTGCATTTCATGCACCCTGCTAATATAGATGCATTTCATGCGCCCTGCTAATCATGAAAATCGTAGCCGCAAAAAAAATATTGAAGGTTAACGACCAGCTTGCCGCGGATAATCGGGCGAAATTGGACGCCGCCGGCGTGTTCGGCGTAAACGTGGTGGGCTCGCCCGGGTCAGGCAAGACCACGCTCTTGGAGGCCTTGTTCGCCGCACTCGGCGGACGCATCAGGCCGGCGGTAATCGAAGGCGACATCGCCGGATCGATCGACGCCCAGCGCATCGAGGCCGTCGGCGTACCGGTGGTGCAAATCAACACCGACGGGGCCTGCCATCTCGACGCCAATATGGTAGCCTCGGCCGTGGGCGAACTCGATCTGGCGGAGATCGATCTGCTAATGATCGAAAACGTGGGCAACCTGGTCTGCACGGCCGGTTTTGACCTGGGCGAACGCCTGCGGATCATTGTTTTAAGCACGCCCGAAGGCGACGACAAGATCGTAAAATATCCGGCAATTTTTCAGGGATCCCAGGCCCTGTTTATCACCAAGATGGACTTGGCGCCGCATCTGAATTTCAGCGTGGCGCGGATCACCGCCGACATGAAGCGCCTGGCCCCTGAAGCCCCCGTATTCCAAGTCTCCGCCCTGAAAGGCCAGGGCATATCCGAAGCCGCCGCGTGGCTGATGGAAAAAGTAAGTAATAAGCGATAGGTAATAGATAGTTTATGTTTCGGAACGTTACAAAATCTGGTGCCATGGCCGCGCTTGCGCGGCCATGCCGAAGTTCTCTCGATTCCAACATGCCCACGACAAGCGTGGGCATGGCACCCAACTTTCCCTAACAAAAAAGATAATAGATGTCTCTATATTTATAAATCGGATTTCATCCTTCTTAATTTCGTGACTCCTGGTCCCTGTTTTCCAATCCATGAACATGTCCGATTCGCGCACGCAATCATCGTCCCTGCGCCGCTTGTCGATTACCGTGCGCGGGGTGGTTCAGGGGGTGGGATTTCGGCCGTTTGTTTACAATTCCGCCCGGGCGAAAGGGCTAGGCGGCTGGGTGCTCAACGAGGCCGACATGGTGCGTCTGGAAGTGCAGGGCGAGCAGGCCGCCTTGGACGAGTTTGTGGAATCCTTACACAATGCTCACCCGCCGCAAGCGCGGATCGACGAGATCGAAATTCAGGAAGTGCCCTGCGAAAATGATAACCCGGCGGTTTTCGAAATCCGCGTTAGCCTTAGCCAGTCCGTTCCGCGGCCGACTATCCCGGCCGACCTGGCGATATGCGCCCAATGCTTGGCCGAAATCCGCGATCCGGCGGAGCGGCGCCATGGTTATCCATTTACGAACTGCACAAACTGCGGGCCGAGGTGGTCGATAATCGAGCAATTGCCGTACGATCGGGCGCGGACATCAATGGCCCGATTTAGCATGTGCCCGCAATGCCGTGCGGAGTACGAAAATCCCGCAGATCGGCGTTTTCACGCCCAGCCTATCGCCTGCCCAAAGTGCGGGCCGCACCTGGAATTGCTGGACTGTTCGGGCAAATACATAGCCCGGGCTGAAGAAGCGATTACTATTGCGGCAAATATGGTGCTGGAAAATTGCGTGCTGGCGATAAAAGGATTGGGCGGTTTCCAATTAATCGTCGATGCCACAAGCGCCGAAGCCGTGGACCGACTTCGGGAACGCAAGCATCGGCCGGATCGGCCGTTTGCCTTGATGATCGCAACCTTGGACGAAGTGCGGCGGTATTGCGATGTCTCCGAGGAAGAAGCGCAGATGCTTGTTTCGCATCGTGCGCCGATTGCTTTACTTAAAAAACACGATAGCGCGAACTGCCCTCACCCTAACCCTCTCCCGACCGCTGCGCGGTGCCCGGAGAGGGGATGTACATCAATTTTCCGAAGGGAGAGGGGAATTTTGGCGTAAATCCTCGAGAAAATATCCCCGCCATTGTCGAGGGTGTTGCGCCGGGCAATCCGTACTTGGGCGTGATGTTGCCATACACGCCGTTGCATTATCTGCTTATGGAAGCGATCGGCCGGCCGATCGTCTGCACCAGCGGCAACCTTTCCGAAGACCCGATGGCCATTTCCACCGAAGAGGCAATCGCCCGATTAGGTTCGATCGCCGACGTGATTTTGACCCACAACCGGCCCATTGTCCGGCCGGTCGATGATTCGATCGTGCGCCTCGGCCCCTGTGGATTCCAGGTAATGCGCCGGGCACGGGGATTCGCGCCGTTGCCCATCCGTCTGAAAATCGCCGCTCCGACAATTCTCGCCGTGGGCGGGCACTTGAAAAACAGCGTGGCGCTGTGCCTGGGAAGTAAGGCCGGTAAAACGCACTCTACGGTGGTCATGACTCCGCACATTGGGGATCTGGATAGTATTTTAGGCGTGCAGGTTTTTCAGCGGGCGATCGAGGATCTGGTGAATTTCTTTGCGGTCAAACCCGAGGTTGTGGTCTGCGATATGCATCCCGATTACGCCTCCACGCGCGAGGCGGAATCGCTGGCGGCCAAGTGGGGTGTGCCGCTTGTGCGGGTGCAACACCATCATGCCCATGCCGCCGCGGCCATGGCTGAACATGATCTGGAAGGGCCGGTGCTGGCTCTGGCATGGGACGGCACGGGCTACGGCGGCGACGGAACCGTCTGGGGCGGCGAAGTGCTGCGCTGCGAAGGACCGGAGTTCCTGCGCGTGGCACATCTGCGCACTTTTTCGCTGCCGGGCGGAGAAAAATCGATGCAAGAACCCCGCCGCTCGGCATTGGGACTTCTATACGAAATTCTCGGCGAAGAGGCCGGGCGATTTGCCGCAACCTGGTTCAAAGCCCACGAATCGGCCGCACTGATGCAAATGTTGGCTCAAGGAATAAACTGCCCGCGCACCAGCAGCATGGGCCGGCTTTTCGATGCCGTTGCCGCCTTGTGCGGACTGCCGGCGGTGATCAGTTTCGAAGGTCAGGCGGCCATGGCCCTGGAATTTGCCGCTGATGAGGAGGAAAAATCCGCATATCCCGTTGCCCTGTGCCGCGGTGAAAATCAGATCCTGCAGGCTGACTGGGAACCGATGTTGCGGTCAATCCTGGCCGACCGGGCCGAAGAAGCGCCTGTCGGACTTATCAGTGCCCGGTTTCACAATATGTTGGCCGAGATGGCCCAGGAAATCGCCGAGTATTTTGGCTTGGACGACATAGTGCTTTCCGGCGGGTGTTTCCAAAACGCCTTGATGACCAAACGGGTATACAATCGGTTGCACAAAGCAGGCTTTACAGTGTATCTTCATAAAGAGGCGCCCCCCGGCGACGGCGGCATTGCCCTGGGGCAAATTTACCTGGCCGCGTTGAAAGGGTTCGGGGTTCAGGGTTCAGGGTTCAGCATTTAATACACAAAATCTACTATGTTGGGGCAGCAGTTAAACTGCTGCCCCAACATAATGGACTATTCGAGGTAATTATTTTATGTGTCTTGGCGTGCCTGGAAAAGTGGTCGAAATTTATCCGCAAGCGGAGTTGGAATTGCCCATGGGCAAGGTCGAATTCGGCGGCATTTATAAAGATATATGTCTGGCCTATACGCCCGAGGCCCAAGTGGGCGATTATGTTTTAGTTCACGTGGGATTTGCCATCAGCCGCATCGACGAGGCCGAAGCCGAGGAGATTTTTTCGTATCTCAATTAATGAAATGCGGCGAAATGGAAGAAATGATGAAATACGTTGATGAATATCGTAATCCCGAACGAGTGAAGCAATTGGCCGAGGTCATTGCCGCGGTTACTACGCGGCCGTGGAATATCATGGAGGTCTGCGGCGGGCAGACGCACGCCATTATCCGCTTTGGATTGGATGAACTATTGCCGCGGCAGATTACCTTGATCCACGGCCCGGGCTGTCCGGTGTGCGTCACGCCGGTGGAGATCCTGGACAAGGCCATTGCCATTGCATCGCGGCCGGGAGTGATTTTTTGTTCTTTCGGCGACATGCTCCGCGTACCCGGCTCGCAAAAAGACCTGTTCACGGTAAAAAGCGAAGGGGGAGAGGTGCGCGTGGTCTATTCGCCGATGGACGCCGTAGCCCTGGCTCAAAAACATGCCGACCGCGAGGTGGTGTTTTTTGCCGTGGGATTTGAAACCACGGCCCCGGCCAACGCCATGGCCGTGGCGCAGGCGGCGCGGCTTGGGCTTAGGAATTTTTCCGTGCTGGTTTCACATGTGCTGGTGCCGCCGGCGATCAGGGCAGTGCTCTGCTCGCCTGAAAATCGCGTGCAGGCCTTTATTGCCGCCGGTCACGTGTGTACGATAACAGGCGTGGAGGAATATCGCCCGCTGGCCGCGGAGTTCCATGTGCCCATCGTGATTACGGGATTTGAACCGCTGGACATATTGCAGGGCGTATTGATGTGCGTGCGCCAGCTTGAGAGCGGACGCTTTGAGGTGGAAAACCAATACGCCCGATCGGTCCGGCCCGAAGGTAACGTCGCCGCCAGGCGACAGGTGGAAGAAGTATTCCAAATCGTGCCGCGAAAGTGGCGGGGCATCGGCGAAATTCCCAAAAGCGGATTGGCCTTGCGCGAGGCGTTTGCGGCATTTGACGCCGAGCAACGGTTCGGAGTTGCGGATATAACAGCCGAAGAGTCGGGCGAGTGCCTTGCCGGCGAGGTGCTGCAAGGGCGCAAAAAACCGCCCGATTGCCCGGCCTTCGGCATCCGATGCACGCCCGATTGGCCGCTGGGGGCCCCAATGGTGTCGGCCGAAGGGGCTTGCGCGGCGTATTATCGCTATCGGAGAAGCGCAAAATAATGAACGACGAATTTCAGTTACAGTGTCCCCTTCCGCTTCGCGATCACCCCACGGTGCAGATGGCCCACGGCGGAGGCGGCCGTTTCATGCGGCAATTGATCGAGTCGATGTTCCTTCCCGCGTTCGCCGAGTTTAGCCCCGGCATTTGTGCCGGGAGTAATATCCCGGCGACACGATAGCGCGGTGCTGGAAATCGGCGGCATGCGCCTGGCCTTTACCACCGACACCTTTGTGGTAAGCCCCATGTTTTTTCCCGGTGGCGACATCGGCAAGCTGGCCGTATACGGCACGGTCAACGACCTGGCCATGTCCGGGGCAAAACCGCTTTATCTCAGCGCCGGCTTCGTGCTGGAAGAAGGGCTGGCTATGGAAACCCTGCACCGGGTGGTGGCGTCGATGGCAGCCGCGGCCCGGGAAGTCGGCGTGCGGATCGTAACCGGCGATACCAAAGTAGTCGATCACGGTAAAGGCGACGGCATCTTCATCAACACCGCCGGCATCGGGCTTGTGCCGCGCGACGTGGAAATCTCGCCGGCAAAAGTCCAGCCCGGCGACGCGATCCTTTTAAGCGGCGACTTGGGCCGGCACGGCATGGCCGTCATGTCCGTGCGCGAGGGATTGGGTTTTGAAGGCAATTTGCAGAGTGATTGCGCATCGCTGGCCGGGTTGGTCGATGTGATGCTCGCGGCCGAGCGTAATATTCACTGCCTGCGCGACCTGACGCGCGGCGGATTGGCCGCAGCATTAAACGAAATCGCCGCCGACGCCCGTGTGGGCATCGAGTTGGACGAGCCGGCCATTGCCGTATCCGAACCGGTCGCCAGCGCTTGCGAAATTTTAGGGCTCGATCCTTTATATGTAGCCAACGAGGGCCGGTTGGTGGCATTTGTCCCGCCGAATACCGCCGATAAAATACTCGATATCATGCGCAAACATCCAGCCGCGCACGGCCCGGCCATTATCGGCAAAACCACGCGGGAACATGTCGGCACGGTGGTATTGAGCAGCCTGCTTGGCAGCGGACGAATTGTAGATATGCTTTCCGGCGAACAATTGCCGAGGATATGCTGATATTCAGTCCCTGGTGAATACACCGCCGATAAATATTTAGCCTCTGGTGAATACAGCGGGGATTATACAACGCGAAACCGCAAGCGGTTTGCTTGGAAAAAGTTTATGAGTGAGCCGTCCAAAGAACCCGCTGACGCAGAAAACCCGGAGGAAGGCTATCCTGTGGCGCCTTTGCCGCCGGCAAAAGAAATTTCTCCGCAAGTGGCGCCGAAGACTTATTCTTTTATATCCCTGTACGATCCGCCCCCAAAAATCCCGTTTCAATACACGCTAGCCGATATTTTTGCCTTGACCACGGGAGTGGCGGTGTTCATGAGTATTTTGCGATTTTTCCCGCTTCATACTATCGCGGGAGTAAGCGGGTTGGGGGCGTTGTTCAGTTTGATTCTGTTGCTCATCTGGCCGCCTGAGCGACCGTTACTTCGCCTCGGCTGGTGGGTGCTGTTTGGACTTTATCTGCTGGCCTGCATCGGGGCAATTATTTTTAAGCGATAAGTCTACCTGTTCACTGATGCAGGTTTCACAGGAGTCGCAGAGAGGTTTTCGTTTCCACGGCCCTAGGCGAAACAGCCGCATGACGATATAGATCGCCGCCGCCGCGATGACAACCGCGGAGCCAATATCTTGCCAGGAGAAAGTCATAATGAACCGATCCACATCCCTAATTGATAGGTTATCAACGCGCCTAAGTATGCCAGCGCGGTCATGTAGGCGAACACAAACGCGGGCCAGCGCCAAGAGTTTGTTTCGCGGCGGATTACCGCCAGCGTAGGGCGCATTGGACGCAGAGGGCGAAAAAAACCATGATCGACAAGGCCACGGGAATATTATATACCGGTTTGTTAGTTCCCTCCCAAACAACGGTGCGGAGCCGGGTTTGCAGGGCGGTGGAATCGGGATCGGATTTGACGTCCGCACCTCCGCCCAGGTTGTACATCACGCCCAAGGTGGCCACGACGATTTCTCTTGCCGGCAGCGAGGCAATGACTGCGCAACCGATCCGCCAATCCCAGCCCAGGGGTTTTACAGCCGGCTCGATAACGCGGCCCAAGCGGCCCAGCAGGCTGTTTTGTTGATAAGCGGTTTCCATATCCCGTTGCAATTGAACGATCTTCGCGGCAGCATCGGCCTTGAGCTGATCGTCGGGGCCTATTCCCTCCAGGCGGCTTTTAAGATCCCGGGTTTCTTTAACCTGCGGGGCGACAATTTTGGGATCGTGCGGATAATACAATCCGGCCCAGACTAGAATCGAAACCGACATGATCAGGGTGCCTGCGCAACGCAGAAAAACCCATCCCCGCTGCCCGACGCGATATGCCACGGTTCTCAGCGACGGCCACTTGTAACCGGGCAGTTCCATGACGAAGGGCGGCGACTGGCCGCGGAGCAGGGTCCGTTTCAGGACCATGGCCGCGGCCACGGCCATGACGATTCCCAGGACATACAGGCCAACCAAGGTAAGTCCCTGCAAATTCACCAATCCGTGGAGGTAAAAGTGGGCTGGAATGAAGGCGGCTATTAGCAAGGCATAGATGGGCAATCGCGCCGAGCAGGTCAACAAGGGCGAGACCAGTATCGTGGTCAGCCGGTCGCGCTCGTCTTCGATCACTCGCGCGGCCATGATTCCGGGCACGGTGCAGGCAAACGAGGAAAGCATGGGAATGAACGATTTTCCGCTTAATCCAATGCGCGACATGGCGCGGTCCATGAGGAACGCCGCCCGGGCCATGTATCCGCAATCTTCCAGTATGCCGATAAAAAAGTAGAGGATGAGAATTTGCGGCAGGAAGGCCAGCACTCCGCCCACGCCGCTGATAACGCCGTCGACCAAAAGGCTTCGCAATGCGCCTTCGGCCATGTGGGTTTCCATCCAGTTGCCCAATGCGCCGATTGCCGCCTGGATGGCATCCATGGCCGGATGGGCCCAGACAAAAACGGCCTGGAACATTACCAGCATCACCGCGGCGAATATCGCCGGCCCGGCTGCGCGGTGAGTCAACACCCGGTCGATGTGATCGGAATACGTATGATGATAACGGCCGGGTTCTGTGATTACGCCGTTTAAGACGCGATGGATCCAATCGTAGCGGGCCGATGTTTCCACGCCCGGAACGTTGCATTCCGCCGCCGCCAGGCGCCCGCGGGCCAATTCCAAATATTCTGTGACATCGATATCCAAATCGGCCGAAATCGCGCGCTCGAGATAGCCGTTTGAATCCAAAAGCAAGCGGCGGGCCAAAAAGGCAGGCATGGAAGTTTTTGCGTCATCAATCGCGGAAAACGATTCGCACTTTTCCACCAACCAAGACGTCTCGCGCTCAAAAACTTCGGGAAATATCGTCGCGCTTGGGCATGGCCTGGCGGCAACTGCGCGGGCAAGGGCGATTTTCAGTTCGGCCACGCCCACGCGGCGATGCGCCTGAATGCCGATCACCGGTATGCCCAATTGTTGCTGGAGCCGGGGCAGATCAAGATCGATGCCCCGGGCTTTGACGACATCCAGCATATTCACCGCCAGAACCGCGGGCAGGCCCAACTCCAGGACCTGGCTGACCAGATAAAGATTCCGGGCGAGATTGGCGGCATCGACGATGCAAATGATCGCATCAACGGGCGGATAATCTTTTTGGCGGCCCAAGAGCAAGTCGACCGCCACCATTTCATCTCGCGATCGGGGGCAAGACTATATAATCCCGGCAAATCGATCAGCTCGTAACGCACGCCGGCGAAATTCATGGTTCCGGTCTTTTTTTCGACCGTGGCGCCGGGATAATTGCCAATATGTTGATGTATGCCTGCCAGGGCGCTGAAGAGCGTCGACTTGCCCGTGTTCGGGTTGCCGATCAAGGCGACTGTTATGACTGATTTTTCAGCGGCGGTGGACACAATTTTTTCAAAAATCTGAATCCCTGATCGGTAAACCTATTGTACGGGAATCGGCTCGACCAACACGTGCAGCATGTCGTCGGCCCGCAAACATATTTTATTGCAAGCCAAACGGATGATGCAGGGATTTCCCGGCCGAAACATCTCGATACGCATTCCGCTGCGCAGCCCGATCTCTTCCAGCCGATGTATGTAGTCGGGATCTCCTCGGATACTACGAATGTAGGCGGCTTGTCCGGCGGGCAGTTGATCTAGGAAAATGGTTTTTTCAACCACCATCAATGGGTATATTAGTATTGTTTATGTTTAAAGCATAGTGGGGCTTCATCAAACATTCTAATGGCATTCGGAAAAAGAAGCAAGTTCTGTAATAATGCTCATTATCCGGAGGCCGGGCATTCGTATCCGGCCGGGCATTGCCGGGAGGGTGAAGATTCTTGTCCGGCAGGTTAATATTATGACGCTAGACATTTGTGTCCGGCAAGAAAAAGGCAGACAAAAACACCTGCTCTCCTTTTAAACAGGCAAGAATGCCTGTCAGCATGTTAGAAATAAACTTTCGCGCTTGGGAGCCGATTTCGGCATCAGCCGGCCGCTTTGGCCTGGCGTTGTGGGAGCGATTCTTCTTCAGCTTCGCGAGGTTGGATTTTCAGCGTGGCGTTAGGAGGCATGCGGCGCTCGGAAACTATGCCTCGCTTGGTCGTGGACAGGAATTCGTAGAATAGTGCCGCCGGACCGTAAACATACTCCGTGCGGAGAATCTCCAGGATTTCCTTCCACATCAGTCCGCTGCGATAGATTACGCGATAAGCGGCTTTAAGCTGTTGGATTTTGGCCGGATCATAGCCGGCGCGGCGCAACCCGACCTGGTTTAGACCCACAATCAGGCTGCTTATGCCATCGACGGTCACGAATGGAGGCACGTCCTGGGAAAGGTGGGCTTGGCCGCCGACCATCGCCAACGTGCCGATCCGGCAGAATTGATGAACACCCGCCGCCCCGGACAAGTATGCCTTATCGCCTATGGTAATATGGCCGGCTAGCATGACGTTATTTGTCAGAATCACATTGTTGCCGACCTGGCAGTCGTGGGCGATGTGGGCATTAACCATTAGCAGGCAATTATCGCCGATAACCGTGGTGCGATGTTCATCCAATGCCCGGTGGATCGTAACGTTTTCTCGAATGGTGTTGCCCGAGCCGATCAGGACTTTGCCCGGGCGCTCGGGAATGTGCACGTGTTGAGGCAAACCGCCCAACACCGCTCCGTCGAAGATGTGATTTCGCGCCTCGAGTGCGGTCCCCTCTTTGATGATCACGTGATTTTCCAGAATGCAATCCGGACCGATGGTCACATTCGGCTCGATCACGCAATAGGGTCCAATCTTGACTCCTGGCCCGATCTTGGCCAACGGACTGATAACGGCAAGGGGGTGTATGCTCACGGAAGGCACCTTGTCATAGTGTGGCATTGAATGACTAGGAAAATTTATCGGTTATTCCGGCAAAACCCGTTGTCGAGATCAAACGGTCGTAACTGTTTTCCTAAATTTGCCAGATACACACCCCTTTAATAGGGGTGAGGGCCCAGGGCTAGCGACAAGGGAAGTAAACAGTGAAGATTGGAAAGTGAGGGGGATAGTAGGCTTTTGGGTGGTATCAATTAATTGAACGATAAAAAACCGGCAAGTTGCGCTTGTGCGAAATTGGCTATCCGGCGACAATGCCACACCCTTGGACACTTTAAGATGATTTTCAAACCATCTTATAAGTGTGATATGGGGAGGAGTAGGACGACTTTTAAAGTCGTCCTACAGAGTAATAACTGTTTGGGCCTCGCAACTTTGATGAGGAATATTTTTGGCTCCGCCTCCTCGTGTGGGGCAATAACGCCGCAAGGATTGCGGCGACCAAACGTTATCCTATTAGACGAGTACCCAAAGGAGGGAACCGATGGTCTCGTTACACGCGGCCTTTGTGGCCATATTATTATCTAATCCCGGGCAGTCCGTCCTGCTGGATTTCTATGCCGATTGGTGCGGGCCATGCAAGGCGATGGAGCCCACGGTCCGGGCCCTTCAAGAAAAAGGGTATCCGGTCCAAAGGGTCAACATCAAGGATAACCCCGACCTGGCCGCAAAATACGGCGTGCAAAGTATTCCCTGTTTTGTGATGCTCCTTGACGGGCAGGAAGTAGATCGCATAACGGGCAGCAACACGACTTTCAGCCGTTTGGAACGGATGTGTAAAATCACGTCACCGCCGCGGCCTCCGGATCGTTCGCCCGGCATGTTGGCTCGCAGCGCCGCTGCGCCTGAAGGAGCGTTCGCGCAAACGAACGTCATACCTGGTTCCGGAAGCATGCCCAGGCGCGAAGATCCGAATGTCATTCCGGCCTCGTTCGTACCATCCGCTAATGGAGCGTCGCTTGCCGCGCAGCCTTGGTCCGCGGCGCCGGCGCCGGGCGGATGCGAGGGTTTCGCCGCTGATGCGCGGTCATCCATGCCCGGTGCGAACTTTCCCTCAAGGGAAAACACATTGGATGCCAAACTCATAGCCGCCAGTGTCCGCTTGCGGATCGAGGACGCCAACGGCAATTCCTGCGGTTCGGGCACGATAATCGACGCCCGCGGAGGCGATGCCTTGGTTCTCACCTGCGGGCATATTTTCCGCGATTCACAAGGCAAGGGCAAAATCGACGTGGACTTATTCGGCCCATACGCCGGTCAGCGCGTGACTGGCCAATTGATCTCATACGACCTGAAACGCGACGTGGGCCTGCTGTTCATTAAAGCCCCCGGCCCGATGGCGGCGGTCCGATTGGCCCCGCCCGGTTATCAAGTTCGTAAAGGCGATAGGGTGGCCAGCGTGGGTTGCGATAACGGCAAAGATCCGGCCGTGCGATATAGTTCCGTCACTTCGCTAAATCGCTATGCGGGGCCGGCCAATCTGCAAGTGGCGGGCCAACCCACCGAAGGCCGCAGCGGGGGCGGATTGTTCGCCGCCGACGGCTATGTAATCGGCGTGTGCAACGCCCGCGATCCTCAAGATCAGGAGGGTTTTTACGCCGCCTTGGAGACCGTCTGCGCCCAGTTGGACGATGCGCACATGGCCTTCGCATACCAGTCGCCTAAAGGTTATGAAGGATTTGGCGGAACTGCGCCGCTGGTGGCCGGAACAATCCTCCCGCCCATGACGCAGCAGATGTCTCCGCCGGTTTCGCCTGTTTCAATTCCCAACGCTCTCCCCGAAAATTCGGGACAATCCCTAGCAGTTGCCGGGACGTCCGCGCCGGGCTTGAATCCCGGCGAACAGGCCGCCATGGATGAAATCCGCCGCCGCCTGAAAGAAGACGCGGAAGTGATTTGCGTGATCCGATCGCGGCGCAATCCTCAATCCCGAAGCGAGGTGATTATGCTCGACAAGGCCTCGCCCGAGTTGCTCCAGCAACTTGCCGCCGAGGCCCAATCTTTACAAGGCCGCCAACCGACCTCAATGGAAGTCCCCCAACCCAAGCAGCCGGCCCTGGAATGGTCTTCCAATCCGAATTCCAATTCCAAAACCTGGCGACAAGGACAGTGATAGGAGAAGGGAATAAGGAATAGGGCATAGGTAATAGGGTAGACTGGGCTGTGGCCGATGAACAGCGGGCGGCGCGAAACCGCAAGCGGTTTCATTGTATGCTTATCTTTGATCTATATTGGATATAGCCGTCTTTAACTTCTGCATCGGAAAGGTGGGATTGTGGTGGTATTAACGTTTGTATTCGCGATATTGAATATATGCCTGGGCTTCGCCCTGGCAATGTATTTGAGAAATGATCTAGTTGAATCTGGCAGGAACTCGGCAGATTCAATCATAAGCGGCAACGAGGCCGGACCAAAACCGGCCGCTTCGCCCGAGAAAACGTTATCAAATCCGGCTTCTTAAACTATATGTCGCTGGTCAGGCGATCGTAGAAGTCGACATAGTTATCGCGCCGCTCGCCGTTGCCGCGGGCGGCGATTGCGCTGCGGGGATGCTCGTTGAGTTGGCCGGTGATGTTGTATTGCACATAGGGCCCCCATTCCACCTGGCGGCTTAAGGGCAGCAGTTGCTCTTGAATCACTTTGTAGACGGGCCGGATTTTAAACTTGGGATTGCGGAGGAAGCCGATCAAGAGTTCCATCGGGCAATTGCCCGCCCCGCGCCCAAGACCGGCCATCGAGGCGTCGATGCGGTTTGCCCCGTGGATGATGGCCTCGATGCTGTTGGCGAACGCCAACTGCTGGTTGTTGTGGGCGTGGATGCCCACCTGTTTGCCCGACGCCTTGCAGTAATCAAAATACTTCTTGACCAACAATTCAACTTGCTCGGCGTACATCGCCCCGTAGCTGTCGACGACCACGATTACGTCGGCCTGGGAGGTTACCAGGACTTCCAGGACCTGGTCGATTTCCTGTTCCTTGACGGTGGTCACGGCCATCAGGTTCGCCGAGACTTCATAACCTTTGTCCTTGGCGTCCTTGATCATGTCCATGGCTTCGGATACCTGGTTGGCATAGAACGCCACGCGGATCATGCTTAGCACGCTGTCTTTTTTGTGGAGCACGTCGTTGCGCCAGTCTGACTTGCCGGCGTCGATCATGGCGGTGAGCCTGAGCGGCGTGGGATTATCGCCCACCACGCGGCGGATGTCTTCTTCCCGGCAAAATTTCCAGGCGCCGAACTTGTCGCGAGCGATGACCTTATTGTCGGCTTTATAACCGATTTCCATGTAATCGATGCCCGACTCCACGCAGGCGTCGTATATCGCGCGGACGAACCCGTCCTCGAACATGTGATCGTTTACCAGCCCGCCGTCGCGCACTGTGCAATCCAATACCTTCAGTTCCGGCCGATAAGTAATCCACGGGGCGATCACAGGAGTCTCCTTGAAAGGTTTTTCGTTTTAACTTTGTTGTTTGATATTTGATGAAGTGTTGCGTTTTTTTACTGCAAATTTCAAATTGCAAATTGAACAACCATAAACAATTTTACAATGTATCGGTAAACTACGTACTTGGTGCTCCGCATTCCGGACTTACATCCAAACATTCAATTCTGGTTGCGCAATAAGAAACTGTCAACCGAATACCGCCCCTCCTTATGCGGGGGGCACAGGGAACATTGCAATAATCCGATTCTATGGATATTGTGGTGTTATTGATCGTTGAACCGTCGCTCCGACAACCGAGGTGGACCATGTCCGAATTTCGCGTAGAACACGACTCCATGGGCGAGGTCCGCTTGCCGGCGGCGGCCTATTACGGGGCCCATACACAACGGGCGGTCGATAATTTCCCCATTTCCGGCCACACCCTGCCCAAGGAATTGATCCACGCCCTGGGGCTGGTAAAATTCGCCGCCGCGATTGTAAACCGCGATTTGGGAAAACTGAGCGGCTCAGGCAAATATCCATTGAATGAAAAGCAGATCGAGGCCTTGTTGGCCGCCTGCCGCGAACTGGCCGACGGGCGTTTCGACGATCAGTTTCCCATCGACGTTTATCAGACCGGCTCGGGCACGTCGAGCAATATGAACGCCAACGAGGTGATCGCAAATCGGGCAACCGAACTTGCCGGCGGCGACCGGTTCAGCCGCGTAAAACCGATCCATCCCAACGACCATGTGAACATGGGCCAAAGCACAAACGATATTTTTCCCACCGCCATTCACGTGGCCCTGGCCCTGGCGATTCACGAGGATTTGGTGCCGGCTTTGACCCGCTGCTCTTCGGTATTGGCCGAAAAATCGCGGCAGTGGCGGGAGATCCTGAAAATCGGGCGCACGCACCTGGCCGATGCCACACCGTTGAGCCTGGGCCAGGAAATCGGCGGCTTTGCCCGGCAGTTGGAGAGATCGGTCTCTCGGGCGGCCACCGCCATCGAAGCCCTTCTGGAACTCCCCGTCGGCGGCACGGCCGTGGGCACGGGCATGAACACCCATCCTAAGTTCGGCAACCGCGTGAGCGAAGTGCTGGCCGCGCGGACCGGCATTCCCTTTGTCGAGGCGGTCAACCACTTCGAGGCCAACGCCCAACGCGACGCCCTGGTTGAATGTCATGCCCAACTAAAAACCATCGCCGTAACGCTGTTTAACGTGGCCAACAATATTCGGCTGCTGTCGTCCGGGCCGCGTTGCGGATTTTACGAGATAAAACTGCCCGATCTGCAACCGGGCAGCTCGATCATGCCCGGCAAGGTCAATCCCGTATTGTGCGAAAGCGTGATGCAGGTGGCCGCCCGGGTAATGGGCAACGATCAGACCATATCGCTTTGCGGCTCATCCGGCGGGCAGTTCCAACTTAACGTGATGATGCCGATTATGGCCGACGCGGCCTTGGAAAGCGTGCGTCTGATGTCCAGCGCGCTCGGGGCGTTCACTACGCTGTGTCTGGCCGGCATGGAGGCGAATCATGAAGCCTGCCAGGCAACCGTGGAAAACAGTCTATCGCTGGTAACCGCCTTGACTCCTTACATCGGCTACGAACAGGCCGCCGCCCTGGCCAAGGAGGCCTTCAAAACCGGCAAGACCATTCAACAGGTTTGTATTGAAAAGCAAATTCTGCCCGAAGGGCAACTTAACGAAGCCCTCGATCCCTGGCGCATGACCCGGCCGGAATAAGTTGTCGGAGATAGTCCGTTTAGCCGCGAGCCGCAGGCGAGCGAGCACATGATAGATCGAAGATGGTTCTTCATTGCAAATTGTCAATTGCAAAATGCAAATTGCAAATTGAACAAGCATAAAATTCAGCATGTAATTTCTAGCTTTTTTAGACAAATCCCCGCCTTAGCCCGCTCTTCTATTATAGCGGAGCAATGAATGACCAATGCCGGTAATGATCCGCTGCTTCGAGGCTTGGCCGCCGGAGATGAGCGGGCGTTTGCCGCATTGTACGATCAATACGGCGCGCGGTTGTATCGGACGGCTTATGGGATTTTGGGCCGCCGCGAGGATGCCGAGGACGCGGTCCAGGAGGTTTTTACGGCCTTGGTCCGTTCACGCAAAGCCTTGGCCGCCGTCAACGATTTAACGGCGTATTTGTTTTCGGCCTTGCGCCATGCGGCGGCACGTTGTGCCGAGCGGCGAAAACGCGAACCGGCATCGTCGCCAGCCGTGGAAGATATCGAAGCCAAAACAGACCCAAAACAAACCAATCACCCTTTTGCCGATCGTTTGGAGCAAGCCTTACAGGAACTGCCCGAAGAACAACGAGTGATAATATCGCTGAAAATCGACGGCGGATTGACCTTCGCTCAGATTGCCGAAGTGCTGGAAATAAGCCCCAACACTGCCGCCAGCCGATATCGTTACGCTTTGGAGAAATTACGTGCTTTTTTACGAGAGCAATGTCGATGAGTGACTGGCAATTACCGCCCGAACTTGAAAGCCTGGAGCGCGATCTGGCCGCTCGATATGCTCCGTGTCCCAATCCTGAACTTAATAGTCGCATAGATGCCGGTGTCCGCGCCCAATTGCGCCGCGAGCGACGGCTGGATTTCTGGCGTTTTGCGGCGGCAGCGGCGATTGTCGCAGGGGTGTGGCTTAACTTGTCGCTTTGTGCCGCTTCGATTATCGATTTTAATTTCCGACTTGCTGATAGGAGTCAGTCGGTCGAAAAAACCGCTCGGGAAATTCAAGGCTTATTGCCCGAGATGTCCGAAACCGATGCACGGCGCGAGGCCCTGCTTTTATGCGAGAGTGCAAATCTTGTTATGTATCCGAAAATTACCGTACCGCCTACAGATATAAATCAAATGCACAATGCCAATGTCTTATTTTCAATAAAAAACTAGACGCTTTTATTTATTGTCTAACGTATAACGCGAGGGGAAATCATCATGGGTTATGTTTTATTATGGATTGAAAACCTGGCCGTATCATTGTTGTTAGTTGCAACTATAACGGCTTTTACAATCCAGATACGGCATAAATGGTTGCGTTTGTCGATTTGGGCAACCGCTGTACTGCTCATTTTTTTGGCATATTTGAGCATAACGGTTATAACCGGAATTATTCGTTTTCGCCTTCAATTGCGTTTCAACTGGTTTTATCCGGCCCTTATGCTTCTACTTTTTTATATCTCAGGAGTGTTGCGGTTGAAATACGTGGCACTAAAACCTAGCGGTGAAGTTCCATCTGTGCCGAACGCCGTTTTTTGGCATCAGGGAAAATTGACGCTGGCCTTGGGCGTGGTCATAGCTCTTCATATTATGACTTTCTGGAACCTTAACTTGGAATCGCAGCAGCAAGCGGCCTTGTTGCGCACCGAAGCGGAAGCAATGGTCCTGTTGCTTGCTCCTCCGCGAATTAATGACAAAGATAACGCCGCATTGCTCTATGCACAAGCCGCTGAGGCCCTTGATAATTCCATCCAAAAAAATCCGAGACGAGAACAATGGTTCAAGTGGGAAAGGGCCTTGTGGGAAAATGCAGGCGCGAAATTCGATGCCAAAGACCCCGACTTGGCGGATTTTCTAAAGGAACAATCCGGCACGATAACTCTTATCCATGACGGCGTGAATAAGCCCGGCTGTTATTTCGAGCATGAATACCATGGCCCCGACGCCGAATCAACCCCAGTCTACAAGCAGTTGATGGGGATAAATAAATTTGCGCCGCTATTGACCATGCATTCGCGCTGGAAGGCATCCACCGGAGATCGCAAAACTGCCATGAACGATATAAATGCGATGTTCCTTCTTTCGGAGCAAGTAGGATCAGAATCCTCGCTCATTGCAATTTTATTATCGGCAATAATAGATGAGCAGGCAATTCATGAATTGCAGAACTTGGTGAATACAGACCAATTCCGGTCAGGGGACCTGGATGTCGTTAAGATCGACAGCGGTTATTCGTATCAAAAACTCACGCAACGCGCATTTCACCTGGAAGAGGCGGCTCGATTAGATATGCTGGGTGATATAGGCGCTAAATATCCTTTTTCTCGATGGTTTGGTGGCTCTACCGAAGATATTCCGGGAGAACTTCCGTTTTACCGTGTTTTTCTGCTGAATTATGAAATCAAAGCTCAACGGTGGTATTCAAATCAACTCAATATATTCGCTTCGCAACCTTATTTTAAAATTAAGGATCAATGGAAACATTTTACATATCCACCGGACGCCCCGCCTTCACTGCTTATCCGAGCGTATTTTTTTGGTGCGAGTCAAATAGGTGAGAAATTGGTCATGGCTGGTGCGCAAAGGGACGTGCTTAAAACGGCATTGGCAGCATGTCATTATAAAGCCAAGAACGACTCTTATCCAGTCAAACTAGATGAGTTGGTCACCGATTTCCTTCCTTTTGTGCCAATTGACCCCTTCGATGGAAATCCGATCCGATTTAAAAAGACCGATGGCAAGTATTTAATCTACAGCGTCGGTCCGGACGGAATCGACGGCGGCGGCGCGCCTTATGATCCGCATGCTCACAAGGGCGACATCACCTTCGAACTGCCGAACAAATAAGGATTGGAGAATTTTAGGGCGACTTTTAAAGTCGTCTTACTGGGAATCGGGGATTGCAGGCGGTGGGCAGTGCGAAACCGCAAGCGGTAGCAGTAGGGTGCGTGAAACGCACTATCCCATACAAGCTGCGGTGCGTTTCACGCACCCTACAAAATTCTATCCGCCGTCCGCCGTTTTACAATTTCGCCGTCAGCTTGTCGAATTTTTCGACGGGCAGGGCGGGCGAGGTGTTAAAGGCGATGCCCGTCATCTTGGCCAGGGCTACGGATGCCTTCATTGCCTCTTCCACGCCGGGAAATTCGAGAATCAGCACCAAATCGTTATCGCCCAGCGCGGCGTACATCGATACCAGCTCCCCTTTGTGCTTTTTGATAAGCGCCACGGCCTTATCGGTCCGCCGTGGACTCAAATCGGCCAAGGCCTGGGGGGTGTACTTGCCCAACATTATGAACGTGGCCATGACAGGCCCTCCTTTTATAAAAGGTGAAAAGAGTTTTTCCGCCGTCTTTTATGATCGACAAACCGTGCTTTGTCAAGAGGCCCTGAAGTTAGTGATTAGGGATTGGAAATAGTGGACAGTGGGCAGTGGGTGGTGGACGGTGTGAAGCCGCTCCGACCGCGACCATGCCGACCAATGCCGACCATCGCTGGACGATGGCGCCCGATGGTGCCTGCCGGGCTATTGTGTCTCAGATTGATAATGCTGCGTTGGGACGGGAGTTGTACTCCCGTCCCGCCGGGCGAAACCGGAGCGGCAGTACAACTGCCACCCCAATTCATGTCGCTTTGTTAATCTGAGACTCAATAAACGGATTTTGCATCCCCGGGTTGATAGCACAATTTTCACTCCAACGGTCCGAGTTTTTCCTTTTTCCCCCTTTCCCTTTTGTCCTTGTTACACATAAGATTTACTGCAAATGGATGATACTCTGCCCCGAATACCGCCGGTTTGTTGCCATTTACTTGACGAAGTGCCGCTGGAGTTTCCGTTTTGGCGATATTACGAACTTTATCGCGACGCGGCTTATTCGTTTTTGTTGGACAGTGCAAAACAGTCCGGCCGGCTGGGGCGTTATTCTTTTATCGGCGGCGATCCGACGTTGATTTATCGCGTCAAACGCCAAAAGGGAAATCCGCCGTCGGACGGGGCGAATATCGAAGTTATCGAACTCGCCGATTCCCGCGGTCGGCAGTTGGAAATGCCAATAACGAGGCGTCGAATCGCCCGGCCCTTTGAGGATTTGCGCCAACTGCTTGCCGTGCAGCGCGTCGATTACCGCGATTATATCAACCATCCGGTTCCGTTTCTTTCCGGCGCGGCGGGCTATTTTGGATACGAGGCGGGCTACTTTATCGAAGAATTGCCCGATGGGGGCGTGGACGACCTTTCCTTGCCCGATATCTACTTGATGTTCGTTTCCACTGTTCTGGGCCATTGCCATTCCAGCGGCCGGTCTTATTTGTCGATCCTCGGCCGGGGCGACGATGAAAAAGCGGCGCGTGAACAGGCCGAAAACCAGAGGGAAAACATGCTTTTCCGAATAGCCGGTTTTGAACCGGAGAATAGGACGGAACTGCCATCCATAAGCTCAATCAGCCCTCACCCTAACCCTCTCCCAAGGGGAGAGGGGACGTTTAAATTCTATTCTAATCACCCTATTCATAATCCAACACTTGAAACCCACGGCCAGTGCGGCCAGGATGAATACTGCCGCAAGATTGAAACAATCAAGGGGCATATATCGGCGGGCGACGTGTACCAGGTTTGCCTGACCAGGCGCATGGACGTTCCGCTTATCGGCGGCACGGCATGGGATTTGTATCAAGAATTGCGGCAGGCCAATCCCGCGCCTTTCGCCTGTTTTTTGAACTTTCCCGAGGTGCAGGTCGTGTCGTCGTCGCCGGAAAGGTTTCTTTCGCTAGGGCCTGACGGTCTTGCCGAGAGCCGGCCGATCAAGGGCACCCGGCCGCGCGGGGCCGCGGCTGAAGAAGACCGGCGGCTGCGGCAGGAACTGGCGGATTCGCCCAAGGATCGGGCGGAAAACCTGATGATCGTGGATCTTGTGCGGAACGATTTCGGCCGCGTATGCGAGTTTCGCAGCGTCGAGGTGCCCGAGTTCATGCAGATCGAGGACTATGCCACGGTATTTCAGATGGTCTCGACGATCCGCGGCAGGCTTGCCCAGGGACGCGACGCCTTGGACCTCGTTCGGGCGTGTTTTCCCGGCGGCTCGATGACCGGCGCGCCAAAGATCGAGGCCATGAAAATCATCGATCGGCTGGAGCCCTTTAAGCGCGGCATCTATTCCGGGGCCATCGGTTATCTGGATTTCGCCGGACCGATGGATCTAAGCATCGTCATTCGCACGATTGTGATCAAGGATGGCCGATGTTACTTCCACGTGGGCGGGGGCATAGTCGCCGATTCCGACCCGCCGGCGGAATTCCAGGAAACCCAAGACAAGGCCCGGGCCCTTATCGAGGCCCTAAAAAACCTGAAGGCACGCTGCGAACCATAATCAATTAAGGCTTTGGTGCGGGGGTAAACGGCTGAACATTGCGGAAAGATATGGCTCCAACCAGGCGCAACACGTCCTGGGTCGGTACGCGGGTGTTCCAGCGGGAACGATCCCAGGGTATGGCATAGGCCACTGCTTTGCCGGTAGTGGTCTCGGCCACGTACACGACCGACGATCCTCCATAGCCGCGGCTTGTTGCACTCCTTAAATCGGCAAGTCCGGTAACCATGAGGAAATGCGGATTCTTGGCGAGGTCGATCTGCAGGTCTTTCAGAACGTTGCAGCGATACAGGCCTGTAAATCCGCCGGTGGTTTTGCCAGGCACGGCGGCAAACAGATCGCCGGTGAGACAATCGAGGAAATACACCGCCTCCACGTCGGTATCGAGCAGACCGGTGGCGATGAGGTAGGTTTCGGCGCGATCGGTGGCCACGGCGTGCAAGGGTGTATGGGGGAGAAAGCCGCCCAGGACAATTCCGATCAACAAAGTCGCCAATGGCAAAAAACCGCGGTATTGAGAAAGCAGGCATTTCATAATCGTATCTCCTTCAGCATAATTATAGTTTATAAAGTCAATAATTGCGAAGAATTTATGAATTACTTTGCCCATGCACTGCCACTATTGGACCGGCCGTATTTCGCGGCGGGCACGGGCGTGCCCGATTGGCTGACGGTTGCCGATCGCCGGGTGCGATTGCGGATCAAGCATGTCGAGCCGTTTCTGGCCGATACCGATGCGGTGGCGGCGGCAGTGGCCGGCGGAGTGCGTCGGCACCTGGATGAAGATGCTCGATTTCACAATACCCGGGCTTTTGCCGAGCTTTCCTGGCAATTGACGGTAACGGTCCGCGATGCCTTGGGCGACCAACAAGGTTTGCGACCCAGTTTTCTCGGTCATCTATTGGTCGAGATTTTGCTGGATGCGACATTGATTGGGGAAAATCCGCAACTTTTGGAGCGGTATTACCAGCTTTTGGAGTCTATCGAACCAACGCTGGTCCAGGCCGCAGTCAATCGCATGGCCCCGCGCCCGACGGAGCGCTTGTCGATCATGATCGCTGAATTCCGCCGGCAACGGGTCTTGTGGGATTATCTTGAAGACGACAAACTATTAATGCGATTGAACCAGATCATGAGGCGTGTGAAACTGCCGGAGTTGCCTGATGATTTTACCGGCATTTTTCCAAGCGCGAGGGGGATGGTCGGCAGTCGAAAGAATGAATTGCTAGGAGTTATAACAAAATAAATTAGCCAAATCAGGAGACCGGGCATCGAATCAGGAGGCCAGACATTCTTGTCTGGCTTGTCTGGCCCGAAATTGACAGGCAGGAATGCCTGTCCTCCTGTTTAATGAAATAGCCAATTATGTCCCAAACTCCCGAACCACCAATCGAACCGCGCAGGCAGGAAGGCATTTCGCTGGATGAATTGGCCCAGGCGTTTGCGCAGGTGATGGGCGCTGCGCCGCGGTCGCAGCCGGATGCAGAACAAGCGGAGCAGTCGCCAGCCGTCTCCGATCAATCCGCGGCTGTAATTCGACAGGCGAGCGAAGTTCAGTCCGGCCCCGCCGAAGAGCCGTCTATTCCGCCGGTCGTGGAAGATACATCTCCCGTCAGCCCGCTGAGCATTTTAGAGGCCATGCTGTTCGTGGGCAATCGCGATAACAGACCTATTTCGGCCGTCAAAGCGGCCGAGCTAATGCGCGACGTTTCAGCCGAAGAAATTCCCCTGCTGGTCGATGAACTCAATCGGCGTTATGCCGCCGATAACTGCCCATATCAAATTGTCGGCGAGGGCGATGGGTATCGTCTTACACTGAGAAAAATCCATTCCGCTTTGCGAAATAAATTTTACGGTCGCATTCACGAGGCGCGTTTGTCTCAAGCCGCCATCGACATCCTGGCCATCGTAGCCTACCAACAACCGCTCAGCGGCGAGCGCGTCAGCCGATTGCGCGGCAAGCCCAGCAGCCATATTTTGACCCAATTGGTGCGCCGCGGACTGTTGAGAATAGAACGCCCCGAGGGCAAACGCCGCACGCCTCATTATCACACCACCGAGCGGTTCCTGCGGCTTTTCAATCTTCAATCGCTGGATGATCTGCCCCGAAGCGAAGATACGCCAACATAGCCTTAAGTCCTTATTTATAAAGGGGATGCGTTTTTCCCCAAAAGGAGCGCAGACGGTTATTGCTTCGTTTGCTAAAATAAACGCATATAATAGTCAATGTCGAGGGACGGGCCTTGACGCCGGTGCCGGCCGGAGTGCCGGTTTCTCCACTGAGGCGGTAGGTTGTGATCGCGCAGTTTTGATCAAGCAATCCCAAGAGCGGCCGGGAAAAAGGCCCGACCGGACAGTTATCATTGAATTTCTGTCGTGGCCGCCATTGTCTGTTCCCATTATCTAGTCATTTGCATTATGTTTTTTTCAAGGATGCTCGCCGATTTACACAACGCTGCGCCGTTGGTGGCCCCGTCGTTGTTGTCGTGTGATTTTGCCCGTCTTGGAGAAGAAATCCGCCAACTGGAAAGCGCAAGAGCGAAGATCCTGCACCTGGACATAATGGACGGGCATTTTGTGCCCAACTTGAGTATTGGGATTCCAGTGGTCGAAGCCGTCCGCCGCTCGACCGATTTACCCCTGGACGTGCACCTGATGCTCTCGGAGCCGGCCCGGTACATCCATGCGTTCCGCCATGCCGGCGCCGACCTGTTGACGATCCACATCGAGGCCGTGCCGAATCCCCGCCCCCTGTTGGAGGAAATCCACCAAATCGGCGCGGCTGCCGGAATTTCCCTGAATCCTGTCACTCCGGTTTCCGCGCTGGAAGGTTGCCTGGATATCTGCGACCTGGTATTGGTAATGAGCGTAACACCGGGTTTTGGCGGCCAGGAATTCAATCCGGTTACATTGGAAAAATTGCGTCAATTGCGGGAAACGGTCGAGCCAAACGTGCTGCTTTCGGTCGATGGCGGCATTCAGCATGATACTGTCGGCCCATGCGCTCGGGCCGGGGCCGATTTATTCGTCATCGGCTCGGCGTTGTTTTCCCACCATGATTACGGGAGGTTTATTGAAGAGATGACAGCCATGGCAATATCCGCAAAAAATGTCCACGTTTAATGAGATGGGGACCGTCCTGATTGTCCCGGGACTGTCCCGATTTTCGGGGACTATACCGATTATCCGGGCGCTATGCGACCGGCATGGTTGGCGAAATGGAACCGTCCCCTTTTGAAGAGAAGGGAAATTTTAGCCAGAAATGTTAAAAATCGCGCTTATCCGCCCGGGAACCACCGACTATGACATGCAAGAGCGGATTCAAGGAACCTTAGACATCCCATTAAACGAGCAAGGCCTGGCCGAAGCGGCGCAGGCGGCGGGTGATTTGCGCGACAAAGGTTTGGAGGTAATCTATGCGCCGCCCAGCGAGCCGGCCTTTCGCACCGCACGAACCATTTCCGAGACCCTGGACATAAAGATGCGAAAACTTGTTCACATGCAAAACTTGAACCAGGGACTATGGCAGGGGATGTTGATCAAGGACGTGCGTCGAAAACAGCCCAAGGTTTATCGCCAATGGCAGGAGCAGCCGGAACACGTCTGTCCCCCCGAAGGTGAAATGCTCGAGGCGGCCGACCAGAGGGTCCGTGCAACCATGATGAAATTGCTCAAACGCCACAAAGAAGGTATCATTGGCATCTGCGTGCCCGAGCCGCTGCTCAGCCTGGTTCGCCGCTTTATCGTGCATGGCGAATTGGGCGATTTGTGGAAGCCCAGTAACGGCCACAGCAGGGTGGAATTCCTCCAGGTCGAGCCGGAAGAAGTTCTCGTTAAAGAATAAAGACATCTTACATGCCATCTAACGCACCGGATCCCAGCAGTTGGCGGAATTTGATCAAACGTCCCAAGCGCGGCGTGCCTGAAGGACTATGGAAACGCTGTCCCGGTTGCCAGCAAACCATCTTCCGCAAAGAAGCGGAAAAACGCCTGGGGGTTTGCCCCGAGTGCGATTACCACTGGTACGTGCCCGCCCAGGAACGCATCAAACAAGTCCTCGACGAAGGCACTTTCGAGGAATGGGACGCCGACCTGCAATCGACCGATCCCCTGGGTTTCGTGGATAAAATACCATATCCGCAACGGCTCGAAGAGGAACAACAGCGGACCGGGCTTAAGGAAGCGGCCGTGGTGGGCACGGGCATGATCCGCGCTCGCCGGGTAGCCTTCGGCGTGACCGATTCCTCGTTCATCATGGGCAGCATGGGCTCGGTGGTGGGCGAAAAACTCACCCGCACCATCGAACGGGCAACCCAGCAACAATTACCACTGATTATCATCTCCGGCTCGGGGGGCGGGGCCCGTATGCACGAAGGCATCCTGTCGCTGATGCAGATGGCCAAGGTTTCGGCGGCCTTAAGCCGCTTTGACCTGTCTGGCGGGCTGTTTATCTCCGTCTTGACCAATCCCACCATGGGCGGCGTGGCTGCCAGCTTCGCCTCGCTGGGCGACGTGATCTTCGCCGAGCCAAAGGCCCTGATCGGTTTCGCCGGCCCGCGGACCATCAAGGCCACCATCCGCATCGAGTTGCCCAAGGGTTTTCAAACCAGCGAATTTCTCCTGGAACACGGTTTTATCGATCGTATCGTCCGGCGCAAGGATCTTAAAAGCGAATTGGCGCGGACCATAGACTTTTGCGGTAAATAGTCATCAGTGGGCGGTGGATGGTCTTTGGAGGCTTTCTTAAACTTTTTCCGCCCCAACGAATCGGCCCAAGTATTTTTGGTCAACAAATCGCGATTTTTCCACGTTGAGCGTGCGGAGTCATGTCGTCTGAACGTAACAATTTTGGCGTCCTGTTCTATCCGTGGCAGAGAGATTTTACAGAAATGCCTGGCCCAATTTCTAGTGCAAAATGGATATTTACTGCTTTTTTTAGGAACGCTAATTCTCGCTAATCGGCGCTAATAAAAGAAAATAGTGAAGATCAGCGAAGATTGGTGTTCTTCCCTTGTTTTGCACGCCTTTTGCACGGGTCGTTTTGCTTCGATTTCGGTCAGATTGCTTCACACGGCTAAGGTGTTGCAGATTTGAAGGTTCATCATTATAGGTAAATTTGCTTGGGGGGTGGCTTGAAATCCCCCTCCATAATGACTATATTAGAACCATCTTTTGAGCAAGGTCTAAAGACTCAAATCAAAAGGAGCGGCCATGGGGTTTCTGGCACTTAATCGGCGTCGCGGGGTTCGGGCAAGGTCCGGCAGAAAACAAGACAAAATCTCACGCAATTCTTTTTCCACAAAACTGCGATTTGAGCACCTTGAAGATCGGCGGTTACTGGCGACGTTTCTCGAAACCGGAAGCACGTTGATGATCGCGTTGGCAACCAACGAGCAAGTGGGCATCGTGAGTCACGGCACTTCGTACACGTTTTCTTTGGGAGATACGGGAACGTGGGCCGGGGCGGATAGCGCGAAGGTCACAAGCCAAAATGGCACGCCCACTTTGTCGGTTACGCCCGCCGGACTGGCCGGCTTTAGCGGCATTTCAATTATTGACAGCGGCGCCGGTGCGTCGGTCCGTTTCGTGGACAGCGGGGCAAACACTTACTCGAATAATTTTTCCGTTATCTTGGACAAGGGGGGAGCGGAAAGTGCGACGGTGAGCGGTGCGGCGGATTTTGGAAATATGCGGGTGGACTTGAGCGCGCAGCAGATCGCCGTCGATGGGCGACTGACGGCAAAAGAAGTGCGGTTGGTGGGGAGCGAAACGGTGACTGTAACGGGCGCGGTGCAGGCACCGGCGCTGACGCTGACGGCCGGGTTGCTTGAAAATTCCGGGGAGCTTTCCAGTTCCGGGGCGGTTGGCGGGCAACTGGCGATCGCCGCGGACCGGTTCGTCAATTCCGGCCAAATAACCTCCGACGGCAGCGCGGGAGCGGGAGGCACAATCTCGATCGCGCTTGCCCAGCGGATGATGCAGACGCAGTCCGGGCTGGTGAGCGCATCGGGCGCGGGCGGTTCCGGCGGGCAAGTAACGATTGTTGCCGGCGACCAGGCCACAGCGGCCAGCGCCGATTCCGCACCTGTTCATGGCGTGTTTCTTTCCGGCACTATTGCGGCGGAAGGATCGGGGACGGGAGCCGCGGGCGGCCAGATCACGGTGACGGGCGGGCAGTTGGATTTGTACGGCGCACGATTGCAGGCCGATGGTGAGGCGGGTGGAGGACGGATTCGAGTGGGCGGAGATTTTCATGGGCTTGGCGATATGGAGCGGGCGCAATGTGTCACCGTCAATCAGGCCTCGACGCTGAGCGCCGATGCCTTGGCGCGCGGCAACGGCGGGCAGGTCGTGGTCTGGTCGGACCAGCAGACGAGCTTTGCGGGCATTGCCCGTGCGCGCGGCGGAGCGCGGCAAGGCGACGGTGGCAAAATCGAAGTTTCGGGCCGGGCTGCGCTCGACTGGCAGGGCGAGGCCGTTGTGTCGGCCCCCGCCGGTCAGCCCGGTTCGTTGGTGCTCGATCCGAAGAACATAACCATCGTTGGGCCGACGTTCACGGAGTTCGCCGATCCGAATCCGGCGGCTGGCAACAATTTTGGAGTTCAAGTTGTACCGCTCAGCACGGGCAATGTTGTAATCACGTCACCCTATGACAACTTCGGTGCGTTCTCCGCCGGAGCGGTGTACCTATTTAATGGTGCCACCGGCGCGCTTATCAGCGCTCTCCGAGGCTCTCACGCTTATGACGAAGTGGGTTTGGGTTCCGTTGCCGGAATTGGCAACGGGAATTACGTGGTCTGCAGCCCATACTGGCACAATGGCACGGTGGCAAATGCCGGAGCAGTAACGTGGGGGAACGGGACGACCGGCATCGGCGGCATCATCTCGATTACAAACAGCCTGATTGGCTCCCACACTAGCGACAAAGTCGGCTCCCAAGGCGTAACAGCGCTTACCAATGGTAACTACGTGGTTTGCAGTCCCTATTGGGACAACGGCACGATAAGCGATGCCGGCGCTGTGACTTGGGGCAGCGGGACGACCGGCATTAGCGGCGCCGTCTCCAGCGTCAATAGCCTCGTAGGTTCTCATGCTAACGATAAGGTGGGATACGCATCATCCGGCAACTCCGTGATACCGCTGGGCAACGGCAACTACGTCATCCGCAGTCCTTCATGGGACAATGGCGCGGCGACCGATGCCGGGGCGGTGACGTGGGGAAGCGGATATGGAGGCGTGAGCGGCGTGCTTTCCAGCGACAACAGCCTGGTCGGCTCCACTACTAACGACAATGTAGGTTATTACAGTAATTCAGTAAACGTTGTCTCGGATAGCTACGTTGTTATCAGCCCGTACTGGGACAATGGCACGATAGTCGATGCCGGAGCAGTGACTTGGGGAAACGGATATCTAGGCGTAAGCGGCGTAATTTCCAGCGCTAACAGCTTACTTGGCTCAACTGCCTACGACCGCATAGGCAACGCTGGAGTAAAGTTTCTCAAATATCAAGATACTTATGCCTATGTGGTCTCCAGCCCTAACTGGGACAATGGAACCGCAACCGACGCCGGCGCAGTAACGTGGGGCTATGGGAGTATTCACGGAGTGATCTCCAGCTCCAACAGCCTCGTTGGTTCCAGTTCCGGTGACCAGATTGGCTATTACGGTGTGAAAGTGCTTAACAGCGGCAACTACGTGGTTTGCAGCCCATATTGGGATAATGGTGCGATTGCAAATGCCGGCGCGGTGACCTGGGGAAGCTTATGGACGGGCATAACAGGCGTTGTTTCAAGCGCCAACAGCCTGGTCGGTTCCCATGCCGGCGACACTATCGGCTATAATACGGACAATAGTAGTCTTGGCATAACCGCGCTTTCCAACGGCAACTACGTAGTCAGCAGCCCCCACTGGGATAACGGGTCGATTACAGATGCCGGCGCGGTGACGTGGGGAAGCGGTACGACAGGCATAAGCGGCATAATTTCAAATGGCAACAGCCTGGTTGGATCGACCGCAAACGATGAAGTGGGTAATGGATACGTTTATCGTCTTGCCAATGATAATTATGTAGTCTGTAGTTATACCTGGGACAACGGTGCAATGGCCGATGTAGGTGCGGCTACATGGGGGAGCGGAACGGCGGGCGTGAGTGGTCTGATTTCCAGCTCGAACAGCCTCATCGGTTCCTCTGCATATGATGCCGTGGGCATTGGTGGTGTTACTCCACTTACCAACGGTAATTACGTCGTGATCAGTTATTACTGGAAAAACGGTGCGGCAGCCGATGCCGGTGCAGCAACCTGGGGAAATGGGACGAGTGGCATAACCGGCTTAGTCTCCAGCACGAACAGTCTGGTCGGCTCCCATGCCAACGACAAAGTAGGCTATGGTTACGGCGCGACCGCACTACCCAACGGTAACTACGTGGTCAGCAGCTATTTATGGGATAATGACATGATTGCGGACGCAGGCGCGGCAACCTGGGGAAACGGGGCTACGGGCATTAGCGGCGTGATCTCCAGCTCTAACAGCCTGGTCGGCTCGCACGCAAGTGACAACGTGGGTCGTAACATTGTCACGCTTGCCAACGGGAACTATGTGGTTTGCAGCCTCTTGTGGGACAATGGATCCGCAACCGATGCCGGCGCTGTGACATGGGGAAGTGGTGCCACGGGCGTGAGCGGAGTTATCTCCAGCGCCAATAGCCTGGTCGGCTCCCATGCTAATGACAACGTGGGATTCTGCGACTATGGCGTTGTCAGCGTAACCGCTCTTTCTAATGGGAACTACGTCGTGTGTAGCTCCGATTGGGACAACGGCGTGGTAACCGATGCCGGTGCGGTGACGTGGGGGAACGGGGCAACCGGCATAAGCGGTGCAGTCTCGAGCACCAACAGCCTCGTCGGTTCCCACGCCAGCGATCAAGTGGGGATGTACAGTGCCGGGGGCGTTGGTGTCACCGCTTTTGCCAATGGAAACTATGTGGTAAATAGTTATTACTGGGATAACGGCGCGGCAACAGATGCCGGCGCAGTAACTTGGGGAAAAGGCACGGCCGGAATATGCGGCCCCATCACCAGCGCCAACAGCCTTGTCGGCCTTACCAGCAATACAAGCCTCCAATCGGCGGTTGTGGATGATGTGAATGGCACGTTCTACGCATCTTTCTACAACGAAGGTGGCGGCCGCGTACGCGTCGGCTCACAGAACGGACCGTTAGCCTCGCAGACATTTGCCTCTCAGACGGGGCAGTCGGTGACACTTACGCCGATTGTGACCGGCACGCTCGACACGGGCGCGGCCGTGACGTTACAGGCCAGCAACGACATCACTATCGTTAGCGCCATCACCGCCAACAATCCCGGCGGCAACGGCGGCGACCTGACCCTGCAAGCGGGACGCAGCCTGCTCATAAACGCGAACATCACCACCGACAACGGTAACCTGACCCTTACGGCCAACGACACCGCGGCCAACGGCGTGGTGGACGCCGACCGGGAGAGCGGCAGCGCGGTGATTACCCAGGCCGGCGGCACGACGATTAACGTCGGCAGCGGTACGCTGACGGTCAACCTCCGCAACAGCACCGACAAGACCTACAACGACCGCGGCGCGGCCACGTTCCAGGATCTGACCGCCGGTTCGATAGTTTTGGGCGACGGCGCGATCACGGCCAATTCGATTTCCACCGGCACATTGACTATCGGGGCGGGCGTTACACTAACCATTGCCCCCATCGTCGGCGGCCCACAGGGGGCGAGACAGCTACACAATACATTAACAAAATCCCTTGACGCCGGTGCTATTAGCCCCATTGCCAGCGAAATCACAGACCAGGCGGCTGTGACAAGCACTATTGAGCAGTCTCCATCGACCGCTGCCGCCGTCGCGCCAGGACCGGTTGCGGCGAGCACGGTTATCGGGGCGCCTGTTCTAGCGTCTAGCGAGGCGGCAACAATGGCGGCGACGACGGATAATTTATTAAGCGACTCGAACAAGAGTTACGATCAATGCAGGAATGCCCTCACCCCCGGCCCCTCTACCGACCAACCGACCATGCCGACCAACGCTTCGCGTCGGTGCCCGATGGTGCCCGTCGGTGCCCAGAGAGGGGAGGTTTTGTTGCTCATCGACACGGCTATTAACCGTCTCGCGTCGCAATCGTCGATTTATTCTTGGTTCGATTGGACGGCATTGCCTAAGACCAGCGATAACCGGTTGGAAAATCCCTTGGCCGGGAAGCAGGTAAGTAATGCAAACACCGCGGTCTTCGCCTCATTGCACGACGAATTGCCTTTGCGGGCGGGCATAATCGAAAAATGCATCTATACGCCGGCAACCAACGGCCGGCAAGAACATGCCGCGGCATTGCAGACAAACGGCTTCACGCGGAGTGTGAAGAGTACAAGTGGGGAAAAAACCGGCGCTGAAACGGATTTTGAGATCAGCCGACATGCCCGAGCCGTAAAACACGCCGGGCAATTGGAAAAAGCGATCGACACGGTTATAGCAGAGGATGACGATTTATTTCTGCGCGTACGATCGCGCTGATATGCGGGCAATGGGCAGTCTTCGGGAGGTTTTATAGTCGCCGGATCCAGCAGAGCGATCCGAATACCAGGATTCCAACGGCCAGGATCGCCGGGGATGGTTCGGGCACAGGCAAAGATTGCGAAAACATCCATTGATACAGTGTCTGGCCTTTCGAGTTAAGGTAGGTCGAATTGTCATAAAAAGTTTCCCAGCCCGAGTGACCCACCCCATCGAGTCGGGTGTATTCCATATTTCCACCGGCGGCCTCGATGGCATCATACATTTCATCAGTATAAACGACTGGAACGGTACCATCTGCTACTCCATGATATGCCCAAATGGGAATATCTTTAATGATTGACGCGGTAAGCGGATCGCCGCCTCCGGACAATGGGGCAGCCGCAGCGAATTTCTGAGGGTAGTCGGCAATATATTGCCATGTGCCGAATCCACCCATGGATAAACCCGTCACGTAGATGCGGCTTGTATCGACCGGATAACTCGCGCATATTTGATCCAGGAGTCCCATAGCCATATTTTCCGACACGGGATCGCTCCAGCTTAAATTTCCGGGAGGCACTTGTACTTGGGGAACCAATAAAAAGTTTGTGTATTGGGCGCCGAAAGACAAGCCTTGGGCGGCGCTAGACAGGTTGTCGAGATTGGCAGAACTACCCCCGTTGCCCGATCCATGCAGGAACAGCACTAACGGCAATTTCGGGCCCGTGGCATATCCACTCGGGAATATAAGCCGGTAAGGCATGTTATTACCGAGGTCGTCGTAGTACTTGCCCATGGTCGATGCACCCAGCACCGTGTAGGCGGATGTAATAAACAAGATCGCCGCCGCGGCCAGGACCGAAACAGGCTTGACAGATCGCTGAGCAAAGCGGATTAAAAATGGCAAGAAATATGCATAGCCGGCAAAGCGCCTCGGCCGCCGGATCCAGCAAAGCGACCCGAACGGACGCATTTCTTCGGCCAGGATCGCGGCGGATGGTTCGGGCACGGGCAAAGCTTGCGCAATCATCCATTGATACATGGTTTGGCCTTTCGAGTTCAGATACAATGTTCCATTATAGTAGTTACTCCACCCTCCGTGACCCACGCCGTCCAGCCTGGCGTACTCCTGGTGCAAAAAACGCCGCCTCTTGTTTTGGGTTAAACGATCTGCATACTCGGCAACCTCCACCTAGGAGGTAGTATACAAATTTTTGGGGTGTTTGTCAAGTATTATGGTCATAAAGATTCTGCTAAATATACTAGTAATTTTTACGAATATAGATATACTAATGACTAATGGTCTCGGGTGTACTTACATTACGAGGGGAGCTGACTTATGAGATTTCAAGCATTGCGGCTGAGCGGTGGTAGTGCGGGGCGAAACTCGACGTCTTCCGGGCATTTCAAACAAAATCTCTTTTCCAAGCGCTTGCGTTTTGAGCATCTGGAAGATCGGCGGCTGTTGGCAATCGGCATCGGCGATTTGGTGTGGATCGATTCCAACGCCAACGGGCTGCAAGATGCGGGCGAACCTGGGCTTGCCGGCGCGGGCGTGGAGCTTTATTCCACAAATGGCAGCGGCGATACGCTCGTTGCCCAAACGGTTACCGACGCAAACGGCAATTACTCCATAAACGGTCTTTCCAGCGGCGTGAATTATTATCTTACATTCCGCCTTCCGGGGGCTTACACATTCACGTCGAAGGATGCGGACACGGATGACGCGCACGACAGCGATGCCAACGCCGGAGGCGTGACGGATGTCTTTACCTTGTCCGCGGGCCAAAACAGATCGGACTTAGATGCCGGCGTCCGAGGCACTGCGCCGGCTTTCGGTTGGGCAAATCACGTAGGCGGAGTAAATGACGAATGCGGCCGCTCGATCGCCCTGGATGCGGGCGGAAACGTGTACGTGGCCGGCACTTTTTCCGCCACGGCCGACTTCGATCCAGGCCCTGGAACTTTCAACCTGACCCCTGTCGGCGGGACAAATGTCTTCGTGACAAAATTTTCATCAGCAGGCGCTCTGCTGTGGGCAAAAAACTTTAGCGGCGGAAATTTCGATTCCCGTTGCCAAATCGCAATCGATACGGCAGGAAACGTTCTGGTAACCGGAGGTTTCAGCGGCGCCGCGGATTTTAATCCCCGCGCGGGAGCGTATCCTCTTGCCAGTGCCGGAGGCGACGACATTTTCATCTCAAAACTCGATTCCGCGGGAAACCTGATTTGGGCCAGAAGTTTGGGAGGGCCAAAAGACGATTACGGTCTGGGCATTGCCGTGGATAGCGGCGGAAACGTATATACCACGGGCTCTTTTCAGGACACCGCCGACTTCGATCCGGGAAACGATACATTCAATTTGACAAGCTCATACGGTTCCCAGTATGCGGACATCTTTATCTCTAAATTGAATGCGGCAGGCAACTTCGTCTGGGCCAAGCAGATGGGAGGCTACTTAGACGATTACGGGAATTCCATCGCCATAGGGAGCGACGGCAGCGTTTACACCACTGGTTCATTTCAATATACGGCCGACTTCAATCCCGGTCCAGACGAGTATTATTTAACATGCGAGGGCAACTACAATTACGCCGACGTCTTCGTGTCCAAATTGGACTCCGAGGGGAATTTTGTCTGGGCGCGGCAGATGGGCGGCCCCGAATTCGACTGCGGAAATTCCCTCGCCGTGGACGGCCACGGAAGCGTATATACCACCGGATATTTTCGGGAAACGGCGGATTTCGATCCCGGCAGCGGCACCTTCAATTTAACGAGCGCGGGAAGCAGAGACGTCTTCGTTTCCAAATTGGATTCGGCGGGCAACTTCGTGTGGGCAAAATCCATGGGCGGCGTTGACACCGATACCGCTTACGGTCTCGCCTTGGACAATTACGGAGAAGTTTATACTACGGGTTATTTCCAGGTCACGGCTGATTTCGATCCGGGAAACGTAACGTCCAATCTCATAAGTAGCGGAGGCGATGACATTTTCATCTCCAAACTCGACGAGATGGGGAACTTCGTGTGGGCAAAACGCATGGGCGGAACGAATTATGACATCGGTTATGGCATTGCCGTGCGTGGCGACCAGAGCGTCTTCACCACGGGTTATTATCAAGGCACGGTCGATTTTGATCCGGGAGCAACGGTGTACAACCTGTCCAATTCAGGGGGCGCGGACGCTTTTGTGTCGGCCCTGTTGTATCCCTGCCCCACGGACATTCAGTTGTCCGCAAATGTAGTGGCCGAGCATATGCCTATCAATACGACCGTGGGAAGTTTGTCGGCCACCGATCCGAATCCTTCCGTTACCGAAACCTACTCTCTTGCCTCCGGTGACGGCACCGACGACTACACCCTGTTTACGATTTCCGGCAACCAACTCAAGACAAACATTCCCCTCGATATGGAAATCAAAGCCGTCTACTCCATCCGTATCCGCGTCAGGAACAACCTCGGATCGTGTTACGATGAGGTTTTCAATATTACGGCTACCGACACTGCGGAAATGTCCGTGGGGGACCGGGTCTGGGCGGATGCCAATGGAAACGGCATCCAGGACCCAGGCGAACCGGGAATCCAAAATGTACTCGTAAAACTGTTCTACTCCACCGACGGGGTCATCGGCAATTCAGACGACCGGCTGATCGACCAAACCACCACCGATGCCCAGGGCCAATATATTTTTCACAGTGTCTCCTATGGAATGAACTTTTACCTGGTGTTCGTCCCGCTGTCGCAATACTATATTTTTACTCAACAAGATATCGGGGGCAACGATAATTTGGATAGCGACGCGAATGCCACGGGGAAAACGGGCATTTTCACATTGTCGGCAGGACAAGTGGACAACAGTCGCGACGCGGGGTTGCTCGGTTCACCGCTTCAGGACGGATGGGCGGACGCCTTGGGAGGCTTGGGTACGGAAAAGAGTCAAGCAGTTGCACTCGATGTCTATGGGAATGTTTATGTGACAGGCTACTTTTCCGGAACGGCCGATTTTGATCCAAGCCCGAACGTCTACAATCTCACCAGCAGCGGCATGAATGATATTTTTGTCGCAAAATACTCGCCCACCGGTGCCTGATATGGGCAAAGCGCATGGGCGGCACGTTTGACGACGCCGGCAGTTCGCTAACCGTCGGCAGCAACGGGCTTGTTTATATTACGGGATATTTTACCAATGTCGCCGATTTCGATCCCGGCAGCGGAGCGTCCACTTTGACCAGTGAAGGGGGCACCGACATCTTCGTTTCCATATTGTACGATAACGGTAATTTCTTCTATGCGTGGCGAATGGGCGGAACAGGTCAGGATCAAGGCTTATCCATTGCTCTGGGGAACGATGATAGCTTAGCGGCAACGGGTTATTTCTCCGGCACCGCCGACTTCGCCGATCCTTACGGCGTGACAAATACTTTGGTCAGCGCCGGAGGTACCGACATTTTCATTTATAAACTCGACGCCAATTGGAACATGGCGTGGCTAAAACAAATAGGCGGCAGCGGATCGGATCAGGGCTCATCACTTGCCCTTGGCAGCGACGGAAGCGTTGTTACTACAGGTTATTTTTCAAACGTCGTCGTTTTCGACCCCGGCTCCGGCACCTGTAATCTGACCAGCAAGGGCGGCTCCGATGCATTTGTTTTAAAGCTGGATACAGCGGGCAATTTCCTCTGGGCGCGGCAGATGGGCGGAAGCGCGGTGGATCGTGGACAATCACTCGCGCTGGCCGGCGACGGAAGCGTAATCACCACGGGCTATTTCAACGGTACGGCCGTTTTCGACGCGGGGAGCGCCTTTAGTCTGACCAGTGCGGGCAAGTCCGATATATTCGTTTCAAAGCTCGATGCAACGGGCAAATTCCTCTGGGCACGGAGGATGGGAAGCACCGATGTAGATCAGGGGCTAGCCCTGGCATTGGCCGGCGACGGAAGCGTGCTTGCCACGGGATCATTTTCCGGCACGGTCGATTTCGATCCCGGCGACGGCACATTCAATCTGACCATCGCGGGAGGTACGGATCTCTTCATTTCCAAGCTCGATAGTGCGGGAAACTTTACCGGCGCATGGCGGATTGGAGGAGTATCGCAGGATTACGGCGACTCGCTTGCATGCGGAGACCAAGGAAGCGTCTTTATCACCGGAGTTTTCAGCGGTATCGTCGACTTCAATCTCGGTCCGCAACAATCTTATCTTACGAGCGCGGGAAGTTCAGATATGTTTCTGGCCCAGTTTTTCTTGAATCCCCCCACCAATATTCAATTGTCATCAGCCAGCGTCCAAGAGAACCAACCGGTCGGATCGCTGGTCGGTCTGTTTGCCGCTACTGATCCCGATGCCGATGACGCATTTACTTACTCGCTGGTTTCTGGCGCCGGCGACGCCGATAACGGATCGTTTTATATCGATGGAAATCAACTGAAAACAAATGCAATTTTCGACTACGAAACTAAGTCAACCTACAACATCCGAGTGAGAACCAGCGATTACGGCGGGCAGGCATTCGAAAAAACCTTCACCATCATGATTGTGCCCCCTACTCTAATTTGGAACGGTGGGGGAGGCGATAATAACTGGTCAACTGCGGCCAATTGGTCCGGCGGCGCGGCCCCTCTGTCCGGCGATAACCTGGTATTTCCTGCTGGAGCAAAACAACTGGAAAATGTCAACGATTATACGAACGCCAAGTTCGGCGCGATCACGGTTTCCGGCAGCGGATATCGCTTGCTTACCGGCGGTTTGGCCTCTTCCGGCATGGAAGTGCAACCGGGCGCGCAAGTGGATGTGGACGCGATCATTACCGGCACCTTGACCATCGGCGCGGGTGCTACGCTAACCATTGCCGCCATCCCCGGCGGCCCGTTGAGCGACGCTGGCATACAGGACACCTTAGTCTTAGAAGATGTTCATGTTTCTCCCGCCAATGTCCAAATCATACCCGACACGACAGCCGCACAAGAGGCGGTAATCAATTCGGATGCAACGGATTCGCCTACCGGCGCCGAAACCGTCGCCGTGCCATCGTATGCCGAGATCGCAGTTTTCAGATCGCTGTCTACGAGGCTGATAAAAACGACGATGGCAACACCTAACGCAGCGCCGTTTGCAGAACCGATCGAAACGCCGGCTGCAATGCCGATTTCGGCCTCCGGCAATTCGGCGGCAGCATGTATATCCGCGGACACCATCTATAATACAATCATCAAACTCACAGACGCGCATGCAACCGACGTCACCGCGGCGCCTCCAGCATTATTTATAGCGGACTCCATTCCGTCTCGGCAATTCGACTTTGCCATAAAAAATAATCTGCCGCAATCGCCGACATTTTCTCGGATCGCTTCACCGGCATTGCCCGGGACAATCAAAAACTGGTTGATAAATCCCTTGGCATTGAATCAGATAAATGAAGAAAAAACCACGGTTTTCGCTCCATTGCACAATGAATCGCCTTTGGGCGCGTCCTTAACCGAAAAACACGCCTATTCACCAGCTATTATTCACCGGCTAGCCCATCATACAGCTTTGAAGGCGATAACGGAAAATCTGAACTTCAATGGCGACAATGTTGAAATGGATTTCGACGCCAGCCGACACGTCCGAAACGGCAAACGCGGCGGGCAATTAGAAAAAGCCATCGATGCAGTGATCGCGGGGGATGAAGATTTATTTCTGCGCGTACAATAGCGCTGATATGTGGGCAGTGGGCAGTGAGCAATCGGCAGTGGGCCGTGGGCAGTGGGCGGTAAGCGGCCCAAGTATAGTTGGGGATCAAATCGCGATTTTTCCACGTTGATCTCTGCCTGGTTCCCACGCTCCGGCGTGGGAACATGTTTTTAACGCCCTCGTTTTGGCGTCCTTTTCTGTCCGTGGCAGAGAGATTTTACAGAATTGGCTGGCCCAATTTCTAGTGGAAAATCGAAATTCACTGCTTTTTAGGAACGCTAATTCCCGCTAATCGGCGCTAATAAAAAGCAATCGTTCGCGACATTATCGCAAGATCTCCGTGAACGGTTACGAAAATTTGTCATTATAGGTAAATTTGGATGGGGGGGTGGCTTGAAATACCCCGCCATAATGATTATATTAGAACCATCTTTAGAGCAAGGTCTAAAGACTCAAATCAAAGGGAGCGGTCATGGGGTTTCTGGCACTTAATCGGCGTCGCGGGATTGGGCAAGATAGGGCAAAAAAGAAAAAAATCACGCGCAATCCCTTTTCCACAAAACTGCGATTCGAGCACCTTGAAGATCGCCGGCTGCTGGCGACGTTTCTCGAAACCGGAAGCACGTTGATGCTCGAGTTGGCAACCAACGAGCAACTGGGCATCGTGAGTCACGGCACTTCGTACACTTTCTCTTTGGGCGATACGGGAACGTGGGCTGGGGCGGATAGCGCGCGGGCGACCAGCCAAAATGGCACGCCCACTTTGTCGGTTACGCCAGTCGGACTGGCCGCGCTGAGCGGCATTTCGATCGTCGATAGCGGGGCCGGGGCGTCGGTCCGTTTCGAGGACAGCGGGGCAAACACATACTCGAATAATTTTTCCGTCCTCTTGGACAAGGGGGGAGCCGAAAGTGTAATGGTGAGCGGTGCGGCGGATTTTGGGAGTTTTCGGGTGGATTTGACCGCGGAGAATATCACCGTCGATGGGCGGCTGACGGCAAAAGAAGTGCGGTTGACGGGGAGCGAAACGGTGACTGTAACGGGCGCGGTGCAGGCACCGGCGCTGACGCTGACGGCCGGGTTGCTCGATAATTCCGGGGAGCTTTCCAGTTCCGGGGCGGTTGGCGGGCAACTGGCGATCGCCGCGGACCGGTTCGTCAATTCCGGCCAAATAACCTCCGACGGCAGCGCGGGAGCGGGAGGTACAATCTCGATCGCGCTTACACAGCGGATGATGCAGACGCAGTCCGGGCTGGTGAGCGCATCGGCGCGGGCGGTTCCGGCGGGCAAGTAACGATTGTCGCCAGCGGCCTGGCCGCGGCGGCCAGCGCCGATTCTGCGCCCATCGCGGGCGTCTATCTATCCGGGATGGTCGCCGCGGATGGATCGGGAGCGGAAGCCATGGGCGGCCAGATCACGGTGACGGGCGGGCAGTTGGATTTGTACGGCGCACGGTTGCAGGCCGACGGCGATGCGGGCGGGGGACGGATTCGAGTGGGCGGCGATTTTCATGGACTTGGCGATCTTGAGCGGGCGCAATGCGTCACCGTCAATCAGGCCTCGACGCTGAGCGCCGATGCCTTGCGCGCGGCAACGGCGGGCAAATCGTGGTCTGGTCGGACCAGCAAACGAGTTTTGCGGGACTGGCCCGCGCCGCGGCGGCGCAGCAGGGCGATGGCGGCAGAATCGAGGTGTCGGGCCAGGCCGCGCTCGATTGGCAGGGAACGGCCAATGTGTCGGCCGCCGCCGGTCAGCCCGGTTTACTCTTACTCGATCCAAAGAACATCACCGTGGCGGGGCCGACATTCACCGAGTTCGTCGATCCGAATCCGGCGGCGGTCAACTGGTTTGGCAAAAGCGTTGTACCGCTCAGCACGGGCAATGTCGTCATCACGTCACCTTACGACGACTTCGGCGCAGCCAATGCTGGAGCGGTCTACCTTTTCAACGGCGCCACTGGCGCACTTATCAGCGCGCTCCGTGGCTCTACCGCCAGTGACTTTGTGGGCTATGTAGTTTCTGGTAATGCAGTGACCTTGCTTACCAACGGCAACTATGTGGTTAGCACCCCCTCATGGCACAACGGTGCGGCGAACAGTGCCGGTGCGGTGACCTGGGGGAGTGGGACGGCGGGCGTAAGCGGCGTGGTCTCCAGCGCCAACAGCCTTGTCGGCTCCCATGCCAACGACCAAGTGGGCGTTGTATCGTCGGGCAGTGCCGTGACCGCGCTTATCAATGGCAACTACGTGGTCTGTAGCCCATACTGGGACAATGGCGCGGCGACCGATGCCGGTGCAGTAACGTGGGGAAGCGGGACGGCGGGCGTAAGCGGCGTGGTCTCCAGCGCCAACAGCCTCGTCGGTTCCACCGCCAATGACAAATTGGGCTATGCCTCGTCGGGCAGTGCTGTGATTGTGCTTTCCAATGGCAATTACGTGGTCCGCAGCTATTATTGGGACAACGGCGCGGCGACCGATGCCGGCGCGGTGACGTGGGGGAGCGGGACGGCGGGCATAAGCGGCGCGGTCTCCAGCGCCAACAGCCTCATCGGCTCCACCGCCAATGATCAGGTGGGTAGTGATAGCGTGATCGCGCTTTCCAACGGCAACTTCGTGGTCAGTAGCTACTACTGGGACAACGGCGCAGCGACGCATGCCGGCGCGGTGACGTGGGGGAGCGGGACGGCGGGTGTAAGCGGCGTGGTCTCCAGCGCCAACAGCCTAGTCGGCTCCACCACAAATGACTACGTGGGCAGTGTGACCGAGCTTTCCAACGGCAACTACGTGGTCCGCAGCCCCTCTTGGGACAATGGCGCGGTGACCGATGCTGGCGCGGTGACGTGGGGGAGTGGGACGGTGGGCGTTAAAGGCGTGGTCTCCAGCGCCAATAGCCTCATCGGCTCCCATGCATTTGACCAAGTGGGGAATCACGGCGTGACCCCACTTACCAATGGAAACTACGTGGTCTGCAGCATCTACTGGGACTACGGCACGGTAAGCAGTGCCGGTGCGGTGACTTGGGGGAGCGGGACGTCGGGCGTTAGCGGCGGGATCTCCATCACCAATAGCCTAGTAGGCTCCCATGCTAACGACTACGTGGGCACTGACGTGACCGCGCTCACCAACGGCAACTACGTGGTCTGCAGCATCGACTGGGACAACGGTGCGGTGACTGATGCCGGTGCGGTGACGTGGGGTAATGGTACATCAGGCATAAAAGGCCATATCTCCAGCGTCAACAGCCTCGTCGGCTCCCATGTCAACGATCAAGTAGGTTATATCGGCGTGACAGAGCTTGCCAATGGTAACTACGTAGTCTGCAGCCGCTACTGGGATAACGGAACGGCGACCGATGCCGGCGCAGCGACATGGGGGAGCGGGACGGCTGGCATAAGCGGCGTGGTCTCCAGTGCCAACAGCCTAGTCGGCTCTCATGCAAACGATCAAGTCGGTTCTGATATTAGTGGCTCTTCGGGTGTGACCGCGCTTACCAACGGCAACTATGTGGTCGGCAGCCCCTCCTGGGACAATGGCTCGACAATAGATGCCGGCGCGGTGACATGGGGGAGTGGGACGGCAGGCGTTAGCGGCGTGATCTCTAGCGACAACAGCCTCGTCGGCTCCACTGCCAGCGACCAACTGGGATATAGCGCATATGGCGGCGGCGGCGTGACAGCGCTTACCAATGGTAACTACTTAGTCGGCAGCCCCTTGTGGGACAACGGCGCAGCGACAAATGCCGGCGCGGTGACTTGGGGCAGTGGGACGACGGGCATAAGCGGCGTGGTTTCCAGTGTCAACAGCCTAGTCGGCTCTACCACCAACGACGTAGTGGGTATGACGTGGTATGGCGATGCTATAACCGAACTTACCAATGGCAACTATGTGGTCAGTAGCCTCTTCTGGAACAACGGCGCGGTGACCGATGCCGGTGCGGTGACATGGGGGAGCGGGACGGCGGGCGTTAGCGGCGTGGTTTCCAGCGCAAACAGTCTCGTCGGCTCTAACGTCGTCGATGTCGTGGGCGATGGCGGTGGGGGCTATAGCGGTGTGACCGCGCTTGCCAACGGCAACTATGTCGTCCGCAGCACCAACTGGCACAACGGCGCGGTGGCTGATGCCGGTGCAGTGACGTGGGGGAGCGGGACGGCGGGCGTAAGCGGCGTGGTTTCCAGTGCAAACAGCCTTGTAGGTTCCACCACAAACGACCAAGTGGGCTATATATCGTCTGGCAGTGCTGTGACCGCGCTTTCCAACGGCAACTACGTGGTCTTCAGCCCCTCCTGGGACAATGGCGCGGTGACCGATGCCGGCGCGGCGACATGGGGCAGCGGTTCGGTGGGCGTAAGCGGCGTAGTTTCCAGTGCCAACAGCATCGTTGGCCTGACCAGCAATTGGGGCCTTCAGCCGGTGGTGGTGGACAATGTGAATGGCACGTTCTACGCCACTTTCTTAAACGAAGCAGGAACCCCGCCAGGCGGCGGCACTTTCGGCGGGCGCGTACGCGTCGGGTCACAGATCACGTCACCGAATACGCCTCCGCTAGCCTCGCAGACGTTTGCCTCCCAAACCGGAGTGTCGGTGACTCTTACGCCGGCCGTGACCGGCACACTTAACACGGGCGCAGCGGTGACTTTGCAGGCCAGCAACGATATCACGATCGCCAGCGCCATCACCGCCGACAATCCCGGCGGCAACGGCGGCAACCTTGCCTTCCAAGCCGGACGCAGCCTGCTAATAAACGCGAACATCACCACCGACAATGGGAACTTGACCCTTACGGCCAACGACACCGTGGCCAACGGCGTGGTGGACGCCGACCGGGAGAGCGGCAGCGCGGTGATTACCCAGGCCGGCGGCACTGCGCTTAATGTGGGCAGCGGTACGCTGACGGTCAACCTGCGCAACAGCACCGACAAGACCTACAACGACCACGGCGCGGCCACGCTCCAGGATGTGACCGCCGGTTCGATAGTTTTGGGCGACGGCGCGATCTCGGCCAATTCGATTTCCACCGGCAATCTGACTATCGGGGCGGGCGTTACACTAACCTTAGCCTCCATCCCCGGCGGCCCACAGGGAGCGAAACATCTACAAAATACATTAACAAAACCCCTTGACGCCGGTGCTATTAGCCCCATTGCCAGCGTAATCACAGACCAGGCGGCCGTGACAAGTCCTATTGAGCAGTCTCCATCGACCGCTGCCGCCGTCGCGCCAGGACCGCTTGCGGCAAGCACGGTTCTTGCAGCACATGTCCTAGCGACTAACGGGGCGGAAACAACGGCGGCTTCGCCGAGTAGTTTATTAAATGACTCTAACAAGACCTCTTATCTATGCAGGAACGCCCTCACCCCCGGCCCCTCTCCCGACCAACCGACCATGCCGACCAACGCTTCGCGTCGGTGCCCGATGGTGCCCGTCGGTGCCCGGAGAGGGGAGGTTTTGTTGCTCATCGACACGGTGAGTAACCGGCTCGCGTCGCAATCGCCGATTTATTATTGGTTCGATTCGACGGCATTGCCTAAGATCAGCGAAAACCGGTTGGAAAATCCATTGGCCGGGAAGCAGATCAGTAATGCAAACACCGCGGTCTTTGCCTTGTTGCACGATGAATTGCCTTTGCGGGCGGGCATAATCGAAGAACGCGCCAATACGCCGGCAAGAGAGGCGGCCAAAGGGGACAGTCCCATTTTCGTTGACATGAAAATCGGGACAGTCCCCGATTTCGGGGCATTGCAGACAAACGGCTTCACGCGGAGCGTGAAGAGTACCAGTGGGGAAAAAACCGCCTCTGAAGCGGATTTTGAGATCGACCGACATGCCCGAGCCGGAAAACACGCCGGGCAATTAGAAAAAGCGATCGATACAGTTATAGGGGAAGATGAAGATTTATTTCTGCTCGTAGAATAGTGATGGACAGTGGGCAGTGGACAGTGGGCGGTGGACAGTGGGCGGTGGGCAGTGGGCGGTGGAGGGTGGGCAGTGGGCGGTGGACAGTTGAAAACAGGGGCTTGGTCCGCATTTCTTACCAGACTGGTACGTTGCACAACAGTGTGCCACGACCGCGATGGCAGAAGCAGTGCTTGCTCGAATCGCGGTTCACTGCTTGGCATACGCCAAGCAGTGGCACACGTTGGTGAGAAATCCGGCTTTGCCGGCTTTTCTCGTAAAAATCTAGAATTCCGGTTGCATTGGATGGTATAGTAAATATAAGCGCGGCGCATGTAAAATATGTAGATATTTCACTGCCCACAAAGAAATGATCCGAAAGCATATTTTTATACTAAGAAGGTGTGTGTACTTGTTGACATATTTGGCCAATAAGCCCTCACCCTAACCCTCTCCCAAAGGGAGAGGGGACTTTTCGGATAGTTTCTAATCACTGACCACCGTCCACTGACCACTGTCCACTGCGTATGCCCTTTCTGGATCACTTCAAACAACTGTTTGCCGGAAGGAGGTTGAACGTATCCTCGCGTTTTGCCTTGCAGCAAAAAGCGATTCAGGGGACGATGTCGAGTTTTTACGTGGCACGGGATTTGCGCACCAATAAAATCGTGGGCCTGAAGATTCTGAATCCCAAGAAAACGGCCGAATTCAACGCCCGTTTCCGCGGCCTGCGCAAACCCAGCGAAGGTGAAATATCGGTGCAACTAAAGCACCCTAACATCGTGGAGACCTTCGGATATGGGATGACGACCGAGGACGAACCATACATAGTAATGGAGTTCCTCGATGGGGCCACGCTTTTTTCCGCATTGATCGCCTACGATCCCCACTTGGAAGGACGCCGGGTGAAGTTCATCCGCGAGGCGGCCGAGGCAGTGGCGGCAGTCCACGCCGCGGGATTCATCCACCGCGACATCTGCCCGAGGAACTTCATGCTCACCAACAACGGCGAGGACATCAAACTCATCGACTTCGGCCTGACCGTGCCTGCGACCAAGGTATTCATGCAGCCGGGGAATCGGACGGGCACGCCCAACTACATGGCTCCGGAACTGGTGCGCCGCCACGCGACCGATCAACGGCTGGACGTGTTTGCCTTTGGGGTTACGGCCTATGAGATTTGCACCTTCGAGTTGCCTTGGCTGCGGGGCACCACGGGCATGGCCGCCATGACCCACGACCGCCCGCCGATCGAGATCAGCAAATACCGCCCGCAAATCAACCCGGTTTTGGCCAAGGCCATTCACGCCTGCATCGAGCCTTCGCTTAGTCAGCGCTGTCCCTCGATGGAAAAATTCCTGCAGATAATCCGCGAAGTCAAACATGAAGACGTGTAAGAGATAGGGGATGGGGGCTAGAGGTTAGGGGCTAGGGATTAGGGAAGGAGATAGGGTTTAATATTATCGCAACCGGTTGCGGTTTCGCTCTGTGAACTTCTAAAAGTGGTCAGTAAACTGACCACCCCATTTATAACCCGAATACAAAATCCCGAACCCCAAGCCCCAGAACCCCGAACCCTATTCCCGCCTCTTGTTCGATAGTATCTTGGGCATTAAGATGGTTGTTTTATTATTTTGAGGATAAGTTATGCGGCACGTCTTATCGGCTTTGGTCCAGAACGTACCGGGTGTGTTGTCGCACATATCCGGGATGCTGGCTTCGCGGGGATACAATATCGACAGCCTGGCTGTGGGGGAGACGGAAGACCCCCATTTGTCGCGGATGACCTTTGTCATGGTCGGCGACGACAGCGTGCTCGAGCAGGTGCGCAAACAATTGGAAAAAATCGTGACCGTGGTCCGCGTCGATGATATCAGTTCGCAGGACTACGTGGAACGCGACTTGATGCTGATCAAAGTCAGCGCCCCGCCCGGCAAACGCAGCGAGATCAGCGAATTGACCGATATTTTCAACGGCCGGATCGTAAACGTCTCGCTCGATTCCGTGGTGGTCGAAATCTCCGGCCAGGAAAGAAAAGTCGAGGCATTTATCGAATTGATGCGCCCCTTCGGCATCCTGGAAGTCGTCCGCACAGGGCGAATCGCGATGGTCCGGGGAAGCAACATAGTCAAGGATGAAGGATGAAGGATGAGGGATGAAATCGCTTGCGGTTTCGCGCCGTGGACTTCAAAAAGTGGTCAGTAAACTGACCACCCCTTAAAAAACCTGAATCCAAAATCCTGAACCCCGAATCCTGAACCCCGAATCCTGAACCCCGAACCCTGAACCCTGAACCCCGAACCCCGAATCCTGAACCCCGAATCCTGAACCCCGAATCCTGTAAGACGGATTTCAAATCCGTCCTACTAACCTCTAACCCTAAAAAATATACTTGGAGCACATAACCATGCCCGCCAAAATCTATTACGACAAAGACGCCGACATTTCGCTGTTGAACAACAAGACGCTGGCCATTTTGGGCTACGGATCGCAAGGTCACGCCCATGCGCAAAACCTCCGCGACAGCGGCTGCAACGTGATCGTGGCCGAATTGCCGGGCACGGACAATTACCAACTGGCCGTAAAAGATGGATTCCAGCCCATCTCGGCAGCCGAGGCCGCGAAAAAGGCCGACATCATTACCATCCTCCTGCCGGACGAACTTCAAGCCGACGTCTTCCGCACGCAAATCCGCGATAATCTTTCGCCGGGAAACATCGTGATCTGTTCTCACGGATTCAACGTGCATTACGGCCAATTCGACCTGCCCAGGGGCGCGGCGGTAATCCTTGTGGCGCCCAAAGGTCCGGGTCACCTGGTGCGTTCGGAATTCGTTCGCGGGGCGGGCGTGCCGTGTTTAATCGGTCTGGGCGAGGGCGCCGGAGCGGATGCCTTGAAAATCGGCCTGGCCTATGCCAAGGGCATCGGCGGGACCCGGGCGGGCGTTATCGAAACCACATTTGCCGAAGAAACCGAGACCGATCTGTTCGGCGAGCAAGTCGTGCTTTGCGGCGGACTGTCGGCACTAATCAAGGCCGGCTTCGAGACCCTGGTCGAGGCCGGGTATCAGCCCGAGATGGCATATTTCGAGTGCGTCCACGAGGTGAAACTAATCGTGGACCTGATTTATCAGGGCGGGCTAAGTTACATGCGATATAGCATCTCGAATACAGCCGAATACGGCGACTACACACGCGGCCCGCGGATCATCTCCCCGGAAACCAAGGCCGAAATGAAGCGCATCCTGGCCGAAATCCAGGACGGCCGATTTGCCCGCGAGTGGATCTTGGAAAACAAGGCCAACGCCCCCTCGTTCAAGGCCCTGCGCCGAAAAGAACGCGCACATCCGGTCGAAATTATCGGCCGGCAATTACGCAAGTTGATGTCCTGGATCAATGCCAAGGAAGTTTAAGAAGGGATTAGAGATAAGGGACTAGGGACTAGAGATTAGCGAGTAGGGATTGGCAGGACGGATATGCTGTCAATCCGGGATGGGGGACGGGATTAAATTCCGTCCTACGGCCTGGAGTTGTGGATAAGCCGCTGCCGCCTGCTGACAAATAGATACCCATTTTCCTTGCTATCAAATAAATACCCCCTCTCCGGGCATAGCACTAACGGTCTGGAGAGGGGACATTGGATCCGCGATTTGCAAAACTCCAGTTATTATCTCCCCCAAATCCCTATTGCGAAAAACCATAATATCGACAAAATAACTGTAATTGTTTCATTTCTGCCTGCAAACTGAGCACTCTTTTCGGCAATTAAGGCAGATCGCGAACAAAAATGCTTTATCTCCGTACTGATTCAATGCGGATGATAATGACGCTCCAAGGTACGTCTTTTTTACCGCGAACCGTTGCGGACGCGTCGGCCTGATCAGGTCGGGCCGCCGGTAGCGGAAAAGGATTTTCATGCATCGAACAAACACGTTTACCGGTTTCACTTTCCTTCCGCTGCCATAAATTATGTCAACAACCGTCAGTCGCGCACACACGCTTTTCGACGAACTCAAGCCCGGCGATCGGATCGAGGTCGAGCACACCGTAACCGTGGGCCGCAGTAGTTGGCCGGCCAAAACCTATGGAACCGTGCTGCGGACCGAGCGCAGGCGTCACGGGCTGCACCATCGCCGGAATTTCGACGACAAAGTTTTTTCCGATACCATCCTTTTGGAACTCCCCGATGGCGAATTGACCGCCATAACCGTCGACGAATACACCTCGCTGCGCCGCGCATAAATAGTTGACAAGTCTTTCACTTTTGTGCCACTGCTTGCTTGCAAGCAGTGCTTTCATCCCGCCATCATTGAATCGACAAGCATGACCGCCTCCACCGATCCGCTTTTTGCCGCGCATCCTCGCGATTTCAAAAGCAATCTTTACGTCTATCCGGTCTTAAGCCGTCGAGCCGGAGGGATTTCCATCGGCGTGAACTTAAATCGCAACAAGTTTTGCAACTTCCACTGCATTTATTGCCAGGTCGATCTGGCCGAGCCGGGCGAAGATGATCTTGTCGACTTGCAACGCCTAGAGCAGGAACTCGATTGGACCGTCGAGCTTGTGACTTCCGGGCGGATCTTTGAGGACAAGCAATTCGGCGGCACACCGGAGTCGCTGCGGCGGCTGAACGATATCGCCTTTTCCGGCGACGGCGAACCGACCGCCTATCGGAACTTTGCCCAGGCCGTGGACGTGTGTGCGGACGTCCGCCGCCGGCACCGGCTGGATGACATAAAGCTGGTGCTGATAACTAACGCCAGCCTGCTTCACCGCTGGAACGTGCTGCCGGGGCTGGAGATCCTGGACCAAAACAACGGCGAGATCTGGGCCAAACTCGACGCCGGCAGCGAGGCTTATTACCGCCAGGTCGCCCGCTCGGCCGTGCCATTTAAGCAAATTCTAGAAAACCTCCGCGATGCGGCCCGGGCAAGACCCATCGTGATCCAGAGCCTTTTCATGCGAATCCGCGGACAACCGCCCCCGGCCGACGAAATAGAAGCCTACTGCCGCCGGTTGCAAGAGATCGTGGCGGCCGGAGGAAAGATAAAACTGGTGCAAATCCACACCGTCGCCCGCCGTCCAGCCGAAACTTTTGTTACTCCGCTTAGCAACGCCGAAGTCGATTCTATAGCCGAAACCGTGCGCCGCCAAACCGCCTTGCCCGTGGCCGCGTTTTATGGGTAAATGGTTGATGATAGAAAGTGGATGATAGTAGATAGATATAAAATTAGATATCAACAATATGACACCGACCACCTTTTCCCCCTTCAACATATTGAATAATGCACTACAAGCCAAGATATTTGCGCATTCACAAATGCCTCACGGGCGTCCCGTAAGCCTAATGATCATCAATTAAAATATTTGCCTAGCCGGATTTCTTTGGCGGTGATGGGGGGATTATAATTGGGGGAGCAGAAAACTTGATCCCATCTTTACTCGCCCTAACTCTTGTGTTATCCGGAGGTGGTGGCTTTTGCGGGACTGTCTTTGGCGCTTCATTTATAGGTGCTTGTGGTTTTTGTGGAGTTGGTTTTTGTTCAGCCATGATTCAATCCTTTTTATTTATTGTCTCTTCGCTCCCACGATTTTGTTTGCCCATCCCTTAATTGGATATTCTTGGGAGGTTCTGGTTTTTGTGGAGGGGTCGGTGGTGTTGGCGGGGTCTGTGGTGTTGGTGGGGTCGGTGGCATTGGCTGGGTCGGTTTGCTTGGTCCGCTCATTAGATTTATCCTTTGATTTAGAAGTTATAATTTCGACTTTCTGAATTTCAGGGAATGCGATTATTTCCGTTTTTTGAGTCTCTTTTGTGACACATTGAACGAAGTAGGTTGGAATGGTGTTTAATAGAATTAGTACAACGGCAGCCGTGATAGAATATCTGGCGCGACTTTGATAGGCTTGTTTTTTGATATTGTGGTTGCGGTTTACCTCTCCGGCGTCAATATACTTTTTTCGTAACGATTTCGCTAGATCGTCAGCAACTCGCCTCTCTGCCTCATCCTCTTTATGGTAATGGGTATAGTATTCTCTCAGCCCTTCGACGAATTCGCCCCATTCTTTAGGAGAAGCAATATATTCTTTAACTCGTGGCCAGAATGATGCAATCACAAACCCAGTCGATATTCCAAAAGCTATCAAAAATATGAGGGTACATGCAAGAAATGCGTAGCCGGGTACTCCAAAACTGCACGATGGTAAAAGTTTGGAATAGTAAATCCCAACACCTGATAAGGCCAGCAATATACCCACAAGCAAGCTGTCTGCCGAATCCAGCTTATGCTTGTTTTCAAGTTCGGCGATATAAACCTCCTTGAAAAAGTCATCTGTAAAGTTGGTTCCCATAAATTTTTCGGCCCCAAAATGATTTCCTTCAGATACCTACCTGTAACCTGTGGTATTTGATGGAGCAATCCAAATTCGGATTAAAAGTCACTTGCCGATTCCGGTGGAACAGGGGGTTCTCCATCCTCTTGCCAGGCTAGAACATAGTGCATCATTTCGTCCCGCACTCCCGGCCCATCCCCGTGGTTTGTGACATAGTGGTTTATCAATCTCCATCCCAAGCGGATGTATTCATTTAATTGCTTCTTATCCCCGATGTATTGGTCGGTTATTTCCACAACCTCTTTGGTGTCTTCAATTTTCTTTTGTTTTGGCATAATTTTACCTCACTTTACAAAGCGTTTAACCTTCATTATGTGTTTTGAAAAAGTAATTGCAATATATCTTTTTGTCCATAAAATCCAAAAGTGGAATATATAACCTGAATTTCTGAATCCCGGCAGAATGCTCGTGACACCACATATCTCAAATAATTATGGATTGTATCCCCAAAGGCCCTCTTGATCGATTCCTTTGCTGAAACTGTCCGCTGCCAACCCCCCCTGCCTGTGGCCGCGTTTTATGGGTAAAAGGTTATCCGCAATAAAACTACCGCCACCTTTTCTCGTCCCGGCACTGCTGGACAAGCCAGCAGTGGCACCCGTGCGCTGCATGCCGTCAGATATCCGGTGCCGTGGCCGCTGAACTTGTAGGAGTCGTCGTAGTAATTGTTGACCATGCCGGTGCCGTCGTAGACCCATTGACCTTCGGTCGATGATAAGGTTTCCCAGTTGTAGTTTATGGTGAAATCGGTATCGGAGTATTCGGAGCCTTCCTAGTGACAGTTCCGTCTTTTTACCAAACCCCCCCAGCTTTGTCAAATTTGGTGGCTGTCACCTTTTTCTACATTTTTCTACATGCATTCGCCGGCCAAGTAGCCGGTGCTGAAGGCGGCTTGGAAGTTATAGCCGCCGATGGGGCCGTCCAGATCCAGCAATTCCCCGGCAAAATAAAGGCCGGGCACGATTTTGCTCTGCATATTTCTGGAGTCGACTTCGTCCAGCGCCACGCCGCCGGCAGTTACTTCGGCCTTGCGGAAACCCATGGTGCCAGCCACGGGAATGGGCCATTGTTTTATAGCCATAACAAGCCGGCGCCGCTGAGGCTTGGAAAGTTCAGCCCCCCGACGCTGAAGCGGCACCTCGGCTTGCTCTAAAAGCATATCGGCCAATCGCCGTGGCAGCCAGCGATCCAAGATCACCGCCACTTGACGCTGTCCGGCCGAAGTACATTCAGCGGCAATCATGGCATCCAGTTCTTCTTCTTTTAAACTCGGCAGAAAATCGCAATGCAAGAACAACCTTTGCGCCGGGCTGTATCCGCTGATTACCCGGCTGACATCCAACACGGCCGGTCCGGAAAGACCAAAATGCGTGAACAAGAACGAACCGCGCCGGCTGGCAAGGCACCGGGTTTTCCCGTTTTCGTCGCTTAACGGCTCGACGACTTTGACCAGCACGTCGGCAATTGTTATGCCCCGCAGCGCGGTGACCCACGGGGCGTGAGTCGTTACAGGCGCCAAGGCGGTGTGCGGCGAAATGATGCTATGTCCCAATTCGGCCGCCCAACGATATCCGTCGCCGGTCGTTCCGCAGGCCGGATACGATTTCCCCCCCGTCGCCAGCAAAATCTTTCGCGCCGATATGGTCCGCCGCGAGGTAATCAACTGGAACCCCTTTGCCGATCGTTCGACCTCCACCAACGGTTCCCCAGTAGCCAGTGCGCATCCGCATTTATTCAGCCTGTTGACTAACACCGACAAAACATCCGACGCCTTATCGCTGGCCGGAAAAATTTTGCCCGTGTCCGATTCCATCTTTGCCGGCACGCCTTCGGATTGCAAAAGATCGACGATATCCTGGGGCCCGAAGGCAGCCAAGGCCGAGTGCAAGAATCGGCCCGATGATCCAAAGGCCGCGGCGATTCCCCGGGCGTCGGTGGCGTGGGTGAAATTGCATCGGGTGCCGCCTGAAAGCAGGATTTTCACTCCCGGCCGTCGGTTCTTTTCTAAAAGCAGCGTTCGCTTACCGCGCTCCGCGGCGCGGGCCCCGGCCATCAGCCCGGCCGGCCCTCCGCCCACGATAACAATATCCCAAGTATCCATGAAATAATCATATACCGTATGCTACAATTTCCCAGTAGGACAATCATGCAACAATCCAGCAACAAACCTCCGACGCAGCCCGCACTTTTGATTACCATCGATACCGAAGGCGACGATCTTTGGGCCCGCCCCAAGGAAATCTCTACGGAAGGCGCCCTTTTTCTGCCGCGTTTTCAGGCACTTTGCGAAAAATACGGCCTGAAACCGACCTGGCTGGTGAATTACGAGATGGCCGAGTGCCCGGCATTTGTCGAGTTCGCCCGAGCTGTTCTTAAGCGCGGCGGGGGCGAAATCGGCATGCACCTTCACGCCTGGAATTCCCCTCCGCTCGCCCCGCTAACAGACGACGATATGCGGCATCAACCGTACCTGGCCGAATATGCCGAGCCGGTCATGCGCGACAAAATCCGCTTCATGAGCGATCTCTTGGAAGATCGTTTCCAGCGCAAGATGCTCAGCCATCGCGCCGGGCGTTGGGGATTTAATGCGATTTACGCCAGGCTGCTGGTCGAGCACGGTTATCAGGTCGACTGCTCGGTAACGCCGCACATTTCCTGGAGCGAAAATCTTGGAGACCCAAACGGCGGAGGCGGGCCGGATTTCACTCACTTTCCTGAGCAGCCGTATTTTATGGATCTGAACAGGATCGACCGGCCGGGCGATTCGCCGCTTTTGGAAGTCCCGGTAAGCGTGCTCGAAACGCGCTATTCTCGTTTGGACGCCTGCATGAAATCAAGGCCGAAATGGCTGCGGCGGATTTCACGGCGGATGTGGCCGCCGATCATGACGATGATCCCCCGCGACAACCAGCGAAATATCCGCCATATGCGGACCATATTGTGTCACGCGGTCGTTCATCGCAGGCCCTGCGTGCTTATGGCAATTCATTCCTCGGAACTGATGCCCGGCGGGAGCCCGTTTTTCCCCACCCACAGGTCCATCGAACGACTTTATCGCCGCCTGGAAATTCTCTTTTCCTCCGCCACCAAAGAATTTCAAGGAATGACGCTGAGCGAATTTAGAAAAGCGATTAATACGCAATGCATTTAGCCCCCCGTTGATCACACCCAACTCAATTAGCCCCCGGTGAATACACCGGGGGTTTTGCTTGCGCCTATACGTCTCACTATGCGACTGGGAAAAAGGAAACGGCAATCAATGCGATACCGCAAGCGTTTTTCTCAGGAGATAAACTCCTTGCCCATGGCAAATCCCTTGCCGATCAATCCCCCGATCTTGTAATACATCCGCGGCCCGGGGGCAAAAACGAACGGTTGAATCTTGTCCATATCCGGCAAGCCATCGGGCCCCAGCACGATTTCATCGGCCTTCACATCCATTATTTCTCCGATGAATTGCGTATGCAGTCCGATCTCGATGGTGTGCAGCAATTTACACTCCAGCACCAATGAGAATTCCTCCACGTAGGGAGCATCGACAAACTCGGCGCGGGCCGCCGTCAATCCGGTGGCCGCGAACTTGTCGACGTTTCTGCCCGAGACGATGCCGAAATAGTCCGCCTCCTTGGCATGTGCCGCCGAGGGAACGCTCACTGTAAAAGCCTTGCGCTCGACTATGTTGCCGTACGAATAAGTGGCCTTTCGCAGCGACACCGCCAAACAGGGCGGCTGCGAGCAGCAGATGCCGCCCCAGGCGATCGTCATCACGTTGGCTTTTCCATTCTTGTCATAAGTGCCCACCACCCAAGTCGGCGTGGGGTATATAAGCGTGTTCGCGCCCAGTGACTTTTTCATGGTTATCCAATCTTATAAAAGAACTGATAGGGAAATCTATAGTATGGTTGGACTTTCATTTTTAACTCCTGCAGTATGGATTATATTAAAATCCGCCCGCCAAAACCATTGACAACACGGGGGATGGTGGTAATATAGGTAAAAAGTTAATTTCTATTCTGCCAATAAAGGCGAGGCATCGCTTTCGGCTCGGGCAATTTGCATTCAACATGCCGTCTTCCATAGCGGTAATACACCGGTACATCAGAATAGTGACATCGGTTTCCGTGTGGCTTTTGTTCCCGAACCAGGCAGCCTTATGATGTTGGCGGGGATCGCAGCGATGATGTTGCTTTTTGGAAGCGGCACCTCGTTTGATATATGTCCTTTATTCTTGTTTCCAGTTTTTTTGCAAATACATAAAAGGTTGATATTATATAGAATATCACCTATAATACCATAATGGGCGTTCCCAATATTGTCATCGACACCAATGTGGTAGTAGCCGCCCTTCGTTCAAAGAAGGGCGCTTCTTTCAAGTTGTTGTCGCTGATGGGAACGAAAAAGTATAGTTCTCACGACTCGGTTCCGCTTGTACTTGAATATGAGGATGTCCTTCAGAGGCATCGGGGAGAACTTGGTTTGTCACAAGAAGATGTTTCGGATTTGATTGATTCTTTGTGTGCTTTGGCAAAACATCACGAAATTTATTTCCTGTGGCGTCCATCATTGCCTGACGCAAATGACGAATTAATTTTGGAATTAGCGGTGTCTGCTCAATGTGAGTATATTGTTAGGCACAACATAGGTGATTTTAAAGGTGTGGAAAAGTTCGGCATTAAAACAGTAACGCCGGGGGCTTTTTTGAAAATCATTGGCGAGGTGTAATATGAGCGCCTTAAGTTTACGTTTACCCAAGTCGTTGCATGAACAACTCAAAGAGTTGGCGGAAGAGGAAGGCATTTCCGTTAATCAATTTGTCGTGCTGGCGGTAGCGGAAAAAGTAGCATCAATTTCGACAATTGAATATCTGGAAAAACGCGCAAAGGGTGGTAATAGAGAAAAACTGCTGGCGGTTCTAAACAAAGCACCCGATGTTGAACCTGAAGTCTTTGATAGGCTATAGGCACGGTCTCGCAAAATGTTCTCGTAAAAAGTGAACTTCAAGAATCCTACAATGGCTGATGGCCTGCTTGCGTTGTGATCTTATGAAAATCGGCCATAAATGGCCCATCTGCGGTGGTATATGCTTGCCTTGTCTCCTCCTTGACGTTTGAGATGTGTGCTGATAGATTCAGCAGTTTCTGTCCAATAAAATCCCACCGGACTAGAAATGTCGGCTCATTTTGCCTTGACTACCGTCATGGCAATCATGATTTACCCATATTTCAGAGAAATTAACAAAAATTTGAATTTTTTTATGACATGCTAAGGAGGAAAGCCGGTTATGGCCACTAAATATGTTTATTATTTCGGCCCCGACGGGACCGAAGGCGATGCCAGTATGAAGAACACGCTTGGCGGCAAGGGGGCAAATTTGGCCGAAATGGCCAAGCTCGGCCTGCCCGTGCCCGCCGGCTTTACCATTGCTTGCGAGTTTTGCTCGGTCTACATCGCCGAGGGACGCCAGTTCCCCCAATCGCTCCGCGACGAAGTCGCCCAAGCCCTGCAAAAGACCGAAGCAGCGATGGGCATGAAATACGGCGATCCCGAAAATCCCTTGCTCTTAAGTTGCCGTAGCGGCGCACGGCAATCAATGCCCGGCATGATGGAAACCGTGTTGAACGTCGGCCTGTGCTCGAAAACCATGACAGGCCTGGTCAAAAAAACCGGCAACGAACGATTTGTGTACGACGCCTATCGCCGCTTGATCATGATGTATTCCGACGTGGTCATGGAAAAAGCCGAGGACGTCGAGCCCGCGGAAGGCAAGGGCATCCGCATGCAGCTCGAACACATCATGGCCAAGATGAAGAAGTCGAAAAAATACGCCTCCGACACCGACATGACGGCCGACGATCTCAAGAAACTCTGCAAAAAGTTCAAGGAAAAAATCGCCGAAGTCCTGGGCCGCGAATTCCCCGACGATCCGCAGGAGCAACTTTGGGGCGCGATTGGAGCTGTGTTTAAGAGTTGGGAAGGCAAACGAGCGGTGTCGTATCGCAAGATCGAAGGCATTCCAGGCCAATGGGGCACTGCCTGTAACGTGCAGAGTATGGTCTTCGGCAACTTGGGCAACACTTCGGCCACGGGCGTGGCATTCTCGCGCAATCCCGCAACCGGCGAGAACAAATTCTACGGCGAATGGCTCATCAACGCCCAAGGCGAGGACGTGGTGGCCGGCATCCGCACGCCCAATCCGCTTAACGAAGAAACCAAAAATCCTCAAAACCAGCACCTGTCTTCGCTGCAAACCGAATGGCCCGAACTGTACAAACAACTCGACGATAACCGCAGCAACCTGGAAAAGCACTACAAAGACATGCAGGACATCGAGTTTACCATCCAGGAAGGCAAGCTCTACATGCTCCAATGCCGCAACGGCAAACGGACCGGCACCGCGGCCTTGAACATGGCCATGGACATGCTCGAAGAAGGCCTGATCGACGAAAAAACCGCCGTCATGCGCGTGCAGCCCGCCCAACTCGACGAACTCCTACATCCGATCATCAATCCCGAGTCCGAGAAAAAGGCTACGGCGTTTTTAACCGGTCTGCCGGCCGGACCCGGCGGGGCCCTGGGCAAGATCGTCTTCACCTCGGTCGATGCCGTGGCCCAAGCCCGCACCGGGGCGAAGGTCATCCTGGTCCGCGAGGAGACCAATCCCGAGGACGTCGAGGGCATGCGCGCGGCCGAGGGCATCCTTACCGCCCGCGGCGGCATGACCAGCCATGCGGCCTTGGTCGCCCGCGGCTGGGGCAAGTGCTGCATCGTCGGCGCGGGCGACATGAAGGTCGACATGGCCGGCCGAAAACTCACCGTCGGCGAAGTGAAACTCAAGGAAGGCGACGTGATCACGCTCAACGGCAGCAAGGGCCGCGTCTACGAAGGCGCTTTGGAAATGATGGACGCCACCGAAAACCCCCGCTTCCAAGGCTTCATGAAACTCGTCGACAAGTGCCGCACCATGGGAGTCCGCACCAACGCCGATACGCCCCAGGACGCCAAGGTCGCCCGCGATTTTGGGGCGGAAGGCATCGGACTGTTCCGCACGGAGCACATGTTTTACGGCGCCGGTTCGGACGAGCCGCTCTTCAAGCTCCGCAAGATGATCCTCAGCAAAACGGCCGAGGAGCGCAAGGCGGCGCTGGCCGAGTTGTTCCCCTTTGTAAAGCAAAGCGTCAAGGGCACGCTCGAAGCCATGGACGGCCTGCCGGTGACCATCCGCCTCTTGGACCCGCCGCTGCACGAGTTCGTGCCCCAGGATCAGGCAAAGCAAAAGGAACTGGCCGCCTCGCTGGGCATCAAACCTTCCGAAGTGAAAAAACGCGGCGAAACCCTGCACGAAACCAACCCCATGATGGGCCATCGCGGCGTCCGTCTGGGTATCACCTATCCCGAAGTGACCGAGATGCAAGTCCGGGCGATCTTCGAGGCCGCCGCCGAACTGAAACAAGCCGGCAAGTCGCCAAAACCCGAGATTATGGTCCCGGTCACCTGCGACGCCTCCGAACTCGACGACACCAAGGTCGTCGTCGATCGCGTGCACGAGGAAGTAAAGCAGCAGACCGGCGTCGACGTGCAGTACCTCTATGGTACGATGATCGAAATTCCCCGGGCCTGCCTCATGGCCGACAAGATGGCCAAAACCGCGCAGTTCTTTTCATTCGGCACTAACGACCTCACGCAGATGTGTTTCGGGTTCAGCCGCGACGACATCGGCGGATTCCTCCATGATTACCTGGAAAAGAATCTGTTGGAAGCCGATCCGTTCCAGACCATCGATCAGGCAGGCGTGGGCCAGTTGATCCAGATGGCCGTAATCAAAGGCCGTTCAACCCGCGGAGAGCTGAAGATCGGCATCTGCGGCGAGCAAGGCGGCGACCCGGCATCGGTGCAGTTCTGTTTTAAGAGCGGATTGAATTACGTCAGTTGCAGCCCTTACCGCGTGCCCATCGCCCGCCTGGCGGCCGCCCAAGCGGCGCTAAAGGCTGCGAAATAAAGTCATCCTGAGCGCAGAAGTCATCCTGAGCGCAGCGAAGGATCTTTGTTGGGCGGCAGTTGCACTGCCGCCCCTTTCTTTATGCGCACCCGCCAATAGTTTTCATTGACACAAGCATCCACCAGGATTAAAATCACCATAGGAGGGGGAGTGCATGATTCCTGATTTCGACGCACACGGATATTTGCCGCCGGGCATTCATCCGGCAACAATAGACGAGGTTGGTCAGCGTTTCGGAAGACAATCCGAGATTCGCCGGGTACAATTCGAATCCATTTGTTGGTTGCTCGATTTGGCCCGAAAAGCCAATGTGCTAAAATTCATTATAAATGGGAGTTTTGTGACGGACGTTATCGAACCAAATGACGTGGATTGTGTATTGTTTATCGAAGAATCGGCCCGGATGGATCAAGGTATTTTGCTTGAAATTCAGGATGGATTGCCATTTTTGGATCTTAGATTGGTCAAGAAGATTGCGTATGACTATATGATCGAAACCGTCTATGCAACCGATCGCTGGCATGTTCCCAAGGGAATTGTGGAGGTGCTGTTATGAACCCTCAATATGATCTGCAAATAGCGGTAACCAAGGAAAAACTTGCGGGATTGAAAAAATGCTATGAATCCGTCAGTCAGGAAACAGGGGGAGACGAATTTGTCCGCAATCTCACCCTGAGTTCGCTGAGAAAAACGATCAATCAATTTACCGAAGACCTCGTGCGACTTGAAGCCCACGCTAATACCTCCGTGCAATGACAGCTTGAGGATCTTGATTTCATGAGAGTGCTCGGTCCGCACTATTTGAAAGCGACGCGCGAAAAATTGCTACTCCTATAAAAACACTACGAATCACGGCCGCAAGAGCCGGGTGAGATGATCCACGCCCGCGAGTTAAGCCTGCAATCCTTGCAGCGCATGATCAACCAGCTCACCGAGGAAATCGCCCGCTACGAAGCCCATGCCGGCGGCGGAGTGAAATAAGATGAAATAATTGGACTTGTCCCAATTTTTCAATATTCCCCAATATTCTCCCTGGCAATGTTACATTATTTTCAAAGGGTGTAATCGCCTAAGGAGGCAGCGGTGTGGTCCATGTTGGTTTCATTTCTAAACAATGCATGCGCGATCTTTAGCGAATGCGCGCTTGTGGGTTCATCTTCAACACAGGCAGATGGATTTGGGGTCCGCCAGAGCCCTAATCTCGCGCATAACTATGAGTCGTTCTGTATCGCTATGCGCTTATCTGGCATGCGGACTTATAAGCAACGGAACAAGATGCCTTTGCCGCCGGAAAACTACATAGTGTCAAAAGCATGACTATTTTGGTCCCGTAGATACACTCAAAGTGTTTTCATTGAATTGCGGCCTTTTCAGCCGTAAATCTCTTCCCCCTGGGGAAAATCAAGATACTGCCCTATTTCAAAGCAGTCCGCTGTCTGGAACAAGGGCAAGAATTCCATCAATAGTTACATGACCGCAAATCAACTCAAAAACTCAAAATGTGAAAGGGTAGTGCCATGCAACGTTCTATATTAATTTCTAGCTCTATTTTATTCGCTTGGATAGTGATAATGCCGACTGCACTTCAAGCGGAACCATACCGGCATACGATCAACATTGACGGCATCAATGATTTTACGTCAGGCGAAGTTTTTGCCACAACAACTCCCGGTTATCAGGCCTATGTAACTTGGGATAACACTTACCTGTACCTCGGTTACAGCGGATCTGACATTGGCCAGTCCAGTTCATCGAAATACCTGCTTGCATACTATGAGGGTTCATCGGGCGCAACCAGCGGTATCGCCCTGGGAACACAACAACCCAGCTTCTACGAACTTTTAGCGAAGTATGCTATGCAATGGAGACTCGACAACAACTTTCTCGCAGTTTGGCAATACACTGGGTCATCCTGGGCGAGTACATCAATACCAATATCTCTTTACCACCAGGGTACTTTTGTGGAGTCCCGCATTGCCCTGAGCGATCTCGGCTCGCCGACCAGCCTACACATCGCAACCTTTCTTGCCAACGCACAATCTGGATCCGAGTGGACTTATGCAGGGATGCCAGACAATTCTTTCACGGATGGATTCGATCGGGACGTCGGGCACTCGTTGTTGGCGGACTTCAATTCATCCAATCCGCCCAATATGATCCCAGAGCCCTGCACGGCGGTCCTGCTGGGCACGATTAGCGCCGCTTTTGGGGGCTATTTCTGGCGACGACGGAAAATGATCCTCCAAGCAAAAGAATTTCAGAACTCCTCTCCAGTAAATCAAGCACCTTTAGAACATTGAGCATTTATTGCGTCCTACATTACAAATGAACCTTGCCACGGCCAAATCGACTAGCAAACTCGGCTGGAACAGCCGTGTTTGCGGTTGAATAAGGATCATTGGCTACATCGGAATCAATAATCAGGCAACGGCATGCCAGCGCACAAAGCAACGCCGATAATAGTCCGCCGACGCCGGCTATTCTAACGCGACTCGCAATCTTTGCCTCGTTGAAGTTCCGTGATTTGTTTCCGCAGATCCTGAATCTCACGTTGCATTTGCGATGTTAACGCTCCGACAAAGAAGAAGCACATCGGAAGAAAGCAAAGGAAGGTTGTCGCCCAACCCCAATAATCGGAATGATTAACAGAGGAAAGCCAGAGGTTTGAAACAATCGTCTCGAGTGAGAGGAATGCGCAAAAGACAGCCGGCACCCAGGGCAAAGTTGCCCGTCTCCATTTTTTAGAAATCATGGCGTTGTCCTTCTTGAATAATTGACGAAAAGTCCCAAGACAATCGCTATTATATAAACTTACATGCTTCGAAGCGATATATCAATCCCTGTTCTACTCCACCGTCCCCATAGCAAATTTCAACGACGTCGAAAACAGCGTATAAAGAAAGCTCTGATCGACTTTGCGCCGGGGTAGATCGGCGGGCGGTTGGAATAGGGAGTCTTGGGCGGGTGCGTTGATCTTCCATTCGGCGAATTTCACGCTGCCTTCCACGCCTGGAAAGTTAAATGCCAGGGATTGTGGAGTGTACTCCTCCGCTCGGCCTAAGGGGACAGTCCCATTTTCACTGCGTGAAAATCGGGACAGTCCCCCGGAAATTTGCGACAGCCCCAAATCGTCCTTCGACCTGAGTTCCAATCGCACGCTGGTGGGAATTCTTCCCAGCAGCGAAATCTGAATCACCCGGCCACCCTCGCCAAAGCCCTCGTCTTTGGCCACTATCAGCCGTTCCAGAACGTCCGGGGCAAGGGCCACGCTGTTCAGCACTCCGCAGAGCATCCGCAACAGGGCCACTTGCTTGGGGTCGAAAAAATCCAGCGGATCTTTAAGCCCCGGACCCGGATTCTCGGTCCCTTCGTAAACCTCTTTGCCCCCGGTGGCCATCCAGGGGTGTTCGTTCTGCCCGATGGATATTTCTGTCCCACCCGGCAGTTTGCAGGAAAAAGCGAACTTGCCCTGCGTGCCCCGGACCAGGCGAAAATGGCCTGCCTCTTGCAGTTGATCCATCCTCAGAATCGTTACATCCAAATCAACTATGTGGCATCGTCCCGCCTCGGGCTTTGTGTCCAAGATCGCGGCGATCTGAACGCACAAAGCGGCGAGCACCTGAAACGGCGCATCCCGTTTTTCCACAACCGGCGGCTTAACCCCAGGCGGAAGATCCTGGGCAAAAAACTCAGCAGTAGACTTTAACACCCGGGGCAGTTCGGCCATCGACGTGTAATGCCCCAGCCCTTGTATCCATACAACCCGGTCGCCCATCTCCATCGCGGCGGCGAGTTTTTCGCTGCATGCCCGGGGAATCACTTCGTCCTCGGCCGCGTTCATCATCATCACCTTGCCCTGTCGCGCCTTTTCCTTGAGTCTCGGTGCGAATCGAAGCGGATCGACCTCCGCGATTTTACCTTCTATATCGCTCCGCTCTTGTGGCGGAAGTTCAAGAATCATTTTGCTCAGCGGCCGGGTTTCCCGGGCGTGATGGATGATCTTCATCAGATCGCCGCCCGCCAGGAAAAACGCGGCCCGATTGATTCGCGGCTCTCCGCCTGCAGCCGTGGCGGCGATGATCCCGCCCAGGCTGATGCCCGTTACCCCGATGCGATCCGGATCCACCTCCGGCCGGGAGGCCAGCACGTCCATGGTCCGCCGCAAATCCTGCCCGGCCTGGGCGATCGCCCCGGCGAACATTTTTGGATCCTTTGCCAAAACCTCCGGTCCGCCCGGCAGACCGCGCTCGCCGTAATACGGCAATCTGAACATAATCGCCGGCACGCCCCGCAATGCCAGGACCGAGCAAACCAGGTCGGTCAAGGCGTCGTTGCCGTCGAGGATGTGCAGGCAGATCACCGCAGGCCGCCGCGGGCCGCCCGGCGTAATGTCGTTGGGAAGATAATAATCGGCCGGCACGGTGTTGTTCTGCTCCACGGCCGTTTTCACCGGCGATGGAAATTTTATCTGATACACCCGGTAACCGTTGCGCTGCGAGTGAAACCTGATCTGATAATCGAACTTCGCGTTATCAAAGCCTTTGTCGACGGCGACCGTTTGCCAGACGCCGCCCGGGCCGACAGCGGACGAATCATCGGCCAGGGCCGGCCTCACGGCTTGCCAATCCGGCATAATAAACAGTCCGATAATTATGATTGCAAGCGCCGACTTTCGATAAATCCATTGCGGCATATGCTTTCTTCTCCTTGAAATCGAGTGGTAAATCAGTTATCGTCTTCAATTAATAGGGTGCCAGATTTTCCCTTAAAATGCAATCGCAAAACGCTGTCATTTAGAGCTTATCGCAAAACTAACATGTTGGGGCGGGAGTTGTACTCCCGCCCCTGGGTTGCAATCCGCGGGTTTTACGGAAACAATTGTGAAAATGAATAATAAAAAGGATTTGAAAACATGCCGCGACAAAACCCTTGGCTCGTGTTTCTAATGCCGTTCGTGGTGTTTATGCTGGTCGGGACCCTGGAACCCATGCCCGACGCGCCCGGCGGCAAATCCATCGGTCTTTCTATTCCATACAATTGGTATCCGCTGGTTTACACGGTAAAGGTCGCCCTGACATTGGCGGCTATTGTGTTTGTGCTGCCCGGCTATCGGCAGTTTCCGTTTCGGATAAGTTTGTTGGCGGTCGTTGTGGGTGTGGTGGGCAGCGTTATTTGGATCGGTATATGTCAATTGAATTTTGAAAGCACATATATTCAACCGGCCTTGGAACGCATCAAGCTGGGTTGGATCATCGGCTCCGGAGGGCGGGCGGCATTTAATCCATTCGTGCAATTCGCCGACCAGCCGGTTCGGGCCTGGATTTTTCTGGCGATTCGCTTTTTCGGGCTGGCCCTTATCGTGCCGGTGATCGAGGAGTTTTTCCTCCGCGGTTTTGTAATGCGATTTGTAGTTGACCAGCAATGGTGGGAAGTGCCCTTCGGCAAGGTCAACCGCCTGGCCATAGTTTTAGGCACGCTCGTGCCGATGCTGATGCATCCAGCCGAGCTGCTCGCCGCCGCGGCATGGTTTTCGCTGGTGACCTGGCTCATGCTCCGCACCCGCAACATCTGGGACTGCGTGGCCGCCCATGCCGTAACCAATTTTCTGCTGGGCATCTATGTAGTAACCTCCGGAAATTGGAAACTAATGTAATACGGATGAAGCATGAAGAAAGGGAATTTAAAACAACGAACAGGTACAATCTGGGGTGGGCAGTTTACTGCCCACCACTCACTGCCCACCATCCACTGATAACTAAAAAAACTTTAATGATGCCCCTTGCGGTTTCGCACCCAATATTTCCGGAAAGGAACACCCATGAAACTCGCTAAATTCCTTTGCAAAACCTGCTGGCCAGGATTGTTGCTTTTTGCCGCCGCACTTTACGCAGCCGAATCGGACGATTCGTCTAAAGCCGGCAAATCTCCCGCCGATGAATTGCCCCCCTGCATCACCCGCCTGACCTGGTTCGGCGAACGGGCCGACTGGTCGCTGGACGGGAAAAAAATCCTCTTCCTCGCCAAAACATACGGCGACGTTTACGAAATCGACCTTGCAACCAAGATCATCCGCCCGCTGACGCATCATTATTACCACCACGGTTACACCCGGGCGTTGTACCTGGCCAACGGCGACATCCTGCTTTCCGGCCCTGAAGAGTTTGATCCGAAAAATCCGCACACAAGCCGCGTGCAGTGTTATCTTTACGTGCTCGACAAAAGCCTGACCAGGCCGCCCGTACCGCTGGGCACCAAGTGCAGCGAAGGCCCGGCCGTTTCGCGCAAGCGGATGCACATCGCCTGGGCCCACGTCGCCGAGCAATACCCGGACGAACTGGCAAAAGGCCAGTCGCGGATCCAGGAAGCCGACATCGTTTATGAAAACGGCACGCCGAAACTGGTCAATCAGAAGATCATTATCGAAAGTCGCGATCTGCCCTTTAAATGCACGCTGGAGCCGCAGAACTTCCGCCCGCCCGAGGAAGGGGAACTCATTTTCACCGCCTACGGATACCAGGGCACGGAAGTTTGCGGCATCGGCCTGGGGACAACAAAGGTTGTCAACTACTCGAACGCGCCCGGCCAATACGACGAACCCGAAGGCGTCTTTCCCGACGGCCAATACACCTGCGTGGAGTCGGACCGCCAGAACCACAAAGGCTCGAACTATGTCGACCTGTGGAAACTGAAACTCGACGGCAGCGGCCAAATGCAGCGGATGACATACTTCTCCGACTATCCGGGCTACAAGGCATCGAACCCGGTAGTAAGCGACGACGGCCGGTACATGGCCTTCCAAATGGCCAAATCCAAAGACCAGGCAGGCGTGGGCTACGGAATTTTTATCTACGATTTCGCCAAAGCCGAAAAAAAATAATTCGTAAAGCCGCGACGGGCGCCAACCAGCACCATGCGGAGCATGGTCGGTTGGCCGATTGCGGTTTGAAAACCCAAAACCAGTAATACAAGGAGCATTCTCATGGCCCGAATATGGTCGTTTATTTGGTTGGCGGCCGCCGTCGGCGGGATGGCGTTGATGGTGTTTTCTTATCGCCAGGCACAAAACAGCTTGGGATCGGGCGGCAACCGGCATGTTCTTTACGTTGCCAAACGGCCCGGGGCAAAGGCGGACATGGGATCGCCGGTTTTAGTCTATTTTTTGCCGGCCGATGAGATGGTTGAAACCCTGGCCAAGGGATTCAGCGGAATAGACTCGGAACTAGGCAAGTCATTCTCGCGCAACCACCAGCAAATGCTGATCCTTTTCCCGGATTTTAAGCAGCGATTCGCCGAAAACATGCTGGAGTCGGGCAGGCTGCCCGAGCCGGGAACCAAGGAAGTGCTTGCCGATCCGCACACATCCAGCCGAGACCGGATTATGGTCGGCGATGAGACTTTGAAGGTAGTCGGCGTGCTGAAAAAAACCGATTCCCTGCACCTGGACGCTTGTTATGCCGCCGACGATCCGGCCATGCGAAATATGCTGGAGAAAAATGGAAAAACATTGTCCGGCGGTTATCTGATTTCCTCGGATGATTTGAAAAAGATTGAAGATGTTAATAAACAGTTTCCCCGCAAGGAACTTACGGCCATTACCGCTTCGCAGCGTATGAATAAAGCCGCATACTACAATTATGCACTGGGAGTATTGCTGTTTTTGTCGGGCGGATCGGGCTTCCTCATCCGGATTTACTTGTTTGCCGCAGCCCGGATAACAAACGCCTGGATCGGAGAACCTCTGGCCGAGATCAGCCGGCATTGGAAATTGTTCAGCCTGATGCACGCCGTTTATTTCGGCCTTTTCCTGATTGGCATGCTGGTGATATCCGAAGCGCCCCTGTTGCAGGATTTTTTGCTCGCCGCGATAAACGGACAAATCGAGAATAAATCGGGAATACTCGGAGTGGCAGGTACGGCCTATGAAAGCCGGAACATCGCCCTGGCGGCAGTTGTCACGCTGTTGATCAATTTCTTTGCCGGCTCGTTGCTGGTAATTACCTTGCCCTCGGTTATCGTGCCGGGTATAGGCGTGTTGATGGCGGTGTTTCGCGCAACAGTGTGGGGCATAGCGCTGGCGCCGTCATATATGTCTCTTGCCTGGGGCATGATTTTCCATTCCGGCACGCTGCTCTTGGAAGGCGAAGGCTATATCCTCGCCGCCTTTTTCGCCCTGCTCGTGCCGATCTATCTTTTCAGCCCGAGGGAAGGAGAAAATGCAGGTACGCGGTACGCACGGGCCGTTTTGATGAATCTCAAGGGGAATATTATTGTGTTCATCTTGCTTGCCATCGCCGCCACCTATGAAGCGATTGAAGTAATTATGCAAATGGGCGGATAATACAGCCGCTTGCGGTTTCGCACCGCCAGTCTCCTACTACACGCTTTATTACCCACTTATTACTTTAACCATAAGCCTGAATGTTGAGGAAAATATGAAATTCAATGTCCTTGTTTTTTTGGGCATTTTACTTGTTTTCATCATTGGATCACCGCCGCTTGGGGCACAGCAGCCTTCAACCTCCGCCGGGCAGGCTGGAAATCCCGCCGGCATGGAATTGCCGGGTGTGAAAGTATATCGCGATCTTGAATATGCCCGGGCCGGCGATAAAAGTCTGCTGCTCGATCTATATCTGCCGGAAAAGTCGCAGCATCCCCTGCCGTTGATTATCTGGATACACGGCGGGGCCTGGTCCGGGGGCGATAAGGCCGATTGCCCGGCGCGGCGCATGCTCCAGCGCGGCTATGCCGTGGCCAGCATCAATTACCGGCTCAGCAACGAGGCCATCTTCCCCGCACAAATCGAGGACTGCAAGGCGGCCGTGCGCTGGCTCCGCGCCCACGCCGGGCAATACGGCCTGGACGCCGAGCATTTCGGGGCCTGGGGAAATTCCGCGGGCGGGCACCTGGTCGCGCTCCTGGGCACTACCGGCGACGCAAAGGAATTCAACAAAGGCGATAATCTTGAATTTTCCAGCCGCGTGCAGGCCGTGTGCGACTATTACGGCCCGACCGACTTCCTGCAAATGCAAGCCCACATGCTGCCGGGCGCCCCCATGAAACACGACCCGCCTTCCTCGCCCGAGTCGCTCCTGATCGGCGGCCCCATCCAGGAGAACAAGGACAAGGCGGTTCGGGCAAATCCGATCGCGTACGTCACGCCCGCCTCCGCCCCGTTTCTAATCGTCCACGGCGACCTGGATCCGCTTGTCCCGTATAATCAAAGCCAGTTGCTCTTCGAGGCATTGAAAAAAGCCGGCGTAAGCGTCCGCCTGCACATAATCGAAGGCGCCGGCCACGGCCCCGGCTTCGGCGGGCGCGATATCGCCGAAATGGTAAACGCCTTTTTCGACCGCCATCTAAAAGGCATCGGCGGGGATGCCAAAACAGATACCGCGATCACGCACGGCAAAGCGCCAGGGTTATAAAGAGAGGAAGGTCAGAGACTAAGTAGAACCGTATGATAACTTGAGCTTGGTACAGTCATCCTGAGCGCAGCGAAGGATCTCAATTAACCGCTAGATTCTTCGCTGCGCTCAGAATGACATGGCATAACTATTAATGCAGTTCCACTTAGTATTGCGTCACGGCTAATTTTTCGGGTTGCGTGCCACGACCAAACGACCATGCAAGGCATGGCGCCCGTCTGTGCCCGGCTTGTCCAGCAGTGCGGGAGACACGGTTGGACAAGCCAACCGTGGCGCCCGAATTTTTAATCATGACGGTCCACTAACGGCCTGAACTTCGGCCAATCCCGGATAAATCCATGGAGATGAATGTTTATAACCAAATGCTAACATTTAGATCACACTCCCCTAACAACTCCTGAATATTATTCTTTAGGGAACAAGTCGCATATTAAGAGCCTATCCAAAAACCTTTAAATTTCTTGTGAGTAACAAATTACATGACAATAAGCATCAGCAATTCCGCCCTCACCCTAGCCCTCTCCCGACCAACCTTCGGTCGGTGCCCGGAGAGGGGACTTATGGGATAGGTACTAAGATCATTTGCGCCGCAAATCAGGCATTTTTTTAAAAGGAGGAAAAGATGCTTCGACTCATGTTTGTTCACATCGCGATAATTTCCGCTTTGACATTGACTAATCCCGCCGACTTACGGGGAGCCGATATCCACATCGATCCCGCATTAAAGCCGTATGATAAAGTCTCGGGCATTTCCGGCACTCTGAACAGTATCGGGTCGGATACTTTGAACAACTTGATGACGTATTGGGCCGAGGCATTTCAAAAGATATATCCCAACGTCAAAGTCCAGACGAAGGGCGAGGGTTCGGCAACCGCTCCGCCCGCGCTGACCGAAGGCGCGGCGCAACTCGGACCAATGTCCCGGGCGATGACGGATGCCGAACTAGAGGCCTTTGAAAAGAAACATGGTTTTAAGCCCGCGCGGATCAGCGTGGCGCTGGATTGCCTTGCGGTATTTGTCCACAAGGACAATCCGATAAAGGGCCTTACCCTTCAACAAGCCGACGGCATCTTTTCACAAACCCGTAAAAGTGGAAATGCGGAGATCACAAAATGGGGGCAAGTCGGGCTTACGGAATCATGGCAAAATTTGCCGATCAGCCTTTATGGCCGAAATTCCGTGAGCGGCACGTATGCCTTTTTCAAAGAACACGCGCTCTTAAAGGGCGATTTCAAAGATACGGTGAAAGAACAACCCGGCTCGGCCGCCGTCGTCAATGGCGTGGCAAACGACAAGGGGGCCATCGGCTATTCAGGCATCGGATACAAAACCGCCGATGTCCGCGCCTTACCCTTGGCAAAAAAAGCCGATTCGCCTTTGGTGGAACCGACATTTGAAAACGCGTTGGCAGGCAAGTATCCATTGGGTCGAGCCTTGTACATTTACGTGGCCAAGAGGCCCAACCAACTGCTGCCGCCCCACGTGAGGGAATTCTTGAAATTTGTTCTTTCCAAAGAAGGGCAAGAGATTGTCGTCAAGGACGGTTTCGGCCCTTTGCCGGTCAAACTGATCGAGGAGCAACTAAAAGTCCTTGAGCGATAATTCGCGCCGCTTCATGCAATTTCAAAACTACGACCATCCGCCGTGCCCATCGGACATAGCGACCGGCGGATCAAGTAGAAGTCTCAAATAATAGACTGGCGTGCATACTATCAACAAATCACTGGTCCGCAAGGTAAAACGGCATGATAGGATCGCCCGTTGGGTGATTACTCTGGCCGGCATGACAATCATTGCCAGTGTGATTGCCATCTTGCTATTGATCGTTTCCGTGACGTTGCCGCTGTTCCAGGGCGCAAAAGCAGAAGTAAAATCGCAAACCTCTTTACCGGACCGATTGTCGGCAAAGGACGTGTTGGCGCTGGGAGTGGATTTTGTCGAGCTGGGCCAGCCCGCAGGCAACGACTCGCTGACGGCATACATATTGGCAAAGAATGGAAATCTCACTTTTTTCGATCTTAGCGGCGATAATCGCGATTACAAGATATTAGGAAGCGAAAAGGCCCTTCCAGCGCACGGATCTAAAGCCCAAACGCTCAGTTTTGTGGAAAGATTTGCCTGTTCCCTATACTCGCTGCTTTGGTCCGACGGTTCAATTTCGTTGGTCGAGGTCAAACTAAATCCTCATTTCGATGAGATTGGACGGCGGAGCATCGAGCACGAGCTTCATACATGGGCTGAACTGCCGCCGGAGGGAAATGTCACGCCGCAAAGAGCCTTGGCTCGCCGATCCGAGGAAGGCACGGCGACGTTCGTCAAACTGCTGCCGGATAACAAGATTTCCATTACACAAAAAACGGCCGCCGAAAACCTGTCGGGTGAAAAAGAAACTAAAACCCGCCGGCTGACGATCGAAGACGGAATTCCCGGACCGATTAGCGCCATGACCATGGATCGAACGGGCAAGACGCTGTATGCGGGCACCACAAACGGCTGCTTAGCGCGTTGGGAGCTTGGCAACGACGGCCGGATCGAATATTCAGAGGTCGTTCGCGCCTTTCGCGACGATCGCGCCATAACCTCGCTGGCAATGGTTTTTGGCGATGCATCGCTGGCCGTCGGCGACGCCAAGGGCGAAATTACGACGTGGTTTGAGATCCGCAATGCAACTGCCCGGAAACTTCGCCTGATACACCGGCTTTCCAAACACGATCAAACGGTCATTGATATTCTCCCATCGATCCGCGACAAATCGCTTATAAGCCTCGGCGGCGAAGGATCGGTAAATTTGGACTACGCCACGAGCGAAAGACATTTGCTTAGCCTGGCGGATTCGGGACCGCTTTCCAAGATCGGCTACGCCCCCCGTGGAAACGCCTTGATCGGCCTTGATAAGCAAAACCATCTCCTGGTTTGGAAGATCGACTGCCCGCATCCCGAGATCAGTATGGGAACGCTGTTCGGCAAAGTCCATTACGAGGGCTACAGCGAGCCCGCCTATAAATGGCAAACCACCGGCGATGAACCGAAATTCAGCCTGGTGCCAATCATTTTCGGCACGTTGAAATCGACGCTTTACGCCATGTGTTTTGCCGTGTCTCTAGCAATACCAAGTGCGATTTATGTAAGTCATTTTACCACGCCGCGATTCAAACGCGCCATCAAGCCGGTTGTCGAGATCATGGCGGCCGTGCCCTCGGTGGTCATCGGGTTTTTGATTCTTCTTTGGTTGGCGCCGTTGATGGGACAATGGCTCATGGCCGTTTTTGCCGGCATGTTGACCTTGCCCGTCACGTTCGTGATTTTTATGATCTTTTGGAGCCGGATACGTAAATTCGATTGGGCCAAACGCCTGGAACATGGATACGAGTTCCTGGTGCTGGCGCCGGTCATTATCTCCGGAATTATATTGGCCGCCTGGATGGCGCATCATTTGGAAGCCTGGCTCTTCCAAGGCGACTTCAAACAATGGCTTTTTAATATCACGGACAAGCCTTACGATCCGCTTAACAGTCTGGTAGTGGCCTTCGGCTTGGGATTCGCGATTATTCCCCTCATTTTTTCCATCGCCGAAGACGCGTTATCGAACGTCCCGCACAATCTGACGGCCGCTTCACTGGTGATGGGTGCAAGCCGCTGGCAGACGTTGTGGCGCATTATTTTGCCCTCGGCCAGCCCGGGAATCTTCGCCGCGGTAATGATCGGCTTCGGCAGGGCGGTCGGCGAAACGATGATCGTGCTGATGGCCACCGGCAATACGCCGATCCTGGATATCAGCCCTTTTAACGGCTTTCGCACCCTGTCTGCGAACATCGCCGTGGAAATTACAGAAGCCCCGCTGGGCGGGACCCTATATCGTGTTTTGTTTTTATGCGCCGTACTACTGTTTCTCCTGACATTCCTGCTGAACACCCTGGCCGACCTGGTTCGCCAACATCTCCGCAAACGCTTCGGCCGTTATTAAACGCGGATAGGCCTTCGAGTAGATTTTGGCGACAAGGCGAGCCGCTGGTTTGGGCAACGGGCGCAGCCCTGGCGCTGTCGCTCTTGTTGACCTTCACCTTGCTGGGCGTGGTATTGTGGAATGGCCTGGGCGTATTCTGGCCGCATGCCGTCGCCGAAGCCGAACTGGCCGACGGGAAAAAAATCCTCGGCGAGAAGCTACAAACCCAGGTCAACCCCGATACCGGAGTCGAAAGCGCCAAGTTCAAGGTCGGCAACATGGAAGACGGGCCCGCATTCCGCTGGATCGAGGCAAATAAAATTCGCGCGACGACATATCCAAACGATGTATTTGTCCTCGAACGTACTACAAACATGAACTATTACGGCTTCTTACAAAAACTCCTTCTCCCCTCTCCCATTGGGAGCGGCGCAGGGGGTGAGGGCATCAATGACAATAGCCGTGCACCCGACCTCACCCTAACCCTCTCCGGGCACCGACCGAAGGTTGGTCGGGAGAGGGGACTAGATAAAAACATTTCAAGTCACGCGCTTGCCGAGGCCATTGCATCGGCTAACAACGAGTTTGCGCGGGAAGTAGCGCCGCTGCAAGCCGAGCAGGCCGCTTTGGCCAATGAACTGAAGAACCAGGTAAAGTATGCAATTTTACGGATCGACTATCAGCGGAAAAAACTTCTTGCCGCCGCAAACGACAAAAACTCGGATGAAATCGCCCGACTTGACAAGCAACTCGCTGAACTTCAGGCCAAGGAAGAACGCTTGAAAAGAGAATCCGACCGGCTTTCCGCCGAAATCGAAAAAAGAGAGTCGGCCGTACGCGCTAATGCAGCCGTTTTTATGGATGCCACGGGTCGGGAAAAAGCGATTTCGCTTGTGGATATTGTCCGCTTTTACTGCCCCAATCAGATGAGCTCAAGCGCAAAAATAGAGCACTATTTTGCCAAAGCGTGGGAATTGCTCAGCGCCGATCCCCGCGAGTCGAACCAGGACGGCGGGCTGTTTCCCGCCATCTTCGGCACGGTGCTGATGGTCTTCCTGATGGCGGCCGCCTGCTTTCCTTTGGGAGTTCTGGCCGGCGTCTACTTGGGCGAATACGCCAAGGATGGATTTCTAGTCCGCCTTGTTCGTATCGCGGTGAATAATCTGGCCGGGATCCCCTCCATCGTTTATGGAATATTCGGCTTGGGATTTTTCATTTACCTTGTGGGCGGTCAACTGGATCGTTGGTTCTTCCCCGAACTAATCGACGCCGGAGAGCCGGTGTTTGGCCAAGGATGCATTATTTGGGCCAGTTTAACTCTGGGTTTATTGACGATTCCCGTAGTGATTGTCTCGACCGAGGAGGCTTTGCGCGATTCCCCGGGGGATGCGCGAAGGGGCTTACGCCTTGGGGTCTACGAAATTTCAAACACTCGTCCGCGTGCTTGTGCCCGCGGCCTCGCCCGGCATGATGACCGGTTTCATCCTGGCTATGGCCCGCGCGGCGGGAGAGGTGGCTCCGCTGATGATAACCGGCGCGGTAAAAAACGCCCCCCTGCCTTTTGACGGATCATTTCCTTTTCTGCATTTAGACCGCCAATTCATGCACTTGGGTTTTCACATATTAGATATAAGTTGCAAGTCGCCGAACGTCGAAGCCGCTAAACCAATGATCTATGTAACAACGTTGCTTCTGCTTTTGATCGTGCTCTCCATGAGTAGTTTTGCCATTTATCTCCGCAATCGCCTGCGAATGCGCTTCCAATCGCGAACCATGTAATGTTCTTACATTTTGATGCACAGGATGACATGCTCAAGACTATTTATAAAAGACCTGCCATGAAACGTCCGCCTCGCCCTCCGGCCCAGAAAAATGAAGAACCGCCGCCGGCCGGCGGCGATGTTTCCGATCATTCCATAAAAGACGATTCATCGGTTCAAACGATAGCCGATCCGATCGTTCGCGCCGAACAAGTACGCTTGTACTACAGCAATGCCGAGGCCTTGAAAAATATCACCATGGACTTTCCCAGATACGAGGTGACCGCGCTTATCGGTCCGTCGGGTTGCGGCAAGTCCACGCTGCTTCGTTGCCTGAACAGAATGAACGACCTGATCGACAACGTGCGAACTACGGGCCGGATCGAGTTTGACGGCCAGGACATCAACGACAAGGCGGTCGACGTCATCGAGCTTCGACGCCGGGTGGGAATGGTGTTCCAGAAACCCACGCCCTTCCCAAAATCCATCTACGAAAATGTGGCTTACGGCCTGCGCATCGCCGGAGTGCGGCAAAAAAACACATTGGACGAAACGGTGGAGAAGAGCCTGCGCCGCGCCGCCCTGTGGGATGAAGTGAAAGATCGTCTGCACGAATCGGCCCTGGGATTTTCCGGCGGCCAGCATCAGAGACTTTGCATCGCCCGGGCGATCGCCGTAAATCCGGAGATCATCCTCATGGACGAGCCCTGCTCGGCTTTGGACCCGCGATCCACCGCCCGCATCGAAGATCTCATCGCCCAGTTGCGCGGCGAATACACCATCATTATCGTTACCCACAATATGCAACAGGCCGCCAGGGTCTCGGATTGGGCGGCGTTCCTGTATGAAGGAGCGCTGGTCGAGTTCGGCCCCACTGAAAAATTATTCACTAAACCCGATCGGAAGGAAACCGAGGATTATATTACCGGCCGTTTCGGCTGATTATCGATCTCCCTACGGCAAATCAAACTCTTGTTTATTGAATGACATATAAATACCGTATTCATCGTCTAAACCTATATGTATAAACCACGCTTAACATGTTAGAATCAAATTCAGCTTTCCGTAAACTCGAATTACCGGTATCAAAAATGGTACGTGAAAAAATCCTGGTCATTGAAGACGAAGAAGAAATCCGCGAACTGGTGAGCTATAACCTGATCAAGCAGGGGTACCAGGCGATATTGGCCGCTTCGGCCGAGGATGGATTGAAGAAAATCCGCACCGAAGTTCCGGACCTGATCGTCTTGGATCTGATGCTGCCGGGTTTGGACGGTTTGGAAGTCTGTCGCAATCTGAAACGCGACATGGCCACGCAATCCATTCCCATAGTCATGCTCACGGCCAAGGGCGAAGAGACCGACGTTGTGGCGGGATTGGAGCTGGGGGCCGACGATTATATCACCAAGCCCTTCAGTCCCCGCGTGCTGCTGGCCCGGATTCGGGCCATCTTGCGGAGAAAAACGGCGATCCTCGTTGATGATAACGCCACCTTGCGAATCCAAAACATCGTGATCCATCCCGGCCGGCACGAAGTTTTGGTGGACGAGCAAGCGGTGGAACTCACCGCCACGGAATTCCGCGTGCTGCACGTGTTGGCCCAGCGCCCCGGTTGGGTTTTTACCCGCTACCAAATCGCCAATATGGTACACGGCGGCGATTATATCGTTACCGACAGATCTATCGACGTGCAAATCGTCGGGCTGCGCAAGAAGCTGGGCTCCGCTGGCAACCACATCGAGACCATTCGCGGCGTGGGGTACCGGCTAAAGGAATAACAATGCGCAAAAAACGCCTGCTCTGGCAACTTTATCCCGCCTACCTGTTTATCATGCTGGTTTCACTGGCGGCAGTTGCCTGGTATGCTTCTTCGGCGCTGAGAACGTTCCACCAGGATCAAATGAAGGCCGGTTTGGAAGCAAGGGCGCTGTTGGTCGAAGATCTATTCCTGTCGGAAATGGCAAAACCCGATTCTCATGGGATCGATGCACTATGCAAACAACTCGGCCAAAAGGCGTCCACTCGAATCACCCTGATTCTTCCGGACGGCACGGTGGCGGGCGATTCCGAAGAATCGCCTCAAAAGATGGACAACCATGCCGACCGCCCCGAAGTGATTAAAGCCTTGGCCGGCTCTACAGGCTCGTCCCAACGTTATAGCGATACCCTCAAGGAATTCAGAATGTATGTCGCCGTGCCGCTATGGGAAGACGGCAAGATCAGCGGCGCGCTTAGGACTTCGATCTCGATGACCGAGATCGATCAGGCCGTCGGCGCCATTCAGCTTCGAATTGCATTAGGCGGTTTGATAGTTGCCGTTCTCATGGCGGTCGTCAGTTTATGGGTATCCCGGCGGATCACCCGGCCCTTGGAAGGCCTCCGCATCGGCGCCAGGCGTTTCGCCCGCGGCAACCTGACGCACAAATTACCGCTTGCAGGTTCCCAGGAAATCAGCGATCTTGCCGATACGCTGAACCAAATGGCGGCCCAACTCGATGAAAAAATACGCGACATCGTCGAGCAGCGGAACGAACGCGAGGCTATCCTCACAAGCATGATCGAGGGCGTGTTGGCCGTCGATGCCCAAGAACGGCTGATCCGCCTGAACCAAACCGCCGCCCGCTTGATCGGCGTCGATCCCCAACGGGCCCAGGGGCGGATGCTCCAGGAAGTCGCAAGAAATCTGGAACTCCAGCAACTGGTGGCCAATGTGCTTGCCACGCAAAAACCCCAGGAGGACGAAATCCTCCTGCACGACAACGGCGGGGGCGATCGTTATCTTCACGCCCACGGCACTATTCTCCGCGACGCCCGCGAAAAGACGGCGGGCGCACTGGTGATGTTGCACGAGGTGACGCGGCTGAAAAAGCTGGAAAAAGTCCGCCGCGATTTTGTCGCCAACGTTTCGCACGAGCTGCGCACGCCGGTTACCTCGATCAAAGGATTCGTGGAAACCCTGTTGGACGGAGCCATGCACAATCCCCAGGAATTGCAGCGATTCCTGCAAATTGTGGCCATGCAAACCGACCGCTTGAACGCCATTATCGAGGATCTGCTCACGCTCTCGCGCATCGAACAAGAGGCCGAAAAGGCGGAAATCGCGCTTGCGCCGGGCTCGATCAAAAACGTTCTGGAAACCGCGATCGAAGTCTGCCGCTTAAAGGCCTCGAACAAAAACATCAACATGGAATTGAGTTGTGACGAAAAACTCCTGGCCCCCATCAATCCGCCCTTGCTGGAACAAGCCGTGATCAACCTTATCGACAACGCCATCAAGTACAGTACGCCCGGCCAAACCGTCCATCTCGAGGCCGACCGCGCCGAGGACGAGGTCCGGATCCAAGTCCGCGATCACGGCTGCGGCATCGGCCGGGAGCATCTGCCGCGGATCTTCGAGCGCTTTTACCGCGTCGATAAAGCGCGAAGCCGGACACTCGGCGGCACCGGGCTGGGCTTGGCCATCGTCAAGCATATTGCCCAGGCGCACGGCGGCCGGGCGAGTGTGGAAAGCACCCTCGGCGCGGGCAGCGCCTTTTTCATCCATTTGCCGCTCTGTCCCCCGGAATTGATGGAGAAATAACCTTCTCCTCACCGAACGCTAACATTTCCGGGGTAGGATTCCTTGTAAAGAACAGATGACGAGAATTCCCTACGCTGGAGATTCAGCCATGCTTGACCTCGCTTATAACGCTTCCCCCGCAAACCGGCCGGAGGCCAGTAAAAGAACGAGCACTATAAACCTCCCGCCAAGCACAAACTCGCATTTTGCCGTGCGGCCACGGTTCGATGCGGCGATAAACGAGATGCCGATTAACGATCTGCTCGACGTTATTCGGCAAAATATCGACGGTGAGCCGGCCAGGATGGCAATAGATCGCATTTACGATATTCTCCGCGGGGATTTTCCCGAATGCCGATATCAAGCCAATTGCGACGTTGTCGATCTCGAATCTCAACTGCGCGAGGGCATTCGCGAGAAGAGCCCGGTTGTGGTGGCGTTTCTCGAAGATGAGTCTCGAAGACCGAATCTTTGGAAATGGCGGATTCACTTCGTCGAAATAGCCGGGGCAGGCGCCGTGATTTCCAACATGCTTTCAAGCATCAAGTCGCCCCACATCGGAACGTGGCGCGCCCGCGGCAGCTTGAAAGAACCTTTGTATTTGGAACCTTTTGGCAGAGGATCCCGCATGTGGTCGTGTTTGAGCAAACCATGGCAGGGCAGCAGCGTGACGCTCGCTTTTTTCGGCCACACCCGCGACCCCCGGCGACGCCTCGTGTCGGTGCGAATTCCCGCCCGGCGCCAACAAGAATAATATGCCTTGCACGACCGCTGCGGATGAATCTGGAAGAAAGGCCGGCAGGCCCGTTTCGCGTCGTTATCTTTTCTTCGCTCTAGCCGCAAGGGCTGTTATTGTTACTTTTGGCGCGGCCCTCGTGGCGGCGGTTGTTTGCTGGCATGATGCGGGCGCAAAAGCGATACGACAGATAAACAAGCTAATCCTAACCGGCCCGAAAGCGATAGTTGAGCAGCCGGAATGGGATCTGGGCGTCATCGAGTCGCCGGGCGAGTTCAAACATTCTTTTATAATCCGCAACGAAGGAAACGCCCCGCTTTTGCTTTCCCGCGGCCCAAGCACCTGCTCCTGCACCGTGGGCAAATTGCCGGAAAAGCCGATCCCGCCGGGCGGCAGGGCGGAGGTCAATGTGGCCTTCAGCAACGCCGCGAAAAAAAATGAATTGAAGGCCGGGCCCTTCTCTGAAGGCGTTACTATTCGCACTAACGATCCGGATCGGGGGAATATTTTCCTGAAGATGTCCGCCACGGTCCGGCGTCCGCTGGAAATCAAGCCCTCGCCCATCACGCTTATTATTAATGCGGCGGAGGACGCGTCGGCGGAAAAAAGATCCGCCGCCGCATTTGTTTACTCTCAAAGCTGGGATCATTTCGACCTGGCGGCCGTGAATAAATCGCGCGAAGGAATGAAGTGGCGGATCGACCCGGCGACAGAAGAGCAATTGAAGCAGTCGCAAGCCCGCAGCGGCTACCATGTAGTAGTAACTCTACCGCCCGACATGGCCGACGGTGAATTTAAGGAATGGCTCGAACTTTCCGCCAAGCCGGCGGATGCAATTGGTCAGCCGCGCGAGATGCAACTGGAAATTCAGGGTAAAATCGAGGGCCGCCTGACGATCTTTGGCGCTAAAGTCGACTCCAACCAGGTTCTGCGATTGGGGGCGTTGAACGAGGGTCAAAGCGCAAAAGAAACGCTTCTTATGAAGGTCAACGATCCGCGCCGGTCGTTGAGCATCAAGCGCATCGAGAGCGAACCCGAGTTCTTGCGCGTGCAGGTTTTCCCGCTTGCGGGCGAATCGGCAAATGTCGGCTTGTACCGGATCGAGGTGCAGATTCCGGGCAGTGCCCGTGCGTGCGATTATATGGGTGCGCACGCGGCCGTTATCCGCATAAAAACCGACCATCCCCGCTTGCCGGAAATCGACTTGAAAGTTTCTTTTGCCGTGGTCGAAAGTAAAATACATGCTCTCCGGATCGCGGGCCGATAGTCCGCCGGCATTTGTGCTCGTCTGCTTGTTTTAGAGTCTTTGCGCAAGGTTTGAGCGCGTTTTGCGCGCGTCAAGCACCCCAGTTCATTCACTGCTTATTTAGCCCCCGGTGATTACACCGGGGGGCTTTGGTCGCGGCCATAAGGCCGCACTAAGGCATTGCTTTTTCATGGGTTTCAACGGTATCGCTACCGTCGAAGCAGCAGCGCGTCGATTTTCCGGCGGCTTGTTATCAGACCAAAGTTACGCGACGGCTAGCATAGTGTTAGGAATTGATTTAGAGCCTATTTCAAAACATAAAACTTCAATTATGGCAAGAGATTATAACAATGAATTCGCGGCGATTTAGCCCTCACCCTAACCCTCTCCCAAAGGGAGAGGGGACATTTGGGATAGGCACTTAATCCCGCGGCAGGCCGAACCAAGAATGCACGAAACTTTACCATAAAAAATACCTTGCGCTCACAAATTTCTAATAAAGGCGGCGGATAATATCAACGTGGAGTTTGTTCCGGATGAAACCTTCGTCCCATTTTAAAAGGAGAACATGAGATGAAAACGATGCGCGAGATGAGAAACCCGCGGGCAATCGCCTGCGCACGACGCGGCTTTACGCTCGTCGAACTATTGGTGGTGATCACCATCATTGGCGTCCTGATAGGCATGCTGGTCCCCGCGGTGCAAGCCGCCCGCGACAGCGCACGCCGATCGACTTGTTCCAACAACATGCGGCAGATCGGCCTGGCATGTCTCAATTACGAATCTACCCACAAGATAATGCCCACAGGCGGCGAAGGGACCAATTACACCGCTAGTCCTCCATCGACGACCTTCACCGATCAGGTGCCCGGCGAGTCCATGAATTCGACGTTCACCCTGATCCTGCCGTACCTCGAGCAGACGCAGCTCTACATGAATATGGATCTGAGCAAGTCCTACCGCGGCTCGTACAAGAATATGCTGGCGGCCACGCGGGAAATCTCCGCCTACCTCTGCCCGGCCGATCCCTGGCTGGGAACCCGTTACAATAATCCGGTATTCACCCAAACCGGGGCCACTAGCGGCAATTCCGACACTAGCGCTACTCTTGATACCGGCATCGGCGGCCCGACCGACTTCGGCAAGTTGGATTACTTCGCCACGGTGTACACCGACATCGACGGCGATCCGGCGAGCGCTACTTACGGCGCGAAACAAGGGCTATAAATCGATTAACGGCGTAGTCTCCACCACCATTTGGAACCGCGCGGACGGGGCTCTGGCGGTCCCGGCCGCACCACTTTCGGCTGTAATCGACGGCACGAGCAACACAATATTGATGATCGAAGACACCGGGCGCAACCATCCGGCACTTTTGTACAAAACCATGTCCAGTTATAACGACGCCTCGGCGATGTGCACGGCGGGCGCGGCCGACGCCGCCGCTCTGGGCACTATTCAAGGCAATACAAGCGGCGGTCAGCCCAAGAATCGCGGCGTTTATCGCTGGGCCGATCCAGACGCGGGCGGGAGCGGCGTCTCCGGCCCTCCAAACGTCCGGGATAATAAATTCGCCCATTACATCAATAACAACGCCACCCCGCTGGGCGGCCCCGGCGACGCCGCCAATGTGGCCGCCATTGGGAACACCCCGGCATACGCCACCAATCCCGACTGCCCCTGGACGGTTAACAATTGCGGCCTGAACGACGAGCCGTTTTCGTTCCATCCCGGCGGATGCAATTCCGTGTTCGCCGACGGCAGCGTCCACTTCCTCAACGAAAACGTCGATCCGCGGACCATGCGGGCATTGGTTACCCGCGCGGAAGGCGACGATTTTTCCAATGGCAAGATACCGGAGTAGTCCATCCGCCGTTGGCAGTTAAGACCAATGTTGGGGCGGCAGTCAAACTGCCGCCTCAACAACACGGTCCCGACAATACCTGCCCAACTTTACAGACCCGACAATACAAAAGCGCGATTGGGAGCCGCTATGTTTTTGAGATCGGGACATGAACCTCACAACTTTTTTCCGACCGGCGGTTAATCCCCGGTTGAACATGCGAGGAGGTTTCCTGCTAATCCTGACTTCAAGAGCATATTTGAAGCCGCACCAGGATGTTATAAACCCAACAGCTTCGGCCGCCTTGGCGGTTCACACCGTCCAAGGCGGCTGTCTTTTTCCTGGGCATGCAGGGGGACCTGTCCCCTTGCCTGGACTAGTGGCTCGCGCGACGCTTATCTAAATCTAACCGTTATGTAACGATTCTCTAATCCGGCCCGGATAGAATTGCCGCAAGGAGGGAACGAGATTATGCGAACGACCGAAGCGCGATTACCGGTGCGGCCATGTTTGATTTTCGTCATAGCGGTCGTTGTATTTTTGGGAGGCTGCGGCTCGAGCGTGCCGAATCCTCCGTCGTCCGGCGCGGTTAACAATGGCGCGGATGACGATGCAACGCCAGTCAAGCCGCCTCCGCTGCCCCCCTTGAAAAAAAATTCGCCATCCAGTCCCGTTTACAATGGCGCGGATGACGATACATCGCCGGTAAAGCCGCCGGCGAGAAACAGTTCCCCTCCCGCTCCAGTGAACAATGGCGCCGATGACGATTCATCGCCGGTAAAGCCGCCGGCGAATGTAAAACCCGCCGCGAACAAGACGGAGAACGGCAATGACGGCGCCAAGACGGATTCGGCGTCCTCGGCGCCCGTCAAATTGGACGAGTGGAAGGAGCAGGACTTCTTGCTTGCCCGCGATAAGGGTGATGCCCGGTTGACATCGGCCGTTGACGAGCGCGAAACACCCGCGCGGGACAAACGAAGAAGCGGAAATGTTGGCGTCGCTTATAAAGCCCCAATCGTCGGCTAAGCCCGGGGCGATTGCCGCGCTCCAGCCAGCGGCGTTGGTTCGTGCGGCATCGTCCGCCTTGGCTGCCAACAATACGGACGCCGGCAGAAAAATTCTCTGCGACCTGCTCTCAGGGGAGTTGCCCGCCGCGGATCGCCAAACAATAGTCGATGCGACATTCACCGCTTTGCTGCGCCAGGATTCACCGGAAAGCGATCGGACCGCTTGTATACTATTGACCGAATCGTCGCATTCCGTTGCGCCGGGGCAAGACAAACAGCCGCCCGACGCGATCGCGCAAAAAATGATCGCTCAAGTGCGTGCGAACGCTTCCGCCCGGTTGCGCAAGCTGCTGGCGGGCGCAGTTTTCGAGCAAACCGTTTCCGATTCCATGCGCAAACTGATTTTATCGATACTATGCGAAGCGAACCCATTGAATCTGGAAGCCCAGGTGCTGATCTACCAAAGCGAACCGGCCGATGCCGTTACGCGCGCCGCTTTGGAAAAGCAATTCGTCTTGGCCGGCAGGGAATCGCTGCGGATATTTTTAGGATTCCCGGCCCAACAGCCCGCCAATCCGCCGCCCGCGCCCGATTGGCACTACAGTGTCGGCCGGTTGCTATGGGGTCCGCCCTTTACAGACTTCCTGAACCTGCAGCACCAGGCGCTAACGACATTGATGGAAAGGCCTGCATGCGTGGCTTTGGCGGCCGCGATCCCCAGCGAGGCCATGCGCCCAACTTGCAGCGAACCTTGTCGCGGCACTGGGCGGAGGGGCCGCAAGCCATCCGCGCCCTGGGCGTGGCCGACAAGGGCCTTGTCGAACTGGGCTTGTTGGCGGTGCTGAAATCGCTGGCCCGGGAAAACCGCGCCAAGTCCCCGCAGCCGGCACGCCCGGCCAGGCCAATCAAGCAGTCCTACGATCCCGAGCAAGATTCCGAGGAGCGGCCCAAGTCCGCGTCTGAAACCGATTGGAATAAGCTGGCGGAAGACTTGGTGCGCGACTACTGTCGACGCTGCCATATGGCTGCATTGGCTCGCGCGGCCGCCGCCTTCCGCAGCGGCGCGGCTCCATCGACCGGCCCCCATGCGGCTGACTCACCCATTCCGCCGTATCCCAACGGCACGGTCGCGTCTGTTTATCGCTTCGATTGGCCGGGCGAGCAAGGCACGCGCCTGCCCCAGCTTGCCGACGATGTTTTGCACGTATATTACCTTCGGATCGAAGATCGTACAAAGCCTGCAAGGCTGGCGTCCTATTACCGCCGGCAGGTAAAATCTTGCATTGAACGCCCGCTGCCCGATGGGCTGTGGCTGGATGGCTTAAATGAAATCAAAAAGGAAGATCTATTGAGGTCGATCGATGTCTTGATCACGCGTGCAAAAACCGGCGCTTCCCCGCCTGCCGGCGAAGAACAAGAATTGACCGTTGAAATCCTTTCCATCGAGATAAGCAAATCGCATGAATAGTGATGAACCGGGTTGGAGCGACGGTTGTACTGTCGCCTTTCGACAATATACGGGGATGGCGGCGCAACCGCTGCCCCTGCCGCGTACAAGCCTGGAAATCTGTGTTAATGAAGATGGTCCCCGATAAGGACGTAATCATGAAGTTATCCGCCCTTTTACCGCCTCCTGCCTCTTCCATTCGGTCGGTTCATTGTGCGGGATGCGGAACGAAAAACGGCGGGCAACGGAAATACTGCGGCAAATGCGGGAATCATTTATGGGATCCCTGCATAAATTGCGGTGAATCCAATTCGGCCGAAGAGGAATTCTGCGGCAGTTGCGGAACGAATCTGAAGGCCGCTCTGGGCAAGATGGCCGACCGGATCGACAAGGATATCGCACAGGCCCGATTTCTTATGACAGAATACCTCTATGCGGAAGCAATCAGCCTGCTAAAACCCATAACCGCCATCAAGCATTCGCGTTTGGCGCGGGCTGCGAGCCGTGCAAGCGATCTTTTTGAACAATGCCTCAACCGGCGGCAGGAGCTGACGCCGAGGATTCGTAAAATTGAGGAGGATATCAAACAATTTATTGCATGCGGAGATTTGGACCAGGCCGCCCGGAAGGCCGACGAAATTCCCGAGGCGCTTCGCTCGCGGGACTTGTGCCGCCTGATAAAGGAATCTCAGTGCAACCGGGCCGAGATAACAGAACTAAATAAGGCGTTAAATCAACTGAAGGATGGATCGCTTACGGTCGACTTGGTAGATAAAGTCGAGCGTTTGTTGACCTTGCAGCCCGGTAATGATGACGCCCGAAAACAAGCGCAAGCCATCAACCGCGGAGCAATGCGCAAGTCTAAAAGAATCGCAACCGCCGGCGATTATGAAAAAGCGCTCGGTCTTTTGGATCAAGTGCCAAAGGCTTTTCTGGACGACGAATTCCGGAATTTTCGCGATCAAATCAGCGAATTGGCCTATTTGGCGTGGGATATCAAACATGCTCCGCGCCTGGACGGAGTGCTTTTTGAATTTGCCGGACGATTGCGCAAATATGTATCCGAGAATGACGAACTCAAAAAACTATGCAAGGAGTTGGCGAGCAGGGAAAGCGGTTTTCAACCGTGCTCCTTAGGCCGGAAAAATTGGTCCGAAAGGCCGCGCGAGACGATTTTCGGCGCCCCTCTGGAATTTCTCCACGATTTAGGCCCGGTTCACATTGGGCCGACGGCCGACTGTTCGGTTTTGGCTGAAAATCCCGGCCGCTATGCCGCGGCCTGCGGATTGGCTCTACAGGGACTGGGCCGAGCCTCCCTGCAAATCGACCTTCTTTCGAAAAAAACAATCATCGGCAAAATAAGCCGGTGGTTGCCAAAACGCCCGGCACAAACGGCGTGGGGAGTGGAAATAAGCTTGAGCGGAATTAAGGCCGTTAAACTCGCATCGGATGATAGTACGGGTAACGTGGTCTTTCAAGAATGTAAAATCGTCGAGCATCGGCGCCTCTTGAAGCAAAGCTCAAATGACAAAGATCGGGATTTACTGGTTGATGAAACCCTGCAGAACTTCCTTAAACCGCACGGCTTGGATAACGCAATGGTGGTTTTGGGACTGCCGGATTGGATGGTATTGCTAAAAACGGTGGAACTGCCGCCCATGCCGGTTGCCAAGCGTGAAGCGGCAATAACGCACGAAGCCCGGCATTTGTTCGCAACGCCGTTGCCCGACGTGACATGGAAACACGCCGTATTCGATGCAGGGGAAGATAATCAACCGCAACGGCCCGTAACAGTCGTCTATATCGGCCTGCGACGAACGTTGCTTCAACGGCTTTTAACACGTTGGCAGAAATTCGGGCTTAAGGTCGAGGCGGTGCAATGCGATATTTTGGCCTTGTATAACTTCGCCATGTTTCAACAATCAATTAAAAACCGCCCGGATTCGCGCCAATACGAGTGATTATCGGTATCCGGTAGCCCTGGTGGATCTTGGCTCGGATCGCTTGAATATCCTGGTTTGTTCGTCAAAGCGAATCTGGCTGCGGAGCGTCATGCTTGGATCGGATAGGATAAACAAGACCTTGGTTTGCGAACTTAAGCTTACACACGGCCAGGCCGAGAAATGGAAGCGCAATCCGGCATTGGCAACGTCGGCGGGCCGTTTATATGAGAGCCTGCAACCGGTATATGAGGATTACTTTCAGGAAACACTCGACTCGCTTGCGGCCTTCCAAAACGCCTTTCCCGCGGAAAAGATCGCGAAAATAATTGCTTGCGGCGGAGGATTTGCAGCGCACGACCTGCCTCGATACTTTCTCTGGCGGAAATAGTTGCGGGCATTAGGGCCGCCCAAATAAAAATCCAGTTCGCTCCCCAAGACGATAATGCGGCAGCCCTCCCCCATGGAACTACGACGCTAATCGTTTTCTAACAATGCCATAACATTGATTAGAAAATAATTGGTCAACTATGCTTGTCAAAAACGCTCTTCTTTATCCAATCTGCCGATATTTTCGCTTGCTTAACAACCAATAAAAAAATTCTTACGGACAATTCACCGGGGCCGATTGACAACCCTGTTTTGAATTATTAACGTTGAGCATAAAGGAATGTTTTTCTGCTGTAATTATGTTGATCGACAATCCACGACCAATATTCCTGTTCCCTCATATCAAAAGGATTTAAAAAAATGGACATTCAAAAAGGAAACCGGGTACTGGTTAATATCGCCCCCTTTATCGCTTCATTGAAACGCGGTAAAGATTCGATTCCCTGCCGCGTATTGTCCGTCAAAGACGCTTCGGTTGAAGTGGCCACGGAATACCCCTATCGCGAGTTGTCCATGTGGGTCTCCTCGACTTGGATTGAAGAACTTTTGGAACCCGATTATTCCCCTCCGACTAATGACGACGCCTCTGATGCAAATTTCAATGGCGGCGTATCTCGTAAACACTCGTCCCTGTTGCCGGTCTGATGAGTCGGCCGTTCTAAGGAACGCTAATCGGCACTGATCTTCACTGATTGTTGATATTAGCGTAGATCAGCGAGAATTAGTGTTCTTGTGCCTTGACATTATCCCCGCCTTCCTCCAGTTTAATACCGGCAGTCTCGCTAGAGTTGTTGGGCTGTAGTAACGCAGTGGGTGATTGACTGGCGTGTTGTAAAGGTTTAGGCTATCGGCTGCTTTGATGGGGCGTTTCACTCTCGGTAATTCCCGACCGTCGCACGGAGGAATAGTAATGCTTGCAGCCAAAGACGACAAGGTGGTAATTGTTGAGTACATGAGGAAGCGACTTGAATACCTGCGTGAATGTACATTTGACATAGAAAACCGTCTGAGAGACAATGCAACCGAATTCATCAACACGTGCGAGGACGATAATGCCTGCAACGAGTACCTGTGGCATATCGAAAACGCCGTGCGCCACCCGTTTCGGTATTCGATGTTGATCGCCGCCTGCACCTTCCTGGAAGAATCAGTCAAGTTTATCTGCAGCAACTCGGTGCCCGATTGCGGGAAAAAGCTCAAAGCCTCCCGTCCCGGAACTTGGCTTGCCAAGCATCGGCAACTTCTTGCCGATAATACTCTGATCGATGTTTCGGCCATCGCGAAAGATCTCGACACGATGGAAGACCTAATTCAGGTCCGGAACTGCATTGTCCATAACTGGGGCCGAGTTGACGGAAACGAACAGCGGCGCGGCAAGATCGTCAAAATCATCAAAGACAGGGAAGATTGTTTTGTCTTGTCCGCGGACGGGTTCCTGTATGTCACAGACCAGGCCGTGCCCACCGCTTTTACCGCATCGAGGCACATTGTCAGCAAGTTGCTGAAAGACTTGTTCGGTCTGCCCGGACACTGCGTCAGCTAGGAATTGGTTCCCCCTTGGCACCCTCGCGAAGCCCATGCTGGAGCCGCGGTAATTCCGGGGACGCCTTACTTAATTCTCTGGAAATTATTTTGCTTGCCTTTGTTTCCTGTCCGCTTAGCCGATTTATTTGCGACGGATTTGTCCGGCCGGAGTTATCCAAAGATTTTTCAATCATACGCCTCTTTGCGATGGGCGATTCGCACGATGAACACGGTTTTCTTCGCAGTGTCGATCCGATAGATGATCCGATAATCGCCTGCTCGAAATCTATACAAACCCTTCAATGGTCCAAGTAATTTCTTGATGTTTGGATGGTGCAAGGGATCGTCTTCCAGCAATTCGAAGCAAGAGGCCAACTTTTTTGCCAGTGTCGTGTCTGCCCCGCCAAAGAATTTCTCGGCTTTTGGCAAAAGGAGCACCTTATACATCTTTTCGCACCTTTCGCCAATTTTTTCCTCCTCCTTTCTTTATCTGTT
>CAWJUD010000002.1:0-317500 GCA_963845975.1 Pirellulales bacterium | reverse complement strand
ACAGCCCCTCAAAATAATTTTCCTTGAATCAAAAAAGTCGCTGTAACTTGTTATTATACAATAACTTATAGCTCCAGGCTTTAATAGGGAAACGGGGGTTATATTGAGGACAAAAATGACTTCGTCGCAAGTGAGGCTTCTGTAATGCCAACTTATCAGCTAAATGTTCATTCCTCCTGTGCAAACCATCTTGTTTATGAAAAATTAGGACAGGCACCCGCCCGTAGTCCTTTATTTCAGCCGTTTTCGCCAAAAATGCCGGGCGCCATTACCCATTTTGTTATTATTGGGCATCCCCGTTCACACGCCCGTTTGGCTGTCGATTCTCGATAACCGGCCGCGCAAAAAAACAAGCAAACGCGTTTTCGGATATTTTAAAACCGCCCCTGCACCCGATGGGCTTAACCTAGACATAATTGCAGTTATTTCATCCGCGGCTCGCGCCTGTGGATACTAGAAGATAGGATAAGGATAATGTACACTACTGCCGTGCCGCGGTTGCGGTTGGATTTAGGTTTTTTTAACTCGAACAGGATTGGAGCTGCCATGAAAAACGCAAATCGATCGGTCGGCGTTATTGCGGGCTGTGTAGTGCTGATCGGCGCGGCCTGTGCCTTCGCCCAGGATTGGCCTCAATGGCGAGGTCTCAATCGAGACGGGAAAGTAAGCGGATTTACCGCCCCGGCTGCCTGGCCCAAGGAACTTACGCAGAAATGGAAAGTTACAGTGGGCTTGGGCGATTCAACCCCGGCCCTGGTGGGCGACAAACTATATGTATTTGTGCGCCAGGGCGACGATGAGGTTATCCTGTGTCTGAACGCGGCCGACGGAACGGAACTTTGGAAAAATAAGTACCCGGTCAAGGCCATCCAAGGACCGTCCGCCGCCGTGCATTCCGGCCCCAGAAGTTCCCCCGCAGTGGCCCAGGGAAAAATCGTCACTATCGGCGTCAGCGGGATACTATCATGCGTGGACGCGGCCAACGGCAAGGATCTGTGGCGCAAGGACGAGTACCCTAACGTCGTGCCCCAGTTCTATACGGGCTCGTCGCCAATGATCGTCGATGGAATGTGCATTGCCCAGCTCGGCGGAAAGAACGAAGGGGCGATTATGGCCTTCGATCTGAACACCGGCGACCTAAAGTGGAAATGGGCCGGAGAAGGACCGCAGTATGCCTCGCCCGTGCTCATGACCGCGGACGGCGTGAAACAGATCGTTGCTCTTACCGATAAAAGCGTAGTGGGTGTAGCCCTGGCCGATGGAAAACTCCTCTGGAAAATCCCCTTCGAGCCCAAAGGAATGGCTTACAACGCCGCCACGCCCATCATCGACGGCCAAACAGTTATCTACACCGGCTCCGGCCGGGGCGCCAAGGCCGTGAAGATCGAAAAACAGGGCGACGAATTTGCCCCTAAAGAGCTTTGGAGCGCACAACCCGCCCCGATTTTTAATTCCCCGGTGCTTAAAGACGGCCTGCTATACTGCATCTCCGATAAAGGAAAAATGTTTTGTTTAAACGCCGCGGACGGAAAAGAAGCCTGGACCGCTTCGGACAATATCGGACGATTCGGGTCCATAGTAGACGCCGGCTCGGTACTATTTACACTGCCCGAAAAAACCGGATTGATCGTTTCCAAACCTAGCGACAAACAATTCGAGGAATTGGCCCGTTACAAGGTTTCAGACACGTCGATCTACGCACATCCGATAATCGCGGGCAATAGAGTCTTTGTGAAAGACAAAGATTCTCTGACGCTGTGGATGATTCAATAGTGTTTAATTTTGGACACTGTCTTAACTCAGTGTTGCTGACAACATTCGCAATCCGCCCTATTGATTGCGATTTTCACCTGGGCAAGCCAGCAAAAGCTACCCTAGGGTGATTGTGGCGTTGTCTTATCTCCTTATTGTTTCTCAGTATAAGCCCGCTCTGTGCCAAAACGGTGCATAAATGTTGCCTGTAGATTATTGGATATGGGCCTTGAACCTCGGCCCTTTGTTGTAAGTATCAGGCTAGCCTCTATTTCTCATTAGGGCGTGTTTCGGTCGCTATGCCTATTTTATTCTCTTTACCTCCCTTTTGCTCTAGTATTTCACAAACTCAGCATTGTAATTGCTTTCCTCTGTACTATTGAACATGAAGTGCAATCGGTACACAAATCTAACAATATAGAAATTTATTTCGGGATTATATACTTGATGCTAGGTTATCATATTAAACTGTTCTAATGTTTAGTAAATACAAGTGATTTTTCAGCCACTATAATAGGTGGCATGAAAAATGTCAATAAAATAAAAAACTATGACCTGTTAGTCCTAATAAGGTTTCTTTCTGACACCTGGAAATGGGTGCTTGGCCTAAAGATTCCTATTATCCTTTGGTTTATTACGACTGTTGTTGGTATCAGTGAGCGTAAGCACATAAGTTACTTTCTCATGACTACTTATATAAATCAAGATGTATGTATAACAATTGAAGCAGCAATCCTTATACTTGGACTTGCTCTTTTTGTAAATTGGTGCTTGCTCCCCGACGTATTTATAAAGAACAGGCTCAACAAATTCATGATCTCAATGTACGTATTGAAAAATATTATGGGGGAAAACCATTCCAAATTGAGACAAAGGAAGATTTTAACGATGTTTTGAGACTTTATAGAAGACTAATGGCAAAAGATGAACGTCATCCAGTAGATCAAATTGTGGAATGGAAACAAGATGTAGACAGCATATTGCGCGAAATATATATAGGCAAAAAATGCGCTGGACAATTTAAATCATTTTTATTTGCTACTTATCATATAAAGAAAAATCTTTTCAATGTTTGGGGGTTTGCACCTAGTAAAAAATATTCGTATGAAATAGTTCAAGAATTAATAAATATTTTGAAAAAAGACTATCCCAATTGTTGTGGTATGCTAATTGAAGTAGATAACAAAACAGAAAAAGGGTTGGATAATATCGAAGAGTATAAAAAGTATGCAAAATTGGAAGGTACTGAGTTAAAAGAGATTACTGCGATTTCTTATCGAATACCTGATTTGTCGGGTTCTTACGATATATCAAAAGCTAAACGAATGGCATTGTTATATGCACCGATGCCATGGAATAGTGATTTGGATGTCAATAACCAAGCAGTCATTGAGCAATTAGTCGATTATCTCTATTCAGACATATATCCTGGCTGCGATCCTAATGATGACAATGACAGATGGTTGGAACATCTTAAAGAAGTCAAACAAATCATAATGGATTCTTACAAGCCTATTAGTGTGTGACTGTGCTAGAGTATGCCCTCTTCGATATCCGCAAGAAGGAACTTATCATCCATTGATTGACCGCTTGGAAGATCAAAAGCTTCCATGCCAGCTAATTCGGCCAGCGTTCTGCATCGTGCATCGTGGCTATAGAATTGTGTAGCATTTCCAGCGCGTGCTGATGCGACGATCAAGACATCAGCCTTTAGAACATCCCGGTTGCCATAATCCTGATTTTGTGGACGATTTGTAAACTGCGACCACAAATCCGCAGCCATACTAGCCGCTGGGATATCCAAGGGTGGACACACAAATCTCTTTTGTAGAGCTAGAATCAAGGCTCCTTTTTGGCTGTTTGGAACCGGGACCAGTAACTCGGACATTACGACCGTAGGGAGAACAATTGTGTCCCGGCGATCTGACGCCTTGATAATCAACAGTTTTGACCGTTTCCGCAAATCAGAAATGTCTTTGCACTTTGGCCCTTTCTTTAAAGGAACAATTTCGGCATATATCAAGATCATTGAGTCGATGCCAATAATCACGATCGTAACCTTTGGATGAACGCTTCCGGATCTTCAATTTCATCCCATGCCTTGAGTCCAGCATTGCGGAGTTGCTCTAAAGCCTCTTGTGCATTGCCGAGGCATGGTTGAGTAAAATCTCTGATGGTGAATCGATAGATTCGCCAAGTCCGATGAATCCACGTTGCTGTTCCTGTGGCTGCAATTTCTTCATATAAATGTTGGCCTAATCGCTGCACCAATTTTTTACTACTTACACTGCAATATAGACAGCGACGGCGACCAGGAACACGCAATAGACATCTCATGTTTGTGGCTCCGCCTGCTCTCAGTACACGACCCACAACCGTTGTATCGCCACTTAGCAAAAGTCGGTCGGAAATGTGTTGATAGGCATCTTTTACGATTGTAAATAGTGGCGATGCCGCCTTTTTTAGAGCAACTTCAATTTGACAATTGATATTTCGCGCAACATCACTTAGCAATTCAAGGGGTCTTAAAGCAGCAATTAGTCCTTCATCGTCAATTCCATCTCCGGTTGCTGACGTTAATAATTTTCCCATGCGTGTAAGGTTTGCACGCGCCTCACTTGGTGCGCGTGCAACGCAAGTATATACAGCGGAACCGCTCCTAACTCTCGACAGACTAATTGTTTTATCTGGTGGAACTTGTCTAATTTCAAAAGGATTCCGACCGCTGGCAAGATCTTGGACCGCAGATAGTACGTCATTGACAGCCCTGATCGACAATTGTTCCGGTGCCAAGTCAGGACCTACAAGACGCACCTCAAATGTTGGCTGGGGTTTTGAAACGTGTGACATCATCGAATCCCTCAACCGAAACCTTTTTGACTTTTCAGTGTTCTATTAAACATGAATCGAATAATTCTTTACATCTCGTTTAGCCGCTTTCCAGATTTGTTTCGGAGAGCGGCCCGCGTCTTGGAGGCGCAGCAGTCTTATACCCTGCCGGAGGGGTCTGCATCTGCGCGGATGGGATCGTAACCCCCTCTCTCCGCTGACCACCTTTCAGTTGCCGTTTGGCGGACTCCATCAAAATCCGACGAATCCATGCTGAAATATCAAGGCCTTCATCCTCAGCGGCTTGTTTTATGGTCGCCTTTTGCTGGGCTGTAGCCTTAACAATGATCGTTTCGTTCAGTAGTGAATCTGGCGGCTTTAGTGGACGTGCCATATAGATAGTATATCGAAAATATCTATATAGTCAAGCGTGAACTTAGTCTTTAGAAAAGTTGAATTGTAACTACTTGTACAGTAAAGACTTGTGGTATATATAATTTGCTTGACTATATAGATATTATCTATATAATAACGATAAAGAAACAAAAACCCCGATTGGGAGGCAACCCAACCGGGGCAATCACAATCAAGCGGATTTCGCTCAATAGTGACCTCAACACAACTATAGCGAATTCCGCCCAAAATGCAAAGGGATTCGTTATGATTACTTCCGCCTGTAAGCATGAATCTTCCAAAAAACATGGACACGATCAGCATGGTAAGCAGCGTTATCGTTGCCTACTTTGTGGCGCGACATGGCTTCCCGTCCAGCTTAAATTGTTCGGGGATATGCGGATCGACAAGACAAAGGCCGTGCTTTGCTTACGGATGCTCCTAGAGGGCAATAGCATTAGGTCCGTGGAAAGGCTTACGGGCGTTAATCGCAATACGATCTTAGGGCTTTTGGAAGTGCTGGGAAAGCGTGCCTTGCGTTATTGGGAAACCAAAATGCAAAACCTCCCCGCTATGGATGTAGAGTGTGATGAAACATGGGGTTTTGTGAAGTGCAAGGAAAAAACCCGTTCACAAAATAAATACAGTGAAGGTTGCGGCGATGCTTATACCTTCTTGGCAATCGAGCGAACCAATAAGCTAGTTTTGGCCTGGCATATTGGCAGACGAACGACACTCGATACAATTCAGTTTACGGATAAATTAAGGCTTGCCGTATCGGGCCGTTGTCAGATTACAACCGATGGTTTTGCCCCATACACTAGCGCAATCCCCGATGCTTTTGGTGGGCAGATTGACTTCGCCCAGTTAATCAAGATATACGGGAAGCAGCAAGGGAATGACGCCGAACACCGCTATTCTCCGGGAGAAATAATAGACTTAAAGATGCACTCAGTATGTGGTTATCCTTTACCGCACCTTGTTTGCACCTCCCATGTAGAGCGGCAAAACCTCAGTATCCGCATGGCAGTACGTCGCATGACCCGGCTTACCAATGCCCATAGCAAAAAATGGGTAAACCATGAATATCACCTTGCCCTATATTTCCTATATTACAATTTCTGCCGGGTTCATATTACACTAAAGACAACCCCCGCTGTAGCGGCAGGAATCAAAGAAAAAGTTATGACTGTGGAAGATTTACTAATTGAGTTAGCAACACTGTAATAAGACAGTGCCTAATTTTGCGGCATTTGTGTAATAAAACTGTATCAAAATAAAACAGGCGAGTTGAGGATCGCTCGGGCAACAATCCTCAACTCGCCATTTGTTTTCGGAAGCAACTCGCCTCCGATAGCAACGATGCTTTTACTTCTCTCTTCCTGAAAGGGGATACTTATCAGGGGTTTCGCGACTTTCCAATCTCGTTTGACTTACACGTTATCTATTTCAAAAGGAACTTTTGCAGGCTTCTTCTCTGTTCCGGCCCCGCTAAATTCCTATATACTTGGTCGTGCCTACGCTGCCTGTTGGACTCTCGCTGTCCATATACCGCAATAAACATGCCAATGTTTAATCCTGCAAGCATAAAAAAACTTGCTCCCACGTTCCGGCGGAGGGAATAAAGGTGCCAGGAACCATTATTGACGAGTATTGTTGCAATTTGATAGAATCCCCACATGGGACGACCTTTAAGGACAACGGCCGGCGGTTTTGCGTACCATGTGCTTAATAGAGCAAATGCTCGTATGCGGATATTTGACAAGTCTGAGGACTACAATGCCTTCGAGCGAATCCTCGAAGATGCCGTGCGTCGAGTGAAAATGCGTTTGCTGGCATATTGCGTGATGCCAAATCACTGGCATCTGGTGCTTTGGCCTCGAGAGGATGGAGACCTTTCCACGTTCGTGGGTTGGCTGACGCTTACACACACCCAAAGATGGCATGCACATAGGCATTCCATGGGATCGGGCCACTTGTACCAGGGGCGTTTCAAGTCGTTCATGGTGGAATCGGACGAATATCTCTGGACTGTGTGTCGGTACGTGGAACGAAATGCCTTGCGGGCCGGATTGTGCGAGCGTGCCGAAGTGTGGCGTTGGTCTAGCCTTTGGCGACGCGAATTTGCAGACGCGGAAGGTCAGGCGGTCTTATCAAAATGGCCTATCGAAGTGCCTAAGGACTGGTTAAAACGCGTCAACCGGGCAGAAAGCCAGCGCGAACTGGAAGCCTTGCGGCGTTGCGTGAACCGCGGTCAGCCCTTCGGGAGCGAAAATTGGATAGAGCGGATGAAAAACCGCTTCGGCCTTGACTCCCTGTTCCGTCCCCGAGGCCGGCCATACAAATAAACCACAAACAATGGTTCCTGACACCTTTATTCACCTTTATTCTTCGATTCGACCAAATGGAAAGCGTATGTTTGAAAACGGTGCTGGTACTCATGTGTTGCGCATTGCAGGGTTGCGGCAGCCCTCGAAACCCGAGGACTCCGGATGCGGTTCGACGGCGTACGGATGTGGTTTCAATCGAATGCTCGCCACGGGGGACGGATACTTGGACTACAATCAGAAAGGAACGGTGGAAGGAAGTCTTCGATCTACTCGCACGCAGTCAGCCTTTTCAGCCCGGCCCGTATCGCGGACCGGTCCAAGTGCCACCATTCTGTTACCACCTTCGTGTAAGCTTCTTCGACGGCCAAGACGTTATGTTGTCTTTCTACGTTGGCGACGATCTCTTCGACGAGGATCGATCCGGAGTGTTATATACGCTGTCGAGAGAGGATGGGATACGCCTGCGCCATTTGTGTGGCGTTTTCACTAACAGTGACAAGTAGAATATGGGAGAATAAAGGAGAATAAAGGTGTCAGGAACCATTGATTTGTTTTTTTTGATGCATAGGGGTAATTCTTGCATTAATAATATTGGTTCCTGAATATTGGTTCCTGGCACCTTTATTCTTTATTTTCCCCTGGCGGCAACGTTACGCGTTGATTTCAGATTCCGCCGGATTCGCCGCTCCGGCTCACGCAATTGTTAGGCGGTTCAGCCACGACGCGGTCGCGCCAAGACAAGTTCGCGGCCCCGTATCGCCACACCAGCCCGACAGCGATGACCGCGTAGAGCAGCCCGTCAATCACGTCCTCTCGCAGTGAGCCTCCATCGTCGGGGCCGGCGAACAGCATCGCCGAGGCAATGATCGCCCCGTGTAGCAGCACGACGGCGAACAGGCTTCCTCCTGTTGAATTGTAAACCCACGTAAAGATGAGGGACATCACGATTACCTTGGGGACGAATGCCGCCAGGATCGGTGGCGTAAAGGCGGGGAAGTTCGGGAAGTGCCAGAACGCCCACACCAACCCGATGATGAGGCTACTGACGAGGGCCGAGTAACGGCGCTGGAGGTGAGGCAGGGCGAACCCGCGCCAGCCGATTTCCTCGAACAGCCCCGGCCCGATCATGCCTCCGCCGATAACCGCGCCGTAAAGGTAATGTGGCCACCCTCCCCATGCAGGGGTGGAACAGCGACACCGAGCGCGGCCAAGATTCTGACCGGCAGGACGACGACTCCGAGCGGGAGGAGCAAGCAGACGGCCAGCACCGGCCACGCCCGACCGACCGACCAGGGGCTGAGTCGGAAGACGAGCCGCCGGACGCCCGGGAGGCCGTACAGGAAGAGGGTCATGAGCAGGCCAGAGAGACACGGCCCTGCCCAAAGGACGTAGGGGGCGTAGGGCAACCAGGGCATTGTCTGTGAGTTTATGGGCGTGCCAGCCGGAAGGCGACGAAGTGCGAGGAAATTCACGCACATCCCGACGCCCGTGATCACATAGGCGAACACGAAAAACCACAGCACCGGAGACCTTAACCGCCGCATACTCGCTCCTACGACTAACGACAAAGCTCGCCCGCACCGCCGCCTCGACCGGCAGCATGCCACGAGTTGACCGAATGGCGGCGGTGTCGGGTGCAGTGTTTTGTTAAGCCACTGCCTCCCCGGACTCTCATTTGTCTCGATCCTGTGCTTCTCTCGGGGCTTGCCTCTTCCTGAAAAACTCCCGCAAATCCGCCACGCCACCAATGATGGAACCGGCTATGGCTCCGGTACCGGCGAGGAAAATACCCACAAACAAGGCGATAGGTCCTGTGTCTCTCGCTGGTTGTGCGCCAAACGCCATGTATACGGCCGCAAAACCCACAAGAAACCCGACCCCGGCACCAGCGAGCGAACAAAGCAACGTGCGACCCATGGAACACCTCAGACCGTTAGAGGATCAGGGCGGAATAAAGGTGTCAGGAACCATTGATTTCGCATTTGGTTGATACAATCTTTGATTGGTTCCTGGCACCTTTTATTTTACGCCGTCTGCCGCATATCATCGAAGTGAATTTGGTATAACCGGCGGTAAAGTCCCGACTTGGCAAGCAATTCTTCGTGTTTGCCCATGTCCACGATCTGCCCGTCCTTCATAACCACGATCCTGTCGGCCAGCGCTAGAATTGCCAGCCGATGAGTAATGATGATGACGGTGCGGTTGAGAATAAACTGTTCCAGCACCTTTTGAATGGCCTGTTCGCTTTCCAAGTCGACCTGGCTGGTGGCTTCATCGAGGATCAGAATCGAAGGATCGCGGAGTATCGCCCGGGCAAGTGCGATTCGCTGCCGCTGCCCGCCCGAAAGTCTGTTGCCCAGCGTGCCGGCCAGCGTTTCGTAACCCTGCGGAAGTTCATTTTCGATGAACCTATGCGCATGGGCTTGTTTAGCGGCCTCGATGACTTGCTCTCTGCTGGCATCGGGCATGCCGTAACGGATATTATTGAAGATCGTGTCGTCGAACAAGGCTGTTTCCTGGGTCACAAGCCCGATCTGTCCGCGCAAATCCTTTATCCGCATGTCGGTCAGTCGCACGCCGTCCAGGCGAATTTCGCCGGCCGTGGGATCGGCGAATCTGGGTATCAAATGGGCAAGCGTGCTTTTCCCGCAGCCATTCGGGCCGACGATGGCGATGGTTTCGCCGAAACCTATATTCAAATTCACGTTTTGCAACACGTTTTTCCCTGGGCTATAGGCAAAATCCACTGCTATGAACTCCAGGTTGCGATGATGCCGGGCAATCGACACCGGGCGCTGCGGGTCGCGTATGGCGGGCTCGCGTTCCAGGCGGGCGAAGATTCTGTCGCAGGCCGCGCTGGCGGCATTGCAGGCGGTTGAAAACGTCGGACAGTTTTCTCAGCGGATCGGCCATGCCCGCTAAAAGACTGTAGAACAGCAACATATACCCGGTGCTTATAGGCCGATCGCTCATGCGGATGCCCAACAAATGCGTATTCTGCGTAAACACCAGCCATGCCCCGGCCAACATCACTATGCAAAAAGTGACGATTCCCAGCACTTCGGTTATCGGATGCACCAGGGCGTCGTACCCGGCGATTTTCATGGCCTTCTTGAAATAATTCTTGCTGTTTTTATGATAGCGCCGCCGTTCCTGGCGTTCGTTGGTGAAGGCCTTGACGATTTTTATGTTGCGGAATGTTTCTTCCAGCGTGGTATAGATGGCGGCCATTTCTTCCATGGCCCGGCGATTCGCCCGCTTCAGCGATTTGGCCAGCCAGCGCACGGCATAACCCGCCACGGGCGCGATCAACATCGATATAATCAAAAGCTTCCAGGAGATCCAAGCCGCGCCTATCAAACATGCCGCCATTTTCAGCGGTTCCACTATAGATTTCCCGAAAAGCGTTTCCAGGCCCGAAGACACCTGGTTCATGTCGTTTGTAAAACGGCTCAACAAATCGGAGGTGCCTTCGTCGTTGAACGTGGCCAGATCCAAGCGCAATGTGCGGCGATAAAATAGTTTGCGCAAATCAAAGGCCGCAAATTGGGCCATCCGAGCCACTAGTATGCTATTGGTGATCAAAAAAACATCTTTTAAAAACGTGCCCATTAGAAAAAGCCCGATAATAAGCGCCATAAATTTGAATGGGTTCTCGGGCAGATATTTGTCAATAAAGGGCTTCAGCCAGACATAATTAGATTGCGCCTTTTCTTCAGCCTCCAAACGAGTCTGGGCAATATCGATTACGCGATTGATCTCTTGTTGCCGTTTGGGCGCTGCCTGGGGCAACTCCTTTTGGAGAGAAGCGATCTCGTCGGTTTTTTTCGCGGTCGTGTTTTGCGTTTCCGCGATCTGCCGATCGATCCACTTCTGCGGCGACTCCGATTGGAATGTCACCTCCACGATCGGATAAACCGCGCCGATATTACATCCCCAAAACACCGCCACAATAAATGCACAGATGATCGAGGAGAAAAGCGTCCAGCGATACTGGATCGCCATCCGTATGACTTTGATGAAATTCATGTTGCCTCGTTCATCCGTGGCTTGCTGCCGGTTGCCCGGTTTAGCCGGCCGCTTGCGGCCGGAGGCTCATCAGCCTTAAACGCTATGCGATGATGACTATGGCTCCACTTGCCCGGGCGCATTTAAGGGCACTTTTTAGCAAATACAGGCGTTTTGTCCAAGGGCGAATCGAAAACCTAATCTGGATTATTTATGAATTTACACTAGCCCGAAGCGCAAGCGAGGGATGGCAAACAGTTTATCCTCGCTAGCACTTCGGGCTGGTGTATCGCACTGTGTGTTAAAGATCCTAGGCTATGAGAATAATCCGGGCCAATCAAAAAGAATTGCCCAAACCACCCATCCATCCCAGATCACAATCCGGCCAGGTCTTGGAACGCAGGATGCAGAAAGGGAAGGGGGCACTAATTGCAAACGGTTTTTACCGTCCTCCGCCCACTCTCTCCTGCCCCCTGCTCCATTACAGCTTCTTCACTTGTGAAAAGATTTCCGCATGGCTCAATTGCTGATTGGTGGGGAGGATAATATATCCGGCATTTTCACTGCAACAATCCAAGATAATTTGCACGTCGTTAGGGGCAAAATAACCCTCGATGCAAGGCTCATGCCCGTTGATAAGGATTCGGGCGTTAACGATTTCAGCGAAGGCGCAGGCGTTTTGCCGGCGCTGATCACGTCCCCAAACCAACTGGAAAATGCCCGATTGCTCGAAGTATTCGCCGTAACCGATTTCGCGTTGAAGATACCGGCGTCGAAACCCTGTATGTCGCAGTTTTCCGGAATGCTGTGCGAAATGAACTCGCCGTGCGGCATGCGCACCGCCAGGGGGCAGCTTTGTAAAAAAGGAAGATAGGCTTCGCGAACTCTTTCCGTGGCCGGCCCATACATCTGTTGCAATCCCAGCCGGAAAAGAAAATTCAGCAGTTGCTTGTTTTTCTGGATGGGAAAATCGGTCAGTTCGGACAATTCGTGGTTGCCGAGTATAAAGTGCACCCGATCGGGATACTTGTTTTTCAGGATGGCCACGTCTTCAAGCAAGGTGTGCGACATGCATCCGCTGTTTTGAATATATAGCGGTCCGCCGTGACAGACTTCCTGCAGCACCAGGTGGCGCCTGGGATGCTTATCCAGACCGGCGATTTTTTTGATGAGATTGAAATTCCGCCTATGCCCGTGCAAATCGCCGGTAATCATTACCTCGTCGGCCGATTCTTCCCTTATAACAATGACGTTTCCTTCTCTTGTGGGGGTATGGAGATTGGCCTGGGCGGCCTGGGCGAACATGGCAATGATTTCTTGGATGTATTGATTGGAAGCAACCATGATCGGATCTTCCCGCCCGCAATCTCGCGCTAATTTATCTATTTTACACCACAAATGCAAATCTGTTGGGCAAAATCGCTTATGCCTGTCCTGCCGAAAACAACGGTTTTACCGATTTTCTGGATTCTACGGGTTGTCGGGCCGATGACAATTCCAGAGGGCTTAGCCCTGTCCTAGTATCGAACCAAAAGGAATCGTCGGATATGAAACGTGCCATCTATGCCATACTGGCGGTGACTGTTTTGACCTCGTTGACCGGCTGCCTATCGGCCCCCGGCCATAGGCCGATTGCATGCGTGCCAGGAAGTTGCGACCAGCGCCGGAGGACTGCGCCTCGTGCGATTGCGATAATTGCCAAAATTGCTCCGATCCCGGTCAGCAGGCCCCCTGCCGTCTATGCCGTCGTGGCGCGGGCGAGGGCGAAGCTTTCGCCCCCGGTCCGCCCGTCGGAGCAGTCGCATATCCATATTATACAACACGCGGTCCGCGCGATTTTTTAGCGCCTAACCCGCAAAGTATCGGTCCCTGAGATTTTGACAACTCGTGACCGACACCACACCGGCCGGGATTTCCAGGGAGGGGAATCCCGGCCGGTTGCATGTTTGGAATGATGAATGCCGAATTATGAATGATGAATTACAAACAAACCGCTTGCGGTTTAGCACAGCTTTCTATCCGCTGATAGCTGAAAACAGATTATTCCCATTGTCATTTTTTTATCCGGCCATGTATATAAATGTCACCGCCGATGGTTTCAATCTCGGTGGCATCGATATGCAGAACTTCAGCCATTTCGGCAATGCCGTTGCCCGTGAAAGGGACTCGAGCCCCGGCGCCGCCGATCAGCTTTGGGACGATAAACACGTGCACTTCGTCGATCTGCCGGGCATCTAGCAGCGAACCTAGAACTTGGCCGCCGCCTTCGACCAGTATGTTGGTCAAACGTCTTCGGCCTAATTCCTCCAAAAGTGCATGCAGCCGATCGATGTGGGTCTCGCCCGAACACTCGAACACCTCGCAGCCGGAATCTTGCAAACGTTTAAGATTTGCCTGCGGTGCTTGTTTGCCCGCAGCGATAATCACGGGCGCTTCGGCTACGGTGCGTACCAATTGACTGTCTTGTGAAAGCGATGCTTGGGTATCGAGAACCACGCGTAACGGAGTGCGCGGTCCCGGCGGGCGTGCGGTCAACATAGGATCGTCGCGGAGCGCTGTTTCCCGCCCCACGATGATCGCGTCCATCCGTGCCCGCAGCTTGTGAACCACCTTGCGCGACTGTTCATTGGAAATCCAACGGCTCTCCCCGCCGACTGTGGCGATCTTGCCATCCAGCGACATCGCCCATTTGGCGATGATCCACGGCCGGCCGGTTTCGAGAAGTTTCAGATACGGGGCGTTCAGTTTCCGGGCCTCGAATTCCAGCACGCCGCATTGAACCTCCACGCCTCCCGCCTGCAACTCGGCCAGTCCACCGCCCGCGACTTGGGAAAACGGGTCCTTCATGGCGATGACCACCCGCTTTACGCCCGAGGCCAACAGGGCCTTGGTACACGGCGGTGTTTTGCCAAAGTGGCTGCACGGCTCCAGCGTAACGTACATCGCACCCCCGGCGGCCCGCGCCCGGCCATGCGCAAGGCCTCCACCTCGGCATGTGGACCGCCGAATCGCCGATGCCATCCTTCGCCGATGATCTCGGCCCCCCGGGCGATAACGCAGCCCACCATCGGATTCGGCTCGACGCACCCCTGCCCGTTGGCCGCCAATTCCAAGGCCCGACGCATGTGCCACAGGTCAAGATCGGAACTGAGCATGGTAAAAAACCTGGAGACAACGAATAAATCATTTAGCCCCCGGTGAACACACCGGGGGTTTTGGTCGCGGCTTTATGCCGCTGCAAATTATACATTATTGATGGCGAAACAGTAGTGCAAGCCGATCATGGGCCTTATTGAGTGTAAGGTGAATAATGTCGCTTCATCGTTCAGCCCCGGAGCTTGCTCCGGGAGCTTTTTCAGCGATTTCCAACCTCAGATACGACATTATTTACACGATGTCTTGCTATTTTTTTTCGCGGAAATAGGTATATTTATACCTGTCTTTCCAAACAATAGAGAATAATAATCATGGCCGATTACATCCAGGTAATCACTACCGTCGAACGCCGAGAAGATGCCCAGTCCATTGCCCGGGCCCTTGTCGATGAGCGATTGGCGGCTTGCGTGCAGATAATCGGGCCCGTAACCAGCATTTATCGCTGGCAGGGCAAAATCAACACGGCCCAAGAGTGGCAGTGCTGGGCCAAAACCAGGCGGGATCTTTATGATCGCATCGAGGAAACCATCCGCCGACTGCACCCATATCAAGTGCCCGAAATCCTCGCCCTTGCCGTGACCGCCGGCAGCCCTGATTATTTGGCCTGGCTGGCGGAGGAAACCAATAACGATAAATATTGATGTAAACCGCTTGCGGTTTCGCACTGCAATCTGTAATTTCCCGTGCAAGTAACCCCCAAAAAACAACTGTCGCTCTTCGATTCCACCTGCCTGATCGTGGGGATCATCATCGGCGCGGGAATCTACGAAGTAGTGCCTGACGTGGCCAAAGGCGCTCCGTATTGGTGGGCCTTTTTGGGAATTTGGATCCTCGGCGGCCTGATCTCGCTGTGCGGCGCGTTGGGCTACGCCGAGTTGGCCACTACTTATCCTAAAGAAGGCGGCGATTACGTCTATTTAAGCCGGGCCTACGGCCGCTGGGCCGGATTTCTCTTCGGCTGGCTGCAACTCGCTGTCGTCCGTCCGGGCGACATTGCCGCAATGGCCTTCGTCTTCGCCCGGTATGCACAAACGATTTACGATCCTTTTCCCCATGCCATGGCGCCGTACGACCTAATGCCTATCAAGGCCCTGGCCGTGCAGGCGGTTCCTTGGAGTCTTCTATTCTACGCCCTGGCCGCCGTGGCCATCCTCACGGGCATCAACGTCGTCGGCGTGCCCCAAGGCAAGTGGACTCAAAACCTGTTGACCACCACCAAGGCCTTGGGACTGCTGGCCATCGTTGCCGTGGCGCTTGCCGGACCGGGATCTCCCCCCAGTTCTGCAATCGCCCATTCCAGGCCGCTCAGTCTGGCGCTGATTCTCGTGCTGTTCACCTTCGGCGGCTGGAACGAAATGGCTTACGTGGCGGCGGAAGTAAAAAATCCCTCCCGAAACATCGTCCGGTCGTTAGTGCTGGGAACCCTCGCCGTTACAATCCTATATCTGTTGGTCAACTGGGCGTTCCTTTACACGCTCGGTCTGACAGGCGTGGCAAATTCCCAAGCCATTGCCGCGGATACCGTCTCGACGATGCTTCCAAAATTCGGCGCCGCTTTCATCAGCGCCTTGATCTGTATCTCCGCCCTGGGCGCCACTAACGGTTTGATCTTCACCGGCGCGGATTTCCTATGCCGTGGGCCTTGAACATCGCGTTTTTCGCGCATTGGGCAGTTGGAATCAAAGAACGGGCACGCCCGTCCGGTCGCTCTTGCTTCAGGGCCTGATTGCAATGGGCTTGATAGTGTTACTGGGCTCCTTTGTCAACGCCATCCTTTACACCGCCGCGGCCGTCTACTCATTTTATTTGGCAACCAATCTGGCGGTCATCGTTCTGCGCTTCAAAGAACCTGATGCCCAGCGACCTTATCGCGTGACGGGCTATCCCCTAACCACCATTATTTTTTGTCTTGTCTGCGCTTTCCTGATCCAAAGCGCCGCCTCGTACAAGCCCGGTGTCGCCGCGGGAGCGCTGCTGATCTTGCTTCTCGGATTGCCCTTGTATTGGCTGAGCAACGCTATTGCCGCCAAGGGGCAAAAATGAACAATGCCCCGCCCACGATGAAGATGAATCCCAGCAGGTAGTTCCATTTCAGCGGTTCGCGCAGGTGGAGAATCGAAAAAACACAGAACACCGTCAGGGTTACGACTTCCTGGATGGTTTTCAATTGCGCGGCGCCGATCCCGGCGTTTGATCCCAGGCGATTGGCCGGCGCCTGGAAGCAATATTCGATGAAAGCGATGAGCCAACTCGCCAGCACGGCCAGTCACAATGCCGTTTGCTTGTAGCGCAAATGGCCGTACCAGGCGAAGGTCATGAAAATATTCGAGACGGACAACAATACAAGGGTAGCCAGCCACATGGTTGCATTTTAAGGGGCGTCAAATATTCAGTTTTTTGCAGGCCCAGAATACGCCCCCGCCCACGATGCTCGCCAGCACCAGGATGATGACAAAATCCATTAAATGCCATACCATTCCCCTGCGTATCAAGCAGAACAGGATCTCGCACAAAATGCCTGTGATGCAAAAGGCGATGATGGCATACATGGCCCAAAGTTGAGTGTTGTCGTCTTGCGCCATAAATTTTTCCTTGCGGCAAGCAGGAATGCGATGAAAAGCCCAATTTCTACATAGTTATACGAGAAACAGGCTCTGTGTAAAGAGGAAAATGCCGGGAAAAAGGCGGCTTTTTTGCCCGCTCTAAGGCTTTTTATCCTGGTTTTCGGGTTTTTCAGGGCCATCGGGCCTGCGCCGATCAGGACCAAAGCCCGGGCCCGGTGGCAGGCCGGGACCAAATTCATCCTGCCGGCGAGGAAACATCCCCTGCTGCCTGGTCTTCATAATATATAGTCTCAGCAGTTGCTGTTGCATGTCCTCGCCGGACAGATTCATCAAGCGGTCGCGATCTTCAGCATCTAAATTTTCAAAAAACTCGGTCAACTGGTCGTCGTTGACCGGATTTTCCATGCCCGGTCCGCGCCGCGGGCTCCTTTGCCGTAACAGATAATGAGACCAGTTTTGCAGAATGGTGACTTGTTCGTTCTTGGACTTGGCTTCCAGTAGTTTCTGGATATCCGGCGTAAACATCGATCGCAATTCGTTCAAATCGACGTCTAAAAATGGAGAATCTTTATTTTGTCCGCCTTGCGGCGCGCACATATCATCCACATTACCCAGCGGTGAACAGCTGTAGGGGGGAAGCCTTTTAGATCCGCCTGCATTCGCTCCGGCAGTTTACTCACGAATTCTTTTTCATGCTTGGCCTCATAATCCTCCATCCATTTCCACAGCGCATCGGAATCTTTGCCCGCCGGCGGCCTGTTGGTAATCTCAGTTTTTTCTTTCTCCTTGTAATTTTTAATCCATTCGATCCGTTCGTTGGCCGACAAGTGGGGCAATTCCAGGCGGTAGTAGGGAGGCAGCAACTTGAACCATTCGTAATAACGGTCCATTATGCCGCGGAGCTCGTCGCCGTGCTGATCAGCTTGGATTTGTTTGTGCAATTGCTGTAGTTGGTTTTGCACGGCTAGGCCAAGATGGGCGTAACTTTCCTGTTTCTGTAGCAGATCGGCTTTTTGGGCAGGGGTGAGATTCTTGATGTGTTGCACCGCATCTTCCCCTGTGCGGAGCGTACTCGGCAAACTTGAAACGCTGTCTCCCTCTTTAGACTCGACCTTGGGAAAAAGTCCGCTTTCTTGCAGCATGCGAAGGAATTTTATATCTTGAATCTGCTGATATTCGTCCAGATTCTCCAATACCGGCAGGTCTTTAAGCAGTTCCTTGTTCGGGTTTGCAGCGGTCAGAACAAATACCATGAATCCTGCCGCGCCGGCAGCAAGCATTCCACCGCCGCAAAGCAGCCACTTCCGCCTGCGCCGCCGAGGCGCCTCCTCGGCGCTTTTGCGCACGTCTTCTTCCGCCGCAAGAGCCACCATTTCCATGGTGCTGCGGGTAAAGTCTTCGCCCACCGGCGCGGTATCCAATTCGTCAAGCATCTCCCAGGTCTGTTCCAGCCAATGCAGTTTCCGGCGGACCTCGGGATCAACAGCCAATAGTTCCTCGATGTGGCGGCATGATTCACCGTCCAACTCGCCGTCGAGGTAGGCTACTAGTTGCTCTTCGATCGAGCTTTCGGCATTGATGGGCTCTTGCGACATGATATATTGTTCCGCGGTTAATTATCCATCGTCATTTTTGCGTTTCGCGCCCTTGCGAATTTGCGACCCCGTCGATCGCCGGCAATTCGCCGTGCTTAAAATAAGGCTCAAGAACCTGGTGCAAATTCACTCGCGCGCGCGACAGCAACGACTTTACCGCCTGGGTCGTAAGTTTCATTGTATCGGCTATATCGGCATAACTCATGTTTTCAAATTTGTTCAAAAGCACGGCCAGTCGCTGCCGTTCGTTCAGCGATTCCAGCGCCACTCGCACAACGTCGCGAATTTCGGCCTTGGCCAACTGCCGGGCGGGCATCTGCCCGCTGCTGGCCTGCAATATCACGTCCAGCGGCGTGACGCCCGTCGCCCCACTGTCCAGCGGGGCCAGCATTATCTCGGGACGCCGATTCCGCGTCCTTAAGGCGTTGGCGGCTACGTGATTAGTAATTGTAAAGAGCCAGGTGGCAAACTTCGCTCCCGGCTCGTAGCTCTTTCGCGAACGATATACCCGCATAAATACTTCCTGGGCCAGATCTTCCGCTTGATCCGCGTCCCCGATAAGGTGCATTAAAAACATGACCAGCCGCGCTTGATAGCGCAACACCAACTCCTCGAAAGCCGCGGCGTTGTCCTCGCGGACTTCGAGCATCAAACGGACCTCGGGGTCCAAGGCGTATTTACGGGCGGACGATTCGCTAACGACCAAGGCTATTTCGTCCTCTGGCGGAGATCGACCCCACCTAATGGGTGGTAAATCCAGGTTGTTGCCGCGATCGGGTGGCTATTTTTTATAATCCCGGCGGGCGATCGCGGCTCGCTTTCCGACATACCTGTCGGACTACTGGCCCGAGTTCACACTGAGATTAATTCTATCCCATTATTTGCACCGCGACCACCCACCGGGCCGATCTCCGTTGGTCTCCACAAAATGAAACCCCGAAACGACCTAATGGTTTCGATATATATGATAGTCTTTAATCTGGACACAGAAAGCTTAAGGCGGAAATCCGCATTAAACCGCTTTCGGATTCCTACAGCCTGTGCTCCATTGCCCGCATCCACCCTCCTCCAATATCTACTGTCCACTAACCCAGAGTATTCATGGTCTGGGATTGCTGGCACAAAATGTGGAACACTAGCCCGAAGCGCAAGCGAGGGTAAACCATTTGCAGCCACTCGCTTGCGCGTGCTTACCCTCGCTTGCGCTTCGGGCTAGTGTAAATTCATGAATAATCCGGGCTAACTCATACCGCGCCGTAATTGCCCGCAGGCGGCCTGGATCCGCTCGCCTTTGCGATAACGGACGCTCGCCGTCAGGCCCCCGCGAGTTAGAATCTCCACAAACTCGGCCGTAGCGGCGGGCGAAGGCCTGCGATACGGCAGACCGGGCACCGGATTGTAAGGAATCAGGTTCACCAGTGCCGGCCGCCCGCGTAAAAATTTGACCAGGCCCCGGGCGTGTTCAGGCTGGTCGTTGATGCCTGCCAAAAGCACGTACTCATACGTCACCCGCCGGCCGGTGCGATCGAAATATTCATCGGCCGCCGCCAGAATCGCCTCCATGCCTACCGAGCGATTGGCCGGCACCAAGCGGTTGCGGATTTCATCATTGGGCGCGTGCAACGACACGGCCAAATGGTAAGGACAATCCATTTCGGCCAGGCGGCGAATGCCCTTGGGCAGTCCCACGGTGGAAATGGTCACCCGCCGAATGCCGATCCCCAGTCCCTCGCGACCGGTGGCCGCGGCCAACGCCGGCATCAATGCATCGAGATTCAAAAGCGGTTCGCCCATGCCCATCACAACGATGTTGCTTAGACGCTCATCGGCCATAAGCAGGCGTTGCAATTGCAGCATTTGCTCGATGATTTCACCAGTCGTTAGATTGCGGATTACGCCATCCAAACCGGTCGCGCAAAACACGCATCCCATCGCACAGCCGACCTGGCAACTAATGCAGATGGTTCGATGATGCCGATCGTCGCGGAGCAATACGCATTCGATCCCTTCGCCGTCATGCAATTTCAGCAGTAGTTTTTCCGATCCGTCGTCGGCCTTTTGACGTGCCGCAATCTGCGCGGAGAAAATTGTAAAATCCTCACTCAACCGTTCCCGCAGTTCCAGCGGCAAATCGGTCATCTCCGTAAAATCCGCCGCCCTTTTCTTAAACACCCAATTCCGCACCTGCCGCGTGCGATAAGCCGGAAATCCATGCTCGGTAAACCATTTTTCCAATTCTTCAGGTAACTGATCAAGAAGATGAAACATAAATTCCATCTTCGACGATGCATAAACCATTGGCAACCACCCCAAGGGAAAGGCTAAGGGAAGTGTACAGTGGAGAATACAGCTCTGTGGCGCCCCGGCACGTTATAACAACGGGAACATTAATCACCACTGATTGCCGCTGATTTCCACTGATAATTTTTATCAGTGTAAATTAGTGAAAATTAGCGTTCCTTTATTCTCTTTTCATTTTTTCATTTTTAAAGTCCTTGATTTTTCGCCGCAGGCTGCCGTCGTTTGCCGCCGCTTCAAAATCCGCTATGTCGACATATAAAATGTGGCTCAGGAATTTCACGGCCCAGTTATGCTTCAGGGGGCTGATGGAAATTACGGCCGCACCGTGCTGGTATGCCTCCCACATCTCGATGGCCGTGCCCATCGAGGCCTCGGGCAGGTAGGCCAAGAGCACGTCGATCTCGCGGCACATGAAATTATGCCGGAAAAACACCTCCCGACCGGTCGTCTCTTTGTATTCCAGCGATTTCTTGTGATTCGCCCGGGGATCGTAAATCTCCGCCTCGGGAAAGGCTGTTTTTAGCAGTGAAGCGATCCGCCCGCGATAGTCCTGGTCGTGAATCGCGGCCTTGGCATGAGAGCCCTGCATTATTCCGGCAATAAAAATCCGCATGCGTATAATTAATCAACACATATTTAAGATAAACGCTTCATTGTCGATTCAAGTAGTTCAGATAGAATAATTATAATGCAATCCTTTGTCTATAACCGCGACCGCCGGTCGCGGCTTTACATGATTTTACCGCGACCAATGGTCGCGGCTTTGCAAAAAACCATCCTCAAATCTCTAACTCCTAATCTCTAATCCCTAAATTATGCCCGACTCATTCATTTCCAACGCCGAAAACCTGCTTTGCGATTTATTGCCGATTCCCGGCCAAAGCGGACAGGAAGGAACCGTGGTGGATTTCATCATTCAAAAGTTGCTCAGAGCCGGGGCCCAGCCGTCGTGGATCCGCAGCGACGACGCCCATCGTCGCAGTTCCATGGGCGGCGAAGCGGGGAACCTGGTTTTCAAAATGCCGGGAACCGCTCCAGGCAAACGCCGTTTGCTTTCGGCGCATCTGGATACCGTGCCCCTTTGCGTCGGCGCCCGGCCGGTCAGGCGCGGAAATTTTCTATACCCAGCCGACAAAAATACCGGGCTCGGGGCAGACGACCGTTCCGGAGCGGCCATAATCCTGGCCGTTGCCTTGGAGATTCTTAAACGCCGCTTGCCGCATCCGCCGCTTACGTTCTTCTGGACAGTCCAGGAAGAAATCGGGCTTTATGGCGTCCGGCACGCCAGGCTCGGGCTCTTGGGCCGCCCGCAGTCTGGCATTCAATTTCGACGGCCGAAGCCCCGAAAAGGTTACCATCGGCGCAACCGGCGGATACCGCATGGAAATTCAAATCCGCGGCATCGCCAGTCATGCCGGAAATGCTCCGGAACTCGGCGTAAGCGCCATTGCCGTCGCATCTCTTGCCATTGCGAAATTGCACCAGGAAGGCTGGCACGGAAAAATCGAGAAAAATGGGCATACTGGCACCAGCAACGTGGGCATAATCCGCGGCGGCGATGCCACAAATGTCGTTACTCCCTTTGTGGAAGTCCGGGCAGAGGCCCGCAGCCACGACCCCCGCTTCCGCCGCCGCATCATCAAAGCCATCGAGCAGGCCTTTCAGCAGTCGGCACGGCAAGTGCGAAACGCGAAACGCCAACACGGCGCCGTGAAGATCACCGGCTGCCTGGATTACGAATCTTTTCGTCTCCCGGCCGACGACCCAAGTATTTTGGCCGCCGAGGCGGCTATCCGAAAAATCGGCGGCCAACCGGTCCGCGCGATTTCCAACGGCGGACTGGATGCCAATTGGCTTACCGCTCGGGGTATTCCCACGGTCAGTCTGGGCTGCGGCCAGGAAAACTCCCACACCCCGGCCGAACGCCTGAACTTGCCCGAGTTCCGCAAGGCCTGCCGCATCGCCTGCCTGCTTGCCACGAGTCCCCTAGCATGAAGCGTACCGATTGATTATGATAATTTATCTGCGATCTTATACCCATTAAGGTGCATGCAGCAGATAACTCAAAACAAGGCATTTTCCATCTGCCGAGGGAGATTATGGCTCGTAAGATATTGAACCGTAAAGAGATACGCGAAGAAAACGAGGCGTCCGATCGCTTGGCGGCCGAAAAGCCTGCCGCGGAAAAAAAACCGCCCGCCAAACGAAAAAGCCGTGCCAAAGTGGCCAAAGAAGTTCGGCTTAAGGCCTTTTGGGGCGTTTTTAATCAATCCCTTCGCCGGATCGCCGTCTTCGAGTACAGCCAGCGCCAAGAGGCCCAGAAAAAGGCCGAGGACCTGAGCGAATCCCAGAAATCCCCCCATTTCGTCCAACTCGTCAAGGAAGTTATCGAAGAGTAAACCCGGATTTTTTATAAATTCACACTAGCCCGAAGCGCAAGCGGGATGGCAAACAGTATCCCCTCGCTTGCGCTTCGGGCTGGTGTTTCGTATTTTGCGCCGGAAATCCTAGGCTATGAGTAATCCGGGTAAAAGTCTTGTGTGGCACGGGCATCTTGCCCGTGCTCATGGTTTCCCCGCCATCGGCGGCAGCCAGGTGCAAATATAATACGCCCTGGGCGTAGCCAGATCCAACAATGCGGCCAAATCGAAATTCGCCGGCTTGGCCGACTGGGCGCCTAAGAGTAGATTCGCCAGGCTGAGTTCGGGCTTGTATTTGACCACCTTCACGTTGTCTTTATCAAGATGCGCCAGCGAAATCGCCCGATCAACCGCATCATCGATAAATCCGATCTTGTCGATCAGTCCATTTTGCTGCGCTTGGTCGGCGGTAAAGACCTGGCCAGTGGCCAATTTATCCAACGCCTGGGGATCCTGATTGAATTTTGGCCGCCCGTATTTGATCACGTCCTTGAATCGGGCAAAACCGTCGTTGACCAGTCCCTGAAAGATTTTGCGTTCTTCTTCGGTCATGGGCCGGGTGAAACTGCCCATCTCCTTAAGCGGATTGCTGGCAATACTGTCTTCAGCCACGCCTATTTCCTTCATCAATCCGGCTAAATTGTAATGCGGGATGACCACGCCGATCGAACCGGTCCAGGTCGTCGGTTCGGCAAAGATCGTATCGGCCGTATCGCCCACGGCCATCGAGGCGTAATAGCCCCCGCTGGCCGCGATTCCGCCCATGCTCACCACAATCGGTATGTTGGTCTGTTTGGCCAGCTCGCAAAGATGGTGATACATGTAGTCGCTGCCGGACATCGTGCCCCCGGGCGAATTTACCCGGATCACCAATGCCTTAAGATGGCCCTCCTTGGCATCTTTCAGGGCGTGCTCGATTTGCCGCTTGAAAAATCCCTCGCCCGATAAAATCACTCCGTCAATCGTTAGAATCGCCACCTTGTCGGTCGCATTGTATTGATGGGAAAAAAATCTCTCTTGCACGCGGCCATCCTCATCCATGGAACTTAACCAGGCCATTCCCAATAAAGAGAGAAACAGGAAATTCAAAAGCAGCGATCCAATGAAAATCAGCACAAAAAAGAGGGAAATAATCCGGGAGAAGATCGAACGTTTCCGCGGCTGGGCAGGCATAGGCATCGGTTGAATAACCGTAGCCATAACGGGTTGTCCAATAGGCCCTTCAGGACGGGGTGAGGTTTCCATTTTTTATGCTCCTTGATAAACCAGGATGTGTCATTGTACCCCACTTTCGCGTCTTGGCAATGACAGCCGCCAAAGAGAAAGTCCCTGGTGTTGCCTCAAAGACCACTCCCACGTTAAGCTACTGTTCCAATACATGGAATTGTACGCAGCGTGCGTGAAACGCAGCGCTGTTTGTAGGGTGCATGAAACGCACCATAACATATACGACATGAAAGGAGCCAAGAGTGTTTGTTGCCGCCACAAGCCGATGTTTTCCCGATATGCCCTTGGATGCAGCCTTGATGCAACTCGCCGATCTGGAGTACACCTGCGTGGAACTCATGATCCACGAGACCGGCGGACACATGCGGCCCTCTGCCGTGCTGGACGATCCGGAGCGGGCCGTAATGCTCTGCCGCCAAACTCATCGCTTGACTCCCATCGCCTTCAGCATCGACATCGAAGCCCCCGAACCCCTGTACTACCGCCAGTTTGCCGCCTGCTCGAGGTTGGCCAAGGCCGTTAAAATCGTCACCCTTACCGTCCGTTCGGCCGAGTTGGGCACGCCCTTTAACGCCGAAGTCGAACGTCTCCGCGAAATTACGGCCATAGCCTCTCAAGACGGCATTCGCATCGGACTGCTCATCGAGGGCGGTCGCATGACCCAAGATCCGGATACCGCCATCGTCCTTTGCGACAACGTCAAAGGCTTGGGCATCACCCTCGATCCCAGCCATTACGTCTACGGTCCCCACGCCCGGGAAAATTATGAACATATCATGAAATACGTTTACCACGTCCGACTGCGCGACACCAACAAAAACCAATTGCAGGTCCGCATCGGCCAAGGCGCGGTGGAATACGGCCGCCTGGTCAACCAACTCCACAAAGTCCGCTACGACCGGGCATTGTGCGTCGACATCACTCCCATGCCCGAGGTGGATCATCTCGCCGAAATGCGCAAAATGCGGCTCCTCCTGGAAAGCCTGCTGTGATATAAAGCCGCGACGGTCGGTTGCACTTTAGCCGAGGGGCCTTCCCTGGTTCCCACGCTCTGTGTGGAAACCCGTATTTTCCGACGCTCCGCGGCATTGTGTCGGCCGTCCCGCGTTCCCACGCGGAGCGTGGGAACGAGAAGTTTCATCCTTCATCCCTCATCCTTCATCCTTTCAAAACTTCCCTTGCACAGCCTCGCCGCCGTTTCGGGAAAACAAACCTCTCAGCACTTCAGGATCCATCACGGCGGAAAGCGTATGCACCGATCCGTCGGCAAAACCGACCAGGATAACACCCGGATGCAGTCCGGCCAGGCCTTTAAGCGGATTTTTATTGTCGATCTCGAAATCGTCCGGCTTGGTCCAGATCACGGCCTTTTCGTCCGCCGCCTCGACAATGGCTATCGTAAAAGCCGTGCCGTCCGTGATCTCGGCTATGCGAACGCCCTGCTTACCCGGAAACACCGTGTTTTCGCCGCGCACCGTAAGGTAATTGGTTTTTCCCTCGCCCGCCTTGCTGTTGGGGCTCCTGTATTCCGGAGGCATTTTGGCGATCAGTTTTTTATTGTGCTCGCTATCCCAAGGCTCATCTAGATGAAATTGGTCGTATAATTCTCCGTATTCAATCATCGGCAGGATGAGCACCCGCCAACTCAAAAGCGGCTTGCCATCCTTGTCGGCTTTATAGGCGGGCGGAAATCTCTTGTTGTCAGCGTGATAATTGTGCATCGCAAGCAAGATCTGCTTCATGTTATTTATCGATTGCATACGCTGGGCCGGTTCACTCGAGGTTGCCATTGAGCGGTCCATCCTTACACCCCATAGCAGCGCAACGGCAATGGGCTCCGCTTGAGTAATGCCCAAACCCGGCAGCGGAGACCGCTCGCTGATCTCGATGCCCGATTTCGTCCGCCGCACCGAGGATACCAGCGGCGTTAAATGCGGGCCGATCGCCTTTTGCGGCGGCAACAGCGAAAGATTCAGATTAATACCCCGCGGCTGCAACATGGCGGCCACCACCGGCAGCATGGGATACAACTCGTTATACGTTTGTTGCGTGTTCCAATAAAAAACACTCGTCGGTCCGGCTTCGCCCGTCAGTAACTGCCCAATCTCGGGCGATTGGGTCAACGACTTGAATCCCGCCGGCGGGGATAGATAAGCCTCGATGCTTTGCGGCGACAAGGCAATAATAAGTTCTTTTTCCGTCAAGCACCAACATACTTGGCTCCCCGGCATGCCTGGTTGCTGTACACTGATGGTGTATGCTTCTTTTCCCGAAATCGTGGTCTTTTCCAGCTTAATGGGGATTGGACTGTTTTTTGCAACGACCTCAAATTGCGTTTGAATCATCGGCATCAATTTAGAAAAAGTATTTGCCGCTTGTTTGGGATCTTTGAGTTGCACCACGGCCATCATGTTCGGTGTGCCGATTCCACTAGATTTAGTATAAATGGTGAAATTGTCACCCAGGGGTTTTAAGATTTCCTCGCGTATTTTCAGCCCCAGTTGCGATTCCGCTCTTTCGATGGTGGAGTGCATGACGGCTGCCACTTGGGGATCGCTCTTTTCAGCCAATGCCACATACGTGTCAAAAAAGCCCGCAGGATTTATTTTGGCGGCCAAAGCCATGGTGGCGTCGGCCGGTATGAATGCCATGTCGTCGGCCGAAAGCGGCTTGATCGAGGCAAACTGCATCAGTCCTTGCGGTTCGCCGTCAATAGAAATGTGTATTTTGTGTATGTAATTGTTTTGATCCAAACCAGCCACCGAGGCAATGTTTTTAACCTGGCTTATTCCCAAGGCTTCCAGGATAACCGCAGCCTGCGGCCCTGCCATTGGAACAAATATTTTCAGCAGCGCCTTGACATTCACAAATCCCACCGTCGATACCCGTTCAACCGGCAGATCACGGCGGATTTGTGTCAACCACTCAGGTGGATTGCCGCTCGCGCGTTTTTGTAACGCTTCCATCTCGCCCTCGCCCATGGCGGCAAGAAAGAAATTTTTCTTGAATCCCCAAACAACCGTGACATCGGGGGCAAACTTGATGCTTTGGTATTTTTCGCCGTTTATATCCTGCGTCTGGACAAATTGCGGCGGCAGGGTTTTTGTAAGTTCTTCCAGCCTGGTTTTGAGTTTCTCCGCATCATCGCCGATTTTGATCGCCGCCCCTCCGCGGCCAATCCGCACGTCGGAAATATAAACCGCCATCGGATGAGTGAGCAGCAGTTTGGCTAAATCCACCACTTCGTCTGTATTTACGCCCGGCGGCAGGCTGTTCTTGTCCATCGACTTAGATAGATTGGCCCGGATCATTTTTTCAATTTCGCCCACGGCTTTTTGCACTTCCGGCTCGGCCAGGAGTTGCTCGGTTTGGTTCGGGCTCTTTGGATCCGGAGTGGCCATGCCGGATGATGACGCATAAAACAGACACTCGTCCGGCGCGATTTTCGAGAGAAGTTGGGTTTCCGGAAGCGGAGGCACGCCCAAGGGCAATCCCAAGCTTCCCAATAATACAACCAAGAAAGACCACGGAACTGGATTCGCTGCTTGCATTGTAAATCCCCTTAAGCAAGAAAAACTTGGATAAAATCAGCACGCAGATTATGAAACTATAATAATATAATGATTTGGGTAATCAATACCCCCCCGGAAACTGATTCACACCGCGTGTGCCACGACCATGCTTTGCATGGTGCCCGGCTTGTCCAGCAGTGCTTTCCTGCCCACCGCCCACTATCCACCGTCCACCTAATCCTAAACCATAAACCCTGAATCCTGAATCCTGAACCCTTTAAATCTACCACCTACTCTCTTCCTCCGCCTTCCGCCTTACACTCTTATTCGTTAAAATTGCCAAATTATTGATTTTGTTGTTTTATTAAAACTCTGATCTTTCGACTTTCCCATGAAATCACCTTTCCCCGGTTATGTCCCTCCTGAATTGGACGAAGTAGACGCCATGACGGTTTGGCCCACTATCGGCGCCCATCCGCTGGGCCGCCTGGTCGGCCGCTTGTGCGCCAGCAAGATCGGCATTGGCGGTTTCTTTACTCTTGGCAAAGTTTGGGCGCTGGTCACCATTCCCTTGAGTTTGGCCGTGTTCTGTTGGCAACTGATGCCCTATATTTGCCGCCGCTATACGCTGACCAACCGGCGAATCATCATCCGCCGCGGCCTGCAGCCGCTGGATGCCAAATGGGTCGATCTGGACGCTTTCGACACGATCGAGGTAGAAGTTCTGCCCGGACAGGAATGGCTCCATGCCGGCGAATTGATTTTCAAACGCAGCGAGACCGAAGTCCTTCACCTATCCGGCGTTTCCCGGCCCGAGGTGTTCCGGCAAGTCTGCCTCAGCGCTCAAAACGCCCTTCTAAGCGTCCGTAAAGTGGTCGAGCAACAAGCGGCCGTCGAGACATAAGGGGCGGGCAATTTATTGCCCGCTTTGACGGAATCCCTACCCACAGGGCCATTGAACCCTGAACCCTGACCACTGAACCCTATTCTACTCCCGTGCTTGGATAGATCGTTACCGGCGATTGCGGATATTCGGCGGCATAACGTCCGGCGGGAATTGGAGCCGCCTCATAGATCGGCGGCAAACGCCGCACTTGCGGATATTGTTTTCCATCCCGCGATCCGTAGTCATTAAATAGATCGCTCGGCACCGGCACCAGGTTCGTCATTAGCGGCGGCGATTCGGCGCCGGCCGGTTCGGCTCTTACTACTACTGCCTGATCCGAAAAAACCGCGGCCTGGGCTTGCGCCTGGGCAGATAACGCCGGAGCGGGATTGTCGCTTGGTATGGATGCAATCAGTTCATCCGTTTTTGCGGATTGTGGAGCCGTCGCCGCCTCGGAGCCGCCCGATTCCTCCGGCAAATGGGCCGACGGCCCGACCATCTCCCAGACGATCGGATATCGCGCAGTGTTAAATCCGATCGAAAACGCAATTATGGCCACCGCCACTAAGGCCGGCAGTGTTTTCGGCATCGCTTGGTTCCCTTGGTTACAACGGCAACTGCTTGCACGAAACCATACACCATGGCAATCCCAAGGCAAGTAAAATAGGGGCTTCGCTCAAACTTAAAGTTCAAAATCGCACATGACAAAAACGCCTGCGCAAACTTGAACGAAAAAATGGAATGAGATCTAAACTGCCGGCAGCGCCTTTGACGGACCGCGTTGTCTTATGGCTTGTTCTATTGCCCCAAGCTGTTTGTCGGAAAGTTCCCAGCCCGAACCGCCGGCGTTTTCGCGAATTTGCTCCGGCCGCCGCGCCCCGCACAAGACCGAGGTAATGCCCGGCTGACGCAATATCCAGTTGATCGCCAATTCCGCCGCCGCGTGGCCGGCCTCTTGGGCGATGGAGCGGAGTTTTTCCACCAGTTCCAGATTTTTTTGCAGTTCTTCGCCTTGATATTGGGGATATTTTCGCCGATTATCACGCTCGTGAAGCTCGGCGATACGGATTTTCCCGGCAAACAGCCCTTTCATCAAAGGCCAATACACCAACACCGACACGCCGTGTTCCCGGCACCAAGGCAGCGTGTCCGACTCGATCTCGCGCTGCAGCATATTGTAAGGCGGCTGGAATGCGGCAATCGGACATTCGCCGGCGAATTGCTCAAGTTGTTCCAGGTTCACGTTCGACACGCCCAGTGCCAGCGCCTTGCCTTCGTCCCTGAGCCGCTTCAGCTCCCCGGCCGACTCGGCCAAGGGCACTTTTGGGTCCGGGGCGTGCAGATAGTACAATTCCACGCGATCGGTATTCAGCCGCCGCAGACTCTCCTCGCATTCACGCCGCAACGTGGCCGGCGAGGCGTCGTGAACCTGGCTGCCGTCCGGCCCACAATGAAATCCGCCCTTGGTGGCGATGATCATCTCACCCCGGCGATCGCCAAGGGCCTTGGCTATCAGCCTCTCGCTTTCACCCTTGGCCCCGTACATGTAAGCCGTATCCAGGTGGTTGATGCCCAGCTCGAAACAAGCCCTGATCGTGGCGATGCTCTCGGCGTCGTTTACGCCGGGCGTGGTCATGCCGGCGATCGGCCAGCAACCCAAGGCGACCTCGGAAATTCGCATCCCGGTGTTGGTAAGCGGTCGATATTGCATAATAGAGTCTTTGTTTTGATTTTGAGTGCGTTTCGCGCATGTTTAAAATTGCAAACTAAACAAAGATAGTGATTAAGGAGCTCTAACAAAACCTCCCCTCTCCCAAAGGGAGGTTTTGTTAGAATCCCTAAATTTATGCGTATACCATAGTATTTTTTGTTGTTGTTCCAATTTGAAATTTGCAATTTGCAATGGCCTTGTCGAACTATTCATATGTTTAGTGCGTAAAACAAGGAGGAACTGAAATTACACACACTACATAAAGGAGTTTTGACATGGCCGGAACACGGAAGGGTACGTATAAAATAACAAATTGGAGAAAATACAACGAGTCTCTTGTACAACGAGGATCGATTACCTACTGGTTTAACGAGGACACGATTGACAAATGGCATCATTCCAACGCTAAACCAAAGGTTGGACATCCTTTTGTTTACAGCGATACGGCAATCGAGTGTTTGCTTATTTTGCGAGAGAATTTTCAACTGCCCTATCGCCAGACCGAAGGACTGGGGAATTCGCTTGCCAAACTGATGGAAATAATAATCGACATTCCCGACTACACGTCGTTGGCCAAGCGGGCGGCGAAAATGGGCGTGTCGCTGGACGTTAGGAAACACGCCGGTCCGATCGACGTGGTTGTCGACAGCACCGGATTGAAGGTTTTTGGCGAAGGCGAGTGGAAGATGCGCAAGCACGGCAAAACAAAACGTCGCACTTGGCGAAAGTTGCATTTGGCGATCAATCCGGACACGCACGAGATCGAAGCTGAAACTATGACGGAAAACAGTTGCGATGACGCCGGCCAAACGGATGCCCTGCTGGATCAAGTCCACTCGCCGGTTGATAAATTTTACGGCGATGGAGCTTACGATCAAAGAAAGGTTTACGAGACACTGAAAAAACGCGGGATAAAGGCGATCATTCCGCCGCGTCGCAACGCGAAGATTTCGCGGCACGGAAATTCGCGCGGCCATCCGCTGCCCCGGGACGTGGCAATTCGAGATATCCGCCGCCGCGGCCGTAGGCAATGGAAGCAGTGCGTCGGCTACCATCGCCGCAGCCTTTCGGAAACGGCCATGTATCGAATGAAATGTTGCTTCGGCGATCATTTGAAAAACCGTCTGATACAAAATCAAAAAACAGAAACCAGATTGCGAAGTAAAATCCTAAACAAATTCACCCACCTCGGACTTCCTTTGTTCGAGTGGAATTAGTCAACAAGGCCATTTGCAATTTGCAATTAAATCACTCATCGTTTAGCCCCGGAGCTTGCTCCGGGAGTATTATCCGCAAATGCAACTTTATTGCATGAAAGCGCGTCGCACTTGCGCAGCGATATCGCATCCACCGGGCACACGTTGATGCAATTCCCGCAGCGAATGCACTGATCGCTGTCGATCCAAATATATGTAGCGGCGTCGGGCTGCGCGGCGGACGCCTCGGTCCAGCTCTTCGGGGCCCCGTCCGTATCGAGTTCCAACCGGCTCAACCGCAAAATGCAATTCCGCGGCGAGACTTTGATGCACCAATCGCAGTGAATGCACTTGTCCTGGTCGATCTCGAACTTATGATTGCACAGGTAGCAGCGCCAGGCATGTATGTCGGCGGCCTCGGGCGCAAACCCCAGTTCCACTTCATCTCTCGGTCCCCGCTTGGCAAGCGGCAGCATGGGCATTTCCGGCGTGTCGACCAGGTCGTGATCCCGCAACCGCCCGGTTAAATCGGCCTTTTCGATCTCAACGAACCTCCGGCGCCGCGTTTCGCCCATTAAATAAGCGTCGATCTTTTCGGCCGCCAGTTTGCCGTCGGCAATGGCGTTTATCACGTCGGCCGAATTGGCCCCGAAAAAATCGCCCGCCACGAACAGCCCATTCAGGCTGGTTTGGTGGTCGCTTTTGCCGATTTCCACCCCTGCCGGCAGCACGTCCAGTTCCCGATCCTGCCCGATGGAGAAAATCAACGTCTCGCAGGGAACCTCGAACTCCGTCTGCGGCACTGGAATGAAGGCCGGTTTGTTGCCGTCGCTGGTTTTGCCCAGTATGTTGCGTTGAAATATCACCGCCTGAAGCCTGCCGTCACTAGTCTTGGCGGCAATGGGCGTTACCAGCGTTTCAATGCGGATATTCTCCTGGCGCATGGCCTGCAATTCTTCCTGCGTGGCCGCCATTTGCGCCTCGCCGCGCCGATACATTATGCTCACCCTGGCCTTAGGCCCCAACAATCGCCGCGAGGTCCGGGCGCAATCCACCGCCGTAAAACCGCCGCCGATGACGATCACGTCTCCCTCGATTTGCAGCGGTTCGCCCTCGTTATAGCGCTTCATGAACCGCAGCCCTTCGATGGCCGCCCCTTCAGGCAGGCCTTCCAATTTCAAGGCCCGGGGTTTGTTCGCCCCGGCCGCCAACAGCACCGCATCGTACTTAGCGGCCAGCTTTAATATCTCTTCGCCTTGCACGGCATGATTCAATTTTACTTCGATGCCGCTTTGAATTATGGCGGCGATGTCTTCCTCGACCACCTCGCGCGGCAGGCGGAAAACCGGCACGCCGATGCGGATCTGCCCGCCCAAATACGCCTCGCGCTCAAAGATAACCACATCGTGTCCGTAGCGTTTCAACTCCCTAGCCGCCGCCAAACCAGCCGGCCCGCCGCCAATGATCGCCGCCGTTCTGCCCGACGGCCCAAAATACGCCGGCAACGGGCCGAATTTTTTCCCCTTCCCGTCCGCTGCCGCCCGCTTCAAATGACAAATCCGCACCGGCCCCTTGATGCTGGTCCATTGATACCGGCACCGCGTTTCGCAGGGCCGGGTGCATATCCGCCCCAAAATCCCAGGCAACACGTTGTCTTCCTGGTTGATCAATGCCGCTTCGTCCAGCCGGCCGTGTGCGATGTGCCGGATATACTCGGGAATGTTGGTCCGCGCCGGGCAGGCCGTGCGGCACGGCACGTCGCGCTCGAGCGTCTTAAAATCAAGCCCCTTTTCGCCCCGCCCGGTAACGACCGATAGCTCCAAGGGATTTATCGCCTTTTCGTATCCGATGCCCAAGGCCTCGACCGCCCGGCGATAAGGCTCAACGCCCAATCTATCCACGTTTTCGGCCAGCGTTTCCCTGCCGTCGCCCAATTGCATGAAGGCATCGAGGATCGTGCCTATCACTCGCAGGCAATCGTCTTGCTTGAACTCGCCCACGGGTTGGCCGAAGTTCTGCTGCGTGCCGCCGACGGTGATCAGGTATCCCTCGGTCGAGCCTTCAAATCCGCGGATCCGCAACCCGCGCATGCCGATGTCGGCGATGCGATACGGCGAGCAGGAGTTTGGGCAGCCGGTGATATTAATCAGCACCTTGTCGCGGATGGCCGCGTATTTGGCGTCGTGAACCAAGTCTTGCAGCATGTCGAACATGCGATGCGTTGTCGAAACGGCCAAGGGGCAATAAGTCGTGCCCACGCAACTCACAACGTCGCTTAAACCGTAAAAATCCTCGGTTTCCAGTTGCAGGGCCCGGATCTCAGAGCGAAGTTCCTCCAGTCGATGGATATTTACTCCGTGCAGTTCCAGGTTCTGCCTGTTAGTGCTGTACACGAATTTATCGCCGTACATTTCCGCCAGGTCGGCGATTTTGGCCAAATGGTCGGAGCTTATCTCACCCTTGGGAATTTTAATTCGCTGAATACCCAGGCCGTCGTCGCCGCGCGGGCTTGGATCCCGCAGCGGACGATGCGGAATCGCCGGACCGCAATCCGCAACCGGCGCGACTGCGAAATCGCTCCGGTCGATGCCCTCCCGATCAAGATACCCTTCCACGATCTCCCGGCATTTGGCAATGCCTAACCGATGCACGACGAACTTCAACCGCGCGTACATGCGAATGTACCGGTCGCCGTAATCGCGGAATAAGAATCCAACCGCCCGGCATACATCCACGATCTTCTCCGGCGGCACAAAACTATAAAGCTCCTGGGCCACAAAACCCTTCCACCCCATCCCGCCGCCAATGACAACGCGAAATCCAATCTCCCCTCGCCCGACCAACCGACCATGCTCCGCATGGTGCCCTTCGGTGCCCGGAGAGGGGCTGGGGGTGAGGGCCGGGCCGAGGGTGAGGGCTGTTATCCCCACACAATTAATATATGGCTGTCCGCAGTCCCCGCCGCACCCCGAAAAATTAATCTTGAACTTGCGCGGCAAATTGTCCAGTTCCCGACATTCCGACATTCGAGCCGCCGTTGCCTTGGCGTACGGCAATACGTCGATCCGGCGGTGCGGGCAGATCGACGCCCAAGGGCAAGCCGCAACGTTCCGCGTTACGTCCCCGCAGCCGTGAAAGGTCGTCAATCCGGCCGCCTTGATCTCCCGCAAAAAATGCGGCAAGTCCGTAAGCCTGAGACAATGCAACTGCGCGCTCTGCCGCGTGGTGAAGGAAATCCGATTGGGAGCGTATTTCTTCGAGATCCGAGCCAGTTCCCTTGCTTGAACCGAGGTGATCTGCCCGCCCGGGATCACCACCCGGGCCATGTGATTGCCCGGCTGGCGCGAATGATATATGCCATACCACTTGGCAATGGCAATCTCTTCCCGCGACATCGAGCCCTTTCGGGCGATTTCGTCGAAATCCAGCACCAAGCCGGTCTCCTTGACGGCCTCTTCCTCGCTTCGCCGGAGTTTCGATAAACTACGCTGCATGTAATTCCTTATAGTTTGAGACTACCGATTTTATTCTAAGTCCTTATCTGGTCAAGCGTTATTTACAGCATTCTCTGCCTTTAATTGTCATAAATCCTTTGGTAATGTGTACATAATCGATCATTTATTAGATCAGGTGCCATGCATTGCATGGTCGGCGAGCATGAATTAAACATCATTGTTTAGGAATTATCCTAGATCTACGTACCCCCAATTCCCGGCAATCTCGATCAAGCTATACTAATGTGAATAATCATTCACATTAATTCACGGTGAATTCATGTTGCTCAAGCCAGTTATTTCTGCTAGAATTTAGTTGACGGACCAGTCAGTCCGTAGTCAAAATCACTCGATCTGCCCATGCAATAAGCCCATGGATAATGCCTTGAAATTGAAAACCGAAAAAAACGGTTCCAGCGACATCAAAACCCGCCGCCAGGAGGAAATCCTCGAAGCCGCCGCCGCCCTTTTCGCCGAATGCGGCTACTCCCAGGCCGACACCCAAACCCTGGCCGATCGCCTCAGGGTAGGGAAGGGCACTATTTACCGCTATTTCCCCTCCAAGCGCGAACTGTTTTTGGCGGCGGTCGATCGGCTTATGAGTCAACTCCACGAATCCATAACACAAGCCATCAGCGGCGATTTCCAAGATCCGATCAATCGCCTTCTGCACGCTGTAAACGCTTACTTGAAGTTCTTTTCAGTTCGCCCGGAACTCGTCGAGCTTTTAATCCAGGAGCGGGCATATTTCAAGGATCGCGCCAAACCCACCTTTATCGAACATAACGAAAAATTCGTTCAAGAATGGCGAGGCGAGTTCCTGAAAATGATCGCCGAAGGCCGGGTCCGGGAAATGCCCTTCGAAAAGTTCAAAGACGTAATGAGCGACTTGCTTTACGGCACCATGTTTACCAACTACTTTGCCCGGCGAAACCGGCCCGCCGCCGAACAAGCCAAAGACATTTTCGATTTTGCCCTGTACGGCATTTTAAGCGATTCGGAACGGGAAATGAGAATAAGGATGAAGGATGAGGGATGAGGGATGAATAAAACCGCTTGCGGTTTCGCACCGACAACTGAAATTTGCCCATTGACAACTGACAACCGAAAACTAACCCATGAGCACGAACAAAAATAAACGATGGTTTTTCGCGGGCGGGGCGTTTGCGACCGCCATGCTTGTATTTCTGCTGATTTTTATCGAGCACAGCCCGCCCATTCTCGGCCAGCCGTCCCCGCCCGCGGCTCCCGCCGAGAACAAGAAAAAGGACGACAACGCTAAAGAAAAAGACCTCGCCCCGCAATCGGCCGTTGCCGTGACCGTGGCCAAGGTGGAAATACAATCCATTCAGCGCACCGTCGATGTGGTGGGAAGTTTCGAAGGTTACGAGGAATTGACGGTCACGCCCAAGGTCGACGGCCGCGTGATCCGGGTTCACTGCGACGTGGGCGACCTCGTCCGCCCCGGCGATCTGCTCATAGAAATCGACCCCACCGACTATAAACTCGCCGTGGAGGAAGAGCAAAAATCGATCGAATCGGAATTGGCCAAGGTGGGCTTGACCGATTTACCCGGCCCGGACTTCGACATCATGAAATTGCCCACCGTGGTTCGCGCATCCAATCAATACCGGAACGCCTCGATGAAGTTTTCCCGGGTTGACAGTCTTTACAAGCAAAAAATCTCCACTAAGGAAGATTGGGATCAGTCCTACACCGACAACGAAGTGGCCAAGGCCACGGTGGATCAAGTGAAAATCGATGCCCAGGCTAATATCGCCAAGGCCCGGCAACAAGCGGCCATATTGGATACCGCCCGGCAGCGTCTCCGCGACACGAAAGTCGAGGTGCCGGCGCCTTCCGTTGCGGTCTCAAAGTTGGCCCGTTCGCCCCAGGAAGTGGAATATGCCGTGGCCGAGCGGATGATTTCCGAGGGCGAAATGGTCGCCCACGCCAATCCCAAGGGCGTGTATCGCCTGGTTATCGACAAGTTGTTGAAGTACAAAGCCGCCGTGCCCGAGCACTACACTGGCCAGGTAAAAATCGGCCAGAAAGTTCAAATCCGAGTGGAGGCGTACGAAGACAAGGTTTTTCAAGGCGCCGTCTCCCGCGTCAGCCCGACCGTGGACCGCTTAAGCCGCACGTTCCAAGTCGAGGTCCTGGTGCCCAATTTGGCCCGCGAACTGAAGCCCGGCGGTTTCGCCAAGGCCTCGATCCTCACCCGCCTCGAAACGCAGGCCAAAACCGTGCCCGTCGAGGCCCTGGTTACGGCCGTGGGCACGACGAAAATTTTCGTCGTCGAGGACGGAATGGCCCATGCCGTGGAAGTCAAAACCGGGGTGGCCGACCGCAAAAGGGTGGAAATCACCAGCGAGCTGAATCCCGACTGCCTGGTAATCACCAGCGGCCAAAACCAATTGGCCGAAGGCACAAAAGTTAAGATGAGATAGTGAACCTGCATATTGCACAAGAAATGGCCCTCTCGTTCCCACGCTCTGCGTGGGAACGTGCGAATCATAGTTGTTCAATTTGCAATTTGCATTTTGCAATTGCCCGATTTGCAATAAAAAAATACATGCCCCAAAAACGCTATCAAAAATCAACACAAATTCTCTAATTCCCAATCCCCAATCTTTAATTCCGCAACCATGACCATCTGGGATCTTTGCATAAAACGCCCTGTTTTTACGGTAATGTTGGTTTCCGCCCCGCTGGTGATGGGCGCGGTATGTTACATGCAATTGGGCGTGGACTTGATGCCCAACGTGGAGTTGCCCATCGTCACCGTCACCACCACGCTCAACGGCGCAAGCGTCGAGGAGATGGAAACCAGCGTGACAAAACCGCTGGAAGAGATTATCAACACCGTCTCCGGCATCGACGAGTTGCGATCCACGACCAAGGAGGGCATCTCCCAGATCGTGATTTCCTTCGTGGTCGAAAAGAACCGCGACGTGGCCGCGCAGGAGGTCCGCGACAAGGTCTCTACGATCCTCGCCAAGCTGCCGGTGGGCACCGATCCGCCCATCATCGACAAGTTCGACCTCAACGCCGCCCCCGTAATGACCATCGCCGTTTCCGGCCGCCGCCCCATGCAGGAAATAACCGAAATCGCCCGCAAGCAAATCAAGGAAAACCTGGAAGGCCTAACCGGCGTGGGCGCGGTGATCCTGGTCGGCGGGCGGCAGCGGGCAATCAATATCTACATCGATACCGACAAACTGACCAGCTATAACCTCTCCATCGAGGACGTGCGCCTGGCCTTGTTGTTGCAGAATCTGGAACTGCCCGGCGGTCGCGTGGACCAGGGCGACCGCGAACTGGTGCTCCGCACCATGGGTCGGGTGGAAAACGTGGAAGGCTTTTTGGAACTGATCGTGGCCAATCAAAACGGCTATCTCGTCAGGATCAAAGATATCGGCCGCGTGGAAGACGCCTTCGAGGAACCCCGCGGCCTGGCCCGCCTGGACGGCGAAAACGCCGTAAGCCTCATCGTGCAAAAACAGTCCGGTTCGAACACCGTGGCCGTGGTGCAAACGGTCAAAAAACGCCTCGAGGAATTGAAAGACATTCTCCCCCAAGATCTCAAATCCTTCGTGGTCAAGGACCAATCGGTTTTTATCGTCCGCTCCTTCGAGGAAGTGCAACTGCACCTGGTCATCGCCGCCATCCTGGTAGGGGTGACCATCATGCTCTTCATCCGCGACTGGCGAACAACTATCATCGCCAGTCTGGCCATCCCCGCCTCGATCATCAGCACCTTCGTGTTCATGAACTACATGGGCTACACGCTCAACAACATGACCATGCTGGGCTTGATATTGGCCATCGGCATCGTGATCGACGACGCCGTGGTGATCAACGAAAACATCTTCCGCCACATGGAGGAAGACAAAGTCGGCGCCCGCGCGGCGGCCTCCTCCGCCACCAAGGAAATCGCCCTGGCCGTGATGGCCACCACCATGTCGCTCTTGGTGATCTTCCTGCCCGTGGTGTTCATGGGCGGGCGGATCGGAAAATTCTTCAGCAGTTTCGGCGCCACGGTGGCCTTCGCCATTTTCATGAGCCTTTGCGTGTCCTTCACGCTTACGCCCATGCTCTGTTCGCAGTTCTTGAAAAATAAGGACGGCCGCGGCAGCAAATCAGGATGGATCTGGCGCGGAATTGACGGTTTTTACGGCTCGATTCTGGCCTGGTCGCTCCGCCATCGTTGGATAATCGTTCTCTCGGCGATCGGCTGCCTGGCGGTTACTCCGTTTCTGTTTAGCATCGTGGGATTCGAGTTCGTGCCCCGCGACGACCAAAGCGAATTGGAAGTCGCCGTAACCATGCCCGAAGGTTATACGCTGGAACGCGCCGCAAAGCTTTTCAAGGAAATCGAAGGCCGACTGGGCGGGTTGCGCGGCGTCCAGCACGTGTTTAGCATCATCGGCGACACCACCGGGCGCATCAGCCGCAGTCAAGGCGACGTCACGGCCGGCACAATCTACCTGCGGCTGACCGACTTGGAAAAACGGCAACGCACCTGGTACGATCCTGTCTTCTGGCAGAACGCCATACGCGGCAAGGTGGAAAACGACGATAAGTTTTACACCCAATTCGACATCCAGGACGACGCCCGGCGGATCCTCAACGACTATCCCGATCTCCGCGTGGCGGTGCAGGACGTGGCGATAATTACGGCCTCCGGTTTCCGGCAGTCCATGATCGACCTGTCCATCCGCGGGCCAGATCTCCTCAAGCTCCAGCAGTACTCCGAACAAATTGCGAATTGGATGAAAAGCCAGAAAGGCTTTATCGACGTCGATACCACCCTTTCCCTGCGCAAGCCGGAACTGCGGGTCTATCCGGACCGGGAAAGAGCATATGATTTGCGGATTCCGGTGCAAGTAATCGCCTCGACCCTTAACGTGCTCGTCGGCGGCGAACCTGTGACCAAGTACAAGGAATTCGACGAGCAGTACGACGTCTGGCTCCGCGCCGATCTTTCCTACCGTGAAAAGCCGGAAAACATCCACCGCCTGATGATCCCTTCGCCCAAGGTCGGGTTGGTGCAACTGGCCGGCGTCGCGCGTCTCGATCAGGCAAAGGGCCCCGCCAACATCGACCGCTTTAGCCGTCAGCGGCAAGTGGAAGTCATCGCCAACCTCGAGCAAAATCTGCCCACCGGCGACGCTGTGGAAAAAATAAACAACTTTGTCAAGACTATGAATCTGCCCGCCGACTACCATTGGGAATACATCGGCAGGGCCAAGATGCTCAAGGAATCGAACCTCAACTTTTTGATCGCCTTTATTTTCAGCTTTATCTTCATGTACATGATCCTCGCCGCCCAGTTCGAGAGTTTCGTGCATCCCATCACGATTCTCCTGGCCCTGCCCCTCACTCTGCCCTTTGCCCTCGTCTCGCTCCTTTTGCTGCGCACGCCCTTGGATCTTTTCGCCATGTTCGGATTGTTCATGCTCTTTGGGATCGTCAAGAAAAACGGCATCCTCCAGGTCGATTACACCAACGTGCTGCGGGCAAAAGGCCTGCCCCGCGAGCAAGCCATCATCGAGGCCAACCACACCCGTTTGCGCCCCATCCTGATGACCACCGTCATGCTCATAGCCGCCATGATTCCCATCGCCTTGGGGCGAGGGGCCGGATCCGGGTCCCGCGCAAGTTTGGCCAAGGTTGTGCTCGGTGGTCAAACTCTTTCGCTACTGCTGACGCTGCTCGTTACTCCCGTGGCCTATACGATATGGGACGACGTGGGCCGCTTCTTTTCCAGGCTTTTCGGCAGATCAAAACCGCCCCCCGCGCCGAAAAGAAGGTCTTACAAGATTACAAAGAACTGCCCGAAAAGCGCTATGTCAGGGATGAATCGGATCGCAAAAAACTCCGCGAAAAACTCCCCCTTCCGACAATATCCCGCATGGAAACTACTCCGGAACATCCGTAATGCCGGGAAAAACCGTAAATCTGTTTTTCTCAATGGAAATATTAGCATATCTGTGAACTCGTCATATATCCCAATGCGTAGCATAAGTATCGGCCCGGCGGCCTGCAGTTACATTGACTTGCCGCCCCCGGCAACGTATTATTGTTTAGCGGCACAGTAATATAAAGTTTTGTCCGGCGTGGTTTGTTATTGCACAATTCCGCTATTTGTGCCATTATGTGTTTGCCATGTGGATCACTAAGTCTTACATCGCGAAATTGCTGGTCTGGCTGGCGGCGGCGCTGATGCCCGCTGACGTGCTTTTAGCCGGCGCTTGCAGGTGCGCCGAGCCAATGGCCGGCGACGTGCAAGGAAAAGCGATAAACACGCCAAAGGCCATGGCCTGCTGTTGTCATCCCGGCGCGGTTTGTCAATGCTGTCATGGGGCGAAACAGACACGGCAGTCGGCCTGCTGCAAAAATCGCGCCCCGCAATTTAATTCCACGCAAAGCGCCTTTTCCACGGCCTGCAACTGCCCGGCCGGCAAAACCCCCATGCCGCAAAACACTTTGCCCGATTCATCAGCCAAGCAACTGATCAACCATGCGTATGCCTGCCTGGCGCCGCCAGCCGCGGCGGTACTGTCTCCCACAGCGTCGCATTCCATCGATCAGTGCCCATCCCTACCGGCGACTCCGCTGGAGCGATTGAGCAGTCTTTGCCGTCTAATTATCTGATTCGCACTCTCTCTGAGTGTTGCTGCGCCAGTGATTGCCCTTAAAGAGCAATTCCTGGAATCCGCGGCATAAGCATTTCGTTTTTTGGCTCCCGGCTTAAATGCCCGGGTCAAATGCTTCAAAAAAAAGTTTGCGATAAGGTTAAGGTACATTTAAAAAGGAGAAAATCAATGATTACATCGCGTTTACTGTTGGGTTCGTTATTCATCATTTCGGCAATTGGTATCGCCGGATGCGAAAGTTCGACGACAAAAAAACAGAATCAACCCGCTCAACTAGTCTCGCCGGCCAAAGAACAACCGGCGGACGCATCCTCCGGCCAGGCTTCGACGGAAGAATCCAGCGGCCTGGCCGAGCTAAGCGTCGAAGATCGCGAGTCGGCGAAAAAACAAGGCGTCTGTCCCGTGAGCGGGGAATTGTTGGGCGCCATGGGAAAACCCTTTAAAACCACCGTCAAAGGAAAAACCGTCTTCCTCTGCTGCGAGGGCTGCGAACAAGAATTGAAAAATAATCCCGACAAGTATTTGGCGAAACTGAAAGACACCGAAGAAAATAAATAATCTTCAGATAATTACAATCCTATAATTGTTTAGCCCCGGCGCTCGTGCCGGGAGAATTTTGTTATTTCATCTTGTTCCCACGCTCCAGCGTGGGAACAAGTAAAAATAATAATCCCATAATCGTTTAGCCCCGCAGCTTGCTCCGGGAGGTGTGTCATGTCGAACTCAACATTTTGGAAAAAGTCCTTTCTGGTCCTCAAGGTCATCGAGGTGCGTTTGCGCTTCATCGCCATACTCGTGGTCACCGCGCTGGCGATCGGCTATTGGGACACCATTACGAATTATTGGGACAAGTGGACCCGCTCCGCCTCGGCAGAAGTCGGCAAACTGGCCAAAGACGAGGAGTTTTATTGTCCCATGCATCCGCAAGTAATCCGCGACGATTTCGATTCCAACGGCCAGACGCCCCACTGCCCGATCTGCGGCATGCCTCTCTCCTTGCGCAAAAAAGGCGCCCCGCCCGTATTACCCCCGGGCGTAACCGGGCGCGTGCAACTCTCGCCCGAACGAATCGAGTTGGCCGGCATCGAAACCGTTGAAATCGGCTACCAACCGCTGGTCAAGCAGACCGTTGCCGTAGGCAGCGTAGCCTATGATCAAAGCCGGCTCTCGCGGATCGTCAGCCGCGTGAATGGATACGTGGAAAAACTCTACGTCGATAAAACTTACGTCGCCGTGAAACAAGACGAGCCGCTGGCCGAAATTTACAGCCCCGAATTGTTCGCCTCATCCCAGGAACTCCTGCTGGCGGCCGGGCACCCGCTTGCGGGTGGCGGCGCGAATTCCGAGCTGGTTGCCCCTGCCCGGCAACGCCTGAAATTGCTGGGTGTCGCCGAAGAGGAAATCGACGCCATGATCGCCACCGGCAAAGCCATCCCGCGACTCGTCATCCGTGCGCCCTGCGCCGGGCAAGTCATCGGCAAAAATATCGTGTCCGGCTCCCGAGTCGAAGAAGGCATGACACTGTTGGATATCGCCGATCTCTCCACCGTATGGATCGAGGCCGACGTTTACGAAAATGATATCCCTTATCTCCGCTTGGGCCAGGCCATTCACGCAACAGTCGATGCCCTGACCAACCGCGTTTTCCAAGGCGAAGTGGCCTCGATCTACTCCCAACTCGACCCCGCTACCCGAACCGTGCGCGTGCGCTTCAAAGTCGATAATGCCTCCGGAGAACTTCGCCCGGGAATGTTCGCCACCGTGCGCATCGACACGCCCCTGAACGATGTCGGGCAATCCAACTCATCCCAAGTCCTGGCCGTACCCGAACGCTCCGTGATCGATACCGGCACAAGGCAAATCGTTTATGTCCAGCGCGAGCCGGGTTTGTTCGAAGGCGTGGAAGTGCAGTTAGGACCCCGGATAGGCGAATTCTATCCCGTGCTCAAAGGTTTAGAGCCCGGTGAAAAGGTCGCCGCCGCCGGGGCCTTTCTCATCGACGCCGAAACCAGGCTCAATCCATCGGCCGGCACATACTTCGGCGCCAGCGGCGGGCCGTCTTCAACCGCCGCTAGAAATGTAATTCCCCACACACAATCCGGAACTAATGCCCAAAAACCGCCGGCCTCGGCCCAAACTTCGACCATAACGCAAACCCCGCCGCCAAATGCCGGGGAGATTTCGGAAAAAGTCAAAGCCAATCTCGCCAAACTTCCGCCCGAGGATCAAAAACTCGCCGCCCAGCAAAAATTCTGCCCCATTACCGGCTTGTTATTAGGCTCGATGGGCGTGCCCGTAAAAATCGCACTCAAAGGTCAACCCGTTTTCCTATGTTGTCACGGCTGTGTCGATGAAGCCAAAAAAGACCCGGAAAAGACGTTAAAAAAAGTTGAAGAATTGAAAAGGAAATAACCGCTCGCTCCCAGGCATGGCACTTGTTCCCAGGCTCTGCCTGGGAACAAGTAAATCCTGAACCCTGAACCCTAAATTCTGAACCCTGAACCCTCATGATTGAACGCATCATCGAGTTTTCGATACATAATCGATTTGTGGTGATTTTGCTCGCCGGAGTGGTGGCGGCGTGGGGAATCTATTGCGTCATAAATACCCCGGTCGACGCTATTCCCGACCTTTCGGAAAACCAGGTCATCGTATTCACCGATTGGATGGGCCGCAGTCCCCGCGAGATCGAAGATCAAATCACATATCCGCTCTCGGTCAATCTGCAAGGTCTGGCCGGCGTAAAGGCCGTGCGATCCTCCAGCGAGTTCAACTTCTCAATGATCAACGTCATCTTCGAGGATAACGTCGATTTTTACTTTGCCCGCCAACGGGTATTGGAGCGCCTCACCCTGGCCAGCACGTTCCTCCCGCCCGGCGTAACACCGTACATGGCCCCCGACGCCACGGCCTTGGGCCAAATCTTTTGGTACACCGTGGAAGGCAAAGGCTACGATCTCGGTCGGCTGCGGGCGATTCAGGATTGGTACGTCCGCTATCAACTCAATTCCGTGCCCGGCGTGGCCCAGGTGGCCTCGGTGGGCGGTTTTCCCATCGAATATCAAATCGACGTCAATCCCAACAAACTCCGCTCTTACGGAGTCACTTTGGGCGAAATTTATTCTGCCGTGGCCCGCTCCAACTCCGCCGTCGGCGGCCGGGTGATCGAAAAAGGCAATGCCGAGTACCTGGTCCGCGGCGTGGGATGGATCCGCAACAAGCAGGACATCGAAGACATCGTCATTAAAACCAACTCGGCCACGGGCACGCCCGTATGTGTTTCCAATCTGGCCACAGTAAGCCTGGGCAGCGAGTTCCGCCGCGGAGTCCTGGAAAAGGACGGCAACGAGGCCGTCGGCGGAGTGGTGATGATGCGCTACGGCGAAAATCCCCTGGCCGTGACCAAGGCCATCAAGGATAAAATCATCCAACTCCAGGCCGGACTGCCCGAGGGCGTGCGCATCGTCGCCTTCTACGACCGCACCCGGCTGATCCACGGCGCGATCCACACGCTTACCGAAATCCTCACGCATGAAATGATTATCGCCTCGCTGGCGATACTGCTTATTCTTTTGCACTTCCGCAGCGCGTTTGTAATCTGCCTCACGCTGCCGATGGCTGTTTTGATATCGTTCATCTTGATGCGTTATTTCGGCATCGCCTCCAACATCATGTCCTTGTCCGGCATTGCCGTGTCGATCGGCATTCTGGTCGACCAGGCGATCGTGATGGTCGAAAACGCCACGCACCATCTTACCGCCCATTTCGGCCAGCAGCGGGTAACAGGCGACACCCGAGAGCTGATCCTGCCCGCCTGCCAAACCGTGGGCCGGCCGATTTTCTTCTCGGTAATGATTATTCTGCTGTCGTTCATTCCGGTATTTGCCCTTTCCGGTATGGAAGGCAAGACGTTTCATCCCCTGGCATTTACCAAAAGTTTCGCCATGATCGGCGTGGCCATTCTTTCCATTACCCTTGTGCCGGCAATGATCCCCACTTTCATCAAGGGCCGTTTGCGCAGCGAGGAAGAAAACTGGCTGGTCCGCAGCCTGATCGGCATATATAAACCCGTCCTCCGCTGGGCCATGAATTATCCCAAGACGGTAAATTGGTTTTTCATCGTGCTTCTGGCCTTGGGCTGGCATCTTTCCGGAAAGCTAGGGCGGGAATACATGCCCACCTTGGATGAAGGCAGCATTTTGGATATGCCCGTTACCGTGCCCCGGGCGTCGGTTACCGAAGTGGCCGACGACCTGAAGGCCCGCAACGCCGTGCTCCGCCGCTTTCCCGAGGTCGAACAAATCGTGGGCAAAGGCGGCCGGGCCGACACGCCCACCGATCCCTCCCCCATCGAAATGGTCGAAACCGTCATCAACCTCCGCCCCAAGGAGTTCTGGCCAAAACGAAAATTGTTTTACGAAGATGCAAAGCGGCAGGCCGAGGTGGTGCTAAAGTCCCTGGAAGATCGCGGCCTGATGCGCCCGCCCAAAGATGAAGCACAGCTAAAATCGATTCTTCACACGGCGGCCACTAGTGCGGTTAATCGTTTCGACGGCTTGATGCGGGAACTGGTTTTCCAGCGGTATAGCGAGTTCGAAAAAGAATTGTCGTCTCGGTTGGTGCGCGATTTTACGGCCGAGCTGGTCAGGCGTTGGAAAGACAACGGAAAAGTTATTGAAAGTCCCCTCTCCCTCCGGGAGAGGGCCAGGGTGAGGGCTTCACTAGATTCCGACATGGAATCAATCGCCAAGCAATTGACCCCCGAGTTTGGCCCGTATCTGGCCGCCGCTGTGACTCAGGAAGACGTCAATCGGCTGATGCAAAAGATCGGCGAACGCCTGGCATCAAAAAAATTTGTCGAGTTCAATTCCGATCTGTTCGATTTGAAGCTCAACTTTATCAAAGAAGACTTATATGCCGTCGGCGGCGTGTTGGGCGTCGAGCGCCCCACGCTGTTCACCGAAATGTTCGCGTTCATTGACGCACGACGCAATAAACTATGGAGCCAATACACCGACCAGATCAATCACGAAATTTTCGATCAAGCGCCCGGCGCGTTCAACTGGTATGCAATCGAAGAATTGCGTGTAATGGCCCTCGAACAGTCACTCTGGGCCGGTGGTAAAGAATTGGCCGACGACGAACCGGTATTAAAAAAACTCCGCTCCGATTTGGATACGCCCTTCGAAAGACACCTGCTTTTGTGGCGTAAAGAAAAGAAAGAAATCGCCGAAAACGAAAAAGCCGAAATGCAAATTGTCATGCAGATGCCCGGCTGGGGAAATATCTGGACCCAGCCGATCATCAACCGCATCAACATGCTTGCCACCGGCGTGCGCACCATGATCGGCGTCAAAGTTTTTGGCAACGATATAAACAAAATCCAGGAAGTGTCGGAGCAAGTGGCGGCCGTGCTCAGAAAAATTCCCGGCGCAGTTGATGTAACTCCCGACCAAAACATCGGCAAGGGCTACCTGGAGATCGTCATCGACCGCCAAAAGGCCGCCCGATACGGCGTCAACGTGGGCGATATCCAGGATGTGATCGAAGTCGCCCTGGGCGGCAAGCCCATCACCATGACTGTCGAAGGCCGCGAGCGATTTCCCGTCCGCATCCGCTACGCCCGCGATTGGCGTAAAGACGAACAGCAAATCAAAAACCTGCTCATTAGCGCCGGTGCTTCGGATATGTCCGGGGCTGGTGGACCAACCGGCGTGGAAACCGATAAAAACATGGCCGCTACTCCGCCGCCGTCAAATGGACCTGCCGCGGGCCGCTCCGCCCCCATGCAAATACCCCTCAGCATGGTCGCCGACGTAAATATCGTCGAAGGCCCGGCCATGATCAAAAGCGAAAACGGCATGTTGCGATCATACGTCCAACTCAACGTCAGCGACCGCGACATCATCGGATTTGTCGAAGAGGCTCAACGCGCCGTCGATCAGCAAGTAAAACTGCCCCCTGGCATGTATCTCCAGTGGAGCGGGGAGTTCGAGCATCAAGTCCGGGCCAAGAAAACCTTGCAGGTCGTGTTCCCGGCCGTCATCCTCTTGATCTTCATCATCCTTTATCTCACTTACAACGACCTCATGGATGCCGTGCTCATGATGATGGCCGTGCCCGAGGCCCTTGTCGGCGGAATATTCCTCCTCTGGCTGACAAAATTTAATTTTCTAGGCCTAACTCAGCAAAATTTTAGCGTGGCCGTTTGGGTCGGTTTCATCGCCTGCTTCGGCATGGCCACCGAAACCGGCATCATCATGCTCGTCTATCTCCGCGAAGCAATTGCTAATCGTGGCGGCCTGGAAAAAATCGCCTCCCTCGCCGAACTCCGCCAGGCCGTGCTCGAAGGAGCCGTCCACCGCCTCCGCCCCAAACTCCTCACCGAAGGCGTGGCCATCGTCGCCCTCGCCCCCATGCTCTTTGCCTCCGGCGTGGGCCACGAAGTAATCCGTGCCATGGCCGTTCCGGTCCTCGGCGGTTTGCTCGTATCCGACGAAGTCGTCGATATCTTCATCCCAGTCCGCTTCTACTGGGTCCGCCGCTCCCGCTGGCTCAAGATGCACAAGACTGAAGGGATTGAAAATTAGGATTTACCGATTGAAGATTAGAGCATAAAGCCGATTTGCGTCTTTCATGCTGAAACCGCTTGCGTTTTCGCAATGCATATAAATCTATGCCCCATTCAATCTGGGTATGCGGTATTCGGATTGTTAAACCTTGCCGGTCCGGCAAATTTTACGGCCTTTGCCGGTCTTTCCTCTGATAACGAATATACTGAATTCTCCGCTAGTGCCGGTCCGATCTCCTCCGAGGGCGATTAACTGTATCCATCCAAAAATTGTTGCGTTTTTTTCAAAGTCTTTAACAAAATAACGTGTGCCACGACCAACCTTCGGTCGGTGCCCTGCTTGCAAGCAGTGCTGTTGGAACTGCATTAGTGCCCTTCGTGTCCCTCGTGGTGTGAAATCCAGTTTTCAATTACTGTCCTTCGTGGAAAAGAAACCGTTCTGAGTTATATCGTGCTAAAATCACTTGCCAAAACGCCGTGGAAATTGCCTGCCTTGGGCGGTTTGATTCTCCTGGCAGGCTGCGCTGCTGCCGGCAATCGCCCCAAGCCTATCGCCGCCGCCCAGCCAGGTTCTCCATCCCCGGTTGTGCAAGCCAGCTATCAGACGCAAAATCCACCCGCCGAAAAACCGGCAACCGGCTCCAACGCCTCCGCAATGCCTGTCCCCTCTTCTTCCCCAACTCCTCCCAATCCGCCGCCGTTAGAAAAAACGGCAACCACCCCCAACATATCCGATGCCCCCACACCCTTTTTTCCCCGCTCCGACGCTCCCGATTCCCCCGCTCCCATTTTCTCCGCCGACGATCCCTTCGCCGGCCAAACCGATTTATCCGCCGAGCGCCTGATCTTCGAGGTCCAGGCCCGCAACCCCTCGCTCGCAGCCATGATCGCGGCATGGCAGGCGGCGGCCCAGCGCTATCCGCAAATGATCTCGCTGGACGATCCCATGTTCTCCTACATGCTGGGCACCAAAGGCCTCGGCCCCGAGGGCGGCTGGATGCTCATGGGCTCGCAAAAAATCCCCTGGTTCGGCAAACGACGACTCCGGGGATCAATCGCCCAGGCCCAGTCCGACGCCGCCTGCCAGGACGTCGCCGATCTCCGCCTCCGACTGGCCGAGTCCGCCGCCAACGCGCTGTTCGATCTCTACCTCGTCGGCCGCCAGTCCGAAATCAACGCCGCCAACACCGATCTAATGCGCGAATTCCACTCCATCGCCCTGGCCCGATACGAGTCCAGCCAGGTCACGCAGCAGGACGTGTTGCAGGCCGACCTTGAACTGGCCGACCTGGAAACCCGCACCGCCGAACTGGCCCGCCTACAGTCTGTCGCCGTCGCCCGCATCAACACCCTCCTGCATCGCCCGGCCGACTGCCCCTTGCCCCCGCCCGCGAATTTAAGTCCGCCCGGCAATCTGCCGCCGGTCGACGAACTCCGCGACATGGCCCTATCCCGCCGCCCGGACCTCGCCGCCCAGGCCGCCCGCATCCGGGCCGAGGAAGCCAACGTCAACCTCGCCTGCAAGGAATACTATCCCGACCTGGAAATCGTGGGCAAGTACGACGCCTTCATGCCCGAGGATATGCGGCCCCAACTGGGCATGAACCTCAACGTCCCGCTCTGGCAACACAAACGCTCCGCCGCCTGGCGCGAGGCCATGGCCAAACTGCAAAACCAGCGGGCCGCGTACGCCAATCTCGCCGACCAGGCCCGCTTCGAGGTCCAATCGGCCTACGCCGAACTCGTCGAATCCGACCGGGTACTCCGCCTCTACGACGAAAAGATCCTGCCCGTGGCAAAACAATACGTCCAATCCTCCCGGGCCAACTACACCGCCGGCAAAACCGACTTCCTCCGTCTCAACGACGCCCAGCGCCAACTCTACGGCCAATGGGAAAAGTACTACCAAGCCCAAACCGACTACCATCGCCGCCTTGCCGAACTAACCCGCGCCGTCGGCGGCGCGTTTTAAAGTGGCCGGTGGTCAGTGGACAGTGGGCAGTGGACAGTGGATAGGGGAATAGGGGATAGGGAAACGTTTTTGTTTAGCCGCGACCCGCAGGGGAGCGGGCATTGGATAGGGTTCGGGTTCGGGGTTCGTGGGTAATAGGTAAGAGGTCATAGGTTATAGGTAATGGTTTAGGGTTCGGGGGTCAGGGTTCAGGGTTCAGGGGTCGGGGGTCAGGGTTTAGGATTCAGGGGCAAATTTAAGAAAGGGGAATTGTTTATCGGGGGTTTTGGGATTTTTGGGCATGGACGGGGAAAAACTTTTTTCGACCAACTGGGCAGGTGCAAAGGGGTTGGAAAATAAGGAGTTGCGCTGCCTATTTTGTGGGCAGTGGAATGCCTGAAGAATATCAATGAAGAATTTGCGGCAGGGATGGACGCAAGTGGGTTGGGAGAAAAGGAGTTGGAATTTTTGGACAGGAGATTTTTTGAAGTGAATTATTGGGGAAAAGTCAAGAATTAAGCATTTGGGGAAACACAAGATGGGGGGCGGAGTGAAGTGGTTGCGGGATAAAGAGATGCGAAAATCGGTTAGTGTAAATACCCTACAAAAAAGTTGCACGATCGAATTGGATAGTTCGTCATTTTATGGGATATTTGGTCATTTTTTGGGGGGATTTGAACAAAATCAATTTTCATGAAAAAGGGCAATTGTTGGACAAAGAATAGGGGCTAGGGGCTAGGGGAAACGGAAGTATCTACCGCGGAGGGCACGAAGGACACGGAGAAATAAAGTGGGCGGTGGGCAGTGGACGGTGGGCAGTGACGAGTTGGTATATAAACACAAACGAATAAGCCGTGCACCAACCGAAGGTTGGTCGTGGCTCACATGCGAAAGAAGAATACCAAAAAAGCTGGCAAAAAAGGGGAAAAACCATACTCTAGCCTAAATATATTAGTGGCATTCAAGGGCATAGATAGGGGTTGACATTTGCATTGGAAAGTCTATCTTAAGGGATACATACAGACTGCTCTTTGACAATGCGAACATTAGGTGGTGACTGAAAAGAGCCACAGCCGGCAGCCAGCACCCGGGAATGGGACAGTTCCCGGCCCTGCAAGGCAGCACAGAGAAGCGTGCCGAAATGGCGTCGGCTCATGTGGTGAGTCCATTTTTTTTATTGATAAAGGCACACAGCCAACCTGATTTTTCCTCTCCGTTGCGATTCGGGAATAATCTCGCTACTCCGCACTTTTGGCAGTTTCAGCCAACCTGATTTTTCCTCTCCGTTGCGATGTGCTCGATTCCAGGCGTTCTTGTACCGCTAATAGTTTCAGCCAACCTGATTTTTCCTCTCCGTTGCGATCGACGGCGAGATATATCCGTCCTGGTGCGGGATCGTTTCAGCCAACCTGATTTTTCCTCTCCGTTGAGATAATTGCATCGGAAAAGTAACGCGGATCGATCCAGTTTCAGCCAACCTGATTTTTCCTCTCCGTTGCGATGTGACGCAATCGCGATATTGATCGTTGCCGTACATAGTTTCAGCCAACCTGATTTTTCCTCTCCGTTGCGATAACGGTTCATGCATTTTTGGTTCCGGATCCGATTGTTTCAGCCAACCTGATTTTTCCTCTCCGTTGCGATGATCGACTGCCTGGCCGGTGCGGGCGATGAGCTTGTTTCAGCCAACCTGATTTTTCCTCTCCGTTGCGATCATCCGCAACCGAAGTCGTCAGCGGTGTCTTACTGTTTCAGCCAACCTGATTTTTCCTCTCCGTTGCGATTAGTGAGGAAGTGAAGCCATGACATGGGATGCTAGTTTCAGCCAACCTGATTTTTCCTCTCCGTTGCGATACCATGCGACCCTGCCAAGAATACCTAATCGACACGTTTCAGCCAACCTGATTTTTCCTCTCCGTTGCGATATGGATCGGCGTTGACGTTAATAGTTACTGATGAAGTTTCAGCCAACCTGATTTTTCCTCTCCGTTGCGATATCCAAGGCCGAACCAAAGCGAATTTCACTGACTGTTTCAGCCAACCTGATTTTTCCTCTCCGTTGCGATCCTCGCGTGATGCAGCAATGAAAGGGAAGGAATGTTTCAGCCAACCTGATTTTTCCTCTCCGTTGCGATTCACGTATTTCACGCACTTTTTGGAGTCTTAAATTGTTTCAGCCAACCTGATTTTTCCTCTCCGTTGCGATGCCAAGGCCACTGGGCAGGTATCAGAACACCAATGTTTCAGCCAACCTGATTTTTCCTCTCCGTTGCGATGGCACCCCTCGTGAATCCTTACTAGCGACTAGGTTATGAGTTGGTTTTCGCGAACCTAGCCATTCAATCGGACAGGAAACGTTCGCATTCAAAGGGCCTCACGCACAAATTGTTCGAGGATGTGTAGTTACGACAAACGCGAACCTACTGGGCTTTCTGCAACCACTATAGGTTCGCGAAAAGGTTCCCGTTATATGTCTTGTACTCTGGCAATCGACTTTGGCTCAAAGAACATTGGCATCGCTTTGATCGAGCATACTGAGAGCGTGCCCAATCGCGTGCTCTACGCGGGAACGATGGTGGTTGCCGCCAAACCACTCAATACAGCCGTGCAACCGCGGGCAATGTCGCGTCGTATGCGGCGCTCAAGGAAGACCCATGCCTGGCGTTTACGCCGGTTAGGCCAGGCGCTGGCCTGTATCGATGGCGCTCGGCAGATCGTTCGATTTTGCCGCCGACGAGGTTATAGCCACGAACAAGAGGATTCGGATGAAAGCGCCTGTGGAATGCATTTTTCACGTGCAGATTTCTTTGAGGCTCTTCGGGAAGAAATTAATCGCGTTATTGCTCCAGAAGAACGCGACCGAACGATGCGGGCCTGCTCAAAACATCTTAATGAAACACGAATACGCACGGCTGAATTACGTCCAGCCCGATTCGAGAACCGCGGACCGACAAAGTGCCAATGGATAGGCTGTCGAAAGAACGTGCCTCGGGCTGCTAACGCCATCAAAGAACGGATACAACAAGCGCTATATGCTTGGATGAAACCAATCTTCGATAAATGCAGTAATCCCCAGGGACTTCGCCATTCAATAGATCATTGGATTCTAGAACTTGATGGACTGGCCCGCTGGCATGCCAAAAGCCAGAAATTGAATGAGCAAGCCCGCAAGGAAAAACGAAACCTCATTAACAAGAGGAAGAATCTGATATACAGACAAATAAAGTCGCGAGTATGTCAGGAAGTATATGATGAATTGGCCGAAAAATTTTGTGAGAACTGGACTGAGACATACGGTCGCAATATTACAGAGATCATTACCGGTGGACAGGGCGGGCGGATTCGCTACTGCCGAGAACACTCGAATTGCTTCGTTGAATTCTTTCTCGCGGGGAAGCAAATTCCCAATCGAACGGATATAACCATGGCCGACTTGTTTGGTCGCAAGCAGCAAATCCTGTTCTCACGAATCTGGAGACTAGTGGAAGAGCGGTTGTTGCCCTTGACCTGCGGGCAGATTGATCTAGTTGTCGTGGAGCGGGTGGCCTTCAGCATACTTGCCGGAAAATCCAAAGATCGGCGGGAACTTTCCGAGGACAAAGCCTCGGAAATGTATTGGTATGGTCCACAATACGGTTTCAGTGATCGACGAGAAATGTTCAAGGAAGAATTTGGCGGCCGGTGCGCTTACTGCGGTCAAACTAATGCGGTAAACGAGGTGGAACACCTTTTGCCGCGAAATGAGTTCCCTTTTGACTCTTATCTGAATATTCTGCCGGCCTGCAGCGCCTGCAATGCCAGAAAAGGCGCACGTACGGCATTTGCCGCTGGGATGACGATAAATCGTGATGCTTATCAAGCATACGCCGACTACGTTGGTCGGAAAAAACCGCCACATCTGTTTCACACAATCAAGAAAGGGATGCTAAACCTTCTTTCCAAGAATGGCAACTCATTGGAAGTCGAGAAACAATTGGGGATGCTGGCAGATAATCTGGTGACGATAAGCGCCAGTCAGAAAGGGCCCCGACCATTGGCACGATATCTTGCAGGCCAACTTAGAAAGGTGAACGGACACCCCTGCGAGAGCTTATGGATTTCCGGCCGCCATACAGCCCTTTACCGCAAGATTCTTCTGCCTGAATATGAAAAGCAAGATAGCAAGGCGGCACATGATTTGATCAATCATGCGGTGGACGCAATAATCCTGGGCTGCAAACTTCCTTCTGCTGCTGCAATTGAGAATCGCCGTTGGTATGCCCGTGCACGTGATGTTAATGATTGGTGTGATAAGGTTCGAGCCGCCGGGCCGTGCGCTTGAAAATGGCATACCCCGGGTAGAACCGGTTACATTCATACCGTTTTTTGAGGGAGAAATAGGTAACGGCTACTGTTCCATCGATCTGAGCGCATTCAGTTGGAATCGCAAAAACCAATCTGGGCACCTGCTTGATCCTGTCGGGATGACAGATGGCAAATTGCCAATCAAGCGAGAACCGGCAACGGAGGTGTTTGCAAATCTTAAAGATCAAAGGAAACGCGACGAGCAAATTAAACGTATAGCTCATCCCGCCCTGAAAAAACTGCTGGAATCGAATCCAAAAGGAACAGCGGAACAACTCATATGCTGGTTACAGCAATCGGTTCAAAGCGGTCTTTCGAGTGGGAAAATGGGGAAACATCCTTCCGATCAGGCGAGGAAGAGACTTCTGGAAGAGTTTGTTAACAGCCCTGTTGAGATTTTCTTGAAGGATGATAAGGATGTGCGTAAAGATATTCCACAAACAATTGGTATCCATTGTCTCATTGCTGGATCGTCATTATCGATGTTCGATGTTACTCGATGTGATATGACAGGCAGAATTTTTCAGCATTATAAAACTGATCCACACTTGAAAGCCCTTTATGTGGGATACCGAAAAAACAAGAAGGGTGTGCTTGATCTCTCACGGCCGGTCCTATTCTGCGTTAACCAGATTTACGCAGTAACCAAAAGGGAAAGTAGTGGGGTACAAGCACCAGATATCCCCGTAGATAGCCCACTTCGTGGTCGTGCCTTGGGCTCCAAAGGAACTTTGAAAGAGTTTTTAGGCAGATGGCAATTGGCTTTCGATGAACTTTGCCGTGCTGAGTGTATCATCAATCGATTTCGAATCACTCAGGGATGTGTCATAGAAAAAATAGATGGGACATTTTTTCAATTGCGTAACTTCGCCCGTGACAAACCTTGGATGAAAGGATCTCCCTTTAGAAACATCCGCCGAGTTTATCGTTCTCCTTTCCGATTTCTAAAGCAGGCCAAAAATATAGTATTAGAAGAATCTCATTCTACCCTGGCACCGATTAATCAAGTAATAGAGTAAGAAGGATACCGTCCACCGCCCCCTACCCACCGCCCACTATCTTCCCGGGTTCCACGGCCAGTACTGCATCTTGGTCCGTCCCAGGCGGACTTCGAATGCGCCGGTCAGGGAGACGTTTTGCTGGGTTTGGAAGATGCTGCCGCCGGCCAGGGCGATGTTGTCGGTGAATTCTACGCGGAAGATGAGCCAATTGTTGAGGTGCGTTTTGAAGCCCAGGCCCACGGGCATGCCCAGGAGGATGCGGGCGTAGTTCGTGCCCAGGCGGTCGGTGAATTTGATGCGGTCGGTGCCCACGCCGAAGAGCAGGTAGGGGCGGAAAGAGTTGTCGCCCCAGGGATAGTAGAGGAGGTCGAAGTCTAAGAGGAACTGATCGGCGTTGCGTGTGCCGGCGAGGTATGGCGGGGGCAGGCCGTCGCTGGTTTGGGCGAGTTGGGCTTCGAAGGCGGGATCGGCGTCGTAGATGGGGATATTGGCGGTTGCCAGGCGGATTTCCATGCCCCAGTCGTCGTCCATGTCCCAGCCGAAGCGCATGCCGGCCAGGGTGCCGGTTTGCTGCCCGACCCAATCGTTTATGAGCGGGCTGCCCACGATGGGACCGACGAACACGCCTACGCTAAAGGGGCGATTGATCCAGGGCTCGTGATATACGGGCGAGCCCGGGGGATGATCGGCGAAGATATTGGCAGGTGAGAGCATGTACAGCAAGCGACGGACTGGGCCGCAACTGTCGCAGGAGCCGAGAATGGGATGATCCAACGGTCGGCCGCACTGCGGGCAAGATTCCTCGCCGGGCAAGGGCGATGGGGAAGATCCGGCGGTTCCGAGCGGACCGGGCGAGCCGGTCGCGGCGGGAGCGCCGATAGCGGCGGGAGCGCCGGTCATAGAGGGCGAGCCGATGGCGGCGGGAGCGGGCGTAGGCTCGGGCTGCTCGAAAATGGTTTTGTGCGTGGGACTGGTTTGCTTCACATCGGGTTCGGGCCAAACCACGGCATCGCGTTTTGCCTTCGCGCTGAGGGAGGGGAAGATCGTGGATTGGTTGGCGGTTTGGTCGGTCGACTGGCCCCAGGCGCTTGCCGGCAATGCGAACAAGGCGGAGATCACAAGCCAGGCGATAAGGAGAGGCGAGCCGCGGACAGTCATTGGATTATAGGTTATCAGTAATCAGTAAAAAGTTTTCAGTTGTCAGTTTTAAGTGTTAAGTGGCGGTGGGCGGTGGACAGTGGGCGATGGACGGTGAATAGGGTTCAGGGTTCAGGGTTCGGGGGTCAGCACTCTTTACTTTCCGATGATTGCAGAGTTCAGGGTTCGCGTTATTGGGTAAGAGGTCATAGGTTATAGGAGATGGGTTTGGGAGTTGGGGGATGGGGTTTTCGACTATCCTATCTACACCAGTCTCCGGCTTAGAAACGAAAGCCTTAATATTGGGCAAAATGCGGATTGAACAAGAAAAGTAATTGAAAAGACGGCGCAACGGTACCGGACGGGCTTGCCCGGTATCGGAGGGTGGGATTATCCTAAGGTGGTCGAGGCCTGTCAATGCGGAAATACGGCACTTTGTTGAAATACGGAACTTTGTTAGTGCGGCAGTTCAACTAGCACCCCAACATGGAGTTTAAATGCCAGCCCAACATGATAAATACGATACTATTGCCGGTTTTCAGGGTGGTCGGTGCATGCTAGCAGACCCCTTAGACGTGTAATTTAGTTGACTTTGATTTAGAGTCCCATTAGTCTGTAAGGTGTGGGAATGACTGATTAATTTTAGAGTAAGCAGGGGAAAAGCTGTGCATTAACCGGGCATTATGCTTTGGAGCCATAGCCACGTACCCAAGATGTGGGCTGGAACACAATTCGGAGTTGTTCATGGTCACGAAACGAAAAGGTACATATGTTGATATCCTAGTCCGAAAGGGGGTTATCAGCTCTGATCAACTGGCAGAAGCCCAGCAATTGTCCAGCGAAACGGGCCAGAAGCTGGCAGATGCGATTATCAGGCTGGGCTATGCCACCGGCGAGGACATTACCCGGGCCATGGCCGAGCAGCATGGTTTGGATTACGTGAATTTAAGCGAAGTGATCATACCGCCATCGGTGGTGGAATTGGTGCCGGAGTCGGTTGCCCGGGAAAACGCGGTCATCCCGCTGTCGGAGGGGGACGGCAAATTGACGGTCATAATTAGCGACCCGGACGATTACGAAACGATCGAGAAATTGCGGTTTATTTTGAATCGACCGATCGAGACGGCATTGGCGCCGCGGGACGCTATAACGGAGGCGATCAACCGGCATTATGGGCAGACGGTAGGCGAGAGTGCAGACTCGATGCTGCAAGAATTCACGGATACTGCCATTGATTTTACAGAGACCATGGAGGAGCAAGGGGCGCGGGATGAAGACGTGGACGAGACCAGCGCACCGGTCGTTCGCTTGGTGCATATGATGATAACCGAGGCCGTGCAATTGCGGGCGTCGGACATACATATCGAGCCGTTTGAGGATCGCATACGGATCAGGTACCGGATCGACGGGGTGTTGGTGGAGCGCGACAGTCCCCCCAGGAGGTTACTTGGGGCAGTGCTATCGCGCGTCAAGATTCTTTCAAAATTGGACATTGCCGAGCGGCGGCGGACGCAAGACGGCCGGATCAAGGTGACGGTAGGAGAAAAGGAGCTTGATTTACGGGTTAGCGTGATACCCACCAATCATGGGCAGTCGGTAGTGATGCGGATTTTGGACAAGGACAGCATTCGGGTGGGGTTACGGCAATTGGGTTTTGCCGATGATGATTTTCAAAAGGTGAGGGGTCTTATTCAACGGCCGAACGGGATTTTATTGGTGACAGGACCGACGGGATCTGGAAAGACGACATCGCTATATGCGGTTTTGAATGAATTAAACACGCCGGACAAGAAGATAATCACGGCGGAAGACCCAGTGGAGTATTATTTGGCTGGTGTGAATCAGGTGGAGATCAAGCATGAGATTGGGTTGGATTTTGCGCGGGTGATCCGAGCGATGTTACGACAGGCACCGAACATTATTTTAGTTGGAGAGATGCGAGATTTGGAGACAGCACAAATGGGCATACAAGCATCTCTGACTGGACATTTGGTATTTAGTACATTGCATACAAACGATGCGCCCAGTGCTATTACACGTTTAATTGATATGGGCGTACCCTCATATCTGGTGGCAAGCTCGGTGGTCGCCATTATGGCTCAACGACTTGTTCGTGTTATCTGCCAAAAATGCAAACAATCCTTTACCCCCTCCCAGACAATGTTGGAAGCGGCAGGCATTACTAAAGAAATGGCAGTAAATGCCAACTTTCTCAAGGGGCGGGGTTGTGGACACTGCCAAGGGAGTGGTTTCCGAGGTCGTTTAGGCATTTTTGAGTTAATGCTCATGTCATCCAAACTACGTGAGCTTACTTTTAATGCCGAGCCTACGGACATAATCCGCCGAACCGCCCTATCTGAGGGTATGAAAACGCTATATTGGGACGGCATTGATAAGGTTTTACGCGGCGTTACCACACTGGAAGAGGTGTTGTCAACTGCAAAACGCGTAGAGGGAGATTAACTATTAGGGGGTTGGGAATGGAGATTGTAATTTAGAGCAGAAACCTCTTTCCGGCCGGATGTAACCTCCAGGTTGAGCGGAAAAATTCCAGACTTCAATGAATTGTCACTTAAATGATGGAATTTTTTGGCGATTTTCGCATACCTGCGAATAATTCCAAGGCGTGAAATGTTCCTATGAGTTTACGAGTGGCGGCGGATGAATAGTGTTTGTCGGGCATACCAATAGTTAATCAGGCATAATAATTAAAATACAATAGACTTTTAGTAACGTTATAATTTTAGCGATGATTTAAGATTTTTTCACCTTTAACACATTGGAAATTGCTGCGATGGGCACGATTCTGATTGATAAACTCCTGCACACGGTTGTAAATCGCAAGGCAAGCGACTTGCACATCTCGGTTGGACAGCCACCGGTGGTTCGTATCGACGGACATCTTCACCGGCTGGAAACCAAGGTTTTAGAGCCTGAAGATACGATGGCCTTGATGAAAAGCATTGCACCGGAGAGGTGCCAGCAGGAGTTACAGGAGGTAGGCGGATCGGACTTTGGTTTCGCTTTCGGTGAAATGGCCCGATTTCGTGTTTCCATATACAAGGAAAAGGGTCACGTGGCGGTAGCACTGCGGCAGATTCCCAACAAGTTGTTGGATTTCAAAGACTTGGGCACCCCGCCCGTGATCGTCGATCTGTGTGCCCGTCCCCGAGGCCTGGTATTGGTTACCGGCCCGACGGGTTCAGGCAAAACGACCACGTTGGCGGCGATGATCGACTACATCAACCAGAACTTCGACCACCATATTATTACCGTCGAGGACCCGATCGAATTTTATCACACCCACAAGAAATCGACGATCAACCAGCGCGAGCTGGGGGTCGACGTTCCAACGTTTGCCGAGGCCATACGCCGGTCGTTGCGTCAGGACCCGGACGTGATCCTGGTGGGCGAAATGCGGGATTTGGAAACGATCGAAACGGCCATAACCGCGGCGGAGACCGGGCACATTGTTTTCGCAACCTTGCACACCACGGGGGCCCAGGGGACCGTGAACCGGATCATCGACGTGTTTCCCACCAGCCAGCAGGAACAGATCCGCACCCAGCTTTCCACGGCCGTCATCGGCATACTTTCGCAAGCCTTGTTGCCGAAAATTGGCGGCGGCCGGGTGGCGGCTTACGAAATGTTGGTGGTTGAACCGGCCGTGGCCAACTTGATCCGTGAAAATAAAACTTATCGAATCACCTCGGTGATTCAAACGGGCCAAAAAAAGGGCATGCAATTGTTGGACGACAACATGTTCAGGCTATGGAAAGAAGGAGTGGTTGAGAAAAGCGACGTGCTGCTGCGGGCCGTCAATCCCGAGGAATTGGCGTCGAAGATCGCGCGCGTGGAGCGGGGGATCTTTGAAGACGAAGAAGAGGCCCGGGAGCGGGTGGCGCCGGAACGCGTTTAGATTGAGGGATTTAAAAGAACGGCCGCGTTTTATGGTTCTCACCTAGAGGTAGAGAGGACAACGAGAATAAGCCTGTAACCAATCAAATTGGCCTTTAATGAATGAATCAGATAAACCTTTGACGGATCAGATCGACAACGTGGCATAACAGCGGGGGATTTTCAGCGATGGCTATTCGGCGAATCGGTCAGATTTTGGTGGATCTGGGTTTTTTGCGGGAGGATCGCCTGGAGATGTTGCTCGAGGAGCAGCAGCAGCGTCCGGGCGAGATGTTGGGCCATATCGCGGTGAGCATGGGATTGATCACGGACGACCAATTGGCCCAGGGTCTGGCCGAGCAGATGGGCATGCAGGTAGTCAATATCGGCGACACGGTGATATCGTCCGAGGTTTTGGCGATGATTACCGAGCCGATGGCCCAGCTTTATCGCATCATACCTTTGTCGTTCGAGGACAAGACGCTGACGATTGCCATGTGCGATCCGCAGAAACTCCAGATCCTCGACGAGCTGAGGACTTTTTTGGGGTACGAGATCAAGGCCATGGTCTGCACCGAGAAGGACATGCTGCGGGCATTGGAGCGTTACTACACGGTGGGGGGCGAGAGCGTGGAAACCCTGATCGCCGACATGGAGCAGAACACCGAGCTGAACATGGCGGCCATAGCCATGGAGGCCTCGCAGGTCGTGGACCTGTCGAGCGCCGAGGCCCTGGCCGACAGCGCCGGTGCGGAAGTTATTGAACATGGTATTGTTGTTGGCGATTCGGGATCACGCCAGCGACTTGCATTTCGAGCCCTTCGAGAACGAGTTCAAGATTCGCATTCGGTCGGACGGGATACTGTACGAGATGGTGCCTCCGCCGCGTCACCTGGCATTTGCCATAACCACGCGGATCAAGGTGATGGCCGATTTGGACATTGCCGAGCGGCGTTTGCCGCAGGACGGGCGGATTCGCTTGACGGTGGGCGGGCATCCGGTGGATCTGCGCGTGAGCGTGCTGCCCACGATGTTCGGCGAGAGCGTGGTGATGCGGATCCTGGATCGGTCGGTGGTGATGCTGGATTTGGACACGGTGGGCATGTTCCAGGGAATTCTCGTCTCTTTCCGCGAGGTGATTCGCAGGCCCAACGGCATCGTGCTGGTAACCGGTCCCACGGGGTGCGGGAAAACCACGACGCTTTACGGGGCTTTAAACGAGTTGAATTCGATCGAAGACAAGATTATCACCACCGAGGATCCGGTGGAATACGATATCGACGGGGTGGTGCAGATGCCCATCGACGCGTCGATCGGCAACACATTTGCGCAGTGCTTGCGATCGATTTTGCGGCAGGACCCGGACAAAATACTGGTGGGCGAAATCCGCGACCTGGAAACGGCGGAAATCGCGGTGCAAGCCTCGCTTACGGGTCACATGGTGTTCAGCACGCTGCACACGAACGATGCGCCGAGCACGGTAACTCGGTTGCGCGACATGGGATTGCCGCCGTTTTTGATCACGGCCACGCTGGAGGCCGTATTGGCACAGCGATTGGTGCGCAAGATTTGCAAGGATTGCATAGAGCAGACCACGCCCAGCACCGATACCCTGGCGCAATTAAGCCTGACGCCGGAAGAGGTTATGAACAAGAAATTTTATCACGGCCGGGGATGCGCCTCGTGCAACAACACGGGTTTCAAGGGCCGCACCGGCTTGTTCGAGTGGTTGCCCATGAACGACCAGCTCCGGGACATGATCAACCACGGGTGCTCGACGGAAAAGCTCCGCGACAGGGCAATGCAAACCGGCATGATCCCGCTCAGGGAATCCGGTCTGGAAAAAGTGTTCAGCGGCGTGACATCCATCGAGGAAGTCATTCGGGAGACGGCCGCGGAATTATAAAGGCGGAAGGATGAGGGATGAGAGACGAGGGATGAGGGGCTAAACCATTAATGCAACGTTAGTTACCCGAGAATCAGGATACGAACTGATAACAGTGAACTGATAACTGATAACAGGAAGCTGTCATGCCGACATATCAATTCGAGGCCATGGACGCCACCGGACAGGAGATCAAGGACGTACTGGAAGCCCCCAGCCAAGACGAGGCGCAAGCCACGATCCGGCAGATGGGATTATTCGTGACGAAGATATCCGTCAAAAAGAGCCGGGCCGCGCCCTCGAAAAGCAAAACCGCAAAAAAGGGCAAAACCTTCGCCATAGGGGGCATCAAAACCAAGACATTGACAACTTTCACCCGCCAGTTGTCGATATTGCAGGACGCCGGGTTGCCCATATTGCGGAGCCTGAAAATTCTCCAGGAACAATCGCCGCCCGGAGCCATGAAAAACGCGCTTATAGACGTTTGCGACGAGATCGAGAGCGGGGCCACGCTTTCCGAGGCCATGTCCAAGGTTCCCAAGGCTTTCAACCGGCTATATATAAACATGATCAAGGCCGGCGAGGCGGGCGGGGCCTTGGAAATCATTCTCCAGCGTTTGGCCGAGTTCCAGGAGCGGTCGGAATCGTTGAAACGCAAGGTCAAGGGCGCAATGGTTTATCCCATCACGGTGGTGATCTTCGCGTCGGGCATTTTGACCTTCATCATGATGAAGATCGTGCCATCCTTCGAGAAAATCTTCAAGGACTTCAAAACCCCTTTGCCAACCATTACCAAGATGCTTATGAGCCGCCTCGTACTACGTTATCCATTTCTGGTACCTTTTGCCGGGCGTTCCCATCTCCATTTGGTTGTTGATAAAATTAGTGCGGAGATTTCAGGCGGGGCGATATGGATGGGACCTGTTCGTACTGAAAATACCCGTGTTCGGCCCGTTGATCGAAAAGAACATCGTGGCTCGGACCATGCGCACGCTGGGCACGCTGGTGGCCAGCGGCGTGCCCATCCTCGAAGCCTTGCACATAACCAAGGAAACCGCGGGCAACGGCGTGTTCGAAAATATGTTCCAAAAGGTCTACGAATCGATACGCGAAGGCGAATCGATTTCCAAACCGATGAAGGAAAATTCCAAGCCGGGATTCAATATCGTCGCCTTGTTGTTCTGGTTTTTCTTTATCGGCGGTCCGATCGGCGTGCTCATGTATCTTACGCGCATGAACAAACGCATCGTCGACGACATGGTGGTGAACATGGTCGACGTGGGCGAAGAAACCGGCGAACTGGACACCATGCTCTACAAGGTGGCCGACACCTACGACGAAGAAGTCGCCGTGCTGACCGAAAGCCTGATGAGCTTGATGGAACCCCTCTTGATCATCGTGCTGGGCGGGATGGTGGGCTTTATCGTCATCGCCATCTTCATGCCGTTGATCAGCTTGATCGATACCCTTACCAAAGCCAAATAAAACAGACTCAAGACCGGAGGCCGGAGGCAGATGGATGAAATAAGAAGGCAGGGGACAGAAAAGCTGAAAACTGATAACTGACGAAAAGGGCAAGGTAGGTTTCATATAGTGCTTTGTAGGGTGCGCGAAACGCACCCGTGCGTAGCCATAGGGTGCTGAATACGCGGCGCTAGGCAAAAAACTGATATCAGTGCGTTATACGCACCCTACGACTACAAGTGCCGGGAGAAACCGCCATGAATGTAGATTGCCCTAATACGGATCAAAGGTTGGAGGCCGGGGTTCGGGATTCGGGATTCGGGGTTCAGGATTTAGGGTTCGGGGTTCAGGGTTCAGGGTTCAGTACTCGCAACTTGCCGGTCGCCACTCGCCATTCATATCGGGGCTTTACGCTGATCGAATTGCTGGTGACGATCACAATTATCAGCATATTGGCGGGCATAACGTTGGGCGCGATCCGCTACGCCCGAAGCGCAGCCGCCGAATCGAAGACCAAGGACACGATCGCAAAACTCAACGCCCTGGTAATGCAGCGCTACGAATCGTATAAGACGCGGCGGGTGCCCATCGATTTTAGCGTATTAACAGTGACGATTGGTGGTGTTAAACAAAAAATACCTCCGAAACAAGCAGCATCATTACATTATTGCGCTCTTCTCGACCTGATGCGAATGGAAATGCCGGAAAGATCGTTCGATATATCCAATGGCCCTTTACAAATAAAGGAACCGGATATCACAACAGGACCTCTTCTTCAACCTTGGACGGCCCGGCCGGCTATCAGCCAGATGTACCTCCAAAAGTACAATAGCGGTATGCCCGTCGATAATTGCCGCGCGGCGAAATATTTATACATGTGGATAAGCATGACCTATCCCGAGGCCATGGCGCAATTCGGTCAAGATGAAATCGCGGACCTTGACCACGATGGTTGGCCTGTATTTGTCGACGGTTGGGGAAATCCAATCATGTTCCTGCGCTGGGCGCCGGGATTTAGCTCGGGAGTAGGGCTGAATCCCAACCCATTTAATCCTTCAAACCCCACTCAACCTCGAACCGATTTATCGGAGATCCAAACCGGCGATCCGATCAACGACCACGACCCGTTTGATTCACGACGAATATTTCCCGGCAATTTCAGCTATCCCGACTATCCTAGCTATTATCGCTTAATTCCCCTTATTTATTCTGCCGGACCGGACCAGGTCGGTCATGACATAAATGGCGACCCCAAATTCGGCATTACCATAGATGAGAAAAATCAAACGATTTTTTATGGAACCAATCCGAATACAGACACATTAGATATGTTAAATCCTTATGCACCTTGCCCGAACACGGGAGTGTTAATTGGATCGCCGGATGCCACCCCGGATCATCTCGACAACATTCACAATCATCGCATCGAGCAGCAGTGACATGGGATACGCCAACGGGCACAAGTCGAATCGCATTAAAGTTGACCATCGACGTCGGCCGGCGGACAGGGTTCAGGGTTCGGGGTTCAGAATTCATCCTTCATCCTTCATCCTTCATCCTTCCCCCAGCGGCGTTACGCTAGTGGAGATGCTGATCGTCATTTCCATTATTGTGATCTTGACGGTTGCCACGCTTAAGGTCATAACCCCTGCCGGGGAACGCCGAGTGCGCGAGGCCGCCCGGGCGGTGAACGTTTACATCTCGTCGGCGCGGAATCGGGCGATAGAAACCGGCCGCCCTTGCGGGGTGATCTTCCGCCGCGCAAACGTCGGCAATTTTCCCACGGCCTCGACGGTGCTGGACCAGTGCGAAGTGCCGCCGACATACGCCGGCGATCAAATGGATGCCGTGGTTAAAGTTCAGGATTGGACATACAGGACCGACGCTTGGACCGATCCTTTTGGTAACAATCATCCTTGGCCCTATTGGGACAATGATACAAGCAAACCGCCGCCCATATTGAGGACGCGAGTGTTAAAGGTTTGGGTTCGCACGAACGATTTTTCCAATAATGTCGTTCGCCGGGGAGATTTAGTTCAGTTAGGAGGGCAAGGGCCATATTATACGATTATAGAAGATCCCGACAGCGGAACGAATTTCCGTCGCACCGTGCCTGTATTACCGTCCATGCCGCCGACTGGACCACCGCCGTTTCCCCCGGATTTTCCACTTGATGCGAATGGATATATCGATTTCGCCCAGGGTGTGGATACTTCAAGTCCGGCCGACAATTGGATCGATAATTACGTTCTCACGCTTGTCCTGGATGGTAATATGCTCCAGGCGTCGCCATGGCCGACATTTGTAAGTGGTGGAGTTTCCAATCCGATTTCTTTCAATATTTTGCGTCAGCTGGTGAAATCGTCGGTTTCGCCGTTGCAACTGCCGGCCGGGGCGGTGGTGGACTTGGATTTTTCGGGCACGGATTACCAAACGTTTCAGAATCCGCCCGGCGATAAATATGACGTGGCGATTATTTTTTCCAGCAACGGTGCGGTGGAGGGCTATTACTGGAATAACCAGCCCTGCCCCGCTCCAGGGCCGATATTCATGCTCGTCGGCAGCCGGTCGCGGGTGCGGGATTTTGTCGCCCAGCCGCTTCCGGCCGTTCCCAATCTTAATGATTTACCCAACTGGGCCGATTTGTCGAGCGTCTGGGTCACAATCAATTATCAAACGGGCATGGCGGTCAGCGACGAAAACTATGCCATTAATTTTGCCACTGAAAAAGACCCGAACCCGTTACATAATCAAGTCATTCCTTGGGACAAAATGATTGCTGCTGATGGTTACAATAATTGGGCCTATTTCATAAATCTGTCCCGCTATTATGCCCGGGAATCGATGAGCATGGGGGGACGGTAAGATGGAAATAATGCAGAATGCAGAAGGCAGAATGCAGAACGAACAAAAGGGTTCAGGGTTCGGGATTCAGGGTTCGGGAATAAGTGGACAGTGGGCGGTGGGCGGTGGACAGTGCATTCATCCCTCATCCTTCATCCCTCATCCTTCATCCTTTAATGCTCATCCTTCATCCTTCATCCATCGTCGTTCGCGCCGCGGCATTACGCTGATGGAGGTGCTGATATCGATCTTTGTGCTGTCGATCGGGCTTTTGGGCGTGGCGGCTTTGATACCGCTGGGCCAGTTGGCGCTGTGGGAGACGGCCAAGGCCGACCGCTGCGGGGCCTGCGGCCGGGCGGCATTGCGCGAGATCCAAGTTAGACGAATGTTAGATTTCCGTTTTTGGTATTGGACGCCGCAGGGCCCGACTATACCAGGAAATTTTTGGGGATTTTACCCGCCTTATAGTGTCTCCAATTCTATTCTCGATGATTTCACAACAGTCAGTGGATGCACCGACGCCATGCCGTTTGTGATCGATCCGCTGGGGCGGGCCAAGGGATTGCTGGAAATGTTCGGGCAAACGACGACGGGAATTTTTTTGCCGCGCCGGACGCTGCGGACGACGCCGCTTCTGCCCGGGGTCGCCCCCCAGCAGTTGATCAATGCAGAATTATTCTACTGGTCGGACGACCTGCCCTTTGACGCCCCGAAAAATTCGACGATCCGGCCGAAACTGGTGTCGACAACCAGCGAAGGCAGCTATTCCTGGTTTTTCACGGTTATGCCGGCCGCGACAGAGATGGGGCTGCCGGTGTCTGTGCCGGTGTCTGGGCGGCGGGTGTTCAACGTGTCGGTGGCGGTGTGTTATAAGCGGAATTTCCAAATTTACGACTCAAACCCAGCTAATCCGCCTTCCGCCACGACTACAAAAACGTTAGACGGCGAACACACCGCGAATATTACAGCAATCACCGGCTTTCCCGGGATGGGTATCGGCGGCGGAACGGTTCAATTGGATGCGGGCAGCAATGTTAACGTGAAGGAAAACCAATGGGTGATGATGTATCATCTCCATTTAGATAGTAGCGGAAATCCGATATATCCGGGGTATCCGCAATTGAATCGCTGCAACTGGTACCGCGTGGTGGGAGTGGGCAAAACCGTAGACCTAACTGGAAATGAAATTGATTATATAAGCCTTAACGGACCCGATTGGGATCCGAACCTGTCGGCCGTGTTGGTCGTGGTTCCCGGCGTGATCGGCGTATATAACACCACGATGGAACTGGATTGGGATCCGCTGTGGACGAAATGAAAAGAGTGGCAAAGGGCGAAGGACAAAAGGCGGAGGAAAGGACGATTGCGATGAAAAAAATGGACAGTTACCCGGAGGATATACGGTCGACGGTGGACATTGAACAGGGTTCGGGGTTCAGGGTTCAGGGTTCGGGATTTAGCGGTCAGCATAATTCATCATTTAACATTCATTATTCATCTTTCATCCTTCATCCCTCATCCCTCATCCCTCATCCCATGCAAAAACCGGGTAATAAATTGCCCGGCCCTCGTCGCGGCGTATTGCTGCTTTTGGTGCTGGGCATATTGGCGTTGTTCGCCCTGGTGGCCGTGGCTTTCGTGATCATCTCGGGCCAATCGCAGCGGAGCGCGAAGACAATGCAGCGCGTGGACCAAACGCTGGATGATCCGCAAAAGCAGTTGAACGAAGCCATGATGCAAGTCGCCCGCGGACCGAGCAATCCCGTTTCCGTGCTCGGCTTGCACAGTCTGCTGGAAGACATGTACGGGAACACAGCCCGGATGGCCGTTATCCCGTATAATCCAAACAATCCATTAGGCCTCCTGTACTATCCGTTCAATCCCGCTCCTCCTATTGGCTCGCCTATTACCACTCCTCCCGTTCAAGCAGTCTGCGGCGGACAATTGGTCCAGATCATGGTGCCAATGCAAACAGTGTCGCCTAACACCTTTCAGGCTCCGGCGGGCACGCTTTTAGGTCAACCGTATTCGTTGCCGGGTTCATTTGCATCTTATAACGGTTTGGTAGTTACTTTTCTTAACGGTCCGCGCACAAAGGGACACAGTACACGCATAGTTTCGTACCTTCCCGGTAGAACTTCGTCCAGTGGTACAGTTCTAGATCAACCCGATTTTTTTCAAATCGTGGCTACGGATAAGATAAACTTCACCACTATTGCTGCCGATATGGCCGATCTGGCTACAGCTGCAATTCCGGAACAACTTTATTATATAATCAACGGCACGCCGTTTAGCGGCACGGGTTTTGGGTTCAATCCGGCCACGGGGGCACTCGATCTTAAATATGTTTTGGACTTAAGCAATCCAAATATCTTGTATCAACAGTGTTTGGCTACCGATCCTACCAAACTGCCTCTGACTTCCGGCGCGTCCACATTCGCATCTGCACTTCTGCCCAACATGCCGTTTACGGCATATTCATCCTCTCCCGATACGCTTATACAAAACCCGCAAGGCAATCCGCCCGGCGGGGCAAACGAAGATTACGACGCCGCCGATTACCAAAACATGGTGCTGGGCGCCAGATCACCGGTCCCAGCGGCAACGTCGCCGGCATTATACCTTCGTTGCACCGGCCGGCGTTGGCGAATTATTGGTTCAATCAACTAGTAACCCAATCTTCTTTTGACCCTACTTTTTGGCGAGGTTTGACTCTTACTACTGCCCAAAAATGGGAGGCTTTATTGCGTCCTTATGGTCCAGACTACAAATGGGGCACTAGTGATGAATCATGGTATAATCCTACCGATCCCCAAGTGGCAGAAGTGACACGGGTAGCCCAGAATATCGTCAATTTCAAACGCCGCATCATGCTCCGCCCGTTAATGGAAGATAATCCCGACTTCAACGGCAGTAATCCCACCTCGCGCACGTATAGCACCTCGCCCGTTCAATTTTGGGAGCGCGACGCCAACCTGGTCGCCAACCCGATGGGTTACCGCTGGGACGTGGACAACGACGGCGACGGGGTGGCCGACAGCATTTGGGTCGATTTGGGTTTTCCGGTCCGGGCGGCAAAAGACGGCAAGCTTTACAAGCCGCTGTTCGCGATCCTATGCGAGGACATGGACGGGCGGCTGAACCTCAACGCGCACGGCAACCTGGCGCAGGCCGGGCTTCCGACCGAAACATGCACGACGTTTACGGCGAATTATTTTGCCGGCGGCACGCTGCCGACAATAACCGGACGGGGTTTCGGACCCGCAGACATCAATCCGAATTACGTTCTCGGCACGTTATATCCACAAATTCTTACCGGCAGCACGACGCTTGGATATGAAGGGCGTTACGGCTCTGATAAGGTGCCGGGGTCTTTGGGAACGCCATATTTCACCGACATTGCGTCGCCTCTATTTACGATTGATCACAGTCAGCGGGCATACAACGATTATTTAAGCGCAAACAAGCGGTTTGAATACGACGGTATATATAGCAATTCTTCCACAAAGCAGGCGGCAACTAGCATGCAGACCGCCCCAAATTCTTTTTTCAGGGTCAACGGCGAACTGCCCGATCCGGAAGGCAAAAGCTTGCTTGGCGTTGATACGGCGGGCCGGCCGATATTGCAGAATCTTTGGGGAAGCAATTTTCTGGACCTGCCTTATGAAATGAATCTTGGACCGAAGGCCAGCCGGGGATTGCAGAGTTCCATCACGGCGCCGGACAATCCGTTTAGCCCCGACGAATTAGAGCGGATTTTACGCCCGTTCGACCGCGACGCCGCGCAATTGCCGGCTCGATTGGCGGCATTGACCTCGCCGAGCGGCAGTGCGCCGTTTTCCGATTCCGTGCTTATACCCAAGCGAAATGAAGTCACCACGGAGAGTTGGGACCTGCCGGTTTTTTCGGCCGGGCTGCCGACGCACATTCTTCTACGGGTGCAAAGCGATTTAATGGCCGGCAATATAACGGCCAGTCAAATACCCTGGCTTACTCCGCACAATGTTACCGATTTGTTGAAGGCTTATTATTATTATCAGTTGGTCACCGGGGGCACGCCCGCCGCCAATGCCGCGATGCAAGCCAACAGCATGGTAAACAACTTGAGCGCGGCGAATCTGCTGGAGTTGTTTCCGCCGGAGATGCTAGCCGGATTGAAGATGAATATCAACCGGCCGTTCCCCGGTCCGGGCACAGGCGCCAGCAATGATCCTAGCTCTCCTAAATATGATCCGAACTCTTTCGGCATGGCGGCTCTGTGGCAAAGCCTGGGAGCGGGCGGAAGTTACGGCGATTTCTGGTTCGGGCAGATACCCGACTATGCGGACGGGACATACGACGCCAACAACGCCCCCTTTGCCGCGCGGCAGCGGTATGCCCGGTATTTGTATGTTTTAGCGCTTCTACTGCGCGACAAAACTCCCCCTCCGGCAACTTTAGATCCCCAGGCACAATGGTTTACAGAAAGTTTATCGGATGCAAAAAAAGAGGAGCTGACTAAGCGGCGGATCGCGCAATGGGCCATCAACGCGGCTTGCTTCAAGGTAAACGACTCGATCATGGTTCCCTTCGAGTACGACCTGAATCCTTTTGATAATGATGATGGCAATCCCAATAACGATACCTGGAACGTGGATGGAAGAATAGGAACCACGGCGAATCCAAGCGCGGATGACACTCTGAGTTATCGCGGCTTGGTGTGGGGCTGCAAGCCGCCGGAATTGATATTGACCGAAACCCTGGCTTTTCACGACCGGCGGATCGCCGACACTGCATGGGACAACGGACCCAAGAAAAAAACCACTGATTCTCCAAGTCCCGATCCGGATTTCGATCAGACCCGGGTTCCGCAGGGCTCGGCGTTTTTTGAATTATATTCAACCCGCGATCTGCACGGCTCGATCCCGCCTTCTGATCTTTATACTTACAATTCAGGCACAAGCACGTGGTATTTGGATTTGGACCGACTCTCTCCGGCGGATTCCTACAATTGTCAATATCCCGTGTGGCGGCTTGTAATTAGCGAAAGCACAAAGAAAAGCAGCGATAACGATGTCACAACTAGATTAAACAACAATCCGGATAGCACATCACTCGAAACGCAGCAATACCGCTACGATCCGAGAAATCCGGCTATTCCCGATACGACTAAGAGATTTTCTTTGCTTAATAACTCAACCGAGAATAACGTCTCCATTGACCGCATCGTGTGGTTTACACACACGGCCCCCACGACAAATCATTACGACTACAACCGCATCTATTACAACCAGAAAGACACTTCGACAGCATTAGAGCGGGGTCATTACGCGGTGGTCGGGCCTCGTGAAAAAACGGTGTTGGGGCTGACAAGCAGCATTGATTCGACTTACACTAAACTTCCCATTGGAAAGCCTTCAAATCAAAAAATCACCCTTTCGCCGCCCAATTCCCTAGTGATAACCGATCTTGGCGGAATTAGTTACGATTCCAGCAGCGATGTTAAACCGCTCTTGGGAATTATCGTCTCGAATTATATCAACGGTTGGTCCACCCAAGCCTCGGCGGGCATAAGCATCTCGGAACCCTTGTTTTCTTCGGGATATTATCCCCCTCCGAATTTCAATTTGCCCGGGCCGGACGGCGTCAAGGAATGGTACGGCGATTGGCAGATGGGGGAACCGGCAAAAGGGTACTTTCGCGATCATCCGCTCGATATTCAGTCAGGCATGCCTCTGGCCGATGACAAAATTGGTTTTGACCCAACGACGGGTTTGCCGAATCCAACGCCTTCCACTACCCCTAATTACAAAACCGTATTTCTGCAACGCCTGGCCAATCCCTTGGCGCCTTACGATCCGGCGACGAATCCATATCTCACGGTGGATTGGATGCCCATCGACTTGACGGTCTTCAACGGCGACGACAGCATCGATCCTTACGACATATACCCGCCTCAATTTGCCACGCGGCAACGAGGTAATAACCCGGATAATATCTGGAAACCTCAAAGCGATGATCCTGCTAATAGTAGCCAAATCAGCGGCCCAGAATATTTCAAGTACCGGCTGATGGAGGGGGAGGGGAGTCCTAATGCACATAATACCTTGGGATATCTAAATTCCACCTTCGGGCATCCCATAACCAGCACCTCAGGCGACCCGGCAAGCAGCATACCGGAACTTTATGGCGACCCGAAACAGCCCTTCCCTTGGCTGCCCTGGTTTGGGCGGCCGTATGTGAGTCAAATGGAATTGATGTTGGTGCCGTCCAGCCATCCGGCGCGGTTGCTTTGGGAGTTCCAACCCTGCCCGACGGGCACCAATAATTATACGCCCGTTGATATCACCCAAGCCCCGTTCCCGCAACTGCTTAATTTCCTCCAGGCGGGAAACGGCAACGGAATGAATCAATTCGGCAGGATTTTGGATTACGTGGGCGTGCCGTCGTGGTTCGCGGGGACGGAGATTCAGGCCAATCCCACGGCGGCCTCGGCGCCGCTGTCCGCGCCTGGATCGCACACCTTTTTCCCGCCGTACAATAGCATTTCCACGTATCGCGAGCCGGGGCGAATCAACCTGAATACGATTTACAGTTCGGACGTGTATAACGGGCTGATGAACAACCCCAATCCTTCGCCCAGTTGGTATGATCCCACACAGCCATCTGACTTTGTGAGGAACCGCCGTGGATATGGAATAACTAGTGATAATTTTGAAATGGATGCGAGCCACCCCACACAATTTTTAAAACCATTCCGTTCATCCGGCGGCAGTTTTTTCCGGGATCCTACTGATATTACTCCACCCAGTGAAATTAACGCTACATCCATGCGGCCCATTACACCCGGCTCCTCTAAACCTTTATTCCAATACACCTCGGCTCAAGATGTGAATAACACCGATCGCAATCCGTTCTTCCATTACCAGGGTTTGGAACGGTTGGGCAACCTTGTTACCACGCGGTCGAATGTTTATGCGGTGTGGATCACGGCGGGATATTTCGAGGTGAAACCACATAAGGATCGCACTGATCCACTATACCCAAATGTCCTGCCAATTATTGATGCGGCGCATCCGGACGGGTATGAATTGGGTCAGGAAATGGGCAGCGATAGCGGGGAGATCGTGCGGCATCGGGCATTTTACATTATCGACCGCAGCATTCCAGTCGGGTTCCAACGCGGACAGGATTTGAACGTGGAAAAGGCGATAATATTGAAAAGGTATATTGAATAGGGATTAGTGGGCGGTGGGCAGTGGACAGTGGGCGGGGAGGACCAGTGGGGTGCGTGCAACGCACCTATATAAATATTGCCTTATTATCGGTGCGTTTCACGCACCCAACTTTTATGTCACGCAACGTCAAAAAGACCGCTCGCATGCCGGCGATGAAGTTTCCGAAACTGCAAAAGCGGTTGCGGACGGCGAAAATCCCGGCGGAAAAGGGCCGAGTGCGAAAGAGCAAGCGGTTTTATTGAATCCGCAACCAAATGATTGCAAATTGCAAAATGTAAATTTCAAATTTCAAATTGAACAACAACTGAACACCTCGACCCGTTAGAAATCTAAATGTTTATCGTTGTTAAATTTGCAATTTTAAATTTGCAATTACCGATTTGCAATAAATAATGATGTGCGCAAAACACACGCAAACCTCGAACAAAGACTCTATTCCCAATCACCTATTCCTTCTTCCCCATCGCCTTAATCATGGGCTACCGGACGCTGCGGCAATGCGTTGAGGATTTAGCGGCCACGGGCCAATTGGCGGCCATCGAGGAGCCGATCGATGCGGAGTTGGAGGCGGCGGAGATCCAGCGGCGGGTGTTTCGCGTGGGCGGACCGGCGATCTATTTCGCGCGGGTCAAAGGCTGCCAATTCCCGATGGTCGGCAATCTGTTCGGGACGATGGACCGGGTAAGGTATATTTTTCGCGACTCGCTGGAAGGGCTAAAACGGCTGGTGTCATTGCAGACCGATCCCGCGGATATATTGCGCAACCCGAGGTTGTATTTGCGTTCGCCCTGGTTTGCTCTGAGCATGCGGCCGAAAAAGGTCCGCACCGGGCCGGTGCTGGCCCATGAGATTACGCTCGATCAACTGCCGCAGTTAAGATCGTGGCCGGGCGACGGCGGGGCGTACATCACACTGCCGCAAGTTTACAGCGAGGATCCTGAGGAGCCGGGATTTGCAAAATCAAACCTGGGTATGTACCGCGTGCAGATATCGGGCGGCCAGTACGAGCCGAATCGGGAGGCCGGGCTGCATTACCAGTTGCAGCGGGGGATTGCCGTGCATCATGCAAAGGCCTTGGAAGGCAAGGAAATATTTCGAGTGAACGTTTTCGTGGGCGGGCCGCCGGCAATGACCGTGGCCGCGGTGATGCCCCTGCCCGAGGGCATGAGCGAGTTGGGATTTGCCGGCCTTTTGGGGCGGCGGCGCGTGGCGATGATCTGCCGGACGAATAAACTGCCCATCGCCGCCGAGGCCGATTTTTGCATCACCGGTTATCTGGATCCCAAGCGGCTGAAGCCGGAGGGGCCGTTCGGCGATCACCTGGGCTATTACAGCCTGGCGCACGATTTTCCCATTATGCACGTGGAGCACGTGTATCATCGCAAGGGAGCGATCTGGCCGTTTACGGTGGTGGGCCGGCCGCCGCAGGAAGATACGATCTTCGGGCAATTGATTCACGAGTTGACAGGGGAGGCGATTACAAAGACCATTCCGGGGATCAAGGCGGTGCATGCCGTGGACGCGGCGGGCGTGCATCCCCTGCTTTTGGCCGTCGGCAGCGAGCGTTACATGCCTTATGACGAGCGGCGCAGGCCGCGGGAGCTGCTCACGCTGGCCAATGCACTTCTGGGTCAGGGGCAATTGTCGCTGGCCAAGTATTTGTTGATCGCGGCCGGCGAGGATCAGCGGGGCCTGGACGTCCGCCACGTCCCCGATTTTTTCCGCCACGTGCTGGAACGGGTGGATTGGCGGCGGGATCTGCACTTCCAGACTTGCACCACGATCGACACGCTGGATTACAGTTCGGGTCGGTTGCACGAGGGATCGAAAGTGGTAATCGCCGCCGCCGGCCCGGCAAAACGAATCTTGCCCGTGGCGCTCGACAGCCGCTTTGCATTGCCCGAGGATTTGGGTTTTAGAAGGGCCCGGGTTTTTCTGCCGGGAATTTTGCTGGTCGAGGGCCCGCCGTATCGTGCCGAGGCAGACGGACGCGATTCGGCGATAGAGCGGTTCTGTGCGCGTTATACCCGACATGACGTGATTAACGCTTTTCCCTGGGTGGTGATTGTCGATCAGAGTGAATTTGCGGCGGCCAGCCTGGAGAACTTTCTCTGGGTGACGTTTACGCGCAGCAATCCGGCCACGGATATCTACGGGATCGAATCCTTCCTGGTCGATAAGCATTGGGGCACGATCGGTTCGCTGGTGATCGACGCCCGGGGCAAGCCGCATCATGCCCCGCCGTTGGCGGAGGACGCGGCGGTCAGCAAGCGCATAGACGCCATGGCCGCCCGAGGCGGGCCCTTGCATGGTATTATTTAGAGATTAGAGTCTTTGTATTGAGGTTTTAGAGTGTTTTGCGAGTGTGTTTATATTGCAAATTGAACAAAGGCAAAATTTAAGTTCGGCAGAGTGTTTAATTCTTGTCCAATTTAAAATTTGCAATTTGCAATTTGCAATAAGTTTGGTTGCGGTCGCAGATCGCGTTAGGGATTAGAAATACCCGGGCGTTTTTGTGCAAGATGACCGAAGAAATATTGTTGGTTGCCTGGTTTTTTGTTGTCGGCGCGGCGATCGGCAGTTTCTTGAACGTGGTGTTTTATCGGATGCCGAAAGCCATAAGCTTGATTGCACCGCCGTCGCACTGTCCGGCTTGCAAACATCGAATCCGCTGGTTCGATAATATCCCCATTGTCTCCTGGCTGGTGCTGCGGGGAAGATGCCGGGATTGCCGGGCGGCGATCTCCGCACGATATCCCGTGGTGGAAGCAGTAACCGCTTGCATGTTCGCCTTGCTGGCAGTGGCCGAGTTCACCTTCAGGGGGATCAACTTGCCGGTGCGGGAAATTTATGAAAACGGGAATTCAAGCCTTTCCAGCCGGAACGATCCGGAACTGTACGGAATATTGATCTATCACTTGTTGCTTTTATGCACGCTCCTGGCCGGGGCGCTGATCGAGACCGACCGCCACCGTCCGCCGCTGCGCCTGTTTGTGCCGGCCCTGGCGATCGGCCTAATCGCGCCGTTGATTTGGCCTTATCTGCGGCCCGTGCCTGCCTGGCCGGGACTTGCCGATTGGACAAGCCGGATACTAGATTGCTTGGCGGGATTGGCGGCGGGCGGAATTTTGGGTTTTATAGCCTGGCGCATTCGACGAACAAAATCGCCCGGCGGCATGACCTGGGGACTGTTGTGCGTGGGAGTTTTTCTGGGCTGGCAGGCCGTTTGCAGCGTGGCCTTTGTGCTTTCGTTATTGGCTTTGCTGACCGCGGCGGTTGGCAAATGGCGAAAAAATGCCGAGCCTTGGCCATTTTCACTGTGGCTATATACCGTTACCTTGGGATGGATATTGGCATGGTCGGTGATTGTCGATTTGATAAGATAGAGCCTTTGTTTGAGGTTGGTGCGCGTTTTGTGCGTATGTTTTTTATTGCAAATTTGTCATTGCAAATTGCAAATTGCAAATTGATCAACCATAACCTCTTGCATAATTTGTGATTTTACTCCGTAATTCATTCTCTTAACTTAAAACTGTAAACCGTACACTCAAAACCATGAACGAAGATCGCCAGCGAGAGATGAATCTGCGAAAGATTTTGCAGTCGCTTAGTTATCGAGTGGCTTACAAGGACGTGGATTTCCTGATGCAGCCCGAACTCAGGGCGGCGCGGATGGAACTCGAACTCTTGAAGCCGGAATTGTATTTTCAACGCAACAATATCCGCTCCACGGTCGTACTGTTCGGGAGCACGCGGATTATTGAGCCGGCCGCCGCCGAGGAGCAATTGGAACGGGCTCGCGCCCGACTGGCCGAAACGCCCGACGACTCGCGGCGTCAGCGGGCGGTGGCCCGGGCCGAGGAAATCTCCAAGCGCAGCCATTATTACGAAACCGCCCGGGAGTTCGCCAGATTGGTTTCGACTATATCTCAAAAAGACGATGCCCGCGATTATGTAGTCATCACCGGGGGCGGGCCGGGCATTATGGAGGCGGCCAATCGCGGGGCTTACGAGGTGGGGGCTAAATCCGTCGGACTGAACATCCGCCTGCCCCACGAACAACAGCCCAATCCCTACATCACCCCCGAATTGTGCTTCCAATTCCATTACTTCGCCATGCGGAAATTTCACTTCCTTATGCGGGCGAAGGCCTTGGTGGTATTTCCCGGCGGGTTCGGCACGCTCGACGAACTATTCGACGCCCTGACGCTTCGCCAAACCGGACGGATGCAGGAGATTCCCATCATCATGTTCGGACGCGAGTATTGGCAACGCGCGATCAATTTCACTTTCCTGGCCGACTCGGGCACCGTCGAGGACGCCGATCTGGACTTGATCTCCTTCGCCGAAACCGCCGAAGAGGCCTGGAACATGATCCAACAGTTTCAGCATCATCGGCGTCCCAGCGGCGAGTGGACCGACGCGGGCAGCGACGCCTGGGCCACCGATTGAAACGCATCACTATCAGGAATAAAATTATTTGTCATAAAGCCCATGGGTTGCAACCCGTGGGCTTAGAATTATTTGAGGGTGTCCTGAAATACCATAACGTAACACCTTGTTGGGGCGACAGTTGTACTGTCGCCCCTCGATGAATCGAGTTTCAGCGCGGCAGTACAACTGCCGCACCAACGGGAGTATCAATTTCAGGACACCCTCAATTATTTATCATTATCATTACTATCTGGTTAAGGAATGCGAAATGGCACAAAAGTGGATATCCATCGGCAGTCTGTGCATGGCATTGTCGCTGGTTGTACCGGCATTGGCCGATGAGAAAAAGGACAAACAGCCCGAAGGCAAACCCGCGGCGGAAAAATCCGTCGATCAGGGCGCCGCGGTCGATCCATATACGGTTCCTGAAGGAACGACGCAGGAGCTTAAGGAGTTTATCGAAAATATCATTCGCAATATGCCGCAGGACGGAGAAACGCACAAAAGAGCCCGCGCGGCCATGCTAAACGCGGCGGAAAAAATGCTGGCCGGAAAGCCCAGCGAGGAAGAGCTGGATTTTGCCGTGGAGGTGAAATCGCACACCCTTGGTAAATCCGAGGACATCGCGGCCTTTAGCGAGGCCTTGAAAAAAGCGGGCCATGAAAAACAAGCGCGGGCGGCGCGAAGCTACTCGTTACAAATAGCTTTGCGCGACGCCGTTATGAGCGATAAATCGGACCTGCTGAAAAAACAGATAACCGCGGTGCTGAATTATTTTAAAGAAGCCCCGCCGCAATCGGCCGACCTGAGCCTGGCCATCATGACCGGACAAATCGCCGAGCTCCAAGGCGACAATGCCTATGCCCTGGATGTCTATCGCACTTTAAGCAAGGTGTTTAACGAAAGCAAGGACGAGCGGCTTGCCGAATTCGGCAAAAGATTGGAAGGAGTGGTCCGCCGGCTCTCGCTTTTGGGCCAAAAGATGAAATTGGAAGGCAAACTTCTTTCCGGCGAGGCCTTCGATTTCTCGAAATACCAGGGCAAAGCGGTGTTGATCGACTTTTGGGTGTCTTGGCGGCAGACTTGCGCGGCGGAAGTGCCCAAGCTGAAGAAAATCTACGGGGAGTACAACGATAAAGGATTCGAGATCATCGGTTTCGGCTGCGATTACCGGCGCGAAGACGTGGAAAAATTCGTCCAGGAAAACCAGATGCCCTGGGCCACCGTGTACGGCGATAAAGGCCCCAGTCCCACGTTCGAGTACTACGGCGTGATGAGTTTTCCCATGGGGATTTTAGTGGGCAAAGACGGTAATGTGAAGCAGCTAAACGTCGACACCGCTGAACTGGGCAAGGAATTGGAAAAACTCCTCGGCCCGGCCGAAGAGAAAAAATAGAAATTTTCCCGTAGTCGGTCCCCTCTACCGCCGGGAGAGGGCTAGGGTGAGGGCGTTTTTTTCGCAGCGAAAATGGGACTGTCCCCTTCTATCTCAATTTTCATCCCGCGTTTGGAACCTAAAGATCATTCGGCTGCCATGGGCACGCTTGCGTGGCCATGATAGTGCTCTGCCTTCACTTCCCACATGCCCACGACGAGCGTGATCATGGCACCGGGCGGCCGGTTTGATTGCTTTCCGGCCGCTGGGATTTTACGATAAGAGGATACAGGTTCTACAGGTTGCCCCGCAGTGTTTCGGCCGCGCGACCGGCGGCGGGGTTTTGAAAAATTTAGATTAGTGGTCGCATTTCCTAAGCCCGGACCGGTGGTTACGACTTCCTGGCCGGCTTGATTTGAAGTCTTCCTATGCCTTTTCAATGTGATGCAGACATGCGCGCGCACTGCCAAAACTCATCCCAGGACCATTTTTCTATGCTATTCCGATCCACAGAATGTGCATCAACTTCCAAGGGTTCTTCAGACTTATACAAAGATTGCCACTTGCTTCCTAGAGATTTAGGATTATTCCAGTTGCATTCGATGGATATGATAACCTTCTTTGGTGCGGAACCTTGGGTTGATGCTGTTGCGGTAATACATAACGATATATCCATCCTGGAAAAAGAGGTTCCCCCGCACATGCAACTAAACCACGTGCCGGCGTTGTCGGCGTTCTGTTGAATTCTTGCGCCTTTCGCAAATATCTGATTTTCACACATTTTCCCGCACAAGTCGTTTATCAGAGGGATAAGAATCTCTGTTCGGATCTTGTTGGCTTGATTGCAGGTAGCTTTCGCGTCTTCTTTTGCCGTCTCCTTTGCTTCCTTCTTTTCTTCTTTATTCGTTTGCATCCTTCGACGCTCTTCTTGAATTCTCTTTGACAAATCGTTAGGGGCGGGATTCTCGTTCATTGTCTCCCCTTTCATTTGGTCAGACCGATATGGAGCCAATTCCGCGGCCAGTATTATATGTAATTGGCTCCCCCACTTGCCAACTCCCGGTTTTCGCTCCCGACCATATCGGCAGCCGACTTTGCGGATGCGTGCGGATGAGTAACTTATTTACTCTTGCCACAGGTCTCGCTGACGTTGGCCGAAACGAGCTTTATGCTGTCGCTAACCGTTAGCGATTCGCCGGTTTTGCCATTGTGCTCCTTGCACAGCGGAATAATGTACCAACTCTTGTCAGTGGTACTATCCTTCTGGACGTGGGCGCCGACTTCTGGCTTATTGGTACACCTTGATTCTGGGCAGTAACTGCGAACTGGCAGCCCACCGAATTTCTTCCAATGCTCAAGCCAGCTATCACATTTGCAGGTACTGTCGATGGTACCGTTAATGTTTGTTACTTTCATGGGTATCTCCTTATTAAACCGAACCGGACATGTAGTAGTTGCGCACCAGTATCTTACCCCTTGCATCTCCCTCCTGTCCATCCTCTTAGCCCCGGTTTTTGCGAGAGGTTTCTTTCGTGCCTACGGCAGTCGGTAGCCAGTAGGGTAAGCAAGGGTGCCATGCCCACGCTTGCGCGGCCATGATTGTGGTCTGCTTGCACTTCCCACATGCCCACGACGAGCGTGGGCATGGCACCGGGCTCATCACGTTTATTTAGTCCTTTGCTTTCACTCGGCAGCAGAACAAAAGCGGAAGCCAAAACGTGGAAAAATCGCCATTTGATGCCCAAAAAGATACGACGCGGAGCGTCGCGGAATTGCGTTTCTTCGCCGGAGCGCGGGAACGAGGAAACCGCGGAACATCGTGGAAACGGAATTTATGTCGCCCCTTCGGGGCTTTTATGCGGTTGGGGGGCCGGCGTTCCCAGGGGCTAGCGCCCCCTGGCTACACGATTTCGTCCCTCCGGGACTGAACCCGCACCCTAGCCCCTCACCGCCGTCAGGCAAAGATACGATGGCGATTTTGTGGCGGTCGGCATAGGCGATCACATCGGCTTGATCGAGGAGGATGGTTTTGCCGGCCTCGACGGCCAGCACGGATGCGCCGGATTGGACCATGGTTTCCAGCGTGCCCAGGCCGATGGCGGGGACGTCGAAACGCATGTCCTGCTGGGGCTTGGCGACTTTGACCACGGTGAATCCGCCCGCGGGACAGAGCGAGCCTGCGCGGCGGATGCACTGGTCGGTTCCTTCGACGGCCTCGACGGCCAGCACGGCCTGATCCTTGACGGCCACGCTTTGGCCGATGTCGAGGCGGCCGATTTCCTTGGCCATCCGCCAGCCGAATTGGATGTCTTTCATCTGCCACGAGTTTGGCCCGCGGCGGGTGATGCGGCCCGGCGGCAGGAGCAATTCGGGGGCGTAATCGGTGGCCGGGGCAAAGCGGATTCCCTCGGAGGCGAACTCGTCGACTATGGCCGTTAGGAGCGAATCGTCGCGGCAGTCTTTTTTCCGGGTCCAGAAATGCGGGAGAAACATGCGTATCGTGCGCCAATCGGGGAGGTGGCGGATCCAGGCGAAACGCTGAAACAAACGCACCTTGAAAATCTTGCCGACCATGGTGACTTCGCTGACGCCGTGCCGCTTGAAATAGCGGATGGCGTAGCCGAACTTGGCCATTCCCAGCCAGCGGAAATGATCGCAGGCCTGGGCCAAGGCCGGATCGGCGTGCCCGATCGTTCCCAGGCAATAGACTTCGCATCCCTGGCGGCGGAGGGCTTCGGCGATCACCAGCGGATAGCGTCCCCAGCCGGCCAGAATACCCACGCGACGCGGTTTGGTATCACAAAGATTTTCCATACTTCCATCAGGTTTAGCCGCGAGCCGCAGGCGAGCGGGAACCACTAACTACCATACACCAATTTTCGCCCTCACCCCTTACCCCTCTCCCAAAGCAACATTATTCATCAGCAAGCATTGGTTAAGGGGGTATAGGTAATACTGGAAAAAAATCGAGTTCGCGTACATTCTTGTCTTGTTGTTCCTAACATAAAGGAGACAAGAAATGGAACGCGAACTCTGGATGACTTTATATCAAATTGCACAGCGTTTTGACAAATGGGAGCCTTGGAAACTAGGTGACTTTCTTTGACATGGAAATCGTGATGGTTTACATTTGGGCGGTACTCCACGATCGGCCTACAGTCTGGGCCTGTGACCCTAAAAATTGGCCCGAAGGCCTGTGGCCAAGGCGAAAATTGCCTTCGCAACCCACGATGAGCAATAGGTTGAGAACGACGGAAGTCCAACGACTGATGCATGTTATGGAACAAGAAATAATAAAATTGCAGGACGACAACGGATGGGTTGCGGCCGTGGACGGCAAGCCTCTGGTCGTTGGTGCCATAGCAAGGATCCAGATTGCAAATGGGGACGGGCTGGCCCTAGAAGTTATGCCAAAGGTTACAAGCTGCATGCCATATATGGACCCGCTCCCTTGCCTTTGTGTTGGACGATCGCGCCCTTGAATGAGGGTGAATCGGAGGTAGCGGCGAGGCTGCTCCCGACTCTGAAGCGGGGCGGATATATCCTTGGGGATAAACAATATGACAGTAATCCCTTGCACGAGGTCGCGTTGCAAAACGGTTTTCAACTGGTGGCCGAACGAAAGCGGCCCAACAGCGGCCTGGGACATCGCTGGCACAGTGCCGGACGCATTCGCTCTATAGCATTGCTGCAAACCGAGTTCGGCAAGGCGTTGCATAGCTGTCGCGATGCTATCGAACGTTGCTTTGGTTGGTTGACTAATCATGCCTGCGGCCTATCGCCCTTGCCAAATTGGGTACGTCGAGACCATCGTGTCCGTTGTTGGGTCCAAGTAAAATTGATAATTCACGCAATATACGTTTACCTTTATCACCCACCCTCCCTGCTAGCTGATAAATAATGTTGCAAAGGGCGAGGGGATCGTTAACGATTATGCCACGGCGCGGTGTTGGCGATGATCGTCATCGGCATCGGAGTCAGAGGAGTCGCCGTTAGTCGATAATCCATCGGCGATTCCGGCTTGGGCGGCGAGTTTTTCCACGATTCGCTGCAACATTTTCAGTTGTTTCCGCATTTCGGGCAGTTTGCTGAAGGCGGCTTGTTTGAGTTTTTGATCGCGTTCGGGCGTGGCGGGAATGCCGATCATCCTTGCTCCCTCGGGTACGTCGTTGGTCACGCCGGCCATGGCCCCCAGCACCGCGCGATGGCCGATGTGGACGTGATCGCGTACGCCCACCTGTCCGGCCATAATCACGTAATCGCCGGTGGTCGTGCTGCCGGCTATGCCCACCTGCGAGCAGAGCATGTTGTGCCGGCCGATGCGGCAGTTGTGGGCGACCATCACCAAATCGTCGATTTTCGTGCCCTCGCCAATGACCGTGGGCCCGTAGGTGCCGCGGTCGATGGTGGAGCCTGCGCCGATCTCGACGTCGGCGCCCAGGATCACATTTCCCAATTGGGACAAGAGCACGTGGCGGCCGTCGGCGAAACCGTAGCCGAATCCGTATGCCCCCAGCACGGCATTGGCATGGATCATGCAGCGCGGCCCGACAATGGTATCTTCGTACAACACGGCGTTGGGGAAGATGGTTACATCCTCGCCGATCTGCGAGCCGGGCATGATGTGCACGCCGCAGTGGATCGTGGATCCGGCGGCGATGATCACGTCGTCGCCGATGGTGGCGTAGGGGTGGATGTCGACGTTCTCGGCGATCCGGGCCGTGGGGCTGATTACGGCCAGGGGACTGATGCCGATCCGCCTGGCGCGCCGCTGGGGATGGAAATGAAGCACTACGATGGCAAAGGCCCGATGCACGTCGTCGACCAGGATGGCGGGAAAATCCTGGCAAGTGAAATTTTTAGGAGCGATAACCGCCGCGGCCCTGCACTGCTGCAAGAGGTGGTTTTTTCCGTCGCCGTCGATGAGTGTAATTTGACCGGGCTCGGCGTCGCGCAGGGAGGCCGCCCCTTGGATCAAAATATTTTCATCGCCGAGAAGCCGACCCTCGACCAGCGCCGCCAACTCGCCCAGAGTAGCCTGCATGATGCGGATTCCTTTCCATCAGGCCCCTGTTCAACCCCACCGACAAGAGGGGTCGGATAAAGAGAGGCAAGGCAATCTACCAAACCCCTGCCGAGCGGACAAGGGCATTTACGACAAATGCGGTGAGAGAGGAATTTTTGAAAAAAGGCAAAAATATTGCTTGACACACAAACTAGTTTGTGATACAAACCATACAGTGTTGATGTTTTACTTTGTTTTGCTCTTTTTATAGGAGGTGGTTTATGAACCACCCAGCAACTTCTCAGTCCACTGAAACATCGAATGATGCGCGGAAAATGGGCAAGTGGGCCAGGTCCTACGCCCAGAATCGCAGTCTGGGCGTGGTGGTTTCCCTGGTGATTTTTTTGATTCTATCTGCGGCCATCGGCGGTCCGTCTTATTTTGGCGGCATGGCCTATCGCGACGGCCAATGGATCATCTTCTGGGTGTGCATAGCGATCTTAATTGTTGCCCTGGCAGCCACTGTGTATCTTTCCGTGCCCTGGTGGGGCGGCAAACTATTGGAACGGATCACCAAGCAGATTTATGCCGGGGAGGGGAATGTCCAGATCACACCGACTTGCTCCCGCGGCAAGTGTTGGCTCATGGGGATAATAGGCATTGCATTCGGCGGGTGTATTGTTGCTTCGGTCGAGCTCGGCTTTCTGGGCTACATCCCGGAGCAATACATGCAGCCTGTTTCGGCAATCTACTCAGTCCCATTCTTGTTGACGCTCCTGTTTGTTTTGCGACCGGCTGTTGGCTTTATTATGTTTCTATGGCCCGCACTCTATACCTTACACGCGGTTTTAATTCTCGCCGGGGTTCCGATTCTTTTCTCCAGGCCTTGGGAATCGCTAAACATGCTCATTCCCACCGTGGGTTATGGGCTATTGGCCGGCCTGCTATCCCATATTTACAGTCGATTTGCGCTCTGGAGGCTTCGTAGTGTTGCACGCGGCAGTTTTCAAGATGAAGCGGGGGAGGATCGGCAGCCATGAGCGAGTTGGATCGAGTGATTCACGAACCGGTCCGCTTGCGGATCATGGCGATCCTATCCGGCGTGGACCGCGCGGATTTCAAGTTCATGCTTTCGACCCTCGGGCTGAGCAAAGGAAACCTGGCGTCGCACATGGACCGTCTGGAACAGGCAGGTTATGTGGAAATTCAAAAGAGTTTTAACGGCAAAATGCCGCACACGGAATATTGCCTGACAGAAGCGGGGCGGATCGCCCTGGCCAACTACTGGGACGAATTGGATGCCATTCGCGCCAGCTTGCCTGGCAGGTAAATAATTCCCGGGACCCCTGGTTTATTCACCCGGGGCTAGAGAGCATCTCGGATCAGTGTATCGTGTTGGGTGCCATGCCCACGCTCGTCGTGGGCATGTTTTTCCCGAGAATTACACCACATGGCCACGCAATCGTGGCCATGGCACCCGCTACACTCAAGTGAGATACGCTCTAAATAGGGATTTCGGGAGACTACGAAATTATTTTGGCAAAGTATTGGCTTCGGGCGTGACCTGGTCGATGTTCGGCGGGATTTCGGCTTTGGCGTTGCCCAAGGCCCAGGCTATGCCGCCCAGGAGGATTTGCTGGAAGACGTTGTTGGTCCAAATATCTTGGCGGTGGCCCAGCGAGGTATAGAACACGCGGCCCTTGCCGCACATGTGGGCCCAGGTGGCCGGGAACGGCGGGCGCTGATAACTCGGGCCTTTCATGCCTTCGGTTTCTTGTACCAGGATTACGTGCAGATCCCTGGCGTATTTTGTGAAGGGATACCATTCTTCCATCAACTCGATCGATTCGCCGAGGCCTTGCATGCCCGGAAATTTCTGGTCTACAAGGCGATTTTTCGCTTTTTGTTGAGCGTCGTGTTTTATAAACTCCGCGCCGATCATGGCGATGTAGGGATCGATTTCCGGGCCGTCGGGTTTGCGGAAGGTGTCAGTGGCCGAATGGATGCCGACAAAGGGCTTGCCAGCCGTAACAGCGTCGAGCAATTTTTTCTTTTGCTCATCTGAAATCGGATGTTTGATCGGGTTGTAGTTGGAGGACGTGTAAAAGGCGATGGCATCGAATTGATCCAAATCGCCGTCAAAGACCGCGGGATCTTGGCTGCATACGACATCGAAGCCCGATTTTTCACCCCATTCGATCAGCAATTTTTCCGAACGGCTGAGCTTGCCGTCGGTGAGTCTTCGATCGACTTCGGGATGCACGAAGCCCGCGCTTTTGGTGTAGTAAAGGATTTTTTGTTTTTTATTATCGGCGGCCGATGCCCAGCCCAGGGGAAAGGCCGAGAGTCCGATAAAGGCTGCTCCGGCGGTCAATAGCATTTCACGGCGATGCATGGCGAAATCTCCGATAACGAAAGGCAAGATTGTAAAAAAACGATCTTATTATATATCGCGTTTATTCACGACGCATTATTCGCTAACCACTTTTTTTTGATATTCCAGGCGGGCCAATCCGGCTGCGCCGATATAGCCGGCGTCGCCGCCGAGGGCGGCGAAGTCGATCACGGTCTTTTCGGCCAGCACGGCGTAAGCGCGGCGTTTGACTTCGGCCTTGATTTCGGCGAGGAAGCCGCGGCCGAGTTGGGTTTCGTTGCCGCCGAATGTCATTGCCCCGCCCAGGAGTATGCCGTTGGGATCGAGGGTATGCATTACGTTGGTGATTCCCACGCCGAGAAATCGGGCTGTTTCCATGACGATGTCCAAGGAAAGCGGATCGTTGTTTTCGGCATGTTTTGCCACCAGCAACGGCGTGAGTTCTTGGCCGCGGTTTAAATCGGCGGTAAGCGAGCTGGATCTTCCGGTATCGAGGGCCTCGCGAGTTCGTTTGATGACGGCCGTGGCACTGGCGTAGGCTTCGAGATGTCCGCGTTGGCCGCATGCGCATAAGCGTGCATCGGGCGAGAAATTGATAATTATGTGGCCGCATTCGCCGCCGTGGCTGTGCTCGCCATCGAGGCAAAGATCGCCGATGATAATGCCGCTGCCTATCCCGGTCCCCAGGGTGAATAGCACCATGCTGTGGAAATCTCGCCCGGAACCGACCCAGAATTCGCCATAGGCGGCGGCGTTGGCGTCGTTGGCGAAAGTTACCGGCAGGCCGCAGTGATGACTGACGCGGTCGCGCAAAGGGAAGTCGTCCCAACCTTTGAGGTTTGCCGGTTTAAGGAGTTTGCCGGCGGGAATGTCCATGGTGCCGGGCGAACCCAGCCCTACCCGGCCGATATCGGAAATATCCGCGCCTGCTTTTCCGGCGATCTGCAAGACAGCCTTGCCCATCTGCAGTGAGGCGTTTTCCGGCCCCTGGGCACGTCGGTGGGGATGCTCAGCCAGGCCAGCGGGCGGCCCAGGTCGTCTACTACGCCCGCCTTGATGTTGGTGCCTCCTAAATCGACACCGATGAAATAGGGTTTTTTGGCTTGATCACGGGAGATGAATTGCTGATTGCTCCGGGCCATTGGCAAGCACCTGGTTTTGTGAAAATTAGGGCAGGACTAGTAGGCGGCCAATCCTTATGTTGTGGATGTTGGGGTGGCAGTTGTACTGCCACCCCGGGGCAACAGTGCAACTGTTGCCCCAACTGAACTCACACGATTAACTCTAGCCGCCTACTAGTGCGTAAAACAGATAATATAATGTTTTTTTGCCATGGGGCAATTGGTGGCGTTTGTCGCGCATCCCTCCCCTAGGCCGGGGTCTCCGGGTTATGTAAACTTAGGTAAAGACTGAGAATAAATACTATTAGGTTGGACCTAAATGCATGTTTGTAGGTCGGATTTATAATCCGTTCAGGACGGAATGCAATTCCGTCCTACAGCCTTAGGTAAAAATTACCGCTTTTACTATCCCCTAAAAAACCAGGATTACTTCCTATGTCGACAGCCGACCAACTTTACGACCAAGCCATCGATCTACAACAAGCGGGCAAGCTGGATGAAGCGGTAAGCAAGCTTGAAGAACTTATTGTATCCTTTCCCGATTATGCTCTGGCGTATGCCGGGCTGAGCGTTTTTTACGGCAAGTTGGGCCGGCATGCCGAAGCCGTAGAACACGCCCGAAAGGTCTGCGAACTGGACGCCGAAGATCCGTTCAGCTACATGGCCCTAAGCCTGATCTGCCAGCGGGCGGGATTGATTCCCGAGGCCGAAACCGCAATGAACGAGGCGTTGCACCGGCAATGGGAGGCGAGGCAGAAGAAGGATGAGGGATGAAGGATGAGGGATAAGAGATAGACAGAGGGGGCCGGGCAATTTATTGAGCGATTTTAAAAGGGCTGGCAATTCTGCCCTCACCCTAACCCTCTCCCAGAGCAACATTATTCATCAGCAAGCATTGGTTAAGGGGGTATAGGTAATACTGGAAAAAAATCGAGTTCGCGTACATTCTTGTCTTGTTGTTCCTAACATAAAGGAGACAAGAAATGGAACGCGAACTCTGGATGACTTTATATCAAATTGCACAGCGTTTTGACAAATGGGAGCCTTGGAAACTAGGTGACTTTCTTTGACATGGAAATCGTGATGGTTTACATTTGGGCGGTACTCCACGATCGGCCTACAGTCTGGGCCTGTGACCCTAAAAATTGGCCCGAAGGCCTGTGGCCAAGGCGAAAATTGCCTTCGCAACCCACGATGAGCAATAGGTTGAGAACGACGGAAGTCCAACGACTGATGCATGTTATGGAACAAGAAATAATAAAATTGCAGGACGACAACGGATGGGTTGCGGCCGTGGACGGCAAGCCTCTGGTCGTTGGTGCGCATAGCAAGGATCCAGATTGCAAATGGGGACGGGCTGGCCCTAGAAGTTATGCCAAAGGTTACAAGCTGCATGCCATATATGGACCCGCTCCCTTGCCTTTGTGTTGGACGATCGCGCCCTTGAATGAGGGTGAATCGGAGGTAGCGGCGAGGCTGCTCCCGACTCTGAAGCGGGGCGGATATATCCTTGGGGATAAACAATATGACAGTAATCCCTTGCACGAGGTCGCGTTGCAAAACGGTTTTCAACTGGTGGCCGAACGAAAGCGGCCCAACAGCGGCCTGGGACATCGCTGGCACAGTGCCGGACGCATTCGCTCTATAGCATTGCTGCAAACCGAGTTCGGCAAGGCGTTGCATAGCTGTCGCGATGCTATCGAACGTTGCTTTGGTTGGTTGACTAATCATGCCTGCGGCCTATCGCCCTTGCCAAATTGGGTACGTCGAGACCATCGTGTCCGTTGTTGGGTCCAAGTAAAATTGATAATTCACGCAATATACGTTTACCTTTATCACCCACCCTCCCTGCTAGCTGATAAATAATGTTGCAAAGGGAGAGGGAACTTTTAGGATAGCCGCTTAATCGGGGAAGCGGAGTTTCAGCACGAATTGTTCCCAATCTTGTTGGAAGGCGTCCATGTCGTCGCGGGCGAGTACGGATTGTAGGGTGTTGTAGCCGGTGGGATCTTCGCGGCGGTTTTTGTAGAACTGGTGATAGAATTTTTTTAACAGGTCTTGTTGCTGGAGGTAATAGCACAGATATCGTGCTTGGGCGTAGTTTGTGCCTTTGTCTTTTTCGTAGAACTCGCTTGTGCCGGTGGAACAGAGTGTTTTGAACGAAGGCACTTTTTTTGTCCGGATCGCCTCTTGCAGGCCGGGCAGGCGCCAGTTGGTGTAGCCGTGGATTTGGCCGTTTTCCTCGCCACTTTGTTCATAGAGCGAGCCCAGGCCTTCGTTCAGCCATGAGGGGCAGTCGGGAAAGTTGGCTGCCATGAAGGGATGCACAATTTCGTGAACCAGGGTGCCTCCGCCGGTGGCGATGTTCATCACCAAGGCGTGATCCTGGCCGGAGTAGTAACCGAAAGGCGTGTCGGGCTTTTTGTGGAAAAGACGCTGGGCGTTCTGCTCGTAGCTGGCCTTGTCTTTAAAGAGCCAGATATCGAGGATCTCGCGGGGGTCTTTGCTGAAGTAGGCATCTTTAAGTTTTTTCACGGCCCAGGCCACGGTTCCATCGGCCCGGCGTTTGACCGCGTCGGGGGCTTCGTCGCCGATAACGACAAAGGGCGGGGTAACGATGACGGTGAACTTATCGTCCGCTTTTTTACGCAGTTCTTTGACGTGGGCGGCGAAATCGGCATCGGTAAACGAGGAGTTTTTTTCGGGCGTCGCCGAGCGCGCGATTCCGACGGCAAAGGCAATCAGGATAATCGCGGCCAGGCTGGCATATTTATTCCGCACGATGTTTTGGGAACTCCCCGGATGGATTACTCCGGCAAAATTAATCTTCAGAAGAATACTTATATTACGGCGGAGAAAACGCAACATCAATAATCTGAGAATCAATTGCCGGTCATTCGGCGGCTTCCAGGCGGAGCGGAATTTGAATCTGTTTGCCGGAGCGGACAACGGTGAGCATCACCTGTTCGCCCGCGCGTTTGCTTTCGATGGCTTCGAGGAAATCGTCGCCGGTGCGGATCGGTTTGCCGTCTACGGCGATAATCAAGTCGGCTGTGGCATAATTGGGCGTGATAATGGTAAAGGGGCCTTGGCGCTCATGTTTTACCTGCGGTCCTTGTAAACCGGCCTTTTGGGCGGGCCCATTGGGCACAAGGGTGAGGACCAGTAATCCGTGGTCGGTTTGATACACCTTGCCGATTCCCGATTCAGGCCTCAGCACCCGGCCGGATGCGACCAATTGCGGCACGACGCGGCGGATCGTGTTGATGGGAATGGCGAAACCTACGCCTGCGCTCTCGCCGGTCGAGCTGGCAATGGCCATGTTCATGCCGATCATCTGGCCGTGGCTGTCCAGAAGCGGTCCGCCGGAATTACCGGGATTGATTGCGGCGTCAATCTGAATGACCGATTTGATTTTGCGTTGGGTGCGCTGGTCGAGCAACGAGCGATTCAAACTGGATATGATACCGGCGGACAAAGTCCGCTCAAGACCGAAAGGATTGCCGATGGCGAAAACCTTTTGGCCCACAAGCAAATTGGCGGAATTGCCGAAGCTGACCGGATAAAGCAGTTCGGCCGGGGCGCTGATCTTCAACACCGCGACGTCGGTGGGGGGATCGACGCCCACGATTTGCGCCTGATAGTCGTTGCCGTCGAACAAGGTGACCTGAATCTGTTTGGCCCCCTTTACCACATGGAAATTCGTAAGGACGTGTCCTTGGCGGTCGATTACCGAACCGCTGCCCTCGCCTTCGGCGGTTACTCCCCAAAATGAACGTTCGCCCTTGGTATTGATGTTGACCACGCTGCGATTGACGTTTTGGTAAACGAGGACGTTGACCTGCTCGTCAGGAGTCAAATTTTGCAGATCGGCGGCAGGAATTTGGTCCGCGGCGCCTTGAGGAGCGGCGGGGCTACCGGCCGGACCGCCCGCAGGCAGATTCCCTTGTGGCGGCGACCAAGGCGCAGGTTCCTGGGCAACTGTTTGGAGTTCCACGGCGGGTCCGCCAAACCACTTAACTGCCACTGCCGTGCCTGCAATGCCGGATAATAAACAAAGCAAAACTAGTTTCCGCATGGAGTTCACCAATAATACTAAATGGCCGTGTAAGTGTGCCAAGCAAGTATCCAAAAATTTTGATGTTTTGTGGTGCAACCGTCCCGGTTGTCTTAGCAGGCGCCTGCACCACAAGTTATTGTTGGACAGATGCCAATAAAGTACAAACTACAAATCCAAATTATTCCGCTGAAAGATTCTATTTATCCGATCATTCCCAATCATACACCTTTGTGCCTATCTTGGGGAGACAATACTGGGAAGGGCATTAGAAACCCAATATACTTTATAGCAGGAAAAGGCGGTAATTTATTATATATGCAAGTGTAGATTCTATAGAAGTTTGCGGCGATAATTTTGAGGTAATACAGAAACATTTTTGGGAGGCCTTAGACAAATATAAAACACCCTCACCCCTTACCCCTCTCCCAAAGGTAGAGGGGAGAATTTCTGGACTAGCCCGTCGATCAAATTATTGGGAGTACTTCTATCCCCCCGATGGCACGCAATTTGCTGTTGTACGCGATACAATCGCAATTACATGTTTTTATAGTGGCAAATAATTGATAAGTTAGATAAAATAATGTTGGTTATAAATTGACTGTTATCGGGTCAATTTTTGGGTTACAGTTTTTTGGGCTTGCAAGAGAATTTTATTGCGAGTCCGGATTTCTGAAACGGAACATATTGCTATAAACGGCGTCCGCGTCGATCTTTCAAGTGTTAGTATTTGTTGGAGAGGTCTAAGATGGCTAAAAAACATCTCATTCGCCTGGCTGCGATTTTATCGGCAGCCATATTGTCCGCGGCCATGCTCGCTCACAATCCCGCGGCCGCTTATGCCGGTTCGATCGAAGCCCGCATGGACAGTTTTACAAATCCTGACGGGACCAACTATTTTGCCATCAGGCTGAAGCCGGAAGGGATCGCACCGCCAGACGAGCCGCGCGAGGTGGTGGTTTTGTTCAATACATCGGCCGGCCAGACGGGCGAGTTCCGCGACAAGGCCTTGGAAGTGCTGCAAAACATGATTGCCGGCATGCCGCAGCGCGATCGAGTCCAACTAATGGCCGTGGATTTGAATGCAAATGCATTGACTAAGACGTTTGTCGATCCGAAGAGCGCGGAAATGACCGATGCATTGGCAAAGTTAAAAGCGCGAGCTCCACTGGGCGCAACCGACATGAAAAAGGCCTTGACCGCGGCGGCCGGCAGTTTTGCCGCCGATATGAAGAATCCCAGGGCGATAATTTACATCGGCGACGGTCGCAGCACGGCTAAATTCCTTACCGCGCAAGAATCCGACGAACTGATCGGCAAATTGGTTGAAAATCGAATTTCCATGGACAGTTACCTGATCGGACCCCGGGCGGACATGCAAATTGCAGGTGCACTGGCCGGACAGACGGGCGGGATGATTGTCAGCGACACCGCCGACATTACGGCCCCGCAAGCAGCGGCGGCGTTAAATGCCGCACTCCGGCGCCCGTGTTGTGGCCGCAAGCGGTGACATGGCCCGAGGGTCTTGCGGAGGTATTTCCCAAGCATACTCCGCCGCTGAGGGGCGATCGCGACACCGTGCTAATCGGCACATTCAAGGGTGAGGGGCCATTTGAAATTCAATATCCGGTAGATACGCCCGGCGGTGCGGAAAAACTCTCCGTCCTGGTTAAACCCGGTATTTCGGACGATGCCAACAACTACCTGATGCAAGCGGTCGAATATGCGCGGCAAAGCGGCGGCGCAACCTTGCCCCTTGCCGGCAGCGCTTCTTTGGAGCAATTGCGCGCGGCGGTCGGCGCTGGCGCCATGGGCATCAAGGCCTTGGCCCGCCAGGCATTGGCCTCCGGCAACCTCGAGAGCGCGGAAAAACTCATCAGCGAAGCCTTGCGCCAGGATCCCAACGATCCCGAAGCCGCGGCCTTGAAGGGCGCGCTGGCCAAGAAACGCCAAGGCAGCCCGTCGGCGGGCATGGAGACTTTGATCTCCCGGCAGCCGGCGGCAGGCGGCGAGGGCGATTTGAATCTGGTCGACCCGGCCGCGGTAATCAACGACAAGGATGCCGGCCTTTTTGCCGAGCAATTCCAGCAGGATCGTAAAATCAAAACCCAGGTGCTCCAGGCCGACGTGCTCAACGCCATCAATCAAGCGCGCAAAAAAATGAGCGTCAACCCCGACGCGGTTTCACAGGACCTGAGGCTGATGCTGCAAAATGTGGGCCAGGCGGCGGATGTTAATCCGGACGTCCGCGATCAGTTGTCCGATCAATTGCGGACCGCCTTGCGCGAGGCCGATCGAATGAAAGTCGAAGTGGAATTTCAGCGGCAGCAGCAGCAAGAAAGCATGGCGGCGGCCCGCGAAAGGCAATTGATCACCAACAATCTGCTCCGCGACCAGCAGAGATTGAAGCAATTGATGGATCGCTTTGATTCGTTGATGAGCGAAGGCAAGTATCGGCTTGCCGAAGAGGATGCCGCGGCCGAGGCGTTGAAGATCGCCCCGGATGCCCCGGTGCCGGCTCAAGCCGCGCTTTTCGCCCGGACAGTGGATTATTATCAACAACAGATAGACATTCATTTGGCACAGCAAAAGGCTTTTGTCGACACGCTGTATCTGGTCGATAAATCGGCCGTTCCTTTCCCCGACGATCCGCCGATCGTATACCCTTCGGCCGAGATCTGGCAACAGTTGACCATGCGGCGCAAGGACAAATACAGTTCCATGGACCTGGCAAAAACCAGTCCCGCCGAAAAGAAAATCAAGGACGAGCTTAAGTCGGAGACCAAAATGGAGTTTGTGGAGACCCCGTTGTCTCAGGTGATCGATTATTTGAAAAACTATCATCACAACATCGAAATCCAACTGGACGCCAAGGTGCTGAGCGAAGCGGGAATTACATCGGATACGCCCGTTACTAAGGATCTCAAGGGTATAACCTTGAAATCGGCTTTGCGTTTGATGCTCCGTGATTTGGGAGATCTGACCTATGTGATTCAGGATGAAGTTCTATTGATCACCACGCAAGACGAAGCAAATAGCCGGTTGGTGACTAAGGCGTATCCAGTAGCCGATTTGGTGATACCCGTAAATTCAAACATGATGGGTGGTATGGGTGGAATGGGAATGATGGGTGGCATGGGTGGCGGCATGGGTGGCGGCATGGGTGGCGGCATGGGAGGCATGGGTGGCGGCATGGGAGGCATGGGCGGCGGCGGCATGGGAATGTTCAATGTACCGCACGATTTATTGCCCCTTATGCAGAGACAAATGCTCCAGAGAATTCCATCCGGAGGCTTCCAAGCATTTGCAGTAAAGGATGATCTGAGCGTGCCTGCCAAGGCCAATGAGTCTGCCGGCGCCAATATTCCTGCCAAGGCGGCGGTCCCGATCCCGGCGGCGGTGAAATTTGAAAACATTCCTCTTGAAAACGCGTCGGGCATTAATGTGGAGCAATATTGGGAAAAATATTTTTCCACCCATACTCCCCAGCCCGCCGCGGTGCGCGATGCAGTCCGCAGGCTGATGAAAGACAAAAAATACGATCAAGTGATTGCAATGATTGACTCCGCCTTGCGTCATCGCCAGGCGCAGCCGTGGATGTACGAAGCCATGAGTTTGGCGATGCAAGCCGCCGGCCATCCGAAGGAAGAGATCGAGCGGGCGGTGATGTCGGCCGTCGATTTTTGCGACAACACGGCCGACCTTACATACATCGGCACGTATCTCATGCAATTAGGCTTGAAGGAGCGGGCATTGGATATTTTTCGTCAGGCGTCCGAGCAGGATCCGATACGGCCCGAACCATATATGCTGGGCCTGAAAGCGGCCAGGGAATTAAACGACATGGACGCTATGCGCTGGGCCAGCCTGGGGATTTTGAATCAGGCCTGGACCAAGGATCATGCCCAGGTGTGGCAGGCGGGCGTGGGCGTGGCAAAGGAAATTCTCCAGCGGATGAAAACAGATAAACGCGTCAAAGAAGCGGAGGCCTTCCAGGTGGAATTGGACCAGGCCGTGGTCCGGGATTGCGTGGTGGCGGTCCATTGGACAGGCGACGCCGACGTGGATCTGATGGTGGAAGAACCGAGCGGCGCGGTATGCTCTTTGCGCAACCCCAGAACTACGGCCGGGGGGGTCATGTTGGGCGACGTACTTTCGCAAACGGGCAGTGACAATTCCGGCGGGCATTCGGAAGTCTACGTATGCCCCAAGGGCTTTGACGGCACTTACCATTTGAAGGTCTGGCGAGTTTGGGGAAAGGTAAACACCGGCAAAGTCACGGTGGAGATCACCACCCATTTCCGCGACAAAAATCCCGTTACGGTAAGCAAGATACTTCCCTTGGAAAAGGATGAAGTGCTGGCGGCCTTTGACTTAAAGGGCGGGCACCGCAAGGAATCGCTGCGCCAGCAGCAGATTGCCAATGCGGCGGGCGGACAACTCGCCGTCAATCAGCAAATTTTAGCCCAGCAAATTACCGCCGCGATCGATCCTCACGTGCTTGGCAACATTGTCGGGGGCCAGAGCAGCGGCACTACAGGCTCCAGCTTTGACGGCGCGGGCGGCGTTGGAGGCCAGTTCATCCCATTCGTGCCCCGGGGCGCAGTGGGCTATCAACCGGTCATTGTTATGTTGCCCGCGGGCGCCACTCTTTCCGCCACTGCCGTCGTGTCCGCGGACCGGCGTTATGTGCGCGTTTCGTGTTCGCCTTTTTTCTCCGGCATCGGACAAGTTACGACGTTTAATACCAGCAGCGGTCAAACCGGCGCAAGCTCGGGCAGTAACACCGGTTCAGGAGGCAGCGGGATCGGCAGCGGCGCCGGCGGCATAAGCGGCGGCGGCGGTTCTTCAGGCACCGGCTCATTCTAACCCCCTTGGCAACCAAAATTTAACATTCTTCACATCCAGCCGCAGGTTTTATCCGGCTCGGGCGGGAACAAAACCTGCGGCTTATTGATTATAAAGGGCTGAATCAGGAGTTAATTTGCCGGGCGGAGCATGCCGGGATATATGTCGAGGTCCAGGCCTTCGATGCGGCCGGCTTTCAAGCGCTCCACGGCAATCGCTCCCATTACGGCATTGTCGGTGCAGAGTTGCAACGGTGCGATATGCAGGCGGACGTTTTGCCGCACGGACTGTTCGCTTAAGCGTTGGCGGAGCCGGGCATTGGCCGCCACTCCACCGCCCACGCAGAGCACGTGCATGCCGGTTTTTCTCAGGGCGGCGAAGGCCTTGCCGGCCAGGCAATCGACAACCGCCTCTTGAAAACTCGCCGCCAGGTCGGCTACCTGTCCGGGCGAAAGATTTATAGCGGAGAAATCGGGTTTTCCCGGCCTGGTAATGGCGTAGCGGACGGCGGTTTTTAGTCCGCTGAAGCTGAAATCGAGGCGATCATCGTCGCTTAGCAGTGCGCGGGGAAAATTGTAGGCCTTGGGATTGCCGCCTTCGGCTGCGCGTTGAATTGAAGGGCCGCCGGGATAGGGCAGGCCCAGCATGGCCGCCACTTTGTCGAAGGCCTCTCCCGCCGCATCGTCGATGGTCGATCCCAACAAATCGAATTCCAATGCATCCCGGCAGCGGTACAGACTGGTATGGCCGCCACTGATGATCATACCCACGCAAGGAAACACGTCTTCATCGGCTGCCAGGCGGCAAGCGTAGATATGGGCTTGGAGGTGGTTGACCGCCAGGAGCGGAATGCCCCGCGCCAGGCATATTGCCTTGGCTGCGACCAGTCCCACGAGCAGGGAGCCTGCCAGTCCGGGCGTGTTGGCGACCGCCACGGCATCGATGTTTTTTAAAGCAAGGCCTGCTTTGTGCAGGGTTTCGTGGATTACGGGCAAGATGCGCTGGACGTGCGCCCTGGAGGCGATCTCCGGAACCACTCCGCCGAAGCGCCGATGCAGATCGTCTTGCGAGGCCACTACCGAGGAGAGGACTTCCAGCCGGTCGGTCACAATTGCCGCGGCCGTTTCGTCGCAAGTGGTCTCCAGGGTGAGGATGTTCATGGGCGAATACTCCCGGAGCAAGCTCCGGGGCTAAACGGCGAATACGACATTATTCATATGACATTAAATAAACACACTGACCATTGACCACGGGCCACTATTTGCCATCATCCTTTTGTTTGTCCAATTCGGCGGTCAGGTATTTTGTCGCCATTTGCATCTGGCGGTCGACGAATGGTTTTTCTTTTTTGGCGGCTGGGGTGTTTTTATCCGGGGCCGGTTTATCGTCATTTCCGTTGCGCAGGATATCGCGCTGGCGGCGATCTTTAACGAGTTCGACCATTTCTTTATCGCTTAGTTTCAGAACGTAAGCTTTATCGGGCAATACGCCCCACTGGTCTTGATCCTTGGCGCCGGGAAAGCGATGGATATTCTTGCCGCTGGGGCGAAGATAGGCGGCGGTGGTCAGCTTCAAGGCGCTTTTACCCTCCTCCAATTCAATCACGCTTTGCACGCTGCCTTTTCCCCAGGTGCGTTCGCCCATGACTACGGCCCGCCGGTGATCTTGCAGGCATGCGGAGACAATTTCGCTTGCGCTGGCGCTAAAACGATTCACCAATACAACCATGGGAAAATCCTCAAAGGTGCCGGCCTTATGGGCGTCCCAGGAGCGTTCCGGGGAATTGCGGCCCTTGGTGCTCACGATTCGTCCCTCGGAGATGAACAGATCGCTTACTTCGATGGCGGCGTTGAGCAATCCGCCGGAATTGAAGCGCAAATCCAGGATCAGCCCGCGCATTCCGTCCGCTTGCAATTGTTCCAACACCCGCTGCAATTCGCCGGACGTGTCGCGGCTGAAGGCCGTCAGCCGGACGCAGGCGATGCGGAGATTCGGATCGAACATGAAATCCCATTTTCCGTCGGGACTTCGGCGGTCGCCCAATACGGTTTCCACGTGTATTCGCTTGCGAGTGACGGTGATTTGTTCTTTATTTTCGCCGCCGGGATGGATCACGGTAAGCGTAAGCGAAGTTCCTTCTTTGCCTTTAAGCCGCCCGGTGGCCTCGTCAAGGGTGAGGTTGTCCGTACTTTTACCGTTGATTTCCACGATTTTATCTCCGGCCAACAAACCGGCTTTATAGGCGGGAGTGCCGTAGATGGGACTGAGAATTTTCAGTTCGCCATCGTCCAGAGTGACTTGTATGCCGATGCCGCCGAACTCACTTTCCACGGCGGTGCGGAGTTGTTCAATGTCGCTTGGGCCGATGTATGAGGAGTAAGGGTCGAGCTTTTCCATTACGCCGCGGATGGCCGCTTCGATAAGTTCACGGCGATCGAGTTGTTGAACATAATTCTCCTGGACCTGATCGATCGAATCGACGAGGAGCTTGTACAACTCGTAATCGTTTTCATCGCGTGATTGCTTGTTTTCGTTTTCCTGAGCGGGTTGTTTCTTTTCGTTTTCCTTAATAGTTTGTTTGTTTTCAGGCGGAGCGGCCAAACCGGCGTCGCCTAAAAGAAATCCCAAAAGCAGCATAATTACGCAGCAACGTCGCAACATAAAGCAATCCTCAAATGACCTAATTTATAGCCGATAAACAATAATGCGGATATTGAAGTATAATAGAGCCTCGGCTGATTGGCAAGAAGAACGATCGCCGGACCTCGGATTTATATGCGGCATAACCAACGCTCGCTGACTTAAGTGCGGCGCGACCAGCGGCCGCGGCTTTATGCGCGAGAATTCATACCCGCAGGTGGTGAACCCAGGCGGGCGGTATGTTGCGCCACACCGCGTCGCGGCGGATTTCGTGAATTTTTAGAACGTCGTGCATGGCGCGGCGGATGCCGCGGAGGCGTTGTCGCTGGGCCGGGCCGCTAATTATCGCTTTCATGCGTCGCATGGCGATATATTCGAAAAAAGAAAGCGTGCCGGCGGACCTCAGCAGTTTTAAAAGCTTATGCAATATCTTTTCCACCAGATTCGCGGAAAAATTATTCAACGGCAGGCCCGAGACAATCAAATCGTAAGTCGTGTCCCCGGGGAGTTCTTCCACGGGGCAGTGCAATATTCGAGTGCGCTCGGCGACCGGCTGGAAATGCGGATCGGCTTGAAAACGGCTCTCGAGCCGGCGGACGAACGATTCGTTAAGCTCGACCAGGTCCAGCCGATCAAGAGGTTTCATTGCGCTGATAATATGCCGGGTGACCGCCCCGGTTCCAGGTCCGACTTCGATGATCCGCCGCTCGGCCGAAGCGGGTTCGGCCACGTATCGCGCCAAGGCTTTGGCCAGGGGACGGCCGCTGGGCAAAATCGCACCGGTGGTCTGAAAATTCCGTAAAAACTCGCGAAAAAACAAGCCGTATTCAGACATAACAAGCAAGATACCCGGTTCATCCGCCAAGTTCAAGGCGCTTTTAGCGCCTGATAATACCCTGGCCGGATTCCGGTTCCAGAGGTTGGTCGAAAGAGGCCTGGATGGTATTGCTGTTGTGATCGGTCAGCAATGCGGCGGCCGGCGTGGTCAGAACCGGCACGCTATAATCCGCATAGAAATGGGTAATTGCAGACCTTTCGGCTACGTTCAACAAACTGGCCGGTTGCCGGATGGTAACTTGATCGCCGCTTGCGGGCTGTTTTTTCAGGCTTTCGGTCACTTTTTGCCGGACTGGTTTATCCGCTCCGGAATTTCGGGTTTGATATTGCTCGGCCGAGGGCATGGGAGCGGACGGATCGTCGGGCTTTTGTGTTTTTTGCACCTTGCCGACCGCCGATGGACGGGGTTGATTGTTGTTTTCCTGTAGCGGCGGGGGCGGCGGAATTATGACGACATCCGGAACCTTGACAGTCGCTTTGGGCTTGGCCGTTTTCGCAACAGACTGCTTGGACGCCGTAGCTTTTGCAACCGTCTGCCTGGGGATCGCGGTCTTAACGTCAGTTTGATTGGGAAGGGTCGCTGTTACAACAGTTTGTTTGGTAATTATCTCTTTCACAATATAAGTCTGCTTGGGCTCCGTCTCTTTTACAACATAAGTCTGCTTGGGCATTATCTCTTTCACAAAAGATTGCTTGGAGAGTGCCTGGCCCACCTTTTTATTAATCCACGATAGATCCGGAGCAGGGAATTTAGCCATCGATTGTTTGTCGACCACCGGGGTGTAACCAAGGTCTTCGGGCAGGGGATGATCCGGAGGTGAAAGGCGATTCATAGTATCCACCAGGCCCACATATTCTTTCGCGCTGAGAATATCCTTGGCATGCGAGAGAATGCCGCGTCGCTCGTCCGGCGTGATTTTACCGTCGGAGATGGCGGCAAGCACCTGGTTTTTAATATCCTGTTTGGCGGCCAAGGCGGCAGGCCCGGTCGATTGGGCGGCAATATTGCCCCCTAAAAATCCAAACACCGCCGGCAGCGAAATTGCAAGAAGCATCGTTTTAAAATGAATAGGCATGAACGATCCCCCCTTAATATTTAGGTAAGGCAATATTCCCGTCAAAACGATCGTGTTACTGGGTCAATGACGGTAATAATGGCCATAACAATTGAAATCATCATTACAATCGTCATAGCTAAAAGATTCATCGGAATCGGCTTTACCGGAACTTAACGCACAGTCAGCCCAGTCAGAATCATCTAATAGTGCGGGCTGGAATAATCGGAATAATCGGCAAAGCTTTCCAGATTAACCCATCTTCACAAGATTGCAGATTTCCAGGCGAAATCAGGCGTCAAGACTGAAAAAGTGGGCGGTGAGGGGGGATGAATAGGCGGATAGTTGGAAGTAACCTGAGTTTCGTTTAATGAATGATTTTTTTGCCCCGGAGGGGCAGCATCGTGTGGCCAGGGACGCAAGTCCCTGGGCGAAATATAGCAGGAATCTCAAGCTTCGGAAGGGCGACATCGAGGCAAACCGATGTGCTTGATGAGGGCAAGTTGCGTTCTATTATCTCTCGACATTGCGGTTTTATTAATAATCGTACCACACGCCCATGCCGATTTGCTCATCGTGTGTGCGGAAGAATTGTTCCATATCGCTCATGCCGTTAAAGTATTGCATGCCGATGCGGGCAAGATGTCCGGAGCGCCCGCGCCATTGCAAGCCGGTTTGCACGGTAAGATTTCCGCTGTAATCGGTTTCTTGAGAAATTAAACCGTTGATGGCGAAGAACGGGCTGGCCCATTGTCCTTGCTGTGTAGGTTCAGCGGGGCTGTATTCCATTCCGAATTGGAATTTCCAAGGTTTAGCGCCGTCCTCGACGTTAAAACCATAATCGGCTTCGCTGTACAGGCGGATGTCCGGAGTAAGAAAATAACCCGCGCCGAGTAGCAGGCAGTCGCGGACGTAGTTGATCCGATCAAAGGTATGATTGCGGACCATGAATTCATCGCCCAGGTGTGAGCTGAGGTGATAATATCCGAATTTTCCCTGCCAAGGACCGCGTCGCATGGTCAGGGGAACGCCGAAGCGGAAATCAGCGGCATCCACGTCCCGATCTTGTTCCAGATTCATTCGTACAAACGAGGCGCCTTCGATATCTAGCTGCACGCCTTCGGGCCAAGGACTGTTGACGGTGCCATATCGCAATATTCCCGCCCGGCCGCCTAAGGTGGCATTCCAAAGCCAACCCAAATCTTTTTCATGGACCCATTGGCTGGCAAAGCGAGGCTCCTGGTTGCCGGCCAGATAGGATTGATACAACAAACTGTCGGGGAGGTATTGCCAAGTCCAGGCTTCCTCGAAATACACGGGTCTATCGGGTTCCAGGGTGGCGGGCAGATAAGGATTGGCGCTTAAAGCAGGATTTACGCCCGAATTCAGCGATCCCGGGGCAGGGGAGATCGCGCCTTGGTTACCTGATTGAGGAATTAAGAGAGAAGACGCTCCACTCGTTGGAGGCCCTGACTGCGCTCCGCCCGGCAAAAAACCATTGGCATTCGTCCCTGCATTTGTTTCTGGATAATTCATTCCGGTTGAATTGGTCGAATTATAGGGCGAAGGTTCAGCCGGAATCGCCGGGCCTGATGGAACTGGTAAAAAAGTCGTTGACTGAGCAGGTCCGGATTGCCCGGTGCTTTGGGCCAACGATGTTTTGTTGCTGATGCAGGCCACTACTAAAACCACACAGGCGATACGGACAATTGGGCAATTTCGAGACATGAGGACAGCCTCCGGAAAAGAATCTGAAGAGGGGGCATACTATAGCGATCTTGCTTTGGCAATGGCAGAGCGATTTTTTTGGATTCATAACTTATTTAAGGACAATGAGTTATGGCGACGGACTGCCCTTTTTTCCAGAGCTTTGCTGCTTGCCGCATATCAAATTTGCTGGCAAAAATGCAGCCAAAGCATTACGCTGATGGCAAACCATGCCAAGACCGTGTTTTGCAACCCGTGGCCTTAGAAACTTTATTTACCTGACCCCCAATAAACATTTGTTTGCCATAAAATAGAAAGAAACAGCCTGCTTTTTCCGGGGTTTATATAAAAATGTCATCATCTTTGAAAAATGGACGGGGTGAATCCGCTGCATGATCACGAAGGAAAGGCCTTTGACGACATGACCGTACAAAATCCGACACAAGCAACAAGCCCTTCGAGCTCGGGCCGCTTCCTTCCTTTGTTATTGCTTTTATTTGTGGGCAGCGGCTGCTCCGCGTTGATTTATGAAATCGTGTGGTTCCAGTTGCTGCAACTGGTGATTGGCTCGACCGCGGTGTCCATGGGGGTGTTGCTGGGAACATTCATGGGCGGGATGTGTCTGGGCAGCCTTGCCCTGCCGCGGATGATCTCCGCGCGGCGCCATCCCCTGCGGGTTTATGCCTTGTTGGAGTTGGGGACCGGGATCATCGGCATCGCGGTTTTGTACGTCATCCCCTATATTGATCACTTTTACGCCGACATCGCGGGGCATGGACTGCCGGGAATCCTGGTGCGCGGGGCGATATGCGCGGCCTGTCTGTTGCCGCCCACCTTGCTGATGGGCGCTACCTTGCCGGCGATTGCCAGATGGATCGAGACTACGCCCGAAGGCATTTCATGGTTAGGGCTTTTTTACGGCGGAAACATTGCCGGAGCAGTCTGCGGTTGCTTAGCGGCGGGATTTTATTTGCTCAGGGTCTACGACGTGGCAACTGCCACATATGTCGCCGCGGGCATCAACGGCACGGTGGCTTTGATCGGCCTGGCCTTGGCGGCCCTTACACCGCACAGTGCGCCGGCAGAAAAAAACAGGCCGGGCCCGGCAGCGGATGCAGGGGGTTTGTGGCCGGTTTATATCACTATCGCTCTATCAGGCATGTCCGCACTGGGCGCGGAGGTCATTTGGACGCGCATATTGTCCTTGATGCTGGGCGCGACGGTGTATACGTTTTCCATCATCCTGGCCGTGTTCCTGGTAGGGTTGGGTATCGGCAGCAGTATCGGGGCGTTTGTGTCGCGGGGAAGGGTGCGGCCGTGGATCGCACTGGGCTGCTGCCAGATAATGTTAGCGGCTGCGATTGGATGGACGGCGTTTATACTTGCCGATTCCCTTCCGTTTTGGCCCATCGATCCCTGGCTTTCCACCAATCCCTGGCTCAATTTCCAGCTCGACCTGGTGCGTTGTGCTTGGGCTATTTTTCCAGCGACCTGCCTGTGGGGAGCGAGTTTTCCCCTGGCGATTGCGGCGGCCTCGTCGCCGGGAAAGGACCCCGGACGATTGGTCGGCGGCGTTTATGCCGCCAATACGGTGGGCGCGATCCTGGGCGCCGTCGGATTCAGCATAATCCTGATCGGCTGGATTGGCACCCAGCAGTCGCAGCGGGTGCTGATAGGATTGGCGATCGCCGCCGGCTTGTGGATGTTCGTACCTTTGTTGCGGCCTTCCCGAGCCCGGACGGCATCGGGCGACGCGCCGGGAAGCCCGGACTTGGGACCGCCGGCACGGTGGCGTTGGCCGCGGCGATATGTCTCGCGGGCCTGGTTGCCTGGAAAGTGCCTGTTGTTCCTTGGGAATTAGTCGCATACGGGCGGGTCGTACCGTCCAGGTTAGGCCAATCGAAGATGCTTTACGTGGGCGAGGGCATGAATTCTTCGGTCGCCGTTTCAGAGATGAGCGACGGTGTGCGGAATTTCCACGTCAGCGGCAAGGTGGAAGCCTCGAGCGAACCGCAAGACATGCGCCTGGAACGGATGCTCGGCCACATACCCGCGCTATTGCACTCCGGGCCGCGACGCGTGCTGGTCGTGGGTTGCGGGGCGGGGATTACGGCCGGCGTCTTCGTGTTGCACCCCGACGTGGAAAGGATCGTAATCTGCGAAATCGAGCCCTTGATCCCGCCCATCGCCGCGAATTATTTCGGCCCGGAGAACTACAACGTGTTGGACGATCCGCGCGTGGAACTAGTCTACGACGACGCACGGCATTACATCCTCACCACGAAAGACACCTTCGACCTGATTACTTCCGACCCGATTCATCCCTGGGTCAAAGGTTCAGCCACGCTGTATTCGAAAGAATACTTCGAGATGTGCCGGCGGCACCTCAATCTGGGCGGGGTTATAACTCAATGGGTGCCCTTATACGAGAGCGACGAAGGCGTGGTGAAGTGCGAAATCAAGACTTTTTTTGACGTCTTTCCCGGTGCGACAATTTGGGGCAACGACATAAACGGAGGCGGTTACGACGTCGTCCTGTTCGGGCAGAACGGCGCGACAAAGATCGACGTGGACCAGATCCAACGCCGGCTGGACCGCGATAAACGTGTGAGTGCGTCGCTGGCCGAGGTGGGATTTTTCTCGGCGCTTGAGTTATTGGCCACCTACTCCGGGCAGGACGCGGATTTGCAGCCTTGGCTGGCGGACGCCGAAATCAACAGAGATTGGAACCTGCGGCTGCAATACCTGGCGGGCATGGGATTAAACCTGGATCGGGGCAAGGAAATTTATGCCATGATGTTGACTTATTACCAGTTTCCCAAGGATCTGTTCGCCGGTTCCGGAATCCGCAAAGCTGCGCTTAAGTTCATGATCCAGCAGCGAAATCAATCGGCGCTGTTACGCACGGCCGAATAGTGAATGGCGGGCAGCGGCACGGATAAAAGAGGTCGCCGGATGTTTCTCCGGCGACCTTTGTCTTTTTTGGGGTGGCTGAGGGGACTTGAACCCCCGACATCCAGATCCACAATCTGGCACTCTAACCAACTGAGCTACAGCCACCATGTACGAAAGATATAGACGTTATTATATAAGAATAGTTCGTGCTATCGTCAACAGATGAGCGGTGATGAATGGCTCGAAACGCCCTCACCCTAACCCTCTCCCAGAGGGAGAGGGGACTTTTGGGACAGGCATTTAGCAGACTGAGGAGCGATGCCCGGATAGGGGGAGCCTAGCGGGCTTTAGCAATTTGGCGGAGGTTGAGGTAATCGACGGCGATGGCCAAGACCTCATCCAGGTAATAATCGCGGACTATGCCCTTATTGGTGGTATTGCTTAAGTCTTCCAAGGTCTTTTCTTCTTCTTTGTCGGCGTTCAGTTCTTCCCGCTCCTTGACAAACTGGGCTTCGTTCAGGGTAACCGATTTTTTGGCTTTTTGTTCTTTATAACGGACTATGTTTCTCTGCTCCTTTTGGAATTTTTCCGAAGCCTGCACGCGCTCTTCCGAGCAGCGTTTTAGTTGCTCGCGGATGGGCGGGGTCAGGAAATCGAAGTGTTTAAAGGACATGGGCTCGACGCGGTCGAATTCCATGGGGTAGTCGAGATCGGCCTCGCCCACGTCAAGATTGCTGGTCAAGGAAGGGAGTTCGATGTCGGCCAGGACTCCGCGTTTTTGCGTGCTCTCGCCGCTGGGCCGATAGAATTGCTGCATGGTTACCTTCAAGGCGCCCATGGAGGGCGAATTGGGATAATTGGAAAACAGATGCTGGCCAATGTCCAGCAGGCTTTGCACGGTGCCTTTGCCGTGGGTGGAATGATCGCCCACGATCAGTCCGCGGCCGTAATCCTGGATTGCGCCGGCGAGGATTTCGCTGGCCGATGCGCTGAATTTGCTGGTGACCACAACCAGCGGCCCGGACCAGACCATGGCCGGGTCAAGATCATAAAACGGCGAAACGTGTCCGTCGGCGTCCTTTACCTGCACCACCGGCCCGTTGGGAATGAACAGTCCGGTGAGGTTGATGGCCTCGGTGAGCGATCCGCCGCCGTTGCGGCGAAGATCGAGGACCACGGCATCGACGCCTTTTTTATTGAAGTCTTCGAGAATCGCGCGGACGTCGCGGGTAGTGCTTTTGAAATCGGGAATTCCGCGGCGCGCACCGGTCATGTCCATGTAAAAGCTGGGCAGATCGATGACTCCGACCTTAAAGGGCGTGCCGTCGGGACGTTTGCCGGCCTCGAAGATCTTGCTTTGGGCCTCGCTGTCCTTGAGTTCGATTTTTTGGCGGGTCATTTTTAAAATCTTCTTTTCGCCGCCGGGAGTCAAAACCTCCAGGCGAACGACCGTGTTCCGCGGGCCGCGGATGAGTTTCACCACCTCGTCTGAGCTTCATGTCGATCACGTCGACGATAGGGCCTTCCTGGTCCTGTCCCACGCCCACGATCTTGTCCTCGAGCTTCAATCGCCCGTCCTTATCGGCCACTCCGCCGGGCACGAGACTCTTGACAACCGTGTAACCGTCGTCCGATTGCAGCGAAGCCCCGATGCCTTCCAGCTCCAGGCGCATCATGATATCGAAGTCTTCCTGCGTGCAATGGCGACATGTAATCGGTATGCGGGTCGAACGAAGTCGTCAGCGAATTCAGATATATTTCCAGCAGTTCGTCGGCATCGGTCTGGTGCATCCGCTTGTCAAAACTGTGGTAACGCTGGGTGAGCTTGTCGACGGGGCTTTTCTCGTCTTTTGCATCCTTGCCCTTCGGCTCGCTTTTCGGTGGAGTTACGTCCTGCCCTAATAGTTTTCGTTGGTTTATATCAGGATCACCTTTATCGCCAGGGACTTGGATAGAGTCTTTGGTCGTATCCGCGGCCACTGTCTTCTTATCCTTGTCCGTTTTCAAAACCAGCACGTCGTACTTCAGACGCTTTCGCCAGCGATCGCGGGCTTCGTTGGGGTCCTTGGGATATTGGAGCAGGTCGCGGTCGACGGTCATCTCCTCGTCGACCGTAAAATCCTGGGGTTGAGCCAGAAGTTCATCGACCATTTTCACCCGCTCATCCACCCGTTGCAAATACCGCTGGAATACGAAATAGGCAAAACTAATGTCGTTCTTTTCGATCATCTTCACCAAATCGTCCTGGTGCCGGGTGAATTCATCCACGTCGGACTGGTAAAAATAAACCTTCAAGGGATCCAGGGATTTTAGAAAAGTCTTCAACCACCGGGCGGCTATTTCCTTGTCCAAGGGATGGCGTGAAAGGTGCTCTTGCAGCAGCAGCTTCCTCACGCCTAACGTGATTTGCCGGTCTTCCGGTCTTGGGCCTACTGGATCGGCCCAAGCGGCCGGGACTAGACAACCGGCAACAAGGGCAATGAACAATGCCATGCGGGTAAAATGCCGGACATGGAAAGAACTACGAAGAATCGAACTCATTGCAGAACCTTTGGTAAAATGGTTAATTTGCATAAAAGCCGTAAATATTTCCGGCCGGATCTCTCAACTCATACTACTCGGGATGGAAAAATGAAGCAAGATCGAGACTTTTCAATAATGGGCAAATAAAAAACCATAATGAAAGAGGTACATAGGGGATATTACAACCCACGTTGTTGAAATGTTTTGGGGAAATACTACTTCTTGGGTAATCTAAAGTAAATTACAATAAAATCAGAGATAATTTTATTGTGTATCCTAACCGAAGGAGTTGACCTCATGCCTGGAACCCAAGCTACAGCGGAAATTTTTTTAACGGCATTGAAGGCCCTGCCCAAACGAGAACAGAATGCAGTTCTTGCGGGGATTGCCCAAGATAAAGAACTTCGCGAGGATTTGCTCGATTTGACACTAATCGCCAAACGGCGCAAGGAGCCTTCAAGATCATTCCGGCAATATCTCGAGGAGAGAAAAAAATAATTTCTGTGGGACATAGACGGGATGTTTATCGCTAAGTGGTTTTTTCCTTGATCATAATCAGCATCATTTTGCATTTCTCGACGGCCTTTACGGCATGGGGTTTGCCGGCGGGCATAACGACTATTTGTCCGGCGGTAAGTCGCAGGAGTTGACCTGCGATGGTTATTTCGATTTGACCGTCGAGAACTTGTGCTAAGGCATCGAAGGGGGCGTTGTGTTCGCTGAGTTCCTGCCCGGCGTCAAAGGCGAATAAAGTAACGGTGCCGGTTGGTTTTTTGATCAGAGTTCGGCTGACGATCGCCCCGGTCTGATATTTTATCAATTCAGCGGTGTCGGCCACCTGGGCAATGGGCGTATTATTCGCTGTTTGGGATTCGGCGTTCATAATTGTCTTCCTTAAATACGGCATACGAACTGTCATTGTTTACCAGTTTAGCCCTCAATCGGCTGCTGAATTGTATCGTAAAAGCATGACTTTAATAGAGTTCTAAGGACTGTTTTGTCCCTGCCATAGAGTGGATCGATAATGGCGATTTTGGTAAACATCGAAGAAAAGAATGATTTAACGCCTTATGCAACAAGATGTTGCGACTTATGGAAAGCTCCGGAACTTACCTTGATTTTAAGGCCGGGGGTTCATATAATCTGGCCCGCCTGGATTAGGCGACTTTTCACCTAACGACTTTTCACTATTTGTGTTACTGCTTCAACTCGGGCGGACCGGCAGGGTCGGCCCGACGTGGCAAGGATGCTCGTCTGCTGAAATCACGGCCTGAAAGAGCGGTTGACGTTCGATGCGCCGGGCTGCGACTGTGCGCCAGCGCTGAAACCGCGCGCGGGGAGAATACTGCAAATTGCAAATCAGGGTTCAGGGTTCAGAGTTCAGGGTTCAGGGTTCAGGATTCAACACTTTCCACTCTGCACTCTTCACTCTTCAATAAAACAACATTTATCGTTCCTCAATCCAATGTCCGCAATTTGCAATTTGCAATCCTTTTTATTCGGTTGCTTAATTTCAATTATTGTTGCTTGTGTAGCGGCGACTGCGCGAGGCGAGGTGGAATTGCCCGAGCCGAATCGAAACGATCCGATTGCCGTCAGCGCGGAGTCGGCCAATCGGTGGACATCCGGGTCTTATGATGTTTGGCATCTGCGCGGCAACTGCCGCATCCAACAGGGCGCTTCAGACGCGCGATGCCGCGAGGCTTTGCTGTGGATCGAGCGGGCCGACGGAGAGCAACGGCCGGAGAGCAAGATAATTGCCTACTTGGAAGGCGAAGTGGAATTGGCGCAAAACGGTTCATCCGCTCCGGTAAAAGTTAAAGATAAAACTTGGCTGGGGCGGTTTACCACTAATCGCGAGATTCAGGTGTATGCCGGCAAGGTGGCCGGAGAGCCGGGGGCAATGCCGCCGATTTACCAGCGTGCAATGGAGCGGCGCAATCCGATTTCGGCCGACACGGTGACGCGGAGCGAAGTCCGCCCGGTGCAGTTCGCCGCGCCGGCCAGTCAGCCGGAGGTAATTCAGACGCCGCCGGCCCAGACCCTGCAACAGGAGTTGCGGGATGTGCGAGTGCGGCGGGTGCGCATATTTTCCCGCGGCGACGTGCCGTACCAGGTCGAATGGAAGTCCGATCCGCGGGGCGGAAATCTGTGGATCGGCATTATCAACGGGGGCGTGAACATGGTGATCGACGCGGAGGGGCCGCTGGGCTCGATCGACATTTCCACCGACCGGCTGGTCGTCTGGACCATCAATCCCCTAAATAGCGCCCAGGACCCGTCTGATTTATTTTCCGGCAATAGCGTGATGGACGAGCGTACGCCGCTGGAAATCTACATGGAAGGAAACATCGTGTTCCGTCAGGGCGAGCGGACGATTTTCGCCGAGCGGATGTATTACAACGTGCCCAATCGCACCGGCACGATACTGAACGCCGAAATACTTACACCGGTTCCGTCTTACGAGGGCATGCTGCGGCTGAAATCGGAAATGATCCAGCAGACCGGCCGCGACACTTTCTACGCCCAAAACACGTTTGTCACCTCGAGCCGGATGGGCGAGCCGGGCTACAGGCTGCAGGCGGGCGACATCTTTTTCGAAGACATTCAAAGCCCGGTGATCGATCCCCTAAGCGGTCAGGTCCTGCTCGATCCAATGACTAATCAGGAAGTAGTCGAGCATAATAAAACAGCGACAGCGACATCGTCGAACAATTTCCTTTTCATCGGACCGGTGCCCGTGTTTTATTGGCCTGTTTTTTCGACCAATTTGGAGGAGCCGACGTATTACATCCGCCGCGCCCGGGCGAAGTACGACCGCGTATACGGCACGCAAATTCTCACCTCCTGGAGCGGATACGAGCTCTTGGGAACGAAAAAGCCGCCGCCCGGCACCGACTTGGAGTTCAATTTTGATTACTTGGGATTAAGGGGTTTTGGCGAGGGCGGGAGCTTCACTTACAATCTCCCACGCATATTCGAGATGCCCGGGCAGGTCGGCGGACTATTTGATTATTGGGGTATTCCCGACCACGGCACCGATAATTTGGGCGTGGACCGCAGCAATTTGGAGCCGGAAAAGTTCTATCGATTCCGCATGTTCTGGCAGCACCGGCAAATGCTGCCCGAGGATTGGCAACTCTCGGCCGAATTGGGATACATCAGCGATCGCAATTTTCTGCAGAGTTACTACGAGCGGGAATGGGACACCTTGAAAGACGAGACCACGGGTTTGGAATTAAAACAAACCCGGGAAAACCGTTCGCTTAGCATTTCGGCCGACGTGCGTTTGAACAACTTTTTCACCGAGACCGAGTGGTTGCCGCGGGGCGATCATTTTTGGCTGGGTCAGCCGCTCTTAAACGATACATTCACCTGGTACGAGCACAGCACGGCTGGATTTGCCCGGTTCCGCCCGGCAAATACGCCGGCCAACCCGCAAGACCAGCCGTTTTACTATTTGCCGTGGGAAACCGTAACGACGCCTACTTTAGTGGCGCCTGCCCCGACGAGATACGGCGAAATATTTTCCACCCGCCAGGAAATCGACTGGCCCTTCCAGTTGGGCGCGTTAAAAATAGTGCCCTATGCCTTGGGCGAATTGGACCATTGGGGTCAGGACCTGGAGGGCGACTCCTTGAACCGGGCATACGGGCAGGCCGGCGTTCGGGCGAGTCTGCCGATCTGGTCCATCGATCCCTCGATAAAGAGCGAGTTGTTCAACGTCAACGGGATAGCCCACAAGGTGGTTTTCGAGGCCGAGTTCGCCTTTGCCGATTCGAATCAAGACCTCGGCCTGCTGCCGCTTTATAATCCCCTGGACGACAATTCGGTCGAGGCCGAACGGCAGCGCTTCCGCATATATTCCTACAACAGCCCGCCCAATGCCTTCCCCGTGCAGTTGGATGAGCGCTTTTATGCCGTGCGCACGGGTCTGGGCAGTTGGGTCGCAGCGCCCAGCACCGAAGTGGTCGATGACCTGGCTGTTGTCCGCCTGGGCGCCCGGCAGCGTTGGCAGACGAAACGCGGCACGCCGGGCAACGAGCATGTTATCGATTGGATCACGCTGGATACCAACATCAGCCTGTTCCCGGATCCCAACCGCGACAACTTCGGCCAGGTGCCGGGACTGGCGAACTACGACTTCTGCTGGCACGTGGGCGATCGGCTGTCGATCCTTTCCGACGGGATATTTGACTTTTTCGACCAGGGTCAAAAAATGTACAGCGTGGGGGCATTTCTCAGCCGTCCGCCGCGGGGCAGCTTCTACCTGGGTTTTCGGCAGGTGGAAGGCCCCATCGACAGCCGGGTGATTACGCTTTCCTACACTTATTGGATGAGCCCCAAGTGGATATCCACCTTCGGCACCACCTTCGACTTCGGCCAGGAAGGCAATATCGGCCAGAACTTCAGCATTACCCGAATCGGAGAATCGTTCCTGATAAATCTCAGTTTCACGGTCGATCCGTCGCGGAACGACTACGGCGTGGGTTTCTCCATCGAACCGCGGTTCTTGCCTAAGAGCCGGCTGGCCAACATCGGCGGGGCCCATATTCCGGTGGCGGGAGCGTATGGACTGGAATGAAGGATGAAGGATGAAGGATGAAAAAAATCGCTTGCAGATTCGCACTGACAATCAAGAATTGCCCACTGTAAACTGATTACATAAACTTGTAACTGAAAACCGATAACTGAAAACCATGCTTGACACGGAACCAATTCCCGAGCGTCCTTGGCCGCGTAAATTTCGCGATGCCTTCCGCGGCATGAAGGCGGGCGTGCGCGGTCAAAGCAGTTTCTTCGTCCATTTTTTCATGACTGCCGGGGTAATCGTCGCCGCCGTGGTGCTGCGCGTGGACCTGATCGAATGGTGCATCCTACTGGCTTGCATTGCCATGGTGCTAACGGCCGAAATGTTCAACAGCGCCTTGGAATCGATGGCCAAGGCCATTACAGGGGAGAGCGATCCGCACCTGGGAAATTCGCTGGATATCGGCTCCGGGGCGGTGCTAATGGCCTCGATCGGGGCCGCCATCGTGGGCAGCATCATTTTCATCAACCGCCTGGGAATGATGCTGCAATGGTGGTGATAGGCTTTAAGCGATCGGCAATCGGCCTTCTGCAATCAACAGATAAACAGATAATATACGGCTCATATGCCTTTTTTTCCCCGGAATTGAGGCCTATTAATTTTTTTATTTAGCATATGGACAAAATAGCCGGTTTATAGTACAATAAATATATATAAGTAATATGGTGAACATTCTGCTGTAGATATTTACACTTAATTCACATTCTCCCCCGGTCAGTTAATTGCGAGGCAGCGTTAGCTCCCATCTTTAAAGACCCAAACATCCTTCTCTTTGGGTCGCACCGGGTGGATTTTTCCAAGAGATTTTTTTGGAAAGGCTTCGCGGTTCTCGGGTATCACAGGAGAAATATTTATATACATCGTCCAACTAAAATACTGTTTGTTTTTTCGCACATGTTTTCAGGAGTTTATGCATCATGAAAAAGAACCTTATCATTATTACATTCGTCGCCTTTTGCTTGGCAACCGCTTCCGCCGCAAACGCGGTTGTTATTACACAGTGGGATTTTAACAGCAATCCGCCTGACGGAAGTACGGCAACCGGCACAACGGCGCCAAACATTGGCTCCGGATCAATCGTGCTTATCGGCGGCGTTATCGAGGATACTGCGGGAGCTTTCAATACCGGCAGCGCCAACGATCCCAATACCGCCGATAACTCGGGCTATGTAACAACGAATTATCCGGCTCAAGGAACGGGGAATAAAACCGGCGGCATCGAGTTGGATGTGAGCACGACCGGTTATGAATCCATTTCCTTATCATTCGATCTCAGAACAAGCAATACCTCATCCAAGTGCTTCCTCGCCCAATATTCTACTGATGGAACGAACTTTATCGATTATGGCACCGATGCCAATCCATTCACGGGCCACGGCGATCAGTGGAACTTGAACAACCTGGCGGACCTGTCGGCAATCGCGGGGGTAAATGACAATCCAAATTTCAAGCTCCGCATGGTATCCGTGTTCGATCCGGAAAATCCCGGCCAATACACTTCCGCCAAGGCTTCTTCCGGTTATGCCACCACGGGCAAGTATCGTTGGGACATGGTGACCGTATCGGGCGTGCCGGTGCCTGAACCCTCGGCATTTATTCTGCTTATTGCCGGCTTTTTCGCGGGCCTGGGTTACTTGCGGCTGCGGCGGAAACACAATGCCTAGAAAAGACTATCAGCGATAATCGTGCGTTTGGGCCATCTTTGAAGATGGCCTTTTTTTTGGTAAAATACCATGGTAAAAACCGCATCGAATCAACTTGAAAATCCCCTTGGACAGACACAGAACAGCGAATGGTGAATTGTGGAATCCGGGCGAATCTTTGTCGGCACCTCGGGGTGGACCTACGATGATTGGGCGGGAAAATTCTATCCCCGGGAAATCAAAGGGAGCGAGCGGCTGGCCTTTTATGTTACACGGTTCGACACCGTAGAGATCAATGCCACGTTTTACCGCCTGCCCACGCAAACCATGCTCGACGCCTGGAACCGCCGCCTGCCCGAGGGATTTCATTTGGTCGTTAAGGGATCAAGAGTTATTACACATCTGAAAAAACTATCCGACTGCCAAGAGTCTTTGGAGATATTTCTCGATCGGGTAAAGCAACTCCGTGCGTTGCGGGCGATTCTGTGGCAGCTTCCGCCGTCGCTCGGTAAAGACACGGATCGATTGGATCGCTTTCTAGCGGCCCTGCCGCAAAACGTTCGTCATGCGGTGGAGTTCCGCCACAAAAGCTGGTGGGATGACGACGTGGCGGCATTGCTTGCACGGTACGGGGCGGCGTTTGTCGCGATCAGCCATCCCAAACTGCCCAATACAATCTATCCCACGGCCGATTTCCTGTATCTGCGCTTCCACGGACTCGATAGGCAACTCTATCGATATGATTATACGAACGATGAACTGAAGGATTGGGCCGCCCGGCTGAAACCATACATAAAATCACGAACAATTTACGCTTTTTTCAACAACGATTACCAAGCCAACGCCCCGCGCAACGCCGAGGCATTTCGTTTAATGTTGGAAAATGCTCTTTCACAGGATCTTTAGGCCGTCTTATCAATTATTTAAGTGTCCAAAATTGAGGGGAAAATGACTTGGGTGCAATAATGCCCAGGGGAAAATCATTAGTCAAGTAGGGCAGATATTCGGTTAGGGTGGCAAAATAATATACTTGCTATAGTTCACAAACATTAGTATAATTGATTTTGTCACCAATAAGTTGATAATTAAACGTGATCTTAATTGGTAAGTATTTATTTTTTCAGTGAAACGTATGAAAATCTCCGCAAAAACTGAGTACGCCTGCATAGCGATGATGGAACTGGCCTCTCAATTTGGGACCGGCGAGCCCGTTCGCATTCGGCGGATTGCCGAGCGGCACGACGTTCCGCCGCGATTTCTCGTGCAAATACTGCTTCAGTTGAAAGGGGCAGGATTGGTGGCGAGCATTCGCGGTGCAGCGGGAGGATATCAACTGGTAAAAGCCCCTCAGGATATTTCGCTCGGACAAATCATGGAAGTTATCGAGGGGTCGACCGAGGACAACGGGCAGACCAGCAGCGCATCGCCCGATTCTCCGGCAGTCAAAGTATTGATGAAGACCTGGCAGGACGTCACCGCCGTGGAACGCCAGATGCTCCAGAACATTTCCTTGGCCGAACTGCTGGAACGTGCCAAGGAACAAGACGAGCAGATGTATCATATTTAAGGGGCTAGGGACTAGGGGCTAGGGATTAGGATTTTTGTGTCGAGGTTTGTATTCGTATTAAGACCAAATTATATTTAGCCCCTGGTGAATACACCGGGGGTTTTTTTATTTGGTCATACTAAAGACTCATTGGATTTACCGGTTGCGGATCCGGGCCGCCCTTTTTATACTGTCAACTTGTGTAAGGTTGGAAAGTTTAATCTGAAATCCGGATAGAAGGACACTGAACGCCGATGTTTGTGAACTATAAACTGTGAACCGTAAACTGAAAACCGACAACAGAAAACAATATTCTCCTCGAACCAAAGGAAATGCCGATGAGCGCGTTAGTGCCCCCGCACGGCGGATTGACCGAGCCCGTTTCCCGCACCGTGCCTGCCGATGATATTCCCGATTTCCTCGCCCGGGCCAAAACGTTTGCGCGAGTGCCCGTGTCGGACGCCGATCTATCGACCGTTTACCGTTTCGGCGACGGGGGCTTAAGCCCTTTGGCCGGACCCATGGATTCGGCCGCGTACAACCGCGTGCTGGATGAATCGGTGATAGTGCACAACGGCCGTAAATACGCCTGGACCATTCCGCTGTCGCTGCCTGTGACGGCCGAGTCGGCCAAAAAGCTGAAGCCGGGCCAAAAGGTCGCACTGGTGAATTCCGACGGTCGGATCGTGGCCGCGTTGGACGTCACCGACGTTTTTCCCTGGGATAAAATGCGTTACCTTCGCGGCGTATATCTCACCGAGCGGACCGATCATCCGGGCGGGGACATGGTGCTAAAGGGCGACGCCGACAAAACGCACCTCTTGGGCGGAGCCATCGAGGTCCTGCCGCAACCCAAGCATCCGGTGTTCGGCAAGTACGTGCTTTCGCCGGCCGAGGTCCGCAAACTGCTGGCCGAAAAAGGCTGGCGGCGGGTAGTGGCGTTTCAGACCCGCAATCCCTTGCACCGCGCACACGAGTACGCCTTGGTTTACGGTTTGGAAACGCTGCTCCGGGCGGGCCCCAACGCCGGGGCGTGCCTGAATCCGCTTATCGGCGAGACCAAGGGCGACGACGTCCACGCCGAAGTGCGCATGAAGACTTACGAGGCGCTTATCGATCAACGCATGCTGGGCGAAGGCGACAGCGATCAGGCGCTGTGGGGACCGCGCGGCGAATCCGTGCCCGATCGCGTAATTCTGTTGGGCCTGGATATCAAGATGTTCTACGGCGGTCCGAAGGAAGCGGTGATGCACGGCATTTACCGGCAGAACTTCGGGTTTACCGACATCATCATCGGGCGGAAACACGCCGACGCGCCTTATCACGACGGCAAGCCCATCTGGGGCGATTTCGACGCCCAGGAGATCTTCAACCACCTGGCCGGCGATTTGCAGATCAAACCGCTACGCGTGGGATTTGCCGCCTATTACGAGTCGGTCGGCCGGGTCGACCTGATGGAAAACCACAAAGACGAAAAGCCGCTTTTCATCTCCGGCAAAGAAGTCCGCCGCTCGCTGATGGCCGGCGAACCGGTCGATCCCCGCGTCATGCGCCAAAGCACGGCCGCAATTCTCAGCGCGGCCATGGCCGGGAAAGAGGGAACGGCCAACAGCGGACAGCCAACAGGGAAAAAGTGATTGATAAATAGGTCGGGATTCTTATTTATTTCTCTCCATCCAGAAACTAGCCCGAAGGGCTGATAATATGATAGCCCAGGGTTGCCGCTTTAGCAGCTACCCTGGGAAAAGGTTCTCCATCACCACATCAATCCCGAAGGGGTTGTGTAATGTATCGCCTCAATCCCAAACGTACCGTTCGTCGAACACCACACCGTGTTTTTTTAGAATCTGCCGGAGTTCGCCCTGGAACGAAATTTGCCTATGATGCTCTTTTTGCGTTCGGATATACCCCTGCACTCGTTCTTTTTGCGACTGGCTGACCGAAAAAGCGCCGTATCCCGCCTGCCATTGAAGCAAGTTCCATTGACGGCTCTTTTTCTTTGCCCAAAGCGAAGACGCCCGCTTCAGTTCTTTTACCCATTCGGCCAAAGTGATCGTCCGCGATTGGTTTGCCAGCAAGTGGATGTGATCGGTCGCTCCGCCCACGATGATTGCGGGACACTCCAGATTGGCGGAAATGCCCGCAAGGTATCGGTGCATCTCATCACGCAGATCGGGGATTTGCAACAATGCGCGGCGCTCTTTGGTCGAGAAGACAATATGCACCAACACGTTGGCCAAGGATTGCGGCATGGTTGCATCGCCTCCGAAACCCCGTTGGGGTTTCTTGGTTGTTTTTCGGACCCCTTAACCCAGGGTAGCCGCTCAAGAGCGGCAACCCTGGGCTGCCATATTACAGCCATCCCCGCAGGGGTTAAAGAGGATAGCCCAGGGTTGTCGCGTGAGCGACTACCCTGGTACGGAAGCCCACACCCGCCTGAAAACCCCATCGGGGTTTTGTATCCGCAATGCGATTTCCGTCCGGCACGTCTCCTGCCCGTCACGTCCCCCGTTCCGAAACCCCGTTGGGGTTTCTTGGTTGTTTTTCGGACCCCTTAACCCAGGGTAGCCGCTCAAGAGCGGCAACCCTGGGCTGTCATATTCCATCACTGCAATTAAACCTTATTGCTTGGACGATTGAACCGCCCCGTCGGGCTTGGAAGCGCCGGAGGCCAGGACTTTGCCTTTCAGGTCGGGATTTTTGGGGTCTTTTTGCACCGCCCAGAGATATTGCTGCGAGGCGACGTAGAGCACGCCGTCGGAGACCGCGGGGGTGGAGCGGATTTGCGAGCCGAGGCGGATGTCGCCTAGGATTTTTTTCTCTTTGGCGGCGGCGAACACGAGCAGGCTTCTGCGGGTGCCGATGTAGACCTTGCCGTCGGCCGCGAGGGTGGAACTCCAGATATCGGAATTGGCGTCGTGCACCCAGTAGCGCTGGCCGGTGTCGGCGTCGAGGCAATGGATGTGGCCGTCCGCGTCGGCAATGAACACCAGTCCGTAGGCGACCGAGGGCGTGGACATGCTGCGGTCGATGCCGTCGTAAGACCAGATTTTGGCGGTTTGCGAGACATCGCCGATCTTGGTCGCATCGATGCAGTTGACCACGGCCTTGCCCAGTCCGTGCCGCGGATCCTGCCCGGTGGCCACGTAAACGCGGTTGTTGTGGAAGACGGGCGTGCCGATGATTTCGCTGGGGCCGACGTAGGAGCCGTCGTTGATAAAGTCCTTGTTTTCCAGTTTACTGCCGATCCAATATTCGATTGGTTTGCCGTCTTTGTACCGGTATTCCGGCGGATTGCAATCGAAGGACCAGACTTTGTGCAGGAAGGCGGGCTTGGGCGTGGCGATGTGCAGGGCCTCGAAGGCATAACAAACGCCGTCGCCCGCGCCGAAGAAAACCAAGGCCTTATCGCCCACGTGGCCCAACGAAGGCGAAGACCACTGTCCGTGGAACACCCGCGATCCGATCATCTCGTCGTCTTTGGCGGCTAGCCGGCCGGTGTGCTTGTCCAGGGCGATGAGGCTGGGCGACATGGGAAAGGGGGCTTTTTTATCGTCCACGCCGTTGCCGGTGTTTACGTATACCAGGTCGCCGTAGACCAGGACCGAGCAACTGGCCGCGTCGTGGGGGAATACGGGAAGTTCCGAGAGCATATCGTAGCGCCAGATGACGTCGGCATCGCCTGGGATTTGGCCGGGCGTAGGATCGCTTAGCGCGCCGGTATAATGTCGTTCATCGTGGAAAGGGCCGTCGTTGCCGTTGGCCAGGCCTTCGGTATCGAGGCACAGCACCTCGCTGCGGTTGGTGACGACGTACACCCGGTTGCCTTCCACGCAAGGCGTAGAACAAAAACCCAACTCCATATTGTCAAACTCGGTGCTGCGTTTGCCGGTTTCGAGTTTGGGAACGACCAGGCGCCAGAGCAATTTGCCGGTCTCTTCTTCCAGGCAGAGCAGCACGCCGCCGCCGGTGGGCTTGTAACGCGGATCGTTGAGATTGACGTCGTTTGTGCCGATAAAGACTTTGCCGCCCGAGACGACCGGGCCGGAGTAGTTTTCGGTGCCCAGCCGGGCGACCCACTTGACGTTTTTCGTGGTTTGCATGTCGATGCCGGAGCCGTCCGTGCGTTTTTTGCCGGGCTGGAACGAGGCAGGCAGATTCTTTTCCTCGGAGGTCATGTTGCGATCGTTGTCGCCGCCGAATTGAGGCCAGTCCTCGCCCTTAGCCGCCGATATCGCGATTGCCCAGATGGAAAAGAAAAAAAATGCAAATTTTAAATTGCTCAAAAAGACGCGAGCGGCAATCGCGCCTTGAAAAAGAGGATATTCAGAGTATTGGATTTTTTGTGAGTTAAAACTTAGTCTGGGGAACATCAAAGCGGCCCGAGCAGCTTGCTGCCAGTGATTGGTTGCTGATGGAGCAATACCAAAATAGAGGCTAAGCCGGTAATTTAGTGGTGGGTGGTTTTACGCAACATTTGTTAATCGCGGGGGGAGTTTTATTTCTGGTCAGCCATATTATTAGGCTTCGATTAAGCCGTCTATAATTTTTATTTTAACATAAATAGGACAAAGTCGCCTTCCCCCAACTTATCTATATGGCAATAGCTGAAGGTGGGTTTTTATATATCAGCGAAAAAGAACATAATAGACATTAAATCGTATTTCGGACATTAATCTGGCACTCACCCATGGAAATAATCCCAGCAGTCATCCATGGAAATTCCCCGCCGCTAAAACCGGAACAATCGGCATTGTTTGGAGCTGTTCCAACTCCCCCTTGACATTCTAGGGGAATATGTTTTTAATCTTATACAGACTGTCATGGGGAATAGCTAAGGTGAAGAATATGCCGGAAAACGAGGAAAAGACCGAACTCGTCCAAGGCAGTCTGGACATGCTGATCTTAAAAACCCTCGATAGGGGTTCCATGCATGGTTATGCCATTGCCCAAAGCATTCAACGGGCAAGCAATGGTTTGCTGACGGTGGAAGAAGGTTCTTTGTATCCCGCGCTCCACCGGATGCAGCGGCGGGGATGGATCGAAGCCCAGTGGGGCTTGTCGCAATCCAATCGCAAGGCGAAATACTACCAACTGACAGCGGCCGGTCGGGCTCGGTTGCGGGTGGAAATCAAGCAGTGGAAGCGGTTGATGGAAGCGATCTGCGGAGTGGCTGGAATCGATCTTGCGGAGGCTTGAGTATGCAGTTTTCACAAATACTTGCGCATATTCCCACGCCACTGATGACCGGCCCATGAAAGAGGTCGACGCCGAAATAGTGGACGAATTGAGTTTTCACATCGAGATGCGCGCACAGGACAACGTGCGTGCGGGAATGACGCCGGAGGCGGCGAAAAACGACGCCATGAAGCGTTTTGGCGATTTCGACCGCATCTACCGTTCCTGCCGCCGGGTACTTTTAGGAGATCGAATCATGTTGCAACGCGTGCAAACAGTTTTGACCGTGCTCCTATTGGGAGCGGTGATCTATCTGGCAGCGGCCTTTTATGGATGGCAGCGGGACCAGGAGGCCGTTACTGCCCGAATGATGCAAACTCTCGATCGGATTGCGGCGCAGCCATCAGGGCCGGGCATGTCCGCGAGCGAGCCGGCCTCTCAGAAAAATACATCGTGGAACTTCCCCCAGTTCGCAACATGGGAACCGTCGGCACTGGACCTGAAATTTCCACGCGACGCAAAACTTACCGAGATGCAACGGGCGTTCCGCGACGGGAGCGAGAAAACCTTCCCAGGGCTCTTGAACGCGACGTGGTGGAAGAACTTAAGTTCTAAGGAAAAGGACGCTTGGGAGGAACAATGGTTGAATCAGCTTTCCAGTGGCGAGGAGAGCGCAAGGAAACAGGCCGTCAAGGCCTTGGCGGCCTTGGGCAGCAAAAAGGCGGTAACCGACATATTGAAAATCGCGGCGGAACGGATTGAGAAAGACAATTCCGACCGCTGCGAGGCCGTTCGCGCACTGGGTATTATCGGCGAGCAGAACGTAGTTCCGGAACTGGTGCATCTATCATATCACTACAATGCGAACACACGGTTATGGGCCCAGATCTCCCTGGTGCGGCTCACCGGAGAGAATTTCGGGCGCGATGTGGCCGCTTGGAAGTCGTGGTGGGAGAAACAAGGGGGCAACCCACCGATCTCTGAGCAGATGGTCACTTGGGCAAAAACACCGGAACTGGTCGCATTGTCAGACCCTAAGAAAATGGACGAGGTAGATCGCCAATTTGTTAAGCAATTCAAGAAACAGGCAATGAATCCAAACAATAGCTCAGCAGGTGCAAAATCATCGCCTATGACGACAAACAACGCTTCAACGAAATTGCCTTCGGCGAATTCCGGCGTCAGGCCTCCGTTTGTAGTGAAAACCATTCCAAAGTCAGGCACGAGGGACGTCGATCCATCTCTGGCCGAGATTCGTGTTACCTTCAACACGGAAATGATGGATAAAAGCTGGTCCTGGTGCCGAAATCCCGAGGCATCCGGGAATGTATTTCCTGATATCATAGGTGAAAGTCGATATGAAGCAGATGGAAAAACTTGTGCGCTTCCAGTTAAATTAGAGCCTGGAAAAACGTATCTTATCGTATTAAATTATAAAGAAGATAATAATTTCAAGGACCGGGAGGACCGTCCGGCCACGCCGTATTGGCTTCAATTTAGCACCCGGGCCAAGCAGAGTGCCGCTCCGGATGCATCGAAGCCAACTGATTAGAGTTTCATATCTCATATTTTCGAAAGATTTTTGTTATGAAGTGCATATTAGCAATGGCTATGGCAATGGTCTTCATCAGTAATCTTTGAGAAATCGGACAATGCATAAGCGGCTGCAAATGATTCTGACCGTCCTGCTCTTAAGCGCCTCGATCGCATTGGTAGTGCCTTGCCATGGCGACGACCGGCCATCGGCGCAAAGCAATGGGGAAGGGAAATGGAAGATTCTAGAGCGCATCGGAAAGGGCTTTGTGGCAGACGAGAGAGACATGAGAACATTTGGTGATTTGCCCATTCTCAAGAAGGAATTGTCGGAAGCGGAGCGGCGGGAGAATTTTGATATTCTCTGGAAGGCAATCGATAAGCACTATTCATTCTTCGACCTCAAGAAAATCGATTGGCAAAAAGCCAAGATACGCTATCAACTCAAAGTCAAGGCCGCGACGAACAGTGATGACTACTATCGCGTCCTCTTTGATCTGGTGAACGAGTTGAAGGATTTTCACTCTTACACATACAATTATAAAATAGATTTGCCCAGATACAGCCCGAATGCATGTATATGCCAAATTGAAGGCAAGGCCATCGTGACTTACGTCGGGACGGGTTCAGAGGCATATGCCAAGGGGCTTCGTCCCGGAGCCATAATCACTCGAATCGACAATCTGAGCGTTGAGGAAAAGATCGAGCAACTTCGCGGTCTAATGCGGCCGTCTTCATCGGAGCGCCACTTTCTGACAATTGCGCACCAACGCCTTCTGGATGGCGAGAAAGGCAGCAAGGTCAAGGTGACGTTTCTTCCATCGGGCGATGGGGCCGCGGTTGAGGCTGAGCTTCAGCGAACCGCTACGATGTTTGGGCAACAGTCCGTGCAATACCGCGCGATTAAATTCCCCGTGGAAAAGGGCAAGTTCGTTTGGAGCGGGACGCATCCCACGGGATACGGTTACATTCGCATCGTTTCATTCGAGGGACGCGAGGAAATCGCCGACGAGTTTGACCAAGCGTTGGAGAATCTGAAGGACTCGCCCGGACTTATCATCGACGTTCGGGACAATCCCGGAGGTTCCGGCGCGTCACAAACTCGAATTATAGGGCGATTGATCACTGCTAAGACGAAGGTTGAAATTTCTTTCCGGAAGAATGGACCCGGACATCAAAACTTTGCACGACGTGAATATGAAATTTCGCCTTGCGGCGACTGGCAATATACCAAACCGGTTGCACTATTGACCAACGAGATCACCGGGAGCGCCTCCGATTTGTTTGCCTGTCGAATGCACGGCACGGGCTGCGTAATCGCTGTGGGAACAACCACACATGGCGACCTGCCCGGCCACAACGTCTGTGCGGTATTGCCATGCGGGCTGGTTGTTCGCATATCGAACTCGTATGTCGCCGACATCGATGGGCGCATTATTGAAGTCAATGGAAACAGGCCCCAAATCCATGCCGAACCGACCGTGAAGGACGTGATCGATGAAACCGATTCGGTCATCGACCGCGCGGTTCAGGCATTGAGCAAAGCAAAATCTATGTACTGATCGGTGTTTGAAGAGACATGAAAACAGCAATATTGTTTGCAATCATTACGCTTTTCGCTGTATGTCATTCGCCTGCGGCTCCGGCTGCAAATGACTCGACAGATCGGTCAAGGCTCTGGCAGGAAGACATCGATTATTTTGCCAAGGAACTTCCCGCCAGACACAAAGAATTCTACAGGCTCATTCCAAAAAACGAGTTTGATCGCAAAGTTGCGAAACTAAAGCGTGAAGTTCCGCAGTTCTCCGATTCAGAGATCATCCTCCAGTTGACGCGAATTGTAGCCGGTTTGGGTGTGGCGCATACTTTTGTGCAAATCCCCTTGGGAAGCGCATCGAATGCACTGCATGTTTATCCCATCCGGATGCAGTGGTTTTCCGATGTACTGGCGGTTATCGCTGCGGCGCCGGAATATCGGGAGGCGCTGGGCGGCCGCGTGGTGCGGATTGGTTCAATGACGCCTAAGGGGGTCGAAGCGGCCGTGGCTCCTTACATTTCCCACGAAAATAATGCCTGGCTGCACATCCAGAGTCCCAGATACATGATGTTCGAGGAATTGATGCGGCAGGAAAAAATCGCCGATGCCGCCGGTCGCCTGCAATTGACATGCGCAAAAGCGGACGGCAAGGAATTCACGTTTGAAGTCGCGCCTGCGGAGTTTGTTGAAACCGACGCCAAGTGGGTGACCGCTCAGCAGGCCTTTCGTATTCCAACCGAGTTTTGCCGGAAACAACCGAAAGCTTTCTACTGGTATGAATACCTGCCTGACACGCATACGCTCTACATTCAATACAGCAAATGCTTGGATGAGCCGGGCAACCCCTTCGCAGATTTCGTGAACAAACTATTGGCCTTTGCAGATTCACGCGCGGTCGACAGAGTCATTGTTGACCTGCGATTTAACGTCGGGGGCACTTCAAGCATCGTGAAACCTCTCATAGACGGTTTGAAGGCGCGGCCCGCGCTAAGTGCAAAAGGACATCTTTACACGCTCATAGGCGGGCGCACGTTCTCATCCGCGATGTTCGCGGCCATATATTTACGTAATGATCTTCACGCCATACTTATCGGCGAACCTACCGGCAACAAACCCAACGCTTATGGGCAGTTTAAATCCTTTGAGTTGCCGAACTCAAAGCTTAAAGTGCAATACTCGACAAAGCACTTCTACCTGGTGCGCAATGGCGATCCGCCGTCGCTTGACCCGGACATCTTTGTACAGCGTTCGCTTGAAGATTATCTGGCGGGCCGCGATCCGGTTTTGGATTCCGCGATTCGACACCCGTTGCAATAATTTTAACCGAATAAACCAAAATTCAAAACAATCAAATCAGCAGAAAGACATTAAGAAGAGATAATCATGCGCAGAACATTCTTGAAGCTATGGCATATACTCGGCATTGTATGTTTATCTTACATGCTCATACCATCTGTGTCGGCGTCGGAACCTTTGAATGTTCCAAATGCCAAGAAGTCGTCGAGCAACCAACACAAATCTGCCGGGCAGTCCGGCGAAAAAAACTCGGATCAAACCGATATAATTTGCGATCCCGAGAGCGGAGTGTGCATTATCGATGAACAGGGAAAATATGTGCCCCCGTCTTCCGACAGTAAAACCGCGCCGCCGCTGGAATTTAAGCTGGCCGACGCTTACGGACGCGAAGTGCATTCCGGCGACTATCGGGGCTCGCCCGTATTATTCATGACGGGCGCTTGCTGGTGCGGCGGCTGCCAGAGCGACAGCGAACCGCTCCGGCAAGTGGAGGAGAAATACCGTGCGCGGGGATTGCATGTGATTCGCAGCGTATCGTACGACAACGAGTTGCCGGCATGGGAATTTCAGAAGCACTACCGGCTGCCATTCGTGCAATTATTGGATCCGATCCGCGAATTCGAGAAAAAATACAACAAGGACGGGTGGACGTTTATCATGTTGGCCGACAGCGATGGAAAGGTCATATATCGAAAAAACATGGTCAACTGGCCGGAGCTGAACCGCCTGCTGGAAGCCATGCTGCCGGAGCGTTCGCCCGTCAAGACCGTTGAGCGGGAAGGGATCTTTTACATGCCGGCAACCTTGAAAAGGTCCGGCGAGAGCGATAAAACCCGGCAGAGCGACCGTTTTCCCTCTCTGGCATGCGGGGATGACGGGCGGATGTATGTGGCGTTTACATCCAACTCCAATCACTTGCAGCAAGTCTATCTGCGGATTTATGACGGTGAAAAATGGCTGCCCGACCGGCATTTGGGCACCACCGGGGCCGATGAATTCGATGCCATGGTGATTGTGGACCAAAAGAATCGACCTTGGGTGAGTTGGACCAGCAATGCCGGCGGTCAGCAATACAATATTTTTGTGACCTGCGCTTCGGAATCAGCTTCCATAAGCGGACCAACCCAAATCACGCATTCGCATCCGGCGGATGGCGTCATGCACGCTCGCATGGCCGTCGATGCACAAGGCCGGATCTGGGCGACCTACTATCAGTGGGAAAGGATACACAATATCTCGCGAGACAAAGAGGTCTACGTGCGATACCTGGAGAAGAATCACTGGTCTAATGAGATTCATGTCAGCCCGGAAGATATCTCCGAATTCGAAGACCATACCGACCCGGTGATAGCGGCGATTGGAGATGCCGTGGTTATCGGTTGGTCGTGGGACTTCCACCGTCAGTTATCGACTCCCGCCTATTCCGGGGTGCCCAGCGAGCCGAGCATCTTCCTGCGCAAGGTGGAGCCGGGGCCGAAGCTTGAGCGGGCAAGGGTAGTCAGCGGCGCGAACGTCGACACGCGCCCGACTATCGCGGTAGGGCCTGGCGGGCGGATCTGGTGCGCATGGGAAAGCGCTGTAATGAATCGAAAAACAAGCGGCTCCATGAAAATGGTCGCCGCCAGCGTCGAGGATCTTGAGAAAGAGGAACAACCGGGAGTGGGCACGAATGCGACCGGCCTGCAGAGCAACATCTGCACGCCTTGCCTGGCGGCAAGTTCCAAGGGCGGCGTGACACTGGTATGGGCGGAATCCAACGCAAAGAACCAATGGACACTCAAGCAATCGCGCTGGGATGAAAAAAAGAACGCTTGGAACAAATCCAAAACCATCGTTGCCAAGGGGAACCCGCGATTCCCCTCGGCAGGCTATGCGAAAGACGGGAAACTGTGGGTCGCTTATTGCGTGGATAAAGACGACCGGCGGGAAGTCGCGGTCGTCAAAGTTGATTAAATGCTGATCCCGACGTTCAGCGATGCACCCAATCGATGTTCGACATTGCCGCCAGGGCAAGATGTAGCGCCTGGGTGCCGTCGCGGCCGTGGCCGTTGGCTTTAAGTGAAACATACAACTGATGGACCAGTGCCAGGCCGGGCAGGCAAAGTTCCATGCGGCGGGATTCGTCGAGGATGATGCCCATGTCTTTGATAAAATGCTCGACGAAGAACCCCGGCGCGAAGTTATTGGCGATGACGCGCGGGGCGAGGTTTGAAAGCGCCCAACTGCTTGCCGCGCCCGAAGAAACAGATTGCATTACTTTGTCCAAATCCAGTCCGGCCTTGTAGGCGTAGAGGAGGCCTTCGCAGATGCCGATCATGTTCGCGGCCACTAGAATTTGGTTCGCCAGTTTGGCATGTTGTCCGGCGCCCGGCCCGCCATGATAGATGAAAGTTTTCCCTAGCGCCTCCCAACAAGGAGTCAGAGCTTCGACCGCTTCTTTTTCGCCGCCGATCATGATCGACAGTTTCGCCTCGCGCGCGCCGACGTCGCCGCCGGTGACCGGGGCATCGACGGCATGCACGCCGATATTTGCCGCCGCGTGGGCGATTTCGATAGCCAGCGACGGTTGGCTTGTGGTCATGTCGACAATGATCTTTCCGCTGTTGCAGCCGGAAAGCACGCCATCTTCACCAAGGATTACACTGCGCACGTCGCTCGGATATCCGACGATGGTAAAAATAACGTCCGAGGCCTCGGCCACTGCCCGGGGACTTTGGGCCCAAGCGGCCCCGAATGATAAAAGCTTTTCCGCCTTGGCCTTGGTGCGGTTAAAGACCGTGGCGGCGAAGCCCGCGCGCATCAAATGCCCGCACATGCTTGCGCCCATCACGCCGGTGCCGATCCAGCCGATGCGAGTTTTACCGGGGGAAATATTGATCATGGCTCAAGGTATCCTAATCATGTTTATTGAGGCGAAATATAAATTTATTCTTCACTGATCATCGTATTCTTCATCTTCGTCATCATAAATATATTGTGGCGGCGAGTTGCCTTTTTGTTCCATAACGCGGGGATATTTTCCTTTTTCTGCTTTGGCTTCGGTCTCCTCGACCGTGATTTCATGCCACCATTCGTCGCCAAAGTCGAAAAGGTAATAAAACACTTGCCCTTTTTTACACTTCAGGGCGTTGATTTTGGTCTCGGCCGCATTTAGCTGGCCTTCCTCACCAAATTCTCCGTCACATTCAAACATATGTGGGCTGGTATATTCAACACTTTCATTATAGATTTTCCGTAGATTCATCTTGCCGCTTTTTTTGGGGAAGAAGAAAGAATAGAGATGCTTATCATCGCGATCGAAAGCATCGTAGATGGTTTCGTGAAAATCGTCGAGCGTCTGGTTGGCTTTAATGGCGATCTTTCGCCAAATACTTTTTCTACCGGAAAGAGCGACTTTGAATAAATAAACGGATTGGGGCATCTAAATATCTCAAGAGATGTGTATGTTTAATTATCTTTAAGAGTAGGAAAATTTCTTTGGACGGGGTGATATTCCCATGCTATTTCAGTCCGTTCGGCAATATTTATAGCTAGACTCTCAAAGTCTTTATAGACATTTTTTACGGCAGAGGCATGTGCACCGAGAGCACCATCGGCGGGCTTAAGAAAGAAAATTGGTTTTCGCGCTTCATGGGCCATGGGCATCAGGCTTCGATAATGTTTCAATAGAGCTAGACAGTTTGGATCGGATGTCACCGATGTAATATTTATTTCCGAATTTTCCAGGACGTAGTTGCTGTAGGCTGATGGAATTCTGGCGATCCATTTTTCATAGGACTTAACCGTACGATCTTCGCGTATGGCATGTTGTAAAACAATATATCCAATTGGTCTTATATTTCCCGATGGCAGTGGTAATTTAGCGTCTGGGTTCAAAGTTAGACGCCTATTCCAATCTCCGCGCCATTTAGATAGCATAGGACCTAAGTTTCGCAGGCCTTGAAGAGAAAAAAGATCAGGTGCTAGTGGGATAACGATAAAATCCGAGGCGATCAATGCTGCCCTGTTTGTTGCTCCAAGATTTGGTCCCAAGTCTATAAGGATTATATCTGCATTATGACTTACTGCCCCTTTTTGCATTACACGCCAAAAAGCCGATGTGATTAAAAAAGCTCGATAATTATCTTCGGCTAAACATTGTGGCCAAGCATCGGACAATGCGTCTTCAAAATTGGTTAATGCCATATCGCCAGGGATCAAGGCCAAACGATCTTCTATTAATTTCAAATATGGTTGATTAACATCTCCAACTTTTTGTAATGGCTGGACGGCTCCATATATTGTTTTATGCGTATCTTCATCTGGCCAGAGAGACTCCAAGTGATCCTCATCCAAAAATGCCGCTGTAAGGTTCGCCTGGGGATCGAGGTCCACGGCTAATACCCGTTTGCCTCGATTAGCATACATCCATGCAAGATGGTAAACTAATGTAGTTTTACCGACACCGCCTTTGTTATTAAAAAAAGCAATAACTTTTACATTCTTAACTATAATTTTCATTTCCTGCTCCTTACGATAAAAAGCACATAATTGGCTTCATCCGGGATTTCGAACGTCAATTTGGGATTTCCGTTTTCCTTCAGAGCCTTTCGGGCACTTTCAATCCCAAAACCAAATCTTTGAACGTACCCCATGTTCTTCATAGCTTCAGCTAAGTGAGGATTACGATAATCTGTAATTCCGGGTTGCCCAAAATTCTCTTTGGTTACTTGACCGAAAGGCCCGCCGGGATTTTGAATTTCGATCCGATCGCAAAACCAGTAAATTCGCACCGGTGCATTAGAGGATTCGTAATTGCGATGCATAATCGCGTTCCGAACCAGTTGTTGAAGTGCGAGCATCGGATAGTCGGAGTGCTGACGATCTTGACTCTCCTCTGTAATTTCAATAGCTGTGTTGATATTTACGGATAAAAGGTCATCGATTTCTGGAAGAACATCCAACAATGGTCCATACAACGTTCGATGGTTTTTTATGGGGTCCGTCAGATTGGGACCGTCAATTCGAAGGAATTGAATATAAGCTCCAGGAATGTAGTCGGTCTGGGACTTTCCAATCACAAGTATGCCCGTGACTGTCGGCATAATTGGGGGATTGGTATTTGTAAACCGCAAAGACATCAACTGCTGCTCGATGGTGCGATAGTTTGCCTCTAAAATTTCCGGTGCTATAGCATTCGGCAAATAAACTCGACGAAATAATTCCAAATCGAGATCGGATAAAGAAGCCGATGTTACGGCATGTAAATCATAAGGTAAATCCTTGAATCGACGTTTTTCATTTAATCGAATTTCGTCATCGCGACTTGCAATGCCGCGCCGTGGCCCAATCCGTATCCAAATAGTACCTTTATATCGTACGGGGGGAGCTTGGGAGGGATGCACGGTAATAACGATCATCTCTCCGCCTTTGAGCGTTCTTTTAGCAACAGCAAGAGAGGGAATGGGAAGAATATTCCCGGAATCACGAAGGTTGCCGGGAAGTTGTAATAGCTGGTCAGTAATATTCAATCCGGAGCAGGAACTATCGTCATTCGCGCCAATAAAGATAATTCCCGGCAATTGATGGTTGGGAAGATCATTGGAAAATGCGCAAATGGCTTGACATATTTTGTCGTGATCTCTATGAGAGGATGTTCTCTCTACACGATCGGACTCAAAATCGTCCAACAAGTTTTCCAATTCTTGATCGTTCATATCTATCTTACGCTTTTGTGGGTGAATGATATGTCCTATTTTACCACAAAATTTATCATCTTACCTGGGACAATGATCACTTTGATGACTTTTTTGCCGGATAGATGCTCGGCGACTTTGGCGTCCGCGCGGGCAAGTGACTCCAATGTAGCGTTGTCGGCGTCTGACGGGGCTTGGATGCGGCCGCGGAGCTTGCCGTTGACTTGCACGGGGATTTCGATTGTGTCCTGCTTGAGCATGGCCTCGTCGTACGCGGGCCAGGGCTCGTAGGCCAGGGTTTTCGCATTGCCCAGGGCCTGCCAAAGCTCCTCGGCCAGGTGCGGGGCGAAGGGCGACAGCAGGAGCACGAACTTTTGCATCGCCTCGCGCGGTCGGATTTCTTCCTTGAAGAAGAAATTCGTGAATTCCATCATCCGGGCGATGGCCGTGTTGAAAGACATCTGCTCTATGTCGTTGGTCACGACCTTGACGGTCTTGTGCAGCATGCGGTTTTGCTCGGTCGTGGGCGCGGCTTGTTGCACGGCCGGATTTAGTTGCATGGTTTCCGCGCGGTCATCGATGATTAGGCGCCAGACGCGATCCAAAAAGTTACGCACGCCGCTAACGCCGTCCATGCTCCAGGGTTTAACGGCCTCCAGCGGGCCCATGAACATCTCGTAAAGGCGCAAGGCGTCGGCGCCGTATTCGGCCACAACCTGGTCGGGATTGACCACGTTGCCGCGGCTTTTCGACATTTTGTACGCCCGGCTGTCGATGCGGATTTTTGCATCAGCCTTAAGCACGAATGTCTCGCCTTGTTTTTCGACCTGCTCGGCGGCGACTTTGATTGCATTTATCGACTGTCCAGAATTTTTAACAATGGGATTTCCTTCGGCATCGTCTGCAACCTCGGTTGCGCTGATCCACTGGCCCGATTCGGTTTGATACCCGGTAAATTCCATTTCGCCGAGGATCATTCCCTGGTTGACCAGTTTTTGGAACGGTTCGGGCACGCTGGTGTAGCCGCGGTCGAAAAGCACTTTGTGCCAGAATCGGGCGTAGAGCAGGTGCAACACCGCATGTTCGGCCCCGCCGACGTAAAGATCTACCGGCATCCAGGCCTTTTCGATCGCCGGATCGACCAAGGCCTTGTGGTTTTTCGGATCGAGGAAGCGCAAATAGTACCAGCATGAGCCGGCCCATTGCGGCATGGTGTTGGTTTCGCGTTTGTAGCGCTTGCCACCGATGGTGACGTAGAGCCAATCGTCCGGGGCTTTGTCCAGCGGCGGCTCGGGTTTGTCGTGTTCGGCATCGAAGGTCATTTTGGCCGGCAGATCCAAGGGCAGATTTTCGGGCCGAAGTGCCCGGATGCACCCGGTAGGTTCGCCGCTTTTGTTCAATTCGTGCAGGATAGGAAACGGCTCGCCCCAGAAATGTTGCCGGCTGAACAGCCAATCGCGGAATTTGTAATTGACCGCGCTACGGCCAAGACCTTTTTCGGCCAGGTCTTCGGCGATTTTCTTTTTGAATTCCGGGGTGGAAAGGCCGTTGTAAGGGCCGGAATTGATGGCCGTGCCGTCGGCGATGAAGGCCACGCGCCCGGCCAAGAGATCGTCGCGCAGAAGGGGACAGTCCCATTTTCGCTGCGCGAAAATCGGGACAGTCCCCCGGATCGACTACGGCGACAATGGGAAGATCGAACTTTTGGGCGAATTCGAAATCGCGGGTGTCGTGGGCCGGCACGCCCATGATCGCCCCGGTGCCGTAGCTTATCAGCACATAATCGGCCACCCAGATGGGAATCGCCTCGCCGTTGACCGGATTGATGGCATAAGAGCCGGTAAACACGCCGGTTTTTTCCTTGGCCAGGTCGGTGCGGTCCAGATCGCTTTTGCGGGCCGATTGCTCGCAGTATTCGCGGACAACGGCGGCTTGTTCGGGCTTGGTCAGGCGCTCGACATACGGATGCTCGGGCGAGATGACCATGTAGGTGGCGCCGAAAAGCGTGTCGGGCCGGGTAGTGTAGATGCGAAGGACTTCCTCGTCGGGCTTTTTGGGCCAGCCGCCGTAGCGGCGATCGACAAGCCAGCCTTCGTATTCCTTGGGCGAAGGTTTTCCTTCTTCATCGGTAATAATGCCGATAAAAAAGTCGACTTCCGCCCCGGTGCTGCGGCCGATCCAGTTGCGCTGCAATAGTTTGATGCTCTCGGGCCAATCGAGCGCGTCGAGGTCTTTTTCCAAACGGTCGGCATAGGCAGTGATGCGGAGCATCCATTGGCGAAGCGGGATGCGGACGACCGGATGCCCGCCGCGCTCGCTTACGCCGCCGACTACCTCCTCGTTGGCCAAAACCGTGCCCAGGGCCGGGCACCAGTTCACCGGGGCTTCGAGTTGATAGGCCAGGCGGTGTTCGTCGCGATATCGGGCCACGGCGTCTTCGCCTTCGTCGGCGATATCGGCGGGGATGGGCAAGTCGGCAATGGGCCGGCCGCGCTGGCGGGATTCGTCGAACCAGGTGTCGAAAAGCACCAGGAAAATAAATTGCGTCCAGCGGAAATATTCCAAGTCGGTAGTGGCCAGTTCACGATCCCAATCGTAGGAGAAACCGAGCATCTTCAATTGGCGGCGGAAGTTGTCGATGTTTTTCTCAGTAGTTTCACGGGGATGGGCGCCGGTTTTTTTGGCGTGCTGTTCGGCGGGCAGGCCAAAGGCGTCCCAGCCCATGGGGTGCATTACGTTCGTGCCTTGCATGCGATTGTAGCGGCAGACGATGTCGGTGGCGGTATATCCTTCAGGATGTCCCACATGGAGTCCGTCGCCGCTGGGGTAAGGGAACATATCCAGGACATATAATTTGCGGCCTTTGGGCAATTTAGGTGCACTAAATGTGCGATTTTCTTCCCAAAACTGCTGCCAATTGGGTTCGATAACGGCCGGATTGTAACGAGGCATGGCACACTCCGCAGGGAAATTACTTAGGTAGGACGGTTTTCAAAACCGTCCTACGGCTGAAAAAGCCCGATTCTACCCATTACCAGCCATAACGGCAAACGGAGAAAGCGGATCAATTGACCTTGTATTGCCGGGGGGATTTCGCTACAAGTTTGCGGTCTATGATTATCTTCAAGTGAAATCTTGTCCAAATTTTCAATTGATTGTGTCACAAACACCCGGTGTGTTCATCGGGGGCTAAATGGATTTTTCGTACACAATTTCATTGCCGGGAGGCATTGCCATGCCACGGTTGCTAGTTGTTTTTGTTGGATTAATAATGCTCGCCGCGTCAACGGCATTAGGGGAGCAGGCATTTCCGTTTAAGGCCTATGTCACGGCCGATGACGTGGAGGTGCGCTCCGGGCCGGGAGCGGACTTTTATCCCACCGACAAACTGCAAAAGGGCGAGACGGTCGAGGTGTATCGCCGCGATGCCGGGGGCTGGTGCGCAATCAGGCCGCCGGAAGGGAGTTTTTCCTGGGTCTCTGGTCGGGTGCTGAAATTTCAGGACGGGAACCTGGCAGTTATCAAGGAAGACGACGCCGCCTCCCGCGTGGGCAGCAGCTTGAGCAACGTGCGCGACGTGATCCAAGTGCGGATGCGCAAGGGCGAGGCGGTGGAAATTCTGGACTCGAAAGAGGCGCCCGGCGGCAAATCGCAGGTCTGGTACAAGATCGCGCCGCCTTCGGGCGAATTCCGCTGGATTTCGGAAAAGTATCTCAGCAAGGAAAGGCCGCGCGAGGGTTTGCGCAGCACCCGATCGGCCGATTCCGCCCTGGGAGAAGATTCATCGCGCGATCGGCTGGATGAGCAATCCGATCCGCGTCCTTCGGGCGGGGACGAAAAAATTTCGTCCCAGCAGTTGCAAGCCGAATTGGACCGGATCGATCTGGAATTGTCGATGATGGTGGTCGAAGAGCCGACAGTCTGGTCGTTCGATGCCATGCGGATTCGCGGGGAATCGCTGTTGGATCGGGCAGATACGGCGGCGGATCGCGGCAAGGCGCGGTTGCTATTAAACAAAATCGCCCGATTTGAAGACATCAAGCAGCGATACGATTCGATTTCGGCCATGCGCGAGCAGAACGCGGTATCGAACCGTTTTCTGGCCGGGCTGCAACGGACCATGGAAAAGGCGGCGGCCATGGCCGATCCGGACGGGCAATTCGACGGCGTGGGCCAGTTGCAGCAGGTCTTTTCACCGAAAGTCGGCGCGCCGCGCTACGCCCTGGTCGATGAGGCCGGCAACGTGCGGTATTACGTCACGCCTGCCCCGGGCGTGAATTTGCAGAATTACGTGGGCCGGCAGGTGGGCATAACCGGCACCCGCGGGTACATGCCCGAACAACGGGCGCAGCATATCACCGCCCGGCACATATCTTCGCTGGAAACGCGGATTCGTTAAAAAAGTTTTCAGGGTTCAGAACATGGAGATCATCCCTGTATTAAGGCCTGTTTCTGAGCTTTGTAAATAAAAATGAGCCGGATGCACAGCCGCCTTCTTTATTCCGACGGATGAGGGGATTATCGCGGATTGCGGGCTTGGAGCGTTTGCGATCCGCCGCGGGCGAGTTCCAAAGCGGCGGTCAACATGGCGTCGGTTTGGCCGGCAGGGGAGATCAATTGGCCGTTGATGGGCTTTGCCGTTTGCCGGACGGGGAAGTCGGGCTCGACGCCGACCTGGCTATAGGGGCGGCCGGAGGGCGAATAAAACTTGGCCGTGGTCAAGCGGATGCCGGCAGTCGTGCCTTCCAGCGGGAAGATGCCCTGGACCGAACCTTTGCCGTAGGTCCGCACGCCTACAATGGCGCCCCGATGCAGATCGTGAATGGCGCCGGCGAAAATTTCGGCCGCGCTTGCGCTGTCCTGATCGACGATGACCACCAGGGGAATTTGCCAGGTCCCTTCGGCATGGGCGGTAAAGGTGTTGTCTTCCTGGGCGCTGCGGCCGTGGGTGGTGACGATCACACCGTGGTCGACGAAGCGATTTACCGCCTCGACCGCGGCCACGAGCAACCCGCCCGGATTGCCGCGGACATCGATGATCAGGCTTCGCATCCCGTCGCGCTGGAGTTTCCACAAGGCGGCGTCCAGATCGCGGGCGGTGGTCTTTTGGAAGCAGTTGAGCTTGAAATAGCCGATGCCGTTTTCGCGGTCGATCACGCCCAACTGGTCGACGCTGGGGACCTCGACCCTTCGCCGGCGAACGTTCATCTGCCGCTCCAGACCGTCCTCGCCCGCCACAGTCAAGGCCGCATAACTTCCTTCGACGCCTTGCAGCAAGTTGGCGGCCTGATCGGTGGACATGGAGGATGTTGTTTGCCCGTCGACGGCGATGATGCGGTCCCCCGGCGCAGGCCGGCTTGCTCGGCGGGGCTGCCTGTAATCACCCTGATGATAGTCAGGGCTTTGGCCTGAACCTTTAGCTCGATCCCCAAGCCGACGAAGTTGCCCTCGATTTGGGAATAGACTTCATTTAATTGATCGGGGGTGAGGAAGGAGGAGTATTGGTCCAGGGAGTTGGTAGCCCCACACAGATATTCCAGGGCCGCGACGGTGGGCGGAACCGCCAGGCGCTTTTGGGCCAGCGCGGCGACCACGGACACGGCCTGGCAGGCCTCTTCGCGGGTACGGATCGGCCGAGCGGCGAGTACCGGCCTCAGGTCGACGCAGAAACCGCGGGCCGCCGGGCGGTATGACTCGGGCACGTAACGCTCCAGGAAAACCGGTTCGCTTAAGGCGATCTCCAAATTATTCGTGCCGCGCTCGATGAGCTCTTTCCAGTCGGGCGTGTCGACGTAATGCGAGTCGATTTTCAATAATACTTGGGCATAAAGATCCAACGCCCGGTCCAGGGGCAGCCGGGTAAGCGTTTCGCTGAAACTGCGATCGAGCGAGCGGCGTTGGATATCGTAATGCAGGCGGGCGGTATCGAAACGGCGCTGCAACACGCCGTCGGCGGGGAACTGGCGAAGGGCCTCTTCGTAATGGGTCAGGGCGTCGCCCCAGCGGCGTTCCAATTCCAATTGCCGCCCGCGCTTCAAAAGGTCGTCGACCTCTTGGGTGCGGCTGGAAATGGTAATCGTCGTGGGCAACTGCGCCAGCGCGGTTGCGCCGAGCAACAGGACGAAGGCCGTGAAAGTCGCGCGTAAAAGGCCGGTGCTGATCCGTCGCATGATGTGATCCGTCGAAGTAGGAAACGTTGCCGGCGCCTATTCGTGGGCGGCGTGGCCGTGGGAGGGTGGTTTGTCGACAAAATGACCGGCATGGGCACACAACGCCGATCAGTTTAAGCATAGTTTATTTTTTCCGGCAAGTCAAAAAAACGGCGCAAGATTTTCGGGCTGAATTTTACCCAGCCCGCACAGCCCGACCACCCCGGTGCATAAAACTCCGACAACGCCCGGAAACAGCGCAAAAAACAGTTGCGCCATTTGCATTAGTAACGTATGTGAAAACCATAAAAAGCGGTGGTAAGGCCGAGGCGTCAAGATTGGCGCGTCCGGCAGAAACCGCAGGGGCGGAATTCGGGAAGATAGAGTAAACCCGTTGGGGCGGCAGTTCGATTGCCGTCCCAACAACAAGTTTTATTGGCCAGTCGGCGGTTGAGGAGGCGATTCGGGCGGTTTTTCCTCGCTGGCGGGAAAGTTTATAAGCGGTCCGCTGCCGGAGCCCACGCCGCCTTTTAGTTCGACGGTCTCGGTGGTTTCGACGGTGCTTTCGACGGGTTTTCCTTCGGCGGCGGCCTCGGCTTCCTCGGCCCATTCCACGCGCTTCCGCGACAGGCCGATCTTGCGCTCGTCTGGATCGACGCGGAGGACTTTTACTTCGATCACTTCGCCCACCTTGACCACGTCTTCGGGATTATCGACCTTGTGGTCGGCCAGTTCGGAGATGTGCAGGAGTCCTTCCAGGCCGTCTTCCAGGCCCACGAAAACGCCGAAATTGGTGATCTTGGTGACCGGGCCTTTTACCAATTGGCCGGGCTGATACTTGCCGGGAATGTTGGTAAGCCAGGGATCGTCGGTCAATTGTTTCATGCCCAGGGCGATGCGCCGTCGTTCCTGGTCGACCGAGAGCACGCGGCACTCGACTTCCTGGTTCTTTTCGACCAACTCATTGGGATGGCTGATTTTGCGGGTCCAGGACATATCGCTTACGTGCAGCAGGCCGTCGATGCCTTCCTCGATCTCGATAAAGGCGCCATAATTGGTGAGGTTGCGGACCGTGCCCTTGACGATGCTGCCGGGCGGGTATCGCTCGGTAACGCGGTCCCAAGGATTTTCCTGGGTTTGCTTCATGCCCAGCGAAATTTCCTGCTTGTCCTTGTCGATTTTCAGCACGATGACTTCGATCTCGTCGCCGGGTTGCACAAGCTCGTTGGGATGGCTGATGCGCCGGGTCCAGGACATCTCGCTGATGTGCACCAGGCCTTCGATTCCTTCCTCCAACTTGACGAACGCCCCGTAGCTCATCACGTTCACCACGGAGCCCTTGATTCGCGCGCCTAGCGGATATTTTTGCTCGACGCTTTCCCAGGGGCTGGGCGTGCGCTGCTTCAGGCCCAGGGCGATTTTTTCCCGCTCGTGGTCGATGTGCAGGATTTGCACTTCGATTTCCTGATCGATGGAAAGCATTTCCGAGGGGTGGTTGATGCGCCCCCAGCTCATGTCGGTGATGTGCAGCAGTCCGTCGATGCCGCCGAGGTCGACGAAAGCGCCGAACTCGGCGATGTTTTTGACGATGCCCTTGCGGCGCTGTCCGACTTCCAATTCGGCCAGGAGTTGCGATTTTTTCTCCGACCGTTCCGACTCGATAAGCGCGCGCGGCTGACTACGATATTCCGCCGGGCCTCGTCGATCTTCAGTACGATGCACTGGATGGTGCGGCCGATGTAATCGCCGATGTCGGTGGGGCGGCGGATGTCGACCTGGCTGGCGGGCAGGAAGACGTTCACGCCGATGTCGACCAGCAGTCCGCCCTTGATCTTGCGCGTGACGATGCCCGTGACCACGTCGCCTTCATGAACGGTTTCGATGACCTTCATCCAGGCCTCGATTTTTTCGGCCTTGCGTTTGCTTAGGGTGATCATGCCGCGGGTGTCGTCCACGAGTCCGTGGATGTCTTCCACGTCTTCGATCAGCACCTTGACGGTCGTGCCCGGCTCGGGCAGCGTTTCGCCTTCCTCCCACTCGCTGCGGAAAATGATGCCTTCGCTTTTATATCCCACATCGACGAGCACCACGTCGCCTTCCACGCGCAGGACCTTGCCCTGGACGATTTGATTGAGGTCCATCTCCTGGGTAGTCCAGTCGAGGTCCTCGGGCTTGTTGCCCTGCATGGCGTCGTTCAGCTCGATCTGCCAATCTTCTTCTGAAAGATCCAATGATCTGATTAAGTTTCGGTCAACCATACACTCGATAGGTTAGAGGTTCTTCCGCCAGCCCGGCCCTCTACTCAAGGGACCGATACAGCGACTTGCGGATAATCCTGCAAATATATCAGGGTGGATGGGGAAAGACAATGGCGAGGAATCGACCCACCCGATAATTAGGGGGGTGAACGGGCATTCGACGTTAGTCTGGAGAAGATTTTCCCAGATGCTTGAGAGCTTCAGCGTGGCATTGGCGAACGCGGTTTTCCACTATTGTTATGAGTTCTTGTTCGTTCAGGCCTTCGTATTCTTGGGGTAAAATGGGCCGGCCATAATGGACGCGGATTTTGCCGGGGCGGGGAAATGTTCGGCTCTTGGGCCAACATTGATAGGCGCCCGCGATGGCCACGGGCAGGATGGCCGAGCGGGATCTGACGGCCAGGCTGGTAAAACCGGGTCGAAATTGTTTTATTTGGCCGTCGGGTGTGCGGGTTCCCTCGGGAAAAATCAGGACCATCTCGCCCCGCTTCAGGCGTCTGAGCGATTCCTTGATGCCGGCAATCCCAATTCCCTCGCGGTCGATGGGGATGGCATTGATCGATCTTATAAGCCAGGCAAATGGGGCGAAGTCGAAAAGGGTTTCGCGGGCCAGATAATTCATGTGTCGCCGGCAGCCCATGCCGACCAGGGGCGGATCTAAATGGCTCTGGTGATTGGGCACCACGAGCACGCCGCCTTGGCTGGGGATATTTTTCCGGCCCGAGTGGCGAACCCCAAACGCCAATATCGCAGTGATTTGCACTATTATCCGCAGGAAGTTATACCACAAGCGGTTGGGCAATGAATGTTGGGACATGGGCAGGAGACAGGGGGCAGGGTTCAGGGTTCAGAATAATAGTTTAGCCGCGACCGGGCGCCATGCGAAGCATGGTCGGGGAGCGTGTCAAGACGGGGTTAAGAATTCAGGGTTCAGGGTTCAGAATTCAGGGTTCAAGATTGGGGGGATAGACAAAGGTTTGATAGATTAAATGGCTCCTTTTTGACGGGCGATTTTTTCCAGTATATCGACCACTTGATCGAGCGAAAGGCCGTCGGTCGAGACTTGTATGGCGTCGGGGGCGGGAACCAAGGGGCCCAGGGCCCGGGAGGAGTCTTCCTCGTCGCGGCGGGCTTGGGCGGCCAAGACTTGTTCGATGCTGACCGGCTCGCCCTTGGCCTTAAGGTCGCGGAGCCTGCGCTGGGCGCGCTCCTGAGGGCTGGCCGTGAGGAAGATTTTACACTCGGCGTTGGGAAAGGCCAGGGTCCCCTGATCGCGGCCCTCAGTGACGATGTTCTTTCCAGTTGCCGCCGCCCGCTGCAAATGAACCAGATGCCTGCGTACTTGCGGATTGTCGGCGGCATATCGGGTAACGGCCGTCACGGCCGAGGTGCGGATTTCATCGCTCACGTCCTCGCCGTCGAGATAGATGCGGTCGTCTTCCAGGCTTAGATCTATGCGTCGGGCCAGGTCGGCCAGGTCGCCAGGCTGATCCCAATCCAGTCCTTTTCTTTTTCCGGCCAGGGCCACGGCGCGGTACATTGCGCCGGTGTCGAGGAAGGCAAATCCCAGCCTCCTGGCCAGCGCCCGGGCAACCGAACTTTTTCCCGCTCCGGCGGGGCCGTCGATGGTTATGATCATGTATAGCAGGTGGGGATATGAAAATACCACACTTTTTTAGGACACCGACAAGTATTCACCTACGAATTCTTCGGGTTCCAAAATCTTCAAAGAAGAAGCTGCGAAGTCTTTTTTATTTCGCGTGATGATGAATCCAATTTCGGAATCTATCGCGGCAAAATGTTGCACGGCGTCCTCGAAATCGTCGAAGTCCGATTCCAGGGCAAGGAATAGGATATCTTTGTCGACTTTACAGACGTCTACGGCGTTTAAAAGATCCTTGAGAAATGCCAATCCTACATCTTTACCTTTTTCCTTGCGGATCACGTAAAAAACATCAGTAGCCATCGAAGCCGAAATGAACAGATGCAGCCGGTCGAAATCGGAGGTTTCCAGAATCCTTGCCGCCGCCAGGCAAAATGGCTGCCGTTCCAAAGCGATATCCAGGATAACATTCGTATCGAGGAGGATATTCACCGGGGTTTCCTTTGAAGATCATCCGCTTTTCGATCTTTCCAGTCATCGATATAGCAGCCCTTGAGGATTCCTTGCCACTTTTGGACGAATCTTTTGCCGGCGGTTCGATCTTTTCCGGCAGGGCCGTCTACATCGGGAAATAAGACAATGACATCCCGGCGTCCCGGCGGGTACTGTCCCTCGGGCAATGTTATCCGGCCGTTTTCGTAGATCCCTTTGATCGTGTGCATGGGTGATATATGTCTCCGGAATCGACAATGATTACTGCCTTTATAGATTATACACTATTACTTATAGCTCTCAAGAGAGTTTTATTGATCATCTAAACATAATTTGCGGGTGGAGCGTGGAAAATGGAATCGGCTACATTTTTATTTCTTCCGATAGATTTCGGGTAAAAACGTTTTTAATGAACGCATTCACCGCGTCGGCGTGGGTGAGGTTTATGAGGTGGCCGCCGCGGGGGAGGATTTCGTCGGGCGCGACGCATTTTAAGGGAATGATGCGGTCGTGCGCACCGTGGATTTGGTACACGGGTGTTTGCACAAGCGGCGTAGGATTCCAATGCAGAATCGCCGAGACGGCCCAGTGCATGAAACGGGCATCCGACTCGGAGAACATCCGGGCGCAAAGCCGCCGGTGCTCGGGCATAAGCGGGCCGAACATCCGCAATGCCGGCAAGGAAAGGAATTTGGCGACCTTAAACACGCCGGAGGGCACGACCGGCCAAAGATGACCGGTGGCACGAAAGAATCCGCGAATCCCCTGCCGCGTCCGGCAACTGGCGATAAGCACCACGGCTTGCGGTTTTACGTGCCGGGCGATTTCGTAAGCAATCATTCCACCGAGGGAAACGCCGCCTAAAATTATCGGTCCGGTTTGCCTTGCGGTAATAATCTCGGCCATTCGCGCGGCGTAATCGGCCAGGCCCTCGTCATCGCGAGGCAAGATCCAAGGCGGGACCCAAAGATCGGGAAAGGCCGGACGCTGCCGCTCGAACAGCCGTTGGTCCGTGCCCAGGCCGGGAAGGAGAATTAGTTTCGGATATTGTTTCGACATATCACGATAAAAACGATTCCGGGGGTTCTTGACTGATTGCAAACAAATCAAGATACTGCAATTTTTACAGTTTTAAAACCCGGTAATGTGGAGAAAACCGTGGACGCGAAAAAAAGCATAGAACTGTTGAATAAGGGCGTGGCCGACGAGTTGCAGGCCGTACACCAGTACATGTACTGGCACTTTCACCTTGACGATCAAGGATTTGCGCCTTTGGCGGCCATGTTTCGCAGGATCGCCATCATGGAGATGGGGCACGTGGAAATCCTGGCCGAGCGGATTATTTTCCTCAAAGGCGACGTGGAAATGACGGCCGCCGGGCCGGTCGCGAAAATCACCGATCCTTTGGAAATTCTCAAAGCCGCGGCAAAGATGGAACTTGAAGCGGTGGACGTCTACAACCGCTTCGCCGTCCAAGCCGGCGCAAATGCCGATTCGGCCACTAAGCAAATGTTCGAGTCGCTCGTAAACGACGAAGAAACGCATTTCGACGAGTTCGACAAGCAACTCGACAACATCAAGCGGTTCGGACCAAGTTATCTGGCCCTGCAATCGTTCGCCAAACGCGGAACCGGCTACCGGAGCGTAATACGCAGATTAGTACATTCCAAAACAATATGCCACTGCTTGCAAGCCAGCAGTGGCACCCGACGAACAAGAATATATAGGAATTAAGCAATGTGTCCCCGGAATTCTCTCCGGAATTCGCCCTAATCTGTTAGGGAAATACAAAGGAAAAAAATAGAATGTCCCCTTTTTCCCCTTCTCCAGGTTACAAAGAAAGAATGATATGAAAAGATTCACACTTCGCGAGTTAATTCTTTATTGCGGGTTCAGCGTTATCTCCACCGTGGGACTTGTTGTGTTAATGAGAAGCATAGATTTGTCACGCGGGATGGATTCCGTCTTATCGCAATTAGGTTCTTACTTAGCTCCTTACATCTATCCAAAAGCCTCAAAAGCCTCCATCCATGTGAAAAGGCGGGACTTGCAGGAAAAGATACAAGATGATAGCGCAGCTCCAGCTCCTTCCAACAATCTAAACGCCTATCTTCTTGAAAAAAGCGACTACTACCGCAATCTACCCGCACAGAACTTGCAGAAAAAACGCCTCGCGGATCAGGCGAAGATCTTGGAAGATTACAAAAAAGATTCCGCGGCTTTTGTCAAAAAATACCAGGACCCTGATCGAATTTTTCTCTTTGATGCCGTCATTGACGGAAAGAATTTGCTTCGCGTCGGCAGGTTTGGCGACGGCGGAAAATGGCTGTGTGATCCCCAACACTTAAAGCCGGGGGCTGTGGTATACTCCTTCGGCGTCGGCGATGACATATCATTCGATGTCGATATGGCCGGGCTCTTCGGCTGCGAGGTTCATGCGTTCGATCCCGCACCTTCCGTGAAGCAGTCTTTTCCCAATTACCAACCCGGACAAGCAGTCGGTAAAGGGAAATTCTGGTATCACCCCGTCGGTCTGGGACCGACTTCCACCAAACCCGGGGAAACCGACGATCTGGTCATCGAAGGCAGAAAATGTCCAGTCAAATGCTTAAGCGAGTTTGCTGCCGAGCTGGGACATCAACATGTAGATATCTTAAAAATCGATATTGAAGGGGGAGAAATGCCGGCTCTGCTGGAAATCATTGCGTCCGGGACCCTTGAAAAACTGTCTGTTAAGCAACTTTTGGTAGAATTTCATTTGTTGGACGATGAACAATGGATTTCTTTTGTGCGTATCATCGACCTACTGCGTGAACATGGTTACCTTATTTTTAGAAAAGAGTTCAACCCCCGCAATGAAAAATGTGCCGAGTTCGCATTTCTCGGCCCCGAGTGAATAAAACTCCCGTACGATCCGGAATCGGCGTGATGAATAAAGAGGGCATTCCGCGAATGGCACTTGCGTTTATTAAACCTCCAGGAATTCCAATTCCGTCCAATTCCGAATTCCGCCAAATTCCGAATTCCGCCAATTCGCAATTCCAACAATTCAGCAATTAACAATTCCGCAATTCCGGGGACACCATACAATGGCCCTAAGATAAGCAACTAGTGTATCACAACACAGCGATAAAAATAGGCCTAGCCTGCCGATAAGAAGGGTGTCAACAATTCCTTTCAAATTGGCAAGGAGGCCTATCGTGTACAATATCGTCAAGGAGAATGAAGATCATCAAGTATTTTGTCATTCTATTCCGTTGGCCACTCTCAATAATCTCCTCACAGACCGGGAGATCGAGGCCATCTGTATCGAACGTGGTCACAGGTGGCGAAGCCGAAAACTTCCGCCGGGCGTCACTGTTCGCTCGATGGTTTATCGCGGGCTGAGCCCCGATCAGTCCATTGCCGCATCGTTGATCTTTCTTGCCGCCGCGTTGCCCCCCGATATCGAAGTGCCAACGGACTCGGCATGGTGCCAAGCGCGGGATCGCATTCCTGAGGGTGCCTTTATGGAGTTGATTGTCCGCAAGGCTCATGTGATTCGCCGCCGCTTTGGTTGCTCTTATCGTTGTCATGGCCGCTGGGTCTTCGTGGTTGACGGATCATCTGTATCCATGCCCGATGAACCGTCTCTGGTGAATGCCTTCGGATATGCCAACACCCGTCACGGTCCCGGCCGCTTTCCCGTGGCAAGGATCACCTTCATTGAACTTGCCGGCCTGGAAGTGATCTGGAACTATCGCCTTGACCAGTACACGTGCAACGAAGACCGCCAGTTCCACGATATGCGGCACACCCTGCCAAGCGGCTGCATTTGCTTAATGGACCGCAAATTCTGCTCATTTTACAACTTGGCCAAGCTCCGCCAACGCCGTATCAGGGTCGTTACCCGCCTGCACCAGCGCCGCGATCCGCTCTTACTTATTAGTCGAGGCCGACCGATTGCCAAGGACGAGTGGATCGTGCCGTTGGACTTGGCCCCGCAAATACGTGGAAAGTATAACGATTCGTCGTTGCCGGGCAAACTGTGGGTGCGGCTGATCCGCGTGTCGTTTCAAAGAGGGGCCACTTGGCACACGCTTTGGCTCGTGACTACGCTTATGAATCCCGACGAGTATCCTCGCCAAGAGATAGTGGAACTCTATCGGCGGCGATGGGGCGTAGAACCGCGAATTGGATCCTTGAAAACTACATTGCAGATGGACGTGCTTCGGGGGAAAAGCCCCGGCGCAGTGCGGCGAGAGGTGGCATCTATCATCCTGGGGCACAATCTGGTCTGGGCCTTGATCCATGAGTCAGCGGAGAAAACCGGCACGCCGGCCAAAAAGATCAGCTTTGCCGGGGCAGTAAAAGTGATGCTGGCTTTCTCGAACAGTCTCCATCAAGCCAGCCCGTTGATACGTCCGCAAGTGTACGATAAAATGCTTCGCCAGATCGCTCGACAAACAAACCATCATCCCTTGGGACGCATAGAACCCCGGCTGGTTAATCGTGATCGTCAACGTAATTCTCATCGCAGTGTTGGCGGTAATCTTATTTGTACGACGGCATCGGCGTCGTCTTCGGATGACGGTGTAAGAATGCTTCAATCTCGCCCTGCATCTCATCATCACCGAATTGAGGCCATCGGGTCGTTGGCCATCTGGGTGTTTGCTCTATGGCTGCCCTTCCAACTCTACGGGGTGCCACCCCAGGCAACGCTGTCTGCTCGTCAACTTCGGCAGCAATTGGGTCTATCGCAAGAAAAAATACAGAGTGTCCGGGTAGTTTATCGTGGACACGGCGACATAGCTCTCAGAAACACGCCATCTGGTGCGTATATCCACAGAACTGTAATGGCTAAAGAGCCGTATGCTCTTTATCACCATTCCACACACGGCGACGCCTCGTTGGATTGGCAGGATGACCCCTTTCAAAGGAAATCGTATGTGACCTCGGACCACGTGTATTTTGAGTTTCCCGTCAATCGATATTACCGTGAACTGGCCCTTAAGCCGAACGATGCGCTGCCCGGTTCTTTGTCGGATGAGTTGTACTTTCATCTTACCGGAGTGTGGCCTTTGCACGGACGCCCTGCTCCAAGGCCATTCGGACGACCGTACATGTTGTCAGAAGTTGCCAATTACGAGAAATATGCAAGTGTGCGGTCACAACAAGAACTGGTCGATGGCCATTGGTGTCATGTACTGGAATGCGATGGCGTTGATTACCTTTGGCTTGATCCTCGACGTGGATGTTGTCTTGTGGCGCGCGAATTGTACACATCCAATGACCACAGGTTAATAGAAAGGATTGACCTAACTGGGCATCGTGAAGTTGCACCAGATATTTGGCTACCAACCTCGATCCATCGTGTTCAGTATGATTATGCAGTTCCCTTTGATGCAGAGAGCAAGAGAAGAGTATCCGAGGGACATTTTACTGTGCTCGAGGTGGGCGTGAATTGTGTCGAGGACTGGGTTTTCCAATTCCATCCGTCCCCCGGCACTCTTGCATGTAATGATGATGCGCCAGACCCGTTATTCAAGCAATCTCAGCCGGGTGGTTTGGACCATCTCGACGACTTGGTCCGATGGATTGAGAGAACCTCTCCACGCAACAAACAAAATAGTGGATTTCCAATGGAGCTTTTCGTGGGCATGTCGGTAATTCTAGCTGTTATTGTTTTGGAAATCCGTGGACGATTGCGTAGGCGGGTGCTCTTGTCACCATCCGAAAAGTCAAACAATTCGTGATTTACTTCAAATGTTTCAGCTTATGCAAAGAATTATGAGTTATGGATACACAAAGAGTAGACTGGCAATTTCGAGGAATTCTGCGAGGCCGGCAGCACGGCGTCGTCTTACTTTTGCTCTCTATCCATGCCGCGCTTCGTTTCCTTCGCGCGAACGATACCGCTCAAGCGCTCGGTTTTTTTCTCTGTCCGCGCGCGGCCGAGCGCCTCCTCGCGCGGATTTCATGGAGTTGGTCACCCGGTATCTCCGGCCGGGATTTAGTCAGTGGAAACGGCGGGACCTCCTGCGTTCCTGGGGAACCCCGATTGTGCTCTTGCCCTGCTCTCCGACCCCGGCGGAACCAACGCGTCTGGCCTTGGCGATGCGTCGGCATGGCCCCCGCAGTGTCCACGGCGAAGGCTCCCGCGTTTCGTACTTTCGAGGCTCAATCACACGGCTTCGGCACTGGCTGTCTACGCTTCGCAGGCCGGGTTGCCCCGACGCCACGCAAGACTCGCTTCCGGCTGTTGGCCAGACTCTCCCGGACGGGCTTGACTACCCGCAGGGCTCCAACGAAAGGTTTCTCGATGTATCCTACATCCATCCTCCTTTCCCAAGTTAAACGCAGCGCAAGGACACAATACTTAATTATTAACAAAAAGGGAGAGAACTGATAAGCTTCGGTCATGGCAAGATTGGCGAGATTGGTTATACCTGGTTTACTGCATCACATAACGCAATTCCGAATTCCTGGAATTCCGGACGGAACAGGCCTCTTTCATAGCGTGATTGCCGCGGGTTACCCGGAAAAAATCGTTTCCACGTCGATCATCTTGTACGGCTGAACGGGAACGATTATTCGATCGCCATCGATCGATAAGGCCATGGGCGATGGGTTGTTGACGTCTGTTTTCCGTGCGGAGGCAATCGGGCGGAAGCAGCGTATGCTCAGTTGGGCATGATGTCCTTCGGTTTCCAGCAGTCTGACTCGGAAACCGATCACAGACCGGAGGCCGGAGGTTGGATGTTGGATGTCGGCTGATGGTGTTGAACCCCGAACCCCGAATCCCGAATCCTGAACCCTGAATCCTGAATCCTGAACCCTATCTCGGCCCGCTCCCCGACCATGCTTCACATGGTGCCCGGTCGCGGCTAAACTAAAATCCTGAACCCTGAATCCTGAACCCTGAACCCCATCTTCGGCCCAGATTGGCTCCCAGCGGGTGGCGATTACGTTGCGATGGTCGAGATGGAACAGCCAGCCGTGCGTTGTTGGAGGTGACGCGGAGGGGAAATACATTATTTTTGGCGTTAAAAAACCCAGGGAAGCGGTCATGGCATTGGGCAGATCGATGCCCACACCCAGGCGGAACCGGCGGGCGGTTTCGCCTTGAACGATAAGCAGCGTATCAAGTTTCCGAAATCCAATGCGGCGATGGTAGGGCAGGCCGCCGCACAAGATCGTGGTGCGAAGCGGATCGGAGCGGATATCGATAAAATGCGGCGATTCCAGACGCGTAAGTTCGGTGGGTTGAGTTGTCAGATTCACACTGCGATAAAGATTACAAGTCTCGTCGTTCCAGGCAAATCGGCAGGCGTAATATGAATTCCAAGGATTCGGATCGGGTTGGCGGTCGACGTCCAATTCGATTTCCAATTCCAGGACGCGGCAAGCACGCCAGGCCCGGGCGGTTTGTTTGAATCCGGCGAGTCGCAGGCCCTGGCGGTCGGTGATCTTTCCGCTGGAAACGATTTCGCCCAAGACCGGTCCGGGCGATGTAACGCGAATCTCATCGGCCGACATGATGGAATAATGGGCGTCGCTTTCCGGATCTTGCTCGCCGGCTTGAGGCATTCGCAAGGCGATTTGCTGTGCCAGGCGCGGATGCCGGCCGTGATAATCGGAGATTGCCCGAATTGCGCCGGTATGCGGATCGATGATCGCCTCGAAAAACTCGTTGCGTAGTGTGTTTTCTTCGGCCATAGGCGGAGCGGTTTTGTGTTTTTTTGCGAAAGGCCAAGCTTTTTTAGCTCCGGACGGGGGCGAAGAGTGCTTTTCCACTCCGGGGCCGACCCAGGCGAAGCCCATGCATGGCAGATCGATCACAGCCTTGTTTTCACCCGCCGCCCGGATGGGATCGGCCACATCCGGCGGCGTGGCAAGTTCGGGCAGATCGACGCCCAAGCGTTGGGAAAAGCTGCAAGGATTGGCGAGCAAATAGGCGGCGCATTGCGAAACCGCGAGCGGTTTTTCAGGTTTGCCGACCAGCGATGCTGAAAAGCATTGCAGGGCGGCATTAAGGGTTTTTTGGAGAAGTTGATCTAGTTCGGGATTAGGAGGCGCATTGGGGATGAGGGAATCTTCGAGGATCGCCGGGATTTTTTGTAAATCCGTCGCGAAACCGCAAGCGGTTTCCGAGTATGGGACATTATATATCAAAGTGGAAAGGGTGTGGAGAGTTTCAATTGATTCCCAGGTTGCCCGCCGGCGGAAATAACGAACCCAAAGCGAAATGGGATCCGCTCGATTCGCGGCGACGTCTTGGGCAAGGTAGGGCGAGCGGTATTGATCGGCATTGTATTTTACTATTTGTCCGGGCAGGCCGGCTTGCCGGAAATAATCGTCAAGCGTGCAAAAAGCGCCCAACACGCGGGAGTAAGAAGCAATCCGCGTCAAGTCTTCGTACCAAGGACTAACGCGGCCGGGCCAATGGGCGAACACCACCGTGGCCGGACGGTCCATTTCCATGGCATTGCCGAGTTTTTCCGGGAGGCGGAAAAACGAATCGGCCCGATTGGCATCCAGCGGAATTTTTGCCAGTGCATCGAGCGACGTGCCGTCAAGACCTTCCCATTGCATGCAACTTTGGTTGCCCGTGGGAAATTGGCCGTCGTCGAGGGTAAAGTGCACCGCCGCAGTAAAACCGGTTTTTGCGAGTATTTGCGGGAGGGCTGGGGTAAGTCCGAAGCGCCGCCGGGCAAAAATCACGGGCCGCCGATGGAGAAGATTCTGGTAGACTTCAAGTCCGCGCTGTAGATGGAACTCGACGGCATCCGGAGAAAGCAAGGGCAGAGGGATTTCGGCTAATTCGCCGCCCAAAATGGAAACTGAGTTATTTGCCATGGCTTCTTTGAGCGCTTCCAATGTAGCCGGTTCGCGGTGGACCATGTCTTGCAGCATTTCGGCGGAAACAAGTAAATTGCGGGGAGATCCGGCTATCAAATCCTTGCGCAGCGATTCTCCCAAGGTGGTAGAGGCGGCCAGTGTGAAATCGATGAGCCGGGCCTCAACCGGATAAAAATATTCCCGGGCCTCGTGGAGCCGATCAAAGGCCGATTGAATCTCGCCCCGGGCAACCGCGATATCGCCTTGGACGGCCGCCTTGGCGGCGGCCAACACGGCCGTTTGCAAGGCCGTATCGTCGATATTGCTCATATAGCGGAATTTTCGCGTCAACAATTCGACAACGAAGCGGCAAAAACCGAGGGCCAGAAAATCGGCGGCCAGATGCGGGTCGATTGTGGCTGAGCCGCAGTCAATGCGTTCCAAAGCGGCTTGGACCATTTCCGGCCGGTGTTTTAATTTACGCAACAGCAAAACTCCGGAAGCCTCGGCCCCGGCCAGCCAGCCGTCGGGCAAAAGCGGTTCGCAGCACTCGGGCAGGACGATCAGACTCCCGGCCGGATCCTGGGGGGGTTGATCGGCCGGATGCCAACCCGGCAGGGCCTGGGCACAATCGATTAAAGCGGGGTGCCACAGGGCGGACCAAGCCGATAAAAGCTCCTCGGACTCGTCGGGATTGCGGTCAAGCCGCAAATCTTCGAGATTGGAACAGGGCAGAATGGTCGTTAAACGATCGATTTTCATGGATCAAATAAAACTACAAACAACGCGAATATGTGTTTGTAGGGTAGCGTTTTTTGCACGTTTTTTTAATACAAAATGTGCGGAAACAGTACACTCTTATACTCCGTATGGGGCATACGGCGTTTTGGCTCAATTTATGTAAACGGGCGAAAGTTTGATTATAATGAGAGGATTATCGGAAGCCACCCTTTAAATGTCGGGCGGATACGGTATTTAGTCATCCGGCGGTTGGAATGTATGGCCCTAATTCAACTTAAAGATATCTGCAAGATATACAAACTGGGCGAGGTCGAGGTCCACGCCTTGGCCGGGGTTTCGCTGGACATCGAGCGGGGAGAGTATCTGGCGCTGATGGGGTCGTCGGGATCGGGCAAATCGACATTGATGAACACGCTGGGATGCATCGACCGGCCAACCAGCGGCAGTTATTTACTCGACGGCGAGGAGGTAGTTGCCATGTCTCTAGACCAGCGGGCCCGACTGCGGAACCAGAAGATCGGTTTTGTTTTTCAGAACTTCAATCTGCTGTCGCGGACCAGCGCATTGGAAAACGTGGAATTGCCGATGATGTACTCCCATCGATTTTGGGGCCGGCGGCGCCACGAGCAGGCGACCATGCTGCTGGAGAAAGTAGGACTGAATGCACGGGCGGATCACTATCCTTCGCAGCTTTCGGGCGGAGAGCAACAGCGCGTGGCCATTGCCCGGGCCTTGGCCAATGAGCCGTCGATTCTCCTGGCCGACGAGCCGACGGGCAATCTCGACTCCCATACCAGTCAAGAGTTGATGGAATTGTTGGATCATTTGAACAAGGACGACGGCCTTACCATAATCCTTGTAACCCACGACCAGGAAATCGCGCGTTATGCCCAAAGGAGGGTAGTCCTGCGCGACGGTGAAATTGTCCGCGACACCGCCGCGGAAACAAAAGAGAATTACGAATATGCTATTTAGAATGACAAAACGCCGGGTGTTTTGGCTGCTTACGTGCGTCGGCCTTTGTCGGGTCGATACCGGCGGGATACATGAAATTGCAGAGCTATTGGCAGAATATCGGCGGCCGATCGATTTCGCACCTCGTCGATTCGCCGCGGCGACGTCAAATACGAGGTGAAATGCACCGGCACCGTGCAACCGGTGCTTAGCGTGCAGGTCGGCTCCTATATCTCCGGTCCCATTCAGAAAGTCTTGCGTGGACTTTAACGACAAGGTGCAAAAAGATCAGCTTCTAGCGGAGATCGATCCCCAGGTTTACGAGGCCCAACGCCGGCAGGCCAAGGCCTCGCTGGCTCACTCCACGGCCGATCTGGATCAGTTCAAGGCCAAACTCAATCAGACGGATCGGGATTATAAACGCGCCAAGGAACTTCACGAAATCAAGGATATTCCCGGGCTGAATCACCCGATCAAGGGCATCGCCGACAGCGACTTCGACCTGGCCAAGAGCCAATTACGAGATGGCCGCGGCAAACGTGGAAGTCGCCAAGGCGACCGTCGAGCAGAACCAGGCCGCCTTGGACGCGGCCGAAACCAATCTGACCTACACCTCTATTCGATCGCCGGTGGAAGGCATAGTCATCGACCGCAAAGTGGACGCGGGCCAGACCCTGGCCTCGCAGTTCCAAACGCCCGTGATGTTCGTGGTCGCCCCGGATTTGGAGAAAAAAATCTACATACTCGCGTCGGTGGATGAGGCCGACATCGGCCTGATACGCAAGGCGCAGGAAAAACAACAGCCCGTGCATTTCACGGTCGATGCTTATCCGGACGAGCCTTTCGAGGGGAAAATTACGCAAGTCCGGCTTGGACCAAAGGCCGCCCAGCCAAATATGCCCGTAAATGTCGTGACGTACACCGCGGTGGTCGAGGCCCCCAACGCGGAACTCAAGCTCCTGCCGGGCATGACGGCCAACCTGGTCTTTCAAATTGAAAAACACGAGAAGGTTCTGAAGATTCCCAACGCCGCGTTGCGATTTCACCCTAAACCCGAATATGTTCATCCCGAACATCTGGCCTTGCTCGAGGGACTGCCATGGAAAACGAGGAGGAAGGAGAGGAAAAAACAGCCAAAGCCGCCAAGCAGGATGAGGACGCGGATGCGGACCCTGAGACCGCATCTAAAAAAGAGGTTAAAAAATACGTTTGGGTCCTGGACGGCGATTTGCTGTCGCCAGTGGAAATAAAAGTCGGCATCAACGACTCGCATCACACGGAAATGATTTCCGGGGACCTTAAAGAAGGCCAGAAGGTGGTCACAGGCATAAAAACCGCCGCCGAGATTGTGACGTCGCAAAAGGCGAAATGATTATAAGCCCGAGGTTTATGATGAATTATTTGATCGTCATTCGCGTGGCCCTTCGAGCGTTGGCGAAGAACAAGATGTGCGCCGCCTTGACCGTGTTGGGCATAGTGATCGGGGTGTGGGCGGTGATATTGCTGGTTTCCATCAGCCAATCGGCGGGAAACAAAGTGCGAAATGAAATCATGAGTCTGGGCGGGACAAACGTGATATACGTCTTCCACCAGTGGAAATCCGTAGAAGGGGAAAAGAAGCGTACCGGCACGGGCCTGGTTTCGTCCGACGGCGACGCCCTAGCCAAGCAATGCCCGGCCGTGCTGGCCGCCTCGCCCATCATTGGCGATAACGGCCAGGTGGTGGCCGGGGACCTTAATTGCCACACGGATAATATTTACGGCGTCAACACGCTATATTTGACGGTGCGGAATTGGGAGCTTGCCCGGGGCGGTTTCTTCACCCAAGGCGACATTCACTCGGCGGCCAAGGTTTGCGTCATCGGGCAGACCATCGCCGAGAATCTGTTCCCAGCCGCCGATCCCGTGGGCCGGACCGTGCGCATAAAAAGCATCCCCTTTCAAGTCATCGGCCTTCTCGAACCTAAAGGAGCGAACCTATTTGGAGACGACCAGGATAATATCGTGCTGCTGCCGATTTCCACCATGCAAAAGCGATTATATGGATTTTTTTTCGATTGGGTGCATTATGTTTTGGTGTCGGCCCGATCGGCCGACCGCATGGACGACGCCGTCGGACGAAATCAAGACCTTGTTGCGCGAGCGGCATCGCATCACCAAGGGGGTGGCCGACGATTTTGAAATCCGCAACACCTCGGAAATTTCCAATGTCTTCAGCACCATCACCACGGTCATGACCATATTGCTGGGATCCATAGCCGGGGTGTCGCTGATCGTGGGCGGCATAGGGATCATGAATATCATGCTGGTCTCGGTGACCGAGCGGACCAGGGAAATCGGCATCCGCATGGCCGTGGGCGCCAGGCCCCGCGACATACTGCGGCAATTCATGATCGAGGCGATAATGCTCTCCACGCTGGGCGGAGTACTAGGAGTGATTCTGGGCATTGGTTTCACTTACGGGGTAACGTACGCCATCAATACCATTTTTACTTTCACCAAATGGCCGGTGACAATATCCATAAAATCAATCATCATCGCCTTGGCCTTTGCCGGATCGGTGGGATTGTTCTTCGGCTTTTACCCGGCGCGAAAGGCAAGCAAACTCGATCCCATCGAGGCCCTGCGATATGAATGAAGGATTCGGGGTCAGGAGCGGGGGGTTCAAGGTTCAGAATTCAGGATTTGGTGTCCAAGGGCGTCACTGTCGAGGCAAGCCAGCAGTGGAATCCGCAACCCTTGAGATGGTTATCTTCTTTTCCAATGAAGGATGTTTTTGTATTACACCACCCGTCAGAGGCATAGACGTATTTTTTCCGGTCAGAAGAAGGCCGGGAGAACTGAAGATCTTGACTATTCCTAAAAGGTTGACAGTTATATAACAACGACGATAAAGTGAAATGATAGAAATAGTGAGGAGTTAGATAGTAAGTATTGCCCCTTAAAACCGCAACCAGTGGTTACAGGGAAAGGGGTGTATAGCCATTTATTTTCCTCAACCGCGACCGACCAACCTACCATGCCGACCAACACTGCGAGTTGGTGCCCGGTTGGTGCTCATCGCGGCTTTACAGGGAAAATTTGAAAAAACACAACATCAATCACCGCAATAAGTTATTGTTGAGAATGGGGAAGAGATCCGCACAATTTTTTGAAGAATGTCAATCTTTTATATGTTGTATTGGCATATAGATTGCTTAAAACATAAATAAACCCTTTAATTTCGTTGACGAAGGAATTGACACTATGGCTAGAACGGGCGCTGTTTGGGGGATCGACGTTGGTCAATGCGCGCTTAAGGCCTTGCGATGCCGTGCCACGGCCGCGGCGGACAAGATCGAGGCCGAGGCCTTCGATTACATTGAATATCCCAAGATTCTCAGCCAGCCCGACGCCAATCCCGCGGAATTGATCCAGGAAGCTTTAAAGCAGTTTTTGTCGCGGAATTCGGTGCATGGCGACAGCGTGGCGATTTCGGTATCAGGGCAGGCGGGTTTGGCGCGGTTCATCAAGCTGCCGCCGGTGGAGGCCAAGAAAATACCGGACATCGTTCGCTACGAGGCCAAGCAGCAAATCCCCTTCGACTTAAACGACGTCATATGGGACTACCAGCGATTGGGTATCGGAACCGAAGAGGAAGGTTATGCCCTGGAAACTGAAATCGGGCTTTTTGCCATGAAGCGGGAAGCAGTGTTCCGGTCCCTGGAACCCTTCCAGAAATTAGGCATTGAAATCGATTTCGTGCAATTGACGCCCCTGGCCTTGTACAATTATTTGCTCTTCGATCAATTGCGAACCTGCCCAAGCCCGACGAATACGATCCGGAAAATCCCCCGGAATCGACGGTTATCCTTTCCCTGGGAACCGACGCCACTGACCTGGTCATTACCAACGGATACAAGGTCTGGCAGCGGAGCATACCCTTGGGCGGAAACCACTTTACCAAGGCCCTGACAAAGGAGATGAAACTTACCTTTGCCAAGGCCGAACACCTGAAGCGAAACGCCACGGCCGCGGCCGATCCCAAGGCGGTGTTCCAGGCCATGCGTCCGGTTTTCAACGAGTTGCTCACGCAGTTGCAGCGTTCCATCGGATACTTCAGCAATCTCGAGCGGAGCGCGAAAATCGGCCGGATCGTAGCCTTGGGCAATGCCATGAAACTGCCCGGCCTGCGGCGTTATTTGGCCCAGAGCCTGGGCTACGACATCGAGCGGGTGCAATCGTTCCAGGGGCTGGTGGGTTCGCAGGTCCTATCCTCGCCCATTTTCAAGGAAAATGCGATATGTTACGGGATATGCTACGGGCTGACGTTGCAGGGATTAGAAAAGCCCGGACTGCACACCAACCTCCTGCCCAAGGAAATCGTCAAGGATCGCTTGATCAAGCGGAAAAAGCCCTGGGCTGTGGCGGCGGCGGCGCTGTTGCTGTTGGGCTGCGGCATCAGTTTCGGGGCCTATGCCATGGCCATGAACTCGGTGGAAGACAACTTGTGGAATTCGGCTACCAAGCAGGCCGACGACGTCATAAAGGAGAGCACCGACCTAAAGTCCGCAGCCGGCACGGCCGAGGGCAATTTCAAATCAACCGACCAGATCGGCCAGCATCTGGTGGGCAACGTGGAAGGTCGAATCAGGTGGTTGGAATTGATCCGCGCGATAGATCAGTGCCTGCCGCCTCACAAAAACCAGAATGCAAAAGCGCCCGATTCCAAAACCGACAAACCCAAGGCGGACGCGAGCGCTCAAAACACGCCCGATGGATCGGGCGTGAAAATCACCGATCGCGAAGAGTTGCACATAAAGAACTTGGAGTGCCAATATTGTGACGACGTTTCCACCTGGTTTTCCCTGGTGAAACAATATTATAAGGGGCCCGACGTGGCGGCACAGTCGGGTGGAACGCCGGCTGCCGCATCTTCGGCGGCGGAGCCAACCGCGGCGGCCTCTACGGCTGCGCCATCAGGCGATCAAGCAGGCGAGCAAGCCAACCTCAGCGGCCCCAAGGGCGCCGGCTGGATCGTGAAACTCGAGGGCTACCACTATCACAACGACATGGAAAAAACCCCTTATAATTCCGCGGCACAATACGTCCGCAACACACTGCTTGATAATTTGCTAAATACGCAGGTGGAATTGCCCAACGGCGAGGGCGGCAGGGAAAAGGTCTCCATGCGGGAATTGGGGATCACGTATCCGGTATTGGTAAACCCAAAGGGAGTTGAAAATGAAGAGATCGATAATCCGAGCGCGTATGCCGAGAGCGGAGGAATAAAAACAGACTCATCGGGCAGAATTAAATTGACGCGTTTCGATTTTACCGTGCAATTTTGCTGGCAACCCAAGTTGCCCAGCGATCGCCATAAGGAGAAGAAAAAGGAAGCCGAGTTCAAGGCTCAACAAGCTTCCGGTGCGGAACAACCCCCGGCGCAGCCGTAATGAGCAGGATGAAGGATGAAGGATGAATTTAAAAATGCCCCATGGTTAAAGTTGAATAAAACCGCTTGCAGTTTTGCGGTAATTCTCGCTCTCAGACCGACCAGGCTACGCATGGCGCCCGTTGGCGCCTAAACCATAAACCGAACGCTAAGAACCGATAACTTAAAACTTATAACCGGAATAAGACAATGAACAAATTAAAACTAGTTTTAGATTTTTTCAAAAAGTACCTTTTCTGGTTCATATTCGCGGCGACGATCGTGCTGGTTATGGTGTTTTGGTGGATGTCGACCGCTTCGCTGGCAAGGAGTTTTCAACAACAAAAGGAGAAAATCGAGAAAAAATTCGCCGAGGTGAAAGCGATTTCGGACGATCAAAAGCATCCCACCCAGGAATACATCAAAGCCATTAAAAATGAAGATGAAAATGAAAAACTCAGAGATTGCATATTGAAAGATTTAAAAGAAGGCGTGCTTTCGGTGTGGCAGACTCTTTACGACGAGCAAAAGAAAAATAATCGATGGCCGGAAGTACTGGGCCGTGAATTTATCGATAAAGTCGATAAATTGGAAGCTAGCGACAAGATTTCCGACGATCTCAGGGACAGATACAAATACGTCATCAAGAAATACTTTCCCATTTTGTACAAGATCATTGATTTGCGGCATCCTCCTGAGACAACCGAGGGAGGCGGCAAGGGCAGGGACAATGCCGACTCCGCACCACGCCCTTCCATGTATGGCAGGATTCCTGGGGTTGGAAGGGCGCCGAACAGCGCCGCGGACACCACCGATTGGGTCGGCACGGTCGATTGGGATGAGAAAGACCGGCTGCGCTTGGAGGATCGTTTCAATTGGAAAACGACGCCGGACTCGGACGTGATTCGATTAAGGCAAGAAGATTTGTGGGTTTATAAAACCCTGCTGGAGGTGATCAGCGAAACCAATAATGAAGGCGATCCCGAGCACCCCCTGGCCAACGTCAAACGGATCGAATGGATCCAGATCGGCGCCGACGCAATTGGCGCCTGGGCGGTGGCAGATCAAACCATTTTCAAGACCGCTGAAGCGGGGGGACAAGCCGCAAATCCGCACGATGCAAGATCTGCGCTCGCAGCCATGGGGCGTGACGCCGCCGCTCAAGACAGTAAGGAGCAATTGATGACGGGCCGTTATATAGACGACAAGGGCGTTCCGCTGGATGCTGAAGCCAAGCAGCGTTATTCAGAATTCAAAATGATGCCGATTAGCATGAAATTGCTCATGGATCAGCGTAAGATCAGCAAGTTGCTGGTGGCATGCGTCAACAGCCCGATGCCCATCGAAGTCCGCCGGGTTAGAATTCGGCCCGGTGCGGGGGTCGAGATCCTCGATTCCGGAACAGCGGCGGCAACCCCAAGTCCGACTGGTCCCAGTAGAGATTATTATAGCAGGAGGCCGGATGCTTATGGACCCGCCAGATCGACAGGCGGGGGCGGCGAAGAAGGCGAAGCCGGGGCGTATTATATTCCCGTGGAAATACAAGGCATCATTTATATTTACAATCCGCCCGATCTTAACACATTGGGAACCGGAACAGCCGCGGAAAAACCGGCCGAACCCGCTCCTGGCTCCGCTCCCGCAACCGAAGCCGGCGCGCCTGGCGCAACTCCCGCAACCGCTCCGGCAAAACCGGGGGGAACTGCGCCTGCAACGCCGCCGGCCGCTCCTGCCAAGCCTTAGATACTTTAGGGAAGGATAAAGAATCTGGGATGAAGCATGATTAAAAACAATGAATGCCTCGGATCTGTAACAAAATAAACCATCCGAATTGGGAGGGCGGATATTATTGTCCGGCCCAAAAAAGGCGGGCAAGAATGCCCGTCCTCCTGCTCAAATCCAAGTGGTGAGGAAACATGCCATGAAACCAAAAATCAGTTTCGATAAGAAGGCGATCGGAAAATTTTTTCTCGAACACTCGGAAAAAGTTGTGCTAGGGGCGTTTATTCTCGTATTTGCGGGCATAATTTACGGGGCGGTGTTGCGGCGGGAAAAGTTCGATAAGGCCACTTCCGATTTGGCAAGTAAATGCGCCGAATCGAAACAGAACATTGAAAATAAATCCGAGGAAAAAGTGAAGAGCATGGTGAATGAGTTGATGAAGGACATGTTAGCAAGGGATGATAAAGGGGATTATAAAAAAGACGCCGAAAAAATCGCCGCCATCAACAAGCAGGGGATTAGCGTAAAGCCTTACGAATGCGACGTTGCTTTGGACAAGCCGCTTTTCGGCCAGAGAGGAAAGCGAGAGCAGCCTGAGATTTATGACGTAGAAGGCCTTCGCGCGGATGCCGATTTTGGCGCTTTTTTAACCAATGCCGCCCCTGCGGCTGAAAATCCCGATCGCACCGGCAGGGAAAACACCGGCAGGGATAAGACCGGCAGGGATAAACCGGGCGCACTTCCGCCCATGTACGGCGGCATGCCGCCCATGTACGGCGGGCGCCCCCGCAACCAACCGCGCGCGGCCGCGAACGCCGCCGTCCGCGGCAAGCACTGGGTGGTAATAACGGGATTGGTTCCCTGGGAAAAGCAAGCAAACGCCTATCGCAAGGCCTTCAGCGACTCGGTTGACTATAATCCCGTCAACGACGTGCCGACTTATGCCGGTTACACCGTCGAACGGGCCGAGATCAACAGTCCGGCCGATGAAAAAAATCCTAATTTCAAAAAAATATTCGACTTCCCCGACAACGAAAAAGAGGCTACCAAGGATTGGCCGCAACAACAACAAGAGGTGGTAGATATCAAGTACACCGATCCGATTTTGACTTTTCCCCTTGGTCCTTTGCAGAACCGTACCTGGGGCAACAGCGTGGCACACGAGACGGAAATCCCTCTTATGAATGCCGGCGGCACGCCGAGCGGAGCGCCGGAAGGCGACAACGTCGGGGACAGAGCAAACCCGTACCGAGGGGTGGTAGATCCGCGCGTTTGCAGGGGCGCCAAAATAGAGGCCAGGCTCCCGCCACAGCGTCGGTTGAATACAAATTGTTGCGTTTTTTCGATTTTTCCGCTGAGCCGGGTAAAAGTTACGTTTATCGAGTGAGCTTAAAATTGAAAAATCCGAATTATGGAGTTGATGCCGCTAAATTGCAGAAAGCGGACTTTGCCAAAGACAATTACTTTTATACGAATCTTCCCGCAAATGACAAACTTGCCGCGCAAACTAATCGCGTCGACGTGCCCAAGGATACCCAAGTACTAGTCGGCACGGCAAAATCCGACGAGCCCGGAAAATTCCCCGTGGTATTGTTGACCTGGGTGGAAAAAAACGGCCGGGCAGGCTACTACTCTGTTTCCAACGTCGATCATGGCCAGGTTCTAAACTTCCCCAATGAAACGACCGTTCCAGTGACGACTGATTCGCCTGCCGCCGCGACCTCTGAGACAGCAGATCTCATCACCGACGCCACCCTGCTCGATATGGACGGGGGGAAAAAGTTCAGCTTGGGTAAAGACCACAAATCGACTGAACCGCGGGAAATGCTGTTTATGGTGGTTAACGGCAAATCCATTACGCTGATGCTGCGCAACGAACTGGACGATTTGGCCGAGATCAATCGGGTGGTAACAAGCAAACCGGAAACCACCGCGGTTCCCGATCATCGAGGGCCGCCCATGCGGGGAACAGTAGATCCCAGGACTCTTATGCCTGGGGGAGACGCCGCCGGTCAAAGGCATCCGCCAAGACCTTAGGATCCCCGCATCTAGTCGATGCCAATTGAGGTTTGCCGAAAACGTATTGGGCTGTCTTGCCCCTGAAGCGCGGGGCTAAAGGCAATATTTCCCCCTCCTGTAGTAGTACTCTAAATACCACCGGTTGGTGCCATCGGCAAAAATTAGTAATTTTGCAGGGCGAAAATCTTGAAAATGCCCTTGACCCAAGTACGTGCAACCGGTATTTAACCCGCTCTTATCTGATAAATCCCTGAAAAATGTCGTTGGGGGAATTTGCGCGTCTCAAAAGGAGATATCTTTTGAACACGACCGCATCAACACGCATCGGCTGTGTGCTATTGGCAATATTTGTATCGGCAGGTAGGGCTGTGGCCGCACCGCCGCAAAGCAGTGGGGACGCGCCGCCGGCTGCGGCTGGCAGCGTCCAAGCGGCAAGTCCTAAAACGGAGGACAAAGGCCAACAAGCGGCCGATTTGCTGCGCCGAGCCAGACAGGCCATGGCCGAAAATGATCTGACGGCGGCGGAATCGCTGATTGCTCAGGCTGAAGCGTTGGGCGTGGAGTACAACAGTTTTCACTTGGGCGATACGCCGAAAAAGGCTCGCCGCGATTTGGAGCGCAAGCGTAGCGCGGCCGGGCCGACGAAGCCCAGCCAGCTATTTTCCCCGCTGGGAGGAACCAAGAAAAATGTTCCCGCGAGCGACCCGTTTGCCGGTCGGACAAGCGGCGCCGCGGCGTCTTCGCCGGAAACAAAGCAGGTCATGCCCTTACCCCGAGTCGACGGCGTCGTACCGGCCGAATTGCCGGCAGTTTTGAGGGCCGCCTCCTCGCAGGCTCAGGCGAACATAAACTATCCCTCGACAGAGCCGAGCGAGAACGACTTGGCCTTGCCTTCCTTTCTAACCAAGGGATCGCCGCAGCGCGGAGGTACAGGCGGCGGTGAAATCCGCATGGGAAGCGGGTCCCCTTGCTTGGCGCGCGACGTGCGTTGGCAGTGGGCGATACGCGCCGCGCCGCCGAATTCGTGCGGCAAGCCAAGAATCAAAATCTTCAATACGGTCCCATGGACGACACGCCCGAAAAGGTGGAGGCCGCCATCCAAAAAACCCAGGATCTGGCTTCGCTGGAGAAAAACACCGAAGTCTACCGCCGCACTTACGCCCGGAATTTGATGGAACAGGCCGAGGCGTTGTTGCTTTACGGCGAATTGGATGAAGCCGAACGCCTGGCCAATGTGGCGGCGACACAACAGGTATCATACAATCTTATTGAAATGAAACCGCAGGATCTGCTTTCGCGGATCGCGGTAATACGATCCGGCCAAACGCCTTTGGTCCGCGGCGCACAATCCCAGCCCGGATCCCTACAGCGCCAAGACGCATCCTTGGATCTGGTCCGCCAGTCGCGCGAAGCCTTGGCGGCCGGCCTGTTGGATCGGGCGGAAGAACTTGCCCGCAAAGCCCAACAGGCGCGGCGGAGCGACTCGGCGTCGGCGTCCGGCGAAGACCGTCCGGAATTGGTTCTCTCCGACATCGGCAAGGTTCGCGAGCGCGAATCTTCGGCGGTAGTTCCAGCCGCTAATTACGAGGCCGCAAATACTCTGGGCGGAGATGCGAAGCACACGGCATCAGCGGCGGTGTACGATCCTGCGAACGATCCGACGCGGAACGTCACGGCCGCGGCCGGACAATCCGGGTCTCGATCGGCCCCGCGATATAATTTAGCTCAAAACGGCGCCTCGGCGATGCCCTCTCCGCCGACGATTTCGCCGGAGGCGATTCCCGCGCAGGGCGCGGTCAATCGCGAAGCGCCATCCGGTTCGGCATTGAGTTTGTTCCAACAAGGCGAAGCGGCGCTCAGGGCCCACGACAGGGATCGGGCGTATCAGCTTTTCCTCCAGGCCGCCGCGCGCAAGAACGAATTGGATCCGGCAGTCGCGCAGCGTTTGCAGGATCATTTGCAGTTGCTTTCAAGTCCGGCGCAGCATAGCGCGGCCCAATCGGGCGGACAATTACCCAGTTTGCTCGACGAGACGGCCGCCCGGCAGCAGGTCCTGGCCCGGCAAGTCGCCGCGGACCTGGCCCATCTGGAAGCGAACGCCCGGGCGATGCGCGAATCCGATCCGAAAGGGGCCTTGAGCCTCCTGGAGGAAGGCCGCAAAAAAGTGGAACAAGCGGGTTTGGAACCGGGCGCGCGCGATCAGTTACTGCGAAGAGCGGACCGCGCGATCGGCGAAATCAAGCAATATGTCGATGAGAATCAGCCGCGTTTGGATTTGGCGGAAAAGAACAATCACACTCGCCAGGATATCGAACGCGAAGCGCGCGTGAAGCAAGAGACAAAAGAAAAAATCGCCCAGAAGATCGACGAGTTCAACCGGCTGCGCGACGAACAGCGCTACGAAGAGGCCCAAATAGCGGCCAAACAGGCGGCCGAACTCGATCCGAACAATCCGGTCACCCAACAACTTCTTACCGACGCCAAGTTTTTGTACCGGGTAACGAGCAATAACGCCTTGCGCGATAAGAAGGAAGAAGGATTCTGGACGGCCTTAAACAGAGTGGACGAATCCAGCATTCCTTTCGACGATCAGCATCCCTATGTAATGCCCGACGCCAAGACTTGGGGCGACCTGACCAAGAACCGCGCAAAACTGGCGCAAGCCGAGCACCGCCGCAATCTTACCGAACGGGAAATTGAAATTCAAAAGAAACTGAAGACGCCGGTCTCGCTGGACTTTACCAACGCGCCATTGAGCAAGGTCGTCGATTACTTGAGCAAGATCGCCGAAATCAACCTGTATCTCGATCCGAAAGGCCTGGCCGAGGAAGGCGTGACCACCGATACACCCGTAACCATCGAAGTGCGCCACGAAATCATGCTCAAGAGCGCGTTGAACTTGATCCTTCAACCGCTGCACCTAAGCTACGTCATCAAGGACGAGGTGCTCAAGATCACCAGCGAACAACTCCGCGACAACCAGGTGTACCCGGTTACTTATAACGTGGCCGACCTGGTGGTGCCGATTCCAAACTTCGTGCCCATGCCCATGGGCTTAAGCGCGGCTTATAACAACGCCATGGGTGCAATTGGTTTTGGGGGCAACAACAATACGCCTTTTGGTTCCAGCGGCACGCCGCTGGGAGTGGTGGCCAGCCGGGACGGCAAGAATGGCTCGGGAATAATCAATCCGAGCGTGCTTTCACAGATCACGTCGCCCCATCCGGCCGGAGGCCCGCACAACCAACCGCAGCAACCCCTCGGATTTGGTCCGGGGGGATTGGGCGGCGGCACGCAAGCGGACTTCGACAGTCTGATCAATTTGATCACCGGCACGGTGAAACCGAGCACCTGGGACAGCGTGGGCGGGCCGGGCTCGATCGAGCCTTTCGAAACCAACCTCAGCATCGTTGTCAGCCAAACCCAGGACGTTCACGAAGAAATAGTGGACCTCTTGGAACAGTTGCGCCGCATGCAAGATTTGCAGGTGACCATTGAGGTCCGCTTCATAACTCTTACCGACAATTTCTTTGAACGGATCGGCGTGAATTTCGACTTTAATATCCACGACAACGCCAAGAACCAGACGGCTGGTTTCGGGTCGGTGGTGGTGGCCGGCAATCCGGCGGGCGCCCCGCCGCAAGAACCGGTCTTCGACACCCTCGACTCGGATCGCGGCACAAGCGCGGTCGTGGGGACGACGGGGCCGGGGAACACGGCGTCGGTGTATACCGCGGATCTGGATATTCCATTCACCCAGAACAGCTTCGGCTTGTCGGTCCCGCAATTCGGCGGTTTCGACGCCACAGCCGGCGCCCAGGTGGGATTCGCCATCCTTAGCGACATCGAGGCGTACTTTTTCATCAACGCCGCTCAAGGCGACAGGCGCACCAACGTGTTGCAAGCCCCCAAGGTTACCTTGTTTAACGGGCAACAGGCATCGGTCTTCGATCAGACGCAAAATCCCTTCGTGATCAGTGTGATTCCCGTGGTAGGCGACTTTGCCGCGGCGCAACAGCCGGTGATTGTCGTGTTGTCCGAAGGCACGTTCATGTCCGTGCAGGCGGTCATTTCCAATGATCGGCGATTCGTGCGGCTGACGATCGTGCCCTTCTTCAGCCATATCGGAACGGTCAACACCTTTACATTCAGCGGTTCGACAAGCACCACGACCGATACCACGCGTGAAGGCATCCAAACCACTCCCAACGATGCCACCAAAAATAACAATAATTCGACCAGGACGACCTCGGGCGTTACGGTCCAGTTGCCCAGCTTCTCCTTCGTATCCGTTACCACCACGGTCAGCGTGCCGGACGGCGGAACGGTGCTTTTAGGCGGAATCAAGCGGCTCAGCGAAGGCCGCAACGAATTCGGCGTCCCCATCCTTAACAAAATCCCTTATTTAGACCGTTTGTTCAAGAATGTGGGCGTCGGCCGCGAAACCCAAAGTTTGATGATGATGGTCACCCCGCGGATCATTATCCAAGAAGAGGAGGAAGAGAAACTCGGCGTCACAGCGCCGTAAAGAGCGTTATTGACAATTCACCCCTGTGTGTTGATTGTCCTCCCGGTGCCGTCGCCGTCTTGCCCCCCGAGCCGGCGACGGCTATTTTTCTTGAGGGACGGGGGGATAAAATCTTTGTGTCGAAAGCTGAGCGCGTGATCCGCGTGGGGTATTTTTAAATGCAAATTGAAAGTCGCAAATTTCAAAATGCAACTTGAACAGCCGTAAAAAGTTGCGCGATTTGCCGTTTTACGCCGTATACCGTGCTTATCGCTTAATTCCCCACGTCTGAGCCCTTCAGACTATCTTGCCTTTCCCCCCTGCCCCGCGTCTCCGGCCCCTGGTCTTTTGAAAAAAGCCTATTGACAATTACGCCAAACATGCTACTATAAAACCAAATCTAAATAACCAAATATCATAACGAACCTGTTAATGACCTTTGGCCAACGCCATAAAACAGGGCGAGAAAGGAGATTCTTTTCATGGCCCGGCCCTCTGCCAAAGAACTTACCGAGCGTGAGTTGGAAGTGATGCACGTCTTCTGGACCGTGGGCCCGTCGACCGCGGCGGAAATACGCGAACAACTGGCTGCCGCGGGCCGCGACCTGGCCTATACCACCGTGGCCACTCTGGTCCGCATCCTCAGCGAAAAAGGATTTTTAGAGCAAATCAACAACGAGCGCCCCTTTCAATATCGACCGGTCCGCAGTTATGAAGAAGTGTCGCGAAGCATCTTGGGCGACCTTGTGGAGCGGGTCTTTCGCGGATCCAGAGAACAATTGCTCTTGCGGCTTGTGGAGGAACGCAAACTAACCGCCAAGGAACGGTCCGTTCTGGAGGCAATACTCCGGGGAGAAAAGCAATGAATACCATTGGAATCGCGCTCACGTGGTGCGCAGTGCAAGTTACGCTGATCGGCTTGCTGGCAAGCGGCCTGTACATTTTGCTCAGGCGGATGCGTCCTGCTGCGGCCGAGCCTGTCGTGCTCACCGGTCTGTTAATGGTTGTGATTTTGTCGCTTTTGGCGCTAAGTCCATGGCCGCGATGGTCTATACATCGATTTTACACCTCAGCACAATCGGCCGTTGCACCGGCGAATAGTCCCTCAGCTCCGACCGATGACTCAGCTCAGAAAATGTCGCATAACTCCGCTGGCCAACTTGCGGGAGATTCAATCGCAAACTCCCCTCTCCCATTGAAAGAGGGGCCGGGGGTGAGAGAAACCCGATCCTCTGGCGCTGTATTTTTTTGGCAGGCACTTGACGAAGAACCTTCCCAACCACAAGGGGCTGAATCGGCAAAGGCCTGGCGCTGGCCGGCCGTAGTGGCGATGATTGTGCTTAGCGCCATGATTTGCGGACTGGGATGGCTTGTGCTGGGCGTGATGGCAGTGCGCCGGCAACTTCTTCGCAGCCGGCCGGTGCTTGACGGTAAGCTGTTGGAACTGGTCGATATGCTACGCGCAAAGCTAGGTTGTCGCCGCCTAGTCGAGGTCCGCCATTGCGACGATCTGGTTACGGCGGCCACTGTGGGCTGGCTGAGTCCGGTAATCCTTTTGCCCTTCGATTGGGAGACATGGACCGGCGATCAGCGTCATGCCGTTTTAGCCCACGAGATCGCCCATGCACGGAGCCAGGATTTTCTGGCGCTACTCTGCGGGCAATTCGGACTAATGCTGCACTTTTATCATCCGCTTGTGCATTGGCTGATGAACCGTTTGCGCTTGGAGCAGGAATTGGCGGCCGATGCGGCGGCGGCGGGTGTTTCCGGTGGGCAGCGGCAGTATTTGACCACGATCGCGGAACTTGCCTTGCGAAAGCAGGAGCGGCCGCTGTTGTGGCCTGCCCGCACGTTTCTCCCTACACAAAACACATTTTTGAGGAGAATTGCCATGCTCAGAGATTCCAAATTCCGTATCGATCAGCTTTCACCTTTTGTGCGATTGGCAACAATCGGCTCAGTGCTGTTGTGCGGACTGTTTGTCGCCGGAGTGCGTGGGCCGGGAAATTCCAGATCAGCACTTGCCGAAGATCAATCATCAAAGGTTACGCAAGACGAATCAAAAAAAACTTTCGAGGCCCGGCTGCCCAGCGGCATCACGGTCGAATTGCTGGGTGTTTCCGAGAATCCGTCAAAAGACCGCCCGTGGTGGAGGCCGGACGGTTCGCCGTTGGCCGATCGCCCGTATGACTCTTTGAAGGGTGATGTCACTATCCACCAGCCGTATCGCGACCAGCCGCATGTTGTTCGCGAATTTGCAGTTTTATTGCATAATATGCCCTCGGAATCGGTGGGCACACAAATAGAATTCGAGCCAAAACGTCATTCTATCGAAAGGGAATATCCAAAGCTTCTCGACAATTACACGGGTGATCTTCATGCCGCTGCTGTGATATTCCTTGATAGGCCGGCCGCTGGGATCGTTCGTTTTGGGGTGGCTAATGGTCCGTGGGGGACCACGGCTGAACGCAATCAGGGCGACACCGGTTTACACATGTATCCTATCGACCGGGGAGTTGTATTTTCCGAACCGGTCGAAAAGGCAGATAAGACTGTTGTTGCAACGGTTGCCTATGGCAAGGTTGATGGCGAAAAACGCATCGTTGCCGTGGATGACAAGGGAAAGGAATACACGGCGTCGAGTATGCACGATGGTTTCGTAGGCGATATTGTTCAGATGACTGCTACTTTTTCAAATTTGCCACTCGAGCAAATCAAGCAATTCCGTTTCCAAAGCCGTCCTTATAAATGGGTCGAGTTCCGCAATGTATCGCTACAACCCGGGCAGAAGACGGACGTGCAAGTGGTTTTGTCTGATAAAGCTGCGCCTGTCGAGAAGCGTGGGGCGACCAGTGCTCAATCGCAGGTCGAGCCAAAGGGGCCGGTATTGATTTATGAAATCGATCCCAAATCGGCCCCGGGCGGATTTCCAGGTGCGGATATGGACAAGATTTTGAACGTGATCGAGCGGAGAATAAATACAGGCGCGAAGAAGATAGCCCGGGTTCGGCTTGTTGAACACTTGAATATTGAAATTGCCGTGCTAAATAGCAGTGCAGCGGAGGCAAATCGTGTGATACGGCTGCTGGAACGGCCCGGAACGCTTGAATTCCGCATCCTGGCCAATGAACATGACAATAAATTGTTGATCGAGCGCGCTCTAAAGGAACCGGACAACAAAGAAATAAAAGATTCCGAGGGCAATCGCGAGGCCTGGTGGGTGTATATCGCGGAAGGACGAGAGAGGGATTTCAATATTCCGTCTATTGCCAAACGGGAACGAGCTGTAGGCGATAATAAAGTGACCGAGATCCTTGTGGTTCAGGACAAATACAACATGACGGGCGATTTATTGAACAAGGTCAACGTCGGCACGGACCAAAGCGGACGTCCTGACGTCGAATTTGCATTGAATCCTCAAGGAGGCAAACTATTCGGCGCGTTGACCGGCGAAAATACACCTGATGAAAAGACGGGATTTTCTCGGCGATTGGGAATCATTTTGGACGGTAAATTGTATTCCGCGCCTTCGCTTATGTCTACAATCCTGGATCACGGCGTGATTCAGGGATCATTCACAAAGCAGGAAGTTACCGATCTGGCCGACGCATTGAACAGCGGCAGTTTGCCAGTGCGGCTAAAATTGGTGCGGATTCAATCCGCGGAAAGTGGAGAAGATAAACCTGCGGCTGGAGATCAACAATCACTACAGCCACAGCAAGAGCGAATTTATCCACCCAATATCGATGCGGCGGCTGCAGGAAAAAAGGCCCTGGAAAAATACGACGCCAATAAGGACGGCAAGATTAGCGGCGCGGAGTTGGACAAGGTCCCGGCGTTAAAAGCGGCGATGGGAATGATGCACACGAACAAAGACAAAGGCATAACAGCCGATGAAATCGCCGCGCACATCAAAGCCTGGCAGGCCACCAAGATTGCCCGGATAGGAGGGATTCCCTGTAAAATAACCCGCGATGGCAAACCGGTCGAAGGCGCGGAAGTTAAATTCGTGCCGGAGGATTTCCTGGGCAAGGAATTTATAACCGCCGCCGGCACAACCGATAAAGACGGGTTGGCAATGATGAGCATACCGTTTGGTCCAAATGATCCGAAGGGCGTTGCGCCGGGATTTTACTCAGTGGAAATTACCAAGCCCGGAGAAGATATCCCAGCAAAATACAATACGCAAACCATTTATGGTCTGGAAATCGCCCCGGATGTAAGAATATCGCAGGCTCCGGATTTCGATATCAGTTCGGATCAGGCAGAAGGTGCAACCACAACTAATAAATCGGCGATTAAAGAACAGCAATCTCAACCGCGGCGATTTTATCTTCACGAGATCGATGCCGATGCCGCCGGGCAAGAGGCCATAAAGCTTTACGATGCAAATCATGACGGCAAAATAAGCGGGGCAGAGTTGGATAAAGTGCCGTCATTAGCTTCAGCCCAGGCCATGGCGAATTTTAAATCGACCAAGGAAAAAGGCGTTACAGCCGCCGATATCACTGCCCGGATTAAAGCCTGGCAGCAAACCAAGGTCGCTCGCATTGGCGGAGTTATTGCCCAAGTAACCCGCAACGGCAAACCTCTAGCCGGCGCCGAGGTTAAATTCGTGCCGGAAAAGTTTATGGGCAACTTGCCGGAATGCACAGGCACGAATCCGACGGGGCCGGACGGCAGCGTCGAGATAACCGAACCCGTCAATCCCGGCGATCCCAAGGGAGTCCCGCCAGGCTATTATCGCGTGGAAATCACCATGCCCGACGGCAGTATTCCGGCCAAATATAATACTCAAACTATTTTCGGCGAAGAAGTTTGCCCCGATGTCCGAAGGATGAGCGGATATCAGTATGATATAAAATAATCGCGCATCGAATTCAATGCGTGATATGGCCGATACTAATCAGCGCGACCAATGGTCTCGGCTATACAAATCCCCAGTGTATTAAACCAGCCAAGCCCCCGGCGAATTTACCCAACCAAAGCCCCCGGTGTCTTCACCGGGGACTAAATGGTTGAGCTACGCGGGGGAGAGGGTTTCGAGTTCCTTGGCCAGTCGTTTTCGGGCGACGTGCAGGCGGCGCTTGATCGTGCCCACCGGGGTATCAAATTTTTTGGACATCTCGTTTATCGATCGGCCGTCGAAATAAAAGGCCACGAGAGTTTCGCGATCCATGGCGCGGAGGCGGCGCAGGCCGCGGCGGACCTGGTCTTCGCGCTCGCACTGGAGCAGGACCACCAGAGGCGTGCGGAGTTCGACGCAATCAGACTTCAACAGGTCGGTGTCGGCCGAGGTGCTCGGCCCACGGCGCATCATGCGGTTTATAGCCATGCGGTCGGCAATCGAGCGGAGCCAGCCGCCGAAGCAGCGGGGGTCGTCGAGTTGATCGATTTTTCGCATCGCCTGGAGGAACACCTCCTGGCAGAGTTCCTGGGCGTCGGCGTGATTGTTCAGCCGGCGGTAGGCCGTGGCATAGACCGCCCGCTCGAAATTCTCGACCAGCCGGCCGAATGCCTTCCGGTCGCCGCGCTTAGCGGCGTAAACGGTTTGGGCCAGGGGCGTATCGGTTTGAGTGATCGGGGCATATTGGGTAGTCATGATTGTATTTCCGTTTAAAAGAACCACTAAAATAATTGGGACGCGAACAAACTCTAGAGCCGGCGGAGACGGTAAAAAGGCTATCGAACGCCTTTTGCCGTTCGTGGCGGCAGGGGAAGGAGTTTTATGATTCGGGGAGGTCAGGCTTTATTTTCCCGAAACATGCCGCGCCATTCCGGCTGGACGCCAGTTGGCCGTGCTAACGCGGGCTGTTACAGCCACATGTAAGCCGGCCAAACTGCCGTGGCGCAATCCCAGAGCGCGCACCAGCGAACTAAGACAGGAATCCTGAATCGCCAAACCACTAACGCGGTTCTCCCGGCAGTTGACACCAAGAAGAATAGAGAATCCACGGATAATGGCGGAAATGTAGCGATCCATTTTTGATCCCTTTCAGATCGTTGCGCTAGGCGCGAAATAGCGGATAGAAAAATTAAACAACCATGCGGCCGCTTTTCATTTATCGAAACGCCGGCCACGTCACCTTTGTGTTAGTATACGCACAAAATACGAATTTGTCTATTCTTTCTACTATTTGGGCGATTATTTTGTCTTGATGTTGACCGATTAACTCAACTTAACGTCAGGTCGCTAAAAAATTGGGGTATTTTTTCCCTAAGACCAGATAAAGGATATTAGAGTAGTCACATAAAACAGAAAAAGGTTCGCGCTTATTTTGTATTTAGAACCTATCCCAAAAGTCATCCTGAGCGAAGCGAAGGATCTCGCTGTATGTGATATATTGCCAGTATTTCCCATCTTTCTTCACCCAGATTCTTCGCTTCGCTCAGAATGACGCATCTGTTTTGGGATAGGCTCTTAATAATCCATTTCATGGCTGGTTTATATATACATAATTAGCATATCCCCCAATCCCCCTACACAGGGACATCAAAGCCAAAATACCTAGCGGCGTTGCGGCAGCAGATGTCCTGGACCATCGAGCCGATCATATCCATGTCGTCGGGCAGCAGGCCGTCTTTCATTTCCTGGCCCAGGAGGTTGCAGAGGATGCGGCGGAAGTATTCGTGCCGGGTATAGGAGAGGAACGAGCGGCTGTCGGTCGTCATGCCCACGAATTGGCTCAAAAGCCCCAGGTTCGACAGTGCGTTGATCTGTTTTTCCATGCCGTCTTTTTGATCCAAGAACCACCAGGCGCTGCCGAACTGCATTTTGCCGGGGCGCTGCCGTCCTGGTAGTTGCCTATCATGGCGGCGACAATTTCGTTATCCGCGGGATTGATGTTATAGAGGATGGTTTTGGCCAGCCGGTCGTCTCGGTCCAAGCGGTCGAAAAATTTGACCATCGGCCGGGCGATTTCGAAATCGCCGATGGAATCGAAACCAGTATCCGGCCCGAGGGCTTGGAACATGCGGGTGTTGTTGTTCCTTAACACGCCGAAGCGGTACTGTTGAGTCCAGCCCTTTTCGTGATCCATTATCGCCAACTCGTGAAGCATGGCCGAACGGAATTTTAGTATTTTATCTTCGGAAAGAGCGCCGCCGGAACGAACGCGGCGGAAAATGGCATTGATATCGGAGGCCGTGTAATCCTCGGCGTTAAACCTTTCGATGCCGTGATCCGAAATCCGGCAACCCATGTTGTGGAAAAAATCGTGGCGGCGGTGCAAGGCTTCCATGAACCGCGTGAAATTGTCGTTTATTTCCATGCCGGCGGCCGCGGCCAATCTTTCCACCCAGGAGTTAAAGGCCGCGGGATTTTCCACGGCCATGGCCTTATCCGGCCTAAAGGCGGGCAATACCTTGACTGGAAACGAGGCGTCGGCGGCGATTGCGGCATGATGTTCCAGGCTGTCGGCGGGATCGTCCGTGGTGCAGCAGAGCACGACGTTCATCTGCCGCATGATTCCGCGGCAGGAGAATTCCGGCCGGGCCAACTTGGCGTTGCACTGGTTCCAAATGCTTTCGGCCGTTTGAGGATGCAAAAGCCGGTCGCTTATGCCGAAGGGTCGTTTCAGTTCCAGATGCGTCCAATGATAAAGCGGATTGCGCAGGGATCGCGGCACAGTTTCGGCCCATTTTTGGAATTTTTCCCGGTCCGAGGCATCGCCGGTAATGAAGCGTTCGGGCACGCCGGCGGTTCGCATGGCCCGCCATTTGTAGTGATCGCCCGCCAACCAGATTTGCGTGAGATTGTCGAAACTGCGGTTCTCGGCGATTTCCCGCGGCGACAGATGGCAATGATAGTCGATGATCGGCATTTTCTCGGCAAAACGATGATACAGTTCGATCGCCTGGCCGTTTTGCAATAAAAAGTTTTCGGTAATGAAGATGTCAGACATGACTGGATGGCTTTGTGGCAGGGAAAGCGCTATGGACGCCTTTTTTAGAATCGGGACTAGTTTATCAGACCGTCCGGCGTCTGGCAACTATAGCAAGGAAATCCGGTAAAAAAAGGGCTTTTGGTGAATATAAAGCGAATGCAATATGGGTTTACGGCAAGATCTAATAAAGGGCTGCGATTTTCAAAAAAAATCAACATGGTAAGATTATCGTCCGAAGGCCCCCGTCGAAAACTGGACGGTTGGACATGTTTTTTGCCGTTTTTGTATTGTAAGGGTAATTGTTATGAACATTCCTCGATACTGGTCCAAAGGGACCGCCACGGAAATAGGTCTTAAAGGCAAGGAGACGCGATTTACTTGCTGGCGCGGATCTAATCGCAGTCTTGAAGAAGCTCGGGAAGCGGCCACTGCCGACGCCCGGCGCATCCTTAATAGTTTTTTGCGGGGCGAAACGCTGGGGCGTTATGCTTACAGCGACGCTCCTATTCGCGAGGAAATTTTAGAGGAGTTCCGCAACAACGACGGTAGTATAATGGCCATGCTCGCGCAACTCAACCGGGGCCGTGGTGTTAAACACTGCCCGGGTAATGTTCGTGGACGTGGATTTCCCGCCGCCTTCGTTAGGAAATTTTTTTAGGGCATTATTCGGGCTTATATTTCGCCGGTCCGGCCCTTCGCAGCAGGACGAGCAACAAATAAAGGCCCTTCAGAGGGTGGAAGATTTCTTGACCGGTAAGCCGGAGTTTGGTTTTCGCGTGTACCGAACGTGCGCGGGCATGAGGCTCCTGGCGACGCACGACTTATTCGATCCCGCCGATGCGGCAACAATGCCGCTGCTCGAGTCGCTCGGAGCCGACCCGTTGTATGTGAAACTATGCCATGCCCAGCAGTCATTCCGCGCCAGGCTCACGCCCAAGCCGTACCGCTGCGGCAGTGAGGTGAATAGGATACGTTTTCCGCGCGAGGATCCGCAGGAAAATGAAGCCTTTGAAAAATGGAAGGCCGGCTACGAACAGTCCTCGCAGCGTTACGCCACGTGCCGCTACCAGGGTGCGATGGGCAACGAAATCCTGCACCCGGAGGCGGAAAATATCATCGCCCTGCACGATGATCTGACCCGGGCGCATGAAAACCTGGAATTGGCATAATCTGCAACAAGCGAAATTGTCGGTAGGGGAATTGCGAATTTTGACATGGATGCTCCGGAAGCCGATCCGGTCAACGGCCGGTCCGCCGCACTGATTTCCTCATCATGCCTGCCAGCGGCGCGGCGCAGTGCCGACGTATCGGACAATTATGCTATCTCCCTGAAGCGGTCTCATCTGTTTCGAAACGCCGCGCGTTATTGTTGTGGAGTGACAAAGCGGTTGGCGCGTTCTTCCGGAGAGCCCATGAAGTTCTCGGCATATTCGTCCAATATATAGATTTCCACGCGGGAGTTGTGCGAGTGCAGGGAAGGGCTCGAATCGAGCGAGTAGGGCTCATAGGGGCCTCCCTGGCTGAGGCGTAATCTTTCCGCATCGATCCCTTGCTGAACCAGGAATTTCATCACTGCCTGGCAGCGGTCATACGATATTTGCCAAGGGTCTTTTGCCGGGCGTTCTTCCGATCCGGGACTTCTCGTGGCATGGCCGCGAATCTCGATTTTTTGCGATTTGCCGCGAAGTTCAGTCACTACCAGCATCAACCGCTCTTTGGCCGTATCGTCCAACTCCGCCGAGTCCTCGGCGAACAGGATCATGGTGCCCATGCAGCGCCGGTTGCCGTCGTGAAGGACGAAGAGGCTGGGTTTCTTCTCACCCGTGCCAAGGATTAGAGATTTGTTGCTTCGCAGATGGTCGACGCCGAGGGCATTGCCGGGTTTTGTGCCGGGGACGATCGAAGGGCCGGGAATTTGCCCGGACTTGTTGGCAGGCAACAGCGGCGGTCCGCCCGAGGATCTCAACGAATTGCTGCCCGGATCTTGAAAGTATTGGGCGATGGCCTGTTTTACCGCGTTGCTCTGGGAGGTGATCCACATGACAAGAAAAAAAGCCATCATCGCGGTGACGAAGTCCGCGTATGCCACTTTCCAGGCTCCGCCGCCTTTGCCCGCCATAATGCATTATCCTCGCTGTTGGTTATGGTCCGGAAGTTTCAACATCCCTGAGCCATTGGTCCATTTCCTCTCGGCTGGGCCGGAACTCGGCAACCACGCCGCGCCGCGCCTGTTCGAGCACGACCTTGGGAGACAGATCGCCCACAAATCCGGGAATGGCCGTGGCGATGATTCGCAGGAAGGCGATTTCGGCCGCGCCCAGGAATTCCATGCGCACGGCCATGGGGGCGAAAAACCCGTAAGACAAAAGGATCCCCAAAAACGTGCCCACCAGGGCGGCCCCTACTTTTTCGCCGATTTCATTGACCGGGCCGTCGATGGAGCTCATGGTGATAACGATTCCCAGCACAGCCGCCACGATGCCGAAACCGGGCAAGGCATCGGCCGTCTTGGTCAACACGCCGGTCGGCGCGTGATGCTCATCTTCAATTATTTTCAGGTCCTCTTCCAAGAGGATGGGCAATTTTTCGGGCTTCACCGTTCCGTCCACCATCGGCGTCAAGGCCCCGGTTAGAAATGACATGGCGTGATGGTTGTTCACTAATTTTGGATATTTGCCGAAAATCGAACTTTCATGGGGATTGAGAATATGCGATTCCAGGGCCATGAGTCCGTCGCGGCGGGCGGTCCGAAACAGACTGTAAAGCATTTTAAACAGCTCTTCGTATGAGGTCTTGTTATAAGGCGTTCCTTTCACGCACTGAACGACGCTGCGAATCAGATCGAATAGCACCTTCTTAGGCGACATCACAATAAGAGCGCCCAGGGCAGCCCCGCCAATGGTAAGAATCTCGGAAGGGTGGATGAGCGCGAGGATATGGCCGCCGGCCATCATATAGCCGCCTAGCACAGCGCCCAAAACCACGATAAATCCAGCAATAACGAGCATCTGTGAATCTCAACGCCGACAAACCTGTTATGCCCCAGATGCATCAAATCATCCCCCTTTCCAACCACTGGAACTATATAGCATGCAAAGATCAACTGCGTGGAATAAATTATTTGACGAAAAACGCAGGTTTGCCGATTGTGCGATTAGTATCTATCTTACGGGTGGCACGGGCGCGTAAAGATTGCTTATCGGGCGCTTCCTGCATGCTACATTTACTTGGGACGTCGTAAAACCGCCGGAGAAAATCCAGGGCGGTTTCGAATTCCCCACCCCAGGGACCAGCGACTGTGGATAACGTTCCCGCCGCTTTATTTGATTACCGCATATTACTGTTCGCACTGCCTTTCTTTATGTTGGCCAGGCAGGCGGGGAAACTTCGTTTACGCCCGGATGAGTCGGCTCCATGGCACTTTCTCATATGGTTCGGACTGGGATATGGTTTGGCCGAATGCCTAACACTGTCGGTAACGGATTCGGCCGGGCCGACCGCGCTCAGACTGGTTCGAGCGGCAATCATGGCGCCTTCGTTATTTGCCCTTTTGGAATTCGGACGGCGGCAGGTTCGAATCGTCGGCCAGTTGCTGCCAGGGGCGTGGATTTATCCTCCGCTTGTAGTTCTAGCCCTAGCCGGGACATTGTACGGATTGGAAGGGCTGCCTGCCACTTGCCGGTTGGCGTTGGGAATTCCCGGCAGCCTGATGTCCGGGCTCGCCCTGTGGCGGCTGTCGGAAACTCGCGCCGGCCAACAGCGCCTTGGATTGCAGGCGGGGGCCGCGTCGCTATGGCTGGCCGTGCCGGCGATGGTTCTGTCTGCGCCGAACATGTTTGTGCCGCCCGCGATAGAGAACGGGGGGACAGAATTCCTTGCATCCGCCCAGTACCTTAGCCAGGCGGTTCTGGCATTGTGTGCGCTGGGAGTGTGGACGGGTTTGGGGATTTATCGGAGTAATCTCGATGCAGCCGAGGGCCGCAGGTCGCCGTTCCCGTCAGGCTGCATCAGCACCGCGATTGTGTTGTCGGTTGCCATCGGTTTTGCGGCGATGGATCGGGATAGACGCTTATCTGAGGACCGCTCGCAAAATAATCCCACCGACGCCGTGCTGGCCGTGCTGGCGCCGCAAAAGGCTGCTCAGCCCAAGTCCCGTACGGCCCGGACTTGGGAGCAAATAATAGCCGACCGGCGGCAAATGGGTTTGAACTTTCTCAAAGGAGCGGCACTAGTTGTGTTTTGCCTGATCGGGATTTATTATTGTTTAAACATCGCTTGGAGCGCTATGAGACCCAAAAAGCAAGGCGATACATGTATGGGTCTACATAGAGTAATATAATTCCTGCATGAGGTGCCCGACATATTCGGCCGAATCACACATAATCTCGCTGGATTGCCGGCCAGCAGGATCACAAATTCCGATTCGATATTGTCAGGCGCGGTGAGCCGGACCGGCAGTGTTCTTTTCGCCGATTGCCTGCACGAATTCGGCTCCGAAAAAAACGGTTGCGGCCGCGTAATAAACCCAGAGCATGATGGCGATAAAGGCTCCCACGACCCCGTACACGCTGTAGTGCGTTCCGATCACCAAGGCGGCCAGGATCCTGCGTCCCGCCTCCCACACGATCGCGGCGAGCAGCCCACCGCCGGCGGCCGCCTTCCACTGGACGGGCGCCTTGGGCAGAATTTTGTACAATATGGTGAACAGCAGCCAATCCGCCGCCACCGCCGTTCCGGCGGTCAACAGATACCAGAGGGTATCGGATTGTATCAAGTGCGTGGAGGCAAATGTATGCATGGTTGCCAGGGCCATGTTAAAGAGGAATGCCGCGATTACCAGGGTCCACACTCCCAGCAAGAGGAGAAAGGCGCGGAGACGTTGAAAAAGGATGTGGCCGACGGCGGCGAAAATTCCCGAGTATTTCCGATCGGGGATATTCCAAATCCGGTCAAAGGCTTTTTCGAACTGGGCGAAGACCGCCATGGCGGCCAAGAGCAGGGTCACCAGCCCGACCGGACCGCTCAGTGCGGCGTTGGTCTTCACCGAGGAGAGCGCGACTTCCACCTGGGAAGCCAGGGAAGGCGCCACGTTATCGGCCAGCAGGGCCAATAAACGTTGTTGGGCGTTGATGCCCCAACCGGTGAACCGAAACAGGAGACCCATAAGCGAGAGGATCAAGAGCAAAAGGGGGAAGAAAGACAAGGCCATGTAATAAGAAGTCGCCGCCGCCAGCCCGGCCGCGTCATCCTTGCACCAATTTGAGTAGGCTTCGTAAAGCTTGCGATAAATCTTCGAAACGGCTTGAAAGAAAACGCCCATTATACCTTCCTTTTCCGGGCAAATCGCGGACCTTGCTCGCCCAGGATTGTACGATAGAATACCAAAGATCGGTAACCTGACGCAAGATTAACGAGAGCATATAAATGAGTGAAAACCAGCAAGGCGAGATGAGCGAAAACCACGAAAACGAGCCAAAAGTCTTTCCGGCGGAACTGGTGGAAATCGTGCCTGCGGCGGGGTGGCAATTCGAGGAACCGCCGCCCCAGTGCGTGGTTCGCAAACGCCGGGCAAGACTGCCGCTTTTGTTGTTTCTCGCCACTTGCCTAAGCACATTGATGATAGGGACTATGGATGCCGGACCTCAACCAAGCTGGATGCAGGCGATTATTCGCGGACTTCAGTATTCCGTGCCGCTTATGACCATACTTATATGTCATGAGATGGGGCATTTCGTGCAGGCTTGGCGGCACCATGTTTACGCCTCGTTTCCATATTTTATTCCCGTGCCTTTGCCGCCGATCGGCACCATGGGCGCGGTCATCGCCATGGAGGCCCGGATGGGCCATCGCCGGGCACTTTTCGACATCGGCATAACCGGACCGCTGGCCGGATTGGTGCCCACGATTATTTGCTGCGTGGTGGGGATATATTGGTCCAAGCCTGTTCTATCAATACCAACGCATGGTCAAGAGTTGTTTGGCACTCCTTTGTTATTTGACGTACTAACTTCCTTAATGGGAAAACAAGTTGCTCCTGGATATGATTTGCTATTGCACCCGTTTGCCTATGCAGGCTGGGTCGGGCTTCTCATTACCAGTTTGAATTTGATACCCATCGGACAGCTCGACGGCGGCCACGTGCTTTATGCCTTGCTTGGCAGAAACGCCAACGCTATTGCCCGAATTTTTTTGGTGCTGTCGGCCGGGGCGGTCGTGTTTTTTAGGCTTTATATGTGGTTACCGATGATCTTTCTATTGATCATGATGGGCCCGGCCCATCCGCCCACTGCGGACGACGAGGAACCGCTGGGCTGGCCCAGAATTGTCCTCGGCTGGCTGACGCTGGCGTTCATCCCCATCGGTTTTACGCCCAGGCCGTTTACTATCCAGCCGTAGGGGATATAAAACCTGGAGCACGATTGTGTTGGGGTGGCAGTTGTACTGCCACCCCTGAATGCGGAGTTTATAGGGGCGGGAGTACTACCCGCCCCAACTTAAATGTTTTGAATAGAATCTAAGGGGCTCTAACAAAACGTACTCCTCACGCTCCGCGTGAGGCTGAATGAACCATACTATACCTCTCGCGGAGCGAGAGGAGTACATCCTTACCCATAGTTTTGTTAGAGCCCCTAAATTTCTTCGGCCGAGCGGAGCCAGGGGCGGATGGTTGGGTCGTAGGCGTGGATTTCGCCGGGAGTGAAAAAGACATCCATTTCCCGGCATGCCGCTTCCGGACCGTCCGAGGCGTGAACAAGATTCATTTGCTGGCTGGTGCCGAAGTCGCCGCGGATCGTGCCCGGATCGGCCTTTAGCCCGCTGGTCGCGCCGACCATTTCGCGGACCACGCGGACGGCCTCCGGGCCCTCGAGGATCATGGCCACCACCGGCGAGGCGGTGATAAAGGCCTCGAGTTGCGGATACCAGTTCTTTTTTACGTGTTCGGCATAGTGGCGGCGGGCCAATTCCTGCGTTACCCGCATTAGTTTCATGGCCACCAGGTTAAGGCCTTTTTCTTCAAAACGGCTGATCATACGCCCGATCAAGCGCCGCTGCACACAATCCGGTTTAAGCAGTACAAGTGTCCGCTCCATGGCATTTTTTCCTAATGTAGAGGGTTATATAACGATGCGTTGGGAGGGAGGTTGTATTCCCCGTCACAACGGGCAAATTAGGACCGGCGGTAAAACCACGCTTTAACTACGGTAACTTTGACGACCTGGAAATTGATAAACCACGGTCAGATTTTAAACAATCCGTCCAAAGGTGAAAAGAGAATTCATCATTAAGGGGGAGATTTCATTTATAGCAGGCTTTATTTCGGCCACAATGAGTATGATTTAAAAAACGTGCGGTCGCAATAAAATATGGCTTAGCCGGGAGTATTTTTATCCTTTAACAGATAATTTCGATATGCAAGCACCTGGAATACGCGATTCCATGATAGGCCATCAAGGCTGGGGGGATTGCTTTCTTAATATGCAGGGTTTGCAGCGCATGAAAAAAACCGTAAAATTCCGTAAGAAAGCATTTTCATGCACAATCATGCAATATATGCGGTTTGGGGCGCAGGTGCTGAAAAGTCGGCTTTTCATCATTGATGTTTGATTCTTATGCAGTTTTTTCCGATGATTAGAGACTATGTTCAGCCTGATCCGCCTGCCATATTCATATAATGTACTAGAGCCATATATCGACGCGCGGACGATGGAGATCCATCACGGCAAACATCATCAATCGCATGTCGATAAGCTCAATGCCGCTTTAGTGGATTATCCGTCGCTCGAAGGCTTGAGCATATTGGAATTGATCCGGTCGCTCGACAAAATACCCGAAGAAATTCGCACGGCGGTGCGCAACAATGCCGGCGGCGACGCGTGCCATACATGTTTTTTCACGGGCATTGGTCCGAACGAGGGCGGGAATCCGCGGGGCGCGTTGGGCGCAGCCATCGACGCGACGTTCGGCGGCTTCCAGCAATTTCAGGAGCGTTTTGTGCAGACTGTGTCGGAGGCATTCGGAAGCGGCTGGGTCTGGCTAAGCCGCGACGAGACCGGAAATTTGCTCGTCGAAACCACGCCCGGAAACGATAGCCCCTGGATGTTCGGCCGCATCCCGATTTTGGCGTTCGACGTTTGGGAACATGCCTATTATCTTAAACACCAGAACCGGCGAAGCGACGCCCTCGACGCCTGGTGGCACGTAGTCGATTGGGATCGGGCTGAAGAACGCTTCCAAACGTAGCCGGCACGCGTCTTGTGACGGAACCGCATACGGCGTGTGCGGACTACAAAATATTATCCAACCCGTCAAGCGTTACAAGCCTTCGCGGCAAAATACAAGGCCGTATAAACCTTGGGATCGACCAGTAATCCTTGCTTGCGCCGCTCTTCGAGCCATGTTTCGACCTGATCCAAGGGAATCAGGCGGACGTGAATATCTTCGGACTCGTCGCCGCCGCCGGCGCTTACCTTCTTTGCCTCCGGGGCAAGATACATGGTATAGCGTTCGTTGGTCAGGCCCGGCGAACTGGGGCCTTCGATAAGATATTGCCAGCGCTCGGAAACGCAGCCGGTTTCTTCCAGCAGTTCGCGTTTGGCGGCCTCGATTAAATTCTCTTTACCCGTGCCCGGCTCGTCGCCCACCAGGCCGGCGGGCAATTCCACCACGCAGGCGTCCAAGGGGCGGCGATATTCCTCGATTAGCACCAACTGACGGTCGGAGGTGACGGCCACAATCACCACCGCCCCGGAAGTATTCGTGCGTTCGGCCCATTCCCAGCGTCCCCGGGCGACAAGCCGCACGTATTTGCCCTCGGCCAGCACCCGGCGTTCAGTTTCTTTATTCATTTTCAATATTTTTTAGAGTGGAAATGAAGTAATAATTATCTCGCAAAGCCACCAAGATGCAAAGGTATATATCAAAAAAGGTCACCTATTGACATGGAAAATGATACATATGAATTTTTTGCGTCTTAGCGTCTTTGCGAGAAATTTATGATTTGCGCGGATTATTTTGATCTGGTTATTTGACCGACGGTCGCTTTCACTGCTTGAACGTAATCTTTCGGCGCCAGGAGTATTTGCAGGCCGCGCATACCCGCCGATACGGCAATGGCGTCGAACAGTTCCATGCTTATATCTACATACACCGGATAATCTTTTTTGCAGGCCAGGGCGGTGACTCCGCCGCGAATGTAGCCGGTCAAGGGTTGCACTTCATTTAGATGCACCATTTCCACGCGCTTGTTATCGGACAAGCGGGCAAGAGCCTTCAGATCCGCTTCAACGTCGCCCGGCACCACGGCCAACAGTATCCCGTTCTTGTCGCCCCTCGCCACAAGAGTTTTAAACACTCTTTCAATCGGAAGCCCAATGCCTTGGGCAACCTTTTCCGCGCCAAGATCGTCCGGATCAACCGGATACGAGCGCGTCTCATACGCGATTCCCAGCTTATTCAAAATCCGCGTGGCGTTGGTCTTCATGGGTTTTTTATCACGAAAACGCGAAAGAACGAAAAAGCGAAAAAAAACCGGAAATAATTTATACTCTATTTTACCTATTTCGTGCTTTCGCCTTTTCGCAATTTCGTGATTCTCTCATTGGAATGCCACCTTGCCTTTTTGTGGAATTATTTTGACTTAGCCTTCCATAACTCTTCCTGGCTTTTTATTGTCGCTTCATGTTGGATCCACAACTCGTTTAGGCTGTCGCGTTCTTTTTGGACTACATCGGCGGGGGCGCGATCGACGAAATTCTTGTTTTCGAGTTTCATCTGTTTTGCAGCGATCAATGCGGAGAGTTTATGCATCTCTTGTTCTTTACGGGCGATTTCGGCTTCAACGTCGATCAGTTCGGCTAGATCGACGAAGACTTCCATGCTGGGTAGCATTACATTTGCGCTTAAAACCGGCGGATTAACATCAACTCCCCAGGCCGTGGCCTTTGCGCCGGCCATCGAGGCGAAATACGGCTCCATCGGGCGGAGCAGTTTCGATGTGGTTTCATCGCATCGCACGGAGAATTCAATCTGTTTTTTCGGCGGCACGTTTTGCCGCATGCGGATGTCGCGAATCGCCCGCAAAACCTGCTGGAATTGGGCGAATTGGGCCTCGATTTCGGCATTTTGCCGCTTTGCGTCTAACTCCGGCCAGGGGGCGATCATGACGCTCTCGGCCGACGCCCGGATGTCGTCCACGCCGCGCTGTGGCGCAACTTGCGACAGGCGCTGCCATACGTCCTCGGTCAAAAACGGGATCATCGGATGCAGCAGCCTGAGCAGCGTATCGAGCGTATGTGCCAGCACCCGCTGGGCCGCGGCTCGTTGCGCCTCATCTTGCAGCCGGCCTTTGACCATCTCCACGTAAAAACTGCAAAATTCATCCCAGGCGAAATCGTACAGTGCCCGGGCGGCGTCGGCGTAGCGATACTCGGCCAGGGCATCCGTAACCGCTTTTGTGACCGTGGCCAGCCGGCTGAGAATCCATTTATCTTCCAGGCGCAGCTCTTCATCATGCACGATGCCCGGCGTGTAGCCTTCCAGATTCATGAGAGTGAATCGCGAGGCGTTCCAAAGTTTGTTGCAGAAATTGCGGGCCAGTTCGAAACGATCGTTGACGACCGCTCCGCGCGGCAGGGCCTTATCTTCGGGTTTTTCGGCCCATTGCGTGGCAAACGGCTTGCCGCAGTGGCCGCATTTGATCCGCGGCAAAACGCGGTTTTCCCTGGTTTGCTCGATCATTTTGCCGCAATTGGGGCACTCGAACTCGACGGGCAGCCGAATGTCTTGCGTCTCGGTCGTCAGGTAGGCCAGGCCGAAACGCAGGGCATCGGCCCCGAATTTATCCATCACATCGACCGGGTCAACGCCGTTGCCCTTGGATTTCGACATCCCTTCGCCGTAGCCGTCGAGGATTTTCGGATGGATGTAGACTTCGTGGAAGGGGACTTTGCCCACGTTCTGCAGGCCGGTCAAAACCATGCGGGCGACCCAGAGCGTGATTATGTCGCGGTTTGTTATAAGCACGCTGGTGGGGTAATAGTATTGCAACTCCGGCGTTTTCTCCGGCCAGCCCAAAGTCGAGTGCGGCCAAAGGGCGGAACTGAACCAGGTGTCGAGGACATCCTTATCCCTTTTCAATCCAAAATTCTGTTCTAATTCTTTTTCAATTTGTTCATTATCTGGTTTAACACACACAAATACATTCATTCCACTAATATCTTTGTCTTCTGGGCGTTGCTGATGTGCAACTTTATCTCCATAGGATTCTTTCAAATATTTGATTACAGTAACACGACTTTCATTAAAAAAAATATTCAGTCTTTGGTTAAAATCTTCAATTTCCTTTTGCGGCGTTTCTTCACGCTTTCTTTCAATGTCTTCACGTAATTTACGGCTTTCTGCCTTTAAATTAGGAAATTTGTCGTATGGAATCAGACCATGCCAAACAGGAATCTGGTGTCCCCACCAGAGTTGCCGGCCGATGGGCCAGTCGCGTTTTTCGCCGAGCCAGTCGAGATAGCCTTTGGCGTAGCGTTCGGGAATGATTTTCACCCGGCCGTCGGTTACGGCGTCCATCGCCGATTGGGCCAACTCGTCCATTTTGACGAACCACTGGTCGGTCAACAGCGGCTCGATGGGGGTTTTCGAGCGGTCGCTGTGGGCAAGATCGATCTCGCGATCCTCGACTTTTTCCATCAGGCCGAGTTTTTCCAGGTCGGCCGCCACATTATCGCGGGCTTGCATAACAACTTGTCCCCGGTATGGCCCGGCGTTTTCGTTTAACGTGCCGTCTACGTTCAAAATGTTGATCATGGGCAGATTGCGCCGCAGCCCGACGTCGTAGTCGTTCTGATCGTGCGCCGGGGTGATTTTTACGCAGCCGGTGCCCAACTCCGGCTTTGCCCACTCGTCGGCAATGAGCGGAATGGGGCGGTTCAGAAGCGGTAGCATTACCTGCCGGCCAGCCGTGGCCATGTCGCGGAGTTTTTCCAGTGCCGGCAGCATTTCCGACCGGCGGCGTTGGACCTCGTCGATTTGGGCTTGGATATCCGGCTTTTCCTTTGAAGGCGCTGCCGACAGGCGTTCTTTTAAGTCCGCCTCGGCCGCTTTCAGGGCTTCGTCCGGGTCGGGATGCACTGCTACGGCCGTATCACCCAGCATGGTCTCGGGCCGGGTAGTGGCTACGGTAACGTGTTTTGGCTCGCCCGGTTTTGGATCGATGATCGGATAATTGATGTACCAGAAATGGCCTTCGACGGTTTCGTGGAAAACTTCATCGTCGCTGACGGCCGTTTGCAGGAACGTGTCCCAGTTGACCAGGCGTTTGCCGCGATAGATTTTACCTTCCTTAAACAGGCGGAAAAAGGTTTCCCGTACTGCCCGGCGCAAACCTCGTCAAGCGTAAATCGCGTGCGCTGCCAATCGCAGCTACAGCCCATTTCTTTAAGTTGGCCTAGGATGCGAGATTCATATTCTTTTTTCCACTGCCAAATTCGGCTGACCAGGCCTTCCCGGCCGAGTTCATGGCGCGAGAGTTTCTCCTCCTGCAACAGCCGCCGCTCGACCACGGCCTGGGTGGCAATGCCGGCGTGATCGGTGCCGGGCATCCATAGGGTTTCAAAACCTTGCATCCGCTTTTGGCGGATGAGGATGTCTTGCAAGGTGTTGTTCAGGGCGTGGCCCAGGTGCAAGGCGCCGGTGACGTTGGGCGGCGGAATGACAATGCAGTACGGCCTTTTTTCCGGATTGGGCTCGGAATGGAAATATCCCTTTTCCTCCCAAAAGCGGTACCATCGCTCCTGGGCGGCGGCATGATCGTATTGCTTGGGAAGGTCGGTTAACGTTGTATTAGACATTTTTTATGGAGTAGTGGAAAGCGGACAGGTGATGGGGATTACGAAACCGCAAGCGGTATCACGTTAATATCCCAGATGTTGCCTTTCGTCATCTTTTTCTTCGTCTTTGCACAACTTGTATTCGAAGCTGTCGACCAGGGCGATCCAGCTTGCTTCGATGATGTTTTCACTCACGCCGACGGTGCCCCAGACGTCGTTTTCATCCTGGCTTTCGATGATTACGCGGACGCCGGCGGCAGTGGCGGCATCGGAGTTTATTACCCGCACTTTATAATCGACCAGGTGCAATTTGGCCAGGTTGGGGAAGCTGCCGTTAAGGGCCTTCCGCATGGCGGCGTCCAGGGCATTGACCGGGCCGTCGCCTTCGGCCACCTCGTGCCGGACAATGTCGCCGATGCGGATTTTCACCGTGGCCTCGGAGCGGATTTGGCCGCCGTCGTCGTTTTCGATGTTCACGTGGTAGCTTAACCGCTCGAAATGCGGGCGGAACGTGCCCATGCACTTGCGCACGAGCAGATCGAACGAGGCGTCGGCGGCCTCGAACTGGTACCCGGCGTTTTCCATGGAAACCACCTTTGCCAGGATTTGCTCCATGAGTTTGGGGTCGGACGGGATATTGTGCCGGCCGGTGAGGGCCTCGATATTCGATCGGCCGGAGAGTTCGCTTACCAGAATCCGCCGTTCGTTGCCCACCAGTTCCGGATCGACGTGTTCGTAACTGGCCGTATTTCGCGTGATCCCGCTGACATGCATTCCGCCCTTATGGGTAAATGCGCTCTTGCCCACGAACGGCTGATTGGCGCGAAAGTTCATGTTGACCATCTCGTACATGAACCGCGACAGCTCGGTGAGATGATTAATTCCGCCGGGTTTGAGCACTTGGTAGCCTTTTTTCTTGACTGCCAGATTGGCGACCACCGAAATCAGATCGGCATTGCCACAGCGTTCGCCGAAACCGTTGACCGTGCCTTGAACCTGCACTGCTCCGGCTTCGACGGCGATCAGCGAGTTGGCCACGGCCAGATCGCAGTCGTTGTGCGTATGGATGGCCACGGGCACGGGCAAGGCTGCGACGGCGGCCCGGGTGGCTTCGGCGATTTCCTCGGGCATTGTGCCGCCGTTGGTGTCGCAAAGCACGATCAATCCCGCGCCGGCTTGGGCCGCGGTTTGGATCGCTTTCAATGAATAATCGGGATCGGCCTTGTAGCCGTCGAAAAAATGTTCGGCGTCGAAAAACACCTCGCGGCCGGCGGTTTTTAGATAAGCGACGCTGTCGGCGATCATGCGGAGGTTCTCGTCCAGCGTGGCCCGGATGACCTCGGTGGCATGAAAGGCCGAAGACTTGCCCACCAGGGCGATTACCGCAGCCTTAGAGTCGATCAAGACCCGGATGCCTGGATCGGCTTCGACGTTGATATCTTTCCGCCGCGTCATGCCGAACGCGCAGACCTTCAAATGCTTAAGGTCCAGTTCTGGGACCCGCTGGAAGTATTGGGCGTCTTTTTCGTTTGAGGCCGGATATCCGCCCTCGATGAAATCGAAGCCCAGGTCGTCCAGACGTTTGGTCAATTCCAGCTTGTCGAGGAGCGAGAAGCTGATGCCCTCGGCCTGGGCCCCGTCGCGGAGCGTGGTGTCGTAAATTTCGATGCGTGGCATTTAAGTACCTCAGCGGTCAGGGTTCGGGGTTCAGTGGTCAGGGTTCGGGGTTCAGGATTCGGAACTCGAGTGAAAATTAAAATCATCGTTGGGGCGTCAGTTCTCCCGTTGGGGCGGCAGTTCAACTGCCGCCCCAACATTAAAATGTTTCCATCAAAAAAATGATTCAATCAAGTCCTGAACCCTGACCACTGAACCCTGAACCCTTAAAAATAAAAAAACCCCAAGGCCGTTTTGGCCTCAGGGCTTGGTTAATCGGTCGAATGCCGGAAAGCCCTTTGGCCGCATTACCCAATAATAATGACAACTACTACGCCTACAAAGACGTGTATTTTGCCAAATATCGGATTTGCGACCAGGGTAAACATGTTCCGGCAGTTTTTTGTATCAAAAGTTCAAGGGTCAATAGTCCCCTCTCCCTCCGGGAGAGGGCTAGGGTGAGGGCATTACCCAGTTATTTAAATCTACATGCTTATATTGCGATTGTCAACCGCAACACCCATCCATATGGTGGGGGTGGTACAATTTGTTTTCAAATTAGAGGGCTGGTTGCAAGTGCATGTTTCAATAAGCTAAACTGGACATCAATCTCTTTTCGATGGCACGAAGTCTGAGGAATTCATGAAAACTTTGACCTGCCAAAGTTGCGGCCAAGAACATCCAATGAGGGATTTGTTTGAAATCTCCGAGCGGACGATGTGTAAAACCTGCAGGATGGATTTGATGCGGTCCAACCCGCAATTCACGCCGGATATGTTTCGCCAGTGTGTGGATCCGACCTTGTGTGTGAATTGCGGCGCAGACAACGGTGATTCGCCTCACGATCTGCTCGTGCAACTGCCTACTTGTTCGAAGTGTCTCGATTTTTTCCGCAATCGACCGTTTCCGGCTTGGATAAAGATATCATTTGCCGTATTGGCAGTCTTGGTTATTTTCTCCATGGTATGGAATTGGCGTTTTTTCAAGGGGCATTTTGAGCTTAAAGCCGCTTTTCAGTCCATAGTGCAAGGAAACCTGGAAGAATGCGTATCGCAAATAACCGCCGCTGCCGGTCATGTTCCCGAGTCGCCGGCAATTCGTGAATTATCCATGTATTTTCAAGGCTTATTGAATATGAAGCAAGAAAAATGGCAAGATGCATTGAACTGCTTTCGTAGTTGCCAACATATACCGCGTGATTTTAATTTACCATTAATGATTGCTAAGGCAGAAGCCGGTTTGGCTTTCGACCAAAAAGACTACGATCGGTTTCTTCAAGCGGCCGAAACAATGGCTCGGGAGCAGCCCGGAGAGGCCGTTGCACAGGCCCAAATCGCTTCGGCATTGGCCTGCCGATATGCGGTCACAGGAGATGAAAACATACGGCGTCAAGCTGAAAGCAAATTAGATGAGGCTAAAACCCTGGGGCTCGATCCCATTAAGTCGTCACACTATGAAGAACGCATCCGGCACCGCTTGGAAACGCGGGAAATTATCGATGCGAAGGAATTTTCCCGCCGATTTCCAGAGGGCTGGCCGGCGCGTAAGGATAAGCAAAAATGATTCCGGGTTTCGTAATAGCTATAACCACGTTTCCAGGCGTGATAGTTCACGAGGCGGCGCACATGTTTTTTTGCAAGGTCCGCCATGTCGCCGTGCTTGACTTCTGTTTCTTCCGCATCGGCAATCCGGCGGGATACGTGATTCACGAAGAAATCGGCGACTTTAATACGGCTTTTTTAGTGTGCACCGGACCGTTGTTTATAAATTCGCTGCTTTGTATTTTAATCTGCTTTCCGGCTTTTATGCCCGTGCGCATGTTTCAAATCGAACATTATTTGTCTTACTTTTTGCTATGGCTGGGCGTATCGATAGGCATGCACGCTTTTCCTTCAACACACGACGCGAACAATCTGTTCCATCACGCAAAAAAAGCTGCCAAGTCGCTCAATCCGTTGGCTTTGCTTAGCTTCCCGCTGGTCCTTTTAATCTACTTGGCCAATGTATTATCCATGTTCTGGGCCGACTATTTGTACGGAATCGCCATTGGGCTGCTATTGCCGGAATTTATTTTCCGTTGGCTGTGAAGAAAATAGCGTTAGAATTAGTTGGGTGCGCGAAACGCTCTATGAAAAGAGAGACGCTATTACAATTGTCGCTCCAACGCGAAATGTTATGTTAAAGCATAACCTACCTATGAAGTCAGCAGGAGTTTGCCCGGATTTTGCAGCAGGTCGATCACGTCGTTGAGGAAGCGGGCGGCGGCAGCGCCGTCGACCAGGCGGTGGTCGAAGGATAGGCTGAGGGGGAGCATCAGGCGGGTTTCGATTTTTTCATCGCGGACGACGGGCAGCCAGCGGGAACGGCCCAGGAGCAGGACGGCCACTTCGGGATGATTGATGATGGGCGTGCTATAGGCGCCGCCGATTGCGCCCATGTTGCTCAGCGTAAACGTGGCGCCCCGGAGGTCGTCGACTGAAAACGCCACGGACCGGGCCTTGTGGGCCAAGGTGTTTAGCTGCTGGGCGATCTGGGGTATGCTTAGGCGGTCGATCTTGCGCAATGCCGGCACTACCAGGCCGCGGGGCGTGTCGACGGCTATGCCGATATTGATATATTCCTTGTAAATCACTTCTTCCTTTTCGTCGTCGATGCTGGCGTTTAACGTCGGGTGTTGCTGCAAGGCCATGGCAACGGCCTTGAGGACGAAGGGCATGACGGTGAGTTTCACGCCTGAGCCGATATAGCCTTGGGGGATGTTTTTTCGCAGATGCTCGAGGTCGGTGATGTCGGCGTCGTCGAAATTCGTGACGTGCGGGATGATGGAGGCGGATTTTGCCATCTGGGCGGCAATGGTGCGGCGGATTTTGGGCATTTTTTCGCGGCGGATTTGGCCCCAGACGTCTGCGCCGGGCTCGCCGGGCGGAATAACGCGCTGAGAAGCACTGCTGGACAAGCCAGCAGTGGCACCCGGCACGGCCCCGGCGGTAAACGGTTGGACTTGCGGCGCGGCTGCGGCGGCCTTCACGTCTTCGGGGGTGATCCGGCCGCGGGCGCCGCTGCCGGGGACTTGCCCTAGATCGAGGCCGAACTCGCGGGCAATCCGGCGGGCTGCCGGTCCGGCGGGAATCAGGTCATCGATATTCGGCAATTGAGCCGCAGTGGATGGAAGAGAGCGGTCGGCTTCTGCCAACCGAGCAGCACTGCTGGACAAGCCGGCAGTGGCACCCGTTGCGTCAGCCGGCTGAGCTTCCTTTGATTCAACAGCGGCCGGGCCAACGGGTTTTAACGCCGGTGGCGCAGCGGCGGCCTCTATTTCGGACTCGATAGTCAACAACGTTTGCCCGACCTTGACAGTTTGTCCTTTTTTAACATGAATTTTGGCTACTTTGCCGCCGTAAGGGCAGGGGATTTCGACGACGGCCTTGTCGGTCTCCATTTCCAAAATGCCGTCGTTGGCCGCAATCACGTCGCCTTCGCGGACCAGAATGTTAACGATGTCGCCGCTTTCCACGTTTTCGCCGAGTTCGGGAAGTTTGAAATCAATGTTCATGGTCTTTATACAAACATGGGATTTGGTTTATTGGGATCGATATCTAAAGTTTTAATTGCCGCCGCGAGTTTATCGCGGGGATATCGGTCTTTTTTGGACAATTGATAAAGGGCCGTCAGGGCGATGCTTTCGGCGTCGACCTCGAAAAAGCGGCGGAGCTCGCGGCGGGCTTCGCTGCGCCCGAAACCGTCGGCGCCAAGCACGGTGTAATCCGGACCGACCCAGGAGGAAATGCTCAGGGGCACTGCGCTAACGTAATCGGATGCGGCCACGATCGGGCCGGAATCGCCTTCGAGGACCTCGGCAACATAGGGTTTGCGGGGAGTCTCATGGGGATGCAGGCGGTTGGAATGATCCGCGTCCCGGCCGTCCATGTATAGGGCTTTATAACTGGGCACGCTATAGACCGTGCTGGAAACGCCAAAGTGTTTTTCGAGCAGGTCTTGGGCCCTGAGTGCCTCGCGCAAAATCGCGCCGCTGCCGAACAGGCGGACTTTGGGTTTATCGGGACCCAGATCGCGTTGGGAGAGTTTATAAATTCCGCGGCAGATACCCTCGGTCGAGCCCATGGGCAGAATGGGCATGGCGTAGTTTTCATTCATGAGGGTGATGTAATAGAAAACGTCTTGCGATTCGTAAAACATGCGGCGCAGGCCGTCGAGCACGATAACCGCCATTTCGTAGGCATAGCAGGGATCGTAGGCGCGGAGGTTCGGGTAGGCGAGGGCAAAGAGTTGACTGTTGCCGTCTTGATGTTGCAGACCTTCGCCGGCCAGGGTGGTTCGCCCGGCCGTGCCGCCCAGGACGAACCCGCGGCAGCGCATGTCGCCGGCGGCCCAAATCAGGTCGCCGATCCGCTGGAAACCGAACATGGAATAATAGATGAAGAACGGGATCATGCTGACTGCATGGCTGGAATGTGAGCTGGCCGCGGCGATGAACGAAGACATGGAGCCGGCCTCGGTTATGCCTTCCTCGAGGATCTGGCCGTTCTTGGCCTCGCGGTAATAGAGGATGGTGTCGGAATCGACGGGCTCGTAAAGTTGGCCCACGTGCGAATAGATGCCGACCTGGCGGAAGAGCGATTCCATGCCGAAGGTGCGGGCCTCGTCGGGCACGATGGGCACGATGTAACGGCCGATGTTTTTATCGCGCAGCAGGTGCGTAAGCAAACGGACGAAGGCCATGGTGCTGGAGACCTCGCGTCCCTCGCTGCCGGCGAAATATTCGGCGAAATCTTCCCATTTCGGCGGCTTGAGTTTCATGGTGGGCGAACGCCGCCGGGGCACGAAACCGGCCAGGGCCCGGCGACGCTCGCGGAGATAGGTCATTTCCGGGCTGTCCTGGGGCGGTTTGTAGAATTCGGCGTGGGCGGCGTCTTGGTCGGATATGGGAATGTCGAAACGGCGGCGGAATTCGACCAATTCCTCTTCGTTTAGTTTTTTCTGCTGATGCGTGACGTTGCGCCCTTCGCCGGATTCGCCCAATCCATAGCCTTTGATGGTATGCGCCAGGATGACGGTGGGCGAGCCGCGGTGTTCGACGGCGGCTTTGTAAGCGGCGTAGACTTTCAGGGGATCGTGCCCGCCGCGGTTGAGTTTCAGGATTTGCTCGTCGCTTATATCGGCGACCAATTCTTTCAGGCGGGGATCGACGCCGAAAAAATGTTCGCGTATATAAGCCCCGGAACTGACCGTATATTTTTGATACTGGCCGTCGACGACTTCGCCCATGCGGCGGACCAGGATGCTGTCTTTATCCTTGGCCAGGAGCGGATCCCAAGCAGAGCCCCAAATGACCTTGATCACGTTCCAGCCGGCGCCGCGGAAGGCCCCTTCCAACTCCTGAATGATTTTTCCGTTGCCGCGTACGGGGCCGTCGAGGCGTTGGAGGTTGCAGTTTACGACGAAGATCAGGTTATCGAGTTGTTCGCGGGCAGCCAGGGTGATGGCCCCCAGTGATTCGGGTTCATCGCATTCGCCGTCGCCCAGGAAGGCCCAAACCCGGGATGCCTCGGCGTCGGGTTTTATGCCGCGATCGACCAGGTAGTGGTTGAATCGGGCCTGGTAAATGGCCATGATCGGTCCCAAGCCCATCGACACGGTGGGAAATTCCCAGAAGTCGGGCATCAGCCAGGGATGTGGATATGAAGACAAGCCCGGAGTGGGCTGCAATTCGCGGCGGAAATTCTTGAGATGTTCTTCGCTCAGCCGTCCCAAGAGAAATGCCCGGGCGTAAATTCCAGGCGAGGCGTGCCCCTGGAGATAAACCTGATCGGGCGGCAGGGGGCCTTCCTTGCCGCGGATAAAGTGGTTGAACGCCACTTCATATAAAGTGGCCGACGAGGCGTATGTGGAAATGTGCCCGCCTATGCCGTGACTTTCCTTGTTCGCCCGGACCACCATGGCCATGGCGTTCCAGCGGATGATGCTTTTGATGCGGCGTTCAATTTCGCGGTCGCCGGGATATTCGGGCTGATCTGCGACGGGAATGGTGTTTACATAAGGAGTGGTGGAAACGCCCGCAAATCGCACGTTCCGCGAAAAACCATGCTGCTGCAAGCGCGTGAGAAGATAAGCCGCACGCTGGGGTCCGGCCGCGGAAATGACATAGTCCAAAGCATCAATCCATTCGGCAGTTTCGCGGGGATCGTCGTCTTGGGTAAGCAACGGCGAGAGCCCGGCGGGCAACGTGCCATCCGGGAATTCATCTGGTTTTGTCGGGTCTTTCATTATTTTTCATATGAGTGACAATTTACCGAAATTACACAATTCAGTTGATTCGATGGGCTAATTATTGCAGATTCGGAAATATGGGCTAATTGGGCAGGAGTTTTTGGGTTCATACTGCAGTTTGTTATATTATATACGTCATTTTATGAATATAAATTATTTTTGCTATTGGTTTAAGGAGACAAACTTGTGGCGGAACCGATTATAAGTGTTTCGGGTTTGCGGGGAATCGTGGGCGAGACGCTTACCGCGGAGGTGGCCGTCCGCTATGCCACGGCTTTTGCGGCCACTCTGCCGCCGGGGGATATTTTTATCGGACGCGACAGCCGGCCCTCGGGAAAAATTCTTTCGCAGGCTATACAGGCGGGATTGCAAGCCGCGGGACGCAACACCATCGACGGCGGCATTATGGCGACGCCGACCGTGGGAGTGCAACTTATGATTTGCCGGGCGGCCGGGGGCATCCAAATTACCGCCAGTCATAATCCATCGCAATACAACGGGCTGAAACTGTTTTCGGCCAAGGGACGCGTTATTCCTTCCGGACTTGGACAACAAGTGCTGGAGCGATATCGAGCCGCCGAGCCGGATCGGGCTGAAGGCGACAAGTTGGGCGTCGGTTCCCATTGCGAAGATACAATCAGCGATCATTTATCGGCGGTTTTGGAAATTGTCGACGTCGAGCGGATACGCCGGCGCGGTTTCCGAGTGGTTTTAGACTGCAATCACGGGGCCGGCGGCCCATTGGGACGACGATTGCTCGACGAACTTGGGTGCGATGCGACGATACAGGGCGAGGAGCCCAGCGGCCGGTTTGCTCACACACCCGAGCCGATTGCCGAAAATCTGGCCGGCGTGCTAAAGGCGGTTCCCGAGGCCGGGGCGGATATCGGCTTTTGTCAGGACCCGGACGCCGACCGGTTGGGAGTGATCGATGAAAGCGGCCGGTATATCGGCGAGGAATACACTATGGCCCTGTGCGCGGACCACGTGTTGGTGCATCGAAAGGGTCCGATCGTGACAAATTGCTCGAGCAGCCGGATGTCGCAGGATTTGGCGGAAAAATATGGCGTGCCGTTTTATCGATCGGCGGTGGGCGAGGCCAATGTAGTGGACGCGATGCTAGCCCACAATGCAATCTTCGGCGGCGAAGGCAACGGCGGGCCCATCGATCCGCGGGTGGTATTGGTCCGCGACAGTTTCGTGGGCATGGCTCTGATACTGGATGCCATGGCCGAGCGGGAGATGAAGATCAGCCAACTGGCCGGCGAACTGCCGCATTATGAAATCGTAAAAACGAAGATCGCCCTGCCGCCGGAAAAGATTCCCGCCGCCTTGGAGGCCCTCGCAAAGCATTTTTCCGACGCGGCGGCCGACCGCCTGGACGGCCTGCGCCTGGATTGGCCCGACCGTTGGCTTCTGGTGCGGGGGAGCAATACGGAGCCTATAGTTCGGGCCGTGGCCGAGGCGCCCACGGCTGCCGAGGCCGCCAATTTATGCAAAATGGCGGCAGAGGTGCTGGCCCAGTTATACTTCTAGAAGTTAAAGTCATGTTGTAGGGTAAGGAAAACCAAAAATGCTTTCCATGAAAGGAAACACATATGCCAAAACGTCCGATGAAACGCTATGTTGTGGAATCGACTTCGTCTGGTGTCGAAGTGCTAGTTGCACACAGTGACATTCCAGGTGACACAACTTTGCTTGAGAATTTGTCTGGTGGCTTCGAATGGGGTTATGAAGGAGCAGGGCCACGACAACTCGCCTATGCAATCCTAGCCGATCTTATCGCTGGTAGTTTTACGGAAGCGTTTATGAAAGAAGTTGTTTCAAAAACCTCGCCCATCGACGAACATAAACAAGTTGTGGTTTTTTACGAAAAGAATATTCTCGCTTGGTTAAAAAACAAACTCAATAAGTGGTCATAATGAGTATACAGGCACGCGAACCTCGCGTTTTGCCTTTCGGCGTCCTCGAAGGGTTTCTTCGATTGATTTCAGAACGTTGGCTGTGTAGTAACGCTTCCCGCACTCCGTGTAGACTCCCGTGGGCACGTTCTCAATAAGCACATTTTTGCCTTTAACTTTCCGTGACATTTCAGTGTTTTTTTCTTTAATGGGGCCATTGCAGTATTCACATCGTTCGCTTTGCCAAAATGACATGACAATTTTCTTTTTCATATTTATATCAACAATACATATGAAAATTCAAGGAAAAATCAACGCAGTGCAATACGTTCCTTGCCGACCCATGGCCGCAAAACTTCGGGGATTACGATCGATCCGTCGGCTTGTTGGTAGTTTTCCAGGATGGCGATGATAGCGCGGCTGACGGCGATGGCGGTGCCGTTTAGGGTGTGGAGGAGGCGGGTGCCTTTTTCGCCTTTGATTTTATAGCGGATGTTGAGGCGGCGGGCCTGGTAATCGGTGCAGTTGCTGGTGCTGGTCACCTCGCCGAATTCGCCGCGCCCGGGCATCCAGGCTTCGAGGTCGAACTTGCGATACGCCGGTCCGCCCAGGTCGCCGGTGGCAGTGTCGACCACGCGATAAGGTATGCCCAGCCCATCGAAGAGTTTGCACTCCATGTCGCGGAGGCGATCCAGCATTTCTTCGCTTTTCTCGGGCAGGGTGAAGGCGAACATCTCGATCTTGGTGAATTGGTGCACGCGAAACAGCCCGCGCGCGGCCCGGCCGTGTGCCCCGGCCTCGGTGCGGAAACAGTGGCTGATGCCGCAGAATTGGAGGGGCAACTGCTCGGCGTCGATGGTCCGGCCGGCCAGCATTCCGCCCAGGGTGATTTCGGCCGTGGCCACCAGGCTCAGATCGGAGTTTTCGATGCTGTAGATTTGGGTTTCCGGTCCGCGGGGGATAAAACCGATGCCCTCCAGCACGCTGTTGTGGGCCAGATCGGGGGTCACAACCGGAGTGAAGCCTTCATGCATGAGCATGTTGACGGCGTATTGCTGCAATGCCAGTTCCAGGAGCACGGCCTCGTTTTTGAGGAAATAAAATCCGTGGCCGGTTACATTGGCGCCGCTCTCGAAATCGACGAGGTCGAGTTTTTCGGCCAATTCCACGTGATCCAGCGGCTTGAAGTCGAATTGCGGCAGGGGGGTTTTGCCGCGGAAGAGCTCCAGGTTGGATTTGTCGTCCGCGCCGACGGGGGCTTGCGGATGGGACATATTGGGAATCGAGCGGTGCACCCGATCCAGTTCAACAAGGATGGAGTCTAATTCGGCTTGGACGACTTGGTTTTTTTCCCGCAGCAGGCGCCCTTCCTCCTTGCGGGCATCGCGCTGGGCCGGATCTTTGGCCTGGCCGATGGACTTTGAGACTTGATTGGCCAGGTGGTTGAGGTTTTCCACTTCGGTCTGCAATTGTTTTCTTTTTTCTTCGAGCGAAAGGAAGCGGTCCACATCGACATTTACGCCGCGGTTGACGCAGTTTTGTTTGACCAAATCGGCGTTTTCGAGAATGAATTTGCGGTCGAGCATGGGCAGTTTACAGTTATCAGTAATCAGTAATCAGTTTTAATAATTAACCGTGCTCTATCAGCACTCCCCGACCAACCTTCGGTCGGTGCCCGGTCGCGGCTAAACGTCGCTTTTTGTTTTACTTAATTCTTCCCACAGCCGGGCGCTGGCTTTTATACCGCGATGGAAATCGGCCAGCGCGAATTTTTCGTTTGGGCTATGGGCATTATCGTCGTCTTGGCCCCAACCGAGCAATAGCGTTTCGGCATTGAGTTTATTTCTGAATTCGGCGACTATGGGAATGGAGCCTCCTTCGCGGGTAAACACCGGCCGGCGCCCGAAGGCATGCTCGACGGCGCGGGCGGCGGCTTCGATGTAAGGGCTGTCCAAGGGAACCATCACGGCGGGGCTGCCGTGGGCGTCGATCAGTTCGAAACGTATGCCGGGGGGGCAGAGATCGTTTAGTTTTTGCTTAAGGCCGGCGGTGATTTTTGCGGGGTCCTGATTGGGGACCAGGCGGAAGCTGATTTTTGCACCGGAGGTGGAAGGCAGGACGGTTTTCGCCCCTTCGCCTTGATATCCGCTCCACATGCCGCAGATATCGAAGGTGGGCCGGGCCCAACGGCGCTCGATCGATGTGTAGCCCTCCTCGCCCATGGCCGCGGTAACGCCGACTTGCTCGAAGAACTTGCGCTCGTCAAAAGGCAGCAATGCGAACTGTTTTCGCTCCCGGTCGCTAAGCGGCACAACGTCGTCGTAAAAGCCGGGGATCTGAATCCTGCCGCGGCCGTCGATCAGCCCGGCTAATATTTGCGTCAGGGCATTGGCCGGATTGGTCACGGCGCCGCCGAAGGATCCGGAATGCAGGTCGCGATTGGGGCCGGTCAAGCGTAATTCATAACACATTATGCCGCGCAATCCATAGCAAATGGCGGGAACGCCGGGTGCAAATTGATTGCCGTCGCTAATGACCACGCAATCGCATGCCAGGCGGCGGGAGTGTTTTTCGAGGAATTTTTCCAGGGCGTGGCTGCCCACTTCTTCCTCGCCTTCGACGAGGAATTTCAGGTTTATAGGCAAATTGCCGGCGGTTTTGACCCAGGCCTCGGCGCCCTTAACGTGAGTTAGAATCTGGCCTTTGTCGTCGGTTGCGCCCCGGGCAAATAGGTTGCCGTTGCGTCGTGATGGCTCGAATGGGGGGGTTATCCATTTATCCAAGGGATCGACGGGCTGCACGTCATAGTGTCCATAAACTAAGACGTTGGTTGCACCGGGAATTACAGGCGAATGAGCGAAAACCAGGGGATGGCCGTCGGTGGGGATGACTTCCGAGGAGAAATTCAGCCTTTTAAGCTGTTCGGCAATCCATTGGGCGGCTTGAATCACGTCGGCCTTGCACTTTGGGTCGGCACTTACGCTGGGAATGCGGAGGAATTGGCAAAGTTCGTCTTCAAAGTCCAGGGCGTTTTCTTCCAGATATTGGTCTATTGCTGTCATGTTTATGCCTCGCTGCGGGTAGGAAATTGTATAACAATATCTTTAAAAAAGGGGGCTGGCTCCCGGTTTTTTTAAAATCGCCCGTAATGATGACCATGGAAGGGTGCCTGTCCCCATTTTGTCGGACGATCTAAAATTGTTATCCCACAGTATAATAGTGCGCCGGGAATGCGACTATTGGGGGTTTGACATAATTTATTTGGAAGCGGGGAATGGATATGCCTGACTATGCTGCTGCTACTGTCGAGCCGCTGGAAGAAACGGTGCAAAAGAAACAGGAGCGCGATGCGGCCGAGCCCAAGCGGCAACCGCGCTATAATGTGATCCTTTGGAACGACGACGACCACACCTACGATTATGTGATTGCCATGCTCATGGAATTGTTCGGTTACTCCATGGAAAAGGGTTTTCTGATGGCCAAGGAAGTCGATACCCGGGGCCGAGTCATCGTACTGACGACGACCAAAGAGCACGCCGAACTGAAGCGCGATCAAATTCTTGCCTACGGCAAGGACGCCTATATTTCCGCCTGCAAAGGCTCGATGTCGGCGACAATAGAGCCGGTGCCGGGGGAATAATGCCGTCTTTATTGCAAATTGATAATTGCCAAATTTCAAATTGCAAATTGAACGACCATAAATACTTACACAATTTAATATTTTAAAAGTTCTACGTCATCAGGTCATAGTCAGGTCATTTTTATAGTGCCCATTCTAAAAACCATCACGCTTGGCTGCAAGGTGAATCAGTATGAGACGCAATATGCGCGGGAGGGATTTTTGCGGCTGGGGTATCGCGAGGCTTTGAATGGCGAGCAGGCGGATTTGATCCTGGTGAATTCCTGCACGGTAACGGCCGAGAGCGAGGCCAAGAGCCGGAAAATCATTCGCCGCTTGGCGAAAATAAATCCCCGGGCCGAGATTATCGTGATGGGTTGTTATGCCACGCGGGCGGCGGATGAAGCGGCGTCGCTGCCCGGTGTGAGCGAAGTGATCCAGGACAAGCGGGAACTGCCCGATTTGCTTGCACGCCGGGGATTGGAGGACGTCCCCAGCGGCATATCCGGTTTTGGAGGGCGGCATAGGGCTTGGGTGAAGATTCAGGACGGATGCCGGGAAAGGTGCAGTTATTGCATTATTCCGCTGGTGCGGCCGGTGCTTGCCAGCCGGCCGGCGGATGAGGTGCTTGAGGAAATCCGCCGACTAGTTAGCGCCGGGTTTGCCGAAATCGTGCTGACGGGCATTCATCTGGGGCATTATGGGGTAGATTCCGAAATCCTCCCCTCTCCCTTTGGAAGAGGGGCAGGGGGTGAGGGCGGTGCGCTGGTCGATCTGCTCCGCCGGATTGTCGCCTTGGGCGGGGAATTTCGCGTGCGCCTATCGAGCATCGAGGCCGCCGAGGTTACGCCGGAGTTGCTCGACATTATGGCCGAGCATCCCCTGCGGCTCTGCCCGCATCTGCACATTCCCATGCAAAGCGGATCGGATGCGATTTTGAAGCAGATGCGGCGTCGTTGGCCGGTGCGGCGGTTTATCGATCGGTGCCGGGAAATCCGGGGCAGACTGGATCAACCGGCCTTGACGACGGACGTGATTGTCGGATTTCCGGGCGAGAGGGAGGAAGATTTTGTTGCGACTTGCCGGGCGGTCGAGGAAGCGGGGTTTTCCAAGATTCACGTCTTTCGCTTCAGTCCGCGGCAAGGGACCGAGGCCGCTTCGATGCCCAATCGGGTGCCGCAACGAATACATCAGAGCTGGGCGGCCGAACTGGCCGAGCTGGGAAAGCGCCTGACGGATCAATATCTAAAAAACCTCCAGGGCAAGTGGTTGCAGGTTTTGGTGGAAGGGGCGTTGCCGGATTTACCCGGTGTCCTACTGGGCACCGCCGACCGCTATGTGTTGGTGGAACTTTCCGGCCAATCCGGCTTGATCGGCCGGCTTGTCGGCGTGCAAGCGGCAAAGGCATCGGGCGGAATTCTAAAATCCGTTTAAGCCGGATTATTCAAAATTCACACTAGCCCGAAGCGCAAGCAAGGGTAAGCCATTTGCAGCCCCTTGCTTGCGCTTCGGGCTAGTGTTCCGCACCATGTGTCAGAATTCCCAAGCCATGAATAACCGGGGTATATGCCTTTGAACAGGTGCATTGCCAAGGGGCAAGCGTATACAAGTCTTTAATATCGCGGGCAAAGGAGAAACACCCCGCCGCCGGGGTAGACTGCACACAATTCTTCACATGCAGAATATTCTGCAATTCCCTCTTGACAAGCGGCGGAGGTTGTGCAGAATTATCTGCAGATAAACCAGCGGCCCCTGGAACACATGTAAAAAAGGAGTTCCTTATGCCCCGTTTTACCGCCGGTGAATTGGAAGTGATGCGAATTCTCTGGGAACACGGCGAAATGAAGCCGGCCGAAATCCAGGCGATATTTCCGCGGCCCATCAAAAACGCCGCATTGCGGTCTTATTTGTCCATCCTTCACGCCAAGGGGCACCTCAGCCGGCGTCGCAAGGGAAACGCCTTTTTCTATCGGCCAAAAACAAAACGCGAGTCGACGTTCCGCTCGCTGCTGGGCGATTTGGTAAACACTTTCTGCGGCGGATCGAGCGAGGCTTTGCTATGTCACCTGCTGGCCAAGGAAAAACTTTCGCCGGAAGAACTAATGGAGTTGCATCGCACAGCCCAAGAACAGACGGAATCCTCCTACTCTCAAAAGAGAAGCAAGTCATGAAATTCATGCTCACGGCTTCCAGCGTATTTCAATCCTTCGTCGATGCCCCGGCTTGGGCCATGCTGCTGTTAAAGATAACCGCGATTCTGGCGGCCGCATGGTTGCTTCATGTTGCTCTAAATCGAGCAAATCCCCGCTGGCGTGTTTTTCTGTGGCGAGTGACGGCGGTCGGGTTGATCGCCTTGCCGGCGGCTTGGTTGTTTCCGGCGTGGGAAATTCGCGTCCAGCAGCCTCCTGTAGTCGAGGAAGCGGCAAAAAATATTCCCATATCATCGCTTGTTCCGGCAGTCGAACGGGATGCGACCGCAGCCGCCCAAAACAGCTTATTAAGCAATATGTCGGACAAAACAGTACCACAACAATTATCGCCCCAGCCGAAAAAAGCAGAACCATCGCCGTCGTCGCAGCCACAATCATCCGCCCCAGCGATATTGAAACCTTCCATTATTACCATGCCAATGCTTCTTCTATCCGTCTGGCTGGGCGGCATTGTTGTCTTAATCTGTCGCTTGTGTATCGGGCACTACCGAATTTGGCGACTGGCTTACCGGGCCAAGCAGCCGCCGCAATGGGTGCAAGAAGAATGCTTGCGAGTGGCTCGGGCCATCGATTGCAGAGGTTGCGTCAAAGTAGTGCAATCGACAACAATCAAATCGCCGCTGCTTTGCGGATTTCGCCGACCCCTGTTGCTAATGCCGACGAAGATGTGTGAAAATTCGTATCGCAACGACCTGCCGGGCATTCTGGCCCACGAACTGACGCACTTACGGTCTCACGATATTCCCTGGAACGTCGGATTGCACCTGATTTCAATCGTGCTTTGGTTCCATCCACTGGCGTGGCACATGCGAAAGGCGCACCTGTTGGCATGTGAGCAGGTTTCCGACGCCGTATCGGCGGGCTTTGTCGGGGATGTGGCCGGATACTGTCGAACCCTGGCCCGGGTTGCCGTCCACGCATATTCAACAGCCCCGACCACGGGAATCGCCATGGCCCGGCTCTCTACCATCAGCCGCCGGCTAAATGCGTTAAAGAAAAAGATCTCTTATATGCCGTTGCGCCGGCGGAGTGTTGTCGGCTTTGGATTTATCACATTGTTGGTCGTGGCGGTTCTGGGCGTACTGCAATTCGCTCTGGCGGCGCCTCCATCTGCTGAACCCTCCGTCGCAGTAGATAACACGGAGACAAAATCGGTGGAGAAAGAGGCGAAACCAGTCAAAGACGCAGATAGCACGCCTAAAGCCGGCTCATTACGAGTCCTGGTCCTCGATCCGCAGGGCAAGCCGCTGCCGGACGCAAACATCCACGCCAGCATTTGGACCGAAGAAAAGGACTTCAAGGCCAATCATGATTATAATACCGACGCCGCGGGGGCCGTACAGGTGGAATTGCCGAAGACCTATTCCATCGTACGTCTCTGGGCAAGTAAGAAGTCGTTTGTGACCATGTTCTCGCATTGGGAAGAAAACGAACTGGCAAGCGGTACGAAACTGCCCAGTGAATATACGATCCAACTTGAATCGAGCGTAACCGCCGGCGGAAGGTTCGTGGACGAAGAGAGCAAACCCATCGCAGGCGCCAAGGTGAAAGTCATGCTAGAGGGCGGAAAGCCCGCTAAGAGCGATGGCCGCTCGGGTTACGACACTGGGTTGGCAACTGGGAATGAAGCGGCGACGACCGATGCCGATGGCCGCTGGCGGATCGGCAACGTTCCGAACAATGCCCAGGCTAAATTGAGACTGATGGTCTTTCATCCCGACTATATTTCCGACGAATATGGGGGAGAACTCCAGAAAGACGCCGACATCACGACGGAAATGCTGCTCAGTGAGACGGCGAAGATGACGCTGAAACGCGGCATTATCGTGCAAGGGCGGGTGACCGACGCCGACGGAAAGCCAATCAAGGACGCCCTGGTTGTGCGGGGCGAAGACCCCTACATCATGAGCACCGGCAACGGAGTTCCGAGCGTGTTCCCAACCGATATTGATGGCCGGTTCCGAATGACCGCAATGCCGCCAGGCGAGCGAGTGTTGACGGTTATTGCCCCCGGCTGGGCGCCGCAATTGCGACGCGTGAATCTGCAATCCGGCATGGCTTCCCAGGATTTCCGCATGGCGCCGGGAAAGCAGATCCAGTTGCGATTCGTCGATGACGCCGGCAAGCCGATTCCGGGAGTTTACGTTATGATTGAAGGCTGGCGCGGCGGTAAGTCGATCTACAACATCAAACACCCTAATATACCTGAGTCGAAAATTCCTGAAAAGGCCGACCAGAACGGCGTCTGGGATTGGACCTGGGCCCCGGACGATCCAGTGAAACTGCACTGTTATTCGTACCCCTTGAAGGGCTTTACCCCCTGCGAACTGGAAATTGCCGGCGGTGCGCCGCCGCGCACGATAACGCTGAAGTCCGAGCACCGCATCACCGGCCGTGTAACTGATTCCGCCACCGGCAAACCGATCCCATCCTTTACCATCATCCCCATCGACGTATTCCGAACGGATTGGTTGAGTGCGGAACGGTTTAACGCCAAGGCGGGCAACGACGGCCGGCTGGATTATCTGGCAGAACGCACCGACATTCCCCTGAGGCTGCGCGTGGAGGCGAAGGGATACCGCACTCAGACCGGGCCGGAGTTCCGCGTCGGCGACGATGCGCCCCGCATCCAGGACTTCCGCCTCCAACCGAGCGGGCCCGTCATGGGCGTTGTGCTCGATGCCGCCGGAAAGCCCGTGGAAAAGGCGGAAGTGCTTTTGGCCACTCCAACGGAACAAGCCGGATTAGGTGGACAAAATGACGATCTCTTGGGAAACCAGACAACACTGACTGACGCCACGGGTCGTTTCGCGTTCCCCAATCCGGGCGAGATGTTTACCATAGTGGTGCAGACGGATGCAGGTTTTGCGATGGCCGATTTCCCGGTCAATCAACTTGATGCCGGCACTCATCGGCTGCAGCCGTGGGCGTCGGTCCGCGGCCGGTTCCGCGACGGCGGCCAACCCGTCAAAGGGGCCACGTTTTTCATGCAACTTCTTCGTCCCTATACCCTAGACAAACCAAGAATTGATACTAACAGGTACCAGATCAACACTGATGCCAGCGGCCGTTTCGAGTTCCCCCGAGTGCCGCCGGTTCCGGTCAGCATTTGCGTCGATCTCGGACCATGGAGGGACGAGGGTTTTCTATCCGGGCCATCCGTACCGCTGGCTCTCAAACCTGGACAGCAGGTTGATTTGGACCTTGGCAATACAGGGGCCATCATAAAAGGGAAAGTGAAGCTGACCGGCAAAGTCCCGGCAGATTTGGATTGCACGTATTCAATAAATTACCTCGTCAGTCGATCGTCCGGTGTTACGCCGCCGCCCTCGATAGCCAACTTGGGATTCGACATCCGCAAAGGCTGGCAAAGTGCGTGGCTCAAGACACAAGAGGGCCAGACTTATTTGAACACACTTCAGCACTGGTTCGTAAAGCTTGCGCCCGACGGCGCGTTCCGCATTAGCGGCGTGCCGCCCGGGGAGTACGACCTGGCGATTGAAATCTACGCCAAGCCCAGCGGTTGCCTGGTCGATCCGCTTGCGCAAAAAACTGTGTATGTGAAGGTGACAGATGCGGACGCGGCTCGTGGGGAAGTGACGCTGCCGGAGATTTCCGCGACGGTCGTGCCCGTCCCGGCTATCGGCGACACGCCGGCGCTCAGCTTCCAACGCGCCGACGGCAGCGACGGTTCGCTGGCGGACTTCCGCGGCCGGTTCACGATAGTGCATTTCTGGGCGAGTTGGTGCGGTCCATGCAAACAGCAAATTCCCGCGTTAAAACAACTGCAAGAAAAATTTGCCTCCCACGGGCCGGCCATGCTGAGCCTTTCACTCAATGACGACACGGCCGTCTGGCAGGCGGCACTGAAGCAACTCGATCTACCATGGCAGCAAGGCAAGCTGGATGCGGCCGCCGCTCCCGGAGTTTCCAGTGTGCCAGCCTATTGGTTGCTTGACCCTACCGGCAAGATCGTCGCCAAGGTCAATGACCCCGACGAACTCGCCACCGCGGCAGACAAAGCCGAGACCAAACCGGCAGGAAATAAGGTGGAAATTCCCGACGATGCAAGAAAATCGGAGTAATGGGTAGTTGCTCCCAGACCTTTTCGTTAAGTTGGGACATCGAGCCGGCGTAAGGAAACCAACCTTATTGACCTGTACGGTAGGCTTTGTTATAAAGAATTATTCACATTGATTTAACCCCTCCCTTCGGGGATTACCAAGGAATCGTCACATGTCTTGTAGCGAACGAAAAAGAGAACTGCGGCGGCGGCGTCATCGGCATAAGAAGGTGGGGATCATGGCCCGGAAACTGGTATCGGCCACGGTTTCTGAAAAGGCCGTTATCGCCGATAAGCTTCGCAGTCTGACGCCGGGCGGAGAGGTTATTATCGAGCATTGGGAATTGGAAAAGCGATAAACCGCAATCATTCCGAGCCCAATGTAGGCTGCGCAATACGCTAGAGAATACGGCACACGGCGTGAGCCTGCTACGTTATGAAGCTTAGACGACGCTCTTGTTGACCAGGACCACGTCTTCTTCCTGCTTGTCGTTGATCTCGAAGCCGCGGTTGCGGAAGGTGGCGATCATGCGGGTGTTGTCTTTGGAGGTCTCGGCCACGACGCGTTTTACGCCCCACTTCTTGGCCACTTCGCAGCAGTAGTCCGTAAGCAATCCGCCCAGGCCGTGACCGTGCCAGCGATCGATGACGATTACGGCGTATTCGGCGGTTTCGTGGTTCATGTCGGCGACCAGGCGGCCCACGCCGATCAGTTTTCGCTGCCCATCTTCCTCGACCTCGGCCACAATTCCTAATTCCCGGTCATAATCGATAAAACAATACCGGGTGGCCATTTCGTGGGTGGTTTGCTTGAATAGATAACTGAAGCGAAACCACAAGGATTGCGTGGAGCAACTTCCCAGCAGTTCGTGCCACATGGGCTCGTCTTCGGGCTTGATGGGGCGGAGGATAACCGGAGTGCCGTCTTTCATCTTCCTTTCGGTGACGAATTCTTCCGGATAGGGCCGAATGGCCAAGTGCGCGTAAGGCCGGACGGCGTGGATTACCAGGTCGCGATCGATGACCACGCGGGCGTCCAGGGCGACAACGTCCTCGGGTGTGACCAATAGAGGATTGATGTCGAGTTCCTTGATTTCGGGATAATCGGCCACCAGGTAGGAAAACCGCATGATGATCTCGATCAGGCGGTCGATGTTCGCGCCCGGCTTGCCGCGGTAGCCTTGCAACAGGGGCCAGGATTTCAGCGATTCGAGCATCCGCCGGGCCAAAGCCTCGTTCAAAGGCGGCAGGCCCAGGGCGCGGTCGCGGAAGACCTCGGCGGCGATGCCGCCCATGCCGACCATGATCACCGCGCCGAAAATGGGATCCTTTTTGGTGCCCATGATCAACTCGAAGCTGTTGGGGTAGGTGACCATTTTTTGCACGGTGACGCCGATGATTTCGGCGTCGGGGCGCTTTTCCTTGGCCCGCCTGGTGATCTTGTCGAATGCTTCGCGGACCTGATTATCGTTGCCCAGATTCAGCACCACTCCGCCGATGTCGGTCTTGTGTGTGATCTGCGGGGAATGAATTTTTAAAACGACCGGGTAACCGATGCGATGGGCGACTTCCACGGCCTCTTCGGCGGTGCGGGCGGCCTGGGGCTTGGTGACCGGTATTTCATAGGCTTCCAGAAAGGCCTTGGAGAGGTTTTCCGAAAGTATCTCGCCGCCTTCGGTGAGGATCGTGTCGAAAACGCCCCGCAGGCGCTGCCGATCGAGAGTGAATTCAAGCGGCATGTCGCGGGGAGTTTCGTGCAGGATTTGCAGATTCCGGGCATAAGACACGAGGTGCATGAACGCCCGGACGGCCTTCTCAGGCGTATCGTAGGTGGGAATGCCCGCCGCATTGAGTTTTTGGATGCCTTCGGCGACCACACGGCCTCCCATCCAAGAAGCCAGAACAGGCTTGTGTGCGTGCGCAGCGGCTTTGTTGACTGCTTCGGCCGTGGCCGTGGGATCGGTCATGGCCTGTGGCGTGAGAATCACCAATACGGCGTCGACGTTCTTGTCTTTTAGCACAACTTCCACGGTTTTGGCAAAACGATCGGGCGGGGCATCGCCCAACACGTCGATGGGATTATTGTGCGACCAGCATTGGGGCAATATCTCGTTTAATGTTTCGATTGTCTCTTGGGAAAGCGCCGCCAACTTGCCTTCGTGCTCGATCAGTTTGTCGGTGGTCATCACGCCCGGTCCGCCGGCGTTGGTGATGATCGCCAGGCGATTGCCCTTGGGCTGCTGCTGGCGGGCGAGAAGTTCGGCGCAGTCGAACATGTCTTCGATCTGGAAGATGCGTTCGATTCCGGCGCGTTGGAAAGCGGCTTCGTACACGGCATCCACGCCGGCCATGGCGCCGGTATGCGAGGCGGCGGCCTGGGCCGATTCGGCGTATCGCCCGGCCTTGTATGCCACGATGGGCTTGGTGCGGGCAAAGGCCCGGGCCGCAGACATGAATTCCCGCGATTCGCTGATGGATTCGATATAAAGGATGATCGAGCGGGTCTCGGTGGCCGAGCCGAAATAGTCGATCAAGTCGCCCATGCTGACGTCGAGCATGTTGCCGACCGAGACGAAATACGAAAATCCGATGCCCTCGTCCAGGGCCCAATCCAAGACCGAGGTGCAAAGCGCTCCGGATTGTGAAATAAAGCCGATGTGTCCTTTGGCCGGCGAGGCGGTGGCAAAACTGGCATTGAAATTGATGCCGGGCACGATGATGCCCAGGCAATTCGGGCCTAGAATCCGCATGCCGTCGAACTTGTTCTGCTCGCGGAGCACAAGATCCTCGAGCTTTTTGCCTTCGGTTCCGATCTCTCGGAATCCGGCGGAGATGATTACCAGGCCGTGCGTTCCGGCCTCGCCGCACTGCCGCACAATGGCGGGCACGGTGGGCGCAGGCGTGCAAATCACGGCCAGATCAGGGGCATGCGGCAAACTGGGGATGTCTTTGTAGGCCTGTATGCCTTGAACTGATTCCCGCTTTGGATTCACCGGATAAACGACACCGCGAAAGCCTGAACCAACCAGGTTTCGCAATACGGTATAGCCGACGCTGGTCGGAGTGTCGCTGGCGCCAATAACAGCCACACGATGCGGATCAAAAATTTTGTCTAAGTTGCGGATACTCACGGTCTGGTCCTTGTTTGTCACCCTGTAGGAAATAATCCTGTAGGAAATAATACTATGAATGCATGAACAATATAGGCAGAATCCTACATTTTACTAATTCGACGCAGATTACGGAAGGATTAAGGATTATGTTTAGATCTACAATCACGGAGTTTAGAAGGATTAAATGGTTTTGTCCGTTTAGGCGATATATAACGTATCAGTGCTAATTTATACGGGTATAGGCAGGCTTATTGGTGGGGGATGGGAATTGATGCGGTTGCTCAGGCTGCTGAAATGGCGGAAAAATTTAAAGAAGCGACTTGCCCGCATTATTCATGAATTTTCACCAACCCGAAGTGCATGCGAGGGATAGAAGTGCAAGCGAAGAAAAGAAGCGCAAGTAAGAGCGAGCAAACCTCTTTCCCTCGCTTGCGCTTCGGGCTGGTGTTTCACGTTATACGTCTTTTATGGCAGACCCATAACGCGGCGGATAATCCAATCGCGGATCACATCGGGGACGACCTTAAAACCGCGGAAAAGAAGGCGATTTCTAAAATGCAGGAAATAACGCGTTTTAGGATTGGGCGCGGTCAAGGCATGGACCACTGCCCGGACCACGACGTCGACTGGTTCGGCCTGGTTTGCGATTTTAGATATACTTTTCCGCACTATCGTTAAATCGGGCTCATAAAGCGCCATGGCCTGGCTGGGGATGGCGTTGGCAAGCCGATCGGCCGCGGCAAAAGATTTCTCCCAAATCGGCGTGGCAATCGGCCCGGGCTCGACAATGGAAACCCGGATGCCCCAAGTGCGCAATTCTATGCGCAGGGCATCGGTGATGGCTTCCATGGCGAATTTCGAGGCGGAATAAGGTCCTAAATACGGAGCGGCCAAGGCGCCATTGACCGAACCTATGTTTACAATCCTTCCCTTGGCTATTCGCAACAAAGGCAAAACGGCCTGAGTTATTGCGACTTGTCCGATGACGTTGACTTCCAATTGGCGGCGGAGTTCCTCGATGGGAACGAGTTCCAAGGGGCCTGAGACGCCTATGCCGGCGTTGTTGACCAATCCGGCCAAACCTCGCCGGCCGATTTGATCTTTGATTATTACCGCGGCGGCGCTAATCGTAGCGGCGTCGGTAACGTCGAGCATCAGCGGCGTGAGCAGCGAGGAGGCGTTTTTTCGCAGGCCATCGCCCGCTTCTTCAGTGCGAACACCGGCAAAGACTTGGAAATGCCGCCGGTCGAGTTCCAAGGCACAGGCCTGGCCTATGCCGGTCGATGCGCCGGTAATTAAAACCGCGGGGGAATGCTGATTGGTTTCTGACATGTTGATTATTATGGCAGATTCGTTCAGGGTATCAACATGGGCTATTTCACCACCAGCACGAAGTACGCCATGAGCACGACGGCCATGATGTACATCAGCCATTTCACGTCGCGGCCCTGACCGGCCAGGAGTTTGACGATCGGGTAGGCGATGCAGCCCAGGGCCAGTCCGTCGGCGATGGAGAAGGTCATGGGGATGCCGATGATGATCAGGAACGAGGGTATGCTCTCGGCGTAATTTCCCCATTCCACCTTGGTGATGTTGGTCATCATCATTGCGCCGACCACGACCAGGGCCGGGGCGGTGATGGGCGGATAGCTGCCGATCACCGCGATTATGGGGCTGAAAAAAAGGGCCAATAAGAACAAGGCCGCGGCCGTCAGGGCGGTCAAACCGGTGCGCCCGCCCTGCTCCACCCCGGATGCGCTTTCGATGAAACTGGTTACGGTGCTGGTGCCCAGGGCCGCTCCGGCCACGGTGCCCAGGGCGTCGGAGATCAATGCCCGGTGCGCACGCGGCAGGCGATTATCCTTGATGAACCCGGCCTGCTCGGCCACGCCGATCAAGGTCCCCAGGGTGTCGAACAGGACCATGAACAAAAAGACGAGAATAAACGGCAGCATGGGCCAGGACGCCGCGCCGATGAGATCCATCTTCAAAAACGTGGGTTCGATGCTCGGCGGCGCGGAAACCAGATTGGCAAGATCCGGAACATTTTGTATCGCCGGCAAAGCGAACTTTTTCATCAACATCGATTCCGCGACAGGCTGGTATTGCATAACGCCGTCGCCCAAATACGGCAGGCCGAGTCGCAGGGCCGCGGCCAGCAAACCCCCGGCGATGATGCCCAAAAGAATCGATCCTCGCACGCGCCGGGCATGCAAAAAGGCGGTTACAATCAGCCCGAATGCAAAAACAATGATGTCGGGCGAGGAGAACTGCACGTTCATTTTCACGCAGGTGCCGGGATCGGGAATTACCAGGTGTGTGAATTGCAGCCCGATAAATGCGATAAAAAGACCAATGCCCACCGCAATGCCGTTTCTCATGCTGGGGCTGATGGCTTCCATGAGTTTTTCCCGCACGCCCAGCATGGAAAGCAGCAAAAACAATACGCCGGAATAGAAGATTACGCCCAAGCCGATTTGCCAGGGATTGGTCATGTCCCGCAAATATATCAATTGCGCGGCGGGTGTCATAAAACCCAAGCCGATTTGCATGTGTGATGTTTGGCCTGCCTGGAGCGATGTAATCTGTGCGGCAATCATTGCCCCGGCCGCGGGCAAGAGGCTGAAAACGAAGAAGAAATTTTCGCCCATGCCCGGGGCTTGGGCGATTGGATACCGGGCGTAAAGGCCCATGATGATCGTGGCCAGGGCGGCCGACAGGCACGTGGCCGTGGTAACCGAGCCGAAATCCATGCCTGTTTTGGTGTTGAACATCCCGCCCGAAAGCACGGCCGGCTGCACGACAATGATGTAGGCCATGGTCAGGAATGTCGTCATCCCGGCGAGCAATTCGGTGCGGACCGTGGTTTTATTTTCGGTAAGGTGAAAAAATCGGTCAAACATTTTCTACACATTTATATCGTCTGTTTGCCAATCGTCGACTTTTAGTCCGGAGATCCGCAGGAATTCGCGTGTGTTATGGGTCACAAGGACAAGATCATTGGCAACTGCGATGGACGCTATGAGCAGATCATGCGCACCAATCGTTGCGCCGGTGCGTTCAAGTTCGGCTCGAATGGGTCCATACAATGCGGCAGCGTTATTATCAAATGGAAGGCATTTAAACCTTGAAATAAATTCCGATTGCTTATGCAAAGTCTTTTCCGGCGCAGAGCTTTTAGTAGCTCCATAATACATCTCGGCCAAAACAACAGAACATACCGCGATATTTGAATCACCTTCCGCGTCGAGGCGCTGCCGCAAGGCAATAGAACGGCCATTGAGATACACAATGCAAGGATTTGTATCGAGAAGGAATTTCATATTTTGCCGCTCCAAGGCGGCAGCGGCATATCTTCCGGTTCTTCCAATCCCAATCCGGCACAAGAACCGTAAGTTTGTTTGACAAACTCATGCCAATCGATCGGCTGTGAAGGCATTTCTCCTGAAGCAGACTGTAAAGACTGGATCGTCACCACAACCGGAGTCTTTGCCTCGGCCGGACCAAGTGGAATGCGCAGATTAAGCACGCCATCGGGGCCTACCTCGGTTTGCAATTGGATGTTTTTCATGATTTTCTACCCCCGGGGTGTATTTGAAATTCCATCAGTCTTTCATTTTAACATTGTTTAAATATGTTGTAAAATCCCCAAATAGCGGCTTTTTCACCAATTCACCAGACGTTAAAACCAACCTTATGTCCGTACTTGGATTATTAAGCATTGCCAGCTAGTTCAATCTAGATATCATACCGTGTTGCGGCATTGCCAAACAGTAGGACGGCAAGTCCCTATTGGAATTGTCAGGTAGGGGTATCTTTCCTAACTTGGCTTAACTGCCGATACTTGACTTGAGCTTCTTCATCTCTAGAATTCTGATGTATAGTTTAGTGAAATGCTCGGCACGCCTTGGGCAACCGTGAACACTCACCAAGGCAGTGCTAAGTGTTAGCGAAGAACGTATAACGCGCTGTATTCAATCCCAATTTACTCTAACAATGAGAAATCGGCCATGCAGTTTCTTTGGTTTATCATAATTGGTATCGCGGCGGGATGGCTGGCTGGACAAGTGATGAAGGGAGGCGGCTTCGGCATTCTGGGCGACCTGGTTGTGGGAGTGATAGGAGCCCTCCTGGGCGGATTCCTGTTCGGTCTGCTCGGCCTGACAGCCACTGGTCTGCTGGGGAGCTTGATCACCGCTACGGTCGGTGCAATTGTACTTCTCGCCCTATTACGACTTGTCAAACGCGGCGTCTAGCGGACATGCCTAATCATGCGTTGCGCCTGACCGGAAGAACAAAAAAGATCTTCTTTTTTTCCAATTCTTCTAAAGGCGACCACGCGGAGATTGATATCCCACCGAGCCGCGGCATTGTCAACCAAGGCCGCCACGTATTATTTTTATTTTACTCGATGCCGATGACGATCCGCCATGTATCTTTGGTCCTGATCTTCTTACCCGTGCACACCAAGCTAGAAAAGATATCCCCATAGGGGTAGTCCTGGCAAATCGAGAATTTGAATCTTGGTTTTTATCTTCTCTTCGATCTTTACAGAATTGCTGTGGGTTGGCAGAAAATCTTCAATCTTTGAATAATCCGGAAACCATTCGTAATGCCAAAGGTGAATTGTCAAAATACATGAATAATAGAGTTTATTCTCCTGTTCCCGACCAAGCCAAATTAACATCGATATTCGACATGCAACTTGCCCGCCAAAACTCCGATTCTTTCGACAAATGCTGGCGGGAAATTGAGAGACTGCTGATTGAAAGCGCCGGGCAAATCAGCTAATGAATTAGCATTCTATTTTCCCTTGAGCGCCTCTTGCTCGGGCGGAGGCATAAGGTGCGGAATCCCCGCTTTGTCGATCTGCAAAACGTAGGTTTCCATGCCGATTTCCGACCGCTTGTCATCCGAAGGCTTGGAAAAAGTAAGTTCCACAATCCAGCCCGTCCACACCTCCGGATCGACGGGATAGTAGTCGAAGACCATGTTTCCCAAACTGTAGACGATCGGACAGCCCTTATAAATGTCGACCGTTTGGATGACGTGCGGATGAGCCCCGATTACCGCGTTGGCGCCCGCGTCGATCAGTCGGTGCGCCAATTCTTTCTGCTCGGTAGTCGGCCCCGGAGTGTCTTCTTTTCCCCAATGCAGATATGGTATCACAATCTCGGCATGATGTTCTTCGCGGGCCGATTTAATCGCCTTTACAACGTCAGGCTCGTCCAACCAGGCGACGCCCGGCTCCTCTTGGCCGGCAGAGAAAGATTTGGGGGGAAAGCGGTTAAATCCCATCAGGGCGATCCGCAGGCCGTTGCGATCGAGGATTAGGGGCCGATAAGCCTCCTCTGAATTGCGTCCGCCGCCAAAGTATGGAAGTTCGGCCTTTTTCAACAAGGCCAATTGATCGAGAAAAGCCGCTTTTCCAAAGTCGCAGGAATGATTATTCGCCAGGTTTATCGCGGTAAAGTATTTTTTCAAAAGTGGAATGCTGCCCGGCGGACCGCGGAACGTATAAGGCTTGAGAACTTGCTCTCCTCCCTCTACGACCGCGCACTCCAGGTTGCATACGGCAATGTCCGCTTTATGAAAAATCGAGGCGAATTCCGCAAAGGGATCGGTGCCGTGGACAATGGCATGGCCGGGTCCGCCGTCGAGCATAACGTCGCCGGCAAAAACCAGCCTGACGGTCTCTTGCCGATCATCGGCCGCGCGTCCCGCATTCGGCCCGACAACTGCCGGCGGCAAAAACCATATTATTATTGTCCCCAACCCGGCGACAAAAGCAGTTTTCAATTCTATCAATCGACGGCTCATAATTAGGCTGTAAACACTACGGGCAGGCCGATATGCACAAACAGGCCCCTCTTTTGAGTATAAAATAATATAGCTTCCCTTTTATCAGTTTTGCCCTTAACGGGCGAAAATGAAAGGGCGCAGATCGAAGGCGCCCCTGTAAAAATACAATTCCGGCAACAAATCGCCTGACAATTTTGCTGCCGCATCGTACAATGGTCTAAAAGAGGTACTTGGGGATTGATTTGGATAATACCCATCTATAGGGTATAAACTTACCCATCGTGGACGGGACAGTGCGACAGGCTTTATTTACCATCACCTGTACGACCTGCCATGTGCGGCTCGCCGTACGCAGTGCGGAGGCGGTCGGCGCCATCTTGGAGTGCCCGAAATGCGGGTGCATGGTCCCAGTGATACCTCCCCACGGCTGGCAGCCCCCTCCGCCAAAACTGCCGCAAACGCCCGCGGTTCATCCTTTGCCCGAAGGAACATCCCCATCGTTGTCATCCAGCAGTTCGGAGACAAAACCACCCGTCTCGGAATTGGAAAGCGGCGCTACCGAATCCGCGGCCGAGGGCGATTCCACTTTGCCCGCCGCTTTCCAATCTGTCGAAGAAAAATCCTTCCGATTCTGGCATTCCCGGCACTTAATCGTAGCCGCGCCGATTTCCGCGGCTGCAATTGCAGTTGTCGTATGGCTGACCTTGTTCTCCCGCGTCCCCTTGGATAATTCGGCCAACTCCGCACTGGAACACTCCAATGCCGCACCCGCCGATGCTACCGCCGGCAGCAAAAAGAAAGATATGAATCCGCAGGCGCCTGAGCAAACTGCCGCTACCGGCAAGAATGAATCGCCGGCGGGAACATTAACTCCTAATGGCAAACCCGCTGACAAATCCGATGCAAAACACACCGTGGAAAATCCCGTCCAAGCTAAACCCCAGTCCGGTCAGGAAGCATCGCAATCCAAAACGCCCGACCTTAACGAACCTGATCAAAACACGCTCCAGGCCAAGACATCCGAAACAAAACCATCCGAAGCCGATACACACCAGGCCACTGCCTCTGCCGGCGAAAAAAATAACCCCGCCCAAGCGGAATCCCGGCAAAATCACCAAACCAATGAGCCCCTGCCGCCGGTTATAGGCACGTCCAGGTTGGTCAAGCTCGTCGTTCCGGAAACAATTGACGTGCAATCCCGCCTGGGCGAGGTGATCCCCGCCATCGAGTTCCGCGACATGCCTTTTGCCCGGGCAATCGGTTTGCTGGCGGCCTTAAGCGGGCTGCCCATAACCATCGACCCCGAGGCCGTGGCCCGGCTGCAAATTTCCCTGCGCGATCCGATCACCATCCGCATGACCGGCGCTACGCTGGAAGAAGTCCTTCAGGAAATTGTCGCCAAGCAGGGAATGTCCTTCACGGCCGAAGACGGCCAGTTGTTGGTGACCGACCCGGCCGAGCAGCGCGAAAAAATCCGCCGCATCCGCTACACCGTTTCCGATCTAACGAACAACGATAAATCGGCGGCGGACCAATTGGCCGCCCTGGTGCAAAAACTGATCGCTCCCCAATCCTGGCAGTCGGCCGGCGGCGAGGGAACTATTGAAACCGAAAAAACCGCGCTCGTCGTCGCGCAAACCGCCGCCGTGCACGATCAAATTCTTATCTTTTGCGAAAAGCTCCGCAACGCCCGGGGCAGGCCGCTAAAGAGCACTCGCGATCCAAAACGTTTCGAGATGACCACTCGGCTCCAGCAGGCCGCTTCGGCCCTAAATCGCCAGGTAACGGCCAATTTCCACGAACCCGCGAAACTAGTGGAAATTCTGGCGTATCTGGGCCAGCAGGCCGAAATCGATATCTTGATCGACCGCCAGGCCCTGGGCTCGGCCGGACTGTCCGACAAATCAGAAATATCCTTTGTCGTGGAAAATCGCCCCTTGGCCGCCGCCCTGAATGATCTGCTCGCCCCGTTAAAATTGGATTATCGGCCCATCAACTCCCATACGCTCCAGGTGACTACCCAATCGGCCCTCAACGCCCGGCTGGAATTGGAGTTCTACCCGGTCGGCAAGATGCTGGGCAAAGACCTAAGCGGCTCGGACCTGATCGAGCGGATCAAAACCGCTGTTTCCCCAACCTCTTGGAACGGCGCCGGCCCAACGGCGATATATTTTGATCAACCTGCGGCCACGCTGATCGTCCTGCAATCCCCGCCCGTGCAAGCCGCAATCCAGGCTTATTTAGATAAACTCGCGGAAAAAACAAGATGACGCCCGGCAATCGCATGCCGCCCTACGGCCACTTTGCATGCACTTCCCCCACCAAAGAGGGCGGAAAAAAATAGTCGACTCCCCTTGATTTTTTCCAATTAGCGCACCATAATCTAAATAAGTTGTGGTTTGAACCAATACGGTTCGATAATAAACAATCATGCATACGTTCTTAACCGCCAATTATTGGTACTTTTATTTTACCCGCGAAGGTAGCGGGGTCGGAGGCGGTTTGTAGTTCGTAAACACAACCCTAAAAGACCAAAACCCCGAGACCTTCCCAGGTCCCGGGGTTTTTTTGTTGGATTTTATACATCTCGTTCCCACGCTCCTGCCTGGGAACGAGGCAGAAGTGTGTTCCCACGCCGGAGCGTGGGAACAAGTGATAGCTGACGACTGATTGCTGAAAGCAAAACATTATCTCGTTCCCACGCTCCCGCGTGGGAACGCGGAAACCCTGAACCCTGAACCCCGAACCCTGAACCCTACCGGAGCCACCAAAATGATCGTCGTCATGAAAAAAGGCGCGACAAAGGAGCAAATCGAGCACATGATCCAGCAAGTCGAAAAACTAGGCCTTAAGGCCCATCCGATTTTTGGCACCGAACGCACCGTAATCGCGGCCGTGGGCGAAAAACGCGACGAGTACCGCACCTCCTTGGAAAGCGGGCCGGGCGTGGCCGAGGTCGTGCCCATCCTCGCCCCCTACAAAGTCGCCTCCCGCGAGGTCAAGCCCGAGCCCACCGTGGTCCGCGCAGGCAGCCTGATCGTGGGCAATTGCCACCTGGGCATGATTGCCGGCCCATGCTCGGTCGAATCCGAGGAGCAAACCATCGCCACGGCCCGGGCGGTAAAAGCCGCCGGTGCAACCGCCTTGCGCGGCGGGGCCTTCAAACCCCGCACCAGTCCATACAGCTTCCAGGGACTTAAAGAACAAGGCCTGAAAATCCTCGCCGCCGCACGCGACGAAACCGGCCTGGCCGTGGTGACCGAGGTCATGTCCGAACAAGACGTGGAACTGGTCGCCCACTATGCCGACGTGCTCCAGATAGGCGCACGGAACATGCAGAACTACCGTCTCCTGGAAGCCGCCGGGTACGAAGGCAAGCCGGTGCTCTTAAAACGCGGCCCCAGCGCTACCATGGACGAGCTGCTCCTGGCCGCCGAATACGTTCTTAACGCCGGCAACCCGAACGTCATGCTCTGCGAGCGCGGATCCGCACCTTCGAGACCCACACCCGCTACACCCTCGCTCTTTCGGCCGTGCCCTATTTGCACGACCGCACGCACCTGCCAGTGGTCGTCGATCCCAGCCACGGCACGGGCCATTCGGCGTTGGTCCCAGCCATGGCCGCAGCAGCCATCGCCGCCGGGGCCGACGGCCTGATGATCGAAGTCCACCCCGATCCCGAATCCGCCTTAAGCGACGGCTACCAATCGCTAAATTTCCAGGAATTCGAGGCCCTGATGGAACTCTGCCGCCGCGTGGCCGAGGCAGTGGGGAAAGAAATCGCACCCAATGTTTAAAGCCTATCCGAAAACTCCCCTCTTCGACTGGGAGAGGGCTAGGGTGAGGGCTGAAGCGCACCAAATATTTTTTATAGGTGCGTTTCACGCACTACAGGCTTTGTCGAGGTTCATATTATATCTTATGCGCCATACATGTTATTTCTCAAACTGTGAAAGAAACACAGGAATCGTTGGAATGAGTTAAAAAACCGAAAAATCAGACATTGGCTTTTGGTCTTGCGCTTCTCGCCAATCGGTCTCTCCAATAATCCGGGTCGTGCCGGATTTCGTCCATGAAGCGGCAAGCGATGTCTTGCGGAGTTTTGGCACCGCGCTCCCAGGCGGCCACGGTTTTGGGCGATACACCCAAAAACTGAGCGAACAAAGCCTGGCTTATGCCTAAAACTTCGCGAGTGTTTTTTACTTTCTTGGGATTATACTGTTCCGGAATTAGATTCAATTCGATTTTCCGGCAAGTAAAGCGTTCGCCCAGAGCTTGGCCTTTTTCCATAGCGCCGACAAAAGCATCCAGCCGGCTGAGAATTATTTTATCCATCTTGCTCATAACAACCTCAACTATTTTACAGTGATTATACTACTAGGTAGTATATTTTGCAAGATGGGAAAATGACCAAAATTGGTAAGGTTTTCAATGGATTGCGATCCCATACAACCCGCTGTATATTAGATGAATCTATTCCTTCAATAGCGGCGCAGGCTTTTCTCGCCCGGGGGATGGTCTGCGGCTGCGGAGATTTTAACATGGCCGATCCGCCGGAAAAACCGAAAGGCCGCACCAATCCCTTGTTGGACGACGCGGAATTCCAGATCGCACCCGAGCCGGTCAAGCCGCGGGTGGTGCCGGCTTTCGTGGAAAAGGCCTTGCAGGCGACTGAGCAGAAGCGCATAAGCGCGGCCGAAGAGCTGCCACCTCCGCCGCGCTGGCCCATGCTCTCCGGCATATTTACCTTCCCCTTCTACTTGAACACGCTCGGCTCGTGGATGTTCATTTCGGCGGGGCTGATGGTCTTCGGCTGGCTGTTTATGTTCTGGTGGGAGTACGCGGCTATCATCGGCGCAAGTCGGCGCGTATTACTTGGGACTTCCCACGTTCACGGCCGGAATTCTTACCATCGGCTATGCCGCGTCCTGCTCATTCAGCATTATCGAGGGGACGTCGAACGGTTGGGACGCCTTCGAGGTCTCGCCCGGCATCGAATGGAAAGAATGGATCTGGAGCTTCGCCCATATAACCGCTCTTGCAGCCCAGGCGGGCATAATCGGATACGCACTCGAGTTGGTTTGCTCCACCGATTCATGGCTGCCGATGGTCGTGGGCACGGTGGCGGTTTTCCCCCTGGTGCTTTTGGGCGCCTTGGCGGCCGACGGGGCCTGGGTGCCGCTGGCCATCGGAAAAACACTGCAAAGTTTCTTCCAGGCAGGCTGGGCGTGGGGCCTTTTCTACCTGGAGACAACGCCCATGATCGCCGTCTGGACCTGGCTTGTAAAAACCCAACTCGCCGGGCGGGGGCCATGGCTTGTGCCTTTGTATGCCGGGCCGCTTTTGGCGACGATTATCTTGATTTACGCCCGGTTGGCCGGCAGGCTTGCCGGATGCATTTCGGCGGCAACAGCAAAACTTTTAAATGAAGGAGATGATGAAGATGAACTGTAACAAAAATATCCGGACCTTGGCCGCGGCAATCGGCGCAATTCTGGTCATCGGCGGATGCACCGGCAAGGCTGTCGTGCCAACTTCGTACAACACGTACAATGCCAAGGACGGGTCGTTCCAAATCCAATATCCGGCCGGCTGGGAAGCCGACGGCGGGGACAGGTCCGGCTATGCCTGGGCGGAGTTCACCTCCGGCGGGGCGGTGATCTCGATCGACGCCAATGTAATCGGTTCGCTCATCGGCGACATCTCCAAGTCGAGCATCATCCCGATGGGAATCGTAACCGATCAGGAAGACCGCGCACCGGTGGCCGCGGTTCATGCCCATGAAAAGCAAGGATTTGAAGATAAGAAAGGCGTCACGGAGGAGAAGCCCGTGCCAGTGAAAACGGGCTTTCCCGATGCGCGGAAATCGGAATTTTCCGGCGCAAAGACCTTCGGCGGCGCGATCCGGGGTTGCCGTGTTACGGCCCTGAGCAACACCAAGCGAATCCGCGTCGTCTGCGAGTGCCCGGAATCCGAATGGGAAGCCTTAAAACCGGCCTTTGACAAAGCAATCGAGAGCGCGGCTATTGGCAAGGCGCATCCCTTTTAAAAAAGCATCCGGAGTCGAAACTATTTTCCTTCTTCCAACAAGCGGCCCCCGGTGTATTCACCGGGGGCTAAATATGCCTGTTTTTTAATCCTTGATTACGGGGCATCCTCGCTTACTTTCATAATAAATAAGCCACACCGCGAACGATACTACGCTAAGCGGCAGGAGCATGGCAAAGGCGGGATGGAGGCGCGTGAGCGGAGTTTCAATATCGCCGCAGGAAAAAAGCACGAAGATCAGCCAGGTCGCGCCAGTCCACAGGCGGCGCTTCTTTTCCTGGAAACTTGTAAGCACCGCCCAGGCGGCTGATGGGGCGATGAGCCCGTATGTCAACTGCTCGGAGCCGGGACCGAAAAACAGTTGCCAGGAAACCCAGATCGAGATGGTCATGGTCATCAGGAATCTATAGGCTGCATCTGCCCCTGCCGCGGCATTATCCCGAACAGACAGGGAAAGATTGTTGATTTTTCCATTTAGGGAAGGGAAAAAACTCTGAATGCGACGACGTTGGCAATGGCACCAAAGGAACATGGGAACAGCCGAAATAAGCTGCAGAACATGATATCCCCACGGCGAAACAGGCGGCCAAAGATTTTCCCAGATCGTCCAGGCGTCTCGATATCCTCCCCAGCGATGTTGATCTTGTTTTATCAGGCTGAAATACCATTCTTGATATTGTCCCACAACCACATAAAACGGCCGGGTTAAAAACGGCAACAGGGCCAGTGCCACGGTGATAATAGCGAATCGCCAGGAAAGCCGCTTTGGCCAAAAAACCATCAGTAAAAGCCCCGCCATAATCGGCCAGATCTTGATGAACGCCGGCAAGGTCAGGAGCAGGGAAGCCGTCCACCAGCGATTGTGTTTGACGGCCGCGACGGCGAAAATCACCATCGAGAGTATCAGTGAATTGCTTTGCCCGGACCAGATTCCCGACATCGATCCAAACAGCGTCAGCCCCAGAAACCAGGCTTCGCTCGGCGGCGGCCAGGAGCCGGGCAGAATTTCGCGGACTAAAAGGCGCATGGCAAAAAATGTTGTCGCAACGCTCAAAATGCCCCAGAGACTCGCGCCCAGCCAATCGGGCAGCAGGGCAAGCGGCGTGAAGATTATGGCAAAGCTGGGCGAATAGCGATAGACGTCCTGGGTTAAGCCCGGATATTCGGCGTGCAGGGCCTGGTCGGCCCACCAGTGGCGCGAACCCCAAGCCAGGACGGGATAAATCGAATGCACATTTTCCCGCGTAAAGGATTTCACGCACACTGCCGCCGCCAAGGCGATCCATAGCCAGATTGCCAGGCGAATCCAGCGGGTGTCGTCCCGGAGATGATCGGTTTTACAGGGTGAAAGCGGCGTGCTGTCCATGTTGTCCTTGGGCAAGTCACCTGAACTTCTTCCCGCGACATGGGGGATAGTATAAAAAAAAACTGCTTTCGTCAAGCTCGTCCGGCAGGCAAGGATACTTGCCGGAACCGACGTCGCCGACGACAATCGTTACTATGTCATCCTATCCCGGCATAAATGCCCATACCGCCCTTGATCGTGCGGATATTCCTCGCTACCAGCCCTTGCTGATTGTGCTTGTGGCGGCGTGCGCCGGAATCGCGATTGATTTCTATTGGCCGCTAAGTTTCGCGACTTGGTCGACGGCCGCTTTGCTGTCGCTGGGGATTTGGTTTCTGCTTGCAAGGCGGGGATATCATCGGGCGGCAGCGGGATTGATTTTTTTGGCAATCCTGTCGGTGGCGGGCGCGTGGCATCATTGTCAATGGAATCTGTTCGACGAGAACGATTTGGTCAATTACACCGCTGCGAAAAAACAGCCCGTCGCACTGGAAGCGATTGCCCTTGGCGCGCCCCGGCAGTTGCCTCCGCCCGAGCCCGGTTCGATGCAATCGCTGCGCTCCGATCCGAGCTACCGGTTGGAGATTTCCGCCGCGGCGATACGCCACGCCGACAAGTGGAAGCCGGTATCCGGCCGCGCGTTGCTGTTAGTCCAAGGCGACATGCCCGCGATCGAGGCCGGCGATCGGATCCGCATTTTCGGCGAATTATCCGCTCCTCCGCCGGCCCACAACCCGGGCGAGTTCGACCGCGCCGCTTTTCTGCGCTCCCATCGCATCAGGTCCCAAATCCAATCGCAGACTGAATGCATATCGATCGTTCAGTCCGGCAGCCGCTGGAATCTTTGGCGCTGGCTGGAAGGCGTGCGAAAAAGGGCCGCCGGGCTATTCCAGCAATATCTCGATCCCAGACAGGCCGAACTTGCCTCAGCCGTTTTTCTGGGCGAGCGCGAACAAATCGATTCCCAGCGCAACGAGGCCTTTATGGCCACCGGGACCGTGCACATCTTGGCGATTTCCGGCCTGCACGTGGGCATATTGGCCGGGGCATTGTTCTGGATTATGCGCAAGGCGCCGATTCCGCGCGTCTGGAGTTTGACCTTTGTAGCCTTGATCACCGGCCTTTACGCTTTGATGGTCGACGTTCACCCGCCGGTGGTGCGGGCGACAATTTTGGTATTGGTGACTTGCTTGTCGATGTGTCTCAGGCGCCCGGCTTTGAATTTCAATTCGTTAGCGGCCGCGGCATTGGTGGTGTTGGCGATAAATCCGTCCGATCTGTTCAACGTTGGCGCTCAGCTTTCGTTCCTCTCGGTGGCGGCCATAATGTGGTTCTGGCCGCATAGATTTCCTATAGTTCCTATGATCGATTCTAAGGATCATTTGCAAAAAATGGTTGTTGAACACTTGGATGTGTTTTCAAGGATGATATGGCATTTGCGGCATTACTTCTGGGATCTGATGCTAATCAGGCGCCGCAATCTGGGTGATAACTCAACCGCTGATCGGCGGCCCGATTCCACATGTTCTCGCCGATCGCACTAGTGCTAAATATTTTCATCTGGATTCCCGTGACGCTGGGATTGCTCAGCGGATTTGTATTTTTGTTTCTCTGGCGGTTGTGCCGCCATTGGCCGGCGCGGCTGCCTTTTGCTGCAACTTAAACCTGTGGCTCTTGGAAAAAATGATATATCTTGCCTCTGCCGTGCCGGGCAGTCACTTTTGGGTGTCGGGGCCGGGCAACTGGTGGCTTGCGGGCTTTTACGGCGGACTGGCCGTGTTGGCGGTTTTTCCCGGGATTCGTCCCCGGCCGCGCTGGTGCTTTGCGCTTTTGGCCGGTTGGACCGCCCTGGGCTTGACAGTCTCATACATTCCACACGATTCCAATCGCTTGCGCTGCACGTTCCTTTCGGTCGGGCATGGCTCGGCCGCGGTCTTGGAATTGCCCTCCGGCCAAACGCTGCTGTACGACGCCGGACAGTTTGGCGCGCCCACGCGGGCTGCGCGGATCATCACCGGATTCCTCTGGTCGCGAGGCATTACCCGCATCGACGCCGTGGTGCTTTCGCATCCGGACATCGACCATTACAACGCCCTGCCCGAGGTGCTGGAAAAATGCTCGATAGGCACGGTGTGCGTTTCGCCGGTGATGTTTGAAAAGGAGTCGTCCGCCTTAAAGGAATTAAAATCGGCCCTGGATGCCGCCCGTGTGCCGGTGCGGGAAATTCGCGCGGGCGATCGGCTCGAGGACGGCGGGAATTGCCGCCTGGAAGTGCTGCATCCTCCGCAAAGCGGAATCCCCGGCAACGACAATGCCAACAGCGTTGTACTCGTGGCGGAATATTTCGGTCACCGGATTATTTTGCCGGGCGACCTGGAATCGCCGGGACTGGATAAACTATTGGCCGAGCAACCGGTGCACTGCGACGTGCTTTTGGCCCCGCACCACGGCAGCCGGCAGAGCAACTCGCCCGGCCTGGCCGCCTGGACCCGGCCCGCTTGGGTCGTTTTCAGCGGAGACGGCCGCTGGAGCCTGCCGGAAATCAACGCCACGTATCAGGCCGTGGGCGGACAAACGATCCACACCTTCCTTGCCGGAGCCGTGGAAGTGACTATCGACAAGAACGGCACTACGGTCGAAACCTTTCTGGAACAGAAGGGGAAGGATAAATAAAGAACGATTAAATCCCTCATCCCTCATCTTACATCCTTATAAACCGGACAAAAAATTGCCCAGCCCTCTTCAGCTCACTACCCACTGGCCACGGCCAACATCATCTCCTTATCCTTTATATCACCCAATCGGCCTGATCGAACTGTTCGCCGCGCATGCGGAGTTTGGGGCTTTCCATAATCACCGTGGTATGCGGAGGCACCGAACTGGTCAGCCACGCGCTGGAGCCGATCACCGAATGGTGCCCGATGACCGTGTTGCCGCCGAGGATCGTGGCGTTGGCGTAGATCACCACGCGGTCTTCGATGGTGGGATGGCGTTTCGTGCCGCGGACCAGGTTTCCCTCGGCGTCGGTGGCGAAACTCAACGCGCCCAGGGTAACGCCTTGATAGAGTTTTACCCACTCGCCTATATCGGTGGTCTCGCCCACCACCACGCCCGTGCCGTGATCGATGAAAAAATACTGGCCGATATTCGCGCCGGGATGGATGTCGATGCCGGTTTTGCCGTGGGCCCATTCGGTCATCATCCGGGGAATCAGGGGCACTTTGAGCTGGTGCAGGAGATGGGCCAGGCGGTAAACGGAGATGGCCTCCAAGCCGGGATAGCAGAAGATCACTTCATCCAGCGATTTGCAGGCCGGATCGCCGGCGTAAGCGGCCTTCACGTCCAAGGCCAGGACCTTGCGCAGATCGGGCAATTGCTCCAAAAAGGCCACGGCTTTTGTCTGGCCCAGGGCCTCGAAATCCTGGCTCAAACGCGGATCGCACTGCGGGCTTTTGGAAACCTCGTGCCTTAGCGCCCGGGCGATCTGCTGCGTGAGCGTGTCGTGCAAGCGGTCGATCAATTCACCCACGTGATACGTCACATTGCCCAGATGCAGGCCGTCGCGGCGCCGGTAGCCGGGATATAAGATCTCTTTCAGATCCTCGGTCGCGGCGATGACCGTCTCGTAATTGGGCAGCGGGCAGTGGCCCAAGTGATGAATGCTGTTCACCTCGGCATAGGTGTCGACTATGCGTTCGGTCAACAGCGGCAGGTTTTCTTTTAAGCGAACGTCGGTGGCCATGGTTTATGGGCTAGGGATTAGGGACTAGGGGTTAGCGTAATATATTTTTCTCGTTCACACGCTCCGGCGTGGGAACGCATGGGCCGTGAATGTATTTCATCCCAATTTTGTGTCAATACACAGTACAGCATGAGCAAGTGAATAATAAACGCAAAGTGGCACTAGGCAAGAAAGAGATGGGGCTGTCCGGTCTTAGGCCGGACAGCAACACGCGCAGCAGCGGGTGAGGTAAAATAGGGTCGCCAAGTGCATCACAGAACTCCGCAGGCTTGTCTCGGACATTCAATAATATGCGTGTAAATCCGTAAAATCAAGCTGCTTAACACCTTTATCGGCCCCTAATAAGGGGCGGATTGAATAATTTTCACGCGGATGAATTACCGCTGGTAATCCGGTGGCGGGGTTGAAGTTTTTCCATAAGAAGGGCAATGCAGATTTTTGGACCGAAAATGGACGCTTGCATATATTGGTTTCAAACGGTTAAACTAACCTCTTTGGAGAATGTCGATAATGATGTTTTTATGTCATTGCGTCTTCCCTAAATATTTGTCACTTCCTCCCTTTTGTCCGCCTTGAAACGCGAGGGTATGTTTTATGAAATCTTTGTTTTTAAAATGGTTATTCTTGTTTTTCGCAGTATGTGCATCCTTTGCCGCCGCCGCCGAACCCGGCGATGTTTCCATCCCAAAAATTCCCTTCGAAAAATATACCTTGCCAAACGGCCTGGATGTGATCCTGCACGAGGATCATTCCACGCCGATTGTCGGGGTAAATATCTGGTATCACGTGGGCTCGAAGAACGAGCAGCCGGGGCGCACGGGTTTTGCGCATTTATTCGAGCACATGATGTTCGAGGGGACGAAACATTTCAACCACGATTATTTCCTGCCCCTGCAAAAGGCGGGAGGGAGCTTGAACGGCTCGACCTCCGGGGACCGCACCAACTATTGGGAAACCGTGCCCTCGAACTTCCTGGACCTCGCCTTGTGGATGGAATCCGATCGGATGGCTTTTCTGCTGCCGGCCATGACGCAAGACCGCCTGGAGAATCAGCGCAGCGTGGTGAAAAACGAGCGGCGGCAGAGCTATGAAAATCGGCCTTACGGCCTGGCGGGCGAAAGCACCATGGCCGCCTTGCTGCCGCCCGACCATCCCTACAGTTGGACCACGATCGGCTCGATGGCCGATTTGGACGCGGCCTCGCGCGAAGACGTGGCCAACTTTTTCCGCCATTATTATCATCCGGGCAACGCCAGCCTGAGCATAGCCGGCGATTTTGATCCGCCGGCTGCCAAACGGCTGGTGGAAAAGTATTTCGGCCCCATCCCGGCCGGCCCGAAAGTGGAAAAACTCAAACCCTCGATCCCCGAGTTGAAGGAATCGAAGCGGATCCGCATGACGGACCGGGTAGGCCTGGCCCGATTGTACATCGACTGGCTGACCGTACCCGAGTTCGCCGCCGATGACGCCGAACTGCAAGTTTTGGCCGACATATTGGCGGGCGGTAAAACCTCGCGGCTCTATCGGCGGATGGTCCGCGACGATCAAATCGCCCAGGACGTGATGGCCTCGCAAAGGGCCGAGGAAATTTGCGGGACGTTCGCCGTCACCGCCACCGCCCGCCCGGGCAAGGAGCTGGGCGCTTTGGAAGCTATCATCAAGGAAGAATTGCAGCGGATCGAGGATGAACCTCCCAGCCAGAGCGAAATCGACCGGGCCGTGGCCCGCCGTGAAACGACAATCGTCCGCTCGCTGGAGGGCGTAAGCGGATTCGGCGGGCGCGCGGACCGTCTTAACATGTACAACGTTTTAACCGGCGATCCGGGCTATCTGGCCAAGGATTTCGCCCGGATCCGGCAGGTCGATCCGCAGGGAGTACAACGGGCGGCGAAAAAGTACTTGACTCGGAATGAAGTCGTCTTGGAAGTCACACCCGGCAAGGAAACGGAGATTACACCCGATCCGCGCGACCTGCCGCCGAAGCCCGAGAGCAGTTGGCGAAATCCGTCAAGGTTATGTCCGTGCCCGAAAGGCCCGGCGTGCCCGAAGACGCGGATCGAACTACCCTGCCCAATCCCGGCCCGGAACCGGCATTCCAACTTCCCCCCATCCATAGGGGAAAACTCTCCAACGGCATGAATCTAATGGTGGTGGAAAATCACGAGACGCCGGCCGTGAGCGTCCACGTCACGTTTCCATTTGGAAGGGCCGACGACCCGGCCGCAAAACTCGGTCTTGCCGAGTTGACGACCTCGGTCTGGGACGAGGGCACGGAAAAACGCACCTCAGAACAGATTTCCGAGGCCCTGGCCGATATCGGGGCCCGGGTTACCATAGGCGCGGGTTTGGACGACACCTCCGCGAGATTGTACGTTTTGAAACGTCACCTGGGCAAAGCCCTGGATATTTTCAGCGATGTCTTGGAGCATCCCGCCTTCCCCGAAGCCGAAGTCGATCGCCAACGCAATATCGCCCTGGGCCGCCTGGTGCAAATCCGCAACGAGCCCGTGGCCCTGGCCGGCCTGGCGGTCAACCAATCCATTTATGGATACGATCATCCCTACGGCCAACCCAGCCAAGGCACGACCGGCAGCCTGAAGTCGATTACTCGCAAGGATCTGGAAGACTTCCATCGCGCCGCGGCCGATCCGAGCCGGGCCACGATAATCGCCGTTGGCGACACCACGCTTTCTGAAATCACGGACGAACTGGAAAAGGTTTTCGCCGGCTGGAAAAATCCGGGAAAGACAAGCCAAACGAAGTTCGCGCCGCCGACAGACCATCCGGCGGCGATTACCTTGATCGATAAGCCCGGGGCCGCGCAGTCGGTTGTTTCCGTGGCCCTGGTAGGCACGGTCCGCAATACGCCCGATTACTTCCCGCTTTGGGTGATGAACACGGCCTTTGGCGGACAATTCGCCAGCCGCTTGAACATGAACCTTCGCGAAAACAAGGGATATACATACGGCGCCCGGTCTTCGTTCGATTGGAGGGCCCGCGATATGGGCACCTTTTTGGCAACGGCCAGCGTGCAAACCGCCGTCACCGCCCCGGCCTTGACGGAATCCATCGGCGAATTGCAAGGCATTATCGGCCAAAAACCAGTCCAGGGCGATGAACTCGAATTCTGCAAGACATATATTACGCGGGGCTTTCCGGGGGGTTTTGAGACCTCCACTTCGCTGGCCTCGCAGTTGGAAACTCTGGTGCAGTTCCACCTGCCGGACGATTATTTCAACACCGTGCTGCCCGGCGTGGCCGCGGTCACAAGCGAGGAAATCTCCGCCGCGGCGAAAAAGTATCTGAAACCCGATAATATAGCCGTCATCATCGTGGGCGACCGGTCGAAGATCGAACCCGCCTTGCGCGAATTGCCGCTGGGCAAGACCCTCAAGGTGCTGCAATTCGACGAAGATTTCCGGCTGGTGCCGGCAAAATAACAAACCGAAACAGCGACGTGGAATGTAGGACGACTTTTGAAGTCGTCCTACGACATCGACGAGCCAAGGTTTTAAAGGAACATATTGATGCGGGACGAGCGAAAATATTCGGTCTATCCAAGCGATTTGGATGTTCTTCAATCTTTTATCCAGTTGCAGGATTATTTCATTGAATGCGGATACGATGAAGATATAGAATGTTGTGAAAAAATTAGCTATGATCTCAAATTAAATGAATTTCGTAGTCTGCATGCGGAAAATATTTCGGAATTCCTGCGCGTACTTGAACAATACCCGCATGCCGGATCGATAAGGGTGCACACTCACTGGAAAAGAGCAAATGACGACACATTCATGTGCAACATTTCATTGCGTCCGAGTGAAATAGAAATATCGGTTAAATCGGAAGATTTAAATACGATTGGCGCAGTTCATGATAAGGCAAAAGAATCCTTTAAGGCTTGCAATCCACCGCAGAATAAATCGTCTTAATCTCAAAAACCAGTATTTCTTGCGCCATTTAACAAAATATTTTTGCCCCCTTGTTCATGGTTGCGCCAGTTCATACATCCCGTTGCCTACGCGCTTGATCTTGCCTTGCCGGGCAAGTTCGTCCCAGACGGCCTGCGGATACTGGTCGGGCGGGGTAATGGCCACGATGCCCGACTGGCGGCCGGAGCTCATCGGGCCCACGCCGATCCGCGACTGGTCGTCGAGTTGCGTGAGTTTCAAGCGCTTCTTGAAGGCCTTGAGGGCTGCCTTGAGTTCTTGGTGGCCGGGGCTTAGGGGTTTTAATGGATCGGATTGAGACATGGGCCCTCCTGCGAAACCGCAAGCGGTTTCCCTAGATTTATTCAGCACTCTTCATTCAACATTCATCATTTCCATGACAGTTGCAGCTATTCCTCTTCCTCTTCCTTGACTTTCGACTTGGCGATGATCTCTTGCATGACGTTGCCGGGCACGATGTCGTAGTGGCTTAGTTCGATCGAGTAGCTGCCGCGTCCGCCGGTGATGCTCGACAGGCTGCGGGCGTAGGTGGTCACTTCGGCCAGGGGCACTTCGGCGATGACGGTTTGCAGGTCGCCGCCGGCGGAATCCATCGAGAGCACGCGCCCGCGCCGCCCGGACATGTCGCTGTTGATGTCGCCCACGTTGGCCGTGGGCACGGTCACTTCGATGTGCACGATGGGCTCCAAGAGCGCCGGCTTGGCCTGCTGAAACACGTTGCGGAAGGCCATTGATCCGGCCGTTTTGAAAGCCTGCTCGGAACTGTCGACTTCGTGATGCTTGCCGAAATGCACGTCCACGCAAACGTTCTGCACCCTGTAGCCGGCGATCACGCCGCGTTCGATGCGGTCCTTAAAACCCTTTTCCACGGCGGGCAAAAAGTTGCCCGGTATCGACGCGCCGACGATCGAGTTGATCCACATAAAGTGGTTCTCTTCGTCGTAATGGAAATCCTTCATTTGCGGAAAACGGGCCTTTGTGGCAAAGTCCTCGGGCTTTACATCCTTTGGGAACGGATACATGCGGATGTGCACTTCGCCGAATTGGCCCCGCCCGCCGGTCTGCTTTTTGTGCCGGTACATGCCTTCGGCATTGGCCTGGATGGTTTCGCGATAGGGGATTTTGGGTTCGCGGGTTTCGATTTCCACCTTATCGCGGCGTTTCAGGCGTTCGCGGAGGATTTGCAGGTGCAGTTCGCTCATGCCGGTGACGACCATTTCCTTGGTCTGCGCATCCAGGTCGCGGTGGAAGGTGGAATCTTCCTCGCAGATTTTTTGCAGCGCCGGAGAGTTTGCTTTCGTCGCCCCGGCTCTTGGGGCTGACGGCCAGGCCGACCATGGGCGTGGGAAAAGGAATGGGCGGCAAGGCGAGTTCGCCCAGGCAACTGCCGGTGTGCAATTCCTCGACCTTGGCCACGGCCACGATTGCGCCGGGCCGGCATCGTCCACGGGACTGGTTTCATCGGCCTGCATTTCCATGAGCGCGGCGATTTTCACGCCTTTGCGCACGCTCACTACCGGCACGGTGGAATCTTTCTTCAGCGTGCCCGAATACACGCGGATGAAATTCAGCTTTTGCACGAAGGGGTCGATGCGGGTCTTAAAGACCTGGGCCGCCAGGGGACCGGCCGGATCGGGCTTGATCTCCACGGTTTCGCCCGCCGGATTTGTCGCGGTGCGTTTCACAAGCGTAGGCGGCAATGCGCAAAGGGCCAGGGCGTCAAGCAATTCCTGGAATCCGGCGCCCGACTTGCCCGACACGCAGACTATCGGTATCAACGCGCCTTCGGACACCGCTTTGGGGATCAGCCGGGCAAGTTCTTCGTCCGAGGGCGGAGTGCCTTCGAAATACCGCTCGGTTGCGGCCTCGTCCACTTCGATGATCGATTCCAAAAGCGGCTCGCTTATTTGGTTGGGATCGATAAGCGCCCCGGCCGTGTCGGCAGGCGGTTTTAGCGTGCCAGCCACGCCGCGGAATTCGTGGCCTTGCCCCAAAGGCACGTTGAAGGGCACGCAGGCCTTGCCGAACAGCTCTTTAATGCTTTCCAACAGTCCGGAAAAATCGATGTTGTCCGAGTCCATCTTGTTGATCACGATCAAACGTCCCAGCCCGGCCTTTTTCGCCTCGGCGAATACGCGGCGGGTGTTCACTTCTATGCCCGACTGGGCGTTGATCACGATGGCCGCCGTATCCACGCCGCGCATTGCGCCGATGGTCTGGCCGATAAAATCGGGATACCCGGGCGTGTCGATGACGTTGAACCGCTTGCCGGCGTGATCGAAATGCACAACGCTGGCTTCGATGGTGTATTTGTGCTGTTTTTCCTCTTCGTCGAAATCGCAGACGCTGCTGCCGTCTTCCACGCTGACCAGGCGGTTGACCATGCCCGTGGCCGTGAGCATGCGGTCGACCAGGGTGGTCTTGCCCGACGAGCCGTGCCCGCAAAAGACAATGTTGCGAATATCCTCGACTTTGTAATTAGCCATGGAAAGTATCCTCGAAAAATCTTCAAATATTATTTAATGGTTGATGATATATTTTATCCGCGCGACCGGCGGTCGCGGCTTTATGTTTTTATTTCCGCCGCCTCGAGGGCCTCGGGCAGGGTCAAAGTTCCCTCGTATAACGCCCGGCCGATTATGCACCCTGCCATGCCCGCGGCGGCCAATCGGGCGACGTCTTCTTTCGTGGTTACACCGCCCGAGGCCACGACCGGCAAGTCCACGGCGGCTTGCATTTCGGCCATCGCTGCCACGTTTGGTCCGGTCAACATCCCGTCGGCGGCGATGTCGGTGTATATTACGGCCGCAATCGGCTCGCCGGCAAATTGCCGGGCCAGGTCGATGGCCTTTACGTCGCTGGTCTTTAACCAGCCCTCGGCGGCGACAAAACCATCGCGGGCATCGATCCCCAAGACCAACCGGTTGGGAAATTTTTTGCACATCCGCCGGAACCAATCCGGCTCCTTTAACGCCAAAGTGCCGATGATAACCTGAGCGACTCCGACCTTGAGCAATTCCTGGATGGCATAATCGCTGCGGATGCCGCCGCCCAGTTCGCAGGGCACGCCTGAAGCCTTCACAATCGCCTCGACACTGGAAATATTGACCGGCCGGCCCTCGCGTGCGCCGTCCAGATCGACCAGGTGCAGGCACCGGGCCCCTAAATCGACCCAATGCCGGGCCATCGCTACCGGATCGGTACTAAATACGGTTTCGCGATGATAATCCCCCTGTTGGAGGCGTACGCATTTACCTCCACGGATATCGATCGCCGGCCAGATTTCCACGCGTTTATGGCTCCGCTAGGTTGATGCCAATAGTAACAAAACACGTAATATGGCACAGAAATTCACGATCTACAAGCGGGCCAACTGGAGGTAGGTATTAGAGATTGGAGAATAGGATATTGTCTTCAGAGAGATGGTGAGAGACATCACCCATATTAGTGTATTTTGTATATTTATCAAAAAATATGCAATTTTGGCCTTGTATAATACGATTATCATTGTATATTATGTATTGAGGATTCAAAAATCCCAGATTAACCCGGAGATTCGCCATGTACATTAAAAGTCTCAATTATTGGATGTTTTTATGGAGAATACATTGTGGAAAAAAAGCCAATAAAAAAAGGCATTTTACGTGGTGATGGCCCATCTCCTGGTTATGTTTGGAATGTATTGATTTTGGATTTAGCGTTTCGCGAAGCAATGTCATTTCTTAATGAAGATCAGTACCAACATCTTGCGCTTCAGTTCAAGGAACTAGCACTAGAAAATGATCCGAGCCATAGTTGCACAACGGACGTAAGACAAATAGATGACTTTTTAGAATTGAGAGATAAAGGCGGAATACTGGGAAAAATAAATGTCCAAGTTTATTTTGGACTTGAACATAATAAAAAGAATTTGGTTGTGCTAGGTTGCTTAAAAAAAGAAAGCGAAGGAATAACACCAACTGGAGATCGCATCCGAATGCATCGACGGTGGAGAAAGTTTAAATCTGGGGAATTTCCGGTTAGCTCATAATTTTACTTATTAAAGTTCATTAATATGCTAGATCAACTTGGAATACGCAATAATGTCGATGTTCAAGAGGCCGCATTGACGATGGCCATTGCGGTGTTAGTAGAACGCATTCGCGCTTTGCCAAAAGAAGACAAAAAAGATTTGTTCGAATTGAGCAAGGCTTTATTTGTAGCTGAAACAAAAGAAGAGGAAGAAAGTGCTGCTAATGCTATGCGCGAAATTTTAGAACATGAGTCCATAAATGTTAGACCATTGCATTTGAAGGATGAAACCAGCCAAGGCCTGCAAAAATGGATTGATTATGTTGGCGGACACATTAAACAGGCACGCGAAAATGCCGGTTTAACACAAACGGAACTTTCCATAAGGACCGGACTACCACAGTCCCATATCAGTCGCCTTGAAAATGGACAACATAGTCCTTCTTTTTCTACCTTGGACAAAATATCGAAAGCTCTAGATATTCCGATATCTCAACTAGACCCTTCCGCGGAATCGTAAAGAATCTTGGATTTACGTTTCAATATGAAGTGTTAAATTTCAAGTTCTGAGAAATCCTTCAGTATCCGTAGGCCCGCCGACTGGCTTTTTTCGGGGTAGAATCGGGTGGCAGACACATTTTGTGCCAGATCATTGAGTAAAATGCTCCGCCGCCGCCCTTGGCCTCTCTCGGTAGACGTACTCTACTTGCCACCCCGATGGATGGCAAGGTAGAATCGGTGGCGGTGCCAAGGCGGTCCCCGGCAGGCAAATATTCATTGCCATGTCTTCGGGGTTAAAACTTGAAAATGGAGGGGATGCAATGCCCAGCATTGAAGAGCGAGCTCGGTATAAATCCGGCTTCGGGCTCTCCGGGCTGCTTCTACCGATTCTGATTGTCTTCGCGCTGCTTGCAGCGGCTGGAATGGCGTGGGGCCTCAAAATTGCTTTTCTCAACGGTTGGTACTGGATCATTATGTTACCGACCATGGGCGGTCTTGCCGTTGGCGGCATACTTTATGCTCTTGTAGGTTGGACTCACTGCCGAAATCGCTGGCTGGCTGGCGCCGTGGGAATCGTGGCCGGACTGGTTGGTTATTTAGGCTATTATGAACTCTGCCTCCTCGATGCACTGCCCCCGGGATTAGCCTGGCGAGTCGACCTGCTGCCCAGTTACATATCATTCCGCATGCAAACCGACGTGGACAAGGATTTTGGGAAACCGGACATCGCCCAGATGCCCAAGAAGCCTTGTGCACCATTGAACTGGTTCGCTTTCGCAATGGAGTTAGTGATGTCGGCCGGCGCGGCGGGGTGTCTCGCCTGGGTTCGGGCACGACGAGCTTATTGCCCGGAATTGGGACAATGGATGCGGCGCGAGAAAGCACTTCTGCCGGGAAACTCGAGCAAGGCCCTCCAAGAGGCCCTTGTAACCGACAAGTTGGCGGAATTTGTGGCCGCCACGCCGGCGGGCGCCGATGCTCAAAGCGCTTGCCGTTTTATACTAGAGTATGCGGCGCCGAGCGATGGTTCGCCCCTCGACTATCCAATCTATGCATCTATCGAAGCCCCTGTCACTAGTTTCTGGCGACTGATGCGGAGGAACATGATGGGCCACACGTTGTTACGGCAGGTGCGGCTTGAACCGGCCGAGGTGCTTGCAATACAACCGCTTTTTCCGAACCTGACGCGATTGTTGGCTGCGCGGCATGCCGAGTTGCGCGACCTGCCGCAAGGCGTCATGCCAATCCCGAGCTTGGAGGCCCCGGTCAGTGAACTCGCGCAAATCGCCCCGGTGCCTGAAGGCTTTCGGCGGCGCGTGCATTCCAAGTGGTATGCGCTGTGGGTAAATCTCATCGGGCTGACCATGGCGGTCTACTTCTTCGGAGGCGGCGCGCTCTTTGTCGGCGGGATCTGGCTGGCAACCGAGAAAGCGATGCCGCTCGGCTGGGTGGCAGTTGTTCCGGGAGCGGCGGGCGTGTTGTGGGGTGCGTACATGGCGTTTTTTTGCGTGTCGGTGCCGGAGAACCGTTGGATCGAACGCCGTCTGCGCAAGGAAATTGCCCAGCGGCCCGACGTCCTGGTCGATTCCCGAGACCCTGAGTCGCTATATGTCTCGCTGATCCCGCGCGAGAGTTTCGCCAAGATCAAATTCACGATGTCGTCGGATCTGCTGCTAATGAAGATCGATGAGCCCGGACGGCGGCTGGTAATGGAAGGCGACTGCGATCGATATTGCATTCCGGCGGGGGCTATTGCCGTTTGCGAGGCGCAATGCTTTTTTCACCCTGTCGACGCGCAGCATCGCAACCAGATTTGGGTGGTTCGGCTTATGATCCAAGTTGAAGCAGGTTTGCGAGAGTTGCTGCTGGGTATCAACCAGACTCGATGGAGCCCGATGACCAATACATGTCGCCGCAGTACGGCCGAAAACCTGTGCAAGCGGATCAACGAGCTTCGCGGTTAGGACTATAGTTCCGCGAAATTCTTTAGAATCCGCAGGCCCGCGGATTGGCTTTTTTCGGGGTGGAATTGGGTGGCAAACACGTTTTTGTGCCATACCATCGAGCAGAACTCTCCGCCGTAATCGGTTTCGGCGGCAACGATGTTCACGTCTTGCGGCACAACATAGTAAGAATGTACAAAATAGAAATGCGTTCCCTCGTCAATTCCTTCCAAAATCGGGGGGCGGTTGCGGACGAGCAACTGGTTCCATCCCATGTGAGGTATGGAGTATCCCTTGGGAAGGCGAAAGCGAACAACCTCGCCCGGGAAGACCCCAAAACCCTCGTGCTCGCCGTTTTCGTAGCTGGTTTCGAACAATAATTGCAATCCCAGGCAGATCCCCAGGAATGGCTTGCCGCCGTGGATGGCCGAGAGCACGGGATCGACCAGGTTTTTACGGCGAAGTTCTTTTACGGCGTCTTCAAAGGCCCCCACTCCGGGCAGGACAATCTTGTCGGCGGCGGCCACTTCGGTGGGTTCACTGGTCACAATCGCCTTGTGCCCGACCTTTTCGAAGCCCTTTTGCACGCTGCGAAGATTTCCCATTCCGTAGTCAATTATAGCGATCATGGTAGGAGATAGGTAATAGGTGATGGGGGTTGTCGGTTTTCAGTTTACAGTATTAAGTTTACAGTATTTAGAGCCTAGCCCAAGACAGATGCGTCATTCTGAGCGAAGCGAAGAATCAGGGTGGAGAAGGATGGGAAATACTGGCAAAATATTAAATCAAGCGAGATCCTTCGCTTCGCTCAGGATGACTTTTGGGATAGGTTCTTACTATAACCTACAATGAGCCTACCAAAACAGAGGTGTTTTTGGGAAGATAGGGTTCACGATAATCCCCCAGGTTTTTTCCCCGGAGCGGCCAATCATGAATCGGCAACGGCTTTTAGAGCGTTTTTTACGTTATGTGCGGATCGATACCACGGCCCGGGCCGACGCCGAGGTTTATCCCAGTTCGCCCGGCCAGATGGAATTAGGCCGGCTGCTTTTGGGCGAACTAAAGGCCATGGGGCTCTCCGATGCCCGGCAAAACCAACACGGCATTATCCTATCCACTCTTCCATCCACGGTCGATTCCGAGGCGCCGGTAATTGCCTTTTGCTCCCATTTGGACACATCACCGGAAACGAGCGGCAAAAATGTCCGCCCGCAGGTAATCGAAAATTTTTCCGGAGGTGATATTGTACTGCCGGGCGATGCCAACCAGGTGATCCGCGCGGCCGACAATCCTGAATTGCCGGCCTTGCTGGGGCGGACGATAATCACCTCCGACGGCACGACGCTCTTAGGCGCCGACGACAAGGCGGGCGTGGCCATAATCATGGAAACCGCTCAGTGGCTCGGCGAGCATGCGGAAATTCGGCACGGACCGATTCGGATTTGCTTTACTTGCGACGAGGAAATCGGCCGGGGCGTGGACAAGCTCGATCTGACCGAGATCGGGGCGGCGGTGTGTTACACGCTCGACGGCCATGCCGCCAGCGAGATCGACGTGGAGACTTTTTCCGCCGATCAGGCCGTGGTCGCAATTCACGGAGTGAACATTCATCCTTCGATTGCCAAGGGCCGGATGATCAATGCCGTGCGCGCCGCCGCGGCTTTTTGCGACCGCTTGCCGCGCGATCAATTGTCGCCCGAAACGAGCGACGGCCGGCAGGGATTTTTACATCCTTACGATATTGTCGGCGGCGTGGCCGAAGTGCGGCTGAAGATTCTGCTCCGCGATTTCGACGCCGCGCAACTGTCCGCCCAGGCCGAGTTGTTGGAGCATGTAGCCGGGGAAGTAATGCGGGAATTTCCCGGGGCCAAGATCAAAATCTCCATCCAACGCCAGTACCGCAACATGGCCGAAGGGCTGGCCCGGGAACCCCGCGCAGCGGCCTACGCCGAGGAGGCGTTAAAAAGATTGGGCCGCACGCCCAAGCGAACCATTGTCCGCGGCGGCACCGACGGCTCGCGCCTCACCGAACTGGGCCTGCCCACCCCGAATCTTTCCTGCGGCGGATATAATCCGCATTCGCCCCTGGAATGGGCCTGCCTGGAGGAAATGCTCGAATCGGTCGAGTGGCTGATCTCGCTGGGGGAAGTGTGGGCCAAGGATAGTTTTTAAGCATGGTCCGATAGAACCAGCGAGGGCTGCCCGATGTAATACTCCTTGTCGGCTTCATCCGGATACTCCCGGGCTATGAGATCGATTTCCTCGAGATGCGACATAAAAAGGGCCAAAAGGAGCGGATCGAAATGCGTACCTGAGCCTTGGCGCATGATGCTTAACACCTCGTCTTCGGACAGTGCCGGGCGATACACGCGGTCATGGGTCAGCGCATCGTACACATCGGCGATGGCCAGTATGCGGGCGGACTCGGGAATGGCGTCTCCAGCCAGACCGTTGGGATAACCTTTGCCGTTCCATCGTTCGTGATGATTCAAAGCGATTTCCTTGGCCATACGGAGAATCGGTTCCTCGGATCCGTCGAGCATTTTGGCGCCAATGACGGTGTGCGAGCGCATGATGTCGAATTCTTCAGGGGTCAATTTACCCGGCTTGCGCAGCACGGCATCGGGAATGCCGATTTTGCCCACGTCGTGCATGGGCGCCGCCGTGCGAATGAGATCGGCTTCGGCTACCGACCACCCAGCCGCCTTGGCTAGTACTTCGCTGAACAGGCCGGTCCTGCGAATGTGCATTCCGGTCTCCTCGTCGCGCCAAAGCGATGCCGAAATCAGGCGATGGATGGTTTCCTCCTGGGCGCGGCGAATGACCAGGGTCTGCTCGCGGACCCTTTCTTCGAGCCGCTCGGTGTACTCGCGCCTGGTGATGATGAACGCCTCCCGTTCCTCGAGTCGTTCGGCCCGAGTTTCGGCCAGACAATGGATTTTGGCGGTCCGATCGATGCTGATTCGCAGATAGGCGGCCAACATTCCGGTGAAGATCAGGCCGCCGGCCAATACCCCCCAAGGCCACCAGGTCCTGCGCGAGGTAACAAAGCTGGGCGTTGGGGTGCACACTATCGACCATTTATAGCCGGCGACGTCCAAATCGTTTTTGTACTCCAAGCCCTTCAAATCATAGAGGGCGCTTTGGTCCTCGGATTCCCCGGATTGCATGCGGGTGCGCGAGGCATGAAAGAAAGTGACGCCCTTGCCGGCGGGCGTTACGGTATCGCGCAGACATACGTCGATGCCCTCCGGTTGGAGTTGATTGAGTGCCCATTTGAGCATGTCGCCGGGCCTGAATACCCCCAAGACGAAGCCGCCGAGGTTCTTGCGGCGTTCTTCAGTGGTATCGGTAGGGGCGTCGGTACGATAGACGGGCAAAACGACGATGAAACCGTACTGGGTCGTGTCCTCGACAAAAGCTATGCGCCCGCTGGCAACGGTTTGGCCGCTGTCACGGGCCAGGCAAAGGGCCGCATACCGCGTGGGTTCCGAGGCGACGTCGAACCCTAAAAAGGCCGCTTTGCTCACGTCCGGCTCGATGAACGCGATGGGAAAGTACTCGCTGCGACGCGAGGCGGGCACGAGCCGCCCCTGGCTATCCTGCTCGGTGATTTGGAAATCCTCGATCCCCTCGCCGCGGAGAACGGCTTCGTATGCGGCCCGATCGGCGTCTGGAACGCAGGGAACCCATTCCACGTCCTGGATGCCTTGGGCGTGGGTTAGGAAAGGCAGGAGGAGTTCATGATATTCGCGCCGATCAATCGGCGCGGGCAGGGCGGGGCGTTCTTCGCCGCCCCGGCGATTATCCGCTGAAATCGCCCGGGCAAGAATCGGTCGGATCAACTCCAGCATGGTCAGCTTGGTCTCGAAGGCCTGCTCCACGGCCGTGGACCGGTCAGCGGCGGCACGTTCGAATTCCGTCCTGATCTCGCGCAGTTCCCAGTAGCCGGCCAGGAGGAAGACCGCCAGCGACAATGCCACCCCGACGCAGAGTGCCAGGAGCATGGGAAGGTAATGCTTTTTTGGCACGGGCTGACACGCGGCCTGCAATAATGGTTCTGGAGAAATCATCCTAAAAAAGTATAGGTCAGACTATACTAATCGCGGTTAATCCTTATTCATTTGTCATTTTCGCCATTTTCCATTAAGCCTTTGCCATTCCCTACTTATGGTAGGGTGCCTTTGGCTTGTTGAATTGTTTACAGCCGGCCTGATCAAATCAAAATTCGATGGTACAATGGTATAATTCCCTTTTTGGTTGGCACGCATTCTTGGGCGTTGATTCCATGACACTTGTTACATTTCGTGTAATAGACGGGGCCGATCGGGGACATGAGTTCGCCGACGTGCCGACTCCGCTGACCATCGGGCGCGAAGAGGGCAATGCCATCCAACTAAACGACGAGCGCGTCAGCCGCTATCATCTGAAAATCCAGGAAGACCAGAACAAGATCGTGCTCGCCGACCTGGAGAGCACAAACGGCACCAAGGTCAATGGCGAAAGCGTGCAATTGTGGATTCTCCGGCCCGGCGACATTATTTCCGTGGGCCGAAGCGTGCTGGTGTATGGCTCGCGCGAGGAAATCGCCCGGCGATTGGCGTCCTTGCGCGGCGCCGATATCGCTCAAGGCGTGACAATGCCCACTGAAGATCTGGAAGACGAAGCCAGTTCCTACTCCTTGGACCATGAGTTGAACCTGGGCGACGATCCCGACGCCCTTGTTCTGCTGCACACGCTATTGCCGCCCGAACTGCCCGCCTCGCTCAGTCCCGGCCAGATCGCGCAACTGGCCGAGGTGCTGCAATACATACACATGCGCATCCGCGGGCTGATTGAATCGGTTCAGGCAAAAGACAAATCCGATCGTGTGACTCTCGACGCCCGGCAGTGGCAAAACTTGATCGATCTGCAAGACCGGCTGGCAAAATATCTGCGCACAATCGGCGAGCCGTTTTGATGATGCTGTAGTCCGTAGACTGTAGGCTCGAGCACCACGTTAACATTTTTCTCTAATCTAGGCTGAATTACATCTTTTATCTAACCTTGGCTGCATTAAACATCTTTTCTCCGGCCCAGGTTGTATTAACATCTTTTCTCTAGTCCAGGCGTTTACGCCTGCGGATCGGGAATCATTCTCCTTTATCCCTTTTTCGTAAAGACCCTTTAGGGTCCTGCGATCTGAAGCCAATTGCGCCCCATAAATGGGGCTAAAAGAAAAGAAGATGTAAAAAAACCATCTTTACCCACAGGCATGAATGCCTGGGCTAGAGAAAAGGGGAGAATGGATGGCCCGTTTAAATTCCCGGTGCATTTCACGCACCCTACGAGATCAGCGTTCATTTCTATCGCTGGATAACCACGCGGGAACCGACGGAAAGGATGCCGAAAAGATCGTCGATGTCGCGGTCGCCCAGGCAGATGGTGCCGCGGTTGTCGTCGCGGCCGATGTTTTGCGGATCTACGGTACCGTGCAGCCCTATGTTATTGCTCAGGCCGATCCAGTATTTACCCAGCGGGTTGCGGGAATCGCCGCCGGGAACGGTTATGCCGTCCGGGCCGCGATACGGGGGATTGATGTTTTTCTCGCGGACGATATATGTGCCTTCCAGTTTCGGCTGGTCGCAGCCCACGCCGACGGCGAATCGCCCGGCATAGCGGCCTTCGACCAAAAGCGAAAGTTCGTGCTTGTCCAGGTGGATTACGGCGTTAAACGGGCCGCGTACGACCTTCAACTCCTGGCCTGGTTCCAGCGGCATTCCCTCGCGGACGCCGTTGATTCGGGCCAAAAGTATGGGCGGCACATTATACCTGTCGGCAACCTGCTCCAGGGTGTCGCCCGGCCGGACAAGGTACGGCTGCTCTAAAAAGTGTTGACGCGAATAAATCACCGTGCCCGCCAATTGGTCGAGTAGTTCCGTTACTTGCCGAGCTTGGGCCTGGGGCAGATCTGGATTGTCGTACAAGGAACTTAATGCCAGGTGGGCTTCGGGCAGGCGGCCTTCATCCAATTTTTTTTGCACCGCCTGCATGAATTCGGCGAACTTGCCCTGGAACATGCCGTCCGAAGAACTCCCGCCGGGCAAAGAAGAGGAAACATTAGGCGAGGGATAAGTCGCCGCCGGCGTTTGACCGGTTTTAGCGCTGCTTAAAAGATCCGGAGCCGAACCGGCCGGAGATCCGCCTTGCGAAGCATTCGGTATATTGGTCTGGCCGGGAGGATTTAGCAGCGTCACACCGCCGCCCGCCGCAGATGAATTATCAGGAGCAGAACTTCCAGGAGCCGATCCGCTAGGTCTGAGTATCGGCGATGAATTGGCGGAAAACGGCGGCGCACCGCCTGCGCCGAGTAATGCCGCGGGAGTGCTTGCCGGTCCGCTCGATGTTGTTCCCGCCAATTGCGGCGAAGGCGAATTCAGGCCGGGTATCTGAACCGTGGGCAGGCTTGGAGTCGATTGCGAATCGGCCGAAGACGACTCCGGTTTTTGCCCCATGTACATATACATCCAATACCCCGCCGCCGCCAGCAGGCCCATGACCACCAGGGTCTTCATTGAGTTCATGTTCGTCCTCCTTGACGAACTTTTTTGATAGTTATCTAGAAAAGCGGGCGGATCATACGAAATCCAGCCAAATAATGCTATGCCGAAATAATAGTGGATAGAGGCTAGGGATTAGTGATTAGCGGATAGTCGGCTGAATTCTGTAAAGCCGCGACCAGTGGTCGCGGGTTTTTATTACTTGTTCCCACGCTCCGGCGTGGGAACGCGCTTCTCTTGCCTATCTTTTGCTAGCATTGCTAGCATTGGGAGAACCAACTGCCAACCGCTTGCGCGACCGCCAAGTTTGAGCAATAACAACAATGCCGCCGATGAAACCGACCAAATAACTGGCGTTATGCATCCATAGATCGGTAATGAATGCAACGTGCTTATCTACCGGAACACGGGTCGCCAACGGCCCGATAAGATATACCACTCCTGCCCCGGCCAATAATCTGCCGATAACACCAGCCACAAGAGCGCAGCCTGCCATGACCGCCAATAATATGGCAATAGGCCGAATGAATGTCTTGACATCTCTTTTAGGACGACTTCCAACACGGGCGACAATGGCCAATGGCACGCCAAGCAAAAAACCTACCCACCAGGTTGCAAAAATACCCCAGGCAATTGCCAGTACTGTAGGATTGTCTGTGCCGAATATCGGCGGATGCCCTATGGTGAAGTACTCTATGCATATTCTCGCCGTTATCTGGTCGTGCAAAATACCGTACAAAATCGCCGCGTCGATGCAAAGAAAAAGAATCATAATAAACTGCATATAATTGTCCTTAACCTAGTGACATTGCTCCGCGAAACCGCAAGCGGTTTCATCCTTCATCCCTCATCCTTCTTTTTCTTCCCTTCCCGCAGTTTGGCACGGATTTTTTCCAAGCGCTGTGCCAATTCTTGCTCGAAACCGCGATCGGTGGGGCGATAGTATTCCCGATCCACACCCAGATAATCCTGCGCGGCGACTGCCTCGGGCGAGTCGTGGGCGTATTGATAATCCTGGCCGTGGCCCAGGCGTTTTGCCCCGCCGTAATGCGCATTGCGCAAATGGACCGGCACCGGCAGCAGGCGGCCTTCGCGGATATCGGAGCGGGCTTCGCCGATGCCCACGGTCGCCGCGTTCGACTTCGGCGCGCATGCCAGATAAGTAACCGCCTGGGCCAGATTCAATTGGCACTCGGGCAGCCCGACCAACTCGCAGGCCTGGGCCGCAGCCACGGCCAGGGGCAGACCGGCCGGATCGGCGTTGCCCACGTCTTCGCTAGCCAAAATAACCAGTCGCCGGGCGAGAAAGCGCACGTCTTCGCCGCCTTCAAGCATGCGGGCCAGCCAATACAAGGCCGCGTCCGGATCGCTGCCGCGAATGCTTTTTATCAGTGCGCTGATGGCGTCGTAATGCGCGTTGCCCTGGCGGTCGTACTCAATGGCCTTGCGCTGCACCGATTCCTCGGCCAGACGGCGGGTGAATTCGATCGGTCCGGTGCCGGCGGAAAGCACGCCCACTTCCAGGGCAGACAGGGCGCGGCGGGCGTCGCCGTCGCTCGTTTCGGCCAGGAATTCCAGGGCCTCGTCGTGCATGCGGATTTGATATTTTCCCAGCCCGCGCTGGGGATCGGCGACTGTGCGCAGCAGCAGAGTCTTGATGTCGTCGCTGGATAGCGGCTGGAATTGAAAGATCCGGCTGCGGCTGACCAGCGGACTGTTTACCGTAAAAAATGGATTTTCGGTAGTTGCGCCTACGAGGATCACAGTGCCTTCTTCCACGTCGGGCAGCAGCACGTCTTGCTGGGCCTTGTTGAAGCGGTGGATTTCGTCGATGAACAAGAGCGTGCGTTTTCCCTCGGCCGACAGCCGGTCGTAGGCCTCGGTAAGGATTTCGCGGAGTTCCTTTACGCCCGATGCAACCGCCGAAATCTGCTGGAAGTGGCTGCGGCTTTCGCGCGCCAAAAGCCGGGCGAGCGTGGTCTTTCCCGTACCCGGCGGACCGTAAAATATCACCGACCCCAGCCGATCGGCCGCCAGCAGTCGCCGAAGCAGTTTTCCCTCGCCGAGAAAGTGCCGCTGGCCGACGAACTCGTCGAGAGTGGCCGGGCGCATGTGCGCGGCAAGCGGCTGCGCTTCGCAGCGGTTGGCCGATTCGCTTTCTTCGAATAACGACATGGTTCAGTTTTTGGTAATCAGTTTACAGTGATCAGTAATGCTGGGTGCCATGGCCACGCTTTCTGGGTGCCATGGCCACGCTTGCGTGGCCATGCTCCGATTTTTACTTTCCAACATGCCCACGGCAAGCGTGGGCATGGCACCCAACGGGGAATAAGGCGCTGGAACTTATTCCGGTTCCAATGGGCCGCCTTCGGGGAGCAGTTCCCTAAGCGGGCATTCACGGCATTTCGGATTTTTCTTTAGACAGTAATGCTTGCCGGCATACACCAGCAGGGCATGATATTCATTATACAACCGCGCGTCCTCCGGCAGAGAGGACTGGATATAATCCTGAATTTGATGATAATCGGCGTCAAAACCGATCCAGCCGTGGCGGGCGAAAATGCGATGAGTATAGGCATCCACGACGAAGACGGGCATATTCCCGGCGTAGAGCAAGATCGAATCGGCCGTTTCCGGCCCGATGCCTTTTACGGCCAGAAGCTCCTCGCGCAGGGTCGCCGGATCGGTCCGAAACATGGCCTTTATCGAGCCGTTGTAGCGATCGATGATAAACTCCAACAGGCTCCGCAGGCGCCGGGCCTTGACGCTATAATAGCCCGCCGGTCGCAGGAGCTCTTCAAGTTCTTCGACCGGTACGTTATAAAGGGCCTGAGGTTCCATGAGATCGGCCTGGCGGAGGTTGCGGATGGCTTTCTCCACGTTTTTCCAACTGGTATTTTGTGTCAGCATCGCGCCTACGATCATCTCAAAGCCCGAATCGCCCGGCCACCAGTTCTGCGGACCGAAGGCCTTAAACAATCGATCGTAAACTTGGAGCATTATGCCGGACATGAAAGAAGGGTTCAGAGGTCAGGGTTCAGGGTTCAGGTTAAGGAAACAAAATTTACTATAATATTAAGGCTTCCGTGGCAATTTACAATTTACAATTTACAATTTGAAATCATTTGGTTCCAATATATCCATACAATTTTTGAGATTTCTGAGAATGCCCGATCAAAATATCCATAGCCGCCTTTATTCCCGGGCCGAAAACTACTGGGTCCAGTCGCGGCGTCCGGTGGTCAGTCTGGTTTTTATTGCGCCGCTTTTGGCGATCTACGAGGGGGGGGTGTTGCTGTGGGGGGTCCAAAACGGGGCCGATGCCTGGATGCGGCAGTTCCTGGACCTTATGGGCTTTGGCCAGCATTTGCTCCTGCCCTTGCTGACGGTCTGCGTTTTGCTGTGTTGGCATTACTTGACCCACGAACCCTGGCGATTTTCCCCCAGCGTGCTATCCCCCATGGTCGTCGAATGCCTCTTGTTGGCTATATGCCTGCAAGTGGTCTTGATTTTTCAGGGAACATTGTTGTTTGGGATGGACGGGGCCGCCGAACCGGGCATTGCCGCTAAAATGGCGGCATATTTAGGCGCGGGAATCTATGAAGAACTTCTGTTTCGCTTGATTCTGCTTTCGGCAATTGTGTGGCTCATCCGGCGGTGGTGGACCGCGCAAAACCTAAGCCTGGTGCTAGCGGTGCTGGTAAGCAGTTTGATTTTCGCGGCCGCCCATTATGTAGGCTATGCGGGCGATGCTTTTAGGTGGTTCAGCTTTTTGTTTCGTTTCCTGGCCGGCGTTTTCTTCTCTATCTTGTTTATATATCGAGGCTTTGGCATCGCAGCCGGCGCGCATGCCGCTTACGATATTCTGGCAATATTGTTTTTGAAAAGCTTTTAGCTTCTGGCAATCAGCGATCAGCCGTCAACAGAATAATGAAGCGCGAATACCGAATGACGAAACATTACTAATTGCATCCATTACGACAGCATTGCGATTTTTGCCAATTGTGCTTAGATATTTGTCATTCTTGCTTCGTCATTTATGGTTTCTAAATTGTGCTTTATCATTTTTTTCTTGGGCATGTTATTTGCTGGTTTTCCATATCCTTGTGGTTTTGAAATAATAAAATTGGTCGCGCGGATCAAGTCTTTTAGTTTTTGTCAAGTCGATTTTATGTGGAAAAATATTTTCGGCAAAGCGCCCTTTCTTCGAGGAAGATTTTTTAATTATAATTAGTTTCAGTTACAGAAGCGGAGTTCAGCGCTTATTCAAATAAAAAAGGAGTTGTCGCAGTGCTTACCGTACGACCAAAAATCGCCGAGCTGGTTTTCCAGCTCTACGGTCGGCCCCTTCATCCGGAACTTTTTGAAATATATTGTTCCCGCACAGTCGAGCGCGGAGATTATCAAGCCAAGATCGACATCACCAGCGCCGGCCACGTCGTGACGTGGCGTTATGCGCGATTCACGCTGACCGAAGTAGCCGCCTCAGCCCAGCATCCCCTGCCCAAACTCCGCAGGCTGATGTCCTATGGCCTGCGCGGGCAGAGGACCGAACGCGTGAAATGTCAAGGCGGAGCGTGTTACCAGGTGAGTTTTCAACTGGAGCCCGCCAATCCCGAGGTTTTTTGGCATTTCCAACAAGAACTCCTTCAAGACGGCCTGCGCCAGGGCATGTTGCACCGCTTCGATTCCAGCGGCCGAATGGCCCTTGGCGCGGTGAGTTATATCAACATCGAGACTCGCGCCCGGCACATGCTCGTCCAGGCTTTCCACACCTTCCCCGACGATTACGCCATTGTAAAAAGCCAGTCGTTGTTCCAATTGCCGTGAAAAAAGGATGAAGGATGAAGGATGAAAGAAATAATAGATGTTGCGTTAATTAATGAAACCGCTTGCGGTATCGCGATGCACACCGACCAGCGTCCACTGCTTGCAGTCCACTTTCACCATCGGCCTTCAAACTTCCGCAGTTCCCAACTCGTGATACACCGATTCCACCACGTCTGCGTCGATTTGCGGTAGATTTGCTCCGGCCCCGGCCAGGAGCGATAAATCGGCAAGTTGCGCGGCGCGGCGGAATGCCGTGCGTAAGCTCGTGCAATCGATCGATAGCCGACTGGGAAAAGACCGGCGACTTACTTCCGGATTGTGCAAGCGATGAATTTAGAAAGTTCGCCGTATCGGCCTGATTCCAAGGCTCCAATTCGATTCGCAATTCGGCCAACTCGAGCAGCCGGCCGCCCAGGCGTCCCATATTTTCCCGCCGCCCGGCAAGTATCAACGTCAGATGCGACTGGCTTGATGGGTCGTGCCGCACAAGCCGGACTACTTGAGTAAGCACCCGGTCATCGGCACAGTCGGCATCGTCCAGAAGAATGACGGTCTCCAACTTCTGATAATAAAATTCCGTCAGCCGATCGGTAATCGCCCGCCACAAGGCGACCGTCGACGCGGAGGGATCGGGATTTAATTTCAGACCCGCCGCCAGCAGCAAAAGCATTTCCGCCGGTTCGAGGCCTAAAAGGTTGATTTTTACCACAGGCCGGCCGCGGCGGCGGAGTTGCTCGGCAAAGGCCTCCAATACCAACGACTTGCCGCTGCCCGAAGCCCCCATCAACAATCCCAGTCGGCGACGGTTCTCCACGAGAAACTGCAAACGTGCCAGCGCCTCCTCGTGTGTTGGACTCTGATGCAAAAATTGCACGGCCGAATCGCCCTGAAACGGCGATTCCCGCAAATCCCAATGCGATTGGTACATCAGTTATCGGCCTCCTTCCATCCGTTTTCTCTATATTTTGGATAACCGGGGGGGCATAGGCAAAATAAATAGCGTAAAAAATAAAACAACAATCCGGTTTTTCCCGTATCATTTCTCTATTCGGTACAATCGGATATTGAACTTGATGTGTAAGCTACCTTTATTGCCCAGGGTTATTGTTCTGCGACCATTATAAAGCTAGTGTCCGGTTGCGACTAAACGAAACTGACCACTGTCCACTGATCATTGACCACTGTCCACTGTCCACTGAAATGCTCGATCGTTATTTTATCCAAACTCCGATCACCGGCGAGCAAGTGTCTTTGACCGGTCCGGAGGCCCATCATCTTATTAATGTGATGCGTGCCCGGCAGGGCGCAAAGGTGATTTTGTTCGACGGCAGCGGCTGCGAGTTCTCGGCCCGGGTGGAGCGACTGGGGCGCAACTGCGTCGATCTGAGCGTGCTTAGCCGCGAGGAGGTCGATCGGGAATTGCCTTTTGTCTTAACCCTTGGCGTGGCCTTGCCCAAGGGCGACCGGCAAAAATGGCTCGTGGAAAAGGCGGTTGAATTGGGCGTGGGCCGCGTGATCCCGCTAAAAACCCAGCGGGCGGTGGCCCAGCCGGTCCAGCAAGCCCTGGATCGTCTGCGGCGCACGGTTATCGAGGCCTCGAAACAATGCGGGCGCAACCGGCTGATGGAAATCGCCGAACCGCTGGAATTCTCCGACTACGTCGACGCCACCCGACATCGGCCCTGCCGCCTGCTGGCCCATCCACATACACCGCACACTAAAAAGCACTTGCCGCACGCCGAAGACGCAGGGCGTGTTGAATCCATTGATCCAATGATGCATTTCATTCATCCCGCGGATGGCGGTGAACCGCCGTCGGAGATATTTTTGGCGGTCGGTCCCGAAGGTGGATTCACCAATGAAGAAGTGGACTTGGCCGCGAAGGCCGGCTGGCACGTCGTAGACCTTGGCCCCCGCATCCTCCGCATCGAAACCGCCACGGTATTGCTCGTTGCCATAGTCACGAAGGTCTATCGTCCCTCATAGCTCCAGTGGCTGTTTGAGCAGTTGGCCTTCGTGCCGCGTGAGCGAGTACATGTCGCGGATTAGCTGGACGTCGCAGGGGCGCTGCTCGACGTTTCGCCGGGCGAACATGCGGGCTTGAGCGGTAATCATCACCTCCGGCGGGGCTTCGGTCACCTGGCCGAACGATCGGGCGTAATTCGAGAAGCTCGGCACGTTGGTGGTGACAAACCCGTAGACCATCGAGCAGACGCCGATGGTCTTGCCCGTGAAAATGCCGGTGTTGATGGCGGTCTTGGCATAATCGCCGATCACGCAGCCCAGGTGTTGCATGAGGGTATCGACCTTGCGGCCGTTATATTCCATGCTTACCGTGCCGTAGGTGTTTTTCAGGTCGCTGTTGGACGTGCCCGCCCCCAGATTGATCCAACTGCCCAGGTAGCTGTGGCCCAGAAAGCCGTGGTGTTGTTTATTGGTGAACGGTTCGATGATCGAGGCCTCGACTTCTCCGCCGATTTTGCAGTTGTGCCCCAGCGTCGTGCAATTCTTGATCGCCGCGTGTTCGATTACCCGGCAGCGGGCGCCGACGTGAACCGGCCCTCTTAAAAAGCAAAATGGCCCTATTGCGGCGTCTTGTTCCAATACAATCGGCCCGGCGGAGGCATCGACCGCGCAGTATTTTCCCAGTCCGGCCCCGGGCGCGGCGAACACGCCGTCGGTAATCTGGCGATAATCGCCGTGCGAAATCCGATCGGCGAGATTTTCCTCAAAGATTTGCATATTCCAGCGGATCAGTTCGTGCGGATATTCCAGCAACGGCAATTCCATTTCCTGCGGAGCAAGATGCAGCCCTTCAAACCAAGTGGAGAGTTTATTGGCTGTAATGTCGCTCGGCGGCAGTGTGTGTTCCGGCCCGATCAGCGAGGCGGCAACGCTATTGCCCCAGCGGACAATCGCCCCTCGGCCTGATTCGATTAATGTCTTCAATCGTTCGATAACGCTCACCGCCGGGACCAGCCTGGCGTTGAGGAACAACGTCGGCTGCTGCTGAGGCTCAAGCGGCGTGAAGAGTTCTGGACAATCGGCAGCCAAAACGCCGCGCAAATGCGGCCGGACAATCGCCCGCGGCCCGTCGCCCAAGCGGCTTGCCAAATCGATCAGCCGATAACTCCCGCAACTGACCTGGAACGCCGGCCGTCCCAATGTCACCGGATGAAGCCGCTCAACAAGTTCATCCTCGAACAGAATTACGTGCATATTAAACTATGGACCAAGAAAAGGTTGCGGCCGGCCGTTGTGGCCTAAAATAACCAGTTTATCCGCCATTAAAAGCAACCGCCATCCATACCAAAGGCCTTAATAAAGGGAAATGTCCCCACGGACGGGGTAAATCGTGCGGATTGCAACTTGCCATGTTTAGCGACAGGGAATAGAATCAGCCTGTGATCTGAATTTTCCACCATGAAGACCACAAGGACGCGAATAGACAATTTTCCGCGTCCTCCGTGTCTGCATGTTGAAAAATACAGGCAGTCGCATTAGCCGGAGTGGCGGAATGGCAGACGCGCTGGACTCAAAAGGAAATGAAATCCTTCAGGCTTGTTTTCTCGTATCTCCTTCTAAGACAAGTACTTTCATCTAGTGATACAACACATGGGCAGAAAATTTTCCGCAATTTTGCTGCACTCATTTGGTTCGCGTTGCTCTTGCATTGAGCTCTGTAAGTTTTCTTCCTTAAGCATCCAATACCTATGAGGATTAGATGTTGAGAGAAATATCGTGGAAGATCGTCGTCGGGAACGGCGCCTTCTGAAAGATGACAAGGCACAACAACTGAGCTAGCTTAAAAAAGGCGGGGAAAACAATGCTAGTGCGTAACTTGTGCTAATACTGAGCGAAGCCGCCGGCGTTTCTAACTGCTTTTAAAAAGGAAGCGGTCCAAGAAACTATGATGAAATATCGTGACCACCGACGCAAAACGGAACCTCTTGCGGGACAAAGGATTTGGCACGGTTTGGCATTGCTTGTCAACAGAGAGCAAAGGATTCGAATCCTTAACCGGTCATGCCGGCACCTGATTTCGAGTTGTACTATACGCCTGTTGATTATCATCTTTTTTTCCCGAAGTCGTACACGGTTTCGTAGTTGCGCGAAGGGCGAGATTCCACAAACGTCCGCCACCGTCTTAAGCCTTAGCTACAAATAGGCTACATGAATCCTTTGCGGATTTTGTCAATTGATCTTACAAAATAGAAATAGTATTCTAACTTGCATATCTTGAAAAAACATCATAGAAGGTTACTTTAATATGGTCGAGTCGCACCCGGGCATTTAGCCAAGTGATCTTCTGCGACAGGACTTCCTCAAGTCGTCCGCACTTCAAATACATCTAAAGCAAACGAAATACGCCGATCCGCGGCTCCAGCTCCAACAACCTTCTCACCGCCTCCAAAAAATTGCCTGCTAGATTGACGACTAATCGGCAAAAACTTATTGTGTCCAATTTGTGGGATTTGTGTCCGCTTATTTACGAAGTCTACCGGAAGCCCATCGAAAGTCCAAATCGGGAAGTTATATCAATGGCTTAAAAGAAGTATCGATTTTTCCCGGTTCGATCATGTATAATAAGATAAGAGGATTAAATAGCGATGAAATGTCCGGGCCAAGACAGACGATACTGGTTAGGTAACGCGGTCGTCGAGGTGCCGTGTCCCGAATGCGGTAGCGCCGTAGAGATTTTCAGGGACGAAAACGCGGGCCGCTGCCGCCGTTGCGGCCACAGGTTTTTAAATCCGGGCACCGACTTCGGTTGTGCCCAGTGGTGCTCGCTGGCCAACGAGTGCCTGGGATATGCTCCGCAGCGTCAATCGGAGGGCGATGCCGCGGAAAGTGCGCTGGCGGCGCGATTGATTCAGTGGGTGGAACAGGAATTCAAAAGCGACCCGGCTTACATAGCTCATGCACTAAGGGTTTTTCAGTATGCCAAGGAACTCGTGCGGAAGGAGGGGGGGATCCGCGCGTGGTGTTAAGCGCAGCGTTGCTGTCGGCAACCGGCGCGTACGAGTCCAGCCACATCGAAAGTCAGCCCGAACAATTTAGCCGCCGGCCCGAGGCAATGACAAAAATGAGGGCGGCGCTCGAGCAAATAAGGTTAGACGAGGATACGGCCCGGCGAGTCTGCCATATCCTGGAGAACTGTGGAAAGGGCGAAAACACTGATCCCATCGAGTTCCAGATAGTTTGCGACTCTCAGGCGCTGGCCAGATTAGCGGCCGAACACTTCGCGGGCAGTTCCAGCGAATGGGAAAACCTGATTGGAACGAGCCTGCGGACGGAGGCGGCAAGGAACAAGGCCCGTGGCCTGTTCCACAGCCGACCCGTCTAGGGCAACTCAAGGATCGTCGCGGATGCCTGAATTCCAAGACAACCTCCGGCGTGCGGCGGAATTGGCCTTCAATGCCGTGTGCAATCAGAAGAGCGAACAGTTGCTATGGCTGGGGGCACAGCCTGCTGACGCAGCCTGGCGGATTCCCGTGTTGAACGATTTGCTGGCAATGGATTTATCGGCCAGGCGCATTACCACGTCGGCCGGCCGCGTAGTCAGCCCTGTTTGGCGGATTCTTTTGCTGCATTACCTGGCAATCACTTCGCGGCCCGAGGCGCTCGAACCGGAAGTCACCTTTGCCGATCTTGCCACGGCCAGAACGTATGCCGGAGTATACCATCAGCGAGTAATCGCACGGTTGTGCGCCACTGCCGGCCGAGATGAAAAAAGACTGCGCGCGGCGGCGGAGTCGCTAGGGGGGCGGATTGTGGGCGTGGGGGACACAGCCTTCGACTTCGACGTATTTCCCCGCTTGAGGGTAAGGGTGATTTGGCATGCGGCCGACGAGGAATTCCCGCCCTCCGCAACACTGCTCTTGCCGGCCAACATCGAGTCCTATTTTTGCATCGAGGACATAGTGGTCCTATCCGAGAGTTTAGTTTCTCGGCTGGGCGGCCGAGCCTTCTAAACATACCAGCATTATCTGTGTGCCACTGGCTTAGCCAGTGCTTGCGACTAGGTGGAACCGATTCTTGAATCGGAAACACGCAGTCCCGGGAAGGCATGAAAAAAACCGTCTTAATTGACCTCTCGCATCTTTGCCGCCCAGGGTCGAGAACATGGGCCACCTAGTGGTCTGGTTTGTTAGGGCCGGCGGGGATATCGTTCGAATGGATGCCAATTGATGATCTGAACATAATGCATGCCGAGGCGGAATGCAGCATCTGCTATTTCCTTGAGCTTTTTGTGGACAATGGCATCAGTGAACGATTCTTGATCGAAGATCACTTCGCCTGTCTCCGTATCTACCTCTACCTTCGGATTCGAGCGCAATAGACCCAGCAATTCTCCCCCTGCCTTCAACTCAATGTACGTGGAATGCAGCAACCGGTTCCTGAACTTCCGTAGTGAATGAAACTCGGTGCGAAGACTTTCAAAGTCCGCTGACCGCTCTGGTCCGTATGGAAACTGATACATGCTTGTTAGATTGAGAAATAGCGTAGTGACTTTGTTGATCAGATCTTTATTGGTCTCAGTACGGAGTTCCATGGGTGGCCAGTTCTTGCGATCGGGGTCAAGAATGAACCAACCAATTTCTCTATACTTGTGTTCGATCCACTGATAAGTGACGACAAATTCACCAATACTTCTGTATGCGTCGTCGATGTCGTTCATAGAAGACCTAACAGTTATTCGACCGCCGAAGTGGGGTAAAACATTACCGCATTTTCGCAACCGAGCATGGCATTGTCAATCTTGAGACCATATCCGCCAATTGGGTCTTATCAACCCCCGCTATGTTGCACTAACTCTCTGCAAAGCGAATGCGCAAAGTCCCCGGGAATCGTCCGTGACTGGGCACATGCACGGTGAATAAGCAAGATAAGCGGGGCATTGGGGGACTTTCCGCAGATTAGTCTTATTTTATTACCTACATGTCAGGAATATTCTTGACACCCTTGTCATGAAAGATAATATTGTGATAAAATTTATTGAGAGTTATGGTCTCGGTCGGTAAAGAGGCGTTTTCATGCTCAGCCTTTCGCAAACCACAGGGTATGCAATCCTGGCATTGGGTTTTTTGCAAGAGTGCGGCGGCCGGCTGGTGCTGGCCAAGGATATCACTAGCGCTACGGGCATTCCGCTGCCCTACTTGTCGAAGATTCTCAACGCCTTGACTAGGACGGGCCTGATTGTTGGTAAACGCGGCTACCAGGGCGGCTACGCCCTTTCACGATCTGCCGATGAGATCAGCCTGTTCGATGTTGCCGAGGCAGTGGAAGGCCCGGATTGGTTGCCTAGATGCATGCTGGGGCTCACCGATTGCTCGGCGGTGCCCTTATGCCCAACCCATGCCTTTTGGAAGGTCGAACGCGCCAAAATCGATAAAGAGTTGAGACACATGACTCTGACCGACGTCTCGTGTTTCGTGCACAAAAAATTCATGTCCAATGGAGATGGATATTTCGATCCAGGAAAGTCCGATCCGCTGCCTGATAAGAATATTAAATCCTCACGAACCGGCCGTCGGAAAACTGTAAGTAGCGTTAAGAATCGAAAAAAATGACGTTGAATCAGGACTAAATTGAGTCGAGGTTACGGAATGAAATTGGCAATTGTTGGCAAAGGCGGTGTAGGCAAGACCACGTTGGCCGCGGTGTTGGCAAGGCGCCTGGCGGCGCTGGGGCGACCGGTCATTGCCGTGGACGCCGATCCTGACGGCAACCTGGCTTCCGCACTGGGCGTCCCTGAAGAAGCCCTGCCGCAGCCCATCGCCCAGATGCGAGACCTCATCCTGGAGCGCACGGAGGCGAAAGATCAGGGTTCGGGCCTGATGTTCAAACTAAATCCCATGGTCGATGATTTGCCGGAGCGTTTCACTGTCAGCACCCGCGGGGTAAGGCTTTTGGAGCTGGGGACGGTGGAGTTGGGCGGGAAAGGGTGCATGTGCCCGGAAGGCGCCCTGTTGAAAGCACTGATGCAGCACCTTTTGTTGCGACTTCCCGACGATGTAATCCTCGACATGGAAGCGGGACTGGAGCACCTTGGACGGGCTTCCGCCCGGGGAGTGGACGCCATGATCGCCGTGGTCGAGCCGGGTATGCGCAGCGTGCAGACCGCCGAGCGAGCACGGCGGCTGGCCGCGGACATCAGCATCCAGCGGACCTTCGTCGTGGGCAATCGGATTCGCGACCGGCACGAGATCGAGTTGATCGAGAAGTCGCTCAATGGGCAAACCTTCCTCGGTATGCTACCATATTGCGAGGAATTAGCTCGTGCCGATTTGGAAGGACGCGCGGCGGACGTGGAAGATCGGAACTTTCTTGAGGCGGTCAACAAAATTGAAGAAGCCTTGGGTAAACATTTGGGCGGCCTGTGCGCCGCGGTGGGGTGATCCGCATGTGATTATGGTTGCATGCCTATCTCCCGTTTACATGCCGCGGGTGCATCGCGGCACTCACTCGAAAAGGAAACAACATGGCCGACATTGAAGTGCGTTCAGTAGACCCCGCCTCCCAAGAGATGATCATACTGGCCAGCAACGCTGGTATCGCAACCGTTTGGGATCGTCTAGAACAGCAGCGGCCGCAATGCGGTTTCGGCAGTTTGGGAATCTGCTGCCGGAACTGCTTCATGGGGCCTTGCCGCATCGACCCGTTCGGCAACGGCGCCAAAGAGGGCATCTGCGGAGCCACGGCCGAAACCATCGTCGCACGAAATTTGCTGCGGAACATTTGTTCGGGCGCTGCAGCTCATTCCGACCATGCCCGCGGCATAGTCCACGCCTTGCTGTTGGCGGCGACAGGGACTTCGGAAGCGTACAAGATCAGAGGTTCCGACAAACTGCATACGCTTGCCGAGGAATACGGCATTTCGCGCGACGGGCGAAGCGATGTGGAAGTGGCCCGAGACGTGGCCCAACTCTTGCTGGCGGAATTCGGCCGCCAAGAGGGCGTACTGGCCAACACGCGGCGGGCGCCCCGGCAACAGCAACAAAATTGGACCGCGGAAGACTCGGTCCCCCGGGGAATTGATCGCGAGATCGTCGCCGGCATGCACGCCACTCACGTCGGTGGAGACAACGACGCGCGGCATATCCTCATGGCTGCGGTGCGGACCGCCCTGGCCGACGGCTGGGGCGGCTCGATGATCGCCACCGATGTCTCGGACATCCTGTTCGGCGAACCGCATCCGCTCAAGTCACGCGTGAACCTGGGAGTGCTCAAGGCCGACGAGGTAAATATTATTGTTCACGGGCACGAGCCCACGCTTTCCGACGTCATTGTGGCCGCAGCGCGCGATCCGCAACTGCTGGACGAGGCCAAGGCCAACGGCGCCAAAGGCATCAACCTCGCCGGAATCTGTTGTACGGCCAACGAGATTCTTATGCGTCATGGAGTGCCCATCGCCGGGAACTTCCTCCAGCAGGAATTAGCCGTGATGACGGGCGCCGTGGAAGTGATGCTAGTCGACATCCAGTGCGTCTTTCCCGCGTTGACCCGACTGCAAGATTGCTTCCACACAAAAGTGATATCGACCAGCGCCAAAGCCAGGTTTCCCGGCGCGATGCACGTGGAGTTCCGCGAAGAAGAGGCCATGGAAATCGCCAAGCAGATAGTCCGCATTGCCATCGAGAACTTTTCTCATCGCGATCCCGCCAAAGTCAACATTCCCAAGGAGGAGGAGCCGCTGGTGGCCGGGTTCACGACGGAGGTGGTGTTCGAGATCCTGGGCGGGCGGTATCGGCCCAGTTTCCGGCCGCTAAACGACGGGATCCAGACGGGCCGACTGCGCGGGGTGGCAGGGGTGGTGGGCTGCAACAATCCCAAAATGCCCCATGACGCGGCACACCTCGCCATGGTGCGGGAACTGATCCGCAACGACGTGCTCGTGGTGCAGACCGGCTGCAGCGCCATCGCCTGCGCCAAAGACAGCCTGCTGACTCCCGAGGCCGCGGCAAAATCCGCCGGTCGCGGACTGGACGAGATTTGCCGTGCAGTCGGCATCCCGCCGGTGCTCCACGTGGGAAGCTGCGTTGATAATTCGCGAATCCTCACCGCCTGCGCCGAGATGGTCAAAGAGGGCGGCATCGGCGACTCCTTCGACAAGCTGCCCGTTGCCGGCGCCGCCCCAGAGTGGATGAGCGAGAAGGCAATTGCCATTGGCATGTATTTCGTGGCCAGCGGCATTTTCGTGGTCATCGGCCAGTCCCTGCCCGTGGAAGGCAGCCGGCACGTGGTGGACCTGCTCACGCGGGACTTCGAAAAGTCATTCGGCGCCACCTGGGCATTCGAGCCCGATCCCATCAAAGCCGCGCACCTGATGATCGACCACATTGACCGCAAGCGGGCAGAACTTGGGCTCCCACCGCCAATGTACGACGTTCCTTACCCGGCAAAGACTAGAAAAACGCTAACCGCGGCAAGTTGAACCCCGACGGGAATATATGACCATGAAACGTATCGTCGCTGATCCGCTGAAATGTCTGGCCTGCCGCACTTGCGAGTTGGCCTGCGCACTGGCACATGCGGAAAGCCAGGACCTGGTGCAGGCCCTGCTCGCGGGTGCGCAGCCTGGGGTGTACGTTGAGTCGGCGGGGCAAATCGCCGTGCCCTTGCAGTGCCGCCACTGCGAGGACGCCCCTTGTGTGCAGGTTTGTCCGAGCGGGGCGCTTTCGCGCTTGGACGCCGAAGCGCCGGTGCTGGTCGATCAAGGCCGATGCATCGGTTGCGAGTTCTGCGTCCAGGTTTGCCCGTTCGGCGTGATTCGTCTGGCGGCCGACCGGAAGGCGATCATTAAGTGCGACTTGTGCGTGGCGCGGCTGGCCCAAGGGCTTGAGCCGGCCTGCGTCGCCTCCTGCCCGGTGGGGGCCATTACCTTCGAAGAAATCAAAGAAGACGCGACGCGACGGCGGCGGCAAACCGCCCTGCGCCTGGCAAGCGGAGAATCGTAATGAGTTCATCCAAGCTGGAACACCCTCGATGCGAGCGGCCGGAACACGCCTGCGGCGTGAATCCCATCCGCGAGATCATCGACCTCTATGGCGGCGCGCCGGAGATGCTCATTCCCATGATGCAAGACATTCAGAATGCACAAGGCTACCTGCCCAGGGAGCATCTACGAATGCTTTCACGGGAGTTGCAGGTTCCACTTTCACGAATCTACGGCGTGGCCACCTTCTACGCCTCGTTCCGCTTGCAGCCAAGGGGAGAACATACGATCACTTTGTGTAAGGGCACGGTCTGTTACTTGAAGGGCGCGGATCACATCGGAGAGGTCATCCAGGAGGAGTTTCAAGTTCCGCCGGGCGGCACTTCGCCGGACGGCAAGTTCTCCTTTGAATCGGTCAACTGCCTGGGAGCCTGCGCCTTGGCGCCGGTGATGGTGGTTGAGGGCGAGTACTTCGGCGGTCTTTCCGCAGGTTCGGCGGTGGACATTCTCCAAAAGATCGCCGCCGGCAAGAGGCCCCCGGAAGGCGCCTCAAAGGCCGCCGATCACAAGAAAAAAGGTCGCGGGATATAGAAGCCGTGAATACCGTTGTTACCAAGTTTGAAAGCACCGCGGATCTGGAACAATACCGGATCGAGCTCAGCGATCGTGCAACTCGCGTCGATTGCGTCGTTCGCGTTTGTTGCGGCCCGGGCTGCATACCCAAGGGCGCGGGGAAAGTCTACGACGCCTTCCTTCGGGCCTCTGAAAAACCCGGCGAGAAGAACGTCACGGTCGTCCCAAAGCTGACAGGCTGTCAAGGGCTGTGCGAGTGCGGTCCGATCGTGACTGTTGACCCGGGCGGCATTTTCTACCAACACGTCAACAAAAGAGACGTGGCTGAGATTTGGCGCGAATCCGTGCTGGGCGGCCGGGCGGTCGAAAGGCTTCTCTATCACGACGAGCATACGGGCAAGCCGGCGCGCACCACCGAAGGAGTCCCTTTCTACCAAGGCCACCATCGCATCGCGCTTGCGCTGTGCGGCGTCGTGGACGCCCGTTCGATCGATGATTACATCTCCGCGGGGGGCTACGAGGCGTTGGCGAAGGTCCTTTCATTGATGACGCCCGAAGACGTGGTGAACGAGATCATCCGCTCGGGCCTGCGCGGGCGCGGCGGCGGCGGCTTCCCCACTGGGAGAAAATGGCGTTCAGCGCGGGAGGCCCCGGGGGAGCCGAAATATGTAATCGCCAATGGCGACGAGGGCGACCCGGGCGCTTTCATGGATCGGGCGCTCATGGAGGGCGTACCCCACGCCGTCATTGAAGGCATGATCATCGGCGGGCATGCGATCGGCTCATCGCATGGATACATTTATGTCCGCAACGAGTATCCCATCGCCGTGGAGCGATTGAAAGATGCGATCTTCCAGGCGCGTGAAATAGGCCTGCTGGGCGAAAACATACTCGGCAGCGGCTTCTCATTCGACATCCGCATCAACCGCGGCGGCGGGGCGTTCGTGTGCGGGGAATCGACGGCCCTGATGGCCTCGCTGGAAGGCCGCGTCGGCGAACCCCGCGCCAAGTACATCCACACCGTGGAAGCCGGCTTCCACGGAAAACCGTCGCTGTTGAACAACGTCGAGACCTGGGCCAACGTCCCGCCGATCATCATCCGCGGCGCAGACTGGTTCGCCTCGCTCGGCACGCCCAAAAGCAAGGGAACCAAGGTTTTCTCTCTGGTCGGCAAGGTGAAGAACACCGGGCTGGTCGAGGTCCCGATGGGCATGACGCTCCGCCAGATCATCTACGACATCGGCGGTGGAATCCGTGAAGAAAAACCTTTCAAGGCCGTGCAGACGGGTGGACCATCTGGAGGCTGCATTCCCGCCGAGCACCTGGACGAGCCAGTCGATTTCGACCGCCTCGCCGAGCTGGGCTCGATGATGGGCTCGGGCGGCATGATCGTCATGGACGAGGACACCTGCATGGTGAACGTGGCCCGCTATTTCCTGCGGTTCCTCAAAGATGAGTCGTGCGGCAAGTGTACGCCGTGCCGCGAGGGCATCGCCCAGATGCTGCACGTGCTGGACGGCATTACGGCCGGCCGCGGGCGGCCCGGCGACCTCCAGCGGCTGGAGGAACTGGCCGCTCTGCTGGAAGACACGTCACTGTGCGCACTGGGCAAGACGGCCGCCAACCCCGTGCTCTCTACACTACGCTATTTCCGCGGCGAGTACCAAGCGCACATCGAAGACAAGCACTGCCCGGCCAAGGAGTGCCGCGGGCTGTTCCGCTACCAGATCGATGCCGAGGCCTGCACCGGCTGCGGCGTGTGCCGGAAGAAGTGTCCTGTGGAAGCCATTGCGGGCGAGCGGAAGAACCCGCACGTTATCGACTGGGATAAGTGTACTTACTGCGGCACGTGTCGGGACGTATGCCGCTTTGGGGCGGTGAAAAAGGTGTAAAAGGGAAACCGGAATCCGGATACAAGCCATGCCGACGGTCACGATCGACAACAAGTCCTGCGCGGCGGAGATGGGCGAGACGCTCCTGGAAGTCGCCCGCCGCAACGGAGTGTGGATCCCCACGCTCTGCTGCCACCCTGCGCTGGAACCTTACGCCTCCTGCCGGCTATGCATGGTGGAGATCGACCGCGGGGGCTGGTGGCAGATGGTCACGGCCTGCAACTACCCGGTGCTGCGCGATCTGGCGATGCGGGTAGAGTCCGAGCGCGCGATCCGCGCCCGCCAGGGAGTGATGCGCCTGTTGCTGGCCCGCGCCCGGAATCGAAGGAGCTTTGCAAGTTGGCCAGTCGGATGGGGGTTCATGCGGCGGATTTCCCGACCGTGACCGTGGCGGAATGCAACTGCATACTCTGCGGCCTGTGCGTGCGGGCCTGCGAGGAGCGGATCGGCGCGGCGGCGATTTCGCTTTCCGGCCGCGGGGTGGAACGCAAGGTGTCCACGCCCTTTGGCGAGCCATCGGCAGATTGCATCCTCTGCGGGGCGTGTGCCGCGGTCTGTCCGGTGGGGACCATCCGATGGGAGATCCACGGCGATGAGGTGGAACTCGCGCCTTTCGGCAGCAAGGCCCCCGTACTGCGATGCTCCGCCTGCGGCGCCGTTCTGACCGCTGAATTGGCCCGGCTGGCGCTGTTGCAACGCGGCGCGGAGGCTGTTAGAGAGGTCCTGGAAGGCGAAGAGTTATGTCCACGATGCAAGAGAAAGAGGTTGGCAACACTGTTGGAAAATGGTTGCAGCGCTGCCCGAAATAATCCGCAGCAATGCGACTGCCTTACAAACCGGCTGTTGAGGAGATAAGCATGTCACGGGAAGTGTTCACCAAGGTTATTCGAGGCGCCCACGCGTGGGTGCGGCAGGCGGAAGAGCAGCTCCAGGCGGCGCTGGCCGAATACGGCCCCGACCGGCCCGTGGGCTGGGGGGTCCAGACCTCTTATTACCTGCCCATGTCCTACGCGCTGATGGGTTTGGAAGCAAAAACCCTGGGCGACTTGCCCGCGCAACTCGCACACGCCCGCGAGTTGCTTCGGCCTGTGCCCGCCGAACAGGTTTGGCTGCCTTATCTTGGCGACGGGTTGGACGCCGGCGCGGCCAGCATGCTGGCTACTGAAATACTCATCGCCCTGCGGACCGTCAACGGCTACCAGACGCCGCCCGGCTGGCAGGGATTCATTTCCGACACGATCATGCGCGAGCTGGGCATCCAACTGGTCGATGGACGTATGCCGGGATTTGCCTTGATCCTCGGACCGGCGCCCACGACGGAGATTGCCGTGAACGTAGTCCGGGAACTGCAAAAGCGGAACATTTTGACCTTCCTCTGTGCCAATCGTGAAAGCCGTACAGCGCGAACAAATGGTCGAGGGCGGCGTGCTGAAAGAAGACGCCCCGTTAAAGGAATGTTGGGACCAGTACGTGGTTCCCGTAGGGCCCGACTCAATCGACAGCATATACGTGTTGAATTGGTCCGTCCGCAGCGCGCTGACCTTCGGCGGACACAAGCGCGGCGAGGCGCGGAAGTGCCTGGACTACACCAAGCGGAGAATCCATGCCTTTGGCATCACCTTCGGCGAAATTCCCGACGATTGGTACGCGCTGGGGGCCGGGGCGATACTGATGGGCTATCCGGTAATCTCCGACTCAACCACCACTCCCGAGATCCTCCCCACGGGCGTCACTGTGCGCGAGGCAATAGTGGTCGAGCCGGACTATGATAAGTTGGTGCCGACCTGCATCGACACCCGGGCGTTGAAGGTGAAGATCGAAAACATCGACATTCCAGTGGGCTATGCGGCTGCCTTCGAGGGTGAACGCGTCCGCAAGGACGACATGCAAGTGCAGTTCGGCTACAAATATTCCGACGCCGTGGAATTCGTGCACATGGTAGAGGGGAACACGATTCAGGATGGGGTGATTCAAGTCAACGGGCCGGACGTTGACTCCGTCCCGGAAGGCGGCGCGATGCCTCTGTCGATCGAAGTGCTCGTGGCCGGGCGCAAAATGCAACGCGATTTCGAGGGAATCCTCGAACGGCAGATTCACCGCTGGCTCAGCAACGCCATGGGTTTCATGCACACCGGGCAGCGCGACCAGATTTGGTGCCGCATCAGCAAGAAAGCCTTCCAGGCGGGCCTGCGCCTGAAACACCTGGGCACGATCCTTTACGCAAAACTGCACGGCGAATACGGCGGGATCGTCGACAAGGTGGCCGTCTACATCGACACCGTGTCGGAGAACGTCCAGGCCAAGGCCGCCGAGGCCCGCAAGGCCTTCGAAATCCGCGACGACCGCATCGCCGGCCTGACCGACGAGTCGGTCGAGACCTTCTACAGTTGCACGATATGCCAGAGCTACGCCCCGGACCACGTGTGCGTGATCACGCCGCAGCGGCTGGGACTGTGCGGCGCATATAACTGGCTCGACGGGCGGGCCAACTTCGAGATCAATCCCACGGGTCCCAACCAGCCGATCCCCAAGGGACGCACCATCGACGCGGCGAAAGGCGAATGGGAAGGCGTTAACCGCTTCGTTTACCAGCACTCCAACCACAAGATCGAGCGGTTCTGCGCCTATAGCCTGCTGGAATCGCCTATGACAAGCTGCGGCTGCTTCGAATGCATTGTCGCGGTCTTGCCGATGGCCAATGGCGTAATGGTCGTCAACCGTGAATTTCAGGGCGTAACGCCCTGCGGAATGAGTTTTGGCGACCTGGCCTCGGTCACGGGCGGCGGTGCGCAGACCCCCGGCTTCGTAGGCGTCGGACGTCTCTATCTCTCCAGCCCGAAGTTCCTCTCGGCCGACGGCGGTGTGAAGCGACTGGTGTGGATGCCAAAGTCCCTCAAGGAAGGAATTCGCGAGCGGCTGCAGAAGGAGGCCCAACGGATCGGCGAGCCGGACATATTGGACAAGATCGCCACGGAGGAGGATGCCATGACGGAGGAAGAGGTACTTGCATATTTGGAGAAGGTAGGCCATCCTGCCCTTTCTTTAGCCCCGCTAATATAATAATGTCTCAATGACTTTTTTAGAAGGATGAAGTGATGGCTCTTACCGGCTTGGAGATTTACAAACACCTGCCGAAGACAAACTGCAAAGACTGCGGGTTGCCCACTTGCCTGGCCTTCGCCATGAAAATGGCCACCAAGCAAGTGTCACTGGATAAATGTCCGCACGTGACGGCGGCGGCCAAAGCGGCGTTGGAGTCTTCCGCGCGTCCCCCCATTCAACTTGTTATTATCGGCAACGGCGATGCGCCAATCAGGATCGGCAACGAAACGCAGCTCTTCCGTCACGAGGAGAAGTTCCACCGCCCCGCAGCGGTGGCTGTGCGGATTTCGGACACCCTTGACGACAATGCGTTGGCCGCACGGGCCACCGCGGCCGGCAAGTTGAGTTTTGAGCGAGTCGGCAATCGGATCGGAGTGAATCTCGTAGCTGTGGACAACGAGTCGGGCAACACCGAGCAGTTCGCGAAAGCGGCCGGCTTGGCGGCGGAGAAGTCCGGCATGCCGTGTATGCTGATGTCTTCGAAGGCCGACCATCTGCAGCAGGCGGCTGCCACATTGGCGGGCCAGCGATCATTGCTGTACATTTCCGACCCGGCCCAGGCCTTGGCGGCGGCACAGGTTGCCAAGCAGGCCGGTTGCCCGCTGGCCGTACGTGCCGACGGGCTGGAGGCCCTTGCCGACTTAACGACCCAGATTACGGCCGCGGGCGTGGAAGAAATTGTGCTCGACCCGGGCACGCGCGGACTGAAACCGACGCTCGAGGCACTGAGCAGGATTCGCCGGCTAGGGCTGAAGAACTTCCGCCCGCTCGGTTATCCGGCCATGGCGATAACCACGGACCCCGATCCACTGATGCAGGCCATCGAGGCCAGCACCTACGTGGCGAAGTATGCCGCCGTCGTGGTGACCGACGCCATCGAGCCTTGGCAGATGCTCCCGCTACTTACCACGCGGCAGGACATCTATACCGATCCGCAGAAGCCGGTGGCCGTCGAGCCGAAACTTTATGCGGTGGGCGAAGTCGGACCGGAGTCGCCTCTTCTGGTAACCACAAACTTCTCGCTGAGCTATTACTCGGTGGCGGGCGAGGTGGAAGCCAGCCGCGTGCCGGCTTACGTCCTTTCGGTCGACACCGAGGGAACCTCCGTGCTGACCGCCTGGGCCTCGGACAAATTCAACGCGGAGTCGATTTGCAAGGCACTGAAAAAATCGGAAATCGAAGGCAAGCTGCCGCACCGCACCATGGTCTTGCCGGGATTTGTGGCCGTGCTATCGGCCGGCGTGGAAGACGAGTCGGGCTGGTCCGTCCAAATTGGTCCGAAAGAAGCGTCAGGCATACCAAACTATCTCAAAAAACAATGGAAACCAAAATAAATTCGGAGTTATGCAAATAGGTCCCTTCTCCCTTTGGGAGAGGGGCAGGGGGTGAGGGCATAGGGAAAGCAAATTAGGAAGGCAAGAAGGTTTTCGGCCAACCGCCCTCACCCTAACCCTCTCCGGGCACCGACCGAAGGTTGGTCGGGAGAGGGGACATTAAATCCTTAATTTGCAAAATTCAACTTGCGGATCGGAAGGAAACGCCGTGGCAAAATATAATATTCACTTTCTGCCGGATGACCGCGAAGCGGTGGTGGACGAGAACACCACGCTCCTGGAGGCGGCGCAAGGCGAACGTCTATGTGGATGGAATCTGCGCCGGCGAAGGCGTGTGCGGAAAGTGCCGCGTGATCGTCCGCCAGGGAGAGGTCGAAGGGGAATCGACGGATTATCTCACTCGCGACGAAATTCTCCACGGTTACGTGCTGGCTTGCAAGGTTGTGCCTCGGAGCAACATGGTCTTGGAGGTGCCGCCGGAGTCGCGCCTGGGCGGATACCAAGGCTTGGGCCAAGATAACGAGCAATTCAGAGACTTTGCCCATCGCGGGGCACAGCGACCGCCCGTGGAACTCGATCCATTGGTGGAGAAGATCGCGCTTTCCATGCCCGAACCGAGCCTCGACGATCCCACGGCCGACCAGGAACGGCTGTTGGAAGCGATCCGGAAGCGGCGGCCAGGCAGCTTGCAGATGGGTTTGAAGATTGCCCGTGTGCTCCCACGGGTGCTCCGCCGTAAAAATGTGATCCGATCGTCGTGGAAATGGCAGTGGGACGGCCATGTCACGGCCACGGTAGGAATCCGCGGCAATGTCAGCGAGGTAATCTGCGTCGAGCAGGGGAACACGGCGGATCGGAATTTCGGCCTCGCCCTGGACGTGGGCACTACCACCGTAGTTGCTCACTTGGTAGACCTTACGTCGGGCATTACCCACGACGCCGCCGCCAAGTACAACTCCCAGATCAAGTACGGCGCGGACGTAATCAGCCGTATCAACTATGCGCGGCAGCCGGGCGGCGCAGAAGTTCTACACCGGGCCATTATCCAGGACGTCGAGATGTTGATCGACGATCTGGAGGAGCGGGCGAAAGTCGGCCGCGGCGATATCTCCTGCGTGGTCGCTGCCGGCAACACGGCGATGTTGCATTTCCTGCTGGCTTTGGAAACCGATCTGCTGCGGATTTCGCCCTTTGTACCCGTTGCGACCAGTCCGCCGCCGCTTCGTGCCGCCGAGATCGGCCTGCGGATCAACCCGCGGGGAATCCTGTATACCCTTCCCATGGCCGGAAGTTACGTGGGCGGCGATATTACCGCGGGAATCCTGGCCTCCGGCATGCACCAGAGCGAGGAGATTGCACTGCTGTTGGACATAGGCACCAATGGGGAAGTGGTTTTGGGCAACCGCGATTTCCTCGTAGCCTGCTCGGCCTCGGCAGGTCCGGCTTTCGAGGGCGGCTCTATCTCGTGCGGCATGCGGGCTACCAGCGGCGCAATCGATAGCGTACGGATCTTTCGCCAGGAACCGCTTGTGTCGGCCACTACCATCGACGGTCACCCGCCCGTCGGCCTTTGCGGCACCGGACTTATCGACCTGATCGCGGAAATGTTGCTGGCGGGGATTGTCGATCGAAGCGGACATTTCCAGGTGGGCCGGGCGCCCGGACGGTTCCGGTTCAACGTCGAAGACGACCGCTTGCAGTTTCTGCTGGTCGGGGCCAGAGAGTCGGGCCGCGGCCGGGACGTCGTCTTAACCCAGGCCGACGTGGAAAACCTGATCCGCACCAAGGGGGCCATCTACGCCGCCGCCGACTCGCTGGTCCAAAGCGTGGGGCTGACTTTTGCCGACGTCAAGAAGATCTATATTGCAGGCGCGTTCGGCAACCGCCTCGACGTGCCCCATTGCATCACCATCGGACTACTGCCCGACGTACCCATGGACCGCATCCAGTTCATCGGCAACAGTTCGGTGGCGGGCGCGAAGCTTGTGATGACCAGCCGGCGGATGTGCGATGAAGTCCTGCGCATCCGCGACCGGATCACATATCGGGAGCTGATGGTGGACCCGACGTATATGGAACAATTCACATCGGCCTGTTTTCTGCCGCATACCGATCTTTCCCGTTTCCCTTCGGTGTCAAAGCAAGAGGCGTTTTTTTCCGCAACAAACTGACTCCTGGAATAAAGATTATTATGACCCTATCCATAGCTATTGCCGGAAAAGGAGGAATCGGAAAGACCACGCTCTCGGCGCTGTTGGTCCGCGCACTGAGAGAAGCAGGCATCCGGCCGATCCTGGCCGTCGACGCCGATCCCAATTCCAACCTGGCCGAGACCCTGGGCGTCGAGCCGGGCAGACCGTTGGCCGAGATCCGCGAGGTAGGTTCCAGTCCCGAGGGATCGCCGCCCAGCGGCATCGGCCGGGTCCGCGCGGTGGAAGATGAAATTCAGCGGGCTATTACCGAGGACGACGGTTTCGACCTGATCGCCATGGGCCGGCCGGAAGGACCGCGCTGCTACTGCGCGGTAAATAACCTCTTGCGCAAGTCTCTGGACTCGCTGTCGCGGAACTACGCCGCGGTAGTGGTGGACAATGAGGCCGGCATGGAACACATTTCCCGCCGGACCACCAATAACGTGGACTTTCTGCTTATCGTCATGAATCCGACGCTGCCGTCGGCGCGGGCGGCCGGTCGCATCCTGGCGCTTTCCCACGAATTACCGGTGATCATCGGCCGGCGGATGTTGTTGATCAACCGCCTCGGCCCGGAAGGCGTGCCTGAGGCGGTCGATAGTGAACTGGCCGGGCTTCACATCGAGCGCCTTCCCGACGTACCACAAGATGACGAGCTCGAGCGCGAGGGAGTCGCAGGAATCGACGTCTTCCGCCTCCCGGCACAAAGCCCGGCGCTGCTGGCGGCTCGGAATGTCGTCAAAGAACTGTGTTCCACTGCTGCGGCGATAGATAAGCATTGAGATCAACCGATCCAAGGAGAGTTTATAATGATTGTGCCTGATGCAAAAGAGAAATGGACCGGGCGAGTGAATTCGGTGACCATCGGGGCCACGAAAGCCGAGGGAGGCACGCGCGGCCGAACCGTGACCATCGGCGGCGCTGACGGGATTCCCTTCCTCAGTTTCGACGGACAGACGCCTCATCCTCCGGCCATCGCCCTGGACGTGCTGGACAAGCCTCCGGCCGAGTGGCCTCGACCGCTGGAGGAGACGTATGGAGACGTGTGGTCGGACCCGGCCGCTTGGGCCCGCCGCGTGCGGGAATTGGGCGCCGATCTGGTCAATCTCCGCTTGGTGGGCACGCATCCTGATGAAGGAGATCGCTCGCCGCAAGAGGCCGCCGAGACTGTCCGGGCCGTACTGGCGGCAGTCGATCTGCCGCTGATCATCTGGGGCTGCGACGTCCCCGAGAAAGATCAAGCGGTAATGCCCAAGGTTGCCGAGGCCGCCCAAGGCGAGAACTGCCTCTTGGGCGCGGCCACCGAAACCGAGTACCGCACCCTGGCCGCCGCGGCGCAGGCTTACGGGCACAAGCTGATCACGCTGGCGCCGTGCGACATCAACAAGTCGAAACAAGTGAACATCCTTGTCAGCGACACGGGCTTCCCTTTGACCGACATCGTCATATACCCGACCACCGCCGCATTGGGATACGGAATGGAATATGTCTATTCTATTCTCGAGCGGGGAAGGTTGGCCGCGCTTTCCGGCGACCGGTTGATGGCACAGCCGGTCATTTTGGATGTCGGTTACGAAGCCTGGCGGGCGAAGGAGGCTCGCGCCACCGACGGAGACGCCGACGCCTGGGGATCGATCGCCGATCGCGGCCCGGCATGGGAGGCGATTACGGCCGCCGACTTGCTCCAGGGCGGGGCCGATCTACTGGTAATGCGCCATCCGAAGGCCATGGCTGCCGTCCGCAACGTGGTCCGGCAGCTCGCCGGCGTTTAGATCCCATCCCAAAACATAAGACTTCAATCATCGCAAGAGAATATAAACAATGAAATCACGGCGATTTAGCCCTCACCCTAACCCTCTCCCGACCAACCTTCGGTCGGTGCCCGGAGAGGGGATTTTTGGGATAAGCGTTTAACACACGAGCGGAGATAAAGCGTTGTATTCATTAATTGTGAATTCAAACCGGAGGGAATAATTCCATGATAATTTTCAGCGAGCGCATCAACGGCATGTATCGCGACGTGCGCACTGCCATTCAAGAGCGGAACAAGCAGGTGATTCAGGACCTCACGCGGGAGCAATTGCCCGGCGGTCCCGACGTGATGGACCTGAATATCGGCCCCACCAAGGCCGAGCCGGTGGAGAGTTTCGTCTGGCTTGCCCAGACCGTCCACGAAGTCACCGACCTCCCGCTTTCCATAGACAGCGCGAAGGCGGGCTTGCTGGTCGAAGTCATACCCAGGATCAGGCGGGAATTACCCGACACCAGGCTGGTTATTAACTCCTGTACCGCCGCGCCGGACTATATGGATAAGCTGATTCCGCTGGCTGTGGGACAGCGCACGAGCATTATCGGCCTGACGATGGACCAGGAGGGAGTGCCTGGTAACGTCGAAAAGCGCATTGAATGCGGTGCGGCTTTCCTGATGCGGGCCCTGGAAAGCGGCCTTTCGCCAGATGACGTATTTATTGATCCCATCATCTTGCCCATTCATGCGGCGCCCAAACAACAGATGAACGCCGTCGAGGCGATCCGGCAATTGGCCAGCGTCAACGATCCGCCCCCGAATTTTATCGTCGGATTGTCGAACGTGAGCCAGAAATGCCTCATGCACAAGCTGCTTAACCGGACGTATCTCGTGATGTGTCTGGCTGCGGGATTGACGGCGGCTATCCTGGATGCCGCCGACCGGGACCTCATCGAGGCCGTGATCACGGCAGAGGTCCTGTTGGGCAAGCAACTTTACAGCGACGATTACATCAAGGCTTGGAAAATGCAAAAAGGTTTGTAGTTGTTATGGTTCCCCGCTTGGATCCCAGGGCTGAAGAATCGACGATCTACCGCAAACCGCGGGCGTTCATCTCCAAGAAAGGAGAGGCGATCCTCATCAGAACTTTGGACGAGAAGTCCTGCCAGGGATTGATTGCCATGTACCTTGCCTTCCAGCCGAAAAACTCTTTCCAGGGTCTACCGCCCGTTTTGGATGCAGCCTGCATAAAATGGGTACAGCATATGATCGGCAACGGCGTCAACATTGTGGCGCTTGCATTTGGAGACGGTGTCGTAGGGCATGCGGCCTTGTTCCCGATGGACAACGAGGTCTGCGAAATGTTTGTGGTTGTCAGCCCGCTTTTCCAGAATTACGGCATCGGGACGCAGCTTACGCGATGCAGCGTCCAACTGGCTTACGAGATCGGCTTTGAGCGAATTTGGCTTCCCGTCGAATCCAGGAACGTCAGGGCCAGGCACGTGTACAGAAAATGCGGTTTCGAGAACCTCGACGGAGACACGCGCGAGTTGGAAATGGGCTTGGACCTGAAACGTTACCATGCATTGGTCCAGTCGACCGTATCTGGAATCATGAACAGAAACGTTATTACCATAAGCCATAACCAGTCATGCAAGGATGCTTTGGAGATATTTGTAAGCCAGCGAGTGACTTCGCTGCCTGTTGTGGATGAGCATGGAGAGCTGATGGGCATCATTTCGGAGACGGATCTCATGTTCCCCTCCAACATCACCAGGAATGTGAGCGATATCGAGACCATGGAAGTGGTCACTGTTCACGAGGAGTGCACAATTGCGAAGGTGGTTCGCATGTTTGAATCGAAAAGAATCCGTTGCATTCCCGTCGTTGATAGGCAAAAGAAATTGGTGGGCGTTGTCGGCAGGAAAGACGTGCTTGCCTACTACGCGAAAAACCTATGAACTGGAGTATTTTACAAATTGCTCCCCTCAACCTTTGGGATAGGGGCAGGGCGTGAGGAGTATGGAGAAATCACATAAGCAAGGCAAGACATTTTTCTGCTAACAGCCCTCACCCTAACCCTCTCCCAGAGGGAGAGGGGACGTTGGATCCACAATACGTAAAACACTTATGAATTTTACTGATGGATATTAATACCTATGATCGCTCCTAACAGCAATATTCCGTTTCGTGACATGGTCGCCGGTGCTGACTTCTACTACGGCGCCGAAGTGGTCACCACGCGGGGGCTGGCGGCGCCGGGCTCGGCGGCCGACATCGCCGCTTTCGCCAAGGCGCTTCTGGCGGACCCGCGCATCGGCTGGATTTCGATTACCGACAGTCCGGGCGGGGCGCCCATGCTGCCGCCCGACTGGCTTGCCGGCCTGGTCGCCGACAATCGGCGGCGGATCGTGCTGCATATGACCTGCAAGGACCTCAACCGTAACGGCTTGGAGGCGGCCGCCTGGCGCTACGCCGCCGAAGGTTTCGAAAACATACTTGCCATTACCGGCGATTACCCGACCACCGGCTTCGGCGGCAAGGCCTGCGGAGTATTTGACCTGGATTCGGCGGGCCTCGTCGCCCTATTACGGTCGATGAACGACGGCCTGAAGGTCCCCGGCCGGCGCGGCGAACTGGAAACCCTCCCGCGGACGAACTTTTTTATCGGCTGCGCAATATCGCCCTTCAAACGCCACGAGCGCGAGCTAATGCCTCAATACTTCAAGCTTGTACGCAAGATCGCCGCCGGCGCCCGCTGGGTCATTCCTCAACTCGGCTACGACATGCGGAAGTTCCACGAGGTGAAGCTGATGCTCGCCTCGCGAGGCATTGTCAACGTCCCAATCATCGGCAACGTTTATCTGCTGAGTAAAGGCGTGGCCAAGATCTTCAACAGCGGCAAGTTGGCCGGATGCGTGGTTAGCGACGACCTGCTGGCCACGGTGGAAAAGTACGCCGCCGGGGCGGACAAGGGTCGAAAGTTCTGCCAGGAACTGGCCGCCAAACAACTGGCCGTCTTCACAGGACTGGGCTTCGCGGCCGGCTATTTGGGCGGCATCTCCAAACCGGAGAGCTTCGGGCAGATTATAGAGTTGGCCGAAAGTTTCGGTCCGGACGACTGGCGGGAGTTCATCAAGGAGATCCGCTTCTCACAGCCCGACGAGTTCTTCCTCTTCAATCACGATCCGCAGACGGGACTCGGTGCTCCGACTAAGATTAATCCCGAATACAGCAAATCGCTCCACAACCCGCCCCGGCCGAAACAAGTTACCCTCGGCTACCGGTTTTCGCGGCGGCTGCACGCCTGGTTTTTCATCCGCGGCAGGGGCCTCTATGGTCTGATGCAGCGGCTTTTTCGGCGGTGGGAGAAAAAGCCGGGGCTATCCGGCCGGCTGACCTTGGCTTTCGAGAAGACCTCGAAGCGACTGGCGTACGGCTGCGAGGAGTGCGGCGACTGCAGTCTGCCGGACTGCGCCTTCCTGTGCCCTAAACACGCGTGTTCGAAATCCGGCCGCAACGGCCCCTGCGGCGGCTCGGCTGCGGGACGCTGCGAGTTGGACGATAAGGATTGTTTCTGGACCCGCGTCTACGAGCGGATGAAGTACTACGGCGAGTCGGAACAAATGTTCGATCACCCCGTCGTCTTGTACAACGCCGGTTTGCAGAATACGTCGTCCTGGGCCAACACGTTCCTCGACCGCGACCACCATGCGGCGGTCATGCACGACGAAACACCGTCATCGACGGAGGACAAGCATTGACTCTTACGAGTAGGGTAAATCGCGGTGTCAATATGATTGGACTTTTGATATTTAGCCCGCCCTGAATACGCGGCGGATTAACAGGAAAAACCTTCAGTATACCCCCGGTGTATTCACGGGGGGCTAAATTATGTGAAATGTCACGAGGAGATAAATCAGTGGAGGCCCGACAACTGCTTGAAGAGATCCTCGCCCAGCAAGAAGATGCAACAGGCAATCCGCGCGATTCTGCTTCCATTGCTGAGGACCATCCAGCAGCGACTCGGCTTCATTCCGGCGGAGATTTTCATGGAGATCGAATCGCGGCTGGGCATCCCGCGCCATCTTAGTTACAGCGTCGCTTCTTTTTATGACGATTTCCGCTTCGACCGGCCGGCCGAACACGTGATTCGCATCTGTGACGGAGCCGCATGCGAATTGGCTGGTTGCCGCGATCTGCTCGCGGCCTTCTCCGATGAACTGGGAATACAGCCGGGCCAAGTCAGCGGCGACGGTCGCTTCCGGCTCGAGTCGGTCAATTGCCTCGGCCGGTGCTCGGTTTGTCCCGCTGTGCGGATTGACGATTTAATTTTTGGCCGGGTAACAGTGACAGAGATACCGCGGCTCCTGCATGCCGTGCAAATCAGCGACGAAGCTAGCCTGGCCGAGTTGCGGCGGCTCGCTGCCCGGTATGACGAGTTCCCCAAAGCCGCTCCGGCAGAGCGGAGAAGGCTTCTGGGCACTCAGTCCGTTTCGCTCCCCGATGCCGGCGCGTGGGAAGCGGCCGGCGGATTTGCCACATTGCGCCGGCTGGCGGGCGCGCAGATCCCGCTAAGTTGATCGACGTGGTGAAAAAATCGGGTCTGCGGGGCCTGGGCGGAGCGGGCTTTCCCGCGGGAAAAAAATGGGAACTGGCCACGGCCAATCCTCCTCCGCGGATTTTGGTGTGCAATGCCGACGAGAGCGAGCCGGGCACGTTCAAAGACCGATTCCTCTTGCGCCATCGGCCGTTACTGGTTTTGGAGGGAATGGTGTTGGCCGGCTACGCGATCGGCGCCGATCGGGCCATCCTCTACATGCGCTCCGACTACATAGACCTGCGCCCGGCTTTGGATGAAGGCTTGCGAGCAATGGAGGCCGCAGGACTAGTGGGAGAAAACATCGCCGGCAGCGGATTTTCCATGCGCATCGACATCTACTTGGGAGCTGGCGCATATATCTGCGGCGAAGAATCGGCGTTGTTGGAATCGATCGAGGGCAAGCGGGCCGAGCCCCGGCTGCGCCCGCCTTTTCCCGTGCAATCGGGTTTGTTCGGACACCCGACCGTAGTGAACAACGTTGAAACTCTGGCAAACGTGCCTCGCATTTTGGAAAACGGGGCCGCTTGGTTTCGGGAAACCGGCACGCCCGACTCGCCGGGCACAAAATTGTTCTCTCTCAGCGGCGACGTCGCCCGGCCAGGCGTCTACGAGATGCCGCTGGGTACGCAGCTTAAGGAGTTGATCGAAGGACCTGGAGGCGGCATGCAAGGCGAGTTCGGTTTTGCGGTCGTGGGCGGCGCGGCAGGTCGTATATTCGCCGCTGATAAGTATGACAGCCCCCTGGATTTTGCGCACCAGGCGGGTAATGGCTCCGTGATGGCGCTGCACGCCGGGCGCGCGCCCGTCGCGATCGCTGCGAACATCCTGCGATTCTTCAGCCGGGAAACCTGCGGTGGTTGCCTCCCTTGCCGCGTTGGAGTGCCAGAAGCATGTGCACTGATGGAGTCTGCGGCCGCCAGCGGGCTCACGGCCCGGCAACGCGAATCATTTGAACTTCTGACAGAATGCCTGGAGACCACCTCGCGATGCGGCCTGGGTAAAACCGCTTTTAAATCCGCCAAGGAGTTGATCAACCTGAAAAGGCAAAAGTCCCGTTAAGGAGTCGCGAAAATGTCAACGTCTGCCACTGCTTTAATCGACGGCCTTGCGGTTCAGCCCGACCGTAATCTCACTATCCTAGAGGCCGCTGAGCAAGCGGGCGTTTCTGTTCCTAAACTCTGCCACGGCATCGGGGTAAGCGAGCGCGGCGCATGCCGCATCTGTGTGGTGGAGATCGAAGGCCAACACGAGCTGGCCGCCGCCTGCCACACACGGCTGCAGCCGGGGCAGGTCGTCCATACACGGTCGCCAAGGGTGATCGGCACACGACGCACACTGCTCGAGCTGGCCATCGCGGGCGCCAAGGCGGGCGGCTCGCGGCTGGCCGACACGCGGCTCGGTGAATTGGCGGCTGAATACGGGGCCAATCCCGATCGATTTTCCGGCGCACAAAAACTGCGGACCATCGTCAAGGGCGACCCGTTGCTCGTGCAAGAGCTTGCGCTATGCATTCGCTGCGACCGTTGCTGGCGATATTGCGACGCGAACCAAGGGATCGGGGCGATCGCACCGGTCGGGCGCGGGCTGCAAAGCCATATTGCAACATTCTTCCACGATCCGCTTACCGCCACGAAATGCCAGCACTGCGGCGGTTGCGCGGAGGTCTGTCCTACCGGCGCGATTGCCGAACGCTGGCGCCATGAATTCGGAAAGACCGAGCGACGCGGGCCGACGTTATGCCCGTATTGCGGAACGGGTTGCCAGATATTTGCGCGTGGCCGACGGCCTGATCATCGGCGTCGAGCCGGCCGGCGGAGAATCCTTTAATAAGATTGACCTGTGCGTAAAAGGGCGAATGGCCTTCGACTTCCTGAATCATCCCGACCGGCTTACCGCACCTCTGATCAAGGATCCCAAGGGCGGCTCGCGCTTTCCCGGCTTCCGCGAGGCCTCCTGGGACGAAGCCCTCGAGTTGGTTAAAAATAAATTGACGGCCGTAAAAGAGCAATACGGCCCGTCGTCCATCATCGGCATCTCGTCCAGCCGCGGCACCAACGAGGAAAATTACATATTCCAAAAGTTTATCCGCCTGATCATCGGCACGAACAACATTGACAATTGCGCCCGGGTTTGCCACAGCCCGTCCGTTAGCGGACTAGCCGCGACCTTCGGCAGCGGCGCGGCGACGAATTCACTCGATGAGATCCAAGATACGGAAGTGCTTTTCCTCATCGGATGCAATCCCACCGAGGCCCATCCGGTGATCGGCATGCGGATCAAGCGGGCGATTTTCGAGAAGGGCGTTCGAACGATCGTCGCTGATCCGCGCCGAATTGAATTGGCCCGGCTGGCCGACTACTGGTTGCCCTTGCGTCCGGGAACGAACGTGGCGCTCCTAAACGGCATGGCGCACGTAATTCTCCGCGACAAACTCCACAATGCCGAGTTCATCGCCGAGCGGACCGAGCAGTTCGAGTCCTTTGCCGAAAAGGTGAAGGAGTACACGCCCCAGCGAGTCGAGTCGATCACCGGCGTTCCGGCGGGCAAAATCGAAGCGGCCGCCCGGCTGTATGGACAGGCGAAGCGGGCAATGATTCTTTACGGCCTGGGCATTACCGAACATACCGACGGTTCCTTGGGAGTGATGGGCTGCGCAAACCTTGCATTGCTTACGGGTAACGTCGGCCGCCGCGGCGCCGGGGTCAATCCATTGCGCGGGCAGAACAACGTGCAAGGATCGTGCGACATGGGCGCGTTGCCAAACGTATTGCCCGGCTATCAATCCATCGGCAATGAGACCGTGCGCGCCAAGTTCGAAAAAGCTTGGGGACGCCCTTTACCGGCCGACAGGGGCTTGAAGTTCACCGAAGCCTGGCCGCTGGCACGCCGGGGGAGCATCAAGGCAGCGTACATCTTGGGTCATAATCCCGCTCAGACCGATCCACACAGCCAACGCGTCGCCGAAGCGCTTGAGGCAATGCATTTCGTCGTCGTGCACGAAATTTTCCTCACCAAAACCGCGGCGCTAGCCGATGTCGTGCTGCCCGCGGCGGCTTTCGCCGAAAAAGAAGGCACTTTCATAAACGCCGACCGCAGGGTGCAACGCGTCCGAAAGATCGTCGAGCCGCCAAAGGGCTGCAAGACGGATGTCGAGATCATCTGCGAACTTTCCGAACGGATGGGCTACGCAATGCCGGCCCGCACTCCGTCGGAAATCATGGACGAAATCGCTTCGCTCGCACCCATGTTGCACGGAATCAGCCACGAGCGGCTCGACCGCCAACCCCTAGTCTGGCCTTGTCTCGACGATACCGACGCCGGCGCAAGGACCTTGTATGAGACCAATTTCCCCCGCGGCCGGGCCACTTTTCAAAGCATCGACCACTGCGAGCCGATGGAAGCAACCGATGCGAAGTATCCGCTGATTCTCACCACCGGCCGCCGGCTCGAACATTACAACTGCGGCTCGATGTCGCGGCGCACGCCTGGGCTGCAAACGCTGCTGGGCGAAGAATTTCTGGAGATCAATCCACAAGACGCCGCGAATCTCAACGTCCGGGAACACGAACTGGTCGAAGTGGCCAGCCGCCGGGGCCGGTTGACGGTCCACGCGCACCTTACCGACCGTGTCAATCCGGGAGTCGTCTTTCTTTCCTTCCACTTCGACGAGGTTCCCACTAACGAACTCACCGGCGATTACTTAGACACCTTGGCATGTACTCCCGAGTATAAGGTCACCGCGGTGCGCGTCACACCTACAGAGGCGCGTTAGCTAGTAGCTAATCGTCAGGCACGGAGTGCCTGACGAATAGCGAGTAAAGCGTTATGTCTTAATTCGCATAGTCAGGCACGGAGTGCCTGACCTACTTGGCTGTCATATTACAAGCCGCTTCGGGATATCCAGACCAAGGGTTAAAAGAGGACAGGAGTACAGGAGGCGACATTCATTTCTATTCATCGCGCCGTGTAGGTGCGCTTGCAGCCTTTTGTAAAATGAACGATAATATCTTTTGATTCACATTTCCGATCCGCAGCGCCTAAGGCTTTTGCTATGGAGTTGCGGGCGATAGGGTCCGAAGGAAACTCTCGGGCCTCCCGCGTTTGTAAATGAACCTGAATCATGTTTAACGACCTGCCTGTTTTTGGGGTGTGCGGCTGGAGCGGTTCGGGCAAGACTGCATTGCTGGAGGGCCTTCTGCCCTTGCTTCTCGAACGCGGACTGCGCATCGTAGTGGTCAAGCACGACGTGCACGGCATTACACAAGAATCGCCGGACAAGGACAGCCAACGACTTTTTAGCACGGGTGCCGACGTTTTAATGCAAGGTCCCGGCGAGTCGGTCTTGCGGTGCAGGAGTCGCAACGAACATTCGCTGGAAACGGAGTTGCCGCAACTTGCCCAGCGATATGATCTTATTCTGGTTGAAGGGTATAAGCGCGAGTCGTGGCCTAAAGTTTGGCTGGCTAAGAGCGACGAGTCTGCTCCGCCGCAAGGCATCGGCAATCTGCTGGGCATACTGCCCTGGGATACCGACCGGACCGCGGCTCTGGTGGCAATCTTGGATGGTTACCTCAAGGATATGGTGACCCGCGCGCCAATCTTCGGTTGCATACTTATCGGCGGCAAGAGCACGCGCATGGGTTTGCCGAAGCATCTGCTGCCGTGTACAGACGGTTCCGGGCAAACATGGTTGCACCGCACAGTGCGCCTGCTTGAGCAGATATGCCGGAAGATCGTCCTGGTTGGCGCCGGAGCCGTGCCCGACGACTTGCAGCATGTGCGGTGCATGGCGGATGCGATGGAACTTGAAGGGCCGATGGCCGGACTGCTGGCGGCCATGCGGTGGGCGCCGTGCGCTTCCTGGTTGCTTGCGGCATGTGATCTGCCGGCTTTATCTTGTGGCGCACTTAACTGGCTGATGTCGCAACGTCGCCCCGGCGTTTGGGCCGTTTTGCCGTGTTTGGATGGCACTGGGCGCGTTGAACCACTTTTGGCCTATTACGACTTCCGCTGCCGCCCGATACTCGAACAGCTTGCGATGACAGGCAGTTATAGCCTTCAAGACTTGGCAAGTCACCCCAAAACAATCCGCGCTGTTGTTCCTTCAGAATGGATTTCCGCTTGGAAGGACGTGGATACGTCGGCGTCAATCGCGGATAATACTGCCGCGCAGATCGGCAATACGGAAATCCACACTTTATCATCTGGTCGAAGCCAATGAGACTGCCCGCTATCGTACAACTTGTTCGGACGTCAAGAACCATAGGTGAGACACGGGTTGCAGAACGTCCGACTAGGCAGCGGGTGTTTGAGTTGTTGCGACAGCGTCCGCTATTCAACCGTCATGAGGTGGCCGGTGCGCTGGGCGACTTGGGAACGTTTATTCCAGTGCTCTTGGGCATGGTGACGCAGTGCGTGCTGCAACTTGGTCCTGCACTATTCTTCGCCGGCATCGTAAATATGATCACGGGCATTAGTTTCACCATTCCCATTGTTGTTCAGCCCATGAAAGCCATCGTCGCGGTGGCCATCGCTGAGAGGATGTCACAGACAGAGATCATTGCCGCCGGAATCATTACCGGAGGCGTGGTATTGCTGTTAGTCATTTTCGGGTTGATTGATCGCTTGCACTCAGTCATCCCAGAAGCGTGGTTCGCGGCCTACAGTTGGCACTCGGGCTGAAACTTCTGCTCGGCGTGACAATGACTTTGTTCGGCTTGCTTTCCGGCAGTGCCCTCCTAAGTGGAACTGCATTAATAGTTATGCCATGTCATTCTGAGCGCAGCGAAGAATCTAGCGGTTAATTGAGATCCTTCGCTGCGCTCAGGATGACTGTACCAAGCTCAAGTTATCATACGGTTCCACTTAGCAGGAATGCAATATTATCCGCGATCCGTCTTGGGAGTATTACTGGGTTGCAGCGCCTTTGAGTTAGCTCGCGTCTGCCGCGACCAAACTGCTTGGAAGCAACGTGCTGAGATGCTCATCACCGCCGCCACATGCTTGCTCACCAACATGGCCGTGGGATTCGTCTTTGGCTTTGTTGTGTGCACTATGTTGGATTGGATAACAATCCACAGGCAGATGACAACCTCATCTGATTCCTGTATATAGCTATGTTTACATTTCAAGTGTCGCAAATGCCACCACCCCCCCATTAATGCTAAATATGCTGCGCCCCTAACTTGCTAAACCGCATTAGAAATAATAAAATCAGTCTATTAGAGAATGCTGTTAGCTGACGGCTAATGGCTGATTACTACATTTTTGCCGGAGTGGCGGAATGGCAGACGCGCTGGACTCAAAATCCAGTGGCCTTCGGGCTGTGAGGGTTCAAATCCCTCCTCCGGTACTTAAAGAATCGCAAGAGGTTACGTCGATTGACGCGGTTTTATTTTCCGCCGTTTTTTGCTGATTGTTGTAAGAAGTGTTGTAAACCTGCCCTTTTTTGTCATCCTTTGGGGCGAATCCCGCCCACAGTTCATCGGCCACGTCGGCCGCGTCTTGGGCAACGTAGTATTTCATCGTGGTGCCAATGTCGGCATGACGGGCAAGTAGTTGTAAGGTTGCCGGTTTCACCTTTGACGCCCATCTTGTGCAAAACGCCCGGCGTAGGTCATGGGCGGAACCATACTTTTCGGATTCCTTGTTTACAACCACTTTGGCCTCTTCCCCGATTACAGAAATCATCCGGCCCACCTCTTGCCGATTAAACCGTTTGCCCTTGAGGGTGTTGATTTTGAACACCTTGCCCTGCCGTTCGCTCTCGGGGAAGGTTTGCAGCAACCATTGGGCAAAATCGGGCGTCATTGGCAGTAAAGTATCCCGTTTGGCCTTGTGGGCCTGGGCATGGATGATAAACACGGGCCGACGGCCGGAAAAATCGACGGCAAACGGGGCGTCATAATCCCAACTCAAAGACATTGCTTCACCCAATCGCAAGCCCGACAACCATAAGGCAGTGATTAACCGTTTCCAGATTTCGGCGTCATGCGGCCGTACCTTATCGCAAGCGGTAAGCATACGCTCATACTCTTCGGTCGTAATGGGCCTGCCTTTCATCATGGTTTGGCCTTTGACTCTTTTAGGCATGATGAAATCGGGCCGCTTGGCAAGTAAACCCATTTTAACGCCCCACGATAACGCGGCCTTGATATGCCGCAAGTGCCGGGCAAGGGTGGTGTCTTTCATGCCCTCTTCCCGCAAGTTCGCTTGAAACTTGCTTATAGTTGCCGTTGTCAATTTAATCAGCCGGTCGGGATTCAACTTCCGTTCGATTAGGTTAAGGGATACGCCCGCCGTTATTTGAGTGCCGGGGGCAAGGGTTGCAAGGTGTTCCCTTTCGTATCGCTCCCTGAATTGCTGCCAGGTGGTTTTGCTCGGAGCCTGATAAAGACCGCTCCGCAATTGCTTTTCCCAATCACCCGCTTCTCTTTCGGCGTCGCCAGGATTAGTGGTGCCGGTCGATTTTGAAACTCGTTTCCCTGATACAGGGTCAACGTAGTACATCATTAAGCATCGACTCGGGCCGTAGGAAACAACCTTAACTTGGATTTCCTCACTCATAAGAATTACTCCCAAGAAACCACAAGCCCCCGGTAGTCCTGTTGACGCGGGTTTTGGACCGCGCGGCCGGTATCGCTACTCGGCTCGGGCTAACGGGGGCGTGTGTTATGTTCTGTAAAAGAAAGAACATGGGAGACTCCAAAACTACCTTACGGCTTTCAACATTTTTATTATCGACCATTTTCTTTCCCAAGTCAAGCCGGGTCACAACCGGCACGCAATTTTGCCGCATCCTTGCGTTGCCGTGCTCCTGGTCGATGCTTTTGCCCAAAACCCGTCCGTACGCAACAGACAAGCGTATATCGCATTTACAGGGCGCGCCCCTCGGCAGACGTATATTCTTGTCCAGTTCCGTACATGCGTTTGGAGTCGCCCAATTACAAGTATTATCAATTCCGAAATCGCCTGCCCGGGGCAGTGCCGCCAATCGTTGCCGCTTGTTGACGGACTGCCGGAAGTGGAGTCGAATGTCGATCATGCTTTTCCTTTCACCTTCCGCCTGAGTTCTTCCAAACCATTGCCCTGGTCGAATAGCCGCCGCTGTTCTGGCTCGCCGTCATCACGGCTTAACCGCTCCAAGGTTTCCGAGTCGGGTAGGGCATATTCCGGGGGTATCCAGTCTTCCGGGATTTTATTTTTCTTATGCCTCGTTAGTGTCACAGGTGTCACAGGTAAAAGTCCATTGTATATATATCTATATTTTTTGTTTCTGTTTATATTTTCTCGCGCGTAATACGTGCATTGGATTGCCACATGTGACACGTGTGACACTTAATTTCAATTTTCAAGGCCGACGCCACGATAATATCTCCGTTTTTTCTCAAAAACTCTGTGCCATTCGTCTTTGATAGTGGGTAGGACGGCTCGCAAGGCGCGACCGAATCCGGCAGCATCCTCGATGTGACCTTTGCCGTTGACATCCGCCCATTTACGGTATGCGTTGTATAAGTCTTGCCGATCAACGTTTTCATCATCGCCGACCCGGCAGCAGTCGCGGACAAAGACTGAGACCGGGGAAGCCAGCGCCTCCATTTCCTCGATTAGCTGTGTTGACGTGCGGGGCTGGATGAACCGGCCAAACTGACGCAGCCTTTTCCATCCCTGGATAGCCCACAATAAAATGCCGGGCAGTTCTGCAAATAATTTTTCAGTTAATGCGGGATCTTCTTGCCCCAAAAAACTACGCGTCAATCGGAGCAAGATCAAACGGCTTACAAGTGCGCCCGATGAATCGGTCAATCGCGGTAGCTCGTTACTGATAATCACAAACCGCGCCGGCAAGGTGCAAGTAATAGGCTCAAGATTCTTGCGGTCGATTGTCTGCGCATCCTCTCCACTTATTGACAGCAGATGTTCCACCACGTTCGCGGTGTCGCTTCGGCCACTAAGTCTTGCATCGGATATTATCGCCAAACTTTTTCCAATCAACGGCCATAAGCCAAAATTCATCCCAAGTGACGCCAGTGTAGGCGCGGCAGTGTTCGCACGGCCGACAAGCGCCGCAGTACGCGGGCTATGGTGCCTTTGCCGCTCCGCTTCGGGCCTATGAGCATGAGTATTTTTTGTTGGCGGGTATCCGGCAAGAGACAGTATCCAAAAAATTCCTGGAGCGCGTTGATGTTTTCAGCCTCTTCGGGATCGGGCCAGAGTTGCCCCAAAAATTCTAGCCATTTTTCCGACCGCGGCGCGTCGGAATTAAAATTGTAATCGAGCGCCGAGAAAGAGAATAATTTCGGGGTAAGCGGACGAGTCGCGGGCTTGCCATCAATTAACGAGGGAAGATGGACTAATGTATTTTTCGCTGCTAAGATTTCGCCTGCCGGCCAGGGTTCATTCTCGCTTATCCAAACCGGCGGGGTACCGATGAATGGCGATAGGCGCGTTTTCGATTTAATATGGTCCAAGACATTGTTTATAGCTGTTGTCGTAACCTTGAAAAAATTCCTATTAAGAAATTCCACCAGCCGGCCTCTTACATCACTTGTCGGCAATTCCTTGTAATGAGTGCCGGTCCAGTAGTAAAAACACCCTTGCCAGAATCGCAATCGCGGAAGGCTATCTACCTCAGTTAATTTCAAAAATTTATCTGCCTCTGTGCCCGGATCAATTTCACTTGCCGGCGTTCTTAGTTCCCCGGCGTCCGGCGGTTCCGGTTCTTCGGCCTGGTCGATTAGTTTCCATAGCGCAGCCGAATTGTTATCGTTTGCGAAAAGGAAATCATCTAATCCAACTTTCTCGCCGTTCGGTCCGGGTGGGATTCGCACTATTTTTACTTTCGCGCCGCGTGACTTTAACACGGCTGCCAATAATTTTTCATTTGTGGCCACATTTTCATTTCGTGCGGCATCGCTATCGAAGCATACGAAAACCCGGCGACCGTTCCAAGGAATTTGCTCAAGATCGGGAATAAGTGCAGAGCATTTTTTGCCATGCCAGCAATCGACACCCGATAAGCCAACTACTGCGACGCCAGCCTGCCATCCGGCCAAGCATTTTTTTACACCTTCGGTTATCACAATGACGCGATCGGCGTTGTGCAATTCACCGTTGATGCCAGGCGGAAAATATGCTCTTATCGCTGCGCCAGTGGGATGCAAGTATTTTTTCGGTTTGCCGTTTTCTGTCGGGGGATTGTCCGGCTTCACGCGCCATAAAACCGTGTTGCCACTGCTGTCCAAGTAGGGAAACAGAAGTGCTGGACCGTAGGTGCGGGGCCACTTTTTACGATTCAACAACAAAGCAATCTTGGCATGATCCGTTTCGCTTTTTATTCCGGCAGCGCGGATAGTTTCATCGCTAAGACCGGATTGGCGCAATTCGGCAAGGTGGTGAGGCAAAAGGTTTGTTAGGTGGTCACTCATCCCCGCCACCCTCATCGCTTGGCCCTTGCTCGGCCAGCCGCTCGAAAAACTCAATTACCCATCGGCCGGTGGTGTAGTCAAAACGACCAAACCGTTGTGTTTGCAATCCCTCTCGCTTTGCATGGGCGAGTGATTTCACATTCCACCCAAGCCGTCGGGCCGCAATGCGAACGGGCATAATTTCGTCGGCATGAATCGTGCCGAGTTGGTCGGGGCGTTCTTTAGGCGTTCGCATGGTGGGCCTCCTGCTTGGAAGTCTTGCTTATCTTCTCTGGATGTTGCTCTGTCTGATCGGCGACGAGGTTATTTAATACCAGCCGTTTCGCGCGCACGGTTTCGGCATCCTCCAACAGCCGATCCACGGCTCGCAGCAGATCGACATGAGCAATAACTTGTTCTGGTTGGGTTCGGTTCATAGGGCCTCCAACCTAACTCGCCCGCGTAAGCAATCGCGTAAGCTGTGTAAGCAAGATATGCTGTTTTTCCCGAAGAAAACAGGGTAAGAAAAATTTTATCGCGTAAGCACCGCGTAAGCGCGTAAGCAGGGGTTAGTCGGCTTTCTTCTTTTCTTCTTGTAATGTCGTCCACGTTTGATAGCTGCGAACGGCAGCAGAATTAACCCCCAATAGTGTACCCCATGCTTTAGAGTTCTTGCCGGAATAACGAGGGTCTAGCTTCAGGATTTCCTGCATTTTGCGTTCCCCGGACAAATCTTTCCTGTTTGCAATCGCCAAAATACTGGCGGCTGTCTTGTCGCCAACGGCCAGGGCTACTCGCTCCAAGTGCTGTTCGATGTCGGGCGTTCCGGTCGAATCATCTTCCTTTCCGCCGTTCCCTTCGCTTTGTCTTTGGTGCCCCAAACTGACAGTTTTCGAGGTTGCTGATATTGCCATTGCTCCTTGTAGGAGTTTTACACCATTCACAACGTCAATGGAGAGAAAATCATCAAGAGTTTTACCAACATTTAGCGCAGCAACCGCACACAGCTTGCGAAGGATTTCGCTGGAAAAATCCCCCTCATAAGCAATGCAAATTGTTTTTACTTGATTCACTCCCTGCCTATTAATTAAGGCTTTCCATTGCCGATCCCCATCACCTCTGTACTGTGAAGAGATAATCACATGGTATGCAGCCAAGCTACTCTGGTAAGGTGTTCCCTCAGTTTGTGCCTTCCTAGATAAGTCATTGGCGTAGTTGTAATGCCATTCAGCATTGCCAAGATCGTCAAGCAGATTTCCTAATGTATTAGGTTTTTCTTGTTTGTTTGCTTTTGTTTCGTCTAGCTCAGTCTTGCCGGTTGGCAGTGCGTCAATGCCGTGCCCCCGAACACTCAGATAGCAGCGCAAAGCCTCTTTAAGATTTTCCCCGTACTTGTGCCAATCCTCTGGGCACTTACTATCCAAAAGAAATCGAAGGCTCTCTTCACATACTGCAATAAGCCTGTCTCTTTCGCCTCCCCGACTTTTGTCGAGTTCTTCAACGGCACCTATTTTGTTGCCCCAAGAGTAGTTACCATCCCGCTTCCATTGCTCTCGGCACTTATCGCTGAATAATGAATACGGTCCCCAGTGTTCTTCAGGGCTATAGTCGGCAACGAATCGGTCAACAGCGGCGGCAACGGTGGCGGAAGGCTCACCCGATTTCAACAAGCTGAGAATTTTTTGAAGTCGGCTATCGAGTTCAAAAAGATTGAGAGGATTGAGGTCAGACATATTCGCCTTTCTTTGTTGGGTCGGCCCGAGCCGGTGGTGAGAAAGGCGAATAACGCGCCGCCCGGCCAGAGCCGCTTGGCCGAACAGCTTGCAATCCGTTCGACCGTCCCAATGTTCACAGATCATCATATCACAACATCGAAAAACTGTAAAAATTCCCAGGTCAGAATGTAATGATATAAGGCAACCAATGGGTCCAGACCGGGGGTGGGTTTGTCCATTGTCCTAAGTCCATACTACAAAACATTTTACGAGAATCATTACCGAACGATTATCGACTTTATCCCTGAAAATGCCGTAAATAAAGCATTTTTCCTACTATCCCTACTACACTACTAGTGCTAACTGTATGTTATATATAGAGTTACACCAATGATAAGATAGGCAAAAACTCAATTAAGATTATCGCGTCGATAATGATTAAGGTCGATTTTCCCGTCGAACGGGTGTGTCCAAACACGAATTTTCGACTACTATTATCCACGCGATGCCCCCCGATTTGATAGGCGGGCTTGCCCGATTTGATAATTTTGGGCGTCGAAAAAAAACGGGACTGATCGACGTTCATCGCGTCGATAGTCCCTATCCACTAACACTTACTTTGAGGAGTAAATGTCAATGTCTACAGTTACACTATCCCCTCCCCTCAGTTCTGTCAATGTGTCACCAATTGTGTCGCAACAAGAGATCCTTGCCGCTCTGATGTCGGGGAAAATGACACAAGAGAAAGCATCGGAGTTGCTTGCTGGCATGCTCAAAGATGCCCAGTCCAAGACCGTGCAGTCTGGCCCCCTATTTTGCAAAGTCGGAGAGAAGGGCGCCGTCTCCGTTTATGGCCTTAACTCCCCTCGGTTCCCAGTGACGTTGTATGCGGCACAGTGGGAACGTCTCGCAGGATTCATTCCCTCCGTTCTCGACTTCATCAAACAGAACGAGGGCAAGACAATCATCGGCAAGGGAAAGAACGGACAATTCACTACCCGCATTGCACGGAAGTAGAAAGGGGGTGGTCTCCATATGATTACGTATTACCTAATCGTGTACTGTGAATCGGTTGCTCAGTGGCATGTTGCCGATGAACTGCGAACCAATCGTGGCCTATCATTCGCCAATAGCGTCCTACATAACACACACCCACGATTACGTGGATTATGGGCGGTAGTCGCTTCATTCGACTTGGAAGAAGCAACTCATAGCACCCCGACAAGTCTATTCGCGTAATCCCATCTTACAATCTGGAGTTTACAAGACCCGGCATTAAAACCGCCGGGTTTTTTTGTTTCTTGTGGGGAGTTTAATTTTAATTTCTAGCCCCCTGGGTTCGCTTGTGTCGCGTTCGATTCGACGCGGCGGGATTTTATTCAACCCAGCCCGTTTGACGCAACCAGGACGCAAATTGCAAATTTCAAGGTGCATCATGCAAGCTATTGAACTAATCGACCGAGCCAGAGTTTTATCTTGGCAATATGGCAGCAGAGTTGTAGTCGTGCTGGACCTATTCACTCGGTCCCTGCGCTTGTTTATTCAACCCCATGCCGACTACATCGAATCCAAACCAGTGCGCTATGTCACTATAAAGACATATCGCAATGGTGAACCAGAGTAAGCAAACAATAGGGTATCGTTGCCCTATCAATACCCTATACCGTCCAGAGACGGCGCTAAGAAGGTTACGCCGTCAGAGGCTAGTTTTGTATAAAGTTACGCCGCCAGAAGCGGTTTATTTTCACCCTCACACAAGGAGTTTACCCATGATCGAGAGTCACACAGACATTAGCGGTGCGATGGTATTTTGGACGCTACAGCCCACTCCGTTGCAAGCAATCAAAGACGTATTAGAAAACGCCGGTTTCGGTGGTTGCGTGCCCAATCCCAGGACGGATCAGAGTGCCTTGCACAACAGCATCAAGGACGTTTACGGCACCAAGGATAAGGTAATTGTCAGCCATAAGAAGCCCAAGCGTAATGGCGTGGAGTTGGTGAATATCGAGCGAGATGTGGCCGTGAACAGCTACGTCACTAACTTCTCAGCCAAGGTTCAGGAAGGCAGAGTTAAGACCGAATATGGCTATGCCGACGAATACAAGCTCACCGAGGAGTTCTTGAAACACAAGGCCGTGCTGACCTCCGGCGCAGTCGGCCAGGCTCTAGCCGCCGTAATTGCCAAGATGGACGGCATGAAAGGATTCGACCGAAGCGGTGTGTATTACATACCGGAACATTGGCTAGCTCGCTGGAAAGCACTGGCCACGGCAATCGAAGGCTGCCGGGAAGGCAACCGGATTACCACGGTAAGAACCGTGATGGATGCCGATGCCGCCAGAGCCATAAGAGATGTTCTCACCAAGGAAGTGCAGGAGCAAGCCTCTCAACTCTTGGACGATGTATCCAAGGGAACCTTGAATGAGAACCGATTGAATGTTCGGGCGGCACAAGCTCAAGAGTTGGTTGACCGCATCAACCTCTATTCCAACATCCTGGGCGAGGGATTGGAAGGACTAAAGAATGTGGCCCAACTCGCCAAGAGTGCGGCGGCCGCGGCAGTTATGCAAGACTTCGCCCAGGCCGGCGTATGTGCATAGTGTGTGAGGTAGTGGTAGACGGTAGACCCTTTCGCCCTTTCATAGCTCGTAGTTGTGCAAGGGCGAGGATGGTTTACTCTGTACCCCAAACATAGGAGTTTACCGTGAGTTGTCGAACTACCCCCAATCTCATTTTCTGGACCGTTGCACAAACCGGCAAGGTTACGCCCTTAGTCAGCGGCCCGCCTGGTTGCGGCAAGAGCCGAACCGTGGAAGCCTTTGCCAGAGCCGTAGGCCGCCAGTGTTATACACTGATAGGCTCGTTGCGCGAGCCTGCCGATATTGGTGGTTATCCCTATCCGGTCCAGGGAGAACATCCCTACATGGCCGTCATGCCGCCAAAGTGGGCGCAGGATATGCAATTTGGGCAGCATGTCTTGTTCATTGACGAATTGACTACCTGCCCGCCGGCCGTGCAAGCCGCCTTATTGGGTGTGATTGCCGAGAATCGCGTGGGCGATGCCGTTCTACCGGATACAGTTTGGAAGGTTGCGGCCTGCAATCCGCCGGACTGTGCCGCCAACGGCAGCGAACTAGAGCCGCCTCTTGCCAATCGCATGGCCCATTTAACCTGGGAAACCGATACAGAAGCGTGGCAACGTGGCATGGGTAATGCCTTGAAATTCCCAACGCCTAGCTTTATTCCCCTGCCGACCGATTGGGAAAAACATATCGGCAGGAATACATCCCTGATCGGAGCGTTTCACAAGCACAAGCCAGGATTGCTTGAAGCCTATCCCAAAGAGCGAGCCAGGGCGTCCGGCGCATGGCCTTCCATGCGGTCGTGGACTAACGCGGCGATATGCGCCGCCTCCTTAGAAGCAATCGACGCCGAGCCGCTCTTGCGTTATCGAGCCATTGCCGCTTGCGTGGGTGAGGAAGCTGGAATCGAATACCAGACATGGGAGCAATCCCTGGACCTGCCCAATCCCGAGGATTGGATTGCCATTGCGATAAATAAACGGGCAGGATTGGGACCGACCGATTTGGAAACCTATCTGGCAATTCCACCCCGCAGCGATCAGATCATGGCGATCCTGGGCGCATTGGTTGACCGGGTGAAGACCTACGACTTAGACAAAAACGGTAAGCCGTCAGAGGCTCGATGGCTAGCTGCTGTGGATTGCTTTGCCGAAGTGGCAAAGACATGGCTAGAGCCTGCCATTGCCGCGGCGGGCGGATTGTATTTTGCCGTGCCGAGTGCGGCAACACTGTTGAAAGCACCCGCTCAATTCAACGAGTTGGTGTTAGAAGTCCACAAGAAATGTCATGGCGGCGGCATAGGAGGGTTATTAGTGAGCAATCGCAAACTATCCGAAGCCCGCCTATTGGCGGCCAAGAAGATGCCCTACTTAACTCACGCTATCATGTCGCTTATTCCGACAGAGAAACCGGGACTAGGAACTATGGCGGTCGATGAACATTGCCGCATGTATTACGATCCGGCTTTTATCGAGAGCCGAGAACTAAAACATCTTGGATTCGTCGTGTTGCATGAGACTATCCATGTATGGAGTAGGCATGGTAAACGGTGTGAAAAACTGTTAGGTAAACCGCCTGCGCCTGATAGGCTGGCAATATGGCGTTATGCCGTGGACGCGGCGGTGAATGATGTGCTTGAGCAATCCGGCTTGACATGTCCGGATGAAGGCATCACGCCGGCCAAACTGGGGTTACCCCGCAACCTTACGGCAGAGCAGTATTTCAATCTCTTGGCGGAACGGGCTGCCGAGCAAGAGAAGGAACAGAAACAAGAGCAAGGAAAGGGACAAAGCGATGAAGAAAGCGATGAAAAAAGCCAATCGGAAGGCCAGGAAGGGGAAGAGCAAGACAACGGCGGAAAAAATGAAGCCGAAGAAAATAAGCAGGGGGATGATAGTAGCGGCAAGGAGGCGGGAGAAAATGCTGATAACGGCAATAGCGAGAGCGATCCGGTGGACGGAAGCCAATCCGGGAAAACTGCCGCCGAGAGTGAGCTATCGGAAAGCGCGGAGGAGATAGGAGGTTCATGCGCCGATGGCCAGCCGCGACCGTGGGAGGATGGCCCGCCAAGCGAAGAACACCCCGGCCTGCAAGAGCATGAGCAGAATCTTATCGAAGCCGCTACCGCCAAAGCTATCGAGGATTATCAAGAGCAACGAGGCCGTGGAAGCGTACCGGGTGGATTGGCAAGGCAGGCGGGAGATAAACTTCACCCAAAGATTGATCCCGCCAGAGAGCTATTAGCCAAAATAAAGTATGCCGTTGGTTCTACGTCTGGATTCGGAGCATTCACGTACCAAAGGCCGAACAGACGGCAACCGAGAGGCGGTGCATTACTTCCGGCCCACGTTAAGCCAATTCCAAAGGTTATCGTGGCTGTGGATTCATCCGGCTCGATGGGAGAGAAAGACATTGCCTTGGCGATGGGGATAATCAGCAATGCCTTGCGATCTATTCCCGATCCCCGCGGCGTGCGTGTTCTGGTTGGCGATACGCAAGTACAATCGGCCAATAGTGTATTCCGCGCCGAGCAAGTTGAAGTAAGCGGAGGGGGCGGCACTGACATGGCCGAGCTAATCCGCGCCGCCTGCGAAGAAAAGCCGAAGCCGAAAGCGATAATTCTTGTCACCGATGGTGAATGCTCCTATGGACAAGAGCCTATCGGAGTCCGTGTAGTTGTGTGTTTAACGCGGCGATCAAGATATTGCGATCCGCCGCCTGCATGGTGCGATACAGTCAATCTTAACCCAGAGGAATAATCACATGGGTATGCACATTATTTTAACTGGCAATCCACGAAACGGATTTACAGTTTACGGTCCGTTCAAGACATTGGATGATGCCTATGAGTGGGCTAATCAGGCGGGATTCAATGATTGGTGGCCCATGCCATTGAAGGAACCATCCGCCGAGAGTGTCGGCGATTCAAAATAGCCTGGAGCGCGGGCAGATACGCATTAGCAGCCCGGCCCGGCCTCCTAGCCCTGATGGTTTATGCCGCCAGAGCTAGGTGATCGTGCCGTGTACCCCAAAACAGGAATTTACCAATGGCTACCGCCACAATCAAAAAGCGAAAACGGCGACAAAAATATGAAGATGGAAAAGGCCGTCCGTACTCTGAGCTATCACCCGAAGCCAAAGAGCGGGCAAGGGAATGGTGGAGGGAGTGCGAGCGATATGATTCATTCGATGCGGAGTTATTGAACGAATGTTTTCAAGACATTCTTAGGGAGGATTATGGTATAGAAGTAAATTATTGCACACGGAAAGTATCGGGCGGAAAGTCATATCAATGTCCTGAAATTTATTGGGACTTCGGTGGTTATCCTGAGGTGTCATTCAAGGCAAACATTGATCTACGCGAATTTGCTAAGAGAGAAAATAGCGACACTATAAAACCTCTATTGAAAGCGGCCGACATGCTCAAGGCCGTGGCGTTTGCGGAAGATGACATAAACTGGCATGTCAGTATGGGGAAAAAACAATACAACGGCGTTAGTGTTGAGTTTGAATTATACGACAATACTGACATTAACCTGGACGTATTGTATGAAATTAAGGGAGACATCGAATCAGAGTTGATTGATATTTATAAGCAAGCCTGCCGTCACCTTGCAAGAGTTGGCGAAAAGGAAATCGAATACCGAGACAGCGACGAGTATATCAAGGAACAGATCGAAGCCAACGATTATAAATTCGACGAGGAGGGAGAGTTTATAGGATGATATATAAACTAATCGCCGTAATCGACAGCGAAGACGGAACGCCAACAGACACCGGCGCATTTGTCCTTGGTGAATTTCAGACTGAGCAAGATGCGGAAGATTACGCCTGCGAACTAGAAGTGCAGAGGCCAGAACTGCCCGACAAAATTACAGTTGATGATTTTGTTCTTACTAATCCTCCACCCAAGCCCGGACCATACCGCGGCGAACCCGCTCCGATATGCCGTCAGAAAGTATTATTCACCGGGTTATCGTTACTCCCCGATCAATTAGATTTATTTAATGAAACCCCTGAAATCCCAAGGAGTTTACCATGCGATTATCAAGTCGATACCAACCCACAACCTTAGATGAGGTAGTCGGCCAGCCTGCCGTAGTCAGGCGGCTAAAAGCATTAACAATGGAACCGTATACCTGCTGTGTACTTCTCGAAGGGGCAGGAGGAACGGGCAAAAGCGCAACTGCCAAGGCATTGGCCTCCGACTTGAATATCCCTGAATATGGCGGCCTCTATCGCTAGAATGGGGCCAGTTTGAAGATCGAAGACGTGGAACGTTTATTCACCGAGACGTTCACGTTACGTCCCATGTTCGGCAGTGAGTGGTATATGCTGCTAATTGAAGAAATGGAAATGCTACCGAGTAAAAATGTTTTCTCTGCCTTAAAGGATTATCTCTCGGAGCAAAATCACCCTGAACGGTTGATTGTCGTGGCTACCAGCAACGACATCAGCGAGTTTGCCAAGGACAAAAAGACCGAAGCGTTATTACAGCGGTTCAATATCTATCCGTTCTCATGCGGCCCGTCATTCGCTGATGCTTGCCGCGATCGGCTGGGCGAGATTTGGGAAAAGGAGATCGGAGAAGGTATTCTTATGCCGCCGAGCGTATGGCAGATGGGATGGAAGGATAATGCCTATAGCATGAGGCGAGCATTGACCGCTCTTGGCGCGGCAGTCGAAATGCACAATGCCGACAGAATGGAGGCTGTGGCATGAGTGATACTTACATACATCAATGTTGGAGTTGCGGAAGAAGGCTGATTGTGCCGCATGATCGGCGGTATCGCCGTCCCGAAACCGCGGGCGAGAATACCGTGGACAAAGATAAACGGCTATGCACTAAATGTTGGGACAAAATCGGCAGAAGAAATCTTGTAGCATTAAATATCCAGTGATAGAATAAATGCCGCCAGAGATACCCCAATCTGTCAGGAGTTTTGTCAATGAAATATCCGTCGCGTGCAGACTAGCCGTAGGGGTACGTTGACGATGGAAAGCCCCTAGTAAACTCCGGGCTGCCATTGTCTGTGCGCGACTTTTTTAGAAACTATTATGATTCCCTACAACATCTCCGAACATATCGGCAGAAGGTCTAAAAGCCTTTGGATCGTCGCGGCCCCCGATCCAGAATCCGCATTGCGCATAAGCACCGTTTTACCGTTCAAGCCGCTAACGCATGCCCATGAATGGCAATTTATCGACGACGGGCTGGAAGGCGGAGCGTTGATCGATCCCTCCGACGAAAATCACTGCATACGAGCCGATCCGAGAGTTTTGGAGGATTCAAAATGAGTGAACGAGGTTTTGGATACCGCCAGAAAACAAAGATCAAACCCGAAGAATGGGAGAAGATGAAAAAGCTGGTGGAGAATACAAAGATAAAACCCCGCCAGACCGTCGAGGAAATCGAGGCTCAACGTGGCGTGAAATTATGGGGCTATGTACGATGCTCTCACCAGGATTCCATTGATAGTGGCCTGGGCATCGAGGCGCAACGTAGGCTTATCTCCCGCTGGGCTGATTTTATCAGAGAACAACACCCTGACTTACCCGAACTGGAATTTATTGAAGAGGACAAAGAAGTGTCAGCCTACAAAGTGCCGTTAAAATTGCGACCCGCCGGCAAAATACTTCATCAATCACTTCAATCCGGGGACCACGTAGTCTTTGCCTATCTTGATAGGGCATGGCGCAATACCGAAGATTGTCTGCATACATTAAGACTTTGGAGAAATCGCGGCGTAACGGTGCATTTTGCGAATCAACACATAGATACCAGCACGGCACAAGGCGAGATGTTGCTGACCATCCTGGCCGCCTGTGCCAAAATGGATTCACACTTGAAAAGCGAACGGGTCAAGGAGGTATTTTGCGGTTTTAAGGCAAAAAGCCGGTTGGCTAACGGTCATGCTCCGATGGGATTCAAGCTGGTTGGCAAGAGCGGAGTAAATCGAGTAGCAGTGCCAGACCCAGAGGCCCGGCGAATCATGGGTGAGATTATTAGAGTCCGTGATCTTTACAAATGGACTTGGCCGGAAATAAGTGATTACATAGAAAAATGGCTCTCGGAACAACTCGGTCGGCCTTACACCCTGCCCTGGAAAAAGCGGAAATGGTCGTATCAAAGATGTTCGAGGGCCTATGATGCCGAGTTGAAATTGCGGACTAAATCAGAGAAAAAAATGATTGGCAATTAACGTATAAATTTATGGCGTCGGTGTTGCGAATTTTGCCGCTTTAGTGCGTTCGCGTTCCTTTTTAGCCATCATGGCGTTTAAGGCCATAAATTGTAGGGCCTTGGCTCTTTCATCCGGCGGCATTTGAGCCAATTGGTCTTTTGAGAAATAGACATTCTGAAAACTTTTGGCCCCGGCTTCTCTCATTAAACTGTCAAGCTGTTCGCCTACCAATTCCTCTTGAGTTCGCTTCGGCACATCCGTCAACCTTGCTCCGATATGTGGCCGCCCACGGCCGAGCGGAGTCGGGCCGGCGATTTGATGCGGATCTTCTTGCCTGTGGCTAAATTCGTGGCATCCCAAACTCCATGGCGGCTCTCGGCGTCGATACGTACATTAACAATGCGCCCCGTGACAGCCAATATCCCTTGCGTCACCTGGGGCTTATTTTCGTCATGTCTGGCCGACTTATTTGCATTATCCCGCATTGTTCTGCATGGTAGGCCATAGACAAAGAACATCGGGATGCCCAGGTTTTCCCATCCGGACCGCCGAAAAAACGGCCATTCGTTACGAGATCTGTACGAAGTGCGATGAATTCATCGACAAGAAATGCTCGATCTGCGGCTGCCGTTTAAGAATAATTGCGGCATGCTCATCAAAAACAAAGCCGCCTTGAAACCAGAGCAATGCATGCACAAAGATGGGGCGAAATGGCCGCCAAATTAGACCGTCATAAAGCCCAGATTTAAGTCGCCGAAAGCCAAGATATCAAAATGGTTTCTCACTAATGATATTACAGCCTTTCTAAACTTTCCAAATCATCGACCTAAAACAGTCAGTTACTAGTGAACTTTGGTCTGGGTTGGCCAGAATCTGTCCAACCATGCTGGTATCTTATGAGGTGTGAGAATTGAACACATCTGCTTTACCAGGGAGGGGCAAAGGGGACAATGTTATGGAATTTATAAAAAACAAAAGCATCCAAGGGGGGGTGGCATCTTGTGATTTGGGGGAAATCGATTATGCTAGATTACTCTTCTGGTTTTACTGTCATGGCAGGGGGTCATCGATGGACGTTAGCTCGCCGCTTATTCGTCAATGGATCTTGTTGCGCATCCTTTCCGCCCGGCATTACGGGGCTACGGTCAAAGAACTAGCCAAGGAACTGACCGTCAGCGAAAAGACCATCCGCCGCGATCTGGAAACTTTTCAGACCGCCGGATTCCCTCTGGAGGAAACCATTGAGGATTTCGGGCGGAAGAAATGGAAGTTGCAGACGGGCGCCAATCCGCCGGGCATGTCCCTTCTGTGGGATGAAGCCGCGGCACTCTATCTTGGGCAGCGGTTCTTAGAGCCCTTGGCCGGCACACCGTTTTGGGAGGCTGCCCAGCGTGCCTTCAAAAAGATCCGTGCTACACTCGGCAACGGCGCCATTAAATACATGGAGAACTTTGCTGCTTTGTTCTATAAAACGATGGTTGGTGTGAGTGACTATTCCAAAAAGGCGGAAATAGTCGATCAGCTAATGCTCGGCATCGAGGACCACCGCGCGGTATTCATTGCGTATCAATCGCTGCAAGCCACGGAACCAGTTACTTACGACGTTTACCCTTATAGCTTAGCCTATCACCGAGGCTCGTTATATTTGATCGGTCAGAAAACGGAAAACGACGAAATTAACCACTGGAAGGTTGAGCGAATAAGCGAGGCCGAAGTGACAAATTTTCGTTTTCAGCCGCCAGAGGATTTCGATCTTGCCCAGCACCTTTCCTCGTCTTTCGGCATTTTCCACGGCGACGGCGACGTGCACGTAAAAATCCGCTTCTCGCCGATTGTCGCCGGATATGTCGAGGAATCCAACTGGCACGCCGGCCAACGCCTAACAAAAGAAAAAGGCGGTGGTATAATCGCCGAATTCGACCTCGACAGCACCGAAGAAATCAAACGCTGGATTTTGAGTTTCGGCCAACATGCGGAAGTGCTGGAGCCGGTGGAATTACAGAAGTCAATTACAAAGGATATTCAGTATTTGATATCAGCCTACTCAGGTAGCGGTAAATCTACGAGCACTAGCAAGAGACAAACAAAATGAACGATTCAATTGATTTTACTACGGCATTTGAGGCATTGACCGGCAATTCCCCTTTTCCGTGGCAGGAAGATTTATATAAGCGTCTAAGTGGGAACAAAGATCAATTTCCAGAGCGGTGTGCTATTCCCACCGGACTCGGTAAGACGGCTATCATACCGATTTGGCTTATCGCCTTGGCTAACGATCATACAAAAGTGCCTCGCCGATTAGTATATATTGTCAATCGGCGCACTGTAGTCGATCAGGCGACACGCGAAGCGGAAAAACTGCGGGATAATCTGCGTAAGCCGGAAATTAAGATACTTAAAGCACTCGCCGAGAAATTGCATAACCTCTGCGTCATCGCACCAAAGAGACAACAACTAATCGATTCGCAAAACGATCCGCCATTGGCGATCAGCACGCTTCGGGGCCAGTTTGCCGACAATGGAGAGTGGTGTGCCGATCCGGCAAGACCAGCCATCGTAGTCGGGACAATAGACATGATCGGCAGCCGACTGCTTTTTAGTGGCTACGGCATTGGCCGTGCCCGCAAACCGCTTCACGCCGGATTTCTTGGGCAAGATACGTTAATCGTTCACGACGAAGCGCATCTCGAACCGGCATTTCAAGATTTGCTCATCGCCATTCAAAAAGAGCAATCAGAAGGGCGTACCCAAGATTATCATCCCTTGCGAGTTATGGAACTTACTGCTACCTCGCGAATTGCGTCAACCACAGATGACACAGAACGATCTAAGGTAAAAGCGGTGGAGCTTACTGGCGCGGATCGCAAACATAAGGTCGTAAAAAAACGCATCTATGCTAAGAAGGAAATTTATCTTCATCCTATTGATGACGAAAAAAATATTGCCGACAAGATCACCGATTGGGCAAGGGCTATGGCGAAAAAACATCCCGATTCGGCCATTCTTATCTTTGTCCGTAAAGTTGAAGACGTAGAAAAAATTACCAAAAAGCTTCCCAATGATTCTATACTGCAACTTACGGGCACGCTCCGTGGTAAGGAACGCGATGAGTTGGTGGAAAAATCCGTTTTTCAATGGTTTTTACCGGAATCCAACCGAAAAGAGAATGTTGAGTTACGCACAAAGCCCGTTTTTCTCGTTTGTACGTCAGCGGGCGAGGTCGGCGTTGATATTTCCGCCGATCATCTGATTTGCGACCTGACGTCGTTTGACAGCATGGCCCAACGCTTCGGTCGGGTCAATCGCTTTGGGAAACGAGATGATACCGAGATTCATATCGTTTATCCGAAGGAGTTCGGCGAAAAAAATGAGTATGAAAAACGGCTTAAGAAAACGTACAGTTTGCTCAAGAAATTAGAAGGTGATGGCAGCCCTGCCGCAATCGACGCACTCGATCCGAACGCCCGAGCCAACGCATTCACGCCAAAACCAGTAACTCTACCGGCCACCGATATCCTTTTCGACGCCTGGGCGTTGACCACGATCCAAGAAAAACTGCCCGGCCGCCCGCCGGTCGAGCCGTATCTTCATGGCATCACCGATTGGGAACCGCCGGAAACGCATGTGGCATGGCGTGAAGAAGTGGAGGTCATTGTTGATGATTTGTTGGAAGAATACAAACCGGAAGACCTTCTCGACGACTTTCCCCTCAAGCCACATGAATTGTTGCGGGATCGTACAGATCGGGTCTTCAAGCACATGCAAGAGTTAGCAAAGAAAAACCCAGAAAAATCAGTCTGGATTATGACAAATGATGGCTCTGTAAAGGTATTTTCACTTAGTGAAATTACCCAAAAGGATAATAAAGACGATCTCAATGCTAAGATTGTCCTTTTACCGCCGTCAGTGGGCGGATTGTGTGACGGTCTACTCGATGGTACTGCGGAGTCTGCCGACGACGTATCGGATGAGTGGTTCATAGACAGAGAACGAACCCAAAAACGCCGCATGCGGGTATGGGATGATGACCCTGAATTTGACGAAAAGACCAAAAATATGCGGCTGGTACGGCCCCCAATTGACACCAAGCCGGATGCTAACGAAGACGAAAGCGAAAACACCTCCGGACGCCGCTACTGGTACTGGTTCGAGTTGCCGCAAACAGCCGAAAGTGAAGATTCAAAAAACGCCAAAAAGGCCGTCCGTTGGCAGGTTCATACGGAAGATGTAGTCAAAAATGTTGAACGATTCGTCGAAAAACTGCACGTTCGGGATGAAATCAAAAAGGCCCTGATTTTGGCGGCCCGGTTTCACGATTCTGGCAAGATACGGGCGGTATTTCAGCGTATTCTCGGCAACCAAGGCTATGATGCCGACGCTCCATCTACAGCGTGGGCAAAATCGGGCAGTAAACAACGACGACTCGGCTTGAGTGAAGATTACCGCCACGAGTTTGGATCGCTGTTGGATATCGAAAGCAATGTCGAATTTAAAGAACTCAATGATGACATGAAAGATTTGGTACGGCATCTGATTGGCGCGCATCACGGTCGGGCGCGGCCGCACTTTCCGGCGGATGAGGCATTCGACCCGGAATCGGCCGAAAAGCTCTGGAATGAGGCAAGCCAAGAAGTGCCGCGGCGGTTTGCCCGACTGCAACGCAAATATGGCCGCTGGGGCTTGGCATTCATCGAATCGCTGCTTCGTGCCGCCGATTGGGCCGCCAGTGCCGAGCCGTCCGAGTTTGTGGAAAAAGAACAGGAGGATCAGCAATGAAAAATCCAGACCCCAAGATCCGCGTCAACGTAGACGTAACCAATCCCGGCCAATTTTTCGCCTGCTGCGGTTTGCTCGAATTGGCCGATAGACTTTGGCCGGGAGCGGAAGGGTGGTTCGACAAGTGGGAGTTTCGCATCGCCGCAAAAGGCAACCTGCCAGATTTGATCCGTGCAATATATAGTGCACAACTGATTCAAGTCGATCCGAATAACGACACTTCTTCGGCGATTAGAATCGGCAAGCCGTTCTGTTCACTACAACTAGATTGGTGGCAAGACGACCGTGCCGGAGGCAAACAACTGAAAGTATGGGCTGGCACAATGGAGAGTGTTCGTATTGCGCGAGCAATGCAAAAATCACTATGCGACGACCGGTTTGTTTCACCCAATCTCTTTAACATCGGCCTGATTGTCTACGACCCGGACAATCCCGAAAAAAAGGTGGAGCCGTACTACTTCGATGCTCGACGTGGGCCGAATGCTCATGCCCGCGATATAGGTTTTTCTCCAAACGATCTTCAGATAACGACCACCGCATTTCCTGCTGTTGAGTTACTTTGCCTAGTCGGGCTGCAACGTTGCCTCCCTGCTAAAACTGAACAACCTCGCGTGTATGACTACTTCACTTGGTCGAAACCACTACTCCCCGAGTTGCTATCGCCCGTAATTGTCGGGGAATTATCGTTACCCGGTTCTCAAGGCTACCGGTTTGAAAACTGGTATCGTACCGGCCAAAAAAAACACAAAGCGTTTCGTTCTGCAATACCTTTTTCCAAAGGAGACTAAAAAATGTCTGATTTGAGTCGATTCGATTGCTATCTGAGTGACGATGGCCCCGCAGCCATCGTCATCCGTGAATACCTTATGCCCGCCGAAGGAAAAGACGGCGTGTTGTTTCCCGCCACCTTTGCTTCCGGCGACAATTTTCCTGGAGGGTACAACATTGACGGCGACCCGAACGGCGAGAACGTCTGCTTAATTGACAGTGTCGGTTCGCAGGCCAACCGCATCGAACCGTTATTCGCCAAAGACAAATACGCGGCTCTTATTCCGCAAATTGTGGTTAAGGCGGGTGAAAAGAAGGTCAGCATACTTGAAGCAGGACACCGAGCCGGTGACGCACTCGTCCGTTGTTCAGCGCTTCAACAGGAACTCCAAGACGCCTTCAAAGCAGTTTTAAAGGGCGATGCCGAACCAATGGCAAAGATTGCCCCAACATCACTGGTTTTCGGCGTTTGGGATTCGCGTGATACTCAGGCGAAGTTGCCGCGAGTGGTTGCCTCCACTATTCGGGCGTATAATGTAAGGAAACTCACGCGATCAGCCCAATTCAATCCCGCTACCGAGTTTGTAAACGATAATCTCCTCGATGAGCCGGTCGATAAGGCAATGAAAGATGCTTACGCCCAACGAGGTTTTATCCATGTTCCTGCAACCGGTTCTCACGGCGGCGTCATCGCCACCAGCGGGATTATTCGTGACGCCACGCTCGCTCTTGCCGCTCTTCGCCTGCTGACTGCGGGAGACGACGAAAAGAAAACCCTTGCCCTGCGCCGCTATATCCTTGGTTTAGCGCTCACTGCATTTACATTCAACCCGTCCGGCTATTTGCGGCAAGGTTGTTTACTCGTGCTCGATCCAAACAAACCGCGTGAATATGTCGAGGTCTATCCGACAGGTGAACGCAAACCGGCGGAAATTACCCATGATGCGGCTCTCGAATATGCCGAGTCTGTCGCCAAGGCATTTGGCGTGGGCAAAAGCAAGACTGTCGAGTTCGATAAAGAAAGGGCCAAGAAAGATGTGAAGGGTGAAGGCGATAAGAAAATGAAGGGGAAAAAGGGTAAGAAGGCCGTCGCTGCGGAGGCTGAATGATGTCATCCTACTTTTGTCTTACAGTTCGGTTTCTCCAGCCGTATTATCACGGCCGTTCCGATGGCGGCGAGCCGGAATGGCCTCCTTCGCCATTGCGAGCGTTCCAGGCGCTCGTTGCAGCGGCGGCCCGACGTTGGCGAGGAATCCAATTTTCCAATTATGCAGCTCCGGAACTACGTTGGTTGGAGCAACAGCCAACGCCAACAATTGTGTCGGCCAAAGCTCGATTGGCCGACTCGAAGTACCGGCTGTATGTTCCGGACAATACGGGTGATCTTACGGCTGCCGCATGGTCTCGTGGCGACACAACGAGAATCATAAAGCGCACCGAAAAGGACATCCGTCCGATGCACCTGCCGGATTTGAGCGAAGTGCACTACCTCTTTACGCTCGGCGATGGCATTTGTCCATACATGAAAGAACTTACCGTCAACTCGCGCAGTATCAGTCACCTGGGTTTGGGCATCGACATGGTCGTGGGAAACGCGGCTATGAAGACCGAAGAGGAGGTGGCCCAACTGAGCGGCGACGTCTGGCAGCCTGTCTCGGATACAACAGGCACAGCGCTTCGCATTCCGATCCCCGGAACGCTCAACGATCTAATCGCCAAGCATCAAGCGTTTCTTAATCGCATCGGCCGCGATGACAGGGGTAACGAATCGTTCAATCCGGTGCCCCCGCTCTCCGCATTTCGCGTCATCGGCTACCGTCGCTCCACCGATCCACCGCAGCGTCGCTTTGCAGTATTTTCGCTGCTCAAGCCGGACGCCAGTGGATATCGTGCGTTTGATACTGCTCGCAAAGGGCTGACCGTGGCGGGGATGATGCGTTGTGCAATGAAAAAAGCGGCAGAAAAATCCCGTCCCGAAAACTTAAAATGGGTTGAAGCATTTGTCCTCGGTCATGGAGAAGTCCAAGGCCAGCCTCACAAGCCTGTTGGTCCGAAACGCTTTGCCTATATTCCACTGCCTAGCATCGAATTTCGGGGCGAAGGTCGTGCAAACGTCGTCGGTCCTATCCGCCGGATGTTGATTACCGTGTTAGCCGATGGTCATCAACGAGAAATCGACTGGGCCGGACAAGCAATGTCAGGCGTGCAATTGATCGACGAACGGAAAGAACCTCAAGCCACCTTGTCGCGTCTACCCACAAACGACAAGATGGTGCAACGTTATATTCGCGCTTCGTCCACCTGGGCCACCGTAACGCCGGTGGTTCTGCCGGGATATGACGATCCCAGCCACTACCGCCGACGACTGAAAAACAACTCCGATGCAGATAACCAAAAACGTTGGCTTAACAATCTCCACGATCGCATCGACGCCTTGATACGCAAAGCCATCGGACAGGCCGGATTTTCAGACACACTCAAACAACATGCAATCATTGAATGGCGCATGTCCGGTTTCTGGCCTGGAACCGAACTTGCCTCGCGCTACGGCGTCCCCGATCATCTGCAAAAATTTTCCCGCTATCACGTCCGAATCCAATGGCGCGATGCAAATGATCATCCCGTTCAAGTCCCCGGTCCGATTTGTATCGGTGGCGGGCGATTTTACGGCTTAGGATTATTTGCCGGGGAAAAAGAAGAATTCTGATTTATAACGACTTACATATATGTGATTTGCTCTTTGACAATTTACCTTTTTTAAAACTTTTACGCTTCACCAATACTGTAGTGTTTTGGGCTATTCAGAGTATGCGCATGGATCGTTTTCCGGCGAGCGGTTCGGTGATACAAAAACACCCAGGATCGCTCGCAGTCAAAACTCTATAAAGTGAAAGGAGATATAAAAAGGGATATTCTTTTATGACTATAAAATGTTTGTTAAAACACAGACCGCTCGAAATGTGCTCTTTAACACCAAGCTAGTTAAGAAGTTCTGAGATGTGCCATTTCCGCGACCAATTGGTCGCGGCCCCATTGAAGCGATTACAAATTCACGCTCGTCCCATGAACACGATCGAATTTCCGCGACCAATTGGTCGCGGCCCCATTGAAGCTTGAATTTCAGGCGGACCTCCAGTTCCGTTTGACCGAATTTCCGCGACCAATTGGTCGCGGCCCCATTGAAGCATCGAGGACCAGACCAATCGTATAAAAAAAGTGGAATTTCCGCGACCAATTGGTCGCGGCCCCATTGAAGCGTCAGAACCCCCAGGGAATCCCAAATCTGGCCGCCGGATTTCCGCGACCAATTGGTCGCGGCCCCATTTAAGCACCCAGTTCCCCCTCCTGAAAAGCCGAAATAAATCTTCAGTCCGTAGAGACTGGGAATTTTGCTGATTTCCAATCCCGCTGGATTACTTCTTCAATTGTGCGCATAAATTAGAACGTTACCCTATCCCCTTAAGATTTTGGACTTTTGTTCGGTTTCCGAACATGAACTTCCCAATTTGGGAAGTTGGGAAGTGTAGGGAAAAGTTGGAAAAAGGTAATAGTTTAGTTTTTTGGGATTGATCTTGGGAAAAAACGGGAAATGGTTTATGTCTATGGTTTATGCGAAAGGACACTACTATTTCTGTTTTGCCCAAGGGAATATCTTTGGGGCCAAGCCTCGACCGCGCAGGCGGAGGCGATTTTCTCGCGGGGGAGGGAGGCGGTGATTTTCGCGCTGTTGGAAATGGCCAAGCAGTTGGCCGAGGCGCGGAATTCGGCCTCGACTATGCCCTCCACGCCCTCGGGCATGATCCCGGTTTACGAAAAACCGGCCATTTCTTCGCGGAAAAAGCGGCCCGGCCGCAAAAATGGGCATCCGGGCAGTGGCCGGAAGCGGCCCCAGCGGATCGACCGTTACGAGGAACACCAACTTCCTTGCTGTCCGCACTGTCAGGGACGTTTGAAGCGGCTGAACCAGACGCACACGCGATATGTGGAGGACATTCCCGAGAATCTTCAAGCCGAAGTCACAGAACATACGATCCATCGCGACTGGTGCCCGCGCTGCAAGAAGCGCGTCGCGCCGCAGGCGCCCGACGCCCTGCCGAACGCCCGCTTGGGCAACCGTGCGGTGGCGCTTTCGGCGTGGATGCACTACGGACTGGGCACGACCTCGCAGCAAATCGTGGACGTCTTCAACCATCACTTGCAACTGAAGATCAGCAAAGGGGCCTTGGCGCAGATGTGGCATCGTCTGCGAGAGGCGCTCTCCCCCTGGTACGAACAGATTCAACAAGAGGGACTGGCGTCGGCCGTGCTGCACGGCGACGAGACGGGCTGGCGCGTGGCTGGCAAAACCCACTGGCTGTGGTGTTTCAGCAATCCGCGGCTGACCTACTATCTGATCGATCGCTCGCGTGGCGAGCCGGCACTGCGGAAATTCTTCGCCGAGGAGTTCAAAGGCGCGTTTATCAGCGATTTCTGGGGCGCTTACAACGCGATTTCCGGCGGTCCGCGGCAGAAATGTCTGGTGCATCTGTTCCGCGACCTGGAGCATGTGGAAAAATACAAAAATCCCGGAGAACATTGGTCTGCATTCGCCAAAAAGCTGCGACGGCTGCTGGGCGACGCCATCCGTTTGTGGAAACGCGAGGAGCATCCTCCGGCGGAATACGCATCGCGGCGGGCGTGTTTGGACCGAAGATTGCAGGAACTGATCGAAACCGATTGGCGCGATCGGCAAGCCGACCGTCTCGTGAAACGGCTGCGCCGACACCAAAACGAGTTGTTCACTTTTTTGGATCACGCGGACGTTCCCTTCGAGAACAACCACGCCGAACGGGCGATTCGTCCGGCAGTGATCATTCGCAAAAACAGCTATGCCAATCGCAGCCGCCGCGGAGCGGACACCCAAGCGGTGCTGATGAGCATCTTTCGCACACTAAAACAACGCAATCACGATCTCTTGGATTCCGTCATCCAAGCCCTGAAAACCTATTTGACCACTGGCAAACTTCCATCACTGCCACCATAAATATGACAAAAAACTAAACTGTTACGGAAAAAGCAGAAATGGGAAGTGTAGGGAAAAGTTGGAAAAAGCAGAAATCGGGTTTGCTGGCCAACAACTGTCAATTTCATCCCTCAACCCTCCTACTATCCTCGACCTTGTAGATCTCCACGTCCCACAACATGCATTCGGCGAACAGGCTCGGGTTTGCCTCACTCCTGCTGCTGTACAGGCTGTTTCTGGCCATCATGCTGCTGGGCTATGCGATTCTGACACAGCTAGTGAAGACTTTTTTTATTCGCATGTGTTGTAAATGATGGTGGTGGCGAGGAGAATGCATTCATTTAGCAAGAAATTACAATAAGGTATTTCAGGAAGGTGACATTATGATGGTTACAGACGACGGACAACACCGCTCTATCCTGCAAAGAATTGCCCATCGGGCGATGCTGGATAAAGGACTTGTTCCAGATTTTCCGCCCAGGCGCTCACCGAGCTCGACGGAATCCACGGGCCAGCGACGCAAGCCGAGGAATCGACCCGTGATCTCAGGAACCTTCTCTGGTGCTCCATCGACAACGATGATTCGCGTGATCTGGACCAGCTTACCATTGCCGAAGCCATGCCCGACGGGGCCACAAAGATCCTTGTCGCCATTGCCGACGTTGACGCTGTCGTCAAAAAGCGATCAGCACTTGACGATCATGCGCGGCAAAACACCACCTCGGTCTACACGGTTGCCGAGACGTTTCCCATGCTGCCAGAAAAACTCTCCACCGATCTTACCTCTCTTAGCTATGAATCAGACCGCCTGGCCATTGTCATTGAAATGGTAATCGCCGGAGATGGATCGCTTCAGAGTTCGGACCTATATGGAGCGATGGTGCGTAATCATGCAAAGCTGGCCTACAACAGCGTGGCCGGCTGGCTGGAGAGCAACGGGCCGATGCCAAAAGGGATTGGCGCGGTCAGCGGTCTAGACGAGAACCTTCGACTCCAGGACCACATGGCCCAGAAACTGAAAACATTCCGGCACTTGAATGGTGCGCTTGACCTCGAAACAATCGAAGCCCGTCCGGTCTTTGACGGAGATGAGCTCAAGGACTTGGAAGCCGAAACAAGAAACCGGGCCAAAGACATTATTGAGGACTTCATGATCGCCGCCAACGGCGTTACCGCACGATACCTCGCGTCCAAAAAGTTTCCGTCGCTGCGGCGCGTAGTCCGCATACCCAAACGCTGGGACCGGATTGTCGAGCTTGCCACAGAGCGGGGCTCAACGTTGCCCAAGGAACCTGACTCCAAGGCCCTGGAGCAATTCCTGGTATCGGCGAAAGCCGCTGATCCTCTCCGCTTTCCCGATCTCTCTCTCAGCGTCATCAAGCTCCTGGGTGCGGGTGAATATGTCGTCGAACTTCCGGGAGGCAGTGTCCCCGGGCACTTCGGACTTGCGGTCAAGGACTATGCTCACTCCACCGCTCCGAACCGCCGGTACCCCGATCTGATCACACAGCGGTTGCTGAAAGCGGCAGTGGCTGGACGTTCCCTGCCCTACGAGAACGATGAATTGGAAGCGCTCGCCAAGCACTGCACTGAAGAGGAAGACGCAGCGAAAAAAGTTGAACGGCAGGTTACAAAATCCGCAGCAGCAATGCTACTGGAATCAAGGATCGGGGAGCAGTTCGATGCCATCGTCACCGGCGCATCGGACAAAGGCACGTGGGTCCGTATTTTGCATCCGCCCATTGAAGGAAGACTGGAGAGCGGTTTTGAAGGCATGGACGTCGGTCGCGGGCTCCGCGTGCAACTGGTCCGCACGGATGTGGAGCAGGGATATATCGACTTTAAGAAAGTCGTGTAAGGAGAGGCGGTTTTACACAAGGAGAAAGCTTCCGACGGAAGGACGTCTGCCTAAGTGCAGGTAGCCAAAGAGCGACTGAATCATCGCCAAAATCACCTGATACGAAACCACCATCCAAGCCGAATTTGCTGTTGCATCCAGCCCTGCCCTTAGGTAGGGGAGCCTTCTTTCTTTCCCTTAACATCGGAGTGACAATAGAACCGTCTTTCATCCTGAGCGGCACACTTTTCAGCCAATGCGCGCCACGGTTTTCAACCGTTATTTACATTTTTATATGGCCGAAAATATGCAGTAGCTTATGGCAGAGGTCGATTTTGTGCATTTCTTTGCATCCTACCGCCGCTTTTTTATTCTGGATGCTTACGATGCCCCATAATAACCCGAAGTATGATGTCATCAGGCAAATCAAAGTAGCCATGTCTACGGCGTACTTGATCGCAAAATATTACTGCTTCCCGAGGATGCAGGAGAAGATCATCAATCGTCCACGCTCCTCTATAAGCCTCTCCGAAATCATTGACCATCCTGTCAACGAAATCCTCTTTGGAGAGATCGACGCCAAATTCAGCGGGTTCAAATTTGCCACGGCCCATAAGAAACTCCTGATAAAAAGAGTATTGGGTGGATTCCCTGGTTGCTATCATGGCTCTGATCTCCTAAATAAGCAAGGTTTGGATCGGGCTGCCGAGATATATTTCGGCACAATATTTGGATACTAAACCTGTTTTTCAAAACGCGCAATACCACTTATTGGGCATGTATTGCTAATTCATTCAGCATTTTTTCGATAGTCCAAGGCTTATCCGCCAGCCCAGCTTCAACAGCAGGAGTTGTTTTTAATGTGGTGTGAACCCGACAAAAATTATAGTCCAGAAAATATAGGGCTAAATGGGCTTCGTGGTTTTCCCACTTTTTAGAAAAGGCGTTGGTTAAGCGAGTCATGCGCCGGATAACAGAAGCATGCAAGTAGAGCCAAGATACGCACGATGAAACCTCTTGCCGTGCTGACTAGCGAGGTGCTGGACGGCTAACCGGTACCATATTATTCCTCTCTCCTGTGCAATAATGCCATTGCAATCTCTTTCACCCGAGCCATTGTGATGCCTTTTCTCTGCTCAATCGCTAAGGGGTGATCTGTCGGTTCAAGTTCGATAAAGGGGCGTCGGTTCAATGGCCTGCTGTAGATGTGGGTTTTGAGGTTCAGGGTGTCAGGGTAGAGTGGGAGTTGGGTGGAGAGCCAACCGAAATACGGTGGCTCATTCTCACACGGTTCGGCATCCTGCAATTCGAGATAACGAGTGAAATTCTTCTGACTTATTGAAGTCCAGACGCCCCAAATAAATGGCCCAGTTCCGTCCAAGACGGGAATCTCCAAGCAACCCCGTATGAAAAAATGCTTATCATCGATCACGCACACATCTGAAGTGAGATGGCAACGAACACTACGTTCCTTGGTTGGGATGGTGAGATATAAATAAGGAGCATCTGCCGAAAAACCCCTTGGAAGCTCGGCATGGTATTGCCCACAAATACCACAGACATAACCTTCGACTTCTTGATGGATTGTAGACTTCTCCACTGCCTCCAACATTACTTGTAACGATTTCTGATCGGCCAGCCGATGATCATTCCCAATGACAATCAGGGCCAACTCTGTGAGGCTGCTGTTGCGAAGTAATTCCTGACTATCGGCAAAGGGAATTATCTCGTCGGTCTTGGCGTGAAGGATGACCGTGTTGGGTTTCACAGTTGTGGCTTTGCCCCATCGCTTCCATGCTGGGCAAAGAAGGACAAGGGGTGTATTACCGCTGTTGATGTTCATCGTCACGGCACCACCCCGACCGGAACCGACCACAACATCTGGCTGATGCAGATCAAAATCAGCCTGGGTGATGCGGACGGCAGCATCAAAGTCGTCGTCGGGGAGGGCGGGATTAAAGACCTCGTGGCCGTTGTCTTTGAGGTAGGTCGGCTTAACGCCGCCCGGTGTCGAGGTCCAGCCGTGAAGAAAAAGGATTTTCATACTATCATCTCCAGTCGGCTCTATGATACCCCCTCGTGTCGTTCGCCACCAGCCAGTAGAATCCACTTGTGATCCCGCTACGTTTGAGAGGGCGGACTTTCGGTCTACAACCGAACCGGCGGCCTTCTACGCCGCCGCTCGATCACTACCCGCTTGCACGATGGCTTCGATGTTGGATGAGCAAGAGCGACAGCGTGTGACGTGTTCGATGGCATCGTTCAGATTCCAGCCTTGCCTCCAGACAAGGTAGGCGATGGCAACACTGGGCGACCGGCCCATGCCAGCGTTGCAGTGGGTGTAAACCGTCTGGCCGTTTTTCAACAATTTATCTAATGCCTGCACGCACTGGGATAGCTTCCTTCGCAAATCCTCGCCGTCGAAAGCTCTGACCGGAATCCGCCGCACTGCGATTCCCAACTCGTTGCAGCGTGACTCAATTCGACCCCAATCCAATTCACAGTAGTCGAAGTCGTGGTCGGTCTGCAAGTTCAGGATGGCCGTGATGCCGTAGTCCGCTTTCAGGTGGTTGATGTCGTCGGTGTTTGTGGGGCATGAGCCGACGAAGAGTTGGGGTAGGACTTGGCTGAGATGCATGACCAATCTCCTTGGGCTGCGAATAGAAGGGGTGGCAATAGTACAGATGGCGAGGCTTCCCGTCAATGCAGCTTGGTCGAGAAGGGAGGTGGAACGCCCACACATCTTCGTTCCCTTGGTGACCAGAACAGAACGATCTGCTTGTCGGCTCCTAGTGTGTTTACTCTCCTCTCTAATTTTTTAATCTTGTGCCTCACGAGGACTCTATGGGCAGATTCTTGGTGGAAAAGCGGCAGAAAAACGGCCGCATAAAATTTTTCTACCTTTTTGCAGGGGGGGTAGACAGAATGTGGCAACCCTTCCCGTTAGACTGATAGATTGCTCGTTTTTCAGAAATCGGGACTGCTTACAAACACCCCCCATTGTGGTAAAACAGGAACTTCAATTATCCAGTCTTATGGGTCAGGCACACATGAACCCCGAAGAAAAAGCCCGCATAGAGATCGACCGCCAACTAATACAGTGTGGCTGGGATATCCAAGACTATAAGAAAATCAATCTCTCGGCGGGGTTCGGAATTGCTGTGCGTAAATTCCCTTTGATTACGGGCGAGGCCGATTAGCCCAAGAGATCGCCGACGACCTACAAACGGCTTTGGATCAGTTTAGTTCGATTCTGGAGGGATTGAAGGGGTGAGGGGGTGAGTTTCCAAAAGGCCACGAAGATGGGAGAAACGTGTCATGCCGACCTTAGAATGCCATTGTTGTACGAAGAAGACACCAAAGACAGGACGACGGGTGTGCCCAGAGTGCGGCCATGTCTTCGTTGGAAATTGCTGGTATGGAATTGAACGCCATTGGAGAACAAGGCACGAACAGATAATGAGCTACGAGCAATTCTGGGCCTCCCTCTGTGACGACCATCGGACAGAGCGAAGGATGCCATGAAACTCTTCCGCTACCGCCGCCCATCCCTCAACACACTGCCCGGCGTCACAAAAGCCAGAAACGGGTGAAGAAGGAATTAGGGATCACCGCCGCCCTCAAACCATTTCGGTGGTGGACGAATACGAACGGCGTTTTAAGCGGAAAATCGGCTACGAATCAGAAGCGGGGCGATTGATACGGAAAGGATTGCCGAGACCAGGAGGGTGCCTTATAGTGGTGGTTGCAATTGGGTTAGCATTGGCGATGGTAGTTGTTGTGATGGCGAGGAGAACAGCAGACACCTCGATCTCAAGGGTTACCTCCGATTACGATTACAAACTTGTTGTTGATGACAGCCGTTCGGTCTTTGAGATGATGTCGTGGGACCGATGCGGCACCGGTTGTTGGACATTAACGAAGGAGAGAGATATGCCTGCTTCTATCGCTCACATGCTGATTGCCCAGCAAACGAGGGACTGTTTGCTCAAGGACAACGACAAGAAACTCGCCGAGTTTGCCACCGATGTGTTGGCAAAGCACTCCCATTACATGGAACTTGGCTCCCTTGGACCCGATCTACCCTATTTCGGCTTGAAATCGCTGTTCAACCCTCATAAGCCCATGAAAGTTGACCAGTGGTCCTACCAGTTGCACTCCAGAAGCCCGAATGTTTTCCCTCTGCAAATGATAGAGCTTCTTTGGCGGGAGAATGATCCAAGGGTCGAGGAATGGAAGGAAAGTGACAAATGCAAGCTCGCCTTCATCTGTGGTTATCTCACCCATGTCGCCGCCGATCAGGTCATCCACCCTCTCGTGAACTTCATAGCTGGGCCATACTACCACTCGCATGAGGCCAGAGTAGAACACAGGACATGTGAGGTTCATCAAGATGTTTACCTATTGGCAAAGCAGAAACATAACGGCACGCTTACAATCGAGCAGTTCCGAGCTGAGCAGTTTCATTGTGACTGCGATATTCGGTGTGATGGCGATTCCTCGAACGACTCTTTACAGGATTTGCGGTACGACGAATTTCTGTACTTTCTCCAAAAGGCTTTTGTCGAGGCACATGCAGTGATGCCATCGGTGGGTTTTCTAAAGAGGCGAATCGTTTTCTTGCGATGGGCATTGCGGCTCTGCAAACGTCAGAGTTGGTACAAGTCAGCCTATACGAATCTATTCGACGACAAGGGCTCGCTCCGAGAGAATGAGAAGCAGTACGAGAAGTATGTATCGCTTCAAAAAGGGCACAACAACAAGATGTTCATGAGACTATCTGAGGGGAAGAAACACTACGACGAGTTCGTGGATGAAGCCGTCAAGCTTGCGTCCATTTACATCCAAGCTGCTCACCAATTGTATGATGCTCCGAGGTTAGACGACGACTTGAGAGAAAACTTTAGGGATGTTGTGGTGAATGCCGATCTTGGCTTCCCGCTAGAACTCCATGTTCTGCAAACGGCAACGGACAGTCTTCCGAAGCTGGCAAAGTGCGTTGAGGGCATTAGGTCTCGATGGCACTTGAACGACGAACGCAATTGAACGGGATGATCCTTGCCCACGAAAAGGGCTTTCACTCTGTCGCCTTTCCGCTGATCGGGGCTGGGTCAGGGGGATTCAACCAGGAGCGGACAAGGGCTATCATGGAAGACGAGTTGGGGAAGATGGACTTACCGATGGAAGTGAGGCTGGTGGTATATCAGAAAAAGTGAGGCCGACATGGGTAAATCAAAACCGAAGAACTGGGCCGTGGGCCGATGGCTCATCGAGTCGATGGACCAATGGGACAGGGATTTTATTGATGAGGAGGTTCGTGGCTACTTTGAATTCGATGCCAGGGACTCTGGGTCGTTCCAGTTTGGATATGTGGCGGGACAGATCGACTATTGCCTTGGCGAGCGGGATGGGAAGCCCGCCGTGGAGTTCTCCTGGGACGGTAACGATGAGATGGACCCGGCTCAAGGGCGTGGCTGGCTGGTCCTTGAAGGTGATGAATTAAAGGGAATGTTCTATATCCATCTCGGCGACGAGTCGGGGATTGTCCTTAAGCGGGGGCAGGAAAGGAAGCCCAAGATGCCTCGCAAGCGGAAGTAATGGATCAGGTAGCATGAATACACGGAAGCATATCAAGCCCGGCACCAAGATCGGGCTGAATCTCACAGCAGTCGAGCGGAAGCTCATTCTCGACGACCTCATGAGCCTGGATGACAACTATGTCAAGGTCATTCGGGATACGCCTGCCAATCAGCCCGTGCAGTTCACCTTGGACGAATGGGATGATTTCGGCGGCTACATCGCCGCCGAGGCGAACCACACCGAGGACAAAAAGCTCAGAAAGAAGCTGGACGCCATCTTCAACAAGGTCCAGAAGGTTCTCGACACCCACACGGACGAGGAGCCACCGAAGACGCTGAAGATCGAGGATGCGAGGAAGGCCAAGGCCATTTCCAATCAGGCTGTTGAAATTGCTGAATGGGTTGCCCAGGTACTCGTAGCCGCCGAACACTTGGGAATCAAGAACAAACCGCTTGAACACTTTTGCCTGTCTCCCGCACAGCGAGAAGTTCTTCTCCTGGTTCCCGGCATATCGAAGGCGATCAAGAGTAAGCTGGCGAAGAAGGGAGCGTCTTTTACCGTTGCCGAAGTCTCCAGCATGGCAATGGGCTTGGCGGAAGACCTGCCCGAAGGTGATGCCCGGAAGCAGGTGGCTGTCTTGCTCGTCGCCAAGCACCTTATGGATCATCTTCAAGCGGTTTTCAGCCCACCAAAACCGAAAGAAAGCACGGGGACGAAGCCAAAGGCGAAGACCACCGCTGCAACAGTCTTCCAGTTCAAGATCATCTTGAAGGAAATCGAGCCGCCAATCTGGCGTCGGATACAAGTCAAGGATTGCACCTTGGACAAGCTCCACAAACACATACAGACAGCGATGGGTTGGACGAACTCCCATCTTCACCAGTTCGAGATTGATGGCGTTCGTTACGGTGATCCTCAGTTGCTCATGGAGGGCTGGGAGGATGAAACGCCACCGGTCAACTCGCTCCGCACGAAGCTGAGCAAGATAATCCCCGAGAAAGGGAAACAGTTCCAGTTCGATTACGAATACGATTTCGGTGATGGTTGGGAACACGAAATCCACTTCGAAGGTTGCCTCCGGGCTGAGAAAAGAACACGATATCCAGTGTGCCTGGAGGGCCAACGGGCCTGCCCGCCCGAGGATATCGGCGGGAGCTATGGTTATCAAGAGTATTTAGAAGCGATGGCCGACCCGAAACACGAACAGCACGAGGAGTGTATGGAGTGGCGTGGACCGTTCGATCCAGAGAAGTTCGACGCTCAGACGGCAACCAAGACTATGCGACGGGGACTACCAAAGTGGAGAGAAGGGGACTAATATGAACAACAGAGGCAAGAACAGCTTGTTTAGGCAGAGAAAAACCAACTGATACATATTCTTCGTTGCTTTGGAATCGATTCAACCTTTCGAACAAGGACAGCAATTCACTATGTTTGATCCAGATTTCTGCGAAAAACAGTGTCCGATCTGCACCAGGGCCAGGAATGGCAATCCAATTGCCAAGTTCTTCCAGACCATCGAGATGTTCGTGACCTTCGGGGGCTGTCCGTGGGGACGTGCGAGGCAACGGAAGTACGGAGTCGGGCCCAATGAGCCGCTGCCATTGCGTAAGGGTGAACCACATGAAACGAATTGAAGTTGCTTTGTTGTTGTCCATCCTGTACGGCCAGCCACCCAGCAAAAAGGAAGTGGAAGTTGCCTTTAAGGAAGCGGGGTTTGACTTTGTTCACAACGTTTTGACCCAAGCGGCTCATGTAGGGACGAATCATTCGGGTGTTGAAGGTTGGAAAAAGTGAATAACCACCCCGTCTAGGAGCGTGAGGGTCGAATAGTTGTAAGACGACGAAGAAAGGGAAAACGCTATGAAGATCGTAAGGCTTCTGATCCTCGACAAAGAGGATGTGAAAGAAAGGCTCGCCCAGCTTGGGACCGACGTGCCTGAGGGACTGACGGCCAACCAGTTGGCGAACCTGTACTCTGAGTGGCTGGAGGAACTGCCCACCGACGTGGATTTGGTGGGCGTGTATGTGGGGGGCAACCAGATAAACATCGTCGCCAACCTGACACCGTGTGGGAACTGCCCGACAATGCAGATCCAACATGAAGATTGGTGTGAGGAGCATCAGACATGAGCCGCATGACCATTTTCGGGTTGAGAACCGAAAGATGCTCAAAATGGGCAAGGACATTTGCGGAAGTTCGCTAGAAAGTTGGAATCTACTCCTTGCAAAATTCCCGTCTGCAACCAGTCAAACTTGTCATTTTGACAAGTTGCCCCTTGCATTTCCGCCGATTCATGGTAACCTCTAAATGGCGGACGGACGCTGACCGTTGGAAGCAGTGTCGCAGGAAGTGATGCGGGCTTCAAAATATATGCCCTGCTTGTCCCTCATGACAGGCAGGGTATTTCGTTTGCCATTCAAACAAAAATGACTTTATTAAGCCGCTTTTTCCAATTTCTCGTCCACGTTGATTGCCCTTCCTGATCGAAGACCTCGACCACTCTTTCAGCCAGCCACATTGCCTCAAGCTGATGAAAGCTCGTCATTGATGAACGAATCACAATCCTTGAAGTCCGAGGGAATAAAAATCCGCCTCGGCATCGAAGCCCCGAAAGAAATTTCTATCATGCGGGAAGAACTTATTGATACAGGGATGCTAACAATGATAGCAGTGTGATTTTTAGATAAGTTGGACAAGCAGGAGGTCGTCGCTCCTTTCATGCTGCGATGCGTCTTCGCCCTGAACTACCTTTTCCCCCGTATGTCTCGACGAATGATGAGTGCTGGCGGCAACCAGAGGAAGACTGCATCTGAAGTCGGGAGAAAAACATGACCCGAGAGATCAGCCTGTGGGGAGTCGGGCCGAGGATCGTGATGTCGGTGGGGGCTTGCCTCAGGAAGCCCCGCTGCCACTCGGGTTATGGTAATCCATCAGGGCAAGCGTAGAATGTGGATTTAACCGCTCTGAACAGCCCGATTGCTCGGGTCTCTCCCACGCCGTTGTGCCGTTTGGCTGCGGCTCATGCACCAGAGGGGACACCCATGATATTCTCAGTTGGGCTTTATCGGGATTTCGCCCGCCAAGGCGG
>CAWJUD010000001.1:0-2626303 GCA_963845975.1 Pirellulales bacterium | reverse complement strand
CTCCTGCTTGACCACCCACTCCCTCACCAAGAACGATTGACGGAAATACTGAACTACCGTACTTTATTAAGGCTCTACGAAATGACGAACACTGACTTGACGCTTCAACGGGAAAGACTTCTGGCTTTGCGAGCAAGCCTTCTGGGTGACATGACTCAGATGGAAGATGATTCCTTGAAGGACCACAGCAAGACCACCAGCATACCGACCGACATAGAAGAGCTTGGGAGTGACAATGCCGATCAGGAACTCACGCTGAGTTTATTGGGGAGCGAAGAGGACGCCCTCGACCAGATTGAAGCAGCACTCCAACGGATCGAAGACGGCAGCTATGGCCAATGCGAGACGTGCGGAGCGAAGATCCCCAAGTCACGCCTTGAAGCCATTCCTTATGCGGCACAATGCGTCCGATGTGCCTCGCAACAGGAAAACCACGGGCCCCTCACCGCCGAATGAAAAAAGCCTGGGCTTGGTTCCCAGGCTCGGGAGAGTTCTCAAAATGGCCGTAGGTTAGTGGTTTCGTCCACTGGGCTACTGCATAGCGTCTAACAGGTCTTTAAACCGTCGCAAGCCGCCAACCTCTCGGATCAGTCCCAGCAGTTCGTTGAGACGGTCAAACCCACCAATTGCTTTGATCGTCTGGGCCACTGCTTTCACTTGCTCTACGGTAACAGTGTTTGCCGCTTTTTCAACTGGGGCTGCCGGTTCAGGGGCGGGGACTGCCTTTTGCTTTGGCCGGAATTTGTAACCGCATTTCGGACAGGCTTTTGCTCTGGTACCTTTGAACCACGCTTCACATTTCGGGCATTGTTTCTGGCCCAATCTTGACTTCTTGGCCATTTGTAGTTCTCCATTTTAGAGTATGACTGCCTAAACAAGCATAACTTCTATAATCGACGAGGCAATTTGTGAGACAATGGCAAAGCCTCGGTATAGTGATGAGAATTCTGAATAATCTGAAGAAAACGGGTAAGTGGGTCTGTTTTCGGCGTTTTGGTGACAATTTCACGTGGTGGACCACATCATTCCTTTGAAGCGAGGCGGTGCAGATTCTCCCAGCAACATGCAATGGCAGACGATTGAAGAAGCCAAACAAAAAGACAAGTGGGAATAGGCTCCTCCTGGATTACGAGATTTGTTCGGTAATCGAACAATTTTACGAAACTACTCCATGCAAAAATCCCGTTTGCAATGAGTCAAACTTGTCATTTTATGCATGGTCCGATCTCTCTATGGAGGCACTATTTCGTCTCGAATATCAACAGGTAGGGAACTGCGGACTGTCCTTTTGTGTCTTTGAAATTGCCAAATTTTTGTGAATTCAGCCAGAACGCATAAGTTTTTTTCGGCTGGAGTTTCACCGGCAACACACAAGTTTTTCCATCTGCCAGATACTTGGGTTCACCAGTGGACTCGGGAGTTGTGTCTTCTGAAACTGTACTCCATGACATGCTTTTATCCATCATCTTCTTACTGAAAGTGACACGAATTTCTTTCACCTTTGGGTCGACTTTTATGTCACCCGATTGTGGCTCAGTTTTCACTACCACCGGTGGCATAGTTGCTACGCTTACCTTTTCCTGCCCGGCTGCGGTTAAAGGATTACCGATTAAGACCATTACCATAGCGATTGCTAAAATGCTCTTCATAACAAAATCCTTTCTAACATTCGAGATATGAAACACTAATCAGTTGGCTTCGATGTATCCGGGGAGGCACACCGTGATGTCGTGTGCTCGAACGGCAAAATCCTCGGCTTCGTTTGGCTGCGTACTGCTCATGTAAGCAAACCTCTTTCGATGGGCAAAAACTCTGTTCATTTTAGCAACCGTGACACCTGACCGCTATGCCCGGTTCGTGACCTATAAACGATGCCCCCTTCTGTGGCAGAAAAAATTCCATTATCGGAATGCCGAGTAGCCTCCGAAACGACTTGGCCGGATTGATCAGAAGTCCAGCAGCCAATTCCCCTGATAGGGGCATCCATGGAAATAATGGCTACACTCGAAAATAACGGTGGTTTGATGGCTAGTCTCACTCGCCACGGATAGTTGGGTCGATCAATAGCTGCTCGTAAACATCGTGTTTCTAACGTGCGTCGGGTGTGCCGCACCGACGCACGCAAGATTTACGTCGGCAGGCTGACACATGGAGGTTCGGATCACTTCGCTCAGTGAGCGGCTTAATACAACAAGAGAACACATTTTTCGCCGCTCAGCGACCGGTCATTCGCTCTAGCTTTTCGGGGTACCGAGCTCCTTGCACCGTAATCTTTGATGCGGCGCTTTCGATGTCACGCAGATCGTCCGGCGTGAGTTCGACTGAGACTGCCCCGATGTTCTCATCTAAGCGATGCAGCTTCGTGGTGCCTGGGATCGGTACAATCCACGGCTTCTGGGCCAGCAGCCAGGCGAGCGCGATCTGGGCAGGTGTCGCGTTCTTCCGTTGTGCGATGTTGCCGAGCAGATTGATGAGGGCCTGATTCGCTTTGAGAGCCTCCGGTGTGAAGCGAGGCAGAGTGCTGCGGAAGTCGGAGCTGTCGAACGTCGCATTTTCGTCGATCTTGCCCGTGAGAAAGCCCTTGCCCAGCGGGCTGTACGGCACAAGGCCAATTCCGAGTTCCTCCAGAGTCGGTATCACTTCCTTCTTAGGGGTTCTCGTCCACAGCGAGTATTCGCTCTGGAGGGCAGTGACCGGCTGGACCGCGTGCGCCGATGGATCGTTTGCACTCCTGCTTCAGAAAGGCCGAAGTGCTTGACCTTACCCTGCTGAATCAGCTCCTTTACCGCTCCTGCCACGTCTTCAATCGGCACGTCCGGGTCGACCCGATGCTGATAGAGCAGGTCGATTGTCTCGACCTTGAGTCGCTTGAGCGAGCCTTCGACAGCCTGCTTGATGTGCTCCGGCCGGCTATTCAGTCCCGGCGCACCCTTCATCCCACGGGGATCGAAATTAGGACTCAAGTCGAACCCAAATTTGGTGGCGATCACCACCTGCCCGCGGAAGGGAGCGAGGGCGTCGCCCACAAGCTCTTCGTTCAAGAACGGGCCGTAGACCTCGGCGGTATCGAAGAACGTGACACCGCGTTCCACGGCGGCCCGGAGAACAGAGGTCATCTCCTGCTTGTCTTTGGGCGGACCGTAGGAAAAGCTCATCCCCATGCAGCCGAGGCCGAGAGCCGAGACTTCTAAGTTGCTTTTTCCAAGTTTGCGCTTTTGCATTGTTTCTCCTTTCAGGTATCCGAGGGCTGGGAGGGTGTTTCCGTGGCTTTCTGGTGTTCCATCTAATGTTCCTTCCCGGGGACGCTTCAACTCATCTTTCCTCACTTTTAGCAACTGGGCCTTAGGTGTCAAGTATCCTTTATTTCTCAGGGCGCTGAATCGCCTCCGTTTTCCCTTGGGCAGATTGATTTGAAAGCTAGCGTCCCAATCCCACTGATAGGTGTACACTGAAGGCCATGACCGCACCCGAGAATACGGTGGGGCCTGTTGAAAAAGTCCCGTTATTGAAAGATCGAGTTTGGATAATTGTCTACGTTTTTTGCGGGTATAGACACCGAGTTAGCAACCAGAGATAAAACAGCAAGACCAGGCGCTTTAGGTTCTGCGCCATTGCGCTCAGGTACGCCTGAATTTGCACTTTCGATCGACCGCGGTACCTTGCGCGAGCCAATCCATGGTTTTGTTTCGCCTCAGCAAACAGTCCCTCGGCCTTCCACATCCGCTCGGACATCTTCTTGCGAAATTCCGGTTCCTCCATCCTGGCTTGCACCTCTTCAAACAGGTCCTGGTCAAGACTCCGGCGCACATAGCGTTTATACGGCAACTTCTTTTTGGCTTCTGTCGGGCAGATTGGTCTTTGTGGACATTGCCGGCAGTCTACCGATGAACTGACGTATCGTTTCTGGTTGCCACAAATTGCCGGGTTTGGCGTGAGGTATTTTCCCCGTGGGCAGCGGAATCGATCCCGCTTTTTGTCGTAGACCAACTCGCCTTTCAGATACTTGCTGTTTCCAACTCGGCCGCTCCAGAGTGGAATGTAGGTGGTTGTCCCTGACTCCTGCAAGGACCTGATGATGGCTGCAGAGCCATAACCCCGATCTGCCGTAGCTTCGCGAATGGTAATCTTGTATCGCTCCTGAATCCGCTGCAACTGGCAGAGGTAGGGCTGGTTATCGTGCTTCGCTCCAGTAGTGACTTCGGTATCCAGGATGACGCGACTGTCAGCATCAATACTCTGGTGCACTTTGTACTTTAGTTGTCGCGATGTACCTTTCTTCTGGGCAAGTGTGGCATCCGGATCGGTACAACTCGTGTGCGTTTGGTTTGTCACGCGCCGTGCTGATGACGAGTCCTTCAACCCACGATCGCGCCGTTGGGTTATCGCCTCTTTCTCCGCTTCTTTCGGATCGTTATGAATCAGCGAGTTCAGCGAGGCATCCGCAGCGATCAGGGTGGCATCGGTCATCACACGACACTCCTGAGCCACCAAGCCCTTCTCCTTGCAGAGTTCAACAATACGGCGAAACACTGTCTCGAAGATCTCCTCGCCGTAGCGATCCCGAATGCGACTGAGTGAGGAATGGTCGGGAACCTCATCGTCCAACGACAACCGGCAGAACCAGCGGTAAGTCAGATTGTAACGGACTTCCTCGCAGAGCCGCCGATCCGAGGTGATGTCGTAAAGGTATGCCACCAACAGCATCCGGAAGAACACCTCGGGGTCGATGGAGCGCCGCCCCAGTCCGACGGCATAGCACGCGGCGGTTACGTCGCGCACGAAGGACATTTCCAGAACACGATCGACTTTGCGGAGAAAGTGGTCCTCTGCGATGAACGACTCCAGGTCAATGACCGTCCTGGTCCGTGGTTGAAAGACATGCTTTCCTTGCATACGTCCGTCCTAAAAAGAGGCGAAGGTGGTGGAGAGGATAGCCATCCCAATACCTCCAGCCGCTCTACAAATCAAGACGAATACGTGCTGACAATGCTAGCTGGCCAACAGACTTTTTCAACAGGCCCGGTGGTATTTCGGGATTCCGAGGAAAGGGTTGAGTTGATAGGACAACAGCAGGGATCTTGGCGCCTGCAAAGGTCAACCTCTTTGGACACCGATCACAGTTTTTGCAGAAACATCAAGGCCTGCCGGGCTGGAATCCGGCGATCCCGCCGACCATAAATCATCGAAGGAGAGTACCGACCGGGCGAGGAGGCGCAGGACGCCGGCAACTGTCCCAAATGCGTATTGCTCCATGGCGTGTTATCTGACCGAGTTCTTCGAGCACTTACGTTCACGGTATGATCAAATGTGGTTTTTCATGCCGCTTTACGGTTGGCAGCGAACTCGTAGAGGCGGGTGTTTCCCTGCTTGCCGACCTCCCGCACGGCACTTGTCTGGCGCAAGCAGTAGGCGATCCGCTGGGACATCCAACGCGGCACCCGGAGTGCTTCGGCTAAGTGTCCCGTATGGAACTGCCGCGGCAGCGGACCGGCGACTAGTCGGGTCAAGTCGGCGGCCGTCTGGAAGCAGTGCGTTTCGTGGACCGCGATCAGCTTTTGGTCTTCCACCCGGTAGTCTTCCCGCCGCCTGCGCCGGCGGCGGCCGTGCCCCGGATAACGCCATTCCTCGATGTCGATCAAGGGCACTTCGAGGGTGAGGTGCTCGTGCGGAAAGACGCGGGTGAAATGCACCATTTCATGGAAGAGATCGAGGATCGTGCCGCGTTTGGGGCTCCGCCGCCGGGAGACCACGGGGCCGTGTTCCTTGGCCCGTTTGACCAACGTCTTTTGCACGATGATCGGCTTCACCACCACCACCACGTGATGATCCTCTAGCAGCGTGTGTACTTTGTCGCGGATTGCCGCAAGCGGTGCAAGTTGGATCTCGACCAACCGACCCTGGGAAATGACATCGATACGATAATTGCCCAGCGCCGCCTCGAACTGGTCATCTTCGCCGCCATAGCGCCTTTTCAGAGCTTGGTGCAAGGAGGTTTCCATGGCGGGAGTAGACAACGAAGGCTCAGGATGAAATGAGAAAAACAGCCCCCCGATATTTATCGTACTGCAGGTGGATCCAAGTTTAGGACTTCGGATGGAACTGCCCATCCGGCTCTTTACCGCGGCGGAGGCGGAAGTGGCAAGGTTCGTGACGCGGTCTGAAGGGCCGCATATTTCTTTAATAGGTCGTGAGTGTTCTGAAAATCCGGGTTTTGGGAGAGTGTTCGATACCTAGGGTCAGCGGCAACCGTGTTGAACCTGCTGAGTGATCGATTCAGCGCTTCAAATGTTGGTGGACGTTCGCCGCCGAAGACTTCGGCAGGTAAAGCCAAATATGCCTTCCAACCGTCGTCTAATTGGGCCGAGAGCCGTTGCGATGATTCGGCGAGTTGGCGCCGGACAGCTTGCGCGTCGACTGTTGATCCGTTTTTGGGAGAGGCAGCCATCTCGGGAGGAGTCGATCCCATTAAGGTGTACTGCTCGATCGCGATCAGTAATTTTTGTGCAGAAGGCGGAACCTCTTGGATTTGGCCCGGGGCCAAGGCGGCAACGTGGTAGTAATGTGCATTCGCCTCGGAGTCGATCTGGACCGCGGAACCATCCAGCGAAATTCCCGCGAACAGCCCGCGGCTGCGAGAGTAGGAGTAGATTTCCGCGTTTAGGGAAGCATCGGTGGCCGCGGCCGCCTCGCGTCCAATGGGGCCCGCAGCGGCGGCGACATCGACGCCAATCGTGAATTTCCCCTGCAAAAGCCTTTGGATGCTCTTATGGGTCTTGAACACCAAAATGAGATCCGTGGCTTGAATACCGATTTGCCATCCCACGCTTCCTCCCGTAACGGTTACAAATACAGGAGGCTTCCATCCGTTTTTTTCGTCCCGGACGACCACCACTCCATGGCCTCGACGAACGCCCACTACAAAACCGCCTTTAATCAAACTTGGGATTACGGCGATTCCCTGGGCGTCTGCCAGGAGCGCCGCCGGAATTTCCTTGGCCGGGGTTTCCATGATCTCTTTCAAGACCTGACAAGAGGCTTCAACCTCTGCTGTCTCACGGCTGGGGGAATCAATGACGACAGGTTGGGCGAGTTGTCCGAAAAGCGTCGTTGACCATCCGAGGGAAAGGATCGGAATGAGAATACCGCTCAAAATGGCAAATGGTTTCATAAAAAATTCTCTACAAAGATCATTCGGAAGGTGAATAAACAACTCAAATCCATAAGGAGAGATCTTAAATTTCAATAAAGAGAATAATCGATGTTTTCCGTGGGAACCATATCAATTTGCCAGTTCTACTCGGAAGGGCGGCAAGAGGGGGGGAATAGAGCATTTGTCGTGCGGTGCTCTACCAACTCTCACATGATCTTGGCGGAATGCGACGAAGTCGAACAGATCGTAATACTCCTCCGATACCTCCCAGGCTCGTGGGGCGAAATGTAGCCTCTAATGGACATCGGTTTGTCTGGCCCTTGAATAGGCAGCAGGGACGCGATCATCCTTGACGCAGCCTCCAAGAAGTTTCATTCACTACCGAACAGGCAGCAGATTCTGACGTGAAGACGATGGCCACCGGAACCCTATCCACAAGTGCGTGGGTGCAACTAAGAAAGACTTTCGAGCCAAGTTCTAGTGTTCCGTCAAAGGCTGCATTGATGGGCCACTTGCCAGTGCATCTATACCAGACGGATCCGCTTCCGCCCCAGATTCCTCGCAGGCACCTTTTGACGGGATTGAAAAGGCGTGCCGAAAAATGGGTCCTTTGTCGGGAGTCCGAAGAAACGGTTGAGTTTGCGGGATCGCGGCACTAAACCGACCGCGGTTGGGTAGAACAATGGTCCCGTTCCCCCAGGGCAAGCGCTGTTCTTCGGCCGATCCTTACGCCGCCCTACGGAAAGGCGCAGTCGTACAGAGCCGACTGGTCCCGTAACAGTCACCGAAGAGGCTGCCGAACTTTTTCAGATTCAGTGCTTCCACGAAGGCCCTCACTTTCGTCGTGGTGCTGCATGGATCGATCGTCTCGTCGAGGCAGTCACCGTCCAGAACAAGCAGCGGTATGCCAACAGCCTGCAACTCATTTCGCAGACGTTTGGTGAAGCAACTATCGGCCATCGAACATCGACCAAACATGTGGTTATAAAGCAGGAAACCGGTGATCTTGGCATCAGGCGCATACTTCCCTAACTGGGCCGCGCGAAACTCGGGATCGAGAAAACCGACTGTCAGTAACTTTCGTGCCAGACTACGATACGGATCCTCGGGGTCCAGTTCTCGCCAGCCTACGAAGTTCACTTCTTCAAACACCACAGGAGCATTGCAGGTCAGTTCAATAAAGTCCATGAGCCGGCTGTTGTAGAATGGTGGAAGATGAAGCCATACGAGCCGATGAGTATCGTCGATGCCGATCTCCCGTTCCACCGACTCTTTTGCCGCCAATAACTCCTCAAGTAACGTCCGCTGCAGCTCGACCAACTCCCTCTTGCCCCATAGTTGAGAGAAGATTGTCGCAAACAAGACCGCCTCGCTACCGCGCATCAAGGGAGGACTGGTGAACCGAAGATGGTTGCATTTCACCGCGAGATCGCGTGCCTCGTTCGACAGGGCGCATGCCTCCTTCAGCCGCCCCGAGTCCATCTTGATGTCCAGCGACCGCTCTAAATGGGCAACGGATGCTTCCAGTGCGGCGGCGATGCTTTCAACGGAGCTGTCATCGTGACGGATGGGGGTGTGTAAGAGATGATAGCGATCGAGGCCACCTAGGTCACGCACGAGATCGGCGAGAACTCTCTCCCCCTGCTGGCAGGGTTCGCTTGTACCAACGACGAAGTCGGGCTTCGGGAGCCGATCATCGCCTTCCAGAACGCGTAAGAATGAACACGTTTCCCCCGCAAAGCCCTTGCGGGCCGCCTTGTCAAACATCGTTCGCAGCACTTTTCCGTTGCGGGCGCGCAACGCGGCATAGGTTTCCATCGTCAGCATGCGGACACCCAACGCGTTAAGGATCTCCGCAGGGTAGAATAGGTTGCGCCATATCAAGGGGGTATCGCCATTCGACAGGAACTGCTGCTGCGTAAGATGAGTACGCATTGCCACCGACTTCTTGACCGATCCAACGCATCTGGGCACGATGTGCCGCGGTGAGACACGAGGTACGTGCCTCTCGCCTGCGTCCAAGGAGAACCGTGTGCTTCTGGGCTCCCAACTGTCACGGGCAATCCTCGCTGCTCCCAACGCTCCCATCACCTGGTTTAGTTCCGGGATGAGGATGTGGTTGCCCGTGATCGCTTGCAGGTAGTGGGCGACAGCACGATTCGATGCAACGCCTCCCTGGAAAACGATCGGTCCGCCGTAGTCAAGAAAGAGATCGCCTACGCCCGAGACGATCGTTCTGGCTTCGGCGCGGCAGGCAGCCGCAATCACGTCACTGAGAGGATAGCGATTCTTGAACTTGTTGACCGAGGTCGCACTCAACACAGCGCAGACCGAAGAAAGCTGGAGAGGCGAATCGTAATTCACATGCTCGGCCAACTGTTCGACGGGCACGTTCAGTCTTGCGGCGACGCTGTCCAGGAATGCGCCGGTACCGGCAGCGCAGATACCGCTCATCTTCGATACCCAGATCTTCATGTTGTCGTCGAACAACATGGCTTTGCTGTCCTGTCCGCCAACGTCAAGAACGGCCTGGCAATCGGGATAGTAACGGGTTGCCGCTGCAATGTGTGCCGACACCTCACTCACAGAGTCATCAAAATGCAGAAAGCGAAGAAAGTCGTCAACCACTTGGCTGCCGGTGGCTATGGTCCTGGCGACGTCGTCTCGAGTGACCCCGGCATCAGCTAGAAAATCGTCCAGGGTCTTAGCTACGGCGCCCAGGTTGCATCTCCCGCATAGTTGGCATTTGCCCGCACACCCTGATCCTGCTGGAGACTGTGACTGAGTGCGCCGGTACAAGCTGTGAAGCAATTCCCCATCGACCGACAGGAGCACAGCCTTCAGTGTGGTGGATCCGATATCAATTCCGAGAAACAACGGCCTATTCATGAGGCCACCCGTATGGTGATCAGGGAGGGGTGTCGGCTCGAAGCGGCCGGATTGTAGTCATTACCCACGGCTGATGCGATGGCAGTTGGTCGGCTTCGCAGTTTGCCTTCGGCCGTGCCGAGACTCTTGGCGATTGATCCGGTCAGGTGCATGAGGCAGATGTCCTGGGTCGTCGCCCCCAGGAAGTAGGGCCAATTCGATTTGCTGGGGGTGTCGGCCGCTGAACGATTGCGGGATTTGGCCCCGCCCCCCTCCACGATCACCTTCACCCACGATCCTGGCCCAACGTTACACCCTTGCCGCGGCTGGCCACAAGAACTCTGCTTGCCCTGCCCGATTGGACTACTGGCTTCGACCTTACCCTCCCAACAACAGGCCGAACCCTGCCCGAGTGTCGGTTAATTTCCCCTACGGGAACCGGCACCGAAGAAGCTTTGCACCACTGGCCGGCCGACTGGTTTGTTCGGCAACCATTCCGCAGAAATCAACTCTGCTCGTCGCAGACGCCGGCTTCGATGCCAAGAACCGTTCGAGTCTGTTGAAAAAGGCCTAACAGTGGGGGACGAAGATGGCGTTTCTCTCGGATTTCACAGTGCTAGCTGCTGGCAATAATTGGCCTTTTTCAGCGCGCGCGTTGCATTAATGGGGCACTTGCCGTTGCATCTCTACCAGACGAGTCCGCTTCTGTCCCAGGTTCTTCGCGGGCTCCGTTTGACGAGATCATAGAGGCATTCCGAAAAAGGGTTCGGGCCTGTTGAAAAAGTCTGTTGGCCAGCTAGCATTGTCAGCACGTGTTCGTCTTGATTTGTAGAGCGGATGGAGGTATTGGGATGGCCTTCCTCTCCACCACCTTCGCATCTTTTCAGGACGGACAGACGTATGCAAGGAACGCATGTCTTTCAACCACGGACCAGGACGGTCATCGATTTGGAGTCGTTCATTGCAGAAGACCACTTTCTCCGGAGAGTTGATCGCACCCTAGAAATGTCCTTCGTACGCGACTTGACTGCCACGTGCTATTCCTCTGGACAAGGACGGCCCTCCATCGACCCTGAGGTGTTCTTTCGGATGTTGTTGGTGGCGTACTTCTATGGCATCACGTCGGACCGACGTCTATGTGAGGAAGTACGGTTCAATCTCGCGTATCGCTGGTTTTGCCGGCTCTCCCTGGAAGACGACGTGCCGGACCACTCATCGTTTAGTCGCATCCGGGACAGGTATGGCGAGGAAATCTTTGAAATGCTGTTTAGGCATATCGTTAAGCTCTGTCAGAAAAAGGGCTTGGTGGCCCAGGAGTGTCGCGTGATGACCGACGCCACCCTGATCGCCGCTGATGCCTCGTTGAATTCGTTGATTCATAACAACCCGGAAAAAGCCCAGAAAGAGGCTGTTACGCAACGGCGCGATCGTGGGTTGAAGGACTCGTCATCAGCACGGCGCGTGACAAACCAAACGCACACGAGTCGTACCGATCCAGATGCCACACTAGCCCAAAAGAAAGGTACACCGCAACAACTGAAGTACAAAGTGCATCAGAGTATTGATGCCGACAGTCGCGTCATCCTGGATACCGAAGTTACCACAGGAGCACGGTATGACAACCAACCATATCTCCAGCAGCTAAAACGCATCAATGACCAGTATGACATCACAATTCGTGAAGCAATCGCCGATCGAGCTTATGGCTCAGCGGCGATCATTGCTGCATTGCAGGAGCAAGGAACAAAACCCTACATTCCGCTTTTCAGTCGTCGTAGCGGAAATAACTCGGCCAGCGCAGCCGGACTGGTGTACGAACCCAAGAAAGATCGTTTTCGATGCCCACAGGAGAAGTACCTGAATCCGAATCCGGCGATCTACGATAACCACAAAAGGTATGTCAGCTCGTCCGAGGACTGCCGTAATTGTCCGCAAGCTTCAAAGTGCCCAGCAAAAACTCGGAAAGCGACTCCTCAGCACAGGTTTGTACTTCGTAGTCTTGATCAAGACCTATTTGAGAAGGTGCAAGCCAGAATGCAAAAGCCTGAGTTTGGGCAGAAATTGTCCGAGCGGATGTGGAAGTGCGAAGGGTTGTTCGCCGAGGCGAAGCAAAACCATAGCCTGGCGTGCGCCAGGTACCGCAGTAGGTCGAAAGTGCAGATTCAAGCGTATCTAAGCGCGATGGCGCAGAACCTGAAGCGCCTGATCTTACTGTTTTATCTCTGGTTGCTAACTCGGTGTCTAGACCCGCAAAAAAGGTGGCCAATTACCCAAACCCTATCTTTCAATGACGGGACTTTTTCAACAGGCCCGGTGATATTCTGACACGTCTCGCAATAGGCATGAGTTGATGGGATAGCAGCTCGAAAGGATAGGATTACATGCGCCGGGGACCAAAGGAAATACATACCCATCTGCTTGGCAACATGCTTGTTGTTCACCTTCAGGGCGTTTTGAACGCGGCCGAACAGCAACCACCAGCGCCGCGCCACCTCCTCGTCTGACCACATGGCTACTACATAAGGTCTTTTTGGTAATACAACGTGTCGGTGGTTACTCATGACGGCGAAGGACAGCATGTCGATGTTGAAGTAGGCGGCCAAGTGTTCCAATCGCTGTCGAATCCAGGCCTTGCGATGATCGAAGTCCTTTTCCGTGACGGGATCCTGGCCGCACAAGTCCGGAATCTGGAGAGGCTGGGCAAAGTATCCCGGCTGGTCTGCTTTTTTCGGCTTTTCCCAATTTTCCGGTCGATGAGAGTTTATGGTCAGCCGAAGTTTTCATATTGTAACGCGATTGTACAGGCAGATAGGGGGGAGAGCCATGTTCGTCTGGAGGAAACCGATCCTTCTTTGCGTATTCGCGGGCTTGTTGTCTGCCTTCGCGCCGTCCAGCGTCGATGCCGCACAAGAAGTCGCAGTCACGGACACGACGGTCACAAACCGTGCGGACGTGGTTTGTGGAAACTGCGGATCCCCCGACTGCCTAGGCTGCGGGGCAGCACCGGGGTGCGAAGGTGAATTTTGCCGCTACGGCAACGGAAACCGTCTTTGGTGCAGCGCCGAGTTCTTGCAGTGGTGGATCAAACAGGGACATGTACCCCCGCTGGCGACAGTTGGCACGTTGGATTCTCTCGGAGCCCTTGGTCCCGGGACGACCACGCTCTTTGGCGGCGACCTGAATTACGGTGAGCGGCTGGGCGGCCGCTTCACCATCGGGTACTGGCTCGACTCCTGTCAAACGCGTGGCATCGAAGCTAGCTATTTCTTCCTGGGCGGCCCTTCGGACAACTTCAGCGCGAGTTCGTCCGACTTGCCTGGCTCATTGCTCCTCGCTCGTCCATTCTTCAATGTCAACTCCGGTCTGCAGGACAGCCAACTGGTTTCTTTTCCCGACATCATCAACGGCAGCATAGGGATCTCCTCAAACAGCCAACTTCAGGGAGCAGAATTTAACCTGGTCTGCAACCGTTGTTGCTGCCGTAATGATTGTTGCCAGACTGATTGTTGCCAGACTGATTGTTGCCAGACTAATTGTTGCCACAAATCCGGCCGCCGTGTGGACTTGATCGCGGGCTTCCGCTATCTCGGACTCAACGAAGGCCTGTTCATCACCGAAAACCTGACGACCCTCCCCACAGCGCCATCGCCGCCGTTCGTCCCCGGTGAGACGATCACGGTGATTGACGGCTTTGGAACCCGCAGTAGCTTCTACGGAGGGCAGATCGGCGCCCGCGGGGAATGGTGGCGGGGATGCTGGTTTGTGAATGTGTTGGGCAAAGTGGCCCTCGGCGACACGCACCAGGAGGTCCGCATTAGCGGGACGACGGACTTCACCGACCCAGGCGTCGCGCCGGTCCGCCAGCAGGGCGGCTTGCTGGCCCTGCCGACTAACATCGGCAACTACAGCCGCGACCAATTCAGCGTGGTTCCCGAGATCGGCATCAACGTCGGCCGCCAGGTGACCGACCACCTGCGGGTCTTCGTGGGCTACACCCTTCTGTACTGGAGCAACGTTGTGCGGCCAGGCGACCAGATCGACTTCGGCGTCAATACGACGCAACTGCCGACCTCGACCGGGCCAGGTGAGCTGGTCGGCGAGGCGCGGCCGGCCTTCGCTTTCCACAACACGGATTTATGGGCGCAAGGAATCAACTTTGGCCTGGAGTTTAACTGGTAATTCAGCTTCGCACGGACGAAGTCCTCGTCCCAGCACAGCAACGCCGCTCCTTCCGATCCGATCGACCTATACGGTTTCCACTTTGAAATAGCGCGTCCAATTTGGAAAAAACAGCGTGTTTTCCCGTAGTGTAAACACGCTGCGGAGTGCCATTTCAGTTTGCGATTGGTATTAGAGCCTGAAATTGACCCTGAACATGGCGGTGACCTGCTGTTGACTGTAGCCGGCCTGCAGCAGCCGGAGATAGTACGTCAGGCCTGCGAGATCGGGAGCACGACCGAGCAAAGTCTGATAAAGGTTCGCCACGAAATTGGCCTGTCGCGCGAAGGTGCCGTCCAGTAGGTTGGACAGATTCCGGCCAGTGAGCAGGAGCTTGCTGACCGCGGCCAGATTGGCCGCGGGAATATCCCCGAAAAGGATCCCCGTCACATTCGCACCGCTGGTCGCGACGATGTTCGCCGGGTTGTTCGTCATCTGCACGAAACCCAACTTCACAGCCTCTCGCACGCGGTACGTTCCAGGCCCGATGTTCGAGAAGCTGTAGTTGCCGTTGGCGTCTGTCGTGGAACTCCTCTCCCCCGTATCAAGCACGCCGTTATTGTTGGCGTCAAGGAAGATGGTAAAGCCTTGCAGACCCGCTTCACCGGGGTTGCGGACGCCATTGCCGTTGGTATCCTGGAACTTGCTGCCGCTGATGGAAATCAGCCGGAAGTTGCCGAAGTTCACCCCGGAAACGATCTGGACGGAGGTCAGCGTGATCGCGGCGGGGTTCAGCGTGGTCTGCGTGAAGCCGGCCTGCTGCACTTCACGGACGCGGTACGTTCCTGGGGCAAGGTTCACGAAGCTGTAGTTGCCGTTGGCATCGGTCGTGGTAAACGTCTCGCCGGCATCGAGGACGCCGTTATTGTTGGCATCGAGGAAGACGGTAAAGCCGGACAGCCCGGGATCGCCAGCCTGCTTGGTCCCGTCACCGTTGAGGTCGTTGAACTTCATACCGATGATGATGCTCGATGTCGGAGCAACGGGCACGACAATGCCATTAATAAACTCAAGGCCGCGGCTGAAACCGGGGCCGCTATTGGGAGAGGACGACGCCGGAGGGCAGATGTCGCTGATGGTGTTGGTATCCAACGTCACCGCGCCATTTCGCGCCAAGGCCCTTCCGTTATAGATGGTTGCACCGGTGTTAAGGGTGATGCTCGTCAGCGCGAGGATATTGCCTTCGAACGCCGTGGTGGTACCGAGAGTCGCGGACCCGAGCCCGGCGGTGTTGCTGGTGCCTAGCACCCAGTACACGCCCACATCGGAGCCGAGATTTCCACCGGGGTTGATCAACTGCACAGCCGAGGCGCTGGCGGTCGTGAGGTCGGTTCCTATCTGGAAGACCCAGAAGGCACCGTCATGGCCCCCGGCGTCGAGCTTCAGTGTTCCATTCAACTGAGCCGTCGATGAAAACGAATAGACGCCCGGACCGAGTACAGGTAGTGTACCCCCAACCCCGTTACCCAGAACCTGACCGCTCTCGTTGATTGCGGTTCCATAGGATGCCAGGGTGGTGTATGCAGTGATGAGATCATTCCGAGCCTGATCCGCGACCAAGTCACCTAAATGAATCGCTGCTGGGGCGTTCACGAGCCCCGGGCCATTGGTGTGACTGCCTGGCCCCACGAACGTGTTTGCTGGGGATGGGGCAAAACCAGTGATAGCGTTAGCCCCACCGGCCGCATAGACACCCACATTAGCGAGAGTGGTGGCCGAGCCGAAGATGACGGTCGGGCCGGTATTGGTCACCGTCGTGTGACCCAGGACGGCATAATTCTCTGCCGAACCCAGAATTGCAGACAATAGCATGCGATCTTCCAGGCGTTCGACTCCCAGCCGCCGCGTGAGGGGATTCCTGACCGGCATCCGGCGGGTGCGCTTGCCGAACGAGGACTTCCCGAACAGCCTACCGACTTTGAAGTGGAACATGATAGTACTCCAAATTAAGCGTATTCACCGACGGGTAACGTGCCGTAACCGAGGCAATCTCACCAACGATACTTGGACTTCAATTAGCCGGTGATTCGTTTGGTCTCATGCCGCAGTGCGTCAACCGTCACCGATAGCAAAAAAAGCCGACGTGGTGGAATACCCGAAAGTATTCGACCACGTCGGCTTACTCTTCATCGAGCCCCCCGGCTATGCCGGGTTGCTATTCATCTAGTCGTCCGACGACATCAAATTCTCTTAAGCGGAGCCACATTCAAGTTCTGCTCCACTCCTTAAATTGTAAGACATGCAGTGGGGAATGCAATATGACTTTACGCATTCTTCCTAATTTGGTATCATATTGCCTATATTACCATGAGTAACTGATGACTAATATTCAATCGGCCAGTGAGGATAATCGCTCGTCTACCCCCCCAACAGAGCACGTTGGAGGTCGCCATGAAAACCCAAGGAGAGATTGAAGCCGCGATTTGTGAAGGTGTTAGTCGCTTTGAACAGGATTACATGGGCCGGGGGCCAAAAGAGATTCACACCCACCTGCTCGGCAATCTGTTGGTGGTCCGCCTTCAGGGCGTTTTGACCGCCGCCGAACAGCAACTGGTCAAATCACTATCGGCCGATAAGGGAAGAGACCTTTTGAAGCAGGTGCGGACCCATCTGATCGAAACTGCCCGTCCCGTTTTGGAAGCGATGGTCCAAGAGATCACCGACGTCAAGGCGATGACCATGCATCACGATATCAGCACCGGAACCGGCGAGGAGGTCATTCTATTTATTCTTGCCGAGTCGCCAATTCTCCGCGACTCAAAGAAAAAATATCGCTTCTGACTCAGTTTGTATCATTCACTGTGGCTTGACCTTCTCGGCCCGCGGGCCTTTCGGACTGCGCCCCTCCTCGTAGGTTATGCGATGCGTAACTGCGCAACCGATGCACGGGCATCTCCTCCACTTATGTCCGGAACGATTCTTAATTTCAGTGCCGTCACCCCGGCGAGATCAACCGCGTAATCTTCACACTCGCGCGTCATGCCCGGCGGGCTGAAGGTGTATTGCTGACGCAGAATCTCCCGGTAAGATTGACCGCCCTCTGGCGACCACTGCAGCACGAACTCCTGCGTGCGCGCATGTTGATCTTCGTAAAACAGTAATTGAATATGCCTGATCCTCTGCGGCTCGTTAAACAAAAGGCGGATCGTCTGCTCCCCAGCTTGTGCCGCCCGCCAGCCCGGTCCCGCGCTGGGTATCAGCGCTGCCTCGATCGGGTATGCCGCGTCCTCGGACGTGAGTTCGACTTGCGCCAGACGGTGCAAGTCTAGCCAGCTTTGATCGACGGGTGAGACATTTTGAGGATCTTGCTTAGTTATCCGCTTGCGCATTGGCCTTCCTCCTACACCTTGCTATCTTACGCAACCCCAGGGCTATTGCTCTTCTTCATGCTGACCTTTCAGGTCCAGTGCCATTTCCACGTCTCCCCTGTCCCCGGAGGAGAGACACTCAAAACCGCACTCCTTATAGATATGTCTTGCTCGGAGATTGGCCGCGTCGACAGAAAGCCAGACCTTTTCGAACCCCATTTCGTAAGCGAGATGAATGCTACTTCGCACAAGCTCCGTGCCAATCCCGCGACTCTGAAATTGAGGCCAGACCACGGTCAGCATTTCGCACCGCTGCCGGTCGATGAAAAAAATCGCCGTGTGTCCCACAATGTCCCCTTCCGAAGCGAGAGCAACTAAGTTGGTCCCGTCCCGGATCATCTTCCAGACCCACTTCACACACGCTTCGTCTTCGATCGGCGGAAGCCCTTCAAAAGAATCTCTGGGCTGGTAGGCAAGGTACTTCTTGATCAGCGCCTGGTGCATACTGTCGTCGAGCTTCTTGATGAGGATCGCCCCCCCTTTCCGGTCGACGAAGATATGGGAGTAGTTGCGGATCGTCGATTCTTCTGCTTCAGGGCTCATATCAACACCACCTGCCCCCAATTATACAGTTTTAGGCCGACATTTCACATTTGCCGTGAGTCTGAAGCCGATTCAGACTCACAATGCCATTCATCTTACCAAGGCGCTCCCCCGCGGCCAGCGCCTGAGCGGATTTTCGCTGCTTGACGGCCATTTTCCTTAACCTCCAAACCCCATGCTAGACCCCTGCCCGGGGGCCGACGCCGGTTTGCGGCGACTGGCGGATGCGGCTTCACTAGTACATCTATGGGAGGAACCAAAAACCGCCGATCCCGTCGGGTGTAGTCGAGAGAAAGAGCCGTTAGAGCAGAAGCGAGTGTTCACGGGGTGTTGACTTGTAGCGTTTCATTTTTCACGGAGCAAGTTCTCCCAAGTCGCATGACTGAACGACTCGATGCGCAACTGAGTTCTGTGGCCATGCGTCCTTCAGACAAGTAACGCGGCTTCCGCAACCAGCCCCGGCCCGAAAGCCAGCGCTACGCATGGCCGCCGGGCGTTGACTTGCTGGAGACGATCGAGCACAAAGAGTACACTGGGCGACGACATATTGCCGCGATCGGCCAGGATCTCGGCAGAGGCAGCCGTCGCGCCGGCCGGCAGGTCCAGGGCGGCGGCAACGCTCTCGATAATGCGCGGTCCGCCGGGATGGAGTGCGATGGAAAAGCTCGATCCGAGCGTGGCACAGCAGATTGCCCAAGCGGCAGGAACTCGCAAGGGCCCGCCACAGCCGTACCTGTTTTATCGCCCGTCGTCCCCCTTGACCTGCGCAGTCGCGGGTGCGACAATGCCGTTGTGCTTGATCCTTAGCACTTGGTGAGTCGGACGACCATGAAATCGAGCCAATCTTCTCGGGTCACTCAACTCCTGGAGAAATGCGAACCAGGGGACCGCCATGCCGAAGAGCAGTTGTTTGCCGACGTCTACACCGAACTGCGAGCACTTGCCGCGCGATACTTGCACCGGGAACGAAAGAACCATACTCTTCAGCCGACCGCGCTGGTTCACGAAGCCTACTTGAAGCTCGTCGGTCAAACACGCGTTGATTGGCAGGGCCGAGCCCATTTCTTGGCCATTGCCGCTCAAGCTATGCGACAGATTCTCGTGGATCATGCTCGGCGACATAGGGCAGCAAAGCGGGGTGGCAATCGGCATCGCATCGCACTTGACGACAACCTGGTCATCGAGTCGAATCGCAACGTAGACCTGTTGGCGATTGAAGATGCCTTGACCAAGCTCACAAAGCTCGACCCGCGCCAGGCCCAAATGATCGAACTGCGATTCTTTGGCGGCCTGAGCATCGCGGAAGTAGCGAAGGTGATGGGGATATCCAAACGATCGGTGGAGCGGGAATGGACCATGGTTCGTGCGTGGTTGCGGCGAGAACTCAGCAGGAGTGACATGCCATGAGTGTGGAGCGCTACGCGCAGGTTCGAAGACTGTTCCTGGCTGCGTGCGAGCTTGCCGAAAGCGAGATTGGCACGTTTCTCGATCACGCATGCGCGGGCGATCCCAAGCTTCGAGAGGAACTGGAATCCCTGCTGAAGCAACCTCGCTCGACGACCATCATCGGCATGTCAAGCGAAGACGCCGCCCACGGCAAGATCCTTTCTCCCATCGCCCATCTTCCCCGGGAACTTATTCCCGCCGACATCCCCGTTGAGGTAACACAGGCTGAGAATCCGCGGCGTTTTTCGCCTGGTGAAATCATTGCCGCTCAGCGCTACAAAATTCTGGGGCCACTGGGTGGAGGCGGTGCGGGCGAGGTATACAAGGCGCACGATCAGATCATGGATCAAGATGTGGCGTTGAAGTTTCTCGCTCTCGGGCAGACCGGCGGTGCCCCAACGCATAGCCGTTTCGTGAGCGAAGTCGCGATGGCCCGTGAAGTTGCCCATCCGAACGTGGTCAGAGTCTACGACATTGGCCAACTTGCCGATGGCGAGGTGTTTATATCGATGGAGTTCATCGATGGCGAGGACCTTGCGTCATTGCTCCAACGCGCCGGCAGACTCTCGCGTGAAAAGACAGTGCAGATCGCCCGGGAACTGTGCGCCGGCCTGGGTGCCGCGCACGATCATGGCGTGTTACATCGGGACCTGAAGCCGTCCAATATCGTGATCGACGGAGATGGTCATGTTCATATTGCCGATTTCGGCATTGCGGCTTTCGTTCCAACTGCCGTAGGCGAGATTCCTTTGGCCGGGACGCCTGCTTTCATGGCCCCCGGATTGTTTCACCACAAGCAACCCTCGAAACAAAGCGACCTCTATGCGCTCGGGATTGTGCTATATGAAGTGGCTACGGGAAGGGAACCCTTTGGCGGCGTGCCGGCCGACGGCCTCCAAGCCGCTGCAGAACTGATTCCACCTTCGGTGCTGTGTCCCGAAATTGAGCCTGCCCTGGAACGGGCAATCCTGCAGTGCTTGGAAGAAGATCCGAGCCGGCGGCCTGAATCTGCGAAAGCTGTTGCGGCCCTCTTGCCAGGATAAAATGTCCTAGCTGCCGCCCTCACTGCCGGCGAGACTCCCGCGCCCAGCACGATAAGCGCAAGCGGTGAGCACACCGGCTTGCGGCTGGGGGTAAGGCGTGGATCTAGGGGAGCGAGTCAGACTCGATATTTCTTCTTTGCATCGCGGAAACAAGGCGGCTCGGCAAGGGAGAAGAGAATGACTTCCTCGCCAGTTATGGTGCTGACATCGTTGTGAAGGGTCAACACCTTGACGCCTGTGATCTCCTGGACCATCGCTTCCATCACCGGACGCGCCGTTTCGATCAGATGGGTCCGTACTTGCTTGAGCAGGTCCCTCCCTTTCTCAGCCGGAAGCGACTTGACCAGATGCTGTTCGGCCGCGGTCAAAACGCCGTGAAGGCGGACCACAAGGAGATCACCAAGCAGGTGGGTGTAAATGTCCTTGGGGCCGTGGCCCATGTAATCCTGCTCAAAGCGACACATTGCTTCACAAACGGCAGCTTCGATTTCTCCTGGTGTTTTCATGAAATCAGTTCCCCCAAGCCACTGGCTCCGGTTGCTAACTGAGGTCAAGCGGAACGGCGTACCCATCGACAGGATCGGCATCCAGGCCCACGAACTGCGGTTCATGCGATTCCCGCTCGGTCGGGTCCAAGGGCCCCTTGACCTTGGTAAAACTGAGGTCCAGCGTTCGGAGTTGTCTCAACCCCTTGAAATGCTCCAGACCGGCGTCGGTGACCTCGGTGCCGCTGAGGCCCAGCTCTTGGAGTTGCCTCAACCCCTTGAGGTGTTCCAGACCGGCGTCGGTGATTCCGGTGTCGTAAAGGTCCAGCTTTTGAAGCTGCCTCAACCCCTTGAGGTGTTCCAAACCGGCGTCGGTGACCTTGGTGCCCCCGAGGTCAAGTTCTCGGAGTCGGGGTAGACCCCTGAGGTGCTTCAGACCGGCGTCGGTGACCCAGAAGCACAGCTTTTCGAGTTCGGGTAGACCCCTGAGGTGCTTCAGACCGGCGTCAGTGACTGGGGCATCGCGGAGGTCCAGCGTTTGGAGTTGTCTCAACCCCTTAAGGCGCTCCAAACCGGCGTCAGTGACCTTGGTACCGCTGAGGTTCAGCTCTCGGAGTTGGGTCAGATCCTTGAGGTGCTCCAGACCAGCGTCGGTGACCCTGGTGCCGCCGAGGTCCAGCGTTTGGAGTTGCCGCAACCCCTTGAGGTGCCCCAAACCGGCGGCAGTGACTTTGGTACCGCCGAGGTCCAGCGTTTGGAGTTGCCGCAATCCCTTGAGGTGTTCCAAACCGGCACCGGTGACTCTGGCGATCCCGAGGCCAAGATCTCGGAGTCGTGTCAATCTCTTGAGGTGCTCCAAACCGGCGTCGGTGACCTCGGTATAGCTCAGGTTCAGCTCTCGGAGTTGTGTCAACCACCTGAGCCGCTTCAGACCAGCCTCGGTGACCCTGGTATCGCGGAGGTCCAGCGTTTGGAGTTGTCTCAATCGCCTTGAGGTGCTCCAAGCCCGCGTCGGTGACCTCAGTATAGCTGAGGTCCAGGTCTTGGAGTTGGGGCAGACCCTTGAGGTGCTTCAGACCGGCGCCGGTGATTCTAGTAAGGCTGAGTCTCAGCTTTTGGAGTCGACGCAGACCCTTGAGGTGTTCCAGACCGGCGTCGGTGATTCCAGTGCTGTGAACGTGCAACTCCCGCAGTTGTCTCAACCCCTTCAGGTGCTCCAAACCGGCGTCGGTGACTTCGGTATGGGAGAGGTACAGCTCTTGGAGTTGGGGTAGGCACTTTAGGCACTTCAAGGCTGCGTCGTCGAGTATGCACCAGGAGAGGTTGAGCGAGATCGCAACGTCGCCCTGTAACAACTGGGTCTTGGCAATCACCTCTTGTTGATCTGGTTCCATCATTAACTTCGCTTTTCGTTTCTTTACCATTTCCGCCATCAATGCCAAGCATCTTCGAAACCATGCCATTGCGCCTGCGGGGACGTCAATTCAGAGACGCGTCACTCGGAATATGCTTGATGTTGCACATGATCTGGAGTAGCGAGTCGGAAGCCTGCCTCAAGAGCCTCTCCCACAGGTTGTCACCGCTAGAGAAGATTTTCGCAGCCGTGGCGGGAATGGCCCGCCAGATCCCATATTCAACTTCATGCTCAAGCTGCCCTGGCCAGCATTTTGCGTACCCTGTGAACATCTTGCAGGGCTGCTCCCTGGATCGCATGAGAGCGAGCACGTTCTTTTCTCTTCCTGCAAAGAACACTCCAGGCAAGACTTCGATCTCTGCAAAAAACTCGTCCGTATGAACTGCCATGAGCGGGCCGATCACCGGACCGCTAAAGTACAGCCTGGGTCCTTCCGGCCAACACCGCTTGGTACTTCGCTGCTGCGAGATCCCTTCGTGCCAGTCCATCGGGCAATTCACAATGATGCCGAACGCCCCACGATTGTCGTGCTCGACAATCAAGATGACCACTTCGACGAAATTCGGGTCAAGCTGATGCGGGGCTGCCACCAGAAAATGGCCTTGAAGCGACTTCATATTCAGGTCTCACTTGTCGTTGCTTTACGGTTCATGGAGTCCCTCTCAATCCACCACGTTCATGAAGATCTCATCCGACAAGCTTCGCTCGGCGGCGATGCCCAGCTCATCGAGACGGCGGCGCTTGCCTACGGCATGCCAGGCGCTTACGCCGCGCAGCTCCGGCATGATCTCCGTCAATTGGTCGACCATGGTTTGCGCCAACCGCTTCGTCTGCGGACTACCGGTTCGCTCCAGGATGGCCATCGCGGTCTTCATAACCCGAACCAAGCCGGCCCGATTGAAGAGCGGCGTTGACACCAACTCGTCCGGTTCCTCGACGAGTTCGGCCACCGGCAGACCCAGCACTTTGGCCCACTTGTGCAACACGCTAAGGGGCAAGTCCGTGGTTGTGCATTCCTGCCGTCTCACGTCCTCTACCGTGATGCCCAAGTGGCGCGCCACGTTGCCGCGCGAGATGTCCTCCTGTCGCCGGGCTTCGCCCAGCCGATGCAACGGGAGGGCAGACTCCAAGTGGATTGGGACCACGGCTGGGGTCTGCTCCTCGATGTTCAGCCGCGAATCCAGTGTTTGGGCGCGATTCATGAGGCACCATCCTTCATTTGTTCTGTTGCGACAGGCTCCTTTGCTGCGAATTCTTGATGATGGAAATAAGGAACTGCAGCGTGTACCCGTGCGGCGCTATTGGGGTATGTGTCGGCGCAGCCTTTCTGGCGGGGGAAGGACCTCCGAGCGCTGCATTGATTGCCTTTGGTGTCAAACTCTCTTTGTGCAGCGCTCGGGAGGTATCACTTTCCGCTATGACCTATTGTCCTTCTGATCCGACCCCACACTGCGGGGATTACTCTCATTCAGTGTCTACTGTTAATGCGGAATCCGCGCTTGTGGTCCGCCAGATTCCGCGTGCTTTTATTGGCGGGTCCGAGAAGTCATCTGTGGATTGGGGCCACAACCGCGCCCAAATGCCTCTTTAGGGTGAGGAACCCTGGCCGGCGCGGCTTGACATGCAATGGAGAGAGCGTATTACTGCCGGCCTGCCACCGGGATACCTTGACGGTGGCAATGGAACTGACGGGAACCTACGGCAACGTGTTGCGGCAGGTGTTGTTCGACGCGGGAATCCGCGCCGAGCGGGTCAGTCCCAAGGTGGCCCACGACTACGCCGAAGTGTTCGACGGAGTGCCGTTGCAGTTTGACGGGAAAGATGCGGCGGTCGTGGCCGACTTGGCGGCATTGGGAAATCGCAGGAGTGGAAGTATGAGGCGTCCAGCGCAGCCGACCAGGAGATGGCGTACTGGGTGGATTGGATGGATGCACAGCAACGGCAGGCGTCGATGTGGCTGGGCCGATTGGAGGCGTTGTTGGCACGTCACTGGCCGGAGGCCACGCAGCGGCTGAGGTTGTCGTCGCCGACGTTGTTGCGGATCCTCCATCACTATGGCGGTCCGAAGGGGCTGGCCAACGATCAGCAGGCGGCGACTCAGGTGGCGCGTTGGGGAGGCCCTTTCTTGGCGGTGGAGAAGATTCGGGGACTCTTGGCCAGTGCCCGAGAAACGGTGGGCGTGCGACAGGGGCGGATCGACGTACGGCAGATGCAGGTGTACGCCGCTACGGCGTTGGCGTCCCACCGGGAGATTGTACGGGACAAGCGTCGGTTGACGGAGTTGGCACGCGGCAATGCGGTCATTCAGACGCAGGCACGCGTGGTGGGCGTGGCAACGGCCTGTGTGTTGTGGACGCACCTGGGCGATCCGCGGGACTATTTCTGCGCCGCGGCATACCGCAAAGCGATGGGCATGAACCTTGTGGAGTACAGCAGCGGTCAGTATCAGGGGCGACTGCACATCAGCAAGCGCGGGTCATCAAACTATTGCTTATTGACGGCATTAGAACAGGGGTCGTTTGATGGCACGGCCAAAGAAACGGTTGAGATTACGAAACAACCGTGAGCCGAACGCCCGGCAGGTGCCTTTAGGCACCCGCCGCGGGTGCCGAATAGGCACTATGCCGATGTTGGCCCTACTGTCCAATCCGTATTACGATCGGAGCGGAAGAAAGACGCCCTTGCCAGATATTCATCAGTTTCATCCCCGCTGTGTCGGAATTGACGTGTTGCGCTCCCTGGCCGTCGAGAACGGCGTGGATGCGATACTCTCCCGCTCGCAGAGCGATTTGGAACTCCTTCGTTTTGGGGCACCAATAGTCGTTCAGACTCAAGCAGAGACTGTATGTCGAGCCCGCGCGGAGCGGCACGATGAAGTCATCTACCCTGCCGGCCACTCCGGGATATCTCCGGTCCGAAAACAACAATTCTCTCGATCCCCCTTTGGCGTCAACCAGGATCAAGTGGATAGCTGTAGGCATCATGACCTTGCCGTTAGCGAGCATCATTCCCAAGTTCAGCATCAGGTCTTTGTCACCCGCATTCTCCAGGCTGACTCGAAACACAGTGAATTCCCCCGGCTTCTCGGGGGTGACTGGGGAAAGTGACATTCTTAGCGAGGAGGCAACTCCTTGCTCACCATGAGAGGCAAGCATCGGGAGCTTTTCAGCCGCCAGTGCCGGCGCGGCAATGAACCCAAGCAGACATGTGATCATGATGGAATTGCGTTTGTTCATTCTCGATTCCTCCTTTCTAGGCCGCACTTACCCTATAACTTGATTTCCGCTTCCGCAAGCATAACCGCCTCCCAAGAGTGCCGTCAAGGGACTGACGGGCCTATTTGAGAGGGAACGGCTACCATCGTCACGGCGAGCAACATTGTTGCCACCCGAAGTATCCCTTGAAGCCCTTGATATTGTTTCCACCGTAGCATGACCGTAATCCTCTACGGATTGTGAATTGCCTTGAATCTTAGACGTAGCCACGTCCTGGAATAGTTCCGTGCTCTGTCACGGACATCGAGGTTCGGACGGCCAAAATGTTGCTCGACCAAGGCCAGGTTGAAAGAGATCCAACGAGGCCCCATCGGTTGTGATGGCGGGCGTTCTGCCGCAAACTCATGGGGACGAGGCGATTCCGAAAAACGTCCGGAAGCGCCCGAAACCTACGCCCCCCACAATCTAGCGGGCTTTCTCCGACTGTCAAGAATCCTTCGAATTCCGTAACATGACCACCATTGTCTCATTCGGAATTCTCTTCAGGCAGAAAAAGTCCGAAAGTGTAGGGTAGGCGGCCGGCGAGTTGCCCACGGGGTACTTTTCCAACCGCCTCCCTCCGAACCCCACGTGCTAGTTTTCCAGCATGAGGCTCTCCTGCAAACATGATAACGCTGGGCCATCGTAGTCGCCGCGGTGTATCCGTCCGTGGCACGCGACGCATACAGGAAGGAACTTACGTCTCCGAGCTGACATGGTTTTGGCCCACTTCGCATTCGGATACCGCTTCAGGTCAGCCAGCTTCCGCAAGTGATGCATTTGAACGGGGCCAATGGCTCCGCAGAGAGCACACTCGCCAGCCAGCAAACAGGCCACGGCTTCAGATCGTGAAGTGACCGGATTAAACCAGGCTGCATTGAAGTCGAAGTCCACTCGGCCTAACCCATGGGGGATTCTTGCGAGAGGAAAGCCCCCAAATTCAGCAACCAGGGGCTTCTTGCCGGGGCGTTCCTTGACGACGCGAAGTACGGTGTAGCAACGACCATCGGTTTCGGTAGTCGTCTTGTACCTTTTGAGGATGTCGCAGACAGTGCTCTTGTGTTTGGCGGCAAGCGTCTTCACAAGCGACTGTCCCAATACCCATTTCACAGCCGCCATTCGTCCAGATACGTTGGGTGCCATGCAGTAGTAGTTATACAAACCGCGGAGGACACTCTGGTATCCGCGAATGATGGTGTAATCGTCGTCGCAGATCCGTTTCGCTTCATGGAGGACCTCTCCCTGTCGGGAAAAGCGCCTCCAAATGTTACGAACTACGTCTTGGGGCATGACCAGTAAGGGATGTCCGTTCGTAGCCCGTCGTTTCCATCTCGCTTTGCCTTCCTTCCGATACTTCGAGAGGAGGGCATCGTTCCGAACGATTCCGATTTCATAGCCTAGGAATCGCGCCCTTTCCGACGCTGCATGGGTGATGAGCGTCTTTTGGGGCGAAAGCGTGAGACGGAGGTCGTTGGCCAGATAATCAGCGAGTTTCTGGCGAATTTCCTCCGTTTCGCTCTTCGGACCAGTGAACCCCAGTAGGAAGTCATCAGCGTATCGAACGTAGCGTAGCCGTCGGTAGGCAGGATCGAAGGGATCATGGGACGGTAGTTGCCGGGATCGTTGTTCCCAGACCTTTGCCCTTCGTGTACGCTGGGACCAACGTGTTTTCGATGAACCAATCCAACTCGTTGAGGTAGATGTTCGACAGAAGCGGACTGATAACGCCGCCCTGCGGCGTCCCACTTTGGGTTCTGTACCGCTTCCAATCCTCCATGTACCCCGCGTCGAGCATGCCCCGGACCAGACGTAGCAGGCGGTCATCGTGGAAGTCCCGCGCAAGGATTTTGAGCAGGATATTGTGATCGACACTGCCGAAGCAATCAGCGATGTCGCCCTCCACGAACCATACGGTTCCCCGCCACGTTGCATAGATTTCCCATAGAGCCGAGTAACAACCTCGTCTCGGACGGAATCCATGTGAATGATCCGAGAATTTTGATTCATAGTATGACTCCAGGAGCAACCGAAGGACTTCCTGAAGGACTTTGTCAGACCAGTCAGGAATTCCGAGCGGTCGCTGTCCACCCTTCCGTTTCGGAATGTAAACGCGGCGGACGGGGCGCCATCGATACTTCTCTACCCGAAGGGTTTCGATGATACGATGGATTCCCTCCAAAGTCATACCGTCGACCGACTCGCCTTCAACACCTGATGTCATGGCTCCCTGGTTGGTATACAGTTTCCTGTATGCCTGGAGATAGTACTCAGGATTGAAAAGTTGTCGGTAAACACGTTCTAGGGGCAAGCCAGCTAGCCCGCGTTTGTGGTAGATGTCTAGGACATGTTCGGCTTTCTGCATTACGCATACCTCATGTCTGCAACATCCGTTGCTTGCATGCACCCCTTCCCCGTGCATCCTGCCCGCATCCTACGGTTTGCACTGGCCGTTACAGCCAGCACGTCGGGTAATACGGGTGCTCCGTCGCCGCAATCCGTTTATGGCCCTCTCGGGCTGTAGGCGATCTCGCTTTCCGATGCAGTTGACGTTCTAGGATGGTTTAGGCGTCCCGTTCGTGTCCTTGAGGCCATTCACTATGGCCCAGTCCGCGAGGAGCGCTCCGTCCAGGCAGATGGCAAATACTAAGACGCTCGCAAACACCGGAACTTTACCCGCCGTATCCGGCCCGTTCACGTTGCGGTTTGGGCACTGGGATTCAAGCAATCCAGCCTTCGCCATGCCATCCAGGGCTCGACCGACGTTGCCTTGGCGGATTCAGCAAGCTCGGCCTTCTAACAGGCATGCTATTGTTCCCCTTGGCTTTCGCCTCAAGGTAAACCTGATGCCCTAGGTGCAGTATCGCGCTCTGGCACCTCCTTTCTCTGAAAGGTATCAATCTGCGTCGTGACACGACGCACGCCATCTCGTCAATTAGAACCTCGTCTACCCGTGCCGGCGGGGCGATCAAGGATAGCGGTCTTCTTGCCGGATAAGCCGGGATCGACGAAAACACCCGTGAGACTACCGCCCAATTCATCGGCCTTTTTCGCAATCTCTGGTATCTGGACTTCGGGCGGCCTCTCCTCTTTCAGCAGGGAACAGCGAATGTAACCGTAGATTGCCATGTTATCACCTCATTTTCCCATTTCCGCGCACTACATACTATTCTCAAAAAATCCCCAGATGGACGCTAGCTCAATAGGTCCCATCCAATGCGTGGGGGGGCCTGCCCGGGGCGTGCCGAGTGAAACTAACCGACGTTGCCGGAGTTGGGATATTTTCTGCAAGACAATATCCTTGCTTCCCGTCACACATCCACACACATAGCAACCTCCAGCCCGATACTATCGTCACCCTGAATTCTATCAATTCTATCACCCACTTTTTCTGAAGACTCGTGTCATAAACTGGTTGCTTGACATACTCTTTACCCTGTAGTGTGCGCCACGGTCAAGAGGTCGGACACATCAACCTGCACCGGACAGGATCAACGAGTCTCGATGCTATCTGTTCGATGGATCAGTAGCCTGTTCGGATATCTTCTCGGTCTGGGCGGGATTGCGATGCTGCTGAAAGGAACTTTCAGTAGATGCCACGACATTTCCCGCTCCACGCCCTGCCACAAGTCTTTTGCGTTCCCCTTCGCTCATCGCGTATACATCCCGAATCTGCTGCTTTGAGAACATTGGGAATTTAGTCAAGGCCACATCCAAGTGGTATTTCAACGAGAACTCAATAAGCCGTGTCACGTCGTTCTTGGTTCCTGCCATAGCGTTTCTCCGTGTCACTGTTGTAAAAAGTGTTGTAAAACTGACTCTCAGCCACAATTCGGGCATGAGACAGGCAAAAGTCGGCATAGTGGTTTTCTCGGGGGAAACATACATTCGGACAATTTTCGGACTACTGTAATTCTGTATATTTGGGACTCAAAATCCAGTGGCCTTCGGGCTGTGAGGGTTCAAATCCCTCCTCCGGTACTTATTTTCGCCGCCGTCGTTTCTAATGCGATTTCTAACTGAAAAATGAGCGTTTCTTTATTGATATTTAAGCGTATTTTCGTGGAGCGTAAATACGCGGTGAAGCGCATTTATTGGTTAAAATTGCCATAAAAGCAAGATAAGCTATACGAGAAAGCCTTGGATTTCGTCTTCGCCGACGAGTAGTTGTGCGTTCCATAATACGCATGCAAGCTATGCCTCTGACGTCTATTATTGCGGTGAGGGCGGAAAATCAATCTTTTCCCAGTCGTCGTCAAGCAGATCGATAAACCACAGCCTTTGACTTCGCCGCGGAATTTTGCCGAGGAGAAATTTGACGCCCAAGGTCGCGGCAAGGCCCGCGGTAACCGCCGGCGTAAAGGGGGGATTGCCCAGCGTTTTTTCGATTCCATGTTGTTTATCGCCAAAAGCTTTTTGCATAAGGCCCGTGTTGGGCCAAACTATGCCGACCTGCCCAAACCATCCGCCTATGGCGGCATGGATTAGAACGAGGTTCTTGGATGAGCACGTCGATTCCAAGGCGAGGCGGTCGGCGACGTTGTCCAGGCAATCGAAAACCAGATCGAGGCCTTTCAGCGCCTCATCGCCCAGTTGCTGGAACTTCACGGCATAAGCGGTAAACTCCACGGCGGCATTGATTTGCCGCAAACGCTCGGCGGCCTCGTCCGCTTTCTTTCGGCCAAGACCGGATAAAGTGCTGAGGATTTGCCGGTTGAGATTTTTGTCTTCAAATACGTCGGGATCGGCCGCGGCAATTCGTCCCACGCCTGAGCGGGCAAGCAGCTCGACGACGTGGCCGCCAAGCCCGCCAAGCCCCACCACCAGAACCCGGCTTTTAAGCAGCTTTTGTTGACCGGGGATTGTGAATGTGCCGAGATTCAAGGCATAGCGCAGCGGCGCTATTCCGCGCTCGAGGGCAAAACACTCGACCTCGCGAAGAGGCACGCCCGATTCCGCCGCGATCTGTTCGGCCCGGGCGCAGGAAATCGTATTCACTCCGTTCCGCCGCCCGGCATAGCCGAGAAGCCCCGCCCGGATGAAAGCCTGCTCGAGTCGCTTGTGGTCGTTTACATCCATATAAATTCAATTGCATGCGGATTAATTTCAACCGCCGGCCATGAAGGGGAATAGCGCAACCACGTCGTTCGCCCGCAGAGTAGACTCCGTCTTGGCATGCTTTCCATTTATCATGATCAGTGCTACGTCCTTGGGCGGAATATTTAATTGGCGGATGATTTCACCGGCCGTAGTTCCCTCGGGAAGGTCGATTTTCTTATTGCGAAATCGTTCTTGTCGCAGAGTTGCAAAGAGTCGTACGTCAACTTCCATTGATAACCTCCGTCATGCGGAATATTAGATCAGTTCCAAAGCTGCAATCTTGCCTTTTATGGGTATTACGGACGCGTCCCAGCCACGTTCAGTATAGTATTGCGGCAAAAATTCTTCAAGTTGATGCCCGCGTTTTTTGGAGGGCTTTTCGGAAACGGACTAGGCAAGAATTCATTTCGCGAGCCCGCTGTTGCCCGGATCAGAAGCAATGCACCGCCGAACTCTTGAACGTGGCATACAACTCGATCCCCTCGCGAATTTCCAAGTGCTGGAAAGATGTGAAAGTTATCAGGGCCACAAGGCTTAACGTTCCGCTGACGACGCGTACCGCCAGCAGGCTGCCGTGATGTTCCCAGCCGCTTACCTTGCAGGCATACTGGTTCAGTGCGCTCGAGTCGAAGGACTGCCGCGAGAGCAGGATTTCCTCGGGCTTGATCCATAAATAAGTCGTGGAGGGATTCGCCCCGGCGGCGTGGATGTCGGCGCCCGAGGCTCGGCACACGCCTTCCCCGGCCCACTTCACGGGAAACAGGTTTTGCATGCCCAGAAAACAAGCGACGTCGTAATTCGAGGGGGTGCGGAACAATTTTTCCGGCGTATCGACCTGGCAGAGCCGATTCTGGAGGATCACGCCGATCCGGTCGCCCAGCGTCATGGCTTCTTCCAGATCGTGCGTCACGTGAATCCACGCGGCCCCGCTCTGTCTCTGCGATTGTTTGAGTTGCTTCCGCACTTGCAGCCTGCTCTGGCCGTCCAGTGCGGAAAGAGGTTCATCGAGCAGGACCGCCTCGGGCCGCGTAATCAAGGCCCGCGCCAGGGCGACCCGTTGCTGCTCGCCGCCCGAAAGACTTTCAATCCGCCTTCCGAGGAAATTCGAAATTCCGAGTTGATCGGCCACCTCGGCGACTCGTGTTTTACGCTCCGGGCCGGGAATTCCCGCCGCGGCCAGTCCGTAGCCGATATTCCGCGCGACATTCATGTGCGTGAACAGCGCGTAATCCTGGTACATCACGGTGAATTTGCGTTTTTCCGGCGGCGTGTGAGTGATATCGGCGCCCCGCCACAAGATGCGGCCCCGATCGGGCCGGATCAGACCGGCAATCATCTCGATAAGCACCGTCTTGCCCGCTCCGCTTGGTCCCAGAACGACAAAATACTCGCCCTCTTCGACCGTGAGCGAGAGATCGCTGATGGTAAACTCGCCAAGGTGTTTGGAAAGGGATTGCAACTCAAGCACCGGCGTCCTCCCCGCGCCGGCCGGCCAAAAGCAGCCGCAACACGACGAATAAGATCATGCAGATGACAATCAGCAAGACGGCCGCCGATCGCGCGTACGGCAGGCCGTAATCGTTGAACCGCTGGAAGACCAGCACGGGCGTGGTCATGGGGTAATAGGCGATGATTATCACCGCGCCGAATTCGCTTATGCCGCGGGCCCACATCATGATCACGCCAGTCAACACGCCGCGCCAGGCCATGGGAAGCGAAACCGTGAAAAAAACCCGAGTGGGCGAGGCCCCCAGCGTACGGGCCACCCATTCCATGCGCTGCGGCACCGCCGCGAAGGCCTCGTGCGCGGCGTTGATCAGGAACGGGATCGAGACGAAAGCCATTGCCGCTGAAATTCCGGCGGTGGTCCCCACCAGTCCGCCCGTAAGATAGCCCACCAACGAACGGCGGCCGATGATCGTCAACAGCGCGATTCCGGCGGCGGTATGCGGTATTACGATAGGCAGATCCAGAACGGCAATCAACAGCGAGCGGCCGAAAAAGCGTTTCCGGGCCAAAAGCCAGGCCAAGGGAATACCGCCAAGGCAGCAGACCGCCGTGGCCGCCGCGGCCGCAGCCAGGGTCAGGCGGATCGAATCCAGTACTTCCCGCTCGGCCATTGCCTGCGAAAGCCCGGCCCACGACGAACTGACAAACAAACCAACCAGCGGCGCTACGATAAACAGCACCACGGTCGAACCCAGCATCGCCAAAACCAGTTCAAACCACGGCCAGGGCTTGCATCGGTAGGATAACAGCGATAATTTCATTGGCGTGACTTTTGTTAGAGGGACGGTTTCATCCCGGCGGCGGATTGGGACAAATCCAAGTTATAACTGGAGTTTTGCAAAGTTGATTTTACACGGCAAAATAAGCCCCCAAACCACCTTTCGGAGGCCTTTTTGATGTCCATTAGAAAAGCAGGATGGACAAACCGGTGTGACAGGCCACGGAATAGCGCGGTGGTCACCGCTCCCACGCAACATCAAGAAAACACCGTAAAACAAGGACTTTCGGCTCCTCGGCGACATTTCGGATGGTCGTCCTACTGTCGAAATGCGGTCCGAAAATCCAGAACGATAGTTATGATGTGACATGTTGGATGACCTGTCACACGCCAAAATTGTAGCAAAACAGATCGTATTTTCCGATACCATTTTCACTTTTGCAAAACTTCAGTTATAATGGGACAATTCCTTGACTACTACAACATTTGTTTTTTTGTAATTGATTATTGTTTTTTAAATCAATTTGCCGCCCGGCACAACGGCTTGAGCGATTCCGGAAGCTTGTCGTAATGATCGACCCGAGCCGGACTGACGGGCATTTGGCCGTTGGCGCGGAGGATTTCCTGGCCGCGGGGCGAAAGTAGCAACTCAACATAAGCTTCGGCCGCCGCAATGTTGGGCGCACGCGCGGGATCGTCACTGAATACACGATCGCCTCGCCCTTCTGCGTGATTTTCTCCCCCGGCTTGCTCCCGGTTATCGTTACCGAGGCGGTCCGATAACGATCGGCCAAGGCCGGCGAACCAAGATTCACTTCGCTCGGCAATGCGACCATTTTCAACTGGTGCTGTTCGATCACCGAACGGTAGATGAACAGATAATCGATTTCGCCGCTTTCCAGCAGGGCCAACAAATCCGTCTCCTTCGGGCGGATAAATTTCCGGTCTTTAGCCAGCAGGCTATCGGCCAGGCCCGGCTTTCCATATTGCTTCTCGGCCAACTGGAAAACCATGACCGTGCGATATCCGCAGGGGTCGCGGTCCGGATCGGCGCGGCCCAGCACGGCGTCCGGCGCGAAACGATCTCGGGCCAGTTGCCGGCGTTGATTTCGCCGGCGTATTTCGATTTGGGCGTGTAAGCCAGTCCCATTTCGTTTCCGGCGAAACAGATGTTGTAATCCGCGTAATTTGGAATCAACAGGTCGTTGACGACCTGGTAATCGGCCGAAGCCAGTACGTCGCAAGGCCGCCCCAGATCGGAAATTTTTCGGGCCGAGTCGAGGCTGCCCGCCGCCTCCGCCTTCACGGTTATGCCCGGATTTTCTTTCCGGAACAAATCCGAGACCGCGCGGAGCGGCACGGCCAGGCTGCCGGCGTGGAAAATCACGAGGTCGCCGGAGAGGCGCGAACTCGCTTGCTGTTGCGATTTTTCCGGCTGAACGGCATCGCGCGGCGGTCTCTTGGAATCCTCCCGCGTGCATCCCAACGTGGCGACCGTCAACGAGATTGACAGGACCCGTAAAAGCAATGTCTGCATTGTACTTATCCTATGTTGATAATGACCGATTATGGTTTACTTATAACCGAGTCATCAAGGGTGGTCCCGGTCAATTTTATCTGGTAAGGCCATTGTTCTTCAGAATTATTTTCTGAACTTGCTCTGCGTCTGCCTAAAACAGGCCAGTGCTCTGTCGGTGCACCCATTACGACCAGCCATAGAAATTCACTATTTTCCGGCACTTTAAATGTTACTGTGCCTTCCGGATCCTTGCATACATCCCCGTAAACACGGTCGCCATTTTTCAATGAAGCAAGAAATCCGTAACGCCAGCCTGCTTTATCAGTTTTAACCGCATTAAAGCCTTCAGCGCCGGCAGTACCCTTAAAATTCAAGACAACATCGGTTCCTGCAGCAGGAACTTTGAGCTTGATGCCATTGTACCCATAGTTCTGGGGACATCTCGATTTCGCTATCCGGTACCAGCCGTCATTGACATCATTAAGTTCACACTGGTGCTGGTTGGCATATTGTTTCGCCACCTTCTCTATCCGTTTCATATCCCATGTAATGAATCGGCGGCAGGCATCGAACATTTCGTCGTTAAACTGCTCCTGGCTTAGTGAGTTCATGCGTTTATAGGTCATCACCGGATCCTCGCCGCGTTGTGTATCCCGGCACAGGTTACCGAAAAACTCTATCCCGTGTTTGTTCGACCAGTATTCCAATACATAGGGAGAATGATACATGTTGATTGGATGCATAAACGCGTAATGGGTTTGTTTCATAAAGTCAACCAGGTGATAGTTTTCAAAAGTCATCCATTCCGGGTAGACTTGCCAGAGCATATATTGGGCAGACATTTCCATGACGGCACCCATGGCGCCATGTCCGCTATCGAGACGGCTGATGTACTGAAAACAATGCGCCATCTCATGAGCCAATGCTCCATAGGGCTTTTTATTGATTCTGATAGTGGGGGTCCACAACACCCCGATTTTATCATCGATTCCGCCGCCAGAGGCCGTGCCCGAAGTGCCTCCGAATACAATGACGAGCATCTTGTATTTATCTGTCAGTGATTTACCTTTCTGCACTATTTTCAGTTCGTTGACATAATAGTCATAAAATCGTTCGCACTCCTTAAGCGATTCATTAGGATCAAAACGCTTTTTCTCATTCGGATTGGTCATAGGGTCGTCGCCATATTCCTTACTCCAGAAAATGGCCATGTCGTCACCCTGAACCATGCGTTTAAAACTATATTCGCTTTCATTGTCGTTAAAGTCGTTATTAGCCGGAACGCGATTGACTTTTTCCGGCAGATACAGTTCCTTATTGGTTGAAGTCGTTTGCTGCGTCGATTCTTCCGCCACTGAAAGCTGATTTACAAAGGGGAAAGAGAGAATAGCCAACATTGCGATTGTCGATAATCTCTTGAAACCAGAAAATGTCATCATCTAATTTCTCCTCTTAATATTGTTCATTTGTGAAACGATGTCCCGCAAACCATATTGCCTTTAATCTTATATTATAAAACGAATCTTACTGTTTTAGTATATACCCATACGTGGCGCCGTCACTCCTGACGTAGCCGAATTGGCCGCTATCCGTCGCAGCAGCGAGACAGGGTTGCCTTATGGCGAACGTTCATGGATTGACAGACTGTCCCGGCGCCTTAAATTGGATTTGACGATTCGTCCTCGCCTTTCGTTCAACGTGAATACAGACGCAAAAAACGCGAGAATCCATCAAGCATTTTATCTAGCCCGGGCGTTTTACGCCTGGGGCGAGACGATCAATACATCCTTTTTTTTTATTTGAGCCCCTTTAGGGGCGGTTGAAATCGTGCGCACAGGAATCCCGTAAACGGGATTGACATTCACAGATGGCGGCCCTTCAGCCCCAGGCGTAAACGCCTGGGCTAGTGAAAAAGGAAATCCACAATTCATCGAAATTCATATTCAATATCAATTGAGGGAAATTTTTTCATGGTTAATAATAGTCGCTTTTTTAAAGTCGGGACACCGATCGTTCATTTTTCAATGCACGTCGAGTCCGTGGAGCATGAAAATTGTGTGCTCCAGGGTTTTAAGAATCTCACCCAGGTACTCTTCGACGGCTTGGACGCTGCCCGGCAGGGTGTAAATCTGCGTATTTCCCGCCACCCCGGCAATGGACCGGCTCAGCAAGGCGTTGGGTTTGGTCGAGCCGAATTTGATGCGGATGTTTTCCATGATCCCGGGCATGAGCTTGTCGCAGATTGCCGCCACGGTGTCGGGCGTGATGTCGCGCGGGCCGATGCCCGTGCCGCCGGTAGTCACGATCACGTCCACGCCCGCCGCCTTGGCTTGGTTCAACTCTTCGCGCAACCGTCCGGCATCGTCGGGCAAAATCTTGGCTTCTATCTGCCCGTGCCATTTTCTGCCCGCCAGCCATTTTTGCACCAGTTCCATACGCGCGGGCCGGAGCGATCTTCATACACTCCGGCGGCTGCCCGATCGCTGAGTGTAAGAATCAAAAAACGCAGCGGCCGGGGCAGGTGTTCGCCCAGAGCGCCGGCGGACAGTTCGCCGCCGCGGACGACGCGGGTAAAAATCCCCTCCACCGGCATCACGCACTGACCGACCTGCTGAAAAATCGCGCATCCCCGGCCGTGGCACCGTTTGCCGATCTGGGTGACCTCCAATTCCACGCCGCCGAAGCGGAACCGATCGAGTACCGCCACGGCGCCGAAGTCCAGTCCTGCGACCGTGAGGTTTTCGGCAAACTCACCCGGCATGATTTTGCGTCCGATTTGTTGGGAAAATCGCTCGATGCTGTCCTGGCTCAGCAAACTGACCTGGCGATGCCAGGGCCCGGCATGGGCGTCGCCCACGACGCCGCTTGAGTCGATGGTGATGCGTTCCACCGGCCTCTTGATCGTGCCCTTGCGCTCCGAGATATTGACTGAGATCACTTCAAGATCGCGCGACATCTTTTTTTATTTTCTCCAGGAGTATGATGTTTCCGATCCGCATTTGCTTGTCCGCCGCCTTGCACATGTCATACACGGTCAGCAGCGCCGCGCTGACCGCGGTCAGGGCCTCCATTTCCACTCCAGTGCGGCCTACGCAGGCCACCTCGCTTACGGCCGACACTCCTTCATCCGTCAAGGCCAGCGTCACATCGATCCTGTCCAGCACGAGCGGGTGGCAGAGTGGGATCAGCTCGGCGGTTCTTTTGGCCGCTTGAATTCCCGCGATTTGCGCCACGGCGAGCACGTCGCCTTTTTTGATCAGGTTTTTCCGGATCAAATCCCGCGTGGCCGGGGCCAGTTCGATGATTCCGGCGGCCCGGGCAATGCGCGACTGGGGCGTTTTACCACCCACGTCGACCATCCGCGCCCGACCTTGTTCGTCCACATGCGATAGTTCGTCCATATTAACCGCCAATCGTATGAATCGGCCGGTTGGAACAGGCGGAACCGGCCTGGGGTTTGTTGGCTACTGCTTGCATAATGGCCTCCACCGCGCCCAATTGGCGCACGCTGAAACTCAGATCGGAGAAGAGGCAGGGACGGATCTGGCCGTCGCTTGTTAGGCGCAGCCGATTGCAGATCGGGCAATTCCCGCCGCTGCCGCCCTGGATTACGTGGAAATCGCCCGCGGCCAGGTTCATCTGCCGTATAAAGCGGACCTCTAAACCTTCCCGTTCGGCATACTCGGCGACGTCTTTGGCGTTACGGTCCTCATTGTTCGGCCCAACGACGCAGTTGATTTTAACGGGATTCAAGCCGGCCAGCCGCGCCGCCTCGATTCCCGCCAGGACCTGGCGGACGTCGCCGCCGCGAGTGATGGCGGCGTAATTGTCCGCACCGATCGCGTCAAGGCTGACGTTGACTCGCCGCAAGCCTGCGGCTGCCAGTGCGGGGGCGTATTTCGACAACAGCAGGCCGTTGGTCGTCATTGCCAGATCGGCCAGTCCATTTATTTCCGCCAGGCGGGCGACGAGCGTTTCAATGCCCCGGCGTACAAGGGGTTCGCCGCCGGTCAGGCGAATCTTGGTCACGCCGAGATCCACGGCGCAGCGGGCCACGTCGACGATTTCTTCAAAACTCAGAATATCCTCGTGTCGAAGAAGCTGCACGCCCTTGGGAGGCATGCAATAGCAGCAACGCAAGTTGCAGCGGTCGGTAACCGAAATTCTCAGATACTCGATTGTTCGTCCAAAGCGGTCGATCATTGCCACTCCTTCATTATGGGAAGAAAACGAACGGATTGGCCGGCCGGTATCGACGAAACACCCAAGGGAATGACGAACAGTCCGTCGGCATCGGTCAGAGCGGTCAGGTGCGCCGAGCCGTGATACTCGACGGGAATCAGCGCGCCGTCGTCGCCGACGCGGCAGGGGACGTATTCCACGCGATCGGAATTGCGACGGCGGAATTCGCGTCCCAGGCCCAGCGCGATCTCCCGCGCCGTCCAGGGGCTGCCGCACATCCGCGCGGCCGCGCAAAACGAACAGGTGAAACGTCACGTAAACCGACACCGGATTGCCGGGAAGCCCGAAAACCGCTGCGCCGGCGCCCGTGGCAAAGCTCAGGGGGCGGCCCGGCTTCACCGCCACGGCGGAAAAATGCAGGTAAAGCCCGGCGTCGGCCAAGGCCGCGCCCACGAAATCGTAATCGCCCACGGACACTCCGCCCGAGAGAAGCACAAGATCGGCCAGCTTGACGGCCGTGGAAATCGCCTCGACCGTGTCGGCGCGCCGGTCGGGAATCGATCTTTCCATCACGATCTCCATGCAAAACCGCCGCCCCAACATGGCCAGCATCGGCCCGTTGGCGTTCATGATCTTTCCCGGACCAAGGTCCCGTGGATCATCGACGATCTCGTCGCCGGTGGACAATACGGCCAGGCGGATCGGGCGGAATACCTCAACTTCCGTGATTCCGCAACTAATAAGATTGGCGATTTCCAGCGGGCCCAATCGCGAGCCGGCCCGCAGAATCACGTCGCCGGGGCGCACGTTCTCGCCCTGTGCGCATATATTGCGATCGTCCGTATGACGGATGACTTCAATGGTCCCGGCCCGCTGCCGGACGTGCTCGACCGGTATCACCCGGCCCGCGCCGGGTGGAACCGGCGCACCGGTCATGACTTTCACCGCCGCGCCTGCCTGGAGGGACGACGTCGGGGTGCTGCCGGCCATGACCGTTTCCAGGACCTTGTAGGCATCGCGGACGTCGCCGTCGAGCACGGCGTATCCGTCCATGGCCGACTTATCAAAGGGCGGAAGATGCAATCTGGAAATCTGATCCGCGGCGAGCACTTGTCCCAAGCCTTCGCGCACAGCGACCTTCCGACTCGAGATCGTGCTCTCGGAAAGCGCCCGGTCCACTATGCCCAGGGCCTCATCCAGCGGTATGGCGCGTTCGGAATGAATCATCGAATCTTTTCTTCGCCGGGCCAAGGCCCTATGGGTCGTCTGTATAAAAGGTTCCGCGACTTTTCATGAACAACATCAACTCGCAAAGAACCCGGGATTCAGTGGGATAATATATATTATATCGGAGCAACTAGTGAATTTGCCAGTACCGGGTGCAATGGTCCGGCGGGTAGGGAATTCACAAGGGGACATTCCCGAGTCCGCTGGACATTTTGGCATCCTTGAAAACCTTGAGATATCACTCCCTAAACAATAAAATAAGATCCCAAAAGTCATCCTGAGCGAAGCGAAGGATCTCGCTGTATGTGATATATTGTCAGTATTTCCCATCTTTCTTCACCCAGATTCTTCGCTTCGCTCAGAATGACGCATCTGTTTTGGGACAGGCTCTGAATGTCAACGGTGAAAAAGGTTGCGGCCTTATTGTTATGAAATGGAGGGGCATTTTTTTATTTCATGTTGGGCTGCAAAAACCGATTTGGGCCGACCGGAAGATCGATCTAAACAGGTGTTCCAAGCCATTGACTAGCTTTATATTACAAGATATTCTCATTTTATCGTCTAACGGTTTGTGCACGGCGTTTTCGCGGAGGAACAAATGACCACTAAAAACGGCTATTGGCAAAAGTTACTAAGGGTCGATCTCACGCACCGGCAGGTTCGCGTGGAACCGATTGAGGAAAGCGACCTGCGGAAATTTCTCGGCGGGGCCGGGTTGGGTGCGGAGATACTTCGCCGGGAATTGCCGGGCAAGCTCGATGCCTACGACCCGAGAAACAGGCTGATTTTTGCCACCGGCCCCTTCCAAGGCCCGCCGGTTCCGGGCGGAGCCAAGTTTAGCGTGGTCGCCATCTCGCCGGTTACGCACACCTTCGGCGATTCCGCCGCGGGTGCAAGTTGGGGGCCTTCCTTAAAGGACGCCGGCTACGACTTGCTGGTCTTCGAGGGCGCGGCCGATAAACCCGTCTATTTGCACATAGCCGACGACCAAGTAAAAATTCTCGACGCCTCCGCCCTCTGGGGATTGGACAGCATGGACACGATCGACGCGGTCCGCAAAGAACTGGACGATTCAAAAATCAGCGTCGCCGCCATCGGACCGGCTGGCGAACGGCGGGTTGCAATCGCCTGCATCGTCTTCGATCAGCACAGTTTTGCGGGACGGGCGGGCCTGGGGGCCGTCATGGGATCGAAGAACCTCAAAGCCGTCGCCGTCCGCGGAACAAAACAGGTGGAAGTACACGATCCGGAAAAGACCAGAGAGTTGAGTAAAAAGTTCTCGATCGAGATGCACCAAGCCGTATTGAACAATAAATTCCGCGAAAACGGCACGCCCGGCTTGTGCGAGACGGCCGAGGGCCTGGGCGACATGCCCATCAAGTACTGGGACGGCGACGTCTGGCCCGAGGGCGCGCAGCGCCTCGGAGCGCCGAATTATACCGCCGTACTCGAGGCCAAGCCCTTGCCCTGCAAGTATTGCCCGGTGGGTTGCCATCGCAAAATCCATATTTCCGAGCCGGCCGAATACGCCATGGAGTCCAGCATCGGCCCGGAGTACGAGACCTTGGGCATGATGGGCACCGGTCTTATGATCGACGATCCCAAGGCCGTGGCAAAGGCCAACGACATTGCCAACCGCCTGGGAATCGACACGATTTCCACCGGCGCAATGGTCGGCTTTGCCATGGAATGCTTCGAAAAAGGATGGATTACAACGAAGGACACCGGCGGATTGGAACTGAAGTGGGGCGACCCAAAGGCATTGATCGCAATGACCGAATTGATCGGCCGGCGCCAGGGTTTTGGGGCGATTTTCGCCGAAGGCACTCTGCCGGCGGCAAAGAAAATCGGCGCACACACCGTCGATAGCGTGGTCCATTGCAAGGGGCTCGACATGCCGGCCCACGACCCGCGGGCATGCTTCTCTCTGGCCACCACGTACGCCACCGGCACTCGGGGCGCCTGCCATTTCCGCGGGCCGAGCGAAGACGTCGACATGGGCGGCTTCTTCATTCCGGAAGTCGGCATCAGCAAGGGGGTGGTGACGATGTATCAACCGCAAAACGAGGCCCTTGTGGCCGTAAAGTGCCAGGACCTGGGCGTGATCTGCAATTCCTTGGTGCTTTGCCTGTTTATGGTCGACGGCGCCGAGTGGGCCCTTTCGGGCGTGACCGACCTGTTTAACGCCATCACGGGATGGAATTATTCTCCGCAGGAGTTGATGGCGGCCGGCGAACGGGGATTCACCGTCCAGCGGATGCTAAATCTCCGCGACGGGTACGGGGCCGACAGCGACGTGCTTCCGAAAAAAATGTTCAAAGTGGCGAAGGAAGGAATGCGTGCCGGAAAACCGCTGCCTTTTAAGGAAATGCTCAAGGAGTACTACGGTATCCGAGGATGGAACGACCGCGGCGAGCCGACCGCTGCCACGCTGGAACGGCTCGGTTTGTGATAAATAACCGGGATTAATAACATCGAACCGGCAATGATCAGCATGACGATGCTCGCCGGTTCCGGCACGGATCGTATGGAAGCGGACAACGGGCCGCCGGGAATGGAGCGAATGGTTATCGTCCCTCTGGCTGCGATGGTCAATGTATCCCCGTAGATTGAATCGGCCGTAAGCGATGCCGCGGCCAAGCCGTCGCCTACTAGCAATTCGCCGCCGCTGATGCCGTGCACGGAGGCCGACTGGGAATTGACCTGCAAGGAACCGCCGATTATGGAGATGTCGCTTATTAATATATTTCCGTTGAGAGTCAACATGCCCGCGCCGGTTTTGATTATGTTGCCCGGGCCTGAAATATCGCCGGAAAAGACTGTGGAAGTATTGTCGGCTCCAACCGTAAGCGTGCCGGAACCGATGAGCACTGAACTGCCGGCCTCGCCCGACAGCGAACCCACGGCCTGATCGTAGCCATTGAGGTCGAAGCTGGCTCCGGCGGAAATGACCAGTGAGGTCGTCGCCGGAAGTTGCCCGTGCCCGCCGAACGATTCCGCCCCCAAGTTATGGTCGGGTCCCCAGCCCTGCAACATATCAATTTCGGTATTGGTCAAGGCGTCTTGCCATATCCGGACTTCGTTGTAACTTGCATTAGCCGTGTTGTCGCTTGAATACTCCGAACGTCCCAACCAGTCATTCACATTATTAAGAAGCGCAAGGGTGTTCGGCGTATCGAACGACCCCTTCATTCCGCCGATCGCGCCCGCGGAGGACGGAGCGGAATACCAGGTGACGTGCGTGGTTCCGCCTTGCCCTGCGCCCGGCTCGATGACCATGGCGATGTGGTATTCCTGGTTCAGGGTGTAGGGGGCGTTCGTATTGTCGGAGGTTGTCGTGCCGCCGGTGTCCCGCCATTCCACGCGATCCTGGCTCGTGGTTATGCCCTGGGTCCAACTCATGAACAGGTTTTCGCTGCTGGTTGCGCCGAAATCGAAAATCCGCGACCAGCTCTTGGCAGACTTTTGCGTGGCCCACAATTCTATCGTGATCGGATTGGCGTTATTGGGCAGGAGGTTGCTGCCCAGGGATACGTAATCGGACGCTGTGCGCGTGCCGCCCACAAGCGTGACTTGGGTCGATGAGAGAGTGACGTTGTTGGAGCCCACGTCCACAATACTCGCATTGCTGCCGCCCACCGAATCGTTGAGATTGCCGTTGAAGCTCCAGCGGTGAGCCAGAGTGGGTGCGGGCACGGCCTGTAGGCGCAGGGTTCCTTGTTCGATTGCGGTTGAGCCGTTGTAACTCGACGCGCCCAGAAGCGACAGCGTTCCGCCGCCTTTTTTGATCATGTTGCCGCCGCCGAGGATCGCGCCGCTCATGGTTCCATCCTGGGTCTGGTTGAAAATGACCGTGCCCTGGTTGGTTACGTCGCCGGAGACGTTCGTGCTATTGTAGCAAAGCGTGCCTTGCTGGACCGTGGTTCCGCCGCCCACTGAAACGCTGCTGCCGCTTAGTGTCAGCTTATACGCCCCGATCTTGATCAGGCTCCCGGCGCCGCTCATCGAACCGGAAAGTATAATATCCGCCGAAGCGGCGTTGATCGTCCTAGCGCCGGGGGCCAATACGACCGGCGCGCTAATAGTCTGGAGATTGGAGGAGTTGTTGACCATATTTCCGGCCAGAGTAAATGCGTTTCCGGTGAGAGTAAACGCCCCGGCGTCGCCGGTGAACGTCACGTCGTTGAATTGGATGTTGTTGGCATAATTGTTATTGGCGGTGGTGGTCAGGTTTCCGGAAAACTGCAACGAATCGGAAGTGCCCGGGGCCACGTCCCAATTTGTCGGATCCAGCCAATCGTTAAATTCGCCTCCGCCGCGCCAGGTGCGCGTGGCCGCCGGCGCATTGAGCTTCCAGTACGTTGAGTACCGCTCGTGGTTCACTTCGTAGAAGGGGGTAAAAAGAATTCCGGTGGCGCCGCCTCCGCCTATGACTTGAAAGGTCATCGTCGCGGGATCGACGAGTTGCAGCCATTGAGTGGGATCGGCCGAGCCGGCGTTGACGGATGGAACCGTTGGATCGGAGTAGTTGGAGAACGCCCACATATCGGTGGATTGATCGGAAGCGGGCATGCCCGAGGTGCCGAGCCTGCCGGCCAACAAGTAAGGCCCATAATACACCGAGACCATCGTGGGATCGTCCATCGAACGGCGGATATAGAGGTTTTTCGGCAGGGAGACGTCGATTTGATCTCCATTCTGCCACTGACGATCCAGGGAAAGATAAGTGCCTCGGTCAACCTGTCCCTGATACGGCTGCCCGTTGATGGTCACGGTAACCGGTCCGGCCGCCCAGGAGGGCACGCGGATGTTCAAATTGGCCTGCGTGGCCGCGGCGGCGCTTACCGTAAAGAGAATGTTGTTCGTCGTCAATATGTTGCCTTCCTGGCTTAAAGTGATTCCCTTTTCATTCCACTGGACCTGGGAAGGAATATACTGGTTGATCCAGAGATTGTTGTCTTTATGATAGTAAATGGCGTCGTTGTAGCGGGTAGTGTTTTCGATTCCCGTGCCCATGCAGCACCACATTCCGCCGGAGGGCGCACTGTATGTCTTGAAATGTCCGGGTTTGAGCGACATGTAATAAGTCATCATGCCCGAGTTGGGATCGATCGAAGCCAAGATGTCGTTGAAGAGTGCGTTTTCGTAGTAAGCGGCATACATGGTTTTGGGATCGCGCTGGAAGAGGAGATTCGTCAACTTGAGCATATTGTAGGTGTTGCAGGTTTCAGCGGTTCCCACAGAAAGCGCAGAGCCGTTTGCGCCGGTCTCTTGGTTGGGGGGATTAAAATATTCGCCGAAGGAATTTCCGCCCAGGTCGAAGGAATGCTGGCGGACCACAAAGGTCCAGAAGTTTTCGGCCGCCTGGCCTACGTGCTGGTCGCCCGCGACGTTGGCATAATCGGCCAGTCCCACGGCCTGTGCGAGGTGAGTGTTGGCGTGCAGTCCGTTTAGTATGTCCACCCCGTTGGCCAGCGGGTCGACGAGCCAAGGACGATTGAATACGTTGGCCAGCGTCAGGAATCTATTGGGATTGGCGTCACCCCGAGCCTTGGCCTGCACGTACAAGTCGGTCAATGCGCCGTTCATGGAACCGAACTCATGCTGCTGGTTCAAGTCGGTGTGGAGCATGGTGTCGATTTGGGTGGGGGTCAAATTGGCGATTCTAGCGGCGAAGTAGTCGCCCATGCCTTCAGCCACGTCCAGGGCCTGATTGTTGCCGGTGAATTGGTAAGCGTCGACCAGGCCGGCCATGATCTTGTGTATGGTGTAATAGGGTACGGAAGGGTTTGGACCGTTATTCTCCAGGTTGTCGAACCACGACGAGGGGAATGCCGAGAGATATCCGCCGCCCAAGGTCTGTTGGACCTGAGACAGGGTACTGACGATGTAGTTGACTTTAGGAAGGTAGGAAGCGTCGCCGGTGGCGGCGTACATTCGGGAAGCGGCCGTGAGGTAATGTCCGGTAAAAGCCCCGCGAACAAAGCCGGTGTCGGATTCCCATCCGCCGTAACTTGACGTCACGCCCGGCGGCTGAGCCAGGCCGGCATTTTTGCGGAACTCGTAAAGCAGTTTATCTGGATCCAGAGAAGCCACATAACCGGTCCGATGGAGATTCTGCATCTGCTTGAAGGGGCTGTCAAGAAGTTGTACATTGGTCAGATCGAATGCCTCTGACCCAAGCTCCACGCTCCGAGCGGTTTGGACACAAAGCACCATCCCCGCTAAAAAGCAACACCATCCCAGGATTCGACGTGCGCGTGATTCAATCTCCATAATGATTTCCCCCTTAGTAAGAAAACCCTCGTCATTGAACACACAAAGAACTGCTTTGGTGGAAATCCGTGCGAAAAACGGACCACCCATCAGCAGATATTTTCACCGCCGCCGCCGATTATAACAAAAATACAGCGATTTGTCCACAGTTTTCTTAAATAACATGACTAACGTCATCGGCAGCGATTTCGACGATCATGTTGCCTGGATTTGCCTGATCGCCGGTTGCTGCTTCGCCCGCGGGCTGGGCTGCCGATCGATACGGAACCGCGCCTTCCAACCCGGCGCCCGGAGCAAGAAGCAATTTGTAAAACTCCATACGGATCTCTAATAAAACCGCTTTCTTAGAGGAGATTGGCGGTGGAGAGTAAATAATAGTGCATTTTGCCCTAACCCTAATCCCATCCCAGGGGTGGGTATAATAGAGTTCCTATGCAGTTTAAGCGTGCATTTTGTGCTTATGCCAAAACTTCCGGCCGCTTATATCCGAAAGCATGTCTGCGTCGAACTCCAGCAGGTCGGACTTGGCATTCGCGGCAAGCGAGTTCTTATGGGAAGGGGAATCAAGCGTATTGGCATCGAGGCTGCCGGTTCCTTCCGCATCGGTATCTTCCTTGGCGAAAACTATTTTGCGGATTTCGCCGAGGTCGCGGCGAGTGAGAGTTATGCTGAAGTCCTCAAGTTTTTCGTAGAGTTCCTCGAACTTCTCCTCGCTTTCCATAACCTCGACTTTGTTTTCCAGCCAGTTGAAGAAGCGGTCGTATTTAGGCACGTTGAGTTCCCACTGATGGATTTCGTCGATAACCGCTTGGCGCATGCCCTCGACCGCGTATTCTTCCATCAAGGCCTCGTCCGGCTCTATGCGGCCCTGCTCGAAAGCCGGTTCCGGGCCCAGCTCGGCGTTAATCAGATCTTTCAAAGATGGGTTCATGCTCGACGGCGGAGCGCCGAAATCCACGCCGGCTGGCTCGCCGTAATTGCTGTAAATGGCTTTAACGCCCACATCCGAAAGGGCATAGGAATAAACCGCCACGTCGTCGATTTTGCCGCCAAAGAAATTCGCCAACGCGCCGGCCGATTTAGCGGCGCCGACCGTAAACGGTCCCGCGGCCGAAAATTTCCCCGTTACCGTGGCCGATGCGACATACGCTCCATTTACGTAAAGCCTGACGCTCGTTCCCGTAAATACGCCCGCCAGGTGATACCAGGTGTCAGGAGTAGGCTTGGTGGCCCATGACGCCCTGACCACGACCGCCGAGTTGCTGTCCGAGGCATACATGCCAAACTTGAAATATCCGTCGGCATTTTTTTCCAGGAAGAAAGCGGGGACATTCGCGCCGTTTTGCGATACGATCGAGCAGGTGCCCGTTTGGCCGTTCCAGTAGACCCAGGCCGATACCGTGAAGGCCTTGGTCGTATCGATCATGCTCCCGGACGTCTGATCGTACTGATTTTTGCCGTTGAGCCTGAAGGCCCGCGTCCCAAAACCGGTGTCGCTTGGTACATAACCGGCGCCGTTTTGCAGCGCCAGCGTGTTTGCGTTGCCCGAGGAGTCCGTTCCATTGCCTTCGCCCAACCATGCCCCGGCGGGTCCGAGGGCTTCGCCCAGGGCGACATTCGCGAACGTGGCCGAGCAGGCCGCGGCGTTATTATGCCCGCTGACCGCCATGCCCGCGCGAATGCTCGTGGTCATGGTGATGGTTACCGAATTGCCGATCTGCATCCAATTTGTGCCTTCGGTCGAATAATATCCGCTGAAGGAATTGCCGCTGCGGGCGACCTTGACCCAGATTGAACTGCCGATACCGGCGACTTGCGTATAACCAGCGGTCCCTCCCGCGGTCGTTCGCCATTGGAAAATGACGCCGTTGCCGGGCGTCACGGCGACCATGGCAAATGCGCTGTTGGCCGCGGTAGTCTGGCGGAACATGACCCCGGCCTTGGCCCAAGGATCGGTGCTTTGCATGCCGTCGACCTGCGCGATCAAGGCGCCGTTGGTGGCGAAATTGCTGGATGCGAAATTAAACTGGTCCGAGGCGCCCGATATGTCCGCCCCGCCCCCGATAACCGTCCATTGATTGCCGTTGGAAACGGCCGTGCCGCCCACGCCCGGAGTACCGATATCCAGATCGGAAAAAGTGCTGGTCAATACGGCCGCATTCGTAAAAGTTGCCTGGCACAGCGAAGCATTGTTGTGCGAGGTAACGGCCAGGCCAACGCGGGAAAAGGTCCCCATTCCGCTGATGGTCTGGGCAGTGCCGATTTGAATCCAAGTTGTGCCGTTGGTCGAGTAGTAGGCCGAAAACGATTTGCCGGTCCTGGTCAATTTCAGCCATATAGGCGAAGTAATGCCCGTTACAGTGGTTGAGGTTGCCGCCACCCCGGTGCCGGTTCGCCACACAAATTGCACGCCGCTGCCGGGAGTAACCGCCACGTAGGCGAACGAGGCGTCGGCGCGGGTGCTGTCGCGCCACATCAATCCCGCTTTAGCCAAGGGATCGGTGTTTTGCATGCTCGTGACTTTGGCGATGATGCTTCCGTCGCCGAGCATCGATTCGGAGGCGAACTGGAACTGGTCGGAAGTGCCCGATATATCCGCCCCGCTCCCGCTAATGGTCCAGGTAGTGCCATCGAAGGTCGCGGCGCCTGCCAGGCCCGGAGCGCCTAGATCCTGTCCTGCCCAGGCCTGCGGCAGGCGCGAGGAATTGTAGAGGTCGGCGATAGCGCTGTCGCGCAAGGCACCGCTGAAAACCCGCACCTGATCGATACTCCCGCTCCAGTATCCCGAGCGTGCGCCCGATGCTTTCCCGGCGCCGATAACCATCGCCCCGGTCGTGGCGAATCCGCTGGAATAAGCGGTGCTGGCCACCTGTTGGCCGTTCACATAAAGCTTAATCGCGGAACCGGTATAAACGCCGGTGAGTTGATACCAGGTATTGGCCGTGGGCGTGGTCGTCCATTCCGCCTTGATAATGCTGGCGCTTCCGTCGCTGGCGGGCATGGAAAAGGCAAAGTGACCGTCGTCCAGCTTCTGCAAATAAAAGCCCGAGCTTGTGTTGCCGTCCTGGCTGATTGCGGTCTGCGTGCCGCTGGAACCATCCCAGTAAAACCAGCCCGAAACCGTAAACGGCTTGCTGGTATCGAGCACGGAAGCGGAGGTTTGGGCGTATTGATTGGTTCCGTTGAGAGCCAGGGCGTCGCCGAGAATGCCGGGGGCAAACGTCGGGTTGTTGACGAAGGAAAGATTATTGCCGTTATCGGTGATGTCGTAGCCGCCATCCATGTTCCACGAGCCGCTCAAGGGGAACGACAATTCCCATAAACCCTGCGAGAATGAACCGGCGGCCACGACGTTCAGTCCCGGCTGAACTTCCAGGTCTAAGTACCGCAGGTTGTTGGGCATGTTCATGTTGTAACGGAACCAGGTCGTGCCGCCGTTCATCGAGGCATACAGACCGAAGTTCATGCCCACGAAGATCGTTCCGGTCAGCGGATCTATGGCAATCGCATTTACGCGCGAGAGGGGAAGGTTGCCGGTGAGGTTTGTCCAGGTAGCGCCGCCGTCCAGCGAGCGGGATACCATGTTGCCGCTCGTCTGGTCGCGCACGATGTACACCGTATTGTTATTGGCCGGATCAAAGGCGATGTCGGAAACCAGCGTAGTCACTCCGGAAATTTTCAGCGTGGTCCACGTCGCTCCGTTGTTATGGGTATACTCCAGGCCGTCGGAGGTGGCGGCAAAGATGGTGTTCGAATCGGTGGGCGCGATCGCCAACGCCCGGATCGTGCCCGTGGAATTCCAGCCGTTCACGTTCGGGGTGCTGATGGCCGTGAAATGGTCGCCCCCATCGAGACTTTGATAAACCATGGTGGTGGGCACAAGAACCCGATTGGGATTCGAGGGATCGAGGCGGTTGGGCATGTTCCACTCCACCGTTTCGTTGGCCCCGAAGCCATGCGCGGTATCGGCCAAAAAAGTCCACGTTTTGCCGCCGTCCGTGGAACGCTGGATGCCGAAAAGCTGGTAAGACGCATATATGGTGGAAGGAGTAAGCGGATTTACTAGCGTCTGCTCGCCGTCGCCTCCCATAACGTTCGTCCAGCGCATGGAACCGGTGAACTTCACCGTGCCGTTGTCCTGGAAACCGGCATAGGCGATGTCGCGGTTCGAGGGATCAAGGGCGATTCGCCCCATCAGCGTGTCGGCGATATTGCCGCTGGCTTCGGTCCAATGCTGCTGGCCGTATATATTATTGTCGAGAATGGATACGCCGTGATCGTTGCCTTCCCATAAACGCCCGGCCGCGTCGAAAGTCCAACCGTGATGGTCCCAGTGGGTATCGTGGGTTCCGTCGTAATTGTTTTCAATTTCGTGCCAGGTGGCGCCGCCGTCCATGGTTTCAAGGAACGGCCAGGTGGAACCCATGTAAGCGATATTGGCATTGTTGGGATCGAACATCACGTTCGACATGCCGCCATAGGTCGAAACGCCGCTCATGACGGTCCAGGTATTGCCGCTGTCGTTTGTAATATAATCGTTGGATACGCCCGTGCCGTCGTTCCAATACGTAACGATCAGCCGGCTGGGATTGCTGGGGGCAATGGCAATAAACGCGCCGCCCTCGGCGCCGCCGTGCGGTGCATTGGCAAGTTGCGTCCAGGTCGTGCCCCCGTTGACGCTCTTATAGACCCCTTGTGCGCCTGCGCCCGAGGCGTAAAGGACGTTGGGATTGGTCGGATCCATCACTAAATCGAAATAGCCGCCCCCGGACAAGTAGTTGGTCCAACTCACCCCGCCGTTTGTCGATTTATACACGCCGTCGCTGGCCGCGACAAACATCGTGTTGCTGCTATAGGGATTAACAATTAGCGTGGAAACCCATCCCCAGCTCGGCCCCATTTGGGTCCAAGTATTCCCTCCGTCGATCGACTTGAATATGCCGCGGCCGTCGCCCGATATCCAGTTGCCGGTGGCTACGTAGACTGTGTTCGCATCGACCGGATCGACGGCGACGGCGCCGATGGTGTTGGTCGTGAACGATGCGGAAATATAGCGCCAGGTCTGTCCGCTGTCGGTGGTTTTCCACACCCCTCCCGTATCGCTGCCCAAATACACGGTGTTCGGATCGGTGCGATGGGCCGCCAATGCCATTACCCTGCCGGAAAACTCGCCGGTTACTCCAACGCGCACGGGCGCAGGGCCCAAGTTGGTCCAAAGGTCGTTGGTCAAAGAGATGCCGCTTAAATAGTCCCGCGATTCAAGCGCCTCCGAGACAAGCCTTCTCGTGGGCGTCAAACGATGTTTTTTTCTTTTTTTGCCGGAATAAAACTCCTTGGCAAGCCGCCGCAACGAGGGGAAAAAAGAGGCCATAAGCGACTCTCCTGTCTAAATCATAAAAAAGTGCCAATCTTTATTCGATAAAAACCAATTTTCGATAACATTAACGCCCTTTTCGCCGCCACAAAAGCGGCGGCAGACACATTGCAGCCAGCCCCAACAACACCAATGCGCTAGGTTCGGGGACGGGAACGATAGATCTGCCCGATGGACCGCCGGGAATGGGCAGAATTGTCACTATCGCCCCGCTGCCGATGCTCAGCCCGCCGGCCTCGATGCTTTTTACCGTAAGATTGCCGCTGATTACATTCACCGTGTGATCGCCGCTGATGCCGCCGGATAAATCCAGCGTTCCCGGGCCGCTGAAATCCAAGTCATTATTCAGAATCACCGGGACATTAACGAAATGCGTCCCTAACACGCTAATAGTGGAACTACTGCCGTTGTTATCCAAAGTGAGGCTGAATCCTCCCGTGCTTTGAATCGTGGTGCTCGTGCCGGCTGAAAAGGCAATGCTGCCCACCGTGCGAGCGGCGGTTTTCATGTCCACCACGTTATTCGATGATAACTCGTTGCCGAAACTGACCTTGCTGCCGGCGATGCCCGGCACCACCGTGTTCAGGCTCCAGTTCGCCCCCGCGCCCCAGTCGGTTGAAGCGGCGCCCTTCCAGTCCAATGGCAGCAATTCGGGAACGCAAGCCACGCGAAAACCCACGTGATCGGAATCGATGACCGCATTGTCGCCCACCCGCCAGGATGCCGCTAAAGTGTTTGCCGCGGTTTGGAACCCTCCGCCGCGCTGGCCCCGCGACGTGGTCGACGTCGCCGTTTCGTTCCATTCCCACACGTTCCCGCCCTGATCGTAAGTTCCGTATGCACTTGCCGACTTTTCAAAGTCGCCCGCTTCGGTTCGATAATAGGGGTAATCGATGGTATTGCTGCCGCCGCCGGTGCTGTCGTGAAAATTCGCGTGGTTCCCCGGATCGGGAGTGATCAATGTATTGCTCGGCGGGGAATTGCTCTTTGTCGGATATGTCCAGTAGCCCGCATTCGTCCCGCCGCCGACATAATACGCCGCTTTGTACCATTCGTTCTCGTTGGGGATATAGTATCGCGCGCCTGCCTTGCGCGTTACCGCCATCAAAGCGGAATTGGTCGTGGCGCCGTTGAGAGAATACGATCCGTCCTCTGTTGTCGCCGGACCTTCCGCCCCGGTTCGTTGGCCGTTGGTCAACCAATTGCAGAACCGGGCAGCGTTGCCCCAGGTGATAAAATTAACCGGACGATCCGCCCAGTCGGAAGCCACGCTGTAACTGTAACTGCCTGGATTGCCGGTGCGTTGAATATCGCAGCCCACCGCCGATCCGCTCGTATCGCCCATGGCCGGATCATACAAGCCGTAGGTGTCCGAGGCGGCCGTGGCATTCAGAAATTGCGCATACTGCCCGGCCGTGACCTCGAACTGGCCCATGCCGTACGGCTGAGCCACCGCGCCGTAACCGGATGGATTATAACGCGTGTCGGACGCGTTGCCCGCGTCGCCCACCGTGACAATATTCAAATCGGTTAATCCGTTGGGCATGTTGAACACGTCCGCTTGCGCGGCGCATATCATCGAGCCGGCCAACAACAACGTGAATAAACCCCTCGCTAAGACGTTGCAAATCATAAGTTGTCTTCCTTGTTGTCAAAACAGGATCGCGACGAGCTGTGAAACTGGTCCGGATTAAAACAGGATGAGTCCTTTGTACCAAAACATCCCCAAAAAATCCATTAAAATGTCGGTATTCCGGATGTTAATTGAATAGCCGTAATGATTCGTTACGCACTTGCTATTTTATTAAGATGCTATACAAACAAGTTTATTGCACCCGTTCAAGGAGTTTGTTTCGGTTCAATTCTCAGCGCCGAACATCGGCGGGAAACCTAGAATGCGCTGCAACCCATTTCCCAGGGCCGCAGAGTTCAAAGAGCCCTTCGAGCCCGCGTCCCACTCGCGGAACCATTTCTCGAATGCCCCGACCATTTCCTCTTGTGTTAGTTTGCCGTCGCCATTGGAATCGCAGGCGGCGAAAATCCGCTGGGCAAGGAACTCCCCCGGGCCAAATCCCGGCGGTCCATCCATGGGCGGCATGTTTCCGTCCGGTCCGGGCGACTGCTCGAAGATCGACTGCAGCCCCTTGGAAACTGCGCTAAGTTCCAAATAGCCTTTTCGGCTGGTATCCCAAGCCTTAAACCAGTGCCCCGCCAGAGAGCGGAACTCATCGAGAGAAACCGTTCCATTCTTGTCCGTATCCGCTTCCCGGAGAAACGCCTGAGCGATGAATTGTCCGGGGCCGAATCCAGGTCCGCCGAATCCAGGGCCGCCGAATCCAGGCGGGCCGAATCCAGGACCACCGTCCAGTTGCGCCCGCGAAACCGAGGGCGGATTGCGAAGCTCGCCGATTGCCGTGTTCGTCAGCGGTAAGAAACATAGGGCTACTATGATCGTGCCAATTGCAGCGGCTGCCGAACGGGCATGCCTGATTGAAACGGGGAGATAATCGATCAACACCAACAGAAATCCCACGATTGCGATTACTGTAAGAAGCAGCAGGCTCACGTCGGGTTTGAGCGGTTGGCGAGGGTGATCGACCTTGGCGGTATTTCGATAAAGCGAACCGAACTCGTTATTAAAGACCTTTTCGAAACCGGAAGGCGGATCCTGAGATGACATTTGTCCGCCGCGCCCGCCAAATCCGCCTCCTCCGCCCGGGCCCATGCCGCGGCTGAGCACCACTTTGAAATCGCAGTCCTTAGGCTGCGCCCGGCCGTTCTCGGACCGCACGTCGCGAAGTATTCCGCTGGATGTCCACCTGCCTGTGACTCCGACAATGAGCGATCCTCCCATTGGATCGTCGATGTGGATCACGTCGCCAAGATGGACATTTTCTTTGACGGCGCTAATGAAATCTTCGGCGCCTGGGCTGCTTAGCATATTATCCATGCCGCCGGGCATGCCCGGTCCGCCGCCGCCTCGACCGCCGCGTCCCATCATGCCGCCTCGCCCCATGCCGCCTTGCCCCATCATGCCGCCCCGACCCATTTGAAATCCTTGCCCCATGCCTCCCCGTCCCATGCCTGGTGGTCCCATGTCTGCCTGTCCCATGCCTCCCGGGCCCAAGTCTGCCGGGCTTGGATTACGTGCCGGTCTATCCTCGTGTCCTTGCATCCCGGCAAGCCCCGGTCCAGTATCTTGTTCCGGCCCCGCGCCGCGCGGTGATTGCATATTTTGTTCTGTGCCTGTTGGCGGTCCGGCATTTGCTTGGCGATTCAATCCTCTACCGCCCCCACCGCCACCTCCGCCCGGCCCGGGTCCCATTGCCGGATTAGATCCTTCACCCGAATATGTGTCAAACAGTTTCGGCAATGCGGCGGATTGGACCGAGAATTGCCAATTAGTAAGCATCGATTGCAATTCCTCCCGCAATCTTGTCCATGTAGAAATTCCGGCTTGCGGTCCGCCCGGTGGTCCACCCTGCGGTCCGCCCGGAGGGCCGCCGCCCATGAACCTTCCCATTTGCGAATTGATTGCGGGATACATGACCAGTGCGGCTCCAGCCACAACAAAGGAGAAAATTTGCGCGCCCATACGTAGTGAAGCGCGCTCTCCAGCCATTGAACGAACTCTCCCAGCCCATAGCCCGCCAAACAAGCAAGCGGCCAGTGGATATTCAAGGAAAGAAACCTGCCGCCAAAGCCCATGGGAAACACCACGACGAAGCCCAAAAGTGCGCCTATCAAACTCAAGGCCGGCCCCCGCCGCACGATCAACCAGGGGATGGAAAGCAGGGCCAAGGGCGCAAGGAACAGGCCCAGATTCGCCCCGCCGCCGAAACCGCCCAGGGAAATCTCGCCGCCCGTGCGGTTGTTGGGCAAAAGCGTTCGGTTGGCCCAAATGTGAGCCAGCCACGGGCCGTATAGGACCACGGGCAGCGAAGCCGCCAGCAAACCCGCTATGATCTTTTTTCTACGCAGGAGCGTGTTGATCACCAGCGCCGGCGGCAGGAAAAGTCCGATGGGGTGCATGGTTATCACGATAAAATTAATGACTCCGCAGGCAAGGAAATGCTCCGTTTCCAGGGCCAGGAAGGCAAGCGGGGCCAGAACCATGAGGCCCGCAACGGCTGTAAATGCCGCCTGCGTCCAGAAAAAGCCGTACGGTCCGCACAGAAAGATAATAGCAAAGAGCGCCGAGCGCGCACCGATGATCCGCCGCAGCCATATCCAAGTGGTCAGCAGGCAGCCGGCATAGCAGAATGCGCTTACCAGAGTGATGTAGGTCCGCGGCGACATGCCCACGAGCGATAAGAAGCATCCGATGACGTGCAGCGAGGGAGGATAAATGTGGACCCGCCCGCCGGGCGCCAACTCCCAGAAGGCCCGCGTGGTAATGCCGCCGGCCTGGGAGAATCCCTCGATCACGCCCATGTGATAGTAAGTGTCGATGAACAGCGGATACATCCGCCAACTCACCGCGGTGGCGATAAGGACCACGATCAGCAGTGCTATGCCGCAGAGCGTATAGTTGCGCGTGGATGGGCCGGTATCGGTCGTCCGCGTGCTCTCCTCTCCCTTTGGGAGAGGGGCAGGGGGTGAGGGGGTGAGAGCCGGCTGTGCAGATACTTCAAAGTTATTCTTGGTCAACCCCTTATCAATTTCACTTAACTGGTTCACGGTATATTACTCCATCAAATCATATATGAACTTGCGGATGGCGAGCTTCGCCTGAGGCAACTGCGAAACCGCCAGAAAAAAAACACAATTGACCAGCATCCAGGCAAGAATCAGGCTGGAAAAGGCTATCGCATGCCCGGCGTCGACCCCGCAATGGGCAAAGATCGCCACAAATGCCGCATCGCGGGTGCCGATGCCTGCCACCGAAACCGGCAAAAGGGCGAGAACTGCCGCAACCGATGAACCGGCCACGACGTCGAGCATCCCCAGGCTGAGCCCTATGGCTTTGGCGCAGCAATACGCCGAGACGAAATACATTGCCGAGGCGGCAAGAGTCGTCAGGGTCATGACGAGCCACCACGCAACGCCGCTTATGCGCAGGGCATTGGCAAAAGAATCGCGAAATAGATATGTCGCCGCGATAGTAATGGCGATGGCTATCAAGGCCGTAGCGGCGATAATTGCCCGGCCCGGCAGTGCCGGCATGGCAAGAATGCCTCCCAACCCAAGGGCCAATAAAACGATGCCGTCGAATACGCGATCGAGCAACGAGGCAGCCACGCCGTCGCTTAAAGCAAGGCCGCGTGCAACCAGTAGCGGGGCCTTTGCCAGGTCGCCCACTTTGCCGGGCGTGACCGCGCCGGCCAGCATTCCTGCCGCATATACGGCCGTGCTCTCGCCCAGCGAAGACTCGAAACCGACCGCTCTGAGCATCCACTGCCAGCGCAGCCCTTTTACCGCGATCGAGGGAATGGAAAGCAAACAGGCGGCCAGGAACCAGAAAAAGTCGGCCCCGCTTATGGCTGACCAGCATTTTTCGGGCCCTATGCGCCAGAGCATGATGATCAACAGCAGCGGCCCAAGCATCCGCCACCACTGCGACCAACTTCGCCGCCTGTCCGGGGAAACGTTGTTTTGGCTTTTATATTTTTTCGCGGCGGAGTGCTTCCAAACCGTTCTCGCGCCAACGTACGCTCGGCCAATCAGTCCGAAGGGAATCCGATCCAAAATCCAGCGGGCCGGGCGCGTCCGTAGCAGGCGGAAATGCACGGAAACCAAGACTTCGGCCAGTCGCCGGCTGATGGGCGGATTAGGCTCGGGCAGATCGTATTCCGGCGCGGACCGCCCCTGTCGCTTAAGGCTTTGAATGCGCAGTAATGCGCCCGTCTTTTTCAGGTCCAGCCCGTGGGCGTGCATGGTCAGGGCTTGGTCCAATTCGATCTCTTCCGCATCAATAATTCCGCGGGCGGCAAGGTCCGCAACAATCGATTCGCCGCGATCGGTCCGGGAAACAACGAGCGACGAGCCCAGGCCGGCTCCGTTTTCCCCATTCCAGGCGTCGGCAACCGAGATATCCGCGCCCTCCGCGGCCAGGTCCGCGCATAACAAGCACCTTTCTACGGCGTAAAACGATATCAGGTGATTGAATTGAAACTTGGGCGCCGCGAACGAGCGTCCGTCTTTGAGAATGCAGCGCACGTGTCCGGGCCAAAGCCCGTCGCGATAGCGGATCTCAGCGACTTCTGACAAATCGCGGACTCCGTGGCGGCGAAGGAAACTCCGTGTAGCGCCGAAGTACAGTTGATTTCCACAGTAAAGGCCAATGATCAGCGAGACGCCTTTCATCACCGAGTGGCCCTGACGCTCCAAGGCCCGAAGCGCGTGAATCTGGCACGGCAAGGCCACTATCGCAAGCCGATCCGCGTTGGGATCGATCTCCTTGAGGGCGACATTCGTCGGAGTCACGCAGTATTTGCTTTGCGCCGCGTGCAGGATCTCCGCCCGCGTGCGGGCGATGTGGGGCCAAGGCCGCCACGGCGCATGGGGATGCGAGTCGAGGACGATCGCGCCCGTGATCTTTCCCATCTGGAGCAAGTCGCAGAGCATGGCGGTCACGACTCCGCCGCTCGCACCGGCGCTCCGCACGGCAGGGTCGTGGGCATGGGCCGCGCGAATGCGGCGGATCGGGCCTAGCTCCTCACTCTGGACCTGTGCGTACCCGGCTGCGGATCGCACTTTCGCAAACGATACCCTCCTACCCGAGCAAACGCGCGTGCACAATCCGCAGCCAATACAGGCCTCCGGCCGAACGGCGGAGGGCAGGCACGCTTCGTCGATGCCCTTGAACTCGAAGACATTTGACGGGCAAATGCCGGCACAGGTGCCGCATCGGGTACAGAGATTCGTTTCCACCACGTCGCGAATAAGTTCCTGCCAAGGACCCGCCCCTCGCGGGCGCTCGCACACAAAAAACTGCCGGATGCCCAATTCGCGAAGCGGGGTTTTTGTCGCTATACGCTCGACAAGCGGGTCCAAACGCCGAAGCAGGCGCGGCCCCACGGGAATGAAAAGCGTGCTCTCGTGGATTTTGAGTTCTAAACCCGCGGCATGGAGCAGGCCTTTAACTTCGCGGGTTGAAAGGAAGCGGTGCGGCCCTTCCCCATGGTTGGGCAGAAACAGTTCATAAATCCATAGCGGCAGTTCGACCGCGGCCGGCGGACAACTAAGCACAAGCCTCCCGCCCGGCTTGAGCACGCGGGCAAGCTCTTGTAAAAATCCAAGCGGATCGGTGCATGCTCCAGGGTCTCCAAGGAGAGAATAAAGTCGAACTCGCCATCGGCAAAGGGAAGCGAGATGAGATCGGTTTCGATAAAAGTTTCTTCGGGATAGCGGCGCGGGCCTTGGCAATCAACCGCGGGGAGACTTCGGCATTGATGAGTTCGATGCGCGGAAGACGGGCGCCGGGGTTGGCTTTTTCAACCGAACCATCTTCACTGCTGAGCAAGCCGGGCACCAACCGTAGATTAGTTGTGGCACACATGCGTCTGAAATAATCGATCGCTTCGCCGTTACGGCTCCAAATATTGAGCACGCGCATGCCTTCGGCCGGTTGAAAGTGCGTGAAAGCCCGCTCGAACCTCTGGAAATGCGTTTTTTTAAGCGATTGGCTTTCATGGGCGTATTTGTCGGCAACCGAGTCCCAGAAAGCTCGGACTTCCTCGACCCCGAACCGATTGGGTTGGTATCGCCGGCCCATGACAAAAGCCTCGCTCATTCGTGTTTCTCCCGGCGAAGCGCGGCCACCTGGTCCATTACCAGCCCCATGAGAAAGACCATGACGCCGGAAACGGACATGATGACCGAGGTCTGCGGCACGTTCCGCCCGGCGGCGAAATTGGCGATCAGGAACCCGACGGCTATCAGCAAAAATAGTGCGCTGATGGGCAGGAAGACTTTTAAGGGCTCGAAAAGCGTTGTCAACCGGACCATCAGGAGCAGTGTTTGCAGGCCGTGGCGAGTTTGCGACACCGAACTCGTGCCGATCCGCTTTTTGACGGTGACCGGCACCCATTTCACCGGCCGGCCGCTTTTTAGCATCGCAAAGGTGCTGGTCGTGGAGAAGGAAAAACCCGTGGGCATGAGGTGCAGGTAGCGCAGGATTACACTTCGCTTAAAGGCGCGGAAACCGGAATTCACGTCGGGTATTTTCACGCCCGCAAGAAAGTCTGCGAAAGTCGAAAGGATGAATTTGCCCGGCCGCCGCACGAGCGGCTCATGGGAGTCGCGCGATCGCGTTCCCACCACCATGTCATGCGGGCCGATCTCATCGACGAGCCGTTTGACGTCGTCGGGATTGTGTTGCCCGTCGCCGTCGAAGCAGATGATTATCTCGCCTTTGGCCAGCCGGCAACCGGTCCTGAGACTCGCACCGTATCCCTTGTTCCAATCGTGGCGGATGACCCGCGCCGGCCAAGGAGGCAAGTTCGCCCGTATTGTCGGTCGACCCGTCATCGACGACGAGGATCTCGTAGTCGGGGTATAGGGCAACCAGATCTCCGACAACCCGGCCGATGGCCTCCGCCTCGTTGAGTGCGGGAACGATCACGGTTGCCGAGCATTGGATTTTCTGCTCCTCAGCCGGCTCGGAACCCGGAGCGAAAGTGGGGGAGGGACGTTCCAGGGTCCCGAGTCGTGAGCTGATCGCGGACATGCGTTTTTCTTGCGCGTAGCTTCCATAAGTTCGTAAACGAGAAGCGGGGCGGAATTTCTACAGGTCTGCCCCCATTTTTCCGGGGTTCAACAATTCAGGGGATATTGTGCGCAACAATCAGTGAAATGGGGGCATCAATCCCGTTAAAGGGTTTATAATAGGCGGATTCGCCGGTAATATAGTAGAATTGTGGACGTGTTTTCGTTTAACTACTTTAGAGACTTTCCGTGGTCGATACAGCCGAAGAACCTGACGGACTGACGGATCGGCTGAAACGCGGCGATGTCCAGGCCCTAGCAGTGCTTTTTTCCGAGCACCGCGAGCGCCTGTGGCGGATGGTCGGCTTCAGGATGGACCGGCGCCTGCTGGGACGCGTCGATCCCGACGACGTGCTGCAGGAGGCGTATCTTGCCGCGGCTAAGCGCATCGATCGCTACGGCGCCGATTCATCGTTGTCTCCGTTTGTCTGGTTGAGAATGGTGCTCATGCAAACCCTTATCGATATTCACCGCCACCACCTGGGCGCACAGATGCGCGACGCCGGGCGCGAAGTCGGCCAACACGGCGGCCGGTATCCGCAAACCACGTCGGCGTCTTTGGCATTTCAGTTCGCGGGAAAATTCACTTCGCCCAGCCAGGCGGCTGCCCGCGAGGAAACTCTCTTGCGCGTGGAGCAGGCCATCGCCGCAATGGACCCGCTGGACCAGGAAGTTCTGGCACTCAGGCATTTCGAGGAACTTACGAACAGCGAGGTCGCCGAAGTGTTGGGAATTCAGCAAAAGGCGGCCAGCATCCGTTACGTTCGCGCGATCAAGCGGCTGAGGGCGGTTTTGTCCCAGATGCCCGGTTTCTTGGAGGGGTGCTAAGATGACTCAAGCCGATCCCCAGCGCGATCCCCTGGAAGTCCTGGCGGCGGAATTCGTCCAACGGCAGCGCGGCGGGCAATCGCCCTCGATCTCCGAGTACGCGGCGAAACATCCTGAATTGGCCGCGGAGATACGTGACCTTTTCCCGGCCATTGCCGCCATAGAACAGCTAAAGGCGCACAAAGCCGAGGCCGGCGGAGCGCGCGTTTCACTGGGCGCGCTGAAATTGGAGCGACTCGGCGATTTCCGCATCCTGGGCGAAATCGGCCGCGGAGGCATGGGCATCGTATATGAGGCCTTTCAGGAGTCGCTGGGCCGGCACGTGGCCGTAAAAGTCCTGCCCAGGCAGTCGCTTTTGGATGCCAAGCACTTGCAGCGTTTTCAGCGGGAATCGCAGACTGCCGCACGCCTGCACCACACCAACATCGTGCCCGTGTTCGGCGTCGGCGAGCAGGAAGGATTTCACTACATCGTCATGCAACTCATCCGCGGCGTGGGTCTGGATGCGATTTTTGTCGAGATCCAACAAGCCGCCTCCGCATCGAGCGCCACGACGGACAAGCATGACGAAGCGCAGCCCCATTCGTCATCCGCGAGCGAAACCGTCCGCCTTGCCGAAATGCTACTTCAGGGTCGATTCTGGCAATCCAGAGATTCGGGACTCTCGCAGCTTAGCTCCGGCGAAATCGCGGAGCCGACTGGGGAAAAGAAAACAGCCGCTACTGCCGCGCAATCGGCCGGCGCAAACGCGGCAACTGAAGATTTTCAGCTCTCGCGAAGCACCGAGGTGGGCCGGAGTTGCGATTCTCCCGGAAGCGCGTCCGCGACCAGGCCGGTCTGTCCCAGGACCCGGCGATTCGGCCCCGGCTATTGGCGGAGCATCGCCGCAATCGGCTTGCAAGTAGCGGAAGCTCTGAATTACGCCCATGCGCAACATACTCTGCATCGCGACATCAAGCCGGCCAACCTGCTTTTGGACTCGCAGGGAGTGGTCTGGATCACCGATTTCGGCCTGGCCAAGGCCATGGAGCAGGATAATGTAACACAAACCGGCGGGCTAGTGGGGACATTGCGCTACATGGCCCCCGAGCAGTTCTTCGGCCAGTTCGACGCCCGCAGCGACATCTACAGCCTGGGTTTGACTCTATACGAGTTCCTCACCTTTCACGCGGCATTCGAAGGCGCCAACCGCAGCAGTATTATCCAAAAGATCGCTCACGGCGAACCAATCCGCCCGCGCAAACTCAATCCCGCAATCCCTCGCGACTTGGAAACGATCGTCCTCAAAGCGATTGCCCGCGATCCGGCGCATCGGTACCAGTCGGCCGGAGATTTGGCCCGCGACCTCCGCTGTTTTCTCGAGGACCGGCCCATCTGGGCCCGCCGGGCGTCCGCCGTCGAAAAAGTTTGGCGGTGGTCGCGGCGCAACCGGATAGTAGCCGCCCTTGGCGCCAGCACGCTCGCTCTCGTCGTCCTGGTGGCCATCGTGGCGAGCGTCGGATACGTGCGCACTAAACAGGCCAACAAGGAAGAGGCGATGCAGCGAAAAAAGGCGGAAAACATCTCGGCTCTGGCCCTGGAGGCCCTGGACAACATCTTCCAGCAGTTCGCCCCGGACCGGATTCCTTCGGCATCGGCGCTCACCGTGGTCGACGACACGGGCAAGGAAATCACCGTCCCGGTCCAGCCCGTGTTGTCGAAAGAGGCGGCCGCGCTCCTGGAGCGGATGGTCGCTTTTTACGATCGGCTGGCCGCTCAGGGCGGCGGCGACGCCAGGCTCCGCCGAAAAGTCGCCGAGGCCAACCGCCGCATCGGCGATATTCGCCAGCGCCTGGGGCACTATGAAGAATCGAAAGCCGCCTACTTGCGCTCCATCGAATTGTACAAGCAACTCGCCGAAGCATCGGCGGAAAATACGGAACTCCGCACCGAAATCGCCAGGATTCAGAATGAACTTGGCAACGTGTACCGGGCAATGAACGATATGGAAGCGGAGCACGCGTCGTACCTCGACGCCTTTGCCACGCTAAAAGCGGTTCCCGCGGAATCTTCCGCCTTGCCGCAGTACCAATACGAATTGGCTCGCACACATTATTATCTTGGCAAGGGAACCGGCCGGGACCCGGGGCCTCCTCCATTTGCCTTGGGCGGTCTGCGCGGTCCGCGGCCCGGACCGGCGGGTTTTGACGGTGCGCAGGGGCCGCCTCCGCCGCCCCTCGGCCAAGACCCGGTCCGGCCCGACCGGCGTTTTGGCCCGCCTGATTTCGGCCCCGATCGCCGCGGACCTGAGCGGGGTCCTCGCGGGCCGTTTCCCAGCCTTTCTCCGGAAGAAAGTGAGGAAAGCCTGCAAAAGGCCGTCGATATTCTGGAACGGCTCGTGACCGAACATCCGGAAGTGCCCGACTATCGCCTCCTGCTTGCCCGATGTTATCGAGAGGCGCCTTTCCAGCGGTTTGGCCCCAGCCGAGACTCGACCCCGGAGACCGCGATCAAGGCAATCCAAATCCTGCAAAAATTGGTAGAAGAAAATCCGGACGTCCCTGATTACAGTTATGATCTTAGCGAAACCTACGCCATCGAGGCCGCCCGAAATCGATTCTCCCGGGAGGCGGCAGACTCGGCCGCACGGCAGCGCTCCCGCGAGATGCTGGAAAAAGCCCTGTCTATATCCGAAGAGCTCGTGGCAAAACATCCCAATATTCCCGATTACGCGGCCTCCCAGGTTTTCATCCGTTTGCGATTGGCTGGCATGCTCCAGGAAAGCGACCAGGCCGGCGCGGAATCCAACCTGCGAAAAGCCCTTGACCTGCAATCGACGCTCGTCCGCCGCTATCCCCGCACTACCTCCTACAAGTTCGGGATGGCAATGATCCAAGAGTCCCTGGCCGGGCTGCTCGATGAGCGCGGCATTTTGCCCGAGGCCCGCTCCATGCTCCAAGCCTCCATCGCTTCGCTTAAGGAACTATCGCAGAACGATCCCAAAGGGCCTCCTTTGCGCGGCATATTGGCTCATGATTACATGAGCCTGGCCGACCTGCTCCGCCGCATGGGTGAAGACCAGGCCGCCGCCGAAGCCGCCGCCCAAGCACGGGATCTGCGTCCGGGGCGGTGATAAAATCCCCTGACGCGGTTAATGCTCGCAATAAAAGAGTTCATGATAGATGGTAGATAGTTATTATTCTCCAGTGATCAGTTTTTTAATTAAGAGGATGAATTAGGGATTAAAGTGGCTAATCACACAATTGGTTACTGTTACTCAATTTGAATTTTGGGCACTGTTTTAGGAGTGTGTCGCTGAAAAAATTACCCAAAATTCAGATAGGATAAAATTATTTTTAGGGATTTGGGGTATTTTTTGGCATAGTAATTTGGCATAGTAATAATGATATTGTGACGTAACCTATTATAAATAGGTGGGTTATGAAATATAAATTTTTGGGTATTTAGACTTGATTAACAGATGCATACATGCGATACTTCATATGGAGGCTCGGCCTGACCGGGAACCCTTTGGGGTCGCCGGGAGGGAATTTTGCCTCCTTTTTATTGCGCCGTTCAAACTCCTCCTGGACCATACGGGTTTTTCACGAATATGATCCCATAGGTGTGCTGCTGCTTGTCTTTATATTCAAGCTGTCGAAGCCAGGGGACGAATTGTTCTTCAATCTTCTTGCGAGTTGGTGCATTCATACCTAGATTCGGAAGTCTAAATCCCCAGTTAATACAATAGATGCAAACATCTGCAACCTGTATGGGAATGCTGAGGTAGGATGAAGAGAAAAATGGTGCAGGAACAATCCAATCAGCCCGTTTAATACCCTTGTCCGTTCGCACGAAGTATCGTTCAAGTTTACGAACAAAACGGTAGTCATATTGCTCCTCGACTTGGTCCATGACAAGCAGACCCTGCTCCTGCATTTTATAAGCGAAGTAGTAGAAGCGTTCGAGAAGATAGACGTGATCTTTTCGCAGGTATTTTTCTACTGGCTTATCATCCGGCGCTTTGACGCCGCAGGGAATAGCGGATGCGAAAATCTTTGCATCGTGATCACGTAGCAATTGAAAGAGACCCTGAGCCATTTGAAAACTCGCCTGGCCGTAACCAATGAACTCGGCGCGAGTGGGTTTGGCTTTTTGCATACCTTTTGAAAGGAATGCGCGAGCGTTTCGGCGTCGCTCTTCATCAGTCTGTAGTGTGTCTTGAAACGCCCAATTCAACCGATCCTTGTCGAGCAGCTTTGCTCCTTTAAACTCCTTCTTAAAATCTGCTAATCGCACGCCATAACAATTCAATTCTAAGCCGGACACAGCACGGATGAATGGCCACACCTTTCTATCTTGCAGCGCCACACCTCCACGGACTTCGTAAGGCGTGTTCTTATGGTCATGCCCACTTTCATCGAGGAATAATAGCCAACTCATAACATTCCTTCATACGTCCATAATGTATCGTTGCAAAACTGGGGTGCGCTAGTCCGCATTCACACAATTCCTAGGCACTCTAACCGGATTTATAAAAACTGGCGCTATCTGCTTCCTTTTTGTTGCGCTATTGCATAATACATAAAGACATGTTATAAGAAATGAGGTCCGGGCGGGACGGGATTGGACTCCGTTCCAACGGGGTGTGGAAGCCCGAAGTCGCAGGGAACTTGTTAACGAGTATCCTGCGCCACCCGGCCTCATCCTTTGGCGGGTCTCATTGGTATTTGTAGTACTGTAATGTGACCCGCTGTCGTAGTTTATTTTGGCTTGGAGGGGATTCCTTGTCTCCTTTTAGCATAAGCCCTTATGATGGTATCGATCATCTCACAATCAGCCTCATCTAAATCCTCGGGGAATGTAATTGATCCAGTTTGTTTTGGGGGTAAATGGAGAGGGATAGTAATAGTTCCAGGCAATGGCGGTCGATTTTGCTTTATTTCGCCACCTTTTTGCTCCTGAAGTGGTTGTTTTTCTTGCTTAGGCAATGAACTACGTCGTACGCCACGGGATTGACGTAGTGTTAGGTGAGAGGAAAATTTCATATCTGCCGCCTTTAATGCCTTAAGGTAAAAACGGACGGCCTTATTCAAAGTATCTGCCCCCTCGACTTTGCCATGCTCTCTGAAACTATCCCTTAATTGTTTCTGTGTGGCGGATTTGATGTCTATTGTTCCAATAATGTCCACGTATGCTTGGCGAATAAAATCAGCGAAAACTTCGGAAAATTTCGGTGTTTCGCGTGCATCAACAAGTTTTTGCAAACCAGTGACTTTGTCATTTTCATCCACAAGTCTGAGAAACCGCAATGCAGATAAAACTTGATTTTGTGTAATACCTGACATTTTTGGCATCACACTTCTGTCGATTTGATCAGGCAAGTGATCTTTTCCTTTCAAATCGTCCACGTATGTTAATAACGTCTTAAAAGAGACGTAGGGCGGGGTAGCCCTGACTTCTTGTTGAATAGTAGCCATATAACCTCCTATATTGGTCGTGCCATGACAATGAATAGAGCATATTGTCCGCGATGCGCCAAGGGGGTAGACAAAAATATTTTTATTTTGTCCAAATTGTCTTTTGTCCAAATACCGGCATAAACGCAATCCTATCCTGAAAACAACTTGTCATACCGGGCATAACTAAGTTTTTCTGGCAATAAGGCAGCATAAAGGAGATCGCCCGTGTTTTGGAGTCGCAGCAGAAATATACTGGAAAACGCATTCAGAGCGAGGCAAAAAATCCACCCCCTATCCTTTTGAATCATGATTACATAGATAGTTTTGGCAATTCAGGCAATTTGATGTTGCGCCTTTCCACCTTTCGCCTATGTCGAACTGCTCTTGCCACCCCCTGTTGGCCCTGTTACTATCCGCCCTGCTTGTCTTGGTAGATTCAAGGAGATTATCGCCATGCCACGATTTTCAGGTGGGACATGGTTGTTAGGTTTTTTGCTGGTCGCGCTGGCCGGCTGCGCCGACAATCCCATGGTGCTAAAGGGCAAGGTCACGCAGTACGAACAGCAGCAGCAGGCCCTTTCGCGCCAGTATGCCGAATTGCAGAATCGCGCGACCGCGTTAGATAAAGACAACCAGGAATTGGGGCAACTGTTGGCCCAATCCCGGCAGCAATCGAAGGTCTTTGAAGATCAGTTGGCGGCCATGCGCGATCAGTTGCGCGGGGCGACTGCCCAACTTGCCCAAGCCCGGTCGGACAAGGAGAGCACCGACAAAAAAGTTCAGGCCATGACCACCTCCATGCAGCGCCAAGGCGGAGTGACCATCACGCCCAACAATAGTTTTCTGCAAACCTTGCCGGCCATCAATCTGCCCGACGTCTATGTCCGCCGCGACGGCGACGTGATCCGCGTGGAACTGCCGTGCAATCGATTGTTCGAATCGGGCAGTGCCCGGCTGCGCTCTGGCGGGCCGGAATTGATCGTCAACGCCGCCACCGAACTGATGCGGAGTTATCCCGATCAACTCATCGGCATTGAAGGCCACTCCGACAACGACCCGGTAGCCGGCGGCCAGTGGCGGAGCAATCATGAATTGTCCATCGCCCGGGCAATGGCCGTCTACGACGTGCTCGTGACCCGCACCCGCTTGCAGGGCGATCAACTCTTTGTCGTCGGCCACGGCTCGAACCATCCCGTGGTCTCCAACGCCACCGCCGAAGGCAAACAACGCAACCGCCGCGTGGAATTGGTGGTCTATCCGGAGCGAAAAGGGCAGTAGCGTTATGTCATGATTAAATTTTCAGCTTGTGTGCCACTGCTGGCTTGTCCAGCAGTGCGGGAAACATGCTTGGACAAGCCAACCGTGGTACCCGAATTTTTATCGTGACGGACTGGTAGTGTTTGCCGCAGGCTCATTCCATCATCCGCCGCAGATTTTGCACGGCGTGCCCTCGTTGGGTCCGCAAGGTCGGCCCTTGGTTTTTTGATAATACCGGCATTTGCTGTTGTGGCGGACGTTGCTGGAAGCGGTAAGCCAATATTTTTGCCCTTGATCGGCAGGCGATTTCGCCGTCCCGGACCCGTTCGGATTGTCTGCCTTTGGGTTAAAGGGATCTTCGGAATTGCCGATGCCGGTCTGTTGCCGCCACTGCCAGGGCGGAATTGGATTTTCCTCGGCCCATAAGCCGATTTTCGCCTTTCTGGCTTCGTCTTCGGCGCCGGTCAAAGTCTTTGAGTCCAAATATGCTTTGTAATGCCAGGCGGAACCTTGTTTTACCAGTTCCAGGTTGATATTTTTTCCGTCAAGATTGACAATGCCCAGGGTGTTGCCGTATATGTCTTGCCCGAAGGTCGAAACTTGGACCGTCTTATGCAACACCATATCCGACATCGCCTTGGCCGCTTGTTTGCCGAAAGGCTGATCGTCCTCGGGCGCGTTGATTCCCAGCAAGCGGATCTTATATTCCTTTTTATCAACCAGTAATGTCAAGGTGTCGCCGTCGGTTACGTATACGACCTTGCCCCTAAGCGTCTCGCCTTTTGTTGTTCCAGGAGCGGCCTTTTTTTCGGCGCTCGGACCATTGGAATTTTTTGCCGCGGCGCCTATTAAACCGTTCCCGGTTTGCCCGGCGGCATCGGCCGACGGCTTGCTTTCCCGGGCGGCAGTCGAGCCGGTTTTCTCCTGGGCAAAGGCAATGCCGGGCATATTAGCGGTAACAAGCACGACAAGCAGCCCATAGAGAGCGGATTTTATATTCACGGATTTTATACTCATGGCGCCTCCTAGTTTGAGAATGGCCGTAGTTTAAAGGATTGCCCATGGTCTGATAAAGATACCCATAATCTAGCGTTTTTTACCCGACTCTCAAGATGAGACCGCCCTTCCTTGCCCGCATCGACCTTTTTGCCTTGGCGCTTAGAGAGATGATTGCCGATATCAGACAATCGATTACGAAATGCCCTGAAAGCGCATTGTCATTTATAAAGGCTTCATCGCTTTCCGCATTCGGCAATAACAAAGAAACGCCGCCTCGTTTTTTTAGGAAGATACTACAGACAGAACCGCAAATCTACCCCCGGAATTACAGGGAGCAATTTACCCTAATGGCCTAGTATAAAATGCGGCAGATCTTTTGTCAACCGATTCAATGATATTATTGTCTAATTCTGCTGACATTATTGCATGAATACCCAAATATCATCTGCCAAGAATCATCAACCGCCGCCCGCCGTGGGCTGATTGGGCAATCCGCTCATGGGAATTATCGCGGGAGAAATGGGAGCGATGGCGGGGCGTTTTGGTGCGGCTTTGCTGGCCGTGGGCAACTTGAGCGTGAATGCCGTGCCTCGGCCCACCGTGCTATCCACGCGGATCCGGCCGTGATGAGATTCGATGATGTCGCGGCACATCGATAGTCCCAGGCCGGTGCCGCCCTTGCCGCTGGCGTCCGGGCCTTTTTTAGTGGTAAAGAAGGAATCGAAAATTTTGGGCAGCACCTCCGGCGGCATTCCGCAGCCGTTGTCGCGGACCACCAGGTCGATCATGTCGTTCTCGGCGTCGTAAACGAGCTTGATCAACATCCGCCCGCCGTTGGGCATGGCCTGCCGGGCGTTGATCAAAAGGTTCATCAACACCTGTTGAATCTGGTTGCCATTGACGTATGCCTGCGGGACGGCTTGCAGTTGCTTCTCCACAATTACTCGGTATTTATTCATCTCCCGTTCCAGCAACAACAGCGTGTCCTCGATCAGTTGCTTCAAATCGGTGGGCTCCTGACCGGCCGAACGATTTCGGGCCATTCCCAAAATGGTGCTGGTAATTCTCGCTGCGCGATTACAGGCGGTAAGGATTTTTTCGAAACATTTGTCGCGCGTGGGCGTGTCTTTGTGCCGCACGCCCATCTTGGCGTAATTCAGAATGGTCGTCAGCACGTTGTTGAACTCGTGCGTGGTCGTTCCGGCCAGTTCGCCCAGGGCGGTCAGACGATGGGCCTGGGCAAGCTGCTGCTTGAGGATTTCGATCTGCTCTAGTAAATGGGAATAGTCGTCGCGGCCATTCATGGTCTTTAACTGCTCCAAAAGCCTATCCAAATCGCCTGATCGCTATGATTTTTTCCATAATTCCCGTTTCGCCTGATCGTCCCAGCATGAGCGTTCTTTCTGTTTTGCGGGAACTTCGCGTCTTAACTCTAAGCGGGATAAAAGGTTAGCCTAAGTGACCGTATCGTCGAACTCGGCTGGGCAACTAAAGATGAACACGCTATAATCCTTGACCGACACGGAAGTGGGCGATATGGAGAAGCTGGGATGCACACGGTAGAAATCCTGGGACACGGCCTGGATCTGGCCTCGCGTCTGGGATACCAAATCCGTCAAGAATATCTTGACGGCAACGGCGGCGGTGGATGCGAACTAAAGGGCAAGAAAATCTTTTTCCTTGATCTGGCCCTGGATCCGGCGGAACAATTGGACCAAGTCGTCGAAACCCTCTGTCACGACGACAATGCCCTGAAACTGCTCATGCCCCACCAATTGCGCGAACTGCTCGCGGTGCGGAAAAGTGCGTAAAGTAAGGACTATATGATAATTTCTTAATTCAAGTCTTCGATGGTAATTTTTATCCTCGATTTCTTTTTATGCTACGAGTCTTCGGGTGCAAGTCTAATCATTGTCCCTAAAATTTTATCGGAAAAAGTCGGAGGTCGTCGAGACTATGCCATTTTCAGGAAGGAAAAAGGAGGGAAAAGGTAAATGCGATAATTAAAACAATGAATGATTGAGTAATGAAATTCTACAAAAGTCGATCATCCTTCTCTCCCCTTTTCTCCTCTACCTCCCTTTCCCATCTTATTCCAGCTTTCGTGTATAGTAATGAGTTAACGGATTGGTTGTTTTTTCTGCGCAACTGGATTTCGCCTTGTTTTCCCATATTCGTTATCTTACCATCTATATTGTCCCTTAGGCGGGATTTAAATTGACAAGCCAGTATCGCATCGCATAGAATTTTGCAATTGATAGCACGACCGGTGGCAAGCCAGCAAAACGGAGTGAACTATGTGTGATTCACGTGTTATGAGATGTTTGAATTTGTTGTTTTTTCTCTAAACCGAAGGAGAAGAGATCATGAGGTATGTACTTGCAGTTCTAGCTTTGGTAGCGTTATTTGCCGTCCCAGCGATGGCCTACGACGGAAACGTGTCAAAAGCCGCTTTGGAAAAAATGGGGCTTTCGGCCATGAAAACCATAACCGACTCCGAAGGGGCCTTGATCCGCGGCTCGGGCTTCGCCAGGGCGTTTGGCTTTAGCTTTGCTTCCGGCGGCGTACCTGATGCGTATGGTTTTTCGACTCCTGTAAAGTCCGGTTTCAGTTTCTCTTCGGGATCGGGAGGCTTCACGGGCGGCGGGTCGATTGCGTTTACAAAGTAGTTTTGCGCTTGCGTAGTATTTGCGAAACTTTTATCATCCTGATTGTCCAAGAAATCCGCGACGGATTTGTGCCAGGCGTTCGGCGGGCCATGTCGCTCTGTCGCGGAGGATTTCTATGGATATTCACACTCCGATGTATTTTGCGTATATCGCACGGGCGGTGATTATGTCGTCGGTGCCGGTGATGATTGCGCGGCCGTCGGGGAAGAGCGTGATTTCGTAGGCGGGGATTTTAAGACGCAGAAGGTATCGGTTCAGCGTGACCGCGCCTATGCCGGTAAGACGTTGAGCTAATTCAGTAAGCGAAGGGTTTGCTCCCGGGTAGGAAAGTTGCACGGCGTTGCGTCCGCAAAGAACGGCGGTTTGGCCGCCTTCGCGGCCGGCCAGCCAAGGGAATTCGCCGCGCTGGCAGGCGGGACAATCGGACTGGTCGCGCAAGCGGCTTATATCGACCCGTTTAATTTGATTCCGCCATAGATCGACGACCGTCAGGCGCCGGGATATGGCCTGGCGGTTGCCGCTGAGGATTTTTATCGCCTCGATGGCCTGGATCGAGGCGATCACACCCACGATTGGGCCCAAGATGCCGGCCGTGTCACAGGTGGGCGTGCTGCCGGGCTGAGGGCAGGTTTCCATCAGGCAGCCGAGGCATGGGGTTTCGCCGGGGATGATGGTCATGGTCTGCCCTTCCGCGCCCAGACAACCGCCGTAGATCCAGGGCAGGCGGAGTTTTACGGCAGCGTCGTTCAGCAGGAATCGCGTCTCGAAATTGTCGGTTCCGTCGAGGATGACATCGACGCCCTCGCAAAGCCGCTCGACGTTCGCGTGATTCACGTCGGCCACGACCGGCTCGATTTCGATCGCTGAATTAATGCGGCGGAGTTTTTCGGCGGCGGCCACGGCCTTGGGCAATCCGGCGGCGGCGTCCGCCTCGTCGAAGAGCGCCTGCCGGGCGAGATTGCTCAGCTCCACGAAATCCCGGTCCACGATCCGCACTGCGCCCGCGCCAGAACGGACCAAAGTATTGGCAATCGCGCTTCCCAGCGCCCCGCATCCGCAAATCAGCGCCCGGGCCGATGCCAATCGCCGTTGCCCTTCTTCACCCAGCGGCGGGAAACGAATTTGGCGGATGTAGCGTTCAATTTGCAATTTGCAATTGTCAATTGTCAATTTGTAATCTCCTTGTTCAGCACTTCGGCCAGGTATCGGCCGGTGATGGAATGCTGGCAGTTGGCAACCATCTCGGGCGTGCCTTTTACCACGATCTGACCGCCTTCGTCGGCCGCGCCGGGCCGAGATCGACGATGTAATCGGCGGCTTTCATCATTTGCAGGTTGTGTTCGACCACGATCAGCGAATGTCCCACGGCCAGCAGGGCGTCGAAACAATCCAGCAACTGCACGATGTCGTAAAAGTGCAATCCGGTGGTGGGTTCGTCGAGGATGAACAGGCAGCGGCCGCGTTTTGCCCCGCTCATGTAACCGGCGAGTTTCAGGCGCTGGGCCTCGCCGCCGGAAAGCGTGTTGGCCGGCTGGCCGAGTTGCACGTAATCCAGGCCCACGTCGATCAGGCGTTTCAACCGGGCCTGGACCTTGGGCTGCCCGCGGAAGAAGGTGAAGGCCTCGCGCACGGTCATCTCCAGCACGTCGGCGATGTTGCGGCCGCGATAGGTGACGTCCAGGATTTCGTCGCGATACCGGGTGCCGTTGCACTGTGCGCAGCGCATGTAGACGTCGGCCAAAAACTGCATGTCGATCTGGATGTAGCCCTCGCCCTGGCAGGCGGTGCAGCGCCCGCCGTCGACGTTGAAACTGAAATGCCCGGCGTTGTAACCCCGGGTGCGGGCTTCGACGGTGTCGGCGAACACGTTGCGGATTTCGTCGAAGACCTTCAAATACGTCACCGGATTGGATCGCGGCGAGCGCCCGATCGGGCTTTGATCGACCATGATCACGTCATCGAGCTGGCCGTCGCCGAAAACGTCATCGTGGGGATAGGGCTTCGAGGCCTCTTTGCGCAGGCGGCGGCAGAGCGCAGGGTAAAGGGTGTCCTCGACCAGCGTGCTCTTGCCCGATCCGCTCACCCCGGTGACCAGGCACAACATGCCCAGGGGAAATTCCACGGTAACGTTTTTCAGGTTATTTCCCCGGGCCCCGGCCAGGCGGATCCAGCCGTGATTGGGCGGGCGGCGCCGCGGATTGGCGCCGACTCCGCGCCGGCCGGCAAGATAGTCGCCGGTCAGGCTATCGGGCGATTTTTCCAATTCCTCGGGGGTGCCTTGGAAGACGATGCGTCCGCCGCGTTCGCCCGCCCCCGGACCGATCTCCACGATCTGATCGGCCGCGCGGATCATCGATTCCTCGTGCTCGACCACGACCACGGTATTGCCGCGATCGCGAAGTTGCTTGATGGCGTTGATGAGCTGATTGATATCGCGGGGGTGCAGGCCGATCGACGGCTCGTCGAGCACGTAAAGCATGTTGACCAGGCTGGAACCCAAGGAGGCGGTCAGGGCCACGCGCCGGGCTTCGCCGCCGCTTAAGGTCCGCAGCGGCCGATCCAAGGTCAGGTAGCCCAACCCGACTTCTTCCAGGTATCCCAGCCGGGCTTGCACCTGTTCGAGCATCATGCGGCCCACCTGCCGCTGCCAGGCGGGCAACTGTAAATCGCGGAAAAAGGCGGCTGCATCGCGGACTTTCAAGGCGCAGATTTCGCCCAGGTTTTTCGCCCCCAACCGCACGGCCAGGGCCTCGGGGCGAAGACGCGTGCCGTTGCAACTCGGGCAGGTGCGGGCACTCCGCCATCGGCTGAGGAACACGCGGATGTGCATCTTGTACTTGCGCCGTTCCAGCCAGGCGAAAAAACCTTCCAGGCCGCCGAATTTCCGCTCCGGCACGCCGCGGGTAATCAGTGCCAGTTGCCGCCGGTCGAGTTCCTTGAAAGGCACTTCGCTTGGAATATCGTAATCCGGCGCCAAGGCCAGCAGTTCCCGCAATTCATGCTCGTAAGCGGGCGTGTTCCAGGGGGCGATTGCCCCTTCGGCGAGCGATTTGTTCGGATCGGGGACGACCAGGTCCATGTCGATGCCGATCACGTTGCCGAAACCTTCGCACTCCGGACATGCGCCCAAGGGACTGTTGAAACTGAACAGTCGCGGTTCGGGCGGGGGATATTCGATGCCGCAATCCTCGCAGGACAACTGCGTGCTGAATCCCAACCGCCGCCAGGGACGGCCGTCGATGAGAATCAAGGGGCGAGGGGCAAGAGGCGAGGGGCAAGGAGAGGGTTCAGAGTTCAGGGTTCGGGGTTCAGGGTTCAGTATGTTGTCCCCTCTCCCGACCAACCGACCATGCTCCGCATGGTGCCCGTCGGTGCCCGGAGCGACCACTGACGTGGTGCCCGAGGGTGAGGGCGAATCGCCGCCAGGGTCTCCTTTTGTCTTTTCATTTTCCTCCACAAACACGAAACATCGGCCGCGGCCCTTGGAAAAAGCGGTTTCCAGCGAATCGCGCAATCGGCTGTCGCTTGCCCCGCCGGCCGTCAGCCGATCGACCACGACATATAGCCCGCCGTTAATCTGTGTTCGGGCGACAGTGCCGGATACAGTTGGGGCGACAGTTAAACTGTCGCCCCAACTGATTGAGAGAGTGATTTCGTCCAAGTTGATTAACCGGCCGCCGGCAATCACGCGAATAAATCCTTCTTCGCGCAGGCCTGCGGCCAAGGCATCGATTTGTTGGGGCGACTCCTGTTGGATCGACTCCTGTTGGGGCGACAGTTTAATTGTCGCCCCAACTGATTTCTGAACTGCAGCCCCACTCGATTTCTGCTTGGCTGTCGCCCCAACCGACTTCTGCTCGGCGGCCGGCACATCGATTCGAAAGGCGATAATGTATTTTGTGCCAGGCGGCAAAGCGGACAAGACTTCGGCGGTGCTTTGAGGGGTGTCGCATAGGACTTCTTGCCCGCATTTGAGGCAAAATACGTGTCCAATCTTGGCGAACAACAGGCGCAGATAATCGCCGGTTTCGGTGGCCGTGCCGACCGTAGAGCGGCTGGAGCGGCCGGCGTTTTTGCTGGTAACGGCTATGGCCGGGGGGATGCCGTCGATGCGTTCGGCCTCGGGTTTTTCCAAGCGCTGGAGGAACTGCCGCGTGTAGGCCGAAAAACTTTCGATGTATCGGCGCTGGCCCTCGGCATACAGGGTGTCGAGCGCAAGGCTGCTTTTGCCGCTGCCGCTTAAGCCGCAAAACACGATCAACTGCCGGTGCGGCAGATCCAAATCGATCGATTTGAGGTTGTGAACCGCAACCCCTTGTAAAGAAATCTTACCGACGGCCGTCATAGTTTTGCCTGGCAAAGTATGTCGATAATAAGACATATTATAATAATACCAGCCTGCAACCCGCTTGTCTATGTTCCCGCATCTATCCCTTGACAAGATATTTAACATTGTTATAGATGAGTTGTATCCGCGACGGTTTTCCGCCGCGGATAACGGCCTCGAGGTCAACGATGGTGAGGCTTCCTTGGCGGAAGCCGCAACGGTGCTGGGAGTCGTTGCCTCGGGGTTTTTTTGCGCTCCGGCTTGATCCGCCGGCATTTACGGTATAATGGGTAATTTTAAAGGATCGGGAATTAGGCAATGGATAAAGGATAAGGGATGAGGGATGAATAGAATACCGTAAACCGTGAACTGTAAACTGTGAACCGTGAACCGAATACTGTAAACTGAAAACTTTATGAGCCGAGGACTCTTATGAAAGTAACGCACTACGAACAAATCGAGGCCGCGCCGGTCGAGATGGAAGGGGCCGTCAACTGCCGCATGCGCTGCCTGATCGGCCCGGACGAGGGTGCGCCGAGTTTTTCCATGCGGCAATTCGAGGTGGCCCCCGGCGGTCATACCCCCAAACACGCCCACGGCCACGAACACGAAGTTTTTGTGTTGGAAGGGACGGGCGTGGTGTTGGAGGGCGACAAAGAACATCCGCTCCGGCCGGGCAGCGTCGTGTTTGTTCCGCCCAGCCAGGTCCACCAATTTCGCAACACCGGTTCCAGCCCCTTGAAATTCCTTTGCCTGATCCCCCATCCCATGCGCGGCATGTCCGGCCCCTGCGTCGTTGCCTGCGGCTGCGATGGGTAGCAAGTTGACAGTTATCAGTTTACAGTCATCGGTTCTTGAGAAAAAAACCGTGAACTGTAAACCGTAAACCGTAAACTGTGTACTGTAAACCGTAAACAATAAACTTTCATCATGCCCGCCGATCCTGCCGCTGAAATCGCCCGGCTTCGCGAGGAAATCGCCCGCCACGACCGCAAATATTACGTGGAAGCGGCCCCGGAAATCTCCGATCTAAAGTACGATCGGCTGATGGAGCGGCTGAAACAATTGGAGGCCGAGCATCCTGATCTGATCACGCCCGATAGCCCCACGCAGCGCGTGGGCGAACAGCCCGTCGAGGGGCTCCAACAGGTCGATCATCGCGTGCCCATGCTCTCCATCGAAAATACCTACAGCATCGAGGAGTTGAAAAAATACGGCGAGCGCGTGGCCAAACTGCTGCCGGGCGAAAAAATCGAGTGGGTTGTGGAACTGAAAATCGACGGCGTGGCCATCGCGCTGATTTACGAAAACGGACTCTTGACCCGGGGTATCACCCGGGGCAACGGGCGGGTGGGCGACGACATCACCCACAATGTCCGCACGGTCAAGGGCATACCGCTCCGCTTGTCCGGCAAGAAAGTGCCGCCGGTGCTCGAGGTCCGCGGCGAAATCTACATGACCAACTCCGACCTGGTCGTTCTAAACCAGGCCCAGCAGGCCAAGGGCGAGCCGCTGTTTGCCAATACCCGAAATGTCACCGCCGGCAGCGTGCGATTGCTCGATCCGCGGATTTGCGCCCAGCGGCGGTTGCGATTTTTCGCCCATAGCGTGGGTCTGACCGAAGGGCTCAAGGCCCGAACGCACATGGAATTCCTCGAAGAGTTGCGGGATTATGGAATTCCGCCCACGCCGGAAGTGGAGTGTTTTTCATCGTTCGCGGCGGCCGTGGACCATTGCGAGGAACTTATCGAACGCCTGCACGAACTGGATTTCGAGATCGACGGCCTGGTGCTTAAGGTCAACAGTTTCGATGAGCGCGAGCGACTGGGCGCAACGTCAAAATGCCCGCGCTGGGTGATCGCCTACAAATTCGAGAAGTACGAAGCCACCACGCGGCTCAACGATATTCGCGTGCAGGTGGGCAAGACGGGCACGATCACGCCCGTGGCCGATCTGGAACCTGTGGAACTGGCCGGCACTACCGTGAGCCACGCCAGTCTGCACAATGCCGACGAAATCGAGCGCAAGGACGTGCGCGTGGGCGACGTGGTGGTGGTCGAAAAGGCGGGCAAAATCATCCCCCATATCGTCCGCGTGGAAAAACACCTGCGCAAAGGCTCGCCGCGCAAATTCGTTTTTCCCGCCGCTTGCCCCGAGTGCGATACGAAGTTGGTCAAAGACGAAGGCGGCGTTTACATCCGCTGCCCGAACAACCTTTGTCCGGCCCAGGTGAAAGAACGCATCCGCTATTTTGCCAGCCGCAACGCCATGGACATCGAAGGCCTGGGCGACAAGCTGGTCGATCAACTGGTAAACGACGGCCTTGTGAAAAACTATGGCGATTTGTATCGGCTGGAAGAAAAACAAGACAAACTTTTGAATCTCGAGCGCATGGGCCGCAAGTCGCTGGATAATTTGCTCGAGGGGATCGAGGCCAGCAAGAATCGCGGCCTGGCCCGGCTCTTAAACGCCCTTTCCATCCGCCACGTTGGCGCCCGGGTGGCGTCGGTGCTGGCCGAGCACTTCGGCACAATGGACGCCCTGATGGCGGCCAAGGAAGAAGAACTCAGCGAAGTAAACGAAATCGGCCCGATCATCGCCGCCAGCATCTTTTCATTTCTTCACAGCAAATTCGGCAAGGAAACCATCGCCGACCTGAAATCGTTGGACGTAAACCTAAAATCCACCGCCCCAGCCCGCGGCCAGCGCCGTGCCCTGGAAGGCAAAACCCTAGTCGTCACCGGCACGTTAATAAAATACACCCGCGACGAAATCGAAGAACTAATCACCCGCCACGGCGGCCACGCCGCATCGAGCGTATCGAAAAAAACCGATTACGTAGTAGCCGGAGAAAATGCGGGAAGCAAATTGGAGAAAGCAAAACATTTTAAGTTGAAAATTATTAACGAGAAAGAATTTGAAGAGCTATTATAGTTATGAGTCTATTCTTATAAAGTATATTGTGAAGTATAGGCAAAGGAAATATAAAAATGCAATTGCACAATCCTTCAAATGTGAAACTCCCACCTCTATTTATTGATAGATTGCATGAACGAGAGTCAATGGAAAGCAGTCCAAATATTTCTAATCTCATTCATTCCAAACTTCTTTTAGACAAAATTACGATTGAAACAATCCGAAAAATTTACAATAAAACTATCATTATAAAAGAATTGATAAATTCGTTCAAAAAGAAAGATGCAAGTGAGCAGTTTTCTTTTAGTTTGCATAGAAGCCATTTTAAAATCCCTCGTGAAACTCCAATAACTGGAATTAGATTTAAGTCAAAAAATATGAGACATTATATGCATTTGTCTGCCAAAGACATAAAGAATATTTCGGCAGAATATCAGTTAAAGAAATACAAAAAAAACATAGCTGATATTAAACGCAAATCGAGTGAGCTCCAGAATCTGCTATCTCGATTTGAACAACAAAAGAAAGTGAGCATTGATATCCTCACACCGCAAACACTATATATATGCAAAAAGTGCCACAATATTATTTTCATGGACAGATTTCGTATTGATACTTGCATCTGTGGCCTGAAAGTGTCTAGCACCGCAAACGTCCATAAAGAACCAATAGCCTATTTTGATTCGCGAATGTGTAACTTCATCGAAAATAACTTTTTGTTTGAATATGGAGTAGATTATTTGCTACGAAAGAAAAAATTTCAAACTTTATGTGGTGTTCAGATTCTCGGGCATTCGGGGTGTATACATGAAATTGATAATGTAGCTGAATCAAGATCTTCTAACTTTAGAATATTTTGTGAATGCAAAACCGCAGAAATAAAAACATCCGATGTATTTATTTTTGCTGGAAAGATGGCTGATATTGGATGTAGCCGAGGATATATGTTCACTCTAACAAAGGAACCGCAAAAGGAGATTATTCATCTGGCGCGTTCTCGCAATATTTCGATCATTTCTTCTGTTTTGGAAAAGAAAATTGATGATCTCATAACGGAGATCAAAGAAGATTAACCGCGGGTGGCCCAGGTTCTCGGAACCTGGGCGGCTTGGCCGCGAGAGGCAAATTAAGATTATGGGTTAAACATAGTTGTTTGTCCCGCAGGGACAGTTGATAATAGCCCAGCACTTTAGTGCTGTGGTTTTGAATTGCCCAATTCTCTGTTCGTCCCGTAGGGACGATTGAAACGCTGCCGCAACATTCAACCGTCCCTACGGGACGGCGGTATTTTTTTGCACTCAAGCCCCAGCGATGAATCGCTGGGCTAATATCAAACGACCCTACGGGTCGAAATTTCCCCAAACCAATATCACCCCTTAAGCCAGAATTTTCATATTCTCGTAGAGGAACTCCGGGGCAAGATCCGCCCCGTTTTCCCAGACGATGGTTTCCAGTTCCGGATCGACGCGGAAGCGGCGGAATTTTTCTTTATCCTTAAGCGGGGCGAAAACTTCCCCTTCGAGTTCGCGCTCAAGATCGATCTCGCCTTCCGCTCCCTCGTTGAAACGGAGCCAAATAACGTAATCGTGCAGATATTTCGCTTCTTTGACGTGTAAAAACATGCTTATCACTCCAAGGGTTTTACTGCATCCCTGTTTCACCACAACGTTCGCACGTGAGGATAGCGGCGCATCGATTCGTCCTTGGTTAGGATTGTGGCATTCTCCTCGCGGGCGGTGGCCGCGATGATTTGATCGGCGGGATCGGAAGAAAACGGCTGGGGGAGCGTGGTGGAGCGATATGCGATTGACGGAGAAAGCGGGGCCAGCCGTAGCTTCGGCATCGCCAGCGCAACCGAAAGCCAATCTTCCGGATCGCAGGAGATGCCTAAACGGCCCTTTTCCAAAAGTTTGCAGAACTCCCAGACGGATATCGCCGATAAAAGAAGTTCCTCGTAGCGTTTCGGATTGGCGATCAGGGCGCTTACTTTGCGGGAAAGTTTTTCGGGTTGCACATGCCACCAGATCCATGCATGTGTATCCAAAACATACTTCATTTGCAGGCGCTCCAATCCGATTGCCCGATTGGCGAGAGGATGTCTTTTTCGAACACCAACGTCTCCGCCAACTTTCCCGGCGCCGGTTTGTCTTTTGCGCCGCGGAAAGGGACCACTTCGGCAAGCGGCCGGCCGCGCCGAGTCACAACCACCGATTCCTTGGTCTTAGCCACCTTGTCCAGCACTTGCAGGGCCCGCGCCTTAAATTCGCTGATCGCCATGGTTTTCATACTACATTACCTCCGAAATGAATTATAGTCAATTAAAATGACCATGTCAAGGAACAGGGGAAAGGCGTTTTCATTTTTTTCCAGTAAATGCGGGTGTATTCCCTTGCCCGCCCAACTTTGTTACTCGATTATGCTCTTAGCATTTCCATATATAGTTTATGTTTCGTTTTCGAGCCTATTTTTTCAGACTGTGGTAACAAAGATTGTGCAAAATGGGTGCAGGTACCCACCGATGGTCCTAAGTTCAGCCGTTTTCTCGGAAATACCGTGAACAAGCCTTGGTTTTTCCCGATGATTTTACTAACCTTGAAAAGATATCGAAAAAGTATTATAAATGTGTTTGCTCGACGCCTGATACATTGGAACCAGAAAAGGCTTAAAAAATGTGGTCGCGAAAAAGACTTGACATCGGCTGGCCCGATCTGCTATTCGGGATCTCGCGGGTTTGTTTCCCCTTGAAGCAGGCGGGGATCGATCAGTTCGCCCAAGGAATCTTTTCCAATCCCGAGCACATATTGGCTTGCTTGTCCGTGCGCAGCGGTTTCGATCTTCTGCTGGGCAAATTGGGACTGCCTCATGGAAGCGAGGTCCTCGTCTCGGCGATCACCATTCCCGACATGATCCGCATCATCAAGCATCACGGACTGGCGCCGGTTCCGGTCGATCTTGATCCGCGACAAATGGCGCCCGGCATTGATAATTGGCGGCGGGCCGTAACGCCGGCCACCCGGGCCATACTCGTGGCGCACCTGTTCGGGGGCCGGATCGCGATGGAACCGATTCTTGACCTGGCCGGTCAAAAAAAACTCCTGGTTTTTGAAGACTGCGCCAGGCTTTCGCAGGCGGCGGATATCAGGGCCATCCCGGAGCCGACGCGAGCATGTTCAGTTTTGGCACCATCAAGAGCTGCACGGCCCTGGGAGGGGCCTTGCTGAGGATTCGCGATCCGGAATTGCTTGCCCGCATGCGGGCCGCCCAGGCCGAATATGCAAAACAAAACCGCTGGCTTTACGGCAAGCGTTTGGTGAAGTACGGGATCTTGAAAATTCTTTCCGGCCGGCAGATCAGCGCATTTTTCGTGCGGATGTGCATGAGCATGGATTTCGATTACGACCGCTGGGTAAACCGCGCGGCCCGCGGTTTTCCCGGCGACTGTTTCTTCGAGCAAATCCGGAAGCAGCCTTGTACGCCGCTGTTGGCGGTGCTGAAACGCCGCCTGAAAAGATTCAATTCCCATCGGTTGGAACTGCATGTGAAAAAAGGGCAAAACCTGGCCGAACTCCTGGAGGAAAACGTGTTCTGTCCGGGCGCGGGGAACCGGCCGCATACTTATTGGGTTTTTCCGGTTCTGGTCAATGAACCGGGAGGGCTGATCGAGCATTTGGCCCAGGCCGGGTACGATGCCACCCAGGGGCAAAGTCTGTGCGTTGTTCCGCCGCCCGGCGATCGGCCCGAACAGAAAGCGCGAATGGCCGAGGAAATACTGGCAAAGATCGTGTTTCTGCCCTTTTATCCGGAATTGTCCGCACGCGAGGCGACGCGGATGGCCGAGGAAGTACTCAAAGTCGCCGGACGCAAGTGGGCTGTTGGATAACGGATTTTTCATTAGGCCGCTCCTATCGCCGATTTTGGCGCAGTCAGATCAAGCGGTCATATTCGTCATGTCTACCGATCCAAAGCCAGGTAAAGTCATTTCCATCCCGGGCGGCTAGTACTCGATGTGAGGTGCCTATCCTTGCGGACCAGAACTTGCCGACCTTCTTTAAAATGCAAGGAAGGATGACCTGGATCCTTTTTCAAAAGGCCAAAACTTTTGTCCGCTGACTGGCGGATTTCCTGAGGCAATGCCGAATAGAGATCCCAAAACCTTTTTGTAGTTCGGTGATTCACAGGGGCGCAGTCTCCCTTGAAGTTTTTCTTCATCGGCTTCTTTTAAGAGGAAGTCAAGCTTGCCAGAGGCTGAATCGGCCTCAATCTGTCGATCCCATGCCTCCCAATCGCGCTCAATTATCCAATTGCGAAGCTGGCGATATTCATCAACAGGCAATGCGGCAATTGTTTGTTCCAGTTGTTCAAGACGAGTCATTGCAACAACTCCCTTGTATGAGTGTACTTCATTGAATAACCTTCCCTCTTGGCTTTTAAGTCTACAATCCCGGTTGCCAATGGTCAAGAATCTCCCGTTCGGTTCAGCTTTAGCCCACAATCGCCGCGAAATGGTAGCTATTGTCGCATTTCGCATCCCTATAATCCATGGATCGCGGCCATTGGTCACAGCCAAACCGCGACCTACCAGCCTTCGGTTGCTGCACGTCGCGGCTTTACGATTTAAAAAACCGGGGGCAAGCTCCCGGGCTAAACGTTTTTATCCACCAACCACTCTCTACTATTTTTTCTCGGCCACGCCGAGTTCTTTGAGTTTCTTGGCCACGTCGTCGGCGTGGGTTTTTGTGTTCACGTCCTTGTCGATGTAAAGAATTTTGCCGTCCGGGCCGATGTAGAAGGTCCAGCGGCTGGCGAATTTTTGCACCGCGCCGGTCACGCCGTACGCCCGCGCGACTTTGCCGTCCGCGTCGCTGAGGATGGGATAATCGGCCCCCACCGACTCGGCGAACTTTTTGTTCTTGTCCGGCGGATCAACGCTGGCGGTGAAGTAGGCCACTTCGAACTTGTGCAGGCTCGGTCCGCCCGCGGCAAAGGCCTTGCACTCGTTGGTGCAGCCGGGCGTAAAAGCCTTGGGAAACCAGGCCAGGACGACCGCCTGCTTGCCGCGGAAATCGGCCAGGCTGTAAGTCTTGCCGTCGCTGCCGGGCAGATTGAAATCAGGGGCCGCATCGCCGGCCTTCAAATCGGCCGCCTGTAATTGGCTCAATAACGTCATCATCGCCAGCGGTGTGATAAATGTCACGCTCAACATCTCAAACACGTGCATCGCAGATCTCCTTTTTATCTAAGGCTTGAATACAAGGGATTTAGTAGTAGTATCCCCTTGGCAATTTATCGTCTTCAATAACTATATATGGAGAAGATGCCGCGGGCGCCCAAAGATGTTTGATATTCAAGTCTTTCGGCGGTTGGACACTTTGTTTTTTGATCGAAAAGCGTTCCCGCGACCGGCAAATCGCGGCTTTATAGGTATGCCTTATGAAATTTGCAATTTGCAATTTCTAATCCGCCCGGCGCGAATGCCAGGTCTAGCTGCCCATTGAATGAAAGGAATATTGGTCCAGCATGCGTGCCACTGCTTGGCACAAGCAGTGTTTTTCCGATCTTTGCAGGGCACTGCTTCTGTCGAAGCAGTGGCACACAACTTTTTCGACGGGCTGCCTAGACCTCGATCGACAACACGCCCGTGCCGCTGATCCTGTCGGTCTTCAAGTCGAGAAGTGCGCGGTTGGCGTCGGCCAGCGGATAAACGGTGGTGTGGGGATGGATGGGGATGGCCGCGGCTTCGGCCAGGAGTTCGCGGCCGTCGGCGCGTGTATTGCAGGTGACCGAGTGAATGTCGCGCTCGTAAAATACGTACCGCTGATAATCGAGCGCTGGAATGGGAGTCATGTAGATGCCGGCCAAAGACAGCGTGCCGCCTTTTTGCAACGATTCCAAGGCGATCGGGACCAAATCGCCGGACGGGGCGAAAATGATCGCGCTATCGACCTTGACCGGCATTTGGCGGGCGTCCTCGCCGACCCAGGCCGCTCCCATCTGCCTGGCCAACTGGCGATGCTTTTCGCCGCGCGTGACCACGTACACCGCAGAGCCGCGATGCTTGGCGATCTGCATTACCACGTGGGCCGATGAGCCGAATCCATATATGCCCAGCTTGCCCCCGGGCGGCAGTTGACATCGTTTGAGCGAACGGTATCCGATAATGCCGGCGCACAAAAGCGGAGCGGCTTCGACGTCGGAAAAACCCGGCGGAATTCCGTAGCAATATGCCTCGGGCGCCAAGGCGTATTCGGCATATCCGCCGTCGGCATGATAGCCGGTGAAGCGGGCCGACTCGCAGAGGTTTTCCTTGCCGGCCTTGCAGAATTCGCACTGTCCACAGGTGTGCCTGAGCCAGGCCGCGCCCACGCGCTGCCCGACCTTGAACTTCATGCTTCCCGGCCCGAGTTTTTCCACGGTTCCCACGATTTGATGGCCCGGCACGATGGGCATTTTTTGCCGCGGCAACTCGCCTTCGATCACGTGCAGATCGGTCCGGCAAATCGCGCAGCAGCGGACCTTGATCCGTATCTCGCCCTGCTTGGGTTCGGGCATGGGTAGATCGACCAATCTAAGCGGCGAGTTATCGATCGGAGCGATTTGCTCCAAAAGCATGGCTTTCATGGCGAGAACTCCACTGTTTGCCGATCGTTTTGGAAAAAAACGTGGACAGCAATGACATTCATCATTATCATTATCTCTTAGAACAGTAATTATACGAAGAGGGGGTACCGCAGAAAAAATAGTTTGCCTTTCTAAGGGAAATAACTAATTGACGCCGGAAGAAATTGAAGAACTATTTCATCGCAAAACTGCCGAATGGGAACAAATCGAGGATCCTGCCGAGCGTTGGCGACTGTTGCAAGACTTTCTCACCTGGGCCGACGCACAAAAACCCGTCCCGCGAAATTCAAAGGAAGGATGCCTGGCGGCACAGCGCAAGTGGTTGAAAAGGATGTAATAACTGCCGCCCCAGATTAATTGCGGAATTGTTAATCGTAACAAAAAAGCCCCCCGTGTATTCACGGGGGGCTAAATAATTCATGGATGCAGCACGACCGAGTTCCGCGGTTTTGCTGTTAAGTCGCGGCTTTGCAGTTAAATCGGTTTGCCGGTGAAGGAAACCAGAGTTTTCATGTAGTTTCCGCGGGCGAAGGCCTCGGGGTCGGGGCAGTTTTCCTGGCTCATGCTGCCTTTTAGCTGCTCGACCGATTCGTATTCCTTCTCTTCCATCCATTGAGTTAGTCTGTGGAGGATCTCTTCGACCTGTTTAAAACCTTTATGGTAAATTGCCGAGGCGATCATGCCCACGTCGGCGCCGGCCAGGAGGGCCTTGATCATGGCGTCGCCGTCGTGCACTCCGCTGGTTATTGCCAAGGAGCAGTTCACCCGGCCGTGGAGGATTGCCACCCAGCGAAGAGGCTTGAGAAATTCCTGGGCATCGCTTAAGGCCAGTTTGGGAGTGGTCTCCATGGAGTCCAGATCGATGTCGGGCTGAAGGAAGCGGTTAAAGAGCACCAGCCCGTCGGCGCCGGCCCGGACCAAGCGGTGCGCCATGTTGGCCATCGCGCTGAAATACGGTCCGATTTTTACCGCCAAGGGAATGGAAATCGATTCTTTTACCGCGGCAACCAGCTCGAGGTATTGTGTTTCCACTTCCGCGGCATCCATGGTCGAATCGGTGGCGATGTAGTAGACGTTAAGTTCCAGGGCGTCGGCCCCTGCGTCTTGCATCATTTTGGCGTAGCGGACCCAGCCGCCTTTGCTGGTGCCGTTGAGGCTGGCGATAATCGGTATTTTCACGGCCCGTTTTGCCTGTTCGACGGCCTCCAAGTATTCCTCCGGGCCGGAGCGATAATCCTGGGGTTCGGGGAAGTATGTCAAGGCTTCGGCGAAACTTTCCGTGCCGAACTCATGGGCCTTGGTCATTTCCATTTCGTCGTGTTCGATCTGCTCTTCGAACAACGAGGGCAAGACCGCCGCGGCCGCGCCGGCCGCTTCCAGGCGTTTGAGCCAGTCGATCTTGCCGGTCAACGGGCAAGAGGAGATGACCAACGGATTTTTCAGGTTCAAACCCAGATATTTTGTGGATAAATCAACGGTCATGCCTCCACCTCCTTGGAATCTTTGGCTTTATTTTCTCCGTTGCCGCCGGAGGCCGCTTCCGCGGCGGTTTCGACCGCGGCCGAGCGGCTCACGCCGGCCAGTTGTTCGTAGAAATGATATCGCTTGTATATGTCCTGCTGGCCCAAATCCAAGAGCCGGACCGATTCGTCCGGCTTGGAGCGGGCCAACATGGCAAAACGAGCCTCTTTCATGGCGAAATCCTTGAAACTGCCGACGGGCTTCTTGCTGGCCAGTTGGAAAGGGCTGGCCTCGTTGCGCGGATCAAAACTGTAAAGCGGCCAGTAACCGCAGGCCACGGCGTCCTTTTGGATGCTCATGCCCGTGGACATGTCGATGCCCCAGCCGATGCAATGCGAAAAGGCGATCAACAGCGAAGTGCCGCGGAACGACTCGGCCGCGCGGATGGTGCGGATGGCGTGCATGGGATTGGCCCCCATGGAGATCGAGCCCACGAACACGTTGCCGTAGGACATGGCGATCAGCCCGAGGTCTTTTTTGCAGCCGGGTTTTCCGCCGGCGGCGAATTTGGCCACTGCCCCGCGCGGAGTGGATTTCGACATCTGCCCGCCTGTGTTGGAATAGACTTCGGTGTCCAAAACAAGAATGTTCAAATCGCGGCTGGAGGCGAAAACGTGATCCAATCCGCCGAAACCGATGTCGTAGGCCCAGCCGTCGCCGCCGAAACTCCAGATGCTCTTGCGGATCAGGTAGTCGGACGAGGCGAGCAGGTTTTTAGCGTCCGCCGAGTTTATTCCAGCCAGGCGTTTGTTCAACTCCGCCACAAGCGATCGCTGCCGGGCGATTTCTTCCTCGGTTTCCTGCTTGTTGTTCACCAGCGAGGCGACCGGATCGTCGCCCAGTTGCGCGGCCAGCCGCTTGAGCAGATCGACGGCGTATTTGATCTGCTGATCGACGGCCAAACGGAAGCCGAAGCCGAATTCAGCGCTGTCCTCGAACAGCGAGTTCGACCAGGACGGGCCGCGCCCCTCGCGGTTGACCGCATACGGCGTGCAAGGCAGGTTGCCGCCGTAAATCGACGAGCAGCCCGTGGCGTTGGCTATCAACATGCGGTCGCCGAAGAACTGCGTGAGCAGTTTGACGTAGGGGGTTTCGCCGCACCCTGCGCAGGCCCCGGAGAACTCGAACAGCGGCCGGAGCAACTGCGAGCCCTTGATCGTATCGGACTTGACCTGTGTGCGATCGACGTCGGGAATAGCGAGGAAGAAATCCCAATTCGGCCGTTCCCGGTCCAGGTGGTCGAGCTTGGTCTCCATGTCGATGGCCTTGTGCTTGACTTTTTCCTTGTCCTTGGCCGGGCACACGTCGACGCACAGCCCGCAACCGGTGCAATCGTCGGGGGCCACCTGCACGGTGAACTTCCAGCCGGGATATTCCTTGCCCTTGTAATCGGTGGACTTGAATCCGGCGGGGGCATTGGCCAGCAGGGCCGGATCAAAGGCCTTCATGCGGATCGTGGCGTGCGGGCAGCCCAGCGAGCACAGGCCGCACTGCGTGCAAATTTTCGGATCCCAGATGGGAATGTCCTGGGCGATGCTCCGCTTTTCGTACTGCGTGGTGGCGGTGGGGAATGTGCCGTCGTTGGGCAAGGCGCCGACGGGCAGGTCGTCGCCGCGATTGGCGATCATCATGCCCAACACATTCTTGACGAACTCCGGGGCATTGTCGGGCACCGGCGGCACCATGTGCAGGTTCGACGTAACCTGGTTGGGATATTTCACCTCGTTGAGGGAACCCAGAGCGCCGTCTACCGCCGCGAAATTCTGCTCGACGATCTTGCCGCCGCCCTTTTTTCCGTAAGTCTTCTTGATGGCGTCTTTGATTTGCGTGATGGCCTCGTCGGCGGGAATCACGTTGGCCAGTTTGAAAAAGCAGGTCTGCATGATGGTGTTGATCCGCACGCCCATCTCGGCGTCGCGGGCCACGCGGAAGGCGTCGACCACGTAGAATTTCATCTTCTTGTCGATAATCTGCTTTTGCACCTCGGCAGGCAGATGATCCCACACTTCGTCCGGGCCATAAGGGCTGTTCAACAGGAACGTGGCGCCGGGATCGGCCATCGACAGCACGTCGATGCGCTCCAGGAAGTGGAACTGGTGACAGGCCACGAAGTTCGCCCTGTGCACCAGGTACGAGCCCTTGATCGGGCGCGGGCTGAAACGCACGTGCGACGAGGTAACAGACCCGGCCTTGCGCGAGTCGTACACAAAATAGCCCTGAGCGTGCAAGGGCGTGTTTTCGCCCACGATCTTCACCGAATTGCGGTTGGCGCTTACCGTGCCGTCGCTGCCTAAGCCGAAAAATACCGCCCTGGTGACGTCGTCGCCTTCTGTCGAGAAATTTGGATCGTAATCCACGCTCAGGTGCGTAACATCGTCGTTGATGCCCGTGGTAAAGTGGTTCTTGGGCTTTGTCTTATTGAGTTCGTTGAACACCCCCGCGGCCATCGCCGGCGTGAATTCCTTGGAAGACAGGCCGTAGCGCCCGCCGATCACGAGCGGGAACGAACCGTTGCCGGAGCGGCCCGCCCAGCACTCGGCCAGCGCGGTGATCACGTCCTGGTACAGTGGTTCGCCTGCCGCGCCGGGTTCCTTGGTGCGATCTAAAACGGCGATCTTTTTAGTCGTTTTGGGCAAACAGGCTACAAACGCGGCGGAATCCCAGGGGCGGAACAGCCGGACCTTAAGCAGGCCTACCTTTTCGCCCTGGGCAACCAGTTTTTCGACCGTCTCTTCGACCACGCCGATGCCCGAGCCCATGATAACGATTACCCGCTCGGCGTCGGCCGCGCCGGTGTAATCGAACAGATGATATTGCCGGCCGACGAGCTTGGCGAACTTGTCCATGTGCTTTTGCACGATGCTCGCGGCCGCGTCATAAAACGGATTGCAGGTTTCGCGGGCCTGGAAAAAGACGTCGGGATTTTGTGCCGTGCCGCGGAGCTTGGGCCTCTCGGGCGAAAGCGCCCGATTGCGGTGGGCGGCGACCAGGTCCATGTCGATCATCGCCTTAACGTCGTCCTCGGTCAGTTGTTCGATCTTGTTTACCTCGTGCGATATGCGGAAGCCGTCGTAAAAGTGTATGAAAGGCACGCGGGCTTCGAGCGTGGCGCCGTGGGCGATCAGGGCCATGTCCTGGGCCTCTTGCACCGAGGCCGAGGATAGCATCCCCCAGCCGGTCGAGCGGCAGGCCATCACGTCGCCGTGGTCGCCGAAAATTGAAAGCGCGTGCGTGGCCACCGTCCGGGCGGTGACGTGAAAGACCGTGGGCGTCAATTCCCCGGCGATCTTGAACATGTTCGGGATCATTAAAAGCAGGCCCTGCGAGGCGGTGAATGTCGTTGTAAGAGCCCCGGCCTGAAGCGCGCCGTGAACGGCCCCGGCCGCCCCGGCCTCGCTTTGCATTTCGACCACGTCGGGCACGGTGCCGAAGATGTTTTTCCGTCCGGCCGCGGCCCAGGCGTCGGGCATCTCGCCCAGACCGGATGAAGGGGTGATCGGATATATAGCCATCACCTCGTTGCACAGGTGGGCAATATTGGCCGTCGCTTCATTGCCGTCGACGGTCACGAAGCGTCGTTTATCCACGAGAAGTCTCCTCAATTAAAGTTTTAAGTTGTCAGTCGTCGGTTTACAGTTTTAATGGCATACGTTTATTGGGTGTCAGAAATTTAATGTTGCATTATCCGTTTAGCCCGGGCACTTGTACCCGGAGGAGCGGATAAAATACGGCAGGCAGCGGACCTGATTCTCATGATCCGCGATGGGTAGAATCTAGTAAGATACTGCTTTGGCGGGCGTACCGCAAGAACCGCCGACTGGGGGAGGGGCGAAGGGCTATTTAATGTGGTCAGAAACTGGCTATAATGAAGCAGCGGGCAAAAAGATTCGCTTGCGGAGGAAAATATCATGGAGACTGAATCAATGGGTCGAGTATTGACCGAAGCAACTATTGAAAATTTGCAGGATGTTTTGGATGTGGAGCGAGGATTAATTCCTTCTGAACAGGTTCGCCGAATCGTTGTCCAGGACGCATTGGTCGATACCGGCGCGACGATGCTCTCTTTGCCTGCTCGCATGATACGGCAATTGGGATTGGCAAAACGCAGGACGCGACGAGTAACCACTAGTAAAGGCGCTTCTCAAGCGGACGTCTATTCCACTGTGCGTTTGACGATCAAAGGGCGCGATTGCCCAATGGACGTGATCGAAGTGCCGGACGACGTACCCGTGCTGATCGGCCAGATTCCCTTGGGATATCTCGATTTTGTAGTCGATCCGCAAAGCCGCACGCTCATCGGCAATCCCGCCCACGGCGGCGAACAGATGTACGAAATGTATTGAGGTACTCACCTCCCCTCTCCCGACCGACCTTCGGTCGGTGCCCGGAGAGGGGCCGGGGGTGAGGGCATTTTTTCCCGCCGCGGCAAGTTCAATCCTCGGGGAACGAATCCGGGGCGGGTTCTCCGCGCGGCTGCTCGGGTTTCGACTCCCATTTCAACCCGGCTGAGGTCTTCAGCGATTCCAGCCAGGCCTTCTGGTCCGCCTGCAAATCGATGTCGGCTACGACTGAGTACTTGCTAAAATCTTCGGCCAGGAAGATTTGCCACAGAACGTCTTGGGGCGGGCTGTATTTTATGAGTTGAACGACATAGACCACGGTCTGCGGCAAATTCATGGCGACGCCGACTTGGTTTAAATCCAAATTGAACACGGCGCGCATGAAATCCATGCCAACCATCGGCGCGCCTTCCACTTCGCTGAGCCGGGGCGGCACGGGCGACGATCCCCGGGGCACGCTGCCTTCGGTGAGCATGCTGAACGGAGGAGGAGAGATGACCCGCTCCTCGGGGAGTTCGGGAAATGCGCCCTTAAGCGTGGCGCCGCTTTTGGACGCGGCTTCGGCCATGGATTCGGCTTGTTTGCGCGCCAACTCGCGGGCCTTGATCAACTTCCAGGCGTGAAGCACCTCTTGGCGCACGTTTTCATCTTTTAAGGAAGGCTCCGATTCGGGAGTATCGTCGATTTTCCAGAAGAGATAGTCGTTGCCTTGGATGTCGACGGCGGAATCGGGTTTGTACAGGGTCAGCGATGACTTGAAGGCCGCGATTGAAAAGGGAGACAATGCTTCGCCCATGTATGAAGAACCGATGTCAAATTTGTGCGCTTCCCAAACAGAGATCATGCCGGTTTTAGCGCTGGTAAAACCGGGACTTTTGATCATCTCGCGGGAAATCTCATGCCAGTTTTTCCCGTCTGTAGTTTCACTGGTTACAATGAAAAAATATCCCCCTTTAGCCGGGACATCGAAGTCAAGTTTGGGCGGCGGAATGGTTTGTTTTTTTTGAATTTTATCGGCCTCGTATTTACGCCATTTTTTGCCGTTTTCTTCCATCACCTGCTGAACCTTCAACAAGACTGTTCTAATTTTTTCCCTGGCCACTTGGGCGCGAATCTTTTCTTTCGTCTTCTCGGACAAGGCTGGTTTGGCTTGCTCGGCCTTTTCCGGCTGGGCCGGCTGATTCGCGGCCGGGTTTTCGGGCTTGGGCTGTTCAGCGGCGGGCTTTTCGGTTTTGGGCTGTTCGGCGGCGGGCTTTTCGGTCTTTGGCCCTTCGGCGGCGGGCTTTGCGGTCTTGGGCCCTTCGGCGGCGGGCTTTGCGTCCTGCTCAGTCAACGAGGTCAGGCTGAATGGCGTGCGGTCCAGGGCGGATGATTTTGGGGCATCTTCCTTCTTAGTGTCCTTTTTTGTATCTGCCTGCGGAGATTTTTCCGGCAAAGCACCGGGCTGATCGGCGGGCTTTTGCTTGCCGGCAGGCTGTTCTTTAGGCTGCTCCGGCGATTTCTCTCCGGCTGGAGCTGTTTCTTTCTTTTCTTGTTCCGGGGTCTTTTCCTTTTCCTGCTCGGCTTTTTTCTCCGGCGTTATGGACTTGGACTCTTGCATTTCCAACTGGTCGAAATAGGCGCGATTTTTTTCATAGGTGTTTTGGAATTCTTCGTCCGTGATCGTGGCGGGATCGGAGAGTTTGGCGAAATCGGCCTTTAAATATTGCACGTCGATCTTGTGAGGCACGCGGAATCCCGGCTCCGGCGAATTGGGGTTCGGCAGCTTGTCCTTGTACTTCTCGAACAAGGCATTCAATTCTTCCTCGCTGGGGGGTTTGACCTGGTCGAGAAATTGCTCCACCTCCACGGGAATCAATTCCACGGCGGCCTGTTTGCGGAGCTGGCAGAAGTATTCCCAGCGCTGGGCCGGGGTAAATCCTTCCAAACTAAACGTGAATAAGCGAGTGACCTCTAAAGCCCGCAATTCTTCGCGGATGATGTTGAAAAATTGATTATCGGAGAGCCCCTGTTGCTTGATGATTTCCGAAATATCACGGGCCGCGAGATTGCCGTTGGTAATGACCTGGAGAAAATCGTTGATGGTTTTATTGCTGATGACCATGCCGATTTCTTCGGCTCGCTGCGACTTCAGCCAGTTGGTTACCAGGTCTTCATCGCTGCTGGAACCGAAAATGTTTTCAATACGTTTAATGCTTATTTCTGCGCTTTCTCCCGCGGCCTTGGCGAATATTTTTGTTATAATCTGCAAAAAAAGGTTGTGATCCTGCCGCATAATGGAAAGATCGCGCGCGGTCAGTTTTCCATACTTGCCGGTCCGGACCACCACGGGGTTTTTTGCTTGCCCCGTGTCCAAAAGGTTGCCAATGGATCCTAAAAATACGAACGAAAACATCGCCAAAATGGTCAATCCGGCAAGCATCAGTTTTTGGTGCTTGCGAAAGACCTTAAACGGGCTGGCCATATGGATTTATCCTTCTAAAGTGGGGGTTTGTTCGATAATTCAGACTTGACAAGCCTACTGGGGCAAGAGTAATTCTGACCCTTGCATCAGTATGGACGTAATCCGGCAATTCTATTAGGCTTTGGCATAAATGCAATGCCAGTCCAACTTAGGGGGATTGGATTTGGGCGTTCCTTATAAATAATTACATGATTCGAACGACATTAGATCCTGTTGAATACACCCCGGGTTTGGGTTCTTGTTTACCACCCCATTTCCCGCCGTATATTCGCGACGGGCTTCTATATTGGGGCAACAGTTTAACTGCTGCCCCAACATTAGGGGCTAAATAAGACGCCGCACAACCCTGTAACTTCTTTATATCCCAAGATCACCCTGATTGCAAAAAAAACATGGCCAAGACACAAAAAAACGCCCATCGGAACCCGCTGGTTATCGTGGAATCGCCGGCTAAGGCCAGGACCATTAGCAAGTTTCTTGGTCCGAAATATACTATCGAAGCCAGCATCGGACACATTCGCGACCTGCCCGAAGGCGCAAAAGAGATCCCCGAGATTTACAAAGGCGAGGACTGGGCCTACCTGGGCGTGAACGTGAAAAAAGATTTTGAGCCGGTTTACATCATCCCCCATAGCAAGACGAAGCAGGTCCGCAAGCTCAAGTCGCTCCTGAAAACGGCCGGGGAATTGTATCTGGCAACCGATGAAGATCGGGAAGGCGAGGCCATTTCCTGGCATCTGTGCCAAGTTTTGCAGCCGAAAGTGCCGGTCCACCGCCTGGTGTTTCACGAAATCACCAAAGAGGCGATTAACGAATCGTTGGATCATCCCCGGGACATCGACGACAACCTGGTCCGGGCCCAGGAAACGCGGCGGATCATCGACCGGCTCTACGGTTACGACGTTTCCCCGCTTTTGTGGCGGAAGATTCGGCCGCGGCTTTCGGCGGGCCGCGTGCAGAGCGTGGCCGTGCGCCTGATCGTCGAGCGCGAGCGGCAACGCATGGCCTTCAAGGCCGCCACTTATTGGGACCTGCTGGGGATGTTTACAAAAGCCAGCGGCGAGAGTTTCCAGGCGGAATTGATCTCGGCCGACGGGCGGAAAATTCCCGAGAGCCGCGATTTCGATCCCGCCACCGGATTGCTCAAGGATTCGACCTTGCTGCTGCTTGACCAGCAGGGGGCCGAAGAGTTGCTCAAGCGGCTCCGCGGCGGCGAGGGCCGGATAACCAACCTGGAAAACAAGCCCTATACAACCCGCCCCTATCCGCCCTTTACCACCAGTACCTTGCAGCAGGAGGCCAACCGCAAATACGGCTTCACCGCCCGGCACACCATGCAAGTTGCCCAAAGCCTGTACGAGACCGGGCATATTACCTACATGCGAACCGACTCGACCAGCCTGGCCGCGGTGGCCGTGGATACGGCCCGGTCGCTGGTGGCCTCGCAGTACGGCGACGAATATCTGCCCCAGCAGCCGCGAATCTATCAAACCAAGGTGAAAAATGCCCAGGAGGCGCACGAAGCCATCCGGCCCGCCGGCCATGACTTCGATTTTCCCGAGTCGTTGCGCAACAAGCTGAGCCCCGATCAATTCAAACTCTACGACCTGATCTGGAAGCGGACCATCGCCAGCCAGATGACCGACGCCCGGGGCTTCCGCACCACGATCACAGTGGAAATTGAAGGCACGGTATTCCAGGCCATCGGCAAGACCATAGAATTTCCCGGCTACTTGCGGGCCTATGTCGAAGGGTCCGACGATCCCGAGTCCGACATCTCCGACCGCGACGTGGTGCTGCCGCAGGTAAGCGTGGACGAAACGCTCCACTGCGATGATTTGGAACTGAAAAGTCACACCACCCAATCGCCGAATCGCTACAGCGAAGCCACGCTCACCCGGGCGCTGGAGGAAATGGGCATCGGCCGGCCCAGCACTTACGCCTCGATCATCGACACGATCCTCGCCCGCGATTACGTGTTCAAGCTGAAGCGCGGCAACATGCTGGTTCCCACTTGGACGGCGTTTGCCGTTTCGCACTTGCTCGAGGCGCACTTGCCCGACCTGGTCGATTACCAGTTTACGGCCGAGATGGAAGACGAACTCGATGCCATCAGCCGCGGCGAGTTGAACCATCTCGATTATCTGAAACGGTTTTACCTGGGCAACGCCCATCCGGGCCTCAAACAGCAATTGAGCAACAAGGTAAGCGAAATAGACGCCCGCGACGTGTGCCGGGTGTTCATTGGCCAGGGCAAGGGCCAAGACGAAAAGGAGGAAGGGATTTACGTGCGCGTGGGGCGTTACGGGCCGTTCCTCGAACAAGGCGAGCGACGGGCCAGCCTGCCGGAAAAACTCCCCCCCGATGAATTAACCATCGAAGCGGCTCTGGCCATGCTCGACAAATCGACCCAGGCCGAAGAGCCGCTGGGCATCTGCCCGGAAACGCACAAGCCGGTGTTCGTTAAAGTCGGCCGGTTCGGTCCTTACGTGCAGCGGGGCACGGCCGAGGACGACGAAAAACCGCAAAACGCCTCGCTCTTGAAAAACATGAAGCCCGAGGACGTGGACCTGGCGACGGCCTTAAAATTGTTGTCGCTGCCGCGGGTTTTGGGCAACCATCCGCAAAGCGGCATGCCCGTGGAAGCCCACAACGGCCGCTATGGCCCTTACGTGAAATGCGGCGAAGATACCCGCTCGCTGGGCGACGATCTTTCCCCGCTCGATGTCACGCTGGAGCAGGCCCTGGCCCTGTTGGCTCAACCAAAAGTCCGCCGCGCCGCGGCCAAGGGCAGCAAGGAACCGATCAAGGTCTTCGATTTATCGCCGGTAACCAACCAGCCGGTCCGCGTGCTTGTGGGCCGATACGGTCCTTACGTGACCGACGGAGTGACCAACGCCTCGTTGCCCAAGGACGCCCCGCCCGAGGAAATCACCTTCGAGTACGCCTTAAACCTGCTCCAAGCCCGCGCCGAAGCCGGGCCCGGCAAGCGCAGTTTCCGCCGCAGATCCACGGCCAAAGCTTCCGGGAAAACCGCCGCCAAGTCATCAAAAAAACCCGCCGGGAAAAAGAAGTAAGCATTGCTGCTCATTCCCCGGAATCTTGCGGCAATGCCGATCAATGCGCTCTGGGCTTGAAATTCGGTTTCACCACCCCCGCCGATCCAACTCCTCGCGCAGCTTTTCCTGCTGCCCGGGCGTGAGTAGGCCAAGCTCTTTGGCAAACAATTCTTGATCGAAACGGTCGGATTTCTCTAACAAGTCCTTGGAGATGTGGTATATATCTGCCTTTTGCCGGTCGCTGAGCCCGATCTTATCTTGGACCTGGGGAATGATCAACCAGCCGAAGGCTTGCGAGCGGAATTGGTTGTCTTTCAGCGCCGCCAATTGTTCCGGCGTAAGCAAGGCCTCGATTTTCTGGCGGATTTCCTTTGCCAGCTTTGCGGATTCCAGTTGGTACTCATTCATCTTTCGCTGTTGTTCTTCGGGCGCAAGGTTCCGTAATTTCCGGCTTAGTTTTTCCATTTCAATCTGGGAATTCGACGCAATCTCCTTTAATTGCTTCTCCTGATCGGGGCTCAAGCCCAAAGTTTTGCGGACTGCTGCTAAACCCAAATTTTCATAAACTACTGGAAGAATTATATAATCCTTTTCAATTACACTATCTGTTGCACCCCACGCCCACGCCCATGCGGTGGAATAGGGATCAACGGTTAAATTAAGCGTGCCGGCATTAACCGACTGCGGGGACCAGTATACCGACATTGTTTCCGCTGTCTTCGGCTCATGGCTTTCGCGATATTGCCGCTCCACCTCAACTCTGAGTTTTTCTAACTGTTCCCTGCTCAACAGGGCCAGGCTCCGGTCTGTCCTGTCTTGGGATTCCCGATCCATCGACTGGGACATGTCCTTGTGTAGTTGCCGCAGCTTCTCTTTTTGCTCCGGGGTGATGTCGATATTCTTGAGGACCTGGGGATCTTGAAGCATGGCGAAGGCCATTACAGGGAAAACGAGCTTCTTGCAGGCATCCAGTTGCTGGGGCGTGATCACTTCCTCTATTTGCTTTTGGCCGTTTGTTCTCAATTCGTCCCACTTTTGCTTTATTGCCTCCGTCTTTGCCTGACTCTCTTTCGGCGGCACATTTCTTACCTCCTGGTCGAGCTTTTGCACTTCCGTCATAAAAGCGGCCGATATCTCGCGCAGCTTTTTCTCCTGCAGAGGAGTTATCTCAAGTTGCTTTCGGATCTTTGGATTCGCAATGGCCGAATAAGCCGGCAGGGCGATATACTCAGATGAATCTGGCGAAGTGACAAGAGCCGGAGTGCCGCCACCCGGCGCGGACTGTTTGACGGATTGTCCGCTATCTTGTTCCTTATCATCCGCTTCCGGGGTTAAATTGACTTCCGCTTTGTCATTGACATTTTTTCCAAAATCTTCTTCATCGAAGGAATTATTATCATAAATGAACATGCGATGAGGATCCACGCGGTAATCATCCACTTTGATACCTGGCTTGATGGGAGGCCAGTAGTGAATGTCGAAAAGCGTTTTATCCACCTGGAAATTACCGGTTTCGATGGAATTTATCACGATGTTTTGCTCTGATTCTTTCGGCTGCCTGATGACCACGCCATTCCCCACCTCCACTTCTTTGAAGTTTTTGCCCGAATTTTTCCATCGGGCACTACCTTTGGACAGGAAAAAGACTCCCGGCGCGATCTCGCGGTATTCAGATTTGAAATCAGCCTCGCGCACTATGAGTTCCTCTCCCTCGGGCGACAGTTTACGAATCCGGTAACGATACCTGATCAAAACGTAATTCTTGTCGGAGTCAAGGACATATCGCGTATCATCGAAAACAACGCCTTTATCGGAGAGTTGAATTACGATTTCCACTTGATGGGCGGTTATATTTAACGATATGGTTGCGGGCGAATTATTGCCGAATGCACCATCAATATGGATCAGTTTAGTCAGATAATCGCAGAGTTCGCTCACGCTGAGATGATGTATTTTCGATTCCGGCAGGTTCGGAGCGTATATATGTACGCCATTTTCCGGCAGGTAATGCAAGAATATTCCGGATGCATTTTCGCCGGCCCATTTTCTGGAATTGCCTATTGTCGGCCATATTAAAAGCAGATTTTCACTAAAACTGTAACTGTTCTTCCCATCGTCCAGCCAATAACTGCGAGTTCGCCGGCCGTCGCCAACAACAACATCCCGGTCATAGCTACATTTTCCATTTTGTATTACCAGGGTGAAGGGTTCATTGTTCGGCTCGAACTTTCCTTGAATCCGCAGGTTATCGAACAGTTTTTCCTGCCAGCGGCGCTGTCTCGAATTTGCGTCAGCTTGGCACCAATGGAATTCAAATCGGAAATTACCGAAACCGGACCGGCCCCGGTGTATGCATTTGACTGATCGTGCTCCGGTTCTTTAGCCTCAATGGATTTCTGAGTGTTAGTTTCGGTCGTCTTCTTTTCCTGGGCAGCCGCCGGGGTAAAAAACACGGTCGGCAAGATGCATGCAAGTATTCCCGCCGCCATGAGCAACGATAAAGTGCGCCTTGAGAGCACCGGACTGGTTCGGCTGGCCGGCACGAGCATCTTCAGCCGCCGTTTCCAAAATGCGCTGAGTTGTGGATTATCGCCGGTGTCGATCAGCGTGGCCCAGGGTCCGTATTTGTTTGCCATGATAATTCTCCTGTCAGTTTACAGTAGTAGGTCAGTAGTAGGTCAGGCACCCTGTGCCTGATAAAACTCTTATCAGCAATTGTCAGGCACGGAGTGCCTGACCTACTTTTGCTTCATCCTTTCCTTTGGTTCACTGCCCGTCAGGCCGGCGGCGATGGCCGCGGCCTGTGCGGCCGCGGGCTGGGAGGCGTGACTTACGACCTGGACCAGCGTCCTGGCGTAGTCGGCCGGCGGATGCCCGCTGCGGGCCATTGCCAACTGGTCGCAGGCCAACTCCCGCTCCAGCCGGAGTTGATAGGCCGCCCAATACACCAGCGGATTGAAAAAATAAACGATCCGCGCGATCTCCACGGGCCATCCCCAGGCTAAATCATGCCGCTTTACATGTCCCAGTTCGTGTAAAATAACCTGCCTGCGCTCGGCCGGTTCGAGCGAATCCAGCAATCGGCCGGGCAATACAAGCCGCGGCCGCCGCAGACCGCAAACAAACAGCGGGCAGTCCCCGGCGATACACACGGCCGCAGGCACGCGGCGAAGTCCGATCTGCCCGGCCAACACGGCAACCAGTTCCGTAAGCTCCGCACCGGCGGGGGCACCCTGTTTGAGTAATTTCGCCAGGCGCAAGCGTTGGACCAGCAACCGAACAATCTGCAAGAACACAACCGCAAACCAGATGAGTAAAAGCCATGTTTGCCATGTAATCGCGGTGAATATTTTCCAACGCAACTCGATATGCAGTACATTTTGCGTGCCGCGATCTTCCGCCAATGGCAGGGGATTTTTAATCTTCAACCGGTCCATGCCCTGGCTTTGATCCAGAGGCGCTTTATACTCGGCCGATTGGATCTGCGGCTTACTCTCCGGCCAGGAAAGAACTGGAATGGCGAACGTCCAAAACGGCATCAGCAGCAGCTTGACGGCCACGATCTGCCATAGCCAATAGCGGACTATTGGCGAAGATCGCCTTAAACACCAGGCGATCATAGCCGCGAACCCCACGAGCAACGCGGATTGCCAAAGGACGGCGCCCATTATGCCCAGCCAGCCTTGGGCCCAACTATTTATAGTCAGAATCGTATGCAACATAGCGCCGCCTTTTATTGCAAATCGAAAATTGCAAATTTCAAAATGCAAATTGAACAACCATCAACAATTACACAATGCTTCACTTCACTCCGTTTTTATTGCCATGTACTATTTCTCCGGCGGATGACCGATTTTTTGGGCGATCGCGCGGAGGGCCTTGAGGTCTTTTTCCGAGAACTTGCCGGAATCGGCAAGGTACGCGACCAGAGGTCCGGGCGACCCGCCCAGCATCCCCTCGACGAACTTGTTGATTAAGGCCGGGACCACGCGCCGCTCGTCTATTGCGGCGCGGAAACGGACGGGCGGCTCGCCCGGCGCCCGGGCCAAAAGCCCCTTGGCCTCCAGGCGTTGCAGCGTTTTCAGCACCGTGGTGCGGGCAACCGCCCGGTACTGTTTTACCAGGTCGCTGATCTGGCGCTCGGTACACGGTTGATGCCGCCAAACCAGGCGCAGGACTTGGATTTCGAACTCGCCCAGCGAGGTGAACGATTTGGCCACTGGAATCCTCCCAATCTTACGGCAGTTGTCGTACAACAGGCTATTTTACGACCGCTGCCGTAAGATGTCAATAAGGCTCTAAAGAATTCCGAGAAAAAATTTATGCCTCAAAACTTGCCGGCCGCTTTTCCACCTTTTGCCAAACGCCAAGGATATCCCCCCCTGCGGATGCATATCGGCGCGCAATCGCGTTTTTTTCAGATCGGCTATTGACGTCATTGTCGAAAACGCTAATATAGTAAGTAGGTACTTACATTAGCGGATTGCCCTTGCCATGGCCCGACCCAATCAAACCGACCAACAACGCAAGCGATTGTTGCCCATCGTCTGCCGGACATTCAGCGAATTGGGATACCGGCGGACAACCACCGCCGAACTGGCACGGCGATGCCGGGTCCGGGAAAATATCCTTTACCGGCTGTGGCCCGACAAGAAGTGTATGTTCCTGGCCGCCATCGACGACATTTTCCAGCGCCGCGCCGAAACTTGGGGCGAACTCCTCGCCAACGGCCCTGCTTCCCGGGAGGCCGCCGATCGGCTGGTGGCTTATGAAGCAAAGCACCAGGGGGAGTTAGGCTTTTACCGCGTGGTGTTTACCGCCCTGGTGGAAACCGACGATGCGGATATACGCGCCGCGCTGGTCCGCATGTACCGCCGCTTTCATCGCATCGTGTCGGAGCGCGTCGAGGCCGGCCGCGAAGATAAAACACAACGCTCCGGTCTGCCGGGCGACCAGGCGGCTTGGGCCTTGATAGGCCTGGCCACGGTATCGAACATCATTCGGGAATTGGAACTTTTGAAGCCCCGGCAACGGGAAAAAATGTTTGCTGCCGTTGCCCAATGGCTTATCCGGAAAGACACAAAATAGACGTTTTTTTGTATCAATAGTAAGTATACACTTACATTTATGAGAGGTGCTTTATGACTTCCAAAATGACTCGTCGCAGCTTCCTGGCGGGCGCTATGGCCGCGCCCTGGCTTGCAGGCGCGGCGGCGCAAGCTTTGCAGCCGAACCGACCAAGGCCAGCCCGATCTTGGATATCCACGTCCACTTATTCGGCATAGGCGACAATGGTTCCGGCTGTCGACTTTCCGCGGCGATCCAAGATGGGCCGCTGTTCAAGCTGCTGGTGGAGAGTCTGCAACTCCGTCGGCGGGCAGATACATTCGATCAAAGCTACGTCCTGGCGTTGGCCGAGCAATTGCGGCAGTCGGGCCTGGACAAGGCCGTGATCCTCGCCCAAGACGGGGTCTACGACGACTGCGGCCGGCTGGACGAGAATAGGACCGCATTTTACGTGCCTAATAAATATCTGCTTCAGGTTGCCGCCCAATATCCGAAACTGATGATCCCCTGCGTTTCCATCAATCCGGACCGCGCCGATGCCATTGACGAACTTGACCGCTCGATTGCCAAGGGCGCACGCATATTGAAGATACATCCGCCCATCCAGGGCGTGGACATCGCCAAGCCGAAGCACGCGAAGTTCTTCCGCCGCGCGGCCGAAAGCAAGGTGCTGGTCATGGTCCACACGGGCCACGAGCACAGCGGCCCTGTGATCGACGTTGAATTGGCCCGGCCCGAGAAACTCCGCCTGGCCCTGGATGAAGGTTGCACGGTTATCGCCTGCCACTGCGGCACGGGCCGGCCGACGGACAGTCCCGATATGCTGCCCGAGTTTCTCAAGATGCTCCGCGAGTACGAGAAGCAAGGGAACTTGTGGGGCGACACCGCGGTGCTCGGCAGTTTTGGGCGAGCCCGCGATTTCGAACGCTTACTGGCAGATGACTATGCCAAGACTCGCCTGGTTCACGGCAGCGACTTCCCTTTCCCTGCCATGCCTCTGGAATTCGTCGGCAAGATCGGCGCGATGAAGGCCGCCCTCATGCAATTCGACTCGAATTTTATTCGGCAGGATTTCGAGCTCAAAAACGCACTCGGCATCGGCCGTTCCAGCGCTGAGCGTGCATATCGCCTGGTTATGCAGACAAAAAACCACTAGGATGAGACCGGCGCCGGCTTTGTTCCCGCCGCTTGGCGCCGATGCATGCGCCAACAAACGATCATCAAAACCGACGCTACCAGGCCCAAGATGCTGGGCCACAGCCAGCACCACCAGGCCAAGCCGGCGGCGGTGCCAATGGCATAGGGCCGATCTTTGAGAATGGTTATCCACGTGCCGCGGCGCAGGCCAAGGATGAACAAACCGACAACGCCCGCCAGGCAAAGCGATGCGGTGATTCGCCCGGCCGGCCCTAAATGTTCGACGGGCGTAAACTCGACTGAGATGGATGTTGCCCGGCCATCGACGGCGTAATGGGCGACGTTCGCCGATTCGCCGAGCCGTTGCCGCCGGTAAGCGACCGGCTCGCCGGCCGCTTGGGATTCCGCCTTCACTTGCGACCATACATTGGCCAGACCGATCCGCTTGGCGTACTCGGCCTGGTCCTGGTCGACGGATTCGATTTCCTTTTGCAGTTTCGGGGCGGATTCCGAATTGGGCATCAAGGCCAGTTCGCGCTGCAATGCCGATAAGGCGGAGGTTAGGTATCGGCATCTAACCTGGTACCAACGCAGCGTTTCTTCCGCATCGTCCGGCGACAATTGGTTCTCGGCCGAGGCAATCGTGGCGGCGGCATTGCGGAAACGAATCCGCTGCTGACCAGTCGGTGTTGCGGTTTTCCCGTCATTGCCGGTCTGAAATATAAGCGAGGGCGGGCAGGAGATCGTCCATAAAGTCTCCTCCACCGGCAGATCGCCCAACCAAGGGGCGGTTAAATCGCGGGGGCCATAACCGAGCGGATCGGCCAGCATGCCCCGAAACACCACTTCGATGCGTTGCGGCAATCGCTCGGACGCCAAGGGCAATTTCCACTTTCCCGAACCTTTGGGAATCGGCGCGGTGGGCTGCCCGTCTATGTCCGCATGGATCAGTTCGTATCCCGTGGGCAGGTTTAACGGGCAGAACTTTTGTCCGCCGGGTTCCAAGTCGAAGGCGGCAGTGCAGTGGCAGGCGCCGTCGGCCTGCCAAGCCAGTTGGACGTCGGCTAGAAACACCTTGGCCGAGCCGGGCGCCGCGGTCCGTGTGCGAAGCGCCGCTTTGGGCGTTTCGCCGACGATCTCGAATGTGAAATTGTCCTTCCCATCTTGTGGTGTAGCCAGCGGGGCGGGCAATTCGGCCGGGTGCAATCCGCGCGTCTCCCAATCCGCCGGCTGCCCTTTCAATTGTTTCGGCAGAACCAGCCAGCGCGAATATTTTTCGGCCTTAGACAAAAGAATATCCGGCGCAAGCGGCACTTGGCCGGGCTCGATTTCCAACGGCCCGCTGATGCTGAAACGATAGACGCCATGCACGGCCGATCGGGGTTGCACTATCAATTGCCTGGTTTCGCCGGGAATTTCCCTGGTTTTTACGGTAGCAGGCGGTTCGATCGCGTATGGCTCTTTCCACGATTTGGGGGCCTTGATCCAAAATTGATCGGCCAGGCCGTCGCTCGCGTCGAGCAGAAAATCGGCTTGGGCCATCCATTTCTGACCGTCAAAATACATGCGCGTAACCTGCTTCGCATCGAGGCTGGGCCGGTTGGCCCTCAAACGCACCTCGCCTTGTACGGGGATCTCGCCTTCCAGGCGGAAGGTTTTCACCAGTCGGCCTCGCTCGGAAATGCCCTCACCTTCGGGCGCCACGTCAGTGGTCGCACCGGGCGCCGATCGAAGATTGGTCGGGAGAGGGGAGTCGATATCTTCCGGCAAGGTCAGTTCGAGATCGACGTCCGGGCGGCGGAAGACCTCGACCGTAGTCGATTGCAGACGGTAGTGCTCCAGGCGGATGTTGGGCAATGGCGTTTTTTCGCCTTTTTCCCAGGGAATATCGCCATGAACGGAGATCTGTTGGTTGCCGTCCGCGGGACCTGCCAGGAAGATGGTGATTGTGCCTGCGGAGTCTTGCGACCATCGCGAGGCCTGTTCGGCGCCTTCCTTGCGCACAGAGGCTTTTAGAACCTTCATTGCCTGAGGGGCGGACAACTGGTATTGGAAGACATATCCCGAAGCCGCGGTCAGTTGGGCCTCGAAATACGCCTCGACCTTGTTTTGATCGTAACTTAGGGCCAGGGTCTGTTGTGCCGGCGTTTCCGGTTCGCGCGGCCGGGTCGAGATGCTCCAATCCGCCTTATCGCTTTCCAAGCGGTAGGCCAGCAACGGCGGAGAATCGGCGAAATCCCAGTTTTTCTGCAATTCCGCGGTTGTCGCCGCCGCCAAGTCGGGCGAGCCTTGCGATTCATACGCCAATATGGGATCGACCGAAACGGCCAGCCAGCGTTTGATCTTTTGCGCGTCGAGCGGATCGATCTGCGGCAGGCGGAGTTTGCCCACGCCCGAGGCCCCGGTCAATAAGAACGAGAGATCGATCGAGGCCTGTCCGGCCAAGGGCCGATTCCATTGTAAAGTAACGACCTGCTGCTTGGCGCCGTCGGAGCGAATCTGGACGCCGGGCGGATCCTTGCCCTGCAAAGGCAAGAGGTGCAAACGCGGATCGACCGCCAATTGCAGGCGGCGGACTTGATTTTCGGGAAGGTGAAATTTAAATCTGGCCTCAACTACCACCGAGCCGGGTCGCACCTTCAGCCACGTGAGTTGATCGGCTTCGACGCCGGTTTCAGCGCCGCCTTTTGCCGGCGATTCGGGCCAATGGACCGCCAGGCGGTTGCTCGGCCCGAGCTGGGCCCAAAGCCTGGGCGGATCGGTTTCCAGGCCCGTTGCGCCCAGGGCGGATGCCGCCTCGATGCCCGGCATTTCGGCGGGTAGGGTCAATTCCAAACGCGATTGGGCCAGGCGCGGAATGGACATCTCGAAACCGCCCGATGCGACAAGCCCGCGCAGCGCGGGCCGAAATCCCAATTCCAAACGGTAATCGCCGGGCTCTTCCGCTTCGAAACTCAAACCCGCGCCGTCGGCATCCCAATTCACCTCGATCGGCCGGCCGTCTAGCATTGCACTGTCCGGGATCAGCCGGGCGTTTTCCCGGTGGAATGGAATTCTGACTTGGACCATGCGGGCAAAAACCTTGAGATCGAATCGAGCCTTGATCGACTCGCATGCCAGAGTCCCGGCGGCCGCTTCGCGCTCCAGGGATCCGCTATACACGGCCGATCCCAATAACCAGCCCCGGGGCCCTTCCTTGGCAGCGGCTGCGCGGCGATAAAGTTCATTGAAAAATTTTTCGGGAAGATAGACTTTGTCGCCGACGGGTTTCTTTTCATCGTCGATGGGCACGAAAACGCGATAATCCGTTGAGGCGGAAGGCCGGGATTTTTCAACGCCTTCAGCCGCCCTGACATTCCCGGCGAAAAAAACCGAAGCGGTGGCGATCAACAATATCGCTCCAGCCTGGTCCGCCAAGTGCACGGTTTTCGACGCCGGCGGCGGCGATTGGACCGAAGCGGCCTCGTCCGGCGTTATGGCAGGCGCCCTGGCATTCAGGCAAGACCTGATAATCGCCAGCAACAGGCAAGCCAGCATTCCCAACACGGCCGCCGAGGCAAGTGGGACGTAAATTTCGGGCAAGACAAACGCAGAGATGCCGAAAATGCCGGTCAAAACGGCAAACGAGGCGGGATATTTTGAAGCCTTCAAATAGCCCAGACCCAATGTCAGAACAAAAATCGCCGCGGCCCACAATTGCCGTGAGCGGAGATGGACGTACTTTATCCGCGCCGGATAAGCGGCCGATATTTCCGAGCTCAGGGCGGACCAGCCTTGGGTATCCGCGGGAAGGCATCCCGCCGGGATATGATTGAACCGGGATGCATCGCTTTCGGCGGAATGAAATTCCCCTTGCACGTCGGCCGATGTCAACCAATCTTGGGCCGCGAAGGGATTGAAGATCTTTTGACCGGGATCGCGCCCAAGGGGCCGAATAATCGCCGGCTAAAAGTGATTTCCGGCCGGTGCGGCCCATGCCGACACCCATCTTCTTCGACGGCTTCATACCCCGGCGGCAACCATACGGTCCAATTGCTTGCAAGCAGCGGAACATCGACTTCGGGCAGGGGCGGAGCAAGCGATCCGAACGTCCCCAATCCGGACTGGTGCGTTATAAAGTAAATCGAAACCGTGGAAAATCGCTTCGCGGACGGAAGCGGCGCTGATACAATGTTTCTTACTGCGTCTGGTTGCCAGTCAACCGGGCTCTGGTCGATCCACATGCCGCGGACGTCTTCGTTTGATACGCCTTGGGGCAGGACAATTTGCAGTCGGCTGCCGCCGGTATTTTGCACGTCGAAGGCGGCCAAATGCCGCGCCCCGCCTTGGGATTCATACCATGATTCCAACTCGAAATTCCGCACCCAGAGGGGCGGCGGATTTTTCCCGCTGTTCGCCGAGAGCATCAAGGCGGGTTCGCCGGCCAGCGTTACGTCGCGCAGGGGATCGAAGCGGAATGTCGCCCGAACCGTGGAATATTCATCATGCCGAACCGGCTCCGGCGGAATGGATTTCAGCCGGCGATTGTCAATACGCAGTCCATTATCGCTCGAACAGCGGATTATCAATGTGCCGCGCTGGCTGTCGGCCTCGGGCAGCGAGGCCAGGCAAACCGCTTGAGGATCGCCTAAAGCCGCCTCGCGCGTGCCGCGGATCTCGAAAGGGGCGGTCCTCGGCCTGCGCAGCGTTAATTCCCATATTTCGCCGGCTGCCCCAAAATCTGCGCCCGCTTGTTCGCTTTTCGACCATTGGCGGATAGAAAGCGGCTTGTCGTCCTCGGATGTGAGCGTCCAACGAGGCGGGACCTCGCGGGATTGCGATAATTGCACCAGTACCCGGTCGATGCCGGCCGATTCGGGAGAGCAGCGCAATATGAAATTTTCCTGCAAGCGATCTTTGCCGGCGACAACTTCGACAAGCACCGCGCCGGAAAAAGTCGGCTTCCGCGGGCCGAGAGCGATTTTCAACGCGGCTGCGCCGGCATCGGCTTCGAAAAGCAAACCCGCGGGCGGGGCGGCAAAAAGTTCCTGCTCCGCTGGGCTAAGATCACGCGCGGCAAGCCGGGTAACCTCGTCGGCGTTATTGAGTTTCAGCTCGTAAAGATCGACCGCCTGAATCGCCGCCAACCGTTTGTTCTCCACCGGATTGGTGAACCGCAAAGGAAGCAAATCGCCCACGTTCCATTGGTGCGTGAGGAACGTTCGCAGACGCCGCCCGTTTATCACCAAGCGCAAGGGCCGCTCGGGCAAGGGGGCCTTGGATAAGCGGATGAGCAGCTTTCTTTGTTTGCCGGTCTGGTTTTCCAGGCTCCAATCGGCCAGCGCCTCGGCGGGATTTGTTTCCACGGAATCGATTATCCACGAATTGGCGACATCGGCTTCCAGCGTAAATTGCTCCGCATCGTCCGAACGCAGATCGACCGCCACCCGGGCGGTCATTTGCCCTGCGCCCAACTGAACGGCCGTGCCGGTGAGCAGTTCCACATGCCGAGTTCGCCGGGCCAGGGTGAGTTCGATCGTGGCATCCGCACTGAAATTCTGGAATTGCAGCGACTCGCCTGCGCGAGGCTCGGCCAATGGGCCGACGGCCGTTTGACTGCAACCGATAGGCGTCAGCCGCTGGACAACCAAGGGGTCCGGGACGATCAGCGTAATCCCGCCTTCCTGCCAGAACAGCCCTTCCGGTTTCATTCGCGGCAACCGGCCGGGACGATCAAGAGTCAACTTCGCCAAGGCGCCCAGGCGTAGGATTCGCTCGGTGTCTTTGATCGGTTCGGGCAATGACAACAGCACCCGCGAGCCGGCATTGCCGCCCAGAGGTTCGATTGCCCAGGTCAAGGCGGTCTCGCCCAGATGCGCAGCGGCCAGTTGCAGGCCCGGATCCAGCAATACGGCGATTTTTTCCAGCGGTTCGTCATGGGCCCGGATCTTCCATTGAGCCGACAAATCGACTCCGCGGGGCGAAAAGTCGTATACGCTCGATTCGCTGAGCAATGCCGAGGGCGGCCGCACATAAGCGGCTCCGGCCGCGGCAAGGCGCAAATGAAATCGGCTGTTGCCGCCCAAATCGATGCGCCAGCGGCGGCGACCGTCAGCCGGCGCTTCATCGGAGGATATGACTCCTTTGTCGGTTGTGGGAGTCAAGTTTTTGGGCAGATCGAGTCGCAATATGCTTGCCGGACAAGTTGGAAATTCGCATAAGTACACGATCCCTTCGCCGGAGTCGCGCTGGCCGGCCAGCGACCAATCAAAAACAAGCTTGCCGCTTTGTTCCAGCAGAACTTGCAGCTTGCCGCCGGGGCCTAAACCCATAACCGGGGATTGCCCCGATTTTTGCGCGGGGACTTTCCCGATTTTTCGGGCACCATGCTTGCATGGTCGGCAAAAATGGGACTGTCCCCTTTTCCTATTTTGGCGTCTTGGCCGGGCAAATCCCAGGCGGTTTTATGAATCGCGGCATTGCATGGTTCCAAAGGCAACATCCCCGGCGATTTGCCGGAGTGTGTAATTTCCAATGTCGCCCGGCCGCTTAATAGTTGCTCGCCGCTCAACTGGGCCTGATATTCCGCGGCTGTGATCCGGGAAGAAAAGGAACTCCGATCTTCGGGCGCGCCTGTGGGGACCAAGCCAAGCAATCGCTGGAATTCATCCGATTCCAAAGGCAGATACTTGCCTTCGCCCGTGGGCCAGTCGTTGATCCTGTTGGCCGGGGCGTAAACGCGGCGGAAGCGCAATTCCGCAGGGCCTGCGGATTCTTGGGCCTTTACCGCCGCAAATGATGCAACACTCAGCATTGTTGCCGAAAAAAACAGCAGGGTGCATTTCAGCATGGCGCAGCGTAAATGCCGTATGTAGACGGCACGCGCCGCGTGCCGGTCCGGACAATCGATTGTGTAGACGGCACACTCCGTGTGCCGGTCCCGCACACGGAGTGTGCGGAGTACATTGTGATACAGTGATGTCCGCCTTGTAGCGCTCATGGGGGCGATTCCTGGGGAGGAGTTTGCGATCCGGGCGGCATCGCTCTGGTGGAAGAACTTCCGGATCCGGGCGGCGCAGGCGGGATAAGGCTTCGCGAAGAAGTCAATTCCTTGATCGCCTTGGAAGGTTCTTTAAAGGCGAACCTTTTGCGGCGCCGCGCCGCGCTCCGCTCCAGCATCCCGGCCAAAAGCGTCAATGCCAGCCCCAATCCCGAGGCTTGGGCTATCATGACCGCCGGCTCCGGGTAGATCATTGCCAGGCTCAATAAACCGAGGCTGACCACGAGCAGGCTGAATGGATGCCGGACCATCGGCGCGTATATCAAGAGCAGTCCGAGCACGAGCGCCGCACCCGAGGCGATAGCCACGATCGACGTGCGCCCCACGGTCCGCAACTCGGCATGATCGGCGCTGCCCAAGTTGCCGTATAAATATACGTTCACTCCTTCGGGCAGCGTGGCGTGTTGGGACGTCCCGATCCAGTTTTCCAATTGGGTTTGATTTAAAACCGGTTCGCGGCCCCAAAAATATCCGCTCCATTTCCAGCAGTGCTCGCGGTCGAATCCGGGCGGATTCATGAGTACGTGTTCGTTTTGCGGCAATACAAGCTGCCAATACAAGCGCCGCGTCCATACGTTGTAACCCAAGTGCGGGAAATCGAGGGATAACAAGCCCTGCGCCGGCCTTGGACCCGGGAATTGATAGCGCAACTCGAGTAGATAAGAGCGGATTCCGCCGTCGCCGGGCAGGGGGAGGGAAAACCGATTTTCGCCCGCCGCTTGCGCCTCCACGGGCTTGCCGTCAAGTATCACCAGCAACTGTTCCGGCGCCGCCCCGAGTGGCAAATAAAAAAGCAGCTTTTTCTGATTGCCGGTCAATTGAAAAACCGCTCGATCTTGCCGGGCGGAAGAGCTGAGCCAGGTTTGAATCCATGCTCGCTCGACCACGGTCGTATTGTTTGTGCGGCGATATTCCCGCTCCAGCTCCAGATTAAGACTTTCCCGGCATTTATCGGCGCGGAGTTCCAGGCCGGTTTCCAAGCCGGTTTGGGTAAGGCCTTTGTCGTCTTTATCCGACGGTTTCCAGTCATCGCTATTATTGATGATCTTTATGCCCGGCGCGGCTGTAAGATGCAACTTGTTATCGATGGCTTGAGCATCGGCGGGCATGACCAAGGGCACCTTCCAAGCCGTTGGGGTGGAAAATGCCAGTGCCGGGAAACCCGCCGCAAATTGAACAATCAACTCGCACCGGCCGCTGGATGCCTCGGGCAGACTCACGCGCATGCGCACAGTACCGTCGGGAACAGGGACTTCAGGGCTTTCTGTAACGGTCTTGGCGGTTAAAGGCTTTCCATTGTGCTGGATTTCCACGCGGTTTGGTCTTACCAGCGTCTGCGGAACGTCCAAGAGGAGATGATCCACCGCCTCGTAATCGATGGAATAGGTGAACCTTTGCGTCACTTCTGCCGAGTCCTCCTGGAGATGGACGTAGTTTGCCGCATCCACGGTTACCCGGCGGGGATGCACTCGCATCTGGGCCGCGAAAACGGCGTCTTTCCCTTCGCTGCGATAATATAGCGCCTCTTGCCGCCGTTCGGGAAGTTTCACGGGCGGGGCGATTTGCTGGCGGATAAGCCCTTGCATCGACTTTACATCGGGCTTTAGTTCTACGTTATCCGCCGCCGCCACTGCGACTATCGCCGGCCCCGGCGAAAGAACCTGCGGCTGGGGCAAGGCGACGGAAAAAAAGCCGGCCGATTTGTCCAACGTTTTGTGCGCCCGAAATCGCAACTCCAATTTCCCCGAGGAGGGCTGGCGTAAAGGAATCGATACCAGGCCGTTTTCGCCGCGATCGACGCCCTCTTGGGCCACGAGATTTTCCGGCCCGGCCTCGTCGATTTCCCAATCGGGCATGGCCAGGCGCAATGCCTTGACCTTAGCCCCGCGGATAAAACAGGATAATTTCCCCTCCATTTCAACGCGCTCTTGCCCGACAAGCAATACATATTCCGGGTCGACGTTGATCCGCGTCTTTCGCGGGGCCAAACCGGCAGTCAATATATAAGGACAAGAGGAATATTCAAAACCGGCCGCGATATCTTCGCCGTGCAAGGATTCGGGCAATAGATCGGTTTGCCGCACGCCGTGCTGCGGGCCCCAAACCACTTGCCGGTCGTTGCTGACCGCCACGGCTATCGTACCCCATTGCCGCGCCGCTTCGAGGACCTCGAAACCGGCCAGATCGAAGCCGTCGGGCAGTTGTTCCTGGGCGAAGTTCCGCCGCGTGGACAAGCGTATTTCAACCGGCCCCGCGGTTTTTTTATGCAAACGGACTTCGACCAGCGATTGCCGGCTCTCCGCTTCCTTTTTTCCTTCCAGGGGCAGAATCGAATAGCCCGGCGTGCCCGCGGGCACTAGCTCGGCGTCGGCCGGTAAACGCACTACGAACCGATCGAACGGCGAAGTGTAACTGTGAAGCGATAGCGTCGCTTCGCTGACGATGCCCTGACTGTCCAAGCGATTTAATATATCGCCGGTCGCTTCCAGAACCGCCGGGACCTCGACTGTTTTGGCGTCCGCTTTATGCCAGGCCAACTGAAATTCACCCCCTAACCCTATTACCGTAAACAGCGTTCCGTCTTGCTCGGCGGCGGCTGGAAGCAAGGTAGCGCCTTCGGAGACCGTTCCCACCGCTCCGGGCTGGGGAATTCTTAATTTCATTTCCGAAGCGGTCGCCCGGGGAACGAATATTCTTAGCCTTTTTTCTTCGCCGGCCGGACTTAGCGGTAAAAGCATTTTAAGGGTGATCTCGTGCAGTCCTTCCTTTTTTGCGCGAATCCAACTCACGTAACCCTCGCCGTTGCCGTCGAATTGGACAAAATGCTCGCCGGATCCTTGATATTGAGCCGGCTCCCGGAGCATTCCTTGATCCAGCCGCAAGGGCACTCGCGTCCAATCCGTGTCGCGAACCATGATTTGAAATTGGATCGTCAGTTCGGCGTTTTCGCTTCCCGCCGAACCGGCAATCGACATGCGCTGAATACTATAACGCGGCGGCGCATCGCGCTCCGCCAGCCGCTGCTTTAGCTTGTACAACTCGATAAAGTCTTCGTAATTGAAATCCAGAACCGCCTGGAGGTTGCCTTGCTTGTCGGGCAAATAATATACCGAGGGCCGAACCTCCTCGATTTTTGTTGCCGCTGGCTCCGCCGTTGCCGCGGGCGTCGGTTCGGCGGGCGGGGTTTTTTCGGGCGCGGACGGCTTGTTCATTCCGTCCTGCGCGTAAACAAAAAAAGTCCAGCACAGCGATAATAGACATGTCGCTGCTATCCTGGGAATGCTGCGATTGTGCAACCCATTCTCTCCAATGTGTATGCCGACAGACTTTGGCAAGAGTTCCTATTTTAACACAGGGCGGGCTTGATTGAAAAACAAGCTGGAAAAGCACCTGCATTAAGTGTAATAGGTCGGCAAGAGGAATATAAGGGGCAAGTGACTATGAATGCCCGCCTTATTCAACGCCCACTAACCACTATCAACTATCCACATCCCCCTCTTTCAGTGCAGCAGAAGCGATTTCCCATAATTGGCTAAGAAGTGCCGGATTGGCTGCGGTCAGAAATGGTATTTGATCAAGACTGTACTCTTTTCCCTGGGGAGTGCATATGGCTCCGCCGGCCTCGCGCACCAGCAATATTCCCGCCGCTACGTCCCAGATATTCGCGGAAAAGTTCCAAAAAACATCATAGCGGCCGGCAGCCAGATAGGCCAGATTCAAGGCCGTCGAGCCGGAGCGGCGGACGGCTTGGCAATGAAGAATGGCCCGTAAAAAAACCAACAAATCGAATGAATTCGGCTGCACGTTAGGCGGAAAGCTTGCCACAGCCAGGGCTTCCGATAACACTGTAACGTTACTGGCGTGTATCGATCGGCCGTTGAGCAGGGCCCCTTGACTGGCCGCTGCGGTAAAACATTCGTTGTTAGAGGGATCCAGCACGCCTGCGACCAACAGTTCTCCGTTTCGTTCCAGGGCCAAAGACACGGCATAATGCGGCACTCCATGCACAAAATTAGTCGTGCCGTCCAATGGGTCTACGATCCAGCGATATTCCGAGTCTCGCAAATGGGGGTTTGCATCTACGGATTGACCGGCGTCTTCCTCGCCAATTATGGCGTGGTCGGGAAAAGCTTCCCAGATAATTCGGCTGATCGCTTGTTGAGACGCCAGGTCGGCTTGAGTTACAAGGTCGCCTGGGCCTTTTTTTCTGACGTCGAATTGACCGGCCCAGGCTTGGATAGTATCCCCCCCCACGCGAATCGCCTTTTCACAAACGGCCATATACTCGGATAACATTCCCATGCGTCGATTTTTAAAAATCATTGCAAACTAAAAAGGCAAAAAACGGCAAAAACACTCATGCGCACCCTAAATTAGAGTTAGTATGTGGATTTAAGGCATCTCATTTTTTTCGCTTGCGGGACTTAAAAAATTCCAATGGGGGGCTGGCAATCACTAAAAAATAGCATTTTTTATGTGTTTTTTCAGTTTTCATTCCCTCTTGACTAATTTTTTGCCTTCAGACCCTAGACATTTTTGGAATACTTGGTATCATCAGGGTATAGAAAGCATAATATGTTCCCAGGGGGGCTTATTATATTGTTGATCATTGTAGTAGGTTGTTAACATATTATCAGGAACAGTTTTTTCTATCATCGGCCTCTTCTCTGTTCCGGCCCCGCCGTTTCGCTTTACCGCGAACGGCGGGGTTTTTTATTTACAGTTTTTTACAAATGAGAGCCGGCTCCCGGTATATCTTCAAAATCACATGGAATAAGGCCTATGGCAGGCTGCCTATCCCCCTTATATCAAAGGCTTTCGGCTATCTTTTTCACGTCAAGGCTGGCAGTGCATGCACATTGTCAGTACACTGCTTCTAATGAAGAGTGGCCTCTGCGGTAGTGCCGGCGGTCTTTTTTTGATGTTTCCGCGATGGGGAGCGCCGGCAAAATGGGCTTTAAATAAATATCAAATACATGGCGTTTTGCGTGAGTTTTTCACTTTTTCATAAGGGTGAGTATTATGACGAGTATATATGTGGGCAATTTGGCCCATGAAGCGACTGAAGACGACTTGCGTCAGGTGTTCGGTGAGTTCGGGGCAGTTTCGAACGTGACCATTATCAAGGATCGGGAAACTGGGCGTCCGCGCGGATTTGCCTTTGTGGAGATGCCTGATGGCAGCCAGGCCGCCGGGGCAATCAAAGGGCTGAACCTAAAGGAGATCAGCGGCCGGGCGATCACTGTAAACGAGGCCCGGCCCAAAACCGACCGGCCTCGCCGAGGAGGCGGCGGAGGACGCTTCCACAATCGGTGAGCTTAGTGTTTTCGATATTTATTATTCTCTACCGCAGCTTTTGTTTTTTCGGGCATGTTTCATTTCATCCATATAATGCATGACGGCAAGTATCGGATGAGACCATAGCATGCGCGGGCCGGCATAGCGCATCACTTCGCGCACTTGTTGGCGCATTTCGGGCTTATAACAATGTATCGCGCACTTTGCGCAAGAGGGCTTGTTTTCCCCAAACCGGCATTTGTCGATTCTTTCGACGGCGTAGGCCGACAACTGCTCGCACTCGGCGCACAAGCCCTTGGCCCGCTGATGCCGGCCCCGGCAATAAATCTCGATCATCGCCGCAATAGTACGCCGTTCGCGATCCAAGCGGCTTTGTCCCATAAGTCGCCGTAAATAATCTAATTAATTATAAACAGGAGGATAAGTATTCTTGCCTGATTTTATCGGTCATCGGGTTGCTCATGGCGTTATTTTTTGTTTCCTTGCGAATGCAATAAATCCGCGCCGCGGTGCGGATCAGCAGGCGGTCGCCGGATATGGCGGGCGAGGCCAGGCACATTTCGTCGTCGGCCAGCTTGTTGGTTTGCAGCACTTCGAACTTGTCGCCCGCGCGGACGACGAACGTGGTGCCGTCTTCGTTCAGGCAGAACACGCGGTCGTTGTAGGCCCAGGGCGAGGACGTGAAATTCGCGCCCGCCGGGAGCTTCTCGCGATCGTATAAGGGCTTGCCGGTCTGTGGTTCAAGCGCACTTAGACGGCCGTTGTCCAAAAGCACGTAAAGCACCTTGTCGTAGAGCAGCGTTGTGGGGTTATAGGGAGCGGCGGTGCGGTTGCACCAGACGATGGACGAGTTCTCGGTTTCGTTATCCTTGAGGGTAATATCGTCGGCCGCGCCGGGCGGATGGCGTAAAGCGGCCTCTTTTTATCCATCGTAAAACCGGAACTGACGAACAGCAAATCCCCGTCGGCATACGGCGTGGCAATGGTTATGCCCGACATGCCCGTAAACCACCAAAGCAGCTTGCCATCGAGGCTGTAGGAGCGGGTCTTGCCCGTGCCGGGCGTGATAATTTCGGTGCGTTTTTCATTCTCCCATACGTACGGCGAGGACCAGTTGCTTTTTTCGTCGCGCGGCGTGCGCCAGATTTCCTTGCCGGTGTGCTTGTCGAGCGCCAGGATATAAGAATCTTCTTCATTATCGTTGAGGATATACAGCCGATCCTTGTACAGCACGGGCGAGGCCGCACCGCCCCAGTTGTATCGCGTGGGGTGCGGCGCAATCGTCTCGGACCACACCGTGTTGCCTTCGAAATCCAGGCAGAACACGCCGATGTTGCTGAAGTTGACGTACACGCACCGGCCGTCGGTTGTCGGAGTTTCCGAGGCGTAGGAATTTTTTTGGTGAATCGGGCCGAAGGGCTTGCCCTTCTTGAGCGTGCGATCCCACAGCACTTTGCCGGAGGCCAGGTCAAGGCAAAGCACCTTCCATTCCATTTCCTCGGAATCTTCGCCGCGCGAGCCGATATAAAATCCTTTCTTGGGGGCTTCGACTTTGCCAGCGCTCACGGCCGTGGTGAGGAACACGCGGTTGCCCCACACGATCGGCGAGGACCAGCCCAGCCCGGGAATATCGGTTTTCCAGGCCACGTTTTCGGTATCCGACCATTTCTCGGGCAGGTTCGCGCCCTGTGCCACGCCCCGGACGCCCGGCCCGCGGAACTGCGGCCAATTGTCATCCGCCGATAAAGTATATGCGTTTAGACTTGTGAGAAGTGTTACAAAAACAGCCCGCATGACGTTCCGCTTCATTTTTCTCTCCTGGACAAAGTGGGTGGTATTATGACTCAATTTGAAAATGCTATTTTATTTTCTCTAGTCCAGGCGTTTACGCCTGGGACCGTGAGAATTCCACAATCCCTTTCATACAGCCCCTTTAGGGGCGGCCGAGGATTTACTTGTCCGACATTATATCTGATCTATTTGGCTTCAGACAAGTATTGGCTGCCAACATTCAGGCCAACTGCGATCTGGAGGCTGGAGATGTTCATTCCGGCGATTATTCACTTGCGGATTTTGCCCCTTGTGAATTTGTCGAAGACGGTAATCACGGGCAAGGCGTTGCCGTCGTTGTCGAAAAAGCCCCGGCTCCGCAGACCGCCCGTGACCGCGGGCTCCCACCAGAATACACCGATCCCCCGGTTGTTTGGTGTGGCAAGCACGATGCGATTTACCTCGTCGAGAAATTCTTTTTGTCCTTGGGGCGACTCGGGAAATGGGGCGTTTTTGTTTTTATATTCCGTGGGCCGCCAGCAATAGGCCACTTCCGCGAGAATGATGTCCTTCTTGTACTCCTTGGCCATGAAGATCATGTTTTCGCGAAGATCCAAGAGAGTGCCGTGCCACCAGGGATAGTACGATTGCCCGATGACGTCGTAATCTACGCCGTAGGAATTCAGTTTGTCGAAAAAGGCCTTTGTCCGGTTTTTGTTCCCGCCCTGGTCGATGTGGATCATGATCCTGGGGCGTTTGGCCTCTCCGCGCCCGGCATCGACGCCGCGGATTCCGGCCTTCACCAGATCGGCGAAGTTGTCCCATCGCTCAGGCAGCTTGCCGTCGGGCCAGATCATGCCGTTGATGATCTCGTTGCCGACCTGCACCATGTCGGGCATCACGTCCGCCTCGCGAAAGGCCACGATAGTGCTCTTTGTATATTCCTCGACCGCCTCGACCAGTTCGGCGTGCGATTTGTCCTGCCAGACCTTGGGGATGAACTGTTTCGCCGGATCGGCCCAGGTGTCGGAATAGTGGTAGTTCAAAAGGATTTTGAACCCGAGTTTTTTTGCTTCTTTCGCCAGGGCGATGGTATATTCCAGGTCGTTCGGCAGTTGCGTGGGAGTATGAAACAGCCTCAGCCGGATCCAGTTGTATCCATGATCCTTGAAGATTTGCAGCCCCGGCTTTGCCTGCCCGTCGTCCTTGAAAACGGTCCCCCGATCCTCGGCCTGCTTGAGAAAGGAAAGATCGGCCCCCACCGCGTAATCGGCGGCCATTGCCGTTCCGATTTGCGTTGAATATGGAGTGAGAACTAGAATTGCCCCCATACATAATCGTTGCGCCAAGCAGTATAACATGTTCACGACTCCTCGGAGTTCAGCGTCGCGTAAGCGGTGGAATTTTGCGCTGCGTTTCGAGTTTATTATAAGTGGAACTGCATTAATAGTTATGCCATGTCATTCTGAGCGCAGCGAAGAATCTAGCGGTTAATTGAGATCCTTCGCTGCGCTCAGGATGACTGTCCCAACTCAAGTTATCATACGGTTCCACTTATCATGAAAACGCCGTCGATGTTATAAGCCCACGGGTTGCAACCCGCGGGCTTGGGCAACCCAGGGATTTCATCGGCATTTTAAAACGCGATCACCGATCGCGTTTTTATGACTAACCCCAATCCCTCGCCCCGCTCCCCTCTTATTCTTCCATGCTTTCGATGACTTCCAGAACGCGGCGGCGGATTTCGTCCAGGCGGCGGTCGTCTTCGATCTTGCGGTTGTTCCTGTCGGTCACGTAGAACACGTCGACCACCTGGTCCAGGTAGGTGCCGATTTTCGCCCGGGCCACGGACAGGCCCAATTCGAAGAGCGTGCGCGTTATGGCGTACAAAAGCCCGGTGCGGTCGTGGGCGAAGATGTCCAGAATGGTGTAGGAGTCGGAAGTGCTGTTGTCGGCATTGACCCGGGTTTGCACGCCCGGGACTTTTATCGGACGGCGTCCGCTCGTGGTCCAGGTGCGGCGGAAGGTGGGCGGTTTGCCGCCGGGCGATTTCAGCGATTTGACCAGCGCCTGTTGAACCTGCTCGATGCGGTCGGGATGCGGCTGGCCGGCAAAATCGGGATCGTGGACCCAAAAGCGGTCCAGCACCAATCCGTCGGACAGGGTGTGAATTTGCGCGGAGCGGATCTCCAGCCCGCGGCTCGACAGGCGCCGGTCAGCTTGTGGAAGATGCCGGGCGTGATTTGTTCGGACGTGGCGATTGTATATTGGCAGATGTTGGTATCGGGCAGATATTGTCCCACGGCGATAACGTCCCCTTTTGCCAGTTTCTTGAGCAGGCGGAGGTCGGCGGCGGCTTGCTGCGGCGGGGCGGCGTTGAGATATTCGGGTGTCAGCTTTTTGATATGGACGTTGAACCAGGGATCGTCTTTATCCGGGCCCAGCCACGCCCGAACCGCATCGCGCCGCGTCCGCCTCAGTTCGTCGAGCACCGTGGCGGGACTGTCGCCGGCCAGGTGCTGCATTGCCCGGTGATACAGATCGGTGATGATTTCCGCTTTCCACCCGTCCCAAACGTCGGGGCCCACCGCGCCCAAGTCGCATGCGGTCATGACATAAAGCATTTGCAGTAAATCGGGCGAGCCCACTTGCACGGCCAGATCGACTGCAAGCTGATCGTCGGCGGTATCGCGGTGGAATGCCAGGTGGTTCATCAATTCGTGCTTGTGGACCAGGAATCGCAGGGCCTCGGTATCGTGGGCGTTAAGGCCCAGGCGGTGCGCGGCGGAAAGCGCGATTTTCACGCCGGTCTCGAGATGATCTTCCAAATAACCTTTGCCCAGGTCGTGCAGCAGAAGCGCAAGATGCAGCACGTATTTCTGCCGCATGGGACGGTACACGCGCCCCAAGGGGCCTGGAACGGACCACAGATCGGTGGCGAAATCGACCGCCCGCAGGCAGTGCTCGTCCACGGTGTATTTGTGATACAGATTGAACTGCAATAGGCCACGGGCACGGGCGAAGTCGGGTATGAAACGCTCCAGCAAGCCTGCATCGTGCAGATCGTGAAGCAAAGGACCGAGCCGGGCGGGATGATTCAACAGCGAGAGGAAATGCCGGCAGGCCTCGGGCGGGGGCAGGGATTCCGGCAGGCGGATGGTCTCGCGGCGGATGATCTCCCACGTTTCCGGGGTGATGGGCTTGTTGTAAAGGTTGGCCAAATCGACCAGGCGGACCACCGCCGTCAGATCCCGCCCGATGGCTTCCGCCCGGCGCCGGCCGGCCGTCAAGCCCGCCGGCCCGACGTGGATGCCCTCCTCGACGTGATGCCCGAACAGGACGGTGCTCAGCCGGCCCAGCCAAGGGCGGGTCTTGGCCCGGGCGGCCAAACGCGCGGCTATATGGCTGACCGCTTTGGTATGGCGGAAGTAATCGCGCATGAATTGTTCGACGGGCAGCAAGCCGCCTGCCTGCCGATACCCGTACGCCTCGGCAATGCGGAGCTGTTCGCCGCGGTTGAGCACTTCGGCGGCCTGCCCGGCGTGAAAATGCAACTCGTTGCGGAGGCGCAAGAGAAATTCCCGCGCGGCCGTAAGCGCGCCGAGGTCTTCTTCAATCAGGATTCCCATATCCGCCAATTCGACAAAGTCGGCGGCGCCGTAGCGGATAAAGCCGATCCAGCGAATGAATTGGATATCGCGCAAAGCCCCGCTGGAACGCTTGACGTCCGGCTCCAACAGGAACACGGTGTCGCCGAAGCGGAGGCGTTCTACCTGCCTGGATCGCTCGATTTGGGCGATCAACAGCCGGCTGCGGCGGTTGACCTGCTTGGTGAACAGCCGGCGAAATCGTTGAAACAAATGCTTGTTGCCCGCCAACAACTGCGTTTGCACCAGGGAAGTGCAGGTATCCGGATCGGTCATGGCCTGGCGGCAGGTTTGTTCCGGGGTGCGAACGCCGTGACCGAGGATCAGCCCGGCGTCGAATACGTCGCGCAACAACCGCTCCGCAAAAGGGGCCACGCGCGCGCCAAGACCCAAGGGGTAAAGTACTTGCAGGTCCACGTCGCTGAAGGGCGCCACCTCGCGTCGGCCATAACCGCCGTTTGCCACCAGGGCTATTTGAGAGAGCAATCCTTTGGGACCCGCCTCGTTTATATCGCTCAAGGCCTCCCGGATCAGGTCCAGCAACACGTCGTCGCGCAAGCCGGCGATTTTGGCGCACAACTCCACGCCGGGGCAGCCCCCCTGATGCAAGCGCTTGAAATCTTCGTACCCCTCGGCCAACCGTGCCTTGGCTTCGACAACATTGGCCCGAATGGAAGACATAGATTAGAAACTATCCGAAAACTCAACACCCCTCACCCTAACCCTCTCCCAAGGGAGAGGGGACTTTTCGCATCGTCAAATTGCGCTTTCGCCTGTTTCGCCGGTGCGGATGCGGACCGCTTCGGAAAGGCTGGTCACGAACATCTTGCCGTCGCCGACCTGCCCGGTCTGCGCGGAACGCATGATCGTATCCAGCACGAGTTGCAGTTTCGAATCGGATACGACCACCTCGATTTTGATTTTGGGCACGAAATCCACTTGATACTCGGTGCCGCGGTACATTTCGGTGTGTCCTTTTTGGCGGCCGAAACCGCGAACTTCGGTTATCGTCATGCCGGCAATCCCTTGTTCGCTCAGGGCATTTTTTACGTCCTCAAGCTTGAAATGCCGAATGATCGCTTCCACCTTTTTCATCAGACTACTCCTTGACTCGTGCCGTCAGCATCGGCGGGTTGTAGGCTATTATATTTTACATCAATTTGTATCATCACAATATAGGGGCTATTTTTTCCCCGTCTATATATTCTATTGTAGGATAAAAATCCCCAATCTCCCAACTCTATCTCTTTATCTAATCTCTAATCCCTAATCCCTTATCTCTATATAAATATATACCCTTCTTCGCCATGTTGACTGGTGTCCAGGCCCTCGATTTCATCGGCCCTGGATACCCGTAATCCCATGGCCGCGTCGAGCACCTTGAGGATCACAAAGGTGGCTGCGATGGCCAGCGCCCAAGTGACTGCCACGGCGATAATTTGGGCGATTAGGACAGGCCCGCCTTCCAGCAACCCCAAGGGCTTGTCAAAGAGCTTGGGATCGGTAATGGCGCCGGTGGCCCTGGTGGCAAAAACTCCGGTAAGCAGGGCTCCCAGTGTGCCGCCCACTCCGTGTACGCCGAAAACATCGAGCGAATCATCATAACCAAAGTGGGATTTTAACTTAGTGCAGGCCAGAAAACATACCACTCCTACGGCCACGCCCATTATCAATGCCGACATTGGCGTGACAAAGCCTGCAGCCGGCGTGATGCACACCAAGCCGGCCACCACGCCCGAACACGTACCCAACACGGTGGGTTTGCCGCGAAAAATCCATTCCATGCCCGCCCAGGTCAGGCCTGCCGCCGCGGCGGCAAAATGGGTGGCGCAAAATGCGCTGGCGGCCAGTTCATTGGCGGCCAGCGCACTGCCCGCGTTGAAACCGAACCAACCTACCCACAACATCGTGGCGCCAATTGCAGTATAGGTTAAATTGTGGGGGGGCATGGGTTCGCTGCCGTAGCCCAACCGTTTTCCCAGTAATAAAGCGCAGATCAATGCAGATACTCCGGAACTGATATGGACCACTGTTCCGCCGGCGAAATCCAAGGCCCCGCCCGCGGATATACCTGCATTATCGCTTCCATACATGAGGATTCCGCCGCCCCATACCCAATGGCATAAGGGGCAGTAAACGATGGTGCCCCAAAGGATCATAAACACGACCATCGTGCTGAATTTCATGCGTTCGGCAAATGCCCCGCAAATCAAGGCCGGGGTGATGATGAAAAACATGCCCTGAAACAACATATGAGTCAGTCGAGGGATGGAAAGCATGGGATGCAACGGCGTTACCGATTTGCCGTCTTTCCATTCCGCTTGCACGCCGTGCATAAAAAGGTGATCCGAATTGCCGATCCATTTAGGCGGCGGTGTCGAGGTGTCGCCGCCAAAGCCCAGGGTGTATCCATATAAGCCCCAAATCACTGTCATCAGGCACATCAGGAACACGCACTGCATCATCACGCTTAGAACGTTCTTTTTTCGCACCAGTCCGCAATAAAAAAGTGCCAGTCCCGGGCCGGTCATCATCAGGACCAGCGCCGAACTGGTGAGCATCCAGGCATTATCGCCGCGGTCCAGCGCGGGGGCCTTGGTTTCAGGTGGCGAGGCGGTTTGGACTTTGAGGGCGGATACTTCATCAGCGGCAAATACAGGGGAAATATTACCTAAAAGAAAAAAGCTTGTTAAAATGGCGATTAATAGAAACGCGAAAATATTAATAGACAGTTTCATACTGGACCTCATCAGCGAAAAAGATTTACTGGCGCGCGAATGATGATGTTTTTTAGCAATCTTCATGCCAAATTAGGCGGCAAATCGTTGGCTGAAGATCGTAAGACATTGTAAACATATTAATTGTAAGAATTTATTTATTACTGTAAGAGTATCTCTAGCACAGAATAATAGAAGCCGGCGGCATGTATTGCCTATATTATAGGCATCGAATGTTTATATAATGGGCATCCAATGGCATAAAATGATATTCAGATCACGATTTCTTCCATGGCACGTCACCTATACCGGCTTGGGAATTGGATATTCGTGCCAGAACGAAAAACAAATCGCTTAAACGATTTATGTATGCCAGCATGTCCGGGGAAACAGCTTTTTTGTCGGTTTGGACAAGGGTTGCTAAATGTCGCTCCGCCCTGCGGCATATCGTCCTGGCAACGTGAAACAGTGCTGCTGGTCGGACTCCGCCCGGCAGAATAAACCCCTTGATGGGCAGCAACTTGGCGTCGTATTGATTGATAGTTGCTTCCAGGGCCTGAATATGCTGTTTTGCGATCCTCGGGCAGGGCGATTCGGCCGGGGAGGACGAGGCCAATTCGGTTCCGGCACTGAACAATTCATTCTGCAATCGTTCCAGGAGCCGGTCGAACTCTTCGGGCAAACGTTCGACACGAATAAGCCCGAGTGCGGCATTGAGTTCGTCGATAGTGCCGATAACATCCAGGCGGGGTGAATCCTTCCACACCCGAACGCCGCCAAGCAAGCCCGTTTCGCCCGTATCGCCGCGGCGAGTGTAGATTTTCATGGTTTTTCTCCAGCGGTCAGCTTTCAGGTATCAGGCTTCAGTATTTTGTTATTTTGTTTGTTGTCCGCTTTATAAATCCTTCATTCTTTGGAAAAGAACTCAACATTGTCATCCGAATCAAATCGACCAAGGAGTCGGCCTTCATTTTTTTCATGAGTTTGGAGCGGCGGACTTCCACCGCGCGGACGCTGACGCACAAATCCGCGGCGATGGCCTTGTTCGATTTGCCCTCCATGATTTGGTTGAGAACGTCGTATTCGCCTTGCGTAAGACGCTCCAATCGGCGATGTACTTTCGCCAACTGGACCAATCGGCGCCGGTTGGCGGCGTCCCACCTGAAGCACTCTTGTATCGATTCCCAAAGCATCTGATTGCGGCAGGGTTTTTCCAGGAAATTAAGCGCCCCTGCACGCATCGCGCGAACCACGGTGGGAGCGTCGCCGTGCGCGGAAATCACTACCGCGGGCATGCAGACCATAGGGTTGTTGATGCGTTCCAGCAAATCCAAGCCGCTCATGCCGGGCGGCGCACGTCCAAGAGCAGGCATCCGGATTGCAAGGGATTAAAGACGTCTAAAAAATCCAGTGCCGAATGAAAGGCCGTCGCTTCCAGGTCCATCGATCGCATCAGGGCACTCAGCGATTGGCAGATGCCGGGATCGTCGTCGACGATGAAGACAGTCGATTCGTTGTTCAAGTATTCGCCCTCCAACGCGGGTTCAGCGGTCAGGGTTCAGGGGCCGGTTTTTAATCTGCCATCTATATTCCGAACCCTGAACCTTGACCACCGAATCCTTAAAAAATATCCCGAACGGGATTCAAACATACTGCATTTTCTCCGGAAAAACAAGGATATATACCTTCAGGCGCTGCAAAATCCGCTGCAATCAACGCACAAAAAAATATTCCCCCTTCAAATCCGCTCATAAAAGAACTTTTAGGCCTCTGGCCACAACTTTCTGAGGAGGTCCGCTTTTGGATTATGAAAGTGGCAAGAGATTTTGCAAAGTAAAACAAAGATTCTGAGACTAGGTGACTATCGTGAGACTTAGCGATTGTGGAAAAATAGTGAATCAAACTGTTATCAACTTTTCCATTAACTATAAGCGGTGACGGTAACACAATTATCAAAATCCCCAAGAAAACCGCAATTGTGTCACCAGAGTATGGCGTTTTTGACCATTCCGCCCCCTCCCCAGTAGGAAATTGCCATTGAGTGCCAGAATAAAGAACATAGGCCATATGGAACTTTGGACACTAGTTCTTGGACTCTAGGCCAGAAAATACATCATGTTTGCCCATGTCGGCAACCTAACCAATTTGGTGACCAAGTTAGCCCCAATCAATTAGGCCGCAACACATGGCCACGCGTGCGATGTAGGGCCATATTGCTTACAGGAAGCCAAGGGGACGGATTACCATGGGTCCTAGGAAAAAGATGCTTTTTTTCAAGGCCCGGGGGAACAGTAGCCATTATAAACACAGTTTATTTTGTGTGTCCGAGTGCGACTTGAGGTCGCAGGTGTAACTGTCAGGCGTTTAGGAGATGACCTGACCTATTGTTTTGGCAATAGTATCCTACCTGAAAGTGCGATTGGAGTCATCCGCCTAACCCTGGGCGTTTACACTCACGTTGAATTGCACGATCAAACGGCAGCAATCGGGGCATTGCCAGGACCACCGTCATCTTCCATATTGCCTTCCAAAGAGCATAGAGAATTACACACTGCTTGACGGTCGACTAAGGAACTTTTGCATCAAAGCAGGAAAGCTTCCCAGTTATACTGTCTATCTGATGACTGTCCCAATAGGCTTTTTAAGCAAGTTCGTTAATCTTTGTGTTCACGAAGCTGCGAATTTGGTTACCTTGAGAAATGGGCTGATCCATTTACCTCATCTGTGACGGGTAGATGAGGTTCTGAATGACGAATTGGCATTTTGGACTTTTTCTGTTCGAAGTGAATTCCAAATGAAATAATGGATGGTCGAGTTTCAGAATTGGAACGGGCCTGTTGAAAAAGTCTGTTGGCCAGCTAGCATTGTCAGCACGTGTTCGTCTTGATTTGTAGAGCGGATGGAGGTATTGGGATGCCCTTCCTCTCCACCACCTTCGCATCTTTTCAGGACGGACAGACGTATGCAAGGAACGCATGTCTTTCAACCACGGACCAGGACGGTCATCGATTTGGAGTCGTTCATTGCAGAAGACCACTTTCTCCGGAGAGTTGATCGCACCCTAGAAATGTCCTTCGTACGCGACTTGACTGCCACGTGCTATTCCTCTGGACAAGGACGGCCCTCCATCGACCCTGAGGTGTTCTTTCGGATGTTGTTGGTGGCGTACTTCTATGGCATCACGTCGGACCGACGTCTATGTGAGGAAGTACGGTTCAATCTCGCGTATCGCTGGTTTTGCCGGCTCTCCCTGGAAGACGACGTGCCGGACCACTCATCGTTTAGTCGCATCCGGGACAGGTATGGCGAGGAAATCTTTGAAATGCTGTTTAGGCATATCGTTAAGCTCTGTCAGAAAAAGGGCTTGGTGGCCCAGGAGTGTCGCGTGATGACCGACGCCACCCTGATCGCCGCTGATGCCTCGTTGAATTCGTTGATTCATAACAACCCGGAAAAAGCCCAGAAAGAGGCTGTTACGCAACAGCGCGATCGTGGGATGAAAGATTCATCATCGGCACGGCAGGTTTCCAACCAGACGCACACCAGTCGTACCGATCCAGATGCCACACTAGCCCAAAAGAAAGGTACACCGCAACAACTGAAGTACAAAGTGCATCAGAGTATTGATGCCGACAGTCGCGTCATCCTGGATACCGAAGTTACCACAGGAGCACGGTATGACAACCAACCATATCTCCAGCAGCTAAAACGCATCAATGACCAGTATGACATCACAATTCGTGAAGCAATCGCCGATCGAGCTTATGGCTCAGCGGCGATCATTGCTGCATTGCAGGAGCAAGGAACAAAACCCTACATTCCGCTGTTCAGTCGTCGTAGCGGAAATAACTCGGCCAGCGCAGCCGGACTGGTGTACGAACCCAAGAAAGATCGTTTTCGATGCCCACAGGAGAAGTACCTGAATCCGAATCCGGCGATCTACGATAACCACAAAAGGTATGTCAGCTCGTCCGAGGACTGCCGTAATTGTCCGCAAGCTTCAAAGTGCCCAGCAAAAACTCGGAAAGCGACTCCTCAGCACAGGTTTGTACTTCGTAGTCTTGATCAAGACCTATTTGAGAAGGTGCAAGCCAGAATGCAAAAGCCTGAGTTTGGGCAGAAATTGTCCGAGCGGATGTGGAAGTGCGAAGGGTTGTTCGCCGAGGCGAAGCAAAACCATGGCCTGGCGCGCCAGGTACCGCAGTAGGTCGAAAGTGCAGATTCAAGCGTATCTAAGCGCAATGGCGCAGAACCTGAAGCGCCTGATCTTACTGTTTTATCTCTGGTTGCTAACTCGGTGTCTAGACCCGCAAAAAAGGTGGCCAATTACCCAAACCCTATCTTTCAATGACGGGACTTTTTCAACAAGCCCGAACGTATGTTGAGAAAGAGCCAAGCCGGTCGCTAATCCGCTCTATGCCGGATCAGGAGACCGGATCTAGCCGGAAGAAGTGCCACTGCCACGGCCCGAGGGACACAAAGAGCCCTGGATCGGCCATCTCGTCGCCACGACGTTCGTAGGATTCGACGGACAGCAGCTCGGAAAGCCGCCAAGCCCTCCCCCGCAAATCCTCCCAGGGAATCCGGATGACGGCTTGGGAAGGGATGCCCGAGAAATTGACGGCGACGAGATGGCGATCGTCGCCCAACTCCCAGCACCAGGACACGATGTTCAGGTGGCTCGGGTTGTCCGGCCAGCCACTGCGATCGCAGAGTCGCCACCGGCCGTTCCGGAAGACTTCCCGTGCCGTCTCCGTGAGAAGACGCCGGTAGAACGCTTGCAGGTCTTGATCCGGCGACTCGTCCGGGCGGCGGCTGAGGAAGACCGGGAGCCGTACCTTCCGGCCCTCGAACTGCCCCTCGTGGAGGAGCTTGGCACCGGGGAGGGTGAGGACCAGCACAGCGGCGGCCCGGGCCTTCTCTGCGGAAAAGGAAGATGCCGCCCGGGGCTCGTCGTGGTTCTCCAGGAAGCGGACGAGCCCCTGCTGGTACGAGATGTCGGCCAGCAGGTGCAGCCGCACGCTCTCGGCGTCACCGTGCTCCATCCGATCGTAAAGTTTCTTGTCGTAACAGTAGTCGAATCCTTGTTGCTGGAGCGCCCACTCCAGGTCCCAATAGGCCTCGGCCAGGAACCGAAACTCCGGATGGCGTGACCGCACCGCAGGGATAAGAGAGGGCCAATAGTCCTCGGCGAGCTTCTTCCCAGCCCGGAATCCCCAGGTACGCTCGAAGACGTCGCTCATCATCAGCATGGCCATGTCGCATCGCACGCCATCGCACTGCTCGGCGATCTGCCGCACCGTCTCAGCGATTGCGCTTCGCAGCCCTGGATTGAAGGCGTTGAGTTGGAGCACGTCGGGCCAGGCCGGAAAGTATGGGTCCCGGCCACAGGCAAGAACTCTTCCTCCGGCAGCAATAAAGGAGGCGGGGTCTTTGCGCAGGTCCTCATCGTCTCCCTGAATGAAATATTCGGGATGCGTGGACACCCAGGGATGGTCGGGGGCCACGTGGTTGGGCACAAAATCGAGGATCAGCCGGATGCCTCGCTTCGAGAGCATTTCGCGGGCTGCCGCGAGCCCCGCGGGACCGCCGAGACGCTGATCAACGACGTAACGGCGCACGCAATAGGGCGAGCCGACATTGTCCTCTGCCGAAAAGTCAGGGAGTGCCCTGCGGAAATCCTCCAGGAGGCCCTTGTTCCGCATGGCGATTTCAATTCCGGCAGGGCTCCGCTCCCAGACGCCCATGAACCACACGGCGTCAAAGCCAAGGGAGGCAATCTGATCCCACTCCTCTGGCGGCACCGCGGCGAGGTTTACAGGCCCTCGGTATTTCCGGCCAAGTTCACGCAGCCATACCCAGGTATTGATCTCATAGATGACGGGATATTTGGGCCAGGTTTTCATATCGCTACTCCCGAGGCTTTCAAGGAGTGTTGCATTCATTTCATGCTCTGACGAAGGTTCACTAGCACCTGATCAAAGTCATCGATCCGGATCAGCCCAAGCCGCGGATACTCAAGGTCGATAATGACAAAAAATGTAATTGCCAATATGGCAGCGAATCCCAGAATGTGAATCCAACTGCGGGTCTTGCCGCCGGCCATAGGCACACCAGCCAAGAGGGAGCCGAGCAGCATCAGGAAGCCGAGCATGACGAATACGATGGTTGGCGGGTGGGTCCGGGCCGCCATGGTCCGGGTGGTGGTTATGTCGATCATCTGGTTCAGCGACGGAAGCAAGAGCATCGTGACCGGCAGATAGCCTTCGTCGTGCGCGGCAGTGACGGCCCGGTTCCAGATTTCGTTTTGAAGCGTCTCCGCCTTGCCAAGTCCTTCGATGACTGCCTGAATGTCGGGGAATTTCCGATACGCCTCCAGACGGGCGTCAACATACTGGCGAAAAAGGTCCTGCAAGGGGGCTCGATTGTTCGCCGAGAGCAGATCCAGTCGTAGGTAGGCCGTGCCGATGGCGTTTGCCTCCTCGACGATCAAATGCCGCCGGGAGTCAAACCGGCTGGCCGCACCAGAAAAGCTGAATGCCAGTAGCAGGCCGAGCAGGCCGAAGATTGCGCCTTCGATGGCTCCGACGCCTGCGCGCGCTCCGTCTGGATCCCGCGCCAAGCGTCGCTGCCCGATCCGACGGCCCGCTTCCATAAAAACCAGCATGCCGAGCAATAATCCACAGCAAATCAGTGCCGTCGTCCATGTGAACAGCGTGTAATTCATGTTCACTTCTCCGGAATTGGTGTTTGTGTTTCATTCGGCTGACGCCACAATCCAACCACTGCGGGCGGCGGTGACAAGTGCCGCATGGTCGCGCTTGGTCTGGTCCGCATATTTGGGCTTCTTTCTCATTGTCACTGCTCCAGAGCGTCCGCGGCGCCTTTCAAGAACGCAGCCTCTTTGCCCAACTCCAGGGCCCGCTTGGGATCCAGGTAGCCAAAAAGCTGAATGCATTTGGCCACGAGCCCGGTCCAGCCGGTCTGGTGGCTCGCGCCAAGCCCTGCGCCGTTGTCGCCGTGGAAGTATTCGTAGAAGAGGATGTGGTCGCGCCAGTGGGGATCGGACTGGAACTTCTCCGTGCCGCCGTAGACGGGTCGCCGGCCATGCTCGTCGCGCAGAAAAATTCGGGTGAGCCGATCGGCGATCTCTTTGGCCACCTCGAAAAGATTCATCATCTTTCCAGACCCCGTGGGGTATTCGACCTTGAAGTTGTCGCCGTAGTACAGGTAGAACTGCAAAAGGGCCCGGATGATCATGGCGTTCACCGGCATCCAGACCGGGCCGCGCCAGTTGGAATTACCGCCGAACATGCCGGTGTTCGACTCTGCCGGCAGGTAGTCTACCCGGTACTCCTGGCCTTGCACATGGAAGACGTAGGGATGCTGCTGGTGGAACTTCGAGAGTGCACGGATGCCATAGGGGCCCAGAAACTCATTCTCGTCGAGCATCTTGGAGAGAATTCGGCGGAGCCGCTCCGGGTTGACCAGGGCCATGATTCCTCGCTCGGCCACGCCCATGTGCCCTGGGCCCGATGGGGTGAATGGAGTTCAGAAGTTCAGGCATTCGGCGAAAGCGTGTTTGAATCGCGGTGTTTGCCCGCGGAATGCGTTCGCGCTGCCACTTCTCGGTCACCGTGGTGGCGCACAAGGGCAGCAAACCCACCATTGAGCGGACCTTGAGCCGCGTAGTGCTGCCATCGGGGAGCACCAGCAGGTCGTAGTAGAATCCATCCTCATCGTCCCACATGCCTTCCTGACCCGGCCGGTTCATGGCCGCGGCGATGTACATGAAGTGCTCGGTGAACTTGAAAACCATGTCCTCGTAGGTGCGGTCGTGGGCGGCGAGTTCCACGGCGAGTTCGGCCATGTTCTGGCAGAACAGCGCCATCCACGCCGTGCCGTCAGCCTGCTCCAGGCGGCCGCCGGTGGGCAGCGGGGCGCTGCGGTCGAATACGCCGATGTTGTCGAGGCCGAGGAAGCCGCCCTCGAACACGTTCTTGCCGAACCGGTCCTTGCGGTTCGCCCACCAGGTGAAGTTCAGCAGCAACTTGTTGAAGGCGGACTTGAGGAAATCGACATCGGCCTCGCCTCGCAGGGCCTGCTCGGTGCGATGAAGGAATAAGGTCGCCCAGGCGTGGACCGGCGGGTTCACGTCGCTGAAATTCCACTCGTAGGCGGGGATCTGGCCGCTGGGATGAAGGTACACCCCCTGCAACATCAGTTCCATCTGCTGCTTGGCGAAGTCGGGGTCCACGATCGCCAGGGGCAGCGTGTGGAAGGCCAGGTCCCAGGCCGCGTACCAGGGGTACTCCCACTTGTCGGGCATGGAGATGATGTCCTTGTTCAGCATGTGGAACCACTCCGAGTTTCGGGAGTTGCGATACCCGGAATGGAGGGGGTTGGAGTTGTGTTCGTCCAGCCAGTTGTCACCGTCGAAGAAAAAGAACTGTTTGCTCCAGAGCATGCCGGCCAGGGCCTGGCGCATCACGTTGGCCGCGTCTTCACTGACAGATGGTGGTGTGACCGACTTGTAAAACTCATCGGCTTCACGGATCCTGTCAGCGAAGACTTCATCAAATAGCTTTCCAAAGGGTTTGCCCTTCTGGTCCGGAGAAGTTTTGGAGAGCCGCAAGCGAATCACTTTGGTCTGACCCGCGCCGACATTGACCTGGTAATGAGCCGCGACCTTGGTGCCCTGCTTGCCGGGATTCACGGCGCCCCGGTTGCCCTGCACCACGCAGTTGTTGATACCGTCCTTGACGAATGGGCTCTCGTTCTTTTGACCGGGGAAAAGTCGTTCGTGGTTCGTTTCGTTCTCGGTGAAGAGCAGCGGGACCTCGCCTTCGCAGGAAAGAATGAATTCACCGAGCACCGGATGCGTTGCCGCGACCGCGCTTGCGCCTGCCGGCGCCTTGATCTGCTTGAGGTTTGGTTTCCCGGCAACTCGGTTGGATTCGGCAATCCACGAGGACCAGTCGTTGCGGAACCACAGCGTGGGCAGGAGATGCAGATCGGCCGGTTCCGGTCCCCGGTTGGCCGCCGTGATCCGCACCAGGATGTCTTCCGGGCCGGCTTTGGCGTACTCCACAAACACATCGAAATAGCGGTCACCGTTGAATACCCCCGTATCGAGCAGTTCGTACTCCATCTCATTCCGAGAACGCCTGCCGTTCGTCGCCACAAGGTCGGCGTAGGGATAGGCCGCCTGCGGATACTTGTACAAGTATTTCATGTAGGAATGCGTGGGCGTGCTGTCGAGGTAGAAGTAGTACTCCTTCACATCCTCACCGTGGTTGCCCTCACTGTTGGTCAATCCGAAGAGCCGCTCCTTGAGGATGGAATCCTTTCCGTTCCACAGGGCCAGCGCGAAGCAGAGGCGCTGTTGGTCATCGGAAAGGCCGGCGATGCCGTCCTCGCCCCAGCGGTAGGCGCGGGAGCGGGCATGCTCGTGGGTGAAGAAATTCCAGGCGTCGCCGTTTTCGCTGTAGTCCTCGCGCACCGTACCCCATTGGCGCTCGCTCAGGTAAGGCCCCCATTTTTTCCAGGCAAGGCCTTGTACTCGCGCTGCTTTCAGCCTTAACTGTTCTTGGTTCATTGGACTCACCCCCCCTCGGATTATGGGTTCTGTGAGTTGTGATCTGCTGACGGTCGTCTGTCGAGTTGCACTTATCTATTGTAGGTTGGTGTTAAGGCAAATGCTACGCAATTTGGCTCGATAGCAGGCCAAGGCCAGCAGCAATGATCCGACAATCTCGAAAATAACATAGGCCGGGACCGCAGTTACGGACAGCATACCGCTGAAGCCGCTGGTCGCAATCACCAGGCCGGCAGCGGGCCAAAGTGCATGGTAACGGACTTTTGAATAGACTAAACTAGGAGGAGCTTAGTTGATTTTTCTTAAACCATTTCTAATTAGGTCTTTTGGAGATTTCGTTTCTTCGACGGGCAAACCATATAGTTACTGTCATAAAATTAGCTACAATATGATTCCAAGAGATGACCATCGAGAAACCATGGCTCGATTGTATATATTTAACCATAAGTCGAAACCATACTATCAATCCTAACAGGGGCCACTTTCATGCATATTACTTTTGACGAAGTGATTGCCTGGTTGATTGTAGGCGCTTTGGCGGGATCGCTGGCAGGCATGCTAGTTAAAGGCCGGAAAGAAGGATTCGGCCGAATTCTCAACCTGGGCATCGGACTGGTGGGGGCCTTGATCGGAGGTTTCTTATTCAAGGTCCTTAAAATCAATCTTGGGCTCTTGGGCGCGGTGACAATCAGCTTTCAGGAAGTAGTCGCGGGATTTATCGGCTCCTTATTATTTCTGGCAATTGTTTGGGGTATACAAAGTAGATGGGCCGGCAAAAAAGGAGCGACAGATGACCGCAAAACACCAAAGAACTAACTTGTTTCTTGCATCTATTTTCCTGCTAGCCCTGTCAGGCCTGAACGATCCAACGGCTGGTGCGGCCGAGGAAAAGGCGCCGACGACCTATTACCTGATCAGCGATCTTCAGATCGGCGACGATGGGGGCCGGCGTAACGGTGAAAAAGCATGGCGCTCTTAATCTTATTCGCGGAAGGGTAAGTAAGGCTTGTAGCGGGATAACCGTTACAAATCTCACCCCCCGCGAGGTAACTGAGAGTGTACACGAACATGGAATTCTGGAGCGAACTGCATCGCCGGGGGACAAGACTAAGGCAGAATTTTCGGCGTTGGCTTCTTTTGCTCTTCGGTCTTAGACGCATCTTTCGCAACAATCTGGCGTTTGAGAGTGATCGCGGGAACGTCGGGTTGCTGCTCACCATCAGCCGTTCGGTCTTTCGCCTGGATCTCGAGGGTATTAGGATCAACGATTTTGATAATATTTGTCGCCGAAACTTGGTTCCCATTAAGCAGAGTTCCTGAATACTTGATCAGCCAACGGTTGCCGTCCTGGACCCACACATTTTCGCCGAAGCCGCCGTTGGAATCGAAAATCCAGGAACGGATCCTGCTGGCGCGAGGGTCCCAGCCGATGATTTCCGTGCCCGAATGGATCACTCCGCTTTTTCCCTCAACCGTAAACTTACGGATCATGAAAGCCCGCTGGTCTGTCCAATCACAGGTACTGTGCAGGGAGACGCCGCTTTGCGGAGACGTATCGCTAGCCCAGTCGCCCACCATCCACTCCAGGTCTTTCAGATGCTGGACCTGGGAAGGAACAGAGCGGATTTCGCGGGCGCTCTCAACTAACCAACGGCCGTCGCGTTTAACCAGGACCAAGTTTAAGTTCGGCTCACCTGCCAGAGTCGTTGTCTGCGGCTTCATTTCAGGAATTACATCGACGATGGCGAGGCCTTCCTTCACGATCCGCAAGGAGAGAACATGGATTTGCAGTGAACTTTTTTTGTGTGCCGAAAAAGACTCCTGAAACGCCTTTTCAATGTTATCGCGACCCTCAAATCGGTCACCGGTATGAGTCCCAAAATCGCCTCCGGGCGTCCAGCAGGCCGCCAACCCTTTGGCATCGCGCTGATTGAACTTCTCCTCAATCTCCGTCAGCAGTTTACGGATTTCCTCCTTCGGTTCTTGAGCAATACCAATCCTTACTGCAAGGACGAAAACGATTACAAAAAAGACAGATAAAAGGCGTTGCATAAAAAAGCTCCATGAAGTGACGGTGATCTGATGGGGAGTATGTGCGAAATTATGAACCATTCAAGGTTATCAGGCAATTAGGAGGTGCGTGCGGGTTTTCGATCAGGATTCTGTGATGTGCCGCCTCGCCCGGCCCGTTCTTGCGCCTCCTTGGCCAGAGTATTCAGAAATGCCTTGGCTTGCTCGTAATCTACCTTGGGAAGGCCGCCGTGCTCCCCAAGACGCCATTCCAGAATGCTATTCATATCTTCCACGGTCTTTACCATATTACGATAATCCGTGGCCGTCGGGGTACTCAAATCTGGCGGGGAACGACGATAAGGCGTTTCAATTTGTGCTCGCTCGGAGGTAAATATTTTCTCTTGAAGCACAGTCGGCCACTTGATAATATCTAGTGCCACTGGCGGGTGAAAATCTTCATAAGTAAAACCGCCGCCCATGGATTGCCTCATACCGAATCCGCCAGCCATGGGTACCGACGAGCTAGTTACGTTAGCTGGTCTCCCGGCCTGTTGCTGTTTAGTTTGGAACCACCAGTCCCGGTCGGACTGCCTTTGATCTTCAATCGCGTTGGTCCGGTTCTGCGCTTGAGTCGTCATGGTGTTCCGAATACCACTCTGCACAGCCATGCTCTGTTGCCTGGCGGCTTGTTGCGCTGACTGCTGGTTCTGGGCAGCCATTTGCATCTGGTTCGAAGTGGCTCTGTTTGAGCTTGCCAGGGCCACTGCGCCAGCCAAACCTCCATCGTCATAATAGCCAGATCCCCCCCGCCAAAACTGGGCCGAAACCGGTCTGGCTACTGCGAGAACGCAAGTTGTGAAAAGCCCTATGAGTAAGAACCTATTCTTCATTTCCGACTCCCGCAATACATTGTAACCCAAAACAAGCAAAATAGTCGACCACTGTTCGTTGCCGACCGATCATAATCTGACCTTGCCATTATAGGGTACGAGTTGTCGTCGTGTAAAGTGCTTGGAAAAAAGTTTAAGGCCCTAGAGGATGTTGATACCCCACAGCGACATCTTAAACGAGGTGCTGCTTACTTGTAGGATGTCAGCACTACTTGGAAAGTAGGAAGGTTTTGGTATTGGATAGGGACGGAAGGATTAGAGTGGTGCCCCCCCAGAACCAGGGAAAAAGTCCTGTGTCCTCAGGGAAATCAGAGCGACCGAGTGCCAATAATACAAAAGATAAGCCGATAAGCACAACTGCGGCGTCTGTAATAACACGACATTTTAATGTTGCATACAATTGCATAGCCTCGCGTCGGCACGATGCCCTTGTCATGGTATTCTTAGCAAGGGATAATACATCAATCTTGCTCGCGTCCAAAGAGAGCATGCCCAGTCCCACAGAAAGATGAATATAATGTTCTGCAAATAATTCATAAGTACAAACAATGCATTACTGATCACTTATCGATCTGAAAGGAAGATGCCATGGCATTAATCAGAGACGAATTAATGAGTGGGATTCGCGTTATTTTATTCGACAGGGAGCGGCTCTTGGAAGGGGCTGAAATCGAGCAGTGTTATCGAGAGATCGTGGCCGTATTGGATAAAACCCAGGAACGTTGCGTACTGCTGCACTTCGGGCGGGTGAATTTCATGTCTTCCGCGGCATTGAGCATTTTAGTACGCATCCTTAAGAAGTGCAAGGAATACAAAATCACGCTGAAGTTGTGCAACATCACCCCCGATATCAATCAGGTATTCATGATTACCGGCATGAATAAGATCTTCGATATCTATGACGATTCTACCCAAGCCATGGAGGCCTTTAAGAAAAGCTACTCTGCTTAGAGATGGTGGTAGCTAATCGAGTAATGAAGTGCCATAAGCCCCGTTCCACGTTGTCTGGAGATGCACAGATTGCAATGGGAAGGGGACAACCATGAACAAAGTCCATTATTTTTGGACGATTAGCCCCTCTTTTTGAAAAGCGGCGCGTGCATCTTCCGCGGTTCTGTATATTGAAAAGACCTTGTTCATACCCGTTATCTTGAAGACTTGCGCAATATCCGGTTCGATATTACATAGTTTCAGGTTGATCTTATATTCCTTGCACATTTTGTTGACGAGAATCAGCATCCCAAGCGCTGCCGAGGACAGAAACTTCACCTCGCTAAAATCCAGAATGACATTCCGCTGCTCGGTTTCGCCTAGGATTTTAACCATTTCCTGGTGAATCTGCTCAATGAGCGGAGCATCAAGGATTTTGGCATCAGTCAATAAGATCGTCAAAATCTCGCCGCTCGGTATACATCGTATTGACATGGCTATCCCTCCTATCAAGCATGAAGACGATCCTGCTAATTTACACGCAGCCGTAGACATTATCAACCCTCACATTATTGTCTCTAGGAGAAATGCAATGATAGGTTCTGGTCCATTTTTCGGCTAATAGACTCTGTAATTTGTTGCCAATTCGGCCTAAAAGCATGGACCTGATCGCTTTATGCGTCAATTTGCAGTTCTTCTGATCGTTTTATAGATTAAAGCCAGGTGCATTGTTCTTCTATTCTACCACAGGCAGTCTCGGGTGGGGAAGGCCCACCTTAATAGGCGGCTTCCGAATTGCTAACAGACAAACCATAATAGCCCGTTCCGACGCATTTGGACCACGTTAAGGAGGAAATCCATGGACATGCAACGTCTACTGAGGGCTGCCGTCCAATTCAATGCCAGTGACTTACACATACAGGTCGGCAGTCAACCGATGGTCCGCGTTGACGGGGTGATGTTGGCTATGGACCTTCCAGCAGTTTCGTCTGAGGAGATTCAGCAACTTGTCGCTCAGGTGGCGGAAAAGCCACAAATGGAACGCATCGAGAACGAGCGGAGCGGTGACTTCTCATATTTCATCCCAGAGGTGGCCCGCTTTCGCATTAATATCTTTTATGAACAGGGACAGCTTTGCCTCGTCGCCCGGGCCATCCCCTTGAAGATCAAGCCTTTCGAGGAACTTTTTCTACCACCCGTGATCCAGGAAATTTCGGAAGAACCACGGGGGCTGGTTTTAGTCACCGGCACAACAGGCAGCGGTAAAAGCACGACCTTGGCCGCAATTATCGACTACCTTAATCGCAACCACCGATTGCGGATCATAACCATTGAAGATCCGATCGAATTCGTCCACACATCTCAAAAAAGCCTGATTGCGCAGCGCGAGATCGGCCGCGACAGTCCGAGCTTTACCGAGTCCCTGCGCAGGGCGCTGCGCCAAGACCCGGATGTAATCCTCGTCGGTGAACTCCGAGATCTGGAGACGATGCGAATCGCCCTGCAGGCCGCCGATACCGGGCACTTGGTCTTCAGCACCGTCCACACAACCAATGCATCTCTAACCCTGCAACGATTGATCGCCATGTTTCCAGCCAATGAGCGGGAATTGCTCCTGACGCAGCTTTCCACCAATTTGTCGGCCGTTATCAGCCAGCGATTGGCTAAGAGCAAGTCGAAGGGCCGGATCCCGGTGGTGGAGATCATGCGGAACACCCCGGTTATCCGCAAGGCGATACTCGAAGCTCGCGTCTCAAGTCTGCCCCAGGCTATCGCTAACCGCGATAACGATATGCAGCTTTTCGACCAACACCTGGCCGATCTTTACCACCTTGGCGAGATCTCAGGCACGGAGGCTCTTCGTCTTGCCACGAACCCGGACGCCGTAGCTCTCGCCATGAAAGGCATTAGCACGCGCGACACCGGCGCCGGCCTGGTTAGGTGACAAACGCCAATCCCGCAGAAATTAAAGGTGCCAGGAACCATTGTTTTCATGTTTTCTTAGGGATGGGGACAAGCCTTGTGTTAATATTCGTTCCTATATTGGTTCCTGGCACCTTTAATCTAGGCGTTTAGAATATCAGCTCCAAAATGGAAAAATCGTCTGCAAGGATGTCCGAACCATGCAGTTGCCTGGCATGAGCGAGCAGATGGTCCATCGAGTTGATTCCCTTCGGAACCGCCGCCATGAATTGAAGGAACTCTTCAAAAGTCCAATTCTCGCCATCGGTCTTTTCAATCTCGTAGACACCGTCGCTAAAGATGTATATTCTGGCGCTAGGATCGAGAGTCATGACAGTGGCTTCGAAGGGCAGACCCAAATTCCATCCGATCGGTGGACCATGTGGTTCGAGTTGTTGTAGTTCCGCGGCCGACGGATTCGAACTTGACAATAAAAGTGCGGGTGGATGACCTCCTCCTGCGTAGGTCAGTTGGCGCGTCCTTATGGAGAACACTCCGTACCAAATGGTAAAGTATCGATTGTCGTGTTGCTCCATTACAAAAGTCGCACTCAGACGTTCAAGCACTTGCGCGGGATCGTGGAAATCAGCGCCGGGGAGCGACTGTGATCGAAGCACGTTGAGGGCCGAGACCGACAATAACGAAGCCCCCACGCCGTGACCGCTGACGTCGAGCAGGTAAACGGCAAAATGCTCGTCGTCCAGCCAGTGAAAACCGAACGAATCGCCGCCAAGTTGGGTGGATGGGACGAATCGCCAGTCCACTTGGACTGGACCTTGCTTGATCGGCGCCGGTAAAAGTGAACAGACATACTTGGCGGCTTGGGCGACTTCTTCCGCAAGTTGTCGCTGGCTATCGGCGAGTTTGCGGTATGCCTCGTTGCGCTCCAACAGCGCAATGTACCCTTTCGAATGGTAACGGATGCGTGCGACTAGCTCGAGTTTGTCCGGCAACTTCACCAAGTAGTCGTTGGCGCCGATGGCGAAAGCCTGGGCTTTGATTACAGGCTCCTCTTTCGTGGAAAGGACGATCAAGGGAATTTCACGGGTCTTTGGATTGGCGCGGAAAAACTTTACCAGAGTTAGTCCGTCGATCTCCGGCATAACCAAATCCTGGAGAATTACCGTTGGCGCCAACCGGTTGGCCAGCTCAATCGCCTTGGTGGGATCGTTACAGAAGTGGAAACTGATGTCGCTCTCATCCGCAAGCATTCTGCGAACGGCTTCCCCAATGATCGGTTGATCATCGACCAGCAGCACCGTCACCGGATGATCCATCGCGGTGATTGGGTTGGAACTGGGAAAGTCAGAGGATGTACTCATTGTCAATTCCCGTTATGCCGGCGTATTATCCGATGCGGCATTTTTCCAGGCCAGAACGGCCATCGTCAGATTCGATGACACAGCCGCGAAGCGGCTGCCGAGCGCCATCGCCGCAGTGGCTTCTTCCTTACGTCCCGCAAGGGCCAGCTCCAGCACGTCCGCAGCCAGTCCATGAAACTCCGCATGTAAGGTCCGCACCTTCTTGTAGTTTGCCGAGAGCCTCTCAGTAAGCGGCAGCTCGGTGAGCCACTTGCCGAAATTGCATGAATTATCGGTACGGACATCGCTAACGCGCCACTGGCTTTTACCAGTGTCGATGGCTTCCATCAGGCGGTATTTCCACTTGGCGTGTGCCGCAATGGCCTGGTCTAGGGCTTCATCAATATTCATGCTATGAGCCGCCAATTTGAAAATTAAACAGATCCACGGATTCACACTATTCTCGCATTCCGCGATGAAGTTATCAATGTTATCCACCAATCGTTCCACATAATGCAACGGCCTTTCGTTGCCGCCTGTTGCCAGATTCCGCATAACTGCCCCCGCCATGTCGGGGGTATATCCGGTGGGAGATAGCACATCCAAAGCACACATATCAGATGGAGAATCTTTGAAAACTGTGTTTCGGTTGGGTAAGATAGGATTATCGGCCTCCGTAGCGAGTTTTTCCAAAGGTGGGGCACTTCGCCACTGTTTTGCACTCGGGAAAAATAAAAGAGAGAGAAAAGCCATGATACGACTGCGCGACTTCACCATCCGGACCCGGCTGTATGCCCTTGTAATCACCAGCACCACGGGTTTGGTTGTCGTTCTGTGCCTGGCGGCATACGTGCTTTACTTTTATCGAATTGAAGGCCCCATCCATCAAGAACTCCAATTGATAAGACAACTTCAGACAGAAATGGAACCCTCCATACTAGCGCTGGCAAGGCCACAGCTAGTTGTTGAAGGACTGCTGTCACTGACCGATTCCGGCACTCTCAATAGCCGATTGAAAGAATTGGATGAGATGGAAAACGTCTACCGCGAACGCCATGCGTACTGGGAAAAATCGCTTGCAGACCCCGCCATCAACAAGGCCGTCAGCGAAGATTGCTACCGGCCTGCCAACGAGTACTTCCACCTGGTGAAGGACGAATTAGTTCCTCTCTTAAAAGCCAACCAAATGGAAAAGGCGAAGGAACTATTCACAAAGACGATCGATCCTATTTATAGAACGCATCAGACCGCATATGACAAAGCAATAGGTCTCATCCGCGACTCGGCCAACAACACCAAAAAAACCGCCAGTGAGGCAGCTTCCTACTGGATGCATGTCATGCTGATTGTAAGCGTGATTTCCGTGGTATCGATTGGATTGCTCGGCTGGGTGACCACGCGGAGCATTACCCAATCTACCCGGAAAATCATCAACCGTATCGGCGAAATGGCCGGCGGGGCCGGTGATTTGACGGCCCGGGTTGAGATCGACTCGCACGATGAAATGGCCCAACTTGCCACCGGCATCAATGCGCTGATCGCCAAAATCCAAACCGTGGTCCAGCGCGTGCGCGAGGGGAGCGTTCAATTGCTCTCGACCTCCTCGCAGATCGCAGCCACCGCTAAACAGCAACAGGGCACGGTGCAAGGGCTTTCCAGCTCGACCACCGAGATTGCGGCCGCCGTGCGGGAGATCTCCGCCACCAGCGACGCACTGGCCGAAACCATGGATGATGTGAGCACGCGGGCAAACCAGGCCTCCAGCCTCGCCGCCTCCGGACGCGAAGGGCTGGGTGGAATCGAGGCAACCATGATGCAGCTCATGGAATCGACCGGTTCGATCTCCACAAAACTCGGCGTCATCCGCGACAAATCGCAGAACATCAATGAAGTGGTGAGCACGATTACCAAGGTCGCCGACCAGACCAATTTGCTCTCGATCAATGCGGCAATCGAGGCCGAGAAGGCCGGGGAATTCGGCCGCGGATTTCTCGTCGTCGCCCGGGAGATACGCCGTTTGGCCGATCAAACCGCCGTGGCCACTCTGGACATCGAGGGCACGGTCCGCCTTATGCAAGATGCGGTTTCCGCGGGAGTCATGCAAATGGACAAGTTTGGCGGAGAATTCCGCTCGGGCATGGAGCGCGTCAAGGAAATCAACTGCCAGACGGGTCGGATTATCGAGGAAGTCGAAGCGCTCATCAGCCGCTTCCAATCGGTCAATGAGGGAATGCAGAGTCAATCCATAGCGGCCAAACAAATCAACGAAGCGATGGTGCCCGTCGCCCACGGGACCAAAGAAACCCAAATCTCCCTGGAGGAATTCATCAAGGCGACTGCTTACTTACGGCAGTCGGTCGAACTATTGAACCAGGAAATTTCCCAATTCACAGTGTAATACGTTTCCTAGTTTATGATAGCACAGTATTGAAGACACTAGCCCGAAGCGCAAGCGAGGGATGCCAATGTTATAAAATCAATTGCCCTCGCTTGCGCTTCGGGATAGTGTGGACGGATTTTTTAGGAAAGCGATCCTATGTTATTGATCATGTGTCATGCCGGAGCGAATCGTTATGCGTTCGAATCGCGGCATGTCCTTGAGGTGCTGCCACAGGTCAACTTGCATCGGCTAGCTGGTTCCCCTTCTTGGCTCGCCGGATTGCTGATCTTCCGGGGAGCAGCGATTCCCGTGATCGACCTCACCCAGTTAACGCAATCCATGCCCTGCCCTAATCGTCTCAGCAGTCGCATTGCCATTATGCAAACCGTGCTGAAAGGAGTCCCTCAACGGTTCGGCGTATTGGCCGAACAAATGGGACTTCAAGAATTCAATGCCGATCCCAAACAGTCCGGCGCCGAGACGGGCGGGCAAACGGCCTTGGGGAAAATCCGTCTCGATGAACAAGGCGTCTTCCAGATCGTAGATCCCCCGAGCCTGGTCTCCGAAGACCGGCAGGCACTCCTCTTTCCCGACACCGAGGAGCAACACTAATGCCATTCGCAACGGACGAAATCCTGGTTGAAGTCTTCCAACTCCTTGAAGAGCGGGCTGGAATGGACCCTGAGTTGTTCGGCGTTCAGGGCATCGCGCATGCAGTGCACAACCGCGCCACAACAAGCGGAGTGGATTCGCCGCATGCTTATATAAACCGCTTAGCCTCAGATTCGGCGGAGTTTCAGGAGTTGCTCGATGATCTCTTGGTGCCCGAAACATGGATGTTCCGTGATGCACTTGCGTTCCGCAGTGTGGAACGTTACTTCGATGCCTGGCAATCCCGCCATCGCGGACCGATTCGGGTCCTGAGCGTCGCTTGCAGTTCGGGAGAAGAGGTCTATTCCTTGGCAATATCGCTGCGAGAAGCGGGGTTGGAGCCGTCCCAATTTAAAATCCTGGGAACCGACTTGAGCCGGCGGTCCCTGGAACTTGCACGCAATGGAGAACTCAACTCTCGCTCGTTTCGTGAACCTGACGATACGATCATGGCGATGCGCGACCGGTGGTGTGAGCAAGTCGGCCAGTCGTGGCGGGTCCGCGGTGACTTACATGACGGCGTGGAGTTCGCATGGGGAAACCTGGCCCAGGCCGAGTATCTCGCCGGTGAGTCTCCATTCCATGTAATCTTCTGCCGCAACGTTCTGATCTACTTCCATACCAAAGCCCGCCGCATGGCAGTCCGTCATCTGCATCGGCTCTTAAGCCCGGAGGGAATTTTGTACTCCGCGCCTGCCGAAGCCCGCATCTTTAGTGATGCCGGATTTCGCAGTATCGACAGCGAGTGCCCATTTGCCTTCCAATGTCCGGGCGCCCAGGCCGATGCGCCGCAATCAGCCGCAGTTGTTATGCGGCCGCATCAGAAGAACAAAATATCTCTCGATGTAGACTCCGGCTCGCCTAAGCTTGCTACTAAGCATGCATTTCTCCCTCTGACGTCGTCAGGACCTCTCGGCCAAGAAAGCTCGAACGCAAACGAGCCGAGGATCGACGTGAACACAATAGACGAAGACTCCCCCGGGCAAGCCATCCTACACGCCGCTCAGCAGGCAGCGAACAATGGCCGCTTGGAGGAGGCCGATGCGCTCTGCGGTCAGATCCTTTCGCTGGATCCAGCCAGCACGGAAGCGCACTACCTGAGAGGAGTTGTCTTGCAGGCGCAAGGATTGTTGAATGAGGCACAGCGGAGTCTTGAAAAGGCCCTTTACTTGGATCCCGGGCATTATCAGGCATTGCTTCACATGATGCTCTTGTCCGAACAGCGCGGCGACCAGAGTGCGATGGCGAATTACCGGCGACGGGCCCAGCAAGCGGCGCCTCGGGAGGCAGAATGATGCAATCCGAAGTAAATAAGTTGCCGCAAGAAAATACCGCCCCAGAAGCCTGCTGGAGTCGTATCGGCGTCCGGGGAGATCGATCCTGCCCCCGGTTGGCACAGGCCGTCCACTGCCGTAATTGTCCGGTTTTTTCGGCCGCCGGACAACAACTTTTTCAACGGGAAGCGCCCCCTGAGTACTTGGAGGATTGGACGCAACGGATCGCAGAGAGCGATACAATAACTGCAATCGAAGAACTATCGGTCCTCGTGTTCCGTATCGGCGCCGAATGGTTGGCTCTCGATACCCGCAGAGTGGTTGAGGTCGTGGAACTACGGCCGATTCACCGCGTACCACACCGCACCGACAGACTACTTTTGGGTCTCGCCAATATCCGCGGCGAGTTACACCTTTGCGTTTCGTTGCGGGAATTATTGGGGATCGAGGGAACTCTCGAAGATCCACAAACTAAACCCCTTGCGACTCCCATCACCAAAGAGCGCCTCCTCGTGGTTGAGCAGGACCAAAATCGCTGGGTGTTTCCGGTTGATGAAGTCGAAGGCGTTTGCCGCATTAAAGCCCAGGCCTCGGAAAACCTGCCTCACACAGTGGAAAAAAGTAGCCGGTTTTATTCGCAGGCAATTTTCTCTTATCAGAACAAGAAAGTCGGCATGCTCGCGGAGACGCGAATATTTCAGGCGTTGGAGAAAACCATTCGATGAGTCAAGCCAGCAGCGACGATTTCCTGATCGACTTGTTTCGCGAAGAGGTTCGTACGAACTGCCAGATCCTCGCCGATGGACTCGTGTCGTTGGAACAAGGAAACGCCAGCCCGGAACGACTCGATGCCATGATGCGTGCAGCCCACTCGATCAAGGGCGCGGCACGCGTGGTTAACGTGCAGCCGGGCGTCGAAGTTGCTCACGCCATGGAGGATTGCTTCGTCCGGGCCCAAAAGGCCGAATTAACACTTACCAGCAACGTAGTGGATATTCTCCTGGCAGGCGTCGACATGTTACAAGGCATTGCGGCAGCGGCGGGCAGCGGATTCTCAGCGTGGCTTGAAAACCATCAACCTGAAGTGGCCCAACTTTTACAGCGTCTCGACAATGTGGTGCGCGAAATCAAGTCGCCGGTATCACCCGATCTGGCTTTTACCGATGTCCAAACCACGGCGATGGACGCTGCCCAAACATCGGCGCCAAAAGAGCCCGTTGTTCAAACCGCGGTGTCCACACCGATTCCTGAAATCTCCCCGCAGCCAGCCGCCCCCATTGTCGGTCCAAAATCCCCCGAGACCTCAACCGAAGAAGGCGTTGTCCGAGTGACGGCCCGGAGCCTAACGCGGCTTATGGGCTTGGCTGGCGAGTCCCTGGTCGAGGCGCGCTGGCTCCAACCTTTCTCTAAGTCGCTCCTTCAGTTGAAACATCTCCAGACGCAACTCACCGACACCCTCGAAAGCCTCGCCACTGTGGACCCGTCTGAAGCATCGGAGGAACGGGTCGCCGCCCTGCGGAACGATGCCCGCGAGCAATTGGCCGCCTGCCGTGATTTGCTTGCAGATCGAGTGAGCGAGTTCGACCGGCGCATTCGTCATACCGACGATTTGAGCAGCCGCTTATATCACGAGGTCATCTCCAGCCGCATGAGGCCATTTCGTGACGGCGTACAAGGGCTGCCGCGGCTTGTCCGCGACCTGGCTCGGCAAATGGGAAAGAAGGCTCAACTCGAAATCCAAGGCGAGACCAGCGAAGTCGACCGCGACATCCTGGAGCGGCTGGATGCCCCCCTGAATCACTTGGTGCGCAACGCTCTGGACCACGGTCTGGAAACGCCCGAAGAACGGCAAGCCTTGGGAAAACCGGAAATCGGTCGTCTCCGCATCGAGGCCGCGCACCGTGCGGGTCTGCTCTCGATTACCGTCTCCGACGACGGCCGGGGGATCGACAGAGAACGCCTTCGCGGTAAAGTCGTCCAACGGGGATTTGCCAGCCCCGACTTGGCCCAAAAGCTAAGCGACATGGAACTCCTGGACTTCCTCTTCCTCCCCGGATTCTCGACCGCCTCCAAGGTGACCGAAATTTCCGGCCGCGGTGTCGGACTCGACGTCGTTCACACGATGGTCCGATCGGTCGGCGGCCACCTCCACATTCACTCTGAGCCGGGCCAGGGGACGAGCTTCCAGATCGAACTTCCCGTAACGCTTTCTGTGCTCCGTGCAGTTGTTGTGGATATTGCGGACGAGCCCTACGCATTCCCTCATAACCGAATCGACCGGATCATTCGCGTCGCCCGCAACGAACTCCATTCGTTGGAGAACCGTCAATATTTTGAAGTTGACGGGCAGAACGTGGGAATTGTAATGGCACGTCAGGTCTTCAAACTGGAAGGCCCGGAAACCCTCGGTGAAGATCTCCTGGTCGTCCTTGTCAGCAATCGATCGGCAAAGTACGGATTGGTGGTCGACGGGCTTCATGGAGAACAAGACCTCGTCGTCCGACCGTTGGACCGCCGGCTGGGAAAGGTTCCCAATCTGCATGCAGTTGCCCTCCTCGACGACGGTTCCCCGGTACTCATCGTGGACCCCGACGACTTATGCAGTTCCATCGAAAAACTCCTCCAAGGGAGCCGACTGCAACGGGCCGGTGCGCGGGCAGCCCAGCCAGACGACCGCCGGCAGAAATCTATCCTCGTAGTCGACGACTCCATCACGGTGCGGGAAGTGGAGCGGCAACTCTTGGCGAACCAGGGGTATCTCGTCGAAGTCGCCGTTGATGGCATGGAAGGCTGGAACCTTGTGCGAGAGGGACGGTTCGACCTGGTGATCAGCGACATCGATATGCCCCGGTTGAACGGCTTGGATTTAGTCCGTAAGATAAAAGAGGATGAGCGGCTCCAGGCCATTCCGGTGGTCATCGTTTCCTATAAGGACCGCGAAGAGGATCGACTCCGCGGGCTCGAAGCCGGCGCGAATCACTACCTCACTAAGAGCAGCTTTCATGACGATACCTTGGTCCAGACGGTGCGAGAATTGATTGGGAGTCCCGAGGCATGAGGATTGCGATCGTCAACGACCTGCGAACCGCCACGGAAGTTTTGCGGCGGGTAGTGTGCAGCCATCCCGACTATATCGTCGCTTGGACCGCGGCCAACGGCGAAGAGGGGGTTCGCCAATGCCAAAAGGATCCGCCCGACTGCGTTCTGATGGATCTGCTAATGCCGGGGATGAATGGGGCGGAGGCCACGCGGCAGATCATGCAGCATTCTCCCTGCCCCATCCTCGTGGTAACGGCAACGGTTGCAGGAAACTACTCGCTGGTTTGTGAAGCGCTCGGTTACGGAGCCTTCGACGCCGTGTCTACGCCAGTGCTGGGCAACCTTCCGCCCGCTCAGGCCGGAGCACCTCTCTTGGCAAAACTAATCCATGTGGACAAGATTCGCTCGCGAATAGATGCTCAAGCGGAGTCTTCAACTCCGGTGATCCCCGCGGCGAAAGACCTGCAAGGTGGAATATCCCCATTGCAATTGGTTGCGATCGGGGCTTCCACGGGCGGACCAAACGCCCTGCAGACCATCCTTTCAAAATGGCCCAAAGACTTCCCCGCGTCTGTTATTATCGCCCAGCATATTAGCGCTGATTTCGCGGATCCGCTGGCCGCTTGGTTATCGAACAACTGCCGGTTGACTGTCCGCACGGCCCGCGACGGCGACCGGCCTCAGGCGGGAGTCGTACTGGTGGCGGGAACCGACGATCATCTGGTAATGCGTCCGGATGGCACGCTCATCTACACGAAGGAACCTATCGATAATCCCTTCCGCCCCTCGGTTGACGTGCTGTTTAAAAGTCTCGCTCGACATTGGCTCCGGCCTTCAATAGCCGTGCTGCTCACTGGCATAGGCAACGACGGCGCGAGCGGACTCTTGGACTTGCGCCGCGGAGGGTGGCACACCATCGCCCAAGACCAACAAACCAGCGTCGTCTACGGCATGCCCCAAGCAGCGAGTCAACTCAACGCCGCCGTCAAAGTCCTTCCCGTGGGAGAAATCGGGATTGACATCGCCGTCATGGTTCAAAATCTTGCCCATCGTAAAACCGTGACATGAAAGTAGTTCCATGAGGGGACTTTCAAAAACATTTTCACCGCATTTCAAAAGATGAGCCTTGTAAGTTTTGTTGAGGGGAAGCTTATTAACGAGAATAATTGAAGATCACGAGACGAAACGACTTCCGCTTTAAGTCAAGTTATCAAATCTGACGTCATTAAATCACCAAGGCAACACATTGATATTTAGAGCTTATCCCGAAAGTTATCCTGAGCGAAGCGAAGGATCTCGCTGGATTTTAATATTTTGCTAGTATTTCCCATCTTTCTCCACCCAGATTCTTCGCTTCGCTCAGAATGACGCCTCTGTTTTGGGATAAGCTCTTAGTAAAAGACTACGCAGCCTTCCGCTAATAGTGTTTCAGCGGCCCACCGAGCGACTCGTGCAAACGATGTCTTCAGGGCGGAAATGTTCAACGGCCTGGTGAGATCGAGAGAGTGGGGTGCCATTTGGGACGTTGCCTAATCCTTGATGTGTACGATAATTGTTATAATGCTCCAGCCAGTCCAGGACGACACCAGTATATATTCCACTTTTCTTACTGATCTTAGTCAATCACTACAAAAGTCGGATAATTACAGTAAAGGACGACGACAAGAAAATGAATATACCTGATCAACTACCAAAGACTGACTCCGAAGTTGATCTACTGAAACCATCCATAGCAGAATTGTTGCGGCAAATGCCTGATAGCTGGTCGGAGTTTGATTCGGACAAACTTACGGCCAACCCAGGGCCTTGGCATCGGCGCTTGTCGGTAGATGTAACCCGCAAGATACCGGGGCAATGGATAAGCTTGAAAAAGAACATTTTGACAATGGATTGGCGGCCCGATTGCTCTTTGCCATGCCGCCGCAAAAACCCAAAAAATGGACAGAAGATGAAATACCTTACAGCTATGAAATATCAATTAAAGAATTATTGGAAAAATTACTGGATCTCGAAATGCTTGTAGATGAGAAGGATCTGTCTCAACCCATGGATCTTCCTTTAAGTCCCGATGGCAAACGCGAGTGGATTCAGTTCCATAATTTGCACGCCGAGGAAACGGCCGAGTTGAGTGGCGAACTGGCAGCGGCATGGTCAAAATTGGAAGGCTATCCGAAGCATTTGAAAATAAAAGAGTTATGCAAGCCGATGCGACTGCTTGCGATAGTGTACAAACTTATATAGTACCCCGGACAGGATTCGAACCTGTGACCACTGGTTTAGGAAACCAGTGCTCTATCCCCTGAGCTACCGGGGCGTAACTGCTTAATTCTCAAGATGTTAATGAAATTCTCTGAAAATATAATATGATTTAATTGACACCAGTTTTGGCATCTTTTCCAGGTTTTATGAACCTACCACAACCCCTGGGAACTGTTGTTATGGTAAAGCCTATCAAAACTACCAAATCAAGCAATAAGCCAGCCCGGCCCTCCCCCGATTTTCTGCTGTTTCCGCTTTCAATGCGTTGCCGCGTGTTTACGCTACACGAAAACGCTGAAATAAATTAGACCGCGTATAATATTTGGGCAACCGCAAGGGTTTGCTCAAAAAGAATTGGTTCAGGAAGTAATTTCGTAGCGATTCGGCACGTTCATCTTCGCTATGGACAAGTGCCCGAACCGGCAAGTCGCGCCGGCGAAGGATCTCCACAACAGCGACGCCCGCTCCGCCTACGCGGCCTGCGGCGCTTGTAACAAGAATAGGAAATACAATAGACATAAATGCTCCTCCAACCTTGGTGGCAGCGGGGCCTAACGGCCAGCATTACCGGGCCGGCGGTAATGACTATCGACTTGAAACCGACACGGCTGCCGGCTCCTGTGCAAGTGATTGTTACACGGCATTACGCCGGCCGCATCGCTCCGGTTTGTAGGGCATCGATTTTTGTGTAGACGCGTTCAAGTTGGCCTGTTCGTTATATCGGCAGGGCCTTTATTGGCCTTGCCGGGATGCAAATGGCCGTAGTCGGACTCTCGAGCGGCGCCGCTTATTAACGCGGTCGCACAAAAGCGACACGCATAGTAAAAAGGCGAAAAACTTACTACGGCCGATAGGGTTTATAGCGCCAGTCCACTTTTCCGCTGTAGGCCATGGTTTCGTTCACCAGGTCGAACAAGTCGGGGTCGTACTCCTTGAGCGCCTCGCAGGTATTAATGGGGTGGGCGGCGTCGTTTGGGGCCGCGTCCTGTCCCAAGGCGTCGAAGTAGGCCAACACGCCCTCGGTCCAGTAGGCGACGCGATCCGGGACGGCGGCCGTCCCCTTCCATTTGCCGGCATCCATGGCCTTCTCGTAAATCTCTTTTAGTTTTTCGTCAAAGCGGACGTCCATGCGCTTGACGCGCATTTCGTACTGCTGCACTGCCCGGCCGCGATTGTCCCAATTGGGGTCCACCGGGCGCGTGCCGGTCACCTGGTAAAGAGCATTGGCGAAGACGCGAATCACTTGATTATCGCCGACGTCAGGGTCCGCGGGATTGGCCAAGATGTTTTCCTCGGCGACCACCAGCAGCTTGGCTTCAGGCGAGTAGTAGAGCATGCGTGCAAGGGCGTCGAAGTCTTTGATATCTTTCAAGCTCTTATACTCGGGCAGGTCGTAAATGTGCTCGTTTCGACCCAAAACGACCAGCTTCACGCCGTCGGCGATAAGCGCCTTGAGAATGTCGTGCCGATAGGCGAACATCTTGCGGATCGTGTCGTTGGCCTTGAGCATGGCCTCGTCGCCGGCCTGCCGGCCGATGACGGTGAATTCGCGGGCCCAGGTAAATTTGGTGTAATAAGGATCGATTTTGAATTTGGCGGGCGGGGCCTCGACGTTGGGCAGCTTTTGCAGCCAAGTGTATCGCCAGTCCTGCTCCGGTTTCAGGTTGAACGTGGTTCGGAGCAGCTCGTAACCCTCCGGATCGTAAACCTTGAGCTGCTCTCGCCTGGCGATGGGGCCGTGGTTCCAGTTGTTGAGGCGTTCGCAGTCGAAATATGCCGGCCCTATTTCGGCCCAGTATTCGCCCGAGTTCGAGCCCGCATAGGTGTCCTTGTAAAGGCCTTTCTTGCGGGCGTTCTGGAAGACGGCGTTCTTGCGCTGGTTCCACGTCGGGTCTATGGAGCGGAGCGTGCCGTCGATGGTGTGGCAGAATTCGTGCACGCCGATGCTCTCGTCGTCATAGCGGTCGAGAGGCAGGCTGAGCAGGTTCTCCTCGCCGAAACTGGTGGGTTTGCCGCCGGTGCCTCGCACCCGCTCGTTTTGATATTCCGGGTTTCGGCTGTTCCTATACTCGGGCATATCGGTATAGACCTGGTCCTTGCCGATGATGATCAGATACATGTGATTCTTGACCATGGCCTCGATCATGTCGGGCCGGCCGGCCAGCATGTGGGTTACGATGGAATAGGTCCGCTGCAATGCCAGGTCCGCCACTTCGCCCGACGCCACCACCGGCATGCCCTTTACATCGATGTATTTCTTGTAGAACTTCTGGGCCGCTTCGCGGTCGCGCTCGGAGACTATTTGGAAAAACGACTCGGGCGGCGCGGTCACCGCCGGAATATCGGCATTCGCGGTGGATTGCGCATCCGCGCGCCGCTTAGCGCAAGCGCTGTCAAAATAAGAACGGCCGTAAGCTGTTTCATGTGATTCATGTGGTAGATCCTCCCTAACTGCAAGGTTTGCATGAGTTGTTGTTTCACGTCTATTATGATTATGCACATGCCGAAGACGGCTGCAAGCGCTTATGGGGGCCGAAAAGGCGAATAGAATTACGCCCATGGTAATGCGGAAAATTCGATCAAAACCACAAAATCAAGCATAAAAGCCTGGCCCGGGATAGAGTTTTTCTTATTTCTACCTGGCGCCGGAAGACGGTCAATCCCGGATTATTAATGCCCCCGCGATTTCGACGCAAAGAAACACCAGCCCAATACTCGAGCAAGGGCAAGCTACTGGGTCTTAGTAATAAATGTGGTTAAACCCACAGTTGGGGTGGCAGTTGCACTGCCACACCAGGGCGACAGTTTAACTGTCGCCCCAACTAACGTCGCAAATACAACATTCATTTCCCGAGTATCAATAAACATGATTTACTGTATCAATAAATATGTTTCCCTCGCTAGCGCTTCGGGCTGGTGTAAATTTCATGTTATGGATTGTTCTCGGTGATCTGGATCACAAACACGGAAGTGATCTTCCCAATTGGGGCCACGGCCAGGACGATATATTCATTTGTTTTGAAAGTGGTATGCACATTGAGATCGGTCAGACTTTCGGTAACCTCGACCTGCCGCCGAATAGTTCTTCCTGCCGGCCCTGCCGCTCCCATAACCGCTTCCGCCTCTGATAAACTGGAACGGGTAGCGGAGACATGAATCTCAAGCCCTCCACCCGCGGATATTCTTCCTTCGGCGGTAAGCTTAGTCGCTTTGTTTTCCAACAGCGGCGAGCAGGAGATCTGGAAATTGTTTTCAAATTGGCTCCTGACCACGGTTTGCGCTACCTGGCCCAAATTCTTCAATCCCTGACGGTGAAGTTCCTCGATCACGCCTTTGAGGTTTTCCGCCGGCGCGGCTGCACTTTCATCCCCTTCAACCAGCCACACCAGGCGGACGTTGACCGGTGATGAACGTCCGCGCTCAGTCAGATCGGCGGAATCCAAGCTGCTTATAAGTCCTTCCGCCTTTTGCATGTTTTCTTTACTGCTTGTCACCACTACGATGGCGTTGTTTCGCTGATCAATAGCCGCGCTCAATCCAGGTTGTATAGTTTGGGTGAGTATGTGGGCCATCGTTTCAGCGTCGCTATGAGCCAGTTTAAATACCTTAATCCATTGCTCTTCGGGTGGAGTTTGCGCGTCTCTGGGCAACGATGTCCCCCCCGGAATATTTCGTCCTTGCCCAAACGCCGGATGGGCGATAATACAAGCAAGCGCCAGTATTGCCGCCAGGCTCGAAATTATCGAAACAATCTTGTAAACTCTCTTCATAAACACTCTCCTTTTAAGTTAAATTGCTTAGAAAAACTATTCATTGGGCCCTTCGTCCGGCATGGCAGCCGGTTTTACGGTTGGATAAATCCATACGATATTGATCCTTGGATCGCGGGTTTTGCACTCCAGGACGATCCCCGAGGAAGGATCGGCCAAGGCCACGCGCGTCGATGCCTTCGGATTCTCCAGCGCGCTAACAGGCGAGTTCGACGCTGCATTGCCCGGCGCCCCCGCCGCGTTTTGCGATACGGCAATATCTTTATCACCGGGCCGGCTGGGAGACCAAAACGCGAATCGCCCTATAACGGCCAGTATCAATAAGGCAGCCGCCGCGGCCAGGCTGAACGCCCATCGCACGACTTTTCGCCGCCGATCAGTACGGACCCGATACCGGGTGCGCTCGACCAGCCCGGAGGGAATCGCATCCATAGGTCCGCCGGATTCGGCCAATAGGCCATCGATCGCTTGCTGCAAGGCCAGTTCGTGGCGGCAGGCCGGGCAATCGGCCAAGTGGCTCTCAAACGCGGCGGCCTCATCCGGCGAAAGCCAGCCCAGCATGTAATCGTCGAGTCGGTCGCAGAACAATTGTATCATGGACAATACTCACTTATTCGCGGTGTGTTTCACGCACCCTATTAAAATTCACAACCATGTCCAGGTCCTGAAGCTTCTGCCGCATGCGTTTGCGGGCCAGCGACAAGCTGGCTTTGACGGCCTCCGGGCTGAGGGACAGGATTTCGGCGATCTCGGCGAGCGAAAAGCCCTCGCAGGCGTGCAGGTACAAAACTTCCCGCTGCCGCTCGGGCAGGGCGTCCATCGTTTCCCGCACCCTGCGCAAATCCTCATTGACGATGATTTCCTCCTCGGGAAGCGGGGCCTGGCGCGGCCCAAATCTTCCGCACTGCGCACAAATCGATCTTCCCGCCCTTTGCGCCGCAGCCCGCTCCGCCACAGGTTGGCCGCGATCGTAAACAGCCAACTTTTTGCCGCGCCCGGCTCGCGCAACCGCGCACGGTCTCTCCAGGCCCTTAACAGCGTTGCCTGCGCAAGATCTTCGGCGTCTTCCCGGTTGCCAGTCAGCCGGAGCGCAAACCGATACAGGCGCGGAACGTATTCTTCAAACAAATCCTTCACTGGTTCGGCACGCTCCCGCGGTACGGACGCGCACCAGCGCCGCCGCTTAACCGCCGTCAAGTTCGGATTGACTATGTATAAGACGCTCAAGGCCCTAAAAGGTCAAACGAATTTTATAAATTATGTGATGCCGCACCGAAATTAACAAAAATCGGCATATTTAGCCCCCGGTGAATACACCGGGGGCCGCGTGGAGGATTTTTCACTGCGTTACCCGTTCCCACGCTCCGGCGCGGGAACGAAAAATTTTCACTGCGTGAAAATCGGGACAGTCCCTTGTGTGCGCAAGTTCTGCCATAATTGCGACAATCGCGCCACGCTCTCCGCCGGCAACGTGACTGGGGCATAGGCCGCCTGGCAATACAAATCGGCCAGCCGCCTCGAGTCTTCGCCCAACGAGGAGAAGTTCGATTCAAGGCAACGGGCAAACTCGTGGGGCGTTTGATCCGCTTGACGCGGTTGGCCGTGTTCCCAGGCCCAGGCCTCCACGGCCTCGAACGTGTAACGGACCAACTCCGCCGGCGAATAGCTCTCGGCCATGCCTGATGTGAACGGATCGTTGAAATCGGCGAACGGCCGCCGCGTTGCCCTCTTGGGGCCTTCCGCTTCATCGGCTTCGTCTATGCCGCGGCCCTTACCTCCAAAGAGATTATGCCAGAAGTCCAACAGCCACTGCACGAAGTTGTTTAGCGCGGATAGCAGCTCATAACGATTTCGCCAGATTGCGATTATCGCCAGGAACAACAGGACTCCATAAATAATCCATTTGAACAAAGCGAGCAAGGTATTCGCCGGTGAGAACGTGATCCGCGGAAGGGTCTGAGTGTGCGGGGTGTTGTCCGGGGTTTGGTTGTCTTTTTGCCGCTGTCCCCGGGCATTGTCGGGCGACTGTTTCCCGGCTGCGGAGTTGCCCGTTGCCTTTAGCGGCTTTTTTTGGGGCTTTTCCGATGCCGCCTGATTCGACGACGGCTTGTCCGTCTTGTCCGACTGCGTTTTGTCCGCCTTGTCGGCCTTATCCGCCTTGTCCGACGGCGTCTTTCCGGGCTGCTGGGACGAAGTGGATCCCGACTGCTGATCCTCGCGTTGTTCGCTTTGGGCCGAAGGCTGGTTCTCATCGACCCCGTCGCGGCCCGCGCTGTATTGCGAGGAGTGCTGATCGGGCGAGCCGATGCGGAAGGGCGGCTCCGATACGGCGTATTCGGCATTCGGCCGCGGCAGAAGCATGGCCAAGAGCATCACGCCCGCGATCATCACGCTGCCGATGAGCAGCCAGAGGTTGACGATCGAAAGCGGCATTTCCTGCCGCCGTTGTCTGAGGTAGCGGCGCAGGCCCAAAAAACTCGTCGCCAGCAGCAGCCCCAATCCGCTGGCCGTATAGATGCAGAGCAGGTTGAATGCATTTTGCCGGTCGGATAGATTATCGGCCGGGATGAAGAGTTGGCCGATGCCAAAAAGCGGCAACGCGGCCAGCGAAAAGTAAATCACCCAAACGCCTGGTGCGTGCGGCCGGCGGCGGCGCTCGATAAACCGCTGCCACCAGCCCGGCGGCTCGTCCCGCGACGTGGTCGCCTCCGCTTCCTCGGGCAAAGGCGCGATCTCCTGCTTAAGCGCGGCCTTGTCGGATCGATCCAGCCCGACCGACTCCAACAGTCCTTCGCCGGAGTCTTCCTGGTCTTCGTCGATCAGCGTGCAGTCCCATGTGAGCTTGTCGGCCGACCACCAGACCACTGCCATCAGCCCGAAATTGATGAAGAAGGTCAGCGACTGCAGCATGCCGCCTTGAAATTGCACGAACTTGTTGATGGCCAGCAGGGTGACTATGCCCAGGGGAACGGCGAACAACACCGCCCGCTCCCTGCCCGCTTCGATCGAGATTCGGGCGATCAACACCGCGGCCATGACGAACAAGGCAAAAATGTATTGCAGCCGCCCCTGGAAGTTGCCCTGATAAAAGACCTGAACCAGGAATAACACGAGACTGCCGACCATCATCATGATCAACGCCGGACTGATGGCGATGACAAGGTAATCGATGAGTGTTTTTTTAAGCTGGCGTGCCATAGTATTATTATCCTACCGAATTCATTCTATCATCACAGATGTATTGAACAAAGCCCCACTTGATGCCTACTCGCATTCTTGGTATACTATTTTGCATTGAGTAGAGAAATAGCCAAAATGCTTTTCAATGCATTAGTGGAATCAGTGTTATGAACAAATTATTTTCATTTATCGTGGCATTGATTTTTTTACTTATGCAATTTTCAGGCGCAGACCCGGTTTCAGCGGCATCTTACACTATCACCAAATGCGATGAAGGACTTGTGATATCACTAAATCTTGGCTCATATAACGCCGGAGGGTATGGGATTGTGTATAAAACCGTGGGGGATGGAATTATGCAACCTTTTTCATTTCACCCTTATCTTGATCACAATGGAACGCTTACGGACATAGGCACTCTTGGCGGTTCTTCTAGTTGGCTAAATAAGGTCAATGACAATGGACAAGTCGTAGGGCAATCTTTCATCGCCGGTGATGTTGCCAGTCATGCTTTTCTGTGGAGTAACGGTTCTATGAGCGACTTAGGCACACTCGGTGGTACTTATAGCGATGCGAGTTTTATCAATAATAGCGGGCTTGTGGCTGGAAATTCATACATCGCTGGTGATCAATTCCAGCACGCTTTTGTGTACAAAAATGGATCGATGAACGATTTAGGCACTTTCGGCGGAAATTCCAGTTCTGTTTCCGGCATGAATGAGAGTGGGCAGATTATTGGCACATCGTCTCTTATCGGTGATGAAAATAGCCATGCCTTTCTGTGGAGCAATGGATCCATAATCGACTTGGGTACTCTAGGCGATTCTTATGACAGTAGTAAAGTCATAGGCATTAATTCCAGTGGACAGGTTGTGGGCACATGCTCTGCAATCATAACGCCATCCGAAATGAGACTTCTTAATATCGACGGGACGATAAGTACGCGACCTTTTCTTTATAGCAATGGGACAATGACTGACATAAATGATCTTGTTGATGAACCGCATGGACTATTTTATGATGTAGTATCCATCGACGATTCTGGGCAAATCGTGGTGTCTGGAGTGGTTAATCGTGGGTTGGATTATTACTATACATACGTTCTTACTCCCGTGCCTGAGCCATCATCACTGATCCTTCTGAGCCTAAGCGTCCTAGGTTGGTTATTCTTTTACCATCGCCATCGTTTCTATCAAGCTAATATTAGTCGCTACGGTCAATAACTCATCGCAACACTTGCTGGCGGCACAAGTCTGGCAGCATCTCCACGCTTTTCAGGTGCCGGGCCTCGATTCCCTCGGCGGCCAGTTGGGCCGAAGCACGCAGGAACTCCATGTCGTCGTAAAGATTCAAGATCGCGGTTACGGCGAGACCTCTGCGCCGTAGTTCGCCCAAGGCCACGGCCGTATCGACGCTTAGCGAGGCCAACAGTGCCACCACCGTGGCGTCGCGGGGAATACGGCCGGCGGTCTCGAAAAGCAGTTGGGCGAAGCTCAATCCGTCGGTTAGTTCCACGAATGGCACTTAGTTTTCGGCAAGTCCTTAGCACAAAATGACATAGACAAAAAGGCCTCTCTTGCGTAGATGGTTCTTTGGCAACAAACCCATCAACGGCAAGGAGGCCTCAAGATGCGATATTTTAGCCAAGGACGGTTTCGACAACAGGTCAGATTCTTGAGACGGCAGTTTCTTCAAGACGGAGATCTGCCTTTCACCAATGTCCTTTCGGAGCAGATCATCTCGCAAGCACTGACAGCAATCCAGGTGTTCTGGATGGACAGGGTCTACTCGCCCCTGGTCACGCTCTGGGTTTTCCTAGGCCAAGTGTTGAGCGCGGACCAGTCATGTCGTTCGGCGGTAGCGCGCTTGGTAGCACATCGCATTTCGCGGGGAGAAAGTGCGTGCTCGGCGGCGACAGGCGCTTACTGCCAAGCCAGAAAACGGTTGCCGGAAAAGTTCTTTTCCGCGGTGGCTTGCTTAGTCGGACGAGCATTGGATTCGAAGGTGGATCCGATGTGGCTGTGGAAAGGACGCCGCGTATTGATGTTCGATGGATCGACAGTGAGCATGCCTGATACGGAAGAGAACCAGCGAGCTTATCCGCAACTCTACAATCAGAAGCCCGGTATAGGCTTTCCGATAGCCCGGATCGCGGCGGTCATGTCTCTTTCCTGCGGAGCGATCCTCAATCTGGGGATCTGTCGGTACGCCGGCAAGGGACAAGGTGAAGTCAGCTTGCTCCGCAGATTGTGGGATGTCTTTCGCCGCGGCGATGTCCTTCTGGCCGACAGTTTGATGTCGAATTGGACAGGAATGGTGCTGCTCAAGCAGCGTGGTGTTGATACAGTCAGTCGGCTGAACAAGGCCACTCGCAAGGCGGACTTCCGACGTGGAAAACGATTGGGCAAAGGAGATCACATTGTCCGTTGGCGCAAACCAACATCGATTCGGTCCGTTGTCTGGCAAACGTACAAGTCGCTTCCCGAGTACCTCACAATCCGAGAGACTCTTATTCGCGTTGAGCAGCCTGGATTTCGGACGAAGTCGATCGTTGTGGTGACGACCCTCCTTGATTCTGAACAGACCACCAAGGAAGATTTGGCCTTCTTGTATCGTGGCGCGCTGGAACAACGAGCTCGATCTACGATCGATCAAGACGAGTATGCAGATGGATATCCTGCGTTGTAAATCACCGGAACTGGTTCGCAAGGAGATTTGGACTCATGTGCTGGCCTATAATTTGATCCGCACGATCATGGCTCAGGCGGCAATCAAGCACAGTCTCGACCCGCGATCGATTAGCTTCAAGGGGGCAATCCAAACGCTGGAAGCGTTTCAGCCGGTGATTGCTTTTCAGGGACGATACGATTCTGCATTTCGGATCAAGCTCTACCACCAGCTACTTGATGCCATCGCCATACATCGAGTCGCCGATCGCCCCGGCCGGTTTGAACCTCGCCGAGTGAAACGTCGCCCCAAACGATATGATCGTCTCATGAAATCAAGGCAGGAGGCCAAACGTGATATCCTCAACGGCTTTAGCAAAAACTAAGTGCCATTCGTTAGTTCCACCCGGGCGAGCGTTTCCAGGATTCGCATCAGTTGCTCCGATCCGCGGCGAGTCTCGACTACCACCGGCTGGAGCCGATCGCTCGCCTCCAGCATGCCCGCGGCCAGCCGGGCGGCCTTGCGCGAGCGGATGTCGTAGTCCCAGCCTTCCTGGCGGATGCGGTCGGCGGCGTCGCGCCCGTTAGTCACCAAGCCGATCTGCTGATCCATTTCATACACAGCGTTGGCCAGCGATGCCGCGGCGCTTACGGCCAGTTCGGAGCGGTAAGGTTCATGATGCGGGTCGTACGCGGTCTGGTGCAAATCCAGCACAATGGTCGCCCCCACTATGCAGGACGGCTCGTAGATTTTGCAGTGCAGTTGGCCGGTTCGGGCGGTGGCCCGCCAATGCACGCGATTCATGGGATCGCCGGCCTCGTACCTGCGCACCCCGGCGATCCGCGTGGGGTCTTCATAAAGGCGGTGCGAGATGCGGACTTCGCCGATGGGCCGGCGCGAAGCCAATTCAAAACCCTCCAACGGCACGACCTCCGGATACACCAGCAGGAAGTGCGGCGCGGTGAGCACGCGATAACGCCGGTGCAATCCGAACAAGTCGCCGGTCTCGACCACTAGCGGGCCGATCTGGTGGTATCCGCGGCGATTGCACTTCAACTGATAAAAAATCGTACGCTTGCCGTGTCCGCTGAGCATGGCCAACTGGATGCGACTCCCCTGGACTTGCAGACTGGGCGGCTGGTAGATAAAGGCCCGGCGGGGCAACAAGTCCTCGAACAACACCCAAACCACCGGCAGCCAGCCGGAATTATTTACAGCAATCACCACGGCCACGATGTCGCCCACGTTGACCGAGTAGCGGTTGCACTCCCTCGAAGCGGAAAGGTTCCCGATCCAGTATCGCGCCAGCCAGCGGCTGACGAGCATGATCCCCAGCAAGGCATACATCGCATACGCCATCAGTCCCAGCCCAAAGGCCAGTGCGATGATCAATATCAGGACAACCCCGGCGAGCCATTTCATATAGAGAACGGTTATCAGTTTTCAGTAATCGGTTTAAAAAACGAAGTATGCAGAACAAAATACGGAGTATTGAATAAAGCGGCAAATCGCGCAAGTGGTGTGATTTTTCAATTTGCAATTTGCATTTTTCAATTTGCAATAAAAAAATACGCCCGCAAAATGCACTCAAATATCAACACAAAAACTCTACCTGTTATTTCACAAGGTTTCGGGTTCCCTTGTTTCCTTAGCCAGCAGCGGCACCGGAACTTGCTCGACGACCTGGGCCGCGACTGCCGCGGCGGTAAGTTTCCTCAGGCGGCTCTCCGGCCGCAGGATCAGCCGATGTGTCAGCACCGGCCCGGTCATTTGTTTCACGTCATCTGGCCGCACGTAGTTCCGCCCCGAGACCGCGGCCAGGGCCTGGGCGGTGCGGAACAATGCCAGCGATGCACGCGGGCTGCCGCCCAAACTAATGTCGTCGCAGTTTCGCGTACTATGGACGATCTCGGTTATGTAGCGGCGGACCTTCGGATCAACGTGGATGTTGCGCACCGTTTGCTGGGCTGCCAGCAACTCCTCGGCGCTAACGACCTGTTCCAATCGATCTAAAGGATTTCCGTGCTCCAGGAGTTCGAGCATCTTCAATTCTTCTTCCATGCTCGGATATCCCAGGCTGAAACGCACCAGAAACCGATCCAACTGGGCCTCGGGCAGCGGGAATGTGCCTTCATGATCTATTGGGTTCTGCGTGGCGATGATCCAGAATGGCGGCTTGAGCTCGTGGGTCACGCCGTCCACTGTAACGCGGCCCTCGGCCATGGCCTCCAGCAATGCGGACTGGGTCCGCGGCGTGGCCCGGTTGATCTCGTCGGCCAGCACGACCTGGGCGAAGATCGGGCCCGGCCGGAACTCGAACTCCGTGGTCTTCTGGTTGAAGACCGAAACCCCGGTCACGTCGGTGGGCAGCAGGTCGGGCGTGCACTGGATTCGCTTGAACGAGCAGCCCACGCTCTGGGCCATCGCCCGGGCGAGCATCGTCTTGGCCACGCCCGGCACGTCCTCCAGCAGCACGTGCCCGCCGCAAAACCACGAGACCAACGACAAAACGATCTGCCGACGCTTGCCGACGATGACTTTCTCCACGTTGGTGATGATCTTTTTTGCCGTAGTTGGTACGTCGCTCATATATGACCTCGTTAATGTCGTGGATTCTCCTCAGAGTTGATTCTCCTCAGAGTTGATTCTCCTCAGAGTTGATTCTCCTCAGAGCCGGGCCGTGTCGGCCCGGATGGGCAAATTATACGGTTATCAGTTTTCAGCAATCAGCTTTCAGCAATCAGTTTTCAATATGAAAAACGCAGTACGCAATACGATGTACGGAGTGAAACAACAAATCGGCAGGTGGTCATGCTTGTTCAATTTGCAATTTGCAATTGACAATTTGCAATAAAAAAACGTCCCCAATTACAATCATGCCTCAACCCAGAGATTCTTCCCTGTTTATCACACTCCATAATGACAGATATATTCACCGCTGGCAAGTCATGGTATGATGGGCTATTGAGTCTCGGGTAAATAATCTCATGATGTTGATAGTGACATCACATAAGCCCACGGGTTGTAACCCGTGGGCTTGGCGACATTAAAAACGTGAGATTCAATAATATGTCTGCCTCCGGACTTTTTCCGGGTGCTCAAATGCGTGGACCGTGCGATGGATAAAGACAAGGCTATTTTTTCCGAGTCGAGTTCGGTCTCCTCGACGCTCCTGGATCAGCTTCGCTTCGGCCGGCCGGAAGCATGGGAGCGATTCGTACGGCTCTACAGTCCGGTGATCTATCGATGGTGCCGCCGGTCTGGTTTGACTGCCGACGACGCCGCCGACGTGTTCCAGGAAGTGCTCTCGGCGGTGATGCTTCATTTGTCCGACTTCCACCGCGACAGACCCCAAGACAGTTTCAACGGGTGGCTTGCCGCGATCACGCGAAACAAGGTCCGCGATTTGTACCGTCGCCGGCACGGCAGGGCCGAGGCCCGGGGCGGCAGCACCGCTCAGCGCCAGATGGCCGAAATACCTCAACCGCCGGAGCCGTCGGATGAGTTCATCCGGCCGGACGCCGAGTCGGCCGCGTGGCTCTCGCGCCGGGCGCTGGATCTGATCCGTGCGGAATTCGAAACCCGCACTTGGGAAGCGTTCTGGCGGGTCACGATCCAGGGGCAGCCGTCGTCGCAGGTCGCGGAAGATTTGGAAATGAGCATCCCCGCCGTATACACGGCCAAATCCCGCGTCCTCCGCCGTCTCCGCCAGGTAATGGGCGAGTTGCCGCAGTAAATCGCATGGGAATCATGGAAATCTAACTCAATTGCCGCATGCCCATAAGTCATTTTAGTGCAATATATTAGGTGTATTCCTCCAAAAATGCTGTAAGGCCCCCGCGTTCTTACTTATGGACGTAGTCAGCAATACAGTAATGTAGTCCGCACACTCCGTGTGCGGAAACGGCACACGGCATGTGCCTGCTACAATTATACTTGCATCTCTTTTTGTTCTAAAATGAAAAATGCCCTCACTCAGGAGATTTATGACATGCCCGTACCAATCTGCCCCAGCCGGGAAACGCTTCTCCAGTATTCAATCGGCATGCTTTCCAACGAACAGTCGGACGACCTGGCCGGGCATCTGGAATCATGTCCCGATTGCCAGGCCACGATCACGACATTGGAAGACGCCGAGGATACGCTCATCGGCCGTTTGCGCACCCCGCTTAGCAGCGAGTCATGCCTTGCTGAGCCGCAATTTCAGACAGCATTGGCCGAGGTGATTGAGGGGAAAAAAGAAACCGACCCCATTTCCAAGATCTTGGGTGAATACCGACTCCTGGAAGAATTGGGCTGCGGCGGCATGGGCAGGGTGTTTAAGGCATTGCACACTAAGCTCGATCGGCTGGTCGCCGTAAAGGTCCTGCCTCGCGGTCGCCTGGAAGACCGCCAGGCCATCACCCGGTTCGAACGCGAGATGAAGGCCGTGGGCCGGCTTGCCCACCCCAACATCGTCCAAGCCTTCGACGCCCGGGAGATCGACGGCACGCCGGTTCTCATCATGGAGTTCGTCGACGGGCTGGACCTGGCCGAAATCGTGCACCGCATTGGGCCGCTGCCTGTTGCCGAGGCCTGCGAGTTGGTCCGCCGCACGGCATTAGCCCTGCAATGCGCACACGAGCACGGGCTGGTCCATCGCGACATCAAGCCCTCGAACGTCATGCTTACCCGCTCCGGCGAAGTCAAGCTTTTGGACCTGGGCCTTGCCCGATTTTATGCCGAGGCGTCGGCCGGCGAGGAAATGACCGGCACAGGCCAGGCGATGGGCACGGCCGACTACATGGCCCCGGAACAGGCCTCCGACAGCCGCACCGTCGATATCCGCGCGGACATCTATAGCCTGGGCTGCACGCTGTATAAGCTTCTCAGCGGCCAGGCCCCGTTCGGCGGCCCGGAGTATCACGGCACGCTCGATAAGCTCAACGCCCACGTGCACCAGCCGGTTCCACCTATCAGGCAATTCATTGCCAACGCACCTGCGGAGCTTTCCGTGATTCTCGACCGCCTTCTGGCCAAGGACCCCGCCGACCGTTTCCCCACGCCCGCCGAAGTCGCCAAAACGCTTGAACCATTTTGCACCGGCGCGAATCTGATCGACGTAATCACCCGCGCCCTATCCTCAAGTCCCCTCTCCCTCCGGGAGAATCAAAATAATAGTCCCCTCTCCCTCCGGGAGAGGGTTAGGGTGAGGGCCGATCAACCTGCGGGTATCCAATCAGAGCCTTATCCCACCCCCGCCCGCCGTCGCTCGATCCCAGTTTTCATCGCCCTTGCATTGGCTTTCATGGCGGCCGGATTTGCTTTGGGCATCATAATCAAGATCAAGATAGATGAAGACGGAAATGTTACTCTGAAAATTGCGTCCAAGCCGGAAGCCGGCAAGATGTCTACCATTAATCCCGCGGCCGAACTAAGGGCCCTGCAAGGCCAGTGGAAGGTGCTGCGCGTCGAGAAGGGAAAAGAGACAAACAAATCCTTGTTCTTGGATCCTGTGAGCATTGACCTGGAGAAAGTCCATATTTTCAATTTCTTCAACGAAGATGATTTCGCCATGATGGAGAACGAGCAATCGCAGGCCCCTGTTTTTCGATACACCATCGATCCTACGAAAAAGCCCAAGACGATCGATTTTCTTGAGCAAGATCTGTTACGAAACGGAAGGAAATTCCTTGCGCTGGGAATCTATGAAATCGACGGCGATCAGTTGAAGATTTGCCTAGCCAGATATCTGCCATCAGTGAACTCAGAGCAGCGGCCCAAAAGGGTTACGATTGAGCCGAATTCAAGCGATATCCTCTTCGTCCTCGAAAGAGCTAAGCAGCCGGTCGGTGCCGACGGAAATATAGACCTTGCGTTGCCCGGCCAAGCAAAATCAAATATCGGAACGGTTCTATCAGATGAAAAGGCGATACCCACAGGGAAGTCGGTATCATTTCGCACCGCGAAGGTAACTCGCGGCGACATTACGGCGACCATCAGCGCTACCGGAACTATTGAACCGGCGGAAACCGTAGATGTTTCGGCCCAGGTCAGTGGCCGGATCGTGAGTTTCGGCGACGATCCGCGCGGGGTCGGCGACGATCCGCGCGGGGCGACCGACCCGCGCGTGGCGACCGACCCGCGCGTGGTGACCGACCCGCAATATAAAGGCAAGCCGATCGATTACAATTCGCCGGTCGAGGAAGGCACGGTCTTGGCCCGCATCGACGACGCAATCTACAAGTCGCGAGTCGAGCAGGAAAAGGCCGCCGTAGCACGCGCCGAGGCCGAATTTTTGCAGACCAAAGTCAAGTCGGAACTGGCTGAGTCCGAGTGGCAGCGTGCCCAGGATCTCTACAAAAACAAGTCTATTTCGACTTCCGATTTTGACATGTTCAAGTCTAACGATACTTCGGCCAAGGCAGCGATAAGCGCGGCCCAGGCCTCTTTGGAACAAAGCAAGGCCGCGCTGGAACAAGCCAAAATCAACCTGGAAAACACTGTCATTAAGTCGCCTGTGAAGGGTGTGATTATCGCACGCCGAATCAACATCGGCCAAAACGTGGGGCCCGATCCGAAAGCCCCTAGCTTGTTTTTAATCGCCAAAGACCTGAAAAAAATGCAGGTCTGGGCCTCGGTCAACGAGGCCGACATCGGCCGAATCCGCGATGGAATGGCGGCGAGTTTCAGAGTCGACGCCTTTCCCAACGAGCTATTCAAATGCAAGGTGATTCAAATTCGCAAAGATGCCCAAATGACGCAAAACGTCGTGACATATACCGTGGTGCTAGCCTTCGACAACTCCGACCTAAAGCTCTTGCCCTATCTGACGGCGAACCTAAAGTTCGAGACCGCCACCCACAACAATGTCCTCCTTGTGCCCAACTCCGCCATGCGCTATTATCCTCGTCCGGAATTGGTGGCCGAAGGCGGTCCGGTGATTGTCCGCGGCAACCGGGATGCAGTCCAAAAGGCAATAAACTGGCTGAGCAACCAAAGTGCTCCCGTTGATAGCAAAAATCGTAGAACTATTTGGGTGAAAGCGCAGGACGACAAGCACGTGCGGCCAATTGATGTTCAAACCGGCCTGACCGACGGCACGAAGACCGAAATCAGCGGCCCGGACGTGAAGGAAGGAATGGAAGTGGTGATCGGCCAGGCGCAGCAGACTACTGACGCCGACAGCGGAGAAGTCGTCAATCCCTTCGAGCCTAAAATCTTTAGGGGAAGGCAGCCAACCGTCACACCTGCCGTCAATCCCGCGGCCGAATTGAAGGCCCTGCAAGGACCTTGGAAGGTGGTTCGCGTCGAAAATGGCAAGGAAGCGGATGGGGCCTGGATGTCCGTGAGCGACTTAAAGGGAATAGATTACCTCACTATCGACGAACGTAATTTCATCGTTCAAGATATGGCAGATGGCTCCGGAATGGGATTCGAGTACAGAGTTGATCCAACTGCGGAACCCAAGACACTCGATCTTCGTGAGTTGGGATCACAAAATCCGCCGGGAGAACTCCTCGCGTTGGGGATCTACAAAATTGATAACGGCAGAGTGACCATCCGTTTGACAAAGTACTTTCCGGCATTGACATCTCAACAGCGGCCGAAAGATTTTGCGATTGATGACAACGCGCCGGATGTCCTATTCGTGCTCGAGCGCTATAAACCGTCTGAAGACGAACGGACCATGAATGCCACGGTTTGGGAATTAGTCAGCGAAATCGATAATGGTGAAGAGGCCCCGGAGCACAACAAAACGTGCCTCTTCTCAGATCGCGAAATTTCCTTCTATGACAAAGCGACTCCATCGGGGATCATCCCCATGTCGGCCAGTCCCATGTCAGGGCTCTTTGTGCTGGATCCTACCAAGGCGCCGAAGACGATTACGATGAACGGCAAGATCGAAGAAAGTGAAGGCAAGGGCGCTTTTTCACAATGGTCCGGCCGACTTACGGGCATTTATAAGTTCGAGGGCGACCGGCTGACCATCGCCTATCGAAAGGGCGACAAGCCGCCGGAGAAGTTTGAATCACTTCCGGGTTCGGGCGTCACTCTGCTTGAACTCAAAAAAAACGAACCGAAATCGACGATCCCTCAAAATCCTGATGCAACTACAGGAACAGAGGCCGTCGAAGGTCCTGCACCGCCGAAAGCCGAAGCAAAAAATCCCTAATAGCCTATTCAAAAACCATTAAGTTTAGTGCGAGCAACGACAATAATCGTCGGCAATTCAGCCCTCACCCTAGCCCTCTCCCGGCGGGAGAGGGGACAGGTTCTAATACCCACAACCGTCCAATCTCCAATGCCGGAATGCGGCTGTTTGGGATGGTTTGCGCCGCATTCTACGGGCATTGGTCACACCCGTAGCGCCACGTCAAACCAAGGCCGGCGTAATACACGGCGACCGATACCCGTGTGCTGCCGAACTGATCGGCGGCCGATAAAAGTCCTCCGGCAAACAAGTCCAGGTCAAGGCTCGGCACTATAAAACCTTGCCGCCCGATGCCCGCGGTGATTCGATGCTGGTTAATCGTGGCCATGCTCGCCGCCTGGAACAATTGAACCTCTTCCTTTGCAACGGGAAATCCATCCAGGCTGTTTCCCACATTGTGGTTCAAGGGATTATCGTTATAGGAGTAGCCGAGGCGGTACTTCATTTTTCCCCGGGTTAGTTGCGAGCCGACCGCGAACGCCCACTGGTTGACGAAGAAGTCTTCATATAATGGTGCGTTGTCCCAAACCTTATAGTATATGTCGGCGGCAATCAGCAGGTTTCCGTCCATGAGGCTGCGATTGGCCAGTCCTATTCCCACCGTTTCCGGCTGGGAAACTCGAAGGTCGCGGTAAGTATTATTGAAGCGAACCGCATTTGGGAAATCGAAGTCCATTCTTGTCTGATAGAACGCGCCAATCGTATTGCAATCGTTCACGTCGTAGTCCAGTCCGAACGTCCCGCGCAGGGCGTAGGCGTTTACCATCGCCGAGCTGACCAGCGGTCCGGTGAAACCGAGTTGTTCGAAGCCCGAGCCCAGCGTGAGCGCCGCGCCTGCCGAAAGCCGATCGGTCAGATCGACCCCCGCGCCAGATTCACGCCCAGCACCATGTATTCGCTGCTGACGTTATTCAGGCCGCTGTTTTCGGGCACTCTGCCGCGGTACTCGGCCCCCAGACCGCTAAGCCCGGCAAGGCCCAACCCAAGAGTTCCGGGAATGCTCATGCTTCTGAGATCCTGGGCAACGCCGATATCGGTGGCGGCAAATCCCTGAGTCCGCGACGTGACGCTAAAGGGCTGTCCCGGATTGAGTTCATTCAGCGCGCCGTTGTTGGTAATGGTTGGGTAGCCTTCGACCCAGCCGCCGCCCAAGGTAAATTGAGTTCCCTGAAACTGCGCGAGCGTGGCCGGATTTCCAAATACGGCCGCCGGAACGTCCTGCGGCAGGGCAAGACTTACTCCTGCCATGCCGCCGGCCGCGGGCGTCAAAACGTTTTGCGTATCGGTTCCATACCCTTGGCCCATGGCCGACTGAAGTTGCAAGCCAAGAACTACTGACAGTGTAAAGCTGGTGAATAAAAATCTACTGTTCATGGAACGCTCCATATTCGCGTCAAAAAGCAGGGCAAAATACGCTAGCCCTGCGATAAAAATATTTAGGGTATCGGCGCCTACGAGATTAATCGGGATTAACGAATATCCGGCTTAATCGTATCGTTAGTGCAAATAGGAAGATAACGAGATCAGGTTCGTTCAATCTGGAAAAGGCGACAAAGTCAACCAATACGATACTCTTTGGCGAGTACGATTGTAACGATTAACTAAACACTTGAGGCAAGCTAAATCGAAAACCGTTGGCTCTTCCGCTCATATGTGCGAACGACGCATTTGCCCTGGGGGATGAGGCGAAGGTTCCTACCGTGTCCAAGGCCGAGAGTCCCATAAGCAAGAACGCAAGCAGGCCACAAGTCCACGTCGGGCTTATTGCCTGCATGTTGTTCGATACTCATTCCACCCTACCGCCGCCGCAAAAGGTAAAGGGTAATAGGGATAAAGGATAAAGGTTAAGCGTCGCGCCTCCGAAAATATAGCAAACTCATCACTGCGATTCCGGCCATCAAAACAAAGCTACATGGCTCAGGAACACTTGCAACGCGGAACCCTATGGTGAGGCTCTCGTACACCGGGTCGGGGCTGCTGCGGGCCGAGGCGGCCAAGATGTCGGAGATGCGGCCGGAGTAGTCGTACCAACAGCCGCCGCGCACCCCACGCGACGAACTGGAATATGCAGTTTCATTCCACTCCCATACATTTCCACCTTGATCGAATGTGCCATAAGGGCCGGCAGAGTTCTGGAACTCGCCCACAAGCGTCGTATATTTGCCGGCATCGATGGGGTAGGCGTAGGGGGCGGTATAGTAGTTCGCGTTATTGCCCGGGAGCGGGTCGGCCATGTCCTGACCAGGGGCAGTGTTGCTCTTCGTGGGATAGAGCCAGTAACCGGCGCTAGTGCCGCCGCCTTTGTAGTATGCCGCCTTGTACCACTCGTTCTCGCTGGGGATATAATATGTAGATCCAGCATTACGAGTCACAGTCATCAAATAGGCACTGTCGGTATGGCCGCCAAGCGTATAAGCCCCATTCTCGGTTGTGCCCGTTTGCAGCCAGTTGCAGAACCGCGCCGCGTCGCCCCATGAAACGCTGTTCACCGGCCGGTTGACGAAATCGGCCGCCACCGTGTAGGTGAAAGGATTGCCGACCGTGCCACCGCCGCTCTGGGTGATCCCGCTGCCGTAGTCAGTTCGTGACATATCACTGTTGTACAGCCCGTAGCTCTCCACGCCGTCCACGGCGTTGAGGAACTCGGTGTACTGCCCGGCGGTGACTTCGTACTTGCCGATGTTGTAGGCGTAGCCCACCGAACCGTAGCCCGTGGTGCCATCGCTCATAACGACAGTATCCGGCGTGTTGCCCGGATTGCCCACGGGCACCATGTCGATGGTTACCGCTTGCGCGGCCACGGTAAAAAACATCATGGCAGCCGCAATAAATGCGGCGATCAGTTTTTTCAGTCTCATTGTCTACTCCTTCAGCGTGAAAGTGTGTGAGACTTAAACTATTCCACATTGAACGCATAAGCACGTAGGGTGTGAACCCAGCGACAATGGATCATCCAAGATGGTGCGATTCACAGACCCTACAAAATCGCAAGAAATGCCCTGGGATCAATTTTTGTGGAATCTCAAAAAAAGCCACTAGGCAAAATCGCTGCCTCCACTTTATTTACCTATAAAGAATTGGAATTTCTACTTAGATTACTTCCCCCCCCCTGCATTTGTCAATAGAATTTGGAAAAATTAAGTAAAATCTATACTGTGGTGGGGAATGGGGGTAAGGAATTGAATTACAAATGCAGTTTGGTCATGAAGGGGGCATTATTTACCGGAGTCTGGATACTCGATAGCACGTACTTTCGCCTCCAACTGCCGGCGCAGCGAAGGGGGCAACTGCTCCATTTTCAGCGCTTGCCGATATACCGCCGCGGCATTTTGGAATTCGCGCCGCTCTTCGTAAATCTCCCCGAGAAGTAAATAAGAATCCCAGTAGTGCGGATCGCGCTGGATAACTTGCCGCAGCAGTTCCATGGCGCTATCGACGTTTCCCTTCCGTCGCTCGTAGAATGCCAAGGTGTGTGCGTATTTTGGGACATTCGGGCGAAGCTGGTGCGCTATTTCGCACCACTCAATGGCCTGATCGAGATTTTTATCGGCCAGGAGCACGCCCAAGTTGTACGCCGCCTGGTGCATTTGGGGATCGGTTTTTAGGGCCTTTCGCAAGGCCTGTTCGGCTTCGGGCAGGCGTTTTTGCTCGCCTCTAAGAAGCCCCAGATTGAAATTCGCCGCCGCGTTGTCGGGTTCGTACTTCAACGCTTGCATAAGGCACTCTTCGGCCTTGTCGCTTCGGCCCAGGTTGCTGTATGCGATGGCCGCATTCACCGCGGGCCCGATCTGCCGCGGCTCCAACCTGGCCGCGGTCTCGAAGTAACCGATAGCCGCGGAAAAATCGCCCCGATCCATGTAAAAATTGCCCACGTTGGCATACGATGCCCAGTCGTCGGGCCGGGCGGTCATGGCGGTCATGAAATCGTTTACCGCCCGGTTCAGATTCCGGCGGTCGCGATCGTTTGGCAGATCCTTGGGCTGCAAGGCCGCCAAGGATATGGCGCTGCGGATCCGCACCAATCGCGACTCGTCGGCGGTTGCCGCAAGCAGCGCCTTGAGCGCCTCCGGAGTAGTAATATGATCGCCAAGCGATGAGGCCGCGCTCGAGCGGACCAGCGGCGATGCGTCATGCAACATTTCCAAAACGGCGGGCCATTTGCTTTCGTCGTCGCAGCCGCGCAGCAATCGGACCAGGGAATTCTTGTATACCGGATCGTTGTTTTTATTCTTTAATTCGTCCAGCATTTCAGGCAGCCGCTTCCAATCGCGCTTGCGGGCCCGGTCGATTAGCTCCCCGCGGCGAAGCACGTCGGCCTGGTAGTCGCGCGGATACCACTTGCGAACCCACTCGTCCGACCAGGCCGCATCCTTGTCCGCATGGCACAAGTTGCAGGCGTTGGGCGATTTGAAGGCCATGCTCGCGCCAGGCGCCGGCGGGCGCATCGAATGGTCGGTGCGGCCCATGGCGGCAAACCGCGTCATGGGCATGTGGCAGGCGATGCACTCGTTGCCCTTGCTGCCGGGCTGGTGCCGGCCGTGGTCCACGGGATTTCTAACATAATGCTCGTGGCAAGGCATGCACGACTGGTTGGAGTTTTCACCTTCGAACCGCATCCTTCCGCTGGGCGTGTGGCAGTGATTGCAGTCCAGCTTGCCCGACTTGACGCACGGGCTCATCAACCACGAGGTGTACGTGTAGTTCTCGCCAAGATCGCGTCCGTCGGGATAATAATCCTGATGTTCGAGGTTCACCAGGTCGTAGTGGTCGAAAAACTTGTCGCCCGGCAGGAAACTTGTCGACAAAGGCACCAGCTTGGCATGGCAGGTCGCGCACATGTCGTTCATTTGCTCTGTGGAGAATTCTTTCGTGCGAATGATTTTGATGTCTTTCGAGGTGTGGCCCTCCACTCCGGCTTCCATCGTGCGGGCGTGCTCGGCCCCCGGCCCGTGACACGATTCGCAACTTATTCCGGGCTCGGCCCAGGTGGTGTGATACGTATCGGCTGCGAGATCGTAATTTGTCGATAGTTCGCTCACGTGGCAGTTGAAGCACGTGGTGTTGAAGGAAAACATGCGGTCGGTCCAGTCGAGGGCCTCGTCGCGGCGGTCGGGAAAATGCCGCACGCCGCTGGCCGCCATGTCGTACCAGGCCTTCTTGTGCACGTCGTAAGCGACGGGCAGCACCTGCAACCGGCCGCGATCCATAGGCGTGAGGAAATAGTAGACGTTCTTTCCACCCATGACGTGAACGATGGGATAATTATGCTCGCCACTGGGGCCGTTTTCCTTGACCCAACCTGCGCCGTCGCCGACTTCCGCCTGGTATTTGCGTTTACCTATCGCGACTTCGCCTTCCTGGGATGTTAGATTCGCCTTGGAGAACTCCGCCGTATAAGGCTGCATGGCAAGGCCGTGCCACGAGGTGGACCAGAGCTTGTAAAACTCTTCGTGGCAATCGCGGCAGCTTTTCGAGCCGGCAAGCGCTTTCTGCTCGTTTGCTTTCTGTTGGTTTGCTTTCTGCTCGTTTTTAGCCTGGGGTACGGGTGCGGGAGAAGCGGAAGAATTGGATTGTGCCTCCGGTTGTTTCTTACAGCCCAGATCCAGGGCCGATATGACGACAATACCGAATAAAAGCCACTTTTCGGCCAACAGAATTTGTTTTTTGCGCGTTAATTGTTGGGGAACAAACATCGAATTTTCCACGATCGGCGCCCGGCGAGTATGTTTTATTTCAGTTTATGCGTCTATGTTGACAGAATCTCCGCAGGACTGATTCTAACATAGTGCCTGGCCCAATTTCTAGCCCGGATTATTCACTTCGTCTTTTCGCTGATCTGTGTTGGTGTTCTCAGAAGACACGCGATGCACCAGACGGTCATCACTGCGTGCAGCACAACGGCCGGCCACAAGGCGACTCCGACCGGCTGCAACCAAACGCCGGCACTACCAAGAATGACAACTGCGCCAAGGTTATACAGCGCCATCGCACTGACCAACCCTCTCGCGGCGCAGCTTTGCGCGTCGTACTGTGCAAGCCAGCAGGCGACACCCAGCGCGAACAGCGCCGCCCCGGCCACGCGCCCGAGCGTCAATGCGGCCGGTGTATCGAGCGGTGAAGCGAGCAGCATCGTCACCGTCGCCGACGGGCGACACACCAGCCCCACGCCGGTTCCCACCTCAATTAGGGCCGTTACGATGAGCAGCTTTTTCATCGTCTGTCAGTTGCTCCGCCATGACACCCCGGCCACGGACTTCGTCGAACTCCCGTTTTTTCTCGGGAATGTGCTTTCCATCGCCGCGCCGGAGCGAACGCCCCGAATGGGGCGCTCGTTCCGAACGGTGGATTTACTCGCCCTGGTGGGCCTTGATCATGTCGTCGATCTGTTTTTTCACCGCATCCAAGTTGAAGGAGGCCGGATCTTGCATGGGCGGGAATTCGATGGCCGTCTTGGCTAGTTCCGCCACCCTGCTCTGGACTGAGACGAACCGCCAGAACTCCCGGGCATAAAAATCGTTCATATAGCCTCCGCCCATATTGTTCGTGCCCATGGTGTCGAGGGACGGCGTCCGCTCGAACGGATCCTGGCGGATATTGATGATCGTGGGCATGTCGGTCACGACTTTTGGACCGGGCCAGCCTTGCGGCTGTTGGTAGAACTGGTACTTGAAATCATCCAGACGAACGGCGCCCAGCTTAGGTCCGCCGAAGTACCAAACCTCGTGGCGATTGGACGGCCCCTTGCCGGTGAGCAGGTCCATCTGGTTATAGCCGTCGAGGTGGTTCTTGTAGGACCGGTCGCCAAGTTTTACGCCCTTCAGGAGTTGCTCGGTGATATTCGGATTGCCGGCGGCGGCAAGCAGGGTGGGGAACCAGTCGAGGCCGGAAAAGATGCCGTTCTCGACAGTGCCCGGCTTGATCTTGCCCGGCCAGCGGATGATGCACGGCACGCGAAAGCCGCCTTCGAACACGGTGCCTTTGGTGGCTTTAAAGGGCGTCATTCCTCCGTCGGGCCAGGTAAACACTTCAGCCCCGTTGTCAGTCGTAAAGACAACGATTGTGTTGTCGGCCTCGCCGATGTCCTCCAGGTGCTTCAGCAATGCGCCGATGCTATCGTCCATTTGCGCCATGCCGGCCTCTTCCACGTTGTAGTTGTTCTTGGCGTTCATCAGCGCCTGGTACTTCGGGGAGAGGTAAGTAAATACATGCATGCGCGTGGTGTTGTGCCATACGAAAAACGGCTTGCCGTCTTTTTTGGCCTTGTCCATGAAGTCGCAGGAACTCTTGACCAGCACCTCGTCAAAGGTTTCCATGTCGTACTTGGCCTTGCGGCCTTCCTGCCAGTTCTGCATGTCCTTCATGTTCGGGAAGGGCGCCAACGGGCCTTCGTCCACGATCTTCTGTTTGCCAATCTTGCCCCAGCGCGGTTGCTCGGTGAGATCATCCACGTCAGTCGCCCAGCAATGCACCAGATTGCGCGGGCCGGTTTTGTCTATCCAGTCCTGGGGGTAGTCGAACCAGTACGGGTCCGACATCGCGTCGAGGTGGTACAGGTAGCCGAAGAACTCGTCGAAGCCGTGTACTGTCGGCAGGTACTTGTTCAGGTCGCCCAGGTGATTCTTGCCGAACTGGCCCGTGGCGTAGCCCAGCGACTTGAGCGCGGTGGCGATCGTGCAAGCCTGGGCCGGGATGCCGACGTCGGCGCCGGCCTGGCCCACGGTCGTTAGTCCGGTGCGCAGGGGAATTTCACCGGTGATGAAGTTCGCCCGGCCCGCCGTGCAGCTTGCCTCGGCGTAGTAGTCGGTGAACCGCATTCCCTGCGATGCGAGGCGGTCGAGGTTCGGCGTTTTGCCGGACATGATGCCCTGGTGATAGGCGCCGACGTTGAACCAGCCGACGTCGTCGCCCATGATGAAGAGTATGTTCGGCCTCTTGGCCGCCTGAGCAAAGGCATCTGCGCCAGCGCAGACATCAGCGCCGGCACAAACAACCCGAACACAAAAAACGCTAAATTCTTGTACTTCATGTTCACACCTCCTTCTTATTTTTTTAAACCAAAGCTAGGAAAGACATAATCGCACTCATCTGTGCGGTGATCGACTCCTGGGTACGAGATACCGCTTTTCCGCGATATCCGTCCGCATAAGGATGTGATTTTAGAATGCTATCCAGAGTCGGTGAGGAATTATTGGAGTCAAAGTGAGTCGGGACAAGATCTTAAATCCATTATTTCCAAAAACCACAAGCCAAAATCTCAAGCCGCTTAAGGATTATCAATGCACGATGAAAGGCGGTCTTGAGGGGCCATTTAACAGCGAGACGCCAATAAGTGTCCGCCAGGTAATTTCGATCGACGGATCGCGGTTAAATGCGTCGGCTAACATCTTGCCAATAAAATACTTGCGCACAGTGAGGTATTATGGGGCAAGTTGGTTTAATTGATATAGTTTACTAATTCAGTCGTACTAATATAATTTGTTGATTCTGTTTCTTGATCGCAAGTCGTCGGCGTATTTTCGACTCGGTTTTCGGTCTATCCAACCACATTATCAATCGATGTGAGCACGATATGAGAATTCATCCCAATGCGGGCCGCTATGCGCGCGACATTTTGCCGGTCGCATTAATAATAATCTTGATCATGACTGCCCTGCCCGGCATGGCCCAGCAGACAACCGGCGTGTCGGGCTCGCCCAGCGCCACCACGACCATTGACGGGAAGCAATTGCCTCCGCCCGATCCGAAATTCGGCGGCATGATTAAGGAGAACGCCGCGCAATCAAGGCCCTGGTGGCCGCCGCGGGTGGCGCCGCCCAATGGCGCGCCGAACATCTTGCTAATCATGACCGACGACGTGGGTTTTGGCGCGCCCAGCACGTTCGGCGGCGTCATCCCGACGCCGGCCTTGGATCGCATCGCCAAGACGGGGCTGCGATATACCCAGTTCCATTCCACGGCGCTGTGTTCGCCTACGCGCGCGGCGATCATCACGGGGCGCAACCATCACTCGGCGGGCTTCGGCGTGGTCTCGGAACAATCCACGGGTTTCCCGGGCTATGACAGTCTCATCCCCAAGGACAAGGCGACCATCGGCCGGATTCTCAAGGACAACGGCTACTCCACATCGTGGTTCGGCAAGGACCACAACACGCCGACGTTCGAAGCCAGCCAGGTGGGGCCGTTCGACCAGTGGCCAATCGGCATGGGCTTTGAGTATTTCTACGGGTTCGTGGGCGGCGACACCAGCCAGTGGGAGCCGAACCTTTTCCGAAACACCACGGCAATCTATCCTTATTTGGGCAATCCGAAATGGAATCTCACCACAGCCATGGCCGACGACGCCATCGACTGGATGAATCAACTCAACCAAATTGATCCGAGCAAGCCCTTTTTCTGTTACTAGATCCCCGGCGGCACGCACGCGCCGCACCATCCCACGCCGGATTGGATCGAGAAGATCCACAACATGCACCTGTTCGACAAGGGCTGGAACGCCCTGCGCGACGAGATCTTTGCCAACCAGAAGCGGCTCGGCGTCATCCACCAAGACGCGAAGATGACCCCCTGGCCGGACAGCCTCTTGAAACAATGGGACGCGCTCAGCGCCGATGAGAAGAAGATGTTCATCCGGCAAGTCGAGGTCTATGCCGCGTACCTCGCCTACACCGACCACGAGATCGGCCGGGTGATTCAGGCCGTCGAAGACATGGGCAAGCTCGACAACACGCTCATCATCTACATTAGCGGCGACAATGGGGGCAGCGCCGAGGGCACGTTGGTCGGCACCCCGAACGAGGTGGCCATGTTCAACGGCGTCAATGTGCCGGTCGAGGACCAGTTGAAGTATTTCTATGATGTCTGGGGCTCTGACCGGACCTACAACCACATGGCAGTTCCCTGGACGTGGGCGTTCGACACGCCGTTCAGTTGGACCAAGCAGATCGCGTCGCACTTCGGCGGCGTCCGGCAGGGCATGTGCGTGTCGTGGCCGGGCCACATCAAGGACGCCGGCGGCATCCGCAACCAGTTCCATCACGTTATCGATGTCGTGCCGACCATCCTCGAAGTCGCCGGCATCCGCGCCAGAAGAAGTGGATGGCATCAAGCAAAGCCCGATCGAAGGCGTGAGCTTTGCCTACACGTTTGACAAGGCCAACGCCGGCAAGTCCTCCACTCACAAGACGCAATATTTCGAGATGATGGGCGACCATGCCATTTACCATGAAGGCTGGATCGCCGCCACAAAAGTCATCCGCCCGCCTTGGATCGTGGCAGGCCCGGTCAACCAGGATCCCTTCAACAACGTAACTTGGGAGCTTTATGACCTGACCAAGGACTGGACTCAGTTTAACGACGTGGCGGCGGCCAATCCCGCCAAGCTCAAGGAAATGAAGGAGCTGTTCCTATCCGAGGCGAAGAAGTATCAAGTCCTGCCGCTGGACGCCTCGGTGGCCACGCGCCTCGTAGCGCCGCGGCCCAATATCACCGCGGGCCGCAGCGAATTCGTTTACACCAAGCCGCTGACCGGCATCCCGCAGGGCGACTCCCCGCTGTTGCTGAACTGTTCCTATACGATTACGGCCGACATCGTAGTGCCGGAGGGCGGCGCCGAGGGTGTGCTGTTGACTTCCGGCGGACGCTTCGGCGGCTACGGGTTCTATGTGCTCAAGGGCAAACCGGTGTTCCTCTGGAACCTGGTTGACCTCAAACGCGTTCGCTGGGAAGGCCCGAATGCACTCGCCCCCGGCAAGCATACGCTGGAGTTTGACTTCAAGTACGACGGCATGGGCATGGGCACGCTGGCCTTCAACAATATGAGCGGCATCGGCCGGAGCGGCGCCGGCGTGCTCAAGGTGGACGGCAAGGAAGTCGCCGCCCAGAAGATGGAACACACCCTCCCGCTCATCCTACAATGGGACGAGACGTTCGACATCGGCTCCGATACCGGCACGGCGGTGGATGACAAGGACTACCAGGTGCCGTTCCGCTTCACCGGCAAGTTGAATAAGCTAAGCATCAAAATTGAACGACCACAGTTGACTCCCGAAGATGAAAAACTACTGCGGGAACAAGGCCAGCGAAACAATAAGGCGAGCGAGTAGATATATTCACGCTTCGATGACCACCGGGCAAAATCCCAGCACACGTGATCCATTAATTATGAAGTTAAATAGATTTAAAACTCAATCTGGTACTTCTGGGTCATTTTACGGCGGATGTCGGTGGTGGTGGCGATGAGGTCTTGACGCAGCTTCTGAACGTCAGTGGCCATGATGGCCGTCTCCTCCGCCCCGATCACGCGCTTTTGGGCACCGGCGGCCTTGAGGTCGGCCATCTCTGCACCGCGGCCGTAGACGCCATAAGCTCCGTAGCGATACCCTCCATAGCCGTAATAGCCGCCATTGGCCGAATACACGCCGCCGCCGGTAGCCTGCGTTTGGCGAACGTTCGTCTGGATTCCCATCGTCTTTACCGAGCCTGTCGCCTGACGCAGCGTATCGGCGACAAAGGCGCTGTAATTCAGGAGTTCTTGGTCCACGCCGAGGATAGGCATTCGCTCTATTCGCTTGGCATACTTATCGAAAAACAAGTAGGTGGAAGCGAGGTTCTTCGCACTGCGCATGTCTTTCTTCAGATCGTCGGCCATTCCCACCACCGCGCGGAAGTATTCCCGCGACTTCTTCGCCTCCGTTGCCGGCAGTTCGCCGGGACTGGCGCCTGGCGCCTTGGACAGGCTGTTTTCAGTGACCGGCGATTCGATCAGGCTCAATAGCCGCCGCCTGCCGTCGGCCGAAAGTATACCGGCCAGTGATATTTCTTTCCCCTTGGTCTGAACGGTCCATGACTGAAAGTCCTCGATCAATGCACCCTTGTCGGACAAGACCTGGAGCAACAACGGCTTTGCAAAAGATGCGACGGGCGAAGCATCGGTGCGCAAATCCACGGCGATCTTGCTCGATTGTTTCTCACCGATGCGCACGCCAATTCGGATCCCTTGAATGTTGCTGAGCAATTGCGTTGTCTTGACCAGATCCGCCTGCCATTCATCCAGGTCTTTCTGGTGCGATTTCAGGTACTTGCCAACTCGTTCGAACGACATCACGCCATCCAGATCCAACGCCATAATGATCTCGCTGCCGGTTTCGTCGGAGTACACGGCCGCCTTTTGCAGGTAAGGGGAGAGCGGAGGCGGGGATGGCTTGCGCACCTCGCGAATCCAACGCACTACTTCCTGGCGGTTCGCAGGCGCCATCCCGCCTAGCGTCTTGGGTCCGAGTTGCACAAGGTACGTGTCGTTCGGCAATAAGAGTGCCGGCAGGCCTTCAATCGTATCCAACGTGCCGCCACGGGCCTTCGCCAATGGTTCCAAAGGAATTTCTTCGTCAAGGTCCATGATCGCGACTTCCCAAATAGGCTCCATGAATTCAAAGTCGATCTGAGAAGCCATTACATATCGCGCCGCTTGCGGCGGCACGCGGAAAGCACCGGCGGCAAACGCATTCTCGATCTTCCCCTTCCAATCCTCCTTTAGCCCCAGAGGGCTGTTCTTCGCCTTTTCCATGTTCAGGAGCACCACCGCGTTCGCCGAACGCGGAATCTGACTGACCAGGTCTTGAAACTCGTCGGCGGCAAAACCCTCGAATTGAAAAAATGCAAGCGCCGTAAAAAACACCGGGAGGAACATTCGGATAGAGAGTCCGTTTGGCATCAGGCTCGGGGATTCAACGTGTTTTTTCATAAACTCAACCTTTCAAGAGAAGGTGAAAAGAAGGATCTCATCTAAAAAAGTATTTGTGATGACACATAAATATCTTACTGAATACTTTAGCACTAACCGCATAAATGTCAACGTATATCGACTGCTTGGCGAGGCTGACGGCGCTCAGCGCCTTGAACAACGTGAAGCATGACAATAATCAATTTTTTTCTTACCTGAGAAATCGACTCCATCCATAATCCCTTACCCATCCAGGTATTACGGCGTAAGAAGTGTGCTTGCCAAACGGGCTCGACAAACGGCTTCAACTAACTGTTGATGGTGATATTGTTTTCTATTATACTTAGTTTACCTCAATTCTTTTGTTTTGTAGCTTATTTCAAAATATAGGAGGAATGTCCATGAATCGTTTATGGGTTTTATTGGTAATTATCGTGGCCTTTCCAGCCTTGATAATGGCACAGCCCGCTCCCCAATACTCCGGATCGAGCGGCACTTCTCAGCCGTATCAACCAGCCGTGCCGCCCCCTTCCATAATCAACGGAAATGGCGGATGGTCGGGCTATGGCGGCACAGGGGCAAGCACGGCCGCCGGATCGGCCATGAACGGCATGGCCAGCGTGATCAGCGCAAAGGGAAATTACAATCTTTCCACCTCCGCGGCAGCCATGAATATGTCCCAAGTCCAGAAACAAGAAATCCAGAACCATCAACAATATACCAATACTTACTTCGAGATGCGGGCGACTAATAAAGCGGCGCAAGGCCGAGGAAGGTCCCCAGCCGACAATGGAGCAAATCGCGCGAATATCCCGCGACGGCGCACCCAAACCGCTCACTCCCAACCAGTGGAATCCAGTGACCGGGACAGTCAACTGGCCGGCCTTGCTGCAGCAGGACCAATTCACCCCGCAGCGCACCGCTTTGGAGCAATTATTGGCCAAGCAAGCCACTTACGGCAGCCTCGACTATGCCGATCAGATGAAAGCCCGCCAAAACATCGAAAGCATGTTTACCGGCTTGAAGGCGCAAATCAAGGATGTTCCACCGCAAGACTGGGCCGCATCGCAGACGTACTTAAAAAGTTTGATCTATGCCATGACCAAAACTGACCTGAGTTGATAATTCATGAACAAACCCCGCATTGCCTGGAAATTTTCCACATTCCATATATTTCCCTTTTTTGTCCCCTAACTTCAAACTAATTCACCGCAAGCGAACAATTAAAATCCGGAGCATAAAAAATGATCTCGTACTTACGAAAAAACGCCCTGTTCTTTGCCGTTGGCGGCTGGCTATTCTTAACCGGCACGACCGCTCTGGCGATCGATTCCACGGGCAAAGAATTAGTTGGGCAATTGAAGTCTGCCGAAGAGCCTGTTCGGCTCGAGGCCATCGACCATTTGGGAGGCCATGCGACGGCCGCCGAAGCTGTCGCAATTTTGACTGATTTGCTTAAAGACAAATCGCCCGTGGTGCGAGCGCATGTAGCTCGATCGCTAGGCAATATCGGCGATCCGGCCAAAACTGCCGCCCCTGAATTGATCTCCCTATTAAAAGATCCCGACGATACGGTCCGAAGGCAGGCGGTCCAGGCCCTGGTCGCCATTCGCCCCGGCCCGAAAGTCATGATCCCCTTGTTTATCAAGCTTATGGAGGACTCCGATCCGGGAGTGCAAATGCGCATTTTGAACGCTACTGCGGAGGCCGGCGAAGCCGCGGTGCCGGGTTTGATCGAAGCGCTGAAGAACGACAAGACCGCCTACTGGGCATGTATTGTGCTGCGCGAGATCGGGCCAGCCGCCAAGGACGCCGCCCCGGCATTGGCCGAAAAGCTCAAGGATCCCCGCCCTGAGATTAGACGAGAAGCCGTTCTCACCCTGGGCGCCTTGAACGAGGCCGCAGTTCCCGTACTGCCCCAAATCGCCGCAGCCCTGAACGACGAAGACGCGCGCACGGCCGCGACTTTTGTCATGGGCCAACTGGGAAAGTTCCCCGCAAACGCCGAAGTGAAAATCCGCGCTAATGCCAAGAGCGACGATAAATTCCTCAGCACCGTGAGTCTTTGGGCCCTGGCCCGCGTTCATCCCGAAGACAAGGAACTCCGCCGCCAGGCCACGGAGCAGCTTGTCGAGCGCTTGAAAGAGCAAGATCCCTTTGTCCGCGTGGCGGCCGCCCGGGCGTTGGCCGCTCTGCCTCCCGCCCCCGAGATCACCCTTCCGATCTTTGAGAAAATGTTAAAAGACGCGGATACGACGACCATTCAACATGCCATGGATGCATTGGCCTCGCTCGGGGCGCCGGCGGTGCCGAGGTTGGTTGAGATATTGAAGCAACACAAAGAACTCCGCGTTCAAGTGGCTTACATTTTGGGTCAGATCGGTCCGGGGGCGGCATCCGCCGTGGAGGCTTTATCCCAGCAGGTTGCCGATGAAGACTTCAACGTTTCCACGGAAGCGGTGCTTGCGCTGGCAAAGATCGGCCCAGCCGCCGGCGGCGCCGTACCGGCTTTGCTGGCGGCGCTACAAAAGGAAAACTGCCTTAATGCCCACGCGATTATTTATGCCTTGGGTAAAATCGGCCCCAAAGCCGCCGCGGCGGAGCCGGTGCTGTTGAAAGAGATGAACTGCAAGGACTGTTCGCTGGCCGTAATCAGCGCTTGGACTTTCACGCAGATTCAACCCCGGTCGGCAAAGACCGCCGCCAAAGCGATTCCCGTACTCATACCCGGGCTTTCCGATTCATTGCCTGAGACCCGCAAGGCGGCCGCGGAGGCCTTGGGCGATTTGGGGCCTTTGGCCCGCGAGGCGGTTCCGGCCCTGCAAAAAGCCGCAAAAGAAGACGACAGTAAAGCCGTTCGCGAGGCTGCCGCTAAAGCCCTGCAATCCATTGGCGCAGGCACTGCAAGATAATTGAAATATCTAACCAGAATCCGGGTCCGGCGGCATAGCCAACGCTTTGGATCATCAGCGCAAATACGATAGCCCGCCATGTATGGATATAATTACACTCGAATTACCATCTTCCATGTATTGCATTGGATCGGCTTATCTGGTGGTTTTGCCTGCGGCCTGGCGCTGGGATGGAAGTGTTTTGGGACGGCGGCGGGGGCGATAATTGGCGGTGTGATAGGATTTATACTGGGCGGCTGTGTCAGCCTGATCCCGCAAGACTTGGCGCATAAAGCTTTGTTTAAAGAACTTGAGCGGAGTTCGACTTCAAAACTATGGGAAATCGCGGGAGAGGATGAATGGAATTTTAGGAATAGCTTAGCCCTTCTTAATTTGAGGCGCGCGGCGAGGATGTAAAACCTGTGCTCCCGCGCATCATCAGCATGCTTGAGTCCGATTCGACACTCACGCGTCGTTTTGGCTGGGATGCATTGCGGCTGGTTTATAACGACGAAACCAATGCCATCGGAGATTATGACCCGCTGGAATCATTGGAAGAATGTCGCCGCAAGATTGCCGTGCTAAAGAATTCCAATTCCAGCCCGGCGCGAATAGGATTCAATCGCGATAATCAAGAATGCTGTTGGTGAAACGCCAGGTTGGCCAATTGCTCTTCAAGCACGCGGACGAGTTCCGCCGGATCGACGGGCTTGGACAAAACTCGTTCGGCCCCGGCTTCCATGGCGGGAAACACGGTCTCGATTTGCGGGTATGCGGTCAGGAACACCGCGCACGCCGGGCTGCATCTCCCTGATCCGGCGGCAAAGCTCGGCCCCGTCCATGCCCGGCATCCGATAATCGAGCACCACGGCGTCGTAGGCTTTCTTTTTAACCAATTCCAGGGCCATCGTGCCTTTCCAGGCCACATCTACTTGCCAGTCCTTTTTCACCGACAAAATTTTCATCACGAATATACAAGCGATTTTGTCGTCGTCGACGACAAGAATATTGTTTTTTTTAGGTTCCATTTGATTTTATCCCGCATGATTTCATTTTTTTCCCCGCCGTTAGAATGGATGTTAATAATAACGGCAACAAAATAATTCCACAATCTAAGTGGAACTGCATTAATAGTTATGCCGCGTCATTCTGAGCGCAGCGAAGAATCTAGCGGCTAATTGAGATCCTTCGCTGCGCTCAGGATGACTGTACCAAGCTCAAGTTATCATACGGTTCCACCCAGAATCCGGAACGCCGCTTGCCGCGAAATTCCTTTTTCAGCCCAATAGCGTGAGCTTGATAACATTTGAAAAGACCCGCCTATGCAAACCCGCATAACCGGGCTTTCGTGGCGTTTATAAACGTCTATCGCAGGCAATTTTTTTAATCTACTGAACTTTATGCGCTCTTATCGCGAAAGACAAGTGCGGGCCTGCTGGGCGGGAATTGAAACAGAATACGTTGCGGCTTGTTGATAAAATCAGCGCCCTTAAGCATTTTAAGAATTAAGAGCCTCTAACAAAATGACGCGTGCCGCTGCTAGCTTGCCGGCAGTGGCGTAAAAACCTCGGAAAAATGTTGACCATTCCTGTATACTTGGATGAAATGTCTCCCGGCATTTTAATAACTCATCTCAGCGCTCACTGCGAACATTAAAAATAAAACAATTATAAAAATGGTCGATTTACTCAAACTTCCCGGATCGCTTGACCGCCTGTGCGTGTTGTATAGGATTCATTTGAAGGCCGGCAAATGGCTTATCTAAAATTGGTGTTTTAGCCTGTGTACGATTTCTTTTCGCGGCAAAGACGCCGCATGAAAGGAGGCCTAAGATGCGATCCCTGTTATTGTCGTTGATGATAATTGGGCTTTTATTCGCCTGCGCCGCTCCCGCTGTTGCGGAAGACGGCTGGCAATCGCACAACCGGACTACAACCGCCGCCTATCTGAGCAACGCGACCGATCAGGGCGCGATAATGCCCGTTGTGCGATATTATAGTTACTACGGCGGCCCGCGTTGGTACGGGTACCGTTATTATCCTCGGTACCGCGCCTACTACTCCCCTTATTATTATGGGTATCCGTATCGGACCTACGTTTATCCGGGTCCGGCTTATGGATACAGCAACTATCCTCCATTTGACTTTTATTACTCCGGCCCGCGCGTGCGATTCGGTTTCGGATTCTAACGCGCCGGCATCAAGAGAAACATACGTGCAATGAAGGATATGAAGATTGATGAACAGTCCATACGTGGGATCAGGCAGCCCGCCTCGCCTTTTTATCCGCTTGGTTGAGAAGATTTGGCGGCGTTTTTGGCGATCAGGCCGGCTACGTAACCGGCTTTGAATCCGGCGTCGATGTTTACCACGGTCACGTTTGCCGCGCAACTGTTGAGCATGCCCAACAAGGCCGCGATGCCTCCGAAACTTGCCCCGTAGCCCACGCTGGTAGGCACGGCGATCACCGGACAAGCCACGTAACCGCCCACCACGCTGGGCAGCGCGCCCTCCATGCCCGCCACGACTACCACGGCGTCTGCGTCTTGCAATTGCGGCAGGTTGGAGGTCAAGCGGTGCGGGCCGGCCACGCCCACGTCGGATATCAATCGCACCGAGGCCCCGGTCCAAAGGGCGGTTTCGCGGGCTTCCTCGGCCACGGGCAGATCGCTGGTGCCGGCGGTGACGATCGTCACCCGGCCCGCGCCGGCGTCCTCGGCAACGCCTTGGCTGTCTGGGCGGGAAATACGGAACGTGCGGCCAATGGAGTTATAACGGGCGGCGGGAAATTTCTCTTGAAGTTCCACGGCCTGTTCGGCCGTCATCCTTGTGGCAAACACGTCGGAACCATGGGCCAGGAGCGATCGAAAAATTTTCTCCATCACTTCCACGGTCTTTCCTTCGGCGAACACCACCTCGGGAAATCCGCAACGACGCGTGCGGTCAAGATCGACTTGGGCCTCGCCCAGCGGAGCGATCCCCACGGCCTGATGCAGGAACTGCTCCAGGGAGAGTTCCCCGGCAAGCAATAGTTTGGCGAGTTTGGAAAGATCGTGTTGATTCATTAGTTTTAGAGAGATCTTAATAACTGCCAAACCTTAAACCGCCAATGGTCGAACGCTAAACACCTCATTTTCCGTCAATGGAGCAATAGCCGACTCAGGCAAGGTTATGACGGCGATTGTATCACCAAGCACATTGAATACTTCCAGCGAATACCCATCCTCGCCTTCAGGGACGGGATGATGTTCGACGACGGTAGCTACATCACCTTTCCGTAATCCTTTCTGGATTACATCTTCTAACAATATTACTTCTTCATACAGTTTGTATTTCATCTTTCCTTTTCTTTATAGGGATATAAGGTGATGAATTTTGTAACTCCAGATGCGTTTTCAATCATCCAAACCGTATTCACAGCCAGAGTTTTGCCATTTGGCCCTATCAATCGGCCGCTGATCTCATAGGTCTGGCCATATTGTGATCGTTCGGACGGTACGGCTTCAAGTGACAAAATTTGCCTCCGCAAATCATTTTCCAATACTCGCCAATTTTCGATATTGTATCCCGCCTCTGCCAGATATTTGGATTTATCATTACGTTTTCGCGGGGCCAGAAGATATTGGATCAACTTCTCGGGTGAAATCGACGCATCAACTGGCAATATCATATAAAACCGGTTTATTTAATCAATTTAGCATTCCTATTGAATTGATATTAAGCATTAGACCTACTCAATCCTATCCCACGCTAGGGGAGGTGTCAATTTAGCCACTACCCACTGCTCACTGCCCACCGTCCACTGCCCACCGTCCACTGCCCACCGTCCACTGCCCACAGTCCACTATCCACTATCCACTGCCCACTATACTATTGCCCAAATAACCACTTTATTCCCTCCGGACTCTTGTCAGCCGGCTCCTTGTTTGTTCCAATACATTCTTTTAAGGCCAACTAGCACAAAGGAGCCTGCAATGGACCATGAAACTCGGCGCGATAAGGTTCGCAAGGCGTTGCATAAATTGGGCGTTGACGCACTGCTGGTCACCGATTTTACCAACGTTACCTACCTGACCGGCTTTACGGGCGACGACAGTTATTTATTAGTACGCGACGACGGGGATATGATTATTAGCGACCCGCGATATACCATCCAATTGGGTGAGGAGGCGCCGGGCGTCGATCTTTACATCCGTAAGCCCTCGGTCAGCATTTTGCAGGCCACGGTTCGAGTTTTGCAGTCGGCGAACATCAGCCGGCTGGGCATCGAGGCCGATTCCATGACCGTCGGCCTGGAAGACAAGCTTTCCGACAAACTGCCGCAGATGGCGATTGTGCCCACCTCGGGATTGGTGGAAAAGTTCCGGCAGATCAAGGATAAAGACGAAATCGCCTTGACGCGCCTTTCGATAATGCAGGCCGAAAAGGCCTTTGGCGTAATCCGGGCGTCGCTCAGGCCGGAAATGAGCGAAAAGCAAATCTCCGCCGAATTGGACTATCAATATCGTTTGTTCGGGGCCAAGTGCGCCGGATTTCCCTCGATCATCGCGGTCGGTCCGCGGGCGGCGTTGTGCCATGCCGTGCCGGGCGACAAGCGAGTCGAGGAAAGCGATTTCATTTTGATCGATTGGGGGGCCAGCGAAGGCCTTTATCGCAGCGACTTGACGCGAACCTTGGTAACGGGCAAAATGTCCTCCAAATTCGCGGCAATATATGAAATCGTGCTGGAGGCCCAGACCAAGGCTATCGATGCCATCCGTCCGGGCGCCGTGTGCCACGACATCGATGCCATCGCACGTCGCGTTATCTCCAAAGCCGGCTACGGCCGCCGATTCGGCCATGGACTGGGGCACGGCATCGGGTTGTTGATCCACGAGTCGCCCCGCTTCGCCATGAAAAATCAGTCCGTCCTCAAGCCCGGCATGATCATGACCGTCGAGCCGGGTATTTATATCACCGGCTGGGGCGGAATTCGCATCGAGGACGATATTCTGGTCACGCGCAACGGCCATGAAGTCCTTACTCATGTGCCAAAACAATTGGATGAAATAGTGCTTTAACGTTTAGCCCCGGCACTTGTGCCGGGAGATGTTTCCTTTAAGCCCACGGGTTGCAGCCCGTGGGCTTGGCGATATTCATTATCTGAGATTCAAATAAACGCTTTACATTACGTTTTTTTATCATTTTACCCTTAGATAACAACCGGAGAGACGGCCGTGGCCACTCCTGCGTCTTCCCAAGACATTTTCGACGTTCGCAAAATCCGCCGCCTGGTGGAACTCATGAAAGAACACGATCTTACCGAGATCGATATTCAACAGGGCGAAGTGCGGATTCAACTTCGCCGTGCAGGCACGGCGGCCAATCCGAGCGCGATTTTGCCGGGACCGGGGATCCGCTCCGAGGCATTTCCACCTGTGCCCGCCGGTCCTTCGCGCCCCGCCGCGGAAACTTTGGCGGAACCGTCCTCGGACAGCCAATTGGCGATCATCAAAAGCCCGATGGTCGGAACGTTTTACGCCGCGCCCGATCCCGACTCGCCGCCTTACGTCAAGGTAGGCGATCACGTGGGGCCGGAAACCACCGTCTGCATCGTCGAGGCCATGAAGGTCTTCAATCAGATCCCGGCCGAGGTATCGGGCAAAATCCTCATGGTGCTGGTGGAAAACGGCGAATCGGTGGAATATGGCCAGCCATTGTTCAAAGTGGATACGAGGGAGTAGGCATATTTAGCCCCGGGCGAATACACCCGGGGCAATGTGAAGTATTTTCCGTCTTTCCCCGCCGTGTATTCACGGCGGGCTAAATATGAATCCCGGGACAAACTCACCGTGAACTGTAAACCGTGAACTGTAAACTCTAAGATGTTCAAACGAATTTTAATCGCCAATCGGGGCGAAATCGCCCTGCGAATTATTCGCACCTGCCGCGAGTTGGGCGTCGAAACCGTGGCGATATTTAGCGAAGCGGATCGGGGGGCGGCGTATTTGGAACTGGCCGACGAGGCCTATTGCGTAGGTCCGCCAAAGGCCGCCGACAGTTACTTGAAGATCGACCGCGTGATCAGCGCCGCCGAGATCGGCAACGTGCAGGCGATCCACCCGGGCTATGGCTTTCTGGCCGAGAACGCCCATTTTGCCGACGTCTGCCGCAGTTGCGACATCGAATTCATCGGCCCCACGCACGAAGCCATGGCCTTGGTGGGCGACAAGAATGCCGCCCGCAAGTTGGCCAAGGAAATCGGCGTGCCCACCGTGCCGGGCAGCGACGGGCTGGTGGAGAGCGAGGCCCAGGCCATATCCTTGGCCCACCAATTGGGATTTCCCGTGTTTATCAAGGCCGCGGCCGGCGGCGGCGGACGAGGGATGCGCGTAGCGGTGAACGATCTGGCCTTGCGCGCCTCTTTGCAGCAGGCCCAGGCCGAGGCCCAAGCCGCGTTCGGCAATTCCGAAATCTATCTGGAAAAATACATCGAACATCCCCGGCACGTGGAAGTTCAGGTCCTGGCCGACAAGCACGGCAACGTGGTGCACCTTTGGGAGCGCGACTGCACCATGCAGCGGCGGCATCAGAAGCTGATCGAAGAAAGTCCCGCACCTTCGCTTCCTCAGGAAACCCGCTCGGCCATGTGCGAGGCGGCGACCCGCCTGATTAAGGCCGCCAATTACACTAATGCCGGCACCGTGGAGTTCATCGTCGATCGCCAGGGGAATTTCTATTTCATCGAGACCAACGCCCGCATCCAGGTGGAACATCCGATTACGGAAATGGTCACCGGCATCGACCTGATTAAAGCCCAGATTTTAGTGGCCTCGGGCGAAGCGTTGCCTTTTAAACAGGAACAGATCCAGCAGCGTGGAGCGGCCATCGAGTGCCGCATCAACGCCGAAGATCCGGACAAGAATTTCAGGCCCAATGCGGGCAAGATTACCCGCTGGCTCGTGCCCGGCGGATTCGGCGTGCGCTTCGACTCGCACGCCCACCACGGCTATGAAGTATCGCCTTATTACGATTCTTTGATTGGAAAACTGATCGTCCACCAACCAACCCGCCTGGAAGCCATTGAATGCATGAAGCGGGCCCTTAAGGAATTGCGCATCGAAGGCATAAAGACCACGGTCCCCTTGCACCTGAAAGCCCTCGAGTCTTCGGCATTCGTCAACGCCCAAGTGGATACGACTTATATCGAACGCACCTGGCCGACGTAAAGCAATGATGGATATGGAATGATGAATGATGAATACTTAAAACTGACAACTTACAACTGAAAACTTACATGAAACCCCTTGCGGTTTCGCAAAGACGGCTAATTACTAAACAGCAACCACCAACCACTAACCACAAACCATTAGCCATGAGCACCACGTTATCCAGACCGCCCCAGTTGCCGTCGAATATTCACAGGGTGGCGATTTTGTTTGCCGGCGGGCCGGCCCCGGCGGCCAACGCCGTAATCTCCACCGCGGCCGTTTCCTTCCTGCGCAACAACATCGATGTCATCGGCGTTCTCCACGGATATTCGCACCTCGTTGAATATGCCCCAGAGCATCCCCTGCTTGAAAACCGCGACTACATTCACATCAATCAAGGCATTTTAAAACGCACGCGAAATACGCAGGGCATCTTGATCGGCACGGCACGGGCCAATCCAGGCAAGGACGTTTCCGAGCCGTCGCACTTTAAAGATCCCAAACGCACCGGCCAGCTCAGGACCGTTTACGACGCCCTCCTGTCGATAGGCGTGGATGCCTTGATTTCCATCGGCGGAGACGATACCTTGAAGACCGCCAACAAGTTCAGGCTCTTCCAGGAACAGTTGCCACAAGGCGGCAAGCGGATTCCTGTCGTACACCTGCCCAAGACCATCGACAACGATTATACGGGCATTGATTTCACATTCGGTTACTTCACGGCGGTGGACGTGTTGGCCGAGGAGATCCGCAATCTGCTGGCCGATGCCGAGTCCAGCCGCGCATACTTCGTGGCCGAAACCATGGGCCGCAGCGCGGGTTGGCTGGCCTACGGCGCGGCCATTGCCGGCGAGGCGAGCCTGGTCATCAGCGTCGAGGACATTACCGGCAAGTATGAAATGAGCGAGGAAATTACCGATCCGAATACCGGCAAAACCACGCTTCGCCGCGTGATGGACATGCATGAAGTGGTTAACCGCATAGTCGCCACCATGCGCGCCAGGGAAGAGATCGAAGGCAAGGAATTCGGCGTGCTCGTGCTAGCCGAAGGTCTGGCCGAGTATTTGCCGCAAAAACATATCGAGGGCGTGCCCCGCGACGAGCATGGACACATCGCCATTTCCAAGCTGAACCTCAGCCGCTTGTTCGCCGATCTGGTGGCCAAGGAATATACCAAGCAAACGGGCAAGAAGCGAAAAATCACCGGTTTGCAACTGGGCTATGAAAGCCGCTGCGCAAGGCCCCAGGCCTTCGACGTCATGCTGGGCAGCCAGCTCGGCGTGGGGTCCTATCGGGCCCTGGTGGAAAAACGGCTCGACGGCGTGATGGTCTCGGTCTCCGGCCAGTTGGAATTGAATTACGTGCCCTTCAGCCAGTTGATCGATCCGGCCACGCTGGTCACCGTGGTCCGTTATATCGAACCCAATTCCGATTTCCACCGCCTCGCCCGATTCCTGGAAACTTACGTCAACGATTAAAACGTTTAGCCCGGTGGGCGCCATCGGGCACCGACGGGGCACCATGCGAAGCATGGTCGCGTTGGTCGGCATGGCCGCGGCCGGTGCAAAGGCGGAATCTCCGGGCACAAGTGCCCGGGCTAAACAGTTTAATTGCATTGTTTACAATATAATAATTAACATGCTCGACTTTCCCAAACGCGTTTTGTTTTTGGGCTACGGCGCGGTGGCACAGTGCGCGTTGCCGATTTTTGTCAAACACGTCCGCACACGGCCGGCCAATATCTCGGTCATGGATTTCGAGGACCGCGCCGAAGTTCTAAAACCCTGGACCGCCCAGGGCGTGCATTGGGTCCGCCGGCGGATCACTCCGGAAAATCTCTCCGAGGAGCTGGAAAAATACGTTTCGGCAGGCGACCTGATTATCGACCTGGCCTGGAACATCGACTGCTTGGAAATCCTGCAATGGTGCCACGACCGCGGAATTCTGTACGTAAACACCTCGGTCGAGGTCTGGGATCCCTACGACGGCGGCGATCACAAGCCTCCCGCCACGCGCACACTATATTGGCGGCACATGAACGTTCGGCGAATGACCGCCGGATGGTCCGAACCCGGGCCCACGGCGGTCCTCGAACACGGGGCGAATCCGGGCCTGATCTCCCATTGGACCAGGCAGGGGCTGATCGACGTCGGCCGCCGCCTGCTGGATGATAAAAAAGTCGCCGGACACGAGGCCGAGGAAATTGCCCAACTCATCGCCGACCGCGCCTTCAACCGCCTGGCAATGAAACTGGGCGTCAAAGTCATACATTGCAGCGAGCGCGATACCCAAATCGCCGACCGCCCCAAGCAGGTCGACGAGTTCGTCAATACCTGGAGCATCGAAGGCTTCCGCGAGGAAGGAACCACCACGGCCGAAATGGGCTGGGGCACCCATGAAAAACAACTCCCGCCGCTGGCCCATGAACACGCCGAAGGCCCCCGCAATCAAATCTGCCTGGCCCGAATGGGCATCAACACTTGGGTCCAATCCTGGGTGCCCGATTATCGCATCCTGGGCATGGTCGTCCGCCACGGCGAGGCTTTTACCATTTCCGACAAGCTCACGGTTTGGCAGGACGGCCGTCCGGTGTACCGGCCCACGGTCCATTACGCCTATTGCCCTTGCGACTGCGCAATTGCCTCGCTCAACGAGCTCCGCGGATATGGATACCAGTTGCAGCCGAATCTGCGGATCATGACCGATGAAATAACCGAAGGCGCCGACATCTTGGGCGCATTGCTGATGGGCCATGCGTATAATTCCTGGTGGACGGGCAGCATCCTGAGCATCGAAGAGTCGCGGCGCCTGGTCCCGCACCAGAACGCCACGACCATGCAGGTGGCCATTTCGGCAGTGGCGGCGGCCATGTGGATGATGCAAAATCCCCGCCGCGGCGTGTGCGTGCCCGACGATCTGCCCCACGATTTCGTGCTAAATATAGCCAATCCGTACCTGGGCCAGTCGCTCTCGATCCCATCGGATTGGACGCCGCTTAAATACCATGCCAACGCCTTCGAAGGCTTTAACCAACCCGATCTCGATTGGAACGATCCCTGGCAGTTCAAAAACTTTTTGGTGGATGGAAATAATTGAATAAACGCGGAATGCCGAGTGCCGATAAAAACCGCTTGCGGTTTCGCGATCCACATTCCTTCTACCCGGCGCAAGTGCCGGGGCTAAACAATTATTGATTGTTGTCTGAACCCTGAACCCTGAAAATGGTCACCAAAAACACGCTTAAAAAACTTGCCCAGGAGCACGGCACTCCGCTGTTCGTGGTCGATCACGCGGCGCTGAGGAAAAACTACGCCGAGTTCAAGCGGCATTTACCCCGGGTGCAGGCGTATTACGCCGTGAAGGCCAATCCCGACCCGGCCATTGTGCGAACCCTGTTCCAGGCCGGGGCGAGTTTCGACGTGGCCTCCATGCCCGAATTCCTGATTGTTTACGAGAACATTAAAGACCTGCCCGCCCGCCAGCGCCAGGATTTCATCTGGGACAAGATCATCTACGCCAATCCGATCAAGGCCAACGAAACCCTTACCGAGCTTGATACTTATAAGCCCCTGGTGACCTACGACAATTTCGAGGAGATCGAGAAAATCCGCAAATACGCCCCGCATGCCGGTCTGGCCTTGCGGATCCGCGTGCCCAACACCGGGGCCATGGTCGAACTGTCCTCGAAGTTCGGTGCCTCCTCAGGCGAGGCCGTGGAACTCATCGAAACCGCCCATCGTGCCGGCCTGATCGTCGAAGGGCTCAGTTTCCACGTCGGCAGCCAAACCACCAACTTCGAAAACTACGTGCAGGCCCTGAACCTGGCGGCCGGTATTTTTGAAGAAGCCCAAGCAGCGCGGCTACAACCTGAAACTGCTGGATATCGGCGGAGGCTTTCCTGCCCGGTATAACAGTGGCGTGGAGCCCTTTGGGAAACTGGCCAAACGCATCAATTCCGAACTCAAGCGACTATTCCCGAAGAATATCGAAATCCTGGCCGAGCCCGGCCGGTTCCTCGTGGCCACCGCCGCCACGCTGGTGGCCAAGATCATCGGCAAGGCCGAGCGCGACGGCAAGCGCTGCTACTATATCGACGACGGCGTATACCACACGTTTTCCGGCGTCATATTCGACCATTGCCAGTACGGCATCAAGGCCTTCAAAAACGGATCGAAGCAAATCTCCGCCGTATTCGGCCCGACCTGCGACGCCCTGGACACCATCTCCCTGGCCGAGGAGCTGCCCGACCTGAAACTCGGCGATCTGGTCTACAGCGAAAACATCGGCGCCTACAGCCACGCCTCGTCGACCTATTTCAACGGCTTCCCCCCGGCCAAAGTGCTGCACATAAATCAGAATATGGAAGATTAAGCGTCATGTTTTGTATTTAGCCCCCGGTGATTACACCGGGGGTTTTGATTGCGGCATTATGCCGCCATGTTGGCTGGAAATTGTGAATTCGTTTAGCCGGGGAGCTTGCTCCCGGTGCTTTCAGTACGTCTCGATAACCGCGCCCTCCCGTTTGGCGTCTTCCAATATCTTTTCGCCGTTGAATATGTCGGGCGGGAATTCTTTTTCTTCGAGAATTTTGAAATCCAGGTTCCAAGTTTTTTCATACGGAGAGGTTTTTCGCTCTGAGCTTCCATAACTTTTCATGTACTTTTTAGTAGCGTACCATTGGCCTTCGGACAATTGCTTCAGATCAAGTAACATCTCTTCTCCATCTTTATCCCACTTATCGGACTTCTTTTTCCACCAAACCCATTTTATACAAATGTAGTCCCGGGCCGTATCAAGATAATAGTCATACCTGATATTGCCAAATATATGACGAATCACGATCGCGCCCGGCATCGTGTTTTCACCTTCTTCCTGGAATATAAAAGATCCCCCTGCAAGATTTGTCAAAGGCCAATGGTTTTGGATAGGCGTATCCGGGGGTGAGGGTAATCCATCTCGCAGCAGCATTTTAACACTTAACCGTGTCTGTCTATTATTGGATTCTTTGTAAAATGGAGTTGAAAATGGTCCATGTTTTTCGAAATAACGTTTTCCATCCAACATGTAAATTTCAACTGGAGTTTGGGTTCGCGTCCACTCCGACACCTGGTCGGCGGTTGCGGGCATGGATAAATGATATCGCGGATATTTCTCTTCCAGGTTGAAATAACGATCGCGGCGAAAATGAACCCCGTTCCAATCGTCATGCGATTGTTTATATGCCGGTGCGCCGTTCTGATATATTACATCAATCTCGGAGTTGTCATTGGGCCAAACTATGAGTCGATAACTCACGGTAAACCGTTCGCGGGCCTGTCTAATCAAATCGATAACTTTGGATACGTCCTCGGGTTTTTTCCGATTCTCTTGAGTAACGGGCACTTCGCGAGATATACCAAGATCGTAAATGCTTTCCGGGCCTTGTGCCGGAAAATTATACTCGCCGATGGCATATTTGAGTTCCTGTCGATTGTTTTGCTCCGCCCTGACTAAAGACTTAATGCGGACTGGCAGGTATGTCTGCGGGTCGACCCACAACTGTCTGACCAACAGGTATTGCCCTAGTGCGTCCCTGTAGTATTGATCGAATCGGACCCTCTGACGGCCATTCATCCTATCATTATGACGTTCACCATACCTGGGGTTTTCCTTTTGTTTTGCTGTTGCCTCTCCTTCGGGCATGTCCATGTCGAATCCCACAATCTCGGCGGGTGTTTCGGGCGTCCACTTCTGTGATTCATCCTCTTGTTGTATTTTATCGATAATGCCAAACTCCGGCGAATAAGACATATAGAGATTCTTCGACCTATCGACAAATTCAATACTTCCATTAGAGTTTTTTATATATACTTTCTCGGCATCCAGAGTCGTCCAGGATTCTTTGCCATTATCATATTTCACGTGCATCCACTTCTGCTTGGCGATTGCCGCTTGGACCTGGGCAAGTGTCACGGCGGGCGTGAGCGAAAAAAACGGAACAAGCCACATTATGGTACCCAGGACCAGGCATGCGGCGATTCCAATTAGCGACTTCATTGCAATCCTCCTTCGATTGGACAAGTTTGGGCGGGCTGGTGTGGATTCGATCTTTCGCATAACGCCTTTAACAACTGAACTGTCCTCCGGCCACGCTTTGCCAAAATCTTCCAACAGTGTTTTAATTTCTTCTTTGGATTTCATGATCGCACCTCCACTAATCAATTCCGCAACCGCTCGATCGCACGCGAAATCTGCTTTGTGATCGTTCCCACGGGCCGCCCGGTGGCTTCTGCGATTTCATTTATGCTGAGGCCGTCCACGTACCGCATGACCGTAACAATCCGTTCGTGTTCAGGCAGTCTGGCAATCTGTCGCGCGACTTCCCGGTAAGGCTGCATCCAGTCGCCGGCTCGTGTCCCGGTTATCTCGATGCAATCCATGCCCGCCGGTTCGGCTTTTTGTCCGCGCTTAAGACTCAAGGCCCGATGCCGGGCGATCCGTAGCAGCCAAGGACCGAACGAAGCCGCATCACGAAGCCCGCTGAGTTTTTGGTAGGCGATAACAAACGCCTCTTGGGCCGCGTCTTGTGCCGAGTGAAAGTCGCCAAGCACCGAGTATGCCGTGACGATTGCGGCACGCTCGTAGCGGCGCACGAGTTCCGCAAACGCGGCGGTTCCGCCGGCTTGGGCTGATTTCACCAGTTCTTCCGTTGACGGCATGAACCATTCTCAAAACGTGTTCTTACGGACTCTAAAAGACAGAGCCCGATCCAAGGGGTTTTGCGACATTATTCCTTCAATAATCCCGGATTTCACACTAGCCCGAAGCGCAAGCGAGGGATGGCAAAAGGCTTGCCTTCGCTTGCGCTTCGGGCTGGTGTTTTGCACTCTGCGTAAAAATCCTAGGTTCTGAGTAATCCGGATTATTATTAGCCATAATTCTATAAAAAAGCTGGCCTCCAGTATTGATTTCGCTGCCCAAATCGAGATAATAATAAAAACATCACCATTATTATCAACTCACTAGCTTATAAACTCCCGCCTTTACAGTTCGGTCATGTTTATTAAGATCGTTTTGCACAATGAAAAAACACTTGCTGTGTTAATGAGCTAAAAAACAAGGAGAGATCGATATGGATCCTGTAGAAATGCAATCACTGGGTTTGGGGACAAAGGCCTTGCACGCCGGTCAACAGCCCGACCCAAACACGGGCTCCCGGGCCATGCCCATCCACCAGACGACGAGTTACGTGTTCAAAAGCACCGAACACGCCGCCAACCTGTTCGCCCTGAAGGAAATGGGATGGATCTATACCCGGCTGATGAATCCCACCACCGACGTGTTGGAACAACGTCTGGCTGCCCTGGAGGGCGGCATTGGAGCCTTGGCCCTTTCCAGCGGGCAGCAGGCGATTGCCGTGGCCCTGTGGAATCTGGTCCATGCCGGGGGACACATCATTTCCGCGGCCGCGCTCTATGGCGGCACGATCACGCTTTTTGCCCAAACCTTCAAACGGCTGGGCATTGACGTGACCTTTGTCGATGCCAAAAATCCAAAAGACGTTGCCGGCGCAATTAAACCCAATACCCGGGCAGTGTACCTTGAATCGATAGCCAATCCGAAAAACGACGTGCTCGACTACCAGGCCCTTGCCGACGCCGCCCACGAGCACGGTCTGCCAGTGGTGTGCGATAACACCGTGCTCACGCCGATACTTTTTAAACCCTTCGATTATGGCATCGACATCGCCATATATAGCCTGACCAAGTTTATCGGCGGTCACGGCACAAGCATCGGCGGGGCGATTATCGACTCCGGCCGATTCGACTGGACCCGGGAACCGAAAAAATGGCCGCAATTCACCGAACCCGATCCGTCCTACCACGGCACGGTTTTCCACCAGGCGGTAGGCCAGTTGTGCTACATAATTACTTGCCGAACGCATTGGCTCCGCGATTTAGGCGGGGCACTTAGCCCCTTTAATGCGTTCCTGTTCCTGCAAGGTTTGGAAACACTTCATTTGCGCATGCCGCGGCACTGCGAAAACGCTCTGGCCGTCGCTAAATTCTTGGAGTCGCATCCGCTGGTCACTTGGGTGAACTATCCCGGCTTGCCCTCGCATCCGGACTATAAAATGGCGAAAAAATATCTGCCCCGCGGTTGCGGGGCGATTCTGGGGTTCGGCGTAAAAGGCGGTCACGCGGCCGCGCGGAAGTTCATCGAGTCGGTAAAGCTGGCCTCGCATCTGGCTAACGTCGGCGACGCCAAAACCCTGGTCATCCATCCCGCCAGCACCACCCACAGCCAGCAAACCCCGCGTGAACTCAAGGCCGCAGGCGTAACCGACGATTACGTCCGCGTCAGCGTCGGCCTGGAAGACATCGAGGATATCAAGGCCGATTTGGATCAAGCCCTGAAGGCGTCGCAACAGTGAGGTGATGGCGTCTTTGTTTGAGATTCGTGCGAGTTATCGCACAACAAATACGCTAGTTTGTTAAAAATGTAAAGCCGCGACCATTGGTCGCGCTTTGATTGCGGCTATTAGGTCGCTCTAGGGGATAGGGGAAATAGATGGTATATTGTATATCGTAGATGGCGATAGTTTCAAACGATTAGCGGTTTATGCATATTCATTCATCCCCCTGACTTCTGGATCTCTGACCTTTAATGAATACCGATCTTTTTGAAAGCAGCGATAGTACTCGTCATGCCCGGCCGCTAAAGTACGCCGAGTATGTGACATTCGATGAACCGCTGGAACTGGAACTAGGCGGGCGTTTGCCGCAAGTAACCGTGGCCTATGAGACCTACGGCCGGCTGAACGCCCGGGGCGACAACGCGGTGCTGATTTGCCACGCCCTTTCCGGCGATTCGCACGTCGCCCGGCACGACGACGCGGACGACCCGGGCTGGTGGGATATAGTTGTCGGGCCGGGCAAAGCCATCGATACCGATCGTTACTTCGTTGTCTGTCCGAACATCTTGGGCGGCTGCCGCGGCACCACCGGCCCGAACAGCGTCAATCCCGAAACCGGCCGGCCCTATGCCGCCGATTTTCCCGTGATTACCGTGGCCGACATCGTCGATGCCCAGCGCCTGGTGATCGATCATTTGGGAATCCGTCGGCTGCGCGGGGCCGTGGGCGCATCGCTGGGCGGAAATATGGTCCTGACTTGGGCCACGCGCTACGGCAATCGGCTGGCCGGGGCAATCGCCGTCGGCACGTCGACCCGCCTGACCAGCCAGGCCATGGCCTTTGACGTGGTCGGGCGCAACGCCATCATCCGCGATCCCGCCTATCACAACGGGCAATACTACGATCAAGGGCAGAGCCCGGTGGTGGGTTTGGCCATCGCTCGCATGCTGGGACATATTACCTATCTCTCGCTGGAAGCGATGACGCAAAAATTCGACGCCCTTAGGCTCGCTCCCCGCGAGATTCAAACGCAATTCGAAACCAAATTCTCCGTCGGCTCCTACCTGGCGTATCAAGGCGACCGCTTCGGCGAACGTTTTGACGCGAACAGCTACATCACCTTGACAACGGCCATCGATCTGTTCGATCTGGGCAACACAAGAGAGCGGTTGATCGAAGCCTTTCGGCCGGCCGCCTGCCGCTGGTTGATGATGAGCTTTACCAGCGATTGGCTTTTCCCTCCTTTTCAAACGCAGCAAATGGTCGACGCCCTGATCGCCGATGACAAACCGGTCAGCTATTGCAACGTGCGGACCGATTGCGGCCACGATGCCTTTTTATTGCCCAACGAGCTGAAAACATACGGCGAATTGATGGCCGCGTTTTTAGCCAACCTGGAAGTCAACTCCCCTCTCCCGACCAACCTTCGGTCGGTGCCCGGAGAGGGCCAGGGTGAGGGAAGCACACGTGGAGAGGGCCAGGGTGAGGGCAGCCCTTTGGCAGCGACCACCATCGCACCGCGGGAAGGCGAGCAGCGGATCCACGGCCCCAGAAGCATCTTCCATCACCACCGCTTGGATTACAACATGATTTTGGAATTGATTCCGCCGGGTTCCAGCGTGCTCGACCTGGGTTGCGGCACGGGCGGATTGTTGGCCCGCCTCCGCGAACGCGGCCCCTGCCGCGTGATGGGCATCGAACTGGACGAACAAGCCATCTTGGCCTGCGTCCGCCGCGGACTGGACGTGGTCCAGGCCGACCTGAACCAGGGGCTGCCGGCATTTGCCGACGGGCATTTTGATTTCGTCGTGCTTTCGCAAACCCTGCAAACCGTTATGGACGCCCCGCGCGTGCTGGCCGACATGCTCCGCGTCGGGCGGCGAAGCATCGTCAGTTTTCCCAACATCGCTTACAAGAACCACCGCCGACAATTGAGCGAAGAAGGCCGCGCCCCGCACGGCCACGCCCTGCAAAACTTCCGCTGGTACGATACGCCCAACGTCCGATTCCTATCCATCGCCGATTTCGAGGAGTTCTGCCGCGAACGCCGCTTCCACATTCTCCAACAAATCGCCCTGGACACCGAAGCCGACGTCCAAGTCCAAGACAATCCCAACCTCAACGCCGATCTGGCAATTGTCGTGCTGGGCAGGTAATTATGTCCAAGGATATTACCAACCTCCTAAACGAGTGGATGTACGAACCGGACGAGGTGATGGTCCGCCTCGTGCCCGGCGACGACGGCCGGAGCAAGATCCAACTGCGCGTGGACCTGGGCCTGCTGCAAATGGAGATGGACGGCCGGCCCGACGGCGTCCGGCCCGAGGGCTGCGAGTCCTGGCTGGAATATTACGAACATAAGCAGCGCTCTCACGACGAGGCTAATCCCGACGGTCCGGCCCTGGGGCTTAAGCCCGAGGATTGCGCCCGGCTATGGCGCGAAAGCGTTCAATATTATCATCGCTACCTGAGTTTTTGGCATTTGGATTTGTACGAACTCTGCGCCCGCGACACCCGGCGAAATCTCCGCCTCTTCGCTTTTGTTCGCGCCCACGCCGGCGACGATCGGCTGAAATTGCAGTTCGATCAATGGCGGCCGTACGTGCAGATGATGCACACCAGGGCCGTGGCCACGCCGCTTTTGGCGCAAAAGGCCTTTGCCGAGGGGCTGCGGGTTATTGAGGCCGGCATCGAAGCCATCCGCGAATTCCTCGACGAGTACAACCAGAGCCAACGGGCCGAAGAGTGCGTCGAGCTGGTGAGCCTGGAACGCTGGCGCGACGAGATCATCAGCCGGGAGGAACAGGCTGCCGCCGCCCGCCCGAAAAGCAAGATCGGTTTGTTGCGGCGCAAACTCGAAGAAGCCGTGGCCGCCGAGCAATTCGAGGAGGCCGCCCGGCTTCGCGACGAAATCCGCCGGCTGGGCAATGAATCGAAAACAAACGACGATGATGAATAACTATAGATTTGCATGAATATAACTCTTCGTTTAGTCCCGGCGCTTATGCCGGGAGAATCCTCTGAGTCGCGCGGCACAAGTGCCGCGGCTAAACGTTTATTCGGACATCATTTTTCTAATTATTGAATACAATCCGTGAAACTGCTCCGCAATTTGGCCGATTTTTCCGACGACCTGCGCGGCGGCGCCGTGACGATAGGCAATTTCGACGGCGTGCATCGCGGCCATGCGCGGTTGGTTAAGCGGTTGCGCAAACTAGCCGACGAAATCGACGGCCCGGCGGTTGTGTTTACCTTCGATCCCCATCCTGCCTGGATCCTCCACCCCGATGCCGCACCGCAGCCGCTCGTCTGGAACGAGCGCAAGGCTGAAATTCTGGCCGAACTCGGGGCCGACGTAGTGCTGATTTATCCCGCCGATCGGGCCTTTCTGGAACTCGATGCCCGGCAGTTTTTCCAACGTATCGTCTTGGGCAAACTCGCGGCCAAGGGAATGGTCGAGGGACCGAATTTTTTCTTCGGACGCAATCGCTCCGGAACGGTGCAGGTCCTCAATGGTTTTTGTGCCGAAGCGGGCGTCCGTCTCGATGTGGCCGAGCCGGTCGAAGTGGACGGTCAGGTCGTATCCAGTTCGAAAATTCGGGCATTAATCATCCAGGGGCGGATGGCCGATGCCCGGCGGATGCTCGGCCGGCCGTATCGCATCCGCGGCCTTGTGATTCGCGGGGCGGGCAGGGGTGTAAAGCTCGGTTTTCCCACGGCCAATATCACGGGGATTGACACGCTGCTTCCGCCCGATGGAATATATGCCGGCCGGACGTGGGTCGATCAATCGCCGTACGCGGCGGCCGTCAGCCTGGGCGCCAATCCCACTTTTGATGAAACCGCCTGGAAAGTGGAGGTTTTTTTGCTCGATTTCCAAGGCGATTTATACAATCGCCCGCTTCAGATTGACTTTTTCACGCGTTTAAGGGAAACTAGACGATTCGATTCGGTCAAGGCTTTGATCGACCAAATGGCATCGGATGTCGCCGCCGCCTGGGCAATTGCGGCACAAGCAGAAAATGAGATAATAGAATGAAACCGCTTGCCGTTTCGCGCCATGGACTTTTAATTGAAACCGCCTGCGGTTTTGCACTGCGGATTTCAAAAAGAAATCAGTAAAAGAATGGTCAATAAACGCTGGTCAGTAAACTGACCAATCCCATGTAAATTCTGAACCACGAACCCCGAATTGCGAACCCAAAATCCTGAATCTCGAGTCCTGAACCCCGAACCCTGAACCCTGTTGTATGCCCGATTGGTCTAAATTCGTCGAAATCGTTCGCCGTCATCGGCGATTTGTGCTGACCACGCACATTCGCCCCGACGGCGACGCCTTGGGATGCGAGGCGGCCATGGCCGAGGTCTTGGATAGTCTGGGCAAAGACGTGCTCGTATGCAACGTCTTTTCCATCCCGCCCGATCTGCAATTCATCGACCGTAAAAAGAAATTCAAAAAACTCGGCGCCGATGTTGCGCCCGATCGACTCGCCGACCGGGAGGTGTTGATTATTCTCGATACTTCGGCATGGGCGCAACTGGGTTCGATGGCCGATGTAGTCCGCTCGACCAAGGCCTTGAAGATAGTGATCGATCACCATGTCAGCGAGGACGACCTGGGGGCGGAAGTTTTCAAGGACATCGATGCCGAGGCCACCGGCCGGTTGGTGATCGAGGCCATGGATCAATTAAAAGTGCCCCTTACTCCGGATATCGCCCGGGCGGCATTTGTGGCCGTGGCCACCGATACGGGCTGGTTTCGCTTTGCCTCGACCTCGGCCGAGACATTCACTTTAATCGCCCGGCTGGTGCAAGCCGGGGCCCATCCCGGCGAAATCTACAAGAATCTTTATGAAAACGATTCCTTGGCCCGCTTGCGCCTCATGGGCCGGACCTTGAGCCGCGCAAACCGAGCTCGGCGGCCGGCTGATTCACACCTACATCGCAAATGAAGATTTTCGCGAGACCGGGGCCCTGCCCTCCGATAGCGAAGACGTCATCAACCTGACGCTGGCGGTCGGCGGCACCCAAGTGGCGATTATGTTTGTCGAACAACCCAAAGGCGGATTCAAGGTCAGCCTGCGCAGCCGCTGTCAACTGGATTGCGCCGCCCTGGCCGAAAAATTCGGCGGCGGCGGTCACGTAAAAGCGGCTGGCCTGTCGATCGACGGACCCTTGGAATCGGCCCAAGCGAAAGTCCTCGAAGCCGTCCGCGCAGCCATGAACAACACGTAATTCTCCAAAGGATCGCTTTAATATGGTCGGGAAGGCGGTATAATGCCGTAAAAGTTATCGGCCGCGACCGTCAATTAATTCCGGCCACGCCGCCCTCCCCCCTTCTACAAAACATTCGACAATCTTTATAAAATACACTCGCTTACCCTTTTAACCTTTTTTTAAGGAGAGACGTTATGGTTCGTTCAATGCGTTTCGCTTCTATCGTTCTCGCATTGTTGGGAATGTCGGTCTTAAGCGCCGCGGCTTGGGCACAGCCCGGTGGGGGAATGGGATTCGGCATGTTCGGCGGCCCGCCGGCATCCGTATCAATGGCGTACGGGCGGCTGTTGAACATGCCCAGCGTGCAAAAAGAACTGGAACTCGTGGATGATCAAAAGGCCAAGATTACCGAGGCTAATGAAAAAATGATGGCTTCCATGCGGGATCTGTTTTCAGGCATGCAGCCCATGCAGGACATGTCTGCAGAAGAGCGCCAGAAAGCTATGGAAGAAATGGGGAAAAAGATGCAACCAATACAAGACGAACTTAAGAAAGCCGTTGAAGGCATCCTTCTTCCCAATCAAGTGAAAAGGCTGAAAGAGATCGCCCTGCAAGTATCGGGCACATCGGCCCTTAGCGACAAGCAAATCCAGGATGATCTGAAACTCTCGGCCGACCAAGTGGCAAAGATCAAGACGATCAATGAGGACATGGGCAAAAAGATGCGCGATCTATTTACCGAGGCCGCTGGAGATTTTCAGTCTTTACGCCCGAAAATGCAGGAGTTACGTCAGGACACTGAGAAGCAGCTTACGGGCGTGCTTACCGATGCGCAAAAGGCCTCGCTGGAAAAGATGAAGGGCCAAAAGCTGGAAATCCCCGACTCTGAACTTGGAGGCCCCGGCGGCTTCCGCGGCCGTGGTGGACCAGGGAGAGGCAACTGATTCAGCGGATAATTCAACAGTCTAACAAAATGAAACAAACCGGCCTGACAAATTGAAACAAACCGGCTTTTTGTGTGCCACTGCTTGCTTGCAAGCAATGCTGCTTGAAACTCCGAAAAAAACACTGCCTACAAACAAGCAAGTAGTGGCACACCCGCATTTAAAAGTCCTCGACGCCGTTCGCATCGCCATGCGATAATGAGTAATAATTCCATAGACGGTTCCTGTCACTGTTTTTTGTAAGGATATCGAACGTGGTATTTACCGATTTGGATAAAGAATCAATAAAACAAGATATTGCCGCTTGTCTCGGACGCGAAAAGGAGGTGCGGAAAATCGTAATATTCGGATCTTTTTTGAATCGTTCCGATCCGCGAGATATCGACGTGGCCGTATTCCAGGATAGTCGAGAAGGCTATCTGCCTTTAGCCTTGAAATATAGAAAATTAACCCGTTCCATCTCCAGCCGCATCCCCCTGGACATTATTCCCTTGCGGTGCGATGTTCCCGCGGCATCTTTCTTCCTGGAAGAAATCAAAACAGGGGAGGTGGTCTATGAACGATGAAATCCGGCTTTGGTGGCAATACGCCGAGGACAATAAAAAATCAGCCGAGGTTCTGCTGGCCCAATCTCTTTTCAATCCGTGCATGCAAAACGCTCAACAGGCAGTGGAAAAATATCTCAAGACTGTTCTTTTGGCAAAGGGATTACCGCTTCGGCGAACGCACAGTATTCAAGAATTAATCCAATTATTGGCAGAGGCAGGAGTCGTAATTCCCTTATCCGCTGAAGATATAGAATTTCTTGACGCCGTTTATCTTCCTTCGAAATATCCCCTTGGAATCGCATTGCCCGACTTTACCCCAGACAATTCGATTTGCAGGAAATGCTTGGGATTTGTCGAAGATGTACGTAAAGAGGTGGTAAAAATACTTCAAATTACATAAATGATTCCTTGCTTCATTATATAAGGAAATATTATGCTGTGTTTAATAGCCGAAATTGCGATGACGATTTTTGGTATTATTACGTTGGTTAAAGGAAAATTCTCTTTCACGCAGAATCGCGTTGTGAAAGGCATTCCAGCCTATGCGATTGGGATTATTCTAACTGCCACTTTTCCTGTACTATTTTGTGGCGGATTCATCATTGGAATCATCATGACAATCCTTGCACATGGACGGCAGCCTGATATACAACAAGTAAAAATGATAGGTTATTTTCTGGAAATCGGCTCGGTACTCGTCATTTCACTGATTGTTCTCTGCCATCGCATGCCTTTCTTCCAAGAAAATTGAATAAAGGTAACAGGAATCATTTATGTCCGGTTCTATTGATAAGCTACAGGATTCCACTCCCTTATCGCAGCGGCGGGGATTTTTGGCTAAAATGACGGCCTTAATCGCCTGGTCCGCGGCCTTGCTCACTCCGGCGGCTGTGGGAATCGTCGCATTTTTAAATCCGCTCAGGCAGAAGAGTCGGGCCGGAGAATTCATTCGAGTGGCGAACTTGGAGGCAGTACCCGAGGATGGCTCGCCGCAAAAATTTCCCGTCATCGCCGACCGCACCGACGCCTGGAACTTCTTTCCCAACGAACCTATAGGCGCGGTCTATCTCCGCCGCGCGGGCAAGGACCGTGTAGAAGCCCTGCAAGTGGTCTGTCCCCATGCGGGCTGCTCGATAGGGGTCGAAAAAAAGGTGTCAGGAACCATTATTAATAACGAAACGACAAATTCAGGCGAGATAAAGGTTCCTGACACCTTTTTTTTCTGCCCCTGCCATGCCGCAAGCTTCGATCTGGCCGGCAAACGCCCGGACGCCTCCTCGCCCAGCCCGCGCGATATGGATTCGCTGGAAACCGAAATCCGCAATAAAAACGAAGTTTGGGTCAAATTCCAAAAATTTATAACCGGCGCAGCGAATAAAACTGCACAAGGATGATTTAAAAATGTTTACAGTTTACAGTTCACTGTTCTCGGTTCAAAAAAGCTGACCGTAAACTGTGAACCGTAAACTGTGAACCGTAAACCATGAACTCACTACTTCATTGGCTAAACGATCGAACCGGGTTAAGCGACGCCATTGGCAACCTGGCCGATGCGCCTGTGCCGGGTAGGGCCTGTTGGTGTGGGACTCTGCCGGCGGCCATTTTATTCGCTTTTTGCATCCAGGCCATAACGGGTTTCGTAATTTGGGCGTACTACAGCCCCGGTACGCAGACCGCCTGGGAAAGCGTTTACTGGCTGCAATACGAAGTCGCCGGCGGGTGGCTGCTTCGGGCGATTCATCATTATGCGGGCCAAACGCTGCTCGCGCTGGCAGGATTGAACCTCTTGCAGTTGATAATCCAGGGTTGGTGCCGGCCGCCCCGGGAAATGGTTTATTGGACGGCCCTCTTGATGTGCTTGTGCGCTCTCGCCCTGCTTTTAACCGGCGATCTGCTGGCCTGGAGTCAAAATAGTTACGCCGCCACCCAGGTGCGGACTAAATTTCTCCTTCTTTTGCCCGGCGCAGGCGAATCGCTCTACAAAATCGCCATCGGCGGCCCGGAGTTCGGGCAACTCACGCTTACCCGATTCCTGGCCCTGCACATCGCAGTGTTTGCCGGCGGATTTTTGCTCCTCCTGGTGCTGAATCATGTTTTTACCCGGCGGGCGAATGCGGCGATTGCCTCCAAAGCATCTTATACCGAGTCTTACTGGCCCGGCCAGGCATGGCGCAACGCCCTGGCAGGTCTAATAGTGCTCGGAGCAGTCATGCTTTTGTCCTTGCAGCATGGCGTATCGGGCGATCATGCGGGCGTGGCCATAGGCTCGCCGGCCGACCCGGATCCAGCCAATTTTTACGCCGCCGCCCGGCCCGAATGGGCCTTCCGCGGCCTGTATGAATTCTCGCAGCTTTTCCCCGGCGAAAAGGCCATCCTGCCGATCTTCATTGTGCCGGGCCTGATCTTGATTTACTTCCTGCTTGTACCGTTTATCGGGCGGATTCGCGTCGGGCACTACTTGAACGTCGCCGCGACCTTGGTTTTGCTCTCGGGCCTGGTTTTTCTATCGTATCGTTCCTATGCCAAGGACGCCGCAGACTCGCGACAGCAACAGGCTATTGCCGAGGAACGAGAGAAGGCCGATCGCGCAATCGAACTTGCCCGGGCAAAGGGCGTTCCAGCCACCGGCGCCCTGACGCTCTTGCGCAACGACGCCAAGACCCAGGGGCCCAAGCTTTTCGAGCAACAATGCGCCAGTTGTCATAATTGGACGGATCAAAATGGCCTGGGCATTAAGGCCGAAAAATCCTCCGCGCCCAATTTGCACGGCTTTGCATCAAGAGAATGGATCGCCGGATTGCTCAATCCAAAAACAATCGTTAGTTCCAATTATTACGGCGACACAAAGCTCCGCAAAGGCGACATGCCTAATTTCGTCAAGGAAAACCTCGGCTCGAAATTAGACGAAGGGGAGCAAAAAAATCTTCAGAAGGTGATTGCTGCCTTATCGGCCGAGGCCCAACTCCCCTCGCAACGACGGATCGATGCCCGGGATGCCGCGATTATCGAAGAAGGCCGGAAATTGCTGGTCGATGATTTTAGTTGCACCGACTGCCACAAGTTCCGCGGCAAAGGCAAGCTGGGCGATGCGCCCGATCTAACCGGCTATGGTTCGGCTGAGTGGACCGCCGCGATGATCGGCGATCCCAAGTCAAAACGGTTCTTTGGCGATAAGAACGATCGCATGCTTTCCTATGCCGAAACCAACGACCCGGCAAAAAATATCCTTAACCCGCAGGCCATCCGATTTCTCAGCGATTGGCTCCGCGGCCAGTGGTTTCCATTTAGCCCGCCGTGAATAGCTATTATTTAGACCGCCGTGGATACACGACGGGTCACAAATGTCCGTAAGTTATTTACCCGGAAAATCCCGGGTGTATTCATCCTGGGCTAAATACTAAGTGGCCAATTCTTTTGCCGATTCGCCCGATTTGCCTAGCTTGTTATTCTCCCCTGCTATTGGGTGGTAAATCTTACGGAATCGCTACAGTTTACCAAGTTTCTGGCCGATTTTATCAACACCATGTGGTGCCAACAGTGTCAACAAGACGTCCCTGCTATTGCAAGTTCGGGCGAGAGGAAGTTTTGCTGTCCGCGGTGTGGCGAGGCCGTAGGCGGCCAATGCCCATCGGAAACGGACGCGAAAATACCCCAGTCCGATCCATCGTCGGCGTCTGCTCGCACCGAGGAAATACCTTCTTACAACCCTTGGGAATTCGACGATCGGTTGTGGGACATCGCCCAGGCGTTGCAAGTTGAAACGGCCCAAGGCCATGGCTTGGAAGAGGACAGCCGGCGTGAATTAACACGGTTCGATCGAGCCCATAAAATAAAGGTGTCAGGAACCTTTTTTAATCGTGATTCAATAAATACAAGTAAAAAAATGGTTCCTGGCACCTTTATTTCCACGCTGATTTGGGCGGCATTGTCGCTGGGAACGGCGGCCCTGGCTTGCGGCGGCATCTTGTTGGGCTGGTCGCTGGCGACTGGACGCAACGAGTTGTGGACAGTCGGTTTGCCGATTGCCGTCGGCGGCCAGATTTCTCTGTCAATCGGCCTGGTGCTCCAGCTCGATCGCTTCTGGCACGACAAGCATCGGACCGTCGCCAAGGTCGGCGAAGAACTCCACAATCAAAAAACAAACGCCGCGCTTTTTAACACAATTCACGGGCCGTCGCCAGCGCCCTTTTGCACGCATCTGGCCGAAGGCGCGGATCCCCAACTCCTGCTCGGCGATTTGAAAGATCAATTGGACTTGCTGGCAATGAAGATCCAGAAACAAGAATAAACATCCAATTGTGGTGCGGGCGTCTCGCCTGCATTATCAGAATAGGCACGGGCGTCTGGCCTGTATTGTTAATAAAGGCGCAAGCGGGACGCCGGCGCCACGAACTGCTCCACAAGCGGATCAACGCCCTTTATAGTGCTGTCCGGCCCGCGGTCCGCAGAACTGATTCCCGGGCATATAAACCGGCTGGGGATAAATCCCATAAGGATAATAAAACGCCGGATATGCATACGGGTACGGCGGAGCGGATTGCCAATAAGGAGCATATCCCGGGTAGTAAGGCAAATACGCGTCCGGATTGCGGTACGCTCCGCCCAATTGCGGCGCAAAGCCTTGGGCGTAGGATCTGATATCGCTGGGTTTGACGGGCTCGTCGGCCTTGAGAATTCCAATCGCTCCCAGTAAGACCATTACCGCTACTGAAGCGACAATCAAGCGTTTCACGGCATTTCTCCCAATATAAGGGCCCGTTTGCCTGCCTATTATTAGTATTTTCTCCCCGGGCGGAAAGCAAGCAAAATCGCGGCTTTTTTGACGCGGCGAGTCGATGAACAGTATTCCATTCAATGCCAAAGCCTTGGCCCGGATTATTCATGAATTTACACTAGCCCGAAGCGCAAGCGAGGGCAAGCGAGGGATAAAAAACAGTTTACCCTCGCTTGCGCTTCGGGCTGGTGTTCGCACTCTGCGTCAAAAGTTCTGGGCTGTGAATAATCCGGGTTGGAACGAGACATTTTTGCGAAGCGTGGTGATGAGGAAAATGCGTCAAATCGGTCAGTGTTTGGAATTCAATTTTCCACCAAGTTCTGAACCCTGAATCCCGAACCCTGAACTCTAACGACGACCTATGCCCGGAGACGCTCAAGGATTTCGCTTGAGCAATCTTCTTTTTTCATGCGCCATTGCTTGAGCGTGTCGCGGTCGCGGATGGTCACGCTTCCGTCGGCAAGGGTTTGGCCGTCGACTGTGATGCAGAACGGCGTTCCCGCTTCGTCCTGCCGGCGGTAACGGCGCCCCACCGCCCCTTTCTCATCGTAGAACACGTTCATGTGCGGCTTAAGCGCCGAGTAGATTTCCTTGGCGATCTCGGGCATACCGTCCTTTTTCACCAGCGGAAAAACCGCCGCTTTGACCGGGGCCAAGCGGGGATGGAACTTCAGTAACACGCGCTTGACAGGCACTCCGTTTTCGTCGGGCGCTTCGTCTTCGCTGTAAGCCTGGCAAAGAAACGCCAGGGCCGCCCGATCGGCCCCGGCCGATGGCTCGATCACGTGCGGGATGAATCGTTCCCGCGTCTGATCGTCGAAATAAGTCAGGTCTTTGCCGCTGCCGCGATATTTCGGCTTGCCTTCGGCGTCGAGTTCCAACACCAGCGAGTCGCCCGAGCGCACGAGCTTGCCTTCCATGTGGCTGCGCAGGTCGAAATCGCCGCGATGGGCCACGCCCTCCAATTCGCCGAATTCGCCGGCCGGGAGAAATGGAAAAGCGTATTCGATGTCGGCCGTGCCGCACGAATAATGGCTCAGCTCCGCCTTTTCGTGATCCCGCAGGCGAAGCCGGTCGCCAGCCAGGCCCAAATCCAGATACCACCGATAGCGGCGATCGCGCCAGTACCTGTACCACTGCGGCGAGGTCGAAGGATGGCAGAAAAACTCGATCTCCATCTGCTCGAATTCCCGCGAGCGGAAGGTGAAATACCGCGGCGTGATCTCGTTGCGAAAACTCTTGCCCACCTGGGCGATGCCAAAGGGAATTTTCACACGCGTGCTGTCCAGGACGTTCTTGAAATTTAAAAAAATCCCCTGGGCGGTCTCGGGCCGGAGAAAGGCTTTGTTATTTTCATCGCGCAATGCACCGGGATAAGTCTCGAACATCAGATTAAATTCGCGCGGTTCAGTGATAGTGCCGAGCGTTTTGGCGTCAGGACCGAGAACCTTAGAGTGATCGTTAACTTGTGTGAGGCAAATTAATGTTTCTGGCGCTGGAGGAGATCCATGAGCTTCAGCAGTTCCGCCTTTAAGTAAATCTACAGGGATATTTCCCCATACAATCTCCTCTGAATGCTTTGCGCGGAGATTGAAAAATTTTAATGCGCGTTGTTTTGTTTCCTCCAGTCCTTCATTTCCTAGTTTTTCTGTAGCTATGAATATGCGCTGAGTTTTATATGTTGCCCAACGACCGAATACCTGATCATGACGATAACGGTGTTTCGACTCGCGACAATCTACAAAATCATCGTGGAACAAATCGTAGTGGCCCGAACATTTCCACACTTGTGGATGCATTATGATTGCGCAGTCCAGCCCGGTCATTTCGTATGCCGACGGGGCCCCGGGCGGGACATCCTGCTCGTTATGCCCGGTGACCATGTCGCGCCACCATGCCTCGCGGATGTTCCGCTTCAGTTCCACGCCCAAGGGCCCGTAATCCCAAAAGCCGTTTAAGCCCCCGTATATTTCGCTGGATTGAAAGAGAAATCCGCGCCGTTTGCAAAGCGCTACCAGTTGTTCCATTTCCATGGTTGTTTAGTCGATAAAAGTTTGTGGTTAATTTGTTTAGCCGCGAGCGGGCACCGACCGAAGGTTGGTCGGCGATCGCGGGAATGAATCAATTTTACTTCATAACTTGTATGCGGGCCGTTTCCGCGTTGAATTGGGGAACAATCGCAAAGCGGTCGATCCGGGCGGCGGCCAGTATGTCGCGGTCCAGGCCCAGCGACACAAGGTTTTGACCGCCCAGACTATGACGCAATATTTTCGCCAGCGGTTCAGGTTCAGGCGGTTCAGTCATCTGCGCCTGAATAATCTCTAAAGTATGCCGCCATAACTCACAAGCGGCAATGCCTTGGTCGTTCAGTTTATATTGCATACCCCCCTGGCGCTGGAGTTTTTCGGCCAACATGCCGGCCAACAGAATATCATCATCACTCGATTGACCATCGGTGCCGGCGCAAAGAAGATGCACCGTTTCCTGCCCGACTAAATGTCGCACGACCGCCGTTGCATTGACAAACGCCCCCAGCCAGATTTGCTTTGCCATTTTGGCATGCAGCAAGGCCTGGGTCCCGTTCGTGGTGGTGAAGACGATTGTTTTTCCTCGGACCCGCTCCGGCGTATATTCCTCCGGCGAATTGCCCACATCGAATCCTTCAATGGGCATCCCTCCGCGTTCGCCGCCGAGGATTTTTTCATTTGGCGGAAACCGAGAGGCGATCGATCGAGCTTCATCAATTTCCCTGCAAGGAATGACTGTTTTCGCCCCTGCCTGTAGCGCGTAAACAATCGTAGTCGCCGCCCGCAGCACGTCGATGACAACCGCCGTCCCGCCGGCAAGTTCCTCCGGATCGGCGAATTTGGGCAAATTATATATCTGAATCAATGAAGACATACTAAGATTTGGCTGATTGTAAATTGTCTATTCCACTCGCTTTTATGAGATATCTGTGCTAAAATAACATTATGGAACCGATTCACGAAAAAAGCCATATTGAATGTACTCCCGGCGTCTGCGGAGGCAAGCCGCGGATTGCGGGACACCGGATCCGCGTCCAAGATATCTACGTTTGCCACGAGGTAAAAGGCCTTTCGCCCGATGAAATTATCCAGGCCTATCCCGCAATCACATTGGCCGACGTTCATGCCGCATTGACCTACTATTGGGATCACCGGGAAGAAATCCAACGGCAAATGAAAGAAGACGAGGAGTTCGTCGAGTCGCTCCGCTCCAAGTCCGGTCCGGGACTTATCGAACAATTCCAGGGCAAGGATAACCCAAACAGTGCTTCGCTTTCATCTGGATGAAAACGTTGATCAAGCCCTTGCCCAAGCCTTGAGCCGAAGAGGTCTCGACGTTACGCATCCTGCATCGATAGGATTGTCCGGGGCTTCTGACGAACAACAAATTGCTTTTGCTCTACGTGAGCGTCGTATGATTGTTACCCATGACGCTGATTTCTTGCGTTTGGCCTCCCAAGGAATTCCACATGCCGGAATAGCTTTTTGCCATTTCGGCACTCGAACTGTGGGTGAAATGTTACGAGGCCTTTTGCTGCTCTCAGAATTTTATGAACCGGAAGCCATGATGAGCCGCATCGAATTTCTCTGAGATCTCCGAGATTGTTTATGAATGCCTGCTTGGACACCCACATAATGAATTACCATTCTAGGCAAGACTGGGTGTGAAAATTTCCATTGCAAAGCAATTCCCGATTTTTTCTGCATTCTGCGTTTCGTGTTATCTCGCTTCTTACACCTCGTCCCTAACTCCTGCTCATTCATCCGCATAAACTCGCGTGCTTTCTTCCTTGGTCACCGGGCTTTGCATCTCGTCGGTCACCAGTTGGAAACGGGTCCGCAGATCGCCGGGACGGATGCCCTTGGCCTTTATGCGATAATTGGCGTCGGCCTTGGGAGCAAGCCGGGCCAGGCCCTCGAACACGATGCGGCCGGGTTCGATGGCGTGTCGCGTGGGTCCTTCAGCGGCAATGGCCTGCAGTTCGGACGGCAAGAGCACGCTCAATCGCACGTTGCTGGCGGCCTTTGATCCCTGATTCACCACGCGAACTTCATAGATCGTCTCGCCGCCGACCTCGATCGGGCCGGTAACGTCCACCGGCTGGAACACGATCGAGGCGATGCCTTCCACCAGCACCGGCTGTTCTTTTTCCACTGCCAGGCCTTTTGCGGCCGTGCCGCGAAGCTTGATGCTTTGCTGGCCAGATTCGACCGGCATGGTCACCAGTTCCACCGCCCCGGTTTCGTTGCAGGGCAGCTCTTGCAGGCGCCAATGCACCGCCCGATTGGCATCGTCGTAATGACCGGAGTTGTTGGCGCTGACGAATTTCAGGCCCGGCGGCAGATAGGCCACCAATTCCACCTGCTGGGCGGCGGCCGTGCCCGGATTGGAAAGCGATACCTGATACACCGCCTCGCGCTCCAGATACCGGCGCTTGGGGCCTTCCATGGCAATATCCAGTTTTGGCGCGACCACCTGAATATCCAGGCGTTCCTGGGTTTGCAGGTTTCCGTCGCCCCGGGCGGTCAGCACGTTTACGGCCTGGCCGGGCGAGACGGCTGCCATGGCCAGATCGAGTTTCTTGCTCTCACCGGGTCGCAGATCGCCCACCTCGTATTCCAATTCCGCTCCGGCCGGATGTTGCAGCCCGGCCGGGAGGTGTTCTTCCAAGATCACGCCCGTGGCCACGCCCGTGCCCGGATTCGAGACCACGATCGACAATACCACCTGTTCGCCGATCAGGACTTTTTCCGGGGCCGACATTTCCAGGGCCAATTTTGGCCGGGTGGAGATGGTCCGCGCCGTGGCGTCCGCGCCAAAGTGGACCGTTGCCACGCTGCCGATTTCGCCCTCGGCCGTGGGCATTAGTTCCATTTCCACCGAGGATTCCTCGCCCGGACGCAGCGTGCCTATGGTCCAGACGATCTCGCCTCGCGGGCCCTGCGACGCCCTAGGGGTAGTGCCCAGCAATTTCGTTCCCCTGGGTACCTGGTCGCGGATTTCCACCTGGGCGGCTGGAATCGAGCCCGTGTTGCGAACCGCGATTTTGAACACCGCCGGTTTACCCACTTGAATTTCGTTTGGGGCGAATTTTTGTATTGTCACTTGTGGAGTTTGTGCCCCCTCGAGCTGTTTTGAGCCGGGCTGGCCGCTTCCTTCGCCGTTTGCGAAACCCTCGGCTGCGGAATTTCCCGCGTTTGCGCCGAATTGCGATCCCGTCCCCTGTCGGCCGTTTGTGAAAGGGCCTTTGGCGCGGATGACGGATCGGCCATGAACGGACCGGGTTCCTGGACGTTGGATGTCAATGCCGACATGCCCGCGGGATGATTGCCGTAGCGATCGGCCGTTTTCCCAGATCCTTGTTGGCGATCGGGCGGATTTCCTCCCTCTGAATATCGATCCCCGCTCCTGTTAACGGCAAGTGAGCGATCTGCCGCACCACCCCCCGTACCATATTGCTCGACCATCGGCGGGGATGATGGATTTTGCCTTGATTGAGAATTGCCGGCATTGTTTTCCGATTCGCCGCGCCTGAAACTCGGTCCTGCACCTGAAGGACTATTCAAATTCGGCCCCACAAGCTGCGGATATCTCGATTGGTCCGCGCCATTGTCGGTCGGGGGCGGATCGAGCGCGGCGGCATCTGGAATAGTATTATTAGGAAGCGGTTGCGCAGCGGCTTGATTGGCCGGCGTTCCGCCCTTATGCGACGTCAGACCAAATGGATCGCCGCCGGGACGAGCAGCGGGATCGGCAACTGGGGCGTCAGCGGCAACTTTTTTTACCCGGGAATCCATAAGGGGATTTTTATCGAACGAATTATCCGTGGCCGGTCCGGCCCGCAGCGTGTTGTCTCGTAAAGGATTAACGGCGTAATTTGGCGTTGTGTTTTGTGCGCCGGGTCCGCGAAGAGGAGATGAATTTTCGGCCGAGGCATCGTCCGAGGGATATCTGTCGCCGGCGCCACGCTGGGCATAGGCATAGGCGATCAGGCCCAGGACAACCATTGTTGCCAACACGCCAATACGTAAGAAAAGACGTCTCATGGGAAAATCCCCAGGAAAAGTACTAGATTTGTGGGAATATCGATTATCTGGAGAATTTGGGCAATCTGTATTCCCAATAAAGCTCGATATCACCCTATTTCCAGACAATTGGCCGGGTAAGTACCAAAAATAGCCTTATGATGGAAGGGCAATATTTTTATAGCGGAAGGTGATAGAGGATAGAAAGTTTAGCCGCGACCCGTAGGGGAGCGCTGGGTGCCATGGCCACGCTAGGTGTCATGGCCACGCTTGCTGGGTGCCATGGCCACGCTTGCGTGGCCATGTTTACCGGTAATTCTCATGCTCACGCAAGCGTGAGCATGGCACCCAACGTTTTTTGCAAAAGGCTGTTGGGGGGGCCGGGGATTGGAAATTGTCCCTGATCTGGTAAATATGGTAAATATCCAGCCTAGTGGAGATGACCAATGACTGAAAAAGTGGCCGTGGTGCTTGCCGCCGGCAAAGGCACGCGCATGAAATCCGATTTGCCCAAGGTCCTGGTGCCAGTTTGCGGCCGGCCGATGATCGAATATGTGCTCGACGCCTTGACAGCAGGCGGCATCGAGCGAATCATTGCCGTGGTTGGGTATCGGGCGGAATTGGTCCGGGCGGCCCTGGACGGCCGGAAAAACTTGACTTTCGCCCTCCAAGCCGAACAGTTGGGCACCGGACATGCGGTAATGGTCTGCCGGGATTTGCTGGCCGATCATCGCGGGCCGGTCTTGATCGTTGCCGGTGATGCGCCGTTGATGCAGGCCGATTCAATCGCGGCGCTTTTGGCCGAGTACCAGCGCCGCCCCGCCGCCTGTGTTATTGGCACCGCTTTTGCCGAGAATCCCGCCGGATTGGGCAGAATCGTCCGCGACAAGGACGGAAATTTCCTGGGCATTGTCGAGCACCGCGACGCCACTGAATCCCAGCGGCAAATCAAGGAAGTAAGCATGAGTTATTATGTGTTCGATTGTCAAATCATGCTCGATGCCTTAGACTACATCCGTCCTGACAACGATCAGGGCGAGTATTATATAACCGACCTGCCCCGGGTATCTGCTTTCCCGCGGCCTTGAAGTTCGGGCTATACCCGTTCTTAAGCCTTGCGAAGTGCTGGCCATCAACAGTATGCAAGAACTTGCGGTGGTCGAAGCGGAAATGAAAAGGAACCGGCGGCGAGGGAAAATTTAAAAGAAACCGCTTGCGGTTTCGCGAAAAAAACTCCGGGCTAATCGATGAATACGATATTTAGAGCCTATCCCAAAAGTCCCCTCTCCCTTCGGGAGAGGGTTAGGGTGAGGGCAAATTCACGAGGATTATTGAGATCATAACTGCTTGATTTTCAAACACTTCCGGTATTGGGATAGGCTCTTATATGAAATTCATCAAACTGACAACTTAAAACTGATAACCGACAACTTTAAAATGAACTCCATGAAACTTTTCACCGGACGGGCCCATCCCGGTTTGGCCAAAAAAATCTGCGAATACCTGGGATTGCCCCTGGGCCGGGCGATCATGGGCGATTTCCCCGACGGCGAAATCTCCTGCAAAATCGACGAAGACGTCCGCGGCCGGGACGTCTACATCGTTCAGCCCACCTGCCCGCCGGTCAACGATAATCTCATGGAACTGTTGATAATGATCGACAGTTTCAAGCGGGCAAGCGCCGAGCGGATTACGGCCGTGATTCCGTATTACGGCTACGCACGGCAAGACCGCAAGGACGAAGGCCGCGTGCCCATCACGGCTAAACTCGTGGCAAATATGATCACCCGCTCCGGCGCCGACCGCGTGGTGGCCATGGACTTGCACACCGCTCAAATCCAAGGCTTCTTTGATATCCCCATGGATCATCTGTTCGGCGCGCCGGTAATCGACGATTATATCAAGACCATGGAACTTGAAGATGACTTCGTGGTCGTCAGTCCTGACGAGGGCAGCATTAAACGGGCCTTGGTGCATATCGCCCGCATCGGCGGGCACCTGGCAATCATCGATAAACGCCGCAGCAGCGCGGAAAAGACCAAACAAGCCCATGTAATCGGCGGCAACATCGAGGGCAAGGTGGTCTGGATCTTTGACGATATGATCAGCACGGCCGGATCGATTTGCGGGGCGGCCGAAATGATGAAGGCTGGCGGCGCACGGCAAATTTACCTGGCCGCCACCCACGGAGTGCTATGCGATGGGGCCGTGGAAAGGATCCAAAAAGCCCCGGTCGATAGGCTCATTATTACCGACACTATCCCCCTGCCGCCGGAGCGACAAATCCCCAAAATCACCACCCTTACCGTCGCCCCACTATTGGGTGAGGCGATCAAGCGCATTCACCGTAATGAGTCGGTGAGCGGCTTATTTGAGTGATTTAATAGCAAAAATTTATGGTCCGGCATTGCAATTCTTTGTTTTTCGGCCAGAATAGTAGGTTTGCCATCTTTTAGACGTGAGGAATGCCCATGGCCGAACAAATGCTTGTCGAACTTCGCGACCAGCGGGGAAAACTTAATAACCGCCGCCTGCGCCGCAGCGGAAAAATACCGGCCGTGCTATACGGGCACGGCCAGGAAAACGTTTGCTTGGATGTTTCCGCCGAAGCCCTGAGTGCGGCTTTGCGGCACGGCAGCCGCCTGGTGGACCTGACCGGGGCGGTCAACGAGTCGGCCTTTATCCGCGACATGCAATGGGACACCTGGGGAACGCACGTTTTGCACGTCGATTTTACCCGCATCTCGGCCGACGAAGTGGTCGAAGTCGCCTTGACCATCGAACTCCGCGGCGAGGCCCCCGGCGTTCGCGAAGGCGGCGTCGTGGATCAACTTATCCACGACGTGGAAATCTCCTGCCCGGCCGGCTCCATCCCCGACAAATTGCAGGTGAACATCAACCACCTGAAACTCGAAGACAAAATCACCTTGGCCGAATTGCAAATACCCCAGGGCGCCAAATTATTGGTCGAAGACCTGGAGGCGATAATCGTGCAATGCATCGTGCCGCAGGAACTGCCCGAAGAAGGGGCGGCCGAAGCCGCGCCCGGCGAACCCGAGGTGATCGGCGCCAAGAAGGAGGAAGAAGTAGAGGAGAAGGAAGAGTAATAATTATTACATATTGCCTGCATACATAAAGCCGCGACCGGTGGTCGCGTTTGATAAATATGAAACTTGTGGTTGGGCTGGGCAATCCGGGCCGGAAGTACCAGGGCACTCGGCACAACATCGGCTACGCCATACTGGCCGAGTTGGCCCGAAATTCCGCCGCATCCTCGCCCAAGCACAAGTTCCACGGCGAGGTGATGGAAGCCGAAATCGGCGGACAAAAGGCCTTGCTCCTCAGTCCGCTGACGTACATGAACATAAGCGGATTGAGCGTATCCGAGGCCAAGGCGTTTTATAAAATCCCGGATGAGGAATTGTTGGTTTTGTGCGACGATCTGAATTTGCCCCTGGGCAAATTGCGGATTCGCACGCAAGGATCGTCGGGCGGCCAAAAAGGGCTGGATGATATTATACGCCGCTTGGGAAGCGAAAATTTTCCCCGCCTCCGCGTGGGCATCGGCACGCCTCTGGAAGGTTGCGACTGGGCCGACTTCGTGCTCAGCAAATTTTTCGCGGAGGAAATTCCGCAGATTGAACTAGCCGTCCGCCGGGCGGTCGGAGGCCGTAACCGCCTGGGCCCGCGATGGCATCGAATCTTGCATGAATCAGTATAATAAAGATTAGAGATAAGGATTAAAGTTTAGCCCGGGAGCTTGCTCCCGGTGATTATCCACAAAGCCGCGACCATTGGTCGCGCTTAATGGCCCCAACTATATGTAAAGCCGCGACCAGTGGTCGCGGTGCTGAATAACAATAAATTTCAAGAGGAGCGACGCTTTGGCTCAAAACGTATATGAAGGACTGTTTATTTTTGACTCGAACCGCTACGGGCACGACCCCGACGGGGTGTCGGGCCAAATTCCCGCCCTGATCGAAAAACTAGGCGGCGAAATTCTGGTCTCCCGGCTATGGGAGGAACGCCGCCTGGCGTATCCCATTAAAGGACAACGCAAGGGCACATATTGGCTCATGTATTTCCGGCTCGACGCCAACCAATTGGCCGAAGTAAAAAAACAATGCCAGATCAACGAAAACCTGCTGCGCGTGTTGTTTCTGAAAGTCGAGCCCCGCATCGTGGACGCCTTGGTCGAGCATGCCCGGTTGGCCCCGGTTGTGACCGTGACCGAAGAGGCCCCCCCTGAAAAGGATAAAATCATCGCTGCCGTGGAATTGGAACCCGATGAATTATCTGTCAGCATCGACGCGGTCGAAGAGGAATAAGAAGAATAAGGGGAATAAACAGGAGCAAAAAATCATGGCCAGTTATAATCGCGTAATTCTCGTAGGGAATCTGACCCGCGATCCTGAAATACGTTACCTGCAAAGCGGCATGGCCGTTATGGATATTGGATTGGCTGTCAACGACCGCCGTAAAAACGCCAACGGCGAATGGATCGAAGAAGTCACGTTCGTCGATGTCGTGCTTTGGGGCCGCACCGCCGAAGTGGCCGGCGAATACCTCGGCAAGGGATCCCCCGTGCTCATTGAAGGGCGATTAAAACTCGATCGTTGGGAAAGCAAGGACGGTCAAAAACAATCAAAAATGCGCGTGGTTTGCGAACGGATGCAAATGCTCGGGTCCAAGGGCGAAGGCCGCGGCCAAGGCGCCCCGGCCGGCAAGCCCGCCGCTCGGCAAGATTCCGAATACTCCCAGCCCGCCCCGCCCGAAGATTTCGGCGCACCAGCCCCGGAATCGCCCGGCGGAGAAGATATCCCCTTCTAAAACATATTTAGCCCCGGGTGAATACACCCGGGGGTTGCGTTAAGTTTTACATCGTCGTGCATTCACGGCGGATAATTATTGAATGACATACAAATAAACTCGAATTCAGCGTTTAACCCCGGAGCTTGCTCCGGGAGATCAGAAAAAAAGGCATACAATCCCATGGCAAGCACGGAAACATCTTCAAAAAATAAAATCCGCCATCCGGGCAAGCGACTGCCCAAGGGGCCGCACGGCGGAATTGAATTACTGTTGATTCAGCCCGTGGAACACCTGGGCAAGCAGGGCGACGTAGTGGAAGTCAAGCGCGGCTATGCCATGAACTATCTTATCCCTCAAGGACTGGCCACGATTGCCACCGATCACCACAAGCGAATGGTGGAAAAACACCGGGCCCAACTGGAAGCCATCGAAAAGGCCCGCATGGCCGGCCTGCTGGGCCTGGCCGCCGATCTGGCCAAGCAAAGCATCACCATCGAAGCCAACGCCAACGACGAGGGCCACCTCTACGGCTCGGTCAACGCCGTGGACGTGTCCAACGCCCTGAAACGCACCGGCTTCCATATCGCAACCGACCAGGTCCGCCTGGAAGGCCCGCTAAAGGAGTTGGGCCTTTACACCATCAAAATCCATCTCGGCTCCAGCGTCGACGGCGAGGTGAAAATCTGGGTCGTCCCATCCGTGACCGTCGAAGAAGAAAACCCGGCAACGTAAACAAGGCACCTGTCTTTGTAAAGCCGCGACCAGTGGTCGCGGTTGGGGAAATGCCAAGAATTTAGCGATTATTCAGCGCGACCAATGGTCGCGGCTTTACACATAATTCCGGTATTGGGGTTAGTCCCTGGGTTTTTATGCATGTCGATATTCATTTCAAGTGGGTAAATAACGGATTTTGGGTAAGCTTGCCTTTTCACAATGACTTTGACACTGCCAGTTGGTCCAACAACTACGGGCGAAGCACCTGATCGGCTGGTTGTCAACGTCCGTGTAAAGTCCTATATTCAGGTCTGAACCCTGAACCCTGCCCACTGAACCCTGAACCCCCAGGACGCCATGTCCACGTCCGCTAGAGCCGACGCCCCGCATTCCGCCGGTCGCTTGACATCCGAGATCCTCGACCGGCTGCCGCCGCAAAATCTGGACGCCGAAAAGGCGGTCATCGGCAGCCTGCTTTTGGACTGCAATCTTTGCGACGAAATCGCACTGATCCTGCATGCCGAGGATTTCTACGCCGACGCCAACCAGAAACTCTATCGCCACCTGTTGGCCATGCACGAGACCGGCAAGCGGATCGACGCCATGCTCCTGGTCGAGCAACTCAAGCAGGCGGGCGATTTCGAGGCCGTGGGCGGGGCGGCATACCTGGCCGAGGTGGCCCAATCCGTCCCCTACGCCGCCAATGCCGTTTATTACGCCCAGATCGTCCGCGAAAAAGCCACGCTCCGCGATCTGATCCACGCCGGCACCGAAATCCTCCGCGACGCCTACGACACCACGGCCGAGCCCGATGAAATCGTCAGCCAGGCCGAGCAAAAAATCTTCGCCGTCCACGATCAGCGCTCCGTCGATCAGGTGACGAACATCCAGGACCTGTTGGTCGAGGCCTTCGACCGCATCGACGCCCGGCTGCAGCGCGGCGAGGGCGTGGGCATTCCCACCGGGTTCCACGACCTGGACAATCTGACCGGCGGCCTGCACGATTCCGAATTGGTCATCCTTGCCGCCCGGCCCAGCATGGGCAAAACCGCCCTGGCCACCAACATCGCCGAAAACGTGACCATTGCCAGCAACGTCGCCACGCTGTTCGTGAGCCTGGAAATGGCCCGGCTCGAACTGGCCCAGCGCATGCTCTGCTCGCAGGGCCACATCGACGCCAACAAATTTCGCAGCGGGTTCCTCTCCGGCGACGATCGGCGGAAACTGGTCGAGGCCTCGGCCAAGCTGGGCAAGGCCCCGCTGTTCGTCGACGACACGCCCTCCCGCTCGGTCACCGAAATCGCCGCCTGCGCACGGCGGATGAAGCGCAAACACAATCTCGGCCTGCTGGTGATCGACTATCTGCAACTCATCCAGCCCGACGACCCCCGCGATCCGCGCCAGGAACAAGTGGCCAAAATGGCCCGGCGCTTGAAAATCCTGTCCCGCGAATTGAAAATCCCCATTCTCTGCCTTGCCCAGTTGAACCGCCAGGCCGAGCCCGGCAAGGAAGGGCACCAGCCCAGGCTCAGCCACCTCCGCGAGTCCGGCGCCATCGAACAAGACGCCGACGTGGTGATGTTCATCCACCGCGAGGAATACTATCAAGACCGCGAAGAAGCCCAGCAGGCCGGCACCGCCGGCATGGCCGAGGTGATGGTGGCCAAGCAGCGCAACGGCCAGAGCGGCGTAAACGTCAAACTCGCCTGGTTCTCCAAGCACACCCGCTTCGAAAACTTCGCCCAAAAACCCTACGAAGAATTCAGCGAATACGCCGCGGAGGAGTTTTAGGCCGAAGGATGAGGGATGAAGGATGAAATAGAACTCCCCTCGCCCTTTGGGAGAGGGGCCGGGGGCGAGGGTCGAAGCGAACGTTGGATACTAATTGCTGACCGCTGAAAATGACCACTGACTGCTTCCTGGCACCGATCGAAGGTTGATCATTGCACCCGGCAGCATATCCCGATTTGCATTGTAAGACAAAGAGTGCATAATCTACTTGGCTTCTATGTAAGACCCATTTTCGGGAGATAGGGATGACTGCTGAAGAAAAAATGCGGTTCTGGACAGCAGTTGGTGTTATCGCCACTGTAATTGGCGTTTTATTTGGGATCTACATTTATATCGATACAAAACAACAACAAAAAGCCAACTTGAAAGTGCCGACTCATAGATATTCCCCCTCAAACTATAAATCGCCTACTGTAATCCCCGTTTCCAACGAAGGATCAAATGAAGCTCTGATCCATGAGGTGATTCTTTATGATTGGCGATGGATAAAAACGCCTCAGCGAGAGTCGCGGCCTGGCGAAGGACCTACAATACCAATCAACATCAATTACCGCGATTATATTAAGGCCCAGAATCAATTTGTTTACCATCTTCGACCCCCACGAGCTATTCCAGGTCATCAATATAGCTATTTAAATGTCGCAATAATTGAACCAGACTGGGTCGGCAAAACGTTCGTAGGCATATTTGTACTTCCAAAGACGATCAGCTTTCCTTTTCTTTAGAATACCAATATATTCCATCCCTGGATATGGGAGGTTAGCATATCCCTATATATTTTAACTTTTATCAAGTATATTGTTCGTTCTGGAGTTTCTTAGAAAAAGAATGCCGAACACAACAATAATTCTATTTGTCTACCTCTTGTAATGGTCATAATTGGACCTTAACAATATCATATCATGCCGAATACGCCCTTGAATATCCGCCACATTGACAGCAGCCGGGACGATATCCGCGCGGAGATGGCCGCTTTGCGGGAAAAACTCAGTCCTAGGGGCGACATTGTAAGCCAGTCGGGCCGGCAGCGTACGATGGAGGTGTTTGGCGAACCGCTTTCGCCCGGGCAAGTCGTCGATCGCATTTGTCGCGACGTGGCCGAAAAGGGTCTGGCCGCCGTGCTGGATTACACAGCTCGGATCGACAAGGCGCAGCTTACGCCCGAGACGGTGCGAGTACCCCAGGCCGAACTGGAGCGGGCGCATGCCGGGGCCGATGCGGAATTTTTGCAAGCGGTCGGCCGAGTGCGGGAAAACATCCGCGTTTTCCAAGAGGCGATTTTGCATCGCGACGTGCGCGTGGAGCGTCCGGGCGGTTATCTCGTGCAAAGATACCGGGCGTTGGATCGGGTGGGGATTTGCGTGCCCGGCGGCGCGGCTGCGTATCCGTCCAGCGTGCTGATGTGCGCGGTGCCGGCCCAAGTTGCGGGCGTAAAACAGTTGGCCATTGTGGCCCCGCCCACCAGGTTCGGGGCGTACAATGCCGACATGCTGGCAACCTGTCACGAGTTGGGCATAACCGAGGTTTACCGGCTTGGCGGGGCGCAGGCCGTGGCCGCGCTGGCCTACGGAGTGGAGGGCATCCCACGGGTGGATAAGATCGTCGGGCCGGGCAATCTGTTCGTGGCCTTGGCGAAAAAATTCGTTTACGGCGAGGTGGACATCGATTCCATCGCCGGGCCCAGCGAAGTGGTGGTCATTGTGGACGGTTCCACGCGGCCGGAATTTACCGCCTTTGACCTGATCGCCCAGGCCGAGCACGCCCCAGGGGCAAGCGTGCTGATCGGTTGGGACGCCAAGGTTCTGGACGCGGCCGTGGCTGCGCTGGAAAAGCAGCTATCCCAGGTCGAGCGGGGTGAACTGGCCCGGCAAAGCCTGGAGGAGTATGGCGCGGTGATTTTAGCCCGCGACGCCGACGAGGCTTGCGCCCTGGCAGATGAAATCGCACCGGAGCATCTGCACATAGCCACGGCCGACGCCGAACGGTTGGCCGAGAGAATCCGTCACGCCGGCGCGATATTTTTGGGCAATTACACGCCGGTGGCCTTGGGCGATTATGCCGCGGGCCCGTCGCACGTGTTGCCCACTAGCGGCACGGCCCGATTCGCCAGCGGGCTGTCGGCCAACGATTTCCTGCGATCCAACAGCATCATCCACTTCACTCGTGAAGGCATGATGAAACTGGCCCCGGACGTGCAAGTCATCGCCGCAAAGGAAGGGCTGACGGGGCATCGGGCGAGCGTGGAGATAAGGATGAAGGATAGATAAATAATGATGAGTGTTGAATGATTAATTCTCCATAATGAAAACTGATTATTGAAAACTTATAACCATATACCTTATTCAAGTGGGCAATGAATTGCCCACCCCCGACGAATCATTGTCCACCTCCTGCAGCCCACTGATTATGTCTTTTTTTCGTCCCGAGATTGAAGCGATGGCCGGCTACGTGCCGGGGGAACAGCCGCAGGACGGGGCGTTTATAAAGCTCAACACGAACGAGAATCCGTATCCGCCGTCGCCTGCCGCTGCCGAGGCGATTCAAGAGACCGTCGGCCGATTGAAAAAATATCCCGATCCCATGGCCGAGATGTTTCGATGCCGGGCGAGTGAAGTGCTGGGCGTCGATCCGCGGTGGATCCTGTGCGGCAACGGCAGCGACGACATTTTGACCATCGTCACGCGCACCCTGGTCGGGCAGGGAGAGTTGCTCCGGCTGCCTTATCCCAGTTATGTACTGTACAAAACCTTGGCCGAACTTCAGGGCGCCCGGCATGAAGAAATTCATTTTCAGTCCGATTGGTCGCTGCCCAAGCGATTCGCTTCGTCGGACGGCAATCCGCAATTGGTTTTTCTGGCCAATCCGAACAGTCCCTCGGGCACGATGGTTGCGCCGGAGCGGGTGTTGGAGATCGGTCGGAGTCTACCGTGTCCGTTTTTGGTAGACGAGGCGTACGTGGACTTTGCCGATACCAACTGTCTCGATCTGGTGGCTAGGTGCGAGAAGATCATGGTCTCGCGATCGCTGAGCAAGTCGTACGCCTTGGCGGGTTTGCGGTTCGGATATCTTGTAGCCCAGCCGCATTTGATCGAGCAGTTCGTAAAGCTCAAGGATTCGTACAACTGCGGCGCCCTGTCGATTGCCGCCGCCACGGCCGCCATCGGCGACAGGGCGTGGCTGGCCGAGAATCGGGCGAAGATCATCGCCACGCGGAGCCGGCTTTTGCGGGAAATGCGGGCATTAGGGTTTATAACGCTCGATTCGCAGGCAAATTTCACCTGGAATACCCTGCCCGGCCGTTCAGTCCGGTCCTTTTACGAGGAACTCAAACGCCGCCGCATCCTGGTCCGATACATGGATTATCCGGGCTGGGGCGACGGTTTGCGCGTGAGTGTCGGCACGGAAGACGAAATCAACGCCCTCCTGGACCAACTGAAAACCATGGTTTAACGCGTTATGTCCCGCAGCGCCAGCGTTCATCGCAAAACGGTGGAAACCGATATCGAACTGGAGTTGAATTTGGACGGCGGCGGCACGGCCGAGGTCGCCACCGGCGTGGGATTTTTCGACCACATGCTGACGCTCTTGGGCAAACACTCGGCCATGGACTTGAGCATCAAGGCCCGGGGCGATCTCGAGGTCGATCAACACCACACGGTAGAGGACGTGGGCATATGTCTGGGCCAGGCGGTCAAGGAGGCGCTGGGCGACAAGGCGGGCATCCGCCGCTTCGGACATTTTACGCTGCCCATGGAAGAAACCCTGGTCACCGCCGCGGTGGACTTGAGCGGCCGGTCTTTTCTGGTTTTCAAGGCCGAATTCCCTTCGCACAGGATCGGCGATTTCGAGAGCGACCTGGTAGGCGAATTCTGGCAGGCCTTCACGGCAAACGCCATGTGCAACTTGCACATAGTCGTGCATCACGGACGCAACGGCCACCACATCGCCGAAGCCATTTTCAAAGCCGCCGCCCGGGCCCTGCGCAACGCTGTGGAACTCGATCCGCGGGTGCGGGGAATTCCCAGCACGAAAGGGACGCTTTAAAAAAGAGGCAAGGGCATTTGACCGACTCTATTCATGCATTATCGCTTGATAGCGGTTTACGATCTTGATGCAACGTAAAGATTATTATGCTTTAAATAAGCATCGATTTTGCTTTCATTATCGAGATCCATGAATTTTTCGCCGCATTGGGCACATACGTAATATTCAATGCCTGGGACTTTCCATGACTTATCATGGATCATAATAGGAAATGCACCCCGTATCCTGTTGATATTTTCGCTCCGGCACACGATGCAACAAGTAAATATATCAGTCATAAGAACTCCATTTGGAGGAAATGAGGATGTAAAATTCCTCGCGTTGATGTAGTTTTCTTATTGTCCCCTTTCTAACATACTATTATAATTGCCACGAATTGTCCAACGTTTCGTCAGATACAAGAAATTGCGGTTTTATCTCCCGCTCGAAATTTCATGCCGTGCGCCGCAGGGATTGAGCGGATTGGTGATAGATAGCGATAATTTCATCGCAGTTGTGTTTCAGGGTGTGTTGCACGGCCAGCTGCCGGGCGGCGGCGCCCATTTTTTGGCGCAAGGAGGCGTCGAGCAAGGATTCCATTTGAGCGGCCAGGCACTCGGCGTCGGCCGAATCGTCCAAGAGCAGGCCTTCGACGCCGTTGGTCAATAATTCCGCAGCCCCGTTTTCCCGGCTTACCAGCAAAGGCAACTCGCTGGCGGCCGCTTCCAGAAGCACCAGGCTGCAACTGTCGTAGAAGCTGGGATGCACGAGCATATCGGCCGCGGCATAATAAGGGACCGTATCGGGTTGTGCGCCGACAAAGGTCACCGGCAGGCGGCTCGCTTTAGCCCACAGCCCCCACGAGCGGAACCACTTGCCGCCCACGACCACCGCGTGCAAAGGCAGGCATTTCGGGGCCAGGATTTCCAGCGCCTTGAGCAAAGTCGGCACGCCCTTGAGTTGAAAATTATGGGCCACGGCAAGGGCCAGTACGGCGTCGTTGTCAATGCCCAGGCGTTGCCGCATCGAGCCGCGGAATTCGGCCCGGCGGAGCGGGGAAAATCGCTCCACGTCCACGCCGTTGTAAACCACGCGGATGCGTTCCGGCGGCACGTTGTGGAACTGCTGGAATTCGTCGGCCACCTTTTGGGAAAGGGCCAACAAGATTTGATTCTCAGCGGCCGCCTGCCGATGGGCCAGCATATTAAGCTGCCGATAACGGAGCAGCCAAGGATCGACCTGCCGTTTGATCGGCCGCAGCCAAGGCGGCACTAAAAGCAACTTCTGGCGGGTAATGGCGGTCCAGCACCCGCCGTGCGGCTGGAATATGTCACAGTACCAGCCCAGGCCCATGTCGTGAATCAAATCCAGATTTAGCGTGCGAAGTTTGGCTTCGGCCGCCTTGGCCAGGCCCAAGGGAGTGCTAATCCGCTGAAGGCGGTGAATGACGACGGGCAGATTTGCCGTTTCGGGAGGAAAATCGCGGGCGACGACGTGCACCTCGTAACCCCGTTCCAGAAGATTAATCGCGTGCTGATAAGTCCACGTTTCGGCGCCGCCGCGGCGAGGATCGAACGACTTGGTCACCAATCCGATTTTCAACAGGATGCTCCTGGTTAATTATCGTTTCCCAATCGCCGTTCCATGAGGCGTTGTTTGAAGAGCACGGCGCGGATGAGGCGTTTGTCGGCGGGGCGGAGTTTTTCCACGCCCAGATACTCGCGGATGAATGCCATTTTGTGCGTGCGTTTAATACAGCAACCGGGGGCCGACCACGCCAACTGGGCCAGATCCTTGACGAGCCAGCGGCGGCGGAACCAGCGACGGCGCTGCACGCGCTGCAAGTCGATCAGGCGGATCTCCCGCTGCCCGGGCGCCATGTCCTTGACAAAAAAATGGCAGCAATATAAGTCGCGGTGATTGTAGCCCGCCGCGTGAAATCGCCGCACGATCCGGGCGATATCGCTGATGAGCCGCTTTAGATCATGATCTCGAGCGGTGCGGCGGCCCAGCGGCGATAAAACAAATCGCCCCCGCAAGTAATCCTGCAACTCCGCGTAATTTTCCAGTTCTTCGGTGATCACGAACGACTGTTGCAGCCCGTCCGATCGCAGACGTTCGCCGTAGGCAATAAGCCGCATCACCGCGATCCCCTGGTTCGAAAGGGCGGCGACATTGGCGGCCTCGATGCGGGCCGGGGTGGGTGCGGGCCGAATCCCTAACAGCGCCCTTAGCTTGTTGCCCCAGGTGCGCACGTGATGTTTTTTCAGATACAAGCCTTGGGATCGATCGTCCGGGACCCGAACCCGCAGGTGCCAAACCTCCCGGTCTTCGAGAATCTTCTCGCAGCGGGCGTCGGCCCTGGCCATTATCTGTTCAAAACCTATCAAGCCGGCCTGACGCAAAGACGCGTTAAAGCGGCGGTCGAACCATACACGGCCGTTGTCGGCCGGCTGGAAGCCTAATTTGACCGGATCGGTTGGTGCGGAATCTGTTTGACTCTGAATCATGGGCAAGATATTACATTGTTACATTGAACTGACGGTTCCTTGTCCTGAATCCAATATGTTCATATTATTGGCAAGCGTGGGGAGATGCGGCGCCGCGGGCCCCGCGGGGAATCCCGAATCCTTGGTGCTTGGAGCAAAGTGCGGCAGCGGAATCGTTGAGCAGCTTTCCAACATCTTTATCACCGCGGTGAACGCCATGTCCACGGTCAGTTCGCGCATGCAGCGATGGTGTCGCAGCGGGCAGGCCCGCTTTCGACAGGCGATGCAGTCCAGGTCGAGCAAGAGGTTGATCGCACGCTGGGTGGGATTCTCGCTCCACACGGGCGGCGTCGGTCCGTAGAGCGTAATCACCGGCTTGCCCAAGGCGGCGGCGACGTGCCGCGGGCCGCTGTCGGTGGAGACCATCAAGCGCCCGCGGCGGATGCAGGCCTTGGCCGTGCCCAGATCCAAGGGCTGATCGGCCATGGAAAACACCCGCGGACTATCGGCATGTTTTACGACGTCATTCGCGACGGCTCGTTCATTGGGGCCGCACATTACCAACACGTCATGATCGCATTTCCTGGTAATGAGCCGGGCCAAACGGCCGAAATATTCCATCGGCCAGACCCGGGCCGGCCCGTAGGCACTGCCGGAATTAAGCAAAATCAGCCGGCCGTCCCGGCGCAGGCCAAGGCGTTTAAACACGGCGTCGGCCGAGTCTTCTTCACGCGCGGTAGTGGCCAGTTCCAGGCGGGCCGATTCATAGCCGCAACCCAGGGCGTCGGCGAACGTCAAATACGTTTCGACCACCGGTTCCGGCACGATTCGGCCGCTTACACGGCGGGAGTAAAGTTTACACGTCAGCAGCGAACCGCGCCCGTATCTGGCATAACCGATGCGTTTTTTTGCCCCGGCCCACCACGCCATCAGAGCGGAGCGGAACGAATTGGTCAGGAGTATCGCCAGATCGAAGCGCCCTTGGCGAAGGCGGTTTGCCACGGTCCAGGCGCGCTCGGAGCGATCCGCGGACCGGGGATCGAAAAACCATTGTTCGTCGAGCCAGTCCGTGCCGGACAACACGCCGGCCAGGTACGGGCGCAAGATGCCCACCAGTCGGGCGTCTTTGCCGAACTTCCGCCGCACGGCCCGCAGCACGGGCGTAGCCATCACTAAATCGCCCAGCCAGTTTGGCAGGAAAATCGCGACTTTCATGGGGAGAAAGAAGCTAGGGGTTAGTGTTCCAGTTATGCCGACACTTTAGACGCTATCTATCACGCCGAAGGATACCGGCTAGGCAAATTTCAGCCAAGAGCAGTTCGTGCCAGCAATGCCAGCAGGCGGGATTCCAGGGCTTCCAGGCCGGCGATAAAATCGATCTCCACTCGAATCGCCCAAAGCGGCAGGCGTCCGAGCTGATCCAGACCGATTTTTACCAGGTCTTTGTGCGTGCACAGCACGGCTTCGGCGCCCAGATGGTCGGCCCAGGCGGCCAGGGCTTCCATATCGGCCCGGGAGTAACAGTGATGGTCGGGAAACTCGCGGAAGCCGGCCAAATTATATCCGCACGACTGGATTGTGTGCCGGAATCCGGCCGGGTTGCCCAGGCCGCAAAAGGCAGCGACCGGAAGGCCTTTTAACGCATCCAGCGGGGCCTGGTTTCCATCGGCTGAGATCAATTCCATCGCGGCATGACGGACCTCGGCCCAGACGGACTGCGGGGCCAGACTTTGTACGCGGCGCAGGATAGCCTCGCGCTGGGATGGATCGATGGCGTCGGCGCGGGTCAGGATCACTAAGTCGGCCCTGCGCAGCCCGACGAGCGGCTCGCGCAACATCCCACGGGGAAAAACATGCTCGAATCCAAACGGCTCCAGGGCGTCCAGCAAGACAATATCCAGATCCCGGGCCAGGCGGCGGTGCTGGAATCCGTCGTCCAGGACGATCAACTGCGTTTCCAATTCCTCAACGGCGATCTTAGCGGCGGCCACGCGATCGGGATTTTGCAAATGCGGCACGTCTGGGAGTTTTTGTTCCAGTTCGCGGGCCTCGTCGTTCCGCCCGCCTTCCTCGGCCCGGTAACCGCGGCTGATAATTGCCACACGAACCTGATACGCTCGAAACCATCGGGCGATCCACTGGACCAACGGCGTTTTGCCGGTCCCGCCCAGGGTGATATTGCCCACGCTTACCACGGGCACGTCTGCGCGATGGATGGCGGCCCGGCCTTGATCGTAGCGCCGATTTCGCCATGTCATGGCCAGGGCGTAGGGCACTTCGGCCAGATGCAGCGCCCCGCGCAAAAGCGTCGCCCCGGGCCCGCGCCGCCGGCCGCTTACCACCTCAAAAAAATGGGACGCAACTCTATTTTTCATTAAACTTCGACCAATTTCAGGCGCAGGCCAAGCGCCTTGGCTACCGCCTGCACGCTGGAAAGTTTGGTGTCGCGGCCGTATTCAATGTCGCGCACTGTGCTGGGATTGGGAATTCCCGCTTCTTTCGCCACGGCGTACCAGGTGAGTCCCCGGTCTTGGCGGGCAATGCGAATTCTGGCGGCTATGCCCGTCCGCGCAGACTCAAGCCGTGGCGGCTTACGCGGCGGGAACTCCGCGCTAACCTTTTCCCGGATCTCTTGCAGCCGCTTGCTTTCTTCCCGGCTCCCCGGCCCTCGGCGGCGTATACGTTTAACGATTTTCTTCTTTGCCATATCAATAATATCATTGTAAGATACATCTTAATCTACACTACAGTTAACCCAGAACGCGATTTGCAAGATTTTCAAGATAAGATATATAATTGGCTTTCCTCACTGGATCATCAGTGAAACAAGAGGCATATATTCCAAAATAGATAGAACGGACAAGAGAATTGATAACTGACTGATTCTTAATATCTATAGTCTCCTGCTTCCATGGCGATGGCGCAAAAAGTAATGCCAACGGCCTTTCATTGGATGTATTACCAGAACCAGTTAAATCTGGCATTAAATAAGGGACGTCAATTTGATGTAAACGAGTTTTGCACTGTCTAACATATTGTGGGAAAAGCCTCAATCTAGCTTTATCTCGCTTTGAAGTATTATTCACCTCAATTAGCATGCCAATACATTCCGGAAAATATCTTTTAACAATTTTTGCAAGTTTCTTTGCTACCTTTGTTAATGCCTGCCCATCATATGCAGATGATTTAATAGGGGCTCTGGCAAGGGCATAAATATTAAGAAGACAAACATCATAATGGTAGGTAGCAAAGAGTATTACCGAAACTTTTTCTCTCCGCTTTGCAATAATCAATATCTCGGGAGATTTAGCATTTTTAATGCCAGTTTGCTTATCGTCTATTAACCATTGCACAATATCTTCTCGTAAATGTCTCAAGTCTGGGGGCATCTCTTCTTCATAAAGATCCAATGCAGCTCCAAGATCTCCATTTTCAGGATCTTTGATCCATTTCACTTGTCTCCGGTTCCTGAAAACAGGTATTAAACTAGCAATTACTGTAATCAGGGTAATCAATTTTTCGTACATTATTTAACTTTCATACAGTCCTTCAATAGGCAAGTTGAGAAAATAGGATACTGATTATTTAATTATCTTTGCACCGCTAAATTGCTTTGATTTGTTATTGTTTGGTTGAACTGGAGTATTCGGATGTCGCCTCGGGGCAGGTGGGCGATGATTTCCAACTCTCCACCAAGGGCTTGGATCAATCGGTGGAGGGTGCTCAGTTGCATGTCGTCCTGATTTTCCAACTTCGACATGCTCGGTTGCGTGATACCCAAGGCGGCCGCTAATTCTTCCTGAGTAAGGCCCACCGATTTCCTGATTTCAGCAAGCAGCATCTCGGTCATCATCTCCTTGGCTTGCATTTCCGCCTTGGAGAGTTGCTCGGCGCTCAGTCGATCTCGTAATTTCCAGTATTTGTTGGCCATCAGTTCACTAGCCATTTGCCGGGCAAAAAAGGGGACTCATTTCTTTTTTTCTCTATTTCGTTAATGATAAGTATTTTCGGCCCTCCCAGCAACCACCCGACGGCCGGGATAAATAACGCGAAATCCGCTCGCTTATGCCGGGTTGTCTGATTGTGTGCGATTGCGGATAATTAAGGGTACAGTGGTCAGGGTTCAGGGTTCAGAACTTGCGTGGAAGATCGAATTCTGACCTCTGAACCCTGACCACTGACCACTAAACACTAACCACTTACTTTTGAACATGACCATCCACATACCGCGTAGATTGTTATTGTGTTTCACGGCGGCGTTGGTTGTCGCGTTTTCAAGCGCGGTTTTGTCCGCCGACGAGGCCGAAGACGCATACCAGCGCGGTCTGAACGCCCTGGGGCAAGGCGAATTTGATCAGGCAGCCGCTGCCTTTAGCGAGGCAATTAAACTCAAGCCGGACGAAGCCAGGTACCACGGCATGCGGGGCACGGCCCGGCTGCGAAAGGGCGATTACCAACAGGGCATGGCCGATATGAAAGAAGCCATTCGGCTCAATCCCAAGGACCTGGGCGAGAAATATCAACCGTCGTCCGGCAAGGAACTATCGGCCGAGGCACTTGAGCACGGGCGGAAACAAGTGGAAAAGATGCTTAAAGATCGGCCGGCCATGGCCCAATTCGGCGAAGAAAACGAGTTTTTGCGGACTTGGGCGGCGCGGAAATTCGCCGGCGAAGACCTGGGATCGCTCGTCGACTGGGATGCAAACGCTCCGCTCCATTCCGATGCCGAGCACGTTGCCCCGGAGGGCAAACTTCACGGCGCGATACTCATCGAGCCGCACTACACCGACGGGCCGAAGCAGGGCCAGGCGCGATCGTTCGAGGAACTCTGGGCCGGGGCGGTGTTCGAACTGCACAACATAAATAACGCCAAGGAGTTCGTGCGGCTGCACAAGGAAGCCGAGCAGGGCAGAGTATCGAAGGACGATTACGTAGCGGGGATAGTCAAGTATGAGATGCTGGCCGCGGAGCAGACCCGGGCGTTTTACGTCCAGGAGTTTTTGCCCTTTGCCGCGAAGAAAAAGCTGCCCACCGAGCCCGGTCTGTGGTTTACCCTATGGTGGGTCCGGCCCGAGGAGGCGCTGAAGCAATTCACCGACAAGACGGCTTATCCTTGGCGGCCTTATGCCCGCGATTACGACTGGGCCACGGTGGAGCGTTACTGGCGGCGGCGGCGGTACGACCGTGCGATCGAGCTTCTCAGTCAGATGTGCGCGGAATCGGAAGGCCTGCCGGACCACGCCGAGGTGCACCTCTGGCTGGGCCGCTGCCGGATACAACTAAGCCAGTATTCCGAGGCGGTGAAAGAGTTGACGGCCTCGATCCGCCTCGATCCATCCGACCCGGTGGCCTTTCGCAATCGCGCCCAAGCCTATCGGCTGTTAAACGAGAATGAAAGAGCAGAGATAGATCAAAAACAGGCCGAGGAACTGGAAAAGAAGGCAGAGGGCGGAGGGGAGAAGGACAAGTAGCGCGAGATTATTGATACTTGGATAGTGAAAGGCTCGTTCAAGGCGCATCTTGACGGCGAGAGGCGGTAGTTTATACTCGACGGCTGGACAATTCACGGCCCAATTCAAGGATCACATTATGAGCAAACAACGCAAACCAAATCGGCGTGAAGTTCTTGCAGCGGCCGGCGCGGCGGTCATCGGCGGCGCGGCATTTGCCTCCGGCACAGCGACTATTGACGACCAGCGTCCGGCGATCCAGACGGCTGCGCGGCACGATGTGCTGGACGAAGTGGACGTATTGGTTGTGGGCGGCGGGCCGGCCGGGATCGGGGCCGCGCTGGGGGCCGCGAAAGGGCGTTAAAACCCTGCTCGTGGAAAATTGTTCGTTCTTCGGCGGAGTGGGCGCCTGGGCCCTGGGCATGGCCATCAACCAGGTCCGCCCGGACGGCAAGCCGCGATCGGCCGTGCACGAACTGTTGATCCAGAAAATCCAGGCCTACGGCGACCAGGCGGTCCGCACCGGCAGGCATGAACTGTGGTGCAACGTGGAGTACCTGAAGGTCGCGGTCATCGACGCCTTGGACCAGGTCGGCTGCAGATACATGGTTCACGTCCGCGCGGCCGATGCAATTGTCGATAACAACCGAGTCGCCGGAGTGCTGATTTCCACGAAACGAGGCTTGAAGGCAATCTATGCCAAGGCCGTGATAGACTGCACCGGCGACGCCGACGTGTCGTACTATGCCGGGGCGGAGACGATGACCGAGGCCGCCGGGCTTATGCCCATGACGTTGTCCTTGGCCTTGACGAATATCGACGCGTCCAAGGTGCGGTATTCCGATGTCATAAACGCGATCCACAATGCCCGGAAGCAATACCCGCTGATCCCTTCAGGTTTCTTGGAAATAAATCAGATAGCGCATAGCCATAGTTGGTACGTCAATCATTCGGGAACCGCGGACATGGGCCGGTTGGACGCGACCGATCCGCAGGAGCGAACCAAGGCCGAATGCGCCAGCCGCCGGCAGGCGTTGGAAATGATTCAAGCCGTGCGCGGTTCCGACAATCCCGAGTTGAAGCGCATCGAGTGGATCGGCAGCGGACCGCAAGTGAGCGTCCGCGAAAGCAGGCGCGTGAAGGGGATGTACGTGATTACCGAAGAGGACGCCATGGCCGGCCGGACGTTCGCGGACGCCATCGCCTGGCGGAGCGGGTACCTCGATCCCGGCGGGCAGATCGGGGCCAGGTCCGGGAGGATGAAGATCCACGACGTGCCATACCGGGCGATCGTGCCGGAAAAGATCGACGGCCTTTTGATGGCGGGCCGCTGCATTTCCACCACCCACATGGGCGCCGCAGCCGGCAAGAGCATGGGCAATTGCATGGCCACGGGCCACGCCGCCGGACTTGCCGCCGTCATGTCGGCAAAAAAGGGAATCACGCCCCGCGAGGTAAACGTCGCTGAACTTCAAGATGCCCTCCGCGCCGACGGGGTGGACCTGGAAATGAAAGACCGGGAGCAAAAGGGACTGTAGCGACGGAGACTGCAAATTAAAAGTGCAAAATGCAAAATAACACCTACCCTCTTTTATCGCTACCCTCAGGCCTCGCTAGTATTCTACTGCTTTGATGCCCATGACCAAGATCGATGCTAGTCCCGTGATATCGCCCGAGAAAGCGGAAATCGCGCGGCCGCGGTTTGGGGGCGGGCCGCGGATTTGGCTCATGGAAACCTCCGGCGCATTGGGCGACTTGGGGATGTTCATTCCGCTCTTGACAGGCATGGTTTCGCTGTGCGGATTGCAACTCGGGCCGGCGCTAATAGGAGCGGGCCTGGCAAACCTTTCCACTGGGCTGATTTTCAGAATCCCCCTGGCCGTGCAGCCCATGAAGGCCATCGCCGCCGTGGCCATCAGCGAATCGCTGACCGAAAGCGACATCCTGGCGGCCGGCATCATCACCGGCGCGGTGGTATTGCTCCTGGCCTGGTCCGGGGCGATCCAGCGACTGGAACGCTATATTCCCCGGGGCGTGGTCCGCGGCCTGCAATTGGCGTTAGGGATGAAACTCATCTACAGCGGCCTGCAAATGATAGGCGCCTCGTGGGCCGCGTTCGATCTAGTCCTGGCTGCGTTGGCGGCCGGGTGCGTGCTTGTGGGCTGGCGGATCAAACATTTTCCATCCGCGCTGGCGGCGTTTATCCTCGGGCTGGTTGCACTGGGATTTACACATCAAGATCTTTTCCACGCGCTGCGATTGGGCCTGGGCTGGCATCTTCCGGACCTGGCTCATTGGCAGGCCTGGACAAAGGGACTGACGGCGGCCGCCTTGCCGCAAATCCCGCTCACCTTGCTCAATTCGGTGTTCGCGGTTTGCGTGCTTTCGGTCGATCTTTTTCCCCAGCGACCCGCTCGGCCGCGGCGGGTGGCAATGTCGGTAGGCTTGATGAACTTGCTCTTTTGCCTCTTGGGCGCGATGCCCATGTGCCACGGCGCGGGCGGACTGGCCGCCCAATATCGGTTCGGGGCCCGGTCCGGCCTGTGCAACCTGATCCTGGGAAGCGCATTGATTTGCCTGGGCCTGGTGTTGGGCAATTCGCTGCTGGGGGCCTTGCAGAATTATCCCCGCGGCGTCTTGGGCGTGCTTTTGATGGTAAGCGGCGGAGAATTGGTATTAGTCTGCCGCGATCAACTCGCCCGCCGCGTCTGGATCCTGCCCGCCTTAACCGCCGCCGCCTGTTTGGCGTTTCCGCTGTGGATCGGGTTCCTCGTCGGCTGGGCGATTGCTCTTGCGATAAAATTGAAAAGAAAAGAGAATAAAATGCTAAAAGGTAATCGTATTTAATCGTTTCTTATTGTCATACAAGACCAGAAACCGTTCCTTACACCTTTTTATTCAAAATTATTAATCTCTTATACCATTTTAGTCTGCCTTTTTCGCCCAATTAGGAAAATTCAAAATGCACCCTAATAATTTTCTTAAAACATATTGGAGGATGGAGGTTCGTCCCGAAATTTTTGTAGCCATGAGTTTTGCTGATCAATACAAAGCAAGATATGATAATATTATTTCGCCTGCAATTTGTGACATTTCTATTGCAGATGTACATCTCAAACCCAATCGGGTAGATCTTTCCAAAACGGGTGATTCCATTCTTACAGATATTATGGATGGTATCGCGCACTCTCAGATGATATTAGCTGATGTTTCGACGATGGGATATGATGCGAAAACGGGGATTCCTTATCGTAATGGTAATGTAATGTATGAAGTTGGTTTAGCTTTAGCTTGCCGTCAACCTTGGGAAGTACTTCTAGTTAGAGATGATACCGACAAATTCCTCTTTGATGTAAGTACCATTCCACATATGCATCTTGATTTTACAAAGACAATTGAGGCAAGAGAAAAATTACGTGAAGAATTAATAAAAAGACTTAAAGAACGTAATTTCGTCAATGATGCTCGAATATTTCTGGCAATTTCTACTATGACACGTGGAGAAATTTCTTTTCTAAATGAAATTCACAAAATGGGCCCATCAACAGTATGGGGAAAAAGGGATGAAATATCAACACTTTTTGGGATGTTAAGAACAATGGATATATCACGCTTATTAGATAAACAAATGCTTAAATCAGTAGGTGAATTTGAAGATGGCACAAGAGCTTATAGCCTAACCGAATTTGGTAGCTTGGTTGCACAAATCATTAAAAATAACCCACAAATTTTTATATCCAAACCAATTATTACTAAGGAGAATTTCGGAAATAACGTTGAATAACACTGTAATGAACTGTTTTTATATATATCTATTTCTCGTGCATAGTCTTAGGGCAGATTCATGTCATCAATGATGTTAAGGGGCGTGGCCGCGATTCCGTGCCCGAAGGCCTGGGAGGCTTGAAGCGGCCTATTTTGCCTCTTGTCGCTCAATTATTGTGATGAACACGGGAATTTGGGCAGGCCACTTCAAGGCAAGACGAGTGCGGCTTTGAGGCAATCTTAGACGTCCATTTCCGTATCATCCCAACCGGCGCGTTTTCCAAACTGTTGGAGTTGGAACAGCCGCTCCTGTTCGGCAACCGGATCTTCCTCGAACAAGGACTTGAATCGCTCGTATACTTCCGCTCGCATGAGCACGAACATTGCACTCTCGGCGGGATCGCAGACCCGAACCGGAACTTCATTTCCTTTCGCGGCGTCGGCCCACTGCGCTTCGGTCAGATGGATTGGCATATACAAATCCTCAACAAAATGATTTTACTTATTATACCACAACTTGTCAACAGAACAAAACAGGGATAGACATACACCATAAAATAAATCTATCGGGAACCGTTTTTATATCGTTTTGTTTCTCTTTCATAATCTTGGGGCAGGTCCATGTCGTCGATGACGTTGGGGGCGGGAAATTCGATCTCGCAAACGTCTTCGGGATGGGCGTGGAGCAGGCCGCGAAGGCCGACGTCGTCGTAGCGGTTTAGAATCTCGTCGCGGTAGCGCATGGCGAAAATTAGCGGGTGGCCGCGTTTTCCTTTATAAATTGGCGTTGCTATCCCGCGCCCGAGGTTTTGTGGGCTTGCACCAGCGCGGCAATGACCTCGGCCGTGACGCCCGGTTGATCGCCTAACACAACCAGCACGGCGTCGCAATCCTCGGGCATGGTGCGCAGGCCGCAGCGGACCGAACTGAGCATCTCCGCTTCCGGGTCCGTGTTGATTACGTACTCGACTCGGCGGCCGGCAAGGGCATCGGCAATGCGGCCGCCGTCCGGGCCCACGATCACGAAGACCCGGTCGACCGGGCCGCGAAGCACTTCATCGACGATCCGCGCGATCACCGGCCGGCCGGCCAAAGGCAGCAGGAGTTTTTGCGCACCCATGCGGCGCGAACGACCGGCGGCAAGGACCATTGTACAGATCATAGAAGCGGCTCTCCAATCGCGCTCCCCGACCATGCTATGCATGGTGCCCGGTCGAGGCTAAACTCAATGGATGGGAATTTTTGGCGCGGCGCCTTTGCGGCGGACGGCGATCAGTTGGGCGGCGATGCTGGCGGCGATTTCGGGCACGGTCACGGAGCCGATATCCAGGCCGATGGGGGCGTAAACGCGGTCGAACTCGGCCGCTGTCGCCCTGCCCGACTGGACGAACTCCTTGCGCATCATTTCCACCTTGCGGCGGCTGCCGATCATGCCGATGTAGGCCGCCGGCTTCCTGAGGCAGACGGCCAGGGCTTCGGCGTCGTGCTGGTGGCCGCGTGTGACGATGACAATGTATGTATCGTCGCCGATCAAGAGGCGGCCGATTTCCTCAACTACCGGACTGCAGCGCGTAGTCGCTCCTTCGGGGAACAAACCGGCGGCGGTGAATTCCATGCGGTCGTCGATGACCAGGATATCGAATCCCACCAGATCGGCTTGCAGGGCCAAGGCCTGGCCGACGTGCCCGCCGCCGGCAATCACCAAGAGCGGACTGGGAACGAGCGGTTCGACCAGGACTTCGAGACGTTGCTCTTCCTGGGGCGATTCATCAACGAACAGCGCGGTTTCCTGGCGTGACAGGACGGAGCGAAGGGCATCGGCATCGGGAAAGGCGAAATCAGCGGGGATTTCCGTTTCCGCGAAAAAAAGGATCTCGATATCCGGGGCTTTTTCACCTTCCGGGTTTTTTTCGCCTCGGATCACGGTGAGCAACACGCCTCGCTGCCGGTGTTGTCGGGCCCTTGCCGCGGCTGCATAGGCCGCATTATGCAGGGCCGCGGCGGGATCGATGAGCACGCGCATCATGCCGCCGCAAATGGGTTCGGCGCCTTCGACGGCGTTGCCTTCCAGGTTGAAGTCGAACACCAAAGGCCGGCCGATTTTGACGGCCTCGATGGCAAGTTGCTGGGCCCGGGCTTCGACCGCTCCGCCGCCGATGGTGCCCAGGATCGCGCCGCCGGAGTCGATAATGGCTTTAGCGCCCGCCTTGCATGGCGTGGAGCCAAGGGTTTTCAAAACCGTGGCGAGGGCGAAATCGCGGTCTTTATCGCAGCGGTCGGCAATGGTTTGATGAATGTCTCTGGGCGGTCGGCTCATGGTTTTAAGGAGCAGTCAAAAAATACTTCAGCATTTTGTACTCTTCACGCTCCGCGTGAAGCCGATTCCTCACGCGGAGCGTGAGGAGTACATTATAGGCATGCGGCGGATACGCATGCCGGTGGCGTGAAAGACTCCGTTGGCAATGGCCGGGGCTATGGCAATGATGGGCGTTTCGCCGGCTCCCGCACTGGGCAGGTCGGGGCGGTTCATCAGGTGGATGTCGAGTTCGGGCACGTCGCTGAAACGGGGCACAAGGTAATGCTTGAAATTGGCATTTTGCATCACCCCGTTTTCAAATCGCATTCCCTCGCGCAGGGCCGGGCCCATTCCCATGATGATGCAGCCTTGCACCTGGGAGGTGAGGTTGGCGGGGTTCAGGATTGCGCCGCATTCGAAGGCCTCGCATACGCGGAGGACCGAGATGCTGTTTTTTACCGTGTCGACGGCGATTTCGGCGCAGGCCGCCACGACGGAGTTTTTTTCGGTTCCGCAAGCCAGACCAAATCCTACTCCGGGCTGCTTCTGCTTTACCTTCTCGCGCCAGTTGAACTGCTTGGCGGCTTCTTCGAGCACCGCGCGGAGGCGGGGGTTTTCCAGGTGCGCGAGCCGGAAGTCAAGCGGGTCCATGCCCGCGGCGGCGGCCAGTTCGTCCATGAAACTCTCCCTGGCGAAGTTGTTGGCCGTGGCGGCCAGCGCCCGGTATGAGCTTTGTCGCAGAGGAGAATCGGATTGCACGAAACGGCAATTTTTCTTGCCGGTTTTGTAAGGCGTGTCTAGTCCCGCTTGACCGGAGTTGATATTAACGTAATGCCACGAGGTCATATTGCCATTGGTGTCCAGGGCGGCTTCGATGTCGATGACTGCGGCGGGACGGAAATAGGCCCATGTGAATTCTTCTTCGCGGGTCCATTTTAGCGACACTGGTTTGCCTGCCGCCCGGGCCAGGCGGGCAGCTTCCACGGCGGCCTCGCCGCTGTGTTTTCCGCCGAAACCGCCGCCATAATCGGGCACGATCACCCGCACGCCGTCGTCGGGCACGTGGAATGCGCGGGCCAGTTCGCCCCGGCAGCCGAACGGACTTGACGAACCGGTCCAGACCGTCAACTTGTCGCCGTCCCACTCGGCCACTGCGGCGCGGGTTTCCATGGGCGTGTGCTGGACGTAAGATACGTCATAAGTCTGCTTGAGAACTTTGCCGGCATTGGCCAGTTCATCGGCATAAGGATTTTTCGGTGCCTCGCCCCGCACGTGCTTGCGCAGGTAATCAAATATCTCCTGGCTTGAGGGTTGAGCGGCAAGTTCCCATTTGGCTGTGGGTGCGATGGCTTCCAAGGCCTTGCGGGCCTGATGTGAAGTAGGCGCGGCAATGCCCACGAATTGGTCGTCTTCGACAGCCACGACGTCTTTCATGGCTTTGGCGGGCGCCATGTCGATGGACACGAGCTTCGCGCCGTAAGCCGGCGGGCGCAGGACTTTGCCGTGATACATGCCGGGCAGGGTGACGTCGGAAGGATATTTGTGCGCGCCGGTCACGATGTCGCGGGCATTCGGACGTGGGACCGATACGCCCATGATTTTCCATTCCTTGACGGGCGTCAGCGTGATATCGGCGGGTGGTGCTTGCCCAAAGGCTTTTATAAGTTCATCGCTTCCGGCCAGATCGCCGTAGGTCAACGTGCGCCCCGAGGCGGCGTGCGTGATCTTGCCGTCGCGGACTTCCAGGGTGGAGGCGTCCACGCCCCAGCGCTCGGCGGCAATTAGAACAAGTGCCTGCCGAGCCGCGGCTGCGCCTTGGCGCACGGGCGGCACGGTCCGCGGCGTCGTCATGCTGCCCGCGGTGACGCCGTCGTCGGGAGTTAGGCTTGTGTCGGCGGTCATTAAATCTACTTGGGAAACGGGTACGCGCAATTCCTCGGCGGCAGCCTGTGTCAGTTCGGTGCGAGCGCCCTGGCCTTCCTCCACTTTGCCGGTCAAAACGGTGATTTTGCCGTCCTTGGCGATGTGAATTCTGGCGGAGACGATTACCGTGCGGCCGCCGCCGGGTGCGCCCTGCGCTGCCCCAAGGCGGTGCCCGCGGTTACGCTGATGAGCAAGCCCGCCCCAAGCACCTGCACAAAGCCGCGGCGGGTGATGCCGAAGTCGTAAGGGACGCGTTCAATGGGTTCTTGATATTCGGTTTGCTGATATTCGTTGAATTCGTTGGATTCATTTGATTCGCGGATTGTGGTCATGGCATTTACCTCCCGGCGTTGGCCGCCCGTTTGATGGCTTTTTGGATTTTGGGAAAGCCGCAGCAGCGGCAAAGATGTTTTTCCATGCCGGAGCGGATTTCGGCGTCGCTGGGATTGGGCGTTTCTTTGAGCAAGGCCGTGGCGGCCATGATCATGCCCGGCGTGCAATATCCGCATTGAAACGCGCCCTCGGCGAGAAAGGCCTCTTGCACGGGGTGCAGTTTGCCGCCGCGTGACAGGCTTTCGATCGTCTCGATGGTTTGCCCCTCCGCGTCGGAGACTGGGGTGATGCAGGAGAAAATAGTTTTGCCGCCTAAAAGCACGGTGCATGCGCCGCATTGGCCTTCGCCGCAGCCGAGTTTGGGGCCGGTCAATTGCAAGTCTTCGCGCAGGACTTCGAGCAAAGGCCTGTCAGGATCGGTGGTCACCGATTTCTGCTGGCCGTTGACTGTGAAAGTAAAAGTTTGGTCCATGAGAGATTCTCCGATTTACGATTCTTGGCGCCGCTTATCCCCGCATAATCAGCATTTTACACGCTTAGACCCGTTCAACAAGCATACTTGACACCCCCCTTTTAAGTGTTATAGTAAAAGATTAATCAATTATTCGTTATATATTGCGCGGCGCGTTCGCCGGTGATTGGAAGATACTATAACACGGAACAAGATTTTTCAGCGTTGTGTTCCCTACCGGAAAGGAGAACTAAAGATGGCGATAATCGAGAGCGACGCGGCACAGAAGCAGGTGGATACTTTTGCCGATCGGGTGCGTACGATTCGCAATAGTCTGCACGAGGTGGTGGTGGGACAAGACGAGGTGATCGATCAGCTATTGATATGTGCGCTTACCGGGTCGCATGCCTTGCTTGTGGGCGTGCCGGGTTTGGCTAAAACACTGATGGTCAAGGCCCTGGCCGCGGCGTTTGAGTGGAAATACGCGCGGATTCAATTCACGCCGGACCTGATGCCCGCCGACGTGACGGGCTACGAGCTTTTAGGGCGGGGCGATGATTCGCAGGGGCCGACGATGGTTTTCCGGCCCGGTCCGGTATTTGCCAATCTGGTGCTGGCCGACGAAATCAACCGCGCCGCGCCAAAACGCAGTCGGCCTTGCTGGAAGCGATGGCCGAGCGGCACGTCACTGTGGGCGGTAAAACTTATATGCTGGAAGAGCCGTTTTTGGTGGCGGCCACGCAAAACCCCATCGAGCAGGAGGGCACGTATCCGCTGCCGGAAGCCCAACTGGACCGTTTCATGATGGAGATCCGCATCGGTTATCCTTCGCCCGATCAGGAAGAGGAGATCGTGATGCGCACGACTTCCGGCGTCCCGGAATTGCCCGAGGCCTCTCTCAAGCGGGAGGAATTTTTGCAGTTGCGCGACTTGGTGCTGGCCGTGCCGGTGGCGAAAAACGTGGCGGCCCAGGCGGTGCGGATCTGCGGGGCAAGCCGGCCCGAAGACACGCGCGGAGACAAGATGGTGCGGGATTACGTGGCTTGGGGCGCGGGTCCGCGGGGGTCGCAAAATCTGGTCTTGGCGGCCAAGGCCCGCTCGCTCCTGGTGGGCCGGTCCGCACCGATCATGGAAGACCTGCTGGCGGTGGCGCTGCCCATTCTGCGGCACCGCATAATCGTAAATCATCGGGCGGTGGGCGATTCGGTAACCTCGGCGGACATTATCAATCATTTATTGAAAGAAGTTGGGGCATGAACGCCACCAGGACCAGCCGATTTTTGGACCTGCGCGCTTTCGGCGTTGGAGCACATGCGTTTTTCCACACGCCGGCGCGTGGAAGGCACTTTCATGGGCTATCACCAGTCGCGGCAACTGGGCGGGGCCGGCGAGTTCGCCGATTTTCGCGAATACACGGGCGGCGAGGACCTCCGCCGGCTGGATTGGAAGGTTCTGGCCCGCACGGGCAAGGCCTTCGTCCGCTTGCACGAGGAGGAAACCAACCTGCACTGCACCTTGGCGATCGATGCCAGCGGCTCGATGCGTTTCGGCGCCGAAGGTCCGCGGAATACGGCCGGTTCCAAGCTGGAATACGTGCAATACTTGGCCACCGCGCTTTCGCACGTGATAAGCCGGGGGCAAGATCAGGCGGGCTTGGCCGTGCTTGACGACGGGCTGCGGGAAGTGCTGGCCCCGGGCGCAACGGCGTCGCACATCGGACGCCTCCAGGAAGTCGTGGAAAACATCGCCGCCAGGCCATCCACGCACATGGCCGGCGGATTGCGCGACTTGTTCGAGCAATCCACGCGCCGCGGGGTGCTGTTGTCGATGAGCGATTTCCTGATGGAAGACCTGGAGGACGTGTTCGCCGCGCTGCGATTGTTCCGACATCGCGGCTGGGACATCGTGATCCTGCATATAGTGCATCCTCTAGAGGAACGATTGCCCGAGGGCATCGCCTATCGCTTCGAGGGCATGGAAAACGACGGGCGGATAAACTGTTCGCCCAGTGAGATCCGCGCGGCTTATCGGGATCGGTTCGGTGCGCACCTGGCGATGGTCCGCCAATTGGCCTTGGCCGGCGGCTGCGACTACCGCCGCGTATCGACGGCCATATCGTATTTGCAAACCCTGGGAGAATTTTTGGTGGAACGAGCGGGATAGCGATGATCGATAATTCAAATCATTGATTCATTGGCGAGCGATTTATGACGTTTCTGCATCCCTGGGCGATTGTGATGGGAGTGCTGGCGGCGGCCGCGCCGGTGGCAATTCACTTTCTCACCAGGCCCCGCCCGGTGCGGATGCCCCTCTCGACCCTGCGATTCGTGCGCGAGGCCGTGCACCAGCGCCGCAGTTGGCATCGCTTCCGGGACATTTTACTGCTGGCACTACGCACGCTGGCCGTGTTTCTGATCGCCTTGGCGGTGGCCCGGCCGCAATGGGGAAACCGGGCGCTGATATCCGACGTTCAAGGCGGCGACGCAGTGCGCATTGTGATCCTGGACGTCAGTCAGAGCATGGCCGCCGACGACGGCGCGGTGGAGCAGATCGAGCGGGCACGGACCATGGCCGCCAATTATTTGCGTTACCGGCCGGGACTGGCGGCCAATCTGATCGTTGCCGCCGCGCGGGCGGAGGCGGTTTTCGAGAGCCCTTCGACCAATTTCGAGGCCTTGCGCGAGGAGTTGGCCCGGTGCCGGGTATTGCCGCAGCGCTTGGACGTTGCCCGGGCGCTTGATCTTTCGGCCCGGATGTTGGCGCCTGCTTCGGCCGGCGACCGGCGGCGGCGGGAATTGATGGTGGTGAGCGATTTTCAACGCTCCAATTGGACCAAGGCCGATTTTTCGGTCCTGCCCGCCGACACGCAGATCCAATTGGAATCGACCGCCCCAATTAAAACGCTGCCTAACGTGGCGATTTTGCGCGTGGAAGGACAAACCGCGCGATCGCCCTCCGGCGGCATGCAATTGGAAATCGACGTGGGTAACTATTCGCCCCTTGCCCGCAAAGTGAGCGTTGAAGTTACGTTGGGCGATTCGAATTGGCGGATATCGGGCATGTGCCCGGCCGGGCAATCCACCACTTTGACCGAGGAGATCGGCATTCGCGGCACGGGTTGGCAATCGGGCGAGGCCCGGCTGGAAGGAATCGACGACGCACTGGCCGCCGACAACGTTTATCCTTTCGTCGTGCACGTCCGTCCCAAGCCGACGTACGCGCTTCTAACCCGGCAGCCGGCAACCGAGCGGCCGTCGTCAAGTCATTATCTGGAATGCGCATTGGTTCCGGATGGGCAACTCAAGGAAAAGGCGTCGGCCACGCTCTTGCGTTTGGATCCGTCGTCGGCGGATCGGGCGGCCTTGGCCCCGGCCGATCTGATCCTGCTGGATCATCCCGGCAAACTTTCGGAGGAGACCGGCCGGCTTTTGGCGGGATTGATGCGCCGCGGGCGCCCGATCGTTTACGTGGCAAGCGAATTGATCGACGCCACGAATTTGAAGAAGCTGGCTGAACTTGCGGGCAGCGGTTTGCAAATGCCCATCGAGTTCGCCCCGCCGCCGTCCGGGCAAATTCGCCGCGATTTGTTTTACACATCCGTGCGCCGGGAAAATCCGGCCTTCCGCGTGTTCGGCGATAATCTTAGCGCGGTCATAGGCAGGCTGCGTTTCGCGGGCGGGCTGGCTTCCAGGCGCCTGGAAAACGGCTTGGATAACGACATTCTGGCCACCTACAACGACGGATCGGCGGGCGTGGTGATTACATCGTCCGACGCCGGGGCGATGGCCGTTATCAACGCCGATTTGGGCGCATCGAATCTGCCCAGGACCTCGGCCTTCGTTCCCATGCTCAACGAACTGGTCGCGCAGATGCTGGACCGAGGACGCGGCGCGGATTCGGCCTTTTGCGGCGAGCCCCTGGCGGCCCAGTTGCCGGCCGATGCCGGCACGTCGGTCGGTTTGCGAATTGTGGGGCCGGCGGCGCACGGCGCGGAGACCGAATCAAACGCCTGCGGCGAACTGGTCGACGAGGCGGTGTCTACTGCCTGGCGCTGGCCCTCGCCGACACAGCCTGGAGTGTATCGCGTCCAGCGCGACGCGGCCACGGTGTTTTCGCTGGCCCTCAACCTTCCGCCCGAAGAAAGCCAATTGGAAAGCATGAAGCCCGAGGTCTTGACCGGCCGATTGGGCGCGGGACGGAATATCGTATTCCGCGGCGCGGAGGACAACAGCCGGCGGCACGACGATTTTTGGTGGTGGTTTGCCGCGGCTTGCGTGGTTTGCCTGTTGGGAGAAACATCGGCTTTACTGGTATTTCGCACCTGAAAAAATGAAATCGATTACCTTTGATCCATACATTCCCTGGTCGCTTTGGACTACGATGGCCTTAATTGCCGCCGGGCTGCTGGCCTGGTATGCGATATCAGGGCGGAATCGCTTGCCGCGCGCCCGCTGGTGGTTTCTGGTGGCGCTCATGTCGGCGGCCGTGGTCGTGCCGCTTACGATTTTATTGAATCCCACCTGGCAGGAGCGGATTCCGCCGCCGCCGGGCAAACCCTTGCTGACGGTGCTGGTCGACCGCTCGGGCAGCATGGGCACGCCGGATGCCGGCGACGGTCAGACGCGATTCCAAGCGGCCGCGGCGATGGCCGCGAAAACGGCCAAGGAACTGGGCCAGCGATACGAGGTCTGCATTCGCTCGTTTGCCGAGAGTTCGTCGCTTTCTTCGGCCGAAGCCATGGGCGGCGAAAAACCCGAAGGCACATCGACCGACATCGCCGCCGCAGTGGAGGAAGCCCTGGCCGACGACCGGGCCCAGGGACAGGCGATCGTCTTGCTGAGCGACGGCATACACAATGTCCTGGGCGGAACCGAACGACTGCGGCGCAGCGCGGCCAAGGCCAAGGCCGTGGACGCCCCGCTTTTCGTCAAAACCCTTGGCGGCCAGGCGGGCGTTCAGGACATCGAGGTCGCCTTGCAACAGCCGCAGGAATTGGCGTTCATCGGCCAGCGCGTTCCGGTGGCGGTCAACGTTCGCCAGCGCGGTTCAAGCGCATCGCGGGTCGAACTTTCGCTTATGGCGGACGGCAAGCTTGTGGAAAAACACGGCATAAATATCAAGGGCGACGACGTGGCCGAAGACGTGTTTTACGTCACTCACAAAACCAACGGCCTGTACCGGTATCAAGTCCGGGCAGAGCCTTTTTCCTGGGAGGTGACGCGGCGAACAACTCGGCTTCGTTGTTGTTGAGGGTGATCGATCAGCCGGTCAGGGTGTTGTTGCTGGAAGGCAAACCATATTGGGACACCAAGTTCCTGGTGCGGACATTGTCCATGGACCAGTCGATCGAACTGGTCACCGTAGTGCAGCTCGCCGAAGGCAGGCTTTTAGAGCGCAAGATCCCTCGGCTTGCGGCGCCGAAAACCGATGAGGATCCGGCGAAGAATGCGGGGACTGAAAACTCTCCAGCCGCGCTGAACGCCAATGAGACTAAACCGATTTCTCCCGACCAATGGACCATCGAAACAGACGCGGGAAAGTTTCTTTCCGACGCCCAAGCGCTGGCCTCGTACCAGATCGTGATTCTGGGCCGCAACGCGGAAATCTTTTTGACCGACGAGGCTTTGATTAAATTGAAGAAGTGGCTCAGCGAGGGAGAGGGATCGCTGGTGTGTTTTCGCGGGTCGCCCTCCTCGCAGATCGGCCAGCGTTTGGGCGACTTGATGCCTCTGCGCTGGACGCCCACGGCGGAAACCCGATTTCACGTGCAATTGACCGAGGCCGGCCAGGCCCTGCGATGGTTGCCCGCCGGCGCGGACGGCGGCGATCCGTTGGCCGATCTGCCTTCCTTGGCCACTGTGGCCCGGCCGGAATCGGCCAAGGCCCTGGCCGTGGTGCTGGCCACGGGTGCGGCGGGCGCCGGAGGCGAGGCTGCGCCGGTGATTTCTTATCAGCCGGTGGGCAACGGCCGGGTGGTGGCGATCGAAGGGCGCCGGTATGTGGCGCTGGGCCTTTCTCCCGCCCGAAAAACAACAAACGGCCGAGATTTACGCCTCTCTCTGGCGGAGCCTGGTCCGCTGGCTGGCTGCCAACATGGGCCTGTTGCCTTCGCAACGACTGGCGCTAAGGACCGATAAAGTCGCCTTTAGCAGCGATGAAAACGTTTCGGCGAATTTGTTGGTCCGGCAGTGGAGCGGAGATGCGCCCCAGGTCGAACTCAGCGGCGCGGCCCTCGATCGTCCCAGGTTGACCGCCTGCGTGCCGCGGGGAAATTATCCGGGACAGTATTACGTTTCCTGGGGACGGCTGCCCGAGGGACATTATTCGGCTCGCGTGGCGGGCATCGAGAAAAACGAGGTCTCGGGCATGATCGATTTCGACGTGCAAGGCAACTTGACCGAGCGGTTGGACGTCCGCGCACAACCGAACTTGATGAAGTTCCTCGCTGAACAAAGCGGCGGAGCGGTTTTGGAGAGCGTCGATCCCGCCATCCTGGCCCGGCACGTCGAGCGGCATCTCAGCCAAAGCCGGCCCACGCGCACCGCGCAAACCACGGCCTGGGACCGCTGGTGGGTGCTGTTGGGAACGTTTGGACTTTGGGCCGCCGCCTGGAGTTATCGCCGCCATAGCGGACTGGTGTAAGAGTGAGCGTCAAAAAACCTCCCCTCTCCCAAAGGGAGAGGGGACTTTTATTCGCAATTTTGTGATATGCCGCAAGGAGTGGAAACATGACTGACCTTTCGCTTCAAGCCTGTCTTAGCCGGGTGCGGCGGCGGTTGTTGGCCGTGGGCTGGGCCGCCGGAATAGTTTGGGCTATGGGAGCGGCTTTGGCGGTGTTGCTGATCGGCGTCTGGTTGGATTTGCTGTGGGAACTCTCTGCTGAGTGGCGCGTGGCCTTGCTTTGGATCGCCGGATTAACGGGGATAATTCTTGTTGTCTTTTTGGCGGCAAAGGTCGTTCGCTTCAGCCGGGACCGGTTAGTGGCCCGGCGCTTGGATCGGGCGTGCGGTTCCGGCGGAGTAATACTCACCGGCGTGGAACTTGAAGATACCTTTTGCCGTGCAAGGACAGAGGAGTCCTCGGAATTGACCGCCGGTTTAGCCACCATGGCCGTATCTCACGCGGCCGAGGTCGCCGGTCGGGTGTCGCCGGCCAAAGCCGTGCCGCTGAAACCTCTGCGCCGATCCTTGACGACCTTTACGTTGATGATGAGTTTCGTGGGCGTGGCCGCGATTTGCCTGCCCGGATTGGTGCAAACCCAATGGAGCCGTTTTTTTCGCCCCTTTAACGACGTGCCGCCATATTCGCCCACGAAATTTGAAGTGACGCCGGGCAACGTCGAGGTGATCTACGGCAAGGAGTTGGAAATCCGCGCGAAAACCGTCGGCCCCTCCGTCGACCAGGCCGAACTTGTGATCGACAATGGCCGCGGTCAAGCGCAGCCCTTGCCTATGTTTCCCGAGCCCGGCGGAGCTTGGCGGACCGTGCTGGCCAAGGTCACGGAACCGGCCGAATACTTCGTTCGCGCAAACCGCGCGCGGAGCGAAAAATATCGCATCCGGGTAATTACCCTGCCGCGAATCGAGGGCGTGCGTTTGCGGATTACGTCTCCGGCTTATGCCAACCGGCCGCCGTACGATGGGCCCATGCCCAAGGGAGGCGTGGCCGGGCTGCCGGGTACAAAAGTCCGGGTCTCGATCCGCAGCAACCGTCCGCTCGGAGGAGGCAAGATGGAAATTACCGGGCGCGGTCAAAAAACCGTTGTAGCCATGAACCCGGCGGTATCCGGCGGCCAGGAGGCGGCGGGCGAGTTTGAAATCACATCCGACGGCAAGTTCGAGTGCCGCGTTATCGATGCCGACGGCCAGACGTCGGAAGAATCGTTTTCTGGAGGCATAACCCTGCTGGCCGACGAGCGTCCTTTTATCCGCTTGACCCAGCCGCCGAAGATGTCGCTGGCCACGCCCAACGCCCTGTTGCCGGTGGCCGTCTCGGCCGAAGACGACTGCGGCATAACGCGGTTGGAACTCTTTCGCAACCTGAACGAATCCCGATTTCTGCCCAAGGCCGTTAGCCTGCCTTCGCGCCCGCCGCGCCGAGATGACGCTACATTCCAATTACCGCTGGCAAGATACGGATTGCTGCCGGGCGACGTGATAAAACTTTTCGGGCGCGTGGAAGACAACGATCCGGCGGGCGCAAAGGCGCGGAAAGCACTGTGGCCACGGTCCGCATCATCTCCCAGGAAGAGTTCGAGCAGATGATTCTCACGCAAAACGGGATCGAGGCTTTGATGTCCAAGTACCAGGCGGCCCAGCGGCGCCTGGAAAAAATGGCCAATGAAATCGAAGACCTGCAGAATAAAATCAAAAAGCAGCCGTCCGGGGAAGCCGTAAGCGAGGAAACCCGGGAAGAACTGCGGCGGCTGGAACTGCTGATGCTCGAACAGGCCGTGGAGATCGACAAATTATCGAAACAGAAACTACCCTTCGACGCCGACCGGAACTTTACGCCGCAATTGGACGAGATGATCCAATTGACCGATGAAATGGCCAAGGAGCTAAAAAAGCTGGAAGAAACAAAGGGCATGCGCAACGAGAAACTGGCCGGCGAGCTGGGCAAGATGGCCGATCAATTGTCAGCCCGGCGCAAGTCGTTCGAACAACTGGTGTCCATGCCGTTGGAGAAATTGGAGGCCGTTTTCCGCTTGATGGTCGATGAGCAGCGGTTTATCGCCCTGGCCCAGTGGCAGCGGGACCTGGCCGAACGGTCGTCGTCCTTGAAAGGCCGCGACGGCGAGGACAATCCCATGCTCAAGGCCCGAATGCGGGAAATGGAGCAAGAGCAGCGCCAGATCCGCGAGGCCCTGGGCATGCTTCTTGGCGACATCGAAGAACACGTCCATCGCCTGCCCGATGCGGACGATATGGAAGAACTCCGCCGGTCGGCCGCTCAATTCGTCAAGGACGTCCGTGCCAGCGGCGCGGCTGAAACCATGGCCGAGGCCGAATCGGCCTTAATGGAATTCGCCGCTACCCGGGGTTATGAAAAAGCCAAAAAATCGGCCGAGATACTGGAAAAATTCATCAAAAAATGCGACGGCAATTGCCCCTTGCAGGGGAATTGCGAAGGACACATCTTTTTCCAGCCCACATTGGGCGACGGATTGGGAAATACCCTGGGACAGTTATTGGCCGGGATGGGCGCGGGAAACGGCCCAGGCATGGGCATGGGCGGTTACGGGTCGATTGGACTCTACGGCGGTTTGCCTATCGCCGGAGGAGTCGAAGGATGGATGAACAATGCAACTATGCTTTGGCATCCCAGCGGCCGGTCCACCGGCGCCGTTCCCAATGCAAATCCCGATGCACCCACCTCCCGGGAAAATCAGAACATTGGAAACGCGGCCGGGGCGAGCGAAGGCGAAACGCCCATGCAATATCGCCGCGAGGTGGGGCAGTATTTTCAACGCGTATTGGAAGAAAACGGCGAAGTTTATCATTAGAGTCTATCACAAAACAGATTTTTAATGGATTACATTATCGAGAAATGCCCTCACCCTAACCCTCTCCCAGAGGGAGAGGGGACTTTTGGGACAGGCTCTTGATGCGAAAGGAACGAATTCGATGTGCAATATAAACTTGCTCAAACACCTGGGGTTTACAGTGATCGCAGCGGCCGCCATCGCCTGCCCGGCGCGGGCCCAACCGGATGCCCGGCAAGCGGGCGGAGAGCCGGACGGCATCGTGCAGGTGGCCAACCTGGTGTACGCGGGCACCAAAAGCAGCCGCTGTTTTTCCGATCACTTTTTGATCAAGGCCGAAAAGGAAACGGCCATTTCCACCAGCCGGCGCTTCCATGCGGTCAAGCTCAACAGCGAAAACCTTTACGAGTTCCCCCTGGTCATCATGACCGGCGAAGGCGACTTCCAATTGTCCGACGCCGAACGCCAGAGCCTGCGCCGGTATATCGAAAACGGCGGGTTTTTGCTGGCCTCGGCCGGGTGCTCGTCGCTGGAATGGGATCGCGCCTTTCGCCGCGAGATGGCCCTGATCTTCCCCAATAATCCCCTGCAGCCCATCGACATCGGCCATCCCATCTTTCATACCATTTACGAAATCAAGGATTTGCACGGCCAGCACGGGGCGGTGCACCCGCTGGCCGGGGTGAGCATCGGCGGGCGGCTGGGCGTGATCTATTCCCAGGACGGCTTGAACGACACCAGCCATACAACCGGGTGCTGCTGCTGCGGAGGCAATGAATTTACAAACGCCATCGACATCAACGTGAACATCCTGGCTTACGCTTTGACGTATTGAGTGGATGCTCCCCTCTCCCTTTGGGAGAGGGGCAGGGGGTGAGGGCAAAGTGGAAACATGCAAGTAAAGTAACACGGTTATCGACATATCGCCCTCACCCTAACCCTCTCCGGGCACCGACCGAGGTTGGTCGGGGAGAGGGGACATAGAACATGAAGAGAAAGCAAATCTACACGATCCGGCGGCGATTCGGCATCATGAATATCGACACGCAGATATACGGGATTCTCGCCCTGCTGTTGCTGGCCTGGTTGGACTCCATCGGGTGCCGGCCAAGACTCGGTGGCGACGGCAGGCCGCTGGTCGTGGTCGCCTCGGGCGATACGGCCGGCTGGATCGTGCCTTGCGGATGCACGACAAATCAATCGGGCGGTTTGCCCCGCCGGGGCGCTTACATCGAACAGCTTCGCCGGGAAGCGAATGTTGTTGTGGTCGACGTGGGTGGATCGCTGCTGGGGGATTCGGCCTACGATCGCGTGAAATTCGAGGCCATACTGGCCGGAGAAATGCTCATGGGCATTGCCGCGCACAACGTGGGGGCCGCGGAAGCCCGGCTGGGACCGGAAGAACTCCATCGCCTGGCCGCGATCAACAAAACGCCTCTCATATCCGCCAATGTTTTTGACGCCTCGGACCGACCTGTGGCCGAACCGCTGCGGATCGTCGAGGCCGCCGGCCGTCGATTGGCGCTGGTCGGCGTATTGAGCGAACGATATGCCGCCGGCAAACTTCACATCAAACCGCCGCGCCAGGCAATTCTGGAAACCGCTCAACAAGCCGCCGGGCGATACGATGCGCTTATCGTGCTGGCTTACCTTCCCGAAGATGAACTGCGGGATGTGGCCCAGTCGCTTCCCGAGGCCGATGCGATCGTGGGCGGGCCGACAGGGCAGCCCATTGCCCCGCGCAAGTCGGTCCCGTGCTTTTGACCTCGGCCACCAACAAGGGCAAGTTTCTTGCCCGGCTCGATGCCGCGCCGCCGGGTTCGGCCCGCGCTTGGACCGGCGGCATCGTGGAACTGAGCGATCGATATGCCGATGATCCGCGTCAAACGGCGAACATCGAGGAATTTCACCACGAGCTCGCCCGATGGGATTTCAGGCCCCAGGAAACCTCCCTGGTCGAGCCGCTCTCGGCAAACATGCCCCGGGATTTCGCCGTTGCCGGGACCGATACCTGCCAGGAGTGCCATGCGGACGATTGCTCGCTGTGGCGGAAGTCGAAGCACGCCCTGGCTTGGAATTCGCTGAAGCAAAAAAACGCCCAGTTCGATCCGGACTGCCAGCGCTGCCATACCACGGGCTATGGCCTGCCGGGCGGGTTCGCCTCGGTCCATAGCGGCGGCCGATTGGTCGATGCCGGTTGCGAAAACTGCCACGGCCCTTCCAAGGCCCACGTCAGGGATTCCGACGCGCTGACGGCTTATTATGCACAGGCGAAAGACCGCTGCATTTCGTGCCATGATCGCGAAAACAGTCCCGAGTTTAATTACGACAAGTATTGGGCGCAGATCGTCCACGGCGAATCGCTGGAGGAATACGACGCCATGGAAATTAAAGAAGGGGATTAACCATGCGATTCACCGTGGTAGTATTTCCGATTTTGGTCTTGATTGCCGGAGTGCTGTCCGGCGCGGACACGAAAAAAATAGAATGGCTCCTGGACTTGAAAGCCGCGCAGCAACAGGCATCGAACGAGCACAAAGCGGTTTTCATTTTCGCGGGCGTGAAAGGATCGGGGCATGCCGAAAAATGGCGGCTGAAATCGAAACCCCGGCGATAGCCGATGAGTTGACCCAGTGCGTCTGCGTATTCCTGAACCTGGATGCCCAGCCCAAGGAGGCGGAAGAAATGGCAGTAACCACGGTTCCCGCGCTAAGGATTCGTTCGCCCGGCGGCGAACTGGCGGGCACGCAGGACGGGTATCTTTCGCCGGATGATCTGCTCGCGTGGCTGAAAAAATACCGCGAGGCGGCCCTGGCCGCCGCCGACAGTGCGCTAACCGATTCCGCCGAGCCGGACGCCGCAGCCGTTGCACGATTGGTGCAACTGTTCGACGAGCGCAGCCCGGCCATCCGCGAGGCGGCGATCCGCCGCTTGTCGTCCTATCCCCAGGCGGTGCGCCCGGCCGTGGTCAAGGCGTTTCGCGAAGGCAAGTTGTCGGCGCGTCTGGCGGCCTTGGAAATCCTGCAACAATGGAAGGCCCCGGTCGGGGAAATGGACCCCTGGCATCCGGAAACCTTGTCCGAAGAGCGTTTCCAGCGCTTGGATAAATGGCTCAGTGAAGATTGGGATCGGAACCGGATCGTCGCGCCCAAGGAATTAAGCCCGGAAGAACGGTCTGCAGCCCGGCAGGATATCGCCCGGATGCTGAAGGCCGACGAGGCTGAATCGGCCGCCATCTGCCATCGCCTGGCGCGATTGGGACCGGCCTTGTTGCCCGAGGTATATGCCCTGCTAAAAGAAGCCTCTGAAGATCAGGACCGGCAGCGGCTCTTGGTCTTGCGCTATCGGCTGGCGGCCACCGATTCGCTGGTGCTGCGCTGGCCCGGCGGATTGGTCCGGCTTGCGGGCAGCGATCCCAGGCAGCGGCAACGGCGCGGCGGAGGAACTTGTCAATCTGGCCTCAGCGCCCGACCAGCCGCTTTTGACGGAACTATTCAGCGATCCCGATCCGTTGGTGCGCGAGATCAGTCTACGCGGCCTGCAGCACATCGGCGGCAAGGAAGCCAACGCCGCGCTGGTGAAACTGCTCGCCGATCCGGAACTCAACGTGCGCACGGCGGTCCTGAAACAACTGGAAGATGCCCCGGATGCGGACATGCTTCCCGCGATCGTGAAATATCTGAAAACCGAAAAAGACCCGGACCTGATCGTGCACGGGATCCGCTTTTTGCAGGAATCCAAGCAGCCGGAGGCGATAAAATGCCTGATATCGCTTTTAAACCACGAGAGTTGGCAGGTCCGATCGGAAGCGGCGGCGGGCATCGGCAAGTTGATGGAAAACAATAGATTACAGTGAGGTTTCGGAACAATCCTCCAATGATCCCAAGGCCAAATTACAGGCCGACGCCTACCTGGCCTTGATCGATTTGCTCGATGATCCCGACGGTTTCGTGGTGGCCAAGGCCGTTGAAGGGCTGACCAATGCCGACATGGCCGTGGCCGTGGATCCGCTGGTAAAGGCGGCCCAGAAACATCCGCAACTGGCCCCGGACATATTTTCTATGCTGGTTAGCCACGCCAATATGAGACAACCGGCCATACGGCACATCCGCGAGTTCTGCAAGCACGAGGAACCCGACATCCGCGCGGCGGCGATCGGGGCCTTGTGCCAGGCGGGCGAATATGACCTTGAGGAAGAAGTTCTATCCGCGCTTGGCGATAAGGAAAGTAAAGTCCGAATCGCGGCGGCCTCGGCCATGTTCAAGCTGCTCGAACAGCAACGCCAGGGCGCATGGCAGCAATTACACCAAAGTTCTTTCCGCGGCAATGACCCGGGCGTTGCAGAACGTTATTTGCCTCCAAACACCGAAAGCGAGGGATTTCTGGACTCGGCAATGCGGTTTTTCTTCGGCGGGCCTGCTAGACGTCTACCGGTAAAACTGGTCAAACCCGACGAATTACAGATCACGCCGACGACAGAGATCCAGTTTGACGCCGTTCCGTTAGCAACCACCGAACCCAAGCCCGGCGGCCAAGGCGTTTCTTCAGGCGAGGCCGAAAAAAAAGGCGAAGGCAAGGCGGAGGAAGCGAAAACCGCCGGCGAGGAGCCGGACCCCTGGGACCAATGGCTGGAAAAATTCTACGCCGGCCGGCAGCGTCCTAAATGGATGGCCGGCACGATCGAGCTGCTGGAAAAAATGCTGGAGGCGAAAGAGCCTAGAGAACGTATTACAGCGGCAGTAACGCTGGCGCCCCTGGGCAAAGTCGATCTGTCCCTGCCGGTGATCGAGGCCACGCTGCAATCGAATCCCGAGTATTTGGACGCGGTGCGGGATGTCTTGCCTTGGTTGACGTGGGAACGGCGATTGAAACTCTTCAGGAATTTGAGTTCGTTGGCCCAAGGCAAAGAGGCTGTGGTGGAATTGATTTACACCATGAACGAAACACCGGACCGCCGGATGGCAGATTTGTATTGGGAACTATTGGCCGATGGAAATATTTCGCAGACCAAGGCCAGGAACCTGCAAACAGGGCTGATGCGGGCGCATCTTGGAAGATATTTTGTGCCCCTGTCGCAACATATCACCGCGTCAAAACGCCGGGAACTTGCTCAAGACGCCAAAGACCATATTGACTCGAAATCCGAAGTGCAGCGTCTTGCCGCCTTAATACTTATGGCCAGCGCCTCCAACGACGAAGCCGCCGAGGCCGCGCTCCGACTGATCGACGATCAACAATTAAGCGAATCTTCACGGCTCGACGCGTTCCAAATACTTGTCCTTGTTCAGCCCAAGAAGGATGCTGTGCAAACCGCCGTCGCGGCATTGGAAAAGGAAAACTCGGGGCGGAAAAAAATCGCCTTGAAATATCTGGTCCATCCGGATGTTTTGATGACTCTAAACAACGGACTCTATTTATATAGCTATACCGATTCAACGGCCCAGGTCGTATACGACTCCAATAAGCTGATCACGCCCGAGCCGCCCAAGGGCGTCGAAGCCCGGCAGATCCGCCCGCTAATCAATGATTCCGATCCGGAGATCGCGGCCTCGGCGGGCTATCTCTTGGCCCTTTTTGGCGAGCCGGACGGCATGGACGCACTGTTGAAATATTGGAACGGGCAGCCTAAAAAATACAACTCGTGGTCCCGCCTGGTTTATAGGGCGATCGCCGTGCTGGACGATCCCAAGTATCTGCCCGTCTTAAAAGAAATCTATGCAAACCTGGAGCAATACGAAGTGCGGGAGTTCTACTGGACGATCCGCATCATGACCGGCCCGGAAATCCTCAAATTCAGGAAACAAATTCGCGACGAGCGGGGAGCGGCGGATTTGCAATGACGGCCTTCGATTCAATAATCATTGGAGCCAAGCCCACGGGTTGCAACACGTGGGCTTAACGATATTCTTTATCTGATCCTTAATGAATCATTTTATTTATTCACCTCTAACACAGGGAGAACCTGGTAATGGCGTTTCGCATAACAAAAGTGGCGTTGGCTACGGTAATGGCGACGGCGTTGTCGCATGAAGCGGCGTCGGCTCAATTTTCTCGGAGCTTTGGCGAGTCCCCGCCGCCCGCGGCCGGCCAGCAAACGGTTTCCGCGACGGGTACGGCAGCCGTCAAGCGCAAGCCCACGGTGTTGCGCATGTACCTGGAGTTGGTTGCAAAGGGAAGCAACCTGGATGAAGCCTTGAAAAAGATGAAAGACCGCCGAACAAGCGCTCGCGGGCAGTTGGAAACGCTGAAGGCCGACAAGGATGCGATCACGTTCGGCGATCCCAGCCTGTCGAGCGCCGCATCGCCGCGGCAAAGGCAGATCGAGGCCATGGTCATGGCAAGAATGAGGAGTCGCGGCAATAAGGCCGCCAAACCCCCAAGCGCCCCGCCCGTTACCGTGACGGTGTTGTTAACTGCCGAGTGGTCCTTGGATGCCGAGACGCCCGAGCAGATGCTGGTCATGGCTCAGACCCTGCAAGAGAAAATCAAGTCCGTCGATCTGGCCGGGAGCAAGGAGGCCGAAAAACTCTCGCCCGAGGAGGAAGAACTGGCCGAGGAAGCGGCGCAAATGATGGAATCATCCGGCGAACAGCGGATGCCCGCGGGCCAACCGTATTTCATGTTTATCGCCAAGCTCTCGCAAGCGGACCGGGAGAAACTGCTGGGCGAGGCCTTTGCCAAGGCGAAAGCGCAAGCCGCCGACCTGGCCAAGGCCGCCGACGTGGAACTGGGGCCCTTGATGGGATTAAGCGGCCAGTGCGGCGGTCAGCGCAATTTCGGCGAGGAGGAGTATAATCCCTACAACGATCCGTCAAGCATCAGGCAGATGCTTGTTCGCCAAAACGCGGAAGGCGCGGATGAAACCCGCTACGAGGCCATGGGCAACGATCCTGCCGCGATATCGTTTTACGGCACGGTGCAAGCCAACTTCCGCTTGGGCAAGTAACGCGGCTTTTTCAATCCGTCACCGAAAGTTCCTTTTTCCCGGTAATCTTGCCGGCCAGGGGGCCCATTTCAAAGGTGACTTGGACCGTGTAATTTCCCTTGGCGTCGCCGGGCACTCGACACGAGTGCGAGCAGAACCCGCCTCACGAGAACCCGGTCATGCCGCGGCTGATGGTTTCGCCGGCCGGCGATAGGAGCAGGATTTCCGCGCTGGCTTCGGCCGAGCGGGACTCGCCGCCCTTGCCGATCGAGCACGAGGAAAGATACAGCGATTCGTCGGCGATCAACCGCGGTTGAACCGTGACGTTTTGCCCGGCCGCGAACTTTTTGTTTTCGTTATACGGGTTCAGAGAGACATCCATGTCGAGCCGGCCCAACAGGGCGACGGTCGTTTCCTGGTTGGTGGGCACCGAATAGTTCTTGGTCTTTTCGTTATAAAAGTTGTAGGTCCAAGTTTGCCCGCCGGAATCGGGCAGTTCGAGTTTCAGGCTGGATACGCGATACTTGCCGAAGGGGATGGGAGTCGCTTCATCGAGCTTGTCGATCATTACCAATTCGCCCAGGTCGCTGACCAGTTCCGCGGCGATCTTGGCCGAGGGATTTGATTTCTCTCCCAACGTGAGGCGAAGTTTTCCCTGGCCTGCGCTGCGGAGATTGGCGGTAACGGCCGAGGCGGTCGCATCGGAACCGATCACGTACACGTCCGTGCCTTGTGTAATCGGCTTGCCCAGGGGGAACTGCTCGGTCAGGCCGTCGAAACGTCCGTCTTCGTTTAAGTCAATACAAACCCGGTCCTGCCCGACGGTGTCGAAAAGTCCGTTGGCGTTGCCGTCTATGAGCAGGATGGAATACTGTTTTTGGCCCAGGTTCAAGCGGCCCTGGGCATATCCGCGGACCGTGTAGCGGAGCCCGTCGCCCACGGCCGAACGGCGGAACAAGAGCGTGCGCTGGGCCTGGATCGGCGGGTTTAATTGGAGCGTGACGGCGGCTGGGATTTCCAGATCGCGGCCTGTCATTACGTGGCGTTCGTCGTCGCTCAGTTTACCGTCGGCGTTTGCGTCGAGCCAGAGTTCGGGCCCGCCCTCGGCCTTGGGAATCCAGACGATCATAAGGGCGGTTTCCGGCTTGGGTCCCACGGGCACGAGGCCATACATCGCCCCTTCGGCGAATTTGCGATCCTCGCCCAAGGGGCGCACCGGTTGATCGCGAAACTCGATGGCCCGATATTGCAGCACCGGGCGGTTTTCGTAGGCGGCGGAGTCTATGAACTCAAAGGCCGCCGGTGTATCGGCGGCAAAAAAGAGCATGGCCGCGAGAAAAAATGCGGGGGTCATTGTATTAAAACTCCTATTTATTGAGCCATAGGAAAGATATATCATCATTTTGTGGACATTTCCCACTAAGAGCCTATACGAAAAGTCATCCTGAGCGAAGCGAAGGATCTCGCTGTATGTGATATATTGCCAGTATTTCCCATCTTTCTTCACCCAGATTCTTCGCTTCGCTCAGAATGACGCATCTGTTTTGGGATAGGCTATAAATACGGTAAATTGCGCACAGGGTATTATAACTCGTCTTCGGGCGGAAACATGTCGCGATAACGTTGGGAAATTTTCTTCAGCCGCTCGTTCGGGGCGGCGAACCAGATCTCCACAATTTCCGCCAATGCTCTATCAGCCCTCTGCTTTTCGTTATTATCCTTGGCCAAGGCTAATTCCCGTTCGGTCAGTTCCAAGGCGTGTTGCGGATCGACCAGGGCCCAGGCCTTTAGCCATTCATCGCGTCCCACGCCGCTAAAGCCGGAGCCGATGTTATCGCTGGTCGGCTCGATGGATTGCAGGACTTGTTTGGCGGTTTGGGGATCGATCAGGGCCAAGAAGATCGCCATCACCACGCATGATTCTTGCACGGCTGCCGGCGACGAGCCGTCTTTGGTCGTGGGCCTTGAGGCCAGCACGCGGTAGACGATGCTTTCCATGTCCGGGTAGCCGATCTGGTTGGCCAGGACGGCCGTTGCCGCAGCTTGGGCCGCCCTGCCGCCATAGTTGCCCATGTGTCGTTCCGAAGTTTTCAGATAGATGGCAAATGCTCGATCGATAAGCGAATGCGCCAAAGCGGGATCGCTGGGGGCAATGGCCACGGCCAGCCAGCCAAAGGCCTTGGCTTTTGAATCTTCGTCGTTGCCGGACCGCGCTGGGCTGTTTTCCACCAGGCTGATGGCATCGGCCGGACGTTTGGGCGCAATGCGGTAGGCCAATTTCATCCGGGCCCGCTGGGCATAAAAGGATTCCATGTCCTTAAGCAGCAATTCCGCCTGCTGGACGTCATCGAGCGACGCCGCCATATCGGCCAGATAATAATCCCGCCGGTTCTTATCGGGAATTTTCTCCATCAGGCTTTTTGCCCTGGAAATGTCGTTTTTGGCCACGGCCATGGCAACAGCGCTAAACACGGAATCGTTTCGATCGGACGGTTGCAGTTTGTCGGCCATTTCGGCCGCTTCGTCGGCGAGTTTTTTCCCGGCGTCTTTATTGCCCAAGAGTGAAACAAAAGCGCCCATCTCGGCAAGTCCGACAGTTCGTTCGGGTTGGTCCATATTCCGCGCCCGGATAACGGCCTCTTCGGCGCAGCGCATGGCCTTTTCCGGGTCGGAGACGGCAAAATGTTTCGCCAAATCCTTGAGCGAATAGTAATCCCGGGCCCCTTGTTTCGCAATCACGGCGAATGCCTCATCCAGATCTTCCTCGGCTATTTTTTGGATCGCTTTTGGTTCGGGAATGTCTTCCTGCTTGATCTTGGCCTCCACGGCCCATTTAGCGGCCAGTTCCGGATCGATGCGGGCCATTTTGTAGCGGGCCGAATGCCGCCGGTTGCCCGTAGTCGTTGCCCAGATCTTTTCCAGAAATTTATGAGCGGCCTTTTTTTCTTCTTCGGTTTGTGAAGTTTGCGAAACCGCCGGGCGTTGCGGCACGGGCTCGTCGGCTCGCAGCATTTTCAGCACCGCGCCGCTAACGTTGCTGTTCGTGCGCAGCCCGGAAAATCGAAAACCTTCTTTTTCGGCGAATACAAAGACCGGCCCCTTGCGGAAGCCTTTGAGGTTGAATTTCCCGGCGTCATCCGAGCGGCTCTCCATGGGTTCCGGGCCGTCGCCGGAGTTGAACACGCGGGCGTAGGCCACCGGTTTGCCCGACGAGTCGACCACCGTTCCTTCGACCGCGCCGCCGGCGCCGATGAGCGTGATCTTGCCAAAATCGTGCACTCCGCCCGAGGTGCCCTCGATCTGGCGCGTAGAATATTTTTCGTAGCCTTTTGCCGCGGCGTGGACGTCATACTTGTCGCCCGGCCACAGACCGCCGATTTCGAATTTGCCCGCGGCGTCGGTTTTGCAGGATTCGGACGAGTAGCTTGTTCCCCAATTGCCGAACCACAAATGTATGGTAGGCACGATCTCGGTTTGCGCGATTGGCAGACCGGCGTCGTCGACTACCGTCCCGCGCATGCTAAACGCGGTCTTTTCGTCGGCGATGAGGCGAATGGGCAAGGGCGACTCGCCCGCGGTGACGCTTACCGGTTCGGCGGCGGCCTTTTTCGTGCGTGCACGGACCGAAATCTTTTCCTTTGACGGAATATTTTTCAAAACGAATTTTCCCGTCGCATCGCTGCGCAAATTTCTATCGGAGAAGATTGGAGATGACATGTCCAATGAACAGTAATGGATTTCGGCGTCGGCGACCGGATTGCCCGATTTGTCCACCACAATTCCCTCCAGCACGCTTGCCCGTGCCAGTTGGATGGGTTCCATGACCGTGTCTTCCTTTATCTCCACGGTCTGCACTTGCCGGGAAGAGGAAGGATTAGTGTATTGCTCGGGGATCTGCCAGACATTCACCTGGGCCTTGCCGGGCCGGGTATAAATGGTGAACGCTCCGGCGGCGTCGGTCGTGGCCAGGTTCTGCCTTCCGGCCGGGCCCCGCTCGTCGTTGAAGTAAAGATTCACGCGCACGCCCGGCACTCCTTGGCCGGTCTGTTGATCCACGACTTTGCCTTGCAGCTTAAAGGCCGGTTTAAGTTCGAGCGAAATCTGGGCGGTCTGGCCGGATTTCACCTCGATGGAATCGCTGCCGTCGTAGTAATACGCGGAAGAGTCGGCCAACTCGGCATTCACATTGTACTGGCCCGGCGGAACTTCCTCAAAACGAAAAGTCCCGTCTTTTTGCGTGACGCCGTCGGCGTAGTAGGAAACCATCGAATCGGCATTTCTAGAGCCCTCGGGATCAAATTTTTGTTGCAGGCGGAGTTTGACGGCGGCCGTTGAGCCGGGATCTTTGGAGCAAAGCACCGATCCCTGGACCGTGCCTATTGGAGCGAGTTGAATCGTCACGGGTTTTTCCAAATTCCATAACGCATATGGTTCGCCAAACCCCTTGGCGGTGATTTGCACGTTAATTCTTCCCATCGCCGGCACGTTGCGAAGGGTGAAATCGCCGCCGGCATCGGTTTCGGCGGCCAATTCGTTTCCCAGGTCGGCGTGTATAAAAAAGAGTTCCTGACCGAAGAATCTTTCCTCTCGATGTTCATAGGACCAAAACATAGGCCGGATTTTCGCCTTGGTAATCGGTTGGCCGGAAGCGTCGGTCAGCCGGCCCCGGCAATCTTTAACCTCCTGGAGTTTGAGTTGGAGTTCTTTCGGCTGCGCGTTATTGGGACCTTGTTGAAAACGATCCGCGCCGCCGATTCGGCCCCCTGCGTCGCGAGCAAGAAATAAAACGGGCTCGCCGCGTTCCGATGGGATTTCATATTTTACTTTTTCAAACTGGAATCGGCCGTTTTCTCCGCTTACGGTCTGGGCAAGGGCTCGAATACTATTAGGAAGCGATCCGCCCAGCAGCCAGACTTTGGCCCCGGCCACGGGTTTTTCGGCCGCATCGACGACCGCGCCCGAAAACGGCCCGACGGTCTTTTCCGCCGGTTCCGCGGCCGTGTCTTGTCCGAGTATCGGCAAGACAAGGAATCCCAGAAGCGACATAGATAACCATATCGGCATTTTACGAATTGGCTTGAAAACTTGCATATCGACCTCCTCCTATTTTTTATGATGCGGAATTTTTAGCTGTAATTCCTACTTGTATAACGTGAAATTATTTAACCGTTTGTAGCCCCGAAGCAGCAGATATTCTCCCAGCCCAGGGCAACGCCTGTGATGATAGCTGTCGAAAAAAATGTGTTGTCGGTCCAACGGACCAACCGTTCTGTTGACGCCGACGCCAACGGTTGGTCCGTTGGGTCGATTCAGGAACGCGTTTGTTTACCATACTCCATGGGCAAGCCTCCCAATCATAGCGATATTTTCATGCACAAGTTACAGAAGCGTTATAGGTGGGATAGACGCGTATTCTATCAAGGTGTTCATTATTGTTAAAGAACGCGGGCAATTGAACCGTTGGCCCTTTGGGCCGAAATGCCAGAATCGTGTACCCTTGAAACCAGGGCGTCGCCCTGGCCTGGGAGAATAGCCAGCCTTCGGCCAAATCGGAAATAAGCGGCTTTTCGCTTAATAATTCCGCTATAACTTCAATTTCTTTAAGCACTTATCTCTCTTCAAGTATTTTTGAGTATAAATATGACAAACCCTATTGACTTCGGCCTATAGTGGCATTATATTAACACATGGCAATACATTGCCACATTGGAAACCGCTTCAAAATAAACTGATTTTTCGCGAAAGGAACGATATGGTCAGGAAAAAATCGCAGCAAAACCTGGGTCGACGCGAACGCCAGATCATGGAGGCAGTGTTTGAACTGGGCGAGGCCTCGGTGGCCGAGGTCCTTGCCCGGCTGCCCGACCCGCCCAGTTATTCGGCGGTGCGAACGATGATTCGGCACCTCGAAGGCAAGGGATACCTGCGCCATCGCCGCAGCGGCATAAAGTATATCTATCGCCCCACGGAAGCGAAGCAGTCGGTAAGCCGATCAGCGCTGAAGCATCTGATCAAGACGTTTTTCGACGGCTCGGCCTCGGATACCGTGGCCGCCATATTGGATGTCAGTTTGGAAAATCTGTCACGTGACGATTTCAATCATATCGAGCGGCTCATAAATGAAGCGCGAAAGGAGGGCCGATAAATGAATTCTATATTTACCTGGTTCGTCTCGGCCGCGAACGGCGCGGCCGCCGTGTTCTTGCTGGATACAATCGTCAAGGCAACCGTGCTTTTAGCGGCGGGCTATTTGGCGGCGACTTTTTTGCGCAGGGCATCGGCGGCAGTTCGGCATCGCGTGTGGTGCCTGAGCTTTTTGAGTCTGCTCATATTGCCGTTGCTTCCGCTGGTATTGCCCGACTGGCGTTTGCCGATCCTGCCGGGACTGGCCGACTCGCATGCGTCATCGCTTATGACGCCCGCACTGGAGAATCCGCCGGCCTTGTCGAATCTTCAGAAGGCCGGCGATGCGGCCATGGCTAGATCTCGCCCGGATGCGTTAAGAGAGCAAAGTGCAGGAGGCGCGTTGGCAACCGACTATACATTAAAAAGTAAAGACACTAGATTGCCGATAAGTCCGGGGATGATCGACAAGCCGAGTTCGGCAGGGAACGCCGCTTCCTTTTCGCAGGATTATGCCATGGCCGCAACTTTCTGGTATACTGCGATTGTATTGATTTGGTTGACGGGATTTGCGGTGGCCCTTATGCCCGTCGCTGCAAGCCTGATCCATAACCGCATTCTCGGCAAAAACTCCCGGCCGGTCGTGAACGCCGAATTGGACCGGCTAATGGCCGAATTGTGCCGGAGTTTGGGCGTAAGGCGTACGGTCCGCCTGCTGGAAACCGAAAAGTCGCTCGTGCCCATGGCTTGGGGTTTGTGGCGGGCAACGTTGCTTATTCCCCGGGTCTGGCGCGATTGGCCGCTTCGGCGGCAGCGGATCGTGCTCTTGCACGAACTGGCCCACGTAAAGCGCTGGGACATGGGCTTTCAGTTGCTGGCCCGCCTGGCGTGCGCGTTTTATTGGTTCCATCCGCTGGCCTGGCATGCCTTGCGACGATTGCGCATCGAACGCGAATCGGCCTGCGACGATTGCGTGTTGATGGCGGGCGAACGCTCATCGGATTATGCCGAGCAGTTGCTCCTGATTGCCCGGGATTACCACGCGGTCGCTTTGTCCGCGGCGGTGGCCATGGCGCAATCGACGAAATTGGAGCGCCGCGTTCGCGCATTGTTGGACCAGGCACATTCGCATTTATCCGTAAGCCAATCAACTGGGCGATTGCTCTTTGTATGTTCGGCGCTTTTATTGACAGGAGTGGCTCTAATCGGCCCGGCGAACACGGCGGAGCCACAAGAACAGGCAATAAGCTCTTGGACTGATAAGTCTTCGGCAGAGAAACGGCTGGCATCTATTCCTGAAGACGCCGCGAAGACGGCAAATAATAATTCGAAAACCGATGAGACTCGATTGGAGTACCGCGGCCAAGTCGTCGATCCGGACGGCAAACCCTTTGCCGGGGCAAAGATTTATCTCAATTATTGGATCCCAGGCGCTAAGCCGGACTACGCGGCCAAATTGTGGGCGACGACCGATAAAGAGGGCCGATTCGAGTTTACAACCACAAAGGCCGATTTCGAGCCGAATGGCGATAACTCAGCATGGCAATGGAGAGAGATCATAGCCAAGGCCGATGGATATGGATTTGCCGCGGACAATTCAGTCATATTTGAGACGACTGGCAAAGTCGTGCGAGATATGCCTCCCGAGACGATTAACTATTTCGGCGGGCGTCTGAAAAATCCCAATCGCGTGCTGCGCCTAGTGCGGGACGATACGCCGATCAACGGCCGGATAGTAAACGACGAGAGCATTCCGGTTCCCGGCGCCCGTATTCGACTTAAGGAAGTCTGGACCAATGAGAAAGGAGACCTCACGCCATTCGAGGAAGCGGCCAAAGACAAGAAGGCCGACTACTACTCGCTCGTCAGAACCATCACGAACCTGCTAAACGGTCCGCAGTTGCCGTTTATCGTTCCAGACGTGACTACGGATCAAGACGGCCGTTTCTCGCTTCACGGCGTGGGACGCGAGCGAGTCGTGGAACTGCTGCTGAGCGGCCCGGGCATCGAAACCAAGATGATTTACGCCCGGACTCGCAAGAGCGATAAAATCGTCGTGCCGGACGAGTGGCGCAACGCCGACAATCCCCTGGACCGAAAAGACACGTTTTACGGGGCCGATTTCGAATACGCCACCGGGCCATCGAAGCCGATTTTGGGTCGGGTGACCGACGCGGATACCGGCAAAGCGATCCCCGGCGTGCTCATAAGCGCGGGACAGGAAGGGATGTCGTTCCGCTCGGGTTCGCCCTGGATCGCGACAATGACTGATGCATACGGCCGATATAGGCTGGATGGAATGCCAGTGGGCAAAGAAAATTCTTTAAACGTTTTTCCGCCGGAGAGCACGGCCTATCTGCCGGTCGGTTTGAGAATCGACACCCGGATCGCCGAGCCGAGACTGACTCGCGATTTTCAGCTTAAGCAAGGCATCTGGGTGCGAGGCCGAGCCATTGATGACCGCACGGGTAAACCGGTGCCCGGGCGAGTGCAATACTCGCCGTTCGAAGTCAATCCGCATCTGAAATCATTCCCGATGTATGGAAAATCGCACATTGAACACGAAAGTCGAACCGATGAAGACGGGCGGTTCGAGATCGCGGTCATGCCGGGCTTGGGACTGATTACGTTCAAAGCCGTCGATCACACCCGCTATCGGCGTGGTCTTGGGGCTGAAACGATCACCGGCCCCAGTAAGTCCATTCCTGCAATTCTAGGCAAGCCCATAAAAATCTTTGAGACCGTTCCATCAAATATTAATCAGGAAATTGAGCATGTCCTGCGGCAGATAAACCCCGAGGAAGGATCCAAGCCCATAGAGTTGACGCTGATGCTGACCTCCGGAATCGACGTGCCCGGTTACGTGCTCGATCCCGAGGGGAAACGACTATCTGGAGTCATTGCCAACGGGAATATACAAGAGGCTTGGTATCCGATCGAGGGCGAGCAATTCTATGTCGAGGGTTATTACCCCGATCGGCCGCGGGATTTGTTCTTCTACGATCCCGAGCGCGATCTGGCCGGATATTATCGCCTTGAAGGCAAAGCGCCCAAAGAACTCGCCGTCACTCTACAACCAGCGGCAAGCCTCAGCGGCCGATTGGTTGACGACAAAGGCGCTCCAATGGCCGGGGTAAAGCTCTCCGGCGAAGGAGTGCCCGGCGAAAACTACGGCAACACCTCGCTCAGGCTGGATACCGACAAGGACGGCCGATTCCTCATCCGCGGGCTCATTCCGGGCCGCAAGTACTCGATACTTGCAATGCGTGAAATGATTTTAGGCGTATTGCCCGAGCAGACGGCCGAGGCCGGCAAAAAGGACGTCGGGGACGTGAAACTACTGAAGATCCCCGAGGTAAAATAGCGGCGAATCCCTTTCATGGCAATTGCCGCGCTGGTATATTATGGACTCCGGTAATGGATGTCATGTTCATCGGAGCCGGGCCGTGTCGGCCCGGATTTGCCGGGGCGACGCGCCTCGTTGTTACACACAAGTTTTAGTGCTATTTGTGAAATGGGTGCATTGGGTAATAATGATTAAACGGTAAATTGACGCAGGGAGGCGAATTTAGTCAAGGATGAATGATCGTGATTGCCCCATGGATAACTGATGAAATGAAAACTGTCGCTTTGCCCGACAAACGTTTGAATCAGCGCTTGCAATTGGTTCTTTCGCAATTGGCGGCGCACCCCACCGCCAGCATTCCGGCCGCTTGCGGTGGAAGGGCCGAAATGGTGGCCGCTTACCGCTTCTTCGAGAATGAAAACACGACCTTCGACAATATTTTGCAACCGCATGTAGACGTCACGCGACAACGCATGGGTGCACAACCGATCGTCGTGCTCGCGCAGGATACGTCGGAAATAAACGTGACGCGGCCGGAACAGCAAGTGGCGGGCGCCGGTCCCTTGGACGGCAATTCGCGGCGCGGCGCCTTGCTGCATCTGTTGCACGCCTTCACGCCGGACGGCACTCCGCTGGGAAGCGTTCAAGGAACCGCGTGGACGCGAGAGGAAGAAACCATTTGCGCTTCGTTGAACGCGCCCGGCGGGCCGCCACGCCGATTGAAGAAAAAGAGAGCCATCGTTGGGTCCTGGGAATGCGCCAGGCGGCCGAAGAAGCCCGGCATTGTCCGGCAACGCAGTTTATACTTGCGGCGGACAGCGAAGCCGACATCTACGAAGTTCTTGTGGAAGGCGCGGCCGAATCGAACCGGAGCCAATGGATCGTACGCGCCTGCCAGGATCGCGTTTTGCTCTGCGATTGCGGGGAAAACGCGGGGGAAAAGTACCTCCGCGCCCATCTTTTGGAACAGCCGATCTTGTTCCGCAACACGATTCGGGTGCGAGGGCGGAAAGCTAAACTCGATTGCGAAACGCGTGGTCGCCGGCAGCCGCGCCAGTCGCGCGAGGCGGAGGTCGCGGTGCGCGCGGCCCGCGTGACGTTGCGTCCTCCTTATCGAGCGGACCGCAAACTTCCGCCGGTGACCGTGAATGTCGTGCTGGTCAGTGAAGTCAGTCCGCCGCCCGGCGACGAGCCTGTCGAATGGCTGCTTTTGACGAGCCTGCCGATCGACAGCATAGAGCAGGTGCGACAGATCATCCAATACTACTGTGTGCGGTGGATGATAGAAATTTTCTTTCGCGTGTTGAAATCCGGCTGCCGAGTGGAAGAGCGGCTGTTCGAATACATGGACCGTCTGCTTACGTGTCTGGCCGTGTATGTGATTGTTGCTTGGCGAACGCTGTACGTTTGCCGCTTGGGACGCAGTTGCCCGGAGATCGATTGCGATGCGGTTTTCGAGCCGGCCGAATGGAAATCGGTCTGGAAGGTGGTGCGGCGTGAAGACCCTCCTCCCAAGCCGCCGTCCCTGGGGGTATTTGTACGGTTGGTGGCCCAGCTCGGCGGCTATGTCAATCGAAAACGAGCCGACCCGCCTGGTCCGCAAACCCTCTGGATCGGATTGCAACGCATGCATGATTTTGCTACCTGCTGGCAATTGTTTGGTCCTGACACTCAAAATGATCCTTAACTTGTGTGTAACAACGAGGGCAACGCGCCCCGGCTCTGATTTTAATGCGACATCATTATTTAATCATGGGGTTCAATAGCCAACAGTAAGGGATTCCACGCTTTGATCGAAGTCGCCGATTTTCACAAAACGTATCGCGATACGGTGGCCGTATCCGGATTGAGCTTCCATGTGGGGCCGGGCGAGATTCTGGGTCTGGTCGGACCAAACGGCGCGGGCAAGACAACCACCTTGCGGGCCGTGGCCGGGATTATTCCGCCCACCCAAGGCCGGCTGATGGTGGCCGGGCACGACGTGGTCGCCGATCCGGTGGCCGCCAAGCGGCGGATGGCCTACGTGCCCGACGATCCCAAGCTGTTCGAATCGCTTACGGTCTGGGAGCATCTGGAGTTCGTGGCCGCCGCGTATCGCTTGCACGATTTTACGGCCAAGGCCGAGGAGTTGCTCTGCCAGTTCGAGTTGGTGGAGAAACGCAACGCCCCGGCCCAGGAACTATCGCGCGGGATGCGGCAAAAAGTGGCCATAGCCTGCGCGTATCTGCACGATCCGCAGGCGATACTGTTCGACGAGCCGCTGACGGGGCTCGACCCTGCCGGGATTCGCACGGCCAAAGAATCGATCGTCCGCCGCGCCGGCGCCGGTGCGGCAGTGGTGATCAGTTCGCATCTGCTGGCGCTGGTCGAGGACGTTTGCACGCACCTGTTGATTCTCAATCGCGGCAAGCGGCTGTTTTTCGGCGCGTGGACGAGGCCCGCACGGCCTTTGCCGATCCGGGGGCCCGGGCCTCGCTGGAAGAGGTTTTTTTCCGCGCCATCGAGCCGACGGCCGAGGCGCAGGGCACCTGACCATGGACCAGGCGTTGATCAAGTTGTTGAAACTCCGGCTCCGCGGCGCGTCGCGGCGGTCGTTTCGGGGCATCAAGACCGTTCGCGGGGCTACCTTCTTCCTGCTGGGCTTGGGAGCCATGCTGATGTGGATCGGCCCGCAGGTTATGGTGGCTTATGTCGGCGCCGGCCAAACGCGGGGCGATCCGCAGACACTGCGCGACACGCTGCCGCTCATATTGTTCGGCCTGGTGCTGATGTCCGTCATAGGCGCAGTTCGCATGGAAGGCATCCACTTCACTGCGGCCGAAGTCGATTTCCTGTTCAGCGGCCCGTTCTCGCGCCGGCAACTGCTTGTGTATAAATTGTCGTCGGGGATGTTTGCGTCGTTGTTTACCGCCCTGTTTTTCTCGATTATACTGATGCGCTATGCAAGCCTGTGGACGGCGGTTTTTTTGGGCTTTTTCCTGACGATGGTCTTCATCCACCTGCTTACAACCGGGCTGGTGCTTGCCGGTCAGGCACTGGCCGAGCGGATGTACACCCGCGCACGAAAAGCGATTATGCTTATCATCTTCGGCCTTTTGATTGTGGTTGCCGCGCGTTTGCTCCCCGCTTTTTTCGATCGGGGTTTCCAGGAAGCGGCGCGTAGAATGCGCGAATCAGGCGCCTTGTTTTGGCTCTTAATGCCGCTGGAACCCTTTGTTCGAGCCATTTCCGCCGAGAAGATCTTCCCGGACCTGGTCGGCTGGGCATTGGCCGCGGCGGCAGTCGATCTGGGGCTTTTGGCGGTGGTGATCCGCATCGACGTGAATTACATGGAATCGTCGTTAGTCGCCAGCCAGAAACGTTACCTCATGCTTCAGCGGCGGCTGAGCACGGGCCGTATGGTCGTCAAGCCGCACGTGGCATGGCGTGTCCCGCCGCTCCCCTGGCTCGGCGGCGCCGGCCCGATCGCCTGGCGCCAACTAACCACCGCGATAAGAAGCATCCACGGGCTGTTGATTTTTTTCCTGATCGTTTTATGTGTCGCCGCTGCGCCTTTGTTGTCGAAGATGCAGAATTCGTCGGAGGGGACGGAAATACTAGTCGTCCAGATCTGTGTTTTCACGATGTTCTTTACCCGCATCTTGGCCTTCGATTTCCGCGGCGACCTGGATTACATGGATTGGGCCAAGTCGCTCCCGCTTCGACCCGTCGCTATCGCTCTAGGTCAACTGGCCGCGCCGGTGCTTATGATGACGGCCATTCATGTGATGTTTCTTTCGGCCATTGCGGCCTTTTCGCAAGGCTCGCGCCTGATGCTGCTGGCGGCAATGCTGTTTTCGCCGCCCTTGAACTTCCTTTTGTTCGGAGTGGACAACCTGTTGTTCCTATTGTTCCCGTTCCGCGCGGTGGCGACCACGCCCGGCGACTTGCAGCACATAGGGCGAACCATGGTCGAGTTTTTCGCGAAGATGTTCGTGCTGGCCTTGTGTTGCGGGGCGGCCGCCGCGCTGGGCGCGGCCGGTTATTGGATCAGTGGCGGATCGTGGATTGCCGCCCTTACCCTGTCGTGGGCCGGGCTGCTGCTTTGCGGGTGCCTGATTGTCCCATGCATCGCCTGGGCCTTTCGCAAGTTCGATGTAGCCGCCGACACGCCCGCCTGAGCCGCGCGGCAACTACGGAGTGATTGCACGCCAAGCGTTGCGTACCGGTTCGCCCCGCACGTAGACCTTCGGCGTCCCGTAAATGCTTTCCCCTACTCTGCCATAGTATGTCACGTAGGGCGCCGCCACGGGCGCATAGCTGACATAGGGTGCATAGTACGAGGTTGCCGGCGCGTAATAGGAAGTGTAGACGCTGGGGGCGTAATACGCGGTTGTCGGTGCGTAGTATGTGGTGTACGTTTCAGGGGCATAGTACGTGGTTGTCGGCACGTAATAGGAGGTATAGATCTCAGGGACATAATACGCTGTTGTCGGCGCGTAGTAAGTTGTGTAACTTGGCGCGACAGGCATGTATGTCGTTGTGAGACCGCACCCACACTGCGCAAACACTGTTGAAGCGGTCAAAATAAACGCCAAAAACGTCACCGGGACAATTGACCGTGCACACATGGCTACTTCCTTTCTTTTTTGATTGTGTTTCCACGAATTCCAGAATCACATTCGCCTCGGCTGGGCGGCGATGGTTTAATTCCGGAGGCCAAATATTTCTACACTATTATATCCCGGCCGAAAATAAAAAACTAGAATATGCCGCACCTTGCATAAAACCGGGGAAAACGCGAAAAAATGAAGGGGCAAAAAACGAAAATAAGCCCGTATTATTCATGGATTTACACAAATTTACACTAGTTGATTTTCACTAGCCCGAAGCGCAAGCGAGGAAAACACGTTTGCTTGCCCTCGCTTGCGCTTCGGGCTGGTGTTTTCATCAAACAAACGGCACACGGCGTGTGCCTTCTACATTGAAGAACTTAGAAGTCCCGGCGGCAGAAGAACAGGGCCGCCCAGAATAGGACAAAGACCTCGAATCCCAGCGACGTGCCCACGATCCAGGCAATGGAGCGGCCGTGGAGAATTTCGATAACCTCCAGTTCAGCCGCCTGAAAGCGTTCAGTCTGCGGTCCGCGGGGCTGCTGGGGAAGCTTGGCCACACGTGTTAAGGATCTTTGCAGCAAGTTGATAGTTTCCGTGGTCTTGGGTAGCATGGTTTTGACGTCGTAGAGAATGCGGTGTGCGATGTCATACACGCGGTAATTGTTGGAATCGTCAGCCGTCGATTTGGGTTTCTCGGCCGACGGCGACTCCGCCAGTTTGTCGGGTGTATCGGGCGACTTCGATTTATTATTGCTCGACTCGGCTTGGATCGCAGCGAAATCCACGCCCCGCTGCTGCATTGTTTTTAACTCAAGCAATGAATTTTCCGCCGCCCCGATTGCCCACACGAAAAACCAAAACAAGAGCGTCAGAAGCAGGGCTGCCACGGTGGACCGGGTAACAACTCCCAGCAAAGTGCTCACCGAGAACAGATAACTGAAAAAACAGACCACAATTGGCACGGCCAGGAATAGCCCCGGCTCCCAGACCCCGCCGCGCAGGCCGATGACCAAAAAACACGCCGTGCTGAAGATCGCCACTTGCAGCGCCACGAACAACAGCCCGGCCGCATACTCGGTTATGAAAAGGCGGAGCCGGCTGATGGGCTTGGAAACGAATAAATCGATCGAGCCGCTGGTCATCAGGTCGGGAAAGATTCCGGCCGTGGAGATTATGGCCAAAATCGTTGCCAACCATGACAGCCAAATGCGGATGCCGATCAGGACGAAAATCGATTTATAGAACTGATCCGGCGCCATCTGCTTTGTGTTAAGCACATTATTGTCGAATTGCCAAAAGGCGATCTTCAGCCCATTTTCGTTGATTCCCAATAAGGCAAAGGCCGCCACTACCAGCGCGGAAAGGATCAGCACCAGCCAAAACAGCTTTTTCGAGTTCAGGCTCCGATAGGCTTCCAGGAAAATCGCCCAGGTTTGCGTCATGGCCGGCCTCCTTGTGGCGGCGCCGTTGGCGGAGTACCCGCCGGTTGCGGCTCGGATACCGTCTGTATAAAAAAGTCCTCCAGCGACTGGCGCAGCTCTCGAACGGTGTGAATTACCAATCCGCGACCCCGCAAGGCGTCGATCAAGGGCTGAATCCTGAGCGGGTCGCCGGTAGCGATCCGCAGCGTGCCGCCGTCCAGCTCGATCGACTCGCCCGTGGGCAGCGTTCCGATTTCTTTGGGCGGGCCCGCGCTCGGGCCGGCCGGAGCCGCGGAAGCGATCGTCGCGCAAACGGCCAACTCGCAGGGCAGCGACGCCCGCATCGACTCGCGCATGGCCGAGTTCGCTTCGCCGTAGAGTTGGATTTCGAAATGCTTGCTGCCGGCGGTCAGTTCGTCGAGCGTGCCCTGGCGGACCACCTTGCCCGACAGCAGGATGGCCACTCGGTCGCACACGCACTCGACCTCGCTGAGGAGGTGGCTGTTCAGGAAGATCGTCTTGCCCTGGTCGCGCAACCGGGATAGCGTCTCGCGGACGTCCCGCCGGCCGACCGGATCCAGGCCGTCGGTGGGCTCGTCGAGCACGACCAGATCGGGGTCGTTTACCAGGGCTTGGGCCAGGGCGATGCGCTGTTGCATGCCCTTGGAGTACACGCCCACTTTTACCTTGGCCCATTTTTCCAGACCGACCATTTCCAGCAGTTCGCCCGCGCGGCGCTTGCGTGCGCGGCGGTCCACTTTGGCCAGCGCGGCAAAAAACTCCAGCGCCTGCCGCCCGGTTAGATAGGACGGAAAGCGATGATGCTCGGGCAAGTAGCCCACCCGCGCCAGAGTCGGCTTGTGCCCGATCGGACGGCCCAAAATCGTCCCCGCGGCCCTTGTCGGTCGCACCACGGTCATCATGATCTTGACCAACGTGCTCTTGCCCGCCCCGTTGGGGCCTAAAAGCCCGAAGATCTCCCCGGGCCGCACCTGCATTTGAATTCCGCGCAGGGCCTGCACTCGGCGTTGAAACGTCTTGGCGACGTCGCGTAGATCAATGGCCAGATCAACCATGAAAACTCCTTACCGGACTTTTGCATAAATGGCGGTTTAGGGCAATACGGAATAACCAAGACGGGGAGCGTTTTTTTATTCATACATTAAAGTTTAATGCATGTGCTTTTACAGTAAAGATCGTTTGATCTACAGTTTGCGGCGGATGGTTAATATGGTATTCGGTTCGCGCGACCGTTTCTTGGCATCCGTGCGATTTGTCCTCGTAACGCACTTTTCGGCAATAGTGAAAGCAGCCCGTTTTCCACTTTGTAATGGCGTTGTTTTAGGGGCAAACTAGTTGAAATAGCGGGAAATTAAGCATGCCTCCGATCCCGCCCGGCATTTTCTATGGCGACTCCAGCCGATTGACTTGCTCCAGGTTGATAAGTATCATAAAGTGTTACAGCACAGTCAGATAAGCCGGCCGAAACGCTCACGGAAGCAATTCCGCGCATGGCTCCGAGACTATCTAAACCCAGTATGGCGTGACTTTGTCAATTGTTTTGGAGGGGTCCATGCCGACCGAGCCAATCAAGGAGTCAAGCACGATCATCGGATCGAGTGGCGGGGCGCCAACGGACAATGGTTTACGGAGGTCGGGAATCAAGAAAACTCGCCATTGTGACAGGGTGCGTTCCTCATTGCCGGCTCTATGCGCCGGCATCCTTGTAATGCTCATTGGCGTGCTCGGTTTGCTGGGCTGGATTTTCGATATCGAAATGTTCAAGCAATTCCTGCACCACGGGATTGCGATCAAGGCCAACACGGCCATTGCCCTGCTGCTGGCGGGATTGTCGCTGTGCCTTTTTATACTAGACCAAAAACATAGCTGGTCGCGACGGGTGGGACAGGTATGTGCGGCGCTGGTGCTGATCGTCGGCGTGCTGAGCCTTAGCGAGCACTTGGTCGGCTGGAATTTGGAGATCGACCAGATTTTTTTTCATGAACCGCCTGGTCCGCCGGGGAGTTTGAGCCCGGGGCGTCCGGGACCGCCGGCTTCGCTGTGTTTCATATTGGGCGGCCTCGCGCTTTTGCTTTTGCGCGAGCGATCCACGAAGAACCATATCCTTTTGCAAGTTCTGGCGCTGGGCATCGGCTTGATTGCCGCACCCGGCCTGATCGGCTACGCCTACAGGGCCGAGTCTTTGTACGGCATGGCAAAGCACACGGCAATCGCCTTCCACACGGCATTGGCCCTGGAGGTTTTGGCCGCGGGCATTTTATTTGCTTATCCCAAGGAGGGCATTGCATCGCTGGTTTATGATAAGGGGATCGGCGGCAGCATAGCCCGACGCCTCCTGCCGCCGGCAATTCTTTTACCTCTTGTATTGGGATGGTTCCGCCTCCGCGGAGAAGAACAGGGGTACTTTATAGCCGCCTTCGGCACCGCGGTGATGATGCTCATTATGATTACTCTTGCTTTCCTCGCTTGTTCTTAGGACCGCGGCGGTATCCAGACATTCAGAACGCCAGCAACGAGTGGCCGAGGAAGCCTTGCTAATGGCCAACCAAGAGTTGGAACAGCGCGTGGCGGAGCGCACCGACGAATTGCATGCGGCATTCCGTTATGCGAGGAGCCTGCTTGAAGCCAGCCTCGATCCGCTGGTGACTATCAGCCCCGAAGGCAAGATCATGGACGTCAACCAGGCCACCGAACTGGTAACCGGCGTATCGCGCGAGCGACTTATCGGAAGCGATTTTTCCGACTACTTCACGGAACCGCATAAGGCTAACGAGGGATACCTGAAGGTTCTCGCGGAAGGATTGGTGCGCGACTATCCGCTGACGATTCGCCACGTCTCCGGCAGTACGATGGACGTGCTCTATAATGCCGCCGTTTACAAAAACGAGGCCGGCGAGGTGCAGGGCGTGTTCGCCGCCGCCCGCGACGTCACCCAGCGGAAGCGGGCCGAAGAAGAACTCAACCATTACCGCGAGCACTTGGAGGAGTTGGTTGCACAACGGACCGAAGAGTTGTCCCGCTCGAACCGGGACCTGGAACAGTTCGCTTACGCAGCCTCGCACGACCTTCAAGAGCCTCTGCGAATGGTCGCTGGCTACCTGCAACTATTGAGCGAGCGCTATAAAGGGCAACTTGATGAGAAGGCCGATAAATATATCGACTACGCGGTGGACGGAGCCGGGAGGATGTCCATTTTGATCCGCGACTTGTTGGATTATTCGCGGGTGAACACACGCGGCGAGAAATTGCGAAACGTGGATTCCAAAAAAGCCTTGGAATCTGCATTGCGAAACCTTGGCTCGGCAATCAAGGAGAGCGGCGCAACTGTTACGCATGATTCGCTGCCTGTGGTCCGCGCGGACCAGACGCAATTGGCCCAACTGTTCCAGAACCTCGTCGGCAACGCCATCAAGTTCCGCTCTCCCGAGCGGCCACCGCAAATCCATGTTTCGGTACGAAAGGATCAGACGCATTGGCTCTTTCGCGTGCAGGACAACGGCATCGGCTTTGAACAGCAATACGAAGACAAAATTTTCATGATTTTCCAGCGTTTGCACGGGCGCGGACAGTATCCGGGCACAGGGATCGGCCTGGCGATTTGCAAGCGGATCGTCGAACGCCACGGCGGCAACATATGGGCCGCCAGCGAGCCGGATAAAGGTACAAATTTCTTTTTCACCATTCCAATATAGGACACTTTCATGAATCACAATTCCAAAGATTGGCGGCCGATTGAAATCCTTCTCATCGAAGATAATCCGGGAGACGTGGACCTGACCAAGGAAGCCTTGCAGGACGCCAAGGTCCGCAACCGCCTCCACGTGGTGGATGACGGCGCGAAAGCAGTCGACTTCCTTTACAAAAAGGGAGAGTACGCCGATGTACCCCGCCCCGACATTATCCTGCTGGACCTGAACTTGCCGAAAAAGGACGGTCGGCAAGTGCTGGAGGAGATCAAGGCCGACCCGCAGCTTGCGGAGATACCCGTGGTGATCCTGACGACTTCACAGGCCGAGGAAGACATTATCCGCTCCTACCAGTTGCATGCCAATTGCTACATCACCAAGCCGGTGGATTTCAAGCAGTTCATGCACGTCGTCAAGTCGATCGAGGAGTTCTGGCTGACCGTCGTGAAGCTGCCCAAACGAAAATCGCTGTAAACCGGCGAGGAAAACACTCTATGAGCGAAGGTGCTCTCCATATCCTGTTAGTGGAAGACAATCCCAACGACGCGGATTTGCTGCAAGAGACGTTGGCTCAGGTTGAAGAGCAACTGGAAATCACACACGTCGAACGTTTGCAGCAGGCTGCGGAATACCTGAAGCAGGGAAGGCAGGTCGATGCCGTCCTGCTCGATCTGGGGCTGCCTGACAGCAAGGGCATGGTCACGTTGGAGCGGGCCAACCCGCGGCCCCCAACTTGCCCATCATCGTCTTGACCGGCCTGGAAGACGAGGCTGTGGGAATTGAGGCCGTCCGCAAAGGCGCCCAGGACTACCTGGTGAAGGGTCAGACCCAGCCCCATATGCTCGTGCGGGCGATCCATTATGCGATCGAGCGAAAACGGATGGATGAGGCGCTGGAGGCGGCCCGCATTGAGGCCCTAAACGAGAAGAACCGCCTAGAGGCCGTCATGGAAAGCCTGCCCGTGGGCATGGCCATTCTCGATTCCCAGGGCGGGAATATTCGATCCAATGGCATGTTCGAGAAAGTCTGGGGCGGCCCGCCCCCCGAGACGCATGAAATCAGCGATTATGCCCATTATAAAGCTTGGTGGGTTGACACGGGCAAGCCGGTCCTGCCCGAACAGTGGGCCTCGGCCAGGGCAGTGCAAAAAGGAGAAACAGTCGTCGGACAGTTGATTGAAATCGAACGGTTCGATGGCAAGCGCGCATTTGTTATCAACAGCGCCACTCCCATTCTTGATGCCGACGGCAAGCTCACCGGAAGCGCGGTTGCAATCCTTGATATCACCGATCGCATCAAGGCCGAGGAGGAACTGCGGCAAAAGGAAGCAGAACTCAGAGATGCCCAGCGGGTTGCTCACGTCGGGAGCTGGTATTGGGACGCGAAGACCGATATCACCACCGGGTCGGACGAACTGCTCCGCATTTACGGCCTTGATCCGACGACGCAGCATATGCCTAGATTTAGGGATCAGGATGGACGGCTTTACCCCCATGAAAGCTGGCAGCAAGTTAATGCGGCCGTTCAAGAGACATTGCAGACAGGAGTCGGTTACGAACTGGAAGTGCGGGCGATCTGCAACGGCGCTCCTATATGGATTTCGACGCGCAGTGAAGTCGTGCGGGATGCCGATGGTCAGATTCTGGGCCTGCGCGGCACAGTCCAGGATATCAGCGATCGCAAATGTGCGGAGGAGGAAATCCGCAGCCTTGCCGAGTTTCCCAAAGAGAATCCCAATCCGATCATTCGGGCCTCTGGCGACGGACCGGTGCTGTACGCCAATCAGCCGGCGATCGCACTCCTGGAAGCAATGGGTTGGCATGCGGGCCAATCCCTGCCCGAGGAGCTGCTCCGGCAGGCTCGACTTGTTCTGGAAGGGGGCGGAAAACGCGACTTCGATCTGTTGTGCCCTGCGGGGCGCACGTTCTCTTTCACGGTGGCTCCGAGCAGCCGTGCGGGCCAGGTCAATTTCTACGCGCGTGATATCACGGATCGCAAGCAGGCCGAGGAAGCACTGCGGCAAAACAAGGAACGATACCAGCGGTTAATAAAACTGGCGCCCATTCCGCTGTGCTTTGTGAACAAAAACGGCGAACTCAGTTATTTCAACGATCGCTTTATTCAGATGTTCGGGTATACCCACGACGACGTCCCAACGCTGAACGAGTGGTGGCAGCTTGCTTATCCCGATGAACAGTATCGGCGCTGGGTTGTTGAAACCTGGGAATCGGCGGTGCGGCGAGCCTCGGAAACGAATACCGATATCGAGCCGATTGAATACAATGTTACCTGCAAGGACGGAACTGTCCGCGTGGTTGTGATTTCCGGCATCACCATTGAAGACGACTTCCTGGCCACCTTTATCGACATCACCGAGCGCAAGCGGGCCGAAAGTGCTCTGCAAACCACCCTGCAACGCTTCTACAATGTCCTCTCCAGCATGTATTCCGGCATCTTGCTCGTGACGGATGAGGAGCGGATTGAATTCGCAAATCAGGCATTCTGCGACAGTTTCGGTCTGGAGGACGCGCCCACTGACCTGGTGGGGTTTGACTCCCGTGTCATCATCGAGAAGATCAAGAATGCTTACCTGCATCCTGACGAGGCTGTCGCCCGCATTCGGGAAGTCCTCGATCGAGGACAACCGGTAAAGGGTGAAGAACTCACCATGCAGAGCGGGCGGACATGCCTGAGAGATTTTGTTCCCTTGAATATACATGGAAAGTCGTACGGCCGGCTATGGCTTCACATTGACATCACCGATCGCAAGCGGGCTGAAGAGGCGATGGCCGCCGCCAAGGCCGCCGCCGAGGAAGCCAACCAAGCCAAGAGCCGGTTCCTCGCCAACATCAGCCACGAATTGCGCACGCCCATGAACGCCATTTTGGGCATGATCGATTTGGCGTCGCAGAAAGCAATAGACCCGACCGCAAGGGACTTCCTGAACATTGCCAGGCAATCGGCGGATTTGCTGTTGACTCTGCTAAATGACCTTTTGGATTGCTCGAAGATCGAAGCCGGCAAACTGGAACTTGAATCGGCCCCCTTCAGCCTGCGGCGCATGTTGGATCAGTTGGCGCGAGTGCTCGCCGTGCGTGCGAGCGAAAAAGGATTGGTCTTCTCATGTCATATACCCGCCGGGACGCCGGACGCGCTGGTCGGCGACCAGGTGCGCTTGCGTCAAATCCTTTTCAACCTCGCCGGGAACGCCGTCAAATTCACCGAGCGCGGCGAGGTGGAGGTGAGCGTTCGCGCTGAGTCGCAGGACACCGAAGAAGCCTGCCTGGAATTCGCCGTGCGGGATACCGGCATAGGCATATCGTCCTCGGACCTGGAACGCATCTTCCATCCTTTCTCTCAGGCCGATGTCTCGACAACCCGCCAATTTGGAGGCACCGGGTTGGGGCTCTCCATTTGCTCAAGCCTTGTCGGCATTATGGGCGGGCGCATCTGGGCCGAGAGCGAATTGGGAAAAGGGAGCATTTTCCACTTCACGGTTAAATTGCCCTTGGCAAAGGAACTGCCCGCCGAGCCGGAGGCCCTTCCCAGTCTCCCCGCCGTTAAAGCGTCCACGCTGCGCATTCTGCTGGCCGAAGACAACCCGGCCAACCAAAAACTAGCGGCTTACATCCTTCGAGATCGCGGCCATACGGTCGAAATCGCCGGAGACGGCCGGCAAGCGCTGAGGATGGCGGAGGAAAACCAATACGACGTTATCATGATGGACGTGCAAATGCCCGGCATGGACGGCTTGGAAGCGACGGCGGCAATCCGCGCCGGCGAGAAGGGCAAGCGGCGAATGCCGATCATCGCCATGACCGCCTACGCGATGAAAGGCGACCGCGAGCGGTTTTTGCGGCCGGAATGGACGGCTACCTGTCCAAGCCCACCAACGCCCAGGAAATGCTTGCCCTGGTGGAGAGTTTGGCCGCCGGGGCGGCAGCGGCCAACGCTGCCGCGGACTCGACAACTCCCAGCCCGAAAGAACTCGCGAATCCTCCGGCCGCCGCTGTCTTCGATCCCGAGTTGGCGCTGAGGCGGTGCTTCAACAACCCGAATATGCTGGGGGAAATGATACAATTCTTCTTCAATGAAGTTGACAGTCTATTACCGCAAATGCGTGCGGCACTGGAGAAGGGAGATTTGGTCGAAGTCGGCCGTCTAGGGCACCGCATGCTGGGAACGGTGGTCTACCTTGGGGCACAGCTAGCCGCGGACGCGGCGCGTGCCGTTGAGAGCTTCCATAAAGTTGGCGGGGAGATGGTGGCGGCAGAAAAAGCAGTCAAGGCCCTGGAGAGCGAGATCACCGCTTTAACAAAAGCATTGGCCTCCTATCGCCAAAACAACGATCAACCAGCCGCTATTCCAGAAGCCTAGTCGGCCGCTAGAATTCTGTTGCTCCCCATAAAGGAATTGAATCAGCGACTCGCCGGTTAACAGGCAGCCAAATTCCGACATCCAGGCAATATCCAATGGAACGCTGTCTACGATTGTATGTCCGCGACTAAAATAGGTGATCAAGCCAAATTCTTGTGTCTTAAAAAACGTTCGGGCCTGTTGAAAAAGTCTGTCGGCCAGCTAGCATTGTCAGCACGGGTTCGTCTTGATCTGCCAAGGAAATTGGCGTATGAGAACGAAGTACTCCTCCACCACCTTCGCCTCTTTTCGGGACGGACAATGCCCCCGCCCACCTCCCTCGCTTACAACACGAATGCGAAAAATCCAAGCACTACCAAACAACTTCAACAACCCAGCGATCCTAATCCGCCAATAGACGTTTCCATTTCACGTTGAACCAAGACCGCTGTTGGAGAGAAATAAATTCTCCCAATGGATGGCTGCATTGTTGGCGGCGCTAGCGCGACATAGAGTGGCCGATCGTCCCGGTTGCGTGGAACCCCGCGATCAAACGCCGCCCCAAACCACATGACCTCTTGCAAATACCGCGAGAGAAAGCTGGAAAACGTTCCCTACAGAAAACTTACAAATAATCCAATCGCTCCTGACGCCTTTTCCTCCCCCGAAAAATTCCATTTCCAACTGGTTCAAAACAGTATATCCAAGCTGTGATGATACAGACGACCACTAGCCCTAGAACTGGGAATAGGTTTGGCAGAGCCCGAATTTCCAAGCCCAAGTTATTCCACGGGAAGATAAACATGATTCCCATGCTGATAGGCGCCACTTGAAGGCACGCACACAAATACGATCCCCAAGTAGATCGCTCGACTACAATTCTGGTGTTGAGAATCGGCTCCTCAATCCACCGATGGATCATGTAGGCGACGGGAGTGCACATGGCGATTCCCAAGACAGGCCCCACCCAAACATAACCGATTTTTTGGGCCGCTGTTATTGCGATGTACGCAAAAATTGGATGAATAAGATAGGCCGTGTAACTTAGTTTGCCTAATTCTTGCATCAGTCTGGTCAGCATGTTCCGCGGTTCGCCGGCGGTCCAAATGGCGCAGGCCACCAACGCTATTACCATCAAACCGGATTTCAGCGAAAAGGTCCCCATAGTGGGACTGATCATTTCTTTGCTAGCCGAATAAAATAGGTATACGACAAAGACGACCGTCGCCAATGCCAGCGTTACGTACTTCGAGATTGAAAGGCGTGTCTTGGGAAAGAAAATCGCCAAGGCGCAGCCCATTAACAACGGGAATGGCATGGCCCATAGGGCGATGGTTATTTCGCCGTAAGAGAGCCTGCGCAAGGCTACGGCCCAAACCGCGATCATAAAGACAATGATGCTCGACGAGCATTTTTGTGGGAAGGCCATAATGTAAGGATCAGTGGCCAAAAGACGTAAAAACGTTCTTCTACGCAAAGGCTCCAGCAGTGCCCGATCAGGACGCCGCCCCCGCCGCCCCGCCAGAATTCAGTGGAAAAAGAAAACAGATATGTCCACATCTGATGTTCGCAGCGATCGGGTGGCAAGAACGGAAAAATACTTTTCCAATGCGGCAGTAAGAAACTGGTAAGGCTGGCCACAACTATTACGAAATAATAAAGCGGAAGGATGCGCAGGCATCGTCGCGTATAAAAATTCTTTAGCGACCAATCTGTTTCGGTTTGTTTCAAGATGATTTGGGTAATTAGCCAGCCGCTGATTCCGAAAAAGATGGCCACTCCCATTCGGGCCACATATCCGTAGGCTGCCGTATGCCCAATCATAACTAGCACCCAAGATAGGCCCCGCAGGCAATCCAGCCATGGATAGTATGTGCCTACACTGCTCGAGGAAGAATTTTCTTTCAGAGAAATCTTCCTCGTATGATATGGGCCGTTTCTGCGAGTAGCACAATTTCGCGCAGAACGCCTGTTTTCCCTGATTGCCCCAGCCCCCACGTTCCTGCCCTCTTTCCAGAATGACGTGCCTTAACTCCAGGCGAGCAAAGCACTTATCTCTTTGCCCGTATCGTCGAATTCGACTCGCCAACTGTAGAAGAAGCGGCTATAATCGCCGCGCCCAAGGAAAAATCGGCGACCTGAAAAAACTGGACAATATACCCACGCTGTGACGATCCAGACGGCCGCTAATCCTAAGTGGAACTGCATTAATAGTTATGCCATGTCATTCTGAGCGCAGCGAAGAATCTAGCGGTTAATTGAGATCCTTCGCTGCGCTCAGGATGACTGTACCAAGCTCAAGTTATCATACGGTTCCACTTAGAACTGGGAATAGGTTTGGGCGGAGAAAGGGGCTCCACAACTCGACAATAGTCGTCCACATCACAAAACAACGATTCCCAATCCATGGTATTCTCTCCAGTTTGGCTGTCTTGCCAATAATGACCTGGGGAAAATATCTTTTTTCTCTCATAATTGTCATCCCCAACTCAGGTTCACAAGTAAATGTGCCCTCGCAAATAGATTAAGGAACTCTAACAAAACGTACTCCTCACGCTCCGCGTGAGGCCGAATTGAACTTACTATGCCTCTCGCGGAGCGAGGGGAGTAAATCCTTATCCCTGTTTTGTTAGAGCCCCTAACACAATGGACGAAGCATCTTCCGCGTCCTTCCGCCAGGCACGGTTTTCCATAACGATTTGCGCAGCAGTCTGATTCAAAGTCGAGCCAAAGCTTCAGACAACATACAATTCTCAAGGAGCAAAGATTTTGAGGATGTGTTTGAAGATATGTTACTCATCCGAACAACAAAACATAGCGACGAGCAAAAGCCGCAAGAAAGTCATGGACATCAATCGCTCCACGGGACTTTCTGAAGGCGAGGGTGATGCGTCCAATGGGCATGACTGCCGCTCGTTTTGAACCGGGTCTCGACAACGGTTCCTTTGCTAGGGCGCCCACTGGCACTTCTCCGCCAAGGCATGGTCCGTTCTTCGATGCATAACCGCGCTCGGACATGGTCCAGCGGACCGTCGAAATCGATCAGCCCCAGGTCGAAGGCCAACTCGTCGGAGAAGCCCGGCAGGAGCACGCGCCTAAAACCACCATTACCGCTCCGTCGCCCTCGATTGTCAACACTTCCTACATCAGGTAACATGCGGCCCCAATAGTGGTTTATAACACACAACATGGAAAACCGGGACGGATTCTGACCTTTACTTGCGGCGTAACATTTGCTATTAAGCTTTATCCACAAGGCGTTCCTGAACTATCGATCAGGCAGGCCGCGGAATGTTAACATGAACTCAAGCACAGCGCAGTGGATGTTACGGCAGGGCAGGCGATGCCGACGATTTTTATCGCTCTTGCCAAATCTGTTTAATTCTCCGCTGGGGGGGTTTTTCGGATTACGTGAACTGTGCCGGATTTTTTTCTTTCAGGGTTTTGGGGGCCTGAGGGCGTACTGCCGGACCATCGAGGCGCGGCAGAAGTCGGGCACGCGCTACTTCATGAAGATCGATCCGGGCAAGCGGGGCTACGTCATCGTCGCCCCGAACTTTACGCCCAACTCCGCGGGCATTGGCTGCCTTTACCGCTTATGCGATGAACTGAACCGGCGGGGCTTTCCTTCCTACATCGCGGGATCCAACCTGACGACTTGGGACCTCATGGCGCCGCTGATCTGTTGGGGCAGGGCCAAACAGTTGTGTTCCCAAGGATACACGGCGGTTTATCACGAAACCGTGTGCGGAAACCCCCTGCGGGCCCGTCATGTCGCCCGATGGGTGCTGAATCGGCCGGGTTTGCTCGGGGGCGAAAAGGTTTATGACCAATCGGAGCAAGTGTTTTACTATTGCAACGTGTTCCTGCCATACATCCGGAACCGCGTCGTCGGCAAGCTCTACATGCCCACAATCGACGAAACACTTTTCTTTTGCGAAGACTCAGACCCGTCGAAAAGAAGCCTGGAGTGTTTTTACGTGGGGAAATCGCAGTGGAAGGACGGACTCATCGACCGAAGCAGGGTTTTCGAAATCACGCGGGAAACGCCGCCCAAGAAAGAGCTGGGAAAACTTTTTCGGGCTTCGCGCGTATTGTACTGTTTCGACAACAGCACGATCCTGGCCCACGAAGCCATCCTCTGCGGTTGTCCGGTCGTGATCATTCCCGACGGCACGCAAACAAGAGAGGATTACGAAAGCCTTGAACTGGGCATGGACGGAATGGCCTGGGGGCTGGAAGAACTGGACCGGGTGAAGGTCGACGTCGCGGGATTGCGCCGGCGTTATGAACAAGTGAAACAAGACTACGTCGAACAGTTGCAACGATTCATTGCGATAACACAGAGCTGATCCGTCTCATCTCAAAAAGATGCCTCAACCCCCTTGTTGTCTTCAGCATCCTCCGCAAAATAGCCTCAAGGACAGGCGACCTTTTCGCGATGCGGACTAGCAAAGACCGAACGGAGCGAGCCTTGCAAGATGGCACGAACGGCTTGTGCGCGGCAAGGCAATCCATGAGATGAGAAAGCTCCACGCCTATGACGGCAAGATCCGCAATGACTGTCGGAGAAGGCTTGTTACCCGAGTTGCGCAGCAATTCAATTTGTGTAAGCTTCAGGTAGAGCAAGAAGAAATAGTCCTCGGTCCAGTCGGATTGCCCATGGTCCTCGCGAAAGTACCGGAAAAACTCCTCGACATCGTTGACCGACGGCAATTGCGAGGATTGAAACGATTCGGCATAAAGGATTAATTGCCTGATGAGTTGAAACCTCATCTCCAATTCCAAGTTGAAAGGATTTCCATAATAGTCGGTCTCGCTCACTTCGCTTAAAAACTTATCGTCCACGATTCCGTGTGCGGCCGCCGCGCGTGTCAACTTTATCAGACCGTTGGTCCAGGGGAAGTAGTAGGGGCGGCGTTTCCGCTCGCCCAGTTTAGCGAACCGGTCGCGGACTTGCGAATCGAAGCGGAAAGCCAGCGGATAGTTGACGAACGTCACTTCCCGACCGGAAAAACTCTCCAAAAAGCCGAATACGTGCGAGTAAATCGGCGATATATCGCAATAATGCCCAAAGGACTTGACTTCCGAGCGTTTCAACACGTATCTTGAAATAAACGCCAGGCTGGACGTCAAGCCGAATCGTAAAACCAGGGATTGCAGACTGCCGTTGAACAACGGTTCGCGCAATTTCATTTGGCCGTTGCCGTGATATCGTTCGATGAGGCCCATATCACGGGGGTTTTCGCGGGAATGCCTCTCTTGGGGCGACAAGTTGTTGAAGACGATGCACGGAGAGTCGGTATGCCACACAATGTTAAGAAGGAGGGATAAAACGGGGCGGACGATCTCGTCGTCGTCTCCCAATAGCCAGACGTAATCGCCCTTGGCCTGCTGGATGGACGCATCGATGTTTTCCTCGGCCGATTCCGTGTGTTCCCGGTGATGGATGGTTCGCAGGTTGGGTAAATGTTTCTCCGCCGCCTGGCAGACGCGGTCCGTGCGGTCCGTGCTGCAATTATCGGCGACCAACACCTCCACCCCGGGCATCTTGTGTACGTCCAGGCGATGGAGGTTGCGCAACAATCGCGCCAGGTTTCGCGCTCGATTGTAAGTTGGTACTAGAATGGTCAAACGCGTATGATTCTGGGGAAAGTCGTGCCAAGGCATGCCGCGGCAATCGCCGGGAATTCCCCTTCCCGCTTTGAAAGGCACTCCATTTGCATACAGAAAATACGATTTCTTCCAACTTTCGGGGGCCGTGACCGCCGAGGCAAACCGGCGGGTTTCCACACCGTTTAGTGCGGCGAGATAACCTTCAAGAATGGCAATTTTCCGGGCGGGTCGCAAGGCATCATTGCCGATGAGATCGAGCGCGTGGCGTATCGTCGCTTTGCACCATTCATCGCCGGCCTGGGAAAAGAACTCGGTAATCAGCGCGGTTTCCGCGTCGGATAAAGCCGGGCCTTTTTTCTGTAGGATTAAGATCCATTGTTGGAGGACCATGCGGATAATGAACAGAATAGTGAAGGTATTTAATATCATGTGAGTCATTTTGCTGAGATTGATCTCCTCGAAGTGCGCTAGGTCGGCGATTGGTAGGCCGCTGTGGGCGGCTGCCGCGTTGATTAGCCCGATAAGCCCTAGGGTGTACGGGTAAAACGCAGGCTTTCCCCACGATTTCGCCAAGCCGCAGATGCGGCGGCTCTCGTCTTCCAACGAATTCTGCGTGTAAATGACGCCAGGGGCTTCCAGGAACGCACACGGTCGGTCGCGAAAAGAGAGAAAGAAGGCGACCGAGTGGCTGTAAATGGGAGAAATCTTCGAAAGCCTGCGCCACTCTTCGAGGCACAACCGCGATTTCCGGAAACAAAGGCACGAGACCGTGGTGGTTGCGCTGATCAGCCCGAAATCGCGGAACATATCCAAACCCCGGCCATACGTGACAGTGGGGTAGGGAGCGCGAAAATACGTATGCAGCGTTTCTCCGACTTTAGAGAACAGATTCAGGAGGATGAAATCAAAGGACGAGGTAGACGCCAATTGCATGACGCGCGCTACCGCGTCTTCCGTCACCACGTCGTCATCACCCAGCGACCAGACGTAATCCGTCTCGGCAAACTCCAAACCGTTTAAGAGGCTTTCCTCGGCGGTGGCGGCGGGCTGCTTGTGTTTTTGGTAGACAACGTCACCGCGTCGGGCAAACTCGGCCACAACATCACACGTATTGTCACGCGAGAAATTATCAACGACGACAACCTGGACTTTGCCGCCCATTTTGGCTTGATCTATCGACCTTGTTGCGGATTGCAGGCATTTCGCCAGGAGATTTGCTCTATTACGCGTTGGAATAAGTATGGTAAGCTCGAACATCATTCGCCCTTTATCATAAAATTGCCTATGCTGCTTTCTTTCGCGGACCAACACTGCCGGCCACGGCCGGTTCAAAGTCGTCGACAAGCCCGCGGTTATAAATATATTGCTTTAGTTCCTCGTTGTTTGCGTATGGGCCGTCGATCATGTCGATCGTGACTGGCGCGTCCTTTGAGCAGGCCTGGAGCATAATCTCGCCGCGCATCAGTTCTCGACACGAGATTTGTCCCTTTTGCAGGGGGATGGCAAGGTACACGTCTTCCTCGGTAAGAACATGACCTTCCTTAAGATCATGTTTTGCATAAACCCCGCGGATGTAGCTGTCCAGGTATGCTGTCTCCCGCGGCAGCGGCACCTTTCGTTGATTGCCGGAGTTGCCGCAGTAGGTTTTGGCTTTTTTGAACGCCTTGAACCACGTATCCAAATTTGCCGGCAGCGTGGAGTAGTCCGCCACCTTGGCGCCGTCCGTGTCGATGTCGATGTGGCGTTCAAAAGTCCGCGCGCCTTTGGCATAGGCGATGCCGATTGAGGTATCCCAGTCAGAGTGCTCGTGGCTCGAGTAGCCCATGATGTGACCGGGATATCGGTTACGTAAGTAATCGATCTGATTGAGTTCGCATTCGGCGTCATCGTGCGGATACGCGGCGATGCAGTGATTGATCGCCAGGGGAATGTTGCGGTTCTCGAAAAACATGACCATGTCGTCAAGATCCTTCTGCGAGGTGCCCCCGACCGATACGATGACCGGCTTCCTGGTCTTGGCAATCTTTTCCAGGAGCAACCAATCGGTGGAGTCGGCGCTGGCGATCTTGATGATTGGCAAACCAAACTCGACGCACCAATCTACGGACTTCTCGTCGAACGGAGTGGCCATGGGGATGCAACCGCTCTTGCGGATTGCATCGATCAGGACCGCGTATTCCTCCTTGGACAACTTCGTTTCCGTCACGCGGCGGATGTAACGAATGTCGGTTCGGGACCGAAATTTTCGATGGATGAAGCTGTCCAGATCGCGGAACTGCAGCTTGATGGCGGCGCGGATGTTGTTGAACCTGACAATCCTCGAGTGCTGCCGGATAATCTCCAGGCCGCGTTGCAGTTGGCCCAGGTGATTGTTCGTCATCTCCAATACAAACAAGTCTTCGAAGATGTCGCGTGTGATCATGCTATAGCTCCCATTTCTGAAAATTTCACAGTGATTTCAGACAGTCTAGCAATAGGGCCGGCACGGCGCGCACGTCCAATCCCACCTTCTCCATGGCGCCTGGACCCCGGGTCAAAATGAAAGTGGTTCGTTCACCCGCGTTTTTCTTATCGCGTTTCATGCCGGCGAGTACCGCCGACGGATCAGCGCGTCGAAGTATCTCCGCGCAGGCCCCGAAGTAAGGCCTGAGCCAGGCGAGGAGTTCATCGAAGGAGCCTGCCGACAACATCCCCAAACGCTCCGAAAAAAAGGTGGCGCATGCGACCCCAAGGGTTACAGCGATTCCGTGTGGAATCGCGTACTGCGTGGCCGATTCGAACGCATGGGCGAACGTGTGCCCGTAGTTCAGCAGATTGCGGATACTCCGGTCGTACTCGTCTTCCTCGATATATCGCTTCTTAATGAGCAGCGAATTCCAGACAATCTCGGGCAGGGGCAGGTCCTCCTCAGAAGGCAAGGCCAGGCTCCGGCGCAAGCGCTCGACACTCGGCTCTCCGTCGATCAGGTTCAGCTTGATTGCTTCGCCCAAACCGCTGAGTATTTCTTGCGGCGCCAGCGTGCCCAGGAACTCGAAAACCAGGCGCACCTCGTGCGGCGGATAGAAGGTGCCCAGTTGGTTTTTGAACCGGTCGATGTTCAAGGAGCTCTTGCTGCCGATACAGCTATCGCACTGAGCCAGCAAGGTCGTCGGCAGCAGGGTCCAGCGGATGCCGCGCATCAGCACGGACGCAACGAAGCATCCAATATCCTGCAGTACTCCGCCCCCGATCACCACGAGCTGCGAACGACGCTGGCACCCCGCGTCCAAGAGCCAGCAGAAGACCGATATGAGCCGCTCGTAGGACTTAGCCTCTTCAGTGGCCTCGATTCGGTAGACTTGCTTGTCCTGAAGGTCCGCCAACTGACGGCGGTAAAGATCAGCCACCTTGCGATCCACCAGGTAAAACGATGTATCCGCCTCGCCGGAACGCGACAGCGCGGCGGCGATCGTGTCGCATTCGGTGACGGCGTACGCGTGACTATGACTTTGAATTTGCATCATGGTTCAAAGGCAGGTAAAGCCCCCATCCGCGACGAGCAAATGCCCGGTGATATAAGTGTTCTCTTCGCTACAAAGGAAAGTTACCAACCGAGCAATCTCCTCCGGTTGTGCCAAGCGCCGCAACGGAATAGTCGCCGCAATCCGCTGCAAATCGGCGGGGCTGTTGTTCTGCCGAGTCAATTCGGTTTCCACGTAACCGGGACACAGTGCATTGACGAGGATTCCGCTGGGGCCCAGTTCAACGGCCATGGCGCGTGTAAGGCCGTTTAGTCCGGATTTTGCAGCCGAGTAGGCCGCGCGTTTTTCCTTCGTCACCAGGCTGAACACCGAGCTGATGTTCACGATCCGTCCCCACCGCCGGTTCTTCATGCCGGGGGCGAAGGCCTGAATCAGGCGGAACGGCGCGTGAAGGTTCACCTGATATGTTTGCGCCCACGCGTCTTCTGTAATGTCTTCCAAGGCATTGATAGGGTTGATGCCGGCATTGTTCACGAGGATATCCACGCCCGCGTCGCGGTGCACTGCCACAAAACCGTTCACCGAGTCTTGGTCGGCGAGATCCAGTTCCTGCCGCGATGGCGCAAGTGCCCGCACGCCTCGGCTGGCTAGTTCGGCCACGATAGCCGCGCCGATTCCCCGCGAGCCGCCGGTCACTAGTGCCGTCCTGGGTGTGGAATTTGCCATTATCTCATTTTCCTCCCAAGGAATACGATGAAATGGAGTCTGCCCTGCACATCATCGGATTTATGTGGGGATGCGCGGCATATTTCCGGCCCTCGTCCACTAATGGTGTGAGCATGTTGGCTTTTAGTTCCTCACGACTCAAGACAGGCGACATGTCTTCTAACGGCATCGTCACAATCCCCACATCCGCCAACTTCCGGGAGCTGACTCGCGGCGCGAATGTCTGATTCAAGTCCAATTCCAATTCACACACGGCGGCTCCCGGAGTCGCAAGGGTCCAGGCGATGGCGTCTGGCAATTCGCCGTGATTGTCGCATCGCGTGAAGGGAAATCCGAAGGCGGCGGCTACCTTGCCGAAGTCGGGAAACGTCAGGCCGCACTCGGTTCCGCAGCCGACCACGTTGTCGGGGAAGAAGTTTCTTTGCGTTTGCCGAACGGAGTGATAGCCGCGGTTGTTGAGCAGAAATATCTTCACCGGCAGGCCGTAACCGGCGATTGTCTGGAGTTCCTGCAAGTTCATCATTATGCTGCCGTCGCCGGTAATGCAGATGATGTTCTGCCCGGGTTTGGCAAATGCCGCACCGATAGCAGCCGGCAAATCGTAACCCATGGTTGCACAACCGGAGTTATGAAACAACCGCTGCCCGCGTCGGATATACGCCGTCTGAAAGGCCGTAACACACGCCGTGCCGTTGCCGGAAACGACGATGGCCCCTTCTTCCAGTTGCTGGAAGAGAGCTTCCATAAAACAATATGGATTGACTGCTTGTTGATTACGGCGATACTCCGGTAACACTACCGGATACATTTCTTGACGTTTTTTGCACCAATTCAGCCACTCAGTATAGAGAGGCGTGGGAATTCCTTGCAATTTATCCAACAATATTCGGAACACGTCTCGAATATCCGCATGGATCGGCAGATGAATTTCACAAGTCGGTTTGCGCATCTCCTCCGCATCGATATCCACCATGATTCGATATGCGGCGCGAGCAAAACTTTTCCAGTTATGGCTCACCTGCCGTATGTTCAAGCGGCAGCCCAACACCAGCAAGACGTCCGCATTTTGGACCGCAAAATTTCCGGCCCGGTCGCCCAAGGTTCCCGGCCGTCCTACATACAGCGGATGATCATTCCATAACAGATCATTGGAATTCCACGCGGTTGCAACGGGAACGCCGAGCAGGTCGACAACTTTCAAAAAACTCTTGTATGCGCCGCTCAGCCACACTCCCGAACCGGCGTATACGACGGGACGCTTTGCGGTCCGAAGTTTTTCGATTATCCGATCACATGCCGCGGGCAAATCGGATGTTTCCCGGTGAATGGCGTCTTCCGCCGGATCATAGGCGGGAAGCGTATCCGGATCGATTGACGCACCCTGCACATCGACCGGCACGTCAACCCAACATGGCCCGGGCCGACCCGACACGCACAAATGCAGCGCCCGCTCGAGATGATAGCGTATGGATTGTGGATCATCCACACTCACGGAATACTTCGTTATGCCTCGGATCATTCCCAGGATGTCGGCTTCCTGGTCGCCAAGCTGACGCAGCTTTCCCACCAGACCGTAATGATATAGCGTGGTATTGCGGCGGACCTGTCCCGATACAACCAACATGGGAATTGAATCCACCCAGGCCCCAAAAACGCCGTTAAGAGCATTAATACCGCCCGGTCCCGATGTAACGTTGACCACGGCCGGTATGCCGCTAACTCGGGCATAAGCATCCGCCGCAATGGCGCAGGCCTGTTCATGGTGGCAGCAGATATATCGCAAGTGCGGGCAACGCCCAAAGGCGTCGTTCAGATGCATGGCTCCGCCGCCGGTCACCAGAAAGACGTGGCGGACGCCCAATTTTGCCGCCGTTTCGGCGATATAATCGGCAACGCGCAACATTTTAAGAATTCCCCTCCAGTCAATTTGCCAAACAGACGGCTCTTTTTTGATACCATGTAAAAGTACGCTGCAAGGCGATCGGGAACGGAACGATCACTTCCAAACCAAGTTCCCGCTTAGCTCGATCAATCGAAGGCACGTAACGCGGCGCCGCTGCCAATGGATCCGGCGATTTGGCAACTTGCACCTCTGATAATTTATCAGTCAATCGAGCCGCTGCTTGCGCCGCCTCCAAAATTAATATCGCTTGGTCGCTTCCCACATTGTACGGTCGACACGCAACACCCCTGAAAAGGATCGTCCATAACCAGATTGCCAAATCCGCGGCATAGAGGTAAGAACGGCATACCCTGCCGTCACCCAAGACCCGAATCGGGTCGCCATGTAAAGCGTCATGCAGAAAGTTGCCAACGGCAAAGTGAATATCCAGCGGCAAATAAGGCCCTACAAGCGCATAGCAGCGGGCAATCCGCGAATCCAGTCCATACTGCCGATGATAGATGGCACACATCAATTCGGCAATGCGTTTTCCCTCGCCATAGGCCGAAGCCAAAGCAAATGGATCCGGCGCACCTGGATAGTCCTCTCCGACGTGCGTCAACTCCGGCGGCTGCCGCCCATAAACGGCTCCGGAACTGGTTAGCAGCACTTTTTTCGCACCGCAGGCTTGAGCAAAGTCAAGCGTACGCTCCGTGCCGGCAATGATGGTTTCCAGCATGATCGCCGGCTTCTGTTCGTTCAACCGTGCACTGGCTTCCGTGGCCGCGTGAATGACATGTGTAAACTTTCCTGACGGAAAAGCAAAATTGCGCACATCACCTTGTTGAAACGATAGTGCCGCGACGTCCGCCAAGTGCGGCCGTTTCCGACAAAACGCCTGGGGATCGCGAGAAAGAACTACCGCCCGAGCCCCCAAGTTCAATCGTTCATTTACCCAAAGAAAACTTTCAATCAGCCACATGCCGAAAAAGCCGGTGCCGCCGGTAATAAATACCCGCTCGCCGCGCAATTCGTCCCATGCGTCCCGAGTGTGATCCAAGACGTGATTGAGGTCTTCGGCGAACAGACTATAGTGCGACATGGCGAGAATTTGCCCCGGTTACAAACGTGTGAACGGTTTCAATTACGAAATCAATCGTCAACTGCGTCAAGCCGACAGGAGTAATCATCTCAGTAGGATCCTCTATTCAGTTGGAATTATTGCGATATTTCACGTTTCCAATCAGGCAGCCAATCCGGTATGTTTGCATGTTTTTTGGGTATTAACACGGACTGCCGCAACCAGTGCATCTTCCGTGTATAGTGCTATATCTCGAAAACAAATGTCATACATGTCCTCTTCTTTATTATCGTAGTAATCGCGATACCATTCGGCTGTACGATCTATTGTTTTCTGAAAATTCCATACTGGCCGCCAATCCAACAGCGTAACCGCCTTTTCGATGGACAAGCGTAATATGCCGGACTCATGTGGTTGATTGGGATCTCTCTTGTCTTCCCAACTTCCATAGCCCCAGGCTGTGCAAAAGGCTTCGATCAAATCGCTGACACACGCGCCGTCGTCGTCGATGCGCGGACCGAAATTCCAACTGCTGCAAAGCCACGGATCATCGGAAACCATCATTCTGGCCGCGAGCATGATGTAACCCGAAAGCGGTTCGATCACGTGTTGCCAGGGACGCACCGCGTTGGGATTGCGAACCGGGATGGACCGATGATTGACAAGACTGCGGACGATGTCGGGAATAATTCTGTCTCGCGCCCAATCCCCTCCCCCTATCACGTTTCCGGTTCGAACAGTCGCCAATTTGACGCCGTGCTTTGCACAATGGTCCGGCGGAAAGAACGAATGTCGGTATGAGGCGACCAGCAATTCAGCCGTTCCCTTGCTGGCGCTATAGGGATCATGGCCTCCCATGGGATCGTTTTCGCGGTACCCCCATAACTGTTCCCTGTTTTCGTAGCACTTGTCGCTGGTAATCACCACCGCCACGCACGGTTTGGCACGCCGTCGAATGCACTCCAGCAAGTTGCAAGTACCCATGAAATTTGTTTCAAGCGTCTCGCGCGGCGAGATATAACTTTCTCGAACGAGAGGTTGGGCGGCCAGATGGAAAATGACATCGGGATCGACCTGCTCGATGGCTTCGGCCAAGGTTCTTAAGTTTCGGATGTCGGCTTCATAGTGGCTTGTCAACAAACGGCGAACGCGGGAAGCCTTGAAGTTGCTCGGTTTTGTGGGCGGAGGCAGCGAATAACCCGATACCTTTGCACCAAGATGCTGCAACCAGATTGCCAGCCAGGAGCCTTTGAACCCGGTATGCCCCGTTAGAAGCACCGAACGTCCCGCGAACTCATTCATCAGCGACATGGTCATAATGTATTGAACCTCATTCAAACTAAGTTCCCCACTTGCCGGAATTAAAAGCGTGGATATTCCAACTAGTGGGCAATGAAAGTTAGAGCTTGGTTCAAGCGCTGATTCGGCATTTTACAATTGGCGACGCATGGTTTGCGTCTTGCGAAATGTCCTGACGCGAAGCGTCGGCTTTCACCATGCCCCATTCCCATACTTTCCACGGTGCGTTGCCGCTTTGCCACTGGCTTTCCAGGCTCATCCAATCACGATACGTGTCCATGCACTGCCAGTAGCCCAAGTGCTCGAACACGCACAACTGGCCCTCGGCCGCGCATGACTCCAAGGGGCCGCGCTCCAGAACGCAATCCGGCGAATCGCTCAGGTACTTCAGGAATTCCCGTTGGAAGCAGAAGAACCCGCCGTTAATCAGCCCCTGACCAATCTGCGGCTTCTCGCTGAAAGCCACAACTTTATCGCCGTCACATCGCATTTCGCCGAAACGGCTTGGCGGCCGAACTCCAGTCATGGTTGCCAACCGGCCGTGCTCCAAGTGGAATTCGAGCTCCGCCCGCAGGTTTACATTAGACAGGCCATCGCCGTATGTGACCATGAAGGTCTCGTCGTTAGGCTGAAGATATTTTGCCGCGCAGAGGATACGTGCGCCAGTCATCGTGTTCTCACCCGTGTCGGCCACGGTAACGCGCCAATGATCCTCGGTCAGGCTTCCCCCATACAGGCGAAGGCCGTCCTGCTCTCCGAGCATTATCGTGAAATCACTGTTCATGGCCTCATAGTTCAGAAAGTACTCCTTTATCACCCTCGCCTTATAACCCAGGCACAGGACAAAATCGGTAATGCCATGAAAAGCGTACAATTTCATAATGTGCCAGAGAATCGGCCGGCCGCCGATCTCCACCATCGGCTTCGGCTGCACCTCGGTATGCTCTCGCAAACGGGTCCCCTGGCCACCGCACAGAATAAAGGCTTTCATGAGATTATTTCTTCGATTGACTTGAGGATGCGTGGTTGCCCCAAACCGATTGAACAAGTCTAGTCGACGCGAACGCCATTCTCGGGTCACATCTTCGGCTGGAAAGATGGCAAAACTTTACCGATTATCGGCATGTTGACGTAAAAACTGTGGTATCACCACGTCTACTAAACGCTAGGCCACGTCCCGGCGCCCTTCAAACGCAAGCGACCGGAATGCTAGCATGGACCTTATTAAAGATCTAACTTGTGCCCTTTCAACCGGTTAAGCAGTGTCAAAGAAAAAACATATCGGGTGGATGTATCAGCGTTTTTCCCTGTTTTAAGCCCGCCCAAGTGAGTTTTTAATGCCGGGCGGTTATGCTTATTTGCTTTTTATGTATGCCGACCTTTTTTTTAACATTTCCCAACACAATCAACCTCTTTCGCTGGAATAACTTGGGTTTTTAAAGAAATATTTAAATGCATGGCAAGATTTAACTCTGGGCAAAGTTGAGTTATGTTTTGCTTAGACAAGTTAGGGGGCGTGGTTTTTCCGCAGTATTACCGCCTATTAGCCGCATATATAGCGCAATTCCTGATGACATCTGCAGTTACGAATTTTATGAATCTCCGGAACTCCCCATCAAAACGAATTATAGTTCGCGGCGGGACATAATCGCCGATTGTGTTTATAAGGGAGCTGACACTCCCGACAGTGACGTTGACATGCTGTTTTGTAACTCCTATACTTCCGCTCCAAACTTTAAAGGATGAAATGCGGCTAGACTTTAACTAGTCGAGCATCGTTACACACGGTGGGCAGCTTTAGTTATGGCGTGTGTATTGTTCACAAAGGCGATCCCTTTGGCATTACACTGCTGATTATAACTAGGCACCGGAAAATGAAACGCGAACCCACCGTCTTTATCGTCGATGACGACGAGCCCATTGTCCGATCTCTTACCGACGTGTTTGAATTGATCGGTTTAAAAGTCAAGTCTTATTCTTCAGGCACGCAATTTTTAAAAACCTATAAACCCAGCGGCCCGGCATGTCTGATCCTCGATGTAATAATGCCGGACATGAGCGGCCTGGAATTGCAGAAACACATGGCCGCGGCCGGTATTACGCTGCCGACGGTTATTATTAGCGGACACTCGGACGTGCGCACGGCTGTGGAGGCCATGAAACTAGGCGCCATCGAATTCCTGGAAAAGCCTTTCCGCATACAAGAACTATGCGATAACATACAGAAGGCGATCAGGCTCGATGAAGAGAAATGGCGGCTCCGCGAACTGAAAAACAAGGTCGATCGTAGGTTGCAGAATCTCACGCCGGCGGAGCGCGCGGTGATGGACCTGGTCGTTGCCGGAAAGACCAACAAAATGATCGCCGACGACTTGGACCTGAGCATCCGCGCCGTCGAAGACCGCGCGCAAGAATGATGAAAAAACTGCGGGTAAAATCTCGGGCTGAACTGCTGGAATTAGTAATGGCGGCCCAATTCCCTTCAAATACTTTACCCCGGCTTAACGGCATTTCTTTGCCGGGAGAAACAGTGAATTTGATAAACTGATACAAACCCTCTAGTTAAATACGCTGCCCCCGTTCTTTGAACTCGAAATACTCTGAATTGGCCCCACGCTCGATTGCTGCACTCCGGGGCCAGCGTGACTAACTTTTCTATTGTTGCCATCGTCGGCCGCAGACGTCCATGTACCGTCACCCACGACTGTTTTGCCGACATCGAAGCTTATTTCCTTGAAGCCCGGCCCACTGGTCGGCAATTTGCAGTTCCCCACCACAACCACAACAAATAAAGTTAATCATAAAGATTCTCCTTCCGTGAATCTGGTACGATCCATTCAGTGAAGCGAGAGCCGGGCGACAGAAGGCTCACCCGGACATTCGAAATGGTGCTGGTCCGAACAGGGCAACTCATCACCTGCTTATGCGACAGAAAGTCAGATGCGGTCCGACTTCGCAGCCGAATTAAACACCGCCAACGGATTGGATGCTAACAACGGTTTGGGATTGTCGAGAGGCGGCAGGCGGGACAAACATACCTGACCATTCAGCCTCCCAAAGGTTTATAAAACGGTTTACAGCCATCGGTTTATAAAAATCCAAAGAAAAAACCTTTCGCAACTCATTGCTGCGAAAGGCTTTGTGATGTGCCCCCTGTAGGACTCGAACCTACAACCCTCTGATTAAGAGTCAGATGCTCTGACCGATTGAGCTAAGGAGGCCAATCTGGATTTTTATTTGGAATTAATTATTTTACGAATATAGGCGGATCGTGCAAGTAGGTTGCGGTAATTAGTTTACAGTTCACGGTTTACCGTTTACTGTTTTCAGTTTTAGCAATCGGCTTTCAACAGTCGGCTATCGGCCTTTCTTTATTCTACTTTTCCCTGTTCCCTGTCCGCTGTCCCCTCACTTCTAAAGCCCCACAATGCTGTAACCGCAATCTACGTGGATGGTTTCGCCTGTCACTCCGGAGGACTGATCGCTTAGCAGGTATAGGGCGGTGGCCCCGAGTTCTTTGGGCTCGACACTGCGGGCCAGCGGCGATTTTTGTGCGGCGTGCTCGCGCAACTGGTCAAAGCCCGCGATACCGGCCGCGCTTAGCGTGCGCATGGGTCCGGCGCTTATGCAATTCACGCGGATATTTTCCCGGCCCAGATCCCAGGCCAGGTAACGCACGCTGTGTTCCAATGCGGCCTTGCACACGCCCATCACGTTGTAACCGGGCATGACTTTTTCGCCGCCGTAATAGCTGATGGTGATAATCGCACCGCCATCAGTCATCAGTGCGGCCGCGGCGCGACTGACGGCCACGAAACTATAAACGCTGATGTCCATGGCCAGGCGCCATCCTTCGCGGCTCATCTCAATGTAGGGATTGCGAAGTTCATGCGGCGGTGCAAAGGCGATGGAATGCACCAGAAAATGTATCTTGCCATAGGTTTCCTTGACCGCCTGAAACAGGTGCGCGATGTCTTCGTCCTTTTGCACGTCGCAGGGCAGGAGGATTTTGGGATGATGCGGTTCGAGCAGTTGGTTGATGCGCCGCTGGCTGGACGGGCCGGGCAAGTGGGTGTATGCCAACTCCGCCCCCTCGGCATACAAAGCCTCGCAGATCGCCCAGGCGATGCTGCGGTCGTTGGCCACGCCCATTATCACGCCGGTTTTTCCGTCGAACTTGCCCATAGGTCAGGGGACAGTGGTCAGAGGTCAGGGTACAGGGGTTAGGGACGAGGGGATTTGGCTCCACCCGGTTCCTACGCTGGAGCGGGGCAACTAGTTAATATTAATGACGATACCACAAATTATATACTTGGAAGTCAATCGCTGGCCGGGACCGGGCCGGCCAACAGGGCATATTCGTCCAGCGGGCTCATGTCGCCGGATAGAATCTGTTCGCAATTCATGTGCAGCGCGGGCAATTCGCGTTGGAGGAATCGCCGGGCAACCCGCTTTTTGCGCTCGTTTACCGCGCCCTGGCCCAAAAGCAGGTGGCCGGCCACGATCACAATGGCCGCATCGACCAGTCGCCGCCCGGAGAGGTCGAGATACATCGTCCCGCGGGTTTTGACGAACTGCATGACTTCGAGCACCCGCTTTTTGGCCTGGATCAGCTTTTCTTTGAGTTCTGCAAGCAGCGGATCGGCGTATTGTTTGTTTTCCTGCGATTCGACCCAGGCCTCGAGCGCTCCGGACGACACGCCGCGCACGGCCGCCACGACTTGCAATTGGCTGGTGCCTTCATAGATGGTGGTGATGCGTGCGTCGCGCAGGTAGCGTTCGGCGGCATAGTCTTTAATATAGCCCGAGCCGCCCAGCACTTGAATCGCGTCGTTGGCCGCTTTGACGCACATTTCCGAGCAATAGTATTTGCACATCGGGGTGAGCATGCCGTTAAGCCTCTTGAACGACCGGGAGAGTTGTTTGCAGCGTTTTTCCTCGTCTTTGTCTTTGCACAAGCCGGTCTCCAGCCGGCGGAGGTTGTTATTTTCCTGATCGCAGATCCGCGAGGTTTCGTAAGTCAGGGCCCGGGCGGCCTCGATGGAAATTTTCATGTCGGTGACGATTTCGGCCACGGCGGGCAAGCGCTCGATCGGTCCGCCGAACTGTTGCGCGCGTATGCGCGTAAGTCCGCGCCAGGCGGTACGCCGCCTCGGCCACGCCCAGCGACTGGGCCGCGATGCCCACCCTGGCGCCGTTCATCAGGGCAATCACGTAAGTGATCAATCCCCGTTGGCGTTCGCCGACCAGGAGTGCCGGGCAATTATCGAACACCAGTTCGCAGGTGGGCGATCCGTGAATGCCCAGCTTGCTCTCCAAGTGCCGGACCTTCACTTTTTCCGAGCGCTCGGCGTAGAACAGGCTCAGGCCGCGGCCGTCGGCGATGTCCGGTTCGCTGCGGGCCAGGACCAGGAGGATTTCGCCGCAGCCGTTGGTGATGAACCGCTTCACGCCGTCGAGAAACCAGTTGCCCTGCCCGTCTTGATACGCCCGCAATCGCACGGCCTGCAGATCGCTGCCGGCGTCGGGCTCGGTCAGCACCATGGCCCCGGTGACTTCGCCGCGGCAGAAGCGCGAGAGCGACATGTCCTTGATCCGGTCGTCGGCAAAGGCGTAGATCGTTTCGGCGATGCCTTGCAGCCCGAACAGGTTCATCAGCGATGTGTCGGCCCGGCTGATGATCTCGGTGGCCATGGTGTAGATCAGGTTCGGGCAGTTTATTCCGCCGTACTTCCGCGGCAGTGTGAAGCCCATCGCGTCGGCCTGTACAAGTCGCTTGAGATTCTGCTGAACCAGCGGATGCAGCGTGACCGTGCCGTCCTCGTTCAGCGTGTTGCCTTCGTGGTCGACCTGCTCGGCATTGGGCGCGATCATGTTGCCGGCCACGTCGCCGACGATTTCCAGAACGCGGCGATAGTTGTCCACGGCGTCGGCCTCGTCCGCGGGCGCGTAATCGGCGTCGCCGTTGTCGGTGCGCGCGAAATTGTCTTCCTGGATCCGGGCCAACTCGGCCAGATCGATGTGCTTGAACAGGAATTGGATGTCTTCGTTGTCGAGAAAGAAATTCGCCACAAAAAACTCCGGCGGGAAGTTTACGGTTTACAGTTTACAGTTTTTTCGTTTAGCCGCGACCCGAAGGGGAGCGGAAATAGTGGATAGTGATTCGCGCGAAACCGCAAGCGGTTTCTTTGTTTTTTCAAAATTCATTGTTTTCTCACTTTCCAACGCCCACCGCCCACTGCCCACTTTCACGTCACACTTTTTCCTTTATCGCTTTTATCATCATTGGAATGACTTGCTTGAAATCGCCGACGATGCCGTAATGAGCCACCGAAAAAATCGGCGCCTGGGGGTCCTTGTTTATGGCCACGATCTTGGCCGACTCTTCCATCCCGGCGCGATGCTGTATCGCGCCGCTGATGCCCACAGCGATGTACAGGGCCGGGCGGACGGTGGTTCCGGTCTGGCCGATCTGGTGTTCCTTGCCGATGTACCCGCCGTCCACGGCCGCGCGGCTTGCACCGACCGCCCCGGCGATCGCCCCGGCCAGATCGTGAATCAGTTTGAAATTATCCCTGCTGCCGACGCCGCCGCCCCCGGCCACGATTACCCGGGCGCCTTTGAGGTTGACTTTGCGCGGTTCGAGGTTTCGTTTGATCAGCTTCAGTGCCAACTCGGCGTCGTCGAATTCCACTTTTTCCTCGACGATGCGGCCTTGGCGCGAGGGATCGGGCGCCTTCATGGCCATCACGCCCTCGCGGACCGTGGCCATCTGCGGCCACTGGTCGAAGTTTACGATCGTGGCGATGATGTTGCCGCCGAAGGCCGGGCGGATTTGCAGGAGCAGGTTCTTGTGTTCCACCTTGGTCTTGGGGTCCATGACGTCGCTGATTTCCAGGTCGGTGCAATCGGCGGTCATGCCTGAGCGAAGCGCGGAAGCCACGCGCGGCGCAAGGTCGCGGCCCAATGGCGATGCCCCGTAGATCACGATTTGCGGGCGGTGCCTCTGGATCAACGTGGATACTACCCGGGCGTAAGGCGACGTTTGATAGTGCGAAAGCCGCGGATCGTCGACCGTGTAAACCGCGTCGGCCCCGTGGGCGATCAACTCCGCGGCCAGACGGCCGACGCCTGCGCCGGGCAACACGGCCCCGGTTTTTACGCCCAGCCGATCGGCCAGTTCCCGCGCCTTGCCGCAGAGTTCCAATACAACGTCATTGAGCGAGCCGTCTTCCTGCTCGGCAAATACCCAAACTTCGCCTTGACGGTTAGGTTCCATGTTTTAAGGGTTCAGGGTTCAGGGTTCGGGGATAAATGATAAATGTCGAATACGCGACTGAAACCGCTTGCGGTTTCGCGCTGCATGCCATCAATCATCCAATCTTGTTCAACCATCTACGATCTACTATCTGCCATCTACCATACTATCCCAATGTGCGATCCACAACCAACTCGTGGATCAATTGCCGGACGCCGGTTTCGCTGGGCGGAATTTCGGTGTAGCCTTCTTTCTTCAAAACGATTGCCTGGATGCGATGCACCTTGGTGGGCGAGCCGGACACGCCGCAGCGCGTTAGGTCGGCGCGGATGTCGTCGAGGTCCCATTGCTCGATCAGCAGGCCGAGTTGCTTAAGGGCCTCCGCGCGGCGCTGGGCCTCGGCTTGGATTTGATCATCGGCAGCCTGGGGCATCTGTGTTTTTATCTCATTGACCAATTCCGCAATCACCCGGGCTTTTTTCAAGTGCATTACCCGCTTGGCCGATGGCGGCCGGGGCTCGTTGGCCGTCCCCAGCACTGTGACCAGCACCGGCAGTTTCGCCTCCACGATTTCCCAACCGTGGCCGATGTTCCGGCGGATGCGAACCACGTTCTCGTTCAGGTAGATCAACTGTTCCAGATATGTTACCTGTGGTATGCCGAGTTTTTCGGCACACTGCGGGCCGACCTGCGCGGTATCGCCGTCAATGGCCTGCCGGCCGCAAAAGACAAAATCGAACCGGCGCAGCGTGCGCACGGCCTGGCTGAGGATATAGCTTGTGGCCAGTGTATCGCTGGCTGCCGCGCGGCGGTCGGTGATCAGAATCGCCCGATCCGCCCCGCGAAACAAGCAATCCCTTAGCACGTCGCCCGCCTTGGGCGGGCCCATACTGATTGCCGTGACCGTGCCGCCATGGCGGTCCTTTATTTCCAGGGCCGTTTCCAGGGCGTAAAGGTCTTCGGGATTGAATATAGTGGGCAAGGCGGCCCGATTCACCGTGCCGTCTTCTTTCATGGCCTCGGCCGTGACATTGGTGGTATCGGGCACTTGTTTTACACAAACGACACTATCGTAAGGCACTGTTTTTATGCTCCGCGCAATACTCTCGTTGAGGCGGCAGTTCAACTGCCGCCCTAACTTGGCTAAAAGTCCTAAAATTAGCAGGCTTAGACGGTTAGGTCAATCCCCGCTCGATGTTTGCCTGCAATCGATGAGGGTTGCGAATAAGAATTCAGATTACATACATGTTGTATAATTGATTACACATTGGTATATTATCTGGATTGTTTTGACATCATTCTGAAACAACAGGCCCTAGTTTATGTCAGAATCAATAACCCAAGATCAACAACGTGTCATTTTTGACAACATCCGCAATCATCCCCCTCTTTGGCCGGTTGTAGCCGAACTACTTTGGAAAGCCGCCCATGCCGAGGATGCTACCGCTTTTTTGAATCAAATTCTTCCGGCAATATTTGCCCAGGCAGGGGGCGATTACGCCTTTGTCGCCGCCCCGCTTGCCGGTCAGTGGACGGTCATCGGAGAGGCTGGAACCGGGCGCTCGCTGCCATTGGAACTTTTGGCCGACGTGCTCGATCGCCAAGCGGCTCGAAGCGCAGGCCAGTGGGGCGCCATTCCATTAGACAGTTATGTTGGGGCAGTAGTTAAACTGCCGCCCCAACATAATAGCCGACACAATGACCAACAAACAGTTGGAAATTCATCGGCCGACGTTTTGGCCGTGCATTGCACCAACGCCGCCGAATCGGGCAAAGTCCTGGCGGTGCTGCAAAACCTGGCCCCCATTCTGGCCGACGCGCTGGCCTCGGTTCGCTCCGGGCAGCAAAAACTCAAGCGGCTTCACCGCATGGAGGCGATTTTGGAAATCGCCAGCCAATGGAACCAAACCCACGAGGTCGAGCCGCTTCTGGTCCACATGGCCGAGGCCGCCACTCGATTGTTGGCCGCCGATCGGGCGAGCATCTTTCTTTGGGACAGGACCAATCATACTCTTGTGGGCCGGCCGGCCTTGGGCATTCCAGGCGGCGAATTGCGCATCCCCGACGATCGCGGCGTAGTGGGACAGGTGATTCAATCGGGCGAACCCCGCCGCGTTGACGTAGCCAGCGAACCGCAGTCCATCGACCGCCGGGTAGACACGCAATTGCATTACCAAACGCGAACCCTATTATGCGTGCCGCTTCGCGGCCGGGAGGGCGAATTATTCGGGGCCTTCGAACTGATCAACAAACTCTCCGGCAGTTTTACGATTGAAGATGAACAAGCCTTGGTCGAACTGGCCGCGCACGCCGCCGTGGCCTTGGAAAACGCCCAGGACCGGCAGATACTGCTCTCGGCCAACCGTCAAATTGCCCAGCAGGCCGCCGAACGAGTGCGTTTGATCGGCGAAAGTCCGGCTATCGACGCCCTCCGCTCCATCATCCGCCGCGTGGCCGACACCGATTTGGCCGTGTTGATCCTGGGCGAAAACGGCACGGGCAAGGAGGTCGTGGCCCAATCGATCCATTATCTCAGCCGGCGCCGCGATCAGCCGTTTATTCCCGTCAATTGCGCGGCAATTCCCGAAACCTTGGCCGAAAGCGAACTGTTCGGCCATGAAAAAGGGGCCTTTACCGACGCCCGAGAGGCCCGGGCAGGAAAATTCGAACTCGCCGCCGGCGGGACATTGTTCCTCGACGAGATCGGCGATCTCAGTTTGGCTTGCCAGGCGAAATTGCTCCGCGTGCTGGAAGAAAAAGTTCTGATCCGAGTTGGCGGTTCCACGCCCATTCACACCGAAGTCCGCCTCCTGGCCGCCACGAATCAAAACCTGGCCGAAATGGTGCGGGCGAAAAAATTCCGCGAGGATCTGTATTTCCGCCTCAACGTGGTCACGCTCGAACTGCCTCCCTTGCGTGCCAGGGGCGACGACGTCCTGCTCATGGCCGAACATTTTTTGACCGACTTCTGCCAGCAAGCCCGGCGGAAAGTGCCCCGGCTTACCGCAGCCGCGCAAGCGACTCATCGAGCATGCCTGGCCGGGCAACGTCCGCGAATTGCGAAACCTGATGGAGCGCCTGGCATACCTTTCCGTGGCCGACAGCATCGAGGCCGAAGACCTGGCGTTTATCCTTTCGCCCCGCGGCCAGGCCCCGGTGGCGCCCGACTACAATCTGCCCCTGGCCCAGGCCACCAACCAATTCCAGATCGAATACATTCGACGCCTGATCGAGCATAGCCGCGGCAACGTCAGCCAGGCTGCCACCCGCCTGGGAGTGCATCGTTCCAATCTTTATCGCAAGATGCGGCAACTGGGCATGGAGGTCGGCAACGATTGATACAAAACCATTTGATCATAACCATTTTTATTGTAGAATGAGGATTATGAGAGAAGTCATCTTATATCGTGGCGAGGATAATTACTGGGTGGCGGAATGTCCCAGTCTGCCGGGCTGCGTTTCCCAAGGAATTACACGGGAAGATGCAATTAAGAATGTCAAGGAAGCCATTGAGGGATATATTCTTGCCCTTCAGGACGACGGCTTGCCTATTCCCGAGGAACGGTTTGAAGCCATGATTATTGCCGTATGAGCAAACTACCCCGCGTATCCGGAAGCGACGCCGTGTGCGCTTTGGAGAAAATCGGCTCTTACGTCAAACGGTAATATGGAAGTCACGTCATACTCCGCCGTGACAGTCCGTTTGCTCAGACCGTTGTTCCAAATCACAAGGAACTCGACCGGGGCACGCTTCGGGCGATTCTTCGCCAAATAGATCTTTCCCTTGACGATTTTTGTCTTTTGATTTAGCAGTCGCCCTGTCCACACCCACTCTCGGCCGGAGAGTGGGGGCATATCGATTGTCTTTTAGCTAGCCTGGATAATTCATGAATTTACACTAGCCCGAAGCGCAAGCGAGGGACGGTAAACAGTTTACCCTCGCTTGCGCTTCGGGCTGGTGTTTCGCACTCTGCGTTAAAAATCCCAGGCTATGAATAAACCGGGCTAGTCGTTTTATCGGTGGCATGTCCGATAGCCGGGGGCTATAATTGTTAGTCATTGTCACGTAGTCGATATTTTTTCGTTCAATAGGTTTTTTAATCACCCATGCACCAATCTCCGCTAGTTAAAGACCTCCGCATTGCGATCGGCGGCGATAATGTGATCTTTGCGCCTTCGGAACTGGCGGCCTACGATTGCGATGCCCTCACGCTCAATCGCAATCCGCCCGAGGCGGTCGTATTTCCCCAATCGGCCGAGCAAGTCGCCGCCGTGGTGAAAATCTGTAATCGTCACGGCATAGCGATCGTGCCGCGCGGGGCGGGCACCGGCCTGGCAGGCGGATGTTTGCCCGCCGGGCGCAGCGTGGCGGTCGCGCTCACGCGGATGAATCGCGTGCTGGAGGTGAATCTCCGCGACCGCTGGGCCGTGGTCGAGGCGGGCGTTTTCAATTTGCAACTTACCAAAGCACTGGCCGGCACGGGTTACTTCTTTGCGGCCGATCCGTCCACGCAAGGCTCCAGTTCCATCGGCGGAAACGTGGCCACAAACGCCTGTGGAACGAATGCGATCAAATACGGCACGGCCGTCAATCACGTGCTCGGGTTGGAAGCGGTCCTGGGCGACGGCTCGATCGTGCAACTCGGTCCCGTCGCCGATCCGGCAAGCCTCGACCTCATCGGTCTGGTTGTGGGCAGCGAAGGCACGTTGGCCGTCGTCACCAAGGTTTGGCTGCGGCTCATGCCCATTCCGCGGAATTATCGCACGATTCTGGCGATATTCGATTCCGTCGAAGATGCCGTTAGTGCAGTCACGAAAATCCTGGCCGCAGGCATTATTCCCTCGGCAATCGAACTTATGGATCAAGGCATATTGTCCGCGGTGGACGGATCATTTGGGACCAATATTCCTTCCGACGCCGTGGCCGCGCTGTTGATCGAACTCGACGGTCCGGAGGCAGGGCTCGTTAGGCAGCAAGAACAAATTGTCGCGCTGTTAAAGAAAAACAGTGCAAAAGAGGTGCGGTTGGCGTCATCGGCCGAAGAACGTGAAGAGTTGTGGAAATGCCGTAAATCGGCGATAACCGCCACCGGCCGGATCAGTCCCGCTTATTTAATCGAAGACTGCGTTGTGCCGCGGACCCGGTTGCCGCAAATGATGCAAAAGATCGCCGAAATCGCTCAAAAAAATCAAGCGCCGATAATGAACGTCGTCCATGCCGGCGACGGAAACCTGCATCCGATCATACTATACGACGAGCGCAATCAGGCGAGTGTCGCCCGGGCTTTGGCCGCAAGTAATGAAATGCTCGAACAGTGCATCGCCTTGGGCGGCAGCGTGACCGGCGAGCACGGCATCGGCGCCAGGAAAGTCGATCTCATGCCGCGGCAATTCCAACCCGCCGATCTGGAAGCCCTTCGGCGCGTGCGATATTCCTTTGATCCTTACGGCTTGTTCAATCCCGATAAACTACTCCCGGCACAAGCGCCGGGGCTAAACGGTCTTTAATGTCAACACAAAATCTCCTTCCCCTGACCAAAACTCTCGCACCGGCCGATCAGGCTGAAGTGGCCGAGGCTGTGCGGGCCGCATACAACGAGAAAACGGCGGTGTATCCAATCGGCGGCGGCGCAGGCCTTGATTACGGCCTGCCTCCGACCGAGCCGGGAGTGGGATTGTCTTTGCAGAAACTCAACCGGCTCGTCGATTATCAGCCCGGCGACTTGACGATCACCGTCGAAGCCGGAACGACCATGGCCGAACTTTCCAAAATCCTTATTAAGCGGCGTCAGCGCCTGCCGATTGACGTTGCCCGGCCCGATCGCTCCACAGTCGGCGGCGTGGCGGCGGTAAATCCGTCCGGCCCGCGGCAATTCGCCTGCGGGACGATGCGAGATTTTGTGTTAGGCTTTACCGCCGTGGACGGTCAGGGCACGATCTTTTCCGGCGGCGGCCGGGTGCTGAAAAACGCCGCCGGCTACAACATGGGCCGATTGATGATCGGTTCGCTGGGCACGCTGGGCATCATCACGCGGTTGACGCTCATGGTCCGCCCTGTGCCGGAGTCGTCGGCCTTGGCGGCCTGCGATCTGCCGGATTTAGAAAAGGCCGATAAATTGATCGCCGAGCTGATACAATCTCCAATCAGGCCGGCGGCGGTGGAACTGGTTTTGGGGCCCGGGCGGCAGGATAATCCCGTGCTCATACCCATGCCGAAAGGCGCGGCAGCCAGGCTGATTGTCGGTTTTGAAGGCCCGGCCGTTGAAGTGCAGTGGATGCTCGACACCCTCCGCAACATGTGGCAGGCGGCCGGCGTAACCTCGCCCATGACCGTAACCAATGCCTGGGCCAAATCGCTGTGGGACTGGCTCGCCGATTTTCCCGCCCAGGTGCAAATCGCCGTCCGCCCCAGCGCTGTGACTAAGATGATCGGGGCAATCGTTTCGCTCGATCCGGAATGCACCATCCAAGCCCATGCCGGCAACGGCATTGTTCGCGTTAAGTTTTCGGATTCAAAAGTAAGCGGCCCTCACCCTAACCCTCTCCGGGCACCGACCGAAGGTTGGTCGGGAGAAGGGACTGATGAAATGGAAACACGGACGCCCTTTGCATTTTTTCTGCGCAGCCGGTTGCGCCCATTGGTTGAAGACGCAAGCGGCAAATTGGCGGTGTTCAGCAGTCCCCAGGGCAACGGCTTGACCTGCCGCGACATTTGGGGTCCCAAAGGCGACGGGTTTGCAGTGATGCAATCGCTTAAAGACCGTTTCGATCCGGCCGGAATCCTCAATCCCGGCCGCTTTATATTCGACAAATGAACGAGAAACTTTGGTAATGACCCGCAGGGTACTTCGCACAAATGGCGCCTGTCCCTCTTTTCCAGCAAAAAATGAACAAGAAGCTTTGGAACAACTCGAACCGCTCGGAAAACGGCTGGCCGCTGTTCGTCCAAGCCGGCGACTTGCAGACCGCCGCAAAGGGATCTGTTGTGGCAGGCATCGATTTTGAGTTGTTCAGGCGCTGCACGCATTGCGGGCTGTGCATCTCGAGTTGCCCGACGTTTGTCGAATTGGGCGATGAAAACGACGGCCCGCGCGGCCGGATCCAGATTATGCGCATGGCGGCCGACGGGCGATGCGAACTGACCGACCGCATGCGCCGCCACTTGGATCTCTGCCTCGACTGCCGGGCGTGCGAAACGGCTTGTCCGTCCGGCGTCGAGTACGGCCGGCTAATCGAGCCTTTGCGCGTAGCGATGAAACAGGCCAAAACCAAAATCGATGATCGTTACGACTGGTTCCGCGAAATCATGCTCTTCCGCCTGATCCCGTATGCCGACCGGATGCGGCGGCTCCTTGTGCCGATCCGATTCCTACAGCACGCGGGCGTTTTCGATTTGGCCAAACGGATGGGACTGCTCCGCATTATCCCCGGCCGATTGGGCCGCATGCTTTCGCTTGTGCCTCCGCCGGTCAGGCAAGGTCCGAAGTTGCCGAAATTCCTCCCGGCCACTGGGCGGCGGCGCGCCCGGGTCGCGTTTTTCACGGGCTGCGTGGCCGACGCCCTGTTCCGGCAGGTGCATTGGGCCACGCTCAGGGTCTTGCAGCAGAACGGCTGCGATATTTTCGTCCCGCCCGAGCAAGGCTGCTGCGGGGCAATACACCTCCAAGCCGGCGACGCTCTCGGGGCCCGGCAAATGGCCGACGCCAATCTCGTGGCCTTCGAACTGGACCGCTACGACGCCATTCTGGTCAATCACGCCGGTTGCGGGGCGATGCTGAAACGATACGGACTGCATTGGAAGGATGGCTTGCAGCCGCATCGCGAAAAATTCGCCGCCAAGGTGAAAGACGTGCACGAATTCCTGGACGAGTTGGGCCTTGCGCCGCCCGGCGGCCGCATTTGCGCGGTGGTCACATACCACGACGCCTGCCATCTTGCCCATGGTCAAGGCATCACCGCGGCCCCGCGTAGGATTCTGGCGAAAATTCCCGGCCTCGAGTTGCGCGAACTGCCCGAGTCGGACTTATGCTGCGGTTCGGCCGGCGCGTATTCACTTGAGCACCCCGACATGTCCGACCGCCTCGCCTATCGCAAACTTCAAAACATCCTCTCGACCGGCGCCTCGATCGTACTTGCCGCCAATGCCGGCTGCCTGCTGCAAATCCAGCGCGAGTTAGCCGGTAATCATCACCCGCTAAAAGTCATGCACACCATGGAACTGCTGGACCTAAGCTATCGCGGCGAACAACCGTAGTTTTAACTTTAAAAAACCGCTTGCGGTTTCGCGATCCGAACCACATCCTCCCCAACTCCGTGCCTCGTACTTCTCATTTCGGTTTCTTCCTGCCTCGCGACGCCCTCAATTGGGGTCTTTATTTCCAAACCCGCTCACTTGTTTTACATCTGCATAGGCGGCGATCACTTTGATACATTCCAGGGCATCTCCACTGCCGCAGATGTCGAATGTATTCGGAATATCGAGCGATAGTTCCGTCGCTCGATCACAGAGTTGACTTGCCAATTCCGAGAAAGGGTTCTTTGTTTTAATCGCAAGAAGTAGAGTGATTGCGGCGTAAAGATACGAGATCGATTTGTTAATTTGTGTGAGTTCCGCGAGCTCTAGGGCTTGCTTTCGTACCAAATCGAAATGCGTCTTGTAATACTCCTTGGCCAGATCGCCAATCGGATTCATGGCAGTTGCGTAACTCAATACACAGTTGGCCAATAGAGCCGCTTCGCTCGGGTGGCTGAGTTTGAGTCGTGTACCATAGTCCACAATTAAGCTTGTTATGATGCCAAATTGAAGCCGCTCGATGGCTTCCTCAAGCATCGCTACGGGTTCCGGCCTATGCCCAAAGATTCTACCGAGAAACCCCATTTGGTTCTCTCCTCTTTCCTCCTCACCTAGTTAATGACAGCGCTTACCTGCCGGGTGCCAATGCAATTGTATTTGTCGTGACAAACCAGTATCGCATCCCCTGTAAGGTCCAGCAATTGGCTAAGTGCTACTCTTGACCATGATCAACCCGAAATCTATCAGTACCTTTTCCCACACCTCGACTGCTTTCGTTACAAAATCGTATAGGTCGCCGATAAGATTGTCGGAATTGTCAACGATCTGGCCAGTGACCACTGCCTTCGCTGACCCGTCTCCGATAAACTCGGGAACGCCACCTGGGCCAATAGTCATCATAATCATTGAGCCTTCCTTTGCTTGAGTTCGAAGACGCATTACACGATTGATTTCGGTTAACTTAGGGGACCTTCCCGAATGACCGCCCTTACGTGGTGGATATCCGTGTTTGTCGTTATTCGATAAATCTCTGATGATCTGAAGTTCAAAAGAATGGTCAAGTGCTTGATGCACTTTGTTTTTGTCTTGACCATTTTGCGCAGCCCATCGGAGCAGGTGATCTTGCAGATTCGCGATGTTATGGATGAGCAAGTATGCCTGGTTAGACAGTTCATTGTCGCTTAATCCGATACGAAAATCTTGATAAACGGCCTTGATTTTGTCGGTCTCAACAATTGTGGCCCGCAGCTTTTTCGGATCGCTTTCTTCCATAGCGCCAACCGCGGCGTAAATGCGGTTGATTCGTTGGGAAATGTCGTCATCCATGGTAATTTCGTAGATTAAGGTTTTGTGATTGAAATATTTCTGAAGGTATTGGTGCCAAGTGCATTTCTGTCAATTTTACACCGCGCACTATCCATTGCCAACGTTCCTCAGGCAATTTGCACTCTACATTTTGCCCTCATCCTTCATCCCTCCGCCTTGCAGAAGGTGGCCAATTCTTGCTCTGGAAATTCGTTCCACGATCTGCTACGTTCTTAGCGATAATAGGCTAATGTCCAACCTTAGTAACCTTCGTGTTCTTCGTGGAAAAAAATAGAAGAAACATGGCAAATGAATCCCAAACGTGCAAAAATCGCGATTTAGGCCCCAAAAAAATATGAGTGCCCCCGCCGGCAGAAACGTGGAAAAATCGCGATTTGTTCCCCAACTCCAGAACACGCCGTCACGCGCGTTCGGAGAACGTCTCGATCTCCAGCCGGGCTAAAAGCTCGATCAATTCCCGCGGGTTTTGCGGGCGGCGCAGGGGGTCTTTCGAGAGCATGCCGTGGACCAGGCGGGCCGCGTCGGCGGGCAGGTGCGGGGCTATGCGGCGGAGGTTGGGCGGGAGCGATTGCTTGTGCTGCGAGGCCAGGTCGGCCAGATCGTCGCCTTCAAACGGCAAACGCCCGGCCAGTATGCGATACAAAACCGCGCCCAGGCTGTAGATGTCACTGCGGATGTCGGCCCTGATGGCGGAGGTGAGAAATTCCGGGGCGATGTAATGGAACGTGCCCAGCACGCAGCGATCCACGGCCGAGCCGGTTTCGTCACATCGCCGGGCAAAGCCCAGGTCCAAGAGCGTTGCATGCCCGTCGGGCGAGAGCATGATGTTGCTCGGTTTCACGTCGCCGTGCATCCAGCCTGCTTTGTGCAGGGCGTCCAGGGCCTCGGCCGTCTGCCGGGCGATCCACAAGACCCGCGGTAGGTCGAAGCCATGGCCGGCGTCAAGCCGCTGTTGGAGCGTGGCCCCTTCCAGCCAGGGCATTACCACAAATCTTGGCGGTTGTTGTACGTTTGCGGACAGGATCGGGATTAGATGCGGATGCGAAACGCCCTGCCCCACCAGGGCCTCGCGCTTTAGCAAGCGGACCGCCTGGGGATCGTTCTGCCAATCGGGCAAGAGCATTTTCAGCGCGTATAAGGCGGGATGATTGGGCTGTGAACCGGCCGGCCGGGCGCGGAAGATTTTGGCCAGTCCCCCTTGGGCCGCAAAGTTTACCAACTCCCACTGCCTTACCCGACAGGGAAATTTTGACGTTTCCACTACAGGGACTGAAAGCGGAGCCGGTAAAGGCGTTTGCAGGGTCTGAGTCATTTCGAAATACACATGAAAAGAGTCTTGGAGCGGCTGAGTCTAACAATAGCATCGGTTATCAGGGCGATGGCGGCGTATTGGGATCGTTTCCTTCCGTTTTGTTTTCCCCTTTTACTCATTTTGAATTATTTTGATCTTTCCTTGGTAAACTTTTAGTGTTAAACAAGATATACCACTACCTCGTTACTGCAAATACAAGGATTATTTTAATGAATATCAGCGCCAATAACCTCGGGCAAAAGCGGATGTTTGCCTTGGCGGTGGGAAGCATTATCTTGTGCAGTGCCGCATTGAGGCTCTATCGGATCGACGCCCCGTTGGTCGATGGTTTTTGGGATAAACAGATAGCCATGGCGAACCTGTCGCGAAACATGGCTGGTCCGCCGTTTCACTTATTGAATGCATCGTACGACTTCGCTATTTCGCCCGACGGCCAGCGCATGCCGCATACCGAGGAAATTCCTTTATATCACGGCCTGGTAGCCCTGGGATACCGAATTTTCGGCGAACAAGACTGGTTCGGCAGGGCCATTAGTGCGGCGGGCTCATTGCTGGCCATTGCGGCATTCGCGGGACTGATGCGCCGGGAGTACGACTATGGTTTTGGCCTGGCGGCCGGCGTGTTATTTGCGCTTTGCCCTTTGCTGTTATTTTACGGGCGGGCGGTAGTGCCCGACACCTGCATGCTGGGCTTCATGCTGGCGGCGGCCTATGGCTTTCGCCGGGCCTTGGATGACAACAGCCGGGCATGGCTGATCGCCTGCGGTTTTGCCGGGATGACGGCCGTTGCCTTCAAATATTATGGACTGATCGTACTTTTGCCCATGGCCGAGATGGCCTGGCGCGGGCAAGGAGCAAAAGGGCTGCTAAAACTTTGCCTGCCGGCAGCCATGATGATCGTCCCTTTGGCGGCTTGGATGTTGTTGATTTTTTTCCGCACGCCGAACCCGGCTCAGTATAGTGTGTATTTTATTTTTCAACAGCCGGGTATTTTACTGGAGAGCAGATTTTGGACCCGGCTGGCCGACCGGTTCTTATGGAAAAGCTGCGGCCCGCTGACCGTGATTTTAATGGGCGTGGGGTTATATGCCGTGCTTTCCAGGCGGCGGAGGACGGGGGCAATTTGTTCATGGACCATTATGGGTTTGGGGTTTTACTTTTTGCTGGGGCCGAAGGCTTGGGGCCATGAATATTACGAGTTGATGATGCTACCCGGCGCGGCGGGCTGGGCCGCTTTGGGCTGGTGTTTTTTGTTCCGCCGATCCGCCGAAGATAACCGCTTGGGAAGCCTTCAAATGCCGCTCGGCGCGTGCCTGCTGATTTTGACCGCGATTATCCACTCGCCCATGATAAGCAACGGCCGTTTCCGGCAGGATGTCGGTTTTATGATCGCGGCCAAAAGCGCCGCGAGCCACTGCTCGGAGCAGGGCCGCATAGTGGCGGGCCCGTTTACTCCCCAGCCCATTATCCATTATGCGCGGCGCGAAGGCTGGGCGTGGCAGGAGTATCCCAGTGACCTGCAAAACATGCTGGATGGTTGTAAAAAACACGGCGCGGAATGTGTTGTGCTTTATTTCGATCGTAAAACACCGGCCGAAGAAAGGCGGCGCTACGAGACTCTGATAAAAACTCTGCCCATATTGGAACACCGAGCCGGTCCGTGGGGATTGGGCGAGACGCCGTGCGAGTTTTACATACTGGGATTGCTCGAACCTGGTTTCAAAGCGGAACAAACGGCGGTAAAATCACAAGTTGACGGCGCCAAAAAATGACTCATGCGGTTTACACCCTGCTGCCTATTGCCGCGTAAAAGATGGGGCGTTAAAATGCGGGGAAAACTCCGGTTTAGGAGGAGAATCTCATGACCAAATGCCCGGCTTGCGGCGAAGAGAACCCGCCCGGCGTCGGCTTGTACAAACGCTGCGGCAGCCAAATCCCCATGCAAGAAGACGCGCATCCCGAAGTTGCTCCCGGCAGCTTGGAAGAACAAATCTTAGGGCTTTTGCGGGGGAGAAAAAAAATCGACGCTGTCAAACTCTATCGCGAAAAAACAGGCGCCGGCCTGAAAGAAGCCAAGGACGCCGTGGAAACCCTGGCAACAAAATACAACGTCAATCCGTCCGGAGCCGGTTGCGCTGGAGTGTTGCTGATCGTCGCCGCGGCGGTATTTATATTACTGAAATATACCGGTGCGGTTTAGGAATTATTCCCGCCGTTGGTTTATGCCTTCCCCCCGGCGGATCATCCTGGCACAATTTACTCGAATGATTCCATGGTGCAGGTTGTTACATATTCTAGAGCGATGTTCAGGTGGATGTAGCGTCCGTTTAGCCCGGTCTCTTGCGGCCGGTGAATTTTCTGAGGATACGTTACGTTACACCTTAGTGAACAACGCTCTAAAGCCGATAAACGTCTTTTCGATGGCCGATCTTTGGTTCCAGCAAGGATTTTTTGCGCATCCACTATATGTCAATAAGGAATCAAGAATAAATCTTGTGCCTCACGATGTATTTTTCCACCGCTCTGGGGGTGTGATATAGAATACTTTTTCCGGCCGCCACTCGGCGGCGGATATCGCTGCCGCTTAAGCCGATCTCGGGCATTTCCACCTGGCAGCGGCGGATTTCTTCGATTCGTTCCGGCGTAATCACTGCTCTTAAGCAAGAAAAATCCAACGGCGGCATGCCCGCGCGATGGACGACGACCGGGAGCGATAACTGACAAACCCGCTCGGGCTGCTTCCAGTGCGGAAGGTCCAAAAGCATGTCTTCGCCCATCAGGAAAAACAACTCCCGCCCGGGGTCTTCCTCGTGAATGTGCGTTAGCGTATCGACGCTATAATTCACTCCCCCGCGGTTGGTTTCATACGGGCAGACCGAGAACGCCGGATTGCCGGCAATGGCCAGTTTGAGCATTTCGACCCGCTGCCGGGCGGGCGTAAGTTCCCGATCGCGTTTATGCGGCGGCACTGCCGCGGGCAGGAACCAAACGGCATCCAGCCCCCGCTGTTCCCGGCAACACTCGGCCAAGAGAAGGTGTCCGAAGTGAACGGGATCGAAACTGCCGCCGAAAATGCCTAATTTCATGGGTATACGGTTTACAGTTTACACTGGCATATACAAACAGAATACCTAATACTGTAAACTGTAAACCGTAAACTGTAAACCTATAATTCCCCCATGCCCCAACAGCGCAGCCTTTTTGACAAAGAACCCGAGCCTTGGGAAGCCGACGATCAGTCCCAGCGATTGATCGCCACGGTGATATTATCGACCGGGCCGGAACAGGAGTTCGACTACCTGGTACCCGACGAGCTTTGCGAGGCCATCGAGCCGGGCCGCCGGGTCCGCGTGCCTTTGGGACATGCGAACCGGCCGGTATTGGCTTACTGCATTCGCCTGGAAAGCCGCCCGATAGGCGCCCGCAGGCTCAAATCGATACAAGCCGTGATCGACGCCAGGACCTTGCTCTCGCCGCCCATGCTTCGCTTGACGCGCTGGCTGGCCGATTATTATCTATGTCCCTGGGCGACGGTGCTGGAGACGGTGCTGCCGGCCGGCGTGCGGGCCGGCGCAGGCACGCGCTTGACCACATTCCTGAGCATTGACCCGGAGGCGGCAAAACGCTTATCGCAAGAAAAATTTCCTCCCAAGCAGGCCGCGGTGCTAAAGGCGCTCTCCGAGGCGAACTCCCCCATGACCGCCGCGGAACTTGCCCGGGCGGCCAAGTGCGGCCAAGCGCCCATCAAAACGCTGCAACGCAAGGGCCTTATCCGCTCGCAATCCCAGCGCGTGCAAATGCCGCAGTATTCGGCCGCGCCGGTGAAGCGGGAAAAACACCTGGTTTTAAACGCCGATCAGCATAAGGCCCTGTCCGCGATCCTTGAGGCCATGAATTCCCGCGAGCATCGCACCATTTTAATCCACGGCGTTACCGGCAGCGGCAAGACGGAGGTCTACATCCAGGCTATACAAGAGGTGTTCCGCTTCGGGCGCCAGGCGATTGTTTTGGTACCGGAAATCAGCCTCACGCCGCAAACGGTCGAGCGATTCCGTTCGCGATTCGGCGAGGTGGCCGTGCTGCACAGCCATTTAAGCGACGCCGAACGTCACTGGCATTGGCAACGCATCGCCGAGGGCGCAGTCTCGGTGGTCGTGGGCGCGAGAGCGCGATTTTCGCCCCCACGCCGCATTTGGGGCTCATCGTTTTGGACGAAGAGCATGAATCGTCTTTCAAGCAAGACTCAGCCCCGCGTTATCACGCCCGGGACGTGGCCTTGATCCGTGCGAAGGCCGAATCGGTGCCGCTGGTCCTGGGTTCGGCCACTCCCTCGCTGGAAAGCTGGCACCGCGCGCAAACGGGCGAATATATTTTGGTGGAAATGCCCCGCCGCGTTTTCGACCGCCCGCTGCCCGCTGTGGGTACGGTCGATCTTCGCATCGATAAAGCCCGCCGAGCCGTCACTCGCGGGTCCATCGGCCGGCAACTGCACACAGCCATGAGCAAAGCCTTGGAAGAGGGCGGACAAGTGATTTTGCTCTTGAATCGGCGGGGTTTTTCCACGCACATCCAATGCCCGGCCTGCGGCCACGTGGTTCAGTGCCCGCACTGCGACATCGCGCTTACGCATCATCGCACGCAGGAGATCGCCCTCTGCCATTTCTGCGACTACCAAATCCCTTCCCCCAGCGTGTGCCCGAAATGCGAGTTCTCGGGCATTCGCTACAGCGGGCTGGGCACGCAGCGCCTGGAGGCGGAAGTGCGGGCCAGATTTCCCAACGTCACTTGCCTGCGCATGGATACCGACACCATGCAAGGCCATGGAAGTCACGAACGGGCCCTGGCCGCCTTCCGCTCCGGCAAGGTAAGCATCTTGCTTGGAACGCAGATGATCGCCAAGGGCTTGGATTTTCCCAACGTTACCCTGGTGGGCGTAATCAATGCCGACACCGCCTTGCATCTGCCCGATTTCCGCGCTGCCGAGCGAACTTTCCATCTGGTAACTCAAGTGGCGGGGCGAACCGGCCGGGGCGAAAAAGGCGGCCATGTTCTCGTGCAGACCTTCAATCCCGAGCATCCGGCCATCCAAGCCGCCATCCGCCACGACTATGCCGCGTTTGCCGCCGGCGAATTGCCCATCCGGCGGATGCTGCGATATCCGCCCTTTGCCGGCATGATCCGCCTGGTGATCCGCGGACCGTCTGAACCTATCGCCCGGGAATTTGCAAACTTTCTTGCCGGGCGGCTCAGAGAATCGTTGCAAGCCGAAGCGGCCGGCATCCGGGTATTAGGTCCCGCCCCGGCCCCCTTCGCCCGCTTACGCGGCATGTACCGCTTTCAGATCCAGCTCCAAGGTCCCGAAGGCGATCAACTCCGCGCTGCCGTGTGCCAGGCCACCGCCGAGGTGAAAGAGCCCGAGGGCGTGCAGTGGATCGCCGACGTGGATCCGCTGGATATGATGTGAGAGGCGAGGTGTAATAATATTTGGACGATACTTGTGACAGAAATAATTACAGTGGTTTTGCCTGTTGAGCCACATTGACAATAGCGTCCAACTTTTCTAAAACTTCCGGGTCTATATCCTCTTTTTTTAGATATTTTGTCAGCACATGATAGTTGGTTTTTCGCATAATATTTGGCATATCAACTTCATTGAAGAAACGCTCAAACAGGGGATCAAGAAAATCGTCAGTTACTTTTGTGTTACTCCACCAAGGATTATCGCGATCGCGCAGAGCAATTGGCGGTACTAAGTCTTTGATGATATCCTCCATCTTGCAACACCAAGATGAAGCAAAGAGTTCACCACCACATGCATCTTTAGCATAGGTAAGAAGTACATCAGGCATACATATGTAGTTTTCAATTTCTCTGCGCTTCCAGGTCATTCCCACTGCGCCTAAATCATCGGGCAAGTTGCGTTCTAAACGGTCAAAGATTGCTATTCCCGTTAAATCATCTTTTGCCTCCAGAAGGCCGTAAAAATGCGAACGAACTTGACCGGGTTCTTTGCCGACATAATGAGTAAATGGAGTTTTCAAGTATTCCATGGCACGATGTTGAAGCTTTTGAGCAAGGGATTGAAGAATTGCCAAGTCATTTGAACCTTCAAGATAAAGCACCCAACCGGTTTGTTCGGCAATGTAGTATTGTTCAAAACCAATTTCCCTTAGTGACTTAAGAACCTGACTTCCACGATCATCAATTCGGTGAGGTTTACCGACAAATGCAATAACAATATCTCGATCCGCAGCCTCATTTAACACAACTTCCGAATGGCTGGCTATTATAATTTGAGAATCTTGTTCGGCGGCAACTTCTGTTAGTACTTGGTATGTTTGTCGCTGACGTAAAATTTCTAAATGTGCATCGGGTTCATCCAATAATAAAATAGTACCTGGGTTTACATATAGATGGGCCAGAAGAAGTAATGTCTGCTGAAGTCCACGTCCGGAACATGAGAGATCTAATACTGTTCCCTTCTCATTATATTGCATGGTAATATCACCGCGTTCGACTCTGAATTTCGGCGGTGGATATAGTGTGACGCCAAATAATGATCTTATTCTTTCTACAATCGCATTCCAAGTTGATTCGCCCTTATCTGAATAGACAAGATAACACAAGTTGCGCAGTACAAGGGCGGTTTGCCCTTGTCCGATAAGAAAATCAATTTCTCCCGGCTGCTTGAGGAATTCCTGGTCGGCGAGGCCGGACATTGGCGGTAAATAAGCGACTTTAATTCCCACAGTCTTTTCACTTAAAAGTTCATCAGGAATTGCTGAAAACTTAGCTTCCTCCACAGGTCCTTCTTCATGGCCAGGTAGACGCAATGGACGACAAGCAAAAGATTCTTCGTTGAGGAAATCGAATTCCAAACCACAAGACCATGCTTTGTCTTGAGTAACGCCGTCAACGATGATATCAATACGTATATTCCGTGTTCGCTGTTTCTTTTTTGTTTTGCCTTCTTCTTCAATCAATAGTTGTTGGCCTTCTCGTACATGCAGATCCCTCCATAATAAATTGGCTGATGGAACAGGTACTGTATTCAAATCACGGCGGTTAATTGTGACACCCGGTCGCTTTTCCGGCGAGGCTTTTCCACCCTTTTTCTCTTTCCATTTTCGTAATCCAATATCCCACAAGGAAAGTGCCTGGAGCGCGGTTGTTTTGCCGGAATTATTTGGGCCTATAAACACCACTGATTTGCCTAATTCGACGTCGATATCATCAAATCGTTTGAAATTCCGGACTCTGAGGCGGGTTAGCATTTTCCGTTCCTTACTGCTTGCATGGCTACTTTAGAAACTCTTAATGTTACCAGTATAGGATTAATAGAATATGCTGCAAGATGCCTTTAAATCGCGAGAAAAAACGCGAATCGCCGAATCCATTTCTATGAGAATTGAATACCATTTTCCATGTGTTTATCTGCCCTAGAACTAGTCTGAAAAATAACGTAAAATGTTGGAATCATGTCCTATAAGTCCATAAAACGCGCCTTGGGCGAGACCAGTCTGGAACGGAAGTGCCGCTTCCTGTTCGGGGCCTGCCTCCTGCTCCTGATTACCGCCAGTTTCTGGTCGTATGGCATTCTTACCGAACGGGTGGTTTATGAACAAAACCAGATCAGGGGACAACTGTTGGTCGATCGCGCCATTCAGAATCGACACATGGAAAATTTGGCGAGCATATTGAGCATATTGAGGAATAAGGATAAAAGTCCGCCCTCGCAAAATGATCAAGACTCGATGAAAAGCGACGCCGCTCTTATACAGGACATTACCAAACTCGCCAGCAAACAAGAGTTTGAATGGAGTTTTATTTGGGCCAACAGCACCGACGACACAAACCGGCCCCACGGAAAATACGAACAAGAACTGTTGGAAAAATATAAAAACAAGCCCTCCCCGGCGCGACGGCCGATAATGACGTTCCCGAATTCGATGAAGGACCGCCCGAAAATGACAAATATATTTATTACCAAGCAATTCGCGCGGATAATTCCTGCCTGCTGTCTTGTCATCGGGCGCCCCCGGGCGGCTTGGGAGTCGATATGAAAGGCACGGGAATTGCCCTGGGCGGACTCTCCGCGGAACATGAAGGCGATTTGCTTGCCATCGCCAAGGTGATGATTCCCAACCGCCCCATGGAAACAAAGCTCAACCTGAATCGGGCCGTGCTATTGGCCACCGCAATCGTCACCGTAATGCTGGCCATGATCGCCTCGTATTTGATCGTGCGCTACGTCATCGTCAAGCCCCTGCGCCATCTCCGCGACGTAAGCGACTCCATCAGCCGCGGCGACATCTCGCAACGCGCCGATATCCACACCGGCGATGAATTCGAGGAACTGGCCGTGGCCTTCAACCGCATGTTGCGGCACCTCACCACCATCCAGGAAGAACTCAGGCAGGTCAACGCCAATCTGGACGGCAAGGTCGACGAGTTGGCCCAGGTCAACATGCGGCTTTACGAACTGAACATGCTTAAGAGCGATTTCCTCGCCACCATGAGCCACGAACTGCGCACGCCGCTGAATAGCATTTTGGGATTCAGCGAAGTCCTGGAGTCGATCAATTCGCTGGACGAAAAACAAAAACGTTACGTGCAAAACATTCAAAAATCGGGGCGCACGCTTTTGGACATGATCAACGACATCCTGGACCTGGCCAAAATCGAAAGCGGCAAGATGGATACGCGCGTGGCCGAATTCCACATCAACAACGTGATAGCCGCCCAGTGCGACATGGCCCGGCCCCTGTCGGAAAAAAAGAACATCGATTTGCAGGTCAACATTCAGCCCGCTTTGCCCCCCATGCGCCAGGACCAGGCCCGCGTGCAGCAGATACTCAACAATCTGCTTTCCAACGCCATCAAGTTCACGCCCGAGGGCGGATGGATCACCGTTTCGGCCGAACGGGACGACAAGAATTACCTGGTGCTCCGGGTAAGCGACACGGGCGTGGGCATCGCCGAAGAGGACCGGCAGGCCATTTTCGAAAAATTCCGCCAGGGCCGCACCGCCATGCCCACGGGCGAGGCCATCACACGCGAGCATTCGGGCACGGGATTGGGTTTATCCATCGTTAAGGAACTGTGCAAACTATTGGGCGGGGAAATTTCGGTGGATAGCGAATTGGGCAAAGGCAGCACCTTTACCGTCCGCCTCCCCTGGACACTGCAAGAACAACCCCGCCTCGATTCCGCGCTGATCGAAGGTTTCAGCGAGTTCGCCAAATCCCGCCTGGATCTGATACACCACGATCGCCAAACCGCGGATTAACCGCTTAAAAAACCGCGGCCGGCAGTCGCGTAATAAGGCCTGCATTTGTGCGACTGACGATTGCGGCATTATGAACTATGACTCCGAGCAAAAGCAAAACCGGCATTACTTCCGAAGTCCAACTCTTCGCCGACGGCGCATGCAGCGGCAATCCGGGGCCGGGCGGCTGGGCCTTTATATTGCAACATCCTTCGTCGGGGAAAAAACTGGAACGTTCCGGCGCGGAACGAGAAACCACAAACAACCGCATGGAACTTACCGCCGTCATCCGCGGCCTGGAAGCCCTGAAACGCCCGGCTTCCGTAGCACTGATCACCGACAGCATGTACGTGGGCAAAGGGCTCACCGAATGGCTGCCCAAGTGGAAGTCTTACGGCTGGCGGCGAAAAGAAAGAGGCCAAAAAAAAGATATCAAAAACGAAGACCTGTGGCGGCGCCTCGACGAACTTCTAAACCGCCACAAAGTCCATTTCACCCACGTCCGCGGCCATGCCGGCCACCCCGAAAACGAACGCTGCGACGCCCTGGCCGTGGCCGCGTATCAGAAGTTTTTATAACTGTGGCCCAACTTTACAAAGTAATAAGGCGACTTAGTGTTGCAAGACTTGCCGATATACTTCGGCCACGCCTTCGGCCATGCTGCGGTGGGAGAAAGATTGGGCCTGACGCTCAAGCGCGCTTTGACGCAATGCCGACCACTCGTACTTGCCATCAATAACGTCGGCCACGGCTTGGGCAAGCGCCTGATGATCGCCGGCAGGGACAATTAGCCCGTCTTGCCCATGGCGTATGGCCTCAGACACGCCTTCCACGTCGGCCGCCACTACCGGCACGCCGGCCGCCATGGCCTCTAAAAGCACCATCGGCAGCCCTTCGCCGAACAGGCTGGTAAGAACGAATAGATCCATCTCCAACAGTTCGGTTGTAACATCGCTGGTGAAGCCCGCCCAGTCGATGATGTCTTCCAGGCCCAGACGAGCCGCAAGGGAGTGAATATGTCTCGCATACTTGGGCGACTCGAACGCCCCTACGGCCAGCAATCGCACGGACATCCCCCGCTTGCGCATTAACGCCATCGCTTGGAGCAAGATCTCCATCCCTTTTCGCGGGCGGAAAAACGCCGCCGTTCCCAAAGTCCACTGCCCGCGCGGCGGCCTGCGGAAGGGTACTTCGTACAGGGCCGGAACGCCATTGTGCACCACGGCGATGCGCGAAGCATCGAGACCTTGCCTGATCATGTGTCCTTTTAGGCTTTGTGAAACCGCGATCAACCGCATTGCCCGTCGCAGACTGAATCGCTCGACCAGGTTGTTGATCCGATTCAGCCACGGCCGGTCGGTATTGTGCGACGCCGGGCTGTGGACGTGATAGACCATCGGCACTCCGGCGAGTCTCGCCGCCAGGCTCCCCACCAGCGCCGTTCGCACCGTATGGCCGTGAATCAAGGCGCACTTTTCGCGGCGCACAATCCCGGCGATCTTCCCGGCCACGCCCAGGTCCAGACGGTTTCGCATGGGCAGGTTGTAAAGGGGCGTGTTTTGCGACTGGCGCAATTCGGCGAATCGCCTGGGTTTTACACATGCAAACACGACTTCGAATCCGTATTCGGGCAGGCACTGGGCCAAAAGGTCCTGCACCCGTTCCGCCCCGGCATAATGCTCGCCGTTGATCAGATGCAGCACCCGGGCAACACCGGTTGCGCGTAAAGGCCGCTTCTGTGTGCCGGGCACGGCCGACGGCGGCGCAACCACTACCGGCATCGATTCGGGCAGCAGATTGTCAAAAGGCAGCGTGGACATTGGCCTATTGCCCTCACCCTAACCCTCTCCCGACCGCTGGTGCGGTGCCCGGAGAGGGGACTAATCCCTAATCTCTAATCCCTAATTTCTAGACCCTAATCTCTAGCCCCTATCAATACGCATTTTGCCCCAGGATCGCTACCCACACGGTTTTGAATAATATTTTAATATCCAGCCACAGCGACCATTCGCGGATGTAGAGCAAATCGCATTCGATGCGTTTTTCCATTTTCTCGGGCGTATCGGTCTCGCCTCGCCAGCCTGTGACCTGGGCCAGGCCGGTTATACCCGGCTTGACTTTGTGCCGTAGCATGTAGCCCTCGACTTTTTGCCGGAATTGTTCGTTAAGGGCGTTTGGATGTGGCCGCGGCCCGATCAGCGACATGCCGCCTTCGACCACGTTGAGAAGTTGTGGCAGTTCGTCCAGCGAGTTACGCCTTAAAAACGCCCCCGCTTTTGTAACCCGCGGATCGTTTTTCTTCGCCTGCACGGCTTCAGTCCCGTCTTCGCATACCGTCATGGTGCGGAATTTCCACACGCGAATCTCCCGGCCGTCCAAACCGTATCGCCGCTGCCGGAAAAACACCGGACCGGGCGAAGTGAACTTGATCCACAAAGCGATAATCGCCATCGGAATGGCAAGCAGCAGCAAAAGCAGCACGCCTAAAACCAGGTCGCACAGCCGCTTGGCCATCCCGTCGATGCCGTAAAATGGCGATTCGAATACGCTCACCACCGGCAGGCCCAGGATGTCCGACCAGCGGGAATGAAGCAATTCGAATACGAAAAAATCGGGCACCACGTAGACCGAGGCCGTGGTGTCGCTCAGCCGGCTAAGCACTCCGCGGATCCTCTCTTCGGCGCGCATGGGAAAGGTGATGTAAATAATGTCCACTTCCCCTGCCCGGGCATGCGCAAGCAGATCGTCAAGATTGCCGATCCGCCGGCCGACATCCTCGGGAACGTCCGGGGTGCGCTCGTCGCCGCGGTCGTCGTAAAAGCCCAAGAGCTGCAGACCCATTTCCGGCAATTTCTCGATGTTTCTCGCCAATTGAAAGCCCAGTTCGGTCACGCCGACAATGGCAAAATTCCGGCTGTTGTAACCCAATGTCCGCAATATCCTCTGCAACAGGCGAATCACCAGCCGGCAGCAGATCGTCAAAACGGCTGAAACGACAAACCAGGTAAACAAAGCAAGCCGCGAAAATTCCTCGGTGTGTTTGGTCACGAATCCCCAACCCAACAAAAGAAACGAGGTAAAGACCCAGACGAACAACAGCGAGAAGATTTCCCGCTGCGTCGATACCCCCCGCCAACTCCGATACATCCCGCTCAGCTCGGCTACAAAATAATAAAAAATAATGGCCGATAATCCGGCGAGGAAATAATGTTCGGTGTTAGTCCAGCGGGCCTGCGGTTCCAGCGACGCTATGACCAGCCCGGCAACCACGCACAAGGCGTCGGTAGTGCGATACACCACGCCGCCGGGAGACCATTGTTGATGAATCCGCCGCACTGAGTTGGACATTGAAAAGAAATCCCTTCAAAATCTCGTTCTACATTTTCAGGTCGTAATAATGGTAAGGAATTTGCCGGCATATCCGGCACGACCGCCGGTCATAAACAATCGGCCGAATACCAAATACCGATGCTCCCCGTTCGCAAGTATACCTTATGTATTTAGCCCCCCTGATTACACCTGGAGCTTTGCCTGCGGCACAAATTTAGCCCCCGGTGATTACACCGGGGGCTCAGTCCGCGGCTAAACTTGCGTTCGGAAATCGGAATCGAGAATAGCGTTCGGAGTAAAGAGGCGGGCGCCATGGCCACGCTTGCCTGGCCATGCCGCTTTTTTTCGCATTTCCAACATGCCCGCCGCAATCCCGAACATAGCCCAACTTTCCGCAACAGATACTTTTCACATGCCCGCTAAATCGTCCAGCCAGGTCTCGATCAAGGTCGATTGATTGGCGTTGCGATCGATCTGCCGATCGGCGTCCAGGCAACGCTCCAATCTGGCAATCGTTTTTTCCACGTCAATGGATTGCCGCTTAAGGGCCTCGTCAATAAAGAGATCGGACTGCCCCCCTTCCTGGATTTGAGCGCGGAGCAGTTGGTGATAAAAATCGACGGCAAAACCTATCACCAGGTGCAAACGCCGCCGCCTGGGCGCCGCGTCCTTGCCCGCCTCTTCGACGAATCTCGCCGTCAGCCGGGCGAGTGCAACGCTCTCCAGCCTTTCCCCTGCCAGGCGCTGATATAGAACGTCGCGAAACCGCCAAAGTTCCGCATCGGCAAGTTCACCGGCCCGTTGAATGCTGCCCTCGCTGTATTGGGCCAAACGCCGCGCTTCGGCCGCGTCTTCCACGATCCCTTGCTCCGGCAGAAACTGGGCGACCGCGTCGGCGCCCAAGGGCTGAAATCGGATCAGTTGGCAACGCGAACGAATAGTGGGCAATTGCTTGGCCGGGCTGGTGCCGATAAGAATCAATACCGACCGGGCCGGCGGTTCTTCCAGGGTCTTCAGCAATGCGTTCGCGCCTTCGGCATTCAGATAATCGGCGTCGTCGATCACGGCGATCTTGCGCCCCCCCATGTACGGCTTAATCGCGATGTGGTGGCAAAGCCCTTCCCGGCGGCGATGCTCCTTGTCGCCGATCAATAGCTCCAAAGGAATGAACGACTTGTCCTCGGGCTTGGAAACCAGTTGAAAATCGGGATGCGTTCCGGCAATGACTTGGATGCACGCCGGGCAATGTTCGCAGGGATCGAGGGCCTCTTCCGGACTGTTTTCGCACAACAGCCCCTGGGCGAATTTTATGGCAAAGCTCCGTTTGCCGATCCCAGCCGGCCCGGTGAATAAAAAACTGCTCGCCAACCGCCCCCGCCCCAGCGCCCGGCGAAATTGCTCCACTACCTCGTCATGCCCGATAATGCCGTGCCACATGATAGGTAATAGGTTATAGGTTATAGGGGATAGGGATAGTTTAGCCGCGACCGGGCACCAACCGAAGGTTGGTCGGGGAGCGAGAAACGGACGGTAAAAGTAGAGAGTGGAGAGTATGAAACAGCAAGCGGATTCATCGGTTTATTCAGCATTTATAATTCTATATTCATCCTTCATCCTTTTTTTGCCCCTCGCCCCCAAATACCTCCGTTTCTGCTTCTTGCACAATGGGTTGGGGGGTATTCCGGCTGGTTAATTTCGCGCGAAAAATTGGTTGGCCGGCGAATTTCGTGCGAACGCGCACCCTATATATCAGCGTTTCGCCCGGCTGCAGCCCCATTACAGGATTAAAGGCCACGATTTGATGATCTATGTCAAATCGTGTGGGCCCCGGTCCCATGGTGCCTAAGGCCACGGGTATCATGCCGTCGGGCACAATGGCCGTGACCGTAACCTCGCGATCGGCCGTTCCAGTATTGTTGACCACATGGATTTCGTATGTCAATTCCTTGCCCACGGCCACAGGATTATGCAAGGCAATGACATTCATTGTCAAGGCGCTTGCCGATTGGGCAGTCTCGGGAGCGGTTTTGCCGGGGCGATTTTCGCCGCCTTGGTTTTCACCGCTCTTTTGCCGGCCGGACCATGGGGTGCCGCCGGGAATCGTCCCGCCAGGCGTCGTGCCGCCGGGCGCAGCGCCCCCGGGCGTTGAGGGCCCTGACCCCGCGCCGCCGGGAGCGGGACGGATTTCCAAGTAGGCCGTGTCCTGGGCCTGGGCCCCTTCGCTGCTGGATACGCTCACGGTATTACCGGCTTTGGACGCGGCTTTCTCGCATTTATACTGGACTTCGAGTTGCGTGTAATTTCCGGCCGGCAATTGCGCAATTACCCACACCAGGTTTCCACCTTCTACCCGAAAGTGATCCGTCGCAAACTTGGGAATCAAGGCCGGATCAAAGTGATAGACTACCTTCAGATTGGTCAGCGCCCGGGTGTTGGGATTAACGATTTGACTGGCAAAAGAAACAGTATCCCCGACCATGTGCTGTGAATTCTTTGGACCGATTTGTTTGAGTGTCACAGTTGGCACGCCCGCGCCGGCCGATGGCGGTGGAGTGGTCTGCGCTGCGCCCTGCCTTACACCGGGCGAGTTTGCGCCTGTTTCCTGGCGCAGTGCCCTGTGTCGGACCGGGGGCGGTGCGCGAAGGAATCTGGCCGCCGGGCGGCGCTATGCCCGGGGGCGGCGTCGACTGCGCCGATACCATCACGCAGACCGGGGCCCTTGCCAGCACGTTACCTTGCCTGATTACCTCCACTGTGTGGCAAAGATTGCCGGTTTTTGTAACTCGGAAGGTGATATCGATTTTATAAACTCGGCCGGCGGGAATATTAATAGGATCTTGTGTTTCGATAATCCTTTTCTCCGGCGACTCCTCGTGTTCCAAACCCGGTTCAAAGCGGTCTTTGACTCTCAGATTATCCAAATTGCTTTGGCTGCGATTAGTTACAATGATTTTGAAGGTTACTTTAGTAGTCTTGTCGCGGAGCAGCGTTATATTGGGCGGCCCCTGGACTTTTAAATCGATTAAAGAAGACGTTGCAGAAGGCGTTGAAGAAGGCATTGAAGCAGGCGAGGACGCAGCCGTTTGCGGGCTTGAGACCGGCGCGGCCGCCGTAATGGTAGTTGTGGCGCAATCGCTGACTTTCAGCCCGGCGGCCGTCATCACGTCCGCGCAATTGCTCATGCTGCCTTCTTTCTCCGCCCTGACGTTGACTTCGATGCTTTGGCGTTGCCGCGGTCCCAATTCGCCCAACCGCCATTGGAGCTGCCGGCCGCCCACTGCGGCGGGCGGATTGCTGCCCAGATAACCAAGCCCGTCGGGCAAGACATTGGAAACCACTATGTTTTTCGAAGGCAGATCGCCGGGATTACTCACATCAAGGCGATAATTCAAGGTTTCACCCGCCTTGGCCATTGATGGTCCGCTCAGTTTCAGGCCTATGTCGGCGGCGGTCCATGTTTGCATCGTCGAGCCCGTGCCCGCCGTCATCCGCTGTCCGCCCGCGCCGGGCAATTCGGTCGGACGGATAACCTCGATACTGATTTGATTGGTGCCGTGGGCGGGCGTTTTTTGAAAAATTTCGGCATTAGCCTGGCCGGCGGCGTCGGTGGTCGCTTCGATCGACGAGGCCCCATCCGGCGAAAATCCGGCCGGCGGGCCCCCGGCTATCGTGTATTTAACCACCCAGCCCGGACATGGACATTGATTCGTCTGCCGCATTACCGTGGTGGTGAAAACATGCTTCGTGCCCGCCTGATTGATGGCCGGCGGCGGGAATCGCCAGGTGGCGTCGGTCCAGTATATCGTGGCCGTTTTCGTCCTCTCCGGAACGTTGACAATCTTCGTAGCGCTCACGGCCACGGTGCTAACGCCTTCAATCGGCGAAGTGATCTTGATCCACCCTTGACCGGGCAGGATCGATATTTCCTCGGCCTGTGCGGGCGGTCCGCGCTTTACTTGTTCGTCTCTGGAAGCCGTGCTGCCGATGCCGAAAACGCTGTTGACCAGGCGAGGCCTGTTGTAATCGCCCAGCAAAATATCCACAAAATCGTTTTTGCCGATATCGACGAATTGCCCTACGCCTCCCGGGGTAATTAACCATTCCAAACGCTGGTTGCAGCGAAGATATCCGTCGGCCGATCCTACGCCGGCGATAAGCAGGACCTCGCTGCCCACAGGCGCCGACGTAACGCTGGGCGTAAGAATCAACGTGACCGGATCGGAAGGCAGGGGGTTGACTGGGGGAGCTTGATAAGGATTTGGATACGATTGATTGGGACCGGCCGGCGGAGCGGTAAATACATGCTCGCCCGTAGGATCGATTCCGGACGTCTTCAGCGAATTACACCCCCCGGCAATCATGGCGATCAATATCGCCATGAGAACAATCTTTCGATAATGCGCCCCTGAAGGTCTCATGGCCCAATCCTCGGCCTGACAGGTGCGTATGCTTCCAATGTCCTCGCTGGCTAGTCTCCACTATGCAAATAGTTCCATATACTTTGGGCAATATGGAGATTTTTTGCAACATGAATTGTTACAAAACAGATACATACCGGAACGATTTCCGATGTTAATATATCTAAATGCCAATGTAGTCGGCACACTGCGTGTGCCGAAATCAAATGAAATTAGGGTTCGGTCCCCCTTACTTCTGCAAAAAGACTGAAAAATGGGAATATCGTATGGCGCATTGCCCGTTTTGTAGAATGCTCTACATATACCCCCCCCCATCTGGATAATAGCTGGGCAGGGTAAATACATCTCCACTCTTGTTCTAACAGGACCGGTTCCACGGTAATTCTTTCTTAATGCATGCTTTTTTGAGTAGTAGTTGAGGCATACTGTTTTTACTGGTGTAGATTTAGTCCTTAGGAGTATAATTTCAGAATGAGGTTTTTTATTGGCTGATCATCAGTTCGCCGCATCAACACATTAGAATTCAGACAAGGGACGGAAAGCTAAAATGAGCAAGTTACGCGCCAGGGGATTCACCCTTGTCGAAATGCTGGTAGTGATCGCAATTATCGGCATTCTAATCGGGATGCTATTGCCTGCGGTGCAAGCTGCCCGGGAGTCGGGAAGAAGACTACAGTGCATAAACAACCTCAAGCAAATAAGTCTGGCTATACTAAATCATGAGAATGCAATAAAACGCTTTCCCACGGGCGGTTGGGGGCGGATGTGGGTAGGCGATCCTGACCGGGGCAGTGCGGATAAACAGCCGGGCGGATGGGCCTACAACACCCTGCCTTTTCTGGAACAAGGTATTTTACACAACTTGGGAACAGGCTTGATGGGAAACGATAAACTCGATGCGGCCGCGAATATGATCGCCATCCCCTTGCCCGAATTCATCTGTCCCACGCGCAGAATCGCCGCACTTTTCCCTTACCATTCGGGCCTTGATCCGCAAACCTTCAACGCCGCATGGACCGGTTCCGCCGCCCGCACCGATTATGCCATAAACCGAGGCGACTTCTTTGTCGATGCCGGAGACGGACCGAAAAATTATGAAGATACTTCTTACAACTGGCCCGATACCGCGCCAATCACGGGCATTTCCTTTGTCCGCAGCTTGATCCGGGCAACCGATATTACCGATGGATTAAGCAATACCTATCTTGTGGGCGAAAAATATGTCAATGCCCAAGAATATGCCTCGGGGATGGATCCAGGCGACAATGCCAGCCTGTGCCAAGGCGACTCTTGCGACGTTGCCCGGTATACCGGAATCACTTATTACAAGGACGGCAAGTTACAGACCGATTATGAGCCGCCCATAAAAGACATGCGAACATTCTTCGACTACTTTTGTTTCGGCAGCGCACATCCAACTACCTGGCAAGCCGCGTTATGCGACGGCTCGGTGCATATCATCAGTTATGATATCGACCCCGAATTGCACTACCGATTAGGCAACCGTTGCGATGGTCAAATGGTGGATAAAAGCAAATTGCTGGAGTAGAGAGGAAAAAGAATTAGAATGCGTTTTTGTGCACCGTTTTCCCATGGGATCAACATTGTGATACTATTGGAAGGGGGGTAGGGCATTAATTACCTGCAGGGAATCTTTGTCAATCGCCCCAACCCCACCTATTGCTGAGATATTTAAAACCGATTATACTATTTTACCTCAATAAGTCGTATTTATTCCAAGGGGTCCTTTCTTCTCTTGTAAAGTTGGGAAAAAAATAGGGGACGAATAAATCATGACGGGAAATTTCGATCCTTACTATAAATGGCTGGGTATTCCGCCCAAAGATCAGCCCCCACATTTTTACAAGTTGCTGGGCATCGAAGTCTACGAGCCCGATCCCGAAGTGATCGCAATTGCCGCCGAGCAACGCCTGCGGCACGTGCAGACTTTTCAAACCGGCGAATATGCGCTTATTTCGCAAAAGTTGCAAAAAAAAATCATTGCCGTGAGAGACTACCTGCTCGATCCCGTGAAAAAAGCGGAATACGACACTTCGCTGAAACTGCAATTACAGCATAAGCAGGCCCAGTCCCTGCCATCAATCAAAGCCCCGCAAAATTACCAAATCACGCCCCAGGTTGCTCAAACACCCCCGGCCCAAGACGACAATACCCAGTATACCACAAATCCCGTCGTAATCATTAAAGAGTCCATAGATTGGCTTCGCCATCATAAAAAGGTAACGTCAACCATCGTTAAATTGGGATATGCCGCGATAGCAGCCGTCATTTTGCTGATTGTTTTAGCTAACGGCAAAAACCTCTTGCCTTTTGTCATCGACAAATCTTCCTATCTGATTGCCAAAGTCACGGGTTCCTCCGAGGAGAAGGTGCCTGAGCGCCTTACCAGAAAGAGAACGGTTCCCGGAGCAAAAACCGAAAATCCTGAAAACGTAACCGCTAATTCCGACGGCGAAAATACCCTTGCCCCGCCATCGGGCGCGAAGAATAATCAGGCTTTGCCCCCGCCGGCGCCAACCAATTCCGCTGCCGCGGCCGGCCCCGAAAAAAGCAATCCCCCGGACGCCGCCGCAACTAATACTCCGGATCAGACCGTGGAAAAATCAACAACCGCGCCGCCCGAAATCACAAGCTTGAACCTGCCTTCCGGAAAAATCTTTAAGGCCCGGTCGTTCAAAATCGAGCTAAGCTCACTCAGCGATTTATTCAAAGATCCCGGCAAGGACGATCCGGTGCTGTGCTTATTTCATCCCAGCGGTCAAATCTCCGCCTTGACGTCGCATAACAAGGGCGTCCTGAACGGCATTACCATGGCCTTCTATGATAATCGCAAACCGATGACTTACGCCGTGTATACCGATGGCGCTATCGACGGCATAGTCAAATTATGGAATGAAAAAGGCGAACGCATTTATTGGTGCCAATACGAAAAAGGAGTTCGCAACGGATTTTGCTGCTTTTTTAAAGACAATGCCTTGCAAATGGTCCTGGAAATAGATCATGATACGATCAACGGCGTTCACCTATGCGCCGGCGGCGAATTGAAAAAAAGCTTCTCCTCGACCGAGCAAGCCTCCGCCGATAAAGTCGCCCAAAAACTCCTCGACGAAGTGGACGGACTGGAATCGGAATTAAAGGTCAACGAAGGCGTATTCAAACAGCAGGTCAAGGATGAACTGCAAAGCCTGCGACAAGAAAAAATGGGCATTATAACTCCGCAAAAGCGGGCCGCCATTCAACAGCGCGTCAACATGCGCACCCTGCAAAGTCAATTGCTGATTAAAACTCTGCGCAACTTCGGCGCATTGTGATGAATCCGACTCGATAATCAGCCGCCGAAAATTCCCGTGGCGTACCAAACGCCGTTGCCGCCGCGTTTCATGTCGTAGCCGAATTGGCTCTGCGGCGAACGAACCGCGCTCCAATGTCCGGCGGACTGCCGCCAACTGTGCACGCACTCCTCCGCCGCCTCGACTAAATTCTCGCCCGGCCAACTCTCGGCGCAAACCTCGCTGGCCGACAAGCTCTTCAGCCGCGAGCAGATGCGATGAAACCGCGATTCCCAAAAGTGATGCCCTTGAAGGCGAATGTCGGCCTGGTATTGCGAATGATTCCGGGCTTCCTCGAGCAAATACGAACTAGCCTCGCCGTCGCTGCTGGCCGGCTTTTCAGGATGGGTTCGCACGGCGTAAATCAGCGTGCGTTGCGTTAGCGTGCCGGGCGGCAGGTCGAGAATCACCGCCATCTTTTCCGGCGTGTACCAAAGACGCCCCGTGATGGGAAACGTGCTGACCACCTTGCCGTACTCTTGCGAATCCCCGCGCCGATAATCGATAATCGCAATGCCCGGTTTGCCAAGCATTTCCTTGAACGCCTCGTGCTCCAATAAGACCGCTTTTTTCCCCTCCGAGATAATCCAGGCGTCCAGGGGCGCCTGCAGGCAAACGTAATCTCGCAGCCTGGAACATACCGCCGCATCGTCCAGCGTTTCCGTCTTGAAACGATTGCAGTCGCACTCGCCGCCGGGATCGCAGAAATAAATCAACAGCATTTTGCCTTGTTCTTCCGCGTCCCGCACGGCCCGGGCGTAATCATCGTGCCACACGATCGGCGCAGTCTCGGTTTCAGGCCCCGGCAGTGAAACTTGAGAAACGCACAAAAAAAGTCCAATAAATAAAAAATTAGTTGACATGACAATGCAGTAAAAAAATTGAAAGCTTCATCTCATCCTGACCTATCTTGCGGGCGTTAAGAAAGACGCCAAATTACCCATTCGATGGGTAACCATCCGTGTGTTCTATAGATAGGCGGGTGAAGATGATGATCCTTGATTCTTAATCGATTGGCGTACAGGTGGGACTATATTGGGGGGGTATGTGGTTCGACCGCAGTCTGAAAAACGATAATCCCGCTTTAGACATAGGGTATTTTAGTTACGTCCTTTTGCGATCAGATCTCTTGAATAATCAAAGTTCCTGTTGTTGCTATTGGCTTTTAGTGGTAAGCTGGTCAACCGTCGGCGGCTTTACCGATTTGTGTGGGCGGGCAGTTGGGGTTAAGTCCGACGATTAGCAAAATGGCATTAGTCTAGTGAAACAAAATTTCATGTCTATAACCCGGATTAACTATTCGTAATCCAATGTAGTAGGCACACTCCGTGTGCCGTTCCCATATCTAATTAAGGAATCTCAGGATGAACATGTACAGGATGTGCCTGACTCTTGTAGGGACGTTATTATTGTCAATGCCGGTTGTAACCAACATCGCTGTTGGCGATCAACCGGGCTCGGAAAAAAAGAATCCATGGAAGGACTCGTCGCGGCCTGCCAGGAGGCAAAATCTCAATTTCGCCCGCTAACTACGGAAGACCTCCACTCGGCAAAGGCCGAACTGGTCGAGGCCCTTGCCGGGCTCGATGCCCAGTTGCAATCGGCCGGTCCCAACGGCGAGGACTGGCGGAAATTCCTGCTTTGGGAAACCCTGCAAAAAGAGTTGCAAAAGGAAGGCCCACCGGATCAGGGGGTATTAAACCAGGTTTGCGAACGTTATGCCTCGGGAAACGAGGGATTGGGATTGGTGTGGTTTGTCGACGTTCGAACGGCCTTGTGGCGTCTGCTGAAAGTGGACGAAGCAATCGGCAATCCCAAAACAAAAACTACGTACGAAAGTATCTTGGATAATCTGAGCAATAATCTAAAGGCCTTTGCCGTTAAACCAAGCACTGAAAACACGCTGGGCATAAGCGAATCGATACGTTGGCTGCAAATCCGCCAACAGGCGCCGCAACTGGTCCAGGCCGTCCAGCGGCAATTCGACCAGCCCAACCTTTACGGGGAAGTCTCCGCCGACTTTATCGCCGCCGGTCTTGGTGAATCCGTCGACGATAACACTGCCATTTGCGATAATATCATGGGCACCGAGATCTCCGGAACAGGCCATACCGTGGGCCAAACCACCGCGGAACTAATTCCCAATGACAGCCTGGGCGTAATCGATACGCTGCTGTTCGCCACCACCTACAGCACAACCGTCGGCTCTCACGGCCCGGTGTGCATTTATTCCAACGGCACAACTCGTATCGGGGCCTGCAAACGGCTGTGGGTAAATCAGTACGGAGTCTTTTCCTGCCCGGCCGTTTCCAACGCCGTCACCCAATCCTGCATTAACGATATTCAAGCCCGCAGGCAAATTATCGAACGCATCGCCTGGAAAAAAGCCGGCCAGCAAAAATCCGCCGCGGAATGTATTGCATCGCAACATGCCGAGCTGCGGGTAAACAAACGCGTCGATGCCCAGGCCGCGGAAACCCTGGACAAGGCTCAACAAAATTTTACGGACAAGTTCCGCAAACCCCTCATCGAACACAAATTATTCCCCGAACAACTGCAATTCAGCAGCGATAAACCGGCATTGCAGGTAGTGTCGATGCAAATCGGCAGTTCCCGTCTGGCTGCGCCCACGCCACCGCCCAATGCGATAAAGACCGACCTGGTCCTGCGCGTGCACGAATCGCTGATCAATAATTTCGCCCTAGACGCGCTGGGCGGCATGACCGTGAATGAAGATAATTTCCAGGAAGCAGTCGTCAATACCTTTGGCAAGCTGCCGGAAAAAATGAAACGCGACGAGAATCAGCCGCCTTGGACCATCACCTTTGCCACGCGCCAACCCATATCTGTCACATTTAGCGATGGAGGATTCAAAATTATTATCCGAGGCGCTAAATTCATAAATGGCGATAAATCGTGCGACGATATGGATGTGACGGTGGTCTATAAAATCGAAAAAACAGACACCGGTTTTAAAGCCGTCCGCCAAGGCGATATTCAGATCTTTCCCCCCGGGCGTCAACAACTCGGCGGCAAAGAAATTGCCATAAAAGAACTTCTGACAAAGCGATTCGGCAAAATCTTTGAACCGGAAATTATCGGCCAGGGATTTGCCTTCTCCGGAAAACTGGAAAAAGTAGGCAAGATGCTGCCTGTCGAGGTACAGTCTAATGATGGCTGGCTCACCATCGCCTGGAAACGCGCCCAGGCCACTCAAACCTGCGACTAGGGTTAGCAAAACTCCTGTTATTCCTTGCAACAAAGCCGCGGCCGTCGGTTGCGCCTTTTTTGTCCCGCGACGAGCGCCAACGGGTACCATGCAAAGCATGGTTGCGTTGGCCGGCATGGTCGGTTGGCCGTAGAGCTTTTTCCTGCTTTTGCCCACATTATTCATGGGCTTACACCAGCCTGAAGCGCAAGCGAGGGCAAGCAAACCTCTTTTCCTCGCTTGCGCTTCGGGCTGGTATTTCACACCAAGCATTGAAAAACCCTGGTTCATGAATAATCCATATTTGCACATCTTTTCTCGCGACCAACCATCGCGGATTTACATCCTTCTGCCTGCCATCATTTACCAACACTACAGCCTTCATTCTGGCTAATAGCGGCAATCTGCGTAATATGTAAAGCATAAAAAATTCGCGTTATGATTGCCGATCGCAAAGAAGTGTCAAAGTTTGTTGATTAGGCTGCCGATATCAAGTTTGCCGATTTCTCCGTCTGGAGACTGCGCACACTTGCGCCTGCCTTCGGACGGAGACGGCCAGGGGGGAATGAGATGGAAGGTCTTTATTTAAGTCTCCTGTTGGTTTGGCAGTTAAACTGCCAAATCAACGAGATAAGCAAACCGAACAGGAATGCGAACCATGAGTCGGCAGTCCCCCCTACTTATCGCTGCGATTGCGGCTTGCTTTATCATATTAGCAGGATGTCAGCCGCAGCAGCCTTTTTATTTCCACGAGGATCCGGAGCTTTCCCACTATAAGGGGATGGCCACCGAAATTGAATATCCCGACGTGGATTCCTGCACTCTCGGCGATGTACAAGGGGCCGTCCGGCCGTTCTCGCTGCAAAACAATCAGCCCACGGCGGTTTGGGACCTGAAACTCGAGGATGCGGTCCGAATTGCACTTACTAACAGTAAGATGATTCGGGACATAGGTGGTTTTATTGAAGGTCCATTAGCGGCGAGCCCTAGTTCTTTTCAAATTAATCCCTCGGAAGCAATAAACTCGATTTACGATCCGGCCCTTGCCGAGAGCAATCCCCGCAGCGGCGTGGAAGCGGCCCTTTCGGCCTTCGACACGCAGTTCAGCATCGCTTCGGTCTGGGACAAGACCGAAACTCCAACACAAACCGTTTTTCCATTTGCCAATCCTAATACTGGTATCGCTACTCTTGTTCCAATTGTCGAGTTGCAAGATCAAGACACGAATAGCTTTCAGGCTCAATTGCAGAAGACGAATGCCACGGGCGGAACCTTTTCATTACGCAACATAACTGCTTATAGTAAACAAGATATATTTAATCCATTCCTTACACCCCAAGTTACGAGTATACCGGCCAATTGGACTACCAATATTCAGGCCGAAATGCGGCAGCCAATATTGCGCGGGGCGGGCGTGCAGTTCAACCGCATCGCGGGCCCGGCGCCCAGCCGGGCCTGTACAACGGCGTTATGCTCGCGCGCATTAGGACTGATATCAGCTTGGCTGATTTTGAGGCTCATGTGCGCAATTTCTTATTCGACTTGGAAAAAACCTATTGGATTTTGCAACGAAATTATTGCATTCTCGATTCCAGCATTGAGGTGAAAGAGAGCGGATTAAAGAATTGGCGCAGGATTCACACTTTAATGATAAAAGGCGCCAAAGGTGGCGATGCCGCAAGCGAAGCTCAAGCCCGCGATGATTATTTCTCTTTCCGCAGCCAAGTGGAAGAATCGCTAAGGAACGTGTATGATACCGAAGCCAAGTTGCGCTATATGCTGGGAATCGCGGCTACCGACGGCCGGTTAATACGCCCGATCGATGACCCTACAACTGCCAAGGTCACGTTTGATTGGTGCGAATCAAATGCCGAATGTTTGGCGCGAGACGTGACACTTCGTCAGCAAAAATGGGTCATTAAACTGCGGGAATTGGAATTGACCGCCTCGAAAAATTTTCTGCTCCCCCAACTCGACGCCGTGGGCAAATATACTTGGACCGGATTTGGCAATAAATTGATCGAATCGTCCGGCGGCTCGGGCGACATATTCAGCGACAATTCAAACGCTTTCCAATCGTTGACCGACGGCAAATTGCAATCGTGGGAGTTGGGTTTCCAATTCGCCATGCCCATCGGCTTCCGCCGCGAGATGTCGGGCGTGCGCAACGCGCAATTGCAATTGGCAAAGGATCGGGCAATATTACAAGAGAAGGAATTGGAAGTGTCCCATCTCTTGTCCGATGCCTTGCGTGAAATGGAATCTAGTTATGTCCTCAGCCAGACCAATTTTAACCGCCTCTTAGCCGCCCGGCGGCGAGTAGAGGCTGTTTTAGCGGCCTACGATACAGGCACCATAGAATATGACATACTGTCGCGTGCTGAGCAGCTCTTGGGCCAAGCAAATAGGGTATACTATGACTCGATGTATTCCTACAATAATGCAATCGCACATGTTCACTATCGCAAGGGCTCGCTTTTAGAGTACAATGGCGTTTACTTGGCCGAAGGCCCCTGGCCGGGCAAGGCGTACTTTGACGCCCGGCGCCGGGCCCGGGCCCGCGGGCGCGTCGACGTACCTCGACTACGGCTTTACCCAGCCCAAGGTCATCAGCCGCGGCCCGTACGAACAACAAGCCGACGGCTCGAGCGGATTATCCGGCGACAACCAGCAGGACACCCAAGACTCCAAGCCCGTCGATTCGTCGCGGCCGGAACTGGTGCCCACGCCCGATCCGCAACCGGTCGATCCCGGTTTACAGCCAACCCCAGCCATGCCCGAAGAACCCAAGCCCCAGCCCGAAGCCGGGGCTGCGGTGGGCAAGGCGCAGGTGAAAAAATCGACTACCGTACAGGCAACGCCGGAAACCGCGATTGCCGCCTCCGGCTGGAAAAAAGCGTCCAAGATTATGCCCAAGCCGGAGATACAACAGGCCGGCTTCCAGGAAGTGTCGGCCGGGCCCGCGGGCAATTCCGCCCAAAATAACGATACCAATAGTTCACGTATTAAATGGCCGGACACTGCGAGTCCCTCGGCTTATGAATCTAGCACGAATCCACCGACTGCTGAACCTGATCAGTCTGCTTCAGGCTGGAAAAGGATTTCACATTGAGGGATTGGCGCAGGAATGTGGCGTCAGCCGGCGGACGATCTTTCGCGACCTGGACTTGTTGCGCTCCTCGGGCGTGCCGCTCCGCTACGACGAGGATCAGCAGCAGTACCACATAGCGGGCAACAATTACCTGCCGCCCACGAATTTCACCCCCGAAGAGGCCTTGGCCCTGATCGTGCTCTGTCACGAAATGGGCGATCGAACGGGCCTGCCATTTCTCAATCCCGCCCGGGCCGCGGCCGTGAAACTGGAAAGCGCCCTGCCCGGCCGGCTCCGCGATCAACTCCGGGAAGTGATCAACGCCCTCAGGATTCAACCCTTGCCCAAGAATCCCCTGGAAGGCAAGCGCCCCGTATACGATCAACTGATCGAGGCCGTCGCCAAGCGGCGGAGCGTCCGCCTGCGATACCGCAGCCTCAACGAAGGCGAGGAAATCCGCACCAAGCTCAGCCCTTATCAATTGTTCTTCAGCCGCCGGAGCTGGTACGTGGCAGGCCGGTCGTCGCTGCATAGGGCCACACGCACCTTCAACCTCGGCCGGATCGCCGAAATTGAACTCCTCGACGACCGTTACAAAATTCCACGCGGATTTTCCATCGAGCGATTCTTGCGCAACGCCTGGCATCTGATTCCCGAACCCGGGCCCGATTGGGACGTGGTCGTGCGTTTCAGCAAAATGGTCGCGCAAAACGTGGCCGAAGTAACTTGGCATAAAACACAACAATTAACCTTCAATCAAGACGGAACGCTCGATTTCCAGGTCACCGTTTCCGGGTTGAACGAAATTTCCTGGTGGATCCTGGGCTACGGCGACCAGGCCGAAGTCCTCAAGCCCCCCGAACTCCGCACCCTCATTGCCCAACGTGTCAATCGAATGGCTACAATGTATCAGGAGAGCGATTAGATCAAAACTTTATAAACCGCTTGCGGTTTCGCGCTAACCGCTTACCACTACCCACTAACTTCCAACCACTATGCCCGGACTGTTTTTTTCCATCGACGGCGGCGACGGAGTCGGCAAATCCACGCAAACCGAATTGTTTTGCCAATGGTTGCGCGGGCAAGGCCGCGAGGTGGTCGCCTGCCGCGATCCGGGCAGCACGCAACTGGGCGATGCGGTGCGGGAAATATTGCTCAACCGGCACGATCTGACAATCCACCGCCGCAGCGAAATGCTCCTTTATATGGCCGCCCGGGCACAACTGGTCGAGGAAATCATTCGCCCCGCGCTCAAGCAAGGCAAGATCGTGGTGAGTGATCGTTACCTGCTGGCCAACGTGGTTTATCAAGGCTACGGCGGCGGACTGGACGTGGAAACCCTTTGGCAGGTCGGTCGGGTGTCTACCGGCGGATTGATGCCCGATTTGACCATCGTTCTCGACCTGCCCGCAAAAGCGGCCGCCAAACGCATCAACCGGCAACTCGACCGCATGGAAAAACAAGGCGCCGCGTTCCACGCCCGGGTTCGCGAAGGTTTTTTGACCGAAGCCGGCCGCCGGCCCGGGATCGTGGTAATAAATGCCGCCGCCTCGATTGACAAAGTGCAAAACGCCATCCGCCAAGCCGCCGCGAAATTTGTGTAGAGTGTAGAGTGGCGAGTGGCGAGTGGGGATTAGTATGTTTAGCCCGGCCGCTTGCGGCCGGAGTCTGACGAAACCAATTATGCCCCGTTACGTCATACTACAGCACGAAACCGCCGGCGGTCAGCATTTCGATTTCATGCTCGAGATGGGCGGCGTTTTAAAAACATGGTCCCTTCCCCAGCCGCCCCTTAAGGGCGTTGAATTGCTTGCCAAGGCCTTGCCCGACCATCGTCTGGCTTATCTCGATTATGAAGGCCCTGTCTCGGCCGATCGCGGCTCCGTCGCTCCTTGGGATCGCGGCATGTATGAATTGAAATATCAATCCGAGTCGGATTTGATTGTGCAATTAAAGGGCGAAAAACTAAGAGGCAAAATAACGCTCGCGCAAAATCGGGGAATAAAAACCGATTGGGTATTTTCCTTCATCCCATAAAGCCGCGACGGGCACCGTGCGAAGCATGGTCGGCCGCGCATGTAACCGGGTCAGCGCGGCACTTCAACTGCCGCCCCGGCAACCAGCTATTTTTTCCGCTCGCTTGAGCCGGACACAAAAATTTCGCCCTTGCCCAGTCGGATGGCTTCGATCTTCACCGCCAGATCGCCCGCGTTGTCGGGCGGAGGCGGGGATAGCAAGGCCGCCGGATCGCCGCCGCTCTGACGCCACTCGATCCGCCACTCCGACCGCCGCGCCGCATCTGAAATGCCCTCAAGCACTCTTTCCAAGGGCATCGGCACCAGGCCCGCACGCACCCTTGCGATTCGCAATGCCAGCACGTTTTCCTCGGGCACGTACGCTTCGACGGTCAAAGTCAAGACCGAGGAGACGATTCCCCCTTCGTAGCGGCAGGCCAGCATAATACCGTCCGTGTCGATCGATACCCGGGGATCGCGGAACAACGGCGGCAACGAAGCAGCATGGTTTTTTACGAAATCTACCGCCAGCCAGCCGTTGATCTGCTCGGCCGTAAAACGCGCATGCCATTTGCCCGGCTTGCGCACGTCGCTTACCAAGGCGGCCGTCCGCTGAAGCATCTGATCGCTGCCTTTTTCCTGTGTTTCCGATTCGACCGCCATGGCATCGCTATAGAACTTGGGTTCGTACCGCAAAGCCAGGAACACGCAGATTAAACCCGCGATCAGCACCGCCGACACACTACAGCCGATCCAAAGTGCAAGGCGAAATCTTCGGGACATAAATTATATGAACCTCAACAAAGCATAGTTCTTTTTGCCCGACCGCAACACCATTACCGACTCGCCCGCCAGGCTGGAGGCGGTGAGTTGGGTCTCGATCCCTTCAATGCGGCGGTTATTCACGTATGCCCCGCCCTGGGCGACGATCCGCCGGGCTTCGTTTTTCGATTTGGCCAATCCGGCTTCGCACAAAGCGTCGATAACCGACAGGCCCGGGCCTGAAAGCCGGTCGCGGGGAAGTTCCTTGCTGGGCACGTCGGCGAAAATGCCGGCCAATTGGGCGTCGCTGAGCTCGCTGATCTCCTTGCCGAAGAACACGTCGGTGGCCCGCTGGGCGATGTCCAAGCCCTCGGGGCCGTGGACCAGGCGTGTAAGTTCCGCCGCCAGACGGCGTTGGGCCACTCGCCGGTCACAATCGGCCATATGTTCGTCCAAAATCGAGTCGCATTCCACTTCATTTAGATCGGTGAAAAATTGCAGGCATTTAATAGCATCGGCGTCGTCCAGGTTGATCCAGTATTGATAGAACTGGTACGGGCTGGTCTTGTCCGCCGCCAGCCACAGTGCCCCGGACTCGGTCTTGCCCATCTTCGAGCCGTCGCTCTTGGTCAAAAGCGGGCAAGTCATGCCGTAAAGTTGCACTCCGCGCAAACGCCGGGCCAGATCGATTCCGGCCGTGATATTCCCCCATTGGTCGCTTCCGCCAGCCTGCAACTCGCAGCCGAAATTGTCGAAAAGATATACGAAATCATACGCCTGCAAAAGCATGTAACTGAACTCGGTGTAGCTCAGTCCGGCGTCGGTCTTTTCCAGCCGGTTGCGAACCGATTCCTTGGTGAGCATGACATTAACGGGAAAATGCTTGCCGATGTCGCGCAAAAATTCCAGGAATCCGAATTTTGCCATCCAGTCGTAGTTGTTCACCAGCACGGCCGAATTCGCCCCGCAATCGAAATCCAGGAACCGCCGCAGTTGTCCCTCCATGCCGGCGATATTTGCCCGCAGCGTATCCAGCGAGAGCAGGTTTCGCTCCTCGCCTTTGCCGCTGGGATCCCCGATCATTCCCGTGGCCCCGCCCACCAGCGCGATCGGCCTGTGCCCGGCCCGCTGAAACCGCCGCAATACCATCAGGGCCATCAAGTGCCCCACGTGCATGCTCTCAGCCGTGGGATCGAAACCCACGTAAACCGTGCGCGGCTTCTCCTGCAAAAGCCGCTGCAGATTAATATCGTCGGTGGTTTGATTGACCAAACCGCGCCAGGATAATTCTCTAAAAATATCCATTACAAGTGGTTGCTAGTGGTTAGTGGTTAGAATGCAAGTTATCGAGAAGATTTTTTCTTCAAGGCTTTTGAAAGGCCGCTTAATAGCCTGCCTATTTCGTTTGTAGATTCGATAATTGTTGATGTTTCCTTCTCTTCGATATATCCTAGGCGTTGGGAAATAATAACTTGAGTTTCCATTTCTTTCAAAGAACCATGTGCGATGGAGAGAAAATGTATAAAATCGCGTGTTGTATTCCGACCCTGACCTTCGGCGATATTAGAAGGTATGGAAATCGCAGCCCGTCGTATTTGACTTGTTAAACCATAAATCTCTGCATGTGGAAATCTAGCTGTAATGCGGTAAATCACTACTACAAGTTCAACTGCTTTTTGCCACACAATCAATTCACGATAATGTTTAATTGTCATACGAATTTCCTCTCTGAAAAATGATTTTTTAATGTTTGTTTATCATTCATATCGTTCTAGCCACTAACCACTAACCACTAGCCACTAACCACTAGCGCCACTTATCGTCGTCGGCAAACGGGTTCATGCCGCCGAGGATTTTGGGTTTGGGCAAGGCCCTCAAGGCTTGCTCAGCAAAACGCAAATCTTCCCGGGTGGTGATTTTCAAATTCACCGGCGAGCCCGGCACGACCGTTACCTTCTGTCCCATCCGCTCGACCAGTTGCGCATCGTCGGTGGCTTGCAATCCCTGCCGCTTGGCGTATGCCTCGAGGATCAACTCCCGGCGGAAAACTTGCGGCGTCTGCGCCTCCCAAAGTCCGCCGCGGGCGATGGTCTCTTCGATCTCGTGATTGGCCCCCACGCGTTTCAGCGTTCCGGCGACGGGAATGGCGAAAATGGCCGCGCCGCTCGCCGCGGCGGCCGAAAATATCTGATCGATCCACTGGTCGCATATGCAGGGCCGGGCGGCATCGTGGATGCACACGAATTCGGCCTGCGGTTTAACCCTTGCCAGGGCGGCCTGGACCGAGTCGGCCCGCTCAGCCCCGCCGTCGACCACGTCGATGCCGAGTATGGCGATATTAGCGCCGAACTTGGAAATAAAATCCGCCCGGTCTTCCGGCGAAATAATCAAAATTGTTTGCACCACGTCGTCCCGCCCCAAAAATCGCTCGGCCGAATGAAGCCACACGGCTTTGTTGGCCATGGGCGCATAAGGCTTTTTATAGTTTTTATCCTTGAACCGGCTGCTGCGCCCGGCGGCAGGTAGAATTACCGCGAATTTGGCCACGATATTAGTGTCCTTGAATAAAATTTACATTTTTGGCAACAAGTACGCAACTCAAACTGCAAATGCGGATTTGTTTTCTCTAGCCCAGGCGTTGTACGCCTGGGATGAGTCTTTTACAGTTTGAATACACAACTTATTGTCCGGTTTTGGCAGGCATAGTCAAGGCGAAAAGTTATCGGTAAAACCGTCCTCCTTGGGCGGCCAACTCCAAGAGCAGCCGGGTAGGTTGCCACCACGGACCGATCGACTCCAGCGGACGGAGCATCTCGACCAGCGCCGCCGCTTTGATCGTATCTGCCCACCACAGCAGACCGCCGCGCCGGGCCGGAAAACCCAGCCCGAAGATTACAGCTAAGTCTATGTCTCGCGGGTCGCGCTCTCCGCTTTCTTCCAAAATCCGCGTGGCCTCTAAAATCATGGGCAAAAGCAATCTGAGAATGATGTCTTCGGCCGAGAGTTGATTGGATGTCTTTACCCACCGGGCAACAATTTCTATCGTGGCCGGATCGGGCCGGGGACTGTCCCAATTTTCCCGAAGTGAAAATGGGACTGTCCCCTTTGGTTCCATTGATTCCTGTGAATATGGGACTGTCTCCTTTTCCGATGCTTTTAATGATGTGGGATCAGCGTATGAAAAAAATCCCGCCCCCGTTTTTTCCCCCAACCTCCCCAACTTGATCAGCGCAACCAGCAACGGCGAGATGGGAATCCGATCCGGAAAGGCCGCCGCCATGCTCCAGCCGGCTTGGAGAGTAGTATCCAGACCGATTTCATCCATCAGGCGGAACGGCCCCTTGGCCATGCCGAAGCGGACCGCGGCGTCTTCGATCATCTCGATCGAAGCCCCCTCCATGAGCAACTCCAAGGCCTCGGCCAGATACGGTAAAAGCAAACGGTTGACCAAAAACCCCGCGCCGTCGGCCACGACAACCGGCAACTTGTCGATGCGTTTGGCATGAGCCGCTAGTGCGGCGACGGTTTCGCCGCCGGTTTTCGCTCCGCGGACGATTTCCACCAGCGGACGCTCCCGCACCGGATGGCAAAAATGCAGGCCGCAAAACCGCTCCGGCAACGGTATGCCTTCGGCCAGTTTTCCGATGGGAATGGTCGAGGTGTTCGAGGCCACAATGGCCTCCGCAGTAAGCAATTTATGCAAACGGCCGAATAAATCTTGCTTGGCCGGCAGTGTTTCCAGAATGGACTCTATTATCAGATCGCATTTCGCGACTTCCGCCAGCTCGCCCGCCGGATGAAGCAGCCGATCGACCAATGCCCGGGCGGCTCCACTTTCGCCTCCCGCGGTAAGTTCGGCCGACGTGCGCTCGGCAATCGTGGCCAAGGCGCCCGGATTGCTGTCGAAGATTTTCACCGGCAGATAGTGTTTTACGTGTGCCGCCGCGATTTCCGCCCCCATGACTCCCGCCCCGATTATCCCCACCGACCTGATCGGCAGCGCATCGCCCGAATTGCTCTCCAAGCCGGCGTCTTGCCGTTTCCACGCCACCATCGCCCGCACATTTTCCAGCGCCCGGGCGTTAAGCATATTTAGATCGTGTAAGTTGTCGAAAGTAAACACGATTGAATTTCCTTGGAGTTTATTTAACCCCCGGTGAACACACCGGGGGTTTTGGTTGCGCTCAAAGACCAGTCCAGGGTGAGGGCATCGGGATGATGACGCCATTTCCTCGCTTGCGTGGACATGCCTGTTATGTTTGGTGGCAGGGGCATCTTGCCCGTGCTTGTCGACTGCAGCACCAGCGAAACGCCAGTGCCGCCACAAATATCCGCTAGGGCACAGTCTCAAGCCATACCATGATTCCGGGCATATCTTTCTGTGTGGTTCTCCATGAGCCGTTCGGTTGTTTTTCGCCAATGCGGCGCTTAAAAAAAATAATCGGTTTATCAAGTTTGCATGAAACGGCTTTACCCTCTCCAATGTTCTGAATCTCAGTCATGTTGGCATTTATTTGATTCATAATATCATCTGAGACGGACGTGGTAAGGCCAGCTTTTGCATCCGATGATTGGCATGTCAGGTTTAGCAACCATTTATTTTCAGGCTCTTTTCGCAGAGTAAGATAAACAATGGCCTCGCTTCCCTCAATCCGAGGCGTACCATCAGAGGTGCTGCCGCCGCTGTTGTTTGATGTGCCGTTAGCTGGAATGTTACCGGAATTCATATGCCATGAATACTTATACCCCGCCGGAAGGTAGACTCTCCATCGCCAAGTCCACGGCTCGCCAGTTTCAATAGCAATCGCGTAAAACAGGTTTTCATCATCAATCTTCAGATAACCGGCTATGTTGCGGAGTTTTACCAACTCCCGCTCGGCATTTGACATTCGCCGATACATGAGAACGCTCGTTAGGATAAGCGCGACGAATAAAATGAACAGCATCAGCGAGCGAAGCGAGAATTGGAATCGCCAATGGCGCGGTCGGTCGTTGCCGCTTTTATTCACGGATTCGGTTGAATCGTCGGTTGTCATTGATTCCGGCATTTCATGCACTCCGGGCAAACTATGCCGATAATCTAGCCGACTCGACATGCCCACGCAAGCGTGGGCATGACACCCAGCGTGGGCATGACACCCGATCTACTTCCTACCCAGCATACGGTTTGAGTTGTTCAATTTGCAATTTGAAATTTGTGGCAATTGTCAATTTGCAATTCATTTTGCCGTTTGCCGCTCGTGCCAGTGTTTCCAGCGGAGGATTTGCTCGGTGCTGGTCAAGGGCGCCTGCCCCGGGGCTTGGGCCACGTCTTCGCCCACGACCTTGGGCAGGCTGTTGAGTGCCGCCCGGACGACGGTTTGATTGTCGTTCAGCAGGCGGATCAACGTCGCCGTGAATGCGGGATCTGGAAAATCGCCCATGGCCTGGGCGGTTTTCGCCCGCACCGCCGGATCGCGGCTGTAGGCCAGGCGTTCCAAGGCCGGCTTGCCCGACGGATCGCCCAAGCGCGTCAAGGCCAAGGCGGCTTCCATTTGGACGTCCTCGTTCGTCGAGCCCAACAGGTTACGCAGGGGTTTCGTGTCGGGCATTTTTCCGCTTGCCGCCAATGCCCGGACCGCGGCGCAGATTACGGCTTGATCTTTGTCTTCGAGGGCGGGAATCAATACTTGCGCGTGGGCCGGATCGGGATGGGCGGCCAAATGCTCGCACGCCCGGCGCCGCACCTCGGACGAAGCGTTCCCTATGGCCGTGTAAGCCAAATCGATCGCCGGTTGCGATCCGTCGTCGGCAATTACCCGCATCGCACTCTGCCAGACCAACACGTCTTGCTCCTTGCCGATCAGTTGCCCCAGTCTCGCGATTGCCAGCCGGCCCGGCGGTTGTTTGCCCGACAGTCCCGCCAACTCCTCCGCGGCCCGGCGACGCTGGGTTAAATCGGCCGACGCCAATTCATCCAAGAGCGTAAACGTGCGCCCGTATTTGGGCAAAACGTCGCGGTAGATTTCCTCGGGCAGTAGTTCTTTGCGATCAAAGTGCAACTTCTCCAATGCGTCGACCAGGGCCGGACCATAATCGGTCAGGGCTTTTAGATTCGCTTCACGCACGAGCCGTTCCACCTCGGCGACTTGTTCGGGCGAGGCCTTTGTAACGGCAGGTTGCGCCGTAGCCGCCGGCGCCGGCGAATCGCTCAAGGCCCCGCTGAATTGGGCGCGGAAGGCCTGATTCAATTTTAAAAGCACTTCGGCCCTGCGCTCCGGCGGACCTTCGACGGGAAATTCCTTGGCCGGCGGCCATTGGGCCGTCAATTGCTCGGCTGCTGTCTTGCGGGTGATGAACGCCGGCTTGGACATGGCCGCCAGCAGTATCGGCCCGGATCGCTCGACCGGCCAGGTCGCAGTGGCGCGGATCGCCGCCAGTTGCACCTCCGAGCTATTGTCGTCCAGCAGGCGCTGGGCCGTGGAGGCCGCGTTTTTATCGGGAAACGACGCCAGGGCATCGGCCGCTTTCCGCCGCACGCGCCAGGACTGGTCGCCGGCGGCTTCGAGAACCGGGCCTTCGACCTTGGCCGCGGCCAGCGCCGAGACCGCTTGGGCGCGAACCGAATCATTGGGGTCTTTCAGCAGTTTTTCGAGCGTGGCCAAGGCATCTGACGTGCCCAGAATTCCCAGGCCGGCAATGGCGGCCTGGCGGACTCGCACGTCGCCGTCCAAAAGCCCGGAGGAAAGATATTCCCCGGCCTGCGGATGCCGGTGCGAGGCCACCGCCTCCAAGGCCGCGGCTCGAATGCGCCAGTCGCCGTCGGTCCGCAGATCAAGGGCCTCGATAGGCAAGGCTTTTTCCCGCGATCCCGCGTAGGCCTTCATGGCTTCCAGCCGAACGTCCGCCTGCGGACTTCGCAAGGCCTCGATAAACGACGCATTGCCGGCCGGATCCTCGTGCCGCGCCAATCCGCGAATCAATTCGGCGTGCAATTCCGGAATATACGGCCCTTTCACATCTTTCCCGAACCGGCCGTATTGGGCCATCAGATCCTTTAACGAATCCGCCGCCTTGAGACCGTGGAGATTGGCCAATGCTTCGGCCGCCGCGCACCGCGCAGGCAGGGGAAGTTCCGGTGACCGAACGGCTTCTATCAATCGTTCCCGCCCTGCGCCGTCCCCGGCCCGGGCCAAAACCATAGCGGAGTTCGCGGCCACGTTTGCATCGGCGTCGTTCAATAAGGCGTGAAAATCAGGCCTGTGCTCCAAGGGCCGGGAAAGTATGTCCTCCAGTTTCGGATAATGCCAGCGAAATTCGGCCGTTGGATCCACGTTCCGGATCCACACGCACCGGTTTCGGCCTTTGGCGTCTTTTTCAGCCATGCGGGCCAATACAGCGCGATCGCCCGCAGACAAGGTTGCAACGCCCGATTCGGCGGGGGACTGGGATGATGAGACATTTTTAATTCCCGCCTTTGAATCGACCGCCGCAACAGCCGGATCGTGCAACGCCGCGCCGGTAAATTCCCGGCAGCCCGCGATTCCCAAGACCGCCGGCAGAGCCAACGCCAAGATCGCACATTCGGCAAGTCGCTTAAATTGTAGCGGCACGATAGGCAAATCCTTTTGCCTGATTTAACCAGATAAGATTAAGGTTGCTTTGCCAGCCAGTCTTTCAACTTGACCTGGCATTCTTCCACGGCTTTTTTCAAATCCTCATTGTATTTTCGCAATTCATCATCGCTCGATTTGCTGATATCCTTATCCAGAGTTTTAAGCAGACCGTCGAAAATGGCCTTGAGGTTGTTAATGGCCGTTTGTTGGGCCTGATCTTTGGCAAGCGGTGTTATCCCTTTAAACGTCGTCCCATCGCCGACTAAACCTACCATCACCGATGCCAAGCGGTCTTTCATGCGGCGCTGCCGATCGGCCGCCGAGCCTTTGGCTTTGAATTCCGCGTCGCAGGCCTCGAGCATAAGTTGCCCCAGGGATTTCGCCAAATCGACGGGATTTATACCGCTCGCTCCGGCGTATTTCAATTTTCCCAGCGCTTCGGCGGCGCTTAAGCGGAGGAAAAACGGGGCCTTCGTGTCGCCGACATAAACAGAAAGTAATTTGACCACCTGATTGCTCGCGCCCAAATTACCCATCAGGCCGAGAATATCGACGGCCTGCTTGCGCATCCATACCCGGCCCACATCAGCATAGTCGGTCGCATCGGCGCCAGTGACAAGTTTCAACACTGTGCTAAAAATTTGCGGATCATTCACTCCCGCCGTTACGTGGCGATTGATGCCCACCAGCGCCGCGATCTTGACGGGCACGATCTGCTTGGGGTCGTTTATCGCCTCTAAAAGAACCGGTATCGCGCCCGCCAATGGAACTTCCTGAGCAGGCAGTAGGCTATCGACTGAATTCAAGTCGCCGATGGTGAGCATGGCATTGACGCGAACCGCAGGGTGGTAATTACCTTTTGCCAGCTTGCTCATATAATCCAGGACCAATTGATTAAGATAATCATGGACCTCGCCGCTTTTGGCTTGTTTGAGATTATTAATGAGATCCTTGTGATAGTCCCTCAGATTGTTGAGCGTGCTCGGTTGGGTCCATCGTGCAAGGGCATAAGTTTTATAGTAAGTATTTAAATCGCTTTTCTGCTGGTTGTCGGCAAACTTGCCCGCGCGGAGTATCGAACCAATATTGTTTGTGTTTTTTTTCTCTGCTTGGGTGACGGGATCTTCCAAATACAGACCCGCGGGAGCTTCCGCCCCGGCCGCGTTTTCATCCCCATTGCCGGCCTGGCCTAAGACTCGACCGGACATCACTCCGCCCAATAAAAGTATCGCAAAAAGAAAAACAACCCAACGAACGCCATGACCGCGCGGAAAAGGGGGGGATTTCGAACCCATATTGAGTATTTAGAGTAATATTGTCAATCTGTATGAGAAAATAGAGATCATATATAGGCTACCAACGATCAAGGAGCCCTGTCAAGTTGGGCTAGGTAAAAGGGGAAAATCAGCTATTCCGGGCGGAGCCGGCTGGAATGCTCCGCATTTTCACCAATTTTCGTCCCTATAGCGTTGTCACATCTAATATTAAGTTCGACAATGAATGAAAATGTCTGGAAATAATTGATAGCCAAATAGGGCCCATGCTCGATTACGAAGCCCGAAGGTCAAAAACTGAAAACTGTAAACTGGCAACTGTAAACTAATATATGACCCTGCTTTACTCTGCCCGCTGCTTTTTAGACCATGAGACGGGCCATCATCCCGAGTGCGCCGATCGCATCCGATCGATTCCGCAGCGATTGGAAAAGGCCGGGCTGTTGGGCAAATTCAAGCGGCCCGCCTTCAAACCCGTTTCCCGGCAGCGCCTGGCCAGGGTCCATTCTCCCGGGTACATCGACGAGATTCGGGCGTACGCCAAGTCGGGCGGGGGGCATATCGAAGCCGATACCATCGTCAGCCCGGCCAGTTTCGAGGTGGCCCTGTTGGCCGCGGGCTGTGTCTGCGACGCAGCTCAGCGCATCGTCCGCGGCGAAGATACACAGGCTATGTGCCTGGTCCGACCGCCCGGCCATCACGCCATGACCGGACAGGCCATGGGCTTTTGCATATTCAACAACATAGCCGTCGCCGCCCGAGCGGCCGTGGATAGTTTGGGACTCAATCGGGTATTGATCGTCGATTGGGACGTCCACCACGGCAACGGCTCCCAGGCCACTTTTTGGGAAGACCCGCAAGTGGGTTTTCTTTCCATCCACCGCTGGCCGTTTTATCCGGGCACGGGCGCAGAGGACGAAATCGGCGGCGGCCCGGGACTGGGCACAACGCTTAATCTGCCCGTCCAATTCGGCACGCCGCGAAAAGATTATTTATCCCGCTTCTGCGACAACCTCGATCGTTTCGCCGCCAAAATCAAACCCGAACTGGTTCTCATCAGCGCCGGTTTCGACACCCATCGCGCCGATCCGGTCGGTAACTTGGGCCTGGAAACCGAAGATTTTATTACTCTTACCAACGCAGTGCTCGATGTTGCCTCGATGTACGCCAACGATCGCGTATTAAGCGTCCTCGAAGGCGGCTACAATCCCGACGCCCTGGCCGATTGCGTCACCGTGCATTTGCAGGAGATGCTCAAACGGGCGAAAAGCTGACTGGAAAATATATCATAAACCGGGTATAGTATTATTAATGAGTCCAACTGTATTTCGATACAAAAGTTACCGATTTTATTTCTTCTCTCGTGAAGAAGAACGAATGCATGTGCATGTATCATGTCCGGACGGAGAGGCGAAATTTTGGCTAGAGCCTATTGTCTCTTTGCACAAGAATTATGGAATTAACAAGGAACACTTGAACCAATTGCAGTGGGTTATCGAGGAACATAAAAATGAAATCATCCGCTCGTGGAAAAAACACTTCTTGCGTTGAAATCCAGAATATTTCCCAAAAAGGTATTTGGATCTTTGTAAGCGAACAAGAATACTTTTTGCCTTACAAAGACTATCCCTGGTTTAAAGACGCGAAAGTTTCCGAGATCCACAAGGTTAAAATATCCCACAGATCCCATTTGCATTGGCCTGATTTGGATATCGACCTTGAATTGGAGAGCCTTCAACATCCGGAAAAGTTCCCTCTAATCTATCATTGACACTTTCTAACAAGGAACAGGGATATGGATATTGATGATATTCCGCCATTATCCGTCGAACAACTCGATGCTATTGCCGAAATGGCCTTCTTGGAACTTGACCAAGAGGAAAGTAATGATACCACGTCTACATCGAATTGAAGCAACGTTGGAGTCTATTCAACAGTCGGATTTTATTTGAAAAACTGGATTGACAGCGGATATTTCCAGAGTTCGCCGTTGTTGGCCTTGATGCCGCCGATAATCGGGAAAATTACGCAAACAGCGGCCAGCACAAAAAGCACCGGTATGCCGATGGATATGTAAAACAGCAAAGAGCACGCAATCCCGTAAATAATCGCGCTGATTATCCAGTTCACGACCACCTTTCCATGGGCGTCGATTTCCGGGAAGTCCGTCTTTTTTAACTGCCAGATGATTATCGGAAGGGCAAGTCCCAATATCGGAACAATAAAACCCGCCAGCAGTGAAAAATGCACAAACATGGCCCATTGTCTAGCGTTCATCGCACACCTCCCTATTCAATAGACGCAAGTCGGTTTAGTGATTCGGCCAAGTGCCGATCGTGATATCGTAGTCGAAATTCAACCACACGACAAATGCCAATTTTATATCGCGGCAGGTAAATTCCCTCATCGCCTGAATTTTTGCAGCACCCGGCTGCCGATCGTCACCAATAAATACAAACTTCCGGCCAGCAGGATGATTACCGGGCCGCTGGGCAGATCCACAGGATAGCTGATCGCGATTCCCGCCCCCACCACAATTGCGCAAAAAAACACGGCCAAAAGCATCATCTGCCATAATTGCCTGGAAAAATAGCCCGCTACGGCCGGCGGCAGGGTCAAAAGCGCAATCACCAATACTATGCCCACCACGCGGATTAAAAGCACCACGGTAAGCGCGGTTAGGCACAAGAGGATCAGGTAAAAGGCCTTTGCCCGCACCCCGCGCAATTCGGCAAACTCCTCGTCGAAGCACAAAGCGAGAAATTTGTTATAGAAACCCAGGCCCACGGCCGCCACGAGCACGTCCATGCCCGCCACCAGCCACAGATCGCGTTGGGAAATGAGCAGAATGTTTCCGAACAGGTAACTCATGGGATCGACATAGCCGGGAATTTTGGCGAGAAACAACACCCCCACGGCCATGCCAATGGCCCAAACCGCGCTAATCACGGTGTCTTCCCGCTGTTTTGCATACAGACTGACCAATCCGATAATAAGCGCCGATAAGATCGCCGCGGCAGTTGCCCCGTAGATCGGGTCGCACCAGGTCCAGCCCATCACCTTTTCTAAATAGAGCGCGGCGCCGATCCCCCCTAGCACGCAATGCGCAATGGCCGCTGCAATATAGCTGATTCGCCGTGTGACCACGTACGATCCAACTATGCCCAGGGAAACGCTGGAAAGCACCCCTGCCAAAAAGGCATAGCGGAGAAAAGGAATGTCAGGATCGAAAAGGGCTTGGAGAAAATCGATCATATATCAAATCCAGCAGTATGTGACCAAACCCCCGTGTATTCACCGGGGGCTAAATAAGATAAACGCCTGTTAATACGGGTTGTATTCGCGAAGCCGCAAGCGGCTGGGCGTTTTAATTCATCCTTCATCCCTCATCCTTCATCCCTCATCCCTCATCCTTCATCCCTCATCCCTCATCCTTCATCCCTCATCCTTCATCCTTTTTCCAGGTGCTCGCCGTGTCGGACCATGCGCACATGTCCTCCGTAAAGATTGCTTATCAACTCGCCGGTGACCTCCCTGGTCGTGTGTAGCACCACATTGCGATTTACGCAAATAACTTTTTCCGCCAGATTTGAAACGACTCCTAAATCGTGGGTGACCATGAGAATGGTCATGCTCCGGTTCAATTTGCGGAGCAACTCCCAGAGGTGCGACTCCACCAACGTGTCGACGTTCGACGTGGGCTCGTCCAATAGCAGCAACTCGGGCCGGCTGCAAAGCGCCCGGGCCACCAGGGCCCGCTGCCGCTGTCCGCCGGAGAGCGAGGCAAAAGGCCAATGGATAAAGGCGCCCATGTCCACTTGTTCCAGCGATTCCAGCGCCGCTTGACGGTCTGCGCGATCGTGCCAGCCGAAAAAACCCCCCAACCCCCGCCGGCCAAGCCGTCCCATCAACACGATGTCCATTACGGTCACCGGAAATTGCGGATCGTAAAACACGTGCTGGGGCATATACCCGATACTCGACCGCGCCAGCCAAGCAGCCCGGCCGAACACCCGAATCTCCCCGGCCCTGGCGCAAGCAGCCCAAGGATCAGTTTCACCAGCGTTGTTTTGCCGCCGCCGTTCGGGCCGACAATGCACATCGATTCCAGCCGGCCGACGTCGAAACTCACGTCTTCCAATACCGGCGCGTGGCCGTAGGAAAACGAAACGTTGCGCAGTGAAACAACCGGTTCGCCAGGCATGTGAATCTATGTATGTTATTCCAAACCTCGTTCCCACGCTCCGCCGTGGTAACGTAAATCATATCAATGTTCCCCGTGAGATCCCCTGAACGCCTTTCCAATTTTGCCGGCTATATCCCGCAAATTGGCAAGTACGTCCTTTTCCATGTCGTTGACGGGCACTACACGGCCGCCAATGGCGTCGGCCACGGCCTGCGCGCTATGCGGGTCAAACTGCGGTTGGACGAATATGATCCGCGCATTCTCGGACTTGGCTTTTTGCACCAGGTCTAGAAGCTGCTTGGGCGATGGCTGCTTGCCCCCGGCTTCGACGGCCTCTTGCTTCAGATGATAACAATCGCCAAAATAGCCGAAGGCCGGATGAAACACGAAAAACGATCTCCCCTCATACGGCTTTAACTCCCCGCGGATTTTAGCATCCACGATATCCAACTCTCGATGTAACCGTGAAAGATTCGCCTTGAAAAAAACGCCGCCCCCGGGATCGCTCTTTTCCAAAGCCGAAGCGATATTGGCCGCCATTATTTTCAAAAGCGGCGGCGATAGCCACACGTGCGGATCAAGATCATCGGCCGAATCCCCTGGCGAATCCTCGGAATCGCGCTTTCCTTCGTGCCGAGCCTTTCCAACGGCATTTTCCCCGGAAATACGCCTCTTTTCGATACCATGAGCGGTATCTACCACTATCAGCCGTGGACGAGCAGTGCGAATTTTTTCCAAAACTTGGTTCTCGAAAGGCATGCCCGCCTTGAAAAACAACTGGGCTCGGCCCAAGGCTTGGATTTGCCTCGGCCCCGGCTCGAAGGTGTGCGGATCCTGGCCCGGCTGAATGAAGACCTCTACGTGAACTCGATCTCCCCCGATGCGCTCGACCAGATAGGCCACCGGCGGAATGCCGGCGAACACCTCAAGGGGTTCCGCCGCCGGAATTTTCGCCGCGGCAAAAATGATTATCGCTATTACAAAAACATTCCGTATCATCGCAAATCCTCACCATCCCTTGGCGACCCATCCGTATCGCCGCGCGCCACGCACACCAGATGCACGGCGTGGCAATCCTCGCATTCCTCCAAGGCGTGATTTTTGGCAAATGTCTCCCAGTGCTTGTGTTGGTCGGGCGTGAGAATCCCCGATCCCTTGCACAAAGGACATACACTATCCAAAGCGGACAGAATCGCCGAGCGGATGAACTCCGAGCGATTGGAAATTCCCCGCATGGCCTCCCAAAGCGGCTCGTCCACTTTGAAGGTCACGATCTCGCGTTTTTTCTTGGCTGTCATGGAAACACCAGTCTTAAGTCGTCGGTTTACAGTTGACAGTTTCCAGCAAGCGATCAGCAGCAGGGCTATCGAGTCCCAGGTTGATAAATCTGCGTTGGGACGGGAGTTGTACTCCCGTCCCGCCGGGCGAAACCGGGGCGGCAGTACAATTGCCGCCCCAACTCATGTTGCGCCCCAATGCATGTCACTTTGTCAATCTGAAACTCAATGAAGTCCACGGCGGATGATATTACATTGTATTACCGGCCGATAATTTGACAATACCCCCTGGATTTCTCGATAAATAGGCCGTGTTTTCATGGTGTTGATCTCAGAAACGCAAATATTAAGTGTGTGTCAACGAAAGAACGCACTTTGGGCGGTTCAGACATCCTACAATCTCCTACTTAAGTCTTTTACAATAGAGCACATGAACGATCCGCAGCCCACGCCCGCCAAATCGCTCGCCACGCCCGTGCAGTATCTCAAAGGCGTGGGGCCGGAACGCGCTGAATTGCTCCAGCGACTGGAGTTGCACGCCGTCGCCGACGTGCTTTTCTACTTCCCCCGCGACTACCAGGACTTTACCGACGAGCGCGAAATCGCCCGCCTGGAAGAAGGCAAACTGCAAACCGTCCGCGGCGTGGTCGATGACATCGAACTCCGCACCTCCCAATCCGGCCGGGCAGTGCTGGGCGTGCTTATCCGCTCCGGAACCGACTATCTCCGCGCACTGTGGTTCAACATGCCCTTCATGCGGGAGAAATTCGATTATGGCCGGCGCGTGGCCCTCTCCGGCAAGCCAAAATACGAAGGGCTCATGTGGCAGATGCATCATCCCCGCGTGGAAACCCTCGTCGATGATGATGAGGAGCCGGCCGGCAAAATACTGCCCGTCTACCCGCTCACCGAAGGTTTGCAGCAGTGGCACATGCGCAAGATCGTCCGTTACGCACTGGATGATTACGTGGAATCGCTCGACGAAGTCTTTCCCCCCGAATATCTCCAATCCCATAAACTCTGGCCCATTCGCCAGGCCCTGCCGCAAATTCATTTTCCCGGCGACCGGGAAAGCCTTGACCATGCGCGGCGGCGATTCGTGTATCAAGAGCTTTTCGTGTTGCAATTGGCCCTGGCCGTAAAGCGGCGGCAGCAACACGACCAGCGCCGATCGCCGGTTTTGGAAGCCACAGCCCGGATCGATGCCCGGATCCGCCGCCTGTTCCCCTTCGAACTGACCGAAGGCCAGCGCCAGGCCATCGCCGAGATCGCCCGCGACATGGCCGGCCCCCTGCCCATGAACCGGCTGTTGCAGGGCGAAGTGGGCTCCGGAAAAACCGTGGTGGCCGTTTATGCCATGCTCCTGGCCGTTGCGCACGGATATCAGGCGGTCTTGATGGCCCCCACCGAAGTCCTCGCCCGGCAACACGTGCTAACGCTGGACAAATTACTCGCCGCAAGCCGTGTCCGCCGCGCGCAGTTGATCGGCGGATTGCCAAACGCTCAACGCGGTGCGCTTTTACAACAAATCGCCGCCGGCGAGGTTGACATTGTCGTCGGCACGCAGGCGATCATCCAGGAAGACGTATCCTTTGCCAAGCTCGGGCTGGTGGTGATCGACGAGCAGCACAAGTTCGGCGTCCGCCAGCGAGCGATGTTGAAATACGCCGGATTGGACCCGCATTACCTGGTGATGACCGCCACTCCCATCCCGCGGACAATCGCCCTGACCCTGTTCGGCGATCTCGACGTATCAACATTGCACGACTGCCCGCCGGGCCGGCAAAAAGTGCATACCTATCTGGCCAACGATGAAAAGCGCGATAAGTGGTGGGAATTCTTCAAGAAAAAACTCCGCGAAGGACGGCAGGGATACGTCATCACGCCCTTGGTCGAGGAATCTGACCAGACCGCCACCGCAAGCCTGGATGCGACATTCGAGGGCCTCAGCAACGGCCCGCTGGCCGATTTCCGCCTCGCCCTGATCCACGGTCGCATGACAGCGGAGGAAAAAGACGCCCTGATGGACGATTTTCGCCGGGGTGAAATCCAGGTATTGGCAGCCACGTCGGTAGTCGAGGTGGGCGTGGACGTGCCCAACGCCACGCTCATGACCATTGAAAGCGGCGAACGCTTCGGCCTGGCCCAACTGCATCAATTGCGCGGTCGAATCAGCCGGGGTAAATTTCCCGGCTTCTGCTGCGTGTTCGGCAATCCGCAAACCCCGGAATCGATCGAACGCCTCAAGGCCTTCGTCTCATCGACCGACGGATTTGAACTGGCCGAGACCGACTTCCGACTGCGCGGCCCAGGCGAACTGTTCGGCACCCGTCAGCACGGCCTGCCCCCGCTAATGATCGCCGATTTAGTGCGCGACGCCGACCTTTTGACCGAAGCCCGCCGCGACGCCCAAGAACTTGTCACCATCGATCCAGGATTAGCCCAAGAAAAACACGCTAAACTCCGCACAATGATGCTCCGCCGCTACGGCAAAGCATTGGATTTAGGCGACGTGGGGTAAGGATAATGTATTCAAAAAAGATTCTTTTGACCACCGACATCTTTCGCAGTGGCTTTATCCCAAAATTCCAATCCCTTTTTATCTTGTGAAGCATAGATGAGTTTGTAAAGTGGTCCTCTAGAACTTTTAATCGTCTTATGTCCAAAAAAAGTATATCCAAGGTGTCTACTTAATTGTTCCTTATAAATATCCGCGAACAAATTTCGTTTGTTATTTCCAGTGGGATTTGAAAGATTATCAAGCCTATTTCGCCAATCAGAATCAGGCCCTAATACTTGATCGAGTTTTGAATTAAAATCCTTCCTATAATGATATTCTACATTTCTGGTAATATCGTAAGCATCTGCAAATAATATGACAAAATCAACGCGTGCATTCTTTGACAATGTTTTAATTGTAGAAAATTGCGCATCCAATCCCTTGGGATCAATAAATGCAATTGTAAGTGTATTGTGGGGGATAAGTGAGACGACTTGATCAATTAGTTGATTGCTGTCACCTTGAAGCACAAAACATCGATTCTTAACATATGTATTGTCCAAGCGAGATTTGCATGCTGCTGCATATTCTTGATTTTCTTCACAGGCAATAATATTGCAAAAAGGCTTTGTCATATTTGCGGCGATATAAACAGATCCCGGAATTCTTTTGCCTGTATCCTTTAAAGTGCAAACACCTGCGCCTGCAAATAAATCAACATAAACCAAGCCACCACGGAACGGGGCCTTGTCAAACATTGCATCGGTGGTAATGTCCAGATAACGATACCAGAAATATAATTTTTGTTCGGTCCAATGTTGAGCTTCCTCCCATGTAGGAAGTCCATCATCTTTTTCTACAAGCTTGCATAGATCAGGCCACCGATCTTTTTTTCTGGGCATTATAATCTCCACTACATGATGGATTTTCACTCCAAATTCGCCCATCGAGTTCTCGCCCAGCCAAGGATTTATTCACTCCGCCCCATTGTTTGAAGAAAAACGGCACTCCGTTTTCTTGGCATTGATCCCGAATTTGAAAAACCCATTTCGATTGCATCGCTCTGGCATTCGGCCCCGACTCGCCGCCCACGATTACCCAATGGATGCCTTTTAACGGTAATTTAGTAATCGGCCCCAGCAACGGCTCGAGGGACAGGAAGCGAATCTTGGCGGGAATTTGGACCAAAGAATTGATGCGATAAAGATAATCAGCGCTTTCAACGGTCGTGCCCATCCAAACGTTGGCGGGCCATGGGAGATCGAGGGCCAGTTCCGCAGCCCGCTCAGGCCGTTTTGTTAGAACTTGAAAAGTATGCTGCGAAGCCGCTTGCATCACGGAAAATACTTTGGCGATGTAATCGGTTGGTACATCCTCGTGAAAAAGATCGCTCATCGAATTGACGAAAATCATGCGCGGCCGTTTCCAATGCAGGGGCACACCGAGCACGTCGGGCTGTAGCGTGACTTTGAACTCATTGCGATAGCGGCGCTGGCCCATCGCCCTGAGCCGCTTAGCCATCCGTTCGGCATAGCAATGCGCGCAGCCGGCGCTGATTTTCGTGCATCCGGTCACGGGATTCCACGTCGATTCGGTCCACTCGATGGAAGATGTTTGCGCCATGGTTTTTCTCCTCGTTTTGAAAACGAGTGGGAATAATATCTATTCCCAGAAATCACTACAATAGCGTTACGCTTCCGGTTTGCCCATAACTCGGCCTGTTGAGGCTTAAATCGATTGAATAAGTGGACTTTAGTATACTTTATACCTTTCGCGTAGGTCAACCACAATATAGGGGATTCCCGGGAATGGAAAAATCCGCTTAAATAGGATTGGATGATATCATTGCGTACAAGAAATAATTAGAGCGTCTAATGTACTGACAAAACCCTTTGGTTTTGCACAAAGCAGTAGACGCCCTAGGACTATTAACCTGGGTTCCGCGCCGGGGCAAGTAGCGCGGTTGGAATTCCAGGTCCTGTTACTTGTGCAAGAGTTGCGCGATGCAATACTCAGCGTGCGTTATTAATTCCCTCCTCCGCTTCCACCAAGTCTGCCTGGACCATCTTTGCTACTACCTTCCATCTTAAAAGAAGAATAACCGATGTCGGCCTTTTCCCCCTTCATCTTTTCCAGCTCGGCGCGTTGATCGGCGGTAAGGATATCGAGCAGCTTATCATCGAGTTCCTTAGTCATTTTTGTCAGATTGTTTCCCCCGAATTTTACTAGGCCATCCCCCTGGACCATCGTGGCCTCTCTCAATTTAATTTGGAAATCATCGTATAAATGCTGAATCTTATCTTGTTGTTCTTTGCTGACGTTCAGGGCCTTGATAACTTCCGGTTCGGACAACGCCATGGGCCCTTGTTTCTGGAGATAAATTTGTTTTAGCCTGTCAAACTGTTTGGGCAGCAGGATCTTTTCCAGCTTTTTCAAAAATATATCCTGAAATTTATCCTGATTGCTCTTTATCAATTTTTCCATTCTGTTCGTGCGTTCCTGGGGGCTGATGTTCCGCGGCAACGAAGAAAAGCTGTTTTTCATGGCAGTCGAAAAGGCGTTCGACGCTTCTCCAACCGCCATAGTCACTTTAGTTTTTTGTTCATCTGAAAGATCCAATTCCTGTTGGAGCTTCTCGTTGTTCAACAGATATATTTTTCCCATGGGTCCAATGCCGATGCCGGCCCCCCCCATTCCGCCGGTCGCCGGGATTGTACCGGATTGGTCGCCGCCTTGATTTTGAGCCTGGACACTTGAGGCCAAAATCGCCGCCGAAATGACAGCAATCGGCACAAAAAAGCCTTTATTTCGATTCATTAAATAAGCTCCTTTCAGGAATATCACCACGGAAGCACGGAGGACACTGAGATTGAATAAATTGTTTTCTTCGTGTTCTCCGCGCCTCCGTGGCGTTTGATGGATGGAGAACTCAGTTAGAATTCCAGGTCCTCTTCCTCGTGCAGGAGTTGAGCCATGTGGCGCTTGATGATCTGCTCCCGGTTCTCGGTCCGCTTTTGAATCGATTCGCGGATCCGGGCGAGTTCGGTTTCCAATCGTTTGACTTCCAGTTCGCGGTATTGTTGGCGGATATCGAACTGCTGGCCTGAAAGTTCCTCGATTTGCTTCTTCAGCTTGGCTTTTTCTTCTTTGTCCGTGCCGGATTTATATTGTTCCGTGATTTTTTGCACGTCCTCGGCGATTTTTTGCTCTTTTTCATTGAGTGCCCGCGTCTCAGGATCGAGTGGGCCCGGCCACGTCCGCCCTGCTGCGACAAGCAGCCCGTACGGTCCCACACCGCCGAGAGATCCCTGAAGCCTCCTCAGTTGCGCTTGTTGCTCCCTAATACTAATGGCCCTGGCTTTATCTGATTCATCAAGATTAACGTTTGGGGGAGTGAATCCTCCGCCTACGCCGCCAGCCGGGCCTCCGAATCCGCCGCCTCCACCTCCAGTTCCGCCTCCGAATCCACCGCCCCCGCCGCCGCCCTCGCCATATTGTAGAACTTGGCCGTTAGGCCCAACCATTACACCATAACGGCCCCCAGTCGCCTGAGCCGACGCCGGACGTTGTTTAAGCGGATTCGGTGTTGCGGGCGTTCCCGGTGTTGGGAACGTAGCGGGCTGTGCGGGCGATGCCGTGGGCGGCGCCCCGGTTGTTCCAGTTGTCGGCGCCACGGCAGTTCCTGTAGTAGTAATAGTGGAAGAGGTAGACGTCGGGGGCGGAGTTGTTACCTCAGATGTGGCCGCTGCGCTTGCTGCTTTGTTTTCATTTTGCCCTTGCGCTTGGACATTACCGGCCGACAGCCCCCAAAGTATTGTCAAAACCAAAAGCAAAACCACACACATTTTTCGCGATGACATACAAAATCTCCTTTGTGTTAGGGAAAATTCCTGTACAGGTCTTGGTTTAATTGTTCGATACGGTCGCTGATTTCCGTCATTGACGAATCGATTCCATGCCCGGCTTCAGGCGACGGAGATCGCGGCTTGAGTTGTTCTATTGCCGCACCCACTTGCCGGAGTTGATCGATCTGCGGGTCTTGACGGTATTCCGGCAACTCGGCCTGCAATTGAGCCAGTTGCGAGTGGAATTGCGCGAGCCTTTCCGGCGCTACGCCGGATGATTCGCCGTTTGATGCGGTTGTATCCAACTCCTGAAGCCGCCGCCACAATTCGGCGATCCGTTTCTCAAACGCGGTTTCCTTATCCGCGTAGAATGAATCTGCATTTCCATTTGCCGATGTCGTCCTGGATTGTGACGCCGCCATACCCGGGGGCGACCCCGTGGACCGGGCTTCTTCGATGCCGAAAAACAATCGCGACAAGCGGGAAACGCCCGTTATTTCAGTCGCGGTTATCACCGCCAACATGAGCAACAGCGTAGCGGCCGTTGCCCAGCGCAGGCGAACGCCCCGCCCGGTAAATCCCGCAAACGCCTGCCATCGCCCGGACGGCTCGCGCGGTCTGGGATACAGCGACGGTTGTTCGATATGCGCCAGCCAACCGCCCAATAAATCGGCAACTTCACCGGCTGTTTGATATCGCTCGGCCGGAGTTTTGGCATGCAGCCGGGCAATAATTTGCTCCAGCCATTTGGGAATTTTTGGATTGATTTCACGAATCGGCCGAGCGGTTCCTTCGCAAATCTGCCGCAACACGGCCATGGTCGTTTCCCGGCGGAACGGCGATTTACCGGTGCACATGGCGTACATCACGCTGCCCAGGCTGAAAAGATCGATCCTGTGATCGACCGCCTCGCCGTTGGCCTGTTCCGGGGCCATGTATTCCGGCGTGCCGGCGATAAAACAACTCCGCGTGAAACTGGCGTCGTCCACCGCCCGGGCAAGGCCGAAATCGGTGATCAATACGCGCTCCACGCCGTTCTCCAGCAAAATATTGGCGGGCTTGATGTCGCGATGCACCAGGCCTTGGGCATGAGCGGCCGTCAGCCCGGCGGCAATCTGGATGCCGATCCGCAGGATTTCTTTCAATTCCAGCGGGCCGCTGACACTGGCAGAGCCAGTGGCACTCGCGCGATCGATGCGATCCTGCAACGATATGCCGTCGATAAACGGCATGACCAGGTATGGCGTTTCGTTCGCCGAATCCACCGCGTATATGGCGATCACGTGCTCGTGCACGACCGCCGCCGCGGCCCGGGCCTCGCGGGCAAACCGCTGGCGGGCCGCGGTGCTGTGCATCCATTGGGGCGCCAGGACTTTAATGGCCACATGGCGATTCAGGACCGAATCGAAACCCTTCAGCACGATTCCCATTCCCCCTCGCCCGACAATTTTCACGATCTCATAAGGTCCGAGCCGGCCGAGCTTGCTCGAATCTTCGGTAGGTGAAAGGAACTCCAATCGCACGCCATCCACATGAGAAACCATGCCGCCCGGGTTCAAAACGTTGTCGGTGCTTGTCGCGCCATCCATATTTACTACGGTGCTGAGCAACTGCTGGGCATCGCTCCACCAGTCCGGACCAGCCGCCAACGATTCCAACTCTTTCCGGCAATCCGCGCAAGACTCCAGATGCCTGGCCAGATCGTCCTGCAACTTGGGAGGCAATTTATCTTCCAGGAGTTCCTGGAGTTGCCGTCGATCGCATTGTGAATTGAATGGAATCATGTGATCTATTTAAGATATCCGTGTTTAAACAACCTTAACTATCATTCTTCCAAGGTTTCGATCTTTTGCCTTAGCCGCGCCATTATCCGGCTGCGGGCGATGTAAACCGCGCCAACTGATATTTTCAACTTCTCGGCCGCTTCGGTCACAGGCTGATTCTCGACGCTGGTAAGCCAGAAGGCTTGCCAGGTTGTTTCACGAAACTCGTTGCGGATTTGTTCCGCCGCCCAGGCAAAGGCCTGGCGTTTGTACTCCCGCTCGAAAACAGCCGAGTCTTCCCGGTTGAGGTCGTGCGTATCGGGCTGCTCGGCCAATAGTTTACGGATATCGCTGTTGCCGGCCCCGGTCGGATGCCGCCGCCGATAAGCCAGCCAGTTGATCATCAGGTTTCTGGCTATGCGAAACAGCCAGCCGCGAAAACTCCCTCGCTGGGGGTCGGGATCCCAGCGCTCGATAGCCGAGGCCACGGCCACGAAAACCTCCTGCGTCAACTCCCATGCATCCGCATCCTGAAAGCCCTGGTTTCGAGCCATCCGAAACACAAGCGGCTGATATATGCTGTAAAACTCCTCCCAAGATTGTTGGTCTTGGAGATTACGGAGGCGCACCAATAAACTTGGACGGGTCGTGGGCGTTTCGTCCATCGGGTGTGCTCCTATCTATACCACAAGCCGGTTTGGGAAATCTTTCAGTAAATTGGAGAAACTAAGCAAGATTATCCCGGAAAGTAATTGCTAGGGGCAATCCAGGGCCGCCTTGAAGTATACATAATTGCCATTCTACCCGCAGGCCTTGAAAATCCTGAAAAAACGGTGCGACCGTTACTTGCAGCATGCCGATACGTTTCACATGCGCAAGCATTGTCGCTCTGCTCGCCCCCTGCCCCATATTCGGGGGTGAAGTATAGAGCAAGACCCAATGACGTAGGAGCGAGATCCCATGCAAGTTAAAGTCTATGTTCCAAAAATTATTGAGGTTCCCAGCGAGTATCTGCCCGCACTGGCCAAGCGTGCCGCCGATAGCCTGGGCGATCGCGCCACCGAAGTCTCGGCCACCCGAGGGCACTTGATTCGCCAGGCCGTCCAGGACGGTTTGCTCCGCGAGTTCGATCCCCTGATCAGCGAAGATGGAACGGTTGATTTGGTTTGCGACCCGGGCATGGAGATTCCCCTGGAACTGGAGAACAAAACGCTCAGCCTGGCCGAATTGCTGGAAGCGTTGCAGTACAGGCGGACCTGGGCTGAAGTGAAATCGGCTTCCGAAGCCGCCTAATTGTCCGTCAAACTTTGTTGGGAAGACGTTCCTAGTGTCGCCCCAATAAACGGAATATCTTGAACTGATCAAACGGTGCAACCAACCGGTCGCACCGCCTATGCTCACCTGCCTATGACCGCCCGCGCACAAAATAACATCTTGAAACCGCTCGTGCAACAGGAAATCAATTCCAGCCGGCCTGCATTTCCGCATTCGCCGCCCAAGGTTGTGGAAAAACCCCGCCAGGAAAACGACGCTTGGCACGTAGTCGCCACCGACGGATCGACCAGCATTATCACATGTAAATCGGCTGGCAATGCACCACTGTCAAACGGACGCGATCCGGCAATTCCTGGAAATCCCGCAAAAAACTTGAATATCAGTAATGAATGCCCCCCCCATGCGCCCGAACCCGGCGTCGATCTGTCTTGTCTGAATGTGGAAAAGGAAACGGCTTCCATACTAATAGCCGGCATGCATGCCATGATTGTGGATGAAGCGACGACTCATCCGCAGTGTGAGATCGAATTGCCCTCGGCCAATACCGACCTGCAAGAAATATTCAAAAGCGACAACGTTTGCATGGTCAGCACGCCCAAGGTTATTTAGCCCCCGGTGCTTACACCGGGGGTCTTGGTTGCGGCTTTATGCCGCCCTGGGATTCTCCGATCGGCGATCCTCCAAGTGCTGAACCCCGAATCTTGAACCCCGACCGCTATTTCCCGCGGTACTCGCCGCGCTGCGCCCTCCGCGTCCCGATTAGTATCGCGGCAGAAAGCAAAACTATTCCAAAGAATGTCAAGGCCAGTATTGCCGGGATGATGGAAACAAACATAATTGTTTTGGAAGGCAACTCGTTAATATAGTGGTAAAATTAAATGCCGGCGCCCGTATCTCGATTCTTCCGCTCTTAATTCCTCCTTGCGCCTTCCTTAAGCCCGTGGCAACAATAATAACCGGCAATGTCATCGGCTGGTAAATCGGATTGGCTACATGTCTTTATATGGGCTTTATGCATTAGGTTCAATCAACTAGGTCAACTTATTCGTTAAATTCAGACTGAATGCTGGGACTGGAAAACAGTAGTGCTTAAAGTCTATCTGCCTGTTGGAACATTGCTGTGTAGGAACTTACGACGCATCAAATAGCCCGAAGGAACTTACGACGCATCAAATAGCCCGAAGGGCTTGTAATAAGGGGCAAAAAGGAACGAAAAAACAATACCCCAACGGGGTTTCGGAGAGGCGGACGCCGCACTCCGCAACCCTTTCAGGGTTGACGTGGTAATTATAAATCCCATCCCAGGATAGCCGCTGCGCGGCAACCCTGGGTTACCATACACAATCTCTTCGCGATAAAAATTGCAGCCCCCGTTTATCACGAAAGGCAGACGGACTCTTTATGGGGGTAATTACCCTATTATTTTTACAGCCTGCATCGAATCTATTCTATCAGCCCAGCTCTTTTTCTTGGACTCTTCTCTTTAGGACATAAAAAGTACATATAACTGTTCATTTGTTATATTGACTAGTGTATAGTATGTGCTAATCTGCTTCTGCTATGTACGCATGTGCATATTTTCAGGGAAGGATTCTCACTGCCGCTAATCTGTACACAAGGCTTGATTCTGAGTGTGCCCGCTTCGGCCGCTCTTCGCAAGCAGGGGGTATTGGTCTTGTTGATTTACTCGTTTTTTTAAGTGAATAAATGCCAAGGAGCTTTCGCAATGATTGCCAGTGACATTGTCAAGGAAATCCGGCAGATGTTGGCTGAGGGCAGTTTATCCCAACGAGCTATTGCCGAGCGGATGGGTGTGAGCCGGGGAACGGTTTGCGCCATTGCCCAAGGGAAACGCCGCGATTATCCGCCCCGGTTTTTTCGAATGGATATGCATTTCATCCCGCCCGCCGGCCGGCCGGCTCGCTGCTCCGGCTGCGGAGGTTTAGTGCAAATGCCGTGTTTGGCATGCTACATCCGGCAGTGGAGACACAGGCAGAAAATGGCATTAAAAACAGAGCTGAAATAGACTCTTTGTGTTAAGGTTTGAACGCTTTTTGCGCATCAAGTACATTACTTTGTGCACAACTTATTTAGCCCCCGGTGATTACACCGGGGGTTTGCTTGCGGCCGTAAAGCCGCGCTAGAGGAGGAAAATGTTGCACCTTGATTTTACTCAATCCACGCAATTTCCTTCGGTCAGCATGGATTGTTTATCAACCACGCAACTTTTATCGGAATCGGCATATTGGGCATGGGCCAACAAGTCGTCGACCAGACCCTGCATTCCCGTCGCTCCGCCGATAACATAAGGCATGAGGTCTTCGTTGCCGTTTTGCAGATGCTGTTGCAATTGGAATACCTGAATTGACAGTTGCCGGGTGGTTTCTTCCAGATGTTCTCGGCAGTGGTTCGGATAGACTTTTGTACGCGCCCCTTCGACTTGTTCGGGTTCGAGGAGACCCTTGCTATACACCAAATTACGGAACAGCCGCAACAAGGTGCCCCGGCTTATGGTGCCGGTGGGACATCCGTCTTTGACAATTACGATACGCCGCATCGCCACTCGGCAAAGGAATTCGTAGATCGTACGGGCGGGCGTGTCTTCTTCATAAGTGATGACGTTGGGTCTCTTCACGCTGGAAACCGTATGCTTCCAGTAATCCAACGAAACCATGGCGGCCATCAGATCTTTTTCCGAAAGCATGCCACTTAGTTTGCCCTGGACATCGACGACGGGCGTGGAATTGATGCGGGAACGAATAAAAAACTCGGCAGCCTGGCCAATAGTCTTGTCTTCCCCCAGACACACGACCATGGGCGTCATGATATGCCGCGCCAGGATGCCTTTGAATAAATCGGTTTCAGTGGTTACCAGTTCCAATTCCCCCGCATCGTTGAGCGACTCGTAACGGACCACGCGATCGCGCCCGGTTCGCTTCGCGCATAGCAGGGCCTGGTCCGCTTGATCGACAAGGGCTTCCGGCGAATGCGTATCGTCGTGCCGCTGCGACACGCCGAAGCTGCCGCTTATGCGGATATGTTTATCGCCCACGGGGATCTGTAATTCCGCCATCTTTAGACGAACGCGTTCGGCCCAAGCCGTGGCATCGGTTTCGTTGGCTTCGGGCAAAAGGATGCAGAATTCCTCGCCGCCGTACCGGCAAACGGAATCGCTGCGGCGGCTGCTTTCCAGCAACAAGTCCGCAACTATCTTTAAGCTGCTGTCGCCGATCTGGTGGCCGTGGATGTCGTTAACCTGCTTGAAAAAATCCAAGTCCATCATCACGCACGAGAGCGGCGATTGATATCGCTTCGACCGATACCATTCCTTGCCCATGATGTCATAAAAGGTCTTCTGAGTCATCAGGCCGGTCAAGGGATCCGTATGAGCCATCGTGTTAAGCCGCCGCTCCAGTTCCAATACCCGCGATCCCGCCCGCATCCGCGCCAGCAACTCTTCTTGATACACCGGCTTGCATAGAAATTCGTCCGCTCCGATTTCCAACCCCGCGATCATCTCTTGCGAAGCCGACTTTACCGTGAGGAACATGATAAAAACGTAATGCGGCAGATCAAGATCGCGGAGCCTGCGGCAAAGCTCCAGGCCGTCCATGTTGGGCATTTCCCAGTCCGTGATCACAAAATCCGGACAATCGGCGTCAATCATCTCTAACGCTTGCAGTCCGTCGGAAGCCACTCGAGTTGTATAGCCCCCTTTTTCCAACCATCGCGAAAGCATGCGCAGCATGGCCGGGTCGTCGTCGACTACCAGCACTTTGGAGTTGGTCGGGTTCATGTAATTACCGGGTTGTTTTCAGAGCCGATCTAGCCGCTACGCTAAATATCTTGAGACGCCCCCCAAATCTAATCCATGGAATAACCTCCCACACCTTTTTAAGATTAGCTTGAACAAAGCACAAATAACCTGGTTTTCCCCACAAAAAATGCAAACTGCCGTTCCCCGCCCCTATTTTCCGCTTTATCCCCGAAATCGTTAATACTGCTTTTTCTGTTATTTAGGAACTCTCACAAAATCTCCCCTCTCCGGGCACCACGTCTGTGGTCGGGAGAAGGTTAGGGCAAGGGCAAAATTTACCGTTATTTTTTCTCCACCGCCAACCTCCTCTAAGGAAGAAAGCCGTTTTGTTGGAATTCCTTGGCTACATTTACATTCACTAGCACTGAATATATCAAGAGTCTGCCGCTGCCACCCGGATAGTGGGGGTGGACCGGGCAATTTCCTTGTAAAGAAAAAATGCCGAATGCATAATTCACTTTCATAACCCTTTTTACGCTCGGCCCGGAACCGCTATACTGCGTTTATAAAATTTTGTAGTCTTAAAAAATCCTGATACCCGCTAGCCCGACGCCAATGCCGGGAGGAATTCCTCAGATTCAATCCATTACCCCATGAGCGAACCTTATACCATCGTCATCGGTCTGGAAGTGCACGTGCAGTTGCTCACCGAGAGCAAGATGTTTTGCGGCTGCAGCACGAAATTCGGCGCCCCGCCGAACACGCAAACCTGTCCCGTGTGCATCGGCATGCCGGGCTCGCTGCCGGTGATGAACCGCAAGGCCTTCGAGTTGTCTTTGAAAACCGCCGTTGCCCTGAACTGCGAAATCCCGCACTTCACCAAATGGGATCGGAAGAACTACTATTATCCCGACCTGCCCAAGGGCTATCAGATCAGCCAGTACGATCTGCCCTTGAGCCACGACGGCTATTTGACCATCTCCGGAAAGGTGTCAGGAACCTTTGTCGGAAAAGGTTCCTGACACCTTTTCCAAGCGAATCGGCATCATCCGCGCCCATTTGGAGGAAGACGCCGGCAAAAGCATGCACGACGAAGTGGCCGGCAAGGCCGACAGCCGCATCGACCTGAACCGCGCGGGCACGCCGCTTCTGGAGATCGTCAGCCAGCCCGATCTCCGCTCGCCCGCCGAGGCCAAGGCATATCTGACCGAACTGAAACTGCTGCTGAACTACCTCGGCGTTTCCGACTGCAACATGCAGGAGGGCAGCCTGCGGGTGGACGCCAACATCAACCTGCACATCGACACGCCCCAAGGCAAAATCGCCACGCCCATCGTGGAAGTGAAAAACATGAACAGCTTCCGCGCGGTCGAACGGGCCTTGGCCTACGAAGCCCAGCGGCAGTATCGAGTGTGGCAAGAGACCGGCCACAAACTGGGCGACGTGCCCAAATCGACCCGCGGCTGGGACGAGGCCGGGCAAATCACCCACGAACAACGCTCCAAGGAAGAATCCAGCGACTACCGCTACTTTCCCGATCCCGACCTGGTGCCGGTCACGGTTACCGACGAGGAAATCGAGCAGATCCGCGCCTCGCTGGGCGAATTGCCCGCCGAGCTCCGCACCCGCCTGGAAAACACCTACGGCATCACGCCTTACGACAGCGACGTGCTGGTGAACCAAGGCCGGGCACTGGTCGATTATTACATCGAACTGGCCGATGCCTGCGGCGACGGCAAAATGGCCAGCAATTGGATGCAGCAAGACGTGCTCCGCACGCTCAACGAGCAGCAGATCGATATCTCGAAATATCCCCTCCGCCCCAAGGCATTGGCCGAACTCTTAAAACAAGTCCGCTCCGGCAAACTCGACACCAGCCGCGGCCGCGAAGTCCTGGCCGACATGCTCTCCTCCGGCCGTTCGCTCGCCGAGGCCATCAAAAGCCTGGGCATCCAGCAAGTCGACGAATCCGCCCTGGTCGACCTCTGCCGCGAAGTGCTGGCAGCCAATCCCAAAATCGTCGCCGAAGTGAAAGAAGGCAAGCAAAAAGGCATCGGACAGCTCATCGGCCAGGCCAAAAAGAAAAATCCCAACGTCAACCCCAACCGCGTGCGGGAAATTTGTCTGGAATTAATCGAAAAAGGGACTGTTAATTAGCCCAATCTGCCGCCAAAAGCCAAGTAGGTCAGGCACCCCGTGCCTGACAATTTGGTAGACGGTAAAGCCCAATTTCCGATTATATTATTATATCAGTTGCCAATTTTTTCAGGCACGGGGTGCCTGACCTACCATCTCCCGTACCGCTGGGCAATTCCGGGGCAGCAGTACAACTGCTGCCCCAACCCTTGAAACTTTATCAATCTGAGACTCAATGGCCAGGAAGCCTTCTCTCGGTGTTTTTCAAACCTTTTTCAGGGCATCTTTATCTCTCTTGACAGACGGCAAGATTGCCAATATAAGAATCTCTAATCCAGACTATTACTCAGGGTAATTGTCCTTTGCGCCAAGAGAGAGATAATTAATGAAACTTTATGAGTTCGAAGGCAAAATGCTGCTTGAACGCGCCGGGATTAACATTCCACGCGGAAAGGTGGTGGCGTCGGTCGAAGAAGCAAGCGGTCTGTTGAAAAAGTTCGGCGCCTTGATGGTAAAAGCCCAGGTTTTATGGGGGCGAAGGGCAAAAGCACGCGGAGTGGTGGCCTGTGAGAACGAGGAGCAGGCGGCTGCCGCCATCAAGTCGTTGGTCGGCAGGGAGATGTTCGGCGAGACCGTGGAGAAGGTATTGGTAGAGGAAAAACTCGATGTCGCGCAAGAGGCTTACGCCTCGGTGACATACAAAGGCGCGTCGCCCGTGTTGATTATCTCTACCCGCGGCGGCATCGACGTGGAGGAAGCCTGCCATGAATCGCTCTTTGACGTCTGCATCGAACCCGTTGATATTCAGCTTGGTTTAAGCGATGAGAAGGCGAGAGAACTGGCGCGTAAAGCGGGATTCGACGGCGCGGACGGCGTTGCCGACGTCCTTTTGAAGCTTTATCGGATGTTCGTGGATTGCGACGCCACTTTGGCCGAGATCAACCCGCTTATCAGGACGAGCCGCGGGGAATGGATCGCCGCCGACGCCAAGCTGGAGATCGACGACGACGCGCTATTCCGGCAGAAGAGCTTGAACCTGCCGGAAAGGCTCAGTTCCGGGCGGATGCCGACCCGCCTGGAATGGCTCGCGCTGGAAAACGATCGGCGCGACAGGCGCGGGTCGGCGGGGCGGATGTTCTATGAGCTTGACGGAAACATCATCGTGTTGGCCTCCGGCGGCGGCACAAGCGTCGAGGCTTTGGACGACCTTTGCCTCTTGGGCGGGAAGCCCGCCGTGTTCACCGAGTACAGCGGAAATCCCACGCCGGAGAAGGTTAAGGGGCTGACCAAGATCGCACTGATGTATCCCGGCCAAAATCGACGCCATCTGGGTCATCGGCGGCCGGGCGAATTTCACGGATATTTACGACACCCTTATCAGCGGCATCATGGGAGGCATCCGCGAAACGGAGAACTTCGACAAAAGCATCCCCATCCTCATCCGCCGAGCCGGGCCGCGCGACGAAGAGGCCTTCGAGACCCTTCATAAAATCCGCGACCAAGAGGGATACAACATTTTTCTCCGCGGCATGGCGACCTCCGTGGCCGACTCCGCACGCATGGTCATTCATCAAGCCAACAAGCACAGAGATCGCAAATGAGCATCCTCATCGATAAAAACACATCCATCCTCGTCCAAGGCATCACGGGCAAGCAGGGCAGAAAGCTCTCCATGGAGATGATCGACTATGGAACGCACGTTGTTGCCGGGGTGACGCCGGGCAAGGGCGGCGACACCGTCTGCGGCCTTCCCGTGTACGACTCCGTCGCCGAAGCTCTGCGCGAACATCCCGAGATCAACGCCAGCCTCGTGTCGGTACCGCGCGAGGGCACGAAGGACGCCGCCTTTGAAGCCATCGCCAGCGGAGGAATAAAACTGGTGAACATCCTCACCGAGGGCCTGCCTCAACGCGACGCGGCTGAAATCGTCCAGTTCGCCCGCGCGCACGGCGTCCGAGTGATCGGGCCCGCCTCGGTCGGCATCATCAACCCCATTGAACGGGTCAAGGTGGGCGCCATCGGCGGCAACGACCCGGGTGTGTTTTATCCCGGCAAGATCGCCATCTTCTCCAAAAGCGGCGGGATGTGCCTCTCCATCGCCACCGAGATCTTCAACACCCTCGGCTATGGCACAAGCATCGTCGTGGGAATCGGTGGAGACCGGATTTCAGGCGCCGACTTCAAGGATCTCTTGGAATTGGTGCGCAACGACGACGATACCTCGATGGTCATCCTCAACGGCGAGGTTGGCGGAGACTACGAGGAGGAAGCCGCGCAATACATTAAAGAGAGCAACTATCCCAAACCCATTGTCGCCAGGCTCACGGGCATCGGCGCCCAGAATATCTTCCCTCGCGGATCGCGCATGGGCCATGCCGGGGCCATCATCGGCGAGGGCAGGTTCGGCACCTATGAGAGTAAAGTCGAGGCCTTCGAGAAGGCGGGAGTAAAGGTCGCCAAAACCTCCGAGGAGCTGATCTCGATTGTCGAGCGGGCCATGCCGCGCCGCGGCCCGGACTTCGAGGTGGCCTTGTCCAAAGAATTTGAACTCGTCAGCATCTCCAAGACGAAGCTGGAGAACCTCAAAAGCCAGGTCCGCGCCGTTCAGCTTCGCACGCAACTGACGCAGATCGTCGACGGCATGCCGTATTTTCGCGGGCGTCCCCTGACCAAGCTGATGCGGCAGGCATCGGTGGCCCAGATGATTTACGAAGCCCTCGTCAAAGAAGACGCCGACGAGGAACAGGCGGCTCAATTGGCGCGCGATCTGGTTCTGTGCGCGAAGAGTTATCCCGCCGGAGAAACCGCGCGGCATGCGGCGGTTGCTTCCTACCGGGGCGGCTCGCCGATGAACGCGGCGGTAGGCGCGGGCCTGTTGACGCTTGCCGCCTCCCGGTCCCGATCGACTTCCCGCAATCCTGCAACGACCGTTATTCCGCCGCACAAGCCGAAGCCCTGGTCCTTATCCCACAGGTGATCGAACTTGTCGCCGGCAATCCTGGGAAACCAACTGCATTGGAACGACGACGAGAGCATCGAGGCCGACCATCTTCCGGGCCTTGGCGGGAAGGAAGCCCTCGGCTGCGGAGGCAACGCCTGCTCCGCGCAATCTTCATTTCCTGCGTCGATCATACGCCCGCCACGCCCTCCTCGTTGGCGGCCATCACTTCCTATTCCGGCGGAAACTCGCTTGAAAACCGCCCTGGCCGCGGGCATCACCGCCATGGGCGAAACCCACGCCGGCGCCGGCGAGGGGACCGCCAGGGTCCTCAGAGAGTTCATCCACAAAATGCGCCAGGCCGCGGCGGCCTCGGGCGTTTTCGAAGCCGAGGGCGTTCGCATCGCCGACGCCAAGGGACTCGCGGCCTACATCGTCAACAAAATCACCGGCGCCTACGGCGGAGAGAAGGGCAGGATCCCCGGCTACGGACATCGTTATTACAGCCTCTACGGCAGAGATCCGCGGGCGGTGACTCTACTCGAGATGGCCAAAGAACTCGGCCTTTTCGGCGAGCATTGCCAACTGGCCAAGGAAATCGAAGTCTATTTGCAGGAAAAAAAGGCCCAGGGGCTGTGTTTTAACGTCGACGGCGTCATCGGGGCGCTTACTTTGCGATCTGAACATTCCGCCCGAGGCGGGAAAAGCGGCCTTCATCATCCCCCGCACGGCGGGCATCCTCGGTCAATTGCTGGAACAAGATCCCGGCTCATTCTTCCGCCTCTCCAACGACTCGATCATCTACATCGGCCCCCAATCCCACAATTGAGTCTCCAAGGCGTAATGGTAAGCCAAGTTTGGTAGATGAAAAAGCCCAATTTCCAATATTTATTATTGTATCAATCGCCATTTTTTGTCAGGCACGGGGTGCCTGACCTACCATCATAGCCCGAAATTGGTGCCAACCAGACGGGCGGATTGGAGCAGGGGATGGTCTTTGGGGACGAGATTTTTTTTGCCGGCCACGTCTTCCAGCGGGACTGGGGCGAAACTCTCGCCCCGGGCGGCGATCATCACGCCCGATACGCCCTGGCTCAATAACTCCGCGCAATGCGTTCCCAATCGGGTGGCCAAAAGCCGATCGGCCGCCGACGGCGTGCCGCCGCGCTGCAGGTGTCCGAGGATCGTCAACCGCGATTCCTGCCCGGTCAGGCTTTCGAGCTGTTCGGTCAGGCGCATGGTGTGTTCCAGGTGGCGTTGATGTATCTCTCTCAGTCGTTCGGAGGCCTTTTTTTTGTCCGACTTGGATTTTGCCGTGCTTTTTTCATCGAGCATTTGTGCGACCAGTTTAACATCTTCCACGGACATCGCCCCCTCGGCCACCACCACGATGCTGAAGTGTTTTCCAGCCCGTGCCCGATCGCGGACGGAGTCGGCCACGCGCCCCAGATCGTACGGGATCTCCGGGATAAGGATGACGTCCGCCCCGCCGGCCACGCCAGCGCACAGGGCCAGCCATCCGGCCCGGTGGCCCATGACCTCGACCACGATGATGCGGTTGTGGCTGGTGGCCGTGGAATGCAGCCGGTCGACGGCCTCGGTAGCGATGCCCACGGCGGTGTCAAAACCAATGGAGATGTCGGTGCCCGCGATGTCGTTGTCGATGGTCTTGGGCAGGGTGACCACGTTGAGGCCCGCCTCTTTCAGGCGCAGGGCGTTTTTCTGCGTGCCTCCGCCGCCGATGCAAATCAGCGCGTCGAGATGGTGTCGTTTATAGGTCTCGACGATCGCGGCGGTCATGTCGCGCACTTCGCCGCCGATGGGCATCTGGTGCGGCTTGTCCCGGCTGGTGCCCAGGATCGTCCCGCCGTCGGTGAGGATGCCCGACAGCATGCCGGGCTCCAAAGGCATGGTCCGGTCGTGAACCAGTCCGCGAAAGCCGTCGCGGAATCCGATCAACTCCATTTTGAAGGGATCGCGGGCTGCCTTGCCCACTCCGCGTATGGCCGCATTCAATCCCGGACAATCGCCGCCACTGGTCAGAATTCCGATATGCCTGAACATAGTACCGCGATTCATTCTCCCTGTTGGCTCGTTTCCATTACGCCGTACTCCGTGCGGCTGATGATCTCCTCCTGGAGTTCGCGGGAGAGGTCGCAAAAGTAGTCGCTGTAGCCGGCCACGCGCACCAGCAGGTCGCGATGCTGCTGCGGGGCCGCCTGGGCATGGCGCAGGGTTTCCTTGCACACCACGTTGAACTGCACGTGGTGGCCGCCGAGCTTGAAGTAGGTGCGGACCAGGCGGGCCAGTTTGTCGATGCCGTTGACGTCGCTTACCAGCGAGGGCGTGAATTTCATGTTCAAAAGCGTGCCGCCCGTTTTGACGTGGTCCATCTTGCCGGCCGACTTCAGCACCGCCGTCGGACCGTGACGGTCCGCGCCTTGGGACGGGGAGATCCCTTCGGACAGTGGCATGCCCGCCTTGCGCCCGTCGGGCATGGCCCCGGTGACCGAGCCAAAATACACGTGGCTGGTCGTAGGCAGCATTTCCACGCGGTAACATCCGCCCTTGCTATTAGGCCGGCCGTCCAACTCTTCGAAAAGCATCTGGAAGGCCTGGACCATGATCTGGTCGGCGTAGTCGTCGTCGTTGCCGTACTTGTGCGTGCGGTGCAGCAAGCGCTGACGGAGGATTTCGTGGTCATGGCCCTCGAAATCCGCGTCCAGCGCCCGGACCAACTCGCTTAAAGGTTTGGTGTGGTCGTCGAAAACCACTTGTTTCAGCGCGGAAAAACTATCGGTAAGAGTGCCGATGCCCACGAACTGCAGGTAGCTGTTGTTGTAGCGGGCGCCACCGGCGTTGTAGTCCTTTCCCTTGCGTATGCAATCGTCGGTGATAACCGAGAGAAAAGGAGCCGGCATCCACGCGGCGTACATCTGCTCGATAACCTGATTGCCGCGGAGCTTGATCTCTAGAAAATGCCGGAATTGTCGGCGGAAGGCTTCGAATAGCGCGTCGAACGATCCGAACTCGTCTGCATGCCCGGTACGCAGGCCGAGCCGATTGCCGGTGCGGGGATCGATTCCCTCGTGGAGCGTCAACTCCAGAATTTTCACCAGATTGAAATAGCCCGTCAGTATGCAGGCCTCCTTGCCGAAAGTGACGGTCTCCACGCACCCGCTGCAACCGCCTGCCCGGGCGTCTTCCAGCGATTTTCCCTGGCGAAGCTGTTCTTCGATCACGGTATCGGTATTAAAGATCGAGGGGAATCCGTATCCCTTGCAAATCACGCGCAGGGCATGTTTCAACAGCGCGTCCGGCGTTTTCCGCGATAACTGGAGATTGGTGCTGGGTTGGAGCATGTGCATCTCGTCGGCGATGTCCACAAGAAGGTGGGAGATTTCGTTCGATCCGTCACCCCCGTCGGCCAGCAGGCCGCCCACGTTGATGTTGGCGAAGTCGGTATACGTGCCGCTTTCGGCGGCCGTCACTCCGACTTTCGGCGGCGCGGGATGGTTGTTGAACTTGACGAAAAAGGCCTCCAGCAGTTCCCGCGCCTTATCGTGGGTCAGCGTGCCATTGGCAAGGCCCTTCCTGTAGAACGGCAACAAGTGCTGATCGAGGTGGCCTGGATTGAACGCATCCCAGCCGTTCAGTTCGGTGATCACCGCCAGATGGCAGAACCAGTAGTGTTGCAGGGCCTCGTGAAAGTCCCGCGGCGCGTGGGCCGGCACGTGCGTCGAGGCATCGGCGATTTTCTCCAGTTCCGCTTTACGGACGGGATCGGATTCGATGGCTGCCATTTCCGCGGCCCGCATCGCGTGGCGCGACGCGAACAGGATCACTGCGTCGCAGGCGATGTCCATTGCCCTAAGCTGCTCCAACCTGGCATGCGCCTCCGTATCGTTCAGGAAATCCAGTGCCGCGATTGACTCGGCGATCTGGCGCTTGAAATCCATCATCCCCTTGGCGTAGATTTTGCCGTCTAGAACGGTATGTCCCGGGGCGCGCTGCTCCATGAACTCGGTAAAGATGCCCGCCTTGTACGCGGCGTGCCACTCTTCGGACATCGCCGAAAAGACCTTGTCGCGCATGCTGCGGTTGCGCCAGTAAGGGATAATCTTCTCTTTGTATATCTGTATGCAGTCCTCGGAAACGACATAACTCATCCTCGGCCGCGAATCCAGGATTCCCAGGTCTTCCAGGCTGTGGCAGGTCAATTCCGGGTAGGTGGACACGGCCTTGGGCGCAGGGCCGCGCTCGCCCACGATCAACTCGTCTTCGCCCAGGTAAATCGTCTTGTGCTCGCACAAGTAATAGAACGATTGCGCCCGCATGACCGGCACGGAATATTTCCCCTCGTTGGCTCGATAGAAGTCGGTGATCAACGAGGCCCGCTCAGGAGAAATCGAGGGCGGGGCATCCAGACTCTCACGCCGCAGTTTGGCTGTTCTTTCGTTCATGGCATTAACCGCCGATTTGAATGTTCAGTCCGAAAGCCTGGAATATTTCCTTCGCGCGTTCTATCGCTTGCGCGGTGGGGGCTTGTGCACAAAAGGGGGTCGGCTCCGAACCGTCTAATAATTTACATGATAAATAAGGGGTAAGCGAGGCGTCTGAATCCATTTTTTCACAAGATCCGGGCAACTGGCACGCATCCGGCTGGCCCGGCTTGCCCAGGCTCTTCCACTTGTGGGCCGCCGTGCCATGATAAGGCAGCAGGTTCACCTGGCGTACGCCGGGAACCGAGGCCACGAAACGGGCGATAGCCTCCACCTGCTCAGGTTCGTCGTTGAAACCGGGTACAAAAGGCATGCGAATCCAGATGTTGCGGTGAATGTTTCCCAGGGCCAGGAGATTCTGCAATATGACGGCATTCGACACGCCCGTCCACTGCCGGTGCCGGACGTTGTCAATGGCCTTGAGATCGAAAAGGAAAAGGTCCACCAGCGGCGCCGCCGACAGCAAGTCTTCCTTCGAGACGTAGCCCGACGTGTCCACGGCAGTGTGAATTCCCTCGGCACGGCAGGCTTCCAATAGACTCCGAAGAAAACGCGGCTGCATGAAGGGCTCTCCGCCGGAGAACGTCACGCCGCCGGCCGACTCCTCGTAAAAAACGCGATCCAACAGCACCTCGGTCATGACCTCTTGAACATTCATTTGGCGGCCGACCAGTTGCCTGGCTTCGGTTGGGCAAACCTTCACACACTCGCCGCAACGGACGCAGTGCGCCCGCTGGTCCAAGGCCGAGCCGTTGCCCGACATTTTTATCTGCGGGCAAACCCGCCGGCATTCTCCGCAATGAATGCAGCGGTTTCCGATGAAGACCACCTCGCGTTCCGGATAGATGCCTTCGGGGTTGTGGCACCACAAGCACCGCAGCGGGCAACCCTTGAGAAAAACGGTTGTGCGGATGCCCGGGCCGTCGTGAATCGAATACCTCTGAGTGTTGAAAACCAGGCCGCTTTCCATAACCTAATAATACTAACGGGTTATCGCGATTCTGTCAATGATAGCAGCTTTACATGGCACTTAAGGATGAAGCCGATGCCCGCCACATAACACGCATATAAATGACTAAATGGATGTGGGCGATGGAATTGCCGGGGGCAATTCTATTGACGAGATAAGATCCTGTAAATGGTGATGGCGGCGCTACGACTAAACAAATCTCCACGCCCTTGCGGATAGAACAGGCGATAGGGCAAAAAAAAGAGTCGAGATGCCGCGAAGTCAGTGTGCAGGCCCGGAGATTTTAGGTTTAAGATTGTCGCCGAAAACTTTTTCCAGCTTGCTGATCTTCGGCCGGATGACCATTTGACAGTACGGTTGGCGCCCGTGAAGACGATAATAGTCCTGATGGTAATCTTCGGCCGGGAAAAACTCTTGGAAGGCAGCGATCTCGGTGACGATCGGCCTATGAAACGCCTTGGCGGCGTCGAGCTTCCGCTTGTACTGCTCGGCCAGGTTCCGCTGCTCGTCATTGTGATAGAAAATCACCGAGCGGTACTGCGTGCCGACGTCGTTTCCCTGGCGATTCAGCGTTGTCGGGTCGTGCGTTTTAAAGAAAACTTCCAGCAGTTGCGGGTAAGAAATCTGCGCCGGATCGAAAGTAACTTGAACCGACTCGGCGTGCCCGGTTTGGCCCGTGGAAACCTGCTCGTAAGTCGGATTCTTCACATGACCGCCGCTGTAGCCCGACACGACTTTCTCCACCCCCTTGAGCCGATCGAATACCGCCTCGGAACACCAGAAACAACCCATGCCGAAAGTGGCTTTTTCCAGCTTCCTGCCGGAATTATCGGGTGCGGATGCCTGATCGGCCGCGCTTGCCATGGGTTTATCTCCCCGTACGTAAGGGCCGGTTTGCTCAACAGACATGGCCTTTATTCCCATAAATGAAAGAATAAACAAGATCAATCCGCCGATCAAGCTTTTTCTTGCGGCAAGCCGGCGATGTCTAATCTCAGCAGTGCCGTCCGGGATGAAGACTCCCGGCATCGGCTCGGTCGATTGTTTGATAGTATACGTGTTCATTGATAGTCAAGAGTTTTTTAGAATATATCCCTTAAGTCATCCTGAGCGAAGCGAAGGATCTCGCTGGATTTAATATTTTGCCAGTATTCCCATCTTTCTCCACCCAGATTCTTCGCTACGCTCAGAATGAAGCATCTGTTTTGGTATAGGCTCTTAGTGATCCTTGCCCGGCTCCACCGGCGTTTCATCGAGTTTAAGTGCCGCCGAATTGATGCAATAACGAAGCCCGGTCGGCGCAGGACCGTCGTTGAACACGTGGCCCAGATGACCGCCGCAACGGCTGCACAAGACTTCGGTGCGGTGCATCGAGTGGCTATTGTCTTGTTTGGCGGTCACGCACGCCCGATCGTACGGCTCCCAAAAGCTGGGCCATCCCGTGCCCGATTCGAATTTGTCATCCGACTTAAACAGCGGCTGCCCGCATCCGGCGCAGCGATAGGTCCCGTGCTGATGGCTGTTCCAGTATTTGCCGGTGAAAGCCGGCTCGGTGCCTTTGTGCCGCAGGATGGCATATTCCTCGGGCGTTAGCCGCTTTTTCCACTCGGCATCAGTCTTGGGCAGAGGCGGCAATTCCTTATTATCTACTGTTGCTGTATTCGACATGGCCACATTCTCCCTTCGCGTTTGAGCATTGGCGCACGGCGACAAATACTTTGTTACAGGACAAACCAAAGCCGCCGCAGTAAGAGCGGCAAAAAACCAGTGCCATTTCATTCTGTCACCTCCGTTAAATATAACACAACTCAATTATACGGCCGGCAATACTCCAAATGCCCCTTATTCATGAACATCCTGATCGCAAGTATCACAGCGGCAAGACGTTAGCTGGTAGTTGCTTGACAATTTAAGCATATGGACACAATGACATACATCTTCTGAAATATATCAAGAACCCGCTGAAGATTAAGGCGACTTTGAGGCGATTGCCGGGTGCCGTGGCCACGCTTGTGTGGCCATGTGGGCGGGGTTGTAGTCCTTCATACATGCCTACGGCAAAAATGGATATGGCACCGGGCTTGCAACGCCGCACTGCCAATTGTCCACATAATTCCCAATATCTAATCCTTAATTCCCAGCAGATCATCGACCGCCTTGCCGATATCGGGTTTTGCCATCAGCGTTTCGCCGACCAGCATGGCGTGCAGGCCGGCTGCTTGGAGTTGTTCCACGTCGCGGCGGGTGCGGATGCCGCTTTCGCCCACCACGATGCGTCCGGCGGGCACCTGTTTGCGCAGCCGCATGCAATGACCCAGGTCGGCGTGAAAAGTGCGCAGGTCGCGATTGTTGATACCTATCAGTTGTGCGCCGGCATCGAGCACGCGGCGGAGATTTTCCGGCTGGTAAATCTCCACCAAGGGCGTCATCCCCAGTTCCACGATGGCGTCGTGCAGATCGTGGAGCGTGTAATCGTCCAGGCATTCGGCGATCAACAGCACGGCATCCGCCCCGGCCGCCCGGGATTGCCACACCTGGTACCGGTCGATGATAAAATCCTTGCGCAACACGGGCAGATCGACCGCCGCGCGAACTTGCATAAGATCCTCCAGGCTGCCTTGAAAATACGGCTTATCGGTAAGTACGCTGATCGACGACGCCCCATGCTCCTGGTAGATTCGCGCGATGTTTACAGGATCGAAATCGGCGCGGATTATTCCCGCCGACGGGCTGGCCTTTTTCAACTCGGCGATCAGACGGATCGGGGGGCCATGCGAGAGTGCGCCGAGAAAATCGCGGGGCGGCGGGGCGGCCGACGCTCGATTGCGGAGTTTTTCCACGGGCACGTCGGCCTTGGCCAGATCGACCTCTTCACGCTTTGCGGCAACGATGTCGTCGAGGATGGTGGACATTTTGATTAGGGGCTAGGGACAAAAAGGGTGGAAAGGAGGCGTCAGGCATTTATTAATCATGGACGATATCTCGCTCCGAGCACCAGTTTATCTCCTGAATCGTCTATCCCGTAGAGCTGTGGCTTACGAGGTCCATCTCCTTCAGCATGGTGGATAACAAGCAATCGTTTCCCTTCGAATGTCGTCAGTAGCATTCCATGTCCCGAATTGTCCGCTTTGAATCCTTCTTTTTCCTGAATCCACGGTCCATCGATGGTGCCGGATTCGGAATATGCCACACCCTGAACGTACCGGTGAACGCCCCAACTTGACCACAACATACCTAACTTGCCGGTTTTTGTTCTGAACAGTTCTGGCCCATCGGTCACCCAGCCAGGGAGTTTCAAACCGTATGTCATCTCTCCGTTGCCAACCATTTCAAGTGCCCACGGCGCTTCGCTGGCACGGAAGAGACAGACAGGTTCAGAAATTCTCTCACTTAAATCAGGCGAAAGTCTAACATATTCCATCGTACCATCGATTGTCTGCAACCATTCATGGGCAAAAACAAAATACGGTGTACCGTTTTCATACCAGAGTGATCCATCGATGATATCCCAGTTATGAGGAAGATAGTCGTAATTCGGATCAGAATTCTTGAGTTTGAAAGGTCCATCCGGTTTATCTGATTCCAATATCATTGTTTGATGACGGTTTATATTGTATCGGCGGGGAACAACATCGACGAGTTCATTTCTCTTGCCAAACGTAGCTGCATAATAGTATTTGCCATTGATATGATGGATTTCGGCAGCAGCAACAGAGTTGATCCCTTCCATCCAGGTTCCTCTCACATCATATGCTCCATAAGGCCCGGTCCAGTCTTTCAGATCCCTACTTTTGTAAATGGCACCACCGCTACCTGTCAGGTAATACGTTTTCGTCGCATCATCTGCCAGGATGTAGGGGTCACTCATACTCAACGAGTCAAATGTCGTGGTGACGATTTCACGAGAGTCAGTCACACTTGCACTCGCTCTAGGTCTTCTTGGAGCATTAGCGTTTGGTGCATTTGTTTGAGGCATCCCAAAACCTTTGGATCCGGGAGGGGCGGGAATTGTCACGGTTGGGACGAGCTGCTTTTTTACTTCGGTTTGGGCCGTGGCTGTTTGTTCTAAATTGAAAGCAACCAGCATCGCAATAAAAAAGATAACGAATGAGGCATCAACAATTCTTTTCATAAGTCACCATCGTTCTAGTGCTTAAAGTGACGCCGCCCGGTAAAGATCATGGGGATGCCTTTGTCGTTGCAGGCGGCTATGACCTCGTCGTCTTTTTTGGATCCGCCGGGTTGAATGATGGCACATACTCCGGCGGCGGCAGCGGCTGCGATGGAGTCGGGGAAGGGGAAGAAGGCGTCGGAGGCCATGACCGAGCCGGCCGACCGGTCGCCGGCCTTTTCGATGGCGATTTTAGTCGAATCCACCCGGCTCATCTGGCCCGCACCGGCGCCGAGCAGCATACAATCCTTGGCCAGCACAATGGCGTTCGATTTGACGTGCCGCACGATTTCCCAGGCGAAGCGCAGATCGGCCATTTGGGCCTGGGACGGCTTTTTTTGTGTAACAACCTGCCATAACTCTTCAGGGTCCGGCAGTACGTCGGCCTCTTGCATGAGCATGCCGCCTTCCAGGCAGCGATAGGTCCAATGCTGTTGCGAGGGGCCCAACTGGCCGACTTTCAACAAGCGCACGTTGTCCTTCCATTTGGGCTTGGTGGTGAGGATTTCCAAGGCCTCAGGTTCGTAATCCGGAGCGACGATGGCCTCGATGAACAATCCCGGGGCGGCGAGAACCTCGGCCGAGCCGGCGTCGACCACCCTGTTAAGCCCCAGCACCGAGCCGAATGCGCTCAGCGGGTCGCCGTCCATCGCCCGTTTCAAGGCCGTGGCCAGTTTGTCGGCCACGGCCGCGCCGCAGGGATTGTTGTGCTTGATGACCACGGCCGCCGGTCGGGAAAAACTCCGCACCATGCCCAGTGCGCTATCGAGATCGAGCAGATTATTATATGAAAGTTCCTTTCCGCCCAGTTGCTTGGCGGCGACGACGTTGGCATCGGTGCAATCGGGCTTGGCATACACGGCCGCCTGCTGGTGCGGATTCTCGCCGTAACGGAGCACGCCTTTGCGGGTGAGATTCATGCGGATAACGTCGGGAAAAACACCTCCGGCCGCCTTGCCGGCGAAAAAATTGGCGATGGCCCTGTCGTAATTTGCAGTATGAGCGAAGGCCTCGGCGGCCAGGCGATACCGCAGTTCGGGCGTGGTGCAGCCCTGGGCCGCGATCTCGTCCAGGATCCCGGAATATTGCCCGGTGTTGGTGGCCACCGTGGTGAAGGCATGGTTTTTCGCAGCCGCGCGGACCATGGTCGGGCCGCCGATGTCAATCTGCTCGATGGCTTCTTCCGCCGTTACGCCTTTGCGGGCCACAGTTGTCTCGAAAGGATACAAGTTGACCACCACCAACTCGAAGGCAAGGATGCCGTGTTCGGCCATGGCCTGCATGTCTTGGGGATTATCATGCCGGCAGAGGATGCCCCCGTGCACCTTGGGATGCAGAGTTTTCAGCCGGCCGTCCATCATTTCCGGAAAGCCGGTGTAATCGGAAATGTCGCGGACCGGAATGCCTTCGCTTTCCAAATGTTTACGCGTGCCGCCGGTGCTGAAGATCTCCACGCCCAAGGCGGTCAATCCCCGGGCGAAACCGGCCAATCCGAGTTTGTCGCTTACGCTGATTAAGGCACGTTTAATTTTTGGCGATTCCATCGAGGCACCTCCTATTCAAAAAGCCGCGACGGGCGCCAACGGGCGCCACGTGTAGCATGGTCGGTTGGTCGGTCGCGCATCGATCCGCGACGGGCGCCAATCAAAGATTGGCCGGTCGCGGCTTTATGGATTTCCAATAGTCTTTCCCCTTTGTTTACGTGTTTTGCCTGCAGTCGTCAAGGAGTGGGGGAAAAAAACCGCCCGCGGGTAAATAAAACAAGCCCGCGGGTGAATGACCGCGGGCTTGCAAAAGATTGGTTTTTTGCGATGAAATAATTATTCCTCGAAGGGATCCTTGCCGGCGTCGGCCTTTTTTGCGTCTTTGGGGGCTGGTTTTTCCGTCTCATTGCCGGCTTTGACGTTTTCCGCGGGGTGTTCGGGTTCTTTTGCCGCGCCTTCATCGGCGGGTTTTTTCGTGGGTGCTTCTTGCTTGGCGGCCGGTTTTTCCTCCTTGGCCGCCGGTTTTTCCTCGCCGGTTTTTTCCGGCCTTTTTTGATTGTCAATGGATTTTGCCGCCGCTTCGGCCGCCTGCCTGCGGGCTTCGCCGTGGGAAATCGGCTTTGTCAAGGCGATTTCGTGCAGGCATTGAATCAGGCCTTTCGAGTTGTACAAATAGATTCTGTCGGTGTCGTCGTTGAGCATTTTAACGCTTAGCGGCGAGGTGGGCAGGATATCGAGTTGTGCCCCGGTGGCGGCGTCGAGAATCCGGATTAAACCTAGTTTATCCACGCCGTACAGGCGATTTTTGCTGACCGCTGTAAACTGCACAATGCCGGGAGCGTACCAAATCTGGCTGCCCGTTTTCACGTTGACGCAATGCAGCCCGCCCAGCGAGGTGGCCGCATATATCCGCTCATCGATTACCACTGCCGGTTGAGAGAGCGGTTCGCCCGCCGAAAATCGCCACAACGTATCGCCGTTTTTTTCCAGAATCGCATGCACATACCCGTCGCCGGAAGCGGCCAGAATTATACCGGAATCGCCGGATATTTTCGGGTCCGGAGGCATATAAGTAGGTTCCGCGATAATGGGTTCGGTCGTTTCCAGCCGATATTTTACTTCGATATGCGTATCCTCGTTGCGAGCCACGCGCCCGATGTACATGCATCCTGCATCCGTGGGCCAGACGATATATTCTTCAATTTCGTTTTCCCGCGTGACCAACGGCTGAACCAACGCCTTGCCTTTCGATTGGCAGGATATGGGTTTTGTGGATCGTTGAGAAAGGCGGATGTCCCGGCCATCTTCGGCTTTTGGCGCAGAAGTTCCATCGGACAAGAGCAGGGCTTCTTTATCATTTCCCTTTTTCAGCGGATCGGCAAGCTGTTCGACGCGGTAACACAATAGCAGCCCCTTTACCGTGGGCACAAAAACCCGTTCGTCGCTGACGGCCGGACCCGCTCCGGGCGCCCCGTCAATATCCGTTTCCAAAAGGATTTTGCCGTTAAAGCGGTTGGCCACATATAACCGAGATCCGTTGATAATGGCCAATAAACTACGGCCCACCCCGGGCGTCATACTGGGATGCTCGGGCCGCCCGATTTGTTTTACCCACAGCGTTGCCCCAGTTTCGGCGTCAATGGCATGTACTATCGCCCTATCGGTCTGGGCGTAAAGAATTCCATCGTACAATACCAGGTGCTTCAGACGCGAGCGGCCCGCGTCCATTTCCACCTGCGTAAACCAGGCGCGCGTCAAACCATGCCGGGCGGCCAGGCCTTGGGGAATGATTCCGCTCTCGGACAATTGCGCCCACGTTACGCAAGGCTGCCAAGCGGCCAAAAGGGCAATCAGAGAAAGTAAACGTCGTATCATAACGGGTAATCCCCCTGCAATCGCACACGTTTTCAATTTTCAACCGATGTTTAATCCCGGCGCTCGTGCCGGGAGAATTATTACATGACTCGCGGCACGAGTGCCGCGTCTAAACATATCAACTCATTTAGCTGACACGTTTTATAATAATATACTCCGACCCGTTATGCACGCGAAAAACCCTTTGTCTCGATGGTCCGATGGACTTGGATTGAGACAAACCACTATTTAGTGGGGGGAGATGTGATATTGGCACACCCCACCGCAAGGTGGCCTGATAGGTTGTGTTCATCTTTGTTCCAATTACCAATTTCCAATTCTTAAAAAACCTTTTCTTGATTTAGGTTGCCATAACAGGCGGGCTAGCAATTTATCTCCCGCTGGACCGGTTGGCATCTATGCCTTACCATGAGTAACATGGAACGGAACGCTTTGGGAGCCGACGCCTTGCAGTTGGTTGAAGAAATTCTGGGTTATCTGAATTTTTCATCCGGCGCGCCGGACGCGAGATTTCTTAAAAACTTGAACGAGTTGTTCGGGCGCATCGACGCCGGCCAAAGCGGCGGCGATCCCGCCTGGCGGCGCCTGGGAAGCGTGCTTCGCGAGGCTTTACCGGGCATTTCCGACGCCTCAGAGGCTTTCCGCAGCGCGGAACAGGCCGAGGCGGTGGCGGGCCTGGTTTTTCATCACGCCCTTCCGGGCTATCGCCTGCATCATCGCGATCTGTTGTTCCACCAAAAGGACGAACAACTATTTTTGCCGTTTTTCATCGGCCGGATGTGCGAGGCGGTATTGCAGCAAGGGCCCCCTTGGAGCGAAATCGACCGCATAGTCCGCGGCGCCGTGGCCAGGCTGAACGACTATATCGGCTACCGGCCCGTGGCAGTGCTGCAAACCGCGCAAAAAATCCAGCCCTACGTCCAGGAGTGGGTCCGGCCGGTTCCGTTATATATACGCGGGGCGGGCATGAGCGCGGGGCCGTATCGCGAATTGGTGGAATCTGCTTTGAAAATTCTGGGGGAAACCGACGCGGCCATCCTGTTCGACGCCATGTTTCCCCTGGAGCAGCTCGACGAATTGGCCGTCGATCCCCGCGCGTACGATTTCGATCATCCGGTAAACAAGCGGCCCAATTATCTTTTCGGCCAGTGGGACATGAACCAGCTCGACCCGTCCGGGCGCTGCCGCCGCTTCGTGGTGCAGCAGGCGGCGCTTGAGGCCATGATGGACCGCCTGAAAAACCGCGGCAAAATAGATGATAAAGAGATCCTGTTCGAGGAGGCGGCGGTCCTGGCCGGCACGATGTTGATGGGGTCGGGCGTTAGCGGCAGCCGGCCTAATGCCCACGATTCCACGGTCAGTTTGCCCACTCTGGTGCAAAAGATCGCCGACTATCGCGACGCGTTTTATCGGCAACTTCTCGAACGGGTGGACGGCGCACATGCACAGCGGCTTCAGCGCGAAGCGGCGGCCCTTAAACAGCCTTTCGGCGGGGCCAGGCAGCACTTCAATCATTACCTGGCCGAGCGCCGCGCCGAGCAACTGCAGCACGTGCACCTGGCGCAGCTTTTTACCCGGATGGGATACGCCGAGGCCGCCCGGAGACAGGTCCGCGTGGTGCCCGTGGCCGCGGCGCGGATGCTTTGCGACATGCAATGCCGCTTGACCGCCGCGCACCGGGAAGTCGATCACGGCCGCCTGGAGTCGGTCGTGATGTTATTGAGTGAAATCGAAAACATTCTCCATCGGGCAATCGAGTGCGGGGCGATCGTCGATCCCTGGAACATACTCGGCTTCGGCGGACAATTCGGCCTGTTCCCTTCCCCGGAAAATAGCATCCACGATTACCGCATCGACGAATTGATGAACTTGATGAGCGACATCTTCGGCTTATATATCCGCACCGGCAAGGAAGCGGCCGCGTTGGGCAATAATACTGTACAGACCGCGCTGGCCGGGCAACTCCAGCGGTTGACCGAGTGGTGGGATAAATTCGCCACCACCGAAGTCAGCGAAATCGGCGGCATTTCCGGCCGCGACACCTTTGAATCGGCCCAACAGGTGGCCGCCGCCCTAAAGGCCTGGCACCAGGCCGGAGCCGCGGCCGGGGATATCGCTTTTTGGCGCAGGCACGTGGAAAATTTCCGCACGGCCAAGTCATACGCACTCGTCGTCGACACCCTCTTGGATCACGGCGACCTGGTGGCGGCCCAGGCCTTGTTGGTGCATTGGCTCAGCCAGGCCGACTCCATCCCCTTGGCCGAGGAAAGCTATTCCTTCAACGAGTTGGCGGTCTTGTGGATGGAAGATCTTTGGCACTCGGGCCAGGTCCCCGATGAGGAACCAAGAAACAATCCTCTTTCCCCCAGGCAGCGTTGGTCGTATGCGAAAAAATTTCTCGACTACTTGGAGGCCAACGCCGGGGAGTTCTGGCATGTGCCGCATCTGGAGGCGTTTGCCGAAGGCTCGGCGGCAGGCAAGAACGAAGAAGACGATGAAGATCTCGGCGGGAAAAGCGATAACCTCTTCAGCGCAGCCTACGAACATCTTACCTACCGCGACAGCACCGACGACGGCATCGACAGCTCGTTGTTCGAGACCGGCCCGGACGCCGCCGAAAGCGAATTGGTCTTCGAGGCCGAGCGGATCGTGGCACATTTATCGTTTCTGGCCATGATCGCCCATTTGTGGAAGATGACGGCCACAATCAGCCTTTCCGGCGACGCCGCCTATCTCCAGCGCGACGAGGTCCTTGCCGGCTGGCGCGATCAAGCGGCGGCAAATTATCGGGGGCTGTTGGATTTGCTCGCCTCGGTGCAGCGGTATCGCATTCCCGCTCCCAGCGGCGCGCATGATTCGATGGTCGAGTACGACCGCCGCCGCAGCGTAAAGGAGATGCTCCTGGAGAGCATAATCAACACCTGCGTCGATACGGCGGATGCGGTGCGGATGATCCGCGCAGCCATGGCCGACCCCGCGCTTGCCCCCGATGCCCGGCAGTGGGAAGAGCCCATGCATCGCGTGCTTTCGGCCGTTCTGCGCGGCCAGGTATCAAGCGTTAGAAAAAACTGGAAGGAACTTCTGACCGCGCTCGGACGGCAGCCTTTGCTGTACGTGTCCTTGGCACGGGGCGGAAATCCGCTTAAGATCGTCTCCGCGCGAAGCCTGCAAAGCTTGTTGTGCCGTTTGCTGGCTTATTTGCCCCGCCTGGGATTGATCCACGAAACCGCGCAACTGCTGGAAACCATCCAAGGCATGGAGTTCGAGCATCCCCAGGGTCCCGGCGCGATTACCGAGTTCGACCACGTTTTCCAGATCGGTTGCAAGGCCATCGTGCGCGCTCTGGTTGCGTCTTCGGCCGACTGGTCGCCGCCTCGCGGCCAAGCGGATAAACAATTTATCGACAACGAGCTTATCGCCTTGCTGGAACGGACCGCCGAGGCCCTGTTGCGCTGCTGGCTGGCGCACAGCCGGGGCGTCAGGCTTTCGGTGCTCGAATCCGTAAGCGATGAAAAACAATGGACCCGCCTGCAAAAATTCATCCAAAAATACGGCGGCGACCTGTTTACGCAGCATTTCATGAACTTGGGAAATCTGCGGGCGATTTTGCTGGCCGGCGTGGACGCCTACCTGGATTGGATTCGCGAAATGCCCGACGGCGAGCCGTCCCTGCGCCTGTTGGACGATTTGGACGGCCCCTTGGATCGGGCCGAGGCGGTCCGCTGGTTCGGCCTGGCCGTCGAGGCCGTAGTGGAGAACTATCCCGAGTACGTCGATTACAATAGCATCACCACCCAATCCGATCGCGGCGACATGCTTTATACGCTTTTAGATTTCCTTCGCCTGCGGGCGGGCTACGACCGCGTGGCCTGGAATCTGCGGCCGATTTTGCTGATTCACGAGGTGCTGGTCCGCAGCGGGCGCGATCACGCCGCCGAAATCTGGCGCAAGGCCGTGGCCGATCGGACCGGAGATATCGCCGATGATTGCCTGCGCCGGCTCCGCAACATGAATAAAAAATACGGCATGAAATTGCCCAGCATCGCCGAGCGATTGGAAGAGCGGTTTATCCGGCCTTTGCAGGTGGACCGCCTGTGCGCACTGGTCCGCCCGGCCATGGAGGAACTCCGCGACGGCCGCCAGCAAAAAACCTTCTCCCACTTGGAAAAACTGGTGGGCGAATTTACCCGCAAGATAGCCGGGGCGGGTTTTGAAACGCCCGACTGGCTCGCCGATTTGGAGGACGAGGCCGAGCAGGTGCAAGCCCCGCTGATCGAGGATGATTATCCCGATCCGTATCTGAACCTGCCCGAAACGCACGTTACCCTGGACGACGCCCGCCGCCAAGTCCGCCGCATGACGCGGGAAACTTGATCTCATTTAGCCCCCGATGAATACACCGGGGGCCTTGGATAGGGTTTTATGCCGCATTATGCTGTAAATTTCCCTCGTTCCCACGCTCCGCATGGGAACGTGATAAGCAAGATATTATTTAAGGAACACTGGGAATGTACGAACATCACCGGGAACCGCTGCTGTCAAGGAAGATGTTCATCCGCCGCTTCGCAGTGCACTGTTTAGTCGCGGCTGGAGTAATCGCGGCGTCGTTGGGAATGGGTATTCTGGGATATCACTTTCTGGAAGGGCTTCCCTGGGTCGATTCCCTGCTTAACGCCTCCATGATTCTGGGCGGGATGGGCCCGGTCAATCCCCTGGCCTCGACTGGCGGAAAACTGTTCGCCTCGTTCTACGCGCTGTTTTCAGGAATATTGTTTTTGGTGATCGCCAGCATTCTCATGGCTCCGGTCGTGCACCGCTTCCTGCACAAGCTGCATTTGGACTCAGAAAACGAAGAGCAAGAAAAGTAGATTGGCTTTTCACCCACATTTCATGCCCACGCAAGCGTGGGCATGGCACCCAGCTCGTTGCGACCGGTCGAAATGTTTGAGGTCACAAATTGTGACCTCAAAAGACAAACTCTTCTTTGTCCAGTTGGAACATAAATGGAATCCGCTGCCCACTCAATCGCTGATTTCGCGGATCAACGGTTCCATGATCTTTGTGTTGCGATCGATCGAGAGCACGATGGTCCGCTGTTCCGCGCCGCTGGGGCTGCTGGCCACCACTGGCAGGATGTGGCGGCGTTCGGGCAGATTGAACCTCACGGCGAAGGTGCCGTCGCTCCGCAGGCGCACGGGTTCGCCGTGCAGGGTTACGTGTGCGCCGGGTTCGGTTACGCCGTGCACGATGAGTTCGGCGTCGACTTTGAGTTTGATTTTTCCTTCGCTGTTTGCGCCCGCGGCCTCGCCCATGCCGAATTGGGTTGTAATCGGATTGCCCATCGGCCGCTTCAGGCGCTCTTCAAAAATTTCTTTCAGATCGCCGCGGTTTTCCGGTTCGCTGTAACCGCCGCTTAAGGCAAAGATGCGTTCGAAATCCTTGGCCACTTCGGACCAGTTCTTATCGAATGAGTTCTCCTTGCCCGCCGCGGGGGTCGTGACCACGTTGCTCCGGGCAAGGCAGAAGAACCTGCTTCCGGCTGCCAGGTAGCCGATTTCCAATTGAAAAGTCTTGGGCGGGTCGCGGACGTCGATGTACCAGTTGTTCACGCCGCCGTGAATTTCTATGTCGCGCTCGATTTTCCGCGCGGATACGATTGCCCCCTCCCGCAGCACCTCGTATAGCCGCAGTATCGGACGCGAGACGTGCCAGTGCTGATTCATCGCCACCCGCGCCCGATTGATGCTCCTCCGATCCAACTCCCAATAGGCGTGCAGCCAGAAAGGATCGCGGACCATGACCACCAGCCGGTCCTTGGTTTGCCTGTTCCCGTCGCCATCCGTCTGGAAGGACAGGTCCTTGATTTGCGAGAATTTTTCCTTGATCTTGATCAAACGGCCTTCGGTATTATCGTGACCGGATGAAAGTTTGGCGGCGCCGTTTCCGGCTCGCCGCTGGTTTCCACGATTGGAGTGGTTTGACCGGGCCTGCTTCAGTAAGGCTTTGACCAATTCATCCTTGCGCATGGCGTGCCAACCCGGCACTTTTTGCTTTTTAGCCAGGTTGGCTAGATCTCTTACCGTTCGCGTCTTCAGATCAGCGGGGGTCATTGACATTCCTAGGTATTACATAGCTCTATACGGCTCTGTAAAGGGACAATTTCCAACTACGCGAGCCCCCACGACTTATTGTTCCTACGGAAAAGCTCGCTGGCTGGGTCGGTTAATCGTTAAGTCTACGGTAACAAGGCTACGTGTCGTCGTATACAATGCCGGCTCGGTGCCCTCGGTTAGGTAGGCTTCAGTTGTTAATTCAGGTAAAACAGGATAGCCCGGCAGTATCGATTATATCACTAAATGCTGTTTTCGCAACGATTTTCATCATAAGCAAAGATGATTATGACGCTGATATATTGCCATAAGTCATTGACAATAAAGTACTTATGAATCCCAGGCAGTATAATAGATATAAATTTTTACAGCAAAAATTGCATTAAAATCCCTGGCCCTTATCATGCTTTTATTATGCTCTGGTAGGGAATGGAAAAGGATAAGATAATAAGCCGGTCTTTTGGTCGAATATCATCAATCTGACTTGAATAACTAGCCTTGACTATCCGGTTTTTATCAGCCACTTTTTTGTCCAACGAGCCCAAATTCACCTCGAAATGGATAATTCGCCCGATGACCGTTCCGCTTATGCCAATGCAATGCAATGGGTATCGCGCATTACCGCCATCTCGATGGAAATGGTTCTGCCCGGAGTGATCGGATATTACTTGATCGATAGCTGGTTGGGGACAAAAGTGGTTTTTTTAATCCTGGGATTGATTCTGGGTCTTGTGGGCGGAATATGGCAATTGATTAAATTGACGAAACAAAATAACAGCCATTAGAACTATGTGGCAAACTTTGCGCAAACAAAGCATTTTCATCCGCTCAGTGGCGTTGGTGATCTTTGAGATATTGCTTTTCGCTGGTATAACACCTTTTTTATGGATTTTGGGTTCAACTTGGAGTTTCGCCGCGGCTGGAGCGGCCGCCGGACTGTGCATGACAGGCGCGCTGTTAGGTTTATGGATCCATTACATTTTATGTGATCCTAAATTGGCATTGACTGCGCTATTGCTTGGCATGGCGGTAAACATGGGAGTACCCTTGGTGTTCGGTGTGGCTATCCATCTGCACGGTGGACCACTTTCCCAATCGGGATTCTTGTACTATCTTTTGTTCTTCTACCTGTTGACTTTGGCAATGAAAACCGTGTTGACGTTGCCTTTACCACGGCAAAGCGATGGCTGATCCCGTAAAACTCGCCGAACACGTCAAGGACAACGACTTTTTCGAGTTGCCGTTTCAGACGCACATATCCATTCCGCAGCCTTTCGAGGCGTTGGGATTGAAACTGCATCTGACCAAGTTCATGGTGCTGGAACTGGTCGTGGCGGTGCTGATGCTTTTGATTTTCATTCCTTTGGCGCGGCGAATCAGAAATGGCGAAATATGCCGCGCGGCCGTTTTTGGAACATGTTCGAGGCCATGCTTTTGTTCGTCCGCGATAAAATGGTGCGGCCGGCCATCGGGCATCACGACGCCGATCGCTTTCTGCCATTCATTTGGACTTTGTTTTTCTTTATTTTATTCTGCAATCTGCTGGGCTTGCTCCCCTGGACCGGGTCGCCGACCGGCGATTTCGCCGTAACCAGCGCCTTGGCCCTTATCGCCTTCGGTACGGTAATCGGAGCGGGCATGAAGAAGTACGGCATGATAAAATTCTGGACCGGTTTGTGCCCGCCCATGGATTTGCCTTTTATATTAAAAATATTTCTAGTGCCCATGATTCTTGTTTATCGAGATATTCGGATTGTTTATAAAACACACGATATTGGCCGTGCGTCTTTTGGCCAACATGTTTGCCGGGCACATAGTGCTGATAGTGATCATTGCGTTTATAGCAGATTTTGCCGCCTCGATATTTTGGTACGGGGTAATGCCGGCCAGCGTGCTGGGCGGCGTGGCCCTGTGCCTGTTGGAATTGTTGGTGGCCTTTATACAAGCCTATATTTTTGCCTTTTTAACCGCGTTGTTTATCGGAATGGCGGTCCATCAGCATTGATAGGATGCGGCCGCGGCGCCGAGAAAAACTTTTTTGTAAGGAGATAGATCCAGTGAACAGGCTGATGAAAATCGCATTATTGTCCGCCGTCGTGTTGTTGACCGCGGCCGCGCCCGTCTGGGCTCAAGACGCCGGGGCTTCCAGAACAACCAATTTGAACATCTTGCAAGGGGCCGCGTTTGGGGCCGGTTTGGTGATTTTAGGGGCCGGATATGGAATCGGCAAAATCGGTTCCTGCGCGGTGGAGAACATGGCCCGGCAACCGGAAGTGGCCGGCAATATCCAGACGGCGATGATTATTTCCGCCGCGCTTATTGAAGGAGCCACCTTCTTCGCCTTGATTGTTTGTATTACAAAGCCTTGATTGTTTGTATGGCAAAATAGATCGAAATGCCTCGAGTTTTAAGGCGCCGGTAATATGTTTATTCGAATTGTAGTCGGCTTTACGCTCGGTCTGGCCCTGTTGGCGTTTTGCGTCCCGGCCTTGGCTGAAGACGCGCAGCAAGCCGCCGGCATGCCGGCGCATTCCGGCGAAACCGCCGCCGGCCAAGAGGAAGGCAATATCAATCCGATTCCCATGTCCTGGCAGCAGGTCAAAGGCGATCTGACGATCTGGACCGCCGTGGTGTTCCTGGTGCTTATGGTCATCCTCTGGAAATTCGCCTGGGGACCGTTGGCCGAGGGTCTCGATAAGCGGGAACATCATATCGTCCGATCAGATCTTCCAGGCAAACGAGGCCAATCAAAAGGCCAAAGAATTGCTCTCGGACTACGAAAATAAGCTGGCCGATTCGCAGAACGAGGTGCGGGCGATCCTGGAAAAGGGCCGCCGTGACGCCGAGCAGGTCGGCCGCGCAATGCTCGAAAAGGCCAAGGCCGACGCCAAGGCCGAAGGGGAGCGGATGCTCAAACAGATCGACGCCGCCACCACCAGCGCAATCAAGGAACTGGCCGACCGCAGCGCGGCCCTGGCAGTCGAACTGGCCGGCAAGATCGTCCATGCCAGGCTCAACCCCAAGGATCACGCCAAGCTCATCGAGCAGGCCGTGGCCGGCTTTGCCGAGAGCAAAAGCGGGGCGAGTAGAAATTAATTTGTTTAGCCGCGAGCGGGCGCCATGCGAAGCATGGTCGGCGAGTGATCTTACCCGCTCCCCTTCGGGTCGCGGCTAAACAAAAAAACTGATTACTGAAAACTGATAACTAATATGGCCGAATCCCGTGACATTACCGCCGAGCATGCCCGGACCGCTGCCCGGATCGAGGCCGACGTGGGCGTCGAGCATATAGCCGAGGTTTACGCCCGGGCTTTCTTGGATGCCGCCGAAGAGGCCGGGCAAACCAAGGCCCTGATTGCGGAATTCGACTCGCTCACGGCCGACGTGCTCGACCGGCACCCTAAGTTCGAGGCGGTAATCTGCTCGACGATGATCTCGCACGATGACATCGCGGGCGTGTTCGATCGCGTGCTGGGCGGCCGGGCGTCGCCGCTTTTGCTGAACTTCCTCAAGGTGCTTTCGCGGCACCGCCGCCTGGACTGTTTGCGGCTGATCCACCGCCGCCTGCACGCCTTGTACGACGTGCTTCAAAACCGCGTTAGAGTGCGATTGACCACTGCCGCGCCCATCAGCACCGAATTGGCCAGTCGCATCCGCATTGCCTTGCGCGGCAAGCTCGAAGGCGAGCCGGTCCTGGAACTGGCCGTCGATCCCAAGCTCATCGGCGGGGCGGTGCTCCGCCTGGGCGACACCGTATATGACAGCTCGATCGCCAACCAATTGCAAATTCTCCGTCAACAAATGATGGACAGGAGTGCCCATGAAATTCAAAGCCGACGAAATCGCTTCCGTTATCCGGCAGGAAATTGAGCAGTTCGAATCCCGCATCGACGTCCGCGAAGTGGGCCGGGTAATCGAGCTGGGCGATGGCATCGCCCGCGTTTACGGCCTGTCCGGCGTGATGTCGGGCGAGATGGTCGAGTTTCCCGGCCAAATTTTCGGCCTGGCCTTCAACCTCGAAGAAAATTCCGTGGGCGTGATCATCCTCGGCGATTACCTGAAAATCAGCGGCGGCGACGAAGTCCGCAGCACCGGGCGATTGCTCTCCGTGCCCGTGGGCGACGCCGTGCTGGGCCGCGTGATCGATCCGCTGGGCAATCCCCTGGACGGAGGTGGACCAATCGTCTCCACCGAGCGGCGCCTGGTGGAATCGGACGCCCCGGGCGTTGCCGGACGCCAACCCGTCAAGGTGCCGCTGCAAACCGGCATCAAGGCCATCGACTCCATGACTCCCATCGGCCGCGGCCAGCGGGAACTTATCATCGGCGACCGGAAAACCGGCAAAACCGCCATCTGCATCGATACCATCATCAATCAAAAAGATACGGACGTGAAGTGCTTTTACGTGGCAATCGGGCAAAAGGAATCGACCGTGGCCGGGCTGATCGAGGTGCTGCGCAAGTACGGCGCCATGGACTACACCACGGTGATCATGGCCGGGGCCAGCGATCCGGCCCCGCTGCAATATATCGCCCCATACGCCGGCTGCGCCATGGCCGAATATTTTACCTACAAGGGCGGCGATACCCTGGTGATTTACGACGACCTATCAAAGCAGGCCCAGGCCTACAGGCAACTCTCGCTTTTGATGCGCCGCCCGCCCGGACGCGAAGCCTACCCAGGCGATATTTTTTATTGCCACAGCCGCCTCTTGGAACGCGCAGCCAAACTCAGCGATGAACTGGGCGGCGGATCGCTTACCGCGCTGCCCATCGTGGAAACCCTCGAAGGCGAGGTGTCGGCCTACATTCCCACCAATGTGATCTCCATCACCGACGGGCAGATTTATCTGCAGCCCGATCTGTTCTTCGCCGGCCAGCGCCCGGCCATGAACGTGGGCATATCGGTCTCGCGCGTGGGCGGGGCCGCCCAAGTGCCGGCCATGAAAAAAGTGGCCGGCGGCCTGCGCCTCGATCTGGCCTCCTTCCGCGAACTGGAGGCCTTTGCCCAACTGGGCACCGATCTGGATCCGGCCACCCAGGCCCGGCTCGACCGCGGCTACCACATGACCGAACTTTTAAAGCAAGGCCTGTATCAGCCCATGCACGTCACCGATCAGGTGCTGAGCATCTACGCCGGCACCCGCGGCCACTTGGATAAAATCCCAATCGGCGAAGTCCACGATTGGGAGCAAGGCTTTTTACAATTCGTCCGCGAGGAAAGAGCGGACATTTGGAAAAAGATCACCGATAGTAAACAAATTGACGACGCCGGCATGGCCGCCGTGGATCAGGCCATCGCCGAGTTCCAAAAACGCTACGCCGCGGAACATTCCAAGGAAACCGTGACCGTGTGATGAAAGATTGCAAATTGATAATTGCCAAAATGCAAATTGCTGAAAAAAACTCCCGGCACAAGTGCCGGGGCTAAACACAAAACTTAAAACTGTAAACTGAAAACCGTAAACTGTAAACTCCACTGATGGCCAAAGCCAAGACTTTTGATAAACGCCGCAAGTCGATTAAGAACATCCGCAAAATCACGCGGACCATGGAGCTGATCTCCACCGCGCGGTTCAAGCGGTCGATGGATCGGGCAATCGCCGCCACCGCCTATACCAAGCGAATCACCAAACTGGTCGGCAACCTCGTCCGCAGCGGCTTGAAAGTCTCGCATCCCGCTCCTGGAGCCGCGCCCGGAAACAAAAAATGCGATCTTGCTGGTGCTTACAGCCAACCGGGGACTCTGCGGCGGGTATAACGCCGCCGTGCTGCGACTGGCCAACGCGCGATTGAAAGAACTAAAGCAGCATTCGCCGCAAGTGCGATTGGAGGTCTCGGGCAAGCGCGGCGTCTCGTATTTTCGCTTTCGCGGCATCCAGCCGGATGAGCGCTTCACGCATTTCGAGGACAAGCCCGCTTTCCACGAGGTCGATGTGCTTGCCCGGCGGTATTTGGAGGATTTTCAGGCGGGCATACTCGACCGGCTCGACGTGGCCTACACCAAATTCGAGAGTTCCAGCCGCCAGTTCGCTCGTGATCGAAACGCTTTTGCCCATCGCCCAATTGGAAGCGGCGGCCGAGGAAGAGACTCGTTTGGCCAAAACACAATATGAATTTCTGCCTTCGGCCGAAATCATTTTGGACGAAGTCGTGCCCGCCAGTTTCAAGGCGAAATTGTTCAAATGTTTTCTCGACGCCGCCGTGAGCGAGCAGATCGCCCGCATGACGGCCATGAAAGCCGCCACCGAAAACGCCGACTCCATGATCGCCAACCTGTCGATGGCCTACAACCGCGCCCGGCAAGGACAGATCACCGGCGAACTGCTGGAAATCATCGGCGGGGCGGAGGCGTTAGAGAAGTAATGTCATTGACCAATCTATTGTCACTGTGAAAAGTAAAATTACAAAAAAACGTTAAACCTTCCAACATACGTCACCCCGGGAATTGTTCAATTTGCAATTTCCAATTTGCAATTTCCAATTTGCAATTTCCAATTTGCAATTTCCAATTTGCAATTTCCAATTTGCAATAAAAAGAAACACCATGCCCACATCCACCCCAGCCAAAACAGAAAAACAGAAGAATATCGGCCGCGTAAGCCAGATTATCGGCTCGACATTCGACGTCGAGTTTCCCGAAAATCAACTGCCGCCCATTTACAATGCCGTCAAGATCGAGAGCGATCAAAAAGGCATAAAGCTCAACCTGACCGGCGAGGTGCAGCAGCACCTCGGCGGCGGGCGGGTCCGCTGCGTGGCCCTGGGCAGCACCGACGGCATGGTCCGCGGCATGCAGTGCCTCGATACCGGCTCGTCCGTGCGCGTGCCGGTGGGCAAGGCCACGCTGGGACGGGTTTTTAACCTCATCGGCGAACCGATCGACGCTCTCGGGCCGGTAAAGGCCGACGACTACTGGCCCATCCACCGCGATTCGCCCCCGGTTACCGACCTTTCAACCGAAACCGAGGTCTTCGAAACCGGCATCAAGGTGATCGATCTTTTAACGCCCTTCGTCCGCGGCGGCAAAGCCGGGCTTTTCGGCGGGGCCGGATTGGGCAAGACCGTGATCCTCACCGAACTGATCGCCCGGATCGCCACCGCCCACGGCGGTTTTTCCGTGTTCGCCGGCGTGGGCGAGCGGACCCGCGAAGGAAACGACCTGTGGCTGGAAATGCAGCACGCCAAAATCGGCGACACCGGACGCAACGTGCTCTCGCAGACCTGCATGGTCTTCGGCCAGATGAACGAACCGCCGGGCGCCCGCTTGCGCGTGGCCCTTTCGGCCTTGACCATGGCCGAATACTTCCGTGACGCGACCGGGGCCGACGTGCTCTTGTTCATCGACAACATATTCCGTTTTTCGCAGGCCGGCAGCGAGGTGTCCGCGCTTCTGGGGCGGATGCCCTCGGCCGTGGGTTACCAACCCACGCTGGCCACCGAGATGGGCCAGTTGCAGGAGCGGATCGCATCGACGAGCAAAGGGGCCATCACCTCGGTGCAGGCGGTGTACGTGCCGGCCGACGATCCCACCGATCCCGCCCCGGCCACCGCCTTCGCCCAGCTCGACGCCTTCATCTACCTGGAACGGGCGATCAGCGAAAAAGGCATTTATCCGGCCGTGGACCCGCTGGCCTCGTCCAGCCGGATTCTGGACCCCCAATATCTGGGCCAGCGGCATTACGACTGCGCACGCCGGGTGCAAATGACCTTGCAGCGATACCGTGAACTGCAAGACATTATCGCCATCCTCGGCGTGGACGAACTGAACGAGGCCGACAAACTCGTGGTCCACCGCGCCCGCCGCATCGAGCGGTTCCTATCGCAGCCGTTTTTGGTGGCCGAGGTGTTTACCGGCAAACCCGGTGAAATCACCCCGCTGGCCGATACGATTCGCAGTTTCGAGGAAATTTGCGACGGCAAGTGGGACCACCTGCCCGAACAAGCGTTTATGTACGTCGGACCCATCGAGCAGGCGGAGGAACAGGCAAAAAAATTGAACGCATAAAAAATATATGTAAAGCCGCGACCATTGGTCGCGGTTGTTTTAAATTGATGACTTTACAATTTTTCTCGCGACCGACCAACCTTTGGTTGGTGCCCGTCGCGGCTTTACAAGAATAAATACCCTTATCCAAAAACACTCATGACGCTTCAGTGCATCATCGTTACTCCCGAACGCACTGTGCGCGAGCAAGAGGCCGACTTTGTGGTCGCCACTCTGTTCGACGGCGAAATCGGCGTCTGGCCGCGGCGCGCCCCGTTTATCGGCCGCTTGGGTTGCGGCGAAATGCGGGTCACATTGGACGATGATACCGACCGGTACTACATCGAAGGCGGTTTCATCGAGGTGCTTGAAGACGTGGTCACGGTTCTAACCGGCCGGGCGGTGCCGGCGTCAGAACTCGACCAGGCGGTGGCCCTGGAACAACTCCACGCGGCAAAGGCCAAACCGGCCAATACGCCCGAACTGATGGCCATCCGCGATCGCGCGGTGATGCAAAGCCGGGCCCAACTGCACGCCGCACGCCGGGGGTCGCAGACATAGGACAAAGGATGAAATGGACAGTGGGCAGTGGGCGGTGGTCAGCGAGGGCCGGGCAATTTATTGCCCGGTTTAGAGGGATGAAAACAGAAACCGCTTGCGGTTTCGCGATGGGTATATTCCGGGCGACCGCGCACCAATAAACTCTCTCCCGGAGCAAGCTCCGGGGCTATTGAATCTTAGATTGCCAATGCTACGTCGGTACGGGAGTACAACTCCCATCCCAACGTAATATTATCAATCCGATCCTCAATAAATCTATTCCACAATCTCCGCTCTGATTGGCTCTTCCCTGGATTTCGGCGGGGAATGAGCCGGGCCGGGTTCCGCCGGCTTTTTATGCAAAGAAAGGTCCCAAGGTTGTAGGCCGGTGCGGCCCGAGAAGCGGTCGAAATTCCTGATGCTCGAGGAAATCAAGGCCACTGCGGCAAACGTATATCCGATCATTCCCAGAACATAGGCGGTAATTATGTTCGATTCATAATTCCCTCCACCGACTGATTGTTGGCGGTATAATATGTTTTCTGCATAAGCGTAACCGGGAAATCCTAAAAGAAAGGGAATGCAACCCGAGAGCATGATTTCTGGATCGCTGCCTCTTCCCTCGCTTATGATAATTAGCGGCATGCAGCAAAACAGGTACAAACCGCCCACGAACAGTCCGGTGGCCAAGGTTGCGGCCATGGCCCGCATCGACGTGCGGCACCAAAGCGAATACAGCACGCCCAACCCGCTGGCATACACGGCCAAGATCAGCAGCGTTCCCATCAGAAACACGATGGCTATACAAAAACCGGGGTCGAGTATCGCGCCCAGTGCCCAAACTATAGCCAGCACGATGAATATGCCCCGCGCAGCCCAGAGATTTCCGGCGATCTTGCCCAGGATGATCTCGCGCGGTTCCAAGGGGGTACTAATCAGCGGCACCCAGCAATCGTGCTCCTTTTCGGATGTAATTGTGCCTGCGGCCCGGGCCGCGATCAGCAACAGGCCGCCGCAGCCGACTGCCGCGCCCATCATAGTGCAATACTGCAAATAGTCCCTGTAATCGGAACGCGCGAATACTCGAGCACGGCTAGAGAAAAACGCCCACGCCGTCGGGGCCAGTATGCCGAATAGAATCAGCATCACTGCTATCCGCCCCACTGCGCCCAGGCGCGAGGCGGCCGGCTCGGAGACCATTTCTTTCCACAGCATGGGTCTATCGCCCATTGCCGGGCGGAACAAATGAAACCGTCGCCGGCGTTTTTTCGGCGCACTGCCCGAAGCGGCCAGGTGCACGCGCCGCACGGCCAAGGTCGAAGCGGTTACGCCCAGAATGCAGGCAAAAGCCTGGTTGCGCAGCAACGCGAGCAAGGCGTCCCATGCAATCGCGGTGTTGGCCGAACTTGCCGTTACCAGCATATGCCCCAGCGTATAAAACGGATTGGCCAGCAGCAACTGTTCGTTTATCGGATCGAGAACGGTGTCGTAGAACCAAGTGCCGCGCATCATAAGCATCATCGGCGGCAGCACAAGCAGGACAATTACAATCAGATACGCCCGCACTACCGCTTCCCTGGCCCGGGCCGACCACACCGAAATGGTAATGGAGATGATCGACACCGTTAGCGCGGTACTGAGCGTAACGATCGTCAGCACGACAATGGCCTCGGGAGCGATCCCGCCCATGAGCATGGCAATGAATAATACCGGCATGCCCGCCAGGATCAGATACCCCACGTGCATCAGCCGGGCGAGGAGTTTGCCCAGTACGATTTCGGCGTTGCTAAGCGTGCTGGCGAAGAGATATTCAATAGTGCGGCGTTCGCGTTCCACGGCGATCGTGCCCGCGGCCATGGCCGGGCCCAGCGCCGCTACAGCCAGCAATTGCATCCAGGAAAATATATCAAAAAAAATCCAGGCAAATTCTGCGATACGGGCCCTGTCCGATAGACCACGGACCTCGCTAAAATCTAAGTAAGTGCAAAATAAGGCGATAAAAAGAGCCGCCGCGTACAGCACGCGGACGATGAAATACCGGGTGCGCCGTGCGCTGGTCACCATTTCCAAGGCAAACAGCGGGCCGGGCGAAAGAAATCGCGGCAACATCGATCACCTCCATGCCGATATCATACCCGTTTTTCAGCAGGACTTGAAGTAGCCTGGAAAATAACGCGGATGCCGAATGATAAATGAAATTCCCAATCCGCATTTCTCACCAAACCGATACGTTACAAGACTGTGTGCCACTGCTTCGCAGAAGCAGTGCTTGATCGAATCACCGTCCACTGCTTGACATACGTCAAACAGTGGCACACCTTGGTGAGAAAACGGGCCGGCGGTTTCGCAGCGGGTACCCTCTGGGTGACCGCCCACTGCCCACTATTTTTTTATAGGCGCAGGTGGAACGTAACCTTTTTGCCCGCCTTCGTAGGAGCTGAATTCGGCCCACACCGGCAGGTGTTCGGAAATTTCCTGGGCCTGTTGCATGGTAAGATCGAACTCGCGTATCAGATCCACGACTTCCGCGCGCCCGGTGAATTCGGTCGTGGCCCGGCGGTCGAAAAGAATGTTATCGACCAGTTGCGTGCCGCGGGTGGTGGTGGGCGTGCCGGAAATGGCGGCGGTAATGCCCAAAATTCCGCTCAATCCGCCCAGGTGGTTTTCGTCGGTCTGGAAATCGCCGAGCATGATGATGTCGTCTTCATCCGGCATTTTTTTGCGCACGGCGCGAATGACCTCGGCCAACAGATCGAGTTCCGCCTCCGGTTTGTCGGGATTAGTGTCAACGGCTATCAATGTGAAGGTGAAGGCCAAGGCCGGATCGATCCCCCGCACGCGGAAAGCCCCCACCAGCGGTTTGTGACGGAAGCGCCCCAGCGGATCCTCGACAAAATGTACCGTCGAGTGGTCGATCTCCAGCGCGCTGCGATCGAACACGAATGCGCTGTAGTGTTCGATGCCGTCGCGGCGCTGGGTCGGACAGGTGGCGAAGTTGTACTGCCGCCCGCTTGCAGCGTTGACCTGTTCGACCAGCCGGATAAGCACGCCTTGATTTTTTCCCCGAATTCCTTCCAGGGCGATCAGTTCAAAACGCGGCAAAAGCCGCACCAACACGTCGCTTATGCGCAGGCTGTTGAGTTTATTCTCATCCAGCCCGCCCAGATTGAACGTGGCAATGCGGAAAGTCGGCCTCAGCGCCGGGGAGCAGGTTCGGCTTGGGATATCTCAGGCCCTGATACATCCGGGCTGCCGGCGCGAGGCGTGATCTTAACCGACGAAACTTTTCCGTTTTCGTACTGCGTTTCGACCTGGTAATTTACGGCGAAGTATCCGCCTACGCCCAGCAAGGCAATCAGTAGTACTGCGAGAATTATCCGAGTCATGGGCCGAATAAAAGGGTTCAGGGTTCAGGGTTCGGGGTTCAGGATATTTAGGGTTCAGGTTTCCGGAAGCAATCTTTCCGGGTTTTTTACTATAAAGTTGTCATTCCATACTACACCTCTTTGGGTGGGGCGAGAGATTCACGTCCTTTTATTAGAGGCTAACTAGTGCATTTATTTACTCAAATATCGGGCGTCTATTATTGAAAGAATCTGCATAAAAAGGCCCAAAATCTTAGAAAAAATCCGACCCGGAGAAGATTTGGATTGTGTTTATAAATAGGGGGGGCGTATACTAAAACAAATAGGCCGGAATTATTCCACCCTGAGCCGATTCGAGGAAAATCGCCCGTGACCCGTTATATTTTCCGCTGGCTAATGCTGGTGTTCGCGCTGAACGCGGGTTTTGCCTGCCGGGCGGAAGTATTCGTGCTGGCCAACGGCGGGCGCATTACCGGCGAACTGCTGAATCGCCAGGAGAATCCGCGAAAACAATACATCGTAAAAGTGGCCGGCGAGGGGCAGATCACGCTGGCCGCCTCGCAAGTGGATCAAGTCCTCAAGCGCCGGCCCGAGGAAGATGAATACGAAAAGATTCGGCCCGCCTACCCGGACACCATCGAAGGCCAATGGGCCTTGGCCGAGTGGTGCCGCCAAAAACGGCTGCCCATCGAGCGCGAAACGCATCTGAAACGGATCATCGAATTGGACCCCAACCAAATCGACGCCCGCCGCGCATTGGGTTACGTTCAAATCGACGGCCAATGGACGACCCGGGACGAACTGATGATCGAGCGCGGCTACAAACGCTATAAGAACCGCTGGATGCTGTCGCAGGAAATCGAGCTGATCGAAAGCAAAGCCAGGATGGAAAACGCCCGGCAGGAATGGTTTCAAAATATCAAGCGCTGGCGGGGATGGCTGGGCGCCGACCGCGACTCTCAGGCCCGGGAAAATTTCGCCAACATCGCCGATCCCATGGCAGTCAAGGCCCTGCTGGTCAACTTGCGCGATGATAATTCCATACCGGCACGGCTGATCTATGTCGAGGCCCTGGCGAAAATCAGTTCGCCCGAGGCCGCCATGGGCCTGGCGGTGGCCGCGATTGAGGACCCTGCCGAAGAAGTCCGCTTGTCCTGTCTCGATCGCCTGCAAAGCGAAAAACGGCCGGACGTAGTAGCATATTTTGTGAGCAAATTGCGGGCGAAAGACAATCCCACCGTCAATCTGGCCGGAATCGCCTTGGGACGGATGAAAGACCCTTCGGCCATCGGGCCGCTGATCGACTCCCTGCTGACAACCCATAAATTCAAGATCCCCAAACCCGGCGGCGAAGGCAGCATGACCACAACCTTCGGCAAAGGACCCGGCGGCAGCGGCAGCGGAATGTCCATGGGCGGCGGACCGACAATCATCTCCAAGCAGTTCGCCAATCAGGCCGTGCTCGACGCCCTGGCAGCCATCACCGGCCAGAATTTCAGTTTCGACCAGGCCGCCTGGAAACGCTGGAACGCCGGGCAAAAAAAGCCGGAAACAATCGACGCCCGCCGGGATTGAGAAAGTTCCCTCTCCCTTCGGGAGAGGGCTAGGGTGAGGGCTGCTACAGCTTGATTTTATTCTTACTTGGGATCAGGTCCGCGTTTATTTGACTTTTCTTTTCGTACTTTTTCGAGCGATGTTCACGAGCGATCGCAAAGCTTGATTAACCGATTGGGAGTCGGGAAAAATTTTAGCCAATTCGGCATCGATCAGCGCCACGTTACTGCCTTCCATAAAACGTATATAATACTTGCCCCGGAGACCTTCGCTGAAATTATATTCCTTGAGTATATCCTGTTTGTGTCTAGTTTTTTTGCCTTCTTCATAATAAGATGTCGGGAACCGATTTTAAGTATCTTTCCCGTTTATCAACATTAAAATATTTACATAAAACTTTTCCCTTTTTTCGCCTCTTATGCACTCGAATCTATTTGGCAAGTAATATTGCTATTAAGAGCAATATCATTGAAAGAAATTGAAAAATTCCTGCCCATATATAGTGAGCAGACCAAATCAATGCGATTGTCGCTAATAGGACAACAATTGCAATAAACGATGAAACCATGATATCTTTAAATTCGCTTTTGGGAGAATGCCACCGGATGTCATTTTCATTCAACATGACAATAACTTGGTGAAATGCACGAGACCTATTCCAGAAAGCCTTAAAAAAGTGAATGATCATTGCGATTATGAAAATACAATTAACGCCTAACCATATCTTGACTTGTGGGTTCATATGACTTCTCCCATTATTTCATACTGTAGGTGCGACTGCCTGGGTTTTCCCTGCCCGGTTTCGCCGCCACGGCCAGCGGATGTCGCGCACTGCGGTCAGGGCCACGCGGTCTTCCAGGTTGGGGCGGAAGATCGTCAGTATTAGAAGCGGCAGGTACCAGGCAATGTACAATCCGCCGTTGTTGGCGTGCCAGAATTGAGTGGCCAGCATCACGGCCGCCGAACAGCTCAACAACGTGCCCAGATTCTTTTGCGGCGGCCACAGGGCCAGGCTGAAGCACATCGCGCCGTAGGCCGCCAGCACCGGATAGCGCCAGGCCTGTTCGTGGAATTTCCAGAAGCCCGAGGAGACCACTTCCAGCGGATTGCGAAAGCCCAGCATCAGCCGCAATTGCGGCCAGAACGTTTCCCAAGTGCCCATGCTTAGGGCCAGCCAGGCGATCATGATTCCCAGGGCCAAGGCCACGCCGATAAGAAATCGCACCACGCCCTTGCGCCAATAAAATCCGCACCACAAAGGCAGCAGGAACCAGGGATAATAAATCACGCCCACGGCTATGCCCATGAACACACCGGCGATCATCGGCCGGCGATATGCCGCCACGGCCCAGACCAACAGCGCAGCCGGAACCACGTGATCCACCTGTCCGGTCATCTGGCTGGTGTAAAACACCAGCAGGTAAAGCGTGGCCGCCGCCACCCCGGTATGGATATTGTCGAAATGCCGATAACCCACCAGCACCATGCCGATGATTACGGCCAGGTGGCCCAGGATGGCAGTGCTGCGGGCTGAAGCCACCTGAATTTCCTTTCGGCGAAAGTCCTCGGGCTGGGTGCTATCGACCGGTATCATGGCCTTGCTCGAAAAACCGGCGAATTGATAGAAAAACGTCAAGCCCGGATTGGGCTGGGCCGGGGCTTCCTGCCTGGCCAGGTACCATTCCAACCGTTCCGGCGGATTTTTTGGAATTTGGATGATATTGGCCATCAAAAAAACCAACAGCGCCACGCCCGTAAAAGTCAGCCCGCTTACCGAAAGATTCGGCTCCAACAACGGACGGCGGACCATGATCGAATCGATCAATAATCGGATCAAGAAAAATCCGCTGATGCCGAACAGCCAAACGTATCCGCCTTGCACCTGCCCGGGCGCATGGTTCACCAGACCGTAATATATCAACAACAAGCCCGGCGATATGCCGATCAGAGCCACGAGGTCCAAGTTCCGCACGCTCCAGAAGCGGTGGAACTTGAAATACATGCCGATCATCAACAGCGACGACAAATAGGCCCAGGTCGTCGGGTTGAGCTTATAATCGAAAAGTATTTCCTGCATCGACCTTTGTGCGAGGGTGTTGGTTCGAAAACATGCGGCGACATGAAAAGTAGTCTGCACAAGCCGCGTGCGGAATCGGCACACGGCGCGTGCCGTCTACATATGTGGGTTCAATATGTCAGGATATATGATTCGAGGGAGTTTGCAACCCCCCCGCTTTATCATCCCAGTCGATCCACGGCCTCGTCGGCCCAGGGGCTATCGGGGGCCAAGGCCAAAAAACGTTCCCAATGCTCGACGGCACGTACGGGCTGGCCGATCTCGTCGAGCGTGCGGGCCAGGTGATAATGCACGTCGGCGTAATCGCCGTGAAAGCGAAGCGCCCCTTCAAATGCCGCCACGGCCAGGTCGCGTTGCCCGGTCTCGGCCAACACGCAGCCCAGATTCGCCCGGGCTTCGACATAGTCTTCATCAAGTTCGATCGCCATGTAATAGCGTTCCCTTGCCGCCGAAAGATCGCCCTGCCGATAGAGCAGTTCGGCGACCATGAAACAGATCTCCGGCTTTGGACCGCCTGCCGCCATGGCGGCCCGATACATCTCGGCGGCGGCCGATAATTGCCCGTCTTCTTCTAATTCCGCGGCCAGATTGCACATTTGATCGGCAGTGGAAGGAATCGGTCTTTCCGGCGGCTCGGCGATATCCCAGGCGTCAAAGTCGAATCGCATCTGCCCGCCCGGCTCAATCAGCCCATCTCCCTGACGCAGCAAAATTTGCTTGCCTTGCACAATCACCGAAAGCTGCGCCAACGGCCGGGCCACGCCCGGCAAAAAGTTTGCCAAGGCGTTGAGCTTTTTTTCTATCGCGGCAGGCGAGACGCCGGCCGCCAAAAGCTCCGCCAAGCGCCGTGCCGCGGCGACTTCCTGAAAATCGAAGTACGGCAGGCGCCGCACCTCGCGGACCGGTACGATCAATTCCCGCCGGTGCCAACGCCGAATCACCGCCACAGGCACGCCCAGCAGTTCGGCCAGCATGGCCGGAGTATAAAGCCGATGGATGTCCTGCTCGTGCTCGACCAATCCCAGCCGATGCCAGAGCTGCGTTTCGGTGATGATTTCCAATTCGCCTTTTTCGGCCGCCAGCCGGGCGGATTCGTCGAACCACTGCTCCGGCCCCTCGCCTTCGGCCAAGGGCAGCTCTTCCTCGCCGACGACCACCAGATGGGCCGAGCCATCGGGCCGGTCCAGGACCATCGCCCCATGACTGCGTGCCAATTGCCCGGCGTCCCGCCGCGACATGCTCGCCAGCTTTCCCACAAACGCCAGGCGCTTGCCTTGAAGAACCCCAGAATTTTCGTCGGAGATCATGGTATTAGTTTACTGGGAATAGCATTATTCCAAATCTTCGGATTCTAAAAGCCGAGCGGCATGATGAATAGCCACCACATAAATCATATCACCATCAGTACGATATATAACACGGTAACTGCCTTGGATTATTTGCCGGTAAGTGCGAGTATCATCCTCGGCAATATAACTTCCCAAAAAAAGGTTGTTTTGCCAATAGATCAATCCGTTGGATTATTTTTTGTGCAAATCGTTTGGCGGCAAGTGGAGAGTCCTTGGCAATGTAGTCTAAGAGCGACTCTAAGTCGATCAAGGCTTTGGGTGTCCATACTATTCGAGCCATGTCTGTAATCGCTCTTTTACTTCATCGTGCGAGATGCCTTTTCCTTCGGCAAGTTGTTTTTCCCCGTGTTCGATCTTATCGAGCAGATAAAGCTTCTCCAGCAGGACATCCATATCGACCTCCTCGGGAAAAGCATCTATTACTTGTTTTATCTTTTCTCTTTGCATTACATTTTGTGCCGTCATTATAAAGGTAACATTGGCAAGACATATTTAATATACCCATTATGATATATATGTCAATTATCGACCTTTGCCTTGGAAATGAGCCTGGGGCAGGTTGCCAAACCGCCTTTTCTGGGCAGATTAGCAATCTGCCCCATAACATAATGATCCATTTGTCAGGCAAAGGTGGATAGATATTTTTACTCATTGCCGCGCAAAAAAACGGGGCACAAACCATCGACCGGCTTGTGCCCCGGTTCTAAATCGGATTTTGGCCGGAATTATTTCGACAAATCCTGCGACGGCACCGGAACGAGCCCCGGCTTCTCCGAGTCCGTAGGTTTTGGGGCAGGCGTCTCCGTACCTAATTCCGGCGCTTTTTCAGCGCTCGATGTGCCGTTTGCGGCGCCATTTTTCGGCCGGGCCGGCGTGGGGGTTTGCGCCAAAGGTCGTGGCCGGAGCGGAAACGCCCGTTTCCGGAGCGGTTACGCTCACCGGCTCGCCGCAAGGTCCGATCGGCTCGCGATAGCAAACCACGTGCGGCACCGAGTATGTATACGTCACGGGAATCCGCTTCTCCACTAAATGCGGCACCCGGACCGTCTCTTGCACTGCCACCGTCTTGCACACCTGCACCGGCTTTTGCACTACCCGCTCCTCGTAAACCATGCGGCAGGTCGTCACCGGAATCTTGCGGACCTGCTGCTCGGCGACCATGTGGCAGACCTGCACCGGGACCTGCTGTTCCACGCGCTCCTCGACCGGCCGCAACACCGTATAAGGCACATTCTTGACCACTTCCTCCTGAACTATGCGGCATGTCGTCACCGGAATCTTGCGCACCACTTGCTCCTGCTGGTAGCGCACGGTTTGCACCGGCACCTGGCGCGATTCGGTTTGCGGCGCCATGAACGTCTGCTGCACCTGCTGCGGGACATAGTTCGACTGCCATACTCTTTGAACTTCACAGGTGGTACGGGGAACTTGCACCCAGTAAAGCCCGGGCCGTTGATAAACCGTCTGGCCCGTGCCCGGATCGACCGCGCACGTGCCCGACATCCATCGCAGCCGCGTGGCCGGCACTCGGGCTTCATCACCGTCTGCTCGACAAAACCGCCCCGATCGACCATCTGCGTCTGGCAAACGGTCTGCGGGCGCATGACCGTGTAGGTTTCGGTGCGGCATGATGTTTCGTACACCGGCTTCAAGACGTTGTATACTTCTTCCCGTTCGCCGGTTTCAGTAATCGGACGGTTTACGGTATAGCGTTCCTCGCGTTCGGCGGTCTCCTGCACGTAGCGGACGCGGGTGTAACTGTTGTCGCGCATCTGCGTTTCCCAGACCGGTTTTTGCACCGTGTAAACCTCTTCCCGCTCGCTGGTTTCGGTGACGGGCCTGGCCACGGTGTAGCGCTCCTCGCGCATCTGGGTTTCCCAGACGGGCTTGTAGGTCGTCACCGGCCGCTCTTCGTACGCGGTCTCGTATTCGATCTTGTAGGCGGTTCTTTGCCGCTGCTCGCACACCGTTTTGTAAACCAGCCGGTACTCCTGGCCGCACACGCTTGCCCCGGAGTACACGGTGGATGTAGACGGTGTTGCGCAATCGCAGGCTCGTCCGCAAACCGCGGGCAGCAGGCCAGCAACAATCAATAAGCTTGATGTGATACGGATAGAGGCGTTCATGTGATTAACCTTTTTTCAAGTATGTAATGAATGGGCACGGGCATCTTGCCCGTGCTTGATCGCGGCAACACTGGCGAGACGTCATTGCCACCCAATTGTATTTGTCCACCCACAAAAATATTAGGTGTCTCCACTCCTAAAATCTAGGTTGCGGAAACGGCGAATTACGGTAATTTATAAATCTACCCCTTCAAGATAATCTGCCAGACAAAGCCGCCGACTGCAAATCCCCAAACACCCCGCAAAGTTTAACATGGATTGCAACTACAAGTTGTATAAACACTTACGGCGGTTTATATTCCTTGAAGTTTTTCCCTGCCCGCGCCGCATGCAAAAGCAGCACAATTATCTCAATCCTCACGCCCATATAGACTTGCACCTTAAGTTTGCCTAACCGTTATAACCGGCCCCTATCATATTTTCTATTACGCAGCATAGTGTTATTATGTTCAGATTAAATAAAATCTCATACACGGCGGGTCTTTAGTTTAGAAGGCATTTAATTGCCTTTAACCGAACGGAGCGGCGATGGACACATTAGGCAAACGACTAGCCCAAGGCGACCATGCCGCCTTTGCCGAGCTATACGACGCCTGCGCCGACCGACTGCACCATTATTTGATGGTCATCCTGGGCTCAAAAGAGGATGCCGAAGATGCCTTGCAAGAGACATTCGTCCGCCTGGCCGGAAATTGTAAACGCTTGGCGAAAGTCGAAAATTTAACCGCGTACACTTTTACCATTGCCCGAAACGAGGCCCTGCGCTTGGCCGGGCGACGAAAAACCGCGGCATCCTTAGATGCAACTGCCGAAAGACAACATCTGTTTGAAAAAGTCGAAAAAGATAATCCTCGGGCAAATGAATACGCCGAGGCGGCAACCACGGCCTTGAACCGCCTGGATGCGGAGCTCCGCGAAATCGTGGAATTAAAATTTTTCGCGGGGCTCACGTTTCGCGAAATAGCAGATGTAACCGCCTGCCCGCAAGGAACCGTGGCCACTCGCTATCGCACGGCCTTGGAAAAAATGCGCTCGATTTTAGCAAAGGATTGGACATGAACCACGATCCGGAACGAATCCTCTCGCAAATAAAACCTTGCCAGGCAGGCCGACAGTTGCGCTCCCAAGTCCTGAGTGCGGTCGATGCCCGGTTGCGCGAATCGCGCCATTGGCGTATGCAAAAACGTATTGGTCTATTAACGCTGGCGATGGTGATATTCGGCATCGGACTGAATTTTTGGGTCGATCATAATGTTTCGCGGCGTATTGTGGCACTTTTTCCTCCCCCAACCCCATCGCGCGACGCCGTGGAAATCGCGGCCTTTGTCTCCAAATACACCGACCACCAAGCCGGCCAGTGGGTTTATCGGCAATTGACCGTCAATCAATCTCACTCACTCTCGCCGGAGGAGTATTTTGCATATATCCAAAAAATAACCGCCGAATCGGAACTTCTTTTTAAGGATCGATTTTATGAAAAGAGCGAAAAAAATTCTCCTCTGGACCGGCATAAGCCTGGGAACGTTGATCGCAATCCTGCTGATATGCGCGGCATGTTATTCCTGGATTCTCGGCTCACGGCTTGAGAAAAAGTTAGCGGCGATTAAAGCCGCCGGCGATCCGATTTGTCTGGCCGATCTGGCCCGAAAATCCGTTCCTCCGGAACAGAACGGCATGACATATCTTTTGAGGGCCAACGACGACATGAATGCCGTGGTAAACGAAGTTTATGATCTTAAAAGTTTCCAAGAATGGCAATACTATCCCGAGGATTTGAAAAAAATAAAAGATGCTTTGGATGCGTATCCAAAAGTCTATCCCCTATTGCAGCAGGTGGTCGAACGTCCGGATTTCGATTCTAAACTAGATTATAATCTTCCCCCAAGTAAACTCTTGGGTGCAATCTGTGATCAAAATAATTCCGGCTTCATTCGTGCTCCTGAAAGATACCTTCTAGCGCGAGCAAAGTTGCTGATATTTCAGGGCGACAGGGATGAAGCCATGCGATCGGTTATATTGATATGCCGACTATCTCGCCAAGCAGAACACGAACCGCTTATTACAAATTATTTAGTCAGCAGGGCCGTCGAAGGGATAGCCCTGGAATGTGCCAATGAGGTGTTGCAGTCCGGCCCTGTCGGAGATCAGATACGAGCGGACCTGGAAGCTGAGTTGTCGCTTCACGGCTCGATGCGGAATTTCCGAACGGCACTGAAATCAGAACGAGCGTTTAGCATGGATTGTTTCAGACATGAATTGCCCCGGCCCTGGATACTCTCTAATTTATGGCAAATCTCAACATTGGATTTATATGAGCAATACTTGAACTATTCTTTACATCCATATTCCGACTGGGCTGCCGAAGAAGATATACAACAGGCAAAATCCAAATCAATATTTAATATGTTCGTGGAATTGGCAAGACCCGCTTATAGGTCGGCACTGATATCGGCATATCGCTGTCAGGCTTGGGTCAGAGCCGTAAGAATCATCAATGCCCTGCAAAAGAAATCGCCGCTTGACGGGGACAAAATTCCGACGATGACTGAACTCGGCCTGCCGGATGAAGTCGGCGTCGATCCTTTTAACGGCAAGCCGATGATCATCAAAAAGCTGCCCGAAGGGTGGCTGGTATATTCGGTAGGCGAAAATCTCAAGGACGACGGTGGGAAAGTCAAACGAGTCGAGGACGGTCCACTACTTGATATCGGTTTAGGGCCGAAAACTCCTGCGCCGCAATCACAAGAAAAGGAATCGTCTAAATAAAAACCAACATAGGCTTTCATCAGTCAAACCGTATCAATAAGCTCGTAGACTTTGCCTTTTTGTTGGATCCATTGCCGGTCGCCATGCTCGGCATGTTCGGCGATGTCGCGTAGCATTTGCACGGTTTCAGCCTCGATGCAAGGCTCGCTGGGATCGTCGGGCGGAATAACCATTTCCACATCCACAGCCACTACAAAACGCCCGCCTCGGACTAATCGCGTGCGTTTTAGTCGTTTTCCCGGGATTTTCATAATATTTTACCGATCAAAAAAATGTACGGTTACCAATTTCGCCACGTCACTCTGCCGTAAATGAGACCAAACTGCTTTGAATTCCGTTCCATCAGGTAAAGTTTCACGCACTTCAATTACAGGATGCGGTTCAGCATAAGGTCGTTCAATTAGCAATACCGCATTTGACAAACCTGCCACAACATGCCATTCCATGATATCGCGCTCTTCAAGACGCTCCATGGCGTGCATGCCAATAACATATTGATCTTTGGCAATAAGGTCGCGTATTGTGGCGAATAATTGGCCCATAAATAAACTATGTATAATTCTAATTTACATTATACAATCATTCCGGTAAATTGAAAATCCCATGTTTATGCTATAATCAACGCTATGCGATATCTTGATCTTACCCTGCCCACGCCGGCCGAGAATTTGGCGCTGGATGAAGCGCTTTTGGAGGAAGCGGAAAATGCCGCTAAGCCCCTGGAAACGCTGCGCTTCTGGGAACCGCCGCAAAACATGGCGATCGTGGGGCGCTCGTCGTACGTCGATGCCGAAGTGCATCAAGATGTCTGCCGGGAATTGGGCATCCCCATCTTGCGCCGCGTCAGCGGCGGGGCGACAATCGTCACCGGGCCGGGCTGCTTGATGTATGCACTGCTGCTCAGCCATCAGAATTATCCCGGCCTGCGCGTGGTAAATCAGGCCCATGCTTTTGTGCTCGAAACGCTGGCAAAGGCGCTCGCGCCCTTGCGCCTGGAGTGCGTTTCTGCGGCACCAGCGACCTGGCCATTGGCGGCTTAAAATTTTCCGGCAACAGCATGCGTTGCCGAAAGCGGCATTTATTGTATCACGGCACGATTTTATATAATTTTCCCCTGGAATTGATTTCCCGATGTTTGAAAATCCCCCCGCGGATGCCCGACTATCGCAACGCCCGCGATCACAAGGCCTTCATTGCGAACCTTCCGGTTCCGGCCGAGGATATTCGACAGGCATTGATTTCCGCCTGGAATGCGGTAGAACCATTGATAGATTGGCCCCGTGAAGTTACGGCCCGCTTAACTGAGGAAAAATATAACAAATCGCAATGGAACGAATGGATATAATAACACTGTTGGGGCAATAGTTTTCTGTCGCCCTAACCAGCGATTGCGTAAAGTACCCTCACCCCAGCCCTTTCCCGGCGGGATAGGGGACTTTTGGGATGAAATCATGGCACGCAGGGTAATTTTGCCGCCGGAGGAGCAAGCTTTTACCCCGGGCTCCAAACCGGGCGGTTGGTGGCACGAATCGGACGACGGCACGCGCATCGTTTGCGATCTTTGTCCGCGAGGTTGCGTGTTGCGGCCGGGCGATCGGGGATTTTGCTTTGTCCGCGAGAACCGCGACGGGCAGATCGTTTCCACCGCCTACGGCCGCAGCACCGGGTTCTGCGTGGATCCGATCGAGAAAAAACCGCTCAATCAGTTCTTTCCCGGCACGGCCGTTTTGTCGTTCGGCACTGCCGGCTGCAATCTGGGCTGCACCTATTGCCAGAATTGGACAATGTCGCGATCGCGCGACGTGGAAGCCGCCTGCGAAACCGCCGCTCCGGCGACTATCGCCGCCGCCGCCATGAAACAGGGCTGCAAAAGCGCGGCCTTTACATACAACGATCCGATCATCTGGGCCGAGTACGCCATCGACACGGCCAAGGCCTGCCGGCAAGCGGGCGTAAAGACCGTGGCCGTCACGTCGGGTTACATCGCCGAAACCGCCCGGGCGGCATTCTATGAACACATGGACGCGGCCAACGTCGATCTGAAAGGTTTCAGCGACGATTTTTACCGCCAATACTGCGCGGGCCGATTGCAGCCGGTGTTGGATACGCTCCGCTGGATTGCCCGGGAAAGCAAGGTCTGGCTGGAAATCACCAATCTTATCATCCCGCAGGCCAACGATTCACCCGAGGAAATCAAACGCATGTGCCAGTGGATTGTCGAGGAGTTGGGCCCGGACGTGCCCCTCCATTTTTCCGCGTTTCATCCGGACTTCAAGCTGACCGACCGCGGCCCCACGCCGATGTCTTCGCTCGTTTCGGCCTACGATATCGCCCGCCTGGCGGGAATACGTTATATTTATACCGGCAACGTCATCGATCAGCAGCGGCAGCACACATATTGCCCCGGATGCGGGAGTGCGGTTATCGAGCGCAACGGTTATAATATTCTGAGTTATGCCATCCACTCCGGTCGATGCATGTTTTGCCAAATGCCCATTGCCGGCCGCTTTGAAGATGCGTCCGGCACTTGGGGCTCACGCCGATTGCCGGTGCGGATCGCCAATTTTTCATAAGGATAACTGAAGGTGTTCTGGAATTGATATTTAGCCCCCCGAGAATACACGGGGGGTTAAATGCGGAAAATGCTCCACAAGGCCCCCCGTGTATTCACCGGGGGCTAATTACACAAAATTTTAAATACATAATTCCGGAGCATCCTCAAATAATTCATAAAGCCGCGACGGGCACCAACGGGCGCCGCGGCGCCACCCTGCGAAGCAGGGTCGCCGTGGTCGGCATGGTCGCTTGGTCGGTCGCGCACAATTTACACTGCAATCACATGACAACCTCTCAAAACAATCAGGGCATGAAGCCAAGACTTAGCGCGGAAGAAGAGCAGCGATTGTTTCGGGCCGCCGGGCGCCGGGTGGCGGCGGCGGTTGAGATGTCGCGGCCCGAGCGGTTCACGTATACCCTTGCCGAAACAGCCGATTTGCCGGTCTACGGGGCGTTTGTGAGTCTTAAGCGAGAAGGCCATTTGCGTTCCTGTTGCGGTTATCTCAGCCCTACGGCCACGCTGGCCGAGGCCGTCAGCCATGCGGCCGACCGGGCGGCCAAAGACGATCCCCGTTTCCCGCCCATCGCCGCCGAAGAACTGGATTTTTTGGATATGGAGGTTTGGCTCCTGTGGGGGCCGGAAGAAGTCGCCGCCCGGGGCGAAGACCGCGTGCGGGAGGTGACCATCGGCGTGCACGGCCTGCAGATTTCACGCGGATCGAACCGCGGCTTGCTTTTGCCGGGCGTGGCCGTGGAACACCATTTCGACGCCCGAACATTTTTGCAGCAGACATGCCTGAAGGCCGGATTGCCCCGCGACGCCTGGCTGGACAATGACACAAAACTGCTTCGTTTCGAGGGTTATGCGATTCGCGGCCGATTGTCGGCGCAAGGTAAAAGAGTCGATGAAGAAGGAAGAAATGAAGGATCGCCAGCCAAGCGTTGCCGGCACCTTTTATCCTTCCAATCCATCCGAAGTGGAAGTTATCCTCGATCGGATGCTGGCCGAACCTTCCTCAAAAGAGTCCTGGGCTGGGGCAATGGTTCCGCACGCGGGCTGGACATATTCGGGACGCCTGGCCGCCCGGGTGTGGCAACGCCTGCAAATTCCCAGGCAGGTAATCATTTTCTGCCCGAAGCATCGCCCCGGCGGGGCCCAGTGGGCCGTGGCGCCGCATCGGCGATGGCTCTTTCCCGGCGGCCAGTTGGATTGCGATCTGGAACTGGCCGTGCGATTATCCGAAGCCGTCGACCATCTGGAATTGGATGCCTCGGCCCACAGCCAGGAGCATGCCATCGAGGTGCAGTTGCCCATTTTGGCCCGCTTGGCTCCGCAAGCCCAAGTGGTGGGCATAACCATCGGCGGCGAAGACGATCTTCCGGCCTTGCAGCGCTTTGCCTCGCAGTTGGCCGGCGTCTTGCGCGACCTCGCCGAACGCCCGCTTCTGGTCATTTCCAGCGATATGAACCACTTTGCCAGCGACAGCGAAAATCGCGTACTCGACCGCATCGCCCTGGACGCCATCGAGACGCTCGACCCGGCCCACGTATTCCAAACCGTCCATCTGCACGGCATCAGCATGTGCGGGATGCATCCCTGCGTGATCGTCATGGAAACCCTGCGCCAACTCGGATCGCTCAATCGCTGCGAATTGGTAGGCTACGCCACCAGCGCTGACGCCGAAGGACCAAGAAATCGCGTGGTGGGGTACGCGGGAATGCTCTTCGGATAGGCGGGATTACAATCGGTCATCGCAGAGAAATCTATAGATGAACCGCCAACCCGCCCTCTCACGGATTTATAGTGATCCCAATGCCGGCCGCCCGGACTATCAAGGCCTGTTTGAAATATTGGAAGCGGTGCTTGTACGGTTTTTTTCGGGCCCATTGAAAGGTGCTGTCGACAAGGTCGGCCGGTAATGTTCCTTTGTTGACCTTGATCAGCATGTCATCGATAAAGCCCCCTTCTTCGGCAGTCGCGGTTCGCAAGGCGGCTTTCATGACGGCGGCGTCCAAACGGCTCGAGTCCGCTTTAACCGACGCCGAAATCCAGGTAAAAGCCAGCACTGCTAGCATTACTACGAGTTTTGTGCGAGTCCGGAACATCGTTCGATTCCCAAGGGGTGACAAGATTAGGATATCACGCCGATAAGCCGAAAACTTTTAACCAAAACGTTCCGCCGATGCAAGGGCGATTTTTCGGGATTGGCGAGGGTGTCCTGAAATTGATATTTAGCCCGCCGTGAATACACGACGGGTTAAAAACTTCGCGCAGCCCCCGGTGTATTCACTGGGGGCTAAATAAGCCTATTCTTAATTCGGGACATCCTCCATTAATTCGCCAGCCCCACTTCGGCAACGCCCCGCTTGGCGCCCGCCACGAATATCGCGACACCCTTGCCTTGTTCGTCGGCAACAAGCCAGGCGTGTCCGGCCTGGGTGGATTTCGAGAGCCTGCTGTAAGGCGGTACTTTGCCCGACGACTGACGCTTGCCCTCGGCATCGAGCCAGAAGACCTCCAACGGCTTGCTCCCCCTATTCCAGAAACGGATCGATGCTTGAGCGCCCGACTTGTCGGATCGCATCTGTGATTCCTTTTCCGGCTCAAGGGGCTTCAACTCCAAGATGTCGATCTTGGGCACCGTCATCCGCCCGGAATAGAAGTCATCCATCAAGGCGTAGCCTTCCGGGTCGTAATTTTTTAATCCTTCCCGCCCGTCTTCAGGCTTGACGCCTTGCATGGACAGTTCTCCGCGCGTGCCCCAGTACCACATCGTTAACTCGGCGAAATACTCGTCCGGATTCGTGCCCGCGTAATCGCCCACCCAGTGGCCGTTCTTCAGAGACTCGTTATACTGCTTCACGATTACTTCGCGGACCGAAGACGGTATGCCGGAACCGAAGATGTTGTGGCCGAACTCGTGCACGCAGATGTCGCGCCCGCGATAACGATCCTTGTCCAGAAGCATCAAGTTCTCCTCGCCGCATGAGGCGACCAGCCCGCCCATGCCCCGCGTGCGCTCGTCAACGGTCAAGTTGCCTTCCATGGGCCGCCCTTTCATGCCGCGGTATTCGGGCATGTCCGAGGTGACCTGGTCGCGACCGATAATATGCAATTCCGAACCGACCATTGTTAAATTCCAATGCACGTTGGGCTGATTGGCCATCTGCCTGGACAAACGGCGATAGGCCTCGCGCAAGGCCTCGTCGGAAACATCCTTGTGGGCCTTGATGTAAAGGCCGTCGAAGTCGATCATCTTGGAATAGAAACCCTGCTGCGGCGGCGAAAGCGTGATGATCGGCGGGACGTTCGCATCCGGCTTTTCGACCAGCGGCTTGGGCTGCTTGGGCGGCAGGATCTTCGACATTTTGCCCTCATCCGGCGGACCGACCAGGGCCACGCCTTTTTTGGTCTCCCCCACGAAAATCGCCTGGGCCTTGCCTTGGGCGTCGGTCACCGCCCAGGAGTGCGCGCCTTGGGTCGGCTTGGTGAGCGAACAATATGCAGGCAGGTCGCCGGAAGGTTGCCGCGTACCGTTTAGATCCAGAAAAAATACCTTAAGCGGCGCCGCTCCGCGATTGACGAAACGAATGCTGGTTTTCCCGCCCGGGCGCGTGGAGGTCATTTGCCATTCCCTTTCCGGACGGAGCGGATACAGTTCGGAGTAGTTGAGCTTGGGCACGGCAGTCCGGCCCGAGTAAAAATCATCCGTCAGGGCGAAGGCCTCCGGATCGTACTGCTTTAGACCTTCCCGTCCGTTTTCCGGTTTGGAACCTTCCATGGCCAGGTCGCCGTGGCTCCCCCAATACCAGGTGGAAAGTTCGGCAAAAAAGTCCTGCGGATTGGTTCCAGCGGATGCTCCTTTCCAGCGCCCTTTTTGCAGCGACTCCGCCTGCTGTTTCTTAAAGCCTTCGCGAAGCGAATTCGAGACTCCGCCCTCGAATATGTTTTTGGCAGTCTCGCGGACGCAGATGTCGCTCCCGTGGTTCTTATCATTGTCCAGGCGCAGCAAATTCTCCTCGCCGCAGGAGACGATCGGATCGGCCGGGGCCTGCGCTTGAACGTCAAGGGCCTGTTTCTCCTGGGAGGGCTTGGGCTCAGGGCGGCGGTTCTCGGGCAGATCGGATGCCGTCTGGTGGCGGCCGATAATATGCACCTCCGCGCCGGCCATCTTCAAATTCCATTGCACGTTGGGCTGTTTCTCCATGATCATCGACAAATGGAGGCAGGCCTCGCGCAAGGCCTGGTCGGCGACGTCCTTGTGGGCCCTGATTACGATGCCGTCGCAATCCAGCATTTTGGCATAGAAATCCTGCTGCGGCGGCAAAAGGATTTTAATGGGTTGCTCCGATTCCGCGGCTATTGCCCAGGCCGCAAAACCGCAGGCCAACCCCAACATGCCCAGTGCCAAAAACTTTTGTGCGCCTCTGATAATCGCGTGTCTCATGCTTAATGCTCCTTGAAAATCACTTGTGCCGGTTAATGCCTGAAGGCCTTTGGTCGACCCAAACCAGGCTTGATTATAGTGCTTCCAAAATGAGACTAAAAGTCCACCGCCCCCCTCTTTCAAGTGGTTTCCTTGCACCACGGGTTATTGCATGCGACAATTTGATAACCCCGTCGGCCGGATGCATTCATACTCGTTACTGTTTGGGTTGAATCCCGACTCCTGTACATCCGCCCGCATGGTCACACCGGATATTTACACTAGCCTCAGGAGACTGATCATGAACTATTGTCTGCGAAGCTTGGTTTTAATTTTTATTATTTTAGCCTGGTTGAGTACGGCGGCGATGGCTGCTCTGGAAACAGCCGATAAGCCTGAACCTACCCCCGCGGCCGCCGCCTCCGATAAGCCGGCTAAGGAAGAACCCGCCGCCGCCCCAGCCGCCAAGCCGGCGAAAGAAGAACCCGCCGCCGCCCCAGCCGCCAAGCCGGCGAAAGAAGAACCCGCCGCCGCTCCCGCAGCCAAGCCGGCGAAAGAAGAACCCGCCGCCGCGCCGTCGCCCGCAACTGCCGCCGCGCCGACTTATACAGTCAAGCGCGAGCCGTTTAAGATCCAGTTCGACTTGGATGGGTATTTCGAAAGCCGCAACATGACCGAAATCATCTTTCACCCGGAGGAATGGACGTCCTTTACGGTCGTGCAAGCAGTCGAGCACGGCGCCCGGGTGAAAAAGAGCGACGTGCTCGTCGAATTCGACTCCGAGAAAATCGACAAGGCCGTTGCCGATCTCCGCACCGAGCAGCAAATTGCCGAAGTGGCCCTCAAGCAGTCCGAAGATCTAGTGTCCGTCCTGGAAAAAAGCACGCCCCTGGACCTCGAGACTAGTCAACGGGCGCAGCGCATCGCAGAGGAGGACCAGAAAAACTACCTGGAGATAATCAGGCCCATGGAAATTAAAGCCGTGGACAAGAACCTCAAATTCAACAAGCAATATCTGGAATACGACCGCGAGGAATTGGAACAGCTCGAAAAAATGTATAAAGCCGACGATCTGACCGAAGAGACGGAAAAGATCGTACTCAAGCGGGCTCGCGACACCGTCGAGCGCGCCGAATTCTCCGTGGAGCAGTCGGAACTTCGCCGCGATCAGTTGCTGAAGTATCAAATTCCCCGCATGGACGAGCAAATCAAGGAAGCCGTCCAACGCCGTACCCTGGCCTGGTCCAAAGATCGCGTGCAACTGCCCCTGGCCCTGGAAAAACAACGCCTCGACGTGGCAAAGCAAAAGGTGCAGCTTGCCCGCTCCAAAGAACGGCTGAAAAACCTTCTGGCCGATCAGGAGCTGATGAAGATCAAGGCCCCGTGCGACGGATACGTTTATTACGGCCGCTGCCAGCGCGGCAAATTCACGGAAATCACTTCCCTCACCGAAACGCTGCGCCGCGGCGGCAACGCCATGCCGCATCACGTGCTCATGACCATCGTCGAGCCCAGGCCCCTGTTCATTCACTCCACCATTTCCGAGGATCGTTTGCAGTACGTCCGCAACGGCATGGACGGCAAGGCCTCCCCCACCGGATATCCGGACATCAAGCTCGACGTTACCGTGGACGAAGTCGGCAAGGTGCCCATCTCCTTGGGCAGCTTCGACCTTCAACTCAGCCTGGACCTGGAAGATCAACTCTCGAAAAACATCCTGCCCGGCATGGCCTGCAAGATCAAACTTACGCCGTACACCAAGTCCGACGCCTTGATCGTGCCGCCGAAGCTGGTTTCAACCGATCCTTTGGACGATGAAAAGCATTTCGTATACCTGCAAACCAAGGACGGCAAAGCCGAAAAACACGAAGTAACCATCGGCAAGCAGAACGACAAGCAAATGGAAATTCTCAAAGGGCTTTCCGAAGGGGACAAAATTCTCCTGGAACCGCCCAAGGACGCCAAGTAACGGATAAAGGCTGAGAGATGAAGAAAATCTTGAATGCGGAATAACGCCACGAAATCGCTTGCGGTTTCGCGCTGCTCAACGATCACCGTCCACTATGCACCCTCCACTATAAATCAAAGCAGGAACGCACCATGGGAAACCGACTAGGCTGGACGATTTTGCTTGTCTTCGGCGTCTTGCCGCTCATGGCCGGCGAGGAAAAACCAGCCGTAGAAAAACACTGGCCGCTGGCCGAAATCGGACCGCGCCCGCAGCCCGTGACCGCGCCGCCGGCCGCGGATATCGACGCCGCCATCGGCCGCGGCTTGGATTTTCTCCTGAAAACGCAAAACAAGAACGGGTCCTGGGGTTCGGCCGATATTTACAGGCCGGGCGACATTTACTCGCCCGTGCCGGGAGCGCATCAGGCCTTCCGCGCGGCCGTCACTTCGATGTGCATCACCGCCTTGATCGAGGTCGGCGGCGACCGGCCTGAAATAATCAAATCTCTGGATCGGGCAGAAGAGTGGCTATTCCAGAATTTGTCCCACGTCCGCCGCGCCACGCCCGATGCGTTTTACAACGTCTGGACCCATGCCTACTCGATTCAGGCCCTGGTGCACATGCTCGGCCGAAAGCCCGATGACTCCGATCGCACCAAGAAAATCCATGAACTCATTCGGCAACAGATCGATTTGCTCGACCGTTACGAGACGGTCGACGGCGGCTGGGGGTACTACGATTTTAAGGCCCATACGAAAAAACCCAGCGATTCATCCAATAGTTTTGTCACGGCGGCGGTGTTAATCTCTCTGGCAGAGGCGAAAAAAGTCGGCGAGGATGCGCCCAGCGCCTGATCGACCGCGGCAAGGCATCGATCATCCGCCAGCGCAAGCCGGACTTTTCCTACGATTACGGCGAGTACCTGAAGTACGTGCCCCAGATGCCGATAAATCTGCCCGGCGGCAGTCTGGGCCGCTCGCAGGCCTGCAACGCCGCCATGCGGATCTGGGGCGATACCGAAGTGTCCGATGCGATTATTAAAAACTGGCTCGACCGCCTCTTCGCCCGCAACGGATGGCTCGACATGGGCCGCAAACGGCCCATCCCCCACGAATCCTGGTTCCAAGTGGCGGGATATTTCTTTTATTTCGGCCATTACTACGCCGCGCGATGCATCGAATTGCTTCCCCAGGCCGATCGCCCCCCTTTCCAGGACCAACTGGCTCGCGTGCTCTTGGCCGTGCAGGAAAAAGACGGGTCGTGGTGGGATTTTCCCATGTATAATTATCACCAGCAGTACGGCACGGCCTTTGCGCTGATGTCCCTGGGAAAATGCCGGCACGCAGCGGAAAAAACTGGGGAACTAAAGTGACCAGCCCTGGATTTTATAAACAATCCAGCCATCGCAGATACATCCGTCGAAGTAGGTTTGATGTCCCGCAAACGACATTTATCTGATTTACAGACGATCGATGAATTGGCAACCCACCAAATACATTCGATTCCCTTTATGCTGGACTTCTCTAGAGTAGACGACTTGGCCGATCAGCACGGTGGGCATAGACTTTTGCCCCAGCACGATGGCAAACCGCTCGCATCCCGGCGGCCGTCTTAGATAGAATGATATCCCTCCTTGGGATATGTCATTGCATTCAACTTTGAAATATGTATCAGCCGAGGGGAGATACCGGTTATACATTGGGGCAATCTGTTGAATGCAATGATACTTTTTTCGGGGACTGGAACGCATTTCCTCGAACGGCCTTGCGGAAGAAAGATTTTGCTCAGGGTCGGCCGAATCACCTTCTCTTTCATCCGCCGTCAAGTTTACCACATCGTTATGCGTGCTCTTACTTGAATTTGGCATGGCAAACTCCGCTCTCAACCGATCGCGATTTTTTCTTGTTATCAGTTTATTTCTATTTCCAGCGATACATACGGGATATTTGAATAATTCAATATTCAACTTCAAACTATTCACTAAATTATAGGGCGCATTTTACAATACGCCCACTAATTGAATCCGTCTTCCAAATGAGTGCTGTGGGGGGTAAGGGAGGGAGGGAGGGAGGGAGGGGGGGTGATTGCATTATCTAAAACCCGGTTCTATCCGATATCATTTTAATTTTGCAGATGACTATCGCTTATTGATCACATCTATGTTTAATTCCGACACTCGTGCCGGGAGGTTTCCACAGGATTCACGGCACAAGTGCCCGAGATTAAATCAATTGGGATTCAGCGAGCGGCTCTGATATTGCCTTGCCCGTTGGTTTTTCCGCCGACTCTTCGAACGACCCCCGCATCGCCGTCACCGCGAAAAGAAGACTATAGGCATACAGCTAAATAGAATGCGAAGATCTCATCGGACATCCTCTGTCTTACACGGTTTCCTGAGATGACCAATGAAATTTCACTGCTCTCATCAATCCCGCACAAGCGCATGCCTCGGCAAGATAAACGTGAATGCCGCTTAGTCATTCAGTCGATCGATGAATTGGCAACCCACCAAATACATTTGCTGTTTGTTATGCTTGACTTCTTTTGAATACACGACTCGGGCGGCCAGTATCGTAATCTTCGGCTTTTGCCCCAGCACGACGGCAAATTGCTCGCATCCCGGCGGCCGTTTAAGATAGAACGAAATGCCTCCCTTGGAAATGTCATTGCATTCCACGTTGAAATATTCATCCGTCGTGGGAAGCAAACCGCCGTGCATGGGCCCGATGCGCTGGTTGAATTGATACTGCTTTCGCGGACTGGATCGCATCTCCTCGTACGACTTTGCGGGAGAAAGATTTTCCACAGGTTCGGCTGAATCGATGCCGCCGGCATCCGCAACGGACGAATTCTCCTCGCTATATTTATATTCGTGTTGCGGATGATCGACTAAATTTGACATGGTACATCTCGCTCCAAACAGGAAACGACCTATTTCCGCCCATCAGTCGTTTCCGTTAATCCAGCCGGAATATTTAAACGACTCGATAACCTGCATAGTAGGTATTTTTAAAATTATAGGACACAATTTGATTATTTTCCGGGAAAATCTCCGCCTCCGAAGAGGGGGTGCAATAAATACAAGCAAAACATGGCTCTACCCGATCTCCTTCAAATTTGGCAAAATGGCGATCGGCTGAAACGCTTATTGGATTGTGCGCATGCCATTTTCACATTGTGCGCATCCTTTTTGCATAAGGATGGAATTCATGAAAAGCAATTGGCGTCGACGGTTGTGCGGCTTTTTAGTTCTTGTCCTGAGTTTTTGCTTCGCGGCCCTGCTCGTGAAGGCGGACGAGCCCGCCGAAACAGTCGCCAACAGCCAGCCGCCCGCTCCAAAATACACCAGCCTTCACCGCCTGCCCAACGACGTTACCCTGGCCGCGCTTGCCAACGGACTGACGGTCATCGTGCAGGAAAACCACGTGGCGCCCGTGGCCACGGTCCGCTGCTTCGTGAAAAACACGGGCAGCGTTTACGAAGGCAAGAATCTTGGGGCCGGCATAAGCCATGTGCTGGAGCACGTCGTGGCCGGCGGCTCCACCTTTCGGCGCAGCGAAAAAGAAATCACCAAAATCATCGACTCCTTCGGCGGGGCGACCAACGCCTTTACGTCCAACGACATGACCGTGTTTTTCATCGATTGCCCGGCTAAGGAAACCATGACCGCCATCGAGCTGGTGGCCGACTCCATGCAGCACGTCAAGTTCGAGCCCGCCGAATTCGAGCGCGAACTAAAGGTCGTGCGCCGCGAACTGGCCGACGACGAAGTCGACCGCCAGCACGTGCTCGGGGATATGCTCAACCAAACGCTCTACATGGTCAGTCCCGCCCGGTATCCGGTCATCGGCTACCTGGACGTGCTCAACCAAACCACTAATCAAACGATCATGGATTTTTACCACGACCGCTACGTGCCGAACAACCAGGTTTTCGTGGTTGTGGGCGACATAAAGACCGGCGAAGTGCTCGATCAAGTGGCGAAGCAATACGCCGGCACGCCCCGGGGCAGAGAAACGTACATCGCCCTGGCCGACGAGCCCGAGCAGCTAACGCCCCGCCAGGCCGTGCGCGAAATGGACGGCGCCACCTGCGACATGGTCCTGGCCTGGCCCACGGTGAAACTATCGCACCCGGACATGTACGCCCTCGACGTGGCCGCCTACATCACTCGGCGAAGGCGAAAGTTCGCGCCTGGTCCGCGGTTTGAAGTACGATCGCCAGTTGGTCCTGTCGATCGGTTCGGCGAGCCAAACGCCCGATTACGTGCAGGGTTACTTTGCCGTGACCGCCGTTTGCCAGCCGCCCCAGCAGGCCAAAGCCGCCGAGGAAATCCTCCGCGAGGTGTATCGGCTGCGCGACGAATTGGTGGCCCCGGCCGAACTGGAAAGGGCCAAAAAACAAAAGGCCGTGGAAATGGTCCTGGGCCAGCAAACGGTTCAGCAGGCCGCCTTGAGCCTGGGCCGCGATCTTCTTGGCACCGGCGATCCGCAGTTCGAGAAAGTCTACGTGGAAAACATTCAAAAGGTGACGGCCGAACAGATCCGCGACGTCGCCCGGCGATATTTCGTGCCGCAGCGGCTCAACCAGGTGTCGATTTTCCCGCCCGGGCGCCGCCCCGCGCGAAGCCGAGAAGAAATCCGGCGGCGGGGCGGGCGAGATCAAGTCTCTGCGCCTGCCCAACGGCTTGCGCGTGCTGATAAAGCGGCATTCGCACTTGCCGATGGTCAACATCCAGGCGGCCGCCCTGTGCGGATCGCTGGCCGATAGCGAAGAAACCGCCGGCCGGGCAGCGTTGGTGGCGGCGATGCTCGATCAGGGCACGGCCGATCATTCAGCCCCGCAGATCGCCGAGTATTTCGACTCCATCGGCGCTAGTTTCACCGCCGAGGCCGGGACGATTCACCATTTTCGCCGGCCTGACCGCGATGCGCGAGGATTTCCCCAAGGCCGCCGCGCTGTTTGCCGAGTGCGTCAACCGGCCCGCCTTTCCCCAGGATGAATTCAAAAAGAATCAAACCCTGGCCTTAGGCGCAATCGCCCGCCGGGACGATAGTCCCCAAGCGCAAATCGCCGAATTTTTCTACGACAACCTGCCCGCCAAATCGCCTTATCACGTATTGCTGGACGGCAAAACCGAAACGGTCAAGCGCCTCACGGCCAAAGATTTGCGGGAATATCACGCCAAGTACTTCGTTCCCAACAATATGATCGTGACCGTTTTCGGCGACATCGATCCAGACGAAGCCTCGGCTCTGGTCACCCGGCTTTTCGGCCAACTCAAGCCCGATCCCAAGTTCGATAAGTTGTCGTTTGCCGGGAACAGCTCGATCCCCAAAATCCTTACCTTGCACAAGCAGACCGGCAAGCCGACGGGCATGATTTGGCTGGGATATTCCGCTCCCGGCATATTCGACAAAGAAGATTACGCTGCAATGGTCGCTCCTGAATGCGATCACGGCCGGATATTCTTATCCCGGCGGATGGCTGCACAACGAGCTTCGCGGCGAGGGCCTGGTGTATTACGTGCACGCCTTCCAGATCACCGGTCCGGCGCCGGGCTATTTCGCGGTGCTCGCCCAGACCCTGCCGGAAAAAGTCGACGAAGTAGTCAAGCGGATTTTGACGAATATCGACAAGGCGAAGGCGGGCAAAATCGGCGAAGACGAGTTCCACATCGCCGTCGATAGGGTCACGTCCTTGCACGCCCAGGAAAACACCACCATCGCCGCCCAGGCCAGACTGGCCGCGCTCTATGAATTATACGGCTTGGGATACGATTACGATAAAACTTTCGACGCCCGCATCGAAGCCGTCAAACTCGACGACGTGGTCCAGGTCGCCCGAAAATACCTGGGCAACTATATTCTCGCCACCATGTCGCCCGATGAAAAAAAGGAAAACAAATAATTTCATAAAGCCGCGACGGGCACCAACCGAAGGTTGGTCGGTCGCGGTCCGGTGTCGCGACCGACGGCCGCTATCAGGTGCGCGATTAACGGTCATTGACCTGTGCGCGACCAACGGTCGCGGCTTTATGATTTCTTTAAACATCAATGAATTGTTTCACCTTTACCGCCGCCGACGAGACCGACACTGCCCGGCTCGGGGCCGCGCTGGCCCAATCGCTGCCCCAGGGAACGGTCGTGGCCCTGTATGGGACATTGGGAGCGGGCAAGACCCGGCTGGTGCAGGCCATGGCCGAGGCCCTGGGCATAGATCGCCGCCAGGTGGTCAGTCCCACGTTCGTGCTCATCCAGGAGTATCACGGCCAAAAATCCATTTATCACATCGACGCTTATCGGCTGCGCGACGAAGATGAATTCCTGGCCCTGGGCCCGGACGAGTATTTCGATTCCGACGGCCTAGTGCTCGTAGAATGGGCCGACCGCGTGCACGGCTGTCTGCCCCGGGAAAGAGTGGACATCCACATCGAAGTAACCGCTGAAAATCGGCGACAATTCGACATAACGGCAACCGGCGAGAAATACGCACCGCTGATCGCCGATTTGGCCGGCAAACTTAAGCAATCACCACGCGTATCTGAAACATAAACGCCTGGGCTAGTGAAAAGGATATAATCGAGACATGGTTTTCAAATCTACCTATCATCTCACATAGTTAGCGCTCACGCCAATCGCAATCCCTTGGGCAGCGATTCTCCGAAAACCAGGCCTTGTTCGCTCGTATCCAGGCTGCCGGCGGTGCGCACCAGTTCGAGAAAATGTCCCGGCGCTTGGGCGGCCGCTAAAAAATCGATCGCCTGGCGCCGCAGTTTCTCGGAAAGATCGCGATACCGGTCGTCGGTTCGCCGGGCGATCTGCATTACCGCCAAGGGCGTTTCCGCTTCTCCGCCGGCAAGGTCTAAAAGCCGCTCCAGCCACTGCGCTGCGGTTTCGGCCAGCACTATCGCATTTAGCGGACCGTACATCGGAGAGCGGGCCCCGATCCGGCCCACCGCCCAGATGATCGGCTGCCTCACCGGCTCGATCTTGGGCTTGGGCAACAAATCCAAGAGCATCGCGCCCAATTCGATTTTCAATTCCACGGGCAGCATTTCCAGCGCGCCCAGCAAGCGCCACATTTCGGCGGTCTCGCGCGATGCGAAACTCAGGTCGCCGCCGCGCCCCTTGCCCGTGGTCAGTTGCCGGTGCAAGCCGCGGATCGGACCGATAAGAGGCTCGGCCAGGGCCTGCTGTTGACCGCCGCCCAGCCCGCCGCAGATCCGCCGCCATAGAATCCAGCCTTCTGCCCGGCTGGCCGGAAAGGTGAATTTGCCTTGCAGCGCGGCCCAGGTTTGGGCCACGCGCCAGTCGTCTACGGCCAGGCCAAAACCCGGACGCAGGGCAAAGCCTAACAGGTTCAACCAGCGGACTTCGTGCACGGGACTGCGACGCCGGCCGGCCTCGACCTCCATCAGCGTCTCCCACATCCGCCGGCAAAGCGAGGTGGGCCAGGCGTTGCGGCTCATGCCGCTGGCCGCGGTCAATCGTTTGATCAGTCCTTCCGGTTTGTCTTCGCCATCGGGCCCGAATGCGCCGCGAATCGACTTTTCGCATTCCCGCCAAACGGCTTCGTCGATAAAACCCTCTTGTTCAGCGGCCGACTGGTGGGCGGCAACGTCTGTTTGCGTGGCCGAGCGGACGTCGAACTGCAAACGCCAACTCCTCCGGCCGCCGATCTCGCCGCACCACAGATCGAGCGTGCCGATCTCGGTCAAGCGGGCGTGGAGCGCGACCGAAACGATTTCGCCCTCGCCTTTCTTCCGCGTTCTAAGCACGGTGCGGATCGGCGGCAGCGGCGTCATGCGCTCGCGGTCGATTGCCACTAATTCGCCGGGCTTGTCCGTGAGCCGAGTGCTGGAAACGAACAGGGGAAACTCGACCGGCTCGGAAACCAGCAGATCGAATCGCCGATCGACAAGTCCCACGTCTTGACCAGGCTCGGCATTGGCCGGCACCAGGCAAATCGCCGACCCTTCATACCTTTCATGCCCTTCACTCATTTCACGCCCTGCCGCTTTCACGCCCTCCACGCCGATGTAATACGTTCGGGCCAGCCCGGCTGCTATCCGCACGCCCTGCCCGCGCCGCACCATGCCGTAGTAGGCCGCTCCCCGAGCCACGGCCAAGTCCAGTCGGTCGTTATCTAGTACTACCGGCCGCCAAAAGGGGACTGGCTCCGAGTGCAGCGAGGTGCCTGTCCCCTTTTCCACAGTTTCCTTTTTATTAAACCAACTCTCAATGACTTCCAACAGCCGCCCGCGCAAAAGCGGCGACTCGAACACGCCGCCGTTAAAAAGCACGATATCGGGCCGGGCTGGATCGTGGCCCTCGGGAAAATCAATTTCCTCGATCGCCACGTGGCGATGTGCGGTCAAAAAAGCCGCCAGGTATCGCGTAACCGCGGGATCGGGAGCAAAAGGCAGGCCGAACTCCTGAAAGCCCGACCTCCGCCCGGCAGGCCTGGCATCCAGGTCGACGCGAGGAAAAAACCCCTCGACCAACAGATCGCGGACCTCTTGGCCGCTTACTTCCACGTGTATCCCGCCGCCGATCAACCGCGATCCCGCCCCGGGCAAGTTGACGGTAAGCCTTTCCGGCGGATCAGGTCCCAAAAGTGTTTCCTTAACCGCCCGGCAGGTCCGCACCAGCACCGCCCATTGCCGCGGCTCCAACTTATTAGTCCCCTCTCCCTTTGGGAGAGGGCTAGGGTGAGGGCTTTCCCCGCTCGTGTTGTCCGCAACATTTTTATTTAATGATCGACTCTTAATCAATATTTTTTTCTCAATGTATTGCGCCAGTGCCAAATCCAGATTGTCGCCGCCAAGTATGAGATGATCGCCCACTGCCACGCGATGGAATTGCACCTTTCCACCCTTGCCGCAGCGCACACGGATCAGCGTGAAATCGCACGTGCCGCCGCCGATATCGCAGACCAGAATTTTCTGGCCGGGTTCGACCAGGCGCTCCCAATCGTCTTGATGCGCATAAATCCAGGCGTAAAAAGCGGCCTGCGGCTCCTCGATCAACACCACCCTGGGCAATCCGGCGGCGGCCGCCGCTTTGACGGTCAACTCCCGCGCCACCTCGTCAAACGATGCCGGCAGTGTGAGCACGAAATCCTGCTTTTCCAAGGACTCGCGCGGAAACCTGGCGTTCCAGGCGCCGCGCACGTGGGCCAGATATCTTGCGCTGACTTCCACCGGCGAAAGACGCTCCACGTCTTCGGCCCCGTGCCAAGGCAACAGCGGCGCAGTCCGATCCACGCCCGGGTGACACAACCACGACTTGGCCGAGTTTATCAGTCGTCCCGGCGCCAGCGTGCCCTGATCGCGCGCAAAAAATCCGACAATGAAAAAGGGGACTGGCTCCGAGCGCAGCGAGGTGCCTGTCCCCTTTTTCAACTGCTGCCCCTTCGCCCCTTTTCCCGAACCCTGAACCCCGGCCCCTGAATCCTGAATCCCGCCCCCTGCTCCCTCCCACGGCAGCCGCATTGCCTGGGGCGAAAACTCGCCCTGCGCAGGTTGATAATGAAACGAAGGCAGCGTTTCCCGGGCTTCTACCTGTCCCGGGGCCACCAATTGCGGCACGGCAAAAGTCCGCACCCGCCACGGCGACTCCTGCGTGTCGACGTAACATACCGCCGAGTTCGTCGTGCCCAGATCGAATCCCACCACATACCGGCTAGGCCCGGATTGTTCGCTGGCCTTCTGTTTCATCTTGCCCATCGTAATCGAAAAATGAAATAACAGGAAGAATAGAGGCGAAAAAAAATGACTCCCATCATTTTAACCCCCTGGCATTTTAGCCGCATATAGCGATAATCTGATATATAATCATGGCCAAAAGTACATCCTACCAAGACCGCATCATTCGCAGATATTATCAAAACCAGGACGCCATCATGCTGCAAAAGCTGGGCGACCTGGTGACCGATCTTTATTTGGCCGAAGGCAAGGCCAAAGACCGCCTCTGGAAACGCCTGGCCGCCGTGCTTAAAAATCTCAAGATCCCCGCCGACCAAATCGACCACATAGTCCGCAGCGACAATCCCGCCCTGGCAGCCAATCTCCTGAAAAAACTGCTGGAAAAGAAATAACTCCCACAGGGAATTAAATCAACCATGCGATCCATCGCCATCATGAACCAGAAAGGCGGAGTGGGCAAAACCACCACTGCGGTAAACGTCAGCGCCGCCCTGGCCGCCACGGGTTTGCGGGTTTGCTTGATCGATCTCGACCCCCAGGCCCATGCCACGCTGCATTTCGGCTTGGATCTGGATCCCGAGCAGGTTTCGATTTACCAGGTGCTTACGGGCAAGACTCAGTTGAGCGAAGCCCGCCGCCAGGTGGCCGAAAACCTGTGGGTCGTGGCCTCCAGCCTGGATCTGGCGGCCGCCGAAATTGAACTGGTGAGCATAGTCGGCCGCGAAGTAATTCTCCGCGATAAATTGCGCGAAGACGACGCCCAGTTCGATTTTCTCCTGGTCGATTGCCCGCCTTCGCTGGGTTTGCTAACCCTCAACGCCCTGGCCGCGGTCAACGAGGTTTTTATTCCGCTGCAGCCGCATTTCCTGGCCTTGCACGGGCTGAGCAAATTGCTGGAAACGATCGACCTGGTGGCCGCGCGCCTGAACAATCAATTAAAACTCAGCGGCATTATTCTTTGCATGTACGATACCAATACGCGGCTGGCGATGGAAGTTTCCCAGGACGTGGACGATTTTTTCCGCAACGCCCGGGGCCAGGCCACGCCTTGGGCCGCGGCGCAGACTTTTCAGACTCGCATCCGCCGCAACGTGCGCTTGGCCGAGGCCCCCAGTTTCGGCAAATCGATCTTCCAGTACGCCCCCGATTCCAACGGCGCCGATGACTATCGCCGCCTGGCCGAAGAGATTTTGGGAACAGGGATTCGGCAGTAGCGGATGTCGAAACCTCTTGCGGTTTCGCCGGCATTTCTCGCCAAATCGGCGCGTATCATCACAGTGTGCCACTGGTGAAAAATGCAGGTTAGCTCTGAGGCAGTTCCCATGCAAGTTTTTCAATGACTTTTTCATCCGGCGGTGACGATTATGCCGGTTGTGTCGCCGCCGATAACAGGCGATTTGCTTCCAACCAAGCATGCTTGAAAGTACAGTTGTGTATCGGTCAACAACACAGAAAATATCGGCATTTACATCCATGCGATCCCTGCCCATCGAGCATCCGGAATCAATCGGCGTCGTGGACAACTGGCGCGCCGATTCGCTCGTTCACAGCGTGGTGTTGTGGCTTGCGCTGATCGCAGTGCAAAGAGGAGTGGGATTTTTCCGCTCGATCCTGTTCTGCCGCTGGCTGGACGCCGAGCAATTGGGGCTCTGGGACATGGCCTTTGGGTTTCTGATGTTTGCCGGCCCCCTGTCCATGCTGGCCTTGCCCGGCACTTTCGGCCGTTATGCGGAATATTACCGGTTGCGCGGGCAGATCCGCCCGTTTCTGGCGCGGACGTCCGGGGCATGCATTTTGCTTACCTTGGCGGCCGTAACGCTTATCGTGCTTTATCGCCGTGAATTCTCCGAACTGATCTTCGGTTCCTCCCGGCCATACGAACCTGGTTTTATTGTTGGCCGCCGGGCTTATAGCAGTGGGGGCTTATAACTATTTCATCAGCCTGCTGACCGCGCTCAGAAAAGTACGCCTGGCCGCCGCCATGGAATTCGTCAACGGCGTGTTGTTTGCCGCCTTGGGAATCGCCCTGCTGTTGACCTGGCAATGCAATTCCGCGAGCGTGGTGATCGCTTACGGCGGATCGTGCTTATTGAGCATTTTGGCGGTGGCATGGTGGATAAAAGCGGCGTGGAAATCCTCGCCCGCGGATTTTGAACCTTTGCCGCAGCGGAGAATGTGGTCCAAGCTGATTCCCTTTGCGGCGTGGATTCTTTCCATCAATATGCTGACGAACTTATTCGGCATTGCCGACCGATACATGATTATTCACTTCGCCCCGGGTACGGCCGAAGAAACTTTATCCATGGTGGGACAGTACCACAGTTCCCGGGTGGCGCCTCTGCTCTTGGTTTCCATTGCATCGATGCTGGCCACGGTGTTGCTGCCCCACCTGTGCCACGATTGGGAATCCGGCCGGCGCGACCTGGTGGCTTCCCGGCTGAATCTTTTTCTGAAACTGCTGGCTTATGGTTTGATCGCGGCATCGGCGGCGGTGTTGTTTGTCGCTCCCTGGTTGTTTGGGGTGGCCTTTCAGGGAAAATTCGCCGGCGGCATGGCCGTTCTGCCCTGGACGCTGGCCTATTGCATTTGGTTCGGCGTGGCCATGGTCGCCCAGCAATACCTGTGGTGCGCCGAACGAGCGGGCTTGGTCGGTTTGGCTTTAGGGGCCGGATTGGCGGTTAATATCGTACTGAATCTGGCGCTTCTGCCCCGGTTGGGATTGCTCGGCGCGGTGCTTGCAGCAACGGCGGCCAACCTGGTCGCCTTGCTTTTAATCCTTGCTTTCGCACGCCTCGCCGGTTTCCGCGCACACCGGGGATTATGGATTATTCTGGGCCTGGCCCCGGCAATATGTCTGGGACCTTGGGTAACCGTCGTAGTGCTTTTGGCCATCGCCCTGGAAGCGATTCGCACCGATCAAATATTGTCGCGCGAAGAAAAACTCCAGCTCTCCACAGGCGTCAAACATTATTGGAATAAATCTATCGAGTCGATTTCTCGCTTTCCTTCTCTCTTTGGGAGAGGAGCAAGGGGTGAGGACCGATGCAAACCCTAGAGTTATATGTCAAATTAGCAAAGCAGATTAAAGCGGATTATTTGAAGTGTTCCCAGACAATAAAAACCTCGATATAAACCCGTCGATCGGGGAGATTGTTATCCCTGCAATAAATCCCCCGCCGGGCAATCCGCAATTCGTTCACCTGCGTTCGCTGGAAGAACTCCGCGCAGCCGCTTCGGACTGGGATGATTTGTGGCGGCGGAGCGAAGTGACTTTTCCCGCCATGCGCGCCGAATTGCTTGCACAATGGATCGAGCATTTTGCCGGCGGGGCCGATTTTCACGCCATAGTGATCAAGCAGGGCGGGCGTTGGGTGGCGGCACTGCCCATCCTGCGGCGAAGAATCGGCCGCCTTGTCAAGGCCGGCGTTCTTCCCTGTAACCAGTGGTCCTCCAGCGGCGAGTGTTTATTGGACTTCTCCGCCGATGTAAATCGTGTAATGCCGGCGCTTCTCGACGCCCTGAGGCAATGCAATTTACCCTTGCTATGGCTGAACGAGGCGATTTTAGAAACCGCCCGCTGGCAGGCTTTTATACGGGCCGTTTCCGAGTGCCGCCTTAAAAACGTGCTCCGGCCGCGGTGGCAAGTGGGCCGGGTGCGCATCGACGGCGATTGGGAAGCCTACCGAGCCCGCTGGTCGCGAAAGCATCGCCAGCATATGGCCTGGTCTGCCCGCCAATTGGCAGGGGATGGCGACGTGCAGTTAATTTTGCATTCGCATCTTGCCCCGGATGAAACGGCTTTGTGGATGCGACAAGCCCTGGAAATCGAAAACCTCGGTTGGAAAGGCCGAAGCGGGAGTTCGGTGGCCAGCGTGCCCGGTATGAGCGAATTTTTTATCCGCCAGGCCCGGCAATTGGCCGCCTGGGGAGAGTTGGAATTGGCCTTTCTGCACTGCGGCGACCGGCCGATTGCCTTTTGTTACGGCCAAACCGCGAAAGGCGTATTTCATTCGGCCAAGGTGGGATACGATCCGCGCTACGCTCGCTTTTCGCCCGGTCAATTACTGCGGTATTTTTTGCTGGAACGTTTTTACACTGAGGGTGGGCGGGTGGCAATCGATTTTTTAGGGCCAATGACCGAATCGCATGCCCATTGGCGCCGGAGACATATACCGTGGCCCGATTTGCCGTGGCCCTGAGCCCATTGGGACAAATGGCCCTCTGGGCGTATAAAATGATGAGAGGATAGATTCTTTGTGTTGATGTTTGACGCATTTTTGCCCGCATCAAGCCCACTAATTCGCACGCTACGTATTTAGCCCCCGGTGAATACACCGGTGGTTACGGTGAATACGCGGGGGATTTTGTTTGTTAATTCCGTGATTGGAGACGGCAATTTATCGCGAAACCGCAAGCGGTTTCATTCGATAATTGAATATTCCTCTAAACCAGGCAATACATTGCCCGGCCATCCCTGTACATTTCCCTCATTTCTCATCCCTCATCACTTATCTCTCATCCTTCATTCTTATGAATTGTTATCATCCTCGTTGATATCGCCTTCAGCCAGGGGCAATTCCACGGTGACAGTCGTGCCTTTACCGGGAGCGGAATCGATGTCGGCAGTGCCGCCGAGCAAGCGGACGCGTTCGCGGATCCCGCGCAGCCCAAAGCGCTGGCCTTTGACTTCATGCGGATCGAAGCCCACGCCCCAATCTTGCACGGTCAAGCGGACGCGGTTTTCCAATTGGCTTAGTTCCACGCGGATTTTTGGGCTTTGGCTGTGCCGGGAGGCATTGGTAAGGCATTCCTGAACGACGCGGAACAGCGCGACTTCCAGGGGAGCGGTCAGGCGGTGAAACTGGACCTGGTGCACGAACTCGATTTGGTATTGGCCGCTTTGGCGCCGCTCGCTGCATAGATACTCGATGGCGGCGACTATGCCCGACTCGTCGAGGATCGGCGGGCGCAATCCTCCGATCAGACGCCGCGCCTCGTCCACGCTTTCGCGGATCAAACGCAGGACATTATCGAGGATTTTGCGGCCGCCGGGATAATCCTGCCTCTCTTGAGCAGTCTCCAGACTTTGCAGCTTAAACAATGCACCCGGTCAATTGCTGTGCCAAGCCATCGTGGATTTCGTATGCCATGAGTTTGCGTTCGCGTTCCTGGAGGTCGATAAGATGCCGCAAAAATCGTTGTTCCTTGCGGATCGCTTCTTCGGCTTGTTTGCGTTCGGTGACGTCGCGGACAACGGCCATGATCAAGCGATTGCCGGCGGTTTCCAGGCAGTTTAAGCGCACTTCCACGGGATAAGTGCTGCCGTCCTTTCGCCGATGAAGGCCGTTGACGTTTATGGGAAAATCGGCGGCCGGCCGTTTCCAAGTAAGTTCGTGATGCTCTTCCGGCTTGAACCCGACTTCAAAGTCCATCACGTTCATTTTTAGCAATTCTTCCCGGCTGTAGCCCAAAAGTTCGCAGCCCCGCCGATTAACGTCGAAGATGCGTCCGATATCGTTGAGCAGAAAGAAGCCGTCGGCGGCGTTTTCCACCAGCAGGCGAAAGCGTTGTTCGCTGGCTTTGCAATTCCCCGGACCGCTCGGAAACGAGTTTTTCCACCTGCGCGGTCCGCTCCGTCAGTAAAAATGAATACCCCGCCATTAGCCCCGTAATCAATAAACCCGTCAATAGAGCCGCCGGCGCTTCCCATCCCGATTTACCCGAGAAATAAACGTCGGTGGGAAGGCAATAGGCAAGCCAGGTCCGGTCGGCCACTGTAATCCGCTCCTCGTAGCGAATGGGGGCAGAGGATTCAGGCGGCGGCGATTTCAAGACAGGCAAGGGAGTCGTGCGTATTTGTGAAGGATAAGCAAAAATAGACTGCGGATTTTTCGGATCAGTCACGTCGAATATATAAATGTCCACGCCCGTGGGTTGTATCAGCTCCAAAGCGCTATTTACCACGTCGCGCATCTGAAACACGCCCAAGATAAAACCGTCAGCGGGACGAGGAAGACGGGCACCCTTTATGGAAGGCGGCGTTTCATTATATGCGTCGTCGAACATGTAGATCGTGAATTCCGATTCATTCTTGAGTCCTGGTATATCGACGTAGGTAATAGCGGGAGGCTGCATACCCTCGGCCCGATCCATGGCGGCAAGGCACTCGGGCAGCGAACCCAGATCGAAACCAAGCATGTCCTGGTACTCGGCTTGGTGCTCAATAAATAAAATGGGAAAGTACTCTTTACGCTCTGCCGCCGGAACGAAACTGCCGCCGCGGCGCTCGGTTATTCGATATTGAGGAAATCCATTCTTCTTGACCGCTTCCTCAAATGCGCCTCGTTCTTCCCACCTGACGCGAGGCATCCAGGCCAAGGTCTTGATTTCGGGATGTTCCCCGAACACGGAATCGCTATAAGTCTTGAACTCGTTTCTATCGACCTCCAATGAGCCGGCATAAAATGCCTTGAACAGCCCCATAACGCCCAACTGATTGGCCAGAGTCTGCTTGATGGCCGCTACCTTTTTTTCCGCCCCGAGACGGAATTGGTCCCCGGCCGCCCGGTTTTCCTGCAACCAGATAGTCCAGAACAATACAAAAGAGACAACCGCCCCGCCGACAGCCACCACGCTCAATAACCACCACTGCCTGTAATTTAGGCGCCGTGAATGCGGACCTTCTCCTCTAGCCGCGACCGATTCAAGATTTGCAGTTCGAGTTGCCATCATGGCATATATAATGTAGGGCTTATATGGAAATTGAAAAGTAGCCCCCTCATGATGGATGATACTTGTATACCCATTATACGGCTGCAAGAATAAAGCTTCAATAGGCCCTCTAAAATATGGGGCTTTAAACGTCCGGCACATACGGTTTGTCCGTTATCGGCGGATTTTTTGCGAGAAATCAGGCTCGTCCCGGTAAAGATAAGCCTGGTAGTTAATCTGGGCGCGCTCCTTGGTCTGCTCAAAAGTGCCGTTGTGCTCGATTAAATCCAGATCGTAGGCCAGACGGTCGGCATAGCCGGGCAACAGCACGCGATAATCGTAAGGCACGCGGTCCGGCTTGAGATGATTTATGTGGCTGCGGATGTTCGTCGTGCAATTGTTGGTCAAAGTATTGTAAAATTCCGGCTCGTCGATCAGCTTGTCCACGCGCCGCATCACGTCTACGAACAGTTCCCGGGCCTGTTCCGGCGTGGCGGTGCTGCGGTAAAGATACACTTCGCTGGGCGACTTGTTGGCATTCTTGGTTATCACGTCTTGCTCGTCCGCCACTACGTACATCAGTTCATATTGACGCAAAAAACCCTTAAGGACATTGTATTTTTCCCCTTTCTCCCGGCGTATCTCCACCGACACCGCCACGTAATCCTTGCCCTCGAAACCGAAACTGAGCATGGTGTGGGCAATGCCCGGCATGTCGTTAAATGGAACCACTATAAAATCCACCGTGGTAAGCTTGCCAAGGTCAAAGGTTTTGTCGTAGTAGTAAACGTCAAAATCATCGTAGGTCCGATACCGGCAGGAGCGGACGTTGCGAATCGTAACCCGCTCGCCCCTGAAATCGGCCTTGGGCATGACTTCCATCCCCGGCGTCCAATCGCGATCGTTCGAAGGCTTCACCCACTTGAATAAGTCGTCGTTTAACCTAAGCGATGGAAACATAGGACCGTCGGGCACCATGCTCGGCATGGTCGCGGCCGTTTGCGTCTTCTGCTGTGTGTCGATTTTGCAGCCAAACGCAAGCAGGACCAATAATCCGATCCAACCGGCATAAAGACGCCTTTTGCCGGCCAGGACAACCGGCCTGAAATACAAGATGCGCAAATTGGGCATTGTGAACAAGCGCTGAAAAATAGATAAGACGGCCGTGAATCGATATAGCGACAAGTGGTGCATTTAATACCCTGAAATCCCTTTTCATGCAAGGCGAAAAGGATGCTTTGTGAGGAGTCCACGGTGCGAGGGAATCAATAGGATTTAGAGCCTATCCCAAAACAGATGCGTCATTCTGAGCGAAGCGAAGAATCTGGGTGAAGAAAGATGGGAAATACTGGCAATATATCACATACAGCGAGATCCTTCGCTTCGCTCAGGATGACTTTTGGGATAGGTTCTTAGTATAGAAAAGAAGGATGCATGAAACCACTTGCAGTTTTGCAGCCCTGCTACCCATCCTCAATTCCCCAATCCCCAATCCGCTACTTCACATCCGCTTGAACTGCCGATCCAGTTCCTCGCGGGTGAAGACCAGTGCCGCGGGCCGGCCGTGGGGACAGTGGTGGGCATCGTCGACCAGATGACGCTGCTCCAGCAGCGCGGCAATCTCTTCCGGCTTGAGCCGGTCGCCCGCTTTGATCGCCGCCTTGCAGGCAATGGTGTGCAACAACTCGTCAAGCAAATCGCGCCGGTCGGGCTGCTTGCCGCCTGACGCCAGCCGATCCAGCAACTCCCGCAGCAGTTCCACCGGATTGATGTTCGCCAGCATCGCCGGGTATCCGACCACCAGCACCGTGTCTCCGCCAAAGGGCTCGATCTTCATCCCCAACTCGGCCAGTAAATCGCCATTTTCCAAGGCCGCAACCGCCTCGGCCGCGCTAAGATCCACCGGCTCGGGCACCAACAGGTTTTGCGTCTCCATGGCATTGGCGCTTACGCGATGCCGAAGCTGCTCATACAAAATCCGCTCGTGCAAGGCGTGTTGATCGATGATTATCACGCCCTCGTCGGACTCGGTCACCAGGTAACGATTGTGAATTTGCAAGGCCGACACGGAAGGATGTTTTAATAAATCTTCCGGGATGGGAGTATGTGTGCCACGACCAACCGACCATGCTTCGTCGCATGGTGCCCGTTGGTGCCCGGCTTGTCCAGCAGTGCCGTGGGTGCCGACATCGGCTTGTTCGGCAGTGCCGATCGGCAAGTGCCTTGCTTCTACCGTGTGCATGGAATCCAGGGAATAAAGCCCCAGCGGTTTTCGCTCGCTTGCGCTAGATTCACCGAATAAAGCTTGGGTGCCACGACCAACCTTCGGTTGGTACCCGGCTTGCCCAGCAGTGCCATCTGCCAATGCTTCTGCGACGGCGCCTTCGGCCGCGTCCCAGCCCGCCACCTTGCCTTTCGCCCAATCGACCAGCTCTTGCCGCATCTTTTGGGCCCGGGCCGCGTCGTGACCGCCGCCGGGATCTTCGCCCCCGAACGGCTCGCCGCCGGAAGTTTGCGCCCGGGTGTTCAGATCGGTGGTTAAAAACTTGCTCCGCAACGTGGAAAGCAACTGGCTGTAAAGCCGGCCCGAATCCTGGAACCGCACTTCCAGTTTCGTGGGATGGACGTTCACGTCGACCATTTCCGGCGGCATGTGCAGGGTGAAAAACGCAATCGGATACCGGCCGGTCAAAAGCAGTCCGCGATAGGCCTCGCCCAGGGCGTGCTGCAACGAGCGGTCGCGTATGTACCGGCCGTTAAGAAAGAAATACTGCATCCGATTGTGGCTGCGGCTCTGGCTGGGATGGGCGACATATCCGCAGAGTTTTACTTCGCCCTCGATGCCTTCCACCCAAATCAGCGCGTCGGCCAGATCGCGCCCGAAGAATCGGGCAATCCGCTCCAGTGGTCCGTCAGCCGCCGCCAACTCGAAGACCTGCTTGTCGTTGTGCCTAAGCGTAAAATGCACCTGCGGTGTGGCCAGCGCGATCCGCGTAAAGGCCTCGGCCACGTGCCCGAATTCGGTCTGCGTAGTGCGCAGGAATTTTCGCCGCACCGGGGTGTTGAAAAACAGGTTATAAACCTCGACCGCCGTACCCACCGGACATCCGCATGGTGTTGTTTCGCCCGCCCTGCCGCCGACGACCTCCAACTCCGCCCCGCCCGCCTCCTCAGCGGTGCGGCTCCGCAGCACCGTCCGGCTCACCTCGGCGATCGAGGCCAGGGCCTCGCCGCGAAAACCCAGCGTGCCCACGCGAAAAAGATCGTCCTCATGAGCCAGTTTACTGGTCGCATGACTAGCCACGGCCAGCGGCAAGTCACCGCCCACAATCCCGCACCCGTTGTCCACCACCCGAATCATCTCCAACCCGCCCTGGTTGACCGAAACATCGATCCGCGACGCCCCCGCATCCACCGCATTCTCCATCAATTCCTTAACCACGCTCCCCGGCCGCTCAATAACCTCGCCGGCGGCGATTTTGTTGATCAGGGATTGGGAAAGACGTAGAATGGACATAAAAAAAGTGGTCAGTGGTTGGTGGACAGTGGACAGTACTCGTTTAGCCGCGACCGGGCACCATGCGTAGCATGGTCGGGGAGCGGGGGTATTTCATATTAATTAAGGATTCTCGGGCATCCGTTGAAGTAGCTCTTCTCTAACAGCACGAGCACTACCATCAAAATTCGGATAAAGTGTTGAAGCATTTACTCTATGCTTATTGAGATACCAAAGAACGCATTCAGCTTCATTACTAGGAACGGTGAAATGATAAAACATCGGAGCGTTGGTATCAGAATGAGTGTAATCTTCGGAATTTACTATTCTATCCATTGGCCGACGATCCACTTTATTATTTACTAATTCATTATATCTATTTCTACTACACATCGTAAACAAGCCATCTTGAGCATGTAAATTAGGATTAGCTGCTTGTGGTACATTAACAGGATATATTTTAGGATATGAACCTTCTTCTTTACAAAATGATTTATTAAAAATTTTTTCTGGTTGAATCGCCCAAATTGCCATATGCTTACTTGATACGCCCCTTTCTTTAAGCTTTAAGGCATCGATTGCAGCAAAATATGCAGCTTTATATGATGACCACGACCAATCCAGCAATCGTGTTAGCAAACCATGATGCTGGGCCAACGCTATAAGAGATATGACTTCAAGGGGTGGCCAAAATAATTCTACGGGAATACATTGAGTAATACTATTAATAATTCCCACTGAGAATGATTGCAATTGGTCATATGTTTCATATAGTTTTGAACGCAATATTTGAGAATCTTCTGGTAACTCGAGTCCAGAATTATCTGCATTGTTAAAAAATTCACAAATAATCCTATTTTCAGCCAACCATTGACTGACATTCAAATCAGGGTTATTTGCAATTAAGGAATCACTACGTGCTAATTGGTGAAGATTTTTTATATTTGTTTCTCTTAGAGCAGAAGGTACAAGTTTATAATTGTCATCACCATGGCCACGAAAAATCCAAGATTGTTCAGGAGGAAAACGCCGAAAGTGTGGGCCAAAGGGAGAAATTGCATCAATGAAATCCCCGGCAGTTTCACAAGGCACGTGTTCGACAACTTGGTATGCACACATAAGAATCTCAAGCAAACTATTCAGTTCGTCGCATTTCGGCCAATTGCAGCATCATTCTATTCTTTACGCCCGTTTACGGGCGTTGTCCGCCGCAAAGGGACATAAACGTCCCTCATAAATATTTGCTAATCCTCATTTATAACCCATATTCTTTTATCTTCCGATACAGCGTCCGTTCCCCAATTCCCAGCATTTTTGCCGCTTCCTCGCGGTTGCCGCCGGCTAGGCGCAGGGTTTCGGCAATGTAGAGTTTTTCAATCTCGTCCAGGGGTTTTCCGACAAGATGGGATAGAGAATCGGATGTTGTTTCGCTGGGGTGTTCCGGCGGGCCGGCGAGTTCCTCGGGCAGGTCGTCGGCGTCCAGGAGGCCGTCGTAATCCACGACCACCATGCTCTCGACCACGTTGCGCAATTGGCGGACATTGCCCGGCCACTGGTAGGTGAGCAACTTCCGCCGCGCGGCCGGCGATACGCCGCGGATCTGCTTGGCGTGCTCCGATGCGAATTGCTTGATGAAGTAGTCGATCAGGATGGGAATGTCCTGGCTCCGCTGCCGCAGCGTGGGCAGGCGGATGGTGACCACCTTCAGGCGATGATAAAGATCGCTGCGGAAAGTGCCCTTTTCAATGGCGTCTTCCAGATTGCTATTGGTAGCCGAAAGGATGCGGACGTTCACCTTGATCGGATCGTTCGACCCTACCCGCGTGATCTCGCCGTTCTCCAGAACCCTGAGCAGTTTGATCTGCGTGGGCAAGGGCATGTCGCCCACCTCGTCGAGGAACATGGTGCCGCCGTGGGCGTACTCGAACTTGCCCACCCGATCGGTCGAGGCGTCGGTAAAGGCCCCTTTGACGTGCCCGAACAACTCGCTCTCTAAAATATTCTCGCTTAAAGCCGCGCAGTTCAGGGCCACGAAGGGTTTGTTTTTCCTGGGGCTGTTCTGGTGGATGGCCTGGGCCACCAGTTCCTTGCCGGTGCCGGTCTCGCCCTGGATGAGTACGCTGGCGTTGGTCGGGGCGATGCGTTTTAAGCGCTCGATAACGTCGCGCATTTGCGGGCTGTCGCCGATCACGCCCTCGAACCCGAATTTTTCGTCCAGGCGGCGCTTTAGTTCGATATTCGTCCGCCGCAGCCGGGCGCTTTCGGCGGCCTTTTCCGTACTGGCCCGAAGCTGGGCAAGATCCAAGGGTTTTAGCAGATAATTAAAGGCCCCCTTGCGCATGGCCTCGACCGCCGAGGGGACAGTGCCGTGGCCGGTCATGAAGATCACCTCGGCGTCGGGCTGCTCGTCCTTGGCCCGGGCAAGGATGCCCAGGCCATCGATATCGCTCATCACCAGGTCGGTGATGATCACGTCGAAGGGCGTTTCCCCGATCATCCGCGCCCCCTCGACACCGGAGCTGGCCACCCGGCAGTGGAAACCCACCCGATCCAGGATTTCGGCCACGGTTTGGGCGTGCGACACGTCGTTGTCGATAATCAGCACTTCGGCCGGCGGGTCGGGCTGGTCGTTGCTGTTTTTTGTTGTATCTTTCATGCAAGCGATAATACTCAAAAAGGTAGTTTCGGGCTAGAACCCATTACTTTTTGGAGAAGATGGATTATAATAATAAAATAATTTACCTAACTCGCTAATTCATGCCACCAGGGGGTGGTTTTGATGTCTATTTCAACGCCGCAAACCGAAAACCGCATAGTGCTCAGCGACGTCTCCTGGTCGACCTTCGAGGCCCTTCTGGCCGATACGGATCACCGGGGCAGCCGCTTTGCTTATGATCGGGGGAATTTGGAAATCATGTCGCCGTCACTTGAACATGAGCGTTTAAGCAGTTTGATTAGCAGAATGATCGAAGCCTACACGGAAGAGTTAGGAATCCCAGTTCAAACCGCCCGCTCGACCACCTTAAAAAGCGAACTCAAACAAAAGGGATTGGAACCGGATGAATCATATTACATTGCCAATGAAGCCCAAATACGGGGACTGGATGAAATCGACCTGTCCGTCAACCCGCCGCCGGACTTGGCAATTGAGGTTGACATTACCAGTAGTTCTCTCGACCAATTGGGCATCTATGCCGCCTTGGGCGTGCCGGAGGTTTGGATTTGCGACGGGGCGCACCTGAAAATCTATCGCCTCCAAACCGGCGGCGAATATGCAATCCAGGATCGCAGCCCGACTTTTCCCTCTCTTCCTCCCGAAACAATCATCGGCTTCCTTGCCAAGAGAAATAACACTGACGAAACCAGTTGGATCAGATCGTTCCGTCAATGGGTTAAAAATATCAGATGAACGGAAGATTCATAGAAAGGGCTGGCAAAAAAGCGTTTCTCGCTTTTTTCGCTTTATGCATTCTTCTTCCTTCCGGCGGAAATGTAACGGCTTTTGACGAACCGCCGGCCAAGAGTCCTCCGTCTGCCGCCGATGAACTCACCGCAATCTCCAAGGAAATCCAACAAATTGTCAAAGGTTTAGGGTACTTCGACGATACGGACATCGACCTGGTGCAGATTATCAGCCGCTGGGATTATGTGGATTGGAAGCAGGCGCTCGGCCAGGCAAAACAGGATTATCAACAGAAAAAAATCTCCGCCGAGCAGGCGGCCCAGGAAGAGGAAAAGGTCTTAAAAGCGCTTTGTAATTCCATAAAAAAAGAGTTTTCTCCCGCGGCCGGCGATTCGGAATACTTTTATCTGTCCAAGGTTGTCAACGACAAAACGGCCCAATATCTGGGTTATTCCCAATTGTTATACGTGTTTGGAAATTCCCTGGGATTGACGGTCAAAGTGGTTGATGTCCTGGAGCCTGCCGGGGGACCGTTGCCGGCTGGAGAAGAACACGCGGCCTGCCTGGTCGAGTTGACCGGCGGCAAGACCATAATGGCCGATTTGACTCGAGACAGCCTTAGCAAGCCCTTTGTGTTCCGAGATCAGTTCAGCGCCATAGGCAATTACTGGGAGCTCAAGCAGAAAGAAAATCCGCTGAAAATCCCCCGCAGAATTCAGATATTGGAGCGTAACGGCATTGTTGCGGATATCTACAATAGTCTGGGAAACGCCTATGCCAAATCTGGAAAAGAGTCCGATGCCGTTTCTTACTTCTCTAAAGCCGTCGAACTTTATCCAAAACTGGCAAAAGCATATAGCAGCCGAGGCGTTGAATTCCTAAATATGGGCCAGGGCATGAAAGCAATATCCGATTTGGACAAAGCCATTCAGCTCGATCCCAAAGACGCCGAGGCATATTTCAACCAGGGGATTCTATACGTCGCATCGAGACAAGAAGCAAAAGCCCTTTCCAATTTTGTTAAAGCCATCGAACTTAAGCCGGTATTTCCGGCGGCATACAAAAGCCGGGGAAGCATATATTTAAGATCGGGCCAGAATCCCGAAGCCATATCAGACTTTGCCAAGGCCATAGAATTGAACCCCAAGGATGCCGAGGCCTACTTCCTTCTTGGGAACGTATATGGCCAATCCGGCAAAAACGATAAAGCCGTCTCATACTTTACAAAAGCCATAGAAGTAAATCCTAAATACGCCGAGGCCTATAACATGAGAGGAGTCGAGTATGGCAGATTGCGCAAATACACCGATGCCATTTCCGATTTCATCAAAGCCGTCGACATCAATCCCAGTTACGCCGACGCCTATTATAATCGGGCAGTTACGTACATCCAACTGGAACAATACGATCAGGCCGTTAAATACTTTTCCAAGGTCATAGAACTCAATTCGAAATATGCCGCGGCGTATAATGCTCGAGGCGCGATCTATATGCGTTTGGGCAAATTTAATGAAGCCAAATCCGACTTCAACAAGGTCGTACAGTTCCAACCGAAAAATGCCCGAGCGTATTTCAACAAGGCCCTTGCCAATGTAAATCTAAAGAAAAATGAGGACGCAAAAAAGGACCTGCAAAAGGCGGCGGAATTGGATCCAGCCTTGAAAGAAGACGTTAAAAAGGTTTCAGACAAGTTGAAATAGGGCCGTGAAACAAATTATCGCCGTTGTAAAACCGTTTCTGGTCGAGAAAGTGCTGGATGCGCTGAAATACGCGCCTCTGGAAGCCTGCCAAGTCTCCGAGGTAAAAGGCTACAGCCGGCAAAAAAGCTATCTCGACGAATACCGCGGCAGCGAATATTCCAACGCCTATCTGCCGAAAGTGGAAATCATGCTCTGGGTCGAGGACCTCAGGGTCGACGAAGTGGTCCGGATCATTGTGGAAGCCGCCCGCACCGGACGCATGGGCGACGGTAAAATATTCGTCCTCCCCGCCGCACAGGGTGGCGAGTGGTGAAGAAATAAATAATGAATGCCGAACGCCGAGCGCAAAAAAACTCTTCATTCCACCTGAATTATCCGGCGACGTTGATTTTCTCGATTATCCACTGCCGGATTAAATCCGCCGAATCCATCCCTGCTGTTTGAGCAATATGTTGAACTGCTTGTGTCTCTTGAGGCCCCAAGCGAACTTGGATGACACTCTTCCCCTCGAAAACTGGTTCATGAACTTCTTCAAGTTCATCGGCAAAATCTGTTAGATCGTGTGTATCCCAGAACTGGGCTAGTTCATGGATTGAGTCTGTTTGAGGAATGTTTGAATTAATCATCGGTTTTCCCATTTTGCCCCTTTCCCTTTTTTCCTTTTTACACAATTTCTAGATAAATACTGCATTCAGAATTATCATTCATTCCGCCTTTCACGTTCCGCATTCTACGTTTTTTTCCCCACCTCCTCGAAAATCCGCTCGAAGCGCTGACGGATCTGCCGCGCGGCGTTTTCAAAATCCATCATCAAGCCCTCGCTGCCGGGATAGTGCAACAGATGGGCGAGCTTGGCCAGCTCGGTGGGATCCTGGGGGAGTTTGTCCCGGGCGGTGGAGTTCATCAAGCGCAGCCGGCCTTCAATGGTTCGCAGCAGCCGGTAACCGGCGTCGAACAGTTCATAATCGTCCGCCGAGAGCAGGCCGCCCGAATACAACCCTCTAAGCGCGGCCAAGGTGTTCGGTTCGCGGAGTTTGGGATTGTTCCGCCCATGTTGAAGCTGGAGCATCTGCACGAGGAATTCGATATCCACGATTCCGCCCGCCCCGCGCTTTAAATCGCCGGCCGAGGCCGTCTCTTCCAAGCGCCTGCGCATGTTGCGGATTTCCTCGGCGTCTTTCCGCCTCCAGCGCCGGCCGAAGGCCGCCTTGGCCACCGCGGCGTTGGCCAGGCGCTCGGCGCGTTGGGATCCGTAAACCACGCGGGCCTTGCACAAGGCCTGCCGCTCCCAAAGTTGGCCCCCGCCCTCCAGAAAATACCGCACAAATTCCTTGAAGGTGGTCGTCAGTGCGCCGCTTTTGCCCGTGGGACGCAGCCGGGCGTCGACCTCGTACAACCGCCCCAGGGAACTCAGTTGGCTGGCGGTCTTGATGACCCGCTGCCCCAGTTCGCTGAAAAAGTGCTGATTGCTGGTGGTCTGCCGAGCGGGCTGTCCGGGTTCGGCCGCCGTGTGGCCCTCGGCCTCGTATAGAAACACGATATCCAAATCGCTGTGGTAGTTCATTTCCCCGCCGCCGAATTTGCCCATGCCCAAAATCACCCAATCGCAGGGCTTGCCCGCGCGGCGGCCGGTTGCGATCCGGGGCGTGCCGAACCGCGCAGCCAATCGCTCGTACTCGCGCCGGGCAATTTGTTTCAAACAGGCTTGGGCAATGTAGCTCAGCGTGCCCGTGACGGCCTGCACGTCCTCCTTCCCCAGAATATCCCGCACGCCCACGCAAAGTTGCTGATCGTTTTTGAAGCTGTGCAGGATCGGCTCGATGTCTTCAGCCGCGCGGCATAGTCCGGCCAGCGTGTTTTCCAGCCACTGCCGGCCGGGCAGCTTATCGAGCACAAGACTGTCCATCAGGCCGTCGATCATGCCCGGATTGGTGATGAGAATTCCGGAAAGATAAGGACTATACGCGCACAGTTCCACGTATAAAGTCAGGCTGGGCGGATTGAAACTGAACAGTTCCCACAGCACGCCCTTGCCGCCCAGCGAATCGCTCACCATGCCCAGGTTGACCAGCGTGGAATCGGGATCGGCCGTGGCCGCGATGGCCGAAAGCAATTGCGGGGCGATGGCCGCCAAAAAATGCCGGCAGCGCCGCGTGGAAAGAAAGCGGATCTTCTCCTCGGCCAAAGCCATCAAGTTGCGATACGCCCCCTTCACGTCGCGGAACGGATATTTTCCCAAAACCTCCTGAATCCGTTCCTCGGGCGGAGCGGGATCGAGCACCAGGTCCACCTCGGCCGCCGTCTTCTCGTCTTCACTAAAGGCGTCGTGCAGCAGGTGATCCAAAATTTTGCGGTTCAATTGCGTCTTGCCGCGATAGTCGGCCATGAACGCTTCCAGCGCCGCTTTATCCGGGCTATCGCTATAGCCCATGCGCAAGGCTAGTTTCCGCAACTCCGCGCCGTCCTGCGGCAAAAGATGCGTTTGCAAATCCAGCATTATTTGCAAGCGGTGTTCGACCTTCCGCAAAAAACTGTAATTCTCTTCCAGCAAGGACCGTTCCAGGTTCGTCAGGCAGCCGACCTGCTCCAGTTGTGCCAGGGCCTCGAGCGTGTTTGCCGTGCGCAGTTCGGGCAGGCTGCCGCCGTTCAGCAACTGCAAAAATTGGATCACGAACTCCACGTCGCGGATGCCGCCGCGACCGGTTTTTACTTCCCGGTCGTCGGCCCCGGCATGCCGGGTTTGCTGCTCGATCCGCCGCTTCAGGGCCTTGATGCCGGCAATGTCGGCCGCCGTCAGATAGCGCCGGTAAATCCAGGGCGTCAGCCGATCCAGAAATTCCTTTCCCAACTCCTGCGAACCGGCTACCGGCCGGGCCTTGATGAACGCCTGCCGCTCCCAGGTCCGGCCGCGAAGGTCGTAATAATTAAGCGCGCTTTCCATGCTGATGACAATCGGACTGCGCTCGCCCTCCGGCCGAAGCCGCAAGTCCACCCGATACGCCCGCCCCATTTCCGTGGGCTCGGTCACCAGCCGGACCATTTCCCGGGCAAGCTGGTCGAAAAATTCGTGATTGGTGATCGGCCGTTTGCCCTCAGTCTTTCCCTCGAAATCATAGATGAAAATCAGGTCGATGTCGCTGGAGTAATTCAATTCCATGCCGCCGAGCTTGCCCATGCCCAGCACTGTGAATCGCGCCGGCCGCCCGGCCGGTCCCATGGGCGTGCCGCGCAGGGCCCCGAGTTTTCGGCCCGCCGCGCGCAATGCCGCTTCCAAAATCGCGTCGGCAAGAAAGGATATCTGATTGGTGACCGTCTTCAGGCTCTGCTCGCGGATGATGTCTCCGTAGGCGATCCGCAGCGTCTCGCGGCGTTTGAACCGCCTTAGCGCGCCCAGCACCGAGGCATCGTGCTCCAAGGCCGACACCTCGGCGCAGATGTCGTCGATCAGCGCTTGCCGCGCCACGGTGCGCCCTCTGTCAATCGCAGCAGATCGAAACCTTCGGGATCGCTGACCAACAAATCGCTTAGATGCTGGCTGGTGGATAGGATTTGCAGAAGCGTGGGCAAGGCCTCCGGATCGCGCTCGAAAAACGTGCCCATCCCGAGCGGACTCCGCGCCGAGCGGATAATCCGCTCCAGGTTGTTCAGCGCCATGTCAGGATCTGCGCACCCGGGCAAGTTATCGCGAAGCTGCCTGCATATCACGGCCAAAAGATCGAGCGTAATCCCAGCCACGGCCATGCCCAATATATTCCCATGCCCCCGCTTCACGTCCGTCAGCCCCAAGCTCCGAAGCCAAGGCTCGGCCGCCTCCGGATGATCCAAAAATTTGCGAAGCGTCAGAACGTCCATTGGATCAATTTACTTATATCGCGAGGCATACAAATCGAGCAAGCGGCGAATCATTTTTTGATATTGCGTGCGGTTCCGCTTGGCCCGGGCTTTGAAAAACTCGACCGTGGGCTTGCTAAGCCCGATAGTAACCTTGACCGTGTCCTCTTTGAGCACGAGTTCCTCCGGCGGCGGAAGAAAATCCTCGACAATCTCCATCTCCATAGGCTCGCTAGTGTATTTGATTTTCTTTGTCATAGTTCTTATGCTCATCTCATTGAAATGTGACTTTGGCCATCCGATTCGCCTGTCAGTTTTATAACAGCCATATAATATACCATATATTTCTATGGCTATAATATCAAGACGTTTTCATGTAAAAATAAAAAACGTTGAATATTATAGAATTGTTTTTTAATCATCGGCAAAAGGAGATTCATTCTCACCCATTACGGATTCCGCTGTTTGTTCGATGAATTCATAATCTTCTTCAGATCCATGTAAACTTTGCCAATATTCTTGCTCTTCCTGGTTTATCTCGAATTGACGAAATTTTTTGGGATCCGTTTCAGCGATTTTTCTTATCGTTTCGAGATTTTTTATTGTTTCGATATCCACTTGGAAAAATTCCTTGCGTTTTACTTTGTTTACCCGCATTTTGAAAAGTTCCCTATGTATCGCATTTTCGATGGATGGAGCATCATCGCAATAGATCATCATATGCACATCAAAGGGAAAGGGAACCGAAGAGCTACTGAGTTCACTTATACGATCCAGTGGCTCATCGCGTCTTGTCATGCCAATTTTAAAAACATTTTCGCCAAATGATCCGATATTTGAAATAATGTAGACTGTGCCTGCTTTTGTCATTTGTGCATTTGATATCGCGCGTTTATTTTCTTCTGCTTCGTTCGCTTTGGCTTTCCAGTAATCGACTTCGGCGCTGTGCTCATCTTTGGCTTCTTTGAGGGCTTTTTCCAAGGCTGCATTTATAAGAGCCAATTCTCGCTCCGCGTCTTGCATCTTTTTTGCTTTTTCCCGTTCAAATTTCTCCTCTTCCCTAATTTGCGCTTTGATTCTAGCTTGTTCCTCGCATGCGAATTCGTCCCTGACGGCTTGCTCGTATTGTTTCTTTAAGTCTTCAACATACTCGGATTCCCTGTCTTCTGAAATCTCAATACCAATTTCTCGACACCTTTCAATCACATCCAACAAACGCTTTTTGCTGATTACGAAATTATTAGACGTAAGTTTATTGCCAATCCATGAAACATTATCATTTAAATAACGGTCTGCCAATTGGATTGTTCGCTGACTTATTCCATCTTGTCGTTGAATAATTGCTGCATGGTCGCGTTCCATCTTTCTGATTTGGACAGATAGATTGAAAAGGTCTTTCTTTAAACCACCATTTTCTTGAAATAATTCATCATATTTAACCTTTCGTGATTCGAAGGTTGTGTAATCTTCATTGAGTTGTCTTTTCTTATTCCCAAGATCGTCACTTAGTTTTGCTAAATAGTCCGCATTGGTTTTCAATCGATTTGCTTTGTCTGCCAAGGCTTTCTTTTCCATTTTTATCAAAGCAATATTGCCATAAAACCAGATCAAAAGAGGTAATCCTGCTATTGCTGCTCCTGCAATAAAAAAAACAACATTATCCATAAAACACCTCAAATATTGCAGTTATTCTTGAGAGTTGGGGTACCTTATATGATAGTAACCCTCGATACCGCACTTTTGACATACAATGGGTTTGAAAAAAAGTTCTTTATGGCCTTTGGCATGCACGCCACAGTTCAGACAAACACCTTCTATTTCCTCATTCAATTGCGATCGGAAGTATATCCTAGAATTATTTTTCTCTTGTTTTCGTAGGATGATATCTAATTGTTCCCATATATTTACAAGATAGACCATCATATTTGGAAAATCTTTATTTTCGTTGTATAAGTCTTGAATGAAGAATGTTTGTTGTTTTATCTGGTTCCAAATCGATTGCGCAATATCTTCCAGATCGATCGTCATACTTGAAAAGTCCTTATATTCATTTTCTAAGTCTTGTAAGGAAATTCCTTGTTGTCGTTCTATCTGGCTCCAAATCGATTGCGCATTAGATTCTAGTTCTAGTGCGCTTTCTATTGCCTTCAAATAACCATTTTCGTGTTTTGCAAGAAGTCTAGTTGATTTAATAAACTCGGACAGAGATCCCATTATGGAATGTTCAAATAATGTTGGCGCATATTTACAAATAACTTTGAACGCCAACCAATCAGGCATTTCGGGTTCGATTTCACGTTTTTTTCGATATTGTATTGCTGGGACAATGTGTGGAAACGTTTCCACACAAACAGAGAAGATCATGGGAAACTCTCGATTATCCAACATTTTTTTAATATTGCCTTCCAAAGATATATATTCCTCGTGATGATATTCCATCTCTGATATTTTCATGACAACAGCCCTCGCCAAGACAATTTCTATAGTGTCCCCAGTTCACCTACCTCCTTGGAAAAGAAATGCTATTATTTATAGCATTATATATTCTTTATATTACGTTGAAAACTGACCCGACCAGCGTAAACGCATCTGCTTTTTCGATTCTTACGGGCAGAATTCGACCGGATAATTCAGGCGGGCCGTCGAAGACCACGATTCTATCGCAGGCCGTGCGGCCGACTAGTTGCACAATTGAATCATCTTCGCTTTTTTTGCGGCTGACTTTGCTCGGGCCTTCCACCAGTATCTCCACAGTGCGGCCCAGGAAGGGTTGATTCTCTTCCAGACTTACTTCGTTCTGAATCGCTAAAAGTTCGTTGTTCCGCCGCCGCTTGACCGCCTCGGGCACGTCGTCCGCGTAAAGTTCGGCGGCCTTGGTGCCGGGGCGAGGGCTGTACTTAAAGATAAAACTGTTTTTGAAGCGGCCGCGGCGCACCAGTTCGACAGTCTGCTGGAAGTCGTCTTCCGTCTCGCCGCAAAAACCCACGATGAAATCGCTGGTCACCGCCGCGCCGGGAATCGTTTCACGTATCCTTGCCAGCATTTCGCCGTATTCCTCGGCCGTATAGCCGCGCTTCATGCGTTTTAATACTTCATTCGATCCGCTTTGAGCGGGAATGTGCAAATACGGCGATACCTTGGGTAAATCGCGGACCGCCGCCAGCAGATCGTCGGTCATGTGCTTGGGATAATTCGTTACAAACTTCAATCGCTTAATGCCGCCGATCTCATGCAGCCGGGCGAGTAAATCCGACAGCCTTGTGGTTCGGCCGTTGGCATTATCGGTGTAACTGTTCACGGTCTGCCCGATCAGCGTCACTTCCAGGCAGCCGTCGCCGGCCAATCGGCGGACCTCTTCAATTATCTCGTCGGCCGGCCGGCTCTGCTCCGGCCCGCGCACGCTGGGCACGATGCAATAGGAGCAGAACTTGTCGCAGCCGAACATGATCCGCACCAGGGCTTGATGGGGCACTGCCCGCACGGCTGCCGTGCGATGCGGATCGTATTTTTGAAAACTTTCCCGCACGCTCGATCGTGTGCCGGCCTTGCGATCCAGGCTTACTTCCAGCACACGGCCCGCGCCGGCATGCAAATGTTCCAGCAAAGCCGGAAGTTGCCGCAACTGGCCCGGCCCAACAACCAAATCCACGTGCGGCGCCCGCCGAAAAATCCGCTCCTGATCCTTTTGCGCCATGCAGCCTATAACACCGATGATCGTGCCCGGCCGATGCTCTTTAAGCTGTTTCAGCCGGCCCAGGGCACTATAGATTTTGTCTTCGGCATGTTGCCGCACGCTACAGGTGTTGAACAAGATGACATCGGCCTGCCGCGCTGTGCGGACCGGTTCGTAGCCCGCCGCCAGCAAGTCGGCGGCGACCAACTCGCTGTCGAGCACGTTCATCTGGCAGCCGACCGTCTGGATGTAAAGGCGTTTCGACATGGAGGCACTAAACCGGATTATTCAACACGGAAACGCGGGTGAACCTAAGATCGAGTTATGCAAACTTCAATGACTGGAGTTTTACAAATTGTGAATATAATGTCCCCTCTCCCGACCAACCGACCATGCCGACCACGGCTTCGCCGCGGTGCCCGATGGTGCCCGTCGGTGCCCGGAGAGGGTTAGGGTGAGGGCGGATGAATCATCAAAGTTGTTTTTTTCCGCGTGTGCTCCGTGTCTCTGTGGTGTATGTTTTTGGGTAGAAATGTGAATTACGCCGATCGCTGACGCCGGCCTTTCAGATCGCCTTGGACTTGTTGACGTTTCTCGTCTTCCGCTTTCTGGCGGAGTTCCTCAAAAACCTGATTGCGGCGCCGGACCATCAGCCGCACCAAGGTTACGACAGCCAAATAACCGGCGACCACCAGCAGAGTCACGTCCCAACTATCCATGTTCCCCATGGCTTGGCCTCCTGACAAGACGGGTGGCAGGTAAATAACCTATTTTAGCACAATGTCACAACCTTGGGGGAGGGCAGTTTTAATAAGATTATTAACATTGCGTTGTAAGCCAAAGGCCGGAGGAAAGGTTGAATAAAAGTTGACAAGGCAGGGGAGCGGCGAATAGCAGGGAAAAATACTGAAATCCATTTCTTGAAAATAATATGTGCTTAAAAGAAAAAGATGATCCGATTGCATCGTCATACGTTTCACATAAATGAACCCTTGGAATCTCGGTTATCGTCCTTGTCACGGCAAACATCTATAACTTGCGGCGATCCCGTTGATGAAGTAAAATATAAATAAAACAGTCTAACATGCAGAAAGAGCGCCAGGGCGTGGTGGTATAAACATGTCGGCCAGGCGGCAAAAACAGAAAAATACCCGCGCATCGAATCCGCCGCTCAACAAGCCGCAGGATACGACTGCTGCCAAGCCGCAGCGGCGGGTGATCACGAAACGGCGCAAGTGGCTGTTCCGGCTGGCGGCCATGACTATCCCCCTGGTTCTGTTCTTCGCCGTGCTGGAAATCGGACTGCGCATGGGCGGCTACGGCTTTCCGACGGCGTTTTTTGTCGGCCCCGACGCCCACGGGACTTACACGACCAACTATCGCTTCGGGTGGCGGTTCTTTCCTCGTTCTCTTGCCCGGGAACCACAACCGTGTTTCATCTCAGCCAAATCCGCCGGCGCGGTCCGCATCTTCGTTCTGGGAAGTTCCGCTGCCCAGGGCGTACCCGATCCGTCGTTCAGTTTCGGGCGTATCCTGGAAGTCATGCTTCGGGAAAAGTATCCGGAGACGCGGTTTGAAGTCGTCAACGCCGCCATGACGGCCATCAACTCGCACGTGGCGCTGGAGATTGCCCGCGACTGCGCCGCCCATCAGCCGGACCTGTTTATCGTGTACATGGGAAATAACGAGGTTATTGGGCCATACGGTCCAGGAACCGTTTTCCAACAATGGTCGCCGAACTTGATGTTTGTCCGATCCAGCATTCGGGTGAAAGCCACGCGCGTCGGGCAATTGATCGGCGATGTTATCGGTTACTTCCGTTCCAAGAAAGGTCCTTCCGCGCAATGGCTAGGCATGGAGATGTTCATGGGCAACCAGGTGGCGGCCGATGACCCGCGCCTGGCGGCGGTCTCCGACAACTATCGGCGAAACCTGATCGATATATGCAAGGTTGCCCGGCGGGCCGGCGCCGGCGTGATCCTATCCACGCTGGCCGCCAATCTGAGAGACTGCCCGCCGCTGGCCTCATTGCACCGATCCGATCTAGACGCCGATAGCTTGGCCAAGTGGGAGTCGATCTACCAGGCCGGCGTCGAACTAGAGGCCAACAAGCAGTGGCCGGAGGCGATTGCAAAATTCGAGGAGGCGGCCCGGATCGACGACCGCCACGCGGACCTGCAGTTCCGTCTAGGCCGCGGTCTGGCGGGGGCGGGCCGGTTCTCTGATGCCCGCGACCGTTTCATTTTGGCCCGCGACCTGGACGCCCTCCGCTTCCGCGCCGACACGCGCATCAATGCCGTCATCCGCGAGGTGGCGGCGGAGCAAAAAGCGTCCGGAGTACGATTAGTGGATGCGGAACAGGCGCTGGCCGAAAGCGATCTTGCCCCAGACGGCATATTGGGCGGGGACCTGTTCTATGAGCACGTCCACCTGACCTTTGCCGGAAACTACCTGCTTGCCCGGGCCTTTCTGGACCAGGTTTGTGAAGCCTTGCCCGAGGCCGTCCGCTCCGGCAAAACGGAGCCGGTTCCCTCCATGCGGCAATGTGCCGAAGCCCTGGTCCTGACCCCTTGGGATGAATATCAAATGGCTGTCAAGATGGCGGATATGACTTCCCAGCCGCCGTTCACGAACCAGTTGGAGCATGCCGTCCGTCAGAATGCGGCACGGGAACAGGCGAACAACCTTCGTAGGCTTGCAGCGATGCCGCAGGCCCTGCAAGCGGCTTTGAAGGCCTATGAGGCGGCACTCCGCCTGTCGCCGGATGACCTCGACTTGCACTACCGCTTCGCCATACTGTCGCAGCAGGCCGGCCGGCCCGACACGGCCGTCGAGCACCTGCAAATTGTCATCGAGAAGCTGCCATGGTCGTCGTGGATGCACTATAAACTTGGCCTCGCCCTGGGAAAATGTGGAAGAAGCGACGAGGCTATCGCCCAATATCGGAAGGCCCTGGAAACCGAACCCGACTCCGCGGTGGACCACTACGATCTCGGCATTCTCCTGGCGGGCCGCGGGCAGATCGACGAAGCCGTCGCCCATTTACAAAAGGCCCTGGAAATCCAACCCGACTCCGCGGAGGCCCATTGCAATCTCGGCGTTTTTCTGGCCGGACGCGAGCAACTCGACGAAGCTCTCGCCCATTTACGGAAGGCCCTGGAACTCAAGCCCGATTACGCCGAGGCCCACGCCAACCTGGGCGTTGTCCTGGCCGGCCGCGGCCAGATCGACGAGGCTCTCGCCCACTATCAGAAGGCCCTGGAACTCAAGCCCGATTACGCCGAGGCCCACGCCAACCTGGGCGTTGTTCTGGCCGACCGCGGCCAGATCGACGAGGCCGTCGCTCATTTCCAGAAGACCCTGGAAATCAAGCCTGACCACCTGAAAGCCCATGTCAACCTCGGCATTGTTCTGGCCCACCGCGGACAGACCGACGAGGCAATCGCCCATTTACAGAAGGCCCTGGAACTCAAACCCGACTACGCGGAGGCTCACGAGATGCTGGGTAAAGTATTAATCCGCGCGGGCAAAGTGCCGGAAGCGATTTCCCATTTCGAGCGCGCTCTGCAACTTCAGCCAAATAATGCCGAAATCAAGAAGAATCTGAGCGACGCCCGGGCCGGCCGGACCTACCACGAGCCCGCCCCGCCCGCGAAATAGCCTGATCCTTGATCTGCTTAGAACAGAGTGTAAATGAAAGGGGCCACGCCCGTGCCGCTCAGCAAAACCAGCAGCCCAAGTAACAACAGCACGAAGACAATCGGGATCAGCCACCATTTCTTGTTGTGCAGGATGAAATCAATGAACTCAGTCACCAGGCCCGGCGGCGCCTGCTCGGCCTGCCGCCGCAACTCGTCGGCACGGCGATTCTGCTTGGTACTAGTCGGCTTGTCGGACATGATATGTGAAATTTCTCTTTTAGTTCTTGTTCAATTTGAAATTTGCAATTTGCAATTGACAATTTGCAATAAGTTTTGCGCCCAAAGTCTTCACCAGTCTATTCTTTAAAACTGTCGAAAGTACTTCTCCGTCGACTCGTCCTGCTCCCGCGGCAACCAATAGGTCTTGGCCGTGCGGTCGAAACGGCGCTGCATCGGATCGTAGCCCGTCAGCCGCAGAACAAGTCCTATGGGAGTCAGCACAAAATAGTATACCACGGCCAGAATGATATAGGAAACCACAAAACCGATGGGGAAGGTCGCATAAGCCGCCGCTAAATAAATGATCCGCAGCACCCCGGGCCGGACCAGACCGAGAGCCGGGACCAGGGCGCCTGTTGCCCAGAACCCGCCTGCTGAGACAAACGAGCCTGTCCTCCACCACGCCATCCCGCCCAGGATGCCGAAAAATACCAGCCACATCAGCCCGAATACCGCCAACTGGCGGCGAGACGGATTATGTTCTATGCGAATCATGGTAAGGAAGTTTATCTATGATATTAATGATTTTAATCGGGTGCAAATCGGGCTAAATACTCGTCAATCGCGTGCTGCCGGGCGTCGGGTTGCTCGGCCTTGGCCAAGACAAAACGCTCCAGCACCAGTACGTCCATGTTGGTGGCCATGAAGCATTGGTAGGCCTCCTCGGGCCGGCACACGATCGGCTCGCCCCGGACGTTAAAACTGGTGTTGATCATCACCGGGCAGCCGGTCTTGGCCTCAAAGGCCTTTAGCAGCCGGTAAAGCCTGCCATGCCGCTCGGGGTCGACTGTCTGGATGCGGGCCGAGTAGTCGACGTGGGTAACGGCCGGCACCGCGGAGCGAACAACCTTCAGTTTATCCAGGCCGCGAAGCGGCTGTGATGCATCGGCTATCCGCTGCCGTTCGACCACCGGCGCCACCAGGAGCATATAAGGGCTTTCCCCGCCGGGCTTCAATTCAAAGAACTCGCCGGCCCGCTCCTTAAGCACGATCGGCGCGAATGGGCGAAACGATTCGCGAAACTTGATCTTGCGGTTCATCAGGGCCTGCATCTGGGAACTGCGGGCATCGCCCAAAATGCTCCGACCGCCCAGCGCACGAGGGCCGAATTCCATCCGCCCTTGAACCCAACCCACGACCTTATTTGCGGCAATCAAATCGGCCACGTGCCCGCACAAGTCATCTTCACTTTCAAAACGGCGGTACTTGGCCCCCAGGCCGTCGAGCACGCGGCGAATCTCTTCTTCCGAAAATCCGGGTCCCAACATCGAGCCCTGTTGCGAGTCGGACGGGCAAGGTGTGCGCGGGTTGTCCAGGATTTGGTGCCAGATGAACAGGGCCGTGCCCAAGGCCCCGCCGGCATCCCCGGCCGCCGGCTGGATCCAGAGTTCCTGGAAAGGGCCTTCGCGCAGGATTCGCCCGTTGCCCACGCAGTTTAGCGCCACTCCGCCGGCCAGGCAGAGGTTTTTCATGCCCGTCTGGGCATGCAAGTGCCGCGCGGCGCGGAGCATGATTTCTTCGGTAATCGCCTGGATCGAGGCGGCCAAATCCATTTCCCGCTGGGTCAACGGCGCCTCCGGACGCCGCGGCGGCCCTCCAAACAGCCGCGCAAATTTCCGCGAGGTCATCACCAATCCCTGGCAATAGCTGAAGTACGACATGTCCATACGAAACGAGCCGTCTTCCTTCAGGTCGATCAGCTTCTCGCGGATCAACTCGGCATAGACCGGCTCGCCGTAAGGCGCCAGGCCCATCAGTTTGTATTCCCCCGAATTGACGCGGAACCCGCAAAAGTAGGTGAAGGCCGAATAGAGCAGTCCAAGCGAGTGCGGAAAACGCAGTTCAGCCGTGATCGTGACGCGGTTGCCCCGGCCGTAGCCCAGGCTGGCGGTGGACCATTCGCCCACGCCGTCCAGCGTGAGGATCGCCGCCTCCTTGAATGGCGAAGGGAAAAAAGCGCTGGCGGCGTGCGATTGGTGGTGTTCGGTAAAGATGCACCGCCGCCGGTATTGATCGTTAAGCCCCTTGCGGATCTCCCGCGGCAAGTGCAGTTTCTGCTGCAGCCAGAGCGGCGCAGCACGACAGAACGAGCGGAAACCCGCCGGCGCAAAGGCCAAATAGGTCTCCAGCAATCGTTCGAATTTTAACAGCGGCTTGTCGTAAAAACCCACAAAATCGAGTTCTTCCGGTCCCAGGCCGGCCTCCTGGATGCAGTACTCAATGGCATGCAGCGGGAACCGGTCGTCGTGTTTGACGCGCGTGAAGCGTTCTTCCTGCGCAGCGGCCACAATGCGGCCGTCGACGACCAGCGCAGCGGCCGAATCGTGATAGAACGCGGAGATGCCCAAAATCGCAGTCATGATATTCTTCTGCTGCCGGCCCAAAAATCGGATAATGTAATAGCTTATTTTATCATAGTATATAAGGACAGTGGGGAGGGACAATTTTGGTAGGGTTATTGGCTATAAAGCGGAAAAAGACTATTATAGAATCTGGCCATTCAAGGCGTTTAAGCAATTACCCCGATGCAATCAGTATAAAAGGGATTTTTTATGAACACGACACTGACTGCGGTTTTAACCTCAGATCCAGATGGCGGCTTTGTAGCCTATAATCCGGAAACCGGCACTACCACTCAAGGCGATTCCCTTGATGAAGCTTTGGCTAATCTCAAGGAGGCTACCGAGCTTTACTTGGAAGAATTTCCACTTAAGACAAAAGGCAAATCTTTGTTTACCACTTTCGAGGTTTCCCGTGCCTAAGATGCCTCGAATCAGCGGGCGAGAATGCGTGTCTGGTTTGCAGCGATTGGGTTTTACCCAAGTACGCCAACGGGGGAGTCATGTGATAATGCGACGAGGCAACCAAGGTTGTGCCGTGCCAATGCACCGAGAACTGAAAATCGGCACTTTGACAGGAATACTACGTCAAGCCGATGTTGATCTTGAAGTGTTTATTCAGGCATTAAAAGGCTGATATTTGGCGTGCTACCACTTTTCAACAAATAAAGAATAAGCTTTAAATGAATCCCAAGATGCGAGGGAGAAAAAAGATGCGATACAAATGGGTCCCAATTTGGGGTGAATTCGATGTAGGTGATAAAGAAATAGTATTCAAGGGAAAGGAAATCAAATTAGAACCCGAATCTTCAGGTGAGGCAACAGTAGAGGGTAAACAACCAATTAAAATGGCTCAATTTGGAACGCTTCTATCCGACCAACAGATGTCTGACGGTATTGTAAGCGCCGATGTTGTGTTTGATGAAATTACCGATAGTTCATCCTGCGAAATCATTCTAGCTTACGATGTGCATGATCAAAGCATGTTAACATCTGGTCTTGGCGGTAATCTATGGGCCATGTATACAATTCGCCAATGGATACCTGCCACTTTAACACAAAAAGCCCAGTGGATCAGCCTTGACCAGCAAGGTACGAAAAGCAACATGCGTGCAGGTGTCACTTATCACTTGGATGCAAACATCAAAGGCTCTCTTGTACAGCTAAAACTTGATGGAGTTCAGGTAGCTTCCGCTACATTAGCGTTAGCTCAGAGCAGACCTCGTCAAGTTGGGCTCTGGTGTTCAGATTATAAAAACATCACTGTGACCAATTTCACTGTGGATGCTGAACGTCCAAAGGCTTTCATTATTATGCAATTTTCGTCACCGTATAATGAAGTATATTCAGCAGTTATTAAGGGCGCTTGCGAAGAATGTAACCTGGACGCATTACGTGCAGATGAGATGTATGGCCCGGGAATCATCATCAAGGATGTAACCGATAAAATTGCCGAATCCCATGTTATAATCGCGGACATATCTCCAATAAATGCAAACGTTTATTTTGAAGTAGGCTATGCCCTAGCACTCCAAAAACCCATAATACTTCTAGCTCAAAAAGAGACACCCCTACCCTTTGATGTATCTGCTTTCCGCGTACTCTTTTATAAAGATACTATTGCTGGTAAGGAACGCATTGAACAAGGACTCAAGAATCACCTTAAGGCGATTTTACAACGTCGGTAAAATATATTCATTTTTTTATCCCCCGCCGAACCTGTCGCCCGGTTTTACACTATGGCCGTGGAGGAATTCGGCGATCGACATCAGGCGTTTGCCGACTGGTTGGATGCTTTTCGGCGCCACTGCCCCGCTGCCCGCGGCGATCAGCAGGCGGTCGTCCTTGACTTCTAAAACCGTGCCCGGAATGCTGCCCCCGGCATGATCTTCGACTGCTGCCGGTCCAAAGATCAATCGCATGGGCGGGCCGTTTTGCCGGCGCCAGTAGGAATATGTCTTGGGCCATGGTTCCAGCGCCCGAATCTGGTTTTTAATCGCCGCGGCTGGCCTGGACCAATCGATCAGCCCGTTGGTCTTTTTCAGCCTCGGGGCCTTGGAAGCCAAGGCGGGGTCCTGGGCCACGGCCTCCAAATTCCCCGCCTTCAAAGCATCGATAGTGCGCAGCACCAGCCAGGCCCCCAATTCCGAGAGTCTTTTTTCCAATTCCACCGCGGTTTCCTGGGGGCCAATGTCGGTTTCGGCCTGGGCAATGCATGGTCCCGCATCCACCTTGGGCGTCATGTGGATGACGGTCACGCCGGTTTTAGTCTCGCCGTTGTAAATCGCCCAGTTTATCGGGGCGGCGCCTCGATATTTCGGCAACAAGGAAGCATGCAGATTGATGCCGCCTAATTGGGATGTTGCCAAAGTTGATGCGGTCAAAATCTGCCCGTAGTCGCAGACCACCAACAAATCGGCGTTATATTTTGAAAGCTGTGATTGCGATTCCGGGGTGTTGATGTCCTCCGCATCGAAAATGGGCGTGGTGTGCTCGTGGGCGATATCCCGCACAAAGCTTACCGGCGGCTGTTCCTTGCCGCGCTGCAAACGCAGCGGCGAAGTGACCAAGGCCACAATGTCGTGATACGTGTGGTACAGTTCGCGGAAAGTCGGGGCCGCAAACGGCCCGGTTCCCATCAGTATTAATCGCATGAAAAGCTATCTGTCTTCTATTATTGGTTTTCAGCGCAAAACCGCAAGCGGTTTCATTGGTGTATTCACCCCACATCCCTCATCCATTATCCCTCATCTTTCATCCTTCATCCTTCGCTTCACGTCCGCAACGATTCCAACTCCGCAAGTCGAGTGGCGATTTGACGATCATCGGGGATCACCCCGCGATGCCGCTGGCCTTGAAATTCACTTTCCAGATCGGACAAGGCGTCCTTGATCGACATCAATGCCGCCTCGCTCAGACGATCGATAAACAAGATGCCGTCCAAATGATCGTATTCGTGTTGTACCGCCCGACCGAACATGCCGTTTAATTCGTAGTCCACCTCTTCTCCAGCCAGGTTGTAGGCCGAAATGACGATCTTTTCCGAACGCTTCACCGGGGCGTATATTTCCGGAAAACTCAAGCAGCCCTCTTCTCCCTCGGCAGTGCCCTGCCGCCGGCTGATCACCGGATTGATGAACACGAATCCCTCGGCCTTGGCCGGATCGCCCTCGAGATTAATAATGAAAAAACGATAGGGCAATTCAACCTGATTCGCCGCCAGACCAATGCCCTTGTGCTCGTACATCAAATCGAACATCTCGCGGACGATGTTTTTAAAATCGGCGTCGATCCTGCGCAAAGGTTTCGACTTATGCCTCAAAGCCGGATGTGGGTAATTAATAATCCGCACAGGATTTAACTCCGTAAAATAGCCAATTGCTCTACTGAATTATATAGTTTACCACCGGTTTCACAAATCGGGATTGCATGGCCGGCTAAATAGTCCCTTCTACCTCTGAGAGAGGGGTAGAGGACGATAATATAATTGCAAATTGCAAATTATAAATTGCAAATTTAACAAGAACGAAATGCCGCGTTTTTACGGCAAAACTCAAGTGCTTTTCTCTGTTCAATTTGCAATTTGAAATTTGCAATTATCAGTTTGCAATAGAATGTACATGTTTAAAATGCGATCAACTTAGACTCTCCCCTTCTTCTCCCCCCTTGGTCGCCTGATATGAGCTTGGTAAGCTATGGCCATGTCTTACTGGCTGAATAAAGTGGTACTGGTCACCGGCGGATCCAGCGGTTTAGGCCGGGTGATCGCCGAAGCCTTTGCCGCGGCAGGGGCGAAAACGGCCATCGCCGCTTTAGAAGCCGAGCCCCTCGCGCACCACCCGGGAAATGCAATCCGCCGGATTCGACGTCCTCGGCGTGCAGGCCGATATCACCCGCCAAGATGACGTGGATCGGCTGTTCGCGCAAACCCTGGACCGCTTCGGCCGGCTCGACGCACTGGTGAATAACGCCGGCCGGTCCATGCGGGGCAAGCTCATCGATACCACCGCCGAACAGTTCCGCGATCTTATGGAACTGAATCTGATCGCCCTGGTCCGCTGCACTCGCGCGGCAATTCCGCATTTGCTCAACCAGCGCGGCCACGTGGTAAACATCGGTTCGCTGGCGGCCAAATCGGCGGCCCGCTGGGTCGGCGCCTATCCGGCAACCAAATTCGCCGTGGCCGCCTATTCGCAACAATTGCGCTTGGAACTGGGGGCCTCGGGCTTGCATGTGCTGTTGGTCTGCCCGGGCCCGATCAAACGCAAGAATCCCCGCCTTTATCCCTTCAAAGGCCTGGAAGGCCTGCCCGAAATCGCCCGGCAACCCGGAGCAGGCGTAAAAACCTTGGCCTTATCGCCGCAAAAACTCGCCCAGGCCATCCTCAGCGCCTGCCAACACCGCCGCCCGGAATTGATCGTTCCCACATCGGCCCGATTGCTTTTCGCCGTTGCCCAACTCTGGCCCAGTTTGGCCGATTGGATCGTGCTCCGCCTAACCGGCGGATGAAAGCTGACCATTCATCAATAATTGAACCAAATCCCCCGGTGTCGCAATTCCGCGGCAACTTGGGCAGCGGAGGTGTAAAGTATGGCATCAATGCCTGCGGCTTTCGCGCCTTCGACATGGCCGGGAATGTCGTCGACAAAAAACATCTCCTCCGGACGACAGCCGGCCAAATCGGCGGCGGCAAGAAAAATGGCCGCATCAGGCTTGGTGGCCCCAATGCGAAAACTCAAGGCATGCACCTGAAAACAATCGGTTAGGAAGCGGTATTTCTCAATACAATACTGCCAGTGAGATTCGCAGGTGTTCGATAAAATTCCCAGCCGGTAACCCGCCTGGCGCAATTGGGCCACAATGGGCAGCATCGGCGCGTTGAGCGAAAAAATGTCCGACCCTGCCAGGCAAAGCGCGTCGTAATCCGGCCTGGCGCCCGTCCGGCCGCAATACATCTCGTAAAACTCCCGGCTGGAAATCTCTCCTGTTTCGTATTGTTTCATCAGACCCCGGTCAAAGAGAATTTCTTTAAGTATTTCCGGGCCGACGCCCGTAACTTCGGCCATTTGCCGGAGCATCCGCTCCACGGAAAACTCCAAAAGCACCATGCCCAGATCAAAATAAAGAAACCGAGGTGTTTTCATCGTTGATATATCATTCATTGGGCAAACATATAATTTAATAATGGATTCTCGATTCCAAGAGAACTTTATATCTTAAACAATTTCATTGATAAGCCGAGTTATTATTATATATACTAATATTAACTTTTCATTGACATTTATAAACCTAATGATAGTATGGTAATAGACGGTGGTTTTATATTTAGAACTTTCCTTCCGTCTATATTTTCTTAAGTTGTTTGTGTTCAATCAGTTGCGATCTGTTGATGCCCTAGATAAAATGCCCAAAACCACAATCCTGTTAAACAACATGGCCGGGAAAAACGGCATTTTAAACCCACGAGAGCACGATGTCCATTCGACCTAAAGCCCAAGGCTTATACGACCCCCGGTTCGAGCACGATGCCTGCGGTATCGGCGCGGTGGTCAATGTATCCGGGCGCCGGGACCACGATATTGTCCAATACGGCAAACAAGTGCTTTTAAACCTCATGCACCGCGGGGCTGCCGGGGCCGACGAATCGACGGGCGACGGGGCGGGTATCCTGATCCAGATCCCGCACGAGTTCTTTATCAGCCGCCGAGCCGGTTTGGACTTTATCTTGCCCGATCCAGGTCGTTACGGCGTGGCCATGATTTTTCTGCCCCGCATTGAAGAACTACGTCGTCGCTGCGAACAAATCTTGATCCAGAAGATCGAGGACGAAGGGCTGAAGGTTTTAGGCTGGCGCGACGTGCCTTCGGACAATTCCTGCCTGGGCGATATCGCGCGGAATTCCGAGCCGGCGATTCGACAACTTTTCATCTCCGGCCAAGGCCGCCGGGATGAAGAATTGGAGCGGCGTTTATACGTCGCCCGCCGTCGCGCCGAGCGCGGCGTGGAACAGGCCCTGGGCGACCAGGCCGAGGAATTTTACATCCCCAGCATGTCTTGCCGCACGATTTGCTACAAGGGCATGTTCCTAGCCCCGCAGTTGTTCGCGTACTATCCCGATCTGGCCTGTGAAAGCGTCAAGACTTCCCTGGCAATCGTGCATCAGCGATACAGCACGAACACGTTCCCCAGTTGGCAACTCGCCCAGCCCTTCCGCATGATCGCCCACAACGGCGAGATCAACACGCTTCGCGGCAATGCCAATCGCCTGCAAGGATATGAAAAGACGATGTCCGCCCCCGACTTGACCGGCGACATTTCGGATTTGTTCCCCATACTTCAACCCGGCGGCAGCGACTCGGCCTGCTTCGACAACTGCATGGAGCTTCTGGTCCGCGCCGGCCGATCAGCCCCGCACGCCCTGATGATGATGATTCCCGAGGCCTTTGGGCCGCGCTATCACATTTCCACCGACAAGCGGGCGTTTTACGAGTATCACGCCGCGATCATGGAGCCCTGGGACGGCCCGGCCGCCATGGTCTTTACCGACGGCCGGCTGGTGGGCGGCACCCTGGACCGCAACGGCCTGCGCCCCTGCCGATACCTGGTCACCACCGACGGCCTCTGCGTGCTGGCCAGCGAGGCGGGCGTGATCGAGTTCCCGCCCGATAGGATCCAGCAGAAAGGCCGTCTTCAGCCCGGCCGAATGTTCCTGGTCGATACCGAAGAAGGGCGGATCGTCGTCGACAACGAAATCAAGGGCAAGATCACCCGGCAAAAACCCTACCGCCGCTGGCTGGAGGAAAATCGCATCGAATTAAGGGGCCTGTTCCAGCCCCCAAAGCCCACGCCCGTCGACAAAAAAACCCTGGCCCAGCGCCTGCGGGTCTTCGGCTACACCCGCGAAGAATTGCTGATGGTCCTGGCGCCCATGGCAGCAACCGGTCAGGAAGCGGTCGGATCGATGGGCACCGACACGCCGCTGGCCGTGCTTTCCGACAGGCCCAAACTGCTTTTCAATTATTTCAAGCAGTTGTTCGCGCAAGTGACCAATCCGCCCATCGATCCGCTGCGCGAAGGGCTGGTGATGTCGCTGATGGCCTATACCGGCAAGCAGCGGAATTTGCTGGCCGAAACCCCCGAACACTGCCGGCAACTGAAACTCACGCATCCCATCTTGACCAACGAAGACCTGGATCGGCTCCGCACGGCCAACCGGCCCGATTTCCAGGCCGTCACTTTGCCTGCGCTTTTCCAGGCCAATTCCCTTGATCCGGCCGAGGCCCTGGCCTCCGCCCTGGACGAGTTGATCGATAAAGCCGAAGCGGCCATTGCCGGCGGGGCGTCGCTCGTGATCCTCAGCGACCGCGGCGTCACGCCCGCCAAGGCGGCCATTCCCAGCCTGCTGGCAACCTCCGCTTTGCATCACGGGCTGTTGCGGCGGCGATTGCGGAGCGAGGCCGGCATCCTGGTCGAAAGCGGCGAACCCCGCGAAGTCATGCATTTCTGCATGCTCTGCGGTTACGGGGCAAACGCGATCAATCCGTACCTGGCCTTCGAGGCCATCAATAAACTCCACACCGACGGCGACCTGCCCCAAGACGTGCCGGTCGATCAGCTTACCGATCAATACATCACCGCCGTGAAAAAGGGCATTTTGAAGACAATTTCCAAGATGGGCATTTCCACGCTCCGCAGCTACCATGCCGCCCAGCAGTTCGAGGCCGTGGGCTTAAGCCGCAATCTGGTCGACAAATACTTCACCGGCACGGCGTCGAAAATCCAAGGCAGCGACTTGGGCGTAATCGCCCGCGAGGCGCTGATGCGCCACCGCGCGGCTTACGAACCAAGATCGCCCGCCGAATTGGAACTGGATTTCGGCGGCGAGTATCAATACCGGCTGGAAGGCGAAAATCACCTCTGGAATCCGGAAACCATCACCAAGTTGCAACAAGCCGTTATACAAAACGACGCCAATATTTACGCCGAGTACGCCCAAGCCGTAAACAACCAGACCCGCAACCTGCTGACGCTGCGCGGGCTGTTCGAGTTCACGCCCGGCCAGTCCGTTCCGCTGGAAGAGGTCGAGCCCGCCTCCGAAATTATCAAGCGATTTTACACCGGGGCCATGTCGCACGGTTCCATAAGCAAGGAAGCCCACGAGACCTTGGCCGTGGCCATGAACCGGCTGGTGCAAACTCCAACACCGGCGAAGGCGGCGAAGATCCGCAGCGATACAAACCCATGTCCAACGGCGACTCGCTTAATTGCGGCATCAAGCAGGTGGCCAGCGCACGCTTCGGCGTGACTATCGAGTACCTGGCCAACGCCCGGATTTTGCAGATCAAGATGGCCCAGGCGCAAAGCCGGGCGAAGGCGGCCAACTGCCCGCCCATAAAGTGACCGAGGAAATCGCCCGCCTCCGCCATGCCACACCGGGCGTGTCGCTTATCTCGCCCCCTCCGCATCACGATATTTATTCCATCGAGGACCTGGCCCAATTGATCTACGACCTGAAGTGCGGCAATCCGGGCGTGAAGGTCTCGGTAAAACTTGTATCCGAGGTCGGCGTGGGCACGGTGGCGGCCGGCGTGGCAAAAGGCAATGCCGACGAGGTCTTGATCTCCGGTCACGACGGCGGCACCGGGGCAAGCCCGCTCTCCTCGATCAAATACGCGGGCACGCCTTGGGAAATCGGCCTGGCCGAAACACAGCAAACCCTGGTCTTAAACGGCCTTCGGGACCGGATCGTAGTGCAAGTCGACGGGCAGATGAAAACCGGGCGCGACGTGGTCATCGGTGCATTGCTCGGGGCCGAGCGATTCGGCTTCGGCACCTCTGCCCTGGTCTCGTTGGGCTGCCTGCTGATGCGCAAGTGCCACTTGGGCACCTGCCCGGTGGGCATTGCCACCCAGGACCCAAAACTGCGGGCGAAATTCGCCGGCAAGGCCGAATATGTCATCCGGTTTTTGACCTTCGTCGCCGAGGATATCCGCCGCATCATGGCCCAGTTGGGATTCCGTAAAATTGATGACATGGTGGGCCGCGTGGACCGGCTCTCGTGCCGCAAGGCCGTCGATCACTGGAAGGCGCGGGGATTGGACTTTTCGGCGATATTCGCTCAGGCGATGGAAAAGGTGTCAGGAACCTTTTTCCAACACGATCCAGAAGACGATTCTCACAAAAGGTTCCTGACACCTTTTCCATCCATGCGTTGCGTCCGCCCGCAAACCGACAGGCTCAAAACCCACTTGGACTGGGAAATTCTGGAAAAAATCGGCGCCTCGATCGAAACCGGCAAACCCACGCGATACGAGGCGCCCATCCGCAACATCCACCGCGCGGTGGGCACCATCATAAGCAGCCGGATCGCCAGGCGCTGGGGCGGAGCCGGATTGCCCGACGGAACCATCGAACTTGCCTTCGCCGGCTCGGCCGGGCAGAGTTTCGGCGCGTTTTTGGCCCCCGGCGTCACCATGCAACTTACCGGCGAGGCCAACGACTACCTCGGCAAAGGACTATCCGGCGGGCGGATCATGGTCATCACCCCGCCCGGCTCCACTTTCGATCCCAAGGAAAACATCATCGTCGGCAATACTCTGCTTTACGGAGCGACCTCCGGCGAGGCGTTCATTAACGGCCTGGCCGGCGAACGCTTCGCCGTGCGCAACAGCGGCGCCCAGGCAGTGGTCGAAGGCCTGGGCGATCACGGCTGCGAATACATGACCGGCGGCGTGGTGGTGGTCATCGGCCGCACCGGCCGGAATTTTGCCGCCGGTATGAGCGGCGGTGTGGCCTACGTGCTCGACGAAAATCAACTCTTCGACACCCTGTGCAACCTCGACATGGTCGAATTGGAATCCATCTGGCAAGCCGAAGATCAACGCATCATCCAGGACCTCGTCGGCCGGCATTACCAGTGGACCGGCAGCACACAGGCCAAGCGCATCTTGGACAACTGGCGCGAGATGTCGGGAAAGTTCGTCAAGGTCATGCCCATCGACTACCGCAAGGCCCTGGAAAAAATGCGCCAATACGAGCAAGTCCGCAGCGAACAAACGCCCGCCACCGAGGAAGTGTATAGAATTTAGAGATCAGAGATTAGAACATAAAGCCGCGACGGGCACCGACGGGCACCATGCGTAGCATGGTCGGTTGGTCGGTCGCGCCAAAAACCGCTTGCGGTTTCGCGATGAACATTTACCTTGTTCACATGCTCCGCGTGGGAACACAATTCCTCGACGCTCCGCGTCGAAATAAAGTCGAAATAAGCAAGTAATAACACCATGGCCAATCCAACCGGATTCACACAATACGAACGGGTCGAAGTCGGCCATCGCCCCATCCCGGAAAGGATCAAGGACTGGTATGAAATCGACCGCCCGCTGGTCGCCCGCGTCCTTACCGAACAGGCCGCGCGGTGCATGGACTGCGGCATTCCGTATTGCCACGCGCTGGGTTGCCCGGTCAAAAACCGCATTCCCGAATTTAACGACCTGGTCTACCGCAACCATTGGCGCGAAGCGGCCGAAAACCTGCACTCCACGAACAACTTTCCCGAAATCACCGGCCGCGTGTGTCCGGCCCCGTGCGAAGCGGCCTGCACACTGTCGGTCAACGACGATCCGGTCACCATCAAACACATCGAGTACCAGATTGCCGAACGCGCGTTTCAGGAAGATTGGGTAGTGCCGCTGCGGTCCAAGGCCAAGACCGGTAAGAGCGTGGCCGTGGTCGGGTCCGGTCCGGCCGGATTGGCCGCCGCCCAGCAATTGGCCCGGCAAGGACATCAAGCGGTGATCTTTGAAAAAGACGACCGACTGGGCGGGCTGCTGCGTTACGGCATTCCCGACTTCAAAATGGAAAAACACATCATCGACCGCCGCCTGGAACAGATGGTCTCCGAAGGCGTGCAATGCGAGCCCAACGTCGAGGTGGGCGTAAACCTTTCCGGGTCCGAGTTGTGCAAACGTTTCGACGCCGTGATGCTATGCATGGGCGCGGGAAAGGCCCGGCCGCTCGATGTGCCCGGCGCCGATTTGACCGGCGTGCACCTGGCCATGGATTATCTGCCCCAGCAAAACCGCCGCATTGCTGGCGACGAAAAGGTGTCAGGAACCTTTAGTAAAGGGTTCCTGACACCTTTTCCAATCCACGCCAAGGGAAAGCACGTTATCGTGGTCGGCGGCGGCGACACGGGCAGCGACTGCGTGGGCACGGCAATCCGCCAAGGGGCCCTCAGCGTCAGGCAGTTGGAAATCCTGTCCCGTCCGCCCGATGGCAAAAATCCCGAAACCCCCTGGCCCAACTGGCCTAAAATCATGCGCACTTCCTCTTCGCAGGAAGAAGGATGCCAACGCCACTGGAGCGCACTTACCAAAACCCTGACCGGCGCAAACGGACAGGTCACGCATCTTGTCGGCTGCGATATCGAGTGGGTCTCCGATCCCAAAGGCTGGGAAATGAAGGAAGTGCCCGGAACCGATTTTACCTTCCCCGCCGACCTGGTTCTAATCGCCATGGGTTTTGTGCACGTAGTGCACGAAGGCCTGATTGGCGAACTCGGCCTGCAACTCGACCGCCGCGGCAACGTGATCGTCGAGCACTGGATGACCACCATCCCCGGCGTTTTCGCCGCCGGCGACACTGTGCGCGGGGCCTCGCTTGTAGTCCACGCCATAAACCACGGCCGCCTTGCCGCCGCCGCGGTGGACAAGTGGCTGAAAGCGAATGCTCATCAATAGAGGAACTATTTATTTAGATGGGGATGAAAGCCTGTTGCTCCTGTTTGGCCGTACCAAGATACTGGTACGGGGACATAAACAACATTCCAAACAAGGAGCAACAGACATGAGTAGTGTACAACAATTTGTGGGTTTGGACTATCACGACGAAGTGGTACAGGTATGTGTTATGGATTCCGCCGGTAAGATGTTGGAAAACCGTGCTTGCCGAAACGACGCCTCGGATATTATGGCAATCGTGGCATCTCACGGAAGCAAGGTGCGCGGTGCGATCGAAGCCTGCTGCGGTGCTGCGAATCTGGCGGAGGAATTGATCATCCGGGCGGGTTGGTCGATGGACCTGGCTCACCCCGGCTACGTGGCCCGGCTGAAGCAAAGTCCTGACAAACACGATTTTGGCGATGCCCGCCTGCTGGCCGACTTGGTGCGGGTAGGGTATTTGCCGAAGGTTTGGCTGGCGCCGGAGAACATCCGCGAATTGCGTCGTGTAGTTCGATATCGGCAGCAATTGACCAAAGAGCGGCGGAACTGCAAGCTGCAAATTCGCGGTCTGCTGCGGGACGGCCGCGTGCCAAAACCGGGCGTCCAGGCTTGGACAATGAAGTGGCGACGGTGGTTGGAGGTCGCTCCCCAGATCCACGGCAAAATGCGGTGGGTGATCGACCGCCAATTGCGGCGTTTGGAATTCCTGGAGAAGGAGATTCGGATAGTGGAGCGGCAGTTGGCGCAGATGACCAAGGAGGACCAGGTGGCACAAAAACTGCTGACCCTGAAGGGTATCGGCCTGGTTACCGCGGCAACCCTGCGCGGAAATCGGCCATTTTGCCCGTTTCCGCACGGGCAAGCAGTTGTCGCGGTTTTGCGGTTTGTCTCCGCGCAACGCCTCCAGCGGCCAACGGCAGGCCGACGCGGGCCTGATTCGGGCCGGCAATCCGGAATTGCGGGCGGTGTTGATCGAGGCCGCTCATCGACTGAAGCGTTTTGATCCGCGTTGGAGACAACTGGCCTTCGAAATACAACTCCGCGGGAAACCGGCAAACGTAATCACGGCGGCGGTCGCCAATCGCTGGATCCGCGGTTTGTATCATGTAATGTGTGCGTTGGAGATGGCATGTTAATCTTTTTTTTCCTCGGAGGAAGTAAGGATTTTTAGCGAAATACGTCCGGCCTTTTCCGGTCGGCCTAACAGGAATCATACGAGGAGCAAATTCCTTGAAAAAAACCGAAAATCCCGTGTTGGTGCAGACGCGCTCGTCCGGCGGCTGGGCAAACGGCTCGTGTTTAGATCGGGCAGTCTGAACCATCTCGAAAAACCCCATATGGGCTATCCTCGGATTCGCCAAGGAGATGCTCGGATAGAAGAAAGGGATTTTCACGGTTTTCAAGATGAATTTCTCCTTGACAAACAATTGACTTTCATAGAAGCCCCCGGTGAATACACCGGGGGTTTGGTTGACTTCATTTGCGGTTCATAACCTCTCTCCCCATTGGGAGTTACGTAATGTTTGGATTTTTTTGGATATTTTGCGGGAAAAATGTATTGACATATCGAGATATTCCGATATGATGAATGTATGAAAGCTACTAAACCAATCAAACTGACGGAAATGAAAAACCTCCAGGAAGCAGCCGAATGCCTGCGGACCTTGGCCCATCCGCTGCGGCTTCGCATGGTGCAGCTTATGCTCCAGGGCGAATTCACGGTCGGGGAACTTGCCGACGCCTGTGAAATACCCAGCCACATGGCATCGGAGCATTTGCGGATGATGCAGCACTGCGGGTTTCTCAATCGCCGGCAGGATGGCAGAAAAACCTATTATCAAGTCTCCGAACCGTCCGTGGAGCGGATAATGAAGTGCATTGAAAACCGTTTTGGCAGCGAATGTTTATAAGGAACTCTAACAAAAACGCCCTCACCCCCTGCCCCTCTACCAAAGGGAGAGGGGAGTAAGTTGCAGAACTCCAGTTTTAAATAGAATTTTTTGCATATTAGAGATAAATTTTTTTGAAATATTATGTCGTAATAGGGCGAATTTAAGACATATTTCCATCGCAACTACATTAATCAGGAGGATTTAAAGTCATGAAACGTTTTTATCGAAAACACTGGCGGCCAATCGCGGCAATAAGCATTTCGATGCTGGCTGTCACTTTTTTTGTTTCCTGTCAATCGTCGGACAGCCTTTTGGGAACTGGAACCGCACTTTCGACGGGACAACTCTCAACCGCAAAAGGAGAAGTAAGAGTCATGAAAACATCATTATCAACCACGCCCATCGAACACATCAACGCAGACGAATTCGACAAGAAGGTCCTGCAATCGGAGGTCCCCGTATTGGTCGATTTCTATGCCGAGTGGTGCGGCCCGTGCCAGGCGCTTGCGCCGCTGCTCGAAGAAGTTGCCCAAGAGACCCCCAGCGCGAAAATCGTAAAGGTGAATGTGGACGAAAACTATGAACTGGCTTCCCGGTACGACATTACTTCAATCCCAAGTCTGCTCGTGTTTAAAAACAGCGAATTAGCCGACCGGCACGTGGGATTGGCCAATAAGGCGGCTTTAAAGGAACTACTAATGCGTTAATGTAGTCGGCACACGCCGCGTGCCTGTCCCGCACAAACAAGGGCGAATAATGGATACTTCACAAACTAAGGAGAAAAAAGCAATGGATCTTCACACTTTAATCACTATCATTTTGGCATTGTCGGCATGGTTTATTCTGATTCGTTGGGTGTTGCCGTGGATCGGCGTGCCCACTTGCATGAGCGGTTGTTGTTGTGCTGCGCCGGCGCCGGCCGCCGGACAACAAGCGGATTCCTCGAAAGACGCAGCCACAAATCCACCGAACGTGCAAGCATGTTGCCCGGAAAATCGGGACGATCCCAAGCCAATCCACACAGATGTTTCAAACTAGAATTTTTACCGCCGGCAACTGGTCTGGCCGGCAGCAGATACTTAGAGCGTGTAACAAAATGAAATTTATAAAAACCTAGAACAAATCAGAATACAACCAAGGGTCAAGAAAGCTTCATGGATATCATCGCGTCGTTCAAAGCGAACTCGCAAACGCCGAAATTGGTGGAGCCAACTGTTGGTGCGTTCCACAACCCAGCGGAAAACGCCCAAGCCGCTGCCATGTTCGGTATTGCGCTTTGCCAGCACCGGCACAATGCCCAACCGCCGCAAGCGTTTACGGTGAGGTTGCGAGTCGTAAGCACGATCGCCTTGAACACGTTGAGGCCTTCGCCTGAGACGCCCGCGTTTGCCTTGTACCGGCGGAATGGCGTTTACCAGCGGCATCAATTGTGTGCTGTCATGTGCATTGGCAGAGGTCAACGTGGCTGCCAAGGGGATGCCTTTCGCATCCGTGATGACATGGTGTTTCGAGCCGAATTTGCGGCGATCCGTGGGATTTGGGCCAGTTTTTGCCCCCCAAAAACCGCCCGTATGGACGTGCTGTCGACAACTGCCCGCGACCAATCGATTTCGTTGGCTGCCTGCAGATGGTCCAGAAGACGATTGTCAGGCACGGGGTGCCTGACCTACAGACTATTGGGTAATCCGATCGCCGGGTGCGTGTGTCATTCGTCAGAGGCGGAGGAATATTATTCAGCAAAATACTTGACTAGCGGGTAAAACCGTATAGGATTAATATGAAAGGGAAAAGTGTTTTCGACGAAGGCCGATACGCCGCCTTCAATGGTTAGTCAACTGCGACGGACAGCATATACGAGGTTGACGTACCGTCTTTTCAATAGAACTTATCGATTAATTCTACAGCATCATTTTTGCGCGGAAAATATATACTGAATTTGCCTGCAAAGATGCATTGCACCTCTTTGTAGCACATCATGCAAAGTGATCTGTAGATTTACATAGAAGAAGCCCGCATTTCATAATTTCATTTGCGGGCTTCTTCATTTCTTGGAACTTGTAATAAGATAGCCCAGGCTTGTCGCGCAGTACCGTAGGTCATGTACTCCGTACATGACAGTACCGTAGGTCATGTACTCCGTACATGACGGTTCAATGGCAATGCCAAAATATTGACCATTGTCAGCAGTAGGTCATGTACTCCGTACATGACGGTTCAATGGCAATGCCAAAATATTGACGATTGTCAGGCACGGCGTGCCTGACCTACAGGCTTGTAATAAGATAGCCCAGGGTTGTCACGCAGCGACTACCCTGGGGCAAAAAGGAACGAAAAAACAATACCCCAACGGGGTTCCCCCAGAGGCCGACGCCACACTCCGCAACCCTTTCAGGGTTGATGTGGTGATTATAAATCCCATCCCAGAGTAGCCGCTGCGCGACAACCCTGGGCTACCATACGCAATCTCTTCGGGATAAAAATTGCGGCCCCCATTTACCACGAAAGGCGGACGGACTCTGAAGGAGAATTCCGGTCGTGGTGCTCAATCGCATCCACCCAGTGATGGACTGTGGGCAGGAAAGCACTGCTGGGTAAGCTGGGCATCAACGGGCACCATGCCTTGCATGGTCGGTTGGTCGTGGCACCCGGCGTATTACTTTCACACTTCCTCTATCCACCACCCAAGTTATACCCCTGCTTGCACCTCCTTTTATTTATCTCGATAATCAATTGCCGACCTTTTTGCGAAATAAATTCACCCTTCTTAGGGGAAACGATCATGGCTTACGAAGTCAAGTCGCCAACTATAACAGTGCTCTCCGACCATCCTACGAAGGCCACGGCGGACTCTCCCGACCACCTTGCCATGGAGTCCCGTCTTGCAGTAGCGTTGGATATTCTCCGTCATATCAATACAAAATGCCCGATAACCATAGCTGTTTACGGCGACTGGGGCACTGGCAAGACCTCGGCCATGCACTGGTTGGAAACACAGCTTAAGGAGTGGAACAAAAAAAGTTCAGCGGAACGGGAAGGACACCCTTGCGTTTATCCGGTCTGGTTCGATCCCTGGAAATATCACACACGCGAGGAAGTCTGGCGCGGCATTATTGCCGAAATCATTATCGAGTTATTCAAGGTGGAATCTCTGGACCGTCAAAATTTCATTCCCCGCATGAAAGAAGCCGCCAAAAAGTTCGGTGCTTTCCTTGGCAAAGGTTTTCTCCAGGCCTTGGCCAATATGGAACTGAAAATCAAAGCCGGAGACAAATCAATTTCGGGCGGGGAGGCCGAATTGAGTCTTAGCGGCGAAATGTTCCGCGATATTTATGAAGAATATGACAAAGCCGCTCATCCCGAAAAAGCTTATCTCAATGAATTCGAAAGCACACTGGAAAAATGGGTGCAAAGCTTTATCAATCCCAAAACGGAGCGGATCGTGCTCTTTATCGATGATCTTGACCGTTGCCTGCCGCAAGTTGTTCTAGAGGTCTTAGAGGCTATAAAGCTTTATCTTAGCATCGAGCCATTGATGTTTGTCGTAGGCTTGGATCGCTCGGTTGTCGATTCCGTGGTCACCAAGCATTATGTTGATAATGGTCTAGTATCAAAAGCGGAATATGAAGAAGGACGCATACCCGAAAAATGCAGACAATATCTGAACAAAATATTTCAAGTTGAAATCCAAATTCCTCCAAGCGAAAAACAAATGGAGGAATTCTTAAATATACAAATCGAGGCATTAAACAAAACCACGAATGGGTACTGGACGAATAAGCTAGACGCCAATCACAAACCAATCCTCGAGTCCGGAATTCGCCGTCTCGCAAGTCATAATCCCCGCGAGATCATTCGCCTATTAAATAGCGCCCTCTTACGCGGCCGCTCGGCCGTGGACAATCCCAAACTTGTAGCGGCGCAGCCAAATCAGAAACTTCTTTTCGCTCAGGGTATCCAATTCTTTCTTGTGCAGCGAATTATTAACAATAAATTCAGCAATGCCAAGAAATTATTACTGGAAAAAGAAAGCCTAGAATGGTTCGAGCGTTTTTCAAAGTTTCTATGCAATAATCCACATTTTTTCCCGCCAACCAGGAAGCAAGACGAAGAAATAATCCCAAAATCCCGTCGTGAAATATCTTTACGCGAACTTATGGGCGGAACACATCATCAAGAACAGCCTTTTGCAAATCCATTGAATGAAAAGACCGTGGAAATTACAACGGCGGAAAAAGAATATCATCTGATAATTATTGATCGGCCAAACGACGATGCTGGCAAGCCTTTGGATTATTATCTTTTGGAAGATGTAGTCTTATGGGATTTATTACGAATTACCTTCTCCGCTGAAGTAGCGCAGTCGGCTCCAAGGCAGGATAAACCATTATCCACGATTAAAGAAACAGTAAAAAAAGATGGTGATCAAACAGATAAAATCCCTTCATCCATTCTTGATCGCATCGCCCATCAGTTAAATAAATCCGTAGACTCAATTACCAAGGATGATCTAATTAATCTCGAAGCTCTGAACCTTTTCGGTTCCGATATATCCGATTCTGATTTATCAACAATTGTGATTCTTCCAGCACTGCAATCACTTGATTTACACCGTACAAACATTTCGGATGCGGGGTTGGAACAATTATCAAAAAATATTCAATCGCTGCAATCACTTAATTTACGTGGGACAAATATTTCGGATGCAGGTTTGGAGCACTTGGTAAAACTTCAGGTATTGCAATCACTTGATTTAGGACATACAAAAATTTCAGATGCGGGGTTGGAGCAATTAGTAAAAATACCGTCACTGCAATCACTTAATTTATGTGAGATAAAAATCTCTGATGCCGGTCTGGAGCATTTGACAAAACTTCCGGCACTACAATCACTTTATTTAACCGGCACAAATATTTCGGATGCGGGACTGGAACAATTAGCAAAACTTCCATCACTGCAAACGCTTGATTTAGGCATCACAAATATTTCTGACGTGGGATTAGAGCACTTGGCAAAATTTCCGGCATTACAAAATCTTCTTTTAATTGGTACTAAAATTTCGGATGCCGGGATAAGATGTTTAGCCAAACTCAATTCATTGCAATCACTAGATTTACAAATAACTAACATTACAGATGTAGGACTAGAATATTTATCTAATAACCAATCAATAAAAAGGCTTGCTTTATGTAACAAAGAAATTACTGATGAGGGGTTGAAACATCTGTCAAATCTGACATCTTTAGAAACACTAGAAATACTATTTACGAAGATTACTGATTCTGGTCTGGAGAATTTGGTCCGACTTACTTCCTTAAAGTCACTGACTTTAAGTAGTTTGAATATTTCGGATGCAGGTCTGGAGCGCTTGGCTAAATGCCCATCCATACAAAAATTGAATTTAATAGGTACAAAATTTTCGGATGCTGGTTTATTACATATAGCCAAATTACCATCTCTGAGAGAACTTTATTTGTCTCAAACAATGATTTCAGATGCAGGACTAGAACATCTGAGTAAGATAAAATCATTGGAAATACTAGATTTATTAGATACAAATGTAACGGATGTTGGTTTGGAATATTTATATAGACTTCCATTATTAAAGGAACTAAATTTAAAAGGAACGAAAGTCACTGCCGAAGGGAAAAACAGATTATATGCGATTTCTTCTTTAAAGGATCTGAATATTTATCAAAAAGCTACGATAATTAGAGTATCTCGTTCGGGCGCCATTATAAATGATTAGAAGCGGTATCAAAACTGTATAACTGCAACTAATAGGCAGGCGACAGGGACGAATGCATAAAATATCGTAATTTTTTGTTCGCAACGAACTAACAGCCGCGGAAATTGGCAATCCAGGCGATGTATCGTTCGATTTTCCAGCGCACCGTGTGCAATTACTAGCTTATCCAGCAGTGTATTTCCGGCGATTTTACTCCCCCAACTAACCACCGTCCACCCCCCACTTCTTTTTCGCTCTTTCGGCTTTTCGTGATAAAAGTGGAACCTATTTCGACTCCTCTTCTCGCCCCACCTGCCATTTTCATCCTTCATCCTTCATCCCTCAATCCTTCATCCTTCATCCCTCATCCTTCATCCTTCATCCCTCCTCATCCCTTTTTTCCCCTAGAAATTGTGCCAACCGCTTTGCTACAATCTCCCTTCCATATTACTCGAAGGATATTACTAAACCAAAATCTCCGTGTCTTCGCGACTTCGCGAGAAAAGAGGTGAAATCCAGGAGTCCTGGCGTGGAAAAATCGCCATTTGGTGCCCAACTGTCACTGCATCGAGATATCAGCAGTCAAGCGGACAAAGGCCGTAAGACATAAGGCAAAACGTGGAAAAATCGCCGTTTGTTGACCAAAAGTTATCAGTTATCCGTTGTCGGTTTTCAGTTGTCAGTCTGAACCCTGAACCCTGAATCCTGACGCCTGAACCCTGACCCCTAATTGCCCTCGGCCGGCAGGCGTGCGGGGATGGGGAGTTTGATGGTGAATTGCGTGCCGCGGCCGGGTTCGCTTTGCAGGGTGATTTCGCCGCCGTGGGCGAGGATTATTTTGCGCACGGTGGGCAGTCCCAAGCCTGTCCCGCCGCGCTTGGTGGAAAAGAAGGCGTCGAATACTCGCGGCTGGGTGTCCGCGTCCATGCCGCAGCCGGTGTCGATCAGGTCCAAGGCCACGCCTTCAGCGGTGCCGTAGGTGCGGATTACGAGTTGGCCGCCGCCGGGCATGGCCTGTTCGGCGTTTAGTATCAGATTCAAAAGCGCGCCGTGAAAGGCCTCGGGATCCAAAAGCACCATGGGCAGATCGCCCGAGAGGAAGTCGATCACCTCGATATTGGCGTTTTCGGCCTTGGGCCGGTAGAAATCCAACACGCGGCGGACCTGGGCGTTCAGATCGCAAGGTTCTTTGCGCAGTCGATGGGCCTTGGCAAAACTCAAAAAATCGTCCAGCAGGTCTTGCAGGCGCTGGCATTCCTGCTGGACCAGTTCGATTTTTTTCATCGCCCGGCGATCGCAGGGCGAGTTGCTGTCGCGGAGGTCCTCGGAGAGCAGCTCCATGTTCAGGCGGATGGTCGAGAGCGGATTTTTTATCTCATGCGCCAATCCGCCGGCCAGGCGAACGATCTGCGTATACTGATCGACGAGTTTTTGGTTGATATGATCGGCGGATTCGGCTGCGGAACGTGGCATGGGAAAGGGCGGTGGTCAGGGTTCAGGGTTCGGGGTTCAGAATTTTAGTTCCCGCGTTAATCGAGCCGGGTAGCCGGGTAGCACCGGTTCTTGAACCGGTGGCACGAAGTCCAAAGAGGTTTTGGCCGGGTTTTTCTATATTCCCATTCAGCCTCTTGCGGCAAAGCCGCCCAGGTTCGAGAACCTGGGCTACCCGTTGAAAAAAATAAATATTCCGATCTCTGAACCCTGACCTCCGACCACTTAAAAAATTATCTTCCGCGGCCGCCGTTGCCGCCCTTGGGATTCAGTTCGCGCAGGGCTGCGCGGCGGCTGAGTTTCACGCGGTCTTGATCGTCGATAGACAGAACCTTGACCTGCATGGGATCGCCCACCTTGCAGACGTCGGAGACGCTGGAAACGTATTCGTCGGCCAATTCGCTGATGTGGCAGAGGCCGTCTTTGCCGGGCAGGATTTCCACGAAGGCCCCGAAATCCTTGACGCTGGTCACCCGGCCGTCGTAAATTTTGCCGATTTCAACGGAAGCCGTGAGGGCTTCAATGCGGCTCATGGCTTCCTTGGCGCCTTCCATTTTGTTGCAGGCCACGGTTACCGTGCCGTCGTCCTCGACCTCGATCAAGGCGCCGGTGGCGTCCTGGATGGAGCGGATCATCTTGCCGCCCGGTCCGATCAAAAGCCCGATCTTCTCCGGATCGATGCGGGTCCGCAGCAGGCGCGGGGCCCAGTGCGAAATCTCCGACCGCGGCCGGTTGATGCTGGTCAGCATCGTGCGGAGGATTTCGATCCGCGCTTCGCGGGCTTGCACCAAAGTGTTTTTTATGATTTCTTCGTCGATGCCCTTGATCTTCAGGTCGAGTTGGATGCCGGTGATGCCGTTTTGCGTGCCGGAGATTTTGAAATCCATGTCGCCGTAGTGATCTTCCTCGCCGAGGATGTCGGTCAAGAGCACGTATCGCTCGGGCTCCTTGACCAGCCCTATGGAAATGCCCGCCACAGGATTGCTGATGGGCACGCCGGCCGCCATCAATGCCAGCGTAGCCGCGCAGACCGTGGCCATCGAACTGGAACCGTTCGATTCCAGGATGTCGGAAATTATGCGGATGGTGTAGGGGAAGGCGTTGGGGTCGGGCAAGACCGGCTTGATGCTCCGCTCGGCCAAGGCCCCGTGGCCGATTTCGCGCCGGCCCGGCCCGCGAATGGGCCGGCATTCGCCCACCGAATACGGCGGAAAATAATAGTGCAGCATGAACTTTTGCGTATACTCTTCCAGCAGGCCGTCGACCCGCTGCTCGTCGCGCCCGGTGCCCAGTGTGACCGTGGCCAGGGCTTGGGTTTCGCCGCGCTGGAAAAGCGCCGAACCGTGAACCCGCGGCAGCAAATCGACCTGGCAGGCGATGGGCCGCAATTTTTTATACTCGCGCCCGTCCGGCCGGACTCCGGAAAGGATCGAATCGCGCACCACGCGTTGCTCCAAAGCAACCCAGGCGGCCTCGAAAGCCTCGGGCGTAATTGCGCCTTCGGCCTTGGGATCGGGAATCAGCTCGGCGATGATCTGCTGTTTAAGCGCCGTGCAGGCATCGGCCCGGGCCTGTTTGCCCTCGGTTTGTTTGGCCGTGCGCAGGGCGTCGTAACATCGTTGTTTGAGTTTTTCGATCAAGATGTTGGGTTCGGGAGCGGCGTACTCCGTCTTGGGTTTGCCGGCCTTGGCAATCAACTCTTCCTGCATTTCGCAAATCTGCCGAATGTACTGGTGGGCCGACAGAATGCATTCGGCCATTTTATCTTCGGGCATTTCGCGGGCGAAACCCTCGATCATCAAGATCGATTCCTTGTTGCCGGATACGATTAAATCCAGGTCGCTGTTTTCCAGCTCGTCGTGAGTGGGGAAGGGGATGATCTCGCCGTCGATAAATCCCAGCCGAATCGATCCGATGGGCCCCTGGAAGGGCAGCGGAGAGATGACCAACGAGGCCGAGGCCCCGTTCATGGCCAGCACGTCCGGATCGTTCTGCCGGTCGCTGGCCAGGACCGTGGACAAGACTTGCACTTCGTCCATATACCATTCGGGAAACAAGGGCCGGATAGGCCGGTCCATGAGGCGGGAGGTCAAGGTTTCCTTGGTCGTGGGGCGGCCTTCGCGTTTGAGGAATCCGCCGGGGAATTTTCCGGCCGCTGCCACCCGCTCGCGATAATCGCAGGTTAAAGGGAAAAAATCGCCGGGCCGAGGCGCCCCGGACGCGGCCGCCGTCAAGACGACCGTTTCACCGTATTGGACTAGACAACTGCCGGCTGCTTGCTGGGCGAGTTCGCCGGTTTCGATAGATAGAGTCGATGCTCCGATTTGACGTTCAATTCTGACTTTCAATGTTAATTCCCACTTTCATCTGGTTGCGAGATTTGCACAACATGCAAGGGGGAGAAAATTGACGGGACAAGGGTCGCCGGCTACACGCAACGCACGAAAGCCCCAGCCATCGACGACACGCCCCACCGGGCAAGTCGACTTGAACGAAAGGGCCATAAGCTCCCGCACTATTTGCGGATGTCCAGATGCCGAATAATGTCGAGGTAACGCTGCGGATCCACCTTCTTGAGATAATCCAACAGCCGCCGCCGCCGACCAACCATCATCAGCAATCCCCGCCGGCAGGCATGGTCCCGCTTGTGTGAACGCAGATGCTCGGTTAACCCGTTGATCCGCGATGTTAGAAGGGCGACTTGGACTTCGGGAGATCCGGTATCCGCCGGACCGCGCCGATACTGCCCAATCAGTTCTTGCTTCCGCTCTTTTGTAACGCTCATCTGCTACCGCGACCGCTGCGACCCGGTTGGCTCGGGATGCTTCCCTACGAAGCGCGATCCTCCCACTTTCTTGTGAAATCTCTTCCTACTTGTTTGTAATAACTACTAAGTTTACCAGCCTACCAAATATGGATTCCTACGCAAGGGGTGTTATGGGCGATCAAGAAAAAAATCAAATATGTCTAGCAAGCCACCTTTTTGAGCGGTAGGCATGGACTTAGAGTGTGAATTTGGGTATTTTGCAGATATCAAACTGTGATTTTTTAACATTCATATACACCATAATTTATATGCGAATACATCTGTTTTTCGTCGTCTTGACCATCACGATGCTTTCTCTTGCCTGCCGCCGGCAGGGCCCGGAACTCGGCGAGGTGCAAGGAACGGTCACCTTCGACGGCCGGCCTTTGGTCCGGGCAACGATAATATTTGAGCCCAAGGCCGGCGGGCATGCATCCAGGGCCGTCACCGACGCCTCGGGCCGTTACCATCTTGTTTACCTCCGCGACATCAACGGCGCCCTGATCGGATCGCATATAGTAAAGGTCTTCACTGCTTCGGAAGACGATCCAAAAGAGCGAGTTCCCCCCCGCTATAACAAGCAATCCACGCTGACCGCCGAGGTGGTTCACGGAACTAATGAGTTCAATTTTGAACTGGCTTCGCGGTAATGATGTAAGATTATTTTCAAACTCATTACACAATGAATTAGCCGGAGGTTTTTTGTGCAAACATCTGCCGAATGGCGGGCATTAATTCCACGGGCAAAACCACTGTTGTTTGACCCCGCATCTCCAAAGCGGCTTAATCTTCGGCTACTTGTGCGTCTACGTCCAACGACTCATAATGTGCAATCAACCGTTGCACTCTTTCAGCATCCCATCCGGGCGGAAATTTTTGTTCGGTCATCATTATCGCCTTCGTTGTGGGTAAAATTATCCTATTAACCTGGTTTTGTAAGACGACTTTAAAAGTCGTCCTACAATGTGGGTTTGCGCGTGTGCCAGTCGGTGGCTTGCTGGAACATGTAGGCGCCGCGGAGTAGGCGCTCTTCTTCGAACGGCGGGGCTTGGAGTTGCAAGCCGATGGGCAGGCCGGAGGAGGAGAATCCGCAGGGGATGGAAATCCCGGGTAGGCCGGCCAGGTTCGTGCTCACCGTGTACAGATCGAAAAGATACATGGCCAGGGGATCGTCGACTTTTTCGCCGAGTTTATATGCCGGAGTGGGAGTGACCGGTCCGGCTATGAGATCGACTTCCTCGAAGGCTTTATCAAAATCCTGGCGGATCAGGCGTCGCACTTTCAGGGCCTTTTTGTAATATGCGTCGTAATACCCGGCGCTTAGGGCGTAGGTGCCCAGCATGATGCGGCGTTTCACCTCCGGCCCAAAACCTTCGGACCGGCTGCGGCGGTACATGCGGATCAGTGCATTTTCGAGTCTATCCGCTCCGGCCCTATCGCCGGACTTTATCAACCCTCGGCGCTGGGCCTCCAGTTCGGCGACCATCTCCTTTTCGTTGGTGCGATGGCCGTAATGTACGCCGTCGTAGCGGGCCAAATTGCTCGAAGCCTCGCAAGGGGCGATGATATAGTATGTTGCCACGGCGTATTTTCCATGCGGCAGCGAAACCTGCTTGACCGTCGCGCCGAGCGACTCGTACACACGGACCGCCTCGCGCACCGCCGCTTCGACCTCGGGGTCGAGCCCTTCGCCGAAATGCTCGCGGACCAGCCCGATGCGGAGGTTTTCCAGGGGTTTGCCGATGGTTTTGGTGTACGGCGGTACGGGCACGTCGATCGAAGTGGAATCGAGCGGGTCGTGCCCGGCCAGGACTTCCAAAAGCAACGCAATATCCTGGGCTGTATGGCCGAATGGGCCGATCTGGTCCAGGCTGCTGGCGAAGGCCACCAGCCCGTAGCGGCTGACGCGCCCGTATGTGGGTTTCAGGCCGCTGATGCCGCACAGGCCAGCCGGACAGCGGATCGAGCCGCCGGTATCGCTGCCGATCGAGAGCGGGGCCATTTGTGCGGCCACGCAGGCCGCCGACCCGCCGCTGGACCCGCCGGGAATGCGCGAAAGATCCCAGGGATTATGTACGGGAAAGAAGCCGGAGTTCTCGTTCGACCCGCCCATGGCGAACTCGTCCATGTTGGTCTTGCCGATCAGCACGGCGTCGGCCGCCTTGAGCTTGGCAATCACGGTGGCATCGTAAGGGGGCCGGAAATTCTCCAAAATCCGCGATGCGCAGGTCGTGGGCTCGCCTTTTGTGCAGAGCAGATCCTTGATGGCCACGGGCAAACCTTGCAGGCGGCCGATTGGCTTGCCGGACTTTCGGCGATTGTCGATTTCTTCGGCCCGGGCAAGCACGGCGGGCGGATCGACATGCAAAAAGGCCTTCACCTTGCCGTCGCACCGGCCGATGCGGTCGAGAAACGCCCGGGTGAGTTCGACGGAGGCAACCTCGCCGGCCTGAAGTCGGCCCAAAAGTTCTACGGCTGAAAGATCGATCAATGCCATGGGTTATCCAACTTAATCCATAACCAATCCTCCCGGCACAAGTGCCGGGGCTAAACGGTAATATGACATTACTGTCAACTGCCACCGATTCACACTTCGCCCAACACCGCCGGCACAAGGTAGAACTCGGCGTCGCGATGCGGGGCGTTGGCCAAGGCTTCATCCCGATCCAGGCTGGGCCCGGCCTTGTCGTCTCGGAACACGTTGGCCACATCCAAGGCATGGGCCATCGGCTCGACGTGCTCGGTGTCCACTTCGCCGAGCAGATCCATGTAGGCGAGGATATCGCCCAGTTGATGGGTCATGGTGTCGAGTTCCGCTTCGGTAAGCAACAAACGGCCCAACAAAGAAACCTTTTCGACTTCTTGGCGAGAAATTGCCATGGATAGGAGTCAGGTCAGGGGTCAGGGTATTTGTTCAATTTGAAATTTGCATTTTGCAATTTGCAATTTTCAATTTGCAATCAATTTGCTTGAGACCTAAAGCCGACAGTCTAAAGCCTACTTCTTTTCGGCCGTTTTAGCGAGTTTGAACGGGGCCTGGCGCACAACCTTGGTTATCGCGCCGCTGCGAATGCACTGGGTGCACACTCGGACCGTTTTCCGCGTGCCGTTTGCCATGCTCACGTGTACGCGTTGCAGATTCGGCTTGAACTGCCGCCGGGAAATACCGGTCACCTTCGTGCCCACGCCGCCCAGGTATTTTGCCTTGCCGCGATGGGCGACTGAATTGCCCATGACGGGCTTTTTTCCGCAAACCTGACATTCTTGCGACATCGATACTCTCCCCTCGGGGGCCTGGCTTTTAAAATTGTGAATCCATCAATATAACTGACCTGAGAAATGATACAAGACATTGCCCGGCAAGGAAAATTGAAAAACACGGTTTAAACTTGCTTTTTCGAGCGGCTTTATCTACTTACTTAGTGGGGGGCGTCGGCTGAACTAATGGATTATATTATGCGTATAAATAAATGAAAAATCCAATTAGGCGAATCGCAACAACACTATATAATTGGTCAACATTACTCGCCGCTGAATAAGATATTTCAAAGGAGAAGATAAATGTTTCATTATTGGGACCCGATGTATTTTTTGTACATTGCCCCGGCGTTTTTGCTGGGACTTTGGGCGCAGATGCGCATTCAAATCGCTTACTCGCAAGCGCAGCAGCGCGCGGCGCCGCTAAGCGGGGCGGCGGCGGCCAGGCACATTCTCGATTCGGCCGGCATCCAAAATGTGGAAATCGAGGAAATACCCGGCCGCTTGACCGACCATTACGATTCCCGCGCCAAGGTCTTGCGGCTTTCCCAGGAAGTCTATCAAAGCCGCACGCTGGCGGCGGTGGGCATAGCCGCCCACGAGTCCGGTCATGCGATTCAAGACGCCCGTGCCTATGCCCCGCTTGCGATCCGCAATGTCGTCGTGCCGACGGCCAATTTAGGCAGCGGCCTTGGCATGTTGATGGTTGTTCTAGGTGCTGTGTTCAGCCAATACTTGCTCTGGGCGGGAATCGGATTATTTAGTTGCTTTGTCTTCTTTCAACTTGTAAATCTGCCCGTGGAGTTCAACGCCAGCAACCGCGCAAAGGCGCAACTGGTGCAATTGGGCATCATCAACGACGAGGAACTGGTCTACGTTAAAAAAGTCCTTAGCGCCGCCGCCTTGACCTACGTCGCCGCCACGCTGCAAGCCATTATGACTTTGCTCTATCTAATCATGCGATTTACCGGTGGAAGCAATAGGGATTAGCCATCCAGCCAGCGGCGAAGGCGAAGAGGAACAAACAAGGCCTGAACCACCAATGATTCCGGCTAAGCCGACGGTCGATTCCCCATCCGCGGACAATATTGCCGGCGTAAAGGCGCTTGCCAGGCACTGGAAGAACCGGGCACTAAGGCCGCGGTCAATTTCAAGTTCCCGGCCAATCTGGTTGTGGAAGCATTGTACCGCTTGTAATTATCATATCACCGGAATTATTGTTATTTAGAGTCGATTCGGCACAACGAGTCTCATTTTTGCCAGGAATAGGTTGCCGAAGTATTTCGGCAAAAGGCGATCCATACTTATTGGCCGGTTATCCATTCCACCCGCGCGGCTGGGTTTGGGTGTTGGCCGGCATTATTGAGCTATTCTTTATATATAGCGGCAATACCTCGTCTTAGCGTGCCTTCTCATTTTTTTCCCGTTAAAACCCTGCAACTATTTATAGGGATTGGCGTACTCGTTCAGCCGGGAGGAAAATCATGATCCGCGATTTTTCCCGATCGCGCAATTCGCGCAACAAGAAGAAGACCGCCGCGAAAAGAATTTTGCGCGCGGAAATGCTCGAGCCTCGGACACTGTTGAGTGCGACAGTCCTTTACGGCGAGTTGCAGCAAGCCACATCCGCCGTCAATCCTGCAAATATTGCGGTCGCCGCCGCCGCATCGCTCAATCACGCTCCGACAGTGGCCAGGGCTGCCGCCGCAACGTCCAATCCCGTGACCGGCACTACGGTGCAACTCTCGGTTCTAGGCGCCGATGACGCCGGTGAAAGCAATCTCAAGTACGCCTGGACGACCACGTCGCTGCCCAGCGGGGCCCAGGCTCCGAGTTTCAGCGCCAACGGCACAAATGCAGCCAAAAATACCACGGTTACTTTTAGGACGGCCGGGACTTACGGCTTTAAGGCGACGATCATCGACGCGGGTAAACTTACCGCCACAAGCAACGTCACGGCGACCGTCAGTCAAACGATTGCCGGCATCACGGTGATTCCTTCCATAACGAACGTTCCGGCCGGGGGAACGCAGCAGTTTACAGCCACCGGCATCGATCAGTTCGGCAGCCTCTTTAAGATCCAACCCGCCTTCACTTGGACTACTACCCTAGGAACGATAAATGCCCATAATGGCTTTTTGACCGCGCCGGGCACCGGCGGCATCGGCACCGTCACGGCGGCCGTCGGCTCGATCCGGGGTACCGCGAGCATGCGGGTGGTCGGCAATCTCGTAGTGGCCAGGGCTGCCGCGGCCACGCCCAATCCCGTAACAGGCACTACTGCGCAGCTCTCGGTTCTAGGCGCGGATGGCGCCGATGAAAGCAATATCAAATATACCTGGACCACGACCTCTCGCCCCAGCGGCGCTTTGACGCCGACCTTCAGCATTAACGGCACTAATGCCGCCAAGAACAGCACGGTTACTTTTAAGACCGCCGGCACGTATGTCTTTACCGCCGCGCTTATCGATACCGCGGGTCATGCGGCCAGTAGCAGTGTCACGGTGGTTGTGAACAATACACTCACAAGGATAACGGTAAATCCCGGCAACGCGACTCTTTCCGCCGGCGGAACACAACAATTCAGGGCCAGCGGATACGACCAATTCGGCAACGCCCTATCGATCCAGCCGACGTTCACCTGGACGGCCACCGCGGGCACGATTACTCCCACGGGCTTGTATACCGCTCCCGGGACGACCGCCTCGGCAACGGTCAGGGCCGCAGTCGGCGCGATCAGCGGCACGGCGAGCGTGATCGACATCAATCACGCACCCACCTTGGCCAGGGCTGCCGCCGCGGCAGCCAATCCCGTAACGGGCGCCTCGGCGCAGCTCTCGGTTCTAGGAGCGGACGACGCCGGCGAAGGAAACCTCTACTACTGCTGGATTCCCACGTCGATTCCCAGCGGGGCCTTGGCGCCGACCTTCAGTATAAATTGGACCAATGCCGCCAAGAACACTACGGTCACTTTTTATAAGGCCGGTACTTATATCTTTACTGCGACTATCATCGACTCCGGCAATCTGCCGGTCTCCAGCAGCGTCACCGTAGTTGTAAACCAAACGTTTACCAGTATTCTCGTATATCCCGCCAATCAAATTATTTACCCAAACTTAACACTACAATTAAACGCTTTGGCATTCGACCAGTTCAGCTCCCCGATGGCCGTACAACCGGCGTTCAATTGGTCTACGAGCGGGGGCGCGATAACAACAAGCGGATTGTTCATTGCGGCAGCAGCGCCGGGCAACATCACGGTCACGGCCGCCAGCGGAACAATTCATGGATCCACGACTGTAACTATCATCAGCAGCACCAATTTCTTGGGCCTGTACGATGCCGCCTTGGCCAATCTCACCCAGAGCTTGTTTGTCGATGGGTCGATAGACCGCCAGGATATGATCGATATTCTCCAGAGTGTCTGCCCGGCCTCCAACGGCACTTTGGGCCAGTTGGATTTCAACGATCTGAAAACCATTTTGTTAAATGCCTCCGGGCTGAACATGCCCGGTTACGTACAAGTGTTGGCCGGCGACGTGATCAACGGCAACTTCGCCAATACATGGTACCAGGGTCAAAGGTTAGGCAATCTCACTTATCTCACTACAGGCGCTAATTTCACTAAGTTGATCGACAAATGGTTTTATGGCTCCGATTATCCCCTCATCGACGCCAACATTCCAGCCGGTCAAACATATTCGTACACGACGATATCCGGTTCGTTGTTCAACGCCGCTGCCGGCGGCATTCCGTCCCATGCCGACGAATTCCAAGGCAGGCTGGGCGATTGTTATTTCATAACAGCACTGGGCAGTGTCGCCGACAGTTCGTCCACCGCCATCCAGAACATGTTCCGCGACAACGGCGACGGCACCTGGACCGTCCGCTTCTATTTGAACGGGGTTGCGAACTACGTGTCAGTCGATGCCATGTTGCCTACCGACTCCAGCGGGGCGCTCGTATATGCAGACTATGGCATGATGAATAATGACCCAACCAACACGCTTTGGATCCCTCTTGCAGAAAAGGCTTACGCCCAGCTTAACGAGATCGTCCAAGGCGGCGGCTATGGGACCAACTGCTATAGCTCCATCGAGGGCGGAATTCCGGCCACCGTTTACGCCCAAGTGCTCGGCCATCCTGCAACCTACTACGATCTTAGCAACCAGCAAGCCATGATCAATGCGATAAACAGCAATTTGGCCGTGGGCATTTGCACTAATGGAACAACGGACCCGAACTCCGGCCTGTATGCCGGCCATGCTTATGCCGTGATTGGTTACGACAATACAATGGGCACGTTTACACTCTATAATCCTTGGGGATTCGATCAACCAGGCCCGCTCACCTGGACCGATTTGCAGAATAACTGCTGGGGATTTCAAGCGGCCGATCCGTCCGGGTCCATTTCGTTCAGCGCCATTCCGCAGTTCGGCGCGTTCCCCCGAACCCTGGCGATAACCCAAATCATGGCTGCGAATACGCCTCAAACTTGCCAAACATTTTCTGCCGGGCGTGATTGGTTTTTCAACACCGGACAAGAGCCGGATCCAACGCCTAACAAAGTTTTGAAAGTTCGCGATCGTTTGTTTGCTTCGCAATCGACCCAGGAATTTAACATTCCGGCAATCAACACGTCATGGATGGCCTTTGTGCGGACTGGGCGATCAAGCGCAACATCCCGCGAACTTTACCACCTTGCCGCCGACGAGTTTTTCCAGGAAACGATGTCTTTGGATCTTAATTCCGACAGTCCTGCGCCACTTTGGGAGCGGATTTGCTGAAGGCGATCCGCTCTGCGCTGGGAGCCGACCCCATTTTCACAACCTCTTTTCACTCGCTCCTCGCCCTTAAAAAATTGAGCGCCATGGGCAGCATCCTTCTGCCGATGGCGCTCTTTCGTCGCGCAACGAACTAATGCGAGCCGCGATGGGGGTAGGGGGAGCGGCTCGCAAGGGATATAGCGGAAAGCGGAAAATGTTTATTTAAAGTCCTTGTGTTGATTTTTGAATGTATTTTTCGCGCAATTCTATTGCAAATTGGTCATTGTAAATTGCAAATTGAACACCTATAACCACTTGCGCGATCTGTCACTTCATTCCACACTTTGTACTCTTGACTGAAAACTGATAACCATCTAAATGAACTATTTGGTTGCGGATGTCAAGACACGCCAGGGTTATTTTACTTCCTCAATTTTAACGGGCCGGCGTTCGCAGGCCGATTTCAACGCCGTTTCCAGCACGCGTTGGGTTTGGTAGGCGTCTTCAAAGTCGGGCAGCGGCACGGCGGGGGCCTCGCCGGCAAGCGATTTTAAAATGTCATACGCCTGATTGGTGAACCCGTGCTCGTAACCGATGATATGCGCATCAGGCCACCAATTTGCCACATAAGGATGATCGCCGCCGTGGGTGCACATGATCGTCGACCAGCCTTGGACCGCACGAGGCAACGTGGCATCGTAAAATTGCAGTTCGTTCATGCGCTCGAAGTCGAATTTCAGGGCCCCTTTTGTGCCGTTGATCTCGAAGGCGTTGCGGTTTTGGTTGCCCGTCGCCTGGCGCGCGGCCTCGAAACTGGCCATCGCGCCGCCGGAAAATCGGGCCAGGAAAAGCACGGTGTCATCCACGGTCACCTTGCCTTTGCCTTCGGCCCCGGATCGACCTTGGGCGATTCCGCCCGTAGAAACCCCGGCAGGCAATGTTCGCTCTTTGATGAATGTTTCCACGATCGCCCCGGCAACTTCGGTGATTTCCTGGCCGGTAACGAAGCGGGTCATATCGACAACGTGGGCGTTCAAGTCGCCGTGTGCCCCGGAACCCGCCTGATTTTTGTCGAACCGCCATAACAGGGGCACTGCCTCTGATGCCCAATCCTGCAAATAGACCGCCCGAACATGCCGGATATCGCCCAATTTGCCCTGTTTAACCAACTGATGGGCCAATGCCACCGCCGGACAGCGGCGATAGTTAAACCACACAAATGTCTTCACCTTGGCGGTCCTGGCCGCCCGAACCATGTCGCGGGCGTCGTCGAGGGTGCCGGCGATGGGTTTTTCGCAGCAGACCGGCTTACCGGCAGCAATGGCCGCCTTTGCTATTGGTGCATGCATGTAGTTGGGCGTGACGATATCGACCAATCCGATCTCGGGCGATTTTACAAGTTGCTCCCAGTTGGTCGAGGCGTATTTCCAACCCCAATTTGCGGCAAACGACTGGGGATTTTCCTCATTCTGGCCAAAAACAGTATGCATTATGGGGATTAAAGGCGGCTGGAAAAACTTGGCAACTTGACCCCAGGCGTTCGAGTGCGAGCGCCCCATAAAACCCTGGCCTATCAGTGCCACATTGATAGTTGCCATTACTTTTCCTCAACGCATTTGTTTTGATGGAGGAAGTTTATAGACCGTTTTTTCCCACCTGGCAAGAGGCGGCCCATGAAAAAAAGACGAAGCACGAACGATGAAGGAAAAGTGGACAGTGGGCGGTGAACAGTGGGCAGGAAGCAGTCACAAGTCATTACGCTTGTTCGATTTGCAATTTGCAATTTGCAATTGCCAATTTGCAATGAATAACATGTACACAAAACAGTCTCAAACCACATACAAAGATTCCAATTCAACAATTGTCGCTATTTATTTCCCATTTCACCCTTAAACTTCCGTCTGGTATTTTCCGGCGGTTCCGGGTAGCATGCCTTCAAAAGGACACGTGGTTTTGGAAAAAAACCAATCCGCCGCTTGGGATGTTGTTTTCAGGAGGATTTAGCATGTTTAGGGTACGGAAAATACGCCGGATTACTTTTTGGGCGGCGGTCTTGGCAGCCGCGGTCGGTTTGTCGCTCGGATTGATGATAAGCGGTCTATGGCCCCAAACAGCTTTGCATGCCATGGCCACCGATCGGGTGGATACCTATGCCATGGCCACAGGCATGGTGGATGAAGACGTCGAAGCCGTTTATTTCTTGGATTTTCTTACCGGCGAACTCCGGGCCCTGGTCATGGGAAAACAGGTCGGGGGCATTTCCGGAATATATACATACAACGTGGCCGGTCATTTGGGCATCGATCCCAGTAAAAATCCCCGCTATATGATGGTCACCGGCATAGTCAGCCTGCGGCGCGGCGGATCGCGCATGCAAGCAGGCCGAGCTGTGGTGTACGTTGCCGAAATCACCTCCGGAAAAATGGGCGCCTATGCCATCCCCTGGAATCCTTCCTTGGCCGCGGCCGGTCAAACAATGACGCTAAGCCTGGTCCCGGTGGCCACGTATCAGTTTCGCGGGGCCCCGATCAACGTTTCTGGGGCAATCACTACCCAGTAACGTTGAACGTTGTTCCTTTTCTGAAAAGCCGGAAAATCAAAGGGCAAGGCATATTAAGAGCCTATCTCAAAAGTCCCCTTTCCGGGTTCGGGCAGCGGTCTCATTTAGCCCCCGGTGAACACACCGGGGGTTTGGTTGTGGTTTTATGCGCGCTAGGCTCTATGTTTCCCGCGGGACAATCGGCAAGACGCCGCCTTTCTCGTCCTACACTACAATTGTTTCCCTAATAGTAATACAATAAGAGAAGAGATTGTCCAATATTAACTTTTGGCGCAGGCGTCTCGCATGCTCAGGCGACCGGAACGGTTGCGCCACAAAATCCAAATGTCACTCTTGGACAACAGCTAAGGTCAACAACCATGGAAATCATCGTCAACGGCCAAGCCCGCGAGGCGCCCGATGGCATCACCATCGCCGAGTTGCTCGCGGAATTACAATTAAGCGATAAACCCGTGGCCGTGGAGGTAAACCTCCAATTGGTCTCGAAGCATAGGCATGCCGAACAGCGGCTGGCCGCCGGCGACCGCCTGGAGATCGTCACGCTTGTGGGAGGAGGATAATCCGATGGATAATTCAACCGTCAATAACGATTCGCTGCGGATCGGTTCGCACACATTTTCCAGCCGCCTGATCGTGGGAACTGGAAAATACGCCGGCTACGAATTGATGAGCGAGGCCTTGGCCGCCTCCGGCACGCAGTGCATTACCGTGGCCGTGCGCCGCGAACGCTTGATCGACGCCTCGGGCAAGAATTTGCTGGACTTCATCGATACTTCCAGATATACGATTCTCCCCAACACGGCCGGATGCTTTACGGCCGAAGACGCCGTTCGCGTGGCTCGTCTGGGACGGGAATTACTTTCTCAGTTGAATAATCCCGGGGCCGATTGGGTCAAACTGGAGGTGCTCGGCGATGCCAAAACTCTCCTGCCCGACCCAATCGCCACACTGGAAGCCACGGAAAAACTCGCCGCCGACGGATTCCAGGTGCTGGTCTATACCAGCGACGATCCGGTAGTGGCCAAAAGGCTTAAACAGGCCGGGGCGGTCAGCGTAATGCCTGCCGGAAGCCCCATCGGTTCGGGCCAAGGCGTGCTGAATCCCAACGCCATCCGCATCTGTTTGGAATATCTCAAAGCCGATGATCCCGATTACCCGGTAATCGTCGATGCCGGCGTGGGCACGGCCAGCGACGTGACCGCGGCCATGGAACTGGGCGTGGACGGCGTGCTTTTAAACACGGGTATCGCACATGCCAAAGATCCGTTAAAAATGGCCCAGGCCATGCGCCTGGCCGCCCAGTCCGGCCGCCTGGCATTTCTTGCCGGGCGCATCCCCAAAAAACTCTACGCCACCGCCAGCAGCCCGCTGGAAGGAACGATTGGGAAGTAGGCTGGTGATGAGGGAAGTTGCGGCGTCTTGCTATAATAGCGAGAGAGGTGATAGGCTTGAGATGATTTTAGATGTTTCCAAGCTAACAGTAATAACTTGGCCGACGAGGCGGACTATGTATTGCTCATCGTCGGCTCGATTTGGATCACTTATGATTTTATCGTGCTCATCACGATGTACACGATGTTGATCGATCACCCATTCCAATGCCGACCGATTGCCAAGGCGATAGTTAAAGACCTCATTTGGAATCCCGACAAGTGTGAGGAAATCGTTGTATCGGATGGCATCACGATTCTTGCTTATCTTCATCGCTTCGACGCGCCAGTCGAGCGGTACTTCCGGATTCTCAACATGCTTAAGAGGATAAGCTTTCTGCTTTTCATAGTTTACATGCAGGTTAACCAGCTTTCGGCCCGCTTCGGCGAAAGCGTGGAAATCGGCCGCTTTGCCGGAAAGCGGGATGCGCGGCAATTCCCGCTTGAGATTTTCCGCATAATGGGCGCGGTACTCAGGATGATTTAAGATAGCGTAGACGTAATAAAAGATGTCCTCTTTTGAGATTGATTTATTTTTATAGTGTTTTTGAAATTGCTGTAGTGCGGTAAGCGGGATGTTTTCGTATCGCTCCTTGCCGTCATCGCTGTAGGTATAAAGTGGAAATACCTGGCCTGGTGATCCAAATCCACCTACAATTTCTTTTGCTGGAATCGTATTCACGGCTAAGCAACAGAAAGGGCGCTCAGAGCTTATCGTTACGCAAATAGCGACATTTTCTCTCTCCGAGGATTCAGTCGGAAAAAACCTGTGCTGTTGATATCTTCGATGAATGAGAAGATCATCAAAATATAGGAACTCATATGCAAAGGGACGGTATATACTTGCACGAATCTTCTCAGAATCAAAACGTAGTCTTTCTCCTTGGAGCAAAGAATCTTTAAGACGATCAGTCCATTTAACGAAATTTATGTCATTGTTGACAAAAGAGTCAATGTCTTCAATAGGGCCTTCTTCTCGCTGGTGCTCTTCGGCTCTTGCCACTTCAGTATTGTAATTATGGATAAGTCGTTTTACCTTTTTTATTAGGTGGTCTTTGTTGAAATCATAGACCCATTCGTCTCGATTCGTTCCGACCCCAAGAGAATATTTGCGGTATATCGTGGGCAAGCCTGAGTTGCCGTTAGCTTTGACTTCCTTGCTGCCGATAGGTATAAAACCGTTAAACTCACGGTCGTTTTTATTGGTCAACCAGTTTTGTTTTTCGTCGGGGCGTAGTTTTTTCCACTTCAAACCATCTATTGAACCTACCTTATTAAGGAAATCATATTTTTGCTCCCGTAGCCAATCGACGGGAACGGCGTGATAATAGATCTTTGCGCGTTGTTTATCGCCATCCTTTTTTGGTAGCTTGATGAATAGATTTATACTCACTCCAACCTGGATGCCGAAGACGTTATGAGTAGTGCCGGAGAGTTTCGGATTTTTGCGCACATTGCCGCCGAGTTCCAGGACGTAGATCAGGTCAAAGTCCCGGGCCAGGTGTTTACGCATGCCATCAAAACTTTTTTCGGCGATAAAGCTATCGTTGTTCACATAGCAGACCACACCCGCCTCACCTATGCGGTCAGTCGCAAAACGTATCGCTTTTATATAAGGATCGCTGAGCTTACGGTGAAGCGTGGCCGTGGAGTCGGTACTATATGTAACTCGGACGCGGCGGTCGATTTCTTCATATTTGCGATTTTTATTGTTGTCGTTTTCATTTACCTGGCCGGCATTATACGGAGGATTGGCGATAATGACTTTGATTGGTGCTTTGCGCTGCCGGTGAACCCGCTCGGTATTGGCTTCATTGAATATGTCGAACTGGCGTTGTTCTTTTTCGGCGGTTTCAAAGGTGTCAACCAAACAAATACCCTCGAATGCTTCATAACTACCAGTTGCTTCCCAGAAGGCATGCTCGATGTTCATCGAGGCGACATAGTATGGTAGCAGCATCAATTCATTGCAGTGTAATTCCTCGCGATATTTATACGGCAGCGCGGTTTTGGGAATCAACCGCATAAGGTTGACAATGAAATTGCCCGTGCCAGTGAATGGATCGAGGATATGAACGTTTTTATCCGCAAGGGAGGTTTTGAACTCGGTCTTTAGCACGTTTTCCACGCTGGAGACCATAAAATTCACAAGCGGTTGAGGAGTATAAACAATGCCGAATGTATCGGCTACTTTCACGCAAAATCCTTGAAAAAATCGCTCGTAAATAGTATTGAGGAATTTGTAATAGTTTAGTTTTTTGGGATTGATCTTGGGAAAAAACGGGAAATGGTTTATGTTTATGGTTTATGCGAAAGGACACTACTATTTCTGTTTTGCCCAAGGGAATATCTTTGGGGCCAAGCCTCGACCGCGCAGGCGGAGGCGATTTTCTCGCGGGGGAGGGAGGCGGTGATTTTCGCGCTGTTGGAAATGGCCAAGCAGTTGGCCGAGGCGCGGAATTCGGCCTCGACTATGCCCTCCACGCCCTCGGGCATGATCCCGGTTTACGAAAAACCGGCCATTTCTTCGCGGAAAAAGCGGCCCGGCCGCAAAAATGGGCATCCGGGCAGTGGCCGGAAGCGGCCCCAGCGGATCGACCGTTACGAGGAACACCAACTTCCTTGCTGTCCGCACTGTCAGGGACGTTTGAAGCGGCTGAACCAGACGCACACGCGATATGTGGAGGACATTCCCGAGAATCTTCAAGCCGAAGTCACAGAACATACGATCCATCGCGACTGGTGCCCGCGCTGCAAGAAGCGCGTCGCGCCGCAGCGCCCGACGCCCTGCCGAACGCCCGCTTGGGCAACCGTGCGGTGGCGCTTTCGGCGTGGATGCACTACGGACTGGGCACGACCTCGCAGCAAATCGTGGACGTCTTCAACCATCACTTGCAACTGAAGATCAGCAAAGGGGCCTTGGCGCAGATGTGGCATCGTCTGCGAGAGGCGCTCTCCCCCTGGTACGAACAGATTCAACAAGAGGGACTGGCGTCGGCCGTGCTGCACGGCGACGAGACGGGCTGGCGCGTGGCTGGCAAAACCCACTGGCTGTGGTGTTTCAGCAATCCGCGGCTGACCTACTATCTGATCGATCGCTCGCGTGGCGAGCCGGCGCTGCGGAAATTCTTCGCCGAGGAGTTCAAAGGCGCGTTTATCAGCGATTTCTGGGGCGCTTACAACGCGATTTCCGGCGGTCCGCGGCAGAAATGTCTGGTGCATCTGTTCCGCGACCTGGAGCATGTGGAAAAATACAAAAATCCCGGAGAACATTGGTCTGCATTCGCCAAAAAGCTGCGACGGCTGCTGGGCGACGCCATCCGTTTGTGGAAACGCGAGGAGCATCCTCCGGCGGAATACGCATCGCGGCGGGCGTGTTTGGACCGAAGATTGCAGGAACTGATCGAAACCGATTGGCGCGATCGGCAAGCCGACCGTCTCGTGAAACGGCTGCGCCGACACCAAAACGAGTTGTTCACTTTTTTGGATCACGCGGACGTTCCCTTCGAGAACAACCACGCCGAACGGGCGATTCGTCCGGCAGTGATCATTCGCAAAAACAGCTATGCCAATCGCAGCCGCCGCGGAGCGGACACCCAAGCGGTGCTGATGAGCATCTTTCGCACACTAAAACAACGCAATCACGATCTCTTGGATTCCGTCATCCAAGCCCTGAAAACCTATTTGACCACTGGCAAACTTCCATCACTGCCACCATAAATATGACAAAAAACTAAACTGTTACAGGAATTTCTGTTTTTCACTGAAGTCGCCAATTGTCTCGGCAGCCTGCTCGATGGCAATGTAAAAATGTTCGAGGCTCTTGACAAAAGAGTCGCGGCTGAAAGACCGAGAGGTTAATGCCTCTATCACTTTCTCGATCTGTTGCGCGATAACGTTTCGGCGCATAAAATCGCCGATATCGAATACCTTGCGGAATATACGCTCTGTGAGTAGATGCTGGATGATCATCTCCTCGACGGCGCAATCGGACAGATTTGAATTAAGCGAAGCGCGGCATAGATCCATAAATTCGGCAAAAGCCGAGCGATACTTGGCGTTAGTCTCTCGTTCGTTTTGGATGAGTCGTGCCAGATTTTCGCCCAATTCCTGGACTCGGCCCTTGAATTCCTCGACGGCCTTTTCCCACTCGTCGAAAGCCGGAGGCCGCCAGCCAAAGAAAAGGTCGAGGATATGGACGAGCTGTTCCGGCTTAGTCAGGTCCACATCGACCAGTTTCTCCCCATTCTGGTATAGAATGGCTCTGGAAGGCTCTTGGAAGATGATGTTGTCGCTTGGGTAGCCAGCCTTGAACTTGATCTTAATCTCCTTTTCGAGATCATCCTCGGTGTCATTGGCTTCCCACAGCCCGTAGCGCAATATCTGACTGAGTGAGTCAACAATGGCGCCGTCAGGTTCAAGTGGCTTCCCTACTTTTCGTTTAAGTTGATACTCCAGAACAAGTGTGCGGCCAACCTGACGGGCACAGTGTTCCAGGAGGTTTTGAAAGGCAGAACGGACGGCTCCCTCGTGCTTAACACCGAGTTTTTCAAACTGCGCAGTGGCATCATAGTAATTTATAACAGATTTGTGCGTGGATTTGAGATTTAATGATGCCATGAGGAACATTTTACAGGACATATTTATACGATGCAATCCAATGCAACAAGGCGGATTCGTATCACATGTCTCCTATCCTTCATCCCTCACGGCGTTTTTCCGCCGCTAGGCGGACTTCCTTGTTGCTGCGGAGTGGTGGGGGTTGGAGATTGCGAAGGCTTGGGCACGCGGGGTTGGGGTTCCAATCGCAACGGTAGAGTTAAAGGTATGGCCTGACCGATTTGGGGCAACTTGGCAAAGACCCCGAAATTTTGTCCCTCCTGGCCCATCTCCACCAAAACCTTGCCGCCCAGCCCCACGGCGGTCACTGCTCCGCCGCTGTCCGTGGCGCGAAGTTGCACCAGGGGCAAACCGTTGGGGGCCATCGTCTGAATCACTCCGGACTGGGTGTTTTTGTCGGCCCCGATCTTGACGACCGGCTTGCCTTGGGCATTGACAATCAGCATCTCCCCGCAGTTCGCTTCGACCACCTTTAGCAGCACGCTTTCGGCCAGCCCAAGCGTGCGAATATGTTTTCCCAAGGCCTCGTTAAATTGGAACTGCCCGCATTGAAACTGGTTGCATTCCCCCTTTTCCCTTATGACCAGATCGTTGCAAATTATTTTTTGCGCGCTAAGCTCGCCTGCCCTTAAATCCACCGCCCCGAATCGCCTGGTGGGCAGAAACTGATTGCGCAAGGCAATCCCCAAAGTAAGAAAAACAAGCGGATATACTATCCAGCGTTCTCGGTCGGACATGGCTATGCTCCGGGATTAAGTGATTGGTGTTTATGGAATGAGGATTAGTAGTGGGCAATGGGTAGTGCGAAACCGCAAACGGTTTCTTCAGAGTTTTAAGTTATCGACCTTCAATAATCCATTTTTATAATCCGCCCCCTCGCCTAAAGCCTATAGCCTACTGTCTATAGTCTAAAGCCTCCAGACTGGAAAAATCGCTATATTTCTAAAATGGATCTCACGATATTCTTAGGGCCGTTATTAGATTGAATAACTAGCATACAAGGCGGGAACTCTACCCATATTGCGCTTATTGCCCAATATCACATAATGGATTTTCACTCTCTTCCTATTGAAGCGGCACGGAAACACCATTTACGCCTAGGATTCTGCTGGCGCTGGCTGGTTATTCCATTCTTTGGAATATGTATTTGGGGATGGCTTGACGTTCGCGATCGCGGTTACCCTCATCCCGAGGATCCGCTGCAACACAAGACCGACTTCACAGTCTACACCGAGGCCGGTGCGGCGTTTTTCGACGGCCGGCCGCCGTACGAGGTGAGCAATCCGCGCGGCTGGACGTATTTATATCCGCCCATGTTTGCCCTGCTCATGGCGCCCTTGCACGTTCTGCCTTCGCAGGATCAGGTGATGGTCTGGTTCATCATCTCCTTGCTTTTGTGTTGGGGATGTTTTTACGAATGCGCGAAAACGCTCCGCTGCCTGTGCGACCAAGACGAGCACGTTGCCCGGTATTATACCGCTTGGTATCCCTGGCTGGGCCTTGCCGCCGTGTTTGCCGCCGCCTTGCCCACGCTGAACTGTCTCCAGCGCGGGCAGGTGGGCATCTTGAAATTTTATTTATTGGCCTTGGGATTGCGATTGGTCATAAGCAGCCGCACGCCATTAGCGCGATTGCTCGGCGGTATCGTGCTGGCCCTGCCGATCGTGTTGAAAATCGTTCCCCTGCTGCCGGTGAGTTTTTTGATATTCGTGCAACTGGTGACGTGGATAAAAAGCCGCCGCTTGAGCGAACCTTCCAGCGCCGGTCCGGCCCGGCAAATGGCACAATCATCCTTGGGACTAACATTCTCGGGTCTTGTATTGGGGCTGTTGTTGTTCTTCCTGGTACTCCCCTCGATGCTCGTCGGGTGGAAGGCGAATTTGCAGCACCTCAAAACCTGGTCGAGTTTCGTGCTCACCAAGGTTGACGACGGCGGCGACGACCCGCGATCGGGCAATTCCCGCTCCACGCGCAATCAAAGCCTGCAGAATGCCGCTTATCGTTTGGGCAATTTCGTCTGGCACAAGGCCGCAGGCGGACCAGACGATCGATTGGCCGATTTCTTTGAACGTCCCAAAACGCTGTTCGACCGTCCGGAAATGATCATGGATTCACCGCCGGCCGAATGGATTTTGTTGGGTTTAAGATTGGCCGTCTTGGCCGCCTTGGGCTTTGTCGGCATCCGTCTTGGACTGCATGGCGATACCCTAAGCCTGGCAACTGCCTTTAGCCTGGGTTGCATAGCCATGTTGGTAGTTTCTCCGATTGCCAGGGTGCATTATTTCATGCTCTTTGTGCCTGCAATTCTATATCTCCCCTTGTGGCTCGACCGGCAGAACCATACCCGGGCGGCCAAAATCATGGCCATAATTCCAATCATCCTCATCGACCTGCATTACATCTTCCTGTCTTATGCCGGGCGCGTGGGCCTGTTGGGATTGGGCACAACCGTCTGGCTCTTGACCGCTTTTGTCCTGATCGCACGCAGCAGCCTGAAGGCCGCAGCGTCCGCATTGCCCGACTCCATTCCGCAAAACGCATTCCCACCCGTAATCAAGCAAGCCGCGTGAATATAGTAGCCCGCGCACTCCGCGTGCGGGAGCCGTCTACGGAGTGATTGCGAATTTTTGGAGGGTGCGTGAAACGCACCGCAATCTGTACGGAATGGTGCATTTTATGCGCCCTGCTCTGCATGCGAGAGCGGCACACGGCGTGTGCCGACTACATCGGGCATGAACCCATCTCGCCGCTTGGCGGCTTCAATCCTTCTTGAAAACGATATCTCCAAGATCCGAAGTTTCGCCCGCTTTCACGGTGAAATCCTTGTCGATCAAGCTTCCGGATTTATCGAGTGTAAAAAGACGATAGGTCGCCCCCGGGATCAGCGAGGGAAAAGTGCAGCGTCCTTGTTCATCGGTTACGGGTTTATTCCAGTAGTGCTCGCGGTCGAAATTGGCTACAAAGTCATAATCGGATACCGGTTCTTTTTTATCTATGGGCTTTTTGTGTTGAATTAAATCCCCAATTTTCACGGAACTGGGGCCGGGGGTGACAATGATTTGTAAATCCGGCTTGTATTTGACCAGCGGTTTACCATCCGGATCCACAAACCGCGCCACGGCCTTGCCGCACGGACTTAGCCGCACGACCAGCGGTTGGGCCTCGGCCGATTTTCCAGAGATGTCCATAGTCGCGCCGAGTTCGTTCTTCGAGTCCAGAAAATACACCGGCACGCTCTTTTCCGGATCCAGCCCGTGCAGTTCAAATTGTCCTCCCCTGGCAACGATTTTAGAAGCGGTCCTGAATTCCGTGTCGTAAGGAGTAATAAAAACACGCGATAATATCAGGACCTCGTCTGCCGGGCGATCATCGGGTCCGACAAGCCGGCCTTTTACGGCAACGCCGCGGCGGATAGATACTTTTAAATCCGCCGGTTCGGCGTCCGGTTTCAGATCGAGTGGAACATAAGCGTTGACGTAGAGCCTTCGTCCCCATGCGGGTGTATCGAATAATTCCCAGTTGCCAATGGTTTGATAAATGTAATCGTTTCCAGGGCTTTGGATGAACAATATTCCAGGCCCGGGCGGCACGGCGATTTGAAACGACCCGTCTTCTTTGCTTACAACAAGTGCATTCCCATCCGTAACGATTTCCTCCCGCATGTATGGATTCTTGTGGCGATCTTCATATTGAATGCAGGCGTAGGCGACCGGTTTGCCGGAAGAAGTCTCGATAATCTTGCCCAGAACCAGAACTCCGCGGGGCAAGGCCATCTCGACCTTGGGAGCGGTCGTTCCCTCGGGCAAGGCAATGGCATCTTCATAAATACGCGATATTGGCTCTTCTTTTGATTTCGCCGGAAATGTCAATTTGTAGGTTTTTCTCACAGTCAGATACGGTTCACCTTGCGGCGGATACGCGGTAATTTCCAATACTTTTCCGGAATACGGCACTATTCGGAAATGACCGTTTGCGTCCGCCTGGCCGGACCTGCCCATCAAACATCTTCCTTGCCCGGCCTCATCCGCAGAAACTGCTACACGCGCATAGGGCACGGGCTTATGCGTATCTTCGTATAAAATTTCGCCTTCGACGATTTGTGCCGGTGGCGGAGCAAGCGTTATTTCCTCTTGCGGATCTTTACCTGACGGTTTGATTTCCATCCAGTCGATGGCAAATCGGTCATCAAGGATTTGTACTTTCATTCCCTGATCGCGATTGACTCCTCGCAGCGTGAACCGGCCATCCTGGTCCGTAGTTACGGGACTCGGCCAAATCGTCTTTTGCTTAGGCGGCTCCCAATACTGAACGCCATTGATATTACCAAGAACATTTTTGCCGATCCAGGTTACATAGACTTTTGCATTGGCTGCCGGTTGCCCCTTGGCATCAACAACGCGGCCATGAACAACCTGCTCCTGGGGAAGCCGGATCGATATGTCAGGTAGCTCCACGTCAAGTCCGACGGGCTGCCAACCCAGGCCGTGGCCATCCGCGGCGGCCAGGACATACGCAGCATAATATGCAGCCGAAGATAATCGCGGGGCAGTCAAACGAAAACGGCCTTGTGCATCGGATTTTGCCAATCCGAAGGTTTTAAGTCCTTCATCTGAAAAATTGCCGCTCGGAGTCGGTCTGCGCGATTGACCAACTATGGCGACCTGAGCGTCCGGCATGGGCTTTCCGGACGGATCGAGCACCTGGCCGGTGATAATGGTTTCTGATTTTGCCTGTTCGCCGGTTTTTTCCAACGCCAACGGAGTTTGATTTTGATCTTGTGCTAAAATGGTTTCGCCGCCGCCGAGTACAATTTCTCGACCGGGTAAGACCAGTACGGCCGCGACAGCCAAAAAAGCCCAGCACCAGCGCGGAGTCTTTTTATTGAAATATTTCGCACGGATCATAATCTCCTCCAATCGTTTTGAAGTGATTTCGACCGATTTGAAACCCGGGATGGCCAGGATCGGCCGCCAGTTGCGTTCCGATTCCAGCACGTCTAACAAACAATGGGCGTATACGGCCGGTTTGCATTGCAACGAGGCCACAACTTCCTCGTCGCAGCAGCGTTCCCGTTCGCGGCAGGTTTGGCGGTTGGCCCACCACACCAGCGGATGGAACCACCAGAGGATTTCGGCCGCTATCTGCAAAAATCCCCAAAAGGCGTCGCCCCGGCGGACGTGCACCAATTCGTGGGCGATAATGGGCTCGATCTGCCGCTGCGTTTTTCCCGCAATTACTGCCTGGGGGAGCACAATCACCGGCCGAAACAGCCCGAAAACCGCCGGGCCGATCGATTCCGGCGTCACCAGCAGCGTTATCTTCCGCCGCAGCCCCAATCGCCGGGCGAGTTGGATGGATAGCGACTCGATTGCGTCATCCGCGAGATCCGCCGATCGCCTCAACACATGGCAAAAAGCGATCCATTTAATAAATACAATGACTGTCATCGTCACTGCCCCCGCCACCCAGATCACCGCAAGAAAGACGTTCCAAGAGAATTGGAATTGCCAAGACACGCCGGACTTGTCGATTCCGGCCGCTGGAATATCTATTGCGGCAGCGGAATTACCGGGAGCGAAACGATTTGCATAATCCGGCCTCGCCGGAACCGTTTGTCTTGAGCCGGCAACCGCCGTTGAGGCTTCTTGCTCAACTGCCTGATTAACCGCTTGCGGGGCTGCAAAATGAACTTGCGTCCAACTGAAAATGCCCGCCGGACAGCTCCACAGCGGAGGCGTAAGGCACTTCAGCAACACCAGAATCCAAAGCATGTATGCCAGGTGCGGACGATGGCGGCAAACCAACCGGGCAAGCAATCCCGCCGCCGCGGCCAAGGCCGTCACCTGTAAAAACTGCAGCCACGCCAGGTTGGCCAGTTCGTTTAAATGAAGGTCCATATTATTTACCCTCCAACTCGTCGATCATTTTGCGTAATTTGCCGATTTCTTCTTCGCTAATCGAGCCGTCGCGGATCAGGTAATGCAAAAGAGGGATGGTCTGGCCGTCGAACAGGCGGCTGACCAGGTCGTCGACCGTTTCGCGAATCACCTCGTCGGGCCGCACCCGGGGCCGATACACCATGGCCCTGCCTTGGCGTTTTGCGCGGAGATATCCTTTTGCCTCCAAGCGGCGGAGATAAGTCTGCACGGTGGTGAAATCGATGTTTCGCTCCTCTGGGAAAGCCTCGAACACTTGGCGCACGGTGGCCCGGCCCAGGTCCCAGACGATCCGCGCCGCTTCCATTTCCGATTTTGAGAGTGCCGGTCTGCGGGCCATGATTGAAACTCCTTGTTTTTAATAAACTACAACTGTACGTGATTATGACGTACAAGTGTAGTTAAGTCAAGAGTGAAGCGGGAAAATTTTTCGCACCTTGATTGCGGCAATCGGCAATCATCCCACCCCCCCCTCAAGTCACAAACCTATGGCCTAAAACCTCTTAATCGCCCGGGCCCACGGCTTCCCCAGCCGGCTTATTAAGTCATAATATAAGGTAGGCAAGGCGCCATGCTAGTTCCGGTGTAACATGACTTATACGCAGTTTTTGCCGTTGCTTTTGGCCATAGGTATCGCGGGTTGCGAAAAGGCCCAGCCGGCAAGTCCTCCCGCGGCTACCGACAAAGAACACACCCCACCGGACGCGCAGGAGCGTTCGGTAAAACCCGCCTTGCCGTTTGCCGATGATAAGGCCGCTACAGGCGTATTACGGACGCCGGACATGCTCCCTTATCACTGGCCGGCCGATTTCAAACTGCCCCTGGTAATTAATATCGAACCTCCCCAGGCGCCCAAGGATATTCAAGGCCCTTCACCGCCCATCGAAGAAGAAAAGAAACCTGTCGAAGAAGAAAAGAAAACGATCGAAGAAGACAAGAAATAGTGCACTATGTTGGGGCAGCAGTTTAACTGCTGCCCCCAACGCAGAATCCCGGGGATATGGGCATGAAAGGGCAGCCCGTTTAATCCATTCAAAGACTCTGTTGTAAAATATTTTGATTTCTTCGCTGTTCCATGGATAATTTCCGTTGCGATGGAAACAATGGGATGAGGAACGCATGGATAAATGTTTTTTCGTCTCCGATCTGCACCTGTTCGCCAGCCGCTCGAAGGCCTGGAAATATCTGGATGACGTGGTCCTTGCGGCCCGGCAAGCCGATAATTTCGTGCTCGGCGGCGATATCTTCGATTTCCGTTGGGCCCGCACTAAAAATAACCGGCAAACCGTGGACAGAGCCGTTACCTGGCTCACAAATCTGATCAGTCCCTGTCCCCGGTGTCATTTCCACTTCGTCTTGGGGAATCACGATTATCATCAAGCCCTGATCGATCGCCTGGCCGATATAGCCGGGAAATTGCCAAATTTCACCTGGTATCGATATTACGTGCGCTTGGGCAACAGCGTTTTTTTGCATGGCGACGTCGCCGACCGCGACAATCATACCGCCGAGTCGCTGGCCGCCGACCGCCAGGAATGGTTGTATTCCCGGCGGCGCGGGCCGTTTTTAAGCAAGCTTTACGACGTGGTTGTGCTCACGCGATTGCACAAGCCGCTGCCGCATTTGGTTTATTCCAAACACATCGTAGCGCAGCGGATTCTCTCGTATCTCGACGAGATCGGCCAAGGCCCGCAGTCCGGCGTGTCTAACGTCTATTTCGGTCATACACATAAGCACATGACAAACTATGCCTATGGCGGGCTGGTCTTTCATTCCTGCGGTGCGCCGATAAAAGGCCTGAGATTCCGCATTCTCGAGGCAGTCACTTAGGTGCGCACTGAAAGATAGTCACTGAATACTGGAAAAATCACAAGCGGTTTCGCAAGGACGACCGCCCGCCGCCTGTTGTTATATCCTAACTTCTTATATATCAATAAGTTGCGGTAAATAATCAAACCGGCATATCCAAATGGTTATGAAAAATCCGGAGTTGGCGGATACCACGAATCTTGGACGCTTGCTTGCTTTACCTAGCTTACCTAATTAAGATCAATAGTGTAGCCATCATGCCCGAATGTGTTTTGCCGCATGTGGCCTTTGATAGGTCTAACCTGCGCTCCTGTCTGTGGTGAACTAACTGCTGTGGCGGGAGCGCTTCGGAATATTAAGTAGGACGTTTTTTTTAAACCGTCCCACCTTGTATGTAGGAAAGTTTTTTCAAAGCCGCCCTACATTAGAACATTATGAAATCGGAGATCATACCCATGTGTCGACGAACTTTTTATCGCCGGGCCGGACTGCTTTTGGCGGTGATTGCCGCGGTATCGTTGCTGCCGTCGCGGGCGTTTACTCAATCAACATCGGATACTAGTGGTTCTACTACCAACAACACCACCAACAATAACTTTAACCAATCGGGCGTTGTGGTGGATGCCGCCGGAGTATTGAGCACAAAAACCTTTCCCGATCCCAGCGGCCAACTCACCCGGGAGCGAATTGCCGCCGCAAAAACCGAGCTCGATCCAAAGGTTACCGCCTACAGCAAGCTCCGCAAGATATCGCTTAATCGGCTGGAAGCGGCCATACGCCAACATCAAGGCGTGCTTTCCGAAGAGATGCGTTCTTTGGCGGGTCTGCAGCGAATCCGCTACGTATTTTACTATCCCGAAAGCAAAGACATCGTTGTCGCCGGACCGGCTGAAGGGTGGTTCACCAACGTATCCGGTCACATGGTGGGCATAACCACGGGCCGGCCGGTAGTGCAGTTGCAGGATCTTGTGGTGGGCTTGCGTGCATTTCCTCCCAAGGGAAAACCCACCTCGCTGATCGGCTGTTCCATCGATCCCACTCCCGAGGGCCTTGCCGCCATGCAGCAATTCCTCCGCTCCACCGGTTCGATACTCAATCCCGCCCAAACGTCTCCGGCTTCGATTATCAATGGGTTGCGGACCAGCCTGGGAATGCACAACATCAGCGTCAACGGCGTTTCGCCCAAAACCCACTTCGCCCAGGTGATGGTCGAAGCCGATTACCGCATGAAGCTGATCGGCATCGGCTTGGAAAGACCGCCGGTCAGACTGGTCAGTTACGTGGATCGGGCAACTGCCGGCGACGTGAGCCGCAATGCCCTGCAACGCTGGTTCTTCACGCCCGACTATCAATGCGTCCAGGTCAGCGAAGATAACATGGCCATGGAACTCGTCGGCGACGGCGTGAAACTGGTGGGCGAAAACGAACTGATCTCCTCCGCCGGCCAGCGCCAGGTGAGCGGAGTAAACAAGGCCAGCCAGGCATTCGTCACCAGTTTCACTAAAATATATCCGGAGCTAGCCGAGCGCGCGACCGTTTACGCCGACTTGAGGAATGTCATCGACGTGGCCATTGCCGCGGCCTTCATGCAACAGCAGGATTATTACACCAAGGCCGGCTGGAAAATGCCCTTCTTCGGCGACGAAAGCGCCTTCTCCGTCGAAACCTACGATATTCCCAGGACCGTGGAAAGCACCGTCAACGCCATTTATAAAAACGGCCGCCTGTTGACGCCCATCGGCGGCGGCGTGCATATCGAACCCCAAAAGGCCCTGGAATCGGATAACCGCCTTAGCGACGAAAAGGGAACCGTCGCCAAACTCCGCCAGGAAATCAACATCAATCTGGCCAAAGGCCAGTGGTGGTGGGATTGATAATAATCCCGCCCTTCCGAGCGAAGTGTAGAATTTAGCGCGGAAGAATGTCGGCCTAAGCTAAATGCCCTTGCCGGTCGCTCCTGGCGCGTTCCGCGCCTCAATTCTGCCGGAAATTATCATATCCGCACCCGAATAACGCATCCCCATGCCATTTTATTGTCCGGGGCTCTAGTTGATAGTCAGACGACTAATCAATAAAATAAATCGAAGTGAAAAGGGAAAAAAGCGGATCATTCTTCATAAAATTGGAGACAAGCCCATGGACATAAAAATCCTATATATCGAAATTTACGTTTCGTTTTTGCTGGCGGTCATTGTTTACGTGTTAATGGAGTTGTTTAAAGTCGAGAAGGAACAGGCCGGCTCGGCAGTGGCCCAGACTCCCATAGAATTTCCCAGATTTTCGATTTGGCTCATCGATGTTGGGGTATTTTTGGTCATAATGGGCTGGCTAGTATCTTTTCCCGTTAACGAGGCGGTGAAAAAAATCTCAGACTCCAGCGATTATGTAGAGGGAATAACCACTGCCGCCAAGTGGCTTTTCTTCCCCGGAACGGTGGCCGTGGCGATAAGTTTGTTGATTTTCGGATATAAAGCGGCCGTTCATCCCAGATCCGCTTCCTGGTTCAACATCGCCGGATTCATTGCTATCGCGATAGGCATATTGGCATTCTGCGCCAGCGCGGCGGTCGGATGCATCGTAAGAGCAGAAAACTCCTGGACCACTCCCATTCCGGAAGTGATTTTAATTACCGGAGTGCTAAATCCTTTTTTCTTCGTGGGAGTTCCCGTGGGTATTTATTGGCTAGTTCGCGGCAAACAGAAGTCTGTTCCACGGGCAGATAAACGCAAATAGTTCCAATATAAGCAAACTGGGAAAATTGCGCGGCAATCGCTCCTGTAAATCGGTCTGGCTTTTAAACCGTTTTGCCGATAAAAATACCGCCTGCCGAAGGCTGCAGGCTTTAGGCCGGACAATTGATATCTGAAGACCGATAAGTTTCATGACGCTTAGAATCTGTAAATTTCCCGCCGATCAACAGGACGCTCCCGTGTCGTCCGCCACGCCCCAGCCGGCGGACGGACTGAACAGGGTATTTAGCTTCCTGGGCGGAATGTTCAAGTATGTCATCAAGACCCCGCCCTTGTGGATTCCGCTGGCGCTGCTGGTTTCGGCGACGATAATTTTTTGGACTACCGATGCGGATTTGCTGCTTTCCCGGCAGTTTTATGTTAGCAACGGTTCGTCTCTGGAATCGGATTCACATTGGCCCTTAAGGGGCGTCGAACCTTGGAAATCACTGTATGACCTGGGCGTTTATCCGGCTTTGATCATGGGCGCGGGCGGATTACTGGTCGCCTTAATTAGTCTGTTTTGGTCGAAACTAAGACCCTGCCGCGACGCCGGATTGTTCTTTGCCCTAATGCTGGGACTTGGACCGGGCTTGTTGATAAATGGCATATTTAAACCATATTGGGGGCGGCCGCGCCGAACGACACTATTCCTTTCCGCGGCCAGCAGCCATACCTGGCAGTGGGAGATATAGGAATCAGCGACGGGGCTTCGTTTCCTTCGGGCCATGCCTCGATGGGTTTTTACCTGATGGCCCCGGCATTCGTGCTCTATCGCAGGCGGCCCAGGTTGGCGGCGGCCTTTTTCGCCCTTGGTCTGGCGGGCGGGACGATCATGGGTTTGGCCCGCATCGTCGCCGGTTCGCACTTTGCCAGCGACGTGGTCTGGTCGGCGGGCATCGTCTATTTCACCGGCCTGGCCCTTGCGGCGCTGTTTCGCTTTGGATCACAATCACTGACCCATGGGCATGCCCGGTTGTATTCCGCCCAGGGCTTTTAGAATTCCTTCTTCCAATTCCAACCTGACGCGGGTGCCATTTGGAATGGGCTCTGTCACGATGGTCAAGTGATCCTTGCCGCCGGATTGTTCCAAACTGCCCGCTATCTTGTCGGCCATGTTCTTGACCATGTCGTCGTCGGCAATGGCGGATGCGAACTTGGCGATCTTCAAGCCCGACACTACGACTTGGTAGGCCGGGACTTCCTTGCCGGCCTCGGTTTGCGATTTGTCGATGACTTCTTTGAGCGTTTTAGCCGCATCGCGTCCGGCGGCGATAAACACTTTTTTATCGCTTATGCCCAGGACAACGTCCAGCATATCGCCCACCATGGCCGCCAACTTTGGATCGGGAGGCACGGGCACGGAAAAGACATCAAAGCGGACGCCTTTATAGGTTTCCGCGTTAAGTTTAACGAGTTTCGCAGTGTCGGGTTCGTTTTTCTCGGCCTCGGCGAGCAGTTTCTTCAGGATGTCTTCCAGTTTAGCGCCGTCGGCCACGACGCTGCCGGCTGCCACGGTCAACGCATTGGGTTCCAAAACCACGGCCAAACCGCAATCGGTCTTCTTCAGCTCGATGGTTTTTGCCGCCACGTCGAAGAGTTGGTTGAGCACGTCCGTGGCCAAATCGAGTTGCTCCTTGGATAAGTCTTGTTCTTTCACTCCGTCCTGGACCATGGCATGGTAAATATCCATGGTTTTTTTGGCGCGGGCGACGGCCTCGTCGGTCAAAGTAACCGTGTAGTTGAAAGTAACGGCTGCGCCGGGAATTTTAAGCCCGGCAAAATCGGTTTTGCCCGGCTTGGTTGCCGCCAATTCCGCGGCCATATTGGTGCCCGGTTTGGCGGTCAATTCCAGGTCCAGATAGGAACTGTTCGTCTGCCGATCGAGAGTTACACCGAGCATCACCTCATCTAATTCCTTGGACCAGCGTTCTATCTGCTCGATATTCTGCTTCATTATCTCGGGGGGCTGCATCGACGATTGCATGAACATCGTCAAAAAAGCCAGGGCCTTTTGCTGCATCGAATCGGGAATGTTCTTCACCGACGCCCGCACGGCCAACAGATATCTTTTGGGCATATCGCCCAGCAAACTTGCCGGATCGTTCGACACCGCGTCAAAAGTCTTTGGATTCTGAGACACGTACGTCCATTTGCCTTTTTGCGTGGCATACACGCTTACCGCGCCCAGCGGTATCTCATACATGCCGTGTTCGAGCTTCGGACTCTCTCCCCCCATGACGTTCTTCATCAGTTCCATTAGTGACGGTAAATCGCTGACGGGCAGAAAACCGTATCCCGTGAAATCCTCACTATCGTTGAGTACGACTATGCCCAATGGTTGATTTTGATCCAACATGGCCAGCCCTTTGCCCTGGGTCACCATTGCCAGCATGCCTTCCAGTAGCTGGGCCAACTCGGGCCTGCCGGCCAGTTTACCGAATGCCTCCACGTCGGCCTTCAGTTCGCTATAACCCGAAAACGATACGGTCACCATCGGTTTCAGCTCGGCGGCAGCAGCCAAGGGTAAAGCCATGCTCAGGATGCTTAACACCAAGACGACGCTCAACATCGAACAAAAATTCTTCTTCACGGTCGGTTCTCCTTTAGACACCTTAGGTTGGTTTCCACGAGTTAAAACACTATATATCCGAGAGTTAGCAAGTTTACGTTAAAAAACCCATTCTTGTCAGCTTATAATTCGCGGGTAATTTTAGAATCTTGGTATGCAAAAAGGAAGAAAATAATATCAAGCGGGATAAATTTAACACCCAAGAGGGGGCAAAAGTGGAATTCTTACACCCCTTTGGTATGGAAAGGTGGGCGTGCGCTGTATTTCCCCAAGCCCAGATAAGCTTTAACGCTCGCGGAAGGTAATTCGGCCTTTGCTCAGATCATAAGGGGACAGTTCTACCCGGACTCGATCGCCGGGAACAATGCGGATGAAGTTTTTTCGCATCTTTCCAGCCACATGGGCGATTACCGTGTGACCGCTCTCCAATTGCACCCGAAATCGCGTATTTGCCAGGGCTTCGGTAACCGTACCCTCGACTTCAATGGCTTCGTCTTTTTTGACCATACACTACTCCACGAACATGCCGATAACTAATACCCAATCCCCCATACTACCATTTTTCTGATATGCGTCCAGATCAGGGGGAAGGAAATTACGGGATTCAGAGGTCAGGGTTCAGGGTTCAGCATTTTCCACAAGAGTTTTGGCCCATGACGCACGATGCCTAAATCCTAATCTTTGAATCCAAACCCTGAGCCCTATTTACATAAATACAGGATCGCCGCTCCTCCAGCCAGTGGAACGGCAAACAGGATGAGAATTTGTCTTAACAATCCCCAACCGCCCAATAAACCGGCGAGCATCGATTTTGAAACCATGTTGGCCATGGCTGCCACAACGATCAATCGCCAGCCCACGGTCGCCATAATCGATTGATCCAAAAGCGACATGCGGGCCGTGGAAAGCGTGATGGCGTCCATTTCGGTCAGCCCGGACAGTCCGGCCACCAGATACAATCCGCCGCCGCCGATAAATTGTTTGGCCGCCGCCAAGGCGAACAGCACGCCTACATACATGGCCCCGAAAACCAAGGCCGATTTCATTTGCGTGGGATTTTTTTGCTCGGGCATGGGCTTGGGCTGCCGGCTATTCCACATCCAAATTATTATTGCCGGCAGGAACGTCAAACCCATCAGGACGCCCACCGGCCCGCTGACCTTGGCCAGAAAGTCGGGCGATACGACCAGAACCGCGATCAACACCCGGACAAAGGAAACCGTCGAGGCAATCATAATCACAATGGCCGCTGCTCGCCGGTCGATAAAATTGTCTTTTGCCTGCTGGGAATAGCTAACGGTAGTGGCCGTGCTGGAAATGGCCCCGCCCAACACCCCGCCCAGCAGGATCCCCGCGTTACCGCCGAAAAATTTATAAACGATGTATCCGCCCAGGCTCATGCCCACGATGAGCACGACCATCAACCAGGTCTCAAAGGGATTAAATACGTCCAGTTCGTGTTTGGCGAACCCCAGGAAGTGCGACGGTCCGAAGTTTTGATCGGGCAACACCGGCAGGATGATGCAGCTTATGAGCACGAATTGCATTATCGCACGCAGGTCCTCGTCGCCTAGTTTTTTGGCTATGCCGTGCAGTTCGCCTTTGAATTGCAGTAAAACGGCCACGCCTCCGCCCACGGCCACGGCCACGACCATCGGGCCGACGACCAGGTACGCCCCGACGGCAAACATCACCAGCATCGCCATGTCGGTGGTTGTTCCGGCATGGGGTTCCGCCTGGCGGAGTTGCAGCAGATGGCCGGCCATGATCACGGCCACAACCCCCAGCATCGCGGCGGGAACCACCCACACGCCCAAGTAGTCGGCCAGCAATGCCGAGAGCGTTCCCAGCACGGTAATCAAGGGGAACGTGCGCATCCCGGCAATGCCCGATGCCGCATGCTCGCGCTGCAAACCCACCAACAGGCCCAACAGCACGGAAATTCCCAACTGCTGAAAAATGGTCGATTCCATGATGAAATTCTAGCACTTTTTTAGGCCTGAGGCCGGAGACTTTAGGCTGGAGATCGGAGGAAAAAACGCGTAAGGCAAAATGCAGAGCGCAGAACTGTAAACTGTGAAATGAAAACTTTAAGAAACAATCCGGTTCTTCGCATCAACCTGCACGACAATGGGTTTGATTTTCCGGGTTTCCTCCTCTGAGACCGCGCAATAAGCCAGCACTATGACAATATCGCCGGGCGATCCCAGCCGGGCGGCCGGGCCGTTTAAGAGCATGGTGCCCGATCCGGCCGGGGCCTCGATGGCGTAAGTAATAAGACGCTCGCCGTTATAAAGGTTCAACACATGCACCTGTTCGCCGGGCAGAATATCGGCCGCGTCCATGAGTTCCCGGTCCATGGCGATGCTGCCCTCGTAGTCCAGATCGGTGCCCGTAAGCGTAGCCCGATGTATTTTCGACCGTAACATGAACCTTTGCACGCCGGATCTCCCCGCTAAAATGGCTAAATTATCCGGAAAATGGTTATCCGAAGCATTCAGTATTACACCCATTTCTAATTATTTCAACCGATAAAAAAAGCGGAAAGAGGAGCAATAGAGTCCTCTTTCCGCCAAAATAAGTCCGCTAAGACCGGCTTATGGCTCGAGACTCGCCTGACGGGGGGATGAAGCGATCCCGACTGTACCGGTCGTCACGGACTAATTGTCCTCAATTTATTTGTTTGCTTCCAAGTCGTTGGGTGGCACTGGCGTTTCGCCAATGCATGCACTCAACTAGGTTATCACGGTGGACTTCACCTGATGCGGCTGTTTTTTGCCATGCTGTTTGCCTGCTAGATGCGCGTGTTTTGCCCAGTAGGCTTTAGACTCGTCGAGCGTGATATACCCGTCGCCGTCGGCATCAATGGCCTTGAAACGCCCTTCAAGGATTTTCAGACGTTCAGGATCTTTGACCTTGCCTAAGAACTCTTCTTTGGAGAGTTTGCCGTCATGATCCTTGTCCTTGGCCTTGAAAACCTGTTCGACATTCTGTTGTTTTTTCCTAGTGCCTGCCTTTTTCGACTGTCCATCCTGGGCAAAGGCCGCCGCACCGCCAATACTCAATGCCAGGCCCAGAACCGCAAATATCCTCCACATGAATCTTTCCCCAAGCGCATAAAAAAACCAGCGTCTCTTGCCCTTTTTTGGCTGGTACGCTACTACTAGTTAAACACCCGGCGAAATTACAGGTTTCGGAAAAAACTTGTGTCGGATGCCGGAAAGTCTGCCGGTAAAGGCGAAATTAGATATGCACTTGGGATTCTGAATCCAAAACAACCCATCATAACTCAAGATAGCCTAGAAACCACCTTATCGGCTTAATATCAAATACACTAATGGTGTTACTCTATGAGCAAAACCGCTTATCTCACCGCCCCGATTGCCACCGACAAGATGCCGCCCGGCGTTCCTTACATTATTGGCAACGAGGCCGCCGAACGCTTCTGCTTTTACGGAATGAATACCATCTTGGTCACTTACATGACCGAGCGCTTGCTCGACTACTCAGGTCATCTCGCGGTCATGTCGCCGGAAAAAGCCAAAGCCACGTATCACTTGTTTGTTGCGGGCGTATATTTTTTCCCGTTTATAGGTGCGATCATAGCCGACGCCCTATGGGGAAAATATCGAACGATTTTTAATTTTTCCCTGGTCTATTGTTTGGGATGCGTTGCCATGGCCGGAGACCAAACGCGCTTGGGATTGTTGTTGGGGCTGTCTTTGATCGCTCTGGGATCGGGCGGGATAAAATCGTGCGTTTCGGCAAACGTGGGCGATCAGTTCGGCGCCAAAAATCAACACCTTTTGGAAAAAGTATTCGGTTGGTTTTACTTTTCCATTAATTTTGGCTCCTTGTTCTCCGTGCTTCTTACTCCGGTCCTATTAAAACACTACGGAGCAAAAGTCGCGTTTGGCATACCGGGCATTTTAATGTTCGCGGCCACGTTTATTTTCTGGTTGGGCCGGAAAAAATTCGTCCACATTCCGCCCAGCGGCGGACAGTTCATTAAAGATATTTTCAGCAAGGAGGGCTTGGAGGTCATTGTAAAATTGGGAGTGATCTTCCTGGTGTTCATCGCCATGTTTTGGGCCTTGTACAATCAAACTTATTCCGCTTGGATCCTTCAGGCAAAAGCCATGGATCGGCACGTGCTCGATTTCGCCTGGATTAGATCGCTGGAAAATTATCTCGTCGATTCCGGTTGGAAGTTTCTAAAAGGCCTGTCCGATTGGGAAATCGATCAAAATCAAGTCCAGGTGGTAAATTCGGTTTTAATTTTAGTGTTTATACCTTTATTCAGTTACGTCATATATCCCGCCATGAACAAAGTCGTGCGCATGACTTACTTGAGAAAGATATCCATAGGCATGTTTATTTGCGCGATTTCATTCGCCTGCTCGGCCTTGGTTGAACAAGGGATACAGGACAAGACAATTTCTTCGGTCTATTGGCAAATGTTCAGCTATTTTACAATTTCCGTAGCGGAAATCATGGTCTCCATCACCTGTTTGGAATTCGCTTACACGCAAGCCCCGAAAAAGTTGAAGTCCTTGGTGATGGGATTGTTTCTGCTCTCGCAGACCGTGGGAAATTCATTTACCTCGGCCGTGAATTTATTCATCGAAAATCCGGACGGCAGCAGCAAACTGCCGGGAGCGAGTTACTATTGGTTCTTTACCATCGCCATGCTTATCACGGCTGTACTATTTGTTATTACCGCCTCCTTTTACCGGGAAAAATCCTACATTCAAGACGAAGCCGCGACATAGCGGGTTTCGCGGAGTAAGACAAAGCCCGAAATAATTCCCCTCTTAAAATCAGCAAAAATATCAGGCAGACAATTCCCCTCCGCTTAAACCGCGATAACCGACATTGCTAAAGGAGATATACGATGAAAGATATCATTGCCGACTCCAAGCTGGTCGCATACTGCGGCCTGTACTGCGGGGCTTGCAGGGCATATCTCCGCGGCAGGTGTCCGGGATGCCGGGAAAATCACAAGGCCGCCTGGTGCAAGGTCCGGGCATGCTGCGTAAGCAATCAGTTTCCATCCTGCGCCGACTGCAAGGATTTTCAAAATCCCGACGACTGCCGGATGTTCAACAACTGGATCGCAAAAGTGTTCGGCGCGATCTTCCGCTCCGACCGTGCCGCCTGCGTTCGCCAGATTCGCCGGATCGGTCTGGAAGCACACGCCGCTGATATGGCCGGCAAAAAAAGACAGACGCTAAAGAAGTAAAGTTTAGCCGCGAGCGTGCGCCATGCGGAGCATGGTCGGCGAGCGCGTGGAAGTTCGGTCGCAAACGCATCTCTTGACGCACCGTCACTATGCCGATAAAATCATGGAGCGTTGTGGAATTACAGCGGAACGTGTTTATGGCATCGATAGTTGCGTCTGACTTGCTTGCCGCACAACTGGAATTGGCCGACGCATTGCGCCGGAAAGGACAACATGTTCGATCCGCAGGATTTGCCAGGCCGTTATGGTCGGGTGATTCATGCCCTGGATCGCCTCCTGGAGGCCACAGGTTGCGAGGCTGTTGTGGCGGGCGGCTGGGCGGTTTGGCGGCACGGATACTTGGGACGCGTCACTCAAGACGTGGACATCGTTGTGCCCGCCGCGCGAATCGAGGAACTGCTGCGGGTGGCGGCAGTGAGCGGTTTCGAGGTTATTCCCATTTCCCCCGGACTCTGGCCAAAGCTCCATCACAAGGAATCGGGCGTTAACGTATACATTTTACCGGAAGGCGCAACGCCCGGAACGCCGTCCAATCCAGCCCCAACTACAATTCCACATCCTTCGCGCTTAGGCGCCCAACCAGGGCTATTGACCTACATCGATCTAAACGGTCTGATTGAATTAAAGCTCGCCGCCGGACGCGCACGCGACGAAAGCGACGTAGTGGAACTACTCCGGGCAAATCCCGATCAAGTCAAATCCGTCCGGGAGCGCCTAACCCAGGTCAACGATCGTTACGTAAAGCGTTTCGACGACTTGTTGGCCCGTGCCCAAGAACAGACTGATCGCTGAAAGAGGTGGTGTCCCCTTTTTGTATCCTCGCGGTTAATCTCCCCCCAACCCTGGGACAGTTCAAATTTGCCGGGTCATGCTCTATTTGCCAGCAGCCATGCTCATGCCCACGGCAAGCGTGGGCATGGCACCCAATTTGTTTTATTTCCGCCGGAAATGAATAGCGTTGAAAATTGCCCGCAGCAAAAACAAAAGCGGGGCCATAATCGCCAGGCAGGCCAGCATCGCCAAGGCCACGAACCAGCCCAGGGCGAAGATGCCCTGGGCCCAGTCCCAGACCGGGGCCCAGTATAAAATAACCGCCAACGCCGCCAGGCAGAGGAACGGACCGTAAGGGATTTCCCTGTCGCGGAGGAAAAGATATCGCAACAACCCCACCACCAGCGCTGCAAAAGGGGCCAGGAAAAATACGATCAAACAGGTTTGCCAGCCCAGAAACGCCCCGATCATGCTCATCAGCGTCACGTCGCCGAAGCCCATGGCCTCTTGATTCAACACGGCCCGTCCGATTACGCGGACGATCCAGATAATCCCTCCGCCAACGGACATGCCTACCAACGAGCTTAGAAGCGCAGTCCAGTTGTCGCCGCCACGATTCCAGACGACCGCGGTCAACAGCGCTCCAGCCACGCTTATGCACAATATTCGATAGGTGTCGGCCTGGCGCACAACTCGAGTCCAACACAGGCCCAGGGCCCTTCGCCAACCGTGGCGCACATACCAGGTTCGCGGCAAGATAGCCAGGCACCACAGCACCCAGCACGCCAAAGCAATTGCCAGCGACCGGTAATTGGGCGCACCGTCAAGCCAGGCCGGAGATGAGTTGGGAGAGGTAATGCACAGAAAGCCAAAACTCCATCTACCCATAAGAAACGGCTGCACATGGGGCGGCAATGACCACGGCCAAATCGCGGCTATAAACAATCCCGCCAGCGTGCCCGGCCGGCTGAGGGCGTCGGGAATAGTCTTTTCATCTACGTCGATAAGCGATGCCACAAGCATCAACCAGATAAGAACCGCGTGTGCTACATATTGTTCATGCAATATGAAAGGCAAATTCAGCGGCAAGGCGGGATTTGGAGGACGGGGCATGTCGGCGGGAAAAAGAGCCAACTGGCCGATTTCCCAGTAATAAAGTCCGGCCAGTCCCAACCCGCAAAGCAATTCCACCAGCAGCGGGCGGATCCAAAATCCCGATCCATGCAAAGACGCCTCGCGCCGCAATCCCAACCAGCCGAAAATCGGCAAACGATCCGAGCAACGCCGGGCAGGTGCGGATGAATGGGGCCGCATCCAGGGACTGATCGGGCGCGGTTTCCACGCCAAGCCGTAAACGGCCAAGTTGGCCAACGCTCCGAACACCGTCCCGGCCGCAAACAGCAAGATCAAGCGGGCTTCCATGGGGATGGCGATGAACCAATTCACGGGCGAAACTCCATCCGCAAGAATTTGTATTAGGTATATTTAGCCCCCGGTGCATACACCGGGGGCCTGGCGGAGTATTTTCAACTTTTAACCCCCCGTGTATTCACGGGGGGCTAAATATTTATTTCACAGACTCCGGCCTATTGCACCGGTCTCAAGCGACCGGGTTAAACGCGTGTTTCATTTTCTAAGTGAGTATCAACAGTTTACGATTTTAGCAAACCAAGGCGGTCCAGGATTTCCGTGGTCAATTCCTCGGGTGTGCGATCTTCGGTGTCCACGCTCAAATCGGCCGTCTCGCGATACATCGGCTCCCGCCGGGCAAGCAGTTGAACTATCTCATCCAAAGGGCCGTGGCCGGTAAGACTGGGGCGCCGCTCCGTAGAGGTGGCGTCGCCCGACATGCGCTTGAGAATAGTTTCCGGCCGGGCCTTAAGCCACACCACTTTGCCGCTTTGCCGCATTATTCGCCGATTTTCCTCGCGCATCGGGGCCCCGCCCCCCGCTGCCAGCACCAACCGGTCGTGGCGGCATAGATCGGCGATCACTCGGGCTTCCAAATCGCGAAACTCGGGTTCGCCGTCCTCGGCAAAGATTCGGGCGATAGTCTTGCCCGAGAGCCGCTCGATCTCCACGTCGGCGTCGATCCACTGCCAACCCAATCGCCGGGCCAAAAGTTCGGCCAGCGTAGTCTTGCCGGTCGCTCGGTATCCGATAAGCGTAAGGATCAATATTTTGCCGCTCCAATCGCCCGGCGAATGGTTTCCCGCATCACTTCGGCGGGGCCATCCCGGCCGGTGAAAAGTTTGAACTGCAGGCAGGCCTGGCGCACGAACATATCGATGCCGGTAATTACGGTGCAGTTGCGGCCGCGGGCCTCTTTTACCAGAAACGTGTTTTCGGGATTGTAAACCGCGTCGAAAACGATCATCGAGGGGCGGAGATGGTGCTTCTCGTAGGGTGTTTCGTCCACGTTCGGATGCATGCCCACGGGCGTACAGTTAAAGAGCAAATCGGCTGCAACCGTATGCCGTGCGGCCCAGTCGACGGAACGGCAATTGAAGTTTTTCGCCAGGGTCACGGCTTGGCGCAGCACGCCGTCGCTGACGACCACCTGCACGCCGCGGCGGCTGAGGCCATAGATAACCGCCTTGCCCGCGCCGCCGGCGCCGAGCACCAATGCGGTCTTGCCGGCGAGCAGATTTTCCATTTTTTCCCCGGGATGGTCTTTACGCAGGACTTCCTCCAGGCTGCTCATGGCCGCACTATAGTCGGTGTTGTAGCCGAGCCGTTTTTGGCTGTCGAAGATCACCGTATTTGTGGCCCCGATGCCGCGCACCGCGGCGTCGACGTCGCTGAGTTTCTTTATCACCGCTTCCTTGTGCGGAATCGTGATGCTCAGGCCGCGGATGCCTAATTGGGGGGCTTCATCGATGAACCGCGATATGTCCTCGCGCGGCACGCGGAAGGGAATATAAACCTTGTTCATCCCGTAATGTTGAAACGCCGCGTTGTGAATCAAGGGGCTCAGACTGTGCCCGATGGGATCGGCTACCACGCCGTAAACCTCGGTTTCGGCGTCGATCTTGTCGTAGTTGTATACTTCCGTCATCTGCTGGAATGTAAGCTGGCCCGGGGCCATCGCCCGCTCGTGATGAAACGTGGCAAACGTGATCGGAGCGCTGAATTTTCCCGCCAGGATCCGCGACGGCACGCCGATATCGCCCATGCAAATGCCGATGGTGGGCACTTTGCTTTGCCGAATCATCTGCAGCACACGCAAGTTGTCGTGCGGATGGTTGGCCATGACGGCGATTTTTACGATGTCCGGATCCAACCCGCACAAACGGCGATGGATTTCCTCCAAATTTTCCGGAGTTTTGCGAAAGTCGTGCATGCTTACGATGCGCTTGGTCCGCCCGAAACGCGGGATCGTGCCGGCGATGTCATAATCCAGATCGACGTATTCCACGCCTTCGGTGATGGCCGTGCGCAACAGCAATTGGCGTTGTTCCTCGGAGCCGGGGTACTTGCCCCCGTCGGCCGGACGGCGGCAGGTGATAAGCACCGGAGAGGGCCGATCGGCCACCAGGCGCTTCACGTTCACTTCGCCGTTGATGTAATCCAAACGCAACTCCACCAGTTGAGCCCCTTGCTCGACTAGGTGTCGGTGTTCCGCAATCACGTGGCGATGACGGCCGCGGCCTATGCTGACGCAAATCATAAACCTAGGGGATAGGGATTATAGATTAGAGGATAGGTGGTGGCTGACCGTTGAAAAAAAGACCAGGTATTTAGCCCCGGGCGAATACACCCGGAGGAAAACAACTATTCCATCCGCCCGGTTGCCTCCTTGGATTACTTCTTGGATGATTCTTTTTTTGCCGGCTTGGTCGGCTTGGCCGGTTCGGCAGGGGCAGCGGCTGGAGCTGCGGCTGCGGCTTCCGCGCCTTCAGCGCCTTCCTCTTCCTCCTTCTTCTTTTTCTTTTTCTTCATGGTGAGCTTAAATACGCGTACTTTTGGCAGGCCAAACGGATCGTCGCCCTCCTGCCATCGATCGGCTGTTTTAAGCCGCTGGATTCGCTCGGCTCGGGTAAGCACGCTGCGGGCGCGAACCAACCCCAGCCGTACCTTAAGACTTTTATCCATGGTCATGAAAGTCATTCTCCTCAATACGCCATATATCTTAATCAGCCCGGGCCAATACCCGAGAACTACTCAGTATAAATATCCATGCCATTAGCCGCAATAAGTTAAATATATGACAATTAGGGGATAACGGACAGGGGATGGTCGTCCGGAACTTGTCTTAGAAAGATCTCATCTCTACCTTTGGGAGAGGGGGCAAGGGGCAAGAGCGGCGGTGGCAAAAGCTACAAAACATAGGATTTATTTGAACAAATTGCCCTTACCTTGGCCCTCTCCCAGAGGGAGAGGAGAGTTTAAATACCAGAGGGAAAGGGAACTTTATCCTTAAAAAGCCGGTGTTTTCCCAAGTCCTAAAGTCGAAAATCTTTCATGGTGATATAATTGGATATAAATCGAACTTACATGACGGTTTTAGTGTCTTGAAAAGACCCGCATAGGTGCATATCCTAAAATCTTGGGACAAAAGTGGTTGTATTGCCATTTTCCAGGCATGTATTTCCTGCAGATAGGTGAAATCAGTGTCATCAGTATCTAAAATCAAGTCCGCCGGCGCCGGCCAGTCTCCTACTAATCCAACAGACAAACCCCAAATCACCAGCGGGGCCGATATCGTTGTGCAGACCTTGGTAAATCATGGCGTGGATACGATTTTTGCCTATCCCGGCGGGGCAAGCATTCCCTTGCACCAGGCCTTGACCCGGTTTCGCGATCAGGTTCGCGTGATCTTGCCCAGGCATGAACAAGGCGGCGGTTTTGCCGCCCAAGGTTACGCCCGCAGCACCGGACGGATCGGCGTTTGCATGGCCACCAGCGGACCGGGCGCTACCAACCTGGTCACCATCCTGGCCGACGCCAAGCTCGACAGCATCCCCTTGCTGGCCATCACCGGGCAAGTCGGCTCTCCGGTAATCGGCACCGATGCCTTTCAGGAAACGCCCATCGTCGAAGTCTGCCGCAGCGTCACAAAACATCATTACCTGGTGACCAACGTCAACGACATCGCCCGCGTGGTTCGCGAGGCTTTTTACGTGGCCACGACCGGCCGGCCCGGACCGGTGCTCGTCGATCTGCCCAAAAACATCCAACTCCAGCAGACCACGCCCAACTACGACGATCCCATGCAGTTGCCGGGCTATCGCGTGGGATGCGAGCGGGCCAAGCCCGAGGAAATCGAAAAAATCGCCGCATGGATCCGCGATTCCAAGCGCCCGGTTATTTATGCCGGCGGCGGCATAATCTCGGCCGATGCCGGCGAAGAACTCCTCGAACTGGTCCGCAAGACCGGCATTCCCGTGACCACCACGATCATGGGCCTGGGCGGATTCCCCGGCGATCACCCCCTGGCCCTGGACATGCTGGGCATGCACGGCAGCATTTACGCCAATTACGCCGTGGATAACGCCGACTTGCTCCTGGCCTTGGGCGTGCGCTTCGACGATCGGGTGACCGGCAAGGTCTCGGAGTTCGCCCACCGGGCGAAGATCGTCCACGTCGACATCGACGCCTCGGAAATCAACAAAATCAAAAGAGTCGATCTGCCCGTTTGCAGCGACGTAAAATATGCCTTGAGCGAATTGAACAAGATCGTCCAAGCCCCGGCCGATCTCAGCGAGTGGCACCGCAAAATCGCCGCCTGGAAGCGCGACGAGCCCTTCCGCTACAACATCGACTACCCCGGCATCCTGCCGCAACACGCCATCCACGAATTGTACAAGCTCACCAAGGATCTGGACGCATATATCGCCGTGGGCGTGGGCCAGCATCAAATGTGGTCGGCCCAGTATTACAAGTTCACCAAGCCCCGGCACTGGATGTGCAGTTCCGGGCTGGGGACCATGGGTTTCGGCCTGCCCGCCGCCATGGGCGTAAAGGCAGCCCATCCCGACAAACTCGTGATCGACATCGACGGCGACGGCAGCCTGCTGATGAACATTCAGGAAATGGCCACCTGCTTCTGCGAAAAACTGCCGGTCAAGGTGCTGCTCTTAAACAACATGCACCTGGGCATGGTCGTGCAGTGGGAAGACCGTTTCCACGCCGCCAACCGCGCCCACACGTATCTCGGCCCCATCGACCATCCCGAGGCCCGGGGGCTGGGCAACGGCATTACGCCCCAGGAGCGCTACTATCCCGATTTCATCGCCGTAGCCCGCGGCTTCGGCTGGGACGGCCGCTCGATCTCGGCCAAGGACGATCTCGTGCCCGCCCTCAAGGCGATGCTCAGCGCCACCGGCCCCTATATCCTCCAAGTTCAAGTCCCCTATCAAGAACACGTCCTGCCCATGATCCCCACAGGCATGACGGTGAGGGAAATGATTAAGGAATAGAAATAGCGGCTCTTTTTATTCCAGAGGTACGATCTTCTGGAGTTCCAAATGCTCGCGCACTCTTTCCCAGTCAGCAAGCAATTCTTGCTGATATAACGTAGCCCATTCGATCACAAGGCCCATCACACGGGGTGGTAAACGACCGGAGAAGACCGATAGGGTTCGGATGTCGATCAGGGAAAGATCGCCACCGAATCCCGCATGGAATGCGGAGGATTGTGATCGTCAAAGAACATCTTGATGACGATGCCAAAGAAGCGGCTGATCTCAGGCATGGGCGGGCTCGCTGCGCAATGCGGGGAAAAGTTCTTCCGGTTGCTTGCCCGTAGCTTTAAGGTACAGAGAGTCCGGACACAAATCAACCTGGTCGCTCCAGACGAGTTCGCCGGATGAGCCAATTCGAACCTGCTGAAAGGCATGGCAATCGCGCCACAAGGCGAATACGCCCTTTCCGACCAAATCCGAGAGGTCTACGATCCCGAAAACTTCGTCGTCAAAAGTCAATTCCAGGCGATAGTCTTGCAGGACCTTGACCTTGGTGATCTTCCGCATACTCGATCTTCTCCTCGTTTCCTTCATGGTACCCAAAAATAAGATGTCAGGCTAGTTGACATGCATTTCTAGCATAGCTTTCTTAAACTAACTCGATTTATGAGGTATATTGACTCCCTCTGGCATGTTCACCATAATAGACAAATTCTATCGTATGACACTTTACTTGTTCCCACGTTCCTCATAGGAACAAGATTAATGACTCGCGGAGTTCCATACAGCACTTTTGCGTAGGGGAGGATAGTCATATCATTCAAACCACACCTTTTGAAATCCATTCTCGTTTGGAATCTTCCTCAATTATTGTGCCGCGGAAATGAAACTATCGCCTTTGGTATCCGGTTTGGTTTAACGTAGTTTTACATACGTCAAGTTCTTTGCTTTTGTCATCTTTCTAGTAGGAGATTAAATGATGCTTTCCACAACTCGAGTAATCCCGATAGTTATATGCATACTCATTCATGGAATGACTTCCCTTCACGGGGCCGAACTTGTTCTATTTGACTTTACCGGTCAACCCGGCAACCAACTGACAACGCCTTATCAAAGCGTCGATTCCAATCTCACGGCGGGAAATCTCACTCGGGGAGCTGGAATCACTGCTGCAACTTATAGTAATTCAATGTGTTCAACTGGTTGGTCCACTAGTTCTATCTTGGATACTTCACAAAATGACTATTATGAATTTACCATCCAACCAGATACAAATTATAAATATATTGTTGGGCATTTAATGTATGGTTATGTATGCACAACCTATGGGCCAACAAAATATGCGTGGCGTACAAGTCTCAATAGTTACTCACAAAATTGGTTTTCCGGAAGCAACAATACAGGGCTTTGGAATAAAAACATATTTGGTACTCCGATTTTGGAATGCACCTCTTCTGTTACATTCCGCATGTATAACTATTATGCAAGTTCCTCAAGTTATTCTTTTGGTCTAATGAATAATTCCACGGCAGGTGGGCTGGTCCTAACCGGCGTTGTCTTGCCGGTGTCAGCTTCCTATGGTATGTGGAGTGGATCCGGTGGAGGAAGTTATAACCTAAATTCTAATTGGAACAATAGCAGTATACCTAATGGTAATGATGCCGCAGCACTGTTTTGGCCCACGACTAGTTCCGATAGTACCGTGACTGTGGATTCTCCGATCACACTAGGCACCATAGATTTAGATGGCTGGTTCTACAATTTTACATTAGCAGGTTCTGCGACAATTCAAATGCGAACTTCTGTAGGTAATCCCCGAATTGGTGTGGTAAATGGCAGTAATTTAATTTCTGCACCTCTGAATCTCGCCGGAAATACCGATATAGACTGCGGTTCCTCCACCTTATCCATTTCTGGAAACATTAGTGGTACATCTGGAATAACTAAAAGCGGTGCGGGATCTCTGCTATTATCCGGTACCAACAATACCTATAGCGGAAATACAGTTGTCACGGCCGGTACGCTGATATTTTCCGGCGGGATCGGCGCTGGCGGCACGTCGCTCATCGATGTCCAATCGGGCAACGCTTCCTTGAAGACAGTAAATGTGAACAAAAGCAATCTCAATATAAATACCGCTGCATTGGCGACATTCGAAATTGTAAATGGCGCGCACACCGTGGGCATTATCAGCGGTAACGGAACAACACTGGTTGACAGTACAGCCAGTCTGACCGCCGCGGCCATCTCGCAGGGCACATTAACCATCGGCAGCGGCGCCACGGTCACCATCCAAGCGCTTCCCGGCGGACCGCAGGGCGGCGCAATTAATCCGGTTCCAGAACCTTCTACACTATCTCTTTTTGCAGGTGCTTTTATACTGTTTATGCTTGTGCGGGCAAAAACATTCCGGCGGTAATCAATCCCCTAAAGGGGATCAACGGAAAAAATTGTTCGCCCTTAAACCACAGGCGTAAACGCCTGGGCTAGGGAAAAGCCACAGGCGTAAACGCCTGGGCTAGGGAAAAGCCATAAGCGTAAACGCCTGGGCTAGGGAAAAATATCGTGTGTACCGATATTTCATTCCCACGCCGGAGAGTGGGAACGAGATAACGGCGGGGCGTGTTAACCAGATAAAATCCGCGCTCTTTTCTCTCTGGCCCCGCAGCGGGTTTCTCGCTAAAATCTGTGGCCCCAAATGCGTTATTCACGCTTGCAATGCTAGCATCTATTTTAGATGACAACCGCAAGGATACAGGGATATTAAGAACTCAGTATGCTCAACTGAGAGGTTGTGAATTTTTGTAGGGTGCGTGAAACGCACCACAAACTGTTGGAGACGGTGCGTTTCACGCACCCTACAGGTTGTGCCCTTGGAAACGGAACTTAAAAAATTCACAACCTCTGAGTACTGTAAACTGAAAACCGAGAACTAATAACCAGCCAAGCCAGGAGGTGCGATATGGCCACGGGCGCCAGAGTGGAAAGGCGAGAACGGTATCACAACCAGGAGATACGCGAAAAAATCCCGCAGGCAAAGCCACGGCATAAACGCTGGACTTGGCGGCTGGGTATGTTTCTCGTCGGGCTGGCGGTTTTGGCCTGGTTCCTGCCCGCCATTGTCGTCAATACGCCGATGTTGGGCTGGATCGTTCGCAAGGCCTCGGGCAGCATGAAGTGTTCGATCTCGATCCAATCGGCATCGCTGGGCTGGCTCTCGCCCATTACGATCAATGGCGTTGCGATACGCGACGAGCAGAATCAGGCCGTCGTCGAGGTGGAAAAAATTTCCAGCGATAAATCGCTTTTGGCGATACTGCGAAACTATACGCAACTGGGCCAATTCCGCGTGGAAAAGCCCGTCGTCTCGCTCGTCTTGCGCGAGGGCGGCAGCAACGTGGAAGACCTGCTGGCAAATTTCAAGAGCGAAACTCCGGAAAAAAAGTCGTCCACAAGCGTGGCGATCGACCTGGCGGTCGTCGATGGCACGGTAAAAATCATCGACCAATCGACAAAGCAAAGCTGGCAGATCGACAAGGTCAACGTGGACTTGAGCATGCCGGCCGATGCGGCCCAGGCAATGACCATAAAGGCCTCGGCCGAGCTGTCCGACGCCCGGCAGCCGGGTAAACTGGCCGCCGACTTGGCGATGACATCCTCGCCGGACGACAAGTCGAAAGACTGCGGCGACATAACGCTGCAGTCCGAAAGTTTGCCGTTGGCGGCGGCTCAATCGTTTGTCGCCCGGTATTTGCCCCAAGCCAGGCTCGACGGCCGGTTGAATTGCAGCGTGCACGCGATTTGGGGCGGCGATAAAGCGCCGGGAAAAACAATCGTCAAGGCCGAACTTCAGACGGAAGGTTTTGCCTTTGCCGCCGCGATGCTGGGAACTGATTGCGTGCAAATGAGGCAACTCAGCGCCTCCGGTCAGATCAGCATGACGGATGCCGGCCTGGACGTCGAAAAAAGCGAAATTGCCTGCGATTTGGGCAATTTCACAGTATCCGGAAACACGAACCAGTACGAAATTGCCGGAAACGTGGATCTTGCCCGGCTGGCGGCGATGCTGCCCTCAACGCTCCACATCCGCAAGGAAACGCAGATCACCTCCGGCCAGGTGCAACTGGCTTTATCCAGCCGGCGCCAGGCAGGCGGCGACGGTCAAAATGTCATAATCCTGCACGGGCAGATCGCCACTGATAATCTCGTGGCGATAAACAACAGCCGGCAGTTCTCCTGGCCAAACCCGATCACTTTGGTGCTGGACGCACACAACACGGCTCAGGGGCCAGTTGTCGATAGCCTGCAATGCGAATCCGATTTTCTCAAGATTCACGCCGCCGGCACGGCCGACAACATGGCCGCCTCGCTCAGTTTGAATCTCAAGGAACTTGCCGACAAATTGCAACAGTTCGTCGATCTGGGCAACGTACAACTCGCCGGCGACGGCTTCGGCAATGTGAATTGGCGGCGTGATCCGCAGCAGCAGTTCAGCGCCGACGCCGAACTGCAACTCCACAATCTTCAAGTGGTCTTGCCCGACAAGCAGCCCTGGCGGGAAGAAAATCTGCTCCTGTATTGTTCGGCCAAGGGCAAAACCGACGGAACAACCAACACCCGGCTGGACTCCGCCGCGCTGAACGTCCAGGCCGGCGACGATCGGCTGACCGCGCAGTTGCTGCAACCGGTCGCCGATCTGAAACAGGGCGGCATCTGGCCGGTCCGCGTGCTGTTGCAGGGCCAATTGCAGAATTGGACCGCCCGGGCAGGGTCGTTCTTGCCGCTTTCGAATTGGAGTCTGTCAGGCGGCGCCGACCTCGACGTTCAGGCGACGGCCTCAAAAGACGGCATAAACATCGGCCAGGCAAAAATCCATTGCACGCAATTCGCCTTGGCCTCGCCGTACATAAACATGCAGGAACCGGAGGTCGAACTTTCGGCGGCTGGATCGTGGAACCAGGCACAATACCGCCTGCAACTTGCCCCTGCCGCCTTAGCTACTACCAGCCTGGCGGTTCAGGCCGACAATTTCCTCATGGCCATGCCGCAAAACGGGCCGTTTGAAATCAGCGGCACGGTTAAATATCAGGGCGACCTCGGACGCTTGAGCCAATGGTTCGCCGATCGCACAAAACCGCCGTCCTGGGCCATGGGCGGGCAACTGGTCGGCAACCTGCAATTCAAGCAAGCCTCCAACCTGATTCAATACGAAGCGGCAGCGGACGTCAACAACCTGGTCATGGCCGATTCCTCAGGCGGAAAATTTCAAGAACCGCTGATCCGCATGTCGGCGCGCGGCGATTACGAAACCCACTCCGGGCTGATCCGGCTGGAACAAGCCCAAATCGCCTCCAGCTTCGTGGCCGCCGCGGCCGCGGGCCGGTACGCGCAAGTCGACAATCAATCACAGGCCGACATTAGCGGGCAAGTGAGCTACGATTTAGACAGGCTCTGCGGCCTGTTGCGCCCGTACTTGGGTCCGAACATCCTCATTGCCGGGCGCGGGGCCTCTCCTGCCTCGTGGCGCGGGCCGTTGTCATTGGCATCCGGTCAGGCCAATGCCGCGCTTAAATGGAACGCCGCCGACATTTACGGTTTCCAGGTCGGGCCGGGCGAAATAAAGCCCGTGCTGGCCGGCGGAGTATTGCAGATCGAATCCACGGAGTTGGACGTCAGTCGGGGAAAGGTGTACTTGGCCCCGAAGATCCGCCTATCGCCCCAGCCCATGGAACTCGCATTGCCGCCCGGCCCGTTGGTGCGCCAGGTGCAAATCAATCCACGCATGTGTGCATTCTTTCTTAAATTCATTGCACCGGTGCTGGCCGAAGTAACGTCGGCCCAAGGCGCCTTTTCCATCGACATGGACAGTTGCCGCATACCGCTTAGCGATCCGGCCAAAGGCACATTTGCAGGAAAGTTTATTATTCATTCGATAGAGATCGGGCCAGGCCCGCTGATCCGCGAACTGGCGGTCTTGATGGGTCGAGAGACTCCGGCCAAACTCCGTCGCGAAGGGGTCGTGCCCTTCCAAATGGTCGATGGCCGGATATATCATAAGGACATGGAATTGATCTTCCCCGATTTTACGATTCGCACCTACGGGTCGGTGGGCTTGGACCAGACCCTGGCGGTCATGACCGAGATGCCCGTGCCGCCCAAGTGGCTGGAAAATAATCCCCTTGCCCCGGGCTTAAAAGATCAGACCATCCGCATCCCCATTGCCGGAACCCTGCAAAAACCGCAACTCGACCGGTCTGTAATGGAACAACTCAGCCGCCAGTTCATCAAAAAAGCCGCGCAAAATATGCTGGAAGAAGGGCTAAACAAAGGCCTGGACCGCTTGTTCCAACAGCAGAAATAATGAACTGAGGCAAAGGAAAATCAAAAGGATGAGGGATGAATGATAAGGGATGAATGATAAAATAATGAGTGTCGAACAAAGAACGCTGAATGTTGAATAAACCAATGAATCCGCTTGCGGTTTCGCAGGGTTGAATGAAACCGCTTGCGGTTTCGCGCTGTCCGCCGACCACCGTCCACCGCCAACTAATCGCTAATCCCCAACCCATTCCCATGAAACTCGTCATCCTGGGCACCTCCGGATATCATCCCAGCGATCGGCGGCACACGCCGTGCCTGGCGATTCCGTCGTGCGGAGTGGTCCTGGACGCCGGGACGGGCATGTACCGGCTGGGCAGATATCTGCAGACCGATGAGTTGGATATTTTTCTTACACATGCCCATTTGGATCACGTCATTGGTTTAACCTATTTATTCAGCGTGATGTGGGAGCATCCCCTGCGTCGAGTGACCGTCCATGGCATGCCCGAGAAACTATACGCGGTCGATAAACATCTTTTTTATCACGACTTGTCCGTTCGGCCGTCTTTCGATCTGAAACCTTTGGGCGAACAGACGATGCTTGCCGACGGCGGGCGGTTGACGCACTTCCCTTTGGAGCATCCCGGCGGATCGCTTGGTTTCCGGTTGGATTGGCCCGGTCACAGCATGGCCTATATAACCGACACCACTGCCGCCGCGGACGCCGCATACGTGGAAAAAATCCGCGGCGTGAATCTATTGGTCCATGAATGTTTTTATCCCGACAGCCGCGCCGATCTGGCGGTGAAATACGGTCACAGTTGCCTCACGCCGACAGCCGAGGTCGCCCGGGCGGCCAGCGTCGGCCGCCTGATCCTCACCCACCTCAATCCCCTGCTTGCACCCGATTATCCCGCCGATCTATCCACCGTCCAAAAAATCTTCCCCCGCACCGAAATCGGCGAAGATTTGATGGAAGTGGAGTTCTAGATGATAATTGCCTTTTAAATTCTCGCCCCCCGGTCGCCTTTATTGAGACTCGGGAAATCGTTGTCACGGGGCCAAGTGTTAAATCCATCTAATCCCACGAGTTGCAAACCCTGGGTTTATTCATGCTAAAGTCTCGATTTTTTTGAATCAGTTATCCATAATTTAGGTACAACTAAAATGCCGTATAAAGGCGCTTATCCCAGCAGTCGTTCCAGGAGGCTGGGAAGCGAGACGTAGGCGAAGCGGGTGACGTGGTCGGAAGTGGAAAAGGGGATGTAAAGATGGTCGTCGTGGATCATTGCCCCGCAGGTATAGACCACGTTGGGCACGTAACCGTCGCGCTCTTCCTCGGTGGCGGTGATCAGCGGCTGGTCCAGGTGGCCGATGACTTTCAGGGGATCCTTTAGATCCAGGAGCATGGCGCCGATGCAATAGGTCCGCATGGGGCCGACGCCGTGGGTCAAAAGCAGCCAGCCCTCGGGCGTTTCCAGGGGCGAGCCGCAATTGCCGATCTGCACGAATTCCCAGGAAGATTTGGGCGTTTGCAGGAGTTCGGCGGTTTCCCAGAAGTGGACGATATCGGAGTACATGATATAAAGATTTTCGCCGTCCACGCGGGAGCACATGGCGTAATGGCCGTTGATGCGGCGGGGAAACAGGGCCATGCCTTTGTTTTGCGCCCGGGCGCCGTTTAAAGTATGTATGCCGATGCGGAGGAAATCGGTGGTTTCCATGAGCTGCGGCAGCATACGATAACCGTCGAAGGCGGTATAGGTGCCGAAGTAGGTGGTCGAGCCGTCGTCGTCGACAAAATTGACCATCCTCAAATCCTCGATTCCGTAGCGTTCGTTGCTGCTTTGGGGGAAGATTACCACTTCGGCCGCCTCGGCGTCTTTGGATAGCTCCAATTGATAATTCGATCTTGCCAGCAATAACATGCTGTTGCGGGCTTGATCGTAAACCAGTTTTTCAGGGGCCGTTTCGGCCGCCTTGGCAATGGCGCGTTCGAGTTCGCTGAAGGTAAAATAATCGGGCAGCAGATTCATCACCGCGCCGGCCGTCGTCTCGTCTACGACAATGTCGCGGAGTTTTTGGTGGAAAAGATGTTTTTCGTATTGGTGATCGGGCGAAGTCCGCACGCGGTGCGAATAACGGCTGGGCGGCTCCATGCGGATCTTATGATCGGCATAGAGAATCCCGTCGCGAAAAACGATCGAGGAAAGATGCCCTTCGCCGGTGGCGCGAAAACTCATGATGAAGCGGACCGCGCCCTTGGGAAGATTCCATTGGTTGCGATGCTTGACGATGGACGGATTAAACAGCGCGGCCGACTCGATCGAATACTCCGCGGTGAGATAGGAGCCGATCAACAAGCGCTTTTTGGCCGAGACGTTGTCGGTTTCGCCGACCAGGGCGGCGGCGGCTTGATAATGCTCGTCAAAAACGGCCGTGATCTGTTTGTGGCGGCCTTGGAATTTTTCCAGCACCTGGTCCAAAACGCCATCGACTTCCGTATCCGATAGTCCGGCGACGCGATCGATGATCTTGCGTACGCGCGTTTCGCCACCGGGGTCGAATGGACGTGTAATTACCCGGCGAATGTCGTTTTCAAGCCGGATCGGCAAACGATGAACCTTCAAAGAATTACGACCGGCATGCTTTTTCATGGTTTCCATGGTAACATTATACAATAAACCGTGTTTGATGGGTCATTGCCCCCCATGATAGGAGGGTGGCCTATTGCCGCTTAGATCCATATATTATAGTAAGATTATTAGATAACGTGGAACTAAAGGTGGCAGTTACGTCGTTTCCAAGCCAATTCAGGGAGATTCGCTTGTTTATAGCATAGTAGTTACAGGGATTGCGACATTACTGCCATCTTGAATAATACGTTGGTTTTGCTTGGAATAGGAAAACTTGACGACAAAAAACGTCGAGAATGCTGAAAGAATCAGGAAATCCAAGCGAAGTGTGGTTTTGGTGAGTTAAAGGCCTGAATAAAGAAATTCACACCTTTTTCCTACAGGTTTCATACAGGCCTGGAAAAATCAGCGCAAAGTGCTGCATCTTTTGGTTGCCGCCCGCTCAATTTAGCGGGTTAGCGAAATGGTTTCTGTTTTTTTAGCAGGAGGATACTGCCATGAAAAGAATCGCCGTCGTAGGGAATTACTTGCCTCGGATATGCGGCATTGCCACCTTCACCACCGATTTGTGCGAATCGCTGGCCGCGCAGTTTCCGGATGCGACTTTTTTCGCGGTGCCGGTCAACGACACCGAGGCGGGCTACAACTACCCGCCCCGGGTCCGCTTCGAACTGCGGCAAAACGATCTTACCTCGTACCGGCAGGCGGCCGACTTTTTGAACATCAATAAAGTAAACCTCGTTTGCCTGCAGCACGAGTTCGGCATATACGGCGGACCGGAGGGAAGTCACGTCCTTTCGCTGCTTCGCGATCTGCGCGCTCCGGTAATCACCACCTTGCACACGATTCCCGGCCAGCCCAATCCGATCCAACGCGAAGTGCTTTCGGAGATTGTGGAGCGCTCGGAGCGCGTTGTATCGATGAGCGATAAGGGGATCGAATTCTTGCGCGAGCGGTATGGTTTTTCTCCGGAGAAAGTGGTTTTCATACCTCACGGCATATATGACATGCCTTTTACGGATCCGAATTTTTACAAAGACCATTTTGGAGTAGAAGGGAAGTTCGTAATTTTGACGTTTGGGCTGCTGGGCCGCAACAAGGGCATCGAGAACGTGATCCAGGCCCTGCCCGAGGTGCTCAAGCACTGCCCGAACGCGGTCTACATGGTCGTGGGCGCAACGCATCCGCACGTTGTCCGATCCGAGGGTGAATCTTATCGGCTTTACCTGCAATTGATGGCCAGGAAATTGGGGGTCGAACAAAACGTCATCTTCCACAATCGTTTCGTGAGCCAGGAAGAGATGATCGAATCCATCGGCACCGCCGACCTTTATGTAACGCCGTATCTGAATAAGGAACAAATCACCTCCGGTACATTGGCATACGCCTTGGGTGCGGGAAAGGCGGTCATTTCCACTCCCTATTGGCACGCCGAAGAATTATTGGCCGACGGCAAAGGGATTATTGTCCCATTCGGCGATCCGAAAGCCCTGGCCCATGCCGTCGCCGATTTGATCGGAGACGAAACCCGGCGACATGCCATGCGCAAGCAAGCCTACCTTCACGGCAGAAACATGATCTGGCCGGTGGTGGCCCAGGATTATATGCGGACCTTTGAGCGGGCGTGGCAGGAACGGGCGGCCCTGCCGCGAGTGGTTTACTACGCCAAAACGCTTGCCGACGGACAGGTCGAACTGCCGCCCTTCAACCTCTCGCATCTGCACCGCATGACCGACGACGTGGGCATCCTTCAACACGCCATAGGAACGGTGCCCAACTATTCCGAAGGTTACACCACCGACGATAACGCCCGGGGCTTGATTTTCGCGGTTTTACTGGAAGAACTGGGCAAGGAAGGCCTGCGCCAACTTAACGGCTTGGCTTCCCGGTGCCTGGCGTTTCTGTGGCATGCCTACAACGATCAAAACGGCCACTTCCGCAACTTCATGGGCTACGACCGCCGCTGGCTCGAGGAAATGGGATCGAAAGACAGCCACGCCCGGGCTCTGTGTGGATTGGCCGCGGTGCTGGGCCGGTCGCGGCATGAAGGGCTGCGCCGAGCGGCGGCGCGGTTGTTCGAACGGACGCTGCCGACCTGCGCGAGTTTGACGATCTTCGCTCGGTGACGTTTACTCTCATCGCTTTGCACACATATTTGCGCCAATTTCCCGGCGATCGGGCCGCGCAAGAAATACGAGCGACACTTGCCGAACGTTTGTACGAAGCCCATAAAAAAACCGCTTCCCCGGATTGGAACTGGTTCGAGAATCAATTGACTTATGCCAATGCCTCGCTGCCGCACGCACTTTTGCTTTCCGGTCAAGGGATGCAGCATAAGGCCATGGAAGCGGCGGGATTGGAAAGCCTGGAATGGCTGATTTCGGTACAAACCTCGAGCGAAGGTCACTTTATTCCAGTCGGCAATCAGGGATTTTATCCGCGCGGGGAAAACCGGGCCCGATTCGATCAGCAGCCCATCGAGGCCCATGCCACGATTTCGGCGTGTATCGACGCCTTCCACCTCACAGGCCAGGCATGGTGGAAACACGAGGCGATTCGGGCCTTCGAGTGGTTCCTGGGCCGCAACGACGTGGGCGCGGCCTTGTACGATTCGCTTACCGGCGGCTGCTGCGACGGACTATCGACCGAAGGGCCGAGCGCGAATCAAGGGGCCGAATCGACGCTGGTTTTCCTGCTCTCGCTGGCCGAACTGCGGTTGTTGGAATACATCATTCCAGCCGGACGCGAGCAAACCTCCGGCAATGGTCAAACGCCTGCCCCGAAATCGCGAAAAATTACGCAGCAGTTGTCCAAGATATCGTCATGAACCACTTGCAAGAACGGGCCATACTTTTCAAGCGGCATCCGGCAAATCCCATTTTGACCGCCCGGGTTTGGCCTTATGCGATAAACACGATTTTCAACGCCGGGGCCACGCGGTTGGCCGACGGCACAATTCTTCTGCTTTGCCGCGTGGAGGACCGGCGCGGGGTGTCGCATTTGTGTGCCGCGCGGTCGCGCAACGGCGTAGACGGCTGGATTATCGATCCGGTTCCGACACTATTGCCCAATCCGGAAAAACATGCTGAAGAAACCTGGGGCATCGAAGACCCGCGGATCACATTTCTGGAAGGCATCGGCAAATACGCCGTTGTTTACACGTCTTATTCTAAGCTCGGGCCGGGCGTATCCTTGGCCTTGAGCGAAGATTTTCACGGTTTCGAGCGATTCGGGCAGATCATGCCTCCCGAAGACAAGGATGCGGCGCTGCTGCCCAAACAAATCGGTTCCCATTGGGCGTTGATACATCGTCCGGTCAGTTCCCAAGGGCGCATATCTGGATTTCGTATTCGCCCGACCTGAGACATTGGGGAAGCCATAAGTTGATAATCCGCGCCAGGCGCGGGTCGTGGTGGGATTCCGGCAGAATCGGGCTTAGCGTGCCGCCCATCGAAACTCCGGCGGGTTGGCTGTTGATCTATCACGGCGTGAAAGAAACGGTTTCCGGGAAGCTGTATCGCGTAGGGCTGGCCCTCTTGGATCGGGAATCGCCCGAGGTCTGCCTGCGCCGCGGCGACGCCTGGGTCTTCGGTCCGGACGCCGATTACGAACGCTCCGGCGACGTCGGCAACGTGGTCTTTCCCTGCGGATATATCCTGGAAGGCGACGGCGACACGCTCCGCCTTTATTACGGCGCGGCCGACACCTGCATCGCCCTGGCCACAGGCAGCGTCAAACAAATGCTCGCGTGGCTGGAGCAGCACGGGAAAGACGTGAACGCCGGGCTGGAGTAAATGTCCATCTCGATGTCCCCTCTCCCTTTGGGAGAGGGCCAGGGTGAGGGCGAATGGGTCGAGATTTCTTTATATCTTTGTCCATATTGTGGAGATGCCAGCTAGCAGATATGTTGTGTATTGAAAATTGGGATAATGTATGGCGCCAAATCGAAAAGGAATATTCCCATGGCAAATGAAGAGTCGCATATTTCCCGGATGTTTAGAGAAGGAACGCCCATCGATAATGCAATAATTGCGGCTACCAAAAGAGCTATCACTGAACATAAACAAAAGGGCCAGCCGCTAGTCGCGTGGCGTGACGGAAAAACTGTTCTTATCCCTCCTGAAGAACTTAATCCTGATATCGTCTCCATGCAGAAATATCGATGATCTATTCCGACAGTGGCTCCATAACTCGGCCCATGAATAATATGCTGTCCGTACGTTTGTCGCGGATCAGGAACACAAAAGGATGATTGGCCCGGAATACGGCCGGAGGCGGCGGACCTCCAAAGTAGCCCATTGCCGTGGCCGCAGCCGCTTCGGTTCCTTCTTCGTCAGTTTTTATATAGGCACAATGGACAACCGCATTTAGCCAAAGCGGTTCAGTTTTCGCAGTGATACCGGTGAAATCGGCGGACTTTGAATCGAAAGCGTTTATCATACCCATCGATTTAAGACTGGGGATCAAGTCGTAATTTGCATCCATTTTGAAGCGGGGCAGATAGACTTCTACTTCTCGTTCCATCATAGAGTGAGACCAATCCTTGAGTTTTTCCGCAGTCAGCGATTTTTCCAACTCGGCAAAAGCTCCCTGTTCCTTAGGCAATAGAATCACCATAGACAGATAATTGCCCAGATAAGGCTTTTCCAAAATTTGCATTTCGTTGTTCTGCGTGTAATGGAAAATGCCTTTTCGATACATCATTTGCACTGGAATTTCTTTATCTTTTGCATAAAACGGTTTTTGTTGAGTGGCGGATTTGTTGAAGGGATGTGCCCAATTGCCTTTGAAGTAAATCGCGCCCGTCAGCACCATGCGAAGTTGTGGATTGATTGAGCCGGGCCTGAACAATTCCTTGATCTTTTGATTTGTTTTTTCTTTCGCCCAATCGTTAATCATATTTCGGGTAATTTCGGGCTGTTGGAAATTGACGAGCCCCAATTCCGAATGAAATTGGTTTCGGAGCGTTGTGAGAAACGGCTCGCGGAATGTCGCGGATTTTTCGCACCATAACCGATTTGCTACCAGTAATCGGCATCCAGGATTATCTTCATCCGGCAAGGCATCGTTTAGTGCCTGAAATCCCAGCGGCAGTTCTTCTTGCGGCAGGTCGAACCGCATAGTATTTGCCATTTCGGCGGCCGTTGCGTCCCGGCGCCTGTGTAAACCATGGCAAAGGAAGTGGAAAGGCTATAGGGCGAGAAGAATAGATTCTCTTGCGATTTTTCCCGCAATTTTGAATACAACTCGAAAGCGAATTGATTGTTTCCTTGCACTACGGCATCGCGTTTTGCATCCGGCGTCAATGGCTGAAGCGAAGGCGTTGGCGCAGTAAAGCCGGAGAATTTTTCTTTTTTTGGCTTGGGCGGGGGAGCAGGCGGTAGTTTTTCAATATCTTCCTTTGTCAGTGGGGATTTACGCAAAGAGCGCAAATCGGTCAATAATCTATCGATCTTCGGATGTGCCTTCCATTGTTGATTAACAACCAGCGCCTGAATGCCATTTGTTCTCATATGGTTTTATAGTGCCGGGCCCGCCTACCGAATCCCAAGTGGACGGCAAAATGGCACTAGTGATTGCTTCGATCAGATTATCGTAATCCGGCACGGGTTGCCCATGTTTGTTGCGGAAGGCGGGCAAATCCGAGACATCATAGGTTTTTGTCTCCTTCAAGTCGTTTGCTTCTCCGGGCGAAGTAATAAGCAGCATTTCTTTATAGATTGTCCAGCCGAGTTCCTGTTCCCGGAGCATTGAATCCAAGGCATCGCTTAAATCAAGACCGACAAGATCCACGGTAAACGGGGTATCTACATTGTGCAGGTATTTATTGTTGATGAGAACCTGAATATTGCTTTTGTTATGGATGTATTCAGCGATCTTTTTTAGCGGCGTTTCTTGAAATTGGAGCGGAAGAGGCAGAGACAGGGCGCGGCGGATCTTTTCCTCCTGCGGCGTGAATGGCGACCTTTTGGCTGAAGAAACGGCTGACTGAGGGACAGCGGCTGCGGTTGCAGCTCCTACCTTGCCTTTTATGTTAGCTCCTCGGCGGACCGCACGAAGTTGGGCAATCAGATCGGCAACTTCCTCATGAATATCTTGAGATGTAGACAATACCAAGGCCTTGATTCCAACAGCATCAAAAGGCGATATCGATCCCAGCCCGCCAACAGAGTCCCAGGAAGTCGGTCGCACGCAAGCTGCAATGACATCGATGAGGGATTGAAAATCCGGTTTTTCGTCTTTCGATTCCGTTCCATAAACCAGATCGGTCACATCATATACCCGGATTTCGAGTATGGAGTTGGCTTCATCAACTGTTGTTATCATTAATAATTCATGTTGAATAACCGCAGTCAAATCGCCCAGGTCGCGAAGCATTAATGCCAAGGCGGACTTGGCCGAAATGTTGGAAATCGAAAATGTAACGGGGGTATCTTCGGCAACTCCCGCTTCAGCCAGAGTTCTTTTATCTAATAGAATGTTTATATGTAGTTTATCGCGCAGGGTTTTAACCACTTCGGCCAGAGGCGTTTCTTTGAAATTCAATTCAATGGGCTTTGCCAATGCCTGCCGGATTTTGTCTTCCGGGGAAGTTTTTCCCGCAGGAGCAGGCACATCAGTGGCAATGGGTGGAAGCAATGGCCCAGCAACAGCCGGCGGTTCGTCGCTTTGGAGGTTGGTCGAGAGGAAAAGCCCTGTTATCAAGATCACAAGAGGCATCAGAAAAAGATTTCTTTGTGGCATAAAGATATCCTTTCTCTTGAAGTTCGTATTGGCAACACCATTGATACTAAATCAGGACCGGCCGGGATTCAAGTATCGGCGTAACATTCCATAGGGGGGTGTTTGGCATAAGTATAATGCCGGTGGAATGGGAATAAAATCGAGTAATTTGGCCGTTTTACAAACTGTTGTCAAAAACCCGGGGGCTAATTATATCGAATAGTTCGCGCATAATGCGTTTTGCCGCTTTTAACCGGGTTTACGATAAGGTAGATTTCCATAGCCGCGATAAATTTTTGCAGATAGGAGAAATCCAATGAGTAACGAAACAAAGAACGATCAATCCGCACAACCGGCCGGCGCCGCGACTGAGGCCGAAAAGTGCGCCGATGTCGCGGGCGAGTGCCCCGAGGTTCATTTAGCGGCCGAGGCGGTGCGCCTGGCAAAGGTGGAACTGGAAAAGGCGGAGAAATTCTATGAAGACGTCTGCCGCCAGGCCGCCGATAAAATCAAAGCGGTCCGCGAAACCACCGTGGGAGATGTAATCGATAAAACGCTGGTAACGGTAAAAAGGCATCCCGGCCCGAGCATGATTATAAGCGCCGCCTTGGGTTTTTGCCTGGGCCGCTGGTTTCAACGACTTTTCAAGAAATAAGGCAATAGGCTGGAGACTGTAGACCGGAGGCCGGAGGATGAGAACTGAAAAATGATTGCTGAATACCAAATACAATGAAAGATTCCCTGATTGAACAACGCAAGCGCGAACTTCACATGCGGATCGGCCGCATGCGGCGGAGGATCAACAACCATTTGCATGCCGCCGTGCAACAAGGACGCCGGCTGGTATCATGGCGGGAATATGTGACCCGGTATCCCAGTTACGCGATACTGGCCGCTTTCGGCGTTGGATTGGCGGCCTCGGGCGGGTCCTGGCGGGGCCGGTTGCTGCGACGGTTGGGGTCGCAGGCACTCCGCCATACCGCGGAACACGCCGGGCGGCAGCTCTGGCAGGAAATCCAGCGCATTTGGACCCAATCGGGAGCCAAGCCATGAGTTCGCCCGATCGTCCCCTGCTGGCCGATCTAAAGGCCGAGCTTCGCGGCTTGACGGCCGACATGAGCGAAATGCTCCAATTGCGTTGGGAGCTTGCCCGGCTGGAAATCCAGGCCGATTTAGGGCACTTAAAGCGACTGGCCTTTATCTGGGGCGTGGCGGCTGTGATGGCCTTAACAGCTTTGCCGCTTTTGGCGACCTGTGTTGCCGATGCGCTGGACGGCTGGCAGGGCATCGCCCGCAGGGGCTGGCTGTTGATCTTCGGTTTGGCCCTGCTTTGCACGGCCGTTATATGCGCTTGTTTCGGCCGGGTCTGGTTCCGCCGCCGCTTTGTCGGCCTGCAACAGACACTGGAAGAGTTACGCGAGGACCTGGAGTGGGTGAAGGAAGGGATGAAGGATGAGGAATGAAGGATGAATGCAGCATTTGGAATGACGAATTCAGAATGCCGGTGAAACCGCTTGCGGTTTCGCACGATGCATTATCCACGGCACTGCACCGACGCCCACTCGACGTCGCGTTATGGATTTTCGTTTACGGGAAAACTCCCGGAGCAAGCTCCGGGGCTAAACTGATCTCTAATCCCCAACCTCTGGTTTTACACGTACGCGCAATCCATGCCCAGCCGGGTTTTGAGTTCCTCGAACTGGCGGGTGTAGGCGTCGCTGGAGGAATGGACGTGCTCGGCCTCGGTGATGAATTTCATCTGATCGTCGCACTCAATGCCGTTTCTTTGGAGAATCTCTTCAAACTCGCCCAGATTCTCTCCGTAAACTATAAGCAGCTTGTGCTCGTCGAATTGGATCTCTTGCGGGATGCCGGGATTAAGCACAGCCAGGCCCGTGCATCCGTCGTTGGTCAACAGGTCCTCGTATTCCCAGAGGATGCTTTTCAGCACGGGCAAATCGATATGTTCGCGATACAAATCGCTATGGCCGATGTTATCGCGGTTGTGGCTGGTCTCCAGCACGGCGTCGACGGTAAATCCCAACGGATCCAAAAGATCCAAAAACACGTCGAATAGTTTTTCATTGGAAACGGCGATCATTAATACCGGCACGTTGGTGCGGTTTTGCTCGTCGTGATAGGAGTCGTGGCGGTATCCCTGTGCCGGCACGACCTGGAGATCGTACGACGGGCGCACGGCGTCGGTCAGCGAATAGTCGCCATACCGGGACACTCCCAGATGCGCTTCCAACTCCTCCTCGCTGAGGTGTTCAAAGCTGCTGGTGCCCACGGGCATTGCGCCTTCGCGGAAAACATTGCGGAAAAATCTTTTCAAAAATCCCATGAATGCTCTCTGCTTCGATATACAACGATGCTTGGTCTAGGGGATTGGATTAACCGCAGCTGGGAACCTTCTTCTGAACAGTAGGTTACGCTAAGCGTCATTGAGGTAATCGGCCGTTTGCGGAACGGCCTCCTTGTGAACCGGGCCCGCTACAGTCTGAACAATCCGCACCTACGCCATAACCGGCCAAGCTTGTGTTTACACATTGCCTCATGTAGTAAAATGTTAAACAACGATCAACGGCCACGCGCGAGTCGATAGGGAAGTTTAGCACCAGAAAAATCGCACGGTCGGCTGTTTGGGCGTTTCTGCAAGCGGATTAAAGCACAATGGAGTGCAGTTCTTCGGTTCGCGGAGAGTTTGGCAGTAGTAGCCGCCGGGACGTTCAATCGTTAAACTTACAATAGAAAGCAAAATGAGCATTTAGAGTTAATGACGATCCCTAAGGCTAGGATTTTCCCCTATGTTAAAAGCGAAAACTCTTTTTTCTTATTCATTTTTACTTTTTGCCGGGTCAAAAACGGCCGCTTTGGCCGCGGTCTGCATTCTGTTGGCTTTTTGCGGATGTTCCGCTTCAAAATCCGCTCCGGATGATTCGACTGCCCCGCGGAACAATACGGTCAAATCCGCCGATACGCTGGATCGGGAAGATTGGGAGTTGTGTTTCGTTCAAGGCAATCGCGTCGGTTATGCGCAAACTGCTTACTATCGGACTTTGGAGGCGGGCAAACCGGCCTTGCGGATCGAGGGCGACATGCATATCGCAATCAGCCGCAACGGCGAAGCAACAAAACAGCAGTTCCGCTCGACCAGCCTTGAAACGCCCGAGGGCCGGCTGCTTCGCTTTAAAAGCGAGATGCAAATGGGGACGCAACCGTTGGTTATCACCGGCCGGGTAGTCGGCAAGCGCCTTCAGATGGAAACCGCATCCCCTGGCAAAAAAGTACCCGGCGTTATCGATTGGTCGCCGGAATACGGGGGGTTTTTCGCCGTGGAGCAATCGCTTCTTCGCAAACCAATGCAGCCCGGCGAGCGGCGGACTTTGCACACCTTGGTTGACGTATTCAATCAACTGGCCACCATTGAAATGCTCGCCCGCGATTGGGAACAAACGCCGCTCTTGCACGGCACTTACGAGTTACTCCATATCGACGCCATGGCAATCTTTCCTGATGGAAATAGACTGGAACAAACCTTATGGACCGATCGAACGGGCGACAAGCTCAAAACCCGCAGCCAGGCAATGGCCATGGAAACTTATCGCACCACCAAGGAAGAGGCGCTGCAAGAGACCGAAGCGGCTCATCTCGACATCGGCCTGAGCACGATCGTCAAGTTGGAAAAACCCTTGCCCGGCGCCCACGACACGAAACGGGCCGTATACCGGGTGCATCTCGAGGGCGGCGATCCGGCGGCCGTGTTTGTTACCGGATTGACGCAAAAGGTCAAATCGCTCGACGCCAATACGGCGGAAGTCACGGTGTATGCGGTGCGGCCCGAGAAAAAGGGGACGGAGCTCACCGACGCCCCGGCCGATCCGCCCACCGCCGCCGACCAGGAGCCGAACAATTGGATTCAAAGCGACAATCCCAAAATTATCGCCCTGGCCAAGGAGGCGGCCGGCGATGAAACTGATGCTTGGCAAACAGCCCTGAAGTTGGAGCAATTCGTACGCAACTACATTACTCGCACGGATTATTCCCAAGCCTTTGCCTCTGCCGCTGAGGTGCTCGAAACTCGCCAGGGCGATTGCACCGAATACGCCGTGCTGTTGGCCGCCTTGTGCCGTGCCCGGGGCATACCGGCCCGGGTGGCGATCGGGTTGGTCTATGTACCGCATGCTCAAGGCTTCGGCTATCACATGTGGACGGAAATTTACATAGATAAGTCCCCTCTCCGGGCACCGACGGGCACCATGCGGAGCATGGTCGGTTGGTCGGGAGCGACCACTGACGCGGTGCCCGAGGGTGAGGGCAAATGGATTCCCATCGACGCCACGCTGGCCAAAGGCGGCATCGGGGCCGGCCATCTGCAATTGGCCCACAGCAGTCTAAAAGGCGCATCGGCCTACAGCAGTTTTTTGCCCGTGGTGCAAGTCGTGGGGCGGTTGAAGATCGAGGTTGTCGAGGCGGAATACCAATTAATCCGCAGATTGAGCAGATGAACACAGATTTATCGCTCAGGATTTATAATATCATTGTATTTTATCTGCGTTTATCTGCGTCATCTGCAAATTTTGTATTGTCGTTTCCGGTTTTGGGCGGCTTTTTATCGCCCGGCGGAATAACAATATGACCGAGAGCAGCCAGACGATTATGCTGAGAATGACGAGCCATTTACTCGGCTGGGAAGGGAGAACGTAAACATCGACCATATCCGGCGCGGATTCGTCTACATCAAGGTAATCTATATCTTTCACATCACCGGCAAGGAGTTTTTCCCATGACGAGAAAGGCATTTTTGCGGACAAAGATCGAACCGCTCCGTCAGCGAATAATACATTGATTGCGCCGGGGTGAGAGGTCGAGATTCGCAATCCTTTGCCGGTTTTTAAGCCCTCTAATGCTTCCTCGACCATAAGGTCGCGCGGTTCAGCCCAGTGCACGCCCGAGTCTACTACTTCCACTGCCATGACGGTGTGCGAACCGCCGTCGGGCAAATCCGAACGCTCAACCGGCCTGTCTTTCCGCCAGACCGTGCCCGGGCCGATCACAGCCACGTAATTTGTTGTTGGATCGGATTCATAACGGGGAACGCTCGGGCAATTATAAATCGAACGCGGAAACTGATCCAACAATTTCAGATTGTAAGGGCTGTTCCAAGGTTCGTTTTTCTTTAGTTGATTATAGATGCCGCTATTTTCCATCATCGGCAAAATTTCCACCCGCCAACTGAATAAAGGCTTGCCATCCTTGTCGCACACAATTGTGGGCGGGAAATGTTTATTCGCATCGTGATAAACATGCAATGCAAAACCTATTTGCTTCAAATGGCCTAAACATTGCGCCTACGCGCCGCTTCACGGGCAGAACCCATAGACGAGAGCAAAACCGGAGTTATTACTCCGATAAATATGATGAAAATAGCCCATCCGATCCCGTCCTGCAATTTTTTAGCGCGATTAAGGCACAAAGCTGCAAGTGATAGAACCGGAACGGCATATATTCCCACCGGCCCGAACAGCGCCAACGATGTGGCGACCATGAAAAATATCAAAAACAGTGTTGATAAATGGAATTGCATGGTTTAGACGGCAGATCTTCTTATCTTCCAATATATGTAGAACGGGATGCCGGAAAGAACCAGCAGGATTCCGATCGCGGTTGGCCCGGGGCGCCTTGGGCGGCATAGATCAGGTAAGCCAGGCAGATCAGCAGGTACAGGGCCGGCGTGTATGGGTAGCCCCAGCAGCGATAGGGGCGCGGGCGGTCGGGCTGGCTGTAACGTAGCTTAAAGACCGCGGCGGTCGTGAGTGCGCCGAATAGCACGGCCATGAACATGGTGTAGGTAAGCAGGTCGGAGTAAGAACCGGTCATCGTCAATACCATCGACCAGACTCCCTGGTAGATCAAGGCCGTGCCGGGCGTTCCGGATTGCGGGTGCAGGTCCGCGCATTTGCTAAAGAAAAGACCCTCCCGGGCCATGGCATACGACACCCTTGACCCGCCGAGGATCATGCCGTTGATGCAGCCGAACGTGGATATCAGAATGGCGACGATCACCAGGGTCCAGCCGATGTTGCCGAAAAGCACCTCGGCCACGCGCTGGGCCACGCGGTTTTCCTGAATGCCGGCGATTTCGCCGATGGGCAGGACGGCCAGGTAGGCCAGATTCGCAGACACGTATAAAAACATTACCAACAGGGTTCCCAGAATCAACGACCGCGGCAGCGTGCGATCGGAGTCGCGGACCTCTTCGCCCACAAAGGCCACGGTATACCAGGAGTCGTAGGCGAAAAGGGCCTTCGATAAGGCAATGGCCATTGCGGCCAGCAGGCCCACTTTCAGGGCTTCCTTGCCGGGAATCGGCTGGACCAGGGGAAAGAAGTGCGACGTGTCGCGGACGTGGCTCAGTCCGGCCACGATCAGGGCCACGAGCGCGGTCACTTTCAGCACGGTGAACAGGTTTTGCACAAAGGCCCCTTGACGCACGCCCCAGACATTTATGCCCGTCAACAGGGCAATCACAAAACAGGCCACCAACTGGGCCGAATTGATCTGAAGCGTAAGCAGGAACGATGGTATATGGGCCTGCCAGGCCATCGGCAATAGTTTTCCCAGCGGGATAACCGCCAGTACGTGGGCCTCGCCGAGTTGAGGTATGAACGACCCGAGGTACTTGGCAAAGGCGATCCCCACGGCGGCGATCGAGCCGGTCTGAATGACCAGGAATTGGCCCCAGCCGAACAAAAAGGCCCAAAAATCGCCGAAGGCCTCGCGGAGGTAGACATACTGTCCGCCCGAGTGCGGGAACATGGCGGCCAGTTCGGAGCAGGCAATGGCTCCCAGCACGGTAAACACCCCGCCCAGGATCCACAGCCCGATGAGGATCCCGGGCGTCATGACATATTCGGCCATGATCGAGAGCCCGAAGAAGATGGCCGAGCCGATCATCGAGCCGGCCACGATGGTAGTGGCATCGAAGAGTCCCAAACGGCGGCGGAGTTTTTGGTGTTCGGTCATGCAGTTAATATAAAATAAAAAGGTTTGATGAGCAGTAGCACACCGACGCGATTAAAGGGTATTTTTGCATTAATCGGATTCCAAAGCGGGGCTTGGAACGGGCAGAAACAGTTGGGCATCAAAACCGCATTTTTTCCACGTGAACACTCGGGATTGGTTTCCGTCTTGTGCAATTCATGTGAAGATCAAAACTACCATGGCGGGACAGATTCTAACATAGTGCCTGGCCCAATTTCAAGAATAAAATTTGGCCAGCAGTTTAACCGCAATACGATAAGATCAGCCGACTGCGTCCTGGGCAATTTCTATTTCCGCCGGTTTTGGGCGGCTTTTTATCGCCCGGCGGAAAAGTAAGGCGATCGAGAGCAACCAGAGGATCGAGGCTAGGACGATTCGCCATTGGCCCGTCGCGGGCGGCGCGATAGAGACATCGACCATGTCCGGGGCAGATTCGTCAATGTACTGACTCATGTTGTCTACATCCTTCACCTCGCCGGCGAGGAGTTTTTTCCACAGCGAAATGGGCATTTTGGAGGGCAAGGATCGGACCGATCCGTCGGCGAATAGCACGTTGATTACGCCGCGATGAGGGCTCGATATTCGCAATCCCTTGCCGGTTCTCAGACCTTCCAACGCTTCTTCGACGGTCAGGTCGCGCGGTTCGGCCCAATGCACGTCGGAATTAGCGACCTCTATCACCGCGACTGTATGTGAACCTCCATCTGGCAGATCTCCGGCCCTTGGAGCTTTAAACTCATCCTTCCACAAGGTGCCGGGACCAATTATCGCCAAGTAGTTCGTGGAGAAATCCTTGTCGTTAAATGCATTACTCGGACATTTAAATCCAGGTATCGGACGTTGGCTGAGAATTATGATGTTATAAGGGCTATTCCATGGCTCGTCTCGCTTCAAGGAATCGTAAAGGACCCCATACCCCTCCCCCAGCACCGGTAACACCTGCACTCGCCAGCTGTATAATGCGCCGCTATAGCCTCGTGTAATATATGCCCGAGGATAACGAATGTTTGCGTCCCTGTAATTATGCAGTGCCATGCCTATCTGCTTCAAATTGTTGATGCATTGCGCGCGCTTCGTTAGGTTCCCGGTTGAATTAAACAATGGCAGCGACAAGATGAGACAGAGCACTATGAGGCAAACGGAAACGATTCCTATTTCTAACTTCTTGGATCGGTTGAGGCAAAATGCAGCCAGTGCGCTAAGCGTGTCAATCCAGAGCGCCAAGTGCCACAGGCCCTCCGGGACAAGCACCGCCAGCGATGCGGCGACCATGAAAAAGATCAAGAACAGCGTTGATAAGCGGTACTGCATTGGATGAATTGGAAAAGTTTATGGGCGGAGATCATTGTTTGGTTCCCAGGCAGAGCCTTTGCCTATTATGATGGTTTTGCCCCGGCGGGGCAATTGATATTAGTTTTGTCCCAAGCGGGGCAATTGATATTAGCCCAGCAGTTAAGAGACAATCCGGTTTTAGAAACATCGCCATAAAAGGATTTATGATGATCCGATAGCCCGAAGGGCTTTTAGCAGATAGAGCAGGGTTGCCGCGCAGCGGCTACCCTGTTTAAAAAGGCAGGAAAATATCGAAAACCCCAAGGGGGTTTCGCAGCGGCTATGCAACCCTTTCAGGGTTGAGGTGGTCATTCGGCCCTTGTCCCAAGGTAGCCGCTGCGCGGCAACCTTGGGCTACCATTTATAATCCCTTCGGGATACATGCCTGAGTTACCATTTTTAACCCCTTCGGGATACATGCCGGATATTCCTTTTACCCAAAAAGCTGGACTGTCTCTAAATCGCTGAGCTATTGTCGAACGGTCCTACGGGTCGGAATCGTTACTATTACCGAACGACCCTACGGATCGCATCGAAGGGATATGCCAAAACGATTCTATGAGTTTAACAATAACATAAACAATGGGGCGGCAGTTCAACTGCCGCTCCAACTGTGTTCTCTAATCTCTAGCCCCTAATCCCTAGCCCCTAGTCCCTCACTTACATCTTGGCGATCTTTTCCATCAGATCGACGCTGCGGCAGGAGTAGCCCCATTCGTTGTCGTACCAGGCGAGGACCTTTAGCAGCGTGTCGCCCATTACCGAGGTCCAATCGGCGGCGAAGACCGAGCTGGCCTGTTCGCCGATGACGTCGCTGGAGACCAGCGGATCGGTGGTGTACTTGAGGATGCCCTTGAGCGGACCGGCGGCGGCTTCTTTCATGGCGGCATTTACCGCTTCCTTGGTCACGGGCTTGGCCATTTCGCAGGTCAGGTCCACGCAACTGCCGGTTGGAACCGGCACGCGGAGGGAGATGCCCGTAAGCTTGCCCTTCAGCGACGGAATGACGATCCCTACGGCTTTGGCAGCGCCGGTGGTGGTGGGAATGATGTTCAAACTGGCCGCCCGGGCGCGATAGGGATCCTTGTGCGGCATATCCAACACGCGCTGATCGTTGGTAAAGGCGTGCACGGTGGTCATCTGACCTTTGACGATGCCGAATTTCTCGTGCAATACCTTGGCCACCGGGGCAAGGCAGTTGGTGGTGCAACTGGCGTTGGAAATGAACTTGTGCTCGGGCTTGAGTTGATCGTCGTTTACGCCCAGCACGCAGGTCAGGTCGGGCTCGTCCTTGGCCGGGGCGCTGAGAACGACTTTTCTTGCGCCGGCGTCGATGTGGCTGGCATAGCCGGCCTTTCCGCCCCCGCCGCGAGAGTAAATACACCCGTGCTTTCCAGCACGATGTCCACGCCCAATTCCTTCCATGGCAGGGTGGCGGGATCCTTGATGGCCATGGCCCTGATTTTCTTGCCGTCGACGATCAAATACTGGTCGTCGTATTCGACCGTGCCGGGAAACTGACGGTGGGTGCTATCGTATTTCAGCAGAACGGCGAGCGTCTTGTTATCGGTGATATCATTTATACCGACTACTTCAAAGATCTTTTGCCTTTGAGCTAAGATTCGAAAGACCAAACGTCCAATCCGGCCGAAGCCGTTAATACCAACGCGAATTGCCACAACACGTCTCCTTATGTTAAAAAGGTTTCCCCCTATTATCGGGGGCTAAATTTTCTAATCCGGTTATTCATCCGGCACGGTAGGCATGTAAAGAATCGGCAATTATACTAGGTTATTAATGTCCCAACAACTCTTGCGGCGAGCGGTTCTCTTGTCTACATCTTCTCGACCTCAATGGCAACTCCCCTCGGGCGTACCCCGCGGCGTGTGGGAATATGCCCAGTCGGACCATATTGCCCGGGAATATGACGAATATTTCGCCTCAAACCGGCTTTTCGAATTCGACGAACAGGTGCTGGCGAGACATTTTCACCGGCCGGGATTGGTGGTCGATCTGGGATGCGGCACGGGCAGGGCCTTAATCGGACTCGCCAGACACGGGTTCCATGGCGTTGCCGTCGATCTGTCGATGCACATGCTCCGTATCGTGGCCGAAAAGGCGTGCCGGGAAAAACTGGATATTCAGGGCATTCAGGCAAATCTAGTGGAATTGGATTGCATCGCGGACCAATCGGCCGACTATGTGATTTGCTTGTTTAGCACGTTGGGAATGATCCGAGGCCGAGAGTATCGGCAGCGGGTGCTCGGCCATGCAAGACGCATGCTCAAGCCCGGCGGGCTGTTCGTGATGCACGTGCACAATTTCTGGTATAACCTTTTCGATCCCCTGGGGCGGCGCTGGCTGGTGCAGCATATACTGGAAAAAATCCGGCATGGAGACATGGAATGGGGCGACAAATTTTTCCATTTCCATGGCATTGCGCAGATGTTTCTGCACACTTTCAGGCAAACCGAACTGCGAAAAGCGCTAAAGTGCGCCGGGTTCAAGATTCATGAATGGATTCCTTTGGACACCGACCGCCAACGTCCGCTGCGCAGTCCCTGGTGTTTAGGCCGTTTTCGCGCCAACGGCTGGATCGCGGTGTGCGAATGAATGCCTACACATACGCACAAGCGGAAGGGGAGGAATTTGACGCGATTTCCGCAACCCATTCCACGGCAAAGACTTCTGAAAATCAGCCCACCCAAGGTGGCGTAAAATCCGGCGCAAGTCTCGAAAGACGCCGACCATTTCTACTACGATCTCAACAGGTAGCGGCTCTTAATCCCCGATGCCGTCGCACTCGCCATCTCCCCCACCCATTCGGCGGGGACACTAGACGAAACTAAAAAAATTGCTCTTATATATATTATCGTCTGACCCAATAACGTTTTCATTCTGAGCAAAGCGAAGATTCACCCGAGCCATCGGCAGTCGGCTATCAGCTTAAAGCCTATGGCTTAATTCGCCCGGAGGATGCCATGTTCGACGGTTTTCCTGTTCTTGTGGCCCAAACTTTGCCCTGGTTGTTCGGCGTGGGCGTACTGCTCGTTTTCGGGGCGATTGTGCTTTTGGTCATACTGAATTACGGCGGATTGTGGTTCCAGGCGTACATGTCCAGCGCCAATGTCACGCTGTGGAGCCTGATCGGCATGAGTTTCCGCCGCGTCAACTCCAGGTTGATAGTCCAAGGCAAGATCATGGCCATGCAGTCGGGCATCGGCGCCGAACATGATACGGGCGTAACCACCCGGCGGCTCGAAGCCCATTATCTGGCCGGCGGAAACGTGCTGCCGGTCATCCGCTCGATCATCGCCGCCCATCGGGCCGACATCGATCTGGATTTCGATAGGGCCGCGGCCATCGACCTGGCCGGGCGCGACGTTATCGACGCCGTGCAAACCAGCGTCAATCCCAAGATTATCGATTGCCCGGATCCTAAGCGCACGCAAAAATCCACGCTAAGCGCAATCGCCAAAAACGGCGTGGAACTTAAAGTCCGCGCCCGCGTTACCGTGCGGACCAACATCGAGCAGCTTATCGGCGGGGCGACCGAGGAAACGATCATCGCCCGGGTGGGCGAAGGCATCATCACCGCCATCGGATCGGCGAACAGCCACTTGGAAGTCATGGAAAACCCGGACAAAATCTCCAAGGCCGTGTTGAACCGCGGGCTGGACGCGCAAACTTCTTTCGAGATCGTGTCCATCGACATCGCCGACATCGACGTGGGCGAGAACATCGGCGCCCGCTTGCAGGCCGATCAGGCCGAGGCCGACACCCGCGTTGCCCGGGCAAAGGCCGAAGAGCGCCGCGCATTCGCCATCGCCCGCGAACAGGAAATGAAGGCCGCCGTTGCCCGCAACCGCGCCCAAGTGGTCCTGGCCGAGGCCCAAGTTCCGCTGGCCATGGCGGCGGCGTTTCGCGAAGGGAATTTATACGGCAAGTCGGGAATAGATTCACAAAAAACATAAATGCCCGGAGGCCGGCTTTACATGAGTTAACATTTTAATCTTTCCTCTAAATAGCCTTAGTTTTACATCAGTCAATGAGCCACTATCGGCATATGCAAGAAAGCCAGCACCTCCCAACGCGATATGAGTCTTTTAAGAAACATATCGCCCCGCGGTCGAATAGAATATCCGTTCCGATAATCGCATGTTTAAGTCTTCTGTCAAAGTAAATAGTCTGCAGTTCTACCCAATTCAACCCGAAAACCTGGAAATCTGCCGTAAACCCATAATGATCTTCAGGTTCGCTACCTACTGGGCCAAATTTAACCGGTCGTCCTGTTCGAAAAGGTAACTCCAGCCATTGTTCGTGTTCGAGACCATAAAGTTCTATTACAACCTTTTCACTATAATTTGTTTTGCCATGAACTTCACCAGGTAAGACTGTATATGCTGAACCGGTGTCTAATAATGCATCCCATTTGAAAGACTTTTTTAGTTTATTGGAGTGGAATATAACCTCTATTTTTGTCCAGGGTCTTTTGAAATTTGGTTTTAAGTACTTGTGAAAGCACTGCGACATAAGACTTAACCTTAAAAGATTTCAATGGGTAATTGATCTTCAAATGACTCTGATATAATTATAGCAATGAATACGCGGTCACCTTGTCCGACAGTTTGCTTAATTTTAGCCTGAAGACCCGAAATGTTTTTAGCAAATCCTAAAATCTTTGCATTGCGGATAGCGACATACTCACCTTCATGGTCTTTTAAGAGGATATCTTTTCTTTGTTTGAAGAAGTCACCATCCCTAACATGATCAGCTAGCAAGTCGTCTAAAGAAATGTATTGTGGGCGATCAAGTAGCACATCTGGACTATCAAATAGCCTGACAGTGCCACTCTCAACCAAGCGCGCACGGACATCAGGTGGCATATCAAAGTGGAACAATTTTCGTCGGAATCCGTCTATTGATCGTAGAACAATTAGCCGATCTTCCGGGGGCCAACCGAAACGAATTCCAGCATCTTCGGCCATTTTCTCCTGTAAGCGAACTGCTCCCGTAATTACCGATGCTGCACGCAACCGCGTCCTCTCGTCCGCGTCTTTCAGAAACTGAAAAAGCATATCCTCTGCTGATGTCAAGCCTCCTTTAAAAGAAGCTACACAATCAGCGGCAAGAATGTTCAATGGTGTCGAATTATTTCGGTAGATTTCCTTCAAGAACATCACAGCTTCTTCATCCGCATTAAGACCGTAGCAGAAATCTTTTATGTCCACGAGTCGAGTCTTCATGGTAAGCTTATCAAACTTTTGGGAGCGGATATCTGCAAGCAGGTATATGAAGCACATAACTTGCGCACAGAACTGTTCCGATATGTTGGCTCTGGTGCATAATAACCTTTCTGCCATTTGGCCAAGAGTGCTACCAACAAGCCTCCTACGATCTGCGTTACGTAGCCAATTACCACAGGGAAGAAGATCACGTGTTTTTTCTACCGCTTGATCGAAAGTCATATTTAATCTTTCGAACCGCTGTTCCGTCATTTATCAAGCCCTCCTTATCCCATATGGTCGTCATCTTTTTATCAAACTCTTGATTTTCAGTACGATGTTATCAAAATAACATGGTTTCTTAATGAAATCGTTCGCACCCGCACTATTAATTAATGAATGGAGAAATGGATCTTCAAGCGAGGTCACAACTAATATCGGAATTAAAGGGTATCTTTCTCGTATACGTTTAATCACTAATATACCTGTCCACCGACCATTTTCTGTTTCTTCGTCAGACATATCATGTCCAGAAGGCATCTTCAAATCCAGTATTACGCAATCAAATGCTTGTTCTTTGAGGAGTGTTAATGCCCGATCGAAATCATTAGTGGAGCTCGCTTCAAAGCCATATGTTCTTAGCAATGGTGGCATATCTTCTAGAAGGTCCTTTTCATCTTCAATTATTAGTATGTTAAACATAGTAATAGTCTACCTTACATCTTTAAGCGAAGGGTGAAAATAGTTAGATAGTCACTTGACCCTGGGATCGGTTCCGAATTTACTTTTATTTCTCCCCCATAATGATCCACAAAATCTTTCACAATACTCAATCCAATTCCAGAGCCTTCCGGTTTATGTCGATAAGCTGCGGGAGTTCTGTAGTATCGCTCAAAAATGTGGGACTTCTCTTCGTCCCTAATTGGAATACCCCGATTGCCGACAGATATCATAGCAACATTTGCCTCGTAGGATCCTTTTATTATAACCTGAGGATTACGGTTTAAGCTGGGCAGTCCCGAGTATTTGATTGCGTTATGGATAAGGTTTAGAAGTACCACGAAGAAGATATCAGGATCCACCTCTAATGTTGGAATATTTTGCAGTTCGTCCCATTCTGGAATTACATCAACTTCTTCTCGATCACTAAGATCTGACAGTGCTTCAACAGCTTTTGCCACCTCATCACGAATTACAGAATTCACGCCCCTCTTATAAACAAGTTTTCCTCTCTGAAGCAACTGTGACGTCCATACCCGTTTGGCCAAAAGGTCTATTCTCATTACCGAAAGCCAAGTTTTTTTAATTGTACCATCCATTCTCCAGGTTGTATAGCCCCTCGCTTGAAACGCTGTACCTTAGTAATTATTGTATGAATCGGTGCCCGAATATCGTGGGCAACATCTTCGATTAATCTGTCCATTGCTTTCTGTGAATTTCGAATATCATTCAGTAACAAAAGAGTTTCACAAACTAAACATGCCGTGGTGGCTATTTCCCCGATTGCTTGTTTGTCGGTCTCTGCGATTTCACGTACTAGTTTTGGCTTACCCATTATCATAAAGAAATCTTGACTTGGCGCACAGGCGGCACACAATAATGTTGGGTTTCCTTCCGCGGCTCTATTATGTTTAGCAAAAATGTCTCGGAAGAAAGGTTTGTCGGTAAATAGGGCCATAGTACGCGACGAAATCTCAAAAGCCCGTTGACTTTGCTGGTCAGAAAAAAGCAAATTTTTTGATAAATCGGAAATCTTGAAAGATTTTCGATCATGACAGATTTTATCCAAACCAACCTGAGAAATTACTTCTATTGTAAATACTGATTCTTTCTCAGTTTTAAGACGACACACTGCTGCGTATTCCAGATCAACTAAATTGGAGAACTTTACCAGGGCCTCATTCATCTTTTGCAAACCATCATCAATATTGGTAAGTTTGTCGTTAACTACAGCTAGGGCGTGTGCAAAATCAAAACGAATCAAACTGGAAAGTCGAAGTTTCTGTAAATTGTAGGTGTTAGTTGCTAGGTTCGATAGCAGAGAAGCAGCATTATCGATTTCTTTGAGTATTGAACTAACCTTTTCCGGAGTCACTTCCGTGGTGCTTCTTGCTTGATTATCTTCTTTAAAACATCGATCTATATCCTCCTGAGGTATGCCATATTTGCTAACAACCCTTGCGATTCTCTCATTTGACAAAACTGATATCCCCTTATCAGCACGGGGAGGTTCTCCTTCAACGCGTGATATGCTAACAAGATCTGTTGGCCACTCATACTTTTCGCTTGGTCGAAGTTGTCCAGTAAACAACACAGCCATAGTCCTATGTCCCACTTTTACTGGCACTGCAAAATCAATCATTCCATGGCAACACAAATACGCAATGGCCTTGTTGGAATTCTCTGCCAATAAAGCTTGTTCTCGGTCGCATTTCTCACAAGCAATATTACCAGACTTTTCATGATCATTTGTAGTGAAACCTCGTACTGTATTACAAAAGTTCGTCCAATATTGTTTTGTAAGTTCATTGTAATGGTAGTTACCATTTAGCCAACGATTCTTTGCATCTTTAGAAGCATGATCAGCCAGTAATATGCCAAGTGGGGTACTATGAACACCACTGTAACCACACTGATATATCTCAAGAAGTTTTCCGTTTACTAAACCTAAGCGAGGATCTTTAGAATCTGCCAGAGGAGGTGTATTTCCTCCGCTATGGAGGACGAAAAGCTCTTCATCTTTGACAGGAGATGTGGGACTTTCAGCCATGAATATATAAACTATAATGGAGAACTAATTTGAACATCGCCATTGTACTATATAGGGATCATTATCCATCTAAAAGTATTATAAATTAAATTGAAAGAGGCTTGTCAATAGGTCTCACAAAGAATTGGCGGTACTTCCCACCCATTCATACTAGGCCTATTCATCAATCGTTCCAACTCTATTGGCGATTTGAACTTTATGTAGCCTTTTTGATTACTTGAACCTGACGTAGAATAAATAAATCTTTATTTTGGAAAGTAATATACAACGATTTTCCGCACTTTATCGAGCCATTGATTGCGTTGTCCTTCGCTGCTGGTCACTACCACGCCGAACGTTTCGCGATGGAAATTTCTCACTCCGCACAGGCCGAAAACGCAATTTTTCCACAGGGTTTCCAGGGGATCGCCGAACGCGGCCATCTCGCGCTCGGCCGGGGTGTTGGAGGTATTAAATACCACGGCGGCCTTTGCCTTGAGCAAGCCGAGTGGTACGCCATCGCCGCTGTCGCCGTCGAGGAATTTGTAGGCCACGCCCGGGCGGATAACGCGGTCCACCCAGCCCTTTAAAATCGCCGGCGGCTGCCCCCACCAGTTCGGATGCACGATTACGATCCCGTCGGCCGATGAAATTTCCCGACAATGTCGCTCGATGTCTTTCGGCACGCTTGCTCCTTCCGGAATCTCGCAAGTCGGCAGGAGCGGATCGAAACGTTCCGCGTACAGATCGTGCAAAACCACCACATGCCCATTTTGCTTAAGCCGCTCTGCGGCGGTTTGCGCTATTGCGTGATTGAAACTTTTTGCGTCAGGATGGGCGAGGATAGCCGATATTTGCATTGGCAGGGATGCCCTTTAAACGCTAAACCGTATAAAAATAATATCGTCCTCCTTGACCACATAATCCTTGTGCTCCTGGCGCATTAGATGTTGCGCCTTGATCTCGCGTTCGCTGCCCAGGCGCAATAAATCGCCGACCGACATTACTTCGGCGCGTATAAAGCCTCGGGCAAGGTCGGTGTGGATGCCGTCGGCGGCCTCCAGGGCGGTGCCGCCTTTGCGCAAAAGCCAGGAGCGGACTTCTTTGTCGCCGGCGGTGATGAAAGTAATCTGTCCGGAATATTTCAGCAAAGTGCGGATAAAATGGTCGCGATCGGTGCCCACCAGGCCCATCTCCTTTTCGAACTCGGCGCGATCCTCGGGCGTCATCTTCGAGAGTTCCAATTCCAGACCGGCGGGAACGGCCAGCACCGGCACGGACTGGGTGGACCACTGCGTAAACCGCTGCGGATGCTGTTCGTCGTCGGCCGTATTTACAATCACCACCCGGGTCTTTTCGCAAAACAGCCGGAAGGCGCGGGTGACTATGCGCTGTTCGTCGGTCATGTGAATCTCGGCGAGCGCTTTGCCCGACTCCAAGGCCGCCAGCAGGATTTTCAGCACGCTCAGCTCGTGTTCCAAGACCTGATGTTCCTGGCGGGGGATGGGTTTTTTCAGCGATTCTTCCACGCGATGGATCCGCCCGGCAAGGATTTCCATGTCGGCCAAGAGCAGGTCTTCGTCGAACGAGCGCAGATCGGCCAGGGGATCGGTGTTGCCGAAGCCCGCCGCCACGAAAACCAGGCAATCGGCCTCGCGGATCATGGCCATGCGGGCCGCGTTGCCTTCGTGCTTGCGGCTCAGGCCGGGCGTATCCACGATTTCGATGGCCGCTACGGTGATTTTCTTGGAATGATATATATCGGCGAGTTGTTGCAAGCGCGGGTCTGGAACCGTAGCCATCCCGCTTTGCCCGGTGTGCGACAGGGCCGGATCGGGCGCCACTCCCGTCAGCCAGTGAAACAACGTGCTCTTGCCCGAGCCCTGGTATCCGACAAGTCCGATTTTCATGGCGGGGTTCTCCGTGAAGCCGATTTCAAATTGATTGAGAACGGCAAAATACTCATTCCCACGCTCCTTGTTCAATTTACATTTTGCAATTTGCAATAAAAAAAACACACTAAAATACGATGGGTTAGGCTCTTGGAACGTCGCAAGCGGCGATTTGGGCCAGGGCTTGTTCTACCGCTTCGGATTGGGCGTTGTCCAGGGGGAGTCGGCCGAATCGAACCCTATAAAAAGCGTCGGCTACACAAACAAGCATAAATTCCAAGCCGGTTTCGCCGGAAACGGCCGCCAGGACGGATCCGGCCGAAGAGGCGAATTCGCGCTGGGTTTGACTTGCTGAGCGGACCAGGCCGCGCTTGGCCAGCAGGGCTTCCAGGCGGCGATAGAATTCCACTTTGATTCGCGGCCCATGCCGGCGTTTGGGCTGGCGGCCGGAAAGCCACCGCCACAATTTATCGCCCAGTGCCAGGCGAACCAACACGAAAAAGCCAGCAAGGCCGCGCCGGCCAGACTTGTCGCGACCAGCAATCCCCAAGCAATCGCCCCGGGCAAGCCGCTCAGACGCAGGGCATCGCCTATTCGCTTATATAAGTTGCGCCAAGCCTGGGCGTCGGAAATCGATTTGTATAAAAACGTGCACGCCCGCACTATGGGCTGAAAAATCGCGTTCCTCTGCCGTTCGTAATTCAGTTCCACCACGTAATACGACCAGGCATAATCGAACCACTGGAATGTTTTACTGATCGGTGTAAACCAACTGGTCTGGGATTTTACCTCGCTTTCCGGAGTGGGATCCAATTGCATCCAGCCCCCGTACTTCGACCAATTCCAGGCATCTTCACCGTGCCGCAGTTCCCGCGGAATCTGACTCGGACGCAGGTAGCATTCCACCCAGGTATGCGCGTGCAACTGGCGTACCTGATAACATTGGCCGATCTCATTCCATTCGTCGGTGCGATAACCGACCACCATCCGCGCGGGTATTTGCTGGCTGCGGAGCATCAAGGTCAGCGCGGTGGCGAAAAATTCGCAATGGCCCGCGCGATGGTTGGTCAGGAAATCTTCGATGGGATCCATGGCTGGGTCGCGGTTTTGGTTTTCCAAGCTGTAAGTGAACATGCCCGATGACGCCAATTTCCTTTCCAAGTACCGCGCTCGACCGGCACGATCCTCACTGGGCAGCTTCGATTCGTCGATCCATGATTGCGCCAGGCGGACCAGATTCGGCAGGCCGTTTGGAGCATCGGGCGGAGGGATGCGCAAGGCCGCGTCATAATCCTCACCCTTCAGGATGGGCATCAACATTTGTTGCCGGCCCTCAACCAGCGCGGTCGTGCCCAATTCATATTTGAAGCGCTGGGCGCGTAAATTCTCCGATCGCAAAAGCCGCAGTTGCGATTCATCCACGATAATGTAGACGTCCGAGTTGAGGGGCACATAGGGAGCAACGTAGAACAACTCGGGCCGGTCCAGGCCCTCTATAATGCATTCCTGCCGGACAAGATGCTGGGGCAATGGATCCTTACGTTCCAAGGTGGGATTCCCCACGGCGACGGCCGGCCGGCCCACGCTCCATTGCCCCTGTTTGTAATTCAGCAACACGGCCCCGCGCAGATAAATGGCGCCATTAACGCTATAAGGCGTATTGTTATCCCGGTCATAAAAGCGGATTCGCATGACTTCGCCGGGATTTTCGATAATCTGCCCGAATTCGCCGAGATCGACCTTGTCGCTGAATCCCACGGTTTGCTTGGTCTCCAGGATGGCGCCGATCCAGCCTACTTGACCGAAGCGGGGAAGAAAAATAAACAAAAGCACGGTCACCCCCACGGTACGCATGCCTATGCCTGCAAGTCGCCCGTAAAGAACCCGGCCCAGCCCGAGGCCGATGCCGCCCGCGCTGGCAGAGGGAAAATCGGACTTCTGGCCGGCCAGGGGCCAGCGCCCGGAGGCGGCGGCCGGCATGGGTTTTTCGCCCTGGAAGAACTCCTCCCATTGCCGCTGGAAAAGCAACAGAGTCAATCCTAGCGAGGCTATGAGCATGTATATTATCAGCAGCAAGCCGAAAATGACGCCCTGGCTGAACAGCGCCGCCACGACCACCTGCAACAAACTGAGCATGATCAAAAGCCAGTAGCTTCGCGCATCTTTCTTTTGAAACAGCACGATGATTTGCAGGTAAATCAGCAGCCGCGCAAAGCCCACGGCCTGTATTTCCCCGCGATACATCATCAATTCACGCATCGAAACCGCGGCGGCCAACAGCATGGCGATATTCGACAGCGTTCGATTCAATCGCAGCCATCCGGTAATATCCGTGAGCCACACTGAAGCAACCGCCGCCAGTATCATCACCAACGGTAAAACCAACTCGCGCTGGCCCATGCTTAAAAGCAGAGTTCCCAGCACGGCTATGGTCGCCATCGTGATTTGCAGCAGGCGTTGAAGGTTCATTGTCAGGGGAGCGGGTAGTTATATCGTCAGTTTAGCCCCGGCGCTTGTGCGGGGAGGATTTTTCATTTTTCCCCCTTATTATTCCGCAATAAAAAACTCTTCCAATTCATTGCTCGAAGCATCGATACAGCGTACACTCCGGGCGGCGGCATGATGCGCCTGGTTCGACCAAACAGCGGCAAATCGCTTGCCGTCGGATAAATCCACCGGGCTGGTCGAGATGAGAACGATCTCCGTGCCCGAGGCGATATCGCCCAAGACGCGTTCGATGAGCTGAGGAAGACGATCCTCGCTTTGCGCCTCGAGCACGGCAAGGGTCTTCATCATATCTTGCAACATTGCCGCCGAGGCCGGGCCGCCCAGGTACAGCGGCTGCCCGTCATAGACGCCCAAATTCACCTTGCCGCCGCCCTGTCGGCATAAATCGGCCAGGACCGTGGCGGCAAAGCTGATTGCCAGTTCCACGTTTTCATGCTGGACGTCCGTCGGTTGTTCGGGCAGCCAGAGGTCTAACAAGACGGCCACGTCGCGGTTGTGCGGCTGTTCGAATTGGCGGACCACGAATTTGCCGGTCCGCGCCGAACTGCGCCAATGCATCAGGCGCAGGCTGTCGCCGCTGTGCCATTCGCGGACTCCGTAAAAATCGCCTTCAGGCCCGGGCCGGCGTTGCCGCCGGTCAGCCCCGGCCAATGCCTGCCGATGCCGCGCGAGCCAGCGCCGAGTAAGCCGGCCGAGCCGCGGATATACATAAATCGTCTCGCTCTGTCCGATCGTGAGCTTGCGGCTAAAAAGCCCAAAGGGAAATCGCGTGGAAATCCGCATCGGCCCCAGCCGATAACGCCCGCGCTCAACCAGCCGGCCGCGATAAGTGCCGGTGCGCTCCTCGCCGGCGGGAATATAAGGAAAAAGCACCCTCGTCGAGATCGGCTTGTCGTGGTTATGCCTGTAATGCTGATAGTTGTAAGTCTGATGCAACCCCGGTGCGCCCGGCTCGCGCTGAATCTGTTCTTCAACGGTGATCGCCCAACTGCCGAAGTGTGACCGGGTATTGCTCAATTGCAAACTGACGGCCAACAGATCTCCGGCACACACGGCCTGTGGGGCCTTGCGCCTAAGTTTCATGCCGCTAAGCGAAACATATAGCACCTGCCAATGAAAAAGCAGCAATCCCATCATCATCCCGGAAAGCAACAACAGCAGGTTGACTTCCTTGACCATCGCGCCGACAAAGACTATCGCCGTGATCAATAGGTAATAGCAACCCTCGCGGCAAATAGTGGTGTGCGGACGACGGAACATGGGTAGGTAATAGGGGAAGGGTGATTGGGAATAGGGAAAGGGAGATGATCTCCGTTTCTATATCATAAAGCCGCGACCGGTGGTCGCGGTTCTGAAGCATCAATAGCGATATTTAGAACTGTTTAGAAGACAATATAAATTTAGTCCAATAACTAAATTTAGGTCGATAACTAAATTTAGTCCTATCTCTAATTATTATCCCGGCACGGGAACCTCGTCCACGAGCCGCTGGATCAGGGCCTCGACTGCCTCGCGCTGACCGCCGTGCAAGTAGCCTTTGCTTATTACCCGATGGGCCAGGACCGGTATGGCCAGCGATTTTACGTCGTCTGGCACGACGTAACTCCGCCTGGCCACCATGGCCGATGCCTGCGCAGCCCTGTACAAAGCCAAGGCTCCGCGCGGGCTGGCCCCCACGTGCAAATCCTCGCACCGGCGCGTGGCCTGAACGATATCCAACACATATTGATTGATGGAATCCTCGACCTTTACTTGGCGCACGCCGTTCTGTAGCGACATGACCTGCTCGCAGTTGAGCACCGGCTGAAGGTTGTCGACCGGTTCGCCCTCGCGATGGCTGGTTAGCACTTGCAGTTCTATTTCCCGGGCGGGATAACCCACGGGAATGCGCAGCAGGAAACGGTCGAGCTGGCTTTCGGGCAGGGGGTAAGTGCCTTCGAATTCGACCGGGTTTTGCGTGGCAATGACCATAAATGGCTTGGGCAGCGGATTAGTCTGGCCGTCTACCGATACTTGCCGCTCGCTCATCGCTTCCAACAGTGCGCTCTGAGTGCGCGGCGTTGCCCGATTGATCTCGTCGGCCAGCATGATATTGGCGAAGATCGGGCCGCGATTGAACGTGAATTCCTGGGTGCGGCTGTTGAACACGCTGCTGCCGGTAATGTCGGTGGGGAGCAGATCCGGAGTAAATTGGATGCGGCGGAACTCGCCCGATATGCTCCGCGCCATGGCCTTGCCGGTCAAGGTTTTGCCCACACCGGGCACGTCTTCCAAAAGCACGTGTTCGCCGGCCAGCAAGGCCACCACCGTCAGCCGAATGACTTCGTCCTTGCCCAGTACGACCTGGGCGATGTTGTTTTGAAGCTTGGCGATGAGATTCTCGACGTGTTCGCTCATGTGATAAAGATTTCAGTGATAGGTTTTCGGTATACAATTTTCATTTTGCAGCGCGAAACCGCAAGCGGTTTCGGTTGTTTGCCCATCCCCTTTTTTTATACCCCGGAACCTCCTCCGCCGATAGGGGGCCATCGACTGGACTTTTGCAAAAGTCTAGTATTACACCAAGACCATCCGGAGTCAAAAAATCATGAATACACTGGCCGAGCTTTATAAACCCTCGTTGGGACTGTTGACCGATCTGTATCAAATGACCATGGCCTACGGCTATTGGAAAACCGATAAAAAGGACCTGGAAGCGGCATTTCATCTTTTTTTCCGGCAGAATCCGTTCCACGGCGGATTCACCATAGCGGCGGGCCTAGCCACGACAATCGAATATCTGGAAAATCTGCATTTCGATCAGGCCGAACTTGATTGCCTTTCCACGCTTCGCGGCAACGACGATAAACCGCTTTTTGACCGGGCGTTTCTGGAATATCTCAGCCACATGCAATTGCTCTGCGACGTGGACGCCGTGCCCGAAGGTACGGCGGTGTTTCCAAACGAGCCGCTTTTACGGGTAAAAGGCCCGTTGATCCAGGCCCAACTCCTGGAATCGGCGATGCTGAACTTCATCAACTTCCAATCGCTTATCGCCACCAAGGCGGCACGCGTGGTAATGGCCGCCGGCGGCGATCAGGTCATAGAATTCGGGCTGCGCCGCGCCCAGGGCATCGACGGGGCGCTCTCGGCCGCCCGGGCGGCATACATCGGCGGCTGCCAGGCCACCTCGAACGTGCTTGCCGGCCGCATTTTCGGCATCCCGGTCAAGGGAACCATCGCGCATAGTTGGGTAATGTGCTTCGAGGACGAACTTAAGGCCTTTCGAGCATTCGCCCAATCCATGCCCAATAACTGCATATTCCTGGTCGATACTTACGACACCTTGCAGGGCGTTCGCAACGCGGTCGTAATAGGGCAAGAGCTGCGCAGACAAGGACATGAAATGATCGGCGTGCGGCTGGACTCCGGCGACCTGGCCTGGCTGAGCATCCAGGCCCGGGAGATACTCGACGACGCCGGATTTCCCAATGCCGTCATACTCGCCTCGAACGATCTGGACGAAAACATCATTGTTAGCCTGAAAGAGCAGGGCGCGAAGATCGACGCCTGGGGCGTGGGAACCAGGCTGGTCACCGCCCACGACGACCCGGCCCTAGGCGGCGTGTATAAACTCTCTGCCATACGGCGACCCGGTAGAGCTTGGGAACCTAAAATCAAACTCTCCGAACAAGCGGTGAAGATTTCCACTCCCGGCATCTTGCAGGTAAGGCGTTATAAACGCGACGGCGAGTGCATGGGCGACGTGATTTTCGACGAGCAGCGCCCCATCAACGGCGATTGCATAATGGTCGATCCCTTCGACGTGACGCGCCGCAAGGTCATGCCCAAAGACGCCGCCTGCGAAGACCTATTAGTGCCGATCCTCAGGCGCGGCCAAATAGTCTATCAATCTCCAACCTTGGAAATCATTCGCCAGCGTACTGGGCAACAATTGTCATCTTTTCACGCCGGAATCAAACGCTTCGTCAACCCGCACCAATATCCCGTCGGCCTGGAACTGGGGCTCAACGAACGCAAACTAAAACTCATTCTCGAGGCCCGTGGATTCAACCACTAAAGCGCAACTCGGGTAAGTGTAGCGTATGGGTGCCATGCCCACGCTTGCCGTGGGCATGTTTTCTCGAGAATTAAGCCGCATGGCCACGCAAGTGTGGCCATGGCACCCGCCTGGGAATTCAACCACTAAAGCCGGCATAAGGTTGCATTGATGTCGATTATGAGACTGAATAGTCATTATCTTCAATGAAGTCTTGCCCAATTGCTATTTTGATGCTGTGTCCAACCTTAGACGCAAGAGGAGAGAACCGACGCCTTCCGTGGAGAACAAAATGCCATAATCCAGATTGGGCTTCACGGCAATAGTGAATCTCCTCTCATTAACTCTAAGCACCGGCTCGCCCACGTCCAAGGCGACTCCCTCGACAGGTTTGCGCTTTTCGACCAGGCTGGTTTCAATGGAAAAGTCGCGCAAGACGACCGTATCGGCATTTCCCTTTCCTTTTTCGACGCGGGAAGTCACTTTCAGGCCGGTCGATTGATTGACCTGACCCAGCTCAAATAGACCATCCGGGCGCTTGCGGAAGTACTGGAGGGGAACGTCCGAGCCGACTTGGATATAGAATTCGTTCGGCATGTCCAGGCGAATTTGAGGAGCAGTGATCCGCTCGACGCGGCTGCCGCTTAGGGGTTCATCCTTTTCATCCCATTTCCAGCCGCTCTGATCCGCTTGTAACTTCACCCCTGCGATGGTGAGCTTGGCCAGAGTGAAAAAACTAAAGGGGCCTTGTTTGGCAGAAGTATTTTTGCTGTCGATTCCCTCCCAGAGGTTCTCGGTAAGAGACATATCGCCTGATATGTCACCTTGTATTCGATAAAGCCAGAACCTGATTCCGACGGAGTTCGGTCCGCTGGGAATATCGGCCGGCGGTGCAGGCGGCGCAGGGCGTGGTTCTGTATCTTGGGCAGATGCGGTGAAGGCAACAGAAAGAACAATCGAAAACATGGCGATGAGGAGTGTATTTTTCATGTTCCTATTCCTTTGATGGTTTGGAGGGTTACCTTCACCTCACGGGGAAGGATAGCCTCTGGATTACGGGTGAAATCAAATGGATCCCCGGTCGATGGAGAATGATAGATTACCTGGACCGAGGCGGGCGAGACACGGCTGGAAACGCCGACGGCAGGGCTTTCCCGAAAGGCGAATCCCGCGGCGAATCCAACCAGGCCCGCGGATAAGGACGCCGCCGCGGCAGCCCAGAGCGGGATCCGCCGAGAGGCTCGGCATATTTTGGCCGGAGCGGGCTCGGATTTTACGGCAATAACTCGCTCGTCCAATTCCTGCGATGGCTGACGCAGTCGCAGGCTCTTGAGTTTTGATTCGAAATCTTCCATAGTCATTTCTCCAATTCCGCGCAGTTTTTTAAGACCCCTCTGGTACCAGGCCGTAATCGTCCCCAACGGCGCTTCGCGGATATCGGCGATTTCACGGAACGTCAAATTGCCGTACAAGTGCTGGACGATTGTTTCGCACTCGTCTCCGGAAAGGGCCGTCATTGCCGCCGCCACCCGGCGCTTGAACTCTTCATCCGTTGCAACGCTGCAGGGGTCAGGCCGCGGGTCGAAGATGAAATCGAGATTCGGTTGGATTGTTGTTGAATTATTTCGGACTTGATCCAAGGCCGCGTTGCGGACCGTGCGGAATACATAGGCTTTTAGGTTTCTGGGGCGAACATTAAGTCGAAAGAGCCGATAAAATGCCTCCTGCACTGCGTCCTCCGCTCGATCGGGGCACCGTGTGATTGCCATGGCACAGGTAAACAGTTGCTGGCGGTATTCTTTGTAAACCAGGTTTAGCGCACCGTTTAATGGCTGCAACATGCAATTCTCCCCAACGGTCGGCACTTCCTGAACTCTTCGTCTACTCCGTATACTCAATTGACTGGCCAACCTGCTCTTTTTGTGCATGAACCCATCCTTTTTTATCAAATGTTCTATTGCAGGGCCAGAACCTGTGCCCAGAGGCGGCCGGGTGAATCAAGATCGTTGGCAGGATTGGCCCGATATTTTAAGACCGTCCCAATCGCACTCCGGGCAGAACCGCTTCACATGCCCGTAATACTCATCATAGTAGACGGATGACTATTTTTTAACGGTTTCCTCTATCCCCCCTCTATCCTGTCTTATATTCGCAGATATCCGTCGGTGATTCCCCAAATGACGCAATTCCAAGAATAAAAGCGCGCCGGCGAGGATGGAGGAACTGAGGTCGGCCGTGGGGATCGCCGCCCAAACGCCGTTTAAACCCATGAAATTGGGCAAGATTAAAACGGCGGGAATCAAAAAAAGTAGTTGCCGGGAAAGGCTGACCAGCATCGATTCGCGCGGTTTTCCCACCGCCAGAAAATATCCGATGCTGACCACCTGAAATCCGACGATCGGCATCATAATCACGCAAATCCGCATGGCGTGGACGGTCAATACCTGCAAATCTACATCTCCGGGATTGAAAAGCCGGACTACCTGCGCGGGCGCGAACATCATGATCGCAAATCCGAGCACGGCGAAGCCCGATGCGGCAGCTACCGCGGTTTTCAAGGCTTGTCTGACTCGTGCGAACTCGCCGGCCCCGTAGTTGTAGCCCATGATCGGCTGCGCTCCCTGGTTGATGCCGAACATGGGCATGAAGAACATCATCACCACGGCCCAGATGATGCCCCAGGCGGCGATTGCCTCGTCGCCCCCGTATCGGTCCAATTGGCGGTTCAAAATGCTTTGCATCACCGAGGCGGAGATTTGTATGGCAAAGGGCGATGAACCTATAGCCATGATTTGCAGACAAATCGATTTTTTCAGGAGCAGGTTTTTCCAATGCATACAGAGCAGGCTGTCGCCGCGGAGAAAATAGGCCACCACCCAAACTGCTGAAACGCCCTGGGACAACACGGTCGCCAGCCCCGCGCCCCGCATCCCCCAGCCCAGACCGAAAATAAAGATCGGAGCCAGAATTACATTCAGCAATACTCCGATAAGCAGGGTAAACATGGCGATTCGCGGATTTCCCTCGCCGCGTATGGGGGCATTCAGTCCATAACCCAAGATCTGAAAAATCGCGCCCAGCGCGATAACCTGCATATAGTCGTGGGCATAAGGCAGCACGATCTCGCTGGCCCCGAATAAAATCAGCAGGCGATCCAGGAGCGACAATCCCACGGCGGTAACCCCAATCGATGCCACAACCAGCAGCACGGCGGCATTGCCCAACACCAGTTCGGCCTCGGCCTTTTTTTGTTCGCCCAAGCGGATGGAGATAAGCGCGGCAGCCCCAAGCCCGATTAACAGTGCAAAGGCCATGATAATGAGCATGAAGGGAAAGCAAACCGTGATGCCGGCAATTCCCTCCGATTGCAGGGCCCAGCCGATGAAAATCCTATCCACTACATAATACAGGGCCTGGGCCAGCAGCCCGACAATGGCCGGAATGGAAAAGGTTGCCAGCAACCGGGTGATGTTCCCCTGGCCCAATCTATGCGATCGATCGATGGTCATCCGTTGCACGTCCGTTTGTGGCCAGGGGAAAACTTATATTGTAAATACTTTCGAGATCAAAGACAAAACTCCCCTGGTTTTACCATTTTTGCTATTTTCCCTTTTTCGGGATTTCCCAGTCCGCCTAGCTCGGATTATTCATAGCCTAGGATTTTTAACGCAGAATGTGAAACACCAGCCCGAAGCGCAAGCGAGTGTAAACTGTTTGCCATCCCTCGCTTGCGCTTCGGGCTAGTGTAAACTCATGAATAATCCGGGATAGCTCGTCTGGACAGGAAAACCATCTCTTGTTATTCTTCCGCTCCCTTTCAAAAGTGCTCAAAAATAAAGGAGACTGAAGTCATGAATTTTTTCAACTGGATCCGCGATGGAGTCCGTTCGTCAGTGCTGTTGGGGGTTTCCGACGCAGTGAACGACATCGGCACGCCGGCCCAAGGCGAGGACATCGGCCGCCGCCTTTTGGAACAGGTGCGCAACAGCCCGGCGGCGCTCACGAACGAAACGGCATCGTCGCCCGATCAAAAGACCCGCAAAAAACTAGGCCGCTCCCTGGAGCAGATTCAAACCGCTTCGGCCAAGACAAGCTGAAGAAAGGATGAAGGATGAAGGATGAAGGATGAATGTCAAAGAATAAATCCTGGATGGTTATAAAAGCGAACCGCAAGTGGTTTCTTTCATCCCTTATCTCTCTTAACCGGGCAATAAATTGCCCGGCCCTCCTCTCCTACAAACTCTCTTCGGCTTCGACTATCAACCGGTGGGCCGTTTTAGCATCCTGCACCTGATGCAATTCGTTCAAAAAGCCGGGTATTGTCAGCAGGCGGCTTAATCGGGCAAGGGTATGCAGATGGCCGCGGTCGTCGGCTGAACAGATCAGAAAAAAAACATCGGTCAGTGGGCAGTCGCTGCCAAAGGGTATGCCGCTTAAAGTGCAGCCCAAGGCCAAAAAGGGTTGGGCGAGTATTTTGGGCATCGGCCGGCGGGGATGCATCAAGGCCACGCCGTTTTCCAGGGCCGTGGGGTGCATTTCCTCGCGGGAACGGACCGCCTCGGCCATGGCCTTTGGATCCCACAGCCATCCCGTGCCCGCCGCCAGATCGACCATCCCGTCGATCACGGCACTTCGCGTTCTAGCATATAAGGGGACGGCAATGGCTTGGACCGGCAATAATTCGGAAATGCAGATTTCCTGCTCATCATCCAGCGGCGCGGATCGCTGCAACACGCTTTCCACCAGGACCAATTCCTCTTCGTCCGACAATCCGATGCGGTTTTCGAACCACTGGTGGATGTCGGGCCTGGCGAACTTCCACTCGCCGCCGATCTTCCGTCCCGGCAGATGACCGCGCTCCGCCAGCTTGATCACCTGCTGCGGGGTGAGATGCAAGTATCGGGCCAGAGTTTCCAGATCAAAATCACTGTAAGGCATGGTTATGAAAAAAGGGGACGGGCGTCTGGTTTGATTCCCCAGTTTATCACGGAAACTTGCATGTCGGAGCCAGTCCCCATGTTTCAGAATCTTCGCCTAAAATACCGATTTTGTCCAGTCCAAAGGTCAGTGTGAACGAATTTCCGCCTTGACAAAAGCCCAAAAATCGAGACAATCCCGCCCTTGAACACGGCAGGATGCCGTTTCTCCAAATTAGCGCGCTTATCATTGTAGTGTAATGCAGACGGCACATGGAATGTGCGGACTACTTGGCAAGGAGGCCTTGGGTCATGCAAGTCTGTCCCGGTTTGGGACATCTCGAAAGCCTGCGGAAACTGGTACCGGACGCCCAATTTTTCGGGGCCGGCGATATCGGCTTTTGCGGCTGCGCCTCCGATGTGCAGCAACTGCGATCGGGCGACCTGTTTGTGGCTTTGGACGCCGCTCGCATCGGATACGACTCCTTTGCCGACGCCATCGCCCGAGGCTGTGCCGGCATCCTTTCCGACCACCTATTGCCGAAAATGGATATTCCCGTTTGCCTGGTTTCCAATGCCCGAGAAGCCTACGGCCTGATCTGCCAGGCCCTGGCGGGCCATCCCAGCGATAAGCTCAAAGTTATCGGCGTAACGGGCGTCAACGGCAAAACGACTACCAGTTGCCTGATTGCCGGCGTGCTGGCCCATGCGGGACATAAAGTCGGTTTGTTGAGCAGGCTGGGATATTTCGACGGCGAGGATGTAGAATACGCCGCCGAGGCCACGCCGCAGCCGGATCGATTGGCAACAGTGCTTGCCCGAATGGTGCGCAACGGCTGCTCGCACGCGGTGATGGATGTATCCAACCTGGCTTTGGCGCAATCGCGCGTAGCCGGCGTTTGTTACGATGCCGCCTGCGTGACGAACGTCACCCGCGACCACCTTGGCGGCAACATCACATCCAAAGATTATCGGCCGGCCAGATCACGCTTGTTCGATCATCTTCGCGGCGAGGCATTCGCGGTCCTGAACGCCGACGATCCTGCCTCGGCCGGATATTTGCGGCAGATCGACGGTCCGGCACTGACGGTGGGCATTAATTCGCCCGCCGAAATCGCAGGTACGCCCATCGAACAATTCCCCAGCGAGCAGACTTTCCTTATCACCGCCGGCAGCGATACCATGCCGGTGCGAACACAGATGATCGGCAGGCATCATATTTACAACTGCCTGACGGCCGCAGCGGTCGGGCTGGCTTACGGCATCAAGTTGCCGCGGATCGTTCGCACCCTGGAGGCGGCGAAACACGTGCCCGGCCGGCTGGAGCGGATCGAATGCGGCCAGCCGTTTAGCGTTTTTGTCGACTTCGCCCATACGCCCGATGCCTTGGTAGGATGCCTGCAAGCGCTCAAAACCGTGACCCAAGGCCGGCTGATTTGCATGTTCGGCGCAGGCAGCGAGGGCGATGAGTCGCAGCCTCCGCTGCTGGGCCGGGCAGTGGAACGGAACGCCGATGTGGCCATCGTTACAAGCGGCAATCCGCTCGGCGAGGACCCGGCAGCGATCATCCGAGATCTACTGAGCGGTTTCCAACGCCCCGATCATGCGGAGATCATTCCCGAGCGCCGCGCGGCAATTCATCGCGCCTTGTCCCTGGCCCAAATAGGCGATTGCGTGCTGATTGCCGGCAAGGGATATGAGACTCTGGAAATTGAGGACGAAGAAAGTTTATCGCCTGATGATCGTCAAATTGCCTGCGATTGGCTGTATAAAGTGCAGCCGTATGCCAAAGGATGAAGGATAAATACGCCAATGAAACCGCTTGCGGTTTAGCGATCCATATTCAATACACCCGGCACAAGTGCCGGGGCTAAACAAATCCTGATTGCCGACTGAAAACTTGGAACTAAAACAATCGAACCAATGATGGACTCCGCCGAATGCGTCGGGTTTGCGGGAATCCGGCGCAGCCCTTCCCTCCTTGGGTAGGAGCACAAACTTGCCTTAATGCGGTTACTGGGTCGACCGCTTAGGGCAAGTGCTTCGCGGTGGAGTCTTTGACTGAGCGCCGGGGCGGCGCAAGTTACGCCGTCCCGGCCGCTCAGGGATTCTTTTTAAACGCAGAAGTTATGGACTTTTGTGAAGGAGCTTGGGATCGAGCACGATCCTTGCCTCCGTTTGACCCGGCTTGACTTCCGCAAGGGTAGGGAACAAGATGGGGATATTATTTTGAAGTGGGTGGTAACCCTCAACCGACAAAATCAATTCTGTGTTGGGCAAGTTGGAGATAGTGAAACGGCCGTCCTTGCCCGTTGGCGGCGGCGGGCTTGAATATACTGGTCGCGACGTGCGTTCGATGGCCCGGACTCTCACTCCTTCCAACGGATTTCCATCGTAATCAACGACGATCCCCGTGACCACCATGTTGCCCCGCTGGATCTCAAGGTCCGGGAGCTTCATGCTCTCGTCCGCGCCAACCTTAAGGGGTTTTGACGAATCGCTGGTATAACCCTCGGCACTCGCGATCACATGGTGTTCGCGTGCGGACTCTACCATATCGAATTTGTAGCGGCCGGCGGCGTCGGTCACCGCAGATTCGATTCCAATATAGTTCGCCGTGCTCCCGGGTACTGTCTCGACCTGGGCAAAAAGTTCGACATTGACCTTGGGCATCGGCTCCTTGCCGTCGGTCACACGGCCGGTAATTGCACCGGTCGGCAAAAGTTTAATCTCAACGTCGGCTTGCGGGGTTGTGGAGATGATCAGATGACCTTTGAGTATTCTCCGGCGATCGACTGCAACAATCTCAGGCTTACCGCCTGCTCCAATTCCAGGAATGGTGAATTTTCCTGAATCGTCGGTACGAGTAGCGCCGAAATCCGGCGGGCTTATGCCATAGGCCCATTTTACTTCCGCACCTGAAACCGGCTTGCCCTCAGGATCAACAACCGTGCCTTTTAACGGAATCATCCGACCACTAGGCTCTAACTGACGCGGCGCCATCATCGGAGCCTTTGCAGGTAGCGGCATCGGCTCCTGCGGTTTCGCATTATTACTCGGCGATTGCCCGCCTAAGATTCCGCCGAAGAGCGATTCCTTGAGTTCGGCGTCTTTCGGCGGCGCATATTGAAAATCTTTTTTACTCAAATCGGGCGATGATATTTTTACTTGAATCTCGGTGGAAGTGCCGTTTATCTTCATATTTTTAAAAACATCCCTGGAACGGGCCATCATTTCTTTCATGTTTTTCTTGCTCTCTTCCGTTACCTTCATGCCCATGCTTTTAATCGACGCCTCAAGTTGTTCATCGGTGAATTCGGGCATCTTCATGCCGCCCTCGGGAGGAGCAAGAGAACGTGAATACTTCACGATAAGGTGTTTTGACTTGGAGATCCACCATGTTTCCTTCTTCGATATCAGTGAGGTTCCGCTGATGACGTAACAATCTTCTCCTTCGACTTTTTCAGCCGCTTCTATTTTGGGATCTTTCAGCCTGGAAAACGGGGATTGTTGCTTGAGAAAGAGAGATGGTATTGTGGAAGCAGCGCCGCCTGAGATTCCCGTTGCGGAGGCTAGTGCAATGTCATCGCCGTTGATTTTGGAATATGCACGCATCGCTCCCATGTAAAGATACGGTTGATCGCCGTCGCTCCATACTGCTCCAGTTTGTGCCATATTTAGCATGATATTGTTTTTTTGCGTCCAAGTGATGAGGTAGAGGTTTGGCTTTTTAAGCGCTATGGAAAACGAGGTTTCCGAATTACTTTTTACAGAACCTGTGTCGATGTCCATCGCGACCGTTCCTTCGGCCTTGTATGTGTCCATCGTTTTATATGTATTTACCACCTCTTCAAACACCTTGCCGGGAGCAATAGCCTTATCTTCAGCCGGGCTCTGAGACTGCTCGGCGACGGTTTGAGCAGCCGCCGCAAAGCGCAATCCTGCCAACAGAGTTAATAACATCAGGCCGACTATGGCCGTGCCGATAACCGTGCGACGCTTGAGCGGCGCGGCAAAAACTCTCCACTGAAGCACGGCCAATCGGCGGCGCACGTCGCAACCTTTGGCCATGGACAGTCCAAAAGATAACGCCGGGACTGTGGCATCTAGGGCAACTCGGGCGAGCGTCCGGCAATAGTCTTGCACGTCGCCGATAAAGGACGCCGAAATAGCGTCGCAAACCGCATCGCACGCGGCCCGGTGGGCCGAACCGATCCGCCACGCCAGCGGGTGGAACCAGAGCACAATCGATATCACTTGCATTACCGCGTTCCACAGCAGATCAAACGACCGCGTGTGGGCCACCTCATGAGCAAGAATCCCGGACAACTGCGCGCTGTGGGCTGTTTCGCACATCCGCTCGGGCAGAACCACCACTGGACGCAGCATCCCATAAAGAAACGGTATGGCGAATTGTGGGGAACTGTGAATCCGCGTTGCCCGACGACATCCCAATCCGGCGGCAATTCGCCGGGCCTCGGCAACAACCGCTTCCGGCACGGGTTTTGAACTTCGCAAAAGACTCCTAAGCCGGAGATGTCCAATTGCCAGCCGAAAGACTAGCGCCGCCATGCCGATGCCCCATATTCCAAGAAGAACAATCTGCCAGGACACCGGCGGCCTAAAATACTCGACTGATTCAGAAGTATTTTTTTGATGGTCGAATGTGTTCAGGGATACTGCAGCATTTTGCCCAGCGACAACCGGTTGCATGTAAGATGGAGATGCTATCGGGAATGTTTCCGGGATCGATACGCGGATTTCAAAGCCCGGCAACCCAAGGGTCCAAATGGCCAAAAGTACAAGGCCGACCGCAACCCCGCGCCATAGAAAAATGCACCATCGAGGATTAGCCCGGGCTAAGCTGAAGTGCATCAGCCACGCGATTGATAGAATCAGAGTGGCTTTAAACAGCAAAATACTCCAGGCCGGCATCGCGGAAAAATGAGCAAAACCATCGCACAAAAAATTCGGCAGGTTCATCACTTTTTCTCCTGTTTTATCGGATCGGCCGATGGATTTTTTTCTTCGGCGATGCGTTTAAGTTCGAGCAGATCTTCTTTCGAGAGTTTTTCAGAACGTATAAGTTGGCAGAGCAAGGCCTGGACCGAGCCGTTGCAGCAGATGCGCGTGAGATCGCGGAGCATGTTGCGGAAGGTCGATTCGCGTCGGGTTTTTGCCCGGTAAAAATACGCCTTACCTATGCGCCGCCGCACCACGCGGCCTTTTTCCAGCAGGATCGACAGATACGACCTAAGCGAAGAATTCTGGATCTTCCAGGGGAATCGCTGCTGGATTTCGGCCGGCTTGAGCTCGCCGTGCTTCCACAGGATCCGCATGATTTCAAGTTCGCCCTTTGTAAACCGCGGCATAAGCAGCCTCCTATAGCAGTGCGATTCTCAATGTGCGGATCTTACCGCACTTTATTCCGATTGTCAATACCATGTGCGGAATTTTCCGCAGAATATCATCGGCCGCGGATATATCCAGAGGCGATTGTCGGAAATCGGCATGAAATCCAGTCTGGGGCGAGGCATTTGTCTAATCGGACTTGTGTATTTCGATTCATCCGGCCGTAATGGGATGGATATTTCCACTAAAAAGTGTATGATTCTTTGTTTGCCTTCGATATTTTTGCAAAATCTTACGCCGTATACAGATATGCTCCGCTGGCGCCTGCTTTTTGGAACCTTGATCATCGCGGCCTTGGCCGGGCTGTGCTGGCTGGACCATTTGGCTTCGCTCCCGGGCACATGGCTTATGCCCCTGGCCGTGATTTTTGTGATTTTCGCCACTGCGGAGTTGTCGCAACTCATGGCGGCCGGCGGCGCCCAGCCTAGGGCTTGGGTGGTTTATTGCGGCAACGTGTTGATCTTGCTTTCCAATTGGATTCCCATTGTTTTGGCCAAATGGAATCTATGGCAGTGGTCGGGCGAAGGTCGCCTCTCATGGCAGCATACAATGGCGCTAACGGCCTGGCCGTTGACGGCATTGACGATTTGCACGCTGCTCCTGTTTGTCAATGAAATGCGCCTTTTTCAAAAGCCGGGCCGGGCGATCGGCAATATGGCCTCGTCGGCATTTGCCCTGATCTATCTGGGCTTGCTCATGAGTTTTCTCGTACAATTGCGATTGGCATGGGGCGTCGGCGCCCTGGTCTCGCTGATAATCGTGGTGAAGATGGGCGACACCGGTGCCTACCTGGTCGGCCGATTGGCGGGACGTCACAAGATGACGCCCCTGCTGAGTCCCGGCAAAACCTGGGAAGGGGCCGCCGGGGCGATATTTTTCGCCTGCCTTGGGGCCTGGCTAAGCTGGTTTTTTCTGTTTCCGTCCATGAACACTGCCGGTTCCGCGCCGGGCTTGGGCTGGGCATGGATTCCGTACGGCATTTTAGTGGGAATAGCAGGCATTTTGGGCGATCTGGCCGAATCGCTCTTGAAACGCGAGGCTGGGCGTAAGGATTCCAGCACCTGGATGCCCGGGTTCGGGGGGGTATTGGATGTCCTGGATTCGCTTCTTTTTGCCGCTCCGGTGGGGTGGGCCTTTTGGATTTTGCAGTCGACCGGCTGAAAGGCTAGACAAATTCCCTTGTCGGTCAAGTGATCTTTTCCTCTATGTATTCCCGTGGAAACTGGACAAGAGGGACTAGGCAGCCGGCCCTTGAGGTGTTATCATTAAGTTTGTTTGAGGAGCGTATTGACTGCTTTCGAACAACTTGTCTTAATTCATAATTCATCGATACGTTCCTACAATCCAGGCTATTGGCGAAGATAAGTAATGCGATAAATGTGCATTATTGTGTATAGGTCGCCGGATATGCATTCTTAGGAGCTTGTCAGACGCAGATTGGATCCGGCATCGAGCAAAGGATTCCCTTGGTATTTCTTGGGCCAGAAAAGGGGGTCGAGCGATGTCGATCGAAGTGACCTGCCCAAAAGGGCATAAGTTAAAAGTTAAAAATTCCATGGCTGGAAAAACGGGCCTTTGCCCGTTGTGCAAGGGGCAAGTCTATATTTATGTCCCTATCCCGGTTGCGGCAAAACAATCCTTATCCGAAGATGTAATATTAGATTACATCGGGCCTTCCCAGCCATCCCCCAGCGGCATAGGCAGTGGAATAGACCTCGAGGAAGGCACGCCACATCGGCCTAATAAAGATCACCACGAAACGCCTTGGAAAAGCTGCGTAAAATGCAATAAGGACATTCCATCTCAGACCCACATTTGCCCTTATTGCCACACCTACATCGCCGATATAGCCGGTTATTGAGGAATATCCCCTATATTATTAGTGGGGTATTAAACTTTGGATGTCGCGTTATTCGTTATTCTATACGTCTTATTGTGGGGTCTTTGATACCAAGCAGTGGCAATGCGTTGCATCCTAGTTTGAATAAAGCTTATACTATTTGAAGATGAGTGAAACAACTATATCGGTCGTTAGTTCCAAGTCGCTGCTGACTTTGTTTGGTGCCCGCGATCAACACGTACGGAAAATCCGTGACGCGCTGGGTGTTAATATCACGGTCCAGGATGGTCTCGTTCAAATCGACGGTCCGCCTGAGGCGGTTGCCTCGGCCACCGAGGTTTTGGAGCGGCTTGGGGCCCATGCCAATCGACACGGGTCTTTGGCTTCGGAAGACGTATCGCTGGTCTTAAGCGCGGTGTTAAATGGTCATCTGCCTTCGGAAAGCCCGCCCATCGAGGTCTTCAAACCCGGGCGGCAGATTCGCCCCAAGTCGCCCGGCCAAGCACGATTCGTGGATGCCATTCGCCAAAACGACATCGTGTTATGTTACGGGCCGGCCGGGACGGGCAAGACGTATTTGGCCGTGGCCATGGCTTCTTCGGCCTTAAAAAAGGAAGCCATCCGCAAGATCGTGCTTGTGCGCCCGGCGGTCGAAGCCGGTGAAAGTCTGGGCTATTTGCCGGGCGACTTGCAGGCCAAGATCAATCCTTATCTGCGGCCACTTATGGACGCCCTGCACGAGATGATCGATCACGACCTTATCAAGCGCTATACCGAGGAAGACTTGATCGAAGTGATACCCCTGGCCTACATGCGCGGCGCACGCTAAACGAAGCCTTTATCATCCTCGACGAAGCGCAAAACACCACGGTTTCGCAGATGAAGATGTTTTTGACGCGTATGGGTGCCGGCTCGAAGATCGTGGTTTCCGGCGACATTACGCAAATCGATTTGCCTCCTCATACCCGCAGCGGCCTGATCGACGCTTTGGCGCGGCTGCGGGGGATAAAGGGAATCGTCGCGGTGACGTTGAGTTCCGCGGATATCGTCAGGCACCCGCTGGTGCAGCGGATTGTCGATGCCTACGACGAACGTTCCAAAAAGCGTCGCTGACAATGCATTTTGTACTCTTCACGCGGAGCGTGAAGTGTACATTGAGATTTTTTACCATCTAGTTAACATGCCTTTCGGTAATCCAATACGCACGCGATCGGAGCGAGTAGCCGCCCTGGAATTGCCTCCGGGACTGTGGGAGCGGGTATGGGCGATTTTGAGCACCCGCGATACTATCGCCCGGATCGGCTTGATTCTGCTGGCTTCCGTGGCGATGTGCTTTGTGATTGAGGGTTGGGATCCGCCTTTCGAGTATCGCACCGGGTATACTCCCTCGCACAATCTTGTCGCCCGGGTGGATTTTACCAATCCGAATCCCGACGCCACAAAGCTGGCTCAAATCCGCGCCCGCGGCCGGGTGCGGTACGTGTACGCCCAGGACGCCGCACCGCTGGAGCAGCTTCGGGCAAGATTGCGAAACACGATCAAGGAATTCACGGCGGCGGCCGAGTTAAAAGACGCGGACCCGCAAATCTGGAAAGAATTCCAATTGCCTCCCCAGGCCGGCGAAACGTCGAGCGCGGACAAAACGCCCGAAGAACAGTTTCAGGAGTTTCGCTCCACGTTCACGGGCACGGAAAAAATTGATCGTCTGGAGCGGATCTTGGAGGTCGTCCTCGGACCCTACGAACGGCATGGTTTGATTGATAAACTCTCGCAGGAGCCGGGCGAGGGAAATCAGGACGAAATTCAAGTGCACCCCATCGGGCAAGCCGAGCCCCTACAAATTGTCAAAGTGGCCGACGTGCTGCTAGGCGACGGCACGGCGATCCGCGATAGCCTGCGCAATCACATCGATAATAAAGACGTGGCCGATCGATTATTCGCCTGGCTCCGCCCTCAACTTGTTCCCACTCTTAAACTCGACTCGAAAGAAACCGCCAGCGCGATCAAAAACGCCGTCAGCGCCGTGGAAGAGGTAAAAGATGCTTACCTCGCAGGAGCCACCCTGGCCGAGGCCGGCAAAGCCCTGGAACCCGATCAGATCCAATTGCTCAAGCTCGAATACGCCGCTATGCTGGCCGGGCGGCCCATGCATCATAATATTATGCGGGCCGTGGCAATGACGGTCATGATTTTCACGGCCTTTATCCTCTGCGGCGTCTATATGCGATACCGGCATGGGGGACCATTGTCCGGACTAACGCGGCAAATTGTCGTGCTGCTAATAGCGGTCGGCACCGTGGCCCTTGCCCGCTGGATTTCCACCGATCGCTGGCGCGGGGAAATTCTCCCGCTCTTGTTGTTTGGCATGACCACGGCCATCGTCTATCGCCTGGAATTCGCCCTGCTTTTAACCGGCGTGTTGTCATTGATAATCGTAATGGCCCTGGGCCAAGGTCTGTCCGAGATGATTTTATTGATGGGCGTGGCCGCTACGGCCATCGTAAATTTGGGCCGTATCCGCTCGCGCAGCAAATTGATTTTCGTGGGCCTGTTTTCCGGAATAGTGGCCTTCCTTTTGAGCATCGGCCTGGGTTTGATCGACGACCAGCCTTTCGATTTGATCCTGCTGCTTCATTCCGCGATTGTAGGCCTTTGGACGTTGACCGCGGGATTCGTCATAACCGGACTCTTGCCCTTTATCGAACACATGTTCGGGATTCTCACCGATCTCAGCCTCCTGGAACTGGGCGACGTCTCGCACCCTCTCCTGCAAGAAATGGTCCGCCGCGCGCCGAGCACCTACAACCACTCCGTCACCGTGGGTTCCATAGCCGAGGCGGCCGCCGAGACGATCGGGGCCCGGGGTCTGCTCTGCCGCGTGGGGGCCTATTTCCACGACATCGGAAAAATGCTCAAGCCCGGTTACTTTATCGAAAATCAAGGACCGGATGAGGATAACCGCCACGAATCGCTGGTCCCGGCCATGAGCACGCTGGTGATCATCGCCCATATCAAGGACGGGTCCGACTTGGCGCGGCAGCATCACCTGCCGCAACCGATCATCGACATGATCGCTCAACATCACGGCACCACGCTTGTGGAATACTTTTTCGATCGCGCACAGCAGCAATCCGATCCCAGCAATGGCGAAGTGGACGAAAACGATTTCCGCTATCCCGGCCCCAAACCCCAAACCAAGGAAGCGGCGGTGCTCATGCTGGCCGACGCCGTGGAAAGCGCCAGCCGCACGCTCGTCGAACCGGCCCCGGCGCGCATCGAAAGCCTGGTCCGCGAAATAGCCGAACGCCGACTGGACGACGGACAATTCGACGAAAGCGGACTGACGCTCCGCGAACTGCGGGCCATCGAACGCAGCCTGGTCATGTCGCTTACATCGATCTACCACGGCCGGATCAAGTATCCCGAACAAAAAACAGCGTAATAAACCATTGAAACCGCTTGCGGTTTCGCGCTGTCCACCGTCCACTGCCCACTATTTACCATCTAGTATCTACCACGCTTGCTTACTGTCACCATTACCAACGCCCAATCGCAATTGCCCGTCGATAAAAAACGGCTGCGCCTGGCCGTGCGCATGATTATGGAGGATGAGTCGATCGAACGGGCGAAAATCAACGTGGCCGTGGTGGATGATCCCACGATTGCGGAATTGCACCAAAGATATTTGGACGACCCAAACCCGACCGACGTACTGAGTTTCGCGCTGGAACGAACGCCAAAGTATTTAGAAGGCGAGATCGTCGTCAGTGCCGACACGGCCGCCGCCTCGGCCCCGAATTACAACTGGACGGCCGCGGACGAACTTTTGCTTTATGTTATCCACGGCGCCTTGCACCTGGTCGGTTACGACGATTCCACGCCCAAAAAAAGATCGATAATGCGGGAAAAAGAAGGCGAATATCTCACCCGCTTCGGATTGGAACACAGTACAACGTGAAGTATTATCTTGTTTAGCACCGGCACTTGTGCCGGGAGAATTTTCCCCATAATTCGCGGCACAAGTGCCGCGGCTAATCTTCTGACCTGGAACTAAATTAAAAATTTTCTCCCTCCATGCCCAGTGAAAAAGCCAACGCGATTGTGATTCGGGCAGTCGATTTCAGCGAAAGCAGCCTGGTGGTCACGTTGTTCACCCGCGAATTTGGCAAAATAGGGGCTTTGGCGAAGGGGGCAAAACGGCTTAAAAGTCCTTTCGAGTCTGCTCTTGATCTATTGGCCCTTTGTCGAATAGTATTCCTCCACAAAACGTCGGAAGCCCTGGACTTGCTGACCGAAGCCAAGCTGCTCAGGCGGTTTCGGCCGCACGGCCGAGATCTGGCTGACCTTTACGCGGGCTATTACGTCGCCGAGTTGCTGGGCGAATTGACCGACGAAAACGATCCTCATCCGGAGCTTTTCGACCTGGCCGACGAGACCCTGGCGGCCTTGGCCGCCGGAGAAGCGGTGGCCCGACGCGTGATTCGATTCGAACTGGGAATGTTGCGGATATTAGGGCACGTGCCCGCACTGGAAACCTGCGCCGAGTGCGGTGCGCCCGTAACCGCCTCGGGCCGAATTGCTTTCGGATTGCTCGACGGCGGAGTTTTGTGCGACCGGTGTCGCGCGGGAAAAAAACAAGTGGTGATGGTAAGTGCCGGAGCGATTAAGACCATGGCTCAACTGGCCGATCCAGATACCCAAACCTGGCAACGCATGGAAATCAACTCTCGCATCCTCGGTGAATTACGCGGCGTGTTAAACCATTACCTGCTGAACCTTTTGGGCCATAAACCACGCATGTATGAGTACCTGGGAGTGCTGGGGAAATAGGGGAAAGGATGAGGGATGAAGGATGAAGGATGAATATTCCATAATCCGAAACTGTGAACTGATAACGGTTAACCGCAACTGAAAATTGAAAACTTGCCACGGACAAGGAAGTCCCCCATGTCGGAAAATCGCGGTCTAAGGCGTCTGATATTTCTCGCATTAAGCATTGCCCTGGTCTCGGCGGGTTGTGCATCGGTACCGCCGGCGCCGGGTCAGGTTCAAACAGGCGCAAATAAACCCGCGCCTTCCGGAAGTGTCAACGAAAACTCCGATTCAGGGTGGTTGTTCCGTTCGCTAACGGGCGGCAATGCCAAGGGGAACGAAACGTCGCAAGCGCAGGCCCAACCGAATCCGAACGCCGCGGTTTCACCCAATCAACCAGCCGCGCCGAATCCCGGTTATCCGCAAGGAGTCACGCAGGCATCGGCGCTTCAGCCCGGTCCATCGGCCGGCGTTTTTCCGTCTTCGCCGGTTGTGGGCACGGTGGCGGCGGAACCGATCGGGGAGGACGACTCGGGAAAATTTCCCGTATCGGTGTTGCCCCCGCAGCCGCAGGCAGCCACTGCGCCGCCGAAAATCCTGCCCGATCCCCCGCCCACCCCGGCCTCGATGTCCGATCCCATGAAGGGCAAGGACGACGATTTCTGGTCCAAACTTGCCCCGGAGAATGTGTGGAAGAGCATTAAAAAGGCGACGGGCAACGGTCCGAACGAGGGCATCGCCCGGGCGGACTTTAAAGAAGGCCAGGACTTGTTCCTGCAAAAGAAATATGCCGAGGCGGCGGAAAAATTCAAAACCGCGGCCGATCGCTGGCCCGATACCCCGCTGGAAGAAGACGCCTTGTTCATGCTGGGCGAGAGCCAATTTTTCTCGGACCAGTATTCCAAGGCCCACGACACCTACAGCCTGTTGTTGAAAAAATACAATAATTCGCGGCATCTGGACGTCGCCGTGCAACGCGAATTCGCCATCGGGCGCTACTGGGAACGATTGGACGTTTATCAACACAAGTATACGCTCACGCCCAATTTCACCGACAGCAGCCGGCCCATGTTCGATACCTTCGGCTATGCCGTCGCGGCCTTTCAAAACGTGCGCATGTACGATCCTACCGGCCCGTTGGCCGACGACAGTTTGATGGCCACGGCAATCGCTTACTTCCAACGCGGCCAGTATGAAAGCGCGGCTCAGGATTTCGATCTGCTCAGAAAAGAATATCCCAACAGCGATTTCCAAAAGGACGCTCACCTCCTGGGATTGCAAGCCAAAATGCGGGTCTACCAGGGCAAATTCTACGATCCCACGGCCCTGAACGAGGCGGGCGAAATCGCCGATCAAGCATTGGCTCAATACGGCGCCCAATTGGGAAAGGAACAAGCTCATGTAGCCAGGCGCGAAGTCAAATTCTCGAAGAAAAAGCCAACCGCGATTTCGCCATGGCCCAATACTACGAAAGTCACAAGTATTACGGCTCGGCGCGGATGTATTATCAAGATCTGATCCAGAAATATCCTTCCACCGAAAAAGCCAAGGACGCCCGGGCAAGGCTCGACGCCGTCAAGGGCCTGCCCGACGTGCCAACAAATCACTTCAAATGGTTGACCGATTTATTCCCAACAGGCAAATAATCGCCACAATATGCAGATTCCAATAGCGTGTTTTTTCATGTTTTCCTTCAGTCCCCTCTCCCTTTGGCAGAGGATTATCGGGGGGCCTCTCTCCCTTTGGGAAAGAGTTAGGGTGAGGGTCAGGTTGAGTGTTTTTTTGCGACTGCTCACATTAAAGCCCTCACCCCCGGCCCCTCTCCCAAAGGGAGAGGGGAAAAGTACAGCATCCGTGCAATACGGAAATATGCGCATATTTCTGCTGTTTGTCTTTCTGCCGGCATTGGCATTGCTTAGCGGCTGCGCCGGGTACCAGATCGGCAACCAAACGCTCTACCCCATGGAAATCCGCACGGTTTACGTGCCCATGTTCGAGTCGGCCAGTTTCCGCCGCAACCTGGGCGAAAGACTTACCGAAGCGGTGATGAAAGAAATCGAACTGAAAACGCCCTACAAGGTCGTATCCGATCCCAATGCCGACAGCATTCTATCCGGGCGCATAGTCCAGGAAGGCAAAGAAGTTTTGATCGGCTCGCGCGTGGGCGATCCCCGGGAAATTCAGGTAAACATCCGGGTGATGGTGGGCTGGACCGACCGGCAGGGCCGTTTGCTCCGCGAATCATCGGCCGTGCCCTTGCCCTCCGAGCTGGTCGATGTCCAGGGCACCGGCAACGTTGCGCCCGAGACCGGCCAGTCCATCGAAACCGCCCAGCAAGAGGCCATCCAGCGCGTGGCCGCGCAGATTGTTTCCTTAATGGAAAAACCCTGGTAAATAGTGGAAAGTGGAGAGTGGAGAATGTATAGTGGTTAGTGCGAAACCGCAAGCGGTTTTATTCAGCATTCATCATTCAACATTCATCATTACGGACTCGCCCCCTTACCCCTCGCCACTTCTCTCATGATTCCCGCCGACCTAAAAGTTTCGGACCGCTGGAAACTTCGCAGCAAAACCTTATTTGTGGGGCGGATTCCGCTGTTGATGGGCATTATCAACGTCACACCCGACAGCTTTTTCGACGGCGGAAAGTATCTTGATCCGGATAAGGCCGTCGAGCAGGGTTTGAAGTTGGCCGGGGCGGGGGCCGATATCCTCGACATCGGCGGACAAAGCACCCGCCCCGGTGCCAGGCGCGCAGCGCCGGGAAGAACTCGACCGCGTCATGCCGGTAGTTAGCGCGCTTGGCCGGATTTCCCCAGTGCCCATTTCGATCGATACGTTTGAACCCGCAGTTGCCGAAGAGGCCTTGATCGCGGGCGTGGAGGCGATCAACGACATTACGGCCTTCGCCGATCCCCAGATGCTCAAGCTGGCCGTTACCAGCGGGTGCGGCGTTTGCGCGATGCACATGCAAGGCGTTCCGCAAACGATGCAAGAGAACCCGCTTTACGATGACGTAGTGGTCGAAGTCCTGCAATTCCTCCGCCAAAGGCGCGACGCCCTTGCGGCCGCCGGAATCGAGCCTGCCCGCATCGCCCTGGATCCGGGCATAGGATTCGGCAAGACCAAGGAGCATAATCTCGCCTTGTTGTTGAATGCCTGGCGGTTTCATGCCCTGGATTGTCCCGTGTTAATAGGCCATTCCCGCAAACGTTTTATCGGCCAGATGGCGGGATTAAAAAATGAAGGTGCGGCGAATAATCAGAACGTTGGGGCGACAGTGCAACAAAATGCTGGGGCGGCAGTTAAACATAATGCTGGGACGGCAGTTGAACTGCCGCCCCAACAGTCGCCCCAAATGCCACCCCAACAATCCGAAGTTGATCTGTTGCCGGGCACCATCGGCGCGGCCCTGGCCCTGGCCCGGCAAGGCGTGCAAATCCTCCGCGTTCACGACGTTGAGGCCGTGCGCAACGCCCTGCTTATGTTCGAGGCCTGCGGCGGGCGATGAGTCATCCTGATCGCAGTGAAGGATCTCGTCGAAGCGTATTCGTACGGAAAGCACAACTTTTTAAGGTGTTATATTTTGTTTAGGAATGCGGAGACCACCTATAATAAGAAAAACGTAAGAAGCCAAGTATGTCCAATAGCCGAAGTGCAGTGGTAAATGAATATCTATTATTAATGGAATTGCTATACTAAGAAAAAGGGCAATCCCACTCGAAATGAGTATGATGGAGCGTTTGCCTAGGAGTAATGTAAACCATCCCAGCAAAGTGAGGATAATTATTAAAATAGATGCACTGGCGATAAGCATTCCATCTAATGATGAGATTTCTATCATCTTTTGCCTATCTCTCTCAGCCCATGCAAAAGAAACGTACATCGAAATAACATAGAGTGTTATACTTCCCAGGAGGAAAAATAAACGATCTAAAAATAACCTATAGCAAGACATGGCAATAATACCTTAAATGTTCCACATTTTATCACTTCTGTACCTTACAATAATCTATTCAAAAATGTTGGGCTATAGATTCTAGGAAGATGAATGCCTTTTTTTATCATGGCGTGAATACACAGCGGTTTTTGACAAAAACCATGTCTTCCTGTATTTTTAACAGAGGCTAAATTTACATAACTCATTGCTTAATAAATAGTTATGTAAACGCCAATCTGTATAATGTTTTTCAAATCGCCGTTGACTTCCGGGGCCTATTAAGAGATACTTCCTAGGCGGAATTTGCCCTCCGCCCTTATCCTGATTGACATTCGTTATCGGCAGCAATGGCTCGCATTCCGATTGACCGAGTATTATTCAGTTAGTCCACCGCGATAATACATTTTCCGGCTGGTTGTATGGCAACAAGCGAATCGAATAACTTGTATGAATATTGTCTGAACGTAGCGCAACGGGCCAAGCAGGCGGCCGAGGAATTGGTCACTGCAACCGGGGCCCAAAAACGCGAGTGGCTGTACCGCTGCGCCCGGTTGCTCGCCGAACGGTCGGTGGCCTTGGCCGAGGCCAATCGAATCGACATCGGCAAGGCGCCCGACTTCGGACTGTCCGATGCGGCGGTGGACCGGCTGCGACTTACGCCGGAGCGGATCGCCGCCATGGCCAAGGCCTTGGAAGAAGTGGCCCAGTTGCCCGAGCCCATAGGCGAGATCATTTCATCGTCGATCCGGCCCAACGGATTGGAAGTGCAAAAGGTGCGCGTGCCTTTGGGTGTGATCTTTTTTATCTACGAATCGCGGCCGAACGTCACGGCCGACGCCGCTTCGCTGTGCGTGAAGGCGGGCAATGCGGTCATTCTTCGGGGCGGCAAAGAGGCCATTCACTCGAACATGGCGATAGCCGAAATCCTGGCCGAAGCCGCCGCCGACGCCAAGCTGCCGGCCGATGCCATCCAACTCCTGGAAACCGCCGACCGCGAGGCGGTGGGTCATTTGCTGCGCATGCCACAGTATATCAACCTTTGCATTCCTCGCGGCGGCGAGAGTCTTATCCGCCGCGTGAGCGAAGAAGCAAAGATGCCGGTAATCAAACACTTCGCCGGCAATTGCCACGTGTACCTGGACGAATCGGCCGAGCCGGAAATGGCCGAAAAGATCGTGGTCAACGCCAAGTGCCAGCGGATGGGAGTGTGCAACGCCGCCGAATCGCTTTTAGTTCATACCGATGCGGCCGCCGCCCTTTTGCCCCGCGTGGGAAAGGCCCTATCGGACCGTGGTATTGAAATTCGCGGCGATGAAACCACCCGGCGCCTGCTGCCGCAAGCCAAGCCGGCCACCGAGGACGATTATCGCGAGGAATATCTCGGGCCGATCATTTCGGTCAAGGTGGTCGATTCGCTGGAGGCCGCCATCGCGCACATAAATCGCTACGGGTCGCAGCATACCGACGCCATAGTGACCCGCGATTTGGACGCCGCCCGGGTCTTCGCGGCCCGGGTCGATAGCTCGGCGGTGATGATCAACGCCAGCACGCGGTTTAACGACGGCGGCGAATTCGGGCTGGGGGCGGAAATCGGCATCAGCACCGATAAATTCCACGCCCGCGGACCCTGCGGAATCAACGAATTGACGAGTTATAAATACGTCGTGTACGGGACCGGGCAAGTGCGGAATTAGCGGAGCACTTAATACTGTAAACCGATAACTGTTAATGAGGGGTGGGTGGTTTACCGCCCACTTAAATTTATGTCTGGCGACGTTCTGAGCCAATTGGAAGTGGAAAACCTGCTTAGCGCGATGAACTACGGCGGGCGAGAACAGGCCGCGGCGACACAACCGCCTACCGCCGAGTATCGCGGAGCCGCGCGCACCCCGGCTATATATCGCGATAAAATTGTCACATACGACTTCAAACGCCCCGAACGCGTGGGCAAAGAGCAGATGCGGGCCTTGCACACCATGCACGAGGGATTTGGCCGCAACTTCAGCGCCGCGCTTTCCGCCCTGTTGCGGAGCATCGTGGAGGTGAAGCTTACCAGCGTGGATCAACTCACCTACAGCGAATTCGTGTTCAGCCTGGAAAATCCGACTTGCTTCAATCTGCTCAAGGCCGAGCCCCTGGAAGGCAATCTGATTCTCGACATCAATCCATCGATTCTTTATCCCATCATCGACCGCATGCTCGGCGGCGGCCATGAGACCGGCGCACTGGCCCGCCGGCCCCTGACGGAGATAGAATTGCGTCTTGTGTCGCGGATCACGGGCCTGTTTCTCCAGGAAATGCGCCACGCCTGGGAAAACGTGTTCGATTTGAAGCTCTCGGTGGTGCAGGTCGAGAGTAACCCGCAACTGGTGCAGATCGTTCCGCCCAACGAAGTAGTGGTGCTGATCGGCTTCGAGATTACAATAGGCGAGTTGCGCGGGATGATGAATCTTTGCATTCCTTACAATTCTATCGAGCGAATCGGCGGCAAATTGTCGGCCAATACCTGGGTAACTTACGGGCACCGCCAGGCCACTCCCGAATGCATCGAACAGATCAGCCGCACCGTGTGCACGTCGCAAGTGGAGATGGACGTCCGCTTGTCGCAGACACGGATTACCGCCAGCGAACTGCTGAGTCTGCGCGTAGGCGACATTATCACCACGGTCAAGGACATTCATAGCCCGCTGCTGGTTTCAATCGAAGGGATTCCCAAATTCCACGCCTCGCCCGGCGCTTTCAAGGGGCACAAGGCCATCCTCATCACCGACACTATCAAAGATGCGACGGAAGCCCTGGAATGAGCATTAATGGCGGGTCCGAAGCGGAGCAGATGCCTTAATCAAGGCGGTTGGACGAAAGCAGGCAGTAAATCGCCCACCCCTAACACCCCGATCCCTCGTTATCGATTCCCCATACACAATCCCCTCCCCCCAAACCCCGGCCTCTGACTCCTGCACCGCCGCTCCCCGATCGTGCGCCTTTGTTTATATCCCAGGGTTTTTTTCCATCCGCCCTTAGGGTACAATGGCCGCTTTCCAGATTTGCCGCTTTGAAATAGGCGGCGCTTGTTTACTGTTTTTTGCCAACACAATAAATAATTAAATGAGGGCGTCCCGGATTAAAAATGTGCCTATTTAGCCCGCGGTGAATACACCGGGGGCCGCCTGGAGTATTTTCCCCTTTTAACCCGCCGTGTATTCACGGCGGGCTAAATATCAATTTCAGGACACTCACAAATATACAATCGAATTATCATGAAAATCGGTCTGACTTACGATCTGCGCCAGGATTATTTGGACGAGGGATATTCCGCAGAGGAGACCGCCGAATTCGATCGGCCCGATACGATCGAGAGCATCGAATCGGCCTTGCAAGATTTGTCCCATCAAACCGATCGCATCGGCAACGGCAAGCGGTTGATCGATCGGCTTACACAGGGTGACCGTTGGGATTTAGTCTTTAACATTGCCGAGGGTTTACACGGCACGGCCCGCGAGGCCCAGGTGCCGGCAATCCTCGATTTATTCCAGATTCCCTACACCTTTTCCGATCCCCTGACGATGACCCTCTCGTTGCACAAGAACCTGGCCAAGACGATTCTTCGGCAGGCGGGCGTGCCTACCGCGGATTTTACCTTGGTCGAGCGATTGGAGGACGTGGACAAAGTCGATCTGCCCTTGCCGTTGTTTGTTAAACCGGCAGCCGAGGGCACCAGCAAGGGCATATCGGCGGCCTCGAAAATCGCAAACCGCCAGGCACTACGGCAGGCCTGCGATGTTTTACTTAAGCAGTTCCGCCAGCCGGTACTGGTGGAGACCTTTTTACCAGGCCGGGAGTTTACCGTGGGCTTGGCGGGCGCGGGAGATCGGGCCGAGGTGTTGGGCACGCTGGAAGTCATTCTCCACCCCCATGCCGAAGCCGACGTATATTCCTATCGCAACAAGGAAGAGTGTGAAGATTTAGTACACTATAAACTGGTCCACGCGGAAAACGACGACCAGGTGCGGCGCAGCGAAGAAATCGCGCTAACGGTCTGGCGGATGTTAGGTTGCCGCGACGCGGGCCGGGTCGATTTGCGCTGCGACGCCCAGGGACGCCCGAACTTTATTGAGGCCAATCCCCTGCCCGGACTGCACCCCCGGCACTCCGATCTGCCGATTTTATGCACTTCGCTGGGAATTTCCTATGTTTCTTTAATCGATCGGATCGTGCAATCAGCTTTGCAAAGAATAAATAACCATGCGAGTTGCGGTTCTTTATAATGCCGTTTCCCAGCAGGACACGATCGAAGATCTGGATGTCCTGGTCCAGGTCGACGTGGTTTCACAAGCTCTAAAACGCCTGGGTCACGAACATTTCCCGATCACGTGCACTCTCGACTTGGACTCGATGAAGGAAAAACTGCGGAAATTGCGGCCGGATATGGTTTTTAATCTAGTCGAATCGCTTCACGGCAACGACTCGCTGGTTTATATACCTCCGGCCGTACTCGATTCGCTGCATTTGCCTTACACCGGCGCTTCGGCCGAATCGCTTTTTTTAACGACTCATAAATTACTGGCGAAGGATCGTCTTTCCCGCGCGGGTTTACCCACCCCTGACTGGATTGTCCAAGAGGCAGTCAGCGGAGGAAAAGAGAAGTCGTGTATCATCAGCCCTCGCCCTAGCCCTATCCGGGCGCCGACGGGTACCGTCGGGCGCCGACACGAAGTGTTGGTCGGCACGGTCGGTTGGTCGGGAGAGGGGACTTTAACGAGATGGATCATCAAGGGGGTTTGGGAACAGGGCTCCCGCGATATGGACGATGACGCGGTATTCACGGGCGGAATGCCGGAGGTCCATCGCCGCTTGCAGGAAAGGGTTGAGCACACTCGCCGGCCCGCGTTTGCGGAAGCGTACATCGAAGGCCGGGAATTCAACCTTGCCATGTTGACCGGTCCCGGCGGAGTGGAAGTCTTACCGCCCGCGGAGGTGGATTTTTCCGCCTTTCCGGCCCAAAAACCGCGCATCGTCGGGTACCGGGCTAAATGGCAGGCCGATTCCTTCGAATACAACAATACGCCGCACCGTTTCGATTTTGCCGCCGCCGACCGGCCGCTTCTCGATCGCCTGGAAGATTTGGCCCACCAATGTTGGAGTCTGTTCATGCTCCGCGGCTGGGGCCGGGTAGATTTCCGCGTGGATCAAAACGGCCGGCCTTGGATCTTGGAAGTCAACTCCAATCCCTGCCTCTCGCCCGACGCAGGTTTCGCCGCGGCATTACAGCAAGCAGGCATTGAATTCGACGAAGCGATAAGACGTATTTTAGACGAAGAAAATGCGGCTTGAACAAATTGTTTTTAAAAAAATTACAAATCATGAATGACCGTGCACAAGATCGGCAATCTTCGGCGCCTATTGTCTTCCGCTGCACCGTTCAACCCGACGACAGAAATCGCGTGCGGGCGATTGTGGCCTCGACCGGCGTATTCTCGCCCGTCGAGATCAAAGTGGCCGTCGAGCTCCTCGATGAGCGGCTGGAAAAAGGGCCGCCCAGCGGATATCATTTCATCTTTGCCGAACAGGCCGACAGCACATTGGGCTACGCCTGCTACGGGCCGATAGCGCTTACGGCAGCCAGTTATGATCTGTATTGGATCGCCGTCGACAAAACGTGCCAAGGGCAAAAAATCGGGCAATTGCTCTTGGCCAAGTCCGAAGAACTCATCCGCGCCGCCGGAGGCCGCCAAATCTACATCGAAACCTCCAACCGAGCCCAGTATTCTCCCACGCGAAAATTCTATCTCCGTTGCGGCTATCGCCAGGAAGCACTGTTAAAAGATTTTTACGCCCCGGGCGACGATAAGGTGATTTACGTGAAGCAAGTGGTTAGTGGTTAATGCGAAACTGCAAGCAATTTTGTGTTTTATTCATCAATCATCATTCCGAAATAATCGTTCTTCGCTTCGCTAGCCACTATCTAAAGCCATCCTTCGCTGCGGTACCACTGGGCAGTTTGGCGGAGGCGTTCGACAAGCGGGGCTTTGACCGAAAAACCCAAATCCTCTACGGCACTGCGTGGCGAGCAAATCCAGGAACCGGCGGTGACCTCCCGGGCTTTGTCGATGTGCATAAAAAGCGGGCGGCGTTCGATTTGCGACAACGCTTCCACGGCCGCCGCCACAACCCAAACCATGGGATTGGCAATGTGCAGCGGGAAAACCCGGCGGCGCCCCAATACCGTGCCGATTAGTTGCCCCAGATCGTCATAAACCACGTCTTCCTCGCAGGCGGCAAAATAATAACCTTGCCCGGCCTGCGATCCATTACCTCCCAACGGCACAAGGCGCTTGCCGCGCTGGGCGACAAGAATTATCAACTCCGCCAGGTCGGCGACATGAATCAGCGAATAGCGATGCCGTCCCCGGCCGGGTACAAAATGAATGCCAAATTTGTCGACCGAGCGGAACAAAGGCAGCCCAAGATGATCTCTTTCGCCAAACACGATCGGCGGTCGGACAATCGTCGTGGGCACCCGGTCGGCGAACAACTCGGCTTCCTGCTCCCCGGCGCGTTTGCTGCGTCCATACGCCGACACGGGCTGCGAAGGATCGGATTCGATTTTGGGCCGCCCGTCCAAAGCCGGACCTGCCGCGGCCAAGGATGATACAACCAACAACACCGGCGGGCCGGGTTGAGCCGCGCACGCCCGGGCAATATTACGGATGCCTTCTTGATTCACTCGGAAAAATTGCCGTTTTGTCAAAGCCAAAGTAATGCCGGCCAAATGATAAACGGTCTCTTGACCCGCCACGGCCGACAGCAAGCTCTCCGGCTGAGTCACATCGCCATAAACCAGTTGCACGCCCAGGCCGTTAAGGCCCTTTATTTGCGACGTCTTCCGAACCAAACACGTCACCTCGTCGCCGCGTGCAACCAGGGCCGAGGCAAGATGTGAACCGATAAATCCGCTAGCGCCAGTAACCAGTACCTTCGCCATGAGCGGGCCGTAAAGAGTATAGGAATGCTATTGAATTTATCCAATAACCGATTAGTCGCCTGATATCGCTTTAATCCTATCAACGCCGGGTAATCGGGGCAACTTTGACGGCATCGCCGCCATGTTTAAATTCGCCCATCCCGGCAACTTCACTTGACTATAATTCCCCAAAAAATCCGTAAAGCGGGGTATAAGTACAGAGTCACCCATTCCAAGCGTAAGTTCGTTGCAAAGCCAAACGAACCACGCCGGTAATTTGGTTGATAGTTACCGTTTTTGAGAGCACTGAAAAGGCCTGGGCCATTTTGGCTTGTTCAATTATCAGATCATCTAAATGGGCGGAAAGCAATATGCAAGGCAACATCGCCCTGAACTCTTTTAACCGCTGTAAGGTCTCCAAGCCCGAGAGTCTGGGCATATGGATATCCAAAAGCACTAAGTGCACCGTTTCATGTTTAACGATATCAAGGGCTTCTTCCCCGTTTCCTGCCACTAGAGTGCGGAATCCCCTGGGTTCAAACGCTACACGCAGCGTTTCCCTAAATCCAGCGTCATCGTCGGTGATGAGCAAGGAGGGGTGTTCCAACAACATGCTAAATACTCCTAAAAGGACAAGTTTGTTGGGTTATGGAGCAATTTAAATGCCATTGTGTTGCAATTGGATGCTTGACAAACCCCTTAGTTCGCAAGTCCTTATACCAATATATCTTATAATAAATTCATATTTTTTGCTAGATAAAATAGGAGACCTATATCGATTAAATCGTACTGACAAAAAGGGCTGTTTTTCTGACTTTTTGGCAGACCACGCAGCCCGGTAAAACTATTAAACTGTGGTACTTAAAACTACCCGTGTCGATGAGTAAGAGACTAACCATAATGTGTATATGCTTCGGATTCAATTTTTGTCTGTGATTCCGCAACTAATGTTACCTTGGCATGAGATAATTTTATCCAAATCCTTATGTTGGGGGATTTGGGGGCATATACCTATAGCGATTTGTTTAACTTGGGCCGAATTGCCCTTGAATGTCGCACTTGGGAACCTATAATTCCGGGATTCAACCCCGGTCGAATAACAAACGACCCGGGGCCGGTGGTAGGTTTGTCGGATTATGGGACCGGCAGGCTCGATAAGCGGGTGTAGCTCAGTTGGTAGAGCGCCACCTTGCCAAGGTGGTTGTCGTGGGTTCGAATCCCATCACCCGCTCTTATGCATCATCCAGATAATATCCTCGACGCAACGGCTTGATCATGGCTGAAACAAAAAAACGCGATTTGGACGACGACACTTTGAAATCCGAGCAACTTCCCGACGAAGACACCGCCGAGGAAAAAGAGGAAGAGAAGGAGCCACTGAATCTCGCAGTCGATATTCAGAACCGCAGCACCTGCGAACGGCACATCAAGGTAACCATTCCGCGCGAGGACATCGAACGCTACTTCGACAAGGAATATTCCGACCTCATGCCCGATGTGCAGATTCCCGGTTTCCGTCCGGGCCGAGCGCCGCGCAAACTGGTCGAAACCCGATTTCGCAAGGACGTGACCGAAAAGGTCAAGACCCTGTTGCTCAGCGACAGCCTTGCCCAAATACACGAAGAGCAGAAAATCGCGGCGATCAGCGAACCAGATTTGGATCTCGACGCAGTGGAAGTGCCGGCCGAAGGCCCGTTGACGTTCGAATTCAATCTGGAAGTGCGACCGGAATTTGCAATGCCCAAATGGAAGGGTCTGAAGATCGAAAAACCGGTCCGCGAAATCAGCCCGGCCGACGTGGACGAGGCCCTGCACAACGTGCTGGCGAATCGCGGCCGTTTGGTGCCGTTTGACGGGCCGGCCGAAGGGGGCGATTACATCACCGCGAATCTCAGCTTCAAGGACGGCGAACGCTTCCTTGCCGGCGCGGCTGAAGAAGTCATCCGCATCCGGCCGGAACTCAGTTTCCGCGACGGAAAGATCACGGAGTTCGACAAACTGATGAGTGGAGTCCGTCCCGGCGAAACCCGCCAAGGCCAGGCCGACGTCGCGCCCGACGCCCCCAATCCCGATCTACGCGGCAAAAAGGTGACGGCCGTTTTCGAGGTGCTGGAAGTCAAAAAGCTGGAAATCCCCGCACTAACCCCGGAATTGCTCGAGGAATTAGGGGGGTTCGAACTCGAGTCCGATCTCCGCGACGCCGTCAAGGATCAACTCGGCCGCCAATTGGAATACGAACAACGTCGCCGGGCAAGGCAGCAAATCACCGCCGCTTTGACCGAAGCCGCGAACTGGGATCTGCCGCCGGCCATGCTCGAGCGGCAGAGCCACCGCGAGTTGCAGCGGGCGGTTATGGAACTTAAACGCAGCGGTTTCAACGACGAAGACATCCGCGCCCACGAAAACGAACTCCGCCAAAACAGCGCAGTCTCCACGGCCAAGGCGCTTAAGGAGCATTTCATCCTGGAGCGAATCGCCGAGGAGGAAAAAATCGAAGCCGTGGACGCCGATTACGATCACGAAATCGCCTTGATCGCCGGCCAAAGCGGCGAATCCCCGCGGCGCGTCCGCGCACAAATCGAAAAAAGCGGCAACTGGGACGTGCTGCAAAACCAGATCATCGAACGCAAGGTCATCGATCTCATACTCGATCAGGCCACTTTCAAGGAAGTGCCCTTCGAGTTCGAACACACCCAGGTCGAAGCCGTCGATCAGGCCCTAGGCGGCGAACACGGCGATATACCCGAAGCCAAACCGGAAGCGCACGAACCGCCCCATGGCGGATTCCCCGAAGCAAAAGGACACAAAAGGAGTTAGGGGCGAGGGATTACCGATAGTTTTGTGAAACCGCTTGCGGTTTCGCGTCCACTACTAACCACTATCCACTATTTAAGAGACGGATTACTCGCGACAATCGGAAGGATCTGGCATGAGCAATTCTTCGCGGCCGCGGATCGTTGATCCGCAATTATCTTCGTATCGCGATTATCAGCGGCAGCGCCAACTGACCCTGGGCGATTTGTTGCTGGAAAACAGGATCATCCTGTTGCAGGGCGAAATCCACGACGCCAACGCCAATGAATTGGTGATGAAACTGCTGTACCTGCAAAGCGAAAACCGCCGCAAGGACATCCATTTTTACATCAATTCGCCCGGCGGCAGCGTCAGCGCCACCCTGGCCATTTACGACACCATGCAAATCCTTTCCTCCCCGGTGGCCACCTATTGCGTAGGCGTGGCGGCCAGCGGCGGAGCGGTTCTTTTAGCCGGCGGCACCAAGGGCAAGCGCTTCGCACTGCCGCACGCCAAGGTGATGATCCACCAGCCTTACGGACAGGTTGGCGGCCAGGTTTCGGACGTCGAAATCCAGGCCAACGAAATCCTCAAAACCCGCGAGGTCCTAAACCAAATCCTTTCCCAGCACACCGGCCAGCCTATGGAACGCATCGCCAAGGACACCGATCGCGACTTTTACATGGACGCCCAGCAAGCCAAGGATTACGGAGTGGTCGACGACATCCTTACCAAACAATCGGTCGAGGTCGCGGAAGAAGAATGAATTTTAAGGTCATAAGTTTTAAGTTATAAGTTTTAAGTAAACGTGATAAACTGATTACTGATAACTGAAAACTGCCGACAGGAGCGTCACGCATGTCACTGATCCCGTTCGTCATCGAGAAAAGCGGCCGCGAAGAGCGGGCGATGGACATCTACAGCCGCCTGCTTGAAAGACCGCATCATCTTTCTCGGCACGCAAATCAACGACGAAGTGGCCAACTCGGTGGTCGCACAATTGCTGTTTTTGCAGTCGGAGGATCCTAAAACCGACGTGCACATGTATATCAACTCCCCGGGCGGGAGCATCTCCGCCGGACTGGCAATTTACGACACCATGCAATTCATCAACTGCGACGTGGCCACGTACTGCGTCGGTCAATGCGCCTCGATGGGCGCCGTGCTCCTGGCCGCGGGCACGCCGGGCAAACGCAAGGCCCTGCCCAACTCCCGCATCATGATCCACCAGCCCATGGCAGGCATGGAAGGCAGCGCCGAAGATATCATCATCCACGCCAAGGAGTTCATCAAAGTCAAGGAACGGCTGAACCGCATCCTCATCAAACATACCGGCCATCCCTTGGAAAAAATCGAAAAAGACACCGACCGCGACCGATTCATGTCGGCCGAGGAGGCCTTGGAATACGGACTGATCGACCATATCATCGAACACGCCGGGTAAACCGGACTTTTCATAAAATAAAACACGAAGTTGAGTATTGTATTTAGCCCCCCGTGAAAACACGGGGGGCCGATAAACTTTTCAAACGTCTTGTCTAACTTACAACTTGTCATCAAGCAGGAACGCCAATCGGCTGTTCTTTGCGAATTTCGATTATGCGAGGTTGTCATGAAAACGTCGCCGCTTGGCCGTCGCGGGCTTATTCTGTCTGGCTTTGGCCGGATGCCGTACCGATCCGTCCGTCACTCTGCTGGAAAGGCAAAACCGCATGCTGGAAGACGAAGTCTACCGGCTCCGCGGGGTGATTCAGGATTACGAAGAAGGCACGACGCAAAATTGCGTTGTAACTGAAGGCGCAGAGGCCGCGCCCGACCAAGGCGAGATGCGAAGAACTCGAGAATCGGCCGCGGCCCCGAGCGAATCGTATGCTCCGCGGGGCAGAAAGTCCTCGTCGAACCAGGCGATTCCGGGTCCGGTCGTCGAAATGCCCAGCGAGGCCCAGCCGCCCGGCGAAATTCCCGACACCCTTAAACGGCCCGCCGGAACAAGGGCCCCCGCCGAACCCGGCAAGATAAATGCGCCCAGGCGCCGATGCAACTTGAAGATCCGCCGGGCCCGAACCTGCCCGGTTCCCAGGGAAGCGAAAGAGGCGGATCGGGCAGGACTTCCAAAATTCGTCCTACCGGCGGATTTGAATTCGTAGCCAAGGCCGACAGCAAGGACGTGGGCCAACTGGTGCTTAACCGCATGTTGACCGGCGGCTTCAGCACCGAGGGCCGCTTGGGCGACAGCGGCGTGCTGGCGGTGCTCGAACCCCGCGACGCCAAAGGCCGCCGCCTGGAAGCCCCGGGCGACGTGGCCGTAGTGCTTATGGATCCCTCCAAAACCGGCCGGGAAGCGAAACTTGCCCGCTGGGATTTCCCGGCCGCCGAAACGGCCAAACTCTTCCGCGGCAACGGCATCGCCCGGGGAATGTACGTCGAATGTCCCTGGCCGGATCGTCCGCCAGATAACAACTCCCTGCATCTTTATGTGCGTTACACCACGCGCGACGGGCGGAAATTGGAGGCCGATCAGTCCGTGGAAGTCGCCTTGCCCGGCGAAAAGGCCGCCCGCTGGACGCCGGCCGAATCCGTACCGCAACCGGGCGGTGCATCCGAGCGGGAGCTGACCGCTTTTCAACAATCCGACGCGGAAGCAGCAGAATCCAAGGCGGCCGATTCGGCCCCCGCTGATCCTGCGCCCGCGCCGCGCCGCTCCGTGCGCACCACCACGCGGAGCAATTCCCCCGCGCTCCAGCGCCAGTCTGGTCGCCGGAAAGGTTTTGACTTTTACCCCGTCAGAAAGGGCAGATTATGGATAAATATGTCGAACTGGGCTCTAATAATCGCAGTCGATTTTCGGTAGATGCCGGCAAACAGAAACGGCGGCCAAAGGAAGTGAACCACCTGGACCATCTGAATTGTCTGCCAGCGGACCCCGCGATGCTGATTCGGGACAACTAAAAAATAGATGAGCAAGAAACCGGCAACGATTGCCACAAATCCCATGGCTTGAAACACGAAGCCCACAATCAGTACAACTCGGACACTAGGCTTTGCCACGGCGTAATCCACGCGCGTGGTTTGTGCAGAAAGCGGGGTGAAACGCATCTGTCCGCTTAGCGGCGGCAGGTTGACGTTCGAGCCGGGAACAAATTCCCGAGGGGTTTCAAAGACGATCGACTCATCGGTCTTTTCGCAAATCTTTATGGACCTGGCGGCCATGACCGCGGCGGCCTTTTGCGAGAGCTCGGCTGCCCGGCCTTCCACCTCCGCCGATCCGTAAATGATGTTGGCCGGGGCCGGATCGTCCGGATTGGCGAATTCCTCACCGCCCTTTTTCTCCTTGCGCACGGTGGCGGTCAAAAACCGCAGCCCTTCGATCCAAACCACCACGGCCACGGCGGTTATCGCGTAAAGCAGCATTTCGGCGGCAGCGGCGTTCATAAGGCACCGTATTTTTATTGCAATTTTAAAAATGCAAAATGCAAACTACAATTTTCAGAACACTAATCCTCGCTGATTTACGCTGATAACAGCAATCAGTGAAGATTAGTGTTGATTAGCATTCCAGTTAAAGCGTTACCAAAGTGCAAATTGAACAACGATCAAACATTCATTGTTTTGCTAAAAGTTTTTGGTCAACAAATTGCGATTTTTCCACGATAGGCTACTGGTACGTATTCGGTCTTTGAGTTTCTTTATTGGTGTTCGATATAACTTCGGCAGGGCCAATTTTACCATAGTGGCTGGCCTAATTTCTAGTGGGAAAATTGGCCAGGGGCTACATGCTGTAGGCTATAGGCAGAAGGACGCTGACTATCTAGGTTCAGGCCGTTATTCCATGTCAAGAAGCCGTCACTGCTGGACAAGCCAGCAGTGGCACCCGGTGTTAATCAGATTGCCAATCCGTGTCCGAGGTTGGGATCAGGGGAAACCCGCACTGAGGACACGTCTTCCAAAATATGCGTAGCGGTACGCTGCATTGCGGACACCGCAATTCTCTCAGCCTTTGTGCAAGGCCTTTTGCGTAAACACACGCGGCAACCGTTGCCAAGGGCCATCCCATGCAGAGGAGCCATGCCAGGTCCGTTGATTCACGTGCAAACTTGCCGATCACGAACGGCAAGGCAACAAGCATCAACACCGCTACGGTACCTGCAATCCAAAATCGCTTCCTGCACGCGATGTACTTACGTTGGATTTGGGACCGCGTGAGTTGAATTCGGTGTGGTGGCAGGAGCATGATCACGAAACCACTAAGAAACGTTCCCGCGATCATACCCAAAATGGCACCAACAAGAGCTGCGAGATCCGGTCGGTCATTAACCACAAAGAAACCGATCTCTGCTCCGACGCCCATGAACAAAAGGACCGTCAATGCCTGAGCAAGATTACGTCGAGGCGAGGAGTTCAATATCCCGTCAACATGATCTACGAATGTGAAGCGTTCACGCTCTTCTCGGGAGTCATCCGCATCAGTAGTTTCTTCAGGGCTTGAATGGCCATCAAGCGTCATAAGGCACCACCATGACTTACACGGTCGGCAATGTGTTATTTATAAACTCGATTTCCACTTCCACAAGTCTAGCTCATGCTATGTGTCACCACAAGTAGAGCGCAACCAGCTTTTCTGAAGGGTATCTCACTTTCCGTCGCCACTTGAAAACCCTACAAGTTTCTCAAAAGCTGAATAGCCAGTCTGCATTTATCTTCTTCCCCAGCCATTGCCGTTTTTTGCGCCGACCGTGGGCGCGGCGGTTATCAGGCGGAAGTTGCCGGGGCCTAGGAGATCGTCTACGCGAGTGCGCATTTCGCTGGGTGGCACCGATTCTTGATTTGGTGGGACGCAGTCCAGGGAGGGCATGAAAAAAATCAACCGTCTTCATTAACCTCTCGCGGCCGAGCCAAGGTTCGAGAACATGGGCCACCTGCTGCCTTAAATTAATGCCAGAGTGAATCATACTCGATTCGCTTGTGGATTACATCGGCTGATACCTCGAAGATTTTTGCAATATGATATTCCGCGGTTTCTCTCGCACCTGTTCCAATTTTATCGAAATCAATGCCATGTTCTTGGCCTTTTTCGATATAATCAAAAAATACTTCCCGAAGCTTATCAGAGGGAACAAGTATAAGGCCTGCAAATGAATATGCGTGAAACTCAAGAAAACTGTATTGATCTTCGGGTATTTCATTAGTGATGACGTTTTTCCACTCTTTTATGTTGTTAAACTTGAGCTGTTTTATAATCTCAGAATGAAGAACCAGATGGCCAATTTCATGGGCCAAGCTAAATCGATATCGGTTCGGAATTTTCAGGTAAACCCGTTCATCGACAAGAATTTCCTTTGTGTCACGTGTCAAATGAGCTACCGACTCAATCACATCTTGTAGGCCGGGTACAGGTACAATATCTATACCAAGTTTAGCTTCGACAATATATTCAATGGGCACAGGGATAGTGTGTGATGGATAGTATTGGGTCAAGAATGCTTCCGCGCGGCGACGCAGATCGTCGTATCCTAAAAAAGGCGCTTTGAAGCTCACTTATTAGCTCCGTCTAATTTTTTCCACCAGTTCGTCAAGCTGTTCCGATGTTAGTGATTTGCCGCGCATTGTACGAAAAAAAACCGGTAGCTTCTCTACAAGCTTGTCATCAGACATTATATCGCTTGGTATCCGTCCACGCTCCGCGGCCGCCAGGTCAAACAACTCCAGCCATTCATCCGATCCGGACTTCAATCCTAATGCAATTGCATAACGTTCCAGCAATTCATGGCTTTCCGGCGGCGGGAACAAGCCGCGCTCAAGCCTGCTATAATTTCCCGGATCAATCTCATTTTTGAGACAAAACTCACGTAATGTCATACCTTGCTCTAAGCGAATTCGCTTGAGCATTGCAGAAAACTTACTAGACATATGAACATCTCCCAGTTTTCAAAAGATAAGTTCATTACCTTTTGGGCCAGTCCAAAACCAGGTTTTACTGTTGTATTAATTGTACAACATTTACAACGATCGTCAAGATCATTTTTTTACGATAATTATTTTATGGGTATTTAAATCCATGAACTTGAACACAATCCATTGTATAGTAATATGTTACGCCAATAGACTTAGCTTGTACTGCGGACTAATAGACCAGCCGGTGTAAAGCATTTGGACTATTAACGCCATCCGCGGCCGTTGCCGTTTTTTGTGCCAACCGCAGGGGCGGCGGTTATGAGGCGGAAGTTGCCGGGGCCTAGGAGGTCGTCGACGCGGGTGCGCATTTCGGCGTTGATGGCTATCGAGAAGTCGGAGCATTGGCAGGAGACTTTGCTGCCGTCGGCCAGGCAGATCATCAGTTGCAGTTCGGCCTTGCCGGGGTATCCGCGGAGGATTTCGTGGAGTTGTTGGAGTTTTTCCGGGCCGTGATGAGCCTCGTCTATGCGGATCAGCACTGCCGCGGGTGTATCGGGCGGATAAATCGGCCAGGGGGATGATCTCGTTGACGATCAGGTTCGCCTCATCGCTGCCGGGGCGCTTATCGACCACGCCGCGGACGACCACGATGGCGTCGGGCTTGATAAACTCCTCGTATGCCACGAACTGTTCGGGCCAGCAGATGCAGCGGATGGCGTCCTCGGTATCTTCCAGGTCGAACATGGCATAGCGGGTAGGCCGGCCCGGATCGGCACGCTTGGAATGTTTTACGGCGATGGCCGAAACCAGGCCGCCCAGCATGACCTCGGTGCGATGCTCCAACCTGGCGGCGGCCGCGGTAGTGTGCGAGCAATATGACTTGAGCGTGGCCAGATGTTCGCTGAGCGGATGGCTGGTCAGATAAAAGCCCAGCACTTCTTTTTCCTTGGCCAGTTTTTCTTTTTCATCCCATTCGGGCAATTCGGGCAGCAAGACAGCGTCGGTTTCGGCCGGTTCGTCCACGTCGTCGAACAGACCGCGCTGGCCGGAGCGGCGGTCGGACGCGGCGGCGACTCCGGATTGCAGGGCCCGATCGACCGCGGAAAACAGTTGCGAGCGCCGCGCACAGAGCGAATCGAGTGCCCCGGCCTTGACGAGCGATTCGATGGCCGTGCGATTTACCGCGCCCGGATCGAGCCGCTCGCAGAAATCGAACAAATTGCGGAACGGTCCCCGTTCGTTGCGCTCTTGGACGATGGCCCCGGAGGCGGCCCCGCCGCAGCCCTTGATGGCTGAGAGGCCGAAGCGGATTTTTCCTTGGTCTCCTTGCGCTCGGCCGGCCCTCACCCCCGGGTACCCCGGGTGCCTCTCCCGAATCGGGAGAGGGGAGTAATACTTGGCCAACCGCGAAATTGGGGACAGTCCCCCGGTCAACGGAAAAATCGACCTGGGAGGCGTTCACGTCCGGCGGCAGCACGGCGATGTTCATCCGCTGGCAGTCTTCCAGATGCTCGACCAGCGAATCTTTCCTCTTGAAATTCCGCCCGGGAATATCGCTGGACAAAAGCGCGGCCATGAATTCCACCGGCCAGTGCGCCTTGAGATAGGCCGTCATGTAGGCGATCAGGGCGTAGGCGGTGGAATGGCTCTTATTGAAGCCGTAGCCGGCGAATTTTTCGACCATGCCGAACAGTTCGGCCGCTTCTTTTTTCGACAGGCCTTTTTCGTGCGCGCCCGTGACGAACTGCTCGCGGTACTTGGCGATCGCCTCCAGTTTCTTTTTGCTTATGGCCTTGATGCAACTGTAGGCGTTGGCCAGTTCGATGCCACCCAGGCGGCTGATGATCCGCATCACCTGTTCCTGGTAGACCATCACGCCGTGGGTTTCCGCGAGGACTTCCTTCATGAGCGGATGTTTGTACTCGGCCTTTTTCCGGCCGTGTTTGACCTGCATGTATTCGTCGATCATGCCGCCTTCCAGCGGGCCGGGCCGATAAAGGGCGTTGGTGGCGATGATGTCGGAAAAACTGTCGGGCTTCATCCGCTGCAATAGATCGCGAATCCCCCCGCTTTCCAACTGGAAAACTCCCTTTGTCTCGCCGCGGCAAAGCAGGGCGAAGGTCTCTTTGTCGTCCAGGGGGAATTGATAGGGATCGACCAGTTGGCCGGTGGTCTCTTGGATCAGATCGACGACTTTCGAAAGGATCGTCAAGTTCCTCAGTCCGAGAAAATCCATCTTCAACAGCCCGGCCCGCTCCACGTCGCCCATGGCCCATTGGGTGATTACTTCTTCCTTATTTTGCACGTGCTGCACGGGGGTGTATTCGGTAAGCGGGCGGTCGGCAATGACCACGGCGGCGGCGTGCGTGCCCACGTTGCGGGCCAAACCCTCGATCTGCCGGGCCAGATTCAACAGCTCGCGGACCTGGGCGTCGCCCTCGTAGAACTTTTGCAGGCCCTCGCTTTTTTCCAGGGCTTTTTCCAGGGTGATGTTCAGTTCATCGGGCACGAGGGCGACCACTGAGTCGACGCGGGGAATGGGCAGGCCCAGCGCCCGGCCCACGTCGCGGATCGCCGCCCGGGCTTGCAGCGTGCCGAACGTGCCGATCTGCGCCACGTTGGCCATGCCGTACTTGTCCTTGACGTACTGGATCACCTCGTTGCGGCGCTGCTGGCAGAAGTCGATGTCGATATCAGGGGCTTCGCGGCGGCTCTCGTCCAGAAACCGCTCGAAGAGGAGATCGAAATCCAACGGGCAAACGTGGCTAAGATGCAAGGCATAGGACACAAGCGATCCCACGCCCGAACCCCGGGCGGTGGCGGGGATCTTTTTCGATCGGGCGAAGCGCACGAAATCCCACACGATGAGAAAGTAATTCGCGAATCCCAGCTTATTGATCACGCCGAGTTCGCGCTCCAGGCGGGCCGTCACCTCCTCGGAGAGATTTCCGTCCTTCAGGCGATCCTCGCGACGTGCGTATCGCTCGTTGAGTCCGGCCAGGCACAACTCGCGCAGATAATCCTCCGACTTCTTGCCTTCCGGGGGCGTAAAGACCGGAAAATGCCGGCGGCCCAACTCCAATTCGATGTTCACCGAATCGGCGATTTCCTGCGAGCGGCGGACGGCGTCTTCCTGGCCTGCAAAGGCCGCGTACATTTCCTCGGGACTGCGGAGATAAAACTCGTTGGTTTCCATGCGCATGCGGTTGGCGTCGGTGCGGAACTTGCCGGTATTGACGCAGAGGAGAATATCCTGGGCCTCGGCGTCTTCGCGGCGGACGTAATGCACGTCGCTGGTGGCCACGGTGGGCACGCCCATTTGCCGGGCCAGATCGACCGCCGCCGTCAGGGCGATCCGCTGCGACTCCATGCCGTTGTTTTGGATTTCGATGTAATACCGGTCGCCGAAGAGCTTTTGGAACCAGGCGATGACCTGCCGGGCTTTTTCCAGGTTCGACTGGTTGCCCGACAGAATCAGCCGATTGATTTCGCTGGAAATGCAGCCGCTCAGGCAGATCAGGCCTTCGTTATGGGCTTCGAGCAGTTCCTTGTCGATCCGCGGCCGAAAATAAAACCCTTCCAAAAACGCCGCCGAGGAAAGTTTTATAAGATTTTGAAATCCGCCGCGATTTTGGGCTAAAAGCGTGAGATGATAACTGGCTTCTTTCATTCCCGCCGCTTCTTTTTGAAACCGCGAGCCCGGCGCGACGTAGGCCTCCAATCCCAGGATGGGATTGATGGAAAGTTCCTTGGCCTGTTGATAGAATTTCACCGCCCCGTACAGGTTTCCGTGATCGGTAAGGGCCAGGGCGTTCATTCTTAACGCCTGGGCGCGTTCGAGCAGGTCGCGGATCTTTCCGGCCCCGTCCAACAGGCTGTAATGGCTGTGACAATGCAGATGCACAAACGGCGGCGGCGCGCTCATGGTTCCCTCCACGTGCAAAATTTTCAAAATCCATTTAGCATTTTACCATGTCGATCCACAATCGCGAAGCGGGTAGCCCAGGTTCTCGAACCTGGGCGGTTTTTGCCATAAGAGGCAGAACCGGAATCGCTAAACCTTGCCAAAACCTCTTGGGACTTCATCCCACTGGTTCAAGAACCGGTGCTACTCCCTGGACCCTTTTCGGCATTCCGGTTGGGCGGGTCGATGCCTTGAAGATGCCTTAAGAAGAAATCCTGCATGCGCCGCTGGCCGTAAGGGCCGCCGGCGCCGTGACCGCCGTTGGGCACTACGATAAAATCGAAGTCTTTGCGGGCTTTGATCAGGGCATCCACGAGACGATATGTGTTTTCCGGCGGGACATTCGTGTCCAACTCGCCGATCACGAGCATCAAATGGCCTTGCAGCTTGGCGGCGTTTTCGATGTTCGAGGACTCGGCGTACCAGGGCCCCACAGGGTAGCCCATCCATTGTTCGTTCCACGAGGCCTTGTCCATGCGGTTGTCGTGGCAGCCTGAATTCGACACGGCGGCTTTATAGAATTCCGGATGGAACAAGACCGCCCCGGCGGCATTCTGGCCGCCCGCCGAAGTGCCGAAAATGCCCACCCGCGAGATGTCATAATAGGGGTATTTTTTGGCCGCGGCCTGGTGCCACAAAATGCGGTCGGGAAAACCGGCGTCCTTGAGATTGCGCCAGCACACGTCGTGGAAGGCCTTGGAGCGGTTGGCCGTGCCCATGCCGTCCATTTGCACGACGATGAAACCCAGGTCGGTAAGCGAAGACCAGCGCCCGCGGGGGCTGAAGGACTTGGGCACGTAGGAATCGTGCGGGCCAGCGTAAATATATTCGATAACGGGGTACTTTTTCGAGGGGTCGAGATCCTTGGGCCGGGCGATGATTCCCCAGATGTCGGTCATTCCGTCGCGGCCCTTGGCCGAGAACACTTCCGGCGCCGTGAACCCACCGGCGATCAGTTCACTAATGTCCGATCGTTCCAGCGGGCATACTAACTTGCCGTCGGACACGCGCCGCAATTCATGCATCGGCGGCATGTTCACGCGGCTGTAGGTGTCGATGATGTAGCGGCGGTCGGGCGAATACTGGATCGAGTGGTTGCCGTTTCCAACGGTCATCGCCACCTTGCCCGTGCCGTCGAAATTGACGCGGCAGTAGTGGATCAGGTACGGGTCCTGATCGGGGTAAAGCCCGCTGGCGCGGAAGTAGATTTGCCGTTTTTCCTCATCTACGCTGTCCACACCTCGCATTACCCATTGGCCCTTGGTAATCTGGTTGTCTAGCCCGCCCTTATCGGCGTCGATCAAGTACAGGTGTTTCCAGCCGTCGCGCTCCGAGGCGTAGAGGATCTCCTCGTTCCCTTCGGTATAGTAAATGAAGGATAGGTACGTCGTATTGACGAAGGTTTCCGCCTTGTCGTCGAGCACGGTGCGGGTTTTGCCGGTCAGGGCATCGACGTTGAACACGCGAAAGCGCTGGTGCCCCCGGTCGGTCTTCTGGAAGAGGAACTGTTTACCGTCTTTTTTCCAGCGCGGCCGCGGAGGGCCGTAAAAGTCGAGCAATTCGCAATCCACTTTCACGCCGTTACGGTCCGCCGCGTCGAAGACCCAGAGTTCGTAGCTGGTGTACTTGTCGCCGGGCAAGGTATACAGCCGGGTGCGGAGTTTGGCACGCCCTCCGCCTGGCGGCGAGGACTGGATTAAATTTTCGGGCAGGAAAACGCCGGGCACGATTTTCGAGGCCACGACGAACTTCGAGTCTGGGGACCAGGATATGGCCCCGAAAGAATGCCCCTCGACTCCCTCGCGGCTGAGCTGCACTTCGGCGCCGTCGTCGCCGCGGAGAAAAACGTTGTATTCCTTGACAAACGCCGTCCATTTGCCGTCGGGCGATTTTTGCTCCTCGTAAAGCGGCGGATCGTGGGCCAGGTTCGTGCCGTCGCCTATCGTCTCGGGCGTAATCTCCTCGATTTTACTCTTGTTACGCTGAGGATTGGCCGGTTCCGCAGCGGCGGGCGTCTGCTCGATTTGGTCGATGCGCGAAATCTGATATGACGTCAGGTCGCATTGCCATGCCGCATCGCCGACCTTGAACCGCACGGCATTGCCCGCTTCATCGAAACTGATGCCATCAAACGGCAAGCGGTCGGCCTTGCAGTCGGCGCCCGAGGCCTTGGAAAGCGCGGCCGCCAGCTTTGCGTGGTCGAAGGCGGCTTCGCGAGTCCCGCGCTGGGCGTCGACCAAAATGAATTCCTTGGCCCCGCCGGCAAGGTCGTTGCGATACCAGAAGCGGTTGTTGTTCGAGAACCAGTGGGGGGTGATCCGCGATTTATACACGCCGGAAACCTGGGCCGATCCGCCTCGCTGAAAACCAGTTTGCTGCGGCGCAGCGGCGGAAGTCGCCGCGGGCTCCGCGCGGGTTGGCGCCGCCGGATCAATAAAAATCATCACGCCGCAAAGCATGGCGAATACGCCTGTTGCCGATATCCTCTTGCATGTTCTGTTCATCGCATCAGCTCCGATCATTAGATTTTCCTGATAAAGAATATTAGCCGTTCGACCGCCGTCAACCGTCTACCGTCAGATATTTTTCTGACCGTGCCCCCTATTTTAATCGCCGCCCAAGCGGATGTCAAAATATTCGATTAATTATTCGTAACCGTCAGATGAAGAAATCCTCGGCCGCGGCCTTATGCCGGCAGCGGACGCGGTGCACGGGCAGGCGGTTCCAGCGGATCGCGCCTGCGCTCGGGCAGACGGCGACGCAGCTCCCATCCTGCCAACATTCTTGCGGGAACAGGACCAGCGGAGGCTTGCCGGGCTTGGGATTCGGGGCAAATACATCGACCTGGCAGACCTCGACGCAGAGGTTGCAGCCGTTGCAGATCCCGGCATCTATGCTCACCGGGAAAAACGCATCGTTTCCGGGCAGGACGTAAGCGGTTCGTTTTTTCATGCTTGTATCTCCCGTTTATAATCCGCATTGTGCCTTTCATAGTTTTCGGCCAGCCCGCCGTAATAGTCCAGGCCCAGGGAGCCGGTCTCGACTCCGCCGCGGCCGAGCTTGACGGTCACGAATTTCGTCCACTCCGGCGGGTCGGTTTTCGGATAATCCAGGCGCGTGAAATCCAACTCCCGCGAACTCGCCTTCCGCGCCCGGCAGGCCTCCATGACCAGTTCGGCGTTGGTCATGATGTTGAGGACCTCGAGCGCGCGGATCAGTTCGTGCGGATTGCGGACCGCGAGCCTTGCCGCATCGCGCTGGCGGAGATCCGCCAGCATCTTCAGGCCGGTATAGAGCAATTCCTCGCTTTTTATCGCGCCGCAATAGTTTTGCATGATCCGGGCGACGGCCGAATTCAGCTCGCGCCAATCGACGCCGCTTTTGCGTCCGGCCGGGGCATACACGCGGCGCCGCTGATCGGCGATCTGCCGCTCATCAATGGCCGCCGCCTCGGTTCGCATTGCGAAGGCCGCCGCATGCCGCCCGGCGTAATGCCCGGTCGCGGCCGCGTGACCGAAACAGTTCGAGGCAAACAGCGTATCGCCGGCGGCGAACAGCCCTTCGAGGTTAGTCATCAGATCCCAGTCGTTCACCATACCGCCGGGAAGTCCGAACAACTGCCGCTCCTGCGGCAGGAACGATCCCGATTTCCAGCCGTCGCCGTAGCTCTGGATCAGGTCCTTGGCCGGGTCGAAGCCAGCCTCGTTGTAGGCCCTGAGGATGGGGATTTTCGTTTTCCCTTCCTCTCCGACCATCATGCCCCAGATGATCTTCCGCTCCATCTCGGGCAGGGAGGTCAAATCGGCGAAAAACGGCAGTTTGTAGCCTTGTTTGAGAAGTTCATCCACCGGCGGAGTGTCCGGGCCCTGGAATTCGTACACGTTGAAATTGGGTTCGCCGCCCCCTTTAAGATATAGCTTTTGTCCGGGCGCGGGCCGGAAGCGGTCGGAGAAATTTTCCAATACGCGGCCGTCGCGGTCCACCCAGGGCAACTGGCGGCCTCCGGCATCGACCAGGTTGCAGGCGTACCAGGTGTTGTGATTGTTGCCGGTGCTGTAAGGCGGGAAGCTCCGCAATCCGGACCACTCGCCTTTGACAGATTTCTCCATCATTGTAAACTCCACGCCCGCCCGCCAGGCCATGGCATGGCCGTCGCCGGCGCACTGGAACGGGCGGAACTCGGAGATTCCGGGCAGTTCGGCGGAGAACAGCCAGAGCCGCGTAGGCCGGGACGTGCACAGGACCACGGCCTTAGCCTTAAAGACCATGAACTTTCCGGTGCGGGCGTCGACTCCGATGGCGCCGGCAATCCGGGCGCCGCGCTCGCCGCGTTCCGTGAGCAACCCAGTGGCCATGATGCGGTCGAACACGCGAACGCCGCGGCGGCGGCACTCGCGGGCCATGGCCGGTTTGAAGGTCGAGCCCCACACGCGGATCGTGAAGCGGTTGAAATAATCGTAGGCGAACAGGAGCCTGGTTTCCTCGTCGCGGAAATCGGCGCCCTTGAACTCGTCGCCGGTGTCCCGGATTTTGCCGCCCATTTTTTCGATATCCAGCAGCCGGTCGTATCCTTCGCGGCACTCGATGTAGTGCGATATGCCGTTGTTGTAACCGGAGAAGGCCCGGATCATGGCCTCGGTCAATTCCTCGGGGCCGATGCGGGAGCAGGGGTTCGTGGCCGCCGATTCCCAGTGGTCGCAGCCTGACCCGGCCGCGCCGCTGGCCCGGTCGCGCCTTTCTCCACCAGGGCCGCGCGGGCGCCCTTCTCCGCCGCACCGATGGCGGCGAAGCACCCGGCCGCGCCTCCGCCGAGCACGAGGACGTCGGTTTCGACGGTTTCGGTTTGATTCCATTCGAGCGGATAAGGCCATTTTATTTTTTTTGCGTTCATGTCGTGTTTCGGCCTTCTTTTATAGGGGGATGTGCCGGTTATTTGGAGAAAATACGCCCGGAGCAAGCTCCTGGGCTAAACGATGGTTACAACATGGATTTCGATGACATTTAGAGTCTATCCCAAAAGTCATCCTGAGCGAAGCGAAGGATCTCGCTGTATGTGATATATTGCCAGTATTTCCCATCTTTCTTCACCCAGATTCTTCGCTTCGCTCAGAATGACGCATCTGTTTTGGGATAGACTCTTAATAGGATTGTTAGTTTGGCGAGGAGGTGGAAATTACCTGATCTTTTGGCGTGGCCAAGCTGACGGCGACCAACACGACGGCTGAAACGGCATAGGCCGTAGCAGACCAAAGTCCACGTTGACTATCCCGTTGAGCGGTCCGGGCAGGCCGGCCAGAAACGCGACGACGCCGATCGTGCCGCCTGCCACGATCGCCGCCATCGCCCCCTTCGTCGTTGCCCTGTTCCAAAGCAAGCCGACCAGCAGAGGCACGAGCATGCTGCCCATGTAGGGGTAATTGAAAATGATCATGGTGTAAAGGATTCCCTTGGCCTTGAAAGCCACGGCCACGCCGGCGACGAGCGTTCCGACGATCACCAGCCGGGAGATGAGCTTGGAATGTTTTAGATCGTCGAGTTTGGCCTTGGGATGGAGCACCTTGTTATAGAAATCCCTGGAACACGTCCCGGCCAGAGACAAGAGCAGGCAGTTGGCGCTGGACATGGTGCCGGCCAGTATGGCCGACACGACAATGCCCGCCAAGACCGGCGGAAGCGAAGTCCGGATCATGTGGGGCAGGACGGCATCGTTGGGAACGGCCGCGACATCGGGGAAGACGATCCTTCCCGCCGCACCGACGAGCGCTGTACAAAAACTGACGGCGATGACGATCATGCCTCCCATGATGGCGCCCCATCTGGCGATGTTCGCCGATCTGGCCGACTGAAAACGCATGAAGGCGTCGTAGGAAACCGAGATCGACAGCAGGAAAGGCAGGGTCAGGAAGACCGCCTTGGAAAACATCCCCTGCGGAATGAAGGGCGTGCCCAGCACCGCGGCCAGGGATCCGGCCGTTTGGAGTTTCACAAGCGAAATGACGGCGACCAGTGGGATGCCGATCAAGACCACCCCGAGTTGGATGAAGTCGATAATAACCACGCCCCACATGCCGCCCATGGCGCTGTAGATCATGATGACCAGCCCGACCATCACTACGCCGGTCTTGTAATCGACGCCGAAGATGGAAAGGATGGACCCCGGCGGCCATGATCTGGGCGACGAAGATACCCAGCAGGCTGGGGATGTTCGACATCCAGGCCCAGACGCGGACCCAGCGCCATTCGCCGTATCGGGCGGCGAAGAAGTCCAGGGGCACGAAACCACCGGCGGCGCGGAGTTTGGCGGCGGCCAGCAGGCCGGCCACGATCAGCCCGCCGCCGCACCCGATGCCGTACCACATGCCCGGCCAAATCCCGCTCTGCGCCCCTTGTTCCGAGCCGCCCATGATAACGCCCGCGCCGATCTGCATGGCGGCCAGCGTGGTAGTGGTCAAGAGCAGGTTGACGTTGCGTCCCGCAATCAGAAAATCAGAAGCCCTCCTGGCCCGCTTGCTGGCTAGATAACCCACGACAAGGATCAGTGCGAAAAACACGACAACAACGGCAATCAACATGACGGGATTCTTGTGCGACGGCCGCGAGTCTACCGGAAAGCTGCACGACCTGGAATTGTAGGCGCCGCGGCTACTCTTTAGGCAGGGCTTTTGCCTCGGTATAGGCTTCCGGTTTTGCGCGGTTGCGCCGGCCGCTCGATTTGACGACCACGATCATGCCCAGGCATATCACTAGAAGCACAATCATATAAGCCGAAACCCAGGCGCCGCCGCTCTCGGTTGCCGAGGGGCCGCTACTAGGGCGGTTTTGGGCCAGAGCCATGGCCGCGCCACCCATCCAAAGGGCGACGGTCAAAAATGCAAATTGCACGGCCCGGTATATCGATCGTAAATTCCGCATTGGAAAAACCTCACGGTCCAGCAACTTCCACTTGAACCCGATAACTCCGGGAGCAAGCTCCCGGGCTAAACTTTTATTGCAACGTTTATCACTCGACTTGTATATCCACGCCATATATAGCATAAACCATGATAAGCGGGCGTGTCAATCGCCCATGTCGTTGGGCGAATAATATTCCAAATAAACGGCTTTTTTACTAGACGGCCCCTGTACCAGTCGATACGCTGAGGTTTTCGAGGCAATGAACAAAATTGGGTGCGCTAGACAACGCAAAACCGCAAGCGGTTTCATTGAGGATTTCAGAAATCAGCCATATCCTCCGGTTCGCGGCTTGTAACCTCCGGCCTTTTACATTCATCCTTCAACATTCCGCATTCAGAATTTATATTCACCGCCGCCTGTCCCAATAGTTCGCCCAGCGGCCGGGCATAATGGCGGAACTTGGCCGTGGGCATGGCCAGGGTGTCCCAGCGGGGCGATATCATCCTGGCATGACCTAAATAAGCCGAAAGCGGCACGGCCACGAATCCATACAATTTACCCCGATGCTGGAAAAGCTCCTCCGCAGGCAGCGGTGCACGGTCGCCCAGCACGTCGTAAGCGAACACGAACAGGCCGTGAAAATTCGCCCCAAAAAGCTGTTCCCAGCGGGCAAGGCTCCGCAAGTCGTCGGCAGTGGACCAGTTTTTCCAGTATTGTTTTTGCCCGTCGCCCGAGGGAAACCGCCGGCCCTTGACATCGACCAGCCAGGCGATCTGCCCGGGCGCGGAAACGATGAAATCCAGGCTCTTGATCGAGGCCCCGTTGGAAAGCAGGCTCCGCCGCGCTTCGTCCACGGCCACATAAGGCACGCCGCGGCCGCGGAGATATTCTTCAAACGCCGCTTCATAATGATTATCGCGGTTAGCCACAACGAGCCCCTTTGGAGTTGAATGTCTTACTTTTATAGACCGGCGGCTTTGGCCAATTCGGCGGCTTTGTGGGTTCTTTCCCAGGTGAATTCAGGCTCGGCGCGTCCGAAATGGCAACTTCCGGCAAGCTTGCGATAAATCGGGCGGCGCAAATCGAGATATTTGATAATCTTGCCCGGCGTGAGAGGGAAGATTTCGCGTATTATTTCGCACAGCTTTTGTTCGGCCACCTTGCCGGTGCCCTTGGTGTCGACATACACGCTGACCGGTTCGGAAACGCCGATGGCATAGGCCAATTGCAGTTCGCAGGACTCGGCCAAGCCGGCGGCCACGATATTTTTGGCGATATGCCGGGCCATGTATGCGGCCGAGCGGTCGACCTTGGTGGGATCCTTGCCGCTGAAGGCCCCGCCGCCGTGCCGGGCCCAGCCGCCGTAGGTGTCGACGATGATTTTCCGCCCGGTCAGCCCGCAGTCGCCGTGCGGCCCGCCGACTTCAAAGCGGCCCGTCGGATTGATGTGGTAAGTAATCTCGCCTTTAACCAAGTGCTGGGGCAAGAGCGGTTTTACGATCTTCTCGATTACATACTCGCGTATCTCCCGCTGGCTCACCTCCGGCGTGTGCTGCGTGGAGACCACCACGGTGTCGATGCGCTTGGGTTTATAGTCCTCGTATTCCACGGTCACCTGGCTCTTGCCGTCCGGGCGGAGCCAATCGACTTCGTTATTTTTCCGGGCCAGCGTCAGGCGATCCAGAATTTGATGGGCCAGTTGGATGGGCAGGGGCATGAGTTCGGGCGTATGATCGCAGGCGAAGCCGAACATCAAGCCCTGGTCCCCGGCGCCGATGTCTTTTCCTTTCGATTGATCTTCATTCACGCCCATGGCGATATCCGGGCTTTGCCGGTCCAGCGAGAGCATGATTGCGCAGGTATCGGCGCAGATGCCCATCCGGTCGTCGGTATAGCCCACATCGCGGATCGCCTGGCGAATGACCTCGGGATAGTCGATTGCGGCCTGGGTGGTGATTTCGCCGGCCACGATGGCGATGCCGGTGGTGACCATGGTTTCGCAGGCCACGCGGCTTAAAGGATCCTTGGCTATCAAGGCGTCGAGAATGCCGTCGGAAATCTGGTCGGCCAACTTGTCCGGATGGCCCTGGCTGACCGCCTCGCTGGTGAACGCAAATTTGCCTTTTGGCACGGGGAATCCTCCTGCTTAAAGAGACAATAGTCTATGGCATTCTTGGTTTTAACCCAGCAATTATAAACTATCTATCAGGGCATTCGCAACCGGGCATAGTCCGTTACCAACTGATTCAACTCTGTAAACAATTTTGTGTAAAACCCTCCTATTGGCGGTCGCAATCTTTGCTATAATAGAGGGCGGCGGGAAACCTGATTTCCTGGGATAACGGCCGAATAGTTTGAATGTCGGATCGGAGGTAATGCGATGCGACGAGATACAGTATCAGGCCCATCGCGATCGCCGGGATTCACCCTCGTGGAACTGCTCGTGGTTATATTTATCATTTCGGCGCTTATTGCCTTGCTCTTGCCCGCCTTGCAGCATGCTCGGGAAGCATCGAGACGAGTCGCCTGCCAAAGCAATCTGCATCAACTATGGATAGTAATGCGTCAAGGCATAACTTTAAAAAAGGCGCCGCCGAAATCCGTAGGCGGCTGGTCAATTGAAATCCTTCCGCTCATAGAACAGAAGGCCGCGGCAGATGATTTTAAAAAACACCCGTCGCTCAAGCCCGGCGAGGTTTCCTCATTCGCTTTAATGCGGCCGGGTGTGTTGACATGTGCTTCGGCCTATAATGGGCAAAGCAGTATTCCACCAATCCCTGTGGGACATTATATTATTGAAAGTTTTGGTATAATTGGCGACGCTCCATACGGATCTCTTGATCCATGGGTAATTGGTGTGATTGGATCATGTTATTCAGGACCACACGATGGAGGTTTTAATATTACGGATCATGATGGCAGGGTTTAATTCAAACCGGCCCAGTAATCGTAATGGAAAGGAGCTTTGCTATGAACGATATTTTCGCGAAACGTGTCAGGGCGGCGGCGATTGCCGGATGGTGGACGCTGCTTGTGGCCGCAATATTTCTGGCAATTCAGTGGAGGGCTTATTTGTTAATCATGAATGCCCGGCCGGAATGGATGCGCGATCTATGGGGACCCGGCATCAGTTGGTCGTACGTCCAGAATATATGGTTTTGGATCGCGTCGGTATTCAAGATGTGCATTTGGCTGCTGGCGCTGGTAGTCATCTGGCTGACGCTGTGGGCGCGGCAGTTGAGGAAAGGAACATAATGAACAAATCGAGTTATTAAAAATAGTCATAATGTAGACAACTTCCGGCGGAAAAACGGCACTTGGCGGGTTGTACTAAATATTGTACAATATGTATGGAGGTAAAAATTATGGATTACATTGTGCCTATTTCCGAAGCAAGGGGTAAACTGCCCGAATTGATTAAAAAGATTTCGCAGATGGGAAAACATTTAATTATCACCAGAAACGGCAAGGCGGAAGCCGTATTGCTCTCGCCTGAAGAATTGGAGACTTTGGAAATCAAAGCCGACCAAAAACTGTTGCAATCCATTTTGCGCGCGGAAGAGGATATACAAAAAGAAAGACTTTATTCTCACTCCGAAGTGTTTAAGAATGTATAAAATCCTCTATACCAGCGAAGCGAAATCCACCATAGATAAATTACATCCGCAAAAGAAAAATCAAATCAAAGTCGCAATTGAACGCATAGCCGAGAATCCGGAAATCGGTAAACATCTTACCCATGAGTTGAAGGGTTTATCCTCGTATCGATCTGGCGATTATCGAATAATTTATCGTATACGCCATGCGGAAATTCTCGTCATAATATTAGCTATAGGGCATAGAAAAGACATCTACAAAGGAGTCTCTAGAAAATTTCGTTAAGGACAGGCGTACATTTCTTCAGAAGTTGGAACGTCCGCTGGGTTACGCCGAGTTGCGATTGCACGAGCGATTTCGCCCGGCGGCCTAGTTCGGCGGCGTACTGCGGCTCCTCGAGGCAGCGGCGGACGAAGCGTTCCAAATCGGCGGCGTCGGCGAGTTGGACGGCCGCGTTTTGGACAAGCATGGCTGTGACAATGTCGCTGAAATTCCAGGTATTCGGGCCGAACGACACAGCCGCGCCGTAGGCGGCCGGTTCGATCATGTTCTGCCCGCCGCGGCGGCCGAAACTTCCGCCCACAAAGGCGATTTGCGCTGTTCCCCACCAGGCGCCGAGTTCGCCCACCGCGTCGACGAGTAAGATGCGAGGCTGTTGGGTTTGTTGCGACTTTTGCAGGGAATTCTGTTGGGGCGATAGTTCAACTCTTGCCCCAGCGCTTGAACATTGTTGGGACGACAGTTTAACTGTCGCCCCAACAACGTCGTGAGTTTCCTTCAACTCCGTGCGGCGTTGCCAGGAAAGTCCCGATTGATCCATCAGTCGGGCAACGGCCTGAAAACGCTCGGGATGCCGGGGAACCAACAGCAAACGCAGTCGGGGAAATTCCGCGATCAGGCGGCGAAAAATTTCCAACACCATCGACTCTTCCGGTTCCTGGGTGCTGCCGGCCAGCCACACGATATCATCCCCGCTAAAACCCGCCATCGCGGCAAGCCGCCGGGTGGCCGGGTTGTCACGGTCGGTCTGGGCGCCGTCGAATTTCATCGAGCCGGTTACCTGCACGGTCTCCGGCCAAGCGCCAAGCAGCCGGAAACGCCCGGCATAAGTTTCGTCCTGCACGGCGATTAAATCAATCTGCCGCAATAGTCCGGTGATAAGCGGCCGAATCCGGCGATAGCCGCGGAAACTGTGTTCGCTCAATCGGCCGTTGACGACGGCGACTTTTGCCCCCTGCCGCCGGGCCGCGCGGATCAGGTTCGGCCAGAGCTCCAACTCGGCCAGCACGAGAATGTCGGGCCGGATCCGCCGCATGGCGGCCGAAACGGCCCAGGTGAAATCCAGGGGGCAATAAAAGACCATAAGCTCGGGAAATTTCTTTTTCGCCAGTGCCATGCCGGTGGCGGTGGTCGTGGAAATCGCGCACTCCCAGTCGGGCCGCTGTTTTTGAATAAACCGAACAAGCGGGAGCAAGAGATTTACTTCGCCCACGCTGACGGCATGCAGCCAAACGCATTTTTTATCCGATGTCCGCCTGGGGACCAGCCCCAAAAATTTAGCGGCGTATCCTTCCCGATATTTTCCCTTGCGCACCGCCTGCCATATCAACCACGGCAGACCAAACAGAATCAACAGCAAGTAAATGACGTTCAGCAGATAAGGCACTAAGGGAATCCTTTCCCGAGAAATTGATTATCGGTTATGCTTCAGGACAACCTGAAAACTACCATTGCTTAACGTTCAATCGCTCGACTACTTGAAAGTGTTTATCACGTGTGATTAAAACAAGGCCGTGCTGTCGAGCGAGTGCTGCCAACCAGATGTCATTTTCAGGTAATGACCGCCCTTGCGAGCGTAAAATTTTCTTAATAACTCCATATTCCCATGCCGTACCTTGGTCACTATAGATCAGAGTGCTGGTTAGAATTAATTTTTCAATTCTGGCAATATTATCATCACAACGCTTAGAGTTTTGAGCACCATGATACAATTCTCCAAGAACGACGATTGATAAGAGTAATCTTGGCGAATCGGCAACCAATTCGCGCAACGCCAAATCCCCTTTTAGCAAGGCAATAACGGCATTAGTATCCAAAAGAAATTCACCACTCATTGGCGTCTATCCGTTCACAATCTTCTTCGATGGCTTGTAGCATCTCTTGAGCGGACTCGCTATCAAGCGTGCCTACCAAATCTAAAAAATGCTCCGGCGATTTTTTAGGTAGAGAAGCGGGGAGATTGCTGGCAAATTTTAGAACCTGGCGTTGTTCTTCTTCTGATAGTTGATTGATTCGTTTTAACAACTCGGCTTGGATTTCTGTGTTTGACATGGGAAAATCCTTTCTGCTCAACAATGATATATTATGTTATGCCGAAACATAAGCCGGGAACTTTCCAGCACTAATCGTCAATCGGCGTCTGAAATAAGATATCGACTGTGGGAGTTTTAGGTCCCGAAACAAGCCGATCGTGATGCCGTTCTTGAAGTTTCATATAATGTTCAACGAGTTTTTTAGGATCGTTGTCACATGCTGCCGAGATTTCTTCTCTCGCTTTTCGGACACGTTTTAAGGGAGATAAATCTTCCACTTCACACCTCCTCACCGAGAAATTCCAACGGCGTGATTAAACAAGGAACAAAAACTAGGTATGGTAGTTTCAATATATATTTTGGGGAGGGGCATTTTGGAGATTCTCGTTTTTCTTATTAGATCATATAGCCTGTCACCCTTTTTTCATGCAGCAGTTTTTGAATTTTTTGCCGCTGCCGCAGGGGCAGGGGTCGTTGCGGCCCACGCGCTTTTGCCGGTTGCGGATGGGCTGGGGCTTGTGATCGACTTCGGTGCCCTCGATGGCCGCCTGCTGTTGCGAGGCGATCTCGCCGGCCGAGGAGGCGTCTTCGTGAACCGCTTCAGCCTGCGACCAGGTCGAGCCCACGAAACTCTCGTCGAGTTGCTCCATCTTGAAGACCAGGTCTGTCACCCGTTCGCCCACCGAGTTCCACATCTGCTCGAAAATCTTCATGCCTTCGCGCTTGTATTCCACCTTGGGATCGACTTGGGCGTAACCGCGCAGGCCCACGCTGCTATGGAGGTGGTCCATGGCCAGGAGATGATCCTTCCAGGCGGTGTCGAGCAATTGCAGGACCAAGGCGCGTTCCATGCGCCGCATTTCCGGGCGGTATTTTTCTTCCACGGCCATAGCCAGGTGCCGCTGGAGTTGCTCGGGGCTGAGGCGGAACATTTTTTCCGGCGAAAGTTCATAGCGGTATTTCGAAGCCAGCCAGTCGGAGAGTTTTTTCAACTCGCCGTTTTCCTCGGCGGCGTGCGGCACTTTATCGGAGGGCATTCTGAGGGGAAAAACGTTGGCTTCCCAGGCCAGCGCTTCTTCCAGGGCCGGGGCGTAAGCGGCCATGTAGCGGCGGCTGTGCTCGATGAGCATGGCGCGGATCTCGTCGCGCTGCTTGTTTTTCAGGTCCTCCAGGTCCAGGTCGACCTGGAAACGGTCGCGGGCCCAGGCCACGAGTTGCTCGCGGTCGTAACGTTTGTGCCCGCTGCCGTCGCGGGTCGTAAAATGGGCCAGCGCGGCCATCACCGGATATTCGAGTTCTCTTTCCTCATAAACCGCCTCGGCTTTTTGCCGGACAAGATCCTTGAAGACCGGAGGTTCCATGGCGCCGGCGGCGTCGGGCGCCAATTCGATGCCGAACTTGTGCCGCACCCAAGCGCAGGCGGTGCGAATTCCGAAATCGGGATCGAGGAACCGCCGGCCGTCGCTAAGGTCGATTTTTTGCACGGCGGCCCGGGCGCGCTGGATCAGATCCTCGCCCGCCTGATCGCGCCCCAGTTGGCGCAGGTCGCGGTCGCGGAGGCTCAGCTTCCAGCGGACGTTGGCCGCCTTGGTCAGGGCCTCCCAACTCCACTCGCCGGGATCTTCCTCCTGGGGAAGGTTTTCCTCGATCAAGTCGAGCACCTGGCCTTCGACCATGCGCTGGGCCTCGTCCTTGGCGAATTGCTGGGCCCCGTCGAAGTCCATGCCGCGGAAGTCGCGGGGGTCGAACTCAATAGCCAATTGTTTGCCCGCCCACTCGGCGAACGTCCCGGCGCCGTAGTCTTTGGCCAGGAATTCGTCGAGATAATGATCGACCTGCTGGCGAATCATGTCCAGGATAAGTTGCTTGCAGTTTGCGCCGTTAAGGATGCTCTGCCGATATCCGTAAACGCGTTTGCGCTGCTCGTCCATGACCGCGTCGTCTTCGAGCAGATTTTTGCGGATATCGAAGTTTCGTTCCTCGACCTTTTTTGTGCGCCTTCGATGCGGCGCGAGACCATGTGGCTTTCGATGGCTTCGCCTTCCTTCATGCCCAGGCGGGTGAGGATATTTTTCACCCACTCCCCGGCGAAGATCCGCATCAGGTCGTCTTCCAGGGAAAGGTAGAAGCGGCTGGAGCCCGGATCGCCTTGCCGGCCGGCCCGGCCGCGGAGTTGCAGGTCGATGCGCCGGGCTTCGTGCCGTTCGCTGCCGATGATGTGCAGCCCGCCCATGGCCGCCACTTCGCGGCCCTCGGCCTTGGTCTGCTCGCGCTGCTCGATCTCGTTGACCAGGGCGTCCCATTCGTTTTGCGGCACTTCCAGGCGGGTGGGATATTTCTCTTGCAGCAAGGCCCAGGCCATGGCCTCGGGATTGCCGCCGAGGATGATGTCGGTGCCGCGTCCGGCCATGTTGGTGGCGATGGTGACCGCTTTTTTCCGCCCGGCCTGGGCCACGATCTCGGCCTCGCGCTGGTGGTGCTTGGCGTTTAGGACCTGGTGGGCGATGCCGCGTTTTTCCAGCATGTGCGAGATCAGTTCGCTGCGCTCGATGGAGACCGTGCCCACCAGGATCGGCCGCCCGAGCCGCTCGACGGCCTTGATTTTATCGCGCGGTATGGTTTGAACTTCATTCTTGAATCCCTTCGCCTCGAACTCGATGGCCTTATCGGTTTCGCGGATGATCCTGCCCGGCCAGGCCTCGCCTTTAAGCGACGCCACCACGTCCCATTTGTTAATCCGCTCGATTTCGTCGACGATGGCGGTGTATTTTTCCCGCTCGCTGCGGAAGATCACGTCGGCATTGTTGATCCGCCGCAGGGGCTGGTTGGTGGGCACGGCGATCACGTCGAGTTTGTAAATTTTCCAGAACTCGGCGGCCTCGGTCATGGCCGTGCCGGTCATGCCGCAAATCTTGTCGTAGAGTTTGAAAAAGTTTTGCAGCGTGATCGTGGCCAGGGTCTGGTTTTCCTCCTTAATGCGCACGCCCTCCTTGGCCTCGACCGCCTGGTGCAGGCCGTCGCTCCAATTCCGTCCCGGCATCAAGCGGCCGGTGAATTCGTCGACGATGACCACTTCCTCGCCGTTGACCACGTAGTTCACGTCGCGCTTGTAAAGGTGATGGGCTTTAAGCGCGTTGTCGATCAGATGCGGCCATTCCATGTGACCGGCCGTATAAAAGCTTTCCACGCCCGCCAGTTGCTCGGCCGCGCGCACGCCTTCGTCGGTCAAATTCGCGGTGTGCTCCTTTTCCTTGACCTCGAAGTGCGCGTCTTTTTTCAACTGCCGGGCGATGCGGTCGGCCATGGCATAGCGGCGGACGTCGTCGAACGCCGGGCCGGAAATGATAAGCGGCGTGCGGGCCTCGTCGACCAAAATGTTGTCCACTTCGTCGATAATCGCATAGTGCAGCGGGCCCTGCGATTGCTGCAAATGCTTTGCAAAGAGGTTGTCGCCCTTGGCGGCAGGACGCATGTTGTCGCGGAGGTAATCGAAGCCGAATTCGTTGTTCGTGCCGTAGGTGATGTCGCAGTCGTAGGCCTTTTGCCGCTGGTCGGTCTCCATGTTGCTTTGGATCGTGCCTACGGTAAGACCCAGGGACATGTAGAGCGGGCCCATCCATTCCATGTCGCGGCGGGCGAGGTAATCGTTCACGGTGACCACGTGCACGCCATGACCTTCCAAGGCGTTTAGATAAGCCGGCAGAGTGGCGACCAGGGTTTTGCCCTCGCCGGTGACCATCTCGGCGATGCAACCGCGATGCAATACGATGCCGCCCATCAATTGCACGTCGAAGTGCCGCATTCCCAACACCCTGCGCCCGGCCTCGCGGCACACGGCAAAGGCCTCGATCAACAGATCTTCCAGCGTTTCGCCCGCCGCCAAGCGCTTGCGGAACTTGATCGTCTGCTCCTTCAGTTCGGCGTCGGTCATCTGCTGATATTTGGGCTCCAAGGCGCTTATGGCGTCAACCGCGGGCTGGAGTTTTTTCAGATACCGGGCGTTGGACGAGCCGAAAAGACTGGTGATCGCGCGTTCGATCCCCCGGCCAATTCCGCCGAAAAAGCCGCCCAGCACATCGCCGATCTGTGAAAATAGTTCTTCCATAATTTTTATTTAGCCCCCGGTGAACACACCGGGGTACATAATCTGTTATTTAGCCCCGGGTGAATATGCCCCGGGCAACATTTCGGGCAAACCTCCGTTGGGGAGGCAGTTGGATTGCCGCCCCAACAGTTCTTCGCTTTGTTGTCGCCGTGTATTTACGGCGGGCTAAATGAAAATATAGCGAGTCAAATGAGAATTACAGAATACCCTTTTATAATTATACAGGCAGGTGCAAATTACCCAGTTTAACATCAAGGTTTACAATAATGGCGCATTTTACCTTAATCTGGCAATTTACTCTGCCCGGATATGAAGGGTCAAGAACGAAAATGTGGTTCTAAATACATCATGACCAACAACTATAAGGGGCTTGCTTGCCGAGTGACACCGATTTGGCCCGGTGATATGATGGGGTAATACTGCAGTATTCCAGGAAAACGCCCATGACAGTCGAACAACTGATATTCGTCGGTTTTAACGGTTACGTAGCGGCCTTGGACCGCGATACGGGCGAAATCGTCTGGTCGAACAAGCAGATGAAGCACAAAGGAAATGTGATCTTTCTGTTGGATGGGGACCGTTTGATCGCCTCATTCAACGGCTATATCTATTGTCTTGATCCGCTGACCGGCCAGATACTGTGGCACAATCCCATGAAAGGCTGCGGTTGGGGCATCGCATCGTTGGCCTCTGTTCGCGGATCGAGCCTCCAAGTCGTAGTGCAACAGGCGGCATCGGCCGAGGAATCCGCCCATACCGCGGCAACTACCTAAACGGCGATTTCATGAGTGCAATTCCGCACTGGTATAAAGGGCCAAGAACGAAAACGTCGCATCTTTACCGCTTGCAAAACCTGATGAAATTGCCGATACCGCGGTCGTAAGTTTTTTCGCCGGCCTTGGAAAAGAAGCAGCCCGGTATCTCCCCTGCCTCGCGGTGATATCGCACGCATTCGCAACACAGCCCGCGCTTGGAACAACTATACGTGCAGGTGCAATCTTTAAGATTCTTTTCTTTCATGCATTCCATGGCGATCTCCATTTAAACAACCCGCCGATTTTTTGACCAATCTATTATACCAATCTTAGGCGCATGTTTCATCGCTATACGGGAATAACTTCCAATGTAGCCGGCACACGCCGTGTGCCGGCTCCGCACACGGCGTGTGCGGGCTACTATTCTCTAATCTCTAGAAATCGTAAACGTGCGTGAAGCTTCAACTTTGCCGTACAACTCCAGCGTGTCGTAACGCACTGTGATGGTGAAGGTTTCGCTCTTGCCTTTCAGATCGATGCCATCCGGCACTCGCCACGAGTAGCCGCAGGTGCCGTCTCAGCCAAAGGGCATCGTGCCCTCGGCCACGATATTCCCGCTAGAATCGGCAATGATCACCGTGGGTTCCAATGATTTGAAATTTTCGACTGCATTATTTTGAACCTCACCGTTTTTAAGTTCCTCTGTCGGCTTTTGCAGGGTATCGAGACCACGGACCCTGATATCCAAGGGAGGATCAATTAACACTGCTTTGACCTCGATCTCGTCCCCGGGCTTGAAAGCCGCGTCTTTCGATGGACTGACGAACAACGCATCCGGTTTGTTGGCGAAATCCAACACAAACGGCTGGTTAGGGCGTATCTTTATGCTCAATTTCGGTGCCCAGTCGGGATCTATTTTTTGATCGTTGAGGTTAAGCATTAAATCAATCCGCAAAGAGCCCAAACGAACTAAAAGATCATTAGAAAAATAATCGCCGACTGGCACATGCCACTCGGTAACCGGTTGTAAAGGCGGCTGTTTCTCCTGTTCTATTTTTCCGATTGCCACGGCGGCTGTCGGCGATTCCAGTGAACCTGATACAGACACTTCGTCGATGCCGCGTCTACCTGAATCGATCTTTAATACGCCTAATTCGCCGGTGTATGGCTTGACAAAAAGCTTGTCGCCCGTGGGCGAGGCAGAGGTCGTATAGTATTTCCCGTTAATGAAGCGGTATGCGCGAAGAGATTCCGAACCAAACCAATTTTCAAATGGCGCCGTTTTCCCAGGCTCCATCAAATAAAGATGAGTATACGGCCAATTAAAACTTCCGGGTATAACATCTTGCGCGAGTATGGCGTCGAATTCCTTGTCCGCGATTTTAATTCGCCCCGCGCGGAATGATAAACAGATAAAAACAAGTCTAACACAAGAATATTTTGCACTTTCCTTTTGTGAAAGTATTAACGGCAACATATTGACCGGCCGAACGCCATAGCCGGGACCGAAGTCGACCGGCAATGTAATTGGCTCCAAAATACGACCTTCTTTCATTTCGCGAGGCCACAGGCCGTTGGGCCAGGATGTTTTACCGGCTCGTAATGGCCGGTCGTTGGTGAGATCCAAATCGCGATTAGCGTCGAAATACAGCAGGTCATAGCCTTCGGAACCGGTTGCATCGACGGCGAACTGGTATTCAATGAATCCACTTTTAGGCTTGAGATAATCGGATTTAAATTTTAGGGATCCATAGAGCGGTTTTGATCCTTTGAATTGCGGATATCTTTTCACTTCCTTTTTTGGAATTGTGCAATCGTTCCAGTATTCCGTTTTTGTAAAACCCAGTAATTCCCTCGATCCGCAATAGGCTAATTGGGGTTGGCGCTGGACAGCCTCTGATACCGATATTTCCGTAAGCCGGAATCCGCCGTCATTATCGACATCAAGCGGCAATTGGGGTAATTGTTTGGAACAACCAAACAGAAGCATGCAGATGGCAATCAGTACTATGAATCGCCGATCCATGGTTATTCTATAGGAATGTTACTGGATTCTAGGGATACTATACTTTCTGGTTTGTGAAACTACGTATGACGGCCTCGTAATTAGTTAACATCCATAAGTTCCAACCCAAAAAGAAGTTTTCGAAGCATTAAAATTTTAGCCCAATTATTTTAATCCGTACAAAGGCATTAAAGCAAGCGTTTCATTGATCAATATAACTCTCTTTGCAATATGTATTTAGATTATAATAGTCTCACTCCACATCGTAGCCCAGCACGGGTGCCAGCCATTTTTCGGCTTCCTTTAATTTCATGCCTTTGCGCCGGGCGTAGTCTTCGACCTGGTCGCGGGTGACGCGGTTGATGGCGAAATAGTGCGACGCCGGGTGGGAGAAAATAAACCCGCAGACCGAGGCCGGCGGGACCATCATGTAGCTTTCGGTCAGCGACATGCCGATTTGGCGCTCGACTTGCATGAGTTCGAAAAGAATGTGTTTTTCGGTGTGGTCGGGCAGCGACGGATAGCCCGGGGCCGGGCGGATGCCGCGATATTTTTCCGCAATCATGTCTTCGATGGTGAGATTTTCATCGCGCCCGAAATGCCAATCGATCCGGGCTCGCTCGTGCAGGCATTCGGCAAAGGCCTCGGCCAGCCGGTCGGCAAGTACTTTCGACATGATTGCGCTGTAGTCGTCATTGTCGGCCTCGAATCGCTTGACAAGTTCGGCCGAACCCATGCCGCCGGTTACGGCGAACGCGCCTAAATAATCCTTACGCCCGCTTTCGGCCGGGGCAATGAAATCGGCAAGAGAGTAGTAGCAATTGCGTAACATGTGGACAGGCACCTCGCTGCGCTCGGAGCCAGTCCCCTTGCTGGGCAGCCATTGCTGGCGGAGGAAATGGAACCTGGCAATCTCGGCCGTACGGCTTTCATCTTCATATACCAGAATGTCGTCGCCTAGCGACGCCGCCGGCCAGAACCCATACACGCCCCGGGCATGCAACCAGCGGCGCTTGATAATCTCATCCAAGAGTTTTTTGCCATCGGCATAGAGTTTTCGGGCCTCTTCGCCGTGCTGGGGATGATCGAGGATATCGGGAAATTTTCCCCGCAGTTCCCAGGCCCAGAAAAACGGCTGCCAGTCGATGTACCCTGCCAGTTCTTCCAGCGAATAATCGACGAACACCCGAGTGCCAATAAACGACGGTTTTGGAATTTCGATCGCGGCCCAATCGGTTTGAAAACGGCCGGCAAGCGCTTCACGGTAGGGCACGAGCTTGGTTTCGGCGCGGGATTTAAAGGCCGTGACCATCTGCGCCTGGTATGCGCGGTTTTCAGCATCGAATTGCCTGCGCTTTTCCGGGTCGATCAGCCGCTCGACCGCCGGCACGCTCCGCGAGGCGTCTTTTACGTGCACCACCTCGTGCCGATAGGCCGGGGCGATTTTTACGGCCGTATGTTTCGGGCTGGTCGTGGCCCCGCCGATCAAAAGCGGGATACTCATGCCCGTGCGGTCCATTTCTCTGGCCACGTGGACCATTTCCTCCAGGCTGGGCGTGATCAGTCCGCTCAGGCCGATCATGTCGGCTTGGTTTTCCAGGGCCGTTTGCAGGATTTTTTCGCAGGGGACCATCACGCCCAGATCGATCACTTTGTAGTTGTTGCACCCCAGCACGATGCCCACGATATTCTTGCCGATATCGTGGACGTCGCCCTTGACGGTGGCCATGACAATGGTGCCGCGTGTCGAGGGTACTGGCGCCGAGCCGTCAGGCTCGGCGCCAGTCCCCTTTTTCAGAGCTTTCTCCGCTTCCATAAACGGCAGCAAATAGGCCACGGCCTTTTTCATTACCCGGGCGCTTTTCACGACCTGGGGCAGGAACATCTTACCGTCGCCGAACAAATCGCCCACGACTTGCATCCCGGCCATCAGCGGGCCTTCGATTATTGCCAGGCAACTGGGATATTTGGCGCGGGCCTCTTCCGCATCCTCGTCGATGAATTCAATGATGCCCTGGATCAAGGCGTGTTTCAGGCGTTCTTCCACGGGCTGTTCGCGCCAGGCCAGATCAATTTTGTCATCGCGTGCGGCCTTGGCCGAAAGGGACGAGCCCAACGCGATCAGCCGCTCGGTGGCGTCGCCGCGGCGGTCGAAGATCACGTCTTCCACATGTTCCAGCAGCGTCGGCTCGATTTCTTCGTATATGGCCAATTGCCTGGCGTTGACTATGCCCATGTCCAGCCCGGCTTGGATGGCGTGATACAAAAACGCCGCGTTTATGGCCTCGCGCACGGCGTCGTTGCCGCGGAATGCGAAGGACACGTTGCTGATGCCGCCGGAGATTTTCACGTCGGGCAGCAACTCCTTGATCCTGCGCGGCCTCGATAAAGTTCATCGCGTATCGGGCGTGCTCCTCCATGCCGGTGCCGATGGCCAGCACGTTGGGATCGAAGATGATATCCGCCGGCGGCATGCCGACCTTTTCCGTCAGCAAGTGGTACGCCCGGCGTGCAATGCGGACTTTATCGTCCACGGTTACGGCCTGGCCCTTTTCGTCGAACATCATCACTACGCAGGCCGCGCCGTAACGCCGCACCAGCCGGGCATGCTTCAGGAATTCCTCCTCGCCTTCTTTCAGGCTGATGGAATTGACGATCGGTTTGCCTTGCACGCATTTCAATCCGGCCTCGATAACGGCCCAGTTCGAACTGTCGATCATCACCGGCACGCGGGCGATGTCGGGCTCGGCGGCGATAAGATTGAGAAATTTAGCCATCACGGCCGGGCCGTCCAAAAGCCCTTCGTCCATGTTGACGTCTATGACGTTCGCCCCGCCCTCGACCTGCTGCCGGGCGATGGAAACCGCCTCGGCCAGGTTTCCTTCGCGGACCAAGCGGGCGAACCGCCGCGAACCGGATACGTTGGTCCGCTCGCCGATCATGGTAAACGTGCTGTCCGGCCGGATTGTATACGGCTCCAGCCCGCTATAGCGCGAGTAAACTTGCACTGGGGCGCCACTGGCTTTGCCAGTGCCACTCTTGCGGGGCGGCTTGCCGGCCATGGCTTGGGATATCGCGCGAATGTGCGCGGGCGTGGTGCCGCAGCATCCGCCCACGATATTCAACCAGCCGTTGGCGGCGAACTCGCCGAGAATTTTGGCCATTTGCTCCGGCGTTTCGTCATATCCGCCCAGTTCGTTGGGCAATCCCGCGTTGGGATGACAACTGGTCCAAAGCGGGCACAATCGGGAAAGTTCTTCGACATACGGGCGCATCAATTCCGGCCCCAGTGCACAGTTTATTCCAATGCTGAACAGATCGGCGTGGCCGATGGAAATCAGAAATGCCTCGAGGGTCTGGCCGGAAAGCGTGCGCCCGCTGCGGTCGGTGATGGTTACCGAGGCCATCACCGGCAGGCGGGGACTGTCCCGATTTTCGCGAAGCGAAAATGGGACTGTCCCCTTATCCTGGAAATATTTTTCGATGGCAAACAGGCAGGCCTTCAGGTTGAGCGTGTCGAATGTGGTTTCGGGCAGGAGGATATCCACCCCGGCTTCGATCAATGCCGCCGCTTGCTCGTAATACGCCTCCACGAGTTGATCGAATGTTACGGCCCGATATCCCGGGTCGTTTACGTCCGGCGACATCGAGGCTGTACGATTAGTCGGGCCGATCGATCCGGCGATAAACGGGATGGGAGGAGGAGATGAAGGATGAGGGATGAGGGATGAGGGATGAATTGCTTGTGTGCCACTGGCTCTGCCAGTGTTACAAAACTGCTCAACCGCCTTTTTCGCACATTCCACGGCTGCCGCGTTGATTTCCTTCACCCGATCGACCAGGCCGTAATCGGCCATGGAAATGGCGTTGGCATTGAAGGTGTTAGTGGAGATGATATCGGCCCCGGCTTCGAGGAACGCCCGATGGATGGCGGTAATCGCATCCGGCCGTGTAATCGAGAGCAGGTCGTTGCAGCCCTTCAAATCCCGGGGATGATCGGCAAATTGCGCACCTCGAAATTCCGCCTCGCCGAAACCGAGTTGTTGAATCATCGTACCCATCGCCCCGTCGAGGATCAGAATGCGCTGGGCGAGAAGATTTTGGAGACTTTCAAAATTATTCGACTGCAGATCAGACATTGCGAATTCCAAATCTCTCGTCCCTTTTTTTCCATCTATTCCTTAGCCGCCGACCGCCAATATCGCCAAACTATGGCTAATATAAGTATAGGACCATAGAAAAGTAGTTCCACCAGACTAATGCGAAAGGTCTCCAGGTTTAGCGGGGGTGGAATGCTCCACCATGACTGGAACCAGGGCATGGGTAAGGCCAGTCGAGCGCTGCTAAAAGGCCAAAAAATCGCGATTCCTTGGCCGTGGCTATAGAATGAATCCAAAAGCAAATGGCTTAGCCATGCGATCGCACCGCCAAAAATCACCGGCCATGCGCCTATATTCGCTCGCGTTAACTTACAAATTCGCAACAGCACGGCACAGATAATTATTAAAGCCAGATTCACAAACACGCTGTGACTGATGTCGTAACGAGTATGTCCCCAATATGGCAAGTGCCAATCGGGCAAATTCGCCAAGGCCACAAACGCCGCCAAGAACGCCGCGCTTGCCCAAAGGCTTTTATATCGAGGCATGACCACCACGCCCGCCGCCGCGCCAACCAAACTGTGCCCGATTGGAGTCATTGTGCCATGAAATTAAGGATTGGTGATTGGTGATTATGAATTTATGATTGATATTGCGGGTATTGAATCTTTTGTGTTGGAGCTTGAGGGTGTTTTCGCGCGCATTAAGATAGTATTATACACCTTTGTTGTGGCTGACTGCTGAAAACTGAAAGCTGATTGCTTAAAGCCTATCCCAAAATATAAAACCTCAATCACAGCAAGAGATTAGGAATACGGAATTCAAGTCGATTCAGCCCTCACCCTAGCCCTCTCCCGACCAACCTTCAGTCGGTGCCCGGAGAGGGGACAATTTTTACTGAACCCGAATCCTGAACCCTGAACTCTTCGCCAGACAAGAATGTCCAGCCTCCTGAACGTCTTTAGAACCGCAACTTTTCCGGCAGCAGGTTTTCACGCGGTTGAACCAGCCGGTGCGGTCGGAATTTTGGGCGTCAGTCATCGGGACGGCTTGGGGGACCAGGTTGTCGGCGGGAGAATCAGCGGGCCAACTGGAATTCCACGCAGCTATTGGCTAACATGGGGGGACGTTGTCGCTCGGAGCGTATCCGAGCGGCGTCCAAATGGCAAATACGGGTCAACATACAATTCTCCCCCCCCACTCCCACTTCAGTACGGATTTTGATGAATATCACCACGAAAATATTGACATTTGCCGTGGGGTGGTTAAATTGGGTAGACATCGGAGCTTTCAGACGACCGTACAACGTCTATCAGGAGGCAGTACGATGAGGCACCATCGGACAACCACCGTTTTGACCGGGCTGGCATCGGGCACCTTGGCGTTGATTTTTTTGGCTTCCGGCGCCCGCGCCGCCAACCCCAACAGGTATTTCAGCGACGCCGGCGGACCGAAGACTTGGGACAACGGCACAACGTTCGACTGGGCAAGCCACAGCCTCGGCCCGTACATCGCACCCTGGTACAACGGCGCGAACGCATACTTCGAGGGCATCGCCGGCATCGTTAACGTCGGGGAGACGATCAACTCGGTCAACTCCATCACGTTCAACGTCGACGGTTACACCTTGGGTGGCAGCATGATCACGTTGACCGGCGCCGGCGGCAACATCACAACCGGCGCCGGCACCGACTCTATCGAGTCCCCTCTGGGAGGTTCTGTCGGCCTGACGAAGCTCGGGTCCGGCATATTGCAGCTTTCGCAGCCTCCGGGGATGAACAACTACTCGGGCGCGACCACCATCAACGCCGGCACATTACAGCTTGGCACCCCCAGCTTCCCCGGCCTCCTCCCGTACGGAACCGCCGTGAGCTTGGCAAACGTCTCCGGCGCAGTGCTCGACCTCAATGGTCAAGGCCAAATCATCGCTTCCCTGAGCGGCGGCGGGATTAACGGCGGCAACGTGGCTCTCGGCGCAGGCGGGCTGCTCATCGTGGGAGATAGCACCAGCATCACCTACGCGGGCGCCATCAACGGCACCGGAAGCCTGGCGAAACAGGGCAGCGGCACGCTCACCCTAACTGGGGCGAACATCTACACCGGCACCACGACCATCAACACGGGAACACTGCAGCTCTCCGGCGGCAGCAACCGCCTGCCAACAGGCACCGCGGTCGCGCTCGCGAACGCTTCCAGCGCAGTGCTGGACCTTAACGACCAGGATCAGACTATCGCTTCTTTAAGCGGCGGAGGCGCCAGCGGCGGAAGAGTTACCCTAGGCATCGGCACACTTAGCGTGGGAGATGCAAGCAGCACGACATTTTCGGGCAGTATCACGAGCGGCATCAACGGTTGGGGCGGCCTTGTCAAGCAAGGCCCCGGCACCCTGACCCTGACCGGCGTGAACAATGGGAGCGGTCCGATAACAATCAACGCCGGCACGCTGCGATTGGACGGGGGCCCGAACCGCTTGTTCCCGAACTGTTCGGTCACATTGGCGAACGTGGCGGGCGCGACGCTGGACCTGAATAACTGTACTCAAAATTTCACGACCATTGACGGCGGCGGGGCCGTCGGCGGGAACATCGCTCTCGGCTCCGCCACGCTCGTGATAAACTTGGGCACGGGAAGCTATGCGGGCATTATTAGCGGACCCGGAAGCCTCATCTTTCATGGGTCGGTGTACCCCTTCGACACTCAGACGCTCTCTGGGGCGAACACCTACTCCGGCACCACCACCGTCGATAGCGGCACGCTGGAGATTGCCGGGGGCATTGGTGTAAGCGGGACGTCGCTTATTGATGTGCAGTCGGGCAGAGCAGTTTTTAAAACAGTTAGTGTGAACAAGCCGAACCTCAATATTAACACCGCCGCGTTAGCAACGTTTGAAGTGGTTAACAGCGCACATGTGGTCGGCGCGATTTCGGGAAATGGAATCACAAAAGTAGACACTGGCGGCAGCCTGACTGCCGCATCAATCAGTCAGGACACGTTAACCGTCGGCAGCGGCGCGACGATTATTATCCAGGCCATTCCAGGCGGACCGCATGGAGGTACGATCACACCCGTTCCGGAACCATCCAGTTTCGTACTCCTCGCCGGGGCGTTTATCATGGCATTATACTGTTGAGCGAGAAAACGAAAGACGCCATAGAGGCTTTAGACTGGAAGCTGGAGGTTAGGGAGATAGGGAGAGTGGAAAGAGTTCGAAGACTGAGCGTTCCCACGCCGGAGCGTGGGAACGAGGAGAATTGTCCAATCTCTAATTCCTAATTCCCAATCCCCGATCTTTTTTTTAGAACCGTATTTTTTCCGGGAGCAGGTTTTTCACGCGGTTAAACCAGCCGGTGCGGTCGGAATTTTGGGCGGGGGGCTCTTCGGCGGCGGGAGTTTTGGCGGCGGGCTGATCGGCCAGCCCGGCGGCGGGTTTCGACGAGGGCGGATTCTCCACGGGCAGGCGGACGTTTTCGTCCAGGAAGCGCGGCCAATAGCCTTCCAGCAAGTGCATGCAATCGTAGACCTGGCCGCCGCGCAGTTTCGCGTCGGCCAAGGTGATGAGTTTCGAGAGTTCGATGATTTCCGGCCGGCTAAAGGCCAGATTGCACAGATTCACGTCGTCCACCCAGACTTCGCCGGGTCCCATCAGGTCGAATCTCGCGCGCAGCGACGTTATGCCTTCCAAGGGCAGATCGTCGACTTGGAAGATGTATTGGGCCCATTGATCGCTCAGGTTCACGCCGGTGGGCGATCCATCGGGCATGCGTCCGACCGGTGCGTAACTGTATTTATCGCGTCCGCCTATTTTGCTTTCCAAGGCCAGGCGCAGGGGCGGTTGTTTATTGGGGTCGGCGATGCGGAGCCAAACGGACATCGAAATCCGGCCCGTGGCGGGCGCGGGCAGGGGCCGGCTCACGAGGCAGGCCACCGGACCGTTGCTTACGACGTGCGCCGACTGCTTGCCGCCATGGGCGGCGCTGGAATCGAGTTGGATCGTCACGCCGTCGCACGAGGTTAAGGACCAGCCGGGAATGCCCTTGCGCGTGTCGGAGGGTTTTTCGAAGTCGGGATTTTCGAGGACATCCAAGGGCGGCGGGTTGCGCAAGGCGGCAGCCCGGATGCCCAACAGGCCGATCTGGCGACCCAAGGCCGGTTCGATCGTTTTCGGCAAAGTGACTTGCGGACGCGCGACCTGGATATTCGCTTCGCCAAACTGTACGGCGACCAGGTCGTAGGGTTCCAACTGGATTTCCCAATACATTCCGCCGCCGGGATCAGGCTTAAGGGGAGGAACTTTTCGCCGCCCGGTCAGTTCATCCAAGCGGCAGCCGGATTGAGTTTCCACGTGGATCCGGGCGGTTACGCGGAAGGGAGCGTCGTTGACCGCGTATAAATAAGTGCGGTTGGAGTAAGTCCCCACCCGGAACGTCACCGGTTGCGAGGACGATTGTTGATCGACCACCTGCCGGAATCGCACGGCCGGCAAAAAACGGAACGTCGCCACGAGTTCGCGGATCGAGTCTTCCTGGCCCAGGGGCAGGAGCCATCCGCCGTCGAACACGGCTTGCGTGTCGAGCGCGGCCAGATCATGTACAAAGCGGCGGCGATTTTGCGCACCCGACGGCGAAGGCTGCAAAACCAATCCGGCGTAACTGGGCTTGATCGGGCTCTTTTGATCGAACGAGGGAATGTGGATTTCCCGCGGCACGTGGAAAAACAGGCTGCCGGCGAGGGGCAAGCCCTGGAAATAGCGCTCGCTGTCGGGCATTTGGCCGATTTCCAATTCGGCGGCCTTGGCGGAAAGATCGCCGCCGGGAGAGAGGCGCTCGGGGCGCAACAACACGAGTTGCCGATTCGCTTGAAAATTCTTTACGTCTATACCCGCACTGAAAAACAAATCGGCCATCGTGGTATGGCGCGACAAGGCGGGTTTCAGCTCGGTCTGGGCATCTTCGCCGCCGGTTATCTCGGCGCCGGCCAGATACAAGCGGCTGTCGGACCGCATCGAAAGCAATATTTTTTGCGCCTTCAAGTAGAATTCACATAACCGGTCCGCGCGCCACTCGATCCATAATCGGCGATGGGGCTCCTGGGCGAGAAAGGCGGCCCGCCGGGCGAAGCGATCGGGGCCCTCGCCCGGAACTGCAAGTTTAGCGTCCCGTTGGAACGCGGCGATGGTCTGGTCGTCGAGTCCCCAATCGGGGCCGGGCAGTTGGGCGTATCCGTCAGCCGACAGGCGAATGGCGATCCCGGAAAAAGACGGATGCCGGGCGTAGCGCTGGACGACCTCCTCGATCACGGCCAACATGGCGTTTTGCACGCGGGGATTGAGCACGTTGTAATAAGGCGCCAAGCCGCGCTTGGCCGGATGGATCGCGCGCCAGGGCATCCCGTCCGCGCCGATCCACTGGACGGCTTCGGCCTCCGGCCCGCCCCCGCGGCGGATGGCTTCCAACTCCGGCAAAGGCGCGGCGAATTCCAGCGAGGGAATAAGTTGCATGCCCTCGCGGTCGAACATGCGCAACAACATTTCCAGCACGTCCTTGCGCACGGGGTCTTGGGCCGAAGTGAAAAATACCCCCGTATCGTATCGCGGCGTGGGATCCAAAACGCGCTGGGATAGATCGTGCTGCCGTCGGCCAGCACGCCCAGCATCAAACCGTTGTAACCGACGTGCTGCAGATAAGCGATGAGCCTGGTTCCGCCCTCGTAAAAGGTGTTCCAGTTGTCCAGCGAGCGGCCGCACCAATCGTCGTATGCTTCCGCGGCGGAAAAATTCTCGGGAAACAGGGGCCGGTCGAGATACGCCGCCATGAGCCGCTGGCTTTGCTGGGGCGGCAGCGGGGCGGCCCGCGGCAACTGCTCGCCGCCCGATAGCACGCGGATCTTGCCGTACACGGCCGGCGAATGATCGCGGCCGTTGGTCAAGAGCACCAAGGGCGTGCTGGTCCGCGGCCAGAAAATCAATCGATGCCGGAGCATGCGCGGCGAGTCGGCGTCGGCGATTATTTCCGCTTGCAAGTCGACGCCGGAATCCAGGCCGATTGCCGCCAGCGCCCCGGCGGCGTTGGGTTCGAGGACGCTGATGCCCAGGGTTTGCGGCACGTCGCTGGGATAATCGACTTCGAGAATATGCGGCCGGCCCGGCTGGCTGATGGGCAGCCAGTAGGCTTCCCAACTCACGTCGGGCGAATCGGCGTTGGGATTTAATTGCACCAGATTGCCCAGGCTCGTGGCGATAGGGCTTGGAATTGCCGTTGCCCAGCGAACCTTTCCACAAGCGCCACGTCTTGGGCAGTTGCAATTGGGTCAGCTTGGGCAGCTCCCACCACCGCGGATTGGCCGGATCGATTTCAACGAGCTGCGTGAATTCGCGATCCGAGCGGGCGGGGGGCGGCGGACGCTGAGGATCCAGAACCAAGACCTGCACCTTGCGCTCGGCCACGGTTTTGTTCCAGGATAACGGACGGCGCACCGCCTGCGGCCAACTGGGATTTGTCGCTATGCTTAAAAGGACGTCGAAAGAACCTTCTTCCTCGGGCAAAGGGAGTTCGACCGGGATCGACGCCTCGTGCCCGACTTGCACGTCGTGCTGCGAGGACCATATTTCCTTGCCGCCCGCTGAGGGGAGCAATTGCACTTTGAGCCGGACCTTTGTTCCCTCGGGCAAGGGAAGCAAATGCGGCCGGACAGTGAAGCGAAACATCTCGCCCGGCGTAAAGACCAGCGAATCGCGGGTAAATTCCACGCGCACCTGGTCGCCGGGGGCGCGGGTCACCAATATGCGATTCCCTTGCCCGTCCAGATCTTTATTGACGAATTCTTCCACTACGTCGGACAACGGTATTTCGATCGTCAACGGCCGATCGGTCGCATCGGCGGCGGTCAATTGGATCGTGCATCGGGCCGAAAGCGGCGCATCGGCGAGAATATCGAAACCGTCGTACGCCCGAGAACTGCGCTGGCGAATAATCAATCGCTGCTGGCTGCTCTGGCCGCCTGGTTCCAGATACATCGAGGCGGGTTCGTCGGCCTCGATGCCCAACGGCTTTGGTTCGGCAAGACGGCCTTCGCTAAGCGTGACGATCCCTTGCCACTGCCGTTCGCGCCCGCCGCCCCAAGCAACGCGCAGACGAAGTTCTTCGGCCAGGAGATTAAACGGCATGAAGGCGAGAAATGCCAGAAGGGCCGCCCAGGCGCAGTTTTTCCGCCAACCAGCCGACATGTGCCGGGAGGTTGCAAAGGCAAATATTCGCAATTCTTTCGGACTTCCTTGTCCGACCATCGCAGTCTTCTTGCTTTCTTTTAGGTCGATTCTAAAGTGGTAAATGGGTGGCACGGGCATCTTGCCCGTGGATGCCATCAACGGCACGGGCGCGCCATGCCGCCGTCAACTGCAAGACGCCAAACCCGCGCAAGAGAAATCGGCGACCCACACTGCGCAACAAGATTTTCAGGAAACAATAAGGCGGGGATTATATCCAGAACCGACTTTATCTCACCATCCCAGATTGGCTGAATTCTGGGCGTTTTCCATGATAAAACAGGGGGATACAGGTTAAATGGGCAATGTTTTTTAATGGAATTTAAATCTGTTCGGGCCGGCTGTTATGCCGGGAAATTTCCTTATGGTCACACAGCGGCGGATCTTGCCGTTTAGACCCGGCACTTTTGCCGGGAGATAGCGTTGAAAAAGTTTGCATCATCCCAGGCCGTGGATCAGCACATCGCTTAAGGGCGGCAGGTCGGCGATGGTTCCGCTGCGGATGGCCTGTTCGCACTGGAGCAGGGCTTGTTGCAGGCATTCCACTACTTCCAGGCAGCGGTTCGATACGTTGTTGACTTCCCAGCGGTCGTCGGGCTTGACGTACAACTCGCCTTCGCTTGCCGCGCGGAAATACCATGCCGGCGTGCGTATGGCCCGTTCTTCGCCGCGCCCGGCAATGCACAATCGATCGCGAATGGCGGCAATATCCTGCCGCACCACCGGGATCAAACTGGCGCGGTGGGCGAAGCGGGCGCAGGGCGGTTTTGCCACCACTGGAAAAACGTGGCCCAAAGATCGGCCGGCTCGACAAGCGCCTGACTCCGCGCGGTTGCGCCCGTGCCGTCGGGAAAGCGAAGCATCAGCGGCACTTGCACCAATTCGCCGTACAGGGCCTCGTCGCACGGTCCCACGCGGCGGTGCTCGCCCAGCGGGAATCCGCGCGAGGACGTGAGCGCAAGCAACAGTTCCCCGGCGGCCTTCAAGTCTTTGAGAAACTCCAGGAAGGCCTCCAGGCAGGAATCCAACAGCGACACCTGGCCCGCATAGGAATGCACTATGCCCAAAAGTTCGTCGGGATCGTGATCTTCGGCCAGGGTCTGATCCGGGACTTCGGCCCCCGTGGGCGGATCGGGATCGCCTTCGTCCTTGTATGCGCGGCGAAACGACAGGGGCGCATCCCATGTCGTGCCCAGCCCGGCCAGATGACACCATAACATGAACGGTTCGCGGGCCGATTGCAGATAATCGATTATCTGCACAAAACATCGAGCGAAATGAGTTTGCTCGATCCGCTCAGCGCCGCTGCATTCCCAAGGCGGATCGATGTCGATTATTTCATCGAAATCGACCGCCAGCGGATGCCGGGCCACCAGAGGATCGTCGGTCAATAGGGCAGTGGTCAACGCCCAATTCGCGCAAACAGGCAGGCAGCGAAGGACAATCGCCCGGCGAAACGTCCGGCGATAGGGCATGCCGGCCCTGCCAGTAGGAACGGTAAAGACGATTCAAATCGGGCGTATCGATCAGCACCTGGTCGAACACGAACGATTGGCTGGCAAGGCGATCGACCGCGGGCGTCTCGATCCAAGTATTGCCGTAAGCCCCAAGATAGCCCGCGTGCAGTCGATCGAATACCAGGCATATTGCGTTCATGCCGCAATTGTAATACACCTCGGTTTAATAGGGTAGTACTCCAATCATTTACCGAACCTCGGAGTTTTCCTGGAAGCCCGACCAGTTGCCCGTGGCGTCGAGGTCCCAATTCTGCGATAGGGTTGTCTTGCCATTTTGGATCTTGGGGAACGCCGGAATTTAAAACAAGGCAGAGTTGTCTCTTTTCATGCACTTTTTTCACCAGAAAATAGTTATGGCCCCTTTTTCACCCTTTTCACCCGGTTATTGCAGACCATTTTACCTTACTCTAAAATGGATTACTGCGATGTCAAACATATTACCTTATTCGTAGGAGGATGCCATGAAGCGATTTATGAATGTCATCATCTGGATCGGTTTGTTTGTTTTACTATTGCTGACGGTCCCGCTCACCACTGCAGAACAAACAGGGGATTCCCAGAACGACATGGACCAAATAAAACAGTTACAGAAGGAGCGTGTGAAAGATTTGACTAACCTTGTGCGTATAATGACGAGACTTTACGAGACGGGAAATCTAGAAGTCAGACAGGCTATTTCCGCACAATCAGAGTTGATCAATGCTCAATTGGAAATGACTGATACTCTCAAAGAACGAATTGATTTGCTTGTAGATCAATTGAAATTGGTAAAGACCATATTGGATTTAACTGAACAGCGTGCACTTGCAGGAACGGGTAGTGAGGCTGATAGGATTTGGGCAAATTCGATTTATCTAAAATCTCAGATTGATTTGTTAAAAGAGCGTCAGAAGTTAAAAGCTGCATCAGGTAGCAATCGATGATTGCTTTTTCAAAGGGTGAAAAACGTTAGGTAAAAAGGGGGCAGAACTACTTTTCATTTCTTTTCGATTTTTTTGGGGCGGCCACGAGGCCGAATTGTTAAATCCAGTTTAAGCCGCCGGCACAATCTGTCAACCTATGTGTTTTCGCCGTAAGGCAATCCCGCTTCGCTGCTGCGACGGGTTGCTGCCAATTCGTCTGTATCCGGAGTGTCGTGCACATACGCGGACCAGCGCCCGGTCAACGTTGCCAAATGGCATCATACCACCATTACAAACTATTTATTTATATCTCATTATCAAGCCTCGGGCAATAAATGCCATGCGCACGTTTTGTATTACTGAAAAATCCTCCCGGAGTAGGCTCCGGGGCTAAACTTGAATATTATGGAAATCATCGCAATTATCCTTGGTATCGCCGGCTTGATCTGGGGAATCATCCTTTTGCGCCGCGGCGGACTTTTGGCCGGATGCCTGGCCGTGATGCTGGCCGGCGCCTGCTTCAGCGTGGAATTTTTCAAAGTTACCCTGGGTCCGGCGCCGCTCACGGCCGATCGCATATTGCTCGTCGTTCTGGTGGGTCAATATCTCCTATGGCGGAGATGGGGTTGGGCCGATCCCAAACCATTGGGCAAAGCGGAGATATTGCTCTGTCTGTTCACGGGCATGATGGTCATCAGCACTTTTTCGGGCGACTACACTTATTTGAACTATCAACCGGTGTCGTGGCTGATAATTTATTATCTCATGCCGTTTTGCATGTATTGGATCGTGCGCCAGGCCGAGTTCAATGAAAAAAGCATACTGGCGCTTTTTGTTTGCCTAACGGTCTTCGGCGCGTATTTGGCCGTTACGTCTTTGGCGGAATATTTTCAAGCGTGGGAGCTGGTATTCCCGCAGTATATTGCCACCAACGCCTCTTCGCCCGCGGCCGAGTTCGTGGGCCGGGCGCGGGGGCCGTTTTTAAATCCGATCAGCAATGGAATCGCCTTGTCGATATGCCTGGGCGGCGGGCTGATGATTTGGCCTCGCCTGAACCGCCCCGGCCAATTGCTGATGATCCCGCTTTATCTCTTGTTTTTCGCGGCCATATACGCGACCATGACCCGCAGCGTGTGGCTCGGCGGGATGCTAACCCTGGCGCTTGTCGCGGGCCTGGCCATGCCCTGGAACTGGCGCCTGCCGATCGTGGGCGGAGGACTGCTGCTGGCCCTGCTGATCGGAGTGACGCAATGGGATCGGCTGGTGGCCTTCAAGCGCGACCGGGACCTGGACGCCGGAAACACGGCCGAATCGGTCGAATTGCGCCCGGTCTTGGCCAAAATCGCCTGGGATATGTTTCTCGATCATCCGATTTTCGGTTGCGGATACTCGCAATACAAGACCGAACATCCCAACTATCTTTCCGACCGCTCCACCGCACTAGTGCTGGAAAAAGGCCGCGGCTATATTCCCCACAACGTCGTTCTTTCACTTTTGACCGAGACGGGCCTGCTCGGATTGGGTCTGTTTTTGGCGATTATTTTTCTCTGGGCCCGCGATGCCTGGCTCTTGTGGCAATTAAAATCCGGGCCGCTCGAGGTCCGGCAACAAGGTTTGCTGATGTTGGCCGTGTTGGCAACTTATTTCATAAACGGCATGTTTCACGACGTATCGGCGGTGCCCATGGCCAACATGATTTTGTACTTCCTGGCCGGCGTAACAGCCGGATTGCGTCCATTGATAGAAGCGGCGGTTGAGCCGTGTGCGGCGCCTTTGTTTGCGGCAAGGAATCACGCGGCCTTTTTCCCTAAGGCTTAAACATACCCTGGCAGATCAGATAAAAAGACATTATACAAGGCTATTAAGGTGGATCTTTTCCAGGGCTTTTTTGATGGTCAGCGTGCCGCGGCCGTTCCGGCCGTTGGAGTTTGTGGCGGCATCGTGCAGGGGAAAACGGGAGACGCGGTTAATGCCGGCGGCTTTTGCCTCCGGCATGTTTGCAGGCGACTTAGCGGGCAAAGACAAAAAGACCACGCCCAAACCTGCGATCAACCCGCCCAGGATTCCGCTAAGCGCGATGATCGACCGACCGGGACCGATGGGCTTGGCGCCCGCGTCGGGCGCGTCGATGCGGCTGATGAGGCTGGCGACCTTTGCTCCGGCCAGGACCGACCGGGCCTCGGCCAGGTTCTGCTCGGCCCGTTCGGCCATGGCGGTGCGGGTGCGGTTCTCGGCGGTTTGAGTTTCGTACGCCGCGCGGATTTCGGCCAGCCGGTTCAAGCGCTCGTTGGCCGCGGCGAATTGTTCTTCGAGAAGTTTTTGCCGGTCGGCGTTTAAACGCGCTTCGATCTCCATGCCGCGGATGGCCAGGGCCAGTTCGTCCGTGCAAATGCCGCCCGATCTCTTCCTCGGTCTGCCGGGCGGCTTGCACCAGGGGATGATCGGCCGAGCGGGTGCCCAGCAATTTGGCGGTAACAAGCTGGGCGTCGACCAGGCCGTCTTTTAAGCGTTTTAGCGCGGGCTGCGATTCGAGCAGGCGGTTTGGAGCGGCCACCAATCGGCCGGGATCGTCTCTGGGCCGCCTTGAGAACGGCGAGCAATTCCTCGTTGGCCTTCGCGGTTGTGCGGGCTTCGCGCAATTGATTGCGGATTTCTTCCACGCTGCGCCTCAGCGCGCTGTCGCCGGCGCCGATGTCTTGCATCGCCCGCAATTCGGCCAAATCGCCGCCGATTCCGGTTTCCACGGCCGCCAGCCGGCCGGTCGATTCGGCCAGATCGGCCTTTGCCATGGACGCGGTCTTGCTTAATTCGTCGACCATGCTGCGGGCCTTGGCGTCGCGAAGTTGTTGGAACCGGGTTTGCAGGCGGTCGTAAATCGCTTCATTCAGCGCGATTGCCCTGTCGCGATCATGATCGCGAACGGTAAGATAAAAAACTTCGGTCTTGCCGAATTCGGCGCCCTTGGGGGGCAGGAGTTTTACGGCCTTGCGGCAGGCTTCGATGTCGCGATCGGTGGGCCAACTTTCCGTTTTATTGCAGTCGGCCGGCGGGCCGACTTGCTTTAAGGCCGCCTCCAACACGCCGCGGCTGCGGGCGATTTCCAGCAGCGTTTCCTGGATGGTTTTCATCTCTTCGGGCTGGGAGAACTTGCCCGGCCCCCGCTCGTTGTTCACCGCCTCGTTGCGAACGATCAAGGCCTGCGATGCCTCCCAGGTATCGCGGTATGTGAGTGCATAGATCGCCGCACCCAAGCTTATGACCAGCGCCGGCACGAGCCACAGCCTCCAACGGATGGCCAGGATGCGTATGAATTCTTTGGGGCTGATTAGCGAGTGTTGTGAATTGTTCATGGCTGTCTTATTCGAGCGGTTACGTATTTTCCGGAAATATGGGACGATTTACAAAACCGTCCTACAACGGCTTACAAAACCGTCCTACAAGTGAAAGCAAAGGCAATGCCAAGCCGGCGAAACCGTCGGGAAACCGGCGTAACATCCGGGAAAAGAACGGGTTCGGCGTTGCCAATCCCTTGCGAACGGCCCTTTTGCCGTAAGCCGCGCTGCCGGCCGTGCACCGATTGTTGCCAAAAAGCAACATGTTCACGGCAATCATCACTGGAGTGTCAGGCTTGTGGAAAAATCGCCTTGCATGTTACGGGCTATGACCGAGAGTTGATGGGAACTGTCCCTTTTGAAAGTCATACTAACTTTGATTATTTATAATTCAGGATTTCTGGCACATAGTGTAACCTCATGAATAATCCTGGATAAATTAAATGTTATGCATATCCATCTATTAAAAAGTATCGAAGAACTGGCCCTTTATGCCGATGCTTGGGATCGCCTGGCCGGGGAGGTGCCGTTTCGGAGCTGGACCTGGCTTGAGCATTGGTGGCGATGTTACGGATCGGTCGGGGGCAAAAGGCAGACATCCCAACTCGCCGTATTCGCCGTTTTCGACGAAACTGATTCACTCGTCGGAGTGGCGCCTTGGTATTTGAATCGCTCGGTCGCATCGGGTCGCGTGCTGCGGATGCTGGGCACGGGCGAGGTCTGTTCCGATTACTTGAGCCTCCTGTGCCAGCGCGGCAAAGAAGAAGCGGTCATCGAAACGGTCGCGGATTTTCTCCTGGCCGCTCCGGCCGATTATTTCCATGAAGAGCCGCATTGGGATTTGATTTTACTCGACGGCGTGGATTGCGAGGATTACGCCGTTAATCGCCTGGCCGATCACCTGTCCGGGCACGGATGTGCGGTGCATCGGCGGCTGGGATTGAACTGCTGGCGCCTGGATTTGCCCGCCTCGTGGGAGGAATATCTGGGCACGCTATCGCGCAGCTACCGCCGGCAAATCCGCCGCCTGGAGGATGATTACTTCAAAAAAGGCCGGGCGATTTTGCACGGCATCGAGCGAGTCGACGACCTGCCCTGGGCAATCGATCTTTTAATCGACATGCACCAGCGGCGGCGTCAATCGCTGGGCGATCCGGGCTCATTCGCCTCGCCGCGGTTTACAGCCTTCATTCGCGGCGTGCTGCCGGAATTGATGCGCCAAGGCCGCCTGCAATTTCATTGGCTGGAACTAGACGGCCGGCCCGCGGCCCTGGAATATCATCTTACCGGCGGCGGCGTGTTGTATGCCTATCAGGCAGGAGTGGATCCGGAGGCCATGGAATTTCAGCCGGGAAAACTCCTGAACCTGGCCACCATTCGCCGGGCCATCGAGCAGGGCTATCGGGCCTTCGACTTTCTCCGCGGCGACGAGCCCTACAAAGCTCATTTCCGCGCCGCACCCCGTCCCAGCCTGGAATTGCGCATCGTCCCCAATCGCCCCTCAGCCCGATTGCGCCACAACCTCTGGCTGGCAGGCAGCCGCGTGAAGCAGTGGATCAGACGAGGGGATAGAGAATAGGTGATAGACAACTCGTTTGCTAATAAGTAATGTCGTATTACCATTTAGCCTTGGCACTTGTGCCGGGAGGATTTGTTCCGGATTTAAGATCACTCCGGAGCGATGGTCACTAGTTCCTGGCACACCGATTCGAAGTGCGCGGCGGTCAGGGTTTTGCGTTCCTCTGCGTAGCCGATCAGAAGGGCCAGATCGCAGAGGCGGTTGATGCGCCGGGCCACGCCGCAGGTTAGTTCTTGTAGGGTGGGGAATGCATCCGGGTCGATTATCGTCCGCCGTGCGCCTGCCGTTTTCAGGCGGTGGGTGGCGTAGGCGGCCGTCTCTTCGACCGTAAACGGGCGCATCAGGCACTTCACGCCCAAGCGCTCGTCGAGTTGCGGCATGCGGTCGAGCATGGGCAGCAGCGCGGTCTGGCCGGAAAGCACAAGTGAGAGGGCCGGCTGGCGCTCGACCTCGAAGTTCATCAGCAGCCGTATTGCCTCCCAGGTTTCGGCACAGGTGATGAGATGGGCTTCGTCGACGACGATCACGGCATGCCGGCCTTTGCCTGCGTTTTCGCCCAAAAAGTGTTCGATCCGCCGTACGCTAGTTTGCACGCCGTGATTTTCGCCGCTTAAGGGCGAGCCTTCCAGTTCGTCGGCCAAATAAGCAAGCAGATCGGTGGTGCTCATTTGCGGGAAGACCAGGTGTACGAAAGGTGCGTGGGTTTCGCCGAGCATGCGGCGGAGCATGGCCGCGATGAGCGTCTTGCCCGTGCCCGACGCCCCGGTCAAAAGCGCCCCGCCACGGCGATTTTCCACCGCATAGCGCAACTTCAACAGCGCGGCTTGAGGCGATTCGCCGGGGTAATAAAACCTCGGGTCGGCGCAGTTCTCAAACGGCTTTTCGTCGAGTTGCCAGTAGGTTTCGTACATGGACAGGGTTCGGGTTTCAGGGTTCAGGAATCGGATTCGGGGGATAGGGCACGAAGTTTTCGATCACGCCAATCACGGCCGCTCCCGCCGAGGCCAGCGATTGGCGCACCGTCGGCAGGCAAGTGGCCAGGATTTTGCCGGTTTTGTGCACGATGGTCACGGCGTCGATGCGGCAGTTCAATCCGCCGCTTGTAAGGTCGCCCAAGGACTGCGGACTTTCCAGCGGACCGAGGTCCAAAAGCACCAGGTCGTAATTTTTTCGCAGCGTTTCCAGGCTTTCAGCCATAATTCGTTGCGAGGCATAGGAAATTTCCGAAATGGCCAGCGGCCCGCAAAGCGGCAGGATCGCGAGGTTGTCGGCCGCCGATTCGACCAGGACTTCTTCCACCGGTTGGCGGCCGGCGGCGACGTCTTCCCAGCCCAGTTGCGGCAGCAGGCCCAGGCGTTTGGCGAGTTGCGGTTCTGCGAGGTCGGCGTCGACGATGGCGATTTTCACGTTTCGCGCGACCAACTGTCTTGCCGCGCAGAGCAAGAGGGTGGTGGCCCCTTCGCCGCGCTGGCCACTGCCGAGGCCCACGACTTTCATGCCCTGTTTTGCCGCGGCAATGAGCGTTTCGGCCAGGCGGTCGAGTTCCAAAGCGGCTATCGACTCCAGGCGCTGGCAGACCTTCGGCCAGGCAAAATGATCGACCTGCAACATGGGCTGAAAGATGCGGACCGCCGATTCCGGGTAAAATCCCTTTGCCGATAAAACGGTTGACTGGCCGGAAAGCGCATCGCCTTGCGGAGAATCGAATCGCCGGGTTTTTTGCGCATCGGCAGGGAAAGAAGTTGCGATCTCGCTTTGCCCCGGCCCTGCAAGGGAAGCCGATTCGGTAATGTCGCAAGGCGGCAAACTCGAACTGCCCTCAGGCAAGGGTGTTTCACGGGGCGGAGCAGACGTAAATGCAGCCCCTCGCGGGGCATCGGGAATCCGCGGCGAAGGCGGATCAAGCCGATAAATCGCCTCGGGCACGTCGAGTTCGTCCAGCGTGGGCGCCGGGAGCGTTTTTTTCTTCCTCTTTTGACTCGACCTCGATTTGGACGCCCGCGCGGCACTGGGAGGGGGAAACGACAGGACCTGGCCTTGGTTTTTTTCGGATTGAGGAGTTTCCGATACGGCGGCTGACTCGGCGGCCGGGGTATCGGCGATTTTGCCCGACGGCTTTTCCAACGCCGCCATTACGTCATCGAGTTTTGACACGGTCGAGGCTATTTGGGCTTCAATCTGATCGGAGTCGATATCGCCGCCGTGCGCTGGCGGATTGACCTCCGTTGGCGCTAATCGGGTTGCCGGTCCCTCATGCTTATAAGCCTTAATGAATGCTTGGTCTAGAGCGGTCATAAGTATTCCTGTCGGGAGGTGTATTTATGATGCCATCGAACTGCGCCATGCCCGCCTCGTTTTCCGAACTTGGTTGTGCCGTGCCAGGGCGGCCAGGCGACGGCGCTGTAGGCATCCCAGCGGCTGCGCTCGATGAAGTCGCGTTTCGCCGATCGGCTGTAAAGGGTTCGCTTTGCCGGGAATCCGGAACAGCGCCGTTTCGATAGTTATATTGTTCGGTCGGGCGGTTGTCGGGCGGATTGTCCATTCTGCCGGGCGGCGTACCGCCCATAACCGTCCGACGATTGGCAACCGCAGGCAAGACGTCGGTCCTGGCCGATGATGGTTCAGGACCGGCCGGCGCCGCGGCGTTGCTGCGGGAATCAGCCGTGGCAAAAATAGGGTGCGCGGGTTGGGCCACGGCGAAAAATTGGCTTGATCATCGGCAATGCGGGGCCATGCAGAGCTTCGCACGGAAGCGGCCGGCCCCGGATCGGTTTCGCCCGGTTGCGGCGAGGCCATAATTCCGCTTCCTTTTTCCGCGGCGGGTTTAATTTCTGCCGCTAGTGTTTCATTTGTGCGGGAACCGACCAAAGGAGTAGTCATATTCGATTGCATAATATTATTAGACTGCTGCGCTAAACTCCTTTCATCGATTGCATTGATTTTTGGGCTACTCGTTGTGTTTTCTTTTTCCACAGATGCCGTGTTGCTGGATGTTAATGATGGCAGAGATCCTTGGACGTTCGGCCCGGCAATTTCGGACCATAACTGGGTTGAAGAATTCTGTTGCGCGGCCAATGGTTTCCAAGCCGGGGCAAGATCGGCCGTCGATGCGGGCGGAGTAGCTTGCCATGCTTGACCCATCGCATTATCCGACTCTGATTGGATGCCGTCGGCGATCTTGACGTAAGCATAAGGGGCAATGGCCCCTAACAGGAGAACCAAGCCCAAACCAAGCAAAACATTCAACGACAAACCGGCGCTCAACAGCCGGCCTCGAGTGGATGCAGGTTTTACAGTCCTTGACCGCGAGGAGCGTCTGTGTTGGGACGGCTGCTGAGGGGCGTCAAGGTTGGGTATTCGTGCTATCACTGGTAATTCGACCGCGCCCGGGTCGTTCAAATTGCCCGTATAAATGCCGGGGATGTCCGCTGTTTTTTGCCCGGCTGATATCGCGACGGCGGCTTCTGGAATTCTGGGGTAAGTTTTGTCAGTTAAATTCATGCCAAGTGCCTTATTTGGGCGGTTTCTTCTTAATGCGCAGGGCGTACCGCTTGACAGTAACCGCATTCATAGAATCTATCGGTAAGGATTATGCCAATCTTGAGCATTGTATGGATTCTGGGAATTACGGAGATTGGCGTAAATGATCCCAGCCGGCAAGATGCGCAAAATGGGCAAGATGGCAACTCGCAGTTTGCCCGCGCATTTTCCACTATCCATGATTATTCATGGTTTGGGATTTCTGGCGCCAGAGTGCGGAACACTAGCCCGATGCGCAAGCAAGGGTAATTCAAATGCCGCCCTTTGCTTGCGCTGCGGGCTGGTGAAATTTCATAAATTGCTATGTGCCGTAATCGTCCGAGCCGTGGGCGTCGGTAATGGCCTGCCTGATGAGAATCAACAAGGCATTGGGATCGTATGGCTTGCGAAGATAATAATGACAACCTGCGGCCCGGCAGCGGCGGAGGATGTCCGGCCGCTCCATGCCGGTTAGGATGATGACCGGGATGGCACAGGTTTCCAAATCGTCGGCCAACTGCTCGCAAATCGTGATCCCGTCGGCGTCGGGCAGGCGGAGATCCAGAAGGATCAACGAGGGCTGATCGGCTCGCGCCCGGGCCAATCCGCACCGCCCCGAGTCGGCTGTTAGCGTATCAAAGCCTTGTTGCTGCAAACGGCGGGCAAGTACGTCGGAAAGGACTTCATCGTCGTCGATAATCAGAATGCTTTGCCGTTTGCCGGCGGTGATTTTTGCCGGTGCGGTCTTCGGACGTTCCATTACGCTGGCAAACATGCTTTTTGGGAAGGGTTAGAGGCGGGATCGGCTCTAAGGCCGACTGAATTTTTATGGGAAAAATATATCTCTATAAATATTCAAGTAAATCTACTTCAGTTTTTCCGCGCGGTCAAAATACGGACGATTATGCCGATTTTGCAGGAATTACGGCCCAAGAGTTCGTGCTTCCGGCAGCCGAGATGCCTTTACCTTAACAGCAGAATGTTTGCAACAAACCGCAGGTGGTTTTGGGGTATATATATAGGGGACTACGGACAGGAAAAAGTAAATACTATAAACTGTGAACTGATAACCAATAACCACCTGCCGCTGATATGATGCGCATTCACTTGAATCACCGATGGCTCGTATTGTCGGCCTGGGCATGGATTTGCTGCCTGGCAATTTGCGTTCAGGCGGCGGAAAAAAACGCGGCGTATCGGGCGGCGCTGGAGTCGATCAACAGCACGGATCTGAGCGGATACGTTGAGCGCCTGGCCGACGTGAAAATGGAAGGCCGAGAGGCGGGCACGCGCGGGGGCCGGGCAGCGGGCGCTTACCTGGCCGAGCAGTTTGCCAAGCTCAATCTTCGCCCAGCCGGCACCGGCGACGGCTTCGAGCAGCCTTTCCCCCCGAATTATCGCAATATCTTAGGATTAATTCCCGGCGACGATCCGCAATTAAAAGACGAGGTGATTGTGGTCTGCGCACACTACGATCACGTGGGTTACGGCAATCGCGGCAATAGTTATGGACCGTACGGTAAAATTCATCCCGGGGCCGACGACAATGCCAGCGGCACTTCGGCCTTGCTGGAATTGGCCAAGGCATTCGGCTTTTTGCCCGGCCCGCCCAAGCGATCGATCCTGGTGGCGGCCTGGGATGCCGAAGAAAAAGGACTGCTGGGTTCGAGGTATTGGGTTTCGCATCCCACCATGCCGCCGGCAAAAATCATCGCCTGTATCGATTTGGACATGATCGGCCGGCTGCGCAACGATCGGTTGTATGTTTACGGTTTTCGCAGCGGGTGCGGGTGGCGGCGCCTGCTTTCCCGGCAGAATGACGAGTTGGGGCTGCAACTCGACTTCTCCTGGGAATTCAAGCCTGATGCCGATTATTACCCCTTTTATGAGAAAGCCGTTCCAGTATTGTTGTTTCACACCGGATTGCACGAAAATTACCATCGGCCCAGCGACACGGCCGATTTAATCAGCGGCGAAGGCATGGGCAGGGTAGTCCGCCTGCTTTTCGGCGCGGTCTACGAGTTGGCCGAGAGCGACGAGCGAATCGCTTATCGCAAGGAGGCCAGGCGGGAGACGCCCCAGACCGAAAAGTTTATCGCTTCGCAAATTGCTTTGCCCGCCAATCGGCTGGGCGTGACCTTGGATGTCAAACCGGCGGCCGAAGGCGGGGTGAATTTGCTGCGCGTGACCGCCAATTCCCCGGCCGCCAAGGCAGGTCTCAAACCGGGCGACCGGATCATCCGTTGCGCCGGCCGGGAAGTGCATCTTGACGACGATCTGATCGGCGCGGTCATGACCATCGAAAGTCCCGTCATATTAACCCTGCAACGCAAAGGCGAGGAGAAAATCGCGGAAATTTCCGTGGAATTGACCGGCCAACCCTTGCGCCTGGGCATAACCTGGCGCGTGGACGAGGCCGAGCCGGGCACAATCATTCTCACGCACGTGGTACCAGGTTCGCCGGCCGCCCGCGCAGGATTGCAAGCCGGCGATCGCATCTATCAAATTGCCGGGCAAGATTTCGCCGATGAAACCGCTTTTCTCGAAATCCTGAAAACTCAGACTGATCCCTTGGAATTGCTGGTCGATCGTAACGGTAAACTTCACACCGTGGTTATACAATTCAGGCCTGCCGCGCCGTTAAAACGCGCCGCGTGATCTCGCCAGATCATCCAACGTAGCAGGCGCACGCCGTGTGCCGTCTGCTTGTTCCCATTGCCGTCTGCATGTCCCGCCTGCCGTACTCCCTTCCGCGTGTCATCCGCACACAATGTGGCGATAATCGACACAAAATCCGGCAAAAGCTGCATATTCCGCACACAATCAATGCTGGTTTTGGGGGAAATAATGCTATGGTTGAAGGGGAATCGGCGGAGCATTTTCCATGGCCCGGCAGCGAATTATCCATTTGAATAGTATCGACGATCTGCGCTCCGCGGCCCCGGCATGGGACGATCTGTGGTGGCGGAGCGACGTGGCCCTGCCCACGGCCCGGGCCGAATTGTTGGCCCAATGGCTGGAGCGATTTGCCCCGCATCGCGACTTCCACGCTTTTGCTGTGGAAGAAGACGGGCATGGGCGGCTGCGCTGCCCTTGATATCGCGCCGGCTTGCCGGCCTGCTGCCCGTTGGCGCTCTGCCTTGCAATCCCTGGTCGCCCTGCGGAGAATTGCTTCTCGATCCGGCCGCCGATATCGCCGCCCTGGATGCCATCGTTGCCGCCGCCGGCGACGCATCCTGGCAATGGCTATGGCTCAATGATACGATAATGCACTCATCACGGTGGCGGAAGTTTGTGCAGGCCTGCGATAGGGCCAATGCGGCCCGGGCAACACATGAGCGATATCACGTAGCGCGGATCGAAATCGGCCGCGACTGGGATTTATTCCAGAAAAACCTTTCCCGCGCACACCGACAGGCGACAAGCAAGGCCGTGCGTCGTTTGAACGACGAAGGCGATGTCCGCTTCGAAATGCAGTCGCACCTGGATCCTCAGGATGTTCAGCCTTGGCTGGAAAAAGTGCTCGAGGTCGAGGATCGCAGTTGGAAGGGCATGCGGGGAAGCTCGGTTTTACGCACGCCGGGCATGTTCGAGTTTTTCCTTGCTCAAGCCGAACAATTAGCCGAGTGGGGACAGTTGGAGATCGCCACTCTGGCATTGGAAGGGCATCTGCTGGCCACGTTGTACGGCTTCAGCGCCAAGGGCGTGTATTACGCGCACAAGATCGGTTACGATCCGCGGTTCGCCAATTTCAGCCCGGGCCAGGTCATGTTCTGGCATATCCTGGAACGTTTGCACGCTGATGGGCAGTGGCAGGCCATCGATTGTCTCGGGCCGCTGACCGAGGCCATCTCGCGCTGGCGCCCGGCGACGTATGCCATCGGCCGCGTGGTGGTGGCCCCTCGGCGTCTGATCGGCCGGGCGGCGATGCACGCCTATCAAACCTGGTGGCCGGCCGTGAGAAAATTGCGCGAATCGCTGGCAAATAAAACACCCGGCGCAAGTCCAGTCGAATCGCCCCTCTCCGATCCGCTCGGCGTGCCGGGGTAATCAGATTAATTCAACACGGAGGCACGGAGGACACGGAGTTTAAGGAAGAAAAATCAATCTTGAATTCGTTGCAGTATAGAATCTCGCTTGTGAAATTAATTTTTGATATCCGAGCACACGCGGATAATACGGGAAACGGCCTCATCAATTTCGTCTTGGGTTGTAGTCGGGCCGAGACTGAAGCGTAATGAACTGGCGACAATCTCATTCGGCAAGCCCATCGCCCGGAGCGTGGGCGAAAGCTCGGTCGAACCGCTGGAACAGGCCGAGCCCACCGAACAGGCCACGCCTGCCATGTCCAGGGCCACTAGCAACACCTGGGCGTCCAGCCCGGGAAAGGCGATGTTGCTGGTCTGCGGCAGGCGCTCGGCCGCCGCGGAGTGGATGATGATCTCGGGCATGGCGGCCTTCAGGCCTTCCTCAAACCGCCGGCGCAGGGATTCCATTGTCTTGCGATGCGATTCCTGCTCGCTTTGCCAGAGTTCCAAGGCGGTCAACATGCCCACGGCCAAGGCAACCGATTCCGTGCCGGGCCGGATGCCGAACTGGTGATGCCCGCCGAATTGGATGGGCGCTATCGGCACGTCGTGGCGGAGGATCAAGCCGCCGATTCCCAGGGGCCCTTGGAATTTATGCGCGGCCAGGCACATGGCCGCCACGCCTGTGGAGCGAAAATCGACGGGAATTTTACCCACGGTCTGAACTGCGTCGGTATGGAAAAAAATACCGGCGGAGTTGCAGATTTGGGCGAGTTGATGAATTGGTTGTATCACGCCCGTTTCGTGGTTGCCCCAGATGACGCTGACCAACCGGGTTTGTTCGCTAAGCAGCGGCGGCAGGCTTTCCGGGCGGACAACACCGTCGGAAGTAACGCTTAAGGTGTCCAATCGCCAGCCTTGTTCCAGTAGATGCTCGGCCGGCTCGATTACGTTTTGATGCTCGACGGCGGAAATTATGATCTGCCCCGGCCCCGGCCGGCCTGCCCTGGCGATGCCTAAGACGGCCAAATTGTTGGCCTCAGTGCCGCTGGCAGTAAAAATCAGACGGTCGGCTTGGGGGCAGGTCAGATCCGCACCGAGGATGGCGGCAATCCGCTCGCGGGCATCCTCCAATACCCGATGCGCACGTTGACCTGGCCGATGCTGGCTGGCCGGGTTGGCGTAGCATTGGGCATAACACCGCACCATGGCCTCGACGACCTCGGGCCTGGTGGGTGTGGTGGCGTTGTGATCGAGATAAATTGTATCCATCATTTTAGTATTTTGGGTAGTTTTGGCCGTTTTGGCAATGGCGAGAAATTTAGTAGGACGGCTTTTAAAGCCATTTCAACATGGAAGTTAATGTAAGACGGTTTTTTTAAGCCGTCCCACCTGGGAGGTTAATGTAAGACGGTTTTTAAAACCGTCCTACTGATAAGGTCAATTGATGTTGCTAAAAAATAGTCAAAAGCGGTATTATTCGCTGCTCTTTTAAGTAGCCGGGATGAAATTTTAGGGGGCCATGGAAATTGTCGGGGTGGCAGTTGCACTGCCTTCCCAACAGGTTCGTTAAATACGATGCTTCGAACAGGGAGGTTCCGCAGGACATGCAATCTTCGCAATCGTCGGCGGCCATTGCTTTTAGGGCGCTAGTGATGCTGGCTTTTATAGTTGGCATTCCGCTGGTTGCGTTTAATGGATCATCGTTGCCTGATGGGGCCAAAAAGCTGCTGGAAAAAGTCTGGCCGACCATTGTTTCAGCCATTTCGACAAAGACTGCCAACACATTGCCTGAAGCCCCGCGGTATGATGCAAAATCTCAAAATCCTCTTGCGGTGCCGAGCCAAACACTAAGCGGCACGTCCAATCCTCCTGGACAATTGATCGCCGACAATCGGCCTGATCTTTTATACCAGCAATCGCCTGGCGAAGGCAGCCCGCGATTCAGTCAACCGGCCTCAAATATCGTCCCCGCCGATTATCAGATTGCGGTTGAGCCGAGCGTAAATAATAAGGGATCGAGCAGCGTTCAGACCGACACAAATCCGTTTATGAGCATGCAAGACCGCTTGGTGCATTTGGGGGCGACTTATTATTTGCTGGAAACCTGGGGCAATCAACGGCAGTTTTATCGGTTCTATTGTCAGATGGCCATGGGCGGAAATTCCAGTTATACGCACTATTTCGAGGCCACAAATGCCAATCCACTCGAGGCAATGGCGGACGTTTTGCGCCAGGTAGAGGACTGGCGCGGGGGCGGCGATGCAGCCCGGTAATCCTCTACTACCTTGCAGTAATGTGTAAGAAGGAGGGAGGAAAAGGGGAAATGGGAAAAAGGGAAATTTTTATCAATTTTTTCCCTTTCTACCCCTTCCCTTTTTTCATCTTTACACAATGATTTACTGAAATCTATAAGTCGCTTACGATCGAGTAACGATATCCCGCAATGGCAAATTTTCCTCCTAGTACCGGTTGTTTATTGCGGAGTGTGGCTTTGCGCTATCGTCCTAGGGGTCGATGTTTGTGGCGGCATTACACCAATATGGGTTATAACCGACAAACTCTACGTGGCATAGGCGCCACACAAGACTCCCCTACTGGCGGTGGACCGAACGCCCGGGATGAACGGCTCGCTGAACTGGAAGCCATACTTTTTCTGGCCTCGCAGCCCATGGCTAGCCGAAAACTGGCACAGTTGGCGGGCTTGGCGGACGGGACCAAAGCGCGTACACTGGTTCGGACGCTGAATCAGATGTACGACGCTTGTGGGTGTGCCTTTCGGATCGAGGAGGTTGCGGGCGGATTTCAGTTAATGAGCCGGGCGAAATTCGCGCCCTGGTTGCGGCGCTCGCACGCGGCTTGGGTTGAAGTTCGCTTATCGGCCCCGGCAATGGAAACATTGGCCGTGGTAGCCTATCGCCAACCGATCCTGCGAGCCGAAATAGAAGCCATTCGCGGCGTGCAATCCGGCGAGGTGCTGCGACAATTAATAGAACGCGACCTGGTGCGGATCGTCGGCCGATCCGAGGAATTAGGCCGGCCGTATTTATATGGCACCAGCAAACGATTCCTGCAAATTTTTGGATTAAAACATATCGAGGAACTACCTAATTATTCCCTTGAAGCCGAAGAGGAGACGAACGTGAAGACCCTCACCATTACCAAAGCTCATCCCGAAGAATTCGCCACGGAGGGCACGGCCGTATTGATGGATCCCAAGCACGGCCAACTGCCCGAACTTCAGAGTCCTCGTGGACTGGCTGACGACGAAGACAAGGAAGAAGAGGAGGATGACGACTTCGATGACCTCGATGAGGATGAAGACGAAGATGAAGAAGACGAGGATGAAGACCTCGAAGAAGAAGAGCCTTGGGAAGAAGTCGAAGACGAGGACGAAGAAGAGGAAGAGGAAGAGGAAGAGGAAGAACTCGAAGACGAGGATGACGAAGATTGGGATGACGAAGATTGGGACGAAGACGATTGGGACGAAGACGACGATGACTGGGACGAAGATGAAGACGAGGAGGAAGAGGAGAAGGAAGAAAAGTAAGGAATTCTAACAAAACCGCTTCCTTCCTAGAGGAGGTTGGCGGTGGAGAACAAATAACGGTACATTTTGCCCTCACCCTAACCCTCTCCCAAAGGGAGAGGGGAGGTTTAGTTAGAGTTCCTAAATCAGTTTGCAGTTTCGACCCTACATGTCGAAAACGCTTTGCCTTTGGGCCGGCGGAGAATGTAAAACCAGAGTCGCGACGACCAGGATCAACAGTGCAAGGCTGATGTTTTGCGAGATGGTCATGCCCGTGCCGGAAACGGGGGCTTCGTCGCAGCGAAGAATCTCGATCAAAAACCGCGTAACGGCGTAGATGCTGATCGCCAAGGCGAAAAGTTCTCCGTCGCGGCGGCAGAACGGTTCAATAGCCAAAAGCAGCAGGCAAATCAGAATCGCATCTATGGCACTGTAGATTTGCGTTGGTTGCACCGGCAAGCTGCGATGGCGAATATCCACGGCCGGCAACTCCACGGCCGCCCGATCGGATGCTGCTATTTTTAACGGCTCTCTTTTTTGAAAACTTTCCATTAAATACTCGCGGGCTTCTCCGGTAGTGGCAATGTTCTGACCGTTGATCTTTTGCAGGCGCTCGCCGGGCTTTAGTCCTGCGCGGTCGGCAGGGGAATCCGCATCGACGGCAAGCAGGATCGGGGCCGCGTTGGGATCGCCGCTCAGTCTGAACCCGTACATCTGACCGCGTTCGACCTGGCTGAGATAAGCGAAACTTTGGGGCGGGAAAGTGATGGCCCACGGCAAATTACAGGCGCCGCCATAACAACAACCGTTCATCAGACAGCCCAGCCGGCCGAATGCCAAGCCCAAGAGCATACTCGGCGCCATCAGGTCGGCCAGGGCCAATGCCGGCAATTTGTATTTATCAGCAAAAACCAGCAGTCCAAAAACACCGGCGATAAAACCGCCGTAAACTACTAATCCGCCTTGAGCGATGTTCATCGCCGCGCCAAACAAGGCAATGCCGCCGTGTTCCAGATAAACAGGATAATATTGAGTCGACCAATACTCGATGACGTAAAAAGCGCGGGCGGCGATAATGCCGGGGATGATCATCCACAGCGCCAGAGAGTAGATCAAGTCGGAGTCCAGGCCCAGGCGTTTCGCCCGCCACACGGCCAGTGCGGTGGCGGCAACAACGGCCAAAAGCATCATGATCCCAAAGCCATGAATCGGGAAACCGTGCTCGTCGCATAAGGCCGGAACCAGCCAGGCTATGACCGCGGCTACGATCAGCAGGATCGGCACGTAACTTAAGGTGTCGGCGTTAAAACCCTGACGCCACGCCAGCCACGCCAGGAGCCCCACGCTAAAAACCGCCCAAATGCCCAATAAAAGCCCTGGGCCAAAAACCGGCAGCCCGGCAATTTCCAGCGGTATGTGAAAAAGGGTTTGCCACATTATATGCACTTCTCATTTAGCCCCCGGCGAACACGCCGGTGGTTTGGATAGCGGCCTTCTGCCGCACTATGTGATAGATGTATTTTAAAATACGATTTTTTCTTTATGCCGGTTCTAATAAATTGTTAGTTGCGGTGACAGTGAAACTGTTGCCCCAATAGAATTGTCATGGCTCCAGCAAACAATTATCAATCAGTCGGGTATTTTCAATTGTTACAGCCAACGCGGCCAATGTGCGTCCGGTGATGGCTTTAACGGGTTGTAACGTGTTCGGATCGACCAAGGCTATATAATCGATCCGGGCGTCCTCGGCCGTCAGAATTACTTTCCGCATATGGGCAGCGATCTTTTCCGCGTTAGCTTCGCCTTGGGCCACAAGCTCGCCGGCCAATTGCAGGCTTTTCCACAAGACCAAGGCCCTATGGCGGGCTTCGGGGCTAAGGTAGCGATTCCGCGAACTCATGGCAAGACCATCCGGCTGGCGAACAATGGGACAAACCACAATCTCGACCGGCAGGTTCAGGTCACGAACCATGCGGCGGATCACCAGCGCCTGCTGAAAATCCTTCTGGCCGAAATAAACCGCATCGGGCTGGACGATATTGAGCAGCTTGAGCACTATGGTGGCGACTCCGCGGAAGTGGCCGGGCCGGCATTGGCCTTCCAGCGGCTCGGCCACCGCGCCGACTTCAATCCAAGTGCAATGGCCTTCAGGGTACATCTCCTCGTTGCCCGGAGCGAAGATCAATTCAGTGTCGAGCGCGGCCAGGGCGTCGAGATCGGCCTGAAGCGTGCGCGGATATTTTGCCAGGTCTTCCCGCGGGCCGAACTGAGTTGGATTCACATAGATCGAGACAGCGGTCAAGTCGCACCGGGCCTTGCTTGCGCGTACCAGGCTCAAATGCCCCTCGTGCAATGCGCCCATCGTGGGAACCAGGCCGATCCGCTTCCCCGCCTTGCGCGGAGCCGATAAAACCGCACGCAATTCAGAAATCGACGTGATCAACCGGGGTTGCGTATCCATTTTTCGTTTATTCCATCGCCTGTATTGCCGCTAATACTTCATTTAACGCCGACTGGACGTCAATACCGCTTGTTTTCAGCACCGGACCCAGGCCAGGCTGCGATGCCTGGTCGATTATCGATCGCCGAATACGATCAAGTTGCTCTGGATTTAAATATTGTTCGCCGCGCCGGCCGCGGCGCCGGATTTGATCCATTAGCGCCTCGGCAGGCGCGTCCATGTACACAATCAACTTCGGCGCCACAACCTTTTCGCGCGCCTCTTGCCAGCGCTCGATAAACAAGGGCCATTGCGATTCGCTTAACCACGCTCGGGCGAATGCGGCCGACTGGTCAAACCAGAAATCGCTTACCGCCGGCCGGTTCCGGGACCAGGCGGGCGAATCGGCGGCCAGCAGTTCCCTTCGCTTATGCAGAAATTCTAACTCCGTTGCCCAGGCGTTGCCAGCCGGATCGGCGTAAAAGACGGCCAGGTTTTTTTCATCAAGCGGTTCGTCAATCAAGCGGGCCGGCGTTTTTTCGCACAACAGCCGGGCGAGATTTGTCTTTCCGCAGGCAATCGCCCCGGTCACGGCCACATAAGGCAAGGCGGTATTGAGATGTTCCAGCAATCTGTCAATGTTCCAGCCGATAATCGGATGGCGCATCTCGCCGGCCACTTCAGCCGCCGGCTCCAAAACGAACCGCCGCCAGGCCATGCGCGGATGCGGCAGTATCAAAGTCGGCGTCGAGAGCACCAGTTCGCCGTACAAAAGCAGATCCAGGTCCAGCGTTCTCGGTCCCCAAGTTTCATCACGCCTGCGCCCGGCTTGGGTTTCGATTTGTTGCAGCGCATCTAAAAGCGCCTGCGGTTGCAAGGAAGAATCGAGCACCGCGGCGGCGTTTAAGTAAGGAGGTTGATCCGCCGGTCCGCCGATAGGCGCCGTTTCGCGCAAGGCACTTACGCCGATAAGGCGGAGTCGTGGATGATGGTCCAGTTTTGCCAGGGCTTCCTCGATGATCTCTCGGCGATTTCCCAGGTTGGAACCCAAGCCAATAAGAGCATTAGACATATCGACCCGTGTTTCTCGCCGGAAAGGCAGAAAAGACATTGATAAATGAAGAATGATGAGTGCAGAGTGAATTGTTATGAATAAATATAACAAATTTTTCACTCTTCACTCATCATTCCGCACTTTCTCTGATTGCCAATATCTCAAGATAAAAAGATTGCATGGGGGGGGCCCTCCGGACCGCGACCATCCGCCGCCGACTGTCGTTCCTTACGGTTGCGCCCCCCAAAAAAAATTTCATCGCCGCCGCCTGAGTCCTGTTAACGCACCGATCAGACGGCAAACAAAAAATACCAGCCGTCATTGTCTGCAAATCAAAATCATTGTCAAGCAGTGGAAGCCGTGAGTTTTATGATTTCTGCAATTTTTTTTGATCCGGCCCGGACAATCTTGCGGAACCGGCCGCCGGGGGCGATTGGTTCTGTTGTTCAGGCACAGGAGCGAGAATCTCCTCGGGCTGATTCGCTGCCTGAAAAAATTCCGATAACTCGAGGACCTCGAACATGCGTCGTGCCAAACAACATCGAAAAATATCGATAGTTGTAAATTTCCGGATGGTAATCAAGAGTGGTCGAATGACGGCAACAACATAATCGCTTCTTAAAACCACAAACTGAACCCTAAAAGTTTCCCATGCTTGGCAATCCGTCGTTGTGGTCGCAAAGGACACATTCCGATTCCGCATTAATCTGCGGTCGCTAATATTCGCCGTTCTGAGCATCAGCGGCTTGTACTGCAGACGACAAAGTAGATGCAATGATACAGGATGTTATGGCGACTGCCAGAAATAAAGTACGCATGGGCGAGCCTCCGTAAATTATCTCAATTGCGCAAATACTCCAAATCAACAGCAATATTCGCAAAAAACACCGATAAAACCCCATTAAATCGAAGAATCGGCCTGCTCAAGGCCGCATTTCAAGCCAAACCGTTATCAACGTAATGCCTGAACTAAATTGCCGATAAGATTTTAATGGCTAACTAGGCTTATCTCAAAAAATACTTGAGAACATAAGCCAATTGAGTAAAATGAGAGGAATAAGAAGAGCTAAAGGTGCATTTGATCGGAGGAGTTTAAATGGATCATCTTAGAACTACAGTAGCAACTCTTGTGGGTTTAATTGTCATATTGGGTTTGATGGTAGTATTGGCGATCAGCTCCAACACTCAAAATCCATTATGCCCAACAGAGCAGTGTGAGGACATTGTTCAATGTGATATACCTCAGCAAGCTTCACCAGGGCCGGATGCAGGCAAAGTCCCCACACTCGCCCCGCCTCGTTTGATCACCCTTTCAACGGCGGACGGTTCATTGCATACTCCGCCCTTGGGACAATCTGTTTATGTGCAGGTCAAGACCGATCGCATAGATGTAGAGGTCGGCTGGGCGTCCGCTGACTTCTTGGGGCGATAAAATGGGCAAGGGCTAAATTCTTTCCCGGCACAACTCGGCAAAACGGCCTAGAACTTTATCGGCCAGGGCCTGCAAGCCGGGCAGCTCGCGGGGTGTTTTTTGGCGAATAAGTTTTGGATCGATATAATCCAGCGAAGCTAATTCGCCGCGGTTGCCCGATTCGGTCAGCCAATCTTCGATCATCTCGGCGGTCATCTCGATGTGGAATTGCAGGCCATAGGCCGACGGCCCGATGCGGAACGCCTGGTTGCGGCATAAGAGACTTTGGGCAAGATGAACCGCGTCCGGCGGCAGATCGAAAGTGTCGCCGTGCCATTGGAAGACCGTCAATTTCGGGCCGCATCCGGCAAAGAGCCGGTCTTCGGCCGCCGCAAGGGTCAGTTGCAGCGGGTACCAGCCGATTTCCTTGATCCCTCCGGGATATACCCTGGCCCCAAAGGCCTTGGCCAGCATTTGCGAGCCCAGGCAGATGCCCAGTAGAGGCATCCCGGCCTCGACGGTTTGACAAATCCACCGGATTTCGTCTCCCAAGAAGGGGTATTTTTGCACCTCATCGACGTTCATCGGCCCGCCCAGCACAACCAAGCCCAGGTATTGCTCGCAATTCAACGAACAAGGATATTCATGAAACAAATCGAGATATTGGAATTCCACGTGGGCCTTGGCCAGGGCGTTTTCCAGCGTGCCCGCCGATTCGTGGGGAACATGACGGAGAATGAGGACCAGTTTGGACATACAATAACTCTATATGATATGCCTTGTTAGAAGTTTATCTCTATATGATACCGGGGGATAGCCCTCTTTTCCCATCTATCCCGAATTGCTAGTTTGGTGTAAAAATAAAGCACAGAACTCAGAACAACGAATGATCCATTCCTAAGTAGAACCGTATGATAACTTGATCTTGGTACAGTCATCCTGAGCGCAGCGAAGGATCTCAATTAACCGCTAGATTCTTCGCTGCGCTCAGAATGACATGGCATAATTATTAATGCAGTTCCACTTAGTTCTACCTTCTGCGTGCATTATGCTGAGTTTATACCAATCCCCAATCCCCAATTTCTTACCGTGACCCAACCGCAGCGAATTACGCCCCGCACGTTAAAAGGATTTCGCGATTATCTGCCCGAGGTGATGATCCCTAGGGAGCGGCTGATCGACACTGCACGGCGGGTATACCGTTCGTATGGATTCAGCCCCATCGACACCCCGGCCTTGGAATACTTGGAAATTCTTGCCGGCAAGGGCAGCGAAGAGACCGACAAGCAGCTTTATAAATTTAAGGATCACGGCGGGCGCGACGTGGGTTTGCGGTTCGACCTGACCGTGCCTTTGGCCCGCTTCGCCGCCCAGCATATAAGCGATTTGGGCATACCCTTCAAGCGATACCACATTGCCACGGTATGGCGGGGCGAAAATACCCAGCGCGGCCGGTATCGCGAGTTCATGCAGTGCGATTTCGACACCATCGGCACCCGGTCCATTGCCGCCGACATCGAAACTACCTTGGTCATCCACGACCTGATGCAAGCCATCGGATTTAGGGAATTTACCATCCGTTTGAATAATCGAATGCTGTTGACGGGTATGCTGGAATGTCTTGGCATGTCAGACCGTGCCGTGACTGTGCTGCGGGTCCTGGATAAACTGGGTAAAATCGGACCTGAAGCCGTAACTGATGAATTGATTTCCAATGCCGGGACTACGCTGGATCAGGCCAAACAAATTGTGCAACTTTCGGGAATTACCGGCAATAACAATGAGATTCTACAACAAGTTGAACCGCTTGTTTCGGGCAGTCAAACGGGTCAGGAAGGGGTGGCCAAACTCAGCCAAGTGCTTTCCGCTGTCACGGCGGCGGGTGTGAGCAAGTCGCGTGTGCAGCTAGACGTATCAATCGCCCGGGGTTTGGATTACTACACCGGCACGGTGTTTGAGACCTATCTCGACGCCCTGCCGGACATCGGCAGCGTGTGTTCAGGCGGGCGGTACGACAATCTGGCCAAGCTTTTCACCGCGCAAGATCTGCCTGGGATCGGGGCCTCGCTGGGACTGGATCGGCTTTTGGCGGCGATGGAAGAATTGGGCATGATCGAAAAAGTAGCCACGCCGGCCCCCGTGTTTATCCCTTATTTTGATGCTTCCCGGCTGCAAGACTATCTGAAACTGGCGGCGGCATTGCGCGCGGCGGGCATCGGCGTGGAAGTCTTTCCAGAGCCCAAAAGACTCGGGCAGCAATTAAAGTACGCCGACCGCCGGGGATTTCGCGTGGCCCTTATCGCCGGCGCCAATGAATTCGCCGCGGGAATGATCCAAGTAAAAGACCTGCAAAAGGCCCAACAACAAGACGTGCCGCTGGAGCCCGATGCCGCAAGCGTAATTCAGGCCGTGAAGGAAATAATATCCAAGAAATGACTGGTAAATGTCTACCTACAAATCATCGATAAAAAAATCCCGGGCGATTCTCTCTCGCCGCTGGAATTTTCCCACGGCAGAGTGTGGGCATGCATCGATCGTCGCCTTCACCGGCATATTTGTGTGTGCGGCTTTAATGTTGGCCTTGCGCCGGGTTTCCGGCGCTCTGGTACATCCCTTGTCTATTGCCATGCTGATTCCAACAGGATTCCTCTCGATCATTACGGCCTTTGGCATTCGAACGCTCCGGCGACATTCCTCGGATCGAAGCGCATCTTCCCGCGGCGATCTGATTATGGACATCTTGCTTGGCACATCGCTGCTGATCTTCACCGCGACACTTAGTCTGCCCGGTACAAACGCCTGGGGGCTTGGTTGTTTTTGGTTATTGATCGCTGCATTTGAAATTTGGGCATGGGCGCCTCGGGCCGGGCAATGGCTCCGCCGGCTGCGGCATAAAAAAACCGGCCCCGAACAACTCCGCATCGATCCCCACCAATCGGTTGCGGCTCATATCGAGCCCGTTTCAAGGTTATCCAGTGTGATTTCCGACTCATTGGCAGCGCCTATTTGGCCGGCTAAGGGCGTAATCCAACAACTTACCCGCTCGTCCACGGCCCAGGGCGGCGACATGCTTTGCGGCCGTCTGCGATTGGATCTTTTAGCAGGTCAAAGGACGGGCAATTTGCACGTGGCATTTTGCCCGCCATTTGCCGGCACGCCGGAGATAACCGCCCTGCAGGTCGACGGTCCCGAGGCGCGGATAAAAATAGCTCAATTGCTGCCCTATGGGGTCCGATTGGATGTAAAGCTTATTGCGCCAAGCGACGAATCCGCCAGCGTGCTGGTGCAATTTACAGCCCGGGCGGCCGGTACAAATCACGCCTCCTAGCATTTCGCTTATCTGAGGTTTGCGGCCATCCAAAATCAGCCTGCCATGTGATTTTACACGCCCCCCAACATGGGTTATTGTATTTGATAATAAATTTTGTTATGAAAATATGCGATAAACCTTTTTGAGGCTTTATAGGTTTTGGGGATGCTATGTTAAATACTCTGATCCTCACTTATCCGCCCTCCTAGCAACTATTGGTTGGCTTCATCACTGATCCCGATTTCATAATCTCTTTAAACCTTGCATCATAACACCATGCCCATCGACAGGGCATTCGGTGCTTTTGTTTATCTACAGTAGCACTTTCAAATCATTTTGATGAAGGAGGGAGTCATGGCTATCAATCACAGAGCTAGGGCATGGATTAATGGATGGTTGCTATATGGAACGCCGTTAATGGTTACAATTTTTTTAGTCCTTGCGATAGTGGCAATTGCTGGAGAGGCGAAAGCAGACACTTGGACCGGGGCGGGCGAGTCGCCAATCAATCAAACGCGAGATTGGAACAATGCAAACAACTGGTCGCTTTTGGGCGTCCCGCCGTGGACCGACACGAACTACTTCTGGCAATTTGGCGAAGGCACGATCGAGCTGAATGGAAACCAAGGGGCCTTTCAGATGGGTTTTGGCAGTTTTACCAACACTAAAATCGCCCCGGGGATACCTGTGGCCAGCAGCTTGACTTTGGCACCGACGGGCGGGGCGCCTTCGGCCATCATAAAAGTGGATGAGGGCGTGCGCGACACTTACGGCGTGGACTATTTCACAGCCGGGCCCCAATTTTCCGCCGATTTGACGCTCGGCGGGCAACTCGACATCGATCACGGATTGTTCGGGGCAGCCGGCACCGATTCCTCGCTGATGATTTCCGGAAAGATCACCTCCACGCCTATCGGAAACCATGTCTGGTATAACGGCTACGGCGAAGGAACAAGCCTGTGGATTACATCAAGTAATGCAAATGCCGCTTGGGTATGGGAGGTTTGGGACAGCGGCGGCGGGGCGGGCGGAAGCTCGACCGGCTATACCTTGCACCTGGCCGAGAGTAAGGACGCCGCGGGTTTGCCCGTGATCGGACGCCTGGACTCGACTACCATAATCCTCGATTCCTCTCGAACTTCTCTCGGATTGCAGACCAACTCCAATCCCATGATCCCATATAACAACTTAGTCCACGTATATAACGGCAATATCTTTGCCGATCGCAGTTATCAAGCGGGCGACATTCAAGACGGCGTGAACAACATCGTCCAATATATTGTAAATAACGGCGTGGTTCTTCACGGCAGCGTGGCCTTTGGCGGTTGGCCGTTATACGGCAAATTCGGGCGGACCAACAACGGTTACAGCACCCGCCTGGCACACCTGTCTTGGGACGACCAGCCCGCACCGGACGGCAAGATGGAAATCCGCGTGCAAAACGGCAATCTCACCGAAAACCGCGCGGGCAGCCGATACATCAGCGGCGCGAATCGATTGCAGGAGGCGCACAATTACACTTATGTCGACATGGCTCACGAACTGATAGGTGCAATAAATATCTTGGAAAAAGACGGCACCGGCGTGCTGGCGATCGATCAAGTAAACGGCGGCCAAAACGCATGGAATTTCACCAATCTTTTAGTGGGCGAGGGCGTGCTACGCCTGGGCACGCCGATGTTTCCGCATCTGGTCCCCTTGGGAGTGGACGTCCGCCGCGACGCCGCGGTGGGCATCGGCTGGAACACGGACGTCGATCTGATCGGTTGGTTTGGCCCGCCCAATACGCCATTCAGGATTATCCCGGGTTCGGCGGGAGGCATAGCCGGACAAATAGGCGCGGTCAATATCGATATGTGGGGACACACTGGCGGACCTATGAACGTTATCAATACCAACATTGCCACGCAATTTGGCAATTCATACTTGCGCGTGGGTTCGAGCATGGGCGGCGACGCCAGTTTCGATCCCCATCCTAACCCACTGAAACACGCCAGCACAATGGCAACTATTATTCCATGCCTTGGCGGCGGCCCCAGAACGTATTTTCTCGGCGGCGGCGGGGGAACGCTCCAAATCGATTCCCAACTGATTAATTACGGCCAACAAGTAACTGACTTGGAGATGGGCACCACCGGCACACTGCTGCCCGGACGAATCGCGCTGAATCCGACCGCAGGCCCCAATACTTATTCCGGCCAAACCTTCATTTCCGCGGGCACGCTGCAATTCTTGCAACAAGACTCCGTAAAAATGTCTGGCCAGGTCTTTGTAGGCACGTATGACTTGAACATAACCAATGGGCTTTACGCCAATCCCGCGGGAGGCGCCACTTGGACCGGGCCGGGGCAGTTGCTCCTGGATCCCGGAATTATGGGTCCCGACAATTGGGACCTTAACTGGTACACCGTCAACGGCGGCATGCCGTTGATAAACAGGCTTTATCTCAACGGCGGAGTGGTCGGCTGGACGAACAACGTTATTTTGCTTGGCCCGCCCGGCAATTGGAGCGGTACGCTCAACTCCAACCTTAATCCTGCCGCGCCCGTGGTCAACGTGCTTGGCCTTGGCGGCGAATACAGCGCAGGAACCATGACCCCAATCTTCGGAATCATGGACAATATCACGCCAAATGGCGTAATTCCCGTACTTCTATACAAGGCCGGAAAGAATAGCACCCTCGATTTAACGGCAGCTCCAAATAATTACACCGGCGGCACGATCATCGCCGGCGGCCAGATCATTATTAATGACGTCAATCAATTAAACGCCCAGGCTGGCGGCGCCGGCGGCCCAATCGCTATCCTCAACGGCGGACGCCTGCACGTTATCCTTGGCGGGGCAATGGCGGATACCAATTTCTTTGTTCCCATCAAGGTCAACACCGACGGCACGCCGGACCTGGTGAAAAACTGCGGCAGCGTGATCGAGGTTGACGCCGGAGTTACCGCCACGCTAAAAGCGAGATTCGATTTCTCCTGGGCGCCAACCACTTATCTGGAAAAAGACGGCGGCGGCACCCTGGACTACGTTGCGCCGGCACCGGCGGGCGGGGGCGGGACGGCCAATGCCTGGGGCTTGAAACTTACCGGCGGACTCGTCAAGGTAAACCAGATGCCGGTCAACCAAGGCTCGGATTCCGGACCGGTGATCTTTAATAACGGCAACCTGGAAGTGACCCAAGTCCCGGGCGGCATGATGCTCGATAGGAATCCAGCCTATGGATTCCGCAACATCGTCTCCTTCCAGGGCACTACCAGTACGGTTACCGTGGACGACAACGCCTTGTTCCGCACTCACGGAATTGTGCCCAACGAAATCTTGGGCACGATTAATTTTGTGGCCAATGATGCGGATGGACTTCAAAATAATAACGTGGTGCATCTATCGCGCAACACGGCCCCGGCCGGAGCGGCATCCATACCCGGCGATTGGAGCCGCGGCAACGGGACCATGAGTTTCGCCGGGGTGACGGTTTATATGACGGGCGGCGGAATGCTTAATGATCTGAACGTGCTGCCGCGCGAGACAGGCTTCACCCTGGAGCTAAAAGACGGCGTGATGTTTAACGTCAGCAGTCAAAACTCCCTTTTCGGCGCCGTGAAATTCAACAACACCAACCCGCTCACCCCGGTACAATTCGACGCGGAGGAAGCCAGCGCCACGCCCTTAGTTCCCCCGCCTTATTATCAGTATGTCTTAACGCCGGCAACCTGGTGTGTTTACGGCACCGGGCTGACTTCCTGGAAAGGCACAAGTGAGAAGGTAGGATCCGGCACGGTCAGGTTCCTCCGAGAATCCGGTGCGCCCGTTGTGCTCGACGTTACTTCCTCAAACATTTTGAAGATCTCCGGCGGCACCTTCGAAGCCGGCGGCACGGCCGACCCGTTCACCGACACCATTACGAACTTCTCCCTGGATATTGATAACAATAGTAATGCACCCGGATTGCTGATCTCGCTGGGAGTGAAAAACGTCGACGACATCTACGGCACGGGCGATACCACGGTCTCCGGCCCGGCCGGCACGGAATTGATCGTCGATTCCATCGCCCAAAATAATCTGACATTAGGCGCCGGCTGCCTGTTGACCATAAGACCCATACCGGGCGGCCCCCAGGCAGGCGAAATTATCGCGCCCGTGCCCGAGCCGGCAACGTGGCTTCTGCTGGTCATTGCCGCGGCTGGATTTTTATATCGGACCGCGGGCCATCGACGAAACAAAAGCGGCGATTGATCAACATGATTGCATGAATTCGCAAGGAAATTATTACAGCGGCTGGAGCTTGGAACAAGGTTCCGGCCGCCCTTTTTGGTGCGCAAGATAAACTGCCAGGGCGGTTTCTCGCAAATAGACGCGCCGCTTGGAGACCGGAAGCATCTGCCGGTCGCGGCCGCGTCCAAAACAATCATGCCATGTGATTTTCCATGGCCCCCGAACACGGGTTATTGTATTTGACAATAAATTTTAGTATGCAAATATGTAATAAATCATTTTTTAAGGTGTTTTTAGGGGGGCCCAATCAAATACATTGTTCTTCATTAATCCGCCCTTCAAGTAATTATCGGTTGCCTTCATCACTGATTCAGTTTTCATAATTCCATTTAAACTTGCATCGTAACACCGTGCCCGACAACCGGGCATTTGGTGCTTTTGTTTATCTACAGTAGCACTTTCAAATCATTTTGATGAAGGAGGGAGTCATGGCTATCAATCACAGAGCTAGGGCATGGATTAATAGGTGGTTGCTATATGGAACGCCATTAATGGTTACAGTTTTTTTAGTCCTTGCGATAGTGGTAATTGCAGGGGAGGCGAAAGCAGACACTTGGACCGGGGCGGGCCAGGCGGTAGCTAACCAAACACGCGATTGGAGGATACCGGCCAACTGGCTGCTCGGCGCAGTGCCGCCTGCTAATGCTTCAAACACCTTCACATATTTGGGCGAAGGAACGATTGAACTAAACGGCACGCAATCGGCGAGCAATATGGCCTTCAATAATTTTACATATTCAAATATTGCCCCCGGATTGAATCCAAATCCTCCCTTTTTATGCAACTTGACCATGGTGTTGCCGGTAGGCGGTTTTGGAGCCGGAATAACAATGGGCGAGGGAGTGCGCGATACATACGGAGTTGATTACTTCACGGCCGGACCGCAATTTTCCGCCGACGTAATCCTAGGCTGCCCCCTTGGCATCGGCCTGGGAGCAGGGCCCAACAGCACCGGCTCGGCCATGATGTTTTCCGGGCAAATCCTCAATCCCCTAATTAACCAATTTTTTTACGCCGGAATCGGAACAGGCACAAGCTTGTGGATCTCATCGAATAATAACTTCAATGGTAATGCACTCAACCCGATTACAGTTAACGCCGGCGGGGGCGGCGTGGGCGCCAACGGGTATACCTTGCACCTGGTCGATGCCGGGCGGATGGATGGCACGCTGCTTAATCCCACCCCCATCGTCTTGCTTTCAACCTCCAGTTATCTTGGGCTTCAGGACAATCGAAACGGAGGACCTATTCCTCCACTAGCGTCAAACATATATCTCAACTCGGTGAACTCCTACGGCGGCAATGTGTATGCCGATCGCAGTTACCAAATAAACCCCCTCGACACCACGATCAATGTCGAACAATACGTCGCGGGCGGAGTAAGAGTCTATCAAGGGGTGGCCAATTTCGGTTCGACCGGCCCCTTCGGACGCACCAACAACGGCTTTGGTCTCCACCTGGCGACTTTGAATTGGGATACCGCTCCCGATTCCGTGACGATCAACGTCAACAACGGCAACCTCACCGAAGGCCGCGGCGGCAGCCGCTACGTAAGCGGCGCCAATCGGCTGCAAGAACCAAACAACTACACATACGTTAGCAACTTATCGGAAAATTCATCAAAACTCGTGCCGTTTATTAAAGGGGGCAATGGCGTACTGGTGATTGATCAAGTTAACGGCGTCGGACAGTGGTGGACCTCGCCGCAGGTTAATGCCGGCGTGCTCCGCCTGGGATATCCAACCACTCCACAAAACGCACCTTCCGTCATACTGAACACAGCGAATTCCGGCGTGGGCATCGGGTGGGATACGCAGATTGATCAGAGCGGATCCTGGGGCCCCATCGCGCCCTTCCCCATTAACCCTATTACACCAGGTCTACCGATCGGTCAATCGGGCGCGGTGGACATTGATCTGTGGAACTTCGGCTGGACTGTGTTTGCTAATCCCACCATCGACGCGAATGTTAATAACCCAGTAGGGCAACCGACGTATTTGCGTGTCGCTTCGAGCATGGGCGACGACGCCAGTTTCGATCCCCAACCTCTGGCGGCAATACACGCCAGCATCGCGGTCCAAAACCAAGTAGGTCAATGGACGAAGATTGTGCCGTACTTTATTGCACCAAACAATTGCTACATTCATTATCTCGGCGGCGGCGGGGGCACACTGCGCATCGACACTTTATTGGACAATTACGCACAACGAAATACGATGCTGGAAATGGGAACCACCGGCACGCTGCTCCCCGGCCGCGTGGCGCTGAACCCCGGCGGCGACCTATTCGCGGGGTCTAATACCTACACCGGCTGGACCGACATTTGCGCCGGCACTTTGCAATTGATGAAACAGAATGCGGTTTGGGGCTCGGCCTTGGTTAGTGTTTGGACTTATGACATGAACATCACCAACGGTTTGTATGCGATTCCCAGTCAGTACCATAACTGGTGGGAAGGGCTGGGAGGCTACACCTGGACGGGTCCGGGCCAGTTGCTCTTGGATCCCGGTAGAAACGGCGCGGTCAAGGATTGGAGCCTCGGTTGGTACACCGCAAACGGCGGACAACCTTTGTATATAATAGGTGGTCCATTCAATAATCTTTTCCTCGATGGCGGCGTTATCGGCTGGACCGGCGACGTGAATCTGCCGGGAGTGCCGGGCATATATGGGAGGCCTTTGTTCTCCAATCTGGCGAATCCACTTGGTCAGAATGTCAATGTACTTGGCCTTGGCGGCGAATATAGCGCAGGAACCATGACCCCAATCTTCGGAATCATAGACAATATCACGCCAAATGGCGTAATTCCCGTACTTCTATACAAAGCCGGTATGAACAGCAAACTCGATCTAAGGCAATGCAACCCATTGCCAAATACATATACCGGCGGAACGATCATCGCCGGCGGGGAAATTATCGTCAGTAATTCCGCTCAGTTAAACGCGCACGCGGGGAACATCAACGGCGGACCAATCGCCATCCTTAATGGTGGCCGTCTGCATGTCACCGCCAATACCGGTTTCAGTAATCCGATCATGGTCAACACCGACGGCACGCCCGACCTGGTGAAAAACTGCGGCAGCGTGATCGAGGTGGATGCCGGGGTCATCGCCACGTTAAATGCCAGGTTCGATTTCTCCTGGGCGCCCGCTACTTATCTGGAAAAAGACGGCCTTGGCACCCTGACCTACGTCCCTCAAGCCCCGCCGGCGGCCGGACCCAATCAAAACCCGGCCAATGCCTGGGGATTAAAATTGACCGCCGGGCTGTTCCAGATCAACCAGTTGCCCGTCAATCCCGGCACCGACAGCGGCCCGGTGATCTTCAACAACGGTAACTTGGAAGTGATTGCCACGCCGGCAGGCATAAATAATGTTGATAAGGATCCGGCCTACGGTTTTCGCAACATCGTCTCTTTCCAGGGCACTACCAGCACGGTGACCGTGGACGACAACACCATGTTCCGCACCCACGGCATCGTGCCCAACGAGATCCTGGGAACGGTGAATTTCGTGGGCAGCGGAGACGGGTTGCCCGCCAATAATATTGTAGATCTATCGCGAAACATGGCCTCGCTTGTCAATCCCGTCACACCCGGCGACTACAGCCGTGGCAACGGCACAATGACTTTCACGGGAGTGACGGTCTACATGTCCGGTGGGGGGCGCATTCCAGCCGCGGCGCCTGTTGGCCCGCTTAACGTTTTGCCGCAGGAGGCCGGCTTCATCCTACAACTAAACGACGGCGTGGTCTTTAATGCCAGCCACCAGAACAATGTCTGCGGCGAAGTGAACTTCAACAACCTCAACCCCATCAATCCAATTAATTGGGTCAGAATCGACGGCGAGCAGGCCAATCCAGCCACCCCGCTTGCCGGCCCGCCATACGGATTCGGCCTGGCGGCCGACACCTGGACCATTTACGGCACCGGGTATACCACCTGGTCCGGCACTACAGAAAAGATAGGAGGGGGCCGGGTGGCAATCAAACGCTCAACAGGCGCACCAGTTGCTATCAATGCCAATACGCTCTTGAAGATCTCCGGCGGCACATTTGAAGCCGGCGGCACGGCCGATCCCTTCACCGACAACACCCTCAACCCGGGCTTGTCATTGGATATCCTTAACAATAGTAATGCGCCCGGATTGCTGATCTCGCAGGGAGTGAAAAACGTCGACGACGTCTCCGGCGTGGGCGACACCACGGTCTCCGGACCGGCCGGCACGGAATTGATAGTCGATTCCATCGCCCAAAATAATCTAACATTAGGCGCCGGCTGCACCTTGACCATTAGACCCATACCGGGCGGCCCCCAGGCAGGCGAAATTCTCACGCCCGTGCCCGAGCCGGCAACGTGGCTTCTGCTGGTCATTGCCGCGGCGGGTCTTCTGGGTTGGTACGCACGCATTCGTGTATATAAAAGCGGCGGTTGATCAACATGATTGCATAAATTCGCAAGGAAATTATTACGGCGGCTGGAGCCTGGAGCAAGGTTCCGGCCGCCTTTTTTGCGTAATCCGACTATTGCCTAGAGCCTGATAATTATGCCGTAGCGCCTGGCCCTTTTACACGAACGGCAAGGCCGAGGATCGCCGCACCCAAGACGAAAATAAACGGGCCTTCGCCGACAGTCCAAGCCGGCGGCATGCCCAGGACTATGTCAAGCGACAGCATGAAGATCCCGAAAACCATGCCCACGGCGGCCATGCAGATAATAAGCGGCAGCCAGCGGCGGACGTCCAGCGACACATAGAGCACCAGCGCCCCGTGAAAGGCGTACAATGCCGAGAGCGATCGGGTCAGATACCCGACGACGGCCGAATCCGGCAGTTCGCCCAGCCCGACCGCCCGGTTGATTGCCGCCATCCAAGCCTGCGGGAAAAACACCGCCGCCAACGCCAGGAGCAGCACCCCGGCGGAAATCCGCAACAGAATTACCAATATCTTTTCAGCCTGCATTTTACTTTCCTCGCGGTTAGAGCGTTTGATTGGCACTCCGGACAATTGTATTCCACTTGTTCCGCGGTACAAGCTGCCCGACAACTGTCGGACAAGGCGTAGTTGGCCCGGTTTGCATGTGCCGGAGATCTTCAAATCGGCGGCGGTCCTTGCAGAAACAACCGGCAATGGCTAAAGTGTTGTTGCTCTATTGGTTGCAAGCAACAAGATATTCAACTTCCAGGCGGTTTTTCATGTTCAATTTCCTGCCCCGGAACACCAAGTTTTTCGCCTACTTCGACCGCGATGCGGAAATCCTGGTCCGCTGCGCCGAGGAGTTTTGCCAAACCCTCGAATGCTTCGACAATCCCAAAGAGCATTCCACAAAGCTCAAGGAACTGGAGCATGAAGCGGACAATATCACCCACGAGGCGATGTCGCTGTTGCACCGCTCCTTCATCACACCCCTGGAACGCGGCGATTTGCGGCGCCTGATCCTGGCCATGGACGAGGTGGTGGATTACATGGACGACGCCGTTCGCCGCATGGCCCTTTACGAGGTGGAAAGCATTTTGCCCGAGGTCTGCGCCATGGGCAAGGTGATGCTGGACCTGGCCCGGGCGGTGCGCGACGCCGTCCACGAACTCCGCAATGTCCGCAAAAAAAATCGGATCCTCCAGCACTGCATCGAAATCCAGCGACTCGAGGGCGTCGGCGACCACCTGCATCACATCGCGCTGGCCGCGCTGTTTAAAAACAGCGCGGATCCTATGTTTGTGATAAAGTGGAAAGAAATCATCGACCTGATTGAAATGGCCATGGACAGCGCCGAAGAAGTTGCCCACGTGATCGAAGGCATCGTGCTGGAAAACGCCTGACGAAGGATCGCCCGATAATGACCTGGATGCTGATCGCCGTGATTGTCGTAGCCCTGCTGTTCGACTTCGTCAACGGCTGGAACGACTCGGCAAATGCCATCGCCACGGTCGTTTCCACCCGTGTTCTTTCGCCTTTTACGGCCATCATCTATGCCGCGATTCTGAATTTTTTCGGAGCGCTTATTTCCGAACGCGTTGCCGAGACCATCGGAGGCGGATTGGTCGAGCCCTCGGCCGTCACGCCCGGCGTGATTCTCACGGCCATGATTGCGGCAGCAGGGTGGGTTGCCTGGTGTACAATCATGGGCCTGCCCATCAGCGGCTCGCATGCGCTTATCGGCGGACTGATCGGCGCTACCTTGGTCAACTCTTCCATGCGCTGGGACTGCCTGCAATGGCCGGGCATCGAAAAAGTCATCCTCGCCATGTTCCTCTCGCCCGTGTTGGGATTCATCGGCGGATTTGTACTTTTGGTCATGATCTATTGGATCGCAAACCTCATGACTCGAAAAGCCGTGTCCGCCGTTTTCAAGCCCCTGCAAATCCTTTCCAGCGGGTTCGTGGCCCTCACACACGGCATGAACGACGCCCAAAAAGTAATGGGCGTAATCACCCTGGCACTGTTCACATCCGGAAAAATAAATTCGATCAACGTCCCCACGTGGGTCAAACTGCTCTGCGCCCTGGTGATGGCCCTGGGCACTGCCGCCGGCGGTCGAAAGGTCATCCGCACCCTGGGCACAAAGCTCGCCCATATCCGCCCGGTCGAAGGCTTTGCCGCCGAAACCGCCGCCGGCCTGGTCCTGTCGCTCGCCGCCGCAATCGGCGTGCCGGTAAGCACCACGCATACCATCACCGGCTCGATCCTGGGCGTGGGCTCGGCCTACCGCGTCAGGGCGGTCAAATGGGGCATCGGCAAAAAAATCGTCTACGCCTGGGTCTTCACCCTCCCGGTTACCGCCGTCATCTCCGGTATTCTAGTGCTCATCTTTGGCTGAAGATCAGCCTTCCTATCCAACATAAATTTTGTCGATTGCCCAGATTCAACCGGACAAGTCGGGTTATGCACGCGATGTGTGCGGATTTGCCAACAATACCCCTCCTTACATAGGGATGTAGTTGACGTCCGACAAGCAACTGGTATGCTTGTTTTGGATTGAAATGCCTTAATCTGCATTCGCCGTAGATGTATCGTCCAAAACAGGAGGTTCACGATGCAGATCGAATTGACCGCGACGGACTCGTGCAAAAGAAAATTCGTTGTGGACCAGTTCCCCGTCATTGTCGGCCTGGACCCGGGCTCGGACATCTGCTTGGACGACTCCGCGGTGGGCCATTACCAATGCATGATCGACGACGGCGACGAGGGCCTGATGGTCTGGGACCTGGGCACAAAAACCGGCACTTACATCAACGGTCTTCGCGTGCTGAAAAAAACACCCCTTTCGCCCGGCGATGAACTTACCATCGGCCGCAGCACCTTCGTAGTGCACTACGACCACGCCGGCGCAAATACCCCGCGGCGCGCCACCCCGCCCTCAATGCCCGAAGCCCTGCCCGCACACTCCCCCGCCCGCCGCCGCGAACCGGCAATCTCTTGATTAGGGTTCAGGGTTCAGTACTCAGTCCGCGTCGCTTATCTCTCATCGCTTATCTCTCAGCCTTAATCCCTCAGCCTTCCTTCTCCGTGCCCTCCGCGTCTCCGTGGTGAGTTTTCCGGTTACCCAAACTGATAATGCTTGCGCACGGGCTTTTTTATCTTCCAAGTGCAGTCCAGCCCCTCGGGAAAGACCACAAAATCCCCCGGCCCGAACGAAACCGTCTGCCCGGCCGATTCCACCGTCACCTGCCCCTCCAATATCAAGCAAGTCTCCTTTTCATCATAATGCCAAGGAAACTCCGAGACCTCCTTCTCCCAAATCGGCAAGCCCTTCATCTTCTTGGTTTCCTCGGCGGTAGGTTTTCTGACTTCAATGGGCATAGTTATTTCTCCATTTGTTTGTTGACAGGTCTTGTTTGAAAATGTAATTTATCTGTTTCATCCGATGAGATATTAAATTTTATTCCGGCTGCGATACCTTGCATATCAGTTAAAGTTTTCACTTGTCCATTCTTATCTTTTAATTCATATTGTTTTGGGGTAAGTGTTGTATGGCCATAAATCGTATAAAATAGTACCTTTATCTCCTTGACATAAAAGTCATTTTGTTTGACTCTGATACATAAATTTTTATTAAAAGGTATAATAATTTCTCGATAATCACGACCATCAGAATAATTCTGAGCACATATAATAATGTTTGGATTTATCTTTTGTTTTTTCCAGGGGTATTTACTATGTATCTCCCCTTGTAACCATTCCACAATACTTCCGATATCTTTACCTATATCCAAATCAATTACGTGACCATCTGTTTCAATAATTTTCGGGTCTATGCCATCAATTGGTGGCATTAACTCAAAAGAATATATCTCAGGAAAAAGTGAAAAGTCATAACAAAATGGTAGAATATTTGGCGTTTCATTATATGCTTTTTTTTGAAAACATATGTCAAATGAAACTTCTTTTATTTCATAACGATTATTATTATATATAAGAATCGGCTTTGGATGCGAATCAAAAGATACTTTATAATGAACATCCTTATCTTTACCCGTGGAAGCCACCTCATTTTCTAATTGCATTATCAAATCATGGTGTTGTTTTTTGGCAATATTTTCATTTACATAAACAGCAAAATCTTTCAAGCATTCATAGTGTTTACCAAAATAATCAACATGACCCTTTTCAAGGTTTTGGATAATCTGTCCTTCTTTCAGGACTATATGGATCATTTGCACTTTTCTATGGCATTGACAACTAAAATAAAATGGTAAAAATTTTAACCAATCGAATTGCATTGCTTCTCTAAGTGTGAATAAATCAATGTTCAGTATATTGGCTCGTTTTATAACTTGTTTGGAAAAACCTTTATGAGTAATAACAACTATTTTATCTATTCCACATATGCCGCCTTTTACAAGATATTTTCCCAGGATCGATTCAAATTTAACTATATCTAATTTTCTTTTTTCGTTTTTTGCTTCGACAGCTTTTATTTTATATGGTCCATCATTAGTTTCTATTAAGATATCAATTTCTCTTGTCTCTCCATCTACACCACATTCAACTAGAGCAGATTCTTTTACAATTGCACCCTTTGGTGCCATAAGTCGCTGAATGTGAACAACTAATTCTTGGAATTTATTTGTTCGTTGTGGCATGATTAGCCCCTGTTTTAAATCAACTAATTCGGGAGCAGTTCCCAGACAAAACGGTACATTTGGGGATTGAATGATTTACAGAGATGTCGCATCGGTAGAGGTTTTATTCATTATACCAGATTGATGCCCAAAAAAGATGAATCGGCCGTTATGGATCAAGAGTACTGCTAAGTCATTCCCCCCCGGCCAAAAAATTGCCTTGAAATCCAAACCCCAAAAGCGCACACTAACCTGACAATCAGTTATCAGCCTCCGGATTTCAAACATTTTCCATTCATCATTCCGCAATCAACATTCATAATTCCCCCGACTCCCTAGCACGGTTCAAATCGCGTAAGTTAATATGTATGTTCAATTTACAATTTGCATTTTGCAATTGCCAATTTGCAATAAAAACCATGCCCACAAACCCAATCATGTCGCACTCCTCTCTCCCCTCGCCGGGCACCGACGGGCACCATCGGGCACCGACGGGGCACCATGCGGAGCGTGGTCGCGTTGGTCGGCATGGTCGGTTGGTCGGGAGAGGGGCCGTCGGTTAAATACTCCCCTCGCCGGGCACCGACCGGCACCGACGCGCAGCGTTGGTCGGTTGGTCGGGAGAGGGGCCGGGGGTGAGGGCCGGGCGTGGAAAAATCGACTTTTGATGCCCAACTAACATATATCCATGTTCCCTATATACTAACCACCAACCACTATCCACTAACCACTATTTCCCCTTTTCCCGCCACCAGGCGGCGGCCTGGTCTTCGCTCCATTTGTCGGCGCATTGGCAGGCGGCTAGGGCTTTTTCCAGGGTGTCGACGTCCTGGAAACGGTTAGCGGGCATTTTGGCAAGGCAGCGATTTACGACCAGCTCCAGATCCTGGGGCACGGCCGGATTCAGCTCGGAGGCCGGCGTGACCGGATCGCGGGCGTGGGCGGCGATGACGTCGTAGATGTTGTCGCCCACAAACGGCGGCCGCCCGGTCAAGAGAAAATAGGCCACCGCGCCCAGGGAATAAATATCGCTGCGGGCGTCCAGATTGTGGTAGGATTTTTTTTGTTCCGGGCACATGTAAAGCGGCGATCCGCTGAACGTGCCGGCCTGGGTCAATTGCAGGTCGTCGGACTGGCCGGATTGTTCGCGAACCAGGCCGAAGTCGAGGATTTTTACCACGTCGTACACACCGCCGCGTTCGGCGGCGAAGATATTGGCGGGCTTGATGTCGCGATGGATGAGGCCCTTGGCGTGCGCCTTGCGCAGCGCCTTGCAGGCCTGGCGGAGAAAATGGACCGCCCGCGCGGCTGGCAGCGGGCCATGATACTTGACCAGATCGTCCAGGCTGAGTCCGGGCAGGAGTTCCATGGCGTAGTAGAAGGTGCCGTCGTCGGAGCGGCCGTAATCGTAAATTTCGATGCTGTTCCAGTGGGTAAGTTTGGCGGTGGCCTGCACCTCGCGCTCGAAGCGGGTAAGGACGGTGGGTTCGGCGACTTTGTCAGGCCGGATGAGTTTAATCGCGCAGGGCCGTTTAAGGAGTTGGTGTTCGGCCCGATAGACTTCGCCCATTCCGCCCGCGCCGAGTTTGTTTTTCAGCACGTACTGGCCGAGTTGCCTGGCCTTGAAGGCCTCGCGGCGGATGGAGTTGATGATGTACGTGCCGAAGACTGCGACCAGGACCGCCAGGAAGGGGAGGATGACGGGCGTGTTCATTTTGTCGGCGTCGAGCGCGGCGTGGATGGCCGGATTGGACGCCCGCAGCCAGATGATCAGTCCGAACGGCAGGAAGGCGGCGGGAAGCAAGACGGCCAGGGCCCGTTGCCATGTATTGGGCATGAGGATGCCGTATGTGAGTATGAGGAAGGCCCAAGTGGAAAAATAGGCGTATTCGGCGGCGACGACCGACAAGGGGTCTTCGATGCTTGCGAAGACGACCATGCGGGTCCACATCATGAGCACATACTGCACGACGACCGCGCCGAACAAGGCGGCCTCGACCCAGCGGAGTTGAGTCAAGGAAAAATCGCGGGCGGTTTGCAAGAGGAAAAAGATGACGATGAAGAAGAGCACAATGGCGACCCGGAGGATGACCAGCGGGGCGTATTCGGAAAAGAGATTTCCGATAAAGGCGGCCCCCAAGAGGATCGACAAGATGAGGGCGACCGCTTGGAGGCGATGGCGGAGGAGTCCGGCCGTTTCCTGGGAGAACCCGGGGCGCGTACCCTCGACGAAACCCATTTTCGGCCTGGAAACGTCCATGGATTTTGGGCCGGCGCGGCGGGGGTTTGATCCGAAGCGATGTTCGATGGTGTGTTTAAATTGATCGAATAGGTTCATGGTTGATTAGGCACACTTTCAAAAGAAATTCAACACGGAGGCACGGAGGACACGGAGAAGAATAAAAGAAATATAAAAACTTCAAAAAAGAAGAACGATTAATAATACATAAACCATTATTCTTCGCTTATCATTTTAGAGCCTATCCAAAAACTGTTAACACCAATATTAGAAACGAGTGAAAAATAACTATCGGCAATTCCACCCTCACCCTAGCCTTCTCCCGACCAACCGACCATGCTTGGCACGGTGCCCGTCGGTGCCCAGAGAGGGGACTTTTGGGATAGGTTATTAATTTATCTCCGCGATCTCCGCGACTCCGTGTTTATAAAAAAATCACACGTCGAGATTTCGGGCTTCCATGGCGTGTTTTTCGATGTATTCGCGGCGGGGTTCGACTTTGTCGCCCATGAGGATGCGGAACAGGTCGTCGGCGGCGCCGGCGTCTTCCATGGTGACTTGCATAAGGGTGCGATTGGCGGGGTCGAGCGTGGTTTGGCGGAGTTCCTCGGCGTTCATTTCTCCCAGGCCTTTGAAGCGCGTGACTTGCAGGCCCTTTTCGCCGGCTGCGCGGATGGCGGTCAAGAGGCCGCGGAGGTCTTCCAGGCCGGTTGTAAGATCGCCGCGGCGGAGGCGATAGCGCGACTCCTGCACGCCCGTGCGTTCCTGGGGGATGAGGCTGTCGATTTCAAAACCCATGGAGCGGAGCACGGCGAGTTGGGTATTGATGGAGCGGACCTCGTGGAGTTCGACCAAGCGCAGACGGCTGGCTGGTGCGGGCTCTGCGCCGTTTTCGCCGGTCTCGTCAGTCAGGCTCAGTTCCCCGCCGCTTTCTTGTTCCTGGGCGGCGAGGAATTCGTCGAGTTTTTCCCGGGTGGTAAACCAGTGTTCCTGGCGGCCGAGGTAGACGTGATACATGGGCAGCCGGCCGGTGACGGGGTCCTGGCGGGCGGAAAACGCGCGGAGGTTTACGCCTCGGCGTTCGAGGGCCAAGAGCGATTCTTCCAACGCGGCCAGCGTGCGGCAGAGGCGTTCCATATTAGCCCCGGCGATGGTCCGGCCGTCACCGGGTTCGAATACGGCGTCTTTCAGTCCGGCGTCGAGGAGTTGGGCCTTCATCTCTTCCTCGGTCTGGACGTAATAGGTTTCTTTTTTCTGGCGGACGCGGAACAGCGGAGGCTGGGCCACGTAAACGTAGCGGCCTTTTACCAGGTCGTACATCTGGCGGTAGAAGAAGGTCAAGAGCAAGGTGCGGATGTGCGAGCCGTCCACGTCGGCGTCGGTCATGATCACGATTTTGCCGTAGCGGCGTTTGCTGAGATCCATTTCATCGCCGATGCCCGAGCCGATGGCCGAGATCATGCTGCGGATTTCCTCGTTGGCCAGGACTTTGTCTTCGCGGGATTTGTAGGCGTTGATGATTTTGCCGCGCAGCGGGAGGATGGCCTGGAACTCGCGTATGCGGCCGCCCTCTGCGCTTCCGCCGGCCGAAGGGCCCTCGACCAGGTAGAGTTCGCAGCGTTCGACATCTTTACTGGTGCAGTCGCGGAGTTTGCCGGGCAGGCCGCCGCCGGAAAGTGCGCCTTTTCGTTCGCGTACGAGTTGCCGGGCCTTGCGAGCGCTTTCGCGGGCCTCGGCGGCCAAGAGGCCTTTGTTGACGATGATTTTGGCGGTTTTCGGATTTTCTTCCAGGTACTTGGCAAGATAGTCGCCCACGGCCGAGTTGACTATGCCTTCTATCTCGCTGTTGCCGAGTTTGGTTTTGGTCTGGCCTTCGAATTGCGGCTCGGGCACGCGCAACGATATCACGGCCGTGAGGCCTTCGCGGCAGTCGTCGCCGCTGGGGATCAGGTCCTTGTATTGCCCTTCCTTTTTGCCGTAGGAGTTTATCGAGCGGGTAATGGCAGCGCGGAAGCCGGAGACGTGCGTGCCGCCTTCGGTGGTGCAGATATTGTTCACGTAGGAATGGACGTTTTCGGTGTATTCGGCGGAATACTGGATGGCCACCTCCAGGCCCACGCCTTCGTATTCGCCGGAGATATAGATGATATCTTCGTGGGCGGGTTCGCTGGCGCGGTTCAGGTGCTCGACGAATTCGAGGATGCCGCGCTGGTAGCAGAAGGTTTCGCCTTCGCCGGTGCGCTGGTCGCGATAGACGATTTTCACGCCGCGATTGAGGAAGGCCAGCTCTTGCAGGCGGCGATAAAGCAATCCGTATTGGAAATTGGTGTTGGGGAAGATCAATGGGTCGGCCTTGAAGGTGGTTTTGGTGCCGCGGCGGTCGGTCCGCCCGATGCGCCGCACGTCGCCGGCGGGCACGCCGCGCTCGTATTCCTGCTGATACAGGTGGCCATGGCGGCGGACTTCGACCTCGCACCATTCGGAAAGGAAATTGACCACGGTGACGCCCACGCCGTGCAGACCGCCTGAGGTTTGATAGGCTCCTTTTTTGAACTTGCCGCCGAATTTCAAGACCGTCATCACGCCTTGGAGGGTGGAAAAGCCCAGGTCGGGATGCTGCTCCACGGGAATGCCGCGGCCGTTGTCCTCGACCGTGACCGAGCCGTCGTTGTTTATGATAACCGAAATTTCGCTGGCATAGCCGGCCATGGTCTCATCGATCGAATTGTCAACGACTTCGTAGACCAAATGGTGCAGGCCGCGCGGCGTAGTGTCGGCAATGTACATGCTGGGGCGCTCGCGGACGTGCTCCAGGTCGCTGAGGTGTTCGAGGTCTTTTGCGCTGTAATCGCCGTCGTCCGGGGTGCGGACCAGGCGAAAATCGTCAAGCTCGGAAGATTCCGGTTGTTGTTCACTGGGGTTCGACATGGCTAGGAGCTGGGGGCTAGAGATCAGGGGCTAGGGAGAACGTCGAAGCACAAATGTCTAATGAAACAGAAAAACATTTCCGCATTCGGACTTCAGCATAATTTCGTCATTCGTCATTCTGGTTTTGTCATTATTGTGTATTTCCCGCACTGAAGCGGAGGCATTTTATTCCTTGGTCGGGCAACAATTGTTGCAGGGCGGCAAGTATATCTTTTTTTTGGTAGCCCAGTTCCTGGACCAAGGTGGAATTGGCCACGACGATCTCGAGCACGCCGCGACGGATAGCCCCTACCCGGGTGTATTGCGCGGCCAGCGGACCGGCGGCCTGGCGCCAGGCCGTCTCCAAAACCTCGGTGCTTTGGATGCGGGCGAAACCGCGCCGGGCGATCAGTTCGGAAAGGATATTGCCGATTGTTTGCGGACCGGTGGACATGAATATTGTTGAATTTTATATAGCCAACGCCGTTCGGGTTTAGCCTGGTCGCTTGCGACCGTTATGGAAGCAAAATCACCGGGCGCCAGTGCCAGGGCCAAACGATTTTTACTGTTTTTGGTCTCGAGCAAGGGGCATGATTACGTATGCATAGCCGTTTTCGGTACTGCAAACCACGGCGGTTTCGCCGTCGCGGATCTCGACGGTGATATTTGTTTCCGGATCCAATACGCGGAGAAAATCGTTGACAAAGCGGGGATCCAACATTACGTCGCGCTTTGGGCCGTCGTAGGCGATGGGCAGTTCGACGTGCGACTCGCCGTATTCGGCGCCGTGGCCGGCCAGCACGAGTTTGCCTTCGCCGAAGGCGAATTCAACGCCGCGACGTTCCTCGCTGGTGACGATCGCCGCTTGCCGGACCGCGGCATGGAACGGTCCGACCGTCAGTTCAATCTTTGCCGTGGATTCGTGGCGGGGAAACACGTCGCGCCACTTGGGGAAGCGCCCTTCGACCAGGCGGGTGTAAATGGTCGCCTTGCTGCTTTTAACCAGGACGTCGTTTTCCCGCGCGGCCAGGAGGATGTTTTCCTCGTCATCGCCGATCGCCCGCTCGATGAGTTGCATTGCGCGGGTGGGGATGATCGTCATTTTATCGCCCGTATGATGTCCCCCCACTGACTTTGCGGGGCCTTCCTGGCGGGCGAGCCGGCGGCCGTCGGTGGCCACGGCGGTGATGCCGCTTGCGGCAAGTTCGACCAGCACGCCGCTAAGGGCGTAACGGCTGCTTTCGGTATCGGTGGCAAAGACCGTGCGGCGGACGATTTCGCGGAAAAACACGGCCGGCAATTCGTGATATTTTTTTTCTTCGAAGGCGATCACGTTTGGGAATTCATCGGGATTTTCCGAGGGCAACTGGAACTCGCTGCGATCGCCGCGGACCAGTGTTTTACGGCCGTCGCTTTGCAGGCTGAGCTTTTCATCGCTGCTTTCCCGCAAAATCGAGCCGAAGCGGGAAATCGGCAAGACCACGCTGCCGGGCTGCTCGATGACAAAGCCAGGCACGTCCATGCGAATGCCGATCTCCATGTCCGTGCCGATGAGCGTGGCCGTTTCAGGCGTTACCTCCAATTTAAGATTCTGCAGAATCGGCTTGGGGCTCCGCGTGGGGACAACGCTGGCGGCCGTTTGGAATACATGTAAAAGTTTCTCGCGTTCACAAATGGCTTTCATGGATGGCTGCACCTTTTGTCAGGGGATGGAGAAGGTGATGAAGATCATTTCAGAGTATATGGCGAACTCTATCTTTATAGATTTATTATTCTCTTAAAATCAGTAGTATTAGTAAGGGCGTGAAAAATGACGGTAGTCGATGATAACGTTAATCTAACACATTTATCGGCAGATAGTTAAGGGCTGTCCGAGCCGTTGTCCAGCAGGTGGAAAAATTGTCGCAAAGGCGTTGATGCAGTGTCGCCATATTGTTTGCTTTGGTCAGTATTTTTTCGGTGCCTGCGAGAGTGTTCGTGGTTAAATTTGCACCAACGGTTGATCGACAGTCGGTCGCAAGGTTTTACACCACAGTTGTGTAAAAAACTCCCGGAGCAAGCTCCGGGGCTAAACGTTGCGAACCTCTTCCTCCAGTTTTTCGATTTCGCACCTCATGACAGGATCGGTAATGAATAAATTTTCAATTTTATGCCAACCGTGCATTACAGTGGTATGGTCGCGCCCGCCGAAATATCGGCCGATCTCGTCGAAACTGCATTTTATCATATTCCGCGCCAAATACACGGCCATGTCGCGGGCGGCGACCACTACCCGTTGCCGCGAAGGGCTCCGCAGATCCGATAGTTTCAAGCCAAAATGTCTGGCGGTCGCTAAGGCTATGGCGTGGATGCTGGCCTTACATTCGCTGCCGCGCCGGGCCAGCAAGGAGCGAACGTCTTTTACGTCTATACGGCAGCCATCGCGCCGGGCAGGCACTTCCAATTGCATCAAAGCTCCGACCAATTCCGGCATTGTTCCGGAAAAACCTTCGGCCAGAGTCCGGGCGGCTTGATCCGGCAGATCGATCTTGCGCGACACGGCCAGGCGAGTGATGATCGCCAAACGGGTGTCCGGCTCGGGTGGGGCGAGCGGCACCGTCAGCCCGGCAGTAAGCCGGCTTTGTAAGGCCGGCAACATTCCAGTCATTGCATAAGGCGCGGCTATGGAAGTCACAATCACCCAAGAGCCGCCGTCGATCAAATTGTCCAAGGCATGCACAAACTCGTCTTGAACGCTAAGTTTTTCCGACGTGCGATGTATCAAGCGGCCGATGTCCTCGAAAACCAATAGTCCGGCTTGGCGGTATTTTGCGCGGAACTCCTCGAGGGCCTGAGTTTCGATGGCCTCGGCCAGTGCGCGGGCGAAATCCACGGCCGAAACGCACTCCACGCGCTTGCGGTAGCGGGCCTTCCACACGGCCGCCAATCCCAGGGCCAGATGCGATTTGCCCGTGCCGCTGGGGCCATATAAAACAATGGGATTATAACCGTTGGGCTTTTCCTCGAGCACGGAGCGGACGACTACCTGGACCAGGCGATTTTCCGGCCCGGCCAGGAAGTAATTAGGCGCATCACCTGCCCAGGAAGCCTTTTTTTGGGCCCCGGGCGAGCCGAGCATTGGCCCCGGCAGAGGGATGTCGACAATGGCTTCCACCATAACGGGTCCGTCCTCGATAAATCGCCGAAAAACACGCGAAAATTCGCAGTAAAAACAAAGCGATTATTTTACCTAAGGGAATGGAATTTTACGAGGTGGTAGAGGCTGAAAATAAATAGCGAAATGCGGGTGCGCCGGCCCGCGCGAATCATGTTGTTGGATTTGTGTTAATCGAACATTCAAGCCATCAGCTTTTTGGAATCGCGCTAACATCCGAACGGCCTATCTGGATTAATAACAAACATAAAATGCGAATTATTAGGTAAAATAGGCAACACGGGAGGTTTTTGGATTACCGAAAGCAATCCGGCGGGGTGGCATGGGCGTCGTGCCAGTGCTATCGTGGATAGTCACGGGCAGGATACCCGTGCCACCTAGGCATTCGTCGCCTTGAGTGAGGAGTCTTGCAATGAGACCCGAGAGCCAAAATCTCCTTCTTCTTATCCAAGCGGGCAATCCGATCATCTCGATGGAAACGCCGGACGAGCCCAGGGCCGTGCACATAATTTCGGAGGCGGCCCAAGTCCTGGGACGGCCGCTTGCGATGTGGTCGGCGACCGAAGGGCTGGTTTCGGTGTTCCGCGGGGAATTGAAGACGCTTGTGGAGGTGCGAAAGGCGGCAGCGGCGCTGCAGTATGTGAATGATTCCGACGCCGGGGTGATTTATTTGTTCAAGGACCTTGGTCCGCACTGCAAGGACCCGCAAGTTGTCCGCTCGATTCGGGATTTGTATTTTTCACCCGACTCGCGTTTGTGGACGCTGATCCTGGTTGATAGCGTTGCACCTCCGCCCGAGGTGCGGCGTTTGACCGTGCCCTTTGACGTGGGCTGGCCGAGCGAGGAAGAACTCGCCGAGGTTGTGCGGACGACGTTTCAAGAGATCCAGCGCAACAGCATCCGGCAGGTAGAATCGAAGCTGACCAAGCGGGAATTGGAAATGCTGGTGCAGACGCTGCGCGGGCTGACGACCGAGGAGGCGGCGCGCGTGGTCGCCGGGGCCATTCAAGACGACTACGTGCTGGACCGTTCCGATCTGGCGCGGATCGTGGATGCCAAGCGGAGTCGCCTGGGTACGACGGGCTGTTTGGAGTCGATCGCCGCCGACGTTTCGCCGGATGAGATCGGAGGAATGAAGAACCTGAAGCGGTGGCTCAACCTGCGATGCAGCGGGTTTTCGAGTAGTGCCCGCGAGTTCGGATTGGATCCGCCGCGGGCAATCTTGCTTTTGGGAGTGCAAGGATGCGGGAAGAGCCTGTGCGCAAAGGTCGTGGCCTCGGCCTGGCGAATGCCGCTGTTGCGGATGGACCCGGGCGTGCTTTACCAGAAGTTCATCGGCGAGAGCGAGGCCCGGCTGCGCGAGGCCCTGCGCCAGGCCGAGTCGATGGCGCCGGTGGTATTGTGGATCGACGAGATAGAAAAGGCCTTTGCCTCGGCCTCGAGCGATTCGGCCGACGGGGGACTTTCGCAGCGGATGTTCGGGACGTTGCTCTCCTGGATGCAAGACCACCACCATCCGATATTCCTGATCGCCACGGCGAACAATCTGGCGCAGTTGCCGCCGGAGTTGATGCGCAAGGGTCGGTTTGACGAGATCTTTTTCGTCGACTTGCCCGGGCCGGAGGAACGTGAGATGATTTTCTCGATCCACCTGAAGAAGCGGCAGCGCGAAAAAGAGAAGTACGATATGGCTCGTTTGGTGGCCGGTGCGGAAGGTTTTACCGGGGCCGAGATCGAGCAAGCCGTTATTTCTGGTCTGTATGCGGCGTTTGCCGATAAGAAGGATTGCAGCACCGAACACATCCTTGCGGCCATGGAAGCCACCCAGCCGATTTCGGTGGTGATGCGGGAGCACGTGGAGCGGCTGCGGGCGTGGGCCAAAGGGCGATGCGTGATGGCGGATTGAGTAAAAAAGTAGGTTATGCTGAAACAAAACATAAAGTCGATAAGTCTGCTTTTTTGAAAAAGTCATGATATGAAGGCATCTCCATCTAGTATGCCATGTATGCCCGTCTGGTTACGGCAAATAGTAGTGGTTACATTAATGCTGTTTGTCGAACAGGCAATGTTTTGGGGAGTTCTGCGCTTATGCATTGAAATACCGAGTGTGTGTTATTACGTGTGGATTCTCTGTTGGTTTTTTATCCCAATTTTTACAGTGGCTATACTTGCAGCAAATTATGGTTGGCCGATTCTGGGTGGTGCTTATAGTGGTGCAATTACTTTCATAGTTATCCATTTCGCCGTTGGTGCTGTATTTAAACAAGATCCACCTGAGTTTCCGCCAATTTGGGTCTTAAATGTTTTTATGTTGGTAATTTTTACTTTATTTGGCGGGGGTTGTGGAGGATATGTTCGTGTTGTTTGTGAATACCTCGACCATACAAGAAGTTCAAGCTTGAGCCGAAGGATATTATTGGGAATGAGAAAGGGAGCGACCTTTGCCGTGATCTGCGTTGCTGCAACGCTGCCGATTGTGTATGTTCTACAACCTTCGGTTAGCCGCAGCCGACCGCGCAGTGAGGAAGCCCGTCGGGAGGTGCGGCGGCGAGAAATGCTTTCTACGGTGTATCTTTTAGGGGGTTACTCGATCCTGTTCATGCTTGGCGGCACAACTGTTGGAGGGATTGTTGGAGCGACTTACCGCTGTGAAATCGTTGTCGAGGATGCTGCAAGATCCGAAGAAATAGTAGAATAAGTAGGTCAAGCACCCAGTGCCTGACCTACTACTCTTGTTCCAATTGGAAATATCTGTCAGGCACGGGGTGCCTGACCTACATAATATGTTCACACCTGCTGAAATTTTGGGACCATCGGGACGGATTGCCGCGCGGTTGACGAATTATGAAGCGCGGGCGGAACAGCTTGCGATGGCCGAGGCCGTGGATCGGGCGATTCGGGAGAAGCATCATCTGGTGGTCGAGGCGGGGACGGGCGTGGGGAAGAGCTTTGCTTATCTGGTGCCGGCTATTTTGGCGGCGGCGGGGGAGCAAAGGGAAAAATCGGGCGGTGATGATGAGTCTGATGATGGATTCCTTGACAACTCACACAGCCGCCCTCACCCTAGCCCTCTCCCAAAGGGAGAGGGGACAGATCGCCCTCACCCTAGCCATCTCCCGGAGGGAGAGGGGACGGATGATGAAAAAACACATGCGCCGCGGGTGGTGGTGGCCACGCATACCATCAGTCTACAAGAGCAGTTGATGGAAAAGGACCTGCCGTTTCTCAATAGCGTAATTCCCCTGGAGTTTTCGGCGGTGCTGGTCAAGGGGCGGAGCAATTACATCAGCCTAAGGCGGTTGAAAAACGCCATGGAGCGGATGTCGAGCCTGTTCGACGACGACGCAGAGTTGGAACAGCTCCGGGAACTAAACAAATGGTCGAAAAAAACCACTGACGGGTCGCTGGCCGATTTGGATTTCCGCCCGATGGCCTCGGTTTGGGACGAAGTGGCCAGCGATCACGGCAATTGCATGGGCCGGCAGTGCCCGACATATGCCAAGTGTTTTTACTATCAGGCCCGGCGGCGGATGCTGCACGCGCAGATTCTTGTGGTCAATCACGCCTTGTTTTTTTCCGATCTTGCCTTGCGGATGCAGAATGCCAGCATTTTGCCGCCTTACGACGTGGTGGTTTTCGACGAGGCACATAACCTAGAGGCCGTGGCCGGCGATCACTTGGGCCTGAGCGTTACCAACGGCCAGGTCGATTATATCCTGCGAAAACTGTACAACGATCGGACCAATAAAGGGCTGCTGGTTTACCAACGTTTCGGCGAGGCGGAGCAGGCGGTGACGGAATGCCGGCATCGGGCCGATCGTTTTTTCCAATCCATCGATGATTGGATCGCCGAGCATGCAAAGGGCAACGGCCGGGTGCGAGAGCCGAAGATCGTGGCCAATCCGTTGAGCGAAGGGCTGGAAAAACTTGCCGGATTATTGCAGCGCAAAGGCAAGGAATTGAAAAAGCCCGAGGAAAAGCAGGATTATTCATCGGCCGCAATCAGGCTTGGGGGATTAGCCGCCGAAATTGAAGACTGGCGTACGCACGGCGTGCCGGATTCGGTTTACTGGGTGGAAAGCACCAAAGGCAAGTACCGGAAACGCATCACGCTGGCGGCGGCGCCGATTGATGTTGGTCCGCTATTGCGGGAGCATCTTTTCCAGAAGGTGCCCACGGCGATCATGACCAGCGCGACTTTGTCGGTCGCGGGAAAATTCGACTTTTTTCAATCGCGGATTGGGCTGACGCAGTCTAAAACGCTTTGCCTGGGCAGCCCTTTCGATTACAAAAGGCAGGCGCAATTGATTTTGCCGGAGGGCATGCCCGATCCGGCCGTCGATAGTCCGGCATTTGAGCGGCAGGCGACCGAGATGATTCGCCGCTACGTTGCCCGCAGCGAGGGCCGGGCGTTTGTGCTTTTTACCAGTTATGAAATGATGAAGCGCACCGCAGCCGCGCTTACGCCGTGGCTGATCGAGCAAAATTTCGCTTTATATTCGCAAGCCGAAGGCCTGCCGCGGAGCCAGATGCTCGCGCGTTTCAAGAAGAATCCGCGCGGGGTGCTTTTTGGCGTGGATAGTTTTTGGCAGGGCGTGGACGTGCCGGGCGACGCATTGGTGAACGTGATAATCACCCGGCTGCCGTTCAGCGTGCCCGACAAACCGTTGCTCGAAGCCCGCTTGGAGGCGATCCGCCAGGCCGGCGGGAATCCTTTCCGCGATTATCAACTGCCCGAGGCGATCTTGAAACTCAAGCAAGGTTTCGGCCGGCTGATACGCAGCAAGCGCGACACGGGGATGGTGGTGATTCTCGATCCGCGGATTCGCACGAAATCTTATGGCAAACTGTTTTTGTCGTCGCTGCCGAATTGCCGGCAGGTGGCGGAGTAGGGGTTCAGGGGACAGATGTCAGAGACCGGAGCAGGCTTAAGTTCTTTTTATACTCCACTAATCTATTGCAATAACAAGTTGGCTAGGCGTTTGCGAAGCCGAAAAAGTCGTTCAGTATCGATTCGACCGATGATGCCTGAGATTTCGCTGATATCGGCTGCATATAAATAACTGAGCCGGATGGCTGAAACTCGATGCAAGCCCGAGGCCGGAAAATCAGGCTCTTTTGGATCAATTAACTCGTCCCATTCCGATTGCAGATCTTGTAGTTGTGTGCTGATGCCGCAGATGAGGACATTTTGGTACGTGCCGGGCAACATTGCCAAAACCAGGGCTGGACGCAGTTTCGGCGGTCCGCCGGCAGATTGAGGCAAAGGAATCAAGACCACGTCGCCGGGCTTCACTGGTTAAGCTCCGGTTTGAGGTCTGCCTCCGTATATTCCGGTTCATCATTGCCATACGCCTTGGCCAAATGCAGTCGGCCGAATTGCCGCCAGACTTCGCGCTCGCCTTGGGCGCTTAAAAATCTGGCGAAATCGACTACCTCGCCCAAGCGATTTTCGGGCAGTTCCACTAGGATTTGTTCCAAGGCTTCTTTTGTGGTCACGATAAATACTCCGAGGGTCTGTAAGCAATCCCTGTCATTACTTTTATTATACTACGTCATTCGACGCCAAACAATCTTACAGCTAGATTATCATTTGGCAGGTTGGCCCCGTAACTTGTATTGTTCCTTGTAATAATCGGCAAACCATAGTCGAAACCTCTCACTAGTATCTCCACTTTTCCAATACGAACAAATCTTATTGATACCTTTCCACAATCCTGGAGCGTATGAAAAAAGTTTTGATTCAATTACTGCTTGATTGTCGGCTGGAAAATCATCAATTTTATCTTCATCGTTATGCCCGAAACTGTTACATGTAACCCAATTTACTTGCAGCATGTACTCATCACAATAGCCACATCGTACAATTGCCAAAAATAAAGCAGCCACGACATCAACTGATACCGCTAAGGTCGCCTGCTTATGATTTGCCAATCTATCGTGTTTGAGCGCCGTGTATGACTGCCACCAGTCCAATTTTTTATGCTCAGCCTGACTATAGCCTGGGAGGTTCTGCAAATTCTTAAACGGTGCAATCAACTGAGGACTTTCACCACCGCAAAAAACCGCCCATTTCGGGGCCAAATTCTGACCATAGAATGAGAAGAAATCTTTGATATTCCATTCAATCTCTTCTTTCCTGCGATTTCTTCGTTTGGGATTATTGTTCTGTAGTGCCTCAAAACGCCAAAGGGAATCGATCTGACTTCCCGCTTCAAGTAAAACAGTTGCAAGTCTATGGGACCATACCGTTTCATGTTCCTGGCAAAACGGGACTATACTTTTAATACTTCTTCTAGTATTTTTTCGGTCGCCGTGAAGGTCTGTATCACGTTATGCCCCGGAAAATCCTTGGGTGCTCGTTTACATTTTCTATAAAATAGCTCGAAGTAATCGTCTTGTTCCATGGGCTCACCTTATACTCTACTTTAAAGTCGCGTTCAGGTATTGTTGGTTAGGCACAACACATCTATCATTTGATGTGAAATCTTGTACACCAATCATGCTTATTATGAATATGGTTTTTGTTGCGTCAATATGCCACCGGTATGGGGGTGTTGACCGGGGTGGGATGGCAAACTAGAGTAAGGATTTCAGTCAAGATTGGCCTCTGTAGGGTGCATGAAATGCACCCGTTTTTTACCATGCCCAAATGAAAGGTGCGTTTCACGCACCCTACAAAAATGTTTGCCAAACGCGTGATTCCCTGCCTGGACGTGGATCGTGGGCGGGTTGTTAAGGGGACGAATTTCGTGAATCTCCGCGATGCGGGGGATCCGGTGGAGGTGGCTGCGCGGTATGAGGAAGAAGGGGCCGACGAGTTGGTGTTTTTGGATATTACGGCCAGCCACGAGGGCCGGGACATCATGCTGGACGTGGTGCGGCGGACGGCGGAGGTGATTTTTATGCCCCTTACCGTGGGGGGCGGAATCCGCACTATCGAGGACATTCGGGCGCTGCTTATAGCCGGGGCCGACAAGGTTTCCATCAATTCGGCGGCCTGCCGCAATCCCCAGTTTGTGAGCCAGGCCGCCCGGCGATTTGGAAGTCAGTGCATAGTAGTGAATATAGACCCAAAACGTGTTATAAAGGATAATAAGGAGTTTTGGGAAGTGCACATAAACGGCGGTCGGGTGCCCACGGGCTTGGAAGCGGTGGCCTGGGCGCGGGAAGTGGAAGGACTAGGCGCGGGCGAGATCGTGCTTACCTCGATGGACGCCGACGGAACCAAGGACGGTTACGATTTGGAAATTACCAAGGCCGTGGCCGACGCGGTTACTATTCCGGTGGTGGCCAGCGGCGGCGCCGGGTGCCCGGAGCATTTGGCCGACGCCATCCTATTGGGCGGCGCGGACGCCGCCTTGGCGGCCAGCATTTTCCATTACGGAGAATATACGATCGAAGAGGCCAAGCGCGTGATGGCCCGGCGCGGAATACATGTGAGGTTGAAGTCAGATGGCTAGCATAAACGAAGCGGACGCAAAAAAATTTCTCGGCAAGCACCAGGACTTTGAAGTCGACAAGTTGTTTCGCGCTGGTGAAATTGGAGGGAAGCGACCTTCATTTGAAGGTGGGTTTGGCGCCTTATGTGCGCGTGAACGGCTCGCTTCGGCCGCTTAACCGCGATCCGATCGACGACGACGAGATGCTGCGGCTGATTTTGCCTATGCTTAAATTGCAGGAGCGGCGGGAGCGGATTTTCGAGGAAGACGGCGGGGTGGATTTCGCTTACACCTTGAAAGTCGAAGACAAAATATGGCGGTTCCGCGTCAACGTGATGCAGCAACTCGGGCACATTGGGCTGGTTGCGCGGCGGGTGAACAACTACATCCCCAATTTCGAAAGCCTGCACCTGCCGCCGCAGTTGGAGGAACTATGCAAGTTCAGCCAGGGGATGGTCCTATTGGCCGGCATCACGGGATCGGGCAAAAGCACCACCATCGCCTCGATGCTGGACTGGATCAATCGCCATTATCGCCGGCACATCCTTACGCTCGAGGATCCCATCGAATTCACCTTTACGGAAGACAAATGTCTGATCAACCAGCGCGAGATCGGCATGGACGTGAAAGACTTCATGATCGGCATGAAACACGCGGTGCGCGAGGACCCGGACGTGATGCTGGTGGGCGAGATGCGCGACCGGGAGACCTTTGAGACGGCCATTCAGGCGGCGGAGACCGGTCACCTGGTGTTCGGCACGATCCACGCCTCGACCTCGGCCAGCACCATTAGCCGTATTCTCGATCTTTTCCCGCAAAACATGCACTCGGCCATTCGCAGCGCGTTGGTTTTCAATATGCGGGGGATTATCGCGCAAAAGCTGCTGCCTTCGATCAAGCAGGGGGTGGGCCGGGTGCCGACGTGCGAAATCATGACTTTCACGCCCACGGTAAAAAAGCTTATCCTGGAGGGGGAAGACGATAAACTCCCCGACGCCATTCGCATCGGCAAGGACGACGGGATGCAAGATTTCGCATGGAGCTTGAAACAACTTGTGGACATCGACTTGATCGACCGGGCGACGGCCTTCGAGGCCGCCCCCAACGCTGAAGCCCTGAAAATGGCCCTTAAAGGCATTGAATTTCACGAATCCGGGATGCTGTAATGCGTCGTTTTCTAATAATGTCAGCGGTACTTGCGTTGATTGTTGTTTTCTGCGCCGGCGATCTGCTGGCCGCTTCCGGGGAATGGCCGGCGGTGCCCATCGTCCCCAGGGGCTGGCGCGGTCACGGTTTTTATCTTAGTTGGCAGAAGATTATTGCATATTGGTTTCTGTTCATGCTTTGGGTAAGAACCACCGACTGGGTCAACGTGGACTGCCAGGAAGTCAAAGCGATGGATTATCTGCGCTGGAATCCGATTATCTTCGGCGCTTTTATGGGGGCATTTGTCTTGTCCTGGTTGATCCCTTATTTTTGGGTCGGATTTATTTTATTGTTTATAGCCTACGCGGCGCCGTTGACCACGTTTATTATCATTCGCAACTCGAAGGTCACCAACGACCAGCGGGTGCTCACGCCGGAGCATATCCGCTATTTGTCGGCATATTACTTGAACAAGATGGGCATGGACATATCCTATGAGAAACTCGATCCGCACGAGGCCGGCCCGCCGGTCAAGGTATTTGCCCATGGCGGGGCGGACGAGCGGGTCAACGGCACCAGGTTATTGGCCGCCCGGCAGGCGCCGGCCTGCGCACGGCCCGGGAGATCCTTGCCGACGCTTTGGGTTTTCGCTCCTCGGCGATCATGATGGATTTCACCGCGCAGTCGGTGGCGATGAACATAATGGTCGACGGCGTGTGGCTGCCGCGCGAGGGCATGGACCGCGAAGAGGCCGATCCTGCGCTAGCGGCCTTGAAACTTCTCAGCGGGCTGAATCCGCAGGATCGCCAGAGCAGGCAGGAGGGCACGTTCGCGGCCGAATTCAAATCGATTCGTTATGCGACCACCCTGGCCACGCAAGGCACGCCCACGGGCGAGCGCGCGGTGGTGCAATTCGAGGAGAAGAAGATCCGTTTTAAGAATCTGGATGAACTGGGCATGCGCCCCAAAATGCAGGAACAACTCAGGGAGCTGTTGGCGCTTCCGAAAGGATTTTTGCTCTTTAGCGCCCTGCCGGCCAACGGATTGCGGAGTTCGATGGGCGTGATCTTGCACTGCACCGACCGTTTTACCCGCGAGTTCGCCGCCTTGGAAGAGGAAGCCAACCGCTACGAGCCCGTGGAAAACGTGGCGGTGAGCACGTACAGCGCCGCCGCGGGCCAAACTCCCGCCGACGTGTTGATGAAGATTTTCCGCATGGAGCCGAACGTCGTGGTGGTGCGCGATCTGGTCAATGCGCAGACCGTGAGCATGATGTGCCGGGAAATCATCGAGGACCGGTTGATGATAGGCACTATTCGGGCGAAGGACTGCGCGGACGCCATGCTGCGGGTGCTGGCCATGGACGTGCCGCCTTTGGATTTTGCCAAGGCCGTTTACGGGGTGCTTTGTCAGCGGCTTGTGCGCAAACTGTGCGAGTCGTGCAAGGAGGCATACCAGCCCGCTCCGCAGATACTGCAACAATTGGGCATTCCCGCGGGCCGCATTCCGGCCTTTTATCGGCCCCGCCCGGCCGACCCGGACCGGCCCAAGGAAATCTGCGATAAATGCAACGGCGTGGGCTATTACGGCAGGACGGCGATTTTCGAGTTATTGACCGTAGGCGACAATTCCCGCAGGATTTTAGCGACCAATCCCAAAATAGATCTGTTGCGCCAGGCCGCGCAAGGACGGCATGGTCAGCCTTCAGGAAGAAGGAGTTTTGCTGGTGGCCAAGGGCGTTACTTCCCTGCCGGAATTGATGAGGGTGTTGAAACAGTGAAGAATTGATCACCACAAGGTTTTTATAGAGACAGGTATGATTACCACGGTATTGATGTTCCTCATTCTCTTCGCCTGTGTGGCGATGCTGTATAACGACGGCATGTGGAGCAATGCTATCCGGCTGATAAATGTGATCACGGCCGGGCTGTTGGCGATGAATTATTTCGAGCCGGCGGCCGATTGGCTGGAGCAGCAGGCGCCCACGTACAGCTACTTTTGCGATTTTATCGCCCTGTGGGGATTGTTCATCGTTTTTTCCGTGATCTTTCGTCTTATTACAGACAGGTTGTCGGCGGTGAAAGTGAAATTTCTCAAGATGGCCGATCAGATCGGCAGCGGAGTTTTGGCATTGTGGATCGGCTGGTTGATGGTGTGTTTCACGATGGTGAGCTTGCACACGGCTCCCTTGGCCAGGAATTGCCTTTTCGAGAGTTTTCAGCCGGAAGAGCGGATGTTTCTGGGTTTTGCCCCGGATCGGCAATGGCTGGGATTCACGCAAAAAATGTCGCAGGGGCCTTACGAGCGCTCCGTCAGCGAGGCCGACTGGAAGGCGGAAAAAACGATTTTCGACCCGCACGGCGAGTTTCTTCCCAAATACGCCACTCGGCGGGCAACCCTGGAAAACAACGTCAAAACCCAAGGCTCGCTAAAAGCCAGTGCCAGCGGAACGTGACGGCGAATTCGGGATGCGGAATACAACTTAAAGACGAACAGAAAATGCCGGATGCCGAATTATGAATAAATCGCTGAAACCGTCCACAGTTTTGCAGTAAAACACCATTTATTATCCTCTGGTCGCTTTTTGCTATTTTTTGTTTCCCGTCCGCTGAACGCTGTTTCCCGACCATGCTTTCCGACATCCGCCAGCCCAGAATAACCGAACAAACCGATGTGCGATTTGCCGCGTATCGGTCGGTCAGCGGCTGGGCGGTAGCGGGATTGATGATCGGCCTGCTGTCGCCATTGGCCTTGGCCGATCCGCTGCTCTGGGCGGTGCCCGTGGTCGGGGGCATGGTTTGCGTCCGGGCGTTCGTCCAGCTCAAGCAAAAAGCCACGGACATGATCGGGCGCAAGGCCGCATTGGTCGGACTATGGCTGGCGGTGTTTTCATTGACTGCCGCATACAGCGATTGGTTATATTTTCGTGGGCGCATTAGGGGCGAAGCCCGGCAAACCGCTCTGTTTTGGTTCGAATTGCTGGCCAAAGACCGGCCGGAACTGGCTTTCCAGTTGACGCTCCTGCCGCAACAACGTCACCCCTTGGACGAGCGAATTTGGGATTTTTACGTGGACGAGGGTAAAACTAACCGGTACACTGCTTTGAAAAATTACGTTGCGCCGGGCAGTGACGAAAAGTCACCCAGCCTGGTACGCACGCTGCTGGCTTTAGGAGATTCGGCAGATGTGCGCTACCTTAGCACGCTGGATCTGTTTTACGTCGAATCGCAATACGTAGTCGATCAGTTGTATGCCGTGACTTTTGTCGAATCCGGCGAGAAAAAGACCTTCTTCGTCAGCATCCGGCTGGCCCGTATCGGCGCCAGCGGCGAGCACGCGGCTTGGAGAATAATCGGCGCCCAAGGCGGCGTGGACGAGAATGGGAAGGCGCCTGCGTAGACCGGCTATGGAAATAACCTGCAACACCGGCCACAAGCGGCCGGGCTAAACAAAAAATACCGGAGACATGCGAGCCCGGGTGTATTCACCCGGGGCTAAATAGTGCATTGGTATATGTTTCACTGAATTTACAGCATCACTTTTTTTCTCGCGTTTTTTATGTTTATCCAGCCAAGACTTACGATGTGATTTTTGGGCTTGGCGATTTCGTTAATATGATATTTAATCAACTCCAGTGCATCAATAACAAAGTGATGCTGTACGAATAATTACCGTTTTCCCCTATTCACTTATCATGTCCATCCGCTCCATCCGCTATCTAGTTCCGTTTCATCCTAAAAACGTGCCGCACTTTTTTACCGACGTGCTGGTGATCGGCAGCGGATTGGCGGGCTTGCGCGCGGCATTGGCTATCGACCCGAATTTAACCGTGGTGATTATTACCAAGGACGGCGTAGCGCAATCCAATAGCAGCGTGGCCCAGGGCGGCATTGCCGGGGTGATGGATCCGGCGGACCGGTTCGAGGATCACGTAGAGGACACGCTTGTGGCGGGCGGGTCGCTGTGCGATAGGCAGGTGGTCGAACACGTGGTTCGACAATCGCCGCGGTGCATTCGGGAGTTGATCGACTGGGGCGTGCTTTTCGATCATTCCGGCGACCGCCTGGCTTTGGCGCGCGAAGGCGGGCACAGTCACGACCGCATCGCTCACGCCCTGGGCGACGCCACGGGCAAGGAGATAATGCGAGTGGCGATCCGCCGCGTCCAGACTTTGCCTAATGTATTTATTTGGGAAAACACGTTTACCATCGATCTTTTGACCCATGACGGCGCCTGCACCGGCGCGCTGGTCTGGAACAGCCGGCACGGCAAGACCATGGTCTGGGCAAAGCAGACGATCCTGGCCAGCGGCGGGGCGGGCCAGGTCTACCGCGAAACCACCAATCCCGAGGTTGCCACGGGCGACGGCATGGCCATGGCGTATCGGGCAGGCGCGGAACTGCGCGACATGGAGTTCATGCAGTTCCATCCCACGGTGCTGTACATCGCGGGCGGCAGCCGGCACCTGATCTCCGAGGCCACGCGCGGGGCCGGGGCCTGGCTGGTCGACCGCCACGGCCGGCGATTCATGACCGACTACGATCCGCGCGGCGAACTGGCCCCGCGCGACGTGGTGAGCCTGGCCATCGTTTGCCAGATGGAAAAGACCCGTCATCCGCACGTTTATCTGGACCTCACGCACCTCGAGCCGGATTGGGTTCGCAGCCGCTTCCCGAGCATAGCCGCCGTGTGCGCCGAGTTCGATTTGGATATCACCCGCGACCGCATTCCGGTCCGGCCCGGGGCGCATTACATGATGGGCGGAATTTCAGTCGATCTGGAAGGCCGCACCACGCTTGCCGGGCTTTGGGCGGCGGGCGAAGTCACTTCGACCGGCTTGCACGGGGCTAACCGGCTGGCCTCGAACAGCCTGGTGGAAGCCATGGTTTACGGGGCATCGGCCGGGGCCGGGTCCTCGCGGGCCGCCGTCGGGATGCATGACACTTTCCGGGCCCTGGTGGTGGAAAATCCCCGCGTGGAACCGGTGACCGAGCCCTTGAACCTGGCCGACATCCGCAACTCGCTGAAAAGCCTGATGTGGCGGGACGTGGGTGTCAGGCGCGACGCCGAAGGCCTGAGCGACGCCACCGAAAGCATCAACCACTGGTGCCGTTACGTCTTATCGCGGCAGTTTTCCGATCCCGGCGGGTGGGAATTGCAAAACATGCTCAGCCTGGCGCGGCTGATGATCGAGGCCGCCTTGCAACGCCAAGAGAGCCGCGGGGCACACTTCCGCACCGACTTCCCCAACACCGACGACGAACATTGGAACCGGCATATCACGTTCAGGCTGTAGGCGCCGTAAAAAATTACCCTGACCAAGTTTGAATAGGAGGACAGGCATTCTTGCCTGTCTTTTTCGGGCCAGACAAGAATGTCTGCCCCCTGATTTCGATAGTATATTCTGTTACGACTCCTTAGTCTCCGGCCTTCTTTATCCTACCAGCAGCACAATGAGGCGCTTGGGGCCGTGCATGCCGAGGATCAGGGTTTTTTCGATGTCCGAGGTGCGGCTGGGGCCGGTGACGATGACGAACTCGCCGCTTAGTTCCCGATCGGCCAAGCGCCGGGCGACGGTATCCCAGGCGGCGGGCAGGTGCTCAGCCAATTGATCGACACGGGCGATGATCACGCAGGCGGGGGGCAGGTAACAGAGCAGGCGATCCTCGGCCGTGGGACAGGCGATAAGCGAGGAGCCGGTGTCGGCCAACAGGACATCGGCCGCCACAACGCTTGCCTCGAGGTCGGCCATTTCGAGGGGGGCCCAGTTCGGCTTGGGCCATTGGATGCATTTGGGATCGAGCTCTTTAACCGCTTCGCAACAGATTGGGCGATACATAACACCGACTTGCGTCCACCCGGCCGCTTGAACCAATTCGGCCAATTGTTTTTGCGCATCGCTCATCGTAGCGGAGCGGATCAATTCGCCGTAAACGGCTTTAAGTTCGCTCTCAAAGCGATCGGCCAATGCGGCGGGATGGGGATTTTGCCGCGGCCAGACCTCGGGCACACTCGGGGCCTGGGCCGGCGGGCCTTTGGATAGTTCCGTGTGAATACGATGCAAAATGGCGTCACGGCTGGTCATGTATATAATCCCTTTTGCAGGACGATTTTAAAAATCGTCCCACGACACTGTTTCTCCCGGCACAAGCTCCGGGGCTAAACAAATTTATTTCGCGACCAACGGTCGCGGCTTTATTCCTTATTTTTTCGCCACCAGGTGCGGAAGGCCGGGCCTGGAACCTGGGGCAACTCGCGCCCGCGGGTCCAGGCGCCGAGTTTGCCCGGATGCCAGGGCAGAAACCTGGCCATTCGCATGCCCAGGCGCAGGCCCCACATTGCTAGTTTGTATCGCCGGGGACCGGCCATGAACCAGGACCAGGTTAGCCACGTCATGCGTTCGCTTAAGGACTTCATGGGGGAGGGCTCGTTTACGGCTCGATGGCGGAGGTGCACTAGTTGGTGGGGGATATCGATTTTCACCGGGCAGACTTCGCCGCACGCGCCGCACAGCGAGGAGGCGAAAGGCAGTTTTCCGGCCTTTCGCATGCCGATCAAATGCGGGGTGAGGATCGAGCCGATTGGTCCGGGATACACCCAACCATAGGCCTGGCCGCCTGCGCGGCGATAGACCGGGCAGTTGTTCAGGCAGGCCCCGCAACGGATGCAGTGCAGTACCCGCCAGGCCGCCGGATCTGTAAGCACGTTGCTTCGCCCGTTGTCGATAATGATGACGTATAATTTTTTTCCCGGGGCCGGGCCGTGGATCAAATGCGTGTAGACGGTGAGTTTTTGGCCGTTGCCGCTGCGGGGCAAGAGGTTCAGGAACACGGGCAGATAATCTATGCGGGGCAGGACTTTTTCGATGCCCATCAAGGCCACGTGCAGGGGGGGCATGGCGGTGGAAAGACCGGCGTTGCCTTCGTTTTCGATGACCACCAGGGTGCCCGTATCGGCCACGGCGAAGTTGCAGCCCGATACGCCCATGTCGGCCCGGAGAAATTCGCTCCTTAAATGTTTGCGGGCCATGGCCGTGAGTTCTTCGTGCTTTACGGTGTAGGGTTCGTTTAGTTTATCGGCGAACAGCCGGCCCACGTCGGCCACGGACATGTGAATGGCGGGTGTAACGATATGCACGGGTCGCTGGCCGGCGAGTTGCATGATGTACTCGCCCAGGTCGGTTTCCACGGAGCCGATGCCTTCGGCCTCCAGCACCTTGTTTAGTTCCATCTCCTCGGTGACCATGGACTTGGACTTGACCACGTTTTTAACCTTGTTTTCCCGGGCGATGTCGAGAACGTAGCGGTTCGCCTCGGCGGCGTTTCGGGCCCAAAGGACCGTGGCGCCCCGGAGGGAGATGTTGCGTTCGAACTGGACCAGCAGCTTGTCCAGATTGGCGAGGGCATAGGATTTGATTTGATGGGCCGCCTCGCGCCAGTCTTGGAAGTAGGGAATGGAGTCGGTTACTGCGCGGTTTTTTTTGCTTGATTTCTCGGTGTTCACGCCCAGGGCAGGGGGGGCGTCGGGTTCGCACAGCCCTTTGGTTTCCGCGGCGAGGAATTCCGCGCCATCGAGATGGGTGATTTTGTCTGACATGGAAAAAACAAGGATTTAAAAAGTACTTTTTGTTTAACCGCGGCACTCGTGCCGCGAGTTGCGCGAAAATTCGCCCGGCATGAGTGTCGGGGCTAAACATTAATACGCCACGATTTAAATTACGCTCGCAGGGCGATAATTTCCTCCACGTCGCTTGGTTTGGCGTCGCCGCGTTCGCCCATGGGCCGGCCGCGTTGGGCCAAGCGCTGGGCGATGAGTTTGCCGGCCTCGGCGGGGATATTGTAATTGGCTAGGCGCGTGCCCAGGCCGAGGGAGCGGAAGAATTCGTCGGTCTTTTCGATGGCCGCGTCGATGCGGGCGTTTTCGTCGCCTTGGGCAAGGCCCCACACGCGCAGGCCGTATTGCAGGAGTTTTTGCCGTTTTCGCTCGTGAAAATGCCGGATTACGGCGGGATAAATCAGGGCCAGCGTTTGGGCGTGATCCAGGCCGTAAAGGGCCGTGATGTCGTGGCCGATCATGTGCGTGAGCCAATCTTGCGGCACTCCGCAGCCGATCAGCCCGTTGAGCGCGTTGGTCGCACACCACATAATGTTTGAGCGGGCGCTGTAGCTTTTCGACTTGGCCAATGCCTTTGGGCCTTCTTCGATGAGGGTCAGCAAAATCGCCTCGGCCTGCCGGTCTTGCAGGGGCGAGCCTGCGTCGAAGGTAAGGTACTGTTCCAATACGTGGACAAAGGCGTCCACTATGCCGTTGGCCGTTTGCCGCGGCGGCAAGGAATAGGTAGTCGTAGGATCGAGTATGGAAAATTTGGGAAAAAGCAACGGGCTGTTAAAGGCCAGCTTCTCTTGTGACGAATGGCGGCTTATTACGGCCATGCTATTCACTTCCGATCCCGACGCCGGCAGCGTCAGCACGCATCCCAGAGGCAAGGCCTCCGCCGGAATTCGATTCGCATCTTTCATGAAGTCCCAAGGAACATCGCCTTGGTAATAAAACGCGGCGGCGATAAACTTGGCGGCGTCGAGCACCGAACCCCCGCCCACGGCCAAAAGAAAATCGGATTCCTGGTCCCGGATCGACTGTACGCATTTTAGGCATGTTTCGTAGCGGGGGTTGGGCTCGATGCCGCCGAACTCGGCCATCGGCCGGCCGGACATGGCCTTTGCGACCTGGTCGTACACGCCGTTTTCTTTGATCGACCCGCCGCCGTATATCATCATCACCTTGTTCTGGGCCGGAATCAGCTTTGGCAGTTCCATAATGGTCCCTTTGCCAAAGACGATTTTGACCGGGTTGCAATAAGTGAAATTGAGCATCGATTAAACTCCGGGTAAACTAATGTAGGACGACTTTAAAAGTCGTCTTACAAATCGCTTCTACCGGCAGGAGTGCCGGGACTAATGATAATCGGGGCAAATGTCCCAGGGTAAATTTTTTTATCTGCGGCAAATACTCCCGGAGCAAGCTCCGGGGCTAAACGATGAATACGACGTTATTTATATGACATTCAATAAACGCGGTAGCGGGCAATGAATTGCCCACCCCTCATCTACATGTTATTTACTTTTTGCTAATTTATTTCCGTTCTACTCCCATCCGGCGGTGAGCACGTCGGCGATGTGCATGGTGCGGATATGTTTCGTGGCCGGATTGCGGCGCAAAATGCCGCCGATGTGCATGAGGCAACTGATATCGTTGGAGACTACCACTTCCGCGCCGCTTTTGACGATATTTTCCGCCTTAGTTTTGCCCATGGCCAGGGAGGTGCCGGGCATTTTCACGCTAAACGTGCCGCCGAATCCGCAGCATTCCTCGATGTTGGGCAACTCGCAGTAGGTCAATCCGCGGACATTGCCCAGCAGTTTCATGGGTTGTTCGAAAGCGCCCAATTCGCGCCGGCTGTGGCAACCGATGTGCAGTGTGGTTTTGTAAGGAAAAGTTGCGCCGGTATCGGTTACGCCGAGGATATCGACCAGAAATTCCGTAAGTTCGAAGACCCGGCGGCCGGTATCGACCACTTCCCGGCTGGGATCGACGTGCCCGAAAAACACCCGGCACATGGCCGCGCACGATCCGGAGGGGCACACGATCCACTGTTGTCCTTCCAGGGCTTTGCAAAAGTGGCGGATCACGCGGCGGGCTTCTTCCCAGTAGCCGGAGTTGAAGGCCGGTTGACCGCAGCAGGTTTGCCGGTCGGGGAAAACCACGGGCACGCCGTAGCGCTCGAGCAGAGCAGCCGTGGATCGGCCGATGGAGGGAAAAAACTGGTCTATGTAACAGGGAATAAACAGGGCCGCCGGTTGGCCCAATTGATACGGTGGTTGGTCCTGGCGGGGCGCCGGGGGATTGATTGGACGAATCATGGTTGAAACCTCTCCGACGTTTATAACGTTTTTCCGGACGTTTGGCCAGGGTGTGATAGGGTGAGTCCCCTGGATAAAACGTAAAAAAAGCTTAAAATGAGACTATCATCCGTTTCCATGCAGTGTGTGAACAAGGAAAACCAGTTCCACATTCGATGTTGGAAAAAACAACAGAAATAGCCTGTCGTGAATACTCGGCGGGTATGTTGGGACGACAGTTAAAATGTCACCCCAACAATTAGGTTTCACAAGAATACGGCGGAGGCGGGATCATGTTTACGGGTTTAATGTTGATTGCCTGTTCTTTGGCAGGACAGCCGACCCAGGCTGCAAGCGAAGACTTGAAAGCTGAGGTCCGCCGCCTGGTGCGGCAACTCGATTCCGACGAGCTTGCCCAGCGCAACGCGGCAGAGGAGGCCTTGGTCAAGAAAGGCCCGGCCGCGCTGGAGTTGCTGCCGGCGGCGACCGAGCGGCTCTCGGCCGAGGCTCGCGAGCGATTGGCCCGCATCCGGCAGAAGCTGCAACAAGCCGCGGTCGAGTCGTCGGTAAAGCCTTCGCTTATTACACTTGACGGCGATGCCATGCCGCTTTCCAAGGCGCTGGCCGCGCTGGCTGAGCAGTCGGGCAATAAAATCGTGGATTACCGCGGGCAGTTTGGGCAGCCGGCGAACGATCCGCCGCTAAAAGTTCATTTCGATAAAACGCCCTTTTGGCAGGCGCTGGATCAGGTCCTGGACCAGGCCAATTTGACGGTGTATCCATATGGCGACGAGCCGGGATTGAATATTGTAGGCCGGGTTTTGGGCCAAACGCTCCGCGCAAAACGCGGTTTATGCCGGGCCGTTCCGCTTCGAGCCGATACGGCTTGACGCCCGGCGCGACCTCGGCGATCCCAAGGCGTCGATATTGAGGCTGACCGTGGAGGCCGCATGGGAGCCGCGATTAAAACCGATCAGCCTAGTAGAGCGCCTGGCCGACGTCGAAGCCCTCGACGATCGCTTAAAGCCGCTTAAAGTGGAATCGGAAGAGGCGGAGATCGAAGCCCCGGTGGAGGGATTGAAATCGGCGGTGGAACTGACATTGCCCTTTGCCTTGCCGCCGCGCGAGGCCAAGGAAATCGCCCGGGTAAGGGGAAAAATAACGGCCACGATTCCCGGGCGTATCGAGGAGTTCCGCTTTGACGATCTGTTGAAGGGCAAGAACGTGGAGAAACGTTTGGCCGGCGTGACGGTCACCCTGGAGCAAGTCCGCAAAAACAACGAGGCCTGGGAGGTATTCGTCCGTGCCCGATTCGACGACGCGGGCGATGCCCTGGCCTCGCACCGCGGCTGGATCTTCCGCAACGAGGCCTATTTGGAAGGCCCGGACGGCAAGCCGATCGCGTACGACACCATGGAAACCACCCTGCAAACCAAAAACGAAGTCGGCGTTTCCTACATTTTCGTTTTGGACAAACCGCCGGCCAATATGAAGTTCGTTTACAAAACTCCGGGGGCGATCTTCGGCGCTAGCGTGGAATACGAAATTCGCAATTTGAAGCTTCCATAAGGGATGGGAGAATGACATGAACCGCAGAACATTTGTTAAAACTTTGCCGGCACTAACGGTGATTGCCGGCACGGCATCCGGCTTTGCCCGGCAAACCTCCGGCGTTGCCAAGGAAGAACCCGGTATTGCAACGGATTTGCAACCGATCGTGCTTATGAAACCCCAGACCGAGGGCGGCAAGTCGGTGCTGGCGGCCCTACAGGCAAGAAAAACTATCCGCAATATCAGTGCGGAAAAACTTCCCCCGCAAATGCTGTCCAATCTTCTTTGGGCGGCATTCGGCGTGAACCGGGAGAAGGGGCCGTTTGGACAGATAGGCAGAACAGCCGCATCGGCCAGCAACTCCCAGGAGATCGATATTTATGTCGCCCTGCCTGAAGGCGTCTACCTTTACGAGGCTCCTGCTCAGCGGCTGACTCCCGTGGTGGCCGGCGACCTGAGGGCGAAGGCGGGCGGGCGAGGCCGGGGAGGATCCGGGTCTAACGCTCCGGTGAATCTGATCTATGTCGTGGATATCGCTAAATATGGCAAGGCGCCGCTCCAGGAACCAGGCCTGAGGGACGCGGAAATCCAGAAGTTATATTATGGCGTAGCCACTGGTTTGATTGCGGGCAACGTGTATTTGTTTGCCGCCTCGCAAGGTTTAGCCGCCTGGTTTCACAATTGCAACAAGGCGGGCCTGGCCGAAGACTTAAAACTCCGCCCTGAGCAACGCGTGCTATTCGCCCAGACGGTGGGTTATCCGGCGTGAGAAAATGGGGGACGAGTTAGTTTATCATAATCGAATGGAAAACAATTTCCGCAGGGCCAGAAATACGATAGAATGAATACATTATTAGATGTATGAACTCTTTTAGCTCGGCCCGCGGATGTCAAATCGCAAGAAATCTTTAAAGAAACACGTTTCGCAGAAGCGGTCGGGAATTTCCGTCTTCTCGGCGCTGCCCCTTGGCGTGTCGGCAGGAGCAGCCTTGATTGCAGTGGTTGGTTTTCTGGTTTACCTCCCTTCCATAAGCGGCGGGTCCTTACTGGACGACCCGCAGCTTTTAACGGATAACATTCTTGTCAAACTATCAAGTGGCCTGTACCAGTTTTGGTGCACGACCGAATCGATAGACTATTGGCCGGCGACCAACAGCACGTTCTGGCTGGAATGGCGCCTGTGGGGGATGCACCTGTCCGGCTATCATGTCAGCAACCTGATTTTGCACGTTGTGGAATCGTTGTTGATATGGCTCATTTTGCGGAAGTTGTCTATACCCGGGGCTTTTTGGGCAGGGCTGATCTTCGCCGTGCATCCGGTGAACGTGGAGGCAGTGGCCTGGATCTCACAGCGTAAAGACCTGACTGCGATGTTGTTTTTTCTGCTTTCGATATTGTGGTTTTTGAAACATTTATCCTTGAGCGGCGGCGAGGAAAATAGTAGCAGGCACACGCCGTGCGCCGAAACCGCACACGGAGTGTGTGGGCTACATGCCGATGCCGAAACCGCACATGACTTGTGCGGGCTACATTTTGATCGTTGGTATTGGATGAGTTTGGCGGCGTTCGTGTTGGCGATGCTGGGTAAGGGATCGGCGGCAATATTGCCCGTGCTGCTTTTGGGGATCGTCTGGTGGTTGCGGCCCTTGACAAGATGGGATTTTGTGCGGATCGCGTCTTTTTTCACTCTTGGCGTAGTTCTGGCTGGGGTGAACGTGTGGTTCCAAAGGCATGGCATAGAAACGGCGATCAGGACCGCCGGTTTTGCGGAGCGCTTGGTGGGGGCGGGTTGCATGGTGTGGTTCTACCTTTACAAGGCGCTTTTGCCGATCGATTTGTCGTTTGTCTATCCGCAGTGGAGCATCGAGGCAGGCAATCCGCTATGGTGGGCGCCGCTTTTGGCCGCGCTGGCCGTTACGGCGGTGCTGTGGGTGTATCGAAGAACCTGGAGCCGGCCGATCTTGTTCGCCTGGGGGTTTTTCTGCGCGGCGCTCCTGCCAGTGGCGGGCTTTACGGACGTGGGATTCATGAAATTTACGCTGGTGGCCGACCGTTATCAGCACATCGCCATTATCGGGTTGATAGCACTGGCGTCGGCAGGTTTGGGCGCATGGCAAAAACGGGCGCGAGGCGGATTGCACTGGGCCGGGACCGCCGCGGCTGTGGTTGCGTTAGGAGTGTTTGCGCTGCTGACATTGCGGCAAAGCGGGCTTTACCATGACGCCAAGACCTTGTATGAAGCCACGCTTGTAAAAAATCCGTATTGTTGGATGATCCGCGACGTTCTGGGTTGTGTATTGATCGAGGAAAAACGACTGCCCGAGGCGATGGAACAGTTCGAGCAGGCCCTACGGCTGAATTCCAATTATGCCGATGCCCACTGCAACTTGGCCTTAGTGCTAGAGCAAATGAATCGGCAACAGGAGGCGATTGCGCATTGCGAGGAGGCCCTGCGACTAAAGCCCGCTTACCCTGAGGCTCATCAAAACTTGGGGATCCTCCTGGCTAAGGCAGGCCGGTTATGGGAGGCAATCGAACATTACCAGAAAGCATTGGAGGAAAAACCTTTTTTCCCTGACGCCGAAAACAGCCTAGGCAGCGCATTGGCCCAAACGGGCCGGCCTGAGGAGGCGTTGGAACATTTCAAAAATGCCCTGATCCTCAAACCCGACTTTGCCGACGCCCACTTTAATCTGGGTAATGTTCTTGCATTATTGGGTCAATCTCAACAGGCGATCGAACATTACCAGCAGGCTCTGGCGTTGAACCCTAACGATCCCGATTATTACTATTCATTAGGCAATGCTTTGACCGGGACAGGCCGGCCTGGGGAGGCGATTGGATATTTCCGGCAAGCCCTAAGTCTTAAGCCCGGTTATGTGGAGGTTTACAATGGCCTGGGTTTCGCACTGATTCAATTGGGCCGGCCTAAGGAGGCGATCGCACATTGCGAGCAGGCCCTGCGTTTAAAGCCCGACTATACCGATGCCTATTATAATTTGGCATTGGCTTATGCCGGTATGCGCCAAACTTCCCAGGCCATTGCCGCAGCGGAGAAGGCTTTGGAACTTGCCCGATCAAAGGGGCAGACTGCGTTGGCCATGCAAATTGAAGACTGGTTAAATTCCTATCGCGCCGGTCAGTCGTACCGCCCGAGTGGGCCACCTCAATCCGATTAAAATGATTGGATGATAAGAGGGAGGAGGACGAGAGGATTTAGCCGGTTGTTCAAAGTGCAGTCGGACACAAAATATTGTAAAATAGAAGCGCAAGAAATAACCTTGTTATTGATACTTAGAAAAAAACTGCCATATTAGGCTATAGAATTCGTGAGCAAACTCCCGGCACGAGTGCCGGGGATAAACGTGGGATGCGACATTACTTTTACGGCAATCAATAGCTCATTTATCTCGGCCCGGGGATGTCAAAGCGCAACAGATCTTATAATCAGCATGTAGCGCAGGCGCGGTTGGGGACTTTTGTGCGATTTGCGTGGCCGCTGGGCATAATGGCCGGGGCGGTGCTGATCGTGGCGGCAATATGGCTTGCCTACTGGCCTTGCCTGGGCAGCGGTTTTATATTGGACGACGACAAGCTTCTGACTGACAACCTGCTCATTGTGGCTTCGGACGGTCTGTACCGGTTCTGGTCAACCAGCGAGGCATATGACTATTGGCCGGTATCGAACAGCATGCTGTGGCTGGAGTGGCGGTTGTGGGAAAGGAATCCGGCCGGGTATCACTTTTCCAATCTGGTATTGCACCTTGCCGTATCGCTGTTGATATGGCTTGTATTGCGGGATTTGTCCATTCCCGGCGCGTTATTGGCGGCCATGATCTTTGCCGTGCATCCGGTGAACGTGGAGTCGGCGGCCTGGATAGCCCAGCGCAAGGACGATTTGGCGATCGTTTTTTTTCTGTTGTCGATTTTGTGGTATGTGAAGGCCGAGGCGCAATCGCCGCCGGGGCGATACCGGTTTTACCGGCGGGGCTGGGGGCGGTGGTATGGGCTCAGTCTGCTGGCGTTTGGGCTGGGGATGCTCAGCAAAGGCTCCATTGCGATTTTGCCGCTCATGTTGCTGGGGATAGTCTGGTGGCTACATCCTTTGACGTGGCGGGACCTGGCGCGGACAGGGCCTTTTTTCCTGACCGCCGCGGCGTTGGCGGCCGTGAACGTGTGGTTCCAAACGCATTTGGGCGGAACGATCCGGAGCGCTAGTTTCACGGTTCGTTTGCTGGAAGCTGGGTCGGTGGTGTGGTTTTATTTGTACAAGGCGATCCTGCCGATAAATCTGGTTTTTATTTATCCCTTATGGCACATTGATCCCGGCGATTTCTGGTGGTGGCCGCCGCTTTTGGCGGCCGCAATCGTTACCGTCGTGTTGTGGCGGTATCGAAAGGGCTGGGGCCGACCGATTTTGTTTGCCTGGGGGTATTTCTGCGTGGCCCTGGTGCCGGTGATGGGTTTTACCGACGTGGGATTCATGAGGCATTCCTTGGTGGCCGACCATTATCAGCACATTGCCATCATTGGTGTAATTGCCCTAACAGCGGCGGGCTGGAGCATCTGGGGCCGGCGAGTGCAGGGTGTGTTGAAGTGGGCCGCCACGGCGGCCGCGGTCATGACGGTGTGCGTACTGGCCCTGCTGACGTGGCTGCAAAACGGGTTGTATTCCGACCCCTTCGCACTGTATCGGCAGACGCTGGAAAAAAATCCCGACTGCTGGCTGATCCACAATAACCTGGGCATATTGCTGGCCGATGAGGGTCGCCTGCAGGATGCTATTGCACAATATAACGAGACCCTTCGGCTTAATCCGGAGTACGTCGAGGCGCACAACAACCTGGGCAATGCCTTCGGCGCCCTGGGACGATGGCAGGATGCGGTCGAATGTTACCACCGGGCGCTCGAATTCGGGCCGGACAATCCGCCTACTCTCAACAACCTCGGTTACGCGTTGGGCAGTCTGGGCCGGCTGTCGGAGGCGATCGAACAATATAAACGTGCCATACAGCTTAATCCGAACTTTACCGGGGCCTACGACAACTTGGCATATGCGCTGGTCCAAGCAGGCCGGCTGCCGGAAGCATGGGAACAATACAAAGAGGCCATCCGGTTGGACCCGAAGTCGCCGTTTTACCATGCGCATTATGGAATTGCCTTGGCTCAAGCCGGCCGGTTGCAGGAGGCGATCGATGAGTATCAGAGAGCACTGCAACTGAAGCCCGATTATCCTGAAGCCCATTTCAACCTGGGTAATGCCTTGGCCCTGGCAGGCCGACTACAGGAGTCGATCGGACATTATCAGCAGCTCCTGCGGTTCAAACCTAATTTCCATGAGGCCCACTACAACCTGGGTATTGCATTGTCTGAAACAGGTCGGTTGCAGGAGGCGATCGCACATTTTCAGCAGGCCTTGGAGCTCAAACCCGACTTTACCCCGGCTTATTACAATTTAGCATTGGCCTATGCGAAGATGCAGGAATCCTCCCGGGCCATTGCCGTAGCGGAGAAGGCTTTGGAACTTGCCCGATCTCAAGGTCAGACCGCATTGGTAAAGGTGATTGAAGATTGGTTGAATTCCTATCGCGCCGGTCAGTCGTCACGCCCGAGTGGACCGCCTCAATCCGGAATTGTTCCCTCGCGGCCTTAGGATTTGATGAAATGTCAAAGCGCAACAGATCTTATAATCAGCATGTAGCGCAGGCGCGGTTGGGGACTTTTGTGCGATTTGCGTGGCCGCTGGGCATAATGGCCGGGGCGGTGCTGATCGTGGCGGCAATATGGCTTGCCTACTGGCCTTGCCTGGGCAGCGGTTTTATATTGGACGACGACAAGCTTCTGACTGACAACCTGCTCATTGTGGCTTCGGACGGTCTGTACCGGTTCTGGTCAACCAGCGAGGCATATGACTATTGGCCGGTATCGAACAGCATGCTGTGGCTGGAGTGGCGGTTGTGGGAAAGGAATCCGGCCGGGTATCACTTTTCCAATCTGGTATTGCACCTTGCCGTATCGCTGTTGATATGGCTTGTATTGCGGGATTTGTCCATTCCCGGCGCGTTATTGGCGGCCATGATCTTTGCCGTGCATCCGGTGAACGTGGAGTCGGCGGCCTGGATAGCCCAGCGCAAGGACGATTTGGCGATCGTTTTTTTTCTGTTGTCGATTTTGTGGTATGTGAAGGCCGAGGCGCAATCGCCGCCGGGGCGATACCGGTTTTACCGGCGGGGCTGGGGGCGGTGGTATGGGCTCAGTCTGCTGGCGTTTGGGCTGGGGATGCTCAGCAAAGGCTCCATTGCGATTTTGCCGCTCATGTTGCTGGGGATAGTCTGGTGGCTACGTCCTTTGACGTGGCGGGACCTGGCGCGGACAGGGCCTTTTTTCCTGACCGCCGCGGCGTTGGCGGCCGTGAACGTGTGGTTCCAAACGCATTTGGGCGGAACGATCCGGAGCGCTAGTTTCACGGTTCGTTTGCTGGAAGCTGGGTCGGTGGTGTGGTTTTATTTGTACAAGGCGATCCTGCCGATAAATCTGGTTTTTATTTATCCCTTATGGCACATTGATCCCGGCGATTTCTGGTGGTGGCCGCCGCTTTTGGCGGCCGCAATCGTTACCGTCGTGTTGTGGCGGTATCGAAAGGGCTGGGGCCGACCGATTTTGTTTGCCTGGGGGTATTTCTGCGTGGCCCTGGTGCCGGTGATGGGTTTTACCGACGTGGGATTCATGAGGCATTCCTTGGTGGCCGACCATTATCAGCACATTGCCATCATTGGTGTAATTGCCCTAACAGCGGCGGGCTGGAGCATCTGGGGCCGGCGAGTGCAGGGTGTGTTGAAGTGGGCCGCCACGGCGGCCGCGGTCATGACGGTGTGCGTACTGGCCCTGCTGACGTGGCTGCAAAACGGGTTGTATTCCGACCCCTTCGCACTGTATCGGCAGACGCTGGAAAAAAATCCCGACTGCTGGCTGATCCACAATAACCTGGGGATCCTCTTTCATAATGCAGGCCGGCATAAGGAAGCAATTGAACAATACGAGCAGACGCTCAGGCTTAATCCGGAGTACGCCGACGCCCACAGCAACCTGGGCAACGCGTTGGGCTCAATGGGGCGCTGGCAGGAAGCGATCGAATGTTACCACCGGGCTTTAAAGATCATGCCGCAAAACCCCCTTGCCAAAAATAACCTGGGTGGGGCATTGGCTAATCTAGGCCGGTTTGACGAGGCGATCGAACAATATAAATGTGCCATACAGCTTAATCCGAACTTTACCGGGGCCTACGACAACCTGGCATATGCGCTGGTCCAAGCAGGCCGGCTGCCGGAAGCGATCGAACAATGCCAGCAGGCCCTTCGACTCGAGCCGAACGTGCCCCAGCTCCATATGCACTTCGGTTTCGCCTTGGCTCAAGCCGGCCGGTTGCAGGAGGCGATCGATGAGTATCAGAGAGCACTGCAACTGAAGCCCGACTATCCTGAAGCCCATTTCAACCTGGGTAATGCCTTGTCCCTGGCAGGCCGACTACCGGAGTCGATTGAACATTATCAGCAGTGCCTGAGGCTCAAGCCTAATTCCCATGAGATCCACTACAACCTGGGTGTTGCATTGTCTGAAACAGGTCGGTTGCAGGAGGCGATCGCACATTTTCAGCAGGCCATCGCGATTCGAACCCGACATAACCAAAGCTTATTACAGTTTAGCGTTGGCCTATGCGAAGGTGCAGGAATCTTCCCGGGCCATTGCCGTAGCGCAGAAGGCTTTGGAACTTGCCCGATCAAAGGGTCAGACTGCGTTGGCCAAGCAAATTGAAGACTGGTTGAATTCCTATCATGCCGGCTTGTCGGACGTACAGAAATAGCCTTCGTCAAAATAGGACTTGGCCGCCGAGCAATCAGCAACAGGGTTCTTTTAAGGCGAATGCCTCCAGCGATTTGAGCAACTCGCTGCGATTGATGGGTTTAGTGAGATAGCCGTTGCAACCGGCGCTGATGCACCTTTTATAATCACCCAGCATGGCTTGGGCGGTCAGGGCGACTATTGATTTTGTATAACCGGCGTTGCGCAGGCTTCTGGTTGCTTGGTATCCGTCCATGATCGGCATTTGCATGTCCATTAAAACGACATCGAAGGGGCGGTTGTCCTGTTGGGCCTTAAGGGCGAGATTCAGGGCTTCTTTTCCATTTTCGGCCACGGTCACTTCGGCGCCCGCCTTGCGGAGAATGAAGGCTATTAATCGCTGATTGTCGGGCCCGTCTTCGGCCAGCAGAATGCGGCAGTTGAGATTGATGTTTTCGGTCGAGGCCTGGGAACTCGGCTGGGCAGTTTGTGACGGGTGATCAACGAGTTTTATTCCGTCCAGGGGACCGGTGTCGATGACGACTGAGAATTTGCTCCCTTTGCCGAGAACGCTAGACGCCGTGATATCGCCACCCAGCATTACGGCGAGTCGCCGGCTGATGACTGAACCCAGGCCGGTTCCCCCGAAACGGCGGCAGGTCGAGGTATCGGCTTGGGAAAACGGTTGGAAAAGCATATCGATTTGTTGCTCTGACATGCCGATTCCCGTGTCGATAATATCGATGTTTAACTTGGGGAGATTATCGGCGCCGGTAACGGACCGCAAGGCTATGCGCACCCCGCCGATTTCGGTGAACTTGATGGCATTGCCGATGAGGTTAACCAGTATTTGCCGCAGGCTGAGGGGGTCGGTGAGGATGTTTTCGGGAACGTCTCCTTCATAATCCAGCGACAGTGAAAGTCCTTTTGCGTCGGCGCATACCTTCATGGTGGAGAGTACGTCAGAGGCGATCTGTCCCGGCGAACATAGGACAGGCGTGATTTCGAATTTACCGGTTTCGATCTTGGAGAGATCGAGGATATCGTTGATAATGGCGAGGAGATATTCCCCATTTCGTTTGATTATGCCGGCCGCTTCATTTACTTCCTGCCTTGTGGCATCGCCCAGAAGGATATCGGAGAATCCGAGGATTGCCGTCATGGGAGTGCGGATTTCATGGCTGATATTGGCCAGGAACGCGCTTTTTGCCCGACTGGCGGCATCGGCGGCTTCCTTGGCTTTAGCCAATTGGGTTTCCGCTCGTTTGCGCATGAGAGCTTCGGTAAAGGCGGTGGCCAGCGACTCGATGGTTTTTTGATCGGCGGTGTCATAGCCCGATTCTTTATTGACCAAAGCGATCATCCCGATCGGTTTTTCGCCCTCATGCAAGGGGATGCCCAGAAACGTCTTCGGCGCCGGTTGGCCTTCGAGTATTCCAATGGTCTCCGGCAGGTCAGATGCATTGTTTATTATTACCGATTTACCATCCTGGACGGCTTTTGCCCAGATGCCGGAGATTTCCATGTTTTGCGTGACTGCCACAGCATTAGCATTGGCATCGTAACATGAATTACAACCAGTATCGCTGGCGGATATATAGGCTAAACAGCCGTTCACATTTATCTCACTGATGAAGCCGGACTTGCTCTTGGTTAACTTTAACGCCTCAATGAGGCATAATTGAGCCAAATCCTTTTCATCGCGGCACGACAACGATTTTTCCAATACACGGTTGATTGCGCACAGCATATCGTTGTGCCGGATGCGTTCCTCGGCGATTTTTCTGTTGAAAAATTCCGGCAGGCTGGTTTCCAGCAGGCGGGAGGCCCTGTCCTGGCGGTGTTTTACATACTGTTTAACACGTTCGGCGATGGTTTCGGGGGGGGCCATGATGAAGCGGCATGTGTGGTCTCCCGCTGCGCGGCAGAGAATTTCCACGGTAACCAAGGAAAGACCGAAGCTAGCCTCGCACCATCCCGACGAATAGCCCGCGTTCATCATGCACACCGGCGTATCGGACGTGTGCTTGTGGCGCAGCCAGGCGTCGGCTTCGAAGGAGTAGGGATGGTCGTAGATCAAGTAATAGTTTTTATCGGCGGACGGATTTGACTCGGGCAGGATGTCGACGAAGGCCCAGCCGGAGTGGGCAAAGTGGATCGGGCCCGCAGAGAGCTTGGCCACCGGATCTTCAAGATGCATTTTGGCATGGAAGCATTCGGCGTCGGACTTGCCGATGGCATGCGCGAAATCAAAGAGCATGTTGCGGGCAAACTCGTGGGCTTCGGCCTCCCGCCCCGCTCCGAAAAGCCGTTTTACCAAGGCAAAGAATTCGATCGACAGAGCGGCTCCCCGGACCAAGATATAGCGTTCATCGCCGATCTCGATCGTGCCCTGCTCGGGTTTGAATATGCGCGAGGAAAAGAAGCTTGACACGATCGGTTCCATCTGAGCGAAGATGGGCTCGATATTTTCGGGGACCTTCACGGTCTTTAACGACATGGTTTGTTTCCGTTAGCAAAGATTAAAAAATATGCCTGTATGAACGGATTTTGTGAACCGGTTTTAGACTTGATATTACGATATATTTTGGGGAATGACCCTGAAATAAAGCGTTGGTGGGACAGTGAATTCGAGCCATTTATCAGATCGACTTGCCCGCGATTATCCGGGAAACCCGGCCAATCAAGTGTTTCATTAACTGTTCTGTCCCTGCTCCAGAAAACAGTCATATGACGACTATAGATATATAGCTTTTATATATGGCTTGATTGGAGCTAAGACCTGCCTTCCTGTCCGAGAAAGTCTGGAAACACGGACGGTGCAGGCTGGATGGCGCTATAATCAGAATTCCTATTAAATCCCGGATGCCGCGCTTGGGGGGCGGGAACCTGGATTCAATCCAACATTCCAATTCGAGCGGGCGTGTCGAATGTTGTCTGAATGATCCTGTGCCGCGACATCCTTAATCGCTGTCAGGATGACGTTTTTGGTTCGGGCATCTTCCCAGCGGGTGTTATCGGTATTATCCTTTTAACGATGAGCATCATTACTTTGACCACTGATTTCGGCACGGGCAGCCCGTATGTGGCGGCGATGAAAGGGGTGATTCTTTCGATCAATCCCGGCGTGTCCATCGTGGATCTCACGCATGAGATTCCCGCCCAGGATGTTCGGCAAGCGGCCTTGGCGCTCGAAGATGCGGCCGAGTATTTTCCCCCCGAGACAATACATGTGGTGGTGGTCGATCCCGGCGTTGGAACCCAGCGGGCGATCGTCTACGCCCGGATCGGGTCGCAACAATATCTTGCTCCGGATAACGGGCTGCTAAGCCGGCTGGTTGCGAGAACCCCGCCCACGAAAATCTTTCGCATTACGGAATCGCAATATTGGCTGGAAAAGGTGTCTTCCACTTTTCACGGGCGAGACATATTGGCGCCCGTGGCTGCGCGGCTGAGTTTGGGTTTGGCGCCCGAACAGCTTGGACCGTCGCTGGAAAAAATAATTGTATTGGACTGGCCTCGCGTGCGGATCAGTCCTTTGCGGATCGATGGCATGGTGTTGGAGATTGATTCCTTCGGCAATATCATCACCAACATCACGGCCGAGATGCTAGCCGGCCGACCTACCGACAAACGAGCCTGCATTGCCTGCAATATATATGAAACCTGGGGCATCTATCACACCTACGCCGAGCAACCGCAAGGCACGCTTTGCGCCGTGATTGGATCTAATGGGCGTCTGGAACTGGCAATCGTGGGCGACAACGCCGCCGCCCGGCTGGGACTGAACGTGGGAATGCCGGTGGTGATTGCCTGGGAATAGGCGAAAAGCTAAACTGGCAAAGCAGGGTAAAATTTAACGCGCTTTATTGCGGGGAATTTATTCATTACGACCTTTCCGCAAAGACTAATTCCTAGGCAATCTTTTCTAGAAATGCCGATAGAAACAGTGGGGTGAACTCTGCGGGCCGTTTGGAAACTAGTCTTATCGCTATGCGATGGAGCTGCCCGACGAGCTTCTTTCACAAACTAACCGTTACAGGGAGGAACGGAAATGAAACGCTGGACTAGGATCATTTTGGCGAGCATGGTCGCCTTGTTGTTGTCTGCCGGGATAACCGCGGCACAAGTAGGGACCGATGGAAATCTGGCTTATAGCCTTTCAAACTTACAACTCGACAATCCGTCTGCGAACAATTCGGAAACCTTTGTCGTACGCAACCGGCTCGATTCGGGTTGTTGCTGGACCGCCTCGGCCGACGCGATGATTATGTCGCGGAGCGGAGGGAAATCGTCCATCATCATGTTTAATCCCGTAACCGGCGAGGAGCTTTTCAATTCGAATGGCTTTAATTTTCCCTGGGCCGTGGGACCGCGGGTGGGGATTGTCAGGGAAGATATGGTTTTTGGCTGCGACGTGGAAGCGAGTTTCTTCGATCTTGAATCTGACTTAAACACAAGCGTGCTAGCGCCCGACGGTGGATTATTAATGTTATTCGGCCAGACCCCCTTACCCTTACCGTTCGTTTTAGATCCGGGAGAGAGTGCTGATTTTAGATATCTTTCCCAACTGCGTAGTACGGAAATAAACCTGCGTCATCCCCTCTGGGAAAGACTCAGCGTACTGATGGGCTTCCGTTATCTGGAATTACATGAAGATCTTGTATCGTCAATCGGCGGCAGGCAAATTTTTGACGTGAATACGGACAACCATCTTTACGGCGGCCAGATCGGCCTGAATGTGGCGTTTATCAATACCTGCCGATGCAGCATCGAGGGCGTGGTAAAAGCCGGCGTATACGGCAACTCCTCCGATCTGGCAATGCGTATTCCCGACCTTAGATTAGGCAACAGAACCAGCCATACCGCCGTGCAGGGCGAAGTCGGCCTGATGGGCATATTTCAATTGACTAACCACTTGTCGGCGCGGCTCGGTTATCAAGCCATGTGGCTCGATGGCATCGCCATTGCCTCCGACCAGGTCGAAAACCTTGATGTCACCCAAACCAATCCAAAACCGTATATGGGCGGCACGCTCTTTTATCACGGGGCAACGGCCGGGTTTGAATACGCCTTTTAAAAGGATTCAGTGGTCAGGTTCAGGATTTAGAATTTAGCGGATAGGAGATCGAGAATGTTGGTATGGGGATCATAACCGTGTTTTATTCGCTGCTATAATCGCCAGCCTATAGCCTATCGTCTTTCAAGCCCAGGGGTTGCAACTCGTGGGCTTTTTTAATACCCTGGGGACTGAAAATGTTGGAGCGGCAGTTAAACTGCCGCCCCAAGCATGTACAAAAAGTGCTGAACCCTGAACCCTGAACCCTTTGTTATGCCCAAGCCCGGCGCTAACGATCTAAAAACCTGGGACCGCACGCTCGTCTGGCATGCCTTTACGCAGATGGCCGAGTACGAGCCATTGATATTGGAGCGGGCGCAGGGTTGCGTGCTGTGGGATATCGACGGGGTGAGTTATATCGACGGCGTGAGCAGCTTGTGGTGTAATATCCACGGGCATAGACACCCGAAAATCGACGCGGCCATTCGCGAGCAGCTCGATCGCGTGGCGCATGTCACTTCTTTGGGCAGCTCGAATCCCAGGACCATCCGATTGGCAAAGCGCTTGGTCGATCTTGCCCCGCCGGGACTCATGCACGTTTTCTTTTCCGACGACGGGGCCACGGCCGTGGAAGTGGCCATTAAAATGGCCCTGCAATATTGGCGTCAGCGAAACGATCCCCGCCCGGACAAAACGTGCTACCTGGCCCTGGGCGACGCCTATCACGGCGATACCTTGGGCGGCGTGAGCGTGGGCGGGGTGGAACGGTTCCATGCCATGTTCCAGCCGCTGTTGTTTGAAACGCTCCGCGTGCCGGCGCCCGATACGTATCGAGCGCCTGAAGGCGTCGGGCCGGACGAATTGTGTAAGTATCACCTGGAAAAATTGGAGCGGGTACTGGCCGAGCATCACCGGCGGATCGCCGCCATGGTGATCGAGCCCCTGGTGCAAGCGGCGGCGGGCATGATCGTGCATCCGGTGGGATATCTGCGCGGGGTCAGGGAACTGACGCGAAAGTACGACGTGCTTTTAATCGCCGACGAGGTGGCCGTGGGCTTTGGGCGCACGGGGAAAATGTTCGCCTGCGAGCACGAGGGCGTCACGCCCGATTTCTTGTGCCTGGCAAAGGGCATGACCGGAGGGTATCTGCCCTTGGCCGCCACCCTTGCGACAGACGAAATCTATCAGGCATTTTTGGGCACGTACGCCGAAAGCAAGACCTTTTTCCACGGCCATACCTACGGGGGCAATCCCCTGGGCGCTGCAGCGGCGCTGGCCTGCCTGGATATTTTTGAGGAGGAAAAAACACTAGATCATCTTCCACCGAAAATCGCCCGGCTGGGAGAACATCTTGCACGCATCTCTCAACTGCCGCACGTCGGGCAAGTGCGCCAGTGCGGCCTGATCGGAGCGATTGAGTTGGTCCATGACAAAACCAGCAAAGAGCCTTATCCCTGGGAAGAAAAGCGCGGCATGCGTGTTTGCGATTACGCCCGCAGCGAAGGCGTGCTCCTCCGCCCCCTGGGCAATGTAATCGTAATCATGCCGCCGCTTTCCATCACGCTTGAACAATTGGATAAGATCCTAGGATCAGTGGAACGGGGAATACATAAAGCGATTAAGGATTAGTATGTTTTGCCCGGGCGCTAGTGCCCGATGGACGAGCGGCAGGAAGGCACTGCTGGACAAGCGGGCAGCGATGCCCAGCGTGCGTTCGGGCCCCACGCCCTTGAGATATTGCACCGGCGTGGCAAGCGATATGGCGGGCGTGGGCTGCGGATCGTTCATGCGCTCTATTATAAAAGGCTGAAGGCGGAGGTTGTAGGGTGTGTAAAACACACAATTGAATCAGACTCATCGATCAGCCCATACCTGGCGCACATTTTTTCAATCACGAATAGTACGAAGGATACGAAGATATTTTTTGCAATCTTCGTGAACTTAGTGTGCTTCGTAGTAGTTTTTTATTCTTTACCCCCTCAGCAGTAATTTTTTTCAGAAAGTTGACAGAAATTGATTGACATTTGCGGGGAGGGGGGGTAAATTGGGCAAAGTTGCTTTTTCTTCACTGCAATAATTCTTGAGGTAGCGCTAGCACCCGGATAACCGGTTTCTGACTCGTGTCAGATCGGCCCGGTGTGTATTCTTTTGTGGGCTCACTTTCGGTGGGCTGATTATCCAAAGTTTCGTTGGCGCAGATTTTCTGCCTTTGTTTAGTTCTTTCTAGGGCGACAAATCGCCCACAACTTAAAGGGAGATAAGTGACGACGCGGGCAACAGATTTCGGCTTGGGCCGAAACCCCAAGAGTCACTACATCTACAGAAAGGAAGGTTACACATGTTTGTAAAGGCTACATTGGCAATTGTGGTTCTTGGCATCATCGCAGTTATTGCGGTAGATAATGTTGGCGCACAAGTTGCTCCATCATACACTGAAAAAATAATTGCCCAATCCACGTTGGCTACCGGATTAGCGGTTAATTCAGACGGCACTCTGTATTATTGCCGATATGACAATGGTACCGCGGGAATTCTAAACACACAAACCGGACATAAAACAGTCCTGCTAAACGGCCTGCAAAATCCGCATCAAATGACTGCTTATGACGGCAAACTTTACATCACCGAAGGCGGTTCAAATGCCGCACAGTATAAGGACGGCGCTCTGTCTGTTTTGGACCTTACAACAGGGCAGTTTTCGCGAATTTATTCCTCACTCCAATACCCGACCGATATTTACGTCGATAATTCTGGCATTTATGTCCTTGAGAGCGCCGGCAGTGGCACAATCTATGGGGGGAATCAACAATTGGATCGATTCGATTTCGGATCTAATTTTTTGAACACGGTGATTCCTAATTGCCCAGATGCCTGGGCCTTTGTCAAATATGAAAACAGTTTTTATGTTGGACGTTGGGGATCTATCTCTCCCGGAGATACAGGGTCATTGGTGGAATATGCAAATGGGAGCCTCACGCCCACAACTCTTCTGACGGGATTGCCTGCTATCGAGGACATGGAAATCGATGACCAGGGAATTATATACATTGCCGGTATGGGCGATAGAAATGGAAGCGAAAGGGCTATAGGTTTCGTTCCCGAAGACAGAAGCAGTTTCAATACGATTAGAGAAGGCTTACTTGCTTGGACTCTGGCACTAGATTCCACTGGAGACATCTATTTCTCAGACAATTCTGAAGAAAGTTCAGTTCGCGAGTTGATCCCTGTCCCCGAACCATCCACCTTAAACCTCTTCGGCGCCGGCGCTGTAAGTCTGTTCGCTTATATCTTGAGGCGGCGGAAGCCGGCGGCGTAGGGCGTCGAAGATAATCGACTAGCAAGACGAACGGGTCGTCCGCGCGGGCGGCCCGTTTTGCTTTTGTAGCGAAGGAATTGACTGGCCTAATTTGGCGAAGTTGAAGATTTAGCAAAAGCGGGAGACATTTTTTCAATCGCCCGCATGGATTCTCGGCCATAAACTTTTTCGCCGCAATCGGGGCATTCGTGGAATTCCAGATTTTCAACTGAGTATTTTTGTCCCCGGCATTCCCCCTGCCAATTGCGCCGCACTCTTTTTATGTGCTTGCTGCCACAAGATGGACAAGTAAGAATTGGTTTCATATATTTCGCCTATTCCCGCTCACCTGCGGTTCGCGGCTAAACTTTCTGTCCTGCGACCACTTTTTTTCCTTCAAATGGCCTTTACCCCTTCGCTCCCAGCAGCCAGGCGAGGATGCCTTTTTGGGCGTGGAGGCGGTTGGCGGCTTGCTGGACCACGACGCTTTGCGGGCCGTCGATCACGTCGTCGGTGACTTCCTCGCCGCGATGTGCGGGCAGGCAGTGCATGAAGAACGCGCCTTTTTGGGCGTGGGACATCAGTTCGGCGTTTACCTGGTATGGGGCGAAATCCTTGCGCCGATCTTCTTTTTCGCTTTCCTGGCCCATGCTCGCCCAGACGTCGGTGTAAATGGCCACGGCGTCGCGGACCGCTTCGACCGGGTCGGCGGTGACGATTAAATCAAGTTGCGGCACTTGGCGTTGGATCCAGGCAATCTCCTTTTCCTTGAATTGGTAGCGCGGCGGGGTGGCCATGATCATTTTGATGCCCAATTTTCCGCAGCCCAGGGCCAGGCTGCGGGCGACATTGTTGGCGTCGCCCACCCAGGCCAGGGAGTGGCCTTCAGGATTGCCCACCAACTCGCGGATGGTATACAAGTCGGCCAGGGCCTGGCAGGGGTGGCTGAAATCGGTAAGCCCGTTGATGACCGAACAGGTGCAATGTTTGGCCAATTCGACGGCCGTTTGATGCCGATTCGCGCGGACCACGACCACGTCGACGTATTCGCTCAGGACGCGGGCGAAATCGGCGAGGCTTTCGCGTTTGCCGAAGCCGGTGTCGGAGCCCAGGAACATGGAACTGCCGCCGAGGTGGATCATGGCCGCCTCGAAACTCACCCGGGTGCGGAGCGATGGCTTTTCGAACAGAAGGGCCATTACGCGGCCGGGCAAAAGCGGCTCGCGAAGACCGGCCTCGAACTTGGTTTTCAAGTCCTCGGTGATGGAAAAGACGCGATCGAGTTCGGCCGCGGTCAGTTCGGCCATGGTAATTAAGTGTCGCATCGGATCGCTCCTGAATAGGGTTCAGGGTTCGGGGTTCAGGATTTTATCATGATGTTAAAATAATCTACCAAGGACTGAACCCTGAATCCTGACCACTGAACCTTTTTATTGTATCGGCAAGTTGTTTTTCGCCTGGCGCATGAGCACGTCGGCGAGGATATCGCAACCTTCATGGGCTTGCTGGTCGGCAAGCGTCATGGCCGGCAGCAGTCGGATGACCGTGCCATGGGTGCAATTGATGAGCAGTTTTCGTTCCAGGCAGGCTTTTACCGTGGCTGCGCCTTCGACGGCAAGTTCCACGCCGACCATCAGGCCCTGGACGCGGACCTCGCGGATCAGATCGCACTTTTGGCGCAGGTCGTCCAAGCGCGAGCGGAACAGATCGCCGAGGAGCCTGGCCCGGTCGAGGAGTTTTTCGTTTTCGATCATTTCGATGGCTGCCAAACCCGCCCGAGCGGCGATTGGGTTGCCGCCGAAGGTGCAGGCATGCATGCCGGGGCGCAGGCTTTTGGCGATATCCGCGGTGGTGAGCATGGCCGCGCCGGGGATTCCGCCGCAGAGGGCTTTTGAGAGGGTCATGATATCGGGCGTAACGCCGAAGTGCTGATAGGCGAACCATTCGCCCGTGCGTCCGAAGCCGGATTGCACTTCGTCGAAGATCAAGAGCAGGCCGTGCCGGTCGGCCAGTTTGCGCAGGCCGGCCAGGAATCCCTGCGGCGGGATTCGTATGCCGCCTTCGCCCTGGATGGGTTCGATCATCAGGGCGGCGGTTTCGTCGTCGATCAGTTTTGCCACGGCATCCAGGTCGCCGAATGGGGCGTAGACAAAGCCGGCCATCAAGGGCCCCAGGCCTTCGTGATACTTGGGCTGGGCGGTGGCCGAGGTCGAACCCAGCGTGCGGCCGTGAAATCCGCCCTCGAAGGTGATGATTTTGTATCGCGGCTTGGTCGAATGCAGGCGGGTGAGCTTGATGGCGGCCTCGTTGGCCTCGGTGCCGGAGTTGCAAAAGAAGGCCTGGCCGCCGAAACTTCGCTCGCTTAAGGCCTTGGCCCAAAGCCCTTGCAGATCGGTGTACCAGGTGTTGGGAACGTGAATCAGTTTGCCTAGTTGATCGCGGACCGCCTCGACCACCGGGGCTGGACAATGGCCCAGCATATTGCATCCCCAGCCGGGAAACAGGTCCAGGTAGCGGTTGCCCTCACTGTCCCAGACATAGGAGCCTTCGCCGCGGACCAGCGACACGGGAAAACGGCCGTAATTGGGAATGACATACCGCTGGAACAGGTCGATCGTTTCCTTGGAACTTAATGGTTTGTCGGCAGGCACGGAAAAACTCCTAAAATAGCGGGCAGTGGGCGGTCACCCAGAGGATGCCCGGTGCGAAACCGCAAGCGGTTTCTTATACATCTTCATCATTCGTGCTTTGAGATTCGTTATTTGGTTTCATCGCCCGGCACAAGTGTCGGGGCTAAAACGTGCGCTCGCCTTTGGCTCGGGGCTAAACTTTACTCTTTGACGATTTGGGTTCCTACGCCCTTGGTGGTATAGACTTCCAAGAGCAGCGAATGGCGCAGTCGTCCGTCGATGATATGGACTTTGCGCACTCCGCGTTCCAGGGTTTGCAGGCAGGCCTCGACTTTGGGGATCATGCCGGAGTCGATGGTTTTATTGGCAATCAGTTCCCGGGCTTCCTTGATGTTAAGTGAATGAATGAGTGAATCGGGATCGGATTTATCGCGGCGCACCCCGTTGACATCGCTGAGGTAAACGAGTTTTTCGGCCTCCACGGCCTGGGCCACGGCGGTGGCGGCGGTATCGGCGTTGACGTTCAGTTTCTGCCGTTCTTTGGTCATGCACATGGATGGGATTACGGGCACAATGCCCGCGCGGCAGAGGTTTTCGATGGTTGCCCGATCGACGCGGGTCACGTTGCCCACGTAGCCCAGATCGATGGGAATGCCGTTTTCGCCGGGCAGTTCGATGCGTTCTCCACGGAGGACATTGGTGGTTTTGAAGTTTAGGGCCTGGGCCATGCCGCCGAGTTCATTGATTCGCCGGGCGAGATCTTCGTTGATTTCGTAAGCCAGCACGCGCTCGACAATGGCCAGGGTGGCTTCGTCGGTATAACGGCGGCCTTGGACAAATTGTGGTTGCAATCCGGCCTCGGCCATCGCCCGGCTAATGGCAGCCCCGCCGCCATGGACCAAAACGGGGCGCATGTCGACTGTTTCCATGAACACGATGTCCAGGAGCAGGTGTATGATGGCCCGATCGTCTTCCATGACGCTGCCGCCCAGCTTGATGACCGTGATTTTTCCACGGAACTGGCGAATCCATTGGAGTGCTTCGATGAGCACGTCGGCTTTTTGGATGGCTTCTTCCAACGGGGTGTTCCTGGGGGATAATGTTATTAGCGTGAATGTAGGTAAAAGGCAAACCCCGGGCAGGAATGGCCGCACCGGGGAAAACTTCACATTTTAATCTTGTTGCCTAGAGTGTCAACGGCAAAGAAAGGGCAAATTAGAGAATTAACGCAGAGCCAACTCGCCAGAAGAGGCAAGTGACGTTAAACTATTTCTAAGGAGAAACCCCAGTGAACGCCAAATATCTTCTTCCTTGTTCTTGCGGCCGTAAAATACCGGTCCAGTTGCGCCAGGCCGGCGAAACAGTAACATGCGAATGTGGTACCTCTATAGAGGTACCTACATTGTTGGGTCTAAAAAAGTTGGAACTGGCCGAAGTCCCTGCCGAGCCTAAAACAGTTAAACCCCATTGGACCTTCGGACACGGCTTAATCTTCGCGGGGGAATTAGTCATTCTGTTCGCGATTCTCATTGGCGTAAGGCTTTTCTGGACTCGACCCGTCGATCCCTATGCCGATTTTACTCCCGAACAGATGATACAAGCCGCTCAAACCCGTACTCCAATACAAAGTCTGCGCTTGTGGCAGATGTTGGAACGCAGCGGGCTCGAACGCCACAAACGCGGGGCTGAAATAGCCTATGTCGATATGCAGGCCCAATATCGAGTTTATTGGTGGATATTGGGCCTGGTTGTGGGGATGGGCGTTGCGTTGATCGCGGCAGGAATAACCGTCCTGAAGTTGAAGAAGAAAAAACCAGGGGGAGCGGCTAGGGTATAGAATCTTTGTGTTGATGTTTGAGGGCATATTGCTCGTATATTTTTTATTGCAAATTGGCAATTGCAAATTTTAAATTGCAATTTGAACAATTATAGATATTTGCGCGATTTGTCACTGTATTGCGTACTTCGTGTTTTTAACTGAAAACCGATTACCGAAAACCGAAAACTATTTCATGAAATCCAAATTCAACGCCCGCGACTCGCAAACGCTGAAACGACTCAAGGAACTGGCCGACACGGCGGCGGCGGCGGCGGCCAAGCGCCGCGATCCGTACGTGGACGTTCCCGCCCGCTCGTTATCGAACGTCCGCTACAACAAGTCCAAGCGTTTTATCGAGATGGGCCGGAACTCCAATCGCCGGCAGCTTTTCAATCTGTCCCAGGCAAAGAGCTACATGCAAACCATGCTCGTGGCAAGCGGCGTTACAGAGTTGATCGAACAAGGAAAAACATTAAGCATCCGTGGTCTTTATTATCGTTTGAAACGAGACATTAAACCCACAAAAGAACTTACATTTGAGGATCAATCGGATTGTGACCCCATCATTGAGGATGTAGAAGTATTATTGAACAGTCTCCGGGAGGAATTACATTTATTCGCCGATAAGAGAGGAGAAATGGTTGGGGAAATTGTGCTTAACGACAGTGGCGACGAAATCGACTGCTCCCGCATGGGTTCCGGAGGGTATGGCGTACCTTCTATCGTCGAACCCGAAGTGATCCAATTCAAAAAGTGTAAGGCAGATTTTGTACTGCACGTTGAAAAAGGCACCGTTTGGCAGAGGTTTAACGAGGACAAATTCTGGAGGAAACACAATTGTATCCTCACCCACGGCGCGGGCCAGCCAACTCGCGGGGTGCGGCGGATGCTCAACCGGTTGCACAACGAGTTGAAACTGCCGGTGTATTGTCTTTTGGATAACGATCCCTGGGGATATTACATTTACAGCGTAATCAAGCAGGGCTCGATCAATCTGGCCTACGAATCGCAGCGGATGGCCATTCCCGAGGCCAAATTTCTCGGCCTGCGGTCGAAAGATTTCAAGGAATGCGGCCTGTCCGAGAGCGTGACAATTACGCTTAACGACACCGACCGCAAGCGGGCCAGGCAGATCGCCAACTACCCCTGGTTCGCCCATAAAAAACAGTGGCAGAAGGAGATCGAGCGCCTGTTGGAAAACGGTTTCAAGCTGGAAGTCGAGGCCCTGATATCCAAAGACATCAGTTACGTGACCGAGCAATATACGCCCGCGCGGCTAAAGGCCGAGGATTGGCTGGATTGAAGCGGGGCGAGATTGCAAATTGGAAATTGCAAAATGCAAATTTCAAATTGAAGTCCTGAAATTCGTTGCCATGTTAGCGACGGAGCGTGGGAAACGAGAATAACAGGTCATTAAGGCAATGCGAAAATCGCATCTTCTTATCGCCGGGTTGTTCATTCTTGCCATAATATTAATTGTGCGATTGCTGTGGGTTGCCTCGCACGCTGAAACCGGCTGGTCGCTGTTAAAGCGGCAATGGCTGGATGCGACGGTGGGGCTGTTCAAGGGCGAGCAAATTCCCATCTACAGGCAGGAGCCCACAGATCAGGCCGATTTTTGGCTTAAGGAAGTCAAGCGCATAACCGACGCCGATCCGGAAAATGCCGAATTGGCGATGGGCGCGGCCATCCTGCTGGATTCGCCCGCCTCAGGATTTTTATATCGTTATTCGATTAATTCACAACAATCTGGGGTAGCAGGCGCTACCTTACAAATAGATTGGAATAGTGCAAATAAAGCGAGTGATTGTTTTGAAAGCAGATGCAAAGACCTGTGTTTGACAATGGCGGCGCGGGCGACGGAACTGCAACCTGATGATGCCCGTTGGTGGAGGTTGAGGGCCTTATTGCTTATCAGCGGCAATTCATATGGTTCAAGAAATCAAGTTCGCGATCCTGACTGGGTATCAGTTCTTGACCAGTACATAAAGCACGACCCCGATAATGCCTTTTTTGATTATCTGGCAGCATGGCAACTTTGGCATGAAAGCATGGTTTACGATTACACCAGCAAAAACGTGAATGTCAAAATAATCGATCCTCTGAAATATGACCAAGCCCTGCGATATTTTAAAAGCGGGCAAAAGAAAAGCCATTGTGTTTTAGTTGACGACATATCATCGGTCTTAAATTCTTTTCTCCAGCGGTCAACAATTTCCGGTTTAGATTTACCGGGGGTTATCGTTAATAGGGAAATTAAAAATAAAATTGTATTTGTGCTGGTGGATCTTTGGCGTAGGCTAAATATGCAGGCTGAAGAGGCGGAACAAAATTGCGACGCTCTAAGTTCATTGATTCTGTCCCGCGAGCAACTCCGCATGTTAGAGCAGTTTCATGAGTCTAAAGGAATATCGAATTACGAAAATTTTATAGCATCACTTTTGGCAAACACGCTTAATAAAATCCAAAATCTGGCCGAGGACAATCCAGAATTAATATCACAAGAGGAATTTGCCAAAATCGAAGCAGCCAGTGAAAAGGCATCGTTTGAAGGAAAGCTTTTTGCGGAAGCAAGTAAGCGAATTGCCGACAGGCAAAATAAGCCTTATGATTATGGTTTTATAATTTTGATTTCCTTATTGGTTAATATTGCACAATTAACGGTTTTACTCCTATCGACCGCTGGAATCTGTGCTTGGATACTGGGAAGATTCATAAACTGGAAAAATGAGAGACCATCCGGGATTATGGGGTGCTTCCGCAACTTATTCGTATGGATTGGCGGATATGTTCTGACGTTTCTTATCCTAGGGCTTACCGCTGCGGGAATCATATCGCTCGAAATGCAAACGCAGGTTGGCTCATTTCTGCTTCTTTTATTTGGTTGTTTTCTAATAAACCTGCTCTTTTGGAGGGCGATATATCGCAGGAAAATTCCTTATGTCATCAAGACTATTATGGTACTGACCTTGGTTTTAGCAGTATGTGTCGGAATTTTAGAGCTATTCAATTTTCAACTGCTTGATCAAAGGAAATTGCATTCAATCGTGAATATTCCGTCTGATCCTTGGTATGGAAACGTGGAATTATTTATGAATGCCATCGCTTCCAAGGTTGGAATTTTTTATTGGGCGCTATTACAATGGTTGTATTGTGCGGGTCTTTATCTTAGCATCACTTTCTCGCTGGCGCTGCTTGCCTCATGGTATCACCTGCGTTTTGCGCGAAAAACGGCGGGGACCGCCCTCGGATGGCGCTCCCGCTGGGGCGGGATGTTTCAATCACTGGGCTGGTCCATGATTTTCGCGGCGTTTATTTGGCTCTTCATTTACTTGTCGTTTATGCCTTCATTGATACAATCATTTGAAGATCAACATCAATACACGATGTCCTTTGTTCGCAATCCGGGGAAATATGCGGAATTGATGGAAAAGACCGTGGAAGAGGTAAAAAAAGATTGGAGCTGGATGAACGAGCAGCAACCGCAAGAGCAGGAGTTACAGTAGTCACACTGTGAGCACGATTTTGCCGGTCAGGGTGCCGGCGTGGCGCAGCGTGTTTTCTTCTTGGAGGCGGTGGGCGGCGGCGGCTTGGGCCAGGGGCATGGTTTTGCCGATGATCGGGCGCAGGCGGCCGCGGGCCATCCAGCGGTTGATTTCCGCGGCGCACTTGCGTTGTTCCTCGGCTGGGGCGTTGAACATGGCGAACCCGTGCAGCGAGCAGTCTTTGACATAGAACGGGCCGACCGGCAGCGTGGGGCGGGAGTCGCGGCCGGCCATGACGATGATCCGCCCGCGCATGGCCATGTGTTTCACGGCCAGGTCGAAATTTTGTTCCCGCAGCGTTTCCCACCACAGGTCGATGGGTCCGAATTTGGCAAGTGCGGATTCGACTTCGTCGGTCTTGTAGTTGACGGCCACGTTGGCGCCGATTTGGCGGCAGAGTTGGATTTTTTCCTCGCTGCCGGCGGTGGTGAAAACTTTAGCCCCGACCGCCCGGGCCATTTGCACCACGGCCGAGCCCACGCCGCCAGTGCCGCCGTGGACGAACACTTTTTCGCCCATCTTCAGATTGGCGATGCGGAAGCAGCCCAGGTGCGCGGTGATGCCGGTCAGGGCCATGGCCGCTGCATCGGAGTGGGAAACTTCTTCAGGGGTGGGATACAGCCAGCATTCATCCACGGCGGCGAATTCGGAGAAAGTTCCTTGCCGGCCCAACAGGCCTTGATTGCTACCCCACACGCGATCGCCGTGTTTGTATTTGCTTGCATCGGGTCCCACGGCCTCGACCACGCCCGCCAGGTCGCAGCCGATGACAAAGGGCTTGGGCAAGTCCATGGGATACAATCCGGCGCGGATGTATGTATCCACCGGATTGACGGCGACGGCTTTCACCTTTACTAACACCTGTGTTCCGACCGGTTTCGGCTTGGGCAAACTGCCGAAAATTATGTTTTCAGGCGGACCGGGTTTTTCGATGTAGGCGGCTTTCATTGTAGGCCTCCTGACGGTGAATAGAGGTGTGCGGGCTAGATTAGAATTGTAATTTTAAGATGTATTCAACATTTTTTACAAGTCAGATTGACATTTACTTGGCGATTTTCTAGATAAAATATGGCAATTAGGGGGGAAAGTCGAGACCCTGACATGATTTCCAGAGATCGGCGATTTTGAACCACCCGAAAAGCATCATTATTAAAAGTGCTTTAACAGGCTCAATCCGGTGGCTTTTTGACTCGCCCGGATTATTCGTAGCCTAGGATTTTTAATGCAGAGTGCGAAACACCAGCCCGAAGCGCAAGCGAGGGTAAGGTAAGCTGTTTGCCATCCCTAGTTTGCGCTTCGGGCTGGTGTTAATTCATGAATAATCCCGGCTGGTAGGGTTCGATGAAAAAACATAATAATCTGCCAAAAAAACCTATGCTTTTATGATTCAGTTATATTAGGTAATGAATTACTTTTACTTGAAAGCGTAAAAAATGCGGAGAAATAATGCAGTTCGTAAAGTGCGGGTGTCTTTGTACCACGTAAATGTAGGGTAATTAAGTCATGACATGTAGTAAAGTTGTTGCAGTCATTAGCAATTTTATGGTAGGGAATTCCGCTTAATCTATACCTGTCTAGAGGCGTTCCGAAATTGGCCGGCGGTTGCAGCGACGCAGATGCCGATTGGACAGTTGCATGCGAAGCCGCCGCGGATGATAGATGGAAAGTTGGGCAGTCCGCGTTTAATTGGGATTGTCTATGGTTTTTGTGTTTCAGGCTTAATCGGTAGAATCGCCAATTCTTCTATTACACTGGTCTGTTTAAACCAAAATGCCGGAATAATTGGAAAATTAAAAAGAGGAATATGCAGGGAAGATGGCAGAAAAACCAACTTTGCCGCCGCGATTCCCGGGTTTAAGCGATGGGGGTTCGTTTTATTCGGCATTGTCCGAAACTCGCATACATTCGGCTCACCTTGTCAGTAGACTGCTTGGTTGCAGAAACTCGGCCTAGCGCGTCGATAGTTGGTGTTGGGCCGACCAGGATTCCCGGATGACGATATATCATTATGACCAAGACAACGCGACGTAGACAGGCTGCATCGGTACAATCGCCTTTAGAGACGTATCTCCGCGAAATCAACGAAACATCGCTGCTTTCGCCCGACGACGAGCACGAATTGGCGATAGCCATCGGCGCCGGCGACATCCAAGCCCGCGACCGCATGGTTCGCGCCAATCTTCGCCTGGTGGTGAATATCGCCCGGGGATACACCGGCAAAGGACTGAGTCTCCAAGATTTAATAGAAGAAGGGAACTTGGGATTGTTGCGGGCGGTGGAAGGTTTTGATCCGGCCATCGGCACGCGCTTTTCGACCTATGCCAGTTATTGGATCAAGCAATCGATAAAGCGGGCGTTGATCAATTCGGCCAAAACCATCCGCATTCCCGCTTACATGGTGGAGTTGTTATCCAAATGGCGGCGGGCTACGACGCGATTGGCCGACGAGCTGGGCCGCACGCCCACGCCCGAGGAAATCGCCCGCGTGTTGGGTCTGCCGCGGAAAAAGCTGCCCATCATCAAGAAGGCCATCCGCATTTACAACCTCACTCCGCAGACCGATCAGGCCGAAGCCGGCTGGTCTTTAGGCGAGATGATCATGGACGAGCGGATGCAAACACCCGAAGATGCGCTTGTCGAGAACGACAATCTTATCCACGTCTTGCGGCAATTGGAGATCATGGACCAGCGCGAGGCCACCGTATTGCGGATGCGTTTCGGCCTGGACGGACACGTGCCGCGGACGCTGAAGGAGATCGGCGAGACCCTGGGCCTGACGCGCGAACGAGTGCGGCAAATCGAGACCGAGGCGCTGAACAAGTTGGCCGAAAGCTTAAACGGTCCCATCGAGTTCAACGTCGAACCGGATGCGGATTCCGTTTTAACGCCACATCCCTAAAGCAATGCGGTTTTTTGAAAGAATAACCGACCTGGACGCTGGAGCGGAAATGCTCAAGCGGAGGGCATACGGGGTGATCGAAATGGTCGATGGCCGATTCCGGCGTATCAGGTTACGGCCGTTTCCCAAAATCATCTCCGCCGCGGAGATTTTTTTACTTGGGCGGCGCTTTCATGGCCGTGGCCGAGGCGACCGCTTGTGGCTGTATTACAACCAACCGCGGCGGTTTCCGAATTTTATGGTACTCAAGTATGTGGTTTCCGCCCGGGAGGCGAGTTTTGGCAGCCTTGCGCGGGCGTTGGACGTGCTCGATTATATCGCCCGGCTGAAACAGAGCGATGCCCTGCTTTGCGACGCGGGCAACCGTCGAATCAGCACGAAAATGCTGGGCCGCTGGGGCTGGGCGCCGCATTGCCCGTCGCGCTGTCGCCGGCATTACATCAAACGCTTCTACGGCGTTTATCCCGAGCCGGCGGAGTGGATGGGCGAATGTAGTTCACAGACTTATCTCGCGGCTACCTGCGGCCCGAGTTGATGCGGCTTTCAGGGCGTTCTTTCCTGGCTTTCTTTGGGCTTCCTGGATTCAAATACCTTGACGATTACATAGGCCAGAAGAGCGATAACAAAGTAAACCAATAATACCCATGCAATGCCCTGCAACGTATCAATTATAGTTCTATAGACCTCAAGGACCCATCTTTCGCTGGTAATCGGAATGATTCTACCTTGCGCATCCCACCTTTCCGGAGTGATGTACTTTTCAAGTTCGTAAATTCTCACTCCAGACGAGATGCCGACTACGTAGATGGCGAACATAAGGTATTTGAGCCATCCGGCACTAATATCCTCGGATACGATGCGCCTGAGAATGGCATCAAGCGGCGCCTTGAATATTCTGGAGACTATAAAGGAGACGGCTAGCGCAATGGCGAATGTGACGCCTAGAAGAGTCAGGAACATATATCCTCCATTATTTTAGTCCAAACAAGGTTTATATTTTGTAATCTCAAAGCATTATAATGGCCCCCGAATGTGCGTCAATATCATCATGTGGATGAAAATAGCATAACATGTATAATGGTGCATGGAGTGTGACCGCAAATTCAGCACTGCTTCTGACGAAGCAGTGGCACACATTAGATATTTCTTCGGAGATGAATTTTCATGAAGGAACCGCTACAGCGGATTCGCGTGGGACATAGTCCGGACGCTGACGACGCCTTTATGTTCTTCGCCCTGGCGAAAAACCGCATCGACACGGGCAGATATCGCTTCGAGCACGAGTTGGTCGATATCGAGACGCTAAATCGCCGGGCGTTTGCGGCAGAGTTGGAACTGACGGCCGTGAGCGTGCATGCGTACGCGTATTTGACTGATCGTTATTTGCTGTGTTCCTGCGGGGCGAGCATGGGAGAGCGCTACGGGCCGATCGTCGTCGCCCGAGAAAAGCGATCGGTGGAAAGCCTCAAGCAGGCCGCGATTGCCGTGCCGGGCGAACTTACCACGGCCTATCTTGCGCTGCGGCTGTGTCTTAACGTCGATTTTGCCCACGTGGCGGTTCCGTTCGATCGTATTCTGGATGCGGTTCGGGCCGGAGAGTACGAGGGACGGCCGGTTGACGCCGGGTTGGTGATTCATGAAGGCCAACTCACATATATAGCGGAAGGGCTGGAATTGGTTGTGGACACGGGTCGATGGTGGTTCGACAAGACAAATCTTCCCTTGCCTTTAGGGGCGAACGCCATTCGCAAGGATTTGGGAACAGAAACGATTCGCGACATTCACCGGTTGTTGAAGCAGAGCATCGAGTACGGATTGGAACACCGCGAAGAAGCGCTGAGTTATGCCCTGGGATTCGGCCGCGGATTGCAGCGCGACAAGGCCGATCGGTTTGTGGAAATGTACGTCAACCAATGGACGCTTGATTTTGGGCCACGGGGACGGGAGGCCGTGGCTCGACTTTTGGAGATGGGATATCAATCGGGCGTTCTTCCCAAGCCGGTCGTGCCGGAATTCGTGGAGCAAATAGGCGAATGACTGTTGGGGCGGTAGTTTAACCGTCGCCCCGACGAATCAGGATTAGTGGAAGTGCAGAGATTGCACATTGAAAATTGAAAATGCAAATTTCAAAATGCAGTACTGCGGAGTCAGTATCGAGTTATCTCCCATTATAAATCGTCCAGATACACGAAAAATCAATTTTTTCCGGTTTTATCCGGCCGAGGTTGTCGAAGCCGCGAGATGACTTTGCATCCGCTTTTTTGTTGTTCTTCCCGCAATGCTTGGGCGATTTTCCGCACGTCGTAATTGTATCGGGCGGCAATGGACTCCTTAATGCGGCGGATTTCGTTGACAATGACGTCGTCGAGCATGGTTAATCTCCTAATAATTCGTCCGGGGTGCAAACAATTGGAATGTGAATGCCTCGGACAATAAAGTAACCCGTCATCAAGGCGATCAATTCCGCGTTGGCGAGATGCCTGCAATTCCAAGTCAATAGAAAGTCGATTTCATGAACGGCCGCAAACGCGAGATGCAGGGCATCATCGGCGGCTTTAGCCGGTAAAAATTTTTCCTCGATCAGCGCCGCCGCCAAATCGACAACTTCTCCGTTTAAATCTAAAATGGAAAATCCTTCCAATAGATGAAGGCGTCGCGCAGCGGCCTCAGAATCGCCTTCCGATGCTTCTTTTAAAACAACAGGTGATATAAATATTTCAAAATTGTCACGCCGTTCTTCCCACCATTGCCGGGTTATTTCCTGGCGTGCAACAAGAATGACATCTCGCGGAGAACGAGCAGTGAGATAGCTAATAATCGTTGTTTCCAGATATACCGACTTCTTCACCATGACCTCCACATTCTTGCCTTTTATTATATCATCTGCAACGGCTTTTGTCCGGATATAATTCTTACCCGGTTTTTAAGGGGGGATTTGCATCTCGCTGAAAGGCGAGATTGTGCTCTTTGCCATCAAAAAGGCGTCAGATCGCCGTCAATCCCGTGAAGGGGGACGATCTTTCTTTCCCTTTTCGCCTTCCTTTTGCCGCCTTAGGAGCTACCAGCACCATTCCAGGGCCAAGGTTATACCATGGGAATAGATCGTGCCGCCGGTGTTGATGGTGTCATTAGCGCCAGGATCCAAGTCCCATGTAGCTTGTTCCGATCCCAAAGCTAGGCCCGAGATCCACGTGAAATCGTAAGCGGCGCGGCCCATCAGATTGGGCTTGAATTTATAAGTGGCCTCAATGCCGACTTCTCCGATTAGGGCAGCACCCTGCCGCCGTTGAGAAAAGCGGTCGTTAAATGCTGCAAGAGTAGGAACATCTTGTGGATTATTAACAATATCTTTTACATTTCTCGCAAAATTTACATACGGCCCGACTTTTGCTCGCACACCCCATGCCCACTTGCAGCGGCGGAACATCAGATCAGTGCCTATTTGTAATCCTAGAAGATCATTTTCTGTCAGGATATTATAATCGCCTGTAACATTTCTAATATAACCTGCATCTGGTGTATAAACCGGGTTTCCCTGAGCATCAAAACTTGTCAAAGTTTCCCTCGTAATGGAGCCTGCACTATGAAAATGGAATCCTTCTCCAATAGTCATATATCGTAAGCCAACTAAATAGGACATATACGTACCCGGTTGGCATTCCCGGCGCCAGCGACCACTGGGCTGCAATACCAGTTGATCAGGGCGGCCCCGAGGTCTCAATCTCAAATTCAATTCCCAGTTGTGCATTTCGCTATCCATAATAAAATGCTGCATTTCGGTGCTATCAAAGCCAACTACTCCGAGCAGGAATCCAGGCGGAGGATTCGTTGAAGACGAGAAAAATGGAAAACTATTAACAATAAATTGAGTATTTAATTTGCCTGTAACATATCTCTTATCACCGATAGATTGTCCTACACTCACATGATCAAGTAGACCAACACCCGGATCATTCATGGCTGAAGCAAACCAAGTATTCATGCCCCAATAAGTGAACTCTAGAAAATCATCTCTATCCATGGAATCTCGGCCAAGATAACGACCTATAGTAGCATTATATCCTGGTGCGGCATTAAAATTCGCGTCATGTGCACTCATAGATTCAATGAAAATCGGTACATTAACAGTTTGATTATTAATTACTTGAGTCTGGAACCCAAAATCATAAGTAATACCTCCATTCCGCGGTCTACTGCGTGTCATAATTCTTATGCCTTGCTCGGTATACCAACAAGGCGGCGTGCAATAACCGCCGCCGCAAACCGCGCAGCAATTTCCGGGCTCAGCGCCGTCCCACAGTCCGGTTTCCACGCCTGGCATATTGTCGGGCATGGCTTCGGGATTCTGATCGGATGGCACTACGCCTGGGAATATCGTGCCCGGCACGGAATCGCTTTGCTGCGTTTGCGATGCGACTGCGGGGGTCGGGGTTGGATTCTGGGACGGTAGAGTATATGTCGGATTAACACTGGATTGAGCAGCGGACTCTTGCTGTTGAGCCACATAGACTGCCTGAGATGGAATGCGGGAAGACCGTTTATCGAGATTGGTTTGCTGTGCCAAGAGTTGGGTGCCAGCAAGCATCGCGATCCAGATTGAAAACGTCAAGATTTGTCTTGCAGCCGTTTTCACTAGTTTATCCTCCTTGCTTTTCCTGCCGAAGTTATCAAGAATAGCTGATGGATCATTAGGTTATAGAATCTCACCCCTGCCTAATCGGCCAAGATTGGCCCGCAGAACAGGAATAAACGTTAAAATCTGAAAATTACATGTAGAGGTGATAATCGGCAAAGTTACTGATATTTGTCTATTTTGCCCAGTCGGTATTTGTTACCTATATATGTTTTAGAAGTTACCGCTCCCAGACCATGCTCCGCATGGTGCCTGGTTGCGGCTAAACAAATAAAAACATTAATTATGAAAAGCCATCTACCATGAACCATCTACCATCTACCCAAATACGGCAGATGTTTGGCGAGATCGCCGGGTGGTATGATTTTTTAAATCATTTGTTTTCGCTGGGTGTGGATCGATCGTGGCGGGGAAAAACGGTGCGGTTGGTAGCGCCGCAGGAGGGGGCCGGGCCGATTCTCGACGTTTGCACCGGCACGGCCGATCTGGCCTTGGCGTATTGGAGAGCCAGCCGACGAATGTCGGCAGTACACGTGGTGGGGACCGATTTTTGCCGGCCGATGCTTGAAATCGGCGATAAAAAGTGTCGCCGGGCCGGTGCGGAGGATCGTCTGGAATTGATCGAGGCGGATACTGTTAATTTACCATTTCCGGACGATTTTTTCCAAATCGTTTCGGTGGCCTTTGGGCTGCGGAACGTCAGCGATCCGGACAAAGGATTACAAGAGATGATTCGGGTATGCCGGTCGTGGCGGCAGCGTGGCCGTGTTGGAATTCTCCATGCCGCGAATTTGGCCTTTAAAAGTGCTTTATAATTGGTATTTTCACGGCTTACTGCCGCGGATTGGCCAGTCCCTGGCACACAACACCCAAAAGGCGTACAATTATCTTCCTGAGAGCGTGGGCCGATTTCCTCAAGGCGAGGCGTTTGCCCAGCGGTTGCGTAACGCCGGATTGAAGGAAGTGGCAATTTACCCGTTTACTTTCGGCATAGCCACATTATATGTTGGTAAGAAAAGATGAATGCGGGGAAATGGACCCTGTCCCCTTTCCCCAGAAAGGATGAATGCGAATGATGAAACAGAATGTAGTTGTAGCTATTACCGGGGCAAGCGGAGTAACATATGCCATCCGATTGATGGAAGTACTTGTCGGCGGCCGGATGCGATGTGCACCTGACCATGAGCGCCGCTGCGCAGGCGGTGCTTCAACAGGAACTCGACCTGACCGTCGATCTGGAGAATTTCAATCCTTCAATGCTCATGCTCGACACCGGGCCAACGCCGAAGGACCACAAGCTGCAAACTATTCGCTCGGTGGCCGGCATATCGAGCGATTCCAGCAACGTGCTGGCCGTGGGTTCGGGCGAGCCGGGAAAATTCCATTACCATCACTACCGCGATTATCTTGCCCCCATTGCCAGCGGCTCATTTCTGACCGACGGGATGGTGATTTGCCCTTGTTCCAGCGGCACCTTAAGCGCGATAGTCCACGGCACGAGCACGAATTTGATCCACCGCGCGGCCGAAGTTCATTTGAAGGAGCGTCGGAAGCTGATATTGGTGCCGCGGGAGACGCCGCTTTCGCTGGTGATGCTCGACAACCTCCGCCGCGCCGCCGAGGTCGGCGCGATTATTCTTCCAGCCATGCCCGGATTTTATCACGGCGTGAAATCCATCGGCGACCTGGTCGATTTCATCGTGGCAAGGATATGCGATCAGTTGGGCATTGGAAACGCCTTGATCCAGCGATGGGGGAGTTAGCTCCCATGTTTCGCCGCGTATGCCGAATGCTGGAAATGATTCGCTTCAGCCATACGCTGTTTGCATTGCCGTTTGCGCTTTTGGCGGCGCTCATGGCGTGGACCGAAAACGCGCGGAGTTCGCCGCCCGTGGCGTTTCGATATCTTGATTTGGCGGGCATTTTGGCGTGCATGGTCTTCGCTCGCAGCACGGCGATGGCGTTTAATCGAATTGCCGACCGGAGGCTGGACGCGATTAATCCGCGCACGCAGATGCGGCACTTGCCCGGCGGCGTTGTAAGCGTGGGCAGCGCGGTCTTGTTTACGGCGCTGTGCGCCGTGGGGTTTGTGGCGAGCACGTTGTTGTTTTTGCCGCACAATTGGATTCCGCTTTATGCGTCGATTCCGGTGTTGTTGTTTTTGATTGGTTATAGTTATGCGAAACGTTTTACGCTGTTATCTCATTTTTGGCTTGGAGCGGCGTTGATGCTTGCGCCGCTGGCGGCTTGGGTGGCGATCCGGGCGGAGATAAGTCCGGCGCCATTGGTGCTTGGCGGGGCGGTGCTGTTTTGGGTGGCGGGTTTCGATATTATTTATGCCTGCCAGGATTATGATTTTGACGTGAAGATGCGGCTTAGGAGCATACCCGCCCGATTCGGCGTTGTCGCCGCACTGCGTATCGCCGCTTTCTGCCATTTGGTGATGGTCGTCCTGCTTTTGGCGTTGCCGCTGGTATATCCTTTTTTTGGCCGGATATATTTGGCCGGTATTTTGGGGATCGCCATGTTGTTGTTTTACGAACATCGCATCGTCCGGCCCGACGATCTTACCCGGGTCAACCAGGCGTTTTTCCATGTAAACGCCGTGGTCAGCGTGGGATTATTAGTGATCGGGGCGGTGGATTTGGCGTGGTAGGTTCAAAGGATGAAGAATAAGGGATGAAGTGGGCAGTGGGCAGTGGACAGTGGGCAGAAAGGGCCGGGCAATTTATTACCCGGTTTAGCGGGAAGATGGATGAGGATGAAAGAAACCGCTTGCGGTTTCGCGGTGTGTATGTCGAAATGCTAATTGAAAAGCCGAAACGAAAATTAAATAATGTTGGATAAAGTTCGCGAGAAAGTAGAAGCGGGCGAGCGGTTGACGGCGGCGGAGGGGGAGTTTTTATTTCAGCCGGAAGCGGATCTGCATGCCGTGGGCGAGTTGGCCGAGATCGTCCGCCGGCGTAAGAATGGCAATGTGGCTTATTATAATCGCAACACCCATTTGAATCCCACGAACATTTGCGTTTATCGCTGTCGATTGTGCGCGTATAGCCGGGATGCGGACGACCCTCAAGCCTATGTGATGGATATCGACGAGATATTAAAGCGAGGCCGGGAAGCGTCTGAGGCCGGATGCACGGAATTGCACATCGTCAGCGGCATGCATCCGGGAAAACCATACGCCTGGTACTTGGACATGATCCGGGAACTGCACGCGGCGTTTCCGCAAATTCATTTGAAGGCTTGGACGGCGGTGGAGATAGACTGGTTTACGCGGCTCACCGGGCGGCCTATACGAGAGATTTTGGAAGAAATGCAGGCGGCCGGTTTGGGCAGTTTGCCCGGCGGGGGCGCGGAGATTTTCGACCCGGAAATTCGCACGCAAATTTGCCCGCGCAAGGCCGGCGGGAAAACCTGGCTAATGGTGCATCGCACGGCCCATGAACTCGGCCTGCGTTCGAATGCCACCATGCTCTACGGCCACCTGGAAGGCGTGGAGCATCGCATCGACCATTTGGTGCAATTGCGGCGACTCCAGGATGCCACCGGCGGGTTTCAGGCCTTTGTCCCTTTGGCGTTTCATCCGGAAAACACGCAATTATCATATTTTCGCCGGGCGTCGCCGCTGGTGGATTTGCGGGTGATTGCCGTGAGCCGGCTGATGCTCGACAATTTCCAGCACGTCAAGGCATACTGGATTTCGCTGGGTATCGGCGTGGCCCAAACGGCATTGGCCTACGGGGCCGACGACCTGGACGGAACGGTGCGATATGAACGCATCCATCATGCCGCCGGATCGAAAACGCCCGAGGCATTAAGCATCGACGAGCTCCGCGCTGATTGCCGAAACCGGGCGCGAAGCGGTGGAGCGGGATTCGCTTTATCGGCGCGTGAATAGTGTTTGATTAGATTTGAGGGCATTTGTCATGATATTTTTTATTGCAAATTGTTAATTGCAAATTTCAAATTGCAAATTGAACAAAGATCAAGACCTGTTATGCAGTTAACTGCGCGATTTAACGAGGCCTTACAGTATGCAGTCCAGTTGCATGCCGGGCAGGTGCGCAAAGTCAGCGGAGAGCCGTACGTGGCGCATTTGTTGGGGGTGACATCGTTGGTATTGGATTACGGCGGCATTGAGGACGAGGCGATTGCCGCTTTATTACACGATGCAATCGAAGATCAGGGCGGAGCGGCGGAGGGCGAGGAAATCCGCCGGCGGTTTGGGCCGGCGGTGGCGGCGATCGTTCGCGGTTGTTCCGATGCCGACACGATACCCAAGCCGCCCTGGCAGGAGCGAAAAGATGCCTTTTTGGCCAGGCTGGAGCATGTTTCTCCCTCGATTCGACTAATTGTGGCGGCCGATAAGTTGCACAATGTCCGTTCGCTGTTGCGCGATTACCGTCGGTTGGGCGAGGCGATCTGGCGGCATTTCAAAGGCGGCCGGGAAAAAACCCTGTGGTACTATCGGCAAGTTGTGGAAATCATGCAACGATCCGGCACATCGCCGTTGATTGAGGAATTGGATCGCGCGGTTGCGGAATTAGAGCGTCTTGCATCTATGACTCAATAATCACTTCGCAGACACGGACTCCAATGTTGACCGTGGAACCTACGTCACAAATGTTTGGCAAATTATTATATGGGAGAATACTTGCTCCCCATCTTTCAGAATCGCAGAAAGCTCTATGCGGACATTCAGGCCGCTACACAGATCGACATATGCCACTCCCTCCAGGTCGATTGGTTCTTTAGATGGTTCTTCCGGCTGTCTTGCGAATCCGGATACCATCATTTCAGCCAGATTTTTGCTAATTCCCCGTTTAACCAGCTTTTCTCTCATGTTTTTTTTCGACATTTGCGAGAGTTTGATAGGTTGTGGGTGCATAGATGTGGAAGTTTGTATTTTGGCCGTAGCAACTCCGCCCACATCGGCGAAGCCAACGATATTGTAGACGGTTTCTGTGGCAGACGATACTTTTAGGAATGGCGTTGGACCTTTCCAACTTCCACCTACTCGACACTCATAGTTTTCTGGAATGCCAAGAACCAGTAGCCCCGGATTTATGGGGCACCTCTCGTCAGAGGCTTTATTCTTGGCCGCCGCTTTAACCCAACGTCCTTTTTCTTTCAAGGGCAGAACCCATGGCCCCGTTGAACGCTCTTCAGGTAGAGGGAAATAACGTCCGTGGGATTGATTTATACTGGTATTCCCCCGAGCGAGAACATCCCCTCCGCCTCTAGCCTCGATAATGAAACTGCCTTGTATGACTGAAAACATAAAAGGTTCCAATTTCAACGCTATCAGACACTGATTTTCTTCTTTAGAAGACGCACTCAGCTGTGTGAAACGATAGGTCTTTCCCACTGGCGGTGTAAAGGCCAGAGAAAAAACGTCGGGGCCCTTGATGTCCTTAATAGGAACTCGGCTCTCGCACAAATACTTCATCCAGTCCTTATCGAACGAGGTCGAAACGCTATCCATGGTCATAGTCTCCAGCATTCTACCTGTGTAGTAAGATATAATTATTATACAAGTCCCGAATGTTTTTCACCAATCTGCCCAGGCGAGAATTTCGACTAGGCAAAAGATTGTCTTTCTGAGCGTCTCTCAAGCGAAATCAAGCTGCAAAATCAACGATGAGGATTGCATTTTATGTTGCTAAGTCTAGCAGTTAATTTTATCTGAAATTCAGTGTATTGCTCGAGAATTGCAATGCCCTCACCCCCCTCTCTACCGACCAGCCTTCAGCTGAGGCCCGGAAAGGGGATTTCTGGGGTATTTTTTGGCACAAAAATATCTCTTGAAATTGGGCCACTGGTTATGCTAAGGTCAGAACATCGAGCGGGTATCGGAAGAGCCTGGTAGAACAGGTATCCACAAGAGCCCGACGGCGGAAGTTATTTCCTCACGCCGACCATGCTACGCATGGTGTCCGGTGAGGAGTACATTTCCGCCGCCGGGCTCTTTTTTTGCGCGAGGTGAATGGAGCATGATCGCACCGCATCTTGTGGAACAAATCGAGCAAATGTTGGCCGAGGGCAAATTGAGTCATCGCAAGATCGCGCGATTTACGGGCGTGAGCCGGGGCACGATAGGGGCGATCGCCTCTGGCAGGCGGTGCATCCGGCCCAGACCGACTTGGCCGTGGGAAGAGGAGCCCTTGGTTCCCGACGTTCCGCCCGAGCGATGTCCGGATTGCGGGGGCATGGTGTATATGCCCTGCCGGGCGTGCCGGACGAGAAAAGAGATGGCAAAATTACCGGCCATTCGGGCGTTGATCGGCCCTCACCCTAACCCTCTCCCGACCAGCCTGCGGTCGGTGCCCGGAGAGGGGACATTCCGAGCGAATGCAGGCCAGCCGATCATGATATTAGGGCTGAATCTGAAGCCGGTTCATCAGGAACGATATGAGGAAGTGCGTCGATGGCGAAGGGAACAAATGTTTTACAAGCAGATTGCAGTGAAAATTTAACAGCACTGCTGGACAAGCCAGCAGTGGCACACGCCAAGCCCAAGGATGGCAGTGCAACTGCCATCCCAACAATAGGCGTCAACCTAAGGTTGGTCATGGCATACGGCCCTCACCCTAATCCTCTCCCGACCGCTGGTGCGGTGCCCGGAGAGGGGACACTATCGAGGAGAATAGAGGCATGACGAAGATCGATGTTCCACGGATAACGCGAGTCATGGCGCCGTTGGCCGAGGCTCAAGGAAAAATTCGCGACGGGGATCTGCTCTTATATCGCCGCCGCGGAGCGATATCGGTCGCCGGCCGGGGCGAACACTGCCATGCGGCCAAGGCGGCGTGGTGGGACGGGGACTTATTCTGCCTGGAGGTGCTGTGGTGGTACGGGGGCCGGGCAGTAACGCTTGCCAGCCAGGTTAAGCAATGTCCCGGGCGCTGGGACGTTTTTCAGGTCAATCCGAGGAACCGTTGGCCGAATTACGATCGCGCGGGGGCGGTGCGGTTCATGCGCGGGCTGTGCGGATGGAATTACGGTTACGGGGGATTGATTACTGCGTCGTTTTTACATTTGCCGATAGTGCGGTGGTTCGTTCGGCCCGACATGGACGACGCCGCCGTTGACCGGCGCCCGCCGTTTTGCAGCCAGGCTTGCGCCATGGCCGATCGCTTGGGCGGGGGCGTTGATCCGGTGCCGCACCTGGCCGACCGGCTGACCGAACCGGCCGATTTGGCGCGATCGCCGTTTTACCGGTACCGTTTTACGCTGACGCCATGAAAGGGTTCAGGGTTCTGGGTTCAGTATCCAGGGTTCAACAGTCAGAGTTCAGAATTAAAATTCACACTTATGTTCTGAACCCTGAACCCTGATATGAAGGCTGACTTGGAGGATTGAAAAAAGTGAATAAAGCTGAAATTACAGCCGTTATGTGGGCTGCGATTGAATCGATAGCGAAAAAACAGTGCCGCCGGGATTCGCTCGCGGCCGGAGCCGAGTACGATGTTGCGCTAAAAATCGCCGGCCAGATCGGCGAGGCAACCTGCGCTTTCCAGGCCGAGGGTCACGTGGTCGTGAACCATGACGGCGTGCGCTTGGCGTCTCAGGCCCCGCCGATTCCGCATCTAACGGCATACCTGCTGGGACTATTACCTCCGGCGAAGCGCGAAAACGTATTGAGGAAACTGCCCGAGATCTTCGCCGCGGCCGACAACCGGCTGCCCGACGTAGATGCCGGTCTAGTCGATGCCGCGCAAAAGATGCTGGAGCGCCTACGATCAAAAATTCAACAACATGTTCACGGCTCCATTTCGGTGGCGTACAAAATATTTGAGGGCTGAAAATTTCCTAGCGCGGCATAAAGCCGCAACCCGAGCCCCCGGTGTATTCACCGGGGACTAAATAAGATGCGCAAATTGCGATCAAACCTCGAACAAAAACTTTAATACATTTTTTTCAGGGGAAAATGAAATGCACAAGAGAGAAAAACCAAACAGATGGGCAGAACTTGGCAAGGAAATATTGTGGATCGCCGTGCTGATAACGGCTCTGGGAATAATAATGGCGATCGTAAGTGCACTCAGCGGTACGGCGAAGGCCGCGATGACCGATTGCATCGACGCCACCTGCCGCATTACGGCCGCGGACGGCGGCGTGGGCAGCGGCTGCGTCTTCGAGATCAGTCAAGGGCGAGTGTATGTGCTGACGGCGGCGCACGTGGTGGGGAATGACCGCGGGGTTGGCTGCGAGTTTTGGCGGCAGGGACACCAATCGCAGGCGCTGGCGGGCGAGGTAATCGCCCGGTCTGAAGCCGCCGATGCGGCCATCGTTGCCGTGCCGGAAGCGGCGTTTGACGGCATTCTCCCCAGCGTGATTCCCATTGCGTCGCGGGAATATGTCGTGCCGGCGGGGGCCACGCTCAGCTCGGTGGGGTGCGCGAATGGCACGTGGTCTACCGGATGGAAAGGGCATGCCTTGGGATATAGCGGCGGGGATTTGCACTTTTTGCCCACTCCGGCCAACGGGCGGAGCGGCTCGGCGATTTTCGACGCCGAGGGGAAAATGATCGTGGCCGTATTACGGGCGCGAACGGCCAATGATTCGGAAGGCATTGCCACGCCGGTGCAGTGTTTGTACGAGGCGTTTGGCGTCCAAGCTAGACAATCCAAGCCGCAGTGGCGAGAAAGTCAGGATTCGACACTAACCCAATGTCCGGGCGGTGTATGTCCGGGCGGAACGTGTCCGGCGCCCGCGCCGTATCTCTTGCCTTACCGTTATCGGGAGCAATACCGCAATCAGCAAGCGGGTCCATCGCCGCAGAAGCCGGGAGTTCCATCGCCGGCGTGGCCGACATTACCCATCGGTTCTTCGGGTTCCGTGGATCTTAGTCCGACGAATGAGAAACTCGATAAGATCGCCGATATGCTGGGCACCCTGATCCAGGCGCAACCGGCCCAAGCGCTGAAGCCGGCGGAAACTATTGATGATAAGGCTCGCAAGCAGGCGGACGAAGCCGCCAAGGCCGCGACCGATGCCAAGACAGCCGCTGATACGGCGGCGGCGGCTGCGACCGAGGCCGGCAGCAGAGTCAAAGTTCTCGGTGAACAAACCCTGGGAACAGTTAACGAAGTGAAAAAAATTGGCGGGTTAATCGAGAAATTCGGCGGCGATCCGGAAACGCTGATTCAAAAGGCCCTTGATCGAGTCAACAAAGTAAAAACTGAATTGGGGCCGAATGCCGAGGCCGACGACGTGGTCAAAGGCTACCTCAAGGATTTCGCAAAAGAAAAGCTCAAGGAGGGCCTGGCCGGCGGATTGACGTTCGACAAATTGGTTTCAGTCGGCGGCGGGATACCGGCTGTTGGATTGGTGATCTTCGGTTGCGTGGTAGTTTGGAAGCTGGTCAACAACAAGCCGTTAGCGATCGAAAGTATGGCGCCTAATTCATTGGCCGGGCAGGCTGCCGCGCAGATACGGGAACACGTGGCCGCGGCCATCGAGCCGATTAAAACCCAGATTGAGGCCAAATTAGGGCAGATTACCGGCCTGGCCGTTGAAGCCAAGACCGCGGCCGAAACAGCAAAGGCTGTAAGCCAGGTTGCATCCGCGCAATCAACCGCACAAACCACGGCTAAATGATGGAGTCTTTTTGAGGGATCAACGATGGGCGTGCAGGAATGGGAAATCGTTATTTACGTAGTGACGGCAGCGCTCTTAGCGACCGCTCCGTGGATGTTCATGGTGCATGCCAAGTTGGCGGTGCTTTCCACGCAGGTCGGCCGGCTGGAGACCAAGGTCGATCGCATGGTCGATGCCGATCAAGAGCGGCTGCCGCAATGCATCCAACACGAAACCGCCTTGAAGGAATTGGAACGTCGTTGGGAAATGCACGAATTGCAGATCGAAAACATATCGGATCGGCTGCAGGATGTGTAAAAAATTCGTGCCCTCACCTTAACCCTCTCCCAAAGGGAGAGGGGACTTTAGAGATTGCAATAGGAGAGGGGACTTTCGAGATTGCAAAAGAGAATTATTAATGCGGATTCGGGATCGGATTAAGGAGTTGCGGCGGGTGCGGGCGAGCGAGTTGCGGCCGAATCGGCGGAATTGGCGGACGCATCCGCAGGCGCAGCGCGATGCGCTGCGGGGCGTGCTGGCCGAGGTGGGTTACGCCGACGCCCTGTTGGCCCGGGAGTTGCCCGACGGCTCGTTGGAATTGATCGACGGCCATCTGCGGGCCGAGACCACGCCCGATGTGGAAGTGCCGGTGCTGATCCTGGATCTTGACGATTCCGAGGCGGCCAAATTGCTTGCCCTGCTCGACCCGTTAGCCGCAATGGCTGAAACAAATGACGAGGCGCTTGCCGGGTTGATCGCGGATGTGGAGACGGAGAACGCAGCGGTACGGGCATTGTTGGACCGGATGATTCAAGAACCGCAGTTACCGGAGGATGAAGAAATCATCGATGAAGGGTCGCGCGAGGTCAATGTGCCCGAGGCCTTTCAGGTGGTGGTCGAGTGCCGCGACGAGGACGATCAGCGAGCGGTTTACGAGCGTTTGAGCGGGGAAGGATACAAGTGCAAGCTGCTGACGCTGTAATAGGGATGAGAGATGAGGGATGAGAGATAAGGGATAAGGGATGCCTGTTATTGATATTACTGTAGATTGTCCGGTTTTTGACTCATTTCGCGTCGAACAAGTGGCGGGCATGTTCGACGTGCCGCTTGCGGCAAAAGCGACGCAGCGGTTTCGGGTGGGAGTGCCGGAGGATTTGCTGAATATCGCAAATTGTAGTGGGCAGTGGACAGTGGGCAGTGGGCAGGGAACAGTGAATAATGGACAAAGTGAAAATGCAAGTAGTCCGATTCATCCTTCATCCTTCATCCCTCATCCTCCGCAAGAATGGCGGATCGGTTTGATAGTCGGTCCCTCGGGCAGCGGGAAAAGCACGCTGGCGAAAAAACTATTCGGCAAGCAGCTTTATCGTCGCGACGAGTGGCCGGCGGACAGGGCGGTGATCGACGGGCTGGGCGATCTGCCGATCAAGCAGATTACGGGGATGTTTACGGCCGTGGGATTTTCTTCGCCGCCCTCGTGGATAAAACCGTATCATGTATTAAGCAACGGCGAGCAGTTTCGCTGCGATCTTGCCCGGGCACTGAGCCGGGCAGGCAATAGAGACGGCACGACCACGCAAGGCGTGGTGCCCGGACAAGCCGGGCACCAACCGACCACGCAAGGCGTGGTGCCCGTTGGTCGTGGCACCCTCGGTGAAGACGGCGGGCTAGTGGCGTTCGACGAGTTTACGAGCGTGGTGGACCGCAACGTAGCCCGGGTCATTTCGGCGGCGATAGCAAAGGGGATCCATTCCGGCCGGATCGGATGCAAATTTGTGGCCGTGACGTGCCATTACGACGTTACGGAGTGGCTCGAGCCGGATTGGATTATCGACATGGCGAGTTCGTCGTTTCAATGGAGGCGTCTTCGGCGACCGCCGATCGAGCTTGAAGTCGTTCGTTGCCGGCGCAGTGCGTGGCGGTTGTTTGCGCGTCATCACTATTTGAGCGGGACTTTGAGCGGTTACGCGCGGTGTTACATGGCCTTGTGGGAGGGCGTGCCGGTGGCGTTTTGCGCGACGCTTTCGCTATTGGGCCGGAAGAACCGGCGGCGCGTGAGCCGCATCGTGACTTTGCCGGATTATCAAGGGATCGGCATCGGCATGGCCTTGGCCGAGACGGTGGCCGAGTTGAATCGCCTGGAGGGATTTCGGCTGAACGTCACAGCCAGCCATCCGGCAGTGATCGCGCATTGCCGGCACTCGCCGCGATGGCGGGCGGTGGGAGTGAAAAAGACCGGCTCGCGGAACGCCCGGCGGTTCGTGAAAAATTATCGGGGTTCGGCGGGCAGGGCGGTGGTGTCGTTCGAATACATCGGCGCACAGTCGTGAAGGAGCAGCATTGTGGCGAAACTCGGAAGACCGCCGGTACTGGATGAGATCAAGCAACGGGAAATCGTGGCGATTATCTCGATGGGGTGCAGCCGGAGGACCGCCGCGCGGTACGTCGGTTGCGCGACGAGCACCATTCAGAACACGGCCGAACGCGATGAAAAATTCGCGGAAAAACTGGATCGCGCAGAGCCAGGCGGTGGTCACGCACGTGAAGAACATCAATTCGGCCGCCAAGAAGGCCCAATACTGGCGCGCGGCGGCCTGGGCGCTGGAGCGGCTAAATCCCGAGGAATATGCCGCGCCGCACGCCGATATGCTCAGCCTTGAGCAGATATACAAGTTGCTGGCGTATTTGTCGCAAGTCGTGGTGGAGGAAGTGCCAGTTAGCGAGTATCGCAAAAAGATCATGAAACGATTAAGCGAAATCACCAAGACGGTCAGCGCGGTTGCGCCGGAGAAACGTGCTGGAATTATCGCGGATTCGACGCAAGAAAATGATCCGAAAAAAAAGAGATTGCCATGATCTCGCCCCAGACAATCATTACCGAATGTCGAATTCCGCCGGAAAATCTGGCGGGCTTGCTGCGGCGGTTTAACAGCGAATTGGCGCTATGGCACGGCCGCGCCAGGCGGTCGCGGCGTTCGGGCGGAGGGGCGAAAGACCTTTTGTCTTGGGGCGCTAAATACCTGCCCGCGCATTTCGGCCGCCCGGCGTCGAACATGCACCGCTGGCTGGCCGGGAAGATCGACGCCATGCGGAACGCTCGCGGCACGAAGCTGAACCTGCTCGGTCCGCGCGGCGGGGCGAAGTCGACCATCGGCACGCTGGCTTTTCCCATGCGCGAGGCGGTCGAGGGCCGGGAACCGTATATCTGGATCGTTTCCGATACAAAACATCAGGCTTGCGCCCATCTGGAAAACATCAAAACGGAATTGCTGGAAAACAGCCTGCTGGCGCGATGATTATCCGCAAGCGGCCGGGCGCGGCGGGGTATGGCGGAACAACAGCATCGTGCTGCGGAACGGCGTGACCATCGAGGCCTTCGGCACGGGTCAGCGGATTCGCGGGCGGAGGCGGCGCGAGCATCGGCCCACGCTGATTATTTGCGACGACCTGCAAAACGACGGACATATTCTTTCGGCCGTCCAGCGCGAACATTCGCGCGACTGGTTCCACGGCATGTTGATGAAGGCCGGCACCACGCGGACGAACGTCGTCAACCTGGCCACCGCCCTGCATCGCGAGGCCCTGGCCATGGAGCTGCACGAAACGCCGGGCTGGACCTCGCGGATTTTCAAGGCCGTGGTGCGCTGGCCGGAGAACATGTCGCTCTGGCAGGAATGGGAAGCCGTGTACGTGGACGTGGCCGACCCGCATTATAAAACGGCCGCTCGAAAATTTTACGAAGCACATCGCGGAGAAATGGACCTGGGCGCAAAAGTGCTTTGGCCCGAGGAGGAAGATCTATACGCGCTGATGTGCATGAGGGCTGAGGGCGGACGCACGGCCTTCGAGCGCGAGAAGCAGAACTCGCCGATAAATCCGGATTTGTGCGAATGGCCGGAATCGTACTTCGACGAGTCGATCTGGTTCGACGATTGGCCGGGGAATTTGATCGTCAAGACTTTGGCGTTGGATCCGAGCAAGGGCGGCGATGCCCGGCGGGGCGATTACTCGGCCCTGGTGCTGCTGGGAGTGGATCGCCGGGGAAAAGTGTATATCGAAGCGGATCTGAAGCGCCGTCCGACTCCGCAAATCGTGGCCGACGGCGTGGAGTTGTTCCGCCGGTTCCGGCCGGATATTTTCGGCGTGGAGGCGAACCAGTTTCAGGATTTGCTGGCGGGCGAGTTTGAAGCGGAGTTCCGGCGGCAAGGCATTTTGGGCGCACGGCCTTGGCCGGTGGAAAATCGCACGAACAAATTGGTCCGCATACGGCGCCTGGGCCCGTATCTTTCCAGCCGGCGATTACGGTTCAAAAACGGCAGCCCGGGAACGCGATTGTTGGTCGAACAACTCCAGGAGTTTCCCATCGGCGATCACGACGACGGCCCGGACGCGGCCGAAATGGCCCTTCGCCTGGCCGCGGAACTGCTCGCCGGCCGAGGCGCCAAGGACGCCTTGGGCAACCGTTTACCGGTGGGATGAAGGAAAGGATGAAGGATGAGGGATGAAAGAAATGATGAATTCTGAATGATGAATGCTGAATAAACTAAAGAAACCGCTTGCGGTTTCGCGCCGATCAACAAGGAACCAAAACATGCAAAATGTCAATCACCCTCCCACGGACAAGATGAACGATAACGCATCCCGCGGCGATTCCCGGCTAATGCACTTGGAACGCCAGTTATTGGAGGCCTTCGACGAGATGTGGGACAGTTTTGTCGATCCCGCCGATGCGTTTTACGACATGGACGGAACACGTTGGAATGCGCTCGGCGGGGCGATGCCCCCGGGTGTGGCTTCGGGAATCCCCTTTACTGACGAACAGCAACTTGCCGAGATCCGCGGACAATGCCGTGCTTTGGCGGTGGGCAATGAATTCGCCATCAACGGGCATGAGAACCGCATCAGTTACATCGTGGGCAGCGGGCACGTGTATCGAGCGGTTGCGCGAAAAGGCCGAACCGCGGCGGAATCCCTGCTAAATGGCGTGCAGGCGGTTCTGGACGAGTTCGCCCGCATAAACCATTGGCACAAGCGGCAGCAGGAGATTGTACTCCGCAAAGACCGCGACGGCGAGTGCTTTTTGCGGCTATTTCCCGCGCCGGACGGCACGACCCGCCTTCGGTTCGTCGAGCCGGACCAGGTTGCGGCCCCTGCCGATCGTGTTGGCGATCCGTCGGCCAGTTTTGGCGTCCAGACCGACACGGCCGACGTGGAAACCGTCGTGGGCTACTGGATCGACGGGCGGTGGATCGACGCCGAGGCGATCCAGCATCGCAAGGCGAACGTGGACGCCAACGTGAAGCGCGGCCTGCCGCTGTTCTATCCAGTGCGGAAGAATCTCCGCCGCGCGGAAAAACTGCTCCGCAACATGAGCGTGGTCTCGGAAATACAATCGGCCATCGCCATCATCCGCAAACACACGGCCGCGACGAACGCGGGGCTGGAGCAATTCGTGGCCGGTCAGGCCGACCTGAGCGTGACCAGCCAGGCCACGGGCCGGACCAGCCATTTCAGGCGTTTTGCCCCGGGCACGATTCTGGACGCCCTGTCGGGCACGGAATACGAATTTCCCGCCTCCGGCATCGATGCGGGGCGTTACGTGGTCGTATTGCAGGCCGAGTTAAGGGCCATCGCCAGCCGCCTGGTGATGCCCGAGTTCATGCTGTCGAGCGACGCCTCGAACGCCAATTACTCTTCTACGATGGTGGCCGAAGGCCCGGCGGTGAAAATGTTCGAGCGGCTCCAGTACGAAATGCTGGAAGACGATCTGGACGTGATGCGGTGGGTGGTTTTTCACGCGGTCGAGGCGGGCCGGTTGCCGGCCGAAGCGATCGCTGACGTGGACATTCGCGGCATTCCGCCCACGCTTGCCGTGCGCGATCGGCTGAAAGAAGCGCAGGCCGATCAGATCCTGGTCCGCAACGGCGCGATGTCGGTTGAGACCATGGCCATGCGCAATGGTTTGGATCCGGAGCACGAGCGGCAATTAATCGAGAAAAAAGGGATTGGGGATTAGGGGGGCCTTGCAATTGATAAAAGTGTTATTGGCTGAACACCGCTGAATGAAAATCACCTCATTGAGGCCGAAAGATGGAATAAATAGGCAGACAATTCAACGATATCGGATTATGCGGGATAGGGGCCATAATAATCCCTTTTTAATCTCAAGGAAAAGGTTGTGCGTTTTTTCTTTTGGATATTACGGGGTCTGGTCGATTGTTTTTGCTACACATTTTTTGGTTTCGGATGGATTGTTTGGGGAATAATCAGAGTAATTCTCTGGTTTATATTTGGGTGGTTCCTACCTAAAAATAACCCCAAACCGGAATCGGGAGTAGGAAATATAATTAGTTTACTCCAGGTAATTATTGCCGGGATAATTACGTTAAAATTATCGTTAATCAAAAAAGATAGCGATTACGAATTAATTTCCAAGTTTTATCTGGCTGCTAATTTGATTCCATTTATGGCATTGATTTTCATTCTGAACGCCTCTACGAAAAAATGGTGGACGACATTGTGTTGTGTTTTTACGAGAAACAACAAGAATCTTCGTCATTATTATTCCAATAACACTATTTATATTGGCCGTCTCGTATTGATAGGATGTGCTATTTTGGTCGTGTTCTGTTATGAAAGAGGAAGAACCAATAATTTATTCAATAGGCCAGATATTCAAAGGCCTTTAAAAATTGAAGACGCGGTAAAATATAAGCCCGAAAAGGAAAAATGGCAAGGAATGGCATCAGTTAAGGTGGTAGTTCCGATAGATGAAAAGATGTTTGCTGATCTAGGCGGAATACCAAATGAATTTCCCATTAAAGCAACATTGTTGGGCGATTTGGGGAAATTGTGGACAATCACAAATATGAAAATACGTCCCGCTGACGAGACCAGCAAGGAAGATTTAGGCTACGCACATCGGAATGCAGATACAGACAATTCAAAGGAATTTTCTATATGCGGCATGAAAACAGAAGGTAATTATAAGTTGGATATATTTCTTTTAGAAAATAGCCTGAATAAAAATGAAGACAGAAAATCCATTTCGAATGAAAAAAAGATAAACGACGCAATCGAAATGATTAAGAAAGATCAGGATATGCGGGTTGAGGCATTAAATAATTGGTAATATTGGAGAGGATATTTATGAGTTACGTATTATTAATGGCAATTACTCTAGTTTCAGCCGAAACGCCTATCCCTCCAGGAGTTGTAAGACTATATGTTGTGGATTCTGCGGGCCATCCAATTAAGACTGCGAATATTAGAATTACTGATAGAGATGGGACGCCGCATTCTTACTCTGCCACTGAAGGTTATTATGATTTATTATTAAATAATGGGAGAGTTAAAATAACCGTCGATGATCCCTCAAATAAATCACTTGGTCGAGAGGAAGACTACATCCCAAAAGAAAAAACTAAAACGTTTATGTTGCCTGAGGAATTTGCAGTCCACCCAACACCTGAAATTGGCAAGGGATACAGGGTCGTATGTGATACCTGTAATGGCCCAGTTGTTTTTAAAGAACTATGTGAAACCTGTGATTGCAAAAAAAGCTATGAAATATGCAAACCAATTTGTGAAAGCAGGGAAGGTATAGTGACGTCGAGTTGCCGCAATGATGGTTCATTTCCTTGTCGAACAATACAGTTCCCAGTATCGCGATATTATTCGAATCAAAGATACTTACCTCCTTGGCAGCAACCGCCCCCAGAATACTATCGATGTCCATGACTTTTATTGTGTCTTCTCCTTTAATCTAGAATTACTACTGCAATAACCATTAAGTGGGGTGCGAGGGCAGTGATTATACGAGAGATTTCTCAAGTTCTAACCTTGAGCAAGATAAAATTGCACTTTCCACAACGTATTGTCAATAAATGAGTTATAGAATAATATAGAATGTATTGAGTAAACTCATAAATATACGGGCATTAACAACCCTATTGACGATTCTATGAAATGACTATTATACAGGTTGTTTCTGGACACAAAACCTTTTCTATTTTCGCCATCTGACCCAGTATGACTGAACAACAACGTGTTACATTTGTTCTTTTGGATGAGGACGACGAGCGATCTGTCGTTGTAAGGCCGAAGGACAATGACAAGTTTGTGGTATCCAGCAAAGAAGCGGTTGCGGCCTGTTTTGCTTACGATAAATTCGTTGGCGGATTAAAAAAGCAAGTAGACGAGCTAATGGATCATTTGAGCCAGTGGGTGAAAGACCATCGGCAATATATAAAAAGTGCATTTGTGACTTTTCGGATGGGCAACAGCATGCTCTTTTTGGTAATGCAAAAAGAAGCGCTGTTTGATCATGTGCTTTCGGAGCATCTTACCGATCTGGACATCGAAGTCGCAAACAATCCCTCGTTTAATTTGATCGATCTAGATGTAATGGCTATTCCTCCAGTTTCCAGGGAATCGGCCGAGGCTTTTCTATCCTGCGGGCAAGTCTTCACTCATGCCGAATAAAGAAGCGCATATCGCCGCGGCATTGGAAAATCAAAAAGTCATTGACTATCTTTGCGAAAGAGCAGACGACCATCCTGGTTGGGTTGTCACTGTAGCTTTTTATAAAGCATTGCACGTCGTGGAAGCCATGTTCGCCGGTGATCCATCGGGACCGGGCCACACCGATTCTCATATAATACGCAACAATGTTTTGAAGAATAGAAAATACTCCCATATTTGGAAAAACTATCAGCCCCTTTATACGGCGTCACTCATTGCCCGTTATCTTCGTTCGAATGAAAATGCACCTACGTACGAAGTTTTTTCTGCATTCATGCCCGCTAATGTCGTAAAAAACATGGTTCTTGGCCATTATCTCAGGCAGGTGGAAAAATCCGCGGGCAATATTCTCGGCGATCCTGATTTTTCGGCCAAACTGAAATAATTGTGAAAGTGGCCAAAAAATTATCTTGAAATCTATTTGTCCAATAGCGCATAATTAGCTCAACTAACGGCAGACAATTTATAGGTTTCTGGAAGAGCCCGCATATCGTGAGTATCTCACGGAGCCCGTCTTGGACTGTGATGGTTCAAGTCGGGTTTTTTTATTTGGAAATGGGCACAAAAATAATTTTAGGGGGTGGCCAAAAAGAAATCTTGAAATTGTTTTTGGCGAATTGTATACATGAGTCCATCATGACAACCACGGCCACAACGAGCAACGCGAAGAAGGTGGCTCAGCTTCAACAGGCCCTGGCCGAAATGTTGGCCGCGACGCTTAAGCGGGGATTTTTCGGCACCGCGGCGGTGGAAGTGAGCGTGCAGGACGGAACGATCCAGCACATCCGCCGCAAGGTGGAACAAATCGAGAAGTAGTGGTTAGTGAGCAGTGGGCAGTGGTTAGTGGGCGGTGGGCAGTGGGCGGTGGATGGTGGGCAGTGGACGGTGGGCAGTGTGCAGACGCAAACGGATGTAAGCTGGAGCAGGGTTCAGGGTTCGGGGTTCAGGATTCAGTACTTTTGAACAATCATTTATTCACCAGATGACGGCTGACGGCTGAATGCTGAAGGCTGACAATTAAAAACTTATCACTGATAACTGACAACTTATAAACGAAAGGACCAGCGATGACCGAAAGGCTTCAGGAATATTGCGATTCGCGCGGCGTGCGGATGCGCGTCGATCGGGGAGAAGGCGTGATTCGCGGGGTGAAGATCCTCGGACTTGAGTCGCGCAACCGGCGCAGCTATTTGCCCGAGGCGCTCGCCCAGGCCGCTCGGCTTTACGAGGACGCCAAGGTTAACGTGAACCATCCCAAGGGCAATCCGGGCGCGCCGCGCGATTATCAGGATCGCATAGGCACGATTCGCAGCGTCAATGCGCGGCCGGGCGAGGGCTTGTTCGCCGATTTTTACTTTAATCCCAAGCACGCCTTGGCCGAGCAGCTTATCTGGGACGCCGAACACGCCCCGGAAAACGTGGGTTTTTCGCACAACGTCGAGGCCCGGACCGTGCGCCAGGGCGATCAGATCGTCGTCGAGGCGATTACCAAGGTGCAGAGCGTCGATCTGGTGGCCGATCCGGCCACGACTCGCAGTTTGTTTGAATCCGCCGCCCAAGGGCGCCCGGCGAAGGTGATATGCCGCAGCCTAAAAGGGACAGTCCCATTTTCGTTGACACGAAAATCGGGACAGTCCCTATGCCGGTTGACAAGGCGCGGGCGTTTACGGCGGAAGATTTGAAACGGGATTATCCCGAACTGGTCGAACAGCTTTGCCGCGAAGCTCTTGAAGAGCAACGGAGGCTTAAGGCCGAGGTGGAGCGGCTCACGGCCTTGGAGGCGACGCATCAAAAACATGAAACAGTGCGGCGATTGCTGCGGGAATTCAATTTCCCCGATCCGGACAGCAAAGATCCTAAAGACAAGACTATTGTCAGCGAGCAGTTTTTGGAATTGTTGCTGGAAGCGGAAAACGAGGAAGCGATCCGGGAATTGATCGAGGAGCGGGCGCGGCTGGTGCGGACGTTGGAGGGCGCGGGAGCGGACCAAATTTTACGGGAATCGCGGAGCGAATGTTGCATGTTTGCCGGCCAGGGCGCAATCGGCAAAAAAGGGGCGCAAAGCGGATCCCACAAGACATTGGGGAAGCCGTGTTCCCGCGACCAGAATGCGGCGTACGGCGCAGCCGAGTTGGATGCCAGGTCTTTTGCGGAAGCCATTACCTGAAGCAGAGAATCAAATTTGCGGGAAAAACTCCCGGAGCGAACTCCGGGGCTAAACGATGATTACAACATCGTTTATGCGACGCTCAACAAAGGAAAACAACCGAAAACCGAGAACTGAAAACTTACTTCAAAAACGGAGGAATAAAATGACCGACAAGATGCGTTGGCGATATGGGGACACGAATCCCGTGATTGCGGCGGTTGATGCGGCGACGGCGATCGAGATCGGCGACCTGGTTTATCAGGAAACCGACGATGCCCGGCCGGCGTCGAGCCAAGCGGACCAAAATACGAAAGAAGCCAATCAGGAGCTGTTTACCAGCAAATTTCTGGGCGTGGCCATGCAGCGGAGCCGGTCGGGCGAGACCGCTCCGATACGCGTGGCCACCACCGGCGTGTTCGAATTCGATTGTCCCAGCGGGACATTCGAGTTGGGCAACCTGATGGGCGTAAATGAAAACGCCGCGGGCACGGCCCTCTTGAATCAACAAGCGGTAACAGTCGCTCAAAGCAATCGTGCCATGGGGCGCGTGGCCAAGCGCGAAGCCGTCGCCACGACCAGCGTGCTGGTCGACGTTCGTTCCACTGTCATGACCGGCGGAGTGTAAAAAGGGAAATGCAGAATTCAGAATGCAGAATGCGGAACTGAAAACTGCAAACTGACAACCGACAACTACCTATAAGGAGAACAGAATCGTGAGGGCGATCAAATATCGTGAATTGAAACAGATGTACGACCTCAGCGGTCCGGATAAGACCGTGAGGCATTTGCAGGAGGCCCTGGAGCAAGGCCATTTACAGCCCGAGGATTTCAGCATTCGGGAACTTGCCGAGGCCATGTTGAGCAGTGAACGGGTACGGCAAATGGATCCGCGCAACGGGGGCGCGGCGCTGCTGGAGGCCGGCGAGGCCGTGGACGTGACGGCCTTCTCGAATATCACCGGGCAGGTGATCCGGTCGAAAATTCTCGAGGCTTACGAGCAAGAGGCGTTTGTGGTATCCAAGCTTGTGGACATTGTTCCCACCCGGCTCGACGGCGAGCGGATCGCGGGCATCGGGCGGGTGAGCAACGAAGCCGCCGAAGTGGCTCCCGGCATGCCGTACGCCAACTTGGGTTTTGGCGAGGATTACATCGATACGCCGCAGACGACCAAACACGGGTTTATCGTGCCGGTAACCAAGGAGGCGATTTTTTTCGATCGCACCCATCTCATTCTCCAGCGGGCGGCGGAAGTCGGCGAGGTGCTCGGCCTAAACAAGGAAAAACGGCTGATCGACCTGGTGATCGGCGCCACGAATAACTACAAGTGGAAGGGCGTAAGCTACAACACTTACAGCAGCACCGGCACGGGCACGGCCCCCGACGGATCGTGGATCAACGTAACGGACCAGGAACTGCTGGATTGGACCGACGTGGACGCAGCCGAACAGCTTTTTGCCGACATCCTGGATCCCAACACGGGCGAGCCGGTGTTGATTCAGGCCACGACCGTGCTGGTCATGCCTGCATATCGGCATGCGGCCCATCGCGTGTTTAACGCGGCTGAGATCACTTACACCACCGCCGGCGAAGCTATTGCCACTACGGCGGCCAATCCCCTGGGGCGTTACCGCGTGGACGAAAGCCGGCTGGCATATCGCCGCATCATCGCTTCAGGCCAGACGGCCGCGGCGGCGAAAAAGTGGTGGTTTATCGGCGATTTCAAAAAGGCCTTTGCGTACATGGAGAATTGGCCCATCACGGTAACGCGGTCGCCGGTGCACGGCGAGGCCGAGTTCAGCCAGGACATCGTGGTGCGTTACAAGGCCAGCGAACGCGGCGCCGCGGCGGTGATCAATCCGCGCTACATTGTAAAGAGCACCGGTGCGGTAGGGGGAAGCGGGGGCGGCTCGTAAAACGGAGTCGGATTTATTCACCTAGTTGGCGCGGCAGTCAACCTGCCGCGCCAACAACGGTTGAGATCGGACGGGGCGGCCGTTAAGCTGCCGCCCCGACAAATGCAGCATGGCCGGGTAAGAATACCCGGCATCCTGACCAACAATGAAAAAGGATCGTGAAACATGCCTACGGGAATACCACTTGTGAATCAGAATCTTTTTCCGCCCATCGGCAGTGTCGTGGCCTGGCTGAAAAGCTACACGAACACGCCCGCCTTGCCGTCGGGCTGGGTCGAGTGCAGCGGTCAAACCCTGAGCGATGCGGAAAGCGTATATAATGGGCAGACGATTCCGGATCTTACTGCGCTAAAAATTTTAGCGGGTTCCACCGTTTCCGGCAACACCGGAGGCAGTAGCCCACATACGCATACTATGAGTGGCAGTACTGGAACACCTTCAGCTACAGTAAACGCAAATACCACAGGTGGTGCAACAGCGGTAGGATCTGGAACCCACACACATGCATACGGCACTTTGGCAAATGCTTCTACATCTAGTTATCCGCCTTATTATACCGTGGTTTGGATTATGAGGGTGAAATAATCATGTCAGGCGAACTAAACTTAAAATACTCGGCTACAGGCAAGACGATTTACGCCTTGATTCTCGGATCGAATCGGACCACGCGATGGAACGGCACGGCGATGGTCGCCATCAGTTCCGTTTCCGCCGCCAATTGGACGACAGGCATGGTGACCCTCACTGAGCAGGCCACGTCGGATTCTACCAAAACGGCCACTTATGTGGGCGATTTTCCACAAGGCATTGATACTCCCGGTGAATATGCCGTGGAATACTATCTTAGCGCGGCGGCGACGCCTGGCAGCCAGGCCGTGGGCGTGCAGGACATTTGGTGGTCGGGCGCGGCGACGCAGTTTACGCACTCGAAGTTGAGCATTTCGGGAACATCGACCGCAGCCGACGGCGAATATTATCTAATCGAGTATCTTGCAAACGGAACGCCTTATTATGGGCATTCAAGCGACCAATGGTATCTGTGGTATAATTCAACAATTTCTAAATGGTTGCTTTCTACCGCCTATCCGCCGATCGGACAAAATGACACGGGTATTTTGCCTCTGGCATATTGGTATCTGGCTTCGAGCAATCCGTTGGGAACCTATACGGCGGTGGGATACTCGAATGCGGCCGTTGTAGGAGGCAGGTACTCAAATCTCGGCACGCTTCTCGATCTGGCAATATCGGCGGTTCGGCGCACCAGCCGCCTGCCGGGGAATCCATCCGCGGTCGGCGATGCAATGGCATTGACTTCGGCCTACGACGCCGCAAAAACCGCTGCGGCGTCGTCCGAAGTATCGAATGTTCTGTCAGCGGTGCAAAACGTGCAGAACAACACATTTATCGCCGTCAACATCCCCGGCATCCTGCAAGTGCCGGCGTCCGGCGACCCGCAAACTATAACGATCACAGTGGCTATTTCCGACGAGACCGGCGCTGCGCATGATATCGATTCAAGCGCCAATCCCGCCGTGGTACTTATCAACAATGCCGGCACGGATCGGTCGTCGCGCCTGTCTTCCTGGCAACATCCGGCGACGGGCAAGTATACCGCCGCTTACACCGACTCGGCCGGCGACGCCATCGAAAACCTTTATTGGGAAATCACCGCCACCGTAAACGGAAAACTCCGCCGTTACGTGGCCACGACTCAGCTTGTCAACACGATTGCCATAGACTTCACCTCCACCGACCGCCAGACGCTTTCCGGCATCGCCGCGCAACTTGGAACCGCCGGAGCGGGACTGACGGCCCTGGGCGACTCTCGCTTGGGCAATCTGGATGCGGCCGTTTCGCAAGTAAAAGCCAAGACCGACAATTTACCCGCAAACCCGGCCGCCATCGGATCCGCCATGACCCTTCAGTCGACGGAGCGCGATGCGCTTGCCGCCGCTTTGTTGGACCTTGCAAATGCCGTCGACGGCAAGACCCCGCGGCAGGCATTGCAGATAATTTCCGCAGTCTTGGCGGGCAAGGTCTCCGGCGCAGGCAGCGGAACGGAGACATTCCGCAGTCTGAACGATCAGCACGATCGCGTCGTAGTTACAGCCGACGCCAGTGGAAATCGAACCGAGGTCACATATCAATAATCAGGGTTCAGGGTTCAGAACTCAAGTGCGAAGTAAAATCCTGAACTCTGAATCCCGACCACTGTACCCCGAACCGTAGCATGAAACGCACATTTCTAAGCAAAACGTTTGCCCCGCGGTCTTTCCGATCCGCAACCTTGGCGGGACCGGTAAAAATTGTGACCTTCCGGCCGGTCCGTACAACGATGTTTGTCTCCGGCGCAGTGGCGGGCGGGCATTTTCACGGCGGTGCAACCGCGGGAAAAGCGTAAAAAACAGGGATGAAGGATGAAGGATGAATAAAAACGCAAAACGTGGAACAAAGAACGCGGAACTGTAAACTGAAAACTGATAACTGAAAAGCGGGAACTGAATCATGGCTGAAGCGATGGATATTTACGGCACGGCGTTTAAGAACGGATCGGCGACCCTGATGGCCCGCATTGTCGGCCCCACCGGCGTGAATATTGTCCAGGCCGATATCGCCGCCATCCGTTATTCCGTGTATATGCTCGACGATCAGAATCCGGACGGCCGGGCCACGGTCGACGGGCACTCGCAAGTCACGTTGCCTGTGTATCAGGTCGTATTCAACAGCCTGCAGAACGATGCGACGTGGTCCGTGGATGCCATCGGGTATAACTTCCGTCACGTGCTGGACATTTCCACCCATCCGGCATTTGCCGTGGCGGGTCGAAGGTACATGATCGAATACGCACTGACTCCGCTTATGGGCCAGATCATCCTGGTCCGCTACCGAATTAACGTAATCTAAGATTTTTTAATAACAATAAATCGTTATTCCAAATCGGGACACGTATTATGCCCAGCGACATCGAACAAATCGCCCTGATTAAAAAACAAACTCTCGCCCGAATCGCGGAAATAACCGCCGAACCCAAGCCGACGTATAACATCGACGGTCAAAAGGTCGATTGGGGCGATTACCTGAAACAATTGCAAATAACCGCCGACTGGTGCGATGCCCAACTGGCCGCGAACACACCGATTGAAGTGCGGTCGCAAGGAATTACATAAAAGGATGAAGGATGAGGGATGAAGGATGAATAAAATAAACCGTTTGCGATTTTCTACTGTCCACCGTCCACCATACACTGTCCATTATCTACCACATATATCTCTAATCCCTAGCCTCTGACCCCCATGCCTGCCAATTTTGATCCCGGCGCCGATTTCAGCCGGATTGCCGACAATACGGAAGCAGTAACGCTTTTGCGCCGCGGGGCCACGCCGGGTGAAGCGGGGACTGTGATCCTGCATGCCCTCAGGCGGGCGGTGCAATCCGGCGAATTCGCCGCCAAAAACCGCGACGAATCCCGGCGATTCATCAACAGCCAGGGGCAATGTGTCGCGGCCGACGTGGACTGGCACTTGCCCGCGGCCGAACTGCAAGCCCCGCCCAGCATAGGTGACGCGATCCTAGACGGCGACGGCCGGCGCTGGACGATCCTCGAGCTGGATTTGATAATGCTACGCACCCGCTGGAAATGTTCGGCGCGGGAATTATCCATAGCTTACGGACTGGACGATACCGTGGCCATACTCAAGGCCGAATATGCCAAAAGCGATGCCGGCGCGGCTGAACCGGCTTGGCAGACGTGGCGAACGGGCGTTCGCGCGCGGATCCAGCCCCTGGAAGTCAAGGTAGACGTCGAAAATTCCGCCCGGTGCGCAACATCTTCTTATCGAATATTTATTGAAGACGATCTGATGCTCGATCATACCCATCGTATCCGCGGCGCCGATGGAACAGTTTTTCAAGTCACTGCCGTAACCGGCTCCGCCCGGCTGGGAGAACTGCAAACCATCGAGGCCGTGAAAATTTAAAAATTACATATAACCTATCACCTATGCCATAGCGCGGCCTAATGGCCGTAACCAAAATGAATGCAAATTGTAAATTGAACAAAAGCTATACGCTTTGCCCCGATTTGAACCTAAATATTCATCACGGTTCAATTTGCAATTACCAATTTGCAATAAATAAATATCTGCGCAAAACGCGCTCAAACCTTAAATAAAGACTATATTACCTACCATGAACCTTGCTCAGGTGATTCACCAACGTTGGGCCGCGGACTCGACGCTCAACGGCCTGCTGCCTGCCACGCGGGTGTATACGGGATTGAGTTTCGATCCGGCGCGGCCGTTCGCCGTTATCTCCAAGGAAAGCGATAAGCCTGAAACTTACCAAAGCGATGGCGCGGCCATCGACTCCGTCGGCCTGCGGATCCAAGTTTTTCACGATCATTACGACGCCGGAGCGGAAATAGTGCATTATATCAAGGCCGCCTTCGACCGTACGGCCTTCGACCTGGCCGGCAGCGACAAAGTGCTGAACATCGAGCGCGGCAACGACTCGGAACGTCAAACCAGCGACGGCGTCTGGCAATTCACGGTCGATTTTAATTGTACGGTGTATCTTGCCTCGGGCGTTTGATCGGGGGACTGTCCCAATTAACAAGATAACGGTCGGCAAATAATTTCCGGAGAAAAACAATGAGTTTCAAAGCGGAAGTCAAGGCAGCCATCGGCTGGGATTGGAACGAAGGCGCAGTGGACAACGGCCGGCTGGATTACGTGCGGCCAATCCTGTATGGCCATGGCGGCGGCCAGGCCGAAGCCGTCTGGCACGCCGAAAATCAAGCCCTGACCGGCGGCAATACCGCGGTTTTGGACCTTCAAGCCCTGGCACGCATGATCTTGGGCGTGAACCATACGATCAGTTTCGTCACAGTTAAAAATCTGTTGATCATTAACTCCGGCGCCAGCAGCGGAACGCTCCTTGTCGGCGGGGCAACGAGCAACGAATGGTCGGCCCCGTTTGGCGCAAGCGGCAATAAGATCGCCGTACCGCCGGATAGCCCCTTGTTGCTGGGCAACCGGATCGCGGGCTGGCCGGTAAACTCCACGAGCCGCTGTCTGCAAATAGCCGCCGTAGGTGGCGACGCGACTTATTCGATCGCGGTGGTCGGCACCGTTACTGCATGACGAATTGACTGCAAATTTAACGACATTCCTAACGCGGGCTGACGGTAGCAACCAAATAGTTCATGGTAGGCGGTAGGCGTTTATTATTTTCTCAGTAATCGGTTTTCAATTAAGAGTACGAAGACGGAGTAATGCGACAAATCGCGCAAGTGCTTGTGGTGGTTCAATTTGCAATTTTAAATTTGCAATAAAAAACATGTCGCAAGATGCATTTAAACCAAAAACAAAGACTAATTCCCAATTTCTAATACATTTATGACAGTTTCATACAAAGAACTTTCCGGATCGCCGAAGGAAAATTACGGGCCGGGGGGCATGACGGCCCAGCGGCAATTGATCTGCGCATGGCAGGATCGCAATGCCTTTGTGCAGGAAATTTTGGGCGACGGATATCAATTCGGCGGGCAGAATCCGGTTTCCTATCCCGGCGTTTCCGCCATCCTGGCCGTGCAAGTCCAGGTCGAGCCGCTTACCAACGACATGATCCGGCAAGAGCTGGGCGAACTTACCGAGGGACTGAACGCCTATCAGGGCTTTGCCAAAGTCACGGTGAAATACCAGACGGTAACGTCATCGGCGCCTGCCGCGGCGCCGGATGTCGCGCCGCTGACATATCTGACTTATCGCATGGAATTAAAATATGAATCGGTAACTTACCCGGGCGGAGATTTATATTGGCCCGGCAATCCGCAGGCCACTTTTCCCAGCGCGGCCCAAGGCACGCTGCTCGTGCCGGTCACGCATCATTGGCTGACCTGGCATCGGGTGGTGAATCCGCCTTGGACGGCGATTCGCCAGACGAGCGGAACCTGGAACAACGCGGAATTCTTAGGCGCCGCTGCCGGCACGTTGCTCTTCGACGGCGCAACGGCAGAGCGCGAATTCCTATCGCTTTCCGACCTGAACGAACCCGAGTTCGGCTGGAACATCGAATACGCCTTCCGTGAAAATCCCTTGGCATTACAGTCGAGCCAAAACCTATTCCGCACCGCCGATTTTTCTCAACTGCTGCAATTTGAAGATCAGATAGAAAATTAGGGGCAAGAGGTGAGGCGATGGGTAATAGGGGATAGGTAATAGGTGATAGGAAATTGTCAATGTAAAGACTTAATGCGTGTTTTGTGCGAATCAAGCACATGCGTATTCAGTATTTAAAGCCGCGACGGGCACAAACTGAAGGTTGGACGGTCGCGGTTTGGTCGCGTCCATAAGACCGCGCCAGGAAATAGCAGGACGGCTTTGCAAGTCGTCTTTTTTTATGTAATGGTGCAAAATTTTGAATAGTTGTTGGGTAGGTTCTCTTTAAGGTAACATTGCATATCCTTTGCCCCGGAGGGGCGATTGATAATAGCCCAGCAGTTCACTGCTGGGGCAGGAAAGCAGGACCATTATTTCTATCCGTCCCGTAGGGACGGTTGAAAGGCGTTTGGTCAAATTCAGCCGTCTCTACGGGACGAAAAAGGGGATTTGTTGTCCTCTCCACCCAGCGATAAATCGCTGGGCTAATATCAACCGTCCCTACGGGACGACAAATCGGGGGTCTTGTCAATTGACCCTGTGGATATATTTTTGTCCCCCTTCCCGGAAGACCCCGGAATTGTTATACATTGTTTTCATAATGATTTTTAATTGAGGTAATTTTCAATGTATGACAAAACCGAATTGATATCGCTGGTTCGTGCAAAGGCCTTGCGGTTTGGGGATTTTACCTTGGCTTCGGGAAAAAAGGCCAGTTATTATCTTGACGGCAAGCAGGTTACGCTCGATCCGTATGGGGCGAAATGGGTGGCCGAGGGGATTTTGGATCTTTTGGCGGCGGAAGGGATGCCCAAGGCTATTGGCGGGATGTCGATCGGGGCCGATCCGATTACGTCTTCGGTGGTCGTGATGTCGGCCGTGCGCGGCACGCCGATTGCCGGGTTCTTGGTGCGGAAGCAGGCCAAGGGGCATGGCACGAATCAATATGTCGAAGGGCCGGTGAAGCGCGGCGACAGCGTGGCCATTGTCGAAGACGTGGTGACTACAGGCGGATCGTCGCTGGAGGCTATCGAGCGGGTCGAGGCCTTTGGACTTAAGGTCCAGCGGATTATCGCCATCATCGACCGCATGGAAGGCGGGGCCGAGGCCTTTGCCAAGAAAGGCTACAAGTTTTCCAGCCTGCTAACGATCCGCGATTTCGGCATCGAGCCGCCGAAAGAATAACTATGTAGGCGGTGGGCAGTGGGCGGTGGGCGGTGGGCGGTGGACGGTGCGGAACCGCAAGCGGTTTCAATAAATCCCTGATTCTTAATTCCTTAATTAATGCTCGCTCAACCCTGCTTTTTCCCCATACAATCGTTTTCATCAATAACTTCGATAGGGGGGTGGTGGAAACAGGCTATCTTGCCCGACTTACGACTGAAAAGACTCATTCTATTTGAACTTACGTCCCGATGGTAACGATAAGGCAAGAGGGGGAAACTCTACATCTGATTTTTATGAGAAATTGGGCAAAATAAATTGTATGGTATATATGGGCAACGATATTCTGGGTGGGAGAATTTAACGATTCCAGCGGCCCCGTCTGTTGCGTAGAACGGGCATTAGACATAATTGGAACCAAGTTAATTAGCGTCGGAGAGCATACTAGTGAATATCTTGCTGGCCACTAGCGAAGCAGTACCGTTTGCCAAGACGGGCGGACTGGCCGACGTCTGTGGAGCGTTACCGATAGAGTTGGCCAAGCTCGGGCATCGTCCCGCAGTTATACTCCCGGCGTATCGGCAAACGCGATATTGCAAGCAGCCCATCGAATCGCTGGGGATCGAGTTCGTGGTTCCCATCGGCAGCAAGACCATGGCCGGCCATTTGTTGCGGAGCACGTTGCCGGGCACGGACGTGCCCGTGTATCTGGTTCAACAGGATCAGTATTACGACCGCGATCAGCTCTACAGCATCGACGGCAAGGACTACAACGACAACTGCGAGCGTTTTGTGTTCTTCAGCCGGGCGGTGCTGGAGGCCGTGCGATTGCTCGATCTCGAGGTCGAGGTGATCCATGCCAACGACTGGCAAACCGGATTTATTCCGGCCTATTTGAAGATCGAATATCACAATCTGCCGCGATACCAGCAGATCGCCAATTTATATACGGTGCACAACATATCGTACCAGGGGCAGTTTTGGCATTGGGACATGTTGTTGACCGGGCTGGATTGGAAGTATTTCAACTGGCACCAGATGGAATTCCACGGGAAATTGAATATATTGAAGACGGGCATGGTGTTTGCCGACTCGATCAGCACGGTCAGTCCGCGTTATGCCTTGGAGATCCAGAGCAATCCGCTGGGATGCGGTTTGGAAGGCGTGCTGCAATATCGGCGCGACGTGTTATCGGGCATCCTCAACGGCATCGATCCGAGGGAGTGGAATCCGGCCACCGACAGGCTCCTGGCGGCGAATTACGACGTGACCTCGTTTACCAGGGGCAAGCCGTTGTGCAAGGCGGCGTTGCAAAAAGAATTGGGTCTGCCGCTGGAGCCGGAAGTGCCGCTGGTCGGCCTGGTGGGCCGGCTCACGGATCAAAAAGGTCTGGACCTTGTCGCCGACGTAATGCAGCGCTGGGTGCAGAGTGTCGACGTGCAATGGGTGATTTTAGGCATGGGCCAGCCCAAGTATCACAAACTTTTGGAAAATTTGTCGCAGCGATTCCCGCAAAAGGCGGCCGTGCGATTGGAATTTTCCAATCCGCTTGCCCATCGCATCGAGGCCGGGGCCGACATGTTCCTCATGCCCAGCCAATTCGAGCCCTGCGGGCTGAATCAGCTTTACAGTCTGCGTTACGGCACGGTGCCGGTGGTTCGCGTCACGGGCGGCCTGGCCGACACTATTGTGGGCTACGACGAGCAAACCGCCGCCTCGGGGCAGGCCAACGGATTCAGCTTCCAGGAATACAGTTCGCTGGCCTTTAGCGAAACCTTGCGCCAGGCCTGCGACGTATATCGCAAGCCCGAGGTTTGGAACCGCTTGATCGCCACTGGCATGCAGCAAGACTGGTCGTGGAACCGCAGTGCGAAACAATACGTTGAATTATACAAGACGACGGTCGCCCGATTTCGGCAAGGCAGCGCGGCTAACGCGGAGCGTTAAGGAACGATGTTCCCGCGCGGGAGCATGAGAACAAGGACAATCTTGAAGGACTGCCATGCACGAAGTCGCGTTGGCCTTTTTTTGGCACCAGCATCAGCCGTATTATCCTGACGACGTGGCCGGCGAGAACCTTATGCCCTGGGTTCGCTTGCACGGCACCAAGGATTACTGGGGCATGGCCATGTTGCTGGGCGAAGTGCCCGAACTGCACGCCACGATCAATCTTGTGCCCAGTTTGCTGGCGCAGATTTTGGCCTATACCGAAGACGGCCGCCAGGACGAGCATTTGCGGATTTCGCGCCTGCCTGCGGACGGGCTCAGCGAAGCGGACATGAACTACTTGATGGACAACTTCTTCATGGTCCATCCGGACCACATGATTCGCCCGTTCCAGCGGTACTTCGACTTGTACAAAAAACGCGGGCTCTTGATCGACTCGGCCGATCATGCCCGAAAACGTTTCAACAAAAAAGACATTATCGACTTGCAATGCTGGTCGAATCTGGTCTGGATCCATCCGGTGGCCTTTGAATTGGACGCCGATTTGGCCGAATTTCGCAAGAAAGGCCGGCAATGGACGGAACAGGAAAAGGCCTGGCTGTTGGAGAAGCAGATGGACCTGCTGAAGCAGGTGATTCTCTTGCACCGCGAATTGCAGGACCGGGGCCAGGTGGAATTGACGACTTCGCCGTTTTATCATCCGATTTTACCATTGTTGTGGGACAAGCGGCTGGCGCGGCGGGCGATGCCCAGCGTCGTGTTGCCGAAACATCTGGACAGTTGCGCCGAAGACGGAAAGGAACAGATCCGCCGCGCGGTCGAACTGCACGAAAAACTTTTCGGCCGAAAACCCCGGGGCTTATGGCCCTCGGAGGGATCGGTTTGCCAGGCGATGATTCCGGCCATGGCCGACGCCGGGATTCAATGGATCGCCACCGACGAAGAGATTCTTGCCTCGGCGACCGACGGTTGGATCTCGCGCGACAACAACGGTTATCTTCGCAATCCGGAAATGCTTTATCGGCCCTGGCGGGTGGAGGAGCAGGGCAAGCCGCTGCAAGTCGTGTTCCGCGATCACGCCATGAGCGATCAGATAGGATTCCAGTACCAGAGCTACGCGCCCGAACAAGCCGTCAATGATTTTATCAGCAAGATTGAAGCCATCGGCAACGCCACGAGCAGAAACGCCGGGCACCGGCCCTCGATGGTGAATATCATACTCGACGGCGAGAATTGCTGGGAATATTATCCCAACAGCGGACTGGAATTTCTGCGCGGATTGTATCGCCGCGTGGTGCAGCATCCGCGCACCAAGCCGGTGCGCTTGGGCGATTATCTTGCCCGTTATCCGGCCGTCGATAAACTCGGCAATTTGTTTCCTGGCAGTTGGATCCAGCACAACTTCGGCATCTGGATCGGTCATCCCGAGTGTAACAACGCCTGGGATTTGTTGTATGAAACCCGGCGTCATCTTGCGGACGCGACCGCGAAAAAAAGCAAGCCCGCCGAGAAAATCGCCCGGGCGTGGGAAGAACTCTATATCGCCGAGGGCAGCGATTGGTTTTGGTGGTTTGGCGACGCTCACACTTCAGCTCAGGAGGGGCTGTTCGATCGCTTGTTTCGCAAACACTTGCAAAACGTGTACCTTGTGCTCGACGAAGTCCCGCCCGCCGAACTGGCCAAACCCATCAACCAAGGACAACTCCACCGGCGGATATATTCCGATCCCACAGGTTTGTTGCGCGTGAAAATCGACGGCCGGCGAACGTATTTCGAATGGATCAACGCCGGGCATTATGTGTGCAGCGGATCGCGGGGCACGATGAACATGGTCACCGCCGGGTTGATTTCAGATTTGTACTTCGGATTCGATCTGGAGCGGTTACTCTTGAGGTTCGATTCCCGGGGCGGTCCTTTCCGCGAACAGTTGACAAAGATCGACGCCTTACGAGTGAGGTTCCTGAGTCCCAATGGCTTTGTCTTGTTGGTAAAAAATCCGTCACAAAAGAAACCGCTTGTCGAGTTGTCGCTGAACGACGCTCCGGTGATGGCGCCGGGCCTGGAAGCGGCGGCCGACCTGCTTTTGGAACTGGCGATTCCTTTTCGCGGCCTGGCCCTGAAAACCGACGATCGCATCCAGTTTTACACGGAACTGCTCCGCGGCTCACAGCTCGTCGAACGCATCCCGCAGGAAGGCGCCATAGAAACCATTGTTCCCTCGCCGGATTACGAATTAATCATGTGGCAAGCGTGAAAAGAAAGGATGAAGGGTGAGGGATGAAGGATGAATGCCAAATACGAACCAAAGAAACCGCTTGCGGTTTCGCATTGTGCGCGGCATGTTGTTCACATACCGACAAACAAATTAAAGTGGTAGGTAAACCGACCACCCCTTACCAATTTTCACTCTTGAATTCTCGAACCCTGAACCCCAAATCCTGAATCCCGAACCCTGAATCCTTACATGCCCGACCTGCGAAAAGATCCGATTGTCGGCCGCTGGGTAATTATAGCCACCAGCCGTGCGCGGCGTCCGCACGATTTCGACACCACGCCGCAGCGCCAGCGGGGCCGTTTTTGCCCGTTCTGCGAAGGCAACGAAGACAAGACGCCAGGCGAGATAATCGCTTATCGCCGGCCGAGCACGCAGCGGAACGCCGAAGGCTGGCGTGTGCGGGTGGTGCCCAATAAATTTCCCGCCCTGGAAATCGAAGGGCAGTTAAACAAGCGCGGCGAAGGCATATACGACATGATCAACGGCGTCGGCGCGCACGAGGTGATAATCGAATCGCCAAAACATCTGATAAGCACCTCGGAACTGTCTGAAGAACAGCTCCGAGAGGTTTTTTGGGTATATCGCGACCGACTGGTCGATCTGAAGAAAGACCGGCGGCTGGTATACGGCATGATATTCAAGAACGTGGGCGCGGCGGCCGGCGCCTCGCTGGAACATACCCATAGCCAACTGATCGTCACGCCGATCGTGCCCATCAACGTTTGGGAAGAGATGACCGGTTCGCTGGAATTTTATAATTATCGCGGCCGCTGCGTGTACTGCGACATGATTCAACAAGAGCTGGCCACCGAGAAACGGATTGTGCTGGATACGCCGGGTTTTATAGCTTTTTGTCCCTTTGCCAGCCGGTTTCCTTTCGAGACCTGGATCCTGCCGAAGAATCACTCCAGTCATTACGAAAACATTCAAAAAAACGAAGTTGACGAGCTTTCGGGCGTGATGCGCCAGGTGATCGCCAAAGTTGAAGCCGCACTTGACCAGCCCGCTTACAATTACATAATACATACAGCACCCTTTGACACGCAGGAATTAAACCATTATCACTGGCATATAGAGATAATGCCGAGTTTAATGAAAACAGCCGGGTTTGAATGGGGTACGGGTTTTTACATCAATCCCGTTCCACCCGAACAAGCGGCGGCGTTCCTCCGAGAGGTCGAGGTGGAAGTATAGTGGTTCTGTTGGGACGGCAGTTTAACTGCCGACCCAACAGGGAAAGTTCAAGATTTTCCTGTCAGGTAAACTAGACAAATCGGGGTGCGGTTGCCGATTAAGAAAGTGTTTCTGTCCCACAATCCAACACTATTTAATTGATATATCATGCCTCCACGAATCCGGTTCATCCTAGCCCTGCACAACCATCAACCCGTCGGCAACTTCGACCATATCTTCCAGCAGGCCTTTGAAGATAGCTACAATCCATTCCTCGAGGTTTTTAGCCGCTATGAATCGCTGAAGATGTCGCTGCACATCAGCGGCTCGCTGATGGAGTGGCTCGCGGCTAATCAGCCCGCATATATCGACCGGCTGGCCGAATTGGTCGATCGAGAGCAGATCGAAATCATCGGCGGGGCGTTTTTTGAGCCCATTTTGGCGATGATCCCCAGGCGCGATCGAATCGGGCAAATCCGCAGTTATACCCGCTGGCTGCAAAACCGCCTGGGCGCCACGGTCCGCGGCATGTGGATCCCTGAACGCGTGTGGGAGCAATCGTTCACCGGCGATCTGGCCGACGCCGGCATCGAATACACCGTTCTTGACGATTTTCACTTCAAGGCCGCGGGCCTGAACGATTCGCAGCTTACCGGGCACCTGATTACGGAGGATGAAGGCCGGTCGCTGTCGGTGTTTCCGGGCAGCGAGCGATTGAGATACCTGATTCCCTTCGCCGCGCCGGAACAAACCGTCGAATACCTGGCCGGAATGGCCGAAGCGCATGCCAACGCCATTGCCGTTTTCGGCGACGACGGCGAAAAATTCGGCACCTGGCCGGAGACGAAGAAACACGTTTACGACGAGGGCTGGCTGGTCCGCTTTTTCGAGACTTTAGTGCGCAACCAGGATTGGATCCAGGTGACCACGCTGGCCGAGGCCTTCGACAACGTTCCGCCGGCGGGAAAAATCTATCTGCCCGATTGCAGCTATCGCGAGATGACCGAATGGGCCCTGCCAGCCGATCAGTTGGTCGAATACGAGCGGATCGCCCAGGAAATGCGTGATCAGCCGGATTGGCCGTTTTTGAGGCGCTTCATGCGCGGCGGTTTTTGGCGTAACTTCAAAGTGAAATATCCTGAAGCCGACGAAATGTACTGCCGCATGATGATCGTCAGCCGCCGGCTGCAAGAGATGATCGACCTGGGCCTTGGCGGCGAGACGATCGAGCGGGCCCGCATCGAACTCTACCGCGCAATGCAATTGCGCTTACTGGCACGGGGCGTTCGGGGGGCTGTATCTGCCGCACTTGCGCAACGCGGTCTACAATCACCTGATTTCGGCCGATAACCTCTTGGAAAAGGCGGCCGGGCGCGGGAAACGTGGATCGAGGCCGCGGCCGACGATTTCAATTTCGACGCCCGCCAGGAAGTCCGCCTGTCGAACGACAATCTCGTGGCGATGCTCACGCCAGGCGTCGGCGGCTACCTGGTGGAACTCGACGTGCGCAAGATCAAGTTGAATTTACTGGCTACCCTTGCCCGACGGCCCGAGGCGTATCATCGCAAGGTGCTCGCCGGAGCCCAGCAAGGTTCGGATGCGGTTGCCAGCATTCACGATCGCGTGGTTTTCAAGCAGCCCGATCTGGACAAGCGCCTGCAATATGACGACCATCTGCGCAAGAGCCTGGTTGATTTGTTCTACGATAACGACGTTACGCTGGAAGGTTTGCTTTCGGGCCAGGCCCCGCAGCGCGGCGATTTCCTCAACAGCGTGTATGAAGCCCGCATCCGGCGCAATCCCGACCGCATCCAAGTGCAACTCAGCCGCGACGGGCTGGCCTGCGGCGTGCCGGTGCGTATTACCAAGGGACTCACGCTCGACGCCGGCAGTTCCACGCTGCAAGTGGCGTATCTTTTGGAGAACTTGCCGCAAAACCATCCCCTGCATTTTGCGGTGGAACTGAATTTCGCCGGGCTGCCGGCCGGAGCGGATGATCGTTACTTCTCCGATCCCGGCGGCAACCGCCTGGGCCAGTTCGGCACGCGGCTAGATCTTGCGGAAGCATTCGGCCTGAGCCTGACCGACGAGTGGCAAGGGATCGAAGTCGGATTGAAGATGTCGCGGAAAACCCGGTTCTGGACTTTCCCCATTGAAACCGTGAGCCAATCTGAAGGCGGTTTCGAGTTGGTGCACCAGTCGGTCGCGGTCCTGCCCCACTGGCTAGTGGAGGCCGACAAAGACGGCCGCTGGAGCGTGACCATGCAACTCGCATTGGACACCAGCCGAGCCGAAGCCAAACTTCTCGCCGAAGCCGCGGCGATTTCAGGCTAAGATTGATTTTATGACATTTCAATGTTAGAGCGACAAAATTACGTTGGGCGACAGTTGCACTGCCGCCCCTTTTTTCATGCGCAGATGATACAAACTCCACACCCAGTTGTATACTGTGCGGGAAGGAGATAAAAGCGCGAATAATCGATAAAAAGCCGCCTCACAGTCGTTCGAATCGGGCCTGGAAGAATCGCAGATACTTGGGCTCGTAGGTGATTTTCAATCCCCTGGCGTGTTGCCGCTGATCGTAGACGTCTAAGACGGCTTCGGCGGTCACGTCCATGTGAGCTTGAGTATAAACACGGCGGGGGATGGTCAGGCGCACTAGTTCGAGTTTCGGATAATGGTGCTGACCGGTGGCCGTGTCGCGTCCGGCGGAAACGATGCCCCGTTCCATCGACCGCACGCCGGAGTTGACGTATAATTCCGCGGCAAGAGCTTGGGCGGGAAAGAGGTCCTGGGGCAGATGTGCGTAAAAGGATTTTGCGTCCAGAAACACGGCATGCCCGCCGATGGGATGAACCACGGGAATACCCCACTCGATAAGCTTGTGTCCTAAATACTCCACCTGGCCGACCCGCGCACGGATATGATCGTCCTGGACGGATTCGACGATTCCGCGGGCCATGGCCTCCATGTCCCGGCCCGCCATGCCTCCGTAGGTGTGCAGCCCCTCGTAAACCACCACTAAATTGCTGGCTTCTTCATAGAGTTCAAGTTCATTAAGCGCCAGCCATCCGCCGATGTTGACCAGGGCGTCTTTTTTCCCGCTCATCGTACACCCGTCGGCGTAAGAGCAGATTTCCTTAAGGATATCTGCCACGCTTTTGTGCTGATAATCCTGTTCACGCTGTTGGATGAAGTATGCGTTTTCAACGGCGCGGGTGGCGTCGAGAATGATGCGGATTTTATTTTTTTGCGCCAACTCGCGCACCGCCCGTGAGTTTGCCATTGAAATCGGCTGACCGCCGGCCATATTCACCGTGGCGGCCAGGCTGATATATGGAATATGCTCCGCGCCGACCCGGCGGATCAACGATTCCAATGCCGCGAGGTCGATGTTGCCTTTAAAAGGATGTTCATTGGCGGGATCGTGCGCTTCGGGAATGATCACGTCCACGAAAGTGCCGCCGGCAAGCTCCTGGTGCAGGCGCGTGGTGGTAAAATACATATTGCCCGGCACGTAGTCGCCGGGTTTGATGAGCATGCGGGAAAGGATGTGCTCGGCCCCGCGTCCTTGGTGTGTCGGCACGGTGTAGCGGAAACCGTAGTATTGTCGGACGGTTTCTTCGAGGTGATAGAAGTTCTTGCTGCCCGCGTATGCTTCATCGCCCAGCATCATGCCGGCCCATTGCCAATCGCTCATTGCACTGGTGCCGCTATCTGTGAGCAAATCGATGTAAACGTCCTCCGAACGCAGGAGAAACGTATTGAAACCGGCCTCGGCAATGGCCCGTTCACGCTCGGCGCGAGAGGTCATTTTCAGCGGCTCGACAACCTTGATTTTCCAGGGTTCGGCCCATGAATGCCTTGTCGGCCGGTTTGCACTAATAGAAAAATCGTTTTTCATGATATAATTCCATTGAAAAGTTGAATATTCACCTTGTTTTTATACTCCGACATGGGAACGAGAAGATTATAACAACATTGGTGCGAGAGTTGAATTGTCGCCACTGTGCAAGTAATCTTTTATTGTCCCCCGGCTAATTGCGGCCAATCTGGTGCGCCGTCGAATCTTGTTGTCCCCCAAAATACCTCCGCCAGTACAGGCACGGTCGAGCGGGATTCAATTTCCCGGCGGTTGCATTTGGTGCTGGGATCGTTGCCGGGCGGGGCGGGATGGCTGAGGACGATGCCGGCGACTTTCAGGCCGCCGTGTAAAGTTTGGGCCGCATGCAGCGTCAGCAGCGTGTGGTTGATCGTGCCTAGTGCATTGCGGGCGACGATCAGCAGCGGGAAGCCGAAATCGCGGGCCAGATCGGCCACGCAGTCGTTCTCTCCCAGCGGCGAGAGCAGTCCGCCGGCGCCTTCGACCAGGACGATATCGGAGCATGCCCGCCAGTAGTCCAAACCGCCGCGCAATAGTTTTTTATCTATCTCCTTGCCTTCCACCCGGGCGGCAAGATGCGGGGCAAGGTGGGCTTGGAAACGCTGCGGGCAAACCCGGTCTAAATCGCCCCGCTCGCCGGCGGGCGCCAGAGGAGCAGGGCGTCGTCGGAAATCAGCCGCTTGCCTTCCCGGCGGCATCCGCTGGCGGCGGGTTTGTATACGCCCACCCGATGTCCCGCCGCTTTTAAAGCACAGGCAATCAATACTCCAACATAAGTCTTGCCGACGTTGGTATCGGCGCCGGTAATAAACAGCCCGGGAATGTTTGGTTTCATTTGATAAAGGATGTGAATTGTTGGGGCGGCTGTTTAACTGCCGCCCTAGTTTGTCCAATACTTATTCAGTTTGTCCAATACTTATTTAGCCCCTGGTGATTACACCGGGGGTTTGGTTGCGGACAAAAGCCGCGCCAGGTACGGAGTACGAAGTTCGGGGCGGTTTATACCGCCTTTCGTCCTCCGGCTTAAAGAATAAGGCCTATACGCTTACGTTATAGGTTCCGGCTCGAAGCCTATAGTCTATCAAACTTCCAAAGAGAGGGAAGTGGCAGGCAGGTCCGCAGGGACGCCGACATTAGGAGAGAGCTTTGGGGCAATCGGCGGGCGGGTATCTTGCTGCTGCGGCCGGCCGGCGCTCGCTGTCGCCAGTTTTTCACATATTTGCCGCCAAGTATCGCGTTCAATCTCCAGAATCCGCAAGGCCTCGTCCAGCTTATTTAGATCGTTGTCTAACTCAGCCCGTGCAAGAGTACGGTAAATGAACAAATATACTCCGGCGATTTTACCGACCAGTTCCGATTTTGCCTCGTAATCAAATCCGTTAAAGAATTCGCAAACAATTTCCCTTGCGCGGCCAAGGTATTTGCCGGCTTGTTTATGATCTTCATTCAGCCAATGTTTTCGGGCGCGTTCGACCGCTTGAATTACCGCATTGATAAGCATCAATTGCAGTTTTTGCGGCGTAGCGGTCATTACATCGGTTGCCAGGTAGTTATTTGCGGCGCTATGATACATGATTGCTTTTTATGCCGAATGATATAGATAAAGGAAAGCGACCAACATTTTTTATGATGACGAACTGCTGCTGCTGCTATTATTAAAGAGCGAATTGTTGCTGCTAGTCGAGTTGCTGTCCAACATCCATTGTATGGAATTAAGTGCCTGATAGTTGCTTTGTATCTTGGCCAAGGTCAATTCCAAGTTGGCGAATTGGTTGGTCAATCGCGTGCGTTCGGCGTCCAGCCGTGTGGTCCACTGGTCGATTTTATCTTGATTTTTATCGATTGTGGTTTGCAGCGCCTGATTGTGCAATCCCAAGAGCGATTTAGGATCAGTCGGATCAACATCGACGCCCAGGTTGACGAGCATATTGGAAAATTGTGCCGAAACGCCGGTGTCGGCCGTGGTGAACAGCGATTTTACATCGGCAAGATTCGTGCTGAGCACGCTGTCAAGTGTGGATTCATTCAGCGAAAGCGTGCCGTCGTCATTGACGCTGATGCCGATTTGGGCCATCGAAGTGATGGTATTCCCGCTCGGATAATAGTTGCTTATCAGTTTTGATAGTTCCGTATCCACTCGAGTAACGTTGTAATCGCTTGTAAGGACTGCCGCCTGGTTTGTGCTTGTATTATAAGCGGTATCGGTATTTAATGTTGTGCGGAACGTGTTATAAGTATTGACAAAGGCCTTGATCTCTGTGGCCAGATTGGTGGTGTCCGAGTTGACTGTGACCGTCACAGGGGTGCTGGAAGCACTCTGGATGGTAAGCGTGGCGCCTTTTAGCACGTTATTGAAGGTATTTGTGCTCGAGGAAATCAACATGGTCTTGTTTGACGAGCTGGTGTAACCCACGGCCAATAAAGCATCTTGTGCCTTGGAGATTTGGTCAAAGGACAGGTCCGATTGCGACGTGTCTAGAATGAATTTCCCCTGTTTGCCGGTATTATTGCTTACTAGCGACAAGCGGTACGGCGTATCCGAGCCGTCCGACACCATGGAAGCCGTGATCCCGGCGCCGAGATGATTGATTTTGTCGGTCAATGTTCCCAGCGAGTCGGTGTCGGAGATGTCGATAATGCGGGTCATCGAGCCGTCGATGACCTGTGTTGAATTCTTGGTGATAGCGGTTCCCAGCAGATTGAGATCGGCAGCGGTGGTTGAGCCGTTTTCGGCAACAGTGAGCTTGCCCGTCCCGCCGGCGGTGTCCTGGATGAGGATGCCGTCGCCGGTGTCGTTAATCTCGGCAAGGACGTGCGCGGTTGACAAATTGATCGCCTGCACCACGTCGCCGATGGTTTTCACGCTGCTATCGATATTAATGGTACCGATCTTTCCAACGCTGTTGGTAACGGTGAATTTGCCCTGCGTTATACCGTTGCCTCCATTCAGATCGGCCAGTTGTGTATTTAGTCCGATGACATGAAGATGTAAATCACCGCTGTTGACGCTGTTGTCCGCCACATCCATGGGGGATCCAAATAACTTTGTGGCTGTTGTAGTGCCATCGTCGAAATTATCCACTTTGAGATCGCCGGCGGTTTGGCCGCTGGTATCGACCAATTTGATGCCGTTGCCGGCATCATTCACTTGGGCAGTGATTTGCAGGCCGGATGAATTAATGTCGCTGATCACGTCTTCAATCGTTTCGGCCCCGGACAGATCTACAGCGGCGGCATTGCCCGCGCGATCAGTCAGGTTAATTTTGCCCAACGTTCCAAGTCCATTGCCTCCTTTAAGATCGGAGAGCAAAACGGTTTTTGCGCCGGATAGAATTCGACTCCCGGTGATTACGCCGCCTGCGGCCGTACCGTTTAATCCTAAATCTTCCAAGGCCTTGGAGCCGTTCTCATCGCTGACTGTGAAGGTGTTCGTCGTCCCGCCGGATGAATCGGTAAGGATCAGCCCGCTTCCATCTGGGGCGATCGAAGCCTTGAGATTCGTATTGGCGGCGTTGATCTCGGTTATGACATCGCCAAGGGTCTTTGATCCCGACAGTTTGATCTCGCCGGTATCGCCGTTGCTGAGCGTATATTTTAAATCAGCGGCGGAGTTGTTCGTTTCCACGCCGATGCCGTCGTTTAATGCGCTGAGATTCAGGTTGTTAGACAGGTAGACGATGTCCGAGCCGGCGGCTGAATTCGAGCCCGTGTTAATACTGGACAGTCCCAACGAGGCCGCGGTCTTGCCTGAACTGACCTCTTGCACCCTTAGATTGGAAGTCGTCGAGCCGGTGTTGTCTGTAAGAACGATGCGGTCGCCCTGGATTGAGGCCGTGACATCGGCAATGCCGTTATCGTTTATGGCATTGAGCATGTCGTCGATTGTTTTAGCGCCTGAAAGATCGATTATTGCCGCAGTGCCGCTGCGGTCGGTGATTTTGATCTTGCCCGCGGAGAATCCCGCTCCGCCGTTTATGTTATCAAGGCTCATGGATGCATCTACGCCGTTGCCGAATCGGAAACTAAGCGTGCCCGCGCCAATTGCGGCAGTGGTTGATTCATAACCGGAACTTATCTGTTGTTGAGATTGGGCTTTGCTTAGCGCGGTGTATTGATATGAGCCCGCGGCCGGAGTGCCAGTGGTTGCGACAGAGATGACGCTAGTGTTGCTGCTGGCGGCGGTGGTCGCGTTGTAAAGGCTGGATTTACCCAGAGCGTCGGAGGCCCCTTTTATTGCAGTCAAATTCGCCACAAGGGCGGTTATGGCGGTCTGCTGATTTTTTAGGGTTGTATTTTGAGCGGTGATTGCGTCGCTTTGTGCTGATTCTATTTTGAGCAGGTTATTGATCAAGGTATTGTAATCGATGCCTGAAACTATGCCGGTAGTAGATGTAATCTGAACCATAAAGCACCATGGCGGAGGCTGCAGATATTAGGCGATGGGGGCAGATAATTTGTCGCTTCAATATATATCGTCTGGTAGGATGGGTAAAATTTAGCGGTTTTAGGATTTAGCCGATTAGGAATCGGTGGATAATGGCTAATGGTGCTGAATCCCGAACCCTGGAAACACAAGAACCGGTCCGCCCCATGTCGGGACGGACCGGATATTCATACGTTGGGGCGGCAGTTAAACTGCCGCCCCAACGAGGTTTTCAATTAACCGAGAATCATTATAGATTCTGCAACAGGGCCAGGACTTGCTGCGGACCGCGGTTGGCGAGTTGCAGCACGGCCGTGCCTGATTGCGTGAGGACTTGGGCCCGGGTCAGGCTGGCGGTTTCGGCCGCGAAATCGGCGTCCTGGATGCTGCTCTGGGCATTGGTCAAGGCGTTGACCGTGGAGCCCAAAGTGGCGATGTTGGAATCCAAGGTGGTCTTGGAGAACGCACCTAACCGGCCGCGGAGGGTGCTGATCTTGCCGGCTATGGCCGTAATAATCTTGCCGGCCTTTGTGGCATCGGTAGTCAGAGCGGCGTCTTCGCCAGAGTGTAGTTCATACAAGCGGCCATAGCTGGTATTCATGTTGGCCGTATCAACGCTCTGGATGCCGATGATGGCCTGCTGAGTGCTGACCACGTCGGGACCGATTTGGAAATGGGCTCCACCGCCGGTGATAGTGAAACTAATGGTGGATGGAGTAGGAACCAGATCGGTAGGATCATTAACGGTCATGCTCATGGCCAGGGCCGGGGTGTCGATCGACAATGTGTTGCCGACGCCATTGGCCTGAACGCCATTGACCTTGGCATTGATATCGGTGCCGGCGGAGTACACGGTGTTGACGCCGGTCCGATCGACCATATTGTTCTTAAAAGCGGCGCCGCCTGAGCGGACATCAATGCCTACCGTGCCGGCCGAACCAAAGTCGGACGACTCGAATATCAGATTTGTCGTGGTAGCGCCTAGAGTAATTCTCGATGTTACCCCGGTTCCATCGGACAATGCATTGACGGCATCTCTTACAAGACTAAGAGCGGTGCCGGTTGTGAATTTGAACAAATGCGAGCCTGCGTTGCCGGTTGCCATGAACTGGACGTCTTCGGTAAGGGGAGTCCCGCCGATGTTCAATACGGATGTGACGGCAGTCTTGGCATCGGTGCCGCCGGTGAGGTCTGCTTTTCCCAGGCCGTTGGCGCCGGGAGCAAGGGTTGTGTTAGCTGGCGTAATGGCGCCTATGGCGTTCATTTTTGTTGTTCCAACGTAACCGGCACCTGCCGCCGCTGAAACTTTAGATCCGGCTAGACCATTGATTTGACCAAGCAGCCAAGCCATATCGTGTACGGCGTCTGTAACATCGATGGTTATGATCAGATGACCATCAGTACCGTCCAGGGATACTCCCGTTGTTCCAGCCTTAATTTCAACTGAACCAGCTATATTACCCTGTTTTGAAGTAAAGATTGTATTAGAAACAGCTGGAGTAGCACCCAAGAGCTCAGTTAAACTGGATGCCGTGTCTTCGTCAGCGCCGGCAATCGCCGTAGCGCCGCCTTGCAGCGCTGTGGCTGTATAGTTGGTACCGGAAGTGATAGCGGCAGCAACTTTTGCGACAGTGTCTTCACCACCATTAGTGCCAATATGTACCACTAGATTAGTGGCATTGCCCATTGTGGCATAAGTGGTAGTTGTAGAAGCGTCGGCTATGATCCTAGCCGATATATTGCCCGCTGTACCGCCTGTTTTGGCAGTGATCTGGATTATGCCGCCATTAGTCAATCCAGACATAAACCCGTTCGAAGCAACCGCTGCAACGTTTATGTTCGTCGTATCTTTGGCCGGATCGAATTGGACGCCGGCTGTGGCGCCGGAGGCGACAAAATTCACAGTAGGATTGGCTCCATCGACTTGCGTAATTGCCAGAGCGCCCTGTATGACGGCAAAACTTGTGACATTGGTGTCGTTCATCGTGATGGTCAGCGTTTTTGTAGCAGTTACATAGTTGGCATACGCGGTTCCAGCACCCTGGCCGGAACTAGTCGCGAATTTAACGGTCATGCCGTTATAATTGAGGCCGCCGGTGGGTGGCGCAATATTAAATGATCCGTTGGACGTAGTAATTGTAAACGAACCATCGGATGCATTGGTCGTCGTGGTCGATGTTGCCAGATATGCCCGTTGGGCTTGGTTTGCAACGCTGACCGTGACCGGTATGTTGGCGGCGGTGCCGGGATTGGCGCTATCGATCTCTAGGTTTTGTACCGCACTATAATGAGAAACAAGATCATTAATATTGTGCGTGGTGGTGAAATCCAGGCTGCCGTCGAGCAGTTTGCGGCCTTGGAAGTTTGTCGACTGAGAAATTTGGTTGATGGCGTTCAAGGACGAGTTGATCTGCAATTGGTTAGCAGCGATCTGGTCCGGGCTCATGGCCGCGCTGTTGGCCGCCTGGGTAACCAGGGTGCGGATGTCGTTCACCAAGCCGGTGATCTGTCCCAGAGCGGCATCGGCGGTGTCAATGATCTGCTGGGCCATTTTCGAGTTGCCGATTGCCGCGTTAGTGCCGGCAATATCGCTGCCTAACTGAGCGGCGGCGATCATACCGGCCGGGTCGTCTTTACCGGAGTTGATTCGTAAACCGGTGCTCAAACGGGTTAAAGCCGTTTGCAACAGCACGCTGGTCTTGGCCAAGTTTTGCTGTGCTGTTAGAGAATTAATGTTTGTGTTAATTCGGGTCATGCCAGATACCTTTCATTAAAGGTTCACGTTCAAGCCATCCCGGACGGCAGGAGCTATGCTTCCGGAGACAGCTTTTACCGCCGGCCGCATTTGTGGATTCTGGCGGCGGGCGGTACGCGTATGGTGGGGTTAAATCAGGAAGGAACGCTATGTTTAGCGCACGATCTACGTCCGACCGTCTTGACCCCGCATCCAGAATTGGACGCACGATGGGTCGTGAATCCGCGCCAAGGTCCACATTAACCATCGGCTCGGCAATTTACATACTCTAGGTAAACTGGACCGTGGCCGATAATTTTCTGTGACTACTGTTCTATAGCTTTCTCGGCATGAGAAACAACCAAAGCAAGTAAAAAAATGCCCCAGACCAGGACAAAGTCTTATTAGATACCAAAACGATCAGTAAATTCCCTATAAACCCGACTGTAGCAGTATGTTAGGGGCTTTTTTCCCACAGGAATGGGAAGGCGGGTTCCTACCAGATTAATGGGTGAATTCCTAAACCTTTTTGCCAGTCTGACAATCTATTACGTTTATTAGCTTGATGATCCTTGTGGCAATGAAAAGGTGTTGCGCCGTGGTCTTCGATCCCTAAATGCTCTTTGTCCCCGCGTATGTCCGGATTCAACCATGGATCGGCGGTTTTTGCAGGTTGAATCGGCAGAACTAGCTGGTCACGAACCGTGAGATAGTTTGCATCAGAACTTGCTGTTAAGGTGCGAGAAAGGAGTCTAAGTGTTTATGAGGTCAGCCGTTTCCGCCAAATCTTCGAGAGCTGAGCGCACCAATCGAACGAACTGGCACAAGTGTTGCTGAGTGAAATGCACCCCCAACTCCCCGCAGAGTCTGCAGGTTAGGTAAGGGTTTAGTTTTTCACGAGGGTCAAAATGCCTTACGGTTTTTACATTTCAGCGGAAGGGGCCAACGCCCAATCTTCCCGACTGGATGTCATTGCCAACAATTTGGCTAACGTCGATACCGTTGGTTTCAAGCGGGAATTGGCCTCTTTTCAAGCCCGGTATGCCGAGGGTATCGATAAGGGTTTGGCGATCCCCGGTTCGGGCAATATGGAAGACATTGGCGGTGGTGTTTTGCTCCGCCAGACAAAGACCGATTTTTCTCCGGGCGCCGTAAAGCAAACCAAGAATCCAGCGCACGTGGCAATGATGGGCGATGGTTTTTTTACGGTCAAGAAAGGCAATGAAACTTTCTTGACCCGGGCGGGGAATTTTGAAATTAATTCCCGCGGAGAGTTGGTCACTCCGCAAGGCTACGCGGTATTGGATGAAAGCGGAGGGCCGGTCGTTATAAATCCGGAAGTGAAAAACTGGGATATCAGCGACACAGGCGCAATGCGGCAACCCGGCAATACGCAGAATCTGGCGATTGTCAAGCCCGCAGCCAATGAGAGCCTGGTCAAGTACGGTGATAATCTTTTCCGCTCGACGACTCGCGCTGAGAGTGTACCGCCGGCCGAGCGGCGCGTCGCCTCCGGTTGTCTGGAGATGTCGGCCGTGAGCCCAACGCTGGAAATGACCGCCATGATCGAGGCCTCTCGGTATTTCGAGGCCAATGTCAGCATGATGAAAACCCAAGATCAAATACTCGGCTCTTTGATCAGTCGAGTGTTGAAGGCATAGACAATGAACAAACTCGTTTAGCCCGGTCGTTTGCGAAGGGTATAAAAGCCGGAATTTCCGGGCACAAGTGCCCGGGCTAAACTGCAACTAAATCCCCAATCCTCAATCCTAATCACTAATCCAATGACAATTCAAGCGCTTTATTCTGCGGCAACGGGCATGACGGCAATGGAAACCAAGTTGGACGTGGTGGCCAACAATCTTGCCAACATGGAGACCACGGCGTTCAAGCGAGACCGGGCGAATTTCGAGGATCTGATTTACCATCACGAACAATATCCCGGCGTCCAGGATTCGGCCGGCCAGTATACTCCCACCGGCACTCAAATCGGTTTGGGCGTGCGGACGCAAAGCACGCAAACCGAGTTCACCCAAGGCTCGATCAAGCAAACCGGCCAGGAATTGGACGTGGCCATCGAGGGCATGGGGTTTTTCCAGGTCACCAATCCCGACGGCAAAATCGTATACACCAGGGCGGGAAATTTTTCAAAAAACTCAAACGGCAACCTGGTGACAGGCTCGGCCAACGACGGACGATTGTTGGAGCCTCCGATTGTCATACCCCCGGATGCCACGGCCATCAGCATATCGCCCGAAGGCGTTGTTTCGGTGCAACAGCAGGGGAGCAACCAAATGTCGCAAGTGGGCCAAATCCAATTGGCCGCATTCGTCAATCCGCAAGGATTGCTCAAATTGGGTGAAAACCTTTATCGGGAAACCGACGCCTCGGGCGCTCCGACAATATCCAATCCCGGCCAGAACGGTCTGGGAACTTTGCAGCAAAACATGCTTGAATCGGCCAATGTCGAGCCTGTTCAGGAATTGATCGATATGATTACCACTCAACGCGCGTTTGAGCTGAATTCCCAGGCCATAAGAACGGCCGATCAATTATTGCAGACCGTGGCGAATTTGCCGCGGCAGTAATCCCGTATAAGTCTGGAATGACCGACACATGCAACGCATAATTGTTCTACTGACAATCCTGCCGGCATTGGCGTGCAGCGCATCCCGGGCCGCCGAATTGCGGCTGCGCCAGCAGTGCAGTCCGCATGGATCGGTGGTTACCCTGGGCGATATCGCGGAAATTTATACTACCGACGCCCGGCAGGCCGAAAAACTCGCCGCGGTTGAACTTTTTCCCGCTCCGCCGGCGTCGCAGCAGCGCATGCTTGGGGTGAGAGAAGTGCAAGATCTTCTGGCCCTGCGGGGCATTAACTTGGCCCAGCACCAGTTTTCAGGCTCCAGCCAGATAGTATTGACCTCAGCCGGCGAATCCGTGCGTTCGGAACAGCCATTAACCTCTTCGGCTGCAAAGCGGGCCCAGCGCCGCGTCCAAGAGGCGATATTGCAATACCTGCAAACGAAAACCGGTTCCGGCGAGACGCGATACCTGCAATTCGACACACCTGCCGCCCTGGCCCGCGCGGCCGCGAATCCGGTGCAGCCGATTTCTGTCAGCGGCGGCGCCGCGCCTTGGACCGGATCGCAACGCTTTGAAGTGAGGGTCGATTCGAGCGAGGGATTGGGGCCATTTACGCTCGACGTGCAGGTTGCCGTTCCTTCGGCTGTTGTAGCGGCCGTGCACTCTCTTTCCCGCGGCGCGGTGATCCGGGAAAGCGATCTGGCGCTTGTCCGCGATGCCCCTCGCGACGGCGAAAGCGGCGTTTTCCATAGTATCGAAGAAGTGGCCGGCAAGCAAGCCACGCGGGCGGTCCCGGATGGAAAAATTATTGTTCCCGACGACCTGCAAGCGCCGCTTTTGGTTCATAAAAGCGACGTGGTGACAGTTTACGCCCGAAGCGCGGGCATTCGCGTGCGGACCACCGCCCGGGCAAGGGACGACGGCGGCTTGGGCGATCTGGTGACCATGGAAACCATGCAAGACCGTAAACCGTATCAGGCGCGCGTTTGCGGCGTGCGCGAAGCCGAGGTTCTAGCGCAAGTTGTGCCGGCTACGGAACGAAAATAAATTAACGCGGAACATGGAACAAAGAAAGAAGAATTATGAGTAAACCAATGGAAACGCGTGCAGTTTCACTCTGTCCACGGTCCGCCGGGTACGATTCAGGCGACTGCCCACTGTCTTTTATTCGCAATTTGCAATTTGCATTAATATTATTTCTTTTCACCTTTTTCCCCCCCTCTGATTTAAGAGCGCAAGATTCGAGTCTTTTTGGACAGCCTGATCCGCGAGTGGGCATGAGTATGGCGAAATACTCCTGGACTTACCAACAGCCAATCGAGCCGCATCCGATCCGCTTGCACGATATCATTACGGTGCAGGTTGACGAGAAATCGGTGGTTAACAGCGAAGGGCAGATGGACCGTAAGAAAAAAGCCTACGGCGATTTGAAACTGCCGGACTGGATTTTGTTAAAGGGCCTTTCGGTGGTGCCCGATCCTCAAACAGCCGGCTCGCCGCACGTCCGCGGGGAAGTGGACAACAAGATGCAATCTCAGGCCGTCTTTGAAGCCAAGGATTGGATGAAGTTGCAGATCGCCTGCAACGTGGTCGACATCCGGCCCAACGGCAATCTGGTCATCGAAGGCCGCCGCACGATCAAAAACAACGAAGACACCTGGGAATATTCCCTGAGCGGCGAGATTCGGGCGGAAGACGTGCTGCCCAACAATACCGTGCTCAGCCAAAACGTTTCCAATATGCGATTGCTGAAGCGCGAGGAAGGCCACGTCCGCGACGGTTATCGCCGCGGTTGGTTCCTGCAGTGGCTCGATAAATATCAACCATTTTAGGCCGCTTTTCGCCAAAATAAACAACACGGAGACACGGAGTTCACGGAGAAGACAATTTAAAAAAAAGATTTTGAATATGCTCAGTGATAAATTCATCCAATTAATCTAATCCAAGAAGACTTGCCCAAACAAACAATTTATTATTTTGATTTTTTCCGTGACCTCCGTGTTTCCGTGTTGAGAAATTAGTCTAAATCGCATGAAAAATAAAATTTATCACCGATTCGTAGTTTTAGTGACAATCCTTACATGTTGCCTGGCGGCGGCGCCGTTAGATGCGCGGACGATTCTAAAAAGCATCTGCCGCCTGAAAGGGCAGGAAGAGAACACTTTACAGGGTTTGGGGATCGTGGTCGGCCTGAAGGGCACCGGCGACGGCAGCAGCTTTTTGCCCATGCTCAGGAGCCTGGAAAAGGTAATGAAAGTGATGGGCGAACCGCTGGGACGAAAAAGCCTGGACGAAATCAAAGACACCAAGAACGTGGCCCTGGTAACCGTGACCGCCACCATACCGGCTTCCGGGGCGCGCCAAGGCGACAAGATCGATTGCGTGGTCAGTTCCATCGGCTCGGCCAAGAGTCTGGCCGGCGGGCGGCTGTTCCTCACGCCGCTGGTCGGGCCGGATCGGACCAATCCCCGCATCTACGCCTTTGCCGAAGGGCCCGTCACCCTGGACGATCCGTCGATAACCAATAGCGGCCGGGTTTTCGAGGGCTGCCAATTGGAAGAGGAGTTTTTCAACGCCTTCATCAAAGATCGAAAAATTACCCTGGTTTTGGATAAGAACCATGCCGACTTTCAAGTCGCCCAGGACGTGGCGGAATTAATCAACAGCCGGTTGGGCATTCAAACGGGCGGCAGTCCGCTGGCTAGGGCGATCAATCAGGTCAACGTCGAAGTGTATATTCCCCCGCAATACCGCGAGGATCCCGTGCTCTTCGTCTCGCAAGTGCTCAGTCTGCCCATCATGGAGCCGCAGACCGCCCCGCGAGTAGTTATCAACGAACGGGCGGGGAGCATCGTCATCAGCGGCGACGTGGAGATCGGCGCCGCCGTCGTGTCGCATAAAAACATCGTGGTCGAAACCGGCAACGCCGGCAATGCCCGGCCGTTTGTGCCCGTCAATTCGTCGGATCCCGGCGCGCCAAAACTCAAGGCACTGGTCGAAACGCTCAATGCCCTGCACGTAGCCACGCCGGATATTATCGACATTATCAAGGGGCTGGATCGAAACGGCCGGCTCCACGCCCAATTAATTATCGAGTGATGTTTAGTATGGTCGCGCGTGCTGCGTTAAGGTAGACGCATCGAAAATTACACTGATCGATAAACGAAGCGGAGAATTCGGCATGGTAAATGCCATCAACACTGACCTTACAGTCGCACCGGCCATGAATGCCGCACAAAACGCCCGGGCGGAAAAGCCCGATCTTGTAGGCGCGGCCCAAAATCCGGAGTTGCGCAAGGCATTCGATGCATTTGTGGGCCAGACCCTTTTCGGTCAATTATTGCATTCAATGCGACAAACCGTGGGCAAACCGGCCTATTTTAACGGCGGCCGGGCCGAAGAGATATTTCAACAGCAACTCGACCAGGTGCTGGCTAAAAACATGAGCGAGTCAAGCGCCGATAAATTCAGCGGACCAATGTTCGAACTGTTCACCCTACAGCGAAAATAAGAAAATAGGCGTATCCATGCAAACTACGTGGGAAAACGAAGTTGCACAACTTTTGAACGACCTTTTGGCCGTGCAAGACGATTTATTCGTGAATTTGGCCAAAAAAAGAGAGTTGTTAATTGCCTCTGACATGGCCGGCTTAGCCGCCATCGCGCCGGAGGAAGAGCAATTGATTGTCCGGCTTCAAGAGTGCGTTCAGCGGCGAGAACAATTGCTTTTAAAAGCGGCTCAAGAAGGATTGCCCGCCCACAGCATACAGGCCTTGACCAAGGCCTTGCCTCTCGACCGCCGTGGGGAGTTACCCGATCGGCTGGCTCAGGCAAGCTCCCGAGCCAGACTTCTTCAACACCAAAGCTTCACGAATTGGCTCGTGGTTCAACGAAGTTTGATACATCTTTCGCAGATGTTAGAGATTATAGCGACCGGCGGCCGCCTTCAGCCGACATATGGAGAAGGGGAACCGGTTAACTCCAGCGGCGCCATTGTAGACCGGGCAGCTTAAATAGAATGGGGCAATTAGAGAATTTAGTTGGAAATCCCGGGAAAATACATATAAATGCTTGGCTCGATCTTCGGCCGAAAATAAAAGTTCAGGGTTCAGGGTTCAGATATTGATCGTCGGTACTTATTCTGGCCCCCGAACCCTGAACCCCGAACCCTGAATCCTAACCATGTCGCTATTCGGTTCCATTCAAATGGCAGGCAACTCGCTGCGGGCGAATGACATCGCCTTGCAGGTTGTCGGCCAGAACATATCCAATGCCAGCACGCCGGGGTATTTCCGCGAAGAGGTGGTGTTGCAACCCGCCGCGACTCAACAGTTGGGCAATCTACTTTTAGGCACGGGCGTTGAAGTCGAGGCAGTGGTGCAGAAGGTCGACAAGTTTCTGCAGGAACGGCTGCGCAGCGCGGTCAGCGACTCGTCCAATACCGACACCTTGCAACAAACTTATTCCCAGTTGGAAGGAGTGATAAACGCGCTTAGCAACAGCAGTGACCTGAGCACTTCGATGAACAACTTTTTCAACAGCATCTCCGAGATACTCAATTCGCCGGATGATGTTTCCGTTCGCAATCAGGCCGTATTGCAAGGACAGACGCTGACCCAGAATATCACGCAGATGTCTCAACAGGTGGAAGGGCTCCGATCCGACGTAAATGATCAGATACGCAACATGGCGGGCGACATTAATAATTTAACCGAGCAAATCGGCCAATTAAATGTAAAAATCGCCGAAATGCAAGGCGGCACTACTTCGAAGAGCGACGCCGTCGGGCTGACCGATCAACGATTTCAAGCATTGGAATCGCTGGCCAAGTTGATTAACATCCAATCCGTTGAGCAACCCAACGGCAGCGTTATCGTCTACTGCGGCGACACTTATTTAGTAAGCGAGGGCGATTCCCGTCCGGTGGAGGTGGTTTTGGAGGGTAATAAAGGTTTGGCGGCGGCTGAGATTCATATAAAGGACAACGATGAGAAGATAGAACCTACTTCCGGTGAACTTAAGGGACTAATCGATGCCCGGGACCAAGTTCTGGGCGGGTTCCTGGATCAACTCAACGACTTTTCCCAGACATTAGCGTTTGAGTTCAACAAGGTTTATTCATCCGGACAGGGATTGAATGGTTATAGCACTTTAACCAGCGTGAACGGCGTTGACGACGCTTCCAAACCGCTCAGCGAGGCCGGTTTGCCGTTCATGCCCCAAAATGGATCGTTCCAGGTGCTCGTTCGCAATAAAAAAACCGGTCTTACGAACACCACGACCATCCAGATCGATCTGAACGGCCTGGGCCATGAGACGACGCTAGAAGACTTGAACGGCGCCCTGAACAATATAAGCGGCGTTCAAAGCCAGATTCTGACCGGCAGAAAGTTGAAGATCGACAGCACATCGACCGACAACGAAATCGCATTTGCCAACGATAGCAGCGGCATTTTGGCGTCCTTGGGACTTAATATTTTTTTCACCGGCGCATCGGCCGACGATATAGGCGTTAGCGCGGCGGTTGCTGACGATCCGGGCAAGTTCGCGGCCAGCCAGAGCGGTATCGGCGCGGACACGGACAACGCCAAAATCATGGTGAATTTTGTAGACCGGCCCATAGATTCGCACAATGGTGAAAGCATAGGGGCGGTATATGACCGCATGGTCGCCGATGTCGCGCAAGGTTCCGCGGCGGCCCAGAGCAACGCCAATGGAGCCCAGGCGTTTGAAAGTTCCCTGCGCAGTCAGCAAACGGCCATTAGCGGAGTGAACCTGGACGAGGAAGCGGTGAATATGATTACCTACCAACGCTCCTTTCAGGCCTCGGCCAAGTATATTGCCACGGTTTCCGATCTGCTGAATATATTGGTGCAAATATAGAAATATGCAACCGCAACAATTTCCCGCATCTTGGCCGCGACGGCCTGAACCTTGCGGTATAAGGCAAAACAGCCGGAGCAAAACCGGCTGCATTATTTTCGGCCCAAAATCATGACGAACTCAATCATTGGCATTCCGACCACCCGGCTCAGCGACTTGTTCGTACGCGATCAATTATTGAGTCAGCTTCAAATAAACGAGTCGGATCTATATCGCATTCAAACGCAGTTAAGCACCGGTTACCGTTTCCAGTCGATCAGCGACGAGCCTGTGGCCGCGCTAAGCGTAATAGGTTTGCAATCGCTATTGCAGCGCAAAGCCCAGGTGCAAAGCAACATCGACACTAACCAGTCTTATTTGAGCACCACCGACTCGGCGCTTTCCAGCGTATCCGATTTGTTGACGCAGGTACGCGCCGATGCCTTGGGAGTGGTAGGCTCCACGGCCACCGACGCCGAGCGCAGCGCGGCCGCGCAACAGGTGGAACAGACTTTGCGGCAGTTGTTAAACACCGGCAACCAGCAGTTCCGCGGTCGCTATTTATTTTCCGGCTCGGAAAGCGCCGTGGCGCCTTTTCAATCCGTGGGCGACGTGGTTCAGTACTCGGGCAATGAACAGAGATTGTCAAGCTATCAAGATCTTAATCTGCTCTTCGACACTAATTTAAACGGCAATGAAGTCTTCGGTGCCATTTCTTCGCAGGCGCAAGGCCAAGTGAAGATCACGCCGGACCTGACTTACGATACGTCTTTAGCCGATCTTTTCCAAGGCCAGGGCATAAGCAAGGGCAGCATATTGGTGTCGGACGGCACTAACACTAGCACCATCGACTTAAGCGGCGCCAAGACAGTCGGAGATTTGGCGGCGATGATTCACGCCCATCCCCCGGCCGGCGACGAGCTTAACGTTGACATTACCGCCGACAAAATCATCATTCAACTCGTCAAGCCGGGCGGCGGCAATCTCTCCATCCGCGAGGTCGGCAGCGGCACCGTGGCCGAGGAATTGGGCATACGCAACGACAACGGCGTGGGTGACAATCCAATTTACAGCCGCTCGCTTGAACCCACCCTCGATGGAACCACCTCGCTGCAAAACATTCTCGGCGCTTATGCGGGCACAGTCTTGCACTCCACCGGCAGCGATAACGATATCCGCCTGCGGGCCGACGCCATGGGCGCCACTACAAGCACTGGCGCGGCCCTGAACAATGTGACCGTCACCCTGGTTGACGACCCCAGCGTAACTTACGGAAAAGAGAAGGTCGATTACGATCCCAACGCGCATACGATCACGGTGCGGATTGCCGCGGGTTACTCGCGTGCCTACAATGTGATCACTGCCATCAACAAGGCCCACGATACGGCAGGCCTTCCCTTTACCGCCGACATGGACCCTTTAGACAATGTCAATGGCGGACAAGGTCTGGTTGAGGCCGGGGCAAGCGCCGCGACCCGCGACGGTTCCGGCGAACCGCTCGATCAACAATCGGGGTTGCAGATTACTAACGGCGGACAGACGTTTAACATCAGCCTTTCCGCCTGCAAGACCGTGGAAGACCTGCTCAACGCCGTGAACGCCAGTCCCGGTTTGCTGGCGGAAATCAACGGTACCAAAGATGGCATCAACATTCGATCGCGGGATAGCGGCGCCGATTTCATGATCGGCGAGAACGGGGGGGCCACCGCCTCGCAGTTGGGATTGCGAACCTTTAGCGAAAGCACGCTGCTGGATGATCTGAACTATGGCCAAGGCGTCGGTAAAACGCCGGATCCCAGCACGAACGGCTCCACCAAAATAACCGTTGTCCGTTTTACCGTCGTCCGCGCCGACGGCGCTCAATTAGGCATTGATATTACCAACCCGCAGACCGTCGGGGACGTGCTAAATGCAATCAACAACAATTCCGCCAACGCCGACGGCAAACTAGTCGCCCGCCTGGCGACATATGGAAACGGGATTGAACTTGTCGATACCAGCACGGGCACGGGCGCGTTGACGGTAATCCCCGATCAATCCAACACCGCAGCCGTCGACTTGGGCCTGGTCCCCGCCGGAAAGGCTAATAATAGTTCCGCAACTTTTACTTATTACGCCAAGTTGGTTTCAACGGATCCGGTTACCTCGCAGCCCGTACCCAACAGCGCAATAATTGTCACCTCCAGTGATGCCAGCGGCGATCTTAGCGGTTTGCAGGTTGTATTAGACGCCACCGCCAAAGGCGTGACATATGACGCTGCCAACCAGACGCTGACCGTAGGCATCGATCCCAATGGAAATACCACGGCCAACGACGTGATTAGGATGATAAACGGCAGCGATTATGGTTCCAAGTTCCACGCCGCGCTGGATCCTGCCGGCGGCAACAACGGCACGGGTAAAGTAGTGGACGGTACTTCCGGGATCATGTACGGCGCCAAGTTAACTTCGACAGATCCCATCACATCCACGCCGGTTGCCAATGCCGGAGTGATCGTATCGTCCGCTAATGCAAGCGATAATCTTAACGGCGTGCAAGTAATATTAAGCTCCACGGCCACCGGCGTGACATACGATGAAACCGCTAAAACGCTCACTGTGGGCATCGTTCCCGGCGCCACCACCGCCAACAACGTTGTCACCGCGATAAACACGAGCGGCTATTCATCCATATTTCATGCATCGCTCGATCCGATCGGCGGCAACACCGGCCAGGGGTATGTAGTTGACGGGACTAATGCGACAATAACGGCGGCAAGTACGCTCGACGGCTCGGACGTTAACCAAAAGGAAACGGAAGGGATTTTCACGGCTTTGATTCGACTCAAGCAGGCTTTGCAGAACAATGATGCCGCTGGAATAGAGCGGGCGATGGGACTGCTCGATAAAAGCACGCAACAGTTGAATTTTTCTCGCGCCGAACTAGGCGCTCGCCAGCAAGGCTTGGACGCGATGAAAGGCCGCCTGGGAACGGAAAACGTCGAACTGCAAAAAGTGCTTTCCAACGAGTACGACGCCGATATAACGCAAGTCGTTTCCGATCTTGCCAGCCAGCAGGTCACCTTCCAAGCCTCGCTCCGCGCTACCGCCAGCATTCTTCAAATGACGCTTTTGAATTATTTATAAAAAGGGCGAGGAAGGGCAAGGGAACGGCGGGTGAATAATTTCCTTCGCCCTGAAACCCATAGTTGCTTGCGGTTACTGTTAATGCCGTCGCCAAGTGCGAAACAGCAACCCGATGCCGCCCGAAATGATCACAACAATCATACCCGGCTCGGGTACAAGTAAGATCGAACCGCTTAGTGCCGGTCCGCCGGGCGGAGGAGAAATCATTACCACACTATTTGCACCTATGGTCAGCGATTGAACGTCGATTGACTGGGCAATCAAAGTGGTGGCATGAGTGCCGGCGCCATCTCCAGATTTTCAAAAAGCACATAAAAAAGATCTTCGTGTTTTTTGCACCACAATGTGGCGGAAAACTAACATAATAGTGGTATAAGCAAGCGGCCCTTATTACGTATTATTTACCATTCTTTGTCAAAAGTTAAAAATTTTTCAATGAATTGTCATAACAACTTATTTTATAAGTAGTTGCGGAAACAGATAAGTCGTGTATTTACTTGTGTATGCGCATTAACTGCTTTTAATGGCTAGAAAAGCACCTCTAAGAATGAGCCTTCGAAACATCAGGTATTTGTATGTGAAAAATGCAAAAATTTACAGGTATTTCAGAATGCTCGTCAAACTATTGACAAAAGGGCTGCTATAACGTCAAGTTTAAATAAGAGTGCTCTTGACGCCGTTGTTTGATGGATTATGGTGTCAATCCTCGGGCGGATTTGTGTCATAGATGCCCGTGTATGAATTCGATGATGATTCTTTTTTGTTCTATTTTACATGGAGAGATAATTCATGCCAGCAGTAGTTAATCCGGAAAAGTGCACCGGTTGTGAGACTTGTGTCGAGTCATGCCCATTGGACGCTATTTCGATGAAAGACGGTTTGGCCGTAGTCGATGCGGATACCTGCGGCGATTGCGGCGCCTGCGTCGACGTATGCCCTGTCGAAGCGATCAGCATGGAATAACTTCGGCGCGATACACAATAAGCTAATCAATGAAAGGGCGGGTTGCGCATGGCGCGGTCCGCCCTTTATCAGTTTTCAGTCCTCATTTATCAGTAGGCAATGCGCAGCCGTGAGCGGTTCCAATAATTTTAAAACCTTGTTGGGGCGGCAGTTTAACTGCCGCCCCAACATTAACCGTCGTTCCAACATTAACCGTCGTTCCAACAAATTGACCACGTCGATTATAATGGCAAAATCAAAGGGACATAAAAAAACTCGCCGCGAATTTTTGCAAGTTCCTCTAGCCGATGCTGCCCAGGCATCCACCCGGCAGGATGCGGCATCGAATCGATCCGCTGACGGCTTGCAGCCGGATGACGGCCCCTTAATGATGCACTTTTCGCGCCGGGCGATGGCGACCCAATTTGAGATTCGTTTTCCGTGCGCCGTGCACGGCACGACCGGCGGCCGCGAGCATGAAGCCCGACTCGCCTTGGAAACTATGGAATTGTTGGACGGACTGGAAGAACAGATGTCGTTTTTCCGGCCCGCCAGCGAAATCAGCCGCATCAATCTGCTTGCCGCCGAAGGTTCGGTCGAGGTCGAGCCGGACCTGTTTCAACTATTATGTTTGGCAAGGGATATTTGGCGGGAAACCGAAGGGGCGCTGGACATCACCGCCACGCCGTTATGGCAAGCATGGGGATTCGCCGGCCGCGCCGGTCGAGTGGCAAGTGAAGAACAAATCGCCGAGGCTTTATCGCGAGTGGGTTTTCAATTCGTGGAACTTGATGGCCGGCGCAACACTATTCGTTTCAGCCGGCCGGGCATACAGTTGAACCTGGGCGGCATTGGCAAGGGCTACGCGCTAGACCGGTGCGCGGCCAAACTCATTCACGGTGGCATGGAAAATTTCCTGTTGCACGGAGGACAAAGCAGCATCCTGGCCCACGGCTCGGATATAGGCCAAGCCGAGAAAAATCGCGAAAAAAATGGGGCCGGCTTCAAGCAGCATGGGATTTTCCTTAATAAACAGGAATTCTGCGAGGGGCCTGTCCAAGTCTTTTCTGATTTTTGGAGCATCGGTATTCCTCATCCTTGGAGGGCCCGCAAGCGGGTAGCGGAGATCAAACTTCGCAACCAGGCGATGGGCACCTCCAGCTCGCAGTTCCAATCTTTTCGGCACAAGGGAAAACTGTATGGGCACATCATCGATCCGCGCACCGGTCATCCGGCCGAAGGGATCATCTCGGCAACGGTCGTCGCTTCGTCGTCAGCCTTGGCCGATGCCCTATCGACCGCGTTTTATGTCCTGGGACTGGAAAAATCGTTGGCCTATGTTCAGGCTCATCCAGAAATCGGGGCGGTATTGTTGGCGCCTTCCAGTCGGGGTGGAGATGTTGAAATTCATTGCTCCGGACTGGATGATTGCCATCTCCTTATTCCATAGATGGTTAAGCGGGTTATTGGTTTTCGCCCCAGACGGGATAAAATAGCGAAATGAGCACAAGTCCCGTAGACGCTTATTGCTTGGTCGAGTTAGAATATCCGATCCAAATTAAGTCCGCATTAAAAGTCTATCCTAATAATATGTTGGGGCGGGAGTTGTACTCCCGCCGCCCGGAAAGCTCGGTATTTTGGAGCGGCAGTTCAAGTGCCACCCAACAAAATCCGCTTTTGGGATAGAATCTAAATCTTATAAGCATGGTTTTTTTGCACAATGTCGAGTGATTTTTTGCAATGCCGCACTTGCTTCTAGAACATGTATCATACCTCTCGATATTTATCGTGTTGGTGTTAACCGGTTCTGGGCTGCCCATACCCGAAGAATTGCCCGTCATATTGGCGGGCGTCCTCAGCGCCCCGCCCGATCCGCGGCTCAATCCCTGGCTGGCCTTTATGTGGTGTTTATCGGGGGCGATTGTGGGCGACTGTGTGATGTATGTAATCGGCTATCACTTTGGCCGGCCGGTTTTAAGTGAACATCCCTGGTTCGCGCGTTTTATCACGCCCGAGCGCGAGATTAAAATCGAAGAAAAGTTCCGCGAGCACGGATTGAAGGTGTTTTTTATCGCTCGTTTTTTGGTTGGGCTTCGATCGCCGGTTTATCTGACTGCCGGGATACTACGCGTATCATTCCGGCGTTTTTTGATGATCGACCTGTTATGTGCCACGTGTGTAGTCGGCACTTTTTTTGGAGTGGCATATCTTTTTGGCGAAACCATAGCTAAATGGGTTAAAAGGGCTGAATTCGGCTTCACCGTTGCAGTCGTGTTGGCGGTGGCGGGAGCGGGCATATTTTTATGGCGGCGGTATAAGCGAAAATCATCCGCTGTCAAACAAAATCGCCGCGGCGGTCTTCCCGCAGACCCCGCAGTTTCCGGTTCTCATTGCCCGCATGATCAAAAAGCGGCGAATTCGGCCAATATGGCAGCGCAAACTGACCAAGAAGGAAAGCGATGTTTTTGATTTCATTTCCCTTCAAGAAGAGATACAATTAAAGTATAATCGATGTTTATGGATTTGTGCGGTCTTTCTGGCGCCAACACGATGTATTACAGAATAAGAGAGGTCTTAGCGGTCGTGATTGCGGCTTGGGCCGCGGCGGCCGGAGCACAAGACCTTAAAACCATGCAGAATTTGAACCAGGTGGTGCGCACGGGATTGCTTCAATTCCGCGTCGTTTCGGGCCGCGTGTCGCTCGACGATTCCCGCGCCGGCAATATCCAAACCGCCAACAATTTCGACAAGCAGCAAGAATCGCTCTCCATCCAAGTGGATGGCGGCGACACAAGGTTGTTATACAATTGGTCGAACGGCAAACGGCAACTTTCCATCGAGGTTTCGAACGTCTCCAAGGTTCGCATTCGGTATAGCGACCAAGGGGATGACTCGCAGGTGCCCGTGGAATTCTACCAGCCGCTGCAGGCAAAGACCGTGCTCAAAGTCGGTCCGGAAGGCAAGCAGCAGGTCTATAGCGCACCGGACCTGTGGCACCTGCTTTTGGCTTATCCCGCCGAAACCAGGCGGCATCTTGTACCGCTTTTAGAACTGCTGCATCCCAATTGGAAATTGTCCGAATCGGCGGCAAACGCGGAGGTTGAATTGCTCCGAAAAGTGGGCGGTGATGAAACGTCCGACCGGGAGCGTTGGGCGGAGTTTGTCAAGAAATCGAGCGACGATCGAAAGCGTTGGGCGGCACTGGTCGAGCAATTGGGCGACGAGAGCTTTGCCAAGCGTCAGGCGGCCGATCGTGCCCTGCGCATTCTTGATCCGGCCGTGCTGAACTATCTCCAACAACTCGATTTCGGCCGGTTGGATGCCGAACAGCAGTTTCGAGTTCACCGCATTATTGGGGACATATGCGAACGGCTCGGCGACGACTCGCCGGAGCAGGTGGTCTCTTGGCTGGCCGGCGACCCGTCGATCTGGCTCATTTTGCTGAACAGATCCGATACGGCCACGCGGCGGCAGGCCGCCCGTCAACTGGTCGCCATGCTTGGCGGCCCGATCCCGGTCGATCCCGAGGCCGATCCGTCCACGCAAAAAACTCAATTTGAACAACTCCGATTGCGCATCGAAGGCCTTGCCACGGAAGATAAATAATGGAAAGTATTGTAAGAATGACGAAATACAAATGGCAAATGACTAAGGAATATTACTGATAGCAAAAGCTGTAAACTGTGAACTGAAAACTGAATAATGTCCGAAATCGCGATCCTGTTTTTAGGCGAAACCGATCGGCCGGAATTTTGTGATTTACGAACGGCTTTGGAGTCCTTGGGCCGGGTAAGTTGCATCAGTCTGGTGGAAGGGGCGATCGAAGTCTTGGAAAGGGGCGAAATCGTTCCCGATGTGATCGTCATCGGCCAGGCGTTTCCCGGGCAGTTTTCGCATCAAGATGTCGACCGTTTGCGACGGTTAGCGCCGCTTAGTCGAATTCTGGGACTGGCGGGAAGTTGGTGCGAGGGTGAAACTCGCAGCGGCCGGCCCCTGCCCGCCGCCGTCCGCATTTATTGGCATCAGTGGAACGCGCGGGTACAGCGGGAGTTGCAACGCTTAATCCGGGGCCAATGTCCAAGCTGGGGCCTGCCGGTAACGGCCACCGATGAAGAACGCCTGCTTATGAGCGCGGTGCAAACGCCGCCGCGGGGCCAAGGACTCGTTGCCATCCACGCCCAAGGATTTGTAATGAAAGATTGGCTCTCGGCGGCGTGCCAGGAGTGCGGGTATTCGACGGTCTGGTTGCATCCGCCCCAATACGCGCACATCGAAGGCGCCGCGGCGGCCATCTTCGACGGTTCCGATTTGCGCGGCGCGGAACTCGACCAACTCCGTTGTCTAATCGGTTGCCTTGGGCGCACTCCGGTTATCGTCTTACTGGATTTTCCCCGCATCGAAGATCAACGCCGCGCCATCGCGGCCGGGGCCGCGGCTGTTTTATCGAAACCGTTTTATCTCGACGATCTTTATTGGCAGTTGGACCGGGTGAGCAAAGCGGTCGGCAGGACCGGGTGAGCAAAGTCGTCAGAGAATGAGTGATTAGTGGGAACCGCAAGCGGATTCATTGTTTCATCCAGCAATCATCATTTAGAAAAAGCGGGCAATAAATTGCCGGCTCCTAATCACGTGCCACCAAAATATATCCCTCGCACCTAGTATGGAGCCTCGCGTCCATATTCTTGCGACCAATGATCGGGTAAGGTGGTGCCCTTGGGGATGACCACGATACCGTCGCGGATCATGCCGTATTGTGTTTCCAGCGTGTCTTCCAGCCCTTTTTCATTGATGATGCGGGCGTTGCGGCCGATGCGGCAGTTTTTATCGATGATTGCGCCCTCGATGTGCGCTGCCGGACCGACGCCCAAGGGCGGCAAGCCGTTCGATTTGTGTAGGGCCGCGTCGTCGGGAAGTTCGTAAAAATCATTGCCCATCAATATCGAATTGCGGATTATCACGTCCCGGCCGATAAGGCACCTCAATCCGATAATGCTGTTTTCGATCACCGCGCCTTGTTCAATTCGCGAGCCTTCGGCAATCAGGCTGCCTTTGATTGTCGCCCCCTCGACGCGCATGGGGGGAGAAATCTTGCCCGGGAATAAATCGGCGCACTGGGAGACAGTAAATCGAACGCGGTATCGGCGGCAGCCAAGGCAAGGTTTGCCTGGTAAAAGGATTTGATCGTGCCGATGTCTTCCCAATAACCGTCGAAAAGGTAAACCTGCACCTTGCGCGAGCGAATCGAAGCGGGAAAGACTTCTTTGCCGAAGTCGCGGTAGTTGGTTTTATCGAGCACGTCGAAGAGAGCCTGCCGATTGAACAGATAAATTCCCATGTTTGCCAGGAGATCGCGGCCGCGGCTCTGCAAACCTTGGGAGTAGATCCATTTGGGGTCGGTGCGGACCAGATCGCAATCGTGTTTGGTTTGCGGTTTTTCTAGAAAACCCGCCACTCGGCCCGTATCGTCCACGCGCATGATTCCTAATCCCGAAGCGGCTTCTTCGTGGACTGGAACGGCCGCGATGGTTACATCGGCGGCGGACTGTTCGTGGGCGGCTATCATGTGGCGGAAGTCGATGCGATAAAGCTGATCGCCGGAAAGGATCAAGACTTTATTTATGCCCGGTTCTTCGGCATAGCGGAGGTTTTGCCGCACGGCGTCGGCGGTGCCCTGGTACCAGTTGGCGTTATCCAGGGTTTGCTGGGCCGCCAATATTTCCACGAACCCGCCGTGGAAAACATCGAAGTTATATGTGCTGCGGATATGGCGGTGCAAACTGACGGAATTGAACTGGGTGATCACGTAACACCGATACAAACCGCTGTTTATGCAATTCGACAAGGGAATATCGATCAAGCGATACTTGCCCGCCACTGGAACGGCCGGTTTGGAACGGTATTTTGTGAGCGGATAAAGCCGCGTTCCTTGTCCGCCTCCCAACACCAAAGTCACAACGTCGCTCATGCAAAAACCTCGATAGCCAAGCAACAAGATGAGTCTATTCAATAAGTCAGTCTATCGAAGCTGGGAAAGCTTGGGAATGTCCCCGCCATGTACTTATTCTATATACACAATAAGTAGTACATTATTAATATATATAATGTACCAGCCTGTATAGTGGCAACTCGCCCTTGTTTTGCCGAACCGATTCTGGTACTGTTCTCAGCCTTAAAAAAAACAGAGATACCGCGCACGAGGATGGCAACTTGCTTGGATCAGTTTTGAGTTTATTTCTTGGTATTAGTCTATGCACCGTGGGGTCGGAAACCGGGCCGACCGGCGGGACTCAACCATTAATAGTCCATACTCCGGATGTAGAACGGCTGCCGCCGGTGGGAAATGCACAACCTCCGGCCGATTGGGTGTCGAAACCCCAGTTTCACGATTTTTTGTTAGATCAGGGCATTCAATCTCCGGACGTTAAAAAACCCAAGGAGGAAGACGCCGTTCTGATAGAGGAAGATGAACGAGAAAAGCCAATAAAACTTTGGGAGGGCTCTTTCACGCTCGGACTGGACGGAGCGGAAGGCAACAACGAGGCCATGAATTTGCACGCGGGATTCAACGCCAAACGAAGAACGGAACTTCACCTGCTGTATTTGGACCTGGATTATAACCGCCGCACGACAAATACAATTAATACGGCTAATTGGCTGTTTTCTGAAGCCAGGTATGAACGGCTGATCCTGGAAACGCCTTGGAGTTTGTTTGTCGAGAGCACCGGCGAATACGACGAATTTCAAGACTTTAATTTCCGCATCACCGCCCATGCCGGCGTGGGTTATTGGTGGTTTAGAACCAAACAGGCCTCGTTTAAGACGCGTTTCGGCAGCGGTTTTTCGCACGAAATCGGTGGTCCAAAGGACAAATATTATACCCCGGAAATGATCGTGGGCATAGACTACGAACGCCGGGTGAGCCACCGCCAGAAACTCGTGGCCACGGTGGATTACATGCCCAATGAAACTGATTTTACCGAATTCCGTCTTTACAGCCTGGCGGGGTGGGAATTCCTGTTGGACCAGGAGACCAATCTCAGTCTGCGCCTGGCGGTGCGGAACCGCTACAACAGTTCGCCCGGCACCGCACTGCCCAACGACTTGGATTACGCCGCCCTACTATTATGGAAGTTCTAAAACCGTCTGAAATCGGACGTTACATGGGGGTAAAAGTATCGCCTAATAACAATAGGGGCATCGATCTGGACGTTTAGCCGCGGCACTTGTGCCGCGTGTTATGGGTTAAATCATCTATACATTCAGAAACCATCGTGACAATGAGCGCCGAATCCGTTACAACTTGTACTGCTGAATCGTCCGCCGTGAAACCCGGACGAACTCCCTTGGCCCATGCGATTGAGATGGAATCTCAACAATCGCCCGTAACCGCCGATGACCGGACGCCCGATCTTCCAGCCGAGACTGAGCGCGAAAGGCTGTTTACGCCCAGTTTTATCGGGCTTTTGATCACCCAATTTCTGGGGGCCACCAACGATAATCTTTTCCGCTGGCTGGTGGCCTTTATCGGCAGCGATTATGCGGTTGATGACCCGATCTTCCGCCGGCTGATATCTTTGATCGTTCCAAACCTGTCACCGGTCATGCAACCTGAAAAATACAAGGAGATTGTGGCCTCCATCGCGGTATCGGCCGGTCAGGCGATGCTTGTTTTGCCGTTCATACTGTTGGCCGCGCCCGCCGGATATTGCGCTGATCGTTTCAGTAAACGCAGCGTAATAGTGTCGTGTAAAGTGGCTGAAGTGATCCTCATGATTCTCGGCGTAATAGTCATCCTTCACGGCAACGTTTGGTTGATGTTTTTCACGTTGTTTTTAATGGGCGGGCACAGTGCGATATTCGGGCCCTCGAAATACGGCTCCATCCCGGAAATCGTACGCACGGAGCGTATTTCGGCCGCCAACGGCCTGATCGGCATGACCACCATCCTGGCCATTGTGCTTGGCACCGTAGGCGCCGGGTACTTATACGTATGGACTAATCCCCTGGGTCAAACCCATTGGGGATTTTGGGCCGCGGCGATTATTAGCGTGGCCGCAACCGGTTTTTTGACCAGCCTGCCCATCCGCCGCTTGAAAAGGGCTAATCCTTCGCGAAAATTTCCGGTAAATTTCGCCAGTGAAACATATCGCGATTTCCGCACGCTAATGTCTTTTCGCCCGCTGTTCATGGCGGCCGCGGCCAGCATGTTGTTCTGGTCGCTGGGCGGCTTGTGTCTGATAAATATCAATAATTACGGCGACGTCCACTTGCATTTGTCAAAAAATCATATCAGCCTGCTCATGGGCATGCTTGCCCTGGGCGTGGGAGCGGGAAATATATTGGCGGGATTTATATCGCGGCGCAGAATAGTCTTGTCGCTGGTGCCGCTGGGCGCCGCGGGCATCGCCCTGAGCCACATACTGTTATTCTTCGTTCCTGCCGGCAGCGGATCTCCAATTTCATTCAGCTATTTTGCATCAGCCGGCTGCCTTTTGTTGCTGGGACTATCGGGCGGATTGTACGACGTGCCGTTACAGGCATACCTGCAATATCACAGCCCAGAAAAAACCCGCGGTTCCATATTTGCCGCCGTCAATTTCCTGACTTTTTCGGGCACGTTGGCGGCTTCCGGTTTGTATATTTTAATGGTCAGCGTCCTGGGCCTGTCCGGCCGGTCAATTTTTCTGCTGCTCGGCGTCGCATTGCTGCCCTTGGTTGTGATCTTAATCCGCTACACGGCTTACGATACCACGCGAATGATCGTAGTGGCTTTATGGCGGCTGATGTACCGGACGCGAATCGAAGGGCTGGAAAACATCCCGGCCGCCGGCGCCCTGATCACGCCCAACCACGTTAGTTACGCCGACGGCCTGCTGGTGGGCCTGGCCTGTCCGCGCCATCCGCGCATGCTGGTTTTTGCCGATTATTTCGAGACGCCGTGGCTCCGCTGGTTCGGGCGTTTGGGGCGAGTGATTCTTATCCATCCCGGGCGGAAATCGATCGTCCAGTCGCTGCGCATCGCCCGCGAGGCGTTGCTCAACGGCGAATTGGTTTGCGTTTTTCCGGAGGGGGGCATTACGCGCACCGGCGAAATGCAGCCCTTCCAGCCCGGGTTGATGAGGATTATTGAAGGCACCGACCTGCCGGTCATCCCGGTGTATGTCGACGGCATGTGGGGCAGCATTTTCAGTTTCGAAGGCGGCAAGGCCTTCTGGAAACTGCCCAAAAAATGGCGATATCCGGTGACTGTCCGCTTCGGCAAACCAATTTATCACCCCGCCGACATCGAACAAATCCGCCAGGCAGTGATGGAACTTGGTAAAGTGAAGAGTGGAGAGTGAGGAGTGGGCTGTGGGCGGTGGGCAGTGGGCTCTGGGGAATGTGCAGTAAGGGGTGGTCAATTTATTGACCACTTTAATCGGATGAAGGATGAAATATTCTAAAAACTGTATATTAAACGCTGATGCTTCGTATTCCTTACTTTGAACTGATAACTGTAAACTGATTACTGTAAACCGACAACCGATAAATAAAAAATGATCCTGCCGCGAAAATTTTTGCGGATGTGCCGACGGCACATGAGAAAGGCCAAGGCGGCCGACTCGACCGGTGTGGAACTTAGCGGCGCGGGGCTGCTTACCCGCACGCTGGCGCTGCGCCGCCTTTTGCGCAGGCACGTGCTTGCGCCGGGCGAGCAATTCGTGGGCGTTTTGCTGCCGCCCTCGGTCGGGGCCGTGGTTACAAATGCCGCCCTGGCCATCGATCGCCGCATCGCCGTGAATCTGAATTACACGGTCACTTCCGAGGTGATGAACTCCTGTGTTAAACAGTGCGGAATTCGCCACGTGCTTACCAGCCGGCGGATGTTGGAGAAGTTTGATTTTAAAATCGATGCCGAGTTCGTGCCGCTCGAGGATTTTTCGGGAAAGATCACGGCCTTAGACAAGATTATTTCCGCGGCCGAAGCCTGGTTGATGCCGGTTTTTCTGCTGGAACGCAGTCTGGGCTTGACCCGCGTCAAACCCGACGATTTGCTGACGGTGGTTTTCACCTCCGGCTCGACCGGCCGGCCCAAGGGCGTAATGCTGACGCATGACAACGTGGGCTCGAACGTCGAGGCGATCGACGCGATCATCCGACTCCGCGATAGCGACGTGCTTTTGGGCATTTTGCCGTTTTTCCATTCGTTCGGCTATACCGTCACGCTGTGGACGGTTTTGGCTCTGGCGCCCAAGGGCATCTATCATTTCACGCCCCTGGAGGCCCGGGAGGTGGGAAAACTCTGCCAGCGGCACGGGGCGACCATCATGATTGCCACGCCAACTTTTGTCCGCTCCTATCAACGCCGCTGCGAAGCGGAGAATTTTAAGACTTTGGAAGTGGTCTTTGCCGGGGCGGAAAAACTTCCCATGGAACTAGCCGACGCATTCGAGGCGAAATTCAAGGTCCGACCCATGGAAGGCTATGGGGCGACCGAACTGTCGCCGGTGGTGGCCGGCAATATTCCGCCCGGGCGCGGCCGGACGAGCAAACTCGAAGGCGTGAAGGAAGGCACGGTGGGCCGGCCGCTGCCAGGCATCTCAGCCAAGGTAATCGACCTGGACAGCGGCGAAGACCTTGGGCCGAATCGTACGGGCATGTTGCTGGTAAAAGGGCCGAACGTGATGAAAGGCTACCTGGCCCGGCCTGACCTCACGGCCGAGGTGATCCGCGACGGCTGGTACATAACCGGCGACGTGGCGGAGATCGACGAAGAGGGATTCATTCGCGTAACGGGGCGGGTGAGCCGGTTTTCCAAGATCGGCGGCGAAATGGTGCCGCACATCCGCGTGGAAGAAGCCATCAATCAGTTGTTGCACATCGACGAAGAAGACCTGCGCGCAGTGGTCACATCGGTGCCTGACGCCAAAAGAGGCGAGCGGTTAGTGGTGTTGCACACCGACTTGGGGCTAAAGCCCGAGGAGATCTGCCGCAAACTGCCTGAAACCGGCCTGCCTGCGCTGTGGATTCCATCGGCCGAAGATTTTCGCCGCGTGGAAGCGATTCCCGTCCTGGGGACCGGCAAGCTGGACTTGAAACGAGTTAAGGATCTGGCCGTGGAGTTGTGCGGGCGGGATAAGGGCTAAGGGTTCGGGGTTCGGGGTTCGGGGTTCAGGACTGGGTTGTAAAAGAAAGGGGAGTTTTTTGCCGGGGGATTTGGGATTTTTGGCGGTCTAGAGAGTAAAATTTTTTTGGTCAAAATGGGGCGGTGCAAGGGGTTGGAAAATAAGGGGTTGCGGCGACGGTTTGGGGCACTCTTAAGTAGTAGAAAAAAATGTTTTGAGTTTTGCGGGGGACGGTGCGCACAAATGGATTGTAGGATAAGCAGTTGGAATTTTTGGACAGGGAATTTTTTGGAGTGAATTATTGGGGAAAAATCGAACAATGAGCTTTTTGTCAAACACAACAAGGGGGGTGGAGTTAAATGTTTGTGAGATAGACAGATATGAAAATCACTAGGGGTAAATACGCCACAAAAAAGTTACAAGGTTGAATTGCAATAGTTGATCAATTTCGGTGATTTTTGGATGTTTTTGGGGGGTTTTTGGAAAAGGGACATTTCATGAAGGAGAGCAATTGTTGGCTAGGCTATGCCCAGAAGGGGCACAAGATAAGGATGAAGGATGAGGGATGAAGGATGAACAAAAGGGGACAGGGGAAGGGCGAGAGGTATCAGGGTTCAGGACTTTCGTTTTCTTGCCCAAACGCATATTGCCGCGATAAACGCGCCGGACAGGAGGACGAAGGTTGAGGGTTCAGGAATCGGCAGGATCGTGACTATCGAGCCGCTGCCGATGGTGAGTGTTCCCTGGTTTATGGATTGGGCAGACAGACTTGCACCAGCGTCCACTTGCGTGATTCCGCTACCTGAGATTGACCCGACTGAGTGCGTGCCGTTTACTACTTCGAAGGTCGCTAATGGGGCGGTGTTGATATTGAGGTTTGTCTTGTTCACATTAACAGTTTCTAAGACCGCCGTGCCCGACTGGACATCGATAAGTGAGGTCCCGCTTGGATCGATACCGCCGACAATTGCCAGAATGCCGCCGTTTACTGTGGTGTCTCCGCCATAAGTTTCTTTTCTGCTAAGTGTTAGCGTGCCGGTGCCGAGTTTATTCAGCCCGCCGGTGCCGGAAAGAATGCCGGATAGCGTAACTGCATAGGACGCGGTATCGATATTTGCATTTCCACCGTCGCCGGTCAGCGATATGGGGAGAGAAGAGGTAAAATTTTGGTTGGCCTGAAGTGTTCCGCCGCCGAAATTGAATGTGGCATGGCCGGAGCCTTTTCTAAGCGATTTCAGAATGATCATTCCGCCGTTTAGATTGTAGGTGCCGCTGGAGCCCAAATCATAGCCTAGATAGAGAGTTGAGATTGTATTTGTCCCGCCAGTCTGTGTGAACGTTCCCGTGCCGGATAAGTCGCCGATTTCCTCCAGGTGTGTGGATATCTGTCCTGCATATAGAATATACGTACCGTTAGCAACAATGAGTGATCCTCCATTGAGTATATTTGTTCCACCGTTCTGCGTGAAAGTTCCTGTGCCATAGAAACCGATATCCTCGCTTTGTGCTGACAAATATCCAGTACCGTTTAAATTATATGTGCCATTGGAATCGGAATTATAGCCAAGGAAGAGAAAGAAAGTGGAATTAGTTCCACCGCTAAGATTATAAGTGCCGCTGGAACCGGAATTGTAGCCGATATAGAAATTATAAGTAGAATTTATTCCACCGGTCTGGTTGAATATTCCCATGCCATTAAGACCGATATACTCTGTGCCGTCGTCTGTTAGACCAACGCCATTCAGATTGCCCGTGCCGCTCAAATAGTATGTGCCACTGGAGCCGGAATTGTAGCCAAGAGCAAGAGTCGGATAATGTTTGATATTATCGGTTATAGTAATTGTTCCACCAGTTTGAGTGAATGTTCCCGTGCCTGTTGAACCGATATATTGATAACTCACATGTAGCGATCCGCCGTCCATTCTGGAAATCGTATTATTTACGCATAGGGTTCCACTAGTTCCCAGATCAACTTTGCCCGTGCCTGAAAGGCTTAATCCACTATTGAGATTGATGGAATAACCGGAAGTCGCGGAGAGCGTCCCCTGGCAATTGACATGGTCGTCAATCGAACCTATGCCGTAAATGCTATAAGCGGGTGAGATATCCAATGTTGATCCGACTTGATGGATGATGCCCGAGTTGTAGATATTTGCGAAATAATCTGTTGCATTATAGCCGCCGGGCACGATCAGCAATGAATGGGAATCGATATTAAGGGTAACATTGTTCGCAGTAGTAAGTATGTTGCTGCGCAGATCAAGGAACGATGAGAATAGATTGACTATGGCCGAACTATTTGATAAGTCCCAAACCCCTTGATTCTCGAGACCCCCGTTAATGTTTAATGCGCCGCCGCTAAGCGTATATGTTCCAGCAGTACCAGTTTTAATGTAGGTGGCGGTATTCGTTCCGCCAATCTGTGCGAATGTTCCCGTCCCAGATTGGCCGATATACTCTTTGTTTGCTGACAACTTTCCCGTGTCACTCAGATCATACGTGCCGTTGGAGCCGGAATTAACACCAAGATAAAGATAAGACGTAGAATTTGTACCATCGGTCTGTGTGAAGGTTCCCGAGCCGGAGTAGCCAATATACTCGTTTGAGGTGGACGCTTGACCTGCCCCGCTCAAATTATAGGTGCCGCAGGCGCCGGAATTGTGGCCAAGATCGAGAGAACTAACGGAATTCGTTCCGCCGGTCTGTGTGAAAGTTCCCGTGTCGCTGAAGCCAACATACTCAATGTTGGTAACTGACAATTTAGCCGTATCGCTTAGATTGTATGTCCCATTTCCGATGCTAGAGCCGACTGTAAGATACCCGATCGATAAAGATGTGCTGCCGGATTGTGTAGCTTTTGAAGAATTTGTAATTTCCAGAGTTGCCGAAGATAATCCGGTAAGCGTGCTGCCATTAAATAAAGTACCACTTTTCAGCGCTGCAGTATCAAAGTCGAATCCCATAGCCAGCGTGCCATGTGAACCAATCGTCATGGATGTAGTCGTTAAGCCATTGTAAAACCACTCAAATCGGCCGGTCCCTGATTGACCAACATACAAACTATTGGCCATCAAAGTCCCGCCGCTCAAATTATACGTACCGCTGGCACCGGAATTGTAGCCAAGAGAGAGATATTTAGTGATTGAATTCGTTCCTCCGGTCTGTGTGAACGTACCCGTGCCGGAGTAGCCAACATAAGAATTATATACACTAAGATCGCCTCCGCTCATTTCAACTGTTCCGGTACTTGCCGCGCCAAGATAAAGGACATAGCATTTTTCACCTGTTTGAGTAATGCTCGCCGTGCCGCTGTTTTGGATATTAGCGTAGTCACTAGATGTAGGCTCGGTTCCGCCCCAGTAGGCAGGCGTGGACCAATCGCCGGAAGAGACATTCCAATAATAACTTGCCGCGTCTGTGATAGTTGAACTCAGAAGCAGGGACGCTGCCATAAATCCCAAGATACGGCACAGGCGGAATCGAAAGGGCAAAGACCTATTTTCGTCAACTATGGAAACATGGCACCAGGGGAATTGGGGAAATATGCGATGTGAATATTGGGACATTCCCCAAGTTCGGACCTTTTGTTTAAATGACATGGCCGGCCCCTATTCGTCCAAGCAATCAGAGGCGAATACGAATGGTTCCTTAAAAGACGCCGCATAGAGTATTCGACCATTATAATTACCGAATCGGAGTAGGTCAATATGCCCCCTGGTCGAAAAAGACCGGAGATAATTGGCTGTAGAGTCTTTGTTTGAGATTGAGCGCGTTTTGCGTGTGTGTTTTTTTATTGCAAATTGGAAATTGCAAAATGCAAATTGCAAATTGAACAAGAGGAGGAATGATTGGCCCGTTGGGCCGGGAGGCGATTGGTTGGCGTTTCGACAAACCAGGGCGTTGGCCGGGTTGTTACACGCAAGAAGGGCAGGAGCCCCGTGAACGGGGCTGACAGGGAAAGATATGTCGGGGCGTCTTCCTTACCCGGCGTAAACGACGGGCTTAATACCGCGATGCGGAAAAGGGCCGTAAACGGTCCTATTGGTTGTCCATCCGGAAACTTGTGTGTAACAACGAGGGCGTTGTCCAGGGATGGGAGAATCACGGTCTGCCCGGGCGGGGAGGGCGGCGGTGAACAGTGGGCGGTGGGCGGGGAAGAGTTGGTAAACAAACACTGCTTAAGAAGCCGGGGAAATGCAGGGCTCTAGACTATAGGCTTTAAGCAGTAGAATTTAAACTGATAGATGACTGCTGATGGCTGAAAGTTCAATAAAGGAATGCCAAAAAGGGGTCTTTTGTTAGGACTCCGAAGAAAGGGTTGAGATTTTGAGTTGACAAGCAGGGTAGCCTACGCCGACATGCCGTAGATCCGGCAAGCTTTGGATCATTTATGCCCGCGGACTCTCACTGCGAGCCCGCCGTTGCCTTCGTCTTCAATGACCATCGCAGGAATTCCCGGAACCGGACCGTCATGAGAATGTCTTCCTCGATGTCGTGGCGGTCAACGTTTTTATGGGCTGTGATGGCTTCGATTCGCGGCAAATCTTCCGGCGTCAGAACCCTGCTCAGGTACTCACGGACCTTGTAGTTCACAAACCACTCGTATCGCTTGCCTTCCTCCCAATGCTTCAGGATCGGCTCCTTAACCGCGAGATCGCGCCGGCTGAAAAAGCAATCTGCAGCCAGTGACGCTTCCGACTCCGCCTTTCCCTCCAGATATGCCAAGAGCTCTTGGGCCTCCTTGCCGTCGCCGTGTAGATAACGCAGGCAGCACGCCAGAAACCGCTGTTCGGCGACGTTGCTCGCCTGCAAATCGGGCGGAACCGACCAGAGCGTCGTATCGGCCGCCAATGCGTCGAAGCAGTCGGCCAGGTAGTACTTAAACCTATCAAGCCCCACCGGTCCCACAGTACGGCACCAGCGAAAGAAGTACTCAATGGCCTGGCGATCGCCCGAACGGATGACACGATGGAGATTGGCTATGAGCCGTGTTTCGGTCCACACCGGCGGCGTGCGGATAACCCGCAACGGTTGCGCGTCAATCTTGTCCGACGGCGTCTTGAAACGCGGATTCAACTCGATGAGGCGTTCCGGCTCTGAGGCCCAGGGGTCAGAGGCAGCCAACCGATCAGCGACATCCTTGACAGTCTCTGTCGGATGCCCTCTTACTTCGACGAAAACACCGCGATTCAACGCGGGCAGGGTGTTTTGCAGCACGGCGGCATTTTCCTGGTTGCCGGAAAACTTGTATTCGCTCCCTGCTAGAACCTGCCCGAATGCAAAGCGACGCCATTCCTCAAGGTCCCTGTCGCCTTTTTCCTGGTCAAGCTTTTCGACAGCCGCGGCATATTGCCGTTGTACAAGTTCCCATAATCGCGGTTCGATCTGAAGTTGCCTTTCCGACGGGCTCGTTTTTTCGACCAGATAGTCCAGGTTCTTGGTATCCGCTTCGGCGAAATCGGCCAGCACGCGCCAAGAGTCCCGGTCGGTTCGGGCAGCGAGCGTTTCCAATGCAATTTCTCGCTGAAGCTGGGCTTGGACATCTCCGTTGTTCTTGGGCTCTGCCAGCAGCGGTCGCAGTTTTTCCGCCGACTCCGTGGCAAACCGGGCTCGGCAACTCTGTTCGCGCGACCAATCGATTATCCACTGGCAAGATTCCTCGGTATCTTTCGCTTTGGACTCTAACAACGGCTTGGCCATCGCCGCAGCGCGTGTAAACTCGTGGATCGCGGCGTCATTTTGACCGTCTTGCCGTAGCAATTCGCCGAGAAGGTAGGTGAACGTTGCCTGTTCGTGTTTCGAGAATCGTCCGCTGCCCAGCTCTCCTTGCAGGGCTTCAATCGCCCGCTTCCGATAGAACTCGCAAAGCTCCTCACATGCCACATACTTCGACTGGTAGAAGAGCAGAAGCGACAAGCGAAACTCTCTTCGCGCGTCGGGCTTACGCAGTGCGTTGCACTCACGCGCTACTAGGAAGCCTAAGTAATCCTGATCTCGCAACCTGGAATCTTCCCCGGCAGCAGTCAGGGCCTTCAACTCCTCGGGGCACGGTTTCACCCGAAAATCATCAGCCAACAATTTTCTCACGGCGTCTTTCTCGGCCGTCGCGATGTGGTCGAAATCAGAATCAAGCGCCGAATAAAGGCAATAAGGACACGTTCGGACTTTCGCAAACCGCACAAAAGGGCTGGTGCTCAGGTCACGCGCCTGTTCGCCGAAAGTGTTGTACGACCCAATCGTCATGATCACGAACGCTTTGCCGCACACGGGGCAGTTAGTCAAGCGGGGGATAAATGTCGTCGCCCAACCCGTGCTATCATCTGCGATTGCCAACGGCAGAAAAAGTGCCAGCACTCTCAAAGAACGGCGTATCATCTGGAATTCCTCCCCTTCTTGATTGCAGCGGTCAATTCGCCGTGAATTGCGCTTGACGCCCTGTTACAATCGGTCGGCGGACAGGACGTCAGTCAACACCTACTGGTCCTTGCGGCTTGCCACGTATACCGAAGCCGCTCGATTCGTGGCCAACGGCAACGGCCAGATTTTCCCCTAGTACTTTAATGACTCGCTGTGCCGGCGTCAAGAACCGTTCGGGCCTGTTGAAAAAGTCCCGTTATTGAAAGATCGAGTTTGGATAATTGTCTACGTTTTTTGCGGGTATAGACACCGAGTTACCAACCAGAGATAAAACAGCAAGACCAGGCGCTTTAGGTTCTGCGCCATTGCGCTCAGGTACGCCTGAATTTGCACTTTCGATCGACCGCGGTACCTTGCGCGAGCCAATCCATGGTTTTGTTTCGCCTCAGCAAACAGTCCCTCGGCCTTCCACATCCGCTCGGACATCTTCTTGCGAAATTCCGGTTCCTCCATCCTGGCTTGCACCTCTTCAAACAGGTCCTGGTCAAGACTCCGGCGCACATAGCGTTTATACGGCAACTTCTTTTTGGCTTCTGTCGGGCAGATTGGTCTTTGTGGACATTGCCGGCAGTCTACCGATGAACTGACGTATCGTTTCTGGTTGCCACAAATTGCCGGGTTTGGCGTGAGGTATTTTCCCCGTGGGCATCGGAATCGATCCCGCTTTTTGTCGTAGACCAACTCGCCTTTCAGATACTTGCTGTTTCCAACTCGGCCGCTCCAGAGTGGAATGTAGGTGGTTGTCCCTGACTCCTGCAAGGACCTGATGATGGCTGCAGAGCCATAACCCCGATCTGCCGTAGCTTCGCGAATGGTAATCTTGTATCGCTCCTGAATCCGCTGCAACTGGCAGAGGTAGGGCTGGTTATCGTGCTTCGCTCCAGTAGTGACTTCGGTATCCAGGATGACGCGACTGTCAGCATCAATACTCTGGTGCACTTTGTACTTTAGTTGTCGCGATGTACCTTTCTTCTGGGCAAGTGTGGCATCCGGATCGGTACAACTCGTGTGCGTTTGGTTTGTCACGCGCCGTGCTGATGACGAGTCCTTCAACCCACGATCGCGCCGTTGGGTTATCGCCTCTTTCTCCGCTTCTTTCGGATCGTTATGAATCAGCGAGTTCAGCGAGGCATCCGCAGCGATCAGGGTGGCATCGGTCATCACACGACACTCCTGAGCCACCAAGCCCTTCTCCTTGCAGAGTTCAACAATACGGCGAAACACTGTCTCGAAGATCTCCTCGCCGTAGCGATCCCGAATGCGACTGAGTGAGGAATGGTCGGGAACCTCATCGTCCAACGACAACCGGCAGAACCAGCGGTAAGTCAGATTGTAACGGACTTCCTCACAGAGCCGCCGATCCGAGGTGATGTCGTAAAGGTATGCCACCAACAGCATCCGGAAGAACACCTCGGGGTCGATGGAGCGCCGCCCCAGTCCGACGGCATAGCACGCGGCGGTTACGTCGCGCACGAAGGACATTTCCAGAACACGATCGACTTTGCGGAGAAAGTGGTCCTCTGCGATGAACGACTCCAGGTCAATGACCGTCCTGGTCCGTGGTTGAAAGACATGCTTTCCTTGCATACGTCCGTCCTAAAAAGAGGCGAAGGTGGTGGAGAGGATAGCCATCCCAATACCTCCAGCCGCTCTACAAATCAAGACGAATACGTGCTGACAATGCTAGCTGGCCAACAGACTTTTTCAACAGGCCCGTTCATTATTTGATAGTAATTCCGTTGCTCCATGTTGAGGCCTGAATTTCCAGCCCTAAACATCCTGTTTTCCCATCTCAGAAATCACTTTTATAAAAACCCATTCCGGGGGCCAGTTTGTGGATTAGAGTGGGTTGCTATAACCGGATGAAAAACTAGTGCCCGGTGCCACGATCACACTCGTCGTGGGCATGTGGGAAGTGCAGGCAGAGAACAATCATGGCCACGCAAGCGTGGCCATGGCACCGGACTTGACACGTAATCTCAGCCTATCACGTTTTGTGGGTGATTTTTTATTGCAAATTGGTAATTGCAAAATGCAAATTGCAAATTGAACAACAGGATGTAGAAATCGGCGTTGGGCGCGGGAGTGTGTTTCACACACCATGCGAGGTTGAATCCCAGCCCTCACCCCCGGCCCCTCTCCCGACCAACCTTCGGTCGGTGCCCGGCGAGGGGAGAAAGAAATCTGGGAGCGATCAGCGTTGGATGGAATCGTCGTCTTTGCGGGCGACGCCTTTTAGATCGCTGACGCGGCGGAGGGCCAGGGCGGCGGGTTTTTCGGAGATCTTTTCGGCCAGTTTGGCGAACTGTTCGCGGACGTCGGGCTGGACGTTATTGAGTTGAGTCGCCATGCGCTGGACGCTGCGGGAGTTTTGTTCGGTGGTGCGGGAGAGGCTTCCCACAAAGGCGATAGTTTGGGTGAAATTATTATCGGCGGTGAAGCCCAGCAGTGGATGGAGGGCCTTGGCGACAATTTCGACGGCGCTGGGTTCGACGGAGATGAAGGCGTCCAGGCGGCTGGTGACGTAATAGCGGCCGTCGGTTTCGCGGATGTAGCCCGATTTCAAGCAGAACAGTCCGCTACCCCGGACCTGGCGGCCGAAGGTCACGCCGTCGTATACGCCTTCGGCGTAGATCAGGTGTGTGTCGTGGCTGCGGTATAGATACTCCAGATTGGCCGAGATACCGGATTCTTCCTTTAAGCGGAACTCCTCGGGCCCGGTCTGCTTAAGCTGCAACTGACTGATTTTGAGGGCGTTCCAGATGTTGATCACCACGTCGGGATGGCGGACGAGGAACAGATACAAATCGGGATCGCAATCGACCACGCGGACGGGGAGGCGGCGGAAAATGGTGACGTTTGCCAGCACTGCATGCACTTTGGCGCGGCATTGGGCGTCGAGTTTGTCCAGCGGCAAGGCCTGGATCGCGCTGAGCCGGGCCGATTCGCTGCTATTACCTTGTTGAAATGGATTGGAGCGGATGGTTTTGGAGGCATCGGTCTGGGCATTTAGCGTACTAAAAGAGCATAGGCATACCGCCAAGATGACGGCTGCGGGCAGTGCAATGGCCCTAGATGCGATCCGTTTAATCATGCAAAGTCCCCCTGTCCAGAATTGATACTTCTCAATATTCGGTTGGTAGCGGTCGCTTAGGATAGTTAAATTTTGCCGAGGGCAGAGTTGTGATAATGGGCAAGCGGGGAAGACGTGGCAAAAAGGATGCCTGCCCTGCTTTGATCTTGTTTACGCTGGGCGAAATCCGGACAATGCCGCGCGATATGGAGGGGAAGTGCGATGACTAAAATGAAACTCCTGGCGATTGCCGCCGTGGCGGTGATCGGGACAGGGGCAATGTTTTTCGGACTCGGTGGAATCCGCGCGCGGATCAGGGCGGCATATTGGCGGCAGCAACTTGCCGCGGCGCCGGATGATGGAGTGGAAATCCTAATTGGCCGAATTGCCGAAATGGACAGGGCCGGCATTCCGGTTTTGGCGGCGGCCTTGGGATCGGAGCGGGAGTGCGTGGCCCTGGCCGCCAAACAAGAGTTGTTTGCGCAACTGGGGCGATGGCGAAGGCTTTCGGTAAAGGAACATACCTCTCGCATGACGGAGTTGGCCGAGGCTCTGGCCGAGCAGGTCGAATATTTTAATCCCGCTGGACAAAGAGACGCCGCGGACGTGGCTGGGTGGATGTTGGATCGGCCGCTAAAGGGCAGGGGAGTCAAGACGGGGGAATTACTGGCCGCGAGTGAAAAAGTTTTGCGGGCTGGTTTCAGTGCGAAGGGGGAATTTAGCCGGGTAAAAGGGGCCGAGTTTGCACGTCCGGCAGTGTTGGCGACAGAGGATTCCATCAATGCCGCTGAATTACCCTGGTCTGGATTGCCGGAATCGGGCGGGCAGGGAATTGGCGGGCTAACATCATTATCCGGCGACGGATCGCCAGGCAAATTCATTTCCCCGCCTGCGGAGTCCGACGAGGAAGAGTCGCAAACGGCCGATTCCGCGGCGAATCAGCCCTGGCTGTTAGGGCGGCAAGATATGTGGCGGCAGCGAGCATCGAGGATTCCGGAGATTGCGGAAACGGCGGCGGATACAGGCCGTAGTGCAAAGGATGAAAAGGAAACGGTCGAATCGGGGCGGGTCCGTACGGCGTCGAACGTTGCCGATAGGGCGGCGGATCGCCGATTGGCGGCTTCGCTTGCTGGGGAGGACGCCCTTGAGCTGATAAGGGATTTGAACTCGGAGAACGACGCCAGGGCGGAGGCTGCGGAGGCGGAGTTGATCGGCCGGGGGTTCAATGAAACACAGCTTGACTTGGCCCGCAAGTTGTTCGACCCCGATCCAACGGTGAGGAAGAGGTTGGTTCAGGAGTTACCGGGTTTACAGGGCGTGGACACGGTTCCCTGGCTCATGGAACTGTGTCGCGACGCGGAGGCCGAGGTGCGTTTGGCGGCGATCACGTTATTGGCGACGTCATCCGATCCGGCGGTATTGGACGAGGTGGAGCGGATGGCGGGGCGGGACAGCGATGCGGGCATTCGGCGGATAGCCGAGCGCATCGAACAGCAGCGCAACGGGCGGCGGTGAATGTCGAGCTTCGCGAAACCGCAAGCGGTTTTGAGAGGTCATGGGACGATTTTCAAAATCGTCTTACGTTAGGCATTACATATTCAGATTACTTCCGTGCACCACGGTATGGATTTTGCCGTCGATTTCGATATCGATGTCGTTGTAGCCGATGCGATTAACCTTGCCTTTGACCTTGCCGATGGTGAATTCTTCGCCTTCGTGAACTTTGAGGGTTTCGCCGGTAGTTCGTTCGGACAGCCAGGCTTCCGGTACTCCGTCGGCCTCGAGAATGGCAGTCAGATAGGTGAATTGCAGGGGATTGATTTTTGCCGGAGGGGGCTCCTCCGCGCGGGTCAGTGTTTCTGGGAGTGTAGGCCACAAACGGGTTTCGCTTGACGATTTTATTATTATAGGCGTCCAAGGAGGCGAGTTTCAGGCGGTTGCTTTTTTCGGTGGAGAGCTGGTCGTTTTGTTTGGAGCCGGGCAGGGACAGCGCATCGACGGCAATGTTCAGATCGAGTTGTGTGCGATCTTTCTGGGGCGTAATATTTATCGAGCAGATTTTATGCAAATGGCCGGCGGAATAGAAATCGAACAAGAATCTGGTCAATTGCTCCAGCGTACCCTGGCATTTGATGGTAAAGTGAAACTTCACGTAGATTGTGCGGCGGGTTTTCGCGGCGTCTTTGTCATTATACGTAAGCTCTTGCGGTTCCTGGGCGATAAGAGACGGCACGCTTTTAAATTTCTCTTTGGCCAGATCGCGGAGCCAATTTTGATATGCCCTTTTAGCGGCCTCCGTGTTGGACGGCAAAGAGCGGCGAAGCAGGGCCGGCAAGCGGTCCGTGTCTTTTTTCAAGCGGGCGGCTTCGTTTTGAACGTCAATTTTTTTATTTTTTATTTTTTCGAGGAGCGTGTCGAGGTTCAAAGGGGCGGCGTCCTTGCTTTGAATATCGGTTTTTCTTTTATCAAAAGTATCTAAAGACGCGATTTTCGCGCGCAGCCCTTCCAGCGAATCTTCGCCCGAAGGCCAGATCATATAAACGGCCAACACCACCAGCAGCGAGGCGACTATAGCGGCGAATATTTTTTCACGTTTTTTCAGGGTCATGGATCAAGTTTTTGATATGTGAAAACCGAATTAGTTGGCGTTATTTGCCGCGTTTCTGCGTTGCCGGAGTTTTAGCGGCGCCCGGGAGAGGCGGGGTAATAACAACCACGTTGTCAAAACTCCAGGTATAGTTTCGTTCATCATGATTTTCGTTGTTGAGTTTATCGTTAACCTTATGATTTGCATCGCTGAGGCTGAGTTCCATTGTTCCGACCATCCGGGAGTCCTTGGCCAGGCCTTGCATGGTCATCTGTCCGCCCTTGACTGTGTCTTGAACCAGGATGAGTTGTTTGAGCATGGTATCGCTGGCCTGGGGCAATTTTCGGCATAAAAGCTCGAGTTCATCGAGCCAGCAAACGTCGGTTGCGCTCCACTTATCGATTTCAGCCACTATCATCTGTAGTTTGGCGGCTTTTTCGTTTTCGCTCTGTATTTTGATCACCTGGTCGCAAAGATCATTGATTTCAGACGCCAGCCGGGCTTGTGCAATATATTGATAGCCGAGGTAAGACAGGAACAAAACCACCGCGGCGACGGCCGGGATGATGTAACGTTTCCATTTTTTGGGTTTTTCCAGGCGGCGGCGGGGGTGGAGGAAATCGACCGCGTGCGGGGTATGCTCCAATTCGGCCAGCAACAGGCCGATCAAGGGGGCGAAGCGGCCGGGATATTCGGGCGGGGCGGAGCGGAGTTCCTCGCTCAGTTTCAAACCCTGGAAGGGGTCGAACAGTTCGGTGGGCACGGCCAGGTCTTTTTCGATCCGCTGGGCCATTTCGGCCTGCTGGGCGCCTTGCCCGCAGAGCACGATGGAATCGACCTTGCGGCCGCCGAGTTGGTTTTGCACGGCGGCCATGGTGCGGCGGACCTCGCCGATGAGGACTTGGGGCTGGGGCGGATCGCCGCCTAAGCGTGTGGTGCGGAGGAAGACCACGCGGGCGTCGCTCATCACGGTAAGGTCTGCTTCGTCGGATAGGAGGTCGATGAGGAGGCGCAATTCGCCCTGGCGGGCCGATTCGGCCCGGGCCAGCAGCGAGGCCGCCGCGCAGGCCCGCAATACCAAACGCCGCGGCTTCAGCCCGGCCGACTGGCAGGTTTGTTGGATCTGTTCGACCAAGTCCGGGCCGATGGCGGCGGCCAGGACGGTGCGGGGTTCGTCGGGCCGGTCGCCCAGGGGCACGAAATCCAAGAGCCAGTTCTCATCGAACTCGTTGAATTCGCGCATGGCCTGGAAGCGGACCAGATCGGGCAATTCTTCGTCGGGGGCGGGGGGCAAGAGGAGCTGGCGCAATTCGATGTTCGTCCGCCCGATGGCAACCAAGGTATCCAAACGCCCCAGGCCGCGAGCGCCCAGGGCCGCGGCAAGGCGGGCTCCGATATCCACTTCCGATTTATCGCCGCCGGGCTCGCGGGGACGCAATTCCACGGCAAAGGCCTGTTCGATGAGCACGTGGTCGCCTCGCGACGAGGCCACCGCCAGGCGGGCTTCGGAACCGTTCCATTCCAGGGCAAGCAGTTGAGGCATTTGAAAGGATTCAGGGTTCGGGATTTACTGTGTTGGGGGCGTCATTTCTACAAATTTGTGAACATGATGTGAATTTCTGCAATCCGGCATGCCCACGGCAAGCGTGGGCATGGCACCGTGTAGTTTTCTCGTAAATGCGACATGCGCTGTGCGCGTACTTTTTTTATTGCAAATTGACAATTGCAAATTTCAAATTGCAAATTGAACAAAATAAGAACTTGCACCAATTTGCAATTTACGATTTGCAATTTGCAATTATTTGTTTGCGGCGGTAGGCTGCGCAATTTTCCGTCTTTTTAATATAGGATTTTTTTATATACGTTATTTATTACGCTTTAATCGATTTATTGGGTTGTAGTCGACGTGGTACCTAACTCGTCCAGGGTAAAACCACGGCCGAGATGGCTTATATCTCTCCAGAATAACACCGTTGCAGGCTGAGTGCTAGCATCAAGAATGACTTCAATACGCGCGGCTACCCCGCCATCGTCAAAGTAGCCAATGGCCTGAACGCGATATACGTCCCCCCCGCATGTTACGTATTGTTCAAGATCCTTCATTTGCTTGAGGGTTACAAGGCCGTCCGAGAGCAGCCAGGTGGCGAAACCATGGCTGGCATCGAGGGCTTTGGGATCCATGGTGCGGCGGGCGATGATCTCATCGGCGACATCTGGGGTCATGCCGGGTATGGCCGTCAATACAGCCTTGGGGGCCAGATTTATATTTACCCTGCCGACAATCTCTTGTGAGGCATCGACGGTGGTGCAATCCATTAGCGTGGGCAGATAAGTGCTCATGTCGCCGGACGAATTGGTAAAGGGCGATGGAAGGATTGTTGCTTTAGTTTGACTTTGACCCGACCCTTGGGCTGGTATTTGTACCTCTGCGCCGATGAGGTCGAGGATGGAGCTTATCTGGGCGGTTGCTGTTTTTGTAATAAGATCGGATATTGCGTCGCCGGAACTTGATCCGGGAGATTGAGTGTTGGTTTTATTACTAGGAGTTTTATTTTTAGAGCCGGTAGGGGGATTACCGGAATTGGTATCCTGCGAGGAATTAGGAGCCGGGCCGTACACGCGATAGGCGAGGATGAACTGGACTTGGTCGTCGCCGAGTTGTGCCGTCTGCAAATCGGTGCTGAGTTGTTGCAGGTCGCTTCCGTTGAGATTGATCTTGGGCTGGCCGTTGGATTGAACGTTTTTCTCCTTGCTGAACAAGGTGAGATGAGACGCCCAACCCAGATTCATGGAGCCGTCGGAGTTATCGACGCCGGGCAGATTCAAATTGCCGGGTTCATCGACATCGATGCGGCCGTTGCGGTTGATGTCGCCGCCGAAGAGCAAGGAGGGAGTAACTCCCTTGACGAGGAGCAATTCTTCCAAGGTGCTCAAGGGGCCGTTTTTGGGAAGATATGGCGGAGTGAGAGTGGCATAATATTCCGTCTCGGCGCCGAATTCGCGAGTTTGGTCGTCGGTATCGATCCAGTCGAGAATAGAGTCGGCGATATCCTGGGTCATGCCCGGCAGGTTCATCAGGATGGCTTCGGCGCCGGTTGCGCCGGAGCTGGAGGTGGCGCCGCTTCCGGTTCCGGCAGTCCCACCGGTTCCGCCAGTGCTTCCTGTTCCGCCAGTGCCACCGGTTCCGCCAGTGCCACCGGTTCCGCCAGTGCCACCGGTTCCGCCAGTCCCACCGGTTCCGCCAGTTCCTACGCCGGTTCCGCCGCCAGTTCCTCCGCCGGTTCCTCCGCCAGCGCCTGAGCCACCGCCTTGCGATGATTTTTTGGATGATTTTTCGAAATTCAGAATATTATTGATATTCAGTTTGGCTGATTCATTTTCCAGGCCATAGCGCAGGCCGCCGCCGGGAATGCCGTTTACAAGGACTGGGGAAATGATTGTAACCTTTATACGGGCGGCGGGATTGGCGTCGTTGACCACCGTGGAGCCGCAAAATTGCGTGGGGTTGTCGTACCAGCCGCCCAGTTGGATTTGCGTGGTTTTATCTTTGAGGAGGAATATCCGCGTCATTTGCACGCCGGAATCGGCCGCGGCCAGGGCCTGCGCCTGCGCCCGCCTATAATCGCCGCTTTTCTTTCGGTGAGCATCAGTTCCGAAAAGGTGAAACAGACCAGCGTCAGCAAGGCGACCACAACGAGGACAAGAACGAGCACGAAAGCCCGGCGGGAGGGCGTTTGTAAATTGTAAATTGCAAATTGCAAATTGCAAATTGCGACTTCATCACGGTGATGTGGCTGTATGTTTTTCATTATATCGAGGTTTATTTAGATGGGGTTGTCGATTTCGTTGAAGTTGAGGAAGGCGTTGACGTCGATGAAGTCGGCGACGTCGACGTTGAAGAAGTCGAGGACGTGGTTTGCGACGCGGCAAGTTTGGCGGCGGGGATGCTCACCAGGAGGCGGTATATGTTGGGCTGAGCGTTTGCGCCGACGGGATGCATGGGGGCAATGATAATGCTTACTTGCACCGCCACGGGCAGGCCGCCATAGGAAACGGTATCCCAAGTATCGAGCCATTGGGTGCCGTCGGTGTAGAGGAAATCGATTTCTAGCACTTCAGGGGCAATCGGCGTTAAAGTGTCGGGGGTAACGGGAAGTTGTCCGGTTTGCTGGGCGGCGTAGACCCCGGACGCCCTGCTCATTTCGCGGCGAACCAGCCCGGTTTGAGCGGTTCCGTTTATCGCTGCCGGCGCCGAGGCGCCATTATTGATGACGAAGTAAGACACGTTCCTCACGTCGCTTACCAGGTCGGCGTTGGTAATGCCGTTGTCGGCCTGGTTGGAGATGGCGATGTACTGGTCGACCCGGGGCACTCGGCTGATATCGACTTGGAGTTGATTGGCATTGCCGTAAAGACCAGGAACCGATTGCGGCGCGGCGTCGGCAATATCGGATGTGCGGTCTTCGGTGTCAGTTGTATCCGAGGTAGTAGTAGTGGAAGTGGGCTGTCCGCTTTGGCCGCTTGAACCGGTCTGACCAGTCTGGGTCTGACCTGTTTGGCCGGTCTGACCTGTCTGGCCGGATTGGCCGCCCATCCCGGTCTGGCCGGTCTTACCGCCCTTACCGGCCTGGCCGACGAGGCTCATGCCAATGGCCGCGGCGAGCAAGGGTGAACCGGGGGAAACACTGGAATTAGAACCGGTTGGTGAAGAGGTTCCTTGCTGTCCGCTTGAATTGGACGATCCGCCTGAGGAGTTGCCGCCTGATTTGGAGACGTTGTACGGAACCGCGTTGCGGAGGTCTTGGGCTATAGTCCGCAAAATTGCCCGGGCAAGTTGGGCCTCCTCGACCTTGGTGCGGCCGGAATCGAGCAAGCGGAGGTGCAGGTTAATCGCCGTACCCACGGCTGCCAGGACCAGTACGGACAGGCCCAAGGACAATATTATTTCCAAGAGGGTGAAAGCGTGGTTTTTGCGTGCATATTTATTTATTGCAAATTGCAATAATTTGGTTACGGCAATAGGCCGCGCCAGGGTATTTATATTATTGTGCATTGGTGGTACCCGTTCCGGTAGCGCCGGTAGTGGAAGATTGGGTTGAATCGGTTGACTGAGCGATGGTCGGATCGGTGATCCATCTGGTTATAGAGTAGGATATGGGATGTTGCGTGGCTGGAATATTTTGCGACACGGTCACGCATATGGCATCCAGACCGTTCTGATCGATCTGCTGCACATCAACTGAATACACCCAGGTAGTTGAGTTGCTGTTATCTTGGTCGATGGTATCGAAGGGTGTGCCCGAGACCGCCTGGGGCGCGGTAATGCCCGAGGTGTATTCGGCCATTTTGCTCTCGCAGAGCATTTGGGCTTTGGTGAGGTCTTGAGCGGCTTTGGCGTTTCGAAATCCCAGGCGGCCCAGTTCGCCCAATATGGCCATGGCTCCGGTGAGGATGGCCAGGGCCAAAATTACTTCGAGGATGGAAAACGCCTTTTTCTTTGTTGATTGCAAATTGCGAATTGCAAATTTCAAATTGCAAATTGAACTGAAACCCACGGCCTTATCCCGTCTCGGTTTAACTCTAGCGTGGTTTTTGAGCGCCGGCGAAGAGGCCGGGAGCAAGGCGCACGAGGCGAACGCCAGCGGGCTGTCTGTGACAGCGGCAATCAGCGCCGAGAGCGAAAAACGGAGTTAAATGATACATTTCTTAAGCGTTTACAGTTGTTAAATTTGCTATTTGAAATTTGCAATGACCATTTTGCGATTATTTATACCGTGCGTATGGCGTTCAAACCTCAAACAAAGTAAATCATCAATATAATTGTCCGCCGGCGGTAACGTTGCCGACTGTGACAATTCCGGTAAGGCCGCGGAGCAACAATCCAATGGTTCGCCCCTCTTTGTTCTTGAGCAGCAATCGGGTGTTGGAAGTAGTCCCGTCGGGATAGAAGAAAATCGGTTCCGACCAGCCTGTGCCGACGGAGGGCACGCTGTTGGCGACGGGCGCATCAACCGAAGACGCATCGCCGGCGGCTGCCGTGCCATAAGTCGCAGTGCCTGCGGTGGTATCGAGGCCGGTCTGGCTGGAGAGGAAGGAAATATCTTTAGGCAGGATTTGTTGGAAGAAAGGCGCCGTGCCGTCGAGGCTGTTGATGTTTTGCGGTGATCCGGGATTACCGGGATTATTTGTATTGGCAGTTTGTGCATTTCCGTTCGAGGCGGGATCGGCGGTTGTGCCGGTGAGCAGGGCGACGGGATCGGTTGAGAGCATGTCGATGCGATATCTGTTGCCTCCGATTTCGTAACGAAACACCCGTATGCTGCCCGTCCTCATGGCTTCGACTCGGGCTTTGCACCACTGAGTGCGGACTATATCGGCGGCTTTGCGGAGGCGTTGGCCGCTGAAAGATTTTTCCAACTGCGGCCAGGCCATTGCGCTTATGATGACCAGCAGGCAGAGCGTGAGCATGACTTCGATGAGGGTGAAACCGGGGCGGGAAGGATGGAGGATGAGGGATGAAGGATGAGGGATGAGGGATGAAGGATGAATAAGTGGGCGGTGGGCAGTGGACGGTGGGCAGTGGGCAGCGGCAAGTGGCGTGTAGAGATTGGAGAGTGCTGAACCCTGAATTCTGAACCCTGGATTCTGAACACGATCCGCTCCCCGACCAACCTTCGGTCGGTGCCCGGTCGCGGCTAAACTGAATTCTGAATCCTGAACCCTGAACCCTGAACCCTGGCCCCTGAACCCTGAACCCTGCTCGGGTTCCGCCCTCACCCTAGCCCTCTCCCGACCGCTGGTGCGGTGCCCGGAGAGGGGACTGTTCGCGCTGATCAGGATTTTTGCCATTGATGCACACGATATTTTTACTGTCCGAGAGACCAGTTGCCGATGGCGGTTTGGTCGGAACCACCCGGCCCCAAGGACCATACGTCATAATCGGCGTTGTATTGGCCGGGAGATCTATATTGGTAAGGTCGGATCCAGGGATCCAAGGGGATGTCATTATCCAAATAGGGGCCGTTCCATGACTGCGGGTTGGGCAAATCGGCGGGCGGAATGCGCAAAGCCTGAAGACCTTGATTGGTGCTTGGATACATGCCGATATCCATGTTAAACATGGACAGCGGAGTTTTAAATAGGCCGATCTGGGCCTTGGCGGCGTTGACTTTCGCCTTTTGTAGCTGAGTCGTATACGTACTGACCGCCAGCCCGGCGATGATCACCAGGATCACCAGCACCATTAAAACTTCGATCAAAGTAAAGCCGCGATTGCGGCGTGAACGAGAGTGGTTCATAAAAGTGAACTCCGGAAAAAAATCGGGTGTATTTTAAAATTTCATTATAAAGCAATTGTTACATATAAACAAATTGAACACGGGTACATCCGCCGGGGGGAAGCCGCGATGCACAGATGTCCGCAACCCCGTTGCACATATACGGGGGGTTAAGATTAAAAACCCCGGAAATCGCGTATAGTTTTGGATTTATGGGTAAAATTATATGGATTGACTCATTCTAAACATGGGCAGCAGGAGGGCAATCACCACGAGCAGCACCGCCGCGGCCAGGAACAAAAGCAGAATGGGCTCGATGAGGCGGACGGCCAGATCGAGTTTGCGCCAGGTGGTTTTTTCCAGGGAATCGGCCACGCTCAAGAGCACGTTTTCCAGATTATTCGCTTGTTCGGCCACGGCGATCATTTCGACCACGGCGGGGGGAAAGCGGCCGCTGGCCCGGAGCGGTTCGGCCAGGGACTGGCCGGCGGAGATGTTTTCGGTGGCTTCGCCGATGGCCTCGCCCAGGACGCGGTTGCCCGTGCCGTTGCGGGAGATTTCCAGGGATCGGAGGATGGGCACGCCGTTGCGCAACATGGTGCCCAAGATGCGGCAAAAGCGAGCCACTGCCAAACTCTGGAAAATGGGTCCGGCCAGGGGCAGCTTTAATTGCAGGCGATCGCGCCACATTGCGCCCGCAGGCGTATTGAGCCAGCGGCGGGCGAACCAGCCGCCGGCGATCAGGGCTAGGATCATCCACCAGCCGTGAACTCGCAGGGTATCGCTGAGCCACAGGAGCCAATCGGTGACGGGGGGAGTTCGTTGCGTTCGCGCAAGCGGGCGAAGAGTTCGGCGAATTGCGGCACGAAAAACACAATCAGAATGGTAACGACGGTAAAGCCCACCACGCAGAGGAAGGCGGGATAAGCGACTGCGCTCAGGGTGCGTTTTTTCATGTCTTCCTGGGCCTCGGTGAATTGGGCCACGCGGCTTAAGGCTTCTTCGAGAAAGCCTCCCTCACCGCCGGCCCGGATCATGCTTATGGACATGTCGTTGAAGATCCGGGGGAAGCGGTTCATGGCGTCGGCCAGGGTTGCGCCCTCTTCAACCTGGTGGTGGACTTCGTCCAAAATGTGATTCAAACCGACGTGTGAAGTCTGCTTTTGAATTACTTCCAGAGATCGCAGCAGAGGCACTCCGCTGTGCAGCAGATCGGCCAACTGGGCGAAGGTGGTGGAGAGCAACTGGCCGGAAACGCGGCGGACTTTTTTGGGCTCGACCGACTTTACAGTCTCGCCGATTTCCACGGGAAACAGCGAGCGGGCGACCAAGGCCGCGGTGGCTTCGCGCCGCCCCGGGGCTTGGATTACGCCGGATATTTTTTGGCCGGAATTGTCACGGGCTATGTACTGGAAGTCGGTCATGATTAGTGGTCAGTAGTCGGTGGTTAGTGGTCAGTGCAATGTATTATTTAGTATATATCCACTTAACCACTAATCGCAAATCGCTACGTTTGATGTTCTATGTCTCCTTTGGTGACGCCAGCCACTTCGTCCACTGTGGTTCTGCCGTCAAGGACTTTGCACCAGCCGTCTTGGCGCAAGCTGCGCATGCCTTCTTCAACGGCGGCCTTAGCGATGCTCCAACTGTTGGCCCCCTGGTGGGAGAGTTCGCGGATTCTTTGGGTGGTGACCAGCAGTTCGTACAAACCCACCCGGCCGGAATATCCCACATGCCGGCAGGCGCGGCATCCGGTGTGACGGTAAAGCGGCGTGCCCGGGGGCAATTGATCGAAGGGGAAATCGGGCGGCAAGTCCTCGCGCTTGGGATGATAAGGTTCCTTGCAGTGCTGGCAAAGGGTGCGGACCAGTCGCTGGGCCATGACCGCCTCGACCGTGCTGGAAACCAAGAACGGCTCCACTCCCATATCGACCAGTCGGGTGTATGCCGTGGCCGCGTCGTTGGTGTGCAAGGTGCTGAAGACCAGGTGCCCGGTGAGCGAGGCCTGGATGGCGTTTTCGGCGGTTTCCAGGTCGCGGACTTCGCCCACCAGCACGATATCGGGGTCGTGCCGCAAAATGCTGCGCAACGTATTGCCGAAGGTCAAGCCGATCTTGGTGTGGACTTGAATCTGGTTGATGCCGTCGAGTTGATATTCGACCGGGTCTTCGGTGGTAATGATTTTAGTTTCGTCGTCGCGAATTTCCAGAAGGGCGCTGTAAAGGGTGGTGGTTTTTCCGGAACCGGTGGGACCGGTGACCAGAATGATGCCGTGCGGCAGGCAGATCAGTTCGCGGAAGGTCTTTAAAAGCCCGGGTTCCATGCCCAGCTTGCTCAGCGAGAAATCCATGGCGCCTTTGTCTAAAAGGCGCATCACGATTCCTTCGCCGTGGATCATGGGGATGACGGAGACGCGGACGTCGACCTCGCGCCCGGCCACCTTAAGCTGGATGCGGCCGTCCTGGGGGAGGCGGCGTTCGGCGATGTTCAGCCGGGACATGATTTTCAGACGCGAGATGATTGCATTCTGGAAGCGGTTGATCTCTTGGGGGACAGGCTGGGGGTGCAAGACGCCGTCGATGCGGTAGCGGACGCGAATGCCCGTGGACATGGGCTCGATGTGCACGTCGCTGGCCCTGGTTTCCAGGGCTTCGATGAGGATTTCGTTGACCAGGCGCACGACCGAGGGTTCCTGGGCCTCTTGGGAGAGTTCGGAGCCGTCGGTTTCGATTTGATCGAGGAGTTCGATGCGGTTGTCCTCGGACTGTGCCATCAAGCCTTCGATGGTTTCGCTGCCCACGCCGAGGTGCGTCTTGATGAGCTTGTCGATTTCGGCCCGGGCGGCCAGCATGGGCACCACGGTCATGCCGGTGGCCACGCTGAGCTCGTCGAGGGGATACAAATTGAAGGGGTCGCTGGTGGCGACGACCAGGGTGCCGTTATTCTGGCGAATGGGGAACAGGTTTTCGCGGTGAATGAAGCGGAGGGGAAATTGTTTCAAGAGCGAGAGATCGATTTCGGTTTCGGTGAGGTCGACGAATTCGATGCCGACTTCTTCGCCCAAGGCGCGGAGGGCTTTTTCTTCGCTTAAGAAACCCAATTGCACGGCGGCCTGATCAAGGCGGGTGCCGTCGATTTGGGCCTCGCGCGACCGCTGTAACTGGCGGTGGTCGAGCAATCCTTTTCGTAAGAGAATTTCGCCGGCTTCCATAACAAGTCATTTCGCAATTCAAAAAAACCTTGCTTACCCGAAATCTATTGATACCCGTGTAAACAATGTAATACTTTTGTTTAGCCCGGGCACTTGTGCCCCGAGATTTTCAGCTTTTACGCCGGTTGCAAGCAAGCGGGCTAAACGAGAGTTCCATTGTCTATACGAGGATCAATAAAACACACTTTTCTCAAATATCCGGCCGAGGAGCACAAGGCTTCTCGGCCGGTGATATCGACTTGAATTATGTCAAGATCGAAGTGATTAGCAGCCGCCAGAGCGGCATATTTCGCTTGTAGGCGGTGGGATATTACCCTCCGGCTCCGCCTCCTCCTCCGGCTCCTCCTCCTCCTCCGCCTCTACCGCCACGACCGCCGCGGCCAGGCCCGCGCATGATGTTCGTTAGATCGAAACTAACCTTCGGGCCTTTCATCTTCTCGAATTGGGCGACTTGATCCGCGGTGAGGACCGCGAGCAGTTTCTCATTCAGGTCCTTATTTAATTCCTGCATTTTCGTCTGGCGTTCCGCACCGCTTAGGCCGGACAATTCATCTCGCATCTTGCCCATGGCATCTTCGCGGATAGTTCGCATTTTTTCTTGTTGGTCGCTGGTGATGGTCAGGGCCTTGACTACGTCCGGGCTGGACAAGGCCATTGCACCTTGGGCCTGGAGCTGGATTTGCTTTAGCCTTTCCATCTGTTTGGGCAGGAGGATCTCGCCCAGTTTTTTCTGCAAGTCATCTCCCATTTGCTGCATTTTGGTTTGCCGTTCCTCCGGGCTTAGGTCGGATTGGAAGAGATCCTGCATGGCAGTCCTTTGTTGCGTAACTAGATCACTCAATTTGGTTTTCTGGTCGGCAACGATTTCCAATTCCTTTTGGACTTGATCATTTTGCACCAGGTTGAGGAGCATCATAGGGCCGCCGCCCATCATGCCGCCCATTCCTCTGCGGCCTTGTGCTTGGGCTTCTGCAGCCAGCAAGGCTGCTCCTAGGAAACCGATCAGAACTAAAAAACCATACTTTCGAGCCATCACTGAACTCCTTTGTATTGGGAAACGGGAAAAAAGAGACGTTTACACGAAACCTTACAATAAACCGGGGGTTTATAATGTAAACCCCATGATGAAATGAAAGTTTCGCAAACCTCTCCAAATGTAACACAAACTTGGTATTTCGTAATTGGATACGAAATGAATTTGGTGAATGTTCCCGTTGAATGTATAATAAATGCTGCAAACGGGGGGGGATAAAGTGGAGGCTTTATAAAAAAATGGTTTCCAAGTATCCGCAACTTCGATCGAAATTCAGAGTGGTGGGATGTGAGGCGTTATAGGTTATACACTATGCAAAAAATTACATGTTCGATAATTTTGATTGCTATAGTCGCATTTGTGCAAATAGCGGCGGCACAAGACATGGGCCAGGGTGGTCCAGGTGGATACGGTGGTCAATATGGAGGGCGCATGCGCGGCATGGGTGGCATGGGTGGCATGTATCAGATGGATGGCATGGGACCAATGGGAGGCATGGGTGGTGGTATGAGGGGTATGAGGGGCATGGGTGGAATGGGTGGCATGGGAGGTATGGGAGGAGGCATGAGGGGCATGGGAGGCATGGGGCAAATGGGTGGAATGGGTGGCGGTATGGCAGGCATGGGGCCAATGGGTATGGGAGGCATGTCGCCTGAGGCCATGCAACAAGCCCGAATGCAACGCATTCAGGCCATGCTGCAGAGTATTGATACCAATCACAACGGCATAATCGAGCCGGAAGAGGCTCAGGGGCCCAATGCCTTTATGTTGGACCGTATTCTGCGCAATGCCTTAGTGGAACCGAAATACCCCATGCCTATAAGAAAGATTCAAGAGGCAATGAATAATCAATTTAGGATTCAAAATGGGCAGACCTCTCCTTCGTCGACGCCTGATAAAACCAAGGAGGAGGCCAAAACCACGGACGCAGCAAGTGCGCCACTGGTGCCGGGCTTTGGCGAAGTGGATATCAAACTTACGCCCGTACTCGGGTTTGGCGTGGCAATTCCCGCGACTACAGCCGTGCAAAAAAAAGCGGTTCAACGAGCGATGCATCTTCGAGTTCCTCGACTTCCACGTCATCCACCCCGCCGCTTGACGATCGAATTCGTCAATATGCCAAGGGCTTGTTGAAAAATTACGACAAGAACGGCAACGGCCAATTGGAAAAAGACGAATGGTCCGAGATGAAAAAAGAGTATTGGGCGGCCGATAAAGATCACGACGGCATTATTACCCTTGACGAACTCGCGGAATTCATGGCCGCGGACAGCGGGAGCGGGCCCAGGCAAAGTTCGGGCGTAGCAATGGCATCAAGCGCCGTGGCGAATAGTGCAGGCGCTGCGGGCAATTCCGGAAAACCAAGATTCCGTCCGCTCACGCCGACGGAACGCCTGTCGAAGGAGAAGGATATCCCCAGTTGGTTCATCACTGCCGATGCCGACGGCGACGGGGTGGTTTCCATGTCGGACTTCATTAAAACCAAAGGCGACACGGAAGCCGCGGCGCAAGAGTTTGCCAAATGGGACTTGAACAACGACGGGGTAATCACTCCGCAAGAGGTCCTGAAAGTGCAGCAGAAGAAGAAGTAGGCGGTATGTAGTGGGCAGTGGACAGTGAGCAGTGGGCAGTGCGAAACCGCAAGCGGTTTCGGTGCGCGTTCATTACTCATCATTTAGCAAAAGCGGGCAATAAATTGCCCGCCCCATGCCAATTCTCCCCATTCTTTGCTTACCCGCATTCATTCCCACATCGAATGCGCCAGGCCCACGGCGGGGGGAATGAATATTATGAGCGGCAGCCATGCGGCCAGGGCGGCAGGGATAATAGAGCTTGATCCGAGTTGTTGCAGGCTGATTACGGTCACAAGAAATATGGTGGTTATGCCCATGCACATTCCAATGGCGAGAAAAACATTGTGACTTTCGCGCCGCACCACCAGGGGCAGGCCCAGGAACAGGAGGGTAATATCCAGCAAAGGCTGGACGATGCGGGCATGGACTTTGACGCGGACGTCGGCGCCGAAACCCACGCTGCTGTTGCCCAATCCGGCGATCAACTGGGCCGTGGAAGAGAAGTTTTTAAAGCCTATGCCGCCCGTGAGTTGCTCGAAATCCAAATCGCTGGCGATAAAGCACTGGTCGGGCTTGAGCCATTCCGGCCGATCATGGGGAGTAATCAATACCGGCCGGCCGGCCAATAACAGCGACGGGCAGGAATTAAGATGTTTTGGCGCGCGGACTTTATCGAATAAATACCCGCCGGGCCGATCTCCTTGCGGCGGCAGATAATATGCATTTTCGGCTTGCACTTGCCTGCCATATTGCCTCAGCGAGGGGGGCATGCGGAAGTCGGGCAGTTCTATCCGCTTGTTTTCGGCGTAAGTGCACTTGCCGTTGATTAATACATCGGTTTGATTGTCGTATCGCGGATCGAGGGTTTGGGCCTCGTCGCCGATCAGATCTTGGGGACGGCGGGCCAATTCGTCGCGAAAACGGGGCATGATAAATTCGCGGTTGAGCATGGCCAAGAGACTGACAACGACCGCGGCGGCGATTAAAGGCATAATTATGCGAATCCGGGAGATGCCGGCCATCATCAATGCGGTCATCTCGTTGTGGCGTTGCAGCCAGGATACGGTGAACATGGCCGAGATCAGCACGAGGATGCCGTTGATCAGGTCGAAAACGGCGAAAGTCTTGTAGCTGTAATATTGTCCGGCGAATTTCAGGACTCCGCCCATTTTTTCGCCGCAGCGGAGGAAATCCTCGATGTGGGTGGAGCAGTCGATGATTACATACAAGCCCATGAGACTTAAAAAGCAGATTAAAAAAGTCTTCAAAAACTGGCGGAGCAGATAACGGTCGATGATGTACATAGTCAATCCTCACCCTGGCGCGGCTTTTGGCCGCGACAAAACATATTGCAAATTGCAAATTGTCAATTGCAAATTTCAAATTGAACGAAAGAATTGAATGTCATATTCTACTCGAAACTCAAGGTTTTTAACTTGTCCAATTTGCAATTTGCATTTTGCAATTGTTCAATTTGCAATAAAAACTCAAGACTCTATTCTCTCAATACACTCTTGATTGCGCGGGCCAAGGATTCGATGCCGCGGCGGAGGCCGAAGCGGCACTGGATGCCAAAACTCAAGCGGATGGTGTTTTTTTGCACGGGCAGGCCTTCGCCGGGATAGCAATACTCGCCGGGCACGTAGAGCACGCCTTGGTTGACGGCCTTGTCGAACAGCGGGCCGTTAAGGCCCGCGTCGATTTCCTCGGGCAAGCGGAGCCATACGTACAAGCCGCCGGTGGGGCGCACCCAATGGAGGCCTTTAAGCGGGGCTAAAAATTCGTCGGCCGCCTGCAGGACGGCGTCCAGTTTTTCGCGGTAATTGTCTCGCACCCGGCGGACGTGCTGATCGAAGAGATTTAACTCCATGACGGCGGACATCAAGAGTTGGTTGAAATTGGGCGAACCGAAATCCACATTTCCTTTTTCGGCCAATACCGGCTTGAGCAGGGCCGGCGGCAATACGCCCCAACCCACGCGGATTCCCGGCGAATAGGACTTGGAAAACGTGCCGGCTTGAACCACCGTGTCGCCTTGCGGGTCGAAACTGCGGAGGCTGGGCAGGTCGTCGCCGTAATAGCGCAACTCGCGATAGGCGACGTCTTCGATGATGTAGAGTTTACTCTCGCGCGACCAGCGTTTGGCAAGCTCGACCAATGCCGCCCGGCGACTGATAGGCAATGTTATGCCGCTGGGATTGTCGGAATAAGAGGTGACGTAGATTGCCTTGACGCGAGGCAATTCGCCGGCCGCTTTGCGGCGCCGCAGTTCCTCCTCGACGGCCTCGGGAATAATGCCCTGGTCGTCGGTTTCGATCCCCACAGCGCGAACGCCGAGATTGGCCAATGTGCCCAAGTACACGAAATAACTCGGCGCACCGCAGATAACAATGTCGCCGGGATCCATGAGCACGTCGCCCAACAGGAATAGCAACTGATTGCTTCCGGGCATGATCACGACTTGCTCCACGGAAACGTTCAACTCCCGGGCGGTGCGGCCGTCGGCCGCAAGCAATCGCTGGAGCAGCGCCTCGCGGAGCGGGGGATATCCGATGGTGGAACCATACTGCAAACTCATGCGGGCCTTTTGGGGATCGGACAGAATGGCTTCTGCGGCCAATCGAGTAGTTTCGACCGGCAGGGTTTCGGAGTCGACAAAACCGGCGGCAAGAGAAACCAGGTCCGGCTGGGATAAGGTCTTGGTCATTAAAACAGTAGCGATCGGTTCCCCGGGCGCCAAAGTTGCTCGTCGGCTTAGACCGTTGTGAGTTTGCATGGAAGGGTTCAGGGTTCAGGGTTCAGGGTTCAGGGTTCAGGGTTCAGGGTTCAGGGTTCAGGGTTCAGGGTTCAGGGTTGCGCTACTATCTGCATACTCAACCGTGAACCCTAACTATTGATTTCTTCTTTAAATAGCATAATATGTCTTGGCGGTGTAGATCAATCGGGCAATATAGGGAAGCGGAGGGGGCCAATTTGTGCATAATTGGGGGCCTTATTGGCCTACTTTTAAGCGATACATCTCAGTGCTATCATTGGGGGCGGCTGTACGGTGTCTGGATCTTCTTATTTACTTACTCATGCATATGGACTTATGACGGGATTAGTTCGGCGAGTCGGGGATTCTTTGGTAAATATCGCGGGGGGCGGGTTGAATCTGCTGTTTCCGCCGCGATGTGCATATTGTCGGGTTGATATTGCCGAGCCGGAAGACCATCTGCCGATATGTCCGGAGTGTTGCCGCCGGCTGGTTCCGGAAAAGTGGGTCGGCTGCCGGCACTGTGGGGGAGCGATATCCGAAGAAGAGCAAACTTCAGATCATTGTTCCATGTGCAAGACTCCCCCTTTGCTGTTCGATACAGTTGTAACAATTGGAGGGTATCACGGTGCACTTCACGATGTAATCTTCCGCATGAAACAACCGCAGCATGAAAACCTGACTCTGGGAATGGGCCGGCTTCTTGGGCAAAAGCGATTTAGTGAATTGGCCGGGCTGGGGGCGGAGATGATCGTTCCGGTTCCGATGTATTGGATGCGGCGATTGCGGCGCGGCACGAACAGCGCGGAACTTCTGGCGCGGTGTTTGGGGCGGAAATTGGATTTGCCCGTGCGGCGCCGCCTGCTGGTGCGATGTAAAAACACGACGCCGCAATCGGAGCTTTCGCCTAAAAAGCGATTTAGCAACATGCGCGGGGCATTTCGAGTCCGCATGCCGCACCGGCTGAAAGGCTCCCGAGTATTGCTGGTCGATGACGTGCTAACCACCGGGGCCACCTGCAGCGAGGCCGCGGGAGTGCTGAAAAAGGCCGGGGCTTCGCTGGTTGCCGTGGCGGTCATCGCTCGGGCCCAGGGAAAAGAGTAGATGGTGGGCGGTGGGCAGTGGGCAGTAAAAATACTGAATCCTGAATCCTGTTCACTGCACACCGACCACTGTCCACTTATTCATACTTCATCCTTTTGGCCCGACCCCCTTGCCAAATGGATGGAAAAAAGAACAATGTAAGGCTATGAACGGTAGGCAAAACTCGCCGCAAATTTCTCATAACCGCGGCCGCGCCGCCTTTCGCACGGCGGTGTTTCGCGGACTGGGGGTATTTCTGCCGCCGCTGTTGACGGTGTTGATCCTGATTTGGGTAATAAACACCACAAAATCGTATATCATCGAACCTTTGATGTACGCCGCGCAGGAAGGATTGGTCTGGGTAACGGCCGATATCCATAAGGACTTTCCCCAGGCCAAGCCGGAGGATCAAAAAGTCGACGTCAACGGATACGTTTACCGGCGGCTGCCGAGCGGCACGTTCATTCCGGAACAGGTGTACGAGCGGGTGAAGCAATCCCTGGACTCGGAGGCCATGCCATCCGGCGGCGAGGAGATATATCGACGATACGTGGAATTGACCGTGCTGCGTCCGTTTTATGCCATTCCTCTTTTTTTGGCGGTTTTTATTTTGCTGCTTTACTTGCTGGGAAAGTTCATGACCGTGGACTTGGGGGGGTATTTTATGCATCTGCTGGAAAGCGGGATTCGCCGTTTGCCGCTGGTGCGCAACGTGTACTCGGCCGCCAAGCAAATTTCCGATTTTATTTTTGCCGATCGGGAATTCGAGTTTACCCGGATCGTGGCCGTGGAATTTCCGCGCAAAGGGACCTGGCAACTGGGTTTTGTCACGGGCGAAGTGCTGGCCGAGGTCCGCGCGGCAATCCAGGAACCGATGCTCACGGTTTTGATTCCATACTCGCCTTTGCCGATCACGGGCTGCACGATCAGCGTGCGCAAGAGCGAGTGCATCGACTTGAATATTACCTTTGACCAGGCCTGCGAATACATTGTCAGTTGCGGAGTGGTGGTGCCCTCCATGCGGTTGGAACAAATGCGATCCGCCCCGGCTTTACCGGAGACAAAATCATAAAAAAACCGGACTTACGCGATGGGCAGCGGACAGCAAAATGTCAGTTTATTGGATGTCAGACAATAAATATCGTGCTCCTTGTTTAGCCCAGGAGCTTGCTCCGGGCGTTTTTTCACATTTTAACGTTTAACTCTACATTCAATATGTGAGACCCGATAGCCGCGACTGGCGCTACGCGGAGTGTGGTCTAAAGGCAGCGTACATCGCAAAACCGCAAGCGGTTTTATATAGAATTCATCCTTCATCGTTCATCGTTTAAAATTCATTATTCATCCTTTCCCATGATTCTTCGACTTGGTACACGTGGCAGTGCGTTGGCCCGCAGTCAGGCCGATTGGGTGGCCGGGGAATTACGGGCTTTGGGCGTCGAAGTGGAATTAGTGTCGATTACGACCAGCGGGGACAGGCATCTGGGGCCGATTCAAGACATAGGGCAGGGCGTTTTCACCAAGGAGATTCAGCGGGCGCTGTTGGACAAGCGGATCGATTTGGCCGTACACAGCCTGAAGGACCTGCCCACCGACAGCCCGCCGGAGCTGATTCTTGCCGCCGTACCACAGCGGGCGCCTTGCGGCGACGTGTTGGTTTCGCCGGCATGGAAAACGCTGGAGCAATTGCCGGCCGGGGCCGTAGTGGGCACAAGCAGCATGCGGCGCAGGGCGCAGATACTGCATGCACGTCCGGACTTGCAAACCAAAGAGATCCGCGGCAACATCGATACCCGGTTAAGGAAACTGCATCAAAACGAATACGATGCCTTGGTTCTGGCCGAAGCTGGACTGACGCGCCTGGGACTGGCCGGGGAAATTACTCAATACATACCGATGTCGATCATCCTGCCGGCCGTGGGCCAAGGGGCCTTGGGTTTGGAAACGCGGCGCGATGATGACGCGACTCGCAGTGCTTTGACCGCGCTCGATCATTCGTCGACACACCATGCCGTATTGGCCGAACGGGCGATGCTAGCCGTTTTGCACGGCGGCTGCCTGGCCCCAATTGCCGCCTGGGGCCGCGTGGAAAACAATCGCCTGGCGCTCACCGGCAGGGTGTTAAGCCCGGACGGGCGGAGCAAAATAGAAGCCGCCGGTGAAACACCAGCCCGAAGCGCAAGCGAAGGGGAAAAAACCGATGCCGATTTACCGGACTCCGTTGATCTTGGGCGGCGCGTGGCGGAAAAACTTTTGCAGCAGGGCGCGGCGGAGTTGATTGATCTTGCCCGATAAATGCGAGAAAAAAGGGCTGAGGGAGCAAACCAAAATGGGACAAAGGATGACCCATTTCGGCGTGGGACCGAAAATCATGGCGCCGGCAATGGCGTATGATGTTGTTGCCGGGATGGCGACGCACTTTTGGCCCGAGGTTTTTCTTATACGGTCGATCTCTGCTTCCATCTTGGCGGGCGCGGGCATTGTGCTTTTGATTTTCGGCATTCCCATGTGGGCGATTGCGGTTTGGACCATCGTGCGGGCATTCAGTCGCGGCGAATTGGTCACCTCGGGCGTGTATGGATTGGTGCGGCATCCTATATATTCTGCCTGGATAGTTTTTATCTTCCCGGCGATTGCCTTGCTTTGCCGATCATGGCCGATGTTTTTGGCGTCGCTTGTGGCATACATTGTTTTCAAGATGTTGATCAAGCGCGAGGACCGGTACCTGGAGGAAAAATTCGGGAAGGCGTATTTAGACTATCGGGAGCGAGTAAACGAGATAATTCCATGTTTCAGATTGTCGAAATTATCTTATAAAAATTAAAAAAAAGAACCAGACTTGGAACATAATATTTAGAGCCTATCCCAAAACAGATGCGTCATTCTGAGCGAAGCGAAGAATCTGGGTGAAGAAAGATGGGAAATACTGGCAATATATCACATACAGCGAGATCCTTCGCTTCGCTCAGGGTGACTTTTGGGATAGGTTCTTAATATAAGAAATATCAGGGCAAGGCAATAACGGCGGAGTCCTTTTGCGCTTAGCGGTGACGCATTTGTGGCGGTTTTATACCACAGCCATAGGGCGAAAGGAAAGAATATAAACGGTTCAATACTGAATACGGCGGCTTTCCAGAGTTTGTACGCTAAATCGTCGGCCGGATTAAATTCATCTCGCGAGGGATCGTAATAAATAGGGGATGGATATTCAGGCTCCGGTTTCACCTCAGCGGTGTTGAACATCGGCATATTATGCAATGATAAAAACCGAGATATCAAAACCCAAAGCGTCAAGGTGATCAACCAGGCGACAAGGACAACGGGAGTGTTTTTACAAACAAGGAACACCGCAAGGTAGACTAGGGAAATGATCACGGAAATTACTTCCGTAAATGATTTTCCCGCAAGCGAGCCGCCGGAGTCCCGGTACCAGGAGTGGAAGTCGGGATCTTCCTCGCCGGTTTTTGACGTGCCACACGACCAGCAAAAAGACCATTGACCGTCCACGTCGGCCTGGCATTTGGGGCAGTTCCATTGCTGCGGCTGAAATTGCTGAGGGATGGGTTGTGGGGAAAGAATTATCGCGGCTCGCGGGCGGTCTGGTTCATTTACGAAAAGTTTCACACCGCCGGTGGCATTGCTGTAATACCATGCCCAGGAAATCATTTCGGCGTTGCTTAAGCAGGCGGAGATGCCGTCCATGGCCAAGCGGATCCGCGCCAATTCGGCTTCGGCGACGCCGAGAAACGATCGGACTTTAATGAGTGAGTCATTAGCCATTGCCCGTACTCCGCGTTCTCAGTTCCTCAGTGGTGAAACTACTGAGGAGATTGTTTAGCATAACAATTATTTATCGGCCATGCAATAAACACCGCCAATGAGTATTATGCTGAAGCAAAGCCCGTGAGCTTTTTTATCCCAGCCCGTGTTTGGCGAGTTTATCGCGGAAGGTGGAGGGTTTCATGCCTAGGGCGGCGGCGGCGGCGGATTTGTTGCCGGCGGAGTTTCGGAGGGCCTCTTGGAGGAGTTGTTTTTCGGCGTGGTCGATGGCGGCTTGGAAACCGCCCACTGGGAGGCGCTGATTCGGATCAGGGCCGCCGATCTCGGCGGTTAATATTTCACTTGTGATATGTCCGGCGCCGATCAGGAACGCCCGTTCCAGTGTGTGGTACAATTCGCGGACGTTGCCCGGCCAGTCGTGTCGGGCCAAGAGTGCAAGGGCGTCGGGGTCGATGCTGTAGGGCCGGTCGGCGGCGATGCGTCCAAGGAGGTGATCGGTCAAGGCGGGCACATCTTCGAGATGTTCCCGGAGCGGGGGGATGTTGATCCTGAGCACGTCGAGGCGGTAATAGAGGTCTTCGCGGAACTGGCCTTCGCCGATTTTTTCCAGAAGATTTCGCTTGGTGGAGGCGATGATCCGCACGTCGGCCTTGATCGTGGCGGCGCCGCCCACGCGCTCGAAGACTTTTTCCTCGATGGCCCGCAGCAATTTGGGCTGTTGTTCCAAGGGGATGTCGTCGACGTCGTCGAGGTAGAGGGTGCCGCCTTCGGCCAGGTCGAAGCGTCCTTTGCGCTGCTGGTCTGCGCCGGTGAAGGCGCCTTTTTCGTGGCCGTAGAGTTCGCTTTCGATGAGTTGCGGGGGGAACAGGGTGCAGCCGACTTTGATGAAGGGGAATTCGCGGCGATGCGAGTTGCGGTGGATCACGGTTGCGATGAGGTCCTTGCCCACGCCGGTTTCGCCGCAGAGGAGCACGTTGGCGTCGGTTTTGGCGGAGATTTCCACCATTCGTTTGATACGGTCCATGGCCGAGGACGCGCCGACGATGGTTTGCTCGATTTCGGATACCGTGCCCGGCGTGATGGGCTGAGTTGCCCCGGACGCGGCTTGTTTTTCGCGTTCGATTCGGTCCAGAAGAGGGAAGACATCTTCGTTGCGAAAGGGTTTGGTCAAGAAGTCGAATGCGCCGAGTTTTACGGCCTCGACTGCCACGGGGATGCTGCCGTAGGCGGTCATCATGATGACTTCCATGTCGGCCAGGGGACCTTGCTTGATGCGCTTGAGGAGTTCCAGGCCGTCGAGCCTGGGCATTTTCAGGTCGGTCACCAATACGTCGAAGCGTTCCTTGGAAAGCTGCTCCAAGGCTTCCTCTCCGTCGGCGGCCATAGCGACCTCGTATCCCTGGGCGGCCAGGTCGTCGGCCAGGGTGATGCGTTTGATTTTTTCGTCGTCGACGACAAGGATTTTCATGGGTCACGATCAAATGAGTGCAAGGAGTTTTACGGCAATCTTGTTTCTTGGGATTCGATCATCGGGTGAAATGTCCGGTCTAGGAGGAAGAACAGGCTGCCTCGCAGGCTGCCAGCGTGGCCTGGGCTTCGGCGAGCTCGGGTGAGCGAAGACGGGTGAAAATGGTTACCGCCTCCTGTGCATGGGGCAGGGCTTCGGTGGCGCACTGCTGATGGAACATGGCCTTGGCAAGGCGGTGATGGTCTTTGGCGATGATTTCCTGGCGGCCCACGCCTTTGGCCAGTTCCAGGGCCTCGGCGGCCTGGTGCTCGGCTGAGGGCCAGTCTTGGCGGGCAAGGAACACTTGGGCGAGGTTGCCGGTGCAAATCGCGATCCCTTCGCGATCAACGACCTTGTGGGCGATGCGCAATGCCTCGCAGAAGTCGGCCTCGGCACCGTCCATATCTTTTAATTCGCATTTGGCAATGGCCAAGGCATTGAGGCCGATGGCAACGTCATCGCTCTCGGGACTGAGGGAACGCCACAGTTCCACCGCCTCTTGATAGGCCGCGATGGCGGCCGGGCAATCCTTTTGCAACTGATGCCTAAGGCCGTGTATGTGGATGGCATAGGCTTGCTCGCGGGTGCCATCTCCGGCCTGCTGCCAGTGCCCGGCACAGCGTTCGGCCCAGGTGAGCACGGCTTCGGCTTCACCTCGGAGTAAGTGGACCCAGCCCGCTTGATAGGCACGCCAGCCGGCGTTCTTGTAGTCGCCAGCGGCCAGGGCCTTGGCCTCGGCCTCCTGGCTCAAGGAGAGCCAATCGTCCCAGCGCCCGGTGAAGTCGAGGAAGTCCGCAAGCGAATTGCACGCCTTTTGCAGCCGGGCATTGTCACCGGCGATGAGCAACGGCAGAGAGGCTTGGATGGTGGGCCAGGCGGCCTCCAACTCCGTGAAAGGGGCATTCTTCGAATAGCCATGCTGCACGGCCAGGGCGTAGGCTTTCCTGGTAAGGCACTGGCCCGCGGCACCAACCGCATCAGGGCGGCGCTGGCGCAGGAAACGGACGGCCAGCGGAGGTAGAAACCAGGTGCCGGTGGTGTCGTCCTCGACGAGCAGAGCGCGGTCGCGGAGGTCGTCCAAGGCGGTGAGTGCAGCCGTCTCGCTTAGTTTGGCCAACGGCAGGAGCCATGCCACCTGTGCTGGTTGAGTGAAGTGGGCTAAGGCAGCCAGTACTGCAGTTTCGTCATCAGAGAAGGTGTCCAGCAGGTCGCCAAAGATAAATTCCAGCGGATCGTTCTTCTCATTTACTTTCTGGAGGCGATGCGCCTCCTGCAATCGCTCCACTGCTTCATCAACAGTATGGCAGCGGCCCCTGGTGCGGCCGAGTTGGCCGGCGGTCCAGGTCAATAGTAGGGGATTGCCTCCGGTTTCGGCATAGAGCCGATGCCGCTCGTCGGAAGTTAACTTGGCGATGGGCGGCCACTTTTCGCCCAAGGAGTCGAGCAGTTGACCGGCGGCATCGACATCAAGCTTGTCCAGGCGCAAGGTGCGGGCGGCGGTCTCGTCGCGGCGGCGGGTGGTGACTATGGCCCGGCATGTGCGCGGCAGGGCCTCGAGCAGATCGTAGACCCGGCGGCGCTCAGTAGGGGTGAAGCTCTCCAGATTATCCAGCACCAGCAGGGCGCGATGCTCGGCGAGGGCGTGCCGCACAAGATCCGGCCGGTGCTCGGGCACGGCGCGAGAGACGTCGTCGCGGCCCAGGGCGAGGCCGATTTCCGAAAGCAGGGCGTGGAAGTCATCTACACGATAATCCTTTAGCTCATGTTCCCCTTCTGGGTCCAGAATGCGGCCTTTGGCAGTGATGAAGAGCTTCAACGGGTAGTATTCCGCCGGGGCACGATGCGCGGCTTGGAGAGCAAGCGCAGTCTTGCCAATGCCGCCCGGTCCGTCGAGCACCACGCCCCAGCCGACGTGCTCGGGCTGGAGGGCATTGGCGATGGACGCCAATTCCTTTTCCCGGCCAAAGAACGGACGGCGCGACGGTAGTGTCGAGTGCGGGATGAACGGAGTGGTGGCGCTTAGGGATTGAGTTGCCTTGCGCTTTTTGCGGCAGATTTCTTTTTCGGGGGCAAGCCGGTATTGGTTGTTTCGAGGGGACGAATGTTGATCGTTTCCGGCTCTGTGCCTTGGTCCTTCTCTCTTAACTCACATCGCTTGTTATCTGGAACAAATCTCCAAGATCCGGTTTCGTTGGTGGCAATATGTGGCCAGAGGCGCAAGGTCGCGGACTTTTTTCCAAACTTGATATGGCCAGCAGAATAGCCGTGGCTGCGAAGTATTGTCGGCGGTTCACCGAATTTCTCCATGCCGAACACGGAGCAGCCCTGCCATAGGCGGATGGCGTCGCCTCCACCAATCTTGCGTATCTCATCAATCCGCGTCTCGTGCATGTGCCCGAACAGATGGACGGCGAACCGGCCCGGGGGCGCGATTTCGGTCTCACCGTGTTGGCGAGCTTCGGGCGTGAGCCAATCGGGGCCTTGGTGGGTGAGCAGGAGACAGACGTGGTGCTGGTTCAGCCAGTCATCGACCGCGCCGCCGCAGACGGCATCAATCTGCCGTGCATCCCAGATGAGATTGCCCTGGTAGTTGCCGCCCTGGAGTTGGAGAAAGGTGGTGTTCAGGCCGACGATGCCGATGCGCCGCCCGCCGCAGTCCAGCGTGCAGGCGAAATCGCCGGGGAGGATGCCATCGGTCAGATTCTTTGGACGGTTCGGCGCATCTTTCCACCACTCGGAGTAGGCGGCAAAGGAGTCGTTGATGACGCGGCGGTAGTCGCTGGTGGGATCGTCCCAAAACGTGACAGCGATATTAGAGAAACCTCCAGGCATGAGAAGCATGTCGACAGCGCCCGTTCCTTTCGTCGGCCGGTAGAGGTCGTGATTGCCGGGTATGGCGAGGAGCAGAGCATCGCCCGAGCCGAGTTCGCGGAGTTTTTGCCACAGCCGGTCGAGCACTTCCTTTTGCATTGCGCGGAATTCGTCGGATTTGCCTTGCTGGACGAAGTCGCCGGTGAAAAGGACGGCCTGCCAAGGGCCGGTGCGTTGGTGGAGGTCGGCCAGATCGTCGAGGAACGGCTGGCGGAGATTCGGCCAGAGGAATTTTTGCCCCGGCAGACCAAAATGGAAGTCGGTGAGCTGCAGCCACGAGAATGATTCTGATGACATAGAATGGATGATAGCAAATCCGCAGGGAGCGGTCAAGAAGATGCGTTGTAGCCGTGGTATCAAGTTAAAGGGCAATTTGTTCCAATTTCAGGCAAATTGGAAATGCGGGGAAGCCGCGGCGGCGGAGATTTATGTCGCCCCTTCGGGGCTCTTATGATGTTGGGTTTTATCTGTCCCAGGGGCTGACGCCCCTGGCTATTTTCTGTCGTCCCTTCGGGACTGAAGTTTAATCATTTATTCTTGCTTGTTTTTAGCGATTTTTTCCGCGGGATTGAGGATTACGGTAAACGTGGTGCCTTGTCCCAGCGCGGAGTGGACTTCGATGCGGCCGCCCATTTCGGAGATGAGCATGCGGCAGAGGCCGAGGCCTAAGCCGGTGCCGCCGGAGTCGGCGCGGGTGGTGAAGAAGGGTTCGAAGATTTTTTCCAGATTCAGGCGCGGAATGCCCACGCCGGTGTCGCTGACGTCGATGGCCACAGAGCCCATCTGGTCTTCGTCCTTGCGTCCCAGGGCGTAGGTGCGGAGCGTGAGGGTTCCGCCGCGGGACATGGCGTTCAGGGCGTTGGTGCAGAGGTTGAAGAGCACTTCCTGGAGGGTATAGGGATCGCCTTGGACCTGTGCGACTTCGGCCAGTTCGCTGCGGATTTGGATATTTTTGCCGTGGCCCGGTCCGAGCATTTCGAGGGTGGCTTCGACGGCCTGGTTCACGTCGGTGCTTTGCAGGGTAATGCCGCGGGGCCGGGCGAAGGCCTGGACGCGCTTGGCGGTGCGTTCGATGCGTTCCAGGGCCTCGGCCATGAGCTGCACGTATTCGGTGAGGTGCGGATCGGTTTTCACTCGTTCGCCGATGCGTCTTAAGCAGTTTTGCATGCCATCCAGGGGATTGGCGATCTGATGGGCGATGCCGGCCACCAACTGTCCTATGCCCAGCATTTTTTCCTTTTGGCGGATTTCGGCGTGTGCCCGATCCACGTATCTGCGGATGGAGGTGGTGAAATAGACGGCGATCCACAAAGCACTGGCGAAGGCCGCAAATACGCCCAGCAGATACAGTCCGTCCAAGGGAGGAGCGCCGTTTGGATCGGAAGGATATTTGACGGCGAAGCGGCTGATCCAGCCGAGGAATTCCAAGAGCATCACAATACCCACCAGGCCCGTGGCGAAAGCGGCGAAAAAATAGGGCGTAGACCGCGCAGATACATTCCCGCGATAATCATGTGAAATACGAAAAAGAAGAGGAAGGGATTTCGCGGCAGATCGGAAAAGTACAAAAGCAAGGTAAGGGCCGTAAGGTCGAAGGCGATTTGCCAAAAGATATTGCGTTCGACATTTCCTTCGCCGGACGCCGGATTGCGCTGGTTGAGCTTAAAGATCAGGTTATAGGCCGCCATTGCGCAGGCGACGAGATATAACGGCAGGGGGTTGGTCACGACATGCAACACGGACGAGGTCAGCCAGGTCATGCCGAATACCGCCGCGCAAGCCAGCCAGCGGAGCGAAACCAACCATCGGGCGCCTTCGGGTGGAAGTTTCATGGGATTTTTTTCCAGGATACCGTGGCGGTGCGGCCGGCGAGATCGATGTTCAATGCGACCTGATCGTTGAATTTCGCCCCGCAGCGGCGGAGAAATGCGCCTAGACCCCAAGCCCGGCCGTCTTTGGCGGCTAATGTACCGATGTTTCGGCCGTCCGGGGCAAGGAGTTGGAACCGGCCGCGGACGATTTTCTTGAGCGCGGCGGGGATTGTAATCACCGCGTAAGTGCTAGCGGCCTTGGAAAGTCGATACTTAAGCCAAATTTTACCGTCCTCTGCCACGCCGTGGTCGCACAAAACCCGTTGTGAGGCCCGGTTGGTTCGCCGCCGTGCCAGCATATTATCGACTTGTTCTTGCGTAACTTGAGCGCCAACGGGCCCATAAAGGCTGGGGCCGAACTGCTCGATAACCGGCGACCAGGATACAAAGGCGTGAAAACTGAAGCGGTTCATGCCTGCCGCGACGCACAAGTCCTCCATTGCGCCGCGATCCATGAGCGGGCCGTATTTTTTAAGCACGCCGATCAACTTTGCCTCCACGCCGTTAAGGACTTTTTTCCAATTGCGGGAGGGAGCGCCGCGGATGCGATTACCCTCGATTCGCAGATTGGGCATGAGCCGGCAATATTCCAAAAGCGTTTTTTCCGGCAGAGGTTCTTTCCACAAGCGCCGATTCCGGCTCAAAGCGCCTTGCATCATAGTCGCGGTTACGTCGCCGGCGACGGCCAGAACTTTGTCGATTGCTTTGGGCAAGCCATGTTTGGCAATGCCTTGAATCGTGAACCAGCCGGCCGATTCATCGAGCCAGTGGAAAGCATCGATTTGCGGCAGCACTTGCCTGACCAGGCGCTGGTCGGCCGGATAGCGGCGTGCGATGATCCGTTCCAACCGCGCAACCGTGCTCAGTCCGTGGAAATAGATTTCTTTTTTCGCCAGATCGGCGATTGACTGCACGGCCTCGACCTGTTCAGGCCGAACTGCCATACAGCCTTTTGCCATATGCTTTTTGGCGGATTTTTCCGGGACGGATTTCGCTTTTGCTTTTATTTTCCCCCGTCCTCCGGTGAGGGATTTGCCCTGGTCGATTTTAACGATTTTGAAGCGGCCGGCGCGGTCCAACAGTTTTGCCGCGGCAGCCACGACTTCCAGCGAGATGCCTATGGCCGTGAGTCCTTTTTCGACCAGTTCCGCCTCTAATTTATCGGCCGGGGCCGGTACACGTTTGTCGATCAAGGCCAGGGTCTGGTCCATGACCGGGGCGGAGATTGTTGCGGAGCGGGGGCATTTTTTAAGCAGTTTAACGCAGATTTGGCGGACGCGTTCGCGGGTGATGCCGAAACGGTCGCCGATTTCGGTAAGAGTATGTGTTTGGCCGTCCTCCCACCCGTAATAGCCCAAGAGGATTTTCCGGTTTCGCGTGGAAGGCGAAGAGGCAAAGATGCGGGTTAATTCGGCTTCCAGGGTTAATTGCGGCATAATTTCGATTGCAGCCCTTAACTGACGAACTTATTCTAAAACGTAAATGATTTCATCACCCCGGGGGCCAAGTGAATTTCCGCCCGGCCAACATATGGAAGTGCAAGTGCATGACCTCTTGTCCGGCGTCTGGTCCGCAGTTGGTCACTACCCGATATCCGCCGGAAAGTCCCTTTTTCGCCGCGATGGAACCCATGACGGTAAATAAATGACCGACGATAGCCTCGTCCTCGGCCGATAGGTCGTTGACCGTGGGGATTTCCTTTTTAGGGACGACAATCAAGTGCGTGGGCGCATGGGGGTGAATGTCTTCAAAGGCCAGGCACAGGTCGTCTTCATGCACGATGCGGGCTGGAATTTCGCGGTCGATTATTTTCTTGAATATGCTTTTGGTTGCCATGTTCGGACTCGATTGATATATACAATTGGATATTGAACTCGCGGCACGAGCGCCGGGGCTAAAAAATTTATTTTTCGATTGGTTTTTTCCCCAGCAGCCGGATTATGTATTTGGTTATTCAACCCCATCCATGGGAATTCCTTCATCAGCCAGTAAAACCGGGATACCATCGCGGATTGGATACAGTACTTGACCGTCTTGCCGTAATAATCCATCCTGGATCGGGTCGGTCACAAGGCGTCCGGCCTTGTCCTTCACGCGACCGGCGCCGACGGCTTGATTGAGCCGGTCGATAATATGCTGGTTGGCGACGTGCAGAGGTTGATGGCTAACGGGGCAGACGATGATTTCCAATAGTTTTTGATTGATCATAGTCTTCCTCCCGGCAGATTTCCTTCAATTATCGTCGGGCGGCAGTTAAACTGCCGCCCCCACAAATACTAGCTGCGTTCCCGTTTTATTTTCCCGATGGACGGAGGCGGACCAGGACTACGCCGTGGCGGGGGACGTTTGCGGCGAACTGATTTTCGAACTCGCCGAGGTCTTTTTGCCGCCACAGGTCGCGGACGATCTGTTTGTCCGAAAGGCCCAGTTCGGAAAAGTTCGCGGCGACTTTTTTCTCGGACACACCGCGGTTAAACAGTCCCACGGCCATGGAACCGTCTTCCATGGCTTTTTCCCAGACTTCGAGGTTATCGGCCTGGGTCACGCGCCGGGCTTGTTTGCCCAAGGGGTCCTGGTTGACTTCGAGCACTTCATCGTTGGTAAGCAGGTTGAGCGTAAATTCATCGAGTTGCTCCATGTCGCAACCGATCAGAAGCGGAGCGGAGAGCAGGCACCACAGGCTGATGTGGGTATACTGTTCGTTGGGGGTCAACCTGGTGGGGTGGAGGTTTCCCCAGCCGACCATTCCCACCACCAGCATGTCGGTATCGTTCCAGTGACCCGGCCCGGCGTATTGTTCGCGGCCGGCCTGGGAGAAGCCGATGCGGGCCATGCTGGCCCAGGAGTCTCTGATGTCGCCGGTGGTGCGCCAGCAATTTCCGCCGACGTCTGGGCCCCATTCCCAGACATTGCCCATGCCATATTGGCAGAGGCTGAAGACGATGTCGCGATGGACTTTATCCAGGGCCTCGCGCATTATTTGGTAGGGTTTTTTGAGTTCTGGGAGGGTGTTGTCCTTGGCGATTCGACTATATGAGCACCAGTCGTATTTAAGGTAATCGAAGCCCCATTGGGCATATCGCTGGGCATCTTTTTCCTCGAACTTATAACTGGCGGTGAAGCCGGCGCAGGTCAGGGGGCCGGGGGAAGAATATATTCCCGCTTTTAATCCCTTATTGTGGATGTAATCGCAAAGGGCCTTCATGTCGGGGAATTTTTTATTGGGATTGATCATGCCGTTTTCGTCGCGGGGTTCGCCCTGGAGGAGGGGGTCGTTGCTGTTCGGTCTGGTTTCCCAGCAGTCGTCGATGTTGATGTATGTCCAGCCGTGGTCGATCAAACCGCTTTTGACCATGGCATCGGCGGCGGAGCGGACTTTGGCGTCGTCGACCGCGCGGGCGAAGCAATTCCAACTGTTCCAGCCCATCGGGGGCGTAAGCGCGATGGCGTCGCCGCAAGCGATTTTGAAATTGCACTTGTCCTGCCCCGAGTCGTTTTTGTGCTTAAGATGACGATGTAATCCCCCCGTTTTTGGATCGTGCCCGTGATGCGGCCGGTTTTAGAATCGATTTGCAGACCCTCGGGGAGATTTTCCGCGGCGAAGGCAATCGGTCGCCGGCCGGTGGCGGGAATGGTGAACATAAAGGGAGCGCCCGGCCGGACGCCGAATACTTTTGCGCCATTGATGCGCGGCGTGAGGGGCGGTTTAGGGGTGAGAATGAGTTCCGTTTCGCGGACGGGCACTGTGGGTTCGGGGGTTTCCGCCGGCGTGGGAGTGGTTGTGGGAGTGGTTGTGGGAGTGGTTGTGGGAGTGGTTGTGGGAGGGGCAGTGATGGCTACCGGAGGCTCGCCGGCATACTCGATCTTGGCGTCGGCCCAGTCGGCGTGGTCGTAATTTATGCCGTCGCCGGCATCGCCTACGTAGAGTTGCAGGATTTTGATTCCCTTGAGGTTTACGTCGACTTTTTCCGGGGCCTGGCTGGTTTTCATGGTTTTGCTTTTCCAGAGTTCGCGGCCGTCGCCGGAAACGCGAAATACCACGGTCCCCTGGCTGGGTTTGGTGTCATCGTCCACGCCCACCAGAGCGGTGAACTTCTCGGCGCCGCCCTTTAAATCGACATAGAGCGTGCTAATGGCGTGGGTGCCCAGTCCGTGTTCAAATTTTTTACCGCTTATGGAAAGCGGCTGGTCATCAACTGATTTATCGGCGTGGGGTTGACCATAGCCTTGCTGGACCTTGCTCAGGTCGAGCGAACCGAGGGGGACGGTTTCCGTTGCAATGGCGGGCAAGGCAAACATCATTCCCACCAATAGCAATCCTATAGTAGTAATTGATAAACATTTGGCGTGATACAGAGTCATGATTGTTTACTCCCTGAGAGTTAAGGATTGTCAACCTGTACAATAATAACAAAGATTAGGCGATCGCTCAATAATTTTGTTCCGGCAAGCGGCGACTTTCCACTTATACTTGCTTTCATTAAACATATGAGACTGTCCTGGAATTAATATTTGGAAATAAAGGTAATTTGCCAGTATTGAACCCGCTCCCCGACCATGCAATGCATAGTGCCCAGTCGCGGCTAAAGGAATGGAAAAATACGCAAATACAGCCTTTTAATTTCAGGACATCCTCATTAAACATATTAATAATGTAGATGTATTGTCAATGAATGCAAGCCGGGCAATTAAAGGGGTTTTTTCCCGCTAAATCCGCATGAAACACAACATTTTTGCTGAAAATACCGTAAAAATCCTTAATTATTCGGGAAAACCGATCTTATTTGCTATTCTCACTTGACATAGTGGATCGATATACTAATGCCCTTTGGAGATTATGCCTTGCAGGGACTATTGTCGCATATTACAGCCTTGTTTTTTACCGTGCACATGATGTTCGGTTGCTGTTTGCATCATGCGCATGCCTGTTCGGACGGATGCGGGCGGAACTGTCTGCCCGGGCATGAATTGATCGGCTCGCCGGCGATATATCAGACCTGTGAGGGCAATCGCCAGTGCGAAGTGCAGGGGCACGGCTCCCTGGATTGCCAGGAATTTACTTGCGTTTTCATCGGTTCCTTGTCTGTTCAGGTTATGGAGACCGGTCGATCGGCATCGCCGATGGTAATTTTGCCTATGCCGCACGATTGCCTTTTCCCGGCGGTCGCACCCGGTGGAAGATTTTTCTTTGTTGCCGGCTGTCTTGCGCCGCCAATTCGACTGCATTTGGCGAATAGGGTCTTGCTGATCTGACTGCTCGTCTCTTTCCAAGTGATGTTTGATGCTGCGCATGCGTGGTGCGGATCGCGGCGCATGCGAGATTTCCAACAGGACAAATATTGGGATTATTGATAACCAGGTAAATAATGACGCGTCATACATATTCATTTGAGGCAAATACGCCTAAACGGTGAATACGTCATTATTTATATGACATTCAATGCGCTTTCTCGGCTTAACGAAAAGATACGATTATGAACATTCCAATATCTCAACGGATATTTTATTACAAACGATGGTGGCTGCCGGGCGCGATTTTGACGGCGGCAGTTGTGGTATTGCTTGCAGGACGCGGTTGGATGCCTGAAGTCAAAAATATGCTCCTGTCGGTCCGCGCGATATCGGAGAGCAACGGCGAAAGCGGCGCCGATTCTTCGGACCACGACGCCCAGGCAGGCGAGGAGCATGCCGCTTCGGCTAATGCGGAACAAGGCCATGCGCACGAAGGTGAAACATCGGCCGAGGCCGCGGACGAGCACGATCACGCGGTAAAACCGCAATACGATCACGTGCACGACGAGGCGGCGGCGCTGAAGTTGAGCAACCAGGCCAAGGCCAACATCGGCCTGCGGCTGACGCGCGTGGAGCTAAAACCCTTCGAGCGGACGATCGCCATGCCGGGCATGGTAATCGAGCGGCCGGGCTGGTCGACCTTGGAAATTACGGCGCCGATGACGGGCGTGATCACGCGGATCCGCGCAATCCAAGGCGAGGCGGTCAAGGCCGGGCAGGCGCTGTTCGAAATCCGTTTGACTCATGAAGACCTGCTGCAACTGCAAACCGAGTTCCTCCGCACTGTGGAGGAGCTGGACGTGATCCAGCAAGAGGTGAGCCGGCTGGAAAAGGCCGCCGCGGACGGGGCCATTGCCGGCAAAACGCTCTTGGAGCGCAAGTACGAACAGCAAAAACAACAGGCCGCGTTGCGGTCCCAGTGGCAGGCCTTGTTGTTGCACGGACTGACCGCGAAACAGGTCGATGACATCGTTTCCGATCGCAGGCTGCTGCAAAGCGTAACGGTCAACGTTCCCAAGACGGAAAACGATTCTGTCGCCGACCTGCCCGAACACCGGCTGCAAGTCCAGCAGCTAAAAGTCAGCGTAGGGAAATACGTGGCCGCCGGGGATAATTTGTGCGTGCTGGCCAATCACGGCGAATTGTACATCGAAGGCAAGGCCTTCGAGCAGGACGCCGAAGCGATAAATCGGGCGGCCGCCAACGGCTGGAAGGTTTCGGCGGCGATGGAGTCGAATGACGCCGACGGCGGCAGGGCCGAGAATTTGACTATTTTGTATTTGGACGACCGGGTGGATCCGGATTCACGGGCCTTTCATTTTTATGCTACCCTGCCGAATCGATTGTTGCGGTGCGGTCGGACCGCCGAAGGGCGCCGGTTTATATACTGGCAATACAAACCCGGACAACGGATGACGCTGCGGATTCCGGTTGAGCATTGGACCGATCGCATCGTGCTTCCCATCGAGGCCGTGGTGCAGGAGGGGCCGGAGTGCTACGTTTTTCAGTCCTACGGCGACCATTTCGACCGGCGTCCGGTTCACGTAGAGTATCGCGATCAGCAATGGGCGATCATTGCCAACGACGGCGCGATACCCCCGGGCAGCGAGGTGGCCGCCTCGGGCGCGCATCAATTGCAGATGGCCCTGAGAAACAAGTCCGGCGGGGCGATCGATCCGCATGCGGGACATAACCACTAATTAGTTTTTGTCGCGAAAAGTACGGTGGCATGCCCACGCTTGTCGTGGGCATGACGGAATTGCGAGAAACGCACAGCATGTCCACGCAAGCGTGGACATGGCACCCGCACGCACAGCATGTCCACGCAAGCGTGGACATGCCACCCTTAAAAAATTCATGTGAAAAATCACTGCTTGCAGGCAAGCAGTGGCACACAAATATTTACAGATTGCCATGCTGAATGCCATTATCCGATTTTCGCTGCGATACCGGCTGTTTACGATTACGGCGGCGTTTGGAATTTTGGTTTACGGCGGGTACACGCTGATGTATTTGCCCATCGACATCTTTCCGGACTTGGACCGTCCGCGGGTGACGATCATGACCGAGGCCCCGGGCTTGGCGCCGGAGGAAGTGGAGACGCTGGTCACATTTCCCTTGGAGTCGGGGCTGAACGGGGCCACCGGCGTGGCGGCCGTGCGGAGCACCTCGGGCATCGGGCTGTCGGCGATACAGGTGGAATTCGCCTGGGGCACGAACATTTATGTGGATCGGCAGATCGTGGCGGAAAAAATCGCCCTGGCCGCGGACCGACTGCCGCAAGGCATCAAGCCGGTGATGGGGCCGATCTCCTCGATCATGGGGCAAATCATGATCATCGGCATGTGGAGCGAAGGCGGCAAGACCGATCCAGTCGAGGTCCGCACCCTGGCCGATTGGATCGTGCGGCAGCGGCTCTTGACCATTCCATCCGTGGCGCAAGTAATCACCATGGGCGGCGGGCGCAAACAGTACCAGGTGCAGGTCGATCCCAACGCGCTGCGGAACTACGGCGTAACACTGCGCGACGTGGAACTGGCAATGGCCGAAAGCAACGCCAATGCCACCGGGGGTTACCTCAACCGGGGTTCTTACGAATATTTGGTGCGATCGCTGGGGCGTTTGAAAAATGCGGAAGACATCGAAAACGTGGTGGTCAAGGCCAAGTCGGAGCGGCCGGTTTTGTTGCGGCAGGTCGCCCGGGTGGTCGAGGCGGCGCAGGTCAAGCGCGGCGACTCGGCGGTAAACGGAGTCGCCGGCTGTAATGCTGACTATAACCAAGCAGCCCGGGGCAGACACGCGATTGCTGACCAACCGGATAGTGGCGGCCCTGGAAGAACTCAAGCCCACGCTGCCGGCCGACATCCGCCTTGTGCCCGACATTTACCAGCAAAAGACCTTCATCGAATTGGGCATCCATAACGTGATTGTCGCCTTGCGCGACGGCGGCATTCTCGTGGTGATTGTGCTGTTTTTATTTTTGTTGAACCTGCGAACCACATTCATCACGCTTACGGCCATTCCGCTTTCGATTGTCACCACGGGCCTGGTGTTCCAGTGGTTGGGAATGTCGATAAACACGATGACCCTGGGCGGGCTGGCGGTGGCCATAGGCGAGTTGGTGGACGACGCCATCGTGGACGTGGAAAACATATTCCGGCGGCTGAAGCAAAACCGGCACGCCCGGGAGCCGAAACCGGTGGTCCAGGTCGTATACGAAGCCAGCAGCGAGGTGCGGAATTCCATCGTATTCAGCACATTTCTGGTGGTGCTGGTGTTTGTGCCGCTGTTTGCCCTGGGCGGGATGGAAGGGCGTTTGTTCACGCCCTTGGCGGTGGCCTACATCGTTTCGATCCTGGCGTCGCTTATGGTTTCGCTGACGGTTACGCCGGTCTTGGCCTACTGGCTCTTGCCGCGGGCGAGAGTCATGGCGCGCGAGAAAGACGGTTTTTTATTGCGGAGCCTTAAATGGCTTGCGGGTTACGCCATCCGCTTCAGCATCCGGCATCCCTGGCCGATTCTGACCGTGGTGGCCGGGTGCGTGGCGATCAGTTGCGTGGCGGTTACACGGTTGGGCACCGATTTTCTGCCGCCGTTTAACGAGGGGACCGTGCAAATAAATTTGATTATTCCGCCTGGCAATTCGCTGGAGACGTCGAACCGCATTGCGCACATGGCCGAAGAGCGTTTGAAAACAATCAGCGGGGTGGCGGCCTTTGGCCGGCGCACGGGCCGGGCGGAACTGGACGAACACGCCGAGGGCGTGAACATGTCGGAAATCATCGTCAGTTTCGATCCCCAGTGCGGCCGGTCGCGGGAGGAAATTCTTGCCGAGATCCGCGGGGAACTGTCCCAGGTTCCGGGGGCCGTTGTCGCCGTGGAACAGCCCATGCAGCACGTGATTTCGCAGATGCTTTCAGGCGTAAAAGCCCAGGTGGGCATAAAACTCTACGGCGACAATCTGGAAATACTGCGGAACAAAGCCGATGAAATCAAGGAGGCCATCGAGACCGTGCCCGGCATCAGGGACCTGATGGTCGAGCAGCAGGCCGAGATTCCCCAGTTGCGGATCGAACTGGATCGGCAGGCCTTGGCAGCGCACGGGCTGAATTCGAGCCAGGTGAACGAACTGATCGAGACGGCCATGAACGGCCGGGTTATTTCGGAGATTATGATCGAGCAGCAGAAGTTCGATCTCATGGTGCGGCTGAACGATTCGTTCCGGCAAGATCCGGAGCAATTGCGGCGGCTGGCGATTGAACTGCCCGGCGGCGGGCAGGCGCCGCTGGACGAAGTGGCCCGGCTGGTGGAGTCGACGGGCCCCAACGCTATTCAGCGGGAAAACATGCGGCGGCGGATCATCGTGCAGTGCAACACGGCGGGGCGCGACCTGGGCGGCATCGTGGCCGAGATCCAAAAACGTTTGGCGCCCATCCAGGCCTCGCTGCCCAAGGGTTATTTCATTCAGCTGAGCGGGCAGTTCGAGAGCCAGCGTTCGGCGGCGCAAAAAATCCTGGTTTTGGGGACGCTATCGCTGGTTTGCATGCTGATTGCCTTATACACGCTTTTCCATTCGCTCAATCTGAGCCTGCAAGTGCTGGCCGCGATTCCCATGGCGGCGATCGGGGCAGTGGTCGCATTGTGGCTGACCGGTCAGTCGCTGACCGTGGCCAGCATGGTGGGATTTATTTCGCTTTCGGGCATTGCTTCGCGGAACGGGATTTTGCTGATGGCCCATTACCGGCATTTGATCCGCCACGAAGGCGAATCGTTCACGCAGGCGATGGTCGAGCGGGCGGGCAAGGAACGCCTTGCGCCGATGCTGATGACCGCGCTTACGGCGGGCATCGGCCTGATCCCGCTGGTGCTCAGTCCAGGCGAGCCGGGCAAGGAGATCCTTTACCCGGTGGCAACGGTCATTCTCGGCGGGCTGATAAGCTCCACGCTGCTGGATTTTCTGGTCCGTCCGGCGCTGTTCTGGGCCTTGGGGCGACCGGCCGCGAAGCATTTTACCGACACGGCGGAAACAATGTAGGGCGGCTTTTTTAAGACAGTTACACAAACACGCTCGCCGACCGACATGAAGTCGGCGCCCGCTCGCGGCTAAACGGGAATCCGCCCGGCACGAGTGTCGGGGCTAAATTTCTAATACTTAATTCCCAACGTGGCATTAAACCGCAATCGAAATCCCCGGCGTGTTCACCGGGGGCTAAATGAAATCCCTTGCCTTTGGCAATATAATGGCATGGGAATCCGGTGAAATGGATTTCACCTTGTTGCAATCCCGAATGGGTTCTATAATTTTGCCATAATAATATATTACTGGGTGCCACGGGCATCTTGCCCGTGCTGTAGACCGATCACTGGCGAGACGCCAGTGCCACCCAAAACTGCACTGGCGAGACGCCATTGCCACCCTAACGCCGAAGGCCAACCATGAAAGCAGCCGAATTATTTGTGCGATGTCTGGAGCATGAAGGGGTAAAATATCTTTTCGGCCTGCCGGGCGAGGAAAACCTGGACATAATGGACGCCATGCTGGACAGTACGATCAAGTTCGTCACTACCCGGCACGAGCAGGCGGCGGCGTTCATGGCCGACGTGTACGGGCGGTTGACGTGCAAGGCGGGAGTGTGTTTGGCCACTTTGGGTCCCGGTGCCACGAATCTGATCACCGGCGTGGCCGATGCGCATTTGGACTATGCCCCGATGGTGGCCATCTCGGGCCAGGCGGCCACGACTTCCATGCACAAGGAAAGCCACCAGCACCTCGATTTGGTCAATCTTTTTCGCCCGATCTCGAAATACTGCACGCAGGTGATCGAGCCGCAGACCGTTCCGGAGGTGGTGCGCAAGGCATTCAAGCAGGCGCAGACGGGGCGATTCGGCGTGAGTTTCATCGACTTTCCCGAGAACGTGGCCAAGATGGAAGTGGAAGGGCTGAAACCCTTGACGGTCCACGAGCCGGTGCCGCCGGTGCCTTCGCCGATACAGATTCAGCGGGCCGCCGAGATGATAAACAAATCGCAATGCCCCTTGATTTTGGCCGGCAACGGCGTGGTTCGGGCGGGAGGGACGGAGTCGCTTTTGAATTTCGCCGAAAAGCTCAATATACCCGTGGTCGAAACCTTTATGACCAAGGGCGTGATCCCGTCGTCGCACCGCTTATGTCTGGGCACAGTGGGTTTGAAGGCGCACGATTACGTGTTGTGCGCGTTTCGATCGGGCGGACCTGATAATCTGCGTGGGATACGACATGGTGGAGTACCATCCGCATCCCTGGAACCCGGACAAACGGCGGAACATCATACATTTCAGCGCGATTCCGGCCGAGGTGGACGAACATTACACGGTGGCCTTGGAGGTGCAGGGTCACGTGGGATGGGCGCTTAGGAGCGTGGAGGAGTTGGTCCGTCCCAAACAGAGTTTTCCGCTGGAAAATCTGCGCAAGGCGATTGCCGTCGAGATGGCGGAGATGGCGGACGACAATTCATTTCCGGTGAAACCGCAGAGGATCGTATGGGATTTGCGGCGGGCCCTTGACGCGGACGCGATTGTGATTTGCGACGTGGGCGCGCATAAACTTTGGATGGCCCGCATGTACCCGGCCGAGCGGCCCAACACATGCATTATCTCCAACGGATTTGCGGCGATGGGCATCGCTTTGCCCGGGGCCATCGCCGCCAAGTTGGCCTTTCCCGAACGAACCGCGGTGGCGGTCTGCGGGGACGCCGGTTTCATGATGAATTCCCAGGAGTTGGAAACGGCGCTGCGGATCGGCACGCCGCTGGTGGTACTGATTTGGAACGACAACGGCTACGGTCTGATCGAGTGGCATCAACTGCAGCAATTCCACCGCATAAGCAACGTCCGCTTCGGCAATCCCGATTTCGTGAAATTCGCCGAAAGCTTCGGGGCCAAGGGATACCGGGTGCAAGCGGCCGACGAGTTGCTGCCGATCCTCAAGCAGGCGGTGGCCGACAATACGGTGGCGGTTATCGACTGCCCGGTGGATTATTCTGAAAATATGAAACTGACCGAGAAACTCGGCAAGATGGTTTGCCCGGTGTGAAATATCTTTTATAAAAAATCAACACGGAGATACGGAGAACACGGAGAGAAGAACAAGAAAATATAAAATAAAATTAGGAAATTGATTTAAGTGTAAGTAAAAGGAAAAACGGGAAAGTGGAAAAAGGGAGACGAACTTTTTTATGTTTTAATTGTTGAGCTTCCAATTTTCCATTTTTCTTTTTCCCATTTATACATAAAACTTATAAGAGCTCTCCGTGTTCTCCGCGCCTCCGTGGTGGTTTAATATTTATTGCAAGGAGTTATCCAAATGCCGGAACATTTTCCGCTGATGGTTCCCGGTGCAAAAGCGGCGGGGGAATTGGCCGAGGTGCGGTCGCCGTATGACGGTTCGCATATTGCCACCGTGGAACAGGCCGACGGGGCGGCGGTGGAAAAGGCGTTTGCAACGGCATACTCGTTGTTCAGAAATCGCGATGTCTGGCTGAAACCCTCGCAACGCATAGCGATTTTGGAAAAGGCGGCCGCATTGATGCAGGCCGCGCGCGATGAACTGGCGTTGGAGGCCGCACGCGAAGGGGGCAAGCCCCTTGTGGATTCCCGCGTCGAGGCCGACAGGGCCATCGACGGCATAAAACTCTGCATCCAGCATTTGCGGACGCAAGCGGGCAGCGAAATTCCCATGAATTTAAATGCCGCATCCGCGGGCCGGCTGGCCTTTACCCAGCATGAGCCGATCGGGGTGGCGGTGGCCTTTAGCGCGTTCAACCACCCGCTTAATTTGATCGTACATCAGGTAGGTCCGGCCATAGCGGCCGGATGCCCGGTGATTGTCAAGCCGGCTAAGGCCACGCCGCTTTCCTGTTTCCGCCTGGTTGATATTCTTCGCCGGGCCGGATTGCCTGCTGAATGGTGCCAGGCGCTGGCGACGGTCGATAATAATCTGGCCACTGCGATGGTGGCGGATCGGCGGTTGGGATTTTTCAGTTTTATCGGCAGCGGCCGGGTAGGTTGGGATTTGCGCCAAGTTGACGCCCGGGGCTCGATGTTCCCTGGAGCACGGCGGAGTGGCGCCGGTAATTGTAGCGGCCGACGCCGACTTGGACAATGCATTGCCGATGGTTTGCAAGGGCGGATTTTATCATGCCGGGCAGGTATGCGTTTCGGTGCAGCGGGTGTACGTCGATAAAAGCATCGCCCGGGGATTTGCCGAGCGCTTGGCCGGTTTGGCCCGGGGGCTTAAGGTGGGCGATCCCACGCTGGCGGACACGGAGGTCGGGCCGCTTATACGCGAGTCGGAGGTAAAGCGCGTGGACGAGTGGGTCCGGGAGGCAAAAGACAAGGGAGCAGAGGTTTTGTGCGGGGGAAAAGCGATATCCTCGCGTTTATATGCGCCGACGGTGCTTTACAATCCGCCCGACGACGCGCGGGTGAGCAGGCACGAGGTGTTCGGCCCGGTGGTGTGCGTCTATTCGTATAATAATATTGACGAAGCCATTGCCCGGTCGAACGCGTTGCCTTGTGCATTTCAGGCGGCGGTATTTACCCGCGACTTGGATACGGCCCTGCGCGTCACGCGGCGATTGGACGCGGCCACGGTGATGGTCAACGACCATACGGCATTCCGCGTGGATTGGATGCCATTTGCCGGGCTCAGGGAATCGGGCCTGGGCGTGGGCGGGATTCAATATACAATGGAAGACATGCAGGTAAAAAAGTTGGTGGTGATTCGGTCGAAGGAATTGTAAAGAAGGATGAAGGATGAGGGATGAAGGATGAAGGTAAAACACGGAATGCAGAACGATAAATTTCGATTACAAAAAATGATGACCTAAGCCTAATAAACCACAAGCGATTTTGTTAGGTTTTGCAGCATGTGTATTTATTATTCATTATGGACATCCCATTTTTAGCCTCGATCTTCGGCAAGCATGAATTTGTGGTGCGGCGGGTGCATTCGCTGTTGGGACTTGTGCCGATCGGCGGATTTCTATGTTTTCACCTGGCCACCAATGCCAGCATATTGGACGGGCCGAAAACTTTTCAAATGCGGGTTAATATTATTCATCAACTCGGCCCGATAACGCTTTCCGTGCTGGAATGGGGCACAATTTTCCTGCCGATTTTGTTCCACGGCATAATCGGGTTGATTATCGTGACCCGGGGAAAGCGCAATCTGCGGCATTATCCATATTTGGAGAACTGGCGTTATACGCTGCAGCGCGTCACGGGCGTGGTGGTCATGGCCTTTATACTTTTTCACGTTTTTCAGATGCACGGCTGGTTTCGCTGGGAGTGGTGGACCGAGCACGTCGCCCGGCCGTTTGGCGGGGCGCGATTCGATTGGGAACATGCCACGGCGTCGGCCGCAACCGTTCTGGAAGGATCAATAATATTTGCCGCGATCTACTTCATAGGCATAGTTTCGGCGGTGTATCACCTGGCCAACGGGCTGTGGACGATGGGCATTACCTGGGGCGTTTGGACCACTCCGCATGCCCAGCGCTGGGCGAATATCCCGTGCGCACTGTTCGGCATCGCCTTGCTGATTATAGGATTAGGGGCGCTTTTCGGCATGTTAAACCTTCCGATACCGTGGGAACATTTGATCGACGTTAAAATAGTGTTCGGTCGAGGTTAAATATATATGGAACGCGCTCGGCACAAGTGCCGGGGCTAAACAAACCAGGCATTATCCACTATTTCCTGAATTCTGAATCCCGAACCCTGAACCCTTTTATGTCATCTCCGCGCGTAATGGTCGTCGGCGGCGGATTGGCCGGGCTGGCGGCCGCGATGAAACTGGCCGAACTGGATTGCAGCGTGGGACTGATGAGCCTGTTGCCGGTCAAGCGTTCGCACAGCGCGTGCGCTCAGGGCGGCATCAACAGCGTGAACAATCTTACCCGGCAACTGGGCGACAACGAGTGGAAACACTTCGACGACACCGTGTACGGAGGCGATTTTCTGCAACACCAGCCGCCGGTCAAGGAATTGGCCTATTGGGCGCCGAAGATCATCGACCTGATGGACCGGCTGGGCGTGACCTTTAACCGCACGCCGGAGGGATTTCGCGATCAGCGGCGGTTCGGCGGCACGCTTTATCGCCGCACGGCATTTGCCGGGGCGACCACCGGCCAGCAATTGCTTTACGCGCTGGATGAACAAGTGCGGCGCTGGGAAGTGGCCGGGCGGGTGACGAAGTTCGAGTTTTGGGATTTCTTGGGGCCGATAATCGACGGCCAAGGCCGTTGCCGGGGATGCGTCGCCCAGGACCTGGTGAGCATGGAGATCCGCGCGTTTCCGGCCGATGCCTTGATTATCGCCACGGGCGGGTGCGGACTGATCTTCGGCCGCTCGACCAATTCGATGGCCTGCAACGGCAGCGCGGTGAGCCGGGTGTTTCAGGCCGGAGGCCGATACGCCAACGGCGAGTTCGTGCAGGTGCATCCCACGGCAATTCCCGGCGCGGACAAGTTGCGGCTGATAAGCGAGAGCGCCCGGGGCGAAGGCGGCCGGATATGGGTGCCGCGAAAACCGCAAGATTCCAGACCGCCCAACGACGTGCCCGAAAAAGAGCGATATTATTTTCTTGAAGAGCGCTATCCGCAGTACGGCAACCTTGTGCCGCGCGACATTGCCACTCGGGAAATCTTCAAGGTGTGCGTGCAAGAGGGCTTAAGCGTGGAGCCGGATCGGATGTGCGTGTATCTCGACGTTTCGCACCTGCCGCGCGAGCTGTTGGACCGCAAGCTGTCGGGCATATTGGAGATCTACCAGAAATTCCAGGGCGTTGATCCGCGGGTGACAGCGATGAAGATTTTTCCCGCCGTTCATTACAGCATGGGCGGGCTGTGGTGCGATTACGAGCGGACGGCCGAGGGTGGCCTGGCTCTGGGCTCGCCGCGGAATCAGCAGACCAACGTCCCGGGGATTTTCGCCATCGGCGAGTGCGATTACCAATTCCACGGGGCAAACCGGCTGGGCGCGAATTCGCTGGTGGCCTGCATTTTCAGCGGCCTGACCGCAGCGCCGGGCGTGATCGCATACATCGAGAATCTGCCCGGCGGAAAGGCCGCCGATCAGCCGTCCGGGTTGTTCGATCAGGCGGTTTACAAGCATCTGGCCGAGTACAAGGCCGTGTTGGCGCGTGCGGAGGGCGGACCGAATCCGTATACGTTGCATCTGGAGCTCGGCCGGCTGATGACCAAAAGCGCAACGGTGGTGCGGCATAATCCCGATCTGGAAGCCGCCTACGCCAGGCTTTGCGAGATGGATGAGCAGGCCCGGCATTGCACGCCGGCGGATCGCGGCAATTGGGCGAATCAGAACGTGGTTTTCATGCGGGCGCTTCAAGACATGTTCCCGCTGGCGAAGACCATCGTAAAAGGCGCGCTTTTGCGCGACGAGTGCCGGGGCGTGCATTACAAGCCCGAGTTCGCCATGCCCGATATCGATGCCGCGGATGCGGCCGAAAAGCGGCGCCAGGCCGAGGCGTGGTGCGACCGGTTCGAGGGAAACAATCGCAAGTGGTTGAAAACGACGGTTGCCGCGCTCGGCCCGGACGGCGAACCGCGGATTTCGTACGAGGACGTGGATACGTCGATCATTCCGCCGCGGCCGCGTTTGTACGGCATGGTCGGCGGACAGGCAATCGAGGAAGTTTGGAAGGAAAGGCATCCATAAACCCGCGACCGTTGGTTGCGCAACAAATGTTTTAGCCCCGGCGCTTGTGCCGGGATGGACGACGCAGGAGCGCCGAGAAAGTGTGTTCCCACGCCGGAGCGTGGGAACAAGGAAAGGCATCCATAAATCCGTGATTGTAAAGCCGCGACCGACCATGCCGACCAACGCTGCGCGTCGGTGCCCGTCGCGTGATAATCCCATGACCGATTCATTCAACAAAATCGAGACAAACGCACCGGCCGACAAGTCGTTTCTGGTTCGCGTGCTCAGGCAGGACGGGCCGGTAGAGCGGCGGTATTGGCAGCGGCATTGCGTGGCCTACGAGCCCAACATGAACTGCATCAGCGTGCTGCAAAAAATCGCCGAACTGTCCGTGACCGTCGAAGGCAAGCCCGTTGCCCCGGTAGTTTGGGAGTGCAATTGCCTGGAGGAGGTGTGCGGGGCGTGCACGATGATAATCAACGGGCGCGTGCGCCAGGCCTGCACTGCGCTGGTGGATCAACTTTTGGCCGATCGGCCCGGCGAGATCGAACTTAGGCCGACGACGAAGTTCCCGGTGATCCGTGATCTCCTGGTCGATCGCTCGCGGATGTTCGCCTGCCTGGAAAAGATTCTGGCCTGGCTGCCTGTGGATAGTTATCTGGATATGGGCCCGGGCCCGCGGCAGTCGCAGGAAACGCAGCAGATGGCCTATTTATACAGCAAGTGCATGACATGCGGGTGTTGCCTGGAGGCCTGCCCGCAGTTCTTGAAGATCGAACTGAAGCATAAGCCGGGCGAGAGCGACGAACAATACCGTGCCCGGCAGCGGGTGGCGAACATGCGGTCGTTCATGGGCGCGCACGCCATCGCCCAGGTCGAGCTTTTCAACAGTAATCCCATAGGCGCGATGAATTCGTATGAGCGGTTGGAGGCCCTGGTGGCCGAGGGCGGGATTCAAACCTGCGGCAACGCGCAGAACTGCGTGAAGGTGTGCCCCAAGGAAATTCCCTTGACTACGGCCATCGGCCGGGCAGGGCGGGCGGCGACTTTGCACACGATGCGGAAGTGGTTTGATCGGTGAGAGGTTAGAGATTAGAGACTGGGGGATAGGGGATTGGGGGATAGGGGGGTCGCTAGATATTTTTATCTCTGTTTCGTTTTTGCTTATCCCTGTTTTATTTTTCTTGGTATGGTTTTTAAAATTGTTTAACAAAACATTCAGGTCGAAATCTTGGGAAGAAAAACCTTTAAATGTATGGTTATTGATCATGCATTGGGGAACAAGGGCAACCTTCTCACAGTTGGAGGGTATTGGTTTTACCATTTATGGAAGAGCATGATATATATGATCATATAAGTGTTTCATTAACCGATCATTACCTCCCGGCACAAGTGCCGGGGCTAAACGATAATTAAATAATCGCTATCCACTGTCCGCCGTACACTGACCACTGCCCGCTATAAAAATGCCCAAACCACTCGTACTTTTGTCGATTCCCGGATTGCGCGAGAAAGACGTGGCGGTGATGCCGAAGTTGCGGCGGCTGATGTCCGGGGGGGAGATCGCCGAATTTGCGGCGAGTTTTCCTTGCGTCACTTGTCCGGTGCAGGCGAATATGACCACCGGGCGGCTGCCCAACGTGCACGGCGTGGTGGCCGACGGTTTTTATTGGCGCGACAGGCGGCAGGTGGAGATGTGGACCTCGCCGAACGAGTGCATCGAGCGGCCGCAGATTTGGGATTTGCTCTCGCACCACGAAGACACGCTGACCACGGCCGTTTGGTTTCCCATGCATGCCAAGGGCTGCGAAGCGGACTACGTGTGCACGCCCGCCCCGATCCACAATCCCGACGGATCGGAGTCGCTTTGGTGTTACACGCGGCCGTTGGAACTTTACGGGCAATTGCGCGAGGCCTTGGGCGATTTTCCCTTGCAGCATTTTTGGGGGCCGGGGGCGAACATAAAATCGACCCAGTGGATAGCCGCTTCCGCCGCGTTTGCCGCCCGGCAATGGCAGCCGAAGTTCTTTTATATTTATCTGCCGCATTTGGATTACGCGGCCCAGCGCAGCGGGCCGGAAAGCGCGGCCGCCGATGCGGCAATCGAGGAACTCGACACGGTGATCGGCAAACTCGAGAACGATCTGAATGAAGCCTACGACGAAGAGTTGCTGTGGCTTGCGGCCGGAGAATACGTGATCAATAAGGTAAATCAGGCGACTTTCCCCAATCGCGTGCTCCGCGAGGCCGGGCTTTTGGCCGTGCGCGGGCAGGAGGACGGTGAACATCTGGATCTTGCCGCCAGCCGGGCGTTCGCCATGGTCGATCACCAGTTGGCACACATTTATATCAACGACGGCGGCGAAGAAACCGCCGAGCAAGCGGCAAACTTGTTTCAAGGCCGGCCGGGCATTGCCGAGGTGCTTGTGGGAACCCAGCGGAGCCGCTACGCCCTGGATCACCCGCACAGCGGCGAAGTGATTCTGATCTCCACGCCCGAGAGTTGGCAGGCGTATTATTGGTGGTTTTCGGACGAGCGTGCCCCTAGATACGCCCGAACGGTCGATATCCATCGCAAGCCCGGGTACGATCCGGTGGAGCTTTTTTTCGATCCGGACACAAAAGGTATTCCGCTCGATGCGTCGCTGGTCAAGGGATCGCACGGCGCCCCGGCAGTGGATCGATCGCGGCGGAGCGTGGTATTGGCGTCCGAGCCGATGATGTTTCCCGGTCCCCCGGTGGCCGATACCGACGTGTTCGGCATTGTGATGAGACATTTTGGGTTGCGCATGGGATAGGGGACAAATACTGAATGATGAATGCCGAGTCAAACTTAATACTGATTACTGAAAACTGATTACTGAATATCCAGGAACTACGATGAAAATCGGTTATTTGATTTGCATAAGTCTGCTTGTGAATATATTCGCCGTCTTTTGTGTTTGTGCCCAGGAAATCAGCCCGCCGGATACGGCGCGGGTAAAGACCTATGAAAAAATGTTGCCCCAGGCGCCTCGCGGCGTTGGGGCGCCGATCGAGGAGCGGGCGGTTTGGGAGGCGCTGGCCAAACAGTATGGATCGGAAAAGATCGTCAAGGAAGCGGAGAAGATGCTCAAAACTTCCATGCCGGTATTGACCGACGACTTGTACCTGGATTATTCGCGCTCTGGCAATCGCGACCGCTGCCAGGAAGTAATTTTCAAACGGCAAGACCGGGCGAACGTGCTGGCGCTGGCCGAGTGTTTTGAAAACCAGGGGCGGTTTTTGCCGGGCATCGAAGAGGCGATCGCCTCGATATGCGGCGAAAAAACCTGGGTCTATCCGGCCCACGACGGCAGCCTGCGGAATTTCAAGGGCGAAATAATCGAAATCGATCTGAATTCGTCCTGCATTTCGTGGAACCTGGCCACGGCGGCCTATTGGCTGGGCGATAAGCTGAGCCCGAACGTTAGAAAACGAATTGCCGATGAACTCGAGCGGCGGACGTTCGGGCCGTTTACCAGCCTGATCACCACGGGCAAACCGCCGATGTGGTGGCTTACAAGCAAGATGAATTGGAACTCGGTATGTCTGGCCGGGGTCATGGGCGCGGCCTTGACATCGATCGAATCGCACCAACGTCGGGCGTTTTTCGCCGCATCGGCCGAAAAATATGTCGATTATTTCCTTGAGGGGTTCACGCCCGACGGGTATTGCTCCGAGGGCATAGGGTATTGGAACTACGGTTTCGGGCATTTTGTCATGCTGGCGGAGACGATCAAACAGGCCACCGGAGGAAAAGTGGATCTGCTGGCCGCCGAGCGGATCAGGCCTATTGCTTTATTCGGGCGGAGGATGGAAATTCTGCCCGGCGTATATCCGGCTTTTGCCGATGCGCATGTGGGCGAAAAACCAGACCTGGTATTGATGGCCTTCTTGGACCGCCGCCTCGGATTGGGCTGGAAGGAATCCGAAAAATCAAGTGCGGGATCGGATTTGACTGCCAGGATATACTTGTTCAAGTTGGGGATTTTTGAGTTCCAGAATGTTATATCTTCCCTCGCCCTTGGGGAGAGGGTTAGGGTGAGGGGAGATGCGAATAATAAGCCCTCACCCCCTGCCCCTCTCGCAAAGGGCGAGGGGAGTCCCTCTGAAATGCCTCTTAGGGATTGGTTTTCGGACGCGGGCATTCTAATTTGCCGGCCTAAGCCCGGCAGCGTGCATGCCTTGGGAGCGGCGCTTAAAGGCGGGCACAATGCCGAGAACCACAATCATAACGACGTGGGATCGTTCGTCGTGGCCTTGGGCAGCGGAACGCCGCTTTTGGATCCCGGCAGCGAGGTGTATACCGCCCGCACGTTCGGCCCGAACCGGTATCAGAGCAACGTGCTGAATTCCTTCGGTCATCCGGTTCCGCGCGTGGCGGGCACTCTGCAAGTGACCGGGCGAAGGCGCAGGCAAAAATTCTAAAGGCCCAGTTTACCGACGCCGCGGATACTTACGTGATGGATATCAGCTCGGCCTACAAAGTTGAAGATCTGAAAAAATTGGAGCGGATTTTTGTATTTTCGCGCGAGGGGGCGGGCAAATTGACGGTTACCGACGTGGTGGAATTCGAGCGCCCGGAAAATTTCGGCACCGCGCTTATTACCTTTTCGAAAAGGCAGCAGCCTGCGCCCGATCGGCTGGTTATCGGCGAAGGCCGTGAGGCCGTGGAGGCGGTCATTGCCGCAACGGGCGGAAAGTTTCGCATCGATTCTCAAGAGATCAAGGAAAATCTGCCCGATAAAAATGTCGCCGTTCGCTTGGGCATCGATTTTAGGGAACCTGTGCGGAAAGGAAGCATAACAGTAACGATCACGCCGAAATAAAAAGCCGGCAGTGGACGGTGAGTTTGGACATTGCCGTTATGGTATCCGGCAAATGGCTTGTTTAGGTGTCATTCAACTCGGATAAAATCTTTTGTATATCCAATTTGATCTGGGGCAACCGTTCTTTGATTGCTTTCCACACCAATTGATGGTCCACGCCAAAATAGAGGTGGATCAGCTTGTCTCTCATTCCGGCCATTTCCTTCCACGGAGGATCGGGATAATTCCGCCGCACTTCTTCGGGTATTCCCTTTGACGCTTCGCCGATTATTTCGAATTTCCTGATGACGGCACTAACGGTTTTGTCATCCGCCTGAAATGCACTGAAATCCATTCCTGAGACAAATTGTTCGATGCTTTCGATAGCAGCCAGGATATCCTTCAGGTATAACTTGTAATCTCTCATACCTGCACCAACTCGGCGAGCACGGATTCGCGAAGTTCTTCACGGAGGGCATTTTTGGGGACCACATCCACTTTCCGTTGCAGGGTTTCCTCAAGGTAGAGGGTCAATCCCATTAGATCAAATAAGTCGGCTTCTTCCTCGAACTCCACGAGCACGTCAATATCGCTGCCGGCGTTTTGCTCTCCGCGAACGAAAGAACCGAACAGACTAATTTCCTTAGCCTTATAGCGGGCTTTCACAAATGGTTTTAATTCTCGTAACTTGGCTATAAGATCTCTCATAACGGCGTCCAGATGATTGGTTGATTTACATTTATGATTTCCCAACCTTTCCATCAAGTATATCTTGCCCTTTTTACTAATACAAGTTAGTCAAATCGTTCCGTTAGCCGTATCTGAAAGTCAAAATCATTCAGGCGGGATGTAAGTGAAGCCGCTGGATTGCGTGAAGAATTTTAAGGGGTTGCCGTAGACGATTTGGCGGATCAGCGATTCCGCGTGGCCGCGGCTGCGCATGACGGCGATGAATTTGGGCACGGCAAGCGGATCGGAAGGGTCCCAATCGGCCGAGGAATTTACTAAAATTCGCTGCGGGCCGTAGATTTCAATCATATCGGCGGCGCGCTGGGGAGTGGCCTTGGTCGTGGGATAAAGGGTAATGCCCGCCCAATAACCTTCGTCCAGCGCCGTGCGGATGGTGTGCTCTTCGCAGTGATCGATGCACGCGCGGGCGCGGTCCACGCGGGAATCGTTCCGCAACAGGTCTAAAATCATGCGCGTGCCTTTGTACTTGTCTTCCAGGTGCGGGGTGTGGAAGAGCATCTGCTCGTTGCGCGTTAGGGCCAGATCGATGAGTGCCTCAAGTGTGGTCACCTCGTTTTTCGTGCACTTGTGCAGGCCGATTTCGCCGATGCCCAGCACATCGGGTTTGTCGAGGAACTCCGGTAAAAGGGCGATCACCTGGCGGGCAAAGCCCACGTCTTCGGCCTCTTTGGCATTGATGCCCAACCAGGCGTAGTGGCGAATGCCGTATTTCGCCGCCCGACGCGGCTCCCACTCGGTCAACTGGCGGAAGTAATCGTAGAAGCTGTTGGGACCGGAGCGGTCGAAACCCATCCAAAAGGCCGGCTCGCCGACGGCCACGCAATCCATTTGGGCCATGAGTTGGATGTCGTCGGTGGTGCGTGAAGCAAGATGAATGTGCGGATCGAAAAAGTACATGGGAGAAATTCTCCAGCGTCCATTAACCCCCCGTGTATTCACGGGGGGCTAAATAAACTCACGGGGGGAGCTAAATAAATTTTTGCCGGTCATAATATCAAGGATTATCATCGCCAATGTTCATCGTAGGGCAATGAAAAAAGGGTTTGAATTTGTTCTGTGCAATCTGGCGCGTGGGCGGCAAGAATTTGCAGGGCTTGAGCGATCTTGTCCATGCGCGGATCGCCGGCGAGCGGGCCTGGCGCACGCCGGATACGGTCCAAGAAAGCGGCCAGGTCGATCAATTTCGAGCGGATGTCTAAAAATTCACGGTCCAGAATTTTACCTGCGGCAGGTGAAATAGGCATGGTTTTTTTCTCTCAGGAAGGCTCTAAAAAGCCGCGTTCATGAATGTCCGCAATGAATTAGCTCAGTTTGAATACGTTTCCAGTGAAAATCAAGGAGCAACTGGGGCGACTTGCGGTCTTTTGGTTTATCTCTTGTTTGCCGACCGCCAGCCTATCCCGACCATGCTTAGCAGGGTTCCCGATGGAGCCCGATCATACCCTTTGGTGCTAGCTTGCGTCTAAACCTAAACAGGGCATCCATTTAGCACGATTGATTAACTAATATGGGTTAAACTCGTTACTGTTTTAATAGCCTGATTAGCAAGGAAGAGGGGGGCAAAAGGTGTGAATGTTGGCAGACATCGACGATTGCATAATTTGGATAGCATTGGTAAAGACGGTGAAGATTGTGGTTTGTTATGAAGTTTTTTGTTTTTACAATCCGATGGCAAAAGAGGAACAATAATATATGTAGTATTTTCTATGGCAGTCGGACTGGCAACGACATTTAGCGTATTGTCTAAAACGGATAACGAATCGGCGGTCCGGATACTGCTTCCTGCGCTGGATTCGCCCAATGCGACAATCCAGGAGGGGGCCTTGGCGGCCCTTTTAAGCCGGCGTAATCCGTCGGGGCAGGGGGAGATTCTCCGCCGCATTCCTTTGATGAGCCAGCGGTGGAAATACATTATACACCAGCACGCCGGGCGGCTGACCGGGACCATGCGCGAAGCCATGCTGGGATCGGATGAGGCGCAGTACCTGAACGCCTGCACGGCCGCGGTGTTGTTCAGCAATTTCGATTTGATACCCACGCTTTTAACCGTGCTGGAAGACCGCTTGCAACCGAAGGCGGACAGGGCCGCCGAAACCATGATGCAATTGGCCGCGCAGCTTTACGATGAGATTGCACATCCCGGTGAAAACGGCGTTCGCCGCGATCCGCAATGGATTTACCAGCATGTGGTATCCTGCCTGGAAACGTCGGTACAGCGATTCGGGAAGCATAGGCGTCGGGAGGTAATCGAGGCGTTTCTGATGTTGGTAAAATCCAATAATGGCATTATCAATCAGATCCTGGAGAATCCGCACCATGTAAGTTATTTGGTGCTTATCGACGCCATGTCCAGGAGTTCGCACGATGGGATCGTGCGTTTGCTGCTCGATTTTTTCGACAATCCGCAGGCGCCTTCGTCCGTGCTGAGCGTGGCGGCCAATCGCTGCGATATGAAGTTTATCCGGAATTTTTTAAATAAGGTCGACCGGAACCCTTCGGACGCCATGCTGCAAAATCTGAAGCGGATGAGCGACGTCGCATGGTTGCGAAGCAGTAAAAACATTATCAACAACCTGGATGACGCCGGTCAGCGCAGTCTTGTATTTTTCATGATGTCCTTGGGTTTTGCACGGCCGCGAGCTTTTTCAGTTATCGAATACATATTACAGCGGGGCAAACCCGGCGGTCGGCGTGAAGCCGCCCGGGCATTGGCCGCTTTTAACGGCGCCGAGGCCAACGCGCTGGCGTTGCGGGCCTTGGGCGACGACGATCCGCAGGTTCAGGCCAACGTGCTGCCGCACCTTCGCCGCCGCGGCATTCCCGGCGCATTGCAGCGGTTGGTGGAAATGCTGGATAGCCCGCACCTTGTAGTCCGGCAGGCCGCCCGGGAGGCCCTGGGCGAGTTTTCCTTCGCCCGGTTTTCAGGCACTTTTGAGATGCTGGACGGCGAAGCCCGGAAAACAACGGCGGCGATTGTAAAAAAAATCGATCAGCATACCATTCCTCTTTTGCGCAAGGAACTGCAGGACCCGGCTCGATTCCGGCGATTGCGGGGATTACAAATTGTTCAAGCCATGGATGTCGCCTGTCTTGTAGAAGAGGCGGTCGTCGAGATGCTCCGGGGCGAGGATGAGACGATACGAGCCGAAGCCGCAGTCACGCTGGCCGGATGCCGTTCGCCGGCCGTGCGGTCGGCATTGGAAAAAGCGATCCACGACGGCAGCGCCGCGGTTCGAGAAGCAGCGCAAAAAAGTCTTAACGAGTTAAGCTGATAAACATGTTTTCGCCTTTTTATACTACGTTTCCGCTGGCCGAACAAGATCGGATGCAAGATTTGTTTCGCGCATTTCGAGCCACCCAGGCCCATGAGGGGATGGACGATGTCTTTTATGGGTTGCTGATTTTGGCCGGCATCGTGGCAGGGATGTTAATTCTTTCCCTGGTCATCAAATCTCGGAGGCGGCGAGCGGGTTATGTAAGCCCCTTGGGTTTGTTTTTGACTTTGTGCCGGGCGCACAAGCTGAAATGGAAAGAACGTTGGCTGCTGTGGCGGCTGGCGCGGATGGAGCAATTAAACGAACCCGCGCGGCTGTTTTTAGAACCCGAGTGGTATGCAAGTTACAGCTTGCCTGGTGCGCTGCGGCAGAGGGCGGGGCAACTCATAAACATCCGCGACCGCCTTTTCGCCGATGTGAGAGAAAGTCTTAAATCAAGCGATAAGGAACAGTCGGGCGAGGCAGAGCGGATGCAGCCGGCAGGAGCGGCATTGCCGACCTTGAAGACCGCTCCGGAATTGGATATACCGCCTTGGTCGGCAACGGGTTTCTCGCCGCCCTTGCCGCTTGTTTCCAACACTTCCGACGGCAAGCCGGTTTGATCGGTCGCTGATCTTCTTCGGACAAAATATTTCCCAGCCGGGATAGTATTTTAGACCGGATTATTCATAAATTTACAATAGCCCGAAGCGCAAGCGAGGGATGGCAAATCTTTCAGTCTCGCTTGCGCTTCGGGCCGAAGTTTCGCACTCTGCGTTAAAAATCTTAGGCTATGAATAATCCCGATTAAGAGGCCGGGCATTCTTGTCTGGCCGGAACAAGACAGGCAAGAATGCCTGTCCTCCTGTCCGGGCAAGCGACTTTGACAATCCGGGACTCGATTATTGGCAGAGGCATATCGTTTTGTTATAATATTTGTTGTTGGTCGTATATTTGTGCGGGTTTAAATCATTTAAATTCAAGACGAGACTCCGATAATGATCTACAAACAAAATTTGCCGTTGCCATTGGTTTATGTTCTTGGGATTATTTTTTTGACTTCACCCGTACAGGGCATTGCCGGCGGCGGTTCCGGGGCGCTTTTAAACGAGCCTGTGGATATCAGCCCGGATTTTTACGATTTTACGAATTTGTATTATCTGGCCGACAGGCTTTCGGACTTTGACCCGGCGACCGGGACTGGAAGGCTCGCCTGGCAAAGGGCCGAGTATGTCACCCATCAGGCGTTCGACCACATGGCGCCGGTGATTACACCGGCGGGTCCCAATGAATTTCCGGGCAACGAATACAAGACGAATCCGGTGTTGCCGTTTTCGCTCGAATTCGTATCGCCCAGCACTGTGCGGATTCGGGCAAAGACGGGGCTGGAGGTCAAGCCGGAAAAAGAATCGCTCATGCTTGTCGGAGGCAAAGCCCCCAAAGATAATTCCTGGAAATACGAGAAAATAGAAGGCGGCCATCGTTATTCCAACGCCTGCGGTTCGGTAACCGTCAGGGAACGTCCCTGGCATATCGAATTTCGCGATGCCAAAGGCCGTTTGCTTACGAAAACTTATCATCTCTCGGACAAATCAAGCACGATCTACGCGCCGATATTGCCGTTTGCATTTGTGCGCCGGGCGTCGGACTATTCGCGGAGCGTGGCCGTGGCGTTTTCGCTCTCGCCGGGAGAAAAGATTTTCGGGTGCGGGGAATCGTTTACCGGCTTGGACAAGCGGGGGCAAAAGGTCGTGCTTTCGACCGACGACGCCGGCGGAGCGCAGAGCCGCGACATGTACAAGCCAATTCCGTTTTTCATGAGCAGCCGGGGCTATGGCATGTTCATGCACACGTCATCGCCGATAACCTGCGATTTCGGCGCGCATTTCAGCGGCGTCAACGCGCTCATGCTGGGCGACGACGAACTGGACTTGTTCGTCTTTTTCGGCACGCCCAAGGAGATCCTCGACGCCTACACCACGCTCACCGGCAAGGCGGCCATGCCCCCGCTCTGGTCGTTCGGCTTGTGGATGAGCCGGATCACGTATTTTTCCGAGGATCAGACCCGCGACGTTGCGGCCAAGCTCAGGCAGAATCGGATCCCCAGCGACGTGATACACCTCGATACCGGCTGGTTCGAGTCGGACTGGCGCTGTGACTACGAGTTTTCCAAATCGCGTTTCAAGGACCCGCAAAAGATGATTACCGATCTGAAAAAGGAGGGGTTTCACATCTCGCTTTGGCAGCTTCCGTATTTTGTGCCGAAAAACAAGCTCTTCCCCGAGATTATCGAGAAAGGGCTTTTTGTCCGCAACGCCAAAGGCGGCTTGCCCGAGGAAGACGCGATCTTGGATTTTTCCAACCCGGCGGCCGTGGCATGGTACCAGGAGAAGATCGCCAATTTGCTGCGCCTCGGCGTTGGGGCAATCAAGGCGGATTTTGGCGAGGCCGCGCCGTTCAACGGATTATATGCCTCGGGACGAACGGGATTTTACGAGCACAACTTGTATCCTCTTCGCTATAACAAGACCGTGGCCGATATCACCAGGCAGATCACGGGCGAGAACATAATCTGGGCCCGCAGTGCTTGGGCCGGCAGCCAGCGTTATCCCTTGCACTGGGGCGGCGACGCGGAGAACACCGACATGGGCATGGCCGGGACGTTGCGGGGCGGGCTGTCGTTCGGGCTGAGCGGTTTCTCATTCTGGAGCCACGACATCGGAGGATTCGTGGTAAGGCCTCCGGTGGAACTATATCGGCGCTGGGCTCCATTCGGAATGCTCACCTCGCACTCGCGCTGCCACGGCGCCCCGCCCAAGGAGCCTTGGGAATACGGCGAGGCTTTCCAGAACGACTTCCGCCGGGCCGACGAACTGAAATACCGGCTGATGCCTTATGTTTACGCCCAGGCCAAGGACTGCACCGAGCGGGGTTTGCCCATGTTGCGGGCACTGTTGATCGAATATCCCGACGATCCCGGGTCCTGGCTGGTGGAGGACGAATATCTGTTCGGCACTGATCTTCTGGTTGCGCCTTTGATGGAGGAAAATACCAACGGCCGCAACGTTTATTTTCCGCCCGGCGCATGGATCGATTATCAGAGCGGCAAAACGTATAGCGGGGGTCAATGGCGGCACGTAGACGCCGGAACCATACCGATCGTATTGCTGGTCAAAGATCACTCGGTTATTCCACACATCGGCCTGGCCCAGAGCACGGCCGACATGGATTGGAATAATATCGAGTTGCGAGTTTTCAGTACGGATCAATCGCCTGCGGCCGGATTGTTCGCACTTCCAAACGGAGATCTGAATGCGCTGAAATTAGAAGGGGCGGAAAAGGGTTTTGTGTTGAAAAACGATCCGCTCCAAGGCAAGGTGATATGGCAAATTAAGAGAACAGAAATTAGAGATTAGAAATCATGATGTTCGCAATAATAACCTACCTGCTTATCGGCGGTATGCTTTTCGCCGGAAACGATGCTCAATCGGCGCAGAGTAATTCGAGCGGCGCGTTTCCCGTAACCATAAGCGTTGATGCCGCCCAATCTACAGGCGAATTGCGGCCGATTTGGCGGTTCTTCGGGTGCGACGAGCCGAATTACGCCTACATGAAAGACGGCAAAAAGCTGATTGCCGAGCTTGGACAACTGCGGCCGCAAAAGGTTTATTTCCGCACGCACAACTTGTTGACCAGCGGCGACGGCACGCCGGCCTTGAAATGGGGCAGCAGCAACGCCTACGCCGAGGATGAGCAAGGCAGGGCGGTTTATGACTGGACCATCCTGGACCGGATCTTCGACACATATCTCCAGTGCGGCCTTAAGCCTTACGTGGAAATCGGCTTCATGCCCAAGGCGCTTTCGATGAGGCCCGAGCCCTATCAGCATCGCTGGACTCCAACGGCAAAATATGACGAGATTTATACCGGCTGGTCTTATCCGCCCAAGGATTACGCCAAGTGGGCGGAGCTGGTATATCAGTGGGCGAAACATTGCCGGGAAAAATACGGCCAGGACGAGGTTGATCTCTGGTATTGGGAGGTGTGGAACGAAGCGAATATCGGCTACTGGCGCGGCACAAGGGAGGAATTCTTCAAGCTGCACGACTATGCCGTGGATGCCGTGCGCCGGGCAGTGCCCAAGGCGCGAGTGGGCGGGCCGGACATGGCCGGCAGCGACGCGAAATATTTGCGGGCGTTTGTGGAACATTGCCTGCGCGGCGCGAATTATGCCACCGGGAAGACTGGCACGCCGCTGGATTTTGTATCGTTTCATGCCAAGGGGCAGCCCAGCTTTGTAAACGGTCACGTGCAGATGGGCATCGCCGCGCAATTAAGCGGCATCGACCGCGGTTTCGCGATAATTTCCTCGTTTCCGGAATTAAAGGGCAAGCCGATTGTTATCGGCGAATCCGATCCGGACGGCTGCGCCGCCTGCCAAGGGCCGCAACTCGGATATCGCAACGGCACGATGTATTCCAGCTACACGGCCGCGAGTTTCGCCCGCAAGTACGATCTGGCGGAAAAACACGGCGTGAACTTGGAGGGCGCATTGACCTGGGCCTTTGAATTCGAGGACCAGCCGTATTTTGCCGGGTTCCGCGTGCTGGCCACAGGCGGCATCGATCTGCCAGTGCTCAACGTGTTCCGCATGTTCAGCCGGATGGGCGGGCAGCGTGTGGCAGTGCAAAGTTCGGGCGGGGCCGCGCTTGAAAGCATTATTAGAAACGGCGTTCGCGGGGCGCCAGACGTATCGGCGCTGGCAAGTTTGGAAGAAAAAAAACTGTGCGTGATGGTATGGCACTATCACGATGACGACTTGCCCGGCCCGGACGCGGCGGTGAAACTTGTCCTGAGCGGACTGCCTGCCGGCTTAGACAAAGCGCGGTTACAGCACTTTCGCGTGGACCAGAATCACAGCAACGCCTTTACGGCGTGGAAAGGGATGAACTCGCCGCAAAAGCCAACGCCAGAGCAATACTCCGAACTGGAAGCGGCCGGCCGATTAACGCAAATCGATGCTCCGTCAACAACGGCGATTGAAGGCGGCAAGACCTTGCTGCGTTTTGCTTTGCCCAGGCAGGCGGTCTCGCTCGTTGTCTTGGAATGGGACTAAAAATCTAGTAGGTCAGGCACCCCGTGCCTGACGATTAAAAATATGTCGAAATCTCCATCAATCCGTCATGCACGGAGTGCATGACCTACGGAACTGACGATTAAAAAATATGTCGAAGGGGCACTAACAAGACAGGGATAAGGATGTACTCCTCTCGCTCCGCGAGAGGCATAGTAAGTTCGATTCGGCCTCACGCGGAGCGTGAGGAGTACATATTGTTAGAGTTACTAAATCTCCATCAATCCGTCATGTACGGAGTGCATGACCTACGGAACTCCAATTATATTCCTGATACGCGGTATAGCCCGGCACCGTGCCAGTTTATCTGCGGGGCGAATTCTTCGTGGAATTGGCCGAGGTCGGCTCTTTTCCATAAGTCGCGAATCAGACAGGGACCGCTCAGGCCAAGTTCGGCGAGTTTCACCGGCACTTTCACGCCGGCGCCGGAATCCTCGGCGGCTGGTTTATTGCGGGTATTGAACACGGCCAGATATTTATCGGCCGAGCCGGGCACGTCGGCGACCCAGGCCGCCAGTCCCTCGCGCCTAAATAGCAGGCGGTTTGCATTACTGCCCTGATCGACCGCGATTACTTCGGGGTTGGTAATCAGCGAAAGCGTGAAATCGTCCATTTTGGTCATGTCTCCGCCGAAAACGAGCGGCGAACGGGCGATGCACCAGAGTGTCATCACTGTGTATTGTTCATCGGGGGTCAATTTGGTTCGGCGGCCTTGGCCCACGATTCCAAACGGGAGCATGTCGGCGTCGGGCCAGTGGCCGGGGCCGCAAAACCTGCTCCATTTATCGAGGCGTTCGAACTGGGCGAGGACCGCGGGCCAGTTGTCCCAAAAGTCGTCGCTAATCCGCCACATGTTCGCGTGCTTGACCACGTGATCGGCTGCATCCAGGGCAGTTTCGCCGGGCGACAGGCTCAAGACCATGGGCCGGCCGGTTTGATCGATGGCCTTGCGCACGGCTTCGATCTCCGCGCGGCGGCGGTTGTAGGGCCGGCTGATGTCATCCACCTTTACGAAATCGACTCCCCATCGCGCGAACAGGTCGAAGACCGAATTGTAATATTCCTGGGCGCCGGGCCTGGTCATGTCCACGCCGTACATGTCGCCGTTCCAAGGGCAGACGTCCTTTTTGTCGGCAACATCGGCGGCGTGATAGGGCGTGTCCTTGATGGGGGTGTTTTGATCTACGGCTTGGCGCGGGATGCCGCGGAGCAAATGCACGCCGAATTTGAGTTTTTTGCCGTGGATATAATCGGCCAGAGCCTTGAAACCCGCGCCGCCGGCGGCAGATGGAAAGCGATTCACTGCGGGCAGCAAGCGGCCGAACTCGTCCATGACCAGCTTGGCGTTTGTGCGATAATCGTAGCTCTTGGCATTGGGTTCGTACCATTGAATATCGACGACGACGTATTGCCAGCCGTAGGGGGCGAGTTTATCGGCCATGAAATCGGCGTGGGCCTTGGTCTGCGCTTCGGTCACGGTGGTGGCGAAACAGTCCCAACTGTTCCAGCCCATGGGAGGTTTTAAGGCCCAGTTAAGAAAAACCGGCGGTTCGCCCGGGGCGGGTTTTTCTTCGGCGGAAAGTACGGCCTGTGCCTTAACCAACCCTAACAAACTTGCAACCATTACCAGTGCGAAAAGGACGATGATGAATAATCGACGATTCCGCGCAATTGTCGAATACATGGGACATTGCTCCAATTATTATGATTTATGGAGGTTTACAGTCGAGCGTTTAGCCCGTGCACTTGTGCCCGGGGTTTTTTCACAAATGTATGATTTGTATGTTACTTTATTTTCAATTGTCATCCACTCCCGGAGCGAGCTCCGGGGCTTAAACTTATCTTATATTCACTCCCGGCAAACCGGCCGGATAATTGCCCGGATTGGTCAGCAGTCCGGTTGCCGCGCTTTCCAGGCCGTCGGATTGGGCCTTGAGTGTGATTGCGCCGGATTTCCCCGGCTTTGAGCGGATGATCACCAGGCACAGTCCGTTAAAGGCGTTATATTCTTTTGATTGGAACGATTCATGGCACGTGGCGTCGCCGTTATCTATGGCCACGATCTCGCCGGGTCCTTCAATTTCGAATTTGAGGCGATTTTTCGAGCGCGGCACTACCAGGCCGTCGTTGTCGACCACGGAAACGGTGACAAAGGACAGATCGGCCCCGTCGGCGCGTATTTCGTTGCGGTCGGGCTGCAAGGCGAGCTTTGCGGCAGGGCCTGTGGTGCGGGTGACCGCCTCGGCCCAGTGCTTGCCGTCTTTATAAGCCACGGCTTTCAGTTCGCCGGGTTCGTATGTCACGTCATCCCAGCGGAGACGGTATTGATACTGTTCCTTTTTCTTTTTTCCCAGAGATTTGCCGTTAAGGAACAATTCGGCCTCGTCGCCGGAAGTATACACGTGCACGGGCGTGACCTGGCCCACGCGTTCGGGCCAGTTCCAATGCGGGAGGATGTGAACCATGGGCAGATCGGGCCGCCAGCGGGCCTGATAGATGTAAAAGCGGTCCTTTTTAAACCCGCACAGGTCGACGATGCCGAAATATGAACTGCGGGAAGGCACTTCGATCTTGCCCGACTCTTCCAGTTCCTTGGCCATCTTGGCCTTCTCTTCGGGATCGGTGAAGTTGAGCAAATTTGTCGTATCGTTGTTATAGGGCGTGGGCTCGCCGAGGTAGTCGAAGCCGGTCCAAACGAATTCGCCGGCCACGAAAGGGAATTCGTCCTGGCCTTTGAACTCGGCGTCCGGAGGGGTGGCCCAGGGCGGTGCGTAAAGGTCGTAAGAACTCATCTGGAAATCGGCCTTGCCGTTGTCCTTTTTGTCGCTGACCGGGAAGAAATATTCTCCGCGGGAACTGATGCAAGAGGCGGTTTCGCTGCCGAACAGGGGCTGGGCCGGGTTGGCCTGGCGGAACTTGCCGTATTCGCCGGGCTTGTAATTGTAGCCGAATACGTCCAGGGCCTTCTGAAAACCGTTGTAGCCTGCCCGGGTGTTATTGCATCCGGCGGTAACGGGACGCGCGGGATCTTCCTGGCGCACGATAGCGGCAAGCTCCTCTACAATCTTGCCCTTGTCGCGCATGTCTTGTTCGGCGATTTCATTGCCTATGCTCCAGAGGATCACGCAGGGATGATTGCGGTCGCGGCGGACCAGGGCGCGGAGGTCTTTTTCGTGCCAATCGGGATAGAGTTTTTGATAGTCATTTCGCGTTTTTCCGCGTTGCCAGCAGTCGAAGGCCTCGTCCATGACGACCATGCCCATGCGGTCGCAAAGTTCGAGCAGTTCCGGGGCGGGCGGGTTGTGGCTGGTGCGGATGGCGTTGCAGCCCATCTCCTTGAGGATTTCGATCTGCCGCTGGAGGGCCCGGGTGTTGATGGCCGAGCCCAGCGGGCCGAGATCGTGGTGGTCGCACACGCCGTTGAGCTTCACGTGTTCGCTGTTTAAGAGAAAGCCTTTTTCGGCGTCGAATTTTATAGTGCGGATACCGAACACGGTTTCGTAACTATCAATTACCTTGCCGTTTTGCTCGATGGTGGTGACGGCGACATAGAGTTGCGGTTTTTTTAAATTCCAAAGTTTGGGATTTGACGTTTTGATTTTCATCGGGCACACCGCGCTTTTGCCCGCGGCAATAGCAACGTCGACAGGCCCGAAAAAGGAGATTGGCACTTCAGTTATTAGGCCATTGGCGTTCTGTTCATATATTTTGGTAGTAGGGGTTACCTTTGCATCGGCCGCGGATTGGTTATCAATAGTTGCTTTTACATCCACGGTAGCGGCATCTTTGGTAACTTCCGGCGTGGTGACGTAAGTGCCCCATTGCCCAATGTGGATAGGCCCGGTTTTTGTAAGCCACACGTTGCGGTAGATGCCTCCGCCCGGATACCAGCGCGAAGAATTGGGCGGATTATCGAGGCGGATGGCCAGCACATTTTCGCCGCCGTACTTAACGTACGGGGTGAGATCGAGTTGGAAAGACGAATACCCATAGGGCCAGCCGCCGACAAACCGGCCGTTGAGCCAGACAGTGGCATAGGCCATTGCCCCGTCGACTTCGAGGACGAATCGCTGGCCCTGATCTTCCGCGGGAATATTAAAATGTTTGCGGTACCAGCCCACGCCCCACCAAGGCAGCTTGCCGGTATCGCCGGGATATTCCTGCTTGAAAGGACCTTCTATTCCCCAGTCGTGCGGCAGGTCCAGTTTGCGCCATGCACCGTCGTCGAAATCGGGTTTTGTATAGGCGACGTCCGCTCCAAGATCGCCCTCGGACTTAGCAGTTTGCGGAGGTTCCTTTAAAAACGAATCCCCGGTTTGCGTGACCCATTCTTTGATCTTGGCGTAAGCCAGTTTGCCTTCGGCATCTTTTGGTTCGCCTTTGGAAAATCTCCAGCCGGAGTTGAATGTCAGGCGTTCCCTGGCCGGGCCCTTGGCATTTGCCTGGCCGGAGAGAAAGACTTGAGCGAGCATTATCGCGGCCACGGCCAGATGGATTTGCATACCGCACCGGCGCCTGAAAGCGCGTGTGACAGCCTCACTGAGATGAAATGATAGAGTCATGGATTTTCCTTTCCAATCGGCGATATAGATGGAATAAACAGAAGGTCGGTCTTCCCGCCGGTTCACATTTTACCGCGCCGGGTGTTGCCTTGACCAGTAAGGGGGGAAGAGTTTCACTGATAGAGATTTAAAGCTGAAAAGGGGTGGAATAAATAGCGGGAACCAGGACGGCAATAATCCGCGACCACTGGCCGCGGCTGCATGGCAAAGAAGCGCCGGGCACAAGTGCCCGGGCTAAAGTTCAATCCCTAATCCACGGTCCCTGATTCCAGGCCCGTATCAATAAGCGCCGCCCGTACCGGAGCGCGGGGGTTCGCGGGGCTTGAAGATTTCGCTCACGTTGCCGGAGGAGACGCGGTTTACGCCGCCTTCGGGTTTGGGTTTGAAGTCGTTGGGATTTGCCCCCATGCCGAAGTTGACCAGGTGCGATTGGGGCTTGTAGCCCATGCGTTCCAAGAGATCGCCCACCGCTATTTTTTGAATTCCCAGGTTTTCGGCTTCGCCAAATATTTTGGAATAAGCGACGGCGCCGTTGGGATCGCCCTTTTCGCTGGGCTTATCGCCCAAGACGAGATAGCGGGTATCGACGGAAATCTCGCCGTTAACTTTGCCTTTTTCATCGACATCGCAGTCGACCACGCCCCCGTTCAGTTTGATCAGGTTACGCACCAATTGCATGTTGTTTTTACCGTCGCCGTTGATGTCCATAAAACCGGCCAAGGCAAAATGCCGCTTGTCGCCCGGATTCCAGATGGGAGTATGGATTTTATCGCCGCGCATGATTGGATCGGCGATTTTATCATCCAGGATGCGGGCCTCGGCCAGGTGATCGTCGAGGATTTGGGTAACTTCGATGCTGGCCTTTTTCGCGCCCTTGCCCAGGTTCGAAATGTCGGCCGGATACACGGCGAAGGTGATCAAAGGACTAAGATTGTCGGCCTTGCCGATGTCGATCCAAACTGTACCGTTGCGCTGGTTGATCCAGGAGATTTCACCGTCGGGAATATCCATGGTTTGATTGGTAAGCGAGGCGTTTTGTTCGCGGAGTCTTTTGGCCAGTTCCGTGGTTTTTTTAAGTTTTGCGCCTGTTTCCTGATTCTTCGATTCCAAGGTTGATTTTTCGGTCTCGGCATCCTTTTGCGCGGTTTTGAGCTGCTCCCTGATTTTATTCTGGTCGTCGGTAAGCTGAGTGCGTTCTTTGCCGAAGGTTTCCTCGCGGGCCTTCAGATCTTGGGTTACGCGGTTGACCTGGTCGGCGAATTCTTTTAGCTGGGCGTCTTTGCCGGCCTCGCGCGATTCGTATTTGTCCTTCAACCGCTGGTTTTCATCCTTAGTGTCCACCAAATCTTTGTTTTTATCCTGGATGGTTTGGAACATTTTTTCCACCAGCGGGCGGTAAAACTGCGACTCCTGCGAATATGCGCCGCCGTACTTTTTCATGTCCTCGGCGAATTGATTTGAAAGCTCCTCGATTCTTTCCGTATCGGGCACGCCGACGAAATCCTTTTTCAGCCTGCTTGCCTCATCCCGGGCCATATCGGCTTCGCGCGATTTTTTGTTGCCGTCGGCCAGGGCGGCCTGAAGGCTCTTTTCGGTATCGGTGTACTTGCGGTAACAGAGGAACGTAGCCACGCCGAGGATAATCGTCAGCATGACGGAAACGATAAGTGCGATCTGTAGATCTTGATTTTCTCGTGCCATAAACCTCTTACTCCGTATTCGCCCCGGCTCGGGGCCGACATTGTCGGAAACGTAAATATTTTAGTAAGAACTCATTTTCCAGGCGGCAACTTGGGCTGCTAAGGAAAATGCACCGGAAAAGGCGACTTTTTCGGCTGTGAACCTAATTTGATTTTAATCGGGGTGCAGTGGGGTGTCAACGAAATGACTAACGCAGGCAAGGATGATAAAATCCAATGAACGTTCAAGCCTGATAAACCGGTCGTGCGATTTGTGATAGAGTTTAAGGCTGGAATTCATTAGGAACTCATCTCAAACAGTTTTTTTGAGTAATACACGACCGCGAGATGCCCTCACCCTGCCCCTCTCCCGGAGGGAGAGGGGACTATTTGGTAACCTAGCTATCTCCCGGAGGGAGAGGGGAATTTGTGGCAACCTAGCTATCTCCTGGAGGGAGAGGGGAATTTGTGGTGACCTAGCTACCCCCGAGGAAAAGGCGACTTTTTGGAAGGGCTTTAAATCTCGATCTTCCTCGTAGTTCTTTATGGTGGGCTGCATTGCATTTCGCAGCGGGTACAATGTTTGCCTGATCAGATGATCTGATGCTTGCCTGCACCGATAATTGTGTCAGTATGTGTTTGGAAAGCTTTTCAAAATAGTTTTCATGTCCTGATCTTTTTCGATTTCCACTAAATTACGGCCAACGCCCGTGGAACCAGGGATTGAACCAGAGGGCGAAACTCATCCAGACCAAGACCAAAGCGCCCGATAACGTGAACGCCAATGTGGCCAGCCAAACCGTGACGAACCGCGCCGGATTGATTCTCGGCAAATCGGCTTGAGGATGCCTGGAATCTATCCGTCGCGCAAAGGCGCGATGCAGGGCAAGAAGAATTAAGCCACACCATAAACAAGGTATCGGCATGCCGAATAAGCCATAAAATATTTCCTCCCAAGATCTAAAGGGGGCGGGGAAAAAACCCCACAATATTTTTGAAACTAACACTCGCAACAAATTAAGTGCATTCAAACAATAGAAAGCAATGGCGAATATCAGCAGCAAAAGGATTGTATGCCATTCATGATAATACTTATCTGGATTGCGTCTCCATTCTATTGACGGCATATTGGCAATCTGACCGCGATCAACTGCCAAGCGGTAGGTTATAATTGTGGCAAGAACTATGATCAGCAAGGCCGCCGACAGCCAATAATGGATAGGCGCTTCATTGGGGGTTTCCGCAAAGATAGGGGAAATTTCCTTTAGTCCGCGGGCATAAAGCCAAAATATGAATGTGCCGGTCGCCGTAATCCCGGAAATCAATAAGACAAGCCAAAATAAACGCCGCTTGAATCCCATCGACCATTGCCGAGCTAAACGACCCAGAATTGCCCAATTGATAATGACGATCAAGCCTGACGAAATCGACCACCAGAAAATAAGATTGGTATACGCATGATAATAACGGGGATCGATAGAACTGAATTGCAGCGGTTGATCGTAATCAATACCGATGATGGCGATGTGTACTAAATGATAAATAAAGGTCTGATCAACCCATCGTTCCAGACAAAATGCCCCGGCGAGCATACAAAATACCAGATATAGTACACGATGCAACAGCGAAGAGGACTCCTTACGCGGCACATAAGGGACGCTGCCTATGACGGCCAAAAGGAGTATGGCCGGGACAGAATCCGTAAAAGATCCGATCATTGAATAACTTATATCATTTGGCGATGGTAGAACAATTATTTTCTGATTAATGAGAAGTATCATCAAAATACAAAATGACATCAATACTGCCATGATCAGCCGCCAAAATATTTCAAATCGCAGTCCCCAGCGATGCTCATAGCAAAGATCAGGATGGGAAACAAGCGTGGATCGCAAATCACGAACCTGATAAAGAATGCCGAGAATCATCCAGAAGGCGAGAATTATAAGCAGACCGCACAAGCCGGCATTGAAAAGTCTCTCAATCGAAGGAGAGGCAAGTAACTCGCGCACCTTTTCCTGCATTACCGCCGCCCCTATGGCCACGCTTAACGTGAAAATGAACAACCCTCCGAGGCTGAATTGCCAGCGGTTGTGTGGCGAGACGGAGGGATTCTCGATGGGTTGGGGCATGGATGGTTCTTGTATAATATTTAATGGCAGGCAGAGGGATTGATTATAATTGTTGTAAATCATTGTTGAAAGCACAGATTCAACCGTCCCTGCGGGACGGGAGAGGGATTTTGGGATGCCATATCTACCCAGCGATGAATCGCTGGGCTAATATCAAATGACCCTACGGGTCATAATAGGATCACAATGATTTACCTAGCGATGAATCGCCGGGCCAAGATCAAATGACCCTACGGGTCAGAATAGGATCACAATGATTTACCTAGCGATGAATCGCCGGGCTAAGATCAAATGACCCTACGGGTCAGAATAGGATCACAATGATTTACCTAGCGATGAATCGCCGGGCCAATATCAAATGACCCTACGGGTCAGAACCCTGTGGGATATAATATTTGATATTCGCAAACGAGGAATTCTTCATGCCAGATCGTCCGCGGCAGACGTCGTTGCCTGGTTTTGGGCCGGAAGATGAAAATCCGCCGCCGGGCGATGAAAATCTGCCGCCACCAGCATATCCTTCAGCGCTCCCCTCCGGGTCGCGGCTAAACGTTGAATCCCAAAATTCGGATTCTGAACCCAGAACCCAGAACCCTGAACCCTCTTTAATCGGCAAAACGGTTTGGGTAATCGACGGCCATTCTCTCATCCATCAAGTGTTCCATGCACTGCCCGAGATGAGCAGCCCGCGGGGCGAGCCTGTGGGGGCGGTTTTTGGTTTTGCCCGCGATTTGTTTTTTCTCATCGAAGAGAAAAAGCCGGACTTTTTGTTTTGCGCCTTCGATTTGCCGGGCAAAACATTTCGCCACGAAATGTACGAGGCGTACAAAATCCAGCGGCCGGAGATGGACGCCGAACTGGTGCCGCAGATCGCCTCGATCCGCCGCGTGCTGGATGTTTTAGGCATTCCGGCCTTGGGCCTTGAGGGTTTTGAGGCCGACGATATTTTGGCCACTCTCGCCCGGCTTACCGGCGAACTTGGCGGCGAGTGCATCCTGGTCACCAGCGATAAGGACTGCCGGCAATTGATTACCGATCGCGTGAAGGTCTTTAATATTCGTAAAAATGCGTTTATCGATCGTGATGCACTCAAGGAAGATTGGGGGATAACGCCGGAGCAAGTGATCGATTATCAGGCCTTAGTGGGCGATGCGGTGGACAACGTGCCGGGCGTGCCGCTGATCGGCCCGAAGTTCGCCAGGCAACTGTTGGAACAATACGGAACGCTGGAGGCCGTGCTCGAGCATGCCGGCGACGTGGCCGGGGCGAAGCGCAAGGAAAATTTGTTAAAATTCCGCGACCAGGCCTTGCTGAGCCGGGATTTGGTACGCTTGGACACGCACGTGCCGGTAGCAATTCCGTGGGATATGCAAGTCGGACGGATCGATCGCACGGCGGCGTTGGCTTTGTTCCGCGAGTTCGGATTCCGCAGTTTGGTTTTGAAAATCGACGCACTATGTAAATCGCTTGCCGTGGGAGGACTGTTTCAAAAGGAAATATCATCGGATGACACTAGCGAGAATCCCCCTCACCCTAGCCCTCTTCCGACCGATGTCGCGGCGCAGGGAGTGGGAACGGTTGGAACTGGCCCTCACCCTAGCCCTCTCCCAAAGGGCGAGGGGACAGTTTTTTCTACACCCGTGTATCATCTAGTCGATACGCCCGAGGCATTTGAGACATTCTTTTCCCAACTTAAAACACAAAAAACATTCTCGCTGGATACGGAGACCACGAATATTATGCCGCGTTGGGCCGAGTTGGTGGGGCTTTCCTTTTCCTGGGATGAAAACCAGGCCTGGTATCTGCCGGTCCGTTCTCCGCCCGGCGAGCGGCATCTGGATTTGCAGGCCGCGCTAACGCACTTCGGCCGGTGCTGGAAGATCCAACGGTCGAGAAGATCGGGCAGAATCTGAAGTACGACATTATCGTGTTGCGCGGGGCGGGAATAAACCTTGCCGGCATTGGATTCGACACCATGGTGGCAAGCTATCTGTTGGAGGCCGGGCAACGAAACCACAACCTCGACGATCTGGCCCTGGATTATCTTGGGCATTCGACCATCAAGATCAGCGAATTGATCGGATCGGGCAAGAATCAAAAACGAATGGACGAGGTTCCCGTGCATCAGGTGGCCGATTACGCGGGCGAAGACGCTTTGCTGCCCGTCCGTCTGAAGCCGATCTTGGATAATAAACTCGAACAGTATCAACTAACCGAGCTTTTCGCAAAGGTCGAACTGCCGCTGATCGGCGTGCTGGCGGATATGGAGTACAACGGCATCCGAGTGGATGTCGCCCGGCTGGCCGAGTTAAGCGGGCAGTACGGGCGGCGCTTGGAAGAATTGGAGAGGGAAATCCACGCCTTGGCCGGTCACGGATTCAACATCGCTTCGCCCAAGCAATTGCAGCAGGTTCTTTTTATGGAACTGAAATTGCCGGTTGTCAAGCGAACGCCAAAGACCGGGCCCAGCACCGACGCCGAGGTCTTAGAAGAGTTGGCCCGACTGCATCCATTGCCAGCAAAGCTATTGGAATATCGCCAGTATGCGAAACTGAAAAGCACTTATGTCGACGCCTTGCCGGGTTTGGTTCATCCGGCTACGGGCCGAGTCCACGCCTCGTTCAACCAGGTGGTGGCGGCCACGGGCCGTTTGAGTTCCAGCGACCCGAATCTGCAAAACATCCCCGTGCGCAGCGAGATCGGCCGGGAAATCCGCTCGGCTTTTATCCCGGGCCAGCCGGGTTGGACGCTGTTGGCAGCCGATTATTCGCAAATTGAACTGCGAATTCTGGCGCATTTTTGCGGGGACGAGCGGCTCTGCGAGGCCTTTGCCCGGGATGAGGATATCCATGCCCGGGTAGCCAGCCAGGTGAATAACGTCCCGCTGGAGCAAGTGACCGCCGAGATGCGCCGGGAGGCCAAGGCGGTGAATTTTGGGGTGATTTACGGGCAAAGCGCGTATGGACTAGGCCGAGCGTTGGGTATCGAGCAGGAGGCGGCCCAGCGGTTTATCGATGGCTATTTCGAGGGGTATCCGAGGATCGAAGAATTTCTGGAGCAAGTACTGGCGGAATGCGCCAAAACAGGATATGTTAAAACTGTCCTCGGACGGCGGCGTGCGATCCAAGGAGTTCGCCCCAACGCCGGCCGGCAGAGGAACCTCGCGGAACGGACCGCCATCAACACGGTCATCCAAGGCTCGGCAGCGGACCTGATCAAGCTGGCCATGATCGCGATTCAGCGGCGGCTTAAAAGCGAGGGCCTTTCCGCACGGATGTTATTACAAATCCACGATGAATTGATCTTCGAAGTTCCCTCCCAAAACCTTCCCAGTTTGGCCGCACTCGTTTCCGAGGAAATGGCCGGCGTGTGGAATTTAAAGGTTCCTTTGAAAGTCGATCTCAAGGCCGGCTCGAATTGGGCCGACGCGGAGAAAATTGAAGCGAAAGAGATTGCAAATTGAAAATTGCAAATTGAACAATCACAAATGCTACTGATAACTATTGCATGAAAATCATTGGTTTGTTAGGAGGCATTGCCAGCGGCAAGAGCATGGTGGCCGAGCAATTGGCCTCGTGCGGGGCAAAGGTTTTAAATGCGGACGAAATCGGACATGAAGTGTTGGGGCAGGCGAAAATCGAGGCCGCGGCACGGGAGCGTTGGGGCGATGCGGTGTTCGGTGCGGATGGGCGGATCGATCGGAGCCGCTTGGCCCGGATCGTATTCGCACCCCCTCCGGACGGACCGAGAGACCGAGCGTATCTGGAACAGTTGACTCATGCGGAAATTATACGAATAATAAAGGAACAATTGGATGCATTGGCCGGATCGGCAGTCAAGGCGGCGGTGATCGACGCGCCGCTTTTAGCCGAGGCCGGTTTGGATAAACTTTGCGACAAGATGATATATGTCGATGCGCCGCCCGAGGTGCGATTAGAGCGGGCCCTGGCCCGGGGGTGGAGAAAGGAGGATTTTGCGGCTCGTGAGGTCGCCCAGGAATCGCTGGATTTTAAGCGCAAGCGTGCCGATTTGATAATAAACAACTCCGGTTCTCCGGAACAGACTCAAGCGCAAGTCGAGCGTTTGTGGCAAGCCCTTATCCGCTGAATCCCGCCTAGTATTGTTTTTTTCTGTTGGCGCAAGCCAACCGACCACGTCGATTATTTTACGATTAAACTAAGTGCGAAGTAAATTATGCCGTGTGTGCCACTGCTTGCTTGCAAGCAGTGCCGTGATTTTCGGCAGTTCCGCACTGCTGGCAAGCCAGCAGTGGCACACAGCGTCGATAATTTTGCGATCAACTAGAATTCATTTTGTTTCCTCTCAAATTTCCCGCCTTGACTGCTTGATTTCCTTTTTTTCATCCTATAAACTAAGCTAATTACCCCGCCGCCGGCGCCTTCAGCGCCGGCTCATGTTTCATTTCAGGAGTTGCCATTTCATGTCCACGGAACAAGATTTCAAATCACAAGAGAACGGTTTTACCAATCACAAAACGGAAGAAGGGCCTGTTCCGCCCATTTCCGGCAAAGTGAAAAGCTACAACGACTATCATCTCGACGACGAAGACGATCCGCTTTCGCTGGCCGAGGAAATCGCCGCCGACATGGATGCCGGCAGGGACGACATGCACGCCAAGTACGAGCAGATCAAGCAGTCGGGCGATACGCACATCGCCGAGTTGCAGCGGATGTCGATGGCCGAATTGATCGAAGAAGCCCGCAAGGAAAATCTCACCGATTACGCGGGCATCAAGAAGCAGGACTTGATTTTCAGGATACTCAAGGAGCGGGTGAAACTCAACGGGTTGATGTACGGCGAAGGCACGCTGGAGATATTGCCCGACGGTTTCGGTTTCCTCCGCAGTCCGGATTACCATTACCTTTCCTGCCCGGACGACATTTACGTTTCGCCCAGCCAGATTCGGCGATTCGGGTTGAAGACCGGGGCCTGGGTGTCGGGCCAGATCCGCCCGCCCAAGGAAAACGAGCGCTATTTCGCCTTGCTGCGGGTAGAGGCGATAAACTGGGAGGATCCGAATATTCTCTCATCAAAGGTTTTTTTCGACGATCTAACGCCGCTGCATCCGGACGCGCGAATCCGCATGGAGACCACGCCCGAGGAGATCGAGATGCGGGTGGTGGACATGATCGTGCCCATCGGGTTTGGGCAGCGGGGATTGATCGTCAGCCCGCCCCGGGCAGGCAAGACGATTCTCATGCAAAAGATGGCCAAGGCGGCCTTGAAAAATTATCCCGAGCTTTACGTTTTCATGCTCTTGATCGACGAACGCCCGGAAGAAGTGACCGACATGGAGCGCCAGGTAAAGGGCCCGAACTGCGAGGTGATAAGCTCCACTTTCGACGAGAATTCGGCGCGGCACATCCAGGTGGCCGAGATGGTCCTGGAAAAAGCCAAGCGGATGGTGGAATACGGGCGGGACGTGCTGATTTTTTTGGATTCCATCACCCGCTACGCCCGGGCCTGGAACGCCGAGTGCCCGAATTCGGGCAAGTTGCTTTCCGGGGGCGTGGACGCCAACGCCCTGCAACGGCCGAAGCGGTTTTTCGGCTCGGCGCGGAAAGTGGAGGAGGGCGGATCACTAACGATCATTGCCACCGCGCTTATCGAAACCGGCAGCCGCATGGATGAAGTGATTTTCGAGGAATTCAAAGGCACCGGCAATCTGGAAATCTCGCTGGATCGCAAGCTTGTGGATCGGCGGATTTGGCCGGCCATCGACATCAACCGCTCCGGCACCCGGCGCGAAGAAATGCTTTTGGATCCCGAGGAACACCGGCGGATTTGCATCCTCCGCCGGGTCCTAAACGACATGAATCCCCCCGATGCCATGGAACTCCTGGTCGGCCGCCTGCAAAAGGCCAAGAGCAACGGGGAATTTTTGATGAGCATGAATATGAAATCGTAGGGATTAGAGATTAGGGGCTAGAGTCGGGGCCAGGGATTAGGTATTGGTATGGTTAAGGTTTTTCAAGGAACGGATGGGAACGGCGGCGGCCGATTCGCGATTGTCGTTTCGCGATTCAACGAGTCGATCACCACGCGGCTGCTGGAAGGCGCGATCGGCACGCTTACGGCCCACAGGGTGGGTGAACAGCGGATCGACGTGGCCTGGGTGCCGGGAGCGTTTGAGATTCCCACTGTGGCCGGCGAACTGGCCGCCAGCGGGCGATACGTCGCCGTGATTTGCCTGGGGGCGGTGATCCGCGGCGAGACCACGCACGATCAGCATATCAACCGGGCGGTGAGCAACGCTTTGGCCGAGATCGGCGTGCATTACGGCCTGCCCGTCCTGTTCGGCCTGCTTACTTGCAACACCCTGGAACAAGCCATCGCCCGCTCCGGCGGCGACGCGGCCACCACAGGCAAGGATCAGGGCGAGAAGCGCATCGGCAACAAGGGCGTGGATTGCGCCAAAGCCGCCTTGGAAATGGTCGATTTAATGGCACAGTTGAGGAAAGAACTTAAATAGCGGAGAATGGTCAATGAGGGGTGGGAACTTTACTGCCTACTTTTCTGATCATGGAGCGCGGTTAATAAGGGGTGGGCAGTTTACTGCCCGCTTCTGGTAATCGGCGCGAAACTGCAAGCGGTTTTTTATTGATATACTCAGCATTCATGGCTCATTATTCATCATTTATATTCATCCTTCATCCCTCATCCTTCATCCTTTAAAAATGTCTCGTCGCAGTCGAGCACGGGAGGTAGCGTTTCAGGTTCTGTATCAGGACGATCTGAATCCGCGCTCTAATCCCGGGGCGAGCGACGAAATGATCGAGAAGCGATTGCGATCGGAGGAGTTGATTGAATTATCGCGGAGCCTTGTATCCGGCGTGCGCAGTCATTGCAAGGAGTTGGATAAACTGATCGAACAAGCGGCGGAGAATTGGAGTCTCAAAAGGATGGCCGCCACCGACCGAAACATTTTGCGATTAGGGGCCTTTGAATTACTGCATAGCGAAACCCCGCAGCGCGTTGCCATCGACGAGGCGGTGGAACTGGCCAAGCGTTTCGGCTCCGCCCAATCGGCGCAATTCGTCAACGGGATACTCGACTGGCTGATGCATAAGAAGGATGAAGGATTAGGTTGTATTAATCCATGAATCCGCTTGCAGTTTTGCCATGGCCCCTGCCAACTACCCGTTGACAAGCCGTAATTGAAAAGCGATAACCGTAAACTAGAAACTATAAACCGCGAACTGAAAAATGGGTTTTTTCGATAAATTCAAACAAGGTCTCAGAAAGACCGCGCAACTCCTCAATACCGACATCCGCGACATATTCAAAGGCGCGGGCCGACTGGTCGACGACTCGTTTCTGGAAGAGCTGTTCGAGACTCTCGTTAAGACCGACATGGGCGTGGTGGCGGCCCAGGAATTGGTGGAAGAAGTATGCGCCAATTATCATAATCGAGTGGTGGAAATGGAATCGATCTTGGAACTCATCAAGCAAAGGCTAAAAGTGCTGCTCGCCCAACCCGCTGAACCGATTCGTTTTGCGGCCGCCGGCCCGACGGTGATCATGGTGGCCGGCGTGAACGGCTGTGGAAAAACAACCTCGATTGCCAAACTTGCGCAAATGTTCCTTTCCGAGGGGAAGAGGGTGATTTTAGGGGCCGCCGACACGTTTCGCGCCGCCGCCGTGGCGCAGTTGACCGTTTGGGCGGACCGATTAGGCAGCGAGATCGTCACCGGCGCGCAGGGCAGCGATCCGGCCAGCGTGGCCCATCGCACGGTCGCCAGGACGATCGAATCCGGCGCCGATGTTTGCATTGTAGATACGGCCGGGCGTTTGCAGACCCAGCAAGGACTGATGCAGCAATTGACGAAAATCCATCGCGTTCTAGGCAAGCAGATTCCGGACGCCCCGCACGAGGTCCTGTTGGTGCTCGACGCCACCACCGGTCAGAACGGCATCAGTCAAGCAAAACATTTTACCGACGCCGTCCATTGCACGGGGCTGGTCTTGGCTAAATTGGATGGCACGGCCAAGGGCGGCGTGGTGGTAGCCATCCGCAAGCAGGTCGGATTGCCCGTGAAGTACGTGGGCGTGGGCGAGAAGGCCGAAGATTTGGCCCTGTTCGAGGCGGATCCTTTTGTAGACGCCCTTTTTGAAGACATGAAGGAATGATTAGGGGCAATGAGCAAAGGGCGAGGAATGTAAATTGTAAAAGTTTTTACGCTTCGGCGATCATTAAATGGCAGATCATTCGATAACAGAAGCGGGAATAATCCGATTTAATGCAAATGTTCCCCGCCTTGCCGGATTTGCTTAAGCGGCAACTCTTTCCAGCCGGCGCAATAATATTAATGTAACTAATACACGTTTTAGCATTACTTTTGCTGTGAAAAGGCACTTAAATTGCCGTTTTTTATCGCGGAAGGTTCTTCGCAAGCGGCAAAGTTTCTCTACCCAGCCGTTCGATTTTTCCAGTTGCATCTGTTTTGCATCCTTTCGCATGAATAGCACTTGTAGAACCTTCCGATAGCACCTTAAGGTTGGCGAGGCGTGTTCGGAGGCTTGCCACGTGAATATCGAGCGGTTCGGTGAGTTTTTTTATTCGCAACGTAAAAGCATTGCGGCTGCAAGAACCTGTTTTCTCCAATAGGAGTACCAAAATATGAAGCTGGTAAAATTGCTTTTGACGTGCGGCGTACTGGGATGTGTGCTTAGCGCGACGACATTTGCCCAAGGCCCAACCGCGGCTGAATTGCGTCAAGCATATAACGATAATTACATGTACTTTGCGCCGGGCGAAAACGGGCCATCTGCTCCGGGCGCGGCGGCTGAAAAAGAAAAGAAAATGGAAGCCCCTCCCGAGGAAGAGAAAAAGGAAGAAGCCCCTGCGGAAGAAGAAAAGGCGCCCGAACCTAAGCGGCTCATCGGCAATCCCGGCTGCACAAAGATCAACATAACCGGCTGGCTGGACATGGGAATGACCGGAAACTCCGACAATCCCGCGTTGCGCTACAACGGGACGCTTGCGCCGAACGATCGAAATGAGTTCCAGTTCAACCAGCTTTACATGGTGATGGAAAAGGCGCTGAAAACCGACGATTGCAAGTGGGACATCGGCGGCCGCGTTGATCTGCTGTACGGCACGGACTATATCTACTGCGAATCGCTGGGTTTTGAAACCAATCCGGACGGATCGCCCAAGTGGAATGCCGGCATCGATTACGGCCTGGCAATGCCTCAAATCTATGTTGACGTGGGTTACGGAAAAATGGACCTCAAGGTGGGCCGATTCTATACTACCATCGGCTACGAGTCGATGATGGCCATCAACAACTTCTTTTACTCGATGAATTATGCCTTGCGTTTCGCCGAGCCGACCACGCACACGGGCGGTCTGTTGACTCTTAAACATTCGGATGAGTTAAGTCTTTTCATAGGCGGAGTGAACGGACAAGACGAAACCGACGGCGTGGTCGACTCGCTTGGCGCTCTGACCGGGTTTGCTTACACGCCGAAAGACAAGAAATACGCGCTGAATTTCGCCATCATGACCGGTTGCCTCGATCCGACCAACGATTTGACTGTTTATGCGCCGCGCACTTACTTCAGCACGTATTTAACTTATAACCTCAACAAGAAGTGGCAGTCGGTCACGCAATTGGACGCCGGTTGGCAGCAAAACTTCGATTTGCAGGGCGACCAGGCCGACTTCTGGAGTTTCACCCAATACCTGTTCTACACCATCAACGATTGCTGGAAGGCGGGCTTGCGTTACGACATGTTCGTAGACGATCAGGCCACCAAGCTCGGCGGTCTGCGATTCGGCGGCCTGCCCGGAGGGAATCCCCTGCCGCTGCCCTCGGGCAATGCCGGAACGGTGCAAGCCATCACTGCCGGACTGAACTGGACGCCTAATCCCAATTTCCGGCTGCGCCCGGAACTGCGATGGGACTGGTTCGGCGGATCAGGACTGCCGCTGTTTGACGACAGGACGAAGAACAGCCAATTCACAGTGGCCTGCGACGGGATTATACAGTTCTAGATTAGTCCCTATTTTGTTGGGGATTTGGCGAAAAAACAGGCCCCTGGCAGTTAGCCCCTGCCGGGGCCTTTTTTGCCCCTTGAGCATTCGGGAAGACGGCGTTATGATAAATAAGCCTTAACCCGCCTGATTTCTTTCGCCAAGGATTTATCCCGATGAAGTTGATAATCGCCATCATCCAACCCCATCGCCTGGAAGCGGTCAAGGCCGCCTTGGCCGACGTGGAAGTATTCCGCCTGACCGTAATGGACGTGCAGGGCTTCGGCCGGCAACGCGGCCATACCGAGGCCTATCGGGGCCACGAATTTTCGGTCAATCTCTTGCGCAAAGTGCAATTGATGATCGCCGTGAACGAAGAATTTCTGGAACCCACGATCGACGCGTTAATCAAGGGCGGGCGGACCGGGGCCAGCGGCGAAATCGGCGACGGCAAAATCTTCATCCTGCCCTTGGAAGATTGCATCCGCATCCGCACCGGCGAACGCGGCGGGGAGGCGATTTAAGAGGATTCAGGGTTCGGGGTTCAGGATTCAGGGGTCAAGATTTACATGGGGTGGTCAGTTTACCGACCACTTTACCGACCACTTTACTGACCACTTTACCGAACACTTTGCCGACCGCGTTTTTTTTAAAATCCACAGCGCGAAACCGCAAGCGGTTTCACTCATCATTCCTCATTCCTAATGCATCGCTCCCCTGCGGCGGGGCATGTATTTGCAGAGCAAAATGCCGCCAAAGTACAGAAACGTGAGGGGAATGCCCAGGAAAAACTGGCTGAAGGGATCGGGCGGGGTGAGCATCGTGGCTAGAATCCAAATGATCAATACCGCTATTTTCCAATACTTGCTGAACATCCCCGCGGTAACAATTCCCGTCCGCTCCAGAAAAAACATCACCAGGGGCAATTGAAATCCGATGCCGAATCCCACCGGCAAAATCAAGGCGAATCCGATCCATTCGCTGATCCGCGGATCCAGTTCGATGCCCAGCCAATTGTTGACGCTGAAAAGGAAATTCAACACGGGTTCGAACACAAAAGAAAAGGCCACGCAAGCGCCGAAGAAGAACAAGCCGATACTTATGGGCAGGTAGAAGTGGACGTATTTTTTTTCGTGCGGGTAAAGCCCGGCGGCCACGAAGATCCAAATCTGGTAAAATATCCAGGGGCTGGCCAAAAGCAGGCCCACCACGATCGCGGCCTTGACGTATATCCCAAAACCTTCCCAAACACTGAAGCTTTTCAGATGCACGCGGGGATCGTCGGCGGATTTACGCCAGATAAGGATATGAATCAATCCATCTTCTTTGCCTTGGATTGATTTCTGGGGCAATTGGACGTGCTGAAACTGTTGCGGGTAGGCGGTGTTGAGTTTAGCCAGCAATTCCTGGGGATCGATGTACACGTCGTCGGCGATCATGCCCTGGGATTTGGCGGTTTCCAGGATTTTTTTCTCATTTTTCGCGTTATCGCCGTTTTGCGCGGTTAGGGCCGCGATTTTTGCCTCCGTATCTCTCTGGTAATACTTCGACAAGGCGTTGGTCAGGGGCCGCTGGATCAAGTTGACCACGGGCCCGCCTAAAAACATGCCGATAATGATCCCCGCGATCAGGCCCAAGATGGCTTTCCACAGACAGATCCGCAACTCTTCGAGGTGTTCCCCGAAGGTCATGGTGCTGTCGGCGAAGAGATCTTCATCATATTGTTTGCGCATCATAAACTTATTAAAGCGGGAGAGCGGATTGCGGCCTGTTCTTCCGGTAACATTTATAGTAACATCGTGGTCATATATATACAATGATAGACAATGATCATGCTTTATCCACTGCGTTTTCACCCGCTGTATAAACGATATATCTGGGGAGGCCGGAAATTCGAGACCTCTTTGGGCAGGGAGCTGGGGCCGGGCGAGAACTTCGCCGAGAGTTGGGAAATTTGCGACCACGGCGCGGATCAAAGCGTCGCGCGTTGGGGACCCTTGGCGGGCGCGACATTAGGCGAGTTGGTCGCTCGGCACGGACGGGAGCTCCTGGGCCGGCATCATCCGCAACCGCGATTCCCGCTTATCGCCAAGTTTCTCGATGCCCGGCAGACCCTTTCAGTGCAAGTTCATCCCAACGACGCCCAAGCCGCCCGGCTAATTCCCCCGGATTCCGGCAAGACGGAGGCGTGGATCATCTTGGAAGCTGAAGCGGAGGGCCTGGTTTATGCCGGGCTGAAACCGGGCGTAGACCGGCCGATGCTGGAAAGAGCCATCCGGGAGGGACGATGCGCGGATTGCTTGCACTCGTTCCATCCACAAGCGGGCGATTGTGTTTTTCTGCCGGCGGGGACGGTTCACTCGTTGGGGGCCGGGATTTTGGCGGCGGAGATTCAGCAATCGAGCGACACCACTTTCCGGCTCTTCGACTGGAACCGCTTGGGGCCTGACGGCAAGCCGCGCCCGTTGCACATCGAGCAGGGATTAAAGGCGATCGATTTCGAGATAGGGCCCGTGAACCCGCAACGGGCGCAAGCCGCCGATCGCGGCGGGGCAAGCCGTCTTGTTGCCTGCGGCAAGTTCGTGCTGGATAGATTGACGTTCGATGCGCCGCGTGAAATCGGCGGCGACGACCGCTGCCATGTCCTTATTATCCTGAAAGGCTCGTTGCCGGTTGAAGGGGATCCCGCCTTGGCGTCCATGTCCCGGGGGGGCACGGCATTGGTTCCCGCCTGTCTCGGCCGGGTGAGGTTGACACCGCAAAAACCAGTCGTCGCCTTGGATTCGTATCTTCCCGATTAATTTATGGCGGGTTGTAGGAATAATTCTGCCCATACCGGCCCATCAAGTTTGCAATGGCTGCAATTTATCCTGGCTCAGACATGGGCAAGTGGATCAATAAGCGATTCTCCATGCTAGGTTTATATAGCCGTTGATTGCGCGTATAGCTGGGAGCAATTGCACGATCTCAACTTTTCGATGCATTGTTTGCACCAGGTGCGATTAGCTCGACAACCGCACGGAACATAGGCGCTTAAAAAGATCCGCGGCAAAGGGGCAATTCAATGAACTTCAATTCGGTATGGGGCAGGGTCTATCGGGTAGGCCAAAAAGGGTTGAAATGGCAGTTCGGGGTTGCGGCGGTCGTGCTAGCGGCGGGACTGCTGCTCTCCTTAATCACATTCTTCCAATATAAGCGTTGGGAGTTTGAGCGCGCTCATCAGGAGTTCGAGCGGGCCAGTCAAAATCGGATCATGGCCATAAAAAGGATTCAGGACGCCGACTTTCTGGCGATTAAGTCGGTGGTATCGTTTTACGACAGCTCCGACGCCGTCGAGCCGCATGAATTCACTTTTTTTGCGGCTCAATTGCTGGAAAATAATTCCAGCATGAGTTCTTTGCAGTGGATTCCTCGATTAAAACAATCGCAGCGAGTCGCATTTGAAAGCGATGCCAATTTAAATGGATTGCCGGGCTTCAAAATCGTGGAAGCCGATAAGGGCGCCCTGGTTGAAGCTCCCGCGCGGGAAGAATACTACCCGATTTATTACATCGAGCCGCAAAAAAAACATGCCCCTTTGATTGGGTACGATCTGGCCTCGATTCCGGCTTATATGGAGGCCATGCGCAAGGCATGCGATACGGGAAATTTAGCATCTGCGCCGGAAATTATTTTGCCCGGAGAAAAAAAAAGCAGCCCGAGTTGCGGGTATTTCTTCCCATCTATGAAAAGAAAACGCCTCATAACAGCGTTGAAGACCGCCGGAAATATTTGCAAGGCTTTGCCGCGGGGACAATACTCATCGGCGGGATGGTGGAAGAGAGTTTCAAGACTTTGATGCCCACGGGCATCGATCTATATGTATTCGAATGCCGGATTCCGTCAAAGGCCGAGGTTTTGCAATATCATTCATCCCGGATATCCTGTGCCGATTTGTATCCGGTCAATTTGGAGAAAACAATTCGGCAAACGGGAATGAGTTTATCGGATACGCTCGATATTGCCGGACAAAAATTGAGCGTTGTTTGCGTTCCCTCGGCCGAGTTTATGTCCGCAAGGACAACGTGGCAGCCTTGGGTGGTTGAGACGGGGTGTTTGTTGCTCACCGGGTTGCTGGCATCCTATCTTTTAACAATTGCGGTTCGCAACGAAAAAACGGCCCATCTTGCAACTATATTGGCCGCGACAAATCAAAAACTAAAGTGTGAGATCATGGACCGCAAGATTGCCGAGGAGATTTCCCGGCGGGAATACGCGAAGCTGTCGGCGATGATATCGGCGATGGAGGAGGGGGTGATTTTTGCCGACGCCGGCAATACCATTGTTGAAATAAACAATTACCTCTGCCAATTTATGGGCAAGGCGCGAGAGGAGATTCTCGGCAAACGCATTGAGGTCTTTCATCAAGGCGAAATCCTAAAAATAATCCTCTCCCAGATCGAGAAGTTCCGAAAAGAAGTTATTGCCAGTCCTTTCGTACTTCAACGTCCCCTTGGCGGCAAGGAAGTGATCCTTCGCATGCAGCCCATTTACCGGGACGGCAGGTACGACGGAGTCTTGCTGAACGTAATCGATGTCAGCGAGCTTGTCGAGGCGCGGCAGCAAGCCGAGGCGGCCAACAAGGCTAAAAGCAAGTTCCTGGCCACAATGAGCCATGAAATGCGGACTCCCATGGCGGCCATTTTGGGTTACAACGACCTGTTGATGGATCACAAAATCGATAGCAGCACCAGGAACAATTATCTCATGGTTGTCCGGCGAAACGGGGAAAAACTGCTCCTTTTGATCAACGATATTCTGGACCTGTCAAAGATCGAGGCCGGCAAAATGACGTTGAACATGCAGCGATGCAGTCTGGTCTCTTTGTTGGCCGACGTGGCAGGCATGATGCGGCCGCGCGCCGAGCTGCGCGGCGACATGCTCTCGGTCGAATACCTGAGCGAACTGCCGGAAACGATCCTTACCGACGGCAACCGCTTGCGACAGGCAGTGGTGAATCTCGTGGGAAACGCGGTAAAATTCACGGGAAACGGGCAAGTGCGCATCAAGGTTTACTTCCTGCGCCAGTGGCGAGACAACCAGCCCGCCGTGAAAATCGATATCGCGGACACGGGAATCGGCATCCCCGAAGAAGATCTACCGCAACTGTTTCAACCATTCAACCAAGGCGACGCCGCCACGTCGCAAAAGTACGGGGGCACGGGCTTGGGACTGGCCATTTCCCGGCATATCGTCGAATTGCTGGGAGGCGAACTTACAGTCAAGAGCGTATACGGCGGGGGAAGCACTTTTACGCTGATAGTTCCCACGGGCGATCTAAAGGGAGTCAAAATCTTCCAGCAACCGGCGGAAATTATCGAAGATCTAGGGGCGAAAAATTACCTGCAAGACTCCGAGAATCTATCGGGAGTTAGAGTTCTGATGGCTGAAGACAATATTGACAACCAAGAACTCATCGGAATCATGCTCTCCGGGGCGGGGGCAAAGGTGGTAATCGCCGAAAACGGCAGGATTGCCGTGGATAAAGCCGAAAGCGAGTTTTTTGACGTAATACTCATGGATCTCAACATGCCGGAAATGGACGGTTACGAAGCCGCGCGCCTGCTGCGGAGTCGTGGTTATGACCGGCCAATCCTGGCCTTGACCGCGAATGTCATGTCCGACGACAAGGAGCGCTGCCTGGCCGCCGGATGCAATGACCATCTGGGCAAACCGGTCAATCGAGCGCAAATGATACGGACCATCGCCTGGCATGCCGGAAAAGTCATTCCCGAATCGGCCGATATTGGGCAAGGTTTTAAAGAGAATCCGGCAAGCAATGATGATGAAATCATATCGCAGTATGTCGACGATCCGGACATCATGCCTATCCTGGGCGGTTACGTCGAGCGCCTTGGCGGTCAAGTCGATGAGATGCGCGTGGCGCTGGGCAATGTTCAATTCGCGGATCTTCATCGCCTGGCGCATAAAATGAAAGGATCTGGAGGGAATTATGGATACCCCATGTTGACCGACGCGGCCAAGGATTTGGAAGACGCCGCCAAGGCGCAAGACTTGCAGTCGGCCGGAGCGGCACTGCATAAAGTTGCCTTGTTGTGTCAGGCCATCCAGAAGGGATATCGTAATTACACCACTGCCGGAGCAATTCTATCATGAAAATTCTGATCATAGACGACAACCCGGATGCACTGCTAATCGCTAAAAGCCGCCTGAAAAAAGAATGTGAGGATATTCTTTGCGCGGAAGGCGGCAAGGCCGGCATGGAAATCGCCAAGCGAGAAATGCCGGACTTGATCTTGCTGGATATCGACATGCCGGACATGTCGGGTTTTGAGGTTTGCCGCGCCTTGAAGGCCGATTCGGAAATGTGCATGATTCCGGTTCTTTTTCTATCCGGTTTTGTCAGCGCCGAAGACAAGACCAAAGGTCTGGATCTGGGCGGGGTGGATTACATTACCAAGCCTTTCGACGCCTATGAACTGCAAGCCCGGGTTCGAGCCGCTTTACGCACAAAAAACCTGCAAGACTTGCTTATCGAACACGCCCACATCGATCCGTTGACCGGGCTGCCCAATCGCCGGGCTTTGATGGAGCGCTTGCAACAGGAATGGGCCCGCATGGAAAGGCACGGCCAACCATTTTCATTCATCATGGCGGATGTCGATCATTTTAAAAAGGTGAACGATGCCTATGGGCATCTGGTAGGCGATCAATTACTCCGGGAAATCGCCAAAGTCTTTACAAAGCAATGCCGAAACATCGATACCCCCGCGCGGTATGGCGGCGAAGAATTCGCTGTTCTTGTTCCGCAAGCAACCGCTGAACAGGCCCGCAACTTGGCCGAACGCTGCAGGCGGAATATCGAGGAAATTGCTATCCCGGTGAAAGACGAAGCCGTGCGCAGCACGGCCAGTTTTGGGATAGCTGAAAGCACGGGCGTTGCCGCGCCCGAGGCATTGATCGAGCATGCCGACGAAGCATTATATGCCGCCAAAGTTGCGGGTCGTAATAAGGTTGCGACCTACGACGAGACCAAACAGGAAATCCAAGCTTGATTTTTCCGTTTTTTTCTAAAAACCGGCAAGACGTGCAAATCCGTTGTATATTATAACTCTATATACCATATAGACTTATGACAATATATCTTATACACATCTATGGTAGTATAAGTAAATTGCCATAGTCGCAACGCATGTCCAGGGCGGGCGTCGGCAGAGTGATCCGGCATCGGCCGCGTGGGCGGTCGGTCCACGGTCTGAGGGTCCAGGGCAGCGCATAAAAGAGGGAAGGCGAAAGACACCCTCCCGGTAAGTTAAAAGACTCTGCCTAATAAAAACGCCCGCTAGGGGGCAGGGACTAGCGGGCAGAAAATTGTGGACTTTTGATCGTCCACAATGTCGATTTTCTACTATGATTTATCACTTGTCAAGCAAGCCATAACTAATTTTCATAGGTTATTTTGGTTTGTACAATCCCATATCTTTTTTCGCGCGAGATAATACTGAAGCAGTCGATAATAACGCGGAGCAAGTTTATCATTACCGTTTTTTTGAAACTTTTGGTATTCACTTAAGATAAAATCATATCCTAATGAAAATAGTTCGCACGATTCTCCTAGACTTTTTTTCACTTCTTCGCTTAAGAAGTCAAGCATAAACCAATCATCAGTATCTTGCATTATCATGCGTTTGCAGTCACCTGCTTGTTCCTTCGCAATTTCCCCTAATTTTGTTTGTGGATTTTGATTACTAACAACATTAAGGAATTGCATCAATTCAGTACCGACTACAAAGCGGGGATATTCTGCTATTTCAGATTCCAAGTAATACGCCCTTGTCAGTGCCGCACCATAAACTTCATTATTATCAATTTTAGTTCCTATTCCGACATCAACACCCCCACGCAGTACAGTTTTGCCTGCAAAAGCCCAGGTTGCTAATCCGCATATCGACAATAGAGCCAATACAACACCATGTATAGCCTTGCAATGCTCATCATCTCCACTCAGAGGCACAGTAATTATTATAGAATCAGAAAAACTGTTCATATTGCATTCAACTTCCAATGCTGCTAGCGCGATTGCATGTAATTCTTTTGGAAGTAAACTGAGGTCTAGTTGAGGTCTTTTCGCTTCATTCAAGAAATCCGTAAATGCTTTCCGTATACCTATTACTTTGCCAAAACTTTGTTTCGCTAATGCAAGGAAATCTGTTTCTTCAGCTTTTGTGGTAGGGATACTTAGCATCTTTCGCAAACTTTCACGTTGGCCTACTAAATCCAAGAAGGCAACAAAGTAATGCTGAAATACAATCTTATTATCCATAGTTAAATTCCCCACTATTTGCTACCCACGTCAACAATTATTTGATAAGGCGTTATCTTGTCAAGTAGCATAAAATGCCATATTTATCTTAGCTACGTTTGTTTGATTATCTATTTATCAAACATTTTGTTTTGTTGGTCTTTGGGTTTTGCCCGTGGGGCCTTCTTAAATGTGCGAATGTCTCGGCTTGGCGGGGCATCAATCGTCTTACCTTCCAACAATTCGCCCACGGTAAGAATCTGAATTTTCGGGTGTTTTGTTCCCCAAGGTGAATCATAAAATCCCGCGCTAGCTGATTCTTTTCGCATTGGGGCCGTGGGGTCTTCCATTGTAATGAGTAATCCGATAGCTGCTTTCTCCCTATCCACCACTCCCCGCAAATCTCGGACGTGAGCGGGTCCGGTATGCCCTGCTTTCACAGAAATTATAATATGTTTTGTTTTGGCCGATTCGCTTTCATCGTGAAAGAAAATTCGACCGTCAATGCCTCTGTCTGCCCCTTTCTTTTGGTCTGTTGGCCTAGCGTTCACAAGCCCCAATGCCCACCATTGGAATTGATAGGGGTCTGTTGCCGCTAATTCTTGGGCATCGGTTACGGCAGTAGGTTCCCCGATTACTTCATAAGCGATATTTCCAAAAGCATGATGCAAACGGTGTTTTATCAGAGAAATTGCTAGATATGTAATATCAATTCCAATCCAATGTCGATTAAGTTTTTGGGCGGCAGCAATCGAGGTACCGCAACCACAAAACGGATCAAGCACTATATCGCCCTCATTGCTGCTTGCGTTAATGATTCGCTCAAGTAAGGCTTCTGGTTTTTGTGTTGGGTAGCCTAATCGTTCTTGAGCCTGTGAATTTATTGGGAAAATGTCAGTCCATACTGAAGTTATAGGCGTACCCGGCATATCATCTAAATATCTTTTGTAGCGGGGCATACCTGACCGGGTATAAACCAATCGCCCTTCATTGTGAAACTTTTGCATCTTATCTTTTGTCCATCGCCAAACCCTCACAAGTCCATTCCATTCATAAGTAAGGTTTGGTCGATTTGGGTTCGGATTTAGGCAATCCCCAAGCGTATACCGGCGTCCTGTTTCTTCTTCGATATTGCTATAATGACTCTTAATATACTCCTCCCTGTGTGGTAGGTAGGAAGGATTCCATAAAGGAGAATCGCCTTTGGCATAGTACAACAAAACATCTTGAGCGGAGGGGAAACGGGTAAATGCGTGACTTTTGCTTGTAGATCGTTGCCAAACAATCTCATTACGAAAATTCCCCGGTCCAAAAACAGCATCCATAAGCATTTTTAGATAATGGCTTGCGGTCGGGTCGCAATGTAGGTAAATGCTCCCGGTCGGTTTCAAGACCCGCCGCAACTCTACTAAGCGTGGGGCCATCATTGACAGATAGGCCAACATATCGCTTTCACCCAAGACAGTGCGGAAGGCTTGCATAGCAAGAGAAACTTGCCCACCTGCCTCTACAACTTCCGCATACGCTGCCGATGCTGCTTGATCCCAATGCCAAGTATCCTCAAAGGCTTGAATCTGCGCGGCTGATTGACTGCCGTTTTGCTCTTGAAACAAGACGTTATAATCTTGATTGCTCTTGAAAGGCGGATCAAGATAAATCAGGTCTACCGATTCGTCTTGCACATAACGGCGCAAAACGTCTAGGTTGTCACCATAGTAGAGGGTATTTGCCATAGTGGGTAATTATAGCTTCCTTTGTTCTAACCCCGCTATTACCTTAATTCCTTTGTCAGTAAAATGTCACCAAAATAACGATAAAGGATGGTACTTGACGTGATAAAACGTGACAACTATAATGATCTAACTGCTTAAAACACCTGTATTTAAGCTATATACGCAATTCGGACGATTTAATCTTCTTGTCCAGGGCTTCTAAGCGTATAATCCCCCACCTTTATCCGGCAAGGAGAAGTGCAAATGTACAAGATTCCGAGCTTGGGCCTCTTGGTTTTGATTTTTTTGGGCCTTGCCGGATGCCAAAGCACGGCCCCGCCAAGTTTGACCCACCCGGGCTCGGCCCAGGCCCAACAGAAGCGTGCCGTTCGCTTTGATCCATATCCGGAGAACGAGATGGGGCCTGCCATGGTCGGGGTTCGGCCTCGGGAGTATGAGAATCCGATTCCCGAACCCGCTCGCGCCCGCTGGCAAATAGGCAATCAGTGCCCACAACCCGGCATGTGAAGCCATTTGTATTTAATGGTTTTCGTTCACCTGTCGCAATACGGGCAAATGGGGTAAGATCGCTTGAGCCGCTGATTTAATCCGGACTTTTGCGGAAGAGCGAATCATCATGCCTGACAGACTGCCGAATTTAAATTCGCATAAGAAAAAGTCCTCCAATCGCCAGAAGCTGCGCGGTTTTTCCGCCCACGGCGTCCCGCAGCGGTTGCAAAAAGTCTTGGCAGCGGCTGGATTGGGAAGCCGCCGCCAATGCGAAGAATTGATTACCGCCGGTCGAGTGGAAGTGGATCGCCGCGTGGTAACGGAGTTGGGCGCCCGAGTCGATCCGGGCAGGCAGGAAATCCGCGTGGACGGTCAAATGCTGCCCAGGCCCAAGCTGCATTATTACGCGGTTCACAAGCCGCCAGGGGTGCTTTCCACGAACCGCGATCCGGCAGGCCGGCGGAGGGTCATCGACCTTTTGCCCGGCGGCCATGTGCGGCTGTTTACCATCGGCCGATTGGATCTCAACAGCGAAGGGCTGATTTTGGTCACCAACGACGGGGAACTGGCCAACCGGCTGACGCACCCGCGCTACGGAGTGCGGAAAACATATCGCGTGCAAGTAGTGGGCCGGCCGGATCACGACGTGCTTTTAAAGCTCCGCCGCGGCGTGCATTTGGACGAAGGCGTGGCCCGGGTCGAGGACGTCCACATCCTATCGCATCACAAGGGAAGCGCGGTATTGGAGCTGGTGCTCCGCGAGGGTCAGAACCGGGAGATACGCCGCGTTTTGGCGCGATTGGGCCATAAGGTGCTGCGATTGATCCGCACGGCCGTGGGCCCGATCCGCCTGGGAAACCTGCCGCCCGGGGCGTCGCGCCCGCTTTCCAGGGAAGAAGTCGCCGCATTGTGGGAAGCGACAAAAGAAAAATAAATTGCGTTTATTATCCACGCTTGCAATCTATTAATAGTAAGTAGTAAAATAATATGGGAGAGTAAAGGTGAATTGTTTGTGTAGCTTTGGGATGTTACTTGTAGCATGAATCGATCTGATTTTATAAAACTTGCCGAACTCAGATTACACGAAGCCAAAGTGTTGTTGGATGCGGAAAAATATGATGGGGCGTATTATTTATGTGGTTATGTAATAGAGTGTGCTTTGAAGGCGTGTATAGCAAAGAAGACAGAAAAATATGAATTCCCGGACCAAGCAACTGTAAATGATAGTTATTCACATGATTTGATTAAGCTTATTAGGGTAAGTGGTTTGAAAAATGATCACGACAAAGCGATAGAATTAGATCCAGATTTTAAAAATTACTGGTCAGTAGTCAAGGATTGGAACGAAGATAGTCGTTATGAGCTTCATCAAAAAAATAGTGCTTGTGCCCTTTATCAAGCCATAGCAAACGAGGAAAAAGGAGTACTGCAGTGGATAAAACAGCGCTGGTAGATTCAGATATTAAAACCGGACAAGAAATAGTCACATTCTTAACTGGTTCCAATTTCCCCATTAATTATGCTTTATGGTTATATTCGCCGGATAAATATGATGAATGGCGTCTTGTCATTGCGTCTATACTCTATGATGAAGAAGGTCCACTATCAGCATATAAAAAACTTAACGACATAATAAGTAAACAAGGTACAAAATGGACATTGTGGTCCCAAAGGATTCAACTGGTAAGCCCGGAAGACGCGATTATTAAATCGTTAAATAAAGATTATCCCCCGAATGAAACGAGAACAAACCCATTGGTTTCCGGTAGCACCTCTAGTAATACCTACGTCGACGCGGCATATCTATATGCGATCCCGAAGACTAATACTTGAATGAGCAAATGGATCATACCTTCTACGCCGATCAAGCATGGCATGGCGCCGCGCTGGTGACGGAGGACATCCGGCTGGCGCGGGATACTTACCGCATCCGATTTTCATGTCCGGCTATCGCGCGGAGGATCCTGCCGGGCCAGTTCGTCATGATTCGGCTGGCTGAGTGCAATGATCCGCTATTGGGCCGGCCTTTGGCCTTATACGACGTTGTGGACGGCGCCACTGGAGAGCCGGACGGATTGGATGTCGTTTATCTTGTCGTGGGCAAAATGACGCGGCGCCTGGCTGGGCTCAAGCCGGGAGCGAACCTTGAAATCTGGGGACCCTTGGGCAACGGCTTTCCGGCCGAGGAAACAGGACATCTGATTATGGTTGCCGGGGGCATCGGCCAAACGCCGTTTATGGCTTTAGCGCGGGAGTATCTCGGACTGCATTGTTACGGCGATCCGCCCCGCAGCGTTCCGCGGGCCAAAAAAGTCACGCTTTGCTACGGCGTGCGTTCGGCGGAATATATGGCCGGTGTTGAAGAATTTCGACGGCTGGGCGTGGAAGTCCGGCTCAGCACCGACGACGGCTCGCTGGGTCATCGCGGGCTGGTTACAGAGTTGATCGAAGCGGTAGTGAAAACCGCTGAGAATACCTGCCGAATGGCGTGCTGCGGCCCGGAGCCGATGTTGAAGGCAACGGCCAGGATCGCCGAGAATCTGGGCGTAGCCTGCCAGGTGTCGCTGGAAACCCCCATGGCCTGCGGCATGGGGATTTGCTTTAGCTGCGCGGCGAAAATTCGCGATGCCGCGGGCGGTTGGGATTATCGGCGCACGTGCGTCGAAGGCCCCGTGTTCAACGCCGCGGACGTGGAGTTCGATTGATTATTTTTTCTTTAATTTTTTGATTTTCGCCGAAAGGCGCGACTTAGTCCGGGCGGCGGCATTGGGATGAATGATGCGGCGCGTGCCTGCGCGGTCGAGTTGTTTGGCCGCCTCCCGGAATTCTTGTTCCGCTTGATCGGCATCGCCGGCTTGCAGGACCTCGAGAACTTTGCGGTATTGACTTCGGATGGATCGTTTTACCGAACGGTTCCTTGCGCGTTTTTCCTGGCTTTGACGAAACCGCTTTAGGGCGCTTTTTGTGGTTGGCATAGTTTATTAAGCAGGATGAAGGTGTGTTGAAATAAGGTAAACTAGATATATTCAGACCGGGTGAACACACCCGGGGCTGCGCTAATTAAGAGGCGGTTCTTTACTCGCCGCGGTCGTCTTCCGGGGGGGCTTCCGAATCGGGTTTGTCGGATTTCTCTTCCGCAGCCAACTGATTTTTACGCACTTCGGCGACTTTGTCCAGGAGTGCCGCGACATCTTTGTAAGAAAAATCCATTGCCGCCAAAATGGAGAGTTGTTTTTCGGCCACGTCGGTCTCGCCTAACGTTAATGCGACTTTTCCAGCCAGGCGCAGGGCCTCTTTTCTATTGTTAATATCGCGTTCGGGAATCTCGTCCGCCGCCAGGATGAAATGATTCAAGGCCATGCGCAACTGCTCGATTTGTTGAAAACACTTGCCCAGGGCCAAAATGCTGACCCCCTTACGGCGGGGATCGTTGCGGGACAATTGCAGTTCTCGAATCGCCTCGTTGTATTGCCTGGTGTACATGTAGCGAAGGCCCAAGTCGTAGCGGAAAAAGACGTTGTGGGGATATCTTTCGCAACGTCTTTTAAAGTAATCCAATTCCTTGTGATAATATTCATCTTGCAGGGCCTTTTTTTTCTCAACATCGGTTGTGTTGATGATTCTATGCCGGAAGGAGCGGAGTTGCGCATCTTCCCATCTTTCCAGGACGTCCGGATTGCCGTTGGACGCCTCGAAGGCTTGGGCCAGAATTTCCTCGGCCTTGTCGAAACGATCTTCGCGCGTGTAGAGTTGCGCGAGTTCGTAATAAGGGGAAAGTTGCTTGGGATCCTTGGCGATGTCGCCAAGCAGTTTCTTCTCGGCGTTTTGTTCCGGTTGCTGATATACGGCCTGGACATGGGTTTTTGAGGTATGCTCTTCATCCTCGGTCTGAACGCTGAATCCGCCCTTTCTCATGCGCTCGCTCTGCAACATGGAAATCGCCCGCTTGGCTTCTTCATCATCCGGATGGGCTTCTTCCACGCGGTGCCAGCAATAAATGGCCTGGTCGAGAAGCTGGCGTTCGGCGGCGGCGATGGCGCAAAGCCGGTTAACGGTCGGATCTTTGGGATTGGCCGTCAGCGCGGTTTTCAGATAGTACATTTCGCACTCGAAATCGCCCGACTTCCTTGCGGCCTGGGCCATGGCCGTTAATGCATGCATGTCCCAGGGGTTGACGGTGAGGACTTTGAGGCCGTTTTTTATAACTTCATCCCAATTCTGGTCGGCCAGGGCCTTTTTCACCGCTTTGCGCGCCCCCCGTTTTTGAAAATGCGCCAGTGTGGCCCCGGTGCGGTTATGGTTATACTTTTTCTGTAGATTTTCGATATAGGCTTTTACATATTCGATATTGGCCGGGTCGCCCGAAACGCATTGACCGTATAAATCAGCGGCATAATCGTAATTCGGCTTGAGTCCGGACGCCTTTTTTTGGGCGGCCTCGAAGAGCCGATGCAAGCGCGAGCGTTTGGCCGGAGTCAACGGTTCACGGCCGCCTTTCTTGGGCACTTCATGATATTCTTCAGTCGCCATAGCCAATCCAATTATATGTCGAGCAAAATCGCCGCGGGCTTAAATGCGGGTTAAATTTGTTCCCGGAGAGTTGTCCAACTCAAAAAGCCTAATGCGATTGAACAAAGCACCATGGGGATGTCCATCAATAATTTGTTGGTCCCGTTGAAAGGATATCCGATAGTCAAATCCAGCCCGAAAATAAGCAAAAACAAACCAGCCACAACCAATCCGAAAATACACAAGGCTTTAGGCATGAAAGCGATCCCCCGGCACAAGCGATGTGGTTTTTTGTCTGGGATTCAATCTTTATACATCAAGCTGACAAACAATAGGCTATAACCGGCCATGGTGCTAATAGGGGGACTTTGGCCCCTGCTAGCATTTTGGCCACTGTCTTCTAGTATAATTCGATTGTCTTTGCTCCACCACTACCATCTTGGCAGCCGGCCCGCAGGGCGGCAGAATGTAAACATATCCTAAAACCGGATTTTGTTAGGGCGGCAAATGAACTGTCGCCCTAACATACCGAGTTTTCCGGGGTGGGTGTACAACTCCGGCCCCAACTTGTACATTTTTCATTACTTATTTAGCCCCCAGTGATTACACCGTGGGCTTTAGTTGCGGCCATAAGGCCGTGCCAGGAGATGTATAATGACCGCCTCGTCGGCGTGCCCGAAAAATGATGCTTTGCAAGGGATTCCTTGGGGACATTTCCGCAGCCGCATGCCGGCGGCGCGGCGCTGGGCGTATTTTGACCACGCCGCTGTTTCCCCCCTAACGGGTGCAGCACAAGGGGCTCTGGCCCGCTGGATTGAAGATGCCTCGACCAACGGTGCGGCCTTTTACCCGGCATGGACAAAGCAGATAGAAGATCTCCGCCACAGAGTGGCCGGGATGATCGGGGCCGATATCGAGGAAATCGCCTTGGTAAGCAATACCACGGCCGGGATCAATCTGGTTGCGGAAGGATTTCCTTGGCGGCCGGGCGACAACGTGGTTACCCGTGCCGACGAGTTTCCCTCGAATCAATATCCCTGGTTGCGGTTGGCCGACCGGGGCGTGGAAACGCGCCGCATCCAGACCGAGGGCGGAAGACTCGACCTCGATCGACTGCAAGCGGCATGCGACAAGCAAACCAGGATCGTCACCATTAGCTGGGTTTGCTATTCCCATGGTTGGCGGCACGATTTAGCGGACCTGGCCGAAGTGGCGCATCGCAACGGGGCGCTGTTGTTTATCGACGCCGTCCAGGGTTTGGGCGTCTTCCCCATGGACGTGAAAAAATATAACGTCGACTTCCTTTCAGCGGACGGGCATAAATGGATGCTTAGCCCCGAAGGGGCGGGCGTGTTCTACGTCCGGCGGGAACTTCTCGATTTGCTCAAGCCGGTGGGCGTGGGCTGGAACAGCGTCAAGGGGGCGAAAGATTTCAATCGCATCGAGTACGATCTGAAAGACACGGCCGAGCGATATGAAGGCGGATCGCGAAACATGGCGGGATTGATCGCCCTGGGTGCGAGTCTGGAACTGCTCTGCCAATTTCCCGCCGAGGCCCGCGCCGCCCGCGTGCTGGAAATAACCGACCTGGCATGTAAGCGGTTGGAAGAACTGGGCGCGGTTATTATCAGCGATCGCGGCAATGTGGCGCATAAAAGCGGCATCGTTTTGTTTGAACTCCCCGGCCGCGACCCCGAGGCGACCCGCCGCGCGTGCCTGGAAAAAGGCGTGATCCTCGGCTGCCGCGCGGGCCGGTTGCGGATCAGCCCGCATGCTTACAACGACGAATCGGACGTGGATCGGTTGATAAAAGCGATTGGATGATTAAAATGATGACTGTAAAATACTGAAAACCGCGAACTTAATACTGAAAACTGAAAACCAGCAACTTTTCACATGGCCAATCAAACACCCCACATCGCCGTTTACCCGGGTTCTTTCGACCCGATCACGCTGGGACATTTGAACGTCATGGAGCGGGCGAGCCGGCTGTTCGACAAGCTGATCGTGGGCGTGGGGATAAACATCGATAAGAATCCGCTCTTTTCGCCCGAGGAACGGCAGGCCCTGATCCGCGAGTCGACCGCACATCTGAAGAACATCGAGATCCGCACCTTTTCCGGGCTGGCCGTGGAATTCGTGAAAAGCTGCGGGGCAAAAATCATGGTCCGCGGCGTTCGCCCCATAAGCGATATTCATGCCGAGTTGACGATGATGATGGCCAACCGCCGCCTGGCCCCGGACGTGGAAACCTTGTTCATGATCGCCGACGGAGAACTGGCCCACGTTTCCAGTTCGCTTATCAAGCAAATCGCCAGGGTCACGAAAGATGTTGAGCTAGAACGGTTCTTGCCGAAAAATGCAGTTCACGCCCTGCGGAAAAAACTTACGGAACAGCAGAAAAGATGAAACGTTACGAGATTTTTCTCTAGCCCAGGCGTTTACGCCTGCGGATGAGGAATAATCATCCATCATTTCCTTTTTCATGCAGACCCTTTAGGATTGCGTATCATGCGGCCAATCGCGCCCCGTAAACGGGGTTAAAAAAAAGATGATGGAATCCTTTCCCGCAGGCATAAATGCCTAGGCTAGAGAAAATACTGTATCCACATCTTGTTTCTAATGGTAGAATTACTGCCTACCCAGTGGATTAAAAACCATGCATGAACGTTATCTGGAAATCACGTTCCGCCGAGGAAAGCCGATTGCCGCCTATCTTTATTTATCGCGACTTGAGCACGATAAAAGTTGGCGTGTGGCAAAAGAGGGTCATGGCTTATTGGTTGATTTGGCGGAAGATGGCCGGCCCATCGGGATTGAAATCCTATCGCCACATGATGTTTCATTAGATGTTATCAACGAGATTCTTGCAAAATATTCTCTGCCTTTGTTAGACAGCGAGGGAGTCGCCCCGCTGGAATCAATAGTATAAGAAGCTCTAACAAAACAGGGATAAGGATGTACTCCTCTCGCTCCGCGAGAGGCATAGCAAGTTCGATTCGGCCTCACGCGGAGCGTGAGGAGTACGTTTTGTTAGCCTGCATTTCTCACCAACGTGTGCCACTGCTTGACGTAAGGCAAGCAGTGGACGGTGATTTGAGTAAGCACTGCTTCTGCGAAGCAGTGGCACACTGTCTTCTAACGTATCGGTCTGGTGAGAAATGCGGGTTAGAGTTCCTAAACTTCAATTCGCTTCCGGGCCCTTGTTGCCGTTTTCCTTGTTCAGATAGCGGCGGAGGTAGCGGGCGCGCTCGATGTTGCGGTCGGCGGAGTCGAGTTCGCCGCCGGTGAGTTTTTGCAGATGTGCGGGCTGGGTGCGGAGGAATAATTCGTTGATGGCCGGGATGCCCACGTCGCGGATCAGGCCCAGGTTCACGCCCATTCGCACGCTGGAGAGAAGGTGCATGGTTTCCTCGGAGGAGATGGTCTGGGCGGTGCGCAGGATGCCGAACGCCCGGCTCACGCGGTCGTGCAGGTTTTCGTGGCTTTCCTTGATTAAAAACTCGCGGGCCTGGCGTTCGTAGTCGATAATCACCGGCACGATGTCGCCCACCTGCTGGATTAGATCGGTTTCGGAGCGTCCCAGCGTGATCTGGTTCGAGATCTGGTAGAAATCGCCCATGGCCTGCGAGCCTTCGCCGTACAGGCCGCGGACTGCCAGACTGATTTTTTGCAGGCTGCGGAAGACCTTTTCGATTTGCCGGGTGATGACCAGGGCCGGCAGGTGCAGCATCACGCTCACGCGCAAACCGGTGCCGACGTTGGTGGGGCAGGCGGTGAGGTAGCCCAGGCGATCGTGGAAGGCATAGGTTACTTTTTCCTCGATCAGGTCGTCGAGGCGGTTGATTTGTTCCCACACGTTTTGCAGGTTCAGGCCGCTTTGCATAACCTGCATGCGGAGATGGTCTTCTTCGTTGATCATGAGGCTGTATTTTTCGCGGGTGTCGATGACCACGGCCCGGGCGCCTTGTCCTTCGGCATGCTCGCGGCTTACGAGATGTCTTTCCACGAGGAACTGGCGATCGACTTTTTCCAGGCCTTCCATGTCGAAATACAAGATCTCGTTTTGCGCAACGACCTCAAAGATCCGATCGTGGAGTATTTTTTCGATATTGAGCCGGTCCTGGGGAGTGGCGCGGTTCATGAACGGGTAGTCGGCCAGATTCCGCGCCAGGCGGACGCGGCTGCTGATGACGATATCTGATTCCGGACCGTCGCCGCGGAGCCACTCGCCGGTGCTTTGGGTCAAATCGTTCAGTTCCACTTCTTTTTACCCGTTGCTTTCGTGAAAATCCTCCCGGAGCAAGCTCCGGGCTAAACTGAAAACTGAAAACTTATAACTTAACACTTAAAATTATTTACGTTTGTTCTTTTTCGGTGCGGCGGATATCGTCGCGCAACTTGGAGGCCAATTCGTAGTTTTCATCTTCAATGGCTTCTTTCAGTGCGCGGCGGAGGCGGATCAGTTGGGTGCGTTTTTCGCTGCCCGAGGAAGGACGCCGGGGGTGCTTGCCCACGTGCGCCGACTCGCCGTGGATGTTCATAATAAGCGGCTCGAGTTGTGTCTGAAAACAGACATAATCGTACGGGCAACCCAGGCGCCCTTGGCTGCGGAATTCGTAAAAAGTGATGCCGCAGACCGGACAGGCCTGCTGATCCAAGTGTGCCAGCTCTTCGGCGGTTTGGCCCACGGCCATCTGGTGCGCCAACATGGCGGCCATGCTTCCGGTCGCGGAGGGCTCGCCGGCCGAGGAAGTCAGGTACTGCCGGGCATGATCTTCGCAAAGATGCAATTCCTGCGGCTTGCCGCCGGTAAGTTCGGTGATGTGGAACGTTGCCGGCTTGTCGCATTGTTGACATTTCATGGTTACGCGCCCTATGTTTGAACATGTCCACGGCAAGCGTGGACATGGCACCCGCGTGGACATGGCACCCTACTCTATCCACAATAAAACACATACACTTCTACATGGATTTTATCAGTAGCCCCCCCTGTGTCAAGGCGAGAGAAAATCAGCGGTTTCCGGGGTTTAAGTGATTTGGATAAGTCGGTTGCCGAGTATAATCGGGGCTGGTAAGCTATCATTTTATGAGTAAGGCATGATATTTAGTTTAGCGCCCATCCAATATCTGATAGTTTGACATATATGAAATCTTCATCTTGCCAGTATTATCCCGACTTTGAGACATTTAAAAAGCATGCCCAGGGCGTGCAATTGGTGCCGGTCTATCGCCGATTGCTGAGCGACGCCCTGACTCCGGTGTCCGCCTTTCATAAACTCGACGCCGGACGCTGCGCTTGCTTGCTGGAGAGCGTGGTGGGCGGCGAGAAAGTGGGCCGGTACAGCTTTTTGGCCACCGATCCGTTTTTTGAAATCGAGGCCTACGGCAACCGTGTAACCACGAACGCTTATACGGGCATTTCGGCGGGCGGCATTCCCACGCTGGTTACCAAACAGTTTGAATGCGCGAATCCGTTGGAGGAACTGCGGAGCCGGGTGGAGGCGATTCGCGCGGTACATCTGCCCGAGTTGCCCCCCTTTTACAGCGGAGCCGTCGGATACGCCGGGTACGACACCGTGCGTTACAACGAACATTTGCCCCATGTTCCCCCGGATGATCGGCAGGTTCCTGATCTGGCATTCGCCTTTTACGATCAGATGGTGGTATTCGACAACGTCACCAAGAGCATCGACGTTGTGGCAATGGCCAGGGTGGATAAGAGCGGGGTCGATCTGGCCAAAGTCTATCAAGACGCTTGCCTGCGGATCGACCGCCTGGTCGGCGAGCTATCGACCAGGCCGTGCAATTTGAAACCGGTGGATATTCGCGTTGCCGGACCGGTGAACATCGCTTATGAATCGAATTTCACCAAGGAAAATTTTGAAAATGCGGTGAGAAAATGCGTGGAATACATTCGTGCGGGCGACATTTTCCAGGTTGTTTTCAGCCAGCGGCTGAAGGTGCCGATCCACGTCCATCCCTTTGAGATTTACCGCGCCCTGCGGGTCATCAATCCCAGTCCGTTCATGTTTTATCTGCGCACGCCCAGCGTGACGTTGGTGGGAAGTTCGCCGGAGGTCATGGTGCGGGTAGTCGATCGCGAGGTGACTGTGCGTCCATTGGCCGGCACCCGGCGACGCGGGGCGAGCGAAGAAGAAGACGCCCGCCTGGCCGAGGAATTGCTGGCCGATCCCAAAGAAAGAGCGGAGCACGTGATGCTCGTCGATTTGGGGCGCAACGACGTGGGCCGGGTGTCGCAGTACCGCTCGGTGCAAGTCTCGGACGTGATGACCATCGAACGCTACAGCCACGTAATGCACATTACCTCGAACGTCAGCGGCCGGCTGGCGGCCGATAAAAGCGCATTCGACGCCCTGCAGGTCTGTTTGCCGGCCGGGACCGTGTCGGGCGCGCCGAAGGTTCGGGCAATGGAAATCATCGACGAGATAGAGCCGTGCCGCCGCGGGCCGTATGCCGGGGCGGTGGGGTACGTCGATTTCAACGGCAACATGGATACTTGCATCGCCTTGCGAACGGTGGTGATCCACGACAACATCGCATACGTCCAAGCCGGGGCCGGCATTGTAGCCGACAGCGTGCCGGAAAACGAATGGAACGAAACCCTCAATAAAGCCAAAGGTCTGCTCAAGGCCATCGAATTCGCCGAAGAACACGCGGGGGAATGAGTGGATAGTGGGTAGTGAGCAGTGGGCAGTGAGTGGTAGGCAACGGTCAGTGGTTAGTAAACTGTGCAACACTCACTGCCCACCGCCAATTGCTGTCCACTTTTTTCCCCGTCTGCCCACTGCTCACTACCCACTATCCACTCTTTCCCCCCATCTTTCCTCGTTTGCAACAAACGGCTAAACTCATATATAGGAGGAATGGCACGCGATGGCTGCAATTGGGGGAGTCTATAACCGCGGAGAACGAAGGCATTGGCGCACGCTTCGCGCGGTCATGTGGTTGGGGATTATTCTTGTACTTGCCACCGGGGTATCGGGTTGTCGAGGTTGCCGCAAGGCCACGACTAAAACACAGGAAGAAGTGGAAAAAGAGTTAGCCCAGAAAAAAGAGGAACCCAAAAAACCTTTTCAGTCCGAACGCCTGGTCACCCAGCCTGCCGGCGGAACATCAGACATGGGGAAATCGGGCAAGGAGAAATCGACCGGCGGAATATTGACCGGCAAGGAATTTGACGACAGGGAATCGGTTGAAAGATCGTATAAGGCGGGACATTGGACCGGCGTTTCATGGGAGAACGTCAAGGCAAACGACTACGATTTCGTGGGGGAGATGGAAATCGCGGCGACCGATGTCAAGGGTCCGCCTCTCCCCCTGCCGGCCACTCCATATTACTTGACCACCGCCAGGCAGGCGGCGCTGCCCAAAGGCCAGGCCAAGATATTCGATTCAGTGTTCTATGTTCCGCCGAACGCCATCGATACTCCCAAAGCCTATATTTCCTGCCGGCTGAATGCTTCCAGGGGCGGCGGAACGGTCCTGGAACCGCCGAATTCGATGCTAAAGGATATGCCCTCTTACCAATATCACTTCATTGTGCTGGCCCGGGTGCCGGAGCAATATGGTTTTTTGCATAATCTCTATTCGGTAAAACCGTTTAATATCAATGATATGGATAACCGCATAGAACCGTATTACCGGATCACGCAGATCAGGAGCGAGCGGCAGGCGCAATTGCCCGCTCATCCACTGCTGTGGACCAGCATTGCCTATGTGTTGTGGGACGACGCCGCGCCAACTGCATTGGACCCGGGCGTGCAGCGGGCGTTTCTGGATTGGCTCCATTGGGGCGGGCAATTGATCCTCAGCGGGCCGGACACGCTGGACGGGCTAAAGGGGAGTTTCTTGGAGCCGTATCTGCCCGCCACCGCCTCGGGCGAACGCAAAATCGGGGCCGACGAGTTGGCCGAAATCAACGCCTTCACGGGCAAGACGATCCGCAAACTGGCGCCGGTAAGACCTTGGTCCGGCATCCAATTGCAAAAGCATCCCCAGGCCGAATTCGTGGCGAAATCCGGCAATCTGCTGGTCGAGCGCCGGGTGGGCAGGGGGCGGATCGTGGCCTCGGCCTTCAGGCTGGGCGACCGGGAATTCGCCAATTGGCCGGGCGTGGATGAATTTTTCAACGCCTTCCTGCTGGGCCGGCCGCCGCGCTGTTTCATGCAAGACAAGGAAGCGAAACTTAAGGTTCGATGGGCCGACGGACACGAGCGCCTGGACGCGGCGCGGATTACGAATCTTCGCTTTTTTACCCGCGATGCGGGCTTGAAATTGGAAGATTACTGTCCCGACTTACCCAAGGAAGTCGAATTGCCGATGTCCGATGGGGGCGATCAATGGAATATGTCGAGTTTAAGACCGCCGCCGCCGGGGCCGGGCATTGCCGCCTGGAACGATTTCAGCCCGGTCGCCGCGGCGGCGCGAGAATCGCTGCTTGGAGCCGCGCAGGTCGAGATTCCGGATCGCACGTTTATATTCTTGTTTTTGTTCGTCTATTTAATCGTGCTTGTGCCCTTCAATTGGAGTGTTTTTCATACCTTCGACCGCGTGGAATGGGCATGGGTCGCCGCGCCCATCGTGGCCATCATCTCTACTGTCCTGGTCATCAAATTAGCGCAATTGGATATCGGCTTTGTGCGAGCGCGGACGGAGATCGCCGTTTTAGAGATTCAAGGCGAGCACCCGCGCGGGCATCTTACCCGGTATAACGCCTTGTATACCTCGCTGTCGACGCCGTACGATTTCCACTTCGAGGACAGCGGGGCGGCGGTGCTGCCGTTTCCGTCGGTTAAGGACAAGAAATTATTTGCAATGGCCCCCGGCCAGCAACTGCGCAATCTGCGTTATACCCGCTCTGACCAGGCGAATCTGGAGGGGCTGCCCGTGCCTTCAAACTCCACCGCGCTGATGCATAGCGAGGAGATGTTCGACCTGGGCGGCAAACTTGCCTTGGTGCAAAACATAAGCGGGGGGTTGGAGATTCTAAATAAAACCCGCCTCAGTTTACAAGGAGTTGGATTGATCAAGAAACTCGAGTCGGGCAACCTGCAAGTTGCCTGGGTGGGCAAACTCGAGCCCGGCGCGATTAGGACCGTGGTCTGGGTCAATCGCTCGTCCACGCAATCCGGCGGGCGGCTTTGGCCGGACGAGCGGGATCAGTCGCCCTTGACCGCGACAAAGGACCCAGTCGCATTGAAGGGCGAATTGAACCTTCGTCAATTGTTGGACCTGGCGGAAAAACTGGAAAACATGCACCCGGGCGAGATCAAGTTGCTGGCCTGGATGGACGCGGCCTTGCCCGGATTGAATATAAGACCCGCCGCCCCGCAATCGCGCCATGCCGCCCTGGTTTTAGCGCACCTCGATTACGGCAAAGACGAGGAGCCGCGTCCGGACGCCAATACGGTTGAATCGATTAAAATCGGGCAGTAGGTAATATGCGGCAGGTGGTAAATGTACAATGGAAAATAAGGGGTGCAGTATTCAGCCCACTTTATGAGACGTTCATTGCGAAACCGCAAGCGGTATCATTGGAGTTTTCAATCCCCGATCCCTAGTCCCCAATCTCTAGACCCTAATAATGATCGAACTAATCAACTTCAGCAAGCATTACGGCGACCTGGTTGCGGTCAATTGTCTGAATTTAAAGATTGAACCTGGGGAGATGTTTGGTTTTATTGGGCCCAACGGGGCAGGCAAGAGCACCACTATTCGTTTTCTTGCCACGTTGCTTAAGGCCACCGCGGGCGATGGGATTGTAAACGGGCATCGGGTGAGCAAGGATCCGATGGGCGTGCGGCGGAGCATCGGCTATATGCCCGATAACTTCGGCGTTTACGACGGCATGCGGGTTTGGGAATTTTTGGATTTTTTCGCCCTGGCCTACCAAATTCCCCGCGCGGCGCAAGCAGGTCATCGGCGACGTGCTGGATCTTCTCGACTTAAGCGTGAAGCGCGAGTCGTACGTAAACACCCTTTCCCGGGGCATGAAACAGCGGCTTTGCCTGGCCAAGACCCTGGTGCACGATCCGCCGGTGCTTATTCTGGACGAGCCCACCAGCGGCCTGGACCCGCGGGCCAGGATCGAGATCAAGGCCCTGTTCAGGGAACTGCGGCAGATGGGCAAGACGATCCTGATTTCCAGCCACATCCTTACCGAACTGGCCGACTGCTGCACTTCGATCGGGATTATCGAGCGGGGACGATTGCTGATGTCCGGCCCGATGGAGGAAGTGTATAAGCACATCCGCCGCAACCGGATAGTCAAAATACATTTTTTGACGAACATGGAAACGGGCATATCGATCATCCGCTCCATGCCCGAAACCAGGGACGTGCAGATCGAAAATCACACCGTGACCGTGGAATTGGCGGCCGACGACCAGCAAGTGGCCGCTTTGTTGGAAAAACTGGTGGCGGCGGGCGTGCGCATGAACTCCTTCGCCGACAAAGAACCCTCGCTGGAAGACGTTTTCATGATGGTCACCAAAGGAGCAGTGTCATAAGGGAAAGATTCGAGATTAAAAAGAGATTTCAAATTGCAAATTGAACAAAGGCAAGGATTAACGTTCGCCATATAAGAAAGTGTTTAATTCTTGTTCAATTTAAAATTTGCAATTTGCAATTTGCAATAAGTTTGGTTGCGGCTTTCATCCTTCATCCTTCATTCTTTAAATGTACATTCTCGAAAATCCCGTACTACAGCGCGAATTGTTGGTTAATCTGCGGATGAAGCGGGCGTTCGTGCTGTTGTTTGTATACGTGGCCCTGCTGGGCGCGGTGGTTTTTTTTGCCTGGCCCAGAGATCAGCGCCTGGATTTGACGCAGTCTCCGGAGGAAGCCCGGCAGTTGGTCAACTGGTTCTTTCTGGGCCAATACGTGCTGATGTCGCTGATGGTGCCCAGTTTCGCGGCCGGATCGATCACGGGTGAGAAGGAGCGGCAGACGTACGAAATGCTGCTGGCCAGTCCCATGCGCCCGCAGGCCATAGTGACCGGCAAACTGGCGGCGGCCTTGTGCCATTTGGCGGTGCTGGTCATCGCATCGCTGCCGATAGTGATGCTTTGTCTGCCTCTGGGCGGGGTGTCGCCCTACGAGGTCATGGCCACGTACCTTGCCATGGCCATGTCGGTGATCACCTTCGGGATGATCTGCCTGACGGCCAGCAGTTATTTCACGCGGACCTTGGCGGCCTTGGTGGTTTCATACTTGATTATTTTGCCGATGGTAATTTTGGGAGTGCTTGTTTATCGACTTTTCCAGGAGGCGGGTGCATTTCGGTTGATGCTTTTGACGGTGTTTTTTCCGGCCGGTTGCATAGCGGTTTGCGGCATGTTGTTTTTCAAGACCAGCCGGCGGCTTCTGCACCCGCCCGACGTCGGGGCGGAGGCCAAAGAGGTCGTCGATCCCGACTTGGAACAGAAGACCGCGGTGGGGATGATTATCCGCAGCAACCAGTTTCCCGACAAACTGTTCGCCCCGCCCAAACGGACCGGGGTAATGAAAGACAATCTTAATCCGGTCTATGACAAGGAAATGCGGAGCGAGTTGTTCGGCCAGGGCACGCTGATGTTGCGCCTGGTGATCCAATTGAGCATGTTTCTGGCCCTGCCGCTGATGGCCACCTGCTGTTTTATCGAGCCGCAGTGGATCACCTGGTACGCTTGTTACGTAATATTGTTCAATGTCCTGGTCGGACCGGTGTTCGCGGCGGGTGCCATCACCAGCGAGCGGGAAAGGCAGACCATGGAACTGCTGCTTACAACCACCCTTTCGCCCTGGGAAATTCTTTGGGGCAAGATGCTCTCCAGCCTGCGGGTTTCAGTGGTGCTGACGGCCTTTGTGGCCTGGCCCCTGTTACTGGCCTGGGTCTTGCCGCCGGGGACCTATTGGCGCGACACGTTTTCCATGCTGGGCTACATGGCAGTGGTGGTTATGAGCTGCCTGACGACCACGATCTTGGCCATGTTCTGCTCGGTGCTGATGCGCAAGACCACGACGGCAATGATGACGGCTTATGTCGCGATTGTATTGTTGTATGCCGCGCCCTTGGCGGTGGAAGGCTTTGCACGGCTGAAATTTTCCGAATCCACGTTCACCCTTTGGGTTGGCAAACTCACCTTTACCAGTCCCTTTGCCGCCGCCTTTAGTTTGCCCTTGCACTTCTCGGAAACGGCTATCCCGTCCAATTGGACGATATTCTTCGGATACCTGGCGTTTTATGGGGTGCTGAACTTGGGGATGTTGTTTTCAATCGTGGAGTTGTTCAACGCCCGCTGGCGGGCAAGCGCGGAAGGATGAAGGGAGAATATGCCAATTAAACCGCTTGCGGTTTCGCACTAGAGCGCATCTCACTTGAGTGTAGCGGGTGCCATGGCCACGCTTGCGTGGCCATGTGGTGTAATTCTCGGGAAAACATGCCCACGACGAGCGTGGGCATGGCACCCAACACGCTACACTGATCCGAGATGTGTTCTAACCACTATCCACTACCGTCCGATTGCGGCCTTCTTGTTTTGCGCGGCGAAGGGCATCGTCGGCTTGGGCGAAAATCTCGCTGGGATTTGTGGTGGGAGTAGTGGAACCGACGCCGGCAAGGCCGGCGCTGGCAGTTACCCGGTGGATGCCCGATGCGGTCAATCGGTCGGGCAATGCGGTGCGCACGCGTTCAACCACGGCCGGGGCGATGGCAAGATCGGAGACCCAGATCAGCAGGCCGAATTCATCGCCGCCGATTCGGGCGACAAAATCGTCTTGTCGCAGGCGCTCGCAAATGGCCGAGGCGACCGATTTTAGGACTTCGTCGCCGGCCGCATGGCCAAAGGCGTCGTTTATCTGCTTGAAATGATCCAGGTCGAAAATGGCCAGGCAAAGGCATTGAGAATCTGTTATCGCTTTTAGGCGTTCGCGAAGAGTTTTATCCCATGCCCGGCGGTTGGACAAACCGGTCAGAGGATCGGTAAAGGCATCGTTGTACAAGCGGCGCCGCACCTCGGTAATTGCGCGTTCCCGGCGCCGAAGACGCACAATCTCGGCCAGCAGGCGGCAGGCCAACTGCAATTCCCGGGCACTAGTATCGGCGGGCAAATTCACGTCGGCCGGGGCGTCGGAGCCGATGCGGATCACGCCGCCGTCCCCCTCGAAGACTGGTGTGCCATCGGCGACTACTACTTCAGGCTGTTGATCTACCGGGATGGAGGCGGGATCGAGCCAAATACAAGCCGATATCGGACTGAGCATTTCGGTCCAGAGCCGGATTTTTTCCGCCGTTTCGGCCAGCAGCAGGATTTTCACGGATTCAGTGGGTGTGGCGGTCATAAATTGTGTTTGCGAAACCGCAAGCGGATTTTATTTTTCTTCATCCTCAGTAGCCATGTATTTCCTATCCCCAATCCCATGCTCCCTGTCTAGTGACCACTGGTTGCGGTTTTATGGCATTATTTCCGTGGCACTAACCCGCTCCCCGACCATGCAATGCATGGTGCCCGGTCGCGGCTAAACAATTTCCAATACTTGTACGATGTTCCCCGATTATACCACAGACTGCCTGCTTGCAGCATTTCCGGGGCTTGGTAGAATCAGCGGGAACGTCATTTTTCAGAAATGGACTGGTACTCATGGGAACCGAGACAATCGAACTTGGGCCGGTCCCGAGCTGGTGGACGCGGCGGCATTTGCTGGGGCTGGAAGAGCTTTCGGCCCAGGAAATTCTGCTGATCCTGGAAAAAGCGGCAATTTTCAAGCAGTTTGCGGCGCAGGAGCATAAACGCCTGGCCTTGCTGACCGGAAAAACATGCGTGACCTTGTTTTTCGAGAATTCCACGCGCACGCGGACTAGTTTTTCCCTGGCTGCCAGGCGACTTGGGGCCGATACGGTGGATTTTTCCGCGGCCACGAGCAGCCTGTCGAAGGGTGAGACATTTATCGACACGGCGAAAAACATCGAAGCCATGGGCGTGGACGCCGTGATTGTCCGGCACCGCACGCCCGGCACCCCCCAGTTGTTGGCCCAAAATCTTCGCTGCGCGGTGATTAACGCCGGCGACGGCGCACACGAACATCCCACCCAAGGTCTGCTGGACATCATGACCATCGGCCAGCGGCGGGGAAAGATTGAAGGCCTGACCGTGGCTTTGGTGGGCGATATTGCCCATAGCCGCACTGCCAGATCGAACATCTGGGGACTGAAAAAACTGGGGGCCCACGTGATCGTGTGCGGGCCTTCCACGTTGGTCTCGCCGCGCTGGGCTGAGTTGGGCGTGGAATATTCCTACAGCCTGGATGCAATTCTTCCCCGGGTGGACGTGTTGAACCTGTTGCGGATCCAATTCGAGCGGCAGTATACCCGGCCGTTTCCCTCGGTCCGCGAATATGCCCACCTGTATGCGATGAATCGCGAGCGCTTGGCCAAGGCGAAGCCCGATATTTTGATCCTCGCCCCCGGACCGATCAACCGCGGCGTTGAAGTGACCCCGGACGTGGCCGACGGCACTCAATCGGCCATCCTGGAACAAGTCACCAACGGCGTGGCCGTGCGAATGGCGGTCCTTTGGTTGTTGCTGGGGAACCACAAAAATGGCTAGTTTATTGATCCAAAACGGGCGCGTGATCGATCCCTCGCAGCAGATGGATCGGATTGCAAATCTTCTTGTCGTGGACGGCCGGATTGCCGCGCTGGACGTGCAACCGGGCGGAGAGCAGACGATCATCGACGCCTCGGGAAAAATCGTGTGCCCGGGACTGATCGACATGCACGTCCACCTTCGCGAGCCGGGCCGGGAAGAGGACGAAACCATCGAGACCGGCACAGCCGCCGCCTTGGCCGGAGGTTTTACCTCGATCGCCTGCATGCCCAACACCGAGCCTACGATCGACAGCCAAGGCGTGGTCGATTTCATCCGCCACCAGGCCATTCAGGCCGACAACTGCAACGTCTTTGTCGTGGCCTGCGTGAGCAAGGGCCGGGAAGGCAAGGAACTGGCCGAAATCGGGCAATTGGTAAAGGCCGGGGCCGTGGCCTTCAGCGACGACGGCTCTCCGATCTACAATCCGGAACTCATGCGCCGGGCCTTCGAATACTGCCTGATGTTCGACAAGCCCGTGCTGAACCACTCTGAAATCCGCGAACTGACCGAACATGGGGTGATGCACGAGGGACTGACTTCGTTGATCCTGGGCCTTTCGGGCATGCCTGCCGCGGCCGAGGACGTAATGGCCAGCCGCGACATCGCCCTGGCCGAGGCCACCGGGGGGCGTTTCCACCTGATGCACGTTTCCACCGCGGGCAGCGTCGATGTCGTGCGCCGCGCCAAGCGCCGCGGGGTGCGCGTGACCACAGAGGCCACGCCGCATCATTTTACCCTTAACGACGAATGCCTGCGATCGTTCGATTCCAACTTCAAGATGAATCCGCCGCTGAGGGGCCGTGAGCACGTCGAGGCGGTGATTGCCGGATTGGCCGACGGAACGATCGACGTAATCGCCACCGACCACGCCCCGCACGCCAAAGAAAAGAAAATGCAGGAGTTGGACCAGGCGCCTTTCGGAGTGGTGGGCTTGGAAACGGCCTTAGGACTGGTGATCACGAAACTGATAAAGCCCGGCCACCTGGATTGGTCGAGCGCAATTCAAAAGATGACCGTAAATCCCGCCCGCATACTGGGCATCAGCAAAGGCACGCTGGCCATAGGCGCCGACGCCGACATCACCATTATCAATCCCGGGGTCTGCTGGAAAGTCGATCCCGCCGAGTTCCGCTCGAAAAGCACGAACTCGCCCTTCATCAGCTGGGAACTCACCGGCCGGGCGGAAATCGTCATCGTCGGCGGGCGGGTAAAATTCAAAAGGGGCTAGAGATTAAGGATTGGTTGGTTTGGCGCAGCATCAAAATAACCTGGCCAATTTTAAACATGAGGACAGGCATTCTTGCCTGTCTTTTTCCGGCCGGACAAGAATGTCCGGCCTCCTGATTTGGCTAGACAATTTTTCATCCTTCCCCCTTCATACTTCATCCCTCATCCTTCATCCTTCCTTACATGTCACTGATCATTGACGGTTACAACCTGCTATACATGGCGGGGATTCTTGGAGAGGGCCGTGGGCCGAAAGGCTTGGAACTTTCCCGCTTGGCCTTGCTGAATTTTTTGGCCGAATCGCTCGTGCCCAGGGAAATCTCGCAAACCACTGTGGTTTTCGACGCCAAGGATGCGCCCTGGGGCGCAAAAAACACTTTGGAACATCGCGGAATTACGGTCCGCTTCGCCTCGCGCTGGCCGGACGCCGATTGTTTGATCGAGGAATTGATCCGTCAGGATAGTGCGCCCAGGCGGTTGACGGTCGTTTCCAGCGATCATCGCCTTCAGCGTGCAGCCCGGCGGCGCAGGGCCAAGGCCGTGGACAGCGACGTTTGGTATAATGAACTGGTGCAAAAACGTCTTGCCCGCCGCCAAGCGGAGTCCGCGGCGGCGGAGCGTCCGGCAGTGCCCCTATTGGCCGAAGACGTGGCATATTGGGTCAGGCAATTCGGAGGCCAATCGGAGTTGGAGCAATGGATCAATCAGGAATTGGCCGGCGGCGATTCCGCTGAAAAGACCCGGGAAAAAGCTGCTTTGAAAGATGAACAAACGCTCGATTCCGCAAATCCATTTCCTCCGGGGTACGCCGAAGACATAGAAGCGGAAGAGGCATAAGAATAGAGGCTTGTGGCAGGCGAGCTTGCGATTTGTTACAATCTACTTGTGGCGTATGTTCAATTATTTACGCCCTATTGTTGCAGCGGCGAATTCATGGTCCTTATATCCGCGATACGGTCCAAGGTCTGCCGTCGCGCGGCGATCGGTGAAATATGTTAAGATCACTTCGCATGTTGTTTTCTGCCGTTATGGTTCTTGCGCTGGTTGCCCACGTCGCGCCGGGCGCTGGATTGAGCAGCGAGGTCAGGCTCCACAACGGGGTGCCTGCCCTGTATGTAAACGGTACGCTTACCAGCCAGGTCATGGCGTCGCCTTACAGGCCCGGCGAGTCGGACTTCAACGACTTTCGCAAGGCGGGCATTTCCATATTCGACATTTATCTCCGCTTCGACTGGACCGGCCCTGAGCAGTACGACTTCACGAAGGTCGATGCCAAGATAGAATCTTATCTAAAAATAGAGCCTAAGGTTTTATTCCTGCCGCGGGTGCTCTTAACGCCGGGGCGTTGGTGGCGCGAGGCGTTTCCCGACGACATCACCATGCGCGACGACGGCAGCCCGGCGGGAATGTTCGGCCAGCCATTCCACCCTTCGCTGGCTTCGGAAAACTATCGCCGGCTTTCGCACAAGGCGATGACCGCTTTTATCACACACCTGGAGGACAAGTACGGAGATCACATCCTTGGTTACCAGGTGGGGAACGGATTCGGCGGCGAATGGCTTATGTTCAACTCGTTCTGGGAAATCCGGCCGGGCGGGCAACCGCCCACGAAATTCGGAGTCGAGGATTACAGTCCCCCGGCTAGGGCCTTGTTCCGCAACTGGCTCAAGAAAAAATACGGTACTGATGAAGAACTTCGCCGGGCCTGGGGAGACGCCAAAGTCACGTTCGAGACGGCAACTCCGCCCAACGAAGTCGAGCGTTACACTTCGACGCACGGTGTTTTTTTCGATCCGGCCGTGAGCCGGAGGGTGCCGGACTACTTTTGCTTTTTTAACGACATGGTGTCGGACGTGCTTTTGGAGAATGCCCGCTGGGCCAAGGAACTGACGCATGGGAAAAAAATTGTGGGGGCTTTTTACGGATACCTGTGGTGCAATTTTCCCAACTTAAGCGTAGTACATAGCGGGCACCTGGGCCTGGCAAAGGTTCTGGCCTCGGCCGACGTGGATTTCATTGCCAGCCCTTATACTTACGACAACAAGCAAATCGGCGGGCCGAATAATTCCCAGACCCTTCCCGAGGCCGCCGCCCTGCACGGTAAGCTATACTTCAACGAGGTGGACACCGAAACCCACTTGCACCAGCGGCAGTGGCGGTGGGGCGAGTCGCTGCGGAACCCCACGAACTTCGAGGAAACCAAGGGGCTGCTGGTCCGCGATTACGCCTATGCCCTGACCAAGGGATTCGGCATGTGGTGGACGGACCTGCACGGCGGGACGTACCACGACGAGCAAATCATCAATCTTTTAGGCAAACTAAAGCAACTGGATGAGAAATATTTGGATGTAGACAAGAGTTCCAACGCTGATATCGCCGTCATTCTTGACGAAGCCGGCTTCACGTACTGCGGGGACGGGGAACCGCTGTTCAACGCCCTGCTTACCGCGCAGAAGCAGTGGCAGTTCGCCTTTATCGGCGCACCGTGGGAACCTTATTTATTATCCGACCTCGACAACCCGAAGCTCCGCGATTTCAAACTCTATATCTTCTTGAACACCTTCCAGGTCACGCCGGCCCAGCGCGAGGCGATCCATGACCGTTTAAAACGCAACGCCGCAACGGCCGTTTGGGTATACGCGCCCGGCTATATCGACGGCAAAAAACTTTCCCTGGAAAACATGACCGCATTGACGGGGATCAAGCTGGCCGAGGACGACACTCCCGGCGAATTGCACGTGGACATAATAGACAACGGCAGCGCTTACGCCCAAGGGCTGCCCAAAGATTTCGCTTACGGCACCGATGTGAACGTCAAGGACATCATCCGCTACTACGATCACCAGATTTACTTGAAGGATCCGCGCGATCCGTCGCTGCGCCGGGACCTGCCTGGTTTCAGGATCAGTCCCCGCTTTTATAGCGTGGATAAGATGGCCGTGAGCCTAGGCACGCTGGCCGGGATCGACAAGCCGGGCCTGGTTGTAAAACCCATTGGGGCGGTGCAGCCTGGCAGCGGGTGGACATCCATTTATAGCAGCGCGCCGATCCTGCCTGCGCCGCTTTTGCGCAATATCGCCCGGATCGCCGGGTGCCACGTCTATAGCGCGTCCAACGACGTGGTCTACGCCAACCGCAATTTCCTGGGCATATACGCGCCGGGTGGCGGGTCGCGGACGGTCCGGCTGCCGCGGAAACTGCGGGTGACAGACCTGCTGGAAAACCGGGTGCTGGCGGACGGCATTACCGAGTTTCCCCTCGAACTTGCCCCGAACGACACTGTTTTATTAAGGCTCGAAGAGCCCCAAAAACAATTGCAGTAAAAGAATTCAACATGAGAGCGCTGATTTGTTTTAGAGACTCTAACAAAACCTCCCCTCTCTCTTTGGGAGAGGGGCCGGGGGTGAGGGCGTTTTTAAATATACAGCAGTTTTTGTTAGAACTCCTTATTTTGTTTTGCGCGTCGGCGGTTCAGGCCCAGGACAAAGGCGTATTTCTATCCTACTATGCGGACAAAGATGCGGAGCCGAGCGCAGATCCGGACTCGGCATTTTGGAAGGGCATCGAGGGCGTGGTCATCGACAAAAGCGTGCTGGGGCCGGATATGCCCAAGTTCTACGCCGAGGTCCGCTCCAGGTGGACCAAGGATAACGTGTATTTCCTATTCATCGGCCGGTACGAAAAACTCACGCTGAATTCGAAGCCTGAGTTGGTCAAGGAAACCTACCGCTTGTGGGAAAAGGATTGCTTCGAGGCGTATCTGGGGGCCGATTTCGAGCACATCAACCGGTATCGTGAATTTCAGATGTCGCCCCAGGGCGAATTTCTGGACCTGGATATAGACTCGTCCAAGCCAAGGCCGGGATACAACGGGGAACAAGCCTGGAACTCGGGCATGAAAGTCAAGGCCCGCATCGACGATAAGAAAAAGATCTGGTACGGTGAAATGCGGATCCCGATTGCCGCAGTGGACCATCGCCCGCCTAAAGCAGGCAATGAAATGCGGATCAACCTGTTTCGCCAAGACGGAGAGGCGCCAAACCGCGACTTCCTGGGCTGGCGGCCCACCGGGGTCTGGAATCCGCATCACCCGGAGAAGTTCGGAACGTTACGACTCGTGGAAAGTCCTTAAAAGCTCTATCCGGCTATCTGGCCGGTGCGCGTGACACTATAATTTAAACCTTGGAGGCAATCCCATGAACAATGAAAAATCCATGACAAACCGCCGTGAATTCCTGGGTACAACGGGCAAGGCGGCCGCAGCGGCTGCGCTGGCGCCCTTGATGCAGACCGCCCTGGGCGCCCACCAAGCCATGGCTACGGATGCCGGAGACGGGAAGACGACGCCCGGATTGAGAGTGGTGTTCAGCCCCTTTGATTACCAGGGCGTGAAACTCCTTCCCAGCCCCTGGCAGAAGCAATACGCTTCGGCGCGGGAATTTTACATGAGCCTTTCCGACGACGACGTGCTAAAGGGTTTCCGCGCGGCGGCCGGGATGGCCGCCCCGGGCAAGACGCTGGGAGGCTGGGCCGCCCGCGACTCCTCGGGCGTGATCGGCCAGTGGCTTCAATCCATGGCCAGGGCTTCCCGCGCAAACGACGATAAAGAAATGCGCGAAAAGGCATCGCTGTGGGTGAGCGAGTGGGGCAAGACACTGGGGCCCGACGGAAATCCCCGCATGAGGCACTATCCTTATGAAAAAATGGTGGGCGGGCTGCTCGACATGCACCACTACGCCGGCCATCCGGATGCGCTTGCGCTTATGGACAAAATCAGCCAATATGCCATGAAAAACCTCAACCGCGGGCGCACTCCCGCCAACCGCGAGCCTTGGGAATTGCATTCCGGGCGCCCGCTGGAATGGTATACGCTCGGCGAAAACCTGTACCGCGCCTACGAGCTTACGGGCAACGCGATGTACAAGGATTTCGGCGACGTCTGGCAATATCCCGCCTACTGGGACAAGTTCCTGGAAACGGCGGAACCAAAAAACGCATCGGGCGTGCACGCCTACAGCCACGTCAATTCGTTCAGCAGCGCGGCCATGGCCTACGACGTGACCGGCGATGAAAAATACCTCCGTGCCATGAAAAACATGTACGATTTTCTGCAGAACTTGCAGTGTTACGCCACCGGCGGGTACGGCCCGGTGGAAAGGATCATGCTGGCCGACGGAGCCCTGGGCGATGCCCTCGAAGAGCGCGTGGATTGCTGCGAAGTGCCTTGCTGCACGTGGGCCGGATTCAAACTGGCCAAGTATCTGATGATCTACACGGGCGAAGCCCGCTACGGCGACTGGCTCGAGCGCCTGCTCTATAACGCCATAGGCGCGGCACTGCCCATCGTGGCCGGCGGCAAGCACTTCTACTACGCCAGTTATCACCTGGGCGCGGCGATGAAGACTTATTCGCGCAACACCTTCACCTGCTGCTCGGGCACTTATTTTCAGAACGTTTCGGAGTATCAGAACCTGATTTACTTCAAGGACGCCTCCGGGCTGTACGTCAATCTCTATCTTCCTTCGGAAGTCGAATGGAAGGGACCGGGCGGAACGGTAAAACTCACGCAGATGACGACCTACCCCGAAGCGGAGAACATCATGCTGGAGCTGGCGATGGATCAGCCCATGCGGTTCGCGCTAAAACTGCGCGTGCCGGGATGGTCGCGGGGCATGTCGATAAGCTTAAACGGCGGCGCGCTCAGCGTGCCGGTGCAGCCGGGCAATTGGGCCCTGATCGACCGCCAATGGTTGCCGGGCGACCAGGTGACGGTGACGATACCGCTGCATTTCCGGCGCGTGGCTGTGGACCGGCAGCATCCCGATCGCGTGGCGCTGATGCGCGGGCCGCTGGTTTACGCGCAAGAGATCGTGCACAAGGCGATGTCGGTCATCCCATCGTCGGACGAGGAACTGGATAAGCTGATGATTCCGACGAATAACGATCCCGCGGTTTTTACGATTGCCAATGAGCCGGCGGTGCAGCAGCGCGACGCCTTCCTGCCCTATTACCGGTTTCCGGAAGTAACGTCGTACAGGATGTACTTCGATCCCAAGTTGCGCCGCGAGTTGTGGTAAGGCACGCCGTGAGATTATGATATAAATTAGGCTATCCCGAAATTTAAGATTAAAAATAGGCAAATTTAGCCCCCGGTGAATACACCGCGGGCCGCGTGGAATATTTTTCCCTTTTAACCCGCCGTGTTTTAATGGCGGGCTAAAATGTCGATTTCAGGATATTTCTTATAAACACTATCGTACGTGGAGGTGCATCGATGTCCGCCAAATTTAACCGTCGCGAGTTTTTGGGGACCATGGGCGCGGCTGCGGCGGGGCTCTCGCCGCTGGCGATTAGTATCCGCAGCGCATTGGCTCAAGAGATCCCCATCATCACCCACAAGGCGCCCGTGCTTATCGAGCCTTTTGATTATTACGGCGTGAAGCTGCGTGCGAGCCGCTGGCTGAAACAATATGAGATGGCGCGGGATTACTATCTTTCGGTTGCCGACGACGATATTCTCAAAGGCTACCGCGAGGCCGCCGGACAGGCTGCGCCGGGCAACCACCTGGGCGGCTGGGCGGCCGGCAACTCGGCCGGAGTTTTTGGGCAGTGGCTGCAAGCCATGACCCGCGCGTTCCGGGCAACGGGCGACGCGGATTTGCGCGACAAGGCGGTCAGGCTTGTCGTGGAATACGGAAAAACCGTGGCGTCGGACGGAAACCCGCGCCTGTTCAATCCCCGCGCCGGCCGCAGGCGCCCGGGCATAAATCCCAGCGGGAGCTTCGGCACTTACCCTTACGAGAAACTGGTGGGCGGACTGCTGGACCTGGATAAGTACGGCGACTACAAGGGCGCGCGCACGTTGCTCGATAAAATCGTGGACTGGGGAATCGCGAATCTGGATCGCACGCGAATGGCCCCCGCCAACCGCGGCCTGGGCCAACCGTCGGAATGGTACACCGTCGCCGAAAACTTTTACCGCGCTTACCAGTGGATGGGCGACGAGAAATATCGCGATTTCGCCAAAGTCTGGCATTACGACCGGTATTGGAACCGGTTCGTCGATTCCGCCGAACCGGCGAACATCGCCGGCCTGCACGCCTATAGCCACGTCAACACGCTCAGCAGTTGCGCAATGGCCTATGCGGTTACCGGCGACGAAAAATATCTGCGGATCATCAAGAACGCCTACGATTGGCTGCAAAATCGCGAGTGCTACGCCACCGGCGGCTACGGACCGGAGGAATTCATGATGGCACGCGACGGATCGCTGGGCAAAATGCTGGAAACCTCGAAGGAGAATTTCGAGTCGCCCTGCGGGTCTTGGGCGGGATTCAAACTTTCCAAATACCTCATGCAGTTTACCGGTGAAGCACGCTACGGCGACTGGATCGAAAAGCTGCTTTATAACGGCGTCGGCGCCGCCCTGCCGATTACCACCGGCGGCAAGACCTACTATTACGCCGATTACAACCTGGGCACGGGCAAAAAAATCTATTACGCCGAAGCCTATCCTTGCTGCGCCGGAACCTATTTCCAGGACGTGGTGGAATATCACAACCTTATCTATTTCAAGGACTCCTCGGGGCTTTACGTCAATCTGTACGTGCCTTCCGAATTGACGTGGAAGCGCGGCCAGGACCGCATCAAGCTCGTGCAGGACACGGATTATCCCGAGGCCGAAACGTCCACGTTGAAACTCGAACTGACCCGCAGCCTGGAGTTTCCCATCAAGTTCCGCGTGCCGCAGTGGTCGCAGGGCGTGACGTTCAAGGTAAACGGCGCCCAGCAAGATGTAGCCGTGAAGCCGGGGACGTGGGCCGCGATCAGGCGCACATGGAAATCGGGCGACGAGATTGAAATCCGCATCCCGTTGCGTTTCAGCAAGCCGGCGGTGGATGAACAACACCCCGGGCGTGCGGCCGTCATGCGCGGCCCGGTCGTGCTGGCCCAAGAGGACGTCGGCGATGCGATGCCGGACCTTCCGCCAGCCGAGGAGTTGGAAAAGTGGCTTATTCCCGGCGAGAATCCGGGCGAATTCCGCATTGCCAAGGCCGGCGCCGGGGCCAAGAGCGGCGCGTTTAAACCCTTTTATAGTTATGCTGAAGGGGCGCCATACCGGATTTATTTTGATCCGGATTACCACGCCGGATGACAATCGAAGATCGCAAAATGGATTTGGGATGACCGCTAAGTAGTCTGATGAAGTTCAACCACTGTATAGGAGGATTATGAAATGCGGGCGACAATAAGACTGGCAGTTACACTGGGCCTTTCGGCCGTTGCATTGATATTAATCCCCATCTCCGGCCGTGTCGCGGCGGCGGGCGCGCCGGGGGTGATCGAAAAAGGGGATTTCCGCTTTGCTTACGACGCCAACGGCATTTCAGGTCTGGCCAATCCGCACGATCCATACGGCGCGACGGTAGTGCCGGCCAATGTTGCGCAAGGCCAGGCGCCCGGCGCGGGCCGAGGCCGCGGAGGCCGGGGCGGCATGGGCGGCAGCACGCTGGGCCTGTTGTTGCGCGTGGGCGAGGGCGAGACACCTTCCGCCTGGACCAACGTCTCAGCCCGGGGCTTAGAGTGGGACGCATCGCCCGAGAACGGCACGGTCACCTATTCCAATGCCGGATCGGACGCGCCGGTCAAGGTTGTGGAGACGTTTAAAACCGACGGCAAAGTGCTCGACTGGAGCATCGATCTGGAATCGACCAAGGGCGCGCCGGTTCAGATCGGCAACCTGGGCGTGAACGTGCCGGCCGCCGGGCCGTTCGGTGAAAACCCAACCCAAATCTTCGAACACGGCTTCTTGCGGCATCAATTCATATCCGGCAACGGATCGTTTTTCTTTTTTGTGCGGGCCTCGGGCGCGCCGCCCTTTTTGACGGTCACGGTTGAACCCGGCACGCATTTGGAGTATTTCGGCGGCGGAGGCGGACGCGGCGGGGCACAGGTCTACGTTCATTCCAGCCTGGCTGCCAACGAAGTCAAAACCGGCACCTGGCGGCAGAAAAATACCTCCCTGAAACTCAATCCCGCCGGCACGGCCGGAAGCAAGGCGCACTACGGGTTCCGTTTCCAGTGGGCCGATTCCTACGACGATCTGCGGGAGATTCTGTACAGGGAAGGGCTGTTCGACGTCCGCGTCGCCCCTGGCATGACCATCCCCATCGACCTTAGCGCGCACATCGCCCTGCATACCAAGGCCCGCATCGATTCGCTCCGGGCCGAGTTCCCCGATCAGACCAAGATCATTGACCAGGGCGAACGGCGCCTCGGCTGGCACGTTTATGAAGTCGAGTTCAAACGCCTTGGCGAAAACAAGATCACGATCCATCACGATGGCGACCGGGAGACGTATCTTGAATATTTCGTCACCGAGCCCATCGAAACGCTGATCAAAAAACGGGCTTCGTTTATCATCAACCGTCAGCAGATTCGCGATCCGTCGAAGTGGTGGGACGGCGTGTTCGGACCTTACGACATGAGCAGCAAGGTGGTGCGCACGATCGACGATCCCGACATTTTCCTGGGCCGGATGGTTTACGTGCTCACTTGCGACGACCCGGGCCTGAGCAAGGCGCCCTACGTCGCCGAAAAGAACGCCAGCTTCCCGGACCAGAAGGAAATCGAGGGGCTGGAGTATTATCTGCAGCATTTCGTGTGGGGCAAGCTGCAGCGGACCGATGCCGAGCAGCCGTATCCATACGGTGTTTACGGCACGCCCAACTGGTACGTCGGCCGCGATCCGGTAAAACGCAAGGAACTGGCCGAATCATCGAATAATCAGACCGCGATGAACGACTTGGGCAAGGAGCACATCTGGCGGTCGTACGATTATCCGCACGTGGTGATGCTCTATTATCACATGTACGAGATCGCCAAAAAGTATCCGAAGATGTCGAAATACCTCGATGCCGCGGGTTATCTGGAGCGGGCCTTCGGCACTGCCAAGGCGTTTTTCACGTATCCTTACGAAATATATCCGACGTATTACGAAACCTACAAATGGGGCCTTTACAACGAGCTGGTGGTGCTGAAGCTTGCCGATGCCCTGGATCGGGAGGGATTTCCCGACCGTGCGGCCTGGCTCCGCAGGGAATGGGAAAAAAAGGTCAAGTACTTTGTTTACGACGACACTTATCCCTTCCGCTCGGAGTATGCCTTTGATCGCACGGCGTTCGAGTCGAGTTATGCGTTGGCCAAATACGGGGCCACGCACGACATGCGGCCCGACCAGCGCTTGTGGTGGGACTGGAAACAGAAAAAATGGTATTCCCACCCGCTTGTAAGGCGCGAGGATTCGCGGGCCTTTATGGATCGGCAGCTTGCGGCCGGGCTTTCGGTCCGCGGCTGGATGGAAACCTCCTATTATCAACTGGGCGCCGATCCCGGACTGAGTTACATGGCCGCGATGGGCGGCTGGGGCATTTTGGATTACGCCGTCAATTTCGCCGACAATCCCGGCAAGTGGCTGCCGCTGGGCTATGCCTCGTATCTGAGTTCCTGGTGCCTGATGAACACGGGCACGGCCGAGACGAATTACGGCTACTGGTACCCCGGCGAGGAAAACGACGGGGCCGCGGGCTGGCAATTCATGTCATCCAAGGCCGGCAGCGCGTGGATGGGCTCGAGCTTCCCGGGCGGCGTCACTGTGCCGCGCGGGCCTTGGCGCTATGACGGCGAGATCGACCTGGGCTTTTGCGGTGCGCTTAGGATGTCGGCCACAATCGTGACCCGCGATCCGGTTTTCGACTGGATTGTCTACGGCGGCGCGCTAGCGCCGAGGGCGACGTGCTTTCGATCATCCCGCGCGACGGCTTGCGCCAGCGGCTGTACGTGGTGCTCGAAAATCCGCAGATCCCCTGGCACGCCGGCAAGAGCCTGAAATTGGAGGTCGATCGCGACGGGTTCGCCGCGCGGCAGGCGATTACCCTGGATAAGCCGATAAAGAAGATCGCCTTCACGCTGGAAAACCGCACAAACGACGAGCACGCGACGGGCCTGTGGCTGTCGTTTCCGGCCGGCGCGAATTATGAAGTTCTTCAAGACGGCCGGCCCGTAACGCCCGTGAAAACGGGGATTTGGGATTATCCGCTCAAGGCCGATCTGCAAATGAGCAAAGGTTCCTCGAAAATCGAAATAAAGGCGCCGGGAACCATTGTTGACATGCCGAAGCTGTAGTAGTCGCCGTGGTCCCGCCAGCGGGTGTTGGCGGTCGGGTTCATCAGGTCGCGGACGCTGCCCAGGTTGTCGGTCAAGGTCCAGTTGTCCGTGATCGTCCCGTTCGCATTTCTGCTCTCGATGGCCCAGAGCTGGTCGGCCTTTTCGCCCCAGGCGTACCGCGCCGTGACATAGGGACTTATCACGCCCGGCCCGTCCGGATCGGTAAAGTCCAGCACGATGTTGTTCCCGTCCCAGGCGTAAAACTGCCGGCTCACCCCGCCCGACGTGCCCGGCCCGTTCGAGTCGTACTCCGAGCGGATGCGGTGGTTGAAGGCGTCGTAAATGTAGTCAATCGTTGAAGTGACCGTTGTAACACCCGAATGAATCGTTCAAAATTCTTCCCATATTTCCAAAACTAGTATTGTGTCCCCGGATTCCGATTCAATTGCTTGTCCGCTCTTTCTCTTCCTGTAAATCAGTGATGTCCATTTTTCCATTTCAAAAATTGTAGTAGTACCTGACAACAATTACCTTGTTGGTCTTGTCGGTCATAACACCATACAGATGGCCTTTCTCCCCCGCCAGCCAATTCGCGGAGAAATAGTACGCAGTGCCGCCGGAGTGACTCAACCATGCAAGACTTGTGGGCATACGCTCCTGAAAGCGCTGAATGATGTCATTACTTTTTACAATGGAGAGTTCCCAACGCTTACTCATAAGCGAGAACAACTCCGGCGATGAGTCAAATTTCCAGTAATACTCATCGTATGACCTCTGGTACACACGAATGTCACCAACCTTAATATGGTGTTGCTCCGTGTCTTTGAGAAGATCAATAAGTGTTTGCGGCCATTCCTGCTTGGGCACGATACGCCCCCTGGCAGCCGCCTCCGCTCTACTTTTGGACTCACGGATACACGCTGAAATGTAACAATAGGTTCCTATCGAAACCAACACCATGAAGATCAGAATAACCGTTGAGACGATTAGCTGCGCTAGCCTTGCACGGGACATCTGACTTCTCCACAAGAATTACTGTGTCATCTTGTCCAACATATTCTTACAGCAACTTTCCACGTTGGGGCTTATGCCGCATAGCAGGCCCATTGTATTTTCTTTCTTGCCTCTCGCCGTTGCCTCGTCAGATTGTGGCGGTTTTTCGTAGTCATGCTGATAATCCTCCCGCGCATTTCCAAGGCATGCCGCGCAACTGATACCCAGAAGCTGCGATATCTTAGCTGACATATAGCAGTGCCTAAGCGCCGCGTGGTTCATCTCACTATTCTTCACGCCCAATTCTAATTCCGGGGACACCATACATAATTATTGCGATTCATTTCTTTTTAGGACCGGGTTTTTGACGCCTTAAAACGCGGCCGAGTCTCTTTTCCAGGCGTTTTTGAAAATCGTCTTCTCCCAGGACGCGGCCGGTGCGTTCGTGTTCGCGCAAATCCCTGAGTTCTTCCTCACGCACCGCGCTATTCAAAAAGGCCTTCCAGTCGCCGACCATCGCCAACAAAGGCGCCTGGGTGCCACTGCCGGCTTGTCCGGCAGCGCCGTGGAATCCGGTTGCCGTTCAAATCATAAGTATACGACTCGTCGGTCCAGCCCTGCAAGCTGTCCAGGGCCGAGCCGCCGCCGGACGAGGCACTGCCGGTAAAGCCGGCAGTGGCACCTGAGCGGCCGTCCATTTGAGAGTCAATAAAACAATGGTTCCTGAACAATGGTTCCTGGCACCTTTAATCTTCTGTATATCTTATGGGGGGAGAATATTGACATTTGCAAAGTAGCAATGTTACATTAATTATTATGCCGTCGTTTCTTGCGAAGAATAACAACCCCTGAGGCAGCGATAGCACCAGGAACCAAGCAACCGTGAGTTTTTAAAAGCAAGGCCCAGCCGGGTGTATTCTTTTATCGGCCGCATGTTGCGGCTGGTTTTCCATAGCCGGTTCATTTTTCCCGCTGGGCGTTTTAACAAACACTCTATCAATCCGTGTGTTTTTATATTTTTATGGAACGCCCGCCGGACCGAAGCGAAACCAAACAAGAGAATGATTTTAGTTTTTAAACTATCAATAAACATGAGGAGTACACGAAGATGCAAACAAGAGTACGCACAAGATCGGTAGCGCTGGTTGTGGCGATTGCGAGTGTTGTGATAGGTGTTTTTGCGTCGCCAGTGTTTGCCCAGCGGGGCAGGGGCGCAATGCCCATGACAGGGGTCTACAAGGCGCGGATCACGCCCAACTGGTTCGACAATGATTCACACCTCTGGTATCGCAACGACCTAAAGGGCGGCGACAGGGAATTCATCCTCGTCGATGCCGAGCGCGGAATCCGGCAAGCCGCCTTCGATCACCAGAAGCTGGCCGCATCGCTGTCGAAGGCGGCGGAAAAGGAATACAAGGCCAACCGGCTGCCGTTCGATAGCATAGAGTTTGTCGATGGCGTCAAGGCCGTTCAATTCAAAGTCGACAACACGACCTGGAAGTGCGATCTGAGCACCTACGTTTGCACCAAGACCGAGCCGGGCGGCGGGGCAGCGGCCCCTGCCAAATCCACCGCGGCCGCGGAATCGGCGGCCAGCGACGCAGATGACCAGGAAGACATGGAAGCGCAAAACGGCGATCTGACCCTATTGGCCGACGCATCTTCGCCATACGCTCCTCAACAGCAGCAACAAGGACAACAACAACAAGGACAGCAGCAACAGCAGGGCAACGTGCAGCAGAAGAATCAGGGCGAGGACGACGACCAGCCGGTGGATCAGCAAGAACTGGTGCGCTCGATGCGCTCCAAAGACGGCAAGTGGACGGCCTTCGTCAAGGACGAAAACGTGTACGTGCGAGGCGAGGACGGCAAGGAAATTCAACTGAGCCAGGACGGCAAGAAAGGGCTGGGATACGGGATGCTGCGCTGGGCCCCCGATTCGCAAACCCTGGCGGCATTTCGCATCGAGCCCGGGGAAAACAAGGAAGTCTACCTGATCGAGTCCTCGCCCAGGAGCGGAGGCCGGGCCGTGATGCACAAGCGGCCTTACGCCCTGCCCGGCGACAAGTTCACCGCCTTTGAGTTGAACTTGTTCGACGCGGTCAACCGGAAGCAGATCAAGCCCGAGGTCGACCGCTTGGATTTCGGCTTCCCCGAACTCCGCTGGAACAGCGACGGCCGGCACTTCACATACGAGAAATGGGACCGCGGGCATCAGCGATTTCGCCTCATCGACGTCGATACGCACACCGGCGAGTTGCGCAACATCATCGACGAGAAAACCGAGACCTTCATCTGGTCCGTGCACATGGAAATGCTGAACTTAAAACTGGTGAATTACCTGGATAAAAGCGACGAGATCATCTACGTTTCCGAGCGCGACGGGTGGCGGCACATGTACCTCATAGATGCCAAGACCGGGTTGGTTAAAAAACAAATCACCAAAGGCGAATGGGTGGTCCGCGGCATCGATAAAATCGATCCGGACGCCCGGCAGATCTGGTTCAGGGCCTGCGGGGTGTATCCCGGCCAGGACCCGTACCTGGTCCACTATGGGCGGGTCAACTTCGACGGCAGCGGCTTGGTTTTTCTCACGGTCGGCGACGGCAATCATACGATTGCCTACTCGCCCAGTCGGAAATTTATCGTCGATAGCTACAACCGCGTGGACATGGCGCCGGTTAACGAACTGCGCCGCGTGTCCGACGGCTCCCTGATTTGCGAGTTGGAGATGGCCGACGACAGCGAGCTGCGGGCGACGGGGTGGACGCCCCCGGAGGTATTCGTGGCCAAGGGGCGCGACGGCAAAACCGACATCTGGGGCATCATAAGGCGGCCCCGCAACCTGGACCCAACCAAAAAATATCCGGTCATTGAGCAGATCTATGCCGGCCCGCAAGGCTCGTTCGTCCCGAAAAACTACTCCCCCTCGCCCCGCGGCGGCGGTTCGTTCGCCGACCTGGGCTTTATCGTGGTGCAGATCGACGGCATGGGGACCGCTAACCGTTCCAAGGCCTTTCACGACGTGTGCTGGCAGAATCTCAAGGACGCCGGCTTTCCGGACCGGATCTTGTGGCATCAGGCCGTGGCCAAGAAATATCCATATTACGACATCACCCGGGTGGGCATAACCGGCACGTCGGCGGGCGGCCAGAACGCGGCCGGGGCCGTGCTGTTTCATCCCGAGTTCTACAAGGCGGCCGTGGCCAATTCCGGGTGCCACGACAACCGCATGGACAAGGCCTCGTGGAACGAGCAATGGATGGGCTACCCGGTGGGCCCGCAATATGCCGAGTGCTCGAACATCACTCATGCCGGCAGTCTACAGGGCCATTTGATGCTGATCGTGGGCGAGATGGACAACAACGTGCCGCCGGAATCGACCTTCCGCCTTGTCGATGCACTGATCAAGGCCCAGAAGGATTTTGACCTGATCGTGGTGCCCGGCGGCGGACACGGGGCCGGCGGGGCATACGGCCAGCGGCGGGTGCAGGATTTCTTCGTGCGCCACTTGCAGGGAGTAGATCCGCCCAACCGCAACGCCCCCGTTTCCACGCCCGGCGGCGGATGAAATTAGGGTCCAACAAAAAAGATCAGATTAACCCTTAGAAAAACTTGCCCGCTCCCGTGTCATGGCATGGGAGCGGGTTTATTCATTTTCTGCGTTACGGAGAGATAAATCTTCGGGGCCTAGCCGTAGCGGCGGGGTCATTTGCGTCGACCGGTATTCACTAATCAACCGCCGAGGCTTACAATTCCCGGTAGTGCCATCAAGCCGTCTGAACCTTGTAAAACAAAGAAAGGCGGTGGGCGCCATGAAATTCGTCAACTCCAGCCGGCAGCCTTTGCCCATGCACGGCGATTCCGGGGCCTGCACGGATAGCCCCGAACGGACGGCGAAGGCGGTTCAGCGCGGGCAAACCGCGTTATCCGGGACTTTGACCGGCGATGCTTTATTAGCGGGCACGACCGTGGATTGTTATGAGTTTCTGGACCGCGTGTGCAGGCAGGCCGGCGTGCTGGACTACACCGAAGGATTCTATAACGGCGATCGTACGCTCTCTTACGAGCAGGCCCAGCACAATCAGATTTGTTATCTCTTGGACGAGATTGAATGCCGCAAAGGATCGCGAATCCTGGATGTCGGTTGCGGCAACGGAACGCTCCTGGATGAGGTGCGGCGGCGAGAAGCCCATGGGGCGGGCGTTACAATTTCGCCGCCGCAAACGCGGTTCTGCAAGCAGAGGGGGCTGGACGTGCATCGGCTCGACTACCGGGACATCGGGGAGGATTGGAACGGCCGATTTGACGCTGTCGCGGCCAACGGCTCGATCGAGCATTTCGTGCAGCCCGCCGACGCCTTGCAAGGCCGCGCAGATGCGATTTACCGGGATTTTTTCGCCATCTGTCACCGCGTAATTGATCCGCAATCCAAGAGCCGCAAATTGATTACCACCACGATTCACTTCGGTCGGGTGCACGTTGAACCGCGGGACGCGATGAAAAGCCCCTGGTCTTTTCCCTGGTTCTCCGACAGATTTCATTTTGCCTTACTGGTGCGCGGCTACGGCGGCTACTACCCCTTGCCCGGACAGCTCGAACGCTGCGCTCAACCATACTTCAAACTTGTACGGGAGCGGGATGCCACGCACGATTATCATCTGACCTCGGAGCAGTGGCTGAGGCATGGAAAGCGTTCGCTATTAAGCATCGGACAATGGGCGCGATTTCTGCCTTTCGCGATGCGACATCCGCGTTACGCGGCAACGATGCTGTTTACACTGTTGGGGGCGCAATCGTGGAATTGGCAGTTCCGCACCGAGAAACCGCCCATGAAGCATCTATGGCAGACGTGGCAGTACCAGGATGCATAGTGCAGCCTCGGAGGCCCACTTGCAGGACCTCCGAGACTTGCACTGCACGATCATGCATGAGGTGGAATTGCCCTCAGTTCCACCACCATTTTGTGCCGTCAGGCGGCGCCGCTTTGGCGCGAATTGGGGCGGCATCATCGCTTTGCTTGGTATTATCGGCGATGATCCAGGAATTGATTGCCACGCCGCCCGATACGCTTATAATCCAATTATTCCCTTTTTTAAGCACGCTGGCCTGGCTGGGCACCTGCTTGGGGGCATTGAATTCGGCGGGTTGCAGTTCCGGGGAGCTCATGAGCACAGGCAAGCTATAGCCCGCTTTTTCCGGCAGCCTTTCCTTAACAAGCAATGCCCCGACAATAGCCAATTCCATGCAGTTCCGCAGTTCGCCGAAGATCGGCTCGGCCAGGGAAAGCGCGGAGAATTGATTGGTCATGTTGTCGGCCCATTTTTGAGCCATGGGACTGGCCTTGCCCGAGTGTTCTTTGACGCCGGTGCTGGTAAGAAAATCTTCTTCGGTCATGGCCTTCACGCTGGCGCCGCGAAGTTCCCAAGCCAAGCCTTGGGCGTCGCGGAGCAGCGGTTCGTAGCTAGGTTCCAGCCACCATCGCGGGAACATATTCGCGTTCCGGGCGTTTGCCGGGATCATCTGCAAGTAGCTGGGCAATTTTATGCCTGGCGGGGGAGGATCGAAGTTCATGCCCAGGCGTTTCATGCGATAGTCGGCCGCCACCAATACTTGTGCGAGATGGCTCGTGGCCGGCACGCCCATCACGGTAATCTGCTGCATGCCCAAAACATTTGAAATTCCCGACGCGACGGCCTGCGGCGAGCCGAGGTTCTTTATGGCGCCGGCTTGCTGATTGTATTTGGCGAGTCCTTCGGGAGTGGGATCGATTGAGCATGTAATCCCGCCTTGAGCCGCGGCTTGCGCGGTTCGCAGGGCGACCAGCAGATCGTCCAGCAGCATCACGGGCCGGCCGGTGGTAATGCCCACCATGTTGCCCCGGGCATCGATTTTCCAACCTTCGCCCGGTCCGACCAGGATAATGTCTTTTTGCTGGGGATAAACGAATACATAGTGAATTTGCTGCAATCCGGCAAGGTAACGGATGTCGTCGGGCAAAGGCTTGCCGGATTTCGCGGACTGTTCGATTGCCGCTTCCAAGGCCCGTAACGACACTTTGCGGGAGTCGGTGAAGACATTCAGCCCGTCCGGCACTTTTTGCAGGGCCTCGGCACGAAGTTTGGCCAACTGACCCAAGACGTCGGTCTGTACGTTTTCAAGCATGCCCTTGGCGTCGATCGCCACGCCGCCTACCGGTCTGACGGGAATAGCTAATCCGTTGCCTGTGCCTGCATTGGTATTATTAGTAATGTTTACCTGCGGTTGAGCTGCGGCTTGCCCCATGGTTACGGCGGGGAATAATAATACAACCATCGCCAGGACGATAAAAATCCGGCAAAATGAACGATAGGCCAAAAGTCTTCGGCAGATCATTTGAATGCTCCCAAAGGTTTTTTAGATTTTTTATATTATATGGAGGGTCGCTATCAAAATGAATCTTGGCGCAAATCAGAGGGCGCTTTGTGATCGTCGGCAAACCAAACCTTGGTTGGTTGTATAAAGTCTTTATCCTAATATGTATATGATCTTATAGCCTAATCCCGTTATGAGAAAAATGCAAGAAAAACTCGATGAATATATAGGGGTAACAAATAATGGGGGGTTATGCTTGTTGTTTGACTTAATATTGGATGCTTCTCTCAAACCATTGCAACTTTATAGTGGGAAACTTCGGCCTAGGGGGGTGCAAGCGTCAAATGAGTTTGAACTTAATTTGGTGTATCAACGTAACATATTGTCGCATAACATATTACAATAAATCCGTGGTTTTAAACCTCTTCCCGGATCGGGTCATGGCAAACCAATTTGCCGGTGGCAACCTTTTCATGTTCTAAGGACGATATCACTTTATTCTGTAACTTTTTACATAACTGGGCTTTTAGCATATTGCATAACACGGTCCAACGTGGGTAATTTAGAATTAGAGTGTGCGATTTTGCTACAGTGTTTGATCCCGAGTTTATTTGTATACCCTCCATAGGGGGCAATTGAGTGTCGCAGTTAGCCTATCTGGTCATACGTGAAGGGAGTAAGTGGAGCGACGTCTTTCGGCTCGTGCCGGGACAGTCGGTGATCATAGGCCGCGCCCCTACAAACCAGATCGTTATCAAGGATGAACGCTGTAGCCGCATGCACGTGGAAGTGTTCATGTCCGCCGGCCAATGGACATTGCGGGATCTGGACAGCCGTAACGGCACAATCGTGGGCAATGAAGTGGTTGTCGGCGATTGGATCTTAAAACCCGGCGACGTGATCCGCATCGGGCGCACGCAATTGGTTTTTGTGCATAAGCTGTCGGACGCGTTTTCTGACTCGAGCACTTTGATTCGCCGCAGCTCGCCGGATACGGCGCCGATAGAAGGCGCCACTGACGACGCATCCAGCGTGCTTACCGCCGGCGAGCCGACCACGATAACGCATCGACGCGTACAGACTAAGTTTCTTATTCCCGGGGAGGAAGAAGAAACCGGGGTATCGAAAATCGGCCGGGCCGCGGCCAAGCTCTGCCGGCTGGCCTTCGAGCTGGCCAAGGCGCCGGACGTCACTTCGCTGGCCGAGATGGCCTTAAAGGGGCTGGCCGAAGGCACTTCGACCGATTCCGGGGCGGTGTTGATGGTGCCCCGCGATTTTCAAGGCGAACCCAAGGGCGAGGACGTGGAAATAATCTCCGCCCGCAGCACCTCGCAACACAAGTATAATCGCGTGTCGAACTTTCTGGCCTCGACCGTGATGCGCGAGGGAGAGGCCGTGATGGCCCGCAACGTGATGGGCGACAGCGCCTTGGGAAACCGCGATAGCCAGGGCGAAATTCTCGCCACCAGCGTGATCTGGCGCCGATTCGCCGCGGACGGAAAATGTACGGAGTAATTCACCTGTATTCGACCAGCGTGGAACTGGCGCCAGATCCGGACGACCTTGAATTCACCCTGGCCGTGGCCGATACCGTGGCCGTGGCCTTGGAAAACCTCAACCGCCGCCAGGAACTGGCCGAAAACCTGACCCAAGTCCGCACCGAGAACGTGCAACTTCGCGAACGCTTGGGAGTGCGCAGCGAGATTATCGGCCGCAGCGGCGTTATCCGCCAGGTGACCGAGGAGATCGGTCGGGCAGCCGCCAGCAATGCCACGGTATTAATCCGCGGCGAAAGCGGGGTGGGCAAGGAACTCGTCGCCAGGGCGGTTCACTTCAATAGCCCCAGACGCGACAACGTTTTCGTGTGTTTAAACTGCGCCGCCTTGTCGGCCGAACTCCTGGCCAGCGAACTTTTCGGGCACGAGCGGGGGGCCTTCACCGGGGCCACCGAACGCAAGATCGGCAAGTTTGAAGCCGCCCATAAAGGCACCCTCATGCTCGACGAAATCGGCGAGATGAGCCCCAGCATTCAAGCCAAATTTCTCCGCGTCCTGGAAGGGCATCCCTTCGAACGCGTGGGCGGAAGCAAACCCATCACCGTCGACGTCCGCGTGATCGCCGCCACCAACCGCGATCTGGAAAAAGATATTGCCGACGGCCGTTTCCGCCGCGACCTGTTCTTCCGGCTGCGCGTGCTGGAGGTCGTCGTCCCAGCCTTGCGCAAACGCCCGGAGGACATCCCCTTATTGGCCGATTTCTTTCTCCAGCGCTTCAACAGCGAAACCGGGCGCAAGATCAAAGGCTTTACGCCCGAGGCCAAGGCAAAACTGCTCAGTTACCAGTGGCCGGGCAACGTGCGCGAGTTGAAGAACGTGGTGGAACGCGCGGTCGTGCTCTGCCGCGGTCAGGAGATCGGCGAAGAAGATTTGCTGCTGACCAAACTTTCCACGGCCGGCGACACCGACGTTTCTTTGGCCGGCGAACACTTCGCCCCGCTCTCCTTGGACGACATCGAACGCCGCCATATCCTCAACACCCTCGAGCACACCAACTGGAACAAGAGCAAAACGGCCTCGATCCTGGGCATAGAGCGCTCCACGCTGGACCGCAAAATCCGCCGCTTCGGCCTGGGCGACAATAATAATGAGAGCTGAGCAGTTCTAACAATCGATTCTTTCTCCAGCGGTATAGACCGCCATTTTTTTCGTTTTAAAATTAAGTTCCTCTTTTCATGTTCTGCGGGGAGGGGATTTGGAAAATAGTTGGGGATCAAATCGCGATTTTTCCACGTTTTAATCCCGGGGGTCAGTCATTCCTTTCAATGGCAAGTGAGTTTTTTGGTCAACAAATTGCGTTTTTTCCACGTTTTGGCTTCCGCTTTTGTTCTGCTGCCGACTAAAAGCAAACGGCTAAATAAACGTGATGAGCGTAGCAGATTGATAAACGGATTTCCAGGGTAAAAATTAGCCACCTGAGGATGAGGGATGAAGGATGAAGGATGAATAAAAGCGGAGGGGGGAAGGCGGAAAATTAAATTAGCGGGCAGTGGACAGTGGATGGTGGGCGGTGGACAGGTAAGAGTTGGTAGACAAACACTGCTGGAGAAGCCGGGCACGTGCAGGGATCTAGACTATGGGCTTTAAGCAGTAGACTTTAGACTGATAGATGACTGCTGACGGCTGAAAGTTCAGTAGAGGAATGCCGAAAAATGGGTGGGGCCTGTTGAAAAAGTCCCGTTATTGAAAGATCGAGTTTGGATAATTGTCTACGTTTTTTGCGGGTATAGACACCGAGTTACCAACCAGAGATAAAACAGCAAGACCAGGCGCTTTAGGTTCTGCGCCATTGCGCTCAGGTACGCCTGAATTTGCACTTTCGATCGACCGCGGTACCTTGCGCGAGCCAATCCATGGTTTTGTTTCGCCTCAGCAAACAGTCCCTCGGCCTTCCACATCCGCTCGGACAGCTTCTTGCGAAATCCCGGTTCCTCCATTCTGGCTTGCACCTCTTCAAACAGGTCCTGGTCAAGACTCCGGCGCACATAGCGTTTATACGGCAACTTCTTTTTGGCTTCTGTCGGGCAGATTGGTCTTTGTGGACATTGCCGGCAGTCTACCGATGAACTGACGTATCGTTTCTGGTTGCCACAAATTGCCGGGTTTGGCGTGAGGTATTTTCCCCGTGGGCATCGGAATCGATCCCGCTTTTTGTCGTAGACCAACTCGCCTTTCAGATACTTGCTGTTTCCAACTCGGCCGCTCCAGAGTGGAATGTAGGTGGTTGTCCCTGACTCCTGCAAGGACCTGATGATGGCTGCAGAGCCATAACCCCGATCTGCCGTAGCTTCGCGAATGGTAATCTTGTATCGCTCCTGAATCCGCTGCAACTGGCAGAGGTAGGGCTGGTTATCGTGCTTCGCTCCAGTAGTGACTTCGGTATCCAGGATGACGCGACTGTCAGCATCAATACTCTGGTGCACTTTGTACTTTAGTTGTCGCGATGTACCTTTCTTCTGGGCAAGTGTGGCATCCGGATCGGTACAACTCGTGTGCGTTTGGTTTGTCACGCGCCGTGCTGATGACGAGTCCTTCAACCCACGATCGCGCCGTTGGGTTATCGCCTCTTTCTCCGCTTCTTTCGGATCGTTATGAATCAGCGAGTTCAGCGAGGCATCCGCAGCGATCAGGGTGGCATCGGTCATCACACGACACTCCTGAGCCACCAAGCCCTTCTCCTTGCAGAGTTCAACAATACGGCGAAACACTGTCTCGAAGATCTCCTCGCCGTAGCGATCCCGAATGCGACTGAGTGAGGAATGGTCGGGAACCTCATCGTCCAACGACAACCGGCAGAACCAGCGGTAAGTCAGATTGTAACGGACTTCCTCACAGAGCCGCCGATCCGAGGTGATGTCGTAAAGGTATGCCACCAACAGCATCCGGAAGAACACCTCGGGGTCGATGGAGCGCCGCCCCAGTCCGACGGCATAGCACGCGGCGGTTACGTCGCGCACGAAGGACATTTCCAGAACACGATCGACTTTGCGGAGAAAGTGGTCCTCTGCGATGAACGACTCCAGGTCAATGACCGTCCTGGTCCGTGGTTGAAAGACATGCTTTCCTTGCATACGTCCGTCCTAAAAAGAGGCGAAGGTGGTGGAGAGGATAGCCATCCCAATACCTCCAGCCGCTCTACAAATCAAGACGAATACGTGCTGACAATGCTAGCTGGCCAACAGACTTTTTCAACAGGCCCGGATGAGATTATGAGACGACGGCAAACGGCACCGCTCACCGCCGCCGTCAAATCTCATCTTGCCCACCAATCCGCTCCTTCATTGCTCCCTGGGGTGTGAATAGTTACGACTACACAAATACTATGTTGCCATTTCAGGCTTCCGGCGGCTTTTTATCGCCCGGCGGAATAACAATACGACCGAGAGCAGCCAGACGATTATGCTGAAAATAATAACCCATTTACCTGGCTGGGGAGGGAGAACTGAAACATCGACCATATCAACCGCGGATGGATCGATCTTCTCTTCAATGTTGTCCAAGTCCTTTATTTCTCCAGCGAGAATTTTTCTCCATAGAGAAATAGGCATTTTCGAGGGCAAGATATGATAAGCGCCGTCGGCAAATAACACACAGATTCCGCCGGGATGGGCGCTGGATATTCGCAATCCTCTGCCGGTCTTCAATCCTTCCAAAGCTTCATCCACGCTAAGGTCGCGCGGTTCAGCCCAATGCACGCCGGAGTTAACCACTTCCACAACCATGACGGTGCGTTTGCCTCCGTCGGGTAAATCCGGGAGTCTAACCGGCCCATCCTCCCGCCACCCCGTGCCCGGGCCGATCACGGCCATATAATTAGTAGTATAATCCTTTGTATCCAGACTTTCGCAAGGGCACTTATATTCCGGAATCGAATGCTGGCCTAACAATTTTACGTTGTACGGGCTATTCCAAGATTCGTCTTTTTTTAGCGAGTCATAAAGACTGCCGTAGCCGATCATCGGTAAAATTTCCACTCGCCAACTAAACAAAGGCTTGCCATCCTTATCGCAAGTATTTTCCGGGGGAAATTGTTTGTTTATGTATTGATAATTATGCAATGCCAGACTTATTTGCCTTAAGTTACTGCCACATCGTGATCTCTCGACATTTGGACGTGCCTTTGATGATAAATAAGACACGTACCAAGGCACGGGAATAATGGTTCGGGCAAAGATATGTGCTGCAAAGGGCACCATCCAAGGAAGGATAATTAGGCAAAAGATCCATGCCATGGCATACACAATTCCTCGTCCAAACTTCGCTGAACGGTTCAATTGAAATGCCGCAAGCAGTATTACAAAAGCAATCCATAATCCCCATACGCCAAACAGAGCCAGGGAGGCTGCCGCGTTAAAGAAGACCAAAAAAATCGTGAATAAAGCGAACTGCATTGGCGCGATTAAAGCAGTTGAGTGTCGCGGTTTATAGTTTAATTCACAATCAAATCCTTTGGGCCATAATACATCTTTACCCCGGCGGGGCAATTGATATTAGAGACGGGGAAACACGATAATTTTATTTCTCTTGTCCCTACGGCTCGGAAAAAGAATTTTGGATGTCCTCCGTACCCAGCAATAAATCGCTGGGCTATTATCACATAACCCCGAGTGTATACACCTTGATCTAAACTTGTTATCACTCCATGCAATATAACAATATTGGGGTGGCAGTTCAACTGCCACCCCAACATCCACAACAATAGGATTGGCCGCCTACTAGTTTTATTTACATACCACCAATTCGTGTTGCGTATAATACATAATGAACTTAGTCGGTAATTAACAGCAGAAATCCAATTTTATGAATTTAATCCTTTTCGCCCTGCGGCGGCCTATTACCATTATGGTTGCTTTGGCGGGGGTACTGTTGGGATGCTTCCTCGCGTTTCGACAGATGGGAATCGACATTTTCCCCAGCCTGAACCTGCCGGTAATCTATGTCAGTCAACCATACGGCGGCATGGACCCGTCGCAGATGGAAGGATTCCTGGCAAATTATTACGAATATCATTTCCTGTATATCACCGGAATCCACCACGTCGAGTCCAGGAACATTCAGGGGCTTTCCTTGATGAAGTTGTTTTTTCATCCGGGAACCGACATGGCCCAGGCCATGGCCGAGACGGTCGGCTATGTCAATCGCGCCCGGTCGTTCATGCCGCCCGGCACGGTGCCGCCGTTCGTGATGCGTTTCGATACGGGGAGCGTGCCTGTGGGGTATTTAGTTTTGTCTAGTGAAACCCGCAGCATCGGCGAGATCCAGGACCTGGCCTTGTTTCGCGTGCGACCGATGTTCGCCAGCCTGCCGGGCGTTTCCGCGCCGCCGCCGTTCGGCGGCAATCAGCGGACCGTGGTGATCACGGTCGACCCGCAACGGCTGCGGGCCTACGACATGACCCCGGACGACGTAGTCAATGCCCTGGCCCAGAGCAACGTGATCAGTCCGTCCGGCAATCTTCCGGTCGATGGCAAATACCCGTTCGTGCCGGTCAATACGGTGGTGCGCGAGGTGCGCGACCTGGAAACAATACCTTTGCGAACCGGCCCCAAGGCGCCGGTTTATGTTAGAGACGTGGGATATGTCCAGGACAGCACGGATGCTCCCACAGGATATGGGCTGGTCAATGGGCGCCGGTCCGTGTATTTGCTGGTCACAAAACGCGCCGACGCCTCGACCTTAAGCGTAGTCAACGAAGTGAAGGCGGCCCTGCCCGACATGCAAGCCGTGCTGCCGCCCGATATTCACGTCAGCTACGAGTTCGATCAATCGCCATACGTGACCCGAGCCATCTGGGGCGTTGTAAGCGAAGGTGCGCTGGGCGCAGTCCTGGTTGGTTTGATGATCCTTTTGTTTCTGCGTGATTGGCGGAGCGCTATGATCGTGTTGTTGAACATCCCGCTGGCACTGATGGCGGCCGTGGTGGGACTATGGCTTGCCGGGCAGACGATCAACGTGATGACCCTGGGCGGACTGGCGCTGGCCATCGGGATTCTGGTGGACGAAGCGACAGTGGCCATCGAAAACATTCACAGCCATTTGGAGCGCTGGCAAGGCTTGGCACAAGCAGTCCGCGATGGCGCCGGCGAAACGGCGATCCCCCGGCTCTTGGCCATGGTCTGCATCCTGGCGGTGTTCATCTCGTCGTTTTTCATGCAAGGGGCGCCCAGGGCGATGTTCGTGCCCTTGTCGCTGGCCGTGGGTTTTTCGATGTTGGCCTCCTACCTGTTATCCAGTACTTTCGTTCCCGTGCTCTCGGTTTGGATTCTACGTCGTGCACACACAGGCGGAAATCAGGCGCCCGTATTGTCTGCGACCGGTGATCCGCCCCAGGGCAAGCGATTTTTTCCATTGGGTTGGCTGCCGGCGTTCTCGTTCGAGCGTTTCCGCCAGGGGTATGAACGGCTGCTGGAGAAGATCGTCCGTTTGCGTTGGACGCTTGTGGCAGCTTATCTTACAGCGTGCCTGGCGATTATCGGTTTATTGGGTTCTCGACTAGGCATGGAGATTTTTCCCAGCATCGACAGCGGACAATTCCGGCTCCGTATGCGGGCTCCTGACGGAACGGACATCGACAGGACCGAGCAAATCGTTTTGAAAGCCCTAGGCGTCATCAAAGATTTGGCCGGAGCGGACAACGTGCAAATGACGCTGGGATATCTCGGCACGATTCCCACGACTTATCCTATTAACGCTGTGTTTCAGTGGATGCGGGGACCAGAGGACGCGGTGATGTGGGTGGCCTTAAAAAGAAAAAGCGGCATCGACATCGAGCAATATAAGGAGGAACTCCGCGAACGATTGGCCCAAGCCCTGCCAGGCGTGCAATTTTCCTTTGAACCGGCCGACATCGTCAACGAGGTGATGAGCTTTGGTTCTCCCACGCCGGTAGAGGTGGCTGTAAGCGGGCCGGATTTCAGCGTGACTCGCCCCTATGCCGCCAAACTGAAGGACGAGCTCGGCAAGCTCCCGGGTCTTCGGGACCTGCAAATCGTGCAATCGCTGGATTATCCCATGATCCAAGTTGAGGTGGACCGTAAAAAAGCGGGAACGGTGTACGTCACGCCCAACGACGTGGCCAGGTCTTTGGCCGAGGCCACCTCGTCCAGCCGCTTCACGGTGCCGAACTACTGGGCCGATCCCAAGACCGGCATCGGATACCAGGTGCAGGTAGAGGTTCCGCGCCCGGTGGTGCGTACTCCAAAGGGGATCAAGCCCATCGGCTCGGTCGCCGATTTGGAAATGGTTCCGGTAAAACAAAATGCCGCCGGCCAAATCCTGGTTCGAGACATTGCCAGTGTTTCCGCTGGAACCATGCCCGGCGAAATCGACCGCTATAACATGCAACGGCAGGTGAGCATGACGGCAAACATCGCCGGCACCGACCTGGGCACCGCATCAGGGGAAATCTCGGCGGCTCTGAGACGGGCGGGAGAACCCCCGCGCGGAGTCAAGGTTCAAGTCCGCGGACAGATTCCGCCCATGCGCGACATGCTGGGCGGGCTGGCCTTGGGACTAGGGTTGGCCATCGTTGTAATCTTTCTTTTATTGTGCGCTAATTTTCAATCGTGGCGCCTGTCGCTGGTTACCGTATCCACTGCGCCCGCGGCAATCGCCGGAGTTGTAATAATGCTTTACTTTACCCGCTCGACTTTGAACATTCAGTCATTCATCGGCGCGATCATGGCCGTAGGCGTGGCGATGGCCAACGCGATTCTGCTGGTCACATTCGCCGAAAACCGGCGGCGTCAAGGTGAAACCGCAAACACGGCGGCCGTCGAGGGCGCGGGGAGCCGGCTCCGCCCGATACTCATGACCACCTGCGCGATGATGGCGGGCATGCTGCCCATGGCATTGGCCTTGGGCGAGTCCGGTCAACAAAACGCGCCTTTGGGCCGGGCAGTAATCGGCGGGCTGGCGGCCGCCACAGCCGCCACGCTCTTGGCGCTACCTTCGGTTTTCGCCCTTGTGCAATCGCATGCCGGCATGCAGTCGGTTTCGTTGGATCCCGGCGATCCCGGCAGCGCATACCACATACCTTCGTCCATCCCAGGAGAGTCGTAAGATGAATCGCGCCGTTTTCTTCACATTTTTGGCCGTGAATGCCGCAGTGCCGGGATTCATCTGTGGATGTTATTCCTCGTCATCGGCAAAGCAACAGCGGGTGGAATCTGCAAGGGGCGCGGACGCAGGCGCATTACGCGTCGCCGCCGGCCGGCCCGAGCGAAAAACGCTCCGCCTGGAGAGCGTGCAGCCGGGCTGGATCGAGGCGTTCGAACAGACGCCGCTGTTATGCAAACTACCCGCTTACGTCGAAAAACTCCACGTGGATATCGGCGACCGGGTGGAGGCCGAGCAACTGCTCGTGGAATTGCGGATTCCCGAGTTGGAAGACGAACTAAGGCAGAAAGAGGCGGCGGCGGTTCAGACCCAGGCGGAAATTGAGCAGTCCGCGGCAGCGGTCCATGCCGCAGAGGCCGCCATCGCCACCGCCCAGGCAAACATAAGCCTCATGGAGGCGGGAAACGTCCGAGCCGACGCGGACTACGTGCGCTGGCAGTCGCAGTATGAACGGATCAGCAAACTGGTGGCCGGCGGCTCCCTGGATAGCAAACTCCAAGATGAGACCCAGGATTCGCTCAAGGCCGCCGAGGCGGCACAGATAGAGGCACGGGCGAAAGTGGCATCGGCCAAGGCCACGCTCGCGGAGACCCAAGCCAAGGTCGCAAGCGCCAAGGCCAATGAATCCGTGGCACGCGCCCGCCATGGAAATGCACAAGCCGATCTATCCCGTCAAAAAACGCTCTTAAAATACACGCAAATCCGCGCCCCGTATGACGGAGTGGTGACTGAACGGAACGTTGTCCGGGGCGATTTCGTACAGCCGGCAGGCGCTGCCATGGCCAAGCCGCTTTTGTCCGTCGCCCGCACCGATGTCGTCCGCGTGTTCGTGGACGTGCCCGAAATGGAGTCCCCCCAGATCGAACCGGGCAGGGCGGGATACATCAGCGTGCAGGCCATTCCTGATAAAATATCGGAAGGAAAAGTGACCCGAACAAGTTGGGCCTTAGGCGCAAATCGAACCTTGCGAACGGAACTGGATCTTCCCAATCCACGTGGCGCACTCCGGCCCGGGATGTATGCAACCGCGCATATCATTCTTCAAGAGCACACGGACGTTTATGTTCTCCCGCTTTCCGCCGTTGTCCACGAGGGCAAGTCAACGTATTGTTGGACGGTCCAAGACAGCCGGGCAGTTCGGACGCGGATTACTCTGGGACTCCAAGTGGGAAACGACGTGGAAGTGGTTTCAGGTTTGAAACCTGATGAAATTGTAATCCAGTCGCAGGTCGGTTCGCTCCAAGAAGGCCAGGCGGTCGAGGTAGCCCTGCCGGAAGGACGCTAAGCGGCCTTTGATCAATGTAAGATCAGTAATCTTCCCATGAAAATGGCTCTAAAATAGTCATGTGGGGACTAGTATGCGATGCGATAAAATAGCGAAACAATGTTTATTGCGCAAAGTTTCCTGGTATAAAAACCGCGAGCTAGTAGGATGTATTTCCAGTGCCTTAATCAAAAACCCGCCTGTAGATGAGTTGCGATTAAAATGGTTAGATAAGACTCTCCGATAATGCCGATTTTGCGCATTTTTCCTGATTTTATGAGAACAGCCATGACGAAGACCCGTGAAGGACGCCATCGGCGGTGTGCTGGAATGCGCGCTTAAACCGGGTGGTCCGCGGGTTACTTCGACAGGCGGCACATGGCAAGGACGCTGATAAAAACACCATTCTTGAACCGGCAAAAAAGGGTTTCCGTAGGACTCGCCCTGTTGCTTGTTGCGTGCATTGCCGCACAAAATGGTTCCGCCTGGGGACAGAATCCCGCAATAGACGATCAGGCGATGGCCCTGGATGCGCGCACGGAATCTGGAAGCGGCATCGCAACGTTTGAAGACCCCGCAGTCATCGACTTTTCAAGCGCCCTGAGGCTGGCTGTTGGTCAGAATCCGCAGATAGGCTTTGCCAACCAGCAGATCAACGAAGCCTATGCACAGTTGAAGGGTGCGAGGGTGCTATGGCTGCCAACCATTCGGGCCGGTATAAGCTACATCAAACATGATGGTCCGCTACAGGCGAACGATGGCACGGTGCCTGTCGATAGCCGCTCGGCCGTGGAAGCCGGACTGGGGATGTATGCGGTTGGGGGCGGCATCCGGCGATTCCCGGGGTGTCGGCCAAGTTCGGATTGACGGACGCGGTATTCCAGCCCAGGATCGCGGAGCAAGCAATGGCTGCCAGGCGACGGGCCGCCACGGCGGCCACTCACGACATTCTCCTATCCGCGGCCGTTGCATATCTTGATCTGTTGCGCGCGTATCAGCAACAGTCCATTGCCGAAGAGACGCTCAATAACACGGGACAACTTGCCGAACGTACAGCCGCATTCGCCCGCACCGGGCAAGGCAACCAGGCGGACGCCGATCGCGCTTCGACCGAACTTGCCCTGCGAAAAAACGCCGTTGCGCAAGCCGCCGCGCAAACTCAGATTGCCTCGGCCCGTCTGGCCGAGCTGCTCAACTTGGAGCCGACGCGCGTCTTTTTGCCGGCGGAACCGACAATTGTGCCGATTGACTTGATTTCGCACGAGGCAAATGCCGCCCAACTGGTGGCCGATGGATTGTCGCGTCGGCCGGAGTTGGCCCAGAGCCGCAGCCTTGTGGCGGAAGCGGTTAACCGCCTGAATCGCGAGCAATACGCGCCGCTTTTACCTAGCGTGCTGTTAGACGTAAGCCAAGGGGGATACGGCGGCGGACAAGGCTCTACAGTAGCCGATTTTCGCGGCCGATTCGATTTTGACGCCACGGCATACTGGGAACTCCGCAATTTCGGCTTGGGGGAAGCGGCCGCCCGCGACGCCGCCCGATCTCGGCTTCAGCAGGTCAGGCTTTCCCAAGTCAGGCTGATGGATCAGGTGGCGCGCGAGATTGTCGAGGCGAATACGCAGACTAAATCTCTCCGAGGCCAAGTCGCCGTAGCTCAGTCGGGAATTCTTGTGGCAAGCGAGTCTTACCGGCGGAACATGGAGCGTATCCGCGGAGGTCAAGGATTGCCGCTCGAAGTGCTGCAGTCGATCCAAGCCCTTGACCAGAGCCGCCGCGAATACCTGCGGGCGGTGGGCGATTATGACGAGTGGCAATTTCGCCTTTACCGCGCCTTGGGTTGTCCCATTCCATGCGAAGTGCCATTCGCAAAATAAGCCGGCGATTTTTCGTCTCTTTCAGTTAGATTAAATCACATGGAGGTTCGCCCGGCTTGCAAGAGCCGCAGCGGTTCGGTGCGTCCCGTGGAATATGCAGGCCATAAAGCCGCGGCCAGGCACAAGAACAATGCGGCCGCAAAACCCAAAGCCAATTTCATCCAGGGCAGGACCAGCGGGGTTGCCATTCCGCCGAAAAAGCTCACGTAACGGGATATGCCAGTTCCACACCAGCCCGCCATTACCCCGAAGGCGAAACTCAACAAGCAGGCCACCAGTCCGATGAGTACAGCCTCGGCCGGGAGAGGGCCCCTGTGACGGTCGTACATAAAACAGTGAAAGCGGCCGACGGGTGCAGTCGAGCCATCGACTTGTGGCGTTAGAGCATCCACGGCCTTCTACCACGCTTTGAAACTCGGCGTCGGTCGATAATCGCCGTCACGCACTTCCCTATGCTCTGCATAGGCTTAACGTAACCGTTCCAGTCGGTTGTTTTAGGCGTATTCCCGGTAAAAAATCCATTTCAGAAAATGGCGGTTTCTTGATACGTTTTGGAGTACGGATGAGATCACGAGACGACGGCGAAGGTAACGCCAAGCATCGCCGGGCCGGCGGTGAAGACTCTCCATCTGCAACCAGCCAGACCGCCGGCTCCGATGCATGCGATTGTTGGGCTTTTCGGCGGGCTATTCGCTTCCGCGCTTAATCACCCGCAACAAGGCGATCAAAACTATTGCGCCTACCATTGCCGTAATCAGGCTCCCAAGCAGTCCGCCTGCCGTGATTCCCAATAGCCCGAACAGAAATCCGCCGAGCAAGGCGCCGATCACACCGACGATCAAATCGCCGAGCACGCCAAAACCGCCGCCTTTCATGATTTGCCCCGCAAGCCAACCAGCGGCGATGCCGATGAGGATGAACCAAACAAAGTTCATTGCTTAAACTCCTTATTCGAAATTGTCGTAATAGATTGACTGCCTAACAGGTATTCGATCGCCGAAGTGCGGTAGAATTTAACCTCATTTTCGCAGCCGAACATGGCGTTGTCAAGCGCTATACGTCATACTGTGATCTGGGGTGCGCCGGATCGCTTGTGAACAAAGCCACGTTGCACGGTACAGGAAACCGTGCCATACAACGCTCATTCTTTTGGAAATCATAGTCACCGTCAATGTAACTCGCTTAATGGTTAAACTCTGCGAATTAAAAATACTCACTTTGATGTGCCAACCCTGCAAAGCCCTATGGACTAACCTTTCACTTGGATCAAAGTTGGGGAGCACCTCAACAGTACCTGATTCTCACATGTTGCCTGGATTCGTTTTAGGGGGCAAGGCCACCGTCGCCAAAATGCCGATGCATACCATTGCGGAGCCACAACGATAAGCAGGTTGTTTTTGGATGGGTGGCAGATGGCCGACTATTCGGCGGCAACTCACCTCCACCCAAACTGATTGGGGCAATTTTTCTACAGTTTTCTCCCCTGATAGAGGCATCCTCTTTTTTCTTTTGGTATATAACCATCCGTTCATTGACATCGTTCCCATTGTTGGTATATTTATAAACTACCTCAAGTCATCTGAGTAATCGTAAGGTCTTAAAACTAGAGGCAGCGTCAGCGCCTAGACAGTGGGTTACTGAATCTCATCAAGACCGCTCCGGTGTGCATTCTTCTATTGGCTCACTTGTTGTGGGTCAGTTTTACAAGATTTCCGGTGGCAGAGATTCTCTGTCGTTTGGTCACTTCAGGGCGACAAGTCACTTATAAACTTAAGGGAGGTGTGCGATGAAAAGGTTATTGGCAATTTTGGTGGGAGTGATGAAACTGGTAACGATTTGCGGAAAAGTGTTTGTCATGTTCGGTATTAGCATTTGGCTTTCTAACAACATCGCTGTGGCAGATAATCTGTTCGTGACCGATTGGGGTTCTAACATCATCTATGAATTCACCCCAAGCGGGAGTCGATCCACTTTCGCCACCGGATTAAATGATCCGTGGACCTTGGCATTCGACAGCAGCGGCAATCTGTTCGAGGTCGATCGGGGTTCTTACAGCATCTATAAATTCACGCCAAGCGGGACTCGATCCACTTTCGCTACCGGATTGAACTCTCCAATGGGCTTGGCAATCGACAGCAGCGGCAATATATTCGTGGCCGAAGAGTATTTAGGCATCATCTACAAATTCACGCCAAGCGGGACTCGATCCACTTTCGCTACCGGACTGAGTATTCCATCGAGCTTGGCATTTGACAGTAGCGGCAATCTGTTCGCGGCCGATTTTGATTCTCGCGTTATCTACAAATTCACGCCAAGCGGGACTCAATCTACTTTTGCTACCGGAGTGATCTCTCCAACGGGCTTGGCATTTGACAGCAGCGGCAATCTATTCACCGACGATTTGTATTCTGACATCATCTACAAATTCACACCAAGCGGGACTCAATCCACGTTCGCTACCGGAGTGGATGCTGAGACCTTGGCATTCGACAGCAGCGGCAATCTGTTCGCGGCCAGCGCTATTTATGGCGGCGTTGGCAACATCTACAAATTCACGCCAAGCGGGACTCAATCTACTTTTGCTACCGGATTGAATCCATGGGGATTGGCGTTTGCTCCCATCCCCGAACCATCGACCCTTGTCCTCCTCGGCATCGGTGCCTTTAGCCTGCTGGCTTATGGTTGGCAACGGCAAAGGCAAAAGGTAAGAAGATAAAAAACTGAAGAAGGAACAGGAGAATGAAGGAGCGGATGAAAAGGAAGGGCAACAAAAGGGAGATGACAATTAAGAATCAGTCTGCGCCCTGCGACAACTCGACCGTAACCGCACGTCCAAAGGCTTGGTTGGCTTTTGGATATGTGGAGTCCCTAAGCCTGACGGAGCAAGATGCGCCAGTTGCTTTATTCTCTCGAAAATAGAGGACTTTAGCAACAAGGTCAAATCGGCCGAAAACTTGCTTTGATCCTCATTACATTTCCCTCGCAATAATTTTTGCGGCCCATTCATGGCCGTTGCCCGCCGCACGCCGTCTTCGAAGGGCCGTTTCGCGACTTGATTGATGATCCCGATGATTTTCACGCGAAATTCGCCTGCGCGGGTCGTCACCGACAATTCATCGCCGAGGCTCGCCTTCAGGGCCTCGGCGGAGTTTGCGCTCAGCACGCCCTCGATTCGAGCGGATAAATTGGGATCAATCCAATCGCCTTTGACCATATTGTAGGGAGGCAACAGGGCCTTTGTGCCCACAAGCGCGGGCATTCGACCGGACATCATGCCCGGGCGCATACCGCCGCCTCCAGGACCTCCGCCGCCTGGTTGTCCTCTGCCGGGCGAGAAACCTCCGCCGGCCTGGCGCCCGGTTCTGCGCACCGATCCTCCGCCTTGTGCGCCGCCCGCCGGTACCGGCGTATTGCCCGGCCCGAACGGCACTTGTTCTTCCGGCGGCAGGTTCGGATTCGTGATTCTTGCCCGGGTTTGCATGACGGGATTGAGTTCCGCCACCTCCGCATCGCGGCTTAGAGACTCGATCAACTCGGGCGACAGCCCGGGAACTTCGCTAACGCCTTTTACTTCAGGCAGAACGATCAGGTCGTAGCGGCCCAGATAGTCCGAGGCGAAACTGCCGAATTGCCTGACCAGGGCGTCGTATCCGCTTACCACCCAAATCACCACGCAGGCGGCGGCGACAATGGCCAGGGAGGTCAAGATCATTCGGGCCGGATGGCGCCAAACCTGGGCCAAGACCATTTTGCAGATGATTCTCATGCCTTTGCCTCCGTCGCGGTCGCCGTGCCTACGACATCTTGATAATGCCCCGCCAATGAGAGCAAGTCGGGATATTCAGCGGTTTTGAATTCAGTCAATATTCGTCCGTCTTTAAGCACCACGATTCGCTCGGCCCAGATAGCCACCGCCGGCTCGTGTGTCACTACCACGATGGTGCGTTTTTGCTCGCGGCACAATTCCTGCAGCAGCCGGCAGATGTTCTGACCGGAAACCGAGTCCAGACTGCCGGTCGGCTCGTCGGCCAGAATGATCGACGGGTCGGTCGCCAGGGCCCGGGCGATGGCCACGCGCTGCTGTTCTCCGCCGCTTAGGGCATCAGGGCGATGGCGGCGGCGTTCGGCCAGATCGAGCCGGGTGAGCAGATTATCGAGTTGGCCGTTGCCAAGGTGTTTTCGCCCGGCGGCCAAAAGCGGCAGCAAAATATTGTCTTCGGCCGTGAGCGTGGAAATCAGGTTAAAGGCCTGGAACACAAGGCCTATATGCCGGCGGCGGAAAAAGGTCAATCGGCGGTCGGACATGGCCGAAAGGTCTTGCCCATCGACCAGAATGCGTCCCTGTTCGGGTTTTGTGAGGCCGGCCGTTACGTGCAGCAAGGTGCTCTTTCCTGATCCGCTGGCCCCCATAACGACCACGAACTCGCCGCGCGTTATTGTCAGTGAAACGCTTTTCAAGGCCTCGATGATTACTTCGCCTTGTCGGAATCGTTTAGTCACCCGATCCGCCACAAGCGGAGGCGACATGGAAGCGGTAGATTCGTTCAAATTATATTCCTTTACAATAACATGTGTGTCAGATTTTTTTGTAAAGCCGCGAGCATTGGTCGCGGTTTTGGGTTTACATGTAAAATAGCCTCAATCGTTTGGAAAACTGACGATCTCGCCGCCGGCTCGCGTCCAAATTGCGCGCCACACCGTCTCGTCGATCGACTCGCTGAAGGACCGCACGCCGCCGTCGCAAAGGCAGGCGTTGACAACGCCGGGATGACGGCTTCGGGCCGCGCAGAGTTTGGCCGATCCGGTGGTCAAGTCTGGAATCGGACTTTTGGGAGTAAATCGGCCGGTCATTACCGGGCCGTTCGGAGAACAACCGCGCAACTAGGTTGCCAGTCGGTTGCCGTCCCACCCGGTTACACTGGGAAGCAAAGCGCCCGGCCCGCCGGACTCGGCAGCGTCAGCCAAGGTCGTCGAACAGGGCGAAGCACGATAGATTTGCATGTTCGGCCTCTCAGTCTTTGCAAGCGTTCCGCCCGGACCGCGCAGGGATTCCGCAAACGCCAGCGTGTGGGAAGTGCCGTCGCGAATGTCTTTTGGTTTCAGTTTCGCGCCGATCCAGCAAATGCCGTCATTTGCCTGGGCCGGATGGCCGGGCATGGTGCTCGTGCCGGCCAACCCGGTCCCCCCATTCATCGCATAATTGCTGCCGGCATAGGAAACAAGCACTGACACCAGCACAAGGTCATGGACTGGCTTCTCGGGATCGCTGGGGCACAAAAAAATGGAAACCGCGGTGGCGGCCGCGGGCCGAAGCGCAACCGGCAGATCGATCTTGCCGGGATGCCCGATGTCGATCTTGAAGTTGATCAGATTATGTAGACTTTTCTCTTCATAGTAAGGAAGCATCTGGGCCAGCGGCGAATAGTCCTGGGGATAGCTCGGACCAGCCCGGCCGGCGTTGGGAAAGTAAACGCGCTCACCGATGTAATTTTGCATTCCCAAGCCTATTTGCTTGAGATTGTTTGTGCATTGCAAGCACCGCGCACATTCGCGCACCATCTGAACGGCCGGCAGCATAAGACTGATTAAGACGCCGATTATCGCTATTACTGCCAATAGTTCGACTAAGGTGAAAGCTCCGCGGCATTTCTTCGCCGATCCCGGCGCAAGCTCAAAGTGAAACACTTTCTGTTCCTCCCTCAACTCCATCTTTGGGGGTTTTAACAATGGCCGCGGCTGATCTTGCCCGGCCGTGCCGGACTACCGCGCAGGCGCCTCTTTGCCGGAAGCAGGCCGGCAGTACGAAAGGGCCATCAGGGCAAACCCGGTGGCCAAATTCGGATCGCCCTCCATCCATTTCGCGTTATCGTTGATCCACGAACCGTCTTCTTTTTGCCGGCCGAAGAGTTCCGCGGCAAGCTCGCGGCGCCAATCGTGTTTTTTCCCCTCGGCGTCCTCGAACAGGTCGGCACCGAGGGCGTCCAAGGATTTGGCAAAAACATTGTAGTAATAGTAGAGTCCGGCTTGGCCCAAGCCGGGATTGTTTTTCACGTCATAGTTTTTCCGGATCCATTCCAGGGCCGCCTTGACGCGCGGATCGCCGGGCTTGACCCCCGCGTAGATCATGCTTTTCAGACCGCTGTAAGTCATCGATCCGTAACTGCGCAGCCCGCCGTTGTCGGTTTTGCCGGCCGGGCTGCCGCCGCCGGCGACGCAGGTATAATAAAAACCTCCGTCCGGATTTTTAGCGGCCAGCGGGGTGGCATTGTGCTCGCTTTCGAGATTCTGACAGCGGGAGACGAATTGTAGCGCCTTTTGCATTGCCGGATCGTTGGAGCCGTTGCCGCTGGCCTTGAGGGCGTCGATAAAATAGGCCGTATTGGAAAGGTCGGGCCGCGAGTCTTTGCCATAACCCGTCCCTCCGTAAGACAGATCCGAGGGGGCTTTTCCCGCGGCCTCTCCCCATTGACTCCGTTTGATGAAGGCCTCCGCACTGCGAATCACGCCGTTGTAGGGCCGGTCTTTATTAGCTTCAGTCAGACACATGATGACCATGCAGGTTTCGTAGTTGGGCAACATCCCATCCTTTGCATAGATGCCTCCATCGGATTGAACGGCGCCTTCCAAATATTTCAAGCTCTTGGCGGCCAAGGGGTCGCCGGCGCTGCGTCCGTGACGCAAGATCCCGGCTGTCACCAGCGCGGTTACGCCGACGCCAATACGACTGCTGAACGAGCCGTCCTCGGCCTGACCGTGCGACTGAAGATATTCGATCGCCCGATCGACCGAGCGTTGGTACTGCTGGGGATCGGGACCGAATTTTGACGGACCGCCGGGTTCATCGGCCGAAAAGACATACGATCCGGTCGCCAGCCAGATGCATGTTACAAGCACAAATTGACGGGCGGCATTGAACCGGCGGTGTGATATATATCTGCCTTGGCCATTATCATATTCAGAGTTCAATTTTTTTATACTCCAATTTAAGCTATCGGGAAGGGACGCGGTTTGTGAGAAAGATATTAAAGCGCATACTATCCCTGCGATATTTAGCATCCGCAACGACTATGGGCAAAATTTATGCCTAATACGACTCGATTGAGGCTGAAGAGCTGATCTACCGGTATTAGGGAAGTTGCGCCGATAAAGACAGCCAAAAGCAACGGCCGTCGTGTCGATGTGCTCGACATGCGTGTCGATTCCGATGATATTGATGGAGCTTTTTTACGCCGGCGTGAATCAAGATGTTATTCCCTTTTTCCGAGCAACTCCCACAACATCACCGACCAGGATCACCGCCGGGGGACGTATTGAACTCGTCGACAGCGTTTCGGCAACGGTCCCCAGCGTGCAGAAAGCGATTTCCTGGTCCGGCCACGAGCAGCGGCGCACTATGGCCACGGGAGTATCCGGCGATTTTCCTTCTTTTATCAGAGCCGCGCTCCAGCGTGGCGCGCTGCTTACACCCATATAAAAAATCAGCGTTCCGGGAAATCGGGCCAACGCCGCATAGTCCAACCCGGGAGCAGACTTGTCGGCCCGCTCATGGCCCGTCACCAAGGCGACCGCCGACGATTTCCAGCCGTGCGTGACTGGAATCTCGGCATATCCGGCGGCGGCTAATCCGGCAGTGACGCCGGGAACGACTTCCAGTGGAATCGAGGCCACGTCGAGCGCGGCTATTTCTTCGGCAAACCGTCCGAAGACCACCGGATCGCCGTTCTTAAGCCGGACGACCGTTTTCCCCTGCCGCGCTTCGGCGACCATTGTCTCGACGATCGACTCCGCAGACATTCCCCTGTCGCCTTCATGATGTCCCAAGGGAATCAGTTCCGCGGTCTTGGGGGCATAATCCAAAATTTTCGGATTGACGAGGTAGTCAAATAGAACAACCTCGGCCTGTTGGAGACACTCTATCCCGCGCAATGTAATCAACCGCGGATCGCCCGGCCCGGCGCCCACCAAATACACTTTGCCGGAGCAAGGATCGTTTTTCATAGCCCTAGCCCCAGATACCCGCCCTTGGCGTCGCTTTCCGCCTGCAGGCGTTCAAGCCGTTGAAAGGTCTTATCAAGATCTCCAGCCGCGATGAAGCGGTCGAATTCAACCTTCACGGCCCGGCGGACCGACTCCGTAAACCAATCGACCATCGGGGCCGCCAGCCACTCGCAGGCATCGCCTGCCAGTTCCACCGTTAAGTCGCATTGCAGAGTGTTCATGTCTTTCTCGTCGGTCAACACCACGCCATCGAAGCGGAAATTCAGCATCCCAATCTGCTCATGATTGGTTAGATGGAAGACGCATTTGCCGCCCTGTAAATAGTAGGCGTTATGTATGCCGTGTTTTTGTGCCGCCTCGCGCAGTCTCCGATACAATTCCGCTTCCTCGTACGATGCATCCACAGGGGGGGCAAAGCAGGCAACAGAACGTAACGGCAGGCAATTGAAACTAATCTCTACCCAACGAGTCATATATCCTCCCGTTTTTCGTGGCTTAGTCGGGCTTATTTTGTTAAATGTTGCGAGTTTTTCAGACGATTCAGTGTAATAATGAATAATTCATCACTATGTTTATCATATTACTTATTGACAATTAAGTCAAGTTTGTTATAATCAGTTACTTCGTGTCTGACAATCCCATGTAAATGGTGGAGAAGCTCTCGATGAGTTGCACAGTCAGAATGTGGCCTTTATCGCATACTATCGAACGATTTCCCAGCGGTCCCGGGCGGCCGGATCAATCTGTTTTTGAAGTTCGAATTCCCACGCCGGAGCAGATTGAAATGATTAAATGCCAAAATGCGTTTTTGGAGGGGGCCACTGCGGAAGAGGTTCTTACTTGGGCGGTTGAGACCTATTATCCTCGCTTTTGCATGGCCACCGCGCTTGGGCCGGAAGGCTGTGTGATTATTTCCATGCTCGCCAAGATTGAGCCTCGCGCGTACGTATTCAATCTGGACACGGGTTACCAATTCCGCGAGACGCTTGAACTGCGCCAGCGGATCGCGGAGCGATACGGTATTATTGTGGATCTGCAAAGGCCTGATCTCAGCGTGGAGGCCTATGAGGCCGTTCATGGCGGGCCGGTGTACAAGAGCGATCCTGACCAGTGCTGTTTGGATCGAAAAGTCCGCGTGCTGGAGCGGGTAGCGATGAATTTCGACGCCTGGGCTACAGGCGTTCGCCGAGATCAGAGTCCCACCCGGGCCGATACTCCAATAGTGAAATGGGATAAAAAATTCGGCCTCGTCAAGATCAACCCCTTGGCTACGTGGACAAAGAATGACGTATGGCGAAGAATCATCGATGAGAAAATTTTATATAATCTTTTGCACGACCAAGGGTATGCCAGCATCGGCTGCCGGCCTTGCACGCGCGCCGTTACCCTAGGCGAGGACGAACGCGCCGGACGTTGGACCGGCACGGCAAAAAGCGAATGCGGATTGCACGCCTCGAATGAATAAGAGCCTATCCCAAAACATAAAACTTCAATTATAGCAAGAGATTAAAACTACGATTTCACGGCGATTCAGCCCTCACCCTAGTCCTCTCCCGACCAACCTTCGGTCGGTGCCCGGAGAGGGGGACTTTTGGGATAGGCTCTAAGTTTTGTTAGCCGCTGAAATCTATTGCCGTGGTTTTTTTATGCCGAGGATATTCAAATCGACTACACAGGGCGCTCCATAACGATCCCCCAGTGGTAAGGCGGCAAGTCAACCTGCTCGACAAAACGAAATCCGATCCCCTCGCCCCATTCTCGGCATTGTTCGGGACGCGGGCGGATATCCATCGACGGGCCGCGGGGTGGCAGGATCGCAATTCCAATGCATGAGACCTGTTTTACCGCCCGGCATCAGCACGCGCCATGCTTCACGCAACAGCACTCCCGGGCATTCGGCATGGAGAATGTTAAACAGCATGACATAATCGGCGGTTTTATCCGCCAGCCCGATTCCCGTGGCAACAAAGTCACGCAAATAGGTGCGTACGTTTTGCAGTCCTAACGCTTCTGCTTTCGTTTTTGTCGCGGCGACCATTTCCGCGTCGATATCCAGGGCATGAACCGTGCCGCTAGTGATTTGTGCGGCCGGAATGGTGAACGTGCCATACCCGCATCCAAAGTCAACCACATCACCCGACGCAGACAGCCCCAGCTTGTGCAAGACCTCTTCGGGCGTAAAGAATGTAACCCACACGCTTTCTTCAGGCATGGCACTTTCACGGATTTTCATATCGGATGATCGGCAAAACAAAAAGCCCCGTCGGTTGGGGCAGGGAAACCGACAGGGCAGAGATTGGGCTTATTAGCCCATACCATACATTCTCCATAGGAATTTCCCGGTGTCAAGTCTCCGGTCTTATTTAAGGTTGAAAATTTGAACCTTCAAGTGCTAGTTGCCTGTTGCACTGAATTGTACGCATAAAAGGGTGCAAAAGCCCGCCTATTGACACTATTTCTTGCCCAAACTAGACTAAAGGCGTTGCAGGAAAAAGGCTTAAAAGCAGGCATTTTTCGCAATGTTTGCGGGAGTAACTCAGTGGTAGAGTGCTAGCTTCCCAAGCTGGACGTCGCGGGTTCGAGCCCCGTCTCCCGCTCTTGAATTAACCCTTGCCGAAACCAGGAGTTAAGTTACCTGCCGATTGGCAACACGCTAAGAGCTATTATCAGAAAAACGGCCGCCCCTCTCGCCACCTTCATGCAATCCGTGTCGCCCTAAAGCGACTGAGGACTTTGTATGGCGACATTCCGGCGGTGGATTTTGCAGACGACTACTCGGACGCCGCCGCGGGTAAGTCCGTCGCCGCCGGAGATTACGGCATCCAATACTTAAGTTGGCAAATCCAGGGCCGATCCGGCTGCGGATTGCGATGGTTGCAGGCCAAAGTAATTCAGCCCGGTGGCCGCGACTGACGTGATGGGCACGGGGCGGTCGATAGTACGGCCGGGAAGCACGCCAGGGCCGGTCGCCAGCATCCACACGCGGCGGCAACCCTCATCGGCGCCCTCATTGCGATAGAAATCGCTGTGATGGAGGAAACCGTTGCCGCCCGGACGCTCCAATTCACGGCCGTGGTCGGGCAAGACCAGCATCAGCGTATTTCCACGGTAATCGGGCAACGTCTCGGCGGCCTGCCACAACCGCCGCGCGAGTTGATCGGTGCGGCGGATCGCTTCGACGTAGCGGGACCACGAACCATAGTGGGCACAGTCGATCTCGCCGAAGTCAACGCTCATTACGCCGGGCGAAAACTTTTTCATGCAAGCCACGGCGCAATCCGTCAAAAACGCATCGTGACTGGTGCTACCCTCCGAGGCCCGCCAGGCCTTGTACTGCTCCTCGAACCACGATCGGGTCTCTTGTGAACGGAGACCGGAGGCGTCCATACGGCTGTTTTCGCGGGCGAGCCGGGCGCACTCGGCGGCGGCCGCCTGTTCCGCGGCCGGCGAGCCGGTGGCGGCCGCCCGTGCCATGCGGCGATCCATTTCCTCGGCAGTCGTGCGGGGGATGGTCGGCGGTTGGACGACGTTGGCGGCGAAGCGTCTGCCATAATCGGCGGCCGTGCTTTCACCCGTGGCCGACAGAATAGAGGCATACACAAACGACCATGCAGCCGTATCGGGAGCGCGGCGGTGTTTGCGGAATATCTCGAAAATCGTCGGATGGACCGGCGGTTTCGACCAATCCAGATCGTCCCACTCCCAGTGGCCGGTCTTGATCGATGCGTTGCAGTTGGGATGCACCACCAAATGCTCGACGCGCATGTTGGTAAATAGCGTTCCCAGCGGGACCATCTCTTGCCACAGATGCGGGATGTAGCGGCGCTCGGGATCGTCGATCGTCTCGCTCGAACGCGTGCCGCCGCCAAAAACCACAACAATCAACTTTCGCCGCTTGAGTTCGGGAAAAGCGGCGGAGGGCAGGGACTGGCATTGTGCCAACTTTTTTAATGACGGCGCGGGCTCGGCCCTGCAGGCATGCCGGCTTGCGGCATCGAAAGCGGCTGCCAAGCCCGTGCCTGCCACGACACGGAGAAAATCCCTACGATTACTTTGAAGACTCATAAAGAAATTTGATTCAATTTCCAGGGGCGACAGCGAAACTGTCGCCCCTTTACAATTCAAGCTTTAACGGGTCAAGTTTTATGATCGCCAGCCTTCATTTCTGGAGCGGGGGTTTGGGTTCCGCACTCTTTACCACGGCCGGATTCATGGCGTCCCATTCGGCCTTGTTGACGGCGATAAACATCTCGCCGCTTTTGTCCCTGTCTTTCTCCAGCCGGCTTTGATATCGGATGACGGGGGTCTTCGGCTTTTCCGACACCGGGCTTGAAGGAGACAAGGATGCCGACGTGTTGTCGGGTAGGACTTCATCCGTTTGGCTGAGCGGTATGGAAGCCCGGCATGCCACGTCCTTCGGTGCTTGCACCGTAACCTGGATCGGGCCGAAGTCGTCCCACAGGCTGGCCGGATGCAGCACATAGGCCAACTGGTAACTGGGCGTGCCATGGGTGTCCAGGTATGCAAATTGCTTATAAGTAACGGTCACCAACTGTTTATTCTGTGCGGGGAAGGTTACCTGATAGTGCAGCAAGTTCATGGGAGCGAAGGTGAAAACCACTGGCAGGTTCTTTAGCACGGCCTGGCAGGATTCTTTCTCCGACGGGCTGAGATTCGTGGCGTCGAGGTAATCCAGGCGGGCGTAAACGGTGGGATCCAGTTTGCTATTTTTATCGCCTTCTTTCAGCTCGATTTCCCTAGGGCGGACCACGCCCGAATCCAAGTCGATCGAATGCTCGCGGACATCGCCGCCCCAGGCGGCAAAGAGGCTCTCGTAAGTGGATGCGGCCTGTTTATCAAACTGCGCGGCCAGTTGCGCAAACAACTGCGTCGCCTTCTGCTCGCCGATGGCGCTGAGCGGGCCAAGGTTCGCCGCCATAAGTTCCAATATGGATTTGTCAGCGGAAAGTTCATAACCGTAATGCCAACGGTCTTTTGGATATCGTGCGAAGTTGGAGCCCAAATCCATCGAGGCATACTCGACCATCAAAACCGCGTCGCGGTCGTTCCACTTTTTCTCCTTAACGAGGTAATTCCGCAAGGCCTCTCGAAAGCGAGCATAATCGGCCGTGGGGATCGGCAACTTCCGCTCGGCGGCCACTGGCGAGGTATTCATTGCTTTAGGCGGTGGGGCATTTATTGTCTGAGCCGGTTCGGCGGCCACTGGTTGGGCATTGATTGTTTTAGCCGGTTCGGCGGGATGCTGCGACATCTGCAAACTGGCCGGCGGGACGATGCCACTCGCCTCGCGCGTTATGGCGACGCGTTTTGCCAAGTTGCCATCGGCGGCAATGCCCGCTTCGATTGTACTCCGCGCTTGCTGGCGGATTATGCCGTAGATCGCGGAATTGGAGATGACATCCGCCTTTAAGTACTTGCCGTCTACTGTGACTTGCACGTCCGGCAAGGGCGTCATCGAAAGCGGGCTGATGTAGATGCCGCGGAGGATTGGAAAACCAAAATCGACTTGCACTTCTTCATTCGTAGGATTCTCGATGGTGTAAGCCGCCGATACCGTCACCAGCGGCATCGTATCAGCGGGACGGCGAAACGCTTCCTGGGTGAAACTGATGCCGAGATCTTCTTTTACCACGCGAAGTTTGGTTTCCCGGGCGGGACGCAGCGAGGGGTCCAGCCGTGCCAGCACTCCTTTAGCGGCCGGATCTCCGCCCGGATACTTCACCACAAACGGACCGCCGTTGCCGCGGACTAATTTGGCTCCAACCAGCGCCACGAGCAGGCCGGCCGCAACCGCCAGTTTTATTCGTTTGGCCACTCTCATTCTTCCACCCTTTCCAGTTAGAGTAAGATTGACTCATTCAACATACCGAATCTTTTAGATATCAAGTCTTAACGGTCCGTCCAATTGAACTTGTTAGATTTGTCGCCATTGCTTGTTCGTGCAAACCAACCGCTGCATCTTTTATTCATGCATCCAAGCATCAAGTTATGGTGTTATTATAATATGTCCGGATACGTCCGTATGTAACGAGTTTGTAAATCATATTTCAGCGACTTGTAGTCAACTATCCTAAGCTTGGCCGGGAATGCTTCTTAGAGAGAACAACAACCGACATCACCGCGTCATCCAATCAATTCAACCGTTTCTAGGGTGATGAATACAACATGGACGCATGGCTCTAACTTATGCACACGCTGTGCCGCCTTCGAGCGATTCCACCGACCGACGTTGCTGCGATGCGGACTCTACTGCCAGGCCACTGGGTTGCAACCTATTCCGAGCATCGGCTGAAAGAGCAGGAGAAGGAATCCTGACAAGCTATCCAGCATTGCTGTCAATATCGGGCCGCCCCCCGTGCCGCCATTGCCTCGCAAGCGATGGCGACTCTTTGACGGTTGGGCAAGCGAGTGATTGTTGACGGATGTGGGCGGATACGATACAATCCGACGTTCACCCTGCAATTAACTTCAATCCCTCTTATTGCGAGGACCGTATTATGATGAGACGTGCCATTTCTTCCATTGTCCTTGTCTCAATGCTGGTTTTCTCGGTCGGCGTTTGCGCGGCCGACGAGATCAGCGATCTCAAGGCCCGCGTGGCCGTGCTGGAGAAACGCCTCGATGATCTGGAGAAGGTATTGAAGTCGTCACCGGCAAAAACCCCGCCCGAACAACTCCGCGCCAAACAGCAAAACAAAGCCCGCGAGCGGATGCGCCGCGATGTGGGGCAGTTTTCCCCGCAAGAACTGAGCGAGATCGAAACGCTCTATCAGGTGGCGAACAAAAAATGGCAATCCCAAGAGGCCCAGGACAGCCTGAAGACGCTGGTGCAGAAATACAAGAAAGCGAATCGGACGGGCTGCGCCATCCTTTACCTCGGCCAGATGAGCCAGGGCGACGAGCGGATCGCGTATCTCCGGCAAGCGATTGCGGATTACGGCGACTGTTTCTACGGGGACGGCGTGCAGGTCGGCGCCCTGGCAAGATTTTTCCTCGGGCATACTTATCTTGATAACGCGAAGACCGACGAGGAAAGCGCCGCCAAGGCGAAGGCTCTTTTCGACGAAATTCGCAAGGACTACCCCGACGCCGTCGATCACAGCGGCAACTCGCTGGTCGAGCAGTTGCCGCCGTGAGACCGCACCGGCATATCCACAAGGACGGAACCAAGGACGTGCTTGGCGTGCCATGAAAGACTATTCCAATCCAGTAGTTTCCAATGAAAACAACGTGGTCGACTGGAAAAGTCCGCTTCAGCTTCCTGTCCGGCTGGTACCCGGACGGGAAGCATTTTTTCGACATTTATATAAGGGAAAGGTGCAACGAAAGGTGCAAGTTAATTTTTCGTTAATCAATAATTCTCCAAATCTTATTGTCGCAAGCCTTTTCTTTTCAAAGAGTTACTTCAAGTGGGCGCACCAAGACTCGAACTTGGGACCTCGTCCTTATCAGGGACGCGCTCTAACCAACTGAGCTATGCGCCCAAGCGATAACAAATATTAGGCAAGTTTCCGTGCTTGCATTACTACCGTGAAAATCAAAGCGGGCTATAAATACTTCATCTTAATAATGCTGAAACATCCGATTTTACACTATCGCCACCCAGAGTCAAACCTTGTCCAACATTAGCGATATAACTTCTTGTTTAAGAACAAGTTATGGCATTTGATCCCCTATTTATTCCCTGCAATCCCAGTCAGGGCAGCGTAGTGGCGTTGGCTGCCGCTACAATCGGTATAATCGGAAATTTTTCCGCAAACTAATTATGCTCCGAACCGCCCTGGGCCGAAAAAGTCTTAGATGGGTAATAGTCTGGTCTAGGCAATCAGAAGGAATCTAATCATGAAACTGATAATTTGCGCCAATAAAGTGCTTTGGGTTTTGATGCTGTCTGTAATTGTTTTCAACGCGGCCGCGGCTACCGCTGCCACGCCGACCGTGGAGCAGGCCTTGAATCTTACACCTGTCCAAGCAGGAGTCGATTATGATCATCCTAGCCCTCAAGATATACCCAAGTGCAAAATTACCGCTAAAAAAATCAACGGCCAGGTGGGCTGGATCGTGGAAGGGCCCGATGGCACGATACTCCGCAAATTCGTGGACACCAACGGCGACAACGTCGTCGATCAATGGAGCTATTACAAAGAGGGCGTGGAGGTGTATCGCGATATCGACTCGAATTTCAACGGCAAGGCCGACCAGCATCGCTGGTTCAACACCGGCGGCACGCGCTGGGGACTGGATCCGAAAGAAGACGGAACGATCGAATCCTGGAAGGCGATCTCGGCCGAGGAAGTAACGGCCGAAGTGGTCGCGGCCCTGGCCGCCCGCGACGCCGATCGATTTGCCCGCGTGCTGCTCTCCTCGGACGAATTGAAAAACTTAGGTCTAGGCAAATCCCGCTTGGCCGAATTGTTCGAAAAAGTCGGCAAACTGAGCGGAGAATTCAAACAATTGGCCGCGCGGCAAAAAACCGTTACCCCTCAAACCACGTGGGTGCAATTCACCGCCGGCAAGCCGGGCATTGTTCCCGCGGGCACCGACGAATCGACAAAAGACATCCGGGTGTATGAAAACGTGGTGGCCATCGTCGAGACGGCCGGAAAAAACAACCAACTGCATATCGGCACGCTGGTGCAGGTAGGCGACGGATGGCGGGCGATCGACTTGCCCCAGGAAATTGCCGAGGGCCGGGCCGATTCCGCGCCGGCGGGCTTCTTTTTCCAGGCCTCGATAATCCGTCGCAGCGATTCGACGGGCATTACTCCCGGCGAAAACAGCCAAAAACTGATGGCCGATCTGGAAAAACTCGACCAGGCCGCCGCCGCGGCAACCACGCCCGAGCAACAGGCGCAATACACCACTCAACGGGCCGAGCTCCTGGAACAAATCGCGGCCGGAACGCCCAACGCCGAGGAACGAGCCATGTGGCTGCGCCAATTGACCGACATGATCGGCGCGGCAGGGCAAATGGGCGCATATCCTGAAGCGGTCGACCGCCTCAAAGCCTTGTATGAAAAACTCAAGAAGAACGAGTCCGACAAAGACCTGGCGGCTTACGTCAAATTTCGCCTGATGATGGCTGATTATTGGCGGAAGATGCAGGATCCCAAGGCGAATTCCGCCAAAGTTCAGGCGGAGATTCAAACGGAATGGCAGAAAAATTTGGAACAATTCCTGTCCGACTATCCAGCCGCTCCGGACGCGGCCGAAGTCATGCTCCAATTGGCTATTGCCCAGGAATTCGCGGGCCAGGACGACGACGCAAAGCGGTGGTACGCTCGGGCGGCAAAAGAATTTCCCGATTCGCCGGCAGGAAAAAAGGCCCTGGGCGCGCAAAACCGGCTGGATTGCGAAGGCAAAGTCCTTTCCTTTACCGGTCAGGGACTTTCCGGCAACCCGGTAAACTTGGCAAACTACCGCGGCAAAGTCGTGCTTGTCCAGTTTTGGACCACTCATAGCGACCAGGCCAAAAACGATATAGTCACGCTAAAAGATTTAGTAGCCAAATATGGCCGCTCGTTCACCGTGATCGGCGTGAGTGTCGACAACAGCCGCAAGGAATTAGACGCCTATCTTGCCCAGGCCAAATTGCCTTGGACGCAGGTTTTCGAAGAAGGCGGATTAGACAGCCCGCCGGCAAATCAATTGGGCATTCTCACCGTGCCCACGATGATCCTGGTCGATCAGCAAGGCAAGGTGGTAAATCGAAACATTCAGGCGGCTGAAATCGAAACCGAATTGAAGAAAGTAATAAAATAGCGGGCAGTGGGCGGCGGGTAGTGGGCAAAGGGCAGTGGGGAGTGGAAAGTTTAGCCGCAAGCCTAAGGCGGGCGCGTAAGAACGCCGATTTTTTCACCCTATTTTACCTTATTTGCACGATCGATAAAGTTTCACAATTAACACGTAGATTTTAACTAACTAATTACCCGGCAATGGGTTGCGTGAAATGTCGTTATAACCGGCCTTTCGCTATTATCGGGAAGATCAGCAAAATCGAAAAAAAGCTTCCTTTCGGCACAATCCGCAACCGAAACCTATAACAGGCAGCATATGACAGAAAACGGGCGTTGCAGGGGGGCAACACCAATCCCGTCCACTGCTTTAAGCAGTGGTTTGTGGTTCCCTCCTCAAGCAGCCGGTTTCAATGCTGAATAAACAATGTCAATAAACGACTCCCCGGAGGTTCACCACGGGGTTGATACAAAGAGGAGGGAAAGCATGCGACGTTTGTCATTAGTTATCGTGGTCGCCGCGACGACCGTGCTCGTGCCCATGTTCGCAATGGCCGGCAATCAAGAAGTGGCTGATCAAATCGCCCAGAATCTAAAGCACAGCGGCAAATTGAGCGATTACCGCATCGCCGTGAAATTCCAGGACGGAACGGCCACTATTAAAGGCCGGGTCGCCAGTCAGGAGCAGATGAACACGGTTTTGAAATTGGTATTCAAGACCCCCGGCGTTTCACGCGTTGTTAATCAAATGACCATCGGCGAATCCGAAACTTCAACCACTGTTGCAAAGAATAGTTCTTCACATTCGGCCCAGCGGGTTGCGAGTTCGTACGCGCCATCCTTGGTCGAACAGGCCACAGCCGTGGAGCCCGGCACGCTTCCTCAAAGACATTTGGCAAATAATGCTCCCCGTCCGATCAACGGTCAAATGCCGATTCCGGTTGCCATGACTCAGGCCGCGCCCAGTCAGGATGCGGGAGTGCCGGGCGCCCCTCGTCCCATGTATTCAGCCCAGGGCGGAGTGACTCCAGTTCGTTATGATCAGGCATGCATGCCGAACTATGCCTGGCCGAGTTACGCGGCTTATCCAAACTACGCCGCAGTGACTTATCCCAGACAATATTCACCAACCGCGTGGCCATACATTGGCCCATTTTACCCATATCCACAAGTCCCATTGGGATGGCGAAAAGTTACGTTGGAATGGAAAGATGGATGGTGGTTCCTAGACTTCAAGGATGAGCCGGCCAGTTGCTGGCGATAACCCATTATAAATTAAAGACTTAAAAAGCCCCTTGCTTGACACCGCCAAGCAGGGGTTTTTTATTTGATCACCGCAAAATAATCCATACAACCGGAAAAATCCCGCAAGTTTAGTACAGCTTAACACGATAACTAATGTAACCACGATTCAATTAATCGAGGACCTACTGATGTATACAAAAACCGCTTCTGTCCTTGTTTATGTTATAGGATTCTTGTTGCTGCTTTCCAGCACCGGATGCCATTTAGACTTTGGACCGACCATAGGGATGATGTCATATCCGATCCCCGTCTCGCCCTATTTGCAAAAGACTTATGAAGACAGGTTCCATAACTGGGATCGATATTCACGAATGCCAATTTTAGGTCCTATCACTCCAAATACTCCGACTACTCCACTGGATACGCCATCGGAAGATGAAGTGATGCGTGCATTGGAAGAAGCCCGACCTATACAAGGCGGTTTGCCCATGATGCACGAGATACAACGTAATAACGTGCGGATTGTGGTCGAGCCTATTGCCGATAATGGCGTTCCCTTCGGTTATATCGATCCGCCGCGTGTCTATCCACTGGTCGGACCGGCGCAACTTCATCATGCTCATTACAAGTGCATAGTCTACTTCACGGAAGTGAATTGGGTCGGCTGGCCGATCCCATATGCCACCACCGATGAGGATTGCCAAGAGGTGGTTTACATCGACCACGACCATCTGCATATGGTGGGGAATGTCAATCCGGGCCCTGGTACCGGCTACTAAACAATCGCAACAAAATCTGACAGGTTATCTTGATGCAGCGCCTAAGCGCATCTGATAACCAATCATGAATAATGCAACCCCAATGCCCGCCGTCAATCTGACGCGGTCATTGGGGTTTGTTAGTTTTATTAGCCATTTTATTCCCCGGAATTATTGGGATCTGTAGGCGACTGGACGATGCTAGATATAGGAGATCGGAGATGTCAAAAATGAAAATCCTTCCGAGCATACATCAATCGGCAATCATTTGGGCAGTGCTGGCATTGCTAGCATTTTGCTTGATGGCGGAGCGTATCGTCTGGGCGGCGGCCGAACCCGATAATTCAGCGACGGCTGTAAATAATCCCGATAGTCAAACGGAGCCGCCCGTTGCGCACGAATCGGCGTCGATTCCAACTCACAACCTACGCAGAATAATGAGCGACGGCGGGCCGTTGATGTACGCCATTGCCCTTTGTTCGTTCCTGGTAGTCACGTTCATGTTAGAGCGGTCTGTAAATTTGCGGCGGAGCCGGGTAATCCCAAAACCCTTTGTCACGCGCTTCATGCAGCAGTTGTCCGAAGCAAAACTCGATCGCCAGCAGGCCTTGGATCTCTGCGAGGAAAACGGCAGTCCCGTAGCACAGGTCTTTGCCGGAGCGGTCCGCAAATGGGGTCGGCCCGGCGTCGAGGTCGAGCAAGGCGTTATCGACAGCGGCGAACGCGTTACCAACGGCCTGCGCCGGTACCTGCGCGTGTTTTACGGCGTGGCCACAGTGGGCCCTTTGTTGGGACTGATGGGCACTGTGTTGGGAATGATTCAGACCTTCAACGTGATTGCCGCCGCCGATGCCCAAGGCCGCCCAGAAATGCTGGCTGGAGGCATTGCCAAGGCCCTCTTGAACACGGCCGGCGGACTGGCGGTGGCCATTCCCGCCTCGATTCTCTATGTTTTTTTTGTCAGCCGGGTGGACCGGTTGGTGATCGAAATCGATCGCCTTGCCCAGGACGTGGCCAACTCCATCTCGGCCGAGGAACTAAACGAGAAAAAATGCGGCCGCAAACGCGCCGCATGACAAAGGATTCCGGAATTGTAAACTAGATATAAGTTTAGCCGCGAGCGGGCACCGACCGAAGGTTGGTCGGCGAGCGTTTTTTTGCAAGTGAAACCACATATATCGCGAAACCGCAAGCGGTTTCATTCTATATAAGCGACATTCAACAATCATCAATCACAATTTATTCATCCTTCATCCTTCATCCCTCATCCTTTAATTTCATGCCTCTAAGAACCCATATCGACGACGAGCCCACTTTAAACCTCACGGCCATGCTCGACGTGATGTTCCTCCTGATTATCTTCTTCATGTTGGGAACAAGATTTGTCGACGACGAGCGGAAGATCGGGCTCAGCGTGCCCAAGGTGGTCGATAAGGGCTCGCTCACGGCGGCCCCATCCAGGTGCGTGGTCAACGTGTATCTCGACGGCACGATCGCCCTGGATCAGCAGCCCGTCACCCTCGAAGAACTTACCGCCAAACTCGGCGCCGCACGGCGTCAGCACGGCGATATCGGAGTGCTGGTCCGCGGCGACGGGAACGACAAGTACCAGCGAATGGTCTCGGTCCTGAATGCCTGTAAACAGGCCGGCATCAAGAATCTGGGAATCTCTGTCCGGCCCGTTACGGCAAATAAATAGCTCATGAATTCGCTCCGCTTCCATCGAGTTGTTGAGTTCTTCGCCGGCATCGACCTGGCGATGGGCGTGCTCTGGCTGGGACTGGCCGCATTCACCTTGGGATTGCTCATTTTAAGGTACACCCGCTGGGGCCAATCGCATCAACTGGAAAAGTGCATGGGGTTGTCGGTCTTGGCCCACTTGTTACTGTTGGGTTATTTTACCACGATGCGGATTGTCAATCCGCCGCTGGGCGGCGACTCGGTCTCGTTCATCGCACTGGAGGAAGACACCGATAGCGAAAATGGCGAGCCTGGCGGCAATCGGCCTCTCGCCGGCAAAGAACAAAGCGACGCCAAGGAGCAACCTTGGCAATTACATGCCGAAACGGCGCCGCAGTCAAAGGCGCCCGATCTCAAACCCGACGCGGCCGAACTTCTTCTGGAATCAAAACGCCTCCTAAGTGAATTGGAAAGCAATTTGCTTCCCCCGTCGCCCTTGGGATCAACGGCGCTCGAGCAAATAATCGCTCCCCAGCCTAAAGTCGTCGATGTAAGCGCTCCCATGGGCCGTTTAATACCTATCGATGCGGGCGATTCCATGGCGGACGAGACAACGGCGCCGCAATCGGACAATACCAACGGCATCGACACAGATAATGTCAATCTCCCCGGCCCGAGAAACATCTTCGAACCCGACGATACCGACATCCGGAATCGCCGGATAGACCCGCAATTGAATTCCATCGCGTCGCTGGGCGGAAAATTATCCGGCGGCGGCGATACAGGCATCGACGGCATAGGCGGCATGGGCGGAGGTTCGCTGCCCGATATTTACAAGCTCCGCGTCATGCCCAATCGCTCGGGAGTGGCCCAGCAGCACGGGGCAACGCCGGAAAGCGAAAAGGCCGTGCAAATTGCCTTGCACTGGCTGGCCAATAATCAGGCCGACGATGGCCGCTGGGATCCAGCCGAGCACAACGCCGGCCGGGAATTGAGCGTCCAAGGGCGCAACCGCCAAAACGCCGGAAGCAAGGCCGACTCGGGCATTACCGGCCTGGCCTTGCTGGCCTTTTTAGCCGGCGGCCATACACATCAAATCGGCCCCTACGCCGAAAACATGCGCCGCGGATTGGAATATCTCCTGCGGATTCAAGCCCCGGACGGCAATTTGGGCGGCAATGGGCAGGCCTTCGAACTGATGTACTGCCATGCCATGGCCGCCTGCGCACTTAGCGAAGCCTACGGAATGACGCACGATCCCCGCCTGGAAAAACCCGTACGCCGGGCGATCGGTTATACCGTCGCCGCCCAGGATCTACGCAACGGCGGGTGGCGCTATCGGCCCGGCGATCCGGGCGACACCAGCCAATTGGGCTGGCAGTTAATGGCCCTGAAAAGCGCGGAACTGGCCGGCATTCCCATGCCGCCGTCAACCCGCAGCGGCATCATCCGTTTTCTGCGCAGCGTATCATCCGGCAGACAAGGAGGCCTGGCATCGTATCGGCCGGGCGAAGGTCCCAGCCGGTCGATGACCGCCGAGGCACTGGTGTGCTGGCAGTTTTTAGGCCTGCCCCGCGAGCATCCCGCCTGCAACGAGGCCGGCGATTATCTGCTGGCCGAATTGCCGGGCAGCGGAGTGGCCAACGATTATTATTGGTATTATGCGACAATCGGAATGTACCAATTGCAGGGCCCTTATTGGCAGCGCTGGAACGAAGCCCTGCAATCCACGCTGCTTGGCCGACAAGTCAAGGACGGCCCGCTGGCCGGTTCCTGGAATACCGATACGCTTTGGGGCGGCTACGGCGGCCGCGTTTATACCACCGCCATCGCCACGCTGGCCCTGGAAGTGTATTACCGATTTCTGCCGCTGTATGGCGAAGCGGCTTTCGCCTCTAAGTAAGGTTTTGTAGTCGGCAGTCGCCAACAGCAGCCGGAAAACTCGGCATTTGACAGCCATCCAAGCTCTTGTACAATGGAATTAGAGTTTTTTATCGATATATTAATTCCCATTGTAAAGCCGCGACGGGCACCAATGGGTGCCATCGGGCACCGTGGGGGCACCGTTCGAAGCAGGGTCGCCGTGGTCGGCATGGTCACGTTGGTCGGTCGCGGCTTGGTTGTGGCGCGGTGATTTGATGAACGCGTTGTTTGGTTTTCTCGGCCTGCCTGCACCAACGCAGTTGATAGTTCTGCTGGTGCTTGCCGTGTTGCTTTTCGGCCAGAATCTGCCCCAGGTCGCCCGGACCTTGGGACAAAAACTTGCCGATTTCAGGCGGGGAATGAGGCACATCGAGGATGAGATCCGATCCATCACCGCCGATATCACCTCGTCCGCCCCAGCCCGGCCCACAATTTCAAACTCGCAGCCGCAAGACTATCCCTACAGCCTTTCTACGCACCAAGACGATCCCTCCGACCGCGACGAGCCCACGGCCCCCAAATTCGAGCCCCCGCCGGATTAGCCGTGGATCATTATTCTTACCGATGCTCTGGATTGCGGTAGATATCATTCATAAGAACGGCCTGCCATGGTTGTTTATTAGAACACGTTGTTAAAAATGTCCTCTTCCGCTAAGACCGCATCGACCGCTTTTTCCAACTGCTTGCTGTGTTTTCCGAATCGGGCATAATCGGCAACGTCAGAATCGGGTAGAACTTCGGATTCATGCCAGTTGGCATTTTGCATAGCCGCCTGTAACGAGGCGAGATAGGCCCCATGGTCGTTTAACGGGAGGAAACTAGCGCGTTTTGCGGCTTCTCCCGAGTAAATTGCCAATTCGCCGGGCAGTTCCGAAAGCATTGAGATTTTAGGATTATTTATTTGATTTCCAGCCGAAGTGTATGCCGATTGGTTTTGTATTGTCTTATACAGCGTCGTGGAATCTATCCAGGAACAAATCATTGCTCGCGGCGACAGATGATTGACAGCCAGGTCAATTGGCTGCTCTTGGACCGGTTTTGCCGGGGAACGGTAGATTGCATATCGGAAATAACCGTTGTCGGCAGATCAACGATATTGACGCTTGCATTGGGCAAACTATCTGCCGCTGTCGGTGCTGCGGGGTCATTACTCGTTGCAATTGGTTCCGCAAGAACCGCATAGACTGCAAGCGGTTGGGCCTCTACGATTTTGGCGCCGGCCGAGACGACTGGTGAAACGGTGTCGATTGCGGTTTCTTGCAAGGTCGTTATGCCGGCTGACGGCGGGAGTTCGCTGGGTAAAAGAGATTTTATTAAGTTGGTTTTTAGATCGGGCGCACTCAGCGGTCCAGAAGGAATTGTGGCAATTGTGAGTGTAACACCCGCCCCGATGGTTAAATTGCCCGTGACTATCGAAGTTGCCGTGAGCTGGCCGTCGCTAACCGTAACGTTTGACGTATTCACGGCATCCACGGTGGCTTGCTCGGTTGAGGTTTTGATCAGTTCGCCGGGCCCGGCAATTTTGGCTGTTATAGTTCCGCCTTCAATCAGATAAGAATCGGCGTGAAGCGTACCGCTAAGAATGCTGCCGCTGACGAGCGTCAGGTCACCCAGTGTTTCGGTCTTACCGTTGAGGTCCAGAGTCCCGTCATAAATGACTACATCGGTGCCGGCCGATATGGCATCGTCGGCGTTGATCCGCAAAGTAGAGTTATTGATCATCAAGGAGTTTTCACCACCACCCAGATCAAAACCGAAAAACTCGATATTTGCATACCTTATCCTGGGCATGCCCGCCAAGAATACGTGCGTAGTGGTCAAGGTGACGTCGTCATTGCCCGGCGTACCTTTCAACAAGAAAGTATCGCCGCTTGTATCTCCCCCTCCGTCAAAGACCATTCCAGTGACGGGCAGCGGATTACCCTGAGAAAAGTCGACAGTCAACTCGTCGTCGGCGTTGTTGCGGCCGGTTATTTGGATGTTGGTCACCTTGGAAGGCACATGCGGCGGGACGGCGTCAATCGTCGTGCCCGTTTGATAGAGGTGCAACTTTCCGTCGGTCCCGAGTTTCAAGGTCAAGCCCGTTGTTCCCGCTGCGCTCCATGCACTTGGCCCGGCTGAAAACACCTCGGGCATATCGATCACGGCGATAGTGAAAATCTTGTCGCACCACAGTCCGTATTGGTCGGTGGTGCGTACGCGGATGCTATAGGAGTCTTTCGTCTCATAGTCGAAAGCGGCGGCAGTTTTCAACGTGTTTCCCACAGTCGTGAACGAATCGTTACCCGCGCTTCCCGTGCCGGAGACAAGCGTATAAGTGTGGGCGTCGCCAATGTCGGCGTCGGTCATGGATAACGAGCCGATTACCGTGCCTATGGGTCGATTCTCCGCCACCGAGGCGTTTGATAGGCTGATATCGGTGGGAGGGTGGTTAAACTGGAAATTGGCCAATCCGGCCAGATCGCCCGAGTTCAATCCGGTCGCGGCCGTGTCCAAAAATCCATTGGGCCCCACAATGGCGTTGGCTTCGCCGATTGCCTGCGTGGAGTCGGCGGCTTGGATCGTGAAATATCCCAACTCCTTGGTTTGACCAGCGGGCACGATCAGGTTGTAGGTCCATGTAACATTGTCGTCCAACACGTTCACTGAACTCGGCTGCAGGCCGTGGAGCCCGTGGAGGTAGTAGATTATAGACGGACCGGATCCGCCGTTGGTGCCGAACCATTGGTCGGCGGGCGTGGGGATCGCACTGCCCGTGGAAGTGGCAAAAACCGTCGTGGCTGCGTCCGAACCAAGGTTGCCCACGATCTGCACCGTAGCGGCGATATCGTAGGCCGTCGAATTTGTGAAGAAATCCACCGTTCGAGCGAAATCTTCGCCGCCGCTATTGGGGACGGTGATCTTGCGATAGACAGTCAGCCCGGCAGCGGTCCCGGCGGAGGTGATCACTGTCTGGCCGCCGTCGGCCATGGTGTAGGCAAGAGTGGTTGGTTCATAATACGCGCCATCGACCATGAGCCGGCCGAATCCATCAAAGGCATTGTTGCTTCCCTGGATCAGTTCTCCGGCCCCGAAGGCGCCCACGGCAATGTCGAATGGCAGACCGTTGGGTGAATTCAGGACTACCGGCGCCGGAGCGCTGACATTCAAGAGTATTCCCACTGAGTTGTCATAGTCATCGAAAACCTTTGTCTCGACCAGATCGGACTTGCCGTCGCCATTGAAGTCTCCTACCGCCAAGCAACCAGGGCCGCCAAAGCCGGTGCCATATTCAATCGTCGGGGCAAACCCGCCGTTGCCGTTGCCCAAGAGGACGCCAATCGCGTTCTTGCCGCCGATAGTCACAGCCAGATCCGTCTTGCCGTCGCCGTTGAAGTCGCCCATCGCCAGATGATCGGAGCGGTAACCGCCTTCGCCGTAGATAGTCGTCGGTCCGAATCCGCCGTCTCCGGCGCCTAAGAGAATCCCTACGGTATTACTATCGTTGAGAACAGCCAGATCCATTTTGCCGTCGCCGTTGAAGTCTCCTACCGCCATGTCCTTGGGGCCGAAAATACCAGGATAGAACTTTGTCGCCGGTGCAAATCCGCCATTGCCGTCGCCCAAAAGGACCGAAATTTCACCGTCAAAATATGTATGTAATACGGCCAGATCCGATTTGCCGTCGCCGTTGAAGTCGCCTACTTTCACATTGTTGGCATAACTATCGCCCGTGTAGTAAATTGTCGGCGATCCGAATCCGCCGACACCATCGCCTAAAAGGACCGAAACCGCACCGTAATAGTCGTTATTCGCCACGGCCAGGTCCGTCTTGCCGTCGCCGTTGAAATCTCCAATCGCCATGTCATAGGCGCCGCCGTTAGTGATGCGGCCATTAGTCGGATACCAAGTCGGCGCAGCAAATCCCCCATTTCCGTCGCCTAAAAGCACATCTACGCTGCCGCCTGGACCGTCACTCAAGATAAGATCCATTTTCCCGTCACCGTTAAAGTCGCTCGTTACAACGTTGAAGACATCACCGATAATGCCTGCGACCGTAGATGGGGCTTCGAGTCCGCCATTGCCGTCCGCCAAAAGGATACGGCAACGGACGACTCCATAACTGCTGCCTAAGTTTAAAACGGCCACGTCTGAGTTGCCATCGCCGTTGAAGTCCCCGGTTGCTACCGCGAGTGGGCCCTCAAAGGCAGAACCGCCGGCGGGATAGTATATTGGACTGGAGAATATGTTGGTGGAAACTACCACAAAATCGTTTCTCCAGTCTCCACCGGGGACGCCGTCTGCGTTGCCGTCGAGTTTGTTGCCCGCTAGGTCGGTAATCGTGTCGTGCACGGTCAATCGATAAACGTCCTCCGGCAAGGCGGAGAAACTCAGGTTTGCCGAGGCGCCGCTATCGGCGGCGCCAAGAGTCACAAGCACGTCGTCTGCCGTTCCTAAAAGGCCGTCTGGGCCGGCTCTTTGAAGTTGATAGCTGGCTTCCGTGCCTGCGCCCGCCGCCGCTTCGCTAAAGGTGATCGCCAACGTAGTGGAGCCCGCGGCGAGCATCCCGCTTGCCAGCGAGGGAGTGACGCCGATAACTGCCGGCGGCGTGTAATCGACGATCAGCGATGCGGTATCCGTGCTCGTGCTGAAGGCCGTGGGCGTTCCATTACTTAACGTGCTCATCCTGCCGCCTGGAATCCCCATTGTGCTATCCCAGGCACGATAAACAATAGTCGCAGTCCCGTCGTTAATTGGATCCGGGATATAGCGTAGCTGGGCGGTGCCGGGCAAAAGCAGCGCCGAACTGGCGCCGACCGTCCCTACCGGATAATAAGTCGAGCCGTCCATGGAATAAGACCATGCGCCATGGCCCGTGGTCCCTAACAGCGCGATCCCGCCCACGACCGCGCCAATGTCTGCGTCGGTTATGGTCGTCGTGCCCGGACCGTTGTTGATGAATGTGCCCGAGAGGCCGACCGTGATCGGCGATGTCTGATTTGTGATCCCCAATGAGGGCCACGCAGGTGTCAGCATCGGGGCGTCGTTCACCGGCGTGACGGTCACATGAACCGTTCCCGTGGCAGTCAGGGGGTCCGGAAACCCGTTCGTCGTCCCATTGTCCTGTACTACGTACTGGAAGGAGGCGGGACCATTATAGTTTAGGTCGGGTATGTAGATGATGTTCCCCCCGCCGAGACTAACCGTGCCGTGCGCCGTTGCATGATCCCAAATCACGTCGATCACCGTCAGCGTCTGGCCGCTTTCGTTGGCCGGCCCCTTGCTGTCGTTGACCGTCAGCACGCCGGCGTCGAAGACCATCACGTTGTCTTCCGGCGTGTTAGTAAAATCATCGAAAGCCGTGGGCGGATTGTTTACTTCGGTGACGGTGATTGAAAGGTTCTCCGTTAGCGTGTTGAGGTTCGGCGGAATTCCGCTTCCGCTGTCCGTCACCGTCCACGTCAGGCTCCCTCCGCTCCCGTTCGCATAAGGAATAGTTTTGAACATTAGTCCTTGTAATTCAGTTGCTGTCACCGTATTGCCCGCGTATACCCGCGTCATCCCGTCCGGCTTGAAGATATAGACGTAGGATGGAATCGATGTAATGGTGTAGGTGAGCGTTTGTGCGGCCTCATCGGGTCCGCCGCCTGGGCCATAAGCCACACCGCCGAGCCCCAGCGTCATCACCGTGCCATAGACATCTCCCTCAGCCGCCGTGATCGGCATGAGCGTCCCCGCCGTCCGCATCGGCGCGTCGTTCACCGCGTTAATCGTTATGCTGGCCGTGTCGCTGGCGGTGGAAAATGCCGTAGCGCCCCCGCTCACGCCGGCATCCGCCGTACCGCCGGCAACGCCGCTCGACTTATCCCAGGCCCGGAAAGTGAACGTCGCCGTGCCGTTGTAGTCGGCGCCGGGCACGAAACGGATCTTGTTCGCGGAGTCGAGCAACCGGGCATCGTGTTCGATGTCTACAATCGAACCATGGGTCGGGCTGAAGTTGGTCCACGTCGAACCGTTGTCCGTCGAGTACTGCCATGTCCCGTTGGCGTTGTCTACCTGCGTCACGGCGATCGCTTCCACCGCCGGCCCGTCGGGGTCCGTAATCGACCCATCGACCACGATCTCCGACACCGCGTTCCCCGACGATGTTGTGTCGTCTTCATTAATCGTATTCAAGGTCGGGCTGGGCGTAGGATCCAACACCGGAGCGCGGTTTAGCCGGACGGCGCTGAAGAAATACTCGCCACGGGTACTGCTTGCGGCGAGGACGCGGATGTAATAAACGCCCGGAGCCGGCATACCGTGAGTGATGCTTTGATTGCGTCCGTCTGGTCCGACCGTGCCGCTGGCGACAAGGGTGCCGGAGGGGTTATAGAGTTCAATTTTCGGGGCCAGGTTGTTGACGAACTCGCCCGGTCCATCGGCCGGCGTGCTCGTTTGAAGCACGATTGTTCCCCCTGAAGCAAGGTTGATCTTGTACCAATCGTCGGAGGTACTGGTGACAAAAGAACCGGCAAAGTTGAACAGATTCTTGTGGAAGATGCCGAAATTGCCTGTGCCGCCATAATATTCGACGGGAATGGTGTGGACAATCGCGTGTCCCGCCCCATACGGATAATCGAAGGCCACGATCTGGGAGGCGGTGTCCGTGGAAAGAATGGCGGTGCCGCCGGCGGGCATGGTGCTGGTCGTATAACCGTGGTCGGAAGAGGTGCCGCCATCAAGCGTCGTATTGGTTATGGTCCCGCCTGGACCGGTAATCAATCCGCTGGTGGGTGCGAGCACGTTGATATCCGTTCCAGTCGCACCCACGAAAGTGACGCCGGCCGCATCGGGCAAGACGTCGTAAGAATAAGGGAATGGAACTCCAGCAGCCGCGAAGTTCGCAACCCACACTCCGCCTGCCGTGACGTATGCCTCGATCCGGGAAATATTGGTTTGGACGGCATTATAGGTCGAACTGGTTTGGTCGCCCGCTAGAACGATAACATTGTAAGCCGACAGGTTTGCCGTGGCCAGAGACGACGACGGGATGATGGTAACGGTATAGCCCAACCCGGTTGCCACGGTCGTGTTGGAGCTACTGCCCCACGGTAACACGTCTTGGATTAGGCCCATCTTGAGGCCCGTGCCGCTGCCCGAGCTTTGCAAAGATCCCAATACGCCCTTGGAAGTCGAGAGATCTTGCGCGGTATCAGTACCAAGCCATGGCGGGGTGTCGTTGGTTTCTGTGTCGAAATCGGCGTTTTTGGTTACCACGAGAGCGTAGTCGGCGTTGTTGCCGGTCAGACGCACGTAGTATGAGCCGGCCACCGACGCCACAAAGTTATTGATCACCCCGGTAAGATTTGTCGCCGCTGTGCCAGTGGCCAGCAAATTCCCGCCGCTGTCATACAGTCTCAGCGTCGCACCAGTAGCGGGAGTGCTCCAGGCCAACGTGGACGATTCGCCGGCGCCCAGGGTAAATTTGTACCAATCTTCCGCCGGCGCAGGAGCGGTAATGGCAATTTGATCGAATCCCCGACCGTCCGTGGTGAGTGTATAGTTGTCGTACTGTTGAAACTTGATCTTGAAGTTCGCTCCCAGTGTAATGCCGTGCGTGGCCGCTTGCGCCGCCAAATCGATCGTGATCTGCTGCCAAGTGCTCGATGTCCCGGCATTCCATATCGGATGCCAAGTCACCCCGTCGGCACTGATTGCCACACCGTCCGCATTGTAATGGCCCGTAAAATCGCCGTTGAAAGCGTCGTTCTCGTCGGTCCAATCGCGATGGTAGAAGGTTAGCGTTGGCGAATTGACGCCGGCAAGATTGACCGTCCAAACAGCCTCGTTGAGGTTGTAATAGGCCCCGGTGCTCGACCCGCTATCCATGATCAGCGCGTACGCCCCGCTTGCCGTGCCGTAAGTGCCGGTCACCATGATTCGCCCCGCGACGTTCGAGGAGTACGTGTTCCACAGGGGCCCCAGCGACGGAGCGGCATCGAAGTTTTCGCTGTAGACCGCTATCCCGGTAGCCAAAGGCAGCGTCCCCGTTACCGCGCCGCGCTGGGTTCCGCCGCCAAGCGCGATGAAGGAGCCGTCGATATCTTGGGCCGTAGCCAACGTGTCGTTGCTTGCACCGCCGTGTTCTTCGGCCTCCAACGCTCCATTAAGAATTAATTGCAGCGCGTACTGCCCCGTTCCCGCGGCCGAGCCGACTATCAATGTATAGGTTCCCGCCGTGGTTGCAGGCACTGTCTGGAGAACTGCCTGTTTGCCGACCGCCGGGGCCGTTGCCGTTCCGAGGGTGACGCCGCCGGGGCCGGTGATGGTCAAAGTCGGCTGGAGAGCCGCAGCCGGCGCAACGTATGCGGAAAAATACTGACCGGCGTCCAAGACAATCGTAAAACTATCGTTGTCGCCGGACGGAGAAATATAGCCGGAAGTGGATCCGCTGTAGATCAGCGAACCGGAAGGCGCCACGGACGTTAGTGGAAGGGGAAATGCCGCCGTGCCGATGTCCACGGAATAGCCGGCCGAGAAGGCCGTGCCCGGGTTGCCGGCCGGATCGGTGACAGCGCCGGCCGCGATGCTGGCGCTCAATGTCCCCTCCGTAGAAATGCCGCCAATGGTAAAGCGTGCTGTCGTGTTTCCGGGCAGCACTGTGGCGCCAGTGACTGTGGCGCCTGTGATCCCGGACAAGACCAGGGAGCCGGGCGTGACCGAGGCCGGAGTAACCGGCTCGTTAAAGGTGACGTCGTAGGTGAATGGTCCCGGCAGGGTGAACACGCCGTTTGCGGGCGGGGTGGTCGAAACGACCTGAAGCTTGGGCCAAACCGTGAACGTATTACTCGCACCCAACGCCCCGCTGCCGCTGTTTAAGTGCAAAGCCACGTTCGTGTCCGCCTTGTTGACGGTCACGTTGCCTGTCCACACGCCCGAGGCAAAGGTCACGGATGTGGGAGTGATCGGCAGCGAGCCGCTGCTGCCCGAGGCCGTCAGCGAGGTCGCCCCGCCATAGACGAGGATTGGATTGTTCAGAATGTCATAAGCCCGGGCCGTCGCTGAAAACGGCACGCCAATGGTTTTGTTGCTGCCGATCGTATCGAATCCGAAATGATCCACGTCGCTGTCCTTGACAGTCATGCTTGTAATCGCCGTGGGAAAGGCCATGCCGACTGCCGTGGCCGTGACCTGCACGGTTTGCGGACCTTGGCGCAGACCGTCGGAGTGCAGCATGACGTCGAAGGTAGCCGATAACTGTCCTGTGTGAACCGTCACCGTTGCCGGCACGGTCAATTCCGTGGTGTTGCCAGACGTTAGAGATACAACCAGGTCGGAGGTAAGCGTTCCTCCGAGTTGCACCCTGCCTGCGCCGGTGAGAGTTTGCCCCTCCCAGCCAGAGGCGGGCAACGTTATCGCCATTGTCCGGTCGTCGTCGAGGATGTTGACGGTCCTCGAGCCGCTGGTCCAGTTCTCCACTTGCGAGGTCACAGTGACCGGCGTCGGGTCCGATTCGATCACGTGATCGTCCAGCAAGGTTGCATTGAAATTGACGCTGCTCTGTCCGGCCGGCAGCGTTATGGTCGCCGGCACTGTCAGGCGCGATGTGTCGCTGGAGGCCAGTTGCACTGCGATGTTTTTGTCCGGCGTTTGACTGGAACTGATGGTGCCGGTCAACAACCCGTCAATCTCGTGGGCGCTGGCAGGCAAAGCGAGCGTTAAAACGGCCGTCTCGTTGTCGTGAACGGTCATGGCGCCGTTGCCGGGAGCGTATCCCGTCGCTGTAGCAGAGATGGTTACCGTCTCGGGCCCGTCCAACAACATGTTGTCGACGATCGTAATCCGCAGCGGCGCCGAAGTATTGCCGGCTGGAATGGTCACGGTGGCGGAGACCGTTGCCCGACTTGTGTCGCTGGAGGCGAGGCTTACGACCAGATCGCTTCCCAAAGCCGTCGGGATGTCGAGTGTTCCCATCGCCGTGCCGTCGCCTTCAGTGGCATTGGCGGGGACAGTAGCCGTCAGGGGAGGCAGATCGGAAACATCGAAGGCGCCGCTATCGCCGAAGTGGCCGCTGACGTCGTCCGCTTGCAGGAACATGCCGGCTGCCCCCTGTGTCACTGTAACGTTGCCCGTCCAAATTCCGTTTACGAATGTTGCCGTAGCGGGAACGATAGGTACGGCTGTCTTCAATTGGGCTTGGTAGAGATTCTCAGCCGACACGCGATCGGCGGCAAACACCACGTAGTAAGTCAACGTCGTCGAATCACCTGCTCCCAATGTCCCCACGTTAAATGCCAAATTCGAGGCAATGTCGCCCGATGCCCCATTCGGGTCTCCTGGCGTATTGATCACGTCAAACGGATTGATGACGTCAAAACCTTGGGCTCCAGCCACCGCCCGACTGTCATCCGAACCCATTCCGATGGTCAATCCTCCGGAATAAGTCGGCGAATAGTAATACACGGCTTCCACATAATGGCCACCCAGCAAAACGTCGTTGTTCGTCATAAAACTGCTGTTGAGTCCGTATCCTTGATCCGGATCGTAATTCTCCAACCAGGCAACATTGTTCAACGCCGTCGCCGTTGTATTTTGCAAGGTAACTCGAAACGTGACGGCATTGTCATCCGGCTGGAACCAAATGTCCCGAACAATGTGAATCCCCGCCTGAGTTCCCACGGCCTGAGCGTGTAAAAATCCTCCAGCCGAAAGATCCTGCACCGTCATGGTAATGGGGTTTGACGAGTGGCTGGAGGCGCCGGCGTTATGATAATTGTTACCCCCGACGGCTAACGAAAAAGAGGCTTGCGGAGTGCCGGGCAACAGAAATTCATTGCCCAGGAAATTGGCCCCCAGGGTTGCATCTTGAACAATCATCGAACCATCGGCATTAATGCCGAGTTCCAGGTCGGTTCCCAAGAGCTTGATGTTTCCCGAGGTGATGGGTGTGCCCGGCGGGGGAAAGGCGACCGCACCGCTTTTCCATCCACTGAGGGTGTCGCTTCCATTAAAATCCGTGACCGTATATCCATTTGCATCCTTGGCCGTTAAAGTTACGGGGAAGGCGACGTTTTTATACTGCGGCGAGGCGATAGTGCTCCATTGAAAGCTTGCCAACGAGCCGGCCTGTGTTGCAAACACATTGCTCGTGCCGACGGCCCCTGTCCCGTTGTCCAGGTGCAGCGTCACGGTGGAATCCACCGCGTTGACCGTGACATTCCCCGTCCACGCTCCCGAAGAGAAAGTTATCGAAGTCGGGGCGATCGAAATCGAACCGCTATCACCCGAGCCGGCCAGATAGGCAGTGCCGTTGTACCCGGCGATCGGATCGTTCAAGGTATCGTAGGCGGTGACCGTCGCCGGAAACGCCACGCCGGCGGTCTGATTGCCAATCGTGGCGAACGCGTAATGATCCACTATAAATGTCGTCGCTTGGTCGGTAACTGCGGCGGTATGTCCCGTGCCGTCATCAGCGTCGTTGTAGGTAACAGTGATTGTTCCGCCGGCAACTGTTTCCAAGACGCCGTTGCCGGAAGTAACAACGCCGGCCGAGGTTGTAATGTTCCCTCTAAAAACGCCGCCCCCTTGGGCAGCCAATGTGACAGTCTCGCTGTCGCCGGCGCCGGAGGTCACCGTTACCGGGCAGGACGAATTATAAATGAGGTCGAGATCGCTGACGGTGATGGCCGCGGAAGCGCCGATTTCATAGGAGTGGGTAGAGAACGCCACTGTGCCTTTTGATGTCACCGGGATGAAATCGGGCACTAACTTGTCGGCCGCCGGACTGCCTATGCCGGTGACTTCATCGTAGCCGGCGTGTGCCGAAAAGCCGCCGTTGTTGCCTGAGATGATGTCGTGAAAATCGGCCGCCTTCATCGAGTAAAGCGCAGGCAGAGTTTGTAAAAGCCCATCCATCGGCGTCAATCCCGCCAAAACACGGAGTTGATCGGCGATGGCCACCAGGCCTGCCCAGCAAGGAGACGAAACACTCGTGCCTCCGACCTGCAGCCACGGAGCGGAACTGCCGTAATCATACGAATCGTAAACGGCCACGCCTGAAACAGGGTCGGCGTCGAAGGAGACATCCGGAATCTGACGTTTGCCGGAGCTCTGCACTCCCGTTTGGTAAGTCGGTTCGCTTTCATAGACGCTCTGGCCTCCGCCACTGCCGCTCCAGCCCGTTTCGCCGACATAAGTACCACTGCCGCTAATCGATAAGGTGGTGCCTCCCACCGCGACTACGTTGGGCGAAAAGGCGGGGAATCCGCCCGGCGAGCCGCTATCGCCCGTGGACGCTAAAAACGTAACGCCCGCATGGCCTGCCGGCGTGGTGAAAATAGAGCCGATAGAAGGGTCGCCGCTGGACTCGCCGCGGCCAAAGCTCATGGAAATCGCCGTGACTCCGGGCCAACTGCGGGCGGTATTCACAGCCGTCGAAACCAAGTCCGCGTCGGACGGCGCATTGGCCTCAAAAAGTATGATATTTGCCATAGGAGCGATGGCATGCGCCGATTCAACGTCCAACGCTTCTTCCACGGACCAACCCGTGCCGCCTGATGCCGCCGGGTACGTGGTGCCGCCGTACTGATCGAGCTTTAAAAAACTGGGGGGATCGGGAAGGTTGATATGGGGGTCGTGGTCGAACTTATACAAGTCGCTGTTGATAAAATTGGGATCCGTGCTGCTCACCAAGGCGGGGTCGTCGTAAGCGTCGATGATGGCGATGGTTTGTCCGGAACCATCACCCGTAATTGCCCCAAAAGTAATATGGTCGATTCTATAGGCCGTGCGAATTTGCTGGGGAGTCAGTCCCACCGGCGATGAGGAACTTAAGGGATTATTCCCTTGTTCCACCCCGGGATTATTCGACGCTGATGAGCCAGGATCATATATAATATAATGGTACTGCATATCAATGCTCAGCAGCGTTCGCTCCTCCAATCGTTCCACTCCGCACCGCCGGTGGTAGTGCGGCAGTCTGTGCGAGTTGGATGAATCGTGTTTGTCGGACCGACGACGGGCGTTGCTTGGAAAATCACACGATGGACGACGCAAAAAAGCCATAGCCGTATCTCCATAATCTAGTTGTGATGTTTGCGCAGACTGCCGTTGCTGACGTGGACTGTGATGACTACCTCAATCTAAAAAACTCGGCGCCCTGTTCTCTACAGGCACTCGTTCTCAATATCCGCAAATTTAAAACGGAGAAAATCTCCCCAAGGAGATTTCCGGCGACCTTGGCTCATCCGGTTTTGCTTGTGAACCCCCTAAACCAGATGGTTGCCTAAGGCACCAATTTAGATGCTACTTATTATGACAGAAATGAAAAAAAATACAATCTTTTTAAAATGAATTATGAGGTATTCATCACCCACAAGATGGCGGGGCCTTCAGCGTTCTGAAACCTGGACTGCTAGATCGGGTGGCTATGCCGCTTAGAAGCCGCTTTTCAATCCATTGGTGAAGTTGGGCAGTATAGATTTTTTACCACCTCGCGAGGCGTCCCCTCTTTATTCCGGCGCACTTTGTCAGTATTCTTTTAGTAGGCATGTTTTAATTCTAAAGTTAAGATTTGTGGTAATGGCAACAGCAATCGATATAATACGGTTGGCAAGGTTACAAGTGGCGCTCATGAAATCCGACACGATACCAGCACTATTTCTGACACGATTTTTTAACTTTTGAAGGTTAAATCATGTCTGGCAAGGGAAAAAGGAGATTTGAATAAATATCTAATTTATAAGCATTTAAGAAAATGGGCGGCTAGCTCAGTTGGTTAGAGCGCCATGCTCACACCGTGGAGGTCGCTGGTTCGAATCCAGTGCCGCCCATTTTCATAAACCTAGCCGAATCTTGGAGTTAAAGATACCTGCCGGCGGTCGGCAGTGCGGCCTGAAATCAAACGTCGCGCGTAAATACGCGCTATCGAACGATGGAGGGTTGCACAATGCCAAGAAAATCCGGCGTTCCCAAGTATTGCTTACACAAGGCGTCCGGCCTGGCCTATATGAGAATCAAAGGCCGGGTGCATTACCTTGGCCGTTACGATTCGCCCGAAAGTCGAACGGCCTATAGCCGAAAAATCCAGGAAATCGACCGGACTCCTGCGCCGGATATTTCTTCTCTCCAAGACCTCGAAGGCTTAACCGTTGTCGAAATCTGCGCCGCCTATCTCGATCATTGCGAAATTTACTACCGGAAAAACGGCAAGTCCACGCACCATATCAACGCGATTAAACTCTCTCTCCAACGGCTTGCGGATATTTACGGCGAGACGCCGGCCGCGGAGTTTGGGCCGCGCGCTCTTAAGGGCTTGCGGCAGACGATGATCGAAAAACACCTCAGCAGGTCCTATATAAACGATCAGGTCGAAATCATTAAACGCATGTTCTGTTGGGCCGTTTCGGAAGAGTTATTACCCGCCTCGATCGACCATGCACTAAAAACCGTCAAGGGACTCCAAAAAGGAAGATCGGAGGCCAGGGAGACGGATCCGGTCGGGCCAGTGCCCGACCAGGTGGTCGATGCGACCCTGGATTATCTGCCGGCAGTGATAGCTGACATGGTGCGCATTCAGCGATTGACCGCATCGCGCCCGGGCGAGATCTGCCAACTCAGACCCGGCGACGTGGACCGCCGCGGAGAGGTTTGGGAATACCGGCCTGCCACGCATAAAACAGAACATCACGGCAAAGAGCGAACGATCTACATCGGCCCCAAGGCGCAAGCGATTCTCCTGCCCTACCTTTTGCGCCCAAGCAACGTTTATTGCTTCTCGCCGGCGGAATCCGAAAACCGCCGGCAAGCCGAGCGCCGGGCTAAGCGACTGACTAGCGTGCAACCCAGCCAAAAAAATAGGCGCAGGCCTGCGCCCAAACGCCGGCCGGCCGACCGATACAACAAGGATAACTACCGCCGCGCAATCGCCCGGGCCGTGCACAAGGCAAATAAGCGGATCCGGGAAAATGCCGAGCGCGAAGGAATCGAGGATCCGCAATTTCTTAAGTGTTGGCATCCAAACCAGTTAAGGCATACCGCGGCGACAGAAATCCGCCGGCAATTCGGAATCGAGGGCGCTCAACTCATTCTCGGTCACAGTCGGGCTGACGTAACTCAGATCTACGCAGAGCGCGATACGCCAAGGGCCATCGAAATTGCCAAGCGGATTGGGTAAAAGAAAAAAATCAAAATATCTATTTGACACATTGCCACTAACTGCTACAATCTGCGATAGATATTCCGATTGGCAGCCCCGTCTGCTTGCTGAACGGGAGAGCGTAGCACTCGGTACCAAAAACGTTAAATACCTGGAACGCTACGGTCTAAAAAACGCATTGATAACGCTTTCCTCCAATCGGAGTGTTGAACTAAAAATTCAACTACTAGGAGGAAAGTGCGCGTGATCCCTGTACTCAGGATCCCTCCGCTGTGCCTCCTTGAAGTTGAACTAAAAATTTCAACCACTAGGAGGAAAGCATGTCTATTTCGAGAGACGAGCGGCTTATATCTCTAACCGAAGCCGCGATATTAATTCCCCGAAGACGCGCCGGAAGGCCGACTGCAATCAGTACTGTTTTTCGCTGGGTGCAAACTGGCATCCGGGGAATCCGCCTTGAATGTGTCCAGGTCGGCGGCACAAAGATGACCAGCGCCGAAGCCATAAGGCGCTTCTATGACGCCTTGACGAAAAAAAATCTAGCCGGCCAGGCTCCAGCTAAAAAACCAGCGCCCCATATTTCCGCGGCCCGCCGAAAGCAGATCGACCGTGCGAAAAAAAGATTGCAACCAGTCAGGGCGTATTAAGTATCCAAACAAAAATAAACCCCGGGCGCTGTAGGTGTAGGGCCCGAGGTTTGAGGTAATAATACATGAATCTTAGCAGCCCACGGTCTTCTTTGCAATACGCCGGCCGATTTTTCGGCCTTAACCCCTGCGATATACAAGCGCTCAGCATGCCGCCGATCCGCCGCGACCGAAGAAAAAGGAAGGTTTAAATTAATGAGTGGTTGGAAGGATCCGAACATTACAGGTCTCTATTGGGTGATGCGACACAAAAGACTGCGCGGACCCAGCAAACTTTGTTATTGGCTGTTGTGGAACATCGCAGGCCAGCAGCCGGATTATATTTTTATTGACCTGGCGCAGGTCGGGCTCGAATTAGGAAAGGATGCACGTTGCGCAAAAGAGTGGTTTGAGCAGTTGGAAAGAGAGTCGCTAATCGATGTAGTTGACAAGCAAAAATCCGGATGGTTCATTTATGTTTGGTCGCCGAATCCGCACAAACGAGGCAAGCGGCCCGATCCGCAGCCACGATTTGCGTTTATGAAAAATTTGGAAATAACCGCGCAGTTATTTCCGAAATCAGAAACAACTGCGCACTTAATTCCGGATTCGGAAACAACTGCGCAGTTAATTCCGGCCGGCGACAATATATCCGCGCGGGCGCGTTGTCCTGATGAAGAAGAAGATAAATTAATCCTCTTCATCAATTCAGTGAGTTGGGATCAAGTAAAACCGCTTTTCTACAAGGTATGGAAGACCATCTACCACAGCCGGCCTGGCATTGTGAAAAATATTTTACCGGCGGAAGAAGATCGGGAACTAATTTTAAGCGCTTGTCTTATTTCATTGGGGGTGAAAGATGGCGACAAATGGTTAAGATACTCCGCGGTCGCCGTGAAAGATCAGGGTCAAAAAGCACGCGAGCCCATAAAATTATTCCGTACCTGCCTAATAGAAAAAATGGTCAGTTATCTTGGCATCGGAACGGAAGCGGAGCAAAAATCCCAATTCGGCAGACTTCTCAGGATAGTTCGGTCGAAAGCCAACGAGTTTTGGCGCAAGCTCGATCAAGAGTTAGAAGCCCGAAAAGGAAACTCGACCATGCGAGAGGTCAACAATCCATGCAACAATTAGCGCTTTTCGATGAACCGCGAAAGCCAGCAATCCCGATCGACAAACCGGCGGCGCCGTTTGCACCTGGCAGCCCGACCAGCCAGGCCGCGGCCGCGGCAATCGCAGGGGATACCCGTTACATCCGACAACGTGTGTTGGCCCTTGTTAGAGCGCGGCGAGAATATGGGGCAACGGACGAAGAAATTTGCACGGCATTGAATCTTTCATCGGACACCGGCCGGCCGCGGCGGGTAGAGTTACGCGACGCCAGCTTGATTATCGATAGCGGTCAAACACGGCCAACAAGATCAGGACGCGCAGCGACGGTCTGGGTTATTTCACCTCGAATAGGTTTCAACCACGAATGAGAAGGGAACTAGCGAGAGGATGAACAAGGCGCTGGCCCCTGGGAAATTGGCGGTACCCGGGTGTTTGTGGCCAGCGCCTCTTGAACATAAGTATATCATGGCGGCCAGTTTAAAAAAGAAGATTCCCTTAAGTCGGAGAGGCCCCCGGAAAATGGGTCCTTCCTGGACCGGCCATCCTTGACGGTATGGGCTGATAGTGAGCGATTCGGTAGATTCTCCCCATCTCTCCTTGATCTATGAAAAATCCGCCTCAAAAATCCGAATATGCTAGAATGATTGCCGAACTCCGGCCCGACCGAGCCTTGGAACCGGATTATATCTTCGCCGCGATCGCGGCCGCGGGAAAAACCCCGGCGGATTTTATTCGTGATATTTTTGCCGGACCATCGGCTTTGCCATTTCAACCTGGCGATCGAGGCGATCGATCGGACCTGCCGACTCAGCCAGGCGACCGATGCAAGTATTGCGGCGATGTTATCGTGATCCGCGATTCCAAACGGTCCGGATCAGTCCAGGTCCAGCGCCTCCGCTGCCGAAATCCTGCCTGCCATAAACAACCCGACCGGCCCAAGCGTGTGGTCCCGGCCGTAAGCATTCGCCGGCGTGCTCCAAAAAAATCGGCGTAGTTACATATCCAGGGCTGTAAATGGGCCACCATGAAAAACTATCATGGACGAATAACCTAGGAGTTTATAACATGCCCGCGATAACTGATTTTCTGGACGTTAAAACCACAGCCGATGCCCTGAACACAACGCCCCAGGCCGTTTCTCGATTAATTGCCAAGGGGATTCTGCCGACCTCATGTATCAGCCCTGCCGGTCCGTTTCGGGTTGCAGAAGAAAACTTGCGGGATTACATCCTCAAAAACTGTCCGGACCTTGCCATGCCGCCCGTCGACGCCGCCGGCTGGATCGTCACCCCATTCGATAATCAATTCCAATTTTTCCGCGATGCCATACAAAAAGCCGCGGCCGATCAGGAGTTATCGACTGAAAAGGTTATGGAACTTTTCCGCGACGTGGATCCAAGAACCAACTCGATCGACGTGCCGCTAAAAATCACGCCGGCCATTCAGGCAGTACTCAATTCACCTCCTGCCCTCCAGGGATTTCAAACGCCGGCCCAACGGGCGGAGCCCCAAACCGTGGTCAATCGCTCTTTCGTGTTGACTTATTTTGTCGTCGGTCTGCGCGATGCCGCGGAAAAAATCCTCCAGCAAAATCCTAACCTTCAGCCGGTCGATCAACTTTACGCCAGCCCCGAAGATTACAATCGGATCACCAATCAGGCCCGCGATGCTTTCACGCGGACAAGCGTTTCCTTTTCTAAGGCTTATCCGAAACCGGCCCCGGAGTTGGGCCGATGGGTTCAAGTGTTTTACATTTTGCCTCACAAAAATCTTCTCAATTCTAATGGCGTAAAAACCGCCATCGACTTCGCCTTTTGAAATTAATCTAGTGGTGAACCATGATCGACATGCTGAGAGATGACAGCGGAGCGATGGAATTTGACCGGGTGCCGATCGATCCGTCCAACCCGATTATTTACCGCCTGGTTTCAAAATCTCAGTTCCGAAACGCGAATGCAGGACCGCCGCAGATCGGCGCGGGGGCAAAAAACGTTTCCCCATCGGACCGGCCGCAAAATTCCACAACTGGTGGACCATCCCCACAAGCCGCGGCCGCTGCAAGTCCCGAAAATAACGCCGATCGATCCATTTCCAAACAGCGGGAAATCTACCGGCTTTTGAAAGAAAACGCCGAGCTTCGGGCTCAGATCCGGGAGCGGAAAAGGCTGCTCATCAATTTGGGAATTTTACCGGCCGAATAATATCTATCGCCGACTTTAAGACCGCCAGCAAATAAAACAAGGATTCAAAATTATGAAAAACTGGACGGAATTGCACCCGCTCAATCTCGACGCCTGGTTATCGAAGCCTTTGAAAAAAGAGGCCGAAGATCTTAACCAGCGGATCGATAAACTTTTAACCGACCGCGCAGGCCTCGACGCCCGGCTGGATGCAATCGCAGCCGGTCCGCCCCAACAATTAAAACCCGGGCAATTGTCCACGATGCCCGACTTTGCGGAAGCCAACCAAAAAGATTTTCTCAAAATCTTGGAAACCGAATTGCAACTCCGCCTGGATCTGGAGGGATTTTTTGCGCCGCCACGAGCGACTCGTGCAAGCCGCTCAGACCGCCGCCGAAGCTCTGGAGAGAATCCGCACCGATCTTATCGATGCCTTGATTGGTTTGGGGTACGATGAACTAGGCTACCCAAGCACGGCTGCCATCATTCCTATGTTTTGGCAGCGGAACAAGCGCTGGCAGGAAAAGTGGTTGGCAAGTGAAGGGCTTGATACTTTGGCCCGAAACGACGCCCCGCCGGCGGCAAACGAAAAGGCTATCCAGGAACTCCGCAACACAGTCAAAAAACTAATGGACCGATTCGCTCATGTTTAATTTTTGATCGGTTTTTTAAGGCATTGCCGATCTGAAAACAGCCCGTGCGCGAACGCCGGTAGTTTTTTTGGTTTCAACTATGCGGCAGTTCCCCGGGCCTATCGGGTGTATTTCACGGTTCACCCGATAAACTCCGGGGAGCGGTTTCCTCCGAACCGCTCCCCTGCGAAACATTTTGTACCACAAAAAGGTGAAGCATGTCCAGCGTAGCCGGTGAAATCCGCATCGATCTTCTCACAAACGCCGCCCGGTTCAAAGCCGACATGCGCGAGGCCGGGCGCGACGGCTTTGTTTCATTTCAGGAAGAGTTTCAAAAGTTCAAGCGCGGTTTCGACACCCAAAAGCAGGTCATGGAGCGATCGGTAGCCGAGACCCGGGCCTGGAAGTCGGCCCTGGCCGACCTGAATAAGGATGGACGAGGCTTATTCAATCCCCAAGACCTCATGCTCACCGGGGCCAATACAGGCAAAGATCAGTCCCTCCGCAATCAAATGCGCTGGAAAGAAATGCTGCCCTGGGGCAATTCCATGCGGGTCGAACTCAGCCGGGAAGCGGCCGAGACCGCCGCCGCGATCGGCGATTCTAAGCAAAAAGTAATTCATAGCCTGGCCAGTGCAACCCGTGATATTGCTTATCAAGTTGGCGATCGAGCGGGACTGGGTGGTATGGTTTCAAGTATGGGTGCCCTGGCCATGGGGCATCCTCTCATAACGGCGGGGGCCATAGCTGGCGGGTTCACCTTAAAGACATTTCTTGATCGCCAGAATTTGGCACAGAACGTCAGACGTGAATCGCTTATGCTGGGGCAAGGCCGGAATCCACAAGCCGGCTGATGGGCGCAGGCTTCGACCCCATGATGCTTTCCCGGTTTCAACGTTCAATGGCCGAATTATCGCCCAAACAGCAAAGCGCTTTTGAAAGCATGCGCCTTGATCCTGAAAAGCTGGCCGCGAAGCCCTTGGAAGCGGCATTAAGTGAAGTAGCCGCGGCCTTCGACAATATAAAAAATCCCGCCGACCGTGCCAATATTGCCGTGGAACTTTTCGGAAAAAGTGGCGCGGAAATGATCCCCACCCTAAAACTCATGCAGGAATATCTCAACTTGCTCGGCGAGCATGAGATCATTAAACCGGAAGACGTGGCCCGATCTAATGCCTTGGGCAATTCCTGGAAGAACTTGAAAAATACTATGGCTGACATGGCTTTGACGGCAATGCAATCGCCGGCGGTGGGAGCCCTAGATAAAATATCCGGCGGAGCTCTGGGGGGCGGTAATGTGAATGCAATGACCAAAGCAATGCGGTTGTTTTCGGGTGGATGGGCAAAAGGGAAAGACCTTATAACCGGCGGAGATTCGCTGGATAAACTGGCCGCACAATGGGAAAGCGAAGATCGGAATATCCAATTTGCCGACATCAATGAAAAAAAACGCATCGGCCAACAGCAAAAACAAAAACGATCAGATCTCGTAAAGGAACAAAGCGATAAGGCCGATAAAATTCTCCAAAATATGGATGATGAACTCGGCGGCGAGAACGCCGTGAGGGCAAGGAAAAGGAGTGAATTTGCGGATACCTTAAAGGGTGATCCATTGAAGGAGGCAAAACTGTGGGCATATGATTACCGCATTTCTGCCTTGGATTCGCAAAAACAACGACAAGAAGAACAGCGGGAGAGGGATCAAGAACGTCAAAGGCAGCGGCACGAGGCCGACTCTCTAACGCAAGCCATGGAGCGCCCGGAAGAAAAATATAGCCGCGAAATGGAGCACGATCAGGATCTATTCAAGAAGCAAATGCTTAATGCCGAGACGCTTTCCAGATTAAAAAAGAAACATCTCGATGATTACTATCGAGAAGTCAAAAGTCAAAAATCAAGTCTAGGAATTTCCGATCCGCTCTCAGATTACGCCGACAACATGACCAGGCTCGCGCAGGCCCGGCAGGCCGGAGACATCACAAACGACGAATTCCAAAAAGCGGCCAAACGTCTGCGGAAGTCCGCAACCAGCGCCTTAAAAGAGGAAACGCCGGCGATTCATCCCCTGGGCGCAATGGCCCTCGGCAGCCGCGAGGCCCACGCCTTGATGACTCAGTTGAACATCGGCGATCCCAAGACAAAACTTGCGGCGGATTCAGTCAAAGAATTGCGCGACATAAACACCAAGCTGGCCCAGCAATTGCCGGTCCTGCGACAATTGGTAAAACTTTTCGATGAATAATCGATCATGCGGCCAGCCTATGCTATCGAACTCGAAAACTTGAGGGATTCGATCGATCTTTATTTGCGGATTGGTTGTGAAGCTCTTTTAGAAGGCATCGAGGCCAAGATGGCCGTCATCTTAAACGAGACCAGGGGAGGCGCTGTCTTATTGATTGATGCCGCCGGTAAAATCGATGCGGTCGAAACACCCGTCGATTGACCCCTGAAAATTTTCCCGCCGCCGCCGGCGGATCTTCGGACCTGCCTGAACTTCTTGCACTACGCCGGCCGGCTGACTGGCTTCGCACCGAGCTCGCCGGACCTCTTTATAGCGTGCTTTATGTTCTGGTTTCAATTCCAAACCCAAGATGATCGGGGGTCCGCGATCGCTCGGCCTTTTTTTATTTTTGGCGGCAAAGGCCCGGGCTGCGCAATGCCGGCAGGGTAGCACTACTTTTGCCCCGCACTCTTGGCAGCGTTTGGGTATATCCTGTGAAGCCAGATATAATTCCAAAGCATCTTCGCTTAGGTTGGATCTGCCATTGCGGTCTTTAAGTTTTCGGGTGCCATTGGAAATTCCGTCTATTGTGCCGCGAGATACGCCCGTAAGGCGAGAGATTTTCCGGTGTGAAAGCTTGCCGGTTTCCAGCAATCGCCGGATTTCAGTCTCTAAATATTTTTTTATCACTCAAAGATGCTCCGGAGTAGAGAACCCGGAGCACGGCCGCGCGGAGCCGGCAGAAAATAGATGCGGCAATGCCCTGGGAAAGATCTAACCGGTGCATTGCCTTATCTGAAAAGATAGCACATTTCGGGCGAAATATCAACAAAAAAAACTGGCCGATCACAAGGGCAAAGCACCGTTTTTTAGGTGTGTGATCGGCCAGATTTTAAGCCGCATTATACCATACCATTCGCCGTAAATTGCAGGGTTTTCGCCCCTCTTGACATGGATAGCTGCCCGAGGATAAAATTGCGGGCGTAAGGATTCTGCTGTGAGGAAAACCATGAAAATCAAAAAGGCTCCAACCCAGTTGACCGTGCGCATAAGGCGACTTACGCGCAGGCGCCCTTACAGGCCTCCTTACAACGATCAACTGGGCTGGAGATTTTTTGTTGCGCTGTGAAGCGCGACGGAAAGGCAGGCTGTCATGCCTCTTAAAGGCAAGCAGGCGGTCTATCTTTGTGTGATGCCTCCCACATTCCGACCGCAACGACTATGGGACGTGCCGGCAGAGATTCTCTCTGCCAGGTTGTATGCTAAAAACCTGAACATGGCCATGGCGCTGGGCTGCGCCCGGGCACATAACTCAGCGCAGTTAATGGCCCTTGTACAAGATCACCGGCCCATTGAATCATGGGCAATTGTAATGAGGCATCTAAAAACGGAATTCTCTAATGGCCGCGATCGGTCGGCAATCACTTCCGCGCTCACTTCCCACGCCCGTGGACCGGCAGGAGGTGAAGTATGATCGCCGCGGTAAAACCAACCAAGCCCCGTCCATCACGCCCGCCGGCGGACCGGGTAATTTTATCCCATTACTACGCCGCCCTGGCCGTTGTCCAAGGTAAAACGATCGTCCAGGCCGCGCATGAAGCCAATATTTCACTTAACACTTTAAAAGCATTTCAGTATCGGCATAAAAAAAATTGGATCGGCCTACTTTCAGAAGCCCGCGAAAGATTGGGCATCGAAGCCACTTTGCCGCCGATCAAACTTCCAGCGATCGACCCGGGTTTGACATCGGAGGCCGTAATCGGCATAAACGCGGCCGCAAAATTAATCGCCAAGGGTCTGACGCATGATGAAGTCGCGAAAGTTTTGACTCTAAAGCCAACCACGATTAGGCACTGGCAGGCTTCCTATCCGTCATATTGGAAAAAGTGTTTCAACGAGGCCACGAAAAAAACCAAAATTAAATCGGAGCCCGAACCCGACGAGGCCCCCTTGTCTCCGGAAATGACGCTCACCCAATTCTACACGACATACATACGCCCGATTTGCCTGGAGCCAAAATCCACAAGCGCCGGCACATTCAAGGAATATAAAAACGCCTTGAAATTATGGAGGTTTTACACAGGAGATCCGCCGATCAATCAAATTGGAGCGCCAATTTGCGCGAAGTTCGTCAAGGCGCTCTCCCAGCGTCTTACTCGGCGTGGTGAAAATATTTCTCCCAATACTTGCCGCAAGGTCTGTATTCACCTGCAAATGATTTTCGACCGCCTGGGTCCGCGTACTCAAAAAAACCGCCTCGGCGCAGGACTCTTGCCGGATCCGCCGTATTTGAACAAGCCCCGCCGGCGAAACAAACCGCCTACCGATTCATTCGGTCTGGACGAAATATCCTTGTGGCTACAGGCAGCGGAAACCGCGACCGTTCCGCAACTTGATGGCACGACGCCCGCGGCATGGTGGAGGGCCTTAATTCTTTTCACTTACAACACGGGCTTGCGTATTGGTTCGATCATGCGGTTGCGCTGGCCGATGTTGGAGGGGAATGTGCTCAGCGTCCCCGGCGACTGTTACAAGGGCGGTGACTCTCACCAATTCACTTTATCCAAAGCAGCGCTCCAGGCCATCGAACCGCTAAGAAAATTTCAGGAGACATGTCCGAAAATTTTCCCCTGGCCGCATGGCTTCGATTATCTGCAATCATGCCGCCGCCGCATGCTCAAGGCATCGAAGATCCCCGAGACTCACCGCTACGGTTTTCACGCACTTCGTAAGAGCATGGCCACGGAGCTTGCCCGGATCAATCCTTTTGTCGCGCAGGCCGTGCTTGGACATAAGTCTCTGTGTACAACGATGAATCATTACGTCAACCCGCAAGCGATTACCGATGCCCTGCAAAATCTACCACAGCCAAAATAATGAAACACATTGTTGTTATCGGGCAGAGTGCATTCCACCCAAGCACCACCACGATGCTCCTGGCCGGCCCAGATTGGCCGGCCAGGGAAGCATCATAAGAGCATGGCCACGGAGCTTGCCAAGATCAACCCATACATAGCACAGGCCGCACTTGGACACACTTCACTAACCACAACCATGAACCATTACATCAATCCGCAAGCGATGGCCGACACACTGAAAAATCTACCACAGCCAAAATAAAAAAGGAGAATCATTGTGAAAATAACATACCGAAAACTAGATGAACAAATTGGAGAATTTGAATTTGACGGAGCCTATTTTCTCGGTTTAGCTGCCAATGGTCCCTTCATAGGAAATCCAGTTTTTAAAAGCCGTAGTCAACAAAATCCCGTGGTAGCAGAAGAGAAAGCAGAGACGATAATAGAGCGTTACGAAGCCCGTAAAAAGGAAGCCGAGAAGAAATACGAGGCGGCGATTGCCGGTCTTACCAAAGAGGAAATAATCGACTTATTTAACAAACTGTGTGCGATTCTTAATGTTCAAATGAAAGAATATTGGGAGCTAAAGGATCTGTCGGATTTTGATAAATTTGTCGTATTCTTTCAAGGCGACTGGTTCCAATTCGATCTGGATACTTGTGACATAAAATACACTCAGTACTTTTATGATCGCAAAGAATGGCCGGCTCATTGGCATGATCCTAAGGTCCCCCATATCAAACATATTTAATAGAGCGAATGAAACACCCTGTTGTTATCGGGCAGAGTGGCTTCCACCCCTAGCACCACAATGAGAGATGCCCTGGCCGGCCGATCGGCCGGCCAGGGAAGCATCGAGCGGGCAAAGCAAGTATTCGGTTGCCCGGGCGCAATCGCTTTTATTGACGATGCTGCCGGCGGAATTGGCGATCGACTATCGCCGAGCACGTCGATGGCCGCGGCCGTTTTTTCGTCGGCGCGGTCGCGGACCGTGGACTATGAGAAAAACCGATTTTCTCCCCGATTGAGGCGATTCACCAAAAATGGCAGCCACAGTTTCGCTCAGGTTGCTTCCGGACCGGCCGGGTCGATGTCTGATACCTGCCTTTCCGACACTTCATGCCGCGACGCCCGCGGCCCGGTCCGGCCACGATGCGGACCGCCGGCGAGCACACCTGCCCCGCCGCGGCCGCGGCTTGCCTCCAGGCCATGGATGTCGACCCGGGCAATGACTCGAGTGCCCGTGCTCCGCAAAGCCACCTGGCACCATCGTCGCCGGCGACGTAGGCCGATCGCCCGCCGCGGCCAGAACGTCCGGACCCGGACCGTCGAGCTCGTGCGCCCGGGCCAAACGCATCCGTGCTTGGTGGAAAATTTTCCACCAAGCCGTCGAGCTCGTGCGCCCGGGCCAAACTATCCCATGATGGTATAGTTTTTCTAAATAATCCCGTCGAGCTCGTGCGCCCGGGCCAAAGTCCCGAGGTCGCACGATGCTACCGCGGTGAGCCCCGTCGAGCTCGTGTGCCCGGGCCAAAGGCCGCGGCAACGTGTGCGGACAGCCGAACTCGAGCGCGAGTAATTATCGCATGATGAGATAATTGGGGATTTCCTGCGGCAACGTGTGCGGACAGCCGAACTCGAGCGCGAGAGCAGCGGATAGAAAAAACTCGTTTCGCTCCCGGCCCCTGGTTGATGTCACCGCGGTCAGGGTGAGCATCGAGTTCCGGACATCCACGGTCCGCTGGCGTCGAATCCAACACAATCAGGTGCGCATTGGTGCAGCGGATTCTTAATCCTCTGCACTCCTCGAAATTTTCTGCCTCCAGAGGGTGGAAGTCTCAAGGATTTTGTCCCTCTAGGAGGTGCCGGCTTCCCGTCCGCTAGCAATCGACCGATGCCAAGCCCCGGTTAGTTCTTCGTCTTTCTCCAGGATTGCAGCCACCCATTGCCGATATTCCACCTCTGGCACAGACGCCGCGAGCTGGTAACGGGAGGATTGATTAAGAGTTAATTCAATGTCTTTTAGGGTCACTATACCACGTTGGGATAGTGCTTTTCGGTTGCCACCTTCTACCAGTTGACCCCGTTTTTTCAAATCAATCAGCAAACCGCCTGCCTTGCGGTGGCAGTCCAGTTCCACCTTTTTTGCCCGATTGACCTGGTGGGTTTCCATGCCCGCCCGTTTCGCATATTCGGCCGCCCGGGCCGCCAAGTTCGCGATATGCGTGATCTTGGGGATCGTGTTGGCCTCTGCCAGCATCCGCTCGGCTTTGATGATCGGGACCAGTGCGTTATTCATTTCAGCCGGCGCCGATCACCGAGGTCTGATGTTCACCACCACGGCCCGGAGCCTTGCTCATAAGGTGCACGCCTCGACGCCGGCAATGCGGTCCGCTGTTGATCGGCGCGGTCAGGGGTTCATTGCCAAGGCAAGGGATTGAACTCAACCAGGCGCATGCCTGGCGGCCGAGAGGCCGATCCGCTGCCGATCAGCGCATCCAAGAGATTCACACCATTGACCGCCAAGCCCAAACAGTGAATTTTTTACACAACTATCTACGCACATAGAGCAAAAAATGGTCATAATCCCCACAATTATGCTGTTAGTTTGCTAGTGCTTGCAAATCTCAAGAAATTCGTTAAACTCAGGCAAAGATCGCCAAGGCGTTTGAGGGTTATCGTATAGATATTATTAATATGATAACCGCCGCCGCGGGTCGGTGGCAATCCAGTTCCACCTTTTTCGCCCGGTTGACCTGGTGGGTTTCCATGCCCGCCCGTTTCGCATATTCGGCCGCCCGGGCCGCCAAGTTCGCGATATGCGTGATCTTGGGGATCGTGTTGGCCTCTGCCAGCATCCGCTCAGCTTTGATGATCGGGACCAGTGCGTTATTCATTTCAGCCGCGCGCCGATCACCGAGGTCTGATGTTCACCACCACGGCCCGGAGCCTTGCTCATAAGGTGCACGCCTCGACGCCGGCAATGCGGTCCGCTGTTGATCGGCGCGGTCAGGGGTTCATTGCCAAGGCAAGGGATTGAACTCAACCAGGCGCATGCCTGGCGGCCGAGAGGCCGATCCGCTGCCGATCAGCGCATCCAAGAGATTCACACCATTGACCGCCAAGCCCAAACAGTGAATTTTTTACACAACTATCTACGCACATAGAGCAAAAAATGGTCATAATCCCCACAATTATGCTGTTAGTTTGCTAGTGCTTGCAAATCTCAAGAAATTCGTTAAACTCAAACCAACAAAAGATTTCAGGTTGGAAAACCCAGGCATCGAAGGGAGGCTCACACCGTGGAGGTCGCTGGTTCGAATCCAGTGCCGCCCACTCCACTCGGCCAGGGAGAAAAGGGGACTGGCACCGAGTCACATGATATTTTTCATCCTAAGCCAGGATTGTGCGTACGGCTGTCCCCTTTTTTTCATCAGGATACAGCATGAACATTCTGCTCATAGGCAGCGGCGGACGCGAACACGCCTTGACTTGGAAACTCACCCAGAGTCCTCGGGTAGAACGTGTATTTGTGGCCCCGGGCAATGCGGGCACCGACATCGATGGCGAGAACGTCCCCATTCAGGCCTCCGATTTCGCCAAACTCATTCGCTTTGCCAAGGAAAACGGCGTAGGACTGACCGTTGTCGGGCCGGAAGCGCCCTTGGCCGACGGCATTGTCGATGTCTTCGAACAGTCCAGCCTGCGGATTTTCGGACCGCATAAAAACGCCGCCGAACTGGAAAGTAGCAAGGTTTTTTGCAAGGACCTGCTTCACGGCGCAAATGTGCCCACCGCCGAGTATCAACACTTTACCACCGCCGAAGATGCGAACAAATTCCTCCGCGATCGCGAAGACATGCCCGTGGTGGTCAAGGCCGACGGCCTGGCCGCGGGCAAGGGCGTGTTCGTTTGCCCCAACCGCAAGCAAGCCCTGGATGCGGTGGAAAAAATCGCCCGGCAAAAAATCTTCGGCGCCGCGGGCAATCGGCTGGTCATCGAAGAGCGGCTCGACGGCCAGGAAGCCAGCGTCATGGCCGTGACCGACGGCCGCACCATCGTCACGCTCCCCCCGGCCCAGGATCACAAGCCGGCCTTTGACGGCGACACCGGTCCGAATACCGGCGGCATGGCGCATACTGCCCCGCCCCGCTGATTTCCCCCGATATGCTGCACGATATCGAGGAGCGCATCCTGGTGCCCACCGTCCACAATATGAAGCGTTCCCGCCGGCCTTTTAAGGGTGTTTTATATGCGGGCTTGATGATCACCAAACAGGGGCCGAAGGTGCTGGAATACAACGTACGTTTCGGTGATCCCGAATGCCAGCCCCTGCTTATGCGCCTGAAAACCGATCTGCTTGACCTGCTCGAAGCCACGGTCGACGACCGGCTCGACCAGCTTCCGCCCATGGACTGGGATCCGCGTCCGGCCGTATGCGTTGTGATGGCCAGCCAAGGATATCCCGGAGATTACACTAAAGGACATCCCATCCGCGGCCTGCAAAACGCCGAAATCCTGCCCGACGTAAAAGTCTTTCATGCCGGCACGGTCATGGCAAACGATCAGATCGTCACCGCAGGCGGCCGGGTCCTGAATGTCACCGCCCTGGGCTCCACCATCGCCCAGGCCAAACTCAACGCCTACCGCGCGGTAAAATGCATTCGCTGGAAAGGCGCCTGGTGCCGAAAAGATATCTCCGACAAGGCGCTGGGGTAAATGACAGTAGATAGCGGGCAATGGGCATCGGGTGGTGTGCGGCATGAAATCCTAAAAACATCTGACAAATTGGGGAGTGGCTTCTGGGATTTCTACGATAACAACAGAATACGAGGGCTTCGGAAGTGTGCCTGTCCCGATTTTTTAACAACCTCGTAAGAGTGCCTGCCACCATTTTGTTTGAAAACCGAGCATTTGGCCGTATGTTTACGCCCGCGGCCACTTTTCCTGATGTGTTGACGTGTTTATAAATTATGTTGAGCGCTCGTGGCGCAACTGGATAGCGCATCGGTCTTCAGACCACACATTTGAGATATATAACATCTTATCTAGTAATGAGTTATAATCACACTTCGATGGCGCATCGGTTTACAAAACCGAGGATTCTCTGCCCATTTTACGCATATTGTTGCATATTGAGGTAGATTGTGACATCTGGTGACACCCAGAGTGCAAATTGTACGGCATCATAGCGGGCACTTTATTTTCTCGTGGTGAAGGATCTGGAAAAGAGTTAGTTAAGGCATTTTCTATTGCCTTACATGACAATTGGCTAAAAAAATGACTTGATACACGGGAATAGATTCATTATTGTATACCTATGTTCAGATATAAGGTCTAATGTGGTCTAATTTAACGATCTTTTAAGCATGAAAATGCAAATCCTATCTATCTAGCGAGATTCAGATAATGTTTGCAGTGAATGTTCAAAACGATAGTTACACACCTCGCCCAGCGCCACTTTTTCAGCCATCGAAGATTTTCTTAGCAAAGGGGAGCAATAGTACCCAAGGACGCCGGCACTATGCACAAATAATATGCGATGTTTATCCGAATGCCAAAGTGATAGAAGCGTTCGACGTACCACATAATCGGATTGAGTTGAAAGAAACCGATGCGCTACGGCTTCATGATACTGGAAAGCAAATTCTTGTGCTCGGCGAACACAATAGTGCGGTGCGATTCAGCGAAGAAGAAGACAATACTTGTCCGAATTACTGGCACTTCTCGCCTTATGGTTTTTGTCCCTATGGTTGTCACTATTGCTATTTGGCCGGAACGCCGGGCGTCAGGTTTTCGCCGGCAGTAAAGATTTTCCTCAACCTGCCTGAGATCCTGACCGAAGTGGATCGGATCGCAAATCAACTTGGCCGTCCTATGGCATTTTATCTGGGAAAACTCCAGGATGGCCTTGCTCTAGATCCGCTTAGTGGATATTCACGAAAGATGATTCCTTTCTTTGCCAGACATCCATATGCACACATGGTTGTGCTGACAAAGAGCGCCGACGTTGAGAATCTATTAGATCTTGATCATGGAAGACATACAATCTTGTCTTGGACAGTAAATGCACCGGAAGTGGCACTGGGATTTGAAAAAAATACACCGACCGTGTTTGATCGATTGGAGGCTATGCATCGATGTGCGGAGGTTGGCTATTCTATACGCGCGGTTCTGATGCCGATTATTCCCGTGGCCGATTGGCAGGACATATATAGTAGGTTCCTGAAGAAACTGCTTAATGCTATTCCTCTGTCTCGAATCACGCTGGGTTCAATTTGTTCCTATCCTCAAGCCCAGCGATTGATGGAATTAAAGCTCGGCAAAAACAATGCCGTAACATCGTTACTCGATCGCCAGGGAGCCAGATCAGATGACGGAAGACTGCGTTTTAGTCAGTCCATGCGAGAGCAGGTATACAGGTGTCTTATTAATCTAATTCGCCAAAATCAGCCAGATCTGGAAATAGGCCTCTGCTTAGAGGATGAGTCGATGTTTGAAGCACTCAATATGTATGAGAGCCTAGAACACTGTAACTGTGTCCTTTGAAGTACGTTAAAGGGCGAATATTCTTGGGCGACATACCTCACCTGCTTGATGCATACCCAATCCAGTCTCTATCCGAATCAAGACGCTTCTGGCGATACATTCATCGATGGCGTACTTATCTATTTCATCTGTGGTGCCAGCATAACTACGATGGCCTCCAATTATCAGATTTAGGCCATTTAGTTGATCACCTCTTGGGCACCAGCCTACTGATAGAATACGTCAAGAGAAGAGAACAAATTGATACCGTGAGTCTTCAGAAAATATGGACAAAAGTTTCCCCAGCGACTACTAGAGATTTATTTCTAGAAATTCAAAACAGCTTCACGTGTCCGATACTCCAATCAGTTTTCGATCCAACTTGGATCCCAGCAAACATTCATATCCCACCCTCTCTTTTTGACTTAGGATGGGAGAAACGTATCACAGATGCACTATGGCTGTTAATACACGACAACCCAATCGCATTAACGTTATTTGGAGATTTCCATCAACTTTGTATAGCTAATCCCCTCGGCCTCAATTCATCCACTCGTTATGAGAGAGGAATTCACTATACGCCGGCGCCTGTCGTTGACTATCTTGTCAACACCGTTTTGGATCGGGCATTTAGGGAACGATCGGTTGATGATATCAAGCAACTTCGTATTCTCGATCCTTCTTGTGGTTGCGGTGCATTCTTGATCGCAGCCTTACGATACGTCCTTTGTTGGCGGGAAAAACACTCTGATACCTCGGTCATGTCCAGCATTTTCCGTGTTCAAGAACGTTTAGATGTACTCGGTGAAATGTTTCTCGGGATCGACATTGACGAACAAGCAGTGGCTAGGACGATCCGACTACTATTACTTGCCGTCTGGGAAGCAACGATTACCGATTTTGCACAGTTGGATGATTCGCAATCTATTATTATACCTGATCTGCGCAAAAACATCATTTGCCGGAGTTTTCTTGATATCTTTCGAGACTCACCACACGGATGCGTAAATGTAATCCTTGGAGGCCCACCATTTGTCAGACTAAGTGAACTATATAGGAGCCAAAGACAGCACTTATCATCATACAGAAAGCAATTTCGGTCCGCTCGTCATGGACAATTCGACCTATACATGCTGTTCATCGAGCAATCTTTAAATATTCTTGCCGATCAAGGTAGTCTAGGTTTTAGTGTCTCTAATTCCTTCATTAGAAGATTTTATGGAACTCATCCTGTTGGTCCTGTTCTTCGCAGTTGCGGCTGCGGTGATCATCTTTCTCCTGGGCATCAGGATTGATCGATGCCGAAGGCGGTTTTCTTCTCGGGGATCAGTTCGTCGCCGACCAACGGGCCTCGATTCCGTCGCCGGACGCGGCGAACTGTCTGACCGCCCGCTACGAAACCCTTGCTCTCGATACGGCACTCGCAATCGGATTTGCCGTTTTTTTCCGTCTCATCCTCATGTCCTACCACCCAAAAGGATGTGGAAACACGGGTGATTAAAACCTCGCTTAGGGCAACCCCGCTAAATAAAAAGCAGGATTTCTTAAAAGTACCTCTGATTCGTGGAAATCGTGCATCCATGATGACATGTCCTGCGGTAACCTCTTCGCAAAATAACGCGCTGGCTGGTTATACAGTCGTGCCTGCAGCAGTCCTGGTCGCGCTCCCCGATTCTCGAATAAACATCTACATTGCCGATGAATCGAAGAAACGTCCCATCTTATTTCGGGCGCACGACTATTGCTTGACCCGGGAACAGTGGAAGCAATTAGGCCATAGCGACGCCAGAAAGTTCTACGTCCGAAATTCCGACTGGAGGATTTTCTCGACCGAACTCAACAACCGGTTGGATGCGTTTCTGGTACGGGAGGACGTCCCGGTATCCCAACGCGTCACCTTGCTGCAAACGGCGGTCATGGACCGCTTCCAAACGGCATACCGTTCCCCAAAGGTTGATTCCGCGATTGAGGAATCCCAGCGCTTTGGGGAACGCATCTCCCAGTTGCTGCGCTTTGAAAAAGTATTGCCGAGAGAACTCTTCGCGCTCTTCCGGCACGATGCCCACGCCCTGACTCATGTGCTGAATGTGGTGGCCTATTCGGCGGTCTTAGCCAAGGAAATGCGATATTCCTCGGAAGAGCAAATGTCCATCGCCATCGGCGCCATGATGCACGATCTGGGAAAACGCTTTATACACGCCTCTATCCTGGCATATCCCGGACCTCTCAAGGCCGAAGAAAAGCAAATTCTGCGATCGCATCCCCAGAGGGGTTATGTGGATCTGGTTCCTAAACACCGCTTGAGCCGAGATCAATTGATGATGGTCTATCAACATCATGAACGGATCGACGGCAAAGGGTATCCGGTGGGTTTGTCGGACACGGAGATTCATCCTTGGGCCAAACTTTGCGCAGTGGTCGATGTTTTTGAAGCGCTCACGGGAAGACGCCCTTACCGCAGGTCAATCAGTCTGACTCAGGCGCTCCAGTATTTGGAACAGATGTCTTGCACTCAGTTTGACCGGGAGATTGTGCAATGTTGGATCTACGCGATGAAAAAAACGTGATTCATGCTCTGTGGGAGCAAATCGGCTGCGAAATTTGCCTGCCCGAGAGAGAGAAAGATTTCTTGGGGGTGCAAGGCCCACTGCCGATTCAATTTCAGGATCGCCGGCAATTCCGCCGTTTTTATTGCCGAGGGCGTGCTCTCCTCCTCCAAGATGACGCCCTGGAAGCGATTTATATCGGAGATCTTTCGCGAGGAGGGATTAGTTTCTTGTGTTCTCACCCCCTCTTGCCGCAGGACCGCGTGGAATTAATCTTTCCCAATGGCGACCTTTTGCAGGCGCTGATCCAACGATGCCGAAAACACCGTTCCCGCTGCTTTTTCTGCGGTGCACTGATTAAAGGCCTTTCTTCCGAAGGGCGGGAAAAATGCCTCGCCTTTCTTTCGCCAGACTGTTCACCCGCGTAAAGTTAATCCACGGACGCGCTCCGGGACCAAGGAATCGCGGGACGCGAAGCGAAGAAAATTCTCTTTCCTCATTGACCGGTCGTTTTCCGGATTATTTGGGCAGGTCGAAGCAAGGGATTTTTAGGAGGGCCCCGCCTTGCAGCGAGGATTCATGAGCGACAATGCCCGGCGCGGCGTCCCGCAGGCGCCGTATCGAGCACAATGACGCCATTTTTCCCTGGTCCACGGCCGTGGCGAACGATCAGATAGTGACCACCGGCGGCCGAGTCTTGAATGTCACCGCCCTGGGCTCGATCATCGCCCAGGCCAAACTCAACGCCTACCGCGCGGTAAAATGCATCCGCTGGAAAGGCGCCTGGTGCCGAAAAGATATCTCTGACATGGCGCTGGGGTGAATAACAGACAATTGGCTGAGGATATCCGTCCCAAATTTATTTGCCATTTTATTTGAAAACCACAAATTGGGCACCATTTCAACGCCCAAGGCCACTTTCCCTGTTGTGGGAACCCGTTTATAAATGATTTATTAAGCGCCCGTGGCGCAACTGGATAGCGCATCGGTCTTCGGACCACACATTTGAGAGGCATAACATCTTATCTAGTAACGAGTTATAATCACACTTCGATGGCGCATCGGTTTACAAAACCGAGGGATCTCTGCCTATTTTACGCATATTGTTGCAAATTGATGCAGATTGTAACACTGGTGACGCCCAGAGTGCAGATTGTACGGCACCATAGCGGGCACTTTTTAAACGCTACCAGTAATACCGATGCTTCACTCTTTTGCCGCACTGTTTTGGGAATTGTGCTAAATATTTCTTGACATTTGTTCGCAAATATGCGAACATAGTAATAGGAGGAATGGATGCCAAAAATCGATGTTGTCTTCTTCAGAGATGATGATGGAACCGTCCCGGTCCTGGACTGGCTCGATAAACTGACGGTATAGGCACAGGCCAAATGCACCGTCAAAATCGAGCGGCTAAAGCATATGGGACACGAATTGCGCCGCCCTGAAGCAGGTTATCTCCGCGATGGCATCTATGAATTGCGTATTGGGCTGCAAGGCATGAACTTTCGAATCCTTTATTTTTTTCATGAGAGGAAAGCGGCAGTACTTGCCCAAGGACTGGTCAAACAGCGGCTTGTCGCGCGTAAGGACATAGAATCAGCAATAAAACGTAAAAACAAGTTTGTAAGCAATCCCGAAAAATACACTTTTAAGGAGTGAAAAACATGTCTCGGAAAAAAACTACCGGCAAACGACAAAAACCTACCAAGGATGCTGTTGCAATTCTACATCGCCGATACTTTGAGGGCTCTGCAGAGAAAATGGCCCTCCTAGAAGAGGAGCGATCTAATGCAGCGGTAGCTCGTCAGATTTATAATCTGCGTGAAAAAGCCAGCCTAAGCCAGCGAGAACTTGCCAAGCTTGTAGGTACAACAGCATCGGTGATTTGCCGCCTCGAGAATGCGGATTACGAAGGCCACTCTTTGGCCATGTTGCGCCGTATTGCGACCGCTCTAAATAAGCGGGTTGAGATTCGTTTTGTCGCGCTTTGCCGCGAGCCCCAGCCAGTTTGAAGCCGGCGTTGTTCGGGGTGATTACTGGCAGACGTTGGCATAAGTCGTCGAGGGCTAAGGAGTAGAAATCAGATTGGCCTTGCATGACTTTGCTCCAACTGCATGCTGATGGCAGAGATCCAAAAATGGATTGATGACGAACTGTTTAGCAACGATTTCTGGTAACCGCCATGATCCACCGTGAAAAACCAGTGTTTGTTTTTCTGCCAGGTGTTCATACACGCATTTCATTTTCTGCATAACTGCAGAAAAATGTGCTGCCCGTGGTTGGGTAATCTTTGCGACCGAATAGATAATGTGCCCTACACTGATTTCCCGGCAAAAGTGGACAAGGGCCTCCAAGTCAGAGATGGATTGAACATCAGGCAAGTTGAAGTCGCTCATCGTTTTCCCATTTAATAATGGATCCCGCGGGAACAATGGATCGATACGGACATAAGTGGGGATATCCTCTTTACGCAAAAATTGGATCGCTGCCATGCGGCTTTCGACGCTTGGGGCTGATGGGTCTAGCAACTGTCTATGCTGGTCGTTGTAGAAGGCCAAAGAGCATTCAACATGTAAAGGTGTATATCCATTGCTTTCAAACCACTGACGTCGGGGATGATTGCGCGGCAAGACATTCAAGCGATGCAGCACATTGATATATCTTTCGTCCATCAGTACGGCCGGATTCTTGGTCAGTATGGTGACAGTAGTGAATCGGTGCCGTCGCTCTGCAAGTTTTTCCATTGCGTAGAGAGCATGATGATGTTCCTGTTCCAATGGTTGAAACGGATCCGTGCTATTCGACAAGTGAACTGGCGCCGGAGGAACATTGTATGCGTCTAAAGCATCTAAGTCCTTGACTAGATCGCGTCGGAAATCGTTTTTACAATTTGGCTGGGCGGAGATATAGCCTGTCGCATAGCAGTATTCGCAGTGATGTTCGCAGCCAGTATATACATTGATGCAGTACCTATGTCCGGATGGAAACTGGCGCTGGTCGGCAAAGGGGCAATACCATTTGATGACGTGCGGCCGAGTGACCTCTAGAATTTCTTTTTTAGATTGATGTGGAAGGAAATAGAGAGCCAATGCGGCGCGATCATGCTCAGGCAATTTCTCGAAAACAGGTTGATATTTTGGATCGACACGCCGAGCAAGCGAAAGACCGAGTTCCAGGTCGAATTTTGTGTCAAAGAGATGCATATTCCCGCCATTTTGATGAAACTACTATATTGACATGCAATAGGTACATGCGTACAGTATAACATAGCGTTGCAGTTTAACAAGAGAAGAACAGCCTTATTTCGTAAATCTTATGGGAATTGCAAAAAGAACAGCTCAGCATTACCTTTTCGATTGCGGCAAACAGGTAGAACCGGTGCTGATCAGCGCTTGTCTGTTGGGCATTCCTTGCCGCTGGCACGGGAGGCGGGCAAAGAAGCGCGAGAAATTGATCGAGAGTTTGAAAAGCAACTACGTCTTAGTGCCAGTTTGTCCCGAGCAACTCGGTGGCATGCCTACACCAAGGACCAGTGAGACGCTCAGTGGCACAGGAACACAAGTTCTTGATAAAAATCTGCAAATCATTGCTCCGGAAACCGGGGAAGATGTAACCAAATACCACGTAAATGGTGCACGGTATTCCCTGGAGATCGCTCGCATTATTGGTGCAAAACGGGCTTATCTGAAAGGAGGCAGTCCATCTTGTGATCGGCATGGAGTGACTGGAGAACTTCTCTCTCGCGGGGGTGTCAAGGTTATTAGAGTTGGATAATAAGCTCATTAATCCTTAATGATACTGTCATGGTCGAGATCCTTTTCGAGGAACGAAAATCAGCAGTGCTTACGCCATCCAGTTTGGCTTGTCTAGCACACATGCCGACCGTCAACCTGACGGCAGGCTGCGCCCACGAGTGCCGCTACTGTTACGCCCGCGGCTACCTGACGCACCCTGGGGAAGGCAAGGTCAGATTTTACACTAATACGCTCGCCAAGTTGCGTGATGAGTTGCACCGCAAGCGCAAGAAACCCACCACGGTGTATTTCAGTCCGTCGAGCGATCCTTTCCAGCCGATTCCCGAGGTCCTGAAAATGACTTACGACGTGTTCAGGTTTCTCTTGGAATCGGAGATTGGCGTAGCCTTTGTCACCAAGGGGCGGATTCCCGAGCCACATCGCAACCTCTTGGCCGCCCATGTACCACTGGTTCAGGGGCGGATCGGGCTGATTACTCTTGATCCACTAACCGCCGCCGCGTTTGAACCCCGCGCGGCGACACCGGAGGTCCGGCTCGCACAAGCGGCCGAGCTGATCGGCGCACACGTCCCGATCGAGGCGAGGCTCGACCCAATTATGCCCGGCGTGACCGACGGCGTGGACTGCCTGGAGCCGCTCTGTGCTGCATTGGCCCGCATCGGCGTGCGCAGAATTGCCGCCAGCGTGCTGTTTCTCCGGCCGGCGGTGATCGGATCGCTGCGGCGGCACGTCGAGGACGAACTGATGCTCAATAGGATCTTAGACTGCTTCGCCGATGGCGAGCCTCTGGCGATCCATGCGGGCAACAGCCGGGTGTCAGCGCTTCCGGCTTCAGCGCGTCTGGAGATCATGGAGCGTCTGAAATCCATTGCGCACCGTTACGGCCTGGAGGTCCTCGTCTGTGCCTGCAAGAACCCGGACATCTCCAGTGGCTCTTGCCACATTTCGGGCCGCTGGCCGCCTGCGGTCCGCGGGGACGGCCAATTGGAACTGTTCCAACCGTAGCAGCCGCGCAGAAAGGTCGCACCGTGGATCAGATACAAAGGTACAACCAGCGCTTGCTGTGCAGTGCATTGAGGGAAACACGACTCATAACATCTCTCGACGTGACCACGGGCCGCCGAATTCGCGTTACCAGTATGACCTGGGATGACCAATGGCCTCGTTGGGGATTGGGATCACTTTATTGGGAAGCGACGCTTCGTGGAACCTCAACTCGTTGAAATACTCGCGACAGGTTATTTCGCCCGTCCTTGCCATCCGAGTACCAATGTGTATCGATGCAATTGTCTGCCATATCATCTGGAACATCACTTCAAACAATTCGCCTTGGACGATCTGTCTGTCACTGATTTGACCGACCGGGCGAAAAGGCGTGGCGCCGCTGTCTATCTTGTTGAGAAAAAACTAACACGATGACAAGGCCAAGCCTGTCATAAAACCGCCAGGGTGTGACCGGTGAAATCCTCACTCGCGGCAGATTAAGGAAATTATGTCCATTGAGAGGAAAGCTGTTTGGCACCACTGTGGGTACCACTGAGTTTTGCGTTTTTCCTAAGTGCTTTGTGTGTTTAGAGGTTACGCGATCGGCGCATCGGTCTTCGGAACCGAGGGTTGGGGGTTCGAATCCCTCCGGGCGTACTTTGCGGGTCATTCAACTCTTTGATGATCTAAACGACCTGAGTCGAGCACATTGGCAATGCTAAGTGGAACCGTATGATAACTTGAGCTTGGTACAGTCATCCTGAGCGCAGCGAAGGATCTCAATTAACCGCTAGATTCTTCGCTGCGCTCAGAATGACATGGCATAACTATTAATGCAGTTCCACTTAGGCGTAAGACTCTTGAGCATGTTTTTGTTTTAACGAAACAACAAAAAACGCAGAGCGAAGGAAATTAATTCCTCGCTCTGCGTCCTGCCTTCTGCGTTAGGCGTTCTGTGGCAATGTTGGGGTGGCAGTTTAACTGCCACCCCAACAGCGTTTTTATTTACACCCGAGTGTGTTTCATGTTTAGCTGTTGAGGATTCTTTCCGCTTCTTCCATGCCCGCGTCCATGATATACGGAATTCCGGAAATTTTGGCGGCTTCTTCGGTCAGCGCGATCAGGTCTGCGCGTTTTACCGTATCCAGGCGGAAGCTGCGGGCGCCGGCCATGAGTTGGCTTAGTCCGGTCCGCAGCTTGTCCACGTAGGTATACATGGCCACCGCGCCCAGGGGCAATCGGGCCATCTCGTCGCGGCCGAAGCGCTGGGCCAGGGTTTCGTAGGTCACGAAGATTTGCTCGGGCCGATCGCCGTAGGCGCTTACGGTATTGGGCAATTCCTTCCATTTTGTGGGGCGGGAGTTGCGCAATACGCCGTCGATGTTGTCGCCCACGAAGCCCGGAACCATCAATGCCCGACCCATGCACACTGCGCGGAAATACGGCGCACCCATGGCCAGCACCTTGAAGATGTGGTCTTCGGTCGAAAATCCGCCGGCCATGGCCAGATCGGGGATCCACTCGCCGCGGGTGGCCAGTTTCTTGGCAAAACTATAGGCCATGGACTGCAAATAGAAGGTGGGAATGCCCCATTCTTCCATCATCCGCCAGGGACTCATGCCGGTCCCGCCCCCGGCCCCGTCGATGGTCAACAGATCGACCCTGGCCTTGGACGACCATCTGATGGCCATGGCCAACTCGCGAGCGCCGTAGGCCCCGGTCTTGAGCGAAACCCGCTTCACGCCGATCTTCCGCCGCAGGTATTCCACAGCCCGCAGGAAACCCTCTTCGTCGATGAATCCCAGGCGCGAATGGCGTTCGAATTCCTTGATCGCTCCGGATTTGAAGGCGGCTTGGATGGCCGGGTCCTCGGGATTGGGAGTGACAATGTATCCCCGCTTGCGCAACTCCAGGGCCCGATCCAGATCGCGGACCTTGATTTCGCCGCCGATGCACTTTGCGCCTTGGCCCCACTTCAGTTCGATGGTTTCCACGCCTAGTTTTTCCACCACGTATTCGGCCACGCCCAGCCGGGTGTCTTCCACGTTCATCTGCACGATGATGTCGCCGAATTGGTCCTTCCATGATTTGTAGACGTCGATGCGGCGTTTCATTTCGGGCGAATTGGTTACTCTGCCGTTGCTGTTGCGCTGCAAGTCGGGATCGATTCCGCACACGTTTTCGCCGATGACCAAGGAAATTCCGCAAATGGCCGCCCCGGCCGCCAAACCGTCCCAGTGAATCCGGGCGATATCGGTGGAACCCAAGGCGCCGGTAAAGATGGGCATCTTCATGCGCACGGGATGGGTGTGGCCGTAGACCGTGGAAGTGTCGACGTCGGGGAAGATCGCCTTGTCCGGATTGGCCTCGTCTATGGCCTCCGCGCCCAAGGCGTAACCCAGGATGTTCAAATGCGAATAATCGACCGGATAATTTTTGTCGCCGCCGGCCGTAAGCTCGCCGAAAGGTTCGGGATAGATCACTTCGCGGCCCCGCAACGACGACTTGAATATCTCGCAATTACCCACACAGCTATCCAGGCATCGCGTGCACAGACCGGAGTACGGTGCAACATTACGAGATCGGTTCCTGGTTTGCGATATGTCATTCCCACACGGCGTTTGTAAATTCATATTACGCTTCCTTTTTGTTACAGCCCGTGCACCCTTGATCGCTCGGCATGGCAGTGCAACGGCTCATGACCGGCTGCCGAGAATCAACCTTTGGCCGATTTCCCAATCCGGCAGCTTTAGACGGCGATTATAGCCAATGACAATGGGTTTATAAACGATTTAGATGCTAATACATAATATAAGGATTGCTTATTTACTGTCGATCCATCTCAACGTCGCTGCCGCTCTATAGACTTTTTCAAAATCAGATTATCAGAATAAGAAAAGGCTTGCACGATTATAAGTTACTTAAATCCTTGAAGTTATTAACGTAATTATGGCGTAGGGTGTTTTAGCCAAGGCTTCATACACTTAGATGGGGTAGATTCATTTGCCAGGGCTGGTAAAAAAGCCGATTTACAGATAAACGGCCTTGCACTGGTGCGATTGGTGGCCGAATTTTTGGGCCTTTACCTGCCTGGTCACGCCGAACTTCCAGTTGGACTGGTCGGCCGGCGTCGGCCTGAGCCGCGCCGCGGACGGTTTTTTCACCGGTTGCAGATTGACGATCAGGAGATGAAGGCGGGGCCGCCGGCTTCTCTTAATATAGGGCTAAAACTGTTTGCCCGCACCCAATCATGCCAGCAAGCCGCTTAATTCCTGGCGGATTTGCCGTTCGATGGCCGCTTTAAACAGCATCGCCGCCAAGGGCAGTTCGGCATTGAGTTTTACGCTGGCGTCTTCCACGCGTACCGTGCCGGTCACGCCCATGCCCATGGCCTTAAAGCCGAACGAAAACGTGTGATCGTCCCATTTTTCCTGGAGATTGTTCACATGCGAACCATACCGGTCGCGGACCGCGCCGAATTTTTCTTTCAATCGACGGGCGGCCTCTTCCCAACCCAGGCTGTGACAGGTTTCCATGGTAATTTGCGGCATGATAAAATCTACCCGATTAATCCGGACTAATTAATAATTCGACTTATCCCTTTTAAAATTATACCCTTTTATTCTACTTATTGACCGCATGACCCAGCCGTTTTTCGACCCTTGCCAGTCTTGATTTTAATTCCCCCGCATAGCCTTTGCGATAGTCGAGTTTCATGGCACATTCCACGCGATCGCAATCGGAGGTCAGTTCCTCCACGCATCGCTTAACCACGTCCAGAACCTCGTCCAACTCCCCTTCCATGGTCGTGCCCATGGCATGGCACTGATATTCCACTCCGCTACGCTCGACGATCTTCAAACACCGCGCCACGTAAACGCCCACGCTTTCACCCTTCCCCAATGGGAACACACTGAACTCGACCAGTACCATGGCAATCCCCTTTGCAACGAGAAATGTTTATTGAACGTCAGATATATGATGTCGTATTCATCATTTACCCCCGAAGCTTGCTCCGGGAGTGTTCGCCGCAAATAAAAACATACGACACGACATTATTTATCCGATATCAATACCTTGCGGCAGAGAAATTATAAATCTATCCCGGACTCGGTCCAGGGCCTTGCGGCGGAGTATCGGCGGTGGAGGTAATCATTATCCGCAGCCCGTCCAAAATCCTTGCGAAATACCGCAGCGCACGGTCGATTCTTTGCGTCTGAGCCGTGTCGTTCTGCTGCTTGATCAACCACTGCTTGGGGGACATTTTAAGAACCCCGCTTTTATAATCACGTTCTTCCTGGCGAAGTGTCCGCTGGCGTTGTTCGGCAGCGGTCTTTAAATGCATGAAAAAAACATCGATCCGTTCGAAGGCCTCCTGATATTTGCCCGTGCGAAACTCGTGATCCCGGACGAATCCGATTCCGTCGGCACTGGGCAATAGGCCCGTTAGCTGGGCGGCGGTTTGCAGTTGCGTGAACGAGCCCATGTCAATTATGTGTACGGCGGCATTTTTCCCTCGTTCAATCGCATCATCCGCCTGGCTTGCAGGCGCAACTTGGGAAACCTGGGCGATAGGTTCCGGCTTGGCGCCGGGCCGAGAACTTAGGGAAACAGGGCTCTTGGGTTTGTCCGGTTGCAGCCTGGCCATTTTTTCCAGTTGACGGTCAAGGCCGTCAAAGCGATCGAGCACGTCTTTTATCTTTGCCTGCTTATCGCGAAGTTTTTGGACTTCCTTTTTTCCGCCGCCCGCTTTTTCAGGATCTTGTTTAAGGGCCTGCAAATGCATGCGGCGGTAAAGCTCTCCCGTTTCCCGCACCAACCTGAATGCCTCGGCGTAATTCCTTTCTTTAAAGGCCTTTTTTGCCTCGTTTAAACCATTGGCATAAAGCGCCCCCCTGATGAAAACATAGAGATCGTCCATCTCTTGCACGATAGCGCCTGGAGATTTGAGCCGATCCGCTGCAGTCGAAGGCCCTGCCTTGTCTTTTCCTTCTGGATGGAGAAAAGGTATAAATTCCATTTTTCGGACTTGGATTAACTATACCGGTTCACGTCCGGTTTGACGTTCTCCGGAGTTTCGTCGCTGTCGACGTCGAACCATTCTTTTTTGAATTCGATCCGCGCCTTCGCGGGCGGCCATGTTAGCGGTCAATGCGATCACGGCGTCGCCCAGGGCGACTTGGGGAGGGCAGCGGGGCAGATTTTCCGGATCGCGGTTCCGCACGCACCAGGCCCAATGTTCCAATTCTTCGGTGTAACCGCGTTCGGCCGGCAACGTGCCCAGGGCCCCGATGGCCGCCGACTCTGCGTCGCCGGTTTCGTCGAGTTGCAAAACCGGCCGGGGAGTATTATTGGCGTCTCTGCCCGTGGCCACCTTGATCTTTTTGCCGGTCTCGCCCATTTTAAAGACCATGGCATCGTTTTCGGTTTCCAGCACCAGCGTGCTTTGTGTGCCCAGGACGGTCTCGCCGTATCCGCCGAAGCCGTTGCCGTTGATCGAGGCGTACTGCACGCCGATCTTCTTTTTCGCGGCCTGCGGATCGTTGGCCTCGTAGCCCGGGGCCGGAAACTCGAAAACGCAAAACACGTGATCTTCCACGTCGCGGTCGGGCGGAAAGAGCGGCCGGCTGCTGGACGCGCAGACGTTAAGCGGCATCTGCTTGTGCCCGCCGTGGACCGCGGCGATAAAGATGCTAGCCGCGTCGAGTTGATGAGAGCCCAATTCGGCCATCAATCCGCCGCTTGTCCGATCCCAAAGCCGCCAGCGGATCAGTTCCTCGATGGCCGGCCGGTCGTAGATCGCCTTGCCCTCGCCGTCCTTCAGCTCCAGATCTTCGTAACCGAATTTTTTTGCATTTACCGCGGCGTCTTTGATCTGGGCCTTGACCTGGGCGACTTTTTCTTCCCAATCCGCCGCTGATTTATTGTTTGCTTTTTTCAATTGGTCGAGTTTTTTCGTCCAATCGCGGAGGTTTCTATCCAGCACTTCGGCCAGGGGATCGTCGGGTTTCGCGTCCTTTGGCATGGGCTGCTGCCAACTGTCGTTGCCCGGCAGATTGCCGCGGTGCCATTGTGCCCGAATGTAGTGCAACTCGCCCAACAAACCCTGGCGGATCATCTCCACAGAATTATTGTACAAGATGTTGTAATGCCGTTGATGCCCGACGGCCAGGAGCAAACCGCTTTGTTTGGCGGCGCGGGCCATTTCCTTGCACTCGTGTACGCTGTGGCCCATGAGTTTTTCGGTCATCACGTGCAGGCCCGCCTTCATGGCCGCAATCGCAGCCCGGGCGTGCAGGTGCAAGGGCAAGGCGATTAGGACCGCCTCGATGCCGTCTTGCTTGGCGTTTTCGATAAGTTCCTCGAAGCCCCCGTAGACTTTGACATTCATGCGGGCTTCATCCTCCGATTTCCAATCGAAGACGCTGAGCAAGCCCGGCCGGACTTTGCGGGCGGTTTCGCCGTAATAATCGCCGTGGAACGCCCGCCATACGTTGTAAGGCCGGATGTCGGCGATTGACTTGACCGCGATGAACTTGGGGTTGATGGCCCCGATGAGCACGCATCCTTCGTCGCCGGTGCCGATTACGCCCACGCGAAGCGGTTCGCTCGGCGAACTGCCGTAGCCGAAATACAACTCGCCCAGGCCGTTGCCCGAGGCGGCCTGGGCATTGATCGTTTTTTTGAGCAATTCGCGGCGGATCGGCTTGCTGCCCACGACCGCGTTGAAGTTTTCCTTGCCGATCGCTCGCTGCTCGGGAGTTAAGTACATATTAGTGGTCAGTAGTCAGTGGACAGTGGTCAGTGTTTATTCATTTGGTTTCCGTTTCTCTAGCCCAGGCGTTTACGCCTCGTTGTTACACACAAGTTTTAGTGCTATTTGTGAAATGGGTGCATTGGGTAATAATGATTAAACGGTAAATTGACGCAGGGAGGCGAATTTAGTCAAGGATGAATGATCGTGATTGCCCCATGGATAACTGATGAAATGAAAACTGTCGCTTTGCCCGACAAACGTTTGAATCAGCGCTTGCAATTGGTTCTTTCGCAATTGGCGGCGCACCCCACCGCCAGCATTCCGGCCGCTTGCGGTGGAAGGGCCGAAATGGTGGCCGCTTACCGCTTCTTCGAGAATGAAAACACGACCTTCGACAATATTTTGCAACCGCATGTAGACGTCACGCGACAACGCATGGGTGCACAACCGATCGTCGTGCTCGCGCAGGATACGTCGGAAATAAACGTGACGCGGCCGGAACAGCAAGTGGCGGGCGCCGGTCCCTTGGACGGCAATTCGCGGCGCGGCGCGCTTGCTGCATCTGTTGCACGCCTTCACGCCGGACGGCACTCCGCTGGGAAGCGTTCAAGGAACCGCGTGGACGCGAGAGGAAGAAACCATTTGCGCTTCGTTGACGCGCGCCCGGCGGGCCGCCACGCCGATTGAAGAAAAAGAGAGCCATCGTTGGGTCCTGGGAATGCGCCAGGCGGCCGAAGAAGCCCGGCATTGTCCGGCAACGCAGTTTATACTTGCGGCGGACAGCGAAGCCGACATCTACGAAGTTCTTGTGGAAGGCGCGGCCGAATCGAACCGGAGCCAATGGATCGTACGCGCCTGCCAGGATCGCGTTTTGCTCTGCGATTGCGGGGAAAACGCGGGGGAAAAGTACCTCCGCGCCCATCTTTTGGAACAGCCGATCTTGTTCCGCAACACGATTCGGGTGCGAGGGCGGAAAGCTAAACTCGATTGCGAAACGCGTGGTCGCCGGCAGCCGCGCCAGTCGCGCGAGGCGGAGGTCGCGGTGCGCGGCCCGCGTGACGTTGCGTCCTCCTTATCGAGCGGACCGCAAACTTCCGCCGGTGACCGTGAATGTCGTGCTGGTCAGTGAAGTCAGTCCGCCGCCCGGCGACGAGCCTGTCGAATGGCTGCTTTTGACGAGCCTGCCGATCGACAGCATAGAGCAGGTGCGACAGATCATCCAATACTACTGTGTGCGGTGGATGATAGAAATTTTCTTTCGCGTGTTGAAATCCGGCTGCCGAGTGGAAGAGCGGCTGTTCGAATACATGGACCGTCTGCTTACGTGTCTGGCCGTGTATGTGATTGTTGCTTGGCGAACGCTGTACGTTTGCCGCTTGGGACGCAGTTGCCCGGAGATCGATTGCGATGCGGTTTTCGAGCCGGCCGAATGGAAATCGGTCTGGAAGGTGGTGCGGCGTGAAGACCCTCCTCCCAAGCCGCCGTCCCTGGGGGTATTTGTACGGTTGGTGGCCCAGCTCGGCGGCTATGTCAATCGAAAACGAGCCGACCCGCCTGGTCCGCAAACCCTCTGGATCGGATTGCAACGCATGCATGATTTTGCTACCTGCTGGCAATTGTTTGGTCCTGACACTCAAAATGATCCTTAACTTGTGTGTAACAACGAGGCGTTTACGCCTGGGACGAGGGAAATCTCACAATCTTTTTCTCATACAGCCCCCTCAGGGGCGGCCGACACCGGGAATAAAGGAATCCCGTGAACGGGATTGACATAAATAATGGCAACGACTTACCGCCCCAGGCGTAAACGCCTGGGCTAGAGAAAAAAGGAATATACAAATCATTGCAGTTCATATTTTTATAGTTTAAAACTATTTTGTTAGTGACGCGGTTCCATTGATTCGGCATTTTTCATTCATCATTCATCATTCTGCATTCATCCTTTATATCGGTTCAGATCCGGGGCGATCCCTTCCGGGGTATCGTCGCTATCAATGGTGAACCATTCCTCTTTGAACTGAATTGGCCGGCCTTCGCGGGCGGAGATGTTAGCCGTATGTGCGATCACGGCGTCGCACAAGGCCACGGCCGGATAGCACCGCGGTTTATTTTCCTGGGCGGGATTGCGGATGCACCACGCCCAGTGTTCGATTTCTTCTTTGTACCCGAGATTTGCGTCGGGATCGGCCGCCGACTTGGCGGCCGTCACGTCCACGGAACCGCTGGCCTGGGTATCCAGGACTGCCGCCACACTGGTGGAGATTGAAATTTTAACGCCGGCGGCCGGATCGGGAACGATGCTCAAGGCCCTTTCGCGTTCCAAAAGCAGCGTTCGCTTGGTGCCGTAGACTATCTCGCCGTATCCGCCGAAGTCGTTGCCGTTTACGGCCGCGTATTGCACGCCGATTTTATTTCGATCCTTCAAGGGATCTCTGACGTCGTAATCCTTGGCCGGAAATTCCAGGATGCAGTAAATATGGTCGTCAGCTTCGCGGTCAGGTGGAAACAGCGGCCGGCCGGCTGAGGCGGCTATGGTAAGCGGATACTGTCTCTTGCCCTCGTGCGCCGCCGCGATATATAAACCAGCCGCGTCGAACTGATGGCCGCCCAACTCGCCCATCAAGCCCGCCCCGGTGCGATCCCACAAACGCCAGCGGATTAATTCTTCAATGGGCGGCGCCTCGTATATGACCTTGCCCGAGGAGTCCTTGATCCGGCGGCTTTGATATCCGCACTTTTCCGCCTCGACCATATTATCGCGGATTTGGGCCTTGAGTTGATCGACTCTCGCCTGCCACACGTCGATATCCCGGCCGTCGGCCTTGTCCAGTTCTTTTTGCCAGGCCTTCAGTTTTTTTATCAGTTCATCGCCGCGAGGATCTTTGGCCTTTACGTCGGGAGGAAGAGGAGGCTGCCAGGTATCGTTGCCCGGCATGTTTACCCGATGCCACTGGGCGCGTATGTAATGAACCTGGCCCAACAGCCCTTGCCTGATCGATTCCACGGCGTTGGCGTACAGTATATTGTAGTGCCGCTGATGCCCGACGGCCAAGAGCAAACCGGTTTGCCTTGCCGCCCGGGCCATCTCCTTGCACTGGTGTACGCTGTGGGCCATGAGTTTTTCGGTCAGCACGTGCAAGCCGGCCTTCATGGCCGCGATGGCCGCTTCGGCGTGCAGGTGCAAGGGCAAGGCGATGATCACTCCTTCCAAGCCGTCGGCCCCGGCATTTTCGATCAACTCCGGATAAGTGCCGTAGACCTTCACGTGTTTTCGGGCTTGGTTTTCGTTTTTCCAGCGGTATTTTGCCACAAGCCCCGGTTTGAATTTCAGGGCGTCGTCGCTGTAATGATCGCCATTAAATGCCCGATGGATGTTATATGGCCGGATTTCGGCGATTGATTTCACCTCGACAAAGGCGGGATTGATTGCCCCTATGAGCACGCCGGCCTGGTCGCCCGCGCCGATCACACCTATTCTGACGGGCGAACCAAGGGCCCTTTCGTAACCAAAATAAAATGCGCCCAAACCCCCGCCCACGACCGCGCCCGCGGCTAATGTGCCCTTGAGAAAATTCCGGCGGCTGAAATCGCCGGCGGCCGGTTTTTGACCTTGCGGGGCGGCTGTTTTATTTGGAAGCTTGGGCGTCATATCTTTAAGTTCCGCTAAAATGTTCTATCCTGAGTTTGGCAAATTACGGATTCAATGTCCCCTCTCCCAAAAGGAGAGGGGAGAAATTTGCATAAATTTCCTCGTTCCCACGATCCTCCGCGGAAACGCACTATCCACCACCCCACGCGGGTTCCCACGCGGAGCATGGGAACCAGGACAAATGTTAGTGTTTATCCTTTTTTACAAAACGGTTTGACAAAACAACGATGCACAAAAAAGTCGAGTCCGCCCCAGCGGCCCGCGGCCGCGGCGGCGATCACCAGCAAGGCAACCATCTCGATAAAATCCCTATTTATCAACAGCGCATGACCCGCGATCATCGGATCGGGCGGATAAATCGCGGGCCAAGCCGGCTGGGCCATTACCACGAAACACATAAACGCCGCGCCGCCCAAGGCCGCCAGCCGGGTGAACAAGCCAAGTATCAGGCACAATCCGATGGCGGTCAGCCCGTAAATGACGGCGAAGTTGATCTGCTCCATGCGCCCCCATTGCCAAATTTTCCAATTGCCCGGCAGGGATGCAATTTTTTCCCGCTGCTTGTCGTCCATCAACTCGTATAAAGCTTTTTTATACGATGCTTCCCGGCCTTCGATTTCCTTGAGCCACAGGTTGGCTTCGCTGCGCAATTCCATCATCCGGTCCCAGCGGCGCTGCTTTTGGAATGGGGCGTCCTGCCGGGCCTCCGGGCTTTGCTCGAACCGGTCCAACGCTGCGAAATAGGCCTCGATGCGATCCAAATTAGCGGCGAAATACGCCTCCAGCGATTTTTTAAATTCGATATACTTTTTTTCGGCGTCGGTCTCGAATTTTTGATACGCCTGCAAGGCTGCCGGAGTCGGCTCGTCCCGGGGTCTGAGATAATTCACTAGATTCTGCCGGTACTCGTTCCATCGTGCGGCGATTGGATCGGAGTCGATGCGTTTTTTCCCGTTCTCGTCGCTGACAATATGCAGGCGCTGGCGCCCGTTGACGTCGGGAACCAGGGCGTAAAAAAATCCCGCCAAAGGCCCTTTCGCTTGAATTAGAAAAGTCTCCGCAGTGAAATGATCGCGGTGCTCGATCTTCCACACGCCTTCGTACAAAAAGTGGCAACCCAGACACAACCGCAGCACCACCAACGCCAATACCGCCGGCAGGCCTATCGAAAATTTATTGTCGCATTTGTTATCGTTCAGGGTACACCTCCTTCGCCCGGAAGACCGCCGCACTTTTTCCCTTGACCCGTAGTAAAGCGATAAAGTTGCACTAGAACTTGTATTTTATCCGCTTCATCATTACTCTACTAGGATACATTCCTTAAAGCGTTTAACAAAATGGGTACAGGGTCTGGGCATTTTGCATAATCGGCTGAAATGATCACCATGTGAGGGAGCCAGTCTCCATTTCGTCTTAATTCCAACCCCACCACCGGTAACGGGGGCTAAAATGGTCGGCCTATTTGGTTTTCGCCGGCAAAAGAAAAATATAGCCCGATAACCCGGATATTGTCATAAAATGCCGTTCGGCTTGGTAGACCCTTGCTCCATGATACAATACACGTTCAAGAATTGAAGAATATCCTCCAATTCATATTTAGCCCGCTGTGAATACACAGCGGGTAATTATAGACAATATAATGAATAAATCCCCAACCTGCCCCGGGCGTATTCACCCGGGTCTAAAGAGGTCGATTTTTTAACATCTGATTTCATTGCGGATAAATTTTGCCATGCGCATCGTCCTTTGCTATCCTGTCGAAGCAAAACACATCGCACAAATCGCCGCCGCCATGCACGACGCCGAGATCATCGACGCCGGGCAGGAGCACGTTGCCGAGCAACTTTTTACGGCCGATATCTTCTGCGGTCACGCCAAAGTGCCCGTCGATTGGGACGGAGTGGTGCGCCAAGGCCGCTTGCAATGGATTCAATCTTCGGCTGCGGGCATGGACCATTGCTTGGTGCCGTCGGTCATCGCGTCCGACATAGTTGTCACCAGCGCATCGGGCGTTTTGGCCGACCAGGTCGCCGAACACACCATTGCCCTGATCACGGCTTGGACCCGCAGTTTGCCTGTTTTCTTCCGGGCGCAGCAAAACAAGGAATTCATCCGCCGACCCACCAGGGATCTGACCCGCGGCACGGTGGGCATCGTTGGATTGGGCGGCAACGGCCGGCGCCTGGTCGAGTTGCTCGCACCGTTTCAAACTAGAATTCTGGCCACCGACATGTTCCCGGTCGACAAGCCCGAGAGGGTTGAAATGCTTTGGCCGTCCGACCGCTTAAGCGACCTGCTTCCCCAGGTCGATTTCCTTATATTGTCATTGCCGCTTTATGATGAAACGAAAAACATGATCGATGCCGCCGCCATGGCAAAGATGAAACCGCAAGCGCTGTTGGCCAATATGGCCCGGGGGCCGCTGGTGGTTCACGACGATCTGGTGGCGGCCTTGGAAAGCGGCCATCTGGCGGGGGCAGTAATGGATGTCACCGAACCGGAACCGCTTCCGACTGCCAGCAAGCTTTGGGACATGCCCAACGTCATTATCACCCCGCATGTGGGCGGCCAGGCGGCATGGCGAATCGATACCATGACCGATTTGTTCTGCCAGAACCTGGTCCGCTGGCAAACCGGTCAGCCGTTGATCAATTATTTATCGGACAAGCATTTGGGCTTTCCTATCCGCGGCGGAGGATATCCAATTTGGAGGTAATACAAGGGACAAGCGCGCTTTATGGGGGGGTAAAATTTATATAAGTGTGTCCTGAAATTACATGACGTAACACCTTGTTGGGGCAATAGTTGTACTGTCGCCCCCGGCATGAATTGAGCATCAGTACGGCAGTACAACTGCCGCACCAATTGGATAATCAATTTGCACCAACTGGATAATCAATTTCAAGACACCATCAAATAGTTTGAAGTATGATCCTGTTTTGCTTATCCCCCGCTTATACGCTTCAGATACCCCATAATTGTGGCTATTGGCCAAAATTTCCTCTAGACGGCCGGGTAGTTGAAAAGTTAAAATAGGGCGAGTTTATATGGCCAGTTTTCTCTCCTGACAAGCGAGTTTGGACGTTCAATCTTGCTTCCTGGCAGAGTGGGTATAGGCTCGGAGGCCTGATAAACCCGCCCTGCGCGCCAGTTTCAGTTCTTCAACTTAAGGTGTCTCATGTGCAGCACGACGTTCCTCGAGGGAAGCGCCACCAGGACCTGGGGAGGGCATCAGGTTACCCGATGTCCCGACGAACTATTGCTCCGTTACCGCGACATCCTGGAAGAACAACGCCTCAGTTGGACCCAGCATCATCGGCTGATGAACTTGTTGGGATCCGGAGGTCAGGGCGTTGTTTACCTGACCGAGCGCCGCGGCACCGACGGTTTTACCCTGCCGGTTGCGCTGAAAGTCTTTTCTCCCGAACGCTACGAAGACGAACGGGCTTACGACGAGGCCATGGGCCGGATGGCCCATGTCGCAGGCCGCGTTTCCCAAATCCAACAGGACAACCTGCTGGACGTGCACAACTGGGTCGAACGCGACCGCATCCGCATGATGGAAATGGAATGGGTCGACGGTTTCGACCTTGCCCGCCTCTTGACCCGCAAAATGCTGGAACTGGTTCATCATCGGGTGAGCAACAAGCGCTGGGATTACGTCAATCAGGTGATAGTCACCGAAGGACCGATCCAGCCTCGGCTAAAGCCGGGCGTCGCCATGGCCGTGGTTCGCGATTGCCTGGCGGCCTTGGCCGCCCTGCACCGCGAAGGCATCGTGCACGGCGATTTAAAACCCTCGAACATCATGCTCAAGCGCACGGGCAACGCCAAAATCGTGGATCTGGGTTCGGCAATCGACCTGGAGCAAAAACCCTCGCGCCGCACCTGCACTCCCACTTATGCCGCACCCGAGGTCCTCGAAGGCGGCGACTGCTCCCCGCGCTCCGACCTGGCCAGCCTGGGCTACGTGCTTATTGAAATGCTATCCGGGGCGCCCACGTTTTCGGGGCTCACGAATTTCCGCGACCTCTTGGAGGCCAAGCGATTCCTCGCCCAACGCCTGCCGCACATCCTGCCCGAAGAGATCGTGCGCAACGACCTGTTGATGAATTTTTGCCGCGGGCTGGTTGCGCCCGATCCCATGCGGCGCTTCCCCAGCGCCGAGGCCGCCGATTTGGTGAAGGAAGGAGCCGCCAGTTTCCATAGGCAGCTCATTAAGGTCGATTTGGCCAGCGAGTACGATAATGAAATTCGCCTGTGGTTGGAAGAAATTAAAGAACTGGATTAAGCCCTGCGCGGCGGGCCGGGATCAAACCGTGGTTTGCGTATGCGGAATGCATCGCTCCGGAACGTCCATGGTCTCCCAACTCTTGAGCCGTTGCGGCGTTTACATGGGCCCGGAACAAGTCCTCACGGTTTCCGCCCCGGACAATCGGGACGGATTTTGGGAGGACGACGCCTTTGTCAAGCTTAACGATGAAATACTGCACCACTTTTCCGGCGGTTGGGATGCCCCGCCCTTGCTCCAACACGGCTGGGAACATGCTGCCGGGCTTTCACCCATTCGCCGCCGCGCCAAAAATCTGATCCATGAGCGCCGCCGCCTTCGTATTTGGGGATGGAAAGACCCGCGCTCCTCGCTCACGCTCCCTTTTTGGAAGAGTATAATTCCTGCTTTAAAGGTAGTCGTTTGTTTGCGCCATCCGTGGGAGGTGGCACAATCATTGAACCGGCGAAACAAGATGCCGATTTCCACCGGCCTGGCGCTTTGGCGGGCGTATCAATCCAGCCTGCTGGCGGCCACGACTCCGGCCGACCGGATAATCACCCATTACGACTCGCATTTCGCCGATCCCGGGACCGAAATCGCACGAATTACGGATTTTCTCTCCCTGCCACATTCCCCGGCCTTGCTAAATGAACTATCCGCAACTTGTAAAGAACATTTGCGCATTAATCGCTTTGAAAACGGCTCGCCTGACGCTTTCTTACCGCAGCCGATAGCCGATCTATATTCCGAATTGTGCGAACAAGCCGGACCTGTGTTTTGCAAAACAACACGTCCGGTTTTAATAGGCTGATTGTATCCGCTCCCATGATCCAAGCCGCAGTTATTGTTTTGTCGTATAATTCGCTGGAAGAGACGACGAAACCCTGCCTGGAAAGCATCTTTGCCGCGCAAACCGATTCCGACTTCGAGGTCCTGGTCGTCGATAACGCCTCGACCGACAATACCCGAGACTACCTGCAACAATTGCAGGCGCGGCACGCCAATCTCAAGCTTATCTTAAACCGGGAAAACAAGGGCTTTGCCGGCGGCAACAACCTGGGAATCCGCGCGGCCGAGGCCGATTTCTGCGTCCTCTTGAACAGCGACACGCGAGTCACGGATCATTGGCTGGACAAAATGCTCGCCTTTGCCGCCGCGCATCCCGAGGTCGGCCTGATCGGTCCGGTCTCCAACACGGTCGGCAACGAGCAAGTAATATTTCTGCCGGCCGAAGATCCGCAGTCCGTTATTCAATCCGGCTGCCGTTATGCATCGCGGCAGGAAGATAGTTGGTTTTACACTTCCTTGCTGGGCTTTTTTTGCATAATGATCCGCAAAGAGGTTTTCCAGAAAATCGGCTTGCTGGACGAAAGTTTCGGCTTGGGATTTTTCGAGGACGACGATTTTTGCGTGCGGGCAAGATCGCAGGGCTTCCAGCTCGCCTGCCTGGAGGGCGTTTTTATATTTCATCAAGGCAGCGTGTGCTTCGGCCGATGGGATGCAAGCGATCTGTTCCGCAAAAACCGCCGCTATTACGAGAAAAAAAATGATTGCAAGTGGCGGACTTCTTTCCGCATCGGCGTGTTCCTGGATCTGCTCGATTCCGCTGTTTCACGCGGCTCTCACGCGTCTTTGGAACTGACTATCGAACGGATCGCAAACCGCTTGAAAGTCATGCGGGCTTTTGACCTGGAATGCTTCGACCATCCCATTCAGGTAAATTCCGCTAATCCAAGCGTGGAAAATATCCAAAACCAAAAACTGGAAATACAAATATTGCGCGAAGAAATCCGCAATCTTCAAGAAGAAGTGCAAAACCAGCGATGTACGATCGCTCAACTCACGGCCCAATACGAAGAAATGATAAACCGCCTGGATTGGCGCCTGCTGGTGAAGATCAATCGGCTGCCCGGCGTTGCGACGTTAAAACGATTAATGGGGCCGCTGGCAAGACGAATGTTGTCCGCTCGTAAAATTTAGCCCGGCCGCTTTCTGGCGGCGTAAAAAACCGGAATCTCCGGGCACGTGTGCACGGGCTATAATTTTTAAAACTGTAATCCAATCCGCCGGCCTTCCTGATGACTGCGCCGCGCCTCCCGCACGATGTACAATGCCCGGTAGGCGTCTTCCAAGTCGCTGGTGAGGCGGACCAGGCTCGTTACCGCCCGATAAAACTGGGTCAACATCTGCTCGCCGATCTGGCGCTCGCTGTCCAGCGATTCCACGTGCCGGCCGGCCTCGTCGAACCACACCAATGTGGCGGGCAAATCGACAAACGCAATGCCATTCGCGCACGATACCTGCATGTAGGCCAGCGGGCGATAGGTGATAGCCTCCTGCCAATCGGCGGGTATATAGCGCCCGCAACTTATCTGCGCCACCGGACCGGACCCGGGATGGGCGGATTCGGAAAAATCCAGACTCATCATCTGATAATCGTCGTCCGCGGCATTGCAACCCGTTCGATGCATCAGCCCTGTAACTAAACTCGGCTGCCGATCGACCACATAGCAACACCAATCCACTAGTTCCACCAAATGCCGCGCGGAAAAATGCTCGGGCGAACGAACCGGCAAACAATGTCCGCTGCTCTGGGCAGCCGAACGCTGATGACAGAACACCAAACGCGGCACACCCAAGCGGGTGGCGATCAATTCCTTAAGCCGGATGGTGGCCGGCGAATGGCGGCGGGGAAATTCGGCCATGAAGGCTATGCCCGATTCCACCACCCGGGTTTTAACCAATTGAGTTTCCTCGAATTCCAGGTCCAAACCGGCCGCGCAGTAAACCGCCTTGCCCGATTCGCACGCCGCCAGGATCGGCAAGGCCCCATACCACTGCGGCGAAAGCAGGAGAACCGCGTCGATATCTTCCCGCATGGCAAGCGTGCGATACCCGTCCACGGCATCGGCATTGAATTCGGCCGCGACTTGTTCGGCCCTGTGGGCGACTTGATCGCACACGGCATGGACCTCGAATCGATCAGACATCGTGCGCAGTGCGGGGGCGTGACGCGTTTGCCACACGTCTCCCAATCCCACCAATCCGACGCGAAGTTTCATAACCCTCATTCCAATATTTTAAAAAAAATAATTTATAAACAAGTATTGTTGTTATATTTGTGTTTATAAATCTCATCACTAGGTATTATATCGTCTTGTAGATGTTTTTCTCAATCGGTTGCTCTCCGAACTTCCTGAAAAAAAGAGACTTACGTCTATTTGCCGGGATAAACACGCAAACAAGATAATAATTATTATCTTAATGCTATATGCGAACGAACTGGTCAATTAGCGGGGTAAAAAATTTTATCCAAATTATCCAGGCGTTAAATTCCCCGGCGCCCCCCTTGTCAATTTTTTTGACCCAAGTACATTCTCCTGTAACCTCGCGTGGGTAAGAAATTCCCTGCTGTCGCCCGTATCCCAGCTAAAAGCATTTTTTTGTAACGGACGCCTGAGAGGTTGTGAAAAAACGGCGTTGGCTCCGAACATAACAATATTAAATTGCCGAAACACAATTGTTGTGACGAGCCTGCCCCAGCGTTTTCACGACCTCTAACAACTTCCCCACCAAACATCCTGCCTTGAAAGAAAAGAAAAAAGGAGACCATTACAATGACACTCACACTCTGCGCCGCGCTTATGCAAACTGTTTTGTTGGCCTCGCCCACGGATAGCACCGAGACTTATGCCGAAGCCCGCCGCCAAATCACCGAAACCGGCCGACCGATGGTCGTCATGGTCAGCACCGATTGGTGCGGTCCGTGCCAAGCCATGAAAAGAAACGTGTTGCCCAAATTGCGCGAACGGGGATTGTTCAAAAGAGTAGCCTTTGCCCAGGTCAATGCCGACCGGGACAGCGAACTGGCCAAAGAGCTTACCGGCGGCGGCCCGGTCCCGCAATTGGTGATGTATCGCAGAACCGAGCGCGGCTGGCTCCGACGCAAACTTATCGGCGGACAGAGTGTGGAGAAAGTCGAGGAGTTTATAAAAGAGGAACTCGCCTCGGACGAGGCCGACCACAATACCGATAAAACCATCTCCGACAAAGATTCCAATTCTTCGGATTCCACCGTGGAACTTCCCGAAGTGTCCGCCAAATCGTCCGATACGCAACATGGATAAAAGAAGTTGACAGGGGACGTTGGACAGCGGACGTTGGACGGTGAGTAGATCGGCATATCAATAACTACCGTGCATCGAAAATTCGTTGGGGTGGCGGTTGTACTGCCACCCCATCTTATTTTAAGGCCTGGTGTAGAACCCTCATTTGCATGCCATTTTCGCTTGATCTCGCGATAAACGGCGGTTCTGTCGTGTTGCACGCTTTTCGCCATACTTTTCCGGGGAGTTTTCGTTTCCAAGAATCGATATGGAATTTCACGTTCTTTTATAGTAAAATAACGAATAATCGCCGGGCCTCCGTTCGAGCGTATGTTTCGTAAACCTCAACATTCCAGCGGCCCGGGGACTTTGTTCCAATATCAGTTCCCGACTATGGCGCATTTGATATTTGACGCCGCCTCTTTAAAAAGGGGTCTAAACATGCGGTTTTTTTTATCGGTTGCTCTGGGAATATTAATCTCAATGTCCGGCTGTTCAAATGACGACAAGGCTCAGAAACTGATTGAACAACAAAAACTCAATCTAGATACGTTAAAACTTAATCAAGACGCGCTTGAAAAGATAAATCTAAAACAAAAGGAAATTGCCAGAAGGGAAAAAGAGATTAAAGATTCTCTGAAAACGTTAGAATCCCAAAAGAAAGAACTGGCCAAAAAAGAAGCCGAGGTCAAAAAACTGATAGAGGAAGAAAAAAAATTATCCGCCGAGATAAAAGAGAATAATGAGAATGCGGAAAGATATTCAGTACAAGTCCAAAAGCGGGTTTCCTTCTTGAATCGAATTAATTACTGACTGGGCCAAGGCCGCTCTCAGTGCTCCACATATGCCGGGAGAATTAGATGCAGAACTGGAAAAAGAACTGGATGCCGCCATATCTCAAAATAAAAGCAATTCTGAAGTCCGCGCTATTTATGAAAAATATTACGAAATGGCGCGGACTATATGGTTCAACAACATACAATATTATTTACAACAAAACGACGTGATTCAAATAAAGTCCGAAGAAGAATTTGAAAATACCGCCAAAGAATCCGCGGAAAGATTCATAAAAACAAATACCAGCCCGGATGATTTTGGCATAATTGAAAAAAGCCATCTCAAAATTCAAGCTGATAAAAAAGATAAATTGTCTAAGTAAATAAATGAGGGTGTCCCGGAATTGATTATCCCGTTGGCGCGGCAGTTGTACTGCCGCGCCAATGCTCGATTCATCGAGGGGCGACAGTACAAATGTCGCCCCAACAAGGTTTTACGTCACGGCATTTCAGGACACACTCAAATAAATAATAAGCAGTTTTTAAAATGGAGTTCCCGGAATTGCCCCCGAGTTATTTATGATGTTCTTGGAATTGAACTGGAAAAGAAACCAGTGCTTTGTCAGTCTTGATTTGATGGCATATTTGGTCTCATATAGAGGGCAGTTTTCCCTGGCAAGGAGGCCAAAAAATGTGCCAGCCTTAGCGTGTGACATTGGAAAGCGAGGAACGTGAACATCTTGCGCAGTTTTTGTCGCCAGGCAAGGCGGATGTGCGTCGTCTTAAGCATGCTCGGATTTTGTTGAAATCCCACGAATCGGAGGGCGGTCCGGCGTGGTCCGACTCCCGTATTGCAAAGGCGGTTGATTGCGGCACGGCCACGGTGGAACGGGTGCGGCAACGGTTTGTGGAAGAAGGCCTGGAACCGGCGTTGAGCCCTTATCGCCATGCCGATCAACTGGTGCCGGTTATGGATCGACTCGATACCCACGCCGCAGCGAGCCTTTACGAGGCATTCCCGCCCGCGGAAGCGAAGCGTATCGCGGACCTACTGGAGATCCATCACGCTCCCAAACACGGAAGCCGGTTGAATATGGCCGAAATGGAACTCAGTGCCGCAGGGCGTCAGCGTCTCTCTCGCCGCATAGCCCGACAAGGAACTCTGGCCGCCGAAGTTACCGAATGGGTATCGCAAGGAAATCGGCGAAGGTCCACTGTCCATTGGCAGTTTACGACTAAGGACGCACGCATCAAACTACGCCGACTATACCCATCGTTTCAAGACTGACAGAGAACTAGTTAGACTAATGCTCCTCATACTGGCCGACGCGGGCCTGAGCATGTGCCGGCGCCGCTGCCGGTAAGATCTGAAAAAGAAGAAGACTGAATTAATCGGCAAACTCAAAAACCGACTCCGGCCGGCTCTTCCGTCGCCTTCCCGGTCTGGGCAGATACGGCGCCGTACTTGGCGGCAATCTTCTCCAGCAGTGGATTACGGAACGGATACCAGAGGCACACCGGGACGGTGCCGATTCGCTCGTTTTCAACGTCTTCGTAAGCGAAGACCGCCTTGCAGTTCTCCATCCGCGCCGCGTCGACCGCGTTCTGCTCCTCGAACGGCAATACGGCGACGCGGAGCATTGGCACCGGGCGTCGGCGTTTGGCAACCTGCTTGCTGAACCGTTTGGAAAGCTTGCGGACCAGCACGCACCAGCCGATCTTCAGCAGGCCCAGTAAACGGTTACGCCCCGCCAGGCGACGAAAGTTGACCGTCCGCAAGAGCCACGGGGCCACGGTCGTCACAATCAGAAACTGCCCCCGCAATCGCTGCATGGGCTTTTTGGGATCCAAACGGATTAGTTTTGGATCGATCTTTTCGAGCAATCCGATCAATTCAACGACCGCCTCGGCGAATGACTTGTTCAGATAGTAATTTATGCCCCGGTATTTCTGGCCGTCGGAAATAAGGAAAGAAAACGATTCGCAGTTGGGATGGACGCCGGCCAAAAGCAGCACTTCCGAATGAGGATTGTTGCGAAAGAAGGAGCGGGATTTTCGCAACCAGTATGATAATCCGGCGGGGATAAACTCCACTCCGCCGTCCGGGACGGCCTGGTCGACCATCTTCTCCACGTCTTCCATCGTCGTGCGCCCCTCGGCCTCGAATTCGCCCTCTTCCCAATCCTGCGCCAGGGGGATGATCCCCAAGTCTGAAATCAGGTCGCGGTTGTCGTGGCAGTACTGAATCAGGTCCGCCATGGTCTTGTCGTTGATGCCCTTGGCGGCGCAAGAGATGATCGTGATCCTGCGTTTGCTGTGCTTCTTCAGGTTCTCCAGGCCCTTGAGCTTCATCTCGCAGGCGCGGGGGTTGTTGCGCAAGCGGGCATAGATCTCGGGTGTAAGGCCGTCGAGCGAGAAACGCAGGCCAATCCCCGCTCGGCAAAGCTTCTTGCAGTACTCCTCGTCGGCAAAACGTATGCCGTTGGTCGTCAAGTGGCATTCAAGGCCGTTCTTGTAGGCGATTGCAAAGATTTCCAACAGGTCCTCCCGTACCGTGGGTTCGCCCCCGAATAGCTGAAGCACCGGCTTGGGGTGAATCTTCGCGATCTCCGCGAATATGTGCTCGAAATATTCCAGCGGCGGATTGAAGTCGAAACCCATGCCGCGAAGCTTGGCTATGCAAATCGGGCAATGCATGTTGCAGCGATTGGTGATGTCCACGAATACCACGTTCGGATTGTGGTCCTTCTGGCATCGGTCGCAGTTAAGCGAACAGGCCTTCGGCTTGGTCGGAACGCCGTTCCATATATCGCGCTTGGCTTGCCACACGCTTGCGTCTGAACTCACCTGCCACTTGTTCGATCCGCAACTCGGGCAATCCTTGCGTATCCATACTTCACCTTCGGAGAAGAAGAATTCCGCTGGAACAGGGGCGCGACAGTCGTTGCACAGGGCGACGTTTGGCTTTGGCACGGCTTTTACTCCTCTGTCTTATGACAGCCCGAAAATCTTGCTCGGCTATTAATTAATGATGGATCTGATATGCATGCCCATCGCGGCCGGTAATTAGATGAAATAATCTCTTTTTATCCAATACCATTTTCTCTTTTTTATAAAACTTCAGTCCCGACCTATTCGTTAGTCTGGAGCGACTGCCCAAGATGCGGGCGATTGGAAGTAAAGACGGCTTCGGCAGGTGTCATAACCCCAGGATTTGGCGAGACTTACGACGAGTGAACAGGCATGAGATTGAATCAGCGGCGCCCGATTAATTTTCCCAACCCAGCCTCAAGAAATAGAGAAACCCGCCCCTTTCGAAGCGGGTTTCCCCTTAAAACTACAGCTCATTTTGCATGTTGAACCACAACAGCTTGCATATCATCTTTGCTGGCAAATTCAGTAGATGGCATCTCTACGCAAAAATGACGCTGTAGAATTAATCGACAAGTTTCTATGAAAAAGACGGTACGTCAACCTTAATTATGCCGTCCATCGCAGTTGGCTAACCCTTGAAGGCGGCGTATCGGCCTTCATTCGCAACACACACTTTTTCCTTCTATACTTATTTTATTCCTTCCTGCATGCCGGTCAAGAATTTTGTCAAAAATATTTCCACCGCGGCCTATGCCTTGCTAGCACTACAGAATGGTTGTTTTGTGGCAGGCTTGGAGTATTATGAGATGCATTGATTGGTGAAAGAATTACCGCCCCTGAATTAAAGTTGTATTATTAACATATCTTTATATGTTTTCAGGCCTTGATCAATCGATGATACATTCCGGCGATGAGCCACAAATTGTGGTGCGGGAAACCGTGTGCAAGACGATTTTGAATAAAAGTTCGATAAGCGATTATTCGCTGAACTGTTACACGGGCTGCGCGCACGGCTGCGTCTATTGCTATGCCCGATTTATGCAGCGGTTCCATCCCCACGAGGAAACTTGGGGCAAGTTCGTGGACGTGAAGATCAACGCCGTCGAGGTTCTCAAGCGGCAGTTGCGCAGGTCGAATCCGGGCGACGTTTTTTTCAGCAGCGCATGCGACGGCTGGCAACCGGTCGAGGCCCGGTACCGCCTGACGCGCCGCTGCTGCGAATTGCTCTTGGAATTCGGTTTCCGGGTGAACCTGCTGACAAAAAGCGCCCTGGTGTTGCGCGATCTGGACGTATTTTCCGGCCGTGATGTGAACGTCGGGGTGTCGATAGCAACGCTCGATGAGCGGCTGAGCAAACTATGGGAACCTCAAGCCGCAAGCGTTAAGGAACGTTTACAGGTTATCGAAGCGGCTCAAAAGGCAGGACTGAAAACCACCATCATGTTCGCCCCCTTGCTGCCCTTCCTTTCCGATGGCCGAAGTTCGCTTAAAGCGATGTTCCAACGCGCGGCCGATTTAAAGGTCGATTCGATATTGGTGGACGCGCTCAATCCCCGGCCCCGAGTCTGGCCTTCGGTGGCAGGCCTGCTGCGAGACCACTTTCCCGAACTGCGGCAGCGCTATTCCAGAATTTTATTCAATCCCAAGATCCGCGCGGAGTACCTTTCGCAGTTTCGCAACCAGGTCGCGATTGCCGCCGAGCGGTTGTCTTTAACAGATCGGGTTACAGAGTGCTTTTGACTTACGCCAAGGGGGCAGTTTCTTTTTTACCGACCGTGTCGGCCATGCTTTGTATGGCGCCCGATGGCGCCCGGAAAATCTAGACGGTCGCTGATTTCAGAGCGTTTTTAAGCTTGTTTGGCATTTTTAATCAGGCATGCGCTAAATCCCGATGCCGCAATTTGTTATGGCGGCCGGGCAACCGGGTTCCGGCGGGCATATTTACAGTTGTTTCACCGGAGTATATCATGGAACACGTTTTATTGGAGAATTTTTATACGGAGAATCCCGACAGATTCGCAAAACACCGTTTGGAAAGGATCGCCGTATGTATCGTTTGCAGCCATTTCGCTCTTGCATCTTGATTGGGATTTTGTGGATCGGCTTTTTCCCGATGAGTGCCGCCGGGCAGTTGCTGCTGACTGATCGCGTCAGCAATCAGGTTCTCGAGTACAATCTCGACGGCAGTTTTCGCAGGGTGTTGGTTCCGCCGAGTTCAACCATTTATACTCCTTCTGGATTGGCATTGGGCAACGGAAACGATCTATTCGTGACAAGCCTAAGTTCCGGAAACGTGTTGCGATACAACTGGATGACCGGGGCGTACTTGGGGGTCTTTGCCTCGGGACTATATGGTCCCAGCGGTCTGCTTTTTGACCGTGCCAACAACTTACTCTACGTCAGCGAGTTCGGCAACTTTGACGGCCATGAGATCGTTTGTTACAACGCCTCCAGCGGCGCGGAAATCACGCGGTTCGGGAGCGAGAGCGGAGGCGGGCTGGCAGACATGGCGATGGGTTCGGACGGTAAATTGTACGTCAGCGACTGGTATTACGGACAGATTATGCGATTCGATCCGGCAAACAACTACTCGGCGGAGGTTTTCGCCGGGGCGGCAAACTTATGGGGCTCCAACGGCCTGGTGTTCGATCCCAGCGGCAAATTGGACGTCGTGGGGATGATGACGAACAACGTATATCAATTCGATAGCAGCGGTGCGCCGGTTGGCGAACTCGTGCCGGCGGCGAACGGCGGACTGAATTTCCCTTCAGACATTGTAATCGATCCGGACGGAAATCTGCTTGTATCCAACATGGGCGACGACAAAGCCGATCCGCCGACCAGCGGTTACATCGGCAAATATAATTTGACGACAGGCGCAGCCATCAACTCGAACTTTATCACCTTCGCCGGACCAAATCTAGTTCAACCGGCCGCCATGCTAATCGAACCCGCGGTTTGGACCGGCGGGGCCGCCGCGGATATCGGCTGGAAGAACTTCGCGAATTGGCGCGGCACGCCCCCGGTATATCCGGCCGCCATACTCTTCGGCGCCGTTGAAACCGGCAATCACGCAACCAACAACAACGACTTCGACCCAGGCACGCAGTTCAACGGGATCACATTCACGGTCGACGCAACGCAGTATAAGCTCCAAGGAAACGCCATCAAACTGGGCGGCCCGGTCATTAATCAAAGCGCCCAAGACCAGGAGATTGACCTGGACATGGAACTGGTGCTTGGCGGAGGCTTGTTCGATACCGGCGATCGAACGCTGACCGTCGGCGGCCTTATTAGCGGCGCCGGCTCGCTGACTAAAAAAGGGAGCGGAACGCTCAGTCTTACCGGCGGCGTCAGCTATAGCGGCTCTACTTTCGTGACTGCCGGCACTCTCGACATCGCCGGGCCGCTTGACGACTCGCCTACGGTTGACATCGAAGGCGCGGGCTCTGAACTCCTGGCGCAAAGCATCGTCGCCGATATGTTGACCATCGGTGCGGGGGCAACAGTAGTTATAAAGCCAATCCCCGGCGGACCGGCGGCCTGCGCCGATCTAAAGGCCGTGCCCGAGCCGGGCACGACGGCGCTGCTGGTGACGGCCGGATTATTGGTCCCGCTTGTTTTCCCGCCGCGGAGACGCAAGACATGATTGACCGAGCCATGCGCAGGCGATTTGGTTTTACCATAGTCGAGCTTCTGGTGGTGATTGCCATAATCGGCATTCTGTCAGCACTATTATTGCCGGCAATCCAGAGCGCGAGGGAAACTGCACGGCGATTGACTTGCCAGAACAACCTTAAACAATTGGGAATTGCCTTGCACAGACATGAGGAAGCGAAAAAGTGCTTTCCCTCGGGCGCGGAATCGCGGGCTTATGCTAAAATTCCCAATAACCCATATACTTTCTACCGTTGGTCGGCGCTGGTCCGCTTGATGCCCTATCTGGAAGAGACGACGGCCTACAATTCCCTGGATCTTACGCAGCCGCTTTATGGCAACGACCTGAAAGTCACGCCGGCCAATCGGCCCGGGGTAGCCCAAATCGTTCCACTTTTCCTTTGTCCTTCCGACCGTCAACAACCGGTGGCCTCCGGTTTCGGGCCCACGAATTATGCGACCTGTGCCGGGTCCGGGGCAGGTGGCGGAACGCCGTTTCGGGCCGACGGCATATTCTACATCAATTCAGAAACCACCACGGCGCAAATTACCGACGGACTGAGCCACACGGCCGCCATGAGCGAAAGCATTTTGGGCGACGGACCGGCACCGCTGTCAGATGCGTCGAGAGTCGATCCGCGCACCACATACGCCTTTGTCAATGCCGTTCCCCTGACGGATACCGCCTGCCAAAAAGCCATCAGGTGGAATTATAGAGATCTGCGGGGATTTTCCTGGGCCAACGGCGAGTACCGCTGCACGCTTTACAATCATCACTGGGTCCCAAATTCGCCGCAGGTCGATTCCGTCTCTTCGCAGATGGTGGGGATGGAGGGCGACAACTCGCCGATATTAACCTGGCAAAATTCCTGTTACGGATGGCGCTCGGCCCGGAGCAGACATCCGGGCGGGGTTAACGTCCTTATGGCCGACGGATCGGGTTGGTTCTGCACCGATGACATCGACCTAACGACCTGGCAGGCCCTTTCCACCCGCGAGAACGGAGAAATGGTCTCTATCCCGCCCTGATCCCGGCCGGCGGAATCAGATCTCGTTCCTTGCCGGAATACGAAGAATAATAGCATACCAGAAGAGGGCAGGGGACTCGAACCGAATCCCGCAATCGCTTTATCCACTTACCAATTTTTATTCTGAACCTTGAATCCCGAATCCCGACCACGGCATGCTTTATTGCGGCAGCAATACGTCGGCGAGCATGTACTTGCGTAGGGATTTGACCACGCGGCTGAATTCGGCCAGATCGATGGGTTTATTCAAATAGCTTTCAACGCGGAGATTTTCGCTTTGCAGAATTTTCAGGTGCGTCAATGAAGAAGTGAGCACGACGACGGGAATGCGTTGGAGTTTTTCGTCCGTCTTGACCTTCAACAAAACTCCGCGGCCGTCGACTTTGGGCAATTGCAGATCCAGCAGGATCAGGTCGGGACGCGGGGCGCGGCGAAACTTGCCGTGCCGGAAAAGGAATTCCAGGGCCTCTTCGCCGTCGCAGACCAGGCTGATGCGGCAGGGCACTTTGCCGGAGCGCAAGGCCTCGATCGTCAAGCCGGCGTCCTCGAGGTCGTCTTCCACCATAAGGATTTCCATTGGCCGGCCGACCGTTCTGCGCGACATAAGAAATCTCCTTGCAGTGGATGAACACCTGTTATGTTAGGGATTCTTAAATTTACTTTACTATTTCCAGTTTAATTCACCGCTCGGGCGGCGTGTAGGGCTATTTGGCCCGGCCGCGAAATTGGTCGGCTGGATATTTTTCTTCGTTTTTGGCCATTTTTTGCCGCACGGCCTGGGAAAGATCGATGTTCAACTCGTTGGCCATGGCCAGCACATAGCAAAGGACGTCGGCCAGTTCATCGGCCACCTGGTCCATTTGATCGGGATGCTCGGTGACGGATCTGGACTGGTCGGTCGTTATCCATTGGAAATGCTCCATGAGTTCGGCCGTTTCGATGGCCAGGGACATTGCTAAATTTTTCGGGCAGTGGAATTGATGCCAATCGCGGGCATCGATGAAGGCGTTTACCAAGCGGCGAAGTTCGGCGACGGTAGTTTGGGAGTCGGACATTGTAGGGTTCAGGGTTCGGGGTTCAGGGTTCAGCACTCGCCATTTTACACTTTTTGTAAATAGTAACCGCTAATCGGACTTTATTTCCATGCTCTATTATGTGAGATTTTGAAAATAGTTGGGGAACAAATCGCGATTTTTCCACGTTCGAAGGATGTTGTCGGCTGCTGATTAGTCGGGGTAGTCATTTGGCTGCCATATGTCAACGTGGTTATAAGTATTTTTTTGGTCAACAAATCGCGATTTTTCCACGTTGGGTATCTGGAATCAAACCTCTTAACGGCCATGTTTTGACATCGTTTTACAATCCGCGGCGGGACCATTCTACAGAATTGCCTGGCCCAATTTCTAGTCGAAAATTCACATTTTTTCCAGAACGTTTAAGAAACGCTAATTCTCGCTAATCAACGCTGATAAAAGCAAATAATGGAGTTTACCGAAGATTAGGGTTCTTTCATGGTTTTTTTTATCGATTTCAATCGGATTTTTTCTCTCGGCTAAAATGCGGGAAAATCTCGATGTAAACCAGCCTAAAACGAAGTTTGCCAACATGGGCGAACTGGGCATCCTTTGATGATATTGGTTCTGGTATAATGCGGTTATTCTGCTGGGGAGTGAATATGAATACTAACGGTCGCCCGACAATCGAACAAACCGCTGAACCGAAACCCAAACGCCGCTGGCATCAGTATAGCCTGCGGACGCTTTTCATTCTCACGTTTCTGGTCGCCTGTACTTCGAGTTGGCTTGGCGTGAAAATGAGGCAAGCGAGAAGGCAGAATGAGGCGGTCGATGCTCTGATTAAATTGGGCGGCAAAGTGCGATTTGACCATAAGGACCAAGGGGCAACACCATCTGATCCGGCCTGGCTGAGAAATTTGTTTGGCGATGGGAACGTGACTTCGATCGACCTTTCTCGCTCTAATGTAAGCAATGTTGACTTGGAACGCCTCAAAGGCATGGAACAGTTAAATTATCTTTTTCTTTATGAAACCCAAATCACGGATGCCGGGTTGGAAAATCTCAAAGGGCTGAAACAACTGGAAGTGCTTTATCTTCAATCGACCCAAATATCGGATGCCGGGCTGGAACACCTCAAAGAGTTAAATCGACTCCAAGATCTCGATCTTTCGATGACGCAAATTACGGACGCCGGTTTGCAACACTTAAAAGGATTAAGCCAACTCGAAAATATCGATCTTTCAAGAACGCAAATTACGGATGCGGGTTTTGAATACCTCAAAGATCTAAATCAACTCCAAGAAATCCGACTTGTAGAGGCAAACATCACGGGCGCCGGTTTCCAACACTTAAAAGGATTGAATCAACTCCATAACCTCGATCTTTCGGGGACGCAAATCACGGATGCAGGGTTGGAACAACTCAAAGGACTGAAACAACTTCAAACGCTCTACCTTAATTGTACGCCAATCACAGATGCCGGGTTGGAATACCTTAAAGAGCTAAAACAACTACAATTCCTCTTTCTTGTTGCGACCGACATCACGGATGCAGGTTTGGAAAAACTCCAAAGTCTAAACCAACTCAAAACGATTTGCCTCACGGAAACCAAAGTCACGGATGCCGGAGTTGAAAAACTTAAAAAGGCATTGCCAAATCTCCAAATTCAGGCATGGCAATGACACTTTACCGTCCTTTCGCGGCCATCAATGGCCCTGGGTTGAATTATGGAAATTGACCATACTCCGACCGCCGACCAGCCGAAAGGCAAACGCCGCTGGTATCAATACAGCCTGCGGACGCTGATGATAGTTGTGACGCTTTTTGCCGTTGCGTGCAGTTGGTTTGCGGTGAAATTGCAACAGGCAAAACGGCAGAAATACGCTGCGCTAGCAATTATGGAACTAGGCGGCTTTGTGGGTTATGAATACGAGATGACTTCGTCGCGCGTGCGGTTACGAGGCGCAACGCCTGCTCTTGCCTGGTTGCGAGGAATACTTGGGGATGATTTCTTCAACGCAGTTATATACGTCAATCTATCCGGCAAGAACATCTCTGCCGACTATAAAGGACGAATCGCAGTACTTGATAATTCAACGGACATGGACGTGAGTGCTGGCAACAAGGTGCAAATCGGAGCGCATCGCATCCCCAAAATAATGTCAATATCCGATATCGACTTGGAATGCCTCAGAGACTTGGAAGGACTCCAGTATCTCGATCTCTCGGGAACCGAAATCACGGACGAGGGGATGAAAAACCTAAAAGGGTTGCATCAACTCCAATTTCTCAGCTTGGATGGCGCCCAAATCACGGATGTCAGTTTGGAATATCTCAAACGGTTAAAACAACTCAAAAATCTCAATGTTGCAAACACCCGAATCACGAGTGAAGGACTTGAAGAACTTAAGAACGCTCTACCGAAAGCAAAAATAACCAATTGACCGCCCACGGCAGACAACGAAAATAAATGGGCGTAAAGATGTTCTGTTGGAGATGGTTTGAGTTGCCCGCGAAACCGCAAGCGGTATCAGACAAATTGACGGCGAATCAGACCTCACCCTAGCCCTCTCCCAAAAGGGAGAGGGGACAGTTCTTATTCAAAGCCGGGAAGGGCAAGTTGCCGCGGCGGGCTGGTGCGTTGTTCGTATCGGCGCTGGTAGCCTTCGGCGAGGTGAACCATTACTTCGAGGACCAAGAGATCGGCGCGGGTCATTACGTGGCGGGTGCTGCGGGCGCCCAGGCCGTGGAGCAGTTCTTCCAGGACTTTGAGATGGAGCTGCATGGTTTGCCGGGCGGAAAGTCCGGCATTGACCAACAATTCGGCCAGGTGTTTTAACTCGTCGCCCAGATTGCCCGAGCCCATGATCACGTAGGTTCGCAATAACTCGCGGCAATAGGAGTAGAGTTCGGCGGGCAGGACTGGCTCGACGGTGGTTTCGTAGGATCCGGAGCGGAGGGCCTCGAGATCGCCGATCAGTGCGCGTTGTTCTTTTAGCAGGCGGTCGGCCTCGTCGTGTTCGCGTTGGAGCCGGGTTTGTTCGCTTAGGTTGAGGCGATGATTTTCACGGAGGAGTTGATGGCGTTGGATCGCCCGGGCGATGACCCAAATCAGGTTTCGCGTGGTGGCGGTGTGCACGCAGAGATATGCGTCGGCCCCGACTTCGTAACACGGGGCGGCCAATTCCTGTTCGCTTTGGGCGCCGAGGACGAGAATCGGCTCCTCGGCACCGCCCGCCCGATAGCCCTCGATCATATCCAGGGCGTCCAGTTCGCCGGGCAGATGGGTGACCAGGACGGCATCGAAGACTTCGTCACGGAGGCGGGCTAGTCCGGCGGCTGTGCCCAGGGCTTGCTCCAGTTCCACGTGCACGGTGCTGTCGGCCGAAAGGGCTTCGATCAGCCACGCGCCGGTCTTCTGCCGGGTGGTTATATACAAGATCCTCATTCGAGGGGGTAATTGACGCCAATAATGGGTTGCCGATTTGAGTTCCGACTTGCGTTTTTCAAGAGTCGCGACCATGGCATCATCCTGCGCAGGGTATCCGGCCAGAGTATTTGCGGGGCGATACTTTAGCGAACGGCGGGCGGCAGGTCAATGTCGGCTGGTGAATCTACTTGCGCTTCGGGTTGGTGAAACTTCATGAATAATCCAGGCTAGTGGTGTTATTGATGGGGGCCGTATATCGTAGTTTCCCAGTCGATCCATTATAATTACCACATGCAGCGGGACTGAACAGAACAGAATTAAACGCCGGGTTAAGACTTGGAATAATAAATGAAAATTCTTTTGGATCTCAGACCTCCCGTCAGATGCGCAGGATTGGCGCAAGCAAATCGCTTGTTTTGGGTTGTCGTCGCCGCGGCGGTTTCTTTTTTTATTGCACCGGTGTTTGGCGACGACCTCGGGCAACAAAAAAGCCAAGACGAAGCGGCCATCGAGACCCGGCTCAAGCAGACGGTGGAGTACCTGGCTTCGGACGAGTTGCAGGGACGAGGGCCGGGCACTGAAGGGATCGATAAGGCGGCGGATTACATAGCCAAACGCATGGGCAAGATGGGATTGAAGACCGATCTTTTCCAGGGGAGTCCGTATCAGAGTTTTTACGCGCGGCCGGCTGATAATGATGGGAACGACTCTATCAATCCGAACGTATTCTCCTTTTTCGGCGATACGATTTATTCAATATTCGTAAAATTAGGCGATTCATCCGCTGAAAATCGGCCGCCGGAAAGTCCGGCAAGGCGCGACGGCCGCGCCGTCAAATTGAAGAACGTCGTGGCCGAGCTTGAAGGCCGGGGGCCGTTGGCCGAGGAAACCATCGTGATCGGGGCCCATTACGATCATCTTGGGGAGCGAAAAATCGCCAGCGGCCAAACGATCGTATATCACGGCGCGAACGACAACGCCTCCGGGGTGGCCGTAATGCTGGAAACGGCCGAGATACTCGCTCACCGGCAACAAAAACTGCCGCGGCGTATTGTGTTCGTCGCGTTCAGCGGCGAGGAATTGGGCCTGCTGGGCAGCTTTTATTATGTCAATCATCCGGCCGTGCCCTTGGACAAAACAATCGCCATGATCAATCTGGACGTGGTCGGACGGATGGAAGACGGTACGTTGGTGAGCATGGGCGCGTCGACGTCGTCGATGCTCGCCAAAGCGATCGACGAGATTGTCAAGCGGCACGATCTCAAGTTGGAAGAAATGTCCTGGGTTTTCCCGGTCAGCGATCATACCGGATTTTATTCGCGCCGCATTCCGGCGGTATTTTTCATGACCGGCGGCGGCTGGGGCGACATGCATCGGCCCAGCGACGAAGCGAACACCTTGAATTATCCCGGGATGCGGAAAATCGCCCAGACCGCGGCCGATCTGTCGGTCGAGCTGGCCGAGGCGGAAAAGCGCCCGCAATTTGCCGAAGAAAGCCTGACTGCCATGTTGTATCGCAACGCCCTGCGCATCTGGAGTTGGTTGTCCAATTAGTAAGGATTTTTTTCATTAGACTCGATCGAGAGAACATTGGCGCGGGCATGAGGGTCATCTATAATTCACGGTATTATTTCAGCGACCATCCATCCCTTTATTCGAGTACTGCCATGAAAGCAACTAAGATTACTTACATGTCTTTTGTGTTGTGCGCTGCGTTCGGTTTGTCGACCTTCGCGGCGTCGGCCCAGGAAACGGCTCCGGGCGGGGAAAAGCTGTCGGCCACGCTTACACTGCATGCCGATCAGCCCGGGGCGGTAGTGAACCGCAACATTTACGGGCATTTTTCCGAGCACCTGGGGCGGTGCATTTACGAGGGCGTTTGGGTGGGGGAGGATTCGCCGATCCCAAACACGCGCGGCATCCGCAAGGACGTTGTGGCTGCGCTTAAGGCCATTGACATTCCGGTGCTGCGCTGGCCGGGCGGGTGTTTCGCCGACGAGTATCACTGGAAGGACGGCATCGGCCCGCGGGAAAAGCGGCCGAAGATCATCAACACCCACTGGGGCGGAGTGGTGGAGAACAATCATTTCGGCACGCACGAGTTCATGGATTTTTGCGAGCAGATCGGTGCAGAGCCTTACATCTGCGGCAACGTGGGCTCGGGAAGCGTCGAGGAGATGATGCAGTGGGTGGAATACATGACCTCGGACGCCGATTCGCCGTTAGTCAACCTCCGCCGGCAGAACGGGCGGGAAAAACCGTGGAAGCTGAAGTATTTCGGAGTGGGCAACGAAAGCTGGGGCTGCGGCGGCAACATGACTCCGGAATTTTACGCCGATCAATTCCGCCGCTATAACACGTTCGTGAAAAACTACCCGGGCAACAGGATTTCCCGCTTCGCCTGCGGTCCGAACTCGGCCGATTACAACTGGACCGAGGTGCTGATGAAAGCGGCCGGCAGGCAGATGAACGGCTTGTCGCTGCACTATTACACGGTTGGCAGTGGAAATTGGCAAAGGAAAGGCTCGGCAACCCGGTTCGGCGAGGAGCAGTGGCATTCGATGCTGCGTCGCACGCTGGAAATGGAGAACCTGATCACGAAGCATTCGGCTATCATGGACAAGTACGACGCGCAAAAGCGCGTGGGCCTGGTCGTGGACGAATGGGGGGCGTGGCATGACGTGGAGCCAGGCACGAATCCCGGGTTTCTATACCAGCAGAACTCGCTCCGCGACGCATTGGCGGCCGCGCTCAACTTGCACGTCTTCCAGCGGCATGCCGACCGGGTGATCATGGCGAACATCGCGCAGACGATCAACGTTTTGCAGGCGATGATCCTAACGGACAAGGAAAAGATGCTGCTGACGCCGACCTACCACGTGTTCGAGATGTTCAAGGCGCATCAGGGGGGCACGTTCCTTCCGGTCGAGTCGCAGACGCCCGATTACAAACTCGGCGACAACGCGATTCCGGCCGTGAGCGCATCGGCAACACGGGACGCGAAATCAGCGGCGGTGCATCTATCGCTGGTCAATACACACCCGCGCGAGCCGGTTGCGATTGCGTGCAAGCTTGCCGGAGTTGCACCCAAGGCGGTTGCCGGCCGGGTGCTGACCGCGGCGGAGATGACGGCGCACAACACGTTTACAGCCCCGGACGCTGTGCATCCCCAGGCATTTACCGGGGCAGTGATCGAGGGCGAGAACCTGCGGCTGACGTTGCCGCCCAAGTCGGTGGTGATCCTGGATCTGCAATGAAAACACGCGAACGGGCGTTCAAGAAATGCGAGGGAATGATGAGGCGGATTTCGATAATATTCGGTGTTTTATCTTTAGCCGCGGCGGCACTCTTGCGCCAGGCCGATATTCCGCAACCGGTTCAGGGCGATTACGTGATCCGCGATTATCACTTTCGCTGCGGGCAGACGTTGCCGGAGCTGAGGATTCACTATCGCACGCTGGGCAAGCCCGTGCGCGACGAAAAAGGCGTGGTCCGCAACGCGGTGCTGATAATGCACGGGACCACCGGGAGCGGCGATCAGTTCAGCCGGGCGGAATTTGCCGGGGAATTGTTTATAAAAGGCGGGTTGCTGGACGCGGACCGGTATTACATTATTATGCCGGACGACATCGGGCACGGCCGGTCGAGCAAGCCCAGCGACGGTTTGCACGCCAAGTTTCCGCAATACGGGTATCTGGACATGATCGACGCGGAGCACAGGCTTGTGGCCGAGGGTTTGAAGGTGGATCGCCTGCGGTTGGTGATGGGCACGTCGATGGGCGGCATGCACACCTGGCTTTGGGGCGAGAAGTATGCGGATTTTATGGACGCCCTGATGCCGCTGGGCAGTTTGCCCGCGCAGATTTCCGGGCGAAATCGCATGTGGCGAAAGATGATCAGCGAGGCGATTCGGACCGATCCGGAGTGGCGCGAGGGCGAGTACGCCGCGCAACCGCGGGGCCTGAGATTCGCGGCCGAGGTTCTGTTTTTTATGGGCAGCAATCCGCTCATGCGATATCAGGAGGCGCCGACCGGGCGGCAGGCCGATAAACTCCTGGACGATTATGCGGCCAGGGCCATGAGAACTATGGACGCCAATGACGTGCTGTATGCCGTGGAAAGCTCGCAGGATTACGATCCCGGAGCGGAGCTGGAATCGATCCGAGCGCCGCTGGTGGCGGTAAATTCGACCGACGATTTGATAAATCCGCCGGATTTGGGAATATTGGAGCGGGAAATCAAGCGGGTGAAACATGGAAAGGCGGTGGTGATCCCGGAGAGTCCGGAAACCCGCGGGCACGGCACCCACACCCGGGCAGTGGTCTGGAAGCAGTATCTGGAAGAGTTGCTGAAAGAGACGGAGCATTGAGATTCAGGGCAATTTATGTCACAATTGTGCGTGTAATTTTTCGTACACCAATTCACTTATAATTATTGGACTCAAATATCAAGCTTACAGGAGATGGCAAGATGAACAGCAGATCGCGGGCGATTGTGTTTTCCGTTGTTTTTCTAGTTGCGGCTTCCTTTGCATTTGGCCAGCAGCAACTGCAGCCGGAAGGAAGCATGGCCTTCACGGTATCCATGGATCGGCCTGACACACACTGCTACCACGTCGAGTTCCGCTGCGAAGGATTGAAAGGCGCGACGCAGGATTTCAAAATTCCCGCCTGGTCGCCCGGATATTATGGATTGATGAACTACGCCAAGGGCGTGGAGAATTTCAAGGCCGCCGACGGGGCGGGAAATCCTTTGAAATGGGAAAAGACCACGGCGAACACGTGGCGTGTGGGGTGCGACGATGCGTCGGGCATCACGGTGAGTTACGATGTGAAGGCGGCTACTAATTTCGCCGCCAATAGTTACCTGGCCGAGGATCACGGTTTCATTTCGCCCGCGAGCCTGTTCATGCACGTCTCCGGTCAGATCCGGCATCCGGTGACGGTGGTTATCAAGCCATATAAGGACTGGAGCAAGGCGGCGACCGGTCTGGATCCGGTCCAGGGGCAAAAGGATACTTTTATCGCCCCGGACTTCGACGTGCTATACGACTGCCCGATACTCTTGGGCAACCTGGAGATCATGAGTTTCGAGGTCCGGGGAGTCCCGCACTATTTCGCCGGGTTCAAGCTGGGCGAGTTCGACCGGGAGAAATTCACGGCCGACCTGAAAGGAATGATCGAATCGGCCGTGGACCTTATCGGCGATATCCCTTACAAGCACTACACGTTCCTGGCGACCGGTCCGGGCGCGGGCGGCATCGAACATGCCAATTCGGTGGCGATACCCTTTAGCGGTCGCGAGATGAGCTCCGCTTCGAGCAACAAACGCTGGCTGGATTTCGTGTCGCACGAGTTCTTCCACCTTTACAACGTGAAGCGGATTCGGCCCATCGCCCTGGGCCCTTTCGACTACGACAGGGAAAACCTGACGAACATGCTCTGGGTGTCGGAAGGATTTACCGTATATTATGAATATATAATATGCAGGCGGGCGGGGCTCATCAGCCGGGAGGATTTGCTCGACCATCTGCGCTCGAATATCGTGGGCTATGAGAATCAGCCGGGGCATCTGTTCCAATCCGCGACCGAGTCGAGTTATACGACTTGGAGCCAGGGCCCCTTCGGGCGGAGAGGGGGCGAGGGGATCAACAAGACGATCTCGTATTATAGCAAGGGGCCGGCGCTGGGCCTGCTTTTGGATTTGAAAATCAGGCACGAGACTAAAAATCAAAAATCGCTGGACGACGTGATGCGGAAGCTTTATCAGAAATACTACAAGGAGAAAAAGCGGGGCTTTACGGACGATGAATTCCGCGAGGTTTGCGAAAACGCGGCCGAGTGCGATTTGTCCGAGGCCTTCGAGTACGCCTCAACGGTAAAAGAGATCGATTATCCCAAGTATCTGGCTTACGGAGGGCTGGAAATCGAGATGCCCAGGGAACTGCCGGAGGCAAATTTCGGGGTGACGGTCAGGGACAACGACGGAAAGCTGGTCATATCCAGCGTCGATTGGGACTCGAATGCCTTTCGCGCGGATTTGGCCGCGAAGGATGAAATCAAGGCCCTGGACGGGGCGCATGTGGATGCCAAAACCTGGAAGGAGAGCATCGCCTCCAAAAAACTCGGGGACACTGTCCAGTTGGTCGTTTCGCGCGATGGAAGTGAGCGCAAATTGGACGTGGTCGTGGGCCACAAGATGGAGCGGAGCTTCCGCATCAAGCCGATGGAGAATCCCGACCCGCTTCAAGCCGAGATCCTCAAGAGTTGGGCGAGGGGAAAACAGGCGACAGATCCGTGAAGTTTTGCCGGCGGCGGCAAAGTGAATATAGTATAATTATCGTATGCAAGACGATTCAACACCCGAAATGAAGCGCTGGGTCGAGACTTGGAAAAAGGCCTCGCCGGAACTTGCAGCGATTCGGCGGCGCGAACTGCGGGAAATAGACACGCAAACGGCGCTTATCAACCTGGCCGACGCATTCGAATCGTGCCGCTTGCACTTCGCGCCGGGCCCACGTCCGGACTCGTGGAACAACAGGCCTGGTTTAAGCTATTAAGAAAATGAACGCGATTGGGCCGACATCGAAGGGATTATTTTGCGCCAAGACAAGGGCATCGATTGGGATTACGTCGATCAGCATCTGCGTCCGCTGGCGGAACTGAAAGAAAAACCGCAAATTCTCGAACGCTTGCGGGAATTAAGAGGATAAATTCTCAACCCGGCATCAAGAGACAGTCCAGCTTTTTGGGTAAAATGGGATATCTGGCATGTATCCCGAAGGGATTATAAATAGTAGGGACAAGGGCCGAATTACCACGTCAACCCTGAAAGGGTTGCATAACCGCTGCGAAACCCCGTTGGGGTTTTCTCTGTTTTCCAGCCTTTTTAAACAGGGTAGCCGCTGCGCGGCAACCCTGCTCTATCTTCAAAAAAGCCCTTCGGGCTATCGGATCATCATAATCCCTTATATAGTAATGCATCAAAAGTTGGACGATCTCTCAATGCCGGATCTGCAACCGCCTATGTGTAAGCGCGCATGAATGGGCGTGAAATCATCTTTTGGCCGAGAATTATCGGAACTTTGAGCCTTTGTCCTTCTGAAACGAATTTTTATTTTTACGCCACCTTAGGGCTATCTATTCCCGGCAGGCAAGGGTATAATGTCGGCAGGAAGGCCTAGCCTCCACTCTCACTGACCTTGTCTCAGCGACGCGGTCGATTCCCCTTCCGAATACGCTCTGCTGTTTTTAAAAAAAACGCTATTTTCGGGAGAACGATGATGAACAAGGTGCCGGACGAAACCATTATCCAGAATGTCACTCGGCAGTTGAGTAACCGGGGCATGCAGTCGCCGTGCCATATTGCCGTGACCGCACACAAAGGCGACGTGACGCTGTCGGGCACGATCCAGTACGAGTACCAACGGATCGCCGCGCTGCATGCCGTCCGCGGCGTCGATGGCGTGCGCCGCGTGATGGACCATTTGCAGGTGCAGGCCAAAGCAGTGCAAAAACTAATGACAGTCCAAAAACCCATTACGGAAAAGACCGCGCCGGCAACGGAAAAAACGGCGCCGGCAACGGAAGAAATCGCACCAACATCAGAAAAAACCGCGCCGGCAATGGAAAAAACCGCACCGGTAGATACCAAGGGGTAACTTGTAGGATGGGGAGCCGTAATGTTCCATCCAAACCGGCACATATGCCGGGTGCAGAACTTACAACCTGCGGCAGAAATGCCCACGAATAGGTGAGGGAGTATGTTTTCGTATTAGTCTTGTGATCCATTAAATTCCGCCCTCATCCCGGCCCCTCTCCCGACCAACCGACCATACTCAGCATGGTGCCCGTCGGTGCCCGGCGAGGGGAGAATCTCTTACACCAATCCCCATCTCTTGCGGAGGTACCAATCTAGACTCAACAGCGTTACGAGCATAAGGAAGAAGGGCCAGGTGTCCCAGAAGGTTTTTTTGGTCTCTTGTTGGATTTCCAGGGTCGAGGTTTGTTCGGTGAGGCGTTTAATCAGGTCGGGGAGTTGTTCGGGGGCCAGCGATTGGCCGCCGGTCATGGCGGCCAGGCTTTCCATTGTGGCGGAGTCGGCCGAGGCGTTGTCGAGTTCCAGGTCTTGTTGGAAGACGAGGAATCGGGCCCGGGCGGTGCCGAGTTGCAGGCCTTTTTGCGTGGCTTTTACTTCGACGGCGTAGTCGCCCGCGGTCTGCGTGTCGCGGAACGTGCCGGCAATTTGGCTGTCTTGATGCGTGAGGGTCAAGGGGCGGCGGGAGCCGTCGGGCAGGACGATCTCGGCCTTGAACTCGGCGTCTTTAATTGGCTCGCCGGTTGGGTCTTGCGCCCGACGGTGAATTCCACGCGCTCGGACGGGGCCAGTCGGCGCTGGGCTAGTTTTACCCATACGGCGCCCTCTTCGGCCTGGTCTTTTTTGGCCAGCCAGAGGATGATTTGGCGCCAGAAACGTTTATGGGCCGATTCGAAACCGCGCATCCACCAGTGCCAGGTGGAATCGCCGGCAAAGGCCATCACCCGGCCCTCGACGTATTGATGGGCGACCAACAGGGGCACGTTGGACCCGGAATCGGCCAGGATCAGGGCGCCGGGCGAAAGGCCGCGGAATTTATATGCGCCGTCCAACGGCGGCAGTTGCGACCAGAGGGCTTCGCTCATTGCGCGATCGGCGGCCAGGCGCAGGGCGAAGTGCATCAGTCCCAGGGCCGTGGGGCGCATGGGCAACGGGCCGGGCAATTGCAGATCGCCGCGGACCGGCTCGTCGGGATTCTGCCGATCGAAGCGGTCCATGGTCACGGGGAGGAGATTATTGAGCGGGGTGGCGGCGTATCCTCCCGCGCCGAAACTGTGAAATCCGCCCAGCATGATCAGGCCCGCGCCGCGCTCGACGGCCTGGGCCAGGGATTTCAGTTCATCACCTTTGAAGGCCGAGGAATCGACGTCGCCGAGGATGTAAACTTCATATTTGCCTGATTTGAGGCGTTCGGCCAGATCGACGGGGCGGTTGGCCGGGTCGCGGGGATCGATGCGGATGAAATCGACGTTGATGTCGGGCGAGGCGTCGAGTGCGCGGCGGATGAATTTTTGTTCCACGCGGAATCCGCCCTCGATGTACAGGACGTTCAGCCCGCCTTTGAGCACGTTGACGAAGGTGCTGAGCTGATTGTTGGTGGTGACCAGTTCTCCGGGCTGATCCGGGACTTCCAGGGTAAGCTTGAATTCGCCCGGGGTTTTCGGGACGTAATTGAATTGGACGGGCAGGAGTTGGCCGTCGGCGTCGGCCTTGACGGTTTGCTTGGCCACGACTTCCATCTTGCCGGGCGCGGTTTCGAACAGCACGCGCACGGGGATATCGCGATTGACGTAACCGTCGACGCGGACCTGGCCGCTTATGGCCAATTCGTTTTTCACGAACACGGCGGGGTTGACGACCAAATCCTTCACGGCCACGTCCTGGGCCTGTCCCAGTCCGCGTGATTGGCCGATGGGAACGGTGAACAGCGGAAAGCCCAGGTGTTTAAGGCGTGTGGCGGCGGTTTGCGGGGGCAGATCGCGGGGGGCATACGCCCGCTGTGCGCCGTCGCTTAATAGGATCACTCCCAGGAGGCGTTTTCCGGCCTCCTGGCGCAAGACGTCGTCGAGGGTGGAGCCGATGGCGGTTTGGCGGCCTTCGGGCTCGTCGGGCAGGGTGATTTCGCCCTTTTCGACGGTAAGCGGATGGGCCTCGGCGTCGAAGGCATAGGCCTTGAGCTCGAAATCGCGGGCGAGTTTGGCCAGCGCGGATTGGGCATCGGCCAGGGCCTTGCACAAGACCTCCCAGCGGGTTTTGCCGGCCAGCGCGTCGGGGACCGACATGCTGCGGGATTGGTCGGCCAGCAGGACCAGCGTGGCCGATTGTTTTTTAACTTCGGTATATATCAGCGTGGGGCGCAACATGGCAAAGACGGCAAGCACGATCACCGCCAATCGCAGAGATGCCAAAGACAACCTCCGCCAACCGGAGAGTCTTTCCTTTCCCGGCACCAGGGCCAACAGCGCCAAAAGCGCAACCGCTATGGCGATTACGAGCAAGTAGCTGTCGGCGATGGGGTAAAAGGAAAGGCGGAACATTTTTGGCTAAGGATGAAGGATGAACTTTTAAAATATCGCTATATGTACATAAAACCTGTCGCAGCCTGATACAGGAGTTCAGTTTCGGGTAAGCTCAGAGGCTGCATAATGTAGCGCTGCATGTACGTCTTCTGCCGTCAGAGATGGATAGCTCTTGAGCAATTCAATCATTTTGACACCGTTGGCAAGATTATCCAGTATAACCGAGACCATGATGCGCGTGCCTTTAATGCCCGCATGTCCGTGGCAAATGTCTGGATCAACTGTGATTCGATCTCGCCAGTTCATTTTATTTTCTCACCGATTCAATGTTTTCTAATCATTTAATTCTGCTTGGCTTTATAGTGTTCACAAAGTGCAATAGATTTTGATTATCCATAAAAATATTATTATCAGAGTAATTAAATTCATCGTTCTGAACTCCGATAGAAGCGATTGGCCAGCAGGGATTCCAAGGCTAGGAACAGGGCGACGGCGAGGATCAGCGGGGGGAAGAGTTCGCGGCCTACGCGGCCCATGCTGATGTCGCGGTCGATTTGCTGTTTGGTTTGGGCGATGCGGATTTTATGGGGGGCGAAAATTTGGACAAGCTCCTTTTTGTCGAGCCGATCGAGTTGGGTTTGTTCGGGGGCCAGATTTACGCTCAAGGGGCGGTCGAAGCCGGCTTCGCGCCCGCCGGATTGCACGCGGTAATTGCCGGGCTGTTCGGTGGCCGTGATCACCAGGCGATGGCGCTGGGGGTCGGCCGAGAGGGGGACGGTCACGTCGCCCGGGCCGGTCAGCAGATAGTTTGTGCGTTGCGTTTCGGGATCCAGTTGCAGCACGGCGGTTTGTCCGACAAAATAGTTTAGCTGCTCGTTGCCGCCGCCTGCCAGGTAGGATGCCGCCTGGTTGACGAGTATCAGAAACGGCCAGGCTTCGTCGCTGACGGGCAGCAAATTCCAGGGATTCTGATTGGGGCGATCGGAAACCGGCGTGGTAATCGTCAGTGCGCGTCCGGAGCCTATGGGGCGTTCGAGGACGGCCGGGCGGCCGTCGGAAAAGGGCAGGACCACGCCCACGCCGGGGTGCAACTTGTCCAGTTCCCAATAGCGAAATACCGGGGAGCGGTCCCAGGGGACCGATCCGCTTTGTGTCCGGAATGGGGCCAGGATGGGGTGCTGCAAATCGCGGGGCGCAAGATACAGGTCGCCTTCAGGGCGGCGGGCTTGGCGCAATAAATTGCCCGGTAGTATTTCCTGGGCCTGGGGAGTATTGAAGGAATCCATGGGCTGGGCGTTGCGGCCGAGGAAAACCGCCACTCCGTGGCCGTCGGCGGCATAGTCGGAGAGTTTTTGCCAGACGGCCGGTTCCAGAGGCGTGGGATCGAGCAGGGAAACGGCGGCGTAATCGGAGAGATTTTTTTTGGATAGATTTTCCAGATCGACGATCTCGCAATCGAAACGCGCCTGCCCGCGCTTGCGAAACACCGAAGGGGCCAGGGCCTCGGTAAGAAAGAGCGAATAACTGTCGGCGGGTTTTGGGGCGGCGATGAGGATCCGCCAGGGCGGTTTCACCTCGACGGAGAAAAATCTCTTGTCGTCGGCGGCCAGGGCGTCTTGGCCGACGATCTGCAAATAACCTTGATGCACGCCTAGTTCCAGGGAGACGAGGGAGAACTCGATTTGCTGGGCCTCGCCCGGGGCGACAGTGACGCTTTCGACGCTGCGTTTTTGCGGTTTGCCGTCGGCGTCGATCAGGTACAATTCCACGGTACGCTGGTCCGAGGCGCCCAAGCAGGCCAGTTCAGTCTGGATCGTTAGCGGGCTGCGATTGGAAAGCACCTCGGCCGAAAGGCGCGGTTCGCCAAGGGAGTAATCGACGGGATCGGGCACGCCCACGTCGATGACATAGATTCCCACGCCGGGGAGTTTTTTCAGGCTTTCCTGCAACTGCGGGGCCAGGGTCACCGGCCAGGCTGCGCGGGAAAAATCGGTGAATACATATATTTCTTTTCGGGCCAGGGAGGATTCTTTGAGCAGTCGCAGGGCCTCGTCGACGGCATAAGTCAGCGGCTGGGAGTTGGGCACGGTTTCCAGGCGTTCGATGCTGTGCCGGGCGGCGGAGCGGTCGGCCTGGAACGCGCCTGAGCCTTGGCGGGTATCGAGGACGGCGATTTCGCTTTCCTGGGGCAGTTGGGCCATGAGCCAGAGGCCCATTTCCTTTGCGGCCTGGAGCCGGGTTTGATTTTCGCGTAGATATTCCATGGCGGGGCGGCGTCGAAGATCAACGCCGCCGCTACCGGGGCCTCCTGGCTGCCTAAAGTGCCGCCGAATTGCACGCTGGGCCGGGCCAAGGCGAATGCCAAAAGCGCGATGGCGCCGATGCGCAAGAGGAGCAGCAATAAGTGGCGGAGTTTCAGCTTGCGCTGGTTGGTATCGTGCTTATTTTGCACGAAGCGCAAGGCCGGAAACTCGAACAACGTCGGCTTGCGGCGCATGATCAGGTGCAAGATGATCGGCACGGCGATCAATGCGGTTCCGGCAAGCAGGGAGACGTTGAGAAAGGTCATCCGAAAGGGTTCAGGGTTCGGGGTTCAGGGTTCAGGATTTTTGTGATAATTATTTCCAAATGGTCAAGATATTTGTAGATTCATGGATTTGGATTTTCCTCATATGGCTAATGGCGGCAAGATTCATCTAATTGTTGTTCCAATGTCTTTTCCAAACCATTTAACATGCGTACACATTCCAGGTAACGATTACGAAAGCCATTATATATCTCGTTATCGATTTAGCTTTTCAATTTGGCGATGTAAAGGTGGTGAATAGTTTCCAATGCTTCGCCACGAGCACGATTAACCCCCTCGATTTTATTTCGAATATGTCTATCACTATGTTTTTCCGCGAGATTAGCCGTGCGCTATTGGATGAACGGCGATCTTGACCTGCTAGTTCGTATTTTTCCTCTTTGGGCCAATTACTTGCAAGATCGCAAACCTCAAGGTGTAATTGGCATAATTTCTGATACACCTTCAAATCTTCCACCCGCATGAAATCGGCCATTTTCTTACCCATTTAACCTCATCATTCACTTCTGTTTTCAAATGCTGAACCCTGAACCCTGAACCCTGAACCCCATAATTACCCCCGTGCCGCTCGATTGGCCAAGTATTCGGTCAACGCCCGGTCGAACTGCATGCTGGTGTCCAGCGGGACGTAATCCACGCCGGCTTGGAAACATTCGCGGCGGTAGGTGTCGCGGAAGGCGTCGATTTCGGCGATGTAGTCGGAGCGGAAACCGTCGGCGTCGAGAGACAGGCGGTCGTGGTTCTCGGGGTCTTCCAGCTCGACCATGCCGGCAAAGGGGAAATTCACCTCGGCCTCGTCCAGGATGTGGAAGAGGATTACATCGTGCCCGCCGTGGCGCAGACGGTAGAGCGATTCCAAGACCGGCCCGGGCTCGGCCAGGAGGTCGGAAAAGATCATCACCAGGCTGGCGTGGCGGAGCATGGCGGCCACCTGGACCAGGCTGTGGGCGATGTCGGTTTCGCCTTCCGGGCGGAGATTGGCCAAAAGCGAGAGCACGTCGCCCAGGTGCGTGCGCCGGGCCTTGGGACGGAGGCTGTGGCAGATTTTCCGGTCGAAGGTCAACAAGCCCACCGGGTCCTGCTGGTGGATCATCAGGTAGCACAAGGCGGCGGCCAGGCAGATGGCGTAATCGAACTTGGTCAGCTCCTGGCGATAGGTGTAGCCCATCGAGCGGCTGAGGTCCATCACCAGGTAACCGGTGATGTTGGTCTCGGCCTCGAACTTTTTCACGTAATACTTGTCGGTCTTGGCGTAGACCAGCCAGTCGATGTCCTTGGGATCGTCGCCGGGCGTGTACTTGCGGTGCTCGCTGAACTCGACGGAAAACCCATGGAACGGGCTGGCGTGAAGCCCCTGCAAAAATCCCTTCACGATAAACTGTGCGCGCAGATCCAGCCGCTTGATCTGGTTGATCACCTCGGGCTTCAGGTATTGTTCGGCGGTGGACATTGCGGGATTTTTTTCCTGTAAAGCCGCGACCAGTGGTCGCGCTTGTGGAAACACTGATTATGTGGCCCATTTATGCGCGACCACTGGTCGCGGCTTTACAAATGCTAACTTTCATACTTCGGAATCATCGGCGGGGGGATTTCGCTGATCAGGCGGTGGATTATGTCTTCGTTGGTCATGCCTTCGGCCTGGGCTTGGAAGTTGGTGCTGATGCGGTGGCGGAGCACGGGGATGGCGATTTTTTGCACGTCTTCGATGGCCACGGAAAAGCGGCCGTCCATGGCGGCCAGGGCCTTGCCGGCGTGGATCAAAAACTGGCCCGCCCGGGGACCGGCGCCCCAATCGACCAGGTCCTTGATAAACGTGGGGGCAGTTGTATCCTTGGGCCGGGTAGCGCGGACCAGCCGGGCGACATACTGGATGATGTATTCGCTTACGGCCACCTTGCCCACCAGGTTTTGCAGGTTGATGATCGCCTTGCCGGAGAGCACTTTGTGGACCTCGGTCTTTTCGCCGCGGGTGGTGGTGGCCAGGATGCGTTCTTCTTCGTCCGGCGAAGGGTAATCGACCTTGATGTTGAACATGAAGCGGTCCAACTGGGCCTCGGGCAGGGGATAAGTGCCTTCCTGCTCGATGGGATTCTGCGTGGCGATGGTGAAAAACGGATCGGGCAGGGGATAAGTTTGCTGGCCGACGGTGACTTCGCGTTCCTGCATGGCCTGGAGCAAAGCGGCCTGGGTTTTGGGCGGGGTGCGGTTGATTTCGTCGGCCAGGAGGATATTGGTGAAGATCGGGCCGTTGACGAAGCGGAAATTCCGACGGCCTTGTTCGTCCTCTTCCAGGACGTTGGTGCCGGTGATGTCGGAGGGCATCAGGTCGGGCGTGAACTGGATGCGTTTGAATTGGATGTCGAGGATTCGGGCCAGGGTGCTGACCATCAGGGTTTTGGCCAGGCCGGGCACGCCGACCAGCAGGCAGTGTCCGCGGGTGAAGACGGCGGCGAAGATTTGCTCGATCACCTCATCCTGGCCGACGATGACCTTTTGCAGTTCTTCCTGCATCAGCTTGCGGTGATGCGAGAACTCTTGCAATACGTCGCCAAGACTGCGGGGTTTAACGGTGGACAAGGGAGGGTTCCTTTTTGAGATATTGCCGTTAAGCCCACGGGTTGCAACCCGTGGGCTTGGCTCAAGTTACCATTATCACAATGACTTTGTTTTTTTGGATGGTAAAAGTCGCGACCAACGGTCGCGGCTTTATGAGGATTTATACTCCAACGCTCATTTTATAATATTACCACTAAAATACCCAGGAATGGAAAGGGAGTTGCCTACCTAACTTTTTAATTCTAAGATACTTATGATGTTCTTGCAGGTTGATTTAGGATGGTGATCGTGAAACGCATTTTTCCTTTGGTTTTAGCGATTATTGTGCTTTGGGCCGTTTTATTTGGGCGGGATGTAGCGGTTGCGCAGGAGGCTCAGGGCGATATCACCGCCGAACAGGTGCGCGAGACAATCGATAAAGGGATAGCCTATCTTAGGCAGCAGCAGAAAGTCGATGGTTCCTGGGACGAATATGGTGGCCAACCGGGGGGTGTAAGCGCCCTTTGCACTTTGGCCTTGTTAAACGCCGGCGTCGAGCCGAGTGATCCGCAGATGCAAAAGGCTTTGGCATATCTGCGCAGATTCAAGCCGGAAAGGACCTATGTGACCTCTTTGCAGACGATGGTTTTTACCCGGGCGGAGCCGCAAAAAGACCTATTGCTGATCAGTCGCAACGTGAAGTGGTTGGAAAGCATGCAAATCATGGACGGGTCGTTCAAGGGAGGATGGTCGTATCCGCAAGGCAGAGGCGACAACTCGAACAGCCAGTTTGCCTTGTTGGCTCTCAGCGAGGCCGAGCGCGCCGGCGTGCAGGTAAGCGACAAGACCTGGCGCCTGGCCCGGGCTTATTGGGAAGATTGCCAGAATCCGGACGGGTCGTGGGGATATTACAAGCACGTGCCGGGCACGGGAAGCATGACGTGTGCGGGCATAACGTCGCTGGTGATTACGGCCGATAGAGTCGAGCAGGCCGACGCCAAGGCCTCGGGCGAGAAGATTCAATGTTGCAGTCAAGGGGAAAGCGAATCTGAGAACAAAGTCGAGAACGCGTTGCATTGGCTGGGTGCGAATTTTTCCGTGAGTCGCAATCCCAACTATCCCGGCGGAATGTGGCAGCTTTATTACCTTTACGGCCTGGAGCGAGCGGGGCGGCTTACCGCGCGGCGGTTCATCGGCAATCACGACTGGTATCGCGAGGGGGCAAAATTCCTGTGCGATCATCAAGACAAGTTATCGGGATTTTGGAGCGGGTCGGGCATGGTCGAAGACAGCCGATTGGTGGGCACCAGTTTTGCCCTGTTATTTCTTTCCAAGGGGCGCTGGCCGGTATTGATAAGCAAGCTGAAACACCCGCCGGACGAGGATTGGAACCAGCATCGCCACGACGTGAATAATCTTGCGCGGTTTGTGGAATCGCGGTGGAAAAAAGACCTTACCTGGCAGGTGGTCGACCTGCGATTGGCCAGCGTGGAGGACTTGCTGCAAGCCCCGGTTTTATTTTTATGCGGCAGCGCGAGTCCCTTGCCCGGCGATCCGGCGATCCGTGAAGAAGTAGTGGAAAAACTCCGCGATTATCTGGATCGCGGCGGTTTTCTGTTTGCCGAGGCATATTGCGGCGAGGGCGGTTTTGACAAGGGGTTCCGCGATCTGATGTCGCGGGTCTTTCCGGAGCCGGAATATCGGCTGCGGATGTTGGAGCCGGAGCATCCCATCTGGCACGCCGAGGAGATCATTTCGCCCGAGCAATTGCGCCCGCTGTTGGGGATCGATTTCGGCTGCCGCACGAGCGTGGTTTATGCGCCCCTGGACCCGCCGGATGGTCCCAGGCCGTCGCTAAGCTGCCTGTGGGAACTTGCCCGCAGCGGCCGGGGACAAACGTTCAAACCTTCCGTGCAGGCGCAGATTGACGCCGCTTTGGGACTGGGCATCAACGTGCTGGCTTATGCCACGAATCGGGAATTGCAGGGAAAGGAGGAGTATTTCAGGGCGCCGACTTCGCGGCGGCCGGGCGAACAGGCGGAGCGCGGGCGGCTGTACATCGCCAAGATACGTCATCCCGGCGGATGCAATACCGCGCCTCGGGCTCTTGTGAACTTGTTGGATTTGGCAAGCCGGGAGCTGAAAATCCGGGCTACCGCCCGGGAGGAATTACTCAACCTCACCGACGAAGCCTTGTTCGATTATCATCTGGTGTTCATGCAGGGTCGCAATGCATTCCACTTTACCGATGCGGAAAGAGAGCAATTGAAAAAATATATCGAGCGCGGGGGAATGGTGTTTGCCGACTCGATATGCGCCAGCCGGGCGTTTACCGATTCATTCCGGCGGGAAATGGCCGTTATTTTTCCGCAAAACAAATTGGAAAGGATAGCGGCGGACGATCCGCTTTTAACCACGAAATACGGCGGTTTTGATTTGAAGATCGTTACCCGCCGCGATCCGCAGAACCGGGGCGCGAAAGCGCCTTTGTCGGCGACGCTAAAAAAAGTCCCGCCGGAATTGGAAGGCATTAAAATCGATGATCGCTGGGGGGTGATCTTTTCGCAGTATGACGTCAGTTGCGCATTGGAAAAGCTGGACTCGCTGGAATGCCGGGGTTACACCCGCGAAGATGCCGCGCGGATCGGTCTGAACGTGATTCTGTATTCTTTGCAGCAGTGAAATTGTGGAAAAAAGGGGCTCTCCCGATAAGAGGTACGAACGCTGCGATTTCTAGGGGATGAAGCGACGGCTTCTGCCGCTGCAAGGGTGAAGATGAGTGAAGCAAAACGCAGACAGGCCTCAAGCCGACGGCGGTCTCATGGCCTGTCTGGTTTTCGGCAGCGGCCGCGCCTTTCGGCTACCCGCGCATGAAAAAGCCCTGCCGGAACGGGCCGGCAGGGCTTTGAGATATTCAGGTTTAGCACCCAAGATCAGCTTCGGCGACGACGCCAAGCATAGGCCAGCAGGCAGCTAGCGCCCATGATTGCCAGGACCCAGGTGGTAGGTTCTGGAACGACGTCGCTGTTGAAGCGGTAGGTGACATCATCATAGTAGCCTGACCCGTTGCTTCCGTGCCTAAACCCAAGCGGATTGTATAGCGCGTAGTTGTCTCCCTCGCCGCCAATCTCACTAACAAACAGCCCCCCCACAATTTGATCCGGATTTGGTAATCCTAAGTCACCCGGCGCGTCAGCAACGTCATTGTCCGAGTAGAACAGCAGTTGGTTGCCAGTGAAGGTAATAAGATCGGAAAGCACCTGACTACTGGGTTCATAGACGTGCAGATCTAATGGCTTACCATTATCCAATACCACGAGGGGCTGGAACGGTAGCGTGTATGCAAGCACCTCAGGCAAACGCCCTGTAGGATCTGGGATGATCGCTGAAGGTAACGCCTGTCCCTCATACGTCCCATTTCCCCATTCGTCGACGGTCACTAGTGAGGCGTTGGACGTGCCCACAAAGACAGCGACCAGAGCGAGAGCGATGGCAGCAATCCACAGAAACGGTCGCATGTTTTTAATCATTCGCGCTTTCCTTTGCAGATAGAATTGAGAAGGAAAAAACAAAATGAAGCATTGGGCCACACGAGCGATCTCACTGAATCCGCCTCTTCGTTCCAGGTTGTTCGTTCTTACTGGCAACCATCGTTGTCCGTGAAAAACGATTCGCAATCCCTTGCACGCGGTGCGTTGGTCTCCTTGCTGCCTGCTTTTGCGGGTGATCCCTAATGGTTTCATGCCGGCGGTCAAGGCGGCATTGTTTGTTTTACGTCCGAGTGACTATCTTAACGACACGAGTATGACAGGTGCCTTTCGCTTTGTCTGGGGCCGATCTGGGGCCGATTGGGACACTTTAGGGGGGAATGATAAGATCGATGGCGACCAGAGGCGTGCGATAAGAGTTTGCCGCAGACATCCTGAGTCTTTCATCCGCCAGGCAAGCACGAGGCCATTTATGCGGCGCGGCGCGGCTGCATTTTCCCGGCATTTCCGGGAATGGCAACAGCGGCCAGATCCACGTATTCCCAGCACACGCCCTCGCCGGTGCCGTCGCCCCGGAAACGGATGAGCCGATCCTTGTGGTGCCGGTTGAGGCGTTTGATGGTGTCGTGCAACCGGCACTTCGGCTCGACGTCGCCGAGTGGCGAAAGTGGGTCGTCGATGTGATGCGGCCAGCCCTCCTCCTGGAAGGCCACCAGAACGGCCTCTTGATTGGGTGAAGGGATCCGGTACTCCTTGATCACGCATTGGCCCACGCGCAGTGCCCGATACTTGGCGTCCCATTGCGGCGTGGAATCCGAAGCATGCTGCGAAGTTTGTGGATATTGTGAAATGGAGGGAATCATTTGCGAGTCCTATTCAACATACGCCACGTCAACGCCAAGGTCTGGAGGTGGCGGATTACGCACAAGGGAAAACACCCAGCCCAAGAATGGCTCGCGGCAAGTTAACGTCTTGCTCGGCGAGCAACGGGGACTAGGTATACTGACGCTGCCTCATCATGGTCCAGAAGCTTGAAAGTACGCGTTATCCTATCATGCCGTAGCGACATTTGCAAGGGTTTGGATGCCTCTCGGACGGAGAATCTCGGCGTATTTGCGACCCACCAGAAGGGTATTCGTGCGGCCCAATCGTCGTAACTGGTTCGCTGCAATGATCTTCTGTACGTTCGCCCAGAGCGAAGACGCGATCGCTGAGCGGCGGTCTAAGGCATCGACAACAAGGCCCGGTTGATTACCAAACGCTGCTATGGGGTGAAGTCCTCCGACACGCTCTGGAACCGGCTGAGCCTGGACCTGAACCGAGTGCCCGCAGCGGTGAGGCGAAGCATCGCCGAGCTACGAGAAATCACGTCCGCCCTGAAGGCCGTTATTCTCGCGTTTTGCAGCTAAAATCGGAAGAACAAAAAAGGGGACAGGCGCCTCGCTTGGTTCCACTTTAAGGGGGCAAGTTTCGTGCAGTTCTAAGCTAGTCCACTATTTGCAATGTGAATTTGGGCAATCTTTTCCGAATATTCCTAATTTTCCGATTATTACCTGCCGATCCAACGCTAAGAGGCTTGATGTAGCCGATTGCTACTAAGTCGAAGAAGGGGCCATCTTTTAGGAAAAACAAAATAATGTTGGGGTGGCAGTTAAGCTGCCACTCTAACCTACTGAGTAATATGGCCTTGCGTGAGGGGGATTTGCCATGCACTGGCGAAAGTGGGGAACCTGGGGATTGATTATCATCTTGGGCTTTCTTTTGCCCAGCGGCGTGGGTTGCGCGTTTCATAGGACTGGACAAGGCTGGATGATCCAGTCGTGTTGGTCGCTGGAATTCAAGCGGATGCTGTGTTGCAGCGGCGGGGCGACGGAGTGCAGCGGGGGATGTGCCGTACCTATTCCCAAAGAGCCGGGTTGTACATCCGGAGGTGATGAGGAAAGCGAAGTCCTGCATGAAGCCAATCCCAAGCAGCTTGAGAAACTTGATAATTCACTTTTCGCCAGACTAATGGGAAGATGCGGCCGGTTGGGGATTTGTGCCAATTGCGGGCGCTTGGCGCGGTTTAATGGGCCGGGAGCAGGGGAAAAGCCAGCGGAGCCGGTGATTGCCAGATTTGTCCCGGTGCCCACTCAGCCGGTTTTTTGTCCCAGGGGTGAAGCCATGCAGCCGGTTTCTTATGAACGGGCTTCAAAGCCAAAGGGGCAAGAGTCTTCTGCGCCGGCAAAAAAGTCACAGTTCAAGGCCCCTTTGCCCGAAGAAATTCCCCCACCGCCAATCACATCCGATGTTGACAAATCGAGCGCGGCGGTTCCTAAGCAGCCAAATGCCACTCAGGAGCAGACGAGTTGGATATTCTCAACGCCTCCGGAAAAGAAGCCTGAGCAATTGATCGAGGCCCAACTTCCGCCCAGACCGTCGGAGCGGGCTACTCGATAGCAATTCTATAGCCTGGATTATTCATGACCCAGGATTTCCAACGCAGAGTGTGAATCACTAGTATACCGTCTTGCCTTAAATTTCGGGTGCCACGGTTGGCTTGTCCAATCGTGTTTCCCTCACTGCCGGACAAGCCGGGCACCGACCGAAGGTTGGTCGTGGCACCCAACCCGAAAAAATAGCCGTGGCGCAACACTAGCCCGAAGCGCAAGCGAGGTAAACACGGGACTGTCTCGTTTTCATGTCAGCGAAAATGGGACTGCTCTTTTGGGCCGCTTTTGGGATTGTTCAGACACAAAAATATTTACAGGCACGGAAGCGCCTTTATTTGCCCTCGCTTGCGCTTCGGGCTTGTGTAAATTCGTGAATAATGCGGGATGGGCAAATAACGGCGGCCCAGGAGTATTTTGCCCGCCATTCCTAATTTATGCAATTTGATGTCTGGTGATATAGGCAGTTTTTTCCGGTTGTATTTCCAGTAATCAAGGCATGGATTGTAAGGAACCGATGAACCACAAGTACGCTTGCGATGGCGTGGGATGGATAAGCCCGCGCTTGGGTTGTCCTGCGTGCGGCAGCCAAAAGGCAAAGACCGCGGCCAAACAGATAACAGCAACGATAGACGCCCCATGCTCCATCGAACAGCACGCCCGATATGGACATTCCGCAGCAGGGCCGCATTGGGCACGGCGGCAATAATTCTGTCTGCAGCGTGGTTTCAGATTGCCTCCGCCTCGGATCTTAGGAAGAGCCCGATCGTAAAGGCGGTCGAGGGCGCCCGCGAGTCGGTGGTTAACATCCGCGGGGAAAAGACGGTTGCGGCAACTTCCGGGCAGACCCAGGGGACGGAAACCGGGCGGAGGGTGAACGGGATGGGTACCGGCGTGGTGATCGACCCGCGGGGATACATCATTACGAATTATCACGTTGTGGACGGGGTCCGCGATATTCAAGTTACACTGGCAGGCGGGGAGCTATATATAGCCAAGCTGTTCGCACGAGATCCGGAGACGGACCTGGCGATAATCAAGATCGAGGGCAAGCAGGAAATTCCCGTCATAAAAATCGGCACGTCTTCGGACCTGATGAGCGGGGAGACCGTGATTGCCGTGGGCAACGCCTACGGATACGAACACACGGTTACCCGGGGGATAGTCAGCGCATTGCACCGCAAGGTGCAGGTCAACGAGGCTCAGTATTACGATGATCTGATCCAGACCGATGCGAGCATCAATCCGGGCAATTCCGGGGGGCCGCTGTTAAACATTGACGGTGAGATGATCGGGATAAATGTGGCAGTTCGGGCGGGTGCGCAAGGGATTGGATTCGCCATTCCGGCGGACAAGGCCATGTCGGCGGCGGCATCGATGTTGGCGTCTTCTAACAAAGTTTGGCATGGAGTGGTTGCGGGGGCCGAGAATCCGGGCGGGAGTTCCAAGGGAGTGGTGGTGGAATCGGTTGAAAAGAGCAGTCCCGCAATTGAGGCCGGAATTAAACCCGGCGACGTGATTACCAGTCTCGACGGCGAGGACATGCATCGGGCGTTAGATCTGCAGCGGGCTCTTTTGGACTGCAAACCCGGCGACAAAATCGAATTTGGGCTGCGGCGAGCAGGCGAGTCGATGGCAAAGCGCCTCACGCTGGGGGCACAGCCGGAAGTGCAAAAGACGCCGTCCGGACCAATATGGGAGATGCTGGGCCTGGAACTGAAACCGTTAGCGGCCGATGAATTCCGGGCGGCCCATCAGACGCGATATAGCGGAGGATTGAAGATTACCGCCGTGCGATCGAATAGTCCGGCGGCCAATCAGGGCATCCGGCCGGGGGATGTGCTGGTGGGCATGCACATCTGGGAGACGGTTTCTTTGGAAAACGTGACGTATATTCTTAACCGGCCCGACTTTGCCAGCTTCAACCCGGTGACGTTCTATATTCTGCGCGCGAGAAAACCTGGTTCGTAAATTTGCCGGTGGGCGCGGTTAAAACCGCACAGCGGTAATAAGAGCCTATCCCAAAACAGATGCGTCATTCTGAGCGAAGCGAAGAATCTGGGTGAAGAAAGATGGGAAATACTGGCAATATATCACATACAGCGAGATCCTTCGCTTCGCTCAGGATGACTTTTGGGATAGGTTCTAAGTATCCCGGGGATGGTAGCATTCATGGGCGCCGTATGGTATATTGGAGGGGATGAGTGCCGAAATCAGACAATCCGATTTAGAAGCCTATCTTGATGAGGCCCTGCCTGCCGAAGAGATGGTCGCCGTCGAACGGGTATTGCGGGAAGATCGCGACCTGACCAGACGGCTGAGTTCGATTAATGCCAGGCGGAACGCGGGCGTACACTCTGTGGGCGAGATCTGGCGCGGTCATCGTCTGAGTTGCTTGACGAAAGAGCAATTGGGCAGTTTTTTGTTGCAGGCTTTGCCCGAGAAAATGGCCGACTACATTGCCTTTCATCTAGAGGTGGCAGGCTGCAGGTATTGCCTGGCGAATCTGGCCGATCTAAAGGCCCAACAAAAGGAAGACCGGGAGATAATTAAACTGCGGCGGCGGCGGTATTTTCAATCGAGCGCGGGCTATTTGCGTTTGGGAAAATGACACATCCATTCGTTCCGGCACTCCGGAGCTAACAAAATGAAGTTAAAGGGCAAGTTGTGTGCCACGACCAACCTTCGGTCGGTGCCCGGCTTGCCAGCAGTGTTTTTCCGGCGATTCCCCCAGCACTGCTTGCAAGCAAGCAGTGGCACACATCATTTTGTTAGGCGCTCTTAATTCAAACACTTTAGCGCTATAGTTTATTCACCGCCCGGGGCCGCGGCATTGGATTTTACCTTGACACAGCCGGCTACCAGTTCCATCCAGGATTTGAAATCGATAGACTTTTCGATACCGGCGGGCCACCTCCAAATTAAGGTGACCAGGGCGTCGTTTTCATCGTGGAAGAGCAACTGAATGGTTCCATTTAACTGGACAATCTGACCTTCTCCGCTAGTCGGGGGCTTGATGTAATAAAATTGTTGATTTCCGGTAGCCTGGCACTCTTTCCAATCGATAGAACGACCTTCAGGCGTCTGTGCAGTTAGTTCGGTTAGTTGGGTGGCGTTCTCAATTCTTGAGGCCAGATCGGCCTGTGCGAGCCTAGGCATATTTCCCCTGTTTGGGCGGGTAGTCACGGCGACATAAAGATAATACGGCTGTTTGCCTTCTTTGGAGTCGGGAACAAATCCTTCGAAGGTGAGCTTCAGGTCGGATACGTCAATGACATTGGGTTTTAACCGCCGGGGATCGACCGGTTTGCCGTCGATCAGAACGCCTTCCTGCAAGGGCGGATTTTCAAAACCGCCGGATAACAGGCCTTCGAAGGCTTTATTGTTGGAATCGCTTTTTTGCGGAACGCGAAGCGAGACTTGCGTGCCGGGCACATTAATAGGAGGCGACAAAAGGTTGAATTTGGAGCCTGATTTAAGCTTGTTAATCTGGTCATTCAGGCGTTGTTCGTAATCGCCGGCGCCGCATCCCCCAATAAATGTCAAAAACACCAGGGAGCCTATCGCTATATATCTGTTTTGTCCCGTGAGATTCATCAATATGTCTCGATGTGGAAGGGTTATGCCAGTTGGTTAATTCTATGAGCTTCCAACAAAATGAAACGGACGATTATAAACCTTTGAATTGATGCCAATTTTCCCAGGTTTTTACGTCACTGCCAGCAAGCTAGCAGTAGCACACGTCATTTTGTTAGAGGCTCTAAAAAGATTGTCGCACCAGGAGAGTGCCATTGTCAAGCGTCACTCGAAAATCAGGTAGCCGAACCCCTCGGGCGCCACTTGGGTGGAGGCGGGAACGGACCAGGATTGAAAACCCACGCCGGGGATGGTCCGCTGCACTCCCAAGGCCCATGTATCAGGGGATTTAACGATTGGCGCGGGCATCTTGCCCGTGTTTTCCCCATCGCTGCCGGCGGGTGGCGGGCGGCGCCCGGTGAATTGATCCAAGGGAATGGCCGCCTCGACGGTCCAGGCCTCGTCGGTCAAGTCGGCGGCCACGAACCAAGTGGGGTTCCAGGTGGGATCGCCCCAGAGGGAGTCGGCCGTAAAGCCGCGATAGTCGAAGGACAGGCGATAATATGTGGCGAAATCGCGGTCGACGTCGATCAGCACGTCTACATGATCCTGAGCCGTCAGATCGGCATCGCGCGGCCGCGGCGTTTGGGCCGGCTCGTATTTCACACCCGGGGCGCGCCGGCAACTTATGGCAATATAAAGAAACTCATCGTCGTAAGCGAAGGCCGCCAGTGCGGGCCAATCGTCGTCGTCCTTCAGTGCGCTTTTCAGCGGCACGGATTCGACTTTTTGCCAAACGGCATCGTCCAGGCGCCCGTCCAACTTGGGCCTGGCCGCGGCCTTCCAGCATTTCTGCACGGGTTTGGATTGCTTGTTTTTGGGATCGGCCAGCCATAATTCGCCTTGGGCGCAGGCCGACCATGCGTTTTGATCGCCGCCGCGGGTTTGTAGGAGATAGAATTGTTCGGCCGGTTTGGGCGAACCTTGATTTTTCCAGGCGGCGGCCAGGGGAAATCTCAGCGCGGGCTCGGCGAACAGTTCGGGGCGTGTCCGCTCGATCTGCTTGCCCAAGGCCGCGGCGCGGACCAAGCGGTCTTGGAGTTTCGCCGCATCAAGCAGGGGTGTGGAGGTTTGGCGCAGGGCTGCTTGCTCAGCGGACTGCTCCTGCCATGCGATTTCACCGCTTGCATAATATTGAACCAGCCAGAGCAATGCCGGCCGGGCCAAGGGTTGCCGCGGATAACGGCCGGCGAGCAATGCATAGGATTGGGCGGCCAATGCCCAGCGGCCGGTGCGGTGATATTGGTCGGCAATACGGTAGAGTATGCGTGCGGCGGTGTTGTCGTCCAGATCGCGGATCAATTCGCCGCTTTGGGCCAAGAGGTTGGTTTCGGCGACGGGATTGCGTTGGGCCTCTTCCAGTATGGCCAGTGCGTTGCGTTGTTTCAGTGCCATGCGCTGGAGGGAATCGATATTTTCCAGGGGGGCTTGGGTTATATCCCGGCGGGCTTCTCCGCCAGGCGCCAGTGCCAGGCCGGCCATCAAGTCGCGGGATTGTTGACTGTCGGGGACGTGATCGGCCAGGGGGCTGAAACCCAGCGACGTTGGTGAAAGGCAAAAGCGGTCAGTGATCAGCCCGCGGGATTCGGCGGCGGCATCGGCCAGCGATCGGCCCAGCCTGGCGGAGAATTGCGACGCGGATAAATCGATCGAACCATGAGTGCCCGAATCTGTGGCGGCGTAAACTTTTTTTACTTGCCAGGGACTCAAGCCCGCTTCGGCGATCTGCCCGGAATAGCAGGTAGGATCGGCTGCCTTATCGACGGCCTGCAACACCGCCTTGCCGATGATGGGACCGAGTTGATCTATATCGCGGGAATTCGTATTGTTGGTTACAAGCACGTCGGGGCGCCACAGGCGTAATTGCCGGACAATGTGTTCTTCCAGGGCCTCCATATTCAGGGCATATTGGATCAAATTTCCATCCTGGACGCGTGGGACGGGTTTCAAACCCGTCCTACAATAGTGTGCAGCGGTGAGTTGCACTCCGTTTTGGCGCAAGGGAAACTGCCAGGCAAGGTCGGCGTGGCTGCCGCCCACGGATAACACTGCCTGGTGCAATCGTTCGGCCAGGGGCACGTCGTCGCCGGGGCGGACTTCGACGTCTCGGCGGGTAAGGACTTCGACTGCGCTGAGATATCCGTCGTTGCCCGAAAGCTTGGCGAGCAATTCCAAGGGGACGTCGTCGGCTTGGGCGAGCAGGGCAAGGATGGCGGTCCGGGTTCCGCCGGAGCGTTGCCGTTGCCAAGTGCGTCCACCGTCGCTGGTGGCCAGTATGGTTCCCAGTGCTCCCACGGCCCAGCCATGTTCGTCGTCGGCGAAAGTAATCGCCGAGAGCGGGGTGGAAACTCCGGTGGAGAAGGAAGTCCAGGAAGTGCCGGCGTCGGGCGTGAAGAAGACCCGGGTGCCGGGCGTTCCCGCAATCCAGGCCTTGGGACCGCGGACGGCCAGGGCGGCAAAATCGAAATGCCGGGCGGATTGGGCCGGAAAATTGCCGTGTGGTACGCGCCACGCGGCCCCGGAATTTCCGGTGAGCATTACCAGTCCGCCGTCGCCTGCCAGCCAGCCGTAAACAGGTGGCACGAGGCGCAATTGGCGAAGATTTTGCAGGCCGGAATCGTTGACGCGAAAAGGTTCGATTTCGCCGCGGCCGGCCTTCGCGGCCGTGGCGTAAGAGCCGGCCAATGCCCCGGCCGCCGGATTGAGGAAATCGCCGGTCAACCAGACGGAGTCGCTTGATCCGGGCATGGGCCGCCAACTTCGGCCGCCGTCGCCCGAGGTGAATATGCCCGAGGGATACATGGCCGAGGGAAAGCCGATTGCCCAACCGTGTTCGGGATCGGTAAAGAGGATTCTTTTCAACGCGGGCAGCATCAGGCGGGAATTGCCGGTCCAAGTTTGACCTCCGTCGCGGGTTGCAAGCAGGACGCCTGCGCCGGTGTGCGAATAGGGCTGGGCCGATCCGCCCGCGGCCCAGCCGGTTTTTCTGGACAGGAAACAAACCGACTGCAACGGGCAATTCACTCCGCAGGGCTGCAAGCGCCATTGCCGGCCGCCGTCTTGGGTATGCCAGATGGCGCCCCGATCGCCCACCGCCCAGCCGTACTGGTCGTCGACAAAGCAAACGTCGGCCAGGCGGGCATCGTTCATGAACGATTCGGAACGGATGTTGCCGGTCTCAGGGGATGTATTGCCGGACGATGCTGGGGAAGAGGCGGGAAGATTATCTTCGCTGGGGAAGCCGAAAACAGGGCGTTCCGGCGGGGCGGGTCGATCGGGATCATTTTGTGAGGCAAGGGTCAGCAGCAATGCCAGCACGGCCGATGTGAGCATGGCTTCATTAAACCGATCATTTTATGGCCGCCAGGACCAGCAGAAAAACAATCCAGACGATTTCCAACGCTGCCACAAAGGCAAGAATGATCTTTTGCAAAGTTGTGGGCGTTGAAGGATGCGAGACAATCGCATCGCTGCGAGCAAAGTTTTTATCGGGCCGTTTTGGCTCCGCCGACGCCGGGCGGTCCGATACGCCTATGCCCTCGGGCTTAGTCTTATCCGCTGAACGAGATTTATAACGGCGGCGTTTGGACATTCTTAATGGCAGTGGATGCAGTAGTTGGCTTTTTGGGTTTTTATCGGACAGTGGGCGGCGTAAAACCGCAAGCGGTTTATTTTATTCCGGCGGGGTGATGTGAAAATCGTTGCGGAAGGCGGTATTGAAATCGTAGAGATCGTTAAAATCGACCCGGGCATCGGAAGGAGTTTTTTTCATTTTTCCGATGCGGATCAGATTGAAAACCACTTCGCCGAAATCGCCGGTGTTGTGAAGGCCCCAGCTATTGAGCACGGTTTTTGCCATATAGCCGTATTGGTGCAAGGCGTAAAGACGGATGGCCTCGCATAGTTCTTGCCCTGTTACGTGCCGTTCGGCAGTATCTTCGGGCTTATTGGCCGCAGGGGCGGGGGAGGGAAATTCGCCGGGTTTTTCGGCGCCCATACCCAGGGTGTTTTGGGCGTAGTTCAAGGCCTCGAAGATAAATATATAGGCTTCGGGCTTGAAGCGCCGGTCTTCTTGGAGCAATGCGACGAATGAGTCGGAAGGATCGAGCATGGAAAAATAAATGCTGAATTATGGATGTTGGATGCTGATTGCTGAAAACTGACAACTATCTGCGAAATCATTCTACTTGTTGGTCCTCGTCTGGTTCGGTTTCTTTGGATTCCGGTTCTATGGGGATTGGGGGTGCATTTTTATCGAGTTCGACTTTGTCAAAGGGCACGGACAGGCGGCGGTGATCGTCGGTGAGCACCTGGAGCTGGCCGCTGAGGATTTCATGCCCGATTACTTTTCCCCGGCCCTCGGGGGTGATAACGGTCGATCCGATGCGGCGGGAATTGTTTTTGCAGGTCTTCGTAAGTATCGAATTCGTAGCGGAGGCAGCACTTCAAACGCCCGCAGCGCCCGGAAATTTTTGTCGGATCGAGGGTGGCTTTTTGCAGTTTGGCCATGCGCATGGAAACCGGGGGCATCTCGACAAGGTGGGTGTTGCAGCAGACCGGGCAACCGCAGTCGCCGTAATCGGCCAGGAGCTTGGCTTCGTCGCGGACTCCGATTTGGCGCATTTCGATGCGAGTTTGAAACTCGCCGGCCAAAAGCCGGACCAGTTCGCGGAAATCTACGCGGTTGTCGGCCAGGTAGTAGACTACGATCCGCTCGCCGCCGAAGATCCGCTCCAAGTCGACGAGTTGCATTTTCAGTTCCAATTGGCCGATGTGACGCTGGCAGATTTCCAATTCATCGCCGGTGTGTTTTTCGATGCGGGCCAGTTCGTTGGCGTCTTCGGGGGTCATGAGGCGGAGTATTTGTCCGGTGGGCGGATCGGTCAGCCGTCCGAGGGCCTCGGGTGTGGCATCGGAGAGTATTTCGCCGGCCTCCAGACCGCGGTCGGTTCGGTTGATGACCCGCATACCCCGGCGGAACGACTGGCCCGCCGGGGCGGAAAACACCCCCAGGAAACGCATTACCCCGTAACGAATGATGTAATCGGACATACGCGGATGATTATACCGGATTGCCCAAATTGGGGAAATAGAGAGAAAAAGGAGGAAGGATGACAAGTGGACGGGGGGCAGTGGACGGTGGGCAGTGGGCAGTGGGCAGTGACTGACTAAATTTGTTTATTGAATGTCATATTAATAATCTCGTACTCCCAGTTTAGCCCCGGAGCTTGCTCCGGGAGTTTTTACAACAAATGTCAGTGTATATCCCGATATTTGTTACCTGACGCTCAATAAACTCTAAACATGACCCACTGCCCACCGACCACTATTCCTGCACGTAATCGGCTTCGAGCTGATAGGGCAGGCCGCCGAAGGGATTGACGGCTTGTTGGCGGTCGATGTGCAACCTGCCGCCGACTTTGATGGGGCGGGATGAATAATCCACGGTCAGGTCGCCGGAGAATTTTACGTCGATCATTTCAGTGGACCTGAGCTGCCGGGTGCAAAATTGGCAATGACCAAGGGTGGGCACGAGAATAAATTCCTTGATGTTGATGCTCCGCCGGCCGGGATAGATGTAACCTTCCTTGATGAAGACTCGTTTGTCGGGATTATTATCGGTGGGTTCCAATTCAAAAGCGGCGGGCGGGATGATCTCGCCGGGCTGATCGGGATTGGGCTGGAGAAAGTCGAAGGTGACGGGCTTGTATCCGGAGGGGATGCTGTGGAGTTGGATATAATGCTGGATATACATGCCCGACAGCCAAAACACTACTGCCACGGCGATTGCCGCCCGGGCAAACACTTCGCCGGTATATTCCTCGGAGGCGTAGCGGATGTGTTTCAGCGCCCTTATGGCCAAGGCGATGGAAAGAACGGGAATGGCCCAAAAAACCCAGCCGAAAACCGTGAGAATTGAAAGAACGCTGAAAACCAGGCTGAGGATCGCGGTCGCGTTCAGCGACCTGTAGCGGACCGGGACGGCCTCGGCGGCTTCTGGTAATTCGTCAATTATGGCTTCTTGGACGTGCATGGGGAAGTATACGGTTTATAGTTCACGGTTGCGGCTGACTGCTGATTGCTAAAAGCTGATCACTATTACTATTTATCCTCATATTTCATCGCGAAACCGCAAGCGGTTTTTCCGGGTAATTCATCCTTCATCCTTCATCCTTCCTTTACGTTCCCGCCATCAGGGATTTTACCACGTCGGTTTTGTAGGCGTACATTGCGGGCAGGTATCCAACCAGGGTGGCAAGCACTACCAGGCCGGGGATGAGGATCAATTCGATGGTTTGGAAGTCCCAGGGCTTGACGATCACGCCGGTCTGGTCGGCGATGGTCGTGCTCATTGCGCCGATCAGGCCGTGGCCGATCAACAGGCCCAGCGCCCCGCCGCCGAGCGAAAGCAAGATGGACTCCATGAGAATGATGGCCATAACGGTATAGCGGCTTGCACCAGGGCCCGCATGATGGCGATATCGTGGCGGCGGTCGCTCATGGAGTTGTACATGCTGACCATGATGCCGATGCCGGCCACGACGACCACCAAAACCGCCAGGACCAAGAGCAGCTTTTGAATATTTCCGATGATGCTGTCGAACAATTTGGCGATCTCCAGCGAGGGAAAAACGGCTTGGGCCACGTGCTCTTTGTTTACCACGGTTTCCAGATCCATGGCCAAAATCTGTTTGTGGGTATGGGTGCAAACAAGTATGGCGGAGATTTCTTTTTTCAAGGGCTGATCGGCCTCGTGTTCGTGATCGGTATCTTCGCTCGATTGGGCGGATTCGCCGGGGGCTGCGCCACTTTTGCCGCTTAGGAAAGCCGCGCCCGACGACGGGCCTTTGAGATGGGCCGGTTCGCGCCAAAAGCCCTCGATGTTCATGAAGATCGCCCGGTCGTTGGGCGTGCCGGTGTGGTCAAGAATGCCCACCACCTTGAATTCGTGGTGGTGGTGTTTTTCGCCGGCTTCGACGGCCTGGGCCACGGGCGAGAAAGTGTCGCCCAGTTTCAGGCCTGTGCGCCGGGCGACGACGTCGCCGAGCACGGCGTCCCAATAATTTTCATCCTCGAAATTCTTGCCTTGGGCAAAGCCGTATTTTTTATCTTCCAGGTAGGTGAGCTTTTCAAAATACTCGGGGATGGTGGCCACGGCCGGATAGCCTTTGTAATCGTGGCCGGTGCAAATCGGAATGGCGGCCTCCACGGCCGGGGCGAAGCGGCCTTCGATAAACTCCTGATAATAACTGTAAGGGATATTTTCCAGGGGCTGGCTAAGATGGAAAACCGTATTTAAAACCAACTGCAAAGGGCTGCCTTTTGCGCCGACGATCAGGTCGTAACCCTGTGCGCCGCGGCGGAAGGATTGGCTGATGACGCTGTGGATTACCAACACCGTGACCACCAGTGCCACGCCCATGCCCATCGAAAAGGCGGTCAGCCCGGAGGCCAAGGTCCGCTGCCGGATGCTTCGCCATGCAATTTTCCAGAGACTCATTGTTTTTTAGCTTTCAGCTCTCAGCTATCAGCCATCAGCTTTCAGTCGTTACTGCTGACTGATAGCTGAATGCTGATAGCTATGTTTTCGATGCCAAATTGAATTCTTCGAGTTTATTGACGCGTTTGAACTGTCCGGCGACCTCGTGGCTGTGCGTGACCATCACGATTGCCACGTTTTCTTCGGCGCAGGTCTCGCGGATCAAATCCAGAATCTGCTGTTGGTGGCCGGAATCGACGTTTGCCGTGGGCTCGTCGGCCAGGAGCAGTTTTGGCTTGTTGGCCAGCGCCCGGGCGACTGCCACGCGCTGCTGCTCGCCCACGGAGAGCATCCTTGGGCGGTGTGTCATGCGATGCCCCAGGCCCACGCGTTCGAGCAATTGCCTTGCCCGGGGCTTGTTCGGCCGGCCGCGGGCGAATCGCATGGCCAAAAGCACGTTTTCCAGGGCCGTGAAGGCGGGCAGCAGGTTGAAGGTTTGAAATACGTAGCCGATCCGCTCGGCCCGGAACCGATCGCACTCGGCCTCGCTCATCAGCGTGATGTCAAAATCGTCGATGCGGACCTTGCCGGAGTCCGGCCGGCTGATCCCGGCGATGACGTGCAAGAGCGTGGTCTTGCCGCACCCGCTGGGCCCTACCAGGATCACCTGTTCGCCCTCTGAAACGAGGAAATCGGGGATATCGAGGATGTGCAGTTCGGACCCGTCCGGCTGGCGGAAGGTCTTTTTGACGTTTCTTAGGTGTAAAATTTCGGGCATGGAAAAAATATATTAGTATTGAAGTAGCTATATTTAATATACGGTAAATGTGGGCGATTGGTTTGGTAAAAGATACATTGTGTGGGCATGAAACGGGAGGCCATTCATAACACTAATTCATCATCGCACCCCACATTAGTCGGGATGTAATGGGATTTAGATAGGTTTTTCATCTGCATCGCCATGCAATGCAGAGTTCGCACACTACAAGCACTAACAACGCTACCGTTACTCCAATGGCGGCTCTGCGATCTACTTTACCGTGTGCGGCGCCAAGTCCGAAATACAGTCCAAGGCCGTTCCATAACCATAACCCCATGGGCACGGCAATTAGCCCAAACACGACCAGTTGCCACTTAGCGCCTCCATTTTGCAGTATGACATTGGCATCGTCGGCTGCATGGCCGCCACCGGAAACAAGCCATCCACATGCCAGATATGCGCCGTTGGCGATGCAGCAGAAACCGGCCCACCAAGCGAATAAGTATCTATATGTCCGCGCAATGAAGTGGACAAATGCCAAAAATCCCAAGGGGATTAAACAGCCCCATATCGCACCGCCCCAAGCGACAAACAACGGATGAGGATTAACCGATAAATCAGTCCGTGAAAAAGCCAGGGGATGAAGCACTATTTTTGAGACAATGCCGCCGCTTAACCAGGCATTAAAAGCATGGCCCAACTCGTGCACGACCATCATGGCCAGCCAGGAAAAACCGGCCGTGGATAGCATCAGGAGTATTTGAAAGATGCGATCGATCAACTGTAACTGTTTGAACTATGTGAAATATGAATTTATCGCAACATACCTCTCTTATCGCCGGCGGTACATTTGTCTTTGGATATCGCGTCGGACTTCGGCATTTTTCATGGCTTCGCGTTTGTCGTGTTTTTGCTTGCCTTTGCATAGGCCCAATAGCACCTTTGCCCGGCCTTCTTTGAAATACATCTTAAGGGGCACCAGGGTCAGGCCTTTTTGGAAGGCCAGGGCGGCGAAACGCTTGATCTCGCGGCGGTGCATGAGGAGTTTTCGCGGGCGTTTGGGCTGGTGGTTGAATTGATTGGCCTGGGTGTATTCGGGGATGTCGCAGCCAATGAGCCAGACTTCGTTTTCTTTTACCCGTGCGTAGGCCTCTTCGAGCGAGACCCGGCCCGCGCATGCTCTTTACCTCGCTGCCGACCAGCGACAGGCCGCACTCCAGGGTATCGATGACCAGGAAATTATGGTGGGCTTTTCGATTCTGGGCGATTGAGCGCTGGTTTGGATCTTGTTCCGACTTTTTCCCTTTTTGTTTTGCCACTTTGAAAGTATCCGATAAACCACCCGGCACGAGTGCCGGGACTAAACTCTGTAGGACGATTTTAAAAAATCGTCCTACAAAACCGCTCCCCGACCAACGTGAAGTTGGTGCCCGGTCGCGATTAAACATTAATCAATCACTGCTCACCATCCACTGTCCACTGCCCACTAATCATCCTCCATCCCCTATCTTTTACCCGGTTTGAGGGATAAACTCAAGTTCCATTGTGGTCCAGGAAACGAACAATTTTGATATATCGGCCCCCGCGATTGAGGCGTTTTTTCTCGATCGCGTGGCGTTTTCCCGGTGTTTGGAACTGCAACGGCGGTTGATCGAGGAGGTCGGCAGGCGTGACGACGGGCAGATCGTGCTTTTGCTTTGCGAGCACCATGATATTATTACCGTTGGGCGCGGCGGTTCGCCGGGCGACGTGAATCGCGAGAGCCAGGTTTTAAAAAGCCGGGAAATCGAGGTGATTTATGCCAATCGGGGAGGCGGGTGCCTGCTGCACTGTCCCGGGCAATTGGCGATTTATCCCCTAGTGCCGCTCGCCTGGCACGGATTTACGGTGGGAGATTTTTTGGAACGGCTTCAAGTCGGAATTATAGAAACCTTGGACGACCTGGGCATCCGCGGGCATATCCGGCCCGGCAGGCATGGCATTTGGGGGCGGACCGGACAATTGGCTGCCGTGGGCGCGGCCGTGCGAAATTGGGTCACGTATTACGGGGCGTATTTGAATGTCGATCCGCCCCTGGGCCTGTTCCGGGTGGTCGAGTCCGATACGGCGGATCATACACGCATGAGTTCGATGGCGGCCGAACGCCGCGGACCGGTTAGAATGACCACGGTGCGGGCCACGTTGGTCCGGCACTTGTGCGAGGCGTTTGGATGCGATCGGTATCACCTGTTTACGGGGCATCCGCTGTTGAAGTCGATTTCATCGTTTGAAAAATGAACATTAGATTGCAAATTGCAAATTGCAAATTGAACAAACGATAAGTTAGGTGAAGTAAGAATATGTCTTCCCCCATTTCCCATACCCCATCCCCCTTCACGTCACTTCCGCGTTGGTTGAAGCGAAACGTGCCCAAGGGCAATGCCAATCATTTTACGGCTAAGCTGATCGGCCGCTTGGGGTTGCAAACCGTGTGCGAGCATGCGCGGTGCCCGAACCGGATGGAATGCTACGCCGAGATGACGGCCACGTTTATGATCCTCGGCGATATTTGCACGCGGGGCTGCCGGTTTTGCAGCGTGAAGAAAGGAATGCCCAAGCCGGTCGATTGCGACGAGCCGCGGCGGGTGGCCGAGGCGGCGAAAACATTGGGGCTTAAACACGTGGTTGTAACATGCGTGACGCGGGACGACTTGCCGGACGGCGGGGCGGAGCATTTCGTTCGGACGATTGCCGAAATCCGCCGTGCAACCCCGGCCACGGTCGAGGTGCTGCCCTCGGACTTCGGCGGCAACGCGGCGGCAGTGGACAGGTTGATCGAAGCCGCGCCGGAGGTCTATAACCACAATACCGAAACCGTGCCGCGATTGTTTGCCGAAGTCCGCGGAAGAAAGGCCGATTATCGCTGGACATTGGAGATGTTTCGCCGCATCGGGCGGAAGAATCCGAACATTCAACTTAAAACCGGTTTGATGCTGGGACTGGGAGAAACCGTGGATGAATTGTTCGATACGCTCGCGGATCTGTTGGATGCCGGTTGCCGGATGCTGACGCTGGGCCAATATTTGCAGCCTTCGCCGGCGCAAATGCCGGTTGCGCGATATTTGCCGCCGGAGGAATTTGACGAGATCGGCAATACCGCCAGGCAAATGGGCTTTACACGCGTGGCCAGCGGGCCGTTTGTCAGGTCCAGTTATCACGCGGGAAGAATGATTGAAAGTGGGCGGTGGACAGTGGACAGTGGACAGTGAAGAGGTTAGTTTAGCCCCGGCACTTGCGCCGGGTGTTTTATTATTTTATGCCGCGATACGAACTTACACTGCCGGATTTGGGCATCGATGATCAACCGATCAGGGTGAGTTCCTGGTTGGTCAAGCGGGGGACGCGGGTAACTGAGGATGAGCCGGTTTTGGAAGTGCTTTGCGGCGGGGTGACGGTCGATTTGCCCGCTACGATCGCTGGGATTATCGTGGAAAAACTGGTTGCCGACGACGAGGTTCTCAAAGTTGGTCAAAAATTGGCCGTTATTGAAACTACCGATAATTAAAAAACTGTCCCCTGCCCACTGCTCACTGTCCACTTTTTTTCTCACTCATCACTCTTTGATAATTCCAGCGTTGCCCACAGGCTTGGGTCTTCCTGGTAGGGCAGGGGGCTGCCGACGGTAAGGGTTTGTTCGCCTAGCTCGCGATCGATTACAGCATAGGTGAAGCCCAGCCGCGGGTGTTCCTGAGGGTCGAAACCGGTAAGCGCGTCGCCCGGGATGTTTACCTCGAGAAGATAGCCATCGGTTTGTATCTTGCTGCGGACATTTAGTTGATTGGGTTGGATGGGCCGGGGGTGTTCTTTGGCCCGGTTGATGGGCAGGCACTGGGCCATGGGTTCGTCGAATCTATCTCCGGCGCCGGCGGGCAAAAAAAGCAAGTGATGGCAATATCGACCGGCGCGGTGCACGTTGTGGACGTCGCGGGTGTCGATCCAGACCTGGAAACAGTCGGAGTCCTCGGGCTTGGTCGCCCGGCACCAGGGGGCTTGGCGCTTGCCCGTTACGTGAACGGAAAAGGCCAGGCCCGATTCGTTCCAAGCGGCGCGGACTTCGGCGATAGGGGGCCGGCCTTCCAATTCAATTAAATTCGCCAGGCGAAATTGCTCCTCCAATTCCGCGCCCTTGGCGGACCATAGCGTATCGCGGTACAGGCAGGGCAGGGAAAAGTGGAAAAGGAATCGGTTTGGAATTAGTGAGTTGGACATAGAGATTATTTATTTGCGCGACCGGCGGTCGCGGCTTTATAGTGTTTTTTCAAGAATCCCGGCAGGTCGCACCGCGAAAGGTCGGCGATTGTGCTGAACTTTAAGTGCAGCATGTCGTAATTCGGCCGGTTGCCTTCGACCCAAGGTTCCTGGCCCAGATCGGTGATCTGGCCCAGGGTAAAACGGCCTTTGGGGCCGATGAGGTGCAAATAAACGGCGTCTAGTTTTTTGGTTTGCACTGCCGCCCAGGGCTCTTTTTGCTGGGGCACGTAGAGCGGCACAACTTGTTTTTTGTTCCAAAGGATTTGGGCTTCGGGGGCCGTGGCCGCCAACAGATCGATGAGTTTTTCCAGGACTTTTTCGTTCCAAAAGATGTTTTTGCCTAGCTGGAAGCCTCTGCGGGAGAAATGCCACTTGCGTCCGAGTTGTTTCCAGGGCTGGAGGATGTCGGAATGTTCTTCGACGCGTTTGGCAAAACGTGCGAAGCCCTCCACTGCGCGATCGATGAAGCCCCAGAACTCCGTTCGATCGATCTCATCGTAACTATAAACCCGGAGTTCGATTTCCTGCCAGGGTCCGCGGAGGTTTTTGCATTTTACCCTGGGCTGGGTGCCGTAAAGGGGCAAGTCGGGCATGTCGTTGAGCGGTTTCAGATCGAGTTTTTTCACGAGATCTTCCTGCCTGAAGGTGTTGCGGGTGGTGCGGAATTTCATCTTCAGCAGCCATTCTTCGCCGGTGATGGCGTGGAAGAACCAGCCGTCGGATTTTTTCAGGCCGCTGATTTCCACTACCGAGCGCGAGTTCCAATCGGTTTCGGCGAACAACTCGGGGCGCTGCTGGATGCGGTCGATGACTTCGGAGAGGATGCGGCCGTCCCAGCGGCAGGGGTTGCCGGTGCGCCCGACTCGATCGACGGTATGCCAGTGCCGGCCGTCGATTTCCCAGGGCATTTTGGCGTCGCGCCCGACCTCGGTGATATCGCGATCGCCGGGGCGATCGGCCATTTCGGCGGCGAAGTCGAAGATCTTCCGCTTTTGAAGCGGTCCGGCGGCCAGGATGGGGGCCAAAACCTCGCCGGTGTAAGAACGGAAGCAGGGCTGGGCCTCTTGGTGATTCTGCACTGGCGAGACGCCAGTGGCACCCGGCAAGATGCCAGAGCCACCATGAGTTGACTCACCGGTCGCAAGCGACCGGGCTAAACGTTTCTTCTTGCCTGAACCCTGAATCCTGAACCCCGAACCCTGCTCTCTGGCGTGGGCGACGATGTCTTCGGGCGTGCCGGCGGCGATAATGTAACCGCCTTGGTCGCCGGCCTCGGGGCCCATGTCGATGACCCAATCGGCCGACTTGATTACGTCGAGATTGTGCTCGATGATCACGACGGTATTGCCCAGATCGACAAGGCGGTTAAGTACGTCGAGTAATTTTGCCAGGTCGTCGAAGTGCAGGCCGGTAGTAGGTTCGTCGAGGATATACAGGGTCTGGCCGGTGTCGGGCCGGGACAACTCGGCGGCCAGTTTTACGCGTTGGGCTTCGCCGCCGGACAGGGTCGGGGCGGGCTGGCCGAGCGTAAGGTAATCCAGGCCCACGTCGCAAAGTGTTTTTAACACGAGGCGGATTTTGGGGATGTTTTTAAAAAGTTCAACCGCCTCGGCGCAGGACATGTCGAGGACGTCGGATATGGACCGGCCGTGATACATGACGGCCAGGGTTTCGGGATTGTAGCGCCGGCCGTGGCAGGTGTCGCATTCGACCCACACGTCGGGGAGGAAGTGCATCTCGATGCGGAGTTGTCCGTTGCCTTCGCATTTTTCGCAACGTCCGCCGGGCACGTTGAAGCTGAATCGCCGGGGGGTGTATCCGCGCAATTTGGCCTCGGGCAATTGGGCGTAGAGCGAGCGAATCAGGTCGAATACGCCCGTGAACGTAGCCGGATTTGAGGCGGGGGTCTGGCCCAGGGGCTGCTGGTCCACGCGGATCACCTTGTTGATCCGCTCGATGCCGCGGATGGCGTCGTGTGCGCCGGGGAATGTTTTTGCGCGATGTAATGTGCGGGCGAGCGATTGATACAGCACGTCCTCGACCAACGAACTCTTGCCCGAACCGCTGACGCCCGTGACCACGGTCAAGGCGCCCAGGGGAATCCGCGCGGTGAGGTTTTTAAGATTGTTGTGCCGGGCGCCGATGATTTCCAACCAAGTGCTCCCCTTCGGGTCGCGGCTAAACTTATTTTTGAATCCTGAACCCTGAACCCTGAACCCTGAACCCTGAACTCCGACCGACGGCATGCGGCGATTTGTGGGTACGGGAATGGCTTTTTTACCGGAGAGGTATGGGCCGGTAACGGAGGCGCGACGGCGGGCGACTTGATCGGGCGAGCCGTGGGCCACGATCTGCCCGCCGTTTCGGCCCGCGCCGGGACCGAAGTCGAGCAATTGGTCGGCATTGGAAAGCACCTCGCGGTCGTGCTCGACTACCAAGAGCGTGTTGCCCAGGTCGCGGAGTTTTTTCAGGGCCGTAAGCAGGCGTTTGTTGTCGCGGGGATGGAGTCCGATGGTGGGCTCGTCGAGCACGTAGAGCACGCCGCACAATCCGCTGCCGACCTGGGCCGCCAGGCGGATGCGTTGCATTTCGCCGCCAGAAAGTGTTGGTGCGGGCCGGGCAAGCGTGAGATACTCGAGGCCCACGTCGACCAGGAATTGCAGGCGGTTCGTGATCTCGCGGGCAAGCTCGCCGGCGACTTTTCGCTCGGTTTCGCCGGGATTCCAGGATTTGAAATCTTCCAGGAGGCGGCCCAGGGGCAGGCGGCAGAGTTCGTCGATAGTCCGGCCGCGGAATCGCATGGCCGCGGCGTCGTCGCGCAGGCGGCTGCCGCCGCAAACGGTGCATTCGACCTCGTCGACAAGGTGCTCCAATTTCGTGCGCAAGGAGGGCGAGATGCGGCTGGCTTCTTCCAAGGCGGGGTAGAGGCCTTTGTATTGGAAGCGGAAAACGATACCGCCGGATATCTCGCTCCCCTTCGGGTCGCGGCTAAACGATCTTTTGCCCTTCGCCCCTCGCCCCTCACCCTGACCCTCTCCCAAAGGGAGAGGGGAGTGGATGTCGAACCATTGTTCGCCCGTGCCTTGCATGATCAGGCGGCGGTGTTTGCCGCCGAGTTGCTCGAAAGGGACGTCGGACGGAATGCCGGTGGCCCGGCAAAAAGACTCCAGCATCAAGCGGAACATGGGCCCTTGGACATCGGGCCAGAGGGCAACCGCGCCTTGGGCAAGCGTCAACTTGGGATCGCTCAAGAGCATGGCCGGATTAGTGCCGGTCTGCACGCCAAGGCCTTCGCAGGCCGGGCACCATCCCAACGGGCTGTTAAAGGAAAAGTTGTGCGGCGAGAGGGGCTCGAAACTCCGCCCGCAACGCTCGCAGGCGAAATGCTGGCTGTGAACCGTCGCAGGCCAGGCGGTTTCGGGCCGATCGTCGCGGGGATAAGCGACGCGCATCACGCCCCGGCCCAGGGACAAGGCGTTTTCCATGCTGCCGGCGATGCGCGAGCGGGCGTCGGGCCGGATGGTCAAGCGATCGATTAGCACCTCAATGTCGTGTTTGCGGCGGCGGTCGATGGCCGGCGGATTGTCCAAGGGATAAGTTTGCCCATCCACGCGAACGCGGACATAGCCGAAGGATCGCATTTCCTCCCAAACAGTTTCGTAGCTCTCGCCGACGTGAACTTCCCAGGGGGCCATGATATAGATCTTCGTGCCGGAAGGATGATCCATGATTTTGGCGATGATCTCGTCGGCCGATTGCGTGCCGACGGGCAGGTCGCAGGCCGGGCAGTGCGGCACGCCCAAGCGAGACACGAGTATCCGCAGGTAATCGTAGATTTCGGTTACGGTGCCGACCGTGCTGCGGGGCGTGTGGCCGCTGTGCTTTTGCTCGATGGCGATAGCGGGCGAGAGGCCTTCGATGTGGTCGAACCTGGGCTTTTGCATCTGGCCGATGAACTGCCGGGCGTAGGCGCTGAGGCTTTCGACGTAACGGCGTTGGCCTTCGGCGTAGATGGTGTCCATGGCCAGGGAGCTTTTTCCCGATCCGCTGGGCCCGCAACATACGGTGAGCCGATCGCGGGGGATATCGACGTCGATATTTTTGAGGTTGTGTTGTTTGGCGCCGCGGACCTTGATCCAACCATATTGCTGATCGCTCCCCGACCAACCTTCGGTCGGTGCCCGGTCGCGGCTAAACTTTTTGTTATCCCCTGAACCCTGAACTCTGAACCCTGAACCCTGTTTCCCGACATCTGATCCCTCACCGTTGAACACGTGCCGCAGGACCTGGCCGGTGTAGGAGTTTTTATTTTTGGCGATTTGTTCGGGAGTGCCTTGAGCGACTATGAGGCCGCCCAGTTTGCCGCCTTCGGGGCCGAGGTCGATGACCCAATCGGCGGTTTTTACGACTTCGAGATTGTGCTCGACTACCAACACGGTATTGCCCGCCCGGACAAAGTCGTGCAGGACTTTCAGCAACAACTCGATGTCGGCGAAGTGCAGGCCGGTGGTGGGTTCGTCGAGCAGATAGAGAGTGCGGCCGGTGCTGGTTTTGACCAGTTCGCGGGCGAGTTTGATGCGCTGGGCCTCGCCTCCGGACAGGGTGGGCGAGGGCTGGCCGAGTTTCATATAGTCCAGGCCCACGTCGTGCAGGGTTTGCAGTTTATGGGCGATTGCAGGGATGTTCTCGAAATGTGCGAGGGCTTCCTGGATGTCCATTTCCAAAACTTGGGCGATGGATTTTCCCTTGAAACGGATTTGCAAAGTTTCGCGGTTGAAGCGGTGCCCCTCGCAGACCGGGCAGGTTACCCAGATGTCGGCCAGGAAATCCATTTCCAGGCGGTTGGAGCCGTTGCCGTCGCAGGCCTCGCATCGCCCGCCCTCAACGTTGAAGCTGAACCGGCCGGGTTTGTATCCCCGGGCTTTGGACTCGGGCAGTTGGGCGTAGAGCTTGCGGATTTCGTCGAAGACCTTAATGTACGTGGCGGGGTTGCTGCGAGGCGTGCGTCCGATTGGCGATTGATCGATGGAAATCATGCGGTCGAGGTGTTCGAGGCCCTCGATTCGCCCGTGCGAGCCCGGGTTGCCTATGCCGTGGTTAAGATCGCGGCGCAGGGCCTCGACTAAAATATCGTTGACCAGGGAACTTTTGCCGGAGCCCGACACGCCGGTTACGCACACGAACACTCCCAGGGGGATTTCGATGTCTATGCCCTGGAGATTATTGTGAGTGGCGTTGCGGACGATGATTTTTTTCTGGCTTGTGGGTCGGCGTTGGGCGGGGATTTCGATCCGCCGCCGGCCGGAGAGATATTGCCCGGTGACGCTGGCCGCGTGTGCGGCGATTTGCTGGAACGCTCCGGTGGCGACGATCTGTCCGCCGCGAACGCCGGGGCCGGGTCCGAAATCGACGATGTGATCGGCGGCGCGCATGGTGTCTTCGTCGTGCTCGACCACCACCACCGTGTTGCCTTGATCGCGGAGGCTTCCCAGTGTATGGAGCAGGCGGTCGTTGTCGCGGGGATGCAGGCCGACCGATGGCTCGTCGAGAATATAGAGCACGCCCACCAAGCCGCAGCCGATCTGGCCGGCCAGGCGGATGCGCTGCATCTCGCCGCCGGAGAGCGTGGGGGCGGTGCGGTCGAGGGTGAGATAATCGAGGCCCACGTTCTTGAGGAATTGCAGGCGGCCGCGGATTTCCTTGAGGGCCTCGGTGGCAATGGCCTGGCCGGTGGCGTCCAATTCCAATTCGCGGAAAAATTCCTCGGCCTCGGTCACAGGCAGGGCGCAGACTTCGGGCAGGGTGCGCTCGGGATTGTCCTGGAACATGGGCGAGCGGGTGGTGAGCGAGACGCAACGGGCCTGTGGATTCAGGCGCTGGCCGTTACAGGCGCCGCAGCCGAGGATGCGCATGTACTTTTCCAATTGGCGGCGTTGCAGGCGGCTTTTTGTGGTGCGATATTGATCGAGCAGTTTTGGGATGATGCCTTGGAATTTGCCGCCCCATTTATAGCCCGACGGACCGCTCCGCCAGGTGAAAGTGATGTGTTCGTCGCCGGTGCCCCAGAGCAGGGCGTGTTGGACCGCCGTGTCGAGTTCTTCCCAGGCGGTTTCCAAGACCGCGCCGTGCGTGAGGCCGTGCTTGCGCTCGAGCCTTTCGGCCACTCCGCGATAGATATGCCTGCGCCAGCGTCCCATTTCGCGCCATTTGCCGGCCAACTCGATGCAGCCTTGCTGAAAGGAGCGAGTGGGATCGGGTATGAGCTTTTCCGGATCGAAGGTGTAAATGTGCCCCAGTCCGCCGCATTCCGGGCACATCCCCTGGGGGTTGTTGAAACTGAACATTTGCGGGCTGGGCGGCTCGAAACTCAGATGGCAATGGGTGCAGGCGTAATGGGCGGAAAGACTAATATCAAATGCTGAATGCTGAATGTTGAATGATGAATTTGTAGAGGGCGGAGACTGGAGGGCGGAGGGTTGTGAATCCTGAACCCTGACCTCTGAACCCTGAACCCCTTCTGCATCTTCCGTGGCGACGATTAGGTTGCCGTTGCCCAGGTGCAGGGCGAGTTCAACGGCTTCGGCCAGGCGGGGGCGGATTTTGGGACCTGAGACGAGCCGGTCGACGAGCACCTCGATGTTGTGCCGCATCTGCCGGTCCAGGCGCAAATCGTCGCTGAGGCGGACCACCCGGCCGTCTACCCTGGCGCGGACAAAACCTTGTTTTTGCAGATCCTCGAACAGGTCGCGGTATTCGCCTTTTTGTTGGCGAATCAAGGGCGCGAGCACGAGATATTTTGTGCCGCCGGGCAGGGTGCCGATGCGATCGAGGATTTGCTCCCGGGTTTGGGCGGTGATGGGGCGCCGGCATTGCGGGCAATATCCCCGACCCACCCGGGCGTATAACACGCGGAGATAGTCGTGGATCTCGGTAATTGTGCCGACGGTGGAACGGGGGCTTTGACCGGCCGTTTTTTGCGAAATGGAGATGGAGGGGCTTAAGCCTGTGATGCGATCCACGTCGGGCTTGGGCATCTGGCCTAGAAACTGGCGGGCGAAGCTGGAAAGACTTTCCACATAGCGGCGCTGGCCTTCGGCGTATAGGGTATCGAAGGCCAAGGAACTCTTTCCAGATCCGCTGACTCCGGTAAAACAAATCAACCGGTTTCGGGGCAGGATCAAATTCACGTCCCGGAGATTGTGTTCCCGGGCACCCTCGATGATGATATCGGAAGCCGCCATATTTACTAGGCTTTACAATGGTTGGGAGAAAACCATGTATTGTAGAGCTTCTTTAAAGGCTAGGGCAAGCGGCAAAACGGGTGAAGGATTCTCAGTGGGATGAGAAATATCAGGATCGCAAGTCAGATTATGTCACAGAGCATGAGGGAGCGATGTAATCCATGTTTGGTCAAGTAAAGGCAGACGTGCAGATCCAATCTGAATAATTGTATATTATATACAACCAATGAGGGATAACCATATAAACGTCGATGGATACTTGCAATTTCAAGTGGATTTGTTAGACTATTTTAATTAGATAAGTTTTGTTTGTTGCCAAAGTCTAAGCGGCTTTAAAAGGACGCGGTTTAAGTATGTGAAGTGGGGGGGAAGTTTAGATGGGGAAAATGTTCCCTTGATTTTATAGAAACAATTTGCGCGTTTACGAGATCATTGAGGCAGCGCTTCTTTTCGTGAGTTGGTATTAAGGTTCTGTCCAGCGGAGTGAAAACTTCGCTCCCAATTCATCTGTTTCCAGGTACGAGTTTTGGGATTCTTCTTGCGCCGGCACTTTTTTTACAAAGGGAACGATAATGAGATGCTTTGTTAATCGTTTTGGCATGGTTTTGTCATTTATTTTTTTCATCCCATCGATGATCGAGGCGGTGGAAATCCCATTTGATTACGGCGATGAGCATTACATCATTGTATCGAGCGGAAATACTTGGTTGAACGCCAAAACCGCGGCCGCGAATCATGCCGCATATTTGGGCCAGACGGGATATTTGGCAATTATCAACAGCGCAGCGGAAAATACTGCCGTTTTTAATGCCCTGATAAGTGCAGGCGTTAGTACAACGGCTCCAGACGGCGGAAGCGCCAGATACGCATGGCTTGGCGGCACCGACAGTTCCAGCGGTTACAGCCAAGCCTTAGAGGGGAATTTCTATTGGATCAATGGCACGCAGTTCTGGACCGGCGGGCACGGCGGCCATGCCATGACAGGCGTGTACGCCAACTTCGGCTCCGCTGAACCCGATAATTACAACGGCAATCAGAATTTCGTGGGCATGGGACTGCAAAATTGGCCGGTAGGCTCGGGAACTTATGGCAGTGCAAGCCAGTGGAATGACGTGAACGGCAGCAATAGCCTGGCTTATGTAATTGAGTTCCCAGTGCCCGAACCGGGAACATGGATCCTTTTAGCCATGGGTTTATTAGTCATGGGATGCCGAAAAATTCTTAAAATGCACGTATAATCTTCCCATATTCACATGATTCGCATGCAGCATTTATCTATATTGCGCAGCTTATCTTATCGTTAGTTCTAGACTTTTATTCAGAGTTAATTCTACCGGTATAATCAGCCGATTCGGTAATTGAGGAGTATTCGTTACTTTCCTCAAAACTGATATAACCGTTAAGCTTTATGATATCCGCAGAGGGGGGATTGATTATGGCCGCCAGACGAGCCGAGAAGTTGATTTTAGGGGTGGTATTTGTTTGGTCATTGAATTTAATTGCCGCATATTCGCTTGCGGCCGCTCAAGTGCCCGGCGAGGGAAATACAGAAGAGATTCCAACGCCGGCCCCAGTTGAAAAGACCGAGACTGTTGCTACCGCCGCTGAAGGCGGCAATCTTGTCACTGAGCAATGCGGCGAGGCCGGATGCACATTTGAAGGCGTGCCCTTGTGCAGCCCGCCGGGCCGGTTTTGGGTCCGCGGCGATTGGATGATGTGGTGGACCAATGGTGCGAATTTGCCGCCGCTTGTGACCACCAGTCCACAGGGAACTCCGATCGGTCAAGCCGGAGTGATGGGAGAACCGGGCACCTCAATCCTATTCGGGAACTCTACGGTATATGACGACGGACGATCGGGAGTGCGGATTACAATCGGCGGATGGTTGGACAACTGTCACCGCTGGGGGTTGGAGGCCGATTGGTTGACCTTGGGCGGTGAGTCGCTGGATTTTGCCGAGACATCGACGGGCAATCCCATACTTGCCCGGCCTTTTTTCAACGTTCAGACGGACGCCGAGGACTCCCAACTCAAAGCTTATCCAGGAGTGGTGACGGGTTCAGTGGATGTTATCGGGAACGATTATTTTGAATCAGTGGGCATGACTTTGCGTTTTAATTTGTGCTGCAATTCCTGCGGAGAGTGTTGCGCGGAGACTTGCGATGCCGGGTGCGGCGCAGGGTGCGACCCGTGTTGTTTATATTATTGCCGAACCGATTTGCTGATCGGTTATCGGCATTATTTGCTGGGCGACAACCTTTCCATTGGTGAAGACATATTCGACACACGGGTTAACTCGCGATTCCAAATCACCGACGTTTTTGAAACCCGTAATGAATTCAACGGCACTGAAATTGGATTAAACACCGAATTGCGCCGGGGGCGTTGGTCCTTGGGTTTGCTGGCCAAGATGGCGATGGGCAATAGCCATGAGACTGCCATCATCAACGGCACGACCACCATCAACAACGGACAAACAATAGTCACCACTCCAGTAGGCGTTTATGCCGTGGCGTCGAACTCCGGGGTCCATACCAAGGACCAATTTGTCGTGATTCCGCAATTTGGGGCGGAAATGGGTTATCAGCTTACCTGCCGTTTGCGGGCATTTGTAGGATACAACCTCATCTACTGGGCGCCGGTGATGCGGGCGGGCGATCAGATCGACTTGAACATCGATCCGCGCAACTTTGCGCCTCCGGTGGAAGGGGCATTGCCTTTCCCGCAGTATTTGGCGCGGCAGACGAATTTCTGGGCACAAGGGGTGAACGTGGGCGCGGAGTTCAGGTTCTAAAGGCTTTAATTTCTCACCACGGAGAAACGGAGGTCACAGAGTAGGAAGTAAATGCTAAAGCGGATATGTTTAAAAATCAAAAATAATCCTTTGGTGTCGTTTTACTCCAATAAAATCTTTTCCGCTTTCGCTTTCCAAGACGTTGCTACAATTGGAAAAATAATTACAATCTTCTTATCGTTTCTCCGCGTCCTCTGTATTTCCGTGGTGAGTTTTTTTCATGCCCGCCGACGAACTGGCCCAACTGGAACTGCTATCCGAGCTCGACGCCCTGTTGGCGCGTCTGGATCGTTGGGCCCGGACCGCGCCCGATTGGCAGCCGGCCGAGACCTGCCGGGCGATGGTCCGCCGACTGGGGCAACGTATCGAAGCCCTGCGGGTGCGGTGGGAAGCGCCTTTGGTCGTGGCCTTGCTGGGCGGAACCGGGACGGGAAAAAGCGCCTTAATCAATGCGTTTTTAGGCGCGGAAGCGGTACAGACCGGGCGTCAGCGCCCCACCACCACGCGGCCCACGCTCATCCTGCGCGGCGACATCACGCCGGAAATGCTGGGTATCGATCCGGGCGGGGTGGAATCGATCGTGCGCGATCTGCCCATGCTCCGCGATTTGGTGCTGGTCGATTGTCCTGATCCGGACACGACCGAAGAGGCGCCGCAGGTAGATGAAGACCGCCAGAGGGACAGCAATCTGGCCCGGCTGCGGAAAATACTGCCTCATTGCGACGTGCTTCTGGTCACCGCCACGCAGCAAAAATATCGCAGCGCCCGGGTGGCCGAGGAATTGGCGGCGGCGGCGGCCGGGGCAAGACTGGTTTTCGTACAGACCCATGCCGATGCCGAAGACGACATCCGCGACGATTGGCGCACGGTGCTGGCCGATCAATATAGCACCGGACACATTTTCTTTATCGATTCGTTATCGGCATTGGCCGACGCCCAACAGAATCGCCAGCCGCGCGGTGAATTCGCGCAATTGGTCGATCTTTTATTGCACGAACTGGCGGGGGCGGCGGGCAAGCGCATCCGCCGGGCGAATTTTCTGGATTTAACGGCCGATACGCTTTTCGGGTGCCGAAAACGGCTGGATGAAGCAATGCCGCCCGTAGAGCAAGCCATAAATGCAATTGAGGAGCAGCGCGGCGTCCTGGCTTCGCTTTTGGCCAAACAGATGCACGCCGAACTGTTGACCAGCCGCCGATCATGGGAAAACAGATTGCTGGCCGAAACGGTTTCGCGCTGGGGACTGAGCCCATTTGCGCTGGTCTTGCGGATATATCAAGGGCTAGGCAATTGGGCCATAGGCGCGCTCTTGTTGCGGGCCCGAACTCCTGCCCAGATTGCCCTATGGGGAACGCTGGGGGGCGTGCAAGCCTGGCGAAAACGTCGGCTGGCCCGGCAGGCCGAGCATGGCCTTGATCGGGCGGCGGCGGGTTTTTGGGATGATGCCGAAATTCACAAGGCGGGGCTGATCCTGGAGGGTTACGCCGCCGAAGCCGGAGTGGATCGCCGCTTAGTTTCGACTGCTGCCGTGGCGGCGGAGTCCGAAGCGGCGGGTGCGAATTTTATCGCCCGGGCCTCGGCCGGCCTGCAATCGCTCGTGGCCGGGCTGGCGGCGCGTCACACCGGCTGGATTACGCGCTTCTGTTACGAGGTGTTGTTTTGCGCGATGATCGGGTGCCTGCTGTTTCGCCTGGCAAAAGATTTCTTTTACGATTCCTGGCTGGGGCCGAACCCAAGGCCGGCGTTGGGATTGGATTTTTATCTGACCGCCGGTTTTTGGCTTTTGCTGTGGTGCTTTTTGCTGATATTCGCCTTGACCAGGCGATTGCGCCGGGGACTGCACAGGGAAATCGATCGGTTGACCGTGGATTGGCGATCGCCTGCGACGGCGTCGGGGCTGTTCGCGCACTTGGATAGCCAGTGCCGCGGCGCGATCCAATTCCGCCGCGATCTGGATCCGCTCGAGGAGCAGGTAAATCAGATGCGCAAACAATTGGCGCTATCGGGCGAGAAGATCGGGCATCGTATGTAGGGTGTGTGAAACACACCAGGTGATACACGCTAATTGATCTGGCGGATTAACGGTGCGTTTCACGCACCCTACTTGCTTGTGCCGCGGGTCACGTGAAAATTCTCCCGGCACAAGTGCCGGGGCTAAACATCGATGGTCCGTCTTTTCTTCCAGTAATAACTGCGATACACTAAAGGGTTACCTTTAAGGAAGCGGAGCGATGGCGTTTGTCGACGAAGTGGAAATCCAGGTTGTGGCGGGCAAAGGGGGTGATGGTTGCGTCAGTTTCCGCCGGGAAAAATTCGTGCCCCGCGGCGGTCCGGACGGCGGCGACGGCGGCGACGGCGGCAGCGTGATCCTGGCGGCCCGGGAAGGAGTCGACAGCCTTACGCCCTTGGCCCACGCAAAACTTTGGAAGGCCAAGGACGGTCAGCCGGGCGGCAGCGCGAATTGCCACGGGTCTTCGGCCGACGATTTGATTATCCAAGTTCCACCGGGCACGGTGGTGCGCGACGCGGAGCACGGGCACGTGATCAAGGACCTGGCAGCGGCCGGCGATCGGGTGACCGTGGCGGCCGGGGGCAAGGGCGGCAAGGGAAACGTGCGATTCAAATCGGCCACCAATCGCGCGCCGCGGCAACATACGCCGGGCGATCCGGGCGAGGCACGCACGTTGCTGCTGGAGTTAAAGGTGATTGCCGACGTGGGCCTGATCGGCAAACCCAATGCCGGCAAGAGCACGCTTTTAAGCCGTCTTTCCCGGGCCCGGCCGGAGATCGCGGCCTATCCGTTTACGACCAAGTATCCGTATCTGGGGCTCGTGCAGATCGACTTCGATCGCTCGTTCGTCATGGCCGACATTCCGGGCTTGATCGAAGGGGCTTCGGAAGGAGTGGGTTTGGGGCACGAGTTTCTCCGCCACGTGGAGCGGGCCGGGATCCTCGTGCACCTGGTCGAACCGACGCCTGGCGACGGCAGCGATCCGGGGGCCAACTATCGGGCGATCCGCGCGGAGCTGGAGAAGTACGATGCCGATCTTGGCCGGCGAGTGGAAATCGTGGCCGTGACCAAGGCCGATCTGCCAGGCGCGGACGAGGTACGGCGGAAAATGGCCGGCGAACTTGGCCGGGAGGTGTTGTTGATCTCGGCCGTCACCGGGCAGGGATTGAACGAACTGGTCGGCGCGATCGCCAAACAACTACAAGGTGAAAATGCGTGGTAAATTTGAATCACAGAGTGTAAATATGCTCGATGCATTTCTAGCCGTCGATATTGGCAACGCGCGGATGAAGATCGGCGTGTTCGATCCCATAGTCCGTGATAAACTGCCCGAGCCGGTCCGCACGCTTTCGCTTGACGGTGATACGCCGTCATTTGACGACCTGACATTGTGGCTGGATGAATTGGCGGGTGAAAAACTGCCTTGGTTTTTGGCCAGCGTGAATCGGGCCGGCGCGAGCGGGCTTATCGACTGGGTGCGCGAGCACCGGCCGGATGACGCCGTGACGTTGCTTTCCGCGGGCGACCTGCCGCTTGTGGTGCGACTGGAGCGGCCGGACATGGCGGGCATAGATCGGCTGGTCGATGCCGTGGCCGTAAACCGCTTGCGCGAACCCGGCCGGGCGGCGGTGATCGTGGACGTGGGCACGGCCATCACGGTCGATCTGGTCGCGGCCGACGGGGCTTTTCTGGGCGGATCGATCCTGCCGGGATTGGCCATCTCGGCCCGGGCGCTCAATGAATTCACCGATCTTTTGCCGCTGATCGACGTTTCGGAATTAAGCGAACCGCCGCCGGCCCTGGGCACTGCGACCGAAGAGGCCATGCGGTCGGGCTTGTTTTGGGGCACGGTGGGCGCGATCCGGCAATTGGTCGAACAACTTGGCCGTGTGCCACGACCAACCTTCGGTCGGCGTCCTCCTCGGCAGCAGTGCGGAGAATACCAATACACGGAAGCACACCCCCAAGTCTTCCTCACCGGCGGCGCAGGTGCGGCAGTTGCCGAACTGCTCGGGCCCGATGCCCGATATATCCCGCATTTGACACTGGCGGGAATAGCTTTGAGCGTTACATCAAAGTAAATCCTTACCCTCGGGGACTTGCATATTTCTTTCCAGCCGATTACGCTATTTTTCCTGGTTTGGGTCACAGTAGAGAACAGGCTGAGTTGTCGGCATATGTATGTTTCCATTACCTGAAATGGCTGCAAGAACAGATCGGCATTACGCCTGTTTTACGGAGTGATGACGACCGCCCTTATCTCGCACCTGAATCGCCCGTAATTCTTGATAGCCGGAAATGCCGACATTTTGGCAATGCCACAATGCATGTAAAAAATGGGTAACCATGAAAACCAGTCCGCCGTGACAACTCACAGGAAAAGATGTATAATGCAATCATGCGGACCGTGTATATAGAGACATCCATCGTCAGTTACCTCACTTCCCGACCGGGCCGAGATATTCGCGTCGCCGCTTGGCGAGATATTACATCCCAGTGGTGGGAACAAGAGCGTTCGAAGTACGAATTATTTACGTCGGAATTGGTGATTGCCGAAGCTGGCAGCGGCGATGAGGATGCGGCGCAAAAACGCCTGGATCGACTCAAGGATATTCCTGTGTTGGCGATCGATGAAGTTATAAAACAATTCGCGGTCCAATTAATCCGAGACGGCGGCGTGCCATCCGAAGCCCAAGCCGATGCGCTGCATATCGCGACCGCATCGGTCCATGGATTGGACTATTTGCTGACGTGGAACTGCCGCCATATCGACAATGCCGCCGCGAAACCGATTATTCGCTCGATCTGCGCAATCGCAGGTTATCCGTATCCCGAAATATGCACGCCATTGGAACTTTTATCGGAGGAGGATTACCATGTACCGCGATGAAGTTATTGAAGAGGTTTGGCGAATCCGCGACGAGTACGTCAAGCAACATCACTACAGCTTGGATGAAATCGTCGAAGACCTCCGCCGCCGCCAAGCCGAACATCCGTCACAAATCGCGGATCGACGGCAGAAACCGCCCATCAAGACCCCTCGGGCAAAAAATCCCTAATCCCCAAACCCTTTGGTTGCGGCCGTCAGTCCGCGCTAGGTATAAGGTATCTTTTTAGCCGGCGATGCCTGGGCTTTGATTCCCGTCCCCTCGTCTCTCGTCGCTCGCCCCTTTGATTGAGCCTGCAATTTCGCCGCCTGAAGAGTGTTTTTCAACAGCATGGCGATGGTCAGGGGACCTATGCCGCCGGGAACGGGAGTGATGTGGGAGGCGACTTCTTTGACAGAGTCAAAATCGACGTCACCCACCAGGCCGGCATCGGTGCGGTTGATGCCCACGTCGATTACCGTTGCGCCGGGTTTGACCATGTCGGCGGTGAGGAATTTCGCCTTGCCGATGGCCACGATAAGGATGTCGGCTGTGCGGCAGATTTCGGGGAGATTTTTCGTGCGGCTGTGGCAGACGGTTACGGTGGCGTCGCCGCCCGGACCGCGCTGCATGAGCATGATGGCCATGGGCTTGCCGACGATCTCGCTGCGGCCCAGCACGACCACGTTGGCACCGGCGATTTGGATATTGTTGCGGATGAGCAATTGTTGGACGCCCTGGGGCGTGCAGGGCAGAAACCTGGGCCGGCCTTGCACGATCCGACCGACGTTCTGGGGATGCAGGGCATCGACGTCCTTGTCCGGGCGGATGGCTTCGAGCACCTGGTATTCGCTGATTTGCTTGGGCAAGGGGAGTTGCACCAGGATGCCGTGGACTTTCGGATCGCGATTGAGCCGGTCGACCAATGCCAGAAGTTCGTCTGTAGTGGTTTCTGTTTTTAAAGCATGCAGGACGCTGGTCATGCCGGCTTTTTCGCAGGCCTTTTGCTTATTGCGGACGTAAGACTGGCTGGCCGGATTCTCGCCCACGAGCACGGCGGCCAGGCAGGGCTTTACGCCTGTTGTTTTTATAAACTCGGCCGCGTCTTGAGCGGTCTCCGCGCGAATCTGCTCGGCCAGGGCTTTTCCGTCTAAGATAATAGCGGTCACGGGAAGGAGAATGATTAAGGGTTTTTGTAGGACGACTTTCAAAGTCGTCTTACGAGGATTCGGGGTTCAGGATTTGAGCTTCAATTCGAGTTCTGAACCCTGACTACTGCAGACTTTACGGGGCATCGAGGACTTGGACGCGACTGCCGCCGCGGTCGAATTTTACATAGCCGTCGACCAGGGCGAAGAGCGTGTAGTCGTTTCCCTTGCCTACGCCTTTGCCCGGCTGAAAAACAGTGCCCAACTGGCGAACAATGATGTTGCCGGCCCGAACATATTGTCCGCCGAATCGTTTTACGCCGCGACGCTGGCCGTTGGAATCGCGGCCGTTTCGGCTGGAACCTTGGCCTTTTTTATGTGCCATGATATTGCTTTCAGGGTTCGGGGTTCAGGGTTCAGAACTCGGATAGAAGATTAAATTCTGAAAAGTGGACCTTTTATTTCAGGGATTAGCGGGGGCATTTTTTTCCCGTGCTTATTTGCGGTAGTACCGGCAAGACACCGGTGCCGCGCAATTCTTTACAATTGCCTTGAAGCGGGGAATCCTTCTTTTTAGCGATAAACCCACTCGTAGTCAAGCCTGCCGGGGATGCCGTAGCGGATTTCGTCTTCGGATTCGAAATATTCGTCGCCGGGACGCCAGAAATTTAATTTAAGGGTTTTTCGCAATAATTTCCGGCCTTTTCCGATGGGATCGCCTTCTTTATACTCTCCGGGGGTGTCGGTCCACCGATAGGCGTTGGTCAGGCCGATAACATAAACCGAAAACTGCACGATCTTTGGATCGATATCCTCCCAGGTAGCCGCGCCCCAGACCGTTTGACCGACTGGGATTTCGCGGTTCATCTCCACGGAGGTGAGGATTTTTTGGCCGTAGCCTTCTCTTAATTGGATGGCCGCGTCGGCCACCGGAATTACCCGATCCGGATAAGTTTTGGTGAAGCCTTCGTTTTCTTTCAGGCGATTGTGGCCTTCCAAGAGGAATTCGGGAATGAAATGGATGGGCTTATCGACGTACTTGATTTCGTAAACCTTTTGCTTGTCGGCAAGTTCGTTTTCATAAGGCAGCGGGGCGTCCTTTACCGGCGTCATGACTTTTCCCGTGTTGGTCACTGAATATACCATGTACCAGATTAGTTTGCGTTGCATCATGCCGGAGGGCTGAGGCACATCGACCGAGATCATGCGCACGGGTTTGAATTTGAACTGTAAGGCCCATACTTCGCGGCGGAAATCGACGTCTTTGGCCCAGCTAAAATTCTTGTCGACTGCCAGCAATTCCACCACGTCGTGGCGGGAGACTGTTTCACCCAGGTCTTGATCGGGATCGATGGCGATCATCACGCCCGGGGCCAAGGGCGAGTTGGGAGTTTTTTTCCCCGTTTGTACGTCCAGAGTTTTAGTGTCGGCCGGTTTATCGGTCGATTGTTTTGCCTTTAGCGATTGATCGGCGGATTGTTTGTCCTCCGCGGCCATCAAAGACCCAGAGAGCAAAACCGCTGCAACGGATAGCCACATCGATGAGATTAGAATACGATTCATGAATCAAGTCCCGCTGTAAAGGGGGTTATTTCCGGCACGATTTAAAATTTGAGGCGGATTTAAAGGCCGACTTTCAGACAGTCATCCCATAGACGCCATTCTACATATTTTCAACCTATTTCCCCCCATTTACTTTCTTAAGTATAGATAGGATAAATAAGTGGCGTCAAGGAGATCTGATACCCCTATACGGGTGGGAAAAATGTTATATTACGTCCCTTCTCCCACTGGGAGAGGGTGAGGGTGAGGGTTTTTCAGTCTGGAATTAGATCACTATTGCCCCTCAATGCCCTCACCCCCTACCCCTCTCCCAAAGGGAGAGGGGGAGTTTAATTCCATATATAAATGATCGCGGATAGATACAGTATCTGCATAAAGTATAGCGAGTAAGCATGGGGATTGCTTGATATTTATGCATAAACTAATTAGGATCGAATAGAGCATGGATTGAATGTCTGGATCGGGCATAATCCCGCTTGGCGAGCCCGCTTATTATCGATCAGGAGTCAGTGAATATGTTTCGCACATTTGTGTTGTTGGTCGGAGGGCTGGCATGTCTATGGTCGGCAACGTCGCAGGCACAAGAGGCCGTGTTATTGCAACTCTATGGCAAGGGCGTTCATGAATATTTTTCTGGAGATTATGCCAAGGCGTTCGAACAAATGACCGCCGCCATTGCCGCGGGCAGCCGCGACCCGCGGGTGTATTATTTCCGCGGTCTGGCATATCTGAAACTCGGCCGAACGCCGGAAGCCGAGATGGACTTCCGAAAAGGGGCCGAATTGGAAAGCCGGGACGTCAACAAGTATTACAACGTGGGCCGGGCGCTGGAACGCGTTCAAGGCTCGGATCGGCAGTTGCTGGAATCTTATCGCGTGCAGGCGCGGATGGCGGCGTTCCAGGAGTCGGAAAAGATTCGCAAAGCCCGCTACGAGGCGATTCGGCGTGAAGAGGCCCGTGTGTTGCAGCAGCAGGCCGCCGAGGGCGCGGCTGCGCCGGCCGGTGAATCGACTGAAACGATTCCTGCACCCCCCGCCGATTCAACCGCTCCGGAAGCGGCCGCGGAGAAGAAAGCAAATGCCGCCGGCGGTTCCGGGGAAGAGAAAAAGACTGTAGAGAAAAAAGCCGGCGCGGGCGGGGAGCCTGGGGCTGAGTCTACGACCGAAGATCCTTTTGCCGCTAAAGCGACCGGGAAAAAAAAGCCTGCCGTCGAAGATAAACCGGCATCAGAAATCAAACCGAGCGGCGCAAGTATTCTGGGAAAGCTGATGAAAAAGGCCGCCGACGCGGGCAGTAAGGCGACGGGATCCCAGGCCGGCGCGGCGGAAAAACCGGCTGAAAAAGAAACACCAGCCAATAAGCCCGCTGATAATAAAGAGGCCGAACCAGCCGATCCTTTCGCCAAATAATGGTTCTTCTTATTGATGTGCATTGTTAAACCGCATGCGGTTTCCAGGCAAGATTCTTTTTATCCGGCGCAACCGTCATAATCGCACCTTATTCAGGCGCCGCAATTCAATGCCATATTTAAGATATAGATGATGCCATTGTAGTCTGCTATTGACGTTTCTCGCCGCGCGAGCGCCGGGGCTAAACCGAAAACTCCGCACCGATTACTGTTATGTTTTTTCGTCGACGCCGCATAACGCCGCTTGCCGATCGAGGTCCGCTCAGGGTGATGTTTGTTATCACCAGCATGCCTGTAGGCGGGATGGAGACCTTGTTGGTGGAATTGATCCGCCGCTTGGATCGATCGCGGTTTGAGCCCGAATTATGTTGCTTGAAATACCTGGACGTTTTGGGGAAAGCACTCGCGGAGGAGATTCCGGTTTTTACCGGGTTGTTGAAGCACAAATACGATTTTGCCGTATTGTGGCGGTTGAAAAGACTGATGCGTCGAAGGCGTATCGACGCCGTGGTGACAATTGGCGCGGGCGACAAGATGTTTTGGGGCCGCCTGGCGGGCCGGCTGGCGGGCGTGCCGGTGATATGTTCGGCCCTGCATTCGACGGGCATGCCGGATCGCGTGGAACTGCCCAATCGGTTGCTGGCGCCGCTGACGGACGCATTTATCGGCGTGGCAGAGACGCATGGCACGGTATCTAGCGGAAGAGGAAGGTTGCCCGGCGGCGAAGGTCAAGGTCATACCCAACGGCGTGGACGTGGAAAAGTTTCATCCCCGCTGGCCGGTTGCGTCTTTGCGGCGGGAATTTTGCTTGGCGCCCGGTTCGCCGGTCGTGGGCATAGTGGCGGCATTGAGGCCGGAAAAGAATCACGAATTATTTTTACAGGCGGCGAAACTGATTCATGAGGCGTTGCCGGCGGCGAGGTTTTTAGTGATCGGCGACGGTCCGCGGCGCGCCGACCTGGAGGGTCTTGCCCGGGAGTTGGGTCTAAATGAGGCGGTGCAATTTACGGGCACGCGCGGCGACGTGTCCGAGGTGCTGTCGCTTGTGGACGTGATATTGCTGACTTCTCGGATGGAGGCCAATCCGGCGTCGATATTAGAGGCCATGGCCTGCGAGAAGCCGGTTGTGGCCACGCGGGTGGGATCGGTGGCGGAGACGGTATTGGACGGCCGGACAGGGTACTTGGTTCCTCCCGGCGATGCCCATGAACTTGCCGGGCGGACGTTGGATTTGCTATGCCATCCGGACCACGCCGCCTTGCTGGGGCGTGCCGGCCGGGAGCAGGTTATAGCCCATTGGTCAGTGGATCGGATGGTCAAGGGGTACGAGGATTTAATTGCCGATTTGTACGAAAAGAAGGCAGTGGGCAGTGGGCAGTGGACAGTGGGCAGTGGAAAGTGGACAGTGGGCGTTGGACAGTGGACGGTTGGCGACGGTCAGTGGGAAGTGCGAAAGCAAAAGTAGAGTTCATTGATTATTCGGAATTCATCATTCACCGCCCATCACGGTTAAACTCCCCACTTTTCTCCGCCTTCTGCCCACTGTCCACGGCCCACTGCCCACACTTTTCTTTCCTACAAAAGGGGTATTGGCTGGGGCGGCAAGGCAGGTTACCATGAGCAAGTGATAGGCGGCGGAGTTATGGACACGAATTTGACCAGGGATTTTTTAGCCTTAATGGCCCGACTCCTGAGCGGGGCCAGCACGCGCTGGATCGATTCCCAGCCCGACACCTGTCAGCGGGTATATTTTGCCAATCATACCAGCCACCTGGATTCGATTGTGATTTGGTCGTCGTTGCCGCAAGCGGTGCGGACGATTACCCGGCCGGTGGCGGCGAAAGATTACTGGATGGCCGGTCCCATCCGCCGCTGGTTTGCCACCCGCTTGTTTAACGCGATACTGATTGATCGGACCGAGTTTAAAGTGCATCAGAGCCCTGTGGACATGATGATCCGGGAGATTGGGCAGCAGTACTCGCTGATTGTGTTTCCGGAAGGCGGGCGGAGCGACGGCCGGGAGATCGGGGAATTCAAGAGCGGGCTGTATTACCTGTGCAAAAAGCGCCCGGATTTGGAATTGATACCGGTGCACATCGACAACATGAATCGCATCCTGCCCCGCGGCGAGGTCCTGCCCGTGCCGATGTTGACTTGCATTACTTTTGGACCGCCGATGTGGCTCGAGGCGGGAGAGCCGAAAACCGAGTTTTTGGCCCGCACCCGCGAAGCAATCAAGCGATTGAAAGAGGCGTGAAGCCGTGTTTGACGATGGTCGGACTATAGGTCTGGTTAGCGCGGTGTTGGTGCTGCTAAGCGCTGCCACGGGGGTGGTGCAGATTCTGAAGCACCGGCCGGAGAGCGGGCTGGATGCGGCGATCATCGAGACCTTCCAACTCCGCGTGCGGGCGTGGTGGATCTTGTTTTCGGTGCTGGTGGCTGCTTTTTACATAAGTCAGACGGCCACGGTGGTGCTTTTCGGGCTGATTTCGTTCTGGGCGCTGAGGGAATTCATCACCCTGACGCCTACCCGGCTGGGCGATCACCGCACGTTGTTTTTCGTATTCTTTATATTCACGCCGCTGCAATACGTCTTGGTGGGAATCGAGCGATACGGATTGTACAGCGTGGTGATTCCGGTATATGGATTTTTATTCATTCCCGTGGCCATTGCCTTGGCCGGCGATCACAAACGGTTCCTGGAACGGACGGCGAAGATCCAAGTCGGCCTGCTGATCTGCGTTTACTGCCTAAGTTACACCCCGGCGCTATTGACGCTGCATCCGACGCCGCAAGCCAATCATTCACCCGAGCAAAGAACCGAATTTACAAGCCAGCCGGCACGCGAGGCGGCAACTCCCAACCAAGAACAAATCCTCAATCCCGGGGCCCGCACCAGATTGCTGTTTTTCTTCGTGCTGATGGTGCAACTGAGCGATGCCCTGCAATACCTTTGGGCGCAGATTTCCAGCCGGCACGTGATCGTGCCGGCGATTAATCCCAGCCGCACTTGGGAAGGTTTGCTGGGCGGGACGGCCAGCGTGACATTGATCGGGGCCATGCTGTGGTGGGCCACGCCCTTTCAGGGGGCCAGTTGGTGGATGGCGGGCGTGATGTCGGCGGTGATTTCAGTGATGGGTTTTGCCGGAGGTTTGACGATGTCGGCCATCAAGCGCGACCGGGGCGTAAAAGATTACGGCACCCTGATCGAGGGCCACGGAGGCCTGCTGGATCGGATCGACTCGATCTGCTTCGCCGCCCCGGTGTTCTTCCACTGCACCGCGCTGGTGGCTGGTCCTCAATCACATCATATCGCCGATACCTTAAACAAAGCCATCGGGTCCAGCCGGTCCGTAACGTTGAGCCAGCGGCCCGCGCCGGGCGGCACTTGTAATGGCTGCCGCATGTGATCCTGAACCGTGCCGATGACCCTATTTGGCCGTCGCCTCCGGCAACTTCTTGACATCGTCGGGCGCCATATCTTTGACGCTGAGATCGGCGTAGATGACGCGGTACTTCTCGGCGCCGGTGGGCTTGTACCAGAAGATGGGCTGATCGGGCGTGCCCAGCTTCACGTCCTTGCCGGCGTAGTGCGAGTCGTTCTCGGGCTTCAAGTCGTGAAGAAAACCGAGACCTCGGACACACTTCATGCCCAAGTCCATGTACGTCTTCATGAACTCATCGTCTTGCATGGCCTTCATCTTTGCCTCGCGCGAGGTGCCGTACTTGGCCTCGATTTCCTTCTCAAACGGGGCCTTGATTCCAGACTCAACGTCGCTTGCGTCAAGGGTCGGCGGCAGCAGGCCATTCTGCTGGGCGGCATAAACGCGCAGCATTTCGATCAATTGCTTCTCGTCCTGAACGGAAGGGCCGATGTTCGTCGTTTGTGCCGTGTCGCCCTCGGGCGCTTTGGGGAAGTCCTTGATCTCGGCGGGAGCCGCCTCTTTGACGCTGAGATCGGCGTAGATGACGCGGTACTTCTCGGCCCCTGTGGGCTTGTACCAGAAGATGGGCCGATCGGGCGTGCCCAGCTTCACGTCCTTGCCGGCATAGTGCGAGTCGTTCTGCGAGGTTAGCATGCTGTAGAACATCATGCCATGCATGTACTTCTGCGTGAGCTTCTGGTTCAGCGGCATCATCGCCTTCATCCACGCCTTCATGAATCCATCCTTATCCTTGCCATACTGGGCTTGAAGGTCCTTAAGAAGCTTTGCACCTTCCGGTGTTTTGACAAACTTTTCAGCTTCCGATTTTGAGGCCTCTTGGATGGCTTGCTGGAATTCTTTGTTGCTCAGCCCAATCGCGGCAGGGAAAGTGCCATCGTTGTGCTCGGCGATGAGGCGCAGGGTGTTGACCAGATCATCCTCGACGGGCATCTTCGCCTCCGTGTTATTGACGGTATAGCCGGCGGGCGGTTCAAGGCTAAACAACGACGGGTCCAATTCCATGTCATAGCGGAAGTTGCTCATGACGCCATGACCGCTGCCGCCGGCGTAGTCCACTTCGACTCGAACGAGCCGGGCAGTCTGCGGATCGGCCCAGAAAGCCTGGTCTGCCAAGTTGCTATGGGTCCGAAAGCCTACGACCGTTTGCCCGTCGATTTCCTTCTTGCCGAGCGACTCGACTTTCTCGCCCGGGCTGCTGCTCCCCTCCCGAACGAGTTGCCGCACCATCTCGAACATACTCGACGGGTCAGCGGGCTTCTTTATCTTCGAAAGATCGATCGTGGTGGCCAGTTTCTGATCGGGCGCCAGTACAAGGCATTTCATGGACTGATGATCCGAAATCGATAATGCTGCTGCCCTTGTCCTTGGCGGAACCCGTAGACATCGACATCTCGCTACGTTCGTGCGACGGCGCCAGGAAAAAGCATTTTATATTGTGGGTGTGCGTCTTCCCGTCCATCGGGTCCTTCATTTCCATCGTGAAGTCGTATGTGGCGGTTCGGAGGTTGTCCAACGCTTTGGCCACGTCTGCGAAAGCGATGTTTGTCGAGCCGCCGCCGATCGTCATCCAGGATATCAAAATGCCGAGGACCACAAGGATGGTTGCGGCCACGGCGAACTTGGCAATGCGTTTCATTTTTCGGGTCCTTTCCACAGTGATAATGGGACTAACATACGCTTCCCGGATAGCCTCTGTCACATGGGCAACCGTTTCCGCCGGGCCCACGCGGTCCAGGATCGTCGCCCGGAGAGTCTCGGCATATTGCGGATCGGGTGCAACGCTCGGGTCTCCCGCTTCGCGGACCAACCGAGCCAGCACTTCCTCATCGCTACTGAATTGATTACTCATTGGACGACTCCTTGCTTATCCGTTGTCCGTCGCCACATGGCATCATGTACCCATGGAGCAGAACACGCAATTGCTCCCGCGCTCTGGCAAGCAGCGATTCGACTGCCTTGGCGGTTCTTCCCATACGGATGGCAATTGTCTCGACGGAAAGCCCTTCCACATACTTCCAGAGCAGCACCTCGCGGCGGTCGTCTGGAAGAAGCAGAATCGCAGCACGCACGACAGAGACGCGTTCCATCTGTTCCAGCACGTCCTTTGGCAAAACGGAGTCATCTCCCAATTCGGCCGCCTCCGCGAATCGATCACTAACCGACGTTGGGTTCCCAGCCAAAGCACGGCGGCGGTAGTGCAAGGCAACTCGCTTGCGGGCAATGCCGAACAACCAGTTCCGGAAACTGCCCAGGGCTGCATTACACAGGTCGATTCCGTCCAGCGCTTCCAGCCAAGTCTCCTGGTTCAGGTCTTCCGCGACCGTCCGGTCGCCCCCAACGAGGTGGAAAACAAAGCCGTAGACCTCGTGAAGATGGCGATCGACAGCGGCACTCCAGGCGGAGCGGTCGCGCCCTTTCAGAACGGTAATCAGGCTGGACTGTTCGTCGTCGGCCACACTCGCTCCCTTGTTGGTTCCCGCGTCCTCACATGCATATTTGCGTCAGCGGAAGAAATCCTTCGCAGCCGGGCCAAGAAAATAAGCGTGATTCTCCGGTGGAAAGGCCCCCGCCCCTACTAATAACTCCGTTCTCCTTCGCCGTCAAGGAGTTACGTCGTTTGCAGCGTAAGAAGTCGAGCCAAGATCTCATAGCTTGAAAAGGTCTTTTTCCAGGAACATCTGGGCCCGAGGTTACTCTCAATTTGGCGGGCGAGCACTGCATGTCAAGAGTTGGTTTGTCGGCACGGTCTGGCAAGTAGCCCGTGACACCCAACGAAAATAGAGGAATTATTAGCGGGCGCTCCACTCCAGAATGACTTGCCGCGGTTGTTCGGCGTCTTGGGGGCGGGCGACTTGCGATTGGAAGGGATCGGCTTGGGGCGGCTCGGAGGGCTGCGATGCTTGCGAGGCGGTTGTTTCAGACTGGTCGGCGGCAGACTGGGTCGCTTCGGCTTGTGTCGATGACCGGGCGCCGGCTGTTTTCCATCCGGAAGCTGACAGCGCGGTCGTAGCGGAGGCGAGCCGCACGCCGCCTTGATTGTTTCCAGTGGTTTCAAAGAGCGAAGCAGGTACGGGCACCAAACGGCCGGCCGGAATCAAGGCCGACGGAGACGTGCGATTCGCGCCTGGTTGCCGATAGATTGAATTTGGTTGTGCACGCCCGGCGCCGGAGTTGGCGGCAAGCATTTCGGGCGACGTGCCCAAGGCGGGCTGAGCATTGCCCGGTGTAAGCGGCGGAGAGCCTTGTTTGACCCAGGCCAGCCAGGTGTTTTGCAGCCGGCCCAAGTCGCCGATGCCGTAATTGCGCCACCGCGGCCGACCAATCTTTATTTTTCAATCCGTCGTCGAGGAATTCAATGTACTTGCGCCGGCCGCCGATTTCGATCAGATATTCAGCCGTAGAATAGCATTGCGCATAAAGCGGCATGACGTCGGGCGGATACTCGGTCATGGCGAACATGCGGCTGAAGGCGATGCCCCGGCCGGTGCGGAGGAACTGATCGAGCATGCTCTGGTACTTGGTGCGTTCGCTGACATTTTCCACGGTGGTTGCGCCGCCTTCGTCGGCCCAGCGGGGCAGGGGCTGGCGGAAATGGCTGGCGTAAATCATGTGCGTGATTTCGTGGGGCAGTACGGAATCGAGGACGCGCTGGGGCGAGCCTTGAATGGTCATCCGCCAACCGAAGACTTCGCCGTGATCGAAAACGAATGTAGTCGCTCCGCCCGCGCCCAGGTTCGGCCCGACGTTGACCGTCATGGGACAGGGCTGAGACCAGTTGGGCATGGGCTGCCCGAGCCACTCGACGGCCAGATCGTGGCGGTATTGTTCGGCGGCCTGGGCGATTTGGGCGGCCAGATTGGGGTCGGGAGTTTCGACGATGAAATTGGCACTGCGGTGCCGGGCGCCCATCGAAACCAGGAGCGCGGCCGTCAAGGCGACGGCCCGAGTTATGCGAGCGTCCATGCTCTTTCGTTGCCTTTCTTTTTAAAAGTCGGGTAACCGTCAGTCACATCCTTGCGATCCGACGTTGTGCCGGCGGATTGATTACAATTTAAATTTTCGCCGGTAATATCAAGTTTACGCTTTGGTTTCGCCAGCCCCTTACCCGACGAACTTTCGTTCGTCTGCTCCCGGCCCGCATTGCCAAAAAACAAAAACAACAAAAAATAAATTGCTGTACGGGATTGAGGGATGAGGGAAATTTACAATATCGGCGTGAAAACGCAAAGAGCGGTTTTTTGGGGGAGCCATGCTAGCGGTGCCAGCATAAAGCTGCGACCGTTGGTCGCACCAGAATACAGATGGGTTTAAATCGCAGGGAAAAATTATTGCCCAAGCGCTGGTGGAGAAGAAACCGTTTTTCGCTCGCGGATCATCCGGTAACCGCACAATCGGAGCATTATGGTGTTAAACAGAAACGATATACAACCGCCTAATTGCGTGAAAAGTATCGGGGGAAGAATAGAATAGTATCTAGCGATGGCAGGCACATTTTGAAGCACGATTAGACAAATCGCCGAATCGATAATTCCGAATAAAACAGTTGCCAGAACGATTAACTTTATTGTATTTTTGGGGAAAGTCATGGTAATCCAGGAGACAACAATTATCGGAATAAACATTGCGAAAATTAATAATGTGCTGCCGACGGCTCTAGCGAATGGAGGCCATTTAACAGAGTTTAAAATCAATAAGCTGCGAATCAGAGCAAAGGCAACGGCTGTAATGGATGTCAACAGAATCAAATGTTTGATTCCGAATTGGTTTGCCTGATAATCGCCAGGAAAATATTCCGTTTGCGAACGTTTTAAACACCAGCCGCCAAGTTGCCGAATCAGGAGCAATATTGTTGTGAATAACATGAATTGAATCAATTGCATAACCATTATAAATCCAAGGCCAACTTCGTTATTCAATGTTCCAATTTCTTCCACAAAAGCGACCACACTACACAGTAGAAAAGCCCATAAAAATCGTTCGTAAAACCTTTGTGGAGCAAAAGCGGCCCATAGAGCAAAAAGAATTGGCTGAGCTAATACGAAACCCAGTACGAATTGCCTCGCCATAAAGACATTAATGTCCCTGACATCCAGAATTCCGCCCATTCGATTGCATAATGTCCCAAAAGCCGCGTTGGTAACGACTAAAAGCCCGAGAACTATCCAATGCTTTGGAAATGGACGCTTATTGGAAGCAATTGAAGCTTGATCCGCTTGTGAATCAACAATCGGGGGAGAATCCGACATAATCTTTGGTCCGCATGGCAATTTGGTAGGTCTTTTCACTACCACGAAGGGCACAAAGGACGCGAAGACATAATCTTCGTGCTCTTTGTGCCCTTTATGGTAAGCGAAAATATACTATGCTTCGGCGGGATTTACCACGGGCCGCGGATATAGTAGACGCCGAATTGGTCGGTGTCGCTGGGCCAGCGCGGGGTGGGCTGGAACCAGGAACGGTTGAAGATGCCTTGGCCGGGATAGTCGCGCTGGAATTGGTGTTCGATGGGGACGACGCGGGTATTGCCCACGCCCCAGCCCATCTTGGTCTGATTCTCGGCCGTGGGCGGCACGACCAGTGCCACGGGCATGCCCCAGGCGGCATCGTAATAATCGCCGTGCCAAGGATAGGTTTGCGACATGCGGTAAGCTACTCGGCCCTTGACGGAGCCGTAGCATCCGCCCGCCAGCGCTTGATCGGCCGCCGCCGCACACAACAGCGAGGCCAAAATGACCGTGAATGCGTATTTCATGGTTTAAATTTCCCTTTGAAAAACTCCCGGCACAAATGCCGGGCTATTGATAATGCAGGTAAAAAATATTTCTTTAGATTCCAATTGAGATAAATACTCCCGGAGCAAAAGGTGGTCAGTAAACTGACCACCCCCTCCAAGCTTTGGGGCTAAACTTCAATTGCTCAGTGCCAGGAAACGGTGGTTCGGGTTTTTCCGCCATCGGAGTGATAATAGGTATAAGTGCGGTGATGGTGATACAAGAATTCGTGTGGCATGAGCGGCTGGTAGGTGATATATGTCCATCCGACCAGGGGCGGCACGGGCCTGGGGCAGGGATATAATTCCGCGCCGACACTTTGGTCCCCAATCGGGGGAACGTAAAAGTTATAAAACAGATCGCCCGGCGCACTTTCTCGACCGACCGCAGCGGTATTGCCACCAAAGACCACCAGCATGGCAAAGAAAATCATCATCACACATAAAAGGCTGCGTATCATTATTAATCTCCTGCGGGATAGGGTTCAGGATTCAGGGTTCAAGGTGCAGACCTAATAAAAATCTCGGCTTGCAACGGTATTGCGGGTGAATCTTTATTTGCGGGATAAAGCGAAGAGGCGCAATTTGCGGAAAAGGCAAGGAAAGACGTGTGGGCGGTTGCTCTTACAATCGTTATAATCCGCAAAGTTAGACTTCCTCTTTTTTTGGGAGAGGATTGAGGTACCAGTTAATATCGTCAATCTGCCCTCACCCTAACCCTCTCCCAGATGGGGAGGGGACTTTTGGGGTCGGCTGTAGCCGATCTCGGTTTTTATCAGGGCCTTTAGTTGCCTTCTGATTTAAAGCGTTTATAATAAGCCATTTGAGGGAATTTTGAGAGTGTCTGTGGATGCCGCATTGAAATCGACACAATCCCCGCCTTTAAATACATCCAGCCCGCCAAATAATTCCAATGGCAGTGGCGCCAGGGCCGGGCGACCGAGGCGCAGGGCGACCGCCCAATCCATGGCCGCCAGCCAGCGGGATATCTCGGTAAGCGAATTTTTTGCTAAGAATCGGCATTTGTTGGGTTTTGACAGTCCGCGTCGGGCTTTACTTACCGCGGTCAAGGAGGCGGTCGACAACGCCCTGGACGCCTGCGAAGAGGCCGGCATTCTGCCCGAGATCTGGGTGCACATCCAGCGCACGAATTCCGACCGGTTTAAGGTCGGGGTGCAAGACAACGGGCCGGGGATACTGAAAAAAACCATTCCCCTTATTTTCGGCAAGCTGCTTTACGGATCGAAATTCCACCGCATGCGGATGAGCCGCGGACAGCAAGGCATCGGCATCAGCGCGGCGGGGATGTACGGGCTTTTGACCACGGGCAAGCCGATAAAGATCATGTCGAAGGTTTCGCGGCGCGATCCGGCGCATTATTATGAGATCCAAATCGACACCAAACACAATAAACCGGAAATATTAAACGGCCGGGGCGAGGGCGTGGAAATTCCGCCCGGCGAGGCGGGTGCAAAGGCAATTGAAAAGCACGGCATCGAATGGATCGAATCGGAACATGGCACCCGGGTGACCATCGAGTTGGAAGGCAAGTACCAGCGCGGGCGGGGCAGCGTGGACGAGTATTTGGAACAGACGGCCATTGCCAATCCGCACGTGGCCATCCATTATGCTGATCCCGATGAGAATAAAATCGACTATCAGCGGGTGGCCGAGACGCTTCCGCCGGAGCCCAGGGAAATCAAGCCTCACCCTTACGGCGTGGAATTGGGACGGCTGGTGGGGATGCTCAAGGAGACCAAGGCGCCGACTATCGCGCAGTTTCTGATCAAGTCGTTTTCGCGGGTATCGCCGGCCGTGGCCAGAAGGATTTGCGAAGGGGCGAAGATCAGCACGCGGGCGAATCCCAAAAAAATAGGCCGGCACGAGGCCGACCAGCTTTACCAGACGATCCAGCAGACGAAAATCCCCGCCCCGGCCACGGATTGCATTTCGCCCATCGGCGAGGAATTGATCCTCAAGGGATTGCACCAGGTGGTGCCGGGTGAATTTTACGCGGCCGCCACCAGGCCGCCATCGGTTTATCGGGGCAATCCGTTTGCGATCGAAGTCGGGTTGGCTTACGGCGGGGCGCCGATTGCGCATCGGGTCTCGCGCGACGCCCTGGCCGAATTGCTGGAAGAAAGCGACGCCCGGACCCTGCGGCAGTTTCTTATCACCACCTTTCACGGCATCGGGGCCGACTCCGCGGACAAGATCTTGGAAGAAGCCGGCACTAAGATTCGCGTGGCCCCGGGCAATCTGAAGCCGGGTGAAATCGACAAACTTCACAAGGCCCTGCAAAGCGTCAATCTGACCGACGGGCAGACGATGAACATCCTCCGCTACGCCAACCGCGTGCCGTTGCAGTTCCAGGCCGGGGCGTGCGCGATCACGCAGACTGTGATCCAAACCAACTGGCGCTCGTACGGACTGTCGCAATCGCGGGGCTCGCTGCCTGCCGGGCCGGTGACGCTGATGGTGCACATGGCCAGCGTTTGGGTCCCCTTTACCAGCGAATCGAAAGAGGCCGTGGCTTCGTATCCGGAGATTCAAAAGGAAATCCGCCTGGCATTACAAGCGGTAGGGCGCAAACTGGGCATGTTTCTCCGCCGACGGCAGCGCGTAAGGCACGAAGGCGAGCGGCGGAACCTGTTCCTGCGTTACATCGGCGAAGTGGCCACGGCCGTCAGCCGCATCAACAACGCCAATCGCGACAAGCTCTATAAGCAACTCCTCGAAGTAGCCAAGAAACGCACCGCCCAGGCCGACCTGGAATTGGACGACCGCGGCCGGGCAAGAGAAGAAGAAGCCGGGGATTTCGGGGAAAACGTGCTGATCGTGGAGCCGGGGCAACCTCTTGTGCAAACATCGGCGTAAAATTTGTTGGAAAAAGATTACAAATTGCAAATTGCAAAATGCAAATTGAAAATTGCTGAAAAGTTTAGCCCCGGCACTTGTGCCGGGTGGATTCACGTTGATATAAGCAATTTCCACGTTGCCATGCTCCAGTGTGGAAATACCAGCAAAATGTCCAAATGAACCGGAGCGTGGGAACAAGGTGCTAGGTGGCCATGGCGAATTCCATAAACGAACCGCTGCCGAAACTTCCGCCGCGAAAGGCGGATGCGCATAAGGGCGATTTTGGGACCGCGCTGATTATCGGCGGGTCGCGGGGCATGAGCGGGGCGGCGGCGCTGGCGGGCATGGCGGCGCTGCGGGGCGGGGCGGGATTGGTTAGACTGGCCGTGCCGGAGGTCTGCCTGGAAACCATTGCCGGATTCGAGCCTTCGTACATGACCGTGCCTTTGCCTTGTGATTCAGCGGGCAGGATCGCTCTGGCGGCGCTGCCGCAAATTGTCGAACACAGTGCGGCGGCCTCGGTGTTGGCGCTCGGGCCGGGGTTGGGGCGTTCGGATGAGCTAAATCAACTGGTCGGCCGGCTTTATCGGGAAATTGAAAAACCCCTGGTCGTGGATGCCGATGCACTAAATGCCTTGTCTACTCAACCGGAAAATCTTGCTAAACCCGGCGGGCCAAGGGTTTTGACCCCGCATCCAGGCGAGTTCGCCAGGCTGGTGGGTAAAAAACTGGACGGCGAAGATCGCCAAAAAGCGGCCGTTGATCTGGCCGCCCGATGCGGCGTGGTGGTTTTGCTGAAAGGACATCGCACGCTGATAACCGACGGGCGCAGGCGGGCGATCAACACCACGGGCAACCCGGGCATGGCCAGCGGCGGGTCGGGCGACGTGTTGACCGGGCTGATAACCGCGCTTTTATGCCAGCATCTTGAACCGTTCGCCGCCGCGCATCTCGGGGCGCATCTACACGGGCTGGCCGGCGACCTGGCCGCAAACCAGCGGGGCGAAGTATCACTAATCGCCCGGGATTTGGTGGAATTTTTGCCGGGGGCCTTCAAGGAATTCGGACGCTCCCCGACCGACACTTAGAGCCTATCCCAAAACAGAGGCGTCATTCTGAGCGAAGCGAAGAATCTGGGTGGAGAAAGATGGGAAATACTGGCAAAATATTAAATCCAGCGAGATCCTTCGCTTCGCTCAGGATGACTTTTGGGATAGGTTCTTAATCGGCGCCCGGTCGCGAGTAAACGAAACACAAATGCGCCCACTGGTCGCGGCTTTACAAGTTCGGATTTATCATTCAGAATTCAGCATCCATCATTCAGAATTCATTATTCAATATTATTATGCTTCTTTATCGCATACTTGCCGACATGGTGGTGGCGATTCACCTGGCCTTGGTGGGATTTATCGTGATAGGCATGGCGGCGATTGTGTTGGGGATCGTGTGCAAGTGGCGGTGGGTGCGGAATTTTTGGTTCCGCATTGTCCATTTAGCCATAATTGCCACAGTGGTGGAGAAGGCGATCTTGGGCGTTGGATGTCTGCTTACCGAATGGGAAGATCAACTGCGGGAAAGGGCCGGCGAGACGGTCGAGGAGGGGACGTTTATCGGCCGGATGCTGCACGGGATCTTGTTTTGGGATGTATCGCCGCGCGTGTTGACGATAGTTTATTATTTATTTGGCCTGGCCGTACTGCTGGTTTTCATTTTTGCCCCGCCGCGTTGGCCGCGGAAACGAGACGGCTATAAATAGCGGGTTTCCGCGACAATCGTTGCAATCGTCATAAAAGGACTTTTTTAACAGGCCTATTTGGAAAAAACCATGAACATTGCGGGGGAGAAAAAAGGGTATATATAACTGAACATTGACCTATTTTTGCATCCGTGGAATAATACATGGATTCGGAGCGGATAACTTCGGAACGTTATTGGTGATAGGGTTTTGCCGCGGCAGTGATGCCGATCGGCGTGCCACTGCTTCGCTGGAAGTAGTGGAGTGAAACCTCAGGAGATGCACTGCTTGCAAGCAAGCAGTGGCACACGAGAGAAGGATGCAAAGCTTCGCTGGAAGCAGTGGAGTGAAACCTCAGGAAATAAACTGCTTGCAAGCAAGCAGTGGCTCAGGGAGAAGAGGAGCTTGTAATGGAGTCTCAGTGGCGCAAAGAGCGGAATCGGACATGGCTTTTACTGGTCTTTGTGTTGTTATGGGCCGCTTTGGCGGCGAACATTGCGCCGCGTCCATCCTGGGGCGCGGACGAGGAGAAAAAGCCGGCCCCGGCCGCGGCCGACGGCCAAAACCCTGCGGTGCAGCCGAATGAACCCATGTCGTGGTTTTCTTTGATCGTGAAATCGTCGGGGCTTATCGGGCTGGTGATCCTGCTGATTTCCATCTATTTCGTGAGCACGGTGGCGCGGTTGTTTTTCGAGTTGCGGATTTCGATGGCCATGCCTCCGGAGATACTCGGGCGCTGTGAAGAACTGCTTCAGCAGCGGGATTTCAAGGGGGTCTTCGAGATCGTCAGGGGGGATGATTCGTTTTTCAGCCGGCTTTTGACCACGGGCATTTCGGAACTGCCCAACGGGCTGGCCGAGGCCCGGGAATCGATGGAGCGGGTGGGCGACTCGATGACGGTGGAAATGGAAAAGAAGATCAGCATGCTGGCGGTGATCGGTACGCTTGGTCCCATGATCGGACTTTTAGGCACCCTGCTAGGTATGATGCAAAGCTTCGGTGAAATAGCTCGAACTGACGTACAAATGAAGGCCAGCGCAGTAGCTCAAGGAATATCCACGTCGCTGGTGTTGACGTTCGAGGGGGTGGGGCTGGCGGTGCCGGCGATTTACTTTTTCGCCCTGTTTCGCAATCGGGTATCGCACATATCCGTCACGACGGTGGTGGCGGCGGACCATTTCCTGCGGCAGTTTTCGCACGCGGCGCGAGCAAAAAAGCCCGCGGCGACCGATACCGCGTCGCTGAAAGAGTAAGCATCATACAGAAATAAATTTATGCGATTATCGCGTTCATGTCCGCATCGTTAATGCAAAAGACGAAGGCCGAGCCGAACCTCACGCCCATCTTGGACATGGTGTTCCAGTTGATCACCTTTTTCATGCTGGTCATCAATTTCAAGTCGGCGTCGCTGGATCTGAGCCTGAAGTTGCCGATCGTGGGATCGGCCCGGCCGGTCGATACCAAGGGGATGGAAGACCTGCTGATTCTGAACATCACCCAGGAAGGCAAACTTATTGTATATGGCATCCCCAAGGATATTGAAAGTTACATAGCCGGCGAGGCCCAGGCCACGCTGCTTTGGGCGCGGCGAACCAATCCGGACCTGAAATTCGGCGACGAATTGCCGTCGATGGTGGTGATTCGGGCGGACGAGGCCACGCCGTTCAACTTGCTCAATCGGGTGATCAAGGCCTGCCAGGACAACGGATATCGCAGATTCGCGCTTATGGCCATAAATAAAAGATGAGAGATGAGGGATGGACAATTCATTGCCCATGATAAAACCGATAAGAAAAAGCTGATTGCTGAAACTGAAAACCGATTACTGACAACCGTAAACTAAAAACTGGCATATGAGACGCCGCTATCAACGACCGCAAGCCGAAGTGGAACTGAACATGGCCTCGATGCTGGACATGGCCTTTCAATTGCTCACGTTTTTCATACTTACGTTCCGGCCGGCGCCGATCGAAGGGCAGATTTCGCTCCGCCTGCCGCCGCCGCAAGCGGTGACCAAGGGCGTGGAACCCGTGGGCTCGGACGTTACGAACACTAATCCGGCCAAGGGCGTGGATACGCTCACGATCAGCGTTTTTGCCGATAAATCCGGGGAGATCGGTTCGTTGGGCATAGGCGAGAGCGGCGTGGCCAATCTCACGGCCCTGGAAACGCGGTTGCAACAGATCTTCTCCGATCCGGAAAATTCCTTTGAGCAGGTGATCATTCAAGTGGGTAGCAGCCTGCGTTACGAGGCATTGATGAAAGTGGTGGATATTTGCACTCACTTGAAGTTGCCGGGCGGTCAAAAACTGTCGAAACTCAGCTTTGTGGAAGTGCCCCAGGGGTGAAGGATGAGGGATGAAGGATGAAACCGCTTGCGGTTTCGCGATTTCCGCCGCAAATAAAAAACCGTTCGCCGACCGGCGAGCGGCAAATACTCCCGGAGCAAGCTCCGGGGCTAAACCATGAATGCGACATTATTTATATGACATTCAATAAACGATGAATGCGACATTCATACATGAAAATGCGACGCCAACCAAACCAGCCGCGAAGTGTTTTTCGCGGCAATGAATCGATGCGGCTTATGACCATGGTGGTCATGTTAGGCGTGCTGCTGTTGTTGATCATTCGCAGCCGGGATCCGAACACCTGGACTTGGCTGACCAATGATACCGGGGCAAGTAATCCGCGGAATTCCACGGCGGCGATAGAAAGTAAGAACAATGGGGATCAAAATAACAATACACAAAATAATGGGGACAAGAAGAACATTGAGGAGGCGTTGAAGGCATCGGAGACCGGCAAGCCGGTTGAGTCGAACGAATCGGCGCCGGCCGGAAATGTGAAGGAAGCGATGCCTGAGCCCGGCGGCCCCACGGACCTGGATCCGGAGGAATACGATGCCTTTCGCGAAGATTTCCCGGTGATCACCGATGGGGCGATATCGATTCCAGAGATGGAGATGCGGGCGTACAATCGGCTGTTGCTCTGGGTTCAGAACCAAACATTGGCCGAGATGCGGCGGCGCAAAAAGGGCGCGGCGTATACGCAGTTTTATCAGTCGCCGGAAAAGTATCGCGGGCAACTGTTCGAATTGGAGTTGAACGTGCGGCGGATTCTGGAATATCCGCACAAGGACCTTACGCTTTACGAAGTTTGGGGATGGACTGAGGAATCGAGGTCGTGGCCTTATGTGGGCGTGGTTTTGGACTTGCCCAAGGGGATGCCGATCGGTTCGGATGTATACGAACAGGCCACATTGGTGGGGTATTTTTTCAAGATGCAGGGGTACATGGAAGCGGGTGCAAAACCCCGCGCGCCCCATTGCAAGCGCCGCTGTTCGTGGGACGGTTGATTTGGCGCCCGGCCGGAAAAACGCAGGCCAGACCTTCAGATTGGTCTTGGGGATTATTGTTGTTGGCGGGATTTGTAATTTTTTTGATGATAAGATGGGGGCTGCTCCTCTGGGGAGGTCGAAGCCGATTATTTGAGACGCCCAGACTGCAAGCAAAACCCGGCGGCAATCCGGTGGAGGACTGGCTGAAAAATGTCGAAACGGATGAAGCGGATGAACCAGCGGAAAGGGAAATTCTCCACGGCGATCCGGATTCCCAACCAGGCGGGCCGAACAATCCAATATAATGCCAACCTATTTAGCCCCGGGGGATTACACCCCGGGCAGCATAAAGTATCGCATCCGGCTTGAATCGCCGCGTGTATTCACGGCGGGCTAAATAAACATAGCGCATCATGAAAATCCTTCGCTTATTGCTGGTTATCAACTTGCTCGTTGTCGGCGGGCATTTCCAGCCGGCTTGCGGGGGAGAGGTGCGGCCGACGGTATTTCTTCACGCCCTTGAGGATCAAGGCTACGGCGACATGGCCGTGGATTATCTCAACATGCTCAAGCGGAACGACGACCTGTCCAAGGAGCTCCGCGACGCCTGGGACTTGGAGATGAGCAAGTCTTTGCGCTCCGCCGCCGAGAGCGCGTATAACGCCGAGGAGTCAGAAACCTTGATGCGCGAAGCGGAAAAGCACTTAACCAAGTTTCTCCAGGAAAAGCCGGATCATGCGGAGGCCTCCGAGGCCAGGGCGATATGGGCCAACTTTTCCATGGAAAAGGCCTTGAAAGATCTGCGCTCGGCGCGATCCGGCGGCGATAAAAAGCAAAAGGCGCAACTTTTCGACGATGCCCGGATCGCATTGCGCGAGGCCCGGCTAAGGTTCAAACAGGCTGAAGCAAAGTGTCAAGCCGAATTGGATGCGATGCCATCGCCGCCCAAGCGGCCGCTGAAAAAGGCCGATCGGGATTCTTTGGCGCGGCAGCAGGAGCTGAGGACCAACATCTTGAACTATCGCTTTCAGGATGCGCTGATCGATTATTACCTCGCCCAGACTTATGATCCGGACAGCCCGGAACGCAAACAGGCTTTGCAGGCCGCGGCCAAGGCCTTTGACGCGGTGTTCCAGGCCAACCGCATGGAGACTATCGGCCTGCTGGCGCACATGTGGCACGGCAAATCGACGGAAGAATTGGGCGATTGGCAAACGGCCTTGGATATTTACGACGAGGTGCTGGTCAACGCCCCCGAACCGGGCCAGCCGCAACCGGATCCGGCGATGCAAGCGCTCTTTGCCCAAGTGGAACATTTCCGCCTGCAAATTCTGGCCAAGCATTCGCCGAAACAATTCATGGACGAGGCCGGTGGGTGGGTGCAGCAATATCGCAAGACGCGGTCCAGCCAGACCGAAGGTTTCCAGGCGATAGCTTTAGACCTGGCCAAGGCCAAACTCGAGGCCGCGGAAAACGCATCCGGCGTGGAAAAGAGCAAGCTCATCACAAGCGCACTGGGTTTGCTGGCGGAGATGAGCAAAGTGCGAAGTCCGTACCAGCAAGAGGCCGTCTTATTGAGGCGCCAATACGTCAAGTCCAGCGGCAAAGGCGGGGAGCCGGCGTCGTTTGAAGAGGCCATGGCCTTGGGCGAGGCGGCCGTCGTAGGGCAGCAGTGGTCCGAAGCGACGGCAAACTATAGCCTGGCCTTGAAACTGGCCGAAAAAGATAAAATCGGCGATTCTTTGCGCAAAGAAGCGATCGAGGCCCTGGTCAACGCACTTTATAATCAGGCCCGCAGCCAATTGATTTCGGGAAAATGGGAGGATTGTCTCAGCATAACGGATAAGATCTTCAAGGAATACAAGGACGGCCCCGCGGCGCCGATGGCCGGTTCGCTGGCTGTTTCCGCGGCGTTGAATTTGTACGCCGCCGCGCCGGAGGGCAAAAAAGCGGCGGCCCTGGAGCGGCTGAAAAAATATGCCAGGCTTACGGAAGAGGCCTGGCCGGGCAAGCCCGAAGCCGACGACGCCAGGATGATGCTGGCCCAGGCCGACCTGGTGCAGGGCAAGATCGGCGAGGCCCTGGCCGGGTTCGAAAAGATCGATCCCCGCTCGGAGCGATATCCGAATGCCCTTCTTCTGGCCGCGGAAACGTATTTTCGCCGCTGGCTCACGGAAAAGGAAAAACCCGAAGACGCCCGAAACAAGGGCCAAATGGACGCCGACCTTGACCATGCGCTGAAAAACCTGAACACCAGCCTGAAGCTGCAAGAGAAAAAAATCGAGCCCGGGGAGCCGCCCTCCAGATCGCTGATCGAGACCCAATTGCTGCTGGGGGAAATCAAGCTCAACCTCGGCAATGCGGAGGAGGCGGCGGCCTTGTTGCAACCGCTGGTCGATGCGATAACGGCCTCGAAGCCCGAAGAAATTGACAACATAATTGTGCGGATTTATGCCGGTGCAGTCCGGGCATACCTGGCGCAAGACAATGTGGAAAAGGCCGCGGAGATTGGGACGGTTTTGGCCGACTGGGGGCCTGATGTTCAGGGCGTCAACGCAGCGCTGGTGGAAGTCGTAAAGATGCTCAATGACAAACGCAAACTGGCCGAAGCGGCGGTCGCGGCAGGCGCGGGCGATGTGAATTCTTCGGCGGCCGAGGATGCCCGGAAAAAATTGAAATCGGTCACGGAAATGATGAACAAGCTGCTGGTGAAGATGTCGTCGCGCAAGGAGTTTTCCCTTTCCGCCTCGGTTTATTTTGCCGACATGTGCATGGCGGCCGGCTTGCCCGACGTTGCCCGGGAGACCTATCTGCGGGTGGCGAACCGGGCGGAAAAAGATCCTGTTTTTGCCAAGTCGGGAGGAAAGGCGCTCGTGCGGGTGCGGGCCCAGCTTGTCGACTTGCTGGCCAAGACGGGCGATTATGAACAGGCTTACAAGCAGATCTCGCAACTCGCCGCGGCCAATCCCCGGGCCCTGGATCTGCTCATGACGCAAGGCCGCATTTTGCAGTCCTGGTCGCAAAGAGATCCCTCGCATTACCAACAGGCGGTCGAGCATTGGGCCAAGTTGCGCAACACGCTTCAGGGCATGCCGAAAAAGCCGCCGGAATACTTCGAGGCCACGTACAACCTGGCCGCTTCGTTGTACGGCCAGGCCTCCGAGGCCAAGGATAAAACCGTGGCTGCCGAAAAGGCCAAGCAGTCCGAGCAACTGCTGAAATCCACTTTGGTCTTAAGCCCGAACCTCAGCGGGCCCGATATGGTCGAGCAATACAACGCCTTGTTGAAAAAGGCATCGGCCTTGCACCAGCGGTCGAATTCGAAATAACGGATGATGACATTCCAATGCTGCGGTAGATGGAATAATATAGCTGACTTCATCCGCAAAACATGGAGGAGTTATCTTTATCAAGGACTTGGCCCGCACTTTCAAAGTCCGAGAACCGTATGTCTCTCGGCTACTGGACTAAAGCCGTTCTAAGTGGCAAGGTTCGCAACTTGGGGCACCAAAAGTGCTGGACTGCTGTTGGGTAGAATGCTATTGGTTACGCTTTTTTTTCGTCGATGCAGAGTGTGGGCAACTAATTCGATAACACTCAAGCATAATAGGTATATTATACTACATGGTTCAGGAACACTTGCCACACGGAAGCCGGTACGATTGTCTGCCCATGTCGGAGAAAAGTCGTAGACCCGTGCGGAGGCGGCCAGCTTGTCGGAGCCGGTGTGCCAACTCCCGCTTCTCAAACCACGAGTTGAAACAGATATAACTGCCTCAGTCCACTGACAACAAATGCCACCCATATCGAATGTATCGTAGGGTCCGGGCGAGGCCGCAAACGCACCGACCGGCGTCAGTTTGTTCAGAGCATCAGTTCTACCGTGGTTCCCGGTGCCATTGTAGTCGTAAAAATTGGCGTTGTTCGTGCCCGTCGAAGATAAGATGTTGCTCGGTTCCGCGTTGCTTATCGTCGGGTAGAACCAGTATCCCGCGTTGGCTCCTCCGCCCTTGTAATAGGCTGCTTTATACCATTCGTCTTCGGACGGAATGAAGTAAGTCGATGCCGCGTTGCGGACAACTCCCATCAGAACAGAATCAGTGGTCGCCCCGTTGAGCGAGTACGCCCCGGTTTCTGTGGTATCCGTCCCCTCTTCCCCAATGGGCTGGCCGTTTTGCAGCCAATTGCAGAAGCGGGCCGCGCTACCCCAGGTGACGAAGGTTATCGGACAATTGGCTCCCTGACTGTAACTCCCCGTGACCGCATAGGTATAGCTGCCCAGAATGCCGCCTCGGCTAATACCGACTGCCGAATAATACGAACCCATCCATGAACTATTGTACAATCCGTATGTGTCCGTCTTGGCCACGGCATTCAGGAACGCGCAATACTGCCCTACTGTCACATCATACTTACCCATCTGGTAGACATAGCCGACCGAGCCGTAGCCGGTGGTGCCGTCTGTCATCACCCTTGTATCGGCCGCGTTGCCCGGATCGCCAACGGTGACGAACACAAGGCTCGCCGAGCCAGCCCATGTTCCCGTCGTTGGATCGCGCGTGCCACCCATGTTGAACACATCGGCCTGAGCAATGCTTGCGATCAGATAAAGCATGGCCAATGCCACAATAGATTTTCCTAATGTTTTGATGCTCATTATTATCGCTCCTTGTTGTTGGATTAATAGCGCAAACTCTCCGCCACATTCTTCACGGGAAAGCGCACCCCAAACATCCGAAAGAGTCGGTCTGTTGGTTTTACGGGAAGCGAACACTGCCTCTAGGCAGGTTTATGTTAGATGCAGGCGTAACCCGCGCCTGTCAAACGATATTTAAGATAATATATCAGCGAAAAAAGTCAATCCCACCCATTTAGGGAGTAGCAGGGAAGTCGCATACCTCACGGTTGTTCTCAATTACCATCCTTATCGCGATCGGCGGACAATCGTCCCCGCTTTTCAATTGAAATCGCACAAGTGGCGCAAGCGTCAAAACCGTCTCATCCGCGTGAAGGATTTCGTTATAAACGCTACGTAAATGGGTCGAATGAAGTCGGCGGGCGGGCGTTTCGATATCAAAACAATAGGGGTGCCATGCCCACGCTTGCCGTGGGCATGGAGCAAGTGCAAAAACATGGCCAAGCAAGCTTGGCCATGGCACCCTAGCTTGGCCATGGCACCCAAGCTTGGCCATGGCGCCCTGGCAAATAAAGGGAGGAGCGTCCGATGATGGATATTACTCGAAACCAGTATTTCTTTGCCGGCTTGGTCCTTCTCCTGCTGGGACTGGAATTTAATCTGGTGGAGACATTCCAGTTGAACGCGAAATTCTCCCAGTTCCTGGCCGAACGCACGAATCATCCCATGGCCTCGGTCAGCGCCACCACGCAGACGCTGTTTCAAAGCGACAGCCCGCCGGTGCAAAAAACCTGGTCTCCGCCGGAGTGGCTGGGCTGGTCGCTGATCTCCATCGGCAGCGTGCTGATCCTACATAGTTGGGGTATGAAGAAGCCGGGCACGTAAAAAGTAGATGGTAGGCGGTAGATGGCAGGCGGTGGTGTTCGAGACCCCTTTGAAAAACCATAGTCTTTTTTAATCCGAATCGAACCACTCCGCAATTCGTCGCCAACTTTTTTGGCGGGGCTTTGGAGCTTTATGCGGCCACCATCGCAGACCGCCTACGCTTACGGTTAGAGTTCCCAGTTTTTTGCGTTTTTTCTTCCATTTTTCCCATACTTCGAAGGTAATTCCCGGCTTTCCCACCGGGAACGCTTGCTCCACGGATGCGGAAACCCATTTAGTCGGCCGGCCTTTCTGTCTGCCTGTCACTTGTTATTCTCCCATGTGGATAAATTTTAAATCAAAAGCAATTGGACATTATTAATCGCGGGTATCCTGAAATTGATTATCCCGTTGTTGCGGCAGTTGTAGTGCCTCACCCATATTCGATTCATGCAGGGGCGACAGAACAACTGTCGCCCCAACAAGATTTTACGCCAGGGAATTTCAGGACAGCCTCAATTAATTATTGTCGACGGCGTTCTTTAATCAAATGCCGCCGATCATCTGCCATCCATGCGGATGCATTTTACAACGGATTGTAAAGAAAACGTGTTTTGCCGGGTTTTGGTTGGGTGATTTTTTCATATCATCCTTGCCACCGTCATTTTCTCCGCCATCGCTATTATGGAAATATTCGATATCGGCCGACTTGAAAAACTTTCCTTTTATCCGGCGACCCTGATCTCCGAGAAGGTCTAGGGGCGACTTAAGGATTCAGTGGTCAGGGTTCAGGGATCAGAACTTGCGTTGGGAATTAAATCCCCAACCCTGTAGTCCGAACGCGGAATTCTGAGCCCTGAACCCTGAAAAAGGAGGGTCAAAGCATGTCGGTCAATCTGGTAAAACAATGGTTTCCACAGCTTCTGACGGCCTTGGATCGGGCTCCCATGGCCGGACTAATATGTGCGGCCGCGATACTCTTTGGAGTGGCCTTGGCTTGGTCGCGCTCGGCTGCCATGCCCGATAGCGGCAAAACTACGCTCGAAACCGGCATGATGGGCAAAGCCTACGATTCCGGGAATACGTTTCAGGGGAATGATAAAAGTATCGGCCTCCGCGAGGGGGGGGAGATGATTAACCAGGCTGGTTATTTTCTTGCAACCGGCAGTCGCGTGGCTTTTGTCTTGGCCGATAACAAACGCAATTTCATCGCCCTGGAAAACCGTAATTTGGAACGGGTGGCGCAGGCCATCGCCGAAAATGCCAAGCAGTTGGAATGGATCGTTTCAGGCACGATATCGGAGTATCGCGGCGAGAATTTCCTCCTTGTAAACCGGGCGGAACTGAAACCGCCGATCCGCTCATCCGATGCCGCCCACTGACGGCCTTGTGCAAAGGTACATGCCTGTCGGGGTGGAATCGCTAGTTCCGCCCCGGAGCGACGGTTCACTTATCGCTGCAAGGGAGTATTCGTGGCATAAGGACGGCCAAACCCGATCTAAGCGCTTGACACTAGATGGGGAATCCCTATGATAAGTGGTGGTCAACTCTGTCCCTCAAATTGCCTTCATCGGAGTTCCAAGCATGAGCGGATATCGACGGCTGGAAGTCAGCGAAGTGGGCGATGTCACGGTGGTCCGATTTCGCGATCATAAAATCGTGGAGGACGTGAACATCCAGGAATTGGGTCAGGAAATGTTCCATCTGGTGGAAAAAGATCGCCGCGGCAAGTTGCTTTTGAATTTTTCCTCCGTGGAATTTCTATCCAGCGCCGCCCTCGGCAAGCTGATCACACTCGATAAAAGGGTCAAAGCCCACGGGGGCTTGCTTAAACTGTCAAATATCCGTCCAGAAATTTTCGAGGTCTTCGCCATCACCAAGCTGAACCGCCTGTTCGACATCAAAGAAGACGAAGCCGATGCCCTGGCGGCCTTTTGATGTTCGACTGCGCCAGTGGAAAGTGCTGAACCCTGAACCCTAAACCCTGCCCACCTTTCATGCCCATGTCCGATGAGCCATGGACCTGGCAGTGCGAAAATAAATTTCCCAGCGATACGCGGACGGGCCGGCGGATTCTGGAGGAAGTGCTTAGGGAACTGGAACTTCAACATTGGACGCAGCGCGACATTTTCTGCGTCCATCTGGCCGTGTACGAGGCGCTGATCAACGCCATTGTGCACGGCAACCAGGAAGACCTGGGTAAAAAAGTGCATTTTATTTGCCGGCTTTCGCCGCGCCGTGTGCACGTGGAAATCACCGACGAGGGCCCGGGCTTCGCCCCCGAATCGCTCCCCGACCCGACCGACGACGCCTTCCTCGATAAACCCGGCGGCCGAGGCGTGCTCTTGATGCGGGCCTTCATGTCCCGAGTTTCCTTTAATCCCCCCGGAAACCACGTAATCCTGGAAAGAGACCGCAGCGATGTGTTCCGGGAAAAACGGTAGGTAGTAGATAGTAGGTTGGATGTAAAGGGGTTCGGAGGCAGGATTTCGAGGTCAGGATTCAGGAATCTGCGTCAAGCACCAACCCCAAGGCCTCTAAAGTCTAAGATCTGGGTCTCAAAGCCTTACGGCTTAAAGTCAGGGCTTTGCAACTAGTGGACCATCATGATTAAAAATTCGGGTGGCACGGGCATCTTGCCCGTGTAGATTGGCAGCACTGGCAAGATGACAGTGCCATACAAAAAGCGATGCCAGTGCCACACAAAACTGCACTGGTGATGCGGCAGTGCCACCGATATTCATGGAATAATGTCAGCGGGAACCGACAATAAAGCATCGCGAAATCAGTTGACATACATTAAACCGCTCATTAAAATTAGGCATTAAGGGTGAAATTATTCACCTTGTAGCGGGGGTGGATTTATGGTTCTGTATAGAGCAACTTTTTAAATACGAGGCAGCGTTTCTTTTTTTGTGCCGGATGCGAAGGGCAATGGAGCAGTTGTAAAGCACAGTGCGCTTCAAGTCCTTTCGCAATCGATTACCGGTGATTGGTAGTCATCTCTCGCCAAGACGCCAAGGCACAAAGCGTGCGGAAATTTTCCACGTTTGTTTTTGCGCCTTAGCGTCTTTGCGAGATGTGTTCATGATCCGGGGATCGAGAAGATATTTTGATCAAAATATCTTGGGGAGGTTTATCATGTTGCACAGACAAAGGATTGGCGTGTTTTCTTATCGACGAATAAAAATCCACACATTGGCAGCCATCGCGCTCCTGATTATCTTTCCCGCGTTGACTAAAGCGGCGAATAATAATTGGAACTTTCCTTCCGGCGATTGGTCCGACACAAATCCCTCGCCATGGAGCCTAGGACGAGAACCTACAAGCTCCGACAATGTTTATATCGACAATCACGGAACTGTGACCGTGACACAATTATTCGAATCATGTTATGATCTTTATGTAGGCAGTAGTTACCAGAAATCTGGAACTGTTCAAATGAATGCTGGTTCACTCATTGATTCAAATAATGTTTACGTTGGCTACGCGAGCACGGGAACCTTTGAGCATTCAGGTGGAACTCAAACAATTTCAAACAATCTGTATGTTGGATATGATGCAGGTGGTCGAGGGACTTATAACCTTAACGCTACAGGACAATTAAATGCCCAAGTCAACGAATATATTGGTTATTGGGGATCGGGAACATTCAATCAAACAGCAGGAAGCAACAAAATTTCCAATACTTTAATTCTGGGATTCGATTACTCTAATTATTGTGCGTATTACAATCTCAATGGAGGCCAATTAAGTGCATATGATGAACGTGTATACAATGGCATTTTTAATCATTCGGCAGGTTCCAACAACATTTCTAATTCACTCTATCTCGACAACACTTCCATAACAGCAGGGCTTTATAAACTGAATGGTACGGGTGAGTTATCTGCAAAAAAGGAGTATATCGGTGGAAATGATGCCAATACCGTCATCGCACAACTGCAACAAACTAGCGGAATTAACTCTGCTAATTATGTCGCTGTCCAGAAACGGGGGCAATACACATTGAGTGGCGGTGTCTTGCAGATAAATGGCGGTTTTGATAATCAGGGTAGCTTGGATTTCAGCGGCGGCACCGGTGTAATGATTGCCACTGCCAATTCATTAATCAATTTTGCTAGACCTGGCGGTGCTATTATTAAAAATAAAACGGCATCTTTAACTATTGGCGACAATTCCTTGCTTATTGTGCCCATTGGTTTTGATCCCACCACGGCCTTTGGAGATTATAGAAATGCTGGTTTATTGCACACTGCAGGAACAACCCTTTTTTTGTCGGAAGGACAAGGCTTTTCCGGATGGGGAAATATTGATGATCGCGTGAATTGCGAAGGAGACATCATCGCCAGTACGGATGGATTTATAAATCTAAATAATGGGCTTTTGGTTTCAGGCACAGGTAATGTTAATTTGGGCGCGGGAACCTTGTGCACTGACGATACAAATTCGGGCATGAGCGGTGGATTGTTATTCACTGCTACTCATTATGTGGGCCTTTTGGGAACAGGCATATTTACCCATTCTGCGGGCACTAACAATCTCACTAAATCTTTAATTCTTGGATATGGCGCCAATGGAACCTATAACCTAAGCGGTACAGGGCAGATAAGTGCTAGGATAGAGACTATTGGTTATAATAGAACAGGGATTATTAACCACTCAGCAGGAACAAACACAATAACCGGTAATATTGTGCTTGGGCTAAGCTCCAATGGAAGTGGGGCCTATAACTTAACGGGCGGAACATTAATTTTGAAATCGCTTAGCAAAGGTTCGGGTAGCGCCGTGTTCAATTTTGGCGGGGGAATATTACAGGCTAGCAGCGCATTCACTTCTTCTTTGCCCATGACGCTGACCGGGATCAATGGCAACGCCAATATCGATACCGTAGGCTATGCGGTCATGCTTTCCGGCATTCTGTCCGGCGACGGCGGGCTGAATAAGCTCGGTTCCGGGATGCTGACGCTCAGCGCCGCTAATTCATATAAAGGCAACACGTTTATCAATACCGGGAAATTAACTTTGACTTCTACCGGATCAATCGGTTCCACGGCGATTATCGACATTCTTGGCAACGCAACCTTCGATACAAGCGCGAAAAACTCCGGCGGCGGATTCACGCTAAACAGCGGGCAAACACTCATGGGCGGCGGAAATATAATCGGTGATATTATTGCTTCTGTCGGCAGCCATATCGCCCCGGGCGATTCGGCAGGAACGCTGACGATTGCCGGCAATCTGACACTTAACGATGGCGCATTGCTGGATTTTGAGTTGGGTTCCATTTCGGCCAGCGACAAGATATCGATGAGCAGTTCGACTTTGTTTATTAACAATCTTGATTTTTACGATTTCCATTTCACCGCGCTTAGCGGGTTCGGGACGGGGATATACACGCTGATCGACGCCGGCACGATTTCCGGCCAATTGGGATCGAAACTCACCGGTCCAATCGGCAATTACTCGGGCACGTTGTCCAAATCGAACAACGACCTGATACTTACCGTGGCCGTGCCCGAGCCGGGGACGTGGATTCTATTGGCCTCCGCCTGCCTGGCGATATTTGCGGGGAAACGGATGGGGATTAGAGATAAGAGATAAGGGATAAGAGAAGGAACGACGGACGCGGAGCGTCCGGGAATTGCATTACCACGCCGGAGCGTGGGAACGAGTGCGCGACGCGGGAGCGTGGGAACGAGGGGAGAGCGCTCGCCGGTGGCTCGCGGCTAAACGAACTCTTATCTCTCATCCCTCATCTCTAAGCGCACTCACCGACCATGCTTCGCATGGTGCCCGTTCGCGGCTAAACGAACTCATCCCTCATCTCTCATCCCTTTACGCTTTTTTCGCCGAGTGGGCGCGCTGGATGAGGGGGACGAATTCGCGTTGCTTGTAGCCCACGTATAAGTCCATGGGGCGGTGGATGGCCTTGTCGGGCGAAAGGTGCATCTCCCGCCAGTGGGCGACCCAGCCGGGCAGGCGGCCCAGGGCGAAGAGCACGGTGAACATGTTCTTGGGGATGTTCATGATGCGGTAGATGATGCCGGAGTAGAAATCGACGTTCGGATAGAGTTTGCGCTCGATGAAGTAGGGATCGGTCAGCGCGACTTCCTCAAGTTCCTGGGCGAGGTCGAAGAGCGGGTCTTTTTGGCCGTGTTTGTCCAGCAGTTTATGGCAGACTTCCTTGATGATCTTCGCGCGGGGATCGTAATTCTTGTACACGCGATGCCCAAAGCCCATCAGGCGGAACTCGGTGCTTTTGTCCTTGGCCATGTCGACGTATTTATGCAGATTGCGGCCGTCGGCCATGATGGTTTCGAGCATGTTGATGCAGGCCTCGTTGGCCCCGCCGTGCCATTCGCCCCATAGTGCGCCGATGCCGGAGGCGATGGCGGAAAACAGGTTTACGTTGCTCGATCCGACCATGCGGACCGCCGAGGTGCTGCAATTCTGGCTGTGATCGGCGTGCAGGATGAGGAGCAGGTTCAGGGCGTCGACAAAGTCGGGGTCCATCTGATATCGTTCGCTGGGTATGGCGAACATCATGTGCAGGAAGTTCTGGCAATAGGTGAGGTGGTTTTCCGGATAGATGAAGGGCTGGCCGATGGATTGCTTGTACCCGAACGCGGCGATGGTGGGCATTTTGGCCAAAATGCGGTAGATGGCCAGCTCCTGTTGCTCGGGACTGCGGGGATCGAGCGAATCCTTGCAATAGATCGGCATGGCGCTGACGATGGAACTGAGGATGGCCATGGGCTGGGCGTCGGGGGGAAAACCGGCGTAAATCGTTTTCATCCCTTCGTGCAACATGGTGTGCATGCGGATGTTCCTGCGAAACTCCTCGAGCTGTTCGGGGGTGGGCAGTTCGCCGTAGATCAGCAGGTAGGCGGTTTCGGTGAAGTCGCAGCGCTCGGCAATCACCTCGACCGGATAACCCCGGTAGCGGAGGATGCCATTTTCGCCGTCCACGAAAGTGATGGCACTACGGGTGGAACCGGTGTTGGAATAGCCTTCGTCCAGGGTGACGCACCCGGTGGTGCGGAGCAGATGGCTGATATCCAGGGCCCGATTGCCTTCGGTGCCCTCCACAAGGGGCAGTTCGTAGGTTTTATCGTCGATTGTGAGTTTTGCGTTGTCCATTTTTGATACAGGCCGAAAAGGGAAATGATTATCAGTTACATAGGGTAATTTTATCGGATAAAGGTTCGCCGTTCCAGGACCCCGGCATAAAGATAAAAAGAAGGGAGCGGGCGGCGGTCAGGGGGCAAGAACCAGCGAAAGGCGTAATTTATCCTCGTTTCCATGCTCCGGCGTGGGAACGAAACGGCACACGGCGTGTGCCTGCTACAATTTTTCGTAACGCAGGCGTTAATCCTTGTTTCCCTGTTCTTACATGGGAACGAAACGGCACACGGCGTGTGCCTACTATATTTTTCTCTAGCCCAGGCGTTTACGCCTGCGGTTTGGGGATGATATGATGATTTTTTCTTTTTCCAAGCCCCATTTATGGGGCGGACTGGATTCCGGGGGAGTTTTATCTCCATTGCAAATAATCATTATATGTCCGACATTCAAGAACCCATTCCCGCTCCTGCCGAACCGAAGAAGGAAACTCGCCGCCGCTGGCGATTTCAATACAGCCTGCGGACGCTGCTGATCTTTGTGTCTATCGTCGGCGTGCTGTGTGGTTGGTTGGGGATGATTATACAGCGAGTACACCATCAACGCCAAATTGTGGCGGAAATCAAGGAATTGGGCGGTGAAGTTTATTATGATTATCAAATTGCAGGCATGCAATCCTCACCGCCCGGCCCCAGAATCGTCAGGTGGATTTTTGGTGATGATGTTTTCGCCTATGTAGAATACGTGTCTTTTCCCGGGTTTTATACTGGGCATCATTGCATAGAAAATAAAGATCTTCCAATATTGCGTGAGTTACCGCAATTAAAAAATCTCAGTTTGGATGGCCCAGGCATTACCGATGAAGGTTTAAAAATAGTCAGTGAGATATCAAATCTTCAAGATTTATCTCTTAATGATACAAAGATCACCGGGGAGGGTTTGGGACTATTGGAAAAAAACGAAATCCTCAAATCTTTAGATCTAGTTGGTCCAGCAATAAATAATTCCACGCTAAAGCAAATCGAAAAACTTAGCAATCTTCAAGTATTGTTGGTACGTCAAACATCCGCGACTGATGATGGATTAATATCTCTTACCCAACTCCATCATCTCGTTACTCTAAATCTTTGTCAGAATGGGGGAATCACCGATGTCAGCATTATTGGCCAATTATCGAACATTGAAAATCTCTTGATTTTGGGTAATTCAGCCATAAATAAAGGCTTCGAACAATTAAAAAAGCTTCATAAACTCAAATTTCTATATATTATGTCTGCTTCTTTTAACGACAATGATATGGAAATATTGGATGAGATGAAAGAATTGATGATTCTTGAACTTGGTGGAACTCAAATTACTGATGCTGGGTTAGTCCACTTACAAAATTTTACTAATTTGAAATCACTCGAAATTAGCAACACAAAAATATCTGATAAAGGTCTTGAGAGTCTCAAATCTTTAAAGAATCTTGAATATCTAACGCTTTATTGGACGAATATTACCGGCGCAGGCATGGTCCATTTGAAAAGTCTTACAAAACTCAAGAGTCTTTCTGTGGGACCGAATATAAAGAAATCTGATCTATTGGAATTGCAAAAAACGCTACCTAATTGCCATTTTAATATAATTGATTCATCCGGAGTGATTGAAGATCTCACGCCAACGAACGATCATAATTGAAACGAAACGGTTCATCGTCCGATAGCGGAGCGTTTTGCCAATCGCGCGGGATCGTCGGAGCCGAGCAGATCGACGACCAGATGCTGGACGCGGATGCGATCGTTTGTCAGGCCGCGGAGGTCGAACGGATCGACTGGGCGGAATACGCACAGGCCGTGCTCGCGGCGGGGGATGATTTTAATATCCCTGCGATCGGTGAGCACTTGGTTTAAAAACTGTTCGGGAACTTGCACCCGGGTGGTTATAAGCGGGGGACGGGCGAAGACGACCAGGGAGCAGGGAACTTGGCAATGGGCGGCAAGTTCTTCCAGTTGACGGCGGTCGGCCTCGGGCGAAAGGGTGACGCAATTGATCCCTTTTTCGGCAAGGAGTTGTGCGGCCAGGGAATTGAGCACCGGCAGGCCGGGCCCGGCTTCCATCTCTACATCGGCGGCTTTTGCCAGGAGCCAGCCGCCCCAACTGTTGACTTCCACGGTCACGCCTTTTGGACGCACTCGGTTAGCAGTTTTTTGATTTGGGGTATGTCGTCCTCGAAAAACACCTGCGGCAGGGCCGCGATCAAAGCGACGTTTTCGCACATTGCCCGGATACGGCCGAGCGTGTTGGCGGCCAGGCCCTCGACGATCACGCCTTTAGGGCGGACGTGCTGCAAAAACGCCGGAGCATCTTTCGCATCCAGCCTTGCCCGGTCGGGCTTTTTGCCCAGGCACAGGCGGTTCGCGGAAAAAACGGGGACAGGACCCATATCTGGAAAGGGTCCTGTCCCCGTTTTTTCTGTTGTCCCCTTTTTTTGGGCCAGCAGGTTGCTTACCGCCGTGGGCAGATCGATGCGGACCAATTCGTCGGGCGATTTTTGGGCCAGGCGAATGGCGGCGGAGATCCGGTCGATTAGTGCATTGACCGCACGGGGAGTAAGCAGGAATTCGGCATCGTTTGTTTCACGCCGTCCGAGTTGGAATCCTTGCAGCGTGCCCTGGTCGAGTTGATCGAAGAGCGATCCGATGGCCACGGCCTTATGCGGGCGGCGGATGACGGTCTTGGGAATGGTCCATTTCTCTTCGCGAAGGCCGCAAACGCAGGAGCAGGCGATGCCCTTGGGCTCGATCAACAGTTGCAGATCGTAAGTCGGTTGCTCCTCTGCGGAATTGATGGTTTCGTCTTCGGAAACGTCAGATGGTTCGGCATCAGATTCGTCTGGGATAATTGTTGAAGATTGTCGTCCTTCGGCCTGGGCGGTCAAATCGTTACGTATGCCATCAAGATATGCGTTAGTAAGCGTGCGACCAGTATAGAGGCCCAATTGTTTGGCTTCTTCTGAAAAAATGGGGACAGGACCCTTTTCTAGGTGTTCTGTCCGCATTTCTTCGACGGCCAGAGCACGTTTGAAAAGACTTACGGCCCGGCTTACCCAGGCGGCGTTTTTCAGTCGGCCTTCAATCTTCAGCGCGGCAACGCCTGCCCGGCGTAGTTCAGGCAAGCGGTCGATCAGGGAAAGATCCTTCATCGAGAGGGGCGTGCCGAGCGGCGATTCGGCCGCGGTCCACGGTACGCGGCAAGGGCTGGTGCAGGCGCCGCGGTTTCCGCTGCGTCCGCCGGCCCAACTCGACAAGAGGCACCGGCCGGAGACCGAAAAGCAAAGTGCCCCCTGCACGAAGACCTCGGTTTTTACGCCGCGACCGGGGCACCCGCTTGCGGGTCGCGGATGGTGCCCGGCCGAGGCGGCGGCGATTTCGCCCAAGGTCATTTCACGGGCCAAGACCACGCGGTCGGCGCCCAACTCGGCTGCCGCGGCCACGTCGGCGGTGTTGGCCATGCAGGTCTGGGTGCTCATATGAAATTCGATTTCGGGATATTCCGGGCGAAAGGCCAGCAAGGCGGGATCGCGGACCAACACGGCGTCGGCGCGGCACTGCCGGGCGAGTTCGAGGATGCGGGCCGCCTGCCCGAGTTCGCGCTGGGCCAGATCGATATTCAGCGTGAGATAAACTTTCACGCCCTTAGCATGTGCCGCTTCGACGGCCTTGACGAACTGATCGGGCGAGAAATTTTTTGCCCGGCGGCGGGCGTTGAGGGTTCGCAGGCCGAGATACACGGCGTCGGCCCCGGCATCCAGGGCCGCCTCTAATGAAGCCCAGTCTCCGGCCGGGGCGAGAAGTTCTAAATCGTGGGACATGTGTTAATTATTGGCGATTGTTGCAGCGAAGTACCGTTAATTCGAGGCATGGTAAATTTAACTTCACGGGTGAACCGCAAAATTATTATAATCTGTTTTCGGGAAAATTGGCTATTGATTAATACATGGTTTAGAGTAGAATTTCGGCTAGCGGGATCTTTTCAATAAAACGTCTCTTTTTTGCGCCGATTTTGTTGCGTAATGGGTTAAGGAGGCGAAAATGCGATTCTTGAAGTCTAATCGTCGGGGCACTGCCCGGGCATTGGCCTTCCGGGTCAATCGTCCGAAATTGGGTTTTACACTGACGGAAATACTGGTAGTCATAACCATCATAGGGATTTTGGCGGCCCTGCTGATTCCGGCCATACAAGCTGCCCGCGAAAGTGCGCGGCGAATGGAATGCGCCAATCATTTGAAACAATTATCGATGGCCTGTGTTAATCATGAATCCGCACAGCACCATTTTCCCACCGGCGGCTGGCCCTGGAATGCACCTCCCAATCCTTCTTTTATAAATTCTCTATGGATGGGCGATCCTGACCTGGGCTATGGCAAAAAACAGCCGGGCGGTTGGACCTACAACATTTTGCCTTTCATGGATTCAAAGTCGCTTCACGACCACGGCTTGGGAATGAGTGCGACTCAGAAAAAGGTGATTCTGGCCAGTACGGCTCAAACGGTATTAGGAGTATTTTATTGTCCTTCGAGGCGCGATCCCGTGCTTTGTCCAAACACTCAAGCTAAAATATGGATTCCACACAACATTGATTTGATTCCGCTCGGCGCACGTACGGATTATGCGGCAAACTCGGGAAGGCCCATTGTTAGCGATCCCGAGGAGGCTCCGCCATCTGATATCGGTTCAATTGATGGAATAATATTCGTAAAAAGCAGCATTAGAGTCAAGGACATTCGCGATGGACTAAGCCATACTTATTTGCTGGGTGAAAAATATCTTGACTCCAATCATTACAAGGATGGCCTGTCCCGTGGTGACAATCTTCCCCTCTTCGCCAACTATTTAAATGATTGGCAAAGAAACGGCGACTATCCGCCCGAAAGAGATCAACCAAACAAAGATAACACAAGTATTTTCGGCAGTGCCCACCGGGGAGGACTTAACATGTCGTTTTGCGACGGGGCCGTGCAAAGTATAAGCTACGACATCGATCCGCTCATTTTCCTGCATGTTAGCAGCCGAAATGACGGGCTGTGATCTTTAACTAAGTGTGGGGGAAAAACGCCAAGACTACATCGCCGCGATTATAAGGCATCGTAGGCATCCATTTCCGGGCGTTGCCAATCCTCGACAAAACCTGCTAAACGGCGGCGAAGGTCGGCGGCTTGATCGACATCTATACCTCGTTCAGCCAAATTAATTATCGTGCCGGGCGAAGATATGAATGTAACGATTACACGCCCTGTCGCCCCTTCCGGCACGGGTTCGAGCAATTCGATTTTCCCTTCTCGATAAATTCCTTCTACCGTTTTTAACATGCTATACGTAACTCCCGCTAATCCATCTTAGTTAATACATCTCATACCTTAATATTATACTCTTTTTAAGTATTTCCACAAGATACGTCTATTCGGCGTTGGCCTTGGAGAGCATGTCCTGCCAGAAGTTGCGGGCCTTGCGGTGCAGCTCGATTAGTTCGCGTTGCTGTTGGGGATCATCCAAGTGGATTTGCTTTGCGCGTTCATAGACCCAATCGAGGAAGAATTGGGCTGCCTTTTTGCTGATCCGCGGCTTGTAGCCGATTTCAACGTAGTATGGCCCGGTCATGGCGAAACGGAAGGTCTTGCCCACGTCGGTTATGGCGCGGAGCAGGAACCAGCCGCTACGGTCGAAGTGCAGATTCGGCAATTTGCCGCTTTTTGCATATTCGTCGAAGCGAATGGATTCGGCCACCTGGCCGTTTTTGATAATCTCCAGGTAGCTGATCGGATCGCGGGTGGAAAATGTCAGGCCGATTTCGAAGTCGAACGAGGCGCCTGCTTCGGCCTGGAAAACGTGGCCGGGCAGTTCGCCATTGACGGTCGGGCGCAGCAGCGGGCCGTTGGTAATAACGACTTGTCCGGCACGGAAGCTTTGCCACCATTTTTCATAGGTGAAATCGCCGTCGACGTGGACGTACATGCGATTGTATCCGACCGGATTTGGGGCGACGCCCGAGCCGGAGCCTGCGCTGGGCGGGATGCGCAATCCGCACTCGAGGAGTTGGAAATAGATGAATTGCGACCAGAGCGGATTGCCGAAGGGGTTGGGATAGTGGACCTTGTCGCGTGGTTTGCCGCCGGTTTCGTGGGGGATGACCGTATCGCGGCAGATATCGCTGTGGGCTACTTGGATGGAATCGACTTGTCCGAGGGCCACCAACAAGGGCAAGTCCCAGAAAAACGGCCGAGTGACATCGACCCAAACATCTTCTTTTTCTTTGGCATCGTTGATGTATTTGGCCAGAGGCGGATATTCTTCCTGGTCCCCGGGCGTTTTTAGCGGGGCGGGCAGGTGAAAAAAAAGTGCCTCGCCGCCCGGCGCGATACCGACCCGGCCATGAGATGATAGTAGCGGTTGCCGTCGAAGCGGACCAGCGGCTGCTTGGGCAGGGATTTGCCGCTCCACTGCGATTTATCGTTGGTCCATGAGATCACTTCGGCCACGTGCAGATCGTCGGCCGACATGAGCAATTCGATATCGGTTATAGGCCGGCGGACGTCCAAATCGCCGGACCACCACCCCTCGGCCGACATATCGACGAAGCGGTGCAATTCGATTTGTTTTGAATCGTCGGCAAAGGCCTCGAAGGTAAAGCGGCCGTTTTGATCGAGGTATTCCAAGCCGCGCTCGATAACAAACGAATAATTTCCCAGCGGCAATTTGAGGAGAATATGGCCCGGGAAGACGAAATGATCTTGCCAGAAGGGGGCTTTTTCAACCCTGCGGGGCTTATTATTGTTGGGGCCGACCAGATGCATCCGGCATGCGACCGGCTTGCCCGTGTCTTTGTCGATGACGGTTAAATCCAATTGACCGGTGGCGCCCCTAGCCGAAGCAAGTGAAAGCCCAAGCAGACACAATAAGACTGCTATAGGAGTTCTAGAATATGTTAGGATCACCATAAGACAACTTTAGCACGCCGTCCCACCCCCGTGACGGGTTGTGAGGAGGGCAGGCCGGCTTGATGAATGGAACCCTTTAGACCTAAAATATGACTGGGCGGAAACTCTTGGCCGCAACACTTGTGCCGCGCTGGATGGCACGGACATACAAAAGATAAACGGAACTTTATGGCCGAGGATTATTACAAAATTTTAGGCGTATCGCGTGAAGCCTCGCAAGCCGAGATCCAGAAGGCCTATTACGAGTTGGCCAAAAAATACCATCCCGACAAAAATCCCGACGATAAAACGGCCAAGAAGAAATTCCAGCAAATCCAGGCTGCTTTCGATGTCCTGGGCAACCAGGAAAAGCGGGAGATGTACGACCGCTACGGCAGTTCGTTTGAAACTCGGGGGGCCGGCGGACCGCAATACACTTATACTTGGAGCGGCAGTCCGGGCGGGGGTTTCAGCGGCGCGGGGGTGAATCCCGAGGAGTTTGATTTCAGTCAATTTTTCGGCGAGCGGTTCGGCGGCGAAGCGTCCGGGGGATTAGGCGACATATTTGGGCAGTTCCGCCGCGCAGGCGGCGCCCGGGCGGCAAAGACAACAGCCGGTTCCAGGCGCGGGGCCGATATCCTGAGCGAAGTTCAAGTCCCCTTTGTCACGGCCATCGGCGGCGGCGAGGTGCAACTTACGGTGAGCCGCCAAACGGGCAAGACCGACACCATCGCCGTGAAAATTCCCCCGGGCATCGAGGACGGCAAAAAGATTCGCATCCGCGGCCAGGGCGAGGCAGCGCCGCGGGGCGGCACGCCGGGCGATATCCTGATTACCGTGCGCGTGGCCCCGCATCCATTTTTTCAACGCCGCGGCAACCACCTGATCGTAAAAGTGCCGGTCACCCTGGGCGAGGCGGCGGCGGGCGCAAAAATCGAGATCCCCACGCCCCGCGGTACGGTAAGCCTGCATGTGCCGCCGGGCACGTCCAGCGGGGCTAAACTTCGCGTTAAAGGCTACGGAGTAGCGCCGAAGAATGGCACCCCCGGCGATCTGCTGGCCGAAATTCAGATCGTCTTGCCCAAGAAACTCACTGCGGCCGACCGCGACGGGCTCGTGGGAATCGACGGGCATTACCCCCAGCAACCGCGGAAAGACTTGCATTGGTAGGAGCGTATGAAAAGATCGTGGATATCCATGCCACGGCTTGACTGTAAGCCCTGCCTGTAAAAGCCGCCAAAACACTGCTTGCAGGTAAGCAGTGGCACACAGAACATGGCAGTCCGTATTCTGGAAACAGAACATGACAGATCAACGATTTCGGTCGGAATATCACATCCGACGAAATGCGGATTTTCAGCGGGCTTACCGAAGCCGAGCGACCGCTTCGGATGACTGGCTCTTGATTTTTGGCGGCCCTAACGAGTTGCCGTATCCGCGGCTGGGGCTTTCGGTATCGCGGAAATTCGGCCATGCGGTTATGCGGAACCGTTGGAAGCGACTGCTGCGCGAGGCATTCAGGATTTGCCGCGAGGAACTGCCTCAAGGGATCGATTTGGTGGTAATTCCCCGCGGCGGCGATGATCCGGAATTGGGAGTGTTGCTGCAATCGCTGCCAGGGCTGGCAAATAAGATCGCGCAAAAACTGAATCTGATATAACGTAGGATGACTTTAAAAGACCAACCGACCATGCCGACCAACGCGACCATTCTTCGCATGGCGCCTCGTCGCGCCCGATGCGCCCCGTCGGCGCCCGCCGCGGCTTTATGAAAGGGCGCGACCAGCGGTCGCGGCTTTATGATATGATATTATTATGGGAAATAACTCCTCCTATAAAATATGGCGGATACTTGTCGCCTTGCCTGGCCGGATATTGATTATTGTAGTCCGGCTCTATCAATGGTTATTGAGTCCCTTGTTGGGCCGGCACTGCCGGTTTGAGCCGAGTTGCAGCAAATATTTCATCGGAGCGGTGCAAAAATACGGCGCCATCCGGGGAACCTGGCGGGGCATGATGCGTATATGCCGGTGCCATCCATGGCACCCAGGGGGATATGATCCGCCATGAAAAGGATGAAGGCGGAAGGATGAAGGATGAATCATGGAAATAATCGGTCTGGGCACCGACATTACCGAGTGTTTGCGGATCGCGCGGATGATCGAGCGGCACGGTGAATTGTTCATCAACCGGGTGTACACGCCTTACGAAATCACATATTGCCAAAGCCGCAAGCAGGCGACGCAACATTTCACCGGGCGTTGGGCGGCCAAGGAAGCCGTGCTGAAGGCCTTGGGCACCGGGTGGCGCAGGGGAATTTCCTGGCGCGACATGGAAATCCGCAACGATCACATGGGCAAACCCGTGGTCGCCATACGCGGCGGAGTAAGCGACGTGTGCGAGCAACTCGGCATCCGAGAAATTCTGGTCAGCATTTCCCACTGCCGCACATATGCCACAGCGGTAGCCATCGCGGTGGGAGAGAAAAAGGAAAAATGAAGTTTATTGAATCCCAGATCTGCAAAGCTGCGTTAGGACGGGAGTGGTACTCCCGTCTCGTCCGCCAAATCCGGGGCGGCAGTGCAACTACCGCCCCGACTAAAGAACATTCAAGGCTTAAAACTGATTACTGACGGCTGAAAACTCCTTATTTTAGCAGCAGAAAACGATTGCCGCTTTGCGTGCGGACCAGAAGCAGGACGCCTTTTTCCAGCGATTCGTCTTTCATGGCCGCCTTGAATTCGGCTACCGAATGAACCGTTTTTTGGCCGATGCGAAGAATTATCATCCCTTGACGGATGCCTGACGGGGCCGCGATTCCCTCGGGTCGCACCGCGGCGACGATCACGCCCGAATTGGCGTCTAAACCGAGTTTTTGAGCGATCTCGGGGGTCAGGTCTTTTAATTCAATGCCCAATTCTTCACTGATGAAATTAGATCCGCGCTCATAGTTCCTGTCACGGCCCAGCAGGGGCAGGGCTTCGGATGCCAACTTGTCGGGCAGTGCCCGCACCTCCACTTGCAGTTTCATTGTTTTTCCGTTGCGTAAGACGTCGACTTGTTGAATTGAGCCCTTCGCGGACCGCTCGACCAGTTCTTGCAATTGTTGAGTATTGGCGATTTTCTTTTTCGCGAAAGACGAGATAATATCGCCTTCTTGCAATCCGGCCGCGGCGGCCGGGCTTTTGGCGAGCACCTCGCTTATGATTACGCCGGAGTTTGGAGGCACGCCCAGATGATCGGACAACTCGCCGTTTATTTCGCCGATATGCACGCCCAGATACGCCCGCTCCACCGTGCCGTTTTTAATCAACTGCGGGGCGACCCATTTGACAAGATTGCTGGGAATGGCGAATCCTATGCCTTCATAGGTGCCGGTTTTCGATTCGATGGCGGTATTGATGCCGATGATCTCGCCGTCGAGATTCACCAGGGGTCCGCCGGAATTGCCGGGGTTGATGGCGGCATCGGTCTGCAAAAAGCTCGCCCGGTTATCCCTCGATAACGCGCGGCCTTTGCCGCTGATGATTCCCGCACTGACGGTCGAATCCAGTTCGAACGGACAACCGATGGCGATAACCCAATCGCCGATATCCATGGCGTCGGAATCGCCGAAAACGGCCGCGGGCAGGGGGCCGTTGGTTTTCACGCGCATCACCGCCAAATCGGTTTGCCCATCGGTTTTAATGTCCGTGGCTTTCAGTTGCCGGCCGTCGACCAATTCGACCAACACTTCATCCGCGTCTTCCACTACATGATAATTGGTGAGGATGATTCCCTTGGGGTCGATAATCACGCCCGAACCCACGCCCATGCGCGGCGGAATGAATCCGTGAAATTGGAAAGCGGGGGGAAATCTTCTCCGTCGAAAAAATCTTCAAATGGAGTACCCTGGAACGGATTTCCTCCCCTTGTTTTGTCCGTTAGCCCTTCGACGCGTTTGCCTTTGCTAATGTTTTTAATTTTGACGACCGTGGGAATGACGTTATGCGCCGCTGCCCTAAAGGCCTTGGAAAGGCTCTTAGCCTTGGCCGCACCCTCCTCCTCTTGCGCACGCGCCGACAGGCAAACCCAGGTGCTTGCCGCGGCAAAAGCCGCGATAAATAACCAACCAATAAACCAATGACGCCGGTGAGAAACGATGTTAAGCGGCATTTTTATCTCCGGAAATATAACGCGATTTCTTATACTTTAAGGCTGGTCAACGATGAAATTATTTCACCCGACTACTCCGCCGACAAGTAGAATATGGATCGTTTCAAGGCTGAATCGCACAATATAATCATAAATGGATTGACAAATACCCCTTTTGGGCATTAAGGTAACAATAGGTGGATGATACTTAATTTTGTCTTAGAGCGAAAACTATTTTTTATGGAAGTTACACCTGGTTTAGATCCCCAAGTTGTCGCCGTGCTGGAGAAGCTGGAAAAGCGTATCGGTTATACATTTACCGATAAAAATCTGCTCTTGGCCGCTCTTACTCATGCCTCGGGTGCCGAACACCGCCTGGCATCGAACGAACGACTGGAATTCCTGGGGGATGCCATATTGGGCGCGGTGGTATGCGAGATGCTTTACCGGCAATATCCCGACTATTCGGAGGGAGATTTAACAAAAATCAAGTCGATTGTAGTCAGCCGGCAGACCTGCACAAAGATCAGCCAATTGCTGGGGATGCAAGAATTCCTGATCCTGGGCAAGGGGATGACCACCCATCCTTCAGTGCCGCCTTCGCTATTGGCCAATGTTTTTGAATCGTTAATAGCGGCAATTCATCTTGACGGAAGCCATGCAGCGGCAAAGGCCTTCATCGTGGAATATGTCGGAGCCGAGATCGAGCTGGCTGCCGGCGGCGAGACGGGCTATAACTACAAATCGCTCTTGCAACAAATGGCTCAACGCGAATATGGCACCACGCCTACCTATCAACTCCTGGATGAGAAAGGTCCGGACCACAGCAAGTGTTTCAAGATCGCCGCACAAGTGGGCAGTGCCCGATACCAGCCGGCCTGGGGCCGAAACAAAAAAGAAGCCGAGCAACGCGCGGCCCGCAATGCCCTGAGCCAACTGATAGGCGAATCGCCGCCCTATCCTTCCGACTAGTGAGGATAATTCATGAATTGACACTAGCCCGAAGCGCTAGCGAGGAATGACAAACAGTTTACCCTCGCTAGCGCTTCGGGCTGGTGTTTCGCACTCTGCGTTAAAAAATCCTAGTTTATGAATAAGCCGGGTGCAAAGCGGAGGTTGATTCTGATGCCGGCGCAGGCAGGGTGCCAATTGCCCACATCAGCTATTTTATCCATATTAACAAGATTGTGGAATCCGGTTGCTTGCTCGCAGAGTGTATGCGAAAAAACGTCGAGAATTTTGTAAATAGACCCTAGACAATGGTTTGGGAGCTATTAAAATTAGGTTGCAGAATATTGCGGTGACAGTCTGCGCATCTTATGCCTGCGGGTGCCAGGGATATGTTTGTCGAGTTTTTTTCGACAACAATAAAAATCTCTGTGACTTGATGCCCTGTCTACGCACCAAGTCCTGGTTTCTTCCGCGGCAATTTTATCGTTCACGCATCGTGGATGGTTTCGGTTGACTTTCGGAAGAAACAAAAGTAATTGGTCGCGAATTATACACGTGGGATTTTGGAGCGTTTAGGGTTTCTATTTAGTTGGCGAATTCTTTCCGCAGGCCGAATCCTTTGCCAAATGGCGGATTCTGTCCGCGGCGTAGAGAATTGGATGGTAGAATTTCGTGGCTTTTAGCCATCATCTGTGAAATAATGAACTATTAATGCCACTCTGGGAAAATTATAGTCTATACCGCCCCGTACTCGCTTGAGGAGTATCAAATTGTACGACGCATTGCTGGAAGGTCTGGACGACGATTCGCTGGCTCGGCCCGAGGATCCCCTGGAATTGGCCGAGGACGTAGTCGATGCTCTGGACGAAGAAGTTGAATTAGACCCATCTGTTCTGGTGGACGGCGAGGAAGACCACGAGGCGGATCTCGACGTCAACCCGGAAGAGTTGCTGGCTGAAATCGAAGAAGCCGAGTCATGGTCCGACGATCCGGTGCGCATGTACCTGACGCAGATGGGTGAAATTCCCTTGCTCACGCGTCAGGAAGAAGTGACTTTGGCCAAGCAGATCGAGCTTACCCGAGCCAGATTCCGCCGCAGGGTCCTGGAATGCGACTTTGTCATTCAGACCGCGGTAAAGGTGCTGCGACGGGTGCACGACGGGGATCTGCCTTTTGATCGCACGGTGCAGGTTTCCGTGACCGATCAACTCGAAAAACACCAAATACTAGGGCGTTTGCCCCACAATTTGCGGACCCTGGAAACGCTGCTTAAACGGAACCGGCGCGACTACAACCTGGCGACCAGCAAGTCGGGATCGCCGGCGCAGCGCCGCGCAGCCTGGCGGCGCCTGGGCGCCGCCGCCGCCGTGCGGTGCGCTGGTCGAAGAACTCGGCCTGCGCACGCAACGGATCGAGCCGATGATCAAAACGCTGGAGGAATTCAGCCGGCGGGTGGATGAACTCCGGCGCGGATTCACGAACAGGCGGCCGACAACGGGCCGATCAAGCAGCGCGAACCTTGGATCGCCGAGTACCGCAACATTCTGCGAATGACACAGGAATCGCCTACCAGCCTGCGGAATCGGGTGAACTACTTGAAAGGGATTTACCGGCAATACCAGCACGCCAAGCGCGGACTATCGGAAGGCAATTTGCGCCTGGTGGTTTCGATCGCCAAGAAGTATCGCAACCGGGGCTTGAACTTCCTGGATTTGATTCAGGAAGGCAACGCCGGGCTGATGCGGGCGGTGGACAAGTTCGAGTACCGCCGGGGATTCAAATTCTGCACTTACGCCACGTGGTGGATCCGCCAGGCCATTACCCGGGCCGTGGCCGACCAGAGCCGCACCATCCGCATTCCGGTGCACATGGTGGAAACCATGTCGCGGGTCCGCAACGTGTCGCGGAAGTTATTGCAGAAGCTGGGTCGCGAGCCGACTTTGGAGGAGACTGCCCGGGCCAGCGAAACCTGCGTGGACGAGGCCCGGCGGGTTTTGGCCATGAGCCGCTACCCGATCAGCCTGGACCGGCCGGTGGGCAACAGCGAAGACAGCCACTTCGGCGACTTGCTGCCCGACAGCGCAGCCAAGAATCCATCCATCGGGGCCACGCAAGGCATGTTGCGCAACCGGATCGCCAAGGTGCTGAAGACCTTGAGTTACCGGGAGCGGGAGATAATCAAGCTCCGCTACGGGCTGGGCGACGGATACAGTTATACGTTGGAGGAAGTGGGCCATATCTTCAAGGTGACTCGCGAACGCATCCGCCAGATCGAGGCCAAGGCGGTGCGCAAACTCCAGCAGCCCTGCCGGAGCCAGGACCTGGTGGGGTTCTTGGATTGATAATATGAGTAATCGGTTGGGGCGGCAGTTGAACTGCCGCCCCAACGTTATTCTAACTCCAATTCTTTTTTCAGACTGCAAATTTTTCCCTGTTCGTTTGAGTTTTGGTTATGCGGAAAATTAATGACACAATTTCCAGGGATGGCGTGCGGTCGATAGCGACTTATGCGGTGTTTATAATACTTATTGAGCGGGTAGTGAAATTACGGCGATATTCTGATAGGATGTTATTAGCCGTAGATGTAAGTAACAAAATGGAGGCGGGCCCCCTCCCTTGGTCCTCGTTTCAATTATTTATGTGAAAATGCCGTGAGGCAGTCCACATTTTGACGAGCTATTTAAGTTTTTTGGCCGCATTTTGGAAGGAGAGTTAGCCGGTGCGACTGCAAAGTACAAAAATCAACATGATTGCGGCGCTGGTTGCGTTGGCGGTCGTGTCATGGGCGGCCGGGGCATGGGCGCAAAATCGGTCCGGGCGCATGGAGAGCGGTAATAATGCGCAACAAAGAGGGCAGGGGATCGCAAGCGCTGTTTCAACGGCAAACGCTGTTTCGGATAAATTGCCTGCCGTGGAACGCCTGTCGCGGCATGGCGTGATATTCACCGACTGGTATAGCCGGCAGAGTTGCACGTCGGGGCGGGCCGCGTTTGAAACCGGGCGTTATCCGGCCCGCGCAGGACTGGCCAAAACCGGTATAATTGACCCCAAGTAACTGCAAATACGGATTTCTTTTCCCTAGCCCAGGCGTTTTAGGCCTGGGATGAGGAGAAATCCATAATCACTTTCATTAGCCGCTTTAGGGACGATTGAATATGGAAATAAAGGAATCCCGTGAACGGGATTGACATTAAATGTTGGCAACGGCTTCTGTCCCAGGCGTAAAACGCCTGGGCTAGAGAAAGATCATAACCACAGTCCATTGCTATTCATTTTTTTACAGTTTGAGTAAAATCAATGATTCACGTAATATCAAAATGAGTTTTTAATAGACTGCTGGGGCCCGCGACCCCCAAGATCCCGCCATCGCCTAACTGCTAAGGTGCGCGATAATGCATAACGATCGTTTTTGGTGGACTATAGTCCTGTTTCTGGCGTTTGCGGTCGGAGGCGGAGAAGAGCCGGCAGGGCGAACCGAGCCTGCCGCGACCGGGGCGGCGGTCAAGAGCGAGCAAAACAAGTTCGCCGGATCGAAAAGCTGCGGCGAGTGCCACGAGCAGTTCAACAAACTGTGGTCGACGTACTGGCACGGGATGTCGATGCGGTCTTACAGCGACCAGTTCGCCAAAGATCAGCTCAGCGTTCAGCAGACCGACGTGGCGATCGGAGAAAGCCGATACAGGGCGGAGATCGGCGAAGGTCAAGGCTGGGTTCTGGAACAGGGGCCGCTAGGCGTACGCCGGTATCCTATTTTGCACGTCATAGGCGGAAAAAACGTTTACTACTTCCTGACCCTTTTGGAACGGGGCCGGCTGCAAGTGCTGCCCGTGGCTTACGACGTGAACAAGCACGCCTGGTACGACACGACGGCCAGCGCCGTAGGGCATCTTAACGAATCCCGGGACAAGGCCCTGCCTTGGACCGACCGGCTTTACACGTTCAATACGGCGTGCTTCAACTGCCACGTGAGTCGGTTGGCGACCAATTACGACCTGGAGACCGACACATATCACACCACTTGGGGCGAGCCGGGGATCAGTTGCGAGACGTGCCACGGACCGTCGGGGGAGCACAACCGCTTAATGCAGGCGGGGATCAAGGGCCGCTCGGCCGAGGAAACGAAAATCATCATAAACAAGGACTTTACTCATGATCAGCTCACCGACTTGTGCGTCACTTGCCACGCCAAGATTATACCTTTGTCAGCGGACTTCAGTCCCGGAGATAAGTTCTTCGATCATTACGATCTGATTACATTGGAGCATGCGGATTATTATGCGGACGGGCGGGACCTGGGAGAAAATTATACATACACGTCTTGGCTGATGGCGCCGTGTTTGAAGTCGGGAAAACTGGACTGCAAGTACTGTCACACGCCGGCGGGGAGGTTCAAATTCACGGAGTACCAGGGCTACCAGACCTGCATGCCTTGCCACGAGAAATACGTGCGGCATCCGGAAGAGCACGGGCATCATCAAGCGGGGAGCAAGGGTAACGAGTGCGTGGGCTGCCACATGCCCAAGACGCAGTTTGCGGGCAGGACCCGCAGCGACCATTCCATGCGAGCTCCCTCGCCGGCGGCGAGCATGGCCTATAATTCGCCCAATGCCTGCAATATATGTCATGCCGATCACGACGCGGCGTGGTCGGACGAGTGGGTCCGCAAATGGTACCAGCGGGACTACCAGGCGGAGGTTTTGCGGCGGGCAGGGTTGATCGAGGCGGCCCGCAAAAATCAGTGGGATCGTTTGCCGGAGATGCTGGCCGAGATCGGCCGGAGCGACAACGACCAGGTATATCGCAACAGCCTGGTGCGGCTTTTGAGGCAATGCAACGATCCGCGCAAGTGGGGGGCGATGTTGCAGGCGGCAAAAGATCCCTCGCCGCTGGTGCGGTCCAGTGCCGTGTCGGCCCTTGGGGGACGGATGGACCCGGAAAATATAGACGCGCTATTGGCGGGTGCAGGCGACCGGTCGCGGATCGTGAGGATCCGGGCGGCCATGGCATTGGCGGGAATTTTGCCGGAAAAAATCGAAAATCCCCAGCGACGCGAGGCCTTGGAAAAGGCCGTGGAAGAATTCAAGGCGGCCATGAAGGCCCGGGGCGACGATTGGGCGTCGCATGCTAACCTGGGCGATTTTTACATCGAGCGCGGGGATTTTGCCGAGGCCCTGAAAGACTACGAAAACGCCAGGCGCTGGAACCGAGGATGATCGAGGTTTTGATAAATCAGTCCGTGGCCTATAGCAACATGCAGGAAAACGATCGGGCGGAACAGTGCTTGCGACGAGCGCTGGAAACGGAGCCTGAGAATGCGGCCGCGAACTTCAACTTGGGCCTGTTGTTGGCCGAGGAGGGGAAAACGGATGAAGCGGAAAAGGCCTTGCGCAGGGCGATAAAATCCAATCCCCGGTCGGCCGCGGCGAATTATAATCTGGGGGCGATTTTAGCGGGACGAAAAAACATGAGCGAGGCTATCGCGTGCTGCCGCAAGGCCTGCGAACTGCAACCGGATGAAGCGAAGTATCCCCGCGCTTTGGCCTTGTATCTTTATCGGGACGGCGACGCGGAGGGGGCGATCCAAGTGCTGCGCAAGGCGATGGGGCAGATCAGGGCCTTCCCGGAAGGGTGCCTGCTGCTGGCCGAGATTTATGAAGGCCGGGGCGATCGGGGCGCGGCGGCGGGCACGCTGCGCAGGCGCTGAGCGACAAGGATCTCACGCCGCGGGCGCGGGAGGAGTTGGAAAACAAACTGCGATCCCTGGAGATCGCCGAACCCGGTGAAAAAATACAATAGACAATGGAAGATTTGGGATGATCCGCAAAGAGTCGGAAGCGGGCGTGGGATATTCCGTCGTCGAACTGGGCGGCGTGCGGCACGTTTTTGTGGCGGCTGCGCCGCGGCGGGGCACGGGCTTTCGCGAGCAGGCCGACGATGCCTTGCGGACCATCGGAAGGTTGATCAAGGAAGAAAGCGCGCCCGGGTCGATCGTGATGCAGTCGGTGTTCCTGCGAGATTTGGCGGATGTGACGGCGTGCCGGGAGATAATGCGTGAATTTTACGGACAAGAAATGCCGGCGACCACGTACATTCCCCAGCCGCCGTGCGAGGGCAAGCTGCTGGCGATCGAGGCCCTGGGCGTGGGGCGCGGGCGGGGCGAGGTGGAAATCATCCGGCACGGGGAGCAAACGGTCATTACCCGCCATGACGGAATCACCTGGGTGCATCTGGCCAACGTCCATCCCAAATCGGCGGATGGATCGGTTTACAATCGCACGCTTTCGGCGTTTCACCTGGCCGGGGAGCTATTGGCGGCGGCCGGTTTCCGCTTTGACGAAGTGCTTCGCACCTGGCTTTACCTGGGCGATATTACAGGGATGGAGGGGCCTGCCGAACGGTATCGGGAGTTGAACCGGGCGCGGACCGACTTTTACCGGAATTTGAAGTTTGCCGCCGGGCCGGCGCCGGCGGGCCGGGACAAATCCGTTTTTCCGGCGAGCACGGGTATCGGCGCGGACGGCAAGGACGTGACGATCAGTTGCATAGCAATGAGGACCGAGCGGCCCGGAGTGGTGCTGGCGCCGCTGGAGAATCCCGGGCAGACGTCGGCTTATGACTACGCGCACCAATACGGGAGCGAAAGTCCCAAGTTCTGCCGGGCGATGGCCGTTGCGGCGGGCGATTTCGCCACGACTTTCATTTCTGGAACGGCCAGCATCACGGCCTCGGAAACGCGGCACCTTGACGACATCCGGCGGCAGACGCAACAAACGTTGGACAACATCCAGGCCTTGATATCCGCCGAGAACTTTCGCAGTCACGGGCTTGCCGGATTTGGGGCGACTCTCGGCGACCTGGCCTTGGCGCGGGTGTACCTCAAGCGGCACGAAGATTATGCGATTGCGCGTGCCACCTGCGAGGCGCGCCTGGGCGAGTTGCCCGCGATCTATGCCGTGGGCGATATTTGCCGGCCGGAACTGCTGGTGGAAATCGAGGGAGTCGCGTTTTCACGGCGGCAGGGTTGACGCTTTTTGTTGCGGCAATCGCTGCCTGTTTATTGCTTAAACTGAAAACCGAGAACTGTAAACTGATCACCATTTATGGGGAACGCGAATTTTGCGGTAACGGCCGGGCTGTTCGAGGGCTCTTTGGCCGTGCTGGCCGTGAGTCTGGGCTGGGCGTTGGGCCGCCCGCCCGCGGCGACTTTCCATTTCAGTGCGATCGATTTCCTCTGGGGTATTATTGGCACATTGCCGCTGTTGGCGGTTTTATGGCTCTCGACAAAAGTCCCGTGGCGGCCTTTTGCCAGAATTATGCAAGTCCTGGACGAGACTTTCGTTCCATTGTTCAGCCAATGCCGAATCCTGGAACTGGCTGTTATTGCGCTCTTGGCCGGGATGGGCGAGGAGTTGCTTTTTCGCGGGATCGTTCAAAGTTGGGCGGCCGACAAGGCGGGCGGGGCGTATGGCGCAGGAATCGGCCTGGCCGTGTCGGCGGCGATCTTCGGGCTGTTGCATGGCGTCACGTTCACCTATGCGCTATTGGCGGGAGGCATCGGGCTTTATTTGGGGGCCATGTGGCTGGCCACGGGCAATCTGCTTGTGCCGATTACCAGCCACGCCCTGTATGACTTTCTGGCCTTTGTGTATTTGGTGCAAGTGCGTAAACCCAAAGCAATATCGCAAGGCGGCGAAGATCATCAGTCTGAAAAATCAGCGGAATAAGCATTCTAATCGGGTTAAGGCGAACTTACCGGCTGTGCGCGTGGGATTATTTATGCCTTTCAGGAAAGATTTAATCAACTCGCTTGTGGCGACGGACGAGATATAACAGCAGAATATCCGCGATAAAACGGAAAAATTCACGATTTTAACAGTCGGGGCGCGGTAGATTTTCGGATGCATGATTATCCCGAGAAGTTTATGAAGGATTTTGCCGGCAATCGGTTTTTTGTCTTGGTGATCGAAGAGAAGCAAGAGATTCTAGAACAAGTGACTTCGGCATTGGCCGCGGGCAATTACTCGGTTCGCTGCTACACGACTGCGGCAGGCGCATTGGCGGCGGCGGAGGAAATCCCGCCCGATCTTATCATCTCCGCCACAAGCCTTAACGGCGAGAGCGGTTCGGAGCTTTGCGAGCGAATAAGGCAACGCGAGGGCCTGGAAACGGTGCCGGTGATGTACCTGTCGAGCGGGCAAATTCCGGATATAATCCGCCGCCACGATGAGATGGGCGGAAGCTATTCTCTGCGTAAACCGTTCGACCCGGGCGTGCTGCTGGAACTGGCGGATAAGGCCGTGCAAACGCCCGCGCTGGCCGGCAATTAGCGGTTAGAAAAAATCCGCAATCCGCTGTTTTCATCTTTTATCCCTCATCCTTGTTTGTTATTCTTCCATGACAAGTCCTTCGCGCATGGCCAGTCGGGCAAGTTCTACGGTTTTGTGGACGCCGAGTTTGCGCATTAACCTGGTTTTGTGGTTGTCGACGGTATTTATTGATATTCCCATCCGCTGGGAACATTTCTTTAAGGTTAGACCTTGAGTCAAGAGGGCGAGGAGTTCGGTTTCGCGCGGGGTGAGTTTTTGCAGCGGGTTGCTGGTGTGAGCCGGATGGTAACGCAGCCCGCGCTGAGTCCGATAAAGGTATGGATCCACCTCGGGACAGAAAGAGCGCCGGCCTGCCGCCAGGTGCCGGGCGGCTTGGACGATTTGGTCGAACGTGGCGTATTTAGTCCAATATCCCCGGATTTCCAGGGCCAAGGCGGTGCGAATGTTTCTGGTACGCACGGCATCATCGAGGATCAATAAACAAATATTCGGGCGCCGCTCGCATAATGTTTGGACGGTGGACCAATATTGGCCATGTTTTGCCCCGAGTCCGAGGATAACCACATCTGGATTGTGTTGCTCGACGGCAGTTACAGCATCTTGATGTCCTACTCCTACGACCGCGGCATCTTCATAAGTTCGAAACAAGAGCAGCAGACCCTCGCGCAAGAGGGTATGGTCATCAACTATCAATAAAGACAGAGCAGATTTAGGGATGAAGTCGGCTTGCATACGCATTAAATGTAGGCCTTGGGTGTGACAACCAGGTGTCACAGCAGCACGAATTTGCTGGTGTTTTTTCACCACCCCAAGAATAGGGGGCTGGCCCAATCTGTGCGAAGCGCCGGACGCCGGCCGAAGGCAGTTCGGGCCGTGACCAACAATCGGTCGGCGCCGCAAATTGTGGACTTATCCCCATTTTCCCCCATTTTCTTCCGCCACCCCGTTATTATGGGTGTCGCCAATTATGCCGTTGACTAGCGGTTGTTATTGGCAAAAATTGTTTAAGGAGTTGATGAACCTAAGATGTTATAAAAATTGGAGTTGTGTTAATTCCTCTGATGTTGATAAAGACCTAGTCACGCAGTTTGTAAAGGGGATTTTTTATGAGCAGTCGCATCGTAGAGCAATTATCCGCCAAGAGGTGTTCGGCCTGTGAAGGCGATATTGCGAAACTCACAGCGGAGCAGGTCCGGGAGCATATTCAGGCCCTGGATGGGTGGCAGATTACGGGCGACAGTCTGCGCATACGCAAGGATTGGCAGGTGAAAAATTTTATGACAGGCATGGATTTTTTCAATCGCGTCGCCCGACTGGCAGAGGAAGAAGGCCACCATCCGGATCTGCATTTGGAAAATTATCGACACGCCTGGATTGAAATTTGGACGCATGCCATAGGCGGGCTGTCGGAAAATGATTTTATTCTGGCCGCGAAAATCGACCGTTTGCCCGTGGAGTTAAAAAAGTAGATTGCATAAAGTCCGGAAATGTGATAACAATGCATTTCATTGGATCGGGTTTTAATTTCAATTCCAACACCAGATCCCGATAAATTATTAAGGGCATAAATTTCATGTCCGGGTCTATGTCGCTGAAGTTAGGCGATTACATTCGCAGCATTGCGGATTTTCCCAAACCGGGCATCATATTTCGCGACATTACGCCGCTTTTGGGCAATGCGGCGGCGTTTCATCGGGCGGTGATGGATTTGGCCAATCCATTTCGCAACAAAAAGATCGACGTGGTGGCCGCGGCTGAAGCCCGGGGTTTCATCTTTGCCGCGCCGGTGGCCTTGGAGCTGAATGCCGCGCTGGTGCCCATCCGCAAGCCGAAAAAACTACCTGCAAAAACTCTTTCTCACACATACGACCTGGAATATGGAAGCGATACGCTGGAAATCCATGCCGATGCCATTGAGCACGGCGCCAAGGTGCTGGTAGTTGACGACCTGTTGGCCACGGGCGGCACGGTTGAGGCCTGCTGCCGACTGGTGGAAAAGGCCGGGGGAACAGTCGTGGGATGCGCATTTCTCATCGAACTAACCGGTTTGAAAGGTGCGGAAAAAATTGCCGAGTATCAGACGGTCAGTTTGATTCGGTATCCGTAAGGGGGATTGGGATTGATACTTTTCCGGGCGATGAGATATTGCCTATATTACCCAATCGTTACTAATGGACCTGAATGGGGTAATATTCGGAATAACCGTTAAGGCTTTACAACAGATGGACAACGGAATTCACGATTGAGTACAAAGGGGGCGGGAAAAAATCAGGCGAGCAAAATATTGAACGGTTTAAAGGGCCAAAAATTTTTTCTGAACGATTGACCCCGCGGGCCGGACATATCACTGGAAAAAAAGGGAATTAACCACATGCTGCAGCGACGAATCTTATTTTTTCTATCTGCGATAACTCTGTTTTCACTATGTTCATCAGCGGATCTTTGGGGGGCGGAGTTGTATGGCTGGGTTTACGGGCGATACCATGGGCCAGTGCCGTATTATATGGGGAATCCGCAGGTCATAGAAATTGCTCAGTCGGGGCCGGGCGCGGTTGCCGCCGGAACGGCCAAATCTTATCCGCCGGTGCAAGGCGAAGCATATCCCGGCGCTTATCCTTATGGGTATTTTGGGGCTCAATCTCGCCCTTATTCGGTGACGCACCGCAACTATTACAACGATTTCAGCCAGTGGAGTTTCAGGCGGGGGTATTAAAGGGTTCAGTGGTCAGGGTTCAGAATTTAGAATTTAGTGGAAAACAGTACCCCGAATCCTTTCCAAAGCTCCTAAAAAAGTGAATTTAAAGGGCAAGTCATGTTCCGCGACCAACCTTTGGTCGTTGCCCGTCCTGCCAGCATTATTTTTCTGGCGATTCTCCCAGCACTGCTTGCAAGCAAGCAGTGGCACACTGAACCCTGAGCCCTGAACCCTGACCACCGGACTCTTTACCGTCCGAAGCCTACGAAGAAGCTGAACATCTCGAAGCGATCGCCGGGATTCCAGGAGATGGGGAAGGCGAAGTCGAAGGCGAGGGGGGCCGGGCCCATGGCCGGGACCATGATTCGCAGGCCGAAACCAGGGGACACGCGATATTTGTTGGACCAATCTTTGATGGTGGGCTCGACTGTGCCGGTGTCGCAGAAGACCACGCCGCGGAGCATGTCGTCGGCGGTAATGGGGAACATGTACTCGGCAGAGGCGAGCAGTTCGAAGTCGCCGCCGACAACCGCGCCATTGGGCGTACTGAGTCCGAATGCCAGGGGCGACGCGTCGCGGAAGGCGAATCCGCGGATGGAGGAAAAGCCGCCGGCAAAGTAACGATCGTAAACGGGGGTGCCGTCGCCGGTGATGGCCGCGGTTCCGCTGAGGCTTAGCACGTGTCGGCCGGATCCGTCGGGGCGTTCGAACATGGTGAAGTGTTGGCGGAGATCGATTTCGGCGCGGGTATATTGCCAGGTTCCGATGACTTGCTCGACGGATGCCTGGATCAAGTGGCCTTCGGTGGCGATGAAGGGATTATCGCGGGTGTTGTGGGCCATTGAAATCTGGAATCCGTGCAGGGCGTTATCGCCTACGACTTCGGCAAGATCGGGAATCGTAAGGTCGATGACCTGGCTGATGCCCACCCGGGCGCCGCGGTAGGCGATGCTTCCGGCGAGATCGGGGCTGAATTGGTATCCCAAGGCTACTCGGCCGCCGATGCGGGTTTCGAACCATTCGGGGTAAGCGCGGCTGAAGTAATAGCCGCTTAGCCCCATGCTTATGGACGAATCCATGAGATAGGGCTCTTCGAAACTGACGGCATAGCGCTGGACCAGGGTGCCGGGATAGGCTTCGATGACCAAACGTTGTCCGTTGCCGCGCCAGGCGGTGAAATTTTTGATGTCTTCCCAGCTTCGGGGAAAGTTGAAGAGGTCGAAGTTTTGCTCGTCGATTTTAATCGTGCCGGTCAGGCCGGCGTCGGAGGTGACGCCCACGCCGAACATGAATCGGCCGGTTTGCGTTTCTTCGGCCGTTATATTCATGGGCAGCAGGCGGGTGGGATCGTTGGGATCAAGAGTCAGCGGATTGAACGGCGAGCCCGGGTCAAGGACCGGTGGGATTATCCTATCCGGCGGGGGCATGGCGCCGGCGGCATTGTATGGGTAAGGCGCGGAAGGCTGTTGTGTGGGCGGCTGTGCGCTATACACGGTGCCGGGCGGGATTGGCTCGGGTTGGGTCGCGGGATAGGGATTATTATATGGTTGAGAATATTGATTGTTGGATGGCTGGACGGTTTGCGATTGGGGCGCATAAGCCTGACCGGCCGGCGCAGTTGTTCCGGATTGCGGATACGACTGTTGCGGAGACGTCTGCTGGGCATATCCCTGTGGGGAGTATTGCGGTGGGGAATATTGCGGTGGGGAATATTGCGGTGGGGAATCTGTAGATCCGCCTTGATAAGCATAGGCCTGGTTGGGCTGGGTGGATGGATACTGGATTTGGGCCGAGGCATTATCGGGGGCGGGCGTGGAAGCTGAAGTTACCGCGGTGGGACGGGTGCCGCCCCACATTGGGCGCTGAAAGACCTGGGGAGTCGAGCGTCCGGAATCGGGGGTGTATTGACCGCGGATGATCAATTCGCTTTGCTGATTTGGTTGAACGGGCGTCTGTTGCGGCCGATTTTGTGTTTCAGATGCACGGGATTGATAATATTGCGGCTGAACGGCAGTGCGGGGTGCTTCCACGGGCAATTGTCGCCAGGCCTCGGGATTGGCCGCGGTGGCGTCGAGCACCAGGGTTAGCTCGCGATCGCGTTGCGGCTGCGTAGCGTTCTGCTGCGGCGCCTGCCAGGCGCCGGCGTTTAGATCCGGGCTCTGGCTGCGGACCTTGGGCGGAGATTTTGGGCGGCGGGCGATTTGCGTGGGGTTGTCCTCTTCGTCGTTTTCTTTATCCGGGGGGCTGTAAACGATCTTGGGCGCGCTGCCGTTGGCCGGGTTGGATTCGAAGAGTTGCGACGCCCGCAGGCGACGCTCGCTGGCGCGGATTTCGCGGATATCGACGATGTCGCCGGGATGCAGCGACAAGCGATTCATCACGGTTGTGATTTTGGTATGGGGGTATTCGCCTTTGATGGCAACGTCGATTTTACCCACCCGGTAGCGGTCGCCTTCCTTGATTTTGTAGACCAGATCGAGCGTGCCGGGTTCATCGAGGAAGCGCGGGTCGGCCTTGACGTCGGTGAATACATAGCCCACGCCTCCGTATTTGTCCTGAAGGGCGATTACGTCGGAGGTCATTTTGGTTTGGTTGAAATAGTCGCCGCTTTTAAGTTTCAGATCGGCCGTCAATTCCTCGCTGGTGTATTTGGTGTTGCCCGATACCGATACCGTGCCGATTTTGTAGCGCGGTCCCTCGTCGATGATGAACCTGACGACCATCCATTGCACGGTTTCGAACTGGTCGACGGTGCGTAGTGCCCGGGATGCCAGCAGATCGGGCGCGGTGTCTTCGCTGCCGTCGTACTCGCGGACCTCGCGGCCGATGCGCGGCGGAAGAAGCCCAGGCCGCGATAGTAGGCGGTCAGCCGTTCCACGTCCTCGTCGAGTTCCTTGCGGTCGAGTTCGCCCGAGAAGAGATATATTATGGGATGTTTGGTTTTGATTTGCGTGCGCAAGCGGGCGTCGGAGGCGATGTTGTTTCCCACGAAGGTAACTATTTCAACCTTTTGTTTCACGCCTTCGTTAACCAGGAAGATCGCCCGGTGGTCCTGGGGTTTGTCGCCTTCCAGCAAGGTTACGCGGGCTTTATCGTATCCTTTGGAGCGATAAAATTCCTCGATTTTGCGGCGGGCCTCTTCGACGGCAAAGGGATCCAGCGGATCGCCGGCCTTCAGCCCGGCCTCTTTTTGGAGTCTTTTTTTGGAGATCTTGCTGTTGCCTACGAACTTCACGTCAAGCAGTATGGGACGTTCCAGGACCTCGAAAATCACGATTCGACCGCCGGGCACAATTTGAAAATACGTTTTTATATTGACGAACATTTTCGAACTGTCCAAGCGGTGCACGTCTTCGGCGACCAGGTCCTTGTCGAACGGCCGGCCCTCGCGGGTGCGGATAAAGGGCTTGATCTTTTCCAGCGGCAAGGTGTTCCCTATTACGCGGACCTCGACCACCATTTCCTTCGCCGTGTCGGACGATGGCGCGGCCGCGGCGGGCGAAGATAAAACCGAGGCCGCCGGTTTTGTAACGACTGGTCCGGGCGGAATTTGCTGGATAGCGGGCCTGTTTGCCGGGGCCAGTATGACCGAGCCGGATGCGGGCTCTGTTACAACCGGTGCGGATGTCGGCGGAGTTAAAGTCGGTCCGGTGGCGGATTCGGGCGGGTATTGAGCCCGGGCGACTGCGGGCAGGCAAAATGCAAAAGCCAGTATGGTCAATAATGCCTTATAAACTGGCATTAAATTTCCGGCGGTATGTGATTCCACTGACAGCTCGGCCATCCTTGGCCCTTTCAGCTTTAGTCGGCAAATCTTCTAATGGCGAGACAAGAGTTAGCAATGAAGAGTCCCGCTAGGCATCTGTTACGCGACGTGTCATTACAGAGTTCTACCGGGTCGCGTAGAAATACCTAAACAGCCGTATTCGGGCAAGGGGAATATTGCAATAATTGGGTATAAAAGAGGCCAGGCTTGGCAATTTGAGGCAATTGGGGGATAGGGGGTGGGGGGTATGGGGCAGGCGGCAGGGGATAACGAAACACTATGGACTGTTTAACACGGTACAAACAGTCGATGAGGCACGCTACACGGCAACCTGCCCTTGAAGCAATTAGCGACAATGCTACAAATGGAAGTATAACAAAATGTTAATGCCATTCTGCAACTGTTTTCGGAGTTATGTTGAATTGGTTTGCAGCTACCCAAGGCTGATATTTTTGGTAGGGACCACGGTAGCGGCGCGATATCGGCCGGTCCCGGCCATTGCAATTTACCAGCTAATAGGAGGAACTAATGTCAGACCCTTACGAACACGGTAGGAGCGGAAAAGAGACATCTGGCTTGGCAATCGCATCCCTGGTGCTTAGTTGTTTAAGCATTATCCTTGGACCGTTGGGATGCTTGCCTGGGATCGTGTGCGTGCGGCCATCTCGCCCGGCGAGACATTCGGAGAAACCCCGATCATAGTGGAAAGGGTATCGCACTGGCAGGATTGATAGTTGGGTACGTTTTCTTATTCTTGTTCATATTTGTTTTGCTTGGGACCATTAGCATACAATCCATCGGTGATTTCCAGATACATCGGTGAGATGAGAAAAGAAACACCTACTGATGTCACAATTGAAACGCATCGAGGTGAAAAACTCGTATAGGTTGCGATTCGATTCTGACATTAGGATCGGTTTTTTTGAAGGGGTATCGCACCTCTCGTTCTTATCTATACCATCAATCCTCATCTTTTATCCGTTAATTTCAGCCCATAATCTCTAATCTCTTTTTCCCTGGTTGAAAAACCTTCTCACGTCGGGGAAAAAATCGTCCGATGTTAAACTGTGACGGTCAAGGATGATGGGCAGGCTGCGTAGCGTGGAAGGTAAGCGGCAGATCGGTTGGTTGTTTGGGCAGTAACGATTATGCCGGATCCTCAGGCAGCCTGTCGCGAAAAGCCAGGGATGGATTTCCCCAAGCAATGTGGATCGAAAGACAGTTCCAGTGGCCCATCCTGCTTCACCTCATTTGAAACTTTATACCGAGCATTCTCCCAAGGTCGTACGGCCGCCGATCGAGGCCATTGGGAGCCTGCCTGGAGTCTTGCGTGCTTTCCAAGACATGACCGGGTGGTCGCTGCGTTACGTTGCAGGGGCTGAGCCGAAACCGGCAGACGAGCGGATTTGGACGGTTCCAATAACGCCCGGCGAGGGATCTCCTCCCGGGTATCTGCGGTTGGAAGCGCTGGATTCGGCGTCGGGTGCGGGTGTCGCGGGCAAAGAAATGGATTTTGAAACCGCCCGGTCTCTGGCGTCGGCCATTGCCGGGATGCTCAACGAATTGCAGCAGACGCGACACGTTCTATGGCAGCGAGAAGCCGAATTGGCGGCCGGAGTGCCATTGGTTCCGCTTAGCGACGAGGAGTCGCATCTGGCGGAGAAATTGCAGACCACGCTGCGAGGAGCGGCCGAGGCGGTGGATTGCCAAGCCGCTGCCTTGTACATGATTGACGAGGCCACGACTGAACTGAAGATGCGGTCGTGTTGGGGCCTGCCATTCGAACGCCTTACGGCGACGGCCCGGCAGATGAAAGGCGAATTGGCCGATCTGGAGGCGCTTTTGGGCCATGCGGTGGTCATGGAAAACACGGCGATGATGCCGGCCTGGAAGTCGCCGGAGGATTTTGCGTCGGCTGTGTGCGTGCCGGTCGCATCGGGTGCGATGTTGTTGGGCACGCTCTGGATTTTCGGGGAGGAAGTGCGTGAATTTACGAATCAGCAAGTACACATCATCGAGATTGTGGCGGGCAAGCTGGCCGCCGACTTGGAACGCGAAATGCTGCTGCGCGAAGGCGTGGACGGCGCAGATGAAAAAGCAATGGACCGCAGCGGAACGATTGCAGAGAAATCAGTTGCCCACCATCTCGCCGATGCTGGACGGCTGGGACATATCGGCTTGGGCCGCCCAAGGGCAGGAACTGGGCGGGGCGTTTTACGATTGGTTCTGCTTGTCGGACGGATTTCTGGGGATAACGCTGGGCGATGCGATGGACCGGGGGCTGGAGGCGGCGCTGACGGCCTGTGCCGTTAAGGCCGCGGTCCGCGCACACGGCCAGTACCATCGCCAGGCTGAACAGACCCTTCAGCAGGTCAATCTGACGCTGTGGACCGGATCGGCGGGCGATCAATACGCGGACATGTTTTACGGATTGATCGAAACCGCCACCGGCCGGGTGAGTTATGCGACGGCCGGCAAAGCGTCGGTGATTCTACTTCGGCAAGACGAGTGGAAATCGCTGAGCCATATTTCGCCGCCGCTGGGGGAAAGCCCGGAAACCGATTATGAGCCGTTCGGGTATGAGTTAAAGCCCGGCGAGGCGCTGGTTATATTCAACGAAGGATTTCGCATCGCGGCCGACAAGCAAGGGCGTGCATTGGAAGAATCGGGCTTGGGGGAATTATTGTCGGCCAACATTCACCTTTCGGCCGATCAGATGGCTTCAATGGCTCGGGAATGCCTGCGATTGCATACAGCCAATCCGGATCAGGACGACGTGGCGATCCTGATCATCAAGCGGGCCGTATCTTGACGCCCGGCATGGATGAGATACACTATAGGGACAGTCCAATTATTGCGTAGCAAAAATGGGGACTGTCGCTTTTGAGCCTTTCCAGCGGGAATGGCGGAATTGGCAGACGCGCTAGGTTGAGGGCCTAGTGGCAGCAATGCCGTGCAGGTTCAAGTCCTGTTTCCCGCATATATTTAACGCCTTTCATAACAAAGAGTTATGAAAGGTTTTTTTCTATACATACTGGTGCGCTTCCAGCAATCGCCCTTTGAGATCCTCCTTCCGGAAGGGGCCGAATTCGGCGATCAACTGCCGGGCCGCCTCGACTTGTCCCCAGACGTTCCACAACAGCACACCTCGCACCCGGCCTTCTCGTAAATAATAGACGACGCCTTCCCGGAGCGGTTCCTTCCAGTCGGCAACCGTTTCCAGCCGTGCATCGACCTCTCCCACGGCCTCATATCCCAGCTCGAAAAGGTCCGAGTAAAAAAAGGGAAGATGATCATAGGTCAGGGCTTGACCGGCCATCGATCTGCCCGCCGTCTCGCCCATGGTGTAGGCATTGTCCTCATGCTCCACGCGAAGCCGCGTACCCAGCGCGGGATTGAAAAATTCGGCCACGTCGCCGGCCGCGTAAATGTCGGGACTACTGGTTCGAAGGGCCGAATCCACGCAGATTCCGTTATTCACAATCAAGCCTGCCTGCCGGGCCAATTCCACATTCGGCCGTATGCCCAGTCCCGCCACTACAGCGTCGGCCGCGATCTCTTCCTCATGCAGGTTTTTTACGCCGCGTGTTTTCAAAATGAATTTGTTTCCCTTGTTCCCCACGTTCACCACTTCCTCCCCGCTCCGCACGTCCACCCCTTTCTGACGGTAGAATTCGTTAAGGAACCCTGCCAGGTCGGGTGGAAACATGCGGCTGCCGATCCCCTCGTCAGGAAAGATCATGACCACCTCCTTGCCGTTGATGGCCAGCGCCGCGGCAATCTCAGAACCGATGAATCCGCCCCCGATCACGGCAAACCGCCGCCGTTCTTGGGCCAGCAATCGCAGATGGTAGTAATCGTCTAACGTGCGAAAGTAAAGCACCGAGTCGGAATCGGAGGCCAGGCGGCGGGGAACGCCTCCCGTAGCTAAAAGCAATTTCTCGTAATGATAAATACTCCCTTGATCGTCGGTCACGAATTTATTCGACGCGTCAATCGCCTGCACCCTGCATCCCAGATGAAGCGTTGCATCTTGCACCGCGTTTTTCAGCCATACGATCTCCGGCGATTTGCCTTTCCAAAGGTCTTTGCTCAACGGCGGGCGGTTGTATGGGGGATGAGACTCCGCGCTTAAAAGCCCGATCGAGCCTTCCAAGTCCGCGCGTCTGATTCCTTTGACGCCGGCATTGGCAGTCATGCCCCCGCCAATGATAAGATACTTATAGTTCGTCATCGTTTGCTCCTTTCGAATTTTCTTCTAAGTGGAACAGTATTGAAAGCTAGGCGGCCGGGGGAAAAAGGGACAGGTCCAATTTGCCAAAATGGCCCGAAGGATGCCGCACACAAATCAGACTTGTCCCCTTTTCCGGAGGATATGTTTTTCCGCGGTTCCATTTAGTCCATATAATTCTATTGTTGGCGGCGTGAAAGGGAAAATGGCAACTAACTCCGTAGGAAAAATCCTGATATATATATTACCCAAGCATGCAACATTCAAATAAAGTAAGAACTGGAGTTTTGCAAAAAGGAAAATCAAAGTCCCCTCTCCCGACCAACCTTCGGCCGGTGCCCGGAGAGGGTTAGGGTGAGGATTTTATGTGAAAAAAGTCTTACCTTACCTGTTTGATCTACCCAGGCCCTCACCCCCTGCCCCTTTCCCAAAGCAACATTATTCATCAGCAAGCATTGGTTAAGGGGGTATAGGTAATACTGGAAAAAAATCGAGTTCGCGTACATTCTTGTCTTGTTGTTCCTAACATAAAGGAGACAAGAAATGGAACGCGAACTCTGGATGACTTTATATCAAATTGCACAGCGTTTTGACAAATGGGAGCCTTGGAAACTAGGTGACTTTCTTTGACATGGAAATCGTGATGGTTTACATTTGGGCGGTACTCCACGATCGGCCTACAGTCTGGGCCTGTGACCCTAAAAATTGGCCCGAAGGCCTGTGGCCAAGGCGAAAATTGCCTTCGCAACCCACGATGAGCAATAGGTTGAGAACGACGGAAGTCCAACGACTGATGCATGTTATGGAACAAGAAATAATAAAATTGCAGGACGACAACGGATGGGTTGCGGCCGTGGACGGCAAGCCTCTGGTCGTTGGTGCGCATAGCAAGGATCCAGATTGCAAATGGGGACGGGCTGGCCCTAGAAGTTATGCCAAAGGTTACAAGCTGCATGCCATATATGGACCCGCTCCCTTGCCTTTGTGTTGGACGATCGCGCCCTTGAATGAGGGTGAATCGGAGGTAGCGGCGAGGCTGCTCCCGACTCTGAAGCGGGGCGGATATATCCTTGGGGATAAACAATATGACAGTAATCCCTTGCACGAGGTCGCGTTGCAAAACGGTTTTCAACTGGTGGCCGAACGAAAGCGGCCCAACAGCGGCCTGGGACATCGCTGGCACAGTGCCGGACGCATTCGCTCTATAGCATTGCTGCAAACCGAGTTCGGTAAGGCGTTGCATAGCTGTCGCGATGCTATCGAACGTTGCTTTGGTTGGTTGACTAATCATGCCTGCGGCCTATCGCCCTTGCCAAATTGGGTACGTCGAGACCATCGTGTCCGTTGTTGGGTCCAAGTAAAATTGATAATTCACGCAATATACGTTTACCTTTATCACCCACCCTCCCTGCTAGCTGATAAATAATGTTGCAAAGGGAGAGGGGAGCAATTTGCAAAACTCCAGTGAGGAGAATTTTTATGCCCCTGATTGACAAACAAAATTATCACTGTAAAATAAGAACTAGTGAGGAAACTCACATCTCTTTCGCCCGGTCGGTTGCTGCCCCACCACCGGGCTTTTTTTAATTCTTGCCGGCCTGACACTGTCATCCGCCGATCCTCCCTTAGAAACCATTCCTCACAGTTGAACATCATGCCTCTTGCCCTGAGATAATAAAGACCATACTCATATTGTCCTTGAATTGGCTATCCGTATTGGCATGGTATTATTCGTACTTTAGCAACTTGCTGACAATCACGGTGATAATTGCCTCTCGCCCACTTTTAACGACTCTCTTATACCTCCTTTGACTGCTGCAAAGAATTTGCAAGTGCTTATTATTTATCGTTAGATTATAATTGCCCATTCAAGTTGGATATATATAATCCAATTGAGACAATACCGGGCTCAAGTTATCGATATTCCACGGTCAAATAATCAAATGAGGCGGATGAAATACGTTGGCAATCCGTTTTTTCCCTCCTGTGTGTAAACACTTACCTATTTTCCTAATTAATATTGAGTCACAGACAAGGTTAGTTTAACTCCAAATAAAAACGCAAAAGGGGAGCGGCAACCAGGAGTCGACAACATGAGGAAGGTGGGAATTCGTCTGTTTTCCGAATGGTTGCGGGATGCGCGATGCAGTTTAGCGCAGCCATTGCAGTGTCGGGGACTGCATTTCCCAAGGATGCGAAAACAGAGAATGCGAAAACAGAAAAACCGCTACACGACATTTGAGCGCCAAATGTCGCACCGCTTGATTATCGAGTCCCTGGAAGAGCGGGCGCTGCTGAGCGTCGACGTGCAGTTTCATCATATAATTTTCAATCCATTATCTGGCGTCGCGGCTGTGGGCTCGAATGCTCCCGGGGCAATCATAGCGAATGTCGCCCCTTTAGGTTCCTCGTCGCCGCCGAGCGGCGCATTCACTCCCCAGCAAATTCAAGCGGCGTATGGAATCAACTTGCTGAGCGGGAACGGCGCCGGTCAGACGATTGCCATCGTGGACGCCTATTACGACCCCAACATCGTAACCGACTTACATCAGTTTGACCTCCAGTTCGGCTTGTCCGATCCGCCTAGCTTTCAGCAACTCAACGAAAACGGGGGAACTGATTTATCCCATGTTCCCACCGATCCGGCGGGAGCGGGAAACAACAATTGGGAAGGCGAAGAAGCCCTGGACGTGGAATGGGCGCATGCCATTGCTCCCGGGGCCAACATCGTGCTGATCGAGGCCAACAGTGCATCAACCGCGGATCTAATTTCGACCGCGGTCAATACCGCCCGGAATTTGGCCGGGGTCTCGCTGGTTTCCATGAGCTTTGGACTAAGCGAATACGCCGGCGAAACCTCGTTGGACTCGCTCTTTACCACTCCATCCGGCCATTCCGGCGTGACCTTCGTGGCCTCGACGGGCGACAGCGGCTCGCCGGGTAATTATCCGGCCTTTTCGCCCAATGTGGTTGCCGTGGGCGGCACGTCGCTCTATCTTAGCGGCAACAACTACAGTAGCGAAACCGTCTGGAGCGGCAGCGGCCGCGGCCAAAGCCGCTACGAAAGCAAACCGAGCTACCAGAACAGCGTGCAAAGCTCAAGCTATCGTCAAATTCCAGACGTGGCCTTTGACGCCGATCCCAATACAGGCGTGGCCGTGTATGATTCGTACAACGGCAACGTCACCGGCGGACCGTGGTTCCAATTCGGCGGCACCAGCCTTTCGTCGCCGTGTTGGGCGGGACTGATTGCCATCGCCGATCAGCTTCGCGCCGGCCAAGGATTGACTTCTTTGGACGGGCCCACGCAAACCCTGCCGAAACTCTATTCCTTGCCGGCCGCCGATTTCCACAAAATCACCAGCAGCACCTATGACGACGTCACGGGCCTGGGCACACCCGTGGCCAACAAACTCGTCGCCGACCTGGGAGCCCCTCCGAAACCGGATTTGACCGTTACCAAAACTCACGCCGGCAATTTTCATCCCGGCGATATCGGCGACAGCTATACCATTACGGCGACCAATTCAGGCACTGCCTCGACCAGCGGCACGGTCAGTGTAGCGGATACCCTGCCCTCGGGACTGACGCCCACGGCCCTCGGCGGTTCGGGGTGGACCGTCAATTTCTCGACTCTGACGGCCACTCGCAACGACACGCTGGCAGCGGGCGCTAGTTATCCGGCATTAACATTGACGGTGAACGTGGCCGCCAACGCACCGTCCAACGTCACAAACACGGCGACCGTCTCCGGCGGCGGCGAGGCGAACACGGCCAACGACACGGCCAGCGATCCGACGTTCATCGGGTTGCCATCGGTTGCCGGCACTACGCCTGCGCTCAGCGGCGGCAGTTTGACAGCGGGCGCAACCACACTGTCGATCAATTTCAACGAGACGATGGTTGGCGCCGGCACTGCGGCCAATTATCAACTTCAAAGTGCCGGTCCCGACGGCCTTTTGGGCTCGGCCGACGACGTGATCGTTTCCCTTGGCGTTTCTTACAGCGGCGCAACGGCCACGCTGACTTTCTCCGCATTGACGGAGAACATTTATCGCTTGACAGTGAAGGACGCGATCACAGATGCGAGCGGAGTGAAACTCGACGGCAACGGCGACGGCGTGCCCGGCGGCAATTGGGTTTCCGACTTCGTCGTCGTTCCCAGCGGCGGCCTGTTCGGCAATGCAACGACTTTCAGTTCTGTCGGCACCGATCCTTTGGGCGTGTCGGCGGGGGACTTCAACGGCGACGGCAAGCCGGATCTGGCCGTGGCGAACAACGGCAACAACACGATTCAGATTTTCCTGGGCAACGGCAAGGGCGGATTCTCCCCCGGCGCGACCCTGACCTCGGGCATTAACTCTCCTTATGCCGTGGCGATAGGAGACTTCAACGGTGACGGCAAGGCCGATCTTGCCGTGGCCAACTACGGCAACAACACAGTCGGGATCTTCCTGGGCAACGGCAGCGGCGGATTCACCGCCGGCACGCCGGTCTCGGTCGGCACCCAGCCCATCAGTTTGGCGGTGGGAGATTTCAACGGCGACGGCAAGCCCGACATCGCCGTGGCCAACTACGGCGGCAATACGGTGGGGATCCTCTTGGGCAACGGCAGCGGCGGATTTTCCTATAGTTCCATCAGCTCGGGCGGAACCAATCCTCGGGCTCTGGCGGTCGCCGACTTTAACGGCGACGGGAAACTCGATCTGGCCGTGGCGAATTACGCCAGCAACAACGTCGGAATCTTGTTAGGCAACGGCAGCGGCGGGTTTTCCGCGGCCGCTACCTATGGCTCGGGCGGATCCCATCCCCGCAGCATTGCCGTCGGCGATTTCAACGGCGACGGCAAACCCGATATTGTCGCGGGGAATTACGACGGCAATAATGTGGGAATTCTCTTAAATAACGGCAACGGGACTTTTCCCGCCACAGCCGCGACATACAGCCCGGGCGGCGCTAATCCCCGCGGCGTCGCGGTGGCGGACTTCAACGGCGACGGCAAGCCCGATGTGGCCGTTACCAACAGCACCAGCGGCACGGTCGGGATACTGCTGTGCAACGGCAATGGGGGATTCTCCTCGGCCACCACATTCAGCACCAACAGCACATACGGCCCCTTTGGCGTGGCCGTGGGAGACTTCAACATCGACGGGCTGCCGGATCTGGCCGTGACCAATTCCGGCGCTTCTGCTTCGGGCAACAGCGTGTCAACTTTGCTCGATTTTTACGGCCCTAGTCCAGTGATTATGAACTCGCCTCATTCCTACGCTTTCGACATCGCCGCCGATTTTTTTGGCCCCGGGGAATTCATTCAGGGCACTAACAATGCCTTTGACGGATTCGGCCGACTGATGGTGGGAGGCGTTCTATTCCGGCCGAGCCAACAGACCTACACTATCCCAACCAGCGGGGCTGACAGCGGACAAAGCGTGGTTACCGCCGCCGGGACGGCCGCCGGACTGGCGATCTATCGCAAGATCACCGTTCCCAACTCCGGAGGCGAAGATTTTGCGCGCACAGTGGATGTATTCACCAACCCGACAGGCCACGATATCAGCACAACCGTGCAAATTGCGGGCAATCTAGGTTCGGGGACTTCCACGACGGTTTTCGCCACATCCACGGGCGGCGCGACCCCCACGCCCGCCGACCGATGGTTCGGCGTCGACGGCGGAACCGGCCCGGCTCTGATCCTATACCTTCACGCGCTCTACGGTCTGCAGCCGAGTTCCGTGAGCGTCGCGGGCGACAACGTCGCGTGGACCTACAACCTGACCGTACCCGCGGGGCAAACCAAGGAATTGGGATATTTCACGATCCAAGCCGGCAGCGCCGGGCAAGCGATCAGCGAGGCCAACGCCATTGTCGGGCCCAACGGTTTTTTAGACACGGCCGCGATCGGGCTGGGCTCGACCGACCTTGCCGCGATGGCCAATTTTCAGTTCAATCACGCGCCGACCGTGGCGGTTGCCGCGGCGGCATCGCCTAATCCTGTAACAACCACGACCGCAAATCTGTCGGTACTCGGCGCCGACGACGGCGGCGAATCCAACCTGACCTACAACTGGTCCGCAAGCGGTCCGGCAAGTGTAACGTACAGTGCCAACGGCGCCAACGCCGCGAAAACCACCACGGCCGCATTCACCAAGGCAGGCGCTTACATCTTCTCGGTTACCATCACCGACGCCTATGGTTTGACGGCCGTCAGCACGGTAAACGTGACCGTCAATCAAATGCCCAAAAGCCTTGCCATCGGTCCCAGCGGCGGATCGCATTTTACGGCTAACGCCACGGATCAGTTCGGCAACGCATTGCCAAGTTCCTCGCCGTTCGCCTGGCCCGCGGCAGGGCTGACTTTGCAACTTGCCGCTGACGGCAATTTGCATATCTATCAGAGCGGCACGACAACCAACGTGGCGCCGCCCTACGCGGAGGCCGGCATGAACAACGTCACCGTCACCGGACTCAACAGTGCCGGCGAAGCGCTGACCGTCGACCTCAGCGGCGGCGAGCCGATTCCGGCCGGCGGGATCACGTTTAACGGCGGCGCGGGCGGCGGAAATTCGCTGTTGGTGATTGGATCGCCCGGCGGCGACAGCGCGGCGATGTCCGCCGCACAAATCAGCGATAACGGCTCGGCTCCCATCTACTACAGCAACGTAACTTACTTTGGGTTTGCTTTTGCAGGGGGCGTTAACAGCCTCTTGATCGATCACGCAACGCTGAAAATCAATCAGGATAATGCCATCTCAGCCGGTACGGACGTAACCATAAACGGCGGCGTTCTGGACCTCAATGGAAAAACCGACGCTATCGGCGACCTTGTGATGACTAGCGGCAGCATTCTTAATGGCACGCTACTGGCCACCTCGTACACAATCGAAAGCGGCGCCGTAACCGCCGCCCTGCCCGGACCGGGCGCTTTACTCAAGACCACTCCGGAGCAGGCTAGTATAACCGCCGTCAATGATGCAAATACCACCATCAATGCAGGCAAGATTACGGTAAATTCCATCGTCACAGGCACATTGACCGTCGGAGCAGGCGCCACGCTCACCATCAGCGCCATCCCGGGCGGCCCCGCGTCGCCGGCCATAGCCGCCGCATCGAATAATACCCCGAGCGCTGTAATAACATCGCCGACTTCGGGCATTTCTTCGATGATCACACCCGTTACCGGTTCGGGATCTACATCCGCAGCGATTGTCACCCCGGCGCTCCAACAACAATCGACGCCAGCCGATACAAAAAAGGCGACGATCCTCGCGGTAAGCAACGATTTTATCTCCATTCCTACGGTGCCAATTTCTATGGATGCGAGTGCCAGCCCTGGTTCTCTTGGCACTACATCAACCAATGATGTTGCACCGCCTATAAGACTGTTGGAATCTCCCCCTATACGGCAAATTGAAGTTGTTGCTGTTAACTCTTTGTCACAATTGCCATTTTATTGGCGGTTCGATTACGAAGCATCTAATTCACAAGCAATTGAAGGGCAATTTTTAAAACCGATTTCCGACCAGCAGATGGCTATACTAGAAGATGGATCGTCGACTTGGGCGCAAAACGAGCCGGCTTTTCGTATGGGGAGAGTAGAAAAACGACCTGCCGTCCTAATCCACGACAGTCAAAAAGCCCGCTATCTGGCTTTACATTCGATCATTCAGGATTTTCACATTGATAATTCCGATGCGCAGATGAATTTCGACTTGCTCCTCCGCGCTCGTTCCCAAAAACAGTCCAGGCAGTTCGAGAAAGCAGTGGATACGCTTCTGGCAGTTGATCTATTGTGAATTTCAATCGCTGCAGGATGGATCTGATAGCAATTTCAATCAATAAATACGAATCGATTCTTGGCGACGACGAGAGTGCGCCCTTCGGGCAGAAAGTCACGCCCTGGGCAGCTCTGCGGAGGGGCTGCCGAGCATCAGGAATGCCCAGGGGACTCGATTCTGGGCGGAAAATCAAATCGCCAATTAGAAGGCCGCGCACCACCTCATTAACATGGGAGGACTCTTGCTGTTCGGAGCGTGTCCGAGCGGAGCCAAAATGGGAAATGCCGGATTATGTTGAAGTATCTACGGGTTCTTTTGACACTACCCCCCACTATCCTGCAGCATGGACCGATGGTAAAATTGCCTTGTGTCCCGCCCGCCGCGGAAGTAGCGGCCACATGAAAGTAGCGGCGGCGCTCAGTGAAGCCGAGTGCCGGTAACGGATCGACCGGCCAACAAGCCGACTGCGGGTCCGGGAGTGCCCGGCCTACTACATCTGCCAGCAAGGGAGACTCCGATGGAACAAACCATTCAATTCACGCTCAACGACAAGCCCGTCCGCGTTACCACGGACGGCGAGCGCAGGCTCCTCTGGATATTGCGCTCCGACCTTGGACTGACCGGCCCCAAGTGCGGGTGCGGCCAGGGCTATTGCGGGGCCTGCACGGTCCTGGTGGACGGCGAGCCCATGCGGTCCTGCTTGATCCCGGTGAAGGACGTTCAGGGCATAGCGGTGGTCACGATCGAAGGGCTGGCCCAGAACGGGACTCTGCACCCGGTGCAGAAGGCGTTCATGGAGCACGACGCCCTTCAGTGCGGCTTTTGCACGCCGGGCATGATCGTACAGGCGGTCGCCCTGCTGCGCAAGAACCCCAAGCCGAGCCGCGTGGAGATTCTCAAGTCTATGGAGGACAACCTATGCCGCTGCGGGGCCCATACGAGAATCGTCTCGGCCATCGAGTCGGCGGCCAGTCGCTTGAGTGGAGGTGCAACGCCATGAAAGACGAATACCTGAAGATCGATTTCGGCGATATTTCGGACTGTTTCACCACCGATCGCCGAGATTTTCTCAAGATCCTGGGCGGAGGGATCCTGGTGCTGGTCACCCTGGACCAAGGCGAATTGCTTGCCCAGGGCAGACGCGGCGGCCCCGGCCAGCAGCTCCCCTCGGACATTAACGCCTTTCTCAAGATCGGAGAGGACGGGCGAGTTTCCTGCTTTACCGGCAAGATCGAGATGGGCCAGGGCGTGGTCACGTCGTTGGCCCAAATGCTCGCCGACGAGCTAAACGTGCCGCTGGAGAGCGTGGACATGGTCATGGGCGACACCGACCTGTGCCCCTGGGACATGGGGACCTTCGGGTCCATGAGCACGCGATTTTTCGGGCCGGCGCTTTGCGCGGCTGCTGCGGAGGCCCGGGCTGTGCTCGTGCAACTGGCCGCGGAGAGGCTCCAGGTCCCGGCCGCGCAACTGAAGGCCGAAAACGGCGCCGTCTTCGACAAGGAGCATCCCGAGAAAAAGGCATCCTACGCCGAGTTGACCAAGGGCAAGCGGATCGAGCGGCGATTGGATCAGAAGGCCGTGCTGGAGACCGTATCCGAGTTCACGATCGTCGGAAAACCCGCCTTGAGACGAGACGCTCTGGACAAGGTGACCGGCAAAGCGAAATACGCGGCAGACATCCGCTTGCCCAATATGCTTTGCGCAGCGATCCTGAGGCCGCCTGCCCACGACGCCACGCTCAAAAGCGCGGACACCTCCGAGGCCGAGCGTTTGCCGGGGGTGCGCATCGTAAAGGAGGGCGACCTGGTGGCCGCGCTTCACGAGCATCCGGACCTTGCCCAGGATGCCCTAAGCAAGGTGAAAGCCCAGTTCGACCGGCCGCAAGCCGAGGTGGACGACAAAACGATCTTCGAGCATCTGTTGAAGGTCGCGCCCGAGGGCAGAACAGTTGCCAGCGGCGGCGATCTGAAGCGCGGCGCGGAGCAGTCGTCGAGCGTGATCGAGTCGACCTACTTGAACAGCTACGTGGCGCACGCTCCGATCGAGCCGCACGCCGCGCTAGCGCAGATCGAGGGCGACAAGGTCACGGTGTGGGCCTCCACGCAAAATCCGTTCGGGGCGAGAGACGAGATCGCCCGGCGCCTGGGAATGGACTCCGCCAAGGTTCGCGTCATTGCACCTTTTGTGGGCGGGGGTTTCGGCGGCAAAACGAACAATCAGCAGGCCGTGGAGGCGGCGGTCCTGGCCAAGGCAATCGGCAAGCCCGTCCAGGTCGTTTGGAGCCGGGCCGAAGAGTTCTTCTACGACACCTTCCGGCCGGCTGCCGTGGTGAAGATCCGATCGGGCGTGGACGGGGCGGGCCGGATCGTGCTTTGGGATTACCACGTTTACTTCGCGGGCGAGCGTGGCTGCCAGCAGTTTTACGACGTGCCCAATCACACCACGGTGTCGCACGGAGGCGGCTGGACGGCGGGTCCCGGCACGCACCCGTTCCGGACCGGCGCTTGGCGAGCCCCGAGCAACAACACGAACACCTTCGCCAGGGAATCGCAGATCGAGATGATGGCCGCGAAGGCTGGGGCCGATCCCGTGGAGTTCCGTTTAAAGAACTTGACGGACCAGCGGATGATCCGCGTGCTGAGAGCGGCGGCGGAGAAATTCGGATGGGCGCCGAAAAAGGCCCCAAGCGGCCGCGGCGTGGGCGTTGCCTGCGGCACCGATGCGGGTTCCTATAATGCATGGATCGCCGAGGTCGAGGTGGACAAGACCTCCGGCGCGGTCCAGGTCAAGCGTGTGGTTTGTGCCCAGGAGATGGGCCTGGTGATCAATCCGGAAGGGGCGAGGATCCAGATGGAAGGCTGCATCACCATGGGAATGGGCTATGCCCTGGCCGAAGAGGTCCACTTCAAGGGCGGCGAGGTGCGCGACCTCCATTTTGGGAGCTACAAGATCCCGCGTTTCTCCTGGCTTCCCGAGATCCAGACGGTGCTGGTCGACGCCAAGGACTCGCCTCCCCAGGGAGGCGGCGAGCCGGGGATCATCGGCATGGGCGCGGTGCTGGCCAACGCGATCTTCGATGCCAGCGGCGCCCGGCTATATCAGCTCCCGATGACTCCGGAGCGGATCAAGGAGGCGATCAAGCAGCAGGGATAGCCCAGCGCGGCCCAAGGGCGGAGGAGCGAGTCCGGGCCCTGCGGGCATTATGTGTCGAAACGGAGCTTCGCGGAAGGGAGTTATTGACTCGGCGTCTGGTCGGCGCGACACTGGCCCCAGTCTGACGATGGAAGAGTTGATGAGCGAGTTTGGCTGCGACCTTCGCTTGCTTAGATTACTCACCAAAGCGACAACCGCGGTCGTGCGCCATCGACGATCTGAAAGCTCAGGAACGGCAGGGAGCAATCTTTTTGAAAGTGGGCATACCATGCGGGGCGCCAGATTCGCCAAGCCCTGTTCCCACATTCCTGACTCCATTTCTTGCTCTGCTAGTTTCAGCGCGTCCAATAGGTCGCTTTTGTTTTAGGCCGACCGAGGGGACTTGAAATCGGCATCTTCCTTCCTGGTAAGCACTTATGGAAATTGCAAAAGAGAGTATTGTTACGAAGAGGGTTGCCAGCGGGAGGGTTTTGCAAATCCCAAATATATGTATCGTATAGTTTTATTAGAGTTTATATGTCCCATCGTTACCCTTACTTTAGTAGGGTATTTAAATTATGAAAAAAGCACCTGTACCCAAGCTGGAACTGAAGAAGATTCTTCCCCTGGCCCAATTGCCCGGGCTTCCGCAAAGTGCAGTTCGACTTATGCAACTTTCTAAGGATCCCGCAAATGGGCCTGCTGAATGTGCCGTTCCCATTGAGATCGATCCGGGCTTGACAGTACAAGTATTGCGATTTGTAAATTCTTCCTATTTTGGCTTTGCCAGTAAGATTTCGAACGTCAAACTGGCTATCACCTTGGTAAGCGTTCGCACCGTCACAAGTTTTGTCCTTTGGAACGCAGTGTTAAGTTTGATACCAAACTACAGATGCGGGCCATTCTATTTGATAAGTCTGTGGCAAGATTCTCTGCGTCGTGCGCTGTTTGCTCGGGTCTTTGCCAAATTATTAGGCATGAAGGATGCCGAGGACGTATTTGCCGCCGCCTTGTTGCAAGACATGGCCATACCGATTTTGGCCAAGGAATCGCCACACTCATACGTGAAATTATTGGAATCCCGCAAGCGAGGAAAGATTCGGCTTTCTGCATTGGAAAACCAGGCCTTCGGTTGGACACACGCACAGGCAGCCGGCATGATAGCCCGACATTGGAATCTACCCGACGATTTGATAAGCTTGATCGAAAACCACACTGCAATTGATGAATTCGCCGACAAACCAGGAGAAGCTCCGGACAAGGTGACCGTTGCCATGTCGGCCCTGTTGCCGAGTGTTGCCGATCCCGACTGGACGGAATGTCGGCAATTCGAATCGTGTTATGAGAAAATCATCCCCGGCAACAAACCGATGATTGTCGAACTAATGGACCAAATCGACAAGGAGTATGACCTTTTCGCCCCGATCATGAAATTTCCCATACCTGCAAAATCACTAGTAGATTGTTATAATGCGGCGACAGTCTCAACAACGTAAACGGTCAGATAAATGAGTTTCATAGTGAACATAATTCCGAAGGAAGGCGAACCGGCATCCGAGGACCAGCCGCCCGTTGAGTTCCGGTTCATTTTTCGGAAAGACAAGAATGAAAAATGAGATAGTGCAATAAGAGTCTATCCCAATACTTCCCTCGCCCTTTGGCAAGCCTGAATGATCCCGAAGGAACTCTATAGGGAAGTCGCCGATCCCGGTCGAGTCGCCGCGAATGTTCCTGATGCGGCTGTCTGTCCCATTAAGCAGGCTAGCGACATCGACGCTCCGTTGGTTTTGCTGGCTCAACACAATTACATCCGGTTGAAGCCAACTATGCGGCATGGCCGCGGCCGTCCGGCCTCGCCTATCTATGAGGTTAATCCAGTATTTCATCTGAATGGCCTTGCCGAAAAGCGTTCTGGAAATTCTTTAAAAGACGATCCGGCCACAGACCTGGATAATTTACAGAAAATACAGAGCGCATCTAGAGATATGGAGAGCGGCACAGGCAACACTGGTAATGGATGAGTGCCGACGAACTACGGGCAGGATTCGCCCCCCAAGACTGACAACAAAGGGCAGATTTACAACACTTCTTGCAACACTTGCCAAGAACAGTCCCAAAATACCGAAGGGGCATCCATCGAACGAACGACGGAAACTCCTTAGGGAAATTCGAGTTATGAATGCGGAGGGCAAGGGATTCGAACCCTCAACCGGCAAGCCGGCACCTGATTTCGAGTCGGCGCACCTATTTTCCTAAGTTCCAATCAATGCACAACTTGCACATGTCGCGGTGCCTTGCATGTACTCCAGCATGTTCTTAAGGCCCTCTGGATCCCATACCAAGAACCACCATCCGATCCTCTTCTGCACGAACATCTGATGTATTCTACCTCCCCGATACCCGTGTCTTCTTCGACTTGGTCTTCCCCGAATACCTTTCGATGAATTCGACGCCGCTATCTCTCAGGCGTTTATCGAGTTCCCTGCCTTCATAGTGCGAATAGTTTGGTTGAACACTGAGGAGGATCATGCTATCGCAATTCTGTTTGTACTTCACAAGTTGACCGACTGTCTTGTCAAACTCATCTTTGGATAGTTTGTACTTCACCTCTATGCCAATTTTTCTGGTATCTGATGCGACGAGAATGTCAATTCTGCCAGCTTGGCAGGTCTCTTCAATTTGTATCAATTCGCCTCCAAATACTCCGCGTAAGTAGAAGGCAACATTGTACTGTATACACTGTTCAGCCTGAGGATGTGATGGAAGGTCGCAGATCTTCAAGAGATTCAGCACTTTCTCTAACGTCACCCGATGAACAACAATTGAAAGCTGGCTGCTCGAACCCCCACTTAGAATCAAAAAGGTCGGCAAACTTGTGGACCGTTTCGCATGGAAAGTCGTAAAGCCATCCACCTCGCAACTTGTTGATGTCGAGGTGAAAAACTGGCGTTGTTCGGACTTCCTGTACCTCAGAGAATAGTAGCTTCGGGTGTTCTGTACCTGAGTCTGTCAGGACAAACTGAAGGTTCTCCTCGAGCGAAAGATCTCTGAGCTGACGCACCACTTCGCGGTGGCGGTTCAGTTCTTGAAAATGCAATGCGGCGAACTCATCGATACCGTGCCCATCCAGTTTGATGAGGCACCTGATGTCGAGACAGGGTAGCTTGATCTGCAGTTTTGAATTGAGTTCACCGTACAGGTTTTCAAAAACGTGGGCGCCTTGGCTATAGAAGCCGAAACACGCTGAGACAGAGTACAAACACACCTGCTTCTCAGCCAACGAGATTAAATTCCTCATCTCGTCGTAGAATTCTGTCACGCCAATTTCGTGCGGGTGTACCTCGTCCATTGCTCACTCCTTCTATCTATCGCCCCGCCCATCGGCAGAACGCCGACTGCTCAGCCTATTCTTTTAACAGCACCTGTCAAGCATGATCCACCGGATGGTGGTATATAGACCACGTGTGGTCATAGAGATTAGCGCCCCGATGCTAGCCTTCAGCTACCTATCTTGTCCTCGTCTGCCACAATTGCCCGTGCGAACAGGCAGGTAAGCGTTAAAGCGTTGGGCTGCAATCACCTACGACTCTTACCGCGATTGATCACCCAACTACCTACGCCCCTACTGGCTTTAACAGCCAATCGCGAGTATACTCAATAGCATGCACAGAAAGCCAACCGTCGCGAAAAGGTTTGATCCGAGCGAGTGGCTACGGTCGGCAACCGGACAATCCGTGTCGATTTACCAAACACAAGATTCCATCCCGACCGACGTGCGAGCACAGCACGCAGCCATTACAGGCTCGGCTGAACGGCTGAGCCTGTAGGGGTCGCAGGGGCCATCGGCCGTGGGTTTAATTCATACTAAGACCCCTCTTGGTAACGCACTCGATTTCAAAAGCGAGACACTCAGGTGATTAACAGCGTAAAGATATCTGAAATCCTTCTGGACGTCGATGCTGTTGACATTTCGCTGACGAATCCCTATAAGTACGCTTCAGGCCTCGTAAGCCCGGTCTACACCAATTGCCGCGTGCTCTCCTCTTATCCTGAGCAGAGGGCGACAATCATATCCAGCTTATTGGAAAAGACCGCCTCCATCTAGGGAAGAATCGACATAGTGGCTGGTGCGGCGACTAGTTCGCTTTCCCTAGCTGGTCTTCTCAGTCAGCGATTGAACATGCCAATGGTCTATGTCAGGTCGGGCGTAAGAAGCATGGCAAGAGAAGGTTCATAGAAGGTACGCTAAGATCCGGTAGCAAAGTCCTTCTCGTCGCAGACATTATGTCGACAGAAATGGATATTCCTCACGCCGTTGACGCTATCCGCCAGGAAGGAGGCAGCGTTGTCTATTGCATTGCAGTTTTCAGCAACAACCTAGGTTCTATCGAGGCGTTCCTGGAGAAGGAGGGAATCCCCTATGGCGCACTTACCGATTTGCAAACGCTCTTAGAGAGCGCGTTACGAAGAGGCCGCATATCCCTAGAGCAGAGACGTGCAATCGACGAATGGACCAAAGACGTGGAGGGCTGGAATCAAAAACATCAGACAGATATCCAATCTTCTCTGGAAGCAAATGCACGAAGGGTTGCAGAGATACTTCTGGAAATAAACGCTGTGTCGATCAGGGCGGAACAGCCCTTCCGGTATGCTTCCGGTATCCTAAGCCCCATTTACACCGACAATCGCTTGCTGATATCGCACCCGGAAAAATGGAAGTTGATCATTGACTCTTTTGTAGACGTTGTCAAGAACGTCATAGGACCTGGCAATTTCGATCTGCTTGCCGGGACTGCAACTTCAGGCATACCCCATGCTGCTCTCATTGCAGATCGCTTGGATGTGCCCCTCGTGTATGTTGATTTTGAACGCGACAAGGAACGAGGGCAAGTCGAAGGCAAGTTGGCGCAGGGCAACCGTGCCGTGATAATCGAAGACCACGTGACAACGGGCAAGTCAGTGCTGTCATCCGTGTCGGCACTCAGGAGGGCAGGCGCTGTAGTACCGTGGTGTGTGTCCATATTCACGTATCTCAATGAAGATGCGCAGCGAACATTCATGAACGAAGACATCACGTTCCGGCCTCTTTGCTCATTGCACACGCTTCTCGACGTTGCACGCGACATGAAACAGATTGGTGAAAAGGAAATCCAAGCAGTGTTGTCGTGGGTCTCAGATCCCGCCAATTGGAAGGCTCCCTCAAAGACGGAAGACCAAGTCAATGCATGTACAGGTGCCCAGGAGGTTCGTTGAAGATTTGTTCCGGGACCTCTATCATCACATTTTACCGCAGTTCGACCTCATGGGGAGGAATTGCGCTCTTGTGCTTGAGCCCATCTATATCCTCACCGTGCAGGAGAGTGCTATTGTTGATTGGCGATTAGTCGATCAATACATCGACCCTGCATTTGATATCCTAGAACACAGGAAGGAGATTGCAGATGGTCTTCGTGCTGCAACCGGCTCGAATCTCGAACAGATCCTCGTGCCGGTCGACACAGATGTCTTCGTTCTGTGGGACAACCCGCTGGAATTTCCAGGCGAGCGCTTGTCGCAGTTCATACGCCACGTATTGCCAAGTGAATCTGATGTCGCGTCGAGTTTTTCTGGGTATGCCATTTCCACCCTACTGAAGATGCAGCCCACGGGGAAGACGACTGGCGGACCATGGGGCAGATCGCGAGAGAGATTACGCGATACGGTACCGATCGCCTCTTCAGTCTAATTGTGGCTAAGGGGAACGCTACACAGTATGTTAAGGAAGCGATGAAGTCGGATAGCGACTTCGTTATGTACATGATGGCCCATCTAGACGAGTTCCGCTTTGAAGCTTGCGAATTTCACTCCAACGGCACAAGTCAACCGCTGCGCGTTTCCGTCATTTGAATAAGGCGATAGGTTCCATCTGAGTCGAGACGCCGCCGCTTTCGACATCGCGCCCTATGCCTAGCTTAGGGCCGCGTTCTTTATTTCTCACGCCCTGGATAATCCCGACATGGATTGAGCAACTGGGTAGGAAGTTCCATTGACGTAGACCTCGATCGCGCCGTTCTGAGAAACGTAAACAGCGGCGGCATTGGGACATTCACGGCTCGTTTTTTCGGCAGTCTCCTTTCTGCTGCCTCCGTGCCCCGTTGGTTTCGTCGGCGTACAACTCCCTTCTATCTTGTTGTTAATAATTACCGTTGCGCATTGCAGTTGTCCTTTCTTGTCAATGACGACAGCACCGTCAAGTTTAGCCAACTCCACAATATCAGCAATCGACCATTCTTCCAGACGCCGAGGCTCGACCTCCACTTTCAGTTTAGAGTGGTCCAGTCCTTCACTATCGCCAACCACAAATAGCGCTCCGTGGCGCCTTGCCACTAGTTCTCGGGCAGCTTCGATCACGTGAAAGAGGACGTTGTGTAAACAACGCTCGAAAACCGTGGCGCGGAGGGGGACCTGCGTAACGGTCGAAAAACGTGGCGCTCTTAACCAAACTCGCGAAAGGGTAAGCAAGACTTGTAGCGGTATAACCGTTACAAGTCTCACCCCTCGCGAGGTAACAGAGAGTGTACACGAACATGGAATTCTGGAGTGAAGTGCGTCGCCTGGTGCTGACCGGCGAATTGTCGAAGCGTGAGGCCTGCAAGGTCTATGATCTACATTGGGACACGCTAAAAAAGATATTGGCACACGAGGAGCCGCCCGGGTATCGGAAGCGGCAGGAGCGGGAAAAGCCGGTCCTCGGGCCGTTTATACCGCTGATCCACGAGATACTCAAAGCCGATAAAAAGGCGCCCGAAGAAGCAAAAACACACGTCGAAACGGATCTTTGAGCGGCTCTGTGAGAAGGGGTATCAAGGCGGCATAACAGTAGTGCAGGAGGAGGTGCGTCGCTGGCAACAGAAGACGGCTGAAGTCTTCATGCCCCTGAGCCATAAGCCCGGAGAGGGCCAAGTCGATTTCGGCGCGGCCACGGTCGTGTATCGGGGCCAGGAGCGGCAGATTGCCTTCTTTGTAATGTCGCTGCCATTTAGCGACGCCTTTTTCTGCCAGGCGTTTCCGCGGGAATGCACGGAGACGTTTCAGGAAGGACATCGCCGGGCGTTCGAGTTCTTCAATGCCGTGCCGAAGCGGATCAGCTACGACAACACGAAAATCGCCGTATCGAAAGTCGTTCAGAAACGGGGGAGCGTGCTGACGGCGGAATTCCTCCGGCTGCAGAGCCATTACCTGTTTGAGCATCATTTCTGCCTGGTTCGCCGACCGAACGAGAAGGGGCACATCGAAACCCTCGTGGGTTACGCGCGGCGTAACTTCATGGTGCCTCTGCCGGCATTCGACGATTTCGAGGTCTTTAATGAGCAGTTGGCGGAGTCCCGCCGCCAGGATCTAAAGCGTAAGCTGCGGGGAAAGGCCGATGTCAAGGAGGAGCTTTTGGAAGAAGATCGCCGCGCCATGTTGCCCATGCCTGAAAAACCCTTTGAAGCGCGGCGTGTGGAGCCCTGCCAGGCGAGTTCACTGTCGCTGGTCCGTTTCGACCGCAATGACTATTCGGTGCCGACGCAGAACGCCCATCATGCGGTGATGGCTATCGGGGGCATCGAGAAGGTGCGGTTTGTGGTGCAGGACCAGGTTGTGGCCGAGCATCCTCGGGATTGGGAAAAGGAGAACGTGCATTACGATCCAGTGCATTACCTGGCTTTGTTGGAGCGCAAGCCCGCTGCATTGGACTTCGGAAAACCCTTTGACGACTGGGACTTGCCCGAGGGGTTCACTGTTTTACGGCGGCGGCTGGAGGGCGAACTCGCTCAGGCGGGCAGACGCGAATTCATCAAGGTGCTGCGGCTGCTGGAGTCGTGCGAACTGAAAGAACTGGCCAAAGCGGTGGATCGGGCGTTGGCGATCGGGGCCTTGACCGTGGAGGCGATCCGGCTGTTGCTTGAGGACGGCCGCGAACAGCCGGCCAAGTACTTTCGCCTAGATGGCCATCCGCACCTGCAAGGCCATGAAGTTCCCCCGCCGAAGCTGGCGATCTACGACACCCTGCGACACGAGGAGGCTTGCCATGAAGAAGCTTGAAACCAAAAGCACGGTGCTATTGAAACATCATCTGAAGGCGTTGAAACTGCCGACCTTTAACGGCGAATGCGAGAAAATTGCCGCCCGATGTGCCACGGAAAACGTCGATCACCTGGGCTTTCTGCTGCAACTGTGCGAGTTGGAGCTTATTACTCGTGAAAAACGGGCAGCCGAACGAAGGCTGAAGGCGGCCCGTTTCCCCAACAGCAAGACGATGGAGGATTTCAAATTCGAGGCCCAGCCCTCGATTAACCGCGTGCTCGTCGGCGAACTGTTGCGGGGCGAGTATATCGACAAACGGGAGTCGGTGATCTTTGTAGGGAACCCCGGAACGGGAAAAACTCATCTTTGCATTGTATTGGGGATCGCTGCCTGTCAACAAGGCAAAAAGGTTCGCTTCTGGCGGGTCACCGAGTTGATCACCCAACTGATGGAAGCCCGCGAGGAGCGCCAGTTGACGCGGATGAAAAATCAACTCGCCAAACTGGACCTCTTGATCCTCGATGAATTGGGCTACGTCCCGGCCAGCAAGCTTGGCTCGGAGTTGCTCTTCGACGTGATCAGCACGGCCTATGAACGGACCAGCATCATCGTGACCACGAACCTGCCCTTCGAACAATGGCCGGAAGTACTCGGCAGTGAACGATTGACCGGCGCCGTGCTCGATCGGCTGACGCATCGCTGCCATATTCTGGAATCCAGCGGCGAAAGTTATCGCCTGAAAGACGCCCGCCGCCGTGCAGGCGGCAAACGAGCCTCTGGCCAAAAACCTGCCGAAGGTATGCCGGAATCCTTGCTAAAATCACCTGAAGAAATACAACCGCCCCCGCAGAATTAACCGTTGCAACCGGCCCTGCCCTAGGGCAGGGAAGACTCCTTTCTTTCCCTTAACATCGGAGTTAGAATAGAACCATCTTTCATCCTGAGCGCTACACTTTTCAACCCACACGCGCCACGGTTTTCAACCGTTGTTTACACAAGGAAATATGCCGGGGCATGTTCCCGTGAGTGAAGGACATGGAGACGTGCTACAATTAGCACTAACGCGGCAATATGGGGCGGAAGAAATCTCGGCATTACGCCAGTCTATCGCCTCGGCCGAGAACGGACAACTGAACAGGCTTGAAGCATAGAAAAGGTGCGCGAGTAGGAGCTAGAACGGTGTTCTACATCGGCTGGCGTGGCGCCGGGAAATCGGAGGGGAGAACATGGAAAGGCCGAGGTCGCTTGTAAACAGCTTAAGGCCAGGCCCCCCTTCTTTCCACGCGATGGGGCCGGAGGATATCCGAATAATCTCTCGCCTCAACGAGTTCTCGGAGTCTTGAAAGATGAGATGGAGATTTGAGACAGCCACGGCAAGAGGTTAGGAGTGGTGCCTAGCGCGACGGGGACGTGTTGGATTCCGAACGGGCTTGTTGAAAAAGTCCCGTCATTGAAAGATAGGGTTTGGGTAATTGGCCACCTTTTTTGCGGGTCTAGACACCGAGTTAGCAACCAGAGATAAAACAGTAAGATCAGGCGCTTCAGGTTCTGCGCCATTGCGCTTAGATACGCTTGAATCTGCACTTTCGACCTACTGCGGTACCTGGCGCGCGCCAGGCCATGGTTTTGCTTCGCCTCGGCGAACAACCCTTCGCACTTCCACATCCGCTCGGACAATTTCTGCCCAAACTCAGGCTTTTGCATTCTGGCTTGCACCTTCTCAAATAGGTCTTGATCAAGACTACGAAGTACAAACCTGTGCTGAGGAGTCGCTTTCCGAGTTTTTGCTGGGCACTTTGAAGCTTGCGGACAATTACGGCAGTCCTCGGACGAGCTGACATACCTTTTGTGGTTATCGTAGATCGCCGGATTCGGATTCAGGTACTTCTCCTGTGGGCATCGAAAACGATCTTTCTTGGGTTCGTACACCAGTCCGGCTGCGCTGGCCGAGTTATTTCCGCTACGACGACTGAACAGCGGAATGTAGGGTTTTGTTCCTTGCTCCTGCAATGCAGCAATGATCGCCGCTGAGCCATAAGCTCGATCGGCGATTGCTTCACGAATTGTGATGTCATACTGGTCATTGATGCGTTTTAGCTGCTGGAGATATGGTTGGTTGTCATACCGTGCTCCTGTGGTAACTTCGGTATCCAGGATGACGCGACTGTCGGCATCAATACTCTGATGCACTTTGTACTTCAGTTGTTGCGGTGTACCTTTCTTTTGGGCTAGTGTGGCATCTGGATCGGTACGACTGGTGTGCGTCTGGTTGGAAACCTGCCGTGCCGATGATGAATCTTTCATCCCACGATCGCGCTGTTGCGTAACAGCCTCTTTCTGGGCTTTTTCCGGGTTGTTATGAATCAACGAATTCAACGAGGCATCAGCGGCGATCAGGGTGGCGTCGGTCATCACGCGACACTCCTGGGCCACCAAGCCCTTTTTCTGACAGAGCTTAACGATATGCCTAAACAGCATTTCAAAGATTTCCTCGCCATACCTGTCCCGGATGCGACTAAACGATGAGTGGTCCGGCACGTCGTCTTCCAGGGAGAGCCGGCAAAACCAGCGATACGCGAGATTGAACCGTACTTCCTCACATAGACGTCGGTCCGACGTGATGCCATAGAAGTACGCCACCAACAACATCCGAAAGAACACCTCAGGGTCGATGGAGGGCCGTCCTTGTCCAGAGGAATAGCACGTGGCAGTCAAGTCGCGTACGAAGGACATTTCTAGGGTGCGATCAACTCTCCGGAGAAAGTGGTCTTCTGCAATGAACGACTCCAAATCGATGACCGTCCTGGTCCGTGGTTGAAAGACATGCGTTCCTTGCATACGTCTGTCCGTCCTGAAAAGATGCGAAGGTGGTGGAGAGGAAGGGCATCCCAATACCTCCATCCGCTCTACAAATCAAGACGAACACGTGCTGACAATGCTAGCTGGCCAACAGACTTTTTCAACAGGCCCGAACGATTTACGACATACCATATCAAGGACTCTGTTCCGCGATCCGGGCGATCGGTTGGCATTTACTTATGATACCGATGCCTCCTTTACTCCAGAACTTAAAGAGTAGCCAAAGAGGATTCTGTAGGAATACAGAGGGGGTGGAGGGCAACTCTGCGTTTTTTCCTATACGCGCCAGAAAACCCGAGAGCCTACGATGACTGCCCCTGGATAATTGCCCCTCTGCTGTCTGGGGGCGGTGACAGGGAAGATAGTGGACGCCCTGTTCGGCCGAGGGTACGGCTAGGAACTCTTGGTGAAAAAACGGTGGACCAGGTTGGAATTTTTGGTTAATGACCCGCTTGACGATCCATAACATCATGAAGATGATATTAATTACTGGAGTTTTGCAAATTGCTCCCCTCTCCCTTTGGGAGAGGGGCAGGGGGTGAGGGCCTGGGTAGATCAAACAGGTAAGGAAAGACTTTTTTCACCTAAAAGCCCTCACCCTAACCCTCTCCCGACCAACCTTCGGTCGGTGCCCGGAGAGGGGACTTTGATTTTCCTTTTTTACAAAACTCCAGTAATTAGTAAAAGGCACTTTCCGCGACGCGGCATGGGGGACTATTTATCCCTTGCAAGCAGTAATCGGAGCACAACGTGGCGTGCTCGGCGGCAGCTTGTGTCGTTCTAATCGCGGGGGGAGCAAATGTCGGTACATATAGTAAGTCCTTTAAGGACATATTTATGACATACCATTTTCTCACCGGCGCCACTGGGCAATTGGGATCGTATTTATTGCGAGACAGTCTTCGTGAGGGACATCGTCTGGCCGTGCTTGTGCGTCCGACCAAACGCGCATCGGCACGGCGACGGATCGAATCGATCTTATCTCATTTTGAAGCCGAACTCCGGATCACCCTGCCTCGACCCGTGGTAATCGAGGGGGAACTGACCGAAGTGGATCTTGGTCTGGACGGCGCCGACCTGCGGTGGATCTCGCGGCATTGCCGCTCCGTAATCCATAGCGCCGCCAACCTGACGTTCCATGACAACGGGCGCGACGGCGAGCCTTGGCGCAGTAATTTCGACGGCACGCGGCGTATCCTCGATCTATGTCGCACTACGGGGATCCGTCAATTCCATTATTTATCCACGGCTTACGTTTGCGGGCTGCGCCAGGGGCGAGTGCTGGAGACCGATTTGGACGTCGGCCAGACGCCCGGTAACGCCTACGAGCATAGCAAGATTGAGACGGAGAAACTGGTCCTCGCCACCCCCTGGATCGATCCGCCCACTATCTATCGTCCGGCGATCATTGTGGGCGACTCGCAGACGGGCTATACGGCGACCTTTCACGGTTTCTACGTGATGGTGAAGTTGGCGCACACCCTGGTTAGCCGGATGGTGCGCGGCTCGACGGCCGGGCGGTTTCTGGTGGAAGGATTGGGTCTGACAGGTAAGGAATGCAAGAATCTCGTACCGGTCGATTGGGTCTCGGCCGTGTTTACGCGCATTTTTTCCCGGCCCGCCTTCCACTGCCGAACCTACCACCTGGTTACGCGCCGACCGTCCTCGATAACATTGATCGCCAACGTGATCCAACATGCAGTGGAAGAATATTCCACCCTGGCCGACGAAAATGACCTTTTCCTCGGCAACGGGGGCTGGTTCCTCGATACTTTCCGCCAACAGATGGAAATTTACCGGGCCTACTGGCGCGACGATCCGCAATTCGACGATACCCATCGGGTGGCCGCGGCCCCGCTGGCTTGTCCGGAAATGGACGAGGCTATGCTTCTGAAGCTTTCGCGTTACGCTATCCAGGGCAATTTCGGCAAGGACCAGCGACGGGGGGCCCGGCCGGACTTCGACATCCACGAGTACGTGCACAAATTGCCCTGCCGCCGCATGCCGTTGGCCCCGAACCTGGCGGGAAAACACTGCCTGGGACTGGACGTCAGCGGGCCTGCCGGAGGACAGTGGAAGCTTCTGTTGCACGACGGCCGGTTGACGGAGGTCGAAGACGGGCTGGGTCCGCAGTGCTCGGCGGTTTTCCTGCTGGACGCGCACACTTTTCGCGCGTTGAGCGCTTGCGCTTTGGCGGTTGCCGAGGCAGTCAGATCCGGCCATGTGGTCATCAAGGGGAACAGATTGGACCCGGCGTGCTTAGCCGCGATTCTCCAGGCTGCCGCGGTCCACAGCGCCACTCAGATCATCGAGCCGGTATGATGATTGTCCCGTAGATCTTGGGTTCCGCAGAACAACATACTTCAGGCTGGCACATCGGATGAAACGCATCGCTATTACCGGCAGCTCGGGCTATTTGGGGAGCAGCCTGATTCGATACCTCGCGGCGTACGAGCCCGACGCAAAGATATTGGGCTTGGACATCGTGCCGCCCCGGGACGCCGGGAACCACGATTTCGTGCAACTCGACATGTGCACGGCGGAACTTGCCGAAACGCTGAAGAATTTCCAACCCGACACGGTGATCCACATGGCCTTTATCGTGCCGCCAATGCACGATGAGCGGAAAATGCACTCCATCAACTTGGAGGGCAGCCGGAATGTTCTCCAGTCCGCGGCGGCAGTGGGCGCAGAGCAACTGTTGGTCACCTCCAGCACCACGGCCTTGGGCGCATGGCCCGACAATCCCGTGCCCCTGGACGACTCCTGGCCGGGCCGTGCGGGCCCCCAGTTCTCTTACGCGGCCCACAAAGTCGAACTGGAAGCGATGCTTGTCCGGTTCGCCCAAGAACATCCACAAATTTCAGTCAGTTGCGTGCGCCCGTGCATTGTGGGCGGTCCCCACATGGACAACTACTTGCGGCATCTGCTTTTTGAGATGCCGATCATCGTCTTGCTGGACCGCGTCGACTCGGCCACGCAATTGGTTCACGAGGACGACGTTTCGGCGGCGATACATCTGATTCTGGTACGCCGGGGAACGGGGGCCTACAATCTCGCTCCGCCCGACGCACTCTCGCTCTCGGAGATCGGAGAACTGACCGGCCGGCGGCAGATAAACGCGCCGTTTTGGCTGGGCCGGCTCCTGGCCTGGATTGCCTGGAAAACGCATTTTCCGCCGCACAAGTATCCGCCGGGATTTCTCTATTTCCTCCGTTATCCCTGGCTTGTGGCCTCCAACCGCTTGGTTCGCGAGTTGGAATTTCAGTTTCAGCACTCCAGCCGTGAAACATTTCTTGGAAATGCTGGAACAAGCGAACAATACAAGTGAAATAATCCTGGGAAAGGAGACCGGCCATGAATCGCGATAACGGCGCCTCACTCGCAGCCGAGAAAGCCGATACCGATGTATCAGAATTGATCCGGCGGATTCACATCCCGGCGGCAAACCGCTATGTTTCCGTGCGCCCGGTGGAAGGCGAATTCATGCATCGTTGGGTGAAGGAGTATGGCCTGAGCCGGACCCTGGAAATCGGACTGGCTTACGGGGCATCGGCCTGCTCGATCATGTCGGCGCACCAGGGCACGCATACCTGCATGGATCCCTTTCAGGATCGGTATGACAACCTGGGATTGGAGAACCTCACCTCCTTGGGATATCGCGGGCGACTGGATTTCCATTCGGGCTTTTCTTACGAAGTGCTTCCCCGGCTACTCGCCGCTAAGAGGAGCTTCGATTTCGCCTTTATCGACGGCAACCACCGGTATGACTCGATTTTCGTAGATTTCTATTTCGTCGACTTGCTCCTTGCCGATCAAGGCTACGTGCTTTTTCACGACGCCTGGATGCGAGGCACGCAACTGGTTGCCGCATTCATCCGGCGGAACCGCAAGGACTACCGGCGGCTGCGTTGCCCGGTGAGAAATATGATCCTCTTCCAAAAAATCGGGAAGGACCGGCGAACTTCGCAACATTTCCGGGAGTTCTACACCTGGAAGGGCTTTTTCTCGCACCGAGTGCTTACCTGGATGATGCACCGGGGTATATTGCAATGGCTTTTTGAAAGATGGGGAGCAGAAAAACAGGGGAATCCGCCGTGAGATTGTCTTTGCCGCTGACGACCATGGAGGAGTTTCTTTATTGGGAGGATCGGCCCGCCTATCCTTGGAGTTGTTTCGTCCGCCTGCGCTTCTCTGGATGCTTGGATCGGAAGGCATTCGAGTCGGCCGTGCGCACGGTCCTTGCCCGTCACCCCTTGTTGGCGGCCAAAGTCGAGACGGCAGGCCGTGGGCGGCTGCGATGGTCCGCTGTGGAAGATCCCGCACCCGCGATCAAGTGGGAATCCGCTCCGATCGGCGGCCCGTTTCCTCCGGCCACGCGATTGGATCTCCGCCGGGAGATCGGCATTCGTTTCCACGTCCGCACCGACGCGACGGCCACCGAGGCGATCATCCAGTTTCACCACGCCTGCTGCGACGGAGTGGGAATCGCCCTGGTCGTCAGAGACCTGTTGGTCGCCTACGCCGTGGCCAATGGTACGGTGCCGAGCCGGGCCCGGCTCACGGCGCTTGATCCCGGCAAATTGGCCGGCCGAGGCCGATTCGGTTTGACTCTGGGGAAACTGCTCCGCATGGCGCCCAAGCAACTCGTGGGTCTTCTCGGCGCCCGGCAATTCTTGATGCGCAAACCCGCGCCGTTGGTTCCTCATAGCGTTTGTCCCAATGACGGGCCGTTACCGGAACCCTACCCGGCGATTGTACATCACCTATTCGATCGGCAGTCCGCTGCCGGCATTCGAAAGGCGGCGGTTCGTCAGGGAGTGACCTCCAACGACCTTTTGGCCCGCGACCTTTTTCTGGCGTTGGCCGAGTGGCGCTTGCGGCAGAATATCGTCGACGACGGAAGCTGGTTGCGGATGATGATTCCCATGAGTCTGCGCACAGCCGACGATCGCCTCATGCCCGCCGCCAACATGGTCAGCAGCGTGTTTCTCGACCGTCGCGGGCCGGACTTTGCCGACGCCGACCTGTTACTGCGCGGCATACACGAGGAGATGGACCTCATCAAGCGCACTGCGCCTGGGTTTTACCTTTATTTTTTCCACGGCCATCTGCCGGCGGTTCCCGGGCGGATTGGAGAAGCAGGTTCGCGCGGACAAATGTACCATCTCCTGCATCTTCACGAATTTGGGAACAGTATTGGCCCACGTGCCCTTGCCCCGCCAAGATGACTGTATTGTGGCAGGAAACGTGACGCTTGAGGACGCGGATTTCATTGCGCCCCTGCGCCCTTACTCATGCGTGACAGTTGTCGTTGCGCTATACGCCCGCAAGCTGAGTGTCACCCTGCATTACGACCCCAGGCCCTTGTCCTATGAACAGGCAACCGACCTGCTGGAAACCTACGTGCGGCGAATCCATGCCTCGATTGCCGCAGAGCGGTAGCGGTTTGTCAAAGCAAAGAAGACAATTTCGGGTGCCATGCCCACGCTTGCGTGGGCATGCCGCAGTTTTCTCGCGCTTCCAACATGCCCACGACAAGCGTGGGCATGGCACCAACTGGTTCAGTTTTTTTATAGCGAATGACCATCCGCAACGCAGGGCAAGTCTGAATCATAAGGCGGATCGTCCAGCCGCCGAATGCCCCATGGACCGCCGATGTGGTAACAGACTCCTCGCCAGGCAACCTTCCGCGCAAACTGAGCGCCGAGCAAGGCGAGCGTGTAAACCAACTGCGTGAGCACGATGGCCGGGACCAGGCGGAGCAGAATTTTCGCCGAGAGCCACCCGGTCGGCCGGCCCTGCGACCGCACGATCCGGCGGACGGCGATTTCCATGGGAATCAGCAGGGAAACCATGATGGCCTCATAAACCAGAAGGCCGGCTGCGCACCACAGGACCGCCGACCAGTCGCCCACCAACGCGGCAATCGCCAAAACCGCCACGGCGGCTGCCAGGACCAGCGTGGTGCCCAGTCCGTGCAACAAGACCAGCGGCCATAGCGGATGATAGAGCCGCGCAGTGAGAAGTTGTCGGCGGATCCAAGAAAGGCAGGCGCCAAGCCCGCAATCCTCCCGGTTGACCATCATCAACGAGGGAACAAACTTCACCCGCAGCCCATGCCTGCCAAGCTGCCGGCGGAGCATGGTGTCTTCGCAGAAGGCATGGCGCCAGCGGTTAAGGAGCCCCAGTTCATCGATCACCTTGCGATTGACGGCCAGCGTGCCACCCCAGGGTATTTCGTACCAATACATCTGGACAATGGCCGCGGCATTCCACAGATAACGCACCAGCGCACCCCAGGAACCGGCCCCGGGCATGTACCAGCGATTGCCGGTGGCGGCGCCGACGTGCTCTTCGGCCAGGGGAGCGGTCAGTTCGCCGAGCCACGACCGGTGCGGCATCGTGTCGGCATCGACTAGGGCCGCCGCTTGAAACGATTCGTCGAGACGTCCGATCGCCTGAACCACGGCGCTGCACTTCAGACTGCACGTGTTATGGCGATCGTCAAGCGCCTCGATGCACACCCGGTCCGCGCCGTATCGATTGGCCAGCGACTCGGCGACTTGCCACGCCGGATCATTTCGATTATCGACTACCACGTGCAACTGGTAGTCGGGATAGTCCTGCTCCAGGAGTGATACTATGCACTTCTCCAGGAACGGGTCGCGGCCTCGCAGACACAAGACGATCGCCGTCCGAAGAGAAGGGGGATTGCGGGGAAGACCCTGACGAAAACGCATGATCGCCCGGATAAATACTACCGCGAGAAATCCCTGAAATACGGCCAAAGCAACGAGAAGCAAACTAATGATAATACTGAATCCGGCCATTGGCTTTCCAACTCGCTACAAAGGAAGAAGTATAGTCAGTCGGCCGTGATGCGCCAAGAGGTTGTGTTGACTTGGCCAGTGGTTGCAGACTCCCACAAGCACTGTATACTGAGAATCCGGCAATTGGTAGTCAGAAAAAGAATGTCATTAAGAAATTCAGGCCCGGGGCGTGTCGCCCTGGCATTTCCGCGCCTGACGCGGCTCGGCTCCTAATATCTATGGACCACCCCCATATTGTACTGCACGGCAACAACTTCGACAGTAACCGCGGCTGCCAGGCCCTGCGGTTAAGCACGCAAATAATTTTGGATCGCTACTTGCCCGATTATCCGCGATTTTATGCAAACATCTTCTGTAACGACGATCCTCAATTCATTACTAACGAGCCGGACGTTAAATCGGCGGGACAAATATGGGAAACTCGCCGGCAGGGCACGCCGGCATTCTATCTCTGGGGCGCCCGGGTTGTTTGTTCCCGCTTTTTGGGCCGGTATCCGGCGATGAAAGCAAACCGTGCCCTGGATAACGCCGCAGCCCTGCTGGCCCTGGGCGGAGATAATCTATCTTTCGATTACGGTTTTCTTGCCGCGCTCTTGTTTTTCAGCCCCTTTCATGCCGCGGTCCGCAAGGGCGTCCCCACCGTCATTTGGGGAGCATCCATCGGCCCCTTTTCCAAAAGACCAAAATGGGAAAATCGCTTCACCGATCTCCTCCGCCGGGTTGATTTAATTACGGTTCGGGAACAGATCACGCAAGACTATTTAGAGGGGCTTGGAGTCCGCGACAATATCCGCCGGGCGGCCGATCCGGCATTTCTCTTGCCCGCCTGCCCCGCCGATGTGCCGGATAATATCGAGCAGGCCTTGCAGGCCGGAGCGCTGGGCATCAACTTGGCGCCCCTCATGAAAAGATACAACAACCTTTCCTCTCGCGCCTGGATGCATCAGGCCGTAGTCATGTTGGCCGCGATTCGGCGGATAACGCAGCATCCCATCATCTTAATTCCACATGTCATGATGTCCCCGCAAATCTTTCCCGACAACGACGATTACCAATTCATGCGAGCTCTGCTCGATGCCCTGCCCCCTGAGAAAAAAAGGGACATTTTCCTTTACGACGCTCGACGCCACTCCAGCAAGCAAATCAAATGGGTGATCTCCCGGCTGAAGGTTTTTGTCGGCTCGCGCCTGCATTCCATCGTCGCCGCCCTGTCGTCATGCGTTCCCGCGTTCTGCATCGGGCACAGCATCAAATCCCGGGGAATCATCGGCGACATCTTCGGGCATGAGAATTGGGTTGTCCATGTCGCCCAACTTAACGCCGGAGAGCTGGCCCAACGGGTTCAATCTCTGTTGGAAGAAGCATCCCCGGTTCGCGAATATTTGAAATCGTTTATCCCGGGTTATTCCCAAACTGCCTGGAAAAACGGCGAATTCCTGCAACAACTCCTCCGCGAACGAGGGCCCTCGAATTGACTTCGCTTCCAGCGAACATCTTGGATACCGTGGTCCGGCAGGACTACTGCTGCAACTGCGGCATGTGCGCCGCCGTTTGTCCCCGCCGCCAATTGCAGATGAAGGAAACGGAATTGGGCGAGTATCATCCCGCGGCCACGGGCAAGTGCGCCGACTCCTGCCGTTTGTGCCTGAACGTGTGCCCGTTTTCCAACGAACATGGCGAGGACGAAGACAGCCTGGGCAAGGATCTGTTCGGCACGGATGCGGCCTGCGTGCATCACGCTTCGATGGGCTGGGTCCGCGACGCCTTTGTCGGCGGCGTTGCCGAAGAGGCCCGGCGCTTGGAAGCCCCTTCCGGCGGCCTGACCACGGCGGTCTTGTGCCAACTGCTGAAACACAAGCGCATCGATGCCGCGATTGTTCTTCAACCGCTTACCCAGCGTCCCTGGTTTCATTCGTCAATCGCCGATAGCGAAGCCCAGGTGCTCGGTTCGCGGGGCTCGGTCTATCACGTCGCTCCTTTCGACAAGGCGATTTCCGACGTTTTGGCCGGGCCGGATCGCTCGTACGCCGTTGTCGCCCTTCCCTGCGCGGCCAAGGCCCTGCGGTTGGCGCAAAAACGCCTGCCCGCCTTGCGGCGTCGAATCCGTTATATCCTCGGACTCACTTGCGGCGGCTATCGCAGCCTGCTCTTCGCCGATCTCTTGACCGCATTGATGGGCCGCTCCCGGGGCGTCATGCGATATCGTTCAAAACGCCTCTCGCGCACCGGACGCGATTATCGGGCGGAATTGAAAACCGATCGGTCGGTGCGGTCCGTGAGAATGCTCGGGCTGTTCGGTTACTTGTGGATCAACGAGGTCGGCGGACTCCGCAGTTGCCTGTTCTGCGACGACGTGTTCGCGGAAACGGCCGATGCAACGTTTATGGATGCCTGGCTGCCCGAATATCAAACCGACCGGCGAGGAACCAACCTCGTGATTTCGCGGAACCAAGATATTAGCGGCATCCTCGCCACGCTGCTGAAGACGGGAGAATGTGAAGGCGGACGCATCGATTCCAAGCGGATCGAGCAAAGCCAAATCGGGGTGCTCGACAGACGCAGGGGCCTAATGGCGGCCCGCTGCCGGTTTGCCGCCGAAACACTCGATTATGTGCCGAAAAAGCGACTGGCCATCTGTCCTCCGTCTTCCCAGCAAACCGATCGACTCCTCGCCCGCCGGGAAATGGTGTTTTTTCAAGCCGTTCGCAACGAACTCAAGCGATTCCGTCGACGCATCTCCCAGAAACCGGGATGGCTTGCCCAATGGCATGCCTGGCAGCTCTGTTGGAAAGTCTTGTTAATCGCAACACGTCATGGATTCCTTGCCAAAACGCTGCGCTCGACCAAATTTCTCTTATCAAAAAAATTATCGGCTCGGAAATGCCGGGGCGACACGCCTCGTTGTTACACACAAGTTAAGGATCATTTTGAGTGTCAGGACCAAACAATTGCCAGCAGGTAGCAAAATCATGCATGCGTTGCAATCCGATCCAGAGGGTTTGCGGACCAGGCGGGTCGGCTCGTTTTCGATTGACATAGCCGCCGAGCTGGGCCACCAACCGTACAAATACCCCCAGGGACGGCGGCTTGGGAGGAGGGTCTTCACGCCGCACCACCTTCCAGACCGATTTCCATTCGGCCGGCTCGAAAACCGCATCGCAATCGATCTCCGGGCAACTGCGTCCCAAGCGGCAAACGTACAGCGTTCGCCAAGCAACAATCACATACACGGCCAGACACGTAAGCAGACGGTCCATGTATTCGAACAGCCGCTCTTCCACTCGGCAGCCGGATTTCAACACGCGAAAGAAAATTTCTATCATCCACCGCACACAGTAGTATTGGATGATCTGTCGCACCTGCTCTATGCTGTCGATCGGCAGGCTCGTCAAAAGCAGCCATTCGACAGGCTCGTCGCCGGGCGGCGGACTGACTTCACTGACCAGCACGACATTCACGGTCACCGGCGGAAGTTTGCGGTCCGCTCGATAAGGAGGACGCAACGTCACGCGGGCCGCGCGCACCGCGACCTCCGCCTCGCGCGACTGGCGCGGCTGCCGGCGACCACGCGTTTCGCAATCGAGTTTAGCTTTCCGCCCTCGCACCCGAATCGTGTTGCGGAACAAGATCGGCTGTTCCAAAAGATGGGCGCGGAGGTACTTTTCCCCCGCGTTTTCCCCGCAATCGCAGAGCAAAACGCGATCCTGGCAGGCGCGTACGATCCATTGGCTCCGGTTCGATTCGGCCGCGCCTTCCACAAGAACTTCGTAGATGTCGGCTTCGCTGTCCGCCGCAAGTATAAACTGCGTTGCCGGACAATGCCGGGCTTCTTCGGCCGCCTGGCGCATTCCCAGGACCCAACGATGGCTCTCTTTTTCTTCAATCGGCGTGGCGGCCCGCCGGGCGCGCGTCAACGAAGCGCAAATGGTTTCTTCCTCTCGCGTCCACGCGGTTCCTTGAACGCTTCCCAGCGGAGTGCCGTCCGGCGTGAAGGCGTGCAACAGATGCAGCAAGGCGCCGCGCCGCGAATTGCCGTCCAAGGGACCGGCGCCCGCCACTTGCTGTTCCGGCCGCGTCACGTTTATTTCCGACGTATCCTGCGCGAGCACGACGATCGGTTGTGCACCCATGCGTTGTCGCGTGACGTCTACATGCGGTTGCAAAATATTGTCGAAGGTCGTGTTTTCATTCTCGAAGAAGCGGTAAGCGGCCACCATTTCGGCCCTTCCACCGCAAGCGGCCGGAATGCTGGCGGTGGGGTGCGCCGCCAATTGCGAAAGAACCAATTGCAAGCGCTGATTCAAACGTTTGTCGGGCAAAGCGACAGTTTTCATTTCATCAGTTATCCATGGGGCAATCACGATCATTCATCCTTGACTAAATTCGCCTCCCTGCGTCAATTTACCGTTTAATCATTATTACCCAATGCACCCATTTCACAAATAGCACTAAAACTTGTGTGTAACAACGAGGGCGACACGCCCCGGCTCTGATTTTTTTCCAAGACATTCTTTTTCTGAGACCCAACAGCTCTCCATCCATTAAAACAAAGACTCCCGACCTTTAACACTCAGAGCGCCATTGATCCCGAGCAGTACCATCGCTTTCAACTGCGGATCAGCAGTGTAGATCATCCGCCGGATTTCGGCGGCTTTGAATATCTTTTTTCCATTAGCGTATTCTGTCTTGGCCTTTGCCCTGCGTCGTTCCTGTTTGCTTGGTGTCTTAAACTTCGGACCGAACTTGACTGGCCGTTCAATAAGGTCCGATTCGAGAGCGTATTTGAAAATCATTCTTACGACCGTGATCTCGCGGCCGAGGGTGCCGATCCCACATTGGCGAGACAAACGGGCGTACAACTTTTCAAAATCCGTGGATTTCAGGTCCAGTACGTTACGGGTGGCCCCGATCTCGGCGATGAGAGTTCTGCATTCGCGGTCGTAATCGCAGAAGGTACGGGGCGACAAACGGCCAGCGTCCAGGTCGATCCGCTTGGAGCGAATGAAGGCGTTGGCCAACTCGCGAAGTGTTAGTCCCCCTTTGGTGTTTGGCGTCCGACCCGCATACAGGTCATTCTTTTGATCTAAATACACATTCAACGCACCTTCGGGATCATCCCATGTTCCGAAGTAGAATGTTTTGCCGCGGATGGTTTTGGCCCACTTGCCGACAGCGTGGGGGTACAGAGGGAAATCGGGACGAGGTTTTGCTGGTTTGACGGGTTTACGAACCAAAGATTTTACAATAGACTTACTATTTATACGTCACCTCAATACCATTATGGTTTCAGGTGGCGTCTGGCCCCCGCCGGCCCAACCGGCAGGGGCCAGACTTGGTTATACGGTACCCTTTATTATAAACAACTGTAAATGGGCATAATAGGAAGAATATAAATAGTTGTAAGTCCTTATGAGATAAAGACTTGGGGGCGTAGCTCAATTGGTTAGAGTACCGGACTGTCGAAACTTAATTGCTCTCTTCTCTGATACCCACGAAACACGCGAAAACCCCGTAAAAACAGGGGTTTTTTGCATTTTGACCCCTCTCTAAGTTACCCCTACTAAGTATTAGAAAACAGTGGTTACTACCGTAAACTACCGTAGCCTCTGTTGACTACTAATATCGTAAGGCGTTTGAAAAGGCACATTGGCATGGACCGGCAGAACAGAAATACTGATCTTGCACTCCAGAGCCGAACGGTGAGATTTCCCCATGCCACAGTCGATTCCCCCTGGTATGATACAAGAAAACGTTATCTGGACGCTCTCGGACCTGGACGCCGGACGACCATCCGTTTGGCCAGTCCAACCGACGTAACTCGCACTTCACTACCGCAGATCAGGTTATGTGATAACGCTTACTAAAAAGGTGCCTTGGTCTAATGTGGGTATGAAAATATGTTGTGATTTTTCATCTATTTTGTTGGAGAACCGTTTTACTTGCTGATTTCCAGGCATCAATGATAATGCACGACATAGGTCACCTAGTTATTGCCAGACCCACAGTGACACCGTGATGGAAGAGGCTTCTTGAAGTTTCAATACTTGCTGTGCCATCGCCCAGATTGGTGCTGGGAATATGCGTTGGTGCCAGCACCACGCCTTCGATCCACATTACCTGATATACTGCCTGGCAAGATCCCGGTTTCCCTGGACCCCGAGGCCGATAAACTTCTATGCCCCAAGTGAAACTCTTGGCTAAAAGCTGCCGGCACGGCCCAATAACTCCGTAGACTGGATCCAATGCATCCGCGGGAAAAAAGTCCCCAAAGGTGGAGGCTTGCATACGTCCTTCCAAACAGTTAAGCACTCACTCTGTCGTCTTTTGGATTGCCCGAAATTGCCCCCCGGAAATTGCCTGTCATACATTCCCCATTAAATACTCAGTATTCCCTCCAAGCCAAGTATCTTGATTTTGCAAAACTAAATCTGTTGCCGCCAATTCTTCCTCTTTGTCAGTGGGCAGAAAAGGAATATCGGCTTCAACATTTTCTCGGTTTTCACATGTAATTTTTGGTTCTGACCTATAATTCAATGTTAATAGATCATTGGAATGGAAATAATAATCTGTATTCAAAAACAGATTTATATCTGGATTGTTGGATACATTCACTCCAACTTCTGATGTCTGTAAATCTTTAATGGATAGGTTAGATAGGGCGCCGTTTGAATTAAGAGTGAGGCTTATGGGTTGTGTCGAATGTGATTCCGTAAATGTCCACAGTTTTTTGTCGTATATGTATCCACCGATGTAATATGTACCCGGAAGGAAATTGCCGGGATCAAAGTTGTATGAACCATTGCCATTAGTGGCGGCCACCTTGTCGATTTCGATCCATTTCTCGTTTCCATTCCACAATTTGGTATCCGTATCCAAACACAGGCTGATAACGCTGTTGCTGGGAACATTGCCGGCCGTCCACGTAATCGTGAGAAGTTGCCCCGGAGAGTATGATCCGGATGTGGGGCCTGTTAACGTAAAAGTCGGCGCGGGGATCGTAATCGGTGTGAATAGGTGCGAATTAGTAAACGTCCACAATTTTTTGTCATACATATACCCGCCGATGTAATACGTGCCGGGAAGGAAATTGCCGGGATCGAAGGTGTATGAGCCATTGCCATTGGAAGCAGCGACTTTATCAATTTCGATCCATCGCTCTGTGCCGCTCCACAGCCATAGATCACGATCCAAGCATAGGCTGATTACGCTGTTGCTGGAAACATTTCCCGCCGTCCAAGTGATCGTGACCGGCTGACCTGGGGCGAACGTGCCCGAGGTTGGTCCGTTTAACTTAAAAGTCGGTGCAGGTATTGTAATCGGCGCAGATGCGTGCGATTCCGTGAAAGTCCACAATTTCTTGTCATATACATAGCCGCTAACGTAATATGTGCCGGGAAGGAAGTTGGCGGGATCAATGGTATATGAGCCGTTGCCGTTGGCGGCGGCGACTTTGTCGATTTCGATCCATCGTTCATTGCCGTTCCATAATTTTGTATCTTGATCCAAGCACAGGCTGATTACATCATTGGCCGAGACTTTATCCGCCGTCCAAGTGACCGTAATCGACTGCCCGGGGGCGTATATTCCGGAGGTGGGACCGGTTATGTTAAATTCCGGTGTCAGAATCGTGATCTGCGTGGGGGCGTGCGATTCCGTAAATGTCCAAATGTTTTTGTCATACATGTATCCGCCTATGTAATACGTGCCCGGTGGATAATTGCCGGGATCAATGGTATATGAACCGTTGCAATTGGCGGCGGGCACCTTGTCGATTTCGATCCATCGCTCGTTGCCGTTCCAAAGCTTGGTATCTCGATCCAAGCACAGGCTGATTACTTTGTTGCCGGAAATATTGTTCGCGGTCCATGTAATCGTAATCGGCTGGCCCGGGGCGTATGTGCCCGAATTGGGCCCGTTTATTACAAATCTCGGCGTTCCACTCACGACGAAATTGACGCTATTGTCTGTGCTTGTGGAGGCCGCGTTTGGATTTCCTACCGAGTCATGGGCAACATCATCAGCAATATTTGCAATCACCGTGCCGCTACCGGTCATTCCGCTAACGGCCACGTCGTAGGTTGTGCCATCGGTGCCAACGGGAGTCACGATGGCGATGGTCGCCCCCGCAGTGCCGCTTAAAGTTACGTCGCCGGTTGTGAAATCGCTCACTGCTTCACCAAAAACGACGTTGAAATGGATCGGCCAATTATTGGTCGGATCAGCCTGAGACTTTGCCCTACTGATAACCACTGTCGGCATAGTGGTGGGTACAGTGGACCAGTTCACCGTGAGTTGCACCGAATGAATAAGCGTTCCTTTCGAATTTGTGAACTCTGCTTCGATCAAATCGCTGCCAACCTGCCCATTGCTAGTGTAGGTGAAACTCACGTTGCCGTTCACATCGGTCATCCGGTTCGCTGGAACATAGACTCCGCCCGACTCCATGCCAGCGTTCGGTCCCGAAAGAATGTAAAAGGAAACTGCGACATTCGACTGCGCAATTCCATTCTGATCGGTAATTCGCGCGAAAACGGTGTGTGTTCCGCCAACGCTCTGTGAATTCTTATCCTGTGCTACGTCGATTCCTACCACGGAAACGCTATGCGGCAGGCTGGAGGGATTATACGGTTGCGCCAATTCCTGCATCCAGACCTTTGCGAGAGTGTTAATACCATCCCCCATTTCGTCCATGTCGAGGCCATTATATATGATAAGCCCGTTGTTGACGCTGTCCGAAGAGTATTCGGCATAAACATGGACCGGCCCGGTGATTCCGTCGATATTATTTGCGGTCATGTCTATATCCCAATGTGGATCGTAGGTCATCATGACATTTGCGTCACCGACCTCCGCGTTGGCCGAGAGCCAATTGGTGTCGATGTAATACGGACTGGCGGAATTGGAGCTGGAGAGTGTATTGTCTTCGACAATTTCCAATGTGCCGTGCGCTTCCATCTGACCCGGATTATCGGTGGTAAAGGGAAACGGAAGCCAGGAATAGTCCTGCGGGAGACATTCCGCGTCGTAGATAATAATCTTATGACCCGTCCCCAAAAACGATACGAGGGCTTGCTTGGCGGAGGAACTAAGCGTGCTGATATCTTCATTCATCTGTGGACTTGCCACATTGATCACTGCGGTATCGAACGGAGCAAGGCTGGCAGCAGAAATGTTCCCGGGATCAAGATTTGTGAAACTGATTCCTGGGATCTGTGGCAAATCTGAGGAAGATGTGGGAAGTGGGATGCCTGAAGTTGTCACATCCGCACTCCCGATTATCGCCACGTGGGACGAGGGTGGATTGACGGTCACATGCACTTTCCCCGAGGCATAATAGTATCGTGTGTTTCCCGCCTGAGTGATCTCTGCATAAACGTAATAAGTATCACCAGGCGCGAGACCATTGGTCGGCAGAGTTTTATTGACGTAGGAAAATGCGTCGCCGTTTGATGACGGTGCCGGTACTGACGACTGAAAAGTTATCCCGCTATTGTTGTAGGGGTTAGTATCTGTATCAAAACCAACAGTAATCTGTGTATCGCCGATCGCTTCGTACTTAAGATCCACTGGAAGCGTGGTTCCTTGACTTAAGAAGACGTCTTGCTGAACAGAGGAGATTTCAACATTGTCCCAGGCAGATGCACTTGGGGCAGTGCAGGCAACTGGAGTGCGCGACCCCAAATCACTCCAGAGCAGGCCGTCGGATGCTGCATAGGAAGATCGATCTCCGCCATCAATTCGGCTGAAGTAATATCCTATGTCATTCCTAGGACCTTGGAGGTCGGCGTACCAATCTGAAGGAACGACGTATGATCCATCAGATGCGGTCGATGAGGTATCGATCGTTCCGTGATACCAAAGGTGGACGTCCGAGTGATACCCGTCGTCATTAAGTGGAACAGTATCTGGGTACGCGCCATCTGGAAACGAGAGATAATTGTTGTTCGTTCCGTTAATAGACTGTCCATGGGGGTATATGGCGCTATCCTCCCAGTAGTTGTCCCAGAAAACGACATTGTTCCATGCAGTCATCGAAGCGTCTGTGGCAAGAGACCAAGGATGCGGGTCCAATGTCGTGACCTGATCCACCCAAAGACCGCGCATCCCAAGATCCAGTGCCAACTCCCCAACTAATGAACCACCACGACTGTGACCAATCAATTGAATCGGACCGTCCGCAAGAGGCGTCGTCATGCCACTCAGGCCGAACGTTGAAAGGGGCTTATACAAGCAAGGCGCGACGGTTGCAGCGATATCCACAGTACTTGTAAAAGTAAAACTAGCGACCGCTGACCAATCCAAACGCACGACTGTTTCAGAGCAATTGGACGTAGACAAATTGACTTGATTGTCCCATGTTGGCGTGACGGTCAAGTCAGAATTGACAGTCAGCTTGATCTCCGCGACATCAGTACTGGCACAACCGAACCGGGTTGAAATCTCACAAACAACGGCATTTGCCATGGACTTGACCCACCCATCCGCGTTGTCACCGAAACCATGTGTGATGAGTGTCACACCGTTGAGCAACCGCCTATCCTCAAGGGATTCACAAAGAAGTCGGCGGTGGTGAATGAGGGCGTGAGAGGATTTGCTGCTTGGAAAAAAAGAATTGATACGTGAGGATTTTTTGGATTTGCGGAGAAGATTGCGGAGCATGACTGCCCTCCCGGTAAAATTAGATGGTGGAAAAAATTAGACATGTAAAATTCAATTGGAAATCCGCTTTGGCCAGGGGATATTTCCTTCCTTCCAGGATGTTCCGAGTTTGGATATTGTTTTGTCCATTTTTTTGGCCTCATTAAACATTTTTATCCCTTCACGCATATTGTTTTGTTTGCACAGGGCATATGCTTGGACGGCCTTGCCGAAGGCAATCGCGATTGGACGTGTGTCGTAAATATGCAATTTTACATCGACCCGTTTCAGGTCTCCTATTGCCTCGGCTGCCTGATCTTTGTTGCCGGAGTGCAGGCGGGCGAGACCGCGGGCCAAATAAAGCTGCCACAGGCGAGGCTCCTCCGCGATCCACCGGTTGTATAGCGGCAGAGATTTTTGATGTGCCTCCGGGCCGCGCTTCCCGGGTATGTCGCATAGATCAATCCATGACTCCATCGATTCCTCGGTTTTGAGGGCAAGGCCGGCTTGCTCTTGTCGAATCGTCGCGACTTTTGTTTCGATGGCCTCCAATTCAACCCGGGCCTTGACTATTTGCGGCATCAATGCGGCTAACTGGTTTTGCAAGGCTTGGACTTGGTTTTGTATTTGCATCTGGTCCTGATTAGGATCGCGGGCCTGTAGCGCAAGCAGAACGATTTGTTGCTGGATGTTTTGGGTTTGGTTTTGCAGCGTAGCCAAAGCATCCTTGGCGTTATACCATGGTTCGGCCAGGTCTTCGATTTCATATTGGGCCGTGCGCCATCGCTTTAACACCGGCTTTAATTGCTGGTATAACTTGAGCATCTGGGCAAGCCGAGAGTCTTCCGGCGGATCTTTTGGGTCCAGCGGCTTGCCATCGGGGCCTGCCGCCAATGCCGCCCATGCCGCTGCCGCCGATTTCCGGTCATCATTGAGGTCCTTTAATCGTATCTGTCCGTATTGAGTTTTAGGTTCCCAATAATCCAGGGATAGACGGATTTCCTTGTAATCGGGACTTGCCTCGGATAGTCTAATTACTGGGACCGGAAGGAATATTTTAAGGATCGTTGCCGGATCGATAACCGGCGCTTTGCTCATGGGCCCTCTGATCGTAGCCGCTTCAAAACCCGGGGCTTTGCACAAAGGTTTAAGATTGAAGTATGGCCAGGTCCAGGCGCAAGCCCTGCCGTAACTCGCCCGGGCATGGTCGAGTTCGGAACCTACGCGGCCGATTTCATCCTCGATTTCCTGCTCGCCCAAGCTGCTCTCCACCGGCGCGGCCGCGCAATTGCGGAGAGCTGGCTTTCAACTCAGCCGCGATATTAGCCAATCGCTGTTGTTGTGAATAGTAAAGCCAATACCAGTACATCATGTCTCCCACGGTCTTTCGATAGTCGGGACTTCCAGGGGAAAGGTGTACAACTGGGAGATCGGGCCAGTGGATGGGCGTGATTATCGGCGCTATAGCCCGCTGTATCGTGGGACGCAAGTTGTCGTATTGCCATGCGTCTCGACAAACGCCTTCCAAGCGCACCGAAGATTCCTCTGCTTCATGCTTAAGTCGGGCTTGATAAGCGAAGTCCGCGGCGTAGGTTGGCAGTATGACAAGCACCGAAACTGCCGTGCAAATCGATAGCCGGATAAATTTGCCGGACATGTCTTCCCTTCCCCTTGAATTCAGTTACATATTTTCAATAATTCAAAAACTTCTCCATCACGGTCTTCGATCCGGTGAAATTTAAAATTGCATTTGAAAATTACACAACTGCGGAATGAGAAGCCGCATCGCCGGATATAATAGAAATCCGTTGCCGTTTTTCCGGCGATTTTGCCCAAAAAAATGAGCCGTTAGCTTTCCCCTCCAATATGGTCCGCTATTCTAGCTGGCAACACTAATACTCGTCAATGGGGGGGATTAGAATAGTTTGTAGCGGATAATGAACCACCCGGAATGGTTGCGTGCGGCTGTTTTTCTGATCCAGTGAGATACGATAAAGTTAAACGGATACACATGATCCCACTTTATTCATTAAACGTTTGACGGAAGTAGGATTCAGCGTCATTCTGGTTCTACCGAAGGTCCTACTTCAAGCAGTAAGTTTTTTCTCCTGATATAGAGCGATGCGTTGGCGTATCGGCTCCTGACTTTCCACCGGTGCGCTCTCCAGGGCCTTGTTTGCCCACTTAACTGCCGATTCAAAATCGTCTGCTTCCGCATAGGCAGCACCCAACGTGTCGAGACAAATCCAGTCTTCCCCTTTAGTCAGGTCGCGGGCCTTTGTGGCATACTCGACCGCTTTTTTCCCGTCCCTCACACGGTCCGCAGGGCAGGCGGCCAGCAGTAGGGCCATCGCCTCGTGAGCCTCCGCCTGAGGGGTTTTCTTGCTGAGTTGGAGGGCCATCTGGAAGTCCGCCTTGGCTGAAGGGTAACGTCCTTGTTCCAGGTTGCTCCAACCCCGAATAAGGCAAGGCGCCCATGATTGATTGTCCAGCTTCTTGGCTTCAGTAAACAGTTTGTCTCCTTCGCGGGTGTTGTTTTGTTTGCATAGTACTATGCTGGGGCCTCACTCGACTACAGGAGCAATCCCGCCCCTAAGACGGATTTCATGATTCTCACAAAATGATCTCTTGGTACCCCCTATTGCAAGGATAAAGTGCGATTTCTATAATAAGATTTTAATTGGTGGGGCCATCAACCAGTAAAAAAGATGGACACATTCGTTGTCCGATTGCCTACCAAACACGAATGGCTAACTCAGTCGCAGTACTAATCACCTACCCGGCAGTTAATTTAGGGAGGGACCGATGTGGCCAACCATTCATAAATCAATGGTTCAAGCAGGTTGGTATGTGGGTGTTTACCTGGTGATTTCCTCGATAAGGATGCTTTATGCCCAAGATGCTCAGCCACATGGGCATATATCTCTTCCTCCATCCTATGGCGGCACGCCGCTTTCATTTCAGATCGAGGCGGAAGCAAAATATGTTGCCGCGCAAGGCGACTTTCTTGAATCAGCGGCCATTGCCAGGAAGATCAACGCGGATGCAGTAGCACAGGAAATCAAAAACTCGGTGGACTACGTCGATGCGTACTTCAAGCGGCAAGAGCTAAACAAGGAATGGCGTCATAAGTTAAATCCGTCCGATTATGAAACATATCTGGAAGTCGAAAATCACCGCCAGGAGGTGATGAAACAAAAGATAGAAAAATACTTCCACGATACTCTTAAAGGCGATGTGACCAGCGAGTTGAATCACTTACTGCAGGAATTGTACGTAGTGCAGTATATGAGCCCGGGGGATCTCAATCCATTGGACTCCCCGCTGGCCAAGGAGGACTTGGAACAAATATATCTGACCGATGGCGGCCACGGTGGTAGTAAGCTCGTGTTTGCCATTAACAATGGGGAAATGCTGAAGACGCCTTGGCCGTATGCTTTACGCAGATCGGAATTCGACTCGGAGCGAAAGGAGTTTGAAGTTTCTCGCGACGCACTGATTAAGGAAATTCAAGAAAAAGGCCAGGTGCGCGAGGAAAATGGCGAGCGGTTGTTTAAGGCGGTAAACCAGTTGTTGGTTACTTTGGATAGCGTTTATTCCCGAGAGGACCTCATGGATTCTAGGCTCTTTCTTCACCAGTACAGCCCTGCCAAGAATTTCCTAAATTCTCTAATAGTACAAGTTACTCGCGCACAAACGACCAACGATCGTTCGGTCTTTAACGGATCATTGAATTTTAAGGGAGATACATTGATAGCCTTGATTCAACACATGAGTAAATCAGGATTAACGTTCGATCGGCCCCAAGAAGGGGGCGAACGTGTTTATGCGGGCCTTTTCATGAAGATGCGCAATCTTTATCTCACGGTGGCAACGGAAAAAAGTAACGGCGGCAAGTTGCCCGCCAAAAACTAGTTCGTATTTTCATCTACAGGTTTTATCATAACGACATGGCTGTAGAAATCTACATTCTTTCTGGTGTACGGCAAGGCGAACGAGTAGTCTTGGACGCAACAAACTTTCGCGTTGGGACCAATCCCGGTTGCGAGGTTTTTTTCGATCCACAGGTGGACACAAGCACTGCGAATCGATCGGCCGCGTTTCGTTTGATGGAAGACGGTTGGTACATAGTGCACGCTGAAGGTGCCATTCTCATTAACCAGCGAGCGGTTGCCGGACCGACGCGGATTCGTTCAGGCGACGTAGTACGGATGTCAGAACGCGGGCCGGACTTTTCCATCAGCATCGTGACAAGCACCGTCTCCGAGCGGATTAAATCACACACGCAATCGACCAATCCACCGACAGTATCCGGCCCATTGCGAGAGTTTCCACCCGATACGGGTCCGCCAGTTGATTCTCCTGCAACAATGGATCAGATAACTTCGATCCCGCCTTCCTATGCACTGCCAGTCCCAGCATGCCAGGAAGTCTTAACTGCTTCCTCAGGGGTGACATCTGTTCCTGGAACACCCATTGCAGTCTCGACTTCGTCAGCGTCGACAGTGGTCTTGACTTCCATAGAACAAAATACTTTTTCAGCGAGAATGGCGGGAATAAAGGAACGATGGATATTGTGGGTCGCCGGCGGACTTGTGATTTGTGTGATCTTAGCTCTTTTGATGCGCGGGCCCGCATCTACAACAGTCATTGTAAAGCTGGATAATCCTCAGGCTATAAAGGAAGATGGCATAATAGACGTAAAGGAGAATAAAAAAACCACGCAACCGGTCAATCAGACGCCGTCCCTTCCCGCGGCTACTACTTCAACGCCCGCAGGTACTCATACGCCGACGTCTTCTCCGACAACAACGTCGCTTCGGCCCTACGTACCAATGAGAGAGGAACAGATTGCCGCCCAAATTAAAGATGGGGTTTTTTTAATACAAGTAGAAAAGGCCGGTCGCTTCTGGCCATTGGACACATGTTGCGCAATCGGAAAGAACACCTTACTGACAAGAGCGTGGGTAGCGTGCAAGATATCCGAATGGCGGAAAGATCCACAGACAAGATTTGGTATTTGGGTTACAAATCCTAAAAGTAACGTCAAAATGGCCGTTCAAGACATTTATATTAATGCCCTCCTTACTACCCTAGAAAACAAGCCGGATGATTGGAAATATTACGATGTGGCTTTACTAACTGTCGCGGAAGAATTGCCCAAGATCATGCCCCTGGCATCTAAAGATGAGATTGACAATCTGAAAGAGGGGCTCCCGATATATTGCGTCGGTTTTTCCCATGAAGGCGAAAAGATCACTGAATTTGACAGTTTTCAGTCGCAAGTCATGCCGGGTAAAATTTACCTTATCGCCGCGCCGCCGAATTTGCCTTCTCATCCTAGACTGTTGCAGATAAAAGGAAAGATCTTAAAAAATACTTTCGGTAGTCCCATAGTGAACGATCAAGGAAAGATCGTTGCAATCTATTGCGATGCAATGCAGCCCCAGTCCGAAGCGGAAAAATATTTACCGGAAATTCACTATGCCACAGTACTGAATCCAGAATTGATCAACTTGGGATTAAATCGCGAGTACGGGAAGATTTGGATATCCCCGGACCTTTATGGGATTGTCTCCAAAGCAAAAGACAAGAAATGAACACGAGTGCCTCAACCACCTCCATTGGAAAGCAACTGCCCGTCGGAATCGATCTTGGCACGACTTACTCCTTGGTTGCTTATCTTGATACCGCGGGCCGGCCGACGACCGTGCCAAACAGTTGGGGCGACTTGCTTACGCCTAGCGCCGTATTCTGCGATGACGATGCTATCGTGGTAGGCAAGGAAGCCATCAAAAATGCCGCTCTGGCGCCGGATCGATATGCGGAGTGTTTCAAGCGTGACATGGGCGGCATGACTTTTCGACACAAGATCCGCGATTTGAACGTACCGCCAGAGGTGCTTAGCGCCTTTATTTTGGAACGCTTGAAAAAGGATGCTGAACAGCGCCTGGGTCCAATCCGCCAAGTAGTCATTACCGTACCTGCTTTTTTCGATGAAGCCCGTCGCAAGGCAACCCAAGACGCCGGGCGGCTCGCTAGTTTAGAGGTACTGGACATTATCAATGAGCCCACCGCCGCGGCCGTAGCGTATGGTTATCACTGCGGACTTTTTAATTCCGAAACTAAAACTTCAAAAAGCCCTCAGCAAGTGCTGGTCTATGACCTCGGAGGCGGGACATTTGACGTAACCATCCTGCGGATTGAAGGCACGCGGTTTCAAGCTATGGCCACGGACGGCGATGTTCTTTTAGGCGGCAAAGACTTCGATGAACGACTGGTCAATCATATTGCCGAAAAATTTATTGATGCCCATGGAGTTGATCCGCGGAGTGATCCGCAGGACGCTACTCAACTGTGGTTCGACGCCCAGGAAACCAAACATTCGCTGTCCGAACGCACCAAGACGACAGTGTTTTGTTTTCACGCGGGAATTCGCATGCGCATGGAAGTCACCCGTGATGAGTTCCATGAGTTGACGCGCGATCTGTTGGATCGGACGGAAATGACCACTTCATTTGTGGTAAAACAGGCTGGTCTTGACTGGAGCCGGATTGACCGGATCCTGTTGGTAGGCGGATCGAGCAGGATGCCCATGGTCCGCGACATGCTTCGCCGCATCTCAGGAATGGAACCAGACTGCTCACAGTCTCCTGATGAGGCTGTTGCCCACGGGGCCGCAATCTATGCTAGTATGCTGATGCAGCAAGATTCGGCTCCGGAGAAAGTAAATTGCGAACTTATCAATGTCAGTTCGCATAGTTTGGGTCTTGTGGGTATCCACAAGCAAACACGAGAAAAAATCAATGTAGTCCTCATCCCTAAAAATACTCCTCTGCCTTGCCGTGCAGTAAGAAAATTTCATACGGCACGGGCTAATCAGCATAGTGTATGTATTTCCGTGGTCGAAGGCGAGAATCGGAGACCCGAGGAGTGTATTTCCTTGGGAAAATGCGTGGTTCGCGATTTGCCGTCGGGCTTACCGCCAGACACTCCTATCGAAGTGGAATATAGTTACGCGGCCAACGGCAGGATTTCTGTTTCTGCCCGTGTCCCGACCATCCGCCAGTCGGCGCGAGTGGAGATTAAACGCGATAATGCAAATCGTCCCGAGGATTTAGACACTTGGCGCAAAAAACTGCTGGGGCTGCCAACTGCGAGCGAAGACAGTTTCACGTCTATCAGCCCGGAGGCGAATATAAATGATCGGGAGAGCGTGCAGAAACATCTCGACATTCTGTACATAAAGCTAGGTAAAGCGGCGGCTGGACTTACACTCCCGGCGTCACTTTCCAAGAGCCAAGCGGCGGACTTACAGGCATCTTCGGAATGTAACCGGATGAAGGCTCAATTAAAAGATGCGGAAAGCGCCCGGCAGGCGGCCATCAGCCGCTCCGAGGCGATCAAAATAGATGCGCTTTTAGCTCAGGCCAAAATGAAACTCCATGAAGCGCAAACGCGGGCTGATTTTGCCCATCTGGTTTTGGGGCGCGAATGTGTTAACGCCAGTTTTCGACTGCCCAACATGGAACACGAAATTCAGGAAATTCAGCAACTTCAACAACACCTTGTCAACCGGCGAGGTCCAGGCAATGGCGCCCAACCACCTAGTTGAAAGCATTTCCGGGCAAGTTATAATACGCACTTATAAGGATATAAATGCAGTAAAGGAGAAAGCGAATGTCTGAAGCTTTCGATCCTTACCACCGCTGGCTTGGCATTGCGCCCAAGGATCAGCCTCCTCATCATTACCGCTTGCTTGGGATTGATCTGTTCGAGGACGATCCTGAAGTAATCCGAGACGCCACTGAACGCCAGATGGCCCATGTACGAAAATATCAATTGGGCCAACATTCCGCGATATCGCAAAAGATTCTCAATGAAATCGCAGCCGCCAGGGGATGCCTTCTAGACCGTGAGAAAAGAGCCGCTTATGATGCAGCTATCAAGACAAAATTGAGTGCGGGCGACTCTTCTCAAACGCGGTTAGAACTTCCAATCCTGCCCCGGCCAGCGTCGCCGTCTCCTCCACCGGCGCCGTTTTCCTCGACCGCCAAACAACTCCCGTTGTCCACCGTAAATGCGGCGGTAAAGGCAAAGACTACAATTTTCACCGGAGAAAAAAGTTCCAAGGGCCGCAAAAAAAATTGGTCCCCTTACATTGGCCTGGGAACTACAGTATTTCTAGGAGGAATTTTAGCAGCCATATTCATGTTCGTGTTGCGTGATAATAATCGGGCTTCCCCAATCCCGGCCTCCAATAATCGGATTGCACAGATCACCGACCGCACCAAAAAGACGTCTAATCAACACTCCCAGACACAAACTGGCACTTACGACAAACCAGTGGAACAAGCAAACACTGGAACATTATCTAAGACATCCTCTCCTACTGATATCGATGTGCCTGCGGACAAGCACGATGCCGCTGCTAAGGATCAGGATGAAGGTTTTCCATCTACGGCAAAATTAGAGTTAAAACCTGATATTATTGATGAAAAGCCAAAAACAAATAAACCTTTACAACAATCTAAAACTCCTGTTACTGATATTGAGAAACCATTACCGGGTGAGAATACTTTATCTCCTGGTGAGTCTTCTGGAAAATTGGTGATACTAAATCATCCTAGAAACAAACCCGATTATTCTCCAGGTCCAGCGATAAGTGCGATCACTTTAAATTTGCCGTCCGGGAAGATTTTTAACAGCCAATTCTTCGACATCGATTTGAAATCGGTTGAAAAGAATTTAGAAAACAAATTTAACAAACTACTAAAAGACAATAATTATATAGGGCAAGTCATTTTACTGGGTTCTCCTAACAGTTCCCACACATTGAGCGAGCAGGATCAAGGCAAACCAGACGGCGTACTATTAGCCTTTTACAACAATCAACATCCGCAAATTTATGCCAATTATAAGGATGGCAAGCGCAACGGAATAATAAAAATGTGGAACGAATATGGTGATCGCGTGTATTGGTGCCAATATGATAAAGGCATTCGTCACGGGTTTTGTTGCTATTTTAATAATAATATATTGAGAATTCTTTTTGAAATAAACCACAATAAATACAGTGCGGTTCATGTTTGCAGCAATGGTAATTTGATAAAAAGTTTCGATTCGTTTGAGACGGCCGTAAATGACGAAGATGCCAAGATGTTAATTAATGAAGCGAATCAAACCGAGTCAGAATTAAAGAGCATTGAAAACGACTATAAAAAACAAATTAATAACGAGTTCAAAAATATACAACAAAAATTAATCGGTGAAAAGAACAAACAAAAACGCGATGCCATTCTGGATAACATGCGTAAACATGCTGAGGAATGGCAAAATGGTATAATAGAATCCCGCCGAAAAGCGGGATTGTAAAAAGGCGGGATTCTTTGCCTGTTTGGCATCGCAGTATTTATAATCGCGGTCATAAACAACATTATTAACCGGAGGCTGTGATTATGCGATGGATTCTTCTTGCCGTGTCCACCGTGATTCTTGCTTGAACAATCGGGAATTGTGTAGCCTGAGCAGCGGCGACTATTTTGCATCCGCACATTGTATCTAGATCTTGATAATTTTGTTAGGGCTGCAAAAAAGCCACTATGTATAGTTGGAGCGAAGTGCATCGCCGGTTGTTAATCAGCAATGCAAACAACGGTTGAAAACCGTAGCGCTGATTGGGGCCGGCGTAACGGTGGAAAAGCGTGGCGCTCTTAAGCTTACTCGCGGAAGGGTAAGCAAGACTTGTAGCTTTCTGCTGCTGTCTCATCAACTCATCCATTTACCGGCAATCCCGAAAAACCACCGGGCCTGTTGAAAAAGTCTGTTGGCCAGCTAGCATTGTCAGCACGTATTCGTCTTGATTTGTAGAGCGGCTGGAGGTATTGGGATGGCTATCCTCTCCACCACCTTCGCCTCTTTTTAGGACGGACGTATGCAAGGAAAGCATGTCTTTCAACCACGGACCAGGACGGTCATTGACCTGGAGTCGTTCATCGCAGAGGACCACTTTCTCCGCAAAGTCGATCGTGTTCTGGAAATGTCCTTCGTGCGCGACGTAACCGCCGCGTGCTATGCCGTCGGACTGGGGCGGCGCTCCATCGACCCCGAGGTGTTCTTCCGGATGCTGTTGGTGGCATACCTTTACGACATCACCTCGGATCGGCGGCTCTGTGAGGAAGTCCGTTACAATCTGACTTACCGCTGGTTCTGCCGGTTGTCGTTGGACGATGAGGTTCCCGACCATTCCTCACTCAGTCGCATTCGGGATCGCTACGGCGAGGAGATCTTCGAGACAGTGTTTCGCCGTATTGTTGAACTCTGCAAGGAGAAGGGCTTGGTGGCTCAGGAGTGTCGTGTGATGACCGATGCCACCCTGATCGCTGCGGATGCCTCGCTGAACTCGCTGATTCATAACGATCCGAAAGAAGCGGAGAAAGAGGCGATAACCCAACGGCGCGATCGTGGGTTGAAGGACTCGTCATCAGCACGGCGCGTGACAAACCAAACGCACACGAGTTGTACCGATCCGGATGCCACACTTGCCCAGAAGAAAGGTACATCGCGACAACTAAAGTACAAAGTGCACCAGAGTATTGATGCTGACAGTCGCGTCATCCTGGATACCGAAGTCACTACTGGAGCGAAGCACGATAACCAGCCCTACCTCTGCCAGTTGCAGCGGATTCAGGAGCGATACAAGATTACCATTCGCGAAGCTACGGCAGATCGGGGTTATGGCTCTGCAGCCATCATCAGGTCCTTGCAGGAGTCAGGGACAACCACCTACATTCCACTCTGGAGCGGCCGAGTTGGAAACAGCAAGTATCTGAAAGGCGAGTTGGTCTACGACAAAAAGCGGGATCGATTCCGATGCCCACGGGGAAAATACCTCACGCCAAACCCGGCAATTTGTGGCAACCAGAAACGATACGTCAGTTCATCGGTAGACTGCCGGCAATGTCCACAAAGACCAATCTGCCCGACAGAAGCCAAAAAGAAGTTGCCGTATAAACGCTATGTGCGCCGGAGTCTTGACCAGGACCTGTTTGAAGAGGTGCAAGCCAGGATGGAGGAACCGGAATTTCGCAAGAAGATGTCCGAGCGGATGTGGAAGGCCGAGGGACTGTTTGCTGAGGCGAAACAAAACCATGGATTGGCTCGCGCAAGGTACCGCGGTCGATCGAAAGTGCAAATTCAGGCGTACCTGAGCGCAATGGCGCAGAACCTAAAGCGCTGGTCTTGCTGTTTTATCTCTGGTTGGTAACTCGGTGTCTATACCCGCAAAAAACGTAGACAATTATCCAAACTCGATCTTTCAATAACGGGACTTTTTCAACAGGCCCCACCATTATGTGGCGATGAACCCGATCGAGGACGCGGCATCGTAATGCGCGATTTAACTGGGAATGAAACTAAAGCCAAAGCCGTGCTCATCTCGGACAGCGACCAGACCGTTGCAATTGAAACCCCGGACGGTATAATAAAGTCCGTGCAACTCCGCGCTGGGACGGCTAAGGAACAGGAGTTATAACATGAACTTCAACACATATTGGAAATGGCTCATTGGCGCCGTTTTGGTGCTTGCCACCGCATCGGCTTACGGAGCCCCTGCCCATTCGTTGACGGTGGGCGAGGGATTCGTCGATCCCCTTGGATTTCACGATGCCACACCTGTCTTTTCCTGGAAGTTGCCTGTAGGCGGCAATAAGCAAACGGCCTACCGCATAGAATCAAAAGCGGGAGAAACGCCGTGGGACAGCGGCTGGGTCGAGTCCGGCCAATCGACGCTAGTGCCCTACGGAGGTAAACCGCTGGATTCGCGTCAGCGGGTGGAGTGGCGCGTCAACTTCCGCGATGAAAACGGCAAGGATTCCGGCTGGAGCAATCCGGCGCACTTCGAAATGGGCTTGCTGTCGTCCAAGGATTGGAAGGCGCAGTGGATCCGGCCGAATACCGAGAGCAACCCGAAGACGGAACCGGTTGCTTGGCTGCGACGGAAATTTCCGGTGTCTGGAAAAGTCGCAAGCACGCGGATTTATGTCACGGTGCGCGGTCTTTTTGCCCTCCAACTCAATGGCGACCGCGTGGGAAAAGACTATTTCGCGAATGGCTGGACATCGTATACACACCGGCTTGATACCTTGACCTACGATGTGACCAAACAATTGCACGAGGGCGAAAACATCATCGAAGCCACACTCGGCACGGGATGGTATGCGGGGCGGATCGGCTGGGGCAAAAAGATAGGGATTTACGGGCAGCATCCCGAGTTGCTGCTCCAATTGGAGATCACCTATGAAGATGGTTCGTCTGCCACCATCGTTTCCGATGGCCAGTGGGAAGGGACGTTCGACGGGCCGGTGCTTTCCTCCAGCATCTATGACGGCGAGAGCTACGACGTGCGCAGGGAATTGTCCGGCTGGGACCCGGTCGTGGCAACCCCCGACCTAGGGACTGCGCGGCTGACGCCGAAGCCGTTTCCGCCGGTTCGCGCTACGGAAACCTTGGCCGTTCAGAAAATCACGGAACCGGAACCGGGCCGCTTTGTCTTCGACCTCGGCCAGAATATGGTCGGCTGGGCAAGAATCAAAATACCGGTGCAGAAGGACCAAACCATTACGATCCGCTTTGCCGAAATGCTGAACAAGAACGGCACGCTCTACACCGCCAACTACCGGTCCGCCAGATCCACCGACACTTATACCGCTGCGAAAGTGGGAACCATTGAATGGGAACCATCCTTCACGTTCCACGGTTTCAGGTATGTGGAACTTACCGGCCTGTCGGCCGGCGCCAAACCGCAAAAGGATTGGGTGACCGGCGTGGTGCTCCACTCCGATCTCCAGCGGATCGGTAAGTTTGAGTCCTCGCACGCCAAACTGAACCAACTGCAATGCAGCATCGTCTGGGGACAGCGCGGTAATTTCCTCGATATTCCGACCGACTGCCCGCAGCGTGACGAGCGACTTGGCTGGACCGGCGACGCCCAGGTCTTCTGCCCCACAGCGATGTTCAATTATGATTGCCACGCCTTTTGGAAAAGCTGGCTAGGTTCCATGCGCGATGACCAGATGCCCGACGGTCGGATTCCGCACGTTGTTCCCGACGCTCTCGGCGAAGGCAACAGTCCCGGATGGATGGATGCCGCCACGGTCATTCCGTGGGAAGTCTATGTCCGCACTGGCGATGCGGAGGTGCTGGCCGAGAATTTCCAAATGATGGAAAGGCTGGTCGGATGGTATCGCTCCCAGGCGGTTGATGGGCTGACTCCAAAAATCCAGGGCTTCGGCGACTGGCTCCAGCCCTATGCCAAGGAAACCGGGGGCAACACCCCCAAGGATCTGCTGGGCGCCGCTTACTACGCACACAGCGCCCGGATACTCGCCGATTCGGCACGGGCGCTGAAACGGGAAGACGATGCGAAACGCTATTCAGCCGAAGCCACCGCCGTGAAACAGGCTTTTGCGAAGCACTATTTCGATGCCGACGGCAAGTTGCAAAATGCGCCGAAACACAGACAGCCTACGTGCTGGCCATCGCATTTGATCTGATTCCGGAGGAGATGAAGGGCAAGGCGGTCGCCCATCTGCTGCGTCTTATTGGCGAGGCGGATGACCATCTGCGCACCGGATTTCTGGGCACGCCGTTTATTACCAGCGTACTCGATCAGATGGGGCATGATGATCTCGCCTTCGACCTACTGTTCAAGGAAACCTATCCCTCCTGGTTCTATTCCATTAATCAAGGCGCGACCACCATGTGGGAGAGGTGGAACAGCTACAGCCACGAAAATGGCTTTGGCGATGCAGGAATGAATTCGTTCAACCACTATGCCTACGGTTGCATCGGCCAATGGATGTATGAGCGCTTGGCGGGGCTTGCTCCCGACCCGGCCAACCCAGGTTACAAACATTTCTTCGTTCGTCCCCTCATGGGAGAGCCGCTCGACTCTGCGCGCGCCGAACTCGAAACGCCTTATGGCAAGGCCTCGAGCGCCTGGACCAAGAAAAACGGGAAAGTTGTGATGGACATCGTCGTGCCGCCCAATACCACCGCCACCATCGAGTTCCCGAACAGACGCAAGCCCGAGACGGTTGCGGCTGGCGCCTATCATTTCGAGCTGGACATGAAATAAGGAGAGAATCTACTATGAAAACCTTTATGTGACCTTGCCCCCTAAAACGAGTCCAGGCAACATGTGAGAATCACGTGTACCTGGATCTAACATAGGAGAGCGAGAGATGTCCAAGAAGCTACATACAGCGGAACAGATCATTCCCAAGCCCCGAGAGGCCGAGGTGTTGTTGGCAAGAGGTGCCACGGTCGGCCAAGTAACCCGTATCTCATCTACTCACACGTATTCTGATTCATCCCGAAAAACGACCGGGCCTGTTGAAAAAGGCCTAATAGTGGGGCGGGAAGACGGCGTTTTCTCGGATTTCACAATGCTAGCTGCTAGCAGAAACTGGACTTTTTCAACAGGCCCGACCTTATTTTAAGACAAAATTAACGCGACCGCCAATATAGTGAATGCTAAGCGGCTGTCCAAGTATTACTTATTACTCTCCTCGCCCGCGACCTGCCTTTCCGCCGAAGACGGAGTGCCCGGAAAGGTGAGCATTTAACGACACGCTCTAAGCTCGACTTTTGCCCTTTTTAGAAACTGAAAAACGTGCCATTATCCGTAGTTTTCGCACTTTATCACTGAGGTTTTGAAAACCCCTGCATATCCAAGGTGTTTCAAAAATATGAAAATCTCCATTTTCCCCAGGTTTTCCAATTATTGCTAGCACGAAAAGGGCAAAAGTCGAGCTAAGGCAAGAACTCACAGACAAGAGTTGCCTTCGTATCAACCGCGGAAAACTGCCGCCTTGATAAGGGAGATCATCGGTTACATGATTATCTTAGCTCATTTCAAGTTAGCATCCGGCGATACCGGTTTAATTTTGTCGGTTAAGTTATCTAATTCGAACACAACAACTGTGTCAATGTCGTCGCGGTTGTTCGGTGACACTGAGATCTCGGTGCCTTGTTCGGTTTGAGAAAAGCCCACTGCTCCACCGGTTAATGCCGAAGCGCGGATAATTTTAGCAGTAATTGCCGGAAGGATAAGTTTGTCTCTCGGCCAGTTGAGAATGTGCACATAGATCAGCTTATCGCGATGTGTACAAACGCCGTAATCGCCTGGAAGGAAAGGGCCGCCCCGGGTTCCATAGATGCTAATACCGTATTTTTCCAGCCACTGACCAATTTCCCGCAACCGTTGAACTTGCGGTGGATCAATTTCGCCGTCGGGCCGGGGGCCCACGTTGAGCAGCAAGTTACCATCACGGCCGGCCGTCTTGACAAGCAGTTGAACGCAATCCTTTAGCGATTTGATGTGCGCATCAGCTTGCCATCCCCACGCACCGGCCAGCGTGGTGCAAAGTTCCCATGGATGTTCGGCGTCGAACTTTCCCAAGGCCTGATCGCCCTCGCGCGAGTGGAAGTCCTCGGGCATATCAGCACGGCCATTGATGATTGCTTGAGGTTGTCGTTGGCGGAGCATAGTATAAACCTTGTCGTGCTCCCAATTGAAACGTCCTTTATAATGATTGTTGTTTGCGCGTTTTCGCCATTGGGCGCCTGAGAGCCAGTCTGCGCCGAAGTTTAGCCAATCCGCTTCGCCGCCGTCGAACCAGAGCACATCAATCGGTCCGTAATTAGTCAATAGTTCTTCCATCTGGCGATGGTATTGCTCCCGCATCGCTTCTGCGTTTTTGAGTTGCAAATCGGGAAAGAAAAATCCGGGAAAACGCCAATCCAGTGGAGAATAATAAAAACCCACGTGCAATCCGGCTTTGCGTACGGCCTTCACATAATCCGCCACGAAGTCTCGCCCGGCAGCGGTTTTAACACTGGTAAAATCGCTTGCCTTGCTGTCGAATAAGCAAAAACCATCATGGTGGCGTGTGGTTAGCACCATGTATCTCATTCCAGCCGATTTGGCTGTCGCTGCCCAAGCATCGGCGTCAAACTTCGCGGGTTTAAACTGGTCGGCTAGTTTGGCGTATTCGTCCACTGGTATCTGCTCATTCCACTGCACCCACTCGCCCCGCCCGGGGATAGCGTAAATACCCCAGTGAATAAACATTCCAAATTTGGCGTCGTGCCACCATGTCATGCGAGTCTCTTTTTGCTCGGTTGTCTCGACGAAATTTTGTGCTTGTGCGCCAGTTGCCGGAAACAACATTGCAAGGCAGGTAAGGGCAATCGAAAATTTTTTAACTGTAATGATTTTGTGTGCCTTTGTTATCATAGATGCATAACCTCATTTTGAAGGAATAAAGGTGAACGAAACAAATGACATTCGGATTAGGCATAAGTATTTTGCAATAAGCGTTTTCTAGCATCCTGTATAAGAATTAACAAGAGGTTGTGAGGTTTTTAACATTGTGCTCTTATATGTTGTCTTGAGGTGATGTAAACCGCGGTCGAAAACCGTGGTGCTGAGAGGGGACTGCGTAACGGTTGAAAAACATGGCGCTCTTATTGACCTTTGCATGGCAAATGATCCCGGCCGACCATCGGGATGCCGGAAAAATAACAAAAAAACGAGGCGAATAGGTTCATTGTCTATGCAAACATCAATAACTTCATTCACGGTAGGGTATGCAAAACTAGCGGCTTTCGACTGCTGTCTCATCAAGTCATTAGTTTCTGAGAATCCAAAATAACGACCGATATGCAAGATTGCTACCGCCACGGTCGTTGTCGATTCTGGACACCCGTTCCATATTGCAATGCCCCCGGCACAGGATAGGTCCAAAGGGGCCGACTAGGTCGATGACCAGTGCTTGTTATGGATGTTAGTCCGGCTTCTCCATCCCTTACTTCAACTTGATCTCCCAAATCGTCGGCCCGTCGATGGTGTCCTTGATATTCAATCGGAACGCGGACGAGGTCACGGGTTCGAACTTCTGTTTGAAGTCTTCGCCGATCGTTGTGCCCTTGAAGATAGTCTTCCAGTCCGACCCGTCCCGGCATTGCAGTTCAAAGGCCCGCACGCGATCCCAGCCTTCGGAAATCTCCAGGGAGGACACTTCGATAGGCTTTTCATACTCGATGGCGATCCATGCCTGCTTCAGTTTGCCGTCAGTCGCCCACCTGGTTTCAAAGTCGCCGTCAAAGGCTTTCTCCGGCCCCCAGTTCCGTTTATCATTCGAATACACATTCGATGCAGACACTCTCGCGCCGCTCGGCAGCTTCGACACCGGCCTGGGGACATCCATTGCCGCGATATCCATCGCCGAGCCGTCGAGAGTGAGCTTGACCACGGTCTCCAGCGGCCTGGCTTCGCCGCCGGGAAAATCCAGGATAATGCCTTCACCGGTCTGCTTGACGGTTGCCTTTTTTCCCCCGATCAGAGCCGCGCTCGTGATTTTCGCGGAAAGCGGCGGGAGCGTCAACGGGCCGGCGAGCGGCCTGAGTACGTGAACGTAAACTATGTTGCCTTTTCGGGTGCTCGCGATAAGGCCGTTGGGCTTGAATGGGCCGCCGCTCGTCCCATAAATGCTCTCGCCGAATTTCTCCAGCCATTCTCCCATCTCTTTGAGGCGCAGCGGCTGCGGCGACTCGATCTCTCCCAGCGGCGTGGGGCCGACGTTGAAGAGAAAGTTGCCGTCGCCGCTAACACAGAGTATTAGTGTTCGGATGCACTCGGTGGCGGACTTGATATCGTCGCGGGGCTTATACGACCACTGAGTGCCGATGGTCATGCACGTTTCCCAAGGTATCTTGTCGTTATAGTTGCCGATCGACTGTTCCGGAGTGTAGTAATCCGCGTTGGGCCCCACTTGCTGAGCCCAGTAGTCCGCCATCGTGTCCATGTCGAGGCGATTGTTGATGATGATTTTCGGCTGCAGTTTCTTTACCAGTGCGTAGGTGTTTTCCTGGTCCCAAGGCTTACCCTCGGGCGGCGCGGCATAATCGAACCACATCACGCCGATCTCTCCGTAGTTGGATAGCAGTTCGGTGAGTTGGCCGCGCATGCGCTCCAAGTAACGATCGTTGCGTTCGGTGTGACAATCATGGTCGTGCTTATCCGCCGGACAGAAATACCATCCAATTTTGAGTCCGGCCTTATGGGCTTCCCTCGCAAGCTCGCCGCAGATATCCCGCCTAAAGGGAGAATTGCCGATATTGTAATCGGTGGTCTTCGTCGGCCACATGCAAAAGCCGTCCCAATGCTTTGCAACGAATACAATATACTTCATGCCGGCTGCCTTGGCTATCGACACCCACTCCTGCGCGTCGAATTTGACCGGGTTGAATTGCTTATACAGGTTATCGTAGATATCAATACCGACGGCGTCACGCGACCACGTTATCTCCGTGCCCTTGATGCTGACCGGTCCCCAGTGGATGAACATTCCGAAACGCGCGTCGCGCCACCACCGAAGTCGGGCTTCCTTTTGAGCCGGCGTTTCCGGCATTGCCACTTTTTGCTTGGAAAGGTCGGAATTCTGCGCGGCCGCAGGCACGCCGGAAGAACCAAGCAGACAGGCAGCGAAAACGGCCGCCCATATGAGAGACAGGGTCTTTTTCATGATGGGAAGTTCTCTCTATACTTCATCATTTTTCCGACTTGGTTTTGAAACGGAGCACGGTCAGCGAGTTGGCGGGAAACTCATGGGTGTCGCCCAACGTGATCTGAGTGGTCACCGGCATGACGCGGTTGGGATGCTCCATCGAGTTGTTATCGGTAAGTTTGGCCGATGTCAGTACCGTGCATCGGGCCTGCGTGCCTGGATCGGCGATGCCGTTCATGCTCAGCTTGGCGACCATCGGTTCACTGGCTGTATTGATGGCTTTGATGATCCACTCACCCGTCGTCTCGTCGCGGCCCGCAGAAACGAAGAGGCGGTGTGTTTCCGGCGCAGCCTCATCATGGATGAGTTTGCCGTCGAGGTAACACCGAATCTGCGAACCGGCCAGTTCAATTTTGATGTTATACCAGCGGCCGGTCTCGATGGCGCCGGGAACATGCTTGCTCATCGGGTTGCGGTTGTATTCGAGCGCATGTTCACGATTGCCCCAGCCGCCGATGTTCCACCAGAACATCTCCTCGCCATGGCGGCCGAACACGATGAGGAATCCTTCCTCGCCCTTGAGCTTGCGGGCCTTCAACGTGAGCGTGTAGTCCGTCCAGGTCTCGTCGCCAAAGTAGCTCAGCCCGACGGCCGTATCATTCTGCCGGCGCCCGCCGTCTTCTTCGGTCCAGCGCCCGCCATCGTCCTGCCACTTGCCCGCAAAAGCCAGCGGCTGGCCGGCTTTCTCAATCCGAACGTCCTTGAACTCCGCGGACGTGTTCCAGGTGCCGACGCCGACGCTGCCGGTGATGACCGTGGGGGTTGCCTGCGTGATGACCGCCTCGGTCGCGACCGTGTAACTCGGCACGTTTTCACCAAATAGTTTCCAGAGGTAATACGACGCAGTGCCGAAACACCGGCTGCTGTCGTGATAAATCATGGCGTGCCAGCCATTGACGCGCTGCACATTCGAGAGGAGCGGCGCGTAGGAGATCATCCGGACCACATCGGCGTTGCGTTCGCAGCCCATCATGAACACGCCCTCGGCGAGCGCGGCCAGCAGGTTGCCCTTGAGTTCGCCGCCGTCGGCGGACGTGGCCGCCAGTTCTCCCAGATAGACCTGCGGCAGCTTGCGGTCGCGGTGGTCGTAGAGGTTGTAATTGTTCATGAACCACTGCACCGGACTGTAGTAATGAACATCCTCAATGTCGAAAGAACAATTCTTCATCATCTCGCGGCTGATCCACGAGAGGTCGGCGAGGTAAGTGACGTCCGGGTAGGCCTTCTTGAGCGCGTCATAAACGAGCCGGTAGCGCGGCGGAAAGGCTTCGGTGCCGTTTTCGTTGCCGATTTCGATCAGGTTCAAGGCGAACGGTTTAGGATGACCGGCCTTGGGCGCAGGGTGCCCCACTTGGAATCGGCAGGTCCCCGGGCAAATTCCACAGCGTCGATGAAGTTGGTCACCACCCAGCCCATCTTGGACATCGGCACGTTTTCGGATTCGCGGAACAGGCACGTCTGCCCGGCAAAGCCGACATAGAGCGGCTTGGCGCCGATGTCCTCGCAAAACTGGAGATACTCGAAGAAGCCCAACCCGTGCGTGCGGCGATAGTTCCATGCCGTCCATCGCTCCGGACGCGTCTCGGGCGCGCCGAGGCCGAGTTTCCAATTGTATGCGGTCTCTACCGTGCCGCCTTCAACCACACAGCCGCCGGGCCAGCGCACAAATCCCGGCTTCAAGTCGGCGATCATCTGCGCAATGTCGGGTCGGAGGCCGCGATTCTTCCACGTCTCACGCGGCATGAGCGAAATCCAATCGAGCCAGACCTTGCCCTTGCCCCGGGCCAGGATGACCAGGCGGGCCTTCGCCTCGGACTTGGATGAAGTCAGGCTGGCTTTGAACGGCTTCCAACCTGCCTTAAGGTCTTTAAAGCTCACGACATTGGAACACACCTTGCCCTCGGCGTTTTCGAGACAGGCGGACAAGGTTCCGGCGAAACCGTCGCCACTCCGAGCGTGGATGGTGAGTTCATAGGCTGCGCCTGACTTGAGGCCGATTCCCCAGAATCCCTCGTTGGCCACGCCCAGCCGGCCGTTGGCGGTGTCATCGACATCCAGGCGCAGGCAATACGGTGTGTTGTCGTTCAACCCGCCGGTGGTTTCGAGATGAATGGCGCCCTTGGCTCCGTCCTGGCACACGAGCTTCCACCGCGGCACCTCGCCGTCGCGAACTTCGTAGCCCGAGTCGTAACCTTTAGCGTTCTTATAGCGGCCTGCCTTAAGTGTGAAACCCTCGGGCGGACGGCTGTCCTCGAAGGCGCGGTTGGCGACGAGCTCGGCATAAAGTCCGCCATCCACCCCGTAGTTGATTTCTTCAAGAAAGATCCCATACATGCGCGGATTCACTTTCGGCCCGGCCTTGGCGGCGTCGATGGTAACGGTCGCCGTGCCCGCCCAAACGGGCGCAGCGACGCTGCTCAGAAATAAGACAAGGCATTTGATCATTTTCAATGCACTCGGGTTTTTGTTCACAGGGCTTGCGATAATCGACTGATTATAGGTTCTTTCTGTTAATGATGCAACTTGTGAAAGCCAAGGAGGAGGGATACAGGATATTCATTGATCCTTTATCCACACTATGGAACGCCCGCTCCTGCCGCCAGCGGAAACATTGTTAATGCGAACGTAGTTGGGAATGGCAATCATCGGAGTTCCGTCCGTAAAGACGCCCTTGATCACGGTTACGCCGCCCAGAAGATCGGGTTTCCATTGCGTGGAAAGTTCGGACTTCGGACTGAGAACGAGGCCTACGTTTTGATCGGCGCTTTCGATATTGTAGACCAAGGGGCCGTAGCGCAAGGCTACCCGACCTTTGTCCGCGGCAATTTTGCCGCTGGCTTTTACGCGTTGGACTTTAAGCGGAAGGACGAAATCGATTTTGTCTCCGGCTTTCCATGCGCGGTTTATGACGGCATATCCTTTATCCATTGTCGGTTTGATATTCTTTCCGTTTACCGACAAAGATGCTATGCCGTCGGCTTCTGGCGAACTTGTATAGAGCTTGCTGACATTGCGATTTGGAACGCGAATATTGACGGCGAAATTCTTTTCGGCCGCCGGGTTGACGGTGATGGAGACGCGGCCGTCCCAAGGATAATCGGTGGTCTGCACCAGTTCGACATTCGTGCCGGCGACGTTCTCGATTGATGCAGCGCCGCCGATGAAAAGGTTCACATAAATACCGTCTTCGCCTTTTGCATACATCCAAGTCGGGAGCATGAGTAGGACTCGGGGAATATTGCCGACGCAGCATGGGCAAACATGCCAACCGTAGCGCGGACCGCCGGAATCCAGGGGATTTTGATAATAGAAGTGTTTTCCGTCCAAATCGATAGAGCCCAGGATGGCGTTATACAGCGTTTCTTCGTAAAGATCGGCATATTTCGAATCATGATAGGCCATGTTCATTTTATGTTGGAAAAACAGTTCTCCGCATCCGGAGCAGGATTCGCAATAGGAGTTGTTGGGCAAGGAGTAGTTGCCGCCAAAGCCTTCCGATGTTTCGCCGCTGCCCACGCCGCCGGTGACGTAGTACTTCTTGTTCACGATGTTGTCCCAAAGTGACTGCACGGCGCTCTGGTAGTCAACGTCTCGCGTCTCCATCGCAATATCAGCCATGCCCGAATAACAGTAAACGGCGCGAACGGCGTGCCCCACCGCCTCGTATTGCTGAATTACCGGGAGATGGCTTTGGTCGTATTCCTCGCCGTCTTTACGGCTGTCCATCAAAAACTTTGCCAGAGCGATATATTTTTGCCCTTTGCCAATCCCTTCTTCAGCTTCTACAAAGCGGGCAAATCGCACTAAAGCTTGCTCCAATTCCTCGTGCCCCTCATACCAAGCTCTTTTGGGAGCGGGGCCGATGTTGTTGCACCAGCAATCGGCCAGTTTCTTGGCGGCGTTGTACATGCGAGGATCGGTCTTGTTCGTCATTAGATAATGGGCCATGGCCGATTCGATAAAATAGCCGCTCATATAACCTTCGTGGTCTGATTTGTTGGTCCAACGCGGTAAATTGTTCAGCGTATAGAACGTATCAATATAGCCGTCGGGTTCCTGAGCGGAAAGAATTTTGGGGATCCAGTCATCCAACGTTTCTTTAATGTCCTTTTGAGCGGCGATTATTTCCAGATCTCCCTGGGGATCAACCGTCATCGCAAGGCACATTGCCTCCACAGTGTTATAAACCCAAGCATTGGAAAAAACAGGCCCGATTTGCCCCTTGTGAGGCCGGCCGGCCAGCTTGTTGCCAGCTTGGACGAAATTTTCGATGCCTCCCTCAGGCAATTTCGGGTCGGATATTTTCCGGTAACAATGCGGAATCCAGTTGACTATCAGGGCCTTGGTACGATTATTCCAAAGCGGGCTATTGATTTTATATGTTTTGGTATAGACCATCTCTAAATGCTTGCTAGGAGGGGCGCAATCGCAGATACATTGACTGATGAAGATGACCTTAATTCCCCGTCGAAGGCGGTCAACTTGAGAACATAATCGCCCAGTGCAGAAAATGTTGCCGCCGTTGAGGGCGCTTGAATATCCGCAAAGGCCACGTTTCCGGGACCGGACTCCTTGCTCCAAGAAACGGAAGGCGTGGCATTGGGCTTGCCGTCGTCTCGGACCGTCCCGCTCAAATAAGTCTTACCCCCCAAGACAACCGTGCGATCCACGCCAGCTGTGACAGTCGGGGCAAAATTGGGGGATTTTCCCGAATCGTACACTTTCCACTGCAAAATCCCGGTTGACGCCATTCCATTTGAAACTAGTTCGAGGCGTAATTTAGTCGTTTTAACCTCATCGAAAGTTGTTGTATTGAAGCAGTTGTTTTTTAGCCCCAATCCCGACGGATTCTTTACTGAAACGAACTGTTGTCCGTCCCAATATTTCAATAGGCAAGTTTTGGGCAGACGAACTCCACCGCCGTCGTCAAACCAATAAATGTCCATTTTGGCGGTGCTGATCGGCTGGCTCCATTCATACTCTACCCACTGCGCCGGTTTGGGGCCAGTTGCCGTAGGCTCCATGGCTTTTGTCGTTGGAGTTTTTCGGATCATAGCCGTTGTTGAGCGCACTTAGTTTTTCATGTCCGGAAACGTAAGAAGTAGACGACGCGGCGACGAGGGCGATATTGGCGCTGAAATCAGGCGGTGGATTATTGCTTTGTTGCGCGAAGAGCGGGATATGCAAGTACGATAAAAAAGATATATACGATGCGCAGAAAGCCGTGCAGAACAGTCTCTTGTTCATTGCATTATCTCCGTAAAGAATATGCTGATAAACGTTGATTATGGTGTGGTATTATATATAGCAACTTTACATCTGTAAAGCATATGCCCCATTAGGCTTCCGTATCGTACGCAATCATGGTGGTTTACTTGCGTAAGAACTTCAAAGCGACGGGGCGGTCGGCAGACAGGTCGACGGACTGTTCACCATCACCACCGAAAACTGCAATTGCAACGCGTTGATCCACGTCCGACACGGACTACGGCCTGGCTGCGTCGTTGCACACCCGCGACATTTCCAAGGCGCACCGCTTCGCACGTCCCCGCTCCCCGCCCCTGAACTCACACCACACCCGCTCAATTTTTTACTTGGAACCGGGCGTGACGGTGATGATGCCGACATCAATGTACTGGCCGCCCTGCGTCTGATGACAATGTACGGCAAGAACATTCTTGCCAGGTTTCAACGCCGCGATGCCTTGGGGCGTCATGGCCATCTCTTCGTAGTCGGAGATGAATCCGTCGGCCTTGCCCGCCAACACGCCATTGATGTACACCTCGACATCCTCGTCGTGATGAACCATCAATTCCGGCTTGGCGATCATGTCGCTGGGCCAGTCGAATTGTCGCCGGAGCCAGATATCGGCGGTCTTCCACTGGGTGCGCACCACGGCGCCCGGCGTGCCCTTCGCGCCGAATCCGCCCGGCCCTTCCTTCCAGGCCGAATCATCGAACTCGGGCTTGATCCAATCATCGGCCGGTTTGTCCAGAGTGAAACGCCAGTTGATGCCTTCCTGCTGCGAAGTCGGCACCACTTCCTTGATCACGGGCGGCGGGGGCAACTTGCCGTTATCCACCGCGGCGGCGCGCTGCGGGATCACCTTGTTCACCTCTCGGTCGTAGGTCAACAACCCGTTGCATTCGGTCTCCACGTCGGTGATCTGCGTGTAGATACAGGCACAAAGACCGGCTTTGTCCTTTAGCACCCAGGCTTTGCCGAGTAATTTTTCGTAATTGCGGGTCAAGTCCTCGGAGCTTTGCGTGCCTTTGTAACCCCAGGTTTTGTTGGTCCAGGTGTGGCCAGCCACGGATAGGCCCAGCCCGCCGAACTCGCCAAGCACCGCCGCGCGATTTTTCTCCGGTTTGGGCGAACCGGGACCGGGATAATTATGCATGTCGATCACGTCGCCACACATCTTGTCGGTCCAACCGCTGGCGTTGTTCACCAGCCGGCTGGGGTCCATTTCCTTGACCCATTTGGTCAACCGTTCGGTGTCGTACTGTCCCCACCCTTCATTGAAAACTACCCACATGATGATGGCAGGGTGATCGCGACGGCCTTCGATCAGGCGCTGCAATTCCACCTCGAATTGCCTCCTGGCCTCAGCGGTCTTGTTGTTGCCGGAGGGCATATCCTGCCAGACCAACAAGCCCAGCTTGTCGCACCAGTAATACCAGCGATCCGGCTCGACCTTCACGTGTTTGCGGGCGCAGTTAAAACCGAGCTTCTTCATCGTCTCGACGTCCCAGCGCAATGCCTCGTCGGTCGGCGCGGTATAGATGCCGTCCGGCCAAAAACCCTGGTCGAGCGGGCCGACCTGGAAGACGAACTTGCCGTTTAGCATCAGCCGCGTGACACCATTATCGTCCTTGCCCAGCGCGATCTTGCGCATGCCGAAGTAGCTGGTCACTTCGTCCACCGTCTTACCGCCTGATTTCAGGGACACGCGCAGATCATACAAATGCGGCGAGTCCGGCGACCAGAGCTTGGGATTGCGGATGTCAAGCTTGAGTTCGGTGCCAGCGTCGCCGCCGACTTTGGCGACCTGCTTGCCGTTGTCGGTCGCGACCGCCTCCACAGTTCCCGTGCCGCCCACCGTCAATCGCAAACATCCGGCATCCACGTCCGGCACGAGCAACAACGATTCGATGCGCGTCTCCGCCACCGGCTCAAGCCACACCGTTTGCCAGATACCGGAAGTCGGCGTGTACATGATACCGCTCGGATGCAGGACTTGTTTGCCGCGCGGCTGACTGCCGGCATCGGTCGGGTCATAAACATCGACTGCTATTTCCTGCTCGCCCGACGTCTTCAGCGCGCCGGTGATGTCAAAACTGAAATCGTCATAACCGCCGCGGTGAACGCCAAGCTCCTTGCCGTTGACAGACACCTTCGCTTCCCAATCCACCGCGCCGAAGTGCAGCAACACATGCCGGCCGCTCCATCCCTTAGGGATCTCGAAACTGCGGCGATAGGTCATGCGGTCGGCGTGCTTCATAACGCCCGACAAGGCCGATTCGATGGGATATGGCACTAGGATCTTGGCCTCTGTGCCGTCGGCGAGCTTGATATCCCACAGACCATTCATATTCAGCCAGTCTTTGCGCACCATTTGCGGCCGCGGATAGTCGGGCAGGGCCTTCTCCGGCGACACGTCCTTTGCCCAGCGCGTCATCAGCGGCCCGGCGGCCGGCTTCCAGTCGGCGGCCCGAAGGGCCGGCAGTAGCAGCAAGGAGAGCAAGGCGGAGATGGCCAGCAACAGATGTCGCATGAGAGGCTCCTTTAAATGGGATTAAGGGATGTCACAATTGGAAACACGGGACAGTCGCACGTCGCGATCTGCCGGCAGGGAACTGACCCTCGCGGGTTATCTATGAACCGGTATTTCTCATTCCGACTCCGCTCGGATACGCTACGAGCAGCAATAGTACTCCCATGTTAACAAGGGGGTACGTAACGTTCAAGTTGGCGAGCTAATTCCGCACCCACTATTCAGTTCCTAGAACCGTTTCGACCCCCCGTCGAGGATCGCACTCTTCCCAGCCACCATCGACGGAAATCACTTCGTGTTTCCCTGTGCGAGACGTTTCAGCCGGACAGACACACCGCAGGTTGCATCGCAAGCCTTCCGATCCGCTCCGGAATCGTTGCGGACAATTGTCGTGGCACTGCCACCATCGCCGAATCGGAACGTACCAGCGATGTGCTGCCTTCGCATCAGGGCACCCTGTTCTCGGAATCCCGCAAAATGACCGTTTTTTCTCGATAAGACGCGCTTCGACCAAATTGATAGAATGCAGGTAGATTTACTGTCCCGAAAAGTTAACGGGCCTGTTGAAAAAGTCCCGTTATTGAAAGATCGAGTTTGGATAATTGTCTACGTTTTTTGCGGGTATAGACACCGAGTTACCAACCAGAGATAAAACAGCAAGACCAGGCGCTTTAGGTTCTGCGCCATTGCGCTCAGGTACGCCTGAATTTGCACTTTCGATCGACCGCGGTACCTTGCGCGAGCCAATCCATGGTTTTGTTTCGCCTCAGCAAACAGTCCCTCGGCCTTCCACATCCGCTCGGACATCTTCTTGCGAAATTCCGGTTCCTCCATCCTGGCTTGCACCTCTTCAAACAGGTCCTGGTCAAGACTCCGGCGCACATAGCGTTTATACGGCAACTTCTTTTTGGCTTCTGTCGGGCAGATTGGTCTTTGTGGACATTGCCGGCAGTCTACCGATGAACTGACGTATCGTTTCTGGTTGCCACAAATTGCCGGGTTTGGCGTGAGGTATTTTCCCCGTGGGCATCGGAATCGATCCCGCTTTTTGTCGTAGACCAACTCGCCTTTCAGATACTTGCTGTTTCCAACTCGGCCGCTCCAGAGTGGAATGTAGGTGGTTGTCCCTGACTCCTGCAAGGACCTGATGATGGCTGCAGAGCCATAACCCCGATCTGCCGTAGCTTCGCGAATGGTAATCTTGTATCGCTCCTGAATCCGCTGCAACTGGCAGAGGTAGGGCTGGTTATCGTGCTTCGCTCCAGTAGTGACTTCGGTATCCAGGATGACGCGACTGTCAGCATCAATACTCTGGTGCACTTTGTACTTTAGTTGTCGCGATGTACCTTTCTTCTGGGCAAGTGTGGCATCCGGATCGGTACAACTCGTGTGCGTTTGGTTTGTCACGCGCCGTGCTGATGACGAGTCCTTCAACCCACGATCGCGCCGTTGGGTTATCGCCTCTTTCTCCGCTTCTTTCGGATCGTTATGAATCAGCGAGTTCAGCGAGGCATCCGCAGCGATCAGGGTGGCATCGGTCATCACACGACACTCCTGAGCCACCAAGCCCTTCTCCTTGCAGAGTTCAACAATACGGCGAAACACTGTCTCGAAGATCTCCTCGCCGTAGCGATCCCGAATGCGACTGAGTGAGGAATGGTCGGGAACCTCATCGTCCAACGACAACCGGCAGAACCAGCGGTAAGTCAGATTGTAACGGACTTCCTCACAGAGCCGCCGATCCGAGGTGATGTCGTAAAGGTATGCCACCAACAGCATCCGGAAGAACACCTCGGGGTCGATGGAGCGCCGCCCCAGTCCGACGGCATAGCACGCGGCGGTTACGTCGCGCACGAAGGACATTTCCAGAACACGATCGACTTTGCGGAGAAAGTGGTCCTCTGCGATGAACGACTCCAGGTCAATGACCGTCCTGGTCCGTGGTTGAAAGACATGCTTTCCTTGCATACGTCCGTCCTAAAAAGAGGCGAAGGTGGTGGAGAGGATAGCCATCCCAATACCTCCAGCCGCTCTACAAATCAAGACGAATACGTGCTGACAATGCTAGCTGGCCAACAGACTTTTTCAACAGGCCCGACCCTTTACGGCGAGTCTGTTGCGGTCGTTTAGAGAAAATGGGAACTATCCACAGGTTCGACGCGTCCAATGATCAGAGAGACAACCTTGATCGGCAACTTGTGGTTATCCAATGTATACATCGCCCGACGATTCTCGTCTGGTCGGGTACGCTCGCGTCAGTACGGGCGGCCAAGACCTTGATTTGCAACTCGATGCCCTGCAAAAGCATGGCGTTGCCAAAGGGCTTATTTTCACCGATAAGGCATCAGGAGTAATTCGCGAACGCCCTGGGCTGGATGCTTGCTTTCATGAACTGCGTCGCGGCGATATTCTGTTGGTTTGGCGACTTGATCGACTGGGACGCTCCGTCCGTCACTTGGTCACGCTGATTGATCAACTTCAGGAGATGGGTGTAGGATTCCGATCAATCTGTGACGGCGCAATCGACACTACAACTCCGTCGGGCGAACTCATCTTTCACGTTTTTTCGGCGCTTGCGCAATTCGAACGGCGACTTATCCAAGAACGCACAAAGGCCGGTCTTGCCGCCGCTCGGGCTCGCGGGCGGAAAGGAGGGCGACCTCCCATGCGGCCGAATGAACCGAAGGTCGTGCTTGCCAGGAAGCTATACCGTGACAAAACAATCAACCTCGACGACATTTGCGCCACGCTGAAAATGTCAAAATCAACTCTTTACCGCTATGTGGCAATGAAATCAGACCCTGACGGAGATTTTGAGAAGTACCCCCATTAATCGGACACGTTTTCTGGCACGGCTTTTAATGCCTCAAGAGCCCATCCGTTTGATGAGATTTGGATGCAACTGTTTAGGAACACCCGATTGGGTGCCTGCTGCAACTGAAAATGCAACGATTCGTGGTAGGCGAACCGACGCCGCCGACAAGCCTGGCGCGTCCCCGTAGAGGGGGGTAGCCTGTAACGCCCTGGCGGACGACGGAGCACTATGACTGTCCGTCGCCCCCAGTACAATGGCGATTTGTGGGTCGCGGTACGCGCGGCACCTTGACCCCTGAGGCGGGAAAGGCGTCTCGCCACATCCCATGGGGGTGAATCGAAACGGTTTTGCGACGCTAGGAACGCCAGCGTCGTCGGGAGCGTGCAATGAAGAAGATAGACCTGCACATTCACACAGTCGCGACCGACCGCGACAGCAACTTCACCTTCTGCATGGACACGCTTAGAGATTACGTACTGAAATCCAAGCTCGACGCTATCGCGATAACGAATCACAACACCTTTGATGCGGCGCAATTCAGGGCTATTCGAGAGTCGCTGCCGATCGTGGTGTTGCCCGGGATTGAAATCGACCTGGACGGCGGGCACATACTGCTTATAGGCGACGGATCAAACATCGCGGACTTCGAGTCTAGGTGCGACAAGGTCCGGGTGTCCCAGGTCGGCCAACGGATTACCGCCAGCCGTCTGAAGGATATATATGGCAATCTACAGAACTACCTGCTTATTCCACACTACGACAAAGATCCACCGATTCGGCAGCAAACGCTTGAAGAGTTCTCGCCCCACGTCACAGCGGGTGAGGTCGACAGCCCAAAGAAGTTCATCCGCGCAATAAAGGACGCGACAAAGCTGACCCCTGTTCTGTTCAGTGATGTCAGGGTAAGCGACGAATTGCGCACACTACCAATAAAGCACACCTACCTGGACTGCGGCGAGCTGACTCTCAGCGCAGTCGCGGCATGCCTTCGTGACAAGGGTAAGGTTTCTTTGACAGAGGATGAAGGAAATGCCCTGTTTCAGGTTTTTCAAGATGGTCAAAGGATATCCACCGGGTTGAATGTGCTCCTCGGCGACCGATCAACTGGAAAGACATACACCTTGGATAGGATAAGCGAGGTATGCGAAGCAAAGTACATCAAGCAGTTTTCGCTGGTTCAGCAAGACGACGCCACGTGCGCGCGAGAGTTTAACGCCGACGTTGAGAGGAGACGGAGTGTGTTCGTCGACCAGTATCTAGCTCCATTCAAGGCGGTGCTGGAGGATGTGATGGATGTCGACCTAGACGGCAACGAGCGGCGCGTTGAGCAATATGTTTCCTCGCTCCTTAAGTCAGCAGATGAAGCAGACAGGCGCGACGCGTATTCCAAAGTTGCCCTCTTTGATGCGACGGCATTTCCGGACAGGGATGATAGGGTTCTGAGAGACCTTATAGCGTCAGTGCGTCAGGTTATTGAGAACATTGAATACCGTGAGATTATCGAGAGGCATGTTGACAGGCGCGCTCTTAGGAGACTTGCGTGTGAACTGATTGAATTGCTCTGGGCGAGGGCGCTCGAAAGCAAGAAGATGCGACTCGTCAACGAGCTAGTCAAAGACATAAAGGCGCGCCTGAGGATACGTTCATCCGCGGTTCCGATTGATGACGTTGATTTATACGGAGTGAGTATGGGCGCCAAGAAGGCGGTGCGATTCAATGATATCGTGAACAGCTTGCGACAAACCTCTAAAGTATTTGAAGAGAGCGTTCAAGGATTCCGCGTCGTCGCCACGAAAGGCACATTCACCAAGGCAGGGGAAGTTAAATCCGCAATCCGCGTGAAAACGTCCTTTAGCAGCGCGATGAAAGAATACACGAATCCTTACCGTTATCTCCGGGCCTTGATGTCCGATGCCAATCTACCAAAATCGGAACTGTACAGGCTGTTTGCCAAAATTGAATACAAGATCCTAAACCGCGACGGCTTCGAGGTGTCGGGAGGCGAGCGCTCGGAGTTTCGGTTGCTACAGGAGATTAAGGATGCCCAGAACCATGACATTCTACTCATCGACGAGCCAGAGTCCTCATTCGACAACATGTTTTTAAAGAGCGACGTTAATCAGATCATAAGGGAAATATCGGAAACGATGCCTGTGGTTGTCGTTACGCACAACAACACGGTAGGGGCGTCTATCGGGGCTGATTACGTGCTGTACGCCAGCAAGCAGCTAGATGGCGGGAAGCCAACGTATAAGCTCTACTCTGGGCACCCGACGGATAAGACCTTAAGGTCCACCGACGGGCAGTGTATCAGTAGTCACGAGATTATGTTGAATTCACTTGAGGCTGGCAAGGAAGCCTATGAAAGCAGGAGACGTGGGTATGCAGCTATTGAGGATCGACAATAGTCTTGGCCAGTTCCTCGGTAAGGTCGGCGACTTTCAGCCGATTGACAAGATCACGAAGGACGACCTGTTACGTCTTGTAGATCTGACGCTTAAGGAGGAGGATGTCGAGTTCGATGAGTATGATGAGAAGAAAATCAAGAACCAAGCTCACCAGATCGTGTACAAGAACATATACGAGAGGCTTCGAGAACTGAGGGGCAGGAGGCAAGAGTTCATAGATCAATCGGAGAGATTGTATCTCGCGGAGTACGAAAGATATAAAGGCGAGACATCGCAACAGGGCGGTTAGCGGAATAGGCTGGGGTGTCGGTCGGCTAGTGGCTGCGGTTGCTTGTTTCCCGCCGGGTCGTCTGGTTTCTCGGGCGCGTGAAAACACGGCCCATTTCTCGGAGCGAGTTATCCGGCTCTTGAGCGCAGCTCCCTAACCTGCGTCGATCGCCCCCACCGGAGCACGTAACGGAATTTTGCCTGCGCACACCGGTCGCATCGACCGCAAGCGTCTTAACAAACGTGTGGCCGAGTCGGGACGCCCCAAAAAACCACCGGGCCTGTTGAAAAAGTCCAGTTTCTGCTAGCAGCTAGCATTGTGAAATCCGAGAAAACGCCGTCTTCCCGCCCCACTATTAGGCCTTTTTCAACAGGCCCCACCCCGTTTTCGGCACAACTCTTCGATCCCGTCAAACGGTGCCTGCAAGGAATCTGGGGCAGAAGCGGATTCGTCTGGTATAGATGCATCGGCGGCGGCGGACCTGATAATCACAGAAGCCACGGCGGCTTCCCAGTAGGGCACGGGCTGTCCAAATACACCCGGCATCTACACCAGCGAACAGGTCGCCGGCTGGCAACGAGTCACCGAGGCTTCGCATCATGCCAGCGGCCGCGTTTTTCTTCAGCTCTGGCACATAAACCGGATCTCTCACCCGAGCTCCCAACCGGGCGGCTTGGCTGACCGGTCAAGGCAAATCAACCAGGTTCGGTGGATCAATCCTTCACCGTGCCGCCCTCCGTCTATTATACTGATTGGACTGAGTTTCTTCACATGTTGAGGTAACGATGCACGGTCATCCGAGTGACGTTCAGAGCAGTGGCGATTTCTTCCATCGAAAGGCCCTTCTCGCGAAGCTTGCGTGCCCGCTCCGGTTTGGCCTTGGTGGTCCCCGGCTTCCGGCCCTTATAAACGCCTTTTTCCTTCGCGACTTCGATTCCTGCCCGCTGCCGTTCGCGTCTGGTTTCCTGCTCCATCTCGGCCACGCCGAACAGGACGGCGGCGATCATCTTACCAATCGTGCCATTGAAGTCGATCTGCTGGGTGGTGGACACGACCCGGAGGCCTTTTTCGCACCAATCGCAAAGGACTGCCAGACCATCGCGGACCGTTCGGGACAGCCGATCCAACTTGTAGACGATCACGGCGTCATGCCGACCCTCGAAGATGGCCTGCTGGAGCCGCTTGAATTCGGGTCGGTCCAGGTTATCTCCGGTCTCTTTGTCTACATACCAAACGGCCTCCGCCATGCGGTTCCCTTTCAGCCAGCGGACGATGTCGCGACGTTGTCCGGCCTCGTTCTGCCCGACCGTACTAACCCGTACATAAACGGCGGGTTTCATGGTTACAACTCCTGGGTTTTACGGGGTTTTATGTACATGCGCACATTGTTAAATAGAGTATACCCGAAACGTTACAAAGAGTAAACCCCCAAAATCCCAGAAAACCGGCGTACATGAAGGCAAATCAGGGGACCTACCCTATTAGTTACGCGACACGGGCGGTGCTTGGACGCTGTTTAGCTGGCCAACGGGAGGGCTGCGAGACGAGCCTCTCGGTTTGTGAGATCAACAGGACGATGCAGGTTCGGACTGATCATATATATGTCGTGAGCCACCGGGCGTAGCGAACAGGCGTCTCGGGTTGGTTTTGCCTCTGTAATACTCTTTCAACCGCTATAGGGCATCAAAAATATTGCCTGTTTAACCGAATGTAGAATCGGCCACCCCACTAGCGGCCCGCAAGAGGGGGCGGTATATTGAATGGTTCCAGGAAATACCTTGATCCTACTCTTGTTCCAAGGGCATGTCCGGCATTGGCGGGTTTGGATAATTTCAATAATTGACTCCCCCCCAAAAAAAAGGTTTTAACCATGGCAAACAATAGCACAAACGGCGCGAATCTTGGATTTGAGAATGAACTTTGGAAAATGGCCGATGGGCTACGTTCCAACATGGACGCTGCCGAGTATAAACACGTTGTGCTCGGGCTGATCTTTCTCAAATACATTTCCGACGCCTTCGAAGAGCAACACGCCAAGCTCGACGCTGATCGCCAGAGCGGGGCCGATCCGGAAGACCCCGACGAGTACCGAGCGGTCAATATCTTCTGGGTACCACTGGAGGCTCGCTGGTCGGAGCTTAAGGGCAATGCCAAGCAGCCGACCATTGGCAAGAAGGTTGACGATGCCATGCTGGCTATCGAGCGCGACAATTCATCGCTCAAGGGAGTGTTGCCCAAGGACTATGCCCACCCTCGTCTCGACAAGGAGCGTCTCGGTCAACTCATTGATCTGGTTGGCAATATCGGGCTTGGCAGCAAGGATAACCGCTCCAAGGATATTCTGGGTCGAGTGTATGAATACTTCCTTTCTCAATTTGCTAGTGCTGAAGGGAAGAAGGGCGGACAGTTCTACACGCCTCGCTGCGTGGTCGGCGTGCTGGTCGAGATGCTCGCACCATACAAGGGCCGGGTGTACGACCCTTGCTGCGGCTCGGGCGGAATGTTTGTCCAGTCCGAAAAGTTCGTCGAGGCACACGGCGGCAAGATTGGCGACATTAGCATTTACGGTCAGGAATCAAACCATACGACCTGGCGATTAGCGAAAATGAACCTTGCCATCCGCAGCATCGACAGCAACCTTGGCAAGGAACACGCCGACAGTTTCCACCGCGACCTGCACCCCGATTTGAAAGCCGACTATGTCTTGGCAAATCCGCCATTTAACGATAGCGACTGGCGTGGCGAACTCTTGAAAAACGATAAACGATGGAAGTTTGGTATACCACCGCCTGGAAACGCAAACTTTGCCTGGGTCCAACACTTTATCCACCACCTTGCCCCAACCGGCTTGGCTGGCTTCGTGTTAGCTAATGGTAGCATGTCGTCGAACCAGTCGAACGAAGGCGAAATCCGTAAAAACATTATCGAGGACGATATAGTCGATTGCATGGTCGCGTTGCCGGGCCAACTCTTTTACAGCACACAGATTCCTGTCTGCCTGTGGTTCATCGCGCGCGACAAGAAGAACGGCCGATTCCGTGACCACCGCGGGCACGTGTTGTTCATCGACGCCCGCAAGATGGGAATGCTAATCGACCGTATCCACCGCGAGTTGTCGGACGACGACATTCAGAAGATTGCCGGCACGTATCACACCTGGCGTGGCGATAAACTCCCCTCGCCCGCTCGCAATAGAGGGGCCGGGGGTAAGGAGGGCAAGTACGAAGATATTCCCGGCTTCTGTAAAAGTGCCACTCTGGACGACATCCGGGGCCACGGCCACATACTCACCCCCGGCCGCTACGTAGGCGCAGCCGAGGTCGAAGACGATGGCGAGCCGTTTGACGACAAGATGGTCCGCCTGACCACCGAACTTCGCGAGCAGACAAAGCAATCCGCCAAGCTCGACAAGCTCATCTGGGTCAACCTGGAGGACATCGGCTATGGTGAGTGAATGGCGCAAGAGCACACTTGGCGATTTTGTCGTGCTTCAGCGAGGGCACGACCTGACCGATTCCGAACGTCGCCCTGGAACGGTTCCAGTCATGGGTTCTGCGGGGCAAAACGGATTTCATGACACAGCAATAGCACCGGGGCCTGGAGTTGTCGTGGGTCGAAGTGGTGCATCGTTCGGGCGGGTACACTATTGCGACAAGGACTACTGGCCGCACAATACGGCGCTTTACGTTACGGACTTCAAAGGCAACAATCCCCGTTTTGCATATTACTTTTTGAGCGCCATCGATTTCAGCAGGTACAACTCGGGCAGCGCACAACCTTCTTTGAACCGAAACTACATCTATTGTAATAGTTTAGTTTTTTGGGATTGATCTTGGGAAAAAACGGGAAATGGTTTATGTCTATGGTTTATGCGAAAGGACACTACTATTTCTGTTTTGCCCAAGGGAATATCTTTGGGGCCAAGCCTCGACCGCGCAGGCGGAGGCGATTTTCTCGCGGGGGAGGGAGGCGGTGATTTTCGCGCTGTTGGAAATGGCCAAGCAGTTGGCCGAGGCGCGGAATTCGGCCTCGACTATGCCCTCCACGCCCTCGGGCATGATCCCGGTTTACGAAAAACCGGCCATTTCTTCGCGGAAAAAGCGGCCCGGCCGCAAAAATGGGCATCCGGGCAGTGGCCGGAAGCGGCCCCAGCGGATCGACCGTTACGAGGAACACCAACTTCCTTGCTGTCCGCACTGTCAGGGACGTTTGAAGCGGCTGAACCAGACGCACACGCGATATGTGGAGGACATTCCCGAGAATCTTCAAGCCGAAGTCACAGAACATACGATCCATCGCGACTGGTGCCCGCGCTGCAAGAAGCGCGTTGCGCCGCAGCGCCCGACGCCCTGCCGAACGCCCGCTTGGGCAACCGTGCGGTGGCGCTTTCGGCGTGGATGCACTACGGACTGGGCACGACCTCGCAGCAAATCGTGGACGTCTTCAACCATCACTTGCAACTGAAGATCAGCAAAGGGGCCTTGGCGCAGATGTGGCATCGTCTGCGAGAGGCGCTCTCCCCCTGGTACGAACAGATTCAACAAGAGGGACTGGCGTCGGCCGTGCTGCACGGCGACGAGACGGGCTGGCGCGTGGCTGGCAAAACCCACTGGCTGTGGTGTTTCAGCAATCCGCGGCTGACCTACTATCTGATCGATCGCTCGCGTGGCGAGCCGGCGCTGCGGAAATTCTTCGCCGAGGAGTTCAAAGGCGCGTTTATCAGCGATTTCTGGGGCGCTTACAACGCGATTTCCGGCGGTCCGCGGCAGAAATGTCTGGTGCATCTGTTCCGCGACCTGGAGCATGTGGAAAAATACAAAAATCCCGGAGAACATTGGTCTGCATTCGCCAAAAAGCTGCGACGGCTGCTGGGCGACGCCATCCGTTTGTGGAAACGCGAGGAGCATCCTCCGGCGGAATACGCATCGCGGCGGGCGTGTTTGGACCGAAGATTGCAGGAACTGATCGAAACCGATTGGCGCGATCGGCAAGCCGACCGTCTCGTGAAACGGCTGCGCCGACACCAAAACGAGTTGTTCACTTTTTTGGATCACGCGGACGTTCCCTTCGAGAACAACCACGCCGAACGGGCGATTCGTCCGGCAGTGATCATTCGCAAAAACAGCTATGCCAATCGCAGCCGCCGCGGAGCGGACACCCAAGCGGTGCTGATGAGCATCTTTCGCACACTAAAACAACGCAATCACGATCTCTTGGATTCCGTCATCCAAGCCCTGAAAACCTATTTGACCACTGGCAAACTTCCATCACTGCCACCATAAATATGACAAAAAACTAAACTGTTACCATCTATTCAATTCCGGTGATATTCCCTGAGCCATCCGAGCAACAAGCCATCGCCTGCGTACTTGGGACGTTGGACGACAAGATCGAGTTGAACCGGCGTATGAACCGGACGCTGGAGGATATGGCCCGGGCAATCTTCAAGAGTTGGTTCGTGGACTTCGATCTAGTTCGCGCTAAAATGGATGGCCTCAAACCTGCTGGAACGGATGCTACCACCGCCGCGTTATTTCCAGATAGTTTTGAGAATTCTACATTAGGCAAGATTCCGAAGGGATGGCGAGCAGGATGCCTTAGCGATGTCCTTACAGAGCTTATATCGGGAGCAAGGCCCAAGGGTGGTGCCGCGAGTGAGGGAATGCCCAGTGTTGGTGCCGAAAATGTTATCGGTTTGGGGCTTTACGACTTCTCTAAAGAGAAGTTTGTCCCGATCGAGTTCTTCGAACAACTCAAGTCGAAGGGTGCTGCTATCCGGTCAGGAGATGTACTACTTTACAAAGACGGTGCTCATATCGGCCGCAAGACATACTTTGACCTTGATTTCCCGCATGCCGAGTGTGCGATCAATGAGCATATTTTTATTCTTAGAACCAAGCTACCTGAATTCCAACGGTTTTTATACTTCTGGTTAGATCAAGCTTGGATGACGCACGAGATCATCAGTCTAAACTCGAATTCTGCACAACCGGGTATTAATCAGGCTGGTGTTCGTAGATTACCTATCCTCATTGCGCCCGACGATGTGGTCCGAGCTTTCGATCAGGTGGTCATACCGGTAACAGGCCTCCTTTTCTCGAACTGTCACGAATCCCAAACACTTGCCGCGATTCGCGACACGCTACTGCCGCAATTGATTTCAGGGGAATTGCGGTTGCCAGATGCCGAGCGGATTATCGGGAGGTGCATATGAGCAGCAACTTGAAACCTTGGGGATATGGCACCTTCGAATTGCTGGTCCACGCAGAGATGCATCGGCGGGAAGGAGGGGACTTTGATCGTCGTATCGCAATTATCGGCTTCGACAATGCCATAGAAGTTGCAATTACCACTTACCTATCTTTGCATCCGATCCAACGTGGCAACCGAACCTACAGCAATACGGATGTTGATAAGTGGCTCGTCAACTACCACACTAAGATCGACTTCTTCCTAACCGAAGTTGCCAACCGAAATCTTCAAGTGGTCTGTGAGAAGTCAGACATAGTGTGGTATCACGAGGTCCGCAACGGGCAGTATCACAGCGGCGGCGCGACAGTGCCACAGGCACGCGAACTGGATGGGATTCGTAACGCGGCATTTTGGATTTTCGGAGTCCTGTTCGATGTTCAGGATGTCGTTAAGATCGTTGAATCTGAGATAGCAGATCGGACTCAGAGCGATCTTCCTAAGCGATCTGATGCTACAGACAAACTGATCGATGAGCGCCACGGACTTGTTGAAATTGCTGGTGAGATGTACTACACAAGCGAAGTCGTCTATGCCCTTGATCCCGTGCTTTACTCGGAGATGGGGAACGACATCAGAGCGCCGGATGGCAGTGGAGATTCGACGACATGAACGCACAGTTTATCGAATCCGTTGTCGAGCAGGCCGCGCTGGCCTGGCTGGAAGGCTTGGACTATGCAATCCTGTATGGGTTAGAGATCGCTCCAGGGGAAGCCCAGGCCGAACGCGACAACTATGGGCAAGTCATGCTGGAGCGACGGCTGCAACAAGCTCTTCAGAAACTTAATCCGCAGGTACCGGCAGATGCTCTGGAAGAGGCATTTCGTAAGATCACACATCCGGACTTGCCATCGCTGGTGGCCAACAACCATATCGTCCACAAATATCTTGTCGAGGGTGTGCCGGTGGAATATCAACGGCCGGATGGGTCGATCGGCGGCGATCTGGTGTGCGTGTTAGATTTCGATAATCCGGAAAACAACGAGTTTCTGGCGGTCAACCAGTACACAGTTGTGGAAGACCAACACGAACGACGACCGGATATTGTAATTTTTGTCAATGGCTTGCCGCTGGCGGTGATCGAGCTAAAGAATGCCGCCGATGAAAAGGCCGATATCTGGAAGGCGTTTAACCAAATTCAGACCTACAAGCATCAGATTTCATCGTTGTTTACTTTCAACGAGGCGTTGGTGATATCGGACGGCGTACAGACGCGGATTGGCACGCTGACGGCCAACCGGGAGTGGTTTATGCCGTGGCGCACCATCGAAGGCGAGGAATTGGCCGATACACGTTTGCCACAATTGCAAGTTGTGTTAGAAGGAGTGTTTGAGAAACGGCGGTTTTTGAATCTGATTCGACACTTCATTGTGTTCGAAGACGTCGGCGGTGGCGTGCTAATCAAGAAAATGGCCGGCTATCACCAATACCACGCGGTGAATCTGGCATTGGAGGAAACCATCCGTGCCTGCGCGCCCTCACCCCAGCCCACTCCCACAAGCGGGCGAGGGGGAACTATTGGTGACCGTCGCGTCGGAGTGGTTTGGCACACACAAGGTTCTGGCAAAAGCCTGACGATGGCCTTCTACGCTGGTCGGGTCGTGCTGCATCCGGCGATGCAGAATCCGACACTGGTGGTCATCACTGACCGCAATGATTTGGACGACCAGCTTTTCGGAACGTTTGCCCGCTGTCATGAACTCCTACGGCAGCAGCCGATGCAGGCGACGAGCCGGGCAAATCTGCGGGAGTTGTTGACAACGGAGTCTGGGGGTGTGGTGTTTACAACTGTCCACAAATTCTTCCCCACGGAAGGCGAAGATCAGCACCCGCTCTTGTCCGATAGGCGGAATATAGTGGTCATTGCCGACGAAGCGCACCGCAGCCAGTACGACTTTATCGACGGCTTCGCGCGGCACATGCGCGATGCACTTCCTAAGGCCTCGTTTATCGGGTTCACTGGGACGCCTATAGAATTATCCGACGCCAACACTCGGGCTGTGTTTGGTGACTATGTAAGCGTTTACGATATTGAGCGGGCCGTAAAGGATGGAGCCACAGTACCAATATATTATGAAAACCGGTTGGCCAAGCTCCAACTCGACGAAACACAGCGGCCCACGCTAGACGAAGATTTTGAGGAGGCAACCGAGGGAGAAGAAGTCGAGCATAAAGAAAGGCTAAAGACAAAGTGGGCCGCACTAGAGGCACTTGTTGGGGCGGAACAGCGCGTTGCCTTGATCGCTCAGGATCTGGTGAACCATTTTGAACACCGCCAGGAGGCGATGGACGGCAAGGCGATGATAGTTTGCATGAGTCGGCGCATTTGCGTGGATTTGTATAATGCGATTGTCAAAATTCGGCCCAGTTGGAATCATACTGAGGATGATAACGCGGGAATTATGAAAGTTGTCATGACTGGATCGGCTTCGGACCCTGCCGAGTGGCAGCCGCACATCCGCAACAAACCGCGACGTGAGGAGTTGGCTAAGCGATTTAAGGACCCCGCCGACCCATTCAAGGTCGTGATTGTCCGCGATATGTGGTTGACTGGATTCGATGCACCCAGCTTGCATACGATGTACGTGGACAAGCCCATGCGCGGCCACGGGTTGATGCAGGCGATTGCACGTGTTAACCGAGTGTTTAAGGATAAACCGGGAGGATTGGTTGTCGATTACCTGGGTTTGGCGCACGAACTCAAGCAAGCATTAGCCAACTACACGCAAAGCGGAGGCACGGGACGCACGGCCATCGACCAAGCGGAGGCCGTGGCAGTAATGCGTGAGAAATACGAGATATGCTGCGCGATCTTCCATGGATTTGACTGGTCGGCTTGGAAGACCGGAGGACCACAAGAGCGTTTGTCGATCCTTCCCGCTGCCCAAGAACATGTACTAGGACAGGATGACGGCAAATCTCGGTTGGCTAAAGGCGTGACGGAGTTGTCGAAGGCGTTTGCATTGGCAGTTCCACATGAAGTGGCTTTAGCGATTCGAGATGACGTGGGGTTCTTCCAAGCGGTCAAGGCTGTGCTGACCAAAGGCGCAGGTAGTGACAGACGCAGTCCGGAAGAGATCGATCTTGCCATCCGGCAGATCGTATCACGTGCCGTTTCTTCGGACGAGGTGATTGATATCTTCGCCGCTGCCGGGCTCACCAGGCCTGATATTTCCATCCTGTCGGACGAATTCCTGGCAGAGATTCGGGGAATGCCTCAACGGAATCTGGCCGTGGAGATGCTTCGTAAGCTTTTGGAAGGCGAAATCAACACTCGCGGTCGCAAGAACATCGTCCAGGCTCGATCATTCACGGAAATGCTAGAGAACTCGATCAGGAAATATCAAAGCCGGGCTATCGAGACGGCGCAGGTGATCGAGGAACTTATTGCCCTTGCCCACAACATGCGCGAGGCGGAGCAGCGGGGCGAAGAATTGGGGCTGACCGAGGACGAGGTCGCTTTCTACGACGCCCTAGAAGTAAATGACAGCGCGGTTGCCGTTCTTGGCGATCAGACGCTGCGAACGATTGCTCAGGAATTAATGCGAGCCGTGCGTAACAGCGTGACGATCGACTGGACTGTGCGGGAGAACGTCCGAGCCCGGATGCGGGTTATTATAAAGCGGATTTTACGACGGTATGGTTATCCGCCCGACAAGCAGGTACGAGCAACAGAGCTTGTCTTGGAGCAAGCAGAAGTGCTTTGTAAAGACAGGACAGGGGAATTAATATGACGCTTTACTGGTTTGAATATCCAAATGATCTCATTACTTCGATTCCACACTCCGGAAATTATCAAATGTGGAAAAACCGTCTTTCTGCTCAACAATTAACTGACATTCGAGCAGAATTCGACCGCATTATTGCCGAGCACAGTAATAGCGGTAAAGAAATCCTGACATCCAATTGGTTACCTAGCGAATTGTGTCCCGATGGCGGTCATGAATGGAGCGGTACTCCTTTTTGGCCAATTTATGAAACGGCTTGTGGACAAAGCTGGCAACAGGCAGGCTGGTGTTTCGGCCTTTTACTTTGGGAATATATGATGGATCGCGATGATGAGTGGATTTGCGGGAAGTTCGATAAAGATGGAGTGCCAATTGGAGGAACTACCTACTTCAGAAAAACCAACCCATACGGTGCTAGTGGTTCTGAACAATTGGCTGACCGACCGCCAATCCCTGTAAGCCAAGCCCACACGTATGAAATCAAGCGAATCGATTCGGATTCCCGCTTCAGAAAGGCTGACCCGGGCACCTTCTCCCTAAACCGCTAACCTTCCTGCGACGTTTCGAACGTCGTCGCACCAAGGCCCCTGTGTGGGGCCTTGTCTCGTTGGTCGGATATTGGGGCCAACTTACCTAACCGGCCCAACACGGGCCAACGTGTGCGTCCACGTTGGCTTACCGGCTGGATGGATTATGGGCGGGTGAGGTAAACGTGGTGTTCTGGCCCGTTGTAGGGTGAATGTCCAGTAGATAGAATAACCGTTGGGGGCTCATTTTTGGCCCCCTCACAACCTGAAAACCAGAGGTGCCTATCGAACCAACACCGCACAACTGATACAGCCTGAACCTTTGCGTCGCCTTGGGGAAAACTGCGATACTTTCACATGCAAGCCGACGTCTGGGATGGCTCCCGCTAGGGAGCTGCCGGACGTAGCTTGCTTGCATGGCCTGTCGCAGGGCCACCCCAAGGGAGTGCGGACGGTGGCTCCTCTTTTTTTGGCCTGGACGATGGTCTACAACCGCGAAAAGCAAACGCGAGAACGGAAGGTGTATATGACTAAGATAGAAAAAATCACGGTCAGAGCAAAAGAGATTCTTGCCTCCTGCCCGGAAGGAATAAGGTTCTCCGAGTTGGTCAACCGTCTGCAGGAATCATTCCCGGGCGAGCCAGTGGGAACCCTCACGGGCTCAATCGGAAATCTTGTTACTCGTTATCCAGATGAGATATACAAACCATCCAAAGGGTTGTTTCGCCTTACCAGATTCAGAACTGGCGGGGCTTCTCCAGTTTCAGCGTCGCCCCGACAAATAGGCAGGGTATATGAGGAGATCATGTGTTCTTTATCTGAAACCCTCAAGATCGTCCGTGCTAAGATTTCCAAGCTTCAGGGCACAAACCCGGGCGAGACAACCACTAAAACTGCCCTAATCAATCCAGTCCTTTGTGCGTTAGGGTGGGACGTAGAGGACCCCGAATATGTCTTAATGGAAGACAGAGGGAAGGTCAAAAAGTACAACCCTCCTGACTATATTCTGCTCCTTGATGGAAAGCCGAAGTTGGTTGTGGAAGCCAAGCGTTTACGCGAAAAGTTGGATGGCGATAGACGGGCCGACGCACTCATGGGATACGTGGGTGCGGCTGCGGCCGGGGCTGAGTGGATAGTGCTCACGAATGGCGATGACTACCACATTTACAATGCTTTTGCCCAGGTATCTTCTTTTGGGCAAAGGCTGTTTCGTGCCGTGCAGCTTTCGGACCCGAACTCCCCAGCCGAAAAAACCCTGGCACTGCTTTCCAAAGAGCGAATCTACGGGCTAAAGGCTGAATGGGACACCCAGTGGGCCGACCGACTGGTCCGCAAGGCAATCGAGACGCTCTTTTTGCCAGATTCTCATTCTCATCTCATTAACTTCATTAAAAAAAATGTGGAAGGCTTGGCTCCAAAGGAGATTATGGCCAGCCTATCTCGGGTCTGTCCGCAATTCAAATTCCATCTCAATGGCATAAGCCCACCAGAGCCCCCACCGCCTCCGCCTCCCAAGAAACCTGGGGAGACTAAAGAGGATGAATACCGTCAGTTCTGGGAGCCGATCCGACATGAGGGATTATTCGCGGGGAAGTCAGCCGACGGGAGATGGATTTCCAAAAGGTTTCAGGGCATTTGCCTCTCGCTCGTGGTCCACAACCACGAATGTCGGGTTGACCTCGAGTTCCAGAGGGAAGACAGGGCGCAACGCCGCGATAAGGCTGTGAACCTCCTGCCAGCGCTCAAGAACAACTGCAAATTCCATGACACGCCGAAGGTCGCCCTTGTTCGTTTTCCTGTTCTCGACAAGGGTATAAAGGATCGCGGGGACTGGGCTGAGATACAAAAGAAATTGACTAAACTCGGCGAGGATATCTACAACACACTCAGTAATTCAGACATTTGATGATAGCATCTTACCGGGCCATTAGGCGATCCAATTGGCTCTTTCCGGGGTCAATTCTTTTCTCCCAATTCGTATACCTCTAGCACCCACCTTTCCCCCCGATGTAATTGTCCATCATGTTTGTCATTTTCAGTTTCTCGATCTTTCTTGCAGGGACAAAAAATCGACTAATCCATTACCCCAAAAAACCATTGCACTTATTCAATCGCCGGGTAACACAATGGCAATCGGGGAGTAGGAACTTTAGAAGATTGGCTGTTTTCATCATCATTCATGACGTTCTAACCTCCCCGTAGCCGTCGTTTCTATTGTACCTCTCTCACGATGGCCAATACTTCTTCAGCCAGTGGTCGTTTCCTCCCCGCCATCGCCAAACCAGCCTTTGTCCGAGCGGGCGGCAGGGCAGGGGCGGGTTTTCCCAGACAAAATATAGATGGGTTTCAACCTACCCCTCCTACCCCGACCTACCCCCGTACTTGTTTTTTATGGGGTTTCGCATTTTCGGCCGACCTACCCCGACCTACCCCGCTCCCGCTGGCGTATTCTCCGAGGTTTTCTGAGTTTTCCGCTTCCTGGGGTACGAGGGGTAGGTCATTTCCCTGCTCGTTCTGATTTGGATCCTGCCCGGCGAATCGTAATGATGGGACGCCTGTTATTGCCACGACCTACCACGCTGAACTCAACGTCGATGCCTGCCTGCCGGAGGTTTGGGGCAAGCCGCCTCAACGCCCCCGACAAGCCGCGGGGAGTCTTCGGCCAGGATTTCAGTCGTTTGTCGCCGTCCGATGCCTTCCGCTCCAACTCCTCTAACAGATCAGCAGCACGGCCTTCCCAATAATCGTTCTTCGCAAATTGCTCGACCATCTCCATCACATACCGGGTCATGGGGGAGGACTCCAGGACCAACTCATTTGCACTTTGGCGGTTGCCAACGTATGAGTTCAGAAATTCTTTCTCCTTCAGTCCCAGTGCCGTCTCGGCCGCCGTCGCCCAAACCGCGAAATCGGCCATCCTCGGCAACTGACCTAACGAAACGTTCGGCAGATTGGCCAATGCCTTAGAAACAGCCGTCAACATCGCCCCGAGCAGCCCCGACTTCTGCTTGTTGAACACGGTCCAGAACTTGCTCTCGGGTAGCCGACGTTCATCCGCTATCCTTGGCAGGGTCACGAGCAGTGACCGGTCGAGCAGATCCCCTCTCGTCACCAGTTCCTCGATGCCCGTGATGATTACAGGCCGTTGCGAATCGAAGATCACTTCGTCCTGGTCGGTGTACAGCTCCCGCGTGGCAAATCCGCCGCCGGTGCTCAGGCGACACAGGGCATCTGAAAACCACGGGGGTAAGCAGGAAAGATTGTCCAATGCAATGACCCACCCGTTGTTTGCCGCGATCATCAAGTCACGCGGCTCGCGCGAACTACTCCTAAGCGGTGCGGAGTTGGGGTCCACTAGCTCGCGCAGCACCCGAGCCGCAGTGGATTTTGCCGAGCCTTGCTCACCGTGAAGACACAGCAACGGGTACGGTCCACGCGGTCGCATCGCAGCCAACAACCACGACACGGTCAATGGCCAATCTTCGTCAGTTACGTTAAGAAACTTGCGCAGATCGTCCACCGAACCATTATACGAAGGTGTCGGCAATGCTTTCATCGCCTTGGCGCGCCTGAACCGGACGGGGGGATCGTCGACAACGGACCATCCGTCTGTCGTAACCTGGACAGACTGCCAATTGTCGTTGCAGAGGTCTAGGTAAATATCGCCTCCATGCTCGGCCACGCGGACATGCACGTCATATTGGTTACCTTCGTTAATGGCTTTCGCTTCTATGACCAGCAAGGCGTCGTTGAAAGCCTGAGAACCCGGTGCACTTTTTTCGACAAGGTAGTATTGATAACCCAACCACCGCTTGAATTCTTTGGACTTAACAAGCCAATTCTCTTGATGTCCCTTGGTGGAGACAGTCGCATACGGGTCAAGGTTAGGTGCGTGCCACAGTTCAACGCCACGAGTGAACTCGATGAGCTTGGTTGCTGCGGACTTCCTCTTTGGTTCATCCTGTTTGTCATCGCTCGGACCGGGTGAGGCAGCCGGCTCGTTTGGTTCTGACTGGAGCACTTCGGCCTCATCGGCCAGTCGCTCAAGACAATCCCGTAGCTCGGTTTTTCTCTTGCCCTTTTGCCGCCCGCGCGAATCCAATCATCGATGTCGCCACTGTCGGGGAGGTTCTTTAGGTTGACACGCTTGACGGCGGGAGGCGGATCCAAGCTCGCCAAGAGTCTCGCCACATCCTCAGCATAGCGTCGGCCGGCTTCGTCATTGTCAGGCAATAAGATAACCTCCTTGCCCGCCAACGGGTACCAGTCGGCCTTGCCGGCACTCTTGGCTCCATGGGCTGATGTGGTGCCAATCAGCCCAAGGGACTGGACTGCATCGGCCGCCTTTTCGCCTTCAGTCACATATACCCGCTTGGCTTCCCCTAGCTCCGACAAACAGTACAGGGGCCGCGGCTCGGACATCCCTCCAACGATCCAGCCGTCGCCGTTGCGCGACACTGGCCGGATTTCCTTGCCGTCATGTCGATCCCATCGCAGAATGAATCCAACCTTATTGCCGGCAGCGTCGAAGTAGCACCAACGCTGCGATGGCTCCCCAAGTTTCAGCGAGGCTGCCGCTTCGCGTGCCGTCGCGTACCTGCACCGTTTGTGGCAGTCGCCTGGTGTGTTGTTGCCGCCGTTGAGGAAAAGATTGGACATTTCCAATCCGATTGCCTTGACGATTTTCTCGGTGGAGCAACCGGCATGACAATGCATCAGAATCCTGTCCGTATCCACAGCAATCGACAGACTGGGCTTCCGATCTGCATGGGCAGGACAGATTGCTTTCCACCGCAGGTCTCTGGTCGGCTGTACACTGGAGAGCTTCCCCAGCAGGTCATCTAACGTGAGCTTGCGTTTTGTCGCTCGTTCAGCTTTAGTAACCATATTTAGTCTCAGATTCGTTTGCTGCAGTCGATTGGGACGATGGGATACTGCCGGACTGCCCGGCCGCCCTCCGAATAAGCCCCTGCCGATGTGATAGCCGGCGGGGGCATTTTATTGCTCAGTTGCTCAATAGAAATCGCCATTGGACACCTGCCATTTTCGCCGTGGGGGCAACTTAGGCGCGGGGCCAACGGTCCGGCGGCGCTCAAAATCTTCGAGATCGATTACGTCGATTAAATATCGAGGTCGTTGATTGCGGCCTGGAGTTGCCGCGTTGATCGCTCGTAGCTCGCCTGAGCGAATGTATGCAACTACTTTTTCAACCGATACGCCCCACAAGCGGGCAATCTCGGGCGGTGTGAATTTCTGTTTCTCAATGGTAGCTGTTCGCATTTCGACCTCACCAAATAAAAAAGGCTTGGTTAATTAAGATCTACTAACCAAGTCTAACCGAGTAGCCGTTACGATCTGTTACGTTTTCCGTAACTACTTCGGCCAGTTAGAAAGTGGCGAGACTTGTTCACCTTCGCTTGTGAATAGCAGGTCGATATGATACTTTTCCAATTGGCGATTGATCCGCAGAATCAATTGACGAATTGTGCCCGATGGCGTCATATTGTCGCCCCACACCTTCTCACCAATCTCATCGAAGGGGACATTGTATTGTCCCCAGACGGTTGATAGGAACTCCCAACTCTTCCGTGTGAGTGGATATGTTTTGCCGTCCCAATAAAGAATTTGCTTGTGCGGGTCTGGACCGTACTGTCTCTGCCTCATCGCCTCATCGAGCGCCGCGTTGAACTCCGCGACTGTCATTTTGCGAACCTGATGGATAAGCCATCCTTTGAACTCGGCTACAGTTGCTACAGCCATTAACAACCCCCCGTCACGAAGCCGTTTACCAAAGTGCTTATTAGACCGACGCATTAGACCGTCAAAAACAATCAATTCGGGTGGTGTCTTTGTGGGCTGGTTGGTTTTGCCCTCCCGTATGAGTCGTGCAAGCGAACAACCACTAGGCTTAATGGATATGTTAGCAATCTCCGTTTTGTCACCCTCTGTTGCATCCATCAATTCGCCGATTGTTGTGTCGGTTGTTATGACGATAGGGGAGCTGGCTTTCTTCTTACTCATTGGTCTGCCCTGCCTTGCCAAACAACCATTCGTGCACATGATCCACCACGGCACGCAACCGGAGGTCCTCAATCCCGTGCCGGTACTCGTTTGCTATGCTGTTATCGACATGTCCCATGATTGCATCCACGGCAACTTGATCCTTTGATCCGCCGGAGATGGTTTCGAAGGTGTGTCGGAGGGCATAAAAACCGATGCCCGGTCGTCGTAGGGCTAACTCATCAAGCAGTTTGCCGAATGTTTTGGCAAGCTGATTATCAGTCTTGGCCTTTATGATCGTCTTGCCTAGCCGCTTGGTTTCATCGAAGCCGTATCGAACCCACCGAAGTCCAAACTTGGTTAGGAAGACAAGCCCCGTGTCGGCCTCATCGGCGGGCTTGCGGCGATTGGCGATGACTTCCCGCAATGCTGTGATCGTTTCCAGCCACAATGGAATCCGCCGGTCCACCCCTGTCTTTACGCGAGCAAAATCTAACCAGCCTCCGTCCAAATCCAAGGCAGACAAAGGCAGGAAGGAGCAATCTGAGTTTCCCAAACCCCCGTTGATGCCCAAAAGAATCATCGCCTTCAACTGAGGGCTGGCGGCGTCGATGAGGCGTCGGATTTCTTCGGCAGCGAAGAGCCTCTTGCCGTTGGTTTGCTGGGCCTTGGATTTGGCTTTGCGTAGGTCTTGCTTGCTGGGACCGCAAAAAGTCGGACCGAATTTGACAGGCCGTTCAATAAGGTCCGATTCCAGAGCGTATTTGAAAATCATTCTTACGACCGTGATCTCGCGGCCGAGGGTAGTGATACCGTGCTTGCGGGATAGGCGAGAATAAAGCTTTTCAAAATCTTGCGGCCGAAGGTCTATCACGGACCGTGTGGGGCTGAACTCATCTAGCAGCACTCGGCAGGCGTGGTCATAGTCTACAAAACTTCGGGGCGACAACTGGCCAGCGTCCAATTTGATACGTTTCGACCGGATGAAGAGATTGCAAAGTTCACGAATGGTCAAACCCCCCTTGGCCCTAGGTGTTCGGCCAGCGTAAAGGTCATCCTTCTGGTCGAGGTATTCGGTCAACGCCCCTTCTGGGTCCTCCCACCTCCCGAAAAAGTAGGTTTTGCTCCGAATCGTTTTGGCCCACTTGCCTACGTTGTGTGCGTAAAGCGGGAAATCCGGACGTGGCTTATGAGGCTTCACCCGTTTACCACGGGAAACAGATCTGGTAGAATCGGTACTCATAGCGTCGCCTCCTATCCTATATTATGGTTGCAGGTGGCGTCTGACCTCCGCTGACCCAACCGGCGGGGGTAAAACTTGATTATACGTTACTCTTGGAGTATAAACTACCGTAAATCAACCGTAAAGGGGTGAGATAGGAAAGAGAGAAAATGGTTATAAGTCTTTATGATATAAAGACTTGGGGGCGTAGCTCAATTGGTTAGAGTACCGGACTGTCGATCCGGTGGTTGCGGGTTCGACTCCCGTCGCCCTCGCTAATGTAAACTGTTACGGCATAAGGGGTTGCATCGAAGGCAGCCTCTTTTCTTTTTCTTGCATGATCGGTTTGTTTATATCTAAAAAAACCTTTCAGCGGGTAAATTTCAGATTTGGCAATGCCTTTTGAATGTCTTGAATGCCAGCTTTGGTCACGTTGGTATTAATGAGATTCAGTGTTTCGAGTTTTTTCAGCCCTTTAAGATACACAAGCCCAGCATCGCTTACTCTGGTACGGTAGAGCTGCAGAATTTGCAATTGGGGTGAGTCCTTGAGATGTTTCAATCCGGCGTCGGTTACTTTGGTATCACTGAGGTCAAGTTCTTGTAGATTGGCCACCCTTGTGAGAGATTCCAATCCAACATCCGTAACTTGAGTAAATTCAAGTCTGAGCATTTTAAGGTTGTTCAATCCTTTGAGATGTTCCAACCCGGCATCAGTTATATTAGTGCCCAGAATCCTCACCACCACCAATAATTGCCACACAAAGTGTAGATCTCCCTGATTTCGAAAAACAGAATGCAGCTGATCTGCGAACAGCACTCCTATTGGGGAAACTCCCCGAGGACTCTGGATTATTGATAGACGGGAAAACCACATCCAAGCTGCTCAATGTTTCACACCGATCGCTATACAAACTTCTTGCCTTAAAAGCGATCCCAGAACCGGCCAAAATTGGTAAATTATCTCGCTGGCGATTGGCCGAGATTATCGAGTGGATTGATAACGGTTGTCCCACTAGATGGCAGCGACCGGAATCACCTTGTAAGCGGCGTTGAGTACTAATTGGGAGGTAATCATGCCAGAATATCGTCATATTTTTAAACCGTCAATTGATTACTTGGAAAGCTGCGACCACCTTCTGCTCGATAGCCGAGAGATGGCTGAATTTCTGCAAATTCTATTAAAAGCAATGCAGCAGATGGTTTACTCTGATAGAATTCCACTGCCAGTGCATCTCGGGCTTGGTAAAATAATGCGTTGCAATGTAATTGAACTATTGAAATGGGTGCAGGCTGGGTGTCCAATTCGAACGAAGTGGATTAGCATTCACGGAAAGAGCGGCTGGTATTGTAAGTAGTAGATTTTAAGATTTGTTAGGTTACTTAACATTAACTTCTAAATGGGACGGCTTGGAAGTCTGGAAAGTTTCTGATAGAGGGTGTGGTTTCCTCCACATTTCTGAAAACTCCAGAGAGAAAAAAATGGTGGTTTGTTGAGAGTCTGATCAAAAAGTTGAGTCTTTGGGACGGCGATATTGAATCAATCAAGGTAAACGATGCTCCACCACTATGCACGGAGCAACAGCGGACCAAGGCTATACCTTGGGCTCCCATGGCACAAGCGGTTTATTGCCCGCTTATAACGATACTTGTGACGATTTGGACAGTCGGGTGGCCCTCGATGTCGAGCGTTGCACCAGTAAAGCAGGATCTGTCCAGACTGCTGAGTACGGCTGCGACTTCGTCGGAACAGGCGTACCAACCCGCCTTATGCTGGCCTTCTGGTTTGCGAAGCCTGAATCGGCAGTGGGATTGGCCCCCAAAGTTGACGCGCTAGTTGCCGGTCGTGCTCGTAGTCTTCGCCCGCGATCCACATGTCGGCATCGGCGATCACACCTAGCTCCGCCGTTACAATCAGTGAAGGGCAGACATACTCCAAGAAACGCCACGCCCTCGTTGGGGCCCAGTACTCTTCCACACAGGCCGGAAGAAAAGCGAAATCCGGACCTTGAGCGTCTATGTAGCCGATTAGCACCATCGGGCTGGGTATCTGCTGAGCCACCACCACCTCGTACCCCCGAACCGGCCGGTCCTGCGGATCTGGTTGCGCAACAAGGAAGCGGGCCGCGTTGCAAACCGTATTGGCGGCATATACGGCATTTTGACGAGATGATGCTCGTTCATTCCGACCGCCCTCCAAGGCGTCCTCTCGCCACTTCATTCCAAGTTCCAGCGAAAGCTGATAGGCGTGCGCTATCGCGCCCTCGGGAACGCGAATGACATGGTTGAACGGATAAACGTTACGTGATGCGTGAAAGTATGGCATGAACGTTTCTATTCACTGGCTCGTTTCCAGACAGGCCCGCAACCGTTCGCTCCCAAACTTTACTGATTTGCCTTCGCGTGTCAAGTAACCTTCGGGCCTGTTGAAAAAGTCCCGTTATTGAAAGATCGAGTTTGGATAATTGTCTACGTTTTTTGCGGGTATAGACACCGAGTTACCAACCAGAGATAAAACAGCAAGACCAGGCGCTTTAGGTTCTGCGCCATTGCGCTCAGGTACGCCTGAATTTGCACTTTCGATCGACCGCGGTACCTTGCGCGAGCCAATCCATGGTTTTGTTTCGCCTCAGCAAACAGTCCCTCGGCCTTCCACATCCGCTCGGACATCTTCTTGCGAAATTCCGGTTCCTCCATCCTGGCTTGCACCTCTTCAAACAGGTCCTGGTCAAGACTCCGGCGCACATAGCGTTTATACGGCAACTTCTTTTTGGCTTCTGTCGGGCAGATTGGTCTTTGTGGACATTGCCGGCAGTCTACCGATGAACTGACGTATCGTTTCTGGTTGCCACAAATTGCCGGGTTTGGCGTGAGGTATTTTCCCCGTGGGCATCGGAATCGATCCCGCTTTTTGTCGTAGACCAACTCGCCTTTCAGATACTTGCTGTTTCCAACTCGGCCGCTCCAGAGTGGAATGTAGGTGGTTGTCCCTGACTCCTGCAAGGACCTGATGATGGCTGCAGAGCCATAACCCCGATCTGCCGTAGCTTCGCGAATGGTAATCTTGTATCGCTCCTGAATCCGCTGCAACTGGCAGAGGTAGGGCTGGTTATCGTGCTTCGCTCCAGTAGTGACTTCGGTATCCAGGATGACGCGACTGTCAGCATCAATACTCTGGTGCACTTTGTACTTTAGTTGTCGCGATGTACCTTTCTTCTGGGCAAGTGTGGCATCCGGATCGGTACAACTCGTGTGCGTTTGGTTTGTCACGCGCCGTGCTGATGACGAGTCCTTCAACCCACGATTGCGCCGTTGGGTTATCGCCTCTTTCTCCGCTTCTTTCGGATCGTTATGAATCAGCGAGTTCAGCGAGGCATCCGCAGCGATCAGGGTGGCATCGGTCATCACACGACACTCCTGAGCCACCAAGCCCTTCTCCTTGCAGAGTTCAACAATACGGCGAAACACTGTCTCGAAGATCTCCTCGCCGTAGCGATCCCGAATGCGACTGAGTGAGGAATGGTCGGGAACCTCATCGTCCAACGACAACCGGCAGAACCAGCGGTAAGTCAGATTGTAACGGACTTCCTCACAGAGCCGCCGATCCGAGGTGATGTCGTAAAGGTATGCCACCAACAGCATCCGGAAGAACACCTCGGGGTCGATGGAGCGCCGCCCCAGTCCGACGGCATAGCACGCGGCGGTTACGTCGCGCACGAAGGACATTTCCAGAACACGATCGACTCTACGGAGAAAGTGGTCCTCTGCGATGAATGACTCCAAGTCGATGACCGTCCTGGTTTGTGGTTGAAAGACATGCGTTCCTTGCATACGTCTGTCCGTCCTGAAAAGTGGCGAAAATGGTGGAGGAGTACTTCGTTCTCATACGCCCATTTCCTCGGCAGATCAAGACGAAACCCGTGCTGACAATGCTAGCTGGCCGACATACTTTTTCAACAGGCCCGGTGGTTTTCAGGATCCGTGAAAAGTGATGACTTGTTAGGACAAAAGCACACGACCGCATCATCAGAGATTACCAGGCCACCGCCGATTAATTTTCTATTGGTAAAACAGCGGGATCGGCGGCTCTGATGCAATTGTCATGTTGTAATCCGAAAAAGCTTATGTTGACCACTGTCCCAGTCAGGTTGGACCCAATCGCCGAAGTCTTGCACCTAGTGCTGACATGCTCACCAGTCGAACCAAATCAAGCTATCCAAGACACGCACGCTGGGAAGAGGGGATGGAAGGATCGCAGCGACAGCGAGTCTCTCGCCCAAGTTCTTCAGCGTTCTGTGATGCTCCATCAAGATCGACCTGAACCGCTCGATGAGTTTCGCGGACGGGAAATACGGTGGTCCTTTCTCGCGTCCTGTCAGAGCTTTGCGTACAGCTACATCCAGCATAAAGACATGCGATGGAGCCCATGCAGACAATCCCTTGTATGCCTTAACCGTGGAGGCGATCCGGCCGTTGCTTGAGGACGGCCGCGAAGAGCCGGCCAAGTACTTTCGCCTAGACGGCCATCCGCACCTGCAAGACCATGAAGTTCCCCCGCCGAAGCTGGCGATCTACGACACCCTGCGACACGAGGAGGCTTGCCATGAAGAAGCTTGAAACCAAAAGCACGGTGCTATTGAAACATCATCTGAAAGCGCTGAAGTTGCCGACCTTTAACGGCGAATGCGAGAAGATTGCCGCCCGATGTGCCACGGAAAGCGTATTGCCCGATCACTAATCAACCTTGGGTGTCTGATCATAGATCAGACTGCTAATCCAAGCGTGATTCCAACAAAATGCTTACCCAAGGACGTGCCCATTGGAAATATCTTAACGAGAAAAAATACTCGTGGCTTGTTATGTGAAAGCAAATTCGGAATGCATTTTTGGATGACTTTGCAACTAAAGAATTCTTGTTAAAATATCTTTTTGTTGGAGTTGATGAAACGCTTAATGTAATATAACGGGCGTCAAGAAACGGGCGTTGGGCGTCAAAATGGGCGTCAGTGCTAAAAAAGACAGTTTCCATCCTACTTTTTCAACAACGCAACTCATTAAGCGGCAATAACTTGCGTTGTTCCCGGAGGGTACGCGAATGGTTAGCAGCCTGACTCGAAATCAGGTGCCGGGTAACCGGTTGAGGGTTCGAATCCCTTGCCCTCCGCTTTCGAGCCGGGAGTCGCCAAGACTCGCCGGCTTTTCTTATTTCTTCCCAGCGTAAGGACTTGCGGAGCCAACGGATCGGTCCCTGGACCGGTGGTCGTGAATGGGTTTGACTCGCCACCCGTCGCCATCGCAAGCAACCTTCTGCCGTCCAACTGCTGCCCAAAATGCTGACCACAACCCGGCTGGTCCACTGGCTCGGCGTCGCAGGTACCGGTCGCCCGGAGGACTTCGGGATCATTGGAAACCATTTTGGGTAGTCGGGCCACGGTTTCTGCCTCTTGGCCGGGGAACAGGTGGCCATAGGTATCCATCGTCAGGGTGATCGCGCTATGCCGCATGACTGTCTGAATAGCCTTTGGATGTGCTCCGCTCATTGCCAGCCAGGCCCCACAGGTGTGACGCAATGCGTGGAAATCCAATTTCTCCCCATCGTAGTTCGCCACAGCCAGAAAGTCGCTTTGCTCCCGTTTTTGGCGTTCCTCGGGATCGTGTTCAGCCGCCTTCAACCACGCTTTCCTCGCAGCATCCAAGTCAGCCCGCAGCATCCCCGCCACGTCATGCTTGCTTGGCATGGAGAACACCCGAGCCGTTGGTAGTTTCGTTGCGAGGTGCACTCGTAACTCGCCAACTAGGTCTGGATTGATGTACTGCCGACAATCCCTTTTGTTCTTCGTCGAACCGGCCGCGCAGGTGACGTAAGGCCTCTCGGAATCAAGGAACAGCCGGCCACGGGTGAGGCTCCGCAACTCGCTCGACCGTAGCCCAGTCTGGATTGCCATACAATACAGCAGCGTCCTCTCCTGCGCTTCCATGCCGCAGCGGTTTACGTTCTCCGCCAGCGTGACAGAGCGCAGCCATTGCCATTCTTCAGGCAGGAGCATACGCCGTTCGTGTTCTCATTGGCCCTTGAGGCTCGGCCTTGCGACAGATGCCAATGGGTCAGATGGCAGCTTGTTATGAACCGCCAACCAGCGAGTGAATTGTTTGATTGCCGCAAGATGTGCCTGCACGGTTCGAGCGGACCAGTTTTTTCGCAACTCACTGGCGTAAGTGGTCACTTTATCAGCACGAATATCACCAATCGTTGTGAAGTCGGCCTCTTGGGTAATAACTGTAATGTAGTTAATGGTCGTGGCAATGTGTTTCGCATCGCAATTGTCTGCCCGCAACTTTCCTTCATACTCTTTCAAGTGTTCGCTGACTGACCGCCGGCTTTCGTTCGCCAACAGCTCTTGCCGCGGGTCAATTAATCCACGCTCCCGCTCCATGACGCCGGTTTCCAATTGGTTGGCCAATCGTTGCGCTGCGTCTTTATCGGGCGTTTTGCTGCCCACTCGCCGCCGCTGACCGTTGTGGTCGAAATACTCGATAGTATAATCGGCTGCTTCCAATAGGATTGCCTTCCCATCGTCAGCTAACAGCGCCCGCCGTTGCCGCTTGGTCCGCTTATCCGTCCAGGTCGCGTACTTCTTCCCAGTCCTGGTGACGATTTCCGCACCATCGGGAATCGGCCGCCGTCGATTCCGCTTATATATCGTTGCCATTTAGTTACCTTTTCTTCACTCGGGTTTTCCTTGTCTTCGTCAATCCAAGTCCCAACACTTCGGCTATTAGGTCAATGTTTTGCACAGACAAACCGCTTTTGCCGTGCATAAAACGGGACAACACACTCTTGTCCAGGCCGACGCGCCGCGCGAGCTCGTACTGGCTGATGTCTGCCATTTCGATCTCCCGTCTCAGTTGATCGCTCAGTCTCATATCGGTAGATTCTACCCATTAGTTGCATGATAGTCAACTACTTGAAATACAATTTCTGCTACCCTTGTCTCGGCTTTGTCACAAATTGTGTTAGCCAGTTCTCGTTGTTCCAGTATGCCGCTGTTCAGACCAGAATACGACCTCACGTCAGCCACCAGCAACAGCTTACTTGGCTTCACAATCAATTTCGCCTCCAGCGACCCGGAATCACATATCTTTTCGCGCCTTGCGGAGGGGGAAGGAATGGGGAAGGAAGCGGGGGGCAGCATGTCATGTCCGACGATTCCTCTAACCCCCGAATACCCGGAAACCCCCGAAGGGGTTCGTAACATAATATATACATTCCACACATATAACCCTATTAGAGTAAAAAAACAGTTGCGTTAAAAAGGTATGTCACCCCCTTCGGGGTCTTCGGGGTTTCGAGGTTTTTCTTCGGGGGTGACTTCGGGGTGACTTCGGGGTGACTTTCGGGGTTGGATCGACCGGAAACGATATTCTTTTCTCTCCCGGTACTTCTCGTCGGGTATGGTGCGTCTGTCCACACTATATCCGTCCACTTCGACCTCGTCCTCATCCCCCAAGCATTCCGATATCCGCCGTCCAATCGCCTTAAACACTCTATCGCGGACATTTTCGTCCTCGATATCGTCACCTTCCTGGACGCCTGGTATCTCGATGTCTGCCACCCCCCGGAGGATATCCAAGATGCTGTTTGGGCGCAGCCACTCATCTAGCTTCTGACGGGCGTCCACGGCATGGGCAGCGTCCCGTAGCCACGTCAGACCCGGGCTGACCGTGCGGCACTGAATCTCCCTGTGCCCTTGCATCAGCGGGGCCTCGCTCAGGAGATTCGTAACGATCCAATCCAGGGACCCGCACCACTCCCGGAAGTCGTGGTCAGCTTTCTCGTTGGCCGGTTTTCCCGCGGCATACCAGGCCTTGACGATTGCAAACACCGCCGCAAGAAACAATCCCTGGTTGGACTGCACATGTTTGAGCAGGTCTCCTTCGCGATATAAGGTGAAAACAAACCCGGCAGGCTGTATCAACAGGCGGATTGCGCTGACTCTGTTGGTCAGGTCTTGTGTTAGTTGCGCACGATTAGATGTAAGCAAGACGATTGTTTTGCTGGCATCAAGTCGGACAGGCGCCAGGTACGGGATTCTGGCGGGATAGTCAGGCTCGGTCAAAAAGCTCTCTAGCTTCTGACTGTTGACATTCCCTCGCAGATTATCCAAGCTGATGAACGATCTGCCATTAAGGATCGCTGCGTCAAAGCTTTCTTCCAGGCTACCTACTCCCTTCTTGTTCTGGAGAGCGGTGGCCGGTACGTCGCCGTAGATCGCGGCGATGATCTTGACGAGGTATCCTTTGCCGGTCTGCGACTCATCGGCTTCGACCAGGGTGCCGGGCGCCCGGCTCGGCAACAACCCTCCGAAGACGAGTGTGGGCGTAATCAACGCGGCAAGCGCCCGCGAGCGGTCTGCCGCAGATGCAAAGTGGAAATCACAAAGCGTTACAGCCAGGAGTTCCTTTGCTTGTTGCAGCGAAACCTCTTCCACCGGTTGACCACCGGCATAGATCCCGGACTCACGATCATACTTCGCCACAAGGACGAGCTGTCCATCGCGTTCGAGCAACACCGGGCATCTGGTGATGACCTTGATGGGAGGCAGACTGCCGAATAGACTGTCGGCGCTAAGGATGGCCTCTGCCATTGCTTTGCTGAGAACTGTTGGTTCCCAGGTGTCGCCTCCCTTTGAGGGCTTGACCAGCCGACATACTTCTTCGATGGCGCTAATGAGCTTCGCCGGCTTAACGATTTCAAGGATCGGGATGCCTTTTTTATCGTGCCACATGGCAGTCAGCGCCCGTTCACGGCAGAAGTACCGATCCGTCGCCCCCAACAGTTTACCCAACTCGCGCTGTATCCGTTACCCGCACGCGTCCCCCAGGCAAATGGACCTTCGGCAACGAAGCTGTGGAAGGTCTAACGACGGTGCCTAGTTGGCTATTTGGCTGAGACACTGTTAGCTTTTGCCGCTCGGCTTCAAGGTGTGCCCGTAATGCCTGCCAGTCCCAGGAACACGAGTTGTGGTGACAGCCTGCCTGGACCGCCCCGTTGCCCAACTGGACAATAAATGCCGCGCCGTCATGGTGCTCGCACATCGGTGAGGTTTTTAGCACCCACCGGTGTCCAGCCCCTTCCTTACAGTTCCAGGGTTCGGGGCCGGTCGCATCTAGGCTATGTTCCCGAATAAATCCTTCGATGTCGAAAGGTTTTCCGTTGGTTGTCTTGCCATCTTTGCCTTTCCGTTCGGCTTTGCCATCACCAGCCTCGGTTGCCAGGTCTTCCAGGGCCTTGCGTGGCACGACCTGCAATTCCTTTGGTACGCCGAGAATCAGCGACATGCGGTGCGGCCGATCTTCCGTGGGGTTACCCTTACAGGCGCGCGTGCCGTACAATCGCACGATTCTGGCTGGATTGTATACCGTCCTGTCGACCAGAACTCGGTCATTATCGAACCACCTGCCCAACGCCTCCAGGCAGTGCTGTACCAAGCCGTGATCATCTGCGGGAAGGTCGACGCGATACAGGAGATGGATACCATTTCCCGATATAGCAGTAACGGGCTTGGGCCAACCACGTTCACTCAAATAGCGGTTGACCTCGTTGCGAAGCTTCATCGCAGCGTTGAATTCGGCCTGCGTCGATGAGACTCCCGCTTGGCGTTTGGGGTCGATGTCTATTAAAAACCACCGGCGCCGCAGGATGTCTATGTCCTGGGTTCCGTCACCCCTCACGGCCTTGCGAATCCGATTTGATGCTCGCTCAAGGAGGGCTGCATCGACTGGGTTGGGCGTGAAGTAGATGCCCCGAGCGGCCCTAATGCCGGCAACTGCATCAGCCAACGCCTCGGGATTGTCGAAGAACCCAGACTCCGTGTGCGGCCGTTGGTCATCGTCGGTAACTGCATCGAGTGCCCGCACCTCCGTGACTTGGCCTAGTTCGTGGAAGAGCCTCATCGTTCTGATGATGGCTTGTCGATCCGATAGTGGTTCCGACAACCGCGGGCTGATCGCCAATGCCGTGGCCGCATCTTCGGGTCGCAAAGCCAGATGTGGCGCTCCGCCAGGTTCCGCTAGGAGCACCTGGTTTTGGTGGATATTACTCACAATGCACCCCTTTCTGTTCACAAAATTTACTGCGAACAGCAAGATCATCAATGCACGGCTCTGCTTCGGCGGCCCGTAGGTCGTAGTAGACGCCTATTGGTAGCTCCTGCGGCCCGAACTTTCCGGTTTCCTCATGCGGCCAATGAATAGTACCTGTCTTGCCGAAAACGCAGCCGCATACGACCGAGCCAAAGCTGTTCTCCCTGATGGGTGTAGCTGGCGTGGCCGAGAACTCCCAGGTCGGTACTACTTCTGTGAAAAACTCCTTTAGTAGTTCCACTTCGCTGAGACTGAACGTTTCGTCAACTGCTGTCCGAAGTAATCCGGTTGTAGTCAAGGGGGAGAGAATCCGATCATACTCTGCATCGCTCAGCGGTTTTTCGCGGAACACTATCATCGGCACCCGCTTATGACCGTCCATCTCTGGAGCTATCATTTTTAAGTAGTATCGCTCTAGAATCGCCGGGTTGTCTGTCATCTTCGGTTGGGCCACGATGTTTTGTTTTTCAACCTCACTTGCGAATGTCAACTTAACACCATACTCATGGTCCAGTCGTGAAAGAATCCATTCTTCCATCATCGAATCCCTTAACCGCCGTGCTGCCAAGAGTTCGATGACTAGTGTTGTGAATTCTTGATCTAGGCAGGAATTTGTTTCATTCCCAGTGGCTAATTGAACGTAACACAAATCAATTTCATTTCTCATTTAAATTTTCCTTAAATTATTGTCTGAAAACTACCTTTTAAATACTTCTTCTGTAACATCACCCATCAACGCACGCACAGCCGGCTTTAATCCAAGCCGTAATTTCATCGCGCCGAAACCGAACACATCCGCCGATTTTCAGTGCTGCCGGCATCCTGCCGGAATGCGATAAACGCCAGATGGTCCGCTCACCAAGCGACGTCAGATCATGCACCTGCTTGCTCGTAAGGAGTAGAGGAAGTGTTTCTTCAAGCATTTTAGTGGAAGAATCACTGTTCATTGATCGCCTCCTTCTTCTTGTTTATAATTTCATCTGCAAAAACCAGCTTCACACCGTACTCGCAATCCAGTTGTCGAAGTATTAAGCTTTCCGCCTCACAATCCCTCGACCGTCGTGCCGCCAGGAGTGCAAAGACCAGCGTTGCTAAGTCACGATCCAGTTGGGAATCAGTCTCATTTGTAGGGTCCAATTTCACGTCATCCGAGTCGATTTCAGTTCTCATTGGCCACCCCCTTTTCGGCATCAATCCGTCGCAACTCACTAGCGATGAATTGCAGATCACTTTCATTGTAAATTCGAGCATTTCCAACCCGTCCCTGCGGGCGAAGTTGCCCGCGGGTTCTAAGTACGTACTCCACACGATGTAGGGGTACGCTAAGACGATTGGCAATATCCCCAATGGTCAATACATTCTGAATCATCACAGAATCCTCCCTATTGGTTGAAAGTTGTTGGCACAATACTCGATGCAACGTGCACCGCAGTCCGTAATGGCGTGCCTGTATTTAGAAGGCGTGACATTCAGCGCCACAATTTGTGGCATTTAGCGCCACAAGGCAAAAAAGAAGAGATTTATTAGAATTTCCAGTCCGGGGGAGGAACAGGAGGTTGATAAAAACAACTCGTCCCGCGTTTGATATGCTTATTGAGATACTTGGCTAACTTGGGCAGGTTCCACTTTTCGCGGCATGATTTAATAATTCTATCAATCGCCTTAGACACGGATGTTCGAGCCCTCTCATCCGTACTTTTAAACCTAGCCTTGCCTCCCAGGCCCGTCATTTTATTGATCTCAGCTAGGATCTTGCTTTCCTCCTGTTTGAGTACGTCAAATTCAACGGAATTAAGTTTCACTTCTGGTTGCTCCAAGTCGGCTTTGATTTCTTCGAGACGGTCATGGCAATTCCGCAACGCCGACTGGTCCTCTTTCTGGTCAGTTTTCCCAGTATCCCACTGCGGACAAGACATTTCGCCGTCATCCTCGACATGCTGCACTTTAAGTGAATTGCTTCCCCATTGTCGCCGGCTTTCCACTTCGGAGTCGATTGTCATGACCAAGGCGTGCAATTTAGATGCTGGGTACTCCTTATTCGGATGCTGGAGCAACTCGTAGATGTACATTGCACCCTTTAGTTTTGGAATGGTGTTTGTCTCACCTTTGAACCGAACTCGATAAACCCCGCCTTCATCGCGGAAGAGATATGACGGTTCCTCGTCAGGGTCCACCGGCTTCTCGGCTCGTCCCGCCTCAATCACTTTTTTCATTTCCCCGAGAACCCGAATGAGATGGGCTGCTGCGGCTTGAAATCCATAGAAGCGGTTGGACAGCAATTTGGAATCTTCCGGGGCAATTGGTCGCTGCAATAGGTCGTTAAACAGAGAGTACAGGTCTCCAAAACCTTGCCTGACTCGGGTAGCATCACCGGAGTAACCAAGTTTCTCAAGATAGACAGCCACAGCTTCGGCTTTGCTCGAATCCAACGGTCGGATTCCGAAGATGACGGAACTTGTCGATGTGGTGTTTTCGTACTGCCGCAGGTGCGCAATTAGGGGATCGATAAGATCCAGCAACCGCTGACTCTGGCGTACTTGTTCCGTATGTGGATTAGACGTTGCCATGTGATCCAGTATTTCTCGATAACGTTTAGCTTTATGCGCACATTGTCAGAGCAGTCCTTAGTTTGGTAGGAAGGATTTGTTGATTTTTAAAACATCCATTCCTAACCCAAACGAAAGGACTGCCATGAGTGGTGTAGCAGAATCTAACGGTATCGAAAAGGTTGTCGGTTTATTAAAGGTGAACGAGGAGGAGGTTTGTAACCATCTAAGCGAGATGGTCCGCAGCACGGTGGAAGAGACGTTGAACAAGCTTTTGGACGCGGAGGCGGAGGAGCTTTGCGGGGCGAAGCGTTATGAGCATAGTCCGGATCGCGTTGACACCCGAGCCGGTCATTACGAGCGGAAGTTGTTAACCAAGGCTGGCGAAGTGAATCTGGAGGTGCCGCGGCTCAGGAATTTGCCGTTTGAGACGGAGATTATTGATCGTTACCGCCGCCGGGAGGAATCGGTGGAAGAGGCGATGATCGAGATGTATCTGGCTGGCGTGTCAGTACGTCGGATCGAGGACATTACCGAGGCCCTTTGGGGGGCGCGGGTAAGCGCCGGCACGGTGAGCGAGCTGAATCAGAAGATTTATGCGACTATCGAAGTTTGGCGGAATCGGGCGATAGAAGGCCGATACGCTTACGTGTACCTTGACGGGATAGCCCATGAGAAAAGATTTCAGTCCATCAACTTTCCGCTGATAGGTGCCGGATCGGGGGGATTTAATTAAAATCGGACAAAGGCTATCATGGAGGACGAGTTGAGGAAGCTGGAATATCAGTTGGCGGTGAGAGTGGTGGTCTACCAGAAACAGTGAGGCCGACATGGGTAAATCAAAACCGAAGAACTGGGCCGTGGGCCGATGGCTCATCGAGTCGATGGACCAATGGGACAGGGATTTTATTGATGAGGAGGTTCGTGGCTACTTTGAATTCGATGCCAGGGACTCTGGGTCGTTCCAGTTTGGATATGTGGCGGGACAGATCGACTATTGCCTTGGCGAGCGGGATGGGAAGCCCGCCGTGGAGTTCTCCTGGGACGGTAACGATGAGATGGACCCGGCTCAAGGGCGTGGCTGGCTGGTCCTTGAAGGTGATGAATTAAAGGGAATGTTCTATATCCATCTCGGCGACGAGTCGGGGATTGTCCTTAAGCGGGGGCAGGAAAGGAAGCCCAAGATGCCTCGCAAGCGGAAGTAATGGATCAGGTAGCATGAATACACGGAAGCATATCAAGCCCGGCACCAAGATCGGGCTGAATCTCACAGCAGTCGAGCGGAAGCTCATTCTCGACGACCTCATGAGCCTGGATGACAACTATGTCAAGGTCATTCGGGATACGCCTGCCAATCAGCCCGTGCAGTTCACCTTGGACGAATGGGATGATTTCGGCGGCTACATCGCCGCCGAGGCGAACCACACCGAGGACAAAAAGCTCAGAAAGAAGCTGGACGCCATCTTCAACAAGGTCCAGAAGGTTCTCGACACCCACACGGACGAGGAGCCACCGAAGACGCTGAAGATCGAGGATGCGAGGAAGGCCAAGGCCATTTCCAATCAGGCTGTTGAAATTGCTGAATGGGTTGCCCAGGTACTCGTAGCCGCCGAACACTTGGGAATCAAGAACAAACCGCTTGAACACTTTTGCCTGTCTCCCGCACAGCGAGAAGTTCTTCTCCTGGTTCCCGGCATATCGAAGGCGATCAAGAGTAAGCTGGCGAAGAAGGGAGCGTCTTTTACCGTTGCCGAAGTCTCCAGCATGGCAATGGGCTTGGCGGAAGACCTGCCCGAAGGTGATGCCCGGAAGCAGGTGGCTGTCTTGCTCGTCGCCAAGCACCTTATGGATCATCTTCAAGCGGTTTTCAGCCCACCAAAACCGAAAGAAAGCACGGGGACGAAGCCAAAGGCGAAGACCACCGCTGCAACAGTCTTCCAGTTCAAGATCATCTTGAAGGAAATCGAGCCGCCAATCTGGCGTCGGATACAAGTCAAGGATTGCACCTTGGACAAGCTCCACAAACACATACAGACAGCGATGGGTTGGACGAACTCCCATCTTCACCAGTTCGAAGATTGATGGCGTTCGTTACGGTGATCCTCAGTTGCTCATGGAGGGCTGGGAGGATGAAACGCCACCGGTCAACTCGCTCCGCACGAAGCTGAGCAAGATAATCCCCGAGAAAGGGAAACAGTTCCAGTTCGATTACGAATACGATTTCGGTGATGGTTGGGAACACGAAATCCACTTCGAAGGTTGCCTCCGGGCTGAGAAAAGAACACGATATCCAGTGTGCCTGGAGGGCCAACGGGCCTGCCCGCCCGAGGATATCGGCGGGAGCTATGGTTATCAAGAGTATTTAGAAGCGATGGCCGACCCGAAACACGAACAGCACGAGGAGTGCATGGAGTGGCGTGGACCGTTCGATCCAGAGAAGTTCGACGCCCAGGTTGTGACTAAGAGAATGAAACGGGGCTTACCGAATTGGAGAGAAGGAGAATAGTGAGGGGGTCGGTTGACCAGGACGGTTCAAAGGCCGAAATCAGGTCACAGGCAAGCACAACACACTGGAAAGGATACGGAGAATATGGCCAGGAAGAAGAAGCATCGTGGCGAGCTACGAGAAGTTCCGCTTGAGGACATCAAGCAAGGCCCAATTCGCCACAAGAAAGGGCTTACGCCACTTCTGGAAGAATTCGCAAGAATTCTCTTTTCAAAAGTTGGGCATTTCGTTTATCCGACTTTTGAGCAATGGGAACTAGGATTCATGAGGGACATGCATCCTTGGCGGGAAATCTTGATTTGGGAAAACATCGCTCGGACTTTTGACCTTTATATAACTGAGCACCCTGAAGCCGCAAATAGCGAGCAGGTAGTCGGCACCATTGTTTCTATTTCGACAGGGCAGGTGTCCGAGAACGAGACGGAGACTGAAAAAGAACTTCGTAAGTTGTTCATCGAAGCCTACAAGAACCAGTGGTTTCCTCTAATAGGAGAGCCGTTCGATTATCCTCCCCGCCAAGCTCCCTTGCTTCAGTACCGGGACATAGTTGATGAGAGCGACGGCTTAATTTACCCGAATCTCTGAGGGAAGGTAGATTGTCGTCGGATGCTTGTCGATGCGGACATCATCATCGGTATGGCGTCCCTGTCGGAGGAACAGTTTTGCATCTATGGTCGTGACCGTCTTGAAGGGGAAAGAATACCGGAGGGAATGAGAACCTTGATTATCCGCTTGGACCCTGAGAATGAGAAGACACATGAATTGGAAAAGATATGTTTTGTCGTAGAAAGGATCAAGGGTCGGCACGATTGCCAGTAGTTCGGGTGAAAGCCTGGTTACGCCCATAATACTCGTCAGACATCCCTAGATTTACCACAAATAAGGAACAAGTGCCTTCGTGTTCTTTTTATATTCACAATATTCCACTGGAAAATGCTTCATCATCAAATCTTCCTCAAGTCTGATCCTCAGCAAGCAACCGACTAATAGAGTCACGAAACCTATAATTCCGCCGAGTTTACCGGTTGCCATTGCCGAGCTAAGGAACATTAATAAAAAGCCAGCATAAATCGGATGGCGAATCAATCTATATGGACCGCCTTGAACGAGTTCATGACCTTTTTTAAAATCTAAAGTATTACTCCAATTTCCTGCAAGATTTATTCTCGCCCAAATACAAACAGCAAGTCCTGATGCACAAATCAGCATACTGGTAATGTCCAATACCAATGAGTTTTTTATCAGGATTGCTGACAAATCAAAATACTCAGGCAAAAGAATCATCAGAAAGGAAATACCAAATAGAAAAACGGCGACAAAATAACTCACTGATTTGGGTTTCTCAGTTGCGGGCTTTTGCGAAAAAGAACTGACCGCCCAATAGAGTAGATAAATTCCCCAACATAGAATAATAAACACTTTTGCAATGTTGTTCATGGCTCTAACTTCACACCAACTGTATCCGTCCTGTACTGTGATTTGACGATATTTCTACCATCTTAAACCTTGAGTAGCAAGTAGTCATGCATTGGGAAGGCATCGATGTCAACGACAATCTCTACAAGGAAACCGAGGGAACCTCGCTCTTGGGAAGAGGGCTGGAGGTCCGCACGAAAACACGATTACGATGAAAGCGAGGGGTGAGGATTTATGACTTTACATCCTATACAACAATACCGCCCTTGGCGGTTTCTGGTTTTGCTCATTACGCTGATCTTGCTGTTGGTCATCCAGCCGATGGTGCGGGGTTTTTCCATCCGAAGTCCGTTATTCGATGTCCTGTACTCGCTAGTTATGGTTGCGGCAATCCTGTCGCTGTCCGAGGGTCGATGGCTGAGATGGGCAGTTCTAATACTGGGCGTTTTGGCTATATTGGGAAGATGGCTGGCCTACCTACTCGCCGCCTCCAGCGAGAATATTATCACCCTGACCGATCATTTCTTGGAAATCATCTTCCTGGCGTTCGTGGCGGCAATGATCCTGCGGGCAATCTTCACGCAGGGCAGCATTTCTCTGGATAGCATCTTCGGAGCTATCTGTGTGTACCTGCTCGTTGGCATGGCTTGGGGATCGCTCTACTCGATGACGGAGGTACTCAATCCCGGTTCGTTCCAGGCAGCGGGCAAATTGGCCGATACCCTAAATTCAGCGGAAACACGGCAGCCGGTTCTAATCTATTACAGCTTTGTGACAATGACTACGGTTGGCTATGGTGATATTACTCCTGTGTCCCCTCCTGCCCGCACCCTATCCTGGCTAGAGGCGATGATGGGGCAATTCTACATCGCCGTCCTGGTGGCGTTCTTGGTCGGTATCCGGGTCTCGCAGGGGCCGGTCAAGAGAAACAACGGATCAAGCCCCTAATCGAGGTCTTTATGAATGCCATCAGACGTTCCACTGGTTTGGCAATCATTCTTCTGGCGTCTGTGATGCTGATTTTATGCCTTACAGGGATCATTGGCGTTTGGCTTGTAAAAGGCTGTGTGGACGCAATTGGTGATGGTATATTCAAGGCAGCCGACAACTCGCTGGAGTTCATGGACGAGAAACTGGATCGGATAGAAAATGCCTTCAAAAATGGCAACAAGCGAATCGGGTTGATCTCCAATGCCGTAAATCATCTCCCAGAGAAAGGGTCTGAAATCAAGACGGAAACCATATCACTGTTGAAGTCGTTAGATGAGGAGGTTTTTGAGCCTCTGAAAACTGCTGAGACTTGGATTGATTCAACCCAAGCTGTGGCTGTTGGTGTGGGCAAGATCTCCGAAGCCGTGGTGACATCCGAATATGCAGCAACCCACAAAGATTCTATGGGTGTAGCGATGGCTGAGCGACTACAGAGTTGCTCAGAGTCATTGGTCGAGATACTGACGACACTCCAGGAAGTTCGGCAGGGACTTATAGATATGCGTGATGATGTGGCATCAGCCCGCAGGATCGCCGCAAGAGTTGTGGCACGCCTAGCTCAAATCGAAACAGGAATGGCTAACCTATGCGAACGGATTGAGAGGGTACATGCTGGGATTATTGAAATGAAGGGGGCAGTTTCTGATCTGAGGGATAGATTCCAGTGGTGGACGATGTTTGGAGCGGTCTTGCTCAGCCTACTTCTTACTTGGTTTGCCACATCCCAAATCGGCATGATTATACACGGATGGCGAGTTCGTCGAAGAATATGACCGTTTTGAGAGCAGGCTTAAAAGACGATATAAGCACCTTGTTCCTTGTTTTTTTCTCAAAGCACATCTAAAATTTGTTCAGTTACCGGTTATATAAGGAGTCCCATCATGGACCAGCCCGAAGTGCCTTTGGAACAAACTCAAGAGGATCTGGAGCATCACGCTCATGGCTCTAGCGAAAAATGGGTGCTGGGAGTGGCTTTAACCGCTGCCTTCCTGGCCGTGCTCGCCGCCATCACCTCCTTGATTGCCGAACATCACGCCGACGAGGCGATGATCCTGCAAATCCAATCTTCCGACCAGTGGAATTATTATCAAGCGAAGGGAATTAAAGCCAACCTACTGAACACCAAAACGGAAATCCTTTCGGCATTGGGCAAACAAGTGGACGCAAAAGACGAATCCAAATTGGAGAAATACCAGCAGGAACAAGAGGGAATTAAAGACAAGGCAGACGAGTTGCAGCGTGAATCAGCTACTCACTTGCGGCATCATTCCGTATTGGCTCGGAGTGTGACCATGTTTCAGGTGGCGATTGCCGTAGGAGCGATTGCTGTTCTGACGAAACGCAGGCGATTTTGGTTCGCCGCTATTGCTTTTGGCGGGGTGGGCGTTGCATTCCTCGTGTATGGGCTTTGGATGATGTGATGGGAGCATTTTCAATGCAAAATATACCTGGACGGCCAGCCACCCAGCAAGCGGGAAGTGGAAGTTGCCTTTAAGGAAGCGGGGTTTGACTTTGTTCACAACGTTTTGACCCAGGCAGCGTTCGTGTGGACTGACCACTCGGGTTTTGAAGGTGGGAAGAAGTGATTAATTGTCAGTCATGAAGCGTGAGGGTCGAATAGTTAGACGACAAAGAAAGGAAAAACGCTATGAAGGTTGTAAGGCTTCTGATCCTCGACAAAGAGGATGTGAAAGAAAGGCTCGCCCAGCTTGGGGCCGACGTGCCCGAGGGACTAAAGGCCGACCAGTTAGCGAACCTGTACTCTGAGTGGCTGGAGGAACTGCCCACCGACGTGGATTTGGTGGGAGTGTATGTGGGGAGCAACAAGATAAACATCGTCGCCAACCTGACGCCGTGTGGGAACTGCCCGACAATGCAGATCCAACGTGAAGATTGGTGTGTGGAGCATCAGACATGAGCCACATGACCATTTTCGGGTCATTGACACGGCGGCGGCCATCGATCATGATAGAAGATAGTGGATGATCGGATCGAACTTATTTGTAGGCTACCAATGACGAACACTGACTTGACGCTTCAACGGGAAAGACTTCTGGCATTGCGAGCAAGACTTCAGGGCGACACGACTCAGATGGAAGATGATTCCTTGAAGGACCACAGCAAGACCACCAGCATACCGACCGACATAGAAGAGCTTGGGAGTGACAATGCCGATCAGGAACTCACGCTGAGTTTATTGGGGAGCGAAGAGGACGCCCTCGACCAGATTGAAGCAGCACTCCAACGGATCGAAGACGGCAGCTATGGCGAGTGCGAGACGTGCGGAGCGAAGATCCCCAAGTCACGCCTTGAAGCCATTCCTTATGCGGCACAGTGCGTCCGATGTGCCTCGCAACAGGAAAACCACGGGCCTCTCTCCGCTAAATGAAAAAAGCCTGGGCTTGGTTCCCAGGCTAGTGAGAGCTCGAAATGGCCGTAGGTCAAACCGTGGTTTCGTCCACTTCGGCTACTGCATAGCGTCCAACAGGTCTTTGAACCGCCGCAAGCCGCCAACCTCTCGGATGAGTCCCAGCAGTTCGTTGAGACGGTCGAATCCACCAATTACTTTGATCGTTTGGGCCACCGCTTTCACTTGCTCCACGGTAACGGTGTTTGCCGCTTTTGCAACTGGGGCAGCCGGTTCAGGGGCGGGGGCGGCCTTTTGCTTTGGCCGGAATTTGTGACCGCATTTCGGACAAGCTTTTGCTCTGGTGCCTTTGAACCACGCATCACATTTCGGGCATTGTTTCTGGCCCAATCTTGACTTCTTGGCCATTAGTAGTTCTCCGTTCTAGGGTATGGCTGACTGAACAAGCATAACTCCTATAATCGATGAGGCAATTTGTAAGACAATGGCAAAGCCTCGGTTTAGTGACGGGAGTTCTGAATAATCTGAAGAAAACGGAAAGGTGGGTGGTTTTCGGCATTTGGTGGCAGTTTAAGGGGTGGATCACATCATTCGCTTGAAGCGAGGCGGTACAGATTCTCCCAGCAACATGCTGGCAGACGATTGAAGAAGCCAAGCAAAAAGACAAGTGGGAATAAGGGATTACTACTTCGGTATTTTGGGATTTGTTCGGCAACCGAATTATTTCACTAAACTACTCCTTGTAACATTTTCGTTTGCAAGGAGTTGAACTTGTCAAAATGACAAGTTCAATGGGTGTCCTCAAACTCTTCCAATGCCTTTTACAGATACTTGACCATCTTCTCCCGGCAACGCCATGGCTATATGGTTGGGCATCTTTTGCAACCAATGTTCATCCGATCACCGCCACGCACTTGAGCCAGCCTTACGGGAATCGGGTACCGCCAGTTTAGACTCCAATCAGTAATAGGGGCAGATGCGGCACAGTGCATTTGTCCCTGATGCACTGGTTCTACGGAAGTCCCGAAAACGCTCGCCATGCCAGATATCGTTGAACTCTTGTCGAAAAATGTTGCCCATGATTGCCCCCTTCTCGGAGCCAAAAACGGCACAGCAGGGAGCGACATCTCCATTCGCTCGGATGAAGACAAACTCCCACGGTTGCATACAGCGTGGCATGAGCTTGGGAAGTGATGTGACACGCTGACAGAAAAATAAAATTCTCAATCCTAAATCCCTTGCCAACTCTAATAAATCTTCTTGGCGTACTGTGGAAAGCTCCGTTGGAGAGGGGCATAAAGCAGCCGCAATGTCATCTATGGGAATTGGATGTAGGATGCTGACACTATCAACACCTAACTCGGCAGCCAACCGAATGATATCTTCTACTTCATGAAGGTTCTGCTTATTGACTAGTATGTTGAGGCCAATGCATAGAGTCCGCCCCTGCTGTTGCTTAGCTGCGATCGAGAACTTGTGGACCGATTGCTTCCAACTCTCGAAGTCTGCCCCAACCCGAAGATTCTCAAACGTCACTTTCTCCGCACCATCGCATGAAATGATGACAGCATCAATATTACGTTGTGAGAGGATCGCTTGCCGCATCCGTAAGGTCAGCAACGTCCCATTGGTGAAGAATTCGCATTTAATCTTGCGTTCCGCCAGGATATTGACCAATGTGAAGAAGTGCGGGTTCATCAAGGGTTCGCCAATTCCACTAAGGACCACTCTTGCCGGGGACCAAGGCAGGCGATCCAGGATTCGGCGAAAGTCTTCCTCCGTAAGATGTCGTCCTGTATCTTGTTCCCGTGAATGCGAACAACAAGGACATCGCAAGTTGCATTTGCTGGTGGCCTCGATTTGTATCCTGATTGGAAGCCGCCGTGGACGTTCTGGAGCGACATATCTCACCATCAGTTTGAAAGGAACACGTTTCCAAGCATCCAAACGGCCCAGTTTCGCAAGTACAAAGTTCAGCTTTCTCTTGATACTGGCGATTGCCATAATTTGACATTCCTCCAAAAATAATATAGGCTACGGACTCCTGAGCGATGAAAAACTAGACGCTGCTACCCAACAATACAGATGCAATCGCTACAACCGGCACACGTAGGCTAGGGGATGAAGAAGATGCACTTGCGATATCTTCAATCTATTGGCTTCTCAGAATCTCCTCAAGTTCTTCAATCAGTCCTTCCTGTCCCGCTTTGATCTTTTTTCTTCGCTGTACCGAGATCGAAGAATTCCACTCGATCAATTTCAGGAATTTCCATTTGTTGACCCGAGTGGGGCGGCCATTGAATTGTGCAGGTATTGCACTTGATGGCGTGCGGATCGCAATCACCCAAAAATGCCCCGCATGCACAATGTGCCGCCCTTTTGTTTGATCGGAGTCAACCACGACAGAACATACTTTCTTGGACATAAACAATAATGCTCGACGCAATCCTCCCGATCACGTCGAGCACTACAAAAGATTAAATGAAAAAACTAGCCCTTTTTCTCGGTTTTGGCTGGTTCAGCACTCGCCGGTGCTTCCTTGACACTGGTGTCGGAGATCAGCCTGCCACTGGCGTTGATCCTGAGTATGTGGAGGTCTTGTCCGACCTTAGTCTCGATGGCGAAAAATAGCCTCCCATTACCGACCATTATTGCCACCTCGGCAATCTTTCCGTTGGGCTGAGCCTTTTTCACCGTGGCCATAACGGCCTCGGGCACGAATGACTGGTCTACTTCTACTCCATGTTCAATGAGCTTGCCGTCTTCGGCCACTACAACCACATAGGTGACCCCTTTTACCTTGTACTCAGCCTCGTAGATGGGTTTGCCTTCTTCTATTTCCTTTTCTATATCTCCCAATTCGTTGCTACCGATGACTTTTTTGATCGAATCCTGCACGGCTTTAGGGGTCTTTGCAAGGTCGGCGGCCTCATCTGCCATTGCCCTACAAACGCAGTTTAAAACTGCACACATAGCGATCAATACAATACTTTTCTTCAAGAAACTCATAAAGCGTGATCCTTTCCCAATCCACTACCCGTTCGGGTATCGAAGCGGGTGGCAGTACACCTACGAGGGGTACAGCACATCGGGATTGTTTCGTAACAGTATATCACAGAAAGATTATGGGAAGATGAAGAGAAGGCGAACGTGAGGAGCCCTATAGAATAGGAACCTATCCGAAAAGCTTCACGCCGCAACACTTTACACACTTGGAAGACAAGGAAAAAATCGGTTGGTCTATCCAACGATCATTTTTCATTGTTTTGCGTCCAGCAGATAACCCAATAAATTTTGATTTTGTTGGCTGTTGGCGTTTTGATTTCCGAGCAGAGAAAGAAGGTCGTTATTTGATGAATTGGTGCTGGTTTGGTCTCCAAGCATAGAAAACAGATCCATCGTTGCAGGATTGGTGTTAGTGTTATTGCCGTTTTGGTATCCAAGCAAAGAGAGCAGGTCCCTGGTTGCAGGATCAATATTGTTCTGATTCCCAAGCAATGAAGTGGGATCGATTCCTGCTCCTTTTAGGGTCTTATCTACAGCACTCATGATTACCGTCAACAAATCAGAGGTGTTGCCTGACTTCTCAGCATCTTGGATAGCCGACAGGATGGCCGATTTTAATTTATCCTGTAGTATATTGGAGCTTTGCGCGTCTGAGTTTGAAGTCGTGTCGGTGGTTGGCGATGCAACTGGTTGCAAAGTGTTCGAATCGTCACTATCACCATCCGACTTGCTTTGCTTATTGATAGCTTGCTGAAGCAGATAGTAGAGGTCAGTATTATTTCCGCCGACGCCAGTAATCCCTGACATGATTCGTTGTTCCTATTTCAAGAGATACGCCAAACTACAAGCTCGCCCCAAAGAGGGGCAATTGCAGCTACTTGCAACCGCATCGACGGATTACCTGTTAGACTTTAACGATTACAGAAAGCAAAACACCCAATAGCCGGGTCTGTTTTGCACTTCCTGGACTTTTATACAACCTTTGGTTTATTCGAGGCTATAATATTAGTTCTATAAAAGTTGTGCAGATTGTTCATTTTTACAAGCGATAATTTTTACCCAGCCCAGCGGAAGGTCGGCAAAAGTCAAAACTATGAAAGCCGCCAAAAAATATCTTGGCGGCTTTCCGAGAGTCGATACTGTAGGGATGCAAACCCACAGCAATTCTCAGGTCTTTTCTGGTTTTGGGGGATGCTGTTTCGCCCATTCCTCAAGAGCTTTTTTGAACTGCTCAAAGGTCATCCCTTTCTCTTTTTTCTTTTCGGTGGAGCCCCCTAGCTTTTCCAGTTCCATGAAGCGTTTCTCGGCTTCCTTGCCCATCTCCTTATTGACAGCGACAAATTCCTTTTCTGACACAATACCGTCGTGATTGGTGTCAATTTTTTTGAAGCGTTCTAGTAATGGGTCTTTCTTGGGCGGCTCCTTGTTTCCTTGAGCGAAAGCACTCCCCGCTACGAGACACACAGCGACCAAACTCAAGAACATCGTCCACGCTTTCATGTTTCATTCCTCCTTGGTAGGGTTTCGGAATAGAAGCGAATTGTTTTATCAAATACTGTTACGCAAAATAAACGCTAATAGTTTTATGAGGTTTTTTTAACAGAATGGGAGGTTTGTTCGGCAATCTAACATTTTACCCAGGGCTTCCATTTGATGAATCTTCACCAGGACGGTAAAGACTTATTGTATCAAACAACCATCACAAATCCCAGCACTACTTCGTGCAGCGAAGAACTATCTGACAATTCTCCCTCGGGCCCCTATAGCTCTCGGACAAAGGACATCTCCAGTATATGATCTACTCTGTGGAGGAAGTAGTTGTTTGGTATAAACGACTCCAAATCGATGACCGTCCTGGTCTGGGGTCGAAAGGCATGCGTTCCTTGCATGGGCATCTCTTGGATCGAAAAGAGGCAAAATGGTAAAAACAAAGAAGTCTACTCATAGGTTCATGTGCTCTGTGGGTCAAGGCGAATTGACCTGAAAACGCATAGACTTTTTCAACAGGCCCGACCGAATTCTCGGAGAGCCGGCAATAGGGTGGTGATCGGCTGGGAAAGCGGGCCGATCAAAGGGGCGAAACAAGTTCCCGCTACACGCACCTGGGGATCGTCGACTTGGTCGCCGGGCTCAAGCGATTGCCGACGATGCCCAACGGAAACGGAACGGCCGCGAGAGTCGAGCTCGCCACGGGTACGAACGTCGTTGGCGGCATGGCATGCCTAGAAGTAGAACCCCTCCGCATCGACTAGCACGCCATTATTGTCGCAAAGGATAGTGAACATTTTCACCCATTCAGTCGCCAGATGGAGAAGTTTAACACGCTGGCAAAGCTCACCCAAATCAGATAGGGCACGAAAAGAATGCCAGCCAACGTAGACCGACGCCAGAATGTCACTGTTGTAGCCGCAATTGTAGTCCAGAGCAGAACGATGTCAAAGAAGGCCGCACCGGGACTGTGAAGCCCGAAGAAGAGCCACGACCATGCCGCATTGAACACCAACTGGACGCCGAACAGCATCATCGGCACAGCGGCCCCCGCCAACCCGTTTCGACGCCAGACCAGCCAAGCGGCAACAGCCATGTTGAGATAAAGCATGGACCACACCGAACCGAAAATCCACTCAGGCGGCGTCCATGATGGTTTCGCCAGACCGGCGTACCAGTTGGGGATGTTGGGTGTGGTTACCAAACCACCGATCCCGGCAACGGCAAAGCAGACAATGAGCAGCACGAAAAGGCCGAACACCTGATGATTCCAAGGTCTGATGCTCATCGGATGTCATCGTGTTGGTGGACAATGATCGAGCGGCGGACTGACTTCCTCGCCCAGCCTCAATATTTCCCAAACCAGTGTGAATAGTCGGCAATCAACTGCCGGCTGTGGCCCGGTTTCTTCACCTCGATCTCGCCGAGTGACATCCTCCTGATTCGGGCATAGAGCATTTTGCATCATCTTGGCCGTCCGAGGCAAGGTCAGTTCCGGCCGCTGGTGCCCTTGCCGGGCTTGGGGTTATGGCGATAATAGAGGATCTTCCGTGACAAATACCAAGAGAGCAAGGAATTGCACAATGTCCACCCAAGACAATCTTCAGGCTGCATTTGCCGGTGAGAGCCAAGCCAACCTGAAGTATCTCGCCTTTGCCGCCAAGGCCGAGGCAGAAGGCCATCTCCAAATCGCCAAGCTGTTCCGTGCGGCGGCGGCGGCTGAAACAGTTCACGCCCATAGCCATCTGCGTGTGATGAACGGCGTCAAGGACACCAAGCAGAACCTTCAAGCTGCCATCGACGGAGAGAGGTACGAGTTCAAGGATATGTACCCGGACTTCATCCAAAAAGCAGAAGCGGAGGGGAATCGAGCAGCCGCCATTTCATTCCGCAACGCCAATGCCATTGAGAAGATTCATCACGAACTCTACACCAAGGCGTTGGAGACGCTGGCAGCCGGGAAGGACTTGCCCCCTGCGGCCATCCATGTATGCGAGGTTTGCGGCAACACGGTTTTGGGCGAAGTCCCCGACAAATGCCCGTTGTGCGGGGCACCGAAGTCGAAGTTCAAGGAAGTGGCGTGACAACAATACGCCCAATACGACCGTTTCGCAGCAGTCTCCGAGAAACGACCCCTTTTTCGGCACACCTCTACGATCCCGTCAAACGGTACGTGTGAGATTCTGAGACTGCACCAACGTCCGCTAACGGAGAAGTACCCATAACCGGCCCATCAAAGGAACGTCAAGAAAAGCATTTTGCCAACCAAATACTCCTATCCCCTTTATCCCTTCCTTTTTTATCTTTCTTCCCTCCTGTTGCCCCTAAAATCTGCATTTTGTAATATAGTGACTAAAGACTCTGCTCAATTCGGACATTATGACGCTGACTCGACGAAAACGAGGAGATTCTGCAAATGAGTATTGACCCGTCAAGAAAGGCTATCAACGATGCTGAGCGGGAGTACTGGACATTCCGGAATCGCTACAACAAGTGCAAGCCATTGTACGAGAAGGTCCTCATCGAGGCCGAGAAGGCCCTCACAACGATCAAGCTCAAGCATCAAAAAAAAGCCACTCTTCGAATCGCCTACATCGATGGTAGGGTGAAGAGCGAGCATAGTGTTATCATGAAAGCATTGGATAGAGATGTTCACGCTGACAAGGTTTTCGAATTTCTCGGCGATGTGGTGGGGCTGCGAGTCGTCGTCAATAACTTGAAGGACATCGATCCACTTGTTGACGAGATCCGTCAACATCCCGATTTTAAGATACTCGACCGCGAGGACCACGCAGGCGAGTCGCCATATAGGGCTTTGCATCTGCAAGCGATCTACAATGTGTCCTATGATGATGCGCACCACGAAGTACCAATCGAGATTCAGATTCGGACTCTGCTGCAGGACGCATGGGCGATCCTCACGCATCACGATATATACAAGAATCAAGCTGGTCTCCCCGAGCTTGCTCAACCAATCTCCAGGCACCTAAGCGATTCATTCAGTGGCCTAGATAGGCTTGCCGATGAGTTCCGTCAGAAGATCGAGGCCACGGTAGAACCTCCGAACGATCTCTCCGATGAAGCACCGTTAAACAGAGATGGGATCGCATTTCTGTATTACGAGGTCTTGGGAGAAAAGCCGCAGGAATATGAAATCGACTTTCTCAACAAGCATACTGAGGAGCTTAGACTGCAAACCATTGGCGATGTCAGAAAGGGTTTGACCCAGGATGTGCTACGCCGATTGAGTAAGATCCATGACACTCGTTTTGCCTGCGTGCCGATCGGTTGGGACCTCCTCCAATTCGGTATGCGTTATGCCGTTCATGGCAAGAGGGCCTTCGACGAGTATCGCAAGTACATCGAGGCTGAGTGGGAGGAGGTAGATCGCATCGGTCGTGCAGAGATAATAAGGGAGATGCCCGACACCCTCGATGAGTTCGTAAGCGCAGTCAAATGCGGAGATGTCCCATGGCAGGCCTTGAAGGAACTCGGTGCAGTTCAAGACTGCAAGAGGTGTTGCATCAACATCTTCGTGCCGGATGTAGCTGCCGAGGCTGTGCTTGACCACTATGGTTTTCCAGAAACCGATATTGATCTTGAGCGGTTGCTTCTGGACGCACTTGATAACTGTCCCTGGGAGCAGGAGAGCGTTAACACTTCAGGCGTCTGCCCATGGTGCGATCATATGATGTCAAAAGACGACTGATTCTCTTCGCCTTTAGGGCGAAGTCGAGGATGGCATGGTTGAAACCCAGGGTACGGTGCTCGGCAACACCGACTCCCTCCTATTGATGGAACCTTTGACGGAATACCAGAACCCGGCTCGATAGTTGCCTTCAGTCGTAATATCTAATGTCTATGCCTGGTTACATTGAGGTTTCCGCCAGGATAACGTTCAAATTTATGCGCACATTGAAAGGCAGTCCTTGGTTTGGTAGGAAGGATTTTGAGTTTGTAACAAATCTATTCCTAACCCAAACGAAAGGACTGCCATGAGTAGTTTAGCAGAAAAAGCGGATTGTGAGAAGTTTGCGGGATTGTTGAAGGTGAACGAGGAGGAGGTAACGAACTACCTGGGCAATTTAGTGCGGGACTCGGTGGAGGCGACGCTGAACACGATGTTGGAGGCCGAGGCGGACGCATTGACCAAGGCCAGGCGTTACGAGCGTAGCCCGGAGCGGGTGGACACGCGGGCTGGGCACTATGATCGAAAACTTTTGACCAAGGCGGGCGAGGTGACGTTGCAGATGCCGCGGCTAAGGCATTTGCCGTTTGAGACGGAGATCATCGAGCGATACCGCCGCCGGGAGTCGTCGGTGGAAGAGGCGATGATCGAGATGTACCTGGCGGGCGTATCGGTACGCCGGGTGGAAGAGATCACTGAGGCCCTGTGGGGCACGCGCGTGAGCGCCGGCACGGTGAGCGAGTTAAATCAGAAGATTTACGTGACAATCGAGGCCTGGCGAAATCGTCCCATTGAAGGCAAACACGCTTATATTTACCTTGACGGGATATGGCTGAAGCGGAGCTGGGGCGGGGAAGTGCGGAACGTGTCGGTGCTGGTGGCGATCGGCGTGGACGAGGATGGCTACCGGGAGATGTTGGGCGTATGTGAAGGGGCGAAGGAAGACAAGGAAAGTTGGCGTAACTTCTTGCGGCATTTGAAGGAGCGTGGTCTGAAGGGAGTGAAGCTGGCGATTTCCGACAAGTGCCTGGGCTTGGTCGAGGCATTGGTCGAGTTTTATCCCGAGGCCCGCTGGCAGCGTTGCGTGGTGCATTGGTATCGCAACGTATTGCGGCTGGTGCCGCAGGGCAAGTCCAAGGAAAGTGCGGCGATGCTCAAGGCGATTCACGCCCAAGAGGACCGTGAGGCGGCGCTTAAGAAGGCCGAAGATGTTGCCTTGAAGCTGGAGGCCATGCGGTTGGACAAAGCCGCTACGTTGGTACGAGAGAGTGTAGCAGAGACGCTCAGTTACATGTACTTCCCCAGCGAACATTGGCGTCAGATCCGCACGAACAATCCCTTGGAGCGGATCATGCGCGAGATTCGCCGCCGGACACGTGTAGTGGGTGCGTTTCCCGACGGCCAGTCGGCATTGATGTTGGTGGCCGCCCGGTTACGACACATCGCCGGCACGCGCTGGGGTGCAAAAAGATATTTAGACATGAAACGGATTGAGGAACTTGAGGAGGAAAAGCCGGTCGCGGAAGAACTGGCAATTGCGTAAACCCTGCGGCCTGCTCCCCTAGGGGAGCAGGGGTGTACTCTCTATCAAACTAAGGACTACCTAAAATCTAATGTGCGCATATTGACAAACACTACCTTAAACTGCTACCCCGACATAGTAACGCGCCCTTCGTGTATTTAGCGGCCAATATAATTAGATAAATGGATCTGTAATCGTGGAAAAATCGAAGTTTGTTGACCAAAAAATCGACTTGCCATTGAAAAACAACTGCCGACTCCCAGGAGATGGTGCCATGGCCACGCTTGCATGGCCATGTAGATTTTTTCATGCCACACACTGGCCGACCAACAGTCAGCGCCACCAGCGGTCGCGGGCCTCGTTCTCAATTTGGTGAATATGGTACAATGTGAAACAAACGTAAAGGAAACGTATGCAATACATGCTCTGCCATAACAAGGTCCGGGACTATGAAGTCTGGCGGCGAATCTTCGATTCCCACAAGCCGCTGCATCTGAACGCCGGGCTAAGATTGTCTAAAATCTGGCGATCCATGGAAAATGATCGGGACATTTTCTTCCTCTTCGAGATACTGGATTTAGTTCTGTAGGTCATGCACTCCGTGCATGACAATTTGGTGATAAACTCAAAATGTTCCTCATTGTCAGGCACGGGGTGCCTGACCTACTCAACTGACGGGCTACCCTGGAAGCCCTTGGCCCTGACTTCGATCCGCTCAAACGCGAACTCAAACCTCTGCCCATGATCCTCGCCGGTTCGATTAAAACCTGGTAAACGTATTATTTCATAAACTAGGGCGGGCATCGGCGGATGCTTGCATTTTCCCGCCAATTTTGGTAAATATGCCTCTAATCCCCGATGGCGTTGTCATATGCCGGTAGATCCATATAAGGGCTCGGGCACATGTTCTTCTTCATACCCTACGGCACCGATGCTCCGATATATCATTGGCCGATCACCACGGTTTTAATGATCGCCGTGAACATTATTGTGTTCTGCCTGGAGTTGGCATATCCCGAGCAGGTTGGGCCTTTTATTTTGACATTTGGCAACGGATTGCATCCGGCACAGTGGATTACGTCCAATTTTATGCACGCCGGAATCATGCACCTTGCCGGCAATATGTTTGCTCTATGGTCGTTCGGCCTGGTCATCGAAGGAAAACTTGGTTGGTTCAAGACGCTGGCGTTATATCTCGGCATAGGTGTCATCGAATCGTCGATCGTGCAGTATATGATGCTCGGATCGCTAACAGGCGGTGGAGGATTGGGGGCCTCGGGAATAATCTACGGCTTGATGGCCATGAGCCTGATTTGGGCCCCGGTAAACAAAATTCAGTGTTTCCTCGTTGTCGTTTTTTATTTCATCCGCACCGCCGATTTCGAAATAAGCATCATGGCCATGGTCGGGCTGATGCTCTTGCTCCAGATTACGGTTCAGTTTTTCATTGGCATGCAAATTTCCAGCGAGGCGATGCATATCGTCGGGGCCTCGGTTGGCTTTGCCGTTGCCATCGCGATGCTCAAGGCTCGTTGGGTCGATTGCGAAAACTGGGACGCCTTTTCGGTCTGGGCCGGACGGAATACGTCTGCCGGTGTTGAACAAGCACGGGTCCAAGCGCAATGTCAAGCGGCCCGGCAACAAAAACAAGAAAATCAGCGTATTTTGCGGGAAAACGCCCTTAAAGAAATCCACGAAATCATCCAAAACGGTCAGGCGCTGCTGGCGCTAAAGGCCCATCAACGCATGTCCAAGGAATTGCCCGACTGGGACCTTCCCGAGAGCGACTTATTCAATCTCATCCTGGGATTGCATAAAAACAAGTTCTGGGCTGAATCGGCGCCGGTCATGGCCGAATATATTGCAAAATGTCCGCAAAAATCCGCTTTGATGCGGCTGAAACTTGCACAAATTCTTGTAGCCGTGGAAAAACGTCCGGCCCAGGCATTGAAACTGATGGCCAAGATCGACAATTCGGACCTTGACGCCAGCCAGATTGAATTTCTCCAAAAACTGCGGGCAAAGGCCGAGGAACTCCACCAGCAAGACCCTTACGAAATAGTAGATCAAGATTTATGAAGTACACTGGCGGGGCACTGAGGCATTATTTTTTCCATCTTCATCTGTGCCACTTAATAGAGGGGTCCCCCGTCCGCATATAATACACCGGTCAACGTGACATGTTTAAGATGCTTGTAGATCTCCACTTAATCGACGAGATCAAGTCGCACCTCATTACCGGATTAGCGAGTCGCGTTTTTTCCATGTGCCTCAACAAATAAAATCTTTCTTATTGGCGTATACCGTGTCTATTGTTTTGGTTATTGACGACGACCAGACCGTTTTACGGCTGGTGCAAAAGGCGCTCGCGGACACCGGCATGGATCTGCTTATGGCGCGTAACGCCCGGGAAGGACTCGACGCCGTCCGCCGGCACTCGCCCGATGTATTGTTGCTTGATATCTCATTGCCGGATGCCTCGGGATTGGATTTGATCGGGCAAGTGCGGGATATAGATCCCAAGTTGCCCATCGCCTTCATCACTGTTTCCGACGATAGTCATACGGCCATCGAAGCCATGAAATGCGGGGCCTACGACTTTCTTATCAAACCGTTGAGCCTGGAGCACGTGCGCCGCGTCGTCAAGCATGCCATGGAAACGCGGCGGCTGATGGACGTGCCCGTGACGATACCCGAATTGGACGAGATCGGCGACGAGATCAAGGAACAGGACGTGCTCATCGGCCGCAGCCCGGCCATGCTGGATGTATACAAGGAAATCGGCCGTATTGCCACACAGGACGTGTCTGTTTTAATCTGCGGCGAAAGTGGTACAGGAAAGGAGTTGGCCGCTAGGGCGATCTATCAGCACAGCTCGCGCAGGGAGCAACGGTTCCTGGCGGTAAACTGTGCTGCGCTCTCCGACACGCTCCTGGAGAGCGAGTTGTTCGGGCACGAGAAAGGGGCCTTCACCGGCGCGGATCGGCAGCGGATCGGAAAGTTCGAGCAATGCCATGGCGGCACGATCTTCCTCGACGAAGTGGGCGACATGTCGCCCGCTACTCAAAGCAAGGTCTTGCGCATCCTCCAGGACCAGCAATTCGAGCGGGTTGGAGGAAGCGAAACCATCGAAACCAACGTGCGAATCATCTCGGCCACCAACCGTGATCTGGAAAAAATGATCGACGAAGGCAAATTCCGCATAGACCTGTACCACCGCTTGAACGGGTATCGCATCGACCTGCCGCCCCTCAGCGAGCGCGGAGCGGACATAAAGCTGCTGATCGGGCGCCTCTTGGCCAAATTTTGCAAAGAGCTGCGCAAAGATATTCAAGGCGTATCGCCTGAAGCAATGGCCAGGCTTGTCGCCTATTCCTGGCCCGGGAACGTCCGCGAGTTGCAGACCGTACTGCGAACCGCAATGCTCAAAGCCGCCGGGCCCGTGCTGGTCCCCGAACTCTTGCCCGACGCGGTTAATAACGGTTTCTTGCCGCGGGAAACCGCCGCCGATAAGGTCTTTTTGCCCGGCAATCTTGAGGATTTTATCGAGGAAAGAGAAAAAACCGGCTCGCGCAATCTATACGCCGAAACTCTGGAAATGATGGAACAATATCTACTCACGCGCGTGCTTCGCGAAACGGGCGGCAACCAATCCAAGGCCGCTGAATTGCTGGGAATAACACGCGGCAGCTTGCGCAACAAGATTCATTCATTGGGGATTTCGATCGGGCACGTCGTACAACTGGGCGATTAAAAAAACGCACTATGGATCCAATCGCCTCGGACGGCTTAGACTCATGATTATAATGCCGTTAGGTTGTCTTGATACTCGGCGGCGATTATGTGCATGGCCGTCATAAACCGAAGGAGCGAACTCATGGAACGCGATCTTCAAGCCTATGTCAAGAAACTGGAGCAAAGCAACGAAAAGCTGAAGGCTTTTAGTCATATGCTGGTCCATGAGATAAAGTCGCCTCTGGCCTCCGTAACCGGATTTTTACAGATCTTAGAGGAAAAAAACCGGGAAAAGTTCGACGATGAATCACGGGAATTGTTAAAAGACCTGCAAAGCGTGGTTTGCAGCATGTTCGCCCTTGTCGACATGTTGCACGAATTCGCCCATTTCGAGTCGCATCTGCGGGAGTTCACCGACGTTGACATGGAGGCCGTATTCTATCAGGTGAGCGCTCACCTGCGGGCGGAGATCAAGGCCGCCCGCGCAACAATCGCGCACGACCCCTTGCCGACCATAAAAGGCGACGAACTGCAGATCTGCAAATTACTTCAGAATCTGATCGGCAACGCAATCAAGTATCGCGACCGGCGCCGCTCTGCATCCGCGTGGCTGTCGAAGAGGACGAGCGCGCCTGGACCTTCGGCGTGCTGGACAACGGCCTCGGCGTGCCCGTCGAATACCAAGACCGGATCTTTGAAATGTTTGTCCGCCTGCACGAGAAGGAGGAAATCTCCGGCGCCGGAGTCGGTCTGGCATTATGCAAGCTTGTCGTGGAGAATCACGGCGGACGGATCTGGCTGGAATCGGCCCCCGGCAAGGGAAGCGCCTTTCGTTTCACCCTGCCCAAACAATCGGCCGCCCAGGCCGGCATTAAGTAATCGTGCGGCGCTGCCCCCCATTAAATGCCGGGCGCCTGAAGGGTTCTACAGGCCGCGGCTATCGATAGAGCGACAAGGCTTCCCGTACCCGCGCTATCTCCTTCGCGAGCTTCTCGGGCAAAGCGTCTCGGCCTTGAAGCAGCTCGTCGGCGTCGGCGAGTTCCAAGCGTGATGCGATTTCTTCCAACGCCTTCGCGTTGAAATTAGCCGCGAGCCCCCTTAGGGCGTGAACGTTCCGCCGGATTGTTATCAAATCTTCGCCTGCCGCGGCTGACAGTATCGATTCCAATAATTTTGGCGCATCCTCATTGAATATCTCTACGAAATTTTGAAAAAGTTCCCGATCATTATCCAGGCGCCGCATTGTCGCGGCAAAATCCATGACCGGCTCAAGGCGATTCTCGTCGGCCGTGCCGGGGTTTGCCGCCGTATGCACATTGACATTTCCGCCTTTTCTGAATTCACCTTGCGTTAAACTCTCGACCAGTGAAACCAATTTATCAACGTCGATCGGTTTTGTCAGATAAGCATCCATGCCGGCTTCTGACCACTTTTGACACTTGTTTTCCGGTAAATGGGCGGTTAGGGCTATGATCGGGGTCCGGACATCGGACGGCAATTCCTTGCGGCGGATCGCCGCGGCAGTTTGATACCCGTTCATGACCGGCATTTCGATGTCCATCAAAACCGCGTTGAAGCGACCGCTAAAAAATCGTTTTAAAGCCTGGCATCCGCTCCGCGCAACCGTTACACGATACCCGCGCCTCCTTAACATGAGGGTGAAGACTTTCCGGTTTGCCGGATTGTCTTCGACCAGCAGGATCGACAACGATCGGCATGCGGCGATATCGTTGTGCAATAACGATGTCGTTTTTTTGCGATTGGTTATCGTTGTTTTTACATTCACCATTTCATCAAATCAATACTAGGAGAGCGAAGAAGTTTGACAATATAAGCTGTGAATATGCTTAAAGCAGGTCAATTTCGGATTTCGTAGAGTAACATGTAGGATGCTTCTTATTGGAGACATGTATCGTTTCCGGTCTGCTGGGAATCGCATCCCTTCTCCTTTTAAATTAAACAAGTGTGTTACATATAAGATTATATATCTGCAACTATTATGCCGGAACGAGGGAATCAAAACAAATACGCCGATGCTTTGTATCTTATAAAATTATACGGTGGATAATTCAATTGTTTCGCACATTGTAGTCGCCGCCGCAAGACTTGTTTTTGCATCTTTGTTGCAAAAAAGTTAGTCGTTTAACTGCCAAAATGGTTGTTAGTCCGCCAGGGGAAAGCATCTAAAGGCGGAATGAATAAGTGGCTTTTTGTCAGATCGTGACGTTTTAATATATTTTTGAGTTGCAATTATTTGGTTAGGCACGCAAAGTGCTCTTTTATAACGTCTGTGAATACATACGGGATCTTGGCCCGTGCTTGGGGTGCGGTATACAATATCCAAGTGAACCTGTATGTCAGCCGGGTGTAATAAAACCATGAGCCTTGGCGGATTCCTCATCATGTTGCTTGTTGCCGGCATTTGCGGCGCAATTGCCCAGAGAATTGTAGGGTACACTCATAGCGGATGCCTGGCCTGCGTTGCCTTGGGTTTTATAGGCGCATTGTTTGGCAGTTGGTTGGCTGGTCTATTAGGCCTCCCTGAGCCATTCATGCTTAAGATAAGCGGAAAAAACTTTCCAGTTTTGTGGTCAATTATTGGCGCCGCCTTATTTGTAGGACTCTTGAATCTTCTTGCCCCCAGGTCTCGAACTCCACGATAACCTTGCGTAAATTGATTAAATTCACGACTGTCTTGAATTCTCGCATACTTGCTGTGAATACCCGCCCGATTGGCATAAAACACGCCTCATCGAAAAACATCGATCGAGTGGGCCTTATCTCAGAATGATAATTTGGGATGACCTGGCAGTTGCGATAATATATGCCGTTTATTCCACTCGAATCCTTGATCCGCTTAGAGCAATCTATTGAGCCTTACACCAGTTAATTCCGACATAATTGATAGGATCGGAAGACCTGAAACACAACGGTCGATAAGAAAAGCGATCCTTAAATAACCAGCGTTTAAATGTCTCGCAATGCCGCCTGAGCAAAGGATTGCCGATATGCTTTGGAATCGATCCTTGCGCGGCCTGATTTTGCTGGTTTGCACTGTATTGTTATTTGGTGTAGCGAGTGTCAAAGCACAGAATACATTATCTATATCTATTCCATCCCAGCCGATGCCTGACGCTCCTCCTCAGCAAAGGCAGGATAATGTCCCAGTCCCAACGCCGGATGTGCAACCTGCCGATATACCGCCGTTGCAACAGCCTTCCTTCGGTATTGACGTTGCTTCTCCAGGTTTGTCCCTGGCCCAGTTGGAACAAATCGCGCTCCGGCGCAATCCCACGCTATGCCAGGCGGTCATGCGGATCCAGGCCGCTAATGGTCAATTAGAACAAGTGGGACTTTATCCAAATCCCGTCGTCGGTTATAGCAGCGAAGAAATGGGCACCAACGGCACGGCAGGCAAGCAAGGGGCCTTTGTCAGCCAGGAAATCGTCACCAAGGGAAAACTGAAACTGAACCGGGCCGTCGCTTCTCAAGAGGTGCGGCAAGCCAAGTGGGCCTGGCAATCGCAAATGTGCAGGGTGTTGAACGACGTTCGCTCGAACTATTACGAGGTGCTTTTTGCCCGGCAAACCATCGAAATCAACGAGCAGTTGGTCCGTATCGGCGATGAGAGTTTGAAGATGGCGGAGAATTTGTTCGCCGCCAAGGAAGTCAGCCGGGTTGACGTCTTGCAAGCGAGTGTGGAAGCCGATGCCGCCCGCATCCAGCTTCAAAACGCCCGCAACAGGCATCAATCCGTGTGGCGGCAATTGACGGCCGTAATCGGCACGCCCGAAATGGAGCCCGTCGCCCTGGCCGGCCGATTGGAAAACAACCCGCCGCAACTCGAATGGAGCACGGCCCTGGAACAAATATTGGCCGCCAGTCCGCAATTGGCCGAGGCCCGCGCCGGCCTGGACCGCGCCCGATGCCAGGTCGACCGGCAATATGCCGAGCGCACGCCGAACGTGAACCTTCGCACCGCGGTGCATTACAACAACGAAATCGGCGAAAACATCGCCGCCCTGGAAGTCGGCGTGCCCTTGCCGCTTTTCAACCGCAATCAGGGCAACATAACCAAGGCCCAGTCGCAGTTAATCGCCGCCCAAAACGAGGTTCGCCGGGTGGAATTTGAACTGCGGCAAAAATTCGCCGCGATATTCGAGCAATATTCCAATTCCAAAGAGCAGGTGCAAAAGTACGCCGACCGCATCCTCCCCAACTCGGCCAAAACTCTGGACCTGGTCCGCTCCGGTTATCAGCAAGGCGAGTTCAACTACCAAACCTTGCTTATTTCCCAGCGCACTTATTTTCAGGCGAACCTGTCTTATCTTGAAAGCCTGCGCCAACTGCGTTTAAGCGCCGTGGCCCTCGAAGGCTTGCTGCTCTCGGGCGGTCTGCAATCGGCCCTGGATTCAAGCGCAAACGGCGGCTGAAAATACCAGGAAGTGGAATTTCTTCCCCGCCGGATATGATTATTATCCAATTCTTTATTCCACTGGCGGAAAGATCGCGATTCAAGTATATTATTTGATTCCTCTAAAAGAAGAATAAAAATGATAAATCCATAACTCTAAACTCCCGTAATAATGCCCATCCTCCCCACGTCTATCCTGCCGAAAAACATCCTGGCGATCATCAAGCGGCAGGCGAACCAGGTTCAGGCCTCGCCGCTATTGGTTGAGGTTGCCCAGAACACGCCCGACGTTGTGCTGGGCAAGCTTCAAACCGATGAAAACGGCTTAAGCGAAGAAGAAGTCCAAGAGCGGCTGGAAAAATACGGACCTAACGTGGTTGCCCAGGAGCAGCGGCTCGGACGGCTGAGGCTCTTGGGTCATGCCTGCATGAATCCCTTGGTCATTCTGCTCTTGATCCTGGCTTCTCTTTCGTATTTAACCGGAGACCCGCGTGCCGGAACCGTGATGCTCATCATGGTGTTTTTAGGGGTGTCGCTGCGGTTTGTGCAGGAGTCCAGGGCGGACACCGCCGCCGCGAAACTCAAGGCCATGATCAGCGTCACGGCAACGGTCGTTCGCGGCGGCGCGGCAAGCGAGGTGCCCCTGGGCCAACTTGTCCCCGGCGACATAATCCGGCTGGCGGCCGGAGACATGATTCCCGCCGACATTCGCATTCTTTCCTGCAAGGACTTGTTCCTCATTCAATCGAGTCTGACCGGTGAATCGTTTCCCGTGGAAAAATTCGACGCCCCTGAAGCCGGCCCCGTAAAATCCTTGCTGGAATTGAAAAACGTGTGTTTTCTGGGCACCAGCGTGGAAAGCGGCGCGGCCACGGGCGTAGTCGTGGAAACCGGCTTGAAAACCTATCTCGGCGGCATGGCCAGCTCGATCATCGGCCAAGAGGTGGCGACCAGTTTCGACAAGGGCGTGGGCAAATTCACCTGGCTCATGATCTACTTCATGATGGTCATGGTGCCCTTGGTGTTCCTCATCAACGGCCTGACAAAACACGACTGGATCCAGGCCTTCTTTTTCGCACTGGCCGTGGCCGTGGGCATGACGCCGGAAATGCTGCCCATGATCGTCACCGTCTGCCTGTCCAAGGGCGCAATCGCCATGTCGCGAAAAAAAGTGATCGTAAAACGCTTAAATGCCATCCAAAATCTCGGCGCCATGGACATTCTCTGCGCCGATAAAACCGGCACGCTCACCTTGGACCGGGTGATTCTCGAACGGCATTGCGACGTGGTCCGCAAGGAAGACGACAAAGTCCTCGAACTGGCCTTCCTGAACAGCCATTTCCAGACCGGGCTGCGAAACGTGCTGGACCGGGCGATCCTCGACCATACCGAAGTTATCGAAGCCTCGGCCTTGCAAACCTTTCGCAAGGTCGATGAAATCCCCTTTGATTTCTCCCGCAAACTGATGTCCGTGGTGGTGGAAACGCCGGGTGGCATCCACCGGCTGATCTGCAAGGGCGCTCCGGAATCGGTCTTTCAGCGCTGCACGCAATTCGAGTTGGAAGAAAAACTATATCCCATCGATCCGCTTCTGATTCAAGATTTGAAAGAAGAATACGACGACCTCAGCGCCGATGGTTTCCGCGTGCTGGCCATCGCATACAGGGACTTGGAGCATAAGCCGGCCTACTCTAAGGAAGACGAGTGCAACCTGGTGCTGAAGGGTTACGTGGCCTTTCTCGATCCGCCCAAGCAAACCGCCGCCCCGGCCGTGCTCGCCTTGCGCGACCACGGAGTCACGGTAAAAATCCTTACCGGCGACAACGAACTGGTCAGCCGCAAAATCTGCCAGGAAGTGGGCCTGTTGACCGAGCAAGTGCTGTTGGGATCCCAGGTCGAGGCCATGTCCGACGCCGAACTGGCCGAGGCCGCCGAAAACACCCTGCTCTTCGCACGGCTTTCGCCCATGGACAAACAGCGGATCATCAAGGCCCTGCAAGGCAAAAAGCACGTGGTCGGATTCATGGGCGACGGGATCAACGATTCGCCCGCCCTCAGGGCCGCCGACGTGGGCGTATCGGTCGATACCGCGGTCGATATAGCCAAGGAAGCCGCCGACGTGATCCTCCTGGAAAAAAGCCTGATGGTCCTCGAAGAGGGCGTGCTGGAAGGCCGCAAGGTCTACGCCAACATTCTCAAATACATCCGCATGGGCGCCAGTTCCAATTTCGGCAACATGTTCAGTGTTCTAGGCGCCAGCGCATTTTTGCCCTTTTTGCCCATGGCCCCCATGCAAATTCTCACCAACAACCTGCTCTACGATTTCTCCCAGGTCCCCATCCCCGCCGACGACGTCGATCCGGAACAGATCGCCAAACCGCGGCCTTGGCTAATGGGCGAGATCGCCAAGTTCATCCTCTTCATCGGGCCGTGCAGCTCGGTATTCGACTACACCACTTATTTTATGATGCTCTATATATTCGGATGCTGGGATGTCAGCACGGCAGAAGCTCTAATTCATAGCACCTCGCTATTTCAGACGGGCTGGTTCGTCGAATCGCTGCTTACCCAGACGCTGATCATCCATATTATCCGCACCAATCGCATTCCTTTCATCCAAAGCCGGGCGAGTTGGCCGGTGATCACTACAACTATGATCATCATGATCGTCGGCATGTGGCTGCCTTTTTCACCGATAGGTCATTGGCTAAAATTCTCCCCACTGCCGTCGCCTTACTGGCCGCTTTTGGGTTTTACGCTGGCTTGTTATGTGCTCTTAACACAAGGCGTGAAAATGTGGCTCATCCGCAAGGGCTGGATCTGAGCGGAATTTGTGAACAGGAGGACAGGCATCCTTGCCCATCTCTTTCTAGCCAGACATGAATATCTGGCCTCCCACTATTGGAAAGGTGCTGAAAAAACGTCGCAAACAATGTCAGTTTCCTAACCTATGGACGCGGGGTTGGCTCATTTCATAGATTCACAACGTGGAACGACCGGGTAATTTGCCTTGACTGTGCTGCGGTTGGCTCGTTGCTCATCTGAAATTGCTCAGTTTCCCGAACCAATATGGAATTATATGGCTCTATGAATCGGTCATGGAGGTAAGACTGCCATTGGAGATCAAATCAAAGACTCATGAGTCCTTAAATCTGCAATACCCCTCCCAATTTATCATAATTGGTATTGTGTCCCCGGATTAGGGTGGATTAGTTTTCACCCTCCACTTTTCTTCCCTTTTCTTTCAAAAATTGTAATAGTATCCGACAATAATCACGCTGTTGGTTTTATCATTCATAACGCAATATTGATGTCCTTTCCATTCGCCGCCTGGCAAGCAATTGGGGGAAACGTAATAATCAATATCTTTGTCTTGGCATAAAGATGAAATAGATGCCGGCATATATTGCAGGATACGCCCCACCAAAATGTTATTACTATCCACTGGAGTGAGATTCCAAGAAGTAATCATTAGGTCAAGCAGATCCGGCGCGGCTTCGCATTTCCAGTAGTAATTATCGTGTAGGCCAATATACACTTTAAGCTTATCAACATGGATATTTCTTTGATCTGCGTCTTTGAGAAGTTTAGCAAGTGGTTGCGGCCATTCGTATCTCGCCAGAATCCGTCCGCTAATAGGTGCTTCTGATCTATTAATCCAATAGTGGATCGTTGACGCCGAGATCCCTACTATCAAGACAAGTACAACAGAAAAGACAAATAGCTGCGCTAGTCTTCTAATTGACATCTGATTTCCCCAGAAGCATCATTGTGTCATCTGAATTCCGGAATTCCGGGGAATTCCGGGGACACAATACTCATTTTGGTAGTTTGCGAAGTTTTGGGGGGCGACCACCTTTCTTTGGTCTTAGGACGCGGCCAGCGATGCTCTCCAAATGTTCGAGAAATGTTGCGCTGCCCAACGGCCTGCCGGTGCGTCCGTGTTCGCGCAAGTCCCGAAGTTCCTCCTCATGTAGGGCGCTGTTCAATAGGGCGTTCCAGTCGCCGACCATCGCCAACAGCGGAGCGACTTTGACCAAATGGCCATCGCGGCCCAACAAGTGCGCCCTGGCACTGCTCCAAGGCCAATCGCCGACGTTGGCCACAAGCCTCGCGCACGGGATTGAGCTCCACGTACCGGGCGGCTGCCAGCAGATACGGCTCATCCATAATAAACGAAGCGAACCGCCCTTGCCACAGATAGCCGCGCCACTTTTCGCGGAAATTGATCCGCCGCGTGTAGCGCCGATGGGCCTCGCCGATGGCCCGCCGCAACCCTTGTTCCGTTCGCGGCACCGCTATCAGGTGAACGTGATTGGGCATGAGACAGTAGCCCCAAATCTCCACTCCCTCTTCACCGCACCAGTCGGACATCAGTTCCAGATATGCCGCATAATCGCCGTCATTGAAAAACGTCTGTTGGCGACGGTTGCCACGTTGCGTTACATGATGCGGCAAACCAGGAATGACCAAACACGCCAATCTTGCCATGTCCGATTATTATTGATAATTGCCTATTTTATCAATGTTAGTATTGTGTCCCCGGAATTGAGAATTGCGGAATTGGAATTGAAGTTCGGAATTAAACGGGTTGTTTTGTCAACACAAATCCCTTCACCATAACTATTTATCAAGTGGACAGGGCCGGGATTGAACCGGCGACACCTGGATTTTCAGTCCAGTGCTCTACCAACTGAGCTACCTGTCCGCAAATCGTAAGACGACTTTAATTTAAAGCCGTCCTAAGATAGCCTGCAATCAGCATGGGAAAACGATCATAATATAGGTTGCACTGGATGACTGTCAATTGGGGCGTATACGATTGCCGCTATTTAGCCGTACAATACCACCCAGTGTCATGCATAACATGGTAAAAATATCCGGGCGGCGGCCTCTACGTAGTATATTTATCACCAATAATAGCCCCCCACTTTTTTAACAGGCTGATCTGAGGTAAAACATCTCAGCTACGCTGTTTCTCTTCATTGATATTTTTTGTAGCAGCTTCAATTCAGTCCGGGCAATGCCCGGCGATACTTTCTATTATCAAGGAGAACCGTCATGGGCGTGAAAGGTTTACGCAATGCGGCCATTGTCGCCTTTATTTTAAGTATGGCAGCCTTACTCTTGGGCGGTTATTTTGCCATGGAAAAAGTGCCGCCGATACCCGAGAAAGTCGTTTCCGGAGAGACCTTGTTGACGAATCATGACACTATCATGCAAGGCCAAGACGTTTACCAGCGTTACGGACTGATGGACCACGGTAGTGTCTGGGGGCATGGAACTTTGCGTGGCATGGACTTCTCGGCCGATACGCTGCACAAAATCGGGCGGCACATGCGCGATTTTATGGCCGCCGGCAACCAACCGCGTGCCGGGGCTTATGACGAACTGCCCGCCGAGCGACGCCGGGAAATCGATGCCGACGTGTGTTATGAAATCCACGTCAACCGTTACAACAGCGATACTAAAACGCTCGATCTTACGCCCGCCCAAGCCTACGCCCTGGCGGAAATCCGCGATTATTGGGAAAAAGAATTCTCCACGGGCGATCCCCGATACGGTTTTTTGAAAGATACCATTCCCACTGCCGAAGAACGCGTTAAAATCGCCGATTTCTTTTTTTGGACCGCCTGGGCGGCAGGCACAAATCGGCCCGGCCTGTCGTATACCTACACCAACAACTGGCCCTCGGATCGCTCGGTGGGCAACTACGCCTCGACCGCGGCCCTGGTGTGGAGCATCGGATCGATTATCTCCTTGTTCTCCGTGTTGGGACTAGTGGTCTACATCGTTCACCGCTACCACTTCTTTTACGGCGAGTCGCGCGCCGTGGAAGCGTCATATAAACTATTACAAATGCCAGTCACGCCCAGTCAGCGGGCCAGCGCCAAGTTCTTCCTCGTCGCCGGGTTGCTTTTTGTCGTACAGATATTCAACGGCGGACTTTTGGCCCATTATACGGTGCATCCCGGCAGTTTCTATGTGAAATTCATCGGCGAAATGTATCCTTATAGCTGGGCGAAAAGCTGGCATCTGCAACTGGCGATTCTGTGGATCGCCGTATCCTGGATGGGCACTGCCATCTATCTGGCCCCGCTGGTCGCCGGACGCGAGCCTAAAGGACAGCGCCTGCTGGTCAACATCCTTTTCATCGCCGCAGTGACCGTGACCGTGGGAAGTTTGCTCGGCGAAGTGCTGGGTATCAAGGGCTATTTGGGCCAGGCCTGGTTCTGGCTGGGACATCAAGGCTGGGAATACCTGGAATTGGGCCGCTTGTGGCAGATCCTGCTTTTCGGCGGTTTGCTGTTTTGGCTGGTGATCGTGTATCGGGCGATGGTCCCCATACTCTATCGCGGCAAAGATGAAGACGAAGACACTGTTCACCGGCGATCGCTCATTATTTTTTACGTGCTTAGCGCTATCCTGGTCGTGCTGTTTTTCGGCTTCGGCCTGCTCTACAGCCGCGGCACTCACCTCACTATCGCCGATTACTGGCGCTGGTACGTAGTGCACATTTGGGTGGAAAGTATCTTCGAGTTCTTTGGCGTGGCCGTGATTTCGCTGTTCCTGGTCACCCTCGGACTGGTCAATGCAAAAGCGGCCTTGCGCGTGGCCTATCTCACGGCGATCTTGGTTTTCATCAGCGGCATACCAGGCACCGCCCATCACTATTTCTGGTACGGCGGTCCGAGTTTCTGGCTGGCCATCGGCGGCGTGTTCAGTTCGCTCGAGCCCATCCCCTTGATCCTGCTGGTCATTCGGGCGTGGATGGAATACCGTTCGATCCGGGCCGAAGGCCGTGATTACACCTACCGCTGGCCGCTGTACTTCATTACCGCCAGCAGCGTGTGGAATTTCGTGGGGGCGGGCATGTTCGGCTTTATCATCAATTTGCCCATCATCAACTATTATGAACATGCCACGTATTTGACCGTCAATCACGGCCATACGGCCCTGTTCGGCGTGTACGGCATGCTGGCCATCGCCTTGATTCTGTATTCCTGGCGCGGCTTGGTGGACGGCAAGTATTGGAACGACGGCATTTTGAAACTCAGCTTCTGGGGCTTAAACGGTGGACTTTTCCTCATGTTCTCGACCGGCCTCTTGCCCATGGGCCTGCTGCAGACGTGGTACTCCTACGATCAAGGCCTGTGGTTCGCCCGCAGCGCGGCATTTTACGAATTGCCGATCATCCAAACCCTCGGCAATTGGCGGATCGTGCCCGACACGATCCTAATCGTCCTCGGCGCCTTCCCGCTGCTCTACTTCTTGATTAGCACTTTCCCGCGATTGCGAAAGGTAATTGACCTGGAAGACTGACAAAGAACTAGGGAGTACGAGCTGGCAGAAGACAGCGACTCCCTCTAACCTTCAAATTTACAAGGTATTGTATGGATATTTTAGGAAATCTTTCAGAAATGGTGACAGCAATTGCAGCAGCGGTAACGGCAGTTGTTGCCATTTATGCGGTCTGTGTGGCAAAACGTCAGATCAATGCCTCAAACCGGTCCCAAAAAGAGGCAACTGCAATCGAAGTATATAGCGGATACCTTAAACTCGCAATTGACCATCCTGAAGAAAGCCGTCGGGATAAATGCAAACTGGAGGAGCGAGTAAGTGTGAGCGCTCCAAAATATGATGCGTTCGTAACATACCTACTGTTTGCGGCGGAAGAGGTTCTAAATCTGGTTCCTGATGACCAAGAATGGAGACGTGCTCTAAAAATTGATTTATCACATCACAAGGAGTTTTTTAGGTCCGACGCTTATAAGAAGGAAGACTTCGAGTCGTATATTCCGCCACTACGCGATCTCATAAAGGAAATACTACTGGAAGAGATATTATTTGAACAAAGAAATGAGATGGAGAAATCGCCGCAGACTGGCGCCAACAGCAAGGGATAAGACTGTGTGCCTGGGTGAGTCCGTACCGTATGGTTCGGCCACATGAAATTGTATGGTCCTTGTTTCAGCGACGCGTTTCGAGGCGTCAAGAACTTCGATGCCCGTGAGGTTGCCTTCTTAATCATAATCCAGTATTACGCAGGGGTTGTCCCCGTCTCTTTCCGCTGCCGGAGCGGATTTCAAGTCGAAAGTCAGCGTATCGGTTTTCGGATCGTAGGTCGCTTTCATACTCAAGCGGGTACCACTGCTTCTCAGACGTAGTGCACATGGCGGTGATGCGATTGCACAGCCTGTTTAATTGCTAGGCGATTGAGATACTCGGATGCGGTTGCCGCGAACGGTAATAATCGCTCCGGATTCAAGATCAATGGCGTGGCGGGCGAAAAGTTCGGTGAGTATAGCGATCCGTTTATCGGAAGGCACATCCGGTAGGCGGACTATGCCTGCATGCGCCATGCCTTCCTGAAAAACAAAGCCGCCGAAATCGGTGTCGATGGTAATAAGAATCCGTTTTTCCCGCGCAGCAATTTCCAAGAGCGTGCGATCACCGGGATCAGGACCAAGTTCACGGGATTCGACGACATCGTGTCCATTTTGCCGAAGCCAATCGGCTAATCGCTTGCCGGCGCAGCGGTCCACAAAAAATTTCACGGCTTGGCCACCTCAACCACGTCCAGGGAGTCATTAGCGATAACGGCATGAGCATAGGTAAGACATGCACGGATGTCGTCAATATCCAGATCCGGGTAATCGGCAAGTATGTTATCCCAATTTTCACCTTGAGCAAGCAAGCTGAGGATCAGCTCTACCGAAATACGCATCCCGCGAATGATCGGTTTGCCGCCGAAGATAGCCGGATTGGCAGTTATGCGTTTGAGCAATTGTGTGTCAGACATGACCGGTCTCCTTTGCTATTTTTATTATAACATATCCGCCTGAGTGCTACTAATCCACGCGGTACATTTTCGGGGCAGTGATTTGGATGCAGATGATGGAGCCATAATGGGTTTCACCGATTTTCAAGCCGGTATGGCTTATATTTACCGGTGTTTTTAATGACGATCTTGGGATTATGATTTGCTGGAGGAATGGGCGGGCCTTTTTCCCGCAAGAATTCCACGTGTTCTTTCATTCCCCATTTGGCTTGATATAAGCAGTCTTCCAAAGGAGGCGGACTTGGTTGCTTCTACTACCGGGTTTTACCGCGACGGTAAGCGAGATTTTCGAATGAGGTGAATAAAAGGACCGCAGCTAATTATTTTTTCAACCGGCGAATGGTCCACCCGTGGTTTGCGGATTTTCCCGGACCTCCGCACCTTGCCAGGCACTGATCGCCGATAGCCCCACGGTCGCGCGGCCAATCGTAGGGTGGATATACCCGGCTGATCAGTGAAAAGATTGCAATAAAAACCCGCCGTGTATTCACGGCGGGCTGAATATGAACGCCCCGGCATCTTCGCTTCAGATGATTTAACCGGGAATGCCCACGCATATTAGGGTAATAGCGTCAGGACACTCCAGCCATTACCGGTTGTTGCGTCAGGTCTTCAATGGTTCCGCGCTCGCCCTCCAACTCCACCAGATCGATGCTGTCATAGGGAAGCCCCATTTTTTTGAACCAGGCGACAATAGCGTCGCGGTCTTTCGCCTCCAGGACACACCAGACCTTTCCTTTGGTAAGGTTGAAGAAACTGCGATATCCCTTCACATCCGTCTCGTGTTGGGCGGCTTCCGAGACCTGGCAGATTTGCTCCGGGGTCAAAGCGCCCGGGGGCAACGTATGCGTGCAAAAAAACTTGTACATCTTAAGTTTCTCCTTTTAAAGCTGGGAAATTCTGAACATAAGTATTTTAGCGCCCACGCACAGGAAAAGTACAAACTCATGGGGGGCATCGCGGATTGAGGCAATAATTGTGTCGCAGTTTTTATCTTTTATTGTCCACGCGGAACATTTTAGACATAGGGATTTTACCGGTTTTGATCCGTTGCTAACGGACACTGCGATTTCGACAAATAAACTGCGGAAAATCGCATACCAATACCGGAGGTGATTTTCGAGCCACTCGTGGACCTTTAGCGCCGACTGATGATCGTGCGGTTTTTCCGAGGGGTCTGGGACCCGGTTATTCGCTTGATTTCAATCGATCCAACCGTTATATTAATGGGACGGCTGTAAATCCTAGTATTTACTTACTCCAATGCGGTGGTGCATCGATGGTCCTGCGCACGGCCACGGTTTATACGCTTGTATGCGTGTTGCTCGTTTGTCCTTATCCTTGCTTTGCGCGTGCGGCGAATACTTGCTGCGAAGTGACCGAAAAAGACTGCGATTGCCAGGATCAAGATTGTTGCTGCCCGGCCGACTCGCCGGAAACGGGCGACAGTCTACCGTTCAATCCCGATTGTTGCACCCAAGGCGGGACGTGCCTGTGCCATGGTGCGATCTTGGGGCACTGCGCGGATCCAATCATAATCGACGCCGGCCTTGTCGCGCCCTTGCCGCTAGACGCACTGTTGATTCCCGGCCAATCGTTTGTCGTCGATAACGGCCTCTTGCCGGAGCGTGCGGCCTGTCATTTCCATTCGGCGGAATCCGGGCGCAAGGTCCGCGCGCTCATCGAGTCGTTTCTCATCTGATTCCAACGTTTTAAGCTACCGGCGATTGCCGGCCTTAAGTGCACTGGGGCTTTTGGTCCGAAATCTTCGCCGGCAAACCTACTGAGCGGTTGATACCATATACTATGCTGCGTTTTACGTCATTTACTTTTAAAAGGAGATATATGATGAATTGGATATTGCGTTTGACTTCACATGCATCGTTGATTTGCCTATCGATGCTCTTGCCGTTAGGAACGTTGGTTGGATGTTCCGCCAAGTCGGCCCCGCCCGCCGCGGCGGAATTGATGTGCAACGAACACGGCGTGCCCGAAAGGTTTTGTATAATTTGCCATCCGGAATTGAAATCCAAGCTCTTGATGTGCCAGGAGCACGGGGTCCCGGAAGAGATATGCACGATCTGCCATCCGGAAGCGATCGAGAAGTACGGCTTGAAGGTTTGCAAGGAGCACGGCCTGCCTGAAAGCCTTTGCCCAAAGTGCCATCCCGCGCTAAAGGCCGGCGAAGTGAAAAGCGACTGGTGCCCCGAGCACGGCGTGCCAAAATCGTTGTGCACTATTTGCGATCCGGAGTTGGTCAAGTCGCTGCCCATGTGTGCCGAGCACGGATTGCCGCAAGCGATTTGCACTATTTGCCGGCCCGAGTTGGCCAAGAATTTTGTAACCTGCAAACGCCACAACCTGCCGGCGGCCTTTTGTACGGATCCTGTTTGCCTGGGTGACGTCAAATTGGCATGCGATACGGGGAATCTCTCCAAAGACGGAGTGAAGCGTGAGGACGAATCGGGCAAGGACGGAATGCAGAAAAAATCCGCCGCGCTTCCGTTAATCCGACTGGCCGGGCCCGACGTTGCCCAAAAGGCCGGCATCGCCGCGGTTCCTGCCCTGCAAACTTCGTTGTCGCCCCTGGTCGCGGCCAACGGCGAGGTGGGTTACGACGAAACGCATTTGGCGCACGTCCGCCCGCGCGTCTCCGGCGTGATTTCCGAAGTCCTGGCCAGGCCGGGCGACGCGGTTCGCCGAGGCCAGGTCCTGGCAGTGGTCGATTCGGCCGAACTTGGTCAGGCCAAGGCCGATTACCTGGCCGCCCAACCCCTGGTCGAATTATGGACCAAAACACATTCACGCCAACAAGGGCTTGACCAGCAGGGTGTCATCGCCGGGAAACAGGTATTCGAAGCGCAGAGCGAGCTTCAACGGTCCGAGGCCGAATTGCTCAAAGCCACGCAGCGCTTGCGCAACTTCGGCATCGACAAGGATCAAACGGCGCTCTTGCGCAAGAAGATGAAGAACATCGCAATAAAATGAAAATCCTTTCTCCGCTGGACGGCACGGTCGTGCGTTGCCGGACTGCGCTGGGCGAGGCGGTCGAAGCCGCCTCGGAACTCTTTATCGTGGCCGATGTCTCCAGAGTCTGGATAAATCTGGAGATTTTTGAAAAAGACTTGCGGCGGATTCAGGTCGGGCAGCCGGTTATATTCCGCGTCCCGGGCCTGGAGCCGGCGGAATTTCCCGGCAAGCTCTCCTGGATCGACACCGAGGTGAACGACCAAACCCGCACCATCCGAGTCCGCGTGGAGGCCGAGAACCGCCGGGGATTGCTGCGGGCGAACATGTTCGGCGCCGGAGAAATCCAAGTCGGCGTCCGGCATTCCGCCTTGGTCGTACCGCGCGAGGCCGTGCAATGGGAAGGTTCGTCCTTTGTTGTTTTCGTGCAAACCCGGGCCGACCAGTTCGAGCCCCGCCGCGTGTTGACCGGTCAAAACCTGGGCAGGCAAATCGAGCTGGCCTGGGCCGAACTCAAGCCGGGCGAATCGGTCGTCACCACCGGCAGCTTTCTGCTGAAGACCGAAATCCAGAAAGGCTCCATCGGGGCCGGATGCTGCGGAGACTGACCCATGCTCGCCTGGATCATCGATATCAGTCTGAAGTACCGAGCCATTGTGCTCATAGTGAGCGTTCTTCTTATTGTCACCGGCGTTATCTCCATCGTCAGTCTGCCATTGGATGCCTTTCCCGACACCACGCCCGTGCAGGTGCAGATTAACACCGTCGCTCCCTCACTGGGCGCGGAAGAGATCGAGCAGCAGATTACGCTTCCCGTGGAACTGGCCATCGGCGGCCTGCCCGGATTGGACAACGTTCGTTCCACGTCCAGATTTGGACTTTCCCAGGTGACAGCGACGTTCCAAGACAGGATCAACATCTATTTTGCCCGGCAACTGGTCCAGGAACGCCTGCAAAAAGTGGAGATTCCTGAAAGTATTCCGCGACCGAGCATGGGACCGGTAGCCACTGGTCTGGGCGAAGTCTATCATTACCTGGTCAAGCGTCCCACGCCGCCGGGAATGACCGACCGGGAAAATCTGACCGAACTTCGCACGATCCAGGACTGGATCATCAAGCCGCAACTGCGCAGCGTGCCCGGCGTGGCCGAGGTGAACAGTTGGGGCGGTCTGGAAAAGCAGTATCACGTGGAGGTAGATCCGGCCAGGCTTATAAAATACTCCTTGACGTTGCAGCAAGTCTCCGATGCGCTGCGGAAAAACAATCTAAACGTGGGTGGAGGAAATTTGGAGCGGGGCGGTGAGATTCACATTCTACAAGGCGTGGGAATCGTCACCAGCACGGACCAGATAGCCGACATCGCGTTGGCCAGCCACGATGGATTCCCGGTCCGCGTCCGCGACGTGGCCGACGTTCACATCGGCCATGAAATCCGCCGCGCAGCCACGACGGCCGAGGGACAAGGAGAGGTTGTCCTGGGGCTGGGTTTCATGCTGATGGGTGAAAACAGCCGCTATGTCACGGCGGGGCTGGACCAGCGAATGGATAATATAAAGCACTCGTTGCCAAAGGGTGTAACCGTTGAAACCGTGTATGACCGGACCCACCTGGTCTACAAGGTCCTCAGCACCGTCAAGACGAACCTGTTGGAAGGGGCGCTTTTGGTTATTGCGATACTATTCGCCTTTTTGGGCAATCTTTGCGCCGGGCTGATCGTGGCCTCGGCCATTCCGCTTTCGCTGCTGTTTGCCGGCAACATGATGCTCCGCTTCGGCATCGCCGGCAGCCTGATGAGCCTGGGCGCCATCGATTTCGGCCTTATCGTCGATAGTTCAGTGGTCATGGTGGAAAACTGTGTCCGCCACCTGGCCGACGACAAATCGAACCGCCCAAAATTGGACGTTATCCGCGATGCCGCAGTGGAAGTCCGCAAACCCACGATGTTCGGCGAACTGATTATCATGGTCGTGTACCTGCCGATCCTCACGCTGGAAGGAATCGAGGGCAAGATGTTTCGCCCCATGGCATTGACGGTTATCTTCGCCTTGGCCGCTTCGCTGGTCCTTTCCATGACCCTGATTCCGGTATTGGCGAGTTTCGGCCTGCCGCGCCGCATAAAACGCAAGCAGACTCTGGCCGATCGCTGGGCGCACGCCGTTTTCCAGCCGGTCCTTCGCCTTGGATTACGTTACCCGTGGACGACACTGCTTCTGACAATTGCGATAACAGCGGTCACTATTGTCCTGGGTTTCCGCTTGGGCGTGGAGTTCGTGCCCCGGCTGAACGAAGGCTCCGTAGTGATCAACACGGTGCGGCTATCTGGAGTCTCCTTGGAGGAATCGGTGCGTTACGGCGACCGGATGGAAAAACTGCTCCTGGCCGAATTTCCCCAGGAAATCGAACACGTCTGGACGCGAACCGGCACTCCGGAAATCGCCACCGACCCGATGGGCCTGGAACTTTCCGACATTTTCATCATGCTCACGCCCCGCGAGCAGTGGAAACAGGCGAAAAAACAGGATGAATTGGTCAAAAAGATGGCTCAAACCGTACAGCGGTTGCCGGGCACGCGGGCCCTGCTGACCCAGCCCATCGAAATGCGGATCAACGAGATGATTGCAGGCATCCGAGGCGACGTGGGCATCAAGATTTTCGGCGACGATTTGGAAGCGATCAAGGCAAAGGCCAAGGAAGTCGAGGCCGTTTTGAAGCAAATTCCCGGCGCTACCGACGTTTTCACCGAACAGATTACCGGCCAGCCCATCGAGCACGCCCGGATCAACGACGAGGCCGTCGCCCGTTATGGTGTTACCCGCAGCGACGTGCTGGCGATAGTCGAATCGGTGGGTGGCATTCGTGTGGGCGAGATCCGCGAAGGGCAACGCCGCTTTCCCCTGGTAGTGAAACTGGCCCAGCAGTACCACGACGATCCCGACGCCTTAAGCACCGTGGTCGTGCCCACCGCCGGCGGACAGCGCATACCGCTTACCCAACTGCTGACATTCGAGAACACCACGGGCCCGGCCGTGATAACCCGGGAATGGGGCCGCAGGCGGATCCTCGTGCAGTGCAACGTCCGCGGACGCGACTTGGGCGGTTTTGTCCAGGAGGCCCAGGCCCGAATCAACCCGCTTATCCAATACCCGCTGGCCCTGGGCTGGGGCGGACAATTCGAGCATTTCCAGCGGGCACGCATGCGGCTTTATATCGTGGTCCCCATGGCCTTGTCGCTCATCTTCAGCCTGCTGTACCTGAGTTTCCGTTCGATACGCGATTCGCTGATGGTGTTTAGCGGCGTTCTGTTCGCCCGGGTGGGCGGAGTGCTGGGGCTTTGGATTCGCGGCATTCCTTTCTCGGTTTCGGCGGGCGTGGGTTTCGTGGCCCTGGCCGGCGCGGCAATGCTGGAAGGCCTGATCCTGGTTTCTTATATTCGGCGATTGATCAGGCAAGGCCTGCCTAAACGCGAGGCCATCGAACAAGCCCGGCTTATACGCCTGCGTCCCGTGCTAATGACCGGCCTGGTGGCGGCACTGGGATTCCTGCCCATGGCTTTTTCGACCGGCGTGGGCGCCGAAGTTCAGCGCCCGCTGGCAACGGTAATTTTCTTCGGAATTATAACCGACACGATTTTGACCATGCTCGTGCTGCCGGTGCTTTATCTCTTGTTCGGTAAGGAAAATCCATAACATTATCTGGAACGGTATTTTTTACCGCGTAGTCATGGAGCAGATGGAGAAATAATCAAGAATCGGCTACTTGGAATTGCATGGTTCTTGTTTCAGCAACGCGTTTCGAAGCGTCGAGCACCTCAATTCCCACGAGATTGCCTTCTTTATCGTAATCTAGGATTACGCCGGGTTTGTCCTCGTCGCTTTCAGCTATCGGAGTAGATTTCAACTCGAGGGTCAACGTATCGGTTTTTGGATCATAGATCGCTTTCATGCTCGACTCCTGTATTTTTTTATTTTACTTGTTCGATACACAGTGGCCACCTCCGGCGGGGTTCGATCGACATCCACAAACACTCGTAATAGATATCCGCCAACCAAGCCTTGTGCCACTACGCGACCGGGCCGGACTTCTAGAATTTGTTCCGCTGTGGCCAGAACACTATAAACATCATTTGGATTTATCTGTCTCTTGAACATCTGTCGCACCGCATGTTCGCTTAGAACGGCTTGACTTAGATTCATTGAGTCACCCGGATATGTCACATGATGTCGGCAATATCAATGCAAATGCAATTATTTTTCAATACGGCAAGGCTTCGTTACCGGCGTTTTGAATGACTATTTTGGGATTAGGACTTGATGGAGGAATTGGCAGACCTCTCTCGTGCAGCAGTTCCACGTGTTCTTGCATTCCCCATTCGGCTTGATATAGGCAGTCTTCCACCGAATGTCCGGTTCCTGTAAAACCTTCCAGTTCGGGGGAAAAGAATCCAAAATAATTGGGTTCCTTGGTAGCCTCGATCACCAATGAATATTGAAGTTCAACCATGAGATTATTTTCCTAAGTCGGATTTTAAAGTATACCACGCTTATTGAATTCAGACAAGTCGGAGGACATGCCTGGCGAAAGCTAACTAATCCACGCGGAACATTTTCGGGGCGGGAATTTTGCTGCCTATGATCCGCCCGTGGCGGGCGTCCAACTCGCGGAAATTCGATTGCAGAAAATCGTAAACCGATTCCGGAGGCGATTGTTCCAGCCATTGGTCGACCAGGCTCGATACCTGGCGGTCGAATTGTTTTTTCGACGGGCCGTGCGCGAAACAACGGTTGCCGAAGCGCCGCAGGTCGCCGTCGAATTTCGGCCCGATGTGCCACAGCTCGTGGACCACGGTATCCAGTTTTTCCCGAAACGGCAGGTCCAGGAATCGGGGCAGATAGAAGTTGAGGATATAAAGCATCTCCTCGCCGTTGTGATCTTTTACTTTTTGCATCCCCCATTTCCGCCCCCGCCGTACGGTATGGATTCGACCGCCTGGAAAGCGCAGCGGCGTGAGCGTGGCGTACATTCCCGCCCTGGTGCCCGATCGGGCTTGGGAAAAACTCACGGCCACCCGGCTCATATCGACGTGTTTGAGCGATACCAGCCGGGTTACAATATCTTTGCACAGCAGGCGGATGTGGTGGGTAAAATCGAAACCGTTGTTCACGGCTAGGTCTTGCTGCAACTCATATGAGGACTTGAGAAACCGGGGGCGGTTTCGGTTATGGGTAAGCTTTTTTGCGCCGGGCTTTATTCATCCGGCGTTTCCGCGGAGGCATCGGTCGATGCCGGTTCCGAAGCGGTTGATTCGTCTTCGGCGGTTTCATCTGTGTCGAACGAGGGGCGGACGGCTTTTTTGTGGACGCGGTCGTTCTTGCCCACCAGTTCCAAAATCGCCCTGGTGCCGGCATCGCCCAGGCGGGGTTTGGGCAATCGCAGCACGCGGGTATAACCCCCGTCGCGATCGGCAAAACGCGGGGCGATTTCCTCGAAAAGGACATTCACCGCCTGTTTGTTTCCCAGCAATCTCAGCGCCCGGCGCCGCGCCGCCACCACCGGAGCCATGGCCTGAGTCCATTCCTGCCACTCCTCGCTTTCCCGCCATCTGCGCCACTCGTCGCTGTGACGATCGGCGCTGGTGGCAAGGTTTTCGGCGACTTCCTGCTGGGGCAGGGCGTCGCGGGCAATGGTGATGCAACGCTCGACCAGCGGCCGGACCTCCTTGGCCTTTTGGATGGTGGTGATAATGCGGCCTTTGGTCTTGGGCGCATTGTCTTCACCCTCGGCGTCGCGTTCGGTCAAAATCAGCGCGCTGGCCAGATTGCGGAGTAATGCCCGTTGATGATTCGGATTACGGCCGAGCTTGCGGCCTCGTCTTTTATGTCGCATGGTCGTGCCGTTTTACTTTTAAAAAGGAAAAATATTTAGCCCGCCGTGAATACTCGGCGGGTAAAAGGGACATCTGTTGGGGCGGCAGTTAAACTGCCGCCCCAACAGAATATTTCAGTATACCCCGGGTTTATTCACCCGGGGCTAAATTTGTTTGTTTTTAATGTACGCTTGCGGCGGCCGGTGCCAGGCGCATGCCCAAGCGCAGGCCGATGTCGGCCAGTTTTTCGCGGACTTCGGTGAGCGTGGTTTCGCCGAAGTTGCGGACTTCCAGCAACTGGTCTTCGCTGCGTTGCACCAAATCGCGGACGGTGTTGATGTTTTCCGACTCCAGGCAATTGGTCGCCCGGACTGAGAGCTCCAGTTCGGCCAGGCTCATGTTCAACTTGGCCTCGACCGACGGGTCCAGCCCATAGTTGCCGGGCGTGCGGGCTTCGCTGTGCACCGCCGGCCCCAACTCGGAATACTGCACGAAGGGGTTGAGGTGTTTCCGCAGGATCTTGGCCGCTTCGACCAATGCCATGTCCGGAGTGACCGAACCGTTGGTCCAGATTTCCATGGTTAGCTTGTCGTAGTTGGTTTTTTGCCCGACGCGGGTCTCTTCGACTTCGTAACGCACCCGAACCACCGGGCTGAAGGCGGCGTCGATGGGAATAATGCCGATCTCCTGAACCTGGGGCGTGTGCTCGGTGGAAGGCACGTACCCGCGGCCGTTCTCGACCACCATTTCCAAAAGGAACGGCACGTCTTCGGTCAGCGTGGCGATAAGGTGGTTCTTGTTGATCACTTCCACCTGGTCGTCGTTTTGCACGTCGGCCCCGGTGATCGGACCTTTGCTGTTTTTTTCGATCCGCACCACCCGGGTTTGCTCGCTGTAGTTTTTTACCACCAGCGATTTGACGTTCAGCACGATATCGGTTACGTCTTCGACCACGCCCGGCAGGGTGCTGAATTCATGCAGTGCGCCGTGCAACTTGATCTGCGTCACCGCGCTGCCTTCCAGGCTGGAAAGCAGAATGCGGCGCAGGCTGTTGCCGATGGTCACCCCGAATCCGCGCTCAAACGGTTCGGCCACGAACCTGCCATAGGTCGAAGTAAGAGTAAAACGATCTGCCGTAATCAGGCTGGGTAATTCTAATCCGCGCCAACGAATTCGCATGTGTAAGCTCCGATCCAATTAACTGACGGCTCAGCAGCGGGCTACTTGGAACATAGCTCCACGATCAGGTGGGGCTGGACTGGGATGGACATATCGGTGATTTCGGGCATGCGCAGCACATGCCCTTCCGGCTGCGGGCCTTCCGCGCGGCTGAGGAAATCGGGCACGTCGCGGGGCACCTCGGCCAGGTTCGCCTGCACCAATTGCGTACTTTTGGCACGGCTTTTCACCTGGATCGCGTCGCCGGGACGAACGAGAAAACTGGGTATGCTCACCCGGCGTCCGTTTACGGTGATGTGGCCGTGCGTGATCAACAAACGCGCCTGCGCCCTGGACCGGCCGAATCCCAACCGGTACACGATATTATCCAGCCTGCGTTCCAGCAGGCTCATCAACCTCTCGCCGGTGTTTCCTTTTCCTTTTTCGGCCATGGCGAACAGCTTGCGGAACTGGCGCTCTAAAAGACCGTAATGGTTCTTCACCTTTTGCTTTTCCCGCAGGTGCAGGCCGTAATCGGTGAGTTTGCCGCGGCGGGCCACGTTCATTCCGGGCGGGGAATCGCGCCGCTCAAATGCGCATTTGGGCGTATCGCAGCGCGTGCCCTTGAGAAACAATTTCATCCCCTCGCGGCGGCACAACCGGCATACAGGTCCATGTTGACGAGCCATACCCTACTGAACTCCACGCCAAAAAAATCCGATTATTACTTATGTTGAATTACAAATTTTCCAGGGCATGTCGACCCCGGCTATTGAATCATACGCGGCGGCGTTTTTTCGGCCGGCAGCCGTTATGCGGCAAGGGCGTTACGTCCTCGATCGATTTGATCTTCAACCCGGCGGCCTGCAAGGCGGTGATCGCGCTTTCCCGCCCGCTTCCGGGCCCCTTCACTTTCACTTCCACTTCCTTCATGCCGAACTTGATGGCCTTATCGGCGACCTGCTGGGCCGACATCTGGCCGGCAAAGGGGGTGCTTTTGCGGCTGCCCTTGAATCCGCAGGTGCCGGCGCTGGCCCAGCAAAGGGTTTCGCCCTTGGAATCGGTTATCGTGATCAAGGTGTTGTTGAACGTCGCCTTGATGTGGGCCACGCCCACCGTTACGCTGCGGCGCGCCTTGCGGCGGGCCGGTGTTGCTTTTGCCACGGTTTATGCACTCCGAATAATTATTTATATCAAAAGTATTGTGTGCCACTGCTTGCTTGCAAGCTGTGCCAGTCTTATTAACTTATTAACGCAGATCCTTGACGCCCTTCTTGCCGGCCACGGTCTTTTTCGGACCCTTGCGGGTGCGGGCATTGGTGCGGGTCCGCTGGCCGCGCACCGGCAGGCCGCGGCGATGCCGCAGTCCCCGGTAACAGCCGATGTCTTTCAGACGCGCGATGTTTTGACTCCGTTGCCGACGGAGTTGACCTTCGACCACGTAATCTTTATCCAACAAAGCAGCCAACCGGGCCAACTCGTCTTCGCGCAATTCCTTTGCCCGGCCTTGGGGATTCACCCCTGCCTTGTGGCAAAGATCGCGGGCGATCTTCCGACCCACGCCGTAAATATACGTAAGCGAAATCACCGTCGGACGATCGTTGGGGATATCGACACCCAAAAGACGCGGCATATAAGGCAACTCCTAAATCCCCCCCGTGTATTCACGGGGGGCTAAATAATTTTGTTCACGGCGGGCTTAATATGGCCAAAACCGCATTATCCTTGCCGTTGTTTATGGCGCGGATTACTGCACACTACGTATACCACCCCGCGGCGGCGTACGATTTTGCAATGTTCACATATTCGCCGGATGCTGGCACGTACTTTCATATTTTAATACACATTAATAACAATTTATATCCGTTTACGATGCAAAGCACTCTAGTATAAGAGGCTTATCAGTTTTATGCAAGCCCCGGCAAGCCGGGAAAAATTGGTGTTTTAATTCGTTTTACGGGTGGTATATCATACTACTCAACTACTACACATTGAACTCGTTCGCCGATGCGCTCGCGGCTAAACTTATCCCTAAATCCCTTTACCGCAACTCGCCGTTCGGGCCGGCCGTCAACACAGTCGGGCCGGCAGCGGTTATGGCCATGGTGTGTTCAAAATGGGCACTTGGTTTGCCGTCGCGGGTAGTTTGGGTCCAGCGATCCGATAATATTCGCACTTCTTTACCGCCCATGTTTACCATCGGTTCCACTGCGATCACCAACCCCTCTTCCAGCCGAAAGTCGGCGCTGCGGGGAACGCCGGCTGACAAAATTCGGCACCTGGGGATCTTCGTGCATTTGCCGGCCGATCCCGTGACCGACAAAATCCTCGACCACCGAAAAACGGTGCTCTTTGACGTATTTTTCCATTTGGCCGGCCACTTCGCTCCACCGCGTTTTTTTGCCCATCAGGTCGATCGCCATGAAAAGCACGTCTCGGGTAACATCTAAAAGCTGCCGTTTATCATGGTCGATTTTGCCGACGGGATATGTCGCGGCGGCATCGCCGCACCAGCCGTTAAGCTTGCAACCGGTATCGATGCTGACAATGTCTCCTTCTTTCAACTTCCGCCGCGGGCTGGGAATGCCGTGGACCACTTCCTCGTTAATCGAGATGCAGGTAACCGCGGGAAAGGGCGGCCAGCCCGGGGTGGAATTGGGAAAATTCAAAAACAACGGCTCGGCGTGTTGCTCCGCAAAAATCTTGGCGATCACGGCGTCGATCTCGGCCGTCGTCACCCCCGGACGAATCAGCGGCTCGATCGCCTTCAGTGCATGCCAAACCACCAATCCCGCTTTCCGCATCGCGGCGATTTCGCGTACTGATCGAAGTTGTCGGGGCGATCGCAACATTCTTAAAGTAGGGTGCGTGAAACGCACCATCCGCTTCATATTGAGGTGCGTTTCACGCACCCTACAATAATTCACAACCTCTTAACCCAAATGGTCCAATATGACCTTGGCGCGATCGAATATTTCCTCCACAGTTCCCAGCCCGTCGATACTTTTTAACAATCCGCGCCGGGTGTAATAGGCCAGCAATGGCTCGGTTTGCTTGCGGTATGCCACCAGGCGCTGGAGGATTACTTCCGGAGTATCGTCGGCCCGGCCGCGACCCGCGAGCCGTTTGAACAATTCCTCCTCGGGCACTTTTAACTCCAATACCGCGTCCAAAGGCGTGCGTTTCTTGGCTAACATGGCGTCCAGCGCCTCGGCCTGGGCTATGGTCCGCGGAAAACCGTCCAGTAAATATCCTTTTTTGCAGTCCGCCTGCTTTAGTCGTTCGGCAATAATGTCCAGAATGATGTTGTCGGGCACCAACATGCCGGCGGACATGTATTTATCGGCCTCCAGTCCCACTTCGGTCTTGGCGTCGCGGGCGGTGCGGAGCATGTCGCCGGTCGAGAGGTGGGCAAGCTTGTACTTCTCGATCAGCCTCGCGGCCTGCGTGCCTTTTCCTGCGCCCGGAGGACCGATAAAAACTAGTCGCATGATGTTAACCCGTTCTGATATCTATCATGGTGCGTTTCACGCACCCTACGATTCTTATCCATCGTGTTGGGGCGACAGTTCAACTGTCACCCCAACAGTTATTACCCTTTCTCCAGCAGTCCCCGGTAATTCCGCATCACCAGGTGGCTGTCGATTTTCTGCACCAGGTCGAAGGCCACGCTCACGGCGATCAGCAAAGTCGTTCCGCCGTAGAAACTGGCGACGGTGTAATTGTTGCTAAGCCCCGGAAACAGGGACATAATCAAGGCGGGCACAATGGCCACCACGGCCAGGAAGCCCGCGCCCACGTATGTAATCCGCACCATCACTTTTTCCAAATAGTCGGCCGTTCGCCGCCCCGGCCTGTAGCCGGGAATGAAAGTCCCGTAATTCTTCAAGTTCTCGGACATGTCCTTGGGATTGAAACTAATGGCCGTCCAGAAGTAACAGAAGAAGTAAATCAAAATAATATAGAGGATGTTAAAGGTATATGCATGTTGGCGTTCAAAAGCCTGCGATATTGCATTCCAATCAATTGTCACGAACCATAGATGCGTTGAGGGATGACTATTGGCTATACTTCGAAAAATTACCTGGGGAAACATCAACAAGCTGCTGGCGAAGATGATCGGCATCACGCCGGATTGGTTGATGCGCAAGGGCAAATACTGGCGCGAACCGCCGTAAACGCGGCGGCCGCGGACGTGCTTGGCGCTCTGGGTGGGGATGCGGCGCTGGCCTTGGGTAATAAATACCACGCCGACTATCACGGCCACAAAAAGTACGGCCAGAACCAGCAAAGACACGATATCTATTTGCCCCGGTTTACCGCCGCCCAGTTCTAAGCCGCTTTTAACCAAGGGAGAAATCAGTTCAATGCCTGCCTCGGGCATGCGGGCGAGAATGCCCGCCATAATCAGTAAGCTAATCCCGTTGCCGATGCCGTACTCGTCGATCTGCTCGCCCAACCACATCAGGAATGCCGTGCCGGCGGTCATGGTCAGCACAAGCGTAAATTGCCAGTGGAAGGCCAAAGCCCCGTGGTCCAGGTACTGGGAAAAAATCCAATGATTGGCTATTATCACCCGCACGTAAAACCAGCTTTGTCCCAGGCAAAGCACAACCGTGGCGTAGCGGGTGTATTCGTTGATCTTTTTCCTCCCGCTTTCGCCCTCTTTTTGCAACTTTTCCAAGGGCGGATAAACGCTGGCCAGCAATTGGAAAATAATAGACGCGGAAATGTAAGGCATGATACCCAAACCGAAGATCGTGGCCTGACTAAGGCGGGTGGCGCTGAAAATCGCCACTTGCGAGATCAAGTCGGTTAGGCCTCCTCCTTTTTCAAAGGCCGCGGTCATTGTTTTATGGTCCACCAGCGGGAGAGGAATCTGGTAGCCCACGCGGTAGATGGCCAATAGAGCCAGCGTCAGAAAGATCTTCTGCCGCAGTTCAGGGATCGTGAAGATGACACGGATTTTTTCCCACATCGCTCGATCCTTATTAAATGTAAAAAGGGGGCAGAACTTTTTTTGGACTGTTTTTTAATGGAATAAATCTTGTTTCAAATAAAAAATAGTTCTGACCCCTTTTTATTTGGTTTTCGTTTTGTTTTTGACCACGGGGGCCTTGCCCGGAAGAACGACGGCCTGACCGCCGGCCTTTTCGATCTTTTCCAAAGCCGAGCGGCTGAAACGGTGGGCCGATATTTTCAGGTTTTTGGTCAATTCCCCGTCGCCGAGCACTTTAAGCAAATCGTAACCGCCCTTGGCCAGCGATTTGGCCTTGAGCGTCTGGGGAGTCACTTCTTCGCCGCTAGCGAATTTCGCTTCCAAATCGCCGATGTTGACGATGGCCACGGTTTGGGCGAAGCGGTTATGGAAGCCGCGTTTGGGAATGCGGCGGACCAAGGGCATCTGCCCGCCCTCGAACACGCGCATCGAGGAATAGCCGGACCGGGAGCCTTGGCCTTTGCTGCCGCGAGTGGAGGTTTTGCCGTGGCCGGAGCCCGGGCCGCGCCCGATGCGTTTTTTCGATTTATTTCGATGGATATCCTTGTGGACGTCGTTAAGGTTCATGTAAGCGAAACTCCTCGCAGCCGCTCCACGTCGTGCTTGGAACGCAGTTGTTTTAACCCGTCGATGGCGGCTTTGACCAGATTGATGGGATTGGTGGAGCCGAAACTTTTTGTGAGTATATCGCGGATCCCGCAGGCCTCGCATACCGCCCGAACCGTCGAACCGGCGATCACGCCCGTGCCTGGACCGGCTGGAATCAACACCACCGTGGCTGCGCCGAACTGGCCTTGAACCATGTGCGGGATCGAGGTGCCTTCCATGTGGATGGGGATCATGTTCCGCGAGCCGTCTTTAACGGCCTTTTCCACGGCGGGGGGAACCTCGTTGGCCTTGCCGTATCCCCAGCCTACTTTGCCCTGGCCGTCGCCCACGACCGCCATTGCCGTAAAGCTGAATCGCCGGCCGCCTTTGACCACCGCCGCGCAACGGCGGATCTTGATCACTTTGTCGATCAGTTGGCCTTGTGTTGTTTCGGTTGACATAGGTTTGTTATTTACTTCATATTTAGCCCGCCGTGAATACACGGCGGGTAAAAGGAAAATGCTTCTAAATCCCCCGGGTGTATTCACCCGGGGCTAAATACAATACATATTTTAAAACGCCAGTCCTGCTTCGCGTGCGGCATCGGCCAGGGCGGCCACGCGGCCGTGATACTTGTATTCCCGGCGATCGAAGGCCACTTCCTTGATTCCCGCCTCGATTGCCCGCTGGGCGATCGTCTTGCCGACTATAGCCGCGGCGGCCTTGTTCCCGCCGTATTTCAACTGTTCCTTCAAGGCGTTTTCCATCGTGCTTGCGGAGGCCAGGGTCCGCCCGGCGCCGTCGTCGATTATCTGGGCGTAAAAATGCTTGTGGCTGCGGAACACGCTTAAGCGCAGACGGTTGGCCACACGCTTCAGCCGATTACGCACCCGCGATCCCCGGCGTCTTCGCTGCAAGCCTATTTGTTTTTCGTGTCTCATGGTAAAATTCCCGCTCCCCTTCGGGTCGCGGCTAAACAAAACAAATTTGCCCGCTCCCTGACCATGCCGACCATGCTTCGCATGGTGCCCGATGGTGCCCGGTCGCGGCTAAAACAGTACAAATGAGCGCCTTATTACTTGACCATGGCCTTGCCTTGTTTGCGCCGGACCGGCTCGCCCAGGTAGCGGATGCCCTTGCCCTTGTACGGTTCCGGCTTGCGCATGGCGCGGACGCAAGCGGCAAAATGCCCCACCAATTGCTTGTCGATCCCCTGGATAACGATATGCTGTTGGTCGGGCACGGAAACCTTGATGCCCTCGGGAATGGGCACTTGAAGTTCGTTGGCAAACCCCACCCGCAATTGCAGGACTTTACCCAACACCGCGGCCAGATAGCCTACGCCCATAATTTCCAGCCGCTTTTCGTAGCCTTGCGTTACTCCCACGATCATGTTGGCGATCATCGCCCGGGTCAGTCCCGTGCAGCGCGCGGCTTAAGCGCTCGTCGTCGTGTCGGGCGACGGAAAGGGTTTGTGCCTTTTCGTCGTAGGCCACCGACACTTCGGGCCGGAACTCCCACTGGAGTTTGCCCTTCGGGCCTTCCACGCTGATCGTGTGGTCGGCGAGTTGGACTTTTACTCCCTTGGGCACGCTCACCGGTTTTTTTCCGATGCGGGACATGGCGTTGGCTAAATCTCCATTGTATTATTGCTCGATTTGAAATTTGCAATTTGCAATTAACAATTTGCAATCGATTACCATACTTCGCAGAGCACTTCTCCGCCCAGGCGCCGTTGCCGAGCTTCCCGGTCGCTGATTACGCCCCGGCTGGTGCTGAGGATGCTGATCCCCAATCCGCCCAGGACGGGTTTTAACCCGTCGGAGCCTTTGTATATCCGCCGGCCGGGTTTGCTTATGCGGCGGATGCGGCGGATTATCCGCTCGCCGTTGGGCCCGTACTTCAAATGGACGCGAAGATGGCTATGCGGTTTGTCGGCCATTTCTTCCCAATCCCAAATGTAGCCCTCGCGCTTCAGGACTTCCGCCAGTCCGCGTTTTACCTTGGACAAGGGAATGTCGACGTGGGGCCGTTCAACGCGCACCGCGTTGCGGATGCGGGTCAACATGTCGGCGATGGGGTCGGTCATCATATTATTGGGGTTCCCTTTACCAACTCGCCTTCCGAACGCCAGGAATCATTCCTTCGTCCGCTAAATTGCGAAAACAAATCCTGCAAATGCCGAACTTGCGATAAACGGCCCTGGGCCGGCCACAAATCCGGCACCGCCTTACCAGGCGGGTGGAAAATTTGGGCGGGCGAAGCGACATTGCGATTTTCGATTTACTTGCCATGCGGTATCTGTCCTTGGTTCTGTTCTGGACTTATTCACGACTGTTTTTTTCTAATTGTCTTGTTGAGTGCCACTGCTGGCTTGTCCAGCAGTGCACGGTTGGACCAGCCAACCGTGGCGCCCATTATTTTTTGTCAGGCCGCTCTCAGCGGCAGGCCCAGGCGGCGGAGCAATTCCCGCGCCTCGTCGTTGCTGGCGGTGGTGGTCACCAAGGTGATGTTCATCCCTTGGACTCCGGTGAACTTGTCCGGGTTAATTTCCGGGAAGACCACTTGTTCGGTCAGCCCCAGGTTGTAGTTTCCCCGGCCGTCGAAGGCGTTGGGGTCCAGGCCGCGGAAGTCGCGGACCCGGGGCAAGGCCAGCGAAATCAGCCGGTCCAAAAATTCGTACATCCTGCGGCCGCGGAGCGTTACTTTGCAGCCGATGGCCATCCCCTCGCGGAGCTTGAAGTTGGCGATCGATTTGCGGCTTAACGTTACCAGCGGTTTTTGTCCGGAAATCTGCTTTATCGCGTCCTGGGCCTCTTCCAGATATTTTTTCTCGCTCGCGGCTTTGCCCACGCCCATGTTGATGACGATCTTTTCCAGTCTGGGCAGGGAGTGCCGATTGCCGCGGCCAAACTCTTTGGCCAAGGCAGGCAAAATCTCTTTTTCGTAGCGCTCCAACAGCCGCGGCGTGGGGACGGGCATGGCCTCCTGGGCTGCGGTTGTCTCGGCTTGTTTGGCTTTCTTCGCGGACATGATTTTTTCTTGTCGTGTCGTGCTTATCGTGGGACGACTTTAAAAGTCGTCCTACCGTCCTTGTCGTGGGAGGGATTTAAAATCCGTCCTACTTTGCTTTATTTTTTGGCGTATCGGGCCTTGGCCGGGGCGATTATGCCGTTGCCCGCCCCGCATTTCTTGCAATATCGTTCCTTTGAGCCGTCGGCCAGGTAGCGGGCGCCAAGCCGCGCTGCTGCGCCGCAAGACCCGCAGACCAGCATCACGTTGGATACCGAGACGGGCATTTCCATGCGAGAGCCGGCCGCCTTGGGGATTCTTCTGGCTGCGGCGGACGTGTTTGTACACCCGGTTCACGCCTTCCACAACCAGTTTACCGCCGTCGCGGTCGACGCGCAGCACTTTGCCGCGGGTGCCCCGGTCCTCTCCGCTGATGACTCTCACGGTATCGTTTGTTTTAATCCGCATCAGACCACCTCGCTGGCGAGACTGACGATTTTCATGAAATTCCGGTCTCGCAATTCCCTGGCGACCGCACCGAAAATGCGCGTGCCGCGGGGATTCTTCTCGTTGTCGATAATCACCGCGGCGTTGCTGTCGAAACGGACGTAGCTGCCGTCGGGCCGGCGGGTGGGCTGCTTGCAGCGGACGATCACCGCCCGGACCACCGCGCCTTTTTTCAAGTCGCTGCCCGCGATCACGCCTTTAACGCTGCAAACTATAATGTCGCCCAGCCCGGCCACGCGCCGGCGAGATCCTCCCAACACCTTGATACACCCCAATGCCTTGGCCCCGGTGTTGTCGGCCACGGCGAGTCGGGTTTGCATTTGGATCATGGTCTACTATCCGTTTGTCGCTATATCACTCCCGGCACGAGTGCCGGGGCTAAACGTTATTCGATGGTTTCCGCTTTTTGTTCCACGTCTTGTTTTTTCTTTGCCCGGGCTGCGGCCCGCATCGCGGCCAGGTCGATCATCTTCCCTTTTTCCACTACCCGCACCAGGGCCCAACGCTTCATCCGCGATTTGGGACGCGATTCGATGATTTCCACTACGTCTCCGCTTTTGGATTCGTTGTTTTCATCGTGAACGTAGCAAACCGTTTTCCGGCGCAGGTATTTGCCGTAGCGGGGATGCTTCACCAGCCGCGGTATTTCCACCCGGCGGGTCTTTGCCGTCTTGTCGCTTATGACCACTCCGATTTCCACTCGCTTAGGCATGGTTGGGTTCCTGCAATTGTGCGGATGCCGCGTCGGCCGCCTTGGCGGCTGCACGCTCGCGCTCCTTTTGGATGGTCTTGATCCGGGCGACCAAGCGCCGCTGTTTTCGCAATTCGCTGGGTGCGTCGAGCCGTTCGGTCTGGGCTTGCAGGCGCAGGCGGAACAAGTTCTTGGTCGTGTCCTTCAAGGTCAACGCCAGATGCTCGTTGCTCATGTCGCGTAATTCGGATGCCTTGCTCATGTCTTCTTCCCGTAAAGGGCCTACATTGTGCGCCGCTTGAGGAAGCGGACTTTCACCGGCATTTTGTGGGCCAGACGGGTGAAGCACATGCGGGCGGCCTCCTCGGTCACCCCGGAGATCTCGAATATCACCGTTCCCGGCTTGACCACCGCGGCCCAATATTCCGGCTCGCCCTTGCCCTTGCCCATGCGGGTTTCCAAGGGAATCGAGGTGATCGGTTTGTGCGGGAACATGCGGATGTACAAGCGGCCCTCGGTGCGCAATATTGCTGCGCCGCGATACGCCCGGCTTCGATCGTGGCCGCGCCGATCCACCCGCCTTGAGTGGCTTGCAGCCCGTAATCGCCGAAAACGACGCGGTTTCCGCGGGAGGCGTTACCTTTTATACGCCCTCTTTGGCTTTTTCGGTGCTTGACCCGTTTTGGCATCAGCGCCATCGATGTCTTCCTCGCTATATGTTCCCTGATTGATCCAAACTTGAATGCCGAGGTGGCCTTGGGAGATCAGGGCTTCGGCAAAACCGTAATCTATTTTGGCCCGCAAGGTGCTTAAAGGGATGGAGCCGGTGATTTGTTTTTCGCGGCGGGACATTTCCGCCCCGCCCAACCGGCCGGCCAATTGGATTTTGATCCCCTTTGCGCCCGCTTCCATGGTTTGTTCCATCGCCCGCTTCATCGTTCGCCGGAATCCGGCCCGTTTTTCCAATTGCTCGGCGATGTCTTCGGCCACCAACTGGGCGACTATTTCCGGCCGGTTAATTTCCTCGATCTTAATGTTTATCCGCCGCCCGGTTTTTTGTTGCAGTTCCTTTTGCATTTCCTCGACCCGCTCGCCCTTGCGCCCGATAAGCACGCCGGGCCGTGCGGAGAAGAGGATCACTTTTACTTCGTCGCGCGTCCGTTCAATTTCGATTTTGGCAATCGACGGGTAAAGCGGTTTGCCTCCCTTGTCTTTGCGGTTCTTGATAAAATCGCGAATCTTCTGGTCTTCCACCAGAAGTTCGGCAAACTCCTGCTTCGAGGCGTACCAGCGGCTTTTCCAGCCGATCATGATGCCCGTGCGAAACCCGACAGGATTGACTTTTTGACCCATACCTAAGTTCTCTAAACTCCCGGCACAATCGCCGGGGCTAAACAATTTATTCCAATGCTATGCGAATGTGCGACATGCGTTTTAAAATGACCGAGGCCATGCCCCTGGCGTGCGGGCGCATGCGTTTCATTGTCGGCCCTTGATCCACGCGTACGTCGACCACCCTTAAATGATGCAGGTTCGGCGCACGCAGGTCTTCGGCGTTGGCCAAAGCGCTGCGAAGGACCTTTTCCAGCATCCGCGCGCCGCGGTGGGGCTGATAACGAAGCACGTTGAGGGCCTCGTCGGTCTCTTTTCCTCGGATCAAGTCGGCAATGGGGCGCACCTTGCGGGCGCTGATGCGTGCGAAACGATGTACCGCTTGGTATGCCATGTTACTTTTTGCCCCCCTTCCCACCATGGCCGCGGAAAGTTCGCGTGGGGGCAAATTCACCCAGCCGGTGCCCGACCATCTCTTCGGTTACGAACACCTTTATGTGCACTTTCCCGTTGTGAACCATGAACGTATGCCCGACAAACTCGGGGATGATGGTACACGCCCGGGCCCAGGTTTTGATCGGATCCTTTGTCCCCGCCAAGTTTTGCCGTTCCACTTTCTGGAACAGCTTGGGATTCACAAAGGGACCTTTCTTTAGTGATCTACCCATTTTTTTAGCTTTCAGCTTTCAGCAATCAGCCGCCAGCTTTCAGCTTTCAGCCAAAATTATTGCGGCTGATAACTGAGAGCTGACTGCTGATAGCTGACTGCTATTTCAATTTCAATTGTCCGTAGCGGCGCGATTTGCGGCGGCGGACTATGGCTTTGTTCGATGGTTTACGGCGTTTACGGGTGGAGCCGCCCTTGGCCAACTGGCCCCAGGGGCTGACCGGGTGGCGGCCGCCCTTGGTGCGGCCTTCGCCGCCGCCGTGGGGATGGTCGATGGGATTCATGGCCGTGCCGCGCACGTGCGGGCGGCGGCCCATCCAGCGTTTTCGCCCCGCCTTGCCCAACACGATACCCATGTGATCGGAATTGCCGATGCTGCCGATGGTCGCCCGGCAGGCGGCTGGAACCCGGCGGATTTCACCGCTGGGCAGGTTGATTTGCGCCCAATCGGCGTCGCGTGCCGCCAAAGTGGCTCGCATGCCGGCCGCACGGCACAACACTCCGCCGCGACCGGGTTGCATTTCGATGTTGTGGATGTCCAATCCCAAGGGGACATGCGAGAGCGGCAGGCAATTACCCACCGCGGCAGGCGCGTCTTTCCCGCTTTGGACTTTATCGCCCGCCTTTAACCCTTCAGGGGCCAAAATGTAACGCTTTTCGCCGTCGGCATAGTGCAGCAAGGCGATGCGTGCGCTGCGGTTGGGATCGTATTGGATCGAATTGACCACGGCGGGAATGTCGTCTTTGTTGCGGCGGAAATCGATCAAGCGATAATGCTGTTTGTGACCGCCCCCGCGATGCCGCGAGGTGATTACGCCCTGATTGTTCCGCCCGCCTTTTTTGCGTTTGGGGATCATCAGGCTTTTGGCCGGCTTGGCGCCGGGCGTCAATTCGGCAAAGTCGCTCACCGTAGCCCCGCGGCGTCCAGGCGTAGTCGGATTGTATCGGCGAATTCCCATTATCAGTTCTCAGTTTTCAGTTGTCAGTTTTCAGTTCTCAGTCAGCATTCATAAAACAGATAACTGAAAACTGTAAACTGATTACTTTTAGAAGAAATTAATCCTGTGTTCTTTATCCAATGTAACGACGGCCTTTTTCCAGGCCTTGGTCTGGCCGCTGCGGAAACGGGTCTTGCGCGGCTTGCCCTTGCGGTTCTGCGTGTTTACATGTAACACCTTGACATCGAACAACTCTTCCACCGCCCGGCGTATATCGTCTTTTCCAGCCAACTGGTTGACCTCGAAGGCATAGGCATTGTTGCGGTTAGCCTTGTGCATCCCTTTTTCGGTGACCAGCGGCCGAAAGATAATCTGACTTGGCTCCAGTGCCAATTTTGTCTTGGTGATGTCTCTGGCCATCGCGCTATTCCTTGTATCACATTCCGTAGGGTGCGTGAAACGCACCAAAATAATTTTTCATCATGAAGGTGCATTTCATGCACCCCACAAAATTTTTATACGGTTTGTTTTCCGGCGACCTTGTTGCGGAAGGCGTCCATGGCGGCGGTTGTCATAAGCAGCCGCTGCGGCCGCAACACGCTCAAGGCGTTTAATTCGGCCACGGGCAAAACCGACACGTTCTCAATATTGCAAATGCTTTTGTACACGTTTACATCATAGCCGTCGACCGCCACCAGCAGGCTCTCGCCGTTGAGTTTCAATGCCTTCAGGATCGCGGTCATTTCCTTGGTTTTGGGCTGGGCGAAGGATAGTTTATCGATCAGCATCACCTGGTTATCGGCGATTCGCGAGGCCACTGCCATGCGCGTGGCCAACCGGATCGACTTTTTCGTCAGCCGATACGACCAATCGCGGGGCACGCGGGGGTGGATGTCGCCGCCGCCCCGCCGAATGCCGCTGCGGCGCGAACCGGCCCGGGCGTTGCCCGTGCCTTTCTGCCGATACATTTTCTTTGTCGTGCCGGCCACTTCCGAACGGCCCTTTGTCTTTACCGTACCCAAACGCAGGTTTGCCTGATACATGACCACCACGTCGTGCAGCAATTGTTTGCTGATGCGCGGGGCCAATTCGGCCGGGTCGACCTCGTACTTGCCGACCTCCGCCCCGCTGCGGTCATATATTGGCAAACTGGCCATGTCAGTAATTCCTGATCTACTTCGTTATTTAAGCGCTCGCCGACCAACCGACCATGCTACGCATGGTGCCTGTCGGTGCCCGCTCGCGGCTAAACATTATCTAATTCCCGGTGCCCAATTTGTTTGTTTCCCGGATCATTACATAACCGCCGATGGGGCCGGGCACCGCGCCGCGGACGATCAGCAGGTTGTTTTCCAAGTCGATTTTGACGACCTTGAGATTCCGCATGGTGCGGCGTTCGTGCCCGTAATGGCCGGCCATGCGGTGGCCCTTGAAGACGTGATGCGGATCGGTGTTGCAGCCGATTGAGCCCGCATGCCGATGCACTTTTTTCACGCCGTGCGAGGCTCGTTGTCCGCGGAAATTGTGCCGCTTCATCACGCCGGCGGTGCCGCGTCCCTTGGAAGTGCCGATGATGTCGACGGCCTTGATTTTTTCAAAGATATCGACCTTTAATTCCTGGCCGACCTGGTAGCCGTCGCCCTTTATCGCGGAACTCGCGAATGAATCGTTTGGGTTCGCAACCGGCTTTGGCGATGGGTTGCAGTCCTGCGGCCGCGCGGCGTTTTTGGGTCTTGCTGTCCAGCCGGGCGACATGCCCGCGAGCACTGCGGCTGGCAAGACGACGAGGCTTGTCCAGATAACCCAGTTGCACGGCTTCATACCCGTCCTGTCCTTCCGTTTTGATCTGAAGGACATGACATGGGCCCGCCTGAATTACGGTGACCGGGATCACTTCTCCGGTGGTGTCGAAAATCTGAGTCATCCCGACCTTGCGGCCGAGTAGTCCAAGTGCCATCGTTTTTGCCTTCTGCTGCTCGCATGACAGGAACAACCGGCCCAATTGCCGGTATTACCCGTCAAGCTTCCAGTTCATGACTTAATTCCAAATATATTTCGCGTTTGCCCTCACGCTCCGGCGCCATGTTAGCGGTCATAGGGTAAGACGATTTTTTAATGTCTGCTCGTGGCCTTGATTTTAATATCCACGCCGGCCGGCAGGTTCAACTTGTTAAGGGCTTCGATCGTCTTGGCCGTGGCCTGCATGATGTCGATCAGCCGTTTGTGCGTGCGGATCTCGAACTGCTGCCGGGCTTTTTTGTCCACGTGCGGACTGGATTGCACCGTGTATCGCTCGATGCGCGTAGGCAAGGGAATTGGACCGTGTACTACGGAGTTCGTCCGCTTGGCCGTGTCGACGATATCCATCGCACACTGATCCAGAATCGCATGATCGTAGGCTTCCATTCGTATGCGAATAATTTCGTTTGTCTGGCCGGCCACGGACATCCTCCGCGTAAATTACAATTCCCAATTGCCAAAATAACTACCGCCTATAATGCGGGAAATCTTAAATCATATCGTCTGGGGAAAACAACGTCAACAGCCCGTAAGGGATTTTTTTATAAACTTCAAATTGATTTTTGCGAAATCGGAATATCTTGAATTAACTACCCAATTTGCCAAATATTTCCTAAAAAAACTAAAATAATGCACGTTTTTCACCGCTACTGGGCCACTAATTATAGATAGCTGAAGGCATCCAGGGAAATAATATTTTTATGGATATCAGCCCGCCGCGAATCCACGCTTGGTTGAGCGGATGGCCGCCAAAACCCGTGGATATTAACTAACCCCCCGGTTTTTTCCCACCGGAACTCCGGATTATTAACCTGGAGCAAATAAATAGATGTTATCTAGTTATTAAGTGGGGCTAAAATCCCATCCTTTTTGAAAAGGCGCTTTTCCATGCGGCTTACCCTGCGGACCATGTTGGCCTATCTGGACGGCATTCTCGAGCCCGAGGATGCCCAAGATATCGGTAAAAAAATTGAAGAAAGCGCGTTTGCTTCCGATCTGATTCATCGCATACGCGATCTGCATGCGCCGTCCGAGCGTCGCTGCGCCGGACTCGGCGTCTCCGGGCTCTGGTCTAGGCCCCAATACCATGGCCGAATATCTCGACAACATGCTTCCTCCAGAAAAGGTAACGGAATTTGAAAAGATTTGTTTGGATTCGGATATCCATTTGGCCGAGGTGGCGGCCTCCCATCAGATCTTGACTTTGGTACTGGGAGAACCTGCGGAGATCGAGCCTGCCAGTCGGCAGCGGATGTATGATATTCGCGACCAATACGGCCAATCGATGGTCGATGATATACCCATTTCCGCGGACTCGCAAACTGAGATAGTTGTGCCGCCGCCCCTGCCCGCCTTTTCAACTTCGAGCACGGACGCCGAAGCGGAGCGAAAGGCGCGCCCCAAGCCCGTCATTCCAGAATATTTACGTGAACCGACTAAAAAATATCGCCGGGTATCGATTGCCACCGCCAGTGTGGTGGCTGTTTGTCTGTTAATAATCTTGCTTAAGTCCTTAGGGCGTTTCGAACCCGGTACGACAATGGGAAACATGCTGGTCGGTTTAGGAATAGTGAAAGAGAATAAACAAGTTGCGGTCGAAACGAAAAAAACCGCCCCCCAACCGACAAAAACCGCATCGGACACCCCAGCCAAACTAAAGCCTGAAGATAAAGCCGGTGGCCCCGAATTAAAAACTTCCCCGGAATCCGCCGCCAAAGCGACAACCTCCACACCTGCGGCGGCCGAATCCGCAAAACCATCCGGTACTGAACAACCATCTGTCGGCCCCTCCCCGGGCAACACCGAAAAGGCATCTACATCGGAAAAAACCGCTACGCAGTCAGAACCTGTATCCGAAACCGGCGCCAAAGGATCAGTTACAGAATCCGGCGCTGCCATCCAAACGGGGGCGACTCCCAAGCCTGACGTTGTTCAAAGCCGGGACGCCACCCCCAAGGAAAACGCTGAAACGCCTAAACAACCTTCGGGCAGCGAGCCGGCCGAAAACACAGTGGTTTCAAGCGGTATCAAACCACCCGAAGAAAAAACTCCACCCATTCCTGATCATCTAAGGCAATACACTTCCGATGATCAGATTTTGCTTGTAAACGCAGGCGCAGACGCCGATTGGCAACGCGTGGCGAGCAAGGATTTCCTTTCCGCCAATGAACGACTACTTGCCTTGCCTACCTATCGACCCGAGATTACCCTCGGCACAGAGGTCAAATTGCGCGTGCTTGGCGGCACGGAGCTGGAACTGCTGCCTGCAAACGCCCGGGAACCGGCGGGCATAAAAATCCGCTTTGGGCGGATTGGCACCATGTCTTCGGCCAATGCCGGCACGCGGCTGCGAATAATAACCGGCGATAGGAGCGGAGTGATTACTTTTAATGATCCCGAAGCGGTTGTGGCGGTCGAGGTACGCAACATTCACGCTCCAGGCGTCAACCCGGAAACCGAAACAGCCCGAATTACGGCCGATTTTTTGGTCACCACGGGACACGTTCTTTGGGATGAAACGGGCCAAAAAACCCTGGAAATCGCAGCTCCGGCGCAATTCAAGATTGTAGATCAATTGCCGCCGGAGATAACAGCCTCCAAAAACCTTACCAAATGGGACGCCGAACCGATCAGCAAGTTGGATAGCGGCGCATCGGCGACAATAAGCCAAAGAATGTTGGAATTGCCGCCGAGTCGTCCTGCGCAACGCGGATTGATGGAATTGGCCGAACATCGCCGAAAAGAGGTTCGTTGGCTGGCGATTCGATGCTTGGGATACATCGGTTATTTTGATCCCATGGTAATAGTATTGAATGACGCCGCAGCGAAACAGGACTGGAGCGACAACATCGATCAACTCCGCGAAGCCGTCGCTCGTGACGGGCAAACAGCCCTTGCCGTTCGCAAGGCTCTGGAAAGCCGCTATCCGCAAGATGCGGCCGACATGTATCGCATGCTTTGGGGTTACAGCAACAATAACCTGGAATCAGGTGAAGATGAAAATTTGGTCAAGTTCCTGGAAAACGATAATTTGGCCTTGAGGGTGTTGAGTTTTTGGAACCTGAAAGATATTACGGGTAAGTCGCTTTCTTATCAGCCCGAGCAAACTCAAACCAGGCGGCAGCAGTCGGTTCAGGTCTGGAAGCAACGCTTGAAGGCCAATGAAATTCGCTTTAAATCGGCCGAGGAAAAAGGCGGAAATGCCGCCCGCGAAAACACCCCCCCGCCGCCCGGAACCGATCTCGGACAGTAAATGTACATATCCGGTTTTGCTCGTGTATTGTGGGAAAAAACGATCATAATTAAAAAAATCTAGGCTTGGAATTCTTAATCCCAGCCCTCTGATCGAGGGAGATGAGACTTGTTAGGATGGTGCTAACGAGTGCTCTAACTAGCGAATTTGCATAAAGTTAGTTATAAAAACTCGTTTCCGGCTGACATATGTCTTTGACCCACCTTCCCCCCCGACCAATCCCCCTTACGATAATTGCACGAAAAGCTAGACTGGGATAAATACCTGATTGTGCATTGTCTATGGGGCGTGTTGAGTTTGTGCATTGGAGGAATACAGGGTAAAATAATTAAAATCTATCTAATAATTTTGATATCGATGCGGCGTGTCCAAGAAAGGAGTTCACTTGGTTAAGATCAACATTTCGACGCGGCATGGGCATATCAGCGAGGAGACTCAGGAGAAAATCAGCGAAAAATTAAAAAAGTTGCCGCGAATTTACGACCGCATCTCGGCGATCGAGTTGACTTTAGACTTGGAACATAGCGAGATGCTCCGGGTCGACTTGAAAGTTTCGGCCAAGCACAAGCCCGACTTTCTGGCATCCAGTATGTCGGATAATCTATTGGGCTCAATCGAGCAGGTGGTCGAAAAAATAGAACAACAATTGCGCAAATATAAGGGCAAGGTTCAAGACCGGCACCGTAGTGCCGGGCACCGGCAACAGGAACTCGCCGGCGGTTTCCAAGAAGAGAATTGACCACGTTAAATCGATAATGTACGCCATGGCTTAGTAGTAAGCCGTGTTCGTTAAAAATAATGTGTGCCTCGGCTTACTCGTAAGCCGTGTTTATTGATGCCGTCGTAAACGCAAAACACTGCTTGCAAGCGAGCAGTGGCACACGAGGCGGCAAGCGATGGAATAAATAACGGAGAATACGTGCATGAAGTTTGCCGACTTTGTCTGTCCTGAGGCCATTCGCGCCGATCTGGCGGCAAGAGACAAGGAGGGGGCCATTCGGGAAATAGTACAGGCCCTGCTCGACGCAGGGAAAATTGCCCCCGGTGAAAAAGAAAGCATTGTCAAGGCCATTCTCAAGCGAGAAGAACTTGGCAGCACTGGCATAGGCCGCGGAGTGGCGGTGCCACACACCAAGCATCCCAGCGTGGATCACTTGTTGGGCGCGGTGGCCGTGAGCCGGCAAGGCGTGGACTTTGCCAGCCTTGACGGCGAAAGGGTGAACCTGTTTTTCTTGCTGATTTCACCGCCCGACAGGCCCGGCGATCATCTCCGGGCATTGGAAAACATTTCTCGCCAATTGCGCGATGACACCTTTTGCCGCTTCCTGAAGCAGGCCAAAACCACAGAGGAAATCAAACAACTACTTAACGAAGCCGACAATAACCAGTTTGGGTCCTGACCGAGACATGTCCGAGCAAAATGCCACCCGAACCGTGGTCGTTACCGATCCTGAAGGAATTCACGCCCGCACTGCTCTCGAAATTGCCAAGATGGTTCGCAAATTTCGCTCCAAAGTGACCTTGCGCAAAGATTATCAGCAGGCGGACGGAACCGAAGTTTTACAAATGCTTACACTTCTGATGGAGTGCGGAACGCAGGTATTGCTCGAAGCGAACGGTCCCGACGCCGAAGACGTCCTCGATGCCATTGAGCCCTTTTTCACCCAACCAAAACCGCCATAAAACCTCGAAGGGCGCCAACAGGCGCCATCGGGCACCGACGGGGCGCCATGCGAAGCATGGTCGCGTTGGTCGGTCGCGCTAAAATACAAACGAATTTTTTCAATGCTTAAGTTACAAGGTATTGCCGTTTCGCCGGGTGTCGCCATAGGTGAAGCGCTGGTGATGGACAACGAGGGATTCCGTATCCCCCGCCGCTTCGTCACCCGCGACACCGTGGTCGACGAATTGGAACGGCTCGATAAAGCAATCGCCGCTTCGGCCTCGGAAATATCGCGGCACCGCGACACCGTGGCCCTGGAACTAGGCGAGCAGTATGCGGCCATTTTCGAGGCCCATCTGCAAATGCTCCAAAGCGTCCGCCTCCGTAGTGAATTGGAGGAGATGATCGGGCAGCGCCATTACTCGCCGGAGTATGCCGTCAGCCGCACCTTGCGCCGACACGCCCAAGTGTTCCAGAAGGTGGAGGGCTCCAATCTGGCCGAGCGGGCAACCGACATTTTCGACATCGAAAAACGGCTTCTGCGGCATCTTCTTGGCCACCGCCGGGAGGGCATCGCGCATCTGAGTTCGCCCGTCCTGGTGCTGGCCCATAACCTTACTCCCAGCGAAACGTCCAACCTTGATCGGAATTTCGTCCGCGGTTTCGTCACCGAGATCGGCGGGCCGGGCAGCCATACGGCGATCGTGGCCGAAGCCTTGGAAATTCCGGCCGTGGTGGGCACCGGCCCATTCTTGGCGGAAGTGTCCGGCGGGGAACTGGTGATCATCGACGGTGACAAGGGCCTGGTGATTCTCCAACCCGACGAAGAAACACTCGCCCGCTACCGTCACGAAGCCGAAGAACTGCGATCCATGGCGGCCAAGTTGGAGCCGCTTCGCGATTTGCCGGCCGAAACCCTGGACGGCCAACACGTTCAGATCCTCGGCAACATCGAATTCCCCTACGAAGTCGAGCATTGTATCGACCGCGGCGCCGACGGCGTGGGCCTTTACCGCACCGAGTTCCTGTATCTCGGCAGCGAAACCGAACCCACCGAAGAAGTGCATTTCGAGGCCTATATGCGGGTGGTAAAGGCCATGGGCGATCGGCCGGTGATAATCCGCACTTTCGACATGGGCGCAGACAAAATGCCGCAAGGGCCCGCCCCGGACGAGTCGCGCAATCCCTTTCTCGGCTTGCGGAGCATCCGCTTGGCCCTAAGGAATCTGCCCCTCTTTCGCACCCAGCTTCGAGCGGCGTTAAGGGCAAGCGCCACGGGCAATTTGCAGATCATGTTCCCCCTTATTTCCACACTGCTGGAACTGCGACAAGCGAAAATGGTGCTTGCCGACGTGATGGAGGATCTGGAAGAGCACGGCGTGCCTTTCAATCGCGACGTGCCTATCGGCATGATGGTCGAAGTGCCGGCGGCCGTAATGATGCTCGACCACTTCGCCGAAGAAGTGGATTTCCTCAGCATAGGCACGAACGATCTGATCCAGTACACCTTGGCCGTCGACCGCAGCAACAAAGACGTCGTGCAGTTGTACAACGCGGCCGATCCGGCCGTATTGAAGTTGATTATTATGGCTATCGAGGCCGCCGCCCGGAAAAAAGTGCCTATTAACATGTGCGGGCAGATGAGCGGCAACCCGACCTACACCATGCTGCTTCTTGGTCTGGGATTGAGGCGATTCAGCGTCGCCCCCAGCGCAATCCCGGAAATTAAAAACGTCGTTCGCCATGTGACTCTGGAACAATGTAAATCTGTCGCCGACAAGGCCCTGTCCATGGAAAACGCCCGGGAAATCAAAAGCTACCTTAACGAAGAATTAAAGAAAATTGCCCCTGGCACAGCGCAATAGAAAGAAATTAGAGATTAGAGATTGGATATTAGGTGTTTGTGAATAGTATTTAGACCCTACATTCGTACCGGGTGCATTTTCCCGGTACTCCCGATATAATTGTCATGATCAAGCGGGAATTTTAATATTTCACAACAAAACATTTTACCGTTCTTCGTCGCCGCCTGTGGCGGCGAGGACTTAACTATAGTTCCCCGATCGCTTCGGCAGCGGCGGGAAACCCGAACGGATGGTTCGATTACGAGTACGTATTCGCTTTTGCAAGCAGGACCGCCTGCGACTGATCGGGCATCGCGACCTGATGCGGTGTTTCGAGCGGCTTTTCCGCCGCGCCTCTGTGCCGCTGGGCATGAGCCAGGGATTTCATCCCAAACCGCGGATGACCTTCCCCTTGCCCCTGGCGGTGGGCATCGAAGGCGCGGACGAAGTCATGGAGTTCGAAACTACCGATTCCATCAGCGCCGTGGATCTGCTGGCGCGGCTGAAATCTCAAGCCCCGCGGGGCTTGGCGCCGCTCAGCGCCGAAATCCTTGCGCCGGGCGCAAAAAAAGCCCATGCCCGCAGCGCTTCCTACCAAGCGCCGATTCCGCCCCCCTTGGATCGCGATCTGGGCAAGCGAATCGACCGCTTGTTGGCCCAATCGACCTTGACGATCACACGCATTCATGGCCGATCGCCCGTCGATCTGCGCCACGTGCTGGAAGAATTGTTTTTCCGCCGGGGCGTACTGTTTATGCGCTTGAAGATCGAGCAGGAAGGCTGCGCCGGCCCTCGCGACGTTCTGGCGGCATTAGGACTGGAGGATCTCGAATCGCGCGGCGTGCACCTGACGCGCACCGCCGTGGAATTGGGTCCCTGAGGCGCGTCGCGAACCGCGGCCCAACTCGCGAATTATGCCAGCGGCAATTGCGTACTCGTCGGTTTTGCCGAATAAGAAGGAATATTTATGAAGCAGGAAATGTTGATCAATGTATCCCAACCGGAGGAATGCCGCATTGCCGTCGTTGAAGACGGAGTGCTTGAAGAACTCTATATTGAACGCACAGGACAAGATAATTACGTAGGCAACATCTATAAAGGCGTGATCGTTAATCTGGAGCCCAGCATCCAGGCGGCGTTCGTCGATTTCGGCGTGGGGCGAAACGGATTTTTGCACGTCAGCGATATCGAGCCCCAATATTTCCGCCAAGGCGGTTACGATCCGGAAAAACCCTCGGACCCCGGCGATGCGCGGCGCGGGCCGCGCCGCGGCGACGGCGGGAACGCCTGGGCCGATACCACCGAATTCGACGATGAAAACTCCTCCGGCGATTCCGCCCGCCGCAAGCAGTTCTATCCCAGCAGCCGGCCGCGTTTCAAGCCGCCCATCCAGGATATCCTCCGCCGCGGCGATGAATTGCTCGTGCAGGTGATTAAGGAAGGCATCGGAAGCAAGGGCCCCACGCTCTCCACGTATATCAGCATTCCCGGCCGATACCTGGTCCTCATGCCCGCCCTCGGCCGCATCGGCGTGTCGCGGAAAATCGAGGATGAAGTCTTGCGCAGGCGTTTGCGCGACATCATGTACGAACTCAATCCGCCCAAGGGCCTGGGCTTCATCGTCCGCACCGCCGGCAGCGACCGCACAAAACGCGAACTTTCCCGCGACCTGGCTTACTTGCTAAGGCTGTGGAAAGTGATCGTGCGGAGGATCCGCAAACTCCCCGGACCCGTCGACATCTACGAAGAAAACGATATGATCATCCGCACCATTCGCGATATCTTCACTACGGACGTCGACACGATTTATATCGATGAACCAAAAGCCTACGAACGGGCCAAGGAATTTCTGCAACTGGTAATGCCCCGCTACGTAAATCGCCTGCAATTGTTCGAAGGCAAGGAGCCGCTCTTTTACAAATACAACCTTGATGAAGAAATCGCTAAAATCCACCGCCGCACTGTGCCCTTGAAGTCGGGAGGCTCGATCGTCATCGACCAGACCGAAGCCCTGGTGGCCATCGACGTCAACAGCGGCAGTTTCCGCGCAGAAGGCACCGCCGAAGACACCGCCCATCAGATTAATCTCTTGGCCGCCAAGGAAATCGCCCGGCAAATCCGCCTCCGCGACCTGGGCGGCGTGATCGTCAACGACTTTATCGACATGCGAAAGGAAAAACACCGCCGCGGCGTGGAACGGGCCCTCAGGGACGCCGTAAAACGCGATCGGGCACGAACCAAAATCCTCCGCACCAGCCCCTTCGGACTGATCGAAATGACCCGCCAACGCGTGCGAACCAATCCCAAACTCAGCGCGTACACCCAATGCCCCAGTTGCAACGGCACGGGCATGGTTAAAACTCCCGAAAGCATGGGTCTGGAAGTCATCCGCCTGCTGATCCTGGCCAGCCAACGCCCGCAAATCACCAAAGTATTCATTACCGTGGCCGAGGAAGTGGCCGATTATCTGAATAATCGCAAGCGCCACGAACTCGCCCGCTTGGAAGAGCAAGGAAAAATGTCAATCCAGGTAGTTCCCGCTAAAGGCGTCTCCCCGGAACATCTCGCCATCGATTGCCGCGATAACGAAGACCGGGAAGTGAAACTGGCGAAAAATTAGGGTTGGGGACTAGTAAGACAGGTTATTATTAATAAATCTTTGACATGGATTAATTCGAGTTTTTACCCCACTGTTATGTGGGTTGGACGTTATAAAATATATCATTGTTTTTTTTCGAAGGGCTTGCAATTTTAATACCCTATCCGTTAAACTAATTCGTTTTCGATCTTGGTTTACTTTATAGCTTGTTTTAGGAAATCATTATGTACGCGATTATTTCGGACGGCGGACGCCAATTTAAAGTAGAAGAAGGCCAAATTCTGGATATCGACCTCCGCGAGGCATCCACCGGCGATCAGGTCACTTTCGACCGGGTGCTTGCCTTTCGCGACGACGAAGGGCTGAAGGTCGGCAAACCGGTGCTGAAAAAGGCCAGCGTCACGGCCGAAATCGTGGCGGTCGCCCAGGGCCCAAAATTAGTGGTGCAGAAATTCCGCCGCCGCAAAAACTCCCGCCGCAAGACCGGCCACCGCCAGATGTTCACCCAGGTGAAAATCAACAAGATCGAAATCGGCTGAATATTTCCTTTAGCGCCGGTAGTTTAGGGCGCTTCGAGCATGTCTTGAAATTGATATTTAGCCCGCCGTGAATACACGGCGGGTTATGGGGAAAAATTCTTCTACGGCCCCCAACATATTTCAGGTCCCGTGCGTATTCGCCCGGGGCTAAATATTTCACACCATTTGCCTGCTCACGGTTTTTTCTTCATTTGCACTTCCAGTTCCTTGACCGCTCCTTCGGGCAGAGAGAGTTTCTCCGATTTCGGTTCATACCCTTCCGCCTCGACGGTTAAAGTGAATTCCTCGTCCGGCAGCAGTTGGCTGGTTCTCGGATTGGCATTTTCAGGCTTTTCAAAAGATACATCGCCGCCTTCGACAAACCGCCCTTTGCCTTTCCACGACCCTTTACCTTCCCCGTATTCGATTCGCAATTTAGCATTCCGCAGCAATGTGCCATCCTCGGCGACGGGCTTGACCTCCAGGATCGGCGCTTCGTACCGCACCACTTCAATACCCCGTATATTCTTCTGCAAAGTGTCCAAGTCAATATCTCGGTGCTGATTGTTTAGTGGTCCGTCTCTTGTCATGCGGACTCTTATCGCACTATGTTCGTTGGTGGTGAAATTAAGTTTGGCCTTAGTGAGTCCTTTTGGCGCGGATTATAAAACCGCCGTTTTTGTCCACTACGCCGTTTGTAGCGTAAAAATTGTCGTGTTCGCCAAGGGTTTTATCATCGATGAATCCCCATAGTTCCGGTTGGTGGCCCATTCGTGTTTTCCCCTGACTGTCGTAGTATTGTCCTTCAATAACAACCTGGGGCATAGCGCGAATCTTGATCGGCTCAATCGCTTCGCCCTGTTTGAGCGTAATCTTGTTCCGGGAGAATATTTCAGTCAGCGGGCGATGGGGCTGACGCCCCAGCAGTTCATCGTGAGGATATTCCTCCACTTTAATCAAGCATTCTCCGGCCGGCAGCGGCCTGAGTTTGAATTCACCCTTTTCGTCGGTCAAGGCCGAGCGCGAGAGGTAATCGGTCACCGGTATATGGATTTCTTGCTTGGCCGGTCCTCCGACAATCTCCGCGTTGATCCATACTCCCGGCACGGGCTTTTCACCTTCATCCACCACGCTGCCGGAAAGCGCGGTTCCATTTTCGAGTTTGAATTCGCCCAAGTCGCCGCGTTTTTCATCAATTACCTGCGTCGAGGGCGCATAATCCTGCGGCAACAACCAAAATACCGCGTTGCCTTTTTTAGCCAGAGTCAGTTTGAACGCACCTTGCTCATCGGTCGCGGTCTCCGTAAACGATGCGCTTTCAAAATCCTTCTCATCGGGCATTGAAAAACCCAGCACTTTCATTCCAGATGCCGGTTTGCCGTCGGGCATGATTACCTTGCCGGAAATCGGCTCGCCCGGATAGAGTTCCACCTTCTCGAAGAACGGTCGCTCGCCTAATTTTTCATTCTTGAGGATCATGCCCATCGCGTAGCCAAACCCTTTTTTTGCGGCGAATTCGGGGTGGGTAATGTCTAGTTCGATGTATAAGAAGCGTTCGGCGACCTGTTCGGGCGGAATGGTGAACGTATATTTTCCGTTTGCGTCCGTGGTGTACTTAGGCTCCTCGATAATACGGTCCTCGTACGGCGCTACAATCTCTCTCCGCACGGTGACCGTAGCCCCGGCAATCGGCTTGCCGGAAGATTTGTCGATCACCTGGCCAGTATAAGTCAGCGTTTCGGCCGGTTTCTTTTGTTCATCTTGTTTTTCCGCGGCGCTCGCCGGCTGGGCGTCTTGTTCCGAGGCCGCAGCCCTTGCTGAAGGTAATGGCCGAAGCGTGGCCAGCGAAATCACAAGTATCAATCCCGCCGCCACTGCAAAGCAGCGATAACGCCACTTTCTGGAACAACTAGTCTCGACCTGATAACCTTCATCCAAGAGCATGACAATTCTCCTTGATAATTGTGAGGGTGATTCCAAAATACCCAGCACCGCGGCCAGGCTGGTGTTTGAATGACCCACCGCTTGTCTGGCCCATTTCACAAGTTCCGCCGCATACTGGGGGCGGTTATCCGCGCCCGCGGCGGCATCGGCCAATGTCTCTTGGTCGTCGCGGATCAGCCGACAAAACCGGTGGAAAAACGGATGAACGACCAAAAGCAAGAGCAGTCCCCGGATCAGAATCAAAAATCGCAGATCGCCGTGGCGGATGTGGGCCCATTCATGGGCCAGTGCAGAATAAAGCGATTGAGGATTATAAGCAGTCGTGAAATTCGCCGGCAGCAGGATCGTCGGACGCCGCACGCCAAGAGTCATTGGACTGGGCACGTCCGGGCTAAGCAGTACGCGCGGCAGTCGCTCTTGCCGGCCCGCCATCTGTTGCAGTGCTTCATGCACGAGCGCCGCGGCCGGAATCGCCCGACGGCACAACCTTCCGGCCTGCATCGCTCCCAGAATAAGCCAGATCCCGACCAATAGGGCCGTCAGGCCCTGCGCTGCCGCAAGGATTGCCGGCCAAGGCGCCGGCTGCCACCACCATGTTCCTCGCGTTTTTGTAGTATCTGACTCGGCGCGTATCATATCGGAAAGACTGGGCTCTGACGAGTCGATCCCGTTAGTATTGGAAGACCTGTGCATCTCAGGCAGGTGAGCAGGGGCCGTTTCCTGCCGGATGTTCAAATATTTTGCTGAGGGGATTGAGCCAGCGGTATCCCGCGACTGTTTGCTCGCCGTAACATATTCCTCCCTAGATTCCAGCCGGAAAAGTGAATACTTCGGCCAACCTGGCGCCGCAAGTAGCACCGCCAACAATGCCAAGGCCATTAGCGTGATCCGCGCGACGGCCAGCCGCTGACTGGGTTGTTTGATCCGGCTTATGACGATCAACACTGCCCCCAGGAGCAATGTGCCGCCGACATAAAAGTCTGCCAGCATGTAGCCAATTGAGGTTAACAAGGCGCTCATGGCTTTTCTCTTCCCTCGAGCGGAGTTTGGGGACATTGCCGTTTCTTTTTAGTCTCGGCGATCATCGCCTCCAAGCGGTCTAGTTCCTCAAGGCTCACGCTGCGCCAGTCCAGGGCGTGGACCAGGTACTCGTCCATCGCCCCGTCAAAGACCTTTTCCAGAAAGCGACCTGCCAACATACGGAACGTTTCACCCCGGCTTGCCTCGGGAAAATAGAGATAAGCCTTGCCCGCGGCCTGATGTCCCACAAGGCCTTTTTTCTCCATATTTTGCAAAAGGCTGAGTACTGTTGTATAGCTTAATTCTTTGTCTTCCCCGCTCAGCTTTCGCCATACCTGACGGACTGTCGCGCGGTCTTGCTGCCAGAGAATTTTTAAAATTTCGAGTTCACGCTCTGTAGGAGAAACTATCTTTTTCATGGGAGGTTTATTGTCAGGTTTTTATTGTTGGAATATGACATACTTAATTATCGTACTAGTTCTATAGTAGTTGTCAAGAGTTCTTTTAAAAATTCTATAACATATTTAATTATAATGACTTAGATAAAATAGTGCGGAGTCTAACTTAATGTATACTTTTTATGTTGCAAGTTTTTCAAGTCATCCGGGATTTTTCCACTTAACATGATTTGGCATACATGTAGGTATTACTGGCTTGTGTGCCAAAAGGTCCGGCACACTACATAAAACATTGACTCATAATGCACGACTTGGTTGAGGGTTGATCGGGCAGAAAAAAATTCCTTAAATGCTCCTTGACTAATGAAATTATCAGTAATAATAACTACTAGAGTTAATAAAGCACCATGATCAGCACTAATTTACACCGCAATACCCGGCAGCGAAAAGTGATTCTGGAAGAGCTCCAGAAGTTGAGAACCCATCCCACGGCAGCAAGGCTTTACGCTATTGTGCGGCGAAGGATGCCGAAAATTAGCCTGGGAACCGTGTATCGCAACCTTGAATTGCTGAACCGGATGGGGATGATCCAGAAATTGGATTTTAGCAGCGGCGAGGCGCGCTATGACGGAAACGTAGAGGATCACGATCATTTACGATGTGTTTGTTGTATGAGGATTGACGACACCCCAGGTCCCCCCCTTGCACTTGCGGGGGGCGGAAAGGAGGATTGGGGCGGCTATAAAGTACTCGGTCACCGATTGGAGTTTTTTGGAGTCTGTCCGAAGTGCAGGCGTCGCCAGGCGAAATGAAACGCTGAAAAGCGCCCAACCTAATTCCTTGGCTCGTTTCCTTGATTTCGTGTTGCTAACAAAATGGGGACTGGCTCCCGATGACGTAAACTATCACATGAATCGGCTACATAAAGGGAGCCAGATCCCATTTTGTTAACGGCACTATATAATTCGCCGTATATCCGGGGTTAAAGCAAAATATTTTTTTAAAAGGAGAGTACACATGTTGAATCCGAAAATTCAAGAAGCCCTGAACAAGCAAATTAACGCTGAATTGTTTTCGGAATATCTCTATTTGTCAATGTCGGCATACTTTGAAGCCCAGAGTTTCAAGGGGATGGCCCAGTGGATGCGCGTTCAGGCCGGAGAAGAGCACGGTCATGGGATGAAGTTTTTCAATTTCATAAACGACCGCGACGGCCGAGTGACTCTAGCCCAGATCGAAGCCCCCAAGACCGAATGGAAGTCCCCGCTGGACGTCTTCGAAGACGCCTTGAAACATGAACAAAAGGTTACGGGTTTGATTAATGACTTGTCGAATCTGGCCTATGCCGAAAAGGATCACGCCTCGCACGATTTCCTGGAATGGTTCGTCAAGGAACAGGTCGAGGAAGAGTCCGTTGCCCGCATGATCGTCGATCAGCTCAAGCTGGTGGGCGGCGACGGCACGGGCTTGTACATGATCGATCAGCAACTCGGCCAAAGGGGCGCCGCCCCCTCCGCTGCCCCGGCGACTTAGAGAGAAGCGCAGAGTGATGAGTGAAGAATGCCGGAAGTTTCAAAATGCATCCGCATTCTTCACTCTGCAATCATAATTCATCACTTATTATTATCCGCATATCAAAGGAGCATAAGCAAATGTGTAGTTTAGTGACCAAAGAAGCCCCCGATTTTACCGCCACTGCCGTGATGCCGGACAACTCGTTTAAGGAGTTGAAACTCTCCTCATATCGCGGCAAGTATGTGGTACTATTTTTCTATCCCTTGGATTTTACCTTTGTTTGCCCGTCTGAAATCGTCGCCTTCGACGCTGCGCTGGATAAATTTCAGAAGAAAAACACCCAGGTGCTCGGCGCAAGCGTGGATTCGCATTTTACCCATTGGGCATGGAAGAACACGCCCCGCAAAGAAGGCGGCATCGGCCCGATCCGCTATCCCCTGATCTCAGACCTTACTAAGAGCATCGCCAAGGATTACGGCGTGCTGTTGGAAGGCGGAGTTGCCCTGCGAGGGCTGTTTCTTATCGACAAAGAGGGCAAAGTCCGCCATGCGCTGATAAACGATCTGCCTATCGGCCGCAGCGTTGATGAGGCCCTGCGCACTCTCGACGCTTTGCAGTTTCACGAACAACACGGCGACGTCTGTCCGGCCAACTGGCACGAAGGCGAAGAAGCCATGAAACCCACGGCCGAGGGCGTAGCACAGTATTTGGCCAAACATTCATGATCGACATCTTGGAAGAGGTTGCCTTTGCAAGTTGGATGGTGTTAGGCCAGATGGCGCCATACCTGTTATTCGGATTTCTTGTGGCGGGCATACTATCGGTGTGCTTTTCGCCCCAGTGGATCGAGCGGCACTTGGGCCGGCGCGGTTTCGTACCTGTGATTAAGGCCGCACTGTTGGGAGTGCCCTTGCCGCTTTGTTCCTGCGGTGTGATACCGGTTGCCGCGTCGATCCGCCGCCACGGGGCCAGCCGCGCGGCCACCACGTCGTTTCTGCTCTCCACTCCGCAAACGGGAGTGGATAGCATTGCCATAACCTATGCGCTATTGGGGCCGGTATTCGCCGTGTTTCGCCCCATCGCCGCCTTGATTACCGGCCTGGTCGGCGGCGGATTGGTCCAACTCTTCGGCGAACAAGACGGCAAGGAAGAATCCGCCGGTGAAAAAAAACTTGCTTGCACCGAACCCTGCTGCACCGACAAAGAATCGCGCAATATCGTTTGGCGCTCGCTCCATTATGGATTTGTTACTCTGCCCCGCGACATCGGCGCGGCATTGTTGATTGGAGTCCTGGTGGCGGGCGCGATCACAGCCATCGTACCCGCCAACAACGAATTAAAACCGTATCTGGGCGGAGGAATCGGCTCGATCCTGATAATGATGGCCATCGGCGTGCCAATTTACGTTTGCGCCGCGGCTTCCATCCCCATCGCGGCGGGCTTGATTCACTTGGGCGCTTTGCCCGGCGCGGCCTTGGCGTTTTTGATCTCCGGGCCGGCCACGAACGCCGCCACAATAACCACGACTTGGAAATTGATGGGCCGGCGGACTTCCATTCTCTATTTACTGACCATCGCCATTAGCGCCATCGGCTGCGCACTTTTGTTGGATTGGATTTTTTCTTTCCTGCAATTCGCCTTACCGCAACTTGACAGCCACGTCCATCAGCATACACATGAAGGCGGTTGGGTTTCGGCGTTTTGGGCCATCGCGCTCTTGGCGGTAATCGCCTTTTCGTATTTTCTCTCGCCCAGAAAAGAAGCCGGATTGACCCTGGATGAAGATTCTACTGCCAAGGGATCAGCCTTGGACCTGCCCGAGGAAAGTTTGGAACGCTTGGAATTCACGGTCTCGGGCATGACTTGCGGTCATTGCGTCGAGACAGTCGGCCGGACACTTCGCCAATCGCCCGGCGTACATAAGGTGGAAGTGAATCTAAAGGAAGGCCGGGCAGTGGTAACCGGCGAGCAACTCGATCCACAGCAGTTGACCGCCGCTGTGAATTCTTTAGGATATGAGATGCATTTACAGACCACCTCATTTTAACGCGGATTTTGGCCGTAACTGAGTCGCGACCGACGGTCGCGGCTTTATGAACAAGCGCGACCGCTTTATGATATAATGAGCAATCCATGAGCACAACACTTCGAAATAACATCGACTGGGTTGGTTACGTCGATTGGACGATCCGCGATTTTCATAGTTACGACACCCAGCGCGGCGCCACCTACAATGCTTTTTTAGTCCGCGATGAAATGACCGCCCTTATCGACGCGGTAAAAGCCCCTTATGCCGACGACCTGCTGGCGAAAATCTCGGCCTTGTGTCCGCCGGAAAAAATAGACTATGTCGTCTGCAATCATGCCGAGCCCGATCACAGCGGCGCATTGCCCCGGGCTTTGGCCGCAATGCCCAGGGCCATGCTGGTCTGCGATAAAAAATGCGAGGCCATCCTCTCCGAAAATTATGATGTTTCGACCTGGAAGATGCGGATCGTCGCCACCGGCGACACGATTTCACTCGGCCGGCGGACGCTTCGCTTCATCGAAACGCCCATGGTCCATTGGCCCGAGTCGATGTTCACATACGTCCCCGAGGAAAAGTTGCTTTTTTCCATGGACGCCTTCGGCCAGCACTACGCCAGCGCCGAACGGTTCGACGACGAGTCGCCGCTGGGCACCGTTATGGAAGAGGCCAAGACCTATTACGCGAACATCATCATGCCTTACGGCAAATCGGTGAAGGCCTGCCTGGAACGCGTCAAGGAGTTGGACGTCGAAATGATCGCTCCCAGCCACGGGATAATTTGGCGGCGACACGCCGATGAGATTTTGGCCGCCTACCGGAAGTGGATGGACTGCACGCCCAAGCCCAAAGTGCTTATCGTTTACGATACGATGTGGGAAAACACTGGCGCGATGGCCCAAGCCATCTTGGAAGGCGCCACGTTGCCCGGCGTGCAAGTCAAACTGATCCATCTCCGCCGGTCGAATCTCACCCGGCTGGCCGCAGAGGTGCTCGATGCCGCCGCGGTCGCCTTCGGATCGCCAACGCTCAACCATAACATGATGCCCGCCGCCGCCGCCGCCCTTTGCTATCTGGAAGGGCTTAAACCGCGGGGAAAATACAGTTTCGCCTTCGGTTCATACGGCTGGGGAAAAGGCGGCACGGAAAACGTGGAACAGCAATTGCGCAATATCGGCTGGGAAATTCTCCGCGAGCCGATCCGGGCGAAATACCGCCCCACCGCGGAGATCTTAGACCAGTGCCGCCAGGCCGGCAAACTTATGGCCGAAAAGGCCCTGGCCGCCGCCGCAAACTCATAAAGCCGCGACCGCCGGTCGCGCTAAATCCACTTACGATTTCACTATAATTACGTCACATTTGACTCCATAATAATAGCCCTTGTCTAACTGGGGCGTTTCGCGTTTAATTAGGCATACTTTTTACACTATTTTCACGAACAAATGGTGTTGTAATGCCTAATCCCACGCCATCTAACGCCCGTACTTCCTCCGCGGATGTTCCCGCGTTTAAACCCTATATCCCGGATGAAAAGATCATTCCCGAGTTCACCTGGTCGGCCGTTCTGGTCGGGGCGGTGCTGGGAATCATCTTCGGCGCGTCTTCGCTATATCTGGTGTTGAGGGCGGGCATGACCATTTCGGCCTCGATTCCCGTGGCCGTGCTGGCAATCACGCTATTCCGCGGTTTTTCCAAAATCTTCGGCGTGCGCAGGGCAACGATCTTGGAAAACAACATCGTGCAGACCACCGGGTCGGCTGGCGAATCGATCGCCTTTGGCGTGGGCATTACTATGCCGGCGGTGATGATCTTGGGCTTCGAAATGGAAATCACGCGTGTGATGGTGGTCTCGATCCTTGGGGGCATGTTGGGCATCTTGATGATGATCCCGCTGCGCCGCGCGTTCATCGTCAAGCAGCACGGCACGCTGAAATATCCTGAAGGCACGGCTTGCGCCGACGTACTTGTGATCGGCGAGACCGGCGGATCGACCGCCAAAACAGTGTTCATCGGATTCGGCCTGGCATTTGTATTTCAATTTTTGACGAAGTCCTTCAAACTCTGGAAAGAATCCGTGAGCCGGACGCTCGAATGGTTTCAAGGCGCCACGCCCGCTATGGACGCCGACCCCGCGCTTCTGGGCGTGGGCTACATTATCGGCACGCGGATTTCTTGCATAATGATCGCAGGAGGCATATTGCAGGCCTTCGTGCTGATTCCCGTCATAAAATTCTTCGGCGATAAATTGGGACAATCGGTCTTTCCCGCTACAACATTGATCAGTTCCATGGACGCCCAGCAAATTTATGAAAAGTACGTGAAATACGTGGGGGCCGGAGCCGTGGCCACGGGCGGAATTATCAGTCTTTGCCGGGCATTGCCGTTGATTGTTTCTTCGATTCTTTCCGGATTGAGGGACATGAAAAGCGCGGTGAGTTCGGCCGGCAGCGCGGCACGCCGCACCGATCGCGACATTCGCTTGTGGATTGTGCTCGTCGGCTCAATCCTCTTGGTCTTGGCCCTCTGGATTTTTATGGGTTTGGATCCGCAGGCCGGCGGCGGTTTCACGTCGGCCGCACTCTTTAATTGGACAAATCTTTGCGCGGCCGTGCTCATCGTGCTTTTTGGATTCCTTTTCGTCACTGTATCATCGCGGCTTACAGGCGAAATCGGGTCCTCATCTAATCCAATTTCCGGTATGACTATTGCCACGCTGCTTTTAACCTGCCTTATTTTCCTTGTGCTGGGCTGGACCGATGCCCCGCACAGGTTGATCGCTCTTTCCGTTGCCGCGGTGGTGTGCATCGCTTCGTCAAACGGCGGCACTACTTCGCAGGATCTAAAAACCGGTTTTCTAGTAGGGGCTACGCCTAAGTATCAACAATTGAGCATTCTTGTGGGAGCAGTTTCATCCGCCCTTGTGATCGGTGTAATTCTGCTGGTTCTCAATCAGGCGGGTACGATTTATTCAACCAGAAACATCCCCCGTCTCGAAAACCCCCTGGATATGGTTTATCTCCAGGAGCACGCCAAGCAGGAACAAGCGCCTGGTGATAAAAAGTTGTATTATGTTTGGCACGCCTTGGAAGGTAATCCGGAGCGCGTGCCGCCGGGAAAATATCTGGTCGACGATCAGGGGCAGATTCGCTATCTGGTCGATCCGGGCATCAACGGCCGGCTTTCACGCACCGACGACGGCACGGAAGTAATGAAATTCCATCCTCCTCAGGCCGAAATGTTCGCCATGATAACCGATGGCATTTTGAGTCAAAAGTTGCCTTGGGTTCTCGTGCTCTTAGGTGTGTCCATCGCCATCGTAATGGAACTGTGCGGCGTTTCCTCGCTGCCTTTTGCCGTGGGCGTGTATCTGCCGCTTTCCACGTCGGCGCCTATTTTCCTGGGAGGATTGGTAAGATATATCGTGGAAATATCCACACGAAAAAAGGGCGCAGGAAAAGCCACCGAACTGGAATCGGAAATGAGTTCCGGCGTGTTGTTTTCCACGGGTTATATTGCAGGCGGCACGCTGGCCGGCGTAATCATTGCCTTTTTCACTTTCAGCCCCAAATTAACCCAAAGCCTCAGCGTCTGGCAACACCGCAAAACGCCGATTACAGTCGTTGATACTTTCCCGATGCAGTGCTACGCGCTGGCGCAAAAAGAATTAGGCGAAAAGGCTTCGCAACAAGATATAATTCGGCTGGCCGATGAAATCCAGAATATAAATCCTAATGTTCTCGACCGCTACGTGACGTTGCCAGCAGGGATGATCCTTAATTTGCCCGGCGATAAAACCGAACAAGTGCAGTCCAACACGACGTTGGGTGATATTGCCAAAAGCGTGTTAGGCTCCGAGGATAAGGCCGCATCATTGTTCGAGTTGAACTCCGACAGGCTCAGGCTTCCCCAGGATGTGCCGGTAGGCGTCGAAGTAAAACTGCCGCAGTATAATTACCCGTCCTTGATTGCCTTTGCCCTGCTGGCGTTAATATTAATGGTGGTCGGTTTCGGTTGGATCTTTAAATCGCCGCCCGGCAAAGAAAATGGTAAATAATCAATCCGCTCCTCACGTAGAGCGCGATCGAACGATTAAATGGTTTTGTGACATTGTCATTTCACAGGAGGTCATCATGTCTTATTGCAGCAATTTGAAATTTGCATTTTGCATTTTGCAATTTGCATTTATAGCGATTCCACTGGCCGTTATCAGCACGCCTGCCAACGGCGACGAGGGCATGTGGCTGTTCAACAACCCGCCCAACAAAATTCTCAAGGAGCGTTACAATTTCACCGCCACGCCCGAGTGGCTCAAGCATGTGCAGCACTCTTCCGTGCGTTTCAACGCCGGCGGGTCGGCGTCGTTCGTCTCGGGCGACGGGCTGGTGATGACCAATCATCACGTCGGGGCCGACGCCCTGCAAAAATTCGGCTCCTCCGAGCACGATTATCTCAAAAACGGTTTTTACGCCAAAACCCGGGATGAGGAGTTGAAGTGCGCCGATCAGGAATTAAACGTCCTGGTGAGCATCGAGGACGTCACGGCCAGGGTAAACGCCGCGGTTCCGCCGGGCTTGGACATGGCGGCGGCCGAAAAAGCCCGCCGCGCGGTGATGAACACCATCGAAAAAGAGTCGATGGATAAAACCGGCCTGCGCAGCGACGTTATCACTTTGTACCACGGCGGCGAGTATCAGCTTTACAGATACAAAAAGTACACCGACGTGCGCTTGGTGTTCGCGCCGAGCAGGACGCCGCCTTTTTCGGCGGCGATCCCGACAATTTCGAGTACCCGCGCTACGATCTGGATATCTGTTTCTTCCGCGTGTACGAAAACGGCAAGCCGGCGAAGATCGACAACTATTTGAAGTGGAGCCCCGCCGGACCGAAGGACAACGAACTGGTGTTCGTCTCGGGCAATCCCGGTGCGACCGCCCGGTTGGACACCACCGCCCACCTGGAGTTCATCCGCGACCGCGACCTGCCATACGTTCTCAGCAAACTGCGGCGGCGCGAAGTGCTTCTTACGGTCTACAGCCAGCGATGCGCCGAAAACGCCCGCCGGGCAAAAGAAGACCTGTTCGGCGTGCAGAACTCGCGCAAGGCTCGTCTGGGCATGTTGGCCGGACTGCAAGATCCCGTCGTGATGGATCCTCATAAGGCCGCCGAACAAGCCCTGCGCCAAGCGGTGATGAAAGATCCGCAACTGGAAAAGTCTTGCGGCGACGCCTGGAACACCGTGGCCGAGTCGCTAAAAGTCTGGGAGCCGATCTACAAGGACTTCGATCTGCTGGAAAAGGGCTCGGCCTTCGATTGCAGACTTTTTAAGATCGCGCGGACCTTGCTCCGACTGTCCGAAGAAACCGCCAAACCCAACGCCGAGCGGCTCCGCGAATACCGTGAATCGAACCTCGACTCGCTCAAATTGGAGCTGTTCGCCGATACGCCCATATACAAGGATTTGGAAACGCTTCGACTCGCCGATTCGTTGAGTTATTTTATCGAAACGGCGGGCTACGAAAACAAGTTGGCAAAAGAGGTGCTTGCGGGCAGCTCGCCAAATGAGCGTGCCGCGGCCTTGGTCCAAGGCACAAAGCTTGAGGACGTGGCGGTGCGGAAAAAACTGGCCGAAGGCGGCCAAAAAGCGATCGAGGCTTCGGACGATCCGATGATCCGCCTGGCCCGCCTGGTCGACGCCCCCGCCCGAGACGTGCGTAAAATCTATGAACAGCAAGTCGAGGAACCGCAGCGCCAGGCATACGGCAAAATTGCGAAGGCCCGCTTCGCGCTGTACGGCGCCGATATTTATCCCGACGCCACTTTCACCCTGCGATTGGCTTTTGGAACGGTCAATGGTTATCGCCAGGCGGGCAAAACCATCCCGCCCTGGACAACCATCGCCGGCGCTTATAAACGGTCCGAGGAACACGACAACCAATCTCCATTCAATCTGCCCAAGCGATGGCTCGAACAAAAAGGGAAGTTGAATCTCGATACTCCCTTCAACTTTATCTGCACCAACGACATCATAGGCGGCAACTCGGGCAGCCCGGTCGTGAATCGCCAGGCCGAATTGGTGGGGATCATCTTCGACGGCAATCTGGAATCGCTGGTTTGGGATTATGTATATAACGACGTGCAAGGCCGGTCATTGGCCGTCCATTCAAGCGCGATTATCGAAGCCCTGCAAAAAGTCTATAACGCCCAAGGCCTGGCCGATGAACTGATAAAAGGACATTTGCCGCGATAAATCCCCATAATTCCCGGTAAAATGTGGGCGGATTTCAAATCCGCCCTACTTGAGTGTTGACATTCGCTTCACCATTCCCGTAGGATTCAGGTATAGATGAAAGATGTTTATTTCGTACTTCGAGGTTGTAAATTTTTGTTGGGTGCGTGAAACGCACCACAATCTGTGGGAGGCGGTGAGTTTCACGCACCCTGCGGATTGTGGCTTTAGCGACGGATATTTAAGAAATTCACAACCTCTTCATGCTCGGTATTTTGTTCTTCGTACTGCATACTGAGAACTAATAGCCTACTTCTGAAAGTTGATTTCTGATAATGGATTTCCGACAACTGATAACTAACAACTTCAAAATATGACACAGATCGAACAAGCCCTTGCCGGCGTTATTACGCCCCAGATGGAGTCCGTTGCCCGCGACGAGCGACTCCAGCCGGAGTTGATTCGCTCTGAGGTCGCCCGCGGCAGGATGGTCATCCCGGCCAATAAAGTGCATTTGGAAAAGGGCCTGCGACCGATCGGCATCGGCGTGGCCGCGCACACGAAGATCAACGCCAATATCGGCAAGTCGGCCCTGTCGAGCGATACGGAGTGCGAACTGGCGAAGCTTTACGCGGCCCTGCAATACGGGGCCGATACGGTGATGGATCTATCGACCGGTGAAGACATCGACACTGTTCGATCAAGAATCATCGAGGCCGCCGCCGTGCCCGTGGGCACCGTGCCGATTTACCAGGTGGCCGAGCAACTCGACGACATTGCGGACATGAAACCGCAGGATTTCCTGGATATGATCGAGCAGCAAGCCCGGCAGGGCGTCGATTACATGACCGTGCACTGCGCGATATTGCGCGATCACATACCGCTCACCGAAAAACGTGTAACCGGCATCGTTAGCCGCGGCGGCTCGCTTGTGGCCAAGTGGATGGCGGTGCACGGCGAAGAAAATCCCTTTTATACTTACTTCGACGACCTTTGCGACATAATGCACACGTATGATGTTACCTGGAGCCTGGGCGACGCCCTGCGCCCGGGCTCGATCGCCGACGCCAGCGACCAGGCCCAATTCGCCGAGCTAAAAGTAATGGGCGAGTTGTGCCGCCGCTCCCGCCGGCGCGGTTGCCAGGTGATGATCGAAGGTCCCGGCCACTTGCCCATGGACCAGATCGAGCGCAACGTAAAACTCCAAATGGAGTGGTGCGACGAAGCCCCGTTTTACGTTCTCGGGCCCGTGGTGACCGACGTGGCCCCGGGCTACGACCACATTACAAGCGCGATCGGCGCGGCAATGGCGGCCTGGTACGGAGCGGCTATGCTTTGCTACGTCACGCCCAAGGAACACCTGGGCCTGCCGAATTTGGACGACGTGCGCCAGGGCGTGATCGCCTACAAGATCGCCGCGCACGCGGCCGATATCGCCCGGCATCGTCCCGGGGCTCAATTGCGCGACGATGCCATGAGCCAGGCGCGGTTCAATTTCGATTGGGAAGAACAATTCCGCTTGTCTTTGGATCCCGAACGTGCCCGCAAAATGCACGACGAATCCTTACCCGCCGCCGAAAACAAAACCTCCCACTATTGCAGCATGTGCGGCCCGAAATTCTGCTCCATGAAAACCACGGCAGAACTGCGAAAAATGTCTCGAGCCGAAACCGAACATTAACGGAGTTTAAATCGCGCAAAATATTTTGCTTTCATCGTTTAACCCCGGCGCCTGTCGGGAGGATTTTCGTGGGTTATCTTATTTTCCATCACGGAGGCGCGGAAAGATCGGAGATGGAATAGATCATTTTTTTCCACGATATGTTTCCCATATTTACGGTATAAAACGCATGAGCACGGATTTTATCCCCGGCATCTATAATTTTTGCGACCGCTGGTGCGAGCGCTGCTCCTTCACCGCTCGCTGCCTGGTATTTGCCCGGGAAAAAAAGTATTTCGGCGACGAGAAGGAACACGATCTTAAAAGCGAAGCCTTCTGGAAGACCATGCAGGGAATCTTCTCCGACACAAAAGCTCTAATCCAACGGGCTGCCGAAGAGCATGGCATTGACCTGAACGACGTGGATCGGGAAGAGGTAGACCGCACGATGAAGGCTATGGCCCGCGTCGGCCGTCAGGCCCGGCGGCATCCGCTCGTGGTCCGGGCAACACGTTATGCGGATTTGGTCAACAAGTGGTTTGAACAGCACGCTTCATCTTTCCAGCAAAAGCACGACGATCTTGTATCTCTGGAACTGATGCAGCTCGACGGTCACGATCCCCAGGCGGAAGCCGTAAGTCTCGCCGATGCATGCGATGTAATACGCTGGTATCAACACCAGATTGCCGTGAAGTTTTCCCGGGCCCTAAGCAGCGACGGCCGGCGTGAACTGCTCGACGATGAGCCCATGCGGATCGACTCCCTCGGCTCGGCGAAAGTGGCGCTTTTGGGCATCGACCGCTCGCTGGCGGCTTGGGCCATCCTGCGCCAAGCGTTTCCGGAACACGCCGACGAGATTCTCGACATTCTGGTAGACCTTGACCGATTGCGCCGCGCGGGCGAAATCCGCTTCCCCGACGCCCGTGCTTTCATTCGGCCGGGGCTCGACGAGTGACACTGTATAAGTGGACGTGTTACTTTTCATAAAAACCGGAATGTCTCTTTTCCCCCCCTTTTTCTTTCCAAATAGGTTGATACTATGCGAATTTGCGGTATTTGCTTATATTGTGGTAGCGTGTAGCCGTATGAAATGCCAGGCACAGAGCCCCGCCCCTCCCAACGGACGTTTTTTGTTCTTTTGTTACTTATCGCACGTATTTGATGGATCATTATGTCACTAGGCAAATTATTCAGAGTAAAAGACATTGAATCGGCCACCGCCGAAGCTCAAGAGAACGTCCAGGGCCTAAAACGGGTATTGGGGCCGATTGACCTTATCATGCTGGGCATCGGCGGCATCGTAGGCGCCGGGATTTTCGCCTTAGTCGGCACGGCGGCCGCCGGCGACGTCCATGTCCATCGGCTCGGGGCCGGGCCTGCCTTATCGTCTCTTTTATTTTGACCGGAATCGCCTGTACCTTTTGCGGACTGTGCTATGCGGAATTTGCTTCATTGGCGCCCATCTCCGGCAGCGCTTATACCTACGCTTACACTACGTTGGGCGAAGTGGTGGCCTGGATCATCGGCTGGGATTTGACTCTTGAATACGCAGTGGGAAACGTTGCCGTGGCGGTGTCTTGGTCCGGCTACTTTTGCGAATTCATGAAAGGTTTTGGCGTGAATATCCCGCCATATTTGGCGACGGATCTAAGAACCGCCCTTAACACGCCCGAAATACTCGCATCCGCCCCTCGTCTTTTGGGCATCCCCCTGATTTTCAACCTCCCCGCGTTTTTCATTGTGGGGGCGATCAGCGTGGTGTTGGTAGTAGGCATTAAAGAGAGCGCCTGGTTTAACAACACAATGGTGGGGATTAAGCTGCTGGTGCTGGCGTTCTTCTTGGCCATCGGAGCGTACTACGTCAAGCCGGAGAATTGGCACCCCTTTGCTCCCAATGGCTGGGCTGGAATCCATGCCGGTGCGGCCGTGGTCTTTTTCGCCTTTATCGGTTTCGACGCCGTTTCCACGGCCGCCGAGGAATGCAGACGCCCGCAACGCGACTTGCCCATTGGAATTCTCGGCTCCTTGGTAGTATGCACCTTGATTTACATAGCCGTCGCCTGCGTACTGACCGGAATGGTTCCCTGGACCGAACTCCACACCGCCGAACCGCTCTCGGTGGCTATGCGAGTGGTAAATCAAAACTGGGCGGCGGGCATTGTAGCCTTCGGCTCCATCGTGGCCCATACCGCGGTTTTGTTGGTGTTCCAATTGGGCCAGCCGCGGATACTTTTTTCCATGTCCCGCGACGGTTTGCTTCCCCCAACGTTACAGCGCATTCACCCCCGCTTTAAAACCCCGCACACGGCGACAATTTTAACCGGCCTATTCGTTGCCGTGGCGTCCGCGTTTACCAACCTGGAAGAAATGGCCGACTTGTGCAATATCGGCACGCTTTCGGCGTTTCTGATCGTCTGCCTGGGGATAATCGTCTTGCGAAGGCGTGAACCTAATCGTCCGCGTCCGTTCAAGACTCCTTGGGTCCCTCTAGTTCCCATTCTCGGCATTATTTCCTGTTTATGGTTGATGCTGGGATTGCCCGTGTCGGCCTGGATTCGCTTCGGCGTGTGGCTTGTCGTGGGTTTGTCTATCTACGCTGCATACGGTTATAGCCACAGCCGGCTGAGCCGGGATAAATCGAATGCTTAATCGCATTTTCGCCTAAAAAAACAAGTATTGCGGCATTGTTTTGACCGCGGGAAACATTATCCCAGCAGGGTTTGCAAAGCGTCAGTCCCCTTATTATCATGAATGGGTGAGAAATAAGGGTAAAAAAGGGCTGTTTAGCAGCTTAAGCGTCGCATCAATATAACTTAACCATTTTCAGCAGAAGGACAGACATTCTTGCCTGTCTTTTTCTGACCGGACAAGAATCTCAGATTGGACAATACTGGACGGACAAGAATGTCCGGCTTCCTAATTTGGCTGGATCGCTCAACGCAACACATACCCCCAAGAAAAGGAAAGAACCCATGAAAACACTTGCCATGAGGAAAGCGTTCTTAACGCCCATTTGGGCCGTGTTGGCCATCGCGGTGCTTATCATGCCGGCCGCTACCAACGCGTCCGCCCAGGCTCCGTCGCCGGATAAGAAAATTGAGGAAATCGAAAAGCAAGTCCAAGTGCTGAAGCAAGCCTTGGAAGACCTGCGCCGGAATTTACTGCCCGCCGAAACCCAAAAACCAAAGAGCGATCGTCCCGCGGCTGCCGAGGCGGCGCCTGCTACAAGCTCCGCTCCATCATCCGCAAAGGACCAAACCAAGGATCCCATCGCCCGAATTCGCGAGGAAGGTTTGAGCCACTCCCAAGTCATGCAGACGTTAAGCTACCTCACCGACGTCATCGGGCCGCGCCTCACCGGCTCGCCCGAACTGAAACGCGCTAACGAGTGGTCGTCCGACAAAATGGCTTCCTGGGGACTGGCCAATGCGCATCTGGAAGCGTGGGGACCCTTCGGACGCGGCTGGACGCTGAAACGCTTTTCGGCCCAGATCGTCGAACCGCAGGACATTCCGCTTATCGCTTATCCCAAGGCATGGTCGCCCGGATTCGAGCAGCCGATTACGGCCGATGTGGTTTATTTCGACGCCAAGTCCGAAGCCGACCTGGAAAAGTACAAAGGGAAGTTGAAAGGCGACATTGTTCTTGTCGGTCCGGTGCGCGAAGTCAAAGCCCATTTTGAACCTTTGGCACTCCGCCGCACGGATACGGATCTCCTCCAGTTGGCCAATGCGGGCGAGCCCCGCAGGTTCATGGGCCGACGCGGCGCAATTCAGCCATACGTATCCGGCATCCGCGCAAACGCGGCGCCCGCCGGACAATCCCCTCCCAGGGATATGCTATCATACTTCACCGGTTTGTTTGCTCAGCCCGGGCGGAATCGCGACGTTGGATTGTCGCCCGGTCGGACGCTCTCCTTCCTGACCGAGGAAGGAGCGGCCCTGGTGGTCAGTTCCAGCAATCAGGGCGACGGCGGCACGATATTCGTGGCATCCGCCTCGCTCCCCGGTCCCGAGAGTCCCCGCCCTGCTGTACCCGGACCGAATCCCCAACGCCGGTCGGCCTGGTCTCCCGACGCTCCGGCCATGCCCGCGCAGATCTCTTTGGCGGTCGAGCATTACAATCGCCTGGTCCGCATGATCGAGCAGGGCGAGAAGCTTAAAATGGCCGTGGACTTGCAGGTGCAATTCCACAACGACGACCTGATGGCCTACAATACCATCGCCGAAATCCCCGGCAGCGATCTACATGAAGAGATTGTTATGCTTGGCGGGCACATCGACTCCTGGCACGCCGGCACCGGCGCAACCGACGACGGCACCGGCGTGGCTACGGCCATGGAAGCGGTGCGCATCCTCAAGACGCTTAAACTCCAGCCTCGCCGAACCATCCGCGTCGGTCTTTGGAGCGGCGAGGAGCAGGGGTTGTTGGGCTCCAGGGCGTATGTAACCAGGCACTTCGGCGAATACGCCGATGTTAAAAATCCCGAGGAAGCGAGTCCGCCCAAGGACCAGGGGAAGAACGAGCCGGCCCCTGGAACCCCGCCCGCCGCTTCGCCCCCGCAGCGCAAACTCGTCCGCCAGGGGGAATATGAAAAGCTCTCGGTTTACTTCAACTTCGACGAGGGAGCAGGCAAGATTCGCGGGATTTTCCTGCAGGGCAACGAGGCGGTGCGGCCAATTTTCCGCCGCTGGCTGGAGCCCTTTAAAGACCTGGGCGCCGATACGCTCTCGCTCTCCAACGCAGGCGGCACGGACCACCTCTCCTTCGATGCCATAGGCCTGCCCGGCTTCCATTTTATCCAGGATCCCATCGAATACTGGAGCCGCACGCATCACTCCAGCGCCGATGTTTACGACCGCGTCCCGGCCGATGACATGAAACAAGCGGCAACGATCATAGCCGCGTTTGTCTACGATGCCGCGATGATGGACGAGAAAATGCCGCGAAAACCGGCCCCGGCGCCGACCGAGCGAAGATAATTTTTCATCCTTATGACAAAAACGATTGTATTGTCAGATTTTCTCAAACTATAAACGCGGGATTCGTTTTCTCTAGTAGATTTTTTTCCAGTGGCTTTTTTCTCTAGCCCAGGCGTTTTACGCCTGGGTTCAGGATAATGCCAAATCCCTATCATCTAGACCCTTCAGGGGCTCAATCCGGGAAAAGAGAAACCCCGTGTACGGGGTTGACATTATATTTTTTTCGGTAATTGCTTTCGGCCTTCTTACCGCAACTGCTGGGCGGTGCGCATGGAGGATGCTTGAATGGCTTCCAAGGCCTGGTTGGCGTAATAGGCGGGATTCTGGCGGAATTTTTCCAAGGCGGCCTCGTCGGCGAACAAGAAGATGTGACCATTGTAAAAGACCCCGTGTTCGCGCATGCCCAGAACGGTTTGACCCTTTTCCATGGCCTGAACTATGTCGTTGCCCGATATGACCGGCGCGTACCGGTCGGGATCGGTGAAAAAGCGCCGCTGCTCTTCAGGACCGCTGAAAATATATGTTCGGCCGCGATGTATCGCACCAAAACGGCGGTCGCCCAGTACCCATTGCTGCTTTTCCGCCAAACTTACGGGACAGTAGCCGTCCAGGCATAAAGGCGGATTAGCCGCAGGTGGGGTAAGAGACGGGCTGGAACTCGGAGCTGCCGGTTGACCCGTATTTGCCGCCGGCAGCGAAGATGAGTTGAAACCTGAAGGGGACTGCTGTGCCGTATTGAACGCGGACGCCTGCGGCGGATTAGCCGTTGACTTGCTGCGGCACAATTTGCCGAACGGCATATTTGCCCCCGGGGGCGGTGCAATGTTACGTACCTGTTGTGCCGAAGTTGCAGGCGATTGGACCAAGCCCGGACCGGACAACTCAGGACCGGCTGCCGGCTGCTGTTGACCATATGGCGGCGATACCGGTGCGGGATTCGGTTGGCTCGGATCGCCTGCGGGCATAGCCGCGGATAAAACGGGCTGATTGCCCGGATTCCGGCGATAGTAATCCGCATAACGGTCGTCGGAAAGCGATGTGCCTGTCGTCGACTGGTTGCTTGCAACAGGCTGTTCGGCAGTCGGGCGGTCGACCGGGCGAGCAGGGACATTGGCCGGCACTTGAGCTATCTGGCCGGCGTTTTGTTGCCTGGCTGATGCAATCTGATTTAATCGGGCGACAAATTGAGTCGCTTCGATTTGTCCGCGCATCAAGTCCACGACTTGTCCTTGAGGAGTAATAATGACGTCCGTCGGCAAACCTGTAATGCCATATTTTGTGGCTGTGGCCGGCATCAGGTCGGCGTTAATTTTGACCGGAACGTAATTAACCAGTAACGCCGCGCTTAATCCTGGCTGGTTAAATACTTCGGATTCCATTTTTTTACATTTACCGCACCAAGGGGCCCAAAAATGTATAAGCACAAGTCGATTGCTTTGTGCGGCCATTCGTTGGGCGTCTTCCAAAGTAGATTCCCATGGAAAGGGTTGTTGTGCGATGGTCAGAACCGGAAACAGCAAGGTGCCTAGGAACAGCCCCACACCTAGCCAATGCAATCTATTTATTTTCCGCATATTACCCGCCTCAAGGCCAAAAATAATGAAAATGTTAATTCCCGACTATCGTCAATTAGTTATCGGAAATGGCTAGGTGGGAAATAGCGTTAAAGTTTGCGGATTATGCCAGTTTTAATGGCTATTTCTGGAATTCTGGGAAAAATACAGCCCCTTGCCTTGCATCGTAACTTTCGATATAGTATAAGTAGTAGGGAATTGATAACTTAATTTTCTCCCGGTTTGTGATTAACCGGGTTCTGTAAGAGTAAGTCCCGGGTATTGTTCGGCCGCTGGAATTTGGCTGACAGTTCTGTCGCCCTGGCATACCACCTGATATGGTGGAATGTTTCATTTGCGACAGCGGGAGGGTTGTTTATAATCGGGGACAAAAAGTTTGTAGGCGCAGTGCCCGGTTTTACCAACGTCTTTGATTAGATTTATAAAACTTAAAATGTCAGGGGCTTTTCAGCAGCGGGGATCAATAACTTAAGGCTTGACAGCGAGCCCTGTTTGGATATGATGAAAACTGTGTTTACGCTTCACCCGGCAGGTGAGTGTTCTCGGCTTCCGGCCTGAGAAGATCTCCGCTATAGGAAAGTCAGTTGATTGGTTCGAAGGCGGCGTTTGTGCCGCAATTGCTCCGGATGGACTTTCGGAACTAGCGAGCAAAATCTTTTCCTCGGCATTAGAAATTGGTTTTTTATGCGCCGAGGAAAAGGAATGCTTGTTATCCCTGCGATCGTTATCCTGGGATATATATGGAGTTCTTGAAAAGAGACTGTTCGTCTCCTCTGGTGGAAAAAAGAATGAATGCACGTTGCAATGATTGATTTGCACTCGCGCTAGACAAAGACTCAGTTTATCTCACATTAATTGCCCATATCGTTTAGAAGCAAACTGAGCAAGTATTTAATCCGCCGCGTAAACGAACATCCGCTCTTGAAACTGGTAATATCTCCCAATGCAGCCGTAATGTTTTTCACGGCATGACTTAAGGGGTCTATTGAGTGCAAAATTACATGGGAAAAAGGAAAAAAGGCGGTCGCGTGCGCGGCCGCGGGGTCTACGGCGGGGCGAATCGCCCGCAAAACCGAGGTCCCAGGGTTGCCCAAAACAACGATACTAACAACAGGCAACCCGAACCTGCCGAAAACGGCGAGCCCGGACCGGTCGAACCCGGCGGTGGTGTCCTGGAAATGCACCCCAACGGCTACGGCTTCCTCCGCGATCCGAATAATAATTACATGCGGGAGATGACCGACCCGTTTGTCCCCGGCAGCATGATCGAAAAATACGGCCTGCGCGAAGGCGTGCACATCCGCGGCATGGTTCAAGGGCCGCGCCGCAACCAAGGCCCCAGGCTGCGGGAAATCCTCGACGTCGACGGCATGCCGCCGGAGGAGTATAAAAACGTCAAAGGCTTTGATGAGCTAACCCCCATCAATCCCGAATATTGGCTCAAACTCGAAGTCGGCGCCGAACCTCTGACCACCCGGGTCATGGATTTGCTCACCCCCTTGGGCAAAGGCCAACGCGCCCTGATCGTCGCCCCCCCACGCACCGGCAAGACCATTCTCTTACAACACATCAGCCTGGGCATCTCCACGAATTATCCGGGCGTCAAGCTGATCGTGCTTTTGATCGACGAGCGCCCCGAGGAAGTAACCGACATGCGCCGCGCCGTAAACGGCGAGGTGGTAGCCTCCAGCCTGGACCGCGAAATCGAAAGCCACGTCCGCCTTTCGCAACTCGTCGTCGAACGCTGCAAACGCCTGGCCGAAATGGGCAAGGACGTGGTCCTGCTTTTGGACTCCATCACCCGCCTGGCCCGAGCCTTCAACAAATGGGTGGGCAATACCGGCCGAACCATGAGCGGCGGCGTCGACATCAAGGCCATGGATATCCCCAAGAAACTCTTTGCCACCGCCCGGCTGTTCGAAGAAGGCGGCTCGCTCACCATCGTCGGCACCGCGCTAATCGATACCGGCAGCCGCATGGACGAACTGATCTTCCAGGAGTTCAAAGGCACGGGCAACATGGAACTGGTGCTGGACCGCAAACTGGCCGACCGCCGCGTATGGCCGGCCATCGACATCAGCCAATCCGGCACCCGCCGCGAGGAAAAACTCCTCCCGCCCGATATGCTGCACGCCATCACCCTGCTCCGCCGCACCCTTTCCACCATGCACCCGGTCGACGCCATGGAACAACTGACCTCCAAGTTGGCCAAGTTCAAGTCGAACAAGGAATTCATCAATCTAATCAGCGGCGCGAAAAATATCGATTAATTGTGCCAATTTTTAATCAGCACAGGCTTCATCTTGATGCCCTGCGTGCCGCCGCCCTGCGAGCGGTTGATCCGGCGGCTGCCGTTAGGCGTTCATTCTCGGCCCACGATTTCGCCCATGCAAAACGGGTTTTTGTCGTTGGCGCAGGCAAAGCCGGCGTCGCTATGACCGATGCCGTGGCTGACATTTTAGCCGACCGGTTAACCGCAGGCGTGGTAAGCGTGCCCGTTCCGCCGTCACGGACATATAAACGGGTTACTTTTATCGCCGGCGGGCATCCCGTCCCTAATGCAGGCAGTATTTCCGCCGGACGGGCCATGGCAGACTTGTTGGCACAAACCACCGATGGGGACCTGGTGATTGCCCTAATCTCGGGCGGGGGATCAGCTTTGCTGGAATTGCCCCAACCCGCTCTGAGCCTGGCCGATTTACAAAACACCACCGACGCTTTGCTCAAATGCGGCGCCACGATTCACGAGATAAACCGCATTCGCGCCCGGCTTTCGCAACTCAAGGGCGGCGGTTTGGCCCGGCTGGCTTATCCCGCGAGCGTCTTGGGCTTGATCCTTTCGGACGTAGTGGGCAATTCCTTGGACGTTGTTGCCTCCGGCCCCACGGTTCCCATTGCTTCTTGCTCGGCCGAGGCCCGGGCCATTGTCGATAAATATCGTTTGCAATCGGTTCTCCCCAATGCGGTATTGGAATGCCTGAAACAACAAACTTCCCCTGAAAAAAATGTAAATTCATCGCCGTGGGCCGTGGAAAATCGCCTCATTGCAAGCAATCGTCTTGCCGGAGAGGCCGCCGCCGCAGCCGCCAAAGAGTTGGGATATGAGGCTTTTTTCTTGGCCGATGATTGGCAAGGCGAAGCCCGTGAAGTAGGAAAGCGATTCGCTTGCATGTTGATCGATAGGGCTGGACATGGCCCAAAGTGTTATATTGTCGGCGGCGAAACTACCGTCGTCGTTCGCGGCAGCGGCAAAGGCGGGCGAAATCAGGAAGCCGCCTTGGCCGCCGCCATCGCCATCGCCGGCCGGCCGAACATCGCCCTGGCCGCCTTTGCCACCGACGGCGTGGACGGCCCGACCGACGCCGCCGGCGCTATTGTCACCGGCGATACAGTGAAACGCGCCGGCCTGTTAGGGCTCGATCCACAGCGACATTTAGACGACAACAATGCTTATCCCTTCTTTTCCGCCCTGGGCGATCTGATCGTAACCGGTCCGACTGGCACTAATGTAAACGACTTGCTTTTTGGGCTGGTGTATTAGTTAAGTTTAGTTGAAATGAATGCCTCCAGCCTTGCCGAAGAATGCCGACTCGATTATCTTGAAGTTGGAAGTCCGCTGGGCAACTAATTCCTGAGAAAAGGATTTTGCCTGAGTCTTTCGGTAACACTAACATTACCATTTAAAATATAAAGAGGTGGCGAAAAACGATCATAGACAAATTATAACGTATTGTATATAAACGAGTTGTGATTATTCTCCCGGAGGGTAAGCGAATGGCTAGCGGCCACACTGGAAATGTGGTGCCCCAGTAATGGGGTTGCGGGTTCGAGCCCCGTGCCCTCCGCTTGTAGGTTCATTAACTGGAAATCGCAGTACAGGCCAACTTCCCTCGTTCCCATGCTCCGGCGTGGGAACGCAATTCATGACAAACGCAGGACAGGCCAACTTCCCGCCAAATCCCCCTTGCTATTCGCGCCAACCGCGATCAATATTTGCTTTGGGCGGCAATGCGCACGGCCTATCGGCTATTATTAACCGATACCTCCAAGTACGGCGCGTATTTTTTGTCTTCGGTTTGGATATGCCCTATCCACCATTCTTTCAGAAAGGCGAGAAGATTTTGCCCCGTCACAAAATCGGCGTTATCTTTTAAGTTTATTGTTTTTTGCCGAATCTTGTCGTGCAAGGCCTTATGCTCGATTAAATCCGGATACTCGACCGCCTCCATCGTTTCCTCTTCTTGCTTGAAATGCTTGAATGTGTATTTAACCAAACGGTCCAGTATGGGTTTAACCACTTGTTGCGCGGATTTCTTTTCCATGGCATCATATAGTTCATTTATGACGCCGATCATTTGCTGGTGTTGGGCGTCCAGCGACGGATCGCCCACCGAGTAAAAATCTTTCCAAGTAATAGTTGCCATTGTTCCTGCCTCCGGTTTGTTCTTGAGAAAAACGATAAAGCCATATCCGTTCGTACAGTACTGCGATGCGACCCTCACGTGCCGCTGGCAGATATTCCATCAATACAAACATAGCATATTAAGATTTGGCTATTTTGCTTGATAATATGTAACTTTATACATGATTGACAATAAAGATTTTCCGTCAGGGCCGTTAACGGCCCTTTCCGCTTCTGCGGTCTTAGGCCCGGCGTTTACGCCGGGTAAGGAAGGCGTACCGTTATGTCGTTCTCTGTCAGCCCCGTTCACGTGGCTCCTGCTCAGGACGGCCCGAGAAGCACTCAACAGGCTAAAGCCCCCAAAACCGAGAAGGCCCCCGACCGGGCCTCCTGAACAAGAAAAATCCCTCCCCACGCACCCAACGTAAAAATCGTGCCTAACTCAGCGGCCAACGCCCGTAAACGAGCGTATCAGTCTTTTCTAATTCAAACGCTCCGTAGTGATAAGGGAATTCTGCCACCCTCTGTCCATCATCTAACTACTGGCGAATTGCCATTGCCATTACCCAATATTGACGATCATCCATAAACCACCAACCGAATGGTGAAATAAAAACAATTAGAATTACAAGAAGTCACTCCTGTACAAATCGGGCACTGACCAAGAGTGGGTTGTTATAACCATGCGCGTATTAGATCATAAACCTCTCAACAGTCAGAACTGTTTATCAATTTCAGATTATCGTTTTGCTTGTTGATACCGCCGAATCAAAGAAGTGGGCTGTTTTCTACGCTTACTTCCGCGCTGTCGGGGTCGGAATCCCAAAGAACGCCAATCTTCGTTTGTCATAGGTTTCCACTCAGGTCCTTGAAAATTTGATTCAGGAGGCATTTTCTTAAAGATTACTAAATTCCATTCATCTTCATTACAATACCATGTGTCGTAGTGCTCAATTAACACTAGTTGTTTAGGATTGATATTGAATTGTTCGCAAATTTGGAAAGCTATATATTCAATTGCATTTGTCACGCTCATTCCAGGGTTGCCATCTATCTCTTCACAAATAACTACTACTCTATCATCCAGTAGATTAATCCGTTCTATTCGACAAATACCATCGCAGTAGTTTGGTGATTTGTAGGCGAAAAGTTCTGGGTTCTCTTCAATCTGCCAAATTAATTTCCATGGTTTATAGAGAAAGTCCATTCTACCTTTTGCATGCTCTATAACACGTTTTAATTCTCTTGCAAATTTGGATGATTTATAAAGGCGACAACTTACTTCAGGAATTGGAGTCGGTGTGTCTGTAGTGCCCAACTTCTTATAGAGGAGATTGCGATACTCTGTAACCTCTCCACTGGTATATACCTTGGATTGTCTATTTCTAGAATCGAAATCATCATGATGATTTAAGCAAAGATAAACAAGATTTGAAAAGACCGAATTGGAAGGATCATGGTTTACATGTGCAATTTGGCCTTTCTGTTCGGTCTTTCTATTATTGAGAAAGTAGCAAAGGCAGCATCTTCTTCGACTTGCTACAAGTACCTGTTTTACAATTGCCTTGCTTATAGTTGCGCGTTTGCTTGATTGTCGTGTCATTGGTTACTTCTTGGTTCCCAAGGTATGTAAGTATTTGATGTTTTGATCAGATAGGAAATGGCAATTTAAACGGTAATCCGGACCTATTCCATTGCTAGATTCCCAGTAGTGCCTTACTGCATATTATCCACACTCCACTAACCATTATCTACTCTCCACATCCCTTATAAACCAACCACTGACCACCAATCTATTTCCCCCCAATAACCATCCCTTGTCCAACAATTGCCGTTTTTCATAAAAATCCATTTCCACCAAAAACCGCCAAAAATGACCAAAAACACCAAAAATGACCAACTATTGCATTTTCACCTCGCAACTTTTTTATAGTGTGTTTACCCCTATCACTTTTCATATCTCTTTATCACGCAACCACTTCACTCTGCCCCCCTTCTTGTGTTTTCCAAAAAGCTTAATTCCTGTTGTTTCCCCAATAATTCCCTCCGCAAATTTCTCTGTCCAAAAATTCCAACCACTGTTTTTAAAGCAACTTGTGCACACACCGATCCCAAAAACTTCGCTGATACTTTTCAGGCACTCCATTGCCTAAAAAATTGGCACCGTAACCCCTTATTTATCAAGACCTTTCCCAGCCCCGATTAGGCAAGAAAAATGTTTCTCTCCTAGTAGACCAAATATTCCAAAACCCCCGTAAAACAATCCCCAATTCTAAAACAATCCCCAATCCGCTATCCCCTCCTGAACCCCAAACCCTGAATCCCAAATCCCGAACCCTGAACCCCGAATCCTATCACGCTAACCAGCGCGCCACGTCCTTGGCCCAATACGTAAGAATGCTGCTTGCGCGGCGCGGCGGATGGCGGTTAGGGATTCCGGGGCGGCAGTTTGATCGTCGGCAAATTTGGCCGATTGTTTGGGGATGCAAAGTTATAGTATATAGCTTATTTGCGATTTTGCCGGGAATAGACAAAAAGGCTCAGGGCAGCGAGGCTTAGTAAGATAAAAGCGGATGGTTCGGGGACGGGGCGCAACGATCCCGTGTCTCCGAGCGGGCCGCTTGCCAAGGGTGCAATGGTCAAGATGCCGCCGGGGCCGATGGTCAGGGTGTTCTGCGCGATGGAATCGACCGTTAGACTGGAATTGCCGGATATGATAGTGTTTCCCACGCCGTCGATTGCGCCAAGTGAATAGTTCGTGCCGGTAACGATCAGGCCGATAGGGCTGTTGTTGGTTATGTTGGCATGATGATTGTCGATGCCGGCGCCGGGTAGAATGCCCGCCAATTGCAATGATGCGCCCGAGATTCCGGGCACCAGGCCGCCCTCGATGAATACCGTGCCAGTGGCATGCGTGCCTTGCAGGTCGCCGAAGAAAACGGCCGTGCTTCCCTGGCTGACCTTTAAAGAGCCGTTGTTGGTTACGTCGTCGTAAAACGTGGTGCTGCTTTTGCCGGTAAGGATGATCTCAGCGCCGGTATCATTTGTAATGTTGCCGAACACGTCGGTAGTGCCGAAGGTGACATCAAGCGAGCCGGAGTTTATTAATCCCGTTCCGCCGAAACGGAGTATTGCATTACGCGCAAAAAAGGCCGCGAGCGTCTCTTGGTTGTTTAATCCCTGTTTGAACTCGATTTCTCCGCCGAGGACTTCGATTTTTCCGGCATTGCTATTGCCGGCGGCGGAGAAGACCATGCGATCGCCGGTTGAGAGGCGGACTTCGCCGCTGGGATTATTCGCAAGAATGTTGGCCACCGATCCACTGCCGCGGATTACGCCGTTATTAGAGATCACGTCGCCGGTAAGTTGCAGCGTGCCTGCGCCCAGATCGATTTCGCCGGAATTGTAAATTCCGCCGGCGGCATTGAAAGTTCCGCTACCGGCGATTCTGCCGCCGGGGCCGATTGTGGTTGCGCCGTCGACGTTCATCGTGCCGCCGCTTTGCATGCTGAGTGTAACAACGCCGATGGTGGAGGTCCCGATTGTCAGGGACTTGATCGTCGCGGCATCGGCCGGTCCGGTAACGGTCAGGCCGATGTTGGGATTAATCGTTACATCGGTCATCGACGTGGCCTGATGGCTGAAGTCCCAATTGCCGGGCGTATCCCAATTACCACCGGAAGTTCTCCGCCAATTCAGTTGCAGCGGATCGAGCAGCACTAGCCAGGCTTGACCGACCCCTGATGGACCGATGCCGTTGCCGCAAATTGCCCGGCCGTTGGCGGAAATGGCAGTGGCGTAATAGAGCGTCCAGCCCGATATGTCCAGGCCATAGTCGGTTTGCAGCACGCTTTTAAGATCGCGCATGCCATTCGTGCTATCCCAGATGAAGGCCATTGTATCCAAATCGGAAGCGGCCTGACCTACCACTATGGAGCCATCGGCAGAAACGGCGGTGGCAGAACTATATGTTCCGCCATATAAGTGTCCCAGGCCCGCTATACCGCCGGTCGAGGTCCAGCGGAAGGCTTCGTATTCGGAACCATTGTTGCTGGTGCCAACAACAACGGCTCCACTGGCCGAAACGCCTTGGGCCGAACTTTCGTATCCGCCGGATAAATATCCCAAACCGGTCATGCCGCCGGTCGAAGTCCAGCGGAAGGCCTGGTATCCGGAGGGGGTATAATTGCTTTGGCCCACAATCACTGAACCATCGGCGGAAGCGGCATGGGCCGAACTAGTCGATGCACCGGACAATACGCCCAGGCCGACCGCACCCCCGGTCGTTGTCCAACGTAAGGCCTGCGTTCCCGACGAGGAATCTCCATAGCCCACCACCACGGCGCCGTTGGCCGAAATGCCATTGGCAATAGTAAATGTTCCGCCAGGCATGTATCCCAAGGGGGCCATGCCACCGGTGGACGTCCAGCGGAAACCCGGCCCTCCGGATCCGGATGTACCCGATCCTTGACCCACGACAATGGAACCATCGGCCGAAACGCCATAGGCCCGGCTATCAAAAATTCCGCCGGGCAAATCGCCCAAGCCAACAATGCCCCCGGTCAAGGTCCAACGGAACGCCTCATCATCGCCTAGCACAGTCCCGCTGCTGTAGCCCACCACTACCGATCCGTCGTCGGAAACGGCCTTGGCTGTGCTGGAAGATGTTCTACCGGGCACATACCCCAGCGAATAAAACTGTGCCGCGTTTGTTTCGTGTAATGCGATCAAAAACCATAACGCGATAAAATAATAGGCAAATCGTTTCATGATCGATCCTCCCTCCCTTGTGCGGAAAAGAATTTTGGTGTGACATGGAGCCGGTTAATTCGCCGCGAGGTATTCTACAAGCCTAATACGATCATTGAAATACGAACACACAAGACCAATCAAACGAAATGGGGACAGGCGCCTCCCGTGTCATAATTTTCAGCCGTTTTTACAGAAATACCGGGAGCCGATTCCCAATTTGTTATCAATGACATCAACGTTGGCGAATAATCAAAAATTGATAAGATGATTAGATATACCCTTTATTATATATGGTTTAAGACAGTATGCAATTACCCTGAAAAGGTGGGTGAAGGCGTGATAAGTTAATCGATACGGGCTTTTTTTCGGTATCCAATGGTAAATGTAAGTATGGCATTGGGCTTAAAGTACGGAGTACGGGGTACGGAAGCATGAAGGTATGAAGGATGTAAAAGGTGGATAATGCTGAACCCCGAACCTTTTCCACCTACCACCTACGAATTGCTCTCGCTCAACCATCTTGCCACGTCTTTGGCCCAATAAGTAAGAATGATGCTCGCCCCAGCCCGGCGTATGGCGGTTAGGGATTCCAGGGCGGCGGCTTTTTCGTCTAGCCAGCCTTTGGCGGCGGCGGCTTTTACCATGCTGAATTCGCCCGATACGTTGTAGGCGGCCAAGGGCACGCCCGGGAAACGGTCTTTGGTCTGGCGGATGATGTCGAGATAGGCAAGGGCCGGCTTGACCATGATGATGTCGGCGCCTTCGCCTAGGTCGAGTTCGATCTCGCGCATGGCCTGGCCGGACGCTGCGGCGGGGTCCATTTGATATCCGCGGCGGTTGCCGAACTGGGGCGCGCTTTCGGCGGCCTCGCGGAACGGTCCGTAAAACGCGCTGGCGTACTTCGCCGCGTAGCTCATGATGGGCAGGTGCGAAAATCCGGCGGCGTCGAGCGCCTGGCGGATCGCGCCCACCATGCCGTCGATCATGCCGGAAGGGGCTACCATGTCGGCGCCCGCCCGGGCGTGGACCAGGGCCTGCCGGGCGAGCAGATCGAGCGTGGCGTCGTTGTCCACGTCGTGCCGGCCGGTGGTTTGAGCGACCGGGCCACAATGACCGTGATCGGTGTATTCGCAAAAGCAGACGTCGGTGACGACGAGGAAATCGCGGGAGGCCTTTTTCGCCACGCGGATGGCCTGGGCGATGATTCCGGCGTCGGAAAGGGCGTCCGAGCCGGCGGCGTCCTTTTTTTCGGGGATGCCGAAGAGGATAATGCCGCCCAGGCCCAGTTCGACCGCCTGTGATACTTCGTCGGCGAGCATGTCGGGCGAGAGTTGGAAATTGCCGGGCATGGCGGCGATCTCCTGTTTGACCGCCCGGCCCGGGCGGACAAAGAGCGGCAGGATGAGGTTGGCCGGCGAGACGCGGGTTTCCTTAACCAGTTCGCGGACGGCGGGGTTATAGCGGAGGCGGCGCAGGCGAGTGGTAGGGAAGGCGGAGAAATCGGTCATTGTTATTTACTCCGTTGATCGGCCCTTGGCAGCAAACCAATTTATTGCAAATTGTAAATTGCAAAATGCAAATTGCAAATTGAGCAAAACCCGGCATGGGTGCCGGGGCTTATATCCAACGATCTTCGGATCAAGATGTTTGCGATCATTGCGTATTGGCAATTTTCGTTCTGACCCATTTGCGGAAAGATCGCACAAGCGTGGTTTCGCTGGCTGAACCTATATTTTGCAATACATTTTCGATCTCGGTTGGGGACAGTTGGGGAAAATTTAAACTGGACCGGCTGGAAAGGTATTTCCCCTCGGCGTCGAGGATGTAAAAAACAAGTTTTTGTCCGTCATATCGCCATACTTCCGGCACTTTGAAAGCGGCATATATCGGCATCTTATCCGTCATAGACGCGCCGAGGTCGATTTCGACCGCCAAATCTGGCGGAGGATCCGCGGAAAGATCGAGTTCGGACTTGTTTCGCACCGACAACTCATGGGCGATGTAATAGCAATTATCCGGCTCCAAACCGCTGCGGATGTCTTCCCGTTTGAATGTCACCGTGCGGCAGCTCTGCACGTCGATGCCCAATTCCTCGGTCCAGACGTCGATCAATCGTCCGATCATATAGCCGAATTGTTCGTGACGTTTTGAGGGAGTCATCATTTCCAATACTCCTCGATCGTAGGTCATGCGGACGTGCTGATTTTCGCTTTGTTCCCGCAGGGCCAGATAGGTTTGCCACGGGACTCCCGGCAACACGAATCGTTGATCTGTTTGAATTGATTCGACTATAGTCATTGTTATGGACTCGCGATCTCCCGGCACAAGTGCCGGGGCTTTGCCTTAAATTTTAATGATCGGCTTTTACTTTATCAAGTGCGGATTGCGCGGCGGACGGCGGCGGCGGCCCAGGGTTTGTCGGAGTAGAGTTCGATTGCGGCGCGATACATGGCTTGGGCCCGCTTGGGATCGGTCGACAGGAGGCTATCGGCCTGGTCCAGATGCTTTTGGATCATATCGAGTTGTTCGGGGGCGTACTGCTCGATATTCCGTTTTAATTGTTGCAGGCGTCGGCGGGCAAGGGTGAGGCAATCGCCCGTGGGGCCGGCCGTTTCGGCGGAAATCTGATACAGATCGACAAGGGCCTGGAGTTTGGCGATGCACTGTTCGGCGCTTATGCGTTGATAGCCGATGGCCTCCAGATACGCACGTTCGATGGGCAGGAGGTTTTCAGCAGGCGTCAAGCCTTTATCGAGCAGATCGAACTTGCGTTGCAGCCGATCGAGATCGATCTCGTGTTGAAATTTGCGGAGCTTGGACGCCCGGGGATCGCCGGGGTATTGCTCGCCGGGGTATTGCTCTAAATACGCACGGATGTCGTCTTCGGCTTGGATTATGGATTCGATTTTTTCATCTTCGGTGCGGGCGGCGATGCGGCGGTACAGCGAATCGGCGGTTGGCGGTTGGAGGAAGTACCAGACGCCGAAACCCACCAGCAGCAGTCCGGCCGCCAGGGCCCAGGTTTGGAGGGAGATGATCGAGGGCCTTGGTTCCTCGATTTCCTCCTTGCCGAGTTCCTCGCGGCTAACGGGCACGAAATGGCCGGTGGATTTTGTTTCCGTGCCGGTTGATGCATTTGTTTGTGGAGACAGGGCCGCGGCGGCCACGGTTTCGGGAAGATCGGGCGCGGGTTGGGCAGCGGGTGGAGTAGGCGGGTGTTGGGAAGAAGGCGTGAATACCTGCGTGTCCGGGAGTTCCGCATCCTGCTCGGGGCCGCTTTTCCCTGTCGGCAGCGTAACGGCCGTGGAATCCGGACCAGGTGCATCGCCTGCAGGCGGCTGGGATTCATAATAAGAGGCGTCGGCCTGCATGGTCGCGGCGGGCGAGGGCAGGGCATGCTGCATGGCCTCGAGACATCGCCCGAGAATCGTGGCGTTTGAAATGCGCCGGGCAGGATCTTTTTCCAGCAACTGCATGATAATGCGCTGGAGTTCTTCGGGAACGTCGTCGTTGTAGCGGCGGAGAGGCTCGGGTGTTTCGAACTGCTGTTTATAAAGGACTTCACCCAGCGAATTGCCGCGAAAAACCGGCCGCCGCGCCAAGAGCACGTACATCACGGCGCCGAGGCTGTATAGATCGGTTCGCTGGTCGATGACTTTTCCGGCCGCTTGCTCCGGGGCCATGTATTCGGCGGTTCCAAGGACCGATCCGGCGTTGGTAAGCCGAGTATTGCCGAAGAGGCGGGCGATGCCGAAGTCGGAGAGTTTTACCTGCCCGCTGGCGGTCAAGAGCAAATTGCCGGGCTTGAGGTCGCGATGGATCACTCCGCGGTCGTGCGCGTGGCGGAGAGCGCGGCAGATTTCGATGACGATGCGGACTACTTCCCGCCAATCGAAGCGCCGGCCGCGGCCGAGTTCTTCCTCCAGGCTGTTGCCGTCGATCAGCTCCATGGCATAGAAAAGGCGTGTGTCCTCTTCGCCGAAGCCGAAGAGTTTGACGATGTTTGGATGGTTGAGTTTGCGGAGGGTCTCGATTTCGGCCTCGAAGCGGCCGCGAAAACCTTCCTCCTCGGCCAGGGCCCCGGAAAGCAGCTTGATTGCGGCGGGTTCGCCGGTTTCGAGATTGACGCCTTCGAAGACGGTTCCCATGCCGCCCCGCCCTAGTTTCCCCACGATTTGATAAGGTCCAAGCCGTTCGATTTGCATGTAAAAAGTCCCAGGTTGACTGATATTTACATCTTATAGCACAGGAGTTAGAGTCGCCAGAGGGAGGAGAGGGTATTTAAGGGTTCAGGGTTCGGGGGTTCAGGGTTCAGAGTTCGGGGTTCAGAATCGATGTGGGTGATCGAATCTGACCGGGAATTAAAGAATGGGATATAATCAATTATAGGAGCGCGACCGCAGGTCGCGGATATAGTTGCGTGACCATCGGTCGCGGGTATAAGTGCGCGATAACCGATCGCGGCTTTATGATTTGAACATGCGATATAATCCATGAATTTACCGGGCATTTTAAACATAAACAAACCCATAGGCATGACCTCGCGAGATGCGGTGGACATGGTCAAACGCCTGGTCCGGCCGGCCAAGGTCGGGCATGCGGGCACGCTCGATCCCTTGGCTGCCGGCGTGCTTGTGGTATGTGTGGGGTCGGCCACAAGATTGATCGAATACGTGCAGCGAATGCCGAAGTCGTATGTGGGCACGTTTATTTTGGGCCGGCAAAGCACGACTGAGGACATAGAAGGCGAGGTCGTTGAGTTGGCCAATCCGCCTATGCCCGTATTGGAAGAAATTCAAGACGCGGCGAAAAAACTTGAGGGCGATATTCTGCAACGGCCGCCGGCGTTTTCTGCGCTTAAAATCAATGGACGCAGGGCATACAAGATGGCGCGGAAGGGAGAGGAGGTTCAGTTGCAGGCCCGGCTTGTAAGCATATATCGCATCGCGGTGCGGTCTTACGAATATCCGCAATTGGTTCTGGAAGTGGACTGCGGCGGCGGGACGTACATACGCTCGTTGGGCCGGGACCTTGCCGAATCATTGGGGACCTCGGCGGTGATGTCCGCGCTGTTGCGGATGGCGATCGGCAAGTTCGATTTAGAGGAAGCGCAAGATCCCTGCAAGCTGACGAAGGAAAATATTTCCGGTCATCTTTTACCCATGATCTGTGCGGTGGATTATTTACCGCGGTTGGAACTTTCGGCCGAGGAAATCAGGCACGTTCATCGCGGTCAATCAATTGCGAAACGCATTTCATGCGCCGATGGCGCGGATGCGGCCGCGGTCGATAAAGAGGGCAATTTAGTGGCGATTCTTAACTCTTCGGGCAGTGAATTATTGCGCCCGATACGTAATTTTTTTATGTGAGATTTGCCGAGATAATTTTCATAAGGAAAATCCGAGCCGGGGCGTGTCGCCCCGGCATTTCCGGGCCGACAAGGCCCGGGTCAGAAAAAAATTGATAACATCATGACGTTGCCCATACGCACGCTTCCGATAGTCGAACGCTGGGACTGCCACAGTTGCGGGTTTTGCTGCCGCAGCACGAAGTTCAAGCTCAGCGATGAGGATTTAAAAAGACTCCGCGAGCAAAAGTGGGAAGATCACCCGGACTTTCCAGGCGTGCCGATCGTCACGGAACATGGCTGGCTGCGGAAATATTATCAACTGGGCAAACGGCCCGATGGGACGTGCATTTTTTTAACCGAGGACAACCTTTGCCGCATACATCGCGATTTGGGCGAATCGGCCAAGCCCCTTGTTTGCCGCTTATTTCCCTTTCAATTGGTGCCTTTGGAGGATTTTGCCTTTGTCACCTTGCGGCAATATTGTCCATCGGCGGCGGCCGACAAGGGCCGGCCCCTGGAAGAACATCTACAGTATGTAGCTCAATTGGCAGAGGAAGGCAGATTGACGATCCGGCCCATTAAGCTGCCGGCGATATTCCCGGGCTGTACGCGCTCTTAGACCGAATTGCTTTTGATCGCGGACAGACTGGATCGGTTGATACACGACGAGCGTTATCCGATCGCGCGGAGATTGGTACATGGAGTTGAATTTTGCGATCTGCTCGAGCGGAGCCGGCTAAATGTGATCGGCGGCAACGAACTGGAGCCGTTGCTGGATAAGTTGGCGGACGCGGCGTCATCGGAGGAACAAAGCGGGGAGATATTTCGGCAGCCCCGGCGCCTGAACGAGTTGCGCGGTTATTGTTCCGGCAGATCTTGTTTGAATACCTGCGATTGCACCCGGATTATCATGCCCGGGCTACGTGGGGCGAGCGGTGGCGGGTGATCCGCGGGGCGGCAGCCTTTGCCAGGGGCAAGGGTCCGCTTACGTTTGCAGGGGAGTATTTTCCGGCCACGACCTTTACGGCCTTGGAGCAACCAATGGGAGAAATAGCGGAAGACGTTATGCGCCCGCTTGATCGATTTTATATAAAAGCCACCGCGGCAAAACAATATTTGCTACTGGGCGATACGAGTTGGACGCTGGTGGACGGATTTCGCACGATGGCGGTTTCGCACGCCGCTGCTATGTGGCTTATGCGATTAACCTGCGGCAGTAGGAAACCGGTATTAGAAGACGTTTTCAAGGTCCTGAGGACAATCGACCGGGGCCAAGGGTGCAACTGGCTGCTTGGCCGGCGGCATCGGCGGCGGGTAAGCTTTTTGAACCGGCCGGGGGAACTGTCAAGGTTGTTGGCGTGGTATGCGAGGTGACAGAAGGCCGGAGGAATTCAACCAGTCTTCAATCTGCCTGGCCAGGGCGGTTTGCCCCTGAGAATGGGCGAGTTCCAATGCCTTTTGGGCGGCGGCGAGGGCCTGGGCGGATTGATGCGTCTTGGCGTAGACCAAGGCCAAATTGTAATAAGCGCGGAATAGGGCGTCGGATGAGTCGCGGGTAAGATCGATGGCTTCATGGTAATGTTCGATAGCCTCCTGAGGCCGACCTGATCGGACTAATGCGATGCCCAGATTGATGTGCGCTTCAGGGTAGTCGTGTTTGAAGGACAATGCTTGTTGGAAATAGTCGATTGCATCCTGCAACCGCTCTTCTTGGAGCGATACATTGCCCAAGTGATAATAAGCTTCGGGGTCATCGGGTTTGAGTCGCAGGGCGTGGCGGAAATGTTCGATAGCCTCTTGGCGGCGGTCGGTACGGAGTAAAGCGGCGCCCATGTTGTTGTGGACCTGTGGATTGTCGGGATCGAGTTTCAGGGACTGCTGAAAATGATCTAGGGCCTCCGGCAGGATTCCTTGCTGGGACAGAGCGATGCCCAGGTTGTTGTGGGCCTCCGCGTAATCGGAATTCAGCCTCAAGGCTTGTTTATATTCTTCAATAGCCTCCGGCAAAAGACCTAGCTTGGCCAAGGAGAATCCCTGGTTGTAATGGGCCTCAGGGTAGTTAGGCTTAAGGTGCAGGGCTTCCCGGAAATAGTTGATCGCATCTTGCGGTCGGCCTGCATGATCCAGCGCAATACCCAAGTTGTTTTGCACCAACCAAGACTCCGGATTTTTTTCCAGCGTCGCTTGATACATTGTAATGGCGTCATGGTATAGGCTGCTTTGCCGCAAGGTCAGAAATGCGAGAACCCCCACTGCCACAATGGCGACGGTGGTTGCCCGGCGCGATTCGTTCCATGCCTGCCGATGCCAAGCGCTAAAGCCCGCTGAAACCAGGGCTATCACCCCGATGATTGCAACGTGCTGATAGTGATCGGCCACGAGCGAATGTTCCATGTAGCCCACGTCTTTTAGGCCCAGCACCGGCGCCAGAGCGACGCAGAAAAATCCCCAGGCAAACAAGAAGGGCCTGCTCCAGCCCTTCCGGTACCGCCACAGCACCGCCGTAACGGCCAATTCCGCCGCCAGCGGCAGCCACCACAGGGGATTGCCGGCCTCGACGTGCCATTGCGGATAAACGAAGACGAGATTCAGCGGCAAAAGCGCTTTGTAAAGGTAGAACCACACTACTCCGCCCGCGCCCAGCAGGCGATCGGTAAAACTTACTGAACGATACGCTACTTCCATACCATGGGTTTGAAACCATACGTTAACTCCAGTCAACGCCAGGTCAACCAGGAAAAACGGCGCGGTGCGTAGAAGGTCACCCCGGATAAAAGGGGACGATCCCATTTTCGCCGACCATGTAGGCACAGTGCTCGCGGAAATCGGCACAGTTCCCAGGGGCGCAGCCACCAGACAATTCCCAACAACAACACCGGCAAGACCGTCACCGATCCCTTGCTGAGCATGGCCAATACGAAGGCGCCCAGGCTGAGACAATATATAAGGGGCGAGCGACTACCGGTGCGCGACCGGAGGCTGGAGGCGAGGGGATTTCCATCTTTAAATACCACAGAATCGACAACAGGAAGAACAGCATGGCCATCAGGTTTTTCCGTTGCGCGATCCAGGCCACCGACTCCACGTTCACAGGATGCAGGGCAAAGATCATCGCCGCCCAAAAAGCACCCGGAATGGACAATTTCCGCAAGATGACCCAAATCAACAGTGCTTCGACAATGTGCAACATCAAATTAGTGACGTGGTAGCCGGCAGGGTTCGATTCCCACAACCGCCACTCGGTCCAGAAGGTGGTATTGGTCAGCGGCCAGTAATCCATCGCTTCGGTGGTACACCAGAACTTGTACAGGCCGTCGGAGCCACAAATATAAGTATTGTTAGTGAGAAGAAAATCGTCATCCAGAAGGATACCGCCGTTTATGGCTGGAATGTAAGCCAGGAACACGGCAACGGCTATCGCGGCTATTCCCGCAGGCACATTAAGGGGCAACGCCGACGTGAAAAAGCTTTCCGACCGGATCCGGGAGGCATGTTTATCGAAAGATTTCTTGCGTTTGGACATAAGCGGGCTATCTGATAAAGATAACTCAGGGGCCGGCCGCCGGGATTATTGTATCTCAACTCCGGAGAAGTTAGAAGTGTTAGAAATGATGTAATGAACCTTTACAAAATAGACTAGAGAGCATCTAGGATCAGTGTAGCGTGTTGGGTGCCGTGCCCACGCTCGTCGAGGGCATGTTTTCCCGAGAATTACACCACATGGCCACGCAAGCGTGGCCATGGCACCCGCGTTTGGACATATAAGCATCAAGATCGAGCAAGTTTGCGCAGTACGGTCTGCAGGATGCCGCCGTTGCGGTAATAATCGAGTTCCACGGGCGTATCGATGCGAACTGTTACGGGAAATTCTTTAACCGATCCGTCCGGGCCGAGGGCGCGGACCGTTAGTTCGCAGCGGGGCTGGATCCGGTCGGTCAGATCGGGGATGTGGAAGGTTTCTTCGCCGCAAAGGCCGAGGTTTTCCCAGGACGTGCCCGTTGCGAATTGCAGGGGCAGCACGCCCATGCCCACCAGGTTGCTGCGGTGAATCCGCTCGAAGCTGGAAGCGATGACCGCGCGCACACCGAGCAAGTAGGTGCCCTTGGCGGCCCAATCGCGGCTGGAGCCGGAGCCGTATTCGGCGCCGGCGAGGATAATCAAAGGCACATTTTCGGATTTATATTTCATGGCGGCATCGTAGATGGGCATGAGTTGGCCGTCGGGCAAGTGTCTAGTGACGCCGCCCTCGGCGCCGCGCGAGAAAGTTGCGGATGCGGATGTTGGCGAATGTGCCGCGGGTCATCACTCGATCGTTTCCGCGCCGGGAGCCGTAACTGTTGAAATCGACGGGCGAGACGCCGCGCTCGATGAGATATTTTCCGGCCGGACTCGTGGCGGTAATAAAACCGGCCGGGGAAATGTGATCGGTGGTCACCGAATCGCCTAATACGGCCAAAACACGGGCGTCGAAGATAGGTTGGATAGGCTGGGGCTCGATGCCGAGGTCGAGCAAGAACGGCGGCTCTTGGATGTAGGTGCTTTTTTCGTCCCAGGGGAACAATTCGCTTTCGGTCACGGGCAGGGCGTTCCAGGTTTCGTTGGCCTGAAAGATATTGGCGTATTGGTTGCGGAACATTTCGGGATTGACGGCGTGGGCCAATACGGCTTGGATTTCAGACGGCGAGGGCCAGATGTCCTGCAAAAAGACCGGTTTGCCGTCGCTGCCCGTGCCCAGGGGTTCGGTTGTAAGGTCGATGTCGATAGTCCCGGCCAGGGCATAAGCGACGACCATGGGCGGACTGGCCAGATAGTTGGCCTTGACCAAGGGATTGATGCGGCCCTCGAAGTTGCGGTTGCCGCTCAGGACGGCGGCGGCCACGAGATTCGCCTCGCCGACAGCCTTGGCTACGTCATCGGGCAGGGGACCGCTGTTGCCGATGCACGTGGTGCAGCCGTAGCCCACGGTTTGGAAGCCCAATCGATCGAGCGGTTCGTCCAAGCCGGTTTTTTCCAGGTAATCGGTCACTACGCGGCTGCCCGGGGCAAGGCTGGTTTTTACATGGGATTTGACTTTAAGGCCTTTTTCCACGGCTTTTTTGGCCAAAAGCCCGGCGGCCAACATCACGCTGGGATTGCTGGTGTTGGTGCAACTGGTAATTGCGGCGATGACCACTGCGCCGTGGGAAAGGATATTGCCGTTGATGGCGGCGGTTTTGCCGATGCCCTCCGGCGCAAGGGCGAATCCGCGATCTTTCAGGGGCGCGGCTAAAGCGGCGCGAAAGGCCTGCTTGGCGTTTCTGAGGGCCACGCGGTCCTGGGGACGCTTGGGGCCGGCCAGACTGGGTTCGATGGTGTTCAAATCGAGATGTAAAATCTTGGAGTACATCGGCGGCGGGGCATCGGTGCGGCGGAATAGATGCTGCTCTTTGCTGTAGCGCTCGACCAGATCGACTTCTTCGGCGGTTCGGCCGGTTTCGCGGAGATAATCAAGCGTTTGATCGTCGATGGGGAAGAATCCCATGGTTGCGCCGTACTCGGGGGCCATATTGGCGATAGCGCGCGTTCGGCCACCTTCATTCCGCTCATTGCCGGCCCGAAAAATTCGACGAACTTTTCGACCACGCCTTCGCTACGGAGGATTTGCGTAATGGTAAGCACCAGATCCGTGGCGGTAGTGCCGGGCGGAAGTTCGCCTGAAAGTTCGAAGCCGACCACTTCCGGGGCGAGCATGTAAAGGGGCTGGCCGAGCATGACGGCCTCGGCTTCGATTCCGCCCACGCCCCAGCCCAGCACTCCCAGGCCGTTGATCATCGTGGTGTGGCTGTCGGTGCCGACCAGGGTATCGGGCAGTGCCACCGTGCCCGAGGCGTCTTTGCGCAAGAACACGCATTTGGCGAAATACTCGAGGTTTACTTGATGGACGATGCCCACGGCAGGCGGAACCACGCGGAAGTTACGGAAGGCCTTTTGTCCCCAGCGGAGGAATTCGTAGCGCTCGCGGTTGCGTTGGAACTCGAATTTGACGTTTTCCGCAAGGGCGTCCGGCGAGCCGAAGCGATCGACTTGGACCGAATGGTCGATCACCAGGTCTATGGGAATAAGCGGATTGATTTTTCGCGGATCGCCGCCCAGTCGATGCATTGCGTTGCGCATGGCCGCCAAATCGACCACAGCAGGCACGCCGGTAAAATCCTGGAGCACTACCCGGGCGGGCTTGAAAGGCACTTCCACGCTGACGGGCTTATGAGGGTTCCAAAAGGCCAGGTTTTTTACGTCGGTTTCGCTGACCTCGTAACCGTCGCAATTGCGGAGCACCGCTTCGAGCAACACGCGGATGGAATAGGGCAGGGCGTCTAGGTGCATCAGACCGGCGTCTTCCAGGCGGGTCAAACGATAAATTGCGGCCGGGCCTGCGCCGCTGTCGAAAGTATCTCGGGCGTTAAAGGGATCGAACATAGGAGGGTTCAGGGTTCGGGTTTCAGGATACGAGGTTTATGATTCGGGGTTCGAGGTGCGACTAATAATTTAACGAATGGTTGTCATTTTGTGAAATCGCAGGGGATTTGTTTCCAATTGTCATCAACCGGTGCGGTTATGGAGACCATTTCCTTGGTCATGGGATGTTTGAATTCCAGCATACGCGCGTGCAGGGCTATGGCACGCAGTCGGTGGTCGTCGTATTGGGGACCGAAGGGGATTTTGGAACCGTATTGGGCGTCGCCCAACAGGGGATGGCCCCGGGAGGCGGCCTGAATGCGGACCTGGTGCGTGCGCCCGGTTTCCAGACGGATTTCCAGCCAGGACCCCCAAGGACCGGCGCCTAGAACCCGATAATGTAGCAGGGCCAGCCGGGATTGGGGAAGGCCGGCAGCGACTACCTCGGCCTGGGGCTTGCCCGGGACCTTGAGGATATAATCCTCCCAAGTATTTGCTTCCGGCGCGACTTGCCCTGCGACGCAGGCCCAATAAATTTTATTGACCAGGCGCTGTTCGAATTGTTCTGCCAGTCGCCGGGCGGCACGGCGCTTGGTGCAAAACACCATGGCGCCGGAGGCCGGGCGGTCCAGGCGGTGGGGGATGCCCAGGTACACGGAGTCATAGGGGTGGCCGCGCTTAAGGATGAAGTTTTTAATGCGCAGTTCCAGGCTATCGATGCCGGGCGGGGCTTGGGTTAAAAGCCCCGAGGGTTTATTGACCGCCAAACAAGGGCCTTGTTCGTAAAGAATCTGAAATCCATGATTATCCATCCAATTATTTTATCTTCCGCTTAGAAAAAAGCTATGATTGTTAAACACCACCACACTTTGGAGGGCCACGATCATGCGTCAACCGCTTACTGTTGAGGCGGGCAAAAAGGTGCGCTTGAAGGATTATGATCCGGATTATACGGGCGGCATCAGCAACAAGAAAAAGGCTCAGGAGGAATTAGAGGAAAATATCAAGTGCCTGGCCGAGCTGGGCTACCGGCTATATGCCGAGAATCGCCGCTCGCTATTGCTGGTCCTGCAAGGCATGGACACGGCGGGCAAGGACGGGACCATCCGCCACGCGATGAGAGGATTCAATCCGCAAAGCTGCCAGGTTACTTCCTTCAAGCAGCCGAGCATCGAGGAACTGAACCACGATTTTCTCTGGCGGATCGCCCGGGCGGTTCCGCGCAAGGGGAACATCGGCATCTTCAACCGCTCGCATTACGAAGACGTTCTGGTGGTGCGGGTGCATAATTTGGTGCCCAAGAGCGAATGGCAATCGCGATATGATCGGATTAATCTGTTTGAAAAGATGCTGGTCGACGGGGGCACGACGATTATCAAAGTTTTTCTGCACATCGGCAAGGACGAACAGCGCAAGCGATTGCAGTCTCGCCTGGACGATCCCACCAAACTGTGGAAATTCAGCCGCGCCGACCTGGACGAGAGGCGATATTGGGATCAATATCAGAAAGCCTATGAGGCCGCGCTTACTCTCTGTAATACGGAAGAGGCGCCTTGGTACATTGTGCCCGCGAATCAGAAATGGTTTCGCAATCTGACCATCAGCCGCATTTTGTGCAAGACATTGAAAAAGATGGACCCCCACTATCCGCCTTCCGAGGAAGGCTTGGAAGGCATTATCGTGGAGTGATTTTTTTCCAGGGGACGGGCGACGGAGGCAGTGAACAGGGGGGCAGGGGCTGGGATTGCCCGGAAACCTTGTCTGGAAGCATCTCCAGGGGCATTTTTAGCATGAATATGCACGTTTTTTGGCACAAGGGCGGGTGGAATCCCCAAAATAATTGACTGGGTTTGCTTATCAATTATAATCGAAAGTATAGTCTGGGGAGTCGTTTACAATATCTTGGCCTCCCATGAATGTGTGCACGTATGGCTTTTTTGGATAGGAAACAACTATGAATAACGTGCCGGCCCTTTTTGCGCCTGTTCGCTGGAATTTTAGTTGTTCTCGTGATGACATGCGCGGTGCAGGCCGATACCGTGGTGCAAGTCAACCTGAATGGCTATGTGAACGGGATATTCGGCGACCAGATCAGCAGTTATCAAATTCAACTTTTCGACGAAGAAACTCCAACCACCGTCGCCAACTTCCTCAAGTACGTCAACAACAACGCATACAACAACACAATCATCCACCGTAATGAAATCGGCGATGCACAAAATCCGCAAATCATACAAGGAGGGGGATTCAAATTGCAGGTAACCAACAACGTGGTTACGGCGCTCAATCCGATAGCAACCTACGGCACAATCCAGAATGAATCACAGCTTTCCAACGTTCGAGGCACCATTGCCATGGCTAGGACAGGCGATCCCAACAGTGCTACCAGCCAGTGGTACGTTAACGTTGCCGATAACGTGTATTTAGACAAATCGCAAACTAACGATGGTTACGCTGTCTTTGGGCAGGTGGCTGGCGAGGGGATGACGTTAATCGATGCAGTCAACCAAATACCGACTTATAACATCAATTCCCTTTACGATCCGAACGGGACATTGGGCCATCCCTTCAGCAAAGTGCCTCTTCCTGGCGGGTCTATTTTCGTCACCGTCTTGAGCACAAACGTCATTTCCACCGTGGCCTGGAAAGGCGGCGCCTCTTCCGCCCCGACCGACTGGGGCACGCTTGCCAATTGGGGCTCCGGGACCAGCGTCCCCAATGCCGCAGGGGTCAATCTGAGCATAGGCAGCCAGGCTTCGGCAAACAACGTGATTGATCTGGGATCCGCCAACAGGACGGTCGGTAATATCTACTTTACCCCGTTTACAAGCACCACGATTCGGAGCACTGGGGGGAAAAGCCTGACATTGGACAACAATGGCAAAACCGCCACCGTAAACGGTTTGGGCAACCAGACCATTAGCGCCTCGATGATTTTTAACAGCAATACTGTTTTCAGCGTCAATGGGACGCTTACCGTATCCGGCGCAATCAGCGGGGCCGGCAAATTGGGGGTGACTGGCACCGGAACTCTGCTCCTTTCCGGCGCCAATACTTATGCCGGCAACACGCTGGTAAACAGCGGCACGCTGACTGCTCTCAATACCGCATCGCTGCCGGGTTACAATACGTCGGGCAAGATCACGGTGGATGAGGGCGGAATTCTGGCTGTTCGAGTAGGGGCCGCGACGGGCGAATGGGCAGCCTCGGATATCGATACCCTGAGAAACAACGTAGGCTTTAATGCCGGCAGCATGCTGGGCTTTGATACCACAAGCGGCCCTTATTCTTACGGCAGTGTTATTGGGGGAACCCTGGGCGTGGCCAAAGCGGGCGCCAATACGTTGATGCTTACGGGGGCCAACACCTTCACCGGTCCCGTGAGCTTTAACGGCGGTACGCTCAAGGTCGCCTCCCTCAACAGCCTTGGCAACGGCGCCGCGTTGAACTTCAACGGCGGCTCATTGCAGTTCGACGCAGTTTTTGATCCGTCGGTACGGACGATTACTTTTCAAACCGGAAGAGGCATCCTCGACACGCAGGATAAAAGCATAGTTCTGGCCCATTCGATCGGCAACGGCGGAGCAGGCGGCTTGACAAAGCAAGGCTCGGGCATGCTTACCCTTTCGGCATCGCCCAATTACAAGGGGGCCACCATTATAAACAACGGAACTCTGCAACTCGGCGTCCCGGGATCCGGGGTGACTTTGCCGGCCAACACGGCCGTAAATCTAAACTCGGCCACCGCTAAATTAGACTTCAACGGGAATTCGCAATCTATTGCCATGATGTCGGGCGTGGCAGGCAGCGAAGTGAAACTCGGCGGAGGCGCCTTAACCACCGGCAACTACACATATACATTCGACGGTAACATCACCAGCACCAGCGGCGGTTCGCTGACCAAAACGGGCACTGGCGACTTGACACTCACGGGCGTGAACACTTATGCCGGAAACACGCAAGTAAACCAGGGCAATCTCGTGGCTCTCAAGGCGGCGTCGCTGCCCGGATACAACGTGCTGGGCAAGGTTACAGTAAACTCCAATGGGGCACTAATTGTTAAAGCCGGGGCCCCACGGGCGAGTGGGTCGAGCCGGAAATCAACGCCTTGCAAAGTAAAGCGCTTTTCATCAGCGGCGCTTTCCTGGCCGTCGACACCAGCGACGGCGATTTCTCCTATGGCAGCACTTTGGTAGGTAGCCTGAGTTTCGGCAAAGTAGGCAATAACGCCTTGCTGCTTACAGGCACCAACACCTACAGCGGATATACGGAAGTAGGCGCCGGCACGCTGACGGCCGACAAATCGGCGTCCCTGCCAGGGTACAACGCGTCGGGCAAGATTTCAGTGGATCCCGGGGCCACGTTGGCCGTGCGGGCCGGGGACGCGACAAGTGAATGGGGCGTGTCGGAAATCGTCGCCCTACTAAAAAATGCCACCTTTAACAAGGGCAGTTTCCTGGGCATCGACACCGCCCTGAGGAATTTCACCTATGGCAGCGTCATCGGAGGAATCCAGGGTCTTAACAAATTGGGCAGTTATACCTTGACGCTCACCGGCGCAAACACTTTCACCGGTCCCGTGAATTTCACTAACGGTTTGATAAATGCCACAAACATAAATAACCTGGGCGCCGGCGGCGAATTGGACTTTAACGGGGGCGGATTGCAGTTCAACAGCGCGTTTGATCCATCGCTGCGAACGATGTCTTTCCAAGGAGACGCCGAACTTGATACGCAGGGATACACTGTTACTTTGGCCCATCCGATCGGCAATGGCGGCGGCGGCGGATTGACCAAGATTGGCACAGGCACGCTTATCCTTACCGCCGCAAATACCTTTACCGGCGCGGTGAATTTCAACGCCGGTTTGATCAAGGCCGCGGCCTCGAACAACCTGGGCACCGGCGGCATGTTGAACTTCAATGGCGGCGGATTGCAGTTCGACGCGGTGTTTGATCCTTCGGTGAAAACTATGACCTTCCTGAGCGGAGGCGCAATACTGGACACCCAAACCAACAACATCACATTGGGCCATTCGATCGGCAACGGCGGCGACGGCGGCTTGACCAAGCGCGGCTCGGGCATTCTTATTCTTTCCGCATCGCCCAATTTCAAAGGTTCAACTGTCATCAACGCCGGCACTTTGCAGCTTGCTTCAGGGGCCACTCTGCCGACCGCCACGGCAGTCAACCTTACCGCAAGCGGCGCAAAATTGGATGCCAACGGGATTTGGCAGACCATCGCCTCGCTTTCGGGCGCGGCCGGCAGTGAAGTGATGCTCGGCGGCGGCACGTTGACCACTGGGGATAACACCTCGACCACCTTTGCCGGAACGATCACCAGCACCAGCGGCGGTTCGCTGACCAAGATGGGCACGGGCACGTTCACTCTTACCGGCACCAATACCTTTAGCGGTGCGGTCGATTTCAAGGGCGGTTTGATCAAGGCCGCCGGCCTAGGCAACCTGGGCAATGTCGCCGCGCTGAACTTCAACGGGGGCGGATTGCAGTTCGACGCGGCGTTCGATCCTTCTTTCGATAATCGCGCCATAACATTTCAAGCCGGCGGCGCCACGCTCGACACCCAGGCAAACAATATTACCGTGAGCAAAGGCGTCTTCGGCAACGGCGGTTCCGGCGGTCTGAGCAAGAGCGGTTCAGGCATTCTGGAACTCGACGGCGCGGTTTCCTACAGCGGCGCCACCGCCGTCAATGCCGGGGTATTGAAGATCAATAACAAACTAAGCACAACGCTCAGCTCCATTTCCGGCGCAGGCAAGTTGGAAGTCGACGGTGCGAGCACGGTATTGACCGCCGGCTCTGTAAATGTGAACGCGTTGACCGTCGGCGCGGGCGCGAAATTCGTTATTGCGGCGATATCCGGCGGCATCGTCAAAGAAAACCTGACAATCCACCCGGTCCCCGAACCCAGCGCCTTGGCGCTGCTGGGCATTGCCGCGTTGGCAGCCCTTTTTGCCGCGCGAAGGAGAAGTTAAGCCGATTCAGGAGGGTGGACTTCTTTATCCGGCTTGAAAAAACAGGCAAAAATATTTGCCCTCCCGATCTGTTTATGGCCGGACAAGAATGTCCGGTCTCCTGATTCGGCCAGCTTATTTCGTTACCGCTCCTTTTCTTTATGCCAATACTGGAATTCGCTTTCCTTGCCTGGTACAATTCCAACGTCTAAGTCCGGCAAAATTGCGTCGGTTGAGCGGGAGGAATGCTTATGAAGTCGGCAAAAAAATCACGTGAAGCGGATGGCTTGTATATAGCGATGGATATCGGGGGGACCAATATCCTGGCCGCTCTGGTCGACGAGTCGGGGCTGATTCTACGCAGCGAAAAAACGCTCACGCCGCGCGATAACAATCCAGAGGCGGTCGTCGCGGCGATCGAAAAAGCCATCGAAGACGTGATGGAAAAAGCCGGCATCGAAAGCGACGACCTCACGGCCGTCGGCATCGCCGTGCCCGGCGTGGTCGATCCGAAAAGGGGATATGTGGCGATCACGCCGAACTTGTGTCTTGGCGGCGTTGCGTTGGGCCCGCTCTTGCAAGAGCGATTCAAGATCCCGATCACGCTGGGCAATGACGGGAATCTGGGTGCGCTGGGCGAGACCTGGCTGGGCTCGGCGCGAAAATCGAAAAGTACGCTTTACATTTGCGTGGGCACCGGCATCGGCAGCGGTTTGGTGTTGCGGGGCAAACTTTGGCGCGGGCGGCGGGAGTCGGCCGGGGAAATCGGACACATGATCATGCAAATAGGCGGGCCGAAATGCGGCTGCGGAAACCTGGGCTGCCTGGAAGCCCTGGCCAGCCGCACGGCCATCGAACGCAATATCCGCGAGGCGATAGGCGCGGGGCGCAATAGCCTGATCGCCGAACTGGCCGGCGGCGATTTGAGCGTCATCCGCAGCGGCATGATCCGCAAGGCACTGGAAGCCTCGGACGAATTGGTATCCGAGGCGGTCCGCCGGGCGTCGGAAGTGCTGGGCTATGCTTGTTTGAACGTCCGGCACCTGATAGATCCCGATGTGATCGTACTCGGCGGCGGCCTGATCGAAGCCTGCGCGGACTATATCATGCCGATTGTCCAGCGCATCGTGGGCGAAGATCCCCTGCTTGGCGCCGGGAGGGCGGCGGAATCTTACTGTCCGCGCTGGGCGACGACGCGGTGCTGCTGGGGGCGGTGGCGGAGGCGCGGCTGAGGGCAGGGCGCAACCCCTTTAAAAAGCGTTATCGCATCAGGCCGATCTATCCGCAAATCAACGCGTGCAAGGAAGGGGCGATTGCCGTGGAGGATAAAGAGTACAAAGACGACATCTACATAACCGTCAACGGCAAGACGAAGAAACGCGAGGAAATCCCGGCCCAAGACGCCCCCGGTTCTCCGCATAAGATATGCGCCGGGGAATTGGAAATAGTGTGCAAGGGCGGACCGGAGATTTTGTTTATCGGGGCGGGCAAATACGGCCAAGTGGAACTGGGTGAAGACGCCCGGCGGTTCCTTGACCTGCGTTCGATTAAATTCAAAATCCTTCCCAATCCCAAGGCCGTGAAAAGTTACAACAAATCCAAACGGCGCAGGGCGGCGCTGATGCACGTTAGTTGTTGACGCTTTTGTTATATGCTTTTTTGACGTGTGTGCAAAACCGCAAGCGGTTTTTTTGAGTATCAATTTTTTTATGCGAGGAGCATGGTCCATGACTGCAAAAAATATTCTCCGAGAAGTGGTGGAATTCGGCCACATGATGACAAAGTCTTATGTAAGCGATTTATCCGATGCCGAACTGTTGGTCCGCTCGGTGCCGGGCAGCAATCATATCGCCTGGCAAATGGGGCACATGATCAGCAGCACGCAGCACATGCTAAAGGGACTTGGGCATCCGGCGCCCGATTTGCCCGCCGGCTTTGCGGAGGCATACACGGCCGAGACTTCCCGGTCGGACGATCCCAAAAAGTTTGCCGCCAAGGCGGAATATCTGGCCTTGGCGGAAAAGATGAAGGAGGCGAGCCTGAAAGCCATCGACGCCACGCCGGAAAACACTCTGGATCAGCCCGGCCCGGAATCGATGCGCGAGTACGCCCCGACCGTGGCCTCGGTGCTTACGATTTTGGGGAACCATTGGCTGATGCACTCCGGCCAATTCATACCCATCCGGCGGAAGCTGGGAAAAAAGCCGCTGTTTTGACAAATCCAGGGGCTAACCAGGATTATTCAAGAATTACACTAGCCCGAAGCGCAAGCGAGGGAAGGCAAACAGTTTGCCCTCACTTGCGCTTCGGGCTGGTGTTTCGCACTCTGAGGCTGGGCGAACAGGGCCCTTTTGGGGATCTCCCAAATCACATTCGATTCTGCCATAGAAAACGCTCGATTACCGCGTTTACGTCAGCCGGCTGCTCGAGCGGGGCCATGTGTCCGGCTTGCGGTATTATTTTAAATTCGGCATTGGGGACGGCCTGGGAAATGGCTTGCATTTCGGCGACGGGAGTGACCGCGTCACTTTCGCCGACTATGAGCAACGCGGGACAGCGGATGCGGGGCAATTCGGCGGTGAAGTCGGCGCGCTGGGCCATGCCTCGTGCGGCGGCGGCAATGCCGCGCGGATCGGTGTGATCGATGACCTGCTTTATCTTTTCCACCAAATCTGGCTGCTTTTGCAGGGTGATGGGGGCGAAAAGTTTGGGAATCATGGAATCGGCCACCCCGTGCGCGCCTTCTTTTGTCACGCGTTGGGCCAAGGCCAGACGCCCGGCGGCGGCCTCCGGCGCGTCGTTGACGGCGCGAGTGTCGCAGAGGACCAAGCCTTGCAAGCGCTGGGCATACCAATTCCAGAATTCCAGGGCGATGTATCCGCCCATCGACAAGCCGCAGAGTACCACCTTATCGATTCCTAAAAAATCAATCAGGGCGACCAGATCCTCGGCAAACTGCTCCATCCTTACCACGCAGTCGCTAACGCCGCTTTGACCGAAACCGCGCAAATCGGGTGCTATCACGCGATACCGGGCCGACAGAGCTTCGATTTGTCCTTTCCACATAGTGTGGTCCAAGGGAAAGCCGTGCACGAACAAGAGCGCAGTTCCGGCGCCGCGATCGATAAACGATAGATTTGTTCCGTTAATAGAAAAAGTTTTCATGTATGCCATTATTGTTTTAAATTTGCAATTGGCATTTTGCAATGTCCAATTTGCAATAAATAAATCGGATATTTTATTTTGAAAATAATCTGTATGTCGTGTATTGCGAAACCGCAAGCGGTTTGATGGGTATTCCCTATTTCTTGTGTTCTTCGCGGGCCTTTTTGAACAACTCCAATTGTTTGGCGATCAGACCTGAATGGGGTTCCAGTTCGGCGGCGTGCTGTTGATTTTTGAAGGCGTTTTCGTAATCGCCCTTGGCGTAATACACGCGCGCCAAAGTGTCGTGTAAACCGCCGTTGTCGGGGGAGAGTTCCAGGGATTTTTGCGAGTATTTCAAGGCCTCATCGAGGTCTCCCTCGGTGTTGGCTATAAGCCAGGCGAATTGATTGTAGTATTCGGCGTTATCCGGTTCGGCGGCGATCTCCACGCGAATATCCTCGACCGCCTGGCGGATCAGATCCATGATTTTTTTTCGGTACTGGGGGGTTTGATCGGGCAAGCGGTAGCAGGCTATGAGCACGTCGATATCGCCGGGTTCCAGGTCCAGGGCGTTTACCAGGCATTCGCGGCGTTTGGCCTGATCGCCGGCGGCCTCCCAGTGGCAGGCCTGCAAGAAGTATTTGCGCGCCGGACCTCGGCAATAGTGCGCTCGATCATCTTATCCGGCGACTTGTTGCGGAACAAGTAAAAGCGTTGAAGGACCGAGGTGATGCGGCTGGGCAGAACGGTGTAGGTCTTTGCGTCCACTAATTTGAGCATGGCATCCAGCACATTGGCGGCCGCCATGTCATCGCCTTGATCGTGAAACATTTCCGACAGGCTCCATTGGACATTGATAGTGGTGACGTCCGTGGGGCGGCCCTGGGCGATGACGTATTCCAATTCGCGCTTCGCCCAATCGAACAGCCCGCGCTGGATAAGGCGCTGCGCGATCAGGTAACGGTTGAGGAGTTTCATTTCCTCGCGGCCGACGGCCGCATTACGATATATATTCATTAAATTCAGGGGGATATAGCGGTTGAGCAGACTCATTTCCTCGCGGCTGGCATTAAGCCCAAACGCCCGGTGCGCGGTCTGTTCGGCCTTTGCGGCCTCGCCTTGCTCTTTTTGAGCCTGGGCCAGGATGTACAGCAGCATGGGTTCGCTTTCGAAGCGGGAGGTATAACGCGCCGCTAATTCGTCGACCAATTTCCAGGCTTTTTGTTCCACCAGCCAATCGAGCAATTCGGAAAGCGTTTCCAAATCGCCTTTGTCTTCCAAATCAATGAGGCGGCGCATGGCGGCCGCGGCCTCTTGGGTTTGGTCCTGTTTTTTCAGCCAGGCGACTTGATAATGAATCAAAGCCACAACAATTTCGCGGCTGGTTTCCCCGGGCGAGCGCTGCAAAAGCGAAATCTCGGCTTGGATCGGCTTATTCCATTGAGTTATGGTTTGCGGGTCGTCGGCCAGTTTGAGCCAGGCAAGTACCCAGGTGGCCGACGTACGCCCGCTTTTTTCAAAAAGCTTGCGGATGGTCTCGGCCCTGGGGCCTTTGGGCGGATCGCGGCCGGAAGTGGATTGCAAAAGTTCGATTGCCCCTATTTTCGAAAGGGCGTCCGATTTTTCGAATCGAATCAATCGGCACAGGGCCATCAGGCCCTTGCCCTCGGGCATGACGGCCAAGCGGTGCATGCGGTCCTGGCGTGCATCTTCCGGCAGGCGTTCGTAATCTTTTAACAAATTCTTTACTTCTGGCGGATCGTTTTTGGCAGTCCACTCCACGCGCATCAATCGCAAAAGGTATTTCGCCCGGGAGGCGATTTCCAAATCGTCGTTAGTGGTGGCGGCCGTAAGGGCGTCGAAGGCGTCGAAGCTCAGGCGCGCCAATTCGTTTTGGGCGCGCTGGCGGACATAATAATCCTTGTCGCCCAGTTGCTCGATCAATTTGTCGATCTGCGCCTGCTGGGCGGCATCCTTGGCCTGGGCAGCGGGAATGTCTTTTAATGTCCCCTCTCCGGGCACCGCTTTAGTGGTCGGGAGAGGGTTAGGGTGAGGGAGGTTATCGGGTTTTTCGCCCGCGGGCATGGCGGCCGGTGATTTTGAGGGCGGGACGTCGGCTGCACGGAGTGGATTCCCAGCCGCGGAAATGAGGATTCCCGCAAAAAAAAGAGGACATGCGATGTAATAAGGAGGAATTTTCATACTCAAGATCATATATGTCCAAAGGGCTTTAAGCCAGATCAAGCCAGTTATTGGTCCTCTAGGATATTTTATATCGGGCCAGGGCGAGGGGATGCAAACTTGGTGCAAATTACCGGAAAAAACCGGGTAATCGTATGGGGGAGCGATGCAGACGACGGGGGGAATTGTGCCCCACAAAACATGCCTGCCAAACCTTATTGCGGGCCAAAAAACGGATGGTATAATTCAATGTTTTGTTGGTTTGGATAAAAGCGGACAAGTTCGGTTTGTGCGAGGCACCGGGTACCGACCGCAGGGGGATCGGGCTGTTCCAACAAACCGAAATTGTTCCCCTTTATGATTTTGGGGGCGTAGCTCAATTGCTTAGAGTACCGGACTGTCGAAACTTAATTGCTCTCTTCTCTGATTCCCACGAAACACGCGAAAACCCCGTAAAAACAGGGATTTTTTGCATTTTAACCCCCCTCTAAGTTACCCCTACTAAGTATTAGAAAACAGTGATTACTACCGTAAACTACGGTAGCCTTTGTTGACTACCAATAGGCTGTGTTTAAAACGGAGAATTGTCTGACATCCCTGTCATTGGTTTTGAGGCAGCGTCTTTTGCAGCCAACACGGTCAATGGATCGGCGGTTTTATTGGTGGTAAAGGTGGCTTCTCCTTATGCCGGCTTATGCTGTACAGTTTTCCCTATGTGGAATCCATTCGACCTTCGCCTGATCGGAATCGACCGGCGTGTAGAAGGATCCGTAGCCCGCGTTCTTGCCGCAATGGCGGGTGCTCTAATACTGGCTGTTTGGTATTGTGTCAGTCGGTGGCTTTGATGGTAGTGTTTGGCTTCGGTTCGGGCTTATTTGCATTTTGGCCATTCTTTAAGTTACACCTAGTTGGTAAATGCAGCGTGATACAGCAGTAATAGGTATCTTGTGATATTTAAAAACCGTCCAAATTTCTAAGGGAAAAGTGTTTTTACACTGGAGATATGGTTGGTTGTCATACCGTGCTCCTGTGGTAACTTCGGTATCCAGGATGACGCGACTGTCGGCATCAATACTCTGATGCACTTTGTACTTCAGTTGTTGCGGTGTACCTTTCTTTTGGGCTAGTGTGGCATCTGGATCGGTACGACTGGTGTGCGTCTGGTTGGAAACCTGCCGTGCCGATGATGAATCTTTCATCCCACGATCGCGCTGTTGCGTAACAGCCTCTTTCTGGGCTTTTTCCGGGTTGTTATGAATCAACGAATTCAACGAGGCATCAGCGGCGATCAGGGTGGCGTCGGTCATCACGCGACACTCCTGGGCCACCAAGCCCTTTTTCTGACAGAGCTTAACGATATGCCTAAACAGCATTTCAAAGATTTCCTCGCCATACCTGTCCCGGATGCGACTAAACGATGAGTGGTCCGGCACGTCGTCTTCCAGGGAGAGCCGGCAAAACCAGCGATACGCGAGATTGAACCGTACTTCCTCACATAGACGTCGGTCCGACGTGATGCCATAGAAGTACGCCACCAACAACATCCGAAAGAACACCTCAGGGTCGATGGAGGGCCGTCCTTGTCCAGAGGAATAGCACGTGGCAGTCAAGTCGCGTACGAAGGACATTTCTAGGGTGCGATCAACTCTCCGGAGAAAGTGGTCTTCTGCAATGAACGACTCCAAATCGATGACCGTCCTGGTCCGTGGTTGAAAGACATGCGTTCCTTGCATACGTCTGTCCGTCCTGAAAAGATGCGAAGGTGGTGGAGAGGAAGGCCATCCCAATACCTCCATCCGCTCTACAAATCAAGACGAACACGTGCTGACAATGCTAGCTGGCCAACAGACTTTTTCAACAGGCCCGTACCTTTTTGGTTAATTTTATCTGCAGTCCAGGCAGCGTCAGCCGTTGTATTAGCATTGCGTTCGACGTAGTATCTCATGGTAGTTTCAATGCTCTCATGCCGCATGAGTGCCATCAGTACCTGGGGCATTACTCGGCTAGACCAACTGCCGGAAAAAGAAGTCGATGGGCATGCACCGCAATACTCAAGATACCGTAAGTGTAAACATTTGCGCCTATATTTGACAATAACCTATCTACGTCTTTTGGAGCATATATTGATAACCATTTATCTAATTATCCGCACTTTTTACCATCCAATAGACGTAATATATCACATGCTTTACAGCGTGCCTATAATGTTAAAGTATGTCATATCAACTATGACATTACTTCCCTTATAAACTCAATAGCGGATGTTTTCATTCGTGTGTCGCTCATCCAAAAAAGCGCTTATGAAAGGAGATAAAAATGGAACGTCGTGATTTTTTAAAAGCCGCCATAACCGCGGCGGTACCGCTGACCTTGGATCAATTTTTAGGCTATCCAAATGCAACTGCCTTGGCCGCCGATGCAGAGTCCGCTGCTCAGCCCGCCGAATCCACCGCAACGGCCGGCGGCGAGATGATTTATCGCCCCCTGGGCCGGACGGGCGAGAAAGTGTCCGTCTTGGGCCTGGGCGGCGCTCATATCGGTCGGCAGAGCGATGAAGATGAAAGCATCCGCATCGTCCGCACCGCTATCGATAACGGCGTCACGTTCATGGACAACTGCTGGGATTACAGCAACGGCCAAAGCGAGGTTCGCATGGGCAAGGCGCTCTTGGAAGGCTACCGGCAAAAGGTCTTTTTAATGACTAAAATCGACGGCCGAACTAAAGAGGCGGCCGCAAGGCAGATCGACGAGTCGCTCAGCCGGCTTCAAACCGATCATATCGATTTGCTGCAGCACCATGAGATCATTCGGCTTGAGGACCCGGATCGGATTTTCGCCCCGGGCGGGGCTATGGAGGCCGTTGTGGCGGCACAAAAGGCGGGCAAGGTCCGCTTTATCGGATTTACCGGGCACAAAGACCCCCTGGTCCATATGCGAATGCTGGAGGTTGCCGGCAAGCACGATTTCCGCTTCGATGCGGTGCAGATGCCGTTGAATGTCATGGACGCCCATTTCCGCAGCTTTGCCCAACAAGTCCTGCCCCTGCTGCTAAAAGAGGGAATCGGCGTGCTGGGCATGAAATCAATGGGCGGCGGAATGATCCTCCGCAGCAATACGGTCAAGCCGACCGAGTGCCTGTACTATGCCATGAGTCTGCCCACCTCAACGGTGATCGTGGGCATGAACAGCATCGATCTTCTCAAACAAAACCTCGACGCCGTTCGCACTTTCAAACCTTTGACGAGCGAGGAGCAGGCATCGCTGCTAAAGCGAACCGCCGAAGCCGCGTCCGAGGGCCGCTTCGAACTCTTCAAAACCGGCAGCGGGTTTGACGGCACCGCCAGAAATCCGCAGTGGTTGGGATAGTATCAAAGATGAAGGATGAAGAATGAATAAAATGCTGAATGTTGAATGCTGAATTTTAAATGAAAAATGTTAAATATACCAATAAAAAAACCGCTTGCGGTTTCGCGTTCATCACCACCCATCGTTCACTCTCCACTTTTTTAAATCCACTTTCATGCAAGCATAAAATGAACACCAAACCACTGGGCAACTCGGATCTGAATATCACCCCCATCGGCTTCGGCGCATGGGCCATCGGCGGCGGGGGCTGGGAGTTCTCCTGGGGCCAACAGGACGACAACGAATCGATCGCAGCCATAAAGGCCGCACTGGACGGCGGTGTAAACTGGATCGACACCGCCGCGGTCTACGGGCTGGGCCACTCCGAGGAAATCGTAGCCCGGGCACTCGAAGGCCTGCCCAACCGGCCGTACGTCTTCACCAAGTGCAGCCTGGTCTGGGATGAAAAGCGGAAGATCGGGCACTGCCTTAAGGCCGAATCCGTGCGCCGGGAATGCGAGGCCAGCCTGAAACGCCTTAAAACGGACGCTATCGACCTGTATCAGATTCATTGGCCCATGCCGGATGAAGATATCGAGGAGGGCTGGGCGACCATGGCCAAACTCAAGGAGGAAGGCAAGGTGCGGCACATCGGCGTATCGAACTTCAACGTCGCACAAATCCGCCGTGCGCAGGCCGTCGCCCCAGTTACGTCACTACAACCGCGCTACTCGCTCATCCACCGCGAAATAGAAACGGATGTTCTGCCCATGACCGCCCGGGAGAACATCGGAGTGATCGCATACTCCCCGATGGCCTCCGGACTGCTGACCGGCGCAATGACCCGGCAACGCATCGCAAGCCTGTCCAGAGAAGATTGGAGGCGGGCAAGCCGCGACTTCCAGGAGCCGCTGCTTACGCGCAACCTGCGACTGGTGGAAGCGCTCCGGGCAATCGGCGCCCGGCACGGGCGCACCCCCGGCGAGGTCGCAATCGCCTGGGTGCTCCGCAATCCGGCGGGCACCATGCGAAGCATGGTCACCGCCGCGATCGTGGCGCACGCAGTCCCAGCCAGGTGGCGGGCGTTATCGGAGCGGTCCATTTCAACCTAAATGAAACGGAAATCGAGGAGATCGAGGCCTTCTTCAAAGCGAATTGAAGCTCTTGCCGAAATCCGCCCTTTCTTGTAGGCTTGAGGCTGTAGGTTTTAGGCATCAGGACTTAGAAAAAACTGATTGCTGAAAACTGTTCACCGAAAACTGATAACTGTTTACTAACCATGGGGACGTAGCTCAATTGGGAGAGCACTAGCTTTGCAAGCTAGGGGTCGTGGGTTCGAGTCCCATCGTCTCCACTCGCTTGTGCCGTAAGGACTTATGGCAATTCTTATTTGCCTTTTTTCTTTGGTTTGTCCCAATTCCCCTAGCAACCGATTTATTATTGCTCTTTTTGTTTTGCACAATCCCATATCTTTTTTCGCGCAAGATAATACTGAAGCAGTCGATAATAACGCGGGGCAAGTTTATCATGACCCGTCTTTTGAAACTTTTGGTATTCACTTAAGATAAAATCATGTCCCAATGAAAATAGTTTATACGGCAACGATAATCCTGGAGTTTTCTTTACTTCCTTGCCCAAGAAGTCAAGCATAAACCGACCGTCAGTATCTTGAATTATCACGCGTTTGCATCGATCTGCTTGTATCTTCGCAATTTTCCCTAATTTTGTTTTTGGATTTTGGGAACTCACTTCTTTAAGAAATTCCAATAATGTAGTGCCGACTACAATGCGGGGATATTCTGCTATTTCAGATTCCAAGTAATAAGCTCTGGTCAGTACCGGACCATAAACTTCATTTCCTTCAATTTTAGTTCCTATTCCGACATCAATACCTCCACGCAATATAATTTTCTCCCCAAAAGCCAGATCTGCTAATCCGCATATTGGCAATAAAGCCATCACAACACCATTGGTAGCCTTACAATACTCATCATCTCCACCCAAAGGCACAGTAATTATTATTGAATCAGAAAAACTGTGTCTTGGTTCAGCCTGAAATGGAAATATGAGTTTCAGGTCAGTGAGACTTAAATGGTGTAGTAATGGTCGGATTTTTCGCATTAGTGTTGAAAGCGAGGGAGGTGGGCGGTGAGATTGACACCGCCCGAGCCTCGCTCACAACCCCTGGGTCGGCGCTCGGGTTGCGTCCCCGCAGAGCCTTATCCTCCGCCCAGGTCATGGTTAATCGTAGCGTTTTTCTTTGGATCAGGCAACGGTCCGGAGTGGCATTGCTTTGCGGGCCGTTTTTCTCCTTTCTCTGGCTTCGTTTAATTTGCGGTCGCGGGCGGCGAGGCGTCCGGAGTCCGGCCGATAGCCTCGGCCGTAGCACCCCGCCGCATGACGTGCAATATCGAGAAACCATGTAACGCTCCGGAACGGATGTGTCAAAGCAGCAAGCGCTTGGTACTATGACATTTGTGTCGATTTTCTGCGTGCGGGTTAGGCCGCACGTATGCAGCCTACAGGTGTTACGCAGAAACTATCTAACACCAAGTTAGGTGGAGCTAATAGATAAAGGAGAAATCGATGAGAACAAACGTGGGTTTGTGGATTGACCATAAGAAGGCTGTTATCGTGGCAGTCACAGACAAAGGGGAAGAGATAGGACTGATAATATCGAAGGTTGAAAAACAGCACCGCCGTTCTGGTGATTCACCTCATAAGGGTCCCCATGAACCACAGCAAGTACCGGCAGAGGATAGCCTCCAGAGAGCGTTTACGGGACATCTCAACATTTACTACGATGCGGTAATTGCGTCTATTCGTGATGCAGAATCTATTCTGATATTTGGTCCTGGTGAGGCAAAGGGCGAACTGAAACAACGTCTTGAAAGAAACAACCTCGGTGGACGTATCGGAGGTATTGAAACAGTTGACAAGATGACGGATCGTCAGATTGCGGCGAAAGTTCGACAGCACTTTCCAAAATAGCGTTCGGCAATAGGATCGACATGGAACCACCTAACAAGGTGCTACAGCGGACGCGGACAAGCCGCGCTGCTGAGGAGAACCACAATCATGGCAAGAAGGAAGCACATCACACCAGGCGAGAGGGTCGGACTGAAGCTCAGTGCGACTGAACGAGAACTTATCCCGGACAAACAAAGAGGAAAACCATACAAATGACCGACTTCTTAATACACCATATTCAGTATGTCACCCTGCCTCCACACCCCGACAGAAGCACCCCCGATAATCTGTTTCAACTGCTTGATAGCCTGGACGTGTTTGAGAGGGATAGGATGCTCGTATGGATGTACCTTGCGTTCCTCGAACCCCCTGAAACGCAGGAAACAGAGACAGAGGAAGAAAAGATTGAACTGCGCTACAATAGGTTTGAGGAAAAGTTTCGTCACGCTGCTATAGATCTGTTCGAACCGTTCCTAGTCCATGCAACCGTCAGCTATACCCTGGCTTGCCTTCGGGAGTGTGGTGATAAGGCAGGTCTAGATGCCCTGTTTCATAAATGTCAATCCGCACTCAAGTTGCTTCGCAGGCGAATTGCAGAGGGAACGTTGTTGCCCGACGCAGGAGAATCCATGATTCGGAACTTGGAGGAACACATCAACAACCTGCCTGCGGAGGTGGAACTTGCTCGGCAGCGATACGAAACGTTTTGCGAGAAGGTGGTAAAGGAACTGCTACCCTGAGCCGCCTCTGTTAGCGCATTCGTCGTCGGCGGGACTGGTCCCCGAAAAACGAGAGCCCGTCAAGGCGGCGGGCTCTCGCTCGGCCGATGCAGGAAGCACCTTGTATTGAAGGTTGCAGCGCCTCATCCCTGAGACCCGAGCCGCCAGCCCGGTGCACGCTCATGCGCTAGTCCTGCTACTCCCCGTACCTGGTCGAATCTCCATTGCCGCCCCATGGGATCGGCAAGATCAACGCGCTATCTCGGGCAGCAAACCTCTTGTCTGGGGACGCGGGATTCGTTGCCCCAGAAATCGGCAATCCGAGCAATTGAAGTCCGAAATGCCCCGGGATCTCTGGCCTTGCTCACAAAGGCGTTGGCCCCCGCATCGAGGCAATTCGCCGCGGCAGCGTCGTCGTCGGAGCAACTGAGCATGACTACCGGAGTCAAATACAGGAGCGGGTCGGTGCGAATCTTCAAGAGAAGGTCCAGGCCCGTCATTCGCGGCAGATACATGTCAAGGAGGATAAGGTCAAACGGTGAGGCAGCCGGGCGTTGGCCCCCGTCCATGCCGAGCGATTCCGCGGCGAGCTCGCCCGTCTGGGCAACGGCCACGTCTATTGGCCTCGGCAGGCGGCACTCCGAGAACGCCCCGCAAATCAGCTTGGCATGCCCCAGATCGTCCTCGACCAGCAGGACTTCGAATTGCTTCTTGCCCGAAGGCCACCCGTCCTCGCGGGCCTGCAATTCCAGGCTAGTCCTGACCTTTGGGAAGCAACTCCGCGCGCCATACAGGTATGGCCGCCGGCGCTTCCACCCCCACTCTGACCTGATTCTTGTGTATCCCAAGAATCGTGACTCGGATGTTCGCTCCAATATGGATCGAACTATCCCGCTTGCGAGACAAAACCAACATGGCTATTCCTCCGTGACAATCGACCCCGAAACAAGCCGCGGTGCGACATCTGGATTCATTCTCCAACTCAGGGAGGCCACTGCTGAGCTACTGCTCGGTCTGAGGTCTGGTTCCTCGGCGATCCGACTGTGGAAACTCGTCAGCCTGTTGCGGATACCGCCGTATTCTGAAGCAGTATAACACAGAGAGCGAGTCCAGTGCAAGGGCAATTTTTGGCAGAATCCGCGCACTGCGCTGACAGCAAAGCCGGCATTGCTAGCTTTGGCCCGTCGTCCGTGGTGTTTGGCGGTGCTCAAGGAAAGGTTTTACCTGCTGCAGGGCCGCGGCGAATGCTTCGCACCCGGCAGCCTTGACGACATAGCAACTGCAGTGCAGGCTCTTGCACGTTTTGATTTCGTGCGGATTGTCGGTAGTGCTCAGTATGACGACCGGCATCCGCCGCAGTTGCTCGTCTTGCCTGATCCGTCGAAGGACTGAAATGCCGTCGACCTTGGGCATGCGCAGATCCAGAAGGAGGAGATAGTGGACGTCCGCCTCGCGTGAAGGTCCCTGGCCGGTGCCGAAGAGGAAGTCTACCGTTTCCTGTCCGTCCCTGAATCGAATGATCTGGTTGTTCACGCCGACCTCTCGCAGAGCCATTCGGGTCAGTGTCGCGTGCCCGTCGTCGTCTTCGGCCTGCAGGATCACGGTGTCTTCTTTCATCGTCGGACCTCGGTTTCCGATTGTCGATGGAGTTTGGAGCCCGCGGATTCGGGCAACGGTGCAGGGGGTAGCGAAACAAAGAACTTGCTGCCCTGGTTGGGCGTCGATTCCAACCAGATCTTTCCGCCCTGCCGGTCAAGAGATCGTCGTACGATGGTCAGGCCCAACCCTTGTCCACCACCTCGATCCGGGTTGAGGCGATAGAAGAGCCCGAAAATCGCGTCCTGGTGTTCCGCATCGATCCCGATGCCATTGTCTTCCACGCAGTAGACCACCTCGTTCCGCTTCTGGTGTGCAGACACTCGGATGACCCCGGGTCTGCTCGGGATCAAGATACTTCAGTGCATTATCGAGCAGGTTGGAGAAGACCTGGCCGAGTTGGGTGGCGTCTCCGCGGCACGGCGGCAAGGCGTCGACTTGCACGCCCGCCCCTGCCTGCTCGACGGAGAACTCCATCGACTTGACGATCTCGGCCACCATCTGGTTCATGTCGAGTTGTTCGATCGTCAGGGCAGCGCTGCCGATTCGCGAGACGTTCAGCAGTCCCGCAAGCAGTGCATCCATCTTGCTCGAACCGGCGCGGATGTACCCAAGCGACTCCGGGATCTCCTGGTCCAACAGCGGCAGAAGTTCGGCTCTGAGGGACTCTTCGTCTTGGATGCCGGCGACGGCGGTTCGGGCCCGGTCGCAGGCCGACGCCAACATGTCGCCGAACCCCCGAATGTTTACCAGTGGGGCGCGGAGGTCGTGCGAGGCCACTTGCACGAAATCCTGCAACTCCCGGTTGCGACGCTCGAGTTCTCGGTTGAGCTTGTGCAAGCGGCGCTGCCCGCGCCGTTGCTCCGCAAGCAGCTTCTCCTGCGCCGCTTCGACCTCGGCTTCCACCCGCTTGCGCTCGGTGACATCCACCACCGCGGCGCGGCACTCCTGACCATCCTCGGTGGCTCTTGCATCGATGTGCGCCCAGAGCGGCTCATGCCCCTCTTTCAGGAGCGCGACCTCGCAGGTCTCTTTGGCCTGGCTCGCAAATACCTTGTCGAGGAAGGCGTTGAAGGCGGGGCCGGGCCTCCTCGGAAACGAACAGCCCGAAGCGCCGGCCAGTCAGCCCGGCGCGCTCCACTCCGAGCAGGCGCGCCCCGGTGAGGTTCACCCGGCGGATCGCTCCGTCGCGCCCCAGGGTAAAGTAGCCCACGGGGGCAAAGTCGTAGAGGTCGGTGTATTGGGCAAGGATCGCCTCCACCTCTCCCCGCGCCTGCTGCAGTTCCTCGTTCTGCATCTCCAACTGAATCTGGTGGACTTGCAGTTCGTGGACGAGCCGCTGCGTTTCTTCCGCCGTGCTCTGATCTCCGACCTCCGACCTCTGACTCCTCTGCTTCTCTTTCAACCGCGCTTCCGCCCGGCGGCGCAGCTCGGCCGCACCTGCTGGCTTATCCTGGCCCTTTTTCATGGCTGATCTCCGCTGTTTCGTCAGATCCCGGAATGGTTCCGGCGGCCTTCTCGCGTTGGCCGCGTTGCATTTCAGCCTGCAACCTCTCCCCGGCCTGATCCAGCTTCACGTCTTGTGCCACGATGTGTTTTTCCAAATTGGCTTTCATCTTCCGCGCTGTTTCGTCAGATCCCGGAATGGTTCCGGCGCCCTTCTCGCGTTGGCTGCGTTGCATTTCAGCCTGCAACCTCTCCCCGGCCTGATCCAGCTTCACGTCTTGTGCCACGATGTGTTTTTCCAAATCGGCTTGCGTATTCCGCAGCTCCGCCTCCAGCATCTTGGAAACGGTGATGTCCACAAAGTTGATCGCCACGCCGTCAATCTTGTTCTCCAGCGTGCGGTAGGGCAGAATGCGCGCGGTAAACCAGCGCCCGTCGCGGGTGGTGACCTGTTTCTCCGCACTGCCCAGCGTCCGCAGCACTTGCCGCACATCCTCGCCCAGTTCGGGGTAGAAGAGGTCGGAGGCGATATCGGTGATCGGCCGGCCCACGTCGCTGTCGATCAGTTGGGTGATCTTGGTCGTCTGGCTACTGAACCGCCGCACGCGGAGCGCGTTGTCCAGAAACAAGGTGGCGATGTCCGTGCTGTTCAACAGGTTCTTCAGGTCGTTGCTCGTCCGAAACAGATCGTCCACCTTGACCTGCAACTCGTTGTTGAGCGTCTGCAGCTCCTCGTTCATGGACTGCATCTCTTCCTTGGAGGTGGTCAGTTCCTCGTTGGTGGACTGGAGTTCCTCGTTGGTGGACTGGAGTTCCTCGTTGGTGGATTTGAGTTCTTCCTGGGACGTCTGCATTTCTTCGCGGGTGGTCCGCAGCTCCTGACGAAGTTGCTCAATCTCCTGCTCCTGTTCCGCCAGCCGGGCGCTGCGGGCAGGTCCGCGCTGGGTCTTGCCCGCCGGCTTGGTTTCGGGGGGCGTGGCAACGTCCGCAAAGACGATCATCACCATCCCGCGCAGCTCCTCCGGCTCTTCGAGGGGCCGGACGGTGAGGTCCACCGCCTGCGTCCCGCCGTTGGTCCTCACGACCACGTTCCTGAGGGTCACCGCGCCTTTTTGCCGGAGCGCCTTCTGCAAGGCGCCGGTCAGTTCGTGGCGGAGCCCTTCGCGGGCCATGGCAAAGATGTTCCAGTTGGTCTTGCCGGCCGCGGGCTCCAGGTATTTGCCTGTCCGCCCGCTGATGTAGAGGATGTCGCCTTTGTTGTTGACCAGCACGGCCGCCGGGGAGTAGCACTGCAAGAGCAGTTGATCCGCCAGCGACTGGAGGTTGGCCGCCGGCTGCAGTGCCTTCGGCGGCGGCGCCCGGTACGGCGGAGACAAACGCGGAGGGAAACTCGACCGGCTCCGCCCGCAGGGCCGACCCGAGCCGGCGGTAGAACCGCGATTTGCCCTCCAGCGGCGCGAAGAGGTCGGTAAAGCCGCCGATGGTCTCCGCGTTCCCCAAAAACAGGAAGCCGCCCGGATTCAGACTGTAGTGAAACAGCGGCAGCAGTTTTTTCTGCAACTCCGGGGTCAGGTAGATGAGCAGGTTCCGGCAGCTCAAGATGTCGAGCTTGGTGAAGGGGGGATCCATGATGAGGTTCTGCGGGGCAAAGATCACCATCTCCCGGATGGACTTGCCGACCTGGTAGCCGCGCTCTACCTGGACGAAAAACCGGCCCAGGCGCTCCGCCGACACATCGGCGGCAATGTTGGCCGGGAAAACGGCCTCGCGGGCTTTCTCAACGGCCTCGCGGTCCAGGTCGGTGGCGAAAATCTGGAGCGTAGTGTTCCTGGCCGGCTTGTGAGTTTCCATCGCCTCTCTGAAGACGATGGCCAGGGAAAAAGCCTCCTCCCCGGTCGCGCAGCCGGCCACCCAGGCCCGCAGCGCCTGACTGGGCGGGCTTCCGGCCAGCAGCGCCGGGATGACTTCTTCCTTCAACTGTTCCCACGCCGCCGGGTCGCGGAAAAAACTCGTTACCCCGATCAGAAGCTCCTTGAACAGCAGATCCAGTTCCTGGGGATTCTCCTGCAAGAACCGGACATAGGTGGCAATCCTGTCAATCTGGTGGATGCCCATGCGCCGCTCAATGCGGCGGTAGACGGTGGTCTTCTTGTACAGGGAAAAGTCGTGGCCCGTCTGCGCCCGCAGCAGGATCACGATCTTTTCCAGGCCGCTCTCGGCTTTGTCTTCCTGGGCAAGTCCGGGCTTGGCGATGAGGGGCGCGTGCTGGAGAAAGGCGATGATCTTGCCGGGAAGCTCCTCCACCGGGGCGACGATGTCGGCCAACCCGGCGTCAACGGCGCTACCGGGCATGCCGTCGAATTTGGCCGACGCCGGTTCCTGTACAAAGACCACCCCGGCTTTTTCCTTGATGGCCCGGAGGCCCAGCGTGCCGTCGGAGCCCATGCCCGAGAGGATCACGCCGATGCTCTGGTCCTGCCGGTCATCGGCCAGGGAGCGGAAGAAGAAATCAATGGGCAGGCGCAGGCCCCGGGGCGCCACCGGGGCGAGCAGGTGCAGCACACCGTGCAGGATGGACATGTCACTGTTCGGCGGGATCACATAGACGCAGTCCGGCCGGACGCGGGTGCGATCCTTGACCTGGATGACCTGCATGGCGGTGCCGCGCTGCAGCAGTTCCACCATCATGCCCTTGTGGGTCGGGTCCAGGTGCTGGACGATGACAAAGGCCATGCCGCTGCCTTCCGGCACTTTCCCCAGGAAGATATCCAGCGCCTCCAGCCCCCCGGCAGAAGCACCGATGCCGACGATAGGGAAGGCAGCCCCCAGACTGTGCTGGCCGCCCTCTTTGGGCGGCGTGCCTTGAGGTCCAGGACGGGCAGGTTTCTGCTTTTTCGAAGAGGCTTGTTTCCGTTCGGGTTTGGTTTGCTTTTTCACGGTTCGTCTCCTTACACCGGGCCAAGTCACGTGTGCAAAAGCCCCGCCGCGCCAGTGCTGCCGCAGCAGTTCTCGGCACGCCCATTCGGTGTGGCGTGGTACTGCCGAAGCGGCGGATGCTCTCAATATAACGATAGGAGGGGCAAACTCATAGCCCCCCGCGATAGCCGTTCAAGGTCCAGTCCACGCACGGGTGCCACTCAATGCCGTTAACCCGCATTTCTCACCAAGGTGTGCCACTGTTTGGCGCAAGCCAAGCAGTGAGCCGTGTTTCGTGCAAGCACTGCTTCTACGAAGCTGAACGAGCACGTTCCTTGCCGATGCGTCGTATTTCGTCGGCGATTTCGGCCGGCGATAGCAGGAAATCAACATAACCTGTCTTCACGGCACTTTGCGGCATGTCCGGCTGTTGTGCCGTTTGGAAGTCTTGGGCAATGACAATCCCGCCCGCATCTTTGATCGGCTTGAGTGCGGCCGCCCCGTCGGAGTCGAGACCCGACAAAATGACCGCTACAGCCCGTTTTTGTCGATCGTCCGCCAGGGATAGCAGAAAAATGGAAATGTTCTGGGCCAGCCTGTCCTTTCGGAGAGAGGAGAAATCCGGAATGCATCCCCTGCCATGATGACCTGCATCCCGGCTGGAACAACGTACACATGGTCGGCTTTCACGATTTCACCATCCGCCAGAAGCACCACGGGCATTTTCGTAAAACGCGGCAGAATTTCGACCAGAAGCGATTTCCTGTCCGCAGGTTGGTGATGAACAATAATGAAGGCCAACCCGGTGTCCGCAGGGAGGAGTGAGAGGATCGTGCAATACGCCTCGAAGCCACCCGCTGATGCACCAAAACAGACCACCGATAAATCATCATTCTTCTTGTTCTGCGCTTGAAGATCCTCCATCTTGTCACTCCTTATAAATCGGGGTTCAAAATACTCCTATTGAACACGACGCCCTAACGGCCAGGTTCAGCGGCGCACCCGCGCAAGCGGGCGCGTCCGCTACAACCGTGGATTAGGCGGCCTCACGCATGGCCGCTCCACGTGTCGAGGGATTCATCCCATTCCGCCCCCATGACCCATGCGAGCGCATACATCCTACCACTCAATAGCCTCCACTTGAAGTCATCCCAGCCCAGATTCTTCCTGCCGTATTCCTTCTCAGTAGCCGTTCAAGGTCCATTCCACCCCGGACTCAGCCTAATGGCGCTGCCCTGAGTCTGAATTGGCGGCCCGGAGAAGTCAATCCAATAGGCGGGCGCCCCCCAGGAAATCTCCAGATTCGGGAGAACTTGTCCAAGAATTCCCCTCCCGGAAAGGGTCGGCGGTTACCAGGAGGCATATCGATCAGAACGGATGGGTCAACGAGGTGAACATGATGCGCCAACACGTAGGCGAAGGTTGTCTCATCCCTTAAACCTCTGTCGGCGATGATCTGCGCGAAAAGACCAGGCTTTACCGTTCGATCGTCGGTCTTTGTGCTGAATTGTGTGGGAAAGCGACTTGGAGAGATGCATAGTCTAAGTGGCCGATACTGAATTCTCGCAGACGGAAGCACAGGATTTGTATGAATGCTCATGTCACGCTTGGCCGTCTGGTACAGTTGCACATGATCACCCGGATAGCGGGCTCCAGGTGATGGCCGCGTTAGCCTCACTGTTTTCGTAATCTCAAGCGTTTATTTGGATTCGCAACAAACCACGGTTTTCGGGGCATAAGAACTTGGGTCACCCCGGATAACGTGATCACAAAAGGCATCGGCCGAAGGGCAGTATTGGCCCCCCGCTTCCAATATGATTTGGCGTGTCTAGAATGATATAAGTGGAAATCAGGTTATAGGGTAAGTTCAGCCAAGCACATAGAATGCACTCCCGGCAAGTGCGGTTGCTCAGTTGCGGAAAGGGGATTACTCGATGATGGTGAAGCAATTCCCAAGGCGGCCGAAAAGTCCCATGTGGTTGAGTTGCCTAGTGCTCCTGCCTGTCGTGCATACAGCGCCCTTGTGCCATATGTCTCCCGGCAAGGCCGCCTTAAACTACTCGGAGCGCCTGTTTGAACGATCGAAGACGCTTCGTGTCAATATGGTCAGGATCGATTGCAAGAGCGGCAACGTCGAGTGCAACGGCGGCGACAGCACGCAGCCTCGGTAACCTTTTAGCGATGAAGGAGGTAGTCATGCATCGACTCAGGCGACAAAACTACAGATGGTTCCTCTCCTGCCGTGGCACGTCTCAGGACAAGCATACTCGGCTTGGAAGCCAATGCCGGCCGCTGCGCTGTGAAATACTGGAGCCTCGGCACCTGCTTTCCGGGGTAACGTTGATTACCCACGGCTTCAACAGCAGCGTCGGCGATTGGGTCACCGCCATGGCCAACGCGATCGCGGCTCGGTCCGGTCCGACAAGCGACCAGCCGCGTTACCGAGTCGATGTGACCGATCCCGGTCACGACGGCGGCCCGCTATCGGTCGTCAATACGTCGCGGAGCGGCCCGGCTCCGGCGGATTACACAGGCGCCACGGACATCGTCATTCTGCTGAACTGGACGGACGTAGCCGGGACCTTATCCTTAGGAGGTGGCTATCACCGCAGCACGGTGGACGTGGCCGCGGCGGTCGCCGAGAAGCTCCTTTCGCCAAACTTTCTAACAGACCTTGTCACGCCCCTGGCCGAGTTGCCTTTCCACCTCATCGGACATAGCCGCGGGGCCTCGCTCGTAGGCGAACTGGCCAAGAAGCTGGGCGAGCGAGGCGTCTGGGTGGACCAGATGACTACCCTGGATCCACACCCAGTAGACGGCGTGCGCGAGCCGTCATGGCCATTAAACTTCAATTTTGGCGACGCGCCCATGACCAGTTGGGAAAACGTGGCCTTCTGGGACAACTACTGGCGGACTGAGGGTTCCAGCTCATTTGATTTCACCGGGGAGAGCATAGCCAACGTTTATAATCTGCAGCTCAGCGAATCGGTGTTGACAAGCGGAGGCTATTCGTACGAACACTCGGACGTACACCTTTGGTACCACGGCACAATCGACACGTCGCCTACGGCCAGCGACGGAGCGTACACGGTGCCAACGAGTTGGTACGGCGGCGTCCACCCGGCGCGAGATGCCACGGGATTTTATTACAGCCGGCTGGTCGGCGGTCAACGCGAGATTGCGGGCCTATCGGTCGAGCTTGGAGGCGCAGCCAACCGGACGACCATCAATTGGTCGAATGCGCAATGGCCTAACGTCCTGGAACTGACCGTCAGTGGGGGCAACCTCCAGTTTGTTAGTGGCGATCCAATTCCCGTGTCGTACTATTATCAGGACTATGACAGTGCAGCGACGATCAGCTTCAGTCTGGACCTAGATCAGAATCCTTATAGCCAGAATGCCGTGGGCCAGTGGAACAAGGATGTCGCGAAGACGGGTGCAGTTCCCGTGCAGAGCGGCGACTCGTTATACTTCAGCGGCGTTCCTAGCGGGACGTATTACGTGACTGCGAAGATCACTGACCCGAGCGGGCACACGCGGTACGCTTACGGCCCCGACTCTGTAACAATCGTTATGCCTGATCACACGACGCACACGTGGGATGGCGGAGGAGAGGATAATAAATGGTTCACGGCAGCCAATTGGGCTGGTGACTTGGCTCCGTTGTCCGGTGATAATCTGGTATTTCCTACAGGAGCGAAGAAACTGGAAAGCGCCAATGACTACTCGTCCGGAACCGTATTCGGTTCGATCACAGTCTCTGGCAGCGGCTATCATTTCCACACTGGCGATGCATCCTCTACCAGCGTGCAAGTGCAAGCGGGCGCCCAACTAGAAGCAGACAGGATCGTTACCGGCACTTTAACCATCGGTGTGGGCGCCACAGTAACTATCAGCCCCATTCCAGGAGGCCCGCTGGGAACGCTCTCTGCCCAAAATACCTTGACACCCAGTGCCGTCGGTGCGAAACGTCCAATTCCTAAAGCTATAGAGACCCAAGCGACCGTTACCAGTGCGGTTTTTACATCCTCCTCGACCAGCACGGTCGCTGTGGCGGCAGAACCTGTCTCCGTCAGTGCAATTTCCACTGCACCGGTTGCCGCGCCGATCAATGCAGTCGCCCTCTCCACGGCGACAGTGGAAAAACCGCTAATTGAAAATACTGTAAATTCTCACTCACAAGTCACGACAATCGTCTCGGAGAGCCTGCCATCAGAACTAGTAACCACTGCCACACTCGACAAATCCCAATATTTTTATCCAACAGACATATCCGTATTAGTCTTCTCTAAACTCGAACCGATTGTGGTAATGGCTCCCTTGCCTTCTCCGATGATTCAGCCTACTAAGAAGACCGTCAATTTACCAAAGGATCGGCATGTACTCGCCTTACCCATTGCTGCCTACGATGCCGTTTTATCCATGACCAATCAACGCCATACCTTTGAGAAGCCCATTTGGTCGAACGATTCAAGTTGGCTCCAAGATCTTGTGCAGACAAGCACACGCAAGAGAGACCTGCGAAAGGACCATTCACTGCACGAAGCTCTCGACTTGTTCCTTAGTGGACTAGAAATATGCGAGTTCTAATTTCCTGTGTTGAGTACAATTTAGCAAAGCTCGACCGCCGCTTGTTATCGTTTCCCACCCAAGTACCCAACCGGCATGAGGTTCTAAACAATGAACCAGGGGCCGAAAGGGAAAGGGTTGTTAACTTTTAGGGGGTTGTTAACCAGAGATTTGGATAGTTTTTGACCGTGGACGAGGGCTGAAGTATCATAGTTAGTATAGGTTGCCATAGTGCTGTTGTCGTAGCACTTAAATTGTTTCTTCGTACTCCCAGAAAACGACCCCTTTTTCGGCACGCCTCAACGATCCCGTCAAACGGCGGCCGTGAGGATTCTGGGACGGAAGTAACATCCGCTGATGGAGAAGTACGCATATAGGGCAACGTCTTATGGGATACGGGCTTCTATCTCGGCCACACCCCGGTTTGATACATGCCACGGGCATGGAGAGTGTATGCAGACTGCAACAGCCTGTAGAAGGTAATGCCACCCCTTGACTTGAATTGCCAGAATATTTAGAGCGCCTTTTGACAAAGCCATATGCAATCCAAAGGACCAGTTGTCCTCGTTCGCAGATGTATTGGTTCCAGCAACCAAGTGCGGACTTATAACAGAATAATTGAGCTGGGAGGTCTTATTCATGGCGACCTCCCATCGCTAGGATGATGGCTAAGATACTATCCCGAATATTGTGAGGGAGATTGGGCCAAGCATCGATCACGCTGGCCAGTTGAGGATCGGCAGAAGAGATATTTGCAGAAAGTGCTGCGCCTTGTGCTGCGCTTTGTTGAGAAATGCCCGATTTCTCGGGGATTTTTGGGGTATCGAGTTGATTTCTAATCCGCTGGTTGCAGGTTCGAGTCCTGCCGGGCGTGCTTTGCTTTTCATTGCGGTCTTTTTAGTTCAAGCGGCTGTACATGCCGGATGGTCAAAAGGATGATCAGGAAAGCCAGCACGTGGAGCGTGCTTGAAATGGCAAAGACGGGACCGTACCCGGCGCCGTGTTTCAGCATCTGCCCGACGATCTCTCCAAAAACTACGCCGCCCATGGCGCCGCCGAAGCCGACAAGTCCCGCGACCGAGCCCACGGACCGGCGCGGGAAGATGTCGGCCGGCAGAATCATGACCAGTGTGGACCAGGACTGCTGGCCAAAAAAAGCGATGGCAAACAGCACGATGGCCCATTGTACCGGGGACTGGGTGACGAAAAACATAAGCGGCATGATTGCGGCGCTGCCGCCCAAGGCGAGTTTGCGGGCGAGATCGAGCGAGTACCCGCGGCAAATCAACCAACTGGAAGTCCAGCCGCCGACAAGGCAGCCGACTCCGGCGGCGGCAAAAGGAATCCAAGCGTAGTAGCCAACGCTTGCGGTGTCGAAACCCCGGTCGTCATACAGGTACTTGGGAAGCCAGAACATGTAAAAATACCATGCGGCGTCGGTCAGGAACTTGGCGGCGACCAGTCCCCAGACCTGGCGATAACTTAACAAGCTTATCCAGCGGATGCCGGGTTCTTGGGGCACGTCTGGAATGGCGAGGACCTCTTGGATCCGCGTTTTTTCAGCATCCGATAGACGCGGATGCCGGGCAGGAATGTAGTATGCACGAAGCCACCATACGCGTCCACAAGAGACCGATGGACCCGGATATGAAAAAAACCCAGGGCCATGCGGCAAAGTATAGGATGGCGGCGATGACTGGAGCGGCGATGACGCCGCCAACGGCAGTACCGCCGTTGATTATGCCCATGGCAGTTGATCGTTCGCTGAACCGGGAACCATTCGGCGACCGCCCTGGTCGCCGCGGGGAAACCGCCGCCTTCGCCCATGCCCAACAGCAATCGGCAGCCGGCGAGCATGGTGAAATTAGCAGCCAAGCCATGGCCCGCACAGGCCAGCGACCACCACACCATAATCAGGAAGAACCCGCGTTTCGTGCCCAGGACGTCAGTGATTTTTCCGCCGATGGCATACATAATGCCATAAGCCATCAAAAAGGCCGTTTGCAGGCGGGCGAAATCGGGGTCGGAAACGGGAATATCCCGCTGGATGGCCTTTACCGCCACGCTCAGCGATTGGCGGTCGAAATAGCTGATCGCGATGGCGGCGCTAATCATGACCGCTATCAGCCAGCGAGTGGAGATTCCGCGGTATTGGTTAGTCATGCTTAGGCCGTCCAATAAATAATGTAATTACTTGCGGACTTCGACTTTGGCAAGTTTTTCGTAGAACTGGACCAGGCCGCTGTGATCGTTTTTGCCCTTGCCGTCGACTTTCAGGGCCTGCATGAATTCCAGGACTTGCCCGGAAAGCGGGATCGGCACGCCTAACTCGTGAGCGGAGTCCATCGCATTCAGCAGGTCTTTAATGTGCAGTTCGATGCGAAAGCCGGGTTTGAAATTACCGGCCAAAATCATGGGCATTTTGGCCTCGAGCACGGCGCTGCCGGCCAGGCCCCCGCGGATGGCTTGATATACCTTCTCCGGTTCGACTCCGGCCTTGGCTGCCAGGACCATGGCTTCCGAGACGGCGGCAATGTTCAAGGCCACGATCATCTGGTTGGCCAGCTTGGTCACATTGCCGCTGCCGATGTCGCCGACCCGCGTAACCGATGACCCCATCTTGGCGAGAATGTCCTTGACCTGATCGAAAGCCTCTTGAGGGCCGCCGACCATGATAGCCAACGTGCCTTCGATGGCTTTGGGCTCGCCGCCGCTCACCGGGGCATCGAGCATCGGCGCCCCTTTTTCCTTCAATCTGGCGGATGTCTCCTGGGCGGCCAAGGGGGCGATGGAACTCATGTCCACCACGATCGCGCCCGGCCGGATCCCCTCGATCACGCCGTCTCTGCCGAGCACCGCTTCTTTGACCTGGGGAGAGTTGGGCAGCATGGTAATGACCACTTCGCTCTGGGCAGCCACGTCCTTGGATGATTTGCCGGCCTTGGCCCCTGCCGCGGCCAACTCTTTCACAGGCTCGGGCAAGATGTCATAGACCACAAGTTCATAGCCTGCTTTCAACAAGTTCTTAGCCATGGGCTTGCCCATGATGCCCAATCCGATAAAACCGATTTTTTTCATTTTTTCGCTCCTAGCCCTTATAAAGCTACTTCCACGCGTTGACCGGCGTACTCGACGGTTTTTTCGATTCCGTCGGGCAGCAGGCGGATTTTGAAAATCCGCCTCGAGGCAGCAACGGGATTGTCTTTCGATCGAGGTTCAATCACCAGTTGCCGTTGGCCGTCCTTCCAGGAAAAGCTGATCCAAGTGTATTGGTTGCGCAAGTAGTCGAGGCTGTTTCCGTCATCATCATATAGTGTGAACTGGCCATCGGCTCCAGAATAAACCTGGAGCGTCGTCGGTTCGCCGACCGGCTCGCTCGTATACTGCCGCACCGGGTCCAGGGGGATAATCGCGCCAGCCCGGACGTAGATCGGCAGCGTTTTCAGTTCCACCTCGCGCTGCACGTTCCGGCCGCCGGCCGTTTTCTCACCGGTCCACCAATCGTACCAATCGCCTTTGGGCAAATATACATCGCGGGCCTTGGCGCCCTTTTGAACAACAGGCGCAATCAACAAGTCACGGCCCCACAGATACTCGCTGCCATCCTTAACCGCCTGGGGATCGTCCGGGTAGTGCAGCCACAAGGCCCGCATAAACGGCATGCCTGTGTCGTGCGCCTCCCGGGCCAGCGTGTAGTTATAGGGCAGCAATTGATAGCGCAGATTCATGTATTGGCGGCAGATCGGCTCGACCTCGGCATTGTGCAGTTCCGATTCATCGGGGAGCACTCGGCCTTCGTTGGGTCCGGTCTCGCCGGTGTCCCATCCCCAGGGCAGGCGCAAGTGCCAGGTTCGTCCGTGCGAGCGGAACAAGGGACAAAACGCCGCGAACTGGAACCAGCGCACGTACAATTCCCCACTCAGCTCCCGGGTAGGGACGAAACCGCCGATGTCCGTGCCCCAGTAGGGCGAAACGCTCAGCGACGAATTCAATCCGACCGGCACGTGGGCGGCCAGCGTGGCCCAAGACGTGTTTACATCGCCCGACCAGACCCAGCCGCCATACGCGCCGCGCCCAGGTACCCGTTGCGCTGCAGGTTCCAGGGGCGGACGTTCGGATAATCGGCCAACGGCCCGGCGTAATACATCTGGCTTCGAGCGAAGCGGCTGGGAATATCCAGCCAATCGCCTTCGTCCGGCCACCAGCCGTCCACGCCCATTGCCATCAGAGGTTGGTGCCGTTTCCAGTATTCGGCGATGTGTCTGTCATCGACAGTTTCGCCGGCGGCCGGCGGAATCGTGCCGTGCATCTGCCCATTGGGCGGCACGACGTGCAAAATAACCTTGAAATGAAGTTCATGCAGGTCGCGAAACACCTCGGCCGGATCGCGCTCGAACACCTTCGGGTTGAATTCAAAGGATGTGTTTCTGACGTTCCAGCCCGCTGGACAGAATCCGGTGCCCAAATAAATCAGGGCGTCGCAAGGCAGTTTTTTCTCGCGGAACGTTTTGGCAATCTCGACCATCTGCTTGTCGTTTTCCAACGTTCGGTGCGACTGCAAATATCCCAGCGACCATTTCGGCGGCATGACCGGATGCCCGGTCAGATCGACGATCTCTTGCATGAACGCATCAGGGCGCCGGGCGTCGAAGACAATCAGGTCGATCTCGGGTTTTGCGCTGTCTTGAGGCTGGAATATGCCGCGATCGCCCTTCAGATCGATCGTCCCCCACGGCCCGAGGACGAACAGGCCCCAGCCTTTGGCCCCGATCAACAGCGGCACCGGGATGCGGGCGCCATACGCGCCAGTCCCTGCACCTGCCCGTTCCGCATCGGGTAAAACTCGCCGCGGCGGTCGAACTGCTTGCCGCCTTCGCCAAGGCCTAGGATCGGGATCTCGCCGCAAGGAAAACTGAGCGCACCGGTCTTTTCATCCATCGAAATTTCTTGTATCAATTGTCCGGCACTATCCGAGATGCGCACAGTCAGGGGATTTGCGCGGACGGCCATCTGAAATTCCCCGATCTTTGACTGCACTTCGGCATCGATGGATCGCAGTTGCAGCACGGGCTTGGGCCATGCGCGATCAACAAGGGCCGGACTTGTTGGCAGTTCCCCGCCACCGGATTCTCCATCCAGCGGCCGGATGGTGATCCGCAGACTGTGCTCGCCGGCCAAGCGAATACCGAGTTCCGCATCGTGGCCGCGATAGCGGATCGGCTCCGCCTCGAGGGCTGTTGCCATGAGCAGAACGATAGCCATGCCGAGACCCCAGTTCAGTCCGGCGTTCATTTTAGCGTTCATTTTCTCTCCTTTTGCGGATTTTGCGATGATTCAATATATTTATATATCAACAACCCGCGTATATTCACGGCGGGCTAAATACAGGCGGGTCGCCGCCTTTTACCAGTTCCCAGGCGGTGGCGGCGATATGTTCGGAAGTCAGGCCGTAAGCCTCCAGCAATTCATCATAACTGTGGGCGGACTGGCCAAATCGGTCTTCGATGCCGATGCATCGGATCGGAACGGTCGCTCCCCGGAATACGTCGGCGATCAGGCTGCCCAAACCGCCGATAATGGAATGCTCCTCGACGGTGATGATGCCTTTCATGCCCTGGGCCGCGGCCTTCAGAGCATCTTCGTCCACGGGTTTCAGCGAACTAACGTTCACGATGCGCACAAAAATGCCTCTTATCGCAAGGGCATCGCCGGCTTCCATGGCTTTGGAGACCATCAGGCCGTGGGCAAAGACCGCTATGTCCCTGCCATCGCGAACCACACAGGGCTTGCCGATCTCGAATGGCTGATCTTCGGGAAGAACGTCGGGCAAATCGTTGCGCGTAATGCGCATATAGACCGGGCCTTTGTACCGGGCGATGGCACGGGTCATTTTTCGGGTTTCGTTGCCATCGGCCGGAACCAGGACGGTCATGTTCGGGATGGCTCGCATGATGGCCAAATCTTCCACCGACTGGTGAGTCGAGCCGTCGCCGAAGTCGGACAGCCCGGCGCTGGACCCCACGATCTTTACGTTTAGCCCGGGAATACAAATGCCCTGGCGGATCTGGTCGTAGGCCCGCCCGGCGGCAAAAACGGCAAACGAGTTGGTAAAGGGAATCTTGCCGGTCAGAGCCAGGCCGGCGGCAAAGGAAGTCATGTTGGCTTCGGCGATGCCCATTTCAAAGAAGCGTTCGGGAAAGGCCTGCTCGAAATAGCAGGACATGGTCGACTTGCCCAGGTCGGCCTCCAGAACCACGATATTGGGATTCTCTTTTCCCAACTCCACCAGGGTTCGCCCATATACTTCGCGTGGATTCTGCATCGGCATGAGTGGTTTGTCCTCCTGGCTAGGCCGCCGTATCCGCGGATAGCGCTCGGCAGGCCTGGGAATACTGCTGGGCATTCAAACTTCCGTTATGGAACTCCGCCTGGTTTTCCGCAAAGGGGATGCCGGCCCCTTTGGTTGTCTGGGCGATGATGATTTTCGGTTTGCCCTTGATCTCGTCGACCTCGTCCAAGGCCTGAAGGATGCTCGCCATGTCGTGGCCGTTTATGTCCAGCACATGCCAGCCAAAGGCCCGCCATTTTTCGGCCAGCGGATTGGTATTGAAGCGTTCCACGATGGGACCGGTGGCCTGGAGCCGGTTGCGATCCAGGATCGCCACCAGGTTGTCCAATTTGAATGCCGAGGCGGCCATGGCCGCTTCCCATATCTGCCCTTCGGCAAGTTCGCCGTCGCCGATCACGCAGTAGACCTTGCTCTTGATCCCGTCGATCCGCAATCCGGCGGCTATGCCGCAGGCTATGGAAAGGCCCTGTCCCAACGATCCGGTATTGGCCTCGACGCCGGGCGTGCTATTAAGATCGGGATGGCCCTGCAATATTGCGCCAAGGGTTTTAAACCGCTTGAGTTCCTCTTTGGGCATGTACCCGCATTCGGCCAGGGCGGCGTATTGAACCAAAGCGGCGTGGCCTTTGCTTAAAAGGAAGCGATCGCGCTTGGGCCACTGCGGATTGCGGGGATCGTGCCGCATCTTGGCAAAATACAGGGCAGTGACAACGTCGGCGATTGAACAAGAGCCGCCGAGGTGCCCCTTTTGCCCCACGCCAATCATGTGCACAATGTGCGTGCGAACGACGCGGGCCAGCCTTTGCAGTTCGCGGATATCCGGTTTCGCCATCGCTTGTCCTTTCATTCCATGGATTCCAGAATCTGCCGAATTTTGTTGAAAGCGGTCCGCCCGCTGTTGTAGACCGGCACTTTCGTATTGGTCAACCGCGGTTCCAGGGCGCTCATCGACACCTGGGCCATTACGATGGCGTCGACTTCGCCGGATAGGGCATCGATCTCGCCAAGCAGCATGTCGTTGTGTTTTTCAGGATTCCCCTCCTTGAGCGCCTTGAATGCTTCGCTGCACAAGCGGATCTTAACCTCGATTTTTTTCCCGGCTTCCTCCCCGGCCAACCGCAATAAACGCTCGGAGGCCGGCACGGTAGTGGGCACGGTGGCCATAAGACCGATCCGCCGGCCCTGGCGGACCGCCAGATCCATCATCGGCCGGTCGATCTGCAGCATGGGCGTGTCGATCATGGGCCGGGCATGCTCCGCCGCGCGATTGAAGGTGGAACACGCCAATAGGATCAAATCCACGCCGTATTCTTGCTGCGAGAGGGCCCCTTGCACGAATTTGGCATAGTTCTTTTTCGGAATAACGCCCGGTTCGCAGGCGAAGTTCGTGTTCTGGATCGTATCGTCGACCCAATGCACTATCTCCACCTCGGGGATGATTTCGTCGATGAACTTTTGCACCGCTCGCGTCGTGATCAAGGCCGCGTGAATGATGCCAAGTTTTTTACCGCTAAGATTCTTGGGCATGGTTTAAATCCCTAAATAAATTAAAAAATGTAGTCGGCACACGCCATGTGCCGTTTTCCCGCACACGGCGTGCGCGGGCTACTTAGACAAAAATGTTCAAATACCTGACCGTATCGCTGACCGGGATCACCTGGTGTTCCTCGGCGGAGTTAAAATACAGGGAACCGCCGGTCTTTAGGCGAAATTCTGATTGTCCGACCTGCACCCGCATTTCCCCTGTTAGCACGTATATGAATTCCTCGCCTTCGTGTGTTAGATGATGCCTTTTCACTTCTCCCTTGCGGGCCACAAACATAAAGGGCTGCATGCGTTTGCCTTTATGGCCCGTTGCAAACGGATAAATCCAATACCCCCGTTCCGTCTGGACGATATTCTTCCGGACTTCCTTTGCCGTGGTATGCACTGTGCCGACGTTGTCGTCGGTTTCGATCAGGGCCGAGACTTTGGTGCCCAGCGATGCGGCGATTTTCACCAGCGTGGCCACGGGCGGCATGACCTTGTTCGATTCGATCTTCGACAAAAGGCTCTTGGTGAACCCGCAGGCATCGGCTATGTCCTGCTGGGTTCGCCGTTGTTCCAGGCGCAGCCTGCGAATGCATCCGCCCACGCTCATTTTGACCATTCCCACGACCTTTCGCTTGCTTCCCGCAATACACGCAGGGCCTGCGGCGCCTCTGTTAAAAAATCCTTGCTCAAGGCTTCGATACTGCATCGTTCGGAATATCCGATCTTATGTAAATTACGGAAAAAAGGGACAAACTCGTCTTCATAATGCCGGGGGAAAACCCGTCCTTGGACCTTGGCAAAATGCAGGTGGCGGATTGCCGATCCGGCCCGCAGAATTACATCAGGATCTTCACCTTCTTTCATTAAATGATAAAAATCAAGCAGCAGTTGTATGCAAGGATGGTTAACCTCATGCACAAGGCTCAAGCCTTCGGAGGCCAGGTTGATTATATTCGATTCCTCGTGGTTTAAAGGTTCGATCACAATAATGACGTTTGATTTTTCGGCCAAGGGACCGAGGTTTTCGAGCAACTCGATTAACTGCCGCCGGGCCATATCGTGCGAAAATCCGGGAGGCACGTTTTTCGCGCCCGAACTACCCAGCACGATCCGTTGCGCTCCCAGCCGGGCCGCCCGCCGGATCGCCGCTTGGGCATATTCCAGCGCCCGCGCCGGATTGGTCTCTGTTCCGGTCAGCCGTACCGAGGGCGGAAAAAAATTATTGCAGGCCTCGCAACGGATGCCGGAGCCTTCCACGCGCCTGACCAGGTCAGTAAAGGCCGCTTCCGGCAGGCCCATCAGATCAGCAAGCGACAACTCGATGTAGTCGAAGCCCATCCCAGCCGTCAATTCGACGATCTCGACGCCAATCGGATCCACCGATGGGGAGATCATGCCGCCGCAGCAGCCAAATCGCATGGCAGACCCTTTGAAATCAGCAACTTAACATTGTTAGATGGCCGGACGCCCTCATGCAACGTGGTGTACTACTATTCAACCTAGTTGAATATAATCGCAGGCAGGTTCTTTGTCAACTGCCCCCATACAGGCTGTGATGGGCGGACCGGGGCGTGGACCGTGGCGGGCTTATGCGAGCGAGGAGATTCTTACCCGGGACAGATGATATAGATAAGATAATACGACATCACGGCCGATCCGCCTGTTCAGTGGCATTTTTCGGACCGGCCGTGACGTTTTCACCCGGTTGGGATTATTAAGAATGTAACAGTTTAGTTTTTTGTCATATTTATGGTGGCAGTGATGGAAGTTTGCCAGTGGTCAAATAGGTTTTCAGGGCTTGGATGACGGAATCCAAGAGATCGTGATTGCGTTGTTTTAGTGTGCGAAAGATGCTCATCAGCACCGCTTGGGTGTCCGCTCCGCGGCGGCTGCGATTGGCATAGCTGTTTTTGCGAATGATCACTGCCGGACGAATCGCCCGTTCGGCGTGGTTGTTCTCGAAGGGAACGTCCGCGTGATCCAAAAAAGTGAACAACTCGTTTTGGTGTCGGCGCAGCCGTTTCACGAGACGGTCGGCTTGCCGATCGCGCCAATCGGTTTCGATCAGTTCCTGCAATCTTCGGTCCAAACACGCCCGCCGCGATGCGTATTCCGCCGGAGGATGCTCCTCGCGTTTCCACAAACGGATGGCGTCGCCCAGCAGCCGTCGCAGCTTTTTGGCGAATGCAGACCAATGTTCTCCGGGATTTTTGTATTTTTCCACATGCTCCAGGTCGCGGAACAGATGCACCAGACATTTCTGCCGCGGACCGCCGGAAATCGCGTTGTAAGCGCCCCAGAAATCGCTGATAAACGCGCCTTTGAACTCCTCGGCGAAGAATTTCCGCAGCGCCGGCTCGCCACGCGAGCGATCGATCAGATAGTAGGTCAGCCGCGGATTGCTGAAACACCACAGCCAGTGGGTTTTGCCAGCCACGCGCCAGCCCGTCTCGTCGCCGTGCAGCACGGCCGACGCCAGTCCCTCTTGTTGAATCTGTTCGTACCAGGGGGAGAGCGCCTCTCGCAGACGATGCCACATCTGCGCCAAGGCCCCTTTGCTGATCTTCAGTTGCAAGTGATGGTTGAAGACGTCCACGATTTGCTGCGAGGTCGTGCCCAGTCCGTAGTGCATCCACGCCGAAAGCGCCACCGCACGGTTGCCCAAGCGGGCGTTCGGCAGGGCGTCGGGCGCCTGCGGCGCGATGCGCTTCTTGCACGCGGGCACCAGTCGCGATGGATCGTATGTTCTGTGACTTCGGCTTGAAGATTCTCGGGAATGTCCTCCACATATCGCGTGTGCGTCTGGTTCAGCCGCTTCAAACGTCCCTGACAGTGCGGACAGCAAGGAAGTTGGTGTTCCTCGTAACGGTCGATCCGCTGGGGCCGCTTCCGGCCACTGCCCGGATGCCCATTTTTGCGGCCGGGCCGCTTTTTCCGCGAAGAAATGGCCGGTTTTTCGTAAACCGGGATCATGCCCGAGGGCGTGGAGGGCATAGTCGAGGCCGAATTCCGCGCCTCGGCCAACTGCTTGGCCATTTCCAACAGCGCGAAAATCACCGCCTCCCTCCCCCGCGAGAAAATCGCCTCCGCCTGCGCGGTCGAGGCTTGGCCCCAAAGATATTCCCTTGGGCAAAACAGAAATAGTAGTGTCCTTTCGCATAAACCATAGACATAAACCATTTCCCGTTTTTTCCCAAGATCAATCCCAAAAAACTAAACTATTACTTAAGAATGAATTAACGGCTTGGAGCCGGCGGCGCCTCGGACGGCGCTGATGACGTAGTGTTCATCATTGGCTGGGTTGACGTAGTTGCTCCGGTCTTAGGGGCCGCGGATCCGGACGGGACATGAGAACCTCCGCCGCAAGATCCGCATGTTCCGCAGTGCGAGCTACAGGTCGCGCAGCCACAACTGCCGGTTTGCGTGTAATACCCGCACTCGCAACCGCGATGGCGTTTTGCGCTGGCTTCACTGGGCAGGAATGCCAGACCGAGCGCAAGACTCAATACGATCGTACCGATCCCGAATAATTTTCTTTTATCCATGGTAAAACTCCTCGACATAAAATTGGACATTGGTTCTTTCCAAAACAAGGATCCTTGACGTTTAAAAAACCGCGCGGACCGCCCGACGAAAGTCTATCAGCCGGGCCTTTCTTGTTACCACTGGGCGATATCTACCCGCATATTGCGTGCCGGCGGGACAATCTGCCCGCTAAAATCGATAAGAACCGCCCTATTATCACAAAAGCCGCTATATGATCCAAAGCGTACATACAAAAAACCTGCATATGGTTTGAAACGCCTCGCTATTATTGGAGTTTTATCGCATTTTTCATTCTTTTAATCAATTTTTGGACTTGTGCCCGTACGCTGGTTCAATCAATTAGTGGTTGTGTCCCGATCAGACTGGTCGTTTAGGAGCCACGATTGATGTTTGGACATGACATCATTTATGTGTTGTAGCCAGGCTGCTTGCGAAGACTTTCAGCATGGCTTGATTGAAAGCCGGAATATCTTTTGGCTGGCGGCTAGTAACCCAGTTATCGTCCATCACGACTTCTTGATCCAGCCAATTGCCTCCGGCGTTACGGATGTCATCCTGGACCGTGTGGTAGCTGGTCAGGGTTCGCCCGCGTACCAGGCCGGCGGAAACCAGTTCCCATGGCGCGTGACAGATAGCGGCCAAGGGCTTATTGGCCCCATCCATCTCTTGCAGGAACGATTGCACTTCCGGCACCATTCTTAAAGCGTCGGCGTTGGACGTGCCGCCCGGCAGCAAGACGGCGTCGAACTGACTGGCTGAAACCTCCTTGATTGTCCGGTCAACCTCGACCTTCCCGGTCTTTGTGCCATGCCGGACTCCTTGAATTTCTCCTGGTTTTAAGGAAACGATTGTGACCTGAGCCCCTGCCTCTTTCAGGGCCTTGACAGGTTCTTTCAGCTCGGATTCCTCAAATCCATCGGTTGCGATGACGGCGACGCGAAAATCGGCGAGTTTTTCCATAAATATCTCCTTTTTGATAAAGTTCGACTTATTCGGACAACATGGAATTACAGGCATATTGCGTGCCAGAGAATGAAACCGAGCATAGTTCACGACCATGCTGACCAACGTGACCATGGCGGAAAACGATTTTCGTGCCAATTTGAGAATAAGAGTTATGCCGACTTGGGGAGGCGTTCAACAGGCGCAATTGGTTAGGGGCTCAATAATCATCGTCGTCCGCGGCGGATGTTTGACGGGGAAAAACAAAGCACGCCCGCACCGGCGCCGGCATGGGCGAATCGATGCCCCGGACCGATTTCCAAACGATCTCGTTCAACTTTAGATCGTCGGCCGCGTCGGCCACGCTGAAATCGAGTTTCTGCGAAGCATCGGCCCCCCAGCCCGATAAAGGATTCTTTTCTGTAACATCGACCTGCGCAGGGCGATGCTTGTAGGGCGTAAAATCCGGGGCCGCCCAGAACGAGGCGTACATGGGCAGAGCCGCGGCGTCGAATTGCGTCATCGGCTCCAGCCCTAAAATCAGTTCCATCGTCCGCAACATGCTCGACGTGGAATAGAAACTCGCATCGACGTAATGCCGTTTAGCATAGGGGCTGATCGCCAGGGCAACGGTGCGGTGGGCATCGACGTGGTCCGGCCCGTTTTGGGCGTCGTCCTCAACCACGAAAATCACCGTCTCTTTCCAGAACTTGCCGCGGCTTATCGCTTCCACGATTCGGCCCAGGGCAAGATCGTTGTCGGCAACCATGGCCGTGGGGCTGGGCTTGCCGGCCTTCAAGCCGGCCGTATGATCGTTGGGCAAACGCAACACGATAAATCGCGGCAAATCGCCTGTTTTTTCATAGCCCTGCAATTCCTCGATAAAGCGGTCGGCGCGTTTCCGGTCGGGATAATCCAAATCCCAACCCCGATACAAAGGATCGTAGCAGCCTTCCAAATTCTTGACTTTCGTATAAGCCGGCTGTCCTTCTTGCCGGCCCTCGTTATGCACGAATTCGCCGTAGCTCCGATAACTCACTCCCGCCGCGTTACAGCGGTCCCAGATATAACCGCTCGAAGGATACGCCATGGCAAACCGCCCTTCGGAAGGATATTTTATGACGTCCTCGTTGCCCGATCGGTAATTCAGCCTCCAGGTTTTTTCCACGAAGTCCGTGGCGTAAGCGGCCATGCTCCACTCGTGACCGTCGGCGCTGACTTCGCTGTCCACATAGAAATTGTCCAAAAGCACGAACTCCCGGGCAAGGGCGTGATGGTTGGGCGTAACACTTTCCGGAAATATGCACAGGTCCTTATCGCCGTTTCCTTCGGGGATGTCGCCGAAAACCTGGTCGTAGGTGCGGTTCTCCTTCACAATGTAGATGCAATGTTTGATCGGACCAGGCTTGCCGACCTCCGCGGGAATGGGATTGTCCAATTCGGTTTGCCGCGCCGGGGGCCGGAAGTCTTTGCCAACGGACTGCAGGCATAAGACTGCTTGGTGTAACGCGCCATCTCAGCGGGCGAGGGCGTTTTAATGATCGAAAGCGTTCCCCGGTAAAGACCGGCTATATATTCCACTACCGTTTTCGGCTCCTTAAGCAACGGATTGGGCCCGTGACGATTGGCCTTGGGGGCGTCGCCCTTGGCGTTGGCCACGTAAATCCACTGGCCGCTATCGTCGAATCGCACCGAAGTCGGGTACCAGCCCGCCGGAATGAAACCCAGCGGCTTGCTCCGCCCGCGCTCGGAAACATCGATTACCGCCACATTGTTGTTGTTGGCGTTGGCCGCCAGCAGGACTTTGCCGTCGGGCGCCAGGGCCAGGCTGTTGGGCGTGCTGCCGTTGGGCGCCTGGGAATAAAGCGCGGTTTTAATCGTCTCCGAGACCTTGCCCGTCGCCGTTTCAATCGCAGTCACGGCATTGCTGTTGGCGCAGGCAACGAACAAAACGTCTTCCCCGGGCGGAAGCGCCATTTCCGTGGGATGCGATTCCGTTTTCCAAAGGGCTTCGCTTTTGCCCGTTTTAACGTCGATCACCGCCACCGCCGACTTGCCCCATAAACTGACGTAAAGTTTCGATCCGCCGGAAGCGGGCATAACGGCATAAGGATAGCTTTCCTTGTCAAGCGCAACGAATTGGATTGTTTTAGGATCGTCGAGCGAAATCAAGGCCACGCGATCGGCCCAGGCGTCGGCGACATAGAGTTTTCGCCCGTCCCGGCGCACGATATACCGGCAATCGCCCCTTTTTTAGCTGAATCCGCCGCGCGATGCTCCACGTGTTCCGACAGATAACCGCGGGAAAAAGTGAATTGATGGACGACTTCTTGCTCGCCGCCGCTGGCAAAAACCCGATTCCCTTCCGGATCGAAACAGATGCCGTAAAAACACTGCGGCAACACGGCCCGGGAAACGATTTTCGACATTTTCAAGTCCACGATCACGATTTCATGTTGGCCATATCCGGCATGAAGAACGGCGGCATAAGGCGCCTTGGGATGCACCGCAATATTCAGGGGAAAATCGCCCAAAGCGACCTGCGTTCCCGCCGGCCTGAGCGACCACTGAGTGGAAAGCAAAATTTGGCCGTCTGCCTGCAATCCCGGCAATTTGCGGGGAACATTTCCTGGCAGATCCGTCTTGGCCGAATCTTGACCGAATATTTGCCCGCCGATTGAAAAGTGGGAAAAACAAATCGCCAGCGCGGAAAACAAAATTCTTCGCGTTTGTAGTATGCTCATTTGTCGGAATTCCATGAAAAAACGGCCATCCGGGTCTTGCTGAATCCCGGCGGTTTGAAGGCCTACTACCAATTAAAAGATCTTGTGGTGCAGTTTCGTGAACTTTATAAAGCATACAACAGCGAACTGGTTTGGCAGGCAATTATCACTGTTATAAATCCTTGGACTTTTCCCACAAGCGAAACGCCCCGCGGAACGCATTTGCGTTTTCGCCCGCCCGGCAGCCGGGGGGCAACTCTTTGAGCATGCGGACATTGCCTCCCCCCAGGACCACGTCGTCGGGTTCGAGGGCAGCGACCAGGCGCGCCACTACGTCATCGACATAGTGCCGCCATATCTTTTTTCCAACGCGTTTCAATCCGCGAATTCCAATATAATCTTCGTAGGTTCCTTTTCTATAAGGAAGATGGCCAAGTTCCATCGGTTCGACAATGCCATCCACGATCATGGCGGATCCTAGGCCTGTTCCCAGTCCCAGGAACAACAGCTTACCTCCTTTATAGCACCCCAGGGCTTGCATGGCCGCGTCGTTGATGAGCTTGACCGGACATCCGAATGCGGCCTCGAAGTCGAAACCGACCCAGCCGGGCCCGAGGTTGTGCGGTTCCGAAACCGCCTTATCCCGGAGGACCGGACCGGGGTAGCCGATCGATACCACGTCGTATTTCCAGCCTTCGGCAGCCTTCAGGACCCCGCAGACCATCTCCTTAGCCGTCAACGACGGCCCGGATGCAAACTCTCGGTGCGTCTCTTGGCCCGTGGCCGAAATCTTGACGCGCGTCCCGCCCACGTCTACGGCCAGCACTCGCAGGGGTTCTTGGGACGCGTTCGTTATTTCTTGCTTAGGCGTGCCCGCGGCAATGTTGGCGCCGCCGGCCTCAGCGGCCGCGAGCAGGGCGGGCAGGTCATATTGAAGTAAGTCGCCGATGCTCTCGATCGTGATATCCGCGGGCGGGTATGCGGCCAGCAACTCGGAATCGCGAGCATAGTGTCCCTGGCGCGGGAGGACGGTTGTCAGGCGGGAGCCCCAGACCCTCTTGAACGCGGTCAGGATGCGCAGCTTATCGTCAACCAACACATAGTGCCGGGCCGGGCAGCGCTTCTCGACGTCGTCCAGTTGCTGTTCCTTGTGGATGTAGATCAGCACGCGGCCTTCTACGGCTTCATACAGTCCCGAACGCTGCACCTTGCGCGGCTGAAAGACGACGTCTCCGTCGGACAGAACGACCGTGGGCCCCCAAGCGCCGAGATGTTTTATGACATCAAGCGAGCCGGGGTACAGGCAATTGGCGAACGAGTATTCCGTCAGGTAAAAGGAGACTTGCAGGAAGTTTGGATCGCCGGGATTATCGAGGCGGTAGCGCTGCAATGCGCCTAGATAATCCGCATAGCCGAGTTCCCCGCGCCTTTCCTCGAAAATCGCCCAGTAGCGCTGCTCTCGCTCGGCGCCGAAGGCTTGCGTCAAGTAGCATTTTAGATCGTCGATGATCCTGTCGTTGTCCAACAGGGTGTTATCGACATCCAGCAGGAAAACCACGGGGGCGGGTTGCGTCATCCGCCGTCTCCCTTCTTTTCCACGTGGCCGCCGAATCCGTATCGCATGGCTGATAATACCTTGTCGGCGAAATCGGCCTGGCCGCGCGAGCTGAAACGATCGTAGAGCGCGGCACTGATTACCGGGGCCGGGGCCGACTCGTCGATGGCCGCCATGACCGTCCAGCGGCCCTCGCCTGAATCCGAAACCTTGCCTTGGAAGTTCGCCAGATCCGGGCTGCCTAGCAGTTCCAGCGCGGTCAAGTCCAAGAGCCATGAGGCGATCACACTGCCGCGGCGCCAGACCTCGGCGATGTCGGGAAGATTCAGGTCGTATTGATAGTACTCGGGGCGGCGCAGCGGGGCGGTCTCGGCATCGAGAGCCTGCCGCTGTTTGCCGGCGTTTGCGTGATGGAGGATGTTCAGTCCCTCGGCGTAGGCGGCCATGACGCCGTATTCGATTCCGTTGTGGACCATCTTGACGAAGTGGCCGGCGCCGGCCGGCCCGCAGTGCAGATAGCCCTGTTCCGCGGTAGAGGCGTTTACTTTATCCCGCCCCGGCGTGCGAGGCGCCGCTTGGATGCCCGGGGCGAGAGCAGCGAATATGGGAAGGAGGCGCCGGACGGCCGCTTCGTCGCCGCCGATCATCAGGCAGTATCCTCGCTCTATCCCCCAAACTCCGCCGCTGGTTCCGACGTCCACATAAAAAATACCTTTTCCTCGAAGTTCGGCGGCGCGGCGGATATCATCGCGGTAGTAAGAGTTGCCGCCGTCGATGATCACGTCGTCGCGCTGGAGAAGCGGGACAAGGGCCTGCAAGGTCGGATCGACCGCTGCCGCCGGCAGCATCATCCAAATGGCGCGGGGCTTGCTCAGCTTTTGCACGAAGTCTTCCAGCGACGTCGCCCCGGCCGCCCCCTGTTTGACGAGTGCCTGTACGGCTTCCGGATGGATGTCGTAAACCACGCACTGGCGCCCGGCCCGCATAAGGCGCCGCACCATGTTGGATCCCATCCGACCCAATCCGATCATGCCCAGTTCCATGTGCTTTTCCTTTATCTTACAGGGCCATAAGGGGTTTTATGCCACAATTTTATCGCCGCGAATCCCTTGGTCAAACCGCGCAGCCGGAGCCGATCGATCAACAAAGCGGATCTAACAAGTCGCTTTATGTTTTAAAGAACGGCAATCTGCGTAATTTACGCCGGTCTTGGCTGCTAAAACTGCCCTGGACAATTCACAGTTATTTTGCGACACTCCCGCCTCGATCAAGCGCCTGGGCGGCGTTGCCTTGAAGCGCGTTTGTCTTTGTTTGGCAACATAATAAAATATGGTGACGATCATGATCCTGAAAACCGGTCGAGTTTTGGCGGCTGTTTTACTGATGCTGATACTCCTGGCGGACGTGCTGCCGGCCGCGTGCGAGGCCGCGTCGCTTTTAAGCCCGATCTACGCCGTGACCAATACGGTGACAAAGACGACAAAGAAAGTCGCCAATACATCCGTCGCGACTGTGAAAACAGTGGTCGCGGCGCCAAAGAATATAGCCACAAAGATCGGAAACACGATCACAGGCAAAAAAACAAGGTAAAGGCAGTCTTTGCGTAAAGGTTTATTAACAAATTCTTGATAAACCGATAACTTATAACCTGAATTTTGCTTAAAAATCTGCCTATTGCCCCGGAGTGGTGAAATATCACCGTGTTTTTTTTATGCAGAACTCAGGTTGCCGGGTATCTTGCCTTAAAACGATGTATTTGGCATCATGCTATTGGAAAACATTCTTTTTCAAGCATTCCTAAGCATAGGAGGACTGTTCCATGGCGGAAGTAGAAATCGGCAAGGTAACACATTATTTCAGCAAGATCGGCGTGGTGGCGATTGAGATCACCCAGGATCAAATCCGCGTGGGCGACACCCTGCATTTCAAGGGTCACACCAGCGACTTTACGCAAAAAGTCGATTCCATGCAGATCGACAACCAGCAGGTCGCCGAGGCCGGGGTGGGCCAGTCGGTCGGCATGCGCGTGGCCCAGCACGCACGCCAGCACGACCAGGTCTATAAGGTTGTCGATTAACCGGCCGCATTTAATACTTCTCAGGCAGCCGTGCCGAGCCGGCTGTAAATCCTTATCTCTAAGCGAGATAGGGAATTACCTAAGCTTAATCCCTGTTTTTAGCCATGCTGAAATCCGAAAAAATGCAATATATCTTAAATAGCCGATATTTTGAGCTAAATTTGCATGGTTTCTAAAGTTAAATCGGCGACCCTGCCGCTATGGGGGCCGAGGCGACATCCAAATCCGAGGCAATGTTTTAAAAACCAGACGATTCCAGGCCTCTGATGGACATCATGACTCGGAGTTCTTTGGGCATCGGCTATTATTTCGCGATTTGGCCCGCCGGATGAACAGCGGCGGAGCATACCGGGGATCGCGCAAAATCGGAGATGGATTATGTGCAAAAACGTAGGTAAGTGTTTTACCGCTTGCCGCAACTGTCTAAGCATCGTGTTTGGCATTGCGATCTTGGCCGGTTTCTACGTTATAAGCCAGTACGATTATCTTCTTTTCCACAGTCTTGTAGAGATATTTGCGGTTATCGTGGCCTGCGCCGTTTTTATACTCTTTTGGAATACGCGCCGGTTTCTGGACAACGGATTTTTTTTGTTCATAGGCATCGCGTGCCTGTTTGCGGGCATGTTCGACTTAATGCATGCATTGTCGTACCAGGGAATATCCGTATTTTCCGGGAACAGCGGCGACGAATCCGTCCAATTGAAGACCGCCGGCCGGTGGTTGGCAAGCCTGTCCTTTCTCATTGCCCCATTGTTTTTTCGACGCAGGATCAACCTTACCGCCACACTACTTGCATATAGCGCGTTTTTCGCTGTTGTGATTTACTCCGTTTTTTGTAATTTACTCCCGGACTTTTATGTGGCGGGCGCGGGGATGACGCGATCCCAGCAGTATAGCCGGGGGCTTAGCTGCGTCATATTTTTAGCTGCCGCGGGCATGTTGATTATCAAGCGAAAAGAGCTGGATGCCCAAGTGTTCAGGCTGCTGCTGGCCTCGTTGATTGCAAATTCTTTGTCGGAGTTGGCGTCCGCCGTATCCGTGGATTTTTTTGGTTTCCTTAAAGTCATCGCTCATTTATCCCAGGTTATATCGCTGTATTTCATCTATAAGGCCTTTATTAAACTGGGACTGACCAGGCCTTACAACCTTCTTTTCAGGAGCATGAAGCAAAGCGAGGAGATGCTGCGCGAGCGGGAAGAGAAATTGAGCAATATCATCCGGAATGCGACGGAGATTATCTACACGCTTTCTCCCGAGGGGATTTACACTTTCGTTTCTCCCGCCTGGACCATGAAGCTCGGACACGAGGTGGCCGAAGTCGAAGGGCAAAGCTTCACGTCGTTTATCCTTGCGGAAGACGCGCCGGTATTCCGCGGCTTTTTCGAAAAGGTTATGACTGCCAGAGAACCGCAGCGGCGCATCGAATACCGCGTTGGGCACAAGGACGGCGCATTGTGCTGGCATTCTTCCACGGGCTCGGCGATCAGGGACAAACAAGGCAAATCGCTGTGCTATGTGGGCGTTGCCGAGGACATCACGGATCACAAAAGGGCGGAGGCCCAATTGGCCCGAGCCAAAGAGACGGCCGAGGCCGCCAACCATGCAAAAAGCGAATTCCTCGCCAACATGAGCCATGAGATTCGCACGCCCATGACCGCGATCCTTGGTTTTACCGATATCCTTTTGGATAACCCGACGCCGCAAGAGGTTCACGAGTTGTCTGGAATTATCAAGCGCAACGGGGAACACCTGCTCCGCCTGATCAACGATCTTCTCGATCTCTCCAAGATCGAGGCGGGCAAAAACAACATAGAACTAAGGCCCTGCTCGCCCAGACAAATCGCCGAGGAAGTGATTTCCATGATGAAAATTCGCGCCGATGCGAAAGCCCTGCCGCTGGGCTTGGAATATGAACGGAATATTCCCGGGATCATCGAGACCGATCCGACGCGCTTGCGGCAGATCCTGGTAAACCTCATCGGCAACGCCATAAAGTTCACCGAAGTCGGCGGCGTGCGGGTGGTCATGAGCCTGGATGCCAAGTCCGCCCCCGAAACCCAATTGAAGTTCGAGATAATTGACACGGGTATCGGTTTGTCGAGGGGGCACATGGAAATGCTTTTCCAGCCGTTTTCTAAGGCCGATACATCGATGCGCCGCCAATATGGCGGCAGCGGCTTGGGTTTGGCGATAAGCCGGCGACTCGCCAAGATGCTGGGCGGGGATATCACGGTGTCCAGCGTTTATGGAAAAGGGAGTACATTCAGCTTAACCATCCCCGCCGGTCCGCTCGAGGGACTGAAATTAATCGAGCAGCCGGCTGACGCCGCCGAGCAGCAATCGCCAGATACTTTAGCTGAATCCATACTAAACACCCGCATTATCCTGGCGGAGGATGGCCCTGATAACCAGCGCTTGATCGCGTTTATACTTCGCAAGGCCGGCGCCGAAGTCACGGTGGCGGAAAACGGGCTGGTCGCCCTCAATCTTGCCTTGGAGGCGGAGAAGGCCGGCTCTCCTTTTGAGATTGTCATCATGGACATACAAATGCCGGTCATGGACGGTTACGAAGCAACCCGACGACTGCGAAATGCCGGCTTAAAGCTGCCGATCATTGCCTTGACCGCGCACGCCATGGTCGAGGATTGCCGGAAATGCATAGATGCCGGCTGCGACAGCTATGTAACAAAACCGGTCGACACAAAGATGTTCCTAAAATTAGTAGGAACCTATGCGGCAAAAAATAAAAACGCCGTTGAAACCGCGGGTTAGCCCGCATTCCCGCGGTCATATTCGCGCTTCTTAATAGGTGGAACCGTATGATAACTTGATCTTAGTACAGTCATCCTGAGCGCAGCGAAGGATCTCAATTAGCCGCTAGATTCTTCGCTGCGCTCAGAATGACACGGCATAACTATTAATGCAGTCCCGCTTAGAAGGAAAATTCCAAGCCGGCGGTGGCCCCGTGATAAAACACCGTGGCGTTGCTATCAATGCCGATGATATTGTCGAGTTGTGCGGGAGCTATGGCAACGCCGTCGAGCCATAGCAGTTCATATCCGGCCCTCAGCGCAAGGCGCCGGGTAACCTGGTAGCGGGCCTGCAAGCCGAGTTCGCCAATAAAGGCGGTGTGGTTGGTCGAGGCGCGAAATACGTCTTCCGCGAAAGCCGATGTTTGTGCCGCATGGTTGCCGTAAATGCCGGCTTTACCCAGCCCGTTGACCGAGAAGCATCCACATTCCCAAAGCCTTGCATCGGCGCCGACCTGGAAGCCATAAAGATCATTATTGGTCTTCACATCCCCGGTGGGCAGGAATTCGGAATCCAATACGCGTCCTCCGACGAAATCTTCCCGGAGTTCGGCCCAGCGAAATCCAGCCAGCATGGTCACTTGGCAACAAGGGTTCCAACGCATGTTTAACTCGACATTGTATAGTTTGGAGCTCCAATCGAACAGCAAGGGAGAAGCAGGGTTCAGAGGCTGGGGTATAAATCGCGTATCGGACCATCCGTCGATCCCAAAATACAACACCTCGTAGTCGTAGCACTGGGTTTGCCGGATCAAGCTGAGCCGCGGTCCGGCTGCGAATCCAAAGGCAAAGTCGTTGCTGTTAAGCCTGTCAGCGCGGGCATCAACAGGACCAATTTCGTCATCAGTCAGGGGGCCGAGGATCGTTTGAGACTTGTTGCCGATCCTGTCCAGAATAATGAAGTCGGCCGTGGCCGTCCATCGCGGACAACAACGCGATCGACAGCAGTCTAGATCGCCGTGGCCCGAATATTCTGCGCTCTTCGACTGAGTTATGGCAGGACCAGGGGGAACCGACTCGCTATCTTCCGTATCGCTTGAAAACAAGCGTAACGCCTCAGGGTCGTCATTGTCCGAAGCAACGGCGGAACTTGTCGCCAATACTAAAAACGAGCATAGGATTAAGCCGAGAGCTTTGTGAGACATCTTTGTTTTACCTCCTTGAAGGACGATTTGCATAAAGGTTATTTCGTTTTTTTCTACCCTTGCATGGTTGCTATAAGGAATCGATCACTACCAATATAACCGGGAAACTAGGGTATTATCCGATCCCTTATTGCTTTCAGCGGGTTGGACGAAAATGGGAGGGCATGTACACTTTAGGCAGGGAGGGCAGCGGCATATATGGCGGGTGTTCCTTTGAGCTTACATCGGCCTGATAATCGTTAGAATTGATAAAAAAGCTACAAATGTAATTACCCATAATATTGGCAAGTCAAGTCCAGCCGGATAATTTTGCCGTGATCGACAATAGATTGGATAATGTGGCTTGAGTTTACGGGCTCGGATTCGGTTCCGACTGATACAGATTGTCAAACTCAAAAGACGTGCGATATTCCAAATAAAAAAATTCGGGGTGGCGGTTGATCATTTCAAGCGCCACCCCTGGAATTCATTATTGTCCGATCCGGCGGATTGAAAAAGTCCGGCAAGTGTCAGAAGGTATATTCAAACCCTGCCGTGGCTCCGTGATAAAACACGCCGGAGTTGGAATTGATGCCAAACTGATCCGCAAAAACGTTGCTTTCCTGAATCTGTGCAGGGGCCAAAGCAACGCCTTGGAGCCAGATCGCTTCGTAACCCGCTCGTAGCGTCAGGTGACAGGTGACTTGGTACTTGCACTCCAGGCCGACTTCGCCCAGGAAGGCGGTGTGGTTGGTTGAACCGGCGTACACTCCTAGTGTATCAACAGTGCGGACCGCGGTCGCCTGTTCCGCGTGATTGCCGAAAATCCCGGCCTTCACCAGCCCGTCAATCGAAAAGCAACCCCGATCCAAGATTTTTCCATCCGCACCGATCTGGAAACCATACAGATTGTTTTTGGTGTTTGTATTCCAGAAAGATTCCATAGTTGAGGGTATCAATGCCCCGTCGAGATTTTCACGCAGTTCGATCCAACGGAATCCGGCCAGCATGGTTAGCCGGCATAGGGGATTCCAGCGCACGTTCAATTCGGCATTATATAGCTTGGAAGCATACTCCCATTCCATTGCTTCGCCAAAGCTTCTGACGGTAAATTGACCCGGAGCGCTGAACACCAGCAACTCATCATCGGGCAAAATGCGTCTGGTGCTGCTCCAGCCGTCGATCTGGAAATACAACAACTCCAAGTCGTAGCAACAATCGCCGTGGCGAATCAGGCCTACTCTCGGCCCCCCGTAGAAACCCTGATGAAAATCGTTGGCGTTGAGCAATTCGGCGCCGGCGGGCAGAAAGGTGTCGTCGTCGTCGAGCGGCACTCCTCGGACGAGCGTTTGGTCTACGCTGCCGATGCGTTCCAAGATGATGAAATCGGCCGATGCCGTCCATCGCGGGCAATAACACCGCTGACCGCAGCCTGAATAGCCGCAGCCCGGATTGCAGCCTAGATTGCAGTTGTCGACGCCCGGCGATTGGTCCATTGGCGTCCCGGAATACACCGGAGGCGATTCTTCCGTATCGCCTGTAATCAGGCGGTAGGCAGCCGGATCGACCTGGCCTAGAGCAATGGCGGAACTTGTCGCCAACACCAAAAATGCACATATTACCGTTCCAAAAACTTTGCGAGAATTCATCACTTTCCCTCCTTGTAGGATGATGATTTTCCAGTTATGGGTCTTTATGTAATGGCGGCAATGCAATACCGGAATCAAAGTGTTTCTGTTTAATCGCAATGACAGATATAGATCCGATTCCTTTGTGCCTTGCAAGATTCGGGCAAAATTATGTTTTTGATAATTGGGTGAAGAGATAACACGGATTGCGGGAACGACTCCTTAAAATTTACATCGGCCCTACAATCCTTAAAATTCATAAAATAGGTACAACCGGACTCTTCAATGGAGATTCATACCGACACATATGAATTGTCAGGTCTGAAGCAGAGATAGGACGGGTAAAGTAGCAGGACTTTACGGGCCGGATCTTTATCGGCCTGGAGGATATGGGCGGTAAATTCGCTGCTTTTTACCCAGCCTACGAAATTGATATATTCCGAAAAAGAAGGCTAATTTCCGCCTTGTTGGCTGACATAACTTGACGATTTTTCCAGCCAAGGAGGCGAAGATTCTGCGTCGGCGGTGGCGGCGGGTTCCTTATTGTTAGACGCGGTGATTTTTAGATTGGCGATGATCACGTCTGATACAACGCGGTTTCCCAAAGCCTGGTTGATTCGCTCGCGAATTTGCCGTTTAAGGTCGTTTAAGGCGGGATCGTCGAAATCTCCGCTGTGTGTTTGACGGAGCAGCGCCTCGATCTCTTCTTGCAACCGATACTTATGGGTAGCCAGCCGAGTTCTGGCGATCTGGTCTAGGCCTTCAAGTGCGGTGATGTAGAGGGAAAATTCGGCACCAGCGACCCGGCCTCCCGCCGTTTTATCGGCCGTGAATTCGAAGTTTCCCAAACCGATTTCCGGGCTGAACTCGACGCGGAGCGCCAGTGTTGCCGGCTTTATAATATGCCCAACCGATGCCGTGGATCACGAGCGTGCTAATTAGTAAAAAAGCCAGCCAATACTGCATCGTTTTGCCGAAAAACAAAGCAATCCTTGACTTGCCGGCCGACGATGGTTCGGTTTTCGTTTCCTCGGAATTTGATTCTTCAGGATGCTTTGGTTCGTTGGTCACCACAGTTACTCCGGGAATGTTTTTGGAGATCTTGCGTCAGGGCCGGGAAATTGGTGCAACGGCGGAGGGAAAAACAGCTTGCCCCCCATTGGGTTGCACGTCTTTTCCCTTTTAAGTTTAGCTTTTAAACTCACGCGGAAGACAAGAAAAAAATAGGGGGCCTCAAACGTGCCACATTCCACAGTGGCGGGATAAAAGGTAAGGGCAAGTTAACCTTTTATCTACATGACGTCAGAGGCCCCACGGGCCAGTCTAGTTATGTGTAAATTTCCCATTTACACGTCTTTATAGAACACACTTGTTGTGCCAATTTTAAGACAACGCAGAAAATTGTCTTGATTTCAAGGCGCAACTCATTATATGATAAGTATTTATGAGTACAATTTCGCAGGAAATTGTATCTTGATCATGGAATTACATTATTTGTTTCATGTATGATTTTGCCACACTTTTATCATTTTACGATACAAGATTTCGGAGATTAATATATTATATGTCTTAGGAAAGTTAAAAACCAATTATCTCTAACCCGCCTTTATTACTAGGGAGACATATTGCCAATAACGTCTTCATCACAAGCCTCGAAAGCGTACCGGGTCTTAATCCTGCACAACCCCAAAGCCGGGGCGAGAGATACTTATAACGACGTAAATCGCTTGGCAGATTTGCTCAGACAGCGGCAATTTGAAGTAGAAATGTTCACCGACCTTGACCTCGCAGCCCAGCGCGCAAATGTCTTGGTCGACCAACGGCAACTTCGAGCGCTAGTCGGAGTAGGAGGAGATGGTACCGCCGCAGAACTGGTAAACCGTACAAAAGAAGGCACGACATTAACTTTATTTCCCACAGGTAACGAAAACCTCTTGGCACGCTATTTTCACTTCAAGGCAATCCCGGAACACCTTGCCGAAACCATCGCCCACGGGTCCTTGATTCGCCTCGACGCCGGCAAGGCGGAGGCTAGAATCTTCCTGCTTATGGCTAGTTGCGGGCTGGATGCCGAAGTGGTCCGGAGCGTTCACGACCGCAGGGCAGGACACATGAGTTCCCGCAATTACTTCAAACCACTTTGGGATGTCATACGTACATTTAAGTATCCGGAACTAAGGGTATACTGTGACGAAGCATTGGAAAGCGGTGCGAGCGCTCCATATCTAACGGCCTATTGGTTTTCTGTATTTAACCTGCCGTGTTACGGCGGCGGACTGAGGTTTGCGCCCCATGCCGCGGGAAACGACGGCCAATTAGACCTGTGCGGCTTTCGCCGGGGAGGCTTTTGGCGATTTTTACAATATGTCACCGCCGTGTACCTCCGACAGCACCGGCACATGAGGGATTGGATTACCCGCCGAGTTAAGCGGGTGCGGATAGTTTCCGATGTCCCCGTGCATTATCAACTCGACGGCGATCCCGGCGGTTTGCTGCCGGTTAATATCGAAGTCCTGCCCAACCGGCTGACCATGCTTGTACCAAAAAATCATGAAGGATGACCATATAATGATGAAAAGCGAGCCCCCGGTGTATTCACCGGGGGTTAAATATAAAACAAATCATACTTATTGCAAATTGCAAATTTTAAATTGAAAAAGAATGAGGCACTTCACGTACACCAAAAACTTTAATCTTTGCCCCCTTTGTTCAATTTGCAATTTGCAATTTGCAATTGTTCAATTTGCAATAATATATGCCCTGCAAAACGCGCTCAAACCCCATGCTAAGACTCTAACCTCATGCCTTCTAATCCGGTAATTATTGGACCTTATAGTTGTGGTCGCGGCCAGCCGTTGATGGTCATAGCCGGACCGTGTGTTTTGGAAGACAAGGCTTTGGCGTTGTCGATTGCCCAACGTTTGAAGCACATCGCCGGGGAATTAGCCTTGCCGCTGATTTTCAAGGCCTCGTTCGACAAGGCGAATCGCACCAGCGTTGGTTCTTATCGGGGGCCCGGCTTCAAATCCGGGCTTGGGATCTTGGCGGAAGTGAAGGAGGCGACGGAATTGCCGGTGACCACCGACATTCACGAGCCTGCGCAGGCGCAGGCGGTGGGCGAGATATGCGATTTGATACAGATTCCCGCCTTTCTTGCCAGGCAAACCGATTTACTGCTGGCCGCGGCGGCAACGGGCCGGCCGGTGCACGTGAAGAAGGGGCAGCTTTTGGCCCCCTGGGACATGAAACACGTGGTCGACAAGTTGGTATCCGGCGGTTGCATGAATATTATACTGGGCGAGCGGGGGACTTTTTTCGGTTACGGCCGATTGGTCAACGACATGCGATCGATTCCACAGATGCAGGCCCTGGGCGTGCCGGTGATTTTCGACGCCACCCATAGCGTTCAAGAGCCGGGAGGATTGGGGGACGCAAGCGGTGGAAATCGGGCGATGGTCGAGCCCTTGGCCCGGGCGGCGGTGGTTGTGGGGGCGGACGGCTTGTTTTTTGAGACCCATCCCGCGCCCGACTCCGCACCCAGTGACGGCCCGAACATGATCCCGCTCGATCAATTTCAGGCTTTGCTGCGGCGGCTTTTGGCCCTTCGTCGAGCAGTGGAGAAATTAACATGAGGAACCTGGTTTTTCTGCTGCCCCTGCTTTTAATCGCGGGATGCGAAGGTTGCCGCGAGCGGGCCACGACTTCCGCCGGCCGCAATTCCCAATGGCAGCAGTCGGATCCTAAATGGCAAGAGGAATTGTTGACTTACGCCGTCGAGAATATAAACCAGATGGAAAAATACCAGACGCAGGAAACTTTTTTTGGCATCGTCCGGCAAATTTACGCCTTCCAAGAGGCCCTTGCCGATAAAGATAAAAAGGAAAGACTCGACACGCTGGCGGCCGCCTGGCCTGAAACCGAAATTTTCAATCAGATCCTCGATCGCTTGAATCAATGGCTCCGATTTCAACCGCCGCCCGGCGACTGGAAACCGGATCCGCTTCTGGAAACCTTGCCGGAATCGCTCAAAGAACTGCCGATGGTCAAGGATCTGGGCGGCATGGAATTCTCGGCCTTCGACGGTTACTGCTTGCTGGAGGCCGCTTATCTTCGCGACCTCGCGCTTTGGACGCGGGGCGAGACCCTGGACGATTTATCGCGGGCGAAAAACCTTTTTGCCTGGACGATCCGCAATATTCAACTCGAAGATGACGACAAAGACAGGGTTCCCTTGTTCCCCTGGGAATCGCTGTTTTTCGGCCGGGGCACGGGCATGGAACGGGCCTGGGTATTTATTCTACTGGCGCGGCAGCAGGGTTTGGACGCGGTAGTTTTGGCCCTCGCCGATCCGGCCGAAAATGCGCCCGACTCCGGGGAAAGCAAGCCCCTGAAATATTGGTGCGCGGCCGTGCTGATCGAGGGCAACGCCTATCTGTTCGATCCGTCTTTAGGCATGCCGATCCCGGGCAAGGACGGCGTTCGGCACGACGCCCAAGGCCGGCTCGAACTGCAACCCGCCACGTTGGCCGAGATAATAGCCGACCAGTCGTTGCTCAAGCGGCTGGATATCGATTCCGAAAAGACATATCCGGTCAAGCAGGAGGACCTGCGAAATCTGGCCGCGTTGGCGGAAGCCTCGCCCGCTTCGCTGTCGTATCGGATGAAACTGATCGAGTCGCACCTGGCCGGCAAGCAGAAAATGGCGCTGGCGGCTTCGGCGACCGCGCAGGCCCGGCGCTGGAAATCCGTTTCCGGCATCGGCAACACGGGACTCTGGCAAATGCCCTACGAAACCGTTCGGCGGCGTTCGCAACTTGCACCGCAAGACGTTCTCAGCCAATTGGGAGAATTCATGCGGTACTACGCGCTGCCCAGTGCGCCGTTGGCCAAGGGTCGTTTGCTGCAAATTAAAGGCCAGTTTTCCGGCCAGGAAGGCGCGACCGGATTCTATCAGTCGGCCCGGCCTTCGTTTGAAGAACTGGGAGCCCTGTCGCAACTGCCCTCGATCCAAGATCTGGACAAAATGAAACAGGACCTGGCAAAGAAAAAAAATGACTTGATCAGGGCAAATAACGATCCATCGGCCGCTCCATCCCCATTTCTGCAAAGCCAAAAACAAGAGTTGGACGAGAATATGGCCGACGTTGATCTGGCCAAAATGGCAAAAAAAATAGAGGACGAATATACCAATATTTTTCTTAAGATACGCAAGTTCAAATCGGAAGAGGAGAAAAAAATCGCCGTGGCCGCATACCAGCGGCAAGCCATGCAAATCTTGTTGACCAATATTATGTATGGCAAGGAAGACGCCACTTATTGGCTGGCCCTGGCGGCATACGATCGCGGCAATTACAGCTCGGCCGAGGATTACTTGTCGAAAATGATCCTGGAAAAGACGCCCAACACCCCCTGGCGACACGGGGCCCTTTTTAATTTGGCCCGAACCGTGGAGGCCGCCGGCCAGATCGAGCGGGCGGCGATGATCTATCAGTCCGATCCGGAAGCCCCAGACGCCTACGGCCGGCAACTCCGCGCCCGCTGGCTTTCAGAGAAAGACGGTCAATAAATATAACCTGATTAGCTATTCAGGTAACTCTAATAGTAGGGCAATTGCTGCTTTCCTACTCTTGTGTATCATTTTAATTGGCATTAAACTTATTTCTTTATATTTATAGAGTTCGAGGATCCAGGCCATGAAAGAAAAAATCCATCCCAAATACATGGTGACGAAGGTTACTTGCGGTTGCGGCAATTCGTTTGTCACGCGGAGCACGATGCCGGAGCTGAAAGTCGATATTTGCAACGTTTGCCATCCGTTTTACACGGGCAAGTTGAAGTATGTCGACACTGCCGGGCGGATCGAAAAATTCCAGAAGAAATTCGCCTCGACCGGTTACACCAGCCTGAATCGCGGTAAAAAGGCCGCCGTCGAGGCCGAATCCGCTGAATAGTTAATGCTTTATAATGAATGATGTAAAGAATCGTCCGTTTTTTGTGTGGAATTCGTGAATCAACTCATTCATCATTCAGCATTCAGCATTCATCATTTCTCATGTCAAATCCACTCGAAGAGAAGCTTGAGCGTTTCGAGGAGTTGGAAAAGCAACTTGTCGATCCGGAAGTATTTTCCAATCCATCCCGGCTCTCGGCGGTGGCCAGGGAACACGGCTCGCTGGCCAAGCTGGCCACCAAGTATCGCCAATTCAAGAAGCTGAACGTCCAGATCCGCGAAGCCATGGAGATGATCGCGGGCGGCGATGCGGATATGCGTGAATTGGCCGAAGCCGAATTGCCCAAGCTTAAAGCGGAGCGCGAAGGCTACTGGAACGAGCTTTTGGATTATACCATCGGCGGCGAAGACGCCAATCGCACCCGCTGCATTTTGGAAATCCGCGCCGGCACCGGCGGCGAGGAGGCGGCGCTGTTCGCCCGCGATCTTTACGAAATGTATCGCCACTATGCCGAAGACAACCGCTGGAAGGTGGAAATCCTCGACATGAGCCCCACGGAATTGGGCGGGTTCAAGGAAATCATTCTCGGGCTGGAGGGCGAAGGAGTTTTCCGCAAACTGCAATTCGAAAGCGGCGGACACCGCGTGCAGCGCGTGCCGGAAACCGAGGCCAAGGGCCGCATCCATACCTCGGCCGCCACCGTGGCCGTGCTGGCCGAACCCGAAGACGTGGAAATCGATCTGAAGCCCGACGATTATCGCAAGGACATCTTCCATGCCAGCGGGCCGGGCGGGCAGCACGTCAACAAAACCGCCTCGGCCATCCGCCTGACGCACTATGAAACCGGGATCGTCGTCTCCTGCCAGGACGAAAAAAGCCAGCATAAAAACCTGGCCAAGGCCCTGCGCGTGCTCAAAACCAGGCTTTACGAACACAAACGCGAGGCGGAACACAAAAAACGGGCGGACGAGCGGAAAACCAAGATCGGCTCCGGCGATCGCAGCCAGCGGATCCGCACTTACAACTTTCCCGAAAACCGCATTACCGACCACCGCATCGGACTTACGCTCTACAAACTCGATAACATCATAGCCGGCAATCTGCATCCGGTGATCGACGCCCTTACGGAATATCAACGCCAAGAGCAGCGGCAATCGTTCGACACGATCGATTGAGTGGACGGTAGACAGTGGACGGTAGACAGTGCTAAAACGCAACGGTTTTTAGAAAGGTTACGATCCACTGTTTACAGTTTTATATCCAGTATTTTTTATTCATCCTTCATCCTTCATCCTTCATCCTTTATGTCTTCCTCCGCCCCGTGGACCGTTGGCCGGCTGTTGCAATGGACGGCCGACTATTTAAAGTCTCACGGGTCGGAAAGTCCGCGCCTGGACGCGGAGGTCTTGCTGGCCAAGGTTTTGGGATGCCAGCGGATCCAGCTTTACACTGCGTTCGACAATGAGCCGAGCGAAGAAGTCCGCGCCGCGTTTCGGGAACTGGTCCGCCGCCGGGCCGAAGGCGCTCCGGTTGCATATCTTGTGGGGCATCGGGAGTTTTATTCGCTCGATTTTCGCGTTACGCCCGACGTATTGATTCCCCGGCCGGAAACCGAATTGCTGGTGATCGCGCTATTGGATCTGGCCAAGACTCGGCCGGTGGGCGGAAAACTAACAATAGCCGACGTGGGCACGGGCAGCGGGATCATCGCCGTATGCGCCGCCAAGCACTTGCCCGGCTGCCGCGTAACCGCCATCGATACCAGCCCGGCGGCACTGGAAGTGGCCAAATCCAACGCCGAAAAGCACGGCGTCCTGGGGCGGATCGAGTTCATCCAAAGCGACCTGTTCGCGGACAGTTGCGGCCGAGAAAAAATTCGACTTTATCTTAAGCAATCCGCCTTACGTGGCCGCGGGCGAGTTGCAAACGCTTGCCGCCGGACGTGAAAAATTTCGAGCCGCACGCCGCGCTTCTGGCCGGACCGCGCGGCACTGAGGTGATCGCAAGATTGATTCCGCAGTCCGCCGAACGTTTGCATCCCGGCGGATATCTTATCATGGAAATCAGCCCCATGATTCACGACCGGGTGCTTGCCTTGCTTGCGGCCGAGTCGCGTTTCGAGCCGGCAACCACGATCAAAGACCTCGCCCGGCTGCCGCGCGTTTTGCAAGCGCGGAAAAGGTAGATGGTAGATATTTGAGCCTGGGCGCTTGCTTCCGGTTCAAGTTGCAACCTGTATAAGTTGCAAACCGCTCAAGCGATCGGCTCGATGACCACGGCGGTGCCGTAGCAGAGGACTTCGGTGGCCGATACTTTGCTGGCCACTTCGGAGGCATCGTAACGCAGCCCGACCACGGCATTGGCGCCCATTTCCTGGGCATGCCGAATCATCAGTTCATAGGCTTGCCGCCGCGTCTGCTCGCACATTTCGGTATAAGCCCCGATTTGACCGCCAATAATGCTCTTCAGCCCGCCGAAAATCCCTTGGGCAATAGTCGGCGCCCGGACAATGATGCCGCGCACTACCCCCTTGTAGTCGACAATTTTATATCCATCGATATCGAATGTGGTGGTTACTGCAAAGTGCATGGGAAACTCCTCCATAACGCGCTCCCGGACCAACATTTTGTTGGCGCCCGGTCGCGTCTATTGTATGTCAGGAAAATAATGTCACGTGCAATGAATAAAACTCCAGGCACAAGTGCCCGGGCTAAACGAAATACACATATGCCCATTTGTCATTTGTCATTTATCCCTTTATACACGTGTTGCATGAGCACGTTTTTCTTCGATGTGACCGGTCCCGGGTTAGTGTCATTCTTCAATACGCCGGCCATCATGTGGAATTTGGCGTCGATGTCGTCGGCATAGTGCACCAGCAGGCTTTCGGGGGTCATGGGCGGTTTTGGCGATCCCCACTCGGGCAGGCGCTGGTGGGCGACGATGACGTGCTCCAGGCGCAAGAGCGTGTCGGCGTCGAGTAGCACTTCGGCGGCGGCCTCGCGCACGATGTCGCGGCCAAGGAGCATGTGGCCGATCATTGCGCCTTCCGCCGAATACGCTGCGCCTTCCGGACGGCAATCGTATTCCCGCAATTTGCCGATATCGTGCAGAATTGCCCCGGCCACGACTAAATCCTTATTTAGCGGCGGTTGCATATCGGGATAATATTCGGCGTATTTATCGGCCAGAAACATGGCGGTTCGCGTTACGCTCAGCGTGTGTTCCAACAGCCCGCCCACAAAGGCATGGTGGTTGTGCCGGGCGGCGGGAAAGGTCAGGATCTCCGCGCGATATTTGCCCAATATCGACTCGACTAATTTACGCAAGGCGGGTTGGTCGATTCGCTCGCGCACGATGCTCGTCAATTCGGCGAACATCGCCTGGGGATCGAAACGCGATTGCGGTTGGCAGGCATTCGGGTCGAAGCCTTCGGCGGCGTCGGACTGGACGACTTCGCGGATTTTGCGGATTTCCAATTGCGGGCCGAAATTCGTCTCCCGATATACCGCCCGGACTTTGTAAAACACCCCGGGCGACCATTGTGCGCGGCACTCGGCGGCCCAAGGCGAGTCGTTCCAGATAGGAAAACTCACTTCACGGCTGCGCCCGCGAAATGTGACTTTGAAATAAGGTTTTCCATTCTTGGCGGTAAGTTCTTCTTTGGCCGTGAGAAGCACAAACATGTCGGCCTCCTGGCCGGCAGCGATCTCGTCAAGCGAAAGGACTGGGGCTGCGCGGGTGGACATGGGAATTTGGTTTTTCAGGTTTTCAGTTATCAATAATCGGTTTTCATATTGTAGCGCGAAACCGCATGTGGTTTCATGGATTTATTCATTCTCATCCTTCAGCCTATGACCTTTAAACGGCAAAGTTTATGAATTTTACAGGATCGGCGGTGGACAGGGCAGGGGAGGGGGCGGTTAAGAGGGCAGCAGTAAATCCTTTGAAGATTGCCCAGTCTGCTATCCGAAAGGAAGACTGAGTATCAATAAACCAACGCGACACAAAACCGCAACCAAGACCCCCGGTGTGTTCACCGGGGGTTAAATGAGTAGAATGGCCATTTTTCGCCGAAAAATGTTGTCGCCCAAGCCGCCCACGGCGCAAAGCATGGCGCGATCGTGGGTCGATTCATTCACCGCCTACGCCGCGGGCGAATGTCACCTGGCCGAGAATACGGTGGCCGCGTATGGACGCGATATGGAGCGGTTTCTGGAGTGGCTTTCGGGCAAGAGCGTACACAAGTTGACGATTCGCGAGTTGGCCGATTACGCCGGCTGGCTCAACAAAATGAAACTCGCCCCGGCAAGCATCGCCCGGCATCTGGTGTCGCTGAAGGTGTTTTTCCGCTATTTGCAATTGGAAGGCGTGGTAACCGACAATCTCGCGGAACTCTTGGGCAGTCAGAAATTGTGGCAGAGGGTGCCCAAGGTCCTCAGCCCGCAACAGGTAAGCCGCCTGTTTGAGGCGCCCGGGCAAGGCGATCCGTATTGGCGGCGCGATCGGGCGCTTTTAGAACTGTTGTATGCCACCGGGTGCCGTGCGTCGGAACTTTCTCATCTGAAACTTCGCGACTTGCACCTTGACGAAGGCTATTGCATCTGCCGGGGTAAAGGCGACAAAGAGCGCATGGTGCCCTTGGGCGCACGGGCGATCGAAGCGGTTAAGGCATATTTGGAATACGAGCGGGGGAAACTGGCGGGCAAAGGCGGCGCTTCGGCGGAATGGACCCTCTTGAGTTATCGCGGCAGGCGCTTGCGCAGGGAGCGGATCTGGGAACTGATCAAACAATATGCCGGGCGGATAGGCATGCCGGCGGAAATCAGCCCGCATACCTTACGGCACTGTTTTGCCACGCATATGCTGGCCGGCGGCGCAGATTTACGGCAGGTGCAGGAAATGCTGGGGCACGCCAGCATCGCCACCACGCAGATTTACGCCCACGTGGATCCGGCGCGGCTGAAGGCCGTGCACAAAAAGTTTCATCCCCGGCCGTGAAAACAGTCCTCACAAGAGCCGGCTAGCCCGGATTATTTATAGCCTAGAATTATTGACGCAAAATAGGAAAAAACCAGCCCGAAGCGCAAGCAAGGATATACTGTTTGCCATCCCTCGCTTGCGCTTCGGGCTAGTGTAAATTCATGAATAATCCGGGCTGGATTATTGTTCCGCTTTTTGGGCCCAGGGGCTGTTTTTATATTGTTGTTCTAAAACTTGCCTTGCGCGGGCAGCCCGCTCGGTTTTATGCAAATCGTCCCAAAGTTTGGCCAAATTATACAGCGCCTCGGCATGCGCATCAGGGGGTGAAGGATAAAGCAAGTCGACGTGCAGAAAGGCCAGAATGGCTTCTTTCGTCTTTCCTTGTTGGCGCAAGGCGTTTCCCAAGATGTTATATGCCCGGGCCATGTTGGCGGCGTCTTCGGGATCGGCTTTATTGAGAATGGAATTGACGAGAACGACGGCTTGGTCGTTTTTATTCATGGCCACAAGTACGGCGGCCTTTCCCAGCATTGCGGCCTGGTTTTGGGCTTGGGATAAGGCGTCTTCGGCCGGGATGGCGAGGACTTTTTCAAAGGCGTCCAAGGCTTGGGAGTTTTTGCCCTGAGCCAAAAGTGCGCGTCCGACGGCCACGCCGGCCCGCATCTGGTAATCCGGCCAAGGGGCTTTTGCCAGCTTGGCATAGTATTCTTCGGCTTGGGCCAGAGAGCGGTTGGCCACCAGAAGATCGCCCACGACTTCACAGGCTTGATAATAATGATAGCTGTCGGGATAATTTTTGGTGAAGGCGATCATCAACCGCCCGGCGTCGGCGATCTTGCTCTCCCCGCCGATTGCCAAATGCGCACTTGACAAGGCTGTATAAAAGTCGATGTCCTCGCGCAATTCTTTGCGGGAGATGAGGTCGGTTTTAATGTGAGACAGCAGGTTTAACGCCTCTTCGTAATGACCGCCGAGAATATTGTTTTTCGCGTTTTTCAACGCAGCGGGTTCTTCGCTGTAATAAATCACGTCAATCTGATTGACCGGAATTTCTTTGTGTTCGGCATTGGCGCCCTGCGTGATTTCGATCTTAAGCGGGCTGGAACCGACGATTTTGCACAGTATGCTGCCGCTTTTGGTCTTGATCGAGTCCAAGCCGGCGCCGGTCGAAACCGCGGCTAGCCATGTACAGGCCGCTAGAAAGAAATATTTTTTGTTCACGAGAGATTCCTGGAAATATTATTTTGTCAAGTCACCCTGTACAAATAAGGGGGATGTTTTTTTATTTTATACGAATAATATTCTTTTATAAAATGATCGACAAGTTGCCTCTGGCGTTGACAACGCCCGGGGTGTTGATGTAAAGTACCGTTCCATCGCCTTTGTGCGGGATATCTCGTAGTGATTATAAAACACTAGGCAATTATCATTCCTTATCATACCCCATCATCCCTCTCGAATAAGGCCGCTAAAAATGCCTTGGATCCGTCATTCCGACTCCATTCCAAAAATAAATTTCGTCGAACCTGCCTTTGAGTTTCAATCAGCCCTATTTTGCCCAGCTTCTCAGGATACAATACATGCCCTTTTCGCTCCATTACATTATGAGCGCGGGTATGCCTACCCTCTGATCGTGTGGCTGCACGGACCGGGCAGCGATGAACGCCAGTTACGCCGCATCATGCCCTTGGTGAGCATGAGGAATTATGTGGCAGTCGCTCCCCGGGGCGTGCGTATGAAAGAGGCGGGGGGTAATGAGAAGGAAGGCTATGGCTGGCCACACACTTATGAACAAATCCCGCAGATAGAACAACACATTTTCGATGCCATCGAGGCAGCTTCGCATAAATTTCATATCTCCGGCCAGAGGATTTTTCTGGCTGGCTTTGATAGCGGCGGTACGATGGCTTTCCGAGTAGCTTTAAGCCACCCCCAGCATTTTGCCGGGATTCTCTCTCTTTGCGGTGCTCTTCCAATTGGCCGTACGCCGCTGGCAAATCTGACTTTAGCCCGTAAATTGCCCATCTTTCTCTCTGTTGGACGCCACAGTACCCGATATCCAGCCGCTGAAGTCTGCGAAAATCTTCGCCTCATGCATGCAGCGGGCATGTCGGTCACATTGCGCCAATATCCATGCGGGCATGAACTTATGCCTCAAATGCTGGGCGACATTGACCGATGGATCATCGAGCAAATCACCTCCACCGATTCAGTGCAAACGCCCTCCAGCCAGTGGCCCTGCGAGGCGGAGTAATAAAACAGTGATGGGCGAGGGGGGATAAGGGTTAGAATCGTTGCATTAGAATTCGGGCATATTTTGTGCGCTTGTTTTTTTGCTGCAAATCGGGAAATAATTAATTGCAAAATGCAAATTGAGCAACCACAACCACTTGCGCGATGTGCCCCGCAATTTCAATGCTATCATTGCATTCGCTGCATTTAGTCTATTTTCAGCCGCCGGGGCATAGCTAAACGTGGATTGACATCTTAACGGGTTTTTTGGTACAAACTGCCCGCCTTTTCCTAGCTTATCAACCTGTTTAAGACGTCGCGCCGTTCTGGCGCGGGTCCGAGCAGGCGCTGAATCCGGATTGCGCATATGCCGTCCAAAGATCTTGCAGATCAAGATGCCGCCGCTATTAAGACAAAGGTCTCCGTCGCAACGGAATTGCCCGTCGAGACCGCGCGGTTTTGCCGCCTGGATGAAAGCGCACCGTTTAAAAGCCGTGCTGGCAATTGGCGGAGTAGCATCTTTCCTCATTATGGCGATAGTTGCGGGTTGGTTGTTCATCGCGGCGCCAAGTCGTAGGCCGGTGGAAAAATTAGTGACCATGGATCAAATTCTCCAGGCATTGGATCGCCGCGCCTTCGCCGAGGTGCAAACCCTTGCCAAGCGATCGCAAGAGCAAGGCGCACTGGCGGCCGAGGAACTTGGCGGTCCGGCGTTTGCGTTGGGAGCAGTAGCGGCCTATGAGGCCGAGAACTCGCCCGGCAAAGATCGGACCAGGCTCTTTTTACTGGCGTCTCGATATTTGGAGGAGGCGAACAATCGCGGATTTCCGGCCAATCGCCATGCCGAAGGCCTTTATCTATTGGGCAAGAGTTTGTACGAGAGCGGTCAGATTCAGGCCAGCCGTCCCGTTTTGTTTTCGGCCTTGAAGATATCGCCGCAATATCGCGCCGAAATATACGCCCTTTTGGCCGGTACGTATCTTAGCGACGTCCCGCCGAAGCTTGAGCAGGCTTTGGAGCAAAATTCCCAGTTGTTGTCCGACAAAAATTTACCGGAAGCAAAGCGGCAGGAGGCTTTGCTGCAGCGATCGCAAATCCTTTTGGGTTTGGGAAAAATAGAGCAGTGCAACGCCGCCTTGGATCGGATTCCCGCCAGCGGAAAAAATCCGGCGGCGGCGGTCCAGCGAGGCCGGGTGTCGATGTATGAAGCCCAGGCATTGAGGAAAAAGACGCCTCCCTCGGACGACGATCAACAAAAGGCGCGGGAAAAACTCCAAGAGGCAATCCAAACGCTGCATGTTGCGCTGGATCAGGATACGGGCGGAGGCAAAGCCGCCAGGCAGGCGCTGTATTTGACCGGGATGTGCGATTTAGAATTAGGGGACAACCGCACGGCGTTAGAGCAATTCGTGCGCACGCATAATTTATTCCCCGATACGCCCGAAGGTCTAGCCGCCGGTTTTCAAGGGGCCGAACTATATCGCCGGCAGGGCCGCGACATCGATGCCATAGGCGAGTATCGGCGCGTGCTCGGCGGCATTTCCGACCCGGAAAATTACAACAATCCTTGGATCTCCCTGGACCAATTAAAATCGGGCGTTTTGGCGGCCTATCAGCATTACCTCGGCGTGCAGAAGTTCGAATTCGCCCTGCAGATAATCCGCATGATGCAACGCTTGCTCCCCGGCGATCAAGTGCTGTCGTTGCAGGCCGAGGCGCACGGCGTTTGGGGACAGACATTGCTCAACCAGGCCGATAAGGGACCGCGGAACAAGGCGGAATCCATTCGCCGCCTGGGCCGCGAACAATTCCGCCGCGCGGGCACGTGTTATGCCCGACTGGCAAGCACGCTGCCTGCCAACAAGACGTTCACCGATCAATTATGGAATGGCGCGACATCGTACGTGAAGGGGCAAGACTACATAAGCGCCGCGCGCATGTTCCAGGCCTATCTGAAAAACGAGGCTCAGCGCCGGCATCCCCAAGCCTTGGCCCAGTTGGGCGAGTCGCTGTTGGCAGCCGGACAGTTGGACAAGGCTTTGGAGATGCTCAAGGAATGCATCGATTTGTATCCGCGCGACGCGGCCGCATGCCAGGCGCGGTTGTTGGCTTCGCGGGTGTATGAGGAAAAAGGCGATTGGCGCAACGCGGAGAATATGTTGTCGGATAATCTCAACGGCGATTACCTGACGCCGGAGAGCAAGGAATGGCGCGATTCGTTGCTAGTGCTGGGAGAATCGCTCCATGCCCAGGGCCGGAACGCGGATGCGATCCGCCGGCTGGAAGAGTATGTCAAACGCTATCCGGATCTGCCTGATACCGTGCAGGCACGTTATTTGACGGCAAACTGCTATTATAAGCTGGCCGTCGAAACCCGGGATAAACTCAAAAATGATCAGACGGGCAACTCCGGCGCTATTCTGGCCAAACAAATCCAAGAGTTGTACTTCAAGGCCTTGCAGCAGTACAAGGAGGTTCAAGAGAGGCTGGCCAAGGATCGCGACACGGGGGAACTTGACACGCTCGACAAGGCGATCTTGCGCAATTGCTACTTTGCCATGGGAAACGTGTTTTTTGCCCAAGGCGATTACGAAGCGGCGGTCAAGGCTTATTCCGCGGCTGTAATCCGTTATCAGAACTGTCCGGAAGTGCTCGAAGCTTACGTTCAAATCGCCGCCGCGTATCGCAACCTGAACAAGCCCCGGGAGGCAAAAAACGCCCTCGAGCAAGCCAAGTTCGCGCTGGGACGGATGAAACCGGACCTGGCATTTGAAAGTACCACCAACTACAGTCGCAAACAATGGGCCGAGCGGCTCGATCTGCTTGGCAGTTTATAAAAACAGCGAAGGGTGAAGAAAAAGGATGAGGGATGAGGGATGGAACCGCTTGCGGTTTCGCGATGCATTCTCCCAACTGCCTGACGAAAACTTATAACTGAAAACTGATGGCTGATTACTGCAACGAGACCGACATTCTGAAAGATTTGATCCGCGTCAAGAGCGAGTGCTTGTTGCAATTGCGCGACATGGGCGCAAGCAACTGGCGTTGATCGACGAGGGAAACATGACCTCGCTGATGGACGTTTTGGCGGCCAAGCAACGCCCTTTGGTTACATTGCAACGGATCGAGCGGGCGTTGGACCCTTTCCGCAAACAGGATCCTGAGCGGCGCGTTTGGCGTTCGGCCGGCGACAGGGCGCAATGCGCCGAACAAGTTAAACAGTGCGAAATCCTCCTGGCCGAGATCGTGAGCCAAGAGAAATGTTGCGAAGTCGCCCTGATTCGCCGCCGCGACGAGGCGGCCGCGCGGCTTCAAGGAGCGCACCTGGCGGGGCATGCGCGGCAGGCCTATCTGCCGCAGGCCGATGCGCCGTTGTCGCAATTAGACTTGTTTTCAGAGCATTAAACCACCCAAGAATCAAACTCTGCCATGAATGCAACCGCCGTTGATTCCAGAACGCCGCCGCTGAGCCCAGCCGACTTGCGAACCGTATTGTCGGCCTGGGAGGAGACCACGCTGCGCTTGGAACAAACGCACAAGGCCTTGCGCGAGGAGGTCAAGCGCCTGACCGACGAGTTGGAGATAAAGAATCGCGAGTTGGCGCGGAAAAACCGGCTGGCCGATCTTGGGCAGATGGCCTCGCACGTCGCCCACGAGGTGCGAAACAACCTGGTGCCGGTCACATTATACCTTAGCTTGTTGCGGCGTCGGCTTCTAGGCGATCCGGAAAATGTGGTCATGTTGGACAAGATTTCGGCCGGATTTACGGCCCTGGACGCCACGGTCAACGACCTGTTGCACTTTACCGCCCAGCGCGACCCGCATTTAAGAACTTTCAAACTGAAAAAAATGATCGAAGACGTTTGCTCGTCGCTTTCGCCGCAATTCGAGGCCCAGGGGATCGAGACTATTCTCGATATTTCCCCGGCCCAGACGATCACCGCCGACCGCGACATGTTGCGGCGCGTGGCGTTGAACCTGTTGTTGAACGCCGTGGACGCCATGCCCGAAGGCGGCACAATAAACGTCATGGCCGTTGACGGGGCCGATTGCGTGGAATTAAGGATTGCCGACAGCGGTCTAGGCCTGTCGGACGAAGTCCGGCGCCGCGTATTCGAGCCGTTTTTCACGACCAAGCCGGGCGGAACGGGTCTGGGACTGGCTATTGTTTACCGCATTGCCGAGGTTCATCGAGGAACTGTGACTGCGAGCAACAATCCCGGGGGCGGCGCCGTTTTCAGTTTACGAATTCCCCATGCCAAGGTTATGGAGACTGCCGCATGAGAACCATTTCATTAACCGATAACATGCCCTGTGCTCAACCCGGACGCGTGATGGTCGTCGACGATCACCGCGAGGCCCGCGAGTCCATGGCCGACGCGTTGCGTTCGGCCGGGCACGAGGTGGTTTGCTGTTCCAGCGCGCCGGAGGCGCTGCGGGTATTGGAACGCGAGCAGTTCGATTGCGTCCTGACCGATATGCAAATGCCCGGCATGAACGGCGTGGAGTTCATCATTCAACTCGAACAACGGCATTTGAGCGCGGCGGCGGTGATGGTCACGGCGTACGCCACGGTGGCCACGGCCGTGGAGGCCATGCGGCACGGGGCCTTCGATTACATCGAGAAACCGTTCGGCGCCGATCAGCTCGAGCGGCTCGTGGGCCAGGCTATCCGCCATAGCCGGCTGGTGTGGCGGGATATTCGCGGCGCGGCGCGGGGAAGCCAATGCGGGCATCCGGAGATGATCGGCTCGAGCCCGCAAATGCAAACGCTCCGCGAGCGCATCGCCCAGGTCGCTCCCACCCCGGAAACTGTGCTTATAACCGGCGAAAGCGGCACGGGCAAGGAATTGGTGGCCCGGGCGATCCACGCCGCCAGCGACCGCCGCGACAAGGAACTGGTAAGCTTGAATTGCCCCGTGCTCTCGGCTCAATTGATGGAGAGCGAGCTGTTCGGCCACGAACGCGGGGCCTTCACGGGCGCGGACGGTCAGCGCATCGGGCGCTTCGAATCGGCCCACGGCGGCACGCTCATGCTCGATGAAATCAGCGAAATCGACCTTCGCCTCCAGGCCAAGCTGCTCCGCGTGCTGCAAGAAAGAAATTTCGAACGCGTGGGATCGAGCCAAACCATCCGCGTCGACGTGCGCGTGCTGGCCACCACGAACCGAGATCTGCAAGCCGAGGTCTTGGCCGGACGGTTCCGCGAAGATCTTTATTTTCGCCTGGCGGTGGTGCCCTTGCACGTGCCTCCCTTGCGCGAGCGCCGCGAAGACGTTCCCGAACTGGTCGATCATTTCTTCACCCGCTGCGCCATGCGCCTGGGGCGCTATCCGTGCTCGCTGGAGGCGTCGGCCGAGCAGTTGTTGTTGGATTATCATTGGCCGGGCAACGTGCGGGAGTTGGAAAACATCGTCACCCGCGCAAGCATACTCCATTCCGGGCGGCCCATCGCCGCCGACGACCTGCGCCGCTGGTTGATCGCCGACCCCGATGAATCTCAAGAGGAGAACCTGCCCGTGGGAATCAGTTTGCAAGAGATGGAACGCAAACTGATCGAAGCCACGCTGGAAAAATTCGGCGGGCATCGGGCGAAAACGGCCGAGGCCTTGGGCATCGGACTGCGAACCCTGTCGGGCAAGTTGCGCAATACGGTTATGCGCCGCGTGAAAAACCATTTTTAAAGGCAGGATGAGAATGAGCATAAATTGCCGATATCGACGCGCAAAAATTGCCGGTTGCCAGTGCAAGTATAAGTAAGAATAAGTTTAGCCGGCGGAAAAGTTGAGAGGAATATAGTTGGATTTTTTGTGGGGAAAATAAATCACCCCAGTAAGTTAGGCAATGCACGTTAATTAGCCGAAATGCCTAGTCCGGCAAGTTTCGACCGGATATGGCACGCCGGTTGCATTAAAGTAGTAGGGTGCCTGAAACGCACCATGATATATGGGATAAAATCCGCGAAAGGCGTATGAGATGATCGCGAACTTGTTCGATTCGACGACGATTCCCGTGCTCCAGGAAGTGGTGAATTTCAGCCAGGCCAGGCACGTCGTACTGGCCGGCAACATCGCCAATATGGACACGCCGGGATACAAGGTCCGCGACCTTTCGGTGGAGGATTTTCAATCTCGATTGCAGCAAGCCATCGAAATGCGGCACGAGCCTACGTCGTCTTCGCAAGGGATTTCGCCCGGGGAAATCGGGCTTCGCGGCTCGGAGCCGCTGGCCGAAGTCGCCAAAAACGCCAAGACCATTCTGCATCACGATCAGAACAACGTGGGCATCGAGCATCAAGTCACGGAGATGGTTAAAAACCAGATGCAACACAACATGGCTTTGTCGATCATGGTCCAGCAATTTCACTTGCTGCAAACCGCCATCTCCGAAAAAGTGTAGCGTTACAAATGAAAAATCGAAATAAAGCGATTTTAGAATTGAAACATTAACTTGAAACCATAAGGAATGATTTATAAATAAGCGTGTGGCCGCCAGGGGCAGTCTAGCGGCGAGAATCGGGGCAACCTGTTTCCAAGAACCAATCCCTAACCCCCTGGACCTGAACATGCTTCCGGCATTGGACATTAGCAGCAGCGCTTTAGTTGCCCAACGAATAAGGATGAATGCGATTTCCAGCAACCTGGCGAACTTATCGACCACGCATAACGAGGCGGGCGAAGCGGCGCCGTACCAGCCGCGGTTCGTGATTTTTCAAACCGATCCCAGCGTAGGCGGCAACGGCGCCCCGGGGTCAAAGTGGCCTCGGTGCAAACCGCCAAACTCGAACCCCGGATGAAATACGAACCCGGAAATCCCGACGCCATTAAGAGCGGACCGAACGCCGGCTACGTGGCTTACCCGAATATCAACATGATGACCGAATTCACCGACGCCATGGAAGCCGCCCGGGCCTATGAAGCCAATCTAGGCACGATGGAAATCACAAAAGACCTGGAACAACAATCGTTGAAAATTATCGCATGACAGTCCCATTTTACCGTTTTGACGCATTTCCATGAATCCCATACAGAACATATCGCCGCCGCTTACGCTGTCTCCGGGCGCCTGGCCGGCAAGGGCGCCGCCGAAGGCGCAGACTCGTTCAAAAACTATCTGCTCGATTCGATCCAGCAGGTAAACGAGATGCAACAGCAGGCCGATTCGGCCGTGGAAAAATTCGCCACCGGCGGAGACGTTAGCACCGCCGAGGTGCTGACCGCCGTGCAAAAGGCCGATCTGGCCTTCAAAATGATGTTGCAGATCCGCAACAAGTTGGTCCAAGCATACGAGGAGGTAGAAGCGATTCGCGTTTAGAAGAGGTCAGGGTTCAGTGGTCAGAGGTCAGTAAGTTTAGCCGCGAGCGGGCGCCGACTTTATGTCGGTCGGGGAGCGTATAAGAAATAGAATAATAGTTGTTCAATTTGCAATTTGCAATTTGCATTTTGTAAAAAATAAAGGATCCACGGATGGATTTTCTTAACAAGGCATTTACCCAGTTAGCCGATCTGTTTCGCTCCATGACGCCCGGCGCCCGGCTCACGGCCGGACTGCTGTTGATCGTGGTGGTAGTCAGCCTGGGATATTTATTTACACATGACATGTCCAATCCCGGTACGGATTTGATGCACGGCGTGCCGATACCGCCCGGACAAATGTCGGCCATGGTGGCCGCCATCGGCAAGGCAAAACTTACGGATTACAGGATTGACGGAGACCAGATCAAGGTGCCGCGAGGCAGGGAGGCCGTGTACATGAACGCCCTGGCCGAGGCCAAGGTCCTGCCGGCCGACTTCAGCTCGGTAATGGACGAGGAACTAAGCAGCGGCAGTGTTTTTGAAACCGAGAAAGACAGGGAACAGCGAAGAAAAATCGCGAAAGAAAAGAAATTGGGCCTTTTTATCAGCGTCATGAGCGGCATCGAGCGGGCGAACGTGGTTTACGATTCCGACACCAAGTGGGGATTGAACAGGGAAAAGATCAATACGGCCTCGGTCGCTGTCAAGCCCATCGGATCCGACCAACTGGATGCGGATAAGGTTTCCAAGATCCGCCATTATGTGGCCAGCGCATTCGCCGGACTCAAGCCCGAAGAAGTAACCGTCTCCGATCTGAACGGGCGCACGTGGTACGGGAGTTCGGAAAACGGCGGCGGCGCCGACGATAATCTGTATGTGTCGCTGAAACGGACCTATGAACAGGAGCTTAAAGCCAAGATTCTCGACGCCTTGTCCTATATTCCCAACGTCACCGTGGAATCGACCGTAACCTTGGACAAGGAGAAATCCATCCACATCCACGAAGTGAAACACGATTCCAAGACCACGACGGTGCGCGAGGTGAACTCGAGCACCACGCGATCTCAAGACAGCAGCGGGCCGTCCGGTCAGCCGGGTTATGCGGCCCAACAACCGAATACCGCTGCTACGCTGGCAGCCGGCGGCAGAGGGGGCTCCAAGGAAGAAGAAGAAGGGTCGAAAAGCGAGGTGCTGAGCGTGCCCTCCGGTTCCGAAAAAGATACTGTATCCGTGGGCCCGACTCCCAAATTAGCAAAAGTCGCGGTGGGAATTCCCGTGAGTTACTTCAAAAAAGTGTGGCAAGAACGCAATCCCCCGACGGAAGGCAAGGAATCGAAGGGGCCCGACCAGGCCGCGCTGGACCAGATTCGCACCGAAGTGTCGTCCATGGTTCAGAAGCACGTGGCGCCGCTGTTGCCGCTGGAAGGCGTTACCGATCCCACGGAATATGTCACGGTGTCTACATTTCAGGACATACCCGGCAAGGAAATCCCGGGGCCCGGCGCCGCCCAATCGGCTTTGGTCTGGCTGGGCGAATACTGGAGCATGCTGGGGATGATAGGAGTTGCGTTGTTTAGCCTGTGGATGCTGCGGTCGTTGGTCCGTTCCGCTCCGCCCATGTCCGAGACCCGCGCGATGCCGAGGATCGCCGCAACGGCGGAGAACGAGGAGGAGGCGCCGAGCACGCCGCGGCGGCCAAGACGCATCTGCGTCATTTCACAAGCGGGCCGTCGTTGATCGACGAACTCTCGGAAATGGTAAAAGATGATCCTGATACGGCCGCAAATATCCTGCGCGGATGGATCAGTAGTACAAGCTAAAATGGAAACTTTAATGTAGTCCGCACACGGGGTGTGCCTGCTACTTTAATCAGGATGCAGAAGAATTATGAACGCAATCGCTCAAGACCTGTCAAATGTCGGCGTCCGCAAGGCCGCTATTTTAGTGGCCTGTCTCGATCGGGCCGCCGCCGACGCGGTTTTGGAACAGCTTGGACCGGAACAGGCCCAGCGCGTGCGCCAGGCGGTCGTGGTGCTGGAGGAGATTCCGGACAATGAGCAACGGCGGGTGGTCGACGAGTTTTTCCGGCTCGGTCCGCAGTCAACTCGCCAACGATCCTCGGGAGTCGAACTTGGCGGACGGTTGGTCCGGGAAATCGGTTATGAACATGCCGCGTCCACCGCCGGGAAATCGGCGGTAAGCGGCTTACGTTCAACGCCTTTTGTGCGCTTGCGCGAGGCCGAAGAGGAAAAACTTGCCCGGCTTTTAGCCGGCGAACGTCCGCAGACCATCGCGCTTGTGTTGTCACACCTGTCGGCCCGGCAGGCCGGCGGCGTGTTGGCGCGCCTGCAACCAAATCTGCAAACGGAGGTAGTCCGGCGGCTGGTCGATCTGGAAGAGACCGATCCCGCGATTTTGGAGGAAGTGGAACAAGCATTGGAGAGCAGACTTTCGCGGCAAGTGCCCATGCAACGTCGTCGCGTAGCCGGCCTGCAAGCGGTGGGCGGAATTTTAGAGGCCTCGGAAAGCGAAGTCCGCCTGCAAATCCTGGATAACCTGGCGGCGCACGACCGGACGTTGGCGCAAAGGCTTAGTCCGCCGCCGATGGAATTTGACGATCTGGCCGACCTGGACGACGCAACTCTGGCCCAAGTCTTTCGTGCGGCGCAGCCGCAATGGATCATGCCCGCGCTATTGGGCGCCCCGCCGGAAATAAGCGATCGGTTATTAAATTTTCTGCCGCGCAAGCAAGCCGAATCAATTCGCCGCAAACTGGAACAGCCCGGCCCAATTCGGCTAAGCGACGTTGAGACGGCCCGGCAAAAAATCGCCGAAATTGCCGTAAGAATCCTGTATGCAAAAGGAAAAATCACATTAGGAGCCGCTTAAAAAGACTTTGACGGTCAGGAATCGGTATTTAACAATCCATTTTTATCAGGTCCTGAACCCTGAACCCTGAACCCTGAACCCTATGTCCACCATCATCCGAGCCTCCGCTCATAACGGCACAACGCACGGCGTGGCCTTCAATTTTGAAGACATGTCGGCACAGGCGGATCGATATTTAGACAAGATCCGCGGCGAGGCGGCGCGGATTGTGGTTAAGGCCCAGCAGGAGGCCGAGGTCATACGCAAGTCGGCCGAAACACAAGGGCGTCAAGCCGCGATCGAGGCCGTCGAGGAAATAGTGCGGAAGCAATTAACCTCAGTGATTCCGGCGCTTAAGCAAGCGGCGCAAAACATCCAGGATGCCCGACACACATGGCTCTCGCACTGGGAGGCGGGCACGGTGCATTTGGCGGCGGCGATAGCCCAGCGGCTCATTCGCCGCGAGCTGCAAAAGCAGCCCGATATCCCCCTGACCTTGATCCGCGAGGCCTTGGAGTTGGCCGCCGGCAGTTCGCAGTTGCGCATCCTTTTGAATCCGCTCGATTTTCAATCGCTGGGGAATCAGGCGCGGATGCTGGTCGAGGAGTTATCGCCCCACGTGGAAGCCGAACTGACGGCCGACGCCGGCATCACTCCCGGGGGCTGCCGAGTGGAAACCCGGTTCGGCGTTATCGATCAGCAATTCGAGGCCCAGTTGCAACGTATCGAAGAAGAGCTGAAATAAGGATGAGGGATGAAGGATGAGCGATGAGGGATGAGGGATGAGCGATGAATGGACTTTTTTAAAACCGCTTGCGGTTTCGCACTGCCCACTGAACACTGAACACTAACCATGCTCGAGATCGAAGAACAACTTGAAGGGGTGATGCCCACGGCGCTTTTGGGCACGGTTGCGCGGACGGTCGGCATGACCGTGGCCGCGGCGGGTTTTCCCGCGCCGGTCGGGGCCCTGGCCGAAATTCAGCGAGAGACCGGCGGGCCGCTGCTGGCCGAGGTGATCGGTTTTCGCGACGAGTTGACCCTGCTTTACCCCTTAAGCGAATCAAACGGCGTGCGCCACGGAAATCGCGTGCACCTGGCTCGGACTGCGCGGTGGTTGCGCGTGGGTCCGGAAATGTTGGGCCGGGTATTCGACGCCCAAGGAAACGCCGTGGACGGCAAGCCTCAGCCGGTGTTGCACGACCGCACGTCGTTCAACCGTCGCCCGCCGCATCCTTGCACCAGGCCGCGAATTTGCGAGCCCCTTTCCACGGGAGTGCGATCGATTGACGGCCTGATAACCTGCGGCAAAGGGCAAAGGATGGGCATTTTCGCCGGGTCCGGAGTGGGAAAGAGCGTGCTTTTAGGCATGATGGCCCGATACACCGCCGCCGCCGTAAACGTGATAGCCTTGATCGGCGAACGCGGCCGCGAAGTGAACGAATTCATCGAGCGCGACCTGGGCCCAAGCGGTTTGGCCAAGAGCGTGGTCATCGTGGCCACCAGCAACGAGCCGCCCTTGTTGCGCACCCAAGCGGCGGCCACGGCAATGGCGGTGGCCGAGTATTTTCGCGACCAGGGAAAAGACGTGTTGCTGTTGATGGACTCGTTGACGCGCTTCGCACTTGCACAGCGCGAGATCGGCCTGGCGGCCGGCGAGCCGCCGGCGACGCGCGGATACCCGCCTTCGGTTTTCGCGGTCCTACCCAAGTTTGTGGAGCGGGCCGGGCGGAGCCCGCTGGGCAGCATCACCGCTTTTTTCGCGGTCCTGGTCGAAGCCGACGATCCCAACGAGCCAATCAGCGACGCGGTGCGGGGCCTGCTGGACGGGCACACCTGGCTTTCACGCCGGCTGGCCTCGAAAAACCATTATCCGGCCGTGGACGTGCTGGAAAGCCTCAGCCGTTTGATGACCGAAGTCGCCAGCGAGGAGCATCTGCAAGCGGCAATGGCGGTTCGCGAACTGCTGGCGGCTTACCGCGAGCACGAGGACCTGATATCCATCGGGGCTTATCGCCGCGGGAGCAACAAGCTCGTCGACGCCGCCGTGGAAATGCAGGACGACCTGAACCGCTTTTTGCGGCAGACCGTGCAGCAATCATCGGACATCGAAGACGCCCGCACCAAATTGATTCAGTTACACAAACAAATCACGACCCGACTCATTGCACAAACGCAAAAATAAGAGCCAAAAGATTTTGGAATAAGACATGGCCCGATTCAAGTTCCGTTTGGCGACGCTCTTGAAGCTCCGCGAGGCCGCTCGCGACGAGCGCCGCGCCGAGTTGGCCCAGGCCTATCGGGCGGACGACGTGCTTAACGAACATTTGGAACAGGTGCGAACCGAGTTGAACTTCCTCGAAGAGCAGTGCCGCAAGGCCGCCGGGCCGGGCATAATCGATATCGACCGGCTGATCGAAGCCCAGCGTTACGAAATCATCTTGAAAGTCCAACAACGCCACTTGAACGAACAGCGGGGCAGATTGGCGGCCGAGATAGAGCGCAGGCGCGTGGCATTGCTGGCTGCAAACCGGGAAGTGCGCATTTTGGATAAGTTGCGGGAACACCAACTCGAACAACACAACCAGGCGGAAAACCGCTTGGATATAAAACGTTTGGATGAAGTAGCCCGGCTCCAGGCCATGGCCGCGGAGGTAGTCGTATGATAAAACGGTTGCTCAGCGCGGCAGGGACAATGTTCGCGTACGCATGCGTCGGCACCATCATTTCCCAGTCCATCATACTGGCATACTTGATTTCCACCTGGAAAATCGATAACCAGCGGTGGCTAAACGTTATTGCCGCCGCCCAAGGCATTCAGCCGGCCGGAGGCGCGGAGGCGCAAACAAAAGGCGCCGAGGAAAAAGTCGCCGAACAGGCCTCTTTAGATCAAATTCTGGAAACCCGGGCGCTCAGGTATCGAAACTTGGAGCTCCGCGAACAGGAACTGCGCAACAGCCTTTCCCAGCTCCAACTCGAGCAGACCAGGCTGGCCGAGGAGAAGAAAAGTTACAAGCAACTGCGGGACGAATTCGACGCCCAACTGTTATCGATGCGCGAGGGAGCGGCGGCCTCCGGCAAGGATGAAGTCCGCAACACGCTGGAAAACCTGAAGCCCAAGCAGGCCAAGGCGTTGATCCTGGAGATGTTGAATAACAAAGAAATCGACGACGCGGTGACGTTGCTTTCGCCCATGCCCGACGCCAAGCGCACAAAATCTTCGGCGAATTCAAAACGGACGAGGAAATGGAAAAACTGAGCGAAGTTTTGCGCCGGATCCGAGTCGGTTCGCCGACAGCCAACGTGCCCGAAAACACGCGCAAACAACTGGAACAATTGAAAACCTCGCAGTTATAAAAAACACGGCTATATCAATTATGGAACTTAACCAATTAATCGTATTGCCGTTGTTGGACATAATGCCGGTAGAGCCGTGCGCGGGCAGTGCGTGCGCAGGCTGCAGCGGCTCGTTTAACGCTTACTTGCAGCGGGCGCAAACTTCTTCCACAGGCGCCGGCGACAACGTCACAAGCGACTCGTCAAGCGGTAGCGGTCAGTCGCCGGTTTCGCGGGCCGACGATTCGCCTTCTACAGCAGCCCCGCCGCCACGCCCAAAAGATAATGAAGATAATATTAACAACGTCGGTGGCACGGACTCTGCCGGAAAATCAAGCCTTCCAACGTCGAAAAGCAAGCCGGTAGAGCAAGACCAAGCCGGTTCCCGGACCAATAAGGGAGAAGAAGACAATAATAAGGATAAAAGCGACGATCGCGATTCCGTCCCGATTGGCACAAATCAAGGCAGTCAACTTAACGCGGAGATAAACGCCAAGGCCGATAATGCAAAAAACCATTCGCAGCCGAAAAACAGCGCCTCGTCAATAAAAACAGAAATGGAGGAGGCCTCAAATCCGTTTCGCGTTGCCTCTAAGGACGCAAAAACGAAAAAGACGGCCGACTCAGGCGGGCCGGCCAAGGCGGAATCGTTGTCCTCAGGCAGGATGCAATCCGCCGCCGCAGCGGAGGCGGAGGCGTCTGTTTCCACGTCCGGGAAAAAGCAGGCATCGAAGAAGACCGCCCTGGAAGCAGATAAAAACGCGGGAAAGCCGGCGGCGACGCAGACAACCGAGACCGCGCCGGCTGCCGGGAAAGGCAGGACTTCCGCCGCAAAAACATCGAAAGCCGCCGCCGCATCGCCGCACGACGCGCAGGGGAAAAACGCCAATCAAAACGGGAAAATGCAGCCGTCTACCGGCCGTGTCGCCGATGCGGCTGTTTCGCCGGCTGTTTTCCAAGAGGTGCCAGCCGGTGCCGCGACGGTAAATTCCGCCGCTTTACAGGCGGCCGTAAATCCGCCTTTTATGCCGACGCCGGCGAAGGACAAACTCGATCCGCAGGCGACCGATAAACCTTCCAATGCCCCGCCCGACAATAAGGCCGCCAATCCCGCAAACGCGTTGCAGCGCCTTGAACAACCGGGCACTAAAACAGCGGCGTCTCAGCAGGGCAGCGCCGATGAAAGCGGATCGGAGTTAAGTAGCGTGCGGTTTGTGCAAAGGGTGGAGCGGGCATTTGCGGCGATGAACAACGGCGGGGGGACCGTGCGATTGAAACTAAGTCCGCCGGAACTTGGCTCGTTGCGCATGGAAATCAGCGTAAACAAAGGCGTGATGAAGGCCCGCCTGGAAGCGGAAACCAAGGAGGCGAAAAACCTGCTCTTGGAAAATCTGCCCGCCTTGCGCGACCGCCTTGCCCAGCAGAACATCAAGATCCAGAAATTCGACGTGGATTTGCGGGACCCGTCCTCCGGCGGAACGCCCCAGCAAACGGCCAATCAGGCCGGAACCGGATCGGGCGAGGGCGGTTACCGCGCTTTGCGCCCGCCGGCCCGGGAAAACGGCGGCGCGGCGGCGACAACAACGGGCGCCCCGCGCCTTGCGAATCACAACGGTCAATTAAACGTCATTGTATGAAAACAGCCGCTTCATGGACAAAGCGGGTAAACATAATTTAAAAATCCAACCAAGCTTTTAAGGAATTACGAACATGAGCACAGGTTCCGTCACATCCGCCTCGAGCATACAAACCAAAAAGGCCAACAAGCCGCTAACGCCGATCCGCTTAATTCGGTGAACATGAATGATTTTCTCAAGCTCCTGGTAACGGAGTTGCAGAATCAGGACCCCTTGAGTCCCATGGACGACACTCAGATTCTTCAGCAAGTCAGCCAGATCAAGGCCATCGAATCCAATCAGCGGTTGTCCGACACCCTGACTTCGATGCAAACTCAGCAAGACCTGGTGGCAGCCAGCACCATGCTGCAAAAAACCATAACCGGCCTGACCGACAGCGGCGACAAAATCACCGGCCAGGTCGATAAGGTCACGGTTGGCGGTTCGGGCGTAAAAGTGTGCATCGGCGCCAACACTATAAGTTTGACAAACATTTCCGAAGTCGATCCAAGTTCGTGATAAATTCAACAATCAATGTAAAGCCGCGGCGGGCACCAAACGATGTTTGCCCGGCCGCGCTCAAAAATTAGGAGATATACAATGGGTCTTGCATCGGCATTAAGCACGGCATTGACCGGCCTGACCGGATCGGAAACGACAATCGACGTGGTGGGCAACAACCTGGCCAACTCGAACACCGTGGGTTTCAAGGCATCCACGGCCACGTTTGCCACGCAGTTTTTGCAAACCTACAGTTTGGGTTCCGGACCCACGACCAACGACGGCGGCACTAACCCGCGCCAAATCGGATTGGGCACCATGGTTTCCTCCATCCAGGCCAATTTCTCTGAAGGCACCATATCGAACACCTCCCTTGTCTCGGACATGGCCATCCAGGGCAATGGTTTCTTTATAATTCAAGCCAGCGACGGCAGTTATGCCTATACTCGCGACGGCGAATTCACCTTGAATTCCCAAAACCAATTGGTTACCGCCAGCGGCAACATGGTGTTGGGATACGCCGTTGACAACAACTTCAATATTCAGAAGGCCGCATTGGAGCCGCTTACCATCCCCTTTGGAACAAAAATGGTGGCTGAGGCTACACAAAATGTCGCCCTAAACGGCACCCTTCCGCCCCCCGGGCCCACCGGAGGCATCGCAGACACGGCCCAGGTCATTGACACCGATCCCCTCGGCGATGACACAAAAACTTTTCCGGACGCCGCCACTGCCGCGGCCACTAACGCCGCGGACGTGGGCACCGTAAGCACAACCGACGGCGGCGCCGCCACGGGAAACATACAAGCCGGCAACTACTCTTACAAACTGGTTTATTCCAAAGTGGATGGCAGCGACCCCTACTCGGAAAGCGTGCCCTCGTCGGATAATGTCGCGGGGACGGTGGCCGCCAACAACAGTTCCCTGGTTATTAACAATTTGTTCTCGATAAAAGCCTCCGCCACAACCGCCGGCTATCAATATGTCAATATCTATCGCGCCCCGGTCGCGGCCGGCGGAACCGTGGGTGCGTATGGATATATAGACTCAGTCAATACCAATGACATAACAGATGCAAGTTATACATATACGGATACGGCCGCGACGGGCGGAAGCAATCTGGACGACGATATGCTTACGGGCACTTACGGATACTATATCTCCTTTTACAATTCCGTAGACGGCAAAACTTCAGATCCCGTGGCGATAACCGACGGCAGCGGGTCGAAATCCATCGCCGCCGCGAACCAGCGCATCGAAATCGCTCTGCCGCCGGCGGAAACCGCCTCGGGCGATTGGGACTCCTGGGCCATATATCGAAACACGGTCGCCGATAAAAATACTTTCCATGAAGTGAATACGATCAAGTTCAATACCGGCGCCGCCTCCTACATCGATAGCTCTTCAGACGACAGCATCAAGGGAAACAGCACGCTCAACATGATTGGAACGGGATCCGAGATCTCGGACATGACATTGCTCACCGACGTAATTAAATACGACGCCTCCAACTTCGACTACAAGCACGTCTTTACCTTGGGCGCGCTCAATTTCACCGACAAGAAAGGCACTGAAGAATTGAATAGGAGTTTTACCATTACCGCCTCCTCGACCGTGGGCGATTTGCTGACTTTTCTCAATCAATCCCTGGGCATTCAAACGGGCGGCGGTATTCCCGTTTCTAAAAATACCGCCGACCCGAGCAATCCCTACACTCCCGGCGCAAATAATCGACGGTAAGATCACGGTCGTCGGCAACAACGGCGTCGATAACGACATTAGCATCAGCATGCCCACGTCCGGCAGCGCGCATAATCCCGTCGACTTGTCTTTTTCCACGGTCCAAAGCGGCGTGGGACAAAGCGCCTCGATCGGCTTCCAGGTTTACGATTCCTTGGGCATCCCCTGCAAGGTCACAGTAACCGCCGTCCTGGAAAGCACCGACACCACGACTACCACCTACCGCTGGTTCGCCGATTCAAAGGACAATCAAACCACGGGTTCCGCCCAGGTCGCGGTAGGAACGGGACTGATCAAGTTCGACGGAAAAGGCAACCTCATCTCCGTGATACCAGACACTATTTCCATCAATCGCGATGACGTCGCCTCCTTAAAACCCCTGCAATTCAAGCTGGATCTTAGTAATGTCTCCGGCCTGGCGGCAAACAGCAGTTTACAGTTTACATCACAAGATGGTTCGGCGCCGGGCACGCTGTCCAGTTACTCCGTCAACAGCGACGGACTCATCACCGGCGTCTTCACCAACAGCGCCAAACGCGATCTCGGCCAGGTCATACTGGCGAATTTCAGAAATCCCAACGGCCTCGTGCAAACCGGCAACAATTTGTATACATCGGGCGTGAATTCGGGAAATCCCATGGTCGGCAGTCCCGGTGAAAACGGCATCGGCTCGATTATTTCCGGGGCCGTGGAACTTTCCAATGCCGACGTCGGCGGAAACCTCATCGATCTGATACTGGCTTCCACGATGTATCGGTCTAATACGAAAGTAATCACCACGGTGCAAACCATGCTCGATACCTTGCTGCAGTTGCAGCGATAGAAAATAGTGGATTATATGGGGTGGGCAGTTTACTGCCCACTTAGGGAGCTACACATGATCAAACTGACCCGGCTCTCGGGCGAGCCGTTTATCCTCAACGCCGAGTTGATTGAATACGTCGAAGCCAGGCCGGACACGTTTGTCACGCTTACCACCGGCCAGCGGCTGGTAGTGGCGGAATCGATGGATGAAGTGATGCGCCGCGCCGTGGCCTACCAGCAGTCGAAGTACTTGATACCGCCTCCGGCGAACCATTTTCCCGGTAAATAATTGGTCTTGATCGCGAAGGTTTACAAAGCTAACATCATCAGTCTTTTTTGCCCCGGTTTTCCCAAAAAACCGGCGAAAAGGGAACATGGCAAACGATAAAGCAGGAAAATCCGTTAGAAACGCGCGAGCCAAACTAATATCATGCCGATTGTCTCCCGGCTGCAAAGAATATTGTAAAATTTTCACGTGGCAAGACCACTCATGAATTGATGAAAAATAAGATTCCCATAGTTGCACGCCTCCCTTTAACTTTTAAAAACCATGGCCCAAGAACCGCCCGTCCCTAACGAGAATCCCCAAGCGGAGGAGCAAGCTCCCGCCGCGGTAGCCAAAACGAACCTGTTCGGTAAAATCAAGATTTTGCTCTTCGTGGCCTTGGTAATCGCGGTGGAATGCGTTGTCGCCTATTGGTACCTGCCAAAAACCGCGGAAACCGCCGCTTTGGCCGGCTCCGCCGTGGAGAACAACGGGGATAGCAAAACCAAGGCCAAGCAAGAAGCCGAGAAGGAACAGAACGGCCAGGTAGAGGTTGATCTGGGCGAATTCAACGTCACGGCCTATCAGCCCGCCTCGAACACCACATTGCGGATCGATTTCCACCTATATGGAACCGTTGCCGCCGCGGATCAGAAATTATTCATGACCCACCTGGAAGAAAACCTGCACCGTTTCCGCGAACAAGTTATCGTCACGGTCCGCAGTTCCGAGATCACCGATTTGACCGATGCGGGCTTGGGATTGGTGAAGCGCAAAATCATGGACAATACCAACCGCATGCTGGGCAAACAACTCCTGCAAACCATCATTTTCAGCGATTTCTCCTTTATCGAACAATAAAACAAAACAAATCAGGAATGGATTCCCATGGCTGACGAAAAAGTTTTAAATCAGGACGATATTGAAAAGCTTTTAAGCCAACCGGCAGGCCCGGCAGCGCCGGCAGCCAAATCGGCCACGCCGCCCGGCGCCGCGCCGGCGGACGCGTCAGGGGCTCAGGATGGCGCGGATTCTAAATCCAAGCAGGGCGGGGAGACGCTCAATGCTTCGGCTCCAGATCCCCTGCCCGGCGAAGGGAACATGGCCGAAAAGGACATCGAATTCCTCTTAAACCAGGCAGAAAAAGCCTTGGAATCGATAAATTCCTCGGGGAATAACGTTTTACCCCAGGGGGTCTCGGCCTACCGGTTGCAAGAGCTCGGCGGTGCGCCCGCCTCCACCGAAACAGCCTCGCTGGATTTGGTGCGCGACGTGGAATTGAACCTGAAGATCCAACTGGGACGCACGCACATGTATCTGGAAGACGTGCTGAAGCTCCGCAAGGGATCGGTCGTTCCCCTGGACAAACTGGCCGGCGACCCGGTCGACGTTTACGTCAACGGGCGCCTGATAGCGCGGGGCGAAGTGCTCGTGCTTAACGACAATTTTTGCGTCCGCGTGGCCGAGTTGATAACCGGCGCGAACATGTTTAATTAATGCCTTACAAGAAAGCCGGTTCTTAACGACCACGGCGGTTGTGAGGGGAAAATTTCGCCTGATCCGCGGCCGGATGCCCGATCAGAATTGACAAGCTTCGACGGAAAAGAAGCGCCGCAGATTTGCCCGTATCGTTATCGGTTTGTTCCAATAGCCAACTTCAATAATAAAATCAGCAAGGACGCGCACGGATGCCTTCCACTGCTCGAATCATCAGCTTGATCTTTCTATTTCTAATGTCGGGAAATCTCCCTGCCGAGACATCCAATCCGCCGGCGAATCAATCGGCCGCCGACGAATTCGATTCGCGGCCGCCGTTGTTGGAGCCGACGGCCGGGCCGGTGCGGATAGCTCCGCCACTGGCGGCGGCCGATAAGTCCGTCGATGCTTCCGCCAACGGCAATGGAAAGCCCGCGTCTTCATTGTCGCTGAAGCGGGAATCGCACATCCCACTTACGCCTTCGAGCAAGACCGATTCCCGGGATTCGAGTAAAATGCCCGGCGGGCTGCCGTCGATGGTCACGGTATTCGGCGGTCTCGGGGTGGTATTGGGAATTTTCTTGCTGATCGCCTGGTTGATACGCCGGGCCGCGCCGCAGGGGCTTACGCGCCTTCCCAGCGAGGCCTTTGAAGTGCTCGGACGCGCTCCGCTGGCCGGCCGGCAAAACGTGCATCTGCTCCGCTGCGGCAACAAGCTCCTGTTGGTCTCGGTAACTCCGGCCGGGACGGAAACGCTTACCGAGATAACCGGTCCCCAAGAGGTCGACCGGTTGGCCGGATTGTGCCGCCAGGCCGGCCCGCAAAGTTCCACGGCGGCGTTCCGGCAGATTTTTCAACAACTGGCCCCCAGGCGCGCTTCCCAGGGAACATCGACACTATGTGAATATGCGGATTACGATCCCTCTGCAATTGAATCGCCGGATGCCATGGAATGGGAGCAGCGCAATGCCTGAAATGAAATGCCGCGGCCAAACCTCGTTTTGGAGCAAGATTGCAAATTGGAAACTGCAAATTGCAAATTGTAAATTGCGAACGCCGTTTAAAAAGCCGCGGCGGGCGCCGACGGGCACCATCGAGCACCGACGGAGTGCCATGCGAAGCATGGTCGCGTTGGTCGGCGTGGTCGGTTGCTCGGCCGCGCCCAAACGGATAGCCGCGCCCATAAAAAGAATTAAAAATCCAAAATCTTCATGGGCATCGGGGAAACCGCTGGCTTATCTGGCCCTGGTCCTGGTTTGTTTTTCTTTCCTGGCCTCGGCGGGCGCCCAAGAGACGAGCAATCAGCCGCTGACGATGAAGCTGCCAGAAGGGCTTTCCGGAGGGCCCAAACAATGGACCAGCCCAGAGGGACTCAGTTCCACGATCCAAGTGATGCTGCTGTTGACCGTGCTCAGCCTGGCGCCGGCTTTATTATTGATGACCACGTGTTTCGTGCGGATCGTGGTGGTGCTGAGTTTGCTGCGGCAGGCGATCGGCACGCAGCAACTCCCGCCCAGCCAGGTGATCACGACCTTGTCGCTGTTTCTCACGTTTTTAATCATGGCCCCGGTGTGGAAGCAGGTTTACAACGAGTCTATTGTCCCCTATACCGAGCATCGCATTTCGCTGGAAGAAGCGTGGAAGTCGGGCGTTGCCCCGGTGCGCCGATTCATGAGCCAGCAGATCGAGCGAACGAAGAATTCCGAAGACATATATCTTTTCATGAATTACGTGCCCGACCAGCCCGCGCGAAAAGTTACGACGACGTCCCGCTTGTGGTGCTTTTGCCGGCCTTCATGCTCAGCGAACTGAAGACAGCGTTTTTGATCGGGTTCCAAATATATTTGCCGTTTTTGATTCTGGACATGGTCGTATCAAGCGTGCTGGTTTCGATGGGCATGCTGATGCTCCCGCCGGTTTTAATTTCACTGCCCTTCAAATTGCTTTTGTTTGTCCTGGTCGACGGTTGGCACCTGGTGGTGGGAATGTTGATGGAGAGTTTCCAACCATTTACATAGGGTTTTTCGATTTTCAGTTTTTAGCGGTTAGCATGTAGAGGCGCGAAACCGCAAGTTGTTAAATGAATTAACTCATCCTTCACCCCTCATCCTTCATCCTTTTTTTATGGATTCTCAAACAGTCATCGATATCGGCCGTGAGGCTATTTGGAACATGCTGTTGATCGGCGCCCGGTCCTGCTGGCGGGAATGGCCGTGGGTTTGCTGATCGGGTTGCTGCAAGCCCTTACGCAAATTCAGGAGCAGACCGTGGCCTTCGTGCCCAAACTGATAGCGATGGTATTGGTGTTGAGCCTGGCGCTCCCCTGGCTTATCGCCCGCATGGTGCAGTATTCCCACGAACTGATCGCCGGGATCCCGGGAAGATTTTGAGAATGATGAATGATGGATTTATTAAGTCAACTCGACTTCGGCAAGTTCATCGTGTTTACCCTGGTCTTGACCAGGGTGAGCGGGTTGACTATGACCGCGCCGATTTACGGCTCCACCGACGCGCCCATGCGGGTGCGCGCTGTTGGCGTTGGCCTTGACCGTTCTGATTATGCCCTCGCAATGGAACGCGGCCGCGCCGGAGCCCGGCAATCTGCTGAATTACCTGGTTTTTATCGGCGGCGAACTGATCGTGGGAACGTGTTTGGGATTGGGGATCATGATCCTGGTGCACGGCATGGGACTGGCGGGTGAAATCATCGGGTACGTGGGCGGATTGATGATAGCCGAGGCCTACGATCCGACTTCGGACATGAACACGCCCATCCTTTCCAGGCTTTTTGTGCTGGTGAGTTTGAGCATTTTCGTGTGCATCGGCGGCCACAGGCTTGTGATGGCGGGATTGCTCGATACGTTCCAAACGATTCCGCCCGGCAGCGGCATATTTTCCCGATCGCTTGCCGACGCTTTTGTCACGCTAATGGCGCAGAGTTTTTCGCTGGGCATCCGTGCCGCCGCCCCGGCTACGATCGCATTGCTCTTGGCGACGCTTGTTTTAGGACTAATCAGCCGCACCGTTCCGCAACTGAATGTGTTGATCTTGGGATTCGGCCTGAATTCGTTGCTCATTTTCGGGGCCTTGGCCTTGACTTTAGGCGGCGTGGTATGGACTTTCCAGGAACAAGTCGAGCCAGCGGTGGAACTCGTGCTCGATGCCCTGCACACCCCGCTGCGCGGGCTGGTTGCCCTGAAATAGTTTACGGTTTACGGTTTACGGTTCACAGTTTATAGTTTAGCCCCGGAGCTTGCTCCGCAGGCGATAACTTGCCGGATGAGGCACTGGTAAAATGCCCGAACAAAGCGGCGATAAATCGCAAGAACCGACGCCACATCGCCGGCAACAGGCCCGCGAAGAGGGCCAGGTCGCCAGGAGTCAGGACTTGGGATCGGCCTTTTTGTTGTTGGCCGGCCTGCTGATATTGCTGATGATGGGTCCGCAGTTGCTGGAATTCTTCGGGAGATATGCCACGAAGCAATTGGGCGGCGACGCATGGCTTTCGGCCGACTCGGACTTCGCCGTAAACCAGTGGACCTCAATCGTAACAATGCTGGCCAAATACCTGTTGCCCATTTTGGGATTGGTGATGTTGGCCGGGATAGCCTCAAACCTGATGCAAGTGGGTTTTCTTTTTCTGCCCGATAAAGTAGCCTTCGATTTGACCCGCATCGATCCGCTGAAGGGCCTGGGCCGGATTTTTTCGCTTACCAATAGCGTGCATTTGCTGTTTGGGATTTTCAAGATTACGGTGATCGTCGGCGTGGCTTATGTAAGCCTATGGAGCCAGCGCGAAAAGATTTTGGGATTTTCCCGGCTCGAAGTCGCGGAAATCGCCATATTAATGTTCCAGATCCTGCTTTGGACGGCGCTGAAAATCGCCGGGGCGTTACTGCTCTTGGCCTTGCTCGATTATGGCTTCCAATGGTGGAAGCACGAGCAGGACCTGAAGATGACGCCGCAAGAGATCCGCGAGGAATTGAAAAATCTGGAAGGCAATCCACAGATTGTCGCCCGGCGCAGGCACGTGCAACGGCAGTTGGCCTTGAATCGCATTTCCGCGGCCGTCCCAAAGGCCGACGTGGTAATCACAAACCCTACCGAATTGGCCGTGGCTATTCAATATGAAGCGGAAACCATGGCAGCGCCCGTCGTGGTCGCCAAGGGGGCGGGCGTAGTCGCTCAACGCATACGCAACCTGGCCCTGGAACATGGTATTCCAATTGTGGAAAAGAAATCCTTGGCGCAAGCCCTGTACCGCGAAGTGGATATCAATCATCCAATCCCACAAGACAAATACGCGGCCGTGGCCGAGGTGCTTGCTTACGTCTACCAACTCAAGGGTAAGACGATTCCATCTGTAGCTAAGAGATAAACATAGCTCTTGATCAAACCACTAATTCGGGTGGTTTCTTTCTGGTGCGAGCCGTTATAATTTATGAGTGTTCTTAGGGTGATTAGCCTAAGTTCTCTGATTATAAGAGCTTACCAAATCGGATAAGTTTTCCCAGTCTACTTGATTTCCATGCTATTATTTGTAAGCTACAGGGTTTGTAGTATTAAAAACTATGTTTTATCCTCTTTTAAAAGGGAGCGAGAAACTCATGAGTCGACAAAGTTGGAAGAAAGTATTATTAGGGACAGCGGTTGTACTATTACTTTTAACCGCTGTCGGTAGTGCTAACGCCTGTTGGTGGGGATGCTGCCGACCGGTGTATTACGGCTGTTCGTCATGCTATTCGGCCTGGGATTACTGCGGAGGTTGGTATGGCGGATACAGCCGACCGTACCGCTGGGGCTGCGGCTGGTGCGGAGGATACTATTCTAGCCGCTATAATGGCTGTTATTCAGGCTGCTATGCAACTTATAGTTGCTGCAATGCAGTAGCAGCTACATGTTGCGGCTCGACGACCACTACAGCCGCGCCCGCTGCTCCGACCATGCCCACGCCGGCCAAGAAGCCGGTGATGGAAGCCCCGGCCCCCACACCCGCCGTTCCAGCCACGCCGCCTGAGCCCAGTCCGACACCTGCTCTACCCGGCACTACTACTGAGCCAGCGCCTGCAATGCCCGGCACTACCCCGGCAGTACCACCCACCGAGCCGTCCACCATGTCATCTCCAACTCCGGAGACAAGCGGCGTGGTCACGGTTTGGGTGCCCTACGACGCCAAGGTCACGATCAACGGCTTGGCTACACGCAGCATTGGCAGCCGTCGCCAGTTCGTCTCCTACGGTCTGAAACCCGGCTTCAGCTACAAGTATGATATACATGCTGAAACGGTTCGCGAGGGGAAACTGGTCGAAGAGACACATACGGTTGCTTTGACCGCCGGTGAGAATACCGCCGTGGCCTTTGGTTTCAACACGAAACCGGCCGAAGCTGTAGCCTCTGCTAATTAAAAAGGGATATTTTTGCCCTTGGCCTAAGGCCAAGGTACGTCGACTAAAGATTATCAACAAAAGCCCCCGCGATGGGTTCCACCCCCGCGGGGGTTTTGTTGTTTATATGGAGTTGTGATTCTCAGCCCATGATGGCATAATAAATTACTTATATGCCTTGAATTAACCTGTTATTCATGAGGATTTATACTAGCCCGAAGCGCAAGCAAGGTACGTAATCAGGAGCAAATTTGTAGCCCTCGCTTGCGCTTCGGGCTGGTGTTCCGCATTCTGTGCAGGAATGCCTAAACCATGAATAATCCCGGCTGACCGCATTTACCGCCCCCGGCTTGTTTAATAGATAATAGTGGTTTTATCAACAAGGAGATCCACCCGTGTTCGATTGTGTCGCGGTTGTAGGCGCCACCGGCGCAGTAGGGACCATTATTCGCCAATTGCTCGAAGCCCGTCATTTTCCATGCAAGCGGATCAAGTTCGTGGCTTCCGCCCGTTCGGCGGGCAAAAAATTGCCCTATGCCGGTCGAGAGATCACGGTCGAAGAGCTCAGCGGTCCGGTTTTCGACGACGTGGACCTGGCCGTCAGCAGCACTCCCGACGACGTGGCTCGCGATTTCATTCCCGACGCCGTGCACCGCGGTTGCCTGGTGATAGACGAGAGCGGTTACTGGCGCATGGATCCCAGCGTGCCCCTGGTCATTCCCGAGGTCAATCCGCATGCGGTGCTCAGGCACAAAGGCATCATATCCAGTCCGAACTGCTCGACCACGCAAATGGTCCAGGCCCTAAAACCCCTGCACGACGCCGCCCAGGTGTTGCGGGTTGTAGTCAGCACTTATCAGGCCACCAGCGGCGCGGGCCTGGCAGGGAGCCGCGACTTAGCCAACGGCACTCGGGCCCTTTTGGCCGGGCAAGAATATAAATACGAGTGCTTCCCGCATCCCATCGCCTTCAACTGCATTCCGCAGATCGGCTCGCCCAAGCACAAGGGTTACACGTCCGAGGAAATGAAGATGGTCTACGAAACGCGGAAGATGTTGGAGGACGACGGCATACAAATCTGTCCGACCTGCGTGCGGGTGCCGGTTTCTAACTGCCATAGCGAATGCATTTTGGTCGAAACCGAGCGAAAAGTCGGCGTCGAAGAAGCCCGCAAGCTCTTCGCCGCCACTCCCGGCCTGGTGGTGATGGACGACCTCGACCACAAAGTCTATCCCATGCCGATCAACTGCGATAAGCGCGACGAGACCTTCATCGGGCGGATTCGAGAAGATATTTCCTGCCCTAACGGCTTGACATTCTGGTGCGTCAGCGACAACCTGCGCAAGGGGGCGGCCACCAACGCCGTGCAGATCGCCGAATTGCTGGTAAAACTCGGTAAAGAGGCCGCCGTCGGCAAACGGAAATTAGTGTCATAACTGTGCCTGCAATGCGCACTTTCAAGCTCCTGGTATCGTACGACGGCACGAATTATTACGGATGGCAAGCCCAGAGCGGGCAACGATCGGTTCAAGAGACCATCGAAGCCGCCATCACTCGTGTCAGCGGCCAATGCGTCCGTATTCTTGCCAGCGGCCGGACCGATAGAGGCGTGCACGCCCTGGGACAAGTGGTGAGCGTTCGCTTGGAAACCCGGTTATCCCCCGAGGTTTTATGCCGGGCGCTAAATGCCGTCCTGCCCGGCGATATCGCGGTACTCGAGGCGTCCGAGACGCGCGATGGTTTTCACCCCACGCATAAGGCCTTGCGCAAGCGCTACCGCTACCTGATCCACGACGGGCCGGTCCGGGACGTATTCCGCCGCCGGTATTGCTGGCATTTCAACCAAGGCCGGCTGAATGCCGAGGCCATGCACCGCTCCGCTATTCCGCTTGTCGGCAGGCACGATTTCAGCAGTTTTGAAGCCTCGGGTTCCCGGTCCAAAAACAGCATGCGTACGATTTTCGAACTATCCATCCGGCGGGGCAGGGGGGATGAACGTGACTGGATCGCCATCGAAGTGGAAGCCGACGGATTTTTGTATAATATGGTCCGGGCGATTGTAGGCACGCTGGTCGAAGTCGGCCGAGGGGCAAAACCCGAAATATGGCCGGCCGAAGTCCTGCGCGCCGCCGATCGCCGCCTAGCGGGCCCCACCGCGCCCCCGCAAGGTCTTTTTCTCGTAAAGGTCGATTATTAAGACATGTTTAGCCGCGACCGGGCACCATCGGGCACCGATGCGTAGCATTGGTCGGCATGGTCGGGGAGCGGGAATAGCCAAGTATTATTGTTTAGCACCGGCACTTGTGCCGGGTGGTTCTATTAGCGATTTTCGCGGATATAATGAATATCGGCCTGGGATGACAGTCGGAGTTGCTTTATGAGACAATTCTGCAATTTAAAATTTGCAATTTGCAATTTGCATTCTGCATTTTCTTTCCCACTCTTAATCGTTTCGATTGGATGGATCTCGTTTTTATATTCTTGCGTGCCCGTTATCGCCCAATCGCAGCAGCGCCGTCGCTCAACAGCGAACTGCTTAAAAACCTCAAAGCCCAATCGAAAAACGATATCGAGCGGGAAATATTCGGCCCCGATGAAAAAAAAGACAAACTTGAAACCGGAGCAGGGCAGGGGGGCGCGGATCTAAACCAGCGGCTTCAACGGGAACTGGGGGCCGCCGCCGAAAAAGAAAACGATAATCCGCTGCTTAACATCGCCCAAACCATGTTCCAAGTCCGGCAGCGCATGGCGCTATCCGACGCGGGGCCGGCCACGCTTAATCTGCAAAAACAGATTGTCGCCGACCTGGATCTGCTTATCAACCAGGCTCGTAAATCGGCCGGGCAGTGCTCGTCAAGCTCTTCCAATCCTCAGCAATCCGCCCGAAATTCCAGCGCTCCGCGTCCCAAACCCGGCGCAAATGCCGCTCAAAAACCCGGCAACAAGCCGGCCGGGGCAAGCTCCCCGCGATCGCCTGACGGCCAATCGGGCAAACCCGACATGGAAGAAATGCGTGCCCTGATAAACAATCTCTGGGGCGAGTTGCCCCCGCACGTCCGGGAGCAAATGCTGCAAACCCCCATGGAAGATTTCATCCCCAAGTACCAGGATCTTATCGAGGATTATTTCCGCGATTTATCCAATGAGAAAAAAAACGGAGAGTGATAAGAAGGATGAGGGATGGACAGATAGGGCCGGGCAATTTATTGCCCGGTTAAGAGGGATGAGATGCAAGGATGAGGGATGAGAGATGAGGGATTAAGGATGAGGGATGAATTTAAAACGAAGAACGAAAAACGCGGAACGCGAAATGCTGAAATAATCATGAAAGCCGCTTGCACGTTTTTCATCATTCTCGCCGCATTTGCCACGGACGCGCAAGAGATCGACCAGGAAAAGGCGGCCGCGAAGTGGATCACTCCGGCGGCCGAAAAAACCATCGCGCAAGGCCTGCGCTGGCTGGCCGAGCGGCAGCACGAGGACGGCTCGTTCGGCAATGGACCGGCGCGGGGCAACCTGGCCGTTTGCGGGCTGGCGGGCATGGCTTTCATGTCGGGCGGCAGCACGCCGGGACGCGGCCCTTACGGCGAACACGTCAACAAGTGCATCGACTATATTCTCGCCAATGCCAAACCCAGCGGATTTCTCAACGGGCCGGACACGGCCACTCACGGACCGATGTACGGGCACGGATTCGCCGCCATGTTCCTGGCGGAATGTCACGGCATGTCGTCCCGCCCCGAGCTTCGCGACGCGCTTAACAGGGCCGTAAAATTGATCGCCAACTCGCAAAACAACGACGGGGGTTGGCGCTATTATCCGCAGCGCGCGGATGCCGATATTTCGGTGACCGTCTGCCAGGTGATGGCCTTGCGCCGCCCGGAACGCCGGCATCTTCGTATCGCGCGAGGTCGTCGACCGTTCGATCGGTTACGTCAAACGCAGCCAGAACCCGGACGGCGGTTTCATGTACATGATCCAAGGCGGCGAAAGCGCCTTTCCCCGTTCCGCCGCGGGTGTGGTCGCTTTTTATAGCGCGGGAATTTACGAGGGAGCGGAAATCACGAAGGGCCTGGATTACCTGATGGAATTCATTCCGGCCGAAGGGGCCGTGCGCCGGGAAAATTATTATTATTACGCCCATTATTACGCCGCGCAGGCCATGTGGCAGGCGGGGGAAAACGCTTTGCCCGCTGGTTCCCCGCCATCCGCGACGACCTTGTCGCCAAACAACAAGAAGACGGCTCCTGGATTGCCCCGGCCGAAGGAAACGAATGCGCCACGGCAATGGCTTGCATCGTCTTGCAGATGCCGAATAATTATTTGCCCATATTCCAGCGATAAAATCATTTAGCCCCCGGTGAATACACCGGGGGTCTTGATTTTGGCTTTAACCCGATTTGAGAAATCGGAAAATATGAAAATTCATGGAATGCTGAAAGCAAAACGTAGCGTTGTCTACAATTTGCAATTTGCAATTTGCAATTTGCAATTTGCAGTCATCTCCTTTTTTTTATTCTCAGCAACTTTGCCTTCACAGGCTATTTATGCCGACGCTCCTGTTGCCGCGCCCGTTGAAGGCCGGCCGTTTTCCGGCGAATTGACCTCTATCGACGCCAAAGGGCAGATCGTTTTCCAAGCCGCCGCTGAAAAGCGGCAACTGCCCCTGGGCGATCTGGTCGCCTGGGGCGCATGTCCGGAACCCAAACGCGCCCCGATCCTGGTTATGACCGACGGCGGTCTCTTGGCAGGCGACGTGCTTTCCTCGGATAAAGAAATCCTGGTGGCCGATTCTGAGCTTTTCGGCCGGCTGAAAATCCCCTGGGACCGGTTGGCCGGCATAGTCTTTCGGTTGCCGCCGGCCTCGAAAGATCGCGACGCCCTTTTCGATCGGATCGCCCGGGCGGAAGGCGAGTCGGATCGTCTTTTGCTCGATAACGGCGATGAACTGTCTGGACTCCTGGAAAAGATCGAAGAAGACGCCGTCAAGCTCAAGACCCAAGTCGGAGCGGTGGATATCGAGCTGGGCCGCGTCGCGGCAATCGTTTTCAACCCGGCGCTGAGGCGAAAAATGTCCAACGATTCCGCCCGGACCTGGCTGGGATTTAGCGACGGCAGCCGGCTGCTGGCGACCGGCCTGCGCATGGATTCTTCGGCCCTGCAACTCTCCGTTTTCGGGCAAACTTGGACGACCGCTCCCAAGCATCTGGTTTTTATCCAGCCCGTTTCCGGCCGGGCGGTTTATCTTTCCGACCTCAAACCCGGCGAATACCGCTTTGTGCCGTATCTTGACCTGACCTGGCCTTACCGCCTCGACCGCGGCGTGGCCGGCACATGGCTGCGCCGGCGGAGTTTTATACCTTAAAGGCATAGGCATGCACAGCGCGGCCCGCTTGGCCTTCAACTTGGATCAGCCCTATAAGCGATTCCAAGCCGAGTTGGCCATCGACGACTCGGCGGCCGGCGGCGGCAGCGTGCGGTTTCGCGTATTTGTCGACGGCCAGGAGAAATTCACCAGCGAAACCATCCGCGGCGGCATGAAGCCCGGGCCGATCAATATCGAACTTACCGGGGCAAAACAACTCGACCTGGTCGTCGACTACGCCGATCGCGCCGACGTGTTGGACCATGCCGATTGGCTCAACGCGAGACTCATAAAATAATGGATGATAAATATAATAAGGGCTGGGCAATTTATTGCCCAGTTTTGATGGGATTAGGGATGAGAGATGAAGGATGATGGATAAGAGATGAGGGATGAATGCAGAAATACAAAGACCTCGTACTTCCTACTCCGTACTGAAAACCGAGAACCGTAAACTGTAAACTGAGAACCGACGACTAAAAACTCCCCATGCAATTCACCCTGCAATCGTTGATGATTTCGTTTGTGGCGGTGGCCTCGGCAATTGGGGCATTTGGTCCGTGGGGGATTGCAGTTGCTGTAGCGTGTTTGCTTGGAGTGTCTTTTATTCGAAAAGCAAGATCAATGGAAACGGCAGCTTTGGTAGTAGGCTTAATTCTTTTTATTGCATTGTTAATTGATCTTGCAGTAGCGCCTGAAGTTCGGGGCAGTAGAATCGATGCCTGCAAAAACAATCTTAAACAAATCGCGCAGGCAATTCTTGGATATGAAAGTGATCATGGTTGTTTACCCCCGGCTTATGTTGCCGGTCCAGACGGAAAACCTTGGCACAGTTGGCGTGTGTTGATACTCCCTTATTTGGGCCGAAAAGATCTTTTCGACTCATACAATTTCAAGGAACCTTGGAACGGATCGAATAATATCAAGCTGGCGCGAAATATGCCAGACGTTTTTCATTGCCCAAATGATAAAGACGCAAACGGCAAACCCACTACAAACTATCTAGCCGTGGTCGGACCGGATACGGTTTGGCCGATGAATAAATCGGTATCTGTTAAAGACATCTTTGACGGATCGACTCAGACTATCTTGCTTGTTGACATGGCCAATTCCGGCATCAATTGGATGGAACCGCGAGATCTGTCCTTCGAGAAGGTTTGCAAAGACGACCCCTCCACCAACCCGGACCTCTTCGCTCCTCATGGGCGAAAAGGGGGGCTGCGCTACAAATGGGCGGGCAAGTCCGCTGCCGCATTTGCCGATGGCCACCAAACAAGCTTTTCTTCAAATTTTTTGAGCGAAAATTTCAAAGCCCTGCTTACGCGCAGCGGCGGAGAATGGGTGAACTTTGATAAAGATAAGGGCCCATTATACGATCCAAATTATATCGATCTACTTTCCTTTTCCGAATGGTCTAAAATAGTCAATATAATAGTGCTTGTTCTCTCAGTTGCCTTTCTCTTGTTCCGGCCGCGGGGGAAAAAAGTATCAACTGCAGTTGAAGAGGAATGAAAAATACTTAAAACTGAAACTTATAACTATAATAGGAGCCTTTGTAATGATCATCGCCTGTGTCCACGTGCACGTCAAACCCGAAAATCGCGAGGCCTTTATCGCGGCCAGCTTGGAAAATGCCAGGAACACCATCCGGGAGCCGGGCAACCTGCGTTTCGACGTGCTCCAGCAGGCCGATGATCCGAACCGCTTTTTACTGTACGAAGTTTACCGCGACGAGGCCGGCGCCAAGGCCCACAAGGCCACCGCCCATTACGCCCGCTGGGCCGAAGCGGTCAAAGACTGGATGGCCGAAACACGCTACAGCGTGAAATACACGCCCTTGTTCCCGGAAAACCAAGGGCAATGGAGCACCTTAGGGACGAGTAAATAGAATATTGTAGGTTGTCGATAATTGTGATTGCGAAACCGCAAGCGGTTTCATGGACTTATTCAACATTCGTCATCCTGAATTCATCCTTCATCCCTCATCCTTTCATTTGCCCAGTGTTCCAGCATTTGAAATTGCTGCTCGAAGCGGTGTTCGCTCACGCCGTACGGGCTTTTGAAAAAGCTGGCCAGGAAGGTCATGTGTCCGACGTGGCCGCGGCGATGGGCAAGTTCGGTAAAACGCACCATATCGAGCACCAACGGGGCGGCCAGGATCGAGTCGGAGGCCTGCCAGATAAACTGCAGCGTCATGGGCACGCCCAGGAAACCGGAAAAATGAATGTGGTCCCAGGCGGTTTTCCAATCGCCCAGGTCGGGCAGGTACTCGATTGAAACCAGCGTATTGGGCCGGTACCCGAGAATCTCGCCCAGAAGATGATCCTTACTGGCCTTTTTGCCGATTTTATTGGCCGGATCGTTCAGGACCTGCCCATCCATGTTGCCGAAGATGTTATGACCTACCCAACTCAGCACCGAAAGATTGCGCCGGGCGAACATCGGGGCCAATACGCTTTTTAAGCAGTGTCTCGCCGGTTTTGCCGTCGCAGCCATAGTGCGGCGTGTTCCAACGGCGGGCCAACTCGTCGATGGCCGGGCAGCCGGAACCCAGCGAGGGAGTAAAGTTGATGAACGAATGGCCCGCCCCCAGCGCGGCAATGGCATACAGCGAACTGGCGCGCAAGGGGCAGTTTTGGGGATTATCCAGCGTGCGATCCAATTCGACCCAGGTTGCCCTCAGCGAGTCCGTCGGCACGGGCGGCTCGGTCGATGCAAGATAGACCACGACCAGATGCTCTAAGTCCTTTATCCTGTACAAAATCGGCCATGTCCTGCCGCAGCCGCACGACGGCTTCCCTGGGCGATTCCGGGCCGGGGATATCGGCATCGGCGAGGGCGGAAATCGTCGGGCCCACGTTAAAAATCGTTCCCGGGCGGATGCGCTGTTCGATCTCGTCGAGTTCGGGCCGGCATTGTTCGATAAGTTCCTTGGTGACGATTCGGTTTTCCGCGGCCAAACGCAGGACTTCATCGGTCAGGGTCGCCCGGCGAATTTCATGCCCGGCGACAGCGAATTGATTCCAATCCAAAAGTCCGATATGCTGGAATTGGGGCAGTTGGCTGACGAGTCCGGCGGATTTGATAAGATTTTTTTTCAAGGCCGCCAATCCCACGATTGCGGTACATGCCACCCCGCCTTTGACCCCAATCAGCCAGATGCCGATCTTTGGATTTGCCATGGAATTTTTTTGTGAAAAATAATTGGTCGAGCACCTTGGAAACCAACCCATACGCCACTATGATTGTCGGTCGCGCAATGCAATACGTCAACTAGGAGATTATTATTTAGCCCCCGGTGATTACACCGGGGGTTTGGTCGCGGTCATAAGGCCGCGTTAAGATTAGCATTGGGATTGATTCGTTATGCCTTATTCATCCTTCATCCCTCATCCCTCATCCCTCATCCTTTATCCTTTATCCTTAACTACTCCCTAGCCCCCGGCCCTTGACCCCTGGAGTCCAGAAATGCCCCTCAAAATTTCCCGCATAATTCAAGCCTTGGAACCTTCGGCCACGATGGCCATGGCCGCAAAGGCCAAGGAACTGAAGGCCGCCGGCCGGAAGGTCTATGACCTGAGCCTGGGCGAGCCCGATTTCACCACTCCCGAGCACATCTGCCAGGCGGCCGTAAACGCCATGAAGGCCGGTCATACACATTACACCGTGGCCAGCGGCATTCCGGAATTGAAAAAGGCCGTGGCCGATCAATACAAGTCGGTGCACGGATTGGAATATGCGCCCGCCCAGGTGGTGATTGCCAACGGGGCCAAGCATGCCATCCACAATGTCTTTACCGTGCTTTTAGACCCCGGCGACGAAGTGATTATTCCCGCCCCATATTGGGTCAGTTACGCCGAACTGGTGAAACTCACCGGGGCCGTGCCGGTTATTGTCGATACGCCGCAGGAAAACAACTTTAAACTCACGCCCGAGATGCTTGTTAAGGCCGTTACCAAAAAGACCAAGGCCCTGCTGTTGTGCAGCCCGTCGAATCCGACTGGCAGCATGTACTCGGCCGAAGAACTGGGCGCGCTGGCCGACGTTGCCGTGGAAAAAAACCTGCTCGTCATCTCCGACGAGATTTACGAGCGCCTGATCTACGGCGGTCACAAGTTCGCCAGTTTTGCCACAGTCCGGCAGGGCTTGCAGGACCGCACGATTCTCATAAACGGCGTGAGCAAGACCTACGCCATGACCGGCTGGCGGATTGGCTGGAGCATTGCCCCCTTGAACGTCTCTAAGGCCATCGCCGATCTACAGAGCCAGGAGACATCTAACCCGTGCAGCATCAGCCAATACGCCGCCTTGGCCGCGATCACCGGCCCGCAGGATTGCGTCGCTACGATGTGTGCCGAATTTGCCAAGCGCAGGGAATTCGTCCGCAATCGAATCGCGAAAATCCCGGGCGTAAGTTGCTCGGAGATTGCCGGGGCGTTTTATGCCTTTATCAACATCAAAAAACACTTAGGACGTCCATATAACGGCGTGCAAATCGACAATTCCAGCCAGTGGTGCCTGGAACTGCTCGCCAAAAAAGGTGTTGCCTCGGTAATGGGCTCCGCCTTCGGCGCCGAAGGCTACGCCCGATTGTCCTTCGCCGCCAGCATGCCCAACCTGGAAGCGGCGCTGGATTTGATCGAAGAATTCGTGAAGTAAGCAGTGGCCGGTGGACTGTAAGCAGTAGATGGTAGATCGTAGATGGTAGATGGATTGGTATGGTAGATGGTTGAAAGCCATGATTAGATTCGGCAGGCGGCATGCAATCTCGAACTGGGTATACTCCGGTTCTCGAACGGGCAAGAGATGTGCAGCATCTACAAATCTAAGTTGCGCTTTTGTAATTGCGCCACGGTTATCGCAAGGCATTGAAAACTTGATTTTTGATATTGCCATTGCGAGACAAACGACTTACCGTTCGTACAATCCGTTTTCGTTCTTCTCTTAAGGAATTTATTTCTTCTTCGGGAATATCTTTCAATGCAGCTGCTCTCGATAACAAATCAAATGTTTCGGTTTGTCTTCCAAACCGATGAAGTTCTGCTGCATGGAAAGCATAATTCATAAGCTGGTCTGGCCGGATACCAATAGCAATTTCCTGATTCGTTTTCCGATGAAATGAGAAACCATCTTGTAGTGCCTGTTTAACTACCTGAATATCAATCGAAACCATGGGCGATCCCTCGGAAAATACCCTTGGCGTTTTCGCCTCTATCGGCAAAGCCACCCAGGTTCAAGAACCTGGGCCACCCGCTTATTCTTCAAACGCTTCCCAAAGCTAGTAGGTCAGGCACTCCGTGCCTGACAATTTGTGGCTGCAAATAATTCACCCAAAGTAATGTTTTCATGCCATAACGAAACAATATCTATTCCATAAGTATCTTCCATATCAATACCGAATGCTTCAAGCTCCATCGAGTCTGCAACAGTCCATTTCGGTGGGTAAAGAGTTCGATAAATATCGATTATTTTATCGTCTGGGGCAAAGCAAAATCGTCGTGACTTTCGAAAACCAAATGCATGGAGAAATACATCAAGGAATCGTCGAATCTCCACCTTGGACACTTGAGGGAAACGATGCCGCCACTTAGAGCCTGTACAAATTCTGTTCCAATATTTCTGCAAACGCTGTCTCTGAAATATTATATCGATAATGGCATAAAGTATGCCGATGCAGACAATAACAATAATTATGAATATTTTGTTCATCGGACAAACCTTTTCCCCTCTCCCCTATTGGTCCCAGCTAAACTAATCCTCGCCACTGTATTCAGCCGGGGCAGGAAGTTTAGCTGGATTCCACCAAAAGAAATCCTGGGCAAGATGGAAACCGCATTCGCGGCAGAGCATGATTAAAAGTTCATAGTGATATAAGCTGCGAGTCGGTTGCCCCGGAATCCATCCTCCACCGGTTCACTGACCACTAACCAGAAGGTTTTAAAGCTTTATAAAAAGCATCTCCAAACGGCTTGAACCATTCTAAATATTCATGTGCATCAACATTTCCATATTTTTTTTTGCGAACAAGACCAAAAGGAGGGCTGGTTATTATCAAATCTATTGATTCATTATCCACATGGCGATCGAATAACAATCTTGAATCACCAACATATATGACACCGAATCTCGTTTCATGAAACTTCTTCAAATACCGGCTAGTACCAGGTTCATCTCTTGGCATTATATGCGTAATCTTTTTTTCATCCATGTTCATGAACCTGACCCCCAATCAAGAAATAGTTAAATTCCGTTTCTCACTTTTTCTTCACTTTTTCCTTGATCGCGGTGGCTTCGCGTTGGCGGGCTTTTTCCCGGGCTTTTTCCTTTTCGGCCTCGCGGTTTTTGCGGCTCCGCTCGGCCGACAGGACCTGGCGCAACAAGGCCGAAAGGTCGTCGTAAGGATGATCGCAGGGAGGGCCGGGGCTGTATTGCATCACGGCGTGCTGAATCTTCCGCGAGAGGGCCAAGAGCGTGGACGAAACAGTGCCGAATTCCTTGCCGAGGATGACCACGCCGCGGCGGCCGTTGCTGTCGGGCTTGCGGGAAAACGTCCGGCTGGCCACGGCCAGGAACGTTACCGCCGAATCGAGCGTGTGCAATGTAAGCATGCGGTGCACAAGTTCGTGCCGCTCGTCGCGGAAGTCGTCCATGTTGCCGTTGGTGATAACGTGCAAGCCGGGGGTGATTTCCATGGCTTGGATTTGGTTTCCGCCGTACACAACGACGGCGAACTTGGCATCGGCGCACACGAAATTCGCGCCGGCATATATCCCGGTCGATAACTCCTTCTCGGCGTATTCGCTGGCCTCGCGGGCGTTGCGGAGCTCGAGCATTTCCCGGCAAAGCAAGCCTCGCGAACGCGGTTCCAAAGGCACGTTTTTTTTCGGACGATTCAACACCGCACAAAATAAGCCGTGCTGATTTACGCCCAACCACGTCCCATTTGCCTTGCGGTCGATGCCGCAAACCACCCTGGGCGAGCCCGGTTGAATTTTGGGGTATTGCGTGGGCCGATCAAAACGCTCTTCCCGATTGGCGGCAACCAGAATGGGCGTACCCCGAACGGCACGATAGTAAATGGCCATCGTACACATAAAAAATCGAATACTTCTTGATCCTATGGAATAGAAGTTGCCTAAAGCATCAGGATAACCGATGAATAAAGCACATTGCACCCCCCGAGTTGCGTATTTGAGGTTTTTTTTCACAATTCATGATTGTTGGCAATTGCTTCAGATGGCCTATAGTCTCACTCACCAATCAGGGGGAATAAGGCCCAGTTCTATTCTCCTTTGCCCTTGAGAATCCGTATAGAAATCCATAGGCTTAGATTTCCCAATACTTTTGAAAGCAGCAATATGGAAAGCGAACCCGCCCAACCCGAGGGAGTTGTTGTCCCTACAAAAAGCTCGCGGATTGGGAGTCTAATGGGCGTCCAAATCGTCGGCATTGGCAGCAGCATGCCGGAAAACCGCATTCATAACGATGATCTGGCCGTCTTGGGTTACGATGCCCAGTGGATATTGCAGCGCACTGGCATTGTCGAGCGACGCCACGCTCCGCCGGAAATGGCCACCAGCGACCTGGCGATCGAGGCCTCCAAACGGTGCATCGAAAGCTCCCGAGCCGATCCCGGCAAAATCGACCTGGTGCTTTTGGGCACATACACGCCCGACATGCTGCTGCCGGCCACGGCCTCGACTGTGCAAGACAAACTCGGGCTCTGCGCCCCGGCGATCGATCTTCAAGCGGCTTGCGCCAGTTTCATTTTTGCCATGATTACAGGAGCACAGTACGTTGCAACCGGTTGCAGCCGCCTGGCTTTGGTGATCGGGGCCGACTGCACTTCACGCGTGCTGAATCCGGCGGATAAACAAACCTATCCTTTGTTTGGCGACGCGGCCGGGGCGGTGCTTCTGGCGCCGGGCGACAAAAAACAAGGTTTGTTGGCATACGCCGTGGGTTCGGACGGCTCCGGAGCGGACTTGCTCAACCGGCCGATGGGCGGATCGCGACGGCCCTTTTCCGCTTCGCCCGAAAACAATGCGGACCAATATATGCGCATGGAAGGCCGGCCGATTTTTAAATGGTCGGTAAAGATGCTCCGCGAAACCACAAAGGAAGTCCTGCAACATGCCGACATGACGATCGAAGACGTGGATCTGGTGATTTTCCACCAGGCAAACAAGCGAATCATCGATTCGGCCGTCGCCGACTTGGGGCTAGATTCCCGCAAGGTCGTCAGCAACCTGGAGCGCTACGGCAACACCTCGTCGGCCAGTATTCCCTTGGCCTTGGACGAAGTTTATCGTGAGGGCCGCATCCGCCGCGGCGATCGCATTCTATTAAGCGGCTTCGGGGCCGGATTGGCCTGGGGCACCGTGCTTTTGCGCTGGTGATAAAACAAGGATGAAGGATGAGGGATGAAGGATGAATGAAATAACACTAAATAATATATATGCAACTTAAACCGTTTGCTGGTTCCCATTATTCAAAGTCCAGGGCCTACTCTTCGCCCAAAAAAAATTCAACCTAACATATACCATACACAACTCGCCCTCTAACCTCTGTCCACATTTAGTTCATCCTTCATCCCTCATCCTTCATCCTTACCTATGAAACGTCTTCCCCCGCGCAATAAAGTCAAACCTTCCGACACCTGGGACCTTGGCAGTTTGTTTTCCGACGATCAGGCTTGGGAGGAGGCTTTCTTGGCCTGGGAAAGGCAAATAGCCGATTACTGGCGATATCAGGGCAAGCTGGCCGACGGCGCCGCCATGCTGGCCGAATGTCTGCAGTTCGACGAGGAGTTCGACCGCGCAGGCGAACGGCTGGGCACTTACGCCTTTCTGAAAACCGCCGAAGACACCGCCGAGAGCAAATACCAGCGGATGCAGGGCCGGTACCTGCACGCCGCCAGCCAGGCAGCCGAGGCCGCCAGTTACATCCGGCCGGAAATCCTGGCCATTCCCGCGGCCAAGATGAAGCAGTTCCTGGCCGATGCCTGCTTGGACCGGTATCGATTGCTTTTGGAGCGGCTGCTGCGATTCAAGCCGCATACGCTGGGCAAAAAGGAAGAGCATCTGCTGGCCATGCAGACGGAGATGTCGCAAGCCGCCGCGCAGATCTTCCGCCAGCTCACCGACGCCGATCTGAAGTTCGGCCCGATCCGCAACGACAAGGGCCGGTTGATCGAACTCAGCCACGCCACGTTCAGCACGCTTTTGCACTCGCCCCAGCGGAGCGTGCGCAAAGCGGCGTTTCATCAATATTATCGCGTGTTTGCCGGCCATCAACACGCATTGGCGGCCTCGCTGGCGGCTTCGGTCCAGCGCGACATTTACTACGCCCGGGCGCGGAATTATCCAAGCGCCTTGGAAGCGGCCCTGTTTCCCGACCGCATGCCGGTGGCGGTTTACGACAACCTGATCGAATCGGTCCGCCGCCATCTGCCGGCGGTGCATCGTTACTACGACCTGCGGCGGCGGAAGATGCGGCTCCGCGACATCCATCATTACGACACCTACGTGCCGATCCTGGCCGAACTGCAAACGCGGCAGCAACTGGAACCAGGCCGTCGGACCGTGCATTGCCGCACTGGAACCCCTGGGCAGCGAGTACTGCGGCGCGCTGGAAAAAGGGCTCGCGGGCCGCTGGTGCGACCGCTACGAAAACCGCGGCAAGCAGAGCGGCGCGTTCAGCAGCGGCTCCTACGACGGCGATCCCTACATCCTCATGAACTATCAGCCCGACGTGCTGGACCACGTTTTCACGCTGGCCCACGAGGCCGGGCCACTCGATGCACAGCTACTTCTCGGCCAAGAATCAGCCCTACGCCTACTATCAACTACGTGATCTTCGTGGCCGAGGTGGCCAGCACGTTCAACGAGCAATTGCTCAGCCGATACCTGCTCGACCGCGCCAGCGACGACCAGGAACGGGCGTTCCTCATCAACCGCCAGATCGACGCCATGCGCGGCACGATCATCCGGCAGACGATGTTCGCCGAGTTCGAGAAAATCGCCCATCATTCGGCCGAATCCGGCGAGCCGTTGACGCTCGATAAACTGCCAGGAAATCTACCGCGAGCTGCTGAACTCTATTTCGGTCCCGACTTCGCCCTCGACGACGAACTGAGCCTGGAATGTCTGCGGATTCCGCACTTCTATCGGGCGTTTTACGTCTACAAGTACGCCACCGGCATGTCGGCCGCCATCGCCTTGGCCGATCGCGTGCTAAACGGCGGAAAAAAAGAACTCGAAGCCTACCTGAACTTCCTCAAAGCCGGCTGCTCGAAAGATCCATTGGATCTGCTGCGCGACGCCGGCGTTGATATGGAAAAATCCCATGCCGTAGATACCGCACTCACCCAATTCGGCAAACTGGTGGAAAAACTCGATGTACTTTTATAAAAGATTGGAAATCGGATAACGGGGATAAGGTTTATTTTCGCGGTCCGAAAATGTAATGAGCGTATAATTCCACGTAACCGCACGAGGAACAGCGAAACGCGCCTATGGGGATGCTTTTGCCCTTGGGCAATTTTATATTGCCCAAGAAGGATTTTTTCGGGTGTCCTTCTACCCACACTCCCACATGTACTGCGTTATAATGACCCCGGTCCAACATGAAACCTTGGACCATGGATTCATTGCATTTGGGACAGATCAATTGGTTCGCATCCATGGAATGGTTCCTCTAAATATGTTACGTTGTTGAGTCGTTTTAAACATGCCCACGGCAAGCGTGGGCATGGCACCCGGCCCGGCACCCGGCATCATTACATCGGTTTTAACGTGCTGATCCACAAAAACGGCGTGCCGGCTTCGTCCATGCGGATTTCGAATTGCAGGCCGGCGGGAAAAAGCATTCTTTCCAGGGCCATGCTGTAGTTCGTACGTGCGCGGGGGAATGAAACCTTGGCCTTGGCCGGATCGATCTTGTATTTGGCCAGGGCGGCGTGATCGTACAGGACCGGAGTTTTCAGTCTTTTGCCGATCGCATCCAACACCGTGGCGGCGGAAACGTTCTGCACGTTCACGTTGAGAAACTCGAACAAGCCGGGCAAAACTTCCGGCGGCGGGCCTTCAGGCTGGCGACCAACTGGCCAAATCTCTTTGATATTGCCTTGAGCTTTGAACACTGAATATTTTAACTGATCGCCCTTTGCTTGCGGCACTAAACAAAAACCGGTCGGGCGTAGCAGGCAGGCCAGGGCAGTGCCGCAACTTAGACCGCTCAGTTCATCTTCGACTTTATCCTCGCCCGAGGCCTGGGGAAAATTGTCCTCAAATCGCAGGAGAAAGGATAATTTTCCGGCGATCTCGTTCCACCGCATTGCGGCGGCTTATGCCGGCGGTGGAAAAACCAACCGGCGCGGCCAGGTCTTTTTTAACTTGGTCGAATTGCGCCGCCGTCAAACCAAAGGCGACTATTTTTGGCCGTTTGTCGGGCGGGCCGTTTTGGGCCAGATCGTCCAGCCATCCGGCGAGCCGCTTGACTTCGCTGCGCTTGAACCGCGCGCCGGGCAGCAAAAGTTCATCGCGCGAAAGCACCTGGCCGGTGACGATATATATCGGATGATCGGCCGCGCCCTGGACTTCGATGCCCACCTTGTCGGTCGATGTTGCGGAACGAAATCGCACGTTTTTGATTCCAGCCCCGGCCAAGGCTTGCCCCCAGTCCTGAAAGGTCATGGCCGTGCCCTTGGCGTCGCCTACCAGCACCAACTGCACCTGCCCGTCAGCCTCAGTCTTTGCCGGATCGGCGGACAATAGAACAAGCATAAATGCCGTAATTGTTTGAAAACAGTAAATGTTCATTTGTAGGATTTGAAGATCGGCTATGATTAGTGAATCTAGGAAAATTATAGCACATGCCGCGATCGATTTTGTGTTTCCGGAACAAGTGCAAAATATCTTTATAAGCTAAATAATCACCGCGACCATTGGTCGCGGCCTTTACAATAATATATAAATTTGTCAAAATAACAATCAACAGTTGACCGCGTTCATGTCCAAAGGAGTTTGTCATGGCACGACCAGTAACGATGTTCACCGGCCAATGGGCCGATTTGCCCTTGGCCGATTTGGCACGCAAGTGCAAGGGATTCGGTTACGACGGCCTGGAATTGGCCTGCTGGGGCGATCATTTCGAGGTGCGAAAGGCCCTGGAAGACAACGGCTATTGTGCCAAAAAGCGGGAGCTTTTGGAAAAGAACGACATGCAGGTGTTTGCCATCAGCGCCCATCTGGCCGGCCAGGCCGTGCTGGACAATATCGACGCCCGGCACAAGGCCATCCTGCCCGATTACGTGTGGGGCGACGGCAATCCGGCGGGCGTCAACTCCCGGGCTGCCGAGGAACTGAAAAACACGGCCCGAGCCGCGCAAAAACTGGGCGTGGAAGTGGTAAACGGCTTTACCGGCTCGAGCATCTGGCATTTGATTTACTCTTTTCCGCCTGTGCCGCCGCAAATGATCGACGACGGATACAAGCTTTTCGCCGAGCGCTTCAACCCGATTCTGGACGTATTCGGCGAATGCGGCGTGAAATTCGCCCTGGAAGTGCATCCCACGGAGATCGCCTTTGATCTATATTCCGCCCGGCGGGCGTTGGAAGCGATCGACCGCCGCGAGGAATTCGGTTTCAATTTCGACCCCAGCCATTTGCAATGGCAAGGCGTCGATCCGGTGGAATTCATCCGCGCGTTTCCCGACCGGATTTATCACGTGCACATGAAAGACGCGATCGTGACGCTCGACGGGCAAAGCGGAATACTATCCAGCCATTTGAACTTCGGCGATCCCAAGCGGGGCTGGGATTTCCGTTCGCCGGGCCGGGGCGGGGTGAATTTCGAGGAAATCATCCGCGCCTTAAACCATATCGGCTATGCCGGCCCGCTCTCGGTGGAATGGGAAGACAGCGGCATGGACCGCGACCAGGGCGCGAAAGAGGCCTGCGATTTCGTGAAAAAAATCGACTTCGAACCCAGCCGCGCAGCCTTCGACGCCGCCTTCGACAAGCAATAGTCGTCAGGATTTGGTGGTCAGGGTTCAGGGTTCAGAAATCCATCATAAGATCAAACCCAAAACCATAAATCCTGAACCCTGACCACTGAACCCTGAACCCTGCCTCCCCTTTGAAAACCTCCGTATTCCGGGCGTTTTGCCTTTCTTGACAAATTGCATGGTACAATAGAGAGAGAACGACCCGGTGCAAGCGCCGGGGCTAAACGGAACATTATCTTTAACGAGTTTTCCACCGTCACAGTCGCGATCTATTTGGTTTATGCCTCGTCTCCATCGATCCACAATTTGCTTATTGTCAATCGCGTGTGCGGCGGCATTGATGTTGTTCCCATCGAATTGCCCTGCCGCCGCGGACGAACAGCAGCGCGCCGCGCAAAGTTTGCAGGCCAAATATGCCGACGACTTGAAGCAGTTGGCCACCTGGTGCGAAGAAAAGGGACTGAAAGCGGAGGCGAGCCAGACTCTGGCCGTGCTGGGCCCGCACGATCCGATGAAGTTTTACCTTCCCATTTTGCCCGTCGAAATCGGCCCCGCCAAACTGCCCGAGGACGCCTCGAAGGACGTGGCGGAGTGGGACGCGAAGCTCAACAAATTGCGGCGCGAGCAGGCCGCCGCGCTTTACGATCTGGCCGAGCACGCGGTGCGGACCCACCAGGCGGGATTGGCCATGGACTTGGCCCTGGATGCGGTCCGGGCCAATCCGGACAACGAATCCCTGCGCCGCTTGCTGGGTTATCAAAAATTTCAAAACCAATGGCACACGATATACGAGGTGAAAAAACTTCACTCGGGCATGGTATGGAACGACAAGTTCGGCTGGCTGCTGAAGTCCCAGGTGCGCCGCTACGAAGACGGACAGCGCTATTTTGAAGGCAAGTGGATCACGGCCGCCGAGGACGCCCAGCGGCACGCCGACATCAATTCCGGCTGGGTCGTCGAAACCGAACATTATTCCATTCGCACCAACCACGGCATCGAGGCGGCAGTGGCGCTGGGATCGAAACTCGAAGACTTGTATCACCTTTGGGAGCAGATGTTTATTCGCTACTTCGCCTCCGACGCCGACGTGATTGAACTCTTCGACGGCCGGGCCCGAATCCAACACGCCACGCCGGTGCAACTCAAGGTGGTCTGCTTTCGCGATCATGAAGAATACATCCGCTCGCTGCAGGCGGTGATGCCGAATGATCGGAATCTCGGTCGGGGCATATCTCGATTCCGCGCGAACCGCCTACTTCTTCGCCGGCAACGGCAGCGACGACAGGACCCTCTATCACGAAGCCACGCACCAATTATTTCACGAATCGCGCAAGGTGTCGCCCAATGTCGGGCGCAAGGGCAACTTCTGGATCATCGAAGGCATCGCCATGTACATGGAATCGCTCAAAAAGGAGAACGGCTACTATGAGCTGGGCGGTTTCGACGACCAGCGCATGGTCGCCGCCCGGTATCGGCTGCTTCACGACCACTTCTACGTGCCCTTGGAGCAACTGACCGGCTACGGCATGGAAAAGCTGCAAAACGACCCGAATATCGCCACGCTATACAGCCAATCGGCGGGCCTGACGCACTTTCTTATTCATTACGACCACGGCCGTTACCGTGACGACTTGGTATCTTATTTGATAGCGGTCTACACCGGCCGGGACGGCCCGGACACCCTTGCCCGTCTTACCGGCGCCGGATACGCCGATTTGGACAAGCAGTATCGCGAATTCATGGAAAAAGGCGGGAAATAGCGAACGGTGTGCTGTGGACAGTGGGCAGTGAGTAGAAACGTCTATTGAAATCCGGCGGGTGCCATGTCCACGCTTGCGTGGACATGCTGCGTTTTCTCCCACTTCCGACATGCCCACGAAAAGCGTGGGCATGGCACCCTATTTTCCCCAACAGAAACACTATTCACTGTCCACCGTCCACTTTTTATTATTTATCTTCCACCATCTTGGCCAGGCGGACGACGTGATTGCGCACGGCTTCCAGATCGGGATTAAGCCGTAAGTGCGCGGCGGAAGCATTCCAGGGCCGAGACGGGATTTTCCAATTCCAGATAAGCCTGGCCCATGCTCGTGGCGGCGACAAAATGATAAGGATTTATCTCCAGGCACTCGTGGCAATCGCGGATTGCGTCGGCCAGCCGGCCCAGGCCGTGATGGGCCAGCGCCCGTTGATGCCATGCCTCGGCGAACCAGGGGCAGCGTTCGATCAGTTTGTTTGCGCGCTGGATGACTTCCTTGTATTGCTGAGCGGAGTTAAGCCGCAAAATTTCGGCCAATTCCCGGCGGTCTTGTTCGCCGCCCATGCGCGTCCAAACCGAACGAATGCCGTTTTCGGCCAATGTGCGAACGGTCCGGTCGTCGTCCAAAAGCGACCGGCCCATGCGTATGATTGCACTGGTAATCGCCCAAAAAACCCAAAGCCAGCACGGCCGCGCGGCGGACTTCGCGGAATTGGTGCCGCGCCAGCCGCTGTAGAGTGCCCTGCGTATAACGCGCGGAAACCTGGCGGATATAGCCGGCCGAGTCCTGGTTGTCCAGGTACTTCTCGTACAAATCCAATAAGTGGGGGCTTCGAATCGGATCGCTATCCACGCCTGAGTCTCCGGCCAATTCCGCCGTGAACGCGAAACACGGTTGACTAATATAGATATAAATGCGTGTTTTCGTCTCAACGCTTGTCGACTTAGCACATCTTTGATTGTAATCAAGATTCTTAAAAAACGCCAATAAAAAACCCAAACTTCGATTAAGTGCATTGATCCCTGCGAATTTGTCCGAAAAACGCTTTAGGTGGAAATTATTGCCCTGCAACCACAACCGGCAAGGTTTGTTGGGCAAGCGGCGCCAATAAAGCAAAAAAACCGCAGACTGGCCGGTTTGGAAATACCAAACCAGTTTGCCGAAAGTGCTTATATTCACTTACCGCTTTGCGCTTGGATTTTTCTTCAGCCCTTCCGTGGCATGCCCTTGGCAGGGTAAAATCAAGGCTGCCGGCTTGATAAGCTAACGTAATCGGCCGCATGATGTTCCATCGCACGATGTTCCATGAAAATCCTCATTTGGATATCGGTAATCGCGATTATATCTTGGGGAACGCTTACCCCGAAATCATGGGGTGCGGCCGCCTGGGCTACCGGTCCCGCGCTTCAAAAAAAGCTAGGCGAACCAGTGGACATTGTCTTGGCCGAAAGTCCCTTGCGCCAGGCCTTGGAAAACTGGGCTCGAAATAAAAATGTGGCTGTGCTGCTTGACCGGCGAATAGATCCCGGCCGGAAAATAGAAATTTCCCTGCATCAGACCCCCCTTAGAGACGTATTAGAGGCGATTGCCCAAAAATGTGATTTAGGGATATTCGATGGTCGGGCCGGTGGCTTACTTCGCGCCGCCCGAGACGGCCCGAGCGGTGCGCACGCTGGTGACATTGCGCCAGGAGGATGTCCGCCGCCTGGCGCCGGCCGCGGCGAAAAAGTTTTTCGAGCAGAAGTCGATGGCTTGGGACGATCTGGCCACGCCCCGCGAATTGCTGGAAAAACTGGGCAGCGAAAACGGCATCCAGCATCGCCGCCTTGGACCAAATTCCCCACGACCTGTGGGCCGCCGCCGATCTGCCGCCGCTCGAGCTGATCGAACGGCTTACCTTGATTGCCGGGCAATACGATTTAACATTTCAAGTTTCCGCCGACGGCAATCGGATTACACTTTTGCCCGTGCCGGAACGCGTGGAGTTGGTGCGGACTTATCCTGCCGGGCGGCAAGCCGCAGGAAACCGCCAAAAACTTTGCATCGCTTGCGCCGCAGGCGCGAATTCAAATCGACGGCGACAAGATCGTCGTCTCGGGCATGATCGAGGATCACCAGCGCATATCCGCGCCGCATCGCCCGGCCGAGCGCAGCACAACTAAGCCGGCCGACGCCGATTTGGCCTCCAAACGATACACGCTCAACGTGGCGGAACAACCCATCGGCCCGTTGCTCGAACAACTTGCCCCCCAACTAAACCTGGAAATAAAAATCGACGATAAAGCCCTGGAGCAGGCCGGCGTTTCGCTCGACCAACGGGTTTCTTTCAGCGTGAAAAATGCGACCGTGGACGAATTGTTGCGGGCCGCATTAAAGCAGACCCGTTTGAAATTCGTCCGCAGGGGAAATATAGTGCAAATCGAGCCCTCGCAGGAGAAGTAAATTGTTTAGGTTCCTGAATTACAGATCTCATATCCTGCTTTCTTCTATTGGCCGGTTGTTCTTGGTCTGCGCCGCCGCAGTTCCGTTTGAATACCGAGGGGCGCGATCCGCAGTCGATCAACCGCGATCAAGCCGCGGCGATTGCCGATACGCTGGAAAAACTTTTCGGCACGCCCGACGATCCGGCCGTTCCGGAAGGGATCGATCTGAACGCGGATTTGCTGAAAATGGCGGCCGGGCCCATAGGCAGCGACGCGGATGACCGGCCCTGGGGATTGTATCGCAAGCATTGCCTTGCCTGCCACGGACTATCGGGCGACGGCGCCGGCCCGAATGCCGCCGATCTGGATCCTTATCCCCGCGATTTTCGCAACGGAGTGTTTAAATACGCTTCCACCGCCGGGGTGGCCAAACCGCTCAGCGAATGATTTACTGCACACTTTGCGCAACGGCATTCCCGGCACGGCCATGCCTTCGTTTGCCAAATTGCCCGACGAGCAAATCAACTCGCTCGTCGAATATGTGAAATATCTAAGCATCCGCGGAGAGACTGAGCTATATCTTTTGCGACTAGCACTAGATGAAAATGCGGCGTTGCCACTGGATCAGGGAAAAGTATTGGCGGAAGGCGTAAAACCATCGGCCATATCCTGGGACCAGGCTGCCGGCATGGCGGTTGTTCCGCCATCTGCCGCCGCGCGGATACGCTCGAGCAATTATCCGTTTCCATCGACCGCGGCCGCGAACTTTTTCGCACCATGGGCGCACAATGCTTCCTGTGTCACGGCTGGACCGGCAAAGGCGACGGCCAGCGCACCGATCTTTACGACGATTGGAACAAGCGGAAGACGGCGGACACGCCCGGGCAAATCCAAGAACTCGCCTTGCGTTTTCAACTTCCCCTTCAATCGCTGCGGGCCCGAAATCTGACCGAGGGCGTATTTCACGGCGGGGACCGGCCGATCGACCTTTACCGGCGGATTTCAGCAGGCATCAAAGGCACGCCCATGCCCGCGGCAGGTCCGGCCCCGGGCCGAAAAGGCGCACTCTCGCCCGAAGACATCTGGCACGTCGTGAATTACGTTCGCTCGTTGGGAAAGAAGGATTCAGGGTTCGGGGTTCAGGTTTCAGCGATTGATAGATGAGTCGTATTCATCGTTTAGCCCCGGAGCTTGCTCCGGGAGCAAATGCAATAAATGAAAACATACGAACCATGCATTATCGACGGTTCATATTTTTGATGCAGCCGATTTTCATAATCTTTTTCGCCCTTGTTCTGCGCCCGGCTGGGGCTCAATTCATTATGCCCGCGGCCGGCACCCGGTTCGAGTTGGCCGACGGCGTCGAGCTTGACCGTGCCGAGGGCGCGGTGCTGGCCCAATTGGAACGGGTAAAAGCCTTTCTGGCCGACCAGAAATGGGACGAGGCCGTGGATACGCTTTGCCAGTTAATGGAAAACTCCGAGGGCAAATTGCTGGGCGTGACTGAAAATCGCTTTGTCGGACTGCGCGAGTATTGCCAGATGCAACTTGCCTCGCTGCCGCCCGAAGCCTTAAAACTCTATCGCTCCCGAATCGATCCCGTGGCGCGCAAATGGTACGAGGACGGCGTTGCCAATCACGACCCCCGGCTGCTCAGAAAAGTCGTAGAGCAGGCCTTTGCCAGCAGTTGGGGCGACGATGCCCTTTTGGCCCTGGGCGACATGGCCTTGGAGTCGGGCGATTACACGGCGGCGCGGTGGTATTGGGAACGGATCATTCCCCATCCGCCGCCTGCCGGGCAACCTTCGACATGGTCCGGGATATCCGGACAGCGATATCGACCTGGCCGCGGTTCGGGCGCGGCTGGTGCTGGCCTCGATTTTGGAGGGTTCCGCGGCCAAGGCCCGCGAAGAACTCGACCAGTTCGCCCGCCTGCACGGCGAAGCCCGCGGCCGGCTGGGCGGGCTGGAGGTAAAATATGCCGAGGCCCTGGGTGAACTGTTGTCCGAAAGCGCATCCTGGCCCGCCCCGCCGCAAAATTTCGACTGGCCGACCTTTGCCGGATCGCCTGCGCGAAACGCCGCTTATCCGCAAAAATCCGACGTCGGCGGCGTGGCTTGGCGCGTGTCGCTGCCTGAGGTCGCAATGCCGGCTTCCGAGCGCGGGGCTTCACTGGTTCCCCAATGCCCCCGCTCCGCTCTAGTTATCATCCCGCGATTGTCGGCGATCTGGTGCTGGTCAACACGGCCCGGGAAATTTTGGCCATTCGCTTAAGCACGGGCAAACCGGCCTGGGGCCGCACGTCTCCGGCTCATTTTCCGCGACCAACTCGACCATAGCCGCCGCCGATCTCAGCCTGCCGTCGAACACGCTGGGCACGCCGCGTTTTACCTTGACCGTCTTCGGCAATAAACTTTACGCACTATATGGGCTCGGGCGTTACCAGCCTGCCGCAAGGCCAGTCCGCGGAGATTCGGCCGGGCTATCTGGTCTGTTTGGACCTGGCCGCCGAAGGCCGCTTGTTGTGGAAAATCGCGCCGGAAGACAGGCTGGGCTTTCGACGGTTCGCCGCTGGCCGACAGCGCCGGAGTTTACGTGGCCATGCGGCGGATCGATATCCGCCCGCGGGCTTACGTGGCGTGTTTCGACGCCCAATCGGGCCGGCTCCGCTGGCGGCAATTCGTGGCAAGCGCGGAAACGCCCGCCCGGGGCATGATGTTCCAGGTAACCCACGACCTGCTTACCTTGGCGGGCGATTCGATTTACTTCAACACCAACCTGGGCGCGGTGGCGGCGATTAATATCGACGACGGGCGGCTGCAATGGGTCAGCCTGTATCCCCGCCAGCGACAGGGCGACATGGCTTCGCTTGCATCGCATTGGCAGCGCGACTTGAATCCCTGCCTATATCATCAGGGCGCGCTTTACGTCGCCCCGGCCGACAGTCCGCGAATTTTCGCCTTCGACGCCCAAAGCGGCATGCTCCTTTGGCAGACCGGCGAGCAGACGGAATATGCCCTCGATCTGCTGGGCGCCACGGATGATTATCTCATTGCCGGCGGAAAAAAACTGTATTGGATCGGCCTGAAAGACGAAGACCGCGGCCGGATCAAACACGTCTGGCCGGAAGGCAACGATAAACCCGGTTTCGGCCGCGGCATAATCGCCGCCGGATGCGATCCTATGGCCCACCCGCGAACAGATTCTGGTATTCGATCTGAAAACCGCCCAGCCCCGTAAAACAATCGATCTTTTGCCCCGCGACGCCCAGGGCGGCAACCTGCTGGCGACCGATCTCGGGCTGCTCATAGCAACCGGCAAGGAACTGATCGCACTGGGCAAAACAACTAATCCGCCCCAGGAAAAACGACAAGAGATAGCAATCGCAAAATGACAATTAAATAATATCGCATTCATCGTTTAGCCCCGGAGCTTGCTCCGGGAGTGCTTGCACAAATAAAATCGACTTGTTCAATTCGCAATTTGAAATTTGCAATTTCCAATTTGCAATAAAAAATGCTCGCAAAATCGCGGAAGTTTCAAACCAATAATCTATATCCTATAACCTATAGCTAATTTTCCCATGAACACTAAAGACGACGTCCAGGCCGTTGCGGAACTAAACGAGGCATACCGCTTGATTACCCAGCAACTAGGCAGGGTGATCGTGGGGCAGCAGCAGGTGATCGAAGAACTGCTGGTGGCGATGTTCGCCCGGGGACATTGCCTGCTGGTGGGCGTGCCCGGTCTGGCCAAAACGCTTTTGATCCGCACGCTGGCCGGCGCATTGTCGCTGGAGTTCCGCCGCATCCAGTTCACGCCCGACCTGATGCCCTCGGACATCACCGGCACCGAAGTCATCCAGGAAGACAAACTTTCCGGCACCCGGGAACTGCGGTTCTTGCAGGGGCCGATCTTCGGCAACGTGATCCTGGCCGATGAAATCAACCGCACGCCGCCGAAAACCCAGGCCGCACTGTTGGAAGCGATGCAGGAATATCAAATCACCATCGGCGGCAAACGGCACCCGCTCGATCAGCCGTTTTTCGTGCTGGCCACGCAAAACCCGATCGAGCAGGAGGGAACGTATCCGCTGCCCGAGGCGCAACTCGATCGGTTCATGTTCAATACCTTCGTCGATTATCCCGACGCGGAGGAGGAATTCGACATCGTCAAGCGGACCACCGCCGACATAACCGCCACGGTCACGCCCACGCTTACCGGAGAGCGGATCCTGGAACTGCAAAAGATCGTCCGCCGCGTGCCCGCGGCCGACCACGTGGTCCGCTACGCCCTGCAACTGGCCCGGCTCACCCGCCCGCACAAAGGCGAGGCCCCCGATTTCATCCGCGAGTACGTAAGTTGGGGCGCCGGTCCGCGCGCCAGCCAGTACATGGTGCTGGGGGCAAAGGCCCGGGCGGTGTTAAACGGCCGCTTTTATGCCGGGGTGGACGACATCCGCACGGTCGCCTTCCCTGTTCTGCGACACCGGATTATGACCAATTTCAACGCCGAGGCCGAGGGGATCAAGCCCGACGACATCATCCGCCGGCTGCTGGACACCGTCCCCGCCGAAGAAGACGCCGGCGACGGCAAATTTCCCGCCGTGTTTCGCTCGGCGGAGAAATAAATTTTCAATTAGTTTAGCCCCGGCGCTTGTGCCGGGAGATTATGGTTTAGCCGCGACTGGGCACCATGCATAGCATGGTCGGGGAGTGCGTTTATACGTTTTCATACGACATTAATTACCTGAGATTCAATAAACGAAATGTTCATAAGATCTTTCACTGCGTTCAGAATAACAGAAATAATATTAATTCATTTATCTCCGTGTCCTCCGTGCCTCCGTGTTGAATAAGATAATGGACCATCCCGACAAACAAAAACTCCTCGATCCGCAAATGCTGGCGAAATTGCAGGGGCTGCAACTCCGCGCCCGGCTGATCGTCGAAGGCTACGTGTCGGGCGTGCACCGCAGCCCGTTCCACGGGTTTTCCATCGAGTTCGCCGAGCACCGCGAATACACTCCCGGCGACGATCTGCGTTACCTGGACTGGAAAGTGTTCGGCCGGACCGACAAGTTCTATCTGAAGCAATTCGAGGAAGAAACCAATCTGATTTGCTATCTGCTTTTGGACGCCAGCGAGAGCATGGCCTACAAAAGCGATCGGGCGGCGATGTCGAAGCTGGAATATGCCCAAACCGCGGCCGCGGCATTGTCTTACCTGATTCTCAATCAGCAGGACAGCGTGGGCCTGGTCACTTTCGACGAGGAAATCCGCGCCCTGGTCCGGCCGGGCGGCAATCCCTCGCATCTAAAGCAGCTTTTACAGGTGCTGGAGACCTCGGCGGGCGGGCGAAAAACCGCCACCGGCCCCATTTTTCACGATCTGGCCGAACGCTTCAAAAAACGCGGCATCGTCGTGATCCTCAGCGATCTTTTCGACAACGTCGATGCGATGATGGCCGGACTAAAGCACTTCCGTCACCGCCGGCACGAAGTAATCATAATGCACGTGCTCGATCCGGCCGAGGTGGATTTCCCCTTCGAGCAAGCCACGCTCTTCCGCGGCTTGGAGCAATTGCCCGAGGTGCTGGTCGAACCCCGGGCGATCCGAAAGGCATATCTGGATGAATTCAATAATTTTATCCATCGAATAAAAAAGGGCTGCCGCCAGCATCAGATCGATTATGTCCCGCTGCGGACCGATCAATCGATGGAAGTGGTATTATCGACATATTTGGCCTCGCGGAGATAGAAAAAAGGATGAAGGATGAAGGATGAATACTGAATACTAATTGTTGATTGATAATAAAAAACCGCTTGCGGTTTCGCGCTCACCACTAACCGTTGTCCACTTACCAATAATATGCTCCTGCTGCCGCCGATATTCGCCTTTGGATTTCTCAACCTGCCCATGCTGGGCTGGTTGGCGGCGGCGGCTGCGCCGATATTGATCCACTTGTGGACCCGGCGGCATTATCGGCAGACGGCTTGGGCGGCAATGGAATTTCTGCTCGCTGCCATCAAGCGGCACACGCGGCGGATGTTCTTGGAACAATGGTTGTTGCTCATAATCCGCACGGCGATAATCGTGCTTTTGGTGCTGGCCGTGGCCGAGCCGTATTGGCAACGCCCGGGCCTGGCTGCAGGCTGGCGGCGGAACCGCGCATCGCATGTTGGTCATCGACGGATCGTTGTCCATGGATTTTAAGCCCACCGACCAAAGCCGCTTTGAAAAGGCCAAGGAACTGGCAAGGCAGATTGTCGATGACAGTCCGCCAGGGCGATGTTTTCACGCTTGTTTTGATGTCTTCGCCGCCCCGGGTCGTAGTCGGCAAGCCGGCCCTGGAACATGCGGAAATCCTCCGCGAAATCGAGGCCTTGCAGCCCGCGCAAACGCCGGTCGATCTGCCCGGCGTGTTGGCGGCAATCGAGCAGCTTCTTCCCAAGACGCAGCGGGAAAATCCGCGAATAACCCAACATGAAGTATATTTTCTCACCGATTTGCAGAGCGTAAGCTGGTTGCCGAAACTGGGTAAAACGGCGCTGGCCGAATTCAGCCGCCGCAGCGCCGCATTGGCCGATGCGGCCCAGATCGTCATTCTCGACGTGGGCCAGCCGGATGCCGAAAACCTGGCGGTAACGGCCTTTAGTCCGAGCGATCCGATCGTGATAGCGGGCCGCGACGTAAACTTTACAACCTCGATCAAGAATTTCGGCCGCCAAACCCGCACGCGCCAGCTTGTGGAACTGCTGGTCGACGGGCGGCGGATCGAACAAAAGTTCGTCGACGTACCGGCCGGCGAGGAGATCTCTTTAAACTTTATGCATCGTTTTGAAACGCCGGGCGACCATGCCCTGGAAATTCGCGCCGCCGGCGATGCCCTGGAGGAGGACAACCACCGCTTTTTGGCAGTCAACGTGCGGCAAGAGATTCGCGTTTTGTGCATCGACGGCCGGCCTTCCGGCCAGGCGTTCCGCGGCGCAACCGATTATCTGGCCGAGGCTTTGTCGCCGCAAGGCAACGATTCGCGGCAAATCGCGATTAAACCCGAGGTCGCCGCCGAATCCGCGCTGGTCGAGCGCGAACTGGCGCGCTACGATTGCGTATTCATCTGCAACGTGGCCCAATTCACTCCGCACGAGGTCCGGTTGTTGCACAATTATTTGCAGAGCGGCGGCAACGTGGTGTTCTTTCTCGGCGATCAGGTTCTGCCCGAGCGATACAATCGCGAACTGACCGGCGAAACGACAAGCGGCCAAGAGGGCAGGGCAGGGGAGGGGCGCATTTTGCCGGCCCGATTAGCAGCGCTGATCGACCAGCCGCAACTCCGCCTCGATCCGCTGCGGGTTTCGGCATCCGATTCTGCAGGCCTTTCGCGGCCGGGGCGAAAGCGGGTTGCTCACCACGCCGGTTTTCAAGTATTTCAAGCTGCAGGTGCCGAAAAATTCTCCCGCCCGCGTGGTTTTGGCGACGGCAAACGGCGATCCGTTGGTTGTGGAAGAGAAGATCGAGCGCGGGCGTGTGATCTTACTGGCCACCTCGGCCGATACATCTTGGACGGCCATGCCCTTATGGCCCAGCTTCCTGCCGCTGGTTCAAGAGATTTTGGCGTTCTGCCTGGAGGGCAATGCCAAACCACGCAATCTGGAAGTGGGCCAGCCGATCACCGCGCCGGCGCCATCCGCTGCGGCCGACGTGCCCGTAACCATGCAAATGCCCGACGGACGCTCTCAGCGCGCCCGGCGGCGAACCCAAGGCGGGACGAACCTGCTCGAATTCGCCGACACTACCCAAAGCGGCATGTACGCGGCCCGCTTCGGCCCGCCGATCGATAGCAGCCTGCTTTTTGCGGTCAACGTCGACACCGTGGAAAGCGACCTGGCGCAACTTTCACTCGATGAACTGCAAACAGACGTGTGGCCGGGCGTGGCGTTTCTGCACCAGACCGCCTGGCAAAACGCCGGGCGTGCGGCGATGGGAACCTCCCTTGCCGGCGCCGGCTTGCAAATTGAATTGCTGTATATGGTTTTAGGTTTATTATTCCTGGAAACTTTTTTGGCCTGGCGTTTCGGATATCACCCGACATGAGCGGTACATTGAGTAACTGGATCGAGCGATGGTTCGGCCTGGGAACCGCTTCCGGCGAGGGGACCGCCTGGAGCCTGGATTACAACTGGCCCTGGCCTTCCTGGATAACGCTGCTGGCGGCCGTACTGGCGGCGATATTTGTCGTGGGGATTTATCTTCGCGAGGGCCGGCGCGCCAGCCGCCGTTATCGCCTGGTGCTGGCCGCCGTCCGGCTTTCGCTGGCGGCCCTGGTGCTGTTGATGCTCGCCCAGGTGACGCTTATGCTGAAGCGCACCGGATTGCCTTATGTGGCGCTGCTGGTCGACGATTCGCAGAGCATGACCATTGCCGACCGCTACGAGGACAAAATCCAAAAAATATTGGAAGGCCGCCTGAAAAAAACGGCGCCCCGGGACGCCGAAATCAGCCGCTGGGATCTGCTCCGCACGCTGCTTTGCGAACGAGACGCCGCAATGCTTAAGGGACTATCCGGCCAATACAAGTTGCGGGTTTATTTTCTAACGGGCGTCCGGCTGAGCCGACGGCCTGACGTGGATGGGGTGGTCGAGGAAATCAAGTCCTTAAAACCCCGCGGCGAGACCAGCCGGATCGGGGCCGCCGTGCGCGACATTCTCGATGATCTTCGCGGGGCAATGCCGGCGGGAATCGTGATTCTCAGCGACGGCATCAATACCGAAGGACCGTCGCTGGCCGACGCCGCCGCTTATTCACAGCGGCGCGGCGTGCCGCTATTTTGCATCGGCCTGGGCAGCAGCCGGCCGCTCAGGGATTTGTCGCTCTCCGATCTTCTGGTCGACAACGTGGTTTTCGTCGACGACGTCGTCAATTTCGAGTGCAAAATCAGCGCCACGGGATTCCAGGGGACCAAGGCCATGGTGGTCTTGCGCGAAAAAGGCAAGAGCGACGTGCTGGCAAAGACCGAAGTCACACTAGGCCCGGACGAACAATCGCAGGCCGTCAGGCTGGTCTATCGGCCCGCGCAGGTCGGACAATTCGAATACGTGGTCGAAGTCGAGCCGCAGGAAGGCGAGCTGCAAACCGAAAACAACCGCCAATCGCGAACCATTCAAGTGCGCAAGGAAAAACTCCGCGTGCTTTTGGCCCAGGCCGGGCCTAGTTTTGAATTCCGCTACCTGCGAAACGTACTCGAGCGCGACGACACGATCGAATTGCACACGGTCCTCCAGGACTCCGACCTGGAACACGCCGACCAAGACAAGGCTGCGCTGCGCATGTTCCCCGAGCGGCGCGAGGATCTGTTCGCCTACGACGTGATCATCCTCGGCGACTTGAACCCGGCGTTGTTAAGCGCCTCGGCCATGCAAAGCCTGGCGGCCTTTGTAGATCAACCGGGCAAGGGCGGGGCCCTGATGCTCTTGGCCGGACCAAAGTACATGCCCCTGGCTTACCGCGATACGCCGTTGGCGCGCCTGATGCCTGTAGACCCGGGCGGCGTTCGCTTGCCCGATCCCAACCAGCCCATTACCGAAGGCTTCAAGCTCAAGCCCACCGAACTCGGTCTGGCCGCGCCGGCCATGCAACTGGGCGATTCACCGGCCGAAACACAGGCCATCTGGCAAAACCTGCCGGATTTGTATTGGTATGCCGAGGCGCAGGACCTGAAACCGGGCGCCCGGGTGTTGGCCGAGCATCCCACCCGCACCACGCGCGACGGCCGCCTGCTGCCCTTATTCGTGATGCAATACGTGGGAGCAGGCAAAGTGCTGTTCCACGCCACCGATGAGACCTGGCGCTGGCGCTGGCGCGTGGGCGACGTATATTTCGCCCGCTATTGGATCCAAACCATACGTTACCTCAGCCGCTCGAGATTGGCCGAGGGCGGGGGCAACGTCACGCTTTCCACCGACAGGCGGCAGTACGCCCAGGGCGAGTCGGTTCAACTCCGCGCGCGATTCGCCGACGAGCGGCTTGCCCCGGTTGAAGACAACGGCGTAACAGTCATGGTCGAGCAGCCGGGCCAACAAACCCAACGCCTAGAGCTTCATCGATCTTCGATGGGCCGGGGAACTTTTGAAGGCCAGTTCAACCGGCCGCTGCCGGGAAGTTATCATGCCTGGATTGCCGCGCCCGGGATCGAAGGGCGCGCACCCGCGGTCGATTTCGTAGTATCTCCTCCGCAAGGAGAGTTCGCCCAAGTCCGCATGGACGAAGCCGCGCTCGGCGAGGCCGCAAAACAGACCGGCGGCCGCTACTACGATTTCCAAGCGGCCGGCAAGTTGCTCCGCGATCTGCCTCCCGGCCGGCAAGTGCCCGTGGAAACTTTGCCTCCCATACCCCTGTGGAACAAATGGCCCTTGGTCCTATTGTTCCTGGTGCTTTTGATTAGCGAATGGCTGTTGAGAAAACGCGGCGGAATGGTGTAAAATAATAATGAATGTCGCATTAAAAGTTTAGCCCGGATGCTGGCTCCCGGAGTCTTTCCATGTTCCTGAAAACTGATTGCTGACGGCTGATTGCTGAAATACCAAAATGCCCCATCCGCTTGAAAACAAACTCGCCGACCTTCGACGCCGCGTAAGGCTGCTGGTGGTAATCCGCGGTTTAAGCGCGATTCTAAGCAGCGCGCTTGGGGCGGCGATTCTTCTGGGATTGACGGATTATGTTTTGCGGTTTCAGGATCGCGGCTTGCGGATGATGGTTTCCTTGGCGTTTTTGGCGGCATTAGGGTGGGGTTGTTACCGTTTTTTTTACTCGCCGGCCGTTGTTCGCTTCCGGGACGTCGACCTGGCGGTCAAGTTGCAGCGGCGATTTCCCGGCTTGGAGGATCGGCTGCTTAGCGCGGTGGAGTTCATTGCCCAGGACGAGGACGATCCGACGGCCGGTTCTCCCGGCCTGCGCCGGACGGTCATTGCACAGGCCACGGCCCAGACGGCGGACTTGGATTTCAACCAGGCCGTCAGCCCGCGCCCGTTGCTGCGTGCGGTGCTGCTTTCGATAATTATTTGTTCGGCTGGGGCGATGCTGGCGATGCTCGATCCCGCCGCATCGCGAACGGCCCTTGCCCGGCTGGTCAATCCGCTCGGCAACGCCGCCTGGCCGCAAAAAAACCACCTTGCGATCCGCAATTCAGTGGAGCGCGTGGGCCGGGGCCAGGCATTCGAGATCGAGGCGGTCGATTCCTCGGCCGCACCGCTGCCCGCCGAGGTTTACATACATTTTCGATTTACCGGCGCCGACGGCGCCTTGGCCGAAGAAACAGTATTGATGCACCAAGTGGGCAAAACGGCGGTGGCCCGGCGGGAAAACGTCGTCCGCCCGTTTTCGTACCGCGTCGAAGGCGGCGACGATCATTCCATGTCCTGGATCCAGGTGGAAGTCGTCGAACCGCCGGCCATCGAGTCGCTGTCGATCCATTTGATCCCGCCCTCTTACACCGGCTGGCCGCGGGAAAAGGGCGAGAATAACATCCGCGCCCTGGCCGGCACGCGATTGGAGATCGACGCCAAGGCCGCCAAACCGCTGCAAGCCGCCGTGCTCTGTTTGGAGGACGGCCGCGAATTTCCCGGCCGATTAAGCGGCGACGGACTTCGCATCGCCTTTAACGACTCCGCGCTGGCGGTGGAAAAATCGGGATCGTATTGGTTCCGCCTCACCGATCGCGAAGGACTTGCAGGCGGTGAAAACGATCGCTGGGAAATCGTCGTCCTTGCCGACTCGCCGCCCAGCGTGACAATCGAGCAACCGGCCGCCAATTTATACGTCACTTCGCAGGCCGTTGTACCGCTGCGTGTCACGGCCAAGGATGATCTGGCGATTCGCGAGGTGAGTTTGGCATTTAGCGTTGGGACCGCGGGCGCCGCTGCCGGCATGGGCGCCACGACCAACCTTCGGTCGGCGCCCGGCTCGCCCGGCAGTGCTTCTCCAGAGACGCTCGTGCCGCTTTACACCGGCCCCCAACAAATTGCACGGCAGACCTCAGGCAGTCTATCCCAATGGACCCCTTCCGGGGAGCGGCAGGTAGTCGAATATCTCTGGCAGTTGGAAGCGCTGCGCCTTGCACCCGGCATGCAAGTCGTGTTCCAGGCCGTAGCCACCGACTATTTGCCCCAATCCACGCGCAGCGAACCGCGGCGTATGATCGTTGTCACTCCGCGCGAGATCGAAGACCGCATTGCCGGGCGGCAAAATCTGCTTTCGGCCGAGCTGGAACGAGTGCTTAAGATGCAGCGTGCCGGGCGCGGGCAAGCCGAAGCCGTGGAAATCCGCCTGGCCCAGACAAAACGCCTGGAACAATCCGATTTGGATCAGCTACGCGCGGCCGAACTTGGGCAACGCCAATCGGACGTGGTTTTGACCGGCGCGGGCGAAGGCGTTCCCTCGCACGTTTCAGCCATGCTGGCCGATTTGGAAAACAACCGCATCGACAATCCGGACCTGAAACAGCGCCTGGAATCGGTGCTGGACGAAATCGACAGGCTCAAGCGCGATCACTTGCCCGTTATCGGACGCGAATTGACACGCGCCGTCAAATCCGCCGAGATCGCGCTTAGCGAGACGCCCGCGCCCGCCAATACCGGCGCGGAAGTCGCCGCCGCATTGGCAAGCGCCGGAAAAGATCAAGACCAGGTCATCGCAACCCTGGAAAAATTGATCGCGCAATTGACGCAATGGGACAGCAGTCTGCGTTTCCAGCGCGATTTCAATCAATTGCTCCGCGAGCAGGAAGAAACGGCCCGGCAAACGGCCGAAACCGGCCGGCGCACAATCGGCAAGGAACCGAAGGACCTGCCGCCTCAAGACGCCGCCGACTTGAAAATCCTGGCTTCCCGGCAATTCGATCACGCCCGATCGCTCGACCGCATCCTCCAAGACATGGAGCGCTCCGGAGCGGAGTTGCAGAAGAACGATCCCTTGGCGGCCAGAATAGTCGCCGTTGCCCTGGACGAGGCCGGGCGCATGGGCATCGGCGGGCAAATGCGGTCTTGCGGCGAGAACCTGCGGCAAAACCAGATCGGCCAGGCGGCCGAACAACAAACAACTATCATCGAGAACCTCCGGCAAATCATCGATATTCTCATCCACCAGAGCACTCGGGAATCGACCGGCGACCAACTTGCCCGGCTGGAAAAAGCCGTAAAATACCTGCGCCAGCGGCAGCAGAATATCCGCGATGAAACGCGGCAAATGGAGCAAGCGCGGCAAACCCAAGGCCAGTTTACCCGGGCCCAGTTGGCCGCGATACTCGATCTGGCTCGATTGCAACGCTCTCTGCAAATCGACGCCATGCACCTGGGCGACCAACTCAGTGCAGCCGCCGTTTTTGCCATGGCCCTTGACAGTGCAAGCCGCGACATGGAACAGGCCGCCGGATTTCTCGACCGGCACCTGACCGGGGCGGAAGCGCAACAAGCCCAGCAAAACGCCATGCGACGTTTGGACCTGCTCTTGGAGGCCTTAAAGCCAGAATCGCCCGCAAATCAGCCGAATCAGCCCGCCAGTGCCGAAAATAAGGCCCCGGCCAATGCCAATCAAACTCCCAAGCAAGGGCAAAACAATGTAAATCTATCCGAATTGAAATTGCTAAAAATCCTTCAAGAAGAAATCAACCGCCGGACCGCCGCCCTGGCCGAGACGATCGGCCCTGATGGCCAACCCAGCGACCAGCAGCGCAAAGAATATGAACAACTCGCCGAAGAACAAGCCCGATTGGCGGAATTGATTTTAAAAATGATGAAGGCAAAGTAAGGATGATGGATGAAGGAAGAGGGATGAAAGATAAGGGATGAAAGAAACCGCTTGCGGTTTCGCGAGGCGCATCAAATAGATTATCATTGAACCCTAATTTGTTTGTTGATCGTTCGACGTCTCTAACTGTTCATTGTTTTGATTTTGCATTAAGGCAAGGATTCCATCGTGGTATTTTATCAGTAAATTGTTTAGAATGTTTCCTCTAAATAGTTTTATAGATTCATATAAGTAAAATACTCCCTTTAAAAGAAATAACCCTATGCCGCAACCGAACACCAATCCTAGGGCCAATCCTTGTTTGGCTGCATCGATCATTTGTTGGTTGGGATTGGCTGGATTTCCCATCTCTGCAATTTTTTTCACAAAATTTGTAATGAAATATAAACCCGCTATGCCAGCAGTAATAAGAAATATTGATAAAAATAAATATGAAACAGCATCCCAACGCCCCCATTTGTTTTCGTGTGCAATCTGTTTTTTAGCATTTTGGATGCATTTTTCTTCTCTCTGAGATAGCGTGGGGAATTCGATCATGAAATCACCTTCATCCGGTTATTGTCGCTGGAGAGCAGGGCAGGGGACCGCCCCGGTTTTTCATCGAGACTTGGCAACATCCAAACATTATAACGTAATTGTGCCATTTGAGGATTTTCCAAACGTTCTTAAATTCCCTTTAAAGGCGCAATGGTGCACAACGGGCACAATGAAATAGCATGGTCGGTCGCGGTTTTGGGAAAACCAATAAGTTTGCATTTCTTTTTGCGCGACCACTGGTCGCGGCTTTACATATTTTCACTCCACCAGCAGTCGCGGCTTTACGTATCATCCTTTGCCATTCTTCCGCTTGATCCATTTGGGGGGTAAAAGAGCAGTTGCCCAACTGGTTGTAACGGGCTAAACTGTATTCCATAATTGTGTTTTTGATGGACAAGCGGCCATCGGGCCGAACCCCATAAATGAGGTATAAAAGTTTAGCCGCGGCACTTGTGCCGTGCGCAGGGCATTCGCGCAAGAAGTTTCCCAGTGGCAAAGGCAACACCAGGTTATCTCGGTCCATATCGGTTGTTGAACGTGGTGCACACGGGCCAGAATTGTCACATCTGGCAAGCCTACGACGACGCCAATGGACGGATGGTGTGCGTTAAAACACCACTTGATAAATACGTTAAAGACCGGGAACAAATCCGCTTTCTTCGCTGGGAGTATGCAGTTGGCCACACCTTAAAACACCCCCAGATTATAGAGATGTTTTCACTTGGCAATGATCGAGGCACCCCTTACTTGGTAGCGGAGTGGTTTTCGGCGCCGAACCTGAAGCAGCGGCTTAACGCGGGCATCGAAAAAATCGCCTATTTGCTGCCGAGGATCGTGGAACGGTCGGCCGAGGCCTTGGGATATCTACACAAAATGGGTTGGGTCCACCGCGACGTCAAACCGGACAACTTCCTTGTTAACGACGAAGGTGAAGTCAAACTAATCGACTTTGCCTTGGCCCGCAAGCAAAAATCGCGATTCATGAAATTTTTTTCCGGACGCAACAAGGTGCAAGGTACGCGGAGTTATATGGCCCCTGAGCAGATACGCGGCAAGGCCCAGGACCCGCGCGGATGTATACAGTTTCGGCTGTGTTTTACACGAATTGCTGGCCGGCAAGCTGCCGTTTACGGGAGTAAGTTCCAATGACCTGTTGATGAAACACCTGCGAGCCCCGCCGCCGCCGCTGGAGGCTTTTAACAGCAATGTCACTTCGGAGTTCGCCCAATTGGTACGCAAGTGCATGTCCAAGAATCCAGGCGCTCGGCCCAATACAATGGAAGATTTTTTAGGCGAGTTTCGCATGATACGGATGTACAAAATTCAGCCCAGACCCCCGGAAATGAAGAATGCAGATGAATCCCGAACCCTGAATTCTGAACCCTGAACCCTGAATCCCGAATCCTGAATCCTGAATCCCGAATCCCGAATCCTCGCATGGCAGGAACAGAATATCGCCTGGCGTTTGAGCGGCCGATCTACGAGTTGGAAGATCGGCTCTTGAAGCTCGAGACTAAGACCGAGCAGACGCCCGAGGTCCGCGGCGAAATTCGCCGTTTGCGCCGGGAGCGCGTGGACCTGATAAAACAGATTTACAATAATTTGAAGCCTTGGGAGCAAGTCGAGGTTGCCCGGCACCCGGATCGGCCCATGACCGCCGATTATATCGAGCTGATCTTCGACGAATTCGTGGAACTGCACGGCGATCGGTGTTTTGGCGACGACCGCGCCATCCGCACCGGCTTTGCCAAGCTCGACACCTTCAAAGTGATGATTGCCGGGCATCAAAAGGGCAAGACTCTTAAGGAACGGAGCCTGTGCAATTACGGGTATGCCCATCCCGAAGGGTATCGCAAGGCAATCGGCAAGATGCGCCTGGCAGCCAAGTTCCACATGCCCATCATCTGCTTTATCGATACCGGCGGGGCATATCCGGGCATCGGGGCCGAAGAACGCGGACAAGCACAAGTCATCGCCAATTCCATGTTCGAAATGTCCCGGCTGCCAACTTCGATCATTTGCGTGGTTATCGGAGAGGGGGGGTCCGGCGGGGCACTGGGTATCGGCGTGGGCGACCGCGTGGCCATGCTCGAACACGCCTATTATTCGGTTATCAGCCCGGAGGGCTGCGCAGGCATCCTTTGGAAAAGCCATGCCTTCAAAGAACAGGCCGCCGAAGCCTTGAAAATGACCGCTAAAGATCTTCTCGGCCTGGGCGTTATTGACGAAATCATTCACGAGCCCCTGGGCGGGGCTCATCGCGATCACCACCTTATGGCCAACCGCCTGAAAATCTACCTCCGCAACACGCTGCGCGAATTATCCGCCCTTTCGGTTGATAAATTAGTGGAGGATAGATACCAAAAGTTCCGCCGCATGGGTATATTTATTGAAGGGAATAGCAACCCTGCCGCCCAGCCGGCCAGCAAAACTCATGTAGTTAAACCGCCGTACCGGCAAGCGGAAACGGCGTCCCCGGAAACAAAATAGTCCGGAAATTTATTAACCTTAACTCTTTTACCGCGGTCACGCGCCGCAAAAGGAAAATGTCTATGAGCACTGACAAATCCCAACAGGCCCCGTCCTGCGCCGGAAAAACTAGCCGGCATGTAAGCAAGGTCTCTTTAATCATCTGGATCGTAGTCGTACTTGTTATCGGCGTTTTTTTATATGTACGTTTTACGGATCGCGGGCAAGTGATGATGGGAAACATAGCCAACCAGGGCTTTATTAATTGGCTCTTTGGCGAAGGCGATCCGCAAGCCGATAAAGAGATTGCCGACGAATTGAGGAAATTCGACATCCTTGTAATTTATGAGCAAGACAAGGGAGTTACCTCCGTCGATTTCAGCAATTGTCCAAAACCCACCGATGATGCTCTGAAGCAGATTTCCAAACTCCGCCGCTTAACGTCAGCGAACTTTTCAAATGCCGAAATCAACGATGATCAACTCGCTTATCTTAAAAAAATGAATCATTTAAGCAACCTGTTGATCAATGGAACTCCGATCACCGACGCCGGCATGGTCATTCTGGCCAGCATGCCGGCCCTCCAAAACTTGCAAGCCTTTAATACCAAAATCACCGATACAGGAATGGAAGAAATTGCTAAAATCAGCACCCTGAACGTGTTGAACCTCTCCAGCACCGGCATAACCGACCAGGGGATTAAGCAAATTTCGCATTTGCCTAATCTAAATTGGCTGATGATTCAGAACACCAAGGTAACAGATGCGGGATTGTCTGAGCTTTCATCCTTACCTCAGTTAAAACGACTCACGCTCAGCAAGGACATGAAAATCAGCGATGAAGGCGTGGAAAAGATCAAAAAGGCGTTTCCCAAAATTCAAGTGGACTTAAACAATACTGAACCGACCCCCTAAAAAACAAGCAGCCGATGCTCCGCCGGCCGCCGAGAACGATAAATAAAAAGATGAATTCCAGAAACGAGATGAATTCCAGAATCGAGCGGAAAATAAACGCCGCATAAATCCGGCGAGCAATAACCAGCGGCCCGCGTGCCGGCTGTTCGGACACTCAAGCATCTATAATCGGACATTTGAGCATCTAAAAGAGTGAAAAACGACCCCATTCCAACGTCCGATAATGTTTCTTATGTTCGGTCGGAATGGCGATTTTTCCCGGGGATATGGCAGTTTTTCTGCTACTAAAAACATTCATGTCATAAAATATTCGCGTTATTGCGCTGAAAAAAATCTTGCCCTCGGAGAATGCGGTCTGCGGCCAAAAGGCTTATTGCCCGCGCGATCCTCGGCCGCGCTGAGGATGACATTTGCGAACTTCGCAGAGGCTATAGTTTTGTCATCAAACCGGCGTCAAATCCCGGCTTATGCCGCTACCCCCCCCTGCCCTGAGGCGGTTTTTGTGGGTCAACGGCCTGCTCGGCCTGGCGCCCCAGCGATTCCAGCTTTTCATCGGCCTGGCGGCCGAGTTCTTCTATTTTCTGACCCGCCTGCTGTAGTTTCTGTTCCGCCATCCGGCCGCTGTTTTTCAAATCTTCCTGCCCGATGTTTTTATTCTCCCCTTGCGGCGGTTGGGTATCGGGCTTGAGTTTCTGATCCAGTTCGTCGATGTACTTGCCAATTACACCGCGGACGTCTTCGGGCAAAATTGGGTTGGCGTTCCGCGTCAGGCGTGCAATGGCGTCGCCGGAATACGATTTTAACACCATTTGCCGGGCCGACTCCGAAAGGGTCACGGCGAAAAATGTGATCACCACGCAAAAGAGCACTCCTTTAGCCAGTCCGAACAAGGCCCCCATCTGCCGATCAAACTCGCGGAGCTTTACCCGATTGACGATTCCGGATACCATCCTGAATAGCAACCAAATCGCCAAGGACGTCAGGATATAGAGCACCAGCATGGCCAAAAAGCGATTCCACGGTTCTGTCGCGCTGAAGTACGGGGCCAAAGGGGCGCTGAAATGAAGCGCCACAGCGGCGCTGACCAGCAGCGAAGCCAGCGCAGCCAATTGCCAGACCATGCCCTTCCATGCCCCCAAGAGCGTCGCGCCCAACAAAACTACCAACATGACGATGTCGTAAGTTTGAATTACCGAGTTCATATTAAGGATTCAGGTTTCGGGGTTCAGGTTTCGGGGTTCAGAATTCAGAATTCAGTAGTCAGGGGGTTGGAAGTATACCGAAAACGAGCAAACTAGCGAAGAGCACTACATAGATCAAAGCATCAGAGCCCCGCAATAATTCAGGGCGACTTTCCGCTAAAATAAATTAACTCACCTTTAAAGGCCAAGGCTTGCAATGTGTTCTGAACCCTGAACTCCGAACCTTGAACTTCCTGGTAAAATTGTCATCTTGCCCTGATAGATATATGTTTGGTAACATCTTGACCGAGCATGGGAAATTGAATAGCATAGGTTGTTTAGGATATTTGGAGCACTCGCCCAAATAGCATTGAAAAGGATGCGTATGAAAACCACTCAGCAAGGCAATCCCCCGGAACAGTCGCTGGGAGGATATAAAGATCGGCCGTGGATTCCACGGTTTTGGGACGGGATGAACGTGTCGGGATGGATTGGGCTATTGGTGCGAAACCATTTCGCCATCGCCCCGCGTCGCATTGCAATGGCGATTAATCGTGTTAATAACTGGCATAATCAATTTTTTTCTTTGGGCCCTTGAAGCACTTATTTTCGGGCGCCGGATTAAGCAAACCGGACTGAAAGACGATCCCATCTTTGTCATTGGTCATTGGCGGTCGGGCACGACCCTGCTGCACGAACTATTGGTGCTCGACCGTAGGCACGCCTTTCCCGATACCTATGCTTGTTTCGCCCCCAACCATTTTTTAGTTTCAGCCTGGTTTTTCAAACCTGTGCTGAAATTCCTGCTGCCGTCGCGCCGGCCCGTGGACAACATGCTCGCGGGTTGGGACCGGCCGCAGGAGGACGAATTCGCCTTGTGCAACATGGGCGTGCCTTCGCCGTATTTAACCGCCGTATTTCCCAACCATCCCCCGCAATACCCGGAGTATCTGGACCTCGAGGGATTGCCTGCCCAGGCGCTTAATCGCTGGAAATCCAAATTGTTATGGTTTCTCCAATGCCTGACGCTCCGGCATCCCAAGCGGATCGTGCTCAAATCGCCGTCGCATACCTGCCGTCTCAAAGTTTTATTGGAGCTTTTTCCCCAGGCCAAGTTTGTGCATATCGTTCGCGATCCTTACGTGATTTTTCCTTCCACGCTCAACCTCTGGAAGCGTTTGTATCGCGATCAGGGCCTTCAATCGCCGAAATATGTTGGTTTGGAGGAGTACGTTTTTCGCACCTTTGAGCGGATGTACAAGATCTTCGAGCGCGATCGGCATTTGATCGCCCCCGGCCAATTGTGCGAGGTTCGTTACGAAGAGCTCATTTCCCGCCCGATCGAGCAAATGCGGCGGATTTACAAAGAATTGCAATTGGGCGATTTTGACGCGGTCCGCCCCGCGATTGAAACCTACATGGCGGGTCAGAAAGACTACCAGACCAACCGCTATCAGCTCTCGCCGGAAAATCGCGGCGAAATCAGCCGGCGTTGGGAAAAATACCTGGTTCAATACGGGTATCTGCTTGCCGAGCCGGCCAAAAACAGAAGCGGCGAAACCAGTTCCATGGGCGTAGCCGGCGGTTCGTCGGTCAAAGTTTAGCGAACCCGCCCTGTTCCCTTCTACCTGGCCGCTTTCAATTCGATGTCGTCAAAGGCGATTTCGCCCACCGCGCCGAACAATCCGATGCAAACGATGGCTTCGCGCGTGCGGGGCGGAACTTCGATCCGCTTGATTTCCCGCCGCCAGTCGAAGGTGCCGGTCCACGGGCCCGCTATACCTCGGCCCGCGATTGCCCGGTTTTCGTCGTAAAAAATGATCGTCAGGGCCGGAGTGTCTTCGGCCTTTTGACCGGGTCGGATATCGTGGCCGCGGATGTAGAACGATACGTCAAGCATCTTGACCTTCCGCCCATCCAAGGCAAATCCCTGCAATGCCTGGCTGCCCCGGCCCGGTTCGGCGTTGCTGAACGCGGCGTAGCGCCCGCCTTCCGGCGCTTCTTTATCGTCGACGATTTTTACCTGCCGCTGGTAGTGCCAGACCGCGGCCTCGGGCGGATCGCCCAAGGTTTGTTCAAAGCCGCCGTTCTCGATTGCCGGCTTGCTAGGATCGGGATGCACCTTGCGCTGCGATTCGGCCTTGCCGGTCATGGGCACGAACAGCGTCGGCCTGAGGGCCTCGGTTTCCAGCTTGCCGCCGGTCTTTTTCAGCAGGTACAGCGTTTGCTGGTAGCGCTCGCCCATGGGAATGACCATCCGGCCGCCTTCCTTGAGTTGCTCGGCCAAGGCCGGCGGCACGTTCTCGGGCGAACAGGTGACGATGATCTTGTCGAACGGCGCGTGCTCGGGCCAGCCCCGATACCCGTCGCCGATCTTCACGTGCACGTTGTCGTAGTGCAGGCGTTCCAGGGTTTTCGCGGCCTTGCGGCCCAGGGGCTCGACGATCTCAATCGTATACACTTCGCGCACCAAGGGGCTTAATACCGCCGCCTGGTAACCCGCAGCCGGTGCCGATTTCCAGCACCTTGTCCTCGGGCTGAGGGTCAAGTGTCTCGGTCATGTATGCCACTATAAAAGGCGGCGAGATGGTTTGACCTTCGCCGATGGGCAATGCCATGTCCAGATAGGCGTTCTTGCGTTCGTTTAGCGTTACGAACTCGTGCCGCGGGGTGCGGCGCATGGCTTCGATTACCCGGGAATTCTTCACCCCGGCATCGACTATTTCCCGATCGACCATCTTGTTCCGGGCGGCGTCAAACTCCTGGCGGCTTTGCGCCAAGAGCCGATCGGGAAAATAACCCCAGCCCAACAGGACAAATATAAGCGCCCCGGCGATGTAATGTTTTCGTTTCATGGCCGATCCAATTGCTGCGGATGTTTTCTTTCTCGATTATACTTGATTTAATCCGCCGGCGCAAACTGTCAGTCCTGTTTTTCACGGCGAATTTCTGCCATAATCGTTATTATGCTCAAAGAAGACCTGAAAAACCGGATTGTCAACTGCCTTCTCCCCCTGGTTCAGGCGCCCGGTCAATACATCGGCGGCGAATGGAACGCCGTGTGCAAAGACCATCGCACGGTGGACGGCACATTGTGCCTGGCCTTTCCCGACGCCTATTCCATCGGCATGAGCCATCACGGCCTGCAAGTATTATACGCGGTGATGAACCGCCGCAATTGGGCTTGCGAACGGGCGTTCACTCCGCTGGCCGACATGGAGCGGTTGCTCCGCCGCCACGGCCTGCCGCTTTGTAGCCTGGAGTCATTCACGCCGCTTTGGCAATTCGACGTGCTGGGCTTTTCCCTGCAATACGATCTTTCCTACGGCAACGTGCTGACGATGCTCGATCTGGGCGGCATCCCCTTGGCGGCGGAAGACCGGACCATGGATCATCCTCTGGTCATTGCCGGCGGGCCGTGCGCGTTCCATCCCGAACCGATGTCCCGTTTTTTCGACCTGTTCGTCATCGGCGACGGCGAAGAAGCACTGCCCGCGGTCTGCGACGAGTGGGTTGGCCTGAAAAAATCCCCCGGCGACCGTGAATCGATGCTCTTCGAGATGGCCAAACGCTTTCCCTTTGTCTACGTGCCGCGATTTTATCGGCCTGAATTCGATCCACAAGGCAAAACTATCGCGGTTCGGCCGCATGCGCACCGAACTGCCCGAGTGCATCCAACCGGCCACGGTCGATTTGGAGTCCGTTCCATTACCCGTCGCCCCGGTGGTGCCGCACGTGGAGTGCGTCCACGAGCGGATCGCCGTGGAAATCATGCGCGGATGTCCGGGCAAGTGCCGGTTCTGTCAAAGCACCACCACCAAACGCCCGCTTCGGTTTCGCAGTGTGGAAACCATCGTCCGGGCGGCATTGGAGTCGTATCGCAATACCGGGTACAACGAAATTTCGCTCTTATCGCTTTCCAGCAGCGATTATCCGCAATTCGACGAGCTTTTGCAGCGACTCCAAGAGGCCCTGCGCCGCTGGGCGTGGGCATTTCGCTGCCCAGCCTGAGAATCAACGAGGAACTGCGAATGCATAGGCGATTTGATCGGCACCGCCCGGCATTCCGGATTGACGCTTGCGCCCGAGGCCGCCCTGGACGACATGCGCAGGCAAATCGCCAAGCCCATCGCCAACGAGGACCTTTACGCCGGGTGCCGGAAGGCCTTTGAACAGGGATTTAACCGGGTAAAACTGTACTTCATGTGCGGGCTGCCGGGCGAAAGGCAAATCGACCTGGATGGGATCATCGACATGTCGGAGCACATCGCCCGGCTAGGCCAGGAGGCGACCGGGCGCTTTCCCACGGTGGTGGCCAACGTATCGAACTTCGTGCCCAAGCCGCACACGCCCTTTCAATGGAATGCCATGCAGCGGCGGGAATATTTTCACGATGCCCACCGCCGGCTGCGGCAATACAAGCGGCTGGGATGCGTGCAAATAAAGTGCCACGACGTGGAAACGAGTCTATTGGAAGGCGTGCTTTGCCGCGGCGACCGCCGGGTGGGCGCGGCCATCGAATTGGCCTGGCGGAGCGGGGCGCGGTTCGACGCCTGGGCCGAACGGCTCGATCCCGGTTTGTGGTGGAAGGCCCTGGCCGAGGCCGGCGTGAACGTGGAACAAACCCTACACCTCCCCTGCCCTGCCGGCGCTCCCCTGCCCTGGGACCACATCGGCATATGTCAGGGCCGGCCATACCTGGAACGGGAATATAACGAATCGCTAAAGCAACTCGCGCAAATGAATTCGCATCAAGTACAGTAGTTAATGCATTATTATTTAGCCCCCGGTGAACACACCGGGGGTTTGATCGGGGTTTTATTCCATTATCCATTTAAATAATGTCGCTCCGTATATTTTCACTTACGGCATATACTCCCGGAGCAAGCTCCGGGGCTAAACGATGAGTATGGCATTATTCATATGACATGCAATAAATAGCGAGATTATTTTTCCACGGGCGGGGGCATTTGGTCTTTGGAAAAGAGCGGCAGCGGCTGCTCGCGGTTGGCAACGTGCCAAATCGCGGCGGCGATCACCGTGGTGCCTTTGATGATTTCATCCGGCGTTACGCGCTCGTAGGTGTCGAGGTTGGTGTGATGGGTCGCGCCGTAGCCGGCGGAATTCTGCATCATGTCGACGGTCGACACTCCGGCATGGCTGAAACTGCTGCTGTCGGTGCTGCCGAATTTTCGGCTGAGGAAGGCCATGGCTCCTCCCGCGCCCAGATCGGCGAAGGGGGCGATTGCCTCCTTCATCACGTTCCGGGCGTCTTCGGGGCCGAAGACCATGACCGAGCGGACGCTGCCCGCCCCGGAATCTATATTAAAATAACAAATCACCTTGCTGAATTCCGGCTTGGGATTTTCAAAGCTCCCCAGGTGGGACTCGACGTAAGCCTTTGATCCCAAAAGATCTTCTTCTTCGCCCGACCACAATCCGATGCGGATGGTGCGGCGGGGCTTCAATCCGGCGGCCCGGATGACGCGCACGGCCTCCATCATCATGGCCGCGCCGGCGGCATTGTCGGTGGCCCCGGTGGCCAGGTTCCAGGAATCCAGGTGCGCGCCCAGCATGATTACTTCGCCGGCCTTGTCGACGCCGGGAATTTCCGCCACCACGTTATAACTGGTTTTGCCCTCGGGATACCAATGGTTGACGATATTGAATTCCATTTTCACGTCCTCGCCGTCCTGGAGCAGGCGCTCGACGCGGCCGTAGTCCTCGTTGCGCAGGATCGCACCGGGCACGGCCTTGGCTGGGTCGTAAGTCCGGTTGTGTGTTTCATGGATCACGCCGTTCGCTCCGCCGCCGTCGTAAACCCGCAAAATCGCGCCGCTTGCAACGAGCCAGGCATTTATCATCTCGTCGGCCTGCCGGGCTTTCAGCCGGTCGGGATCCGGGCGCGGGGCGCGGGCCGGGCAACATCCGTATCCGGTCCTTCCGCGTTTTGGCGAATTGCGCGACGTTCTCCGGCTTGGGCCTCGCCCGGCCGTCTGAGAAACGGAGCCGAGGAAACCGCGGCCGCCTTGCCCACCAGCACGATTTTACCTTGAACCTTTGACCGGTTCGCGGCGAGCCATGCGGTCAACTCTTCGTCAGTACCCTTGGGCGGAATTATTTGGACGGCGGAGGCCGCGACGGTCCCTTGGGTGGAAGGAGTCCAGGCGGCAACGCGGAAATTCAGGCTATCCTGCAGCGGCGAGAGCACGGCGCCCTCCGCGCGCTCGTTGGCCCAGCCGGGATGACCGAAATCCCAGGGTTCGAGCCGGGCGTTTTCAAGACCCCATGCGGACAGTTCCTTCACAGCCCAACGGGCCGCCGCTTCGTGGTTCGGCGAACCGGTGAGGCGAGGGCCGTAACGGTCGGCAAGGACGTGCAGGGTGTGCATGGCCCGGGAATGGTCCGCGGCTTCCGTGCGGATCTTGGCATTCGCATCCTCATCGATGATTTCCTGTGCCGGCAGCAGGGCGGGCGGAAACAACAAAGTCAATACAAAAATAAATTTCTTCATAAACCACCATAGTCATGCGCCTACGATGAATCGAGCATAGTTGCGGCAGTACAACTGCCGCGCCAACGGAATAGTCAATTTCAGGATACCCTAAATTATGATGAAAAGCGATTCCGACATCAACCGTGGCCAAGATAGTCTTCCCAGACCGTCGCCGGGGCCCTGGGGGCCTTGCTTTCCATGCGAAAAGTTAGTGTAGCGATGAAACGGCATATTAGGTAACATATTACGAGATTTTTGCAAAAGTCCAGACATTATTTTCGGAAATTAATACAGACTTTCGGAAATCATTACAGGCGATTACACCCTCGATCATTTGAGGTCCCGGTGCATGGCGTGCATACATCCAAAACACATGCCGGTTCAATCCACCTCCGTCCGGGACGGCAAAACATGGACAATCTCCAAGGTGCTGGTTGCCCTTGCAATCGGCCTATTTGTCTTGACGCGTTCTTACATGTTGTTTTTTTTCCGCCCGAATATCACGGATATTATCTTGTATTATGGATATGCAACCAGGGCCATCGACTTGCGGCAAACGCCTTACACGCAAGACTTCATGGTTCCATACCCTCCGCTGGCATATTGGACAACGTGCGTGCCGCGGATGTTCGACGATCGCCGAATAACGAGTACTGAGGAATCCAAAAAATCACCGATATACTCTGATTACACCCGTGGCTTTCGGGGCATGATGTTCCTTTGCGACCTGGCGTCCTTCGTAACGCTTTTCTTGATTGTGCGCAAGCGGCGTCCACAAATGGTTCCCTGGGCCGCGCTTCTTTATGTGATTACCACGGCCATATTGGGCAACCTGCTCTACGACCGGCTCGACGTGGCGCTGCTCATGTTTATGATGTTGGGCGTCTATTGCTGGACGCGGTCGCTTCGAGAATCGGGCCGGGCAATTCACTGGGCGACATTGTCATACGCGATTATCGGACTGGGCATCGGTTTCAAATTAATCCCCCTGATTATCGTCCCTTTTTTCCTGCTCGCCGATTTTCACGCCCCGCGCCGATTTATTCGATTGTGCTCCGCGACGGCCGTTTTAGCCGCCTCGATCAGCGCGCTTTTTTGATTCAGTGGTCGGCCGCCGGGCGGGGAGTGTTCCACGTTTTCAAGTTCCATGCCGAGCGGGAAATTGAGCTTGAGTCGCTATATTCCTCGTTGATGTCGATTGCCTCGGGCTTCGGATCGAAAGTTTTCGTCTCCTTCTCGCACGGCGCTAATGAGCTGTCAGGAGACTTGGGGCATGCGATGAAGATTTTATCCACGCTCTTGTTGCTCGGGTTTCTCGCGGGCGAAGGCCTTTGGGCGCTGATCCGATGGTCACGCTATACCCGGCAAGACGCCTATCGCGTGGCCTGTTACGTAATTCCCGCTTCCGTGATTTTTTCCAACGTTCTTTCGCCGCAGTATTTCATTTGGGCATTTCCCCTGCTGCTGCTATTGGCGGTCGAGATATTTCCTGAAGGAATCGTCTCGCCCTTGATTCTCGCCGCTTTATTAATCACCCTGGCCGTGATGACGACCTGGATTTTTCCGTATAATTACTACGGTGGCGCATCGAATCCCCATGCCCTTATACCGTTGAATGCGGTCCCTTTCTTCTTGCCTCCTGCTTCCATGCCTGCTTTTATCCTCGGATTGCGGAATTTTACTTACCTGGGAGCGGTAATATGGCTGGGAGTGATGCTTTATAAACGCATCGATCGGGTGAATGATTCTTCCGGGGCCTGGTCGGCCCCGGGGATTCACGAAGTGATGCCTTTTGTAAGAACCATGAATACGGTTTCCAGATCGATTTCGTCTTCCGGCGATTGTTTGCTATGAAAGTCGCCTGCGTATTGATTATGGAAAACCAGGATGTCCCTTGCGGTCCAATAATTCTTGCGGTGGCGTGGCGATGGGGCGGCAAATAAGATAATATATCATTCAACCTTAATGGCGATCGGCGGCAGCGCCATCTATAGGCACTTGTATAAACGTCATTCTTTCAAGGACACAACGCATGGGACGTAAACACCCCAAAAACGTGCCGGTTCAATCGACATTTGTTAGTGACGGTAAAACTTGGACAATCTCCAAGGTCCTGATTGCCCTTGCAATCGCGTTATTTGTATTGACGCGAGCTTACATTCTGTTTTTTTCCCGCCCGATGATCTCGGACATCCCCATGTATTATGAATACGCCGTCAAAGCCGTCGACTTGCAACAAACACCCTACACGGAAGAGTTCGTGGTTCCATACCCTCCCCTGGCTTACTGGACGACGTGCGCGCCGCGGATGTTCGACGATCGCCGAATCACAAGCAACCGGGATCCTCAAATCGCGCCGATATATTTTGATTACATCCGCGGCTTTCGAGGCCTGATGTTTCTTTGCGATCTGGCGTCCTTTGTAATGCTTTTGTTGATTGCCCGGAATCGGCGCCCGCAAATGGCTCCCTGGGCCGCGCTGCTTTATATAATTACGACGTCCATCTTGAGCCCCGTGCTCTACGACCGGCTCGACGTGGCCTTGCTCATGCTGCTGATATTGGGGGTCTACTGCTGGACGCGGTCGCTTCGGGAGTCCCCCTGGTCAATTCACTGGGCTACGTTGGCATACGCGATATTCGGGCTGGGCATTAGTTTCAAAATAATTCCCCTACTAAGCCTGCCTTTTTTTCTGCTTGCCGATTTTCACGCCCCGCGCCGATTAACCCGACTGCTTTCCGCATTGGCCGTACTGGCCGCGACGATCAGCGTGCCGTTTATAATTCAATGGGCGGCCACCGGCCCCAGCGTGTTGGGGATTTTTAAATTCCATGCCGAGCGGGAAATCCATCTGGAATCGCTGTATTCCACGCTGATGACGATTGCCTCGGACTACGGATCGAAAGTTTTCATAACTCACACTCACGGGGCTTTTAACCTTTCCGGAGGCATGTCCGGTGCGATGAAGATATTGTCCACGATTTTGCTGCTTGGATTTCTGGCGGGCGAAGGCCTCTGGGCCCTTCTCCGGCGGTCGCACTATGCCCGGCAAGACGCCTATCGCACGGCCTGCTACGTAATTCCCGGTTCCGTGATTTTATCGAATGTGCTTTCGCCGCAGTATTTCCTCTGGGCCTTTCCACTTCTGCTGCTATTGGCGGTTGAGATATTTCCCGAAGGGCGCGTACGGCCGTTTATTTTCGCGGGTTTATTAATCGCCGTGGCTGTGATGACGACCTGGATCTTTCCGTATAATTTCGTCAGCAATGAATCGAATCCGAATCCATATGCCCTTATACCGATAAATGCGGTTGCTCTCGGATTGCCTCCTGCTCCCACGGCTGCATCTATCCTCGGACTGCGGAATTTTACCTACCTGGGCGTGGTGATATGGCTGGGAGTGATGCTGTATAAACGCATCGATCAAGTGAATGGGCAATCCCCCTGATTATTCATGAAGTAACACTAGCCCGAAGCGCAAGCAAGGGATTGCAACGCATTGCCCTTGCTTGCGTTTCGGGCTGGCGTGTGTGGAAACCTGTGTTCAGGCCGTGATGCCTTTTGTAAGGGCCATGAAGGCGGTTTCCAGATTGATTTCATCTTCTTTGAATAATTTCACTGCTTGGACGAGCCGGGTGCCGTGGCCACGCTTGCGTGGCCATGCAGTGTAACCATCGGGAAAACATGCCCACGACGAGCGTGGGCATGGCACCCAACACGCTACATTTATCCAAGATACGCTCTAGCCCGAAGCGCAAGCGAGGGATTGCAACGCATTGCCCTTGCTTGCGTTTCGGGCTGGCGTGTGTGGAAACCTGTGTTCAGGCCGTGATGCCTTTTGTAAGGGCCATGAAGGCGGTTTCCAGATTGATTTCATCTTCTTTGAATAATTTCACTGCTTGGACGAGCCGGGTGCCGTGGCCACGCTTGCGTGGCCATGCAGTGTAACCATCGGGAAAACATGCCCACGACGAGCGTGGGCATGGCACCCAACACGCTACATTTATCCAAGATACGCTCTAGAGCGAAGCGCAAGCAAGGGATTGCAACAGATTGCCCTTGCTTGCGCTTCGGGCTGGTGTGTGTGGAAACCTGTGTTCAGGCCGTGATGCCTTTTGTAAGGGCCATGAAGGCGGTTTCCAGATTGATTTCATCTTCTTTGAATAATTTCACTGCTTGGACGAGCCGGGTGCCGTGGCCACGCTTGCGTGGCCATGCAGTGTAACCATCGGGAAAACATGCCCACGACGAGCGTGGGCATGGCACCCAACACGCTACATTTATCCAAGATACGCTCTAGAGCGAAGCGCAAGCGAGGGATTGCAACGCATTGCCCTTGCTTGCGCTTCGGGCTGGCGTGTGTGGAAACCTGTGTTCAGGCCGTGATGCCTTTTGTAAGGGCCATGAAGGCGGTTTCAAGATTGATTTCATCTTCTTTGAATAATTTCAACTTGTAACCTGCTTGGACGAGCACAGTGGGCAATTCGCTGTAGTCGTCGACGTTTTCCTTCAAGGTGACGAAAATTTTGCCCTCGCGGATATCCACGCTTTCCACCAGATTGCTCTGGCCCAGCAATTTGGCGGCGCCTTCGTTGTCGCCGCTTACGCCGACGGCCAGCAGCGTGCGCTGGCGGACTTGTTTCATCACGTCCGAGACGTTGGCGTTTACCAGCAGTTCGCCGCGTTCGATAATGCCCACCTTGTTGCAGATGTCGGCCAGTTCGGGGAGGATGTGGCTGGAAACCATGATCGTCTTGCCCATCTTGCGAAGCTCTTTAAGCAGCCCGCGGATTTCGATTCGCGCCCGCGGATCCAGGCCGCTGGCCGGCTCGTCCAAAAGCAGCACCTTGGGGTCGTGCAGCAGCACCCGGGCAAGCCCCAGGCGCTGGGTCATGCCGCGGGAAAGACTGGTGACAAAGGCCTCGCGCTTGTAACCCAGGTCGACCAGGTCCAAAACCTCGTTGCAAATTTGCCGGCGCTTGGGCCCTTTTATGCGGTACGCCGCGGCGAAAAATTCCAGGTACTCGATTACCTTCATGTCGTCGTACACGCCGAAGAAGTCGGGCATATAGCCGATCAGCCGCCGGATTTCCTTGGGATGCGTATATATCGAGTAGCCGCATACCGCGGCTTCGCCCCAGGTGGGCTGGAGCAACGTGGCCAGGATTCGCATAGTGGTGGTCTTGCCCGATCCGTTGGGGCCGATATACCCGAACAAATCCCCTTCGGCCAACTCCAGCGAAAGGTTGTTAATGGCGCGCAATTCACCGTAGACTTTTGTTAGGTCTTGTGTTTTGATCATAAAAGGAATCGGAGTTCGGGAATCAGGGAGTTTCCGATGATGAAACTTCGCGTTTTACGGGAAAAACAAAACGATACAAAGTGATATGCATATCGGCCGGGCCGGCAAGGGGTTTTTCATCGCGCAGCAGTGCGGCGCCTTGATATTTTTCCTGGGATTGATTAGGGCCTTCAGCCGTTAAAATCGCCCTGCCGGTCTTCAACAGATCGCTTAGATCGACAAACGATTGATATTCGTTATCCATTCTGGTGTAGCTTTGGCCGTCGATGGCGTTGTAGAACATCATAATCCGCAATATGTAGGCGATATTGGTGCTCGAGGGATCATAAGGCGTGATTTCCTGGCGATACTTCATCTCGAAGATGGCTTTTTTGCCGGTCATCAAGGTTTTTAATTCACTGCGTTTGAGGTTTTGGTCCAAAACGGCCGTCTGGCCCGGGGCCAGAGCGCCAATTCGTAGGCCCAGCGGTCGTAGGCCAAGACGCAGTTTTTCAAAGGAAAATCGAGCGTATTGGTGATCGAGCCGGAAAGCGATTGCTCCTCATCGGACAATTCGGCCTGGGGAAAGGCCGCGGTTGAGGCCGACCACCGCGCGGTGAAACTTTTCGTCGACCAGACTTGGATCGGCACGCCTTGCAAGGCGCTGAAGATCGGGGGCGAAGCTGTAATGTTCGGGCCAGAGCGTGGGATTGGCGCCGCGGGGATTCATGCCGCCAAGGGCTCCGCCTTGCAATCCCAGCCAGGCGAACCAGGATTGCGCGTTCGCATCCGAATGGCCGTCGGGCAGCCGCGGTTGCAGGGACAGATTGAAGGATTCCATGCGCGGGCTGAATATGTCCAGCCAGGTCGAGCCGCGCACGAAGCCCGAGGCCGCGTCCACGTCCACCAAATCGGCCTGATTCACCCGGAGCTGATTGCCCTTGAAGTAATAAGCCAGCAGGTACGCCGCGGCGCTTACAACCAGGACAATCAGCGGGAAGCTGAGCCATGTCCATTCCATGCGGCGGACGACTTTACGCAGGAAAAAGTAATCTCCCGGCCCGATAAGCAAAATATAAAAGATGATCATCAATGCCACGAATGAAAAAGGAATGGTCCGCACGCCGGTGAACTCATCCAGGGCGCTGCGGAGCTGGCCGGAAAGATCGGTGTACCTGTAGTGCATAAGCGCGGCGTTGTCGGGCGGTTCTTCACTGCGGCCCGCGGGCAGGTCGAGCAATTTCGCCAAAAGCAAGGGGCGATCGCTCCATTTGCCAAGCGGCCCCTGGTCCAGATCGGCGGCCAGGAAAACGATCTGCCCCAAGCCGCACGGCGTGCGGATAACAAGCGGCAAATCGGCTTCCCGGGCTTCGACAATGCCCCGGATATCGGCCAACTTGGCCGCCTGAATGGCTGTTTTGCCGCCGTCCTGCTCTTGCGGCACGGCCGCCGAACCGCCGCAATATATCTCCAATGCCCCGGTCTGCCCGAGAGTGACTATTTTTTCCAACCGCCCAGGTGCAAATCGCTTAAGAGCCGAATCCTGCGCCAGCACTTCGTCCGCCCGCGAGCCGACACACAGAACCAGGCGTCCCCCCATGCGGATCCACTGCTCCAAGGCGTCCAGCCGGGCGCCCTCGGGCGTGAGTTTGCGATAAAGCTCGGCCTGGCTCGTGGAAATCACCACCGCACTGACCCCTTCGTATCCATACCAGGACGTGGGCAATTGGTCGATGTCGTCTATTCGGGCCACGACCAGCCGATGTTCATTATCCATCTCCTTTAAGCGGGGAATATCTTCAATCCCTGTTGCCTTCGGCCCGATGCTGACGACCAGGGGCTGGGCTTCCAGCGGATATATGAAATGATCTTGATCGACTTTGAAGGACGACTCCATGAATTTGCGGGCGGCCACACGCCTGCCGACAATGTACTCTACTTTTAACTCGCTTGTTACTTGTCCGATACGGGCGTAAAGCAGCACGCTTGTCTGCCGGCCGGGCAATACCTGGCAGGGTTTGTTCGGCGGCGTAAGCACGCGGCTGGGAATGCCGTCGCCGTCGGGCACGGTCACGGTCACCGTGCCGGTAAGCGATTCGCTGCCGCCTAGAAGCGTAATTTCCACGGGTGTCCACAAACCGACTTTGCACCGGTCGCCAATGCCTACCCGTATGCCCGCGATTTCAGGCGGCTGAACGTTTTCGGCGTAAACCGGAGCCGTAAGGGGAAAAACCAAAATTGCAATAATAAAAAGGATGAAGGATGAGGGATGAGGGATGAATCCAGATGAAACCGCTTGCGGTTTCGCGCTGACTACTACCGGCGATCCATCATCCAATAACCACTGCCCACGCTCAATGCAATTTGCAATTTGCAATTTGCACTTTGCAATTTGCAATTTCTTACCGCCTTGTTTGTATATCCGTCGGCTCATGGTTTTCCCGCATCCGGACAAGTGCACTTGAAACGGCCGCAGCCCGGGCAGCCGGACCCGTATTTTCGCATCACCGCCTCGGCCAGATCGACCCCGGCCACGTTGGCGATCGTGGTCAACCATGCCAGCACGTCGGCGAACTCCGTAGCGCGCTGGTCGTGGGTGCCGTTCCTGAGCGCGGAAGCCAATTCGCCCACCTCTTCCATCAGCCACATGAAGGTCCCTTCCACGCCCCTGGCGATGTCTTTTTCCAGGTACATCCGCCGGATAAGCGACTGGAAATCGGCCAGGGTCAGGGCCCGCGAGGTTGAATTCGGTTTAGGCTCGTTTAGATTTGGTAAATCATCCTGCAGCATAATATATCTACATTATCCGACTTTTCCCTTTTCCACAATCCTTCCCTTTGACATAAACCGCATCCCTGCTTACCATATTTTAACAGATTTTCACCCTCGCGTTTTTTCTGAATCCTGAACCCCGAACCCTGAACCCTACTATGAAACCCACAATAACTTACGACGATTTTGCAAAACTCGATCTCCGCATAGCTACCGTGCTGGCCGCGCGGGAACATCCCAATGCCGACAAGCTGATGCTGCTTACGATTAAAATGGGCGAAGAAGAAAAGCAGATTGTGGCCGGCATCCGGGCCTATTACCAGCCGCAGGACCTGGTGGGCCGGCAAATCGTGGTTGTGAACAATCTGCAGGAGGTCGTGCTGCGCGGCGAGGAGTCGCGGGGCATGCTGCTGGCCGCCAGCGACGCCCAAGGCGTGGTCCTCTTGCGTCCCGACCGCGAGTGCGAATCCGGCGCAACGGTGAGATGATTATTGCAAAATGCAAATTGCAAATAGAACAGGGTGCCATGTCCACGCTTGTCACGGGCATGAATCGGCTCGCGACATGATTGCCGTCTCGTTTGGCAAGTCTAACGCCCGACATCAATCTATATGCAAGTAATGAATAAAACTCCAGTAATCAATATTTTTACGTTTACCAACGAATGTGACTTTTAGCAAATAATCTCCGCGAGACAAAAGGAATGATGCACATAAGTGGGCTGTTTCGCCAGGTTCAAGCCAGAAATCTGTTCGTTTTGTTATTGGATTTTCATATTCAGTTGCTAAATCAATTTCTGGGATGGTCTCAATATTTTCAAGAATATCATCAGAAATGTACCAATCTATTTGTCGATCTGAAGGCTTAGATGCTTCGCGTATACGTTTAATCTGAAGACTACAACTATGGCGAAGGTTCTCTATTGAATCAGCATATATAAATCCATCTTTTCTCCGAATCTTGTTGGCTTCCAACTTGCGATTACCTTTATTGATAAATGCAACATCGACGAATACAAGAGATTGTTTGCCAATTTGCTGTGTTTTAGTTGAAATCTCGGTTCCAATAGCGGTTTCAAATTTACGCTCGGAAATAAATCGATATATAGCCCACAATCCTCCAGCTAGCGTTGCAAATGCTATAGAAAAACATTGAGTTATCTGAGATATTTCCAGCAATTTCATAATATTTATTCCTCAATAACGCCGGTATTTCAATGCTGGCTTGTCCAGTAGTGTTCCAGGGTGGGACAATGTTTTATGCTTTAAGCAACCGTTCAAATCCGGCTTGTTCGAAGTGGCGATCATTGGTAAACGCCGTCCGGATGTCGTATTGACGCATCAGGGCAAAACTTATGCAATCGGTAATACCCCATTCCTTATCGGCGTGATTGCGAAAGATTTGCCAACCTTGCTCTTGCAAGTCGGGAGTAACATGCACAATTTCAATACGGGGAGAATTATGAAGTCGGTCGAGAAACTCCACGACTACAGTTCTTTTCAACAAACTGCACAAAGCGTCACCCAATTCATTGATGACAAGCGACGTCGTCGAAAGCCGTATTTTGCGGCGAATGAGATCAAGCCAGATCGGCTCCGCGAGAGGATGCCATTGATCGTCGTTGACAACGGTAGCGATTAACCCGGAAGTGTCAAGAAAGACATGGTTCACGTCTTGCGTCTGCCAAAACGATAATCGTTGAAATTCTCCGACAAATCAGGAATGCCCAGGGAAACACGAAACCCGTGAAGAGGGTCATCAACCAAAATAGCGCCGTGTTTTCCGCGCCCTTGTTGGATGTTCCTTCGATGGTGACCCGAACTTGTTCATGCTCGCTGAGATGAATCGTTTCGAGCGGTCGAAGAACGCCATTTTCGTAAACAGCTTGGAAAACTTGTGTCATAAGTTAGCCTCCACCCAAAGATTCTTGCCTAGAACAACTACCGTGTCAAGTGAGGATTAGCGATGCTTTTATTTTTGCAAACCCAAGTTATTAGCTCAAGCCAAGTTATGGCTAGCCCTGGCACTTGTGCCGGGCGATGATCTAACGAAATTATTCCAGCAGCCATTCCACCACCTGCACCAAACCGCTTTCGTCGTGCGTGGGAGCGACGCGGTCGGCGGCGGCTTTGACCTCGGGCAGGGCGTTGCCCATGGCCACGCCCAAGCCGGCGGCGCGGATCATGGGAATGTCGTTCACGTCGTCGCCCACGGCGCAGATCGACGCCTCCTCGATCCCCAAACTCTCGGCCAGCCGTTTTACACCCGACCACTTGCTTACCCCCGCGGGCGCAATCTCTACCAGGAACCCGCGGTAACGCGGGCTGCGCAGCACGTGGGTGGATATCCGGCCGGACAACGTGCCGTGCAGGATTTGTTCCATGACCAGCATCTGGTCCTTGCTGCCCATGGTAAAAACCAAAAACACCTCCGGCGGCGGGTCGTTTATCAGATTCGGCCAAATCCGCCCGTCATCGGGATTCATTTCCAGATATTCCTGTAATTCCGGGGTTTTAACCTTTGTCCGGGCAAGGTAGAAGTCGAATCCATCGGCGAAAGTGTCGGCGCAGAGCAGCGGATCGAATCCGCCCTGGTCGATGAGCCTCAAAATCTGCCGCAGCAACTGGGGCTCGAAGGTCGTTTTATGCAATGTGCGATGATCCTTCTTGGGATCTTTGACCAGGGCCCCGCTGGCGGTTATCAGCGGCACGTCGATGCCCAACGGCTCGACAAGATGCAGCGTGCGGCTATAGCGGCGTCCGGTGGCCAGCACGACCTGGATGCCCGCCTTGCCCGCCCGGATCAGCGCCTCTTGGGTGTCGGGAGTCAATTCGTCGCGGCTGTTGACCAGAGTGCCGTCAATGTCGACGGCCAGGAGCCGGTAAATTGTGGATCGAGTGGGCAGAGTGGTCATTTTTTAGTTCACGGTTGTCGGTTCTCAGAGCTTGGTGGATAGTAGGCAGTTTGCGGCATGTCTTGTGAAACCGCATGCGGCTTCATCCGAATTCATCCTTCATCCCCCATCCTTCGTCCCTCATCCTTTCCCCTTGCCCCTAAGGATGGCATTCATATTCTTCTTATAAGCTTCCACTCCGGGCTGGCCGTAGGGATTTATGCCCACGAGCCGGCCTTCGGCCACGGTGGCGATCATAAGCATCTGGAACAATTGCCCCAGCGAGGCTTCGTCCAATTGGGGCAGATGGATCGAGGCCGTGCGCCGATAATCCTCGGCGTAAGCCTGGTTCGTGCCCTGGATCGCGGCGCTGAGTATGTCCGGCAGGGTTTTGCCCGCCAGTTCGTTGAGCTTGTCTTGATCGAATTTGGATTTTTCCACCGCGATTATCCGGCGTTGCGGCTTATCGACGATCAGGTTAGTGATCAGTTTGTCGCGGCGGCCCTCTTGATGTTGCTGGCCCCGGGAATGCAGATCGCGGGTGTTGACCACGGTCAGCGGAGTTGCGCCCTGCCCATTCTTACCCAGACTTTCGGAAAGCAACTGATCGTACCATAATCCGACGGCCTCCAATCCTTTTCCCCATGTTGACAGCACGCGGATCACCGCCCCGCGCATGGTTTCCATCAAGTGTGAAATGCCGGCATAAGCCAGGACTGGATTTTCCAGGGGCGGAGCGGAGCGGGCGCGGTGGTTCATTGCCGCCGCGCCTTCCAAGAGTCGCACCACGTCGAGACCCATGATCGCGGCGGGCAACAAGCCCACGGCGGTGAAAATCGAATATCGCCCGCCCACGCCGTCGGGAATGGAGAAGGTTTCCGGGCAGCCCAAGGCGACGGACAGATCCCTGAGCCGTCCTTTTTCGCCGGTCACCGGCACTATCCGCCTGCGGAGTTTTTCCTCGTCGCCTTTGCACGATTTGCGCAAGGCTTCCAAAAACGCTCGGAAGGCCGCGGCCGGTTCCAGGGTGCCGCCGCTTTTGCTTATGACCACGATGGCCCAGTCGTCGTCGCCCTCGACTAAGTCCAAAAGCCCTTGTACGGCGTCGTTATCCACGTTATTGCCCTCGAAGTAAATCCTGGGCCGGCCGCCGCGGCGCTTGCGCAGCAACTCGTTGTGATAGGGATGGCAGCAGGCCTCCATCAAGGCCCGGGCCCCCATGTACGATCCGCCGATGCCCAGCACTATCACCCGATCCACGTCTTTGGCCAAACGGTCGGCGGCGGCGACTATTTGGTCCAGGATTGTTCGATCTTTGTCCAGAAGTTGTTCGGGCAGCGCAAAGAACCCGGCGTCGAAGGGCTGCATTTCCGCCGGGATCGGCCCTCCTTTCCCATATAGGTCAAGGTTCCACAGCATTTCCCGGCGCACGGCTTCGAGTTGCGGGATCAAGCATTTCAAATCCGCGTCGAGCAAACCCGTCTGTTGGGCAAACTGCGCCTCTTTATCCGCAGCGATGAGGCCCGAATAATCGTAAGTAATCGGTGGGATGGAGTTTGTGTTCATGGTCTTGCCTTCCTGGAGCTTTTTGTTACTAATGGGAAATTCTATCCCCCAGCGAAAATAATAAAAGGAGCCCAGACATTCTTGTCTGGCACTAAAGGCGGAAAAGGACGCCGGACATCGAATTGTCCGGCAGGAAACCAGAAAAGGAGCCCAAAAATGGATATTCAGTCGCTTGTCCGCGAATTAAAGCTCAAAAACGACAATAAAATCGTGATGCTCGTGGCCGACGGCCTGGGCGGACTGCCGGTCGAGCCCGGCGGACCGACCGAATTGGAGGCCGCCAAAACCCCCAATCTCGACTCACTGGCTAAACAAGGCGTGCAAGGCTTGTCGATTCCCATCGCCCCGGGCATAACACCGGGCAGCGGGCCGGGACACCTCGGGCTTTTCGGCTATGATCCGGTGAAATATCTCATTGGCCGGGGCGCACTGGAGGCCACCGGCGTGGGCTTCAAACTGGGACCGAAAGACGTCGCCGTCCGCTGCAACTTTTGCACCCTCGATGCCGCAGGCAACATCACCGACCGCCGCGCAGGACGAATCCCCAGCGAGGAAAGCGGGCCCTTGGCAATCAAACTCCGCCAGGTAAAGATTCCCAAGGCCGAGGTGTTTGTCGAGCCGGTCAAGGAGCACCGCTTTTGCGTAATCTTCCGCGGCGAAGGTCTGGGCGGAAACCTGTCCGACACCGATCCGCAAAAGACCGGAGTTCCACCCCTTGATCCCGTTGCCGCCGACCTGCAAAGCCAACGCACCGCCGACGTTGCCAGGCAGTTTATCGCCCAGGCCCGGGCAATCCTTATCGACCAACCCAAGGCCAACGGCCTGACCATGCGCGGTTTTTCGGCCGCCCCTCACATTCCCACTTATGAAGAAGTTTACGGCCTGAAACCGGCCGCCATCGCGGTCTATCCGATGTACAAGGGCCTGGCCCAATTGGTCGGCATGGAGATCGTAGGCGAGCCCAACTCCCTGGCCGAGGAGATCGATGTACTGGAACAAGCCTGGAAGGACTACGATTTCTTTTTCGTGCACTTCAAATACACCGACAGCCGCGGCGAGGACGGAAATTTCCCCGAGAAAGTGAAGATGATCGAGCATTTCGACGCCATCGTGCCCCGGGTAATGAAACTAAAACCCAAGGTGCTCGTGGTTACAGGCGATCACAGCACGCCCGCCCGGCTGGCTAGCCACAGTTGGCATCCCGTGCCTACGTTACTTGTGTCCGACACCTGCCGCCCCGACGGCCAGCAGGCCTTCGGCGAACGCAACGCCCTGATGGGCGGACTAGGCCAGTTCGAAGCCGTGTATCTCATGCCCCTGGCGCTTGCCCACGCCGAAAAACTCGGCAAATTCGGGGCGTGAGAATTGTATGAGTGATTAAAACACATGGGTGCCATGTCCACGCTTGCCGTGGACATGCTTGTTATTGTTATTTCTCCACGACTTGTGTAAGCGATGGCATCGACTGACGATTTATGGCGACGGGAGTATCGACGCCGGTTTCCCATGCTTGACAACTCGACCATGGCCAATCTTGAGCACGTTTCGTTAATCCTCTCCGCACCGGATTATTGTGAATATATTCGATCTTCTCGTAAATGTCGGAAACAGTACGGAGATTTCTATCGTAGCCTCCACCCCGCTGCCAAAACCGATAACATTTTTTACCATTCGGTTGCACATCCGCCAGTTTCACAAGAAAATCACCGGCATATTGGTGAAGCCAAATTAGAGCGCGTTTGGACACTGACTGTTTCAGTGTATTGAGAATCCGCGAAATCTTCACTCCCGGATGCGGCAAAAGAACAATGTGTACGTGTTCCGGCATTATCACATACGCCCAAAGATCATACAAATCCCGCTCTTTTCCCATTTTCAACGCCTCGCACATCCACAAACACGAACGCTTGCGAGAAAGTAATGGCAGACGCCGAAAACACGAAAATGTTAAACAATGTGCATCGCCATCCACGTCAAAACGTTTACATCGTTTTCGATGATCTGAAACCATGATCGGAATTATAATCTCTCAACATGCCCACGACAAGCGTGGGCATGGCACCCATGTTAGGGCAGCAGTTGTGCTGCCGCCATAACCTATGAACTCTCTGCCTTCATTATTTCCGCCACCGCTTGGGCCAAAAGCCGATCCGGGCCCAGCGGCTCGGTCACTATCCAATCGATATCTGGATATTCCCGGCTGAAGGTTTCCACTTGATCGCGGATCGAGTCCTGATAACGGCCTTTAAGCAGCAGGTGCGGCTGGACGGCGATCCGCTTATAAGATAACGCGGCCGATTGCTTCAGGACGTCGGCCAATTTCGGCTCGCCCAGCACGGCGAAACACGGTTCCACTCGGTCAACCGGAGTTAGTTTCACTCGTCGGGCGGCGAACTGGGCCAACTCTAAAATGGCTTCCGGCTCCGGGCTGCCGTGGGCCGCTATGATTAAAAGCGTATCTTCTGCGGGAATTTCTTTTTTGCCTTCTAACGATTGCCAGAATCGAAGTGCCGAAAGCTCGACCACGCGCTGGTGTGAGCCGACATGTGGTTTAATAGAAATTTCCACCTTTTCATGATTTTTTATTACCCCTGAACCCTGAACCCTGAATCCTGAACCCTGAACCCTGAACCCTGAACCCTCTTGGTATTGCCCCGCCGCCTCGGCCACAGCCTTGGGCACGTCATCCATAGTGTGTCCCACGGCCGAGAGAAACATGGGCACGATGGCAATCTCAGTGGCGCCTTGATTTGCCAACCGAGCAATGCCTTCAATGATCTTCGGTTGTGCGAATTCCAAAAAAGCCCCTTCCACGGGCGTCTCGGGCAGCATCCGCCGCACTTGCCCGACAATTTCCAAAAATGCCGCCGTACCCGACGCCTCTCGCGTGCCGTGACCGATTAGCAAAACTCCGGAATAATCGCCGACCATGATAAATTCCTCAAGAACAAACATTTTGTGGGTTGAAATTGTGCCACCCGCTTCGCTACAATCAGTCACGCCAAAATCTTGCACTCCACGAAACATAAACGTCACAAGCAAGATAAATGTAACCGCCAAACGTGGAAAAAATCAAATTTGTTGACCAAAAATATCTGTGGTAGAATTGTAACATAATTATGATGTTCCGCGCAGACTCCCCTCCCCTGCCCTTTTACTGCCGGCTGCGTTAAAAATGTACGAATCGAGCGATTTTCCGAAAATTTTTCGCCTGCGGCAGCGGTTCGATTCCGCCTGCATAAAGGACGTCGCCGCCGAGGTCCATCGGCAGCTTGCCGCCTTGAATTTGGATGTAAAAGTCCGGCCGGGCCAAAGCGTGGCCATTACCGCCGGCAGCCGGGGAATTGCGAACATCGCCGAAATCACCCGGGCGATTGTCGATCACTTCACGCATCTGGGGGCCAAGCCCTTTATCGTGCCGGCAATGGGCAGCCACGGCGGCGGAACCGCCGAGGGGCAGCGACAAATCGTCGAATCATACGGCATTACTGAATCGTTTGTCGGTTGCCCAATATGCTCGAGCGTGGAAACAGTCGAAGTCCGCCGGTCCGACGACGGTTTTCCCGTCCACTTCGACAGCCTGGCTTTCCAGGCCGATCACGTGCTGGTCTGCAACCGCGTCAAGCCGCACTCGGGTTTTTACGGGCCGATCGAAAGCGGGCTGATGAAAATGCTCTTGATCGGGCTGGGCAATTGCGAAGGGGCAAGAATCTACCACCGCGCAATTCTTGACTACAGCTTTGAACACATCATTCGCGACGTGGCCGAAAAAGTCATCAACGCTTGCCGCATCCTGGCCGGAGTGGCAATTGTCGAAAACGCCTATGACAAAACCGCGCTGATCGAAGCCGTCGCTCCGCAGGATTTTGAAACCCGGGAAAAGGAACTCCTGGTTCTGGCCAAAAAATTAATGCCCCGGCTGCCTTTCGACGCAGTCGACGTGCTTGTGATCGACCGCATGGGCAAGGACATCAGCGGCGTGGGATTCGATCCCAACGTGGTCGGCCGAAAGTTCAACGATCACAAGGCCGTAGACGGGGAATCGCCCAAGATCAGGAGAATTTGCCTGCGCGGCCTGACCCCGGCTTCGCACGGCAACGCCACGGGCATGGGCATGGCCGAATTCTGCAAAACGCGGTTTTTGCGCCAGGCCGATCCGGCCGCCACGCGATTCAACTGCCTGGTCTCCGGCCACGTATCGGCAGCCATGCCGCCCTTGGACTTTCAGTCCGATCGCGACATGCTGGGCGCGGCCCTTGGAACCATCGGGCTAGTCGAACCGAGAAATGCCAAACTAATTTGGATCGCCGATACCCTGCATCTCGACGAGGTGGAATGTTCCGCCGCTTATTTGGACGAAACCCGACGCCGTAGCGACCTGGAAATACTTACAAACCCCCGCGATTTACCCTTTGATGCCGCCGGAAATCTACCCGATCTACCCCAATAATTTGAAAATGTTTAGCCCGGTGGGCACCATGCGAAGCATGGTCGCGACCGGTGAAATTGAGTGAACGATGATGGAAATCGACGCCGCCATTAAACATGTCGCCTCCGGCCGGCATCTGACCATGGAAGAGATGGAATCGGTTATTGGCCAGATTATGGCCGGCAATTGTGATGAATCGCAAATCGCCGGGCTGCTTACGGAATTGCATAATAAGGGCGAAACCGTGGAGGAGGTGGCCGGCGCAGCGGCGGCCATGCGCAGGCAGATGACTCCTATCCGCTCGAACCGCGCCGGATTGCTCGATACCTGCGGCACGGGCGGCGACGGCTCGAAAACCTTTAATATCAGCACAGCCGCCGCGCTGGTGGCGGCCGCGGCCGGCGTGCCGGTGGCCAAACACGGCAACCGCGGCATGACCAGCCGTAGCGGATCGGCCGACGTGCTTGCCGCCTTGGGCGTGAACATCGAGGCCTCTACGGCCTGCGTCGAGGCCTGCCTGGACGAGTTGGGCATCTGCTTTTGCTTTGCCCCGCTCTTGCACATGGCCATGAAGCACGTGGCCGCGGTCCGCAAAAAGTTGGGCACGCCCACGGTCTTCAACATTCTAGGGCCGCTGGTGAATCCGGCCTCCGCCCCGTTCCAGCTTTTGGGCGTAGGCCGGCCTGGTTTGCAGCCGCTGATGGCCGAAGCCCTGTTGCTTCTAGGGACAAAACGCGCGGTGATCGTCCACGGAGCCGACGGCCTGGATGAAGTATCTCTGGCCGGGCCGACGCATGTCATCGAAGCATCCGGCGAAACTCTGCGGCACTTCGATTGGACTCCCGCCGATTTCGGCCTGGAATCGGCCGGTATCGAGACCATGTTAGTGACCGGGCCCGAAGAAGCGCAGTCATGATCCGCGGCGTACTCGATAACCGGCCCGGCCCGCCGCGCGAGATCGTCATAGCCAACGCCGCCGCCGCATTATGGACCGCAGGCTATGATCCATTGCCCCAAAAATGCGCCCAACTTGCCGCTGAAACCCTAGTTACCGGCGCAGCCCGGGAATTGCTCAACCACCTTGTCCAACGTACGCGATCACGTTAGGCAATTTTTCGGTTTGTCAACTTTTCCAAGCGACAGTCTAAGGGCGTCGAGTAGACTAAAGTACATGATAAGAAAAACTAAACCTGCAACTAACGCGACTAAGAACTTTAAAGGCATTGCTAGGGCACTCAAATTAATCGCCGAATAAATCAGAAAGACAACTAGGACAGTTTTACTGCGGGCAGCCAGATCGTTCCGGCCTATATATTCAGAAAGTTTCTTTATAAAGACCAGAAACAACAAAAAACCGATAAAAGGACAAATGCCAATGACATAAAAAACAATAGGGGGAAATGCCGTGGGTGCAATGATATAAACAATCGAATTTATTATGCTAATCAGACTAAGAACAATGGACCACGCCAAATATCCCTTAGCGCCGGATTCGGCGGGTACGGCAAGACAGAAATATGGTCCAACGACGAAGAGTAAACTATCCATTAGGATGTACAAGACTGATATAGTGACCTTAATCCCATTTGATTCATAATACTTAGTGACCATGAATAGAGCACTGCCGAAACTAAATGCTAATATACCGATCACACAGATCACAATAGTAAGGGTTATCAACGATAATCCCAGTCTGGTTTTCTTCAAAGATGGAGAGTTGGATTGTGCCCATTGAACGCCAGGGGCTAGAGTTGTTTTCGTCAGAGGAGAAGTTTGGGGATTTAAAGGATCATCCATAAGATACTTTCAAAAACGAAAAGCATCCTAAAATAGTCACTTATCTGGTTCAACGGACGAACATAAATAAGTTGGATAGGTTCTTAGGATTTTTACATTGTGTTTTATTCCGCGAATGCGCCCAGTTGAGGCTTTTCGATTCGCACATAGTCGGCGTAGCGCATGCTAACCGAGATGCTATGGTCGCCGGCGTTGAAATTGATGATCTGGTTTTCGGCCAATCGACTGTCGCAGAGCACGTCGAGTCCAAAAAGGCTGCCAAAAGGCGGGATGGAGCCGGGTTCCAGGCCGGTCAATTGCTTGACTTCTTCAATTGTCGCGAAACGCAGCTTGCGCCAGCCCTTCGCGCGGCGAACGGCCTTGTTATCGAGTTTCCGATCGGCGGGCATGACGAACATGACCAGCGACTCGTCGCCCTTGCAGATCAAGGCCTTGGCCCCGCTGGAAAGCGGCGTTCCGCGGACCTTGGCCGCCTCCTGGCTGGTATAGACCGGTTCGTGGCGGAGCACGTCGTAGACCGCACCGTGTAGTTTAAGCAGATTTTCCACGCGGGCAAAAACTGTCTCTGACATAGCGATATCGTAACAAGAACCGCCGCCGCTGGAAAGGACCTGGTTTTGAAATGGCAATTCCTTTATTCAGCATTCTGCATCTTTCATCCTTCATCCCTCCTCCTTCATCCTTCTTTTCCCCCTCCCCCCGATATTTTTCTATTTTTTCGGTGTTTTATGTAAGTGGATGGCAGCAGGCGAGTCTAATATGGAGGGAAATGGAAACCAGCGATCCGCCCAGCCCGCCGGGGGCAAACCGAGAACCTGCCGCGGAGGAACATGAACTGGTGGCCCGGTTCCATGCCGGGGACGCCGGTGCCTTCGACCGGCTCGTACGCGCCTATCAGGATCGCATTGCCAGGCTGGCGGCGCGGTTGCTGGGCGGGGACGACGAGATCAACGACGTAATGCAGGAGATATTTTTGTCGGTTTTTACCGGCATTAAGCGCTTTCGCCAAGAAAGCCGATTTTCCACGTGGCTGACGACCATCGCCATAAACAAATGCCGGTCGCACGCCCGAAAACGCCGGCGCCGGCGGCGGTTGCTCGGTTGGCTGCGTTGGGCAAGGCCGAATTACCATGACAATAATAGCCCTTTGCCGGCCGCCGATACGTTAGAGCAATTGCGGCAGGCGGTTTATCGGTTGCCGATGAGTCTTCGCGAGCCGCTGGTGTTGCGATATTTTGAGGAACTATCGATTGACGAGATTAGCGAGGTGTTGAAATTATCGGCCGGGGCGGTTGAGGTACGATTGACCCGCGGTCGGCGGAAATTGAAAGAACTGTTATCGAAATACACCTAGGAATATCTCGCAAAGACGCTAAGACGCAAAGAAATATACCAAAGTGTTTTCAAGAGTCCGAAGTAAATCGCACATTCATTTAGAGCCTATCCCAATACCGAAAATATTTGGAAATCAAGGAGTTACGATCCCAATAATCTTCGTGAATATGCCCTCACCCTAGCCCTCTCCCGACCAACCTTCGGTCGGTGCCCGGAGAGGGGACTTTTGGGATAGGCACTTAGACTATATGCAAAACTAAATCCTGTGCATCTTTGCGTCTTTGCGAGAATATTTAGGTTTGGTTAATCATGCAATTAAACGATTCCCAATTAGACAAGCTTTTACACGAACTGGCCGGAACCGAGAACAGACCTACCATTAGTGGCGATCTGGCCGGGCAGGTGCGGCGGCGGTATTTCCATCGAAGAAGGGCTGTTCGATTGGGCGGCGGCTTGGTTTTTACAGCGGTAATAGCTTGCGTGGGAATATTTTATTCATCCTTCATCCTTCTGCCTTCATCCTTCCCTCCCCCCTCCCCTGCCCTGTCCCTTGAGGAACGAATCGAGCGCCTGGACCGGAGACTCGACCAACTGGCGGTAAAGATCGGCGAGCAACAACGGGAGCTGGGCCAAATAGTCGAATATAAAAAAGCCCTTGACAGCGCTGGTCCCCGTGCAGCCGAGATGACCGAGTACGGCATGGCCCTTCAGCAGCGGATCCAGGCCGAACAGGCGGGCTACATGCTGGTTGGCCTGGGCGAGGATTACCTGGCCCTTTCCCAGCCCGATCTGGCAGTGCGAAATTTCAAGAAAGTGCTTGAAAATTATCCAGACACGGTTGCCGCCGTGAAGGCGAAAAAAAAGTTGGAGGGGCTAGGGGCTAGAGATTAGGGATTAGGGATTAGGGATTGGCAAATTTTGATCATCAGAAAACAATGTCCATAGCCGGCGGTCAACGACCGCCGGAAAAACGTACTGCCAAACATCATGTCTTATAACCATAAAGGAGCCGCGACATGTCACGAATCCACAAAATTTCCTGGTTGATTGCGTTGTTGATGATTTCCTTTGCTTCCGCCCAAGATCCAAAGGACAAGGAGAATAAATCTTATATTAATTATGATTCACCTCAGTTCCGGCGTATGGGAGGAACTTTTTATCCTTCGCGAGATATTGTTATTGAAGGATCAAACACCGTTCGAGGCGCTGCCAACAGTAGTGGCAGTTATTGTAGCTTGCAGGACGATAATCTTATCTATCGTATCCACCTAGAAGGTCAACAATCATTTCCGGGTCCAGCCAAGGATATTAAAGATCTCAAATTGCCTGTTAAAAATACCATTAAATATTCTCTTCAGTTGATACAAATTCCTTCCACGACGGATAGCGAGGAAATCCGCCAAAAGTACTTGGACTTGGCTCGCGAGGATTTTGAAAACAAGCTGCGAAAATATCAAGACGACAAGGAAAAAGAAATAACACAGCAGTTGAAAAAGGAGCAAGAGTCGCTTTCGCGGTTGGAAAAAGAAATCCAGGAATTAAATCAGAGCAAAGCGGCGGCCGAGGCCGTTATACAAAAAAACCAGTTCAAAACCGATATATTGGCGTATCTTTACAAGGAAAAAGTCAAGCTGGACCTCGATCGACTCGAGCAACGGGCGAAACTCGATGCGATTACCCAATTTTATGACCGGGAGGCCGCGGCTCGAAAGGAATTGTCTAAAATCAAGGAAGAGATGCGAGGATTGACCGAAGAATTGAGGCTAATATTAGAAGATAAAGCATCATCCCAGGAACAACGAACGGAGAAACAGAAACGCTATGAAGAAGCCAGTGAAAAATACCACTCGCTCTTCGAATCGCTTTCCAAAAATCCCGAATATGCCACGCCAAAAGATCAATTCGTAGACGTCAAGATTTCGCAGATCGCCACGGAAAAAAGACTTCAGGAGGTGGAGAAACTGATTTCCCAGTACGAGCAAGCCGAGAAAACCAGCGCATTCGTGGCAAAGATAAATTCGCGGCTGGAAGAACTATGGCATATTCGGGATTTTGGGAAAAAGAAAGACTCGGAATTAGAGGCGATAAAACTCAATGAAGGCCGCTTGGAAGATATTAAGGCTCATCCGGTCCGCATAATCAACAAAGCGGATTACGATGCCTTGCAAAGCAAAAAGGCCGGGAATGAGGGGGATGTTAAAGAGAGCGAAGATACGGCGAAATAAAAATCGCCCTGGCCGAAACACACCCTTGCCCCCTGCCCTCTCCCAAAGCAAAGGAAGAGGGAGAAATGTTAATCTCTCTGCCTTCGCCCCTCACCCCCTGCCCCTCTCCCAAAGGGAGAGGGGAGAGATTTGTAAAACCGCAAATGTTACCGGTGTTTTTGCCGGCGGGATTTTCTTGGGCCGGATTTTTTCGCCTTCGCCGAATCCATGTCTTGTTTCCCTTGCTTCGGCTCTTTTGCTTTTTTCGCGCCCTTCGCTTCCTTGGCGGGTTTTTTTCGCTCGACCAGGCGGAAATCCAATTCCCGGCGTTCCATGTCCACCCGGGCCACGGCAACCTTAAGCAGGTCGCCCAGCCGGTAGGAATTGCCCGCGCGGTGGCCGGCCAGCGTGTGGTTCGCCCTATCGAAGCGGTAATGATCGTCCGTCAGCGTATCGACGCGCACGAGCCCTTCGGCGGGCAGTTCCAGGCCCTGTACGAAAATGCCGAAGCTTTCCACGCCGGTCACCACGGCGTCCATTTCCAGGCCGATGCGCCGGCTCAGGTAGCTTAGCAGTTTGAGTTTCGTCAGTTCGCGTTCGGCCGCTTCGGCGCGCTGTTCGCGGTCGGAACAATGCCGGCCGAGCAGAACCAGCTCGTCCGTGTCATTGCGGATTTTTTTGCCGGTCAGCAGCGATTCGACCAGCCGGTGCACGGTCAAATCGGGATAACGCCGGATGGGCGATGTAAAGTGGCAGTAGCAATCGCTGGCCAGGGCGTAATGGCCCTCTTCCATAGGACTGTAAACGGCCCGTTGCAGGGAACGCAATGTGGCGAAGTTCACGGCATGCTGGTCGGGCCGGCCGGCCGACATATTTAGCAGCCGTTGCAGTTCAAAGCGGCTTTCCAGGCTGGCGACGTCGTAGCCCAGTTCCTTGACGAATTCGGTCAGGGCTTTTAGTTTCCTGGGGCTGGGCGATTGGTGGATGCGGCGGAGGAAAAGAACGTCCTTGTCGCGGAGCCGCTCGGCCACGGCCTCGTTGGCGGCGAGCATGAATTCCTCGATAATCTGATGGCTCTCGGTGTTCTCGAGCACGTGCGCCCCGGATACGCGGCCGTTTTTATCCAGATCGATTTTCACCTCGGGCAGGGTCAGTTCCAAGGCGCCGTTGCGGATGCGGCGCCTGCGCAGGGTGCGGGCCAATTCCCGCATAAGCCCCAAAAGCGCGAAGACCTTGGCCCCCAGTTTTTTTCGCCAGGCTTCGGGATCGTTCAAAAACCCGTCCACCTGCTCGTAAGTCAACCGCTTGGCGCTTTTGATGGCCGAGGAGTGCAATTCGGTTGAAGTTCTGATGCCGTCCGCGGTGAATTCCAGGATCGCCGATTTGCTATACCGCACTTTGCCCGGCTGAAGGCTGGCCAGGCTGTTGGAAATCGTCTCGGGCAGCATGGGGATCACGCGGTCGGGCAGGTAGATGCTGGTTGCGCTCTCGGGCCTCGCGGTCGAGCGCGGTTTTGGGACGCACGAAGTGGGTCACGTCGGCGATGTGCACGCCCAAGAGCCAATTGCCGCCATTCAGCCGCTTTAGCGAAATCGCGTCGTCGAAATCCCGGGCGTCTTCCGGATCGATCGTGATCACCGTTTCCGCGCTGAGGTCCAGCCGTGCGGAGGGAATCGACTCGTCGAACCGGTCAGCCTCGATGCGGGCTTCTTCCAGGGCGTCTTGAGGAAAGGCCTCGGGCAGATCGAACTCGCGGAGGATGGAAAGCGTATCCACGCCCGGTTTGCCGCCAGGGCCAAGCACCTCGGTGATAACTCCTTCGCCGCTATGAACGGGCGAAGGGAAGCGGACCATATCGAAGACCACCTTGTCGTCGGTGCGGGCGTTTTTGGCGCCCGGATCGCCGACATAGATCGGCTGGGCGAACAACGTGCCGTCGACCTGCACGTAGCCCGCTCCCCGCGATTCGAAATACGTGCCCACGAACTGATGCGTTTCGCGTTCGATGATCTCGACGACTTCGCCGCGCAAACCGGGTTCGCCGGGACGATGCTTTAGAAGTTGCACCAAGACGGTGTCGCCGGTCGAGGCATCGGCGGCCCGATCGGCCGGGATGTAAATATCCGTTTTTTCCCGATCTTCGGAAGTTGCGCCGTGAGGGCGGACGAATCCGAAACCCTTTTTCGTGCGTTGGAACACGCCCGCGATTCGGCCGGGGCGAGTTTTACCCGGCTCGGTTCCCGGCTTGACGGCCATCACCAGGTGATTCGTCCCGTACTGCAATCGTCCGTGATGCACCAGGCGTTTGACCGCCTGTTTCACATCGGCGATTTGCTCCTCGGGGACTTGCAAGTGCTTAGCGATCGCCCGGGGCTTCATGGGCCGATATTCCGCCCGGGTTGTGAAATTCAATACGGCCTGTTCCAATTCGGATTCGTTCATCGTTCGCCTTCAAGAATCGTACATTTAAATTTATGGATAATGCTCCCGGAGTAAGCTCCGGGGCTAAACAATGAATATGGAATTATCGATATGACTTTCAATAAATAATTATAGCTTACCATGCCGATTTATTCCGCGCACGTCAATCGCAATATGCCGTTGCGAATCTCGGCCTGCACGTTGCCGGGGAAGATTTGCTTGGTTGCGACCGTAGGCGACGCGGGCGCCTTTTCTGAAAGCATCCGGGCCAATTGATCCCATTGGACAAAGCCCATTGCTTGCATGGGCCAGGATTGCCTGCGCCAGACGAGAACGAGCAATTCGCGCAATAAATATCGCGGCCGGCCGGCTAAAGCGGCGGCGTCAATCTCCACGCTGTTTTCGTTTTTAAACCTCACTGCACGATCCTGGAGTTGATCGGCCAGATCGTCAATCACACTTTGCACGTCGTCCGCAAGGCAGCCCAGGCGCAAGAGCGCATCGGCGACCCCGGGGTTATAATGCCGGGCCACGAGCGGCAGGAGTTCGTGGCGGATTCGATTTCGCGTGAAGCGGCGATCGGCATTGCTGGAATCCTGGCAAAACGGCTGTCCGATATCGTGCAGATATTCTTCCAGTTCACGGCGGCGGAAGCCAAGAAGCGGCCGCAACAGCGTGGCAGGACCCAAGTGCCGCGACCGGGACATGCCGGCCAGGCCGGATATGCCCGTGCCCCGAATTATGCGGTGCAAGATTGTTTCGGCCTGATCGTCGGCGGTATGGGCGGTCAGCACAAAGCGGGCGCCCAGGCGTCCGGCGGCATCTTTTAGAAAGTCATATCTGACACGGCGTGCGGCAGGTTCGATCCCCTCGCCCGCATTGGCCGCCAATTGTGCCACGTCGGAAAAGCCCGTTTCGCACGATAAGCCAAGTTGTTTGCACAAAGCGACTACGAATTGCTGGTCGAAGTCGGCCTCGTGGCGGAGTTTATGATTAAAGTGCGCCACGCAAAGGCGGCCGGCTCCCCCGGTTTTCAAAGCCGCCACGGCCCGTAGCAATGCCACGCTATCGGCCCCGCCGGAAACGGCCGCTAGCACGGTCAAATCCAGCCACTGCTCAGGCGGCCAACAGTCGGCCAAACGTGTTTCGAAAGGGTGCAAGGACATTGATAAGGGTTCAGGATTCGGGGTTCAGGGTTCAGAATTTTTATTTGAAGGTTTTCCGGTAATCATAATTAGGTTAAGAGCTTATCCCAAAAGCCATCCTGAGCATAGCGAAGGATCTCGGTTGCAGCCCTGTAATACCCATTTTTGCCATTGTGATCCTTCTAGATTCTTCGCTTCGCTCAGAATGACGAATTTCGTTTTGGGATAAGCTTTAAGTATTCAATTTCAGGCTGCCCCCCAATTTTATCTTTTTCATCTTCCGCCTGAGTTCCGAACCCTGAATCCTAACGCTGAAAATAACGTTTCCAATTTTCGATTGATGAAGTGCGAAGTTCAACGCCCCCTCTATATGGTTATTTAGTCGGCAGAGTCGGCTTATCCAGCGGCCTGAATTAGATTATCTCAACCAGTTGGCGTCCATACTAGTTGCAGTTTCTTAAGACTTTGATAAGATTAGAAAGAGTAATGCTGTATTCGCGGCCAAACCATGCTCTACGGGTTTTTTTACTCAATAGAGGGGGTTGGCAAATGCGGAACAAAATTAAGCGAAAAATGTAGTTCGAGTGCCTTTGGTCGTCCGCGAGGGTGATCGAAGTCAACGTACCGTAAGGAAGAGAAATTTTGACGAAGTTTGTTTTTGTCAGCAAGAACCGCCCAACTTCAGGGTTCATGCAACCATGCACCTGATAATGATACTCATCCGGTGGTTGGTGGGATTTTTCGGCGGCGGACGATCCGTCGCTTGCAGAGTTTGGTCCTGCGCACAAAACGAAACGGGAACGATTCGTTTCCGTCACGATTTTAACGGCGTGTATTGCTCCGGCACTGGTGGAATGAAAGTCGACCTTATTATGGCAGATTTAAAGTTCAGTGGATTATTGGGCCGGCGCCCGGCCCTTGCCGTTATATCACCCCATCGCCGCGGCCGTCTGCGCGTAAATCCTTATCAGCCGGATTATTTCATGGTGGAAACTGCGCACTTTTCTTCAAATTTCCCTCCTTTTGAGCCCCAAGCTTGGGGTTAAACGGCACGTTGCACGCTTTCGATTCTTCGCGGTTCGGCCGCCAAGGGTCTATCGGCATGCGGTGGAACTAATCTTTTCCACGGTATCCGAAGGGGCCGCGGCACTCGGCAGCGGAGATTGCAGAGAGTTGATCCATGATTACACCCATACAACTAGTGTTTATAGTTCTTTTCGTGCGCTCACGGTGTTCTTGATGGCTTTTTTCCTAATCCGTCTTTTAGATCGGCTCCGCCGCAGAGACGCCGAATCGGAAGCCCGGGAGATCGTCCGCAAAGCCAAGCAAGACGTGGAAAATTTCCGCCGCGAGGCCGAGTTGGAAATCAAGGAACTGGCCTTGCAGCAACAGGCCGAAAGCGAAAAAGAACTCCGCCGCCTGCGGGGCGAGCTTCACGAGCGCGAACGCCTGCTCGATAAGCGCCAGGACGCCCTGGAAGAACAGGCCGAACAATTGCGCAAACAGGAAAAAATGGTGGAAAGCACCCAGCGCAAACTGACCGAACGCATCCAGGAAGCCAACCGCCGCAAGGAGGAACTGACCAAGCTGCTCGACCTGCAGCGGCAAACCCTGCACGAACTCAGCGGCTTGAACCAGGAAGAAGCCACCAAGCGACTGCTGGAAATCCTGGACCAGCAACTGCAGCAGGAAACCGGGGCGGTGATCCTCCGCCACGAGAAGATGCTGGGCGAAATCTGCGAGGAAAAGTCGCGCGAGATCCTGCTGACGGCCATTCAGCGCTACGCCGCCGTGCACACCGCCGAGACCACGACCAGCACCGTGGGCATTCCCAACGACGAAATGAAAGGCCGCATCATCGGCCGCGAAGGGCGTAACATCCGCTCCTTTGAAAAAGCCACCGGCGTGGACGTGATCATCGACGATACGCCGGGCGTGGTCATCGTCAGCGCCTTCGACATGATTCGCCGCGAAGTCGCCCGCATGTCGCTGGAAAAACTCATCGCCGACGGCCGCATCCACCCGGCGCGGATCGAGGAAATCGTAGTGGCCACCCAGCGCGAACTGGAAAAACACATCCAAAAACTCGGCGAGCAGGCCTGCCAGGAGACCGAAATCCAAGGCCTGCATGAGCGATTGGTGAACCTGCTCGGGCGGCTGCATTTCCGCACCAGTTACAGCCAGAACGTATTGCGGCATTCCGTGGAAGTGGCCTTTATTGCCGGAATGTTGGCCGAGGAAATGGGACTGGACGGCAAACTCGCCCGGCGCTGCGGCCTGCTGCACGACATCGGCAAGGCGGCAGACCACGAGGCCGAGGGCGGGCATCCCAAAATCGGCGGGGACCTGTTGAAACGCTACGGCGAACCGCCCGAGGTCGTGCACGCGGCCCTCTGTCACCACGACGATCTGAGGATCGAAAATCCTTATACCGTGCTCGTGGCAGCCGCCGACGCCTGCAGCGCCTCGCGCCCGGCGCACGCCGCGAAACGCTGGAGCGCTACGTCAAGCGAATGGAAGAGCTGGAATCGATCGCGACAAAATTCTCCGGCGTGGAACAAGCCTATGCCATCCAGGCCGGACGCGAACTGCGGGTCCTGGTCAGCGCAAAGGACACCACCGACGAATCGGCCGCGAAAATCTGCCACGACATCGTGCAAGCCTTTGAACAACAACTCACCTATCCCGGCGAGATTAAAGTAACCGTGCTCCGCGAAACCCGACACGTGGAAATGGCCAAGTAAGAGGAAGGATGAGGGATGAAGGATGAACTATCTTTAGAATCCGCTTGCGGTTTCGCGCCGTCTACTGAAAACTGATTACTGAAAGGTGCCCGGTTGCGGCTAAACGGAAACCCGCTCCCCGACCGACCCTTGGTCGGTGCCCGGTCGCGGCTAAACATACTAACCACTTTCCACTAACCACCGACCACTGACCGTGCGAATCCTTTTTATCGGCGACATCGTGGGAAAACCGGGCCGGCACGTCTGCCGGCAGGCGATTCGGCCTTTGCGCGCGGCCGAAGGGCTCGATCTGGTCGTGGCCAATGCGGAAAACGCGGCGGGCGGGTCCGGATTGACTCCCGAAATCTATCAAGAACTCCTTGCCGCCGGCATCGACGGCATTACAATGGGCGATCACGTGTATCGGCGCAAAGAGATATTTCCCCTCCTGCAAACCGAGCGGAGGATCGTGCGCCCGGCCAATTATCCTGCCTCCGCCCCCGGCCGGGACATGGCCGTCCTTCGCACCCGGCAACAAGTAAACGTGGCCGTGTTCACCTTGCTGGGCCGGGTGTTCATGCCGCCGGTGGATTGCCCTTTTCAGGCCGCCGAGCGGATTCTGGCTTCTCTTCCGCCCGACGTCCGCGTGATCCTGCTGGACTTCCACGCCGAGGCCACCAGCGACAAACAACTAATGGGCCGATTGCTCGACGGGCGCGTGAGCGCGGTGTTGGGCACCCATACTCACGTGGCCACGGCCGACGAGCAAATCCTTCCCAACGGCACGGCCTTTCAATGCGACGTGGGCATGACCGGCCCCTTTGAAAGCATCCTCGGCCGCCGCATAGACAGAGTGATGGAAACCGCCCGCACATTCCGCCCGACCCATTTCGAAGTAGCCACAAAAGACGTTCGCCTGCAAGGCTCGATTGTGGACGTCGATCCGCAGACCGGGCGGGCAAGCGCCATCCGCCGCATCAGCATCGACGAGGCCGAGGCCGAACGCTTGACAAAAAACCAGGATCCGACTTAAATCGTGTATCCCGCCCTCCATCTATCAGGAGAAAGGCAATGTCGTGCATCTCGCGGCCGCTGACTTGTTTGATCTTCCTTGTTTTTCCAAGTCTCGCAAGCATATCACAAGTCCAGGCGGATGACTTTCGCACATGGACCGACTCGACGGGCAAATTCAAGGTACGTGCGAAGTTCGATTCGGTCGAAGGCGGCAAAGCGACGCTCATCCGCGAAAACGGCGAGAAATTTACTATTGCCTTGGAAAAGCTCGGCAAAGCGGATCAAGAGTACGTCGCCAAACAGAATTCTGAGAATCCCTTTCAGGTAATCGAAGGTAATCCATTCGAATCGGCCGGCCCGGAGGGCGAGTCGTCAAGCAACGTTCCGCGGGTGGTGAGCGTGGATTGGTCGCAATCGCGACTTATTCCCCTGCAAGCCTCCGATTCGGAATGGCAAATCAGGCCGCCCGACGTTTCCGGTTCCGATTATCGTCCGCGATCGGTGCCGCTCCCGCACAAAAAGGATTTTTTCGAAAAATTGAGCGGAGTGGCCGTCAGCCGAGACGCCAAGGCGGCAGTTGTGGGTTATGTGCTGGATAGGAGGGGAAACTCAAATCACGGCGCGATACGCCTCATCCTTTGCGATCTGCAGGGCGGCCGCATCACGGCATCGGGATCGGAGCAGGGGCAGATGGCGCCGATCGCCCTGCACGATGACGGGCGGCAAATTCTAATGCGGCGCAACGATTTTGGATTCGGCAACCAGGATCGGCTCGAAATATGGGTGCTCGACGGCAAAAAAGTGGTCCGCTCCCTTATCTGGACGCCATATGATGAGGAAAACGACAGCGAAAAGGATGTAACCTGGGCCGAATTCATCGACTCCAAGACCCTGGCGACGTGCAGTTGCGGGGGTAAAGTGGCGATCTGGAATTTTCCCGCCTTGCAGCTAATTTGCCATTTTCAACTTAGCAATGATTCGATTCCGGCCTTAAGTCCGGACCGGAAATGGATTGCCTTTGCCAGCGACGACACAGTGGGGCTGTTCGACATAGAAAAACGAAAGGTGGCAGTTTCGCAAAAAACGCCCGATGCACTCCAATGGCCCGCTCTGGCGTTCAGTCCCTCGGGGCGCAAAATCGGATGTATTACCATGAACCGAATTCTCGTGTGGGACACGGCTTCGGGCCGATTGGAAAAAGATTTCGCTTTGCAGGACCTCATGATTAAAGGCAGCATCAATTTTCCCGATGAAGACTTCATCCTGGCAAGCGACCAGTTCCTGATCGAACTTGAGAATCAGCTCAAACTATGGAATTACCAAGGCGCCAAGCATGTCTGCACCGTCGGGGGAACGGCATTTTTTGTCGCCGACAGCGACGATAAATCGGGCATGCTGATAGCGGCAAAAGTGCCCCATCCCGAGGCCTTATCCTTTCTTAAAAAAGCCCTCCAGCATCCCGAGTTGTTCGTGTTCCACAAAGGAACGCCCGTCAAACTGGACGTTTCGGGGATCCCGGACGACCATAAAAAGGACGTGGCCGAGGCCCTGACTAAAAAATTGCGCGAGATGAAGTGCCCGATCAAAGATTCCGGGAACGTCGACGTCGTCGCCTACATCGAAGGGCCGAAGTCAAAGGAGGTCTCATACATGCACTCCGGCACTTACCAAGTGCAAGAGTATTTCACCAAGCTTAAGATCGTGTTTCAGGGAAAAACCCTCTGGGAAACGAACTGGACGAACATCCCACACATTTTCCACCTGAGACAAGGGGAAAATGTCGAAGGCGTTCTGCGCAAGGCAAGTGAGCAACCCACTTATGCATTTTACGATAAAGTGGTGTTGCCCGAGTTTTTGCAAAAGCCTTCCGTAAAACAAAATCCCCTCGACTCTTTTACACTTGGCTCATCGAAAGTGACCCCCCAGGGTTTTCGCTGAACGAAATTTGGCGGCCATGGATGGTAAATTCATAGTTCCAGAAAAACCGCAGGGCGTTTTATTCATTATTTAAAGCCCATCCTAAAACACATTCGGAGCACGGCCGTCCCGGCCGCATCAAGCGGGCAGGATGCCCGCGCTCCAGGTTTTAGGATAAGCACTTAGTATTATTCATTCCATCTTTCCCCCCGCCTTCCCCCTTCTCTGGTTTTCCCTGTTTGCGCATAATAACTGTTGATTTTCCCTCTGGATAAACTGGATGAATCCGTATTGCGGGTGAACGGGTTTCCGGCTATCCTTTGGCCCCACATGACCGTGTATAGGCGTGGCAGAATACTATCAGAACGAACGACAGGAGATTTCCGGCCAGCTTAGGGTGGTGCTTGGCGCAATTGGGTTGGGTCTGGTTTTTTTGTTTGCAGTGGCTGCAATGCTAAAACCGAACCCATTCCAACTGGGAACGCACCAGCAACTGGGCCTGCCGCCTTGTTCATTTCTGGTATTATTCGGCATCCCATGTCCGACATGCGGCATGACTACCGCCTGGGCCTATCTGATGCATGGAGAGTTGATAAGGGCTTTGCAGGCAAATACCGGCGGCGTGCTGATGGCGTTGCTGGCCATGGCCGCCTGGCCGTGGTTGATGATTTCCGCCGCCCGGGGCCGTTGGCTCATCTGGAGGCCCAACGGCAGCGCGGTGGCATACGTATCGACGGTGATTTTAGCGATAATGCTCGTCCAATGGGGATTCCGCCTTTTTGGCAAATAAAAAAATCACCAAATTCGAGGATCACGCCTTTTTGGCAAATAAAAAATTTCCACCAATTTCAATCTTTTGAGGTAGTACGATGGATCGTCCCTCTATTCGATTTGCGGTCGTGGCGGCCGTGTTAGTCGCGGTCGCGGCCTTATCAACTTCCAGCGGCTGCCGCAGTGCAATTGCAACCGCGATGTACCTGTTCAAAGGCGAAGACGTGGAACCCGAATACAAGGGATTAAAAGGCAAAAAAGTGGCGGTGGTCTGCCGTCCCCCCGCCGGATTGAATTACGCCAATTCCACCGCCGGCCGGGACATTGTCCAACAAATGAGCAAGCTGCTACAGGAACGCGTTCCGAAGATCAAGGTCATCGACGCCCAAAAGGTGAACAAGTGGTGCGACGAAAATACTTGGGAAGAATATGTCGAAGTCGGCAAGGCGTTAAAGGCCGACGTGGTGGTCGGCGTGGAACTGGAAAAGTTCAGCATCTATCAAGCGCAAACGTTGTATCAAGGCAAGGCCAACGCGATAGTTCGCGTTTACGACTGCAAGGACGGCGGCAAGGTGGTGTTCGAAAAGATTTTACCCCAGACCGTATACCCGCCCAATACTTTCATTCAGACTTCCGACGTGCAGGAAACGGAATTCCGCCGCGAGTTCATCGGCGTTCTGGCCGATCAAATCGCCCGGCATTTTTACAGCCACGATCCCTATGCCGATCTGGGCCAGGACAATTCGGCCCTAAGATAGCGGATTTCCGGCGATTTGCAGGTTGTCATCAAGTTCGCGTTCTACGCGCGGAAGTATTCCCATGAACCGATGGGGGCGGTAAACCGCGTCCTGCATAATCGATTTTTTCCTCCCCCCCACCCCGCCCATGGCGGGTGGTTACAGCGCGTTCAGCAAGCCGTTGAAACGTTGACTCCGCGGAATAGCGTATTTAACATAAAGGGGGGAAGTACAAATCCTTTGCCGTGGAGCGTTCCATTTTTGCCAAGGATATTAAGTTATGAGTATTGCAATAAGGCCGTCAGATCCGCAGTCAAACAACTCGAAAAGACTCCGTGTGGCAATGTCCTTTGCCGTTTTATTTTTATGCGGCGCCTTTTCATTAAGGCTCTTTGCCGCCGAGGACAACAAGCTCGCGCAAAAAACGGCCGTTTCGGCCAAGACCGCCGAAGCGGAATTGCCGAAGCCGGAAGACATCACCCTGCAAACCGGCGATAACGTGCAATTGGCGGCGACCTACTATCGCGGCGGCAAAGGCAAGGAATCCATTCCGGTGGTGTTATTGCACGGGTGGAAACACAATCGCACGGACTTTACCAAGGATTTCGCCCCAAATCTTCAGTCCAAAGGATACGCGGTGGTGGCGCTCGATCTGCGCGGTCACGGCGACAGCACCCGGGTGAAAACCACTCGCGGCAAGGACGAGACCCTGGACGCAGCCACACTGGCCCCCAACCAATTCAACTCGATGGTCACCCAAGATATGACAGCCGTCAAGGATTTCCTCTGGGAAAAGAACAATGCCGGCGAACTGAACTTGGACAAACTCTGCGTGGCGGGAGCGGAAATGGGCGCCTCGATCGCCATGGAGTTCGCCTGGTACGACGCCATGGGCTACAATCAAGGCGGGCCTGAATACGGCTCCTTAAAACTCGGCCGCTTCGTTAAAGCCCTGGTGTTGATCTCGCCGGAGACCTCCTTCAAAGGGATTTCCATACGCCATGCCGTGCAAAATCCGGCGGTACGGAACGAAATCTCCGTGCTGATCCTGGTGGGCAAGGGCGATAATAAAGCGCTGAACGAAGCGATACGGGTCAATTCTGTCTTCGAACGCGAACGCCCCAAACCCGATCCCGAAAAAAAGTCCGATCAACAAACCCTCTTCTTTTGGCCCCTGGAAACCAAGCTGCAAGGCGCCAATCTTCTTACCGATAAAAACCTCAAGGTAGAGGAAATCATTAACGCTTTTCTCAATCTCCGCCTGGTAAAAAGCGATTCGGCGAAAACCTGGTTATGGAAAGAACGTAAACTGCCGCACCAGTGAAAAAAGTTGAATGATGAGAGGGCCGGGCAATTTATTGCCCGGTTCTAAAGGATGAGGGATGAAGGATGAATTCAAAACCGGGTAGGGAAATTCAGGGGGAATTCTCCTGAAAAGAAGCTCGGCCGTGTCCTGAGGCGTCAAAAGCCCGGACCAAAAAGAATGGAAAAACAATAATTATGTATGCTGTCCTCAATGGCCCTAAGATAAGCATTTTTGGCGAGCTTTCCAACGGGGTTCTCGGAGGGCTCCATATCGAACGCGATCACGTTTAACCAGCCGGGGTTCTATGCGTCCCAAGGGATGATGGTTTGTTTGTCGAGCGATCTGGCGAAGCATTTTATCGTACACTTGCGGACGTATCAACGGGCTGGCTTGATGGAGACTGTTCGAGAAAGCCAGCATCACTTTTACTGCCCCGGCAAAGCTGATCTTTTTGGCCGGCGTGCCGGTTTTCTCCGCTGACTCATGGATCAAGGCCCAGACCAGATTGTGCCCCAGGATGATAGATGTCACCTCTCGCCGCACTGCGCCGGGGCTTTTCCCCCGAAGCACGTCCATCTGCAATGTAGTTTTCAAGGATCCAATTCGCGGTTCTATGCCCCATCGCCGCCGATAGAGTTCCACTATCTCTTGGCGAGGATACTCGTCGGGATTCATAAGCGTAGTCACGAGCCAAAGCGTGTGCCAAGTGGCCCCTCTTTGAAACGACACGCGGATCAGCCGCACCCACAGTTTGCCCGGCAACGACGAATCGTTATACTTTCCACGTATTTGCGGGGCCAAGTCCAACGGCACGATCCACTCGTCCTTGGCAATCGGTCGGCCTCGACTAATAAGTAAGAGCGGATCGCGGCGCTGGTGCAGGCGGGTAACGACCCTGATACGGCGTTGGCGGAGCTTGGCCAAGTTGTAAAATGAGCAGAATTTGCGGTCCATTAAGCAAATGCAGCCGCTTGGCAGGGTGTGCCGCATATCGTGGAACTGGCGGTCTTCGTTGCACGTGTACTGGTCAAGGCGATAGTTCCAGATCACTTCCAGGCCGGCAAGTTCAATGAAGGTGATCCTTGCCACGGGAAAGCGGCCGGGACCGTGACGGGTGTTGGCATATCCGAAGGCATTCACCAGAGACGGTTCATCGGGCATGGATACAGATGATCCGTCAACCACGAAGACCCAGCGGCCATGACAACGATAAGAGCAACCAAAGCGGCGGCGAATCACATGAGCCTTGCGGACAATCAACTCCATAAAGGCACCCTCAGGAATGCGATCCCGCGCTTGGCACCATGCCGAGTCCGTTGGCACTTCGATATCGGGGGGCAACGCGGCGGCAAGAAAGATCAACGATGCGGCAATGGACTGATCGGGGCTCAGCCCGCGATAAACCATCGAGCGAACAGTGACGCCCGGCGGAAGTTTTCGGCTTCGCCACCTGTGACCACGTTCGATACAGATGGCCTCGATCTCCCGGTCTGTGAGGAGATTATTGAGAGTGGCCAACGGAATAGAATGACAAAATACTTGATGATCTTCATTCTCCTTGACGATATTGTACACGATAGGCCTCCTTGCCAATTTGAAAGGAATTGTTGACACCCTTCTTATCGGCAGGCTAGGCCTATTTTTATCGCTGTGTTGTGATACACTAGTTGCTTATCTTAGGGCCATTGGGGACAGCATACATAACTATTCGGCTGGCATCATGATCCGAATCAGATATAAGAATCCTTTAAAAGAACTGCCTCCCTTTTTCTTTTGTCCCCTGCTCCCTACAGCATACAGTCTAAAGCCTACTTCCTCCACCGCCGCGGGCGGGAATCGTCAACTCTACGCCTATGGGCAATAATTCGGGGTCGGCGAGCACGTCCCGGTTGGCTTGGAAGATCTCCATCGCGCGAGCGGCCGAACCCAAATATCTAGCGGCCAAATCCGCCAAAGTGTCGCCGTCGACGATCTTGTGGACCTGTGGCCCATCGGCGGGCCGCGCCACGGCAGGCATCATGTCCGTCGGCATGCCCCATCGCGCACTGTTCGTCGAGGAGTAAGCCGGCCAGCGCGGCGGCAAACTTGGCCCAGGTTGCGGAGGACCGAGCGGCGAAAGAACGGTTGGACTTTGCGAAGACGATGACGCGACCGGGGATTTTTGGTCGGCCGATGACAGGGAAACAAGCGATTGTTCTTGTGAAAGAGAGGAAAACGGCAGTTGCTTTTGATGTTGCAAGCTAAGCGGAGTATTCATCTCGGCTATTGCCCCGGCAGGCATGGATAAAACCGGCCGAAACACAATGGCAATAAACACGCCGCCTATCAGGACGCTGATCGCTAAAGCCACTTTGACTGCCGGATCGTTCATAATTCGACCCAACTTTATGCTGAACTGTAAAATCCCTGACCTCCTTGCAGGGCACCCCCGCGGTACAGGTATGAACGATGCCCAGGGCCGTTCCTTTCCGGCTCCCGCACCGTTCCGTAAATCAGATATCGGGGTAAACGGGCGGCTTGTTCAAAGAACTGATGCGAACTCGCCTTGTTCCGCCAATAGATGGTATGCTCCTGCCGACTCTGGCGAACTTGCGGCTGGGAGTCCGCGAAAACCTTACCGGCATTGCTGGATATGGCAATTAAAAGGGATAAATTGCGCGGGAAAACTTTTCATAAAGCCGCGACCGCTCGTCGCGGACAAGGATTTAAACTGGAATTTTGCAAATTACTCCCCTCTCCCTTTGGGAGAGGGGCAGGGTGTGAGGCCTTGGGTAGATCAAACAGGTAAGGCAAGACTTTTTTCCTAAAAGCCCTCACCCTGATCCCCTCACGACCAACCGACCATGCGGAGCATGGTGCCCGTCGGTGCCCGGAAAGGGGACTTTGATTTTCCTTTTTTGCAAAACTCCAGTTAAAAGTTAGATTGTTTTCCATTCGAACGCGACCAGGGGTCGTGGCATTATGGATTAAACGATTTTCACGGGCAGTTCCAGCTTTTTGCTTTCCAGGCCCAGCTTGGCCAACAGGTAATAAAGCACGAATCCCACGATGAACGCGGCCAGGGGCGGAACCGGAATAATGCCGCGGTAATCGGTCAATGCCGGATTCCAGTCGGCCGCCAGGTCAAAGGCCCCCACGGCAAAACCTGCGATCCAGGAGATCCATCCCGCCGGATTGAATCCTGCCCTAGGCCCGGCCCATTTCCGTCCGGAAAGCAAATAATCGGCCGCCATCGCTCCGCAGACCGGCCCGAAGGAAGCCCCAATAAGATTGAACATGTCGGTTGCATTGCCGGCCCAGCCGGTTACGGCCAGGAAAATGGCGGCCATGGTGCCTATGCCGCAGGATACAAGGGGATTTATCTTTGGCAAAGTGGTTTTAAAACTATTGGCCGCTATGAATGACGAGAAGCAGGCGGACGGAAAAGCGGCTATTGCCAGGAGATACCAAAGTATGGCAGCCGTTTTCTCACCCACGATGCTCGACATCAAGGCGGTGGTTTGAAGGGCCGCGGGATCGGCCGCTTTGCCCAGCCCGTGAACACCCGCGACGATCAATAACGAAAGTCCGCCGGCATAGATGATAGCGCCGGCAATTCCCGCCAATCCACCGATATGTACGTCTTTGGCGTTGCGGTTATTCATGCCGAAATCGCAGCCGGCGGCCCCGGCCGTGGCGAAAAACCCCACTATGTAAGTGCATAATAAGGCGATCACTCCACTTATCGGCAATGGTTCCTTGGGATAAACTTTCACCACCTCACCGGCAGCGTTCTTGACGTCAACGGCAACTTTGAGACTTGCGTCCACAAGCGATTGCGGGTCGAATTTACCGACGCCGCCGATGGTGCCAAGGGCTAGAACGATTAAGATGACAAAGGGGATCAAGGGGAGAAAACTGGATACTTTGGCCACATATTTAATGCCTTTGAGCCCTAAAAATGCCGCCGCAATCGACCAAACAACCGCTACTAGGGCATGAGGAAGCGTGCCGGCTCCGTAATGAAAAGGCGCAAAGCAATATGCCGGCGAAAAAAGCGTTTACCGCAAGCCAGCCGAATTGCAGCAGGCCCATTAAAAAACCGGGCATCAAAAAACCGCCCTGCACGCCGTAGGTTGACGTTCCCACTATATAAAGCGGCAAACCGGTTTCCATGCCCAGCAATCCGGGAACCAGGTAAAATAAGAAATGGCAAATCAAGGCGGCAATAATCAACCCTAAAAAGGCATATCCCAGCCCGCAGGCCAAGGTTCCGCCGGCAAACAGGCTATATGGTTTATCCGCGCTAGCGCGCTGCCCATTGGCACTGGTGCCAAAACACAAACCACAGCATTATGCCCGCGTATGTTGGTGCTGTATTTTTATACCACGCGGCGCGATTGGCCCGCGGAACGCTTTGGGCTGAAGCCACATAAGTCGGCAATGAGGACATTGTTTCTCTCCTGAAAGTAAGCCATTACGAGACCTTTTTGACAGCATTGCTATCTTAGAGGCGTCGTCAAAAAGTATATCCGCTTAATCACAGATGTAAATATTTTCCACCTGATTCCGGGGGAAAACGCGTCTTGACCTTGAAAGCCTTGCCAGAGTACCATATCCCGCCCATTTTATGACGCCAAGGAAAATCTTCACCGCTTTTTCCACGTATATCTATTAGGCAATTTTTGAGATAATCGGGTATCCTAAAATTGATATTTAGCCCGCCGTGAATACACGGCGGGTTAGAAGCGGGAAATAATCCATACGGCCCCCGGTGTATTCACCCGGGGGCTAAATATGCCTAATTTTTATTTCTTAATTCCAGGACAACCTTGATAATCGGGTGAACTTAGAACTAAACACTGAAAACTGTGAACTGATAACCGTTAAACCATGGAGGGTTTCTCGTCATTGTTGGTCGGTTGATCAACTTCTGCTGGTTTTTTTTCAAGTGGGGACTGATCCTTTGCGCTATCGGGGCCGTGGCGGCGGTGCCTTACTTTTACCGTCGGGTAGATGAAGAGATTCGCCGCTCGATCGAGGCGCGATTCGCCCAGCATTACCCTGGCTTGAAGGTGATCGTCGGTTCCGCCGAGTTGATCTCGGGCCAAGGCATCAAGGTCCGCGATCTATCCATTCTGGAACCCGCGGCGGAAGGACCGCGCCCGAGTTGGCCTGCATCGAGGAAATGTTCATCGCCTGCCAGACCGACGTAAAGGAGCTGATCTGCCGCGATCCGGTTGTTACCCACATAACGCTTCGGCGGCCGACGGTCCGCGTCACGCGGCGCCTGGACGGGACTTGGAGCGCGGCCAGGCTTTTTCCCCCGCCTCGCTTCGGCAACCAGTCGCCGGAAGTGTCGATCGAGAACGGCACGATTGAAATTTTCGATCCCCTGAAAACCCGCGCCGGCACATTGATCTTGCGCGACTTGAGCATGACTGTAAGTCCCGCCGCCCTTGCCTCGTCCGATCCGGGGGCCGCAGGCAAGCGAAACGTGCAAGGAGTGTTGGCCGGCGATCATTTCCGCCGGGTGGAATTTCACGGGACAATCGACGCCGTCAACCCGGGTTTTTCTCTTAGCGGCGAAGTGGAAGGCCTGCAGGTTTCGCCCGAGCTTTTCGAATCCTTGCCCGGCCCGATAGCCGATAAATTGGCGGCGCTGCGTGGGCTGCGGACCGAGGGGCAAATGAGTTTCAGCCTGGCTTACGACTCGAAAGCCGACGCCCCGCTGCGTTTTCAGGTGGCGGGGCAGTTGAGCGGCGGCCGGATCGACGAGCAGTTCCTCCCCCTGCCCCATCCCCTGACCGACATACAAATCAAGTTCACCGCCGACAACGGCGGAGTGGTCGTCGACAAACTCGCCGCCCGCTGCAACCAGGCCGTATTGAAGATGTCGCTCAGGCATGCGGGCTTCGATGCCAAAGGTCCCATGTGGTTGCACGCGGAAATCAAGCAGTTGGAGCTGGATCGCCAGTTGCTGGGCGTTTTACCCGCAACCTTGCAAGAACAATGGCAAAAGTACCGTCCAATCGGCGTAATCGACGCCGATTTGACGCTGGAATTCGACGGCCGGACTTGGCGCCCGGAGGCTTCGGAGGTGTCGATAAGCTTCTCGAACATGTCCTTCACGCATTACAAATTTCCCTACCGGGTCGATCACGGCAAGGGCTCTTTAGAACTGAAGAACGACCTGCTGACTTTAAACGTTATCGCCTACAGCGGCAGCCAGCCGGTGCGCATGAAAGCCGAGGTGACCCGGCCCTTAAACGGGCCGACCGGCTGGTTCGAGGCCAAGGGCGACGAGCTCCAGATAGATAAAGAAATCATCAAGGCCCTGCCCGAGAAGTCTCAAGAGGTGGCCCAGTCGCTTAATCCCCGCGGAACCGTCAACTTCGATTATCGCTGTTGGCGCGACGTTCCAGACCAGCCTTTGCACCATCACCTCCGCCTGGACGCGAACGGTTGTTCAATCTGCTACGGCAAATTTCCCTATCCGATTAATAACGTTCGCGGCCAATTGGAAATGATCGACCACTCCTGGACGTTTCGAAACTTGCAGGGCATGAACGACTCCGCGCAAATCACGGGCGAAGGAGATCTTACGCCCTCGCTCCAGGGAAACAAGTTTATATTGAACCTTGCGGCAAAAAACGTGCCCTTGGACAAGGAACTCCACGATGCCCTGAAACCCAACATACAACAAGCCTGGAACGATCTGAAACCGCAAGGCATGGTCGATCTTACCGCCCAGGTCTGCTACCTGTCCGAACAAAAACAACTCAGCCTTGGCGTGCGCGTGGAGCCCAAAAGCGAAACATCTTCCATCGAGCCGGTGCATTTCCCCTATCGCATGGATAAACTGCAAGGCGTGCTTCTGTATCGCGACGGGCATGTAACCTTGCAGCAGTTCAAGGCCGAACACGGCACTGTAATTATCCACAGCGAAGGTTATTGCGATTTTCTGCCCGACGGCGGATGGAACATGCACCTGGCAGGGTTAACGGTTGATCGGCTGCAACCGGACCGCGACCTGATTCTCGCCCTGCCGGAACGCCTGAAAAAGGCCGTCCTTACGCTGAATCCCACCGGCCGCCCCATAAATCTCTGCGGCAATCTCGACCTCATGCACGACGGCCGGCAAGGCCAGCCCTTGCGCTGCCTGTGGGACGACGTGCGAATCAACATTTTTCAAAGCGCCCTGCAATGCGGCGTCAAATTGGAGAACGTCTTTGGAACCGTGACTTTTTCGGGACAATCCGACGGACAAAAATTCTACTGCCGCGGAGAACTCAACCTCGAGTCGCTCAACTACAAAGATTGCCAATTCAAACATGTAATGGGCCCGATCTGGATCGACGACCAGCGGCTGCTATTGGGGAGTTTGGTCGATAAGTCGGCGGATGGCGCGCCCCTTATGAACACCGACGGCACGCCCCGCACCCCGCGTTCGATTTCGGCGAATCTATTCGGCGGCATTATATACGGCGATGGACAGGTGGCCTTGGGCGCCGAGCCTCGCTACCACCTTGCCGCTACGCTGGCCCATGCCGATCTGGCCAGCCTGGCCCAGGAAATCATGGACGGCAAGCAGCACTTGCAGGGCAAGATCATGGCCAACATCGAATTGCACGGCGTTGGCACGAGCCGTAACGCCATGTCCGGCCGCGGCTCACTGGCGCTGGCCGACGCGGACATCTACGAATTGCCGGTGATGATCTCGCTACTGAAGATTCTCAGCATCCGCGCGCCCGACCGCAAGGCCTTTAGCACGGCCTCGATGGATTACCACATCGAAGGCGAGCATATCTATCTGGATCGCATCGATTTTAACGGCGACGCCATCAGCCTGCGGGGCAAGGGCGAAATGGATTTCCAATCGAACGTAAAACTGAACTTTTACACCCGCGTCGGCCAAGGCGAATTGGATCTGCCGGTGATAAGACAAATTTTCCGCGGGGCCAGCGAACAATTCCTGCAAATATATGTAGGAGGCACCCTGCAAAACCCCGATATCCGCAAGGAAGCCTTTCCGGCCGTCAACCAGGCTCTGCAGCAATTACAGGGCAGCCGGCAGCAATAAAAAGTGATTAGTTGTAAGTGGTTTGTGGTTGGTTTTTACCAAGCACTTGTGCAGGGAGGATTTTCCAAATACGCCATTTTACCCTTTTGCCTATGACCTATAATTAAACGGAGTCCAAGGGCGGCATAAATCGGAGATTAATTTCTCATGAGCAGCGTAGGTCCATTAGGCGGCGTCAACGTGAGCGCGGCCGGCGCACCCTGGCTCAGACCAAGGGCTCCGACGTGGAACGCGCCAGCCAGGACATAGGCGCTCAGCATCGCAACGTGGTATACGAGCAAAAGGCCGAGGCGGCCGCGGGAATCGGCGAAACCGACGGCGAAGACCATCAAACCGACGAGCGCGACGCCGACGGCCGGCGTCCCTGGGAATTCCCTCCTAAAAAGCAGAATCCCGGCGAAGATCCGTCCAAACGCCCGCCCCAAAGCCGCGATGCCACCGGCACAAGCGGCAATCTGCTCGATCTGACGGGGTAACGGCCTGAGGGATGAAGGATGAGGGATGAAACAATTCCATATTTTCCCATACCCTATCGCCTGGCAAGTCATAAATCCGCAACCAAAACCCCCGGTGTATTCACCGGGGGCTAAATTAAACTCGGATCTCTAATCCGCTATAAACGCCCAGTTGTCCTTGGGCAATTATTTTTCTACAATATCTCGTTCATTCATGGTTATACAATAACACGGAATCACGCCCATGCGTTTTACCAAAATGCACGGAGCCGGCAACGACTACGTGTACGTAAATTGTTTTGAAGAACCTTATCCGCCCGACGCCGCGGAGTTGGCGCGAAAGGTGTCCGACCGGCATTACGGCGTCGGCGGCGACGGGTTGATCTTGATCTGCCCCAGCGAAACGGCCGACGCCCGCATGCGGATGTTCAACGCCGACGGATCCGAGGCCGAAATGTGCGGCAACGGAGTGCGCTGCGTGGCCAAGTACGTTTACGATCACGGCATCGCCCGCCGCTCGCCGCTTAGGATCGAAACCGGCCGGGGCATCTTAAACCTGGAACTGGAGATCGCCGACGATCGCGTCCGGCGCGTTCGGGTCGACATGGGCGAACCGATCCTCGAACCGGCCCGAATCCCCACCACTCTTGCAGGCAAATCGCCTTTTCCCTGCAATCCCGTGATAAACGCCGCATTGAAAATCGGCAGCGAGATTCTTACAGTCACCTGCGTATCAATGGGCAATCCGCACTGTGTCGCCTTCGTCAAGGAGCCGACGGACCTTTGGGTGCTGCAAATCGGCCCGCGCGTGGAAATTGATTCACATTTCCCCAAACGTACAAATGCCGAGTTTGTCCAGGTACTTTCGCCCGGCGAGGTGCGGATGCGCGTTTGGGAGCGAGGATCCGGCGAGACCCTGGCTTGCGGCACCGGGGCTTGCGCGGTTTGCGTGGCCGGCGTGCTAACCAATCGCACCGGGCGAAACATCATCGCCCGCCTGCCCGGCGGAGATTTGGAACTCCAGTGGAACGAATCCGACAACCACGTATACATGACCGGCGAAGCGGTGGAAGTATTCACCGGCCAGTGGAATATTCAAAAGGATGAGGGATGAAGGATGAGGGATGAATTCCGAATAATGAATACTGAAATTAAAATACTGATGACTGTAAACTGATAACTGTAAACCTCCCTCATGAAACTTACCAGTCCGCTTTTGAACAAGCTTGCAGGTCTTTTGGGGGCGAGTGCCGTCCGGAACTGGATGTGCACATTGGATTACAAGGCGGCCTATTACGATCGCGCGATCGATCCGGTGTTTCCGGAGTGCAGCGGTCAGAAGATTTACATTTTCTGGCATGAATATATTCTTTTTCCGCTATATCTGCGGGGACATTGCAATATGGCGATGCTCTTAAGCCGCCACCGCGACGCCGAAATCCTTTCCCACGCCGCATATCACCTGGGTTTTGATTTTGTCCGCGGCTCGACGAATCGCGGCGGGGTGGCGGCCATTCGCGAACTGCTGGAAAAAAGCCGGCGCATGAACTTGACCATCACGCCCGACGGCCCGCGCGGCCCGCGGCGGAAAATGGCCCCGGGCTCGATCTACCTGGCATCCAAACTCGGCCTGCCCCTGGTGGTAATGGGCTACGGATACGACCGGCCGTGGCGGGTCCGCAGTGCCTGGGACCAATTCGCCATCCCCCGCCCGTTTTCCCGCGCCGGGCCGTTCCCAGCCACGAAATTTTCGTTCCCGCCGACCTGGACCGCGACGGAATAGAATATTTCCGCCAAAAGATCGAGCAACTCTTAAATCGCCTGACCATTGAAGCGGAAACATGGGCTGAGTCGGGCACGCGAAAAATCGGACAGATGAACGTCGAGCGCCGCGGCGTGCCGTTCCACCGGGAAAAACAGTAACAACACGGAGACACGGAGTACACGGAGAATAATTTAGACCGCTTGCGGCTTCGCGATGCACGATGATTCATATTAACCAGGTCTTAAAAGAAGATACACAACCATGTCGCAGCAAATTCAAGTTCATAGACGTACATATAGACCATTTCAAATCGGAATTTCCGACATACTCGCATTAATGTTGATTGTGGCTATTCTAGCAAGCACAAGTCATATACAGCCATCTCTATTACATGCATTCTTCATGATCATTGCTCTTTACCTGATCAAAATTCGGATTGCATATTTAAGGACTTATCCAGTTGTGGCTATAATGTTATATCTTATAACATTGTTTGCAATTTCACCTTATCTTTACTATTGCGTAATCGATGATTGGGATGAACCATTTGTACTGCCACAAGCAAATTGGATTGGCGGCCCAATTGCAGTTTTTACAATTCCCACCATATCGTTTATATATGATTTATTCATGAAACAACCTCCACGATTATGGGTGTTTATTGTACGATCAGTGATCGAGATTGTGGTTATTATTCCGATTTGGGTAATATTATGGGTTAATTTTGAATTTTTTGTTTTGGATTGGATATTGGTATAAAAACTCTGTAATAATAGTTTATCAATAATGCTCCCTTTTGAATTTCCCGACGATCTTGTTCCCGCCCGCCCGCTGTCGGTCTGGGAACTGACCGCCCAGGTAAAGGACCTGGTGGAAGCGGCCTTTCCCAGCGTTTGGGTGAGCGGCGAGATTTCCAACTTCTCCAGGCCGCAGTCGGGCCATTGCTACCTGACGCTCAAGGACGACCGGGCACAACTCAAGGCGGCAATGTGGCGGCCGGTGGCCTCTCGCGTCCGCTTCGATATGCACGACGGCCTGGAAGTGATCTGCAAAGGCCGCTTGGAAGTTTACGCCCCGCGCGGCAGTTATCAACTGATTATCGAAGAGATCGAGCCCAAGGGCATGGGGGCATTGGAATTGGCGTTTAGGCAACTGCGGGAAAAACTGGCCCGGGAAGGTCTTTTCGATCCGGCCCGCAAGCGCACGCTGCCCTCTTTCGTGAAACAAATCGCCGTGGTAACAAGCCCCACGGGCGCGGCGATTCGCGATTTCCTCCAGGTGCTCGCCCGGCGTTGGCGCGGGGCGGACGTGCTCATCGCCCCGGTCCGCGTGCAGGGTGAAGGGGCCGCCGAGGAAATCGCCGCCGCGATCGGCGTGCTGAATCGGCTCGCCCGCCCCATCGATTGCCTGGTGGTCACGCGCGGCGGCGGGAGTTTGGAAGACCTTTGGGCCTTCAACGAGGAAATCGTTGTCCGGGCGATTGCCGCCTCGCGGATTCCGGTCATCTCGGCCGTGGGACACGAGATCGACGTAACCCTTTCCGACCTGGCCGCTGACGTCCGCGCACTTACGCCCAGCGAAGCGGCCGAACTGGTGGCCCCGGCGGCGGAAGAACTTTTCGCCGAACTCGGCCAGATCCAAAAACGTTTGACCGCGGCTTTGCGATCCTGCGCGCTAACCGCCCGATCGCGTCTGGACGCGATCCAGCGGCACCATGCTTTTCGCCGCCCGTTTCAACTCATCTACGATCTTACCCGGCAAGTGGACGAATTATCCGGCGCACGCACCGCTCGATCCGCCACCGGCTGCAACTCGCCCGGCAACAGACCGAGACATTCGCCTCTCGTTTGGCATCGCTCAGCCCGCTGGCCGTGCTGGGACGGGGTTACAGCATAACCGAGCGCACAGCCGACGGCCGTGTAATCCGCGCCGCCGACGAACTAACCCCCGGCGAGCAAATTTCCACCCGCTTCGCCCGCGGCAACGCGATTAGCCGCGTGGAAAAGGTACAGGAATAAACAATGTCCCCTCTCCCTTTGGGAGAGGGTTAGGGTGAGGGCAGATACACAATTGACATTCCATTGCCCAGTCAGTACGCTTAAATTCAGGAGATTGGAATTATGGATGTAATAAAAATCGAATATCTTCATGATCGAGTCTTTCGCATCACCTTTGACGACGGGCTTGAAGGCGAGATCGATTTTTCCGAGTACATTGGCAGAGGTCCAGTTTTTGAGCCGTTGAAAGATGAATCTTTTTTTCGTCAGGCCTCTATTGAAGGCGGAACCATCGCCTGGCCGAACGGCGCGGATATCGCACCTGAGACACTTTACGAGAAAATAGAAAATACCAATGATTTAGGCAGAAGTGACAAGTTTATGTCATTTCTCGAAAATCGATCAAAAGAAACAGGGGGGATTCCAATCAGCAAATTACGCGAGAAACATGGCATGTAATATTGACAGTAAGTTTAACTGAACGATTAATTTATGGAAAATCGATCACAGAATAAGTTCGATAGTGAAGAAAATGGAGTTATTTAAATGGACAATTTGCCGATCGCGACCCAATGGACATTGGATGCGGCTTCCGCCATTTCTGGATCTGTAATTTTTTCCGTCGTAATGGTTGTAGTTCCAAGCACTGGTCGAAAAGGAACAGGTTGGCTTGTTTCAGATCGCCATATCATTACAAACGAGCATGTGATTAAAGGAGAAACTGCTGGATCAATTGTTATTCAATTCTCAGATGGAATGCAAATATCAGCCAATGATCTTGTATCTGATCCTTTTGTCGATATCGCTGTCCTTACTCTCCCCGTAAGGTCGAGAGTTTGAAGTTGGTGCAGAACTTTGATGTGTTCCATCCCGAGATCCGTAATATGAGTATTTGTTAAGTTGAGTGATTTGAGATGTTTAAGCCCATTTAGATGTTCCAATCCGGTATCAGTTGCTTGGGTGTTCCCAATATAGAGTGTTTGGAGTTGGCTCAACCCTTTAAGGCGCTCCAACCCAGTATCCGTGATCCTGGACAGCCCAAGGTAAAGCGATTGCAGTTGGTTGAGTCCCTTGATATGCTCCCAACCGGCATCAGTTATTTGGTCTCCGGAATGTAATCCGCCCAAAAGGATTAATTCTCGCAGTTGTTTCAATTCCTTGAGGCTTTCTAATCCGGCATCCGTTACTCGTATATCGAGAAGCCAAAGTTTTTGGAGTTTGGTCATACTTTTGATATAATCCATATCAGCATCCGTCATATCAAAATCAGACATGACAAAATTCACGTTGCTGAAGAAGTCAATACCCAGTAAGTTTCTCAGCCAAGCCAGACAAGGAGGTTGTGGATTTATTTTCCAATCACCATCAAATACGAAGTCGTAATATATTTTGCAGTTTATTTTTAGAAGCGCATCCACTGCTTCCCGCTGCTTTCTTGCTTGTTGCATCTTCACGGTGAACCAACTGCAAGCGATGGCGAAAAGCGTCACAGATATCAGCAGCGTCCGCAGGCTGTATTGGTACCAGCGGCATCTGAGTTTTGGCCCTTCGAGTTGGGCAGAATTTGCGTTAGTGGGGATGCACATAATGTTAATTCGCCCGGCGTGTTATTGCTCGGTTTTTATACGCGGGGGCGGATTTTTAGATTCTTTTACCTCGTCGTCGGAGACTTTGACGTTGTGCTGACTAATTTTTAACGGCGGGGATTTTCGGAAGTTTCGGAACCGATCCAAAACGGCATCGGTGAATTGCGTGCCGGTGAGGTCCAATGTTTCCAGTTGGGGTAGTTCACAAAGATGCTCCAAACCGGCCTCGGTTATGGAGACATCGTTAAGATATACGGCTTTAAGACTAGTCATGACGCCGAGTTTTGCCATTCCGTCGTCGGAGTTGAGGGTGTGGATAAGGGTCAGGGATTCGAGATAGGGCAATTCCTTGAGACAATCCAGGTCGTCGTCGGTAATCAGATAGCCGCCCAGCGCCAGGGATCGCAGCCGTGGCATTTCCTTAAGGCGCCGCAGACCGGCATTGGTGATCGCAGTATTCGAGATATCCAGCTTTTGGATGTGGGGCAAGGATGCGAGATAATTTAAGCAATTGTTGCCGACAAGCGTGTCTTGCAGGCTTAAAGTGTACAGTAGTTTTAGATTTTTCAAGTGCGCCAGGCCGGCGTCGGTTATTCGAGTTTGATCGAGGACAAGGACTTGGAGCCTGGTCAATTTTTCAAGATATACCAGGCCGGCGTCGGTGATTTTTGTTTTTCTGAGCGACAGTTCTTGGAGATTGAACAGATCTTTGAGGTGTTCCAGGCCGGGATCGGATATTTTGGTTTGATCCAGGTTGAGTAAAGTCAGTTGGGTTAATCCTTCGAGTCTTATCAAGCCGGCGTCGTTTACGCCGGTTCCGCCGAGTTCCAAAGTATCGAGATTAGGCAAGGCTTCGAGGCAATCCAGATCGGCGTCGGCGGCCTTGGACGGGAAGGTCGCTTTTATCACGTTATCGAAGAAATCGTTTCCCAATAGTTTTCGCAGGCGGGGAAATGCCTCGGGCGTCACAACGCCATGGTCGTCGTAGGACACCTGCCCGCCTAAATTCCGGATCTCCGCCGCGGCTTGGCTTTGGCGCCGGGCTTGTTTCAGCTTTACGGCGAATAAACTCGATCCGACGGCTACAATTAAAACGCATAAAATCAGGCTTCCAAGAGCATACTTATACCGGCGGAGCTTGGATTCCAGGGGTTTTGGCTTGAGCACGGCGGAATACAGTTCCTCTTCCTCCGGGCTGAGAGGTATGCTTGGCAGAGATTTAGACATCCGCGCTTTGTGGAATTTATTTACGCAGAACACGATCAGCAAATAAATCGCCAAGGCTATGGCGAGAATAAAAAATAACGTCAAGACGTTAAGCGCTGCTCGGTAGCAGAAAGAAGCCGACAGGATGCTTGGAAGGCCATTTGTTTTAAGGGATATAAAGGCGTCTCCCCAGAGAGGGAAAGACAAATAGAGCCATGGAATCAGAGCAAGCGACAAGATGATGAATAGGGCCCGATTTGGCGGCCGGTAGCGCATTTTTTCGCCTCTTATTGCAGTATATGTTAATTGTAGCTTTATCAACAACCCGCCGTATATTCGTTACGTGCCAAATAGAGGTTTTGTTGGGATATTATATTATCGGGCGGGGTCCCGATTTTACCGCTGGAATTAAGACATTGCGGCAAGCGGGGCCATACTTTATGATAAGGCGCGAATTGGGGAAAGTGCGAATTTTTCCTTAAAACGTGCGCTATTATCCCCGCAATAAAAATGCGGCCCGATCAGGGTTCAGGAGATAAGGGACTTGCCGGAAATCTTGTTGTGGCATTGGTTTGCTTTTGTGGGCTTGGTGCTGGTGCTGTTGGCCCTGGACCTAATGGTGTTCCACCGCCGCGATCACGCCCCGTCGTTGGCCGAATCGGCCGGATGGACGGTCTTTTGGTTCGCCCTTGCCCTGGCGTTTAACGGCTTTATCTGGTGGTGGCTGGGCCGCAAGCCGGCCATCGAGTTTTCCACGGGATATGTCGTCGAACTATCGTTGTCGATGGATAACGTTTTCGTATTCGCCGTTATCTTTCGTTTCTTCGGCGTGCCGCTGAAATATCAATATCGAGTATTGTTTTGGGGAATTTTGGGGGCTATCGTCCTGCGTTTGCTGTTCGTAGTGCTGGGCAACGAATTAATTAAGCGTTTCGATTGGGTATTGCCTCTGTTCGGCGTGTTTTTAGTATATACGGCAATCAAATTGGCCATGCAAACCGAGAGCGACGTTCATCCGGAAAAAAACATCCTTTTGCGTTTGGCGCGGAAGTTCTTCAAGGTGTCGCAAGGCGATCATCGTGAACACGGGCACGCCTTTTTCGTCCGAGAAAGCGGCCGGTTGTGCTTCACCCCCTTGTTTTTGGTGCTTTTGGTCTTGGAAAGCACCGATGTGCTGTTTGCCGTGGACAGCGTACCGGCAATTTTTGGCATTACACGAGATATATTTATTATCTATACCTCGAATATCTTCGCCATTCTCGGTCTGAGGGCCAAGTACTTTCTATTGGCCGGAATGATGGAAATGTTCGAATATTTGCACTACGGGCTGAGCGCAATACTGGGGTTTGTGGGGCTGAACATGATCGCCGAATACTGGTTTCAGCCGCGTGGCGGTTATTTCATTCCCACCGGGGGCAAACTGGCGATAATCGCAGTGCTGCTGGGCATATCGATAGTGGTTTCGATGGTTTTGAAAAAGGGGACGAGGGACAGGAGGATAGGTAAAGGGGTAGAGAGGATGGGAAAGGATGAGGGATGAATGCCGCATAAAACCGCTTGCGGTTTAGCGATAAATATTTAAAAGTGGGCAGTGAACTGCCCACCCCAACTCTTCCAATGTCCAGTGTTTAAGTGCGGGCCATTTTGCGGGCTTTTTCCAGGATTGCGGGTCGGGCGGCGTCCATAATGTCGCGGACGTCTTCGTAACGCATGGTCCGCTGTGGGAAGGTGCGTTTCTCGATCGCCCCCAAGAAGCGCGCCTGGAACTCGGCAAGGTTCGAACCGTAGATGTGAAAACTGTCGGCAATGTGGCAGTAGCGGCCGAGGCTTACGGATTTGCCCGTCAGCTCGCTTATCCGCGAGGCAATGTTCGATTGCAGTCGCACCAGGGCGAACATGTTCATGAAGGCGGCCTTGTAGGCGTCGTTGGAGCGGAAGCGGACATTCATGCTGAGGACCGGCCGGCCGCCTTCATCGGTGATCCGGCACCAAACGCTTTGCAGGCAAGCGGGATCGTAGCAGGAGCCGTCTTCCCAGACTTTCCAAGTGATGGCTTGGCGCGGCGGGTATGCGACGTTTCGGCAAGCTTTTGGCACAGGCGTTCAATCTGGTCGATAGGCTCCAGCGTGGGAACTTCGTAGCGAAACAGGCGCTGATGATAGGTATATTCCCAGCGGGTGTCGTTGGGATCGTTAGGATCGCGAACGCAATGGTCCTTGATCCCCTCGCAGACTTCCATGGCGTATTCTTCCAGTTCCTCGAAACCGCCGGGAAAATCGCGGTGAATCATGGGCTCGGCCAATGGATCCAGCACGGTAACGATCATTGTGGCGTCTTTGCTGGGCGGATCGTCTGGCTTGTCGTATTGCGTTTTGACGTCGCAGCCCGAGCGGAACAGTTCCAACATGGCGTTTTCCCATGCCCGGGCGATGCAATCGCCTTGGACCGTTAAGACCGGAATTCCATTCATGCATGATTCCTTGTAATATATAAATCAACAGCGATATCCGGAAAAAAGGCATTTTCTTGATTAAAAGGGGATTGTGCAAGCACCCCTGGCATAAACCGTTTGATACAATAACTCGGATTTGCCTGTTATTTACAGATTGGGAACAATGTTGGGGCAGTCGGCAGTGCAGTGCGATCTCCGGCAGGACACAAGCCCGCGTAAAAATCATAAGTGACTTGGTCTGGATATATTATGAGCCTATCCCAAAACATAAAACTTCAATTATAGCAAGAGATTATAACAATGAATTCGCGGCGATTTAGCCCTCACCCTAACCCTCTCCCAAAGGGAGAGGGGACTTTTGGGATAGTCTCTATGTAAATGAAGGTGTCCTGAAATTGTTTTTCCATTGGCGCGGCAGTTGTACTGCCGCACCCATGCTCGATTCATTCAGGGGCGACAATACAAATATCGTACCAACAAGGTTTTACGTCATGGAATTTTTGACTATTATTTTTAATCTCATACTGTTTGCGCTGGACCTAACGGCCTTGAACCGCGTATGGCGCTCGAAATCGGCGTCGCCTTGGTGCTTTGTCGTGGGGGTTACAATTTTGGCGGAGATACTTTTAGCGGCGTTGATCTCCAGGGATCGTTTCGATTTTTTCCGCCTGGCGTCTTATATTGTTTTTCTGCACGGATGGGTGTTTGCGGCGGGATTTGCCGTGATCTACCGGCGGGGTAGAAAAATACCGGCGATTATATCCGCGGCGAGTGCGGCGGCCTTGCCGGTTTTGGCTTATTATGCCTTTCTGATAGAGCCTTTTTGGCTGGAAACGTCGTATCGGCAAATCGCCAGCCCCAAGATACACCGGGCAATTCGGATCGTAGTGCTGGCCGACCTGCAAACCGATGCATTTGGCGATTACGAACGGGGCGTTCTGCGTCGCGTCATGGATGAGAAACCGGATCTTATTTTCCTGGCCGGCGATTACATCCAGATATCTGATAAGCGGTATGCAGGGATCAGCCGGGAAATCAACGGATTTTTGCGTGAAATCAACTTCGGTGCGCCTTACGGAGTGTTTGCCGTGCAAGGAAACGTCGATCTTTCGCCCTCTTGGCGGGAGATTTTTGAAGGATTGGACTTCACCCTTGTAGATGCCCACGAGACGTTCGACCTGGGTGTGCTGCGGCTGACATGCCTGGGGTTGAATGAGTCGTTTAATCCGGCCGCTAAAGTAAGCAATCCCGATCCGGGCAAGTTTCATATCGTCTTGGGGCATGTTCCGAATTTTGCATTGGGGGACATCAAGGGAGATCTGCTGGTTGCCGGCCACACCCACGGCGGGCAAGTGCGGTTTCCCCTGCTCGGTCCGATCGTCACTAATTCCCGGGTTCCGCGCTCTTGGGCGGCCGGACTGACGGCTCTTCCAAACGGCGCTAAATTGCTTGTATCGCGGGGGATAGGCATGGAGCGCGAATATGCGCCCCGGATGCGTTTTCTTTGCCGGCCGGAGTTGATGGTAATCGATTTGTTGCCCCAAAAGTAGTAAATCGAAATTTTACTTTTGGCAATTTCCTGCTATTATTTCTATGATTTATCAGCGTTATTAGGGGGGCCTTGCGGTGCGATACGGAGGGCGCCTGTGAGCATTTACAAACCTTGCTGCATCTGTGGCGATGCGGCCCGGGAATTGAATGCGGACCTTTACCGTTGCTGGGGCCTTTCCTTGGGTTTGGAACTGGAGCCGAATGCCAAATTCCTGGTGGGGGGGACACGCGGGGTTCCACGCCGGAGTTCCTCGGTGCGTTCGTTGAGGGTTTGTGCCTGGCCGGATTGGACGTGGTGAATCTGGGACAAATTCCCACGCCAATGATCTGCTACGCCCGGCACCGTTTAAGCGCGGATGGATGCGCGATAGTGACTGGATCGCATAAGGCGGGGAATATCAACGGGCTGAGATGGATGATAGGCGACCGGCCGCCCATGCCCGACGACGTTTACGCCTTGCAAGTCGCGGCCGAAGGCCCGGCCGGGCACTCCCCGGTCTGCCCGCGCAGCGAAGCGAGATCCATCGACATTTCCTTCGACTACGTGGCTAATATGCAGGAAACATGGGTGGATGCCATAGGGGCGCAACTGCATATCGTGATCGACCCCATGCACGGCAGTTGGTCGGGCAAGGCCCGGCGGTATCTGCACGCCATTTTTCCCCAATGCCTGATAACGGCCATCAACGATACACCCGACACGGCCTTCGACGGCCAAGCGCCCGACTGCTCCCGCTGGCAACATTTGCACGACCTGTGCGACGCCGCTCACCGCGAGCGGGCGCATTTGGGAGTGGCTTTCGACGGCGATGGAGACCAGGTGGCCCTGGTCGATAATCAAGGCATGACTCTGACGGACGAAGAAACGGCCTGGATTTTGATGGAAAGCCTGGGCAAGGCCATGCACAATGAGCGGTTTATATACGATCTGAGATTTTCCGACCGCGTGGGCGAACGGGCAAAACAACTGGGCGCGGAGCCGCTTGCAGAGCGGAGCGGGCCGGCCTTTGTCCAAAAGCGGATGATGGCGACCAACGCGTTGTTTGGAGCGGAGCTGGGCGGGCATTATTACTTTCGCGAAATGGAGGGCTGCGACGACGGCTTTTATGCCGCCTGCCGGATGATCGCCTTCCTGGCCCAAAGCGAGAAGACGCTGGCGCAGTGGCGATGGGAGTGCCCCCCCATGTATATAACGCCGGAGTTACAGATCGGCATGACGCTGGAATCACAGGCGCGGATCATGGAAAAGATCCGGCAGGAGTGGTCGTCTTTCCCGCAGCAGGTTGTAGACGGCGTGCGGATTGACACGCCGGGCGGCTGGTTCTTGGTGCGGCCTTCCGCGGCCGAGTCGGTCTTGAGCTTACGATTCGAATCGCTGGATTGGCCGGCTTTGGATCATCTGGTCGAGCGAGTTTGCAATACGATCGCCGAATTGGGCAAGGAGCTTTGGCAGCAATATATCACGGCCATGGGAATGGGAGTGGCACGAGAATAAGTTTACACGATATCCAGCATCGCCCTTGAAAAACCCTGCAAAAAGGATTTTGCCCATGAAGCCCAAAAAGCCGATCACGGCCTGGGACGGAATCGTCTCCGCGGCCGCTAAGGCGATCGAATCAACGCCGTGTTCTCCGCCGCGGGTTTCAATTTCCGCAAGCTGCCGGCGGCGTTGTCTTTTGCGCTGATTTTACCGTTCCTATGGCGGCCCGGTTTACCATCGCTAGCCGTCGTCAACTGAGATCCAATCCTGCAACGAGACCATCGATTAATTAAAGCGATTAATATAAGCCTCCCCAAGCAGAAAAACCTCGACAAAGGACTTTTCCGGAGATGACAATTTAGCTATTCCAACACGCTCCAGTCTAACAAAACAAATAAATTTTTCGAGTATTTTGTATTGCGGAAAACTTGAATTTTTAAGATTAATCTGACATAAATAAGGGGCATGGATGCTTTGGCCGTAAACAATAAACATTGGGGCGGCAGTGGGGGGTATTCGGCGGCGAACTTAAAGTGGCGGCAATGACTAGGGCGGGGGTTCGGCAGGAAACTCGCCGGATTCGCCGGAAATTGTAATGTCTACCCTAATTAAATTAGGGAGGTGGTTGTGACTGAACAGACTTCCGTACCAAATCAAATAATTTGTCCATATTGCAAACGTTTGATTACCTTGCCGGCCATTACGCTGGGATCGAAAGAAAAATGCCCGCATTGCGATATCGAATTCGTGGTTTCCAGCAGGCTGATTCCACAGCCCTCGGAAGACAACGAAGATGCAATGGAGGGATATGGATTGCAGACCAAAATCCCGGCGACAGCCGGCGGAGATGATTTGCCGTCCCATAAAAAGACCGCGGAATCGGAAACGGAAGGCGAGGCGGAAAAGCCCGATTGGCGTCCGATGGCAACGCCGCCTTTGGATCTTTTTCTGAGAAGTACCTTTACCTTTCCCTTTCGCGCCGAATCGTGCGTATGCTTTCTAGTACAAGCAGTGGGCACTTTCATGTTGTTGGAACTGGGATTTCAGGCTTGGTATTGCAGCGGATACTCGGGCTCGGGCACTGCTTTGTACGTCGGAGCGTTGTTCACCGGTTTGACGCTTGTACTGCTGATGATCTGGTTTTTCACGGTTTCCGCTTATAACCTGACGATTCTTCGCGAGACCTCGGAAGGAGTCGAGGAGTTTAGAGGCATGCCCAGCGATATATTTTTAGATCTGTTCGAGGAAGCTTTTTATATGCTGGTCAGCCTTTTCTGGGGCGGATTACCGGGCTGGTTGGTCGTTTTACTGTTCCCTGAATTAGGGTCGGTCAAACTGCTGGTGCTCATTCCCCTGGCGATGATATTATATCCTTTGTTCTTGTTATCAATGTTGGAAAACGATTCGGTCGCGATGCCCTTTTCAAAACCGGTGTGGCGAAGCTTATGGTACGCCTGGCATGCCTGGGTGCTGTTTTATTTGCTCACCTTATTGGTCGGCGAAACACTCGTGTATTTATTGCGGTTGATTCAGTTTCAGGATTTTTGGCTGGAAATTATAATTCTTTCCATTGTATTGCCATTTTTTTTAATGGTGTATTTTCGTTTATTGGGACGGCTGACGTGGTTTTGCTCGGGTGCTTTCGATGAAGAGGTCAGGGTTCGTGGTTCAGGATTCGGGATTCAGGATTCAGGGCTCGGAACTCATGGGCAGGATAAATAACCCGTAAACAAATTGAATCCTGAACCCTGACCTCTGAACCCTGAACCCTATTAAATCCCCGTCCATAACCACCGGGCAACATGCAAATAAATCAGCAGGGTAATCATATCGGAGACAGCCAAGGCGATCGGGCCGGCTGCGACTTGGGGATCGCGGCGGAATAGCCGGAGCAGAATGGGCATGGCCACGCCGAAGGCCGCCGAACACATTGCTCCTCCGGCAATGCCGCCGAGCAAGGCCAACGTTAATTTATAATGTCCCCGCCATATCCAGGCCACCACTGCGACGACAATCCCCGCGGCGATGCCCAACAACAAACCCGTTGCCATTTCGGTGCGGACTTTGCCAAGCAGTGTTCCCAACGTTGGCGACTGGCCGCGGAGCAGTTGCAAGGTCAGGCTTAGGGATTGAATGCTGATGCTTTCGGCCACTGCCAGGACTACGGGTATAAACAGGGCCAAGGCGGCCACGCGTTGTAGTTCGCCTTCGAACCATCCGGCGATAAAGGCCGCGAAAATTCCGCCCAGGATGTTGCAAATCAGCCAGGGGAAGCGGTTGCGGAAGGCTGAAAGCGGAGTGCCCTGATAGGCGGCGCTAAGATGAACGCCGATGAGTTGGAACAATTCGTCGTAGCGTTCGGAGCGATCGATGTCGCCCAATTCGGCGGTATACAACTCCACGTCGATTACGCCCACCATGCGCCGATCCGGATCGACTACGGGAAAGGCCAGCAAGCGGTGCATGATGAAGAATTCGCAGGCTTCCAATACCGTGGCCGATTGCGGCACGGCGATTACCTCGCGAACCATGATTTCGGCGATGGGTTTATCGGGCGGATTAAGCAACAAACGGCGCGTGGGCACCACTCCACGCAGGCGGCCCTCGCGGTCCAAAACGTAAAAATAGATGATTCTGCCCTCGGGCGGCTGCCGGCGCACCATTTCCAGCGCCCCGCCTACGGTTTGATCGTCCAGCAGGCTGGCGAAACCTCCGCGCATGTGCCGTGAAATGGGATCGTTGAGATTTTTCGCTACGGAAACGTCGAGCATTTGATGTTTTTATGAGTTCTTAATAAGTGACCAGTTTTATCTTGTTTTGGACATGCCCACGGCTAGCGTGGGCATGGCTCGCTGGTCATAATAACAAAATAAAAGAGTCTTGTTTTATTGTATTATATGAGATCAGCGAGTGGCCGGATACTTATTCGTTCGCGGTTACCGACAACGAAATTGCGTCCAGCGATTTCTGTAACTTTTCCAACTCATCGAGGAATTGAGCCTGCATCGGGGCGGCAATCCGATCGGCGCAGCATCGATAATAGTCGATGCCGGCAAGCAGATTTTTTTTAAACTCGGAGAAGTAGTTCAAAGTATTCGAAGAGAGGCCCAACCTATACTTTTTTAGTTCGCCGCGAAGGTAATCGATATATAAGTCAAGTTCGCGGATAAACATGTGCGGGCGGTCGGGCCTGGTCAATAGGGAGATTCGGCCATAAATGTGGCCCACCATTTCCTCCAAAGCGGCGATTTTGGAAAAGTTCACGATGTTCGGTCCGCTGCAAATTGCGGGCGTGGCGGTGCAATCGATCTTGTTTTTCCGCATGGCGCCGCCGCCCAGGTCGTTGCAGATGCAGGATTTCCCCAGCACGCTCCGGCGAACCGCGGCGCGATGCTCGTCCGTCAGATCCTCTTGCGGCAGCTGCCGGAGTTTTAATTCTTGGTACTGGCGGGACGCCGTGCATATAGGGTGAGGTGTGAATTCCTTGTTGAACAACATGACAAAGCCTTTTCCGCACAGGCTGCCGGGCTTATTCTCCGCGATGCGGCGGCGGCGGGCATCTTCGCTGGCCGAGGGCGCAGATTCCAAAAAGGCAGCCCGAAGGGCGAACTGTCGCTTAGGTAAACGTCGCCGTTCGACGCGGCGGATAACTTTTGAAGGTGCTCGTCGTCGACATTGGTCACCTCGGGAACCAGTAGAAAGGGAGTGGCCCAGCCCGTGCCGTCCGCCTCGAAGTAGTTTCTGAGCATCGCGTCTTCAGCGGCGGTACCGATGCCGCCTTGGACCGTGATGCGAAATGGCCCAGGCTCCGGTTTCGCGGGGTAGCCGAGCCGGGCAAGAGCCTTGACGTATGTTTCATGCAGTTCCGCGGCAAGAGTATTTTTCTCCCGCTTGAATTCCTCCAAGATCGGCCCCAGCAAAAGGCCCTTGGTGGCGAAGGCATGACCCCCGCAATTCAAACCGGATTCGACGCGAAACTCCGAGACCCACAGCCCGCGTTTGGCCAGAAATTTTCCTTGAACCGCGGCCGAATGATAGTCGCTGACCTTGAGAATGATTTTTTTCTTGTACCGGCCGTCCGTATCGGGAAAAAAATCTCTGAATTCGGCGGCATAGGCGTAGAGGCGGGGATTCATGCCGGCGGAAAACACGATCGAGGATGCCAGGGAACTGTTTGCATAGCCGCGGAGCGCAGCCAAGGCGTCGCCGAATCGCGGGGGCAGTTTTTCGCCGTTGCGGTAGATGTCGCGGTCGCCCTTGGACATGATGTTAACATCGATGCCGCCCGGCACGGCCAGGCCGCGGAGCCGGTCTTGCCGCCGCATACGCTCTTGAGGATCGGCGGCCGCCAGCATCTCGCGGTAAGCCCGCGAGAGCGGGGAGTCGGGAAGCATTTCGTAATAACGCGTTATCTCGCTTCCGGCCTCGAAGGGCGAGGCTTGCAGTCTGTTCACTTGCCGGAAGACAAGCCGGTCCAGGAGATTCAGGTAGGCTGTAATGCGGCGGGCGCGGGCATCCTGATCGAGGCTGGTTATTTCCTCGTAAGGTTCCCCCTCTTTCTCGCAATGAAATCGGCGCATTTGCTCGATGAGTATGTCGTCGACCAAGGAGATTACCGAGGAAATGCCATATTTCGCAACCCGCAACGGGGCGTCGACCGTAAAGCCTGTGCCCATTACGGGAATATGAAACGTATGAGAACGCTGACCGGCGGCAGTGGCCATGAGTCATCCGATCTGATCCATACTGCAACCGGGCGGGAATGGGTGTGAGCCAGAAGCCGCGCGAGTTTCAGAGTCTCTGTCAAAATCTATTTTTGTGTTATCCTGGCATACGTTTTGCGGCTGCCGGGAGCGGCTTGGGATTTGAAAAACGAGGCTTTTGCTCGAGTCCCTGAGGCAGTATCCAGGTGAATATATAAAACCAGGAGGGGATTCTAACCGTATTCATGAGGAATGTCATGCCCAAATCATGGCGGAAAGACGCTTCCGTGGTCCCAAACGGCGATAGGGATGCACGATCCCCCCATAACGGCTATAATTTTCACAATCCGAGTCTTCTTATTGAACAGTCATACAAGTTGTAGTGGATGGTTGCATTCTAATTCCCTCGAAATACCCCCATTTCATTTCCCCAGTGGATCTGCTATACTTAAACATAGTGGTGAGAATCGATGTGAGCCCCGATTTATAGTATGAGCTTTCGTTCTGGTCACCCGTCGATTAGCGTAACGGCGGCCTTGATAACAAGGCGCCCATCTCCAATTGCGGTTGATTTTCTCCCTCTACCGTTTGGCCACACTCTTCCTTAACGAGAAGGGGCTCTGGGTGAAGAAATGCCGGCCTTTGATGTGTGTTTTACATTTTCATAAGGAGTGGCGATATGCCGCAAGGGACGATCAAGAAGCTGATCGCAGACAAAGGTTTTGGATTCCTCGAAGGAGAGCGGGGCGATTTATTCTTTCACCACAGCGCGGTGGAAGGGACTAGTATCGAGGCACTGCGTGTCGGACAGGCAGTGATCTACGAAGAAGGGCGCGGCCCGAAAGGCCCCCGCGCGGAAAAGGTTAAACCGGTTTAATGAAAAATTACAGAAGGAAAGTTCCATGACTAGTATATATGTGGGCAATCTAGCCCATGAGGCTACTGAAGACGACTTGAACCAGGTGTTCGGAGAATTCGGGGCGGTTTCCAGCGTGAGCATTATCAAGGACCGCGAAACGGGACGCCCGCGAGGATTTGCCTTCGTGGAGATGCCCGATAGCAACGAGGCGGCCGAGGCCATCAAAGGCCTGAACTTAAGGGAGATCAGCGGCCGGCCGATCACCGTGAACGAGGCCCGGCCCAAAACGGATCGGCCTCGCCGAGGCGGCGGCGGCCGTTACCGCTCGCGAAATTAATTGTCAATTCGATCTAACTTTTTTTATTAAGTCGATCGCTGCTCCCTGTCGGACCGTTGCTGGTTCGACAGGGAGCGTTTTTTATTTAGCCCGCCGTGAATACGCGGCGGGTTATTAATGCGAATGTTGACGCAAGCCCAAGCGTGTTCGCCCAGGGCTGAATTTTTTCACTCGTTGGGGCGGAAGTTTAACTGCCGCCCCAACAACAGCATTTTTGCCTCTTTGCCGCTTTGCGAGAAATGAAATTACAATGCATCGCAGACAAGATCGCCGATTTCTTTGGTGCCGTAGCCCATTTTTCCGGCGGCCTGGCTTTTCATTTTCGTTCCGGTGACGGTTTGAATGGCCTTCATCACCCGGGCGGCGGCGGTTTCGTAACCGCAGTGTTCCAGGAGCATGGCCACGGCGCTTATAGCGGCGATGGGATTGATCACGTTCTTGCCGGTGTATTTCGGGGCGCTTCCGCCCATGGGCTCGAACATGCTGGTGCCGCCGGGCTCGGGATTGATGTTGCCGCCGGCGGCCACGCCCATGCCGCCTTGAAGGATGCCTGCCAGGTCGGTGATGATGTCGCCAAACATGTTGGTGGTCACGATCACGTCGTAGAATTCGGGATTTTTCACCATCCACATGCAGCAGGCGTCGACGTGGTTGTAGTCGGTCTGGATATCGGGAAATTCCTTGGCCACGTCCTGAAAGGTCCGCCACCAGAGGTCGTGGCCGTAGGTGAGCACGTTGGTTTTGGCCACAAGTGTAAGCCGTTTTCGTTTATTTCGCTTGCGGGTGAAGTTGAAGGCCCAGCGGATGCAGCGTTCGCAGCCTTTGCGGGTGTAGACGGCGGTTTGCAGGGCGACTTCATCGGGCGTGCCTTTTTTCAGGAACCCGCCCACGCCGGCATACATGTCTTCGGTGTTTTCGCGGACCACGACAAAGTCGATGTCCTCGGGCTTTTTGCCTGCCAGGGGCGTTTCCACGCCGGGATACAGCTTTACCGGGCGGAGATTGATGTACTGATCGAAGCGGAAACGCAATTCCAGGAGCAGGCCCTTTTCCAAAATGCCCGGGGCAACGTCGGGATGGCCTACAGCGCCTAAAAGTATGGCGGGAAAGGTCCGCAACTCCTCGAGCACGGCCGAGGGCAGGATTTCGCCGGTTTTTAGATATCGATTGCCGCCCAGGTCGTAATCCCTGGTTTCCAATTGAAAGCCTTCCAACCGGGCGACGGCCCGAAGCACCTTGACGCCCTCGGCCGCAACTTCCGGCCCGGTCCCGTCTCCGCCGATTACCGCGATCCGCAAAGTGTTTTTACTGCTCACCTGAATGTTCCTTATTGCATAAATATGTCAGGGGCTTATTGTTTAAAACTCCCTATTATAATGGCGGGCGAGTTTTTCTCAAGCGGCCCTTGCAAGTCTTGTAAGTCTAACCCTTCTTCAATCCTTCTCGAAAGCAAGATAAAATAACTTAAAGCAGGCCCTTAATTGGTCCCTTAGTTTTTGGCGTCCGGCTGTTGGTTCATGGTTAAACGCAAGAAATCCGTTGAAAAACGCCCTTTCCAAGCCCGATCCGGCGTCTTTATGCCAGCGGCGTCGAGGATCGGCGTGTCGGCTGGAGTGGTGCTAATAGCCGTCGCGGTCTTCATTGCCTATCTGCCTTGTACAACAGGAGAGTTCGTTATTGACGACGATCTTCTTTTATCGAATAACCTGCTTGTCAAGGCCCAGGACGGCCTGTACCGGTTTTGGTGCACCACTGAAACGCCGGACTACTGGCCGGTTACCAATACCACGTTTTGGGTCGAGTGGCGGCTGTGGGGGATGAACCCGACAGGGGCCCACGTCACCAACCTGATCTTACACGTCATCGAATCATTGCTGATCTGGATCATCTTGCGGAAGTTGTCCATTCCCGGCGCTTTCTGGGCAGCGGCGATCTTTGCCCTGCATCCGGTGAACGTGGAGTCCGTGGCCTGGATCGCGCAGCGGAAAAACCTGATGGCCATGCTGTTCTTCCTGTTGTCGATTCTGTGGTATCTGAAGGCCGGCATCCCCAATGGAAGCAAGGACGCGGCGCCATTGCGTTCCCACGGAGGACCGTGCGAACGAGATATTGCCTACTGCCCACCGTCCACTGCCCACTGTTTTTCCTGGTACTGGCTGAGCTTGGCGGCATTCGTGTTGGCGATGCTCGGCAAGGGATCCGTGGTGGTCTTGCCGGTATTGCTGTTGGGCATAGTCTGGTTTCTGCGCCGGCAGGGACTGTCTCGATTTTCCGGCGCCGTGCGCAGCATGGTCGGCGAAAACGGGACTGTCCGCTTCTGCCCCAATTATCGAGCCGACAAAAATGCGACTCTCCCCTTATATTCGGCGCGATCTTGTGCACATTGCGCCGTTTTTCCTGGTTGCCGCGGCGTTGGCCGGTGTAAATGTCTGGTTCCAAACGCACGGTTCGGGCGAAGTAATCCGCAGTGCCGGTTTTGTCCAGCGCATGCTGGGCGCGGGCGGAGTGGTGTGGTTCTACCTTTACAAAGCCCTTGTGCCTTTGAACCTGGCTTTCATTTATCCGCAGTGGCGCATCGAGGCCGGCAATCCGCTATGGTGGCTGCCCCTGCCGGCGGCGGTGTTGGTCACGGCGGTTCTGTGGCGGTATAGAACAGGCTGGAGCCGGCCGATTCTTGTTGCCTGGGCGTTCTTTTGCGTGGCGCTTGCGCCGGTGATGGGATTTGTAGACGTGGGCTTCATGCAATACTCGCTCGTGGGAGACCATTATCAGCATATTGCCATTATCGGGATGATTGCACTGGCGTCGGCGGGTTTCGATGCATGGCAAAGGCTGGCGCCTGGCTTTTCGCGCCGGGTAGCGCCCATCGTCGCCGTAGCGGCGGCGGGTGCTCTAATATTTCTGACCTGGCGGCAAAGCGGATACTACCATGACAATATCACATTGTATCGGAGCACGCTGGCGTTAAATCCGGAGTGTTGGATGGTCCATAACAACTTGGGCGTCAATTTGGTCCGTGTGGGCGAGTTGCCGGACGCAATAGAGCATTACCGGCAGGCCCTGCGGTTGAAGGACGACTATCCCGAGGCACATAACAACCTGGGCAATGCGCTGGTGCGAATAGGCCGGCCCAAAGAGGCGATCGAACATTATCGGGAAGCCTTGCGCCTGCGACCCGATTACCCTGAAGCACACGACAACCTTCTTAATGCCTTGGCTATGACGGGCAAACCCGAGGAGGCGATCGATTATTATACCCAAGCCCTGCGCCTCAATCCCAATGATCCCATGACCCACTTCAAACTGGGTAACGCATTGGCACATGCAGGCCGACAGGCTGAGGCGATCGAGCATTACCAACGGGCCTTAGCCCTTGCGCCAGAGTATGCGGAGGCATACGTCAACCTGGGCAACGCATTGGTGCGGACCGGTCGGGTTGAGGAAGCGATAGGCCATTATCGGCAAGCTTTGCGGCTTAATCCCGACAATAACGCGGTCCGTGTTAATTTGATATCGGCCTATGCCAGGGCGGGCCGCTCGGCCGAGGCAGTGGTTACGGCCGAAGAAGCCCTGGAGCTTGCGCGAGTTCAAGGACAAACGGCATTGGCAAAGCAAATTGAGGATTGGCTGAATTCCTACCGCCCCGGCCTGCCGGTGCTACCGAATACCCCGCCCCCGGCCGAATCCACTCCACAGTCGCCCTAACAGTACGTTCGACTACGCTCGGCGGCAGTCGTGTTTTCGTGCATCAGGGTTTGCCGCACGGCCGGAATTCGCGCGGGTGCCGCTGCTGGCTTGACCGGCAGTGCTGGGGTGGTGGACTAACCGGGTTCATCCAACCACTGGGCATGCAGGCTGTGAATGATTGGCACTCCGGGATATCGTCTGGGCGGATCTTCAACTTAATATCAGGCACTCGATCATTTCCAATCTACCGCTCGTTTAACAAATCCTCTTCGTACCGGATTGCCGCCTTTCCATGCCGATTATCTCACCCCACACAGAACGGTAGGTCAGGTATACCATACCTGATATTTCCGCCTTAGTCGATCGTGTCAGGTACGGAGTACCTGACCTACTTCTCGGGCCAAAGCTCGGCAGTTCGCGCAAGTGAATATCGCATCGCCAAACCGCGAGTGGTCTAGGAGGGAGAACAATGCAGTTCTAGTTCGAACTGAAGCCGAAGGCTTTCGCGGTTTCGCGCCCGAGGGGATTTTGCAGGAATTTTTTACGGCATTCCGGGCAGAGATCGAAACGCAGTTGCTGGTACACGTCGTTGCCGATGAGGTTGTCGTCGGCGTCTTCCAGGGATTCGAGAATATCTTGAATCTCCTGGAGGTGGTCGCGGTCGTTTTCTTCTTCGCTGGCGGCAGTCGGATCAAAGGCGGCATAGACTTCAACTTTGACGACATAGCGGAGATCGACTTCAGAATCGAGATCTCGCTTGCACAGATCGCATGAATACTGAATCATTTCCCGCTCCCTAGTAAAATCGGTCGTTGCCCAGGTCCAAATTTTATAGACGCTTCGGTTTACTTCCGTTAATCGTATCCTAATGCGAAGTGCTAAGGTCTGGCAAGATGACTGGGAGAAAATTTTTCCCGGTTTTTCGGAACCGCCGTTTTTTCAAGGTCAGGGGAAATACAATTTCCATCGTTTAAGGGGTCATGAAAAAAGTTTGCAATAATTTTATCAGGTTTGGCACGCAATCTCAAAACCCCCTGTAATTGGTGATTTTTCAAGATCGTTTTTTTTGGCCCATCTGGCAACATGGGGGAAATTGAGTTAAAATAAAGACTGATCGTAAATGCCGGACCATGCGGCAATTTCTCCGGCGGCTTTTTTCCGTCGGAAAATAAGTAGGAATATAGGCTGACTTAACTATCATCTAGGACGACGTTTAAAGTCGTCCTAACAGGGGAGTTTGTCCGTGCAAAGGGTACAAACGATCCGCGATTACCATAGCCGGGCGCATAGTCCGGGCAAAGTCGCACATACTGTGCACGCGGCCCCGCATGCCCCGTCCGGAGGGGCGTTAAGCTCGAGCGTATTAGTTCTCAATCGGCTTTACATGGCAGTGCATATTGTAAATGTCCGCCGGGCCTTCTGCCTGCTGTTTCGCGAGACAGCCGAAGTAATTCATTTGGAGGAAGGGCAGTTTGCCAATTATTCTTTCCAAACCTGGCAGGAAATAAGCGAATTGCGTGCCGATTACAAACAACCTCACGAAGACTGGATTCGCGCGGTTGGCTTTGAGATTCAGGTGCCCCGGGTCATCCGACTGCTGATGTACGATCGCCTGCCGAAGCAGCATTTGCATCTTAACCGCCGCAACGTGCTGGCACGGGATGAACACACCTGTCAATATTGCGGCAGGCACTATCCCACGCATCAATTGAGCCTGGATCATATCATTCCTCGCAGCCGCGGCGGGGAAACCACCTGGGAGAACGTGGTTTGTGCATGTTTGGGCTGCAACATCCAGAAAGGCGGGCGGACCCCGCACGAAGCCCGCATGAAATTGGTGCGCCGCCCTGCTCGCCCTAAACGCAATCCCTTGCTTGCAATGAAACTTAATAATCCGAAGTACGAGATCTGGCGTACGTGGTTGGACGGCGTGTATTGGGAGATAGGAGCCAGAGATTGAGGAAGGATGAAGTGAGGAAGGATGAGGGAGGAAGGAAAAAATAGATAATTTTGAATACAACAAATGAAACCGCTTGCGGTTTCGCGCCGACCACTTAGCCGCCCTCCGCTTTATACTAATTCCCGATCATTAAGTCAGCCTTTGGGCGCGACCATTGGTCGCGGCTTTACAAGAAAGCTTTAACAGAAAATTGCAACACAAGTACTCTAATCCCATATAATGCTTTACGAAGCAAAATCCGGGCGACTTGTGGCATGTGAGCGGACTGGACGTTGGGCTTTAGCCTTGCGGCGCGAACTGGCCGACACCGGGATTCGCGTTTGGGAAACCCGAAGCCTGGACGAATGCGGGACCCTGCTGGGGGAATCGCCCGCGTCGTTTGCTGTCCTAGAACTTAGCGAAACAAATATCGAAAAAATATTGGATTTTATCCGGGACTGGAAGGCGGAGTTTCCGATGTTTCGTTTTGCCGTCGCGGCCGATCGCGATCTGGCGTCTTATAAGTGGCTCATGCAGGAGGCCGGCGCGGTCGAGTTTATTTACTCCGTGCGTAAAATAGGGGCGTTGGCCCGGACGGCTTGCCGTCATCTAGCCCAGGTGCCTCCCTTACCGCAGAGTTTAACGGAGAGAATTTGGGCAAACCTGCCGTGGGGCAGGGGAAGGTGAAAGGGTGGGTGGTAGTAGGTTGACAGTTTTCAGTAATCCATCTTTCCACTTTCCGTCTTTATCTTTAGCCATCAACCTCCAGTCTTTGTTCGGGTACTTGTCTAGCGGTACATAATTGTTAAGCTATTGACTTGTTTTGCATTTAAAGCCTACCCTAATACAGATTTTCTCGATGGATAACACTAACCTGAACACCCTCACTCTAATCCTCTCCAGACCAACCGACCATGCTCCGCATGGCACCCGTCGCGCCCGGATAGGGGATTTTTGAGATAGGCTCTAAATGGCAAGGTTTGTTGTTAAATTGCGAACCTCGAATAATCCGACGGGGTTTGGGAAATATCATAATCTGGTGATGTTTGGCCGGTAATTATGCCTGATAACATTTGTAAGAGCTTCTAACAAAATGAGTATAGGCGCCCTATTGTAATCCTTATTTCAGCCGTTTTCGGAGAAATACCGGAGCCAGTCCCCATTTTGATATATATTTTAAACACGTTAATCTTTTTTTTACTCTATAGTTAGGGAAAATCATGGCAAGGATCATTGTTCTGGACGACCTTTCACAGGACGGGTTGAAATTGTTGGAGTCGGCCGGCAATTTGGAAGTGGTTGTAAAAACCGGACTAAAGGGCGAAGAGCTCCGCAAAACGCTGCTGGAATTCGACGGGGCTATTTGCCGCAGCGGCGTGAAAATCACGGCCGAGGCCTTGGAAGGCAACACGCGGCTGAGGGCCATAGCCAGGGCAGGCGTGGGCGTGGACAATATCGATGTAAAAGCGGCCACGCGGCACGGCATCGTAGTAATGAACACGCCCGGCGGCAACACCGTATCCACCGCCGAACAAACGCTGGCTTTGATGTTAGGCATGTCGCGGAACATTGCCCCGGCGTATCAATCTCTTCTCGAAGGGCGCTGGGATCGGAAGAAATTCATGGGCGCGCAATTGGCCGGTAAGACTCTGGGCATCATCGGGTTGGGCCGGATCGGGCAGGCCGTGGCCACCCGGGCCCGAGCCTTGGAAATGCGGATCCTCGGTTACGATCCCTTCCTGCCCGCCGCTAGAGCGAAAGAACTGGGCGTCGAAACCGTGCAATCGGCAAAGGAGATGCTTCCCTCGGTGGATTATTTAACGGTTCATACGCCGCTGAACAACGAAACCAAAAATCTCATCAGCCACAAGGAAATCGCCATGATGAAGAAAGGGGCAAGGCTGATCAACTGCGCCCGGGGCGGTATTTTCGACGAAGCGGCCCTGGTCGAGGGCCTCAAGAACGGTCAGATCGCGGGCGTCGCCTTGGACGTGTATCCTGAAGAACCATGTACGAAAAGCCCCCTGTTTGGCATGCCCGGCGTACTATGCACGCCACACCTGGGGGCCAGCACCGAAGAGGCCCAAACCAACGTGGCCGTGGAGGCCGCCGAATTGCTGATCGACTTCTTCGCCACCGGGGCAATCAAGCAGTCGGTCAACATGTCTACGCTCGATCCCAAGACGTTGACCGAGCTTAAGGGATACTTGAATGTGGCCTGGCGTTTGGGATTGCTCCTCTCGCAGGTAGACCACAACCCGCCAAACACGTGCCGCTTAAGCTACAAAGGAGAAGTTGCCCGCAAAGATACCCGCCTGTTGACGGCGGCCTTTGCAGCCGGCCTGATGGAACATGCAATGGAGTCGAGCGTGAACATTGTCAACGCCGAAGTGCTGTTGCGGGAACGGGGTATTGAAGTCATCGAGGAGCGAAACACCGATATCGGCGACTTCGGCTCGGTGATCACTGCTCAGGTGGAGTCGGAGCAAAAGACCTCGGTAGCCTCGGGCACGTTGTTCGGGAAAAACATGCCCCGGCTGGTCAGAAAAGGGGCCTGCCGTCTGGAAAGCTATTTGGACGGGATATTGTTGATTTTAATGCACCGGGACATGCCAGGGGTGATCGGCAAGGTGGGGAGCATATTTGGGGTGCATCGGATAAATATTGCCCAGATGTCGGTAGGTCGGGCGAGCGAGAAGCCGGGTGGCGAGGCGGTGGGGATTTTGAGTTTGGATTCCCCGCCCCCGGCCGAAGCGTTGGCGGAAATCTTGGCGTTACAAGAGGTTACAAACGCTTGGATCGTAAAACTACCCCCGGCAGGCGAAGTCCCTGCATGGCTGGGAGGGTAAAGAAAAGGCATTATTAAGGGTAAAAACGGCATACAAAAAGAGATGGGCGATAATTTGCCCGCCTCTTTTTTTATTTTTTCGCTTCTTTTCCCCATGGCCGCAGTTTTTAAGCTACGGTTTCTACAAAGAGGGAGAAAAAAGGGGGATGAACCGGAGGCCCTGTTTTAAGCAGCCTAAGAAGCAGAACGCGTTCAGATGTAACCCTCCAGAGGCATATTTATCGGAAGCCACACAATCCCACCTTTGTCCGCACAACCACACATCTCTTTTTGGCTTTGGACTTTACGAAGAGAACGTCAATTGTCGATGGATTGAAAAAACCATCAACCCTTCGTTATAAGACCTCTATATATTACCTACCGTTAGTGTAATCAAAGTTGCTGGAACCGATCATGATCGACATGATGCCTTTGGACGATCGAGTCCTTACTGCTCTGGAGCGAAACCCATATCTTACACACCGCAACTTAAGATTTGAGACCCAGCAAGGTCGAGTCACCTTGCGAGGCGTGGTCGGCACCTACTTCCAAAAACAAATGGCCCAAGAGGCCCTGCGCCACGTCGAGGGCGTGGCCGAAATAACCAATGAATTGGAAGTTGCCTGGGCTTAATGGACACTTTTGTAGTTTATAAAGCAGGCCCGCAGTGAACACCGGATAACGCCCACGGCCCCCCAAAAAAGAACTTATCTTGGCTGGCCTGGCGGCGAGTATCCCAAAACCGCCTCTTGGCGATCGTGATACGGCTGGAAACGTTCGTCCAAGCGGCAGGCATGCAGCACTCGCCGGTTGTAGGCCGAAAGGCCGCAAAGCCGCATCACGCCGTCGTGCTCGTAAATTTCCCGGTACAATTGTTTCAGTTGCTCTATCAGGAAACTGTTTAGCACCGGAACCCGATCCAATTCAAGCACAAGTCGATGGGTCAAGTGTTGTTGCATCAAGCCCCAAATCAGCTCGGCCAAGGGAGGATTTTCACCGCTTGTATCCATACTTTGGATTTTCACGATGAGCCAATCGGGGCCGCGCTCCACGTACAATTCCCAACCGGGCGAAATGGCAAGCATCCTATTCCTCCTTTTCCATTAAACAGACGATAAGTACAGAAAAGATTCGCCATAACTATTTCATCTTTCAATATTATTAGTTTGACTAACGCCGACAACCCCCCGATAAAAAAATCTCTAGATACTGCGAGTTTATTTTTATACAGGAAGGCAGGCATTCTTGCCAGTCTCTTATTCTTACCCGTATTTTTCCGGCCGGACAAGCCAGGCAAGAATGTCTGGCCTCCTGATTTGGTGAGTTTATTTTGTTTTGGCTCCTTAATTGCATGCAAGTATCAAACTCTTTAGTTGCCTGCAATCTGCAAACTTTAGTAAAGATTGCTAGCGTTGACAGCAATGTTACTCGAAAAGGCGCTTTTGATCGGTATCTTGAGCCGCATTTGGATCGGACGGTGATGCAAGTCCGAGATGATTGTAAGCAAGTTGTGTAAGTTTGCGACCCCGGGGTGTACGAATTACCAATTCGGAGCGGAGCAGATACGGCTCGACTTCGTCGATGAGCGTGTCGGGCGGGAGATTCATGGTATGGGCCACCGCCTCCACGCCGACCGGCCCGCCAATGAAGACCCGGGCAATGGTCTCTAAATACTTGCGGTCTTGGGGGTCCAAACCCATGGTGTCGATGCCTTGCATCTCCAGGGCGTCGCGGGCGACGGCAAGGCTGATCCGGCCGTCGGCCTTGCTCTGGGCGAAATCGCGGACCCAGCGCAGGCGGTTGTTGGCCACGCGCGGGGTCCCGCGGCTGCGAGCGGCGATTTCTTTTGCCGCGGCGTCGACTATCTCCACCCGAAGTTTTTTGGCGTTGCGGCGCACGATCTCAGCCAGTTCTTCGACGGAATAGAAATCCAAATGTTCGCGCATGTGGAAGCGGTCGCGAAGCGGGGCCGACAAAAGACCGGTCCGCGTGGTGGCCCCGATCATGGTGAAGGGTTTCAGCGGCATATTTATGGTTCTGGCGTTAATCCCTTCGCCAAGGGTCAAATCGATACGAAAATCCTCCATGGCCGGATACAGGAATTCCTCGACCGCCTTGGGCAGGCGATGGATTTCGTCGATGAACAATACCGAGCGCTCTTCGGCATTGGTAAGATAGGGGATCATATCTTTTGGCGCGGCTAGGGTAGCCCCGCTGGCGATTTGGATGTTTACGCCCAATTCGCGGGGAATGCAGGTGGCGAAAGTGGTTTTTCCCAAGCCCGGGGGGCCGTCAAAAAGGATGTGGCCCAGGGGTTCGCCGCGTTTCGAGGCGGCGTCCACGGCGATTTCGATCCGCGCGTACACTTCCCGCTGACCGACCATCTCCCGCATCCGCTTGGGACGCAAGGCGCGATCTTCGTCTTTTTCTGCGGCGGGGTTTTTAAGAATCGGTTCGCGGGGCATGGTCGGTGCGTTTTTTTCTAAGTAAACGGATTTTCACGAAAGGAATAAGTATATCACAAAACCATCCTAACGATGAAGCCCGCTGGATATTATTACGGGAGGAAAAGAAATTTTGACGGCCGACTGCGGCGGCAACTGTTCCCAGTGCCGCTCCAAAGGCATTCGCGCACAAAAGGACAAACACCGCTATTATCAGCAGCGCTATTGCAATTGCCACGAAGATTTTCGCCATGGATAGCGGGGCCTGGCCTGTTGCCCGCCCGGTTTGCCCGTTGACCAGGAATCGGTAAAGTTCGCCGCGGAATCGATAGGCCATTATCCAGACCGGCAAAAGCACCGGCTCGCCGGCCATCTCCGTAATCTGCACGTTGACGTGAACATTGCGGGCCTTGCCGGGCACATTCTCCGTGGTGCAGGCTTGGGTTTCCAGGGTTTCCAGGCCTTCACGGGCCAGGGGCCGGGCGTATTTTTTGGGGCGGGAAAACTCTTCGACAATCGCGTTCTTCAGATCGACCTTGTCCGGGGCAACGGCCGGTGCGAAATCGAAGGGACAAATGGCCTGGGTCTCGGCGGGGCTGAGTGCGCCGCTGGCCCCGATCAACAGGCCCGCATAACTGCCCTGATGTTCGCCGCTTAAAGGATACCAATCGCCTCGGGCAGACGGGGGTGTTTGATTTGTGTCGGCGGTCCAATAAGTATGCGTGTTGGCCTGAAAGACCCAGTAGGGCACATAAACCGGCGTAATTTTGACCACGCAGGCCTGCTCGGCGAGTCCGCCCGGACGCCAAAAACCTTTGCCCAGCCACTCGCGCATGGCCGCCACGGCTTCCTCGCGTTTAAGGCGAAAGGGCGCCACGCGCCGGGGCGAAAGCACATTGTGATCGGGCTGAGGCGCCATGTCCAGTGAGCCGCAGAACGGACAGCGGAGCGACTGCGCCTGGCGTCGTAGCTCATCGCGGCCCCGCAACTTCGGCACTTAAAATTATCGGTAACCAGGCTGGCCGCATCCGACGCCGCGGCGACAGACGATGTATGCGGGGCCTCGGTGCCGCAGTTTGCGCAGAACAGGTCCTCTTCGTCTATCCAACTGCCGCAAACCGTGCATTTAATTACAACGTCGCTCATGGTCGCTTAATGCAATTAACATCTACTAATGATTGAAGAAAAACAATAACAACATGATGATGAATACCAATAATGTCACCAGGCCCACCGTTAATCCGACCTTTAGCCAGGACAGCGGCTTTTCGCCGATGGTCTTGCCGGTCTGGCCGTTCACGAGGAACCGGTAGAGTTTATCTTTGTAGCGATAGCTGAGGATATAAATGGGCAGCAGGATCAGGTCGGAATTTATCTGGCTGAAGTCGGTCTGCACTTGAAGGTCTTTGTAGGTATCACCGGGCAGTAACTTGACCACGTTTTCGTTTTCCCAGCGCCCGAACTCCTGCTGGCAGATTTTAAGGGCCTCATCAGGGGCTACCGAATACTCTTCACTCAGCCATCCGGCGAGAAAATAGGGTTCGTAGCGTTTCAAAGCGGCGAGGTGGAAAGGCTGGATGACTTGGGCGTCGCGTTGGGCCAGTCCCCGGCTGCCGGAAATCAAATATCCGCTGTAATATCGGTGGTATCCGCCGGCAAGGTCCCACCATTCGGTGTGCTGAATGTGCCTGGTTTTGGTCACCGGTTTGCCGTTTTCGATGGTAGTGTAGGTTTGGGTTTCAGTCCAATGTTCTCCGATCGCAGCCGACCAGCGGCTTTGAGCGAGCATGGAAAACGACCAGAAGGGGATGTATGCGCCGCGGAGTTTGCCCTCGATCTGGGCCAGGCTCAAGTCGCCGGGTCGAAACCAGGCGTTGCCTCCCAACCACTCGCGAAATCGCTGCTGGGCCTGTTCGGGCGGGATGGCGAAGCCGATTACGAATTCCGGCGGTTTGCGCCCGGTTTGTTCCGGCGTGAATTGGACCACGTAGTTCGAGTCGCAGAATGCGCAGGTGTAACTGCGATGTCCGCTGTCGACTGCGACTTCAGCGCCGCAGCTTTGGCAGCGGAAAAAATTTTGCGTTAGCGCCGCGGCCGATGCGGGCGGTTTGTCCACAGTCGGCTGAGACGACCCGCAGACACCGCAAAACTTATCATTCGACTCGACCGGCGCACCGCAGGATTCGCAGGCTTGCGCCTTTTTTGCCGGAACGGCATCGTGGATGGTCGGCCTGGAAGCGATGAGTTCGGGCATTTGTGGTTATCAGTTTACGGTTGACAGTATACAGTTTCAAAGGTAAGGGGGAAGAGATCGGAGGTTAGGGGTCACCACGAAGCATTTATTATTCAGCATTTTAATTCATCCTTCATCCTTTCCTTAATCACCCTATTCCCTATCCCCTTATCACTAATCTCTAGCCCCTATTTGTGGCTTTGCAGATAAATCGCCTCGATCAGGCTTTGCACGTCCTTGTATTTCTTTTTTGCGGCCAACGCGGCGTCGATCAGCTTTCGGGCCTCGCTCTCGCTGTGGCCGAGTGTGCGGAGCACGTCGTAGGTTTCGGAAATCACGTCGGGCTCGACCTCGGCCTCGCGTTTTTCATCCCCGCCGACCATCAGCGCAAATTTCGGCACCTTACGGCGCAATTTGGCGATGATCCGCTCGGCCATGGCCGCCCCGATGCCGGGCAGGGCGGAGAGCGATTTTGTGTCTTGCTCCTCGATGGCCGTGGCCACTTCCTTTACAGGCCGGACCATGGAGCGGAGGGCCTTTTTCACGCCCACGCCGTCCACCGAGCAGAACAACTCGAAAAATTCCCGTTCGACCTCGGTTAAAAAGCCGATCAGCCGGGGCGTCATGCGGCCTTGCATGGGGTTGCCTTCGAGATACTCAATCGTATGCAGGCTGATTTCCCGTTCGATTTCGCTTTGCAGGCGGCGGCGGGCAAACTCGGGTACTAATATCTCGTACTCGAACGCCCCGATGCGGAGCGTGAGTACGTCGTCGTGCAGTGCAATCAGTTGGCCGGTGATTTTGGTGATCAAGCGATATCCTTAAAAAACAATGGAAGTGAATCGCTTGTTTAGACCGGTCGCTTACGACCGGTGTGAAAACTGAAATCACCGGGCACAAGTGCCCGGGCTAAACAATTCGATTTTTTATCAATTATTTTTTCAATATACGCAGTTTATCTTTCAGGTAATAATGGCACAAGGCGACGGCCAGGGCGTCGGCTACGTCGGGCGGGTCGGGAATTTGGGATAAGGCAAGTTCGCGCTGGATGGCCCGCTGCACTTGCGATTTTGACGCCCGGCCCGCGCCGGTGAGGATTTTTTTGATCTGCGTGGCGGAGTAATGAACTACCGGTATGCCGGCTTCGGCCGCGGCCAGGCAGATAACGCCCCGGGCGTGACCCATGAGGATCGCCGTGCGCGGGCGGTTGTAATGCGAATATAATTCCTCCAAGGCCATTACGCCGGGATTGAGCGCGGCGATTACGTCGGCCACGCCGGTGTGGATTTCGAGCAGACGATCTGTAAGCGACCGCCGGCTTTTTCCCCGCACCACGCCAGCCTCGCAGATCCGCGGCGAGCCGTTGCCGCATTCCAGCACGCCGTAGCCGGTGATATTCAGCCCGGGATCAATGCCGAGAATGCGGAGGGAGGCGTTTTGGTCATTCATTGCGAAACCGCGAGCGGTTTTTGGAGTTTTCAATTTTTTATTTTACGTTCCATTCCGTTCCGCCGGGGCGATCTTCGAGCGTGATGCCGATGGCACTAAGGCCGTTGCGGATGCGGTCGGCGGTGGCGAAGTCTTTTTTCTGGCGGGCTTCATTGCGCAGTTCGATAAACAGGCTTATCAATTTGCCCAGCACGGCGTCGTCGCCGGAGGATTTTTCTTGGATTGAATTGCGAAATAGGCCGATGGTGAGGGCTAATTCACGGAATCTTTTACTACATATTTTGAGATCATTTAAATCATTGCCATTATGATGTTCCGAGTCTTCAAGTTTTTTATCGTCAATAAACTTATTGAGAGCACGTACTAAATCGAACAATACAGCAATGGCACCACCCGTATTGAAATCATCATCCATACAAGCTATAAAATCTACGAAACGTTTTGTCATCGTTAAGCGGATACCGTGACCTCCATGCTCAAAATCCGGGTGATTTGGTTCAGAGGATCGTGTTGGTGCATCAATGTCATAAAAACTCTGGCCCGTTATTAACTCATATCGCTTAAAGAAGCGGTAAAAGGCGTCCATCCCGGTTTCGACCTCGCGGAGTCGCGATTCGCTATAGTCGATCGGCCGGCGGTAATGGGTCGAGAGGAGGAAAAAGCGGATCGTCTCGGGCGAGAATTGTTTGAGCAGTTCTCTGAACGGTTCGGAGCCGCGGGACTTGCTGATTTTGCCGGCGTCTTGGGAGGCGAAATCGCCTTCGGTCGCCCGGGTCTGGCGCCCGCCCAGTTTGCCGACCTCGTCCGAGGCCTGCATCAGTCCGTTGTGCATCCAATACTTGGCCATGGATTTGCCGTGGCAGGATTCGCTTTGGGCGATTTCGTTTTCATGATGCGGAAAGACCAGATCGAGCCCGCCCCCATGAATATCAAAAGTTTCGCCCAGCAGGCCGCGGCTCATGGCCGAGCATTCGATATGCCAGCCCGGCCGTCCCGGTCCCCAGGGGCTGTCCCAGGATGGCTCGCCGGGCTTGGCGGCCTTCCACAGGGCGAAATCGGCGCTTGCCCGTTTGCGATCGGCCGATCCGCCGCCGTCGCCTTGCATGGCTTCTATGCGGCGGTGGCTCAGCTTGCCGTATTCAGGGTCTTTGCTGACTTCAAAATACACGTCGCCCTGGGCCTCGTAGGCGAAACCTTTATCGATAAGCCCCTGGGTGAACTTAATGATGTCGGCCATGCTCGCGGTGCAGCGGGGGAAATGGTCGATGGTGTCGACGCCCAAGGCCTGGATATTGTTCATATAGTCGGCCGTCATTTCGGCGGCCAATTGCGACATCGCAACGCCCCGGGCATTGGATTCGTTAATGAGTTTGTCGTCCACGTCGGTGATGTTTACTACCCAAGTGACGTTATAGCCCGAGTAGACCAGGTATCGTTTAATGGCATCGAAGATCACCGGACCGACCATGTGTCCGATGTGGCTGGGTTTATAAACGGTTGGTCCGCAAAGGTAAATTCCCACCTTGCCAGGCTGGACTGGTTGGAAGGGTTCTTTGGTTTTGCTGAGTGTGTTGTAGACGCGAAGCATAGTAGGCAATAGGTGATAGGCAATAGGTTATAGGTAATAGAGTTTTTGTCTGTGGTTTGAGTGCGTTTTGCGTGCAATTTTAATTCCGTTCCCAGGCGGAGCATGGGAACGAGGATCTATTAGGTTTATTCTTCGGCGATTGGTTCCAGGAGCACAACGCACTGGGCTTCAATGGCTTCTTCTCGGCCGACCAGGCCGACTAGATCGCCGGATTTGGCTTGCAGGCCGATGCGTTCCGGTTCCACGCCGAGGATTTCGGCCAGCCGTTCGCGGATGGTTTGCTTGTGGGGCAATAGTTTTGGGCGGTGTGCGAATACGATGCAATCGAGGTTGGAGATTTTCCAGCCCACGGCGGCCACGGCATTCAGGGCCGCGCGGAGCATGTCGGCGGAATTCCGGCCGCGGTTCGTAGGATCGGTATCGGGAAACATCTGGCCGATGTCGCCCAGGGCGGCCGCGCCCAGCAGGGCGTCGGTAACGGCGTGCAAGAGCACGTCGGCGTCGCTGAAGCCGACCAATTCCCGGTCGTGGGGAATATTTACCCCGCCCAGACGAAGCGGTCCGCCCGGCCGCAGGCGATGGGTATCGTGTCCGATTCCAATTCTCATTCCACCCGTGGCATATTCTCCTAAAAAAGGGAAAAACACGTATACTCGTGCGGCGGATTATACTCCAAAGAAGCCGTAAAATAAAGGGTTCACGGTTTAGGGTACAGGTTTCAGCTTTCGAGCGGAACATCAAGTCCTGAACCCCGAACCCTGAATCCTGAACTCTTGGCTTCTTCCCCCCACTTCGGTAGGCGTCTATAATGACTGAGCAATGGCCACAATCGAAATAAAGGCGCTGTCGAAGTCCTACCGGATTTATCAGAAAAAAGAAGGCCTGGCGTCCGCCGTAAGCGGGCTCTTTCGCCGGGAGTATCGCTTTGTCGAGGCGGTGCGGGGTATTGATCTAACGGTCGAGCAGGGCGAGTTCGTGGCTTTTCTGGGACCCAATGGGGCGGGAAAAACCACCACGCTGAAACTTCTATCGGGCGTGATAACTCCCACTGCCGGGACCGCTCGGGTGCTGGGCTTTGTTCCTTGGCGGCGGGAAAACGCCTATCGCCGGCGCTTCGCCCTGATCATGGGTCAGAAAAATCAACTCTGGTGGGACCTGCCCGCGGCCGAGTCGTTTCGTCTGCACCAGCATATCTACCGCATCGAGCCGGAAAACTTCCGGCGCACCTTGGACGAACTTACCAAGCTGTTGGAAGTGGGCAATTTGCTCAATCAGCCGGTCCGCGAATTGTCGCTGGGCGAGCGGATGAAGATGGAGTTGATCGCCGCGCTGTTGCACTCGCCCGAGGTGCTGTTTTTGGACGAGCCGACCATCGGTTTGGACGTGGTGGCACAGCACAACATCCAGGTTTTTTTGCGCGAATATCAGCAGCGCCGCAAGGTAACCATTTTGCTGACGAGCCACTACATGAAAGACGTGGCCGCCCTGTGCCGGCGGGTGGTAATCATCGCCTTGGGAAGGATCATCTACGACGGATCGCTCAGCGGCATAGTCGATCAGTTCAGCAGCCATAAAGTAATCTCTTTGGAGCTTTCCAACGGCGAAATCCCCAGGGGCTTCGAACGATATGGAAAAGTGCTTTCCATCGAGCCGCCGAGAGTCAAGTTGCGTGTCGAGCGCACATCAGTTCCCAACGTTTTAGGAAATATACTGGCCCAATATGCCATAGCCGACGTCAGCGTGGAAGATCCGCCCTTGGAAGAAGTGATCGCCGAAGTATTCACAAGTCAAAGGATGAAGGATAAGGGATGAAGGATGAATTAATTTTTGTCCATTCCTTATTTAAAAACGAAAAAAGGCAGACCTTAATGAATATTCATCCTTCATCCCTCATCCTTCATCCTTTTGTGAAGTGGTGGATAATCCTCCGCATCGGCCTGGAAGAGCGGCTGGTTTACCGGGGCGATTTCGCCCTGGGCACGCTGATGCGGTTTATGCCCATCGTGGTGCAGATTTTTCTTTGGGGGGCGGTTTTCGAGTCCGTGCAAGCCTCGAGCAGAAACGATCATATCGTCGGCTATTCGTATCACAACATGGTGGCATATTGCATGCTGGCGATGATCGGCCGGGCGTTTTCCAGCATGCCGGGACTGGCCTCGGGCATCGCCCGGGACATCCGCACCGGGGTGGTGAAAAAATATCTGATCCAACCGATCGACATGCTGGGCTTTTTGTTTCTTTATCGCATGTCGCATAAGCTGGTTTACTACGGAGTGGCCGTGGGACCGTTCGCCTTGGTGTTTTTCCTGTGCCGGGGATTTTTTCCCGGCTGGCCCGACTCCGCCACGTTGCTGGCGTTTTTCGCCTCGCTTATCATGTCCTTCCTTTTAGGTTTTTTCCTGGAGGCCGCGCTGGGCATGATCGGGTTCTGGTTCCTGGAGGTCAGTTCGCTGCTTTTTGTTTACATGCTTTTGAGCTTCTTTTTCTCCGGGCAAATGTTTCCGCTGGACATGCTGCCGGGCGTTATGGGCGAGATTGTTAAGCTGACGCCTTTTCAATATTTAGCATATTTTCCCGCTGCCGTGTTTTTGGGCAAAATCCAGGGCGGAAATCTGCTTCGGGGTTTGGGCGTCGAATTGTTTTGGGTGCTGTTTTTCCTGGCCGTCAGCCGAGCGGCATTTTATTACGGCACGCGACGATACAGCGGGTTCGGAGGCTAGAGAAAGGATGAAGGATGAATTAATACGAGAACGCAGGATATAGAATGAAAAATATATAACGTAGAAATAAAAATAAAAAACTGATAACCGTAAACTGTTAACTGTAAACCATATACTTTTTATGAAATCATACATTCGCGTATTTTTGACTTTGGCTCGAAACAGTCTTGTCCGCGACATGACTTTTCGCGCGAATTTCATCATCGACCTGGTCACTTGGATGGCCTGGATGTTGATGAACCTGGTTTTTTACGTGCTTATTTTTCGTTTCGCGCCTGAGATCGGAGTCGGCACGGGCTGGACGGAGTATCCTTTTTTCATATTCATTGCCACGTCGCTTTTGGTAAACAGCGTCGTGGAGATGTTTTTTATGATGAACATGGACGAACTCAGCGAGCTGATCCGCACCGGATCGCTCGATTTCGCCTTGGTAAAACCGATAGATACGCAGTTCCTGGTATCGCTGACCAAGACCGATTGGTCGGCAATGGGTAATTTTTTTCTGGGACTGTGTTTGCTGGGGTATTCGCTCTTGAAGTTGGGTTACGTGCCGCGGCCGTGGGAGGTGGCGTTGTATCCGGTGTATATTGCTTGCGGAGTGGCGATATACTACAGTCTGATGGTTGCCATGGCCGCCACCAGCGTGTGGCTGGGCCGGAACCTGACGCTATTGGATTTTTGGTTCTCGGTGACCATGTTGTCGCGTTATCCCATGGAGATATATCAAGGCCGCTGGGGAGCGCCGCTGCGCCGGGCGTTCACATTCATCGTTCCCATTCTGGTAGTAGTGAACGTTCCCGCCCGATTGCTCATCCGGTCGTTAAGTCCGCAAAGTTTCCAGGATTGGCTGCTGCCGATTTTCACCATCTTCATCACCTTTGTCAGCCTTGCGGTCGCCCGATTGATTTTCAAGTTGGCCCTGTGGAGCTATCGAAGCGCGAGCAGCTAGCACACAACCATAGCCAAAATTGTGAATGTCGGAATGCCCTCATTTCGCAAAGAAACGGCTCCAAAATCGCGCACCTTATGCACAATATTACGATTGGTGGTGTACTAGTGCCGTTTCAATTAATAGCCTGTCCCAAAAGTCCCCTCTCCGGGCACCGACGGGCACCATGCTCCGCATGGTCGGTTGGTCGGGAGAGGGTTAGGGTGAGGGCTAAAAACCCCGGGAATTCACTGTTATAATCTCTTGCCGTAACTGAAGTTTTATGTTTTGGGATAGGCTCTAAATAAGTTTCGCGTTTTCCATCATGCCGCTTTGCGTTTAAACTTACGCCAGGCTTGGATGCTAATAGTTCATTGTCCGTTTCGCCACCGCAGATAGCTGTGGATGGCCGCTTGTTGTTCTTCATGGCTGGTGTAATCGCAGTTCTCCAGGGAGAATTTCTCCCTGGCCGTGAACTCGCGCTCGATGCGGTTCATCCAAGATGCATTGGTCGGAGTGAATACGAATGTCACCTTGTTGGCCTTGGCCAATCCGCACCCATTGGGGCGTGCATCCGACCCGCTTGGCGATTTCCCGGTTGCAAATTCCTCCAGAAGAAAGGAGAATAATTCTGCCGCGGCAACCGTTGACCCGATTGCTCCGTCCGCGCCTCCGCCGTCGCAGCTTTCGCCGCTTTGGCGGGGTTGCCTGCGCACCCCGACTGTATCCATTTTGGGAGTCTTTGCATTTAATGATCTTGATAATCGCCATGTGGAGACTCCCATTTTCTTCCATTTTAATTTATATTGCATTTCGCAAGTGCCAGCAACGCCGGCATTTGCGGCGATAAGGCGCGAAACTCATTTAATTGAAACGGCACTGGCTTCAAAGCCCTGGGCCTAAAGTCTAAAGCCATCTGCCATATTCCGGTGATAAAATCGGCGGGCTAACGGCCTCTTGTCAAAGGCAAAAGGCTGAATTAGACTAAAAGACTAACTTCCCCGATAGCTCAGTTGGTAGAGCGAGCGGCTGTTAACCGCTAAGTCCAAGGTTCGAGTCCTTGTCGGGGAGCTATTGGTAGAGCATTTACTGAACCAACATTCAACCTTATTCTGCCTTTGTTGGTGGGGGCGGTATTGGTGCGCGGACGACAAGAGCCCGCGACGCTGTTTATCTGATACGCGCCGGCAAGTCGGTCTACTCGCCAATTGCACATACCCATCCAATTTGCCGATACGGCCTACCTGGTGATTGGCATTTCTGGCAACACCATGACCGCCAATACATCGAGACGTGTAATGAGATGGCGGTGCGGATGCTGTCCGCATCGGGGATTACGTTCGACGCTGGCGGCAGTGGGTAAGGAGCGGGTTGGGTTTTGCGGTCGTCAAGCCTTCGCCCTACGCCTCCGCAGATAAACTACGCCAAGTCCCAGCAGTGCCGTGCCCAGGAGCGTAAGGGAAGCGGGTTCGGGGACGGGAACGGTGATGGGGGATGAAATGGCGTAGAGGCTAAAGAGATCAGTATATGGGGTGCCGAAGGCGTACATAAATTCCTCATATGACCAGTTGACTGCGACGATGGGGTTGGACTGGCCAAGGGAGGAGCATCCCCACTGCTGGCTGGCGATTCCATGGTAGTCGGAGCCGGTCCAAACGTTGGCACCAAGGCCTATGCCAATCTGAGTGTAAGTGATCAGTGGATAACCACCGCTTAAGTTGTAACCAAAAAGCTGAGCGTATCCGGTTGCCACAAGCTGACCATCGGTGTTGTATATTGGGGTGTTCACGGGGGCTGACGGTACGTTGTCGGCGGCGTTGTGATAGTTCGAGCCGTCAAAAGTAGAAGTGATCGCTGACCATGTCGCTCCGAGTGAGCTTAAGGTCGTGCTCTGGGCTGCCTCCGCCGTGACGAAGTTGTTGTAGTAGGATTCCAAACCGCTCGTCCCATTCGTCGTATCTGCCGTAACGAAGGCAATCTGATACTGCGATCCAGGGGGCAAGCCGGGGGGTAGTGTGACATCAGCCTGGGCCGTCCCACCGACCATCGCCGCCACCAAAGCCACGGCTAAAAAACCACCAACGTTGAAGTTTCTCATTGCACACCTACCTTTCAGATAGTGGAGAGAGTGAAAATGTTTCGTCTACCAACAAGGCCAAATACGCCTAAACAAAAAAGGAAAAAACGGACTAACACCGATTGTGGTTTTTTGGGGAACTGGTTGAGAGTCAACCAGGAGAATCTAACGAGGCGGCAAAACGGCAAAGAAGGCCGTTTCAGCCCTGGGCTACTCGCCCCGTTCGGTCGGATTCAAGAACACTGCCTGCTATTGGCTAAACAGACTCGCCAAATATTCATTGAACCAGAAATTTTCGTCCCGTCAAGGGGCTGGCAGGAATTTATTTTTTGGGGATATACCCCAAGTGGCACATTTGCTTGGTGGCGGCTAGTACCGCACCCCACGGTGAGCATCAGCCACGCCGCTGTCAAAGGCAATTTCACGCTGCCCACACGGGAATAGTCCCCGTCGAAATCGAATTGTCGGGGAGTAGTGGCGGGGTTCTCGGGGGGCGGGTTTTCTATTGGTTTGACTTCAAAGTCATTTACCGTCCTGTTCATAAATGTTTTCATATGATAAGTTGATTTGCAGAATTGGCTTGTCACGTCCTGTTCAAATATAATGTCACCAGATAAGTCGATGTGACGAACAGACTTATCAGCATGCAAAGAAATGCACTGTTGTCCGTCTGTAACAATTGGGTGACTTGTCGAGATGCGTGTAAAAGTTTCAGCCAACAAGCAAAAGCTGCTGGTTTCTACAAGGGCGCGAAGATTGTTTTAGTAACGATGCAGCAGCTTTGTAATATCGATGCATAGTGAGACCGACGACAGGATTATGCTGCCTTTCGTTGGTAGTGCGTAAGCAGCCCGCCGAGACTTTCATGACGTACAACATCTTCAGGCCCGAGGCATTCTACTTGTTCGGGCACTGCGTTCATCATAGGAGGCAGATTGCTAAGTGCTTGATGAGGGCGGTGGTCATGGTAGTAACGAACATATTCTTGGATGATGTGTCGAAAATGTTTTTCGCCAAATACCACAAATAGATCAAGACATTCTTGTTTGATACTCTGTACCCATCGTTCGGCATAGGCATTTTGATTTGGTGCCCGAACTGCCGTCCGCTTCAGTTCTATATCATCAATTTTCAAAATCTCCTCGAATTGGGCAGTGAATTTTGTATCTTGATCGCACACAATATATTTTGGCCGATCGGGTAGGTCGTCAAAGAACATGCACAGGTTCCTGGCCTGTTGGGCCATCCAGACGCCATCGGGATTGGCTGTAATCCCCGCGATGTGAACCTTCCGCGTACTGGGCTGGATGAAGAACAACACAAAATATTCAACCAAGCCACCAAACGTCCAAACCTTCTTTGAGAAAAAATCGCAAGCCCAGAGGGTTTTGGCATGGATCTTGATGAAATCATCCCATGTCCCCTCGCCACGTTTGGGACCGGGATCAAAACCGTGTTCCAGAAGGATATTACGAACCGTAGTCTTGCAGATCTTGCGAATGCCCAGCTTCTTGAGTTCACCCAAAATCCGTCCCAATCCCCAGCCATTGTCCTTGGCCATCTGGGTCACCAACTCTCGGATTTCATCGGGCGTACGCGGTCGGCCGGGTTTGGCCGTTCTCTTATATCGAGCCCCATTTTCACCACTGATCCATCTGGCAAAGGTTCGGGGCGTAACGATGGTGATAAGTTCCTTGATTGCTTTCCCAAGTGGTTTACCAACCTTAACAAGCTTCTGCCGTTCTGCAGGAGTAATCGTGATCCGTTTGGGCAGCTTACTCCGCAAAATCCGATTCTCTGTCTTGAGGTATTCGACGTATCGAATCAATTGCGGTTGGGCAGATCGGGCTAGTAGCAGTATCAGGGGGTGGAAAAATCGGGCCATCGCTGTATAACTCGTAAGTCCTTGGTAACACAAGAATTGACATGTTTTTTGAACACCGCCGAAAAAGCGGTACAATGATCCAGAATAGCATATGGGTGATTTGCCCTTTGGCCATGAGATGCATATATATACTGGATAGCCGGTCTTATCTCTGTATCATTTGCACAATCAGCAGAATACGCAGAATCGCGCTTTTATCAGATTGCAGAATGCGCGCGCGCTCTTGCTGTTAACCAGCCAGTCGTAGTTTCAAACGCCTGCTAAAAAAGTCTCTGGGTTAACAGCCAAAACCTCTTGACTGTTAACCTATTCGTTGCAGTTGCGCAATGGGTTGGTATCGTTTTTTCGCCGACCGAATAGGACTCTAAATCGATAAGTCCCTTCTTTATAAGCACTTAAGAAAATCGCAAAAGAGAGTATTGTTACGAAGAGGGTTGTGAACGGGGAGACCGACGACGCCGAGCCGGCGCTAAAAATGGTGCCAACAGTGGTGCCAAGAAATCAGAAAGGTGCCAAAATTGGTGCCATACACCTCGCGCCAGATAGGTATAAGATCGCACCAGATTGCACAAACGAAGGCAAAAAAAGGCCAAAGAGGATGACCAAAAAAGATTGCTCTAACGCTTTGGACATTGGGACGTTACGCACCGATCTGCACGGCGATTCATCGACCTGCATTGCGGAGGCCGTTGAAAATGAGTCAGTACGCCCGGAGGGATTCGAACCCCCAACCCTCGGTTCCGAAGACCGATGCGCTATCCAGTTGCGCCACGGGCGCATGATTATGTCATGCACAACTATGAGCAAACCTGAGTATTATTGTAGAATTAACTTATAAAACAAATGTTAGCAAAACACATGCAAAATACCAGGCCCACCTAGTCTTTTTTATGTTAGGAGAATTAGTTACAAGGCTGTTTTTGGTTTGATCTGTCTCAAGAGTAAAACGGGCCTGTTGAAAAAGTCCCGTCATTGAAAGATAGGGTTTGGGTAATTGGCCACCTTTTTTGCGGGTCTAGACACCGAGTTAGCAACCAGAGATAAAACAGTAAGATCAGGCGCTTCAGGTTCTGCGCCATTGCGCTTAGATACGCTTGAATCTGCACTTTCGACCTACTGCGGTACCTGGCGCGCGCCAGGCCATGGTTTTGCTTCGCCTCGGCGAACAACCCTTCGCACTTCCACATCCGTTCGGACAATTTCTGCCCAAACTCAGGCTTTTGCATTCTGGCTTGCACCTTCTCAAATAGGTCTTGATCAAGACTACGAAGTACAAACCTGTGCTGAGGAGTCGCTTTCCGAGTTTTTGCTGGGCACTTTGAAGCTTGCGGACAATTACGGCAGTCCTCGGACGAGCTGACATACCTTTTGTGGTTATCGTAGATCGCCGGATTCGGATTCAGGTACTTCTCCTGTGGGCATCGAAAACGATCTTTCTTGGGTTCGTACACCAGTCCGGCTGCGCTGGCCGAGTTATTTCCGCTACGACGACTGAAAAGCGGAATGTAGGGTTTTGTTCCTTGCTCCTGCAATGCAGCAATGATCGCCGCTGAGCCATAAGCTCGATCGGCGATTGCTTCACGAATTGTGATGTCATACTGGTCATTGATGCGTTTTAGCTGCTGGAGATATGGTTGGTTGTCATACCGTGCTCCTGTGGTAACTTCGGTATCCAGGATGACGCGACTGTCGGCATCAATACTCTGATGCACTTTGTACTTCAGTTGTTGCGGTGTACCTTTCTTTTGGGCTAGTGTGGCATCTGGATCGGTACGACTGGTGTGCGTCTGGTTGGAAACCTGCCGTGCCGATGATGAATCTTTCATCCCACGATCGCGCTGTTGCGTAACAGCCTCTTTCTGGGCTTTTTCCGGGTTGTTATGAATCAACGAATTCAACGAGGCATCAGCGGCGATCAGGGTGGCGTCGGTCATCACGCGACACTCCTGGGCCACCAAGCCCTTTTTCTGACAGAGCTTAACGATATGCCTAAACAGCATTTCAAAGATTTCCTCGCCATACCTGTCCCGGATGCGACTAAACGATGAGTGGTCCGGCACGTCGTCTTCCAGGGAGAGCCGGCAAAACCAGCGATACGCGAGATTGAACCGTACTTCCTCACATAGACGTCGGTCCGACGTGATGCCATAGAAGTACGCCACCAACAACATCCGAAAGAACACCTCAGGGTCGATGGAGGGCCGTCCTTGTCCAGAGGAATAGCACGTGGCAGTCAAGTCGCGTACGAAGGACATTTCTAGGGTGCGATCAACTCTCCGGAGAAAGTGGTCTTCTGGTATGAACGACTCCAAATCGATGACCGTCCTGGTCCGTGGTTGAAAGACATGCTTTCCTTGCATACGTCTGTCCGTCCTGAAAAGATGCGAAGGTGGTGGAGAGGAAGGCCATCCCAATACCTCCATCCGCTCTACAAATCAAGACGAACACGTGCTGACAATGCTAGCTGGCCAACAGACTTTTTCAACAAGCCCCAACGATTTACGAGACCACAAAACTTGGCTCGACCATATCTTCTGCCCAGGTCGTGGTTCATCATAGCCTAATTCCTTCAATCAAGCAATCGAGTTTTTACCATGCTAGCGTTGCACGTTCACGCGAGACCTTTGTTATAGGTCTCGCCGCCCACATGTCCCTCCTATTTGGCCGTAATCCGTGGTCTAGACAATGGGGTTCACCTCACCAGGAATTACTCCGACAAGTTGATCAGCGAGATGGTGACTCATTTCCTCTGGAGTCAGGGCAAATTACGAAATCAATTCAATGATATAGGTGTTGTACTCATACATTATTTCACCTATGTCCGAATCCTACTGCCCAGTGAAATTTTTGCGGCGTTGATTTTTTGGATTTCGTTTTTATGTATCTTTTTAGCCAGGGGCGGGAAATTTTCCGGACACATATAAAGAAACTTTGCCACGTAGCATGCCGCCTTTGGTTCGAATCGCGGTTTGCGATTAGCCGGTTTTGATGGCATAGTAAGGTTCCAAGAGGGTTTTCCGAAGTCGCATCTTGAAGCCTACCATAACCTGCTGTTGTGCACCGAGTTGCATCAATAACAGTAATAACAAAAAATAGGTGGACTAACGCAGCGGTATAGATCTACATCAAACATCAAAATCAAGTAGGAGGATTCGTGGCGCGAGAGGGGAATACCTTTGCCAAACGGCAGCGAGAAACCGGAAAGAAGCAAAAGGCGGCGGAGAAGAGAGCTCGCCGCCAGAAGAAAAAAGAGCTGGCTAATGGCACGGAAAGCCCGAACAGCGGTGATCGCACAGAAGCGCAGAAGGAGATGGCGAAGTAGTTTGCTTTAGCCAAACAGTCCCTTCGATCTGCTGGTCCAGGGCAATCTTGCGAAAACCGTCCAGGTCATATACTCCGCAGCATCCAAGTGTTAGAATATAAATGTGCCGCCGTGCCTCGCTGGCACCGAATAGGCCATCAGGTTGGCCGCTTTCGTTTTCCGTTAAGGAGGCAATAACCGGGCCCTCGTGCCCCTATAAAGGAGATTGGTCTTGGGTAAGAAATTATATGTCGGGAATCTGGGCTATTCCGTCAGCAGCTCCGATTTGGAGAAGTTGTTTTCCGCCTTCGGCACAGTGAACAGTGCCCAGGTAATCGAGGATCGCGAAAGCGGCCGTAGCAAGGGATTCGGCTTTGTGGAGATGGGAAGCGACCAGGAGGCCCAGGCGGCCATCCAGGGGCTCAGCGGTCAGGATAACGACGGCCGCCCGCTTACGGTCAATGAGGCCAAACCACGTGAAGACCGTGGCGGCGGTGGACGGGGAGGCCGCGGTGGCAGCTACAGTGGTGGAGGAAGAGGATCGCGTTATTGAGATCCCGCCTTTCAGATGAAATGGAAAGAGGAGTCGACGAAGATGAAGACGAAGGAGTTGCGGACGAGGAAAAGATTGTCTTTTTCATCACCCTAATTCCCGGCTGGCACTCCGGTGAACAAAAAGCATGTTCTCTTGAAAGCAGATCGTACCTGGAATGAAAACCAGGCACGACGACAACAACTGGTAAAAAGGCTGCAATGCCAGGCAATGGCAAACCACCATAATACGCCGGTGTGAAGAGCCGCGTGTTCCCGTTGAAGTAATTCGAGACTACTTGAAAGCCGTGGCCGCATTGATAGCGGGTACGCGCGTAAAAATCTTTCCCCTGATCGAAGGCACTGTGAAGGAACTAATCGTAGCCGGTCAAGATGCGGGGCCCAGCGACTAGCCCGCACTGGCTCCGCTGGTGTAGCACAAGGATCAATGGATTGCCGCGATCGAGCGGGCCATCGCACGAATCCGCGAGGTTCTTGATCGGCGTCGGAGCCACGATGACTCAATCCGAAAGACATTGCCGGATGGGTAAGCTGTCTTAGGGGCAATGTCGGGCGTGATCGCGTGATGCAGTAGCAGCATTACGCCATGCTTTTGATAGACGACCGAGTTGACAAATTAAGCTTTTGCACTGGTAGCCAGTTTCGTCATCATGAAATACTTTGCTTGGATGCTTGGGTGGCTGATAGCAATTGCAATCCTGATCTTGCAAGCGTGTTGTCGCATCCGCCTCCATGGCGATCCCCGGCCGGGATTGCGGGCGCGATTGCAGCCCTACGCCTACTCTGTTTTGCACGCACATCAAATCGCCGCTATCATCGGCAGTGAACATGGCACGGGGGCCATGGTGTCGCGTTCGGAAGACGGAGGGTTATTGATCCCCAGTCTGCGCGTCCGTGGAATCGTCCCCATCCGCGGTTCAAGCCGCCGCAAAGGGCGAGACAAAGGAGGGCTCGCGGCGATTGAGGCTATGATCGAGCATGTCCTCGGCGGCGCGCCGGTTTACCTTGCCGTGGACGGGCCGCATGGCCCGCGCAACCGCGTTCACAAGGGTGTTGCAATGTTGTCGCAACGAACAGGCGCAGCGGTCATCAACATGGTAGCGGTGCCCACGCGGCGATGGGTCTTGACCCGTGCCTGGGACCGCTTTCAAATCCCCAAGCCCTTTGCCACGATCAACGGTTATTTCGGCGAGCCCATTTTTCCTCGGCATGGAGAAAACGTGGAGCAATACCGGCAGCGAATCGAGACAGCGCTGAACGACCTCGAACAGGAGCACGATCCGATCGAGGCGGAACTTTCCGGCGCAGCCAGTCGTTAGGTGACACCTCAAGGCATCGGAACGAAAAAAATTTAATTGAGTACAATTACCGACTGTGAGAGACGGCGAAGAGTTGATCTTTTCGCGATTGTTGGGGTTGTTATTGGCAGAGTGATGATTATAATGTGGGTTGCTCAGTTGGTGGTGGGCAGTATTTTAGGATTCCTCCTGGAGAATGGATTGTGGTAAAAATTGTCTTGCGTGAACGAGAGTCGGCTAGTGAGGCGGTGCGGCGTTTCAGGAAGATTGTGGATCGGTCGGGATTAAAGCGGGAGATGCGGCGCCGGGAGCGTTATGAGAAACCTTCGGATATACGTCGAAGGAAAAAAATGTGCGCGATTAGGAAAACAAAGATGAATTCCCCACCAAGATAAGAGACCTGCCTTAGCTGGGAATATGGAGAATCATGGACAAAGTTAAAAAACCTCGAACAAATAAGGAAGAACCGGATGCCGTGACACAACCCAAACCGCCCAACTTCAAGGAGAAGATCAAATTCCAAGTGTTGGAGAAGATCGGCAAGCCACCCCGGCTGGACCATGTGGAGGTCTCCCAGCATCACAACAGTAAGTACCGGGTTAACATTTGGGAACAGCCTGAGCCGAACAAGAATATCGCCGTTTCGATTGGTCCCCGCATTGGGTTGTCCTATTATTTAACAGTCTCGAAAACGGGCGAGATCATCCATAGTAATCCACCGATGACCAAAAAGTGCTTGTAGCCTGATCTTACCGGACTGGACGAAAAAGTCTCGGTTGCAGCCAGTGCCGGAATTCTCCCCGAGCTTACTGCTCAACCCTGTCCTTCCCCAAAACCTCGTCCGAGGGGAGGGAATGAACTGCTGTATGGCATCCGTGGAATACGGACTATGTCGCGAACGAATGCTGCAACACGGTTTCCAGCGGCGTGCGACGCGAAAAAGCCTTGTTTCGCCACGTTAGCGCATACGGGTTACATCGGACGCGAGAACAAAAAGAGCGAACTTGCTCCAATGGTCACGCGGCGCGCCGCGTTTACCGATGGTGCAAGCCGCCGACTTGCGGGATGGTAACGACTTCGCCCTCGGACGGCGGTTCGATGCAGCGTGGTGTCGGCGAGTTGCGATCCGGGGAGAGATGCCTCATCAACCTATCGAAAGGAGAAGTTCTCGTTCTGGCAAGCGGCTGCTACACCGTCTACTGGGGGCTGGTGCATTTGGAAGGGCAGAAGATCGGGAAAGTCGAATGTGAAGCAGCACTGCACGAAGCCGAATTTGATTTCAATCGCTGCGCGTCCTAATTGAACCGAGCTTGCTTGTCCGAGGAGGTGGAGGGCGAGGGAAATCCAATTCCCGTGTGATGCCGAGCTTAATGGATACCCGGCAACGGATGCCAAACGCCAAACCATCGTTTCCCAATCACATTCTATCGTATCATCAGATTCTCGCGGATCAATCGCACCAGTTCACGCGGGTCAGTCCTATCCATGCGCGCCAGCACTCTCTCCCAGCGATAGGCGAAACTCCCTGCCTCGTCGCGCGGGCGGTACTTAAACAGTGTGTCGAACGCCTTCCTTCGTTTACGGTAATCATCCTGAATCCTGGAAAAATGTTGCACAAACGCTTCCAGGTACGCACTGGCAAACTCCTTGGGGTTCGGGAGATACTCTGTTCGCCGGTTGACCGGACCCGCATACTCCACTGCAAAGTGTTCCAACTTGTTGAGATAATCGTTGAAAGTGCCTGTATGATCCGCGACCACGATCTCGACGGGCATTCTCCTGGAGTCCTCGATCAGCACTTCGTCCCCATCGTCAAATAGCGGATTTCCACCCAGATCAGACCTTCCTACGATGACGTTCGGAGCAGCGGCTCGCCCAAGCAGGCGGGCGAATTGCAGCGCGAAGTCTCCGTTTTCAAATCGGAAGGACGGCACCTTGTCCGTTGCAATCCCGCGGATGTAGTCCCGCTCGAAATAGGGCGACCATATCACAAATCCATGCTCACCATGCCTAGCGTAGCGTTCGCTGATCCTCTTCGCCGTGACCTGCGTGGGAAGATTCATTCCAAGCTGTCGGCAGCCAAGCCGCCGGTCGAGAATGTATTCGGTGTACTCTTCGGAGCGAAGCATCGCGTCGAGAAGCTGGCGTCCCTCATCGAGATACTCTCGGACTCCGTACTTCTGCATTCGAATGATGCTCACGATCTCGTGGTTGCTCCCCCTTAGTTTCAGCACGGCAATGTAGACACCGCGGCGTCCGTGGAACGCCGGTCGGCGCGAAAGCGAGCCGATGACCCGCCCGGTATTCACATACTCCAGATCCCCATGTTCCCGAACGAAGTTGAAAATGAAGTTTTGCGGTTTCTCGTCGCAAAGCCGCTTCAACTCCTCATCATCGGTGCTCATTGCCTCCTCCAGAATCGAATCAAGAACCAACTCGCCGTCCTCGATGCATCCTCCAGGAAGCCATTCGATCTGCATGAAGAACTCGGGGCTGAGTCCAAGCAAAGTCTCTTCAGAGACGGTTTCCTCCTCTTGCCCAATCAGGGCGGCAACCATGCAGTTTCTCCACTCGACGTTCTCCGGGTCATTTCGCCGGAGTTCCGGGCTGACCGAGCCGAAGAACTTCTCCCTGAGCATCTCGAAAACGTATCTTAGTTGGCTCGAATCCAATGTGCGGAAATCGTGGGGAATAAAATCGGCTTTCGAGAATGCCTGATCGGTTGCGAAGAAATCAAGTTCCGGATGGCCGAGCGCGTTGGTTTGGGTGGAGAATTCCCGGATCTCCAGGAGGTGGTCACGAAGACTTGAATCGTCCAGCTTCCCCAACTCGGCAAACCGCTGGTAAGTGAGAAAACGGATGCCTGTGGTCATGCTGTAGCAATAGATTTCCCTCCCGCCAATCCCGACTTGAGATTCGCGAATCATCTGCTTCATCTCGTTAGGAGACTTGGGCAGAGGAGTGATTCTCCACAACTCGCCTCGTTCCTTGATCGCCTCTCGAACTTTTTTACTGAGCAGTCCAAGGAACTTGATTCTGTGCTTGGGGATAAACCCCTGAAGGAGTTTATCCGCCTCAAAGGCAAGGGTCATATTGTCAGGATCGGGTCTGATCAGGATCGCATTGTCTTCGAAAATCAGGTCTACCCCGCCGTTCCATTCGGCACGTTCCTCCTGCTTGCTGAGTAGTTCCCGACCGGCACGCCGCCGCTGCTGGTTGAGAAAGGCGAGATAAGCCTGCCGCTGGGTCGCATGGATACCGGGCAGCGTGACGATCGTGTTACCCTTGGAAAATGCCGTTCCGATTCTCGCCTTCAGCTTTCCATTGGCATCCTTGGCAAAAGGGTTGTCGCCCAAGATTGTGATTGCCGATTCCATGTCTCAATCCTCACGGTAGGATGAACAAACATGCCCGTCAGTATAGCCAGTTTTGTGTTTCAAGGCTATCAAATCTACCTCGCCACTGCAATTAAAGACGAAATTCGTTCAGGGCATTCATGAGCCTTACCGCATCTGCCTCCCAGCACGAATTCAGGACCACCGAGAAGTCGAGGCGTCGTTTTTCTCGAAACAGGTTGCGATACGGCCTCAGCCCTCCGATCTATGAGCAGCCTTTGAGTTTTTCTCATTGAGGCGAGCCTCACGAAGAATACTTACGGCCGTGACATAGAAGGACGTGTCTTTGTAGTGTTGAAGAGAATTGCCCTTTAGGCGTCGAGCAGAAATAACCTGAACAATTTGGCAATCAATGCGGGCAGCGGATCGAAACAATGAATTCCTGGGGTCCCCAGGGCTGCCGCGAGCACATAGACGAGATCGTCGGCTGGCTACAAGAGGAAGCGGCTCAGCAAGGTTGGAAAACTGCAAAATGGCCAGGAGTTCAATTCGCAATTAAAAGACTTGTCTTGACTGCAATCAAAAAAGCAGATAAGGATGGAATTTAAAAACGAATCAATCAACATTTCGGCTCGGGCGAGACTTCTCTGCTCGATAAATGCAGTACTTTGCAACTAACAGCTAGTGCGTTCACATAGAAATCCCCGGCTGCCACCAACACGGCGGCTGCGATAATCCATTGACAGAGCGAAGTTTACACTGATCACGGCCTGCCCCCCATTAGATTTATTAAGTCTAGAGGGGGGGGTAGGCTTACAGAAGGTTCACCTCGACATTTCGGCCCATTTCCGTGCATAATTCTTTCATCGCTCGTGACTATAATATGACGTCTGATTTTGCATCTTGGAGACTTTTTATGTCTGACGACCAAGCCCTCCTTCCGCGAGGAAGCCGTCCGAAACGCCCGCCGGCGTGGCCTAAATCTTGGATGCGGGACGGGATGTCGCCTGGCAAGAGGGAATCGAGCGTCCGCAGAAGGCACCCTGCGGCTCTCGCCACACTTCGGGGCGCCTCCTTGGCGGTTCACGACCGCGTGAATCTGGCACGTCACTTTCGGTGTAGTACAACCGGCGGCGGCGCAGTACAATCCACTGTTTTCCTGCATGAACTCCCCCAGTACGGGTGGTGATGATCGTACTAACGCGGAAGCATCCTGGGCGTGTTGCGTTGTGCGATCCGTTGATTGGGTGCAGTCGGACCTGATCTGGAGCTGAACGACATGTTTCGCCACGTCCTATGCGTCTATCCCTATCGACGTACGCGCAGTTCGATGACATCCTTCCCGCCGTTGGGCTTGGAGTACGTCGCCGCCGCGCTGCGTCCGCATGCCGAGCGGATCGATCTGATCAACTTCCGGCATGAACGCACGCCCAGCACGCAGCCGTTCCTCAGGCCGGAGACCGACTTGGTCTGCTATTCCATCAACTGGCGGAAGGACCTTGAACCTGATCCGCGACGACATCAACGCCTTGCCGCCGGGGGTGATGACGATTCTGGGCGGGCGGACGGCGACGGAGAATCCGCGTTACTGGCTGGAGGCGTGTCCGAACGTGGACGCCGTGGTCTGCGGCGATGGCGAGCAGGCGATTGCCGAGATCGCCGAGGGGCGCCCGTGGTCGGAGGTCGCCGGCCTGGTCCACCGCGGCGACGACGGTCAATTGGTGCACAATCCGCCGCGCGCCAACGCGCCGCTGGACGACGATCTGATACCCGCTCGCGATTTGCGTCGGCAGTCGTACTACCTGACGAGCAAGGGCGTGAGCACGGGGATCACGATAGACAAAGTCGCCGGGTCGCGCGGTTGTCCGTTCAACTGCAAGTTCTGCAGCTTCGCGGTCAACCCGTGGGGCGTGAAGCGACCCTGGACGCCGCGGTCGGCCGAGTCGATCGTCCGTGAGATCGAGCAGATCGACGCCGACTTGATCTTCTTCGTTGACGACGTGTTCACGCATCAGCCGGACCGGGTCGTCGAGATCTGCGACCTGCTGATCGCGAAGAGGATTCGCAAGCACTACGTCGTCAACGCCCGGGTGGAGATCGCCAAACGCCCCGACGTCCTCCGCAAGATGGAGCAGGCCGGGTTTATCGCCATGCTGATCGGCGTCGAGTCGACGCAGGACGCGACGCTCAAGTCGATGGGCAAGGGATTCACCATCGAACAAATCCGCCAGTGGTTCGAAGTGCTCCGCAAGTCGAAGATGATTATCAACGCCTATTTCATCGTGGGCAACATCGGCGAAACCGAGGAGCAGATGCTCTCCACAGCGTCGTTCGCCCGCTCGATCGGCGTGGACCTGATCCATGTTTCCAGGTTGCGCAGCGACCCGTACTCGGGCCTGAACGAACTGGTCGAGCAGACGCCGGGCTACCACATTGACGCCGACGGCTTCGTCTATAGCGACGAATACTCGGCCCAGCACATCGCTAATCTGCGCAAGCGGATCGACGGCGAGTTCTACAGCCCGTTGCAGGTGGCGGGCGTGGTGATCAAGCTGCTGCGGATCATGCACCGGCGCGTGATGAGCAAGGCGCTGCTGACGATCCCCGTCTTCCTGACGATGTTGTTGGCCACTCAGGCCTTCCAGAAGGTGCACAAGTGGATGGGCAAGCCGGCGAACTGACGGGCCTGGCGCCTCAGACCGGCGCCTTGCCGTGGGGCTTGCCGAACGGGTCGTCGAGCATGTGGTCGACTGAGGAGGTCGGGCCGATCACGATGATCTGCTCGTTTTCCTTGAGCTTGTAGTCGGCCGGTGGGTTGTACAGGTGATCATCGACCCGTCCAACGCCCCGGACAAAGACGCCGTCGCCGTCTTCAGTTTGCGTCTGCGGATGCTGTATTAGGCTGATTGCCGACAATCGAGCGTCGACGGATTTCCATATCGTGGAGACATCAAGGGGCGTAGCTGCCGGTTCAGCAATGAAACGGGAATAGCGTCCCTTGCTCTCTGCGGCGCCGTGTGGGCCGAAATAGAACCGCTTGCCCTTGATTTTAACGTATGCCTGCCCGCTACCCTTGTGTAGACAATACATCTGTAGAACATTCTCCGCTACAAATTGATACTTCCTCAATGGATATTGGAACTCAAGTGTGTACATGGGGGCATCCTCTAGGTTATAATGGGCCTGCTCCCATTCTTTCTGTCGGATATCTTGCCGGATTTAACGAGTATTTGCCGCAAGGGTTTAGTCCTCAAAAGCGTTTGGTCCTGAACGCTGCGTTAAATCCCGGGAATTCTGGAGGCCCAATTTTCGCCTGGGGTGAACAGACAGTAAGAGGAATAGCTGTATCAAAACACGCACCAATCGCACCTTATCTTCAGTCAATTATTCAATTACTAAGCAACAACACATCTGGAGTTATATTCTCGATAATTGATGGTCAAGGTAATAAACGCGATTTAATTGAAACTCAGATAGTAGCGGAAGTTCTTCAATATTTCCGCGACATGACGCAAGTTGTAATTGGCGAGGCAATTGTAGCGGAAGATATTATTGCTTTTTTGAATGTTTACAGTATCCCATGGACGATAGCACCAGATAAATAATTTTCATTTTTGCATTTTAAAATTTTAATTTGAAATCCGATCTACGCCCGAGAGATATACGCGCCGTTGCGCGTATCGACTTTGATCGTCTCGCCTTCAACGAGATATTCGGGCACTTGTACGACCAGGCCGGTTTCCAGCTTGGCGGGTTTGGTTCGCGAGGTGGCCGATGCCCCTTTGATGCCCGGGTCGCACTCGACGACCTTCAGTTCCACGGTCAGCGGTAATTGGATGCCCACGCACTGGTCGTTGTAGATCAGGGCCGTCACGCCCTCGAGGTTTTCGGTGAGATATTTTAATTCCTCTTCCAGGTCTTGCTTGGGCAGGATAAAATCGTTGTAGTCTTCCTGGTCGAGAAAATGCACCTCGGCCGGGTCGGAATACATGTATTTCACCGGGCGCTTGGCGAAATCGGCCTCGTTCATGGAATCGGCGCCTTTAAGCGTGATGTCGACCTTCTGCTTGGTGATCAGGTTTCGCCCCTTGAATTTATAAAGCGTGGCCGCGCCTCGGGCAGAGGGGCTTTGCACGTTGATCGTCTCGATCATGCACGGGGCGCCGTTGTAGTTCACAATATGTCCGCGTTTGATGTCTTTGGCAAGCATGGGTGTTTTTCAGTTCACGATTTTCAGTTAACGGTTAACAGTTTACAGTTCACGGTAAGCGGGCGGTTAACAGCGCGAAACCGCAAGCGGTTTCATTGGAATATTTATCATTCAGCATTATCTAAGATCGTTCCGGACTGCGGATCGACGGCCAGGCCGCCGGTGAGTTTTGCCAGGGTTTCCAGCACGATCAAAAGTGCGCTGGGATCGAGCATTTCGTCGTCTTCCTCTTCGGACATTTCGTCGATGCGTTCGAAGTGCAGGACGTCGAAGCGGCCATTATAGGAGAGGAGTTCCGCCTCGGGTATTTTAGCGCCCGTATCGCCGGCGGATTTTTTCAGGTCCGCGACCAGGGCGGCCGCCTGCTCCCGAACCTCGTCGCCGCTGGTAAAGCAGATATCCAATGCGGCGTAATCTTCGGACGAGATTATAGTCAACGATTCGATGCGTTGATGATCGTCGGCGCTTAAGTTTCTCAGTTCGTAGCGTTTGTTCAGGGCCTGGAGGGTTTTGGCCACGGTCTGCAATTTCGGCCGCTTTTTGACGTCAAATAGCACAAAATACGTCTCTCGCCAGCGGTAATTATGGTCTTCGAAAGTGGACATGATATGTTAGTTTACGGTTTACCAATCTTGAGTTCCCAATTCGATAGAGCGTTCCGTGGCGGCTTTGACGGCGGCGATCAGGGTGGCCCTTATCGCGCCTTGTTCCATCACTTGCAAGCCGGCAATTGTAGTTCCCCCCGGGCTGGCGACGCGATCCTTGAGCACCGCCGGGTGTTCGCCGGTTGCAAGCACCATGTCGGCCGCCCCGCGGATGGTTTCAGCGGCCAAGGAGGCGGCGATGTGCCGTGGCAGGCCCACGCGCACGCCGGCGTCGCTTAGGGCCTCGATAATCACATAGATAAACGCGGGGCCGGAGCCGGACAGGCCCGTCACGGCGTCGAGCATTTTTTCCTCGACTTGCCAGGCCGTACCCACGGCCTCTAAAAGCTTGCCCACCAGTTCGCCGTCCTCCACAGTGGCCTGTTCGCCCAGACAATATCCGCAGGCCCCTTCGCCTATCAGACATGGAGTGTTGGGCATCACCCGGACCAGGCGCACCGTTTCGCCCAACCAGCCGGCCAGGCGCGCCAGACGCACGCCGGCGGCAATTGAGACAACGAGCGTGGGGGGGGAATTTTGCCGGCCAGCGGAGCGGCAACAGCGGCCATATATTGCGGCTTGACCGCCAGAAACAGCACGTCCGATTTAGCGGCGACCGCGATGTTGTCGTTGCAGACTTGACCGCCGGTAGCCTGAGCGAATTTGCTTCGGGCCGTTTCGCTGGGATCGGCCGCCAGCAGATTCACGCCTTTTGTCAGCCCGGCCCGGACGAACCCCTGCCCAAGTGCCGTGGCCATATTTCCGGCGCCGATAAATCCGATGCGTTGTTTCAACATGGTACAGCCGCCGTTTAAAAGGACCTCTATGTAAACTTTTCCCATAATAATTAGAAACATAAGACCTGACAATGGGCCGAAGTAATCAAGCCTTCCTGCCCCCCAAAAACAGTGTTGTGCGGTAGTTTCAAAAAGGCGTGCATAAATTGGGCAGAATACGTAATTCTAGCATGCTTTTTTCACGTAAAAAACGACCTGGACATGCCCGCATTTTTATGCGACACTTCCGCCCCAAATCTATCATAAAAATCTTTTCATCGGCCCTGATCCTGATGTTTAGGTTCTCCGGCCGAATTTCCGGGAACCTGGTTTTTTATGATTATTAGGTCCTTGTCAAAAGCAAATCGAAGAGGTTCGTTATGATCATTCGAATTGCCGCATTTTCATACTGGTCTTGGCGTTTATGTTTCTCTTGGGCATTCGAGCGTCGATGGGCGACGGATCGTCGTCGCCGGCCTTAACTCCCGATGGCCAAACCAACGCGAAAAAAACTCCGCTTGTGCAAAACAAGCCTCAGCCCTCCATGCTCAACAAGATGACCGCCGGCACGAAGAAATTTTTCGGCAGTGTAGGCGATGCATTGACATTCAAGAAATCGCCGCCCAAAAATACCAACCCTACCAATCCTTGGTTCAAGCCGCCGAAGGAAGAGCCAAAACCTTCCTGGTTCTCCTCGATCTTTCACAAGGAAGAACCCAAAAAACCCAGCAATCCCAGCGAGTGGATAGAGCAGAAACGTTTGGATTAGCCGCGCCGCCCGGCCGGGAGTAACCGCATGATTGATGGTCAATTGCAAGGCAAACCGTTGGGCAGGCATGGGGCAAGATGTCTATATATGCCGGCTGTATTGGCGGCATGTTTGATCCTGCCTTGTACCGGTTGCAGTTTATTGCCCGCGGGCATGGGCAACTTGCCGGCAAAAATCGGTCTAAGATCGAAACAGGCCGAGCTCCGCGAAAAGGTCCAGGCCGATAAGTTCCCAACTGCTAAAGAAGCGGGCTTGTGAAAAAGCCTAACAAAGGCCTTCAGGCATAGACAAGTTTTCGGCCTTTTGGTTGCGGGATCGGGTCATTAAATTCTTTTGCCGTTTGAATCCACAATTCTATTGCGGTTTTAATATTCCCCAACGCTGCTTCGTGGCTTGCTCCATGTGCCATGCATCCCGGCAGTTCAGGAACCTCGGCAATAAAAACGCCGTCTTCGGCGCTCCAATAAATGATAATTTCATATTTATCCATCAGTCTAATTCTCCCAATTTATATTTCAATATTACTTGACGAACTTGGCGGACTTGATATGGTTTTGCTTTGTTGTCATCCTTTTGCAGGTTTATTTTTTCTTCGACACCTGATTTGCGGAAAATATGATGGCTTCCCTGATACGTTCCTCAAAACCCAGATGTATCAATAGACCGCAAAGATCAATAAAGTGAATATTAGCGTCAGCCTTGCCATTAAGTATCCGTAATAAAAGTTTCTCAAGATTACCCATTACTCTATTTTAGTTGAATATTTATCATTTTGCAACTTCATGCAAGAATCTTTAATTTAGCATGTGAATATCAAAATTTTGACATATGCATAGACCTCATTTTTGGCACTTCAGAAGAAGGTTATTTACACGATATTTCACCTTTTGGGCGGTACTTGGCGAAAGCCGCGCTATATGTCATAATATTTCAGTGTGAATAAGAGTTTTTTTAAGAGCCAAGTCTTCAGATGGTTTACCCATGTCGCCCAATCCTTTGCGCAATATTCCGTCGGTCGGCGAGTTGTTGGACGCCCCGCCCTTAAAGGCGCTGGTCGATCGGATCAGCCACAACGCCGTTGTAAGCGCGGTGCGAAAAGCGCTGGACGAAATGCGCACGGAAGTGCAGACCGCCGCCGCGGAAATGACGCTGCCCAACGTCCCGGACCTGGCCGAGCGGATTGCCCGGCGGATCATGGAAAACGAAACCCCTTTGCTCAGGCCGGTCATTAACGCCACAGGCATTCTTTTGCACACCGGGTTGGGACGCTCTCCCCTGGCCGACGAAGCCATAGCCGAGATGACCTCCGTGGCCCGGGATTATGCCAGCGTGGAAATGGATCTGCCCACTGGCCGGCGCTCGCACCGCAGCCTGGCGGTGGAAGGCCTGCTAAAGGAACTTACAGGCGCTGAAGCGGCAACGGCGGTAAACAACAACGCCGGGGCAACCATGCTCACGCTGGCCGCCCTGGCCGGCGGGCGCGAGGTGATCGTATTGCGCGGGCAATTGATCGAGATCGGCGGCAGCTTTCGCTTGCCTGAAGTGATGGCCGCCAGCGGCGCGGTGCTCCGCGAGGTCGGCTCGACCAATAAAACCCATCTTTCCGACTACGCCCGGGCCGTCGGCGAGCAAACCGCCGCCTTGTTGCTGGTTCATCCCAGCAATTTCGTGGTCGTGGGTTTTACCGAAAGCGCGGAGCTGCCGGAACTGGTCGAACTGGGGCGAAAGCACAAGCTGCCGGTGATTCACGACATCGGTTCAGGCGCGCTTTTGGATTTCAGCCGCTTCGGTTTCCGCGGCGAACCCGTGGCAAGGGAAAGCATCCGCGCCGGCGCGGACGTGGTGCTCTTTAGCGGCGACAAACTTCTGGGCGGTCCCCAATGCGGGATAATCGCCGGGCGCAAATCTCTCCTGGAAAAGATCGAACGGCATCCCCTGGCCCGGGCCTTGCGGGTCGATAAGATCACCCTGGCCGCGCTGGCCGCCACGCTGCGGCTATACCGCGATCCGGAAAAGGCCCGGCTGGCGGTGCCATTGTTGCGACTCCTGACTACATCCGAGGAAAATCTCAAAAACCGTGCCGAGCGATTGGCCCCGCAAATGGCGGCCCTGAAGGCCCTGATCAGTTCGGCCGAGGCAATATCCGACGTTACCTATCTTGGCGGCGGCTCGATCCCAACCCAACAATTGCCGACCTGGTGCGTGGCCCTTAAACCGGCGTCGTGGACGGTCGATCGATTGGCCGCGGCTTTGCGGACCGGCGCGCCTGCCGTTGTCGGCCGGGTGCGCGAAGACCGCCTGCTTTTGGATCTGCGCAGCGTCTTCCCCCGCCAAGATACAGAGATGCTCTCGGCCTTGGAAGCCTTGAGCAAACAGTGACGGAGCGCAGAACTCTTTACCTATCAGCATAAGGACTTAACGATGTGCCTTACCCAATATAGACGGCACATTCCTAGTGCCGGCCAATGTAAATGTAGGCGGCACACTCCGTGTGCCGGTCCCAAGCATGGGGTGTGCAGGCTGCTATACAGCCGCTTTGCGAGAATAAAAAACATGGCAATTACGTCATTGATAGCGGGTTGCCTTGCGTGTTCGGCCTCCGCCCAGGAAACGCCCCCTCCCCCGCAACTCCACCCCTGGGGCAAGTTTGAACCGGGGGCCTGGAAGCTCGTCCACGTAGTTACCGAGAACTTCAACGAACAAGGCGCAGCAGCGGGAACCGGCACGAGCGACTGCAAAACGACCTTGCTCGACAACGATGACGACGGCGTGACCCTGGAAATGAGGGTTTGCGTGGATGTGGCCGGGAGGCGATTCGACGGCGAACCGCAAACCATCAAACAGAATTATTACGGCGAACAACAATCTCCCGGCTTGAAAATCAAAGAGCCCGCCGCCGGACAGGTGACAATCGAAGATCGGAAAATTCCCTGCCAGGTGCGGGAAATCGAATCGTCCGGTACAAACGGCAAAACAACCGCCACGATTTATTATTCAACCACGGTGTCGCCGTACGTCTTGAAACGTGAAAGCGTGACCACCGACGTGGAAGGTAAAAACATCGTCAGCGAGACCAGCGTTTCGATTCAGGCCCTGGACATGCCCTGCAAAATATCGGGCGTCCTGCACAGTGCGGCCTATGTAAAAACCGTGCAAAAAACCCCCAAGGGCACGATCTACACCCTGGCCGTTATATGCCCCGAAATACCCGGCGGCGTCGTCAGCCACACTTCCAAGGAACTCGATGCGGCCGGCCGATTGGTCCGCCGCAGCACTCTGGAACTCGTGGATTTCAACACCGAGCCCGAAAAAAGCCGCACCGGCGTCTTCGGCCGCAAGCGCCCGCAAAGATACAGGGGAAATTAACGCCCGCATTGCGGTATGAGTCACGGGGGTGCAATTGGCAGTTGGTGAACCTGACTAATGAGAAGCGTGTATTTCGTGTTTACTCGTGATCGACATAGGCATGTGGATTGCAGGCATGCCTTTGCCCGATTAGGAACATAGGACCGTCACGAGGATCAGAACAAAGTACAACATACACGTCAGGGCGCTGATCACCAGTCCTGCGATGGCGTAGGCCTTGAATTTGTCCAGGACTACCGCCACGATGTTGGTCGCCAGGGCCAGCGGAGGCACTATGAGTGTGAGCATTCCTCCAAGGAATGCGATGGGAGACCGTCATCCCGGGCGCAAAACTGCCATCATCGCAAATGCAAGCCACGGCAGTATAGAAAGTGCCAGTCCGATTTTTCCAATCGTCGCCTTTTTCTCGTTTTGCATCGGCATAGCGTCTTTACCACAAACATGAGTGAAGCAAGCGGCTGTCAACCTCTGAGATTGTAGCAAACGGCCGGCAAACCTACAATTGATATTTCCTGATTTCCGTATATTATTTGAAAAGATAATTAACCTGGAGCTGATAATGAAAATTCTCAAAACCTTGTTGACCAGCCGGGCGCCCGCGGCGACGGTTCTTATCCGGCTGATCGTGGGCTCGGTGTTTCTATCCGAGGGAATCCAGAAATTCCTGTTTTCCGACGCCCTTGGAGTAGGACGTTTCGTAAAAATCGGCATTCCGTATCCCGAGATCATGGCCCCCTTCGTGGGCGTGTTCGAGATCGGATGCGGGAGCCTGATCATTCTTGGATTGCTGACTCGATTGGCGGCGATACCCATGATCATCAACATGGCTGTCGCCATCCTATCCACGAAAATTCCGATGCTGTTGGGGCATGGTTATTGGCTGTTCAATCTTCCCAAACCCAACCAATACGGATTTTGGAGCATGGCCCATGAGGCCCGGGTCGATTTCGCAATGCTCCTAGGCGCGATCTTCCTGCTAATCGTCGGGGCTGGATCGATATCGCTGGACGCCCTGTTTTTCCGCTATCGCGACAATCCGCAGGTATGAGCAATTCCAATCATTCCGCATCGGAGCCGCAAGCCGCCGAAAAAACCGGCCTCCTGGAGCTGGCACTTGTTTTTCTGCGCATGGGAACGACGGCCTTTGGCGGGCCGGCCGCGCATATTGCCATCATGGAGGATGAGTTCGTCCGCCGCCGCCGCTGGATTTCCCGGGAAAAATTCCTGGACCTGCTGGGCGTGGTGAATTTGATCCCCGGACCGAATTCCACCGAAATGGCCATACATATCGGGTATTTACGCGCGGGCTGGCCGGGCCTGGCGGTTGCCGGAACCTGCTTCATCCTTCCGGCAATGTTCATGGTCATGGCCATCGCCTGGGCCTATGTGCGCTTCGGCAGCCTGCCCCAGGCCGAGGGCTTGCTGTATGGCGTAAAACCAGTGGTAATCGTCATCGTTGCCCGGGCACTCTGGGGATTAGGCCGCACTGCCTTAAAAACATGCTTCCTGGCCCTGGTCGGAGTTCTGATTGTGATTGCCGGATTTTTGGGAGCGGATCCATTAGTTCTTTTACTGGTTGCGGGGGCCGCCGCAGGCATCCGCAGGGGATCGATCCGGGACCGCCCAATCCGCCTAAGATCGATCTTGCTGATGCTGATATTTGTTTCCAGCCTCCTGGTCTTGATCGCTTTGAGCAAGAATATGGGCAGTTCGACCGAAGTGCCGTTTTCATTGCATTCGCTTTTTTTGTACTTCCTCAAAGTGGGTTCCGTGCTTTATGGAAGCGGTTATGTATTGCTTGCCTTTTTGCAAACCGATCTGGTCAGTCACTGGCACTGGCTTTCGGCCGGCCAACTTCTGGATGCAACCGCCGTTGGACAGGTCACGCCCGGACCGGTATTCACGACCGCGACTTTTATCGGATACCTTTTGGGCAATTGGCCGGGAGCGCTGATCGCCACGGCGGGAATTTTTCTGCCCGCCTTTGTGTTTATCGCCCTGAGCGGCCCGATAACTGCCCGAGTGCGGGAATCGCCCCTTGCCAACGCCTTCCTGGACGGCGTGAATGTCGCCTCATTGGCCCTCATGGCCGTGGTGACTTGGAACCTGGGCCGGGCGGCGATCGTCGACCTCACGACCATTCTGCTGGCCGTTGTGGGCGGGATATTGCTGTTTCGTTACCGCATGAATTCAGCATGGCTTGTGCTCGGCGGAGCGATAGCCGGTATTATTGCGCAGGCGATATAAGATTTGGCTGTTTTATCCAATTTGCCCACAATGTGCATTTGTTAAATATTCCGCTCACTTTGCCATTGACCAAAACGGCGGGGTATCTATAAAATCCGCCCTCGTTTGCGGTTAAACTCCGGCAAAGTTTTGTAAAACCCATCTTTTCAGCGGGATATTTTGCCTAATTCGCAAACCTGATAAAAAACGAATAATCAATCAGATGCTGTAGTTCGATTCTATTAATTACGGTATCCGACTTGTCGCATTTTAAGATTTCCTCATGGATGAGGACGCCCTATTGGGGTGGATGACATGGAGGTCGCGGGCCGAACGGATTTCACGCTCGCCCCTTTGCAAAGGACACTAATTTTATGCGTATTTCCAGATCACAATGCGCTTTGGTCCTCATATTGACGATCGGCGTTTCAGGCTGCTACAGCGGCGGCAAATGGTCGATGCCCAACCTGGCATTTTGGAAGAGCAACCCCTTTAGTTCTTCTAATACTTCGACTGCCGGCACATATCCGCCCGCGGCCAACAACCCGGCCAAACCCTCCGCCTTGGCGGCGAACAATTCATCCGGTGCTACGACCACAGCGCCCGCTTATCAAAGCGCCGCAACGACCGCCACTCCCGGCGGCGCCGCGGCGCCGCAATATTCTTATCCTCCGACCACGGCATCGCCTGCCGGCGCAACCACGGTGCCAAATTACTTGGCCGCGACGCCGAATAATCCGGCCGCTTCGCCGACTTATACCGCCAGCGCGACGAATTCCGTCACTTCCAACTCATATCTGACGCCGCAACAAGGTCTTTATGGATCAACTGGAACCGCTCCCATGAGTCCGAGCACTTCTATGAACAGTTATCCCGCCACTGCTTCGAATAATAGTTACCCCAATAGCAGTTATGCCAATCCGGTTCGCCCGCCGATGCCGCCGAGCTCAAATCCGCCCGGGGCAAGCAACGATCGTTACAGTTCCAGCGGCGGCGACCGTTACGGCAGTTCCAGCGATCGATACGGCAGCATTCCCGACCGGAACACCAGCGCCGATCGGTATACACAGCCTGCCAACGGAGCGAGTTATGGCGTCAGCGCCGATCGATATGCCCCAACGAGCTACGGGGCAAGCACAGATCGGTATGCTCCGGCCGGCAGTGTTCCAGCCGGGAGCACCACCTCGACCATTCCTGCAAGCGCTACGAGTTATGGCGCCAGTGCGGATCGGTATACTCCGGCCAACAGTGCCGCAACCGGCAGTGTTCCGACTGGCAGCGCTTCGACCGTGCCCGCAACCACTGCGAGTTACAGCAACACAGTTCAGGGCATAGCGCCTCCCGCAAATTACAACCGATCAACTGCCCCTGCCTCGACGGCGTCTATGAGTGATAATCGCAACGGTGATACGCGATCTGCGGATAGCTCGTCTTATACTCCTAATGCTTCCAGCGCATCAGCGGTATATGGCAACAGCGCTCCAATGGACCGCTACGCCCCTGCCAGCGATCCGGCCACCGCCAGTCGCTATACTCCGCCCGGCGCTTCGCCGGACAGTTCCAGTCCGGCAGGCGGCGGATATGGCGGCAGCCCCGGTTACTCGCCCGGCGGTTCCGGCGCCTCGCCTTCAGGCGCGGCCAGTCCTTACGTTCCGCCCAGCACGTCTGCGCCGGCGGGAAGCACGAACGATGCCGCCGCCTATCGTCCGGGAAGCGTGACCACTTACACTCCGCGCAAATCCGGCACAACGGCCAGCGGAATCGCCACCACCCCGGACAGCGCCTCGCCTTACGGAGTAACTCCTGCCAATTACGAGCGATAATTGGTAGCTTTCAACATCAGCATTCAGCTGTCTAGCAATAGGCCATTTTCTATTGGCTAGAGCGTGTCTCACTTGAGTGCAGCGGGTGCCATGGCCACGCTTGCGTGGCCATGCAGTGTAACTCTCGGGAAATCATGCCCACGACGAGCGTGGCATGCGCCCAACACGCTACGCTTATCCGAGATACGCTCTAATAGATAAAAGCATGGCATATTATCCTTATCGCTTTGTTTACATGAACCGCCTCTACCCATCCCGCAGGTTGTGATATGATTGGGGTAATGAAAATACAATAAACACCCCCAATTATGGGAGAGCGGCCTTGCTCGTGGGACCGGTTTTTCAACGCGAGGTTATAATCGCCCCCAGGCGGGCGCAGATTTATATCGCTCGGACCGCTTACGTGGCCGTGCTGTTGTTGCTGATCTTTACGGCCTGGCTGGTGCTTTACGGGACGCAAAAAGTCCAGGACATAGGCGATCTGGCCCGCTTCGGCGCGATCCTCTTTCAAATTCTGGCCCCCTTGCAATTAGTGTGGGCGGCTTTCTTTTCGGCCATGTTGGCCGCCGCTGCCGTGGCGCATGAAAAGGACAGGCGGACGCTGATCCTCCTGCTGCTAACCAATCTTTCCAACAGCGAACTGGTATTGGGCAAACTCCTGGCCAGTATCTTGAACGTGTTGGTGATGCTCGCCGCGGCGGTTCCCCTGTTCATGGCGGCGGCTTTATTAGGCGGCATCTCCTATGGACAAATAGCCTGGACCTTTGCCATCACCCTTTCCAGCGTATTGGCATGCGGAAGTCTGGGATCGCTTTTGGCCCTGTGGCGGGAAAAGACTTTTCAAGCCCTGGCCCTCACCGTGTTGGTCCTGGTGCTTTGGGTGGCCGGTTGGGAAATCGTGGCCGCCGCCGCTTTCGGAGATAATATCGCAGGCATCCCCTGCCGAGTCTTGGCCGCCGGAATGAGCCCGTGGCGGGCGATACTCGAAGCCATCCAACCCTACATCCGCTCGCAGCCCGCATTGGGCGTCTTGGGAAACTCCATCAATTTGTATCTGCTTTCCTCGCTGACCATCGCCGTATTGCTCAATCTGATTGCCATAGCCATGGTCCGCGTCTGGAATCCATCGCGGGAATCGGCGCCGGCCCCGCCCGAGGAAGACGCCTTGCGGCAAAAAAGCCTTTTCGAGATCCAAGATGCAGCCGATCAAGGCGCCCCGGATGCCGCAATTCCCCCGGCAGACATTTCGGCCCCGGCCCGAACCCGCGCGGTATGGGATAATCCCATTATTTGGCGCGAAATCCGCACCTGGGCTTATGGGCGCAAGATTTTAGTGATCCGCCTGGCCTACCTGATGCTATTTGCCTTGGCTGCCGGTAGCTTGCATTGGATGGCGCGGCAAGGACCGCCCGCCGATGCGTCGCAAGTTCCCATCGCCCTGGCCCCGCTGTTCCTCTTAAGTCTGATACTGGTCAATGCCCAAGCCGTCACGTCGCTCACCAGCGAGCGCGACGTGCGGGCGTTGGATCTGCTTCTGGTCACCGATCTCACGCCCAAGGAAATCGTTTTCGGCAAGCTGGGCGGCGTTTTATATAACACCAAGGAAATGATCGTCCTGCCGCTTTTGTTGTGCGTATATTTGCGGATGAGCAATGCCATAAGCCTGGAAAACACCATCTTTTTGATCCTCGGCCTAGCCGTGCTCTATATTTTTGTGGCTGTTTTAGGGATCCATGCCGGCATAACCTATGCCAACTCGGGCAGCGCAATTGCCGTAAGCCTGGGCACGGTCTTTTTCCTTTCCGTAGGCGTGGCGGCCTGCATGAGAATTATGTTGGCCTTCAGCGGATCGTTCCAGGCCCAATTCGTGCCATTTTTCGCATATATGGTCCTGGGCGGCGTGGGACTGTACGTAGTGCTGGGCGTGAGGAATCCTTCCACGGCCATCGGCGTGGCTTCGTTCCTTTGCCCCTTCGCCACGTTTTACGCCATCACCAGCTACCTGCTGGGCGCCCCGCTAGCCGTGTTCCTGGCCATGGTCGCCGCCTACGGTTTCACCACCGCGGCCATGCTAGTCCCGGCAATCTACGAATTCGACGTCGCTACCGGACGAACCACGATCGAAGAATAGGGTTCGGGGTTCGGGGTTCAGGGTTCAGGGTTCGGGGATAATGATTAATGCGGCATGAAAAAAAGGGGAGTAATTTGCCGGGGGTTTTGGGATTTTTTGTCGTGGACGGGGAAAAACATTCTTACGACCAATGGGGCAGGGATTAAGGGGTTGGAAAATAAGGGGTTGCGGCGGCGGTTTTTGGCACTCTTAAGTAGTAGAAAAAAATGTTTTGAGTTTTGTGGGGGATGGTGTGCAAGGGGTTTGTGGGATAAGCAGTTGGAATTTTTGGACAGAGAAATTTGCGGAGGGAATTATTGGGGATAAATCAGGAATTAAGTTTTTTGTAAAACACAAGAAGAGGGGCGGAGTGAAGTGGTTGAGGGATAAAGAGATGCGGAAAACGATTAGGGTAAATACACCTAAAAAAAGTTGCGCTCAAATTTGATAGTTGGTCATTTTTGGTGATTTTCGGTCATTTTTGGGGGATTTTGTGCATGTTGGATTTTCATGAAAAAGGGCAATTATTGGACAGGGAATGGCCAGAGGTGGTGGAAAAAAGATAATTACCAATGAGGGCACAAAGGACACGGAGATATGAAGTGCGAGGTGTCTACAGGAGGCTGTTGAAGCTTTCAACGAAAATGATATATTCAAACGTATATATACATCGGACAATCGTTTGGATGATAAGCGAAAGTACTCATGCGGACAATAAGACGCACTGGAGAATGTTCCATAGTGTAGGATTAAGTAACTCTATTGCTGTGTATCAACGAAAGAGTTCTCAAAGGAAGGAAAATGATAGAAACGCATTTCGACGTGCCGTTTGTGGCCCGTATGGCTTTGCGCGAAAAGCAAATCCAGCAAAACTACCGACCGATAATTTCAGTTCATAAGTGGTTCGCACGTCGTCCGGGTACTCTATTTCGCGGTCTCATCCTTTCCGAGTTCATAGAGAAGCCAGTAGCCGAGATTTTTTGCCGTACAAATCAACTGCCAAACCTGGAAATTGCGGACCCATTCATGGGTGGTGGCACTCCTCTAATTGAAGCTAATCGACTGGGTTGCAACATTACAGGATACGACATTAATCCTATGTCATATTGGATTGTACGGCAGGAGATTGAACATATAAACCTAAAGGTCTACCACGAAGAAACTGCCCGGCTTATTTCGGCCATAGAACGGGAATGTGGGTGCTTGTATAAGACAAACTGCGTGTTGTGTGGGGAACAAGCCTGGGCAAAGTATTTTCTTTGGATTAAGCAACACACGTGCCCCGGGTGCCAACGATCATTTGATCTTGCGCCGGGATACCTACTTGCAAAGGATATTCGCCACCCAGCAAATGTTATAGTGTGCCGTCAATGCGGAAGCATCAATGAAGCTATAGACCTGGGAGATCTTGGATACTGCTTGAACTGCTCTCAAAAATTGGGTCTGGATGGCAATGTATCTCGAAACATAGCCACTTGTACGCATTGTGGTAGAAAAAGTAAGTACCCAAATGGTAAATCTCCACCCGCACATCGCATGTTTGCTATCGAATACTATTGCAGGCTCTGCCGCTCTAAGCATCAGGGGCGATTTTTCAAGAAGCCGGACGATAATGATATCCAAAACTTTGCAGATGCAATCGCAAGGCTCGAACGTACCCGATGCCGTTTTGTTCCCGATGAATCAATACCCGATGGCGATGAGACAAAACGGCTATTTCGCTGGGGGTATCGAAGGTTTCGGGAAATGTTTAATGCACGCCAATTGCTTGGTCTTGAGATCAGTTGCAGATATATCAGCAAAGTGCAGGATAAAATAGTTAGGAATGCATTGGCGACGAATTTATCTGACCTTCTTCGCTATCAAAACATGCTCTGCCGTTATGACACAATGGCCTTGAAATCTTTAGACGTTTTCTCAATTCACGGATTTCCCGTGTCCCTTGTGGAATGTGAGTCAAACTTACTTGGCATCAAGTCCAAAAAAGGAGGAAATGTTGGAAGTGGAGGTTGGCTGAACATAACAGACAAATATACCAAAGGCAAGGAATACTGCGATCAACCCTACGAGATTAATACAAGATCTCAAAAAAAACAAATCATTTACACCAATGGTGAATGGATTGGGGAGTCAAAAAATGGAGGAGCTAAACGAAAGGTACTTATAAACTGTGGCGACTCGTCACAAATTCAATGGAAACCCAACAGTCTAGACGCTGTATTTACAGATCCACCGTACTTTGGTAACATCCAATATGCTGAATTAATGGATTTCTGTTATGTATGGCTGCGAAGACTTATTGGGACAGACAATAAGGTCTTCCAAGATCATTCAACTTGTAATGAGAGCGAACTAACAGGGAACGTAACGGGACAGCGAGGCATTGAACATTTTACGGATGGACTTTCAAAAATTTTCCGCTCAATGGCAACTGCATTAAAACAAAACGCGCCATTGGCATTTACCTACCACCATAACACGATATCTGCATATTTTGCTATTGGGGTAGCTTTATTAGATTCACGGTTGGCTTGCACCGCAACACTTCCTTGTCCGGCCGAGATGGGTGGCTCAATCCACATATATGGAACAGGTTCTTCGATTATCGACACCGTATTCATCTGCCGGAAAGGAGCAAAGTCGCATGCTTTCCCCACTGATCCGATATCAACACTAACAGAGGAAACAGTTCGTGATATACAAGCGCTATCTCAAGCAGGCTATCGGGCGACCGTTGGGGACATTAACTGCATAGTAAACGGCCATATTACCCGATTAGCTGTCAACAAGTTAAACAAAAAATGGAATATCTGTACGCCGATAAAAGATCGACTCGAAATCTTCAAGACTGCGATCTTAGGGCTTCCATCAATTGATAAGGTAATGTACTCAGTTGATGAAACATTGGCAGCACGGAATCAGAAGGCTATGACATTATTTGAACTTTAGGAGGTAGCCGTGAAAAGGCCCGGCATTTTCCCGTTCGAGAAGCCGTTCAGTGTAATTGAAGCCAATATCGAAGCATACGTTGAGACCGTGATTAATTCGCTTGAATCCAGTTTCCTCACGATGCCCAAAGGTAAAGGTTTCGTGGAATACGGCGTATTCGAGCAAGGGTATGAGGGCTTGAAGCGGGCGACAAATGGATTCACTAATGTAACGTGCGAAGCGATCAAATCGGCCGTCCAAGAACACGCGATCTCATTTATTGTACTTCGCGCAATATTAGGATTCACACCGCCGGAGTGGGCTTATGTTGCTTCTCAGAATTCCGGGCAAAACATTACTCAAGGCTATGCAAGGGGAATAGATCGCAAAATAAGGCTTGCGCCAGAGAAACCTATGAGCCTGACAGAGAACGTCGAGGCAATGATTGATACGGCATGTAATCTCTTGGAGGAAGGGGCTAAAGAAAAGGATCCAGCAGGATTGACAATCAACCGATTGGACAAGGCCGATACGAGAGAAGGACTTCCGAGTCTGCTCTCGGTAAGCAAGATTGGTGTACCGTATGCTATGTTGTTGTATGAAAGACTCTTGGGGCGTCCATTTGCCTCTCATAGGGACTCAATTAGTGAAATGGTGGGTGACTATATGGAATCACCCGTGGAAGAATTGTTGTCTAAGGCAAGCATAAGCTTCAGGAAGACAAAGCGTGCAGAGCGAATTGAGGGATTCGACCAAAACCCGGATTTTATCGTGCCTGATGAGTTCAATCCGAAAATCGTAATAGAGGCAAAGATTACTGAGGATGATGGAACGGCCAGGGACAAAGCGACTAGGATACAACATCTCGGTGAATTGAGCGAGGCACGCGCCAACACCGGGAAGCAGGGCTTTGAAGTAATCGCTTGTATTGACGGTAGGGGTTTTGGAATCCGCCGAGAGGACATGAAGAAGATTATTAAGGCAACCAAGGGGAAGGTGTTTACAGTAGCTACATTGGATAGATTAATTGAGTACACTGAACTTCGTAATTATCGAACAACATAGCGGGGTAGCTAAGTTTCTTGAACCTGAGCGGCTTTGCCGCAAGTGGTTTAGTGGAAGGAATTCGGAGGTACGGAGTATGCGAGGACGGAAGTACAATTCAGAATCAAAAACCCCGAACTCTGTGTTCTGAACCCTGAACCCCGAACCCTTTAGCGGCTGTAGCCCAACGATTTAATTACGCCGAGCATTTCCTCGAAGGTGATAAAACGCCGGCGGTGGAAGAGCTTGTATTGGTCGATGGCCCGGGCCAACTCGGCGGCCTCGGGTGAAAGCTCTTCATGCGAATTGCTAAACTGGCGGCGTTCGCAGATGGGCATGTCCTCGACGGCCGCGGGCTTGCGGCGGTCTACAAACACTGGGGAAGGAGTTTGTACAACGGGCGATTCCATAATCTGGGTCATTTTTGCGATCTCCGGAAAACTTGCTTAAACCCTGCTCTATGTTGCCTCAATCAATTCTAGCGTGTAAAAACGCCCCTGAGGGCATATTCCACGCGGGAAAAAAAGCCCACGGATTGCAACCCGTGGGCTTAATCAGATGTAACGATTACGACGATTTTACAGCCTGAAATTCACCGCAGCACTTTTTCTTGCCCGGGGAGGCGGCGGGCCAACTCGATGCGGTTTAGCAGTTCGCGGCTGGGTTGGTGTTTCGGATCGAGGGCCAGGGCTTGCTGAAGCACGTTTAAGGCCTCGTCTTGATGACCGGCGAGCAGTTCCGCCTCGCCCAAGCGGAAAAGAATTTCGGGGGTGGGTTTATCGCGGATCAAAGCCGCCGAAAAACTTTCCATGGCGTCGCCGGGCCGGCCTAAGGCAGAGTAGGCCATACCGCTCAAATATAGCACCTGCTGGGGTTCTTCGCCGGGGGCATAGGAATCGGCCAGTACTTGAAGAGTCTGCAGGGCTCGCTCCGGCTGATCCAATTGATGGTATAATTCCGCCACTTCGATGAGGATTTTCCTATCGCCCGGGGCATATCCCAATGCCCGCAAATAATCGGCCAAAGCCTGGCGCGGCTGCCCTGACGCCCGCATCACTCGCCCGCGAACAGCCCAGGCAGAGGCCAATTTGGGATCAAGATCCAAGGCTTGCTGAACGCTCTGCCCGGCCGCATCGGCGCGCCCGGCGGCCAAATACATCTCAGCCAGTCGCGTCCAAAATGTCGCATCTTCACAGCCGTTGCGGGCGACCTCTTCCATTTGGGCAATGGCTTCGGTTTGCGATCCATGCATCCATAAAGTTTCGGCGTAATTGCGGCGGGCTTCGGGATCGGACGGGCAGACTTTAACAGCCTTTGCCAAAAGCGCCTCGGCTTGCTGCTGCTCGCCGCGCTCCATGGCCGCCACGCCTTGCCGCGATAAGTTCCGGCTCTCGGCCAAGGACTGCGAGACCGGTCCATCCCGGCCTGGCAAACGGCAGCCCGCTAGCTGCGCCAGCACAGCAGAGAACAAGACCATTCGGCCGATTTGGAGCATTATACCGATCATTTTTTAAAAAAAGAGGATAAGGCACACTAGCAAAACAGGGCATTTGCTGCCATCCCGATTTCAGCGATTTCGTACTATTCCCCCTGAAAGCCCCAACTGATACGATAATTACTAGAATTTGTGCTAAAAGCGGTTGTAATTTTCGGTTTTTACCATGCCAGCCCAATTTCAAAGACCTGCTTTCTCTTTTTTATATCCCGATAATTGGACGCTGGATGAGGACAACCTGTCGGGCGATCAATCGGTGACAGTTTATAGTCCTGGAGGAGGATTTTGGTCCGTTGCGCTGCATCACGGCTTGGTCGAGCCCTTGAATTTGGCAAATGCGGCCCTTGAGGCAATGCAAAAGGAATATCAAGGCCTCGAGGTCCATCAAGTCGAGGAAACACTTGCCGGCCGGAAAATGACCGGTTACGATCTGAATTTTTTCCTTTTTGATTTTACCAATACCGCCCAAATTCGCAGTTTGAGATGCAACCGAGCGACATACACCATATTTTGTCAAGCCGAAGATCGGGAATTTGAACAAATTCAATGCGTTTTTCAGGCAATGACTATCAGCCTGCTTAATGGCCTAAAAGACCCGCACTACCGAGATTAGAAATATTCAAAAAAACAGGCCAACCAATTGCAGTAAGCATGCGTAAGATCGATTGCATGAAGTAAAATGTTTGCTTTCTGGTGACTCGTGTTTTTGCCGGTATATCAATATGTAAGGATCGGATATCTTGTATAATCACCGTGAATCTTAGGTAGAGTTGCTGTCATTGCAACCTGAGAATCCCTTTGGGAACGAGGCCGTTTTTTCACGGTTTAAGGGCCTGGTTGGTTGCCCGCACTGCCCGCCAGGCCCTTGATTTTTTGGGGCCCGCATTATTCGTGAATTTACACCAGCCCGAAGCGCAAGCGAGGAAAGAGGTTTGCTTGCCCTCGCTTGCGCTTCGGGCTAGTATTTTACATTACGCATGGAAAGTCCTGGGTCATGAATAATCGGGATTAACACAAGGGAACATATGCAAACCGGCTGCATAAGCCATACATTTGCCGTTTTTTGATATAATTATCACTATCAGATTTTATATGCTATATTTCCCAAGACACCTATATCATTTATTTGACTTAAATCGCCATATAAAAAAATCGGGCCATTACAATTGTAAGCAGCCCCTTGAGTAATGACATGAAAATTCGTTATAATCTTTCTGGGCTGAGTTGATTGCCCAGCCAGCAAGTTACCCATTTTATGCGAGGTAGCATTATGGCAACAGCATTTTCTGTTTCGAACACTACGGAAATTGGCGCAACTGCAGGCGTAGTTTGGAAACTATTGTCCGAGAATGGTCCAATGGACCTGACCAAACTAGTAAAAGCGGTCGGCGAACCGCGCGACGCCGTGATGCAGGCTATTGGTTGGCTTGCCAGAGAAGACAAGCTGAACTTTGAAGACAACGGCCGCAAACGCATGATCTCGCTGCGTTTATAGTAGACCGTAGCCGATTCGAAAAAACGATCCGATCGGACGAATAGGAGCTATTAACCTTCCGGCGCTTGCCGGCGGGAAGGGTTAATATGTTGTTTGCGCCTCTATACTTTTGAGACCGTCTTAATAACACCGGGTGGCCGACCGGTTTAAGCAGGCCGCCTTTATTTATCCTGGTTTAGTTCTAACGGGTTAACAAGAGGCGATGTTTTATCGGCTTTTTGCGGATCTGTTTTTTTGGCTCCCTTTTTCGTTTTGGCAGCGGATTGAAATTCCTCGACTTTCTTCTTCTGCTCCTCGGTCAAGACTGCGGAAATCTTATCTTTTTCCTCATTGACCAGGGCATCTAATTGGGCGCGGGCGGCCTCAATTTTCGTCCGGTATTCTTCTTGAATACTGTAAATTTTTTCGCGCTGCTCCTCGGTGACAACTTTGGTGTAATAAGGCGGTAAATGGCCTTTGGGGCCTTTACTTTTGTCAGTTGCTTTAGGCGCAGGGCTTCCATCGGCGGCAAAGGCGGAGTTATTCCAGAGGGCCAATCCGGCCGTGATTGTTGCCATGCTTGTCCACAACATCATGCGAAAAAATGCCATCCGCGTCATTATTGCGCCTCCTTAAAAAATGCGCCCACATTTTGGATAGACATAAACCACCCGCATCATAATAAAAATTCAACTCAGCGGGAAGCATTCCCGCCGGTATGCCCAAGACTGCCTGAAATGTCGTCGATCATTTATTCCGCCCAATGCGTATAGTTAGTAAGTTCGAGTGGATTCGGGCATTTCCTACCCTAAAAAGGGGTGGGACGCAGGAACAGCATTTTACCGGGAATGTTAAATCCTGCGAAAACATACGGCAAACGTCGGTTTAATTGCCATTGAACGCTTAGAGGGTCTTGCCAAGGTCAATTTTCCGTCGTACTCTAAAAAAGACTAGTTATTTAGGTTAGATCCCGGTCTCCGGCCGGTTGTTGATAAAATTTCGTTAAGAAAGGGTGTTGAAGCATGAATTTGTTATCTTATCGCACGGTATCGGCAGTAATCTTGTTAACTGCCGGCTTGATTTTAGGATCCCAATTCGCCGGCGCAGAGCCGGTCCCGGCCGGCCAATCAGGCGTCGGTACGGAAAAACAGCCCCAAATGCAGGAAATCACCGATGCTTTGGCGCGTTTTAAGGATCGAGATCTGGACGGCGCCTTGAAATTACTTGAAGCGGCAGTCAAAAAAAATCCGGACCTTCCTCCGCCATATGTGCTTCTAGCCCAGATTTACAACGCAGCCAACATGCCACAAGGAGTTTTGCAGGCCTTGGAAACAGGAATTCAAAAAACTCCCGACGATCCCGAGGCTTATATTCTCCTGGCTCAAATTGCATTGCGTGATCGGCGCATAACCGAGGCCGAATTGCTAATGGGCAAGGCCAGCACGCTTTTGCCCAAGCTTGACAAGAATCCCAAGCGAAAGGAAGTTTTATCGCCTGCCGTAGTCAGCGGACTGGCCCAGGTTTATCAATCGCGCGAGGATTGGGCCACGGCGAAAAAATATTTAGAGCAATGGCTGAAATTGGACCCGAAAAACGCCCAGGCCCTGCAACAATTTGGTACGGTGCTCTTTAAACAGAAAGACATGGAAGGCGCACTGGCCAAGCTGAAAGAGGCCAAAGCCGCAGATCCCAAGGTTTTGACGCCCGAAGCGATTCTGGCCCTGTATTATCAACAATCCGGCGATAAGGAAAATGCCAAGAAGTGGATAACTGCGGCATTGAAGGCGGCCCAGGATGATCTGAATACCCAGTTGGTGGCCGCACAAATAGCCCTGGAAAACGGGCAACTCGAAGACGCTCAAAACCGGGCTGCGGCTGCATTGCGAATCGACCCCGCTTCCCTGGACGCCAAAATAGTCCGCGGTGTGGTCGCCTTGTTTCAGAAAGATTACAAGGCCGCGGAAATAAACTTCGAGTCCGCTCACCTGAAAGAGCCCGACAATTTTGCCGCCAAAAACAACCTTGCCTTGGCCCTGGTCGAACAAAAAGACATGGCCAAGAAGCACAGCGCACTTGGATATGCCTCGGACAACATGCAGCGATATCAAAAAACGAACAACGCCGTGGAAGCCGCCTCCACCTACGGCTGGGTCTTGTACAAATTGAACCAGGTCGATGATGCAGATAAAACCTTGCAGGCGGCCATTTCTGCTTCATCTGGAAATCCCAATCCGGACACGGCCTATTACGCGGCCGTGGTGGCCAGCGAAAAGAGTCGCAAAGAAGAAGCAAAGACACTGCTGAAATACGCCTTGAAAAGCACTGCCCCATTTACCATGAAGCAAGAGGCCACGGCTTTGCTCGAACAACTTAATAAACAGTAAAATACTCGTAAAAAGTCCGGCAACATCAGGGCGGCGGTTTTTTCGCCGCCCTTTTTTGCTTGTAGGCCGGGGCGTATAGGCCGAAGGATGGAAACCGACAAATATTAACCATTATTAACCCGGATTATTCATGAATTTACACTAGCCCGAAGCGCAAGCGAGGGATGGCAAACAGTTTACCCTCGCTTGCGCTTTCGGGCTGGTGTTCGCACTCTGCGTTAAAAATCCTAGGCTGCGAATAATCCGGGTTAGCCGCATACCGGCCATTATTTCTCTATTTACCTTATTTTTTCCATATTGCCGGTCCGATTTCAACAATTTATAGCGTCTAGGCAAAGTTTGCGGCTTCTTATCCCGATATCAAATACATGTCTGAAATTGCACCAAATTCCCTCGAAAATGAGCCGGAAGCCGCCCAGGCAGACACGCCTGGGGAGACAACTTCGCAATCAGCCGTTTCGGCCCAATCCAATCTCGACACCCAATCTGCGTCGCAGCCGATTACCAACCCCCCCTGCCAAACCGGCAAACGCGAGTTTCCTCCTTACACGCGCAGCTTATTGCGAGTTCGCGTTCCAGTGGTGGTTACCTTAGCCCAGAAGAAACAAACGCTTGGCCGGATCCTTGAGATAGGCCCCGGGCAGATTCTGCAATTCGACAAATCGTGCGAAGAAATGCTCGACTTGGAAGTCAGCAATTGTAAGATTGCCACCGGCGAAGCGGTAAAAGTGGGCGACAAATTCGGGCTGCGCATCAATTTCATCGTCCCGCCCGACGAACGCTTCGTACCCGTAAGACCCGCCGACGAAAGGCGATGAAAATCGCTTCAAATAACGTAATCCGCCACAAAGATTTTTACGTCGCGAGGGGTGAGAAATACTTGGCTTCCGGGGCGAATCCCCAGATTGCGGAACCGTTCTTGCGATAGTTCCACCGACAGGCTCTCACCAGATTCGGCCACGAGTTGCAGCCGGGCGTTGGGACCGGCCGAATGCACGCGGGAAACGGTCGCCCGCATGTTGACCTGACCGTTGGCCTGCGTGTTTACCTCGAAATCGTGCGGCCGGACAAAAACCTTCACCGGCTGATTGGGCAACTGGGCGTGCCGGGGCGAATCCAGGGCCAGCGTGGAAAAAAGCACCTTGCCGTCTTCCATTCGGCCGCCGAAAAGGTTCACGTGGCCGAGAAAGTTCATCACGAACTCCGTGCGGGGATTATGGAACACTTCGTCAGGCGCGCCGATCTGTTCGATCTGCCCTTCGTTCATCACCACCACGCGGTCGGCCAATTCCAAGGCTTCTTCCTGGTCGTGGGTCACGAAAACGCTGGTCACGTGGATTTCGTCGTGCAGGCGGCGGAGCCAGCGGCGAAGTTCCTGCCGGACCTTGGCGTCCAAAGCGCCGAAGGGCTCGTCCAAGAGCAGCACTTTGGGCTGGATGGCCAGGGCGCGGGCCAGGGCCACGCGCTGCCGCTGTCCCCCGGAAAGCTGATGCGGATACCGGGTGGCAAAGGTATCGAGTTGCACGAGCTGCAACAATTGATCGACCCGCTGCCGGATGACGCTTTTGACGGCCCGCAACCGCCGGGGTCTAACCCGCAAACCAAAGGCCACGTTATCGAACACGGTCATGTGGCGAAACAGGGCGTAGTGTTGGAATACGAAGCCCACTTCGCGGTCGCCTACCCGGCGCCCGGCGACGTTCTCCTCGTGGAATAGGATGGGGCCGCTGCCCCGGTCAGGCCGTTCCAACCCGGCAATGATCCGCAAGAGCGTGGTCTTGCCCGACCCAGACGGGCCCAGCAAGGCCACCAATTCGCCGGTGGCCACGGTCAGGCTGACGTCATCCAGGGCGACGAAGGAGCCGAAGGTTTTGGAAATATTGCGGGCTTCGATGCTCATAGGTCAATCTCCGATGTAAGCTTGCGTTTCGGCGGCCTTTCGGCCTATGCCCTTCCATTCCAACAGCGATTTGAGGATCAGCGTGACCAGCGCCAACATGGCCAAAAGCGAGGCCAGCGAAAACGCCGCCGCCACATTGTATTCATTATACAAAACCTCGACTTGCAAGGGCATGGTGTTAGTCTCGCCGCGGATGTGCCCGGACACCACCGACACCGCCCCGAACTCGCCCATTGTCCGGGCGTTGCAAAGGATAATGCCGTAGAGCAATCCCCATTTTATATTGGGCAAGGTTACGCGGCGGAAGATCTGCCAGCCTCCCGCTCCCAAAACCCGGGCCGCTTCCTCTTCCTCGGTACCCTGCGACTGCATCAGCGGGATCAGTTCTCGGGCAACGAAGGGAAAGGTCACAAACAAAGTAGCCAATATAATGCCCGAGACTGAAAATATCACTTGAATATTATGTGCCGCAAGCCACGGTCCGAACCACCCCTGCCGGCCGAACAATAAGACGAAGACCATCCCGGCAATAACCGGCGATACGCTGTAAGGCAGATCGATCAAAGTTGTCAAGACACTTTTGCCCACAAACTCGAACTTGCTGATCGCCCAGGCGGCCGAAACGCCGAAGATTGTGTTGATCGGCACCACGATTACGGCGACAAACAACGTTAAGCGTATGGCAGCCAGGGCATCGGTGTCGACGAGCGAGGCCAGATACAACCTCCAACCTTTTTCAAAGGCCTGTGCAAAAACCGCCACAAGCGGCACCAGTAGAAACAGCGATAGAAACACCAACGTCACGCCTATAAGCAGCAAGCGAATCCAAAACGGCTCGAGCACCGCCGAGCCTAGACGGCCTTTATCACTTGCGGAGAAATTTTTGGCGATTGTTGCAGCCATGTTTTTTATTGCAAATTGCAAATTGAAAATTGAAAATTACAAATTGAACGATTAGTCCTTGTCCATCACGCGGCGTAGCGCCGGCTCCACCATTGCACCAGATTGATAAACAGCAGCACGGCGAACGACGCCGCCAGGGTGACAACGGCAATGGCCGCGGCCTGGGCGTAATTGTATTCTTCCAACTTGGTAACAATCAAAAGCGGCGTAATTTCGGTCTTCATCGGCAAATTGCCGGAGATGAAAATCACCGAACCGTATTCGCCCAGTGCCCGGGCAAAGGCCAGGGCAAAACCGGTCAAAAGGGCCGGAAAGATCATGGGCAGAATTACCTTTATAAACGTTTGCCAGCGGCTGGCGCCCAGGCTGGCGGCGGCCTCCTCCACTCCGGTCTCCATGTCTTCCAAGGCCGGCTGCAAGGTCCGCACCACGAAGGGCAGCCCGATAAAAGTCAAAGCCACGATCACGCCCAGCGGAGTGTAAGCCACTTTGATCCCCAGCGGTTTGAGCAAATGCCCGATCCAGCCGTTTTGAGAGTAAATCATGGTCAAGGCGATTCCCGAGACGGCCGTGGGCATGGCAAAGGGCAGATCGACCAAGGCATCGACAATCTTTTTGCCGGGAAAAGAATATCGCACCAGCACCCAGGCCACTATCAGCCCAAACACCGCGTTTATCAGGGCCCCCACAAGCGATGCCCCAAAAGTCAAGCGATACGACGCCACCACGCGGGGATCGCTCACGGCTTTCCAAAATTCCGACCAGCTTATCGTGACCGACTTGAGAAACAGCCCGCTGAGCGGAATCAACACGATAAGGCTTAAATAAAACAGCGTGAAACCCATGGTCAGCCCAAAGCCGGGCAAGACGCTCTGTCGCTTTAGCTGGATTCGCACGTCTGACCCCTTTAAATGTTCCAATCCGGATGTATATCAATTGCTGAACACTGAATCCCGAACCCTGAACCCTTTATCCAATCCACAATCCTTCTACCCGCACCTGGTATTGGCCCCCATTGCGGCTGAGGTAATTGATCAATCCGCTGTGCCGCCATTGTAACATGCACATCCGCGGCTGGAAGAAGTACCGCATGCCAATCCGCAGTTCGCAGCGGGTTTCCTTCACCAGTCCTTCATACCCCTCGGCAATATAGTAGCCCAGGTCCTTGTAGCCTTTTTCGCGGGGGCCCAGCGGACCGGTCACGCACCACACGATCACCCCGGTGCGATGATCGGCCTCCATTACCACGCCGCAATGAGTGATCGGGCAACCGCACGACATGCCCAAGGGCCGGCCGATCAAAATATCGCCCACTTGAATGTTCATCTCCCTGGTCAACAGGGGATTGTGTGGCAGAATGATCTCCCGCGGACCGGGCTCCTCGGGAAAATGCTCCAGATAAAAGTCGAACTCTCGCCCCAAATGATCGAGCCAGTCCGGCTGCTGCGACTTGCTCCTTGCGCCGCCGGGCGAGCAAGTCTGAATTCCGCAGGTGCTGAATCTTTCCTCGCCCGTGCATACGCCACAGCTTGCGACCTGGTTACTGCTGGCGGCGGCAAAAATTGGCAAGCGACCGGCGGTTTCCCCAATCCCGTCAACCCGGCGGGTGGCGGCGGTTTTGCCCGCGGCTGGGCCATCCATTGTTTCCGCCGAGTCTGTTGTTGAGGATTCGGATCGGATGCGGTTTTTCGATAGATGAATGCAACGCCGCAGCATTTCCGGCGAGGACGCCAATCGTTCCTGGAATTCATCGCAGGTGCGATATCCGCACAGACCGCAGTTCAGACCTGGTAACTTGTAATCAATTGCTTCCACCATGAATTTTACTCCATATCTACAATGATAAAATTATCCGATGTTTATTTAGTCCGGGGTGAACACCCGGATTAACCTGCTGATATTAAATCGAGCCAAGCCCACGGGTTGCAACCCGTGGGCTTAACAACATTATTATTTATCTGACCCTCGATAAATATGATTTACATTGCTTATCAACTTACCGTTGCGAGGCTGGTGATCGATCGCAGGGAGCTTACCGCGCGGGGAAGCACTTCCAGCAATCGCGTTGCCTCTTCATACGTGTTAAAACGCCCCAAACTGATCCGCAGCGAGCCCCGGGCTTTAAATGCGTCGAAACCCAAGGCCTCCAATACATGGGAAGGCTCCCCGGCGTGCAAGGCACTGCACGCGCTGCCCGAGGAAATGGCTATCCCCGCCGCGTCCAACTCCATGAGCAGCCGGATCGCCTCGCCCTCCATTCCGGCAAAACCCAGGCAAATGTGACCGGGCAGCCGCCGGTACCGATCGCCGATAAGGTAAGCTTTGGGGATGAGTTCTGTAACCGAATCGATAAGGTACTCGCGAATCTTCACCAGGCGCGCCGCCTCATCGGCCATTTCCTCCCGGGCGATTTCCGCGGCCGCGCCCAAGCCGACTATCCCGGCGACGTTTTCCGTGCCGGAGCGAAGCCCTGCCTCCTGGCCGCCGCCTTCCAAAAGCGGGGCCAACTCCACGCCGCTTCGCACATATAAGGCCCCGACCCCTTTCGGCCCGTGCAGTTTATGGGCCGAGAGCGAGAGCAAATCGATCGGTTGATTGCGCATGTCAAAGGAGATCTTCCCGGCGGCCTGCACGGCGTCGGTGTGAAACAAGACGCCGTGCCGGTGGGTGATTTCGGCCAGTTCCGGCACCATCTGAAGTGTTCCAATCACGTTATTGGCCGCCATGATCGAGACCAGGCGAGTCTCCGGCGTCAACGCCCGGCGCAGAGTTTCCGGATCCACAATGCCCGTCTTCATCCACGGGCAACAGCGTTAGCGATACGCCTTCGCGCTCCAATCGCCGGCAGCAAGCCAACACGGCCGGGTGTTCGATCGCACTGGCGATCAAGTGGGCGCCGCGAAGACCTTTGGCCGTCAAAGCGCCGCGGATCGCCAGTGCATCCGCTTCGGTACCGCTGGAGGTAAAAACGATTTCGTTCGGCTCCGCGCCGAGTAATTGCGCCACTTGATTCCTGGCCCGATCGACTGCCGCGCGGGCCTCCCGCCCTTCCCAATGCAAGCTGGAAGGATTACCCCAGCACTGTTGCAGATATGGCTGCATTGCGTTAAAAACGCGGGGGTCCATGGGCGTGGTGGCCGCGTTATCGAAATAAATCCGCTGGGCCATGCTATTCTCCCCGGTAAAAAGTCTGGCTTTCCAGGGCCCGCACTACGCCGAAGTGCGCCTGCCAGCCGATTTCCTTCTTGCCCACGCAGATCGTGCACGTGCCCACCGGCGGATTGCCCCGCAAATAAAGCGACCCGGCGACCTCGGGCGTTTCCAGCATGCGGGTTACCAGCGGATCGATGCCGATGCCGTGCAGGGCGTTGACTTCGCGGACCAGGACCTCGGGGGCCACTTCCTGGATCCGCGCCCGGAACACCTCGCGCTCGGCCTGAGACACGCGATCGATTTTGGTCACCACGGCGATGTCGGCCAGCGAGAGCATGGGACCGACCTTAAGCGGCAAGTTCATGCCGCTGGTGGCCTCGAGCACGATCATGCCCAGCCCGCCGTCCACGTACGGGGCGCACCGCAAACACAGTCCGGCCGTCTCGACCAGCAGCAGATCGGCGCCGTTTTGCTCGGCCCAGCGCAGGGCGTCGCCCAGGATCATCACGTGGCAGTGGTCCGGGCAGAGTTCGCCCGTGTACACCTTTTTCGCGGGAATGTTGAACTCCTCGGCCAGCAACTCGTCCTCGTCGGCATATTGCACGTCGAGTTTTACGAAGGCCACGCGGTGTCCGGCGCGGAGCAGTTTGCGGGTCATGTGGCGAAGCACCGAGGTCTTGCCCGTGGTGGCCGGGCCGGCGCAAATGGCAAGTCTCATGATACCTCCAGCAATTCTTCGGCGCTCAGACGCTGTCCGTGCCGCAGCTTGTCGCGCAAACTGGAGAGGGCGTCGTCGAGGCGATTGACGCGAACTGAAACCGTGCGTTCGTCTTCGCTGGTGGAAAGCACGTTTACGATCGAGCCTCCCCGCATCACGATGCGGAAGTCGGACAACAAGGCGATGCGCGGATCGTGGGTCACGAAGATAAATATCTTCCGCCGCCGCCGCAGCAGTTGCACCGCCCGGGTGCGGTGAATGCCGGCGTTTTCCACCTCGTCCAAGAGCACAACCGGCGTGCTGCAAATTACCGTGGCGTCGGCAATAAGCAAAGCCCTGGTCTGCCCGCCCGAAAGCTCGGTCATGCGATTGTCCATGTCGATCGGCTCGCCGGTCAATTGGTTGGCGAATTCGATGGTCTCGGCCACCATCTGCCCGGTCTGGCCGTTGCTGGCCCGTACGCGGCAGTGCGTGCTCAAAAAGTCGCGCACCGGCATGTCCGAAAGGAAGGTGGTGTGTTGGGTGATCAAGGCGATGGGGTTCCGCGCCGGATTGCAGCGAAAATCGGCGGGCACGGGCGCACCGTCGATCAGAACCCGCCGCCCGCTGGGCGTGTCCCCGTCGGCAAAAAGCTCGATATCGTTGATGAATGTCGTCTTTCCCGACCCCGTCGGACCGACGATGCTTACCACCTGACCCATGTTAAGATCGATGCGGTCGAAGGGTTCTTTGCGTCCGTCCTTGCCGCGACCGCTGAAAATCGAGATCGTTTCAATCATTGAACGTTCCTTTATGAAAAGTGTTATGGCTTGTATTTTTCAAATCGCGTGATTTTTATTCCCACTCCCATTGAGAGAGGGTTAGGGAGAGGGCTTACTGCGAGAAAATTTTGCCTTGCCCTCACCCCCTACCCTTCTCCCAAAGTGAGAGGGGAGAAATTTATAAAACTCCATTTACGGTTTATATATCTGATCGAAGACGCCGCCGTCGTCGAAATGCCTGGCCTGGGTCTTTTGCCAACCGCCGAAGACTTCCTCGATTGTAAAAAGTTCAATTTTGGAAAATTGTTTCAACACTGCTTCAGGCACGTCCCTGGTATTTCGCGGCCGGTAATAATGCTCGGCGGCCATTGTTTGGCCGACGGGCGAATACAAATATTGCAGATATGCCTCGGCCACCTTGCGCGTGCCGTGCTTATCGGCCACGGCATCGACCAAAGAAACCGTGGGTTCAGCCAGGATGCTCAAGGGCGGGGCTACGATGTCGAACTTGTCGGGCCCCGATTCTTTTATCGATAAAAAGGCCTCGTTTTCCCAGGCCAAAAGCACGTCGCCCATCTCGCGCTGTACAAAGGTCATGGTCGAACCCCGGGCGCCGGTATCCAATACCGGTACGTGTTTGCTGAATAGTTCCTTGACAAATTCCTGCGCTTTGGCTTGTGCTTGGGCAACCTGCGGGGCGGCTTTGGGATCCTTCAGCTTGGCGAAATCGCCCAGTTCGCGCTTAAGCACGTAACCCCATGCGGCCAAATAGTTCCATCGGGCCCCGCCCGATGTTTTGGGATTGGGCGTGATCACTTGCACGCCGGGCTTGATCAGGTCGTTCCAGTCTTTAATCCCCTTGGGATTCCCTTTGCGCACTAAAAATACGATAGTGGATGTGTATGGAGAGCTATTGTTGGGCAATCGCGATTGCCAATTTTCGGGCAGTAAATCGCCGTGCTTGTGTATCGCATCGATATCGTAGGCCAATGCCAGAGTCACCACGTCGGCGGGCTGTCCTTCGATTACCGCACGCGCCTGCTTGCCCGAACCGCCGTGCGACTGCTTCACCTTCACAATCTGTCCCGTCTTCTGAGCCATTCCTTGGCAAAGGCCTCGTTGAAATCGCGATACAATTCCCGCGTGGGATCATAGGAAACGTTCAATAACTCCACTGTCGTGCCCGAGATTTGCGATTCCTGTTGGGCCTGAAGGTTTGACCCAGGCAAGCAAAAACCCAACAAGACAAAACCCCCAATCGCCAATGAGAAACTACGCCATGTTTTTCCCCAGTGCATTTGTACTTCTCCTTATCTAGATTGACTTGGTTCACTACGTTGTTAATGGCAAGTTTTATGCCGGGTTAATTGTACTAGCCTTTTATCGATGAATCTGGTATATATGTCAATAATAATCATCATAATGATGTATCAGACTCTTAATATACTGTTAAATATGATAGATTGTCTGAATTATTTGGTATAATATCTGTGATATATGATAAATTATTTTTTTGCCGCGTAATCACGGTGGACTAAAAGGGATCCATTATGGAAGAATTTCAAGCAGTTCTTTTAAGCGTTTGGCGCGAAGCCTGCCGCCATATTGAAATCACCGAATCCACCGCGAACATTGCCGCCATGCTGGTCGAGTGGATGCCGCTTGAGCAAGTTTTGGTGCGGCGCTTGGACCTAAAGCGATCGAGTCTGGAAACAGTAGCCGTGGGCTTGGGACCTGCCGGAACCGTCGCTTCCTCTTTATGTTCGGACGGTTTGCTCCGCCGATCAGTTAGATTCCCTTTTGACCTGGTGCGCCCAAGGCGAGATCATCCGCATCAGTCCCGGAGCATCAAACTCCGGGCAGTGGGATTTTCTCCTGCCCAGTGGTTTCGAGGGCGACGTCTTGGCGGTCCCTTGGGCAATACCCAGGAGCCATCCGGCATCTTGGCGCTTTGCGCCGGTCCGCAACGGTCATTCAGCCCCAGGCACGCGGCACTGGTCGAGCGACTCTTGGAACCGTTTTCCATCGCCCTGGAAAACGATCACCGGCTGAGCGAAATGGCCGCGTTGCGCGAGGCCGCCGAGGCCGATAAACGTTCGCTTTTGACCAAACTCGGCCGCAAAGAACTCGGCGATACGATCGTCGGGGCCGATACCGGGCTGCGGGCCGTCATGGAGCGGGTAGAGCTGGTCGCCCCATCCGACGCCCCGGTGTTGATTTTCGGCGAGACCGGGACGGGCAAGGAATTGATCGCCCGCTCGATCCATGCCCGATCGCGCCGGGCAGCGGGGCCGTTCGACCGGGTGAACTGCGGGGCCATCCCGCCGGAACTGATCGATTCCCAGCTTTTCGGCCACGAGCGCGGGGCATTCACCGGCGCGGTGGAGGGCCGCCGCGGCTGGTTTGAACGGGCCAGCGGCGGCACCTTGTTTCTCGACGAGATCGGCGAACTGCCCTTGGCCGCACAAGTCCGCATGTTGCGCATATTGCAAGACGGCTGGATGGAGCGCGTCGGCGGCGAACAGCCGATCCACGTCGACGTGCGGATCGTGGCCGCCACGCACCGCGATTTGGCCGCCATGGTGGCCGACGGGCGATTCCGCGAGGACTTGTGGTATCGCATCGCGGTGTTTCCCATCGTGTTGCCGACCCTGCGCGAGCGCCGCGAAGACATTGCCCGGCTGGCCGCGCATTTTGCCCGCCGCGCAGCCACCCGCTTCGGACTGGCCCCGGTCTTGCCCGCCCGGCAAGACATGGAATTATTGACGTCCTATTCCTGGCCGGGCAACGTCCGCGAACTGGCGGCGGTGATCGATCGCGCAGCGATTCTAGGCGAAGGCAAGACGTTGGAAGTAGCCAAGGCCCTGGGCGTGGCCGCGGAACAGTCGATACCCGCCGCTGACGCCCAAAAAACGAAATCCTCGTCCGCCCAGGCAGCCCCCGGCGTCGAGTCGCTAAACGCAACTGTGCGGCGGCACATCGAAAAGGTTTTGTCCCTGACCAAAGGGCGCATCGAAGGGCCCCACGGCGCCGCCGTGTTGCTTAAGATCAATCCCCACACGCTTCGAGCCAAGATGCGCAAACTGGGTATCGATTGGAAACGTTTTCGCCAGACACGGAATTAAAAGTCGGACGGGGACTTCTGTATATAGCGTGAATTGAGTATGCTAATTGAAGAACGTTTATGATAAGGAGAGGGGACAATGGGTAAAAACGAAATTCTCACCCTATTAAAGGCATACAAAAAATCTTCCACTGAAAAATACGGCATTATTGCCTTGGGTTTGTTCGGCTCAGCCGCGCGGATGATGTGCGGGACGACAGTGACGTGGACGTTGTCGTGAAGATGAAAAAACCCGATCTGTTTTTCATGGTACACATTAAAGACGAACTGGAAAGCATCCTTAGATCCCAGGTCGACATCATCCATTATGGGGCCTCGATGAATCCTTATTTGAAGAATAGAATCGATAAAGAGGCTTGTTATGTATGATAAAACGCTCTTAAAGGAAAAATTAATACGGTTATTTCAAGCCCTTTTAAAAATTCAAAAGCCATCACGTTATAGGCAAGAGAACAAACATGCCTATTATACCGATAAGTGCCGCTAATCCAGCCTTCGGGAATCCTTTACAAATGGCGTTTATTGGAGCACCAAATGTCGCGGCAAACACGCCTGTTGCTATAATGTCAATCGGATGAACTGCTAGATTCAAGATAATTCCGACTATAAAACCGATTACGATACCAGGCAGTACTGCGTAACGAGATCGACGGGTATGCCAGAATAGTAATCCGTCAATAAGCAAGGCCGGTGCCATAATCCAGTTGTTCGGTCCCAAAGAACAGCAAATAGCACACACATGCAGTCAGGCCCAAGAGAAAGAAAAAAATCGGATGTTGAATTGTGGCTTGAATGCGTTATTCATTTCTAACTTCTAATCCCTATCCACTAACCACGTTTATGACGGTGTTACAGGCAGCCGGCCGATGCTGTAGTAGGTAAAACCGGCCTCGCGCATCCTTTCTGGATAGTAAATATTGCGGCCGTCAAAAATAATTTTCTGCCGCATCAACTTGCCCATCTCCTCGAAGTCGGGGTGCACGAACTGCTTCCATTCGGTCATGATTGCCAAGGCATCGGCGCCGATCAAAGCGTCGTCGCGGCGGTCGCAGTATACTAGTTTTTCACCGTACACCTGGCGGACGTTATCCATGGCCACCGGATCGTGCACGCGGAGTTTCGCCCCGTGTTCGAGCAACCGGTCGATGAGGGCCAGCGCCGGGGCTTCGCGGATGTCGTCGGTGCCGGGTTTGAAGGCCAGCCCCCAAACGGCAATCGCCTTGTTCCCTAATTTGCCCTCAAAATGCCGTTCGATCTTATCGACAAGCAGTTTTTTCTGCGCTTGGTTCACCGAGTGGACCGCTTCGAGGATGCGCGAATCCACGCCCTGCTGCCTGGCGGCGGCAGTCAGCGCCCGCACGTCTTTGGGAAAGCAGCTCCCGCCGAAGCCCACGCCGGGAAAGAGAAATGCAAAACCGATGCGGTTGTCAAAACCCATGCCGCGACGGACCTCGTTTATATCCGCCCCCAAACGCTCGCAAATGTTCGCCATCTCGTTAATAAAACTGATTTTCGAGGCCAGCAGGGCGTTGGCTGCGTACTTGGTCATTTCCGCGCTTTCAGGCGACATGACCAAAAGCGGCTTTTCAGTCCGCAGATACGGCTGGTACAGGTCCCTCAGGATTTCGGCCACTTCGGCCCGGCGCACGCCCACAACCACGCGGTCGGGCTTCATGAAGTCTTCGATGGCCGCCCCTTCCTTGAGAAATTCGGGATTGCTGGCCACGTCCACGTCGCGCCCGGTAAGTTCTTTCAATCGGGCGGCTATTTTCCCGTTCGTGCCCACGGGCGCGGTGCTCTTGCAGACCACGATGCAGTCTTTATTCAAGTGCGCCGCGATGCCATCCACCACCGCCCAGAGCGACGCCAGATCGACAATACCATCGTCCGACGACGGCGTGCCCACGGCTAAAAAAACTACTTGTGCTTTTCTCACCGCGGCCGCATGATCGGTGGTAAAGTGCAGCCGTCCGGCGCTTACGTTCCTGGCGACCAGCTCGGCCAGTCCCGGCTCGTAAATCGGGATGTGACCGCGATTTAAAAGGTCGATTTTTTTCCTGTCGCAATCGACGCACACCACGTTGTTGCCGGTTTCGGCCAGACACGTCCCCGTGACCAGCCCCACGTAACCGGCGCCGATGACAACGATTTTCATGTTAATAATTCCTTTTCCACAACCCCTTCCCATCTTGGGATGGTCCTGGGTGAGGGCTAAAAACCGGTTTCAAACCATTTCCCCTTGAGAACAATGTCCGGAAGAATTCTTAGATTGGATATTTCCCTTTTAGAAGGTCCTCTATATCTTGCAGCAAATTACCCAAGTCTTCTTCAACGATTCCCCACACAATCCTGTCATCTATGCTATCATAGCCGTGGGCTAAAATATTCCTGAATGATATGATACTGCGATACCCTCTTATTTTATCCAATATAACGGGCTCCTCAGTTTTGATTCTGTTTAATGCTTCCCCTATAATCTCGAATTTTCGCTCAACGCCGCTTCTAAGCAATTCGTCGCGATTGTAATCATCATAATTTTTACCGCAGACAAATTGAGAAATAGCCAAAGCGGCTTCCCTGACGTCATGGAGAAGCTTAAGAATGTCATCCTTCATAAATCTTCACCCTCTCCTTGAATACCCTTTGGCGGAAATAAGGATTTTTAAGACTATTGATTGTGAGCAGATCGATCTCGCGTCCTAAAGCATCTTCAAGATAATGCAGCAACCCGAAAAACCTTTTGGAAAGATGAAGATCGGGATCTTCAAACTCGACAAGCAGATCAACATCACTTCCAGGAGAATTATCGCCACGAGCGAAAGATCCAAAAAGATCCAACCTCTTTACCTTGTATTTACTACAGGCTGGCTCGGCAACCTTTTTAATCTCTTCTAAAGTCATCAGAGCAACCTTAAAATCATCCTTAATGGATCACAATTTGACTTTGATATGCACTCCTAATTTTATCGGCTAAATCCCATGACTTAGGAAAAAAGTAAGGACTGGAAAGACGGCCCCTTTTCAGGTAAAGGAAGGCTTGTATGGGACTCAAGAAGTGCTATTGGTAATTCTTTTTCAAAGGGATGTCCGTTTTGCCATCCTAGTTTTCGCGTTTGGCGATAATGTTCCAATCGGCGGATTGCAATCTCGCAAAAGAGCGGATCAATGTCTGCGGTGAAGCATCGCCGATCGAGGATCTCGGCCGCCAGTAGCGTGCTGCCGGAATGGGCGAAAAGATCGATTACGGCGTCGCCCGGGTCGGAACTTGCCCGAATGATGCGTTCGATGCACCCCAGCGGTTTTTGCGCGTAGCAGCCCGAGACGTTCTCCTCCACGCGGTAGAAAACTTGCTGGATGTCGACCCAGACGTTGCCTGCACGGATCGTCTCGGCCTTGCCTCGCTGTCGATTTTCCGTGACAACACCGCCGACTTCCTTATAATAACCGCGGAGGATTTTGGGTATGTCGGTATATTCGGCTTCGACGTTGAAAACCGGCCGTCCCTTGACGTAATACAGCAACTCCTGCCGAACGGCCATCCAATTCTTTTGCGTGCCGTAGCCGCGCTGATTGCGCATGGTAATAAAGCTCCGCGGGGAAAACGGCTCCCCGCGCATCATGATCATGAAGTCGGCCAAGGGTTGAAAGCCGTCGTTTTGATCCGCGCCCAGCCAAATATATAACGACGCGTCCTCGGCCATAACGGAGTTTGTAGCACGCACCCAGCGCCTGCACCACTTGATATATTCATTGATGTCGCGAACTTCAAAAGCCGCGAGATTATAAGGCGGATCATGAACGGCCAGGGTCGGCCGGTGACCTCGCACCAGCTTGCAAACGGCATTTGAATCCGTTGCATCCAAGCAACCGACGTCGTGCCGCCCCAGCGGATCGCGCCAGATTTCGCCGGATTTGAGCCGGCAATAGGGCAGAAGTTGTTCTCTAATTGCGGAACCATTGTCAAGCCGAGGCAAGGGATTATTTTTCATAATCACGACCCGCACTCCCCGCTCATATGTCGGGGCTAAGTGGGTCAGTAAACTGACCACCCCTTGTTTTCGAGTGGATCAGTAAACTGACCACCCCTTGTTTTCAAGCGGGTCAGTAAACTGACCACCCTTGCCAATAATCCTACCCTTCCTTTTCGCCGTTTTCCTCTTTTGGAACGCGTTTGACCGCCACAAGTTTGTCGTCTTCATCGAGGCTCATGATTTTCACGCCCTGGGTATTGCGGCCGATGATGCCGATGTCGGCGACCGAAATGCGTTGGATCTTGCCCCGGGCGGTGATCATGAACAACTCGTCCTCGTCGCGCACCGAGACAATGCCGATGGCCGGGCCGTTGCGCTCGCTGGTTTTTACGTCGCGCAGGCCCTTGCCGCCGCGCCGCTGGGTGCGGTAGCAATGACCGGAGGCGAGTTCTTCTTCGCCTTCCGCTTCAGGCTGCTCGGCATCGTGCTCGGCCGTCTCTTCATCCATTTCGGTTTCTTCCACAACCGTAGTGCCTTCCTCGGCCAGGTCGATTTCCAGGTTCGGCCCGAACGGCGTGCGTTTGCCGTAGCCGTTGGCGCAGGCCGTTAAGAGCGTGGCCTCGGGATCGGTCACCACCATGCCCACGACCGAGTCGCCGGCGGTGAGCTTGATGCCTTTTACGCCGCTGGAGTTGCGGCCCATGGGCCGGGCGTCGGACTGTTTAAAGCGGATGGCCATCCCCTTGGCAGTGGCCAGCACCAGTTCGTCGCCGGTCTTGGCCACAACCACGTCGACCAATTCGTCTCCCTCGCGGAGTTTGATAGCGATAATACCGGTTTTCATGGGCCGGCTGTATGCGGCCAGGGGGGTTTTTTTCACCAATCCCCGCGCGGTGGCCATCACCAGGTAATGATCGGGCAGATTGAAATCCTTAACCGCCCGGCAATCGGCGATCTGCTCGCCCTCGGACAGATTAAGCAAGTTGACCACCGCGCGGCCGCGGCTGTCGCGGGCAAGCTGCGGCAGGTCGTAGACCTTGCGCCAATAAACCTTGCCCTTGTTGGTGAAAAACAAGAGATAAGCGTGCGTGCTGGCCACGAATAAATGCTGGACCGGGTCTTCCTCTTCGGTTTTCGCGCCTGTAAGGCCCTTGCCGCCGCGGCGCTGGGCGCGATAGGCCGAAACCGGCGTGCGTTTGACGTAGCCGTTGCTGGTGATCGACACGACCATTATCTCTTCTTCAATCAGGTCTTCCAGGTTGATGTCGCCGATCTCCTCGCCGCTGATCTCCGTTCGCCGCGGTTCGGCGTGCTTGCGTTTCAATTCGCGCAATTCCTCGCGGATCAGCTCGAGGATGTTATTGCGATCGGAAAGGATGCGGTTGTACTCGGCTATCTCGGCGAGCAAGGCGCGGTGCTCCTCGGAGAGCTTGTTTTGCTCGAGGTTGACCAACTGTCCGAGCGTCATTTTCAGGATTGCGTCGGCCTGCACGGGCGTTAAACTGTAGATTTCGCTTTCCCCGCGTTCGGCCGTGAACACGGCAAAACCTTCGTCGCCCAAGGCCCGGCGGAGCATGGCGGCCGGCGTCTGGATTTGCATCAACCTTTGCTTGGCCTCGGCCTGCGTGGCCGAACCGCGAATGACGCGGATCACTTCGTCGATGTTGGCGTGGGCCAAGAGCAGCCCTTCGACCGTGTGCTTGCGCTGTCTTGCCCGGAAGAGCAGAAATTGCGTGCGCCGCCGGATTACCGTTTCGCGATGCCGTAAAAACTCTTCCAACAATTCCTTGATGTTCAAAACGCGGGGCTTGCCGTCCACCAGGGCCAGGAAGATGATGGAAAAACTGTCTTGCAGGGGCGTGAATTGATAAAGCTGGTTGAGCACAATTTCCGGGTCGGCGTCGCGTTTCAAATCGAGCACCAGGCGGACCGGCTCGTCCAGGTCGCTTTCGTTGCGGCAGCCCGAGATGCCGGGAATTTTCCCCTCGTTGACCGCGTCGGCGATCCGCTCCTCGATCCGATCGCGTGATTGCTGGAAGGGGATTTCGCTGACGACGATGCGGAAACGGTTGTTATGCTCATCGATGGCCGCCCGGGCGCGGAGGACGACCGTTCCCCGGCCGGTATAATAGCCGCGGCGGATCCCGGCCCTGCCGCAGACCACGCCTCCGGTGGGAAAATCGGGCCCCGGTACGATCTCCAATAATTCATCGATCGATACGTCAGGTTCGTCTGTGACCTTGATCAAGGCGTCGCAGATCTCGCCCAGGTTGTGCGGCGGGATCGAGGTGGCCATGCCCACCGCGATGCCGTTGGAGCCGTTGACCAAGAGATTCGGAAATTTCGACGGCAGCACCACGGGTTCCATCCGCCGCTCGTCGTAAGTGGGGATGAAATCCACCGTGTCGAGCTTCAAATCCTCCAGCATCAGCACGGCAATGGGCGAAAGCCGGGCCTCGGTGTATCGCATGGCGGCAGGCGGCAAACCGGCAATCGAGCCGAAATTCCCCTGCTTGTCGACCAGCACGTGCCGCATGTTCCATTCCTGGGCCATGCGGACCAGGGTCGGATAAATCACCACCTCGCCGTGCGGGTGATAATTGCCGCTGGTATCGCCGGAGATTTTTGCGCATTTAACGCGGCCGGCCCCGGGACCCAGGTTCAAATCGTTCATGGCCACCAGGATGCGACGCTGCGAGGGTTTAAGTCCGTCACGCACGTCGGGCAGCGCCCGGCTGACGATCACGCTCATCGCGTACGTCAAATAGCTGCCCTTGAGTTCCTCCTCGATAGGCATTTCCAGCAATCGACCCATTGGATTGCCGTCGCCGGCCGGCTGTTTGGATGGAGGAACACTTTCAGGTCCTGGCTGATCGGGGGGAAGATTCGTATCGTTAGACAACGCGAGTCCTTTCAGCAGAATAAATTTTCAACAACATTTTCCATAAGCCTTTCTCCCGATTTTTTGTTGAGGATTGTTTGTTAGGTTGGCAGTTAAACTACCAGCCCGACATTCCTCCCCCCTCTCCCGACTAACCTTCGGTTGGTACCCGGAGAGGGTTGGGGTGAGGGCTATTGTCTTGAATTCCAATCGCGAAAAAACCATTTTTTACAGCCGGATTTCAAGTGTTTTTTAACAGGCACTAAATATACCCGTCCAACCCTATTTCCACAATGGCTGGCCAGGAACTTTTCCTCGACACAAGTGCTTTTAAGAAAGGATGTTACGACGGCATTCCGCTTTGCGTTTTTTTCTTTAAATAAAACGTCGTGAAAGGCATAGAAATCCGCGGTTTTTTTCTAAAAGCCGGGTTGGGCCTCAAGACCACGCTTGTGGTGGACAGGTTATTGCCCACGGGCGTCTTTTGCCGGATTCCGTTATTCGTAGCGGAGCGATTCGATGGGATCGAGCCGGCTGGCCTTGCGTGCGGGATAGTAGCCGAAAAACATTCCCACCGAGGCCGCGAAACCCAAGGAGACGAGGATGGCATTGATTGAGATTGCCAATGGCCAGCGGGTACCGCTGAGAAAGAGGTTCACAAGGTAGGTCGCGGCCGCTGAGGCGCCAATGCCGAGAATGACACCTATGATTCCGCCCAACAAAGAAAGCACCACGGCTTCCAGTAAAAATTGGCGCAGGATATCGCGCGAGCGTGCTCCCACGGCAAGGCGAATTCCGATCTCGCGAGTCCGCTCGGTTACGGAAACGAGCATGATATTCATGATACCCACCCCGCCGACCACCAGCGAGACGCTGGCGACCGAGCCCAAGAGCAAGGTCATCACCATGGTGATGATGTTCAAGACCCTGGCGATTTCAGAACTGTTGTGCACGGTGAAATCGTCCAGATTATTGTGCCGGATGCGGTGACGTTGGCGGAGGAGATTGGTCACTTCCTCGTCGGCCTTTTTCATGTCCTCGGTCGAGCGAGCCGAGACGAAGATCGCATCTATATTATTGAAGGTGCTGCCGCTGACTCTTTTTTTTATGGTGGTAAAGGGCGCGAGCACGATATTGTCCTGGTCCTGGCCGAAAAGGTTGGCTCCTTTGGCTTCGAGAACGCCGATAACTTGGAAGGGGATATTCTTGATGCGGATCGTCGCGCCGACGCAATCCATGCCGGGAAAGAGGTTATCGACCACGGTTTTACCGATGACGCAGACCTTGGCCGCGGCGTGGATATCGTTAAGCGTGAAAAATTCGCCCTTTTCAATCTGCCAATTGCCGATCATAGGGTAAGCGTCATTGACGCCATAGATGTTATCCGGCGACCAGTTTTGATTTCCCACGATAATCTGCGCGCGCGCTAACCATGGGCGACGCGGCCAGGACCGACGGGCATTCCGCGCACATGGCATCGGCGTCGGCGGCGATCAGAGTAGTGACGCTCCCGGAAGGCAGATGCACGCCTCCGCCCTCCTGGCTGCCGGGGATGACAAAGAGCACGTTAGTTCCCAAACTCTGGAACTGATCCTTGACCATCAAGCCGGCGGACTGGCTGATTGAAACCAGGAGGATGACCGCTCCCACGCCGATGACGATTCCCAGCACCGTCAGGCCGGCGCGGGTCTTGTTCTTCGACAGCGCCCGCAAGGACACTCGTATTATCATGAGAAGATTCATGAGTAAAGTCGGCAGTTCACAGTTTGCGGTTCACAGTTTACGGTTTTTCAACAGGCTTTAGGTTTTGGGTGGAAGGAAATGGGCAGTGTGAAATCACAGGCGGTTTTATGGTATTCCTTTAGGGTGACGTTGTTTTCGTTGCGGCGGTTTGCAGGGCGACGACAACTTCTTGCCCTTCATGCAAATCGCCGGAAACCACTTCCGTGGAATTCTTATCGCTTAAGCCCGTTTCAATCTTGACGGCCGAGAGCAGATCGCCATCGACTATCCAGACGTATCGAGTGCTGAGGTTGCCCTGCGGCGCAGACTTATCTGGCTTGGCGGCGCCCGCCTTTGAAGCCCCGCCCGTGAGAATCGCACGGTCGCTCTCCCTGACCTGATCGGGCCTTGGATAAAATCTCAACGCCGCGTTGGGAATGGTCGGCACTCCGGCGTGGATCTCGATTTGAAAGATCAAGTTGGCGGTCATCCCGGGAAGCAGTTTGATTTGCGGGTTTGGCGATTCCACGACAACGGTGTAGGTAACCACGTTTTGGACGGTGGTAGGATTCAGGCGGACCTGGAATATCCGCCCTTCGAACGTATCTTTGGGATAGGCGTCCACTGTAAAACTCACCGGCTCCTTGCGCAACTGCGCATCGCGGATCAGTCCGATGTCGGCCTCATCCACCGAGGCATAGACGTAGACCTTTTTCTCCAAGTCCGGGGCAACCACGAAGAGAACGGGCGTTTGGAACTGCGCGGCCACGGTCTGACCGGCGTCGACCTTGCGGTCGACGACCACGCCGTCCACCGGCGAGCGGATCGTGGTGTAGGTCAGATTGGTTTCAGCCATATCCAAGGCGGCCTTGTTCTGTTCGACGGTCGCCTTGGCGACCTCGACGTTTGCCGTGGCCATCTCGAAATTGGCTTTTGCCAGGTCGTAGTCGCTGTCGGCGATGCCCTTGATCGGGCGGTCCGTTCCGGGAATATCCGTGATTTTGTAAAGTACCTTGGCGCGTTTAAAATCCCGTTCTGTTTGATTAAGCCTGGCCTTGAACTGTTCCAAATCGGCGATCGAGTGATCCAGTGCGGCCTTGGCCTGCCGACATTGCGCCTTGTAAACCTGGGGATCGATCTCCGCCAGGATCTGATCTTTTTTGACTATGTCGTTGAAGTCCACGTGGACCTTTAGAATTGGTCCCGAGGCGTAAGAGCCGACCTGCACGCTGAGCACGGGTTGCACGGTGCCGTTGGAATTGACGGTGAGTTTAATGTCGCCGGGCTGAACCGCGGCGGTTCGGTATTTGCCGTTGGCAGCCCCGTTGCCGGAGGCGTGGAAACGGCTGTAGCCGGCGGCCCCGAGGCCCGCGATAACGGCGGCGGCAATCAGCCATAACAGAAGACGTTTCATGCTGCTTTTTTCTCCTGATCGTGCAAGGCTTGGATAGCCCGCGAAAATTCCCTCGAGTCGCAAATGACTTGCCCGTCGCGGATCACAACGGCGCGGCGCGCATGCTTGGCGACCTCTTGATCGTGCGTTACCACGATAATCGTGATGCCGTCTTCCCGGTTGAGCTGCCCGAACAGATCCATGACCTCCCGGCTGGTGCGGGAGTCGAGGTTGCCGGTGGGCTCGTCGGCGAGGAGAATCGAAGGCTGGTTGGCCAGTGCGCGGGCGATGGCCACGCGTTGTTGTTGGCCGCCGGATAGCTGCGAAGGGTGGTGGTCGATGCGCGACTCCAGTCCCACTTTTTTCAACAGTTTCCGCACGCGATCGCGGCGCTGCTTTCCCCTGATCCGCGTAGAGTACAAAAGCGGCAGTTCCACGTTTTCCAAGGCGCTGGTCCGCGGCAGGAGATTGAAGTTTTGAAATACGAAGCCTATCTTCTGATTCCGCAAGCGGGCGCGCTCGTCGCTCGACATGTCCACGACCTCTTCGCCCTCCAGCAGGTAACTGCCGCCCGTGGGGTGATCCAGGCAGCCGAGAGTGTTCATGAGCGTGGTTTTTCCCGAACCGGACGCTCCCATAAGCGCGACATATTCGCCGCGCTCGATGTCCAGCGAAACCTCCCGCAGCGCATTGACCTCGATTTCGCCAAGGGTGTAGGTTTTTCGGACATCGCGCAACTGGATCAACGGCATATTAGCGACCTCTTCATGCTTTTCGGGTTGTAATAGCGCTTAATCGCTTCATCCTTGAGTCCCATGCCCCGCAAGCTGAACCAAACCGCCTGGTTTATGAGTTTGCGGCGTGACACGCCGAAGTCAATGACGGGTTTCGCGGGCATCAAATGAATCATTATCATGGCAGCCATCTGATTGGCAAACCAGCTCGCCAGGTCGGGATGGACCGGTCCATTGACTGCGTCGCCCGAGGCAATTGCCGCCTGAATGCATTTTTTAACCTTACCGACCCAAAGGGACGGTCCTCCTTGAATGGCAAGCCTGGCAAACTCACCGTCTTCCATTAGGCTTTGAAGCACCAGGCGGACAAACGAACGCTCGTCGTCATCCGGCAATCGTGCGCTAATCATCCGCGAAATCATATAGTGGACAAGGAACACCAGGGATGACGCGGACGGCTCCATCGCCTTCAACTGCTCGATAATCCGGGGTTTCTCATCATTGAAACAAGAAAGTTGTATTGCGGAGAAGAGCGCTTTTTTACTGGGAAAGTGCTTAAACAAAAGGGCCTCGGAAACCCCCGCCGCTTGGGCCAGTTCCCGGGTTGTGGTTCCGTGGAATCCCTTTTCCACAAAAACCCTGCGGACAGCCTTGAGTATATCCGCCCGCCGCTGTGCGCCAGATAATTTCACGCTTGCTTTCATGAGGCACCTGTTTTTTGACTGACTGCTGTTAGTGTATACTTACTTACCATAAAAATCAATCGCAATTTTGCGCCAATTTTCGGCCGATTGTCCACATTTTACATATATGGTAGGCTAAAAGCCTGATTATCCGCAACCAGGATCGTAGAAATGTCCCCCCACCCTCGGGAGCAGATGATGAAACGCGGAACGAGATGGCTGTGTTGGGCGATTGTATGGTCTTGCGCTCCGGCCTTTGCCGCCGATTCGCCCAAGGGCAATGAGGCAAAAAGCAGCGATCTATACGCACGCATCTCGCAGACCTACCTGGACGGCAATTGGGAAGAGCTGGAAAAGGCTCTTGCCGTCCCGTCAAAGGAAATCGAGGCGCTCAGCCCAGCCCAGCAGGCCGACGTGGCGTATATCCGCGGTGCCTTAGCCCAGTGCCAACCCGCCTGGTGGAAGCAATGTAAAAAAGCGAAAAAAGTGGAAATCCGGCCCGTTGTCTGGGGCCATTCGCTTAAACTCTGGTATGATCCGGCCGGGAAAGAGGGCGTGGAAATGAAATCCGCCGGGGCGGTTAAGGTGCTCACCGTGTCCTGGTCCGTCGCCGATATGGACAATCCGGAACCTGCCGAACACGGTTACTCCAAAGGCGATTTGTGCAACTTGGGCGCCTGGACCACGCTAGGCATAGCCATGGTCTGGTCGCAGACATCGCCGCAGGCCTTGAACAATCCTAATGAGCAAGACAAGTTGCGGCTGACTCGATACCAGGAGTTCCGCGGTCATCTTACGGGCTTGTACTACGGCACTCCCAAGGCGCGGCGGTGGGGACTATTTTTGTATCTGTTATCTTGGATGGAAAAGTACAGCCAGATGCCGGCGGTCGGTTCGCGCAAGGCCGCGGGTTCCATGTTCCTGGCGGAGGTTTTGGCCAATCCGGCCAAATACCCTTCCATACCATTGCCCGCCGCGCTGCCCGAAGACGGGGCCGAGGAAAAACTGGCCGAACACGTGCGAAGCAAGATCGAAAGGCATGGCTGGACGATTGCCGAGGACAAGGCCCTGCGCGAGGCGATCAAGACCTTTGCCGCCGCCAACGAGACCGGAATTTTGCAGACTCAAAAGGCCGCCCTGCCCAACAAGCTTGCGGTTTCCCTGGATCCCGAGGCTGATAAAACGCTTCGCCCCAAGCGCGACGCCTGGCTAAAATCGCAGTTCGACAAGGCCGCCGGCACGGCCCAATGACGCCATGTTTGCGCCTGTTTATCCCGGGAGCGGGAGCTGATCCTATTTATTTAAATCGTTGATGGGTATCCGTTTAAATGTAGCAGGCGATGATGTGCCTGCTACGAGATCCTTCGCTTCGCTCAGGATGACTTTTTGGATAGGTTCTAAAAGTGACTTATCGATTCCCAAATCCCGAAACCAAAACTCCAAGATTCGCGGCGATCATTACCACGGGCGGGCCGGCTTTGAGTTCGAAGTTGTAGCTTTGCATGTGCAGATACAGAAAAAGAATGGCCACCAGTATCGCCAGAAGGGCGATCACCAGGAGCACGGTGTACAGGTCGGCCCGGGGTTTGCGGAAGGTTCCGCCGGGATTGTTACTCGATTTTGCTGGCGACACGGTCACCTTTCTGCACTTCGCTTTGCTGGAAACTGGGGATGATTTTGCAGACCGACTTGTCCGGTGAGGTTTTCAGGACTTCGATGCGGCCGACGTATTTATTTCCGCTGGGTGCGACGCGATACACGTCGAGTTTGTGGCCTTTTTGCACGCCGGAATCGGAGCCGATGGAAATCTCCGTCAACCCGCCGCCCAGCACCGCGTCGACCAGGCCTTCCACGCGGGGCGGACTGCCGGAGATGTCGGTATTTTCGTTAAGATCGAAGTGCCGCAGCACCTCCCGGGCTTTGGCCAGGTCGGCCGAGAGCGTGGTGTTGCGACTCTTAAGTTCGGTCATTTCGTTAAGCATCTGGTGCATTTCGTCGGTGAGTTTGACTACTTCCCTGAAATGCGCATCGCGGTCGGATTGGGCCTTTTCGGCTTCGCTCCGCAGACCCTCGACCTCGCCGCGGAAAATCGCCGATTCCTTTTGCGTGGCCGACAAGGCCGCCACCGCTTTCCGCTGCGAATCTTCGTATGTTTGGATGGACTGCTGGAGTTGCTTGATTTGGTCCTTCATCAGCGAGTTTTCATTTTCCAGCTTGGTCAGGGCTTGCACCTTGGCGTCGAGTTCCTTGTTCTTTTCATCGGTGAGCTTTTGCAGTTGGTCTTTCAGGGCTTCGTTATTTTTCTTTTCATCTTCCAGGGCGTATTTCAAGCCCTTGGGTTTGGTCGCGGTGGCTTGATCCTGCGTCGTCATGACCGCGTCGCGCCAGTTTTTATGTGTGGCATAGACAGCCAGGACCATAGTCATGAAAATGATGCTTAAAATAAAGATCACAACCGTCAGTATTTTTCCGATTAGGTTCATTCCAGACCTTTCACGCGGCCTAATTTATGAGGCGGCCTGATTGAGCGATTCTGATGGAAATCGGCTTCACCTTGGTCAGTTTACCCGCAAGTTTTATCTTTTTAGTATAACTTCGCCCAATTTCGCATGTCAACCAGAACCCCCATAAACCAGATAATTTGGGGTACCCAGCGAAAGTCCTTGATATTTTAGACCTTAATACCGGAAATATATAAATAAGCGATACCGGGTTACCCCCATTTAGAGCGGAAAGCGTTCGTCATTCATCCTTAGACTTTTCCTTCTTTCCTGGGGCTGAGAATCCATTGTCCTGAGCGGTGCAAAGCCGCAACCAAACCCCCGGTGTGTTCACCGGGGTCTAAATTAGTAGTGTACGGATTAAAAGTCCTTGATGCGTGCAGAATGCACACATCGCAAAGACTATATCCTTTTTTTACGAAAGCGGTTCCAAAGCCCGGCGGCGGCAAAAAGGCAGCAACCGGCAAGGCAGATTGCAGAGGGCCAATCGCCGTAATACAGATACCAGCTTTTGCGGTGATCGACGCGGACCTCGGCCAGCAGGGTGTCAGTAGCGCGACGCAATCCTTTTTTGATGATCCGGCCGTCGGCGTCGATCCAGGCTGAAAAGCCGGTGTTGGCGGCGATCAAAAACGGCTTGCGAAACTCCACTGCCCGGAATACGCCGCAGGCCAGGTGCAGGTCCAGTTCGCTGGAGCCCCAAAACCAGCCGTCGTTGGTCAGGTTTACGAGCACGTCCGGTTCTTGGCCCTGCAATTGCAAAGTGTTTATCTGACCGCGGATTACATGCGGCAACACGCTTTCGTAGCAGATATTCGGGGCAATGTGGATCTCGCCCATTTGAAAAACTGCCGGTTGGGAGCCGGGCATAGTGCCCACGCTAAGCGGCGTAAGGTTGTAAAGCCAAGTCAAATAATGGGCAAAGGGAATGTACTCGCCGAACATGACCAGATGCATCTTGTCGTAACGGCCCAACAATTCCCCGCCGGCCGATATATACGCCGCTGAATTGTATATTTGCTCCTGGTCGGCGGTAAAATGATACGAGTTGAGTCCGGTGAGCAGGGGTGAATGTAGCAATCCGGCGGTTTGGATAAAACCTTGGCGGGATTGATCGCACCAAGATTTCAAGTTATCCCTAGCTTTCTCGGGTGTAATGTCTTCTTCCGGCAACCGTGGATCCCTTGCACAGGCGTCGGCGTCATAAGTAATCAGAGGATATTGAAAAACTCCTTCCGGCCAAACGATCAGATCTAATTTCCCATATTTGTCGATCGCTTGCCTGGAAAGTTCAACACACTGGGAATGTATTGTTTCAAGGAGATTCTCTCCGCCATCCAATGTGGTATCCATGGAGCTTTGAATCAGGGCGATTCTTGCTCCAGGGATGGTTTGATTATTGACGGTCCGCGCGTAACCATAAGCCAGCGCGGCGGCTAAAATCACAGCAGCCGGTATAAGCGGGCGGAACGTTCGGGCGGCGTCTTCGCAGGGCAGCGCCCGGGCAAGGCACGCCGCCACGAACATCACCAGGAAACTTACGCCGTAAGCGCCAAACAGGTCGCTGATTTGGATCAATCCCACCCAGCAATACTGGGTATGGCCGAGGCTGGCCATGGTCATGCCGGTCAAGAGATGCGCCCGGGCGAGTTCCAGGCCGGTCCAGACAATGGGCGCGGCTAAAATGATGGGCAAGCGGAGTTGGTGCACGGCAGTGCGGCTTAGAGCGATAAACACCGGCAGATAAAAGGCAAAGTAAAACGACAGTGCCACCCAGCCGAAACCGGTCGCCCAATACGGCAGGCGGAGCCAGTGCAACACGGCCAACCAAAACGCAAAACCTGCCAGCGATAGAGCGACATACGGTCTGCGGCCGTCGAGCTCTTTGCGCCGGATCAGCATTATCCACGGTACGGGCGCGATCCAGGCCAGCGGCCATAGATCCACGCGCGGAAAAGCGGCCCAAAGCAGCGCCGCTCCGAGAAGGGCATATTTTACGGTCGTGGTTTTAAAAAAACCGGGAATCATTGCCCGACCTTCAGAAAGCGCTCCAGGATCGTCGAGCCGCAGTCGGTTAGGAAGCTTTCGGGATGGAATTGCACGCCGAAGAGGGGAAAACTCTTGTGGCGGATCCCCATGATTTCCCGGGTGCCGTCCGGGGCGGTGCTCCAGGCGTTGACGATAAATTCATCGGAGAGCGTGTCGGGCTCGATCACCAGGCTGTGATACCGCGTGGCCGTGAATGGATTGGGCAGGTCCCGGAGCAGTCCCTGATTGTCGTGATGGATTTGGTCGGTCTTGCCGTGCATCAACCGGCCGCAGCGGACGATCTTCGCGCCGAACGCCTGGCCGATCGACTGGTGCCCCAAGCACACGCCCAAAAGCGGAATCCGCTCGGCAAAACGCTTGACGCATGACAGCGATATTCCGGCGTCGTCGGGGGTGCAAGGGCCGGGCGAGATGATCAAATGCGTGGGCCGTTTGGCCTCGATCTCCTCCAAAGCGATCTTGTCATTGCGGTAAACCTGGAGGTCCAACGCAGGATCGATCTCTCCCAACCGCTGTACCAGGTTGTATGTAAAAGAATCGTAATTATCGATGAGTAAAATCATGGCCGGATGCGAAAGGAAACATGTAATTCCGTCACTACCCCATTTTTACCGCATCCGATAAAAAATGCAATGGACCGGCGTTTATCGCTACTCGATCAATAAATCGCGTAGAACTGCTTCTCCGCCGGCCGCGACGCTGATTTTAGCCCAGAGTTTTCGATTTCGCACGGCATTATCATAATCCCGCCCTTTACCCTCTTGGACATAGAACGACTCGATGCCGTATTGAATCTGCCAGCCTTGGATTTGCCCGCGAAGGTGTATGCCTTGTTTGGGGCATTCCGTGGAATACTGCTCGGGACGCCAATGTTTTCCATCGTACTCGGGCACGAGAGTAACATAAACCGTTTGGCCCTGTACTTCGCTGAAATCATGATTTTGATAACCCCGCAGACCAGCGATGCCTTGCGCGGGGATCCGGCTGCACTCATAACCCAGGACCACGTAATCCCCGCGAAATATGTCTCGAGGATCAACCGGAACAACCCGCAGCAGGATTGTATCGCCCGTCAGTATAGGCGCCAGCCGCATGGCGATCATGGCCACAAGCACGATAAGCTGCAAAATTATTCCGCCGATTACCAGCAACAATTCATGGCCTTTTATCCAGGCCGCCGGGCGGTCGATCCATGCGGGAAAGTGAGCAGCGGAAACACCGGATTCAAACATGGGAAATCTCCTTTCGATGTTGCCAAAGCCGCGCCACGCCGTAGAGCACGACTCCGCAGGTTAAAAACAGCATCGCCGCCCCCAACATTCCCCCTATGCCGCTGAACAAGTCTAAATACCGCATTACGGCCCAAAGCAGGAAATAAGCGACGCCCAGGGCAAAAATCTTGGCGCGGTCGTCTTTCATGCCGATGCGCATCAACCAAATGGAAACAGCAACCATCAAAACGTTTACAATAATCACCGGCACTAATATGGGATATGTCCATTCCAGTTGTGAATCAATGTAGTAAGGTCGATAGGACATGCCGTGAACATTCATCATTCCATGCCAGATGCATAAAAATCCCATTGCACCTATGATCGCCAAGGGAACGGACAAGGAAACTAGTTGGGAAGAAAAGGAAGCGGCGGTTCCGCCTTGCAGTACGGATTTTTTTTGCGCCCGGCAGGCCAAACCCAAGGCACAAATCAATCCCGCCAAGATAAAACATATTCCAGTGTATATTTTGAGGTCGGCTGATTCAATGTCCGAGCGATAAAAGCGTTGGTAATCGGCGAAACTCAAAGGAACCAGGCCCACGAGCACCATCCCCACGCCCAATATGTAAAAAGGGGCAGCCATGTTGTTTCCAGGCCGATGAATCAGGGCGATCATCGAGAATATTCCACCCAAGACCGCCACCCAATACATCGGGTCGATACGCAATTGCCAGCAGAGCGGATACAAAACGATCCACCACGCCACCACGGAAAGATAAATCGCCAAAGTAAGCGGAGAATTTTTTCGATAAGCCCAAACTATACCCGGCAAGACCATCAGCGGAAGACTATAGGAAGCTGGCAAAGGAATGCTCCAACTGGAAAACATCCAGCCTGTTAAATGTGTAAAGCCCAGCGTTTCACAACCGACCCAAGCTGCCAGCAATCCGGCATATAGACAATGAAATAACAGGGTATCCAAACAAAGCGCAAAGGGAAGCACGCCCAATGCCCAGTACCACACGCCGTCCGGATAATGACTGTTAATATTGAATATCTGGGCGATCAGCCAAATCGCCGACCCGTAGCACAAACAACCCAGAAAGAAAAACAACTCCGAAAGCAATCGGGCTTGGCGCAGGTATCGCAACCAAAATGCCGCTCCATAGGCTCCGAGGATGGCGCCGAAGATGATAGCCAATTTGGCCGGCCGGCCGATCGCCTGCCAGTTGTAACCAATGAGCAATAAAACGGCGAGTCCTATCATCAACGTTGCCAGGCTTAACAGCGTAAATCTGGCCAGGGAATGACGTCGCTCGGCGGACTGCTGGACGCTTACATAAAGGTCCCAAATCCTGGCGGCGTGGTCTTGGGAGACTATGCCCTGGTCCTTCCAGATGCGCATTTCCTCCGATAACCAAGTCCTATTTTTTTCAGTAATTTCACGCTGGGTCATGGGAAATTCCAATTTATAAAGAGGAAACTGGATAACTGAGTCTAAATATAACGGCGAAGAGTCTGACAATAATATAACAAATCTTTTTTAAATAAACCCAGAAGGAATCGCTAAAAACGCGATGTTCATCAATATAACCCAGTTAAACTGTGCAAGGTTTATTGATTACCAAAGGATTAAGGCAGTCACCCCGGGAAAAAAAGGCCGAATAAACGTTAAATTTTTCCTTGCTTCCGCCAGCGAAAATCTTTGCGCAATGGGAGTAGTAAACCGTTTACTGGAAATACGTTGCGTTCGCTCAAGCCCGCTTATTCGGTCAGCCGATACGGTATTCTGACCCAAGACAATTCACGCGTGCCGTGTTGGCTCGCGTTGAGGGTGCGTCAGGCAACCGGATCGGGTATGTATCTCGAGCCAAGGAGTGGCTCGACGGCCCTGGCGCAGTACACCGTGTGAACTGTGGGATTCGACTCAAACTTCCCGCCTACAACCTCCCAAACACACAAGAGTCGATTTTCAATTATGGTGGAATCCCCTTCCGCCATGAGGTATTGCGCACGAAGACGCTTCGGTTAGAGGTAGCTAGTTAGGAATTTCAGCATCCTCAGTTCATTGTAAAGGAGTTATTGCTCAATGAAAAGCAAGACGATTTTTGGAGCGCTCCTGGTGAGCGTTGCCCTATGCAGCCAAGGGTTCGGACTCGAACTTCTGGATCGGCTGTTAGGGCTGAACAATTGCGGTGGCTGCGGCGAGTGCAATGCCTGTGCCAAGGTCGCCTGCTGTGAGCCGGCCAAAGCTTGCTGCCCCGAGCCCTGCTGCCCGGTTAAAGCTTGCGCACCGGCCTGCTGCGAAAAACCAGCTTGCTGCGAAAAGGCCTGCTGCAAACCTTGCTGCCGGGCCACCCCCGTCCGCGACTTGTTTGCGGGAATTAAAGACCTGTTTGAATGCGAAGGTTGCGGCGGTTGCAACACGGGTTGCTGCACGGCGGCCAAGGCTTGCTGCCCCGAGCCCTGCTGCCCGGTGAAAGCTTGCGCACCGGCCTGCTGCGAAAAACCAGCTTGCTGCGAAAAACCAGCTTGCTGCGAGAAGCCGGCCTGCTGCAAAAGAGTGAAGTGCTGCGAAAAGGCCTGCTGCGCTCCGGCCTGCTGCGAAAAACCGGCCTGCTGCGAAAAATGCGGCGGCTGCAAACAGTGCTGCCATCCGGTGCTTGATCTGCTCAATGACCTGCTCTGCTGCAAGAAGTGCTGCAAATCAGAGTGCTGCGCACCGGCCTGCTGCGAGCAAGCTTGCGGCTGCGGTTGCGGTGGTGCGGCTCCGGCCGGCGCCCAGAGACCGCTCCGGCCAAGGCCCCGGCTGAAGCAGCCCCGCTGCCGAAGGCCCCAAAAGCCGATCCCTCGGCTTCGATTAACCGCGGCTTATATCAAACCAGCCGCAGTATTGCCCGCAACTAATGCGATCGGTTAAAAGTCAAATAAATCAGCAGGTCTGTCCGGGCTTGACCTAGGGCAGACCTGTTTTTTTAGTAGATGGTAATAGGTATGTGGTAGATGGTTTTATATAGGTGACTGTATAATAACTACGTCGATTGGAGCCGCTTGAAAAACCCGTATTCCGAGCAAAGTGGAGGATCTCGCTACTTCATGAATTCAAGACCACCTGTCCCATACCATCTTCCACTTACCGCATACCACCTACCAACCTATGCAACCTGCCTGGCACGACAGCCCGATGATGCGCGCCGCGCGATGCGAGAACGCCGATCGCACGCCCATTTGGTTGATGCGACAGGCCGGCCGCTACATGGCCGAATATCGGGCGATCCGCCGCCGCATCCCCTTCCTTCAATTGTGCAAAAATCCCGATCTTTGCGCAGAGATCATGCTCACCGCGGTCCAGCGGCTTAAGGTCGACGCCGCCATACTGTTTTCCGACCTTCTGCTGATCCTGGAACCAATGGGAATTAAGCTTCAGTTTACTGCTTCGGAAGGACCTTTGCTTGTTAATCCTCTTAGAACACCCGCTGACACGGACCGCCTGCTGGAGTTGGAAAACGTCGAAGCATTGAGTTATGTGATGGATGCGGTGCGAAAGACCCGCGCCGGACTGCCGGAGTCATTGCCGCTAATTGGTTTTGCCGGGGCGCCATTTACCTTGGCCGCTTACGCCCTCGAAGGCGGCTCGAGCCGCGATTATCGCTTGACCAAAACCCTGATGTACAGCGACATCGGCTCGTGGAACGTGCTGTTGAGCCGTCTTGCCCGGGCGATTGGGCTGTATCTGAATGCCCAAATTGCCGCTGGCGTGCAAGCCGTGCAGTTATTCGATAGTTGGGTTGGCTGCCTGGGCGTGGACGATTATTGCCGTTATGTATTACCGCACACCCAAACCGTGATAGCGTCTATTCCGCCTGAAGTGCCGATCATTCACTTTACCACCGGAAACCCTGCTCTATTGCCTTTTATTAAGAAGTCGGCCGGAAACAGAAAAAATCTGGCTATCGGCATTGACTGGCGAATGCGTTTGGACGATGCCTGGCGAATGATAGGTTACGACACGGCCATTCAAGGCAACCTCGATCCCGCGGTTCTTTTAAGCACGCCCGCCGAGATTCGCCGCCAAGCGCGGGAAATTCTGGACCAGGCCGCCGGACGTCCCGGCCACATCTTCAATCTCGGCCACGGCGTGCTCCCGCAAACACCCGTGGAAAACGCCATCGCCCTGGTCGACGCCGTGCACGGATTAAGCCATCGTTGAATTTCGAAAGCCGCATTTTTTTTGCGAGACCCATAAAAAACGCCCGCTGGTATTTAGAGCTTATCCCAAAACAGAGGCGTCATTCTGAGCGAAGCGAAGAATCTGGGTGGAGAAAGATGGGAAATACTAGCAAAATATTAAAATCCAGCGAGATCCTTCGCTTCGCTCAGGATGACTTTCGGGATAAGCTCTTAATATAGAGTCATAGGCTCAAGTTAAAACCGGCGGCCGCGATGCGGCCGCCGGCAATACTTGGACAAGGCACATTCATTCATTTTGCGCGGATGCTTTTAGATTAGCCGCCGCCGGAGATAAATAACCATCCCCAACAATCCGCAAAAGGCGGTAACCGGCAAAGATGGTTCCGGGGCAGCGATCCAAGTGCCGTCGTGTATGCAATAAAAGACCCTAAATTCACCGTAGGTAGTGCGTGCACCGTAATGCGGCCCGGATAGGCTGGATACGGTTACCTACAAATAAACCCGCGGAATTTTCGCAGATTCAACAATCGGCGGCACAAATATTCGCGCCGGCCACAATTTGCGTCCTTGCCCGATCTGCCGGGAAAGCACGTAGAATACACTTGGTGGCAATAACAAAGAATTTCCCGGTGATGCGCCGTTTTGCACTTGCTCTTTTTTTTAAACTAATGATCTTCAACCCGCGACATGTAGTGTGTGTGCGTCAAGCAGCCCGGATGGGCTGGAAACGCTTGCCTACAACAAAAACCTTGCGAATTTTCGCAGATTCAACAATCATCGGCACGGCTAGGCGTACCGAGTGCGATCTTCTTCCCTACATTTCCCTCCGGAAAAGTGCGCCGTATAAACCCGCTGATATCGACCGGGAATTTCCCGCTGATACGCTGATTAAGACCGGCTGCCGGCTTTTCCGGCCGGGTATTGTGCAATGGCACGACTGGTCACGCTTTTAAGCTGCCCGGCGGGTGGAATTCTGCGCGGCCAGGTTGCGTCCGGCCCAAAATTCTTCCGCCTCCGCTTGTTCCTCAAGCAGTCTGCGTTTCTCTTCCAAATCCACTTGAACTTCATCGGAAGATGCAACATCCGGTCCGTCGATCACGTTAAGTTGCGGTAAATTTTCATCGATCTTTGGCAGATTGTGGTTCATAATTAATCCTTTCTTGCTCTGACTGCCTGTCAGCAATCAAAAACCCCAGTTAATTTCCCGCCGCCGCGGACGCGGTCATCAGTCCCTCGCCGTAGCAGATGAATTGGCCGAACAGCCGTGATCTATGACAAAAATACATCCTGAATAATTGCATATGCCAATTCATCTAAACCATAAACTATGCCCGGTACGCGCGGACAATTTCCACGTTGAGCGGCAATAAAAGCCTTTCCTCGTTTCATACGGCATCGGGCATGTGAGCAATTGCCTCCGTTGCTTAAGCCGCAAGTCGGCGGCGACGGCTTTCTTTTATGCCCGCCATCTTCACGGGCAAGGCCGTCGAGCCCAGCGAGTGCCGATAGCTTTTCTGGCGTTGCACCGCGCGGCGTCTCGCCGAATCGGGAACCCCATTGTGGCGTTCCAGACGGTGCTCCAGCTCTGCGTCAATGGCTTCACTCAAGCTCAGCAATTCCTCGTCGCTGAGTTGCCGCAGCCGATCCAGAATTGCAGTCATTAGCTACCTCCTTTCAATTTGTAATAAAACTTTGATGTTGGTTAAAACATGCATATCAATTTTTTATGCCGCACGACGCTGGGCATGCTTGTCGATTTTTTCCTCAGGCAGCATTTCCATTTGTTTTTTTGCGATCAGCGGCGGAGGCGATGAAGCCCCCGGCTCGGCAGGCTCGCCGTCGTCTTGCACCGTGGGAAACAACCAGTATTGTCTGATGCTTCGCCTCCACCACCATTGAGCTATCCCCGCCGCGATCAATACTAATCCAACTGTGCCGCCGGCAATTGCGATCAGCAGATAATGTTCAAACGGCGAGCCGGAGTTTTCGCTTATTCCCCGGGAATTGCCGGCCGCGCCGGCACGTTCCATTGGCGATTCGGATATATCGGCATATACCAAGCCCTTATTTTCGGCGCTTGACTTTGGCGAATAATTTACCCCGCCTTGTTTCTGACCGTGAAGTGCGTTCGCGTTCCCGGCGCCATCGAGGTTAGAAACCGCTGACGACTCATTCACATCGGAGATTGCCAGGATATTTCCCGCCGACGCCAAGAATACAACGTCCGCACGGCAAAGCTCGGCGGTAAATAATACCGCCAATACCCACCAGCAGCCGATGATTCCTGCTAGACCCTTCATGGCACGACCCTTCATCTTCTCGATTGTTTTTTAAATCCTCTGTAACTTGCGCCGGAAAAAGCGGACACTCTCCCTTTGCGGGAAGCGGGCCGACCTCCTTTCGCTGCGCAATCAGGCCGCATGGCGGCGCTTGCGAGGTTCCTTCAAGCCTGCTGCGCGAACAGGCGGCGCCGATGAACCTGTCGATCGGCGATAACTTTGTTCGCGTAATACTGCCCGCCGCCGGGCCGATTCGGGGATTTCCTCCGCCCGCTTCTCGCGGCACTCCAATTCCAGGTCAATCGCTTCGCCAAGCGCCTGTAATTCCTCGTTGTTCAGGTCGTTCAATTTCTTAATGATCGCTTTCATGGTGACTTCTTTCCTTTAGTTAGATAATTCAGAAAAAAGGGGGCCGTCCCCTTTTTCCTCCTAGCCGGCATCCGGCCTGTAATAAACCACTTTATTTTCCGTATAATTTCCGATGTTTCGCAAAATCTTCTTCTTGTCTCGATGGGGGAAAAAGGCCTGCTTCCAACGGAATAAGCGTGGGAAACTTGTGTTCTAAAAACTCCTCCCATTCCTCCATGCTCATCGGACCCAACAGAAATTGCGCAGCAAAAGTGCGCACCAGCAATTCCAACCCGTCGTGCATCTTTTCGGTGTATACGGCGACCGCGTCTGGCGTTAGCAGGCTCACGGATTGCAAAAACGCATCGGTGCCTTGGGCTGGATCCAAAGAGGCGTCGATCACCGCCAATGCCGCGCGGCGCACCGATTTGCGAATACCGGGAAGCGATCGCTCGAACGAAACCAAGGCCCGGCATCCGCCGTGTTGTTCTGCCCAGTCGTAAATTTGACCCGCCAGCAAGCTGCCGGGATAAAAAAGCACGATCCCGGACGCAGGCTGCGAGCTATTTGGCTTTCTCACGTTTCTTCCCCTTTTAATCCACGCCCTTGCCCCGCCTTGCCCCGGCGCTTGGCAACGACATATTGCGATGCCCTTTATTTGCAAGCCACGTGCCTGATTACGGCGGAGAAGAAATTTACGCGCCAAGTTGCAACCTCTCCGACGGTTACATACAAAACGCCGGACCAAGATAAAACAACAACCTTCACAAAAGAGTCGCAAAGCGCGGCACCACCCGGTAGCAAAGCGCGACCATGATAAGAGATTGGAATCCTTGTTCGGAAAGATTATGAGGGGCGGGCAATTTATCGCCTGCCTGGAAGTTATGAGCGACGGCAGTCGTTCACGGGTCGTGAATGGTTGCGAGAGCTGAATGCCGAAAGCCGAATTGCGGATTAAAGAATGCCGATCGCTGAAAACCAAGGGCTATTTCAGCCCGTGCCGCTTCAGTTTTCGCGATAGAGTGGCGCGATGAACGTGCAACAAGCGGGCCGCCTTACGCTGATTGAAATCGGTCCGGTCCATGGCCTGTTCGATTGCACAGCGTTCCAATTGGCGCAAGCTCATGCCGTCGATGGGCAATTTTTCCTGTTTTATATCGGACTCTACCAGCAATGCCTCGACCAGGACTTCGGCATCCAAGCCGGTGGCATACAGGCGTTCCACCCAGGCCGCCAATTCGCGGACGTTTCCCGGCCAAGAATAGCCCAAAAGCAAACTGCGGATGGCGGGCGAAATAAGAATCTCATCCCGTTTGTAATGCCGGGCGTAATGGGCGGCGAAATGATCCAACAACAAGGGTATATCTTCGATTCGCTGTCGCAGCGGCGGTACCACCACCCGGACTATGTTCAAGCGAAAGTAAAGGTCCTGGCGGAATTTCCCCCGCTCCACAAGTTCCCGTAAATTCCGGTTCGTGCCGGCGATAAACCTGGTGTCCACCCTGATTGGAATGGGCTTGCCGATGGGCATCACCTCTTGCTCCTGGATCACGCGCAGCAATTTGGGCTGCAGATTCAGCGGTATTTCCCCGACTTCGTCGAGGAACAATGTCCCCTCGTCGGCGGTACGCACCAGTCCCAGCATGCTTTGCTCGGCCCCGGTGAAAGCCCCGCGAACGTGACCGAAAAACTGGCTCTCAAACAGCGATTCGCTGATGCCCGCGCAATTCACTGGAATAAAAGGCTTGTCTTTTCGCGGGCTTTTTGCACAAAGACGCCGGGCGATGAGTTCCTTGCCCGTGCCGCTTTCGCCTTCGATGAGAACGCAACAATCGCTGGCAGCGACTTTGTCGATAAGGCTAACGACATCACACATAACCTGAGATGCGCCGACAATGTTGGGAACGCCGAGTTCCGGTCTAGTAGTCACTTCCATGGTGCAAACTCTCCCGACCGCTAGGGATTGCTCCCCTCAGGCCTTAGCGTTTGGCTAGTCCGTCCACGAGTGATTCGATAAGGCGTTCCGCCTCTGATCACTCTAACAGTGCGAAAGCACACTTCACTTAGATTTGCGACAACAGCGGTTAATCCTTTTCCACCGTCGAAATGCCCTAAGTGCCTGAAACCTCGTGACGAACCCGCTGCTCGCTGCCTCCGTATTTTTAAAAAAATGAGTAAGTTGTAATAAAAAATTGGTATCTCTACACTCAATTCACATATTTTGTCGAATAGCCCGACGAGTATCAATTCCTTTCGGCCATTCGACTGCTATTTGATGCGACGTCATCCTGCATCATTCCAACTTAATAAGTTTTAGCGATTTGTCAAGTAGTATTGATTAAAGTAATAACAAGGAGAGTGCGGCGATTCAAGTAACCCAATCGGGGGTATATAGGCGGAAAACACATATTACCACTAGAAATTATGTGCTAAATAGGTAACTCATTTACTTATCCACCCTCCGCCAAGAACCCTATTATCCTGGTAACAAACCGCTGCCTGGCCCGGGGCGACGCCGTAACAGGGTTCGTCGAAACGAACCCGGAATCGATCCGCCCCGCTCGCCTCCACGGTGGCCGGAAATGATCTGCCGCGATAGCGGATTTTTACTTGGCAAGGCCACGGATGACTGCAAAACTCCTCATTCACCAGCCAATTGGCCTCGGCGGCCGTCAGTTCTCTCCGGGCCAATTCCTCCCGAGTGCCGATCACGATCCGCCGCGTATCAGGTTCGATTCGAATTACATATCGCGGTTGGCCGAAAGCCAATTGCAGCCCCTTTCGCTGGCCGATGGTAAACTGTTCCAAACCGCCATGCCTTCCCACTACTTTTCCATCCGCGGTGACAATCTCGCCCGAGGTGTCTACGTAGCCTTTGTACCGGCGGATAAAGCCGGCATGGTCTTGGTCTGGAATAAAACAGATTTCCTGGCTGTCGCGTTTCTCTGCCACGCGCATACCCAAGCCCGCGGCAATCCGGCGGATTTCCTCTTTTTGATGATCGCCCAGCGGAAATAGCAAGCGGCCCAAAAGTTCGCGCCGAATACCGAACAACACATAGGACTGGTCTTTCGATTCATCCAGGCCACGGCAAAGGGCAGTTTCCCCATCTTCCAACCTTTCCAGCCGGGCATAATGGCCGGTGGCAACATACTCCGCGCCGACGCTGTCGGCATACTCGAAAAGTTTTCCGAACTTCAGCCAGGTGTTGCAGACAATACAAGGATTTGGCGTTCGCCCGGCGGTGTATTGTGTCACGAAATAATCGACGATGCGGGCAAATTCCCGCTGGAAATTCAGCACATAAAACGACAATCCCAGCAAATCGGCCACCCGGCGGGCGTCTGCGGCGTCGGCCGCGCTGCAACAGCCCTGTTTTCGCCGTGCGGGAGGTTTAGTCGGACAAGCGATTTCCGCTCCCAGTCCATGCCGCATGAATACGCCAATCACTTCATGCCCCTGTTCCTTGAGCAGCCATGCCGCCACGCTGCTATCCACTCCGCCGGACATGGCTAAAACTACTCGGGACATAAGATTAGGGGAATAGGGGGTAGTAGAACGTTTAGCCCGGCGCACTGCGCCGTGCGGGGTTGACTGCCATGCCCACAATTATCAAGGGCAATTTCTGGGGTTGTTTTTTCGATCTCTATTTAGTAGCATTAAAAGGGATTATTGATTAAATTGCAAGCAAATAGATTAGTATTTTATGGAACGCGAACTGATCGATCGGGCCGAAAACATCCGGCAGCACATCCTGCAATTGCGAGACTCTCTTTGACTTCGACGGCAAGCAGTCGAAAGCCCGGATCATCGAAGAGCAGCTCTCGGCGCCCGACTTCTGGAACAATCAGGAAAAGGCCCAAGAGACCGTCGCCAAACTCAAGGCCCTCAAGGCCGTGTTGAAACCCATGGAGGAATTGATCAAAGCGGCCGGCGATCTTTCCGCGCTTGTGGAAATGGCCCAGGAGGACGAGAGCCTCGCCACCGAAGTCCCCGGCGAACTTAACCGCCTGGAAACGGCCCTGGAAACGCTGGAAACCAAGGCCCTTTTGGACGGCCCCTACGACTCCAACTCCGCCTTGCTTACCGTCTATGCCCGCGACGGCGGGACCGACGCCAACGATTGGGCCGAAATGCTGTTGCGCATGTATCTTAATTGGGCCAGAGACAACGACTTTCAGACTGAACTGCTCGATCGGCAGGACAACGAGCAAGCCGGGATCAACAGCGCCACCATCGCCGTGCGCGGTCCGATGGCCTACGGTTACCTCAAAGGCGAGAGCGGCATCCACCGCCTGGTCCGTATCAGCCCCTATAACGCCGAGGGCAAGCGTCAGACCAGCTTCGCCGCCATCGACGTCGCGCCCGAGGTTTCAGACCAGATCAACATCGAGATCCGCGACGAAGACGTGCGCGAGGACGTTTTTCGCGCAAGCGGGGCGGGCGGGCAGCACGTCAACAAGACTTCCAGCGCCATCCGCCTCACGCATCTACCCACGGGCATAGCCGTGCAGTGCCAGAACGAACGCAGCCAGCACAAGAACCGAGCCATCGCCATGAAAATGCTCCGCGCCCGGCTGGCCCGCGTCGAAGAGGAAAAACGCGAGGCCGAACAAGCCGCCAAATACTACCATAAGCCCAAGGTCGGCTTCGGCTCGCAAATCCGCAGTTATTTTCTCCATCCCGACCAGCGGATAAAAGACGCTCGGACCGGCTATAGCGTGGCCAACTTCCACGACGTCCTCGACGGCCATATCCAGGATTTCCTCGACGCCTATCTACGCTACTGCAAAGCCCAGCAAAAATAGCCCTTTGCGCCCGCATCCGCCAGGTGTAAACTATATGGGCATAAAGGATTAAGGATGGGGGATGAAGGATGAGGGATGAATTAAGCAATGAAACCGCTTGCGGTTTCGCGACCCCAACTCCAGATTTAGCATTCTCCAATCCCCTGCTGACATTTAAAAACTGATTACTGAAAACTGACAAGTGAAAACTTCTTATAATGACCCTCGAAGAACTTGAAAACCTGAAAGAAACCTATACCGGCCGGACCATTATGATCGAGGCCCTGCGCCCGGAATTGACCCGCTGGGCAAACGTGCCCGGCCATGTAATTACCTTCAATTGCAACGGCCGGGCCCTGGTCCAATTCGCAGGGGCGGATCAAGCCTTTTACGACATCGATCCCGAGTACTTACGAATCGCTGAACCGCCCGCCGAACAGCCGGCCGAGACCGAGGATAACAAACATAATTCGTAAACCTTTGGCCGCGGCGCTTGTGCCGCGAGTAATGGAGAAATACTTTCGCCCTGGCGCCAGAGGCTGCTCGTATACAAGTGCCAATCCGACAAATAAGAAACAAAATACGATTGGGCGCCACTGGCGAAGAGCCGGTGTTCCCGTATAAAGCACGGGCAAGATGCTCGTGCCACCAACTTTTTGGAACAATTTCTATTCTTTCCGGAGCAATCCCATGAGTTTTGACTATTCCAATCCGAATGCCTTAAACGCCACATTTCCCGGACCGGAGCAAAAACCACGCGGTTGGTGGTCGCGGAACTGGAAGTGGTTCGTGCCAACGGTGCTGATCTGCATGTTCGTAATTTGCTGCGGTTTTCCGGGTGTCGTCGGTTACATAATATATAAGAACCCGGACATAATAAAAATGAACATTGAGCCTTATGTGAAAACCATGGAAAAAATACAATCCAATCCAGAGGTTCAAGCGGCCTTCGGTCAGCCAATTCGCGACGATTCCTGGCTGCCGGGGGGAAACGTCAATAACGGTTTATTTTGGGACCTGGCCGGGCCAAAGGGCAAAGGCAAAGTGTATGTCAGAACCAGAACTATCAATGGTGAATGGGAAATCGTGCGCATTGAAGTGACTACGCCGGATGATAAAAAAATCATTATCCAAGGAGACGGCGAAAATGAAGCCCCGCCCTTCAAACCGCAAGGCGCGGCCGAGGGTGAAAAAAAGCCGGAAGCCGCCCCTCCGCCCGATCTAAACCCGAATATCCCCATGCCCGAAGAGACCGAGCCGAAAAAGTAGGGTGCCAGAAATAAGACACCCTTTATTTCCACCACTTATAAAAGTTTCGTTCGCAACTCCGCATCCACGGCATTAAGTGGTCGCACCCGTCCTGATTCCAGGTCCGAAAGGCCCTCTTGAATGCCGGCAATTGCCTCATCCCGCTCGTGAATGCCCGCATGGCCTCCATCAGCACTTCGTCTTCCGAGGCATATACTCCGGTGGCAAGTTCTTCTCGGACTAAACGCTCAAGATCTGGCGGGAAAACATAAAACATAATACTATCCTCAACATGAAATCTGCGATAAACCATGATTTTTTATATCATACTCTACATTCAAGAAAGGCAAATGAGCGATTTACCCCGCCCCTCATTTCACTTTCAACATGCGTTTTAGCGCCTCCAGCGCCCAGCGGCTGATCTCCGGATCGACTTCGATAACGTTCACCGGCGTGCCGGCGGCAAGATTCTCAAGCGCCCAGCATAGATGGGGCAAGTCGATGCGCGACATCGTCGCACAGGCGCAGGCCATGGTCGAAAGCACGTGGATCTCTTGCTCCGGATGCTGATGCTTGAGCCTGTTGACCAGGTGCAACTCGGTGCCGATGGCCCATTTTGTGCCCGGCTGCGCCTCTTCAACTGCGCGGATGATCCGCCCGGTCGAGCCCACAACGTCGGCCTTGTCGACTACTTCCATCGCGCACTCGGGATGGACGAGAATTTTTATGCCCGGGTATTTCTCGCGAAAATAGTCCACATGCTTGGGCAGGAAACGCTGGTGCACGCTGCAATCGCCTTGCCAGAGTATAACCCGGCTTTGCCGGATCGCCTCGGGCGTGTTTCCGCCCAGTCCGTCCGCATTCGGATCCCAAAGCGGCATCTCGTCCAAGGGGACGCCCATGGCCTTGGCTGTGTTGCGGCCCAGGTGTTGATCGGGAAAAAACAGCACCCGGCTGCGCTTGGCAAAGGCCCAATCCAGGGCCGCCCGGGCATTGGCCGAAGTGCACACAATACCCCCGTGCCGGCCGCAAAAGGCCTTCAATTCGGCGGCCGAATTGACGTATGTAATCGGCATCACGTCGTTTGTATCGATCACCTCGGCGAGCCGTTGCCGGCAATCTTCCACCTGACGGATGTCGGCCATGTCGGCCAGCGAGCACCCGGCGGCAAGGTCGGGCAAGATCACGCTCACGCGCTCGCCGCCGCGGGCGGTCAAACGCTCGGGCCGGTTGGCGAGAATATCGGCCGTTTCGGCCATAAAGTGCACGCCGCAAAAGGCGATCGCCCGGCACTGGTCGTGCGATGCCGCCAGGGAGGCGAGTTGATAACTGTCGCCGCGCATGTCGCTCAGCGCGATTACATCGTCTTGCTGATAGTGGTGTCCGAGGATCAACAATCGCGGACCCATGGAGTCGCGAACCTGCTGTATCCGTTTTGCCAGGACCTCGTTTTCCAGTGATTTGTACGCGGCGAAATCGTAAGCGGGTTGTGCGGTTTGATCGAGCATGGAAGTCATAATTTTTCCTCTCTACACAGTATATTCATGGTCCTGAGGGAAAAATAGGGGGCGAATTACCGCCCATTTTCCAGTTCTTTCTCGCCACCGTTTGTGATTTGAACGTCAATAATCTCATCTTTAGCAGGCTTTTCGCCTGCTGAATCGGAAAAATAATTTTGAGTTGAAAAATGGGGGAACATTTTCCCAAAGAACGACGCAATAGAAAATCGTACCAGCCATTTGCCCGCCGGCGAGATTAATGCCAATCCAATCAGATCGGTCAGGACTCCCGGCACAATGAACAACACTCCGGCGGCCAGGCGCGGCCGCGCCTAATAGAAAAGCCTCGGCTGATATGCCGTCAACATGCGCCAGTCTTTGCGTTTTTCTCAAATATCGGTGCAAACCATTATTTAGCAGCCAACCGCCTATAATGCCGCTGATGAAAACAAAACCCAGCATAAACAACCAGGAGGTGTAGTGAACCATCACTCCCAGCAGGACAAGGTCTACAACTACAAGCAACAGACACAATAGTTTTATTCGTGAAAACATGCTGATATTCTATTAGGGCATTACAAAACGAAAAGGCGGGATACTAGAGCGCATCTCGGATCAGTGTAGCGTGTTGGGTGCCATGCCCACGCTCGTCGTGGGCATGTTTTCTCGGGAATTACGCTACATGGCCACGCAAGCGTGGCCATGGCACCCGCTACACTCAAGTGGGATGCGCTCTAATTGAAACGGTGATACAATTGGAATGAAAAAGCCCGCGGGTTGCAACCCGTGGGCTTTGCAGGTCAAAAAAACGGTTGGAAAGTCGCCGGATTATTTCACTTTGCTATCTTTGAGTTTGGCGGCCATTTCCTGGAAGCGGTCGGCTTTTTCGGTCGAGCCCAGGTGGCGATGCATGGCGGAGATATTGTTATAGGGAACGATAAGCGCCGATCGTTCCAGCGTTCCTTGCTTGACGGCCTCTTCCATCAAGGCGATGCCGTGTTGTGTCAGTTCGAGGGCTTTGTCGCGTTGTTTGGTTTCCCAATACGAGACGCCCATGCTCACGAAGGTTTCGCCTTCCCGGCCCAAGTCGGCGCCCGACTCCGGCGGGAGCGGTTTCATCAAAAGCGGCGCCGCCTTGTCGAACCATGCAACCGCCTCCTGATGATTCTTATCGCGGATGGCATAAATCGCTCCCAGGCGGAAGTATAGCCGGCCCAGGACGTAAGCGGTGGTCAGGGTTTGTTTCCGCTCGTGTCCTTTTTCCAGGTATTCCACCGCGGCTTGCGCGTATTTTAAGGCCGTCGCATGGTCGGCGCGGAGTTGATAAATTTGCACCGCATCGTAAAGCGCCATGCCCAGGTCCCATTGATATTGGGCTTTGCGAACGGGGTCGGATGTAGAATCTATCAATCCGTTGCCGTGGCTGAGGGCCTCTTGAATCCAGGGCTTGGGATCGATCTTGCCGCGCAGGCCCACGCAGGCCGTCAGCGCCCGCGTGTATACGCGGAATTGATTCTCATCGGAACCGCCTTCATTCTGAACCAGATCGTCGGCAAACGATGCGGCTCGTTCCAGCCACTTGTTTACGGCCAGGTCTTTCTCTTTCCAATCGCCCCAGGCGATGTCGTGAACCGCCCCCAGATGCGCGTCGACCAGGACCTCCTTGGCCGTCAGCCGAATGGCCGGATGGGGATCATTGGCCACCGCATCGGCCACTTGGACCGCCTTGGTATGATAGCTTATTGCCTTTCGATAATCGGGTTTCGCCCCTGAAGCGGTAAGATCGCCCAGCAAGCAAAGAGCGCGGGCTTGTATGTGCGCGCGTTCGTTGCTGGTTTCCACGGCTTTTTGCGCTTCCTTGACGGCTTCAGCCGAACGGCCCATCTGGCCGAGAATCTGCGCCCTTGTGACGCGATAACGCGGATTTTCCGGATCCAGCCGAACGGATCTCGCTGCGGCGGCTTCGGCCTTGTCCAATTGATCGGTGGCCGAAAGGACACGGCCCAAAAGCCAGTTCGCCCGGGCGTTGTTGGGTTGCAAATTCAATGCCTGCTCCAAATCGCGCAAACTCAAATCATAGCGGCTCTCCATTTCGGTCTCCGCCCGCAGGATAAAGGGCTCGGCATTTAGCGGTTCGAGAATTATATGGACGACTTTCATTGAAGGCCTGCTTTTATCCGGGCTGGGTTCAAAGGCGAACAGCACGCCCCGCTCCGGATATACCTGGCCCAGGATTTCCGCCATCTCGTTGGAGACCAGCACCGGCTTTACCGAGGTCATATCCAATTGTTGAGCGATTTTGTCGGCCGGAAAGGGTTTATCAAAGCGGATCACAATGGAAGACACTTTTTCTTTCTGGTAGCTGACTTCCACCCGGTCGAACGGTTCGATCGAATAGAGCTGCGTCATCAGGTCGTTTTGTTTGAATATTTCTTTGGGGGCCCCCAGAGTTTTTCCACCTCCTCGATGGACGTCGCACCCGGCGTCACGCCCTTGAAACTGGCCGCCTCCAATGTAATCGGGCTGGCTTCGTCGGGATTGGCCACCGGCTTGAGATCCCCGTCCTCGGCAGTCGCTGTGATTTGATCTTGCGCAAGGGGCTGGATTTCGGCCGATTTCGCTTTGCTTTCAGGCGTACTTTTTTCCGATTCGATTTCTTTTGAACTCGGTGGTTCCGACGCCTGTTGCTGTTGTTCGCCGGATGATTGATCTTTTATCTTCATTACACTCGTCACACCGGCGGCTGTCCCGGAATTATTGTCATCCTGGGCTCCAAGCGCGGCATAAACAAATACCACCAGGATCGCGGTCGATAGAGCGACCAGTCCGAGCCGCTTTACAGATTTGAACTGCATTGTGAGTTTCTCCTTGAACTCAGCCGAGCAAATCGGATCTACTCATTAGAAAAGTCCAACCTCAATATCCGTTGCAGGCATGCCCCATTAATACAACTGGTAAAGGCTTTTCTCGGAACCGGACTACAAATTCTCAAGACAAGAAAAACGAATTTATGCTCCCGCCGTTGGAAAAACCGGGGAAGTGTACCCATCCATGTGAACTTAAGTCCATACGAAAATGCCGATTTTGCTATTGCATTGCCCAAAAACCAGACAAAAAGGGAGGGCGTTGCCGCCATTTGATCATCGTAAACAATGGGACTAGCGGAAATGGGCTAAAATGCATAACATAGGCAATGCCAGCAAGGCTGCAGTAAGTGTCTTGCCATCGGCATTGTTTGATGGATAACTGGGTGGTCAATATAAGTATAAGAGCAAAGACAAAAAGAAATCAACTGAAAAAGACATTGACCGGATTGTGATATCTCAAGTCGACGACGATTCAGCTTGGGAAAAACCCATTCGTGCGCGTCGAACAAAGCCGGCTTCTTTATCTATTCCCGCCGATCTTGCCGCTAGGGCGGCTTTCCTGGCTCGATTGCATCGAAAAAACAACATGGCTGAATGGCTGAGGCACATTATTCAAGAACGTAACGTGTGGAATTAGAAGAAGCCGCTTTTGTTGGATTAAAACATGACCTGATTACAAAATCTTCCCCAAAACCTTAATATAACCTCTAATTCTTTCAATCTGCTCCAACGTAAAAGGCACGGCGGCGCCGGGCGGCGGGGGCATGGGAACTAAGCGGTTCGCGATTTTCTCGATGAGCTCATCGATTCCCGCTCCTGTCAGTGCGCTTGTGTATAGTCCGTTTGGACGATTGTCTTTAACGGACTGGATATCGACTTTGTTGTGGACTATAAGGGCTTTTGGAAAACTTTCCGTCAATCCCTGATCCGACACCGACCAACTTGACGTAAGATCGAAAACCAAGATCACTAAGTCGGCGTCGCTCATCCGCTCTCGGGCCAATTCCACGCCGGTCTTTTCGATCCCTTCAGCTTTGTCATGCAGGCCGGCCGTGTCGCACAGCTCCACAGGCCAGCCGTTCATGGCCGTGACCGATGTAACCGCATCCCGTGTTGTGCCCGGCGTGTGATGCACTATCGACCGTTGAAAACCGACCATGGCGTTAATCAGGCTGCTCTTGCCCGCATTTGGCGGACCGGCCGCTACCACGCGCCACGGTTTTGTCAAATGCGATCCCAAGGGGATGCAAGCCAACAGCGATTCCACCCGCGACAGGGCCGGGGAAAAATTCTTTTTTTCGATGTCTTGCTCAATAGCATCGAATGCGCGGCGCAGCGCGCCGTGATACTGGTCCAGCAATATGCCGGCCGTGCGTTGGGTTGGGGCATCGGCCAGCGCTACAAGGCAGACGGCGGAAATCGGATCGGCTTGCGATTCTGATACCCACTCTTGCCACCCCATGATCTGACACCCCCGCTTCCGCAAGGTTTTTTCGATCATTGCCGGGGCCGCATGTCCGCCATGACAATGCAGTTCGACTGCCCGCGGACTCCGCCGCCGCACAACGACTTCCTCGCCGTTTTCCCCGTTGAAATGCCCCACGACAAGACGATCGTCTGGAAACTCCGCCAGCGGCCGGCCGGATTTTGTCAGCACAACCGTCTGCACCAATTTGGCAGCCCCGGGCCCCTCCACCAAAATACAGGCCACCGCCCCGCGCCCCGGCGGAGTAAGTCGAACAACGCGCAACGGTAAAGAATCTGCAATCACTTTTTTATTATATTGCCCATGCAATGTCAGGTGAGTTTCAAGAAAAGAGTTTCTCAACGAGTTCGTCTTTGGTCATCCCAACTTGCAAAGCGATATCACCCAGTATGTTGTTAAGTGTTCCGATTTTCAGCGACTTGTGACCGGGAATGGTAATATGTTGATCCTCGCCTGCGTGTTGACGTGTTAATCGCATATGGCTTCCCGTCTGGCGTACGACCTCGTAGCCAAAATGCCGTAGTGCACGAGCCAACTCGGTACCGGAAAGATCACGTGGAACCTTCACGTAGCGATAACCTCATCTCGGCAGAAGTGGAGCCGGATCATCTTCGGCCTTTGGTCGGGGTTCTCAAAATGACAACAGACCGCATCGCGAATCATTGCGCCAGTTCTTCCACTGTACCCGCTTCGGTAAAGATCGATGCGCCTAAGGCTCTGGCGGTATAACCGCCCTCCGGATCTTCCTCAATCTGAAATACAATTTCCGTCATAAAATATCCTCCTTCGGCATGTTATTATATTTTAATCCATATAGTTGAACCATCAAGCCTCAACCCCCTGGTATTTGAAAACCTTTGTTGATATCCTCGGTGCATGGGCTACCTGATTGGAAGCGATGAAGCCGGTTATGGGCCGAATCTCGGGCCGCTGGTGATCTCGGCCTCGGTTTGGCAAGTGCCCGATGACCTGCGCGGCGAGGATCTTTTCGACCGGCTGGGACACGTGATTGCCGGATCGCTTAAACAAGCGGAAAAACTCCCTCCGCCCTGCATGGTGGTCGCCGATTCAAAAATCCTTTACAACTCCGGCTGTGGCCTGCGGCACTTGGAGCGCGGGCTATGGGCGGCCTGGGCGCTATTGGGATATCGGCCCCGTACCTGGCGCGAAGCCTGGCGTGTATTGGCGGCTCAGGCAACTGATGAATTTTCCATAAGCCCTTGGTTCAACTCGTACGATGCCCCGGTTCCCGTCGACGTCATGGCCAACGATTGGCCCATGCACGGTCCGCGATTGCGCGACGCGCTCTTGTCCGCGGGAGTACAATTGATTGCACTTGAGAGCCGGGCGGTCTTTCCGCGAGAGTTCAACCGCCTGCTGGAACGCTACAGGTCGAAAGGCTCGCTGTTGTCGCATCTCACGTTGGAATTGATCAATAGCGTGATGCGGCCGCTTCCGGATGGACCGATTTCGGTAATGTGCGACAAACACGGCGGGCGGAATTGCTACGGACCGCTGCTGATGGAGCATTTTCCCGATCTTATGATCGAAATCCACGGCGAAAGCCGGCAACAAAGCGTTTATCGCTTTGGGCCGAATGAGCGGCAAATCGAATTTTGTTTCCGCGCCAACGCCGAGCATTGCCTGCCCGCCGCCCTGGCATCGATGGCCTCGAAATACCTCCGCGAATTGGCCATGCAACCGTTCAACGAGTTTTGGTGCTCGCGCGTCCCCGGTCTTGCGCCCACGGCCGGTTATCCGCAAGATGCCCGGCGTTTTAAAACCGCAATTACCGCGATCCAACGCGAATTGGGAATTGAGGACAATACGATATGGCGTGTGAAATAGAGTTTGAAGACTAAATGGCAAATGATTAATATGTAAAGCCGCGACCAGTGGTCGCGGTTGTGGAAAAGCAAGTAAATTATAGTTCTTTTCCCGCGACCGACCAACCTTCGGTTGGTGCCAGTCGCGGCTTTACAGGAAAAATTGAAAACTCAACGTTAGTCACCGGCAAACTGAAAACCACTCTCCACTCACCACAAAATCATGGATCTATTCATTATTCGCCACGCCTGGGCCGGACAGTACGGCGATCCACAATGGCCCGACGACACCCAGCGTCCATTGACAAAAAAAGGGCGGAAGCGTTTCGCCGCAATGGTCGCAATTTTAAGCAGGCGCGGTGTGGAGCCGTCGCTAATCGCCACAAGCCCGACGGTCCGCTGCCGGGAAACCGCGCAAATTCTGGCCGAAGGCCTGATCGACCGGCCGGAGGTAATCGACCGGCAGGAACTTCTTCCCCACGGCGACTTGGAAAGCCTGCTCGGTTGGACCGCCCAGGAGGCCGACGAGCATTCTCAAATCGCCTGGGTCGGTCATGCCCCGGACGTCGGCCAACTAACCGCCGCGCTCATCAGCCAGCCGAACGCCCCGATTCGCTTTGCCAAAGGGGCCGTGGCCGCCTTGCGTTTCGACGGCCCGATCGAAATCGGCGCAGCCGAACTCCGCTGGCTGGTAACGGCCAGGTTGCTCGACTGTTAGGAGTAAGACCAAGGATGATGGATAAGGAACAAAGTATAAATTTTAAACGCCGAAAACCGATTACTGATAATTAAACAAAACCCGCTTGCGACTTCTCACTGTCCGCCGCCTACTTCCCATTTTTCCCTTTAGGTTTTCCCAATTCATTCGTCATTAATTTTTGTTCTTCGTTATTTGTCCCTCCCAGATGGGTTGCCGATGTCTATTTTTAAACGTAAACTAATATGTAGACTTTTTGCATAGTAGATGATTTTTTTATTTTGTTGATTTGGTTTTTAACACCCCCCTAATATCGCCATGCCGCCCGAAGAGGAACAACTGTACCAGGAGCATATCCTCGACCATTACGAGGACCCGTTTCATCGTGGAAACTGTCCGAAATGCACCCATGCGCACGAAGACGACAACCCGCTGTGCGGGGACGTGATCCGCATGGAATTGCAAATCGACGACAAGGGCACGATGAAGGAAATCTATTTTAACGGCGACGGATGTTGCATCAGCCAGGCGGCGGCTTCCATGCTGGTCGAAAAATTCAACGGCCGGCACGTCGAGGAGGTGAAAAAATTCACCGCCAACGACATGCTCCAATTATTCGGCGCCCGACTGACGCCCAACAGGCAAAAATGCTGCCTGCTTTCCTGGCGGGTATTGCAGGCCGCGATTTACGCGCCGGTTGATAAGAGTTCTCTGCCGGTGATAAATAAAGGGGCTAGAGATTAGAGATTAGGGGGCCAGGGTTTTGGGAGTGGTATTTGGTTGAACATGGCGGGCATGATAGTGATAACAAGTACGGAGTACGGAGTAAAATGACTTATCAAATACGCATCGGTCGTTGTTCAATTTGCAATTTGCAATTTGCAATAAAAAATATGCAAGCAAAACGTTGTTAAACATAAAATACTATTAATGACGACAATTACAAACCCTCCCGCACTCGATCCCAAGCTTTACCGCCCCGATTTTCCCATCCTCGGCCGGCTGATGCACGGCGACCGCCCGTTGATATATCTCGACAACGCCGCCACCACGCAGCGCCCGAGCAAGGTCATCCGGTCGATTGTCGACACCTACGAAAACCACTATGCCAACGTGCAGCGCGGCATCCACCAGTTGGCCCAGGAAGCCGACGATCTTTTCGCCGGCGCGGGAAAAGGTGAGGGCTTTCATAAATGCGGCGGGCGTGGAAGAGATTATCTTCACTTACGGCACGACCAGCTCGATCAACACCGTTGCCCGGAGTTGGGGCGACGCCAATATCCGCGCCGGGGACGAAATCCTGCTCAGCGAAATGGAGCATCATTCCAACCTCGTACCCTGGCAGCAATTGGCCCAGCGCACGGGCGCCGTGTTGCGCCATGTTCCGCTTACCGACGACGGCCTGCTCAGGCTCGAAACTTTGGATCAACTGTTGACCAGGCGTACGAAGCTCGTGGCAGTCACTGCGCTGTCGAACGTGCTGGGTACGATCAATCCGGTGGGCGAGATCATCCGCCGGGCCCATGAAGTCGGGGCGGTGGCCCTGGTCGACGGGGCTCAGAGTGTGCCGCATCAAAAAACCGACGTTACCGAGTTGGATTGCGATTTTCTGGCCTTTAGCGGACACAAGATGTTGGGGCCCTCGGGCATAGGCGTGCTTTACGGCAAGCGGGAATTACTGGAAGCCATGCCTGCGATGTTCGGCGGGGGCGGCATGATCAAGCATGTGGAATTGGATCGTTTCACGCCCGGCGATCTGCCGCACAAATTCGAGGCCGGTACCCCGGCCATCGTGCCTGCCATCGCCTTGGGCGCTGCCATCGACTATCTGAACGCCGTCGGTATGGACGCCATACACCGCCACGATCGCCTATTAACCATTCGCGCACATGAAGTGCTTGGGGCCATACCCGGAATCAGGATCATCGGCCCTGCCCCGCAGTACAAGGGCGGACTGGTAAGTTTTGTCCTTGAGCGGATTCATGCACACGACGTGGCCCAACTCCTCGACCGCCGGGGCATTGCCATCCGAGCCGGCCATCATTGCACCATGCCCCTGCATAAGCGTTTTGGCGTAACGGCCACGGCCCGGGCGAGTTTTTACTTTTATAACACACTTGATGAAATCGATAAACTCGCTGAAGCCCTGGAGCAAACAAGGGAATTTTTCCATCGCCGCCAACCGGCCTAACGCCGTCTGAAAAGCTTAAATTCGTCCTGAACGCGGCGAAATCAAAGGTTCTTTACCGCGTTGGCTTTTTGCCCGCGTCATGAATCCAATCACGCCAAGATTCTTTGCTTTGTAAAGAATAAGATGTATGTTTTTAATTATTAAATATACTTTTCCCCAAAACGAGGTATGGCGTATAATTGCTTTATTCCTTATAAAACTTCCTTTGGATTGCACATACTGCCATACTCAACCGATTGCTAATGCTGGCTTTATAATCTCAGGGATGGTATTATAAATGTTGAGGTTTTTTAAAAGTCAGCAGGAAGGGGGACGTGTAAACTGCGCGCATGAATATATCGACGGTTGACTCATTTCTCGATCTGGTCCGAAGCAGTGGATTGGTTGAAAAGGACCAACTAAACGCTGTCCTGGCCGATGTTCAAGAGCAGGCGGGTGGATCGCTGCCAGCCGAGGCCGATTTCGTCGCTAAAAAGCTGGTCGAGGCCGGGCTGCTTACCCGCTGGCAATGCGATAACCTCCTTGAAGGCCGGCATAAAGGCTTTTTCCTGGGGAAATATAAACTCCTCGACCACCTGGGCGCAGGCGGCATGAGCAGCGTGTACCTGGCCGAGCACGTACTCATGCAACGCCGTGTGGCCATCAAGGTTTTGCCCAAGCACCGCGTGGAAGACTCATCCTATCTCGCCCGATTCCACCGCGAGGCCCAAGCCGCCGCGGCCTTGGATCACCGCAACATCGTCCGCGCGTACGACGTCGACAACGACGGCAATATCCACTATCTGGTAATGGAGTACGTCGAGGGCCGCGATTTGCAACAGATGGTCAAAAGCGATGGACCGATGGATTATCTAACCGCCGCCGACTTTATCCGCCAGGCGGCCGACGGGCTGGCCCATGCTCACAAGGCCGGCCTGATCCATCGCGACGTTAAACCCGCCAATCTGCTGGTCGATCAGAAAAAAGTGGTCAAGGTCCTGGACCTGGGCCTGGCCCGATTCACCGGCGACGAGCACGCTTCGCTTACCGTGGCCTTTGACGAAAACGTGCTGGGCACGGCCGATTATCTGCCCCCGGAGCAGGCCCTGGACAGCCACGGCGTGGACGGCCGGGCCGACATCTACAGCCTGGGTTGCTCGCTGTATTTCCTCTTGACCGGCCATCCGCCGTTTCCGGACGGTACCTTGCCCCAGCGCCTGATGATGCACCAGAAGCAGCCCCCGCCGAGCATCTTCAAGGATCGTCCCGACGCACCCCAAGAACTGGTCGATATATGCCTGAAAATGATGGCCAAAAAACCCGACCAGCGTTACCAGTCGATGGCCGATGTCTCGCAAGCCCTGGCCGATTGGCTGGCCTCCAAGGGAAAGAAGGCCGACTCTCCCAGCGGCAGCGGAAGCACCTTGAAATTGGGCCAGCATGGCAGCGGTATCGCCGGCGGGTCGGATACTCGCACGCCCAGAGCGCCCCAGACCGGCCCTGTGGTAAAGCCGGCACCCAAGGGACGGCCAAGCCCGGGCGAAATCGAACGTCCACGCGGCGCAGCCCCGGTGCGCGACGGCAATCTCGCCAAGACCGATGCCTCGCTCAATCCGAATCAGCCGGCCGCCAAAGGCCCGGTCGCAACCAATCGCCCGTCCGGCAGTGAAAAATCCGATTCCGCCATCGGCAAAAAAAAGCTTCCTGTCGCCCAATCGATCGGCGAGGATTTGCCGCCCTTGCATCTCGATTTCGATATCAGCAAACTGCCCATAAACCCGGCAACATTATTAACTCAACCCCTGCCGTCCAAATTCCATCACGCCGGCTCGAAAAAACACCATCAAAGCGGCATGCCGTTATGGGCCTGGCTGCTTATCGCGGGCGGCGCTGCCTTCTTTGTTATCATGCTGCTCATTTGGATGGTGTTGCGGTAATCTGCTTATCACCACGGAGGCACGGAGGGTATTCCCTAAAATAAGCCTTGCATGTTCGTAATTTACGAACTATAATGGTTTATACCACGGATCAAGGGAGCGGCTTGATGAGGATTATCTCAAAAGCTCGTTTAAAGAAATTCTGGGAATCACCCAACCATGCCAATTCAGAAGATCCTTTGCGGGCTTGGTACACGCATGTCGGCAACAGGACGGTTGCATGGCAATCCTGGGGGGATGTGAAAGCCGATTTTGGAAGCGCAAGCCACGTGGGAAATTGCGTTATTTTCAACATCGGTGGAAACAAATATCGGCTGGTAACCCGCATACTTTATCCTAGCCAGAAGGTATTCATACTCAAGGTAATGACGCATAAAGATTACGACCAAGATAAATGGAAGAAGGAGTGCGGATGTTTTGAGCCGCCGAAAGGCAAAATATAATTGGATAATTCATTTTCCTGAAAATAAGAAACAAAAGGTGATAAAACTATGGCAACAACAACCGCATCTTTACGCAAAGGCAAGGTCCGGGATGATTATTTGCGCCTGATATTGGCGTCCCCTTTGACTTCGATTAAATCGGAAAAACAGTTTGACGAAGCCCAGCATGTTATCGACCAATTGCTCGTCAAGGGAAAGCTAAGTGCAGGAGAAGAGATGTATCTTGACGCGCTTAGCGATCTGCTGGCGGCTTACGAGGATGCGCATTACTCGATCGAGCCCGCATCGGATGCCGCCATGCTTCGCCACTTGATGGAAGCGAAGGGGATTACTCAAGCCGATCTGCATCGAGATACGCAGATTGCCAAATCGACGATTTCCGAAGTTTTTTCCGGCAAAAAACCCTTCAGCCGGCAAATGATTAGAACACTGGCTCGTTATTTTAAAGTAGACGTGAGTGTACTGGTGGGAAATTTATGATTGGTGATATTGTAATCGAATAAACTAAAAATTACAGAACAATTTCTTTTTTTCCATTCGATATACGCGATGCTCACGAGCTAAAGTTATATTATGGAGCCTCTACGATGCAACTACAAGCAAATTTTGGCGAACGCACAATCAACGAGCTTATACTTATATTCCGAAATCGGCAAATGAATCTTGAGCCCGGATTTCAACGTAGATCTGTCTGGTCAAATTTAGATCGCCGGCGTTTGATTCAGTCAATCCTATCGAATTACCCTGTTCCTTGCATATTTCTATATCAGCGAAATCATCGGGGTCGGATTGTCTATGATATCATCGATGGTAAGCAACGACTCGAAACGATTCTCATGTTCGCTGGTATGGGCAGGTTCAAACGAGACCAGTTTGATGTAAAACTAGAGTTGGGTAACGGCCAGGAATGGTGCGATTGGCAAAAAATGAAGCGCAACCATATTGCACGTCACCAATTCGAGACATACAAAATTCAAACAGTCGAGATCACAGGCGACCTGGGTGAAATTGTCGATCTATTTGTTCGCATTAACTCGACCGGCAAGCACCTTACATCTGGTGAAAAGAGACACGCCAATTTCTATAATAGTCCGTTCCTAAAAGAGGCCGAAAGGTTGGTCGGGAAGTTCCAGCGGTACCTGCTGGAACAGAAGATCTTATCACAAGGTCAAATCGACAGAATGAAAGGTACCGAACTTTTTGCTGAACTATTGATGTCTATCCATATCGCCGGTCCAATTAATAAAAAGACTGCTCTAGATCGCGCTATACGTAATGAAAATTTAAACGGTAATACACTTCACAGGATTTCCCGCGAGTTTATAAAAACGATAAACCTCCTAAAAAAGATGTTTCCCGATCTACGACAAACACGGTTCCATAATACAGTTGAATTCTACACCTTATTTTTAATTGTTTGGGAGATGTATTGTGAGAATTTTGTGTTACATGAAAAACGGCGCAATCGGATCGCCTTTGCGCTATTAAAGAAGTTATCAAATGGCGTTGATGAACTCAGGGAACAATTACGTAAAGCTAATCCCGCCAAACCCACACAACGATTATATTCCGACTACTTACTAACAGTCCGGGGTGACACCGACAGTGCTGCCACCCGCCAGAGACGCCATGATCTACTCAAAGGCATTTTATGGTCTTTGTATGACCGAAAAGATAACAAACGAACATTCTCAGCAGAACAGCGCCGTATCATTTGGAACAAAGACGACCGACATATCTGTGCTAATCCAAAGTGCCCAAACGAGAATAAAAAGTTAAAATGGGATGATTTTACTGTCGATCATATTATTGCACATATTAAAGGTGGAAAAACCAATATTCGAAATGCACAACTTATGTGTCGAAGTTGCAACAGTCGCAAGGGAGGAAAGTGATATTATAAATATTTTGTAAAAAACGGTTTTTAATCGGCTGAGACTTTTCTTGTTTTTCCCAATACCGCGTTCAAGATACCGCGGCGGAAGCCTTCCAGATCGAGCGAAATGTAATGTACCTTTTTTTATTCTCGGTGTGCGGTTGCCTGTCCGTAATCGCCTTCAAGCAAGCCGCGGAAGGATAAATCCTCGTCCAATTCTGGCCAGTGAAGGCCAAAAGGCGATACCTCGATATGGTTCAATTGCTGTGGAGTGCCATTTGCAAGACGTGGATTCCCGGCTATGGGAAAACGAATTTCCACTCCGCTCCGCATGATAATAACAATGTGACAATCCTTTACGAATACTTTTGGCATCCTATTCTTCATTATGTAATGTATCATTTTAATTGGCGGGCGTCTTAAATCAATACCGCGTTCAGGCTGCCGCTGCGGAATCCCTCCAGATCGAGCGATACGTATTTGAATCCCAGCGACTTGAAATACTCGATCACCTCGCGGCGGAACTGCGGATCGGCAAACCGCCCCAGTGCATCCGTTGAAATCTCGATGCGGGCCACGTCGCCGCGGTGATAACGCACTCGAAGCGGTTTAAACCCCCGCTTGTGCAAAAAACCTTCGGCCTGTTCGACCATCGCCAACCGCTCGGGCGTGACCGCCTCGCCGTATGCAATGCGGCTGCTCAGGCAGGGCGCGGCGGGCTTATCCCAGGCGGGCAACCGCCAATATTCGGCCAACACGCGGATTTCCGCCTTGCTAAAACCGCACTCGGCCAAAGGACTTTTTACTTGCCGCTCCTCGGCCGCGCAAACCCGGCCGGTAATCGCCGTGGTCGTCCCGGTTGCTGCCGTCGGCCACCACGGCCACGCCTAATCGCCGGGCCAATTCTTCCACGCGGGTGAACAACTCGGTTTTGCAATGGTAGCAGCGGTCGGGATTGTTGGCCTGATAGGCGGGCAGCGATAATTCGCCGGTCTCGATCAGCTCGTGCCGGATGCCGATCAGCCGGGCCAGGGATTTCGCCTCTTCCAATTCGCTGCCGGCCAGGGCGGCGCTTAAGCCCGTGACCGCCACGGCCCTATCTCCCAGCGCCAATTGCGCGGCCTTGGCCAATACGGTGCTGTCCAATCCCCCGGAAAAGGCCACGGCGCAACTGCCGTAACTTTTCAGCGATTCGATCAGCCGGTCCCGTTTAGCGGCAATTTCGGGTGCAAGTTCGGGCATAACATGTTTACAGTAATCAGTTTACAGTTCGTAGTTCACAGTTTACGGTTTAAATCAATATTTTGCAAAACCGCAAGCGGTTTCATTGGTACATTCATCCTTCATCCTTCATCCCTCATCCTTAAAAAAAGATCCTCCACCGCAATGCCGTGGCGATGCTCATTTGTGAACCCGTTAATGATAAAATCGGGCAACCTGGACACCGGGTTGTGTGATCCGTTTCCGGCTTTAGGCCGGTGGAACGGCTATACACGCGGCCAGTGTCTTTAAATCAGGCGCCCAACGGGCATTAAATATCGGCTCACCAAAATACTTGCATCGGCAGCACGAACATGGTAGAGGACCAAGTAATGTATCTTATCACCTTTACCTGTTTGGGACAAGCCGCGAAAAAAGGGTTCAGGATTCAGGGTTCAGAATCTGGTTTTTACGATTATGCCCCTTTGGGTGACAGTTGAACTGTCGCGCCAACACTAAAAGGCAACTAAATAACTGTTGTTCTGACAAATAAAATTGTCGCACCCATATTAAGAAAGGATTCTTTCACCAGGATTCACATCCGGAATTAATCTACCACACAAGTTCTGAACCCTGAACCCTGAACCCCGAATCCGGAATCCTTTTTTTATAAATTCACGCCGAATTGACTTAAAAAATCCATCGCTTTTTTTGCCGCCTGGGGTGCCTCGTGACTGTGCCGGTTGAGCTCCACGTACAATCCGCCGGTATAACCCGATTCGGCCAGAGCTTTAAACACCGGCGGGAAATCGATCTCCCCTTCGCCGAACATTAAATGTTCGTGAACGCCGGCTTTCATGTCCTCGACGTGCAGGTTGACCAATCGCTCGGCCCAGCGGCGGACTATCTCCGCAATCGGCCCCTCGCCTTGGCAGTGCAAATGACCGATATCGAGCGTCAAGCGCAGATCAGGCATCTCGTTATGTTTTAACAAATTTTCAAAGTTTTCAGTCGAATCGATGAGCATGCCCGGCTCGGGCTCAAATGCAATAACGACCCCCTGCCCTGCCGCGTAATCCAGCACTTCGTGCAGGCCTTGCGCCAGTCTTTTTACGGCCTGATCGCGGGAAATGCCGTCGCGGACCTTGCCCGACCAGAGCGAAACGCAATCGCTGCCCAATTCCGCCGCGGAATCGATGGCGTACTTGTAGAATTCGATGCGACGGCGGGGATCGGCCGAAACCAGGGTGGGCTCGTGCTTGATGCGGGGATCGAGGAGGAATCGCGCACCGGTTTCGATCACCGAGCGCAATCCCAGATCCCTCAGCATTTTTTTTAACCGAGCGATTTTCCGCTTGCTTCCCTTGTCCCACGGCCAAAGCGCGCCGTGATCGATGGTTATCGCCACGCCGCGATAGCCGATCTCGGCCAACAGCCCGACCGCCTCGAAAAGATCGTGATGCGCGAAGCCATTGGTGTTATAGCCGAGGAACATTTTTTATAAACCTATTCAAATACTTAGTCCATTGTAAGGAATCAGATGTTGCCGCATTGTCGGCAAATCCGCCCTCACCCTAACCCTCTCCCAAAGCAACATTATTCATCAGCAAGCATTGGTTAAGGGGGTATAGGTAATACTGGAAAAAAATCGAGTTCGCGTACATTCTTGTCTTGTTGTTCCTAACATAAAGGAGACAAGAAATGGAACGCGAACTCTGGATGACTTTATATCAAATTGCACAGCGTTTTGACAAATGGGAGCCTTGGAAACTAGGTGACTTTCTTTGACATGGAAATCGTGATGGTTTACATTTGGGCGGTACTCCACGATCGGCCTACAGTCTGGGCCTGTGACCCTAAAAATTGGCCCGAAGGCCTGTGGCCAAGGCGAAAATTGCCTTCGCAACCCACGATGAGCAATAGGTTGAGAACGACGGAAGTCCAACGACTGATGCATGTTATGGAACAAGAAATAATAAAATTGCAGGACGACAACGGATGGGTTGCGGCCGTGGACGGCAAGCCTCTGGTCGTTGGTGCGCATAGCAAGGATCCAGATTGCAAATGGGGACGGGCTGGCCCTAGAAGTTATGCCAAAGGTTACAAGCTGCATGCCATATATGGACCCGCTCCCTTGCCTTTGTGTTGGACGATCGCGCCCTTGAATGAGGGTGAATCGGAGGTAGCGGCGAGGCTGCTCCCGACTCTGAAGCGGGGCGGATATATCCTTGGGGATAAACAATATGACAGTAATCCCTTGCACGAGGTCGCGTTGCAAAACGGTTTTCAACTGGTGGCCGAACGAAAGCGGCCCAACAGCGGCCTGGGACATCGCTGGCACAGTGCCGGACGCATTCGCTCTATAGCATTGCTGCAAACCGAGTTCGGCAAGGCGTTGCATAGCTGTCGCGATGCTATCGAACGTTGCTTTGGTTGGTTGACTAATCATGCCTGCGGCCTATCGCCCTTGCCAAATTGGGTACGTCGAGACCATCGTGTCCGTTGTTGGGTCCAAGTAAAATTGATAATTCACGCAATATACGTTTACCTTTATCACCCACCCTCCCTGCTAGCTGATAAATAATGTTGCAAAGGGAGAGGGGACTATTGCAGTTTACGTTAGTTCGATCCATTTTCCAAAAAACATGGCCGGCAAGAGCAGGAGCAGGATCATGGCCGACCAAAAAACGCCGCGGATAGCGAAACAGGCCACGGCATCGAGGATAATCAGGGAAAGAATGCCCTGGGCCACGGCCGCTTGCACCTGGGCCGGAGTGGGCGCGATGACCGCCCGCAAACATCGCCAGCCGATAAGCATTCCCAATATCAACATCAGCAGCCTCCATCGCTGCGGCTCCTCTATTACAAGTGGATTGATCCGCTCGGTCCAGTGAGGCAAAGTGCTTAAAAGGGCAATGCCCGACATCATGACAACCGTGGAAAGCGCCAACTGCAGCCGGGAACTCCGTATATTTTCCGTCTTGGCAAACCAGGTGATTCCGGCAATGTAAAGACCAATCGCGCCGGCAACTACCCAATGTTCGGCCGCAAAAGGCGCCCCTGCCGCGCTCATGCCCAACAGCACGTTGAACATGCGGCAGGCGCCCATCAGCACGGGTCCAATCGCGGTGAATTTTAATCCTGCGTCGTAAATCAAGATGCCCGTAACCAATATGACGGCTATCGCGCCCGGCAGCATGTCGCCGATTAGTAACGCCGCCGCCCAGCCCAGCACGGCCCCGGCAAACAACAGACACCAGCCAAAGCGCCGGGCCGCACTCGGAGAAATTCGCCCGGAAGGCAGAGGCCGGTGGGGCCGCTCATGCGAGTCGAGCACCAGGTCGAAGACGTCGTTTAAGACCACGCCCGCAAGGTATAAAAGGCTCGATGAAGCCAGCAAAACGGCCAGCAACCAGGCGTCAATTGCGCCGGCCAATTCCCGCACAAATAAAAAACCCATTGCCACATCGGCCATCGAAGTAAAGACGTTGGGCAGGCGCATCAGTTCCAAATAATCGCGGAGCGTGGCGGCGTGCGAATCCGGACCATCTATTTCATCCTTCATTCTTCAGCCCTTTGTCAACCCGCTCCCCGACCAACATTATGTTGGTGCCCGGTCGCGGCTAAACGTTTTATTCTTCCTCTTTTTTTACTTCCGCCAGTACATCTTCCAAAAACTTCTTTGCCTCACGGCCCGCCTCGTCGGGATTGTCGATATAGGGGTACAATTCCACCGTAATCCAGCCTTTGTACCCGGTTTTGACAATTTCGCTCAACACGGCGTGAAAATCAATCGCCCCGCGCCCGGGGATTAAATGTGCATGCTTTCGCGTGTCGGCGATGTCTTCAATATGATAATGTTTCGTGTGCGCACGCATGCGGGCGATCCAGTTCTGCGGGTCCTGGCCCACGCAAAAAGCATGACCGATATCGAAGTTCAATCCCACCCAGGGCGAGTCCAGCCGGTCGGCAAATTCCAGATACTGCTCGAAGGTCTCGATCAATAGTCCCGGTTCAGGCTCGATCAACAGAAAAACCTCAAGTTCTTCGGCCAATTCCACACAAGGCATTATCTCGTCATAAAAAATATCGGCGGCCGCCCGCCGGGATTGGCCTTGGGCAAGCGGCCCGCCCGGTTCGGTCTCGATCGACGGGGCCTCGAACTGCTTGGCCAAACGCAAGACACGTTTGGTATGCTCGCGGCGGATCGCCCGATAATCGCGGTCTGGTTCGATCCAAGACGGATGCCAATACGGATTGCGCGGATCGGCCAGGGCGTTCATCATAAATCCGTTGACGTTTGAAATGCCCAATCCATGCCGCTTTATACATTCGCGAATCGCCTGTATTTTGTCCGCCGGCAAATCGACCGGCCAGGCATGAGGCGCGTCGGCCAGCAGTTCCAGCCCCTCGTAACCCAAATCCGCGATTCGAGCGATGCTTTCCTCAATCGAAAAATTCATGTACGCGTTGGAACTGTAAGCAAGGCGCATTTTTTAAGTGGACAGTGGTCAGTGGGCAGTGGACAGTTTACATTGGATAACAATATTTTCGTTTAAGCAATTTTGTGTTTATGTTCTTCCAACACTTCCAATAATTTTGCAATCATGTCGTCCGTATGTCCGCAGGTGAGGCTGATGCGGAGGCAGGCCTCGCCCTCGGGCACGGTCGGCGGGCGGATGGCCGGCACAAACAATCCTCTCTCCCGCAATGCCGCCGATAATGCAACGGCCTTCGACGGTTCGCCCACGATAATGGGAATGATCTGACTTGCCGAACGGCCGATATTCCAGCCTTGATCGGCCAACCGGCCGCGAAGGCTTTCCGCGCGGGCCAGCAGTTGCAAACGCCGCTGCGGTTCGCTTGCGACAATGTCCAAGGCCGCCATTGCCGCCGCTGCGCTGACGGCCGGCATGGCGGTGGAAAAAACATATGGCCGGGCGCGATTTATCAGCCATTCTATAAGCGGCCGGGCGCCGGCCACGAACCCGCCCATGCATCCCAGGGCCTTGCTCAGGGTTCCCACGCGGACGTGCACTTGATTTTCCAGATCGAAATGCTCCGCCACTCCCCTGCCCTGCCGCCCGAACACGCCTGTGGCATGGGCCTCGTCGACCAGGAGCATGGCCCGATATCGCCGGGCCAATTCTGCCAACTCTTTTAAGGGTGCCAAATCGCCGTCCATGCTGAAAATCCCGTCGGTCACAATCAAACGGCGCCGGGCGCCATGCAGATCACGGTCGGTCGACGTCTTGGATAGCAAACGTTCCAGCGTTTGACAATCGGCATGCGGATAAGTGCGGACATCGGCGCGGAAAGCCGGCAGCCGTCGATCAGGCTGGCGTGATTTTTGCGATCAGTAAACACCACGTCGCCCACGGCCGCCAACGCGGCCACCGTGCCGGCGTTCGCCGCGAATCCGGAAGTGAAAACCAATGCCGCCTCGGTCCCCTCGAACTCGGCCAGACGTTGCTCCAGGCGGCGGTGCGGTTCGGCATGCCCGGTCAGCAGCGGACTGGCGCCGCTTCCCCAACCGTATTCGTGCAAAGCGGCCTCAACGGCCGCGGTCAAGCGGGGATCGGAGGCCAGGTTCAGATAATCGTTCGAGCCGAAATTGATCGCCTCTCGACCGTCAATGACAATCATTGCCGATTGGGCCCCCTGGCGAGTTGACAAGCGGCGTCGCAGCCCCCGCTGTTGGAGGATGCCAAGTTGTTCGTCTATCCACTCTAGAGCCTGATGCGTATTATTCATAAACAGATATCATTTTTAGAATGCAGGCTTCCGGCCTGCTTAAAAAGCCCATGCATGCATAAAACGGCACGGGTGGAGGCGGGAGGCCTGCACCACAATAACCTATTATAGAATAACTACTTGCAGCGCAATTCCACAAGACTGCCGCAAGATTCTTTAGCCAGCGGAAACCACTATTATGGCTATGACCGAGCCCAATCCTCGCCAAAAGCCTGAGGTTTTTTCCGGCGTTAGTTCGCCGGCAAGCGTTATCGATTGGCCGCGCGTCCTGGCCGAGCATGATCGCTGGTTGCGCACGGTGGTTTACGCGCGATTGGGCGAGCCCCAGGCCGTCGACGAGGTAATGCAGGAGGTGTCCTTGGCCGCGGTGCGGCAACAAGCGCCCATAAACGACACTAAAAAAGTCGCCGCCTGGCTGTATCGCCTGGCGGTGACGCAAAGCCTGCTGTATCGCCGCAAGATGGGGCGGCAGCGAAAGTTGGTCGATCGTTTTGCCCAACGCAACCATCCCAGAGAACAAGACAACCGACAATTAGATCCCTTAACCTGGCTGGTTTCGGAGGAACGGCGGCAAAAAGTCCGCGTGGCCGTCAAGCGATTGGTGCGCCGAGACGCCGAAATTTTACTTTTAAAATACACCCAAGATTGGAGTTACCGAGATCTGGCCGAACGTTTGGGCATCAGCGAAAGCGCAGTGGAAGCCCGATTGCATCGAGCCCGCCAGCGCCTGAGAAGCGAACTGGCCAGGCTGGACGTGGTGGAAGCCGATGTGACTTAGGCTGGTCGGCGCACGAGGCCAAGCCGGAGTCCGGAGAATCCTAACTGTAAACCCATAACCATCTACCATGAACCCCATACGACCTACCCCTGAAATACTCGACCGGCTGGTGGACGACGAATTAAGCGAGTCCCAGCGCACGGAACTGCTCAACTCGCTCGACCAGGAACCGGACGGATGGCGGAGTTGCGCATTGGCCTTCCTGGAGGCCCAGTGCTGGAAAAAAGAGTTGGGCGGAATTCGGCAAAGCGTGCCGGCAGCTCAATCTCCTGTATTATCCGCGGTCGCTCCTAGTGCGCTGCCCTTAAAACGGCGTTCGTCGCCTTTTGGGCTTCCGGGCACGCTGGCGGCCATGGCTGCCACTTTTTTGCTGGCCTTAGGCGCGGGCGTATGGTGGCAACACTCGGGCAATCGGCTCACCGGCTTTTTCGCCGCCGGTCCCAATCAGGTAGCGAGTAAAACGGGCGATAATTCAACAACAATGCAATCGGGCTCGCAAACCGCCGTCGCTCAAACCGATTTGCAACCGAAAAACGCCTCCGCGCCCTGGCAATGGGTGCGATTATCCCCGGCCGGATCGAACGACTCCGGCGAATCTGTCCGATTGCCCGCCCTGGAGCGCGACCGCATCGACCAACAGTGGTTGCAAAGCCTGCCCTCGCCCATTCCCGAGAGCGTGGTGCAGGCCTTGGAACGCAGCGGTTACCAGGTGCAAACGCAACAGGAATTGATGCCCATGCCGCTTAAAGACGGCCGTCAACTCGTAGTGCCGGTCGATAAAGTTCAACTCCAGTATGTCGGAAACCCAACGTATTAGTAAGCGACGTTTTTGAATCTCATAATCAGTTGTATTCATGGTTTAGCCCCGGATCTTGCTCCGGGAGTATTTGTCGCTACGCTTTAAAATTGAAAGGAGTACGTTATGAAAATTTATTTTTGGCTGTGCTGCATGGCCTTGATGATGTTAACGCCTTTTCCTATTTCAGCCTGTGCCGGGGATGATGATCCGCTTGGTAATGTGCTCTTGGCCGAGGAAAAAACCCCGCCCGATCGTCTTCCCGAGTATTGGCTGGGCATTCAGTTTCGGCCTGCATTCCCGGCGCTGATTGCGCAACTGCATTTGCCCGAGCACCAAGGTATAGTGGTTGAGGCGGTGGTGCCCGACGGTCCGGCGGCCAAGGCCGGCCTGGCCCAGTATGACGTGGTTCTTAAGGCCGACGACAAAAAGATCTCCGACGTATCGGATTTACGTAAAGCCGTTGAAGCCGCCAAAGACAAAGAGATGAAGTTGGAAATAATCCGCGAGGGTCAAGCAAAAACCATTACAGTCGCGCCGGCCAAGCGGCCCGAGGAGGCCCGCCTTCCGGCCCCGCCCCCGGGATCCGATTTCGAGGCCTTTCGCAAGTGGATTGAACAGTTTCCGCCAGGAGGCGCGTTCAGCCAGCAGGGCCCGATGCAGTTCCGGTTCTTCAGACCGGGAGTGATTCTGCCCCACGGCGCACCTGTCCATCCGCCGCTTCCCGGGAATATGTCGATCTCAATCACCAAGACCGGCGACAAGCCGGCCGATATCGTAGTGAAGATGGGCGATGAAAAATGGGAAGTCTCCGAAAAAGACCTGGACAAGCTGCCGGAAAAAGTACGCCCATACGTGGACCGCATGTTGGGCCTGGCAGCGAGCAGCGGGGCCGGAGCGGTGCGCTGGATACCCGAAGTGACGCCATCCTCGCCGCCGGAACCGGGAGCGCCTCCGGGCCCTGATGGAGCCGGCTCGCCAGGTTTTGGAAAATTCTTCTTTGGCACGGGTCCAAACATGAATGTGCCGCCCGGGGACAATCTGGAAAGACGGATCGAAAAGCGCCTGGATGAAATGAAGCAGCACATTGAAAAGCTGGAGAACGAATTGCACATGCGGCATCAAGACGCAAAAACGCCTGAGCCGGGTCAAACCCCTGAAAAAAATAAAGAAGAACCCCAGGAGAAAACCGCTCTTTAAATTCTCGGACTAAGAACCAGTCGTTGAGGTGGCAGTTAAACAATCGTTGGTATGGCAGTTGAACCGCCAATACAACTCGAATAAAAACATACCCGCAACATCACCGCCGCGACTCCTCATGGGACGGCGCCAACAATCGGCGCCGTCCCTTTTTTTATAGTCTATTATGTTTATAGGTTTTCAATATTCTGATACAATAAAGTGAGTAAGGAACTCTAACAAAACCGCTTTGCCCTCTGAAAATAAACGACGATGGAGAACAAATGGCAGTGCATTATACCCTCACCCTAACCCTCTCCCAAAGGGCGAGGGGAGGTTTTGTTAGAATTCCTAATATATTTCCTTCCAAAAACGCGACCAATGGTCGCGGCTTTACAATCTATACATCCTCCGTATCCTAATGTCATTACCCATTCGCACGCTGCCGATTCCGGAAAATTGGGACTGTCACGGTTGCGGCGTCTGCTGCCGCGGAGCGGTTGTGGTTCTGAACGGGCGCGATCTGGAGCAGATCCGCCGACAGGGCTGGGACAAAGATCCCGATTTTCGCGGTAAAAAAATCCTGGTGCACGTCGGTTTATTCGACAAACGTTATCGCCTGGCCCAGCGCAACGACGGCAGGTGCATCTTCCAGGACGCCGATAAACTGTGCCGCATTCACAAGCGGTTCGGCTACGACGCCAAACCGCACGTCTGCCGGATGGCGCCTTTGCAACTGGTGCCCTTGGAAAACATCGCTTATGTAACGTTGCGGCGATATTGTCCATCCGCCGCCGCGGACCGCGGCCGCAGTCTCCGGGAGCAATTGGACGAACTCGGCGAATTGCTCAAACGCAGCGGCGAGGAGCCCTTGCCCTCGCGCCCGCCTCCGCTTACGCGCGGACATCGGCGCCCCTGGAAAGACGCCGAGGCGCTCAATGGCAGCCTATCGCGGTTGATCCTCGACAAACGTTTTCCGTTGGTGCGGCGCCTGGTTCACGGCCTTCAGTTATGCGTTTTGCTTAACGCCTGTAAATTGCGACAATTCAAAGCAGAGCGGCTGGCAGAATTGCTGAGGATGTTGGAAAATCCGGCAATCGAGGACTCCGCCTTGTTGTTCAACAATCGTCTTCCCCCCGCCAGACAAGCCGGCAAACTGTTCCGGCAAACCGTCCTGGAATATCTTCGTTTACATCCCGATTTCGCCGGCGAGTATTCCTGGCGCGAACGCTGGCGCTTGATTTCGGCGGCCTTCAGGTTCGCCCGGGGAAGGGGGGTGATACCCCAATTCCACCTTCCCTTTCCTCCCGCCTCGTTCGAGTCCCAAGAGCGATCTCTCGGACACCTCGCCGAAACGGTGCTTAAACCGTTTAACTCGTATTTCGAAACGGCCGTCGTATCCTGGCGCTATGCGATGCTTAAGCGATCGGGCTGGTCGATTGTGGAGAGCTTTTGGGACCTGGCGCTTGCCTACTCCGTGGGAATGTGGGTCTTGCGCCTGGCTTGCACCCGGCGGGAACCCAACGTGGAAGACGTCATCCGAGTGGTGATGATGCTCGACCGCGGGCAAACGCATGCCTCGCTGACCGGATACCGCCATCGTCTCCGCGTCCGCGCCTTGGCCCACAACGATCAATTGGCCCGCTTGGCCGTCTGGTACGCGCGGTAAGAATAGTGCGACGAGCTGCCCGCCGTGTATTCACTGCTGGCAAAATACAAGCACGTCAAACCTTTTAGCTTCAGCCTAGCTAGCTCGTATAACTCCAGATATTGCTAACCTGAGTTTTGGATAAGGTATGGTGGTATTTTGGCCCGGAGGGGCTTAGTCGTGTAGCCGGCGGCGTCAGCCGCCGGTAAAGGGTACTCACATCTACAAAAGCCCTGAAAGGGCGACATTGAAGAGAAAAATGCCCTTCAATGTCGCCCTTTCAGGGCTTGATTTGCCGTTTTGGCTTAAACCCAGGGACTCACGTCCCTGGCTACACGACAAAGCCCCTCCGGGGCAATAGGCTGATTTGTTAAACATAACTCAGGTTGCTAACAATATATCATGAATAAACTTTCAAATCATGATAAATGCCATTGCCGGATTTGGATATTGGGTTCATTGAATTACCGCCGGCATCTTATATTGCCCATCTTGCCGCAATTTGTTTTTTTAAAGTACATATTCTCAATTTTTCCGGCAAGGTTTTCCTTTCTTACTCAACTACCGTGACCGGCACGACCGATATTATCGTCACAACCGGTATAAGGACGCTCCGCGCGGGAGCGTCCCGGCGTCTTTTCCTCTGGGCGCATATCGAGGTGGGAACTTACTATGTTGCTAAACCGTACATTTTCGCACTTGGCCGTAGGGTTGTTGATTTTGCTGATGGGTACTTCGGCGATAGGGCAAGGCCTCGAGGGGATGCAACTTTTCGCCCCCGCCGATGTCAGTTCCTATGGCAGGGGACCGCAGCCCAACGAAGGCTTTTTTTTCACGTATGATTTACTGTATTGGACATTTTCTCCTCCCCGGGTCACCACTGTCGGCAAAGAAGGGCTTACCCGAATTGTAAGCAGACTAATTCCAGCTGGCGCGATAAATCCAGATAACTTTGCATTCGTTCAACATAATACTCTTGATACCGGATCGCTGACAAGCGAATTCAATCTTGGCAACCGCATAGAATTTGGTCGCATTTTTGATAATCACGGGTGGATGGTGAGCGCATTCCAATTTACCGAATTTGCCCAAGATATAACTGGGCACAACGTGGACGTGACATTTGAAACTCCGGCATTTGGCCCAATTGGACACAATGCGTTAGATGGCTTTATTAGTCAACCAGTAGCAGGTCTTTCACTTATTGGACAACTACCGGTTACTTTCACAAATCTGCTTGCACGACAAGTTAATTCCTTATGGGGTGTCGAGGCGGATTACGTGGGTCGTTCCGAGCAATTACATAATGGAGGTTTCTTTGAATGGTATATTGGCCCGCGATATATCGAGTTCGACGATAGTTTCCAGGTTAATGCCCAAGGCGGAGTTCTCGATGCCAGCCAATGGACGACCGATGCCCAAAATCACATTATTGCAGGCCAAATTGGCGGGCGGTGGTTCAAAAAACTCGGCCGCTGGATGCTTTCCACAGAAGGCCGCGGCCTGGCAGGATTGAATTGCCAAAACGTCCATCAATTCGGAATCATCGGCTCGAACATACAGACCGGCACCATATTCGCACCAATAGTGTTTGGAGCGTCAGAAGTTGACCATAATGAGTTCATACGTCAATTCACCCCGGGCCTGGAATTACGTCTTGAAGCGCGTTACCAGATCACCCGCTCTGTGAGCTTTCGGGCAGGTTGGAATGCCCTATGGTTGAACAACGTAGCCCGGGGTTCTAATATGATCGATTATACACTTGATCCCGAACATACAATTTTGGGCATCCTCCGCGATCATAATAAGGATAACGTAATCATGAACGGCTTGCAGATCGGTATCGACATCAACCGTTAATCCGCATTCTTCATGAATTTACACTCTGCATCGAAAATTCCGGGTCGTGAATAATCCGGGTTAATCGCCCGCTGCGGTCAATCAATTCCGCAAACTAGCGCTTCTGGAGTTTTTTCTCGCGCATCTCGTTTAGTTCGCTCTCCAGCCGATGCCGCAAGGGGCTTTCCGGCCGCAATTCCTCCAGCAGGCGCTCGGCGCGAGTGAAAATTTCTTCGCTGAGCTTGGCATTGCGGAACAGGCTGCGCCAATTACGTGTAATTTCTTGTTCAGTAAGCAACCCACACCTCTCCTTATAGTTAAGACACGGGTGAACTATTGGGTAAGCGATGCAAATATGCCGGATTTATTTTTTCCAATTCTTCAATCAGTATCTCCGCGGCATGATGAAGTTCTTCCGATGTGTGCCGTGAAGTTATGAAAAACCGCAACCGGGAAGCGCTTTCCTCGACTGCCGGATGGAGGATCGGCATGACGTTCACTCCGCGTGCCAGCATGGTCCGGGAAAGCACCAAACAGTGCCGTGAATTGCCCAATATTATGGGGATTATCGGCGAATCCTTGCTCGTGCCGGTGTTCAATCCGCGCTGTTTGCACAAATTCAGGAACAAAGCCGAATTTTCGTGCAACCACACCAGGCGCTGCGGCTCTTTAATCAGCAATCGAATGGCCGCCAAGGCCGCGGCCGCGGCCGGCGGAGGAATTCCCGCCGCAAATACGAAGCCGGGAGTAGTGTAGCGGAGATAATCTACCAGGGCCTTGCTCCCGGCGATATACCCGCCGGTACTGCCGAAGGCTTTGCTCAATGTGCCCATCCATATATCCAAGTCCCGGCGATCAACGTCAAAGTATTCGCCGATGCCCCTCCCGCTGGCCCCCAGCACGCCCACCGAATGCGCCTCATCCACCATCAGTAAGGCTTGGTGCCTTTTTTTGATGTCGATAAACTTGGGCAAATCGGGAATGTCGCCATCCATGCTGTACACGCCTTCGATTGCTAAAAGCACGCGGCGATATTCGTGCCGGAATTGGGTGAGCAATCGATCGGCCTCTTGCCAATCGTTGTGTGCGAACGGCCGACGGCGGGCGCCGGAAAGGATAGCTCCTTGAATAATGCTGTTATGCGCCAGGGCGTCGTGCAGGATCAGATCGCCTGGTCCAAAAAGATGCCCGATCACCGTTTCATTCGTGGCATGACCGCTGGTTAGCGCCACCGCGTCCTCGGTTCCCACAAAATCGGCAATCGTCTTTTCCAGTTCCACGTGGATTGTCTTTTGGCCCGAGACCAGCCGGCTGGCCGAGACGCTGGTGCCGAAACGGTCGATGGCCTCTTTGGCGGCGGCCGATACGGCCGGATCGCCGGACATGCTTAAATAGTTAAAGCTGGCAAAACTAATGACTTCCTTGCCGCCGATCAACGCGCGATTGTTCGTTATTCCTTCGTGAACCGAAAAAAACGGATTACCCAACCCGGAATGGTCCATCAGATCCAGATTCTGCCGCAGCTTAAGATACTCGGGAAATTGGTCGAAGCGGTAATGTGCGGGGGGGATTTCCAATTCGGCGGGGCGCGCGGTTTTCTCCCGCGGCTCGCTGCCCAGGTATTTGATCACCGCCGCGACCACCTGCCGCGCGGTTTCCATCTCCGGCAGCACATCCTCGGGAAAACGCCCCCCAAACCGCTCTTCCAGCGAGGCCACGATCTCCATCCGCTCCAGCGAATCCATGCCGGTTTCCACAATCGGCGAATCAAGGGTCATTCCCTGCGCGCGCTCGCGGGCCACGCGGATGATTTCTTCCAGGACGATTTGCGTTACGCGTTTCTCGACTGCGCTGAGCTTTCCGTTTTTCGAAGCCGCCATCATAAAAGCGGGGGTAACCGGACGTTTCGCCGTTTCCCCGCCGGCAACTCCCTCGGCATCCGCTTCCCGGCCCTCGTCAAAAGTGGAGCTTGCCGTTTCTCTCTTCGCATCGCCGGCCGCGCTCCAGCGGGCGACCTCGCTTAAGGTTCCGGCCAGATACGCGTTGCGGCAGGCATGCCGCTGGATCTTGCCGCTGGATGTTTTGGAAATACTGCCCGCCTTGATAAGCACGATGGCGTCCAAGGCCAACTCGTGCTCGGCCGACACGGCGCGGCGGATGGCATCGAATACCGCGGCCCAGTCGCCTTGCTTGCGGCGTTCGATCTCTTGGACCGCCACTAATTGCTCTTTTCCATGTTGCTCCGCTGTAAAAACCGCGCCGGAATCGGGCCGCAGGCGGGGATGGCTCCGCTGTATCGTACGCTCGACATCCTGGGGATGATAATTCACCCCGTGCACGATGATCAAATCCTTCACGCGCCCGGTCACGAACAACTCCCCGTCCAGCAAAAAACCCAAATCGCCCGTGCGCAGAAACGGGCCTTCGCTCGTGCCCTTTAATCGGGCTTTGAAAGTAGCCTTGGTGGCCTCCGCCTGCTGCCAATAACCTTGGGCCACGCTCGGGCCTTGAACCCATATCTCGCCGATCCTCCCGGGAGCACAAGCGGTCATAGTCTCGGGATCGGCAATCACGATCTTCTGGTCCGGTAAATTCTGCCCGCATCCCACCAGCGTTTTCACGCCCTCGTCTTCCGGATCGGCATCGAGCACTTGATCGCGGGCCAGGGCGGCCGCGTCAAAGGTCCTCAGCACCGGCGGATTGCATGCATACCCGCCCGACACGATCAGCGTGGCCTCGGCCAGCCCAAAACACGGATAAAACGCCTCGCGGCGAAATCCGCAAGGCTCGAATGCTTCGCAAAAGGCCTCGATCGTCTCCGCATGCACGGGCTCGGCCCCGTTGAAAGCCACTTCCCAATTGCTTAAGTCCAGGGTTTTACGTTGCTCCAATGTGATTTTGCGGACACAGAGATCGTAGGCAAAATTCGGCCCCCCGCTGGTCGAGGCGCTGAATCGCGAAATCGCCGACAGCCAGCGGTACGGCTTTTGCAAAAAACTCATCGGCGACATCAAGATATTCGGCCGGCCTATATACAACGGCTGTAATATGCCGCCTATAAGGCCCATGTCGTGATAACTGGGAAGCCAGAATACCCCCTTGCCCGATCGGGTGTGCTCAAAGGCGTGGGCGATAAGCGCCGAGTTGTGAACCAAATTGGCATGATTCAGCACGACCCCCTTGGGAGCGCCCGTCGAGCCCGACGTGTATTGTAAAAACGCCAACGTATCGCCGTGAACGTCGGGCATGTCCCATTTTTCTTCCAGGTCCGCCGGAACCTGGCAGGTCGCCAGCCAGGTCAGACTTTTCAGGTGCGGAGTCTCGTCGATCAAGGGCATCACGCGGCTGAGTACGGCGTCGGTGGTTAAGGCCGCCTTGGCATCCGCGTCGTCGGCAATGGCCTGGATCCGCTCCAGCGAGCGATTCCGCCGCGGGGGGTACACGGGGACCGCGATCACCCCCCCGTATAAACACCCAAAAAAAGCGGCAATAAACTCCAACCCCGGCGGATACAATAACAACGCCCGCTCGCCCACCAAATCCTGGGCTTCCAGCCAAGCGCCTATGGCCCGGGCCTGCCGATCCAATTCCGCATAGGTGAGGTGAATTAGTTCGTTTTCGCCGTCCACCAAATATGTGAATGCGATATCGTCCGACTGACATCGCGCGCGGTGGCGCAACAGTTCTACCAGGTTTGATGGTCCAAAGAACGTACCAGGCAAGTGATCCAAATGCACGGCGATTTCACTCCCACGTCCGTTTATAAAACGGTTTAATCTCCACACATTTTAAGTATTTGTCGGCCAATACGCAACCAAACCCGACTTATGGGTTAAAGGCAGTAAAAAAAAACGGTATTTGCTTTTTTCGGGGGACTATGGCCAATACCATTATTCTTTGGTAAGCTTATCTATAGTCTCATCGGTAAATTAGGTGTGATTAGACTGACAGATGTCGGGATTCTGCGGCTTTTTCTTGACATCATATCATTAGTCAGTTACATTGTCACATTTGAGACCGGGAAACATATGGAGACGGCGTGCTATGATTCGCGTAGTTTGTCCTAGCTGTGGCAGCAGACTCAGTGCTAAAGATAAGCATGCCGGACAAACCAAGCCCTGCCCCCAGTGCGGTCAACCAATTTATGTCCCTGTTCTCGAGGGGGTCGAAGCCCTGCCTGCAGTTCCAGTCGAGGAACCGGATTCCACCCAATTCGGACTCATCGGCAATAAACAGCGTCTCATATCGCACGTTTTGGAGCGGCTGAACCGGCATAATCGCTATTGGATCTGTGATTCCCTGCATGTCATAGCCACCTGGGCCAACGACGGCAAAGGCTGGCTGCTTAAGACAAACGCCGGCATGGTGAGCGCTTCCCGGAATCGGGAAAAAGTGCCTTGCGAGGGAAATTTCGTGCTCGTGGAATTGAAAATGCAAACACCCGCGGAAGGCATGAAATTGCAGGGAATCACGGCTTATAAACTTCCCTTGCGCTGGGCCCTGCCCGCCATTGCCGAAAACGACGACGCCATCTGCGCCAAAATCGCCGGTTTTGGCACGCTCTCGAAAGAAGTCAAAGGCGTCATCCGCCTGGCCCTGAAAGAACATTTCATGTACGAAATCTGGGAAGGCGCCACAAAGGTCCTGGAATTTCTCAACAGCCCCGACGCCCACACGCATAGCGTGGAAAATTCTTAATCGGTGACAGTGTTGCGGGACGTAAAATTACATCGTAAAAAAGTTGTATATTCTCGTTTTTGTCTAACTGGATTTTTCACATCCATGTATGAATTATTTACCGACCGTGCGCGAAAGGCGATGTATCTGGCAAACCAGGAGGCGCAGCGGTTCAATCATGAATACATCGGCACCGGGAACATACTGCTTGGATTGATCAGGGAAGGAAGCGGGGTCGCGGCAAATACGCTTAAGAGCATGGGCATTGATTTAGGCAAAATCCTCCTGGAAGTGGAAAAGATCATGCGAAGTGGGCCCGACATGGTAACCATGGGCAAATCGCCGCAGACTCCCCGCGCAAAATAGTCATGCAATATTCATTGGAGGAAGCCCGAAACTTGGGCCACAACTACGTGGGCACCGAACATATTCTGCTGGGATTGCTTCGTGAAAAAAATGGCGTGGCCGCTCAACTGCTAATGAACCTCGGTCTGGAATTGGAGACGGTACGATCTGAAATTCTGAACATTCTTCATTGAAGATGATTGTTACTCAAAAGATTCTTCCGCATCCAACCCGTATAATTCCTGAACCAAGTGGTTTATGCGGGTTTCTATCTCGGTTCTTGTTTCTCGATGCGCCGCTTCGCTGCATTTTGCCAATTCCTGGTGCACTGTGGTAAGCGGATCAAAGCGGCGCAGATTCAAATACTCCAGCATATTCGGCGTGCCGAATCCCTTGCCGCCGCGGACGCTGTGCGATTGAACGATATAATTTACCAGCGAACTATTTAACACTGCGCAAAGATAATGGGCTTCCTCAAGTGAATCACAGGCGATGAGCACGCAGGTTTCCTGGGGAATAATCGGCCGGCGGCTTAAAAGCGGATCATCGACTGATATCGCCACTGCCGCATTCATGCGCCGGTCCATTCGCCGCCAGACCACTTTAATTGGGGCGGTTGTGTAAGGGCCGACGTTGTACATCGAATAAAACGGCCGCCCCTCCTGATACCGCCGGTAAGCCGCCCGGCGGTTTAAGCACGGCTGGAAACGCCTCAGATACTCCAAAGTCCGCGGATATTTTTCCCGCATCAATGCCTCGTCAATGCCGGTGCGCGTGGAACAATCCTGGGCCAGCAAAATGTAAAGCCCCGGCCGGGCGGCATAACGGCCGATATCGCGCCAGCGCAAAAGGGGGTACAGCAGATCCGGCTCGACGACCGCTTCCACAAGGTCCACGTCGGCCTTGCCCTTGTGTGGGATATTCCGCACCCGGAGGCCGCCGTCGGCAGGACCCAGCAATTCCAGCCAATAAATCCCGTTGGCCCCGCCGGTATTAGCGCCCAGATGCGCGGTGTAATCGGACGGACCGATGAGTTCTTCCATTTTTAGCGAAAAGCCTTGCGGCTGCAAAAACCACGGCGACCCTGGTCTTGCTGCGTCAATCGGCCGCGCATAAAAAGGGGACGCAGCTAGTTTTTCAGACCACTTGAAATAAGGCACCGGATACTGCGTGACCCTGCCTTTTTCAATCACAATCGTGCTCGTCCAATTCGCGGCATCAACAAAAGGCCGTGCGGCGGTAAGGTCGTCGACACGCTCAACTTTCAGCCATTCCCCTTCGTTTCCGATGCGAAAACGGCGGAACCCGTCGCCTGCCCCCTTGGTCTGAAAGATCGTTTGGGTAATGACAAATCCCAAACGGCCCCCGGATTTTAGATACCGATCGGCAACGGCATAGAGCATCAGCATGGACAGGTCTTTTTTGCCGCCGCCGTGCCGCGCCTCGTTGCCCGAGAGCGAAAACAGCCCGTAATGTTCCCATAGCGGTTTGGTCGCCTCCCGATAATCGACCGGCAGATTATCCCAGGCGATCCAGGGCGGGTTGCCCACGATAATATCGAACCGTTCCTTGTGCAATGCGGCATGAGGCGGAAGATCCAAGATCGAATCGCCCAGATAAATCGGTATCTCCAACGACCCCAACGGCTCCTCAGCATCGGCCGACGGCAGCAGGTCGCGGATGGCGATCAGATAGTTCGCCCGAGCGGTCATCACGGCCAGCGGATTCAAATCGATGCCCGCGACGCGCGATAAAATATGCCTGCACAATTCGGCCTTCGATGCATGCGGCGGGTCTCTGCCGTGCGATGAAAACCAGGCCCAGCGAATTTGCCCGATGGCCGTCAATAGGAAGGCGCCCGATCCGCAAGCCGGATCCAGCAATCGCTGGTTCAATCCGCCGCTATAGCCCACTTGATCGAGGACGTGCCGGGCAAGCCAATCGGGCGTATAGTATTCGCCCAGCCGGTGGCGAAGCGGCCTGGGAAACAACTCTTGATACAAGGCCTTCAATAAATCGCCGCTTGAAGATGTATCTTCCTCAGCCTGCGAAGGAGAATATTCTTCCACGGCGTCCGATAAGCATCTAAAATCCGCGGGCAATTCGGCATCCTCGGCCCACAAGCCCCAGGAAAACGGCTCTTCGGAAAAATCAATTCTTTCCAGCCGGGGAAATCGCCTTATCAAGAACTGCAATAAAAGTGCATAATAAGCTTGTAGAGCAAATAAAAATACATCGGGCTTGAATTCATCGCATTCGATGCCCAATTTACGAGCACAAGCGTGCAATGCCTTTTCCGAGCGCTGCCAATCGGTTCCCAAAATTCTGCCAAACCGCAGTTTCCAAGCGGCCAATGAGGGATGACCTGCCCGAAAAATTTCCCACAGTTTGGCAACGCACCGCTTGGTTATAGGGGAGCGGGGCCCGAAATCCCGGGCAAGATTATCGGGCAAGAGCAATTTTCCTACCCCTGGGCCCGGTTTTAGAAGTTTGTTCATTTCCATCGCCGGACATTATCGTGATTATCCGCTCACCGGCAAGTGGTCGGAAAAGCGTGCAGTGCGAAACACTAGCCCGAAGCGCAAGCGAGGGTAAACTATTTTCCATCCCTCGCTTGCGCTTCGGGCTAGTGTAAATTTAGAATAATCCGGTTTAATTGACGCCCCTGAAAAAAACGTGCCGCACCTCAACTCCGTGTCAAGGTGCGGCTGCTACCGGGGGGGAGCAAGTATTTGCATCCGACTTGACCGCCGCGCCACACACTGCACGGCGCCCGTGCGGATGCAATAGCCGTCAAATTTTCTTGACGGTGTATCCTTTGTCAAAGCCCGTGCCAAAGATCATTTCCAATTGTTCCTCCGGCTTGGCCTTGGTGACTTTTGCCTTGCATATATTGCAACACAACTCTACTTTAACGCCGGACACCACGACCGATTTGCCTGCAACAACCGGTTTGCCCATCAAAGGGCAAGCCGTTTGATGCGCCTGACCGGTTACGACAAGTTGCAAATTAGCCCTGGCCGCGTATTTTTCCACGTTATCCTGAAATTTTTTCAAAGCCTCGGCGCTAAATAAATACAGTTTGCCATTTTTATAGTCGATCGACACGCTCTTATCGATCGCTTTCCCCGTGACAGGGCACAGGGGTTTTGCCTGGCTTTTTGCTTTATCCGCGGCTGCGACCGCATACGAGAAAAGAAGCAGCAGGCCGAGCGGCAAGGATGTTCGAATTAAGGTTTTCATTGCTTCCTCCCCGAAAGACAACAACAAGCCACACACTAATAAATTATCCTCGGCACTGCATTAATGTCAAGAATTACAGGCAAAAAACCCCTTGTCTACCCGAAAATTGCCGTGTATCAAAACCACAAGGACACATAAGCGTTAGAATCCGTCAATGTTTAATGCCATGATCATGATTGTATGGCTAAATTCTTGACCCAGAGACAAAAACCCCAAAAGCTGGAAACAGGCGGAAACAGATGATTTAGGCCGCTGTTCTTAAGAGCTGAAATTTCACACCCAATCCAGGCCGGTTTCGCGTTTGATGCGTGATTCGAATTCGCCCAGCAGTCCGCCGATTACATCCCAGCGGTCGGCCCGGCGGAGTTCGATGTCGCCCTGGCGGTTAATTCGCACCACGCTTTCATCGATTACGCCCAACTGGGCAAGTTCATGGGGATGCAGTTCGTCGTCGCTGAGTACGCGCAATAACGATTTGCCCGACATTTCGATGAATTTCATGCCCGGCGCCCTCAATATCCAAAAATGCATCCCGATATTTAATATTAATTACCGATGGCGGCCAAGTCAAATGGCCGCCGTATTTTGCACCGCCTGGCTTAAGGCGATCACAGTCTCTACGTCCAGTTGCTCCGCCCGCATGGAAGGTTCGAGCTTAAGTGCCTTGAGCACCACATCCACGCCGGATTTATCCAAACGGTTGCCGGCGGCCAGCAACAACTGGGTCCGCAGGAATTTGCGCCGATGCCGGAACATGGCCCTTACAAAATCGTGGAAGAATTCCCGATCGCCGATCCGCCCCCGCAGCCGCTGGTCCAAAGTCATCCGCACAAAGGCCGACGAAACCTTTGGCCGGGGCCAAAATACCGAGGGCGGCAAGATCCTTAAAACCTCCGCCCGGCACTGGCATTGAATCCAGATGCTCAGGGCGCCGTAATCCTTTCTGCCCGGCGCGGCGGTGATCCGTTGGGCCAGTTCCTTCTGGATCGTGGCCACCATCATTTCCGGCGGACGCTCTACGGCCAATAGATTCCCCAGGATGGGCGTGGCAATGTTATAAGGCAGATTGGCGACCATTTTCAGTCGCCGCCCCGGCGCCGCATCAAGCTGCGAAGCGACTGCTGCAAGCACTTGGGGATTGATGCGATTTTTGTTCATAAGCGCATCCATCTCGAGCAGGATAACGTTCGGCAGCGCGTGCAGTTCCTCGCCGGCAAGTTGGAACATACGCCGGTCGGACTCCACAGTAACCACGGCCGCCGCCTTGGCTGCTAAAAGCGCGGTCAAGGCGCCGGTCCCCGTGCCGATCTCCAGCACCACGTCGCCGGCGCTCAAATCGGCCGAATCGGCCAGTATTCCCAGCAGGTTCAGATCGATGAGGAAATTCTGCCCGAAGTTGGTCCGCGGCCTGATGCCCGCCTCCTCAAAACGCCGCATCAAAAACGTCAAAGTCTGCTTGGAGGCCGAATCGCCGGGCATAAATAAGTAAGAATGAAGGATAAAAGATAAAGGATGAAAAAATGCTGAATGAAACCCCTCGCGGTTTCGCGCTCTCCACTGAAAACTGGTTACTGATAACTGAAAACCGATAACGGAACACTAAAAACTCATCGCCAATTATGCGCCTCGAAAAGCCGTTGCACGTATTTGGCCAGGATATCGGTCTCCAGGTTGACTTTGCCTCCCACGGTCAACGGCCCCAGCGTGGTAACGGCCAAAGTGTAGGGAATAAGCGCAACACTGAAGCGATCCGACCGGCTGTCGACGATAGTCAGGCTCACGCCGTCCACGGCGATCGATCCTTTCGAGGCCATTTGCACTGCCAGGCTCCTGGGCACGGAAAACCAGAACGTGGACCAATCGCCTTGATCGATGCGTTCGATAAGCGCGCCCGTGCCGTCGATGTGTCCGGAGACGAAATGTCCGCCCAATCGCCCGTCCACGGCCAGGGCGCGTTCCAGATTGACGCGGTTGCCCGGTTTTAGCTCGCCGAGGTTTGTGCGGGCGAGGGTTTCCGGACCGGCCTGAAATCCGAACGTGTCGCCGTTTTGTTCCACGACCGTCAGGCAGCACCCATTTAGGCAAATGCTGTCGGCCACCTTTGTTTGGGCTGCGATCTTGGACTGGCGAACAATAATGCGGCAGCCCGGCGGCTCCGTGCGCAATTCGGCCACGCTTCCCAAGGCTTCGACAATTCCCGAAAACATGAATGAGCACCCTTAAAATTATATATTTCTCACCACGCAAACGCGGAGGTCACGGAGTAATCAGTAATCAGTTTTCGGCCGCGCACATGGCGCCAGACGCGAAACCGCAGGCGGTTTCATCCCGGCGTCAGTCCTTTTTCCCTAATTCATCCTTCATACTTTAGAATAGCGATTCTTCTTCCTCGCGCCGGCGGTGCATTATTTTACACCAGGCCAAACGCACAGGCCCATAAAACACGAATACGCAGAAAATAATCGGTATGGAATAGTTGCGAATCGCCATAATAGCCAGGAAGGCGAAGATCACGCCAACTACGTGTCCAAAACTCCGCTGGCCGCGAAAAACCTGGTTTACCACGTGAGGATACGGAACCCGCGAAACCATCAGCAAGGCCAGAAAAACCCCGTAAAACGGTAAAATGTTTTGCAGTACCGTGTCGATTTCATGGGCGTATTTCAAGGGATTGGATACGTCGCGGAGTGTGTAAAACATGATTGCAAATCCCGCAATCGCCGCCGCCGCCGCCGGACTCGGCAGGCCGTTGAACCGCAAGTGCTCGTCGTCGTCCTCGGTCTCGACGTTGAACCGCGCCAACCTCAACGCGGCGCAAGCGGCATAAGAAGCGGCAATCACCCACACCGCCTGACTGTGCAAATATGTAAATCGCGGACACATCTTGACCAACAAAAAACCCGGCGCCACGCCGAACGTGATCACGTCGCAAAGACTGTCCAATTGAGCGCCGAAATCACTGGCCGTCCGCGACAAGCGTGCCACATACCCGTCCAAGCCGTCGAAAACCATGGCCAGAAAGATCAGCCACCCGCTTATCATCACATTCGTCGTGTCCTCGAATTTCCAGGCGTTCCAATCAATTAGATCCGGTTTATCCACCCGCGCCGCCACCACGATCGCAAAAAAACCGCAATACAGGTTCCCCAAGGTCAATAAAGTCGGAAAAACAGATACCGTTCGTATGGGACGCATGTTAGTGTTCGGGATTCAGTGGTTAGGATTCAGGGTTCAGATATTTAAGGGGTGGGCAATTTATTGCCCACTTTTTCCTATTTTGTTGGGAACGAATAAGTATACATGCTCTATCGCCAATTACAAATCCATCTTACGTTAAGATATTTCTTTCAATTTCCCTTCATCCAATTCAAATCGCCGGGACATCAAGGCTGCCAGGCGCTCGCTGTGGGTAACCAAAACAAGCATCATCTGCTCCTGCGCTTGCAGTTCCAGCAACAAGCGGCCGATCCGCTCGGCACTGGTGCGGTCGAGGTTGCCGGTTGGTTCGTCGGCCAGAAGCAGGGCCGGCCGGTTTATAAGCGCCCGGGCAATGGCCACGCGTTGCCGCTCGCCGCCGGATAGTTCGGCCGGGCGATGCTCCAACCGATCGGTCAAGCCCACGCGATCCACAAGCACCCGGGCCCGATCCATGGCTTCGGCCGTTGTTTTTCCGCCGGCAACCGTGGGCACCAGCACATTCTCCAGCATGGAGCATTGCGGCAAAAGGTAATGATCCTGAAACACGAAACCGATGCGCCGGTTGCGAAACTCGGCCAAAGCGGGTTCGTCCAGCCCGGCCGGGTCTTGACCGTCCAGCACGACTCTGCCGGCGGTGGGCTTTTCCAACGAGCCGATGATGCTTAGCAGCGTGCTTTTTCCCGACCCGCTAGGCCCGATTATCGCTGCGTTCCGCCCCGTGTCCAATTCCATCGAAACCCCGCGCAACACCTCCAGCGGTTTGTCCCGAGTGGGATATTGCTTGGTAACGTTATGGACAATTAATGCGGGCATGAGAATTGGGGATTAGAAATAAATGAAAAAGTTGATTACGAGTTCTTTGGTACTTGTTCAATGTTTTTTGTTATTCGTGCTTTGTCTTCTGCTTCTGCAGATGCACACATAATACTATCATTTATGGAAGCGCCTGATTTTTTTGGGTATTTAAGGTAAAGAAACATAATTTTTATGATTAGATATATTCCTAATGCATAGACACCATAAAATAAATACATTGAAGTACGAATCAAACCTAATGCCGAAGTACCAAATGGATCAATAAAATTATAATGTGACGAAATATAAAATATCAATAATGGCAATAATGCAATAAGTAATGCTGACATGAGTATCAATAAAGCATGAAAGCTTCGCCGAAGCAAGCCATGAGATTCAAGTGACTTGATAATAAGGCCGGCAACAATGGCTAGGACTATGCATAGCCCGATCATATAAGGCCTTCGAGCATAGAACGCAATTCCATCATCGCGGAAGATGAAATCCCATATCATTCCAGCGAAACTAATAACGATCCACGCAATCGCCGCTGCGAGGAAGACACGTTTTATCCATTTATATTTATTGCCGTGTTGAGACATGTTTTGCCCCCAGTTTCTTATATAATTCAACCATTCGCCGGGCCATAATATCGGCATTGTACCGCTCGTGGACGATTTGTTTAGCCCTCCGTCCGCACTGGGCGGCGAAATCGGGATTTTGGATCATCTGTTTTAGGGCCTCGGCCAGGGCCTGGGGTTTGCCCGGCTCATACAGGAGTCCCCCGCCGGTGTCTTCGACCATTTCCGGAAACGCCCCGTGCGCGGGCAACACCGCCGGCACGCCATTGGCCCAGGCTTCCAAGGCAAAAAGCCCTTTGCTCTCGCGGTACACCGTGGGAACGCTGAACACGTCCAACGACTGCAAAAATGCAATCTTTCCCGGCCGATCCAATTCGCCGAGATATACGAACCGGTCAGCCAATCCCCATATTTCCAGTTGATGCTTGATCTTGTTCAAATAGGGACGCTCGGCCTCGTCCAGGTAGCCTGCCGCCCGTAGCCTGACCGCAGGCAGGCTCTTATCGTCGGCCATGATTTTTAAGGCCTCGGCAAGTTGGTGCAAGCCTTTTTCCGGGCAAATTCGGGCTAAATATCCGATTGTAATCGACTGATTGGGCGAAGTGTTTTCGACGTTCCCGGCCCCGTGTCCCTCGAGGTTCAAGCCCGGCTGGATTACCTTGATCCGCTCCCTAGGCACGGCAATATAATCGGCCATGAAATCGGCGTAATACCTATTCATCGCCACGAAAGCCGGCAGTTCAGAGGCCCGCCGGCGGAGCAGGAGCCGGGCGGAAGAGTAATACGGCTCGGCCAGTTTTTCCAGAAAGACGTCTTCGCCCGATAGAGTGCAGACCACGGGAATATCCAAGCGGCGCCGGATTTCCCGGGCGGAGCCGATCAACATCACGTTATTCAGATGCACCACGTCCGGGCGCACTTCGCGGGCAAGCCAGCGCACCAGTTTTTGCACTTCCTTGCGCTGCCGGCCTTCCTCGCCCTCGAGCATGGAGACCGTTATAGCCCCAAGATGTTCCGGCCGCACGCTGGCGCTCCGCCGAGTAGCCCAGCGTAAAAGTTCGGGCGAATCGAACAAGCGATCGAGAAACCAGGGCGTATGGCGGAACAGGGCAAAGTGTTCTTGCAGGTAAATGTTAATCCCGCCAAAAGCAATCCGGCCGATGCTCACGTTTGTTTCGTCGGTGCGGATGGGCGTGTACATCGGCGCCAAAATCGCCTCTTCGCCCAGGCGCTGCATCGCGGCAGCCAGGGTATTGCCATACAAACAACTGCCGCAATACATCCCTCCGGCGCCGGCTGCAAGGTGAACGATTTTCATGGGGATGAGAGATGAAGGATGAGGGATGAGAGATGAAGGATGAGGGATGAAGAATGAAAACGGAAGATAGTAGAATAAATGTAAAAATTCGCTTGCGGTTTCGCACTTCTCCACGCGGCCCCCGGTGTATTCACCGGGGGCTAAATATGTCTGATAACTGATAACTTGAATAATCTATCGTCCCAAATATTTCAATAAGGCCTCGGCGGCCAGATAACCGCTCCGCACGGCCCCTTCCATGATACCTGGCCAGCCGGTGGCGGTCCAGTCGCCGGCGAAAAACAGGTTGGATATGGCGGTCTTTTGCGACGGTCGAAGCCGATCCACTCCCGGCTGCAAGGAAATAACGGCCCGGGGCATCGTCACTATCCGCGAATGCAACAATTTTGCCTGCCGGGCGACGGGAAAAACCGCCCCTAAATCATTTAGCACCGTCTGTAACAAGTCCATCTTGTCTTGCTTGGCCACACGATGAGCGGCGCTAATCACAACTTGATAGTAGTATGATTTATTTTTTTGATCGGGTGCCATGCCCACGCTTGCCGTGGGCATGTTCTCTTGAATTTGAGAGTCATACCAATAATTACCTTGGGCAACTTCCGACATTAATGCTGTTTCATTAAAAAGCCACTGGCTCAACCTTCCCGCCAATGTTGCGTATGGGAGAGTTGTAATCGGCCGATCAAACCACAAGTGTACGGCGGTGATTGCCGCCGGCTGTAATATCTTTGTCATTTTTTCCCGTGGTGATGTTATTTTTGTGAATAATATTTCATCAAAATCATACCATGGCACGGCAACAATCGCGGCCAGATAAAAACGTACTCGGCCATCAAATGAAAATACTGCCAAACCATGTTTATCTGAATTTATTATATTCTTTATTCGGGTGCCTCGATGGATGGACACGCCTTGCTGTTCCAACCATTTAGGTACATGACGATCAAGTATTTCGCCAAGAGGAAAGAGCGAAGTGATTAACTCGTAATCATTTCGCGATGAGCAAAATCCATCCAAAAAAACTTTTTTGGCGGCTATAAGAGAAACGAAATCAACGGTCTCGCTTAGCGCCCCCATTATCACAACGGACCAAAACCTTTCTATCGCAATATCCGATTCACCCTGTGAACGAAGCCATGCTCCAAAATACTTACGATCGTTTTCTTTTGATTCGTTTAAACTGACTAACTTTCTAATTGCGCGAACAATGCTGCATCGTTCCCGCCAAGATAGGTGTTTCAGCCGCAAGAGCCCGGGCAGCAGATGCAGGGGCGCAGGCAGCCAGGCGGCGGCGGTAATATCCGATTGCCTGCCGTCCGGCCCGATAAAGTGCAGCGTTTTATGCCTTTGAAAGCAATCTTCCACGCCGGTGCGGCGGCAGAAATCGAGAAAACTTCCGCAGCAACCCATGGCCACGTGCTGGCATTGATCGATTACCTGCCCGTTCCATGGTTCTTCCATCGAGCCCGCCCGTCCGCCCAGGCGATCGCTCTGTTCGAACAGTTCGACCTCGAATCCCCGTTGGCAGACCACTGCCGCGGCGGCCATGCCGGCCAACCCGCCGCCGATAATGGCCACCGATTTAGACGAACGAGCGACATTTTCCGATAGCGCCGGCTCCAACTCGGCTTGCGTCAGTTTATGCGGGGCGGCATTTTCGGATGGCGCATCCGCCGCCGAGTCGATCTCGCCGAATTCAAAAGGCTTGCCTGAATTATTCATCATTTAATTTCGCGCATATAATTTCGCTGAATTTTTCCATTTGATTCAAGAGACGAAACATCCAACCGCCGCACCTGAGCCAATCCAGTTTAGTAAGTTTGATTTGCCGGGAAAAAACATCCCCGGGCCGCCGCCTGATTTTCTTTAACAGCATCACGTAGGCAACCATCATCACTTCGAAAATCGGCCGCCCGTCGCGATTGAGAAAATTCATCAGCTTGGCGCCCTCGCGATAAAACTGCTTGGCACGGTCGATTTCCAATCGCATGAGCCGGTTAAAGGCGTCGTTTACAACGTCATTTTTAAGCTCTTCAATCGAGTATCCCGAGGAGCGGAAGTCTTCCAGCGGCAGGTAAACGCGATCGGCCGCGGCGTCGGTCTTGAGATCGCGGAGGATGTTAGTCAGTTGCAATGCGATGCCGGCCTGCCAGGCGGCTTCAAAGGCGGCGTCGCCTTCGGTTGTTCCTTGACCGCGAAATCCCCAAATATGAATGCATGCCAATCCCACGGCCGAGGCCACGCGCTGGCAATACAGTTTGAGTTCATCAAAGGTCTCGTAACGATGACGGTCCAAATCCATTTCCACGCCGTCGAAGACCGCGAACAAATATTCAGCGGGAATATGATATTTTTTTACGGTATCAACCAAGGCGGGCAACAAGGAATCCGCAATTGAATCGGCCTCTGTAATCGATGGCATCGATGGCCGGTCAGAATCGGCAAAGAGAAGATCTTCTTCCGATAAGGCGTTTTCCAGAGCAGTGCGCCAGCGATGTAATTGCTTCCGCCGCCGATCGATCGTTGCATTAAGACTATCCGCCTGGCCGGGCGGTGCATCGACTATATCGTCGGTGTGCCGCATGAAGGCGTAGAGCGCTTCCATGGCGCGTCGCTTTTTACGGGGCAAAATTTTAATACCCTGGTAGAAATTCGAACCCGAGCGGCGGCTTAAGCGGCGGCAAAATGCGTAACTTTTGTCGAGGGTTTTGCGAACGAAAATCATTTATTTTATACCTCGTACTTCGCAGTGCATGGTTAACGCAGCCGCCGCCAACAATTAAAGAAAAGCCGCAATTTTTCCATTTTAGAAACCCTGGGACGCCGGGTCCAGACGTCGTAGTTTTGCCGGCGAATGGCCCGCAATATGGCCAGGCCCCCTTGAATGAAAAGCTCTACATCAAGCTTCAATTCCCCGGGCATCATCTTTATCAGCGGCAATCCGGCACGTAAAAAACCCTCTGCACGATCCACCTGCACGCTCATCAACCGGCGGAACGGCTCGTTCAATTCGCGCCGGGCGAACATGGCCTCTGTATATTCGAAGCGGCGGCAATCCGTCTGTGGTAAATAGATCCGACCCCGATCCCAGTCGCGCGCGACATCCTGACAAAAGTTGGCCAATTGCAGTCCGCTGCAGATCGAATCGGCCAGCCTCGCGCGTTCGATCGAATAGCAGCCTCCCAAATACAGCACCAAATGGCCCACAGGATTGGCCGACCGGCGGCAGTATTCCAATAAATGTTCGATCATCTCATAACGGCTTACGCGCTGATCCTGCCTGAAGGCCGACAGTAAATCCACGAACGGATCCAGGGGAATTTTGAAACTCCGGATGGTTTCGGCCAGGGCGATAAAAACCGGATGAACCGCCTGCCCGCGATAACAGTCGCGAAGCTGCGATTCCCACCAATCCAGCAGGGCAAGACTTTGTTTCGCATCGCCTGCTTCATCGGCCAGGTCATCGGCCCAGCGGCAATAGGCATAGACGTTGTAAAAATGTTTACGCAGCCGCCCGGGCAGGGACCAACTTGCTACGGTAAAGTTTTCATAATGCCGTTTTGCCAATCCCCGGCAATACCGCTGCGCCTCCCGCAAACTCAGCGGAGAGCCTGGCCGTGCCTGGGGTCCAAAAAGTTGAAAATCGCGGGAAAACATGAGTGCAGCGTTCAGGAGCAAGGGGCAATGGCAGGCAGGAACCTTTGACAGTCGACGGTGAACATTGGACTGCCCAAAACCGCAAACAATATAATTCGGTATTCAGCATTCATCTTTCATCCTTCCGCCTTTATCCCCTCCCCCCTCCCCCGTCCCCTGTCCGCCCCGCCCTGTTCCCTGTTATTATGATATTTTCCAATCAACGAGGGAACCATGCATATTATCTTGGCTAATTCCCGGGGTTTTTGTGCCGGCGTGAATATGGCCATCGAGAGCCTGGACTTGGCGATCCAGGCATTTGGCACGCCAATTTACGTGTATCATGAGATCGTGCACAACCGCTGGGTAGTGGAATACTTTCGCAAGCAAGGCGTGGTTTTTGTAGATGATTTATCCCAAGTTTCCCAAGGCTCCCATTTGCTCTATTCTGCCCATGGTGTCCCGCCTGATATTCGCCGACAAGCCATTCAGCAAGGTCTAATCACTATCGACGCCACATGCCCTTTGGTGACCAAGGTGCACACCGAGGCCATTCGTTTCGCCCACGAAGGTTTCGTCATTATTTTAATTGGTCACGCGGGCCACGACGAAGTAGTGGGGACCATGGGCGAGGCCCCGGACTCGATAATATTAATTCAAAAACCCGAGGACGTCGATGGCCTCAATTTACCCAACTCCGTTAAAATCGCTTACTTGACCCAGACCACGTTGTCTGTCGACGATGCCGCCGCCGTCATAGGGCGCCTTAGGCAGCGATTCCCGCATATTGTCGGCCCGGCCCGGGCGGACATCTGCTACGCCACCCAACATCGGCAAGAGGCTGTAAAGATGTTGGCTCGAAAGGCGGACAAAGTTATCGTCGTGGGGAGCTGCAACAGTTCGAATAGTCAGCGTTTAGCCGAGATGGCCCGATCGCAAGGCGCCCCGGCTTATCTGATCGACGGCCCTGAAGACATAGATCTAAACTGGTTCACGGGCAGCGAAACCGTCGCCGTAACCGCCGGGGCCAGCGCCCGGAAGCCGTGGTGCAGCGATGCGTCGCCCTGCTAAAAGAACATTTCAATGCCACAATGGAATCTCTCGACACCAATGAAGAAAAAATCCACTTCGCCCTTCCCGAATCACTGAGAGGAATAAAAAAAACGGATGATAGTTAGTGCATAAAGGAGAGCGAATCGTTTAGCCCGGGCACTTGTGCCCGGAGTTTCTTTGTCCAACACACCGGTCGCAAGCGACCGGGCTAAACGGGGTTCAATAAAAAACCTAAAACTGGTTACAATAATCATAAATAATTCTCCATCAACCATGTCCGTTCTCCGCCTGATCATCGCCGCTTTTCTCCATCACTGGCGGATGAATCTAGCAGTGGCCGCCGGTGCGGCTGCGGGCACGGCAGTTCTAACCGGCGCCTTGTTGGTGGGCGACTCGATGCGGGGCAGCCTGCGTCATCTGGCCTTGGATAGGCTGGGAAATATTGACGAGGCACTCATAGCCGATCACTTTTTCCGCGCACAATTGGCCGATGAATTATCAGGGCATGATAATAACGACAAGGCGATTTCGGCTGCCGCTGCGGCCATCATCCTTTCAGCGAGCATGGAAAATCCCGCCGCCATCCAGCCGCTTCGGGCAAACCACGTACAGCTTATCGGCTGCGATCAGCGGTTTTGGCAATTGGGCCCAAGCATAAACCCGGCGCCCTCGCTAAAATCGCGTGAAATCGTGCTCAACCGCCCTTTGGCAGAAAAACTGGCCGTGAAACCCGGCGATGAAGTGATCGTGCGGTTGCCTCGCCCGGGCGCAATTCCCGCCGACAGTGCATTGGGGAAAAAACGCGACACCGTGCAAAATTTCCGCCTCACCGTAAGCGGCATTATCCCCGTCGAAGGTCTAGGACGTTTCGGTCTAAGGCCCACACAGAACTTGCCGCTAAATGCCTACATCGCACTTGAGTGGTTGCAAGAGCACTTGGAGCAACCCGGCCTGGTAAACGCCATTTTTATCCAATCACAAAGCGATAGGCAAAGACCCTCATCTGCACCTGTTTCCAAAGTGCAGAATCTGCTCCTCCCGAAATTGGCCGATCTCGGCCTGAGCATTGACAAAACTCCGCTGGGCTACATCAACATCACTTCCAATCGGATGATATTAGAACCCGGCGCGGAAAAGGAAATACTAAGAGTACTAAAAAGCAAACTGCCGGAAGGGCTCGTCGTCCAACCTGCTTTTACCTACTTGGCCAACACCATTGCCGACCAACCGACCGTGCCGAGCATGGCGCCCGTCGGCGCCCGCCAAAGGACAATCCCTTATTCCACTATCACCGCGATCGACTTTGCCGGCCAGGCGCCGCTGGGGCCGTTTATATCCATCGACGGCGAACCATTGCCTCCTCTAAAGGACGACGAAATCGCCCTGAACTCCTGGGCGGCCGACGACCTGAACGCCAAACCCGGCGATCAGATCTCCGTTACCTATTTCGAGCCGGAAAGTGACCAGGGTCAAATCCAGGAGACTACAAAATCTTTCCGCCTGGCCGCCGTGGTGCAAATGGCCGGCCCGGCCGGGGACCGCGCATTGACCCCTGCGGTCAAAGGCATGACCGACGAGGCGACCATGGCCGACTGGGATCCGCCGTTTCCTTTCGACCCCAGGCGGGTCCGCACCCAGGACGAAAAATATTGGGACCAACACGGCGCCACGCCCAAGGCCTTCGTGTCCTTGGCCACAGGCCGGCGCTTGTGGGGCAGCCGCTTCGGACATGCCACGTCGCTTCGCCTCGGACTGCCCGCAGGCATGAATTTGGAAGACTTGGAAAAACAATTCTCGGCCTTGGATCCCGCGGCCTTCGGCCTGGTTTTTCAGCCCGTCAAACAGCAAGCCTTGGCCGCCGCTGCCGGCACAACGCCCTTTAACGTGCTGTTTTTGGCCTTTAGTTTCTTCATCATCGCCGCCGCGGTGATGTTGGTGCTGCTCTTGTTTCGCCTGGGCGTGGAACAGCGGGCCCGCGAGATCGGCATTCTGTTGGCCCTGGGACTCAAGCGCAGGCAAGTGCGGGGAATACTCCTGGGCGAAGGCCTTTTGACCGCCCTGGCAGGCGGCCTCCTGGGTGTGCCGCTGGGCATAGGTTATGCCGCGCTTATGCTCCTTGGCTTGCGCACCTGGTGGCTGGCCGCCATTGTTACCCCATTCTTGCAGTTGTACATGACGCCGCTCAGTCTCATCGTTGGATTTGCAAGCGGGATCCTCATAGCCATGGCCGCCATCGTTTTTTCGGTCCGCGGCATTACCCGCATCGAACCCCGCCGCCTCCTGGCGGGACAAACTTCCGCCGAGTTATTTAGGGCGACAGGCAAGAGTGTTGGGGTTATAGGCAAACATGTTGGGGCGACAGTTGTACTGTTGCCCCTGACAAGCTGGTCCGAACTTTATTTGATCCTCCTGGTGGCCGGAACCGTTCTCCTTTTATTGCTGGGCGGTCTGAGGGAGGATTATCAAGCGGCCGCCTTTTTCGGCGGAGGCGCCGTCGTGCTCCTCTCCTTGCTGGGACTGGTCTGGCTGAGGCTTCGATCCGGGCGTACCGGACCGGCCGTGGCCGTGGGCCGGGGAAATCTGCTGCGCATGGCCCTGCGCAACGCCGCGCGGAATCCCGGCCGCAGCACGCTCACCATATCCCTTGTGGCCGCCGCCAGTTTTCTGATCGCGGCCGTGAGCGCATTCCGTCTCGATCTCACGCGGCAGATGCCCGCGCTGGCAAGCGGCAACGGCGGATTCAGCCTGGCGGCCGAATCCGACCAGCCGATATATCAAAACCTGGACACTCTCCAGGGCAGGGCCGAATTGGGATTCTCCGCGGAAGATGAAAGACAATTTGCCGGCGTCAGGGCCTTTGCCTTGCGAGTCAAATCGGGCGACGACGCCAGTTGCCTTAACCTTTACCGGCCGCGCCAGCCTCGCTTGCTCGGCATTCCGCAAGGAATGATCGACCGCGGCGGTTTCGCCTGGGCCGATGCTCCGCCGAAATGTGAAAATCCCTGGTCTCTATTGCAACAAGACCTCGGCCAAGACCCGGACGGCGCGGCCCGCGTGCCTGTGATCCTGGAAAAAAACACGGCAAATTATTCACTTAATTTATGGCACGGGCTGGGCGAAACCTTTGAGATTTCCGACGGACAAGGCGAAAAAATCCGCCTCCAAGTAGTCGCTTTGCTGGCCAATAGCATCTTTCAAGGCGATCTGCTGTTGGGCGAAGCGGCCTTGTTGAAACATTTTCCCCAGGTCGCCGGATATCGCTTCTTTTTATTTGAAACTCCGCCGGATGAAACAAAAACTGTGCAAACCATCTTGGAACGCACGCTCAGCGATTACGGATTTACGGCCGAAACCACAGCCCAGCGCCTGGCCGCATTCCTGGCCGTGCAAAACACGTACCTTTCCACCTTCCAGAGCCTGGGCGGGCTAGGATTATTACTCGGCACCCTGGGCCTTGCCGCCGTGCAACTGCGAAACGTAGTCGAGCGCCGCGGCGAACTGGCCCTCTTGCGCCGCCGGTTTCCGCCGCCGCACACTGGCCGGCCTGGTGCTTTTGGAAAATTTTTTCCTACTCCTGGCCGGATTAGGCTGCGGCATTCTCTCCGCCCTGGTTGCCATATTGCCGCACCTGTTGCGTCACGACGCATCGATCCCCTGGCTGTCGCTGGCCGGGACTTTAATTTTGGTTCTTGCCGTAGGTGTATTCGCCGGCCTGATCGCCTCCGCCCGAGTGTTGCGTGCGCCGCTGCTTAGTACGCTGAGGGAGGAGCGTTAATAACAACTCAAATTAACAATCATTTTCAACACGAAAAGGCGAAAGAACGAAAACACGAAACACATATCCTTTAAATTTATTTCGCCCTTTCGTTCTTTCATGGTTTCGTGGTGAATTAGCCTGACATTATTTGCTTTCATGCAAAAGATAAAATTATTGCTCCCGTTCTAATTTTTGGATAATACAGTCATGGGACAGCAGACAACAAATAGGGGGAGGCAGGAATTTCAGTTAATAGGCAGTGGGCGGTGGACTGTGGGCGATGTATAATCACAAGAAATACACTACTGGAAAAGTCGGGTACTAATGGGCACTATATAAAACATAATCGGTTGATCGTGGCGCCTTGTAGCATCATAGAAAAAGAAATATTATATGAATCTGCCTGAATTTTTATCTCATAAAGAGATCCAATTGCCATTATCATGGAATTCCACCGATGATTTCCAAAAATATATATCAGAAAAACTAAAAACATTCCTTGACCTTATTGATCAATTTGATTCTCCACCTATTTCTGAAAAAATTCAATCGCGAAAAAATGCAATAGAGAAATGTTGTGAGAAGTTGGTCAGTTCAATTCGTCTAACACTTGAAGGACATCCACATGAAGCGTATGAATCCTTAAACTCTGCCATTCTAGAAATACTAGAAGAAATCAATACTCTATCCATATTACTTTCTCCTAGAGATTTAGGATTGATGTATCGAGTTCGCCAGACGTTAGATCCAAAATTGAAAAGAGAAGATCTTTTTCACATTCCTTTTGAAATTCGGCATAAAGTTGAAACACACAGGTATAGCATTCCAGGCTTACCCTGTTTATATCTGTCTGGATCACTGTATACCTGCTGGGAGGAGATGGGGCGTCCACCTTTTCATACTCTTCATGTTGCTGCATTTTGGGTGAAGGACCGACCATTAAGGGTGCTGAATTTTTCGTACCGTCCCTCAACTATTCTTAACTACATCAAGTCATCAAGTGAAATGAATAAGTTTCCCAATGACTTGCTTAGTTCATATATTGTTTTGTGGCCATTAATAGCTTTATCTTCAATCATTGTCAAACATAATAATTTTCCTTTTAAACCTGAGTATATTGTGCCTCAGATGGTTCTACAGTGGGTTACAAAAAAAGGTCTTGGTTTTGATGGAATATGTTATTTCTCAACTCATATAAAAGCTATATTAAAAAAAAGTTGCTTTCATTTGCCCGTTTGCAATTTTGTGTTTCCAGCAAGAGAAATAAAACCAAAAGGTCGATGTGATCACCTACGCAATATATTTAAGATGACTGAACCTTATAGTTGGCAGGTACTAAGTTCTATTCAAGTAGGTGAAGATCCAGGAATTATGCAGCCTTATTTTTATATTGAATTCATTGATGGAATAGAAGAGCCATATTATGTAACAGAGTTTGGTATGGTGCAAATGAAATTAGATAAATTAGTTCTCAAGATCCTGGGAGCGAATCAAAATGGTGAATTTGATCTTGGTGATGTGATTGAATAAATTATCTTGATGCCATGCCCACACTTGCTTGGCATATGTGATGTTACATACATGCTTTTCAATAGACATTGAGGCATCCACAGCTATTCTATATATTGCATTATTGAAGCCCGGGCGTTTGAGCCGGCTAATTGCGGCTTTTACTTATGCTGCGGGCTAGTGTTGTGGCGGGTGGATAGAAACACATCGGGCTGAAGCCCCTCACATTGAGAAGGGCCGTGAACGGCCCTAAATTGGAAATAATTTCTGCACTCTTGCCAACCCGGCATGAGATGCCGGGCCTAAGACCGCCTGCGGCGGACAAGGGCCGAAAACGGCCCTCAAAATGCTGAGTTCGTTCATTGCTCCAACTTCCCGCCTCCAGCAAATGGCCCAATTTTTCACCTTGAAATTAGGTCCCGCACTTTGTTAAAATCTGCCGCGGCATACCGTGCGCGCCCCATTAAATAAACATAAAGAACAAGATGCAGACAGGGATAAAACGTGGAAAAATTGAGATTTGATGCCCAACTTTTTTCGGTTTTCTGTATGGGCATTAATGTCGGCAGAGTGCGGCCCTTGCTTGCGCGGCGGGCTGGTGTTTTGAATAAAAGGAGAGATTGGTACATAAGGGCCGTGAACGCCCTCGGATTCGAATCGTAGTGAACGGGCCTCATGTTTAAATCGTGCTGCGTGCGTGCAAGCACGCACCCTACAGATATAATCCATCATAGGTGCATTTCATGCACCCTACAGATTTATTTTCCCCGGCCGGGGCCGAACCATTCTATGTGGCGGCGGGGGCAGAAGAGCAGGTTGTGCTGGGTGCAGTAGGGTTCGAGCCATTGGCTTTTGGCGGCCAATTCGGCGGGGTCGGTTCCTTGGGGCATGAGCATTACGCGGGCGCGGTCGATCTGGGGCATCGCGGTCAAATATGATTCCGCTTCATCGCAGTCGGCGGGCGTGTCGATGACGAATTTTATTTGGTAGTCGTATTCCGCGATCAGGCGGTTGACTACCTGCGGTTGATTGCGGTTGGCATCATGGCGATGGGTCCAGCGTGGATCGGGCTTAAGCGGCGGCGTGGAATTGGAGAGTTTCGGGCTGATCGACATTAAATCGCAGGCCACCGGCAGATACAGCGTGCCCGAGGTCTCGATGGTGATGTGCCAGCCGGCGTTGTGCAAGGCCGTGCTCAAGGGGATCAACTCCGCGAACAGCATCGGCTCGCCGCCGGTGAGGACGATGTGTTTTGAGGGCGGAGACTGGAGGCTGGGGGCTGTAGAAAGTGGGCAGTGGGCAGCGGGCAGTGGGCGGTGGGCAATATCCGACATTTCACTGCTGGACAAGCCGGGCACCGACCGAAAGTTGGTCGTGGCACACGGCGAAGGATCTAAGGATGAAGGATGAAGGATGAAGGATGAAGGGGGATGGCAGTCGGAGGTTATAGATAGTGGGCAGTGGGCAGCGGGCAGTGGGCAGTGGGCGGGAGAGGAGTTGAGAGCGGAAAGTGGAGAGTGCTGAATCTTGAACTCTGAATCCTGAACCCTGAACTCTGAACCCTGAATCCTATCAATGCTGACGGCTGCCGGCTGATGGCCTGGCAGATTCTTCGCTTCGCTCAGAATGACGTTTATCCGGTCGAGGATTTCATCGACCGAGAGGTCCTCGCCCTCGGGCGACCAGGAGGCGTAAGGGGTGTCGCAAAAGCCGCAGCGCAGGTTGCACCCGCTGGCGCGGACAAACACGCTGTCCGCGCCGGTCAGGCGTCCTTCGCCTTGCAGGGATCGAAATATCTCGGCGATGCGCATCGGTTTTAAGTTATCAGTTTTAAGTTTTAAGTGAGTGGGCAGTGGACGGTGGACGGTGGTTTTCGCGAAACCGCAAGCGGTTTTTTAGGTTTATTCATAGATCATTATTTTTATATCCCTTTAAAAAACCGGGCAATAAATTGCCCGGCCCTCATCCTTCATCTCTCATCCCTCATCCTTCATCCTTTGATATTTTAGCGGGTCTTTCAAACCGGCGTCTTGAAAACCTTTCAGGCGCAGTTGGCAGGCGTCGCAGCGGGCGCAGGCGATGCCTTGGGGGTTGGGATCGTAACAGGAATGGGTGAGGCTGTAATCGACGCCCAGTTCCATGCCGCGGCGGATGATTTGGGCCTTTGTCAGGTCGATAAGCGGAGTGTGGATTGTGAATTTCAGCCGTCCTTCCACGCCCGCCTTGGTGGCCAGATTGGCCAGGTGTTGGAAGGCGGCGATAAACTCCGCGCGGCAGTCGGGATATCCGCTGTAATCGAGGGCATTCACGCCGATGAAGATGTCGGCAGCGCCGACAACTTCGGCGTAGGCCAAGGCCAGCGATAAAAACACCGTATTCCGGGCCGGCACGTAAGTGATGGGAATGCCTTGGGCCATTTCCGCGGCCGCACGATCCTTGGGCACCGGAATCGAGGCGGTCAAGGCGCTGCCGCCGAATTGGGCCAGATCGACCTTCACCACCGCATGCCGATTCACGCCCAGACTTTCGGCCACGCGCCGGGCGGCCTCCAATTCGAAGCGGTGCCGCTGCCCATAATCCACTGTCAGGGCATATAAATCGAAACCTTGCCGCCGGGCAATGGCAGCGGCGGTGGTCGAGTCGAGGCCTCCGGAAAGCAGGATGACGGCTGGACTGGTCATTTCAAGGGTTCGAGGTTCAGGGTTCAGGGTTCAGGAAATAGTGGACGGTGGGCAGTGGTCTGCGCTAAACCGCAAGCGGTTTCATTCAGCTTTCGATATTCAGTATTCTTTATCTACCTCCATCCCCTATTCGCTCCGCTCTATTTATTTTATCATGACATAAAGATTCTTCCAATGAAAGGAGCTTATCGGTGGATAAAGCCCTGCGAGACGTCCTGGAAACGTTCGACAATCAATATCCCGAGCGAGATTATAACATCCATATTGTGTGCCCGGAGTTCACCTCGGTCTGTCCGAAGACGGGCCAGCCGGACTACGGCACGCTCACGATCGACTACGTGCCTGCCGCGAAATGCGTGGAATTAAAAAGTCTGAAAATGTATTTACAGCAGTATCGGAACATGGGAATTTTTTACGAGACCGCGACCAACAGGATACTCGACGACCTGGCGGCGGTAATAAAACCTCGAAAAATGACTCTGACGGCGGCCTTCAACGCCCGGGGCGGAATTACCACCACGGTTACCGCGAGTTATGCGGAAGGATAAAGGATGAAGGCTGAGGGATGAGGGATGAGGGATGAGGGATGAGCAGTAAACCGCTAGCTGTAAACGGTGAACTGTAAACTATAAACCGAGAATTGAAAATGCCAGAGCTGCACCGCGTGCTTCTTTCCGGATTTGCGGATGAGGCGGCCCATCACAAGACGGCCGTCGAGCAGTTCGCAGCCTTTGCCGCCCTGGGTTTGCAGTATTACAGCATCAGGTTCATCGACGTCGGCTCGGGCATCAAGAATGTGATGCGCCTGAGCGGCGGGGAAATTAAGAAAATCCGCCGCCTGCAAGATGAATACGGCTTGAAGGTCTCCTCGATCGGCTCTCCCATCGGCAAAGTGAAGTTAAAGGACGTCGATGACGGAACCAAGAATATTTACGTGCCTTTTAAAAAATATCTCGGCCGCGAGGTAGAAAAAGTCTGCCGCCTGGCCCATGCTTTTGAGACGAAGCTGATCCGCGGCTTTTCGTTTTATCATCCCAGGGGATCGGATCCGCGCGATTATCTTTCGCAAGCGGCCGATCAATTGGGGCAAATTGCCGAGGCCTGCCGCGGCGGCGATTTGATATTCGGCCTGGAAGTCGAGGCGAATCTGGTCGGATCGACAGGCCCGTTGCTGGCCGAGATTTACCGGCAAGTCAATCATCCGTCCATGGTGCTGGTGTTCGACGCGGGAAACATTATCACTCAAGGATATTCGGCGGAGGAAGTTTATAAACAATATCTGGCCATAAAACCGGGCCTGGGCTGGATGCATATCAAGGATTACCAGCATCCGAGAGCGGCGCAAAAGGCAAGACGCGTGGATGAGGACGTCTTGTCCAACTTTGTTCCAGCCGACATCGGCCAGAGCGGGCACGAAAAGATCCTTCGCGATTTAGCCGGCTTGTTGCCGTCCCTGGAAAAGAAGCTCCGCCGCCGGGGAGTGCCGGGTGTGTTTTTAGACCTGGAACCGCACGTAAAAGGCGGCGGGCAGTTCGGCGGCACGAGCGGGCCGGACGGAATGGGCGCGGCCCTGCGAGGATTGTGCCGCGTGCTGGATTCGGCGGGCATCGCTTACCACCTTCGCGATTTCGCCGACGTCAAGGCCATTACACGTTCTTAAAATAGCGATAATTATCCGAGGCATCGCTCCCCTTGGGCGATTGCCGCACCTTGATTTCCTCTCCCGGCGATTCGGGGTAAGTTGCGACATCTTCGCCGCCAATCCCGGATATCGCGTGATGCTCGCTCGGCTTTTTTTTATCTTCTTCTTTGGGATGGGATGACGATATCGAATTGAGATTATCCGACCCGCTGATGAGCAATTGAACGGTCAGCAGTACATATTGCACGCCCCAAATGATGGCCACGACGAAACTCATCATTGCCGAAAAAAACGTGAGTCTATTTGTAAACCAGAACTGCCAAACGGCGAGGAGTCCCATGCCGGCGAATCCGCCTATCAAGGCTACCGCCAATTTTGAATACATAACGCGCATCATAAGTCGCCGGGCGTGCGTGCCCAGCGCGTTTTGGGCTGAATAATTGGCCAGGTCGCGTAACAGCGTGATGTCGACTTGCTTTTCCGGCGCTACGGTATGAGGCGACATTTCCATCGGCTCGCCGTGCTGCGCCGACATTGGATCAGGCGTTGCCGGCGGAGAGGGGACCGTTTGTAATGGCAACGGCGCCAAGTCCTGCCGGCTAGAAGTCGGGGCGTTTGCATCGTCCGCACGGTAGGCCAACTCGCCTTGCGAGCTGCGAATTCGCTGCATTAGACGGACCATGTAATCATCGACCGATTCTTCCGCATGCGCCGCGGCGTGCTGGGAATGGGAGGGCGCCGCCGACTCGTCGGCCCCGGAACCGCCCGTCTCCTCCGGCTTGTCGATATCGCTACCTGAATGTCGAAGGGTATCGTTGGAATCGGCCGGCGACTGATCGGATTGGGGCGGCAACGGACCGTCAACGACCGGCGCTTGGCCGGATGGAAAAAGCCCCTTGTCCGGCGCTCGTTCGCCGAGTTCGGCTTCCCTAAGCTCGAGTTTGCGCTCGCGCTCGGCTAGTTGCCGCTGCCGATCTTCTTTTTCGGCTTGGGGCCGTGCTTCCAGGGTTTCCAGTTGGGCGGCCTTTCGTTCCATTTCTTCTTCCCGGGAGGCGAGGCTTTGTTCCCGAGCCTTGCGCGATTCCTCCCATCGGTTACGCTCGATTTCCAATTGATCGCGCCGGGTTTCCATTTCCGACTGCCTTGATTCCAATTCCGCCGCGCGAGATTGAAAATCGTCCGATTGCGAATGGAGTTCAACCGATCGTTTTTTCAATTCGTCGGTTTTTTTTGCGAGTTCCGCCGCTTGGGCGTCGAGTTGGACGGAACGCCCGGCTAGATCCGCCGCTTGGGCCTGAAGCTCGGCGGCCCTGGCATCGAGTTGGAGGCCGCGGGCGTCAAGCACGCCGGCATGGGCGTTGCATTGGGCGGTTTGAGAGGCCAGGCCGGCGGCCTGATCGGCCAGTTCTTTGTTTTGCAATTCAATGGCGGCTGATTGCGCATCGAGCTGTGATTTGCGAATTTCGAGTTCGGCGGCCATAGCGTCTAGTTCGGCCGTTCGCTCATTCAATTGCCGCTCCCCGTCCTGGAGGTTTTGTTGCGAGAGGTCTTGTTCGGCCTGCCATTGTTGTTGCTTTAAAGTCCAGGTTTGCCGCTGGGACTCCAATTCGTCCCATTGGGCTTTAAGTCGAGCAAGTTGTTCCTCTTCCGCGGCCGCCCTCCGCAGCGATTCCGCGGCAAGCGAGGCGCTGTGAGATTCTTCCCAGTGGCGGCGTTCTTCTTCGAATTTGTCCTGCTCCGCCTGAAATGCCGACGCGGTTTCCTCTAATTGTTTGCTGCGCAGATCAAGAGTTTCTTCCTCCCCGCGAAGTTGGCTCTTAAGCGCGTCGAGTTGTTGCGATTCCGCCGCAAGCGAGGCGCTGCGAGATTCTTCCCAATGGCGGCGTTCTTCTTCGAATTTGTCCTGCTCCGCCCGAAATGCCGACGCGGTTTCCTCTAATTGTTTGCTGCGCAGATCAAGGGATTCTTCCTCCCCGCGAAGTTGGCTCTTAAGCGCGTCGAGTTGTTGCGAATCCGCAGCAAGCGAGGCGCTGCGAGATTCCTCCCACTGGCGGCGTTCTTCTTCGAATTTGTCCTGCTCCGCCTGAAATGCCGACGCGGTTTCCTCTAATTGTTTGCTGCGCTGATCAAGAGTTTCTTCCTCCCCGCGAAGTTGGCTCTTAAGTGCGTCGAGTTGTTGCGATTCCGCAGCAAGCGAGGCGCTGTGGAGATCTTCCCACTGGCGGCGTTCTTCCCACTGGCGGCGTTCCTCTTCCAATTTATTTTGTTTCACCCCTAACGCCGCCGCGGCACCTTCTATTTGTTTCGCCCGCTGATCAAGAGTTTCTTCCTCCTGACGAATTCGCCGCAGGCGCGCGTCGAGTTGTTCCGATTCCAATTGCATATCTTTCCGCGGCTCAGACTGTGCCGGATATTGTTGATATTGATCCGCATAAAATCCATCAGCGTCAGGCGACACGTCGCCAATTTCGCCCGTCTCTACGATCTCGAATTCCAGCGATCCAATGCTTAGTCGGTCGCCTGTGGATAATGGCGCTTCGGTAAACGACCGCCCGTTAAGGAGGGTGTCAGGCGACCAGCGGCGGATAACAGCGCCATTGGGACCGCGGAGGATCAAGCAATGGATCTGACTGATACCCTGCCCGCGCAATCTCAATGTGCAATTCGGTCCGGAACCAATCGTGCATTTGGCCGACTTTAGCCGCAGCACCTGCCCGTTATGGTTTGTCCCTCGAATTCGGAGTACCAGATCGCCCACAGCCGAATCCAAAACACTGGTATTAACAGTGCCTGTGACCATTTTTCGCATCCTCATTCCTTGCTGGAATTCCTATAACACACACCGCCAATAGTGTTACATCTATTGGCTAAACAATTACATAAAATCCCACCTGCATTTAGCTTACGGCAAGGCGGCGGTCAAAATGGGAATGCTGGAAAAAATGGAGCAAATAGAGTTTAACGAAAAACGGCTGTATATCTTTTACGGATTTGACGATTATCCGATAGCGACTTTGGATGCAGCTAAAAACACCCGGTTTTTAAAAAATTTAAATGGTTTTTTTCATTCTTTTGAGTGTCTTCTTGAGCGATTTGCACTACCCATTCAGACGGGTCTTGGATGCGTCATAAAGTTACACAATAAGTTATTGATAAATAATGACTTACATAAATCCCCGACCATAGTCCCAAATAAAAAAACAAAAAAGATTTTTAGCCCGCACAAGGGCAATATTCGTAGTATGATTTGGTTGCTACTGTTCAGTGGCTTTTTCAAAGTTTTAGTCTGGGTAGCGCCAGTCTCCTAACCCAGCGATGCAAACGAGAGGAGGGTTCGACAACGGCTTGTCTGAAGGGGGGCAACCTTCAGTGCGGCCAGGATCGGACACCGAGGTAAAGTCCTATGAGCCGCAAAGACGCGATTTTGACCCTGCGCCAGATCCTCTTGAAGCGACGTGACGCGTTGCGCAAGGCTCTGGCCGGGGACCTGAGTTTGTTGAGGGAACTGAATGCGCAGGCCTCCGGCGACCTGGTCGACGCCGCCCTGGATTCGGTCCAGGACGAAATCAGTTCCCAGCTAGCCGAGGTGGAAAGCCGCGAACTTGCCCGCATCGAGTACGCCCTGGAGCGGATGCATGAGGGTCAATTCGGCATCTGCGAGGGTTGTGGGACGGGCATTCCCATGGCCCGGTTGCATGCCCTGCCCTATGCCACGTACTGCATTAAATGCCAGCGGGAAATGGAACGTCAGGGCGCCGCGTCTGCTTCGGAAGTCGATTGGGGCCGATTACTGGACGTTTCCGGTAGCGATGCGGAATTGTCGATCAATGACATCGAACTTGATGTCTCTTGATCTTGTGTTTCGCGGGAGGCTGCTAAGGCTAATTAAGGGGAAAAGCGTAACAAAATTGGGACCGGCTGGCGGTATTTCTTTAAAAATCGGCTAAAATGAGGGCTCTGGGGGCGAACGTGCCTGTCCCCATTTTTTGCCGCCAATTGCCGCTTGGAATATGTCTATAATCCCCCTGGCGGCGGACGATATAAAAAAACCCCGTCTATTGCCATAAAGTATCAAAAAGCCCCCCTCAACCGCCGGGTATCCATTATACTAGTTTATACGCATTATGATAGTTTACAGAACTATACGTACGCAATGGCGTTTATTATTAAATCAATGAGATTTACAGCCTTTAAACCCTACTGGTGGATACGGCTTATAAAGTAATGCCCGATTCCTTTGCCAAATTCCTGTTCACCTTTTAATATAGATGTAATACTGGGCAAGCCTTTAATAAGATATTTAACACATGCAACGCTTCATGCACTTTCGCTCCTTACCGTATTTTTTTGCATTCCTGTCTGCCGCCTTATGCTTCTCGGTTTTCGCCGCGAGGCTGCCGGCCCAAAATACGATTCCGGCGTCCCTGGAACACGCCAAAACGCTTTCGCCGGAAAGGCAAGCCGAATTGCGGCAAGAACTCGAGCGGCATCTTGTCGTGCTCGACGCCCAAGCGGCCGTGATGAAAACCGTGGCCAAACTGGTCGGCCCATCGGTGGTGTTTATCGAATCGCAGCGCGGGCCGGATGCCTCGCGCAGACATATAATTCAAGAGGACGGCTCAGGCGTAATCATCAAATGGAAAGAAAAATTCTACATACTGACCAATCGGCACGTAGTCCGCGACACCCCGCTGAGCGCGATTAAAATCGATCTGGCCGACGGGCGGCGCATTGCGCCCGATAAAGTATTGAACGACGAGGAGTCGGACGCGGCGGTTCTGGCCGTATCCGCGCCGGACCTGGTCGCCGCCCCGCTGGGCGACAGCGACAAACTCGAAATCGGCGACTTTGTCATGGCCATGGGCAGTCCCTTCGGCCTGAACCAGTCCTTTACGCACGGCATCATCAGCGGCAAGGGCCGGCGGAATCTGAAGTTGGGCGAAAGCAACTCCAAAAACGGCGAAAGCAATTTCAAAAATCAGGATTTCCTGCAGACCGACGCCGCCATCAATCCCGGCAACAGCGGCGGGCCGCTGGTCAATCTGCGCGGGGAAATCATCGGCATCAACACCGCCATTGCCAGCAATTCCGGCATGAGCGAGGGATGCGGTTTCGCCATTCCCATCAACATGTTCATGTTCGCCGCCGGACAACTCATCGAAACCGGCAAGGTAACGCGGGGATATATCGGGGTGCAATTGAATTCCAGATTCGGGCCTGAAGCGGCCGCCGACGCCGGGTTGCCCCGTCTGATGGGCGCCAAGATAAACGCCATATCGCCCCGTACGCCGGCCGAGGCCGCCAAACTTCAAGCCGGCGACATAATTCTGGAATTCAACCACATCCCCATCGACGACGACGGCCAACTGGTAAACGTGGTCAGCATGACCGAAGTAGGCGCGACCGTGCCGATGCTCATCTTCCGCAACCGCCAGGCGCAGACCGTGCAAATCGAGATCCACGATCGCGCAAAATACCCGCAGTAAACTGTTTTCAGTTTACAGTTCTCTGTTTTCAGTACGGAGTACGAGGTACGGAGTATCAAGCGGATAACGCCGGTTCCTTCTATCGTTTAACCCCGGAGCTTGCTCCGGGAGATTTATCGCCTACCAGATGCCCAAAGTTTATTTACGGCAAAAAGAAGCAATGGCCGTGCGATAAGATATCGTAGATCGACCTGCTCCAAATATAAGGCGTTTTTTCGCCAAGGCGAGCCAGTCTTTCACTATAAATCAAGTATCGATCCTCGAAATTTTTACTGTTTGGCTGACTCACGATGATCTCCGGACTGGTGCTCCAAATAAACGATTTAACCATTCCGGACGATAGCAACTGAAAATCCATGCCCGGACCGCGCATCCAAGCTTTCAATCCTTCGGGAAAATATTGATATGGTTGGCCGGAATACGGGTCGACGGGCACTCGGTCAAAGTATGTTCCTGCCAAATCATCCAGAGTTTTCGGATAATTGCCGCGCTCTGATTTATAGGCCTGCAATGCAAGTAAGATCAATGTGGCGCGACGATGATTTTCCAACAGGGCATAGTTATGGATTATATACGGGTTAAATTTGGCATAGTGCAACGGCGGTATATTGACCGCATCGCGCAAGGCGTATGCGGTTTCCCAAGAATAAGTTTCCCAATCATAATAGTATTTTTTTCCTTCAGAGACATCGATGCGCTTGCCTTCTCTTGCATCCGTCTCCGCCTTGCGAACGGTCTCCAGGTCATTTCGTGTAAGCAGGTTCAACAATCTCAGCGCCGGCGCGCTCGGATGGCAAATGTTCCCACGCCATGGTCCATGCAGGGATGTATTCAGGGGCGTATTCTTGTCCCAGCACCTCAAATCCTTTGGTAATTACGCGGCTGAATCTCATGTATTGCAATTTGATGTCTCTGTCAGGTATCGGCACATCGGACATCAATTTCTGCAATTGGCTAAAGGCATTTTTAACCCGCTCGGGCGTTTGTTTGGGCCGGGTCGCCCAGAACGGCAAATGATAGCAGACCTGGTGTTCCAGGGAATCGTTTTCAAGTTGTCTGGAAATACGAATAGCGGCAAGATAACGGTCCAAGGCATCGTCGAGCTGACCCTCCGATTCCAAGATCATCGCACTATGGATTAACAGGTCTATTACTCCAGTAGGTAAATACGGAGGATACCTGTTAATAGAAGAATACGAACAAATTCTCGGCGGCCCTTTGCTGGCCTCGATCAAAAGTGGAATCGCCTTCCGATTGAGTTCGACCCAGGCGATTTGTTCGGCCGTTAAAGGTTCGGGAATTGAGGAATCGGTGTAAACGGTTTCTTTTTTTTCGTCCTCATTTTCTTTTATGGCTTGGTTATTCTCCGCCTCTTTTTTGATCAGCGCCGACTGATCAATTATTTGTTCAGCCTGTTCGAAAAGATTACGAGTGGCCTGCTCTTCGGGCATAAGCGGACGCACAAATTCATCGATCGAAAAGCCGGGATCGACCTCGGGAAACTGGTATGCGCGATGAAAAGGCACAATAGTGCAAAGAGTAATCATGGGTGCGACCAGCACCAGAACGGGCCACAGCCAGGCTCGAAGTTTGTTGCGCTCCAGCACCCAGTCGGGCGCGCGGAGCCAGATTGCCAAAAGCAGAGCGACAGGGATCGGCGCGACCGACCACAGCCAGTTTATGCCCCACAACCACATCAATCCCGCCCAGAGGCCGAGTATCCCGCCCAGCACCAGGCCGAACAAACCGGCCAGAATTCCGGAGCGGAAAAACATCGAACAGAGTTGGCCCGCACAAACGCCCAGTACAACATAACCCAACAAGTACAATAATGTCGGCGATATATCGGGCCGCGTCCCCCACTGTGTCTGGTCCCATGGCCAGGCAAAAAATATCGGGGAAATAAGCAGTGCCAATAAGACGTATATGCAAGGTGAGATGACCAACCAAGGCCACACCCGGCTGAGCCAAATGGTCCTTGGACTTATGCCGCGCTCGGCGAAAAAGCGGTAATTTCTCCGCCTTTGATCACCCAAAAAAGTAAACGAACCTAAGAGCGGAGGCATGGCCAACACCAATATCGAAAAAAGAATGGAATTCACCCTCCAATCAGCATTATATAATGGATGATGCCCATGTTGTTGCCATGTAAAGAGAGCAACTAAAGCCAACGGCGCAGACATCACCGCAACCACAATCAACATCCAGGCCGATTGCCGCCAGTGCTGCCAGCCGAGTCGCAGGATCATGTTCCAACGTTTGGGAGATGACAGATAATCCGCGAGGGTTTCGGCCCTGGTTGCGGCCTTGGTTGCAGCCTTGGATATTATCAGATATTTTACGTGTGACTCGTGCCGCGCTGTTTCACAAAACCATCGGCGGCCAAGCCAATAATCGGCCAAGGCGATTGCTGTTGAAACCACCACGATAATAAGCGAAATAATATAATCAATCCGGGTTGTCCTAGGGAATGTGCCAATCACCAGCGATAGACTTATCGAAGCGCTTGTTACGGCCAAGACGGCGGCCAGCAAGGGCCGTTTCATAAGCAGCGAAAAAAATATTCCCCATGCCATGTATAAGCAGATAATTGCCGATCCGTACGCGGTGCCGGAGACTATTTCCGCGGCGAGGAGCCCATCTTCGCCGGCCATTATAGCATACAAGATCAACAGAAAAACGGCCATTGCCGCCGTGCTTGCGAACGCGAAGGCGATTTTACTCCAAAATGCTTTCATTACAGGCATAGGCAACGACCGCTGGAACTCGAAGGTTTCCGCGTCGTGTTCGCCGGCAAAAGTCGTCGATGCGCAGCCCAGTCCATAGAATATGGGAATGCCAAGGGCAAGGGCAAATAAGGCCTGGGCGCGGTCTGAGCGGCTGATGGATGAATCCCCTGGCATAGTACATCAGGATCAGCGCCAGCACGGTCATGGCGATCCAGAACGCCCGTTGCAGGCGGTATTCCTTCCACATCAACCGCAAGAAAATAGCCCGGTTCATGGTACGGAATCCTCCTTGGCGGCAATTTGCAGCGCCGCGCCGTTTTCCCGTTGCATGTAGGCGATGAAGATTTCTTCCAAGTTCGTGGAAAGAACCTCGACCTCCCGGACGTTCTCGTGAGCCTTTAGCGCGGCGAGTTGATCGTCGCTTAGGCCCCGGGCGATGAGTTGCCATTGCCGCTGTTTCATGCGGCGGCTGAGGATTTCGCCGCGGAGTTGGGGCAGGTCCATTGCGCCGTCCTTCATGGTCACGGTCAGCTTGCGGACTTGCGATTTGAGTTCGTCGAGCCGCTCCACCAAAATCAACTTGCCCTTGCGGAGTATGGCCACGATGTCGGCCACGCGTTCCACCTCGGCGATTTGATGGCTGGAGAGGAAGACTGTTTTGCCGGTGGCCGCCCGATCGACCATGCTTTCCAGGAACTCGCGGCGGACCATGGCGTCCAGCCCGGAGGTCGGTTCGTCGAGAATGAGCAAATCCGGTTGGTTCGCCAAGGCCAGCGATAACAATACCTTGGCCCGCATGCCTTTAGATAGTTGCGATATCTTTTTCTTGCCCGGCAGACCGAATCCGGCCGTCAACCGGGCATACTCCGGCAGGAATGCTTCGCCGTAAAATCCGGCGGTAAACCAACCGATTTCGTCGACCGTCATCCACTCGTACAAGGTGGGGCGCTCGGGCACATAACCCACGCGGCGGCGGATCTCAAGGCTTTGCGCGGCGGAGGGCAGGCCCAAGACCTCGGCCCGGCCCGAGTTCGCATCGGCCAGCCCCAGCATGATGCGGATGGCGGTGGTCTTTCCCGCTCCATTCTCGCCTAAAAGGGCGAAGACCACACCGCCGGGCACTTCAAAGGAAACATCGTTAAGCGCGACTTCTGCGCCAAAGCGTTTGGTGACATTGTCAAGTCGGATGATGGGATCCATATTCATGCCTTTCTGTCGCATGTTGGGGCGACAGTTCAACTGTCGCCCCAACTTACAAATAGTCACCCCAACCGATTTTTATTTTTTTCATGTTTAACGGACGATAGTTCTCGCTCCACAAGGGTGCGCAAATCGTCCGGATCGAGACGGCTTTGCATGGCCTCGGACAGGACCTGGGTGAATCGCGCCCGGATCAGTTCCACGCGCTCCTTGCGGCAGCGCTCGGCCGCGCCAACAGCGACTGCCAGACCTGTGCCGCGGATCGGTTGGAGCACCCCGTCGGTCTGCAACTGGCGGAATGCCCGGGCAACGGTGTTGGGATTTATCGCCAGTTCCCGGGCGATCTCCCGCACCGAAGGCACCAGCTCGCCTTCTTTAAAATCCTGGCCGGCAATGGCAAATTTCACTTGGCGGACGACCTGCTCGTAAATGGGCAAGCCGTTTTGGAAGTCGATTTGAAGAAACATAAACTGCTCTCTGTAATAGTTACATAGTACAGTATACATACGTGTTTTAACGTGTCAAGTGGTAAAACATGAAATATTTGGCACCGGTTGATTCAACATGAGGTATTCGGGACAATATACCAAACTGATATCATGATGATTACACAAAGGAAACCCCATTATCATTTTTATGGATCATTTTCATTGCCGATGGATATCAGACTGATGGCAAATAGAGAATTATCGGACCAATACATTACCCTTTTCTGTACTATGATCTAAGGCTGACGCATTTTTGAAATTGAACACTCAAGAACAAAGATTCGATCCCTCGCTTGCGCATCGGGCTAGTGTTTTCAATGCTTGCGCTTTGGGCTAGTGTTTTCAATACTGCAAATGGCTAAAATGTTATCTAATGTTTAATATTTTCAGGAGCAAAAGGCCGTGACATCACTGCAAATAGAACAGGGGCGTTACTTTCTGAAGGATACGATTCGGCAAACCATCGATCTTTCGCAAACCGATCAAAACCGCGGCTTGGAACCGCCCCCGCTGGAAAAGCCGTATCCGGCAGACGCCAAGCGAATCAATTTGGTTCCGCCGGGCAAGTGGAAAAACATCGCCGGGGCGGATCTGGAAACGGCCATCCGCAATCGGCAAAGCCGGCGGCTGTTCCGCGAAGAGGCAATCACCCTGGATGAGCTGTCTTTCCTGCTATGGGCCACCCAGGGAGTGCGCCGAATGCACGATCGAAAAGTGTCGTTTCGCACGGTTCCCTCGGCCGGCGCTCGGCACGCCTTGGAAACTTATATCGCCGCCATAGAGATCACCGGATTGGAAAAGGGGTTTTACCGCTACCTGCCCTTCGAACATCAATTGCTCTTTGAATACAATGAAAAACAAATCGAACAGAAACTCGTCGAGGCCACACTGGGGCAAACATTCGTCGGGCAGGGCCCTGTGGTCTTTATCTGGACCGCCATCCCTTCGCGCATGGAATGGCGTTACGGCCCGGCCGCTCATAAATTGATCGCACTGGACGCCGGCCACGTGTGCCAAAATCTTTATCTAGGTTGCGAGGCCATCCATGCCGGCTGCTGCGCGGTGGCCGCCTATCATCAGCAATTGTGCGATCAACTTTTGCGCCTGGACGGCAAAGAGGAGTTTGTAATCTACCTGGCGCCGATAGGTAAAATCTAACGGAAAAGCGGATTACTCGATAAAACCTGCTTTTTACGATTCCGGTCAAAGCGCCTAGGCCCTAATCCTAATCTCCGATCTCTAAGTTCCCACCCCTAATCGCTTCCTCTAGCAATCTTTGCGCAACCGGCCGGGCAAACTGAATCGGCTAAGTTCGATTTCTTCGGCCATTGCCCCCCTGCCCCGCCGAAATCAGTGCATGAGGGAAAGTGGAGAGTGAACAGTGGTTAGTGGAAGTGGAAAAGATTAAACGCCCAAGGCGGCACGAAAACTTATACCTTAAAACCGTGAACTGTAAACCGTAAACAAGACACTCCACCATGAAAGCACTACGGTTCCTGTATGCATTGAACTTATGGATCGCATGCATGGCGGGGGTCTGCGTATCGTCGGCGGCAACCCATGAAGATAACGCCCGGGACGTCCCTGTCAAGTCGCCGCTGAAAAGCGCGCCCATCGAGCGTGAATATTCCGTGGCTTCAGAAGATCTGCAATGGTTCGACGTCGGCCGATCACGCCAGGTGCCGGTGAAAATCTATTATCCCTCGGCCGGCAAGGGACCCTTTCCGGTGGTGCTCTTTTCCCATGGATTGGGCCGATCGCGCGAAGATTGCGCCTATTTGGGCACGCATTGGGCCAGCCGGGGGTACGTTTCGGTGTACGTGGAACACGTCGGCAGCGACGAGGCCGTGTGGCGAGGCAAAGTCCAGCCCATAAAGCATTTGAAAGAAGCGTACGAGAATCCCGCGACTATGCGAAACCGCCCGCTGGACATGCGATTCGCGCTCGATCAGCTTCAGCGCTTAAAGCGCGATCGCGATCCATTGGCCCTGCGATTGGATTTTGCCCGCGTCGGAGCGGCGGGCTACGACCTTGGCGCGCAAACGGCCATGGCCTTGGCCGGCCAGGTGATGCCGGGCAGAATGATTGAGGCCGACCGTCGCATCCGCGCGGTGATCGCCATGAGCCCGTCCGTGCCCCTGGGCCAGGTGCCCTTGGATATCGCCTACCAAGACATTCGCGTGCCTTGCCTGTACATGACCGGAAGCGAAGACGACGGCATCATCGGGGCGACAAAGGCCTACCAGCGCCGCATACCCTTCGACCGCACATTTGGCGCCGATCAGTATTTGGCCGTCTTTTTCGGCGGCGATCACATGATTTACGCCGGGCACATCCGGCAGCGCGAGACGGAAAAGGACGCCCGCTTCCAACCCCTGATCCGCGACGCCTCCACGCTTTTCTGGGACGCCTATCTCCAAGAAAAACCCCAGGCAATAAGGGCCCTGCACGGCACGGGCTTGAACGCGATCTTGGGCCCCAGCGCCTCGGTGGAAAAAAAGCTCGCCGCGGACAAAATCGCTCATTAACGGCGCACTCGAGCGCATCTCGGATCAGTATAACGTGTTGGGTGCCATGCCCACGCTCGTCGTGGGCATGTTTTCCCGAGAATTACACCACATGGCCACGCAAGCATGGCCATGGCACCCGCTACACTCAAGTGAGATGCGCTCTAGGGCCCGAAAAGCAACCCCATCAGATCTCTTGTTCCCCAAGCCGTGGGATTAAGCAGCACTTCGCCGGCCTCGAAACCGGCGGCCATGCCTTGCTGGATGGCGAACGCGCGGAAGCGATCTACGGCATTGCTTCGTTCCGGCGGGAACTGGGTCTTGTAGCAGGCGACGGCCTTTAGCTTGGTTTCCAGCGTGTCGCCGATGTCGATCACTATTCCGTTGGCGTCTATAGGTGCAAAATGGCGAAAAGCCAGCGACGAGCACAAGTGCCGGGGGATAGTATGGGGTGGAATGCCGTCGAAAAACTGGTCCCACTTGGTTAGTTTTGAATAAAACACCGCGGCCTCGGTAATGAGCGAGGCCTGATAATGGTCGGGTGAGGCCATGGGAGTTTTTCCGCCCAGCCCGATGACCAAGCGCGGCCTGTATTTGCGGAACTCTTTAGCCAGGGCCACCCGGGCCTCGAAGGTGTCGAACAAACGTCGATTTGGCAGCTCCAGCGTTACCCGCACTACCGCACCCAGCACCTCGGCGGCCTGCCGGGCCTCGGCCAGGCGAACTTCCGGCCCGGGCGAGAGCGGCGTGGGCTCGCCGTCGGTCAGGTCGATCATGCCCACCCGATATCCCTGCCGGACCAACTTGGCAATCGTGCCCCCGCAGGTGATTTCCAGATCATCGGGATGGGCGCCAACGGCAATTACGTCGAGTTGTTCGTCGGACATGGGCAATAAACTTGCAGGTAGTGAGTGGTAGGCGGTAGTAAACAAAGCGCGACCGACCAACGCGGCCATGCCGACCAACGTTGCGCGTCGGTGCCCGATGGCGCCCCGTCGGCGCCCGTCGCGGCTTTGCATACAGAATATAATGCTTTTGGATTGTACGAAGGGCGGCCGCCGCTGGCAACCCGGGAAAGCATTCAATAGTGCCGTATTTTGTGATAGCATCGTCTCTGGATAGCCTAATTCCCATCGCCTCTTGCCAATGATGGAGAAATCATGCGAAAAGAATATTTTTTTCTAACGGCTTTGTTTCTAGTTCTCCTGTACCAGGCAACGGTCTTTAGTGCGGATGATCAAATCATCGCTCCCGGCGCAAAGTTGGAAAAACTGGCCGATGGATTTGTATTTACCGAAGGGCCGGCCTGTGATCCCGACGGCAACGTGTTTTTCACCGACCAGCCCAACAACAAGATTTTCAAGTGGAGTCTCGATGGAAAACTATCAATTTTTTTGGAGCCTTCCGGACGGTCGAACGGACTGTGCTTTGATAACAAGGGGTATCTTTGGGCCTGCGCCGATGAGAAAAACGAACTATGGCGCATCGATCCCGCCGGAAAGGTCACCGTGGTCGTAAAAGGCTATCAGGGAAAAATGCTCAACGGCCCCAACGATGTGTGGATTCGAGCGGACGGGGGCGTGTATTTCACCGATCCCTTGTATCCCAGGCCGTATTGGCCGAAAGGGTCTGTGGAGCGGGCGTCTGAGGCCGCGTATTTTATCCGGCCCGACGGGAAAAAACTCCTATGCGTGGCTGACGACTTGAAAAAGCCCAACGGCATCATCGGCACTCCGGACGGCAAAACCCTGTACATCGCCGATATCGGGGACAACAAAACCTATCAATACAACATTCAGCCCGACGGCACGCTGGCGAACAAAAAACTTTTCTGCCAGTTGGGCTCCGACGGCATGACCATCGACAGCCGGGGCAACGTTTATCTGACGGGAATGGGCCCCGGGGCGATCGGAAAGGGCGTAACCGTGTTCGATAAAAGCGGCAAACAAATCGAACACATCGACGTGCCCGAACAGTGGACCGCCAACGTGTGTTTCGGCGGCAAGGATCGGCAGACGCTGTTTATCACCGCTTCAAAAGGACTTTACGGCCTGCGCATGAACGTAAAGGGCGTGGGGAGCCAGTGACGTATATTTAAGATTGATACGAGAACGTCCTGAAATCAGGATTTAAAAAACATGGGAAATTTGAGACGTCTGACCCACTCTCCGATCAACCTTCGGTCGGTCTCCGGTCGCGGCTATTGAATCTCAGGTTATTAATGTCGTATGAAAACACATAAACGCGCTCGCCATTGGCTCGCGGCTAAACTATTGTAACGACATTTCTTACCTGACACTCAATAAATGAACTAAAACACCAAAACAAGCTTTTAACATCAGTTGGATCGATTTCGTAAACAAACGATAAGTCTTGCCAAACCGGATTGCACGATCTGGACGCTGTGACGGGAAATACGTGGATAAACGTTCTTGCATTTTGAAGTTCTAATCCCTTGCCTTGCATGATGTTACGGATATAAAAGCACTGAATAAAACCGTATAAATTCGTCTTGAATAGAAGCCCAATACTCTATATAAAATGCCCCTCCGCCAATCGATTAATTATTACCTCTCCGAGACTGTGATCCTACGGAAAGATTCTTATGGCCACGGCCGGACACGCCCTTGATCTAAATACCAATGCTCCACGGGGGCTCTTGGCTGTGGTTCGCGGAATGTTCGGCGCCGCTGATCGCGAGGTCTTGGGCGCTTGGGCCATTTGGGCCGTTTTGACTTTGGCGGGATTATGTTTTGTCGCCATCTACGGCCTGCCTTTTCCTTTTGGCATCGATGAATGGCTATGGGTCGGGCAGGCGACAGGCAATGAACCGGTGACGTTTTCGTGGTTGTGGTCGCAGCACAACGAGCATCGGATGTTCCTGCCGCGTTTGATTTACCTGGGTCTTGGGGCGATAACCGGCTTTGACTTTCGGGCTGGACGCTTCTTTAACGTGTTTATGCTGAGCGGCCTGTCGCTGGCAATGATGAAGGCCGCTCGCGCAGTGCGGGGAAAAACCCTCCTTTGCGACGCCTTTTTCCCGCTAGTCCTATTGCATTGGGGCCAATTCGATAATCTGATCTGGGGCTTTCAGTTGAACTTCGTGACTTCAGTCGTCTTGGAAGGCGCAGTGCTGCTCATCGTGTTTCGATGCGGGAGCCAAATTACTTTAAAATCGGTTATACTTCTAACTCTATGTCTCGTGTCACTGGGGCTGTGCGGATCGTACGGTTTGGTCTTCCTGCCGCCGATGGCGTGTTGGCTGCTCTATGCCTCGGCGTGCAAGTGGCTAAGCGGCGGGGCCTGTGCCAGGCGGCACGCTCTGCTAATATTTGCCTGCGCGGCGATGCCGGCGGCACTGGTGGATTGTATTTACACGGCCTGAACGCCAGGCCGGATTATATGGGCCTTTACGCCTCGCTGCGAACGGGCATCGAGTTTCTTAGTTTCGGCATTGGTCCGGCGGCCAAGGAAATCTGGCCGGTTTCCGGTTTTCTCATCATTCTCGTTTGTGTAATGATGCTCCGCCAATGCCTGACGGTTTTCCGCAATCAACCCGCAGAGCGCTTGCGCGCACTGGGCTTTTTGCTGTTTTTTGCGGGAATTATCGCATTGGCGATAGCGATCGGTTTTGGTCGGGCATATATAGGTCCGATGGGCGGTTTTGAAACCCGCTACATCACTTTATCCGCGCTGCTTTTGCTGCTTATGTATTTTCTGTATGAAGCCCAAGGCAGCCCCGCGCTAAAACGTCACGTTCCGCGCATCCTTTTTGCATTGATGAGCGTTCTTTTTGTCATAAACACGCAAAAAGGGATCTGTTACACTGAAAATATCTGGAAAAACCTGGTGAAATTCGAGCAGGATATGCGCGACGGCATCCCGGCGGAAGCCATGGGCGTGCGTTACGCCGACCAGTGGGGATATCGAGCGCGGGAAATGATATCAACTCGCCTTGCCTGGCTGCAAAAAGCCCGAGTCGGGCTTTATCGCTCCTCGAACGTCTCAATCCGGGCAGGCGGTCCGGGTGGAATGCATTTGCCGGCAAGAACCGGCAACGGAAAAAATCGATTCGATCCGGCTTGCATCAGGGCAATCTTTCGCCCAGACCTTCTCGGTACGGGAGGATGGAGAACTTCGCCGCATAGACATGCAGATTCAAATCGGTGGCGAAGCCCGCCGGCTCAAACGCCTGGATTGGGCGCTCTTTAAAATCGCTCCGGATGGAAAACAAGACCTTTTGGCCAAGGATTGCATTGACCCGGCCAAGGTGGACGGCGACGATTACATTTCCATCCCGCTTGAACAAGTTTATGCCCGCAAAGCGGAGCGATTTTTGTTGCAATTGGCGATCCCTTCCGAAGCTCCCCCGGCGGCTTTTGTGTCGATTCCTTTGTATGCAGCCGCCGAGGACCGGGAAATACGGCAAATAAACGACAATATTAATAACCGGCCTGCATCGAAATCGGCCGGTATTATGCGAGGATTCATCTACTTGGAATCCGCAGTTCCGCCACCCCCGCTGGTTGCCCGGCGTCCAGCAGGGGAAAATGAAAGATGAATAAAGGATGCCGTATAACCGAGGCGGTTTTGCCCCGCCCAATAAAGACTGGAGTTTTGCAAATTACTCCCCTCTCCCGACTAACCTTCGGTCGGTGCCCGGAGAGGGGACTTTTGGGATAGGCTCTTAAAACCGCATACCGGAGACTGATTTATCTATTTCGGGTGTAATTGCGGAACTTGGTGGGGGTCATGGCGAAGGCCTTGTGAAAGACGACCGCCAAATAGCTTGTGCTGTTATAGCCCGCCGCCTCGGCCACTTTTGGCAAGGGCAGGTCGGTCTCCAGCAACAGCCTTTTTGCCCGTTCCAAATGGGCTTGTTGGATTTTTTCGTTCATCGATTTGCCGATCGCGCGGCGGAAGCGGATTTCCAACGTCCGCCGCGAAATGCCCAAGGCCTTGACGATGTCCTTTACCTGGATCGGCCGGCCGGCGTTCTCGTGGATGAATCGCAGGGCATGGGCCACCTCCAGGTCTTCCAGGGCCACCACGTCAGTCGATCTGCGCGTGACTACTTGCAGGGGTTCGACCACGATCCGCTCCGGGGCGGTTGCCCGGCCGGACATCAATCGATCCAGCAAGGCCGCCGCTTCGAATCCGCCGTGCTCGGCGTTGAGCGCCACGCTGGACAAGGGCGGATTGGCCAATTCGCACAACAAGCGAGTCGTTATCCACGCCGATCACGGCCACTTCTTCGGGCACGCCCAGGTCGGCGGCCCGGCAGGCCTCAAGCACGTCCCTGCCCCGGTCGTCGTTGCAGGCCATCAGCCCGATGGGTTTCGGCAGGCTGCGCAGCCACTCGGCCATGAATTTTTGTTCCCGCCCCCATTCCCGGTCGTGTTTGTTTTTCGGCGGCTCGTAAATGTGAGTCTCATAGCCCGCTTGCTTGATGTGTTTGACAAAACTGTCGCGCCTGCGCTTCGACCAGATGCGGTCGGCAATGCCCACAAAGGCGTAGTTGCGGAATCCCCTTTCCAAGAGGTGGATCGCCGCCAGTTGAGCGGCGTGGTAGGAGTCGCTGTAATAGCTCGCAAATTTGCGACAGGGGATTGCCGGGGGCAAGTTGCTTTTCCGAAAGGTCCAAGGCCACCACGGGCAATCCGGCGGCTAGAATCGCCTCCGCGACTTTGGGGGTTTCAATCCTGGCGATGATGCCGGTCCCGCCCCATTGTTCCATTTCCGGCAAGGCCTGTTCAAAATCGCCGGGGGTAATGTAAAACGCCCACGGCCCGTGAAGCCGCGCATAACGCACAATACCGCGCAATACCCCGCGCCCGTATTCCCGCGAGGTTTCAATCAATAACGCAACTTTACGTACTCCGCTCATGTCATTAAACCAGGCTTCTTTCTTGGCAAAATCTCAAAATCAAGGCTCGTTTTCATTTTTTTACATGCATGCCTTTTTATTCCAATCCCCTGACCTGGAACAAATTGAGCTATCTACGCATTATTTAAAGATTATTACGCAATTTTCAAAATATCAAGATTACTATTGCGAAAATAATCTTATAAAAACGATACGCTTGCTTAGGCGAAAAATATCGAATCCAAGACGTTTCCTTAAAAAAACGCCCGAGATTTTAACGAAATTGGCTAAAAAACCGCGTATTTGCCAATTTATGGATGGCGCCGCCGTCAACGTGGTTGCCGGAACGTCAAGAGGCATGTATTTGTGTCGTATCGATTAAAGGCGATAGACGATGGGATGATATTTGCACCGCCGTCTATATTGCCTTGCCCATAAACGGCCGCACAACTCGCCTTCCCATTCCAATGGAGCGCAAAAGTCCTTCTTTCTTTTGTGAATTTCTATTTTTCCGGCGCGGGGACTATTGAAAGTCTTAGCCACTGTTGTTTTAATATGTGGGATTGTCGATCACACTCTACTGGTTGTGAAAAAATGCAACCGGCTGCGAACCGAGTTTGTTCAAATGTCGAGTAAATGAAATATTGTGAAGCGCCCTCCTATTTTTTCACGACCCCCGACCTATACTAATCCCTGCGAAGCGATCAGGCAGGCTTACTTATTACGTTATTTAACGATATTCAAAATTTCATTCCATCTAGAAACAGGTGCATTCTATGGCTAAGCGCGGGAAACGAAAATATGCGATCGGGGTGGATTACGGAACAAACAGCGTTCGTGCATTATTAGTCGACACGGCCGACGGCAGTGAAGTTGCTTCTTGCGTATATAATTATCCCAGCGGCGAGGCCGGCATCCTGTTGGATTCAAAGGATCCCAATCTCGCCCGGCAAAATCCGGCGGATTATATCGAGGGTTTCAATCACTCCGTTCGCCGAGTGATGGCCGCCGCTAAAAAGCTCCCCGGCTTCTCGCCGGAAAATGTAATCGGTATCGGCGTGGACACTACGGGCTCCACTCCGATACCCGTCGATTCCCAAGGCGCGCCGCTTGCGTTGAAGCCGGAGTTCCGCAAGGACCTGGCCGCCCATGCCTGGCTGTGGAAAGATCACACGGGTCATGCCGAGGCCGCCGAAATCACGGAAAAGGCCGCCCGTTCCGGCGAGGGTTATTTGGCCAAATGCGGCGGGACTTACAGCAGCGAATGGTACTGGTCGAAAATCCTGCACTGCAAACGGACCGCCCCCAAGGTTTTTGCCGCCGCGTACTCCTGGGTGGAATTGGCCGATTTCGTTCCGGCGTTTATCACCGGCAATCTTGATCCGCATACCTTGCCGCGCGGCATTTGCGCGGCCGGGCACAAGGCCATGTACAACGATCAATGGGGCGGACTGCCCAGCAAAAGCTTCCTGGCTCAACTCGATCCGGCCCTGGCCGAGCTGCGCGACCGTTACGCGGCACGGGCCCTTACATCCGATCAATTGGCCGGCAAGTTGACGGCCGAGGCGGCCCGGAAAACCGGCCTTTACGAAGGCGTGCCCGTGGCCGTGGGAGCCTTCGATGCCCACATGGGCGGGGTGGGGGCGGGAATAAAACCGGGTACCCTGGTAAAGATTATCGGCACCAGTACCTGCGACATGATGGTCGCTCCGCAAGACGGCGCCTTGCCCGACATCCCCGGCCTGTGCGGCATAGTGCCCGGCTCGATTATTCCCGGCATGTTCGGGCTGGAGGCGGGCCAGTCGGCCGTGGGCGACATCTTCAATTGGTTCGTAAAATACCTCACACCGTCGCAATATACAGGCAAAGGCGACGCACACGCCAATCTCAGCCGCGCGGCCGAAAAACTCCGGCCCGGCCAGTCCGGTCTCTTGGCTCTGGATTGGAACAACGGCAATCGCACGATCCTGGTCGATCCCTTGTTGGTCGGCCTGCTGGTGGGACAAACCTTGCATACCACGGCCCCGGAGATCTACCGGGGATTGGTCGAGGCCACGGCCTTCGGCGCCCTTAGGATCATCAACCGCTTCGAGGAATACGGCGTGGCCGTGGATGAGGTCGTTAATTGCGGCGGCATCGCCGAAAAGAATCCCTTTGTGATGCAAATCTACGCCGACGTCTGCGACCGGCCCATGAAGATCAGCCGCTCGCCGCAAACTTGCGCGTTGGGGGCGGCCATTTTCGGGGCGGTAGTGGGCGGGGCCTATAAAACCACCGAACAGGCGCAGCGAAAAATGACCGGCGTCAAAAAAACGGTATTCCGGCCCAATAAAGCCGCCGCCAAAACCTATGCCGAACTGTATCAGCTTTACCTGACGCTGCACGACGCCTTCGGCACAAGAGATTACGAAGGCAAACTCCACCATGTAATGAAAGACCTGATTAATATCCGCCACCGGGTGCGAAAAGCGGATTGACAAGGATTTTAGTCCCCTCTCCGGGCACCGACCGAAGGTTGGTCGGGAGAGGGTTAGGGTGAGGGCTTTTTTGAAGCGCGTGTAAACAAATAGTCATGTTGCTTTCCATGCCCTCACCCCCGACCCCACTCCCCGGGCACCGACCGAAGGTTGGTCGGGAGAGGGGAGTATTTTTTTCAAATCCATTTTTTAACGAATGAACCTCACTGAACTTCGCGAAAAAGTCTGCCAAATCAACCGCTTGCTGCCGGCCACGGGTTTGGTAACCATGCATTCGGGCAATGCCAGCGGATTGGACCGCCAAAGCGGCAGGCTGGTTGTCAAGCCCTCGGGCATGGATTACGATAAGCTTACTCCGGAATGCCTGGTGGAGGTGGAACTGGATACCGGCAAGGTCGTGGGTTCAAAACTTCGCCCCAGCGTCGACCTGCCGCATCACCTTTATCTTTACCGGAATATGCCCGAGATAGGCGCGGTCATTCATACGCACAGCAATTACGCCACCGCCTTTGCGGCGGTGGGCAAACCCATCCCGCTCTGCCTGACGGCCATCGCCGACGAATTCGGCCAGGAAATCCCCTGTGCGCCATATATAGACAACGAAGGCGACCACATCGGCGAGGGAATAATAAAATATCTCGGGCGAGCCCCGGCCATTCTGTTGGGCAATCACGGCGTGTTTGCCTGGGGCAAAGATCCCGCAGCGGCGCTTAAGGCCGCCGTGATGGTCGAGGACGTGGCAAAAACCGTTCACCTGGCCATGCAAATCGGCCGGCCCAGGGAAATTCCGCCTACGGAAGCGGAAAAATGGTACAAACGGTATCACGAGAGATATGGACAAAATAAGACTTGAGACTATAGACAGGAGACTTGATATTTGCATTGGAAATGAAGCGGTTTGATATTTTTTTCTTATGCATGGGCCGCCCGCAGGCCGGCCAAGCCCTTAGGCTTGCAAAGGCCAGTAAGATTGAAGAGTGCAAGGTCAGGTATAAATGACAGTCAGGCGGCGCCATATTCATAGAAGTTTTCGAGCAAAAACCGGCTCTTCCGGTTAGACAGAAATAGCGATCGAACTACCAATCAACAATATTACTTTATAAGTGAAAAAGGGAGAACAGAAATGATAAACCTGAAAGAATTCGAGGTGTGGTTTGCGACCGGGAGCCAGCATTTGTACGGCGAGGCAACCCTCAGAAAAGTGGCCGAACATTCCACGGAGATAGCGCAGTCGCTGTCGCGATCAGGCAAAATCCCGGTGAAAGTCGTGTTCAAGCCGGTATTGACCACGCCCGCGGCGATCACCGAGTTGTGCATGGAGGCGAACAACGCGAAAAACTGTGTTGGATTGATCACGTGGATGCACACATTTTCTCCCGCGAAGATGTGGATTGCCGGATTGAATGCCTTGCGAAAACCGTTCGTGCATCTCCACACGCAGTACAACAAAGAGCTCCCCTGGACGGAAATCGACATGGATTTCATGAATCTGAATCAGTCCGCTCACGGCGACCGCGAATTTGGCTTCATAGGCAGCCGAATGCGGCTGAACCGGAAAGTCGTGGTAGGTTTCTGGCAGGATGAGGAAGTATTAAGCCAACTTGGCGGCGTGGATGCGGGCGGCCTGCGCCTGGCATGATGCGCAAGGCGGCAAGGTCGCCCGATTTGGCGACAATATGCGCGAAGTCGCCGTCACGGAAGGCGACAAAGTCGAAGCGCAGATTCGACTGGGATATTCGATCAACGGATACGGCGTCGGCGATTTGGTTAAATACGTGAATAACGTGACGGATGCCGAGATTGACAAGCTTGTGGCGGAATATGAACAGCGATACGCCGTGGCTGAACCGCTCCGCAAGGGCGGCGCAGGGCGTCAATCGCTGCGCGAAGCGGCCAAAATCGAATCGGGGATGCGGAATTTTCTCCAGGAGGGCAATTTCAAGGCCTTTACCACGACTTTTGAAGACCTGCACGGATTGGTGCAATTGCCCGGATTGGCGGTGCAGAGATTGATGGCCGAGGGCTATGGATTCGGGGCGGAAGGAGACTGGAAGACGGCCGCCTTGGTCAGGGCGATGAAAGTAATGGGCGCCGGCCTGGAGGGCGGAACCACTTTTATGGAGGACTATACCTATCACTTTGGCGATAGCGGCATGAAGGTGCTGGGGGCGCACATGCTCGAAGTCTGCGAAACGATCGCGGAGAAAAAGCCGTCTTTGGAAATCCACCCGCTGGGCATCGGCGGCAAGGCCGATCCGGTTCGGCTGGTGTTCAACGTTCGCAACGGTCCGGCCGTGAATGCATCGGTCTTGGATATGGGGAATCGATTCCGGATGCTTGTAAACGAGGTAGATACGGTTCCGCCGGAAGGGCCAATGAGCAAGTTGCCGGTAGCAAGAGTCGTGTGGGTTCCCAGACCCAATCTAAAGATAGCGGCTGCTGCCTGGATATTGGCCGGGGGAGCACATCATACCGGTTTCAGCCAGTGCGTGACACAGGAGCACCTGGAGGACTTTGCCACGATGGCCGGCATGGAATACCTGCTTATCGACAAAGACGCGAATCTGCGGGAATTCAAGAAAGAGCTTCGTTGGAACGATCTGTACTACCATCTCGCCAGAGGATTGTAGGTGTTATACAAATAGAAAGTCGCTTCCCGACAACTCGTCTAGCCGAGGCCGCCGACACTGCGCGGCCAAGCTCGAGGTCGTTAGATAATAGAGGAGACCGAACATGAGTTTGTCGCAAAAAATTACGCTTGGATTCATACCGGCGAATCGCGGTTTTTTCAGCGCCGAATTGGCGGCTTCGATGCGCCAGCAAAGCATCGACGCCATGAAAAAGTCGGGCATCGAGGTGGTGGCGCCGTCGCCCGAGCAAACCAAGGTCGGCTGCGTGGAAAATCGCAAGGAAGCGGAGATCTGCGGCGATCTTTTCCGCCGCAACAACGTGCAGGGGATTGTGATCGGGGCGGTGAATTTTGGCGACGAACAGTCCGCCGCCTGGACCGTGCGGCAAGCCGGACTGGGCGTGCCGATTATGATATTCGGCTGCCAGGAAGAAGAAGTGCTTACGAAAACCACCCGCCGCCGCGACGCCTTTTGCGGGCTGCTTTCCATCGGCGAGGCCTTGCGGCAAATCGGGGCAAAATACACGGTGGCGCAACGGCCCATCTGTTTCCCCACGGATGAGTCGTTCAAAAAGGATCTGCAGTGGTTTGTGGGCGTCTGCCGCGTGGTTGAGGGCGTGAAAAACGCCCGCTACGGCCAGGTCGGTGCGCGCCCGGAAGGTTTTTGGACCTGCCGCTTCAACGAAAAACAATTGCAACTCCTCGGCCCGACGACCGTCGTGCTCGATTTGAGCGAGGCCATCGCCGGCGCAAACAAATACCGCGACGACGACCCGAAGGTGCATGAAATCGTGAAGCAAATCAACCTTTATGCCGACACTTCGGCCGTCAAGCCGGCCAGCCTGGTTCGCAGCGCCAAATTAGAATTATTCCTCCGCAAATGGCGGGATGAACAAGAGTTGGACGCCATGGCCATTCAGTGCTGGACTTCGATTCAGGCCAACTACGGGGTGTGCAGTTGCTTGAGCATGAGCCGGCTGGGCGACGAAGGGGTGCCTTGTGCTTGCGAGTCGGACATCTTGGGGACCCTATCGATGCATGCCTGCATGTTGGCCAGCGGATCGCCGGCCGGGCTGGCCGATTGGAACAACCTTCACAACAACGATGAGGAACTGGCAAACGTCTGGCATTGCGGCGTGTTTCCCAAGTCGTTTGCCAAGACTCCGCTGAAGTTGGGCGTGCAGGAGATTATCGCCTCCAGCGGCGCGGCAAAATACGAAGATTCGGAAGGCACGGTGGAGTTTGTCGCCAAGCCTTCCCCGCTTACGCTTTGCCGGGTCACGCAGAGTCCCGAAGGCGAGTGGAAAGCCGCCATTGCCGAAGGGCGCATCGAAGACAATCCCGCCGAAACCTTCGGGGCGTACGGCTGGTGCCGCATACCGAATTTGCAGCGCTTTTATCGGGACGTTTTGGTGCGGCATTTCCCCCATCACGTGGCCATAACGCAGGCGCATACGGGCAACATACTGTGGGAAGCCTTGGGGAACTATCTGGGCATGGAAGTTTATCATGCCACACAAGACGCTCCCGGGCTGTACACGCCGAAACTTCCTTTTTAAAATAAGAACTTTATTATCCACGACCTGTTAATTTAAATGGGTGTAAAAATGCTAAATTCCCTGACACTGTTCGCGCAAACGGCTCCGGCAAAGAGCTTGATGACTTTAGGGGTTTTGGACCTGCTGATCGTCGCATTGTACTTTTTGATGGTTTTAGGTATTGGTTGGTATCTTAAAGCGAAAACCAAGACCGGCAAGGATTTCTTTCTGGCCGGGCGGGAGATGACCGCCTGGATTGCGGGACTGAGTTTTGTCTCGGCGAATCTCGGCGCATTGGAGTTGATGGGTTGGGCATCCGCAGCCTACCAGTACGGCATTCTCGCCACGCATTGGTACTGGATCGGCGCGATCCCCGCCATGCTCTTTTTAGGTCTCGTGATGATGCCGTTTTATTATATTTCCAAGACCCATTCGGTGCCCGGTTATCTGCAACTGCGATACGGCGAGGCCAGCCGGGGCCTGGCGGCCGTATTGTTCGCTTTTATGACCGTGTTCATGAGCGGTATTGACATGTTTGCAATGGCCTTGGTGATGAAAGTCATGCTCGGCTGGAACATCCACTTTAGCATTTGGGTCTCGGCCGGGACCGTGGCTGTGTATGTGTCGTTGGGCGGTTTACGCTCCGCAATATTCAACGAAGTGCTGCAATTCGTGCTTATTTGGGCAGGCGCGTTGCTAATCCCAATTATGGGTCTGATCGAAGCCGGCGGATGGACGGGCTTGAAGGCAAAGATTGCCGAACGAATTCCTGAAATGCTGGGACCGGCCGTCAACGGCGGCAGTTATACGCATCTTTGGAGCACGATGGGATCGTTTTCGGATAATCCCATGGGCATCCATTGGACGGGCATCGTGCTCGGTCTGGGCTGGGTGATTTCCTTCGGCTATTGGACCACGGATTTCCTCGTCGTACAAAGGGTTTTATCGGCCAAGGACCTTAGAGCCGCCAAAATGGCGCCTATTATCGGTTCTGTCTTCAAGATGATGGTGCCGTTCATCGTCATCCTGCCCGGACTATTGGGACTGGGCCTTTTGGAAATGCAACTCCTGCCCCAATCCGAGGCTATTGCCACCGGCGGACACAGCTATAACGAAGTCCTCCCGCTGATGTTGGCCCGCTATTTCGGTCCGGGTCTGCTGGGATTGGGCGTTACAGCCCTGGTGGCCGGTTTCATGTCCGGCATGGCCGGAAACGTCAGCGCGTTTGCCACCGTTTGGACTTATGATCTTTACCGGGCTTATATGCACAAAAACGCCTCCGATGGGCATTACGTGGCTATGGGCCGGGCTTGCACCATCATTGGAGTATTGATAAGCATCGGTACGGCATATTTGGTCATGCAGTTCGCCAGCATCATGGATTATGTGCAGGCGTTGTTTAGTTTCTTTATCGCCCCCTTGTTCGGCACCGTGTTGTTAGGCATGTTGTGGAAACGAGCCACCGCCGCAGGCGGTTTCTTCGGCCTCCTGGCCGGCACGCTTTCTTCCATCGCCATGTGGCTCTGGGTCAGATCCGATCCCGGCGCCTTGGCTTACGTGGCATTATCAAAGAATGCCAAACCCATGGCCGAAAATATGTATCGGGCCTTGTGGTGTTGGATCGTTTGCGTGGTAGTAACGATAGTAGTCAGCCTCTTGACCGAACCTAAAAAAGATGAACAACTGGATGGTTTGGTTTACGGTTGTACAAAAGTTCCTTCTGAAGGAACCGTGTCGCTTATCCACCGTCCCATGTTCTGGGCCGTAATTGTGATCATAGTCTTCTTTATCTTCAACATCGTAATGTGGTAGGAATTAAATTATTATGACTCAAGACACGCATAACCTATCGATTTGGTTTTTCGTCGGCATTATGCTGACCATTTACGGCGTTTTAATTTTCGGTGCAGGCATTTATGGTTTGTTTTCGCCGCCTGACGTGAAATTGGCGTATTTGCACGCCGGATTATGGTGGGGCGCTGTTGTTTATTTTGGGCGTATTTTACCTGTATCACTTCGCCCCTGAAAAGAAAACCTAACAACCATGGGGCCAAGATGCCGTGGCCGCGCTATTTTGGCCATGCCGCATTATCCGCCCCGGATGCTATGCCTACATATGGCGGCATGGCCGCGCTTACTTGGCCATGCGGCATTTAACCCACGTTTTTATACATGCCCACGACAAGCGTGGGCATGGCGCCCGCAATCCGATCAAAACCCGCCGCAGCCGTCATTTCTGGCCGGCCGCAATCCTTAAAACCGTCACCGACCAGGGCTTAAAGGTGTATTGGAACTCCGGGCCGACGCCTTCGATGCTGGAGGTCACGGGGGCCACTTTTTTCGGCTCGGCGATCGAATTTTCATCGGCGAGATTCGCCCCGGCAAGCACGGTTACATCGGCCTTGCCGGCGAGTTTTCCGGCCCCTTGCAGTTGCACCGTCGCTTCCAGCGGATCGGCCGCGGAATTCACGACTTTAACGATCACCTCGCCCGATTTTTCCTCCCGACTGGCCGTAGCATAAAGACTGGGCTTATTGCCCCCCGGCTGTTCTCCGCCGATCTTCACCGGCAGCAGCACGTCGCCGCGGTTGCGGCTGAACATCTGCTGCACGTAATACGAGGGCGTGCCGTACACGTTGAGGTTATCGCACCAGATCAGGTCCGGCTTCCACTGCCAGGCGTCGACGTGGGCGAAAAGCGGGGCGTAGGCGGACATCACCACCACGTCGGCGTTCCGCTCCAGGCCGGTCATGAAGGCGGCCTCCGATAACGCGCACTCCCAGTTGTTGCGATTATTCGGATCCCCGCCGCCGATGGACTGGGCCGCGTATTCGCCCATGAAAACCTTGGGCCCGTTGCGATCGTATTTGTCATAGCGGGTGGCAGCCCGGTAAAACCAGTCCGGCTTGGCGTAACAATGCTCGTCGATGATGTCGGCCTTAAGTCGCGGAGTTTGTCCCAGGCGGAAGTGAAATCCCTGCCCCAAGCGAAAGGCCCCGCCCCGGAAATCAGTTTGATCTCCGGATATTTCGCCTTCAGGGCCTTGGCAAACAGTTCATAACGTTCGAAATATTGCGGACCCCACTGCTCGTTGCCTACGCCCAAGAACTTCATATTGAACGGTTGCGGGTGGCCCATTTCGGCCCGTTTTTTACCCCACGCGCTGGTTGCCGGGCCGTTGGCGAACTCGATCAAATCCAGGGCGTCCTGAATGTAAGGCCCCAACTGGTCCAGCGGAACCAACTCGTTTGAATTGAACTGGCAGGCCATGCCGCAGTTGAGTATCGGCAAGGGTTCCGCGCCGATGTCCTCGCACAACTGGAAAAACTCGAAAAAACCCAATCCGAACGACTGAAAATAATCCGGCGCGGGACGGTGTTTGAACTCGTTGTTCCAGCGATTGATGATCAATTTCCTTTCCGCCGCGTCGCCGATGGTCGTCTTCCACTGGTAACGGCCGTACAGCCAGCGGCCCTCGACTACGCATCCGCCGGGAAAGCGCATGAAACCGGGTTTCAAATCGGCGAGCATCTGGACCATGTCCGCCCGCAGACCGCCCGGCCGGTTCATCCAGGTCTTTACGGGGAACAGGGAGACCATGTCCAGATCGGCCGTTGCCGGCCCTTCCACGTAAACGTTCAGGCGCGCCTTGGGCTCGGCGGCGTCGGCGTGCAGGGTGGCGGAGTATTTCTGCCACTGTTTTGTGAATCCTTTAAGCGCAGCCTGGCCCAGCTTGCGCCCGTCGCCGGCGACCAATTCGATGCGCAAGGCCGGCCGGCCTTCGACCGCGCGAACCTGGGCCGAAAACGCGTAGTCCTCGCCTTCGCGTACGCCCATGCCGCGAAAGCCCTCGTTCGACACGCCGAACCCCTGCCTGCCGCCGTCGGCCTTGATCCGCAAATAATGCGGATTGGCCGCGTCGAACGGCGCCTGGTCGTAGATCTCCATCAAGCCGGCCGAACTATTGGCGGGAATTTTGCTCCAGCCCATCATCGGATTGGGAAACTCGAAGGAGCGGTTTTTCACCAACTCGGCATACAAGCCGCCGTCCGCGCCGAAGTTGATGTCCTCGAAAAAAACGCCCCACATCGTCGGGCTGATCCGCGCACCGGGCTGGCCCGCCTGCACGGCGAGGGTCACGGCGGGCTCGGCGCCTTGTGAATAGCCGGATACTGCCATCGCCAAAAATAGCGACATCGCCAAGATTCTACTCGAAAACCCGGACATTTTTTGTCTCCTTTATGCAAATGGAAGCCGGCAAAACAAGGTTTTTATCTTTATATTTATAACCCAAACAACAATCGCTGCCAAATATCCCCGCTGCCCGTTGCCCGTTGCCCACTGTCCACTGTCCACTGTCCACTGCCCACTGCCCACTGCCCACTGCCCACTTTCCACTGTCCACTGCTTCATATTGCCTGATCGACGGCCTCCTCGGCAACCGGCCGGTCGATGAGAAAAATGCCTGAAAGCGTCAAGGCCACGCCCAATATCAGCCATAAATTGGGCGATTCTTGAAAAACGAGTATGCCGGCCACGGCAGCCATGGCCACCTGCGAGGCGTTCAGCACATTGGCATGAACCACGGTGGTCAAATGCAAACCCTTGGTTATCCCCATAAAACCCAGGAGATTGAAAAATCCCGCCGCCACCATCCAGGCGAGTTGTTCCCCGCTGGTGGACATCAGGCCTTCGAATCCCAGGCGGTGAATGCTGATCGGTCCCAGGGTTATCACGCCAATGCCGGTGATGATAAACATCAACGTGCTTTGTTGGGTGGCGGCGTTCATGGTGTGCCGGATGGCAATGCTCAACAGGGCGTAAGCCGCTCCGGCCACCCCGGCGACCAGCACGGCCTCGGCAACCAGCAGCGTATTCGACGCCGGGCCGGGATCGGCGATGGACGCATGGGACGATTTGGCCATTATTTCGCCCGCCGATTCGGCACCCAGGCTGAGCAACATCAAGGAAAGCAGCAAAAGACCGATGGCAAGCATCGAACGCGGCGTAACCTTTTCCTTCAAAATCAACCGCCCGAATATTGCGCTGCCGATTATCATCACGCCGAAAACCGCGGGGACGGTCACGGCCAGACCCACGATCCCCACTGTCCATTGCCAACCCAGGTTGCCCAGCAATTGATCGGCCAGACCGGCAAGAATCAAGATGAATAATATCTTAACCGGGGGAAACACTTCCAGCCCCCTGAGCGCACGATATATCAGCCATGGTCCGACCAAAACCACCGTGATCGATTCCTTCACGCACACGGCCCAACTCGGGTCGCACTCCAGCGCGGAAACCTGGCGCATGCAAATACTGCTCACCGAGTAGAAAACGGCGGCCGCGGCACAACATACGATCCCAAAGGCGGCGGGCTTGATTCCAAACATGTATCTCAATTTAATATAATATATATTGAAATTCAATCCAAACGCTTGTGCCTGGAAAAATCCCCAGATTCGCCGCGAAAAACTTACATGGCCACGCTGACTCTAAAAAACATAGGAAAAGTCTTTCCCGACGGCATCCGTGCCCTGGACGATCTCTCCCTGGACGTGGCCGACGGCGAACGGGTCGTTCTGGCCGGGCCGTCAGGCTCGGGCAAGACCACCGCGCTAAGGCTTATCGCCGGGTTGGAGCATTCCACCGCCGGAAAGATCTACATCGACGGCCGCATTGTAAACCACCTTCCCCCGCAACAGCGCGACGTGGCCATGGTTTTTCAGCAGCAGTCGCTTTATCCGCATTTAAGCGTATACGGTAACCTGGCCTTCGGTTTGAAATTGCGGCGATTGGATAAAACCGAAATCCGGCGCCGCGTGGCCGAAACCGCCGCAGTGCTGGGCATCGCGGATCTGCTAAAGCGAAAAGCCTGGGAACTGTCCGGCGGCCAGCGCCAGCGGGTGGCCCTGGGCCGGGCAATAGTCCGCCGGCCGAAAATCTTCCTCCTCGACGAGCCGCTCTCGCATCTCGACGCCGGATTGCGCGATCAAATGCGGCACGAAATCGTCCGCCTGCAGGAAGAACGACTCCACGCCACCATGATCTACGTCACACACGATCAGACCGAGGCCATGACCATCGGCCGGCGGATAGTCGCGCTTGATAACGGTCGCGTGCAACAAATCGCCGATCCGGCAACGCTGTACCATCGCCCGGCCAACCGCTTCGTGGCCTCCTTGATCGGCAGCCCGACGATGAATTTCTTTCCCGGCAAAATTGTAGAGTGCGGCGATGGATTGGTATTTCAAATAGAAAACAATAATAATATTTCCTGGCCGATTTCCGCACGTTGGAAAGCCATTTTGCAACCTTACCGCGGCAAAGAGATCGTCTTGGGCATACGGCCCGAGCACCTTCATTTAGAACAAGCCACCGCGGGCGAAGGATCTCTAAAAATTCCCGCCGTAGTCGAAGCCGTAGAATCGCTGGGCGCCGAATCGCATTTACACCTTCGCTCCGGAACCCAACTTTTTATCTGCCGCACCCAATCCAACCACAGCGCACGCGCGGGCGATCCCGTCGAGCCGATAGTGAGCCAAGATCACTTGTATTTCTTTGATCCGCACACCGGGGAGGCTATAGGCTATAGGGAATGGGCAATGGACTGTCGACAGTAAACCGTTTTCGGTTTTCAGGTGTCAGTTTTCAGTACGAAGTACGGAGTACGAGGATTTCGACATTCAACATTCATCATTCTTCCCTGAACCCTGAACCCCGAACCCTTAATCCCGAATCCTGACCCCTGACCCCTTAATTCACCGTGGGGTCGTCGGGGATATTTTTGATGTGGAGCATGGATTGCATCATTTCCCTGCCGATAAGACGGGAAACGGTGACCCACAGTTCGCTGCTGTCGAAAAACACCAACTCGGGCGTGGAAGGGGCGGTTAGCCAGGCGCCTTGCTCCAATTCCTGGTCCAGTTGACCGGGTCCCCAGCCCGAATGGCCGATGAATATTTTCAGGGTCGGTTCCGGGCGCATGACCAGGGCGTCGAGATTCTGCTTGGAGGCCGAAAAAAACAAGCCGGGAATTATTTGCACCTCGCCGAGGGAATCCTGGCCGTGCACGGCCATCAGCGGACCGGGCACTGGCCCGCCCAGGTATACCGGCTGGGTGTTGGTGCAAGGTCCGCCGCCCACTTCGCGCCATAAATCCTGCACGCTTTTGCCGATCGGCCGGTTGATTACAATCCCCAGCGCACCCTGGTCGGTATGCTGCACGAGCAGGACCACGGATCTGACGAAATTCGGATCCAACAGATTTTGCGAGGCCACCAGAAAATGTCCGGCAAGCGAGGCCATAAAACCTACCAACATTCATCGATATACAATGGCGAAGGTTATATTCGCGACAACTGTTCCGCCTGGCGGCGAAATCGCTCCGCCTGATTTTTTAAGGTTTTTTGCTTGGGTTTGCTCTTACAGACTTTGATCAGCCGGTCGCACTTTTCGGCCAGGGCCAGTTTAGTACGGGCTAATTTTTCGGCAACAGATTTTTTACTCACAAAGATTCTCCGTTAAAGGCATTGATACACTTGCTTGCCATAAATGAATCGTCCCAATTATAGCAATTTCATTCGATAGGCCAAGGTTTCCCAGTCCATATCCGGAAAGGACTTTTTTCATCCACTGTCTCCCAACATATCACGTTAAGCCTCAACCGTAACATATAGCCAAGGTAAGTATGTAGGAATTAAATCCACTCGAATCCTGAACCCTGAATCCCGAATCCTGAATCCTTTAAAAAGCGCCGCTCCACCTTGTGGGTGGGTGGCTTTCGGTTTTTTATGAATTAGAATTGTAATGAAGAAGGCACATTACAGGCTCTCTGGCAAGCGACAAAAAAAACGTTGCAAGCGGGAGAGGGAAAGTGCCGATATTCCTGGTGAATATCGATGATGGAATCGAGCCTCTCGCCTGATATTCCGACGGAGGTGCCAACCCATTAGCGTGAGCCGAGATCCTTGAAGGCTTGTGCAGTAGCACGCGCGATCTTCGCTCGTCTCGCAGCGACGCATCCAGTCGCAATCGGCGAGAGGTTTGATTCTAATACCGCCGCATGACTTAACGTGATGCGGCGGTTTTTTTCATTCGTTATTGCTTTGTCCCGATAAACCGCAGCGAATCGATAAGTTCCAGGTCGGTTTTGCCCAAACGTTCCGCGTATTTTTCTTCAAATGTGAAGACGCATGACATTTGCCGCCCTTGGCGGTCGGCTATGTGATAATAGTTCCAGATAATCGGCAGGTCGGAAGCCGTGCCGCGCACCACCACCCGCAACACGCGGCGATTCGCCTTGTCCACGGTCTGTCCGGCCTCGACGAACTCCCCAAAATCTTTGGCCAGGGCGCGCTGGATGTCTTCCTGATATTTTTCCAGTGATACCAGTTTATCGGGTTCTCCCGGAGGCAACGCGGAGACATTGCATTGGGCGATCATATCTCCCCGTTCGATTCTGCGCAAGACGGCCGCCGCCTGCCCTTTTTGATCGCGATTGACGTACCAGTCGCGATCGTAAGCGATCTCCCACCCGCCTTCCTTTGATATGTGCGAGAGCCGGGTCGATTCTGGTGCGGGATCAAGGACAAGCTTCTTCAAATCGGCTTCGTCGAAATGACTTGCTTTTTCGACGGGAACGATGATCACCTGCAACTGCGCCGCCACGTCAAATCCATCGCGAACCGGGCTGGCCTGCCGCCGTTCCTTGACCACCATCCCCAGCCAATCTATGCGTTTGCGTCTTAAAACGTAACGAAACCGGGCCTTGAGCTCGATTGCAGCCGTTACTCCCTCCGCCGCGCCCGATACATTACCTTTCATCTCGAACCGGGCCACCTCGTCCGTAATCTCCTTCAACTCGCATTTAACATCCGTTTGCCCCACCTCGTCTAGGCCTAAAAGCCGGGCCATCAATTCTTCGGACGGCTGCCATGCATCACCCACGGCTACGGGCTTATCGGGCAAAAAACGATCCATCAACAGGCTGTTGCCCTGGGTGTCGATCAACTCCAACTCGTCTCTTGTCAAACTACCGTGTGGACAAAATAATACCGGCTTTTGCCATGAAATCCCGACGGCAATTAAACTCCGCCCGGGACGAAGAACAGGCTTGAATGCATGCTCGCCGATGTTCTCTGCCGCCTCGGCCTGGTTGTAATAGCGCACGGAACTGGAAAGGCCTTGGGCGCTTGTCGAGACTTGCAGGGTTTTTTCTTCGTAATCTAAATTGCATACAACGCTCATTTTTTCCCGATGCTCTTTTTTATCCACAACGTTGATCACGTCGCCGCCGACCTTCCACTCCACCTTCACGCGGTCGATCTGGCCCGGCCTTCGCCCATTTGGAAATTCGTATTTGGCTTTGTCAGAGCCGAGCGTCTTGACGCGTTCAGGTTTATATCCTCGCTCGGCTGTTTGTAACGATCGCGTTGCCGGCCCTGTCCCATATTGAGCCATCGATATAGACGTCAGGTAAAAGAAAGTGACACAACTAAAAATGGCTATGGACTTCATATCCATGCTTCCTTACCCGGAGCCTGATAATTCCCAAATCCTTGATTGGCAGTTTAACCATCCTTGCTGGAATTTCCTATGGATAAATTTCAAAATGGGAATTCTTCATCAAATGGGAGGTTTCGTTTAAGCCATAATGACAAAGAAACCATTCCAGAAAACAAACTTCTTATTATTATTGATCAGTTTACGGGAGAAGAGCCCTTGAAAATGGGCCATCTTTTTAGTTTAGGAAAAGTCCTGATGTGGACAAATCATAAAATAAACAAGCATCAGGAAAATACTTATGTTCAAGCACATATAATCGCATAGAATAGCTGTTCAACGCTCAAATACTTTGCTATGTTGTGAACTTTTTATGTGCCTAAAACCACTATTAAACGTACAAAATACCAGTTCAAGTCGATGCGAATTATTAATTAATAAAAATGCTTCCAAAGGTGCATAGATCCTTTGAATCCAAGTGGAGTATATTAAAACTTTATCTTTTCGCTGTACTTGAAAGGAGCAAGAAACCCCCACTTATATGGGGGTAAAGAAGTCGTGTTCATTGAATTTTAACAGATTTAACTGTTATAAATCGAGAGTTCGAGTATATTAACGGTTGAGGGGAGTTATTACTGCCGGCAAAAGATGGCCGCCAGAATGCACTGAGCAGAGTCCCAACCGGCGTATGATATGCCGGTGTGCTGCGGGGGCTACAGAAAAAGGAGAATGGGCATTATGCACACAAATTACTTTAACCCGGCCATTCGACAATTACGAGATCAACAAGTTCGTTTTGCGCCCCGCGAGAAAAAAATCGAACAGGTCGCCCAGGCCGAAAAACTCCTGGGTGAACTTGATCCGAAGCGAACTTATACCTACGAGTATGTTTGTTACCGGATCACGAATTTCCGACCCGAGTCCTACCCTGATCTGAAGCTCAGCGGTAAGGAAACCGACCATGACCTGCGACTTTTTGTGGAAGATGTTTCCGACGCCGCCAATGTCCCCGCCGATTCCATAGGCGAAAGGGTTCTGACCGTGGAGCAGCTTGCCCAGGAATTCAACGTCTCGACCAAGACAATTTCGCGCTGGCGCCGCCACGGGCTGGTCAGTCGGCGGTTTGTCATGGACGGGCGCAAGCGGGTGGGGTTCTTGCAGAGTTCCGTGGATCGTTTTGTTCAGCAAAACCAGGAGCGCGTTCGTCGCGGCTCCATGTTCAGCCAGTTGACGGACGAGGAGCGGGCGATGATTGTCGAACGCGCTCGCAGGCTGGCTCGGGCAGGCGCTTGCCCGGCCGACGTCACCAAGCGCCTGGCCGAGAAAATGAACCGCAGCGCCGAAACCATCCGCTACACCCTGAAACAATTCGACCGCGACCACCCCGATCTGGCGATATTCCCGGAAAATCACGGCCCCTTGGGCATGGACACGAAACGGAAAATCTACCAGCAATATCACCGCGGCGAATCAGTCGATCAGTTGGCCAGGCGATTTTGCCGCACCCGCACCAGCATTTACCGCATCATCGCCGAGATGAGGGCCAGGCGAATCATGGAACTGCCTTTGGACTATATCCCCAACCCGGTCTATATTCGGGTCAAATCGCAAAAGATCGAGCAGCGGATTTTAGGGCCCATCCCATCCAGCGAGCAGGCGGCGAAAAAACCCCGTTTGCCCAGCGGTTTACCGCCTTATTTGGCCAGTTTGTACGAAGTGCCGCTTCTCAGCCGCCGGCAAGAGGCCCACCTCTTCCGCAAAATGAACTACCTCAAGTTTAAAGCCAGTAAATTGCGGGCCAAGCTCGATGCGGAACATCCAAAAAGCACATTGATGGAACAAATCGAACGCATCTACGACGAGGCCGTGGCTATGAAAAACCAGATCGTCCGGGCGAACTTGCGACTGGTCGTTTCCATCGCCAAGCGGCACGTCGGCCCCGCCGAAAACTTCTTCGAACTGGTTAGCGACGGCAACATGTCGCTGATGCGGGCCGTGGAAAAGTTCGATTACGCCCGGGGCAACAAATTCAGCACTTACTCCAGTTGGGCGATTATGAAGAATTTCGCCCGCACCATACCCAACGAACACCGCTATCACGACCGCTTCCGCAGCAGCCAGTCCGAGATGTTCGCCACTGCCGAGGACGAACGTTCCGATCAGGTTGAGATCGAATCCAGCCAAATGCAGCGCGAAGCCCAGATCGAAAAGATCCTCGGCTGCCTGGACGAGCGCGAGCAAAAGATCATTGTCCGCCGCTTCGGCCTGAAACGCGGCGAAGAACCGTTAACGCTTAAACAGGTGGGCGTCGAATTGGGTGTTACAAAGGAACGAATCCGCCAAATCGAAGCCCGGGCGCTGAGCAAATTGCGAAAAGCGGTGGAGGAGGAAAAAATCGAATTCCCATGCTAGGATTTTAACCGGGGATTGTCCCAATTTTTACAAAGTAAAAATGCGACTGACCCCTTGCCTCCGCCTAATTTCCCTTACAAACGAGTTGGTTGAAGCCCCGCCCGGCACGCCGCGATTCGTGTTTCACAAAAATCCGCGAATCGCGGTCTGCCGGGCGGGTTTGTCTTCTGCACGATCTGAACTCTGGTTTCAGTTTGGTGTCAGGTACGGGGTACCTGACCTACGGAACTACGGAACTTCCCACCAAGATTCACCGCGGTCCAATCTCCACTGTAATAGATACAGGTCCTTATCTAACCATTATGGGTGGAAAGGTTGAATGTATAACTTGCATTTATATGTGGATAAAAGCAAAATACCAGACTTATGGGTGGTTTTTGGCATATTTTTCAGTTTTGGGCTTTGGTCAATGCTTTTTTTCCCTTTCAGCCGCCTTGCGTGGTTTTGGAGGTTGGTTATATTAAGAGGTTCGCGTGCTAAGACTCGACCGGCTAGCGTAGCTCAATCGGCAGAGCAGTTGATTTGTAATCAACAGGTTGTGGGTTCAAGTCCCTCCGCTAGCTCGTAGTGGAAACCCCTGTGAAAAAGCCCGGAAAGCTGCATTTTTTTACACCCGCACTGGTGTGCGGGAATTTTATTAGTAATCAGAAATATTATTAATGAGGGGGGTTTCCCGAGCGGTCAAAGGGGTCAGACTGTAAATCTGATGGCAATGCCTTCGAAGGTTCAAATCCTTCACCCCCCATTTCCAAAACCACAGGACCTTAATTAATTGCGGGTGTAGCTCAACGGTAGAGCCATAGCCTTCCAAGCTATTCACGAGGGTTCGACTCCCTTCACCCGCTTTGCGGGTAAAGCAAAAAAGTCAGTCGAACCGGCGAAAAAATAAAAATCGGCATTAGTGATCGGGGATTTGATTAAAGGAGAATAAACACCCGGGTGCGGCGATTTCATCACACTCGAAAACAATGAGGGCTCGAACAACCACGCGGGCTGCTGTAGCTCAGTCGGTAGAGCGCGTCCTTGGTAAGGACGAGGTCAAGGGTTCGAATCCCCTCAGCAGCTTTTTGTCGGCCGATGCGGGACCGCAGAGAGCGGAATTCGCATCGACCGGGTTATAGTATTTAAACTACCCGCTTGATCCAACGCAGGGAGAAAGATAAAGACATGGCCAAGGAAGTATTTACTCGCAGCAAGCCGCACGTCAATGTCGGCACCATCGGCCACATTGACCACGGCAAAACCACGTTGACGGGCGCCATTTTGGCGGTCCAGAGCCGAAAAGGCCTCGCTAAGTTCAAGTCATACGGCGATATCGCCAAAGGCGGTACGGTCCGCGACGAATACAAAACCCTCACAATTGCGGTCGCGCATGTGGAGTACGAAACCGAAAAGCGCCATTACGCTCATATCGACTGCCCCGGCCATGCCGACTTCATCAAGAACATGATCACCGGGGCCGCCCAGATGGACGGCGCCATTTTGGTGGTTTCCGCGGCCGACGGGCCCATGCCCCAAACCCGCGAACACGTGCTCTTGGCCCGGCAGGTGAACGTGCCCGCTTTGGTCGTGTTCCTCAACAAAATCGACCTCGTCGACGATCCGGAACTCCTGGAATTGGTGGAACTGGAACTCCGCGAATTGTTGACGCATTACGGGTTTCCGGGCGACGAGATTCCCATCATCCGCGGCGATGCATTGTCGGCATACAAAACCCCCGACGATCCGGCCGTCACCAAGTGCATCGGCGAATTGCTGGACGCCATCGACGCCTATATTCCCCAACCGCAGCGGGAAATCGACAAGCCGTTCCTGATGGCCGTTGAAGACGTGTTTTCCATCGAAGGCCGCGGCACCGTGGCCACCGGCCGTATCGAGCGCGGCATGATCAAAACGGGCGAAGAGATCGAGATCGTCGGTTTCGTCCCCGAATCGCGGAAAACCGTGGTAACCGGCGTGGAAATGTTCAACAAGACCCTGGACCAAGGACAGGCCGGCGACAACGTGGGCTGCTTGTTGCGCGGCATCAAACGCGAGGAAATCGAACGCGGTCAGGTCCTGGCCAAGCCCGGCTCCATCACCCCGCACACCGAGTTCGAGGCCGAAGTCTACGTCTTGTCAAAGGAAGAAGGCGGTCGCCACACCCCGTTCTTTAGCGGATACCGGCCCCAGTTCTACTTCCGCACCACGGACGTCACCGGTACGGCAAACCTGCTGGGCGGCGCCGAAATGTGCATGCCCGGCGACAACGTCAAACTCAAAGTCGAGCTGATCTCCCCAATCGCCATGGACGCCAACGTGCGGTTCGCTATTCGTGAAGGCGGCCGAACGGTCGGTTCCGGCGTAGTGACCAAAGTCATCAAATAACCACCAGTTTCACGGCCAACATCCCAAAAACCATGCAGGGGTGTAGCTCAATTGGTAGAGCACTGGTCTCCAAAACCAGCGGTTGGGAGTTCGATCCCCCCCGCCCCTGCCATTTGAATACACCAATAGTTTAAATAACCGCGTAACTCAACATGTAAAGGGTTCAGGATTCAGGGTTCAGGGTTCAGTATTTGAACCTTGTTCTTCTTGCCTGAATCGCGAGCCCCAAATGCCGAACCAAAAGTACCAAACCCAAAAAATCTGAACCCTGAACCCTGAACCCTTAATATGGGTGCAATTTTCCAAGAATTACTTGCCGTCGGCATTTACAAGCGCAGCCAAGGGCGGATCACCCGGCAGGTGACCTTTGCCGCACTTGTGGTCGCCATCACTCTGGGCTTTTACCGCCTATACCAAACACTATACGGTAGTATCGGCAATCAGTATTTCGGGATTTCCTTTTGGCTCCCCGGTATTTTGTGTCTGGTGAGCTGGTGGGTGTCGTACCGGGTGGTCAACATGCCTGGTTTCGCCGACTTTTTAATCGCCGTTGAAGCCGAAATGAACAAGGTTTCCTGGCCTACCCGCAACGAACTGTTTCGGGCCTCCATGGTAGTCCTGATTTGCATCATCGTTTTGGCCCTCATCCTTTTCGCCTACGATATAATTTGGCAGACGATCTTCAGGGCGATGGGCATTTTGTAGCGACAGGAATGCATACGTGAGCGACGAGCCAAACAATCCGATCCCTGAGCCGGCCAACATATCGCAAGATATTGCGTATGCCGTTGGCCCCGATCCCGCCGAGTTGGCGGCAGAGGCTGAAGGTATGCCCGTATCGCCTGAACCGGCCGCCGCCCAACAGCCGCCGATCAATCCTCCGCCCCCGCCGGCCGAAGTATCGCCCGCGCCGGCTGAAGCGGAGATGGCCCGGCCCGAGACGCCATCCCAGCCGGCCGAAACGCCTGTACCAACGGCTGAAGTCCAACCTGCCGAAATGCACGAACCCGTTCCCGCATTACCTGGAGAATCGCCTCAGCCGGTTGAATCGCCGGCCCCTTCCGCCCAAACAGAGATTCCTTCCGCTCAGGCCCCGGTTGCTGAATTGCACGAACCCGCCCCGGCGGTTACAGAACCCGCACCGCCCCCGGCGCTGCGCCCAAACCCCAGGAACCAAAGTCGGATAAAATGGATTGGTATATCCTCAAGGTGCAAAGCAACCGCGAGGAATCCATCCGCGAAGGTTTGCTCCGCCGCGTGGCGATCGCCGGACTGGATCGCTATTTCGGCGACGTGATCGTACCCACCGAAAAAGTCACCGAATTCAAGGGCGGAAAAAAGCGTGTGATTAAGCGAAAGCTCTACCCGGGCTATCTGGTTGTGCACATGGAAATCAACGACGACACCTGGTTTTTGGTCCGCGAGACGCCGGGCATCGGCGATTTTACCGGGGCCGCCGGCCGGCCCTCGCCCATGCTCCCTCACGAAGTTCAGCGCATCGTGGCCAAGGCCGAGGAAAAGAGCGAAAAGGCCCCAAAACTGAAAATCGGTTTCAGCGAGGGAGAACGCGTCAAAATCAAGGAAGGCACGTTCGAAAACTTCGAAGGCGACGTGGAAAGCATCGACCAGACCAACGGGCAAGTTACGGTTATGATCAACATATTCGGACGCAGCACGCCCGTCACGTTGGAATATTGGCAGATCGAAACGTTGTGAGAGTGGACAGTGGACAGTGGACAGTGGGCAGTGGACAGTGGACAGAATGTTTAGCCGCGAGCCGAAGGCGAGCGCGGATTTATAATACTTTAGCCGCGACCGGACACCAACCGAAGGTTGGTCGGGGAGCGAGAATTAAAATCACACATAAAGCCGCTAACGGCGGTCGCGATTACAGAAATTTTAATGACGGTTTAAATCATGGCCAAGCAACTAGTAGGTGAAGTTAAGTTCCAGGTTCCGGGCGGTCAGGCCACGCCGGCCCCGCCGGTCGGCACCTCGTTGGGGCGCTTCGGCATCAACCTGGGCCAGTTCGTACAGCAGTTCAACGAGCGGACGAAAGACGCCGGGGGCATGCCCATTCCGGTAGTGGTTAAAGTATACAACGACAGGACGTTCGAGTTTGTCACCAAGAGCCCGCCCGCGGCCGCATTGCTGAAAAAGGCGGCCGGCATTGCCAAGGGCTCGGGCGTGCCCAACAAGGAAAAAGTCGGAAAGGTGAGCATTGCCCAGGTCGATGAAATCTGCCGCACGAAAATGGCCGACTTAAACGCCCGGGATATCGAACATGCACGGAATATCGTACTGGGCGCCGCTCGCAGCATGGGCCTGGAAGTGGAGAACTAGCAGAGCAGAGATATCGAATATGCCCGGAACAACGTGCTGGGCGCCGCCCCCAGCAGGGGCCTGGAAGTGGAGAGTTTAAAACGCCTGAGAATCGACTTGCCCGAAATATAATTCCAGGCACTGCACGCGGCAAGAGACAAGTAGTGGAGAGTTAAAAAAATGCCTAAAACCAAGCAACCCAAACGCATGGCCGCGATGTTGGAAAAATCGCCGGGCAAGCAAGCCTTGCCCCTGAAAGAAGCCGTGCAGTTATTGAAGACATATAACACGACAAAATTCGATCAGAGCGTGGAGATCGTCATCCGCTTGGGCATCGATCCCAAGCAGGCCGATCAGGCGGTCCGCGGTTCGATCGTGCTGCCCAACGGCATCGGCAAGTCGCTAAGGGTGATCGTTTTCGCCAAGGGCGACAAGGTCGACGAAGCCAAGGCGGCCGGGGCTGAAGAAGTGGGCGGCCCTGAATTGGCCGAAAAAATCAAAGGCGGCTGGACCGATTTCGACGTGTGCATCGCCGCCCCGGATATGATGGGCGTGGTCGGTCCGCTGGGCAAGGTCCTGGGCCGCGCGGACTCATGCCCTCCCCTCGCGCCGGAACTGTTTCGCCGGAGGTGGGCAAAGTCGTCAAGGAATATAAAGCCGGCAAGATAGAGTTCCGCAACGACGCGGGCGGAAACATCCACGCCATCGTGGGAAAATTAAGTTTCGATGCCGATAAACTGGCCGAAAATGTGGCCGCCTTTATCAATTATGTCGTCAATCTGAAACCGGCTGCCGTCAAGGGACAATACATCAAAACTATCGCCGTCAGCGCCACCATGAGCCCCAGCGTGCGAATCCCAGCGGCGTAAAGGATAAAGTATGAGTAAGTATGTAAAGAATCTGATTACCGAAAACCTCCGCGAGCGTTTGAAAAACGTCAACGACGCCCTGCTGGTGAACATGGTCGGACTGTCGGCAAATGCCAACAACCGCTTGCGCGGGGAATTGGCCGGCAAAAACGTGAATGTAATCGTGGTAAAAAACAGCCTCGCCGCCCGGGCCACTGCCGGCACGCCCTTGGAGCCCATGTTCCAAGGCCTGACCGGCGCCTCGGCCATTTGCTGGGGCGGCGAAGATATCGTCAGTCTGGCCAAGGAAATTTTCCGGCTGGTAAAAGACGAGAAAAACAAACCCTTTGAGGCCCGCTGCGGCGTGATGGACGGCGAACGCATCTCGGCCGATCAAGTGGCGCAAGTAGCCAAATGGCCCAGCCGTTTGGAACAGTTGTCGATTCTTATGGGTCAAATCCTCAGCCCGGGCGCGAACCTGGTCAGCCAGTTGAATAGCGCAGGCGGGGCCTTGGCCAGCCAAATCGAACAAAAGGGCGAGGGTGCGGAAAAAGCAATAGCGGAGAGTGAATAAGTTTAGCCCCGGCACTTGTGCCGGGTGTACATAGCCTACGTGAACTCCGGGTACGTTCCCGGACAGAAAAATAATAACCAACTAGATAATAGTAACGTGTCGGGGCCGGTTGCCCGCAGCACCGTGTCGCGACCCCAAGGTGAGAAAGGACCGAGATTGTCATGGCGACAGATACAGCAACACGCCAGTTTTCAGCAACGACCCTGGAGTTGGGCGAGAAGATCGTGGGATTGACCCTCAAAGAGGCCAAAGAGTTAAGCGACTATTTGTCCGAGGTCCACGGCATCAAGCCCGCGGCAGGCGGCGCGGTAATGATGGCCGCCCCGGCAGCGGGCGAAGGCGGACCGGCTAAAGCCGCGGAAAAAACCGAATTCGACGTGATTTTGGAAGGTTTCGGCGAGAAAAAGATCGGCGTGATCAAGGTCGTCCGCGCAGCAACGGCGCTGGGCCTGAAGGAAGCCAAGGATCTCGTCGAGGGCTTGCCCGCCAAAATCAAGGAAGGTATCTCGAAAGAAGACGCCGAGAAGCTCAAGAAGGAACTGGAAGAGGCCGGCGGCACCGTCTCGATCAAGTAAGCAGGACGGATTTTTTTAAAAGTAGGACGGATTTTAAATCCATCCTACCGGATTGGATCAGCGGAACGTCTTTTGTGTTTCGGTTCCTCCCTGCCCCGGGGAGGGTGGGCTTTGACGCAGTCGAAATCCGGCAGATAAGCGTGATGGTTGAACTTTGCCGTTTTGCCCTTTTGTCAAACCCGATATACTCTGATTTTGTTCGGAGATTCGTGGTTGGGGCTTGGGTTCTAGGAAAATTTTCCCCTTCTATTGGGGAGGATAAAAGGCATAACATGACACACCTCATCACGGATTTTGTCCTTAAATTTCTCTCTATCCTACCCAAATATGCGAACACTGATGCCATCTTCTGCGTATTAAATAGTTCAAAAGCGGAAAACCGGCCTTTCCATCCCCACCTTTTTAGTTCCATGTCGGCCTTGTGTTTTTGCACTCAAATCTCATTTCTTTCAGGAGGGTGATATTCTATGGCGACCATGGCTCAACGACGTCTCCAACCCAAGGAAATCCGTCGCTTCGGCAGCCGCCGGGCCCCTCATTTCATTCCGGACCTGACGCAAATTCAAACCTCCAGTTACCAGGCTTTCCTGCAACACGACGTTCCCTGGCAAAAGCGTAAAGACCAGGGGATCGAGGGTGTATTGCGGGAAATCTTTCCCACCGAAAGCTACGACAAGACCCTGCGCCTGGAATACATCCGCTACGAGCTGGGCAAACCCCGCTACGAGCCCGACGAATGCCGCCAGTTGCGCCTCACCTACGGCAGGCCCTTTAAAGTCTGGCTCCGCCTCACTAAAGAGCAACCCATCGAGGAAGAAGTTTACCTTGGCGACATTCCCATCATGCTCGGCGGCGGCGAATTCATCATCAACGGGGCCGAACGGGTGGTCGTAAACCAATTGCACCGCAGCCCCGGCGTGGACTTCGTGGCCGATATGGAAGCCACCGGCGAACGACGCATGCATTCCTGCCGCATTATTCCCGAACGCGGCAGTTGGATCGAACTGAACGTCACCCGCAAGGAAAGCCTTGCCGTCAGGATCGACCAGAGCGGCAAGTTCTCTATCATGACGCTCATTCGTGCCATGGATGCGAAATACTCCGAAGACGCCAATCTGTTAAAGGCCTTTTATCCCGCTCAAACCGAAAAAATCGTCGACGGCCGGAGCGTGATAAAAATCGAGGGTAAACTGGCCGTCGGCGACGTCGTCTATCCCCACGACAGCCCCAGGGCCGGCGAGATCCTCGTGGAGTGCGGCCAGAAAATCACCAAGAACGCCGCCGAACAGATTTGCACCTCCGGCTTGAGCAATATCGAGGTCATGGAAGACCCCAAAAACCCCTTGCTCTTAAACGCCCTGGCCGACGACGCCACTGCCAGCCACGAAGAAGCCCTGCTGCGCATTTACCAGCGCTTGCGTCCGGGCAATCCGCCCCAGTTGGAAAAGGCCAAGGCCCTGTTCCACGAAAAATTTTACGACACCAACCGCTATCGCCTGGGCCGCGTGGGCCGCTTCCGCATCAATCGCAAACTGGGCCTCAACATACCTGAATCCGAGATGACGCTCCGCCCCGATGATCTCATCGCGGCCATAAAATATCTCATGAAACTCCGCAACGGCGACCCGGACGTGGAAATCGACGATATCGACCACTTGGGCAACCGCCGTTTGCGGACCATCGACGAGTTGGCCTGCGACGAATTGCGCAAGGGTTTTTTGAAACTCCGCCGCACCGTGCAAGAGCGAATGAGCCTCAAAGACATCGCCGACATGACTCCCCGAACCCTGGTCAACCCCAAGAGCATTTCCGCGGCCATCGAGTATTTCTTCGGCCGCGGCGAACTATCCCAGGTCGTAGATCAGACCAATCCCCTTTCCATGCTCACCCACGAGCGGCGACTGTCGGCCCTGGGCCCGGGCGGGCTGAACCGCAAACGCGCCGGATTCGAGGTCCGCGACGTGCACATCTCGCACTACGGACGAATCTGCCCCATCGAAACCCCTGAAGGCACAAACATCGGCCTCATATCCAGTCTGGCCATCTATGCCGGAGTGGACGATTACGGCTTCCTGGTTACACCCTATCAGAAGGTCGCTAAAGGCCAATTGACGGACCAGATCGAATGGCTCCGCGCCGATCAGGAGCACGAGGCGGTTCTCGCCCCGGCCGACGCCAAGATCGAAAACGGCCGGCTGGCCGGCGAGACCATCGTCGCCCGGCACCATGGCGACTTCCATCTCATACCGGTCGATCAGGTGCAATACATCGACGTGGCCCCATCGCAAATGGTGGGCGTATCGGCGGGCTTGATCCCGTTCTTGGAACACGACGACGCCAACCGGGCTTTGATGGGTTCCAACATGCAGCGCCAGGCGGTACCTTTGCTCATTACCGAGCCGCCCTTGGTGGCCACGGGCCTGGAAATCGAGGCCGCCCAAAACTCCAGCATGCTCGTCCGCGCCCTGCGCAAGGGCGTGGTTACAAAGGTCGACGCCGAATACATCGAAATCGGCCCGGACTTATACAAGCTCCGCAAGTTCGTGGGTCTTAACGAACGCACCTGCCAGAATCAAAAACCCATCGTTGCCGTGGGCGATAAGGTCGAAAAAGGACAGGTCATCGCCGATGGAGCAGGCACGTACAAGGGCGAACTGGCCCTGGGCCGAAACGTCCTGGTGGCCTTCATGGCCTGGGACGGATTTAATTTCGAGGACGCCATCATCATCAGCGAAGATCTCGTGGAGAACGACGTCTACACCTCCATCCACATCGAGGAATTCGACATCGAAATCCGCGAGACCAAGCTGGGCCGCGAGGAATTCACCCGCGATATCCCCAACGTCAGCGAAAAACAACTCCGCAACCTGGATGAAAACGGCATTGTGCGGGTGGGCACGTTTGTCCACCCGGGCGACATCCTGGTGGGCAAAGTCTCGCCAAAATCCAAGACCGAGCTCACGCCGGAAGAAAAACTGCTGCACGCCATCTTCGGCCGGGCGGGCGAAGACGTGAAAAACGACTCCTTGGAAGTCCCATCCGGCGTGGAAGGCATCGTGATCTCCACGCAAAAATTCTCGCGGCGGATGAGCCTTAACGAGGATGAACGCAAAAAATTCGAAAACGACCTGAAAGAGGCCGAAGCCCAAGGCAACGCCCGCATCGCCGCCGCATTCGGCGAATTGGTCGCTCAGATCGAGGAAATCCTCAAGAAAAAACTCACCGACGAGGAAGGCAATCACCTGGTCGAAGGCCAGGAACACCGCTACGTGGCCGAACAGGCCCACCAGTTCAACATCGATTCGCTCGACATCCGCAGCCCGCAGCGCCGCTCCGAAGTGGAAAAAATCCACAAGACCTACTGGCCGGCCATGGAAACGGCCATCGACGCCCGCGACCGGCAGCTTAATTCCATGAAACGCGGCGACGAACTCCGCTCCGGAGTGCTGCAGATGGTGAAAGTCTACATCGCCGCCAAGCGCGTGATTTCAGTGGGCGATAAAATGGCCGGGCGTCACGGCAACAAAGGCGTAATCGCCAAAATCCTACCCAAGGAAGACATGCCCTTCATGGCCGACGGCACGCCCGTGCAAATCATGCTCAACCCCCTGGGCGTTCCCAGCCGTATGAACGTGGGCCAGATCCTGGAAACGCATCTGGGCTGGGCCGCCGCCGCGCTGGGATTCCAGGCCATCACCCCCATTTTCGACGGCGCCGACGAAACCGCCATCCGAAATTGCCTCAAGGAAGCCGGGCTGCCCGAAACCGGCAAGTCCCAACTTTACGACGGCCGGACCGGCGAACGCTTCGAACAGCAATCCACCGTCGGCCAAATCTACATGATGAAACTGCACCACCTGGTCGACGACAAGGTCCACGCCCGATCGACCGGCCCGTACTCGCTCATAACCCAGCAGCCCCTGGGCGGAAAGGCCCGCTTCGGCGGCCAGCGTTTCGGCGAAATGGAAGTCTGGGCCCTGGAGGCCTACGGAGCGGCCTATATCCTCCAGGAACTCCTGACCGTCAAAAGCGACGACGTCGAAGGCCGCACAAAAATCTACGAAGCCATGGTCAAGGGCGAAAACACCCTCGAGGCCGGCACGCCCGCCAGCTTCGACGTGCTCACCAACGAAATCCGCGGCCTGGCCCTTAACATGCAATTGGAAAAAGCGCGAGTGTAGATAGAAAATTGTAAGTTCATTGACAGTCAGGATGATGAATGTCATCGTACCTATGGTAAATACATCCAAGCCCACGGGTTGCAAGCCGTGGGCTTAACGACGTTCATTACCTGAGACTCATTAAGCTAGAAACTGAAAACTGAACACCGATAACTGATAACTTTCAACCAAAAACCGATTACTACCTCCTAACCACAAGGAGTCTTCACAGTGAGTGTCGGCGAAACTACATATGACCGTATAAACGATTACGCATCCGTGAAAATCAGCCTTGCCCGGCCGCACGACATCCGTAGCTGGTCCTTCGGCGAGGTGAAAAAACCGGAGACGATCAACTACCGCACCTACCGCCCGGAAAAGGACGGCCTGTTCTGCGAGCGGATCTTCGGTCCGGAAAAGGACTGGGAATGCTCCTGCGGCAAGTACCGGGGGATGAAATACAAAGGCATGATCTGCGACCGCTGCGGGGTTAAGATCACCCACAGCCGCGTGCGCCGCAAGCGCATGGGGCACATCGAATTGGCCGCGCCGGTAGTGCACATTTGGTTCTTCAAGGCCATGCCCAGCCGCCTGGGGGCGCTGTTGAACATGAAAACCACCAGCCTGGAAAAAGTGGTTTATTTCCAGGATTACGTAGTGACCAAGTCGGTGGACACGCCGCTTAAGGTCCAGCAGCTTTTGACCGAAGAGGAATACCGCGCCGCCCGGGCCCAATATCCCGAGGGATCGTTCGAGGCCGACATGGGCGCGGAGGCCATCCGCAAACTGTTGGTCGAGCTGGACCTGGTCAAGCTTTCCGGCGATTTGCGCACCGAACTGATCGAGACCAATTCCAAGCAGAAGAAAAAAGACCTTATCAACCGCTTGAAAATCGTGGAGGCCATCCGCGACAGCGACAACCGCCCGGAGTGGATGGTCCTGGACGTGATTCCCGTAATTCCGCCGGACCTGCGCCCGCTGGTGCTCTTGGACTCGGGCAATTTCGCCACCAGCGACTTGAACGACCTTTATCGCCGCATCATCAACCGCAACAACCGCCTGAAAAAACTGGTCGACCTGAACGCCCCCGAGGTAATCATCCGCAACGAAAAACGCATGCTGCAACAATCGGTCGACGCCCTGTTCGATAACAACCGCTGCAAGCGCCCGGTGCTCGGATCGAGCAACCGGCCGCTTAAATCCCTGACCGACATGATCAAGGGCAAGCAGGGCCGCTTCCGCGAGAACCTGTTGGGCAAGCGCGTGGACTATTCCGCCCGCAGCGTGATCGTGGTGGGTCCCTCGCTGCGCCTGCACCAGTGCGGTCTGCCCAAAAAGATCGCCCTGGAATTGTACCAGCCTTTCATTATCCGCCGGCTAAAAGAATTGGGCCACGCCGACACGATCAAAAGTGCAAAAAAGATGCTGGAGCGCAAGGACGAGGAAGTTTGGGACATCCTGGAAGAAGTGATCCAGAACCATCCAGTACTGCTGAATCGAGCCCCTACCCTGCACCGCATGGGCATTCAGGCCTTCGAGCCGGTGCTGGTTGAAGGCAACGCCATCAAGCTGCATCCCCTGGTGTGCAAGGGCTTCAACGCCGACTTCGACGGCGACCAGATGGCCGTGCATTTGCCGCTGTCGATCGAGGCCCAAGTGGAAGCCCATACCCTGTTGATGTCGATCCATAACATATTCAGCCCGGCGAACGGCGCGCCGATCATCAGCCCTTCGCAAGACGTGGTGATGGGCTGCTACTATATCACTTCCAGCCTGCCCGCCTGTAAAGGCGACGGCATGACCTTTTCCTCGCCCGACGAGGTCCAATTGGCTTACGCGCAGGGCGTGGTAGGCACCCACGCCGCCATCACCGTGCGTTTGCCGCCGGAAAAGAAGGTCAAAGGCGACCGCGGCGTTAAGCCCAACAACAAGGTGCAGACCACCGTGGGCCGCGTGATGTTCAATTCCATGCTGCCCGCCGGCATGCCCTTTTACAACACGCCGCTGCGTTCCAGCGACCTGGCCGGGGTGATTTCCGACTGCTACGAAATCCTCGGCCGGCGCAAGACCATCGACCTCTTGGACGAGATGAATCGCCTGGGATTCCGGCAAAGCACCCTCAGCGGTCTTTCCTTCGCCACCGACGATCTGATCACCCCGACCAACAAGTCGAAGATCATCGTCAACGCCGAAAAGGAAGTATTCAAGAGTCTGAAGCTCTACCAGCGCGGCATCATTACCGAGGGCGAGCGCTACAACAAGGTCCTCGACGCCTGGACTCATGCCCGCGAGCAAATCACCACCGAAATGATGGAGCAGTTGGAAAACGACCACCGCTACGAAAATTACGTGAATCCGATCTTCCTCATGGCCCACTCCGGCGCGCGGGGCGGCGTGGAACAAATCCGCCAATTGGCCGGAATGCGGGGCTTAATGGCCAAGCCCTCGGGCAAGATCATCGAAACGCCCATCAAGGCCAATTTCCGCGAAGGCTTAAGCGTTCTGGAATACTTCAGTTCCACCCACGGCGCGCAAGGGTCTGGCCGATACGGCCTTGAAAACGGCCGACTCCGGTTATCTCACCCGCAAACTGGCCGACGTGGCCCAAAACGTGGTGGTCACCGTGCAGGATTGCGGCACCACCCAGGGCATCACCAAGGGAGTCATCTACCGCGGCGAAAAGGTCGAGGTAAGCCTGGTCGATTCCATACGCGGCCGCGTAAGTCGCACCAATATCGTCAATCCCATCACCGACGAAATCATCGTCCGCGAAAACGATCTTATCACCACCGACGTGGCGCGGAAGATCGAGGCTTTGGGTTTGGAAAAGATCCAGGTTCGCAGCCCCATGACTTGCGATGCTTCGCTGGGCGTGTGCCAGTGTTGCTACGGCATGGACCTGTCGACCGGCAGCCTGGTCGAGAAAGGCATGGCCGTGGGAATCATCGGGGCGCAGAGCATCGGCGAGCCGGGCACGCAGTTGACCATGCGGACCTTCCACATCGGCGGCACCGCCGCCCGCGCCGTGGAAGAAAGCGAAATCCGCGCTAAAAAAAGCGGCATCGTGCAATTCACCCGCATGAAAGTCGTGCGCAACGACGAGGGCAAACAGGTGGTCTTGACCCGCAACGGCGAAATCCTGATTCTCGATGCCAAGGGCCGCGAACTGGAAAAATACGAAGTCCCGGCCGGCGCATTTCTGTTCATCGATGAGAACCAGGAAGTCGAATCCGGCGCCTTGCTCTGCCAATGGGACCCGCACAGCATCCCCATTCTTGCCGAAGTCAACGGCAAGGTCCGCTTCGAGGACGTGATCGAAGGCGAAACCATGCGCCTGGAAAAAGATCCCTCCGGCCACGTCCGCGTGCTGGTCATGGAGCACAAAGGCGACCTGCACCCGCAAATCGTGCTCGAAGACGAGTCGGGCAAAATCCTCGACTTCTACTATCTCCCCGAAAAGGCGCATATCGAAGTCCAGGAAGGCAAAACGGTTTCCGCCGGTACGCTTTTGGCCAAGACGCCCCGCGAGGTCTCCGGCACCCAGGACATCACCGGCGGCCTGCCCCGGGTGACGGAAATCTTCGAGGCCCGCAAGCCCAAGGACCCCGCGGTGATCGCCGAGATCGACGGCACCGTGGAAATTCTCGGCGAAAAACGCCGCGGCAAACGCACCATCGTGGTGCGCAGCGAAAGCGGCATCGAGCGCGAACACCTGGTTTCCCACGGCAAGCACTTGCGCGTGCACACCGGCTCATTTGTGAGGGCGGGCGAAGCCCTGGTCGACGGGCCCCTGGTGCCCCACGACATCCTCCGCATCTCCGGCGAAGAGGCCGTGCAGCAATACCTGGTCCGCGAAATCCAAAACGTCTACCGCAGCCAGCGCGTGGAAATCAACGACAAACACATCGAAATCATCGTCTCGCAGATGCTCCGCAAGCTCCGCGTGGAATCAGTGGGCGACACCGGTTTGCTGCCCGGCTCGGTAATGGACAAGTTCGAGTTCCGCGCGGTGAATCGGGAATTGGCCAAGTGCGTTAAGATCACCGAAAAAGGCGACAGCAACTTCGAGGTCGGGGCCCTCGTGCCTACGACCGAGTTCGAGCAGGCTAATACCCAACTCGAGGCCATCGGCGGCGAATTGGCCAAGGCCGCCAAACCCAAAATGGCCACCGCCAGTACGCAGCTTTTGGGCATCACCAAGGCTGCCGTGCAAAGTTCCAGCTTCATTTCCGCCGCCAGCTTCCAGGAAACCACCAAGGTGCTCACCGAAGCGGCCCTGGCCGGCAAGATCGACAACCTCGTGGGCCTGAAGGAAAACGTAATCCTCGGCCACCTCATTCCCGCCGGCACCGGCTTCCGCACCTATCAGGAAGGCGAAGTCCGCATCCGGCCCCAGGCCCTGGAAGGTTTGGTCCCCGAGAAAGAGGACGTTTTGGCCCGGCACTTCCCACTCCTCGACGGCGGCGCACCGCAAGACGCCGAACAAGAGACCGGCCAGCTCGATTCCGGCCCGGTTCCCCTGCCCGACGATTCGGACGAAGAAGAACAGCCAACCCAGTCGGCCATCAGCCCTTTGGACAGCTTCTTCATCGACGATGACATCGCCGATGAGGAGTAGACGCCCACATCGACATTATTTATTGCCTTCACATGGGCCCGACGCCAACTTAATGTCGGTATGGGAGCGAATTATAGAGATAACTTATTACAAGCCCACGGATTGCAATCCGTGGGCTTGTAATTGATTCGCTTCAAAAGACGACTTTATACCCCATTGACAATCATTAATATTCCGGCAAAATGAAGGATTCTCGCAAAACAAGAGCGATAAATCGCAATAATTTGAGAAAATCCGATGCCCACAATCAATCAATTAGTTCGAAAGCGCCGCCGCCGGCCGCGGAAGTTCAGCAAGGCCCCGGTCTTGGACAAGTGCCCGCAAAAACGGGGGGTCTGCTTGCAGGTCAAGACCATGACTCCCAAGAAGCCCAATTCCGCCTTGCGTAAAATCACCCGCGTCAGGCTTTCCAACGGCAAGGAAGTCACCGTATACATCCCCGGTGAAGGGCACACCTTGCAGGAGCACTCCATTGTGCTGGTCCGCGGCGGCCGTGTTCGCGACTTGCCCGGCGTGCGCTACCAGGTGGTCCGCGGCTCGCTGGATACCCTGGGCGTCGAAGGCCGCAAACAATCGCGCAGCCGTTACGGAGCGAAAAAATCATAACTAAAGAGACAAGGGACTAGAGGCTAGGGATTAGTTTTCATACCCCTAACCACTAATTCCTGGCCACTAACCCCTAGCCCCTAATAAACCATGGGTCGCCAAACCGCCAGTAAAAAGATGCTTGCTCCGGATCCGAAGCACGGGTCGGTGCTTGCCGGAAAGTTCGTCAACTCGATGATGTGGAACGGCAAAAAAAGCGTGGCTTTAAAAGTTTTTTACGACGCTCTCGATGAAATCGCCGAAAAGGTCAAGGACGTCGAGCCCATCGGCGTTTTCACCCAGGCGGTGGAAAACGTGAAACCCAACATCGAGGTTCGATCCAAGCGCGTGGGCGGGGCATCGTATCAAGTGCCGATGCAGGTAAACAAGAATCGTCAGTTGTCGCTGGCCATCCGCTGGATCCTCCAATCCTGCCGGGAAAAGAAGGGACGACCCATGCACGAAAAACTGGCCGCCGAACTTTTAGCCGCTTACAACCGCGAAGGGGCCGCCATGACCAAACGCGAAAACGTGCACCGCATGGCCGAGGCCAACAAGGCCTTCGCCCACTTCGCCTGGTAACGATATACCCTATCCCCAGCCGCGCCGGCGGACCCCTTGCCGACGCGGCGTTTTTTTGCGCAAAAGGGGATTGCAAATTGTCAATTGAAAATGGCAAATTGCAAATTGAACAAGAGTGCCTGTATGTCAACATCGTCACAATCTTCTGAGATGGATCATTTTCTGACACGATTGCAGTCAAGTGGCTTGATTAGTATCGATGACTTAAAAATCGCCTGTAGTGAATTTCGACAAGGAAAACCGCAATATACGATTGAAGAACTATAATACGTGAATGAGACTTATCATCAATTTGCAATTTGCAATTTTAAATTTGCAATAAAATCTGTAGAATCCAGCCATGTCAACCGACCTCCGCCACCTCCGCAACATCGGCGTGATCGCCCATATCGATGCCGGCAAAACGACCGTCACCGAGCGGATGCTGTTCTATAGTGGGTTCAGCCACCGCGTGGGCGAGGTCGATAAGGGCACCACCGTCACCGATTACGATCCCGAGGAGCAGGAGCGGGGCATCACCATCAACGCCGCCTGCGTAAGGTTCGATTGGGAACTGAAAACCATTCGGCCCGGTGACATCGCCAGCCCCAAGATTCAAATCAACCTGATCGACACGCCCGGCCACGTCGATTTTACCGCCGAGGTGGAGCGGAGCCTGCGGGTGCTCGACGGCGGGGTGGTGGTTTTCAGCGCCCGGGAAGGCGTCGAGGCACAGAGCGAGACCGTCTGGCACCAGGCCGACAAGTATCGCGTGCCCCGCCTGGCGTTTATCAACAAGATGGACCGGGAAGGGGCCGATTTTTTCGGCACCCTGGACGAAATCCGCACGCGCCTGGATTGCAGGCCGATCCCCATTAATATACCCATCGGCGCAGGCCCGCCGCATGTTAAAGAGGCCTTTCGGGGGCTGGTCGATCTGATATCGATGCAATCGCTGGTCTTTTCCGACGATCGCAAGGACGCGGTGATTGTAACGGGCGAGATACCCCATGAACTCCGCGACGACGCCGAACTTTGGCGCTCGCAGATGCTCGACCAGCTTTCGCTTTACAGCGACGAACTGACCGAGATGATGCTGGGCGGCGCGCCAGTGCCGGACGCGCTCTTGCACAAGGTGATCCGCAACGCCACCTTGCACGGCATGATCGTGCCGGTGTTCTGCGGTTCGGCCCTGGACGGCATCGGCGTGCAGCCCGTCCTGGACGCAGTGGCCGCGTATTTGCCCAGCCCCGCCGACGTCCCGCCGGTGGAAGGCATAAACCCGAAAAAGAAAGACGCGAAGATCACCCGAAAATCCGACCCCGATGAACCATTCTGCGGCCTGGTCTTCAAGATCCAAGCCGATCGCCACGGCGATTTGCACTATCTGCGGGTTTATTCCGGCCGCCTTAAGGCCAACTCCCGCGTGCTGAATCCCGGCAAAGACAAAAAAGAGAACATCCCGCAATTGTGGCGAATCCAGGCCGACCGCCGCTCCCAGGTCGATGAGGTTTCGGCCGGCGACATCATCGGCATAATCGGGCTTCGGCATTCGGTCACCGGCGACACCCTTTGCGACCCGCATGAGCCGATCATCCTGGAATCGATCGCCTTTCCCGAAACCGTCATCTCCATGGCCATCGAACCGGAAACCTCGACCGAGCGGAAAAAACTGGCCGACGTGCTGGAGATGATGAAGCGGCAGGATCCCACCTTCCGCGCACGCGAAAACGAAGAGACCGGGCAAACGCTCATCAGCGGCATGGGCGAGTTGCACCTGGAGGTAATCAAGCACCGCCTGCTGCGCGACTTCAAACTGGACGTCCGCGTGCACAAGCCGCGCGTCAGCTACCGCGAGACCATCGAGAAGGCCGTCGAAGTGGCCGGCCAGTGCCATCGCAACGTGGGCGGGCAGATGCTCTCGGCCAAAGTCCGTATCCGCATGGAACCATTTCCCAAGGGCCAAAAACCGGTAACGGTGGTCGTGGCCCCGGGCGTGGAGTTGCCCCAGCAATATCTCACCGCCCTTATCGAAGTCCTAAGCGAACAAGGCGAAGGCGGCGGACTCTTGGGTTTCCCGCTGATGCACGTGAAAATCACCGTCCTTGCGGGCGAAGTGCACGAAACCGAATCCAACGAACTGGCCTTCCGCTACGCCGCGGCCGACGCCTTTATGAACGGCCTGCGCGAAGCGGGCATCGTGCTTCTGGAACCGATCATGCGCCTGGAAGTGACCACGCCCGAGGAAAACCTGGGCGAAATCACCGGCGACCTGCAGCAGCGCCGCGCGACCATCGTCCGCACCCACATTCGCGGCAAAAACGCCGTGATCGAAGCCCATGCGCCCCTGGCCAACCTTTTCGGCTATTCCTCCGCCATGCGCGGCCTGAGCCAAGGCCGCGCCACCTGCACCATCGAGCCGCATTCCTACGGGCCGGCGCCGGCTGACGTCCTGCAGAGTTTCATGTAACCATAAAGCCGCGACCGTTGGTCGCGATTGTAAAAATATTGCAAATTGACAATTGCCAAAATGCAAATTGAACAAGCACTTGGCGTTTGAAATATATGACAGATGTATAATTCAGTAAAATATGCCATCATTATACGGATTATTTTGCCGGTTCTTGCAGTGCTGCTGGTTTTTGGTTGTCTTCTGTTGAATGGCAGGGGTTTGGAATTGCTTGACGATCCTTTCGTTGTGATTTCAGTTCTGTTTCTCATCGGTATAAGTTGTATGCCTTTGCTGCGGCGAGCCATTTTCACAAAGGCCGAGCGAAATAAACCCGCGGAGTTGCAACAATGGCTGGTGAAATTTCCCTGGCTGGGCCTGATTCTGATCTGGAACGGCCTGGGGGGGCTATTGGCTTTGTATATCATTTTGTGGGTCATTCTGTCCGTTCAATACTTGATCAGTTTTCCCGAGCCTCCGATATGGTGCGGGATCGTCTTTTTCTGGCTCTGGTTTATACCCATGCCATTTACCACCGTTGGAGTAACTGCTTTCCTGTGGAAAAGCCGCGGAACCGCAAGGTCAAAGGTTTTGCTTCTTTATTCCTTGGTAATCTTTGCCTTATGGAGTTACTTAATCGTGATGGTCGTCGCCTATGTGTGTGCAGTATAATGCCACGTGGGTTCCGATTCCGGCTTATACAGCAGTGATAATAAAATAGGGGACATCGGCGACATGGAAGTAATGTCGTAAACTGCCATGATTTTGCTGTCAATATTCGTTTTGCTGTGCCTGATCATCCTGGCGATCGGCCTGCCGGTTATTATCATTCGCGGATTGAAACGAAACAGATGGCAGTTCAGCCTGAAATCCCTGTTGATATTCATCACCGTATTTGCGGTCTGGCTATCGCAGTTTACGTGCAAACCATTTAGCAAATTCAGAGAAGCATTCGATTGGAGAAGCGATTTAACAGTGATATTTGTATGGGTCGTATTGGCGGGTTTTTATCTTTATCGCCGATCCATAGTAACATTTTCCGTTCATTGCATGGCAATCCTGTTCTGTGAACTATTTCTTGCCCATGGCTGGGCGTCCAATCCAAACGTAACATCATTGTCCGATATTGGTTGGTATCTCATGATTGGTTGCTTCTTTGGATCTCTGATAAGTTTTCCCGTATGGATTTTGGAGCTGAGCAGTTTTATGAGCCGTTCCAGGCATGACTTGCCTGATGATGAAAAGTACGATCAATCGAAAGATCAGGATTCGGAGGAATGAATTGGATGATTTGATATTTGCTTCACTTTTGCTGCAAGCAATACAACAATCACCGCCGGAAAAACCGGGTTTGGGCTGGAGTTTTAAGCGGAATAATCGGCCTTTTCACACCATCTATAGGGGCGATTTCGATGCGGTCATAACGGCCATTGCTGTGATGCGCGATGTGCCGATTGCGGCGATTTCCGGCCTTGTGTCGGCCGCGGTAAATTCCTTTCGCCAAAGGGGTTCCGTATGCCGATACCCTGCATGGATTTAATATCGAAGACGGTGCGGCATTTAGAGCCTATCAAAAAAACAAAGGACATAACCTTAATTAAAACCCTCACCCTAACCCTCTCCCAAAGGGAGAGGGGACTATTGGGATAGGCATTTTCAAGGATTTACGCCCATGGGAAAAGACACCTATCGCGTGGTTACTCGCGGCGCGGACGGCCAGATTCGCATTCGCGATTACGACAATCAAGAGGCCTTGCAAAAACGGCACACGCAAATCGGCGTGGACGATTGCAGCACCGATTTGGGCCTGCGCGGCCTGCCCGTTTTCCGCGGCCTGGTCGGGCCCATGCCCGAGGGAAAAAACATCATCCGCTACGAATCGCCCGAGGTCTTCGAAACCCTTACCAAGGATTGGAGCTCGGCCAAGGCATCGCGCCGCCGGCGATCGCGGACCCATCCGCCGCACACGCTCGGCATATCCATCAGCGATGCCGACGAAATGTATTCCATCGGCTCCAATATTGAACCCGACGTCCTGGAAGGCATCGGTTAAGGCGCCGCGCCAAAGTAAACCGGAAAATTTAACCAGGAGGACAGGCATTCTTGCCTGTCCTTTTTATCTTTTTTTCGGGCCGGACGAGAATGTCCGGCCCCCTGATTTGGATACGGGCCGGACGAGAATGTCCGGCCTCCTGATTTAACTAGTGTTGCGTCACGGCTATTTTTTCAGGTTGGGTGCCACGACCAACCTTCGGTCGGTGCCCGGCTTGTCCGGCAGTGAGGGAAACACGGTTGGACAAGCCAACCGTGGCACCCGAAATTTAAGGCAAGACGGCATACTAGTGTATCTAAGAATCCGCCATACCATGTGGTAGAAGGTGGAAGCAAAGACGTTAAGTACTTTGCTTCCACGCCTTTCGGCCATCTGCCCCATGGCTTTGGCACGCCTGGGATAAGCCTAGCGTGTGGATAAAACTCTCCCGGTCGTGCCCACGCCATAGCGAGGCGGGTCTTGGTTCAATCGGGCGATGCCGCCAATCTGCTCGCCGCTGGGGATTGAACCAGGAATTCCAACATACGTCTGCGCCGGATACGCAAGTGCCTGCCCAACCGGCCGCGGTACAGTGCTGCTGACGGCAACGCGGCTGACGACCACTTCTTCCGAAACCAACTTCTGCGTGGTCACGGGCACTTGGACCTGCTGTACTTCTGGCAACAGCTTTCGGCAGGTGACCGGCATCTTTATCACTTCGGTTCGCTGCTGCCAACTAGTTTGCGGAACCCACCGCGTCTCCAAATAAGGCTCCACAAATGGATTCCAACGCCCAACCCAATATGTATCTGCCCGATAAGTCGTCACCGGGCACCAATAAACCTGGGTGACGTCCTTGGTCTCGGTGTAATATTGCTCTTTATAGACGGTTCGGGTGGTCGGCTGCATCGTGGTTTCGCAAACCGGGCGCTGGACCGTCCGCCGGGTTTCACAATAGGTTATGCCGTTCTCCTGGTAATATCGCACCTGATCTCCTGCCGCGGAAGACGGCAAAAAAAACGACGCAAATATCAGGGCCACAAGGATTTGACGAACTAGCATCATCGCCGCTCCCCGATCTTGAATGCCTCCGGGAAACCAACAAACTCAGCCTGCGGGAACACCCCATCTCTAATTATCGGAGTTTCCAGCACAAACAGATTAGATTAAAGCGGGCAGATGACGATGTGTTTTCGCGAAACCGCAAGCGGTTTTTTCATCCCTCATCCCTCATCCTTCCCGCTTACCTTCCCCCGGGCGGACGTGCAGGCAGCAGCAGCCTTCGCCGTTGGGCTGATACGTGTCGGCCTGAAAGGCAAAGCCCGCGGCCTCGAATGTGCCGTAGTCGATCCGCGAGGCGATGCGGCACAATGTGGCGACCGTTTCTTCGGGCAAGCCCGCCTCTTTCCACGCGTCGCGCAAGGGGCAGGCGTGAAATTTAATATCCAATGCGGCGGCATCGCCGCGGATCAACTCCGGCTGGAACATCCGCCCCTCGTCGGCAATGCCGCCCAAAAAGGCCTTTTGCAGACCCGGCAGGTCCTTGGGCGCGTATCGAGCATATTTTTCCTGGCCTTTTTCCGCGCCGCGGCGATATATCGCCCGGCTGAGAATTTCTTCCGCGCGTTTGGGACCAAATTCGCTCCGCAACTCGTCGTAAATCAAATAATAAATCATCGCGCGATTCTTGTACGAATCGTAAAGCTGCTGGCGTAGTGTTTCTTCTAGCATGGGAATAGGAGTCCGGGATTTGTCTTAGGGTTCGAGCGGGTTTCGCGATTCATTTTGCCCCCGACGAACACGGCGAGGATTTGGGTTGCGATTTTATGCCACGCTATGAGAGCGATGGCAATCACGTCAGTACAAACTAATTATAGCGTTGTGACGAGCTCCGTCGAGGTTGTATGTCCCCACGCCGGAGCGTGGGGACAAGATAAATGTCGCGACCACTGGTCGCGGCTTTACAATAAGCATCCTTAATTCATTATTCCCTATTCATTTGCGGCCGCCTTGCCGTGCGGGAGGAGTTGCTCTTGCCGACAGGGGCGAAAACTACCATCTCATCGGTGGCCAAAAAACGCTGTTCTCGGGCAAGTACGCGGAACCGGCCCGGGTGTTTGCCCACGACTTCCGTCTCGTATTTGTCCAAGGTGATCACATACGCCTGCGGCGTTTGCTCCAGAAACTGCTGCAATTGTTCCGGGTCGTCGCAGTATTGAACCGGATGCCCGGCGTAGTAAACCATGCTCTGGCGGAAAAAACGATATGCGCAAACGGGCGCCGGTTCAGGGCTGTCGCCGCGGATCCGGGCCAAAAGCCGCTTGGCATTCTGATGCCGATCGACCCGCTGTGCCGCGAAGGCGAACATCGCCGTTAAAAAAACCGCCGCCGTGCAGGCAAATACCGTTACGACTCGCTGGCGATGCTGGCGTTTGGCATAATACAAACACAAGTATCCGCCCGCTATCAGGATCAGTCCCACCAGGCCGATCAGTTCTTCGCCGGGCAGATAAATCCGTGCTACAATTCCGACGGCCGCCATTATGCCCAAGCCTACCGCTATGGTCGTAATCCAGGCGTTTTTCATCCAACTTGGGCCGATGCGTGCGGGCTCGGTAATCCAGGTCTCCAAAAAACAGCCGGTCAACAACGCCAAGGCCGGATAAACGGGCAAAACGTAATGCGGCAGTTTTGTGCTGCATATCGACCAGAACATAAAAAACACGGAAAACCAGCACGTTAAAAGCACGTACCCATCCCTCCGCTGATCGCCATCGCGGATTCGCCGTATCGTCTCGATTATCGTAGGCCCAATAAATACCGACCAGGGAAAGAATCCGACCAAAAGATAAGGGATGTGCAGCCAAAACGGCCCGCTGTGTCCGAGAATGGGCTGCATGAACGGGCGCAAATTGAATTTAGCAAAGAACTGTTGCAGCCATAATCCGTCAGTCCGTAGTCCGACTAGGATATACCACGGCAACGCCACGCATAGAATCACGACCGCGCCCGTTATGGGACGGAGTTGCCACAGGCTTTTTAAAAAATTCACCGGACGTAACGTATCGAGAATGGAAAGGCATTTCGCCTTCCAACCGATCGTGCGGGATGCGGCCCCTGTTGCGTTTGTTTCCCGGCGGGAATTAACGATCATCAAAAAAAATCCCAGCGCGGCCATCGGCAGCAAGAATCCAACCGGCCCCTTGGCCAAAACCGCCACCCCAAGGCAGGCATAAAGAAGTACGAATAGGCCAAATTGGACAAGAGATTTAGTGCAAATTGCAAATTGCAAATTGCAAATTGCAAATTTATGGACTGTTTCCGACCCATCATTCCCGTCCCCTGAATCCTGAACCCCGAACCCTGAACCCTGAACCCTAAATCCAGCGACAAAACAAAGCAGTGCCAGCGTGGAAACAAACACCAGGGCCGAATCGACCGTGGCCGCCCGGGCCGAAACCGTAAAGATTATCGACGATGCGACGATCAAACCCGCCCATAAACCGACTCTAGGACTAAACAGCAGCCTGCCCAGGCGATATGTGAGAAGTGCCGTGCCCACGCCCAGAACCGCTGAAAAGAATCGCGCCCCAAATTCGTTTTGCCCGAAAATTTCGAATCCCGCGATCATCAGCCAAAACATGAGCGGAGGCTTTTCCGGGAACATGTGGCCGTTGAACATCGGCACGACCCAGTCGCCACGCTGGAGCATCTCCCGGGCAATAGATGCATAAAGCGTCTCATCTTCGTCCCACAGCGACGCGGCCCCCAGATAGGTAAAAAAAATGATCGCCGCCGCCGCGATAATCCAAATTTGATAACGTATATTTTGAGTCATTGGTTGACGTTTCCTGTCTTGTCTATTGATTTAATTCACGGCGATTTAGCCCTCGCCCTAACCCTCTCCCGACCACTGGCGCGGCGCCCGGAGAGGGGACTTTGGGGATAGGCTCTTATTAAATGATTTAGCAAGCCGATTTGTTGCGTTTCCGGCGCCAATCGACCTTGACAGATTTTCACACGCAGTTTAAGGAATTCTCTGGCATCCACCAACGGCATTTTTTCTTGAGATGATCGTCAAAATACGGCAAAGGGGAAATTTGTGCAAACTGCGGAAGCTGAAAAGACCAGCGATGCTCTCTTGAAATCACAACTTCACTTGATTGTCGATCTGCCTAACGATGAAAGTGTAAAACTCTCTCCCGGCACACAACTTTTCTGGCTGGCGGCGCCGCTATTATTCATCCTCGCCGGATTTCTAGCATTGACGGTCGATTGCCCTTTAGGCCGCTGGTGCGTGGAAAAAAATTGCCCTGCCTGGCTGGAAAATCTCTTTTCCACGATGGAACCCTTTGGCAACGGCTTGGGCGTGGCCATCATCGGTATTGCGATTTTTTGCCTTGATCCGCGGCGGCGCTGGGCCTTGCCCCGGATCTTGGGCTGCGCCTATTCGGCCGGACTGGCGGCCAATGGACTGAAATTGCTGGTGGCCCGCTCCCGGCCGCATTCCTTCGACTTCCACGGCGGGGTCTTACAAACCTTTGGCGATTGGTTCCCCATGATTAGCGCAGGCAGTGTTGGGCAGAGTTTTCCTTCCGGGCATACCACCACCGCCGTGGCCTTGGCTGCGGCCCTGGTCTGGCTTTATCCCCGAGGCTGGTTGCTGTTCCCGGCATTGGCCCTGCTGGTCGGTTGCCAGCGGATCGAGTCGGGCGCGCATTTTCTCAGCGACGTGCTTTGGGGCGCCGCCTTAGGCAACTTTATCGCCCTGGCCTTCCTAAAAATCGGACAACTTCCCTACTGGCTTAATGGCCTGGAAAAAAAGATGAAATCGCAAGCCCGAATAGAGAATGTTGAATGTTGAATAAAAAAAAGTCAAATGAAACCAGGGTGCCATGCCCACGCTTGTCGTGGGCATGTCGGGAATGCGATAAAAACACAACATGTCCATGCAAGCATGGACATGGCACCCGCTAAACGAGAGTATTATTGCTCCCCGTCCCTGACTTCGTACATCCGATAACGCCCAACCGTCTGGTACGGCAGCCCGGCAAGCTCCGCATACCGGCTGGCTTGATCGCCGCGCCGCTCGGGCAGCACAATAATCGTACCGGGGGGAACTTCCGTGGGTTGATCGTAGAAAATCATGCCGATTTGCTTATCTTTCAGCGGCAAACGCAAGGCCGGGTCAAGATAAAACACCAGCGAGCCCAGGCGCTCTTCGGCCACCAGCAGGCGGACCGGGATTCGTCCTTTATGGTTGAAATACTCCGCCAGTCCCCGGGCGGTGAATTCTTCGGCCACAATCGGCATGATCAAGGTCAGGGCGGTAACGAATTGCAGGGCCGTCGATAAAGTTGATGCAGCCAGCATCGCAAACCATTGCTGTTTTTTCAAAAAGACAAGCGGAATCAAGGCGGCGAGTCCGACCAGGCACGCGCCAACCCAGACCGGCCAGGCAGTGGCAACGGCAAATACCTTGTGCACGACGAAAACCGCCAACGGCAAAACGATCGGCCCGCTTATCGAAGAGAAAAAAAATGTCCGCGCCAGCCGCCGCCTGGCGTTCTCCATCAACTCCCCGTCGAGCAGCCTTGCCCAGCCCACGGCGGCCAACACCGCCACGGCCGGGAACACGGGCCAGATATACGTAGCCAGTTTCGAATGCGCCGCGGAGAGTAAAACCGTACAGCCAATCAACCAGCAAAACAACAGCGACATGGCCCCGTTGGAAGGTTCCCGATTTTTACGGCTCAGCGCATCGCTTATGGTGACCGGCAGATAACCGATCCACGGCAAGCCCCCGCCTAACAAGACGGGCAGATAATACCACCAAGGCGCCTCGCCGTGCAATTGTGTGGGCGTGGCAAATCCCAGGATATGACGCTGGATGAAAAAATAATGCAAAAATCCGGGGTGTTCGATCTCCGCCGCAATGAACCATGGCAAGGCTGCAAAGGCGGCAATCATAACCGCCGCCAGTATGCGCATACAATTTCCCGCACTCCACCGCCGGGTAACGAGCACATAGCAACCGTAGGCCGCTACGACCAGGGCCACGCCGATCAGTCCCTTTGTAAGCACGGTCAAGCCCAGTAGAACGCCGGTTGCCGCGATGCAGCCCGCCGCGGCCGGTTTAGATCCTGCCCGCTCCGATTCCCACAAAAAAAGCAGGGCCAGATTTATGCAGGGAACAAGGGCCACGTCGTGCGATGCGGCTTGGGCCAGTGCCACGGGCAGAATCATCGTGCCGTAAAAAATGCCCGCCACCCAGCCGGTCGTACGCCCGAACATCCGCCAACCGATCAGGCCCGTGGTAACCGCCCCCAGCAGGCCGAACAGCAAACCCGGCAAGCGCACGGCCGCCTCGTTCATGCCGAACAATCGCAGCGACAAGGCCTGGCACCAGAAATATAGAATCGGCTTGTCCAAAAAAGGCTCGCCCAGAAAGTGCGGCGTCAGCCAATCGCCTCGTTCGACCATTTCCTGGGCGATGGAGGCATGAAGCCCCTCGTCCGGATCGAGGAGCGGAAAATAAACCGTCAATGGGAAAACAAACACCGCCGCCGCCAGCACCGCCGCCAGTGCGAACAGCCATTTATCATTAGAATTCGCCGTTTTTAACGACATTTTTCCGCACGTAGTGGATTATTTTCCTAATCGGCCGCTAATTTCCGGCAGATGGCATCGGCCATTTCCCGCGTGCCCACCGCCGTGGGATCGTTGCGGTCGGGCTTCATGTCGTAGGTCACGCACTTGCCCTCGGCGATAACTGCCGCGACCGCGGTCTCGAGCCGCTCGGCCGCCGCTGTTTCGTTCAAGTGCCGCAGCATGAGCATGGCAGAAAGTATGAGCGCCGTGGGATTGACCTTATTCAGCCCTTTATACTTGGGCGCACTGCCGTGGGTGGCCTCGAAGATCGCGCAATCCTTGCCGATGTTCGCTCCGGGCGCGACGCCCAATCCGCCTACCAATCCGGCGGCAAGGTCGCTGAGGATGTCGCCGTACAGATTGGGCAGCACGATCACGTCGTACAGTTCGGGCTTTTGCACCAATTGCATGCACATGTTGTCGACAATGCGGTCCTCGAACTGGATATCGGGAAACTCGGTCGATACCTTCCTGGCGACCGCCAAAAACAGCCCGTCGGTGAATTTCATGATGTTCGCCTTGTGCACGGCCGTTACCTTCTTGCGATTGTTCGCCCGGGCGTACTCGAAGGCGTAACGCACGATCCGCTGGGTTCCGGAGACGCTAATCGGTTTGATGGAAATGCCGGTTTCCTCGCGTCCGGTCCTGATGCGGCGATCCGGCGAAACCTTGTTGATATATTCGATCAAATCGGCCGTTGCCGGCTTGCCCGCCTCGAACTCCACGCCCGCGTAAAGGTCTTCGGTGTTCTCCCGAACCAGCACCAGGTCCAAGTCTTTGTCGCTGAAATGACTCCGCACGCCGTGATAGTATTTGCAGGGCCGTAGGCAGGCGTACAAATCGAATTCATGCCGCAAATGCACGTTGATGCTGCGGAAGCCCGTGCCCACTGGGGTGGTGATCGGGGCCTTAAGTGCGCAACGCGTACGCTTGATGCTGGCCAATGTATCCTCGGGCAAGGGGGTCCCGCAGGTCTGCATTACGTCCAGGCCGGCCTGTTTTACGTCCCAATTAATCTTCACCCCGGTGGCATCCACGCACTGACGGGCCGCATGAGCCAACTCGGGACCGGTGCCATCGCCCAAAATCAAGGTAACATCATGTGCCATAAGTAATTCCGCTTGCGAAAGAAGTCAAAAAGATATGCGCAAAGCACCAAGGTAGCAGATGATTTGCCCACGGTCAATTAAAGTCAGATCATTCAGAAACTTGTAACAAGGGATATTAGCGGGATTTTACAATTTTTGGAATCCCTTGGCTGTAGATTGCATCTATAATGAAGGAGGTGTGGTGGAAGCCCCAAATTCGGAACCAATCCCCCATGTCTGGTGGAATTACAACCCCCTCGTTACCGCAGCAATCGCCGACTCCGCCTGCTCAGCCGGTCGTTCTCCAGCATTCGCCCCAGGCGGTGTTGATCGAAGACCGCATACACAAAACCCGGCGACAGGTTAAAGGCGTCGATATCATCGCCGGCCTGCTGACCTTGATCGTGGGCGCACTGATATATCTTTTTGCGGCGGCGCTGGTCGACCACTGGCTCGTGACCGGCGGTTTGGGATTTTGGTGGCGGCTTTTGCTTTGGGCGATTTTTATCTCCGCCGCCGGGCTGTACTTTGTCAAATCCCTGTGGCCTGCGTTGGTATTAAGCATCAATCCGGTATTCGCGGCGCGGACCATCGAGCAGTGCAAGCCGTCCTTGAAAAACAGCCTGATAAACTTTCTTCTCCTCCGCGGCCGTGAAAGCGATTTGGCGCCGGTGATTTATCAGGCCCTCGAGCAGCGCGCAGGCCTCCGATCTGAGAGAAGTGCAAATCGAAACCGCCGTCGATCGCCGCCCGGTTTTGCGTCTTAGTTATTTACTGCTCGCCGTGGTGGGCGTGATCTGCCTGTACTTGGCCCTCTCGCCTAAGAGCCCGTTGATTTCCGCCCAACGAATTCTCTGGCCCTGGACCAATCTCCGCGCCCCGACCCGGGTGACCATCGAGAACGTGCAGCCCGGCGATACCGCGGCTTTTCTCGGCGAATTCGTCGCAGTCTCGGCCGACGTTAAGGGACTTAACCAAGACGAGCCCGTGCTCCTGCATTACAGCACCGCCGACGGCGAAATGCTGGACCAGGTCGTACCCATGACCGAGGAAAACCAGGCTTATCGCCGCCAGGCCAAATTGCCTCCCGACATCCGGGGCCTGCAGCAAGACTATAGTTATTTCATCACCGCCGGCGATTTTAAAACGGCGACATATACCATCGAAACCCAGATTCCCCCGTTGATCGTCGTCGACAAGGTCGATTATCATTATCCGCCCTACACCGGCATTCCCGACACGTCCATCCAGCGCCAAGGCGACGTCCGCGCAATCGAAGGCACGCAAGTAACCGTCCACGCCGCGGCCAACCAGCCCATCGATCGGGCGGAAATCGATTTTTCCGGCGCGGGCGTGCGCGGCATAAGGATGAACGCCCAGGATCGCACGGCCACGGGCCGATTCACCCTGCGCATGCTTCCCGACGACCCCACGCGCGGGGAACACGATTTTTATCAGCTCCGCTTCACCGATAAGAACCATCGCGAAAACCGGCATCCCATCCGCTACAACATCGAAGTTCTCCGCGACCTGCCCCCGGAAGTGCAAATCGTCGAGCCGCAAAAAGACGAAACCAACGTGGCCCTGGACGGCAAGCTGGAAATCCGCATCAGGGCCGAGGATCCCGATTTCGGGCTGCGCCGCGTGGCGATCCGCGCGGAGTTGGAAAAACAGGAACTGAATATCCCGCCCCTTTTGGACGCCCGGCCGCCCGATAAACCCTTTGCCGGCGAATTCCAGGGAAAACAGGCCAAGTACGATTTCGTGCCGACAAAATTAAATCTCAAACCCGGCGACCGCGTGGCGTATTGGGCCGAGGCCGAAGATAATAAAGAACCCTCACCCAATGCGACCGCCACCGGCAAACAGTGGATCGTCATTATCCCGCCCGACAATCCGCAGGCCAAAAACGACCAGCAACCGCACCGCGCCCAGCGCCCCGGCGATCAGACGGATAAAGGCGCGTCCGACCAGCAACCGTCAAACCGGCAACCCAACGAACAGCCCCAAGCCGGCCAACAACAAGGCGATCAACAACAACCGCAAAATCAGGCGGAAAACAAAACCGGTGAAAAGGGCGGGAAAAGCGACAAAGGCGGGAAAGGCGATAAGGGCGAGAAGGGCCAGAACGGAGAAAAAGGCGAGAACGGCGAGAACGGCCAGAATGGCGAGAAGAGCCAGATCGGCGAAAAAGGCAAGAACGAAGAAAAGGGCGGCAGCGGCTCGAAGGGCCAGAACCCCGACCAATCGAAACAAGAGACGAAACCCGATGCGAAGCAATCTGCGGCCGACCAATCGCAATCCGCCGACCAAGGCGATGCATCGCAAACCGGCAAGACCGGCGATAAATCCGCTTCCCCCGAGTCCGGCCGGAATCCGCAGCAATCGCCCGGCAGCCAATCCGGCAAAGCCCAAGAGCCCATCGATCCCAACTCCAACCCCGGCGACGCCATCCAGGAAATCCTCAAACATCGGCAAGAGGAACAACAAAAAGAACAAAAAACTCAACCCCAAAACCAACAGCAAAATAATCCGCAGCAACCCGGCCAAGAGCAGACCGCGGGCAACCAGCCGGCAAATCCTCAGCAGCAGGAAAACCAACAGCCGGGCAAACAACCCTCCAGTAATCAAACTACCGGCACAAAACCATCCGCCGGCCAACAGTCCGCAAATAATCAAGCGAACAATCAACAACCGGCCGGAACCCCACAATCCCAAGGCAATAAAACATCGACCGCTCAAAATGCCCCCGGGCAACAACAATCCGGCGAAAAACAGCCGGCCGGAACCCCACAACCCTCCGGTGAAAAACAAAGCGGCGATAAAGCAACCGGCGGCAACCAATCTGCCGGCCCTCAACAGCCCGGCGAAAACAAGCCCGGAGACAATCAATCGGCCGACAATCCGCCTTCCGGCGGCCGGCAGCCCGGCGAAAAACAATTATCCCCGGAAAAACAATCCCCCGGCGACAATAAACCATCCGGTGAGGCAAAACTCTCCGGCAGCAAACAAGGCGACGAGAAACCTTCGGCCGAAAAACAACAACCCGAAGGCAAGCAAAGCGAAAAGCAGACTTCCGGCGAGCAGAAACCGGGCGGCCAGGATCAAATAAACAATCAGCAGCAAACTCCCGGCGCAGGCCAGACCTCGGGAACCCCAAAACCCAGCCCAGAAGCACAAGTGCAAATCAGCCCAGGGCGAAACAGCCCGGCCAATCCGGCCAAGGTCAAAACAACAAACCCGAGGAAGGCCAATCGCCCAGCATTTCGCCCAAGCAATCCGACTCCAAGGGTGAATCATCGGGCGATCGATCCGGCGGCGGTCAACAAGGTGGCGGTCAACAGGCCCCAAAGCCCGGCCCGGGCACGCCGGGTTCGCAAGCCCCGGCCGACCAGGGCGGCTCGAAAAGCGACCAGCAAGGTCCGGGCGAGACAGGCAACAAGCCCGGCGATCAAACCCAATCCGGCGAGCCTACCGGCAGCGCGGCTAAGCAACAGGCCCCACAGGGATCGAGCGGCCAAAATCAGCCGGCGCTAAAGGTTCCGGCGCCGAGCAGCAACAATCGGCCGGTTCATCCACCGGGCAAGAACAACAAAAAGCGTCCGAGAGCGGGAAGGCCGAAAATCAATTGGGCAAGGCAAATTCAAAAAGCGGCTCGGGCAATTCCGGTACCGGCGGGCAAGAGGGCGGGCAAACCGACGTCGGACCCCAGCCCGAATCGCAGCCGTCGGCCGCCGACGAAGCCAATTTGGATTACGCCCGCAAGCAGACCGAACTCGCCCTGGAACATCTCGAAGATCAGTTGGGCAAGGACAAGCCCGAACTGCTGGAGCGCTTGGGCTGGACCCGCGAGCAGGCTCAGCGCTTCATCGATCGCTGGCAGCAGCTCCGCCAGGCGGCCGACGAAAAAGGCCCGCGCGGCGATGCGGCCAAAAAACAACTCGACGACGCCTTGAAAAGCCTGGGCCTGCGCCCGGCGCTACTTATCTAAAGCACGGCGGCACGAAAACCGACCAACTCCAAGACCTTCGCGATTCCGGCCGCTTTGCACCGCCGCCCGACTGGGCCGAACAATTCCGCGAATACACCCGCGGCGTGGCAAATCAAGGCAAAGGCGACCAAGGGCAGGGATCAGGGACTAGGGATTAGGGGCCAGGGATTAGAGATTCGAGATTAGGGGTGGGCGGTTTACTGCCCAGTTGATGCCGGTCTCTTTTCTTTTAACGGCCGCTGATTTATATTTAATCTATCAACTCTTTATTATCCATTTCCGTTGTGCAGGTGCGTTTATGGCAGAAATCAAAGCACCTTTGCCCGAATCTCCGCCGCCGCGTCGGCCCTGGCATCGGCTACATCTATCGACGTGGCTCGTGCTTTTTCTCACGCTGGCAATATTGATACTGCTGATCGTTCCGGGGGAATACCCGTCAGATCAATGGAAGATGTACCTCCCCTATAATCCGGATGCGTCATCGCATTTGGGTTATTGCTTTCAACATGGTTGGCCCTGGAAATATCTAGATACCTATATTCACCACCCGAAATTTTCTATTCCAATTTTGGGTGAATCTGATTTTGCAGATTATTTTGGTTATCCAAACTGGATTCTTAGCGACTCATGGAAATTTGCCGGCGACGAAGATGCAGAATTTTCGCCGATAATGCTTTTTCTAGATATGATCGCCGCAGCATTGATTATTTTTTTGATCGCGGCAGTTGTCGAGTGGCGTCGCCGTCGCATAGGTCATATTTGGCAGTTTACGCTGCGGGAACTTCTGCTGGTTATGGTCATTCTCGCCGTGATATTAGCCTGGTGGCGGACAAATCACGTGCGCCTGCAAAAGGAAAAAGATATTCTTCAAATTTCAGAAGTGTTTAATAATGAATGTCTAGAATATCGCGGACCTGTTTTTCTGATAAAACTCTTAGGTGGAAGATGTCTCAGGGATTTTTTTAAAGTCACGAGTTTTTCATTATCCAATAACCCAAACAGGCACGTCCCTAAATTGGATTCAAAGATGTCCGGTTCACTGCCTGATATAGAACTCCTTGTCGCCGAGGAAGCGAAACATGCGGATTTTGAAGATATCGCAAATCTGCGACATTTGACATCTTTGGTGCTGGTAAACACAGTCGTAACAGAAGCCGATAGCGCTTTGATCGCGCGAATTTCATCTCTGGAAAGATTATGCCTCTATAATACGTCGATAAGCAGCAAAGGCATTTTGACTCTTCAATCTTTGCCTCGTCTAAAGGAATTGTTTTTGGATGAAGTCGAAATCGGCGCTGAATCCGCCAGGGCGCTGGCTTATTTAGATAATCTTCAATACCTTTATATCCGTGAAAGCCAGATCAGCAATTCTTCAGTGACATATCTGGCGAATCTCACCCGGCTCAAGCAGTTGCATATCCAATTAAGCGATATCCCTCCCCAAGAATGCGAGCGACTGCAAATGTTATTGCCTCACTGCAAGATAATTTACCAATCAGATTCCGCGCCTGGAATAAACTTCCCAAATGTATATGGAATGGGGATGTTTTGATGGTTGCAATAAGGGGATGAAAGCCGCCGGGCACTTCAATATGATATTATTAAGGAACTCGAACAAAAACCTCTTACTACCTTAGAATATGCCGGTGTAGAGAATAAACAACAGGCACATTCCGCCCTCTCCTTAACCCTCTCCCAAAGGGAGAGGGGAGGTTTTGTTAAAATTCCTAACTTTGCGCGGGGCTACTGCAAATCCAGCCCAGTCATGTACTCGTCCAGCGACTTGCGCATGCCGGTTTCTTCGTCGACCAGCTTGGCGATCTGGGCGCGGAGGTTTTCGATCTCCGATTCCTGATCGCTGAACTTCTTCACGTAGTTTTTATACACGTCGCTGTTGCGGTCGAGTTGGGCCATGTTCTGGCGGATGCGGTTCTGGTCCTCGCCGATATCGCGGATGCGCTGTTCGAGTTGCTGCTTCTTGGCCGTCAATTGCCCCAAGTCGGCCTTGCGCTTGACGATTTCCTTCAGCGCGTCCTTGACCTTGTCGCTTACCACCTTGGCGCTCAGGTAGAACTTGATGGAACCGTCGTCCATGCTATTTAGCACGATGTGCTGGCTGTCGGTGCGTTCTTCTTCCACGGTCAGCGCGGCCGGCTCGCCGGGCTTGGCTGCGACGGCGAAGCGGTACAAATTGCGGGTCTTTTCCGCCGGCTTTTCGGGCTTGACCAGCTTCCACGAGGCGTCGAAGGGATATTCGATCAAGACTTTCTTCTCCGCCTTGCCGGAATTCTTCACCGTGTACTCCTGTTCGCGGACGTACTTGCGGGTGGCGATCATCGTGCCCTTGGCGATCCGGACGCTGAGCAATTCATCCGGCCGGTTTTTGTTCTGCGGGGCGACTTCGGTGTCCAGGTCCACGGCGTAGCTGATCAGGCGCTCGGCGCCGGGCGGAAGGTCTTCGATCTTGGCGTCGCCGGCGTAACTCCCGCCCTCGAAGACCGTGATCGGGCCTTGCATGAGGTGCAAGCCGGTGGTGTTGGTGAACTGCATTCCGGCCAGGGGATGCTTGGCATGCACGTTCTGATTGTAGATCGACACCTTTTCGCCCTTCACGTCGGCGGTTACGATGGGCAACATGGCCGACTGCTGGCGCGGCAGGCTCACCGGCGATTCAATTTTGTATTGGAACAGGCTGCCCAACTCGGCCGCCTGGGCCACCGATTGCACGCCGCGGCCCCGGGTAATTGCCGCGTCAAAGTTGTCGAGCATTTCGACTTGTACTTCAGATGGCTGGGCAGCAGCGGTAGCCGGAGCAGGAGCAAGCGCCGCCTTACCCTTCGCCGCGCCGCCCATGCCTCCCCTGCCGCCGAAGCCCGCCGCCGCTTGTGCATTGGTTTCTTGTCTCGCTAAGCTGAATAGATTGTCTTTTTCCGCCAGGTCCTGCCCGTATATCTGCGGTCGGAGCGAGGCGAAAAGGTCCAACTGCACTTCCGGGCGGGGCACGTACAAGGGTTGATAAAGATCCATGACAAACGAAATCGGCCGGCCGCTTACCAGCGACAGATTCACCTTGTTCCAGTCTTCTTCAGAGGTGTTTTCCACGATGGCCCAGCCTTGCAGGAGCGGTTTTTCGTCGGAGAGCACCAGGCGATAGGTGGTCTTCCACACCGGGGCTTCCTGGATGTAGCCCACTTGCACACGGCGCTCGCCTTTGCCTATAAAGCTGAGCTCAACGGATTTTTTATCGGTGGCATGGGCCGAGGCCAACAGGGCCAGGGCCTTGCGGAGCTCGGCGTCGAGTTTTTCGTTGGTCAATTTAAGCGTACTGACAGTATCCATGGGCACTGCCCGCAAACCTGCGTCGGTCAGCAGGTTGAGGATATCGACGTCGATGAAGGTTTGTTCGCCGATTTGTTTTTTCCGGGTTTCCACGCCGAGGATCACGCCGGCGAGTTTGTTGGGCGCTTCGAGTTCGACCCGCTCGCCGCGGACCTGCTGCAAGAGTTGGGCCAAGGTGGGATTGGCGGTGAGATCGACGGAAAAAGTTTTAAGCGTTTTGGTGATGGGATCCTTTGAACCGTAATTGACGGTGGAAATTTGCCCGCCGTCGAGGTCCTGCACCACCATGCTTTTGAGCAAATCGTTGATCTGATCGGTTTTGAATTTCATCTCCACATTGGCGTTGCCGTCGATCTTGCCGGAATGCTCGAAAAAGCCGACGCCGGAGTTGAACAACACCACTCTTTTAAGCGGCAGATTGGCATTTTGGGATTCATCGGCCGCGGACGTTACGGCGGCAAATAATGTAATTGCGGCAACCGCCAGCACTAAGGTTTTTATACAGGTACGCTTCGGCATGGGCATACTCCTTAAAAAAGGGGGGTGGTTTTTTGCGGATTTTACACACGATCATTTTACACGCAAAGCAGATTAAATGGGCAAATAGAATCCGCACAATTCTAGGTCTTAGATGAGGCGGGGGGAAAAAAGTTCCCTACCCCCCGCTATAATGGAGAAAATTCCGTACCATTGCCAAGCGAAATCAACCCGGTTAGACTGTCAAAAGTCGGAAAAATTCTATTATAAGGCCGCGACCGGTGGTCGCGATTTGTCACAATCAAGACGCGACCGGTGGTCGCGGTTTGCATTATAAAGGCCGCGGGCCTGGACGCGGTTTGGTTGCGGCCAAAGGCCGCTTTATACATCCCATCCGGAGAAACAACAATGAAAAAGAGTATTATGCCGCTTTGGATTTTATTGTGTGCTGGAATGGTCGTGCTTCTGGCGCGCCCCGCCTTGGCCGAGGATTGGCCCGCTTTTCGCGGACCGCAACGCGACGGCATCTGCCGCGAAACGGGGCTCCTGAAAGAGTGGCCCCAAGGCGGTCCGCCCCTGGCTTGGAAGACCACCGGGCTGGGCGAGGGTTTTAGCACCGTTACGGTCGTGGGCAACGTGCTTTACACCCAGGGGCATAAAGACGGCAAGCAATGGGTCATGGCCCTGGATGCGAACAATAAAGGCAAGTTGATTTGGGAAGCTAATTTTGGTCCGGTCCAGCATGACGGCGCTGGAAAACCCGGATCTCGCAGCGTGCCCACCATCGACGGCGATCGACTTTATACGACGGGCATTGCCGGCGAGGTAGTGTGCATGGACATTAAGGACGGCAAGATCATCTGGCAGAAGGATTTTGTCAAGGATTTCGGCGGAAAGGCGCCGATGTGGGGATTTGCCGAATCGGTGCTGGTCGACGGCCCCTGGGTCGTGTGCACGCCCGGCGGAGAAAAAAATACAATCGCGGCCCTGGACAAAACCAACGGCGAAAAGGTGTGGGGCGCGGCGGTGGGCGATCCGGCGGGATATGCGTCGGTGATCAAGGCCACGATCGACGGCGTGGAGCAATACATAAACTTAACGGCCAAGGGCGTTATTTCGGTCCAGGCCAAAGATGGAAAATTCCTCTGGCGTTACAATGCCCCGTCAAATAAAGTGGCCAACTGCTCGACTTGTATCATCTCCGGTAACTCAGTCTTTGCCGCCAGCGCTTACAATATCGGCGGCGGGCGGGTCGATGTAAAACGCACTGGCGATGAATTTGAAGCCAAAGAAGTCTATTTCACGAAAAAAATGCAAAACCATCACGGCGGAATGTTCCTGCTAGACGGCATGCTTTACGGGTGCAGTAATCCCAAAGATCTCACTTGCATGGACTATAATACCGGCGAAATCAAGTGGTTCGACCAATCATCGGGCAAATGCTCGGTGTTGTATGCCGACGGCATGATCTACTGCCGCGACGAGAACGGACCGATCAGCCTGGTGCAAGCCGCGCCCGAAGGTTTCAAACTCAAAGGCCGCTTCGATCAGCCCGACCGCAGCAAACTCAACAGTTGGCCGTACCTGGTCATCGCCAACGGCATGATGTACGTCCGCGACCAGGACATTCTGCTGTGCTATGATGTGCGAGAGAAAAAATAGCGGGTAACAGATAGTGGACAGTGCGCGGTGGGCAGTGGGTGGTGAATGGTAATAGTATTTTTATTCCATGTTTAGCCCCGGAGCTTGCTCCGGGAGTATATTCCAGGTGTCATGCCGGGCGCCCGGTGCCATGCCCACACTTGCGTGGGCATGTTTAAAAAACTAATTTTAATTCCAAGCAGCCATGAGATATGCAACTCGATTGATCGGTGCGATTGTAGGTTATGGGATTATGATTAGCGCGGGCTGGGTTTTTGCCGAGGATTGGCCCGGCTTCTTGGGGCCTCGGCGCGAAGCCATCTGCCGCGAAACCAGTTTACTGAAAGAATGGCCGAAAGACGGCCCGCCGCTGGTTTGGAAGGTCACCGGATTGGGCCAGGGTTTCAGCACCGTATCGGTCGTGGGCAATGTTCTTTACACCCAGGGGCACAAAGACGGCAAACAGTGGGTCACGGCCCTGGACGTTGGTAAACAAGGCAAGTTGATTTGGCAGGCCGATTTCGGCCCGATCCGCAATGAGCCGGCAAACCGTCCCGGCTCGCGGCCCGCGCCCGCCATCGACGGCGACCGTCTGTACGCTACCGGCATCGGCGGCGATATAGCGTGCATGGATGTTAAAGACGGGCGTGTCGTTTGGCAGAGGGATTTTGTCCGGGATTTTGGCGGCATCTTGCCCATGTGGAGCTATGCCGAATCGCCGCTGGTCGACGGTCCCTGGGTGATCTGCACCCCCGGCGGAGAGAATAATACCATCGTGGCATTGGATAAGACCAATGGCAAACAAGTATGGGGCGCGGCCGTGGGCGATAAAGCGGCGTATTCCTCGATTATTAAGGCTACCATTGACGACGTGGATCAGTACATCAATCTGACCCAGAAGGGCGTTATTTCCGTGCGGGCGAAAGACGGCAAGTTCCTTTGGCGCTACGATGCTCCGGCAAGCAACAAGTCCAATTGCGCCGAGTGCATCGTCTCGGGCCGTTCGGTATTCGCCTCCACCGCTTACGGATGCGGCGGCGGGCGGGTCGATGTGAAACTCGTCGGCGACAGGTTCGAAGTAAAACAAGTCTTCTTCACAAAAAAAATGCAAAACCATCACGGCGGCATGGTACTGATCGACGGCATGATCTACGGCTGCAATAATCCCAAAGATCTCACCTGCCTGGACTTTAATACCGGCGAAGTCAAATGGTCCGATAAAACCGCGGGCAAGTGCTCGGTGTTGTATGCCGACGGCATGCTCTACTGCCGCGACGAGAACGGCCCGATCAGCCTGGTCCAAGCCACGCCGCGTGGCTTCAAACTCAAGGGCCGCTTCGATCAACCCGATCGCAGCGAATTGAACAGTTGGCCCTACCTGGTCATCGCCAACGGCATGCTTTACGTCCGCGACCAAGACGTGCTGCTTTGTTACGACGTGCGGGAGAAAAAATAGTGGAGAGTGAGTGGACGGTGGACAGTGAGCAGTGGACAGTGGGCAGATAGTTTATAATGTATTCTTTGTTTAGCCCCGGAACTTGCTCCGGGAGTGTCTTCCATGATTATTTTGCACGAAAGGATTGGACCTGCTATGTCAAACACAAATCGATCGATCGGTGTAATCGCAGGCTGTGTGCTTCTTATCGGCGCCGCCTGCGCTTGTGCTCAGGATTGGCCTCAGTGGCGAGGCCCGAATCGGGATGGAAAAGTAAGCGGATTTGCCGCCCCGGCCGCCTGGCCCAAGGAACTTGCCCAAAAGTGGAAAACCACCGTGGGCCTGGGCGACGCAACCCCGGCCCTGGCGGGCGACCGGCTCTATGTCTTCACACGACAGGGAGACGACGAGGTGGCCATGTGCCTTAACGCGGCCGACGGCAAGGAAATTTGGCAAATCAAATATCCAGCCATAGCCGTTACCGGTCCGCCCTCCGCTCATCCCGGCCCCAGGAGTTCGCCCACGGTCGCCGATGGAAAAGTCATTACACTGGGCGTGGGTTGTGTACTATTCTGCCTCGACGCCGCCACCGGCAAACCGCTTTGGCGCAATGAGGATTACGGCACGACCGATTCACCGTTCTACTCCTCGATGTCGCCCATCGTTGTCGATGGAATGTGCATCGCACAGCTAGGCAAAAAAGACACGGGGGTCATTCTTGCTCTCGACCTGTCCACCGGCAAGGAAAAGTGGAAATGGGGCCCGGGCGATTGTCCGGGCTTTGCCTCGCCCGTCTTGATGACCGTCGAAGGCGCGAAACAGATCGTCACCCTTACCGAACAGCGAATAGTCGGCGTGGCAACGGCCGACGGAAAACTCTTGTGGGAAATACCCTTCGTGCCCAAAGGACGATCTTTTAACGCACCCAGCCCGATCGTCGAGGGCCAAACCATGTTCTACACCGGAGCGGGACGCGGCGCCAAGGCCGTAAGGATCGAAAAACAAGGCGACGGCTTCACCGTCAAAGAACTTTGGAGTTCGCCGATTGCCACGATATTCAATACGCCCGTGCTCAAAGACGGCCTGCTATACGGCCTTTCCGAACGCACTAGTTTGTTCTGCCTCAGCGCCCAAACCGGCCAGGAGGCATGGACCGCCAAAGACAAGCTCAGCCAATTCGGATCCATCCTCGACGCCGGCTCGGTGATCATCGCGCTTACCGAAAAAAACGGATTGATCGTTTACAATCCCAGCGACAAACAATACGAGGAGTTGGCCCGGTACAATGTTTCCGACACGCCGATTTATGCCCACCCCGTAATCGCCGGAAAGCGGATCTTCATAAAAGACAAAGACTCCCTGACGCTGTGGACGGTTGAATAAGTTGAAATAAGCGACTGTCAAAGTATTACTCCCCTCTCCCGCTTGCGGGAGAGGGGCCGGGGGTGAGGGCGGTTTGCCTTCCAAACTCCAAAGTTATTATTGGACAGCCGCTAAGCGGATTTATTGGGGCCGCAGTTGAAAAATTTGTCGGGGCGTCGGTTGAACTGCCGCCCCAATTGTTTTTCGGCTTGTTTTTCCACCCATTTTGGGTAATAATAGATGAGCAGGGTCCCAGGTTGTTACACGAGGCGACTTTCATGGCCGCGATGATTCTTGATCCGCAGATGGCAGAACGTTTGCTCGAACAGCGCCGGGCATGGGGCGCGGATAAATTCGACGAAGTCTGGGAGGGAATATATATGATGGCGCCATTGCCAAACGATGAACATCAGAATCTGGCGGGCAAATTCTATGCGATTCTCGAGGGGTTGCTGGACTGGCAGGGACTCGCGGATGTCCGTGCCGGTGTAAATCTTGCAGGAACCACCGGAGAGTGGACAAAAAATTTCCGTTGTCCCGACGTGGCGGTTTTTCTTCGCGACACTCAGTTAATCACGCAAGCGATTATGTACCAAGGAGTTAAGGAAATTAGCCAAAATAATTTCGGGCTCGTTGATAATTGTAAATATTAGTGTATAATAACTCCAAGTTTCTCATTGCAAATATGCGCCTCATAAGGATGTGGTTTTAGACCAATACTGCGTGTGTTATTAACTCATAAAAGAGGTAGCGCTCGCCAAGTATGGGCTTCCGCCGAAAACCTGGGGCAAAGATTGCCTTTAGCTTTGTATTGGTGGCGGTAGTTATTCTGTGACTTGGCAATTGGGAGCAAGGACCGGCCCTTGTTCAATATTCTAAATTGCGCTACCGGATCCTTCTTCTTTACAACATTTTTAACTCGCCTGCTTTGTGGCACCACATTAGCATTTGGGTGTGACATAGATTATGTGTGCTGTGGGTGGTTTTAAGGAGTTTTCGTACATTCCAGGAATGGGCGTTCCGGTAAATACATCATTGAAGTTTATTTCAAACTTGAAAGGAGCACGAATGATTAGGAAAAAGAAGTTCATGTTTGACGAGACGATGGTGCGAGGTTTGATGGCGGCGGCGTTGCGGATGGCTGGGAGCATCTTGATTCTTCTTGACCTGGTTGCAACACCTGTTCCTGCCCAGACTTTTACGGTACTGGGCTCCTTCAATGGCAGCAACGGAAGAGAGCCCCTTGGCAGTTTGACTCTCAGCTCTGATGGCAGCACCCTGTACGGGACGACCGCCGCGGGCGGTCCCAATGGGTACGGCACGGTCTTCAGCATTCCCGCAAGCGGCGGCAGCCCCACGTTACTGGCCTCGTTCAACGGCTACAACGGCGAATATCCTGCTGCTGGTTTGACACTCATCGGCAACACCCTGTACGGGACGACCGAATATGGTGGGGCTAACTACAACGGCAATAGCCAAAGCGGATACGGCACGGTCTTCAGCGTTTCCACAAGCGGTGGCAGCCCCACGGTACTTGCCTCGTTCAACGGCTCCAACGGAGCAGGTCCCTTTGCCGGCTTGACGCCCAGCCCGGACAGCAGCACCCTGTATGGGACGACGGGATGGGCCGGTCCTAACAATTACGGCACGGTCTTCAGCATTCCCGCAATCGGCGGCAGCCCCACGGTACTGGCCTCGTTTAGCGGCTCCAACGGCAGCTTTCCCGTTGCCGACCTAACACTCGTCGGCAACACCCTGTATGGGACGACCGAATATGGCGGGGTGAACTACAACGGCAATAGGCAAAGCGGATACGGCACGGTCTTCAGCGTTCCCACAAGCGGTGGCAGCCCCGCGGTACTGGCCTCGTTCAACAACAACAACGGCGCACAACCCTGCGGCGGTTTGACGCTCATCGGCAGTACTCTGTATGGGACGGCTGAATGGGGTGGCAACTTGTCGCTGATAGGCGGATATGGGTGCGGAACGGTCTTCAGCGTTCCCATGGATGGAGGCAGCATCACGACTCTTCTCGCATTCGGCTTCAGTAACGGCGCATTTCCCCAGGCCGACCTGACGCTCATCGGCGACACCCTTTATGGGACAACAGGAGGGGGCGGCAATGGTTATGGCTATGGATTAGGTACAGTCTTCAGCGTTCCCGTGAGCGGTGGCGACTCCACGGTACTGGCCTTGCTCGACAGCAGCACTGGCGCAGGTCCAGCTGCCGGGTTGACGCTCATCGGTAACACCCTGTATGGGACGGCCTCCTACTACGGCGCTTACAACGATGGAACGGTGTTCGCTCTGACCATAAATCCGGTACCGGAACCTGGCACATTCGCTCTCCTTGGTGCCGGTGCCATCGGGCTGGTTGGTTGGGCATGGTGCCGGCGCGGGGCGAAGAGATAGCCGAGGGCAAAAGCTGCCGCCCGATCAACTTCCTGCCCGTCTCCACCAGCACCGGACGTAATCCCCGATACGGGCAATCTCCAATAACATCGTATTACATTTAGAACCTATCCTAAAACATGTAAGTTGGGGCGGAAGTTGGACTTCCGCCCCTGTAAAACTCCGCATTTAGGGGTGGCAGTGTAACTGCCACCCCAACGAAATCATGTTTTAGGATAGGCTCTAAGGCGGAAAATTGCGATACCCACTGGCGCGGTCCGGCCGATTTTCTCATCGAGATCACCAGCCCCGGCGACCGCACGCATGAAAAAATCGCCTTTTATAATCAAATCGGCGTACATGAAGTTTTGATCGTGAATCGGGAGACGTGGGCCCTGGAACTCTATCAAAGGCAAAACGATCAACTGCAAAAAACGGCCGAATCGCGCTTGCCCGACGCCGCTATCCTTGCCAGCCGCAAAGTTCCTCTCACATTTCAACTCCTCCCCGGCGAAAAACGCCCCGCCATCGAAGTCACGCATACCGCCGGCGAGCATAAATGGCTGCTTTAGTATGTATTTTATACCTGTTACAATTCCAAATTTCAGATTGCTGCGCAGATTTGTTTAGCGATATAGAAATGCAGGTCTGAATTAGATTGCGTATTAGGCGGACAGCGTGACGCAATGAATGAATTACCTGTCGAAGTAAGTTTCAGCCCTTTGCTTGCAGATCATCTTGCGGCCGAGCGCCTCTATTACAGGTCAACGTTATTCTGGAAAATAGACAAGGTGGTCGCAATCATACTTATAGTCACAGGACTGGGTCTGTTGTGGGTGACCGGCGTACACTGGTGGACGATAGTTTGGTTTCCGTTAGCCGCTGCAGAATGGTTCAATATCCTCTCGCTTCGCCCTCTCCTGATCTTGTACTGGTTTAAGCACAACCCGAAGTTCCGAGAGCCCTATCACCTAACAATGGATCAGAATGGGATTCACTTTCAAACGCAGTCTATCGACTCACGCATTAAGTGGAATCATTTCAGCCGCTTGCTGGAAAACGACAGACTGTGCCTGCTCATTTACGGTACGCGCATGTACAGTGTCATTCCAAAGCGGGCATTCAAGATGGAAGGGGAGTTAGAGTCATTCCGCGCACTCGTACATAATAATATCAGCAAAGGGCAGAATGGCACCTAACAACCTGAAAGAAAAGGGATTCATATCTTTTTTCATGATAGTTATTTGGTGAGTAATTCCCAAAGCGCTTCCAACGACTGCGGAATCACCTGCACTCCGGTAAATATATTTAAAAAGAGCATTGTCATTTTGATTATCAAGATGGTATAATGATTTTGGATGGATCAATGAGGTGATTTATGACCTTGAATGTAACACTTAATTTACCGGCCGAGGTTGAGGAAAAACTGCACCGGGAGACCGCGAATCTCGACGCGGACGTCAAGGAGGCTTATGCCTTGGAGCTTTTCCGACGGGGGAAACTCACCCATTACGAACTCTCCCTGGTGCTGGGGCTCGATCGGTTTGAAACCGACGCATATCTTAAACGGCACAAGGTGTTCGAAGGCTCGCTGACAATGGCCGATCTTCAATCCGACCGTCAGACACTGGATCGCGTGATGGGAAAGGCCCCCTGATGCTTGTCGTTGCCGACAGTTCTCCGATGATAGTGCTCATCATAATCGGGCACATCGATGTGCTCCCAAAGCTCTTTGGTCAGGTCATCATCCCGCCGGAGGTTTCGGCGGAATTGCTTCATTCCAACCGGCCGCAAGACGTGCGTGATTTCATGAGTTCTCGACCAGCGTGGCTTCTTGAGCGAGTGCCGACCGCCATCGAGCCGATCCCCTCACTCCATGCCGGAGAACTCGCTGCAATCAGCCTTGCCCGAGAGTTAAAAGCCGATCTGCTGCTTATCGATGAAGTTCTCGGACGCAAAGCCGCAGCCGAGCGTCTCATTCCTTTCACCGGCACGATTGGAGTGCTTGAGTTGGCCGCCGATGAAGGACTTATCAACTTAAAGGATGCTTTTGCACGGGTAAAGAATACCGACTTTTGGATATCAAATAAACTTCTGGATGAGCGGCTCATACTCTATCTGGCCCACAGGCAACAATAATACCGTGGTGATAATTGCCGGCAAATTATTTCGCGATTTCATCTGCGAGCAATTCCCAGAGGGCTTCCAGCGATTGCGGAATTACTCGCACGGCGGCCAGGATGGGCATGAAGTGCGTATCGCCGACCCAGCGGGGGACGATATGCCAATGCAGATGCCCGGGCACGCCTGCGCCTGCCGCAAGGCCTAGATTCAGCCCGGCGTTGAATCCCTGCGGTGTTAGAACTTTTTCGCAAACCTCGATCATACGCCCCATGGTTTGCATCAATTCCAAGTGCGTGGCATCGTCGATTTCGTTGAATTGGCCCACATGCCTTAGCGGGGCGATCAGCAAATGGCCATTGTTGTAGGGATATCGGTTCAACACCACGATCGTCAGCTTGTCGCGACAGACCACCAAGCGCCGGCGATCATCGCCCTGGGGCACGCACTGGCAAAGGAAGCATTCCGCATCGGCCCCGGGCAGCAATTCCTCGGCCGGCAAGGATTTGGCAGCGGTTTTATCCCCCAAGATATAACCCATTCGCCATGGCGCCCAAATCTGTTCGTAATTCACGTGTTTACCCCCCTGCTGGATGGCTAAAGCTGTTCTTGGCCCGATTGTTTTCTATTTTGCCCGGAAATCGCCGGGAATATAGATAAAGCATTTCTGAATATAACGTTTTTCAAGTTAAATGGTTTATACCGACGAAACAGAATACAGGAAAAACGCAAAATTTTCCAGAGATTTGCGGAGAAAAACCCCCGTCGTCTCGCCCCCCGGACGGATCGGCGTTAGACTGAAATAAAAAGTAGTCCGCGCACTCCCTGTGCGGGATCGGCACAGGGAGTGTGCCGTCTACAATAGTCGCCGGTATGGATCGGCGTTAGCGGCACTTATGCCGCGAGTCATGCCAAGGATCATTATAACGAAGAACAACCCGCCCATGGATTTTCGCGTCGATTTAAACCTATTCCGCGGCCCCTTGGATCTGCTCTTGTACCTGGTGCGAAAGCACGAGGTCGAGATCGTCGATATCCCCATTGCCGAAATCACCGCTCAGTATTTGCAGTATATCGCGGTGCTGGAGCAAGTGGATGTAAACGCGGTGGGCGATTTTCTGGCCTTGGCCAGCACGCTTATCGAGATCAAGTCCAACGAGGTGCTGCCGGCGAGCGACGAAATCGAGAAAGAGATCGACGATCCCAGGCAGGAATTGGTGCGCCGGCTCTTGGAATACAAAAAATATCGCGACGCCGCCAGCATCCTGGAAGAGCGGAGCCGTGTCTGGCAGGAGCACTATCCCCGGCTTTCCAGCGATCTGCCCGGCCGAGTTCGCGACCTTGGCGAGGAACCCATCCAAGAGGCGGAATTGTGGGACCTGGTAAGCGCGTTCGGGCGGATCATGCGCGAGACCGAGGCCGCCAAGCCCTCGAACATAGTTTACGACGACACCCCGATCCGCGTATATATGGCCCGCATCCACGCCCGGCTGGTGGAATGCCGACGGATTGCCTTCGGCGAGTTGTTTCAGCCGGGGATGCACAAATCGACGTTGATCGGCATATTTCTGGCCGTGTTGGAATTGGTCCGCCATCGCCGCGTTCGCGTGGAACAAAACGCCTTGTTCGGCGAAATCTGGCTCTTGATCGAGGAAAATTGCACCAAGCCCCTGGATTTTTCCGACGCCGATAATTATGAATATGTTAAGGATAAAAATTAGAGATTAGCGTTTAGAAATTGGGAATCGGGTCGGTAGTTGATTTTATATTATTAGGGGCGGGCAATTTATTGCCCGCTTGTTACTCATTTTCCTCGAAGATTTTTGCGTTTCATGATTGATTTTCGTCATTCTTTCATTTTTCATCATTCACTCCAGCCTTTAGCCCCTGATGATCCACAATCTGCCGGTTAAAACACTCACGCACAAGGATATATCCATCGAGGGCTACTCCAGGGCCGCGGTGCAAACTTACTGGCGGATACCGGAGTTGAAGATCGGCTTTGATCTGGGCGCCCAGCCCTGGTCGTTCATGGGCACGCCCACCTGGTTCGTATCGCACACGCACATGGATCATCTGATATGTTTGCCGGTGTATGTGGCCCGGCGGCGGATGATGAAAATGGATCCGCCGGTGATTTATTTGCCCGAACACGCCGTGGCCCCCATGGAGCGGATCCTGCGGCTTTTTAGCCGCCTGGACCGGGGGCGGTTGCCCTGCACGCTGGCGCCGCTTAAGCCCGGCGACGAAATCGAACTTTCCCGCGAGCAGGTGGTAACCGTCTCGGCCACCGAACATGCGGTGCCATCGCTGGGTTTTGTAGTTTGGCAGCGGCGGCGGAAACTCAAATCCGAGTTCATCGGCCTGCCCGGCGAAACCATCCGCGATCTCCGCCTTGCCGGCACGGAGGTGACCCAGGAAATCCGCATCCCGCACGTGGCCTATTTGGGCGACAGCTCACCGGCCGGCCTGGACGCCTGCCCAGCCATGTTCGAGGCCGAAGTTTTGATCATGGAAGTAACCTTCGTGGCCCAGCGGCATCACAAGGACAAGATCCATAAATTCGGGCACATTCATTTGGACGATTTAATCGAGCGCAAAGACCGATTCCGCAACGAATTGATCATCGCCAGCCATTTCAGCACCCGCTATAACTCCAACCAGATTCGCACCCACGTGCAAAAGGCCCTGCCCGATATGCTCGACGGTCGCCTGCACCTGTGGATTTAATTAAGCGCGCTTTGAGATTTTATTTAACCCCCGTGAAATCTTATTTAGCCCCCCGTGAATACACGGAGGGTTAAGATGGAAAAATCATCCGCGCAACCCCCGGTGTATTCACCGGGTGCTAAATAAGTGCATTGGGCAAGTGAAATCCACGAACTGTGGACTGTAAACCGTGAACTTTAAACCTCAACCACGACGCATCGCTGTAATCGGCGGGGGGATTGCCGGACTGGCGGCCGCGCATCGCCTGGTGGAATTGGATCCGTCGCGGGAAATAACGCTGTTCGAGGCTTCCGATCGCCTGGGCGGCGTGATTTCCACTTTGCACCGCGACGGTTTTCAAGTCGAACGCAGCTCCGATAACTTCATCACTACCATCCCCTGGGGCGTAAATCTATGCAAGCGCTTGGGACTGGCCGAGCAACTTGTTCAAACCAATCCCGCATACCGGCGGACCTTCGTGGTCCATGCCGGGCGGCTGTATCGCCTGCCCGAGGGTTTTCTGATGATGGCCCCCACGCGGATCTGGCCGCTGGCGGTCACGCCGCTTTTAAGTCCGTTGGGAAAACTCCGCGCGGCAATGGAATATTTCATCCCCGCGCGAAAAGACCCTGCCGACGAAAGCATGGCCGCGTTCGTCCGCCGCCGTCTGGGCCGCGAGGTTTTCGACCGGCTGGTCGAGCCGCTGGTCAGTGCGGTCTACGCCGCCGATATGGAAAAACTCAGCGTCCTGGCCACCCTGCCCCGCTTCCGTGAAATGGAAGTTCAGTACGGCAGCCTGATCAGGGCGATGCGACGGCAAAAAAAATTCAGTCCGCACGCCGGTTCCGAAAGCGGCGCACGCTATAGCATGTTCGTCACCTTGCGGGACGGGCTGCAAAGCCTCGTTGATGCCCTGGCCGCGCGGTTGCCCGCCGGTTCAATCCGATTAAATGCGCCGGTGGAACGGCTGGAAAGAACCGAAAATTCCTGGCGTATATGGACGCGCAGCACTCACCCTAACCCTCTCCGGGCATCAACCGGAGGTTGGTCGGGAGAGGGGACTTTCGATAATCTACCAAAGGAAGAGGGGATGTTTGAATTCGACGCCCTGATTATTGCCACACCCTCGTGGATGACGGCCAAATTGCTCCATCCGATAGACGCCGATTTGGCCGGCGATCTGGCTGCTATTTCGCATCAAGGCACGGCCATCGTTTCGTTGGGTTATGACGTCCGGCAAGTCGGTCATCCCTTGGACGGCATGGGCGCGGTGGTGCCGGCCATCGAGCGCAGCCCCATCCTGGCCATTAGCTTCAGCAGCCGGAAATACGCCCACCGCGCACTTGAAACCAAGACTTTGCTGCGGGTCTTTGTGGGCGGGGCCAGGCATCCGGAACTGGCCGAAATGCCCGACGACCAACTCTTGCCCCTGGTCCGCCGTCACACAGAAAAGCTCTTACACATCCAAGGCGATCCGGTATTTTTCGACATCGCCCATTGGCCGGGAACCATGCCGCAGTACCATGTCGGCCACAAAGACCGCGTCGCCCGGATCGAAGCGCGTGCGGCCTCACTTCCCCATCTGCAACTGGCCGGCAACGCTTTCCACGGCGTGGGCATTCCCGACTGCATCCACACCGGCGAACTGGCGGCGGAAAGAATCCTGGCTGCCGGGCAATAGGTTTTTACGAGTTCATTTCGTTCAGCGTCGACGACTAATCCAGCCTGATCCCAGTAGAACCGAGCATAGAAGCACGAGTGTGGCCGGCTCGGGGACTGGTGTTAAGAGGTAGGCATGAGTCTCGCTGCCATGATGGCCATATCCTACTATTTGCCCGGCGTCGTTAATGTCATATGCACACTCCAATGTCCAACTGGAGGACGGATCGATCAGGGCATTCAGGTCGACCATCGTCGAGCCGTTGTAAAGGAAGGCATGCTGAGCGGCATCGCCGGCGGTGTAGGCATAGCCCACGATCTGTCCGCTGTCGTTAATGTCACAGGCTGCGCTTTGCGATCCACCTAGTGTGCCCAGGTCGGTCATTTTCGAGCCGCTGTAGATGAAAGCATGTGAATTACTACAGATGGTATCGGCCCATCCCACGACCTGTCCGCTCTCATTGATGGCCCATGCTTCGCTATCCGTTCCGCTGAGTGTGCCCAAGTCGATCATCGTCGAGCCGCTGTAGATAAAGGCATGTAAATTGCCACCGATGGAATCGGAACAGCCTACAACTTGACCGTTGGAGTTGATTTTATAAGCTTCGCTGAACTTTCCTCCGAGAGTACCTATGTCGGTCATAGTCGAGCCGCAGTAAAGGAAGGCGTGAATAGAAATGTTGTCGTTGATGCTGGAGTGGCCCACGACCTGCCCACTGGTGTTGATACCATAGGCCCAACTGAACGCACCGCCAAGTGTACCTAGGTCGGTCATCGTCGAACCACTGTAGAGGAAGGCGTGAGTTCCAGCGGTGGTTTCGGCATTGCCCACGACCTGCCCGCTATCGTTGATGCCTAGGGCAATGCTATTTCTCCCACCGAATGTGCCTAGGTCTGTCATCGTTGAGCCGTTATATAGGAAGGCGTGTTCAGCGGTAGTGCCTGTGGTGTTAGCATCGCCCACGACCTTCCCACTGGTGTTGATGCCACAGGCTTCGCTTTTCGTTCCGCCAAGTGTGCCCAGATCGGTAACATTGTATGTGATCGCTTGCGAGATGTTACAAATTAATATGCCCATTATGAGCGTGGCCAAAAAAGTTATATGTCGGTTCAAGATGAAATCTCCTCAGTTGTTACGGAGATTTAAGTTTTAAATTAAGAGCTTGGAAACGAGAGTCAAAAAGCCGGAACATCTCGGGCGTTTGTATCACGGATCGGCTCGTTGCGAGCCTTATAGCATCTTTACTTAATCTCGCATACCTCGAAAGCGCACTAATTGATCAGTATACGCACGATCTATCATAGAGTGCCACATCGCCCCATTCTATTCATTTTGCGCAGTCTCTTTGTGAGGAAAAAAAGTTCCCACAGGTCAACTTCACCTGATGTCGATATAGACAGATAACGCGATGTACTGTATCAGATTCGCCCTGCGCATCAATAAATTATTTCAATTTGGGTGATTAAAATGACAAAATGGCGACTTTTGGCGGCGATTGCGGCAATTGTAGCCCTGAGCGTTTACGTGGGGATTTCATGGGGGGCCGATCAGACCGCCGGACAGATTCCTGTTCGCATCATCGAACTGAACAAAAATCCCAGCGTGGAAAAAATTCCGGTCATCTCCGGGGTGGCCGTCGATCGCACGGGAAAAATGCTGGCTACGGTCGGAGATGATCACATACTGCGGATTTGGAACCTCGACGACGGGGCCGTGCTCTATCGGCTAACGGCACACACCGATTGGATCAAGGCCGTCGCCTTCCGCCCGGACGGCAAGGCCGTGGCCACGGCAGGCAATGATCGGCGGATCCGCATTTGGGATCTTACCTCCGCCGGACAGCCGGCCGAATTGCCCGAACAACCCCAGGCCATTCGCGCCTTGGTTTACAGTCCGGATGGGAAGCTCTTGGCCTCGGCCGGATTCGACGACAAGGTCCGGCTCTACACCGACGACGGCCGGTTGCCCAGGGAGTTGGACGGACCGGGCAGTGATCTTTGCGATTTGGCATTTTCGCCCGACGGAGCGCAACTGGCCGCGGCCGGTCGGGCAGGTACGATCCGCTTGTGGAACGTGGCAAGCGGCTCGACAACTGCGGAAATTCAGGCCTCTGCCCGGCGAATTTCCGCCTTGGCCTATTCGCCCGGCGGCAGCCAATTGGCCGCGGCCGGCGACGATCGCACGATCAGGCTCTTCGATCCGCTTTCCGGCAAGGTTTTGACAGCATTGCCCCAACATCCCGGGAAAATCAGGACACTCCAATTTTGCGGCGAAAAACATTTGGCGGCCGGTGACACCGACAATGTGATCCGCCTGTGGAATCTTTCCTCTAAAACCGAGGAGAATCAATTACTCGGTCACACCGGCACCGTGACCGCCCTGGCCTACGATCCCCAGGCCGGAACGTTGATTTCCGGGAGTTTCGACACCACAGTCCGCGTATGGAAAATAACAAACCAGCGCGAGGGAATTACGCAACGATAAGAGAACAAACCTTGTTGGGGCGGCAGTTGAACTGCCACCCCGATAAATGAAATCGATCATGGAGGTTGTCGTGAGCTTGCTAAGCAACGCATTTAAACGGCTGTATGATTTCAAGTCCGCCCGGTCGTCAAAAAGGAATTTAAGTTCCGGGCGCTGGCACAAGTGCCGCATCGAACAGATGGAACAGCGGCAACTGCTGTCGGTTAGCTGCGCCGGTGCTCAATATCGGGGCCGCGTACTACGAACCACACAGCGGCACGGACTCGATCGGCAATCTGATATACATCAGTTGGGACGGCGGCGCCGCGGGCACGCAATTGACAGACATCACCATCGACACCCACAAGGATGCATCTATACCACAAGATGCATCGAAAAGCCCGGTCGACGGCGACATGTTTTTCCACACCGCCCCGGGCGGACCCACCGGAACCATGGCCGGAGTGCCCTTGTCGATTGTCGAGCAAACCGGCGTTGGAACGGTCACGGTCGACGTGAACAACAACAGCACGCTGATGACCATCCACTGCAACAATTTCCAGGCCAATGGAAGGCTGGTATTGCGGATCAATGTCGACGAAATGCGGCCCGGCGGAATCGCCGATCCGATCGTGGAAGGCGCCGAGTTCGACGGTTCGCATTTCACGGCCGTATTCACCGCGCCCCATTACCAGAGCACTACGGTTGTCGGCACTTTTCACGACGCCTACGACGACCTTTCGGCGAAGTATGGGCTGAACCTCCCACCGGACAGTTACATGCCGCCCGGCGAAACGCCCGAACCGGTATATACCGCCGGATTGGGCCTCTCGATGCAGCAGAATCCCTTGCCCATCACCATTTCCGGCAACGTGTATGAAGATCTGAATCTGAACAATCAGTTCGAACCCGGCGAGCCGGGGATCGGCGGCGTTACGCTGACTCTTTTGAGCCTGGTGAATAACGATTACGTATCGACCGGCAAGACCGCGACTACCGATTCCAACGGCCATTATAGTTTCGACGGCGTGCTGCCCGACACGTATCGCATCGTCGAAACCCAGCCCGACGGCTATTTGAGCGTCGGCGCCGCGCCCGGCACGGTCGGCGGAGTAACGGACGGCGTGGCCACTAACCCGGACGTCCTAAGCAGCATCGGTCTTGAAGGCGGCGACGACAGCATCAACAACAATTTTGGCGAAACTCGACCCGCTTCCATCAGCGGTTACGTTTACTACGACGCCGACAACAACGGCGTCTTCGATTCCAGCGAAACGGGCATCAGCGGCGTCACGGTCACGCTCTTGGACGCCGAGGGCAACCCCACCGGCTCGACCACGGTAACCGACATCAACGGCTATTACAAATTCGAGAATTTAGTGCCCGGCACTTATTCCCTGGCCGAGACCCAGCCGGCCGGATATCTCGAGGGCGCGGCAACGGCCGGCTCCGAGGGCGGAGCGGTGCAAAACCCCGACTTGATCAATGCGATTACCCTGGCCGGCGGAGTCAGCGGGAAAGACTACGACTTCGGCGAAATACTGCCCGCCAACATCAGCGGAAAAGTCTTTGTCGACGCCGACAACAACGGCCAGTACGATCAGGGCGAGCCGCTATTGGCCGGCGTGACCATATATTTGATCGATCAGTCGAAGACCCATATCGCCGTTACGCAAACCGATCAAAACGGCGAATATTTCTTCACCGACCTGAAACCGGGCATTTATGGCGTGGAAGAATCGCAGCCGGCCGGATACTTTGAAGGCGCCGATTACGTGGGATCGGCGGGCGGAAACCTCGATGGCGTGGACCGCATTATCGACGCCCAACTCGGCCCGGGCGCAAACGGAGTGCATTACGACTTTTCCGAGCTTTTGCCGGCGAAGATCTCGGGCTTCGTTTTCCAGGACGGGCCGGCGATCCAGGTTAAAAAAGGCGATCCCCTGCCCGATATCCCCTCGCTCCGCGACGGCACGCTTACGCCGGACGATACCCGCCTTGCCGGCATTGTAATGCAGTTGTGCGACGGCAGCGGTTACCCGATGCAGGATGCGCAAGGCAATCCCATCACCACCGTGACCGACGCCAACGGTTACTACGAATTCGCGGGACTCCAGCCCGGCGATTATTCAGTGTTGGCTAAACTACCCGACGGTTATATTCCCGGCGTCGACACCGCCGGAAGCAAGGGCGGAGTGGTGGTCAACCGTTACGCGAATCTCGACTCCCTGTTCCTCAGCACCTTGGCAGTGGATCCGCAAGGCAACGCCATCGTGAAGATCGCGGTCAATTCGGGCGATTCAGCCGTACAGAACAACTTCAGCGTGGTGAAAATCGAAACGCCGCCCGACAATCCGCCTGGCCCGCCGGTTTTTCCCAATCCGCCCATTCCCACGCCGTTCCCGCCGCTCTCGCCTATAGTGCCCGATGCATTGCGATACGGAGTGTCCTACATGCTGCCGCCGCTCATCATGCCGCAACAACTCGCCGGCGGATCGGGCGGTCCTCCGGGTTATACCTGGCATTTAAGCGTCATCGACGGCGGCCAGCCCCGCCGCCTGCAAAACGGCGAATTCGCCGCCGACGTCCAAACCCAACTCTTCGACCCCGCATCCTGGACCGGCGCTGACCTGAATCAGGGCGGCATCTGGATCATCGCCGATGCCAACGGCGTGCCCGTGAAAAAATATCGCTTCGGCCTGCGCGGCGCTACACCCGTAACCGGCGACTGGAACGGCGATGGAGTGACCGAAATCGGCGTGTTCATCGACGGCCTGTGGTTCTTGGACCTCGACGGCAACGGCATTTGGGACGAAAACGACCTGTGGGCGAAACTTGGCCAATCGGGCGACCGGCCGGTGACCGGCGATTGGGACGGCGACGGCAAGGCCGATATCGGCATCTTCGGCCCCAGTTGGTTCGGCGACCCGCGGGCCTTGCTTGCCGAACCCGGCCTGCCCGACGTGCAAAATCCCATTAAAAACCGCTACAAAAACATGCCTCCCGATCCCGAGGATGCAACCATCGGCTGGCGGACCATGAAACGCACCTCGGCCGGCAGTTTGCGATCCGATCTGATCGATCACGTATTCCGCTTCGGCACCGAAGACGACGTGCCCGTGATCGGCGACTGGAACGGCGACGGCGTTTACACCGTGGGCATCTTCCGCAACGGCACATGGTTCCTGGACATGGACGGCGACGGCCGCTGGGGACCCGGCGACGTGGTCGTCGAATTCGGCCAGGAAGGCGATATTCCCGTCGTGGGCGACTGGACCGGCGACGGCGTCAGCAAACTCGGCGTGTACCGCAACGGCACATTCTATCTTGACACCAATAATAACCACGTGCTCGACGCCACCGACAAGGTCTTTGCACTGGGCAGTGCGGGCGATAAACCCTTTGCCGGCGACTTTACCGGAAGCGGCGTGGATACCGTGGGCGTATATCACGACGGCGGCGGTCCTGCCACTGAGACCGTTTCCGCCCCGGAACAAGTCCCCACTCCCGCGCCGGTCCCCGCCGGGAAATAGGTAAGGGCTGGGAAATTCATTGCCCAGTTGCAATCCCACACCCATTGTGGCCGGGAAATAAGTTCTCTTGTTCCCATGCTCCGGCGTGGGAACACAAATCCTCGTCACTTCCGCGTCGCTCCATCATAAGGCCGCAGCCGTCGGTTGCGGTTTATCTATTACACAAAAAATGTTATAATTAAAACGACGGCTATGTTGCGGTATTATATTGTCCACCATCCACTGCCCACTATGCAACCTCAGCCCGATTTATCACCGCCGGTCCCGAACAACTTCACTCCCGAGATGGGCATCAGGATGTGGATCGAGGTGATGAACGCCAGCGAACAATTCCTACTGGCCGGCCTGCGTCGCGAAATCGGCCCCGATGGCGATCTTAAAGCCGCTTACCGCAAATGGTATAAAGAACAAATGGAAGAGCACGACAAAATGATGTACCACTTGATGGAGGAACTTTCAAAACGCGAGGGCGCTCATGGCGGCTGAACTACTCATAAAAGTCCTGCAATTCGTATGGCAATCGCTAATCGCAATGGACGTACCCGCCGCGGTCACAGGCGGAATGGCAATGTCCGCCTGGAAATATGTCCGATCAACTCGCGACGTGGATCTGTTAATAGGAGTTGATGTTCAGGGGATCGATAAAATCTTGCCCAGGCTTCAATCATTGGGAATTCGGCCTAAACAAACTCCTTCCGTCATTTCCATTGGCCGCTTGAATATCATTCAGCTACTCTATGAACCGCCAGATTCTTTTATGGAGGTTCAAATTGATTTATTACTTGCCGAATCGGAATATTATCGCATTGCTTTGGAACGCCGAATTCCCAGCCGTTTGCCCGATCTTCCCATGGACATCGCCATCTTAACTTGCGAAGATCTAATACTCCATAAATTACTGGCCGGTCGGATTATCGATCGGGCGGATGTTGCAGCACTATTAAAATTAAATTTGGCATCGCTGGACCAAAAATATTTAGCACATTGGTTAAAGCAACTACAACTTACCGCCGAATTCGCCGCAATTTTGAAAGAAATTCTGCCGTCAGTGACAGACACCGATTTCCATAGCTGGATAATAACCAACGAATAGACTATCCACTAATTTACTACGTTCCGCCTCTTGCCCGCCAAAAACGCGCGGACGTTTTCGACCGCTTCATCGAGCAGGCGTTTGCGTGCGGCCTTTGTGGCCCAGGCGTTGTGCGGCGTGAAATAGCAGTTTTTCGCCTTTAGCAGCGGATGATCGGCCGGCGGCGGCTCGTCGGCCAGCACGTCCAAGCCCGCCCCGGCAATCCGCCCGGCGCTGAGCGCGTCGGCCAAGGCCTGTTCGTCCACCAGCGGACCGCGACTGGTATTGATCAGAAATGCCGTGGATTTCATCTGTGCTAATCGATCGGCATTGACCAAATGCCGATTCGAATCAGTAAGCGGACAGTGCAGACTTATCACGTCGCTTTTGCGGAATATCGTATCTAGTTCAACCATCCTCACTCCGGAAGGCGGATTTTGCGGCGGCACGGGATCGTATGCCAGCAGTTTCATGCCAAAGGCCAGCCCGGCTTGAGCCATTGCCCGGCCGATCTGCCCGAAACCTATCAAACCCAGCGTCAGGCCATCCAGTTCAACCAGCGGATAGTCCCAATAGCAGAAATCCGGCGAACGCGACCAACGGCCGGCCGCGACGCCCTGGCTGTGTTCGGCCACGTGCATCGCCAGGTTGAGCAGATGGGCAAAGGCCGTTTGCATCACCGACATAGTGCCGTAACTGGGCACGTTGGTGACCACGATATTTCGCCGGGCAGCCGCCTCCACGTCGATGATGTTGTAGCCCGTGGCCAACACCCCGATATATTTTAATTCCGGAAGCCGATCCAACGTATCGGGCATGAAGCAGATTTTGTTGGTAAGCACGATCTGGGCCCCGGCCGCGCGGGCGACGACCTGCTCGTCCGGCGTGCGGTCGTAAATCCTGCAATCGCCCAGCTTTTCCAATTCGGCCCAGCTCAAATCGCCGGGATTGGAGGCGTATCCGTCGAAAACTACAATCCGCATGCTTGATCCTCCTATTTCTTAATGCAAAAAATAGCTTTCCTCTGAGAAATATGCAATCCGGTCCACTCCGGCCGCTTAGTTGTCAATGCTAGGTTGTCCATTAGAGGACTATTTCTCGTTTCTCGATATTATCTTGTCCTCAAATAGCCGTATTGCATTTTCTTTATCCTCTAGAGTACAATTTAACTATAGAACTTTAACGGAGATTCCAGTATGAAGAGCAAAGTATCCAACCTAAAGTTACCCATTCCGGATGAATGGCTTGAAGGCGTGGACGAGGTCGAGATTCGCCGGGAAAAAGATGCCATTGTCATCATTCCTGTTCGCGAAGATGACCCGATCCATACTCTGGGCAGTCAACCCGTCAACTTGGGATTGACCGATGCTTCAACGAACCATGACGCCTATCTGTAGAATTCATGCAACCACTTTTTTTGGGTACGAGTTACTTGTTGGCATTGGAATTGGCCGACGACGGCAATCATGGCGCGGCGATTAAACACTGGAGCCAAATCGTCGCCAATCTTCCGCCTTTGATTACCACCTCATATATTTTTTCCGAGGTGGTAACTTTCTTCAACAATCGTGGATTGCACGACAAAGCCGTCAAACTCGGCCGTTTACTCCTTCGTAGTCAATCGGTAACATTGACTCATGTTGATGAAACACTATTTCATCAAGCTTGGATTTATTTGGAAAAACATCGTGATAAAAAATACTCCCTGACCGATTGTATCTCGTTCCTGGTAATGCAAAAGAATTCTATCACAGAGGCGTTAACTTTTGATAAACACTTCGATCAAGCGGGCTTCAGGACGATTCCCAGCTAACATTGTTGGCATCGCCGACTCAATGTTTTTGTTATCTGAACCCTGACACCCGAACCCTGAACCCTTATATGAAATCCCACACCGAATACTTGACCTTCAACGTCCCCAAACGCATGGACTTCGTGAACATCACTTCCAAGCTGGAGGATGCGGTGGCCAAAAGCGGCGTTACGGAAGGAATCCTGCTCTGCAATGCCATGCACATCACGGCCTCGGTGTTCATCAACGACGACGAGCCGGGCCTGCACGAGGATTACAAGGCCTGGCTGGAAAAACTCGCTCCTTACGATCCTTCGCCGAAAACATACCACCACAATCGCACCGGCGAAGACAACGGCGACGCACATCACAAGCGGCAAATCATGGGCCGCGAGGTGGTGATCGCCATTACCAAGGGCAAACTCGATTTCGGACCCTGGGAACAAGTCTTTTACGGCGAGTTCGACGGCCGCCGGGCAAAACGCGTACTGGTAAAGATCATCGGGGAGTAGTGGAGAGTAGACAGTAGGCGGTGGACGGTGGGCAGTGGACAGTTGGCAGGGGGCGGGGGGTGGCGGGCAGTTAATTAAACTGGATAATCTGAGAAGTCTAGGTCAAATATAATCTCTCCTATTTGACCAACATCATCATTCATCCCCTTATCACTATCCACTGCCCACTGTTCCCTGCCCACTATCCCCTACACCCGATTTTTCTCTCTATGGCAGGCTGGAGGTTCTTGTTAGAATTTGCGGCCGATTGGATGGGTTTTAGCGGTCGGACGCCTATGACCACGAACCGACAACTTGACATCTGAAAAATCCGATTGAAATAAGGAATCAATTCCATACATATTGGGGAGGATCTCAATGGCACGTCGATTTAGCTGGGCAACAGCGGTTTTTTTCTGCTTGATTGCAAGTCATCTTTGGGCGCAAGCGCAGACCGAACCCTGGCCCAGGCCCAACCCCATTCGTTCAACCGATGCAGTGTCCGGGCCGGATCAGCCGGTCGTTCCGCAGCTTCCCACGATCCAGCGCCGCGACAGCGCCGGATCCAGCCCGCCAATATTCGCCGCAAGGCCAGGCCGGCAATCAGGCGCAACCGCTTTTGCCTAAAGAGCGGGAGGCGTTTCCCTTGCCTCAGCAAAACACGGCTTCGCAACCGCAACAGCCGCCCCCTCCGCCTTTTACGCTTACTCCACAGGAAGAAGCCCAGTTGGACAGCGCGTTAAAGGCCTGGGAGCAGAAAAGCAAGGACATAAAAACCTTTGATTGCAGCTTCAAGCGCTGGGAATACGATCCCGTGTTTCCCAAGCCCAATGCCGATCCAAGCGCCCCGGTAAACGTCGATACGGGAATATTGAAGTATTCCGCTCCGGACAAAGGAGTCTTTCGCGTATTGACTACCGAAGGCCCGGACGGCAAGCCTGGTCCCGTCGAACCGGACCGGGCGGACCACTGGATTTGCGACGGCAAGTCGGTTTACCAGTATTTGCCCAGAGAAAAGAAGTTGATCGAGCACAAATTGCCGCCGGAAATGCAAGGCAAGGCCATAGTCGACGGCCCGTTGCCGTTCCTCTTCGGCACGGAAGCGCAGAAACTTCGCCAACGATATTGGATCCGCGTAGTACCGCCGCCGCCGAACATGCAAAGCGTGATTTGCCTGGAGGCTTATCCACGCTACCAGCAGGATGCCGCCAACTTCCGCACGGCGACCTTAATGCTCAACGTTCCGGCCATGACCCCCAGGGCCCTGCAAATCCTTCAGCCCAACGGAAAGAGCCATACTTCATACGAATTCTATGACGCCGTGTTTAACGATCCCCTACGCTTATTTCAAGGCAAACCTTTTGAAGCCTACACGCCGCGGGGTTGGGAAAAAATCGTAGACGACGCCGCCACCCAGCAAGCCGGCCGGCCAGTCGGCAAATCGCGATAGACATCTTGCCTTTAAGGAGGACAGGCATTCTTGCCTGTCTTTTCCGGTAATTATCATTGCCTGTCTTTTTCCGGCCAGACAAGAATGTCCGGCCACCTGAACCCGGATTATTCATAGCCTTGGATTTTCAACGCGGAGTGCGAAACACCAGCCCGAAGCGCAAGCGAGGGTAAACGGTTTGCCATCCCTCGCTTGCGCTTCGGGCTAGAGTAAATTCATGAATAATCCGGGCTAAGTCATTCTAATCCCTACCCCCATCACCGGTCCATGATTTGACGCTGGGATGCCATACCTTATAATCTAAAGGATATGTTACTCAGGCTGATTGGAACAATGATCCGACCAAACATGGAAACCGATCTATTTCGGCGGCAGCGTTGGGTTATAGCCCTGGCATCGCTTGCAGGCGTATTGTTTTTTAGCTGCCCCGGCGATCTTGCCGCAGCCAACCAGGACCGGCCGGGCAAAGAAACCCGACCGCCCGCGCAGTCCGAAATCCCCAAGCAACTCGGTTTTTCCATCCGCCTGGCCCTGCCCATTACAGATCAAACCGTCAACCGTGTAAAACAGTTTGTCAGCAAGGCCATGGAAAAGGCCCAGGCTCAAAACGTCAAGCCATATTTGATCTTCGAGTTTTTCATTCCGGCGGGCCAGGAAAATTTCGCCCGAGGGAGCAACTTCGGGGCCTGCTATGAACTGGCCAACTTCTTGACCGGCGGGGATCTCAACGCCGCCAAGACCGTGGCCTATTTACCCCAGTCCATCCAGGGCCACGCCGTATTGGCGGTCATGGCTTGTGACGACATTATCATGGCCCCGGACGCCTCTATCGGACCGGCGGGCGTGGACATGAGCCAAATCAGCGAAACAACTCGGGCCGCCTACCGCGAAATCGCCGGCCGGCGCCGCAAATTGACCGTGCCTTTAGCCCTGGGTCTATTGGATCCCGCCCTGGAAATCCTGGCCGTGCAGACCGAGGTCGGCACGGAGTACGTCACTCGCGAGGGATTAGAAGAGCTGAAAAAAACGCAAGCCGCCGTGGCCCCAGAGGTTTTCAAGCCGGCCAGCGAACCCTTGCAGCTATCCGGCAAAAAAGCCCGCGACCTGGGATTCGTCACGTATCTGGCAGCCAACCGCCGCGATCTTGTCCAGGCCTTGGACCTGCCGCCCCTGTCGATCGAAGACGATCCGTCCCTGGAAAATCCCTGGAAGGCGGTGCGCATCGACCTGAAGGGGCCGGTAACCAGCGACAAGGTCCGGCAGGTGCAAAAAATGATCGAAGATCAAACCAGCCTGCACGAGGTGAATTTCATCTGCCTCTGGATCGAGAGTTCGGGCGGCTCGCCTGCCGACGCCGTTACATTGGTGAATTTTTTGCTCACACTCAATCCCAGCCAGGTCCGCACCGTGGCCTATATACCCAAAGAGGCCCGATCCGACGCCGCCTTGATCGCCCTGGCTTGCGACCAAATAGTAATGTATCCGCACGCGGTTCTCGGCGGCCCGGGCGTATTGGAAATCTCCAAAGACGACGCGGCCCTGCTGCAACAGCGTATCCGCCAGGCGCTGGCCCCGCGCAAAGGCCGCTCCTGGTCGCTTATGGCGGCCCTGGTCGATCCGAATCTGGAAGTCTATCGCTGCACCCATCTGGGCGAGGTGGATTATTTTTCCTCCGAGGAACTCGGCGAGCAGCCCAATCCGGCCCAATGGGAAAAAGGCCCAAAGGTCTCGCTGCACAACGTGCCTTTAAAACTGGATGGAAACCAAGCCCTGCAAATGAATCTGGCCAATGCCCTGGTGGCGAATTTCGGCGAATTCAAACAACACTACGGACTGGAAAACGAGCCCGCCTTGATCGAACCCGGCTGGGCCGATCAGTTCATCGAGGCCCTGGGCTCCCGGGGCGTGGCTATTTTGCTTTTGTTTATCGGCGTGACCGGGCTGTACTTTGAATTTCATACGCCCGGGCTGGGCATCGGCGCGTTCGTGGCCCTGGTGTGTTTTGTGCTCTTCTTTTGGAGTCAATTCCTCAGCGGGGCCCCGGGCTGGCTCATTTCGCTCTTGTTCCTCTCGGGCGTGGCCTGCATTCTATTGGAGATTTTCGTGATCCCGGGCTTTGGCATCTTCGGCCTGGGCGGCGGGATAATGGTGATACTCTCCCTGGTGCTGGCCAGTCAAATCCTGGTCATGCCCCGCAGTTCACAACAAGTCGCTGAAATGCAGAGATCGTTGCTCTTGATCGGCGGGGTGACGGCTGCGCTGTTTGCCGCTGCGCTCTTGAGCCGGAAATGGCTGCCCCATGCCCCGATCCTCAGCCACATGATCCTGTCCCCGCCCGAGGCTGAGGAACGCGAAACGATAAGCCGGCGCGAGCTTCTGGTCGATCTGCACGAACTGGTAGGCGCGCAAGGCGTAACCGCCACGCCGCTAATGCCCGCCGGCAAGGCCCGCTTCGGCGATTCGGTGATCGACGTGATCGCCGACGGAGATATGATCGACCCGGGCAAAACCGTGGAGGTGGTGGAAGTCCGCGGCAACCGCGTGGTAGTGCGGGAAGTCTAATTCAAACCCGCGCGTTTGTTTCCAAAAAACTCAATATCGCCGATTCATGCACATTTTCAAGAAACCGCTTGCGGTTTCGCAATCCGTAATAAATAAAGTCGATTTGACTGTTTGTTTTGCTAATTCGAACCAATCGACAGCGCGGTTTTGAACTGTATTTGGCATCTTAATTCAGCCTAGCGTGCGCTAAGCCAGCTTTGTCCAGATTCACTGCCCAGTGGGTAACGAACAAGTACCTTCCCATCCTTGTCGAGCCGTAGGACTTCGGTTTGGGTTCCTATCCAGATTTGGCCGCTATCGGGACCGATTGCAATCGATACGGCCGGGAAGTCCAATAGCGGAAGCGGCTCTCCTTTCACGGGTACCCGCAAGATTCCCTTCCGCAAAATGACGATCCAGGCCGTGCCCGTTTCCGAGTCGCAGACGACGCCGAACGGATTATGGCCCTCTAAATCGAGTTTCTTCAATTCGTGGCCTTTATCATCGAACAGGAGCAACCGATTGGCACTACCTTGAACATTCGGATGGTTGCGTTCTACAACCCATGCACTGCCGTCCTGCTTATTCGGCGCAACGGAAACATAGCTCCATTTGGCCTTCGTGGTTCGGAAGAGGATTTCCCCCTTTCGACTGACCTTCATGACATATTCGCCCACAATCCAGAACGCATCATCATGGGAGTCATAGGCGATGTCAAAACCATCGAGTGTGTAAGTTTGAATCAAGCCTCCATTGCTATCGAGTACAGACGTCTTCCCGCTGTAAATAGTCCCAGTGCCAGTTAGGCACCACAGGTTTCCCGTCCGTGGATCCACGGCCAGCGCATTGGCGCCAATTTCCGTCTGAAATAGGGTCTTGCCGGTGAAATCTATACCCGTAACGCGATTCGCCACCAATTCACGAAAGAAAACATGCCCTCGCGCTGAGTCTATCACCACGCCATGATTAGCACCGATAGTTTGGCAGTTATTGAGGTCCTTTCGTATATAGAGTTCCTTGCCATCGGCTGCAATCAGGCGAATGCCGTCCCCATGAGGGCCGGATCCTTTATAGTTCGGATCGCAATCATCGAGTACTGCAACCGCGACTTCGGACACCGGCTTGGATTCAATGGCTTCTTGGCCATCGACAGTTGCGGACGTCTTTGGCTCGCTTCTTCGCAGTTCAAGCAGCGTTACGCCCGAGCCGGGCGCAGGATTCGAACATCTCCGGCGCGGGTCCGCCTACGCGATAGGCAATCCACAACCGCTCGCCTTCGAACTTGTATATGCCGTATCCTTCCGGCGAATTTTTAAAAACAGGACCATCGGGGATTCGGGCGTATATCTTAATCGTTTTCGGATTCTTGTCCGGATCGAGAACATATATGCAGAAATGCCATATTTTATCAATTTGATATTGGTTAGTGTCAATATTGCCATCTTGGCAAGAGTAGTCTGAAAAATTTATATAAAAGTTATTTTTTGATTTCTCCTTGTCAACTACCTTGCCGTCTTCGATTTGTCCGCTGAGAAACCATTTGCCTTGGACAGCTTTTTCATCGGCGGAAGGCTGATATCGCTGAATCGTTATCACTACTTTATCCGAACCGGTCTCAACAGTTAAATCTTTTGGCCGCTGCTCGGTTTTTAGCGAAGGTAGATAATTCACGAGGCAAATCTTCAAAAGATCTCCCTCCATTTCATATATGCCAAGGGCGAATAATCCCTCTTTGTTCTCGGATCGCGATCTATAAAGATCGATAGTTTTTGGCCTTGCCGTCGGATCAACGCGATAGATCCACGTAACGGCATTCCCTTTCTCAAAACTCACGAACTGCACAAAATCTTGACCGATTTTCAAACGATTAACAGTCGCAACGGACATGCCGTTTTGCGCACGGGATTCTGATAATGAGAATTCTGCATCCTTTTCTTTCTCGACATGCACCACTTTCCACTGCCCCTGCAAAGCCTTCAGTTCCGCCACAGGATTGACAGTCGCCGCCGGCAATGCGGTAGGTCCTTCATCTTTCTTGCCAGCGCCCGCGGGTAAACCGCTTCCCTGCGCCTCTTGCAGAAGCCCTGGCAAAACCGGCACTAATGGTTTGCTCGGGAAAATTGATGGCAACGACTCCTGCGTAGGCTGTAAAAGCGGAGGTGCAAGGGTAGTATTTACATCCGAGGTTTTCTCTCGCCGTACGGCTGGAATGTTTCTTGCCCTGGTTGTTTTAGACGCATTCGCCTTTTGCATTAGCTCATCCTCTATTTGTTTTCGTTCTTTCCTCCATCCTCCCAGGGTAATGGAGACTTCGGGCTGGCGTAGAATCTGTTGCAGTTGTTTAAGCACGGTCGCTTCGGCCTCTTCGAAAGTCTGCCCTTTGAGGTTCACTCGTCCATAAGCCGGACCGAGCGATACTTGCCCGTCGGGCTCCACCAGGTACGGGCCGTGGATAGGTTGATCGGTTATCGTTCCACAGCCCCATATATCCAATATGTCGCCCGGAGCGATGCGATGCTCCACAGGCGGCGTTTGCGGTTTTGAACGATCGACCCAACCCGCCAACGTGACCGATACTTCAGGTTGGCGCAAAATCTGTTGCAATTGTTTTGTAATCGCCCCTTCGGCCTCGACCAACGATAATCCCTTGACGCTGACTCGCCCATACGCCGGCCCCAGCGGGACTGTCCCAGCCGGCTCGACAACATAAATGCCGTCGATGGGTTGGTCCGGAATCGTTCCCACGGCGCCAATTAAAAGCGAATCGCCCGGCATAATCGTGTAAGGCTCCGGCGGAACCGCCGCCTTGCCGTCGGACGTGGATAAATCGATATTGTGCGATTCGGGCGGATTTTCCAAAATTTTCCTCAACGTTCGCAGCATAATTTCAACTTTGGGTGTAATACCTTTAATTTTCTCTATCAAAATATCCCGCACTAATTTTTCCGCCTCCTTGATTGTAAGACCATTAAATTTTATATAACCAGTTGATGAAGTCCGCGTTACTTGGATGATGTTCACATATCCGTCAGGCTGCACTTGTACTTCTAAATCCGGATTGTTCGCGGAAAATGGACCTTCGGGCATGCCTGTAATCTGAAAACTCAGTTTGTCGCCCGGCGAAATGCGATATGAGTCCGGGAGTTTACCCTGCTTTGATCGGTTCTCATTGTCCAGCACCGTGATCGAAACCTCCGGATTATACTTATCCAGATCTTCTTGAATCTTTTTTTCAATCGCATGTTCCGTTTCGTCCAGCGTTAAACCTTGCACTTTGATTTCGCCTAATTTTGGGCCAAGATATGCGATTCCTGTTTTTGCGACCTCAGTGCTTCTCATGACGTAAGTTGAGAGAACACTGCGACCACCTCTTCCACCGGGTCCGGCTCCAATAGAAGATATGGGAACGACCGTAAATGTATCGCCCGGGCCAAGCCGGTAAGAATCGGGCACTATCATTCCGTCGGCAGTACGCCGCTGTGCGGTCTGCTCCGGTTTTTTCTCCTCAATTGCCGGCTGAGGAATTGGACGTGTCCTTGTCTTATCTTGCACCTCGCCCATATCAATCATTACATCGCCCTTCTCATTTACTCGCGCATTTTTCCCGTCCGGAATTTCGATTGAAGTTGTTTTGCCGTCCTTTTTGATCGTTATCAAAACTCCCAGGCTGAGGCCTAAGCCGAAACCCAGGATAAACAGCATTAGTCCTATGGCGGCGAGTATGGACGTGCGCCGTCGAGTCGGCTGCGTTTCCGAATGCACCGCCAATGAGCCCGACCGCTTCGCCGCACGTGCAGGAAACTCGCCCGACGACAGCGTCTTTGCCTCTTCTGCCCGAACTAAAAGCGCGGGCAGCGCAGCATTAGCGCAGAATGGCGTTAATGCCTCGATCACGTCGGCCGGCTGGGCGAATCTATCGGCGGGGTTTTTGGCCAGCATCTTTTCCAGGACGGCCGCCAATTCCCGGGGAATTTCGGGCAAGAGATTTTCTATCGGAGGAACCGAGCACTGAACATGGGCCGTCATCTTCTCGAACGTGCCCTTGTACTGGCTTCCTTCAAACGGCGCGCTGCCGGCCAGGAGTTTATAAAGCGTGCAGCCCAGGCTGTAGATGTCGGCGCGGATATCGACCGCATGACTGTCGGAGGCCTGCTCCGGGGCCATGTAATCGGCCGTGCCCATGGCCTGACCGGAATTGGTCATCTCCTCCTCGGACTGCTCGAAATGGAACCTGGCCAGCCCAAGGTCCAGAATCTTGACGGTCCCTTGCCGGGTGAGCATCAGATTCGAGGGCTTTAGATCGCGGTGCACCAGCCCCTGCTCGTGTATGTACTGCAGTCCCAAACAAGCCTGGCGGACCAGTTCGCAGGCCTCGGCGATGGGCAGCGGGCCTAAGCGCTGCACCAGGCGGCCAAGATCCATGCCCACGACGAATTCCATTATCAGCACCGGCGCGCCTCCGATCTCGCGGGCATCGTACGCCCGGACAATGTGCGGATGGTCGAAACGCCCCACGGCCTTCATTTCCCGCTCGAATCGGGCAATCGCGCGCTCATCGCCCGCCCGGCCGCGGGAAAGGATTTTAATCGCCACCACCCGATCGAGTTTGGTATGCAGGGCTTTATACACGGCCCCCATGCCTCCCTGGCCCAATTCCTCCAAAATCTCATACCCCTTGAATTCCACGCCAGGCGGCACGGGCGGAACTTCAAGTGGCACGGGCATCTTGCCCGTGTTGTTCTCGGGCTCCACTGGCAAGATGCCAGTGCCACCTTCCACTGGCGAGACGCCAGTGCCACCTTCCACTGGCAAGATGCCAGTGCCACCTTCCACTGGCGAGACGCCAGTGCCACCCTTGATATCCCTTGCCCGCTTTAGCGCGGCCTCACACTGCGATTCATTTAAAAAAGAGTCGCCCGGCGCAGGTTCGCGGAGTTGCGTTACCAGGGTATCGGCAACGTCGTCGACCGTGGCAATCGCCGCCTGGCACTGCCGGCACGATTCCACGTGCTCGGCAATGGCCGCCCAATCCTGCTCCGATAAACGGCCGAGGGTGTAGTTTTTCAGTTCATCCGCCGTGGGACATGCCGTGACGACCATGATTTTATTCCTTGATTTTTATTGCAAATTGCAAAATGCAAATTGCAAATTGAACAAAATGAAATTTATGTATTTTACTTTTTTATTTTTTTGCTAAAGAGAACTTTCGCGTTGGAAGATGATTTTCCCTTTTCCCCTTCCTTCCCCTTTTCTCCTGCTTACACCTTACCGCGCTAACTCCCCATAAGATATAACGCGGGTGTTTGACAGTAATTATGGAAAGCCGAGCGGTGAGCGCAAGTATTTACGCTTGTTCAATTTGCATTTTGCAATTGTCAATTTGCAATATTACCCCTGCAATCCTGCCAATTCCTGGCGGAGGCGGAGCAGAATCCGCGACTTTGCCTTGTAAACCGCGGCCAGCGACATGCCCATCTCGGCGGCCACGTCTGCGGCGGGGCGGCCATCGACGGCCGTTTTCCACCAGGCCTCCCAGGTGCGCTGCTCGAATTCGGCCCGGACCAGTTCCATTGCCCGCTGTGATAGAATTTTTTCAGCTTCTTTTAAGTCGAACTCGCTGGGTTCTACAGGTGTGGCATTGGCAGGCTCCGGCTGGGGAATCTCCCGCAAGTGCTCTTGCGCCCGGGTTCCGCCTTGGGCCTGTGCCCGGCCAGTGCTACGCCGAAAATGATCGCAAATTTTACTCCGCGTGATGATCGACAACCATGCCGTGAAGCTGTCGCGGGATTTTTCGCGGCGAAAATCATGCACGTGCATGGAAACCGCGGCAAACACCTCCTGCACCGCGTCGGCAGCGTCTTCCGCCTTCAGGCCCGACTTCCGGCACCAGCGGTACACCACCTGCCCGTATAAATCGACCAGCCGCCGCCAGGCCTCCGGTCGCCGTGCCTTGACCGATTCCAGGAGCGTCGATGAAATCGAACCTCGCTTATCCGAGTACATGGTATACCTAAAATATCCTGGCGCGATGCCAGTGTCTAGGTTTAGTCATTCATCCATCTTGTTCCCACGGAGACCGTGGGAGCAAGGAAATCGATTTTTCCGCAAGCGCAACCAATGGTCGCGGCTTTACAAGGGAAAACAATGAATAAAACCATCCTATAATCGGTCGACCCTCACCCTAACCCTCTCCCGACCACTATGGTGGTGCCCGGAGAGGGGACATAAGCCGATACCATCTCCCGGAGGGAGAGGGGACCTGAGCCAAAACCATCTACCGCAATAAGAGTGGACGATTAGCACGGGCCAATAAAATTTGCTAGAATGTAATATAAATTGGAGTAACGACCATGTATTATTGGGTTTGGGCCGTTTTATTGCTGGTCCTGGGCATGTGCCTGGGGATAATGGAGGTCTTTTTTACCTCGGCGGGTCTTTTGGCGTTTCTTTCGGCCGCTTCCATTGTCGCCGCTGTAATCCTGGCTTTTCAACAAGGGCCGATGGTCGGTTTTGTGATCTTGATCCTGGCCATGGCCGGCATGCCCACGGCAGTGGTCTTGGCCTTTAAATACTGGCCGCGAACGTCTTTCGGCCGTCGCGTGCTGCTTTCGGCCCCAACCAGCGAGGATGTGCTGCCGGATGACCGAAATAAAGATCATCTAAAAGCCCTTGTAGGCCGTGCGGCCAAGGCCAAGAGCAAGTTGCTCCCCAGTGGGGTGGTGATAGTCGATGGCCGGAACGTGGAGGCCGTTTCCGAGGGCATGCCCATCGAAGTCGGGCAGGAAGTCCGCATCGTGCAGGTCCGGGGCAAACGGGTAGTGGTCCGGCCCATCGAATTGGACGTCCCATCCGAGACCGCCAAAGACCCCATGCGCCGGCCCATCGACGCCATCCTCGAAGATCCCTTCCAAGATCGCCCGGCTTGACAGTTTGGCGGCATGCTATAGGCTTTATCTCATAAAGCCGCGACCGTTGGTCGCGGTTTGGCCTTTAAGCAAAAAGGAGCCTTTCATGTACCTTTTCGCCCAGCAGGAACCGCCCGTAAATATAATGAATTACATTATCATCGGCGGCATCATTTTCCTCATCATTGTTCTGTTGTTCATTCTGGTCATCTTCGCCCGCTTTTTCCGCTGGTGGATTCAGTCCTGGATGACCGGGGCGGACATCGGCATTCTGGACCTCCTGGGCATGACTTTCCGCAAAGTCAATCCTGATGTGATTGTGCGCAGCAAGATCATGGCCGTGCAGGCCGGCATCGGCGAGAACCAGGGCGTCACATCCAAAGCACTAGAGGGCCATTATCTTGCCGGCGGAAATGTCCCCTTGGTGATCCGCTCCTTGATCGCCGCCGCCAAAGCCAAATTAGACCTGGATTACAAATTGGCGACAGCCATCGATCTGGCCGGCCGAAACATACTCGAGGCCGTGCAAACCAGCGTCAATCCCAAGGTGATCGACTGCCCCAGCCGGGGCCTTGGAAAAGAATCGCTCGACGGCGTGGCCCAAAACGGCATACAATTAAAAGTGAAGGCCCGCGTCACAGTGCGCGCGAACTTGCGGCAGTTGATCGGCGGGGCTACCGAGGAGACCATCGTCGCCCGGGTGGGCGAAGGCATTGTCAGCGCAATCGGCACGGCCAAAACCCATTCCGAAGTCCTGGCCTCGCCCGACAGGATTTCCAAAACCGTGCTGGCCCGCCGGCTCGACTCGCAAACCGCCTTTGAAATTGTATCCATCGACATCGCCGACATTAACGTGGGCGAGAACATCGGCGCACGCCTGCAAGCCGACCAGGCCGAGGCCGACATGCGCGTCGCCCGCGCAAACGCCGAAGGGCGCCGGGCCATGGCCGTGGCCGAGGAACAGGAAATGATCGCCAAAATCGAGGAAAACCGCTCGAAACTGGTCGAGGCCGAGGCCGAAGTGCCCAAGGCCATTGCCGACGCCTTCCGCAACCGACAATTGGGTCTTATGGAATTTTACAAACTTCGCAACATCCAAGCCGATACCGACATGCGCATGGCAATCGCCAAGGCCGGCATCGGCACAGTGGCGAAAACAGGTACCGCGGCATGAACGCACCGCTGCCCTTAGCGGCTATCGACGTCGTCGAAGTTGTCAGAATCCTGATAATCATTGTGGTATTCGTGGTCATAATGATCGGGAAGTTGATGTCCAGTATGCGCGTACCGCAGCGCCACCCGGCCCAATGCGCCCTCCTGTACCGCCTCTTCAGCAACCTCGACAGGCGCAGCAACCGCAGGCACAGGCCGACCGGCCCAAATCGGTTAAGGAAGAGATCGACGAGTTTCTCCGCCGCGCCGCCCAGAAAAAACAAGCGCAAGCCGCATCCGGCGATCCCGCCCGCCGCATCTCGCAACCCATGGCCCCGCTTGCTCAACGGGTAGAACCCGTCGAAGCCGAGGTGGTACGGGAAAGGCCCGTGGGCGGGGCAGTCAGCGCACACGTCAAGAAGTATCTCGACGAAAAGGAGTTCGACCAGCGCGCGTCAAAACTGGGCGGCGAAGTGGCCGCGGCCGATACTAAAATCGAACAGCATTTGAAACAGGTTTTTGGGCATGGCATCAGCAAACTTGCCGCCAAGCCCGGCGAAACCGCCGCCCCGCCAACCCCCCAGCTCACCGCTTTTTTCCAGGACGAACTCCCCGCACTGCCCGCCGCCGGGGCCGGATTGGCCGCCATGCTGAACAATATCGACAATCTCCGCCAGGCAATCGTGCTTAATGAAATCTTGCAACGCCCCAGCGATCGCTGGAAATAGGATTCAGGGTTCAGGGTTCAGGATTCAGAATTCATCTTGAAGGTCCCCTCTCCCTCTGGGAGAGGGCTAGGGTGAGGGCATGCCAGGTAGTACAATCCATTTAAAATTGGTTCTGAACCCTGAACCCTGAACCCTGAATCCTATTATGCATCGCATTTACCTGGCCTTCCGTATTTTTTTCCTGACGTTATTCAAAGCGGCGGTTGCCCGGCAGGTCGATAATTTGCTCGCCGGAGCGCAACCGGCGCCAAGTCCAGCCCCGCCGCAACCCAAGCAGCCCCCGGCGCCTAAGCCGCCGCTGCGTAGCGAGGCCATCACGCTTTTGGCCACGCTCCAGCGCGAGGCCCGCTTTGTCGATTTCATCCAGGAATCGTTGGCCGGATACAGCGACGCCCAAATCGGCGCGGTGGCCCGCGACGTGCATCGCGACTCGGCCGCCGTTATCGATCGCCTGTTCGCGCTGAAACCCGCGGTGCCGCAAGAGGAAGGCGCCCAGGTGGAAGTGCCGGCCGGATTCGACGCCGGGCGCTTCCGCCCGACGGGCAACGTTTCCGGTGAACCGCCGTTTCGCGGGCGCCTGGTTCATCCCGGCTGGGAAGCAGCGAAATGCGAGTTGCCCACCTGGACCGGCAGCAAAGAATCCGCCCGCGTGATCGCCCCGGCGGAAGTGGAAATATAATAAATGCAGAAGTCAGAATGAAGAATGAAGAAAGACAAATCAGACCGCTGGCGGTTTCGCACCATCCATCGACCGCTGCCCACTAAAATCACTATCACCTATTCCCGATAACCCATGACCTCGAAATACTGCATCGGCATCGACCTGGGCACGACCAACAGCGTGCTGGCTTATTCTTCGTTGGAAGAAGATAAGCCGCGAGTAAACGTGCTCAAGGTTCCGCAACTGGCGGCCGCTGCCACGGTTGAATCGCGCACGATGTTGCCCTCGTTCATGTATCTCGGCCTGGAGCATGAAGGCCGAAGCGGTGCCTTTGACGTGCCTTGGGCCGCCGGGCGTAATTTCGCCGTGGGCGAATACGCCCGCCGCCAAGGGGCCGAAGTGCCCGATCGAACGGTGGGCACGGCCAAGTCCTGGCTCTGCCACAGCCAGGTCGATCGCCGCAAGCCGATTCTGCCTTGGAACGCCCCGGCCGACGTGCCCAAGGTCTCGCCGGTTGTGGCATCGCAGCGATATTTGGAACACCTGGCCGCGGCCTGGGAAAACGCCTTTCCCGACGCCCACCTTGCCGAGCAATACGTGGTCCTGACCGTGCCGGCCTCGTTCGATGCCAGCGCCCGGGACCTTACGCGCGAGGCCGCCCTGGCAGCCGGACTGCCGCAAGACTTTGTACTCTTGGAAGAACCTCAGGCCGCGGTTTACGCCTGGCTGGCAGCCACCGGCGAGCGCTGGCGGAAGCTTTTGAAAGTCGGCGATACACTGCTGGTCTGCGACGTCGGCGGAGGCACCACCGACCTGACGCTGGTCGGCCTCAGCGAGGAACAAAACGAATTGGTCTTGCGCCGCATTGCAGTGGGCAATCACCTGCTGGTGGGCGGCGACAACATGGACCTTGCCCTGGCCCATTACGCGGCCGGGCTGTTCGCCGAAAAAGACGTGAAACTCGACCCCTGGCAATCCGTCGCCCTGTGGCATTCATGCCGGGCAGCCAAAGAAATCCTGCTTACGCCCAAAGGCCCGGAAAAACACGGCATCGCCGTCCTTGGCCGGGGACGAAAACTAATCGGCGGCACGGTTTCCATCGAGGTCGATCGCCGCAATGTAAGCGAACTCCTGCTGGAAGGTTTTTTCCCGCGCTGCAAAATATCCGACCGGCCCCTGCAAAAACACGTCTCGGGATTCCGCGAAATCGGGCTGCCCTTTCAATCCGATACGGCCGTTACCCGGCATCTGGCGGCCTTTCTACAGGTCCAAGGCCGTGATCAAGGCAACCCGGTGCGGCCCACGCACGTGCTTTTTAATGGCGGCGTGTTCAAGGCCGACCTGCTCCGCCGCCGATTGCTCGACGTGCTGGGCGAATGGTTCCCCGCGCCAGAGGCCCCGAAACTCTTGCAAGGCGAGCACGATCTGGACCACGCGGCCGCGCGTGGGGCCGCATACTACGGCTGGATCAAACAGCGCGGCGGAGTTCGCATCCGCGGCGGCACGGCAAGATCGTACTACGTGGGCATCGAGACCGCCGGCCTGGCCGTGCCCGGGGCCCCGCGCCCGCTTCGGGCCTTGTGCGTCGCCCCTTTCGGCATGGAAGAAGGCAGCCGAGTAGACGTTCCCGGCGAGGAGATCGGACTCATTGTGGGCCAGAGCGCCCAATTCCGCTTTTTTAGTTCCTCCACCCGCCGCCACGATAAGGCCGGCGACATGCTTTCGGCTTGGACCACGGACGACATCGAAGAAACCGATTCGCTGGAAACCGTCCTGCCCGCCGACGAATCGCTGGAAGAGGCCTACGTGCCCGTCCGCTTCCAATCGCACGTGACCGAACTAGGCGTTTTGGAACTCTGGTGCGTAAACGCCCAAACCAATAAGCGTTGGAAACTGGAATTCAGCGTGCGCCAAGAATAATTATTTGGGGCAATAAAAATGAAACGACCAAAATCTCATGAGATTGAAAAACAATCTAAAGCTATTTTTCAGCAGTTACTACCCATTGGATGGGTTCCAAGAGAGGAAAATCCAGATTATGGGATTGATTTCAACGTTGAAACGGTAATTGATGAGAATTTAACTGGGAAAAGATTTTATGTACAGCTTAAAGGAATAGAATCTCCAAATATCAAAGGCGATTCCTTATCTTATTCTATGGAAGTTAGACATCTAAAATATTATTACGAATCTTGCCGCTTGCCTGTTTTCTTAGTAGTGATCGATGTGAAAAGTAAAATTCCTTATTGGATATTTCTTCAGGAATACATTGATAAGAACTTCCCCAAGGATAAATGGTTAAATAAAAAGAAATTATCAGTTCATATCCCGGCATCAAATAATTCTTTAAATGATGAAGCATTTATTAAATACATAGATAATGCCTTTGAATTCATGCATAAACTTCATCCAATTTCTCCTCATAGGGCAATTAAAATTGAGAAGGATAAATGGGAATCGCTTGACCCACGTTTTTCAATCTCTGTAAATGCAACTGAAAATAAAATCCATTATGCTCTTTCTGCAAAAGAAACCGTTCCCGTTCAATTTATATTTAAAGCAGATCAAGAAAATGTAATTACCAAAGCAAAGAATCTATTTGAAAAAGGACTCCCAACATCGTTTGATCCCGATCAAATCGATGTGTCCGGTTCATTGTTAATAAAAAGTATATTTTCAAAAGGTGGCACTTTTCAGTTTGCCAGAAAAGCAAAAGTTCCTGTAACTTTAATTGCGGTCAATGAAGCGGGCATAGAAATTGCAAAAATGGATTTGCCTTATGGGAGTATGGAAGGAGGAACAAAAGAGACACGAATAAACGCATCTTCAATTAATAAAGATTTAAACATCTCACTAATAATTAGTCAACTTGATGATGAACACTGTGAGATTGTATGCAATTTTAATATATATATAAGTAAATGGAATAATAAACCCATCCTGGATATATTAAGTTTTGATGATATTTATTCATTATTCAAGGAATTATGCAGCGGTGCCAAATTTAAAGTAAGAACCATGCTAAACAATAATGTTTGGTATCCAGTTTCTGACAGTGGTGGGCAATATTCTGAATCATTCAAGTATCTATCTATCTTATTGAATACATTACACAATATAAGACAAATTGCATCAAAATATAATATAAATCCAATAATGCCAACTTTATCAGAAGATATTATTGAAGATATTGATTTTCTTCATTGGATACTTTTTGATAGAAAAGAGAGAACTTGCACATCCGCACATATTACCACACATTTAGCTAAAGATCATAAATTAAATTTAGAAAAAATGATAACTGATGTTCATGTTTTAGATCTAAAGAGAGAACCAGATACATTTCCTTTTTTAAACGAAAGTATTCTTTTAAACCACATATTATTTCATTTTTCTCACATGAAAATAGCTACTAATTTACACGCAATTGAACTCCAGATGAACGATAATAACCAAGATTATATTGAACTTAGATTTGAATCTACAGATAAGTCTAAAATGAATGTGGAATATATTGATTAGAACAGCCTTCAAAATCAAGGATTTTAAGTAATATTACGGCAGGCGGTGTCGATTTCAAATTGCCGGCGATAGCGGGTCAATTCGGTATCTTGGCGCTGCGTGTACCAGGCGCAGATTTCCGCTATCCAGGCGGCGACTTGTTTCGCCGTTTCCAACGGATTGTCGAGATAATAATGCCAACTAGTCCGGCGGATCATTATGTCGTCGAGATGCACGGCCCATTCGTTTTTGCAGTAATGTTCGACCAATTCCCGGCACACCGGCGGCGGCAAAATTCCGCTTTCAATGCGTTGAGATTCTTCGGTGCCATGCCCACGCTCGTCGTGGGCATGCCGTGGTTCGGATTTCAAATCCGTCCTACTACTCGCTTCACATGGCCACGCAAGCGTGGCCATGGCACCCGAATTCGGAATTTGCTCAATGTTTTCAAGAAGCGGTTCCTCGGCCGTGCGGCAGGGCGGGGTTTTTATGCCCAAGTGTTTGACTGCTCGATCGACCACTTGCTCGCCGATCAGCCGGTACGTGGTCAGTTTTCCGCCGGCCACGTCGATCCATCCCGGTTTGGGCATGCGTATTCGATGCGCCCGGGAAATATCGGACGGCCCGCCGCGCCCGGTGGCGATCAGCGGGCGCAGGCCCGCCCAGGTGCTGAGAATGTCCGACGGCGCGATTTTGGCTTCCGGAAAATATCGATTTATCACCTCGAGCACGTAGCGAATGTCGTCCGGCTCGGTCCGCACGTCGTCCAATGGGCCGTCGTAGTCGGTGTCGGTGCTGCCCAGTATGCACCGCTCGCCCCAAGGGATGACAAACAGCGTCCGTTCGCCCTTGGTGAGCATTACGGCATCGGGCACGTTTAAACGCTGCCGGTCGATCACAAGATGAACCCCTTTTGTCAATCGCAATCGCACGCTGCTGTTGGGAAGCGTCGCCGACCACGGCCCGCAGGCATTGACCACCGTGCGGGCGAAAACCCGATGCGTTCTATCAGCAAAAGTGTCGCGGAGTTGGCATTCCCAGCGGTTTTTGCCGGCAATGGCCGTTTCCAAGCGCAGATAGTTGGCAACTATCGCTCCATGCCCGGCGGCGGAGCGCAGCGTATCGATGACCAGTCGGGCGTCGTTGCTCTGCGAATCGAAATACCGCACCGCACCGGTAAGATCGTAGGGATTCAGCCCCGGCACGCGTGCAAGCGCCTCGCCCGCGCTCAGCCCGTAGGAAGGCCCCAGGTTCCGTCCGCCGCAGAGCAGATCGTAAATTTTCACGCCGATTCGCAATTTCCAAAACGGCCATTGCGTGAGCCGATACGTGGGAAAGATAATCGGCAAGGGCCGGGAGATATGCGGGGCTATGCCGTGCAGGATTTTCTTTTCCTGGCTGGACTGGTAAACCAACCCGATATGCCCTTGCGCCAGATAACGCAACCCGCCGTGCAGAAGCCGCGTGGATCGGCTGCTGGTCCCAAAGGCCAGATCATATTGCTCGGCCAGCCCCACGCGCAAACCCCGCATGGCGGCATCGCGGGCAACGCCCGCGCCCACAATCCCTCCCCCGGCCACCAGAACGTCGAGTTCGGCGGCGGTTAGTTGTTCGATGATTTCGCTGCGATCGAGCATGGCATCCTCACCGTCATTCTGAATGTCTCTTGTTCCCAGGCTCTGCCTGGGAACAAGCTATTATAAATCAACCAAAGCATTCCCAGGCAGAGCCTGGGAACGAGGATCTGTTACATTATTTCGCCCAATTCAAGGACCTGCGCACGGCCTCCTGCCAGCGTTGGTAAAGGATTTCGCGCTCATCCGGCGGCATCTGCGGCTGGAATTCCCGATCAAGCCCCCAGCAGCCGGCCACTTCATCCAGATCGTGCCAATAGCCGACGGCAAGGCCGGCAAGGAAGGCCGCACCCAGGGCCGTGGTCTCGGCAACTTTGGGGCGTCTTACGCGCACGCCCAAAAGATCGGCCTGGAATTGCATGAGCAAATCGTTTACCGAGGCCCCGCCGTCTACTTTCAATTCGGGCAATTCCATGCCGGCGTCCTTTTGCATCGCCCTGAGCACGTCGCAGGTCTGATAAGCCATCGACTCCACTGCCGCCCGGGCGATATGCGCGGCGGTTGTGCCGCGATTGATGCCCAGGATCGCGCCCCGGGCGTAAGGATCCCAGTACGGGGCCCCGAGTCCCACGAAGGCGGGCACGAAATAAACTCCGCCCGAATCAGTCACTGAACCTGCCAGCCCTGCCACGTCGCCCGACTTTGCGATAATGCCCAATCCGTCGCGGAGCCACTGGACTACTGCCCCGGCGATGAAGATCGACCCTTCCAGGCAATAAGTCACCTTGCCGTCCAACGCCCAGCCGATGGTGGAAAGCAGGTTGTTTTCCGAAACAACGGGCCTCTCCCCGGTGTTCATCAGCATGAAGCAACCGGTGCCGTAGGTGTTTTTCACGCTGCCCGGTTGGAAACACGCCTGGCCGAACGCCGCCGCTTGCTGATCGCCGGCAACGCCGGTGATGGGAATCGGCCTGCCAAAGTGCTCGGGCGAAGTCTCCCCGAAAAATTCGCAAGACGAACAAACCTCGGGCAGCATCGCGCGGGGAATGTCGAAAACGGCCAGCAGTTCGTCGTCCCAATCCAGCGTGTGGATGTTGAATATCAAGGTGCGGGAAGCGTTGCTGTAATCGGTGACGTGGCGTTTGCCGCCGGTCAAGAGCCAGATGAGCCAGGCATCGACGGTGCCGAAAAGGATTTCGCCGCGCCCGGCCCGGTCGCGCAGCCCTTCGCGGATATCGAGAAGGTGCTTGATTTTGCTGCCGGAAAAGTAGGCGTCGATCAAAAGTCCGGTTTTGGCGCGGACGAGCGGCTCCAGGCCGTCGGCCTTAAGCCTGTCGCACAAGCCGGCGCTGACCCGGCTTTGCCAGACAATGGCGTTGGCCACCGGCCGGCCGGTTGCGCGGTCCCAAAGGATTGTGGTCTCGCGTTGGTTTGTCAAGCCGATGGCGGCGATATCGTCGGCACAAAGCCCGGCCGTAACGATTGCCCGGCGGGCAACGGCATGTTGTGAGGCCCAGATGGCCTGCGGATCGTGCTCAACTACTCCCGGAGCAGGGAGGATTTGTGGGAATTCCTCTTGCGCCGCCGCAATTATGCAACCGCGATGGTCGACGATCATCGCCCGGCTCGAGGTAGTGCCTTGATCCAACGCGAGAATATATTTGTTTGTAACCATCGCGGCGCCGCATACAAAGTTCAATAACCGTTGTTATTCATGATTTGAGTTTTTTTGGCAGCGAGTGCGGAACACCAGCCCGAAGCGCAAGCGAGGGCAACCCATTTGCAGTCCCTCGCTTGCGCTTGGGGCTAGTGTAATTTCATGAATAATCCGGGTTAAAATTCCATGCGTTTAAAAGCGCGAATTCCCATGACCAAGGGCAGAAACGTGGCCAGTATCCCCAGGACAATGCTTCCCAGCGTGCCGCCCAACATCCACAAGCGCAGCCAGTGCAAGACGGCTCCATCGCGTTCAAATGCGGTTTGACCGACATAAATGCTCCCGGCGGCGATTAAGAAATGGGTGGGCAAGGCCGTCAGCAGCACCACGGCCAGAATGTAAAGCGTGCTAATGACCAGGCAAAGCGTCCCTCCGAAACCGGCGGCGATCCGCGAGGGCGAGGTCTCGTGAATATTGGGCAGCCGCGCCCCCATTCCCACGGCAATCCCCGCCAACCCGGTGCACAAAATCAAACACGTCAGTTGATGGCTGAGTATGACCAACAAGGAAATATCCAGCATTACGTCGCTTAGCAAGATCAAAATCGAGCAAGGCAGAATCGCCGTGCCGGCGGCAAACAGGAATTTACTCCAGAGAATCGTCTCCCGGCGGACAGGCAATAGACCCAACAGCCAAAACCGTCGACCTTCCAGGCTGAGCATGGGGTAGATAAATCGGGTCGTGAAGGTGGACATCAACAAACCCACCACCGAAAGATTCAAAAAACTGACCATGTTTACCCATCCGATGTAATACAGGTCGTAGTTGAAGCGGCGGACGTTGAAAAAGTACAACACCAAAAGCCCGAAAAAAATCAAAAATTGCGACCACTGCATGGGGTCGCGGCGAAAAAGCCGCAGATCCTTGACCATCAACAGCCGCATCGGCAAAGGGAAAAACCGCGTTGCCGTCAACAGCATCCGGTCGATCAACGCCGTTCGCCCCCGGCGGTTTTTTGCCGAACTGCCGCTCAGCGAACTGTACGCCTTGCGGTAAATGCGAACGGCGGTAAACATTGCCAATTGGCGAAAAAACAAGGCATTGGAAAACATCAATGCCAGGAACATCAGACTTTCGGACCAGGAGTCGTGCCCGGCTTCCAACAGCCCGGAGCTCAACCACCAACTGGGCAACAGCCGTCGCTCGGTAAACTGCAATCGCCCCAAAATCTCTTGAAACCAATTACTTGCAAGCAAGTTGCTGTCCGGACCCTTCAATATCGACCAGGCCAACCAGTAAGCAGCGGCCAAAAGCAGCCCGCCGATAATATACACGACCAACCGCCGCTTGGCCGGCATGAAATACATTATCAGCATGCAGATCACGGCCCCAATCGCCGCCGGTATGTATACGAATGAAAGTACAAAAGGAAACATCATCAGGTAATAGTACCAGGGCGCATCGGCTGTAAGCCCGTATGCCAAGATTACCGGACTGCCCAAAAGGATAAATCCCCAACTGCTAAGCAGCACCGCGTCCTGGAATTTATGCAGGAATATCCTTTCCGTGCGGGCGGGAATGGTCAAGAGAAAGGCTATTTCCGGCGAACGAAACAACGAACCGTACATAATTATGCCCGCGGAAAACGCCAGCATTACCATCAGCGCGGCAAAGAACATCCCGAATAGTCCATGAACCATCTCGTCGTGCGTTTCAGAATGCGGGATCGCCGTGTGCAAAAAACCAAATCCATTGAGAAACAAGACCAACAGTCCGCACCACAACAATAAGCTCAGCACCACCACCAGAGTTGCGCGGAAACGGGCCTGCTGGAGAATCTGCTTTAGCCGCGTCTTGGCGATCCGCCAGCGCATGCGCCAGAAGGCCCTCGACTCGCCTTCGGCCGAGAGAAATTCCGTTTGTAGCGGATTGGAACACATAAATTGGCTCACAGCGGGTCACTCCGCCGGTTGTGGCTGGGAAGAGGCAGTTGACGCCGGCATCCCGTTTGCCGCGCCGGTCAGTTGCAAAAATAACGATTCCAGGGAAGTCTGGGGCGAGGCCAATTCCTTTCGCAATTGGGCGATAGATCCCAGGAATTGCAGCCGGCCGCGATCAAGAATCCCAATGCGGTCGGCGATCTCCTCGGCCACGGCCAAAATGTGCGTGGACATGAATACAATCATGCCCGCCCCAGTTTGCTCGCGCAAAAGGTCCTTTACCATCCGCATGCTCCGCGGATCCAGTCCGATCATGGGCTCGTCGATGATCACCACCGGGGGCCGGTGCAACAAGGCCGATGCAAATATCAAACGCTGTTTCATGCCGTGCGAATAGGTTTCGATCAGGTCGTCCAGGTAATCCGCCAACTCGAAATGTTGCGTTTCTTGTGCTATGCAGGCCTCGACGCTGGTGCGATCCAAGCCCCGCATCTGGGCGGAAAATTCCAAAAACTCCCGCCCGGAAAGCTTGTCGTAGAGAAACGGTTCGTCGGGCACGTAACCCAAACACCTAAGCGCCTGACGCAGCTCGCCGGCCAGATCGTGACCGCACACCCGGATCGCGCCTGTATCGGGCCGGAGCAAACCCGTGAGCAACTTGATGGTGGTGGTCTTTCCCGCACCGTTGGCGCCCAACAGCGCAAATATCTCCCCCGGCGGCACGCTCAGACTCAGATCGTCTACCGCCACTTTACCTGAATAAGAACGAGTGACGTGGTTAAATTCGATCATGCAAACTCTGTTTCGCTCCTTTTGTGCGCCTGCCGGGCCTTGATAACCGCGTTAAAAAACCCTCACTCTCCGCTTTCTACCCTTTGCCGGCGCTCTTTCACCAAGTGGGCGGCTTCGACGCCGGACATTCTTACAAAACTCAGTATGGAATCGAAAATCACGGCTTGCTGCTTGATTACAGTGCCGTCCTCAAGGACCCATAGTTTACCGCGGCTACCCGATTTCGCTCCAAAACCGGCGCCGGGATTGCTCCGATAAACCACCACCCAGGCATCGTAAATTCCCGAATTCCAGTAAATCGGCTCCTTCTCTTCCACCGTGGCGCGCAGCACTTCCACAAGGTTGGTTGTGGGATGTAGGGGATTCAGCGCCGGAACCGCCCAAGTTTGACCGATAGCCAGATTGGGCAGTTGCGTCTGCGGCGAGAGGGTGTCGTTCAACAAGGCGTGTTGCGGCAGCGACACGTCGCTGGAATAGGAAAAATTGCCGGAGAGAATTTCAATATGCAGTTGCTGACCGTCGACAATCCCCTGCATCCGCAAAATATTCTTTAAAGGGTCCAACTGTATTCTCGAATCGAAACGCAATAATTTGCCCAAGCTGTCGATAGTCAATATGTTTTCCACGTCCATTTCATATTTGCCGGCAGGCTGTTCGATCAATCTAAAAAGCGCTCGCCCCCAACCTGAAGTCAATTCCGCTATAGGAAGCTCGTCAAAATGAATATAACTGCGGATCTCCTTGGGCCCCTGCCCTTGCTCTTCCAACGTGCTTAAGGCCCAGCCCAATTGCTTATTGTTGATCCACAAGCTCCAACCCACGGGTTCCTTTTTTTGCGCCTCGACAATCGCCTGGTAACTGGGCGGTTGCCCCACCCATAAGGCAGGCATGACCTTCTGGGTTATCAGCCAGGTCATGGTCAATAGCCACATCAAGCAAACAGCGATATTAAAAAAACGGCTATACATGTAATCTCAGCCCCTCTATTATTCCATTCTCCATACTGCCAATAATCCGGCAAGAACCGCCATTGCATAAAACCGGCATTCTAGCGATGATATAGGCCCTGAGAAATAGACGGGGGGGGCGTCGCCCCTATTAAATAACCGGTTTTTTACCCGTTTTTGGAGGTAGTTGAGGTGCAATATATGAAATTACTCTTTTCCGCCTGGGCTCTGGCGGCAATACTGGCAATCCCCGGCTGCGGTCGAAATTCTTCCGAAAACCAGCCTGCCGCCTCCATCGGCGGAGAAAGCGGCGCTTCCGCAAAAACCAAAGGCCTTGCCGCCAAGTCCGACTTCGACTCAAAACATCCCCAAGTTATTATCGATACTTCACTGGGCGGCATTACCCTCGAGCTTGACAGGGAAAAATCACCTCTCACCGTCGACAACTTCCTGGCCTACGTAGATGCGGCCTCTTACGATCGAACTATTGTCCACCAGGTCTATAAAAATCAAGCCGTTATCGCCGGCGGATATACCGAGAACTTGAGCGAAATTCGGTCCCGAATTCCGGTCAGCAATGAAGCCCATAACGGTTTGAAAAACCTCCGCGGAACAATCGCCATGAACCGCCAGCCCGATGTCATTGACAGCGCCACCAGTCAGTTCTTTATCAACGTGGCCGACAACCCGGCCCTTGACTGCCGCAATCGCGATCCGGGAAATCCTGAGGGATATGGATATTGCGTATTCGGGCGTGTAACCAAGGGTATGGAGGTGGTCGTCCGCATCGCCGATACCCCGGTCCAAGACACCAAAATGTTCGATCAAACCCCAATCCAGGCCGTAATCGTCAAATCGATCCGCCGTATAAAGTAGTTATTGACCTGAGTTTTGCTTAAGGAATTTGTCTATTGCCCCGCTTGGGCTTAGTCGTGTAGCCAGGGACGTGAGTCCCTGGTACAGGTCTTCAACCTTGGAGTTTACGCATATTGCCTAGATTTCCCTCGCGATAATATTAACCCTGGATAATTGGATCAATTGAAATTGTCGTTGACAAAAAGTAATGCAAAATGATAATTGACGTCGATGGAAGGCTCGGTACGGTTATAGGAGATTCCCCGATGTCCAACCCCACCTATTTCGTACAAGAATGCCCGACTTGCGGCCGAAGACTGCAAATTAGGGTGGAGTACCTGGGAAGAAGAGTAGTCTGTCAGCATTGCCAAGGGGCCTTGACCGCCGCCGATCCGTCCATGCGTTCCGATTGCGGCGAGAGTAAAAAGTCTTTGCTGCGGCGTGCCGAAGAGCTATTAGCGGCGGTTTCGCAACAGAAAATTCAATCGCGCACCCCTCATCCGCGCTAACCTATAAAGCCGCGACCGTTGGTCGCGCTCTTGGTAGTGTTTTTATGCCCCTGTAAAGCCGCGACCATCGGTCGCGCTTGATTTACTACACATAAATCCGCATCGGCCACATCCGGATGCAGTTCACTGCGTCTTCCGGCTGATTCGTGTAAGATCAGTAAAAAAATCCGGATATGTTTTCGCCGTGCACTCCGGATCCAGGATGACAATGCCCGGAACGGCCAAACCTACCAGCGCCATACTCATTGCCATGCGGTGGTCGTTGTAAGTTTCGATCTTGGCCCCGCGGAGCTTGCCCGGGGTTATACGCAGCCCGTCCGGGCGCTCTTCCACGCCGGCCCCGATCTTGCGTAGTTCGCAGGCCAAGGCATGAATGCGATCGGTTTCCTTGTGCCGGATATGAGCCGCTCCGCTGATGGTCGTGGGCCCATCGGCGAACAGGGCGACCGCCGCCAGGGTCTGGACCGTATCGCTGATGGCGTTCATATCCACATCAATTCCGCGGAGTTTTCCGCCACAGACTGTAATTGCATTCTTGCCGTATTCCACGGGGCAGCCCATTTTTTCCAGGCAACTGCAAAAGGCCACGTCGCCTTGAAGGCTCTGCCGCGAAAGCCCTTCGACTGTGATTTTACCGCCGCTAATCGCCGCCGCGGCGAAAAAGTAACTGGCCGCCGAGGCATCCGGTTCGATCTCGAAAGATCGCCCAATATATCCCACACCGGCCGGCACGATAAATCCGCCCGGCCTGGTCTGGACCTGTACGCCAAAGGCCGCCATCACGGCCACAGTCATAGCCGCGTAAGGTTCCGAAACCAACTTGCCGCGAAGCACCAATTCCACTGGATTCTCGGCATACGCAGCGGCCAACAAAAGTCCGCTCAGAAACTGGCTGGAGACATCTCCCGCTATCTCCGCCCGCCCGCCGCGCAATCCCCGGCCTTCGACGATCACCGGCGGGCAACCTGTCCGAAGTTCCGAATAAGCCCTTGCCCCAAGTTGCCCCAAGGCGTCCAACAGGTCTTGAATGGGCCGTTGGCGCATCCGCGGCGTGCCGTCCAGACGAAATCGGCCCCGGCCCAAGGCCGCCATCGCCGTTAAAAACCGTATTGTCGTCCCGCTATTGGCGGCAAACAGATCGGCTTGTTTTGCAGGCGGCCGCCCATTGCACCCGGAAACCCGCATGGTTTTGGCCTTAACGTCATGCTCTACAGAAACTCCCAACTGCCGCAATGCTTCGATCATCACCCGGGTGTCTTCGCTCTCTAAAACCCCGGCAAGAACCGATTCGCCCCGGGCCAAGGCCGCGCAAACCAGCCCACGGTTAGTCAAACTCTTCGACCCTGGAGGTCTTATCGAGCCCTGAATCGAGCCGCTAGGTTGGATTTCAATGGCAGTAGTCATGCAGTACGGATCGGGAAAGGTTGTCTGAAATTATTGCCGGTGCGCAACAATATGGTTATAGCGAATCTTCGCGTAATTAACAGGCGATGTTTAGCCCTGGCACTTGCGCCGGGAGGTTTTTTCCAGAACCGGCGGCACAAAAGCATAAAGCCCGCGGGTTGCAACCCGTGGGCTTATAATTATTTAAATGACCAAAAAGAGGTGCGTGCCTATTGTGTAAAGCTTATTGGTTTCATTAATAATCTGGTTTATTTGCAGTACGGCCGCTCAATAATACATAAGGAAGATCAACCTTAGTTCCGTTCGATAATCTTTATGAATTGTCATTTTCTGAACTTGCTTCATTGGGTGACATATGCCTTTTGGGAACCTGCTGAATCTTTGCATTCGCGGTCCTCCGCTTGTCCCCCCTCCTTCGGGTCATGCGCCTTCTTTGGCCATTACTGCAGTGCAAAATTCCGGTAATTAGGTCTATATTAACCGCTTGAAAGTTGCTTTCTCCGGAATATAAAATGCGTGAGTTATTTCTGGCGCGGAACGGACCGCGCTTTCGGGAACCTGAAATTCTATTAGTGTGAAGGACGCCTCCATGCCTTTAGACGAGCATTTATCTCACCTGGGATCGATGTTTGCCGTTACTACCGCGGAAAACCTTGTAAATACTCCGGCAAATGAGCTGAAAACTCACCTGGGATCCATCGATTACACGATTTTGATCGTGTATCTGGTGTTTGTGCTGGGAATCGGCTGGGTCCTGAAGCGATTCATGCGCAGCAGCAGCGATTTTCTTACTTCCGGCCGCTCGATTCCCGCATGGATTACCGGCCTGGCCTTCATTTCCACAAACCTCGGTGCGTTGGAAGTAATGGGCATGGCGGCATCGGGCGCGAAATACGGAATTGCAACCTGTCATTTCTACTGGATTGGCGCCATTCCGGCCATGGTTTTCCTGGGCTTGTTTATGATGCCGTTTTATTACGGTTCCCGGGCGCGGTCCGTGCCCGAATATCTGAAACTCCGTTTCGACGAAAGAACCCGGGGCTTTAACGCCTTTGCCTTTGCCATCATGACGATCTTCGCCTCCGGGGCATCGATGTATGCCATGGCGCTTTTGATGGAAAAAATGTTGAACTGGGATTTTAATTTCAGCATCTTGATGTCCGCCATTATCGTATTGATGTATACCTACTTGGGCGGTTTGACTTCGGCCATTTACAACGAAGTGCTGCAATTCTTTCTGATTGTCGCGGGACTTACCCCGCTTGTATTTTTAAGCCTTAAAGACGTGGGCTGGTTGGCCGGCATGAAAGAACGCCTGCAACATGTGGCGACTACCAGTAATCCCGCTTACCCGGCTGATGCCTGGTTCAGATGCTGGTCTTACACGGGAAGCGCCGCTGATAATCCCATGGGCGTAAACTGGTTCGGCATCGTAATGGGCCTGGGATTTGTGCTTTCCTTCGGTTACTGGTGCACGAACTTCCTTGTGGTGCAGCGAGCCATGGCCGCCGACTCGATGTCCGCCGCCCGGCGCACACCGCTTATCGGCGCGATCCCGAAAATGTTCATCCCCATCTTGGTCATTCTGCCCGGTATGATCGCCATGGGCTTGAATTTCCAAGCCGGACAATCCGGTGCATTTGCCTTGCCCGTGGAAAAAGGCGAAATCAATTTCAATCAAACCATCCCATATATGTTGGTCCACTATTTGCCCGAAGGCGTGCTGGGCTTGGGCATCACCGCCTTGATCGCCTCGTTCATGTCGGGCATGGCCGGAAACGTCACGGCTTTTAATACCGTCTGGACTTATGATATTTATCAAGGTTACATCGCACCGAACAAGTCCGACAACCATTATCTGTGGATGGGCCGGATGGCTACCATCTTCGGCACGGTGGTGAGCATGGGCGCGGCTTATGTCGCGGCCCAGTTCAACAACATCATGGATTTCCTGCAATTGATATTTTCCTTCGTCAATGCGCCGCTTTTTGCCACGTTAGCGCTGGGCATGTTTTGGAAACGCGCAACCTCTAAAGGCGCTTTTATCGGGTTGGTAACCGGAACCGGCGCGGCCCTGTTACACTTCGGCCTTACCGCTCCGAAAGGCGCAACGACTCTATGGAAAGGCGCATGGTTGGGCTTCAAAGTGAACGAATATCCCAGCGAAATGGCGCTGAATTTCTGGACCGCAATCATAGCCTTTACCGTCTGTCTTGTGGTTACTATTGTTATATCGCTGTCCGACCAACGCGATAAAAAAGACGACGACCTCAAGGGACTGGTATATTCGCTTACGCCGCACGTGGCAAAAGACGACAGCCTGCACTGGTACGAACGCCCCTGGATACTGGGCGTTTTCGTGCTCGCCGTTTCCATTGTCTTGAATATCATTTTCTGGTAATATAAAGTAAAGGGACTCAATATGTCGCTCGATATTCGCATTCCCATCGGCTTGATGTTTACTCTCGTAGGCGCCATCCTTTTGGTTTTCAGTTTGATTTCCAGTTCCGACATATACAAGGTTTCCATGGGAATCAACATCAATCTCTGGTCCGGCATCGCATCGCTGATCTTCGGGCTGGCGATGCTTGGCCTGGCCTGGCGGGCGACTCAAAAAAACAGACAAAAACCGTGACGTTTTTTTAAAATTGCAGTAATGTGTAAGAAAAGGGAAAAAGGAAAATTATCTTATTACAATCATTTTTTATTCGCTTTTCCCTTTTCCCGCTTTCCCCTTTTTCCTCTTTACACAATGACTGACTGCAATTCGCATGACCAGCCCGCCTTTCCAATACGATCTCTCGCGCCGATAAAGAAAAACGCCGCGTGGCATGCGCCTCGCTGCTGGCGGCACTGCTGTTGACCGGCTTTAAGATCGTAGTGGGCATCTCGACCAACAGCTTGGGCATTCTCTCCGAGGCCGCCCATTCCGGACTGGATATGGTCGCCGCCGCTATCACGCTTTGGGCGGTCCGCATTTCCGGCCTGCCCGCCGACCGCGAACACACCTACGGGCACGGCAAGTTCGAAAATCTCTCCGCACTGGTGGAAACGCTCCTGCTCCTGGTTACTTGTTTGTGGATCATTTTTGAAGCCGTAAAACGATTGTTTTTCCGCGAGGTCCATGTTGATCCCAATATCTGGGCCTTTGTAGTTGTAATCACTTCGATTATTATCGACGTCTCGCGATCCCGGGCCTTAAAACGCGCAGCCGATAAATACTCCAGTCAGGCCCTCGAAGCCGACGCCCTGCACTTTTCCACCGACGTCTGGTCCTCGCTGGTCGTGCTCCTGGGACTTATTGGCGTATGGTCGGGCGAGCGATTCGGCCTGCACTGGCTCGTCAAGGCCGATGCCCTGGCCGCCCTGGGCGTGGCCGCGATAGTGGTTTGGGTAAGCCTGCAATTGGGCAAAAAAACCGTGGCCGACCTCTTGGACAGCGTCCCCAAAGGGATGCAGGAAAATGTCGAGGCGGTCATCCGCCAAGTGCCCGGCGTGGCCGAGGTCCGCCAGGTTCGCTTGCGGCGCAGCGGGCCGGAGTTCTTCGCCGACGTGACCCTGGCCGTAGTCCGCACTGCGGCCTTCGAACAAACCCACGATATCGCCAACGCCGCCGAAGCCGCCGTTCGCTCCATCCTGCCCAAGGCCGACGTCGTGGTGCACGTGGAACCGGCCATACCCAGCGATGAAGACGTCACCACCAAAGTCCGCTTGCTGGCCGCGCGCCACGGGCTGGGCGCCCACGGCATCCGCATTTACGAAGAGAACCGCGAGCGCTGGCTGGAATTGCACCTGGAGGTAAACGAATCGCTGGTATTGGAGGAAGCCCATCGCCAGGCCAGCGAATTTGAACAGGCCCTGCGCGAGGCCATCCCCAGCCTGCAGCGGATCGTCACCCATCTCGAACCCGCCGGAGACTCCGCCGCCACGGTCCGCTCGCAGTCGGCCGGCGAACTTCTGATCCACAAGTTTCTCGTCCGCTTCCAGCACGAGACAAGAACCCGTTTTCATCCACATGACGTCATCGTGCAGCAAACCGGCCCGGAATTATCCGTTTCGCTGCATTGCACTCTAGAGCCCGCCACCCCCATAGTCGACGCCCACGATTTCACCGTCCGCCTGGAAGACTACCTCCGCGGGCATATTCCCAAACTGGGCCGGGTGGTAATTCACGTCGAGCCGAAGGAATAGAATCTTTATGTTGAAGAGCGTACGATTTTTGTTCAATTTGAAATTTGCAATTTACATTTTGCAATTTACAATAATTTAGATGCGGCCATCGGGCCCCGCGCCGGGATTCACAATACCAGCATTGCCACCCCCAGCACCGAAAGTACTGCCCCGCCCGCTGCGCAAGCTTACCTTTTCGTGATACAACACGATGATAAACGGCAGGATCAGCACGGGCATGGTGTTGATTATGGTGGAGACCACGCCGGCGTGACAATATCGCAAGGACACCATGCACAGTATCACGCCCAAAAACGGTCCCACAAAGGCCCCGAACATCAAGATGCCCATTGCCCGTCTGTGGCGGACCGCCCTGAAAACCATCGGCCAACGCCAGACCAGCGTCAAGAGCACCACGTATCCGGCCAGGGCGCCAATGACGCGGATATACGTGGCGGCGGCGGCGTCATCGTAATGGGCGATCCCTTTTTTCGAGAACACCAGCCCGATGGCCCCGGTGGCGGCGGCCACCACGGCCAAAAAAACGCCCCGGGCGATATGACGCCTGCGCCGGTGTTCCTCCGGCGTTTCCGGCTGTTCGAGAATGACCCAAATCACCCCGGACAAAGTGATTCCCATGCCGATCCAATCTTTCAACAGCAGTTCATCGCCCAAAAAAATCCAGGCGATAATCGCCGATAGCGGCGGCGAAAGCGATTGGAGCAAAAGCGAAAGTCTCGGGCCGATTAACAGAAAGGCCTTGAACAGGCAGATGTCGGCTATGAAAAAACCGAACAAACCCGAAGCCCCTAAAAGCAGCCAGGTCTCGCCGTCGGCATCCAGCGGCAGGGCCATTCCCCGGAATATTTGCCCGTAAATCGACAAGAAAACGCAGGTAACAACCAGGCGGATAAAGCTCATGGCCAAGGCGCCCATGTCTTTGCCCGCCGAAGTCCAGGCCAGGGCCGAGAGCGTCCACAAAAACGCCGTGCCTATTGCCGCCAGTTCGCCAGGGTGTGAAATGTTCATGCTCGCTTCTTAAATTGGATATCACGGAGGGACTATTATAATAACTGGCTCCCGTTTTCAACAGGGACAAATCCAAGCGTGGATTAAGGGTTCAGGATCCAGAAATTCAAAATTAAGGGAGTGCGATCTGAAATCACCTGGGAATAATTTAACCCCGGGTGAATACACATCGGGCAAAATGCGGGATTTTCCAACTTTTCCCGCCGTGTATTCACGGCGGGCTAAATATGCTACAATCCGCCTTATTCTTGAAAAACTCTCTTTCCAAAAGGACCGGCTTATTATGGATCAACCAGTTAAGAATCACGGAGTTCGCGTAACCGCGGCCGCGGTGGGCATCAACCTGGCCTTGGGCATCCTTTATACTTGGAGCGTCATCAGTAAAGATATTCCCAAGGATTGGGATTGGAAGGAGACGGAAAAATCATGGCCCTATGCCGTGGCTTGCCTGGTTTTCAGCTTGATGATGGTCCCCGCCGGCAGACTTCAAGACCGCATCGGCCCCAGGATCGTGGCCACCATCGGCGGAGTGCTGGTGGGCGCAGGCATGATCCTGGCCAGTTTCACCACCTCGTTTTTAGGCTACATTTTAGGTTTTGGAATTTTGGCAGGCGCCGGGATCGGATTCGGTTACGCCTCGGCCACTCCGCCCGCCGTGAAGTGGTTTTCGGCCAAGCGGACCGGATTGATCGCCGGCATTGTGGTTTCCGGTTTCGGCCTGGCATCGGTCTATGCCGCGCCGTTGACCAAATGGTTGATTGCCGTCATCGGCCTTCCTAACACGATGCTCACCCTAGGTATAGCCTTTACGATTGTGGTGGTCGGTTTGTCGCAATTATTGGTCACACCGCCGCCCGGATATGTCCCCGCCGGATCAGTGCCAAAAGTAGACCCCGGGCCAAATGCAAAGAAAGCAGATTTCTCCCCTTGGGAAATTCTGGGCACCGTACAGTTCTATCTCTTATGGTTCATGTATGCCTGTGGCGCGGGAGCAGGATTGATGGTCATTTCCAAACTCTCCGCCATCGCCAAGCAGCAAGTAGGCCTCGATTTGGGTTTCCTGCTGGTTGCCGCGCTTGCCGTAGGCAACGGCGCCGGCCGGATTCTGGCCGGTGTGCTATCCGATAAGCTCGGTCGCAAAACCACCATGTTCGGCTGCTTCGTCATACAAGCCGTCCTGGTGATAATCTTGTCTATGGCGCAAGCCGACACGTTTTTCGCTAATGGTTTGGTGATGGCTTTGCTCTCCGCTCTCATTGGCGCCAATTACGGCGCAAATCTCTCACTGTTTCCGTCTATCACCAAGGACTATTACGGCCTGAAAAATTTTGGCGTAAATTATGGTTTGGTATTTACGGCCTGGGGCGTTGGCGGATGCATGCTCTCTTTGGGAGCAGGCAAGTTATACGACATTCATCATACATTTGCTTATGCTTATTATGGCGCCTCTACCTTGCTGGTATTGGCCGCGATTGTAACCTTCCTTGTCAAACCACCCCGGATCGCGCATCATACATAGAAGAAGAAAAACCGACAAACCGCTTACGGTTCGCAATCTATTGTAAATATACCGAGTCCCACCTCTTGTTATTTGTGTGGGGTGAGTCATGAACACGTTTTACCGATGGATTGTCGCTCTGGCAATTATCCTTGCACTGTCCGGATGCGCCCAGCAACCGGCGCAATCTCAAAGCCAGCCCGCTCTGGCAAGTGCGGCCCAGCCGGCCGGGTCTTTGGAAAAAATCCGCGGGCCGGCGGTGGCGGGGCTCTTTTATCCCAAGGCCGAAACCGATCTTACGAAACAGATCGACCAGTACCTGGCCGAGGCCAAGACCGAGCCTGTGAAAAATCTCCGCGCTTTGGTTTGTCCGCATGCGGGTTACGAATTTTCGGGCAAGATCGCGGCCTCGGCTTATAAACAACTTGTCGGGCGCGATTTCGATACCGTGATAGTCCTCGGTCCCAGCCACTATGCACTCTTCCAGGGCGCGGCGTTATCCGATGCCGACGCCTACGAAACGCCTTTGGGACTTATCCCCATTTCTGCCAAAGCCGCCGAACTTGCCAAGCTCAAACCCTTTGCCATTAATCCGCCCTGTGAAGTCCGCCGCCCCGATTTCTGGCGCCAATCGCCCAAGCAGTTGCCGGCCTTCGGCGAAGACAAGCCCGACACCTGGGAACATTCTCTGGAAGTCCAGTTGCCGTTCCTGCAGCGCACGCTCAAAAAATTCAGCATCCTGCCCGTGGTCTACGGCGAAGTCGATCCCGAGGCCGCGGCAAAAGTCCTGGTAAAATTCATCGACGACCGCACTCTCCTGGTCGTGAGTTCCGATTTGAGCCATTATTACCCTTATGAAATAGCCAAACAATTGGATACCGGTTGCGTGCGGTCGATATGCGATCTGGACATCAAGGAGATGGCGCGGGAAGAGGCGTGCGGGAAAGCGCCCATCTTGACGCTCATGGAAATCGCTCGACAAAAAGGCTGGAAGGCCAAGCTGCTCGATTGCCGCAATAGCGGCGACGTCACGGGCGACAAAACCAGGGTTGTCGGCTATGCGGCGATTGCATTCTACCAGCCGGATGGAAAAGAGCCGCCCTCGACGGAAAATCCCCGCAAAGCCGAGGGCCAAGAATTCACGCCCAAGGAGCGGAAATTCTTGCTGGAATTGGCCCACAAGACGATCGTCAGCGTTACAAGCGGCGGCGGTCTGCCCGAAGTAGACGCCGCCGGCCTGGCCGAAAAATTCCGCAATCCGCGGGCCTGTTTCGTCACGCTCACAAAAAACCGCGAGCTTCGCGGCTGCATCGGCAGCATCTTTCCCCGAGGAGCCGTTATATCGAGGCGGTCCTGAGCCGCGCCCGGGCGGCGGCCTTGGAAGACCCCCGCTTCCCGCCGGTCGCTTCCGATGAACTGAAAGATATTGAAATCGAGGTCAGCGTGCTCACTATCCCGCGACGCCTGGATTTTAAATCACCCCAAGATCTGCTGGAAAAACTCCGGCCGGGCACCGACGGCGTCGTGCTGATTATAGGAAGGCGGCAATCGACTTTCTTGCCCCAAGTCTGGGAACAACTGCCGAATAAAGAAGACTTCCTCAATCATCTGTCGCAAAAAGCCGGACTCGGCGCATCGGCATGGCGCGGCGACGGCGTATCGGTGTTGACATATCAAGTCGAGGCCTTCAAAGAATCTGAAATCAAATAGGCGAGGTCCGCTCCCCGACCAACCTTCGGCTGGCACCCGGTCGCGGCTAAACAAAACCCGCACCTACGCTATCGTCCAAATCCTGAACCCCGAACACTGCCCACTGAACCCTTTATATGCAACCGGCCGTGTGCGAAGCCTCTTGCCCCCTTGTTCCTCGGCCCATTTTCTTCATGGCCGTCTCCGCTTTCGGCGTATCGGCCTTCATGACCCAACTTACGCTGATGCGCGAGTTGCTCACCGTGTTTTCGGGCAACGAGTTGATCTTCGGGATCGTGCTGGGAAATTGGATGCTGCTTACAGGCATCGGTTCGGCGCTGGGCAAAACCGCCACCCGCTTAAAATCGCCTGTTGCATTGCTGATAATGCTGCAAATTCTCATCGCACTGCTGCCCGTGGCCGATGTTTTTTTGCTAAGAACATTAAGAAACATCGTGTTTATCCGCGGCGCAGAGGTGGGCCTGACCGAAACCGTGGCCGCCTGCTTCGCGCTTATGGCGCCTTATTGTCTGGCCACCGGTTATCTCTTGACCCTGGCCTGTATGGCGGCCTCCTCGGGCCGGGATTCCGCCGGCATAGGACGAGTGTATTTTTTCGATAACCTCGGCGGCGTGCTGGGCGGAATTCTATTCACTTTCGTCTTGATCCGCCTTTTCAGCCACTTCGGCATCCTCTATTTCCCCGCGATATTGAATCTGCTCTTGGCCGCATTAGTCGCCGTTTCTGCCCGGCAAAGATTCCTGGCTATTACAGCGGGGCTGCTTACTGCCGGCCTGATTGTCGCGGCGTCCGTTTATAATCTCGACGACATCTCTTGCAATCTCCAGTTCGGCGGCCAGAAAGTCGTTTATCACGGCGCCTCGCCCTACGGAATGCTGGTCGTGACCGAGGACGCCGGTCAATACAATTTCATCGAAAACGGCCTGCCCCTGTTTTCCACTCATAATACCGAGCAGGTCGAAGAAACCGTCCACTACGCCATGGCTCAGCGGCCCGATGCAAAACGCGTACTCCTAATTTCCGGCGGGGCATCGGGCACGGCTCGTGAAATACTGAAATATCCCCAGGCCGACGTGGATTACGTGGAACTCGATCCCCTGGTCCTTGACGTCGCCCAACGCTTTCTCCCTGAACAATTAAACAATCCTCGAATCCATGTAATCAATGCCGACGGCCGGCAATTCGTCAAACAAACCGGCGGCCGCTACGACGTAGTGATCGTCGACGCCCCGGATCCGTCCACCTCGCAGATCAATCGCCTATATACCCGGGAGTTTTTCGACCAGGTGCATCGCGTGCTGGCGCCGGACGGTGTGCTGTCATTCTCCCTGGGCGGTTACGAGGGCTACATCAGCAAGGAACTGGCTAGGCTGATTGCCGTGGCCGATCGCACCTTGGCGCAAACCTTTAAAAATGTGCTGATCCTGCCGGGCGCACGGAATTTTTTCCTCGCTTCGGACGGCCAATTGACCCCGGCCGTGGCCGAGCGCATTGAGCAGGCGGGCGTTTCCACCCGGCTGGTAAACCGCAGCTATTGTGATGCCATGCTCACGCGCGACCGCATGGCCGACGTCCGCCGCGTGCTCTCGTCCGAGGCCCCGATAAACGAAGATTTCAATCCCATTCTCTACTTCTATCATCTCCGCTATTGGATCAGTCAATTCACCCTTAGCTTCGGACTCTTGGAAGCCGGATTGGTGGTCCTATTGCTGATCTACCTGCTGCGATTGCGCCCGGTGCCGCTGGCGATTTTCGCGGGCGGATTTGCCGCCTCGGCCCTGGAGGTTGTTTTACTGTTGGGATTCCAGATCCTTTACGGCTGCGTTTATCATCAAGTCGGCCTGATCATAACCATGTTTATGCTGGGGCTGGGCATCGGTTCGCTGGCCATGAACCGGTTCCTGCCGCGTTGCGGGCGAAATCATCTCATTGCACTCGCGTTGGCAATTACAATATATTCCCTGTGCGTCCCTTATATCTTGATGGCCTTGGGCCGAAGCGAATCCACGACTGCCGCCTGGTCCGCATGGGCAGCCATCCCGGTTATGACGTTGCTGCTCGCAATCCTTGTAGGCCTGGAATTTCCCTTGGCGGGCAAAGTCGGCTTTCAAGAGGTTACCGTCACGGCCGCCCGACTGTACACGGCCGATTACATTGGCGCCGCCCTGGGGGCCCTGTTGGTCAGCACACTGCTAATTCCCGTCTTGGGCGTAACCGCGGTGTGCCTCATGGCGGCGGGCTTGAATTTATTTGCCGCGGGCATGATGATTATATTCAGCAAATAAACACTATTGGGCCGTCAGTTAAACTAACGCAAAACACTAGCCCGAAGTGCAAGCGAGGGTAACTTGTTTGCCATCCCTCGCTTGCGCTTCGGGCTGGTATTAATCGCAAATAATCCAGGTTAATCCCGTCACTATATACACTTGTTCCCACGCTCCGGCATGGGAATGCGATTAAACATCCAATCATGACGAAAAAGAACATCCATTATTACCTGCTGAAGACCGCCCGAGTTAGTGCTTGGCTGCTTTTGCTTTTAATGGTATTATACATATTGACCGGTTTTGCCCTGTGCGGCAAGCTCGGAATGAGCCGATGGATGGATTTACAGACCGCCTTGTACATCCATCAAATTTTCGACTGGCCGCTGGTAACCCTTTTTCTGATCCACGCGTCGATCACAATTTATTTCAGTTTCAGGCGTTGGGGATGGATCAAGAGCAAAAACAAAAACTGTTGAAAAAGACGCCACACGAACTCCCCTCTCCCGTTACGGGAGAGGGGCAGGGGGTGAGGGCCGAACACATAAGTGCAACTGACAGCCCTCACCCTAGCCCTCTCCGGGCACCGACCGAAGGTTGGTCGGGAGAGGGGACCGAATTCTCCCGGCGCAAGATGCTAAAGTACGGCGCCGCCGGATTGGCCTGCCTGGCGTGCGGGGGCTCGGCCGTTTTCTTCCTTGCCCGGCGATCCAACGCCGATGCAACCTCCACGGTCTTCAAAGGCGACGCCCCATCCGGAAAGCTTTGGGAACTATGGCAAAAACGCGGCTGGGTCCAAGAGGCGAGGCATTATCTGAAGCCCGGCCAAAACATCCTCTGCAAGCTTTGCCCCAACGAGTGCGTGCTGGAACCCGAGGACCGGGGCCACTGCCGCAACCGCGTGCACAAGGACGGCAAACTGTATACCTTGGCCTACGCCAATCCCTGCGCATTCCATCTCGACCCCATCGAGAAAAAACCGCTCCTCCACTTTCTGCCGGGCAGCAGCGTGTTTTCGCTGGCCACGGCCGGGTGCGGGTTCCGCTGCCTGAACTGCCAGAATTGGGACATCTCTCAACGCAAACCCGAGGAAACCAAGGACCCCCGCGGCGAATCCATGGTTCTCACACCGCGTAGGCTCAACTCGCTTAGCTCCGAAGACGTCGACCGCATGAGCATGTTTCCCGACGACGTGGTCGCCATGACCGAGTATTTCTCTTGCCCCTCGATCGCCTACACCTATTCCGAACCCACTGCCTGGTTCGAGTACATGATCGACATCGCCAAGGCCGCCCGGGCGAAAAACATCAAAAACTGCTGGATCACCTGCGGTTATATCCAGGACGAGCCGCTTAAGGAATTGTGCAAGTACATCGACGCCGCCAACGTGAACCTGAAAAGCTTCGACGAGGAAATCTATCGCGATCTCAACTCCGGCAAGCTGCAGCCCGTATTGGATACGCTTAAAACCCTCAAAGGCCAAAACGTGTGGTTCGAAGTAACCAACCTGGTAGTGCCCACCTACACCGACAAGCCGGACATGATCCGCCGCATGTGCGACTGGCTCTTGGCCAATATCGGGCCGGACTATCCCCTGCACTTTTCCCGGTTCCAACCGCAACACAAACTGACTCACCTGCCGCCCACGCCCAAGGATATTCTCCTCGAAGCCCAGTCCATCGCCCGTCAAGCCGGGCTCAATCACGTTTACGTGGGCAATTGCCGCGAAGTGCCCGACGCCGAAACCACCTATTGCCCAAAATGCAAAAAAGCCGTAATCCAGCGCGACGTGTACAGCGTCCTGGAAAATCACCTCATCGGCGGCAAGTGCGAATTCTGCTCCACGGCAATCGCCGGCGTGTGGAAGGCATAGCCCGCATTTCTCAACAAGGTGTGCCACCGTTGCGCTTTCGCCCTCCACAAAGAAGCCGCTTGCGGTTTCGCGATGCATAAAATAATCAAACTCCTGCCTTTTATGACATTTTTATCTGCCATAAATGTTATAATTTACAGTTGCCGATATCCTCCGACCTCGCGATCTTTTTCTCTTGCCCGGCTGCGTATACTTAAGCGACACGCTTAACTCTGACAAAATCGGGATGGGCTCTTACTTTATTCGCCTTTTTCATAAAAAAATCGGCAAAACGGCCCCTCGCATTTTGTCTTAAGGAGGTCAGTCCCATGAAACGACGTGAATTTCTGGCCGGAACACTGGCTGCCGGGGCCGGTATTGCACTGGGCAATCGGCTTTTTGCCGCCGAACCGAATACAAACACACAAACAGGAGGAGCCAAAATGCCTTTCCAACAACCCCCCCTGCCCTTTCCCATGGACGCCATGAAACCGTTCCTGTCCGAAGAGCAGATCATGTACCACTACACCAAGCACCACGCCGCGTATTTTAAAAACCTTAACGGCCTGGTCGAAGGCAAGCCCGAGGCCAACATGCCCCTTAAGGAGTTGGTTATCCAAGCCGCCGCCGGACCGCTTTTCAACAACGCCGCCCAGGCCTGGAACCACAGCTTTTATTGGGACTGTATGATACCCAAAGGCAAAGGCAATCCCAAAGGCGATCTGGCCGCGCGTCTGGCACGCGACTTCGGCAGCGTCGATAATTTCAAAAAGGCCATGTCCGAAGCCGCCGTAAAACTCTTCGGCTCGGGCTGGGCCTGGCTGGCGGTCAACGACAACGGCAACCTGGAAATCCTCGCCCTGAGCAATGCCGACACGCCGCTGAAACACGGTAAAGAACCCCTGCTGACGATCGACGTCTGGGAACACGCCTATTACGTCGATTATCACAACGAACGCCCCAAATACGTGGACGGCTTCTGGAACGTAGTCAATTGGGACTTCGTGGAAAAATGCCTGGCCGCCAAAAAATAGTAGGGTGCGTGCTTGCACGCGCACGATTATGGCGTGAAAATACTCGTTATTTTAACCCCCGGTTTATTTAACCCCCGGTGAACACACCGGGGGTTTTGTTTGGTGCCATGCCCACGCTTGCGTGGGCATGTTGCCTTTGCATCTTCTCTTATAGATCCACCATTCACAAGTCAAAAAACTTCCCCACCGTCTTGAACCAAAATCCCACCTGCCCGTACTACATTACATGCTATACTGCATAAAAACATCATTTTCTGGCCAAGGTCGAAGGATACCGGGCATAACATTAACCGCGGTAACGGATTACGGTCATTCGATTGAAACCGTGCGGCCCTAAAAAGAGCCGTTTATTACACGACCATTCATTTCAGTTAACCGGGAGAAATGATGATGAGCGACAATCCCTTACCCACCGACAGTGCCACAAAAAGTCTTCCCCCGCCAGCCCCAGCACCCCCCCAGCGCCTTCCCCCGGGAGTTGCGAAATACGAAGTTGTTGCCGCTGTTGCAAGGTTTTTTTATGGCTCCTTTTTTGCCTGATTGTGCTGGCAATAATCGTTTTTGTGGGATGGCGATTATTCACGCCAAAATATACTGCTACGGCATATATACAAGTGCATTTTCAAAAAGAAGCCATGGTCTTTGCTTCCGCTGATAGGCCGTATGAGTTCCAGTACGAACTTTTCAAAAACACCCAAATGCAATATGTGCGGAGCAATTTTGTGTTGGCTGCCGCGCTTCGCAGACCTGAGGGCCAGCCGATTTCCCGCCTCCCCATCCTCAAACATCAAGAAGACCCCGTTGTCTGGCTGCAGAATAAACTATCTGTATCTTTCCCGCTCAAGGGCGAGGTTATGGCAATCAGTTTGTCGACTGACGACCCTGAAGATGCATCCGATATAGTTACGGCGGTCGTCGATGCCTACAAGGCGGAAATTGTCGATGCTGAAATGGAAAAACGCCGCCAGCGCTTAAGCGAACTCGAACGACTTTACACTGATAAGGAACAGGAAGTCCGCAACAAGCGCAACCAACTTAAGCAATTGGCCGAACAATTGGGAACGTCGGAACAGGGAAACCTGAACTTGAAACAAAAGCTCACCCTGGAAGAACTGGCAACCTATCGGCAACAATTGGCCCAGCGCGATATCGAGGTCAGCCGCCTGCGCAGCGAACTGGCTTCCCGCCAGGCCGAGCTTCAGGCCGTGAAAAATGCCGATATTTCCGACGTCGAGTGCGAAATATTCGCACCGTCCGATCCGGTCTTGAAAAGATTATCCCAGGAAATCTTGGATCGGAAAGCCGATAAGGAGTCCGCTTCGCAAACGCAGGCGACTGAAGACAAATCCGGTAAAGACGCTGAAAAACGACAAGCCGAATTAGATCGCTTAAAAAAGGATTACGCCGAGCGGATTTCGCAAATTCGCGAGGAAATCCTCCACAAGCGGCAAACCGACGTGGAAAAAGAAATCAAACGCCTGGAAGCGGCCATCGAGATCACCAACAAGCAGCAGAAAAATATCGATGAAGAAGTGCAACACCTGAAAAAACAAGCCGAGCAATTCGGCAGTTCCTCGGTTGAAGTGGAAATGTTGCGGGCGGACATTATGGTTCGCGATAAATCTTTGGACAGCATTGCCAGCGAACGCGACAAGCTGAGGGTGGAATTGCATTCGCCCCCGCGGATAGAAGTCATGCCGGGTAAAGTGAAAGCAGAAAAACGGCCACCCCTGTTTTTTATCCCTTAACTGCAGTTTTGCAAAAGGGAAAAGCAAAGTCCCCTCCCCCATTGGGAGAGGGTTAGGGTGAGGGCTTTCAGGGCAAAACGGTTTACTTTACCTGTAATATCTATCCAGGCCCTCACCCCCTGCCCCTCTCCCAAGAGGAGAGGGGAGTAATTTGCAAAACTTCATTAACAGAAACACATACCGTTTTAGCGTTCATTTCCGCTTGCTCTTTTGCCGGATTTCGGCGATCCAATTTATCACTTTCTGCACATTTAGGGTGATGGCCTGAAAATCGCTGGCCGCCACAAGGTCGCTTTTAATCAAATTCGAGCTCATGCCCACGCAGGTTATGCCGGCCGTAAACCACGTTTCCAGGCACTCGCGTGTGTCTTCCACGCCGCCGGTGGTCATCATGCTGGTCCAAGGGCACGGGCCTAACAGGGCCTTGACGAAATCCGGCCCGCCCAAGGTCCCGCCGGGAAAGATTTTTACGATCTCCGCGCCCAGTTCTTCGGCGTCGGAGATCTCGGTCGCCGTGCCGCACCCGGGGATATAGGCTATTTTGCGGCGATTGCAGAGCCGGGCGACCTCGGGGTTGAGCGTCGGCCCTACTATGAAATTAGCGCCCGCCGATATGTACATCGCCGCCGTGGGCGCGTCAAGGATCGTACCGGCGCCAAAAATCACTTCCGGCAGTTCCCTCTGGCAGAACTCGGCCAGTTGGACGAACAACTGGCAGGCCCGGTCGCCGCGGTTGGTAAATTCGACCACCCGCGACCTTCCCTTAGCGCAGGCCAGAATAATGTTCCTCGCCGTCTCGAACTGGGAATTATAAAAAATCGGCACCAGCCCGGTTTGGCCGATTGCATTTAAAACTTCCAACCGCTTGAAACGCGCCATAACTTTTTCTCCTCTATAAATTGAAATTGTATTAATCAACACGGAGGAACGGAGACCACGGAGAACGAAAATGAAATGTTTAAAATGAATAATTATTCTTAATATTTGAACACTGATCTCCGTGTACTCCGTGCCTCCGTGTTGAATTTTATTGTTAATATTTTTACTGCTGATATATTTTTCCCTCGCGGAAATCCTCCCAGGCGGGTTCGAAGGCCGCCGGCGGCTTGCCGGCGGCGCGTGGAGCGACGTTGCGGCATGCGAACAGGTCCTCGTTTTCAGGATCGAACTCGACGCGCAAGATTTCCTTGCGCAGTTCCACGTTTTCTCTCTTGAAACGCAAGGGCCGCCCGGTCCGCTCGTCGATTACGCTGGGATGAATTTCCTCTCCATCTTCGCTGAGTACCAGGTGCGATCCGCGCGAACCGCCGCCTTGTTCCAACAGCGTTACAATAGCCTTCAGGTACGCCGCACTGGTTAAAGCCAAATGCCGGGCCTGGATGGCGGCAATGGCCTCTTGTGCAGATCGGGCCGCAAATCCCCGCCCGCCGATTTGCCGGCACAGTTCCACGGCCTGGCCCAGCGCCGCACGCGCGATGTCCAATTGCCGGATATGTCCGGCCGCGGCCGTCATACGGCGGCGAATCTCACCCATCACCTCATCCCCGGCAAGACCGTCGCCGCCGGCGAACATCGCTTCCATCTCGCCCATGAATCCTTGGAGTTTTTCCTCCAATACTTTCGACCGAACGCCCGCCGCTCTTTTGCCCTGCGAATAAACATTGGCGATATATTCGGCCGCCCGCAGTCCGCCCGTCTGCCCGGCGTTAAGCGCCGATCCGCCCGGCCGCTTTATGCCGTGCGTGCCGGCCATCTCGCCGATGACAAAGGTGTGCGGAATGCTCGATTCCCACCACTTGCTGACCGCGAACCCGCCGTTGTTGTGCTGGGCGCATACGGCAATTTCCAACGGCTCCTTCCACAGGTCGATGCCGTGTTCAGAAAAAATATCTATAGCCAGCGGATTCATGTGTTTTAGCCGTTCGATGGGCCGCTTCTGCACGGCGCCGGTATATAACAGATACATCCGGGCTTCAAGCTCCAGGTCCTCCAGATCGAAGGCCTCCATCTCCGCCCTGCCCGCGGGATTGTGCAGAAAATCCATGAACACCCGGTGGCCCTGCCGGGTTTCGTTGAACACCAGCACGTCGATAAGCGAGGACTGTAAATTCTCGATCCGCTGCGGGTCGAATGGCCACTGGTAGCCCTTCATGAAAATCTTGCTTGCCATCTGGCGCATGGTGGGAAAGACCTCGGCCAGAAATTCCCGCTCGTTCGATCCGTCGGCGTCCGTGCTGTATATCCGCGGGATGACCTGCATGTACGAGCCCGATACGTTCCAGCGAAATTTTATGCTGGCCAGCCCGAACTGCGATTCGGTAAGGTTCTCGGCCGCCAGGCCCGCCTCGAAGGCCAGGCCGTGGATGCCAAACTGCCCCTGGGGGTAGACCGTGGTTTCATAAAGCTCGCCCGGCCCGCCCGCGGCCAGCACAAGATTCTCGCAGGCAAAAACATTGATCGCATAATCCGTCGGATCGATCCGCGTGCGGTCCACGGTCACAACCGCCGCGATCCTCTTAGTGATAATCCACTCTCCCTTTGAGAGAGAAATATTGGTCCCTTCTTCCTTTGGTAGAGAAATATTGGTCCCCTCTCCCTTTGGGAGAGGGCTAGGGTGAGGGCTTCGTGCATGATTGGAAACCATCGTAATCAGCCGGGCGACCTCCTGGTTGTCGTGAATGGCGATTTTATATTGCTCCACCTGACGTTGCAGACACTCGCTCATGAATTTGCTGGTCTTCGGACCGGCGGATGTTGCCCGCTGATACGGATCGTGATCGGTCTTGTACCCCATGTAGCTTCCCTGGGCGTCGTGCGGAAAGGGCACGCCGGCCTGGACCAGGTGATAAAACTCCCGCAGCGACCCGACTCCCTCGGCCAATGCAAGGTCGTGGTGCACGCATCCGGCGGCAGTGATGCTTTTGGCGAAATCCTCGGCGCTGTCGGCCACGTCGGGACTGGTGCCCAACTTGTAGTACGTCTGCTTGTCCGACCCGCTCATCCGCGACGCCCCCAGCCCGATACCGGCGGTGATAACGCCGATCTTTTTCTCCGCTTTTTCCACGCCCTTTTGCGTCATGAACTCATACAGATGCACCGCGCAATTCATCCCCGCCGCCCCCGCCCCGACAATCAGCGTGTGGTATTGATGGACGGTGATTTTCTGGTTTTTTATTTGAATTGTTTTCATTATCGTAGTCCCCTCTCCCTTTGGGAGAGGATTAGGGTGAGGGGTTTAGACGCACATTTTCTCGCGGGTAAAATTTATTCTCTATTAATCTTGTGTGGACTAAGCCCAATTACTGCCCGAATCCTATTTTTCAATTTCTCACGTAATTCTTCAGGCTTTTCCCAAGTAATATGATTTTCCTGCCTAGTATCGAAATGTAGTTCTTCTACCTGATCTGTACGACATGTCCAAATTACCGGAAGACCTAATCCTTGCGCGAATCCTGCCTCGAAATATACGCCATGGCGTTGGCCTGTAAAATCAGCTACTATAAACCGACTTTCACGAATCTCGGCAAGAATTTCATCGTCAACTTTTCCCAAGTATTCTTTTCTATCGATCCGCATCGGTTTATATCCACAATCCGTCTCTATTGCCGGTTGAATGCCATTGATATAGGCATCATCCATCTGTTTGTCAAACCACATTGCAACAAAAACTTTTTCGGATTCAGCATTGGGAACTTTATACGATTCAATTGCTCGCCAGCCATCAACTGTAATAAAACCAGCCCAAAAACCATGAGTACTGCCTGCATCATTTATTTGTCCAATATCTTTTAAATATTCAAGATAATAGCGGAACTCTTCTTCATTATGGCTATATGCAAGAGAATAATCTTGTTCCAAGTTTAATTCAATTATTTCTCCCGGGTGTTTTGTTCTTCTTTCTATTGCATGCAACAATTTTCTGGATTTTTCAAGAACATCATTATCGCGTGGAATTTGTCTTTTGATTATTTCAACGTTATCTGATTCAAGTGATAATATAACATAATCACTATTACGTTCTGATTGTTCACGAATGTATCCCGATAAAAGATGTCGAGGAATTTCGTTATATGGCCCTAGATAAAATTGCCCTCTATGAATTTGAAAATGTGTTAAATAATCTGTATCACATTTAAATTTTCCGCATATTCGGCAATCAATACATGACCAAGAATCAAAATCATGTGACTCTGCATTTTGAGTGCAAATTGGACATGTTCTCGTAACTGTATCCATGGTATTCAATCCTTAATCTTATTAAGTATTTGCCCAAAATCGCCCTCACCCCCGGCCCCTCTCCCAAAGGGAGAGGGGAGGAGTTTTTTTACAACCTCCGCAGGTGGAAACCGCCGTCGACGTTAATCACTTGTCCGGTGCAAAAATCCAGCCGGCCTTCGGCAATGGCGCCTACGGCCTTGGCTACGTCTTGCGGCGTGCCCCAGCGGCGGATGGGCGTCAGGCCTTCGGCTATCATCTTGTCGTATTTGTCTTTCACCACGGTTGTCATGTCGGTGGCGATAATCCCCGGGCGGAGCTCGAACACGCCGATGCCGTATTCAGCCAGCCGGTCGGCGTACAGGGCCGTCATCATGCCGATGCCCGCCTTGCTCATGCAATACTCGCCCCGGGCGGTCGAACTGGTATAGGCCGAGATCGACCCGGTATTGACGATGCGGCATTTGCGTCCGGGATTTTCGGCGATCTCGTCGATCATCCAGCGTGCAACCCGCTGCGTGAGGAAATACGGCCCCTCGAGGTTGATCTTCATCACCCGCCGGAAACTTTCCTCGTCGGCCTCCAAAAGATCGACCCGTCTCAGCGGCGCAACCCCGGCATTGTTTACCAGCATGTCGCAGCGCCCGAAACGCTTTTCGGCGGCGCTGACCAGCCGTTCGCGATCTTCGGCCGAACTAACATCGGCCCTAAGCGACAGGCATGCCGCCCCGCGGGTCTGGATTTCATCTTTGGCGGCCTGGGCCGCGCATTCATCGGGCCGGCCCTGGGCGTCGAAGTCGAAATGGCTGATCGCCACGTCGTAGCCCAAGCCCGCCAGTTCCAGGGCAATTCCCTTGCCGATCCCCCGACTTCCGCCGGTCACAATCGCAACGGGTTTATCCGCCATATTTATTTTCCTTTTCTGGTAGTCCGCGCACGCCGCGTGCGGATTCGGCACGCTGTATGGGCAGGCGGATTTTTAGCCACTTGGACATTTCTTTCCAATCCACAGATATGCTGAGAATTATAACAGGACGGCGGAACGGATGTAACAGGGCGCATCGGATGTTTAACCGCGGCGCTTGCCTCGCGAGTCCCGCAAGAATTCTCGCTGATTCCGCCGGTTTTCCAAGGCGCGTTACCGGGAGATAATCAAGCAGATCAACAAGTAGATAATAACCGCCACTCCCAGAATAATCCCCCCGCGAATCAACAATTTCAGCCAGCCCTTTTGCCTGGTTGTCAATACTGTTGTGGGGATTTGCTCGACCCCGGCCAGCTTCACCAGGCGCGGCGACACGATACCCTTGGATGTATCTATTTCCCGATCGTAAACCGAAGTGGCCCAGCGCGACGGCGGCGGTTTATCCAACAGCGAGGATTTAGGCGGAGGCGGAGGCTCGGGCGGTTTAGGGGCCGACGATTTAGTCCCTGAAATCTTCGAGCTATCCCCGAGCTGGTATGGCTTGTGTTTACCCAGAACCGGCCTGGGTTCGGTTTCCTCTGTCACCGGTGCAAAACCTATGTCCTGTTCCTGGCTTGTCTCTTGTTCAATTCCCCCTGCGCCCTGACCCGCCTGCTCTATGTCCACTCCCATCAGCCGATTAGCCAATGCCGGTGTAAGGTAGCCTCTATCGATCAGTATTTGAGCTACCACGGCCGCCGTAACATGATGCCGAGGCTGGTTGTAAAGAGTGAGCAACAGATCGCTGGGCACCAAGTCCTTTTCTTTAAGCACTGCCAGGAATCGTTCAACGGACATCATACTTCAAAAACCGATAAATAGCGTTTTTGGCTTTGGGATAAGAAGGGGAAAAAACCGGAAATCAAGGCTCGAATAGTCCTCCCTTTTATTTTCGTCGATTAGCGCCTTTCTTTCAAACGGTTTGGCCAAAAAAATCCCCCACTTCTGCTTATAAAGCCTATAACAAAACTATTACCGGCTCCCGGTAATTTTCTCGTTATTTGCCGCAAAATCGTCTGAAATACGGCTTGACCGGGGCCGCTGCCTCATTTTTTTATCTTACAGATAAATTCCGCCCTGAAACATATCATTTTCCATGTAAATACTGATAAATGGCTGGAATTTGCCGGGAAAATCGCCATGCCGCCTATACTGCGATTCTTATTCCCCCGATTATAATCCTTCCGCCGCCTTCTTGGGAAACGCGGCAAAAACCTCTTATGCCGGTTATGCCTGTCCAAATGGATTTGCATGGCGATTGCGCTGCGCAAGGGGCAACGCGCGGCACATGGAAACTCGTCTACAAGTGGTGAAATGGCCGATACTTAGGTCGAAGAAGCAGGATCTGTTTTTGGACACGGATGCACACCGGCCCGCCCCGCATGGTCCGGGCTGTAGGTTATCGTTTCCACCTCTTGCCACATCGTTTTATGTTTGAAGAACGTAAACTGAAACGCGATCTTGCGGCCCTGGCCTTATTGGCCTTGGCGATCTTTCTCACGGCGGCCTTGTGCAGTTACGATCCGGCCGATCCGCCCACATCGCTGGTCTTTCCGCCACATCTCGAAATCCACAACACCTGCGGGCGATCAGGGGCCGTTGTCGCCCGCTTGCTCTTCGAATGGCTGGGCATCGGCGCGTACTATTTAATTGTTTCCCTGACGGTGCTCGACGCCGTTTTGCTCATGCACCGGCGGATATCTCAACCCTGGCTCCGCGCCGGCGGCTGGTTGCTCTCGCTCCTGGGCCTGACCACCCTGGCGGCGATGGCCCTTGCCCGCTTTTCGCCCGGCCCGGTGATCGGCCCAGGCGGATACCTGGGCGCAACCGGCGGGGGCCTTCTGGAATTGCACTTCGCCCGAGTCGGGGCGTATATCATCTCCGTTAGCCTGCTTGTCGGCGGTTTGTTCCTCACCACCGACTACGCGCTTATTCGCGTCTTTATTTGGACGATAAGCATGCCGACCAAACATTTCGGCCGGGGCGTGTTGCAAGTCGGCGCCGCCTATGCCCACAAGCTCGGCCGCCGTCGATCCGACCTCGACGCCTATGAACCCGATGAAGTAAACGATAAAGTAGCGGTCCGCATCTCCGGCCGTGCAAGCGAACTGGATGAAGAAAAAGAAGTAGCGGATGATGATGAAGAAGTAACCGCCGATAAAGCCGGCAAGCGTAAAGAGTCAACATCCCTGGTCCCGGCCGGCAACCTGACCGCAGCCAAGTCCGCGGCAAAAGGCAAACAAGCCGAGCGGCAAAAACTATTCGAGCAATTCGAGCCCGAAAAAACCGGCCAGAATGCCGCCGAATACGAATTGCCATCCCTCGACCTTCTCCTGCCCGGCGAAACTTACTGCTTCGACGAGCAGGAAAAAGAAGTCCGCCGCCGCGCGAAAATCCTGGAAAAAACCTTCCTCGATTTCGGCTTCAACGTCCGCGTGGTGGAAATCCAGACCGGCCCGGTCATCGCCCAGTTCGAGGTGGAGCTGGAGGCCGGCCTGCGCCTGAGCAAAATCACCGCCCTGGCCGACGACCTGGCTATCGCCCTGCGCGTGCCCAGCGTCCGCATCGTGGCCCCAATCCCGGGAAAAAACACCGTCGGCATCGAGGTCCCCAACACCGATCGCCAGATCGTCCGCCTCCGCGAGGTCATCGAGGAAGCCAACGGCAAAAGCCTGAAAATGCGGATCCCCTTATACCTGGGCAAGGACGTGGCCGGAAATCCCCTGGTCATCGATCTTAGCACCCTGCCGCACCTCTTGATCGCCGGGCGCACCGGCACGGGCAAGAGCGTGTGCCTGAATTCGATCATCGTTTCCATGCTTATGACCCGCCGGCCTGATGAAGTCCGCATGCTCCTGATCGATCCCAAAATGGTCGAACTCAGCCCATACAAAACCCTCCCGCACCTCATGCATCCGGTCGTAACCGATATGCGCAAGGCCGAGGCCATCCTGGCCTGGGCGGTCGACAAGATGGAAGAACGCTATCACCTGCTGGCCCGCGCAGGCGTCCGCCACGTCAGCGTCTACAACCAGTTGGGCGAAGAGGAACTCATGGAACGCATCCAGCCCGAAGACGACGAAGAGCGCCGCCAGATCCCCTTGCACATGCCCTACATCGTCATAGTGACCGACGAGTTGGCCGACCTGATGATGACGGCCGCCAAGGAGGTCGAAGGCCACATCATCCGCCTGGCGCAAAAGAGCCGGGCCGTGGGCATCCACCTCGTCCTGGCCACGCAAAAACCCACCGTGGACGTGATCACCGGCCTGATAAAATCCAACCTGCCCGCCAGAATTTCCTTCCAGGTCGCCTCCCGCACCGACTCCCGCGTGGTCCTCGATGAAATGGGCGCCGACAAACTGCTGGGCAACGGCGACATGCTCTTCCTCTGGCCCGGCACCGGCACTTTGATCCGCGGCCAGGGCACGTACCTCAGCGACGACGAAATCAACCGCGTCATCGCCACCGTGGCCACCACCGAGCCGCAGTTCGTCAAGGAACTAGTGCAACTCAAGGCCACGCAGCCCGAGGGCGATACGAAAAAATTCGACCACCGCGACGAACTCTACGAATCGGCCGTGGACATCGTGATCCGCGAAGGCCGCGGCAGCGTCTCGCTCCTGCAACGCGCCCTGGGCATAGGCTACGGCCGCGCCGCCCGGCTGATCGACTACATGGCCGAGGACGGCATTGTCGGCCCCTACAACGGCTCCCAAGCCCGCGACATCCTCGTCACCATGTCCCAATGGGAAACCATGACCGGCCAGGCCCCGCCGTCGCCCGGCGAGACGCAAAAGCCCAAGCCCCGGCGGACGAACAAAATTTTCATCGCCCAGCCCAACAAAACCGCTTTCGATGATGAAGATTCGCAGGAAGAATACTCCCGGGACAACGCCGAGGAAGATGAAGATGGACCTGAAAATGCGGCCGAAGATAAAGACGAATCAGAAATCTCTCCCCTCTCCCACCGGGAGAGGGCTAGGGTGAGGGCGGAAGACGAAGAATCTGACGAAGAAGAAACCAACGGAGACGAAGCTGACTCCGAAGATAAAGACGAAGAGGAAGATGAATCCGACGAATACGAAGATGATGATGAAGAATCGGATGTTGATGCCGACAATGAAGATGATGAATCCGACTACGAAGAAGCCGATGCCGATGAAGGCGACGAATCAGAATCCTGCAACGAGTCCGCCCACGATTCCAAAGCCCCCACACCCAACAAAAGCTGGAAGGCCGAAAGCGCGTAGGGGGCCCTGATTCAAAAGATGTATGTGCGCCATTGCTCCGTAGAAGCAGTGGTCGTGGCGGCCGGGGCACTTGCGATAAGTACGAATCTCAACGTTCGATTTTGCAGTTAGGCAACGACTGCTGCAACTTTTTCACGCCTTCATCTGAGACTTTAGTGCCGCCGAGATCCAATGCTTGGAGTTGGGTCAAGGCCTCGAGATGTACGAGTCCGTCATCAGTGATCCTGGGACCACGGAGTTCCAATTCTTTGAGTTGGATTAATCCCTTGAGTTTTTCCAAGCCAGCGTCCGTAAAAGAGAAACCAAGGGACAAACTTTGAAGTTGGGACAAACCTTTAACGGATTCCAGTCCATCATCCGTCAGATTTTTCCCACTGAGTCCTAACTTTTGAAGTTGAGTCATTCCCTTGATATATTCTAGTCCTGCGTCCGAGACCTGGGTGCCACGAAGATCCAATTCTTTGAGTTGAGTTAATCCCTTAAGGCGTTCCAGCCCAGAGTCCGTGATATTAGGGCTAAGGAAGAAATCCAACTTCTGTAGTTGGGTCATGCCTTTGATGTATTCCATTCCTGTGTCGCTAACCATGGTTTGGCTCAAGTTTAACTCCTTGAGTTTTAATAATCCTTTGAGATTTTGTAGTCCGAAGTCTGTGACCTTGGTATCCCAAAGATGCAGTTTTTGGAGTTCGGCTAAATTCTCGATCTGTTTCAGTCCGGCGTCGCCCACTTTAGTGCCATTAAGGTATAACTCATTTAGATTCGTTAATCCCTCGAGGTATTTCATCCCACTGTCCGTGACTTGGGTGCCACTCAGGCCCAACACTTGGAGTGAGGTCATACTTTTTAGTTGTTCCAGACCAGCGTCCGTAACCTTCGTTCCGTTGAGGTATAACTCTTTTAGTTTGGAAAACCCTTTTAGATGTACCAACTCTGCATCAGTCGCCTTAGTTAAATACAAGTCTACGCCGATAACTTGGTTGTCCGGGCTCTTCCCATCAAAGGTTACCTTCCCACCCAGTTTCTCAATCTCAGCAACAGCCTTCGTCTGTTCTGGATTCACATATGCTGCCCGGCACGAAGAAACAATAGCTAGCGACAACGCTGAGATTATTGCAGCAATTCGATTCATAAGATTCCTCCGAATCAGCAGGGGCATAACAGTCAACTCGCCCGATGCAAATAACGTTTATGTCTAAAATGTAGCCGTTTTATAGTATGATAACAAGACCGATGTATGAATGCATTTCCGTGTGTATGCCACTGCTTCGCAGAAGCAGTGGCTTTAAGCAGAGGCATTTTTACAAGCTCAACCCTATGGATGGGAGGTTTTGAATTGCTGTGTTCTTATTTCCCCGCTCCCTGACCAACCTTCGGTTGATGCCCGGTCGCGGCTAAATTCTTTACTCCCTCCACCCCCCTTCATTCATCCTCCCTCATCTTTTCCGTGCCTCCCCTTGATTATCTCTGGCATGGCGGGAAAATGGTTTGAAAAGCGAGGTAATCCATGAATACGCAATTAGTCGTTATCGGCGGCGGCCCGGGCGGTTATGCGGCGGCGTTTCTGGCCGCCGATTTGGGAATGAAGGTTGCACTGGTCGAGCAGGACGCAAAACTCGGCGGGGTGTGCCTGCTGCGGGGGTGCATCCCGTCGAAGGCCCTGCTGCACGTGGCCAAAACCATGGCCGACGCCCGGCATCTTGCCGATTGGGGCGTAAACTTCGCGCCGCCGAAAATCGACGTCGCAGTGATGCGGGCCCGCAAGGAAAAGGCCATCGGAAACTTGACCGCCGGACTGAAGCAAATTGCCGCAAAGCGAAACGTCCAGGTAATCCGGGCAAAGGCGACGTTCGAGGATTCCAACACGCTAAAGCTCGAAGCCCAAGGCGATAAACCACTCGAGGACGACCACTTGCGCTTCGAGCACTGCATCATCGCCACGGGATCCAGCCCGGCGACCATTCCCGCCCTGAGCCTGCCCACGCATCGCCTGATGGATTCCACCGCCGCGCTCAACCTGCCCGACGTGCCCGAGTCGCTCCTGGTCGTGGGCGGCGGATACATCGGCCTGGAAATGGGCACGGTCTATGCCGCGCTGGGCAGTAAAGTCACGGTGGTCGAACTGACCGATGGCCTTTTGCCCGGGGTCGATCGCGACCTGGTCAAGCCCCTCTACAAAAAACTCGAAGGCCAATTTGCGGCAATATATCTAAATACAAAAGTGAGCGGGCTAAAGGACCTCAAAGACGAGATCGAAGTCGCGCTCGAAGGAAACGTCGAGCAGAAGTTGCAACGTTTCAGCCGCGTGTTGGTTTCCGTGGGCCGCAAACCGAATAGTGCCGGCTTGGGATTGGAAAAGACCAAGGTCCAAGTCACTCCGCAGGGATTCATCATGGTCGATAACCGCAGGCAGACGCAGGACGCGAACATTTTTGCCATCGGCGACGTGGCCGGCGAACCGATGCTCGCCCACAAGGCCGCACACGAAGGCAAGGCGGCCGTGGAAGCCCTGGCCGGTCATCCGGCGACATTCGAACCCCGGGCGATACCGGCCGTGGTCTTCACCGATCCGGAAATCGCCTGGGCCGGACTGACCGAAACCCAAGCCAAACAGCAGGGCCGCCAAGTAACCGTGGCCATGTTTCCTTGGGCGGCCAGCGGCCGGGCGCAGGCAGTCGGCCGGACCGAGGGACTGACCAAGTGGCTCATCGATCCGCAGACCGAGCGCGTTTTGGGCTGCGGCATCGTGGGCTATGCGGCCGGCGATCTGATTGCCGAGGCCGTGTTGGCCATCGAAATGGGCGCATCGGCCCGGGACGTTGTGGAAACAATCCATCCGCATCCGACTTTTTCCGAAACGCTCGGCGCGGCCGCTGAAATTTTTTACGGCACCGCTACCGATATCTATAAGCCAAGAAGGCCGCAGGCGAAAGGATAAGCAATGAAAGATGAATGGAAAAGGCTTTAGGCTGTAGGATAAAACTGATTACTGGAAACTGATAACTGAATATTAACAAAAGTCCACGGGTTGCAACCCGTGGGCTTATATTATGCACTATCACACATTTGTTTTTTGTAAAGCTTAGGGCCTGCCGCCAACTACTAGCGCTGGCCCATCACGCCTGGACGGACGCGCTTTTGCACGTCGGTCTCCAGCACGCCGAATGTGGCTTCATGGCGTTGAATGGTCAATTGCAACGCGTGCAGCATCCGTTTGGCGGTGAAAAAGTTGGTGATGATCCGCTGACTGACCGGAATCGGATGACTCGGTAAACCGAACGGCTGGGGATTCAGGCCGAAATCGATAATCAATTCCTCCGGAGTCCCGGTGACCCGGCAGAAATTGGCGTAAGTGGCCAGCACCTTGGAATCGTCAATCTCCACTTGGATCCTTTGCGGCTGCTGTTGCTGAGGGGCGGCGGCAGGCGGGCCGGATTCCGGCTTCGGCGAGATATCATCGGGGTCACGGTCAGGTTTGTCAGAATCTGTCACAATAATCTCCTTACAAATGTTTAAGATGTTTTTCAAATCCCTAGTTATTTAATTATATAACCTATAATACACATAAGTTGATTTAGAATCGCGAGGTTAAACAATTATATGGGCAAAGATAATTGAAATAAAGGTTACAGGCGAACCGTTTAACATATTTTGGTTGATTTCCGCCGCTAGACTGGACTCTCGTAACTTATTCCTACATGAGAACAGCCCGATTTTTCAAGTTTACACCTTAAAAAAAGTTCCTGAAATGCTGGAGTCAGGGAAATTTTCAGGAATTAGCGTGTTTTTGCGCGGAATAAACTGCGCATCTTACCTTATTACAGGGACAGCGGCTTAGAAGCCGCCTTAGAATTACCGGTTTCTAATAACCTGAGTTTTGGATAAGGCTCGGCGATATTTTGCCCCGGAGGGGCTTTGTCGTGTAGCCGGCGGCGTTAGCCGCCGGTAAAGGGTATTCACATCTACAAAAGCCCTGAAAGGGCGACATTGAAGAAAAAAATGCCTTTCAATGTCGCCCTTTCAGGGCTTGATTTGCCGTTTTGGCTTAAACCCAGGGACTGACGTCCCTGGCTACACGACAAAGCCCCTCCGGGGCAATAGGCTGATTTGTTAAACAAAACTCAGGTTAATAAATGAAACTCGGACTCTCGCCCTTTTCCAAGGCCTAAGAGTCTGGAGTCATGCCTTCAAATCCCACTGCTTTAAAGTGCTTTGCCTTCACAACGTCAACGATCTTTAAAGCGAGGATCTGATTATAAGGCACCACAACAGAGCGAGCCCCCAGCGAATCGGGCGTATGCCGCTCTAAAAGCAGAAAATTCCCGCCGGTCGAAAAATTAGAAAACGAAATTTGCTCGTTAAAAGAGGCCACTAATATTCCACGCCGCGACAAGTCGGACGGCCAGTGTGAAAAGAATTCGCCCCAGTGGTTGGCACTTGTATCCATACCTAAGTATAGATCAAGAAAAAGGTGCGACCCCCCTTGAAGGGATGGGGCAGGGAATCCCTTTTAGACCAAGAGGAGTCGCATTAGTAAGCAAGTCAGTGGTATTTTTAAGCAATTATACCTAATCAAGTCTAGTATGCCAGAGCCAAAATACAGAAATGCCATAGATTCTCTATTTAAATCGGGGTGAATACCCCTGTTTCTTAAGTTTATCATACATAATCTTGTGGGCTATTTTTCTTCTGCGCACTAGATATCGTTGACGAATCCGTACTCCTTTCCTAAACTGATAAGTCTTTAGTATTCGTTAACTTGCATTGAGAAGACGACTTCCATTACGTACGTATTTTACCCCGGATCGGATATTTATGTCAAATAAAACTGACAAAATTGAACAGCTTTCGATTAATACAATCCGTACCCTATCGATGGATGCCGTTCAGGCCGCCAAAAGTGGACATCCGGGTACGCCCATGGCTTTGGCCCCAGTCGCATACCTGCTTTACAACGAGGCCATGCGTTACGACCCGGCACAGCCCGCCTGGCTCAACCGCGATCGCTTTGTACTTTCTTGCGGCCACGCCTCGATGCTTTTGTATTCGGTTTTGCACCTGGCCGGCGTGAAGCAATTGGATTCAAACGGCCGGCCCTTGGAAGAACTCGCCGTCCCACTGGAAGAAATTAAGCGGTTCCGGCAATTGAATAGTCGCTGTCCCGGACATCCCGAATACGGTCACACCTCCGGCGTGGAAACCACCACCGGGCCGTTAGGTCAAGGCATTGGCAACAGCGTGGGCATGGCCATTGCTTCGCGGTGGCTGGCCGCCCGATACAATCAGCCCGGCTTCGAGTTGTTCGATTTCGACGTCTACGCCCTGTCGAGCGATGGTGATTTAATGGAAGGCGTGGGCGGCGAAGCCGCCTCGGTTGCCGGGCACTTGCACCTCTCGAATCTGTGCTGGATCTACGACGATAACTCAATCACCATCGAGGGACACACCTCCTTGACCTTCAGCGAAGACGTAGCCGAGCGTTTCCGCGGATACGGCTGGAACATCATCAAAGTCGAGGACGTGAACGATCTGGACAGCCTGCGCAAGGCAATCAAAATCTTCCACGAAACCCGTGATCGTCCCACCTTGATCATTGTCCGCAGCGTTATAGCCTACGGATCGCCTAATAAGGCAAATACCCACGGCGCACACGGCGCTCCCTGGGCGAAGACGAAGTCCGCCTGACCAAGGCCGTGTACGGCTGGCCGGAAAACGAGTTCTTTTTGGTTCCCCAGGAGGTTCGCGATCATTTCCGCGCGGGCATCGGAGAGCGGGGCGAAAAACTGCATCGCCAGTGGGCGTCTTTATTCGCCGAATATCAAAAAAAATATCCCAGCCAGGCCGCCGACTTGGAAAAGATCGCTCGCCGCGAACTGCCCGGCGATTGGGCCGCCGACATTCAATCTTTTCCCGCCGATGTCAAGGGCATGGCCAGCCGGGTTTCATCGGGCAAGGTCCTCAACCAGATCGCCAAGCGCGTGCCTTGGCTTTTAGGCGGATCGGCCGATCTCGCCCCCTCGACCAATACACTATTGACTTTCGAGGGAACCGGCGATTTTTCCGCCGGCAACTACGCCGGCCGCAATTTCCATTTCGGCATTCGCGAACACGCCATGGGCGCGATCTGCAACGGCTTGGTATTGAGCGGTTTGAAGGCCTTCGGTGCCACCTTTTTCATCTTTTCCGACTACATGCGCCCGCCCATGCGCCTGGCCGCGATCATGAAACTGCCTGTGTTTTATGTCTTCACCCACGACTCCATCGGCGTGGGCGAAGACGGCCCAACGCACGAACCCATCGAACAACTTGCGGCCCTTCGAGCCATCCCGAACGTGCTGGTGATCCGCCCTTGCGACGCCAACGAAACGGCCGAGGCCTACAAGGTGGTCATGCAACAGAAGGATCGGCCCGCGGCCCTGGTCCTGACGCGGCAGAATCTGCCCACGCTCGACCGCACGAAATACGCCCCGGCCTCGGAACTGAAGCGCGGCGGCTATATCTTGGCCGACGCCCCAAGCGGCAAGCCCGAGGTGATACTGATCGGCGCCGGCAGCGAAGTCTCGCTGTGCGTCGGTGCTTACGAAAAACTTGTCGCCGAGGGGATCCAAGCCCGCGTGGTCAGCCTGCCTAGCTGGCGGTTGTTCGACGAGCAGCCGGCCGAATATCGCGACGCAGTGCTTCCGCCCGATATAACCCGGCGCGTGGCAGTTGAAGCCGGAGTGAAACAAGGCTGGGAAAAATACATCGGACAGAAGGGAAAATTCATCGGCCTGTGCGGCTTCGGCGCATCGGCCCCGGTCGGAGTGCTGTTGAAACATTTCGGCTTCACCGCAGAAAACGTAATCTCCGCCGCAAAAGAAAAATAATACCGTAGGTCATGCACTCTGTGCATGACAATTCAATGGTAAAAAACCAAAATACTTCCTATTGTCAGGCACGGGGTGCCTGACCTACTAATATCCTGTAACCTTCCTGCCGATATGAGGAAAAATAAATGAAAATTGCTTGCTTAATCATTGGTAATGTTTGGCTGATAATCGTTCTTGTACTCATGCTTGGGAAAACTGTTGCAGGCACAAGCACGGATCACCAAATGTATACGTTCTTCAATGTCAGTCAATTGCACTCTTCGAGTGTATATAATGGGCTAGAGGGAGCGTGTTTATTTATCGCCGTTGTGCATTTTTTGCTGGCGATTTTTACCCAAAGAGAACCATAGTTTTTTCGTGCTCTTCGTGTACTTGTATGTTTCGTGGTAGATTCTTTTCTTTACCTCGACTCCAGCTTATTATCGCGGCAAAAGCGAATCCAAAAAATCCCGCAGTGTTTCTTCCGGATACAAACAAAACCCGTATTCGCGCCACGATAGTATTCGTTCGGCTCGAAGTTGTTTGGCGGCAAGTTCGCGGCGCTCGAGAAGCTCCCGGCGGCGCTCGGCTAGCCAAGGCTGCAGCGATTCATTACTCTGCCGGATCGTTCGGCAACGAGTCCGGGCGTTTTCAATAGTTTGCGGAGTTTCGATCCACTTTCGTTTGCTGTCGATTAATGTCTGAACTTCGCCGGGAATGTCCTTGGACTGCTCGAAAACACCGTCTAAAAATCGCTCCGGATGATAAGTCAGCTCGCGCAATTGCCGGTCGATGGCGGTGGGATCTGTTGGGATTGCACCGCCCTCACCCTGACCCTCTCCCAAAGGGAGAGGGTACTTATTTGGGGACTGTCCCGATTTTTTAGTAGAAAAAATGGGACTGTCCCCTTTAGCGATAGGCAGATGCAAAGTGGCCGAGAGGATCATAAAACCAGGCGGTTGTCGCCCGAAAAATCGTTCCATGATGCGATCCGTCACCAGGTCGTAATTTCCACCGCCGATGCCGTGTATAAACAAATCGCCCAGCACCATTCTGGCCCACAGCGTGGTTACGAGGGCCCGGGAACGAATTTTCACCCCGCTGCGGCCCAGATCCGCCAACTGCTCAACAGCATGCGAAGCATCGCCCTGCCGGCTAAGCGTTAATCGTGCGTTTATGTCCTGCCTGTCTGTAATATACACTTCACTACCGCCGTGTTTGACGAATAACCGCCTCCGCCGCGGATTTTCTTGCGACCAGATCCAAAACGGGGCCTCCTGCCAATCGCCCTCGACCGCCAGATCGGGCACGGGATGCGATGCGTTGCGAATGCGATACAAGCGGCGATACTCGCGCACAGCCTCGTTATATATGGCCGAAAATTCGCCCATCCGCGCCAACAAATGGGCCGCCAGCCAATGAAATGAATCCAAACCGCACACCCAACTTTGCGGAATCTCCAGGGTTGTCAGTCCCCATTGGGCTTCAATAAGATGCCTTGCCCTGGCAAGGCACGCCCCCAGCCGGTCGGTCTCATGCGATTGGCCGATCGCCAGGGGCCAAAAATTTTCCATCAAGGGATGCGGAATTAATTGGGCCATTTGCTCCCGCACGCGCAGGCCGAACGAATCGAACAACGCCCGATCTTCGATGCGGCGCTCTTCATAAGGGATGGCGGGATCCGGCCGGTCAAAGGCAATCTGCGCGGCCATGGGATTTTCCGCCGTTCCGCCGGGCGCCCGCAGCGACGTGGCCGAGATCGCATCGCTGTCGACGATCAAATTTATCGCGGTTGCATGGTGTTTTTCCGCCAGGCGGCCGAGGGCGAAATTTTTCAGCCACACGCCGGGATGAAAAATCTGCGGTTGATGTCCGGCCAGAAAAATCAAACCCTGGGAATCGCCGGGCGTTGGGCCGACGTCGCGATAAGCCGACGTCCAGCGCCGTGCGGCACGTAGCAATTCCCCCCGCGCCTGCCGGCAAAGAACCGATAGCCTTCGACCTTGAAAATCGTAATCCGCATGCGATTCCAAGGAAAGATTCTCCTGGATCAGATCGGACACCCTGTCCCAGGCAGGATGGACCACCACGGCCCGATTTTCCCGCGGGGCATGAAGCCGTCGAAAATGTTTTTCACCAGTGGTCAAGGTCATACGGCTTCTTTGCATCTATTTAAACTATCTTCCAAAACGCGGCGATAAACGGCCAGGCGGACCCCGGATTGATCCAACGCCCCGCCAAACGACCGCTTTTCATCCAGATAAATCATGGGCACCGCCACCTCCACGATTTTCAAGCCCAATCGATAGGCCTGCGCCCAGAGTTCCAAGGGCATGGCGTAACCGGTTTCGGTAAGCGACATTTTTGCCAAGGCCGAGGTGCGATAGGCCTTGAATCCGCAAAAGGCGTCGGTGATGTTTAAACCCAAGCGGCGATTTATTTCTTCGGTCAAAATCATGTTGATCCGTTTGCGGATTTCCGGCGGATCGCTGTCGCCCGGAAAACGCCGCAGGTACCGGCTGCCGGATACGATGTCGGCCGAATGCGAAACCTCCACAAATCGCGGAATCAACTGTGGCTGGTGCTGGCCGTCGCAATCGATAGTGACCAGCACGTCGTAACCCTCGCGAATTGCAAACGCGAAGGCCGAGTGAAGGGCCGCCCCATAGCCCAGGTTGCGCTGGTGAGCGATCAAGTAAATGTCGTCCCTGGCCGCCAACAACTCCGAAGTCCCGTCGGTCGAGCCGTCGTCCACGACCAGCACTTCTTTGCTATAAGTTAGCGTTCCAGCCAATACTCCCGGCAGATTGGCCGCTTCGTTATACACAGGCAATGCGGTTAGCGTACGATAATCCATACTGCAATTTTATGCGGTGAATAAGCAGTTGGGAAGAAGTCCGAAAATTGGACGGTTTCCAGTGAACAGTGTACGGTGGGCAGTGGACAGTGGACGATAAGGGGTGGGCAGTTTACTGCCCACTTGACAAAAACCAAAATCTCAATCAAACCGCTTGCGGTTTCGCACCGCCCACTGCCCACTGCCCAATATCACATCCACCGCAAGGGATCGCGTTCGCGGCGGCTGGGCCAGATCTTTAATTGGGGGAATTGTTTCGATAAGATATCTGCCAGACATTCCACGGCAAAGCGCTCGCTGGCGAAATGCCCCGGCAAAATAAGCGCGATCCCGCTTGCCTCGGCCTCCAGGCAGGTGTGAAAACGGGCTTCACCAATGACCATCGAGTCGCATCCGTTCGATTGGGCAGCGGCCAGCAATTCATCGGCCGCCCCGCAGGCCGCGGCAACCGTGCGGATGGATCGCTCCGGATCGCCGACAATTTGTAAACGATCGAGGTGCAGGAACTCTTTCAACCGCTCGCCAAGTTGCGCAAGCGTCAGCGGTTCTTCCAGCCATCCCCACCGGCCCGCGCCTAGACCTTCATCAACCGGCACAAGCGGCTGGATGCCTCGCAAACCCATTCCCACGGCCAAGCGTTGATTAACGCCTTCCCGCGCCGAATCAAACGCCGTGTGTGGACTGTAGATGGAAATCCTTGCCGCGATCAAATCCCAAAGCAAACGCCCGGGAGTCGTATCGGTGGTCAATCGCTTCACCGCTGTAAACGGCAACGGATGATGCGTGACGATCAAATCCGCTTTTTCCTCAATGGCCTCCGCCGCGCTAGCGGGCGTGACGGTCAAGCAAGTCATCACTATTTTTGCTTCCCGACGCCCATCGCCCACCAACAACCCCACGTTATCCCACTCCTCGGCCAGATGCGCAGGGGCGAATTGATCGAGAAAGGCGGCGATGTCATGAATGGTTGTCATCATATCGCCACTATATATAAGTCGGATTGCTCTGTCTACCCGATATCATCCTGAGTAAAACAAAGAATCCGAACTCGGTATAACATGGGTGGCGGGCTAAATGTCATCGGCGAGGAAAATTCCCGCCATACAATGGATGACATTCGATTTATTGAATTAGATTCTTACCGCCCCATTGACACTGCCAGTTCTTCCAGCCCCAGGCGTTTCATCTTCTTATAGAGCGTGGTGCGGTTTATGCCCAGGGCCTCGGCGGTGATTTGGCGGTTCCAATTATTGGCTTCCAGCACTTCGAGAATGATCTGCCGTTCCGGACCTTCCAGGACTTGCTTGAGCGAGCGGTTGTCCAAGGGCTCGATTGTCACGCCGCCGCCGGCGCTGACGCCCGCCGGCAAGTCTTCCATGCCGATCACGCTGCCCTTGCCCAAAAGCACGGCCCGTTCTATGACGTTCTGCAATTCCCGCACGTTGCCCGGCCAGCGATAGCGCTGCAAGGCCTGCATCGCTTCCTCGGTAAAGCCGTGCACCTTTTTGCCCGAATCTTCGCAGACCCGGGTCAAAAAGTGTTCGGCCAGCATAGGGATGTCGGAAATCCGCTCGCGGATAGGGGGCAATTCGATATTGATCACGTTGATGCGATAGAAAAGATCCTGGCGGAACCGGCCTTCGGCCACGGCCTTGCCCAGGTCTTCGTTGGTGGCCAAGATGATGCGAGTGTCGATCTTGAACGTCTTGGTCCCGCCCACCTGCTCGAACTCCAGGTCCTGAAGCACGCGCAGCAATTTGACCTGCATGCCGGGCGAAGCGGTGGCGATTTCATCCAGAAAAACCGTACCCTCGTTGGCCTGCATGAACTTGCCCATCTTGTCCCCGGCCGCGCCTGTAAAAGCCCCGGCCACGTGACCGAACAGTTCGCTTTCCAGCAGCGTTTCCGGCAGGCTGCCGCAAGCGACTTCCACAAACGGCTTGTCGCGGCGGCTGCTGCGGCGGTGAATGGCCCGGGCGATAAGCGATTTGCCCGTTCCGCTCTCGCCGGTTATAAGCACGGTGGCGCGGGTATCGGCCACGGCGTCGATCATGTCGAACACCTTTGTCATGCGGTGATCGCGGCCGACGATATTTTCCATGCCGTAGCGCATATCGAGTTGGGCTCTGAGGGTCTTGTTTTCCTCGATCACTTTTTTCTGGTTGAAGGCCCGCTCGATGGCCATCATCAGTTCTTCGTCGATAAGCGGCTTGGTGAGAAAATCGAAAGCCCCTTGACGAACGGCTTCCACCGCAGTTTCCACGGTGCCGTAGCCGGTGATCATTATTACCGCAATGCCCGGATAGTTTTTACGGCAATAAGTCAACAGATCGAAACCGTCTTCAGCGCCCAGACGGATGTCGGCCAGAATCAGATCGTATGTTTTGCGAGTCACGGCGCCTGTTGCTTCGGACAAAGTTGAAGCGGTATCGGTGGGATAACCTTGATCGCGAAGCCAATCGGCCATGGAGGCCAGAACCTGGCGGTCGTCGTCAACAAGCAATATTGTGCCTAGTTGTTTCATAATATCACCCGATCCCTTATCAAAGGTTGTTGCAAAATATCTACGTTACGGCGCGACTTATGTCAAAGCATAAATCCAGATAAACAGGTTATTTTGCCGGTTAATAAATATTCAGCGGGGACTAGGTGCGTTTTTACTGTTAATAACAATTAGAATTGGGTAATGAATTGGAACAGAATGCCCCGATTACCCCCTATTTTTAAGGTAATTAATTCATAAACCACCTTAATATATCATTCTTTAGCTGCTATATTTTCTCCCCTCGAATTGGCCTGCGAATCGGCATTTATCCCGCTGAGTCGGGGGGGGTATTTCGTTTCATTGGGGGATTACATGCTGCTCCATAGTGTACTAGGATAAAGTATCCCCCTTTTTAAGCGACCGACATTTGAGGGAAGCCATTTTGGGGTTTCGGGAATTTAAACATAAAAAATAGATGAATATTGAGAAACGAGAGGAAACACTTTTCTACTCTATCTTTCACATAAAACGTAATGACCTTATTCCATTTGGACCGTTTTGCGGTCGAGAAAATTTTAAGGGAGGCTTAAGATGCCTGTTCGTCTATTAATTTGCGATGACCATGAAGTCATTCGCACCGGCCTGGCTTGTTTACTGGCCGGAACCGACATTCAAATCATCGCCGAAGCGGCCAACGGCAAAGACGCCATCAAGGCCGCATTGAAGGAAAAGCCGGATGTTATTTTGCTCGATATCCGCATGCCCGACGGCGACGGCTTGTCCACCTTGGAAAAACTTCGCGCAAAAATTCCCGAGAGCCGCGTGGTGATGTTGTCCACTTACGACAATCCCACCTACATCGCCAGGGCGGTGGCCCTGGGCGCATGCGACTACGTGCTCAAAGGCTCGCCGCGCGAAGCTATAATCGCCACCATCGCCGCGGCGGCCGCCGGCGAATCGCCCAGCCGCAGCGGCGAAATGAAACGCATCGCCGCGGCCATGAAAGTCCGCCAGGTCATCGACGACGACGACGTCCCCTTGACCCAGCGCGAGACCCAAGTCCTCCGCCATGTGGCCCTGGGCTTAAGCAACAAGGAAATCGGCAAATCCCTGGAAATCAGCGTCGAAACCGTCAAGGAACACGTGCAAAACATCCTCCGCAAGATCACCGTCAGCGACCGCACCCAGGCCGCGGTCTGGGCCGTGCGAAAAGGTTTGGTTTAAAAAAGTTTTTAGTGGCCAGTTTTCAGTAATCACTTTCTTCTCGTTCCCACGGTCCCCGTGGAAACGCATAATCGAATCCAACAGGTGCCATGCCCACGCTTGCCGTGGGCATGTTCGTTTACGATGGCACTATTCTCGTTCCCACAATCATCCTTGCCCCCTCGTTCCCGCGGTCCTCCGTGGGAACGGATCGCCGTTTTCATCTACTCCCCGCACAAGGCGATTTCGTTTTATGGGCTCATCCCAAAAGTCCCCTCTCCCGACCAACCTTCGGTCGGTGCCCGGAGAGGGTTAGGGTGAGGGCAGATTCACGAGCTTTATAGAGATCGTAACTCCTTGATTTCCAAATATTTTCGGTATTGAGAGAGGCTCTATGTATCTCAAATCCTTTCATGCGATATCCGTGGGCATGAAGGTTTTCTCGTAGCCGAGTTTTTTCAAGGCGCAGCGAGCTACGTAGTCGAGTCCGCAGCCGGCGGCAGGTGCGGTGGAATTGGAGACCGGCAAGCAAGCGGCCCACCTCTTGGGCCAGTTCTTCCGAGCGCCCCAGATAGATGGATCGCTGCACGCCGCCCTCGCGATACGTCAGTCTGAAATATGGACCCAGTCGGGATTTGCCATATTTTCGCCAAGTAGCGACTACAGTCCCTTGTTGAGCGAAAAGCGTAGAAAGTGCAAGGATTTGCGTTTTAATCAGCTCAAACCCGGCCGCATATTTTTGGGCACTAAATCGCGATTTTGCCACGATTACATCCATCGATCAAGTTATCTTATCTGTGTCTATCTGCGTAATCTGCGGATGACATTCTTGGAAATTCGTCGTATCGAGGATCAAGCCCACGGGAGCATTGCCGGATAATTCGCTTAAAACCGGCGGGCCGATTTGCGCTTGCTCGCTTATACGTTTGCGCATCTCGCGGATGCGGACGAGAAAATATCCCACGCGGAGTTTCGAGTCGATCAGCCGCAGGTGACGGTCGATCATTTCGGACCGGTTGCCCGCCAGGTTCAGTACGGCCTCGACCTGGGTGTATTCGCGTTTGATGTCGAATTGTTCCAGGATTTCCAGCCACAATAGATGCGAGATGGTAACGCCCAGCGATTTTTCCAGCCCGTCGGCCGCGCCGATCACGAATTGATCGTAAAGCGGTTGCACCAGTTCGCCCACCGCCTGCTGCACCTCGGCCGGCACGAAATCCAGATCAACCCCCTCCGGCGCCCAAAGCGGCAAGTTCCGCGGACGGGATTGGAGCGAGGACGAAGGCACTGCCGGGCAAGCCGGCAGTGGCACACGACGCGATTTACGAAGCTCCGCCTTTCGGCCCTGCCCTTTTGGCCGCTTTTTTTGCGCACTATGAGCCATCATGCCATCTCCAACGCATGCTTTTTCGCACTGAAATTTATCGCGCTAAACCTAGCAGATTGGAAAATCGATTTCCAGTGAAAAAATTGGCCACCCTTGCTATAATATGCGATTCCCACGATCTGATAGTGAAGACGTCCGATTGCATGCCTGTATTGCTTACGGTATCATTGTCATATGAAAGCGACCTACGATCCCAAGACCGATACCCTAACGTTCGAATTGAAATCCGGGCCGGTGGCCGAAAGCGACGAGGACAAGCCCGGCGTTATCCTCGATTACGACAAAGACGGCAACCTCATTGGCATCGAGGTTCTTGACGCCTCGAAACGAGTTGCCGAAACAAGGACCATGCAATTTCAAGTGGCCGAGTAAATAGCTGGGAGTAGGAATGTCCACCAAGACGATCAATCCTAAAGACCCTCTCAATCCGACACTTGAGGAAGCCGCTGGAAACATCAGCGGTTTAGTTCGTGATTTCGGCGCCAACGCGAAATACTATCTCTCCACATCCTACCAGGAAGCTGAGGTCCGCAAGGACTTTATTGACAAATTCCTTATCGCCCTTGGTTGGGATGTGAACCACGAAATTCAGAAGAATCCTTTTCAACAGGAAGTCAAAGTTGAGCGTAATGTGCAAATGGCTACCGCGCAACGTCGCGCCGACTATGCCTTTGCGCTGCAACCTCATTTTGATTCTCCAGTTCTCTACATCGAAGCGAAAAAACCATGCGGCGACATTGCAACGCCCGATAACTATTTCCAAATTATTCGTTACGCCAACCAGCGCGGACATGCAATAGGAATCCTGACGGATTTTGACCAGCTTCATGTAATTGATTGTCGCTTTCAGGCGAACATCGACACAGCGATCCACCGTCACCTAGAAAAATATCATTTCACGGAATACATAGATCCGGAAAAGTTTGCCAGGATATTCTTCCTGTTCTCCCGCCCCGCTGTAGCCGATGGTTCTATTGAGAAATACACCGAAACACTCCCAAAACCTAAGGGAAGGCCAGGCCAGAAGGCGTTTTTCCCAATTGCCTATAGGGCAATCGATGAACTTCTCTTAAATACACTCGATGAACTACGTGGCTCACTTGCCCGTGGCTTAAAAAACCAAAATTCACAACTTGACTCACTGACCTTGACAGAGATTACCCAACGAATTCTCGACCGATTAGTTTTTATTCGGTTCCTGGAGGATAAGCTTATTGAACCCGCCCCAATCATACCGAAACTTGGAGAATCTTCAGGCCGCACTGCTTGGCAAGATTTCCTTGCTATCTCCCGACGCCTTGATAAAACCTACAATGGAATTGTATTCAAATATCACTCCATCATTGATGATCCGGATGGACTAGACATCGAAGAGAAGGTATTTACTGACATCCTTGACGCCTTTGACTATCACAAGTCCAAATATCTGTTTAATGATATTCCGCTGCACATACTCGGTTCGATATATGAACGTTTTTTAGGTAACGTTATTGTCGCAACTTCAAAGCGCGCTAAATTAGACCTTAAACCAGAAGTCCGCAAAGCAGGCGGAGTTTATTACACTCCTAAATATATCGTTGATTACATTGTCCAAAATACGGTAGGAAAACTCATTGAAGATAAATCTCCGGATGAGATCACCAACATGCGATTTGCCGATATTGCATGTGGATCCGGTTCTTTCCTTCTGGGTGTTTACGACTATCTCCTCAAGTACATTACACTATGGTACAACAATCACTCTTCCAAGACTCCAAAGGGGGCGGTCATCAAACGAGATGGCATCTTCCACCTCTCCCTCGAAGAAAAGGGGCGCATCCTAACTGATAATATCTATGGTGTGGACATCGACCAGCAGGCCGTTGAAGTCTCTCAACTCTCCCTATACCTGAAACTTCTCGAAGAAGAAACCACCGCGTCCGCTCGGCAATATGTGCTGGACTTCCACCGTCCCCTGCTTCCTTCACTCTCTGAAAACATCAAATGTGGCAACTCCCTCATTGGGCACGATTTCTACAATAACAGACAACAAGATTTCCTTGATCCCGACAGTACACGCAATGTAAATGCCTTTGATTGGCATGTCGAGTTTAAGCAGATCATAGATGCTGGCGGATTCGATGCCATTGTTGGCAATCCACCATATGTGCGAATGGAAACATTCAAAGCAGTGAAAGAATACCTTAGGATGAAGTATTCTACACATGAAGAGAGATCCGATCTCTATGCCTATTTTATAGAGCGCGGCCTATCTTTACTTTCAAACAAAGGTCTTCTCGGATTAATAGTTTCGAATAAATTCGTACGAGCAAAATATGGTGAGCCTCTTCGCAGATTTCTTGCTCAGAGTTCTTCAATAAAATCAATTTTTGATTTTGCAGGTGCTAATGTATTTAAAGGTGCTACAGTTCGAACTCTTGTGTTAATTGCATCACCGTACAACGAAAAAGCTCCTGCACCAAAATATGCTCCTGTTCCATCACCTACAGAAGTAGCGGCGTTTGAGTTAGGCACCTCGACGGTCTCAACTTACGCCATGATGAGATCGTTTTCTCTAACCGAAAATGCCTTGTCTACGAATGAATGGAATCTAACCCGTTGCGAAGTGTCATTACTTCTCAATATCATGCGGGCACGTGGGACACAAATATCCGAATATATTGCCGCGCATGCTTTATATGGTATAAAGACGGGCTGCAATGAGGCATTTGTTGTTGAGTCTAAAGAAGCAAATAAACTCATCGCCGAACATAAATCGAGCGTTTCTGGTTTACGACCTATACTGTTCGGAAAAGATATCCGCCGCTATTCAATATCATATGCAGGTCGTCGGGTTGTCTATCTTCACCCTGATAAAGACATTTACGACTATCCCGCATTACTCCGACATCTTGAGACATTTAAGCAAACTTTGCGAGCGCGAGCCGGAAGTCAGAAGTGGTATGAACTCCAACAACCAGCTGTTGCTCTTTTGCCCTATGGGAACAAGCCCAAGATTATTTATCCGATCATATCTAACGAATGCCGTTTTACTCTCGACCAAGACGGATATTTAATCAACGATAAAGCTTTCATACTCCCCACCGATGACCTTGCCTTATTGGGTGTCCTCAACTCGAATATTGGTTTCTTCTATTTCTCTAATGTCTGTGCCGCTCTTGAAGGTAAAACTGATAGATATCTCGAATTTCGTGCACAATACGTTGATAAATTTCCAGTACCTAGGAACCTCAATAAAAAATCACCTCAATACAAGAATGTTGTGTCCCTTGTAAACACTATTCTTGGTCTCTACAAGGAGATTCAATATACTAATACCGACCATGCCCGTACTCTTGTCCAGCGCCAGATCGACGCCATAGACCGCCAAATCAACCAGATAGTCTATGAACTTTACAGCCTAACCGAAGCGGAGATCAAAATTGTCGAGGAGACCAATGAGAAGCCTTCTAACCAGGACATTCGAGCACATAAACAAACCCCAAGGCAGCAACAACTTGTCACTGATAAGCCGTCAAAACCAGATATCCGGACAGCCAAGAAGGTCCGCAGGATGAAACCGAAACGAACAGCCAACCAGGGGGAAATGTTTGACTGAACCCTGAACCCTTTTTCGGGGGTGGCCAATTTTCTTCTCTGGAAATCCACACGCCAATCTGCTACGCTCATCGCTTCGTGCCATTCGTGTTCTTTGTGGACTAAAAGAATTCGGAAAAACATGACAAACGGATATGGAAACGTGGAAAAATCGCGATTTGTTGACCAAAATGATACGACCCGGAGCGGCTGGGAAGGGCCTTTACTGTTTACAGTTAACCGCTCATAGTTCACGATTCTTTTATCGCCCACTGCACACCGCCCACTGCACACCGTCCACTGCCCACCGTCCACCGCCCACTGCCCACCGCCCACCGTCCACCGTCCACTGCCCACCGTCCACCCTTATTGCCGCCCTTATTGGCGGCGAGATGCGCTAAGGCCTGGGACAGGATTATTTTTTACGTGATGCATGGTGCGGACATTTTTTCGGTTGCGTTTTAGAGTCTCGGCAAACTCCAATTCGGGCATGATAGGGCTTATATAATTGCACCGGGAGGCGGAGAATTTCGTCCGAACAATTGCCGCTACAGGAAGCACGAAAATAATTCCCAGCGTCGCCCAACTGGCGATAAGAAGCCAAGGATAACCAAAGGGACAATAATAGAAATTTATGCGATTAAGCCCTTTTTCCACCGCCAGGGCGCGGAAAATAAAGTTCCCTACGGCGATGGGCTGTTTTTGACCGTTGACCGCGGCGCTCCATCCCGCCGCCCAACGATCGGTCACCAGGATCCAGCCTTTATCCGGGCAAAAGACGTCGAAGACTAGTTCGCGGGAGCGATATTTCAATAAATTCACGCTTTGATGTTCCAGCGGGGGAAGGTCCTCGAGGATTCCGGCGCGGGGGCATCGGCATAGCCCGATCTTGACGTTGTATTTTTGAAGGACGTTTCCGACGGGTTGGAAATGACCAGGCAAGGCCGGCCCTTTTGTTCCGCTTGTCGGGCATATTGGCGGAAGGATTCTTCGCTGAGCGGGACCTGGGCGGCTTGGCGAGCGAACCAGATGCGATCCGAACCCAAGGCGATATCGGCTAAGAGCGGATTTTCACCGGTTTCCAGGTGAAAGGAGTTTTTCAAAGAAATGTAACCGCAAAAAACGGCCTTTTTTTGGGGCAAATTGTTATTCAGACAGCCGGGATCCAGTTGAAGTTGCCGCTGGAAGCCTTGATCTGAAAGATCGATCGAACCGACGTGTTTCTCTTCAACGCCGCTCCATGCCGCGAACCTGTTTATATACATCATGGGCGTGCAAATAATGACCGATAAAACCGCGTCCGCAATCACAAGCCCGGCTATATACCGCTTGAGAACACTCTCTCTGACCTGGCAATTTTTACTTCTCCAAGCGATGAGCATGGCCGCGCTCGTTCCCAGCCAAACCAATGCCAGGTGTGCGACCCCGAATATCAGGTAATACATGCTCAGCAGCGAGGCATGTCTCGCACAAATCCAAATAAAAACGCCGATGGCCATAGTTGCCGCCATACAGCAGCAGATGGCCAGGCTTTTCCAAATCTTGTTATCTCCCGAAAATGCCTCATTCAAATCACGGCTGCCCAATAAAGCCAGGATCACAAGGGCAAAAACATAATAACAGCGAAAAATCCCGCTATGCCGGAAATACCGCATGGCGCAAACCAATCGTAAAGCCAGCCTCGCAACGGGAGCGCCGATCCCATGGCGCACAACAGGCATAGCAAGCCCAAGACCGCCAGGTACCATCGAAAGCCGTCGCGCGGTTTTTGCCATAAGGCGGCCGCCGCTAAAACAACGAGCAGGGGAAAAATGTAAATGCTGCAGGTCGAGATATCAGTGCCGGGATACAGTTCCTCCTGGTTCGAGATTGTGACAATCGATAAGAACGGCCCGGCAAACGTCGCCGTCGCCGCCGGGTGCAAGGCATTGATGTTGACCGCGACATCGCGAGGCAAGGCGTCGGCGCGATACGAATAATCCCGCGCCTCCACGATGAATCCCAAATACGCAGGCGACATAACCACCATCGCCACCGCCAGAAATACGACGGCGGATGCAATAGTCCGGCGTAAATTGTCAAAGGCCAAGGCGTAAAAACCGCGTTGAGGCGGCGGTTTCTGTTCCGTACCCGGATCGACCCGCAGCCAAATGCCGCCCACGAGCCACAAGCAGGCAAAACAGCCGCTGATAATCACCATGCCCGGATACCCGGCCAGCGCCGAAAGGCCGAACAAAGCCCCGGCCTGGGCCGCCGCCGACAACGATCTTTTAAGAATGGCGGCGTCTAATCGCCATATAATCCAAGGAAGAAATGAGATGACCGTGAGAAAACAGGTGTGCTCGGCGTGTCCGATGTAGATTCCGGAAAACATGAAGCCCACGGCCGCAATGTAAGCGGCCCAGCGCGGGGCCGACAAATGCCGCGCTAAAACTACAATTCCCGTCCCGCCGATCCCCCAGATGATCAACCAGTACGCGCGAAATCCGAATTCGTAACCGCCGGTAAGCAATCCCAGGCCGACCGAAATTGGGGAAAACGCGCCCAATTGCGGATCGATGCCCGCCGGATAACCCGCGTTTAACAGCGGCGTCCAGAGCAGAAATTCTCCGTGCCGGGCGTAATCGGCCAGCAGCATTTGAAATGGACAAAAGAGATTTGCCGCGTCCCATATCCCGGAGTGTATGCCCAGCAATAATGTGATGTTGACGATCAATAAAGTCGCCACGACCAGGAGCGACAGACGGAACCATTTCCTTCGGTTTCCATCGCCGTGCTGAAAAACGTTTTTAGACGCGACAAATGCAATCATTTTTATAAAACATTCGGCAGGCTTAGGTAGAGAGAGGGCAACGGGAATTCGGCGATTGATCTTCCTCGGCGGCAAACGGGGGATTATTGCCACTTTGAGCCATGGAGTCAATCGCTGTTTCCGCCCGGCATTTCAGGTGAAAAACCCGCGCAACGAGTCAATTTGCCCTGGGGTGGGCATTCTGGTATGCTTTGCGCAAGGCGGAGGAGCTTACGTGGGTATAGATTTGCGTGGTCACCAGGCTTTTGTGGCCCAGCAGTTCCTGCACGCTGCGGATGTCAGCCCCGCGGTCCAAAAGATGCGTGGCAAAACTGTGGCGCAATGAATGCGGAGTGGTGCGGGCGTCCAGACCACTCAGTTTCAGGTATTTTTCCAGCATCCGCCCAACGCTGCGTACCGTCAAGCGGCGGCCGAATTTATTGACGAACACCGGCGCGGATGGGCCCGATGGTTCGCGGGAACTCAATTTACGCACGTCCAACCATCGCTTAAGGGCGCGGATGGCGTACGATCCCACGGGCGAGAGGCGTTCGCGCCGTCCCTTGCCGCGAATCCGCAACACTCCGGCCTCGAAATCCAGGTCGCCGTCGTTTAGTCCCACCACTTCGCTTACCCGAAGTCCGGCCGAGTACATGGTTTCCAGGATCGCACGGTCGCGCAGGCCCATCGGATCATCGGACTGGGGCGACTCGAGCAAGCGACCGATATCTTCGGCCGAAAGAAAGTGCGGCAAGGATCGCCCTTTGCGGGGATTGCGGAGCGGCTTTGCCGGATTGGATTTCGTCCAACCCTCGCGCTGGCCGAAGCGGAAAAAACTCCTCAGCGAGGCCAGGCGCCGGGCGATGGTGGTCTTTGCATAGCCAGTCTCGTGCATGGCAGCCACGTACCCGCGCAAGTCAAGCACCGTGATATCGCCGGGCAAAGGCGTCCTGCCGCCGCAGGCTTCGGCCAGATAATTCGCCAAAGCGCTAAGATCCTCGTGATAACTCTTCAAGGTGTAATGCGAGGCGTTCCGCTCGACGCGCAGATATTGCAGAAAGCGGGCGACGGCGTTACGCATGGATCATCAGAATTCATCGGGATCGGCGGGCATGGGGATCTCGAAACGCGACGCCGCTTGAAACTTCTGCGATTCCTGGCGGATCTTCTGGCTTAGGACCGCTGCGTCGTACCAGGTAAAGCTCAACTCCGGATTGGAGGCGTAGCGGCCAAGCGTGCGCAAAGTCTCGGCGCGGCTGGCGTCGTCGTACAAAAATACATAACGTTCCGCCCCTTTAACCAGTGCTAGCACGTTAATATCCTGGCTCACCTCTGGTGTCTCCTGGCATGTTGATGTCCGTTTCGGCCGCCGACGCCTCCTTGCCCGGGCATGATTTGGCCGAAATGGAGTTGCACGATTCGGCACGCTCGCATGCGGACGCCCGTTGCGCCGGCCGCGGCGGATCAGCCCGCTTTCAAGGCCGATCGCCCGAATCACGCAACTCCATGTGATTCGAGTTTTCCCTGTTCTTTTATCGGATATTCGGCCATCGCCACACCAATCGAGATTCACCTGCGCCGCCCCGGGCAGTAAGCATTTCGCTGATGTGCATGTGGCAACAAAATCGGATAAAGTCGTCGCTGCGCGTTAGGTAACTTTGCCAGCCCCCAAATCGGGCGTCGTCGCGAAAAGCATAATAACTGCTAAGCGCAGTGGTGAATTCCATGTCATTGCCGTTGTAAGTCCTTGTATGACGCAATACTGGCGCTTTGCTGGGCGCCAGCGGCGGCGGCACGCTATGCGGCGGCGGCGGAATAAATCCCCGCGGATCCGGCCAGTCCGGTGGAAATCCGATTCCGTTTTCATGGACTGGGGCGCTTGTAGCGACTGCATCGACCGTAGCGGAATATTGCAGCGGTTGCACTCCCTCGTTGCCGTTGGCGCTTCCGGGGTGGGATGGGCCCTTGCTATCATTGCCCGGCGAATTCCCACTGGTATCGTAGGGCAATGAATTATTGCCCGCCTTTTCACTGCGTAGCTTTGGCGCATCGGGTGCAGGCGTTGCCAGCTGCGGCGGGGTTTGTGTCTTTAGCTGCGCCTTGGCCAAGGCCAGTTCAGCCTCGAAAATCAATGGTCCGGGAATGTCTTTTTCCTCCGGTGTACCCCATGGCAATCCATATCCCGGGGGAATCGGATGAAATCCCTGATTGGCGGCGTACCACTCGACCTGCAAGGCCATTCGCGGCGGATAATATGGGAAATAATCGGTCACGGCTCCAATCACCACGGCATCGACCTTGAGAATCTGGGCAAGACGGCGAGCTTCGGCTGGCCCGCGCAACTCGATCTTATGTTCTTGCATGGCCGTTTCCACCACGCCTACCGGCACAACTTCAAAACCTGGCACCGATTGAAGTTCGTTAAAATAGGCAATCCCTACCTTGCGTCCATCTAATGTCGGCTCATTGGTCAGGTTGAAAAACGGTGCTACTGCAACCTTACAAAGCTGTGGAAATGGATTGTGCAAATGCGGTTGCCGCGACATTTCCGGCAGTATCGAACAGCCGCAAAGCATCATGCTCAGCGATAAGACGAAAAGACGTAACATATTTACCGAAAAGCAGTTGCGAAAATGAATTGGCTTCAAAAGCTAATCCTGGCATCTAAAGTCGCTCATATTATCGGTAAAGTCATTGCAGATTCTCCAATTTAAATCGGGTAATCTCATTGGTTAGACTATGTCCGACTTTAAGTCACATATTGGTATAATGAAGCATAAATCGGACTAAGTCTGATTTACGACATGTGACTGATAGAGTAATGAATAATGCTTAGCATTTGGGGAATTTATAATGAAAATTGCAGTCGAATTATCCAATGAAGAGGCAGATCTACTTAATCGTACCGCCAAAGGTCTTGGAATCGATGCCGGAGAGCTTGCCAGGGCCGCCTTGTGCGACGCATTAGGCAAAGACGAAGACGAGTTTCGTACAGCCGCTAAATACGTTCTCGAAAAAAACCAGGAACTATATCGGCGATTAATGTAATGCGTTATTTATCACTCGGAGAGGTTTTGGAACTCTACCGCCAACTCATCCAGCAAGCCGGATGCGCCGCACAAATTCATGATATCGGCGTTTTATCTTCGGCTGTTGCTCAACCGCGCATGACTTTTGCCAATAAAGAACTTTATCCTTCAATTGAGGAGAAGGCAGCCGCGCTCTGTTTTTCACTAGTATGCAATCACCCCTTTGTCGATGGTAATAAACGTGTCGGCCATGCAGCTATGGAAACTTTCCTTCTACTTAACGGTTATGAAATATCCGCTTCAGTTGACGATGCAGAACGAATCATTCTTGGTATTGCAAATGGAAAAGTTTCACGATATGAACTGTTGATATGGTTACGAAATCATTTGGCGCCACGATCCACGCCCGGAACCAAATAGCATTCCATTTTCCAACTAATATAAACCTTCCATGAGTTGCAGATCCGTGGATATTAGTCGCAATCCCACTCGCGCTGTCAGCGTCGGCTCCGTGACCATCGGCAACGGGAATCCGATCGTGGTCCAAAGCATGTGCGCCACCAAGACTGCGGACGTCGAGGCTACAGTGGCCCAGGTCGAGCAACTTTCCGCGGCCGGGGCGGGCGTGGTGCGGATCGCGGTGGATAACAACCGCGATTGCCGGGCTCTGGCCGAAATCCGCCGCCGCACAACCGCAAATTTATCCGTCGATCTGCAAGAGAATTACCTCCTGGCCGCCGATGCCGCGCCCTGGATCGACAAAATTCGCTACAATCCCGGTCATCTCTATCACCATGATCGCGAAAAGCCTTGGCAGGATAAGGTCCGGTTTTTAGTCGAGGTTGCCGGCCGGCACGATTGCGCCCTGCGGGTGGGCGTGAATTGTGGATCGGTCGATGCGGCCAAGCTGGAAAAATTTCCGGCCCACGATCAAATCAGTCCCATGCTGGAAAGCGCTCTGGGAGCATTGCGAGCTGCTCGACCTCCTAGGTTTTACGCGGTATTGTGTATCGCTGAAGGATTCCGATCCTGCCCGGGTAGTGGAAATCAATCGCCGTTTTGCCGCCCAGCGGCCCGACGTGCCGCTGCACCTGGGCGTGACCGAGGCGGGCATGCCGCCGGAAGGCGTTTTCAAATCGCGCCTGGCCTTTGAACAATTATTATCGGCGGGGATCGGCGATACGCTGCGGGTATCGCTTACCGTTCCCGTTGCCCGGAAACATGAAGAAGTTCTGGCCGGGCAACAAATCCTGGCCGACGTGCTTGCCGGCCGGCTGCTGGGCGAGGAATATTATCGCCGCGCGGAACAGGATCTAAAAAAGGGGCTGGAGATAATAAGTTGTCCGAGTTGCTCCCGGGTCGAGAACGACGCCTTTTGCGAACTTGCCCGACAAGTCCGGGAAGCCACGCGCTATGCCGCGGCCTATCCCATCACCATTGCCGTGATGGGCTGCCGTGTGAACGGGCCGGGCGAAACCGACAAGGCCGATTTGGGGCTGTGGTGCGGAAAATATTTTGTCAATCTAAAGCGCGGCGGCACGACGCTGGGTGCCTTTTCTTACCAGGAAATCATCCCCCGCCTAAAAGCCGAACTGGATGCCATGATATTGAAACGAGGACGCAGCTAGCATTAGGCAAAGCTTGTATTGACGCGCTTACCCAATTTGTCAATACTAGCTGCATCCCTGTTTCGATGCCCCTCGGCATAGTCAATTAGGAGCATAAAATGAGCCCGACAGAACTTGAAAAGCGAGTCGCCATACTGGAGAAAGAATTAACCAAGTTGAAAAACAGGGTTGAAACAGTGGAATCTGGAAAACCTTGGTGGGAACGAATCACGGGCACATTCGAAAAAGATCCAGTATATGAACAAGCCATGAAGTTGGGCAGGAAGTATCGGCAATCGCTCTCTCCCGGCAAGTCATCTCGTAAAGGAAAATAGCAACCGAAATGTTGATTCTCGATACAGACCACATGAGCCTGCTTGAATGGGGAGGCGAAAGTTCCGCCGCCTTGCGCGAGCGGCTGGTCGATATTGATCCAGAGGAAGTGGCTACCACTATTATCAGCTACGAAGAACAGATGCGGGGCTGGATGTCATATATCGCCCGGGGAAAGTCAATTGCGCAGCAGTTGGAGGCCTACCAACGGCTTCGGCGGCATTTGGAGAACTATCGGCAAATCCCCGTCTTGGATTTTGATAAGGCTGCCGCCAATGAATTCCAACATTTGCGGAGTGCCAGAATCCGGATCGGTACGATGGATCTAAAAATTGCCGCGATTGTTTTGTCTCGCGGCGCGACACTGCTTTCCCGCAACCTGTCGGATTTTACCAAAGTCCCGAGATTGAAAGTCGAGGACTGGGCGAAGTAATGGAGGCCTAAAAAATCCGGGATATTAATACTATGATATTGAATCGGGACGCAGCAAGGATTGACACACTTTCTCAATTTGTAAATACTAGCTACGGCCCCGTTTTCAATAGCGTTTCAATCCCTAGGATTGTGCACAGAATATCGTTCCGTTAGATGAAGACTCAAAATGAGTTGAAACATGGGCGGCATGAAGGTATCTCAATCGAGGATGGGGATCTTTGCTATGTTACACCGAAGATGGCGATACGTGTTGGGTATTATCTTCAGTAGCCTCTTTGTCGTTGGCTGTGATCCCGTGAGAACCACATTGCAGCCAATTCGTCTGAAAGTGGTCGATTCAGCCTCGGGGAAACCTGTTGCGGGTGCTCAGGTGTTGCTGAAATATGATTTTGAGACTGCTCAACCCCTGCCGAATGAAACTGACCAGCCAGCGGAGGAATGGCATAAGCACAAACGCGAGATATGGGAGCAACAATCCTGGATTCGTGGCATCACCGACAAGGATGGTCAAACGGATATTGCAGTGAAGTACACCGTGATCGACCGTTCAAGGGGATCTAATCCGCCAGCCTGGCGAGATTGGGTGACAGATAAACCATTTCTGATTAGGGTGAAAGAGAGCCAATCGCCTGAAGAGGAATCGAGCTTACTTATGAAGCCTGGCGAATCTATGAAGGGAAAGTCCTATACTGTCACCGTCATCGAAATCCAAGAGCCGCGATATGTTGAAACACATCGCTGAGCCAAAAAAAATTCGGGTAATTTTAATATTGAAACGATGACGCAGTTAGTATTGATAAATTGGGTAAGCGTGTCAATATTAGGTGCGTTAATATAGCTGCATTCCCATTTCAATACGTTTCAATACATATTTTGCCAGTGGGCTCATTCTGTTATCATCCTCGCCCATGAAAGTCTTAGCGCTGATTGACGACGCCAATGCGGTTTGCTGCCGGTATCGGATCGAGGCATTCGGGCAGGCAATGGCCCGAGAGGATATGAGTTTGGAGATCGTTCGGTTCGACAAAGGCATACTGCGGCGGATCGGCAATTTGCACAAAGCCAAACAGGCCGACGTGGTCATCATTCAGCGAAAACTTCTCCCGCTTTGGCAAATTTCACTTTTGCGACGCTGGGCGCGGCGGTTGATCTTCGACGTCGACGACGCGGTTTTCCAACGCGACAGCAATAGCGGCAAAGGCCCTGAGAGCCGATCCAGATCGGCCAAATTCCGCGCCATTGTATCCAAGGCCGATGCGGTCATAGCAGGCAACGATTACCTCAAGCAAGTCACTGCCGCTTGGACAAGGCCGGGACGTGTGCATTTTATCCCGACTTGCATCGACACCCAGAAATATCGTCCTGCCGTTCATCAACGATCCGGCTCTGAGGCAAGGCTTGTTTTTATTGGTCAGCAAACCACGCTGCGATTGCTCGACACGGCCAAAGAACATTTTAAGGCAATCGCCCAATGCATCCCTGGCATGGAATTCCGGCTGATATGCGACCGGGCGGCCGATTTCCCCGGCCTGCGCGTGGTCTTACGGTCTTGGTCCATGGCAACCGAGGCGGAGGAGCTTTCCGAGGCCGACATTGGAGTGGCCTGGATGCCGGAGGATTCCTGGAGCCTGGGCAAATGCGGCCTGAAGGTCTTGCAATATATGGCAGCCGGCTTGCCGGTGGTGGCCAATCCGGTAGGCGTGCATCGCGAGATGGTCATTCACGGCGAAACGGGATTTATAGCATCCACGCCCCGGCAATGGGCCGAGGCAGTTGCTCGCCTGGCTGCCGATCCGCAACTGCGAAACAATTTGGGGGCGGCCGGACGGTACCTGGCCGAAAAACGATATAGCATACCCATGTGGAGTCCAAAATTTATCAATGTAATACAAGGCGATACGGTTTAAACCACCTTTCAATGATGCGATCTATTTTGTCCATTGTTTTGGTTGCGTTGCTTATCACAGCGGCTGGCTGTCACACGCCCTTGGCCAACCGCCTTGTGTTGCCCGATCAAAACACGGTGGTTCGCGAGCAACTTACTTTTCACAGCGATTTCGACTTGCCCCCGCATCATCGGCTTTTGGACGAACTGGTCGCGCAACGGGCCGACTTGAACCGGCGTCTGGGACTGCCCAACTCCGACGAGCCGATCCACGTGTATCTTTTTGAAAACGTCGAACGATTCAAGGGTTTCATGAAGATTTACCATCCCGATTTCCCCGATCGCCGGGCGTTTTTCCTGGAAACCGACACAAAACTCTCGGTCTATGCCCAGTGGGGCGATCGAGTCGCCGAGGATTTGCGGCACGAGATCACGCACGGTTATCTGCATTCCACGGTGCCGAACGTGCCGCTGTGGCTCGACGAAGGCCTGGCCAAGTTCTATGAAGCGCCGCGAAACGAGCGGGGCTTGAATCGCTCTTATGTGAATCTACTCGGGCAGCGGCTGAATCGCGAACATTGGCGCCCGGATTTGAAACGATTGGAACAACTCGATCCGGCCAAAGACATGTCGCTCAACGACTATGCCGAATCCTGGGCCTGGGTCTATTTCTTGCTGGAAACGCGGCCTGAATATGCCGACGTGCTGCGGGCTTATATTTCCGACTTGCGCCGAGACGGGGTCCCGGCCGCTTTTTACGAACGCTTAACCGCGGCAATTCCCGATCCTAACGCGGCCTTGACCGATTATCTTCAAAGATTGATCGCCGGAAAAAATTAGGCGCTCCGGCGAAATCTCTATTTATTGAGAGTCAGCAGATTAATGTCATGAAAACAAATCAGAACCGGGGCATATCACCCCGTCATTTCCGGGCCGACACGGCCCGGCTCTGATTATTAAACACGACGTTAAAAACCTGAGACTCAATAGCCCGATGTGTATGCTTGGCGGGCTAATTGGTCATAGATTTGCGTTTGCCGGCGGAGCGGAAGGATTCGCAGCGGACGGCTGGGGCGTATATTGCTGCCCGGCGGGCTGCTGATACACAGGCTGCATGGCCGGATTCGGCGACGGGGGCGGAGTTTGATATGTCGGCTGGACCGCCTGACCCGGTAGCGCGTACGTCTGAGGCTGCGTATAAACTGTGCCTGGTTGCGCATATACAGGGGCCGGTTGTGCGTATACTGGGGCTGGTTGGTAGTATACGGGCGGAGGCGCATAATAATACGGGGGAGGAGGATAATAATACGGACCAGGCCCCACATACACGCGATATGGGTAGGGATAATAGTACGGGTGCGGATGATGATAGACCGGGATGCCAATGCCGATGCCAACGCTTACCCCTCCGGCTTGGAGCGGGGCGCATGCAAAGGCCAAAACGGCCAAAAAGGCGGCGACGAAAAAGATTCTTTTTACATTCATGGCAAACCTCCTGTCGATGCAATCATGCCCTTCCACTTCTTGGAACAGTCGATTTATGAATTGGATAGTACCAACCATCGGAGAAAGAGCAAATAGCGTTTCTATGTTCTAAAGCGAGCTGCCTGAGTTATAAGCTAGCATTTACATCACCTCAGGCTCTTGAATAATCTTTAGTGGGGCCTGATTCCACCAAAATCATAACACTAGCATTCCGCCTCCTTTTTCCAATCGTTATAAATCGACATGACAGGTTGAAATACTTAATATACATTAACTATTTGCGGATATCACTTAAGTGATGCAATTTCACCATGTCATCTAGTTTATTTACAATGTGCCAGTGTCGTGCTAATTTTTCCGCTTGTGTATACGAGCAGGGTTGAATATACATCAATGAGTTAGTTCATAAGCATCTAAAAAACGGCGCATATATGCTAAATTGCTGATATAACCAAAATTAACATCACTGATATGAGTGTATTTCTGAATTTATGAAGCAGCAACAAACTTTACAGTGCTTATTGCGTTACAATCGCTCTGGCCTTTTTGAAAATCATTTGATACACTTCCGCCCACTTTTCAAGGTTGTAGGACGACTCGAAACTCGCCCGATTATCTCTGGCGCTCACACCACAATAGAGCGCTCGAGTTCTGGAGATGCGGGCGAAGTTGTCGGCAGTCATACATTGATCTCGTCATGGCAAGCGGAGGAACAAATCATGAGCGGAAAAAGGACGTTCCGGCTCATCGTTTTCGGATTGGTTCTTGCGGGATGCAGTTGTGCGCAGGTCCGGGCCGCGCCGCCTTGGACAAATATGGTTTCGCTCAAAGCAGTCGAGGCCGACACGGACAAAACTTATACCCTGACCGAGAACAACGGCCCGTGGATGATCATGGCTTGCAGTTTTTCGGGCGATGGTGCGGAAAAGCAAGCCCGGGAACTCGTTTATGAACTGCGTAAAAGGTATAAATTGCCGGCCTATATGAATAAAGAGCAGTTCGATTTCGGCGATCCCAAAGGCTTGAAACTCGATCGTTTCGGTGCGCCTGTGAAGATGCGCTACTACAAGTATCCGAAAATCACGGAGGTGGCGGTTTTGGTGGGCGATTATTCCACCGTCGACGACGCGGAAGCCCAAAAGGTGTTGAAAAAACTCAAATATACCATGCCGCAGTGTTTAGATCCCAAAGCAAACAAGGAAACTTATCAGTCCTTGGCCGCGTTAAGGACCATACAGGCGAAGATCGGCAGTTCGAACAAGGAAAAAGGCCCCATGGCGCATGCTTTTATAACCACGAATCCACTTTTGCCGAAGGATTATTTCGTTCCCGGCGGCCTGGACCCGCTGGTGATCGAGATGAATAAAAATGTTCCGCGTGAAATGAGCCTTCTGGAGTGTCCGGGCAAATACAGCGTTCAAGTGGCGACATTTAAGGGACAAGTCATCATTAAACAATCTGAAATCGAAGCCATTGAAAAAGGCGACAAACAGTTCAACAGCAGCCTCGCCGAAGCGGCCATGAAGGCCCATCAACTGACCGAAGCCCTGCGGATGAAAGGCTACGAAGCCTACGAATTCCACGACCTCAACGCCAGCATTGTAACCGTGGGCAGTTTTGATTCGGTGGGCTTGCCCCGGGCAGACGGCAAAATCGAGATCAATCCGAAAATCCACAAAATAATGCAAACTTTCGGTGCACAGCCTTTGGACTTAACCAACAAATTGCCTAAAGATACAATTCCCATGTCGTGTAAAAAGATGGTTGGGATAGACTTCGACATCCAGCCCATTCCCGTCATTGTGCCCAAGAAGAGCATCAGCGCGGCAATGAGTCGCCCGCCGGTGGAATAGCGGGGAGTGGGCAGTGGGCAATGGACAGTGTGGGGAGTGGAGAGATTATGGACAAGAAAATCAAGAAGAAAATCGATACACTCCAACAACGGATCCAGAATCTCCGCCGGCAGATCGCCGGGACCAAAAAGCAATTGGACGACCCGGCTGAACTTAGGAATCTGGAAAAACAACTCTCAGAGGCCGAGGCTGAATTGGCGAAAATCAAGGTTTAGGCAGGAGATCGGCCATTCTTGTCCGGACCGACTTGTCCGGCCCGAAAAAGACGGGCAAGAATGCCTGTCCTCCTCTTTGAAAATGCCTGTTTTCCTGTTTAAAATCGGTCAGGTTGTTTGATGCGGCGCCTAAGGCGGATTATTCATAGCCCAAGATTTTTTAACGCAGAGTGCGAAACACCAGCCCGAAGCGCAAGCGAGGGTTAACGGTTTGCAATCCCTCGCTTGCGCTTCGGGCTAATGTAAATTCATGAATAATCCGGTCTAAATATTACAGCCGCTCGTACGCTTCAGTGCGGTTTCGCCGGCGGGCTAATTCGCTGGCGTAGCGAAGGCCCAACTGGCCGGCATGCTGACGGGCCCAATCGGTCAGTTTGGTTTCGCCCGTGGGCGGCGTATCCACGTGCAACAAGTCTGCCATCAGCCCTTTAATCTCTCCCCAAGTAAACATCTTGTCGCGCAAAAACCAGCCGAGCACGCTTCCGCCCAGATATCCGATGCCCGGCGGCGCCGAAACAAACAACCGGCGCTTGCCAAGTATCTCGGCCAGAGTTCGCGCCAACTGGCGATAGGTAAACGTTTCCGGGCCGATGGCGTTGATAACAGCGTTCTCTTTGCTCCGGCCTTGTTCGACGGCCAGTTTTGCCAGGTCGTCGACATAAATGGGCTGCAAATGATATTGCCCGTCGCCGAAAATAAAGAACACCGGCATCTTGCGCAGCGTCCAAGCGATGTTGTTTATGAGGATATCCTCACGGCCGAACAGCACCGCCGGGCGCAAGATGGCGTAAGACAGACCCGTCTCGATCAACGCCCGCTCGAGTTGGGCCTTGCCGCGGAAATATTCCAGCTTGGAGTTTTCCGAAGGATTGGTGATGCTCACGTGCACCACCCGGGAGACGCCGGCCTTTTTAGCGGCGCGGAAAAGCGCCAGCGTATTATCGACCGCGATGGAGTGCTGGAAAGTCGCATAATTAAACCGCACCCAATAAGTATTGTACAAGACCTTCGCCCCGCGCAAGCAGTCGGCGAGTTGATCTTCGCACTCAAAATCCAAGGGGCGGACCTGGATGGCGTCGCCGAATGGATTGCGCCGTCCTGTGGAGTTGGTCAACGTGCGGACCTGATGCCCGGCATCAAGCAGGCGCCGGGCGATATACTTTCCCGAAAAACCAAAGGCCCCAGTAACGACGTGCAATTCCTGGGATGGCGCGGATTCCATTGCAGTCCCCTGTTCACTGTCCGCTTTTTTCATCCTTCACCCTTCATCCTTCATCCTTATTCTCGGGCGGATAGTCCGGGTGCATGCCGTGTTGGATCATGGTTATGCGTTCGTTATGCGCGTGAACCATCTTCACTATTTTGACGACCGCCACCGAGATAATGGCCACGATGGGGACGAGAAAAACCACAATATCCGGGTCTAACATTCGAAGCCAAACGGTCTTGTCCATGAAATTCCTCCATTAAGGATTTTGTATTTCTTCATTCTCCGGGGGGTAGTCGGGATGGATCCCGCGTTCGATCATGGCCATGCGTTCGCGATGGGTAAATGCCTTCTTCACAATTACAATGGTCGTTATCGATACCACCGCCACGACCGGAATTAATACGGGTAGAATAACCGATAATAATTGAGACCAATTATCATTTCCCATGATACTCCTCCCTTGCTCGACTATGGCCCGCTATTGGACGTACTTTATTATAACCCCATACAATATATTCGCAAATAACCGGCGAATATTGGTCTTTTAACCGCTTTTGGCCATGATTTCACGGCACCGGAACTTTCGTGGAAATGTGTTTCGCCTGCTTGGCGATTTCGATCAAAAACAATCGCCGGATAGCGTCGTAGCCTCGGATGTTGGGATCTTCCAGGTTCCCAGCGTACCAGTAATAGGGGTCCTCAGGCCGATAATGGCTAAAAGACCGCTGCGTGCAATGAATCCCGTGGCCAAGAAACATTTCGTACATCGGCACTATGCGGACTGTCTTGTGTCTGTCCGCCGCGCGATAGATTGCGTCATTATATGCCTTATGGATTGCCAGGCCGTCGGGCCAGGCGAGCAGACCGGCGTTTTGCGCATCGCCCACGCCGTCGCTGGGGTCATAAATATCGGCTAGAAAAATCATTCACCCGCCGGGAAAACGTTGTTCGATGATATCGATCATCTGGTTCAGACGATTTTCATAATTCTCGATTCATGGGCGGGCTTGTTCGAGCGTTGCCCCGTACATCGCACCTTCTCGCGGCGCCGATCGGCCGTAATTATGTATAATGTCATTACCCCCGCTGGTCATAACCACCAGCCCGAATATATCGGATGGTTGGATTTCCAACCGGTCTTGGAGGATGTCCAAATGAGTAATCGACGTGCTGCCGGACATGGCAATGTTTTGCGACTTGAGATTTGGCAAAACACTGGAAAGATTGATGCCCACCATTGCCGGATCATCATTGGCCGGATTCTTCACTAACATCTCGAAATATGTATGATCCATGGGCACGCCAAAACCGGCCGTGACAATGTCGCCCAGGCCTAAAAGCAAAACTTTTCGGTCGGTCCACGCGCCGGCGAATGCTTCCCGGGGCACGGTCGGCCCGGCCGGGCCGCTGCCAACCGGTTTTGGCGCCAAACGGTTTCGACAAAGGGGTATATAAACACAAGCCCCTCTGGAAAAGAACATGAAACGCAAAGGACCGCGGCGAGATTTGAAAAAGGAGCTATTTTTGCGCGGCATTCTAAGTCGGCATCGGCAAAGCGGGCTGAATATCCGCGACTTCTGGCGAAAAAAGGTTCAACAGAGCCGTTATTTTTCACTTGGCGGCGTGAAGTTAAGCGTCGCGGGCTCTTGTCGTCCGCGCACCAATACCGCCCCCACCAACAAAGGCAGAATAAGGTTGAATGTTGGTTCAGTAAATGCTCTACCAATAGCTCCCCGACAAGGACTCGAACAAACCGAGTTTTCTTCGGAAAAAGCCGGGTGTACAGAAGAAAGCGGCGCAGAATCCGGCGCACTTGGCACACATAGCTTAAAAATTAGCTCCTCCCCTACGGATCCGCTTCTAATAGAGCTGCTAAACCTCTGGCCTCAACTATCTGAAGAGGTCCGTTTTTGAATCATGAAAGTAGCGAGAGATTTTGCAAAGTAAACAAAGACTATAAGACTACATGACTATTGTGAGACTAAGAAACTATCCGAAAACTGATCTTTCCTTAAATGGGATAATATGATACGTCACTTGGGCACTCGGTTATGGAGGACCAAGAATGAAAAAACGACGAACAAGGAAGAAGAAAATTGATTTGGGTGTGATCTGGGAAATTCCCGACGCACTTTGGGAGCGAATTGAACCGATCCTCGCGGAGTTTTGGCCTAACAAGCAAACTGGGCGTCCGGTGGCAAAATGGCGGAAGATGATTAATGCGATCATTTTTCGGATGCGATCCAGTTGCCAGTGGGATCAACTGCCGGAAAAATTCGGCCCCAAAAGCACCGTCCATGATTGGTTTCAACGATGGAACAAGGCGGGGATTATGGAAAAGATCGTGGCGGTTCTGGTGGCCGAATGCGACGAAGCGGGCGGAGTGGGCTGGGATTGGCAAAGTGCGGACGGCGCCTTGGCCAAGGCGCGTTTTGGGGGGATAAAATCGGCCCAAATCCCACGGATCGAGCGAAAAACGGCACCAAACGCAGCTTGATCTGCGACGAACAAGGCGGTGCATTGGGAGTAACGATCGAGGGCGCAAATGTGCATGACACAAAACTGTTGGAACAAACGATTCAGGCCATTGTTGTGAAACGGCTGAATACGAACTGACTCTTGCTTCGCCTTCCGCCACGATCACGGATTTCAGCGCCTCGAAACCGCGCTCGCCTCGGCCACGCCGGTTTTGACGACCGAGACGCACTACAATGATCGCGGGCAGGTGGAATACACTGTCGATCAGTATGGCATCGAGACGCACAACGTCTACGATGCCCGTGGCAACGTGATCGAAACCCGGACCCAGGCCAAGGACGAGTCCGGCGCTTCCGGCTGGCTCATTACACGCACGCTCTACGACACGCAGGGCCGCGTCGAGTTTGCGACCGACTCCTATTTCGTATTGGATGTAGACTATCCCACGAATACCGACCGCGCCTCGTCCGGCACGCGCACCATTAACGATGACCTCGGCCGCGTTAAGAGCACCGAACGCTATAACGGTATAACCATCGAGCTTGTCGACGATCCGGACCATGCCGGTTCCGGTTTGAAGATAACCATAAAGGACTTCGAGTGGGACTCCGAGGAAATCCGAAATAAGCGGATTTCCCAGAACCAGACCTTCTACGACCAGTTTGGCCGCGTCGATTACACAATCGATGAATATGGGAGCGAAACTCGCTACGCTTACGACTTGCTCGGACGCCAGATAGAAACCCGTTACCAGTCCAAGGATGAACATGGCGACCTCCAATGGGTGGCAACCCGCACTGTCTACGACACGCTCGGGCGCACGTCCGTCACCTCCGATCCTTTTATCTTGCAGTACGATGATACCACTGATACCTACAGCATAATGCCTTCATGATCGGGCGCCATGACCGAATACGACGTCCTTGGCCGCGTCAAGGCGACAAGCCATATCGCAGGGCTGGTAATCGACATCATGAGCGACGGCCTCCATACCACTTATTTGGCAAGTGGCACTTCCGACTGGCTAACCGAGACCGTGTACAACGACCTCGGCCAGGTGAGCCGGTCAATTGGTCAACATGCGCAGGACGAAGACGGGCCGGCTACCGACTATGAATACGACGCCTTAGGCCGGCAGACCGCTGTAATCGGGCCCGTTGTACCGGACGAAATGACCGGCCAGATGGTCCGTCTTCGCAGCGAGACTCACTACGATGCCCAGGGAAGCGTCGATTACACAACCACGAACATCCGCGTGGCGGTCAATGCCCAAGGTCAAAACCTAACCCCGGACCGCACCCATGCCCAAGCGACCTCATACAAATACGACGCCTACGGGCGTACCATTCGGACAATCTATACCGATGGCAGCTTTACACTCATGGCCTACGACGACTTCGGCCGCACCATCGGCGAAAGCGACCAACTCAATGCTGATTACGCGGCGACCGCAGTCTGGTCCAACGCGGCAAACTCCTTCGTCGACTCGGCAACCAGCCAGTCGTTGCCGACGAAATACTTCGCTTACGACGAGTATGGCCGATTGACCCATGTCACGCTGCCTGCCGTTCCTGATCCAACTCCCAGCGATCCTGACCGCACTACCCGACCCGGGTACACATACGGTTACGACGCTTTCGGCAACCAGACCCTCATTCGCGATCCCCTCGGCCACGAGACCCGGTTCACCTACGACTCGCAAGGCCGGGAGCTTGCCCGTACGCTCCCGCTGGGCTTTGGAGACGACGGCCAAAAAAGCGCATCCGGCGACCCGACCGACGGCAGGTTCACCGAGCATAAACACTACGACTCCCGCGGCCGGCTCGATTATGAAGTATCGTTCGAGGGCCTGGTTACCGCATATAGCTACGACGACGGTCCAGGCGCGGGCGGGCGATTGAAAGCCAAATATTACTATGCGAGCTTAACCGACTATAACGACGATTTGGACGACGCTACATTGGGCGATTGGGATGCGCGCTTCGCCCGCTATTTACCCGGGGGCTATACTTTTTACACTTACGACGCCTTTGGCCGCCAGGTTGATGTTCTCCAAGACGCCGACGGCAATCCGACTACAGATGAGGACCAGCGAAATACCGAAAATTCCTATAACGATGCCGGGCAACTCGTCATTGTGGACTCGCCGGAGGGCGTGATCCGTCACGAGTACGACACGGTCACGGGACAAAACACCTGCACCTGGACAGGCACGACCAAAGCCAATGCCACGACCGAAACGGACTACGCCTACGACACGCTCGGCCGGCTCGATTCCGTGTCGGCTATTCGGCGCAACGGCGCTGCAATTGACGTCGATGCCGGCACAGACGGCAACCAGCCCGAAGTGACCGACTACGTCTACGACCTGTTGGGCAATCTCGAGCAGGTCCGCTTGCCCAACGGGGTGATTAGCGATTATGATTACGATAGCCTGAATCGCCTGGAAACGCTGAGAACCTATAAAGACGTAAACGCGAACCGCGTTTGGGACTCCGCCGTGGACCAACTGCTGGCTGAATACGATTACGATCTCGCGGCCGACGGCAAACGTTCCGGCGTGACGGAGGAAACGCTCGTGGACAGCGTGCTGGAAGAAACCCGCATCGATTGGCTGTACGACGCCCTGGGGCGGCTGGTCGAAGAGGACTACGATTACGATACCAGTGCGACCACCGCGGCCGACTACGTGGCCGTCTACAAGATAGACCTTGTCGGCAACCGCGTTGAAAAGTCCGTGGATCGGCTTGACGCGGCGGGCATCGATGAGTTGTTCACCTACGATTACGACGCCAACGACCGGCTGCTGCGCGAGGTCAAGAACGTGCAGGGAACCGACGTCGGCGATGAAACCTCTTTCTACCGATACGGCTCCGATAATCTTCAAACGCTTCAAACGGCAAAAACCACATACGACGGTGTTCTGACCACTCCCACCGGCGCAAAAACGGCGGAGACCACCTACGAATACAATTTGCAGGGGCGGATGTCGCAGACGAGCGTTGATGCCGATGGCGATGGCTCAGGTGCGGCTGTTGTTACCGAGTACACATACGATGATTCGGGCATTCGTACAAGCCAAACCGAAAACGGCGTAGAGACTGTCTATCTGTACGACAAGCAAAATCCCACGGGCTACGCCCAGATTTTGGAGGAAAAAAACGCCGACCTCAACGTGGTCAAGACCTACTCGCTGGGCCTGGACGTTATTGCCCAGGAAAATGCGACCGTTGAGAATTCCGGCGTGAAATTCCTGCTCTACGACGGCCATGGCTCGACGCGGATGCTGGTCGATGCCACCGGCCAGCCGCTTACCGGCCAAATCTTCCGCTACGACGCCTTCGGCAACCGCCTCGATTCTGTCGCCAACTCGCTGACGAACCTTCTCTACTCTGGCGAACAAACCGACTGCACCGGCCTGCAATATCTAAGGGCAAGATACTACAATCCCAGCACGGGACGATTTAACAGACTGGATTCCTTCGCGGGCAGCATTCATGACCCGCAAAGCTTTCATAAATATCTCTACGTGCAGGGCAATCCGGTCATGGGCATTGACCCAACGGGGCAATTCTTAGATTTCCTCTCTGCCTTTGCTACGCAAATGGAGCTTCGAGCACGTGATGCTTGGGCCAGTATTCAATCACTTCGAACGGCTACCGCTTTGCAAAAACTTGTCAGCGTTTATGATACTGTCATAGGCTCTTATGCTCAAATCGGATTCAAGGCCGCTGACCTATTAGTAAGAGTAGGGCCGACAATACAGAGGATAACAACAATCTCAGGTTTAGTATTTGTGGCTAGTTCTATACAAGAAATATGTGAAGAGTTTGGCTTTGTACCACGGACAGGATACACTGAGTTTGTTATGGGAGCATCAGCTACTATTTTTTCCGCAGGTATGTCTATCGGTGAAATTACGAATGAGCTCCGCGGCCTAATTGATCCAGTAAAGGGCACTAAAGACGGGCGTTTGCTTACCGGAAGTATGGCCAATAAAGAATGCCTTAGTAGGCATCCGAATTATACAGAACTTCCATTTAGATCGTATACTCCGGCAGTGGAGGGAACTCTCGAACCAGGAACGCAATTGGTTCGCTTCTGGCGTCCTGGTGTAGCTGACCCAAGTGGTGCCTTCACAACTTTTGTGGAAGATGCCGAAGGATTATCATTTGCCGAAATTCAGCGTAAGTTTGCATTACCTTACCTGCCTACAAATCGCTCTTTCGCGGACGGCTCGGGTGTGAGAGCGGTGATTGGAATTGCGGGTAGGAACTACGACATGCCGGGGAACGGTCGGCAAGTCGAATTGCTTGAACAGCTTGATTTCTTTCACTGAGCAGTCCTTTTCGGGAGGTTCGATCAACAATGAATGATATCATGTATGAGATAAACTGCGATAAAATTCATTTCAGCAATGGTCGGGTTGCTCGATTTGAGTATCCTGTTACCAAGGTTGTGCGGAGTGCAGATATTCTCGTGGTCCACACATCGCCGCCAGGGGGAACGAAATACAATGAGAAGCTGTCTGGCGTTGACGTTTCAGGTAACATACTGTGGCAGATTGAGCTGCAGTATCCCAGCACGATGGCCGATGTCGCGTATGAGATAAGCGGCAATGAGATTCGTTTCAGCAATGGTCTAATTGCACGATTCGAGTATCCTGTTACCCATGTTGTGCAGTTTAGAAATATCCTTGTAGTATGCATATGGCCGCCACGGGGAATAATATACAATGAGAATATCTTTGGTGTTGATCTTTCCGGGAATATAATGTGGCAGATCGAGCCGCAGTATCCTAGCACGGTAGCCAACGCCTCTTTTGGTATACGGGGCGAAGAGGGGCTCGCGGTGGTTTCCAACATCAAAGACCTCGTGCTATATTTGAACCCGGCTACGGGAAAGGTCGTGAAGAAATACTATCAAACGCGTTAAAATTTGGAGACAATGAGTAATTCTTTATACAACTTAGTGGGAAATGAGATTCATTTCAAAAATGGGTGCGTAACTCAGTTCGAATATGGACCGGGCTCTACAACTTCTTTCGGCGGATATGGAACGCAACAGACGAAGAAGACCGTACGGCTGGGGTTGAACGCCTCCGGCACCCTCAAGGAGAAAACCGACTATTCTTATAATCTCCAAGGCCACATGAGCGAAACTCTGATCGACACTGACGGCGATGGCGTCAACGACAAGCGGTTCCAATATGCCTATGGAGAAGATGGCATAAGAATGAGCGAGATTGAGACTGAGGATACTGACCACGATGGTTTATTTGACGATGAAACGCCTGCTGAAACCAAGTATCTATACGACAATCAAAATCCGACCGGATATGCGCAAATACTTGAAGAGAAGAACGCCTCGGGCGCAGTCACTAAGACTTATACACTTGGCCTCGATGTAATTTCCCAGCAAGCAGCGTCCATACAAAGCGGTACAACACTTTACTTGTTGAAAGACGGCCACAATTCAACACGGGGATTGGTTGACGCGCTGGGGCAACCATTGAGCGATCAAATATTCCGCTACGACGCATTCGGCAACCGCCTGGATACGGTCAACGCCCTGACCACGCTCCTTCAAATGCCGCAAGAAGTTACGCCAACTTTCCTTGTCTTCCTTCGCCCCTTCACATACGCCCAACATCTCCCGGTAGCCATCCTCGTCCACGCCGATCGCCACCAGCACCGACACGTTCCGCACTTCCCCGCCCCAGCTCCGCTTCAGCCATATCCCGTCAAGGTAAATATAAGCGTGTTTGCCTTCAATGGGACGGTTTCGCCAGGCCTCGATTGTCACGTAAATCTTCTGATTTAACTCGCTCACCGTGCCGTGCTCACGCGCGTGCCCCACAGGGCCTCAGTGATGTCTTCCACCCGGCGTACCGATACGCCCGCCAGGTACATCTCGATCATCGCCTCTTCCACCGACGACTCCCGGCGGCGGTATCGCTCGATGATCTCCGTCTCAAACGGCAAATGCCTTAGCCGCGGCATCTGCAACGTCACCTCGCCCGCCTTGGTCAAAAGTTTTCGATCATAGTGCCCAGCCCGCGTGTCCACCCGCTCCGGGCTACGCTCGTAACGCCTGGCCTTGGTCAATGCGTCCGCCTCGGCCTCCAACATCGTGTTCAGCGTCGCCTCCACCGAGTCCCGCACTAAATTGCCCAGGTAGTTCGTTACCTCCTCCTCGTTCACCTTCAACAATCCCGCAAACTTCTCACAATCCGCTTTTTCTGCTAAACTACTCATGGCAGTCCTTTCGTTTGGGTTAGGAATAGATTTGTTACAAACTCAAAATCCTTCCTACCAAACCAAGGACTGCCTTTCAATGTGCGCATAAATTTGAACGTTATCCCTAGAATGCCATTTGTACGGCACCAATATGGGCACCTTTTCCAAAATCTCGGCACCACTGTGGGCACCGTTCTTAGGCTAATAAAGCCATGGATGTCATGGGAAGATTGAGAATTGGGAAATTAGTATAGTTTACAAGCGGGTATTAATATCAGTTAATATCGGGCTCAATTAGGATAGATACCCTTTACAGGGCCACTTTTATAAAGAAATAAACCAAAAGAGCTTGTAAATGCTTTCGAAGACAATCTTAAAGAGACACCACTATGTCAGAGAATTTTACTTGGATCCCAATCTATAGTGATATTGCTCATCAACTAGTTGAATGGCAAGATCGTCAGGGTGAACTCATCGCCTTTCTCGAAGATCTTCGTGCACAAGGACTTGTCATTACCCCGCTTACGGATAAAGATGCACAAGGAGATCGATTTCTTTTCAAGGAGATAGATCCCTTCACTTTTTTTGGTGTATTCAACCGAAATATCAAGCGAGAACAGCGGTTAGCCATTCTTGACGCAGTAAAACAATACTTAAATGTCGGAAGTATGCTACCATCCGATTTTAATGGTATCCCCATTTTGAATAACATGGCATCTTGGTTCATCGCCTATCAATCAGAACGAAAACCTAATGATGTTAAATATTTATGGAATGTGTTTCAACTAGCGCTTGGTGATAATCCCTTGGATAACTCTAAGTTCCTACAAGCATTTGATGATGCGCTTTGCGGCCGCTATTAGGAAAGCAGAGAGACTATCCTAGATTCGCCGCCCGCATGACGTTCGGATTTAGGCTACCGCACGCACATCTTACTGCGATGCCAATATATATAGCCCAAAAGGATAATTTGGAAGGCTTGGGTATAGGCATCAGAATAGACTCCGCTGCGAGGAGATGTGCGAGCAAGAACGTGGTATGCACCCAGGCCGAGTCGCAAGTCAATCTACTTCGAATCGGTAGACGCGATAGCTTCCCGATTCGAAGTCCGGTCGGCTCAAAAACGCAGCGGGCCACTGCTGCATATCGCCGTAATGAACGATTAACCAACGGATGCCATTTTGAGAAGCAAAATCGCGGATTTGATCCTCCTTTACCATCGCTTGCCAATCCCGCAACAAGGCGACTCGATCCTTGAGGCCGGGCGGAGATAGTCCAAACTCAGTCCCGGCGGCAAATGATCTTTGGCCGGTAAGGGCTGTTATGTATAAGTGCGGGTCGTACTGCGAGTCCTGGATCACATCTAAGGGATGGCTGTGCTCGCGAATGTAACGGCAACAATCAATCAATCTGGTGGGCACCGGGATTCGACAGTACTTTGCCGTCCAATCTAAAGCAGGCCCCTGGTGAATCGCTCGATTTGAAAATACCGGCATGGCAAGCGCTACGAGGAACGTACAGGCAAGGGCGACTTGCACGCCTCGGCGCCGCGGAGGCGCATTTGCAAAACAATAATAGTAAGCGGCGCCTCCCACCCAGGTAGCTACAACAAAATATGCCCAAACAAATGGGCGATGCAGCAATTCGTCGGGTTCTCCACTACCCCGATTCACCGGCAGCCCTACAGTCATCACCAAGTAATTTGCCACGACAAGGAGTGGAAACAACAAAGGCTGCAAAGCCACGCGCTTCGACAACAGCACGGAAAGCGCGATCCAGGCGATCCCAAATACGCCGAACACACAGGTCCACATCATGCACGCCCCCCAGGCGATATCGTTAATCATAGACGAGGTGCTAGTGAAACGCGAAAACAGTGTTTTCACGGCATCCACCTCGATCGAGGAAACGATCAGCGGCATAAAGGTTTTCAGGGCGGAACCGTCGATTCGGATCGAGGGTACGTGGCTGCTAAAGAACGTATTGGAGAAGAAAACCGCAGTCCCAAAGGTAATCAGTGCGAAGCACATCCAACCAATGCGCATTTTTCGCGACCAACTTGCCATAAACAAGGCCGGACAAATCCACAGTAAAAGGGCATTAGCTACGAAAATGTGCGACTTGTACAGAATGCACAACGCAAGACCGATTAAGCTTGTTAGCAGTAACAAAATTCGTCCTGTTTTGCAAGCCTGGAACATAAAGACCCAGCATATCCCGATCCATGCAATACCGAACGAACAGCTCGGGGAGATTTGCGCCAGCCAGTGGTAGCTGAGCCAGTAGTTATGCACGCCCCACCAAGCCCCGTCGGGCAGAAAGAGAAATGCCGTGGCCGCCAGTCCGGGCCAACAACCCCACCATGACTTTATGAGAACAAAGGCGGCCAGTCCGGCCAGATACAGTCCTAATGGAACTTGAATACTGTTGAATGCCTCATAAGGAGAGGTCGGGGAAATTTTCGTCACTACGGCAGGAATAGTGTAGCTTGCGAAATGATATAATCCCAAAGGTTCACCGGCCAGCCGTGGGTTGTCGCGCGGAACGCCCGGAGTGCTGACCAGCGAAAGAAAATATGCATGACAGAAACTATCTCCAAACGGTTTGAAAACCGTAACGTCGCCGTTAGGCACTGTGCAAGTCAGCGAATCGCGACTCCATACCGTCGCGCCCAATAAGGCAAGCACGACGCACAGCAGGCCGGCAAGATGGCTTTCCCGTTGTTTCAACTCATCGCGACGTTTCAATCTTCCCAGGACACCCATCGCCAAGATCGCCAAGATCACCGCTGTTGCGCTCATTCCCAGCGGGAGCGGCAGGTACGAGGCGAGAAAATACAGGACCGTATTGACTGCAAAAAATCCAATAAGAAACCTTGTGGGAAAATCGTTATCCTCCGGCAAACCCGGGGCAAGGGCGTGAAGGATCGCGTTTCCGGCAACCAGACAAGCCGGAACTAATGCGGCGAAGAAAACAACGACCATCCAGGAAATCGCATGCGTTCCGCAGGCGAGCCATGCCGTGAGGGCGACCACGGTCGTGATCGTGGCCGCCAGATCCTCGCGCGATATAATAATACCGCGAAACATGCTCAAGCGGTGTCCTGTTTTGATTTTGAAATCAAGCGACGTTTGGCGGTAGGGTATATGCAATAGATTGATCCTACTTCTAGTAGAAACCTTAATGAAACGCGTCATCGACGGCCAATCGTACATGTGCCGGCCCGGCGATTCTTATAGTGCGATTTTATAGGCTGTTTGAGCCCTATCTATTTACGCCATCGGCGTTTACTGTAGCCATTAGAGAGTGACGCCTCAAGATCATTTTCAGCATGCGACACCGGGAATGAAATCGCAACCTTTTCGGTATAAAGTGTCCGGGTATGGACCGCTATTGCGGGTGGCCCAGCATAGATTCACATATTAGCAAGTAGCTTTTTCTTCAGGTGATCGGGGCTTAAATCGAAGCGGAAAAGCTAATAGCCCCTGGGAATTCCGCCTTGACGCACAAGTCTTTTTTAGGTAAAAGCTTCAGTCCGAAAATCCGGAGATTATCGATGCAGATTTCGATCCCATTTAACAAACCTTTCATCGCCGGCAAAGAATTATATTATATCGCTCAGGCGGTGACCTTCGGCAACATCGGGGGCGACGGCTGCTTTACGAAGAAGTGCTCGAAGTTGTTGGAAGAGCGGTTTGATATTCATCGCGTATTGTTGACGCCATCATGCACGGCTGCGCTGGAAATGGCGGCGATGCTCTGCGAGTTGGGGTCTGGCGATGAGGTGATCGTTCCTTCTTTCACCTTCGTATCCACCGTCAACGCCTTTGTACGACTGGGTGCGCGGCCTGTGTTCGTCGATATCCGGCCGGATACGCTCAATATCGATGAAAACCTGATTGAATCTGCAATTACACCGCGCACAAAGGCGATTTTCCCGGTGCATTATGCGGGAGTAGGCTGTGAGATGGATCGAATCATGGCCATTGCCCGCAGGCACGGATTATTGGTTGTCGAAGATGCAGCACAGGGTGTCAACGCCTTCTACGGCAATCGAGCGCTGGGTTCGATCGGACATCTTGGCACATACAGCTTTCACGAAACGAAAAACTACACCTGCGGCGAGGGCGGAGCCCTGTGCATCAACGATCCGGCAATGGAGGCTCGCGCCGAGATCATCCGTGACAAAGGCACAAACCGCCAACAATTCTTCCGCGGTGAAGTGGATAAGTACACTTGGGTGGACATGGGATCGTCCTATGTTCCCAGCGAGATTTGCTCTGCATTTTTATACGGGCAACTGGAGATGCTAGATGAAATCGCGGAAAAGCGCCGCGGCATCTATCAAGAGTATCGACAGCTCTTAAATCCGCTGAAGGCGGAAAGACTCGTCCAACTCCCCTTTATTCCCTTGAAATGCACGAGCAATTGCCACTTGTTTTACGTCCTTCTTCCCGATACCAAGACGAGAGACGGCCTGTTAGCCGAATTGAAGAGTCACGGCATTCACGCGGTCTTCCACTATGTGCCGTTGCACAGTTCTCCGATGGGCCGGAAATTCGGTTCTCGGGAAGGCCAACTCCCCGTCACCGAGGATGTCAGCAGCCGGCTGTTGCGTCTGCCGTTCTATTACGAGATTTCCGCGGAAGAACAGTTGCGGGTTGTAGACATGATTCGCGATTTCTACACATGCCGACAATTCGTTTTGAAGAGCATTGATCCCGGTTTACAGCACAATCGCCCCGCGGCCTGATTGCACTATGGCTTACATGTTTCCTCTGCATTGCGATAGAAATAAATTCTGCAATCGCTTCGAGCGGCGATTGGCTGCGCCGATTCATCCCGCCCCCAGGTTTTCGCTTTCAGTGAGACCGGAATTGCCGAATCGTTTCACGAGTGACATCAGAGGCCGCCTTTTGCGACTGCCGCTCTATTACGACATTATGGAAGAAGAACAAACTCGCGTGATTGTGAATGTGCGGACATTCATCAAAATCCAGGCGACGGGCTGCTCGCAACCGGCGGCGGTCGCCAAGGAGCGACACCGATGAGCCTGCTCGCGCCGTTGCCTCCATTCGAACGCGTTTACGAGCCCCTGCTCCCTGACGACGACCGTTTTGGGAGTGTCGCTGTGCTCCCTTGGGACGCCGAAATTTTTGGCTTTGCCGTTGCCGATTATCGGCTAGGGGATGTGCAATTCCTTTGGGAAAATCGACAAGCGTGGGGGGACGGCGTTCGACAATGGACCCGGCGCCAGCGTGTGCAGCTACTGTCGTGCGATGCCGGGCCAACCGATCGGAAGGCAGCAGGGCTCTTGTATTCATCCAACTTCATGCTGGTCGATACGACCCTTCAGGCAACGTTGGCTCGACTTCATAAGGCGACTTTGCCTAAACCCACGCTGTCTTTTCGTTCCATGCAAAGTCAAGATTTGGCCGAGGTAGAACGCATTGCCGATACGGCGTTCCAATTCGGTCGTTATCACACGGATCCCTGTTTTCCGGCGGTGCTCGCACGTCGCCGGTATGTGCATTGGGTAAAAAACGCCTTTACCACCCCCGACGGCGGCGATCGGATGTTTATTTTGGGACAGCCCGGCGAGGTCAGCGGTTTTTTCCATCTGGTGGTGCGCGGCGACTTGGGCGACCTGCGCTTGGCGGCGATCGACCCGCGCATTTCAACCGGCGGCCGGGGGTATGAGCTGTATCTTAACGCATTGCACGCGCTGCGCAACTGCGGAGTGCGCCGCGTGACCGCCAAAATATCTGCTGCCAATACGGCTGTGCTAGACATATATACTACGTTCGGCTTTCGTTTTTCCAAACCCCGACTAATCTTCCATTGGCACACCCCCGATGCCCCGGCATGGATCGAGTCGTCGCCAATCATATGCAACATGCACTAATCAGGGAGCCAATCATGAAAACTGCGGAATACTTGAATCTTGTGTGTGAGGCGCTGGGGAGAGCCCCCGACAGCCTGTCGCTGGATGACACCCCCGCTACCGTGGAGGAATGGGACTCCGTCGGACACCTGGCGATTATCTCGATTATTGACGAGGCGTTGCACGTCCCCGTAGATAACGCCGATATGCGGAACTTCAGTTCGCTCGGAGAACTGGCGGCGCGGTTGCAGGCAATGCATGCGATGGAGACATAATGATGGACGTCGGCATCATCGCCATCCGTTATCGTCTCCCCTCGCGAATCGAGACCAATGACGATCTGCACCGAGAAAATCCCGATTGGCGAATGGCGGACATTTACGCGAAGTCGGGTATTTCCGCCAGACACATCGCAGCCGACGGGGAAACTGCAAGCGATTTGGCGTACCAGGCAGCACTTGATTTGCTCCAGAGTTCGCCCGTGGCGCCCGGAGAAATCGACTACATCATCCACTGCTCCCAAAGCCCGGATTACTTTTTGCCGCCCAGCGCATGCGTTCTGCAACACAAGCTTGGTCTGTGCAAACAGGTGGGAGCTTTTGACTACAACCTTGGCTGCTCAGGCTTCGTCTACGGCCTGCAGATTGCCAAAGCCCTCGTGCAAGGCAATTTTGCCCGCTATGTCCTCCTGATCACCGCCGACACGTACAGCAAGTTCATCCATCCCCGCGATCGGACCGTTCGCACGCTCTTCGGTGACGGCGCCGCTGCCACATTGATCGGCATGACTAGTGGCCCGGCGCGGATCGGCAATTTTGTCGTGGGCACCGACGGGGCAGGCGGGGATAAACTGATCGTACCCGGCGGGGCGATGCGCACACCCCGATCAAACGAAGTCTTGCGGGAAACAACGGACAACTCGGGCTGCACGCGCTCAAGAGCGAATCTGTTTATGGACGGCCCGGCCATGTTCGCTTTCGCCATCAGCACCATGCCCCGAATGTTGGATGCGCTTTTGGAAAAATCAAAAATATCGTCCGACAATATCAATTGGTTCGTCTATCATCAGGCGAACAAGTACATGCTCGAACAACTGGCCCGCCGCAGTAAGATTCCCGCCGATAAAATGATAATCGACGTGGAGGACGTGGGCAATACCGTTTCGGCAAGCATTCCCATCGCCATTCAGCGCGCGGTCGAGTCCGGCCGGATACTCACCGGACACCAATTGCTGCTGGCGGGATTCGGTGTCGGTTATTCCTGGGGCCTCTGCGACATCATATGGGGGTAATTGGACGATGGCGGGACAGTACCAAGACAAAATCGCTCTGGTTACAGGAGCCTCGGGAGGCATCGGCATGGAAATCGCCCGGGAACTGGCGCGACGCGACGCGCATGTTCTCCTCGTCGCTCGACGCCAGGACTGCCTAACGGCGTTGGCCGGGGAAATCGCTGCCTCAGGCGGCATGGCAAGCGCCATGTCTTGTGATGTAACCGATCCATCCGCCATCAAGTCGCTCGCAAAACAAGTTGAAGACCGCTTCGGCCTGATCCACTTGCTGATCAACAATGCTGGACGTGAACTCCTCAAACCGTTCCAGGTCTCCCGGTCCCAGGACTTCCGCGACTTGATTGAGATCAATCTGATCGGTCTGGCCGAGGTGACGCGAAGTCTCTTGCCTTTATTGAAGGCCGGAAGCGCGATTGTAAACATTGCTTCAGTGGCTGGGATGGTCGTGCGCCGGGCTTGGGCGCCTATGCGGCAAGCAAAGGAGCCGTTATTGCCCTGACGCGAAGTCTGGCCAAGGAACTTGCTGCCCGAAAAATCCGCGCCAATGTCGTTGCTCCTGGACTGGTCAGAACGGAAATGACCAAACGAATGTTCGACAAGCTTAGTCCCGAACAAGTAGCGGACCTGGAGGCGTCGTATCCACTGGGACTCGGTTCGCCGCAAGACATCGCCCGCGGCGTTGCCTTCCTCGGCAGTGACGACGCGGCATGGATTACCGGACAAACCCTGGTGATAGATGGTGGATTTTCGGCCTGACGCACCCAACTTTCCAGACGCCATGAAAGGAAAACACAAGCTATGATCGCAACTGAACTGGACATATCCGTTGTCATTCCTGTTTACAACTCGGCCAAGACTCTTAGGCAGTTGGTCGATCGCCTGCTGCCCGTGTTGAAAGCAATTACGCCGCGGCATGAAATCGTTTTTGTCGAGGACGGCAGCCCAGATGACTCTTGGAGAGTGCTCGGTGAATTGCAGACGGAATATCCCGAGTCGATCGTCGCTATTCAACTCATGCGTAATTTTGGGCAACACAACGCATTGATGTGCGGCTTCCGGCATGCGCGGGGCAAATACGTGATCACCATGGATGACGACCTGCAGAATCCGCCCGAAGAAATACCCAAACTGCTCGAGGCCATCGAGCAAAACCAGGCCGACGTAGTCTATGGTATACCTCATCAGAAGCAGCATAAGTGGTGGAGGAGCGCTGGTTCTGCGCTTGTAGGGGCCTTCTATCGCATTGTATTCCGAAGCAGCGTTCAGCCCTCGCCTTTCCGCATTATTCGCAGGGAGGTTATCGACGCGATCCTCACTTACTCGTTGAACTACACGTACGTCGACGGCCTATTGGCCTGGAACACGCAACGAATTCAGCAAGTCGAAGTCGATCATCGCGCACGGTCGGTCGGCCGCTCCGGCTACTCGCTTCGAAAGCTCGTTGTGTTGGCTTTTAATCTGTTCACTAACTTCTCGCTCATCCCGCTGCAGATCGTGTCTTTAACAGGAATACTCGCGGCTTTCGCCGGCCTTGCAACAGGCGCTTACTATCTGGCTATGTCTTTGTTTTCGCGTATCTCAGTGCCTGGCTACGCCTCGATCATAGTAGCCGTTCTCATTCTCGGCGGCCTCCAACTTCTCGCTCTGGGCATTCATGGAGAGTATCTGGGCCGCTTGCATTTAAACATAAACCACAAACCCCAGTTTGTCGTTCGCACCTTCTGCAACAGTCGCCTTGCCCTGGTCGGACAGGTCACACCTAAGGAACAAAATAGCATCTTATCAGGCGGGGAATTCCCTTTGGACGATAGTGTCAGGCTAAATGATCGAAACGCTTTTCGGCACCGAATTTCCGATAAACCTGCAGCCTAGGGATTGAAACGGGGCTGTAGCTAATTTTATGACGGGCGTCACTCATGCTCGTCTTGGTATGGAGAAAAATCTACCATCACTTACACCAAATTGTCGATACTAGCTGCGCCCCTGTTTCAATATCCTGCGCGGCTTGACGCTGGGCGTGGTGTGGGTGGCAGCGAAGTGGTAGTATAATGTTGCCTCACAGATGTCGGGGCGGCGTCGGACAGGCGCCTCGTTGGGCATGTGGTCCGGCAACATGAATACCCCAGACAAGTTTACCGTTTACGAAAGTCCGGTACGATTCCAAGAGAACCGCATTCGAGCAGCCGCCGTTTATTGCAGCGACGGGCGCTTTGGGGATCCGCGGCAACCCATTTCACAGTATGACGTATCAGGATTGACAACGCCATACTCGGCTGCGAAAATGCGGTAAAGTTCTTCCGCACTTCGGCGGTCGAATACCTGTTCGGCAGTCAATCTATTACAACAATTTCGAAACAAGGAGTTTAAGCAATGGTACTTATTTGGCGACCCGGGCGACGTTGCGGCCTTTGGTATCGCGTATTTAAACGGCGCACAAAACCCGATAGTCGAACAAACGCCGCAAGAGCCGGACATGTTGGGGTTATTGTGGCGTGCATATTTTGACTTTGGCGTATGCCAGATTGACCCCCGCGGCGCGGTTTACTCAAAGGGCGAAGCATAAATTTTCCTTTCGTGTTAGTAGAACGCGACCCGGACCGTGTGACTTCTTTCGCGGTCCGGGTTTTTTGAAAGGTATTTTATATCGACCCGAGCCGTTTGAACGCAACAGGCGCAAAACTGGAAGGTCGTTTTTCATAGAAGATGCAATAAACGTCCCCGGATACAGAAATTATATGTGTTTTGTGGCACTTGAGTGAGACACTGGCGCTGGTAGCTCGGAGTGTGAAATAGTACAGAGTATCCATGTTGACGCATATACTTATATGAGGGTACCATTATGAGTTATGGACCCCTTATCGCCCTTACCGTCCGAAAAGCCCGAATTTCCACCTTTATTGCAAATAGGCAGACACAATTTCACAATCGACCAATTAGAAGAGCTAACCGTGGGCCGTTTTCCACTCTCAACCTCTCGGCTCATAATTATGAAAGGTTTTAGGTGTGTCTACGACCTTCTAATACAAAATCAGATGGTCGGAGAACTTTGGATAGACGGTAGCTTCTTAACCGAAAAAATTGATCCAAGTGACATTGATGTACTTTATCGAACAAATTCAATATTTTTAGATAACTCAACCCCTACCCAACGGGAAGTAATTGAATATTTCCATACTGATTTAAAGTCTGCAATTCAATGTCACATTTTTTATTTTATTGAATATCCATCCGACCATCCGGCATACTGGGACGGAGAATATAGTTATGTATATTGGATGAAGCAATGGGGATTTTCGCGTAAAGATGAACCGAAGGGAATAGCGATAATAAAATTGTGGGAAGGGTGAACTATGAACTACTTGCAAACAATCTCTGAACAATTGCAGGATACTACTGCTGCAATTGTCAAATTTAGTGGGGCACTTGCAACAGAGCCTCAGTCTTATTCTCTTTTGACTCAATTAAAGTCTCTAGAGAAACATAAGCATGAATTAGAAGCAGAATTCATGGCGGCAACTAACAAAGCGGGAATCGACGTATGCGCATATCGGATTTTTACAAATATCGCACAGCCAACAATATCAGCCATATCTAATGTCCTGAGTAATTTTCAATCTTTAATCACTGTTGTTTATGATTCCATCAAAACTGGACCTAAAGAACGTGCCAGAATCACTGCTGACGTAGTCCAAAAAACTGCATTTGGCCTCGGTTACTTTTACCCAGGTTCGGTTGGCGTGGTTCTCACAATACCAAACGAACGGTTATTGTCCATCGAATCTGACTTAGATGAAACCATTAATGTCGTTTTCAAAATGGCAAAAACAGCAGAGCCAGAAAATATAAAACTTTATTCCCGACAATATGGGTTAGCATCAATTCGCGCTTTGTATAAGTGGGCTAATGACCATGTTAAAAGCGAACTCGGTGCTGACATCGAATGGAGACGCAATCGGGACATTCGCTCAAGTTTGCTGGTTCAATCACCAGAGATGAAAGTTTTGCAAGAAACAATAGATCGAACAGGTGATGAATTTACTGAGGAAGTTGTTATAAGAGGCGAGTTAATAGGGTTTGATATGCAGCCTATAAAATTCCATTTTCGTCCTGAGGAAGGCGAAGATATTCGGGGTAAGTTTGAAGATGCGATAAGCCGCGATCACCCAAGAGAATTTCCAAAAAAATATACTGCAACTATCAGAAAGACTACCCGGATTCATTATTCAAGAGAAGAAGACGACATAGACTACTTTTTGATGCGTCTGGAATAGATAATAGGACTCGGCAATCATTCGACGGCCGAGGAACGAAACATACGATAAGCAGTAAGGCCGATTCGATGCGTGGCATGGAAGACCTAAAAGCCCGGATTATTTGACGACCGATATTCTACCCGGCCGTCGAATTAGGATTATTTTCTCTTTTTGATCCAGTCCTGGTCTTCCTTGCTTAAATTTTCCAGGGGAATCGAAATCGTTTGTCCATCTTCTTTTTTGAGATTTACTTTTCCGCTGATTACCCCCGAGAATCGCGCCCTGGTAGAAAAATTGCCCGTTGTATCCTTCCAGGTTCGCCAGCGAGCGGCTTCATCTTCGGCGTCTTTTTTTTCTTTGGCTTGTTGGGCCGCTCGTTTGCTGGCCTCTTCTTGAGCCCATTTTTTATCGCGCTCTTCCGTTTCCATTTGTGCAAGTGATTTTGGCTTGCTTAATTCCGTGGAGTAATCCTTGTCCTGATATAACGCCTTGGCGACGATTGTTAGGCTTAACTTTTTCGCTGCGGCAACTGGCTTTTCAAAAACGTAACAATCCCGAATGCTTTCACCCGGATAGACCGAGACTTCTTCTATCTGCTTAATTCGAGAATCCCCTGATCCTACCGTCCAAGTTCCAAAATCCGTCGCTTTATACGTATTGCCTAGATCATCTTGGAGAAAGGCATACGAGACAAACATGTTTGAAGCGGCGCCTTTATACTCTAATTTTCGATTTTTAGTGGGATTTTTTATGATAACGAACAACACTATGTAATCGTCATCAGTTAATCTTGCTGTGCCTAATATCCGATTGTAGAGCGGAACCTGAGCAAGAATTGGAGTGATTGTTTGAACTCGAAAACCTTGATCAGAAGTGTTCGGATCGACAAACAAAAAAAGTGATAAGACGATTGGGAAAAACATATTTCCTCCCCTGTAGAAAGAGTTCCCCGCAACCTTCTCGATCTTAATAAATCCCCAACGGAACGCAACCTATTCTTTCGTCCAGGTGGGTAATATACGCCCTATCAGTTAAGCCGGTCACCTCAACGCCGATCCGCCTAGACGAAGATAACCAACCATTCGATTACGGCCTTTACTACGCACTATACGCATTATGCCTGCGAAATAATCATTTTACCCGCAATTCTTTAATAGTATATGAGGGGGCTTGCAAAAGAAAAAACCCGATGCTAAAGTGTTATCGTCCTTTAGCTTCGGGTGGTTTTTGGCGGGCGTTTTTTAGTAACTTACAACGTGGATGTCAGTGGTTCGAATCCGCTATCGCCTACCTGTAGAGTTGTACAGTATCGTATACTCTCGCATTTCTCGGGAATTGCGGGTTTTTTTGTTTGTCTTGCTTGTCGTTGCAACCCCATTCCGGCGTTTGCCGTGCCGGATTTTGCGCCGCCTTAAGCTGTGGGTCGGTTATCAGCCATACTCGCCACAGGTCGGCGTCGCCCTGGGCGATCTCATGTAGTGGTTTGCCAGCCCCAAAGCATTCGAGAAGGCGCCGCTTGGTTTGGCAGTAAAAAACCGCTATGTCGCTTTTAACATCTCCGCACTTATCGAGATAGTTTTGGATAAAATCGCCTAAAGTAATGGCCGCCCGTGACTTTGAGGTGGACCCCGTTGTCCAGACCACTGTTTAGGATCGAACTAAGTTTAGGTTAGCAGCCCGCGAGACCCATACCAAGGGTCTCGCGCGGCTGCTGATTTGCCAATAAGGGGGGAATTGCTAATAGGCTATCCCCGTCTTGCGCACGATTTCAAAATGATTTGGACCACACATGTAAGTCTCTCTTTCACGCCGCCCGATACACGGCCAGCGGCGTGAGATATTCCAAGGCGCTGTGAACGCGTTCATCGTTGTAAAACTGGAAGAAGTACGAAAGTCCTTTTTCCAATGCCCGCACCGTTGCGTAGTCGTGCAAGTAAAGCTTTTCATACTTCACCGTCCGCCACAAACGTTCCACAAACACGTTATCCATCCAGCGACCGCGACCGTTCATGCTGATGGCCACGCCCGCCGCTTCCAAGCGGCTCGTAAATGCCACGGCCGTGTATTGCACGCCCTAGTCAGTGTTGAAAATCTCGGGCGTGTCGCGCCGCGGCGCCGCATACCAACTTGATCTGTTCCCCGGCAGGATGCTGCCACCGTGGCCCGTTTTCCGAGCATGCTCTGCGACGAGCCGAAAGTGCTTCGAGCTACCGGAACGATGGACAATTTAGGCATCGCAACTGATGAGGGGGCGCAGCATGGTTTACAGCAGTTGGGGTGCGTCAAGATGCTATCCGATACGATTGAGTGCGAGAACAACACGGGAATGAAAGGATCAGACCCTTTTCCTAAGCCTTTGCGGATTGCCGAGTTAGACGAAGGTGTGCAAAAGGGTGCGAAGGATTGCGAAAGCACGCCCGGCAGGACTCGAACCTGCAACCAGCGGATTAGAAATCCGCTACTCTATCCATTGAGCTACGGGCGCTAAATCTTTATATTATAAATAGTTATGTCTTATTTGTTTTTCTCTGTAAGCACTCCTTTACGGTCGTTTTACGGTACTTTATACTCTAAGGGTAACGTATGTTTTCAAGTTTGGCACTCGTTTGATTGTCCCCAACGAGTGCCAGACGCCACCTAAACCTTAATATATAGGAGGTGACGCCATGAGTACCAATATTACTCGATCTATTAAAATTGGTAAAAGGGTAAAGCCCCAAAAGCCACACCCTGATTTCCCGCTTTACGCACACAACGTAGGCAAATGGGCAAAAACCATCCGAGGCCGGACTGTCTTTTTCGGTCGCTGGGAGGACCCCGAGGGAGCTCTGACCGAATACTTAGACCAGAAAGATGACCTTTATGCAGGACGCACGCCCGGGTCCAAGGGCGGTCTGACATTGAGGGATTTGTGTAACGCCTTCATCAAGGCGAAACGTATAAAATTGGACGCCGGTCAGTTGTCATCCCGAAGTTTTGTAGATTACGATCACGCCTGCCGAGTGCTGCTAGACGAATTCGGAGCGACGCGGAATGTTTTGGACCTCCGACCGCAAGATTTTGAAAAGCTATATTCCCGCCTATCGCGCAAGCATGGTGTCGCAACTCTTGGCCGCGAGATCATAGTGACCCGATCAGTATTTAAATATGCCTTTGAATCGGACCTAATTGAACGGCCGGTTAAGTTCGGTCCGACTTTTTGCAGTCCCAGTAAGCAAGACCTGCGCAAAGCCAAATCAAAGGCCCAGCAAATCAACGGTAAAAAGCTGTTTACCGCCGAAGAAATCCGGCGCTTAATCGAGGCCGCTAACCCTCAATTGAAAGCCATGATTCTTTTGGCCATCAACGGTGGTTTGGGCAACTCGGATTGCTCATCATTACCATTGTCTGCCTTGGATTTGGATGGAGGCTGGTTGGATTATGCTCGCGTAAAGACGGGTGTAGATCGGCGGATTCCATTGTGGCCGGAAACGATCACGGCATTGCGGGATGTCATTGCCAACCGTCGCAAGCCCGCCGATGATGCCGATGTGGGGCTTGTCTTCCTCACCAAGTTTGGGCTTCGATGGGTGCGAGATGGTTTTGAAGAAACTAAACGGCTGGGCAAGACCATCATCAAAGCCAAAATGGACAACCAATTAGCCAAAACCTTCGGCAAACTCCTGGACGAGTTGGCCCTACGACGGCGTGGCATCGGTTTTTACGCCCTCCGACACACCTTCGAAACCATCGCCGGTGGATCGAAGGATCAAGTAGCCGTAGATGCAATCATGGGGCACGTCGATAACAGCATGGCTAATGAGTACAGGCACGGCATCGAGGAAAGCAGATTGCGTGCCGTGGTGGATCACGTAAGGAAGTGGCTGTTCGGTTCCAAAATCTTTTAATTTTTCCAAAAAAATCCGAAAGGCGGTATTTTTCTAGCCAGGTTAGTACGTATAATAATAGTGTAGTTGGCCTGATCCAAGGGACTCGGCGGTCTAATATCCAAACGACGCAGCCCGGTGGGCCTGGGTAACATTTTTACCTAGCCCCACCGGGCTTTTTGTTTGGGAAAAATAGAATGAGCACAGCAACAATTCAAAAAACGAAATTCACCCCACCCGAGATTGCACGGCTTTGGGGCACTTCGACGGAAAAGATTCTTGCCTTCATCCGCAGCGGTGAACTTAAGGCAATCAACGCCGCAACCCCAGGCCGAAATCAACGCCCGCGCTATCTCATCGATATTGCGGATTTAGAAGACTTCGAACGCCACCGGACGGTTGGTCCTGCGCCTAAGTTGCCCCCACGGCGAAAACGGCAGGTGGCCAATGGCGAGTATTATTAAAAAATCCCCGCCGTCGTCAGTCGGCAGGGATTATTCGGATGGCTACCGGGCGGTCCGGCCGCATCCATCGTCGTCGTCCAACCCCGAAATACGAATTCAGGGCCATGCCTTATTATAACCAATTCCCAACCCAAATAAAATACCCGAATTTTTACGTGCCCGTGAACCTTGCCCCAGAAATTTTCCCGAAGGATCATCGGTGGTTCGTGGCTTACTTCCTCAATCTGTTGCACTGGAAATGGTTGTGTTGGCAAGCCGATGCAAAAGGCTGGATTCATCTCAAACGATATTACCTGACTCGTGTGATTCCGCCTGAAATTTGGCCTGCCATCCGCGACCGTCTTGTGGGCAAGGGCGTGATCGACTTTGACCGTTTTTGGACGCCTGGTAAGGAGAGTCAAGGTTACAAGCTGGCCCCGGAGTACCGCCAAACAAAGCGGATCGCTTGCAAAAACGAAGCCCTTGCCCGCCGGATCTGGGCGGTGTACGCCAGCGAGAGCGTTCCCTTGATACCCGTCCACCGTTGGCTCGCAGATAAATTGGACCTGATCGAGTTCGACACGGCCTCGGCATGTAAGATCATCGACACGATGGAACCCGACGAAGATAGCTCGACGTCCGTGGAGGAGTACCGTCAAATTCTGACCGAAGCCTGCACGCGAATCGCGAACGGTGATTACTGGTTTTCTTGCGACCGATTCGGGCGCGTCCACATGCCCATAACATCATTGGCAAAAGAACTGCGGTGTTGCCTAACTGTGGGCGGGCAACGGCTCGTGAATTTGGACCTTGCGAACAGCCAGCCGCTGATCGCCGGTCTGTTAGCCCAACAATTCTACCGATCAAAGAAGGCGGCAGTGCGGTTGCGAGAGCGGACGTTCAAGGACAAAGCGAATCCATACCGCCGACGCCACCTTCAACAGAGCGACACCAATCTGCCAGACCTGAAACGATACATCAAAATCTGCGAAGAAGGTCATTTGTACGAATCCCTGATGCAAAACGGCGATGATCGGGATAGGATCAAATGCCGTTTCCTTACCGCGATGTACGACAAAAACAATTGGCGTAACCCGCTCAAAGATCGGCTGACTTGCCTGTATCCGTCCGTGGCTGGAATGCTCGCCTCCCTCAAATCCCGAGACTACCGTCATGCCGCCCATGTCTTACAGAACGCCGAAGCGGTGATTTTCATCCACAGCATCGCCGACCGCATTCGACTGGAGCGCCCTAATCTGCCGGTTTACACAATTCACGATTCGATCCTGACCACGCCGAAGAACATGGATTATGTTCGGAATATAATAATGGAAACGTTCGCCCGCCTTGGCATCCATCCTTCATTGAGAACGGAGGAATAAGCATGACCCTAGCAGAACGATTGAACAACGAAGCCCAGGCCCACCTGAGCAAAGCACGACAAGCGATAAAGAAACTTGCCGCATGCACGGCGGACTGGTCGGCGGGAGTGAAAGTAGAAATCGAGTTCGAGAACATCGAAACTGTGTGTCGGGAATTCGGTCTATGTCAGTTCGGAATTACCGCCCCCACGCACGAAAAACCGTAAAAGTCCCGGAATGAAAATTTTGTAACCCCCCATTTCCTATAGACTTATATAAATCATAAATTCGTAATAGGGTGGGTCCTGTGTCTGGTGGGTTTGTTGTGGTTGTTGGTTGATGGGGTTTTAAGGTGGAAATAGAAAACGGTCGGGGGGGGCAAAAAAAACATTACAGGTCAGAAAGGAGAATCAAATGAAGAATGTTGTACTGTTTTCCGCGATGAATTTCACATAGTTGTTCTGCGAGTGGTGCCATATCGAGAAAGTACCCGACATCCCCAGAAATTACCTTGCTGCAAATTGCCATTGAGCACGATTGTAACAATGTCGCCCAGCAGCGAACCATATTCCTTATGTCTGAGGAGGCCCCCGAAGGGTATCCGATAGTCGATTTTTTCCCCTGCGAGAGAGATTAAAAACTGAAAATGACCACCATCGCGGATAATTACATCGGGGGGAAAGATAGGTAGGAACGGTATGTAAATAACGCCCGGTGATGGTATCAGTGTGGTGGTTTTTTCCAAACGTAGACCGCCACGAAAACAGCGTCCATGCCCAGCAGGACAAGGGCTGCTTACCTACGAGTCCGTGCCATCCGACTGTTCGTTTGCTCGCTTGATCTCGTCCAACGTTTTTCCATCCTTGTTCTGCCATTCGATCCAACCATCGGCAGCACGTCCAAGTACAATCATAGCGGCACCGCTGGGCGACCTGAACACATGGTCCCGAGTAAACCGCAGATGGTCCTCTTCATCAACCAGGACCCCACAGTCGCGCAGTTTCTTTCGCACTGGCTCGATTGTCTTGCCAGATGCAGGCGAGATATGGAGTCGAGCAATAGAATTTTCCCGAACCACAAAGCCATCTTCCACCAAAGCCCCAGTTGCATCTGCATCTTTACCTCGGCAATAGAACGCCTCGGTGGGTGGTGATGAAATGGATGCTCCATTAGCTGGCACAGGATCAATATCCTCTTCCGGCTCAAATACGGCATAACCTAGTACTGATACCAGGAGACATAGGGCATCAAACAATTCACACATGCCCGGCTTTGTTAAACGTGGCGCGTCGGGCTTGTGGTCGGCAAAAAGCCTGAACCGGCCGATCTCCTTGGCCTTCTGAATGCAGCGCCACTCCAGCCAATGAATATCGTCGTGGCTGAAGCCATCCTCTGTATTCGATAGTATCACGATTGCCGCGTTCCAGAACTCCTTCTTGTATTTGTGGTTCCTTAGGCGTTCCCATGCGGTATCAGTTCGGCCAACGTACACTTCCGGTTTTGCATCTTCATCCGATTCGCCTAACAACAGGTAAACAGCTAACCGATTCCACTCATGGTGCTGCTCAGCCTGGCTTAACTTCCCGCGGGGAATAAGGATCGCCTGCACGTCAATATACGACTTTTTAGCGATCCGAATTCTAGGCGGCTCGCCGGTCAACAGCCTGATGTTGATTTCTGTTTCTTGCGAAGGCATGTTTTTTCCTCTCCAATGAAAAAGGAGCGCCGGAACCAAGGCCGCTCCCAACGCCCCGACCAAGGGGCACAGAAAAACAGCACCTGGCCCGACGCTCCCTGTGGGAGCGCGGGTCCAAGCACTGCCTTTTCTGTTCAAGGGCCCGGAGGCCCAGGTTGGTCGTTTGTTGAGAAGCAGTACGTGACGCTCACGCGTCGTTCAATTGTTCTCATAACCGTGTCTCATGCACGGCTGTTGGCAGCTTGGTTCCTCGATTCTGGTTGTCCGTACCCGGCCGGCACGCTGCCGGTCGTCACACCCGCAATATATCAGACCACGGCCCAAACCACCATTACCGGTAGGTAGGAACTGGCAGGAAATCGAAGGGCGGAATCACCCACTGGGCAGTCAGCGGTATTTCGTAGTGTCGGCCGAAATCCGGGCGATTTCCAATCGGTTTTCCAACGGCTGGCCCTGACGTTTAGCCCCGTTGGCCCACGTTACGCAAGGAGTGGCTGGTTGGCCCCGATAGCCGCTCGCTGGAAGGAACGCACCACGTGGCCCGACACGGCCCCGACGTGGGCGTTCCTGGCGTACAGTGGCCCCCAGGATATGATCTCGAACAACGCCTCGCACTGCACCGTGAATCCGTGACGGATTTATCTTCGGCAATCCGCTTCCCCCCACTTGATCGCCAACTTCGTCGTCACCCACCAGCCGACCAAGCCAGAACACCACACTTACCTCAACCACCTGTAATCAATCCAGCCGGTCGGCCAACGTGGACGCACACGTCGGCCCGTGTTGGGCCGGTTGGGGAAAATGGCCTAAGAATCCGACCAAGGAGACAAGGCCCCTACGTGGGGCCTTGGTGCGACGACGTTTGAAACGTCGTGGGGAAGGTCATTTGTTCAGGGTGAACTGGCCGCGATCGGCTTTCACGAAGCGAGATTCCTTGCCGTGTTTGGCGATTTCCCGCAGGAGCGAGGCGTGAAGCGTTGACTCAGGTGTCTTGCCTGCGGGCGAATTCCACAGGCCCTTGGCCTGCATCGCCTCGACCATCGCCTTGCAGTTCATCGGTTCCTTGGCGTCGGCCAGGACTTTTACTGCTGCCTCAAGTTGGCTGAGCTTCTTGGCGATTGGCTTCTTAGCCTTGGCAACGGTCGGCTTTGGGGCCTTCTTGGTGGTGGTTTTTTTGGTAGCCATCTGTCATGTCCTTTCATATTGGGAATTCTTGCGGGCCGCGACCTCCGAGACCCATTAGGACAGACAGTTACCTCAGCTTCGTTAAAACATCAAGCAAATTATTTGTGGAATTCCAAATGTCACGGGGCGCGTAAATTCGGTTCTCCCGCAAAGTTGATGAAACGATTTTGAAGGCAAAGCTAGCATGGGCTATGTGGATAGAATTCATATGTACTAACAAAGCTGGGTGGCCAATCCTTTTGCAGGGAGGCTGCCATGCTTATTTCCTTCCCGCCCATCATTTCACCAGCATGGGAATGTGAAAAGATTTCATTATTTCCAAATTTGGTGGTCATTCATGTCAGCAGTGCGCTAACCACGGCGCATTGTCCATTGTGCAGCCAACTCGCTAGCCGCATACATAGCCATTATGAACGTCGTCTTGCTGATTTGCCTTGGCAGGGTATTCCCGTGCGGCTACGATGTCGCATTCGGCGATTCTTTTGTGACAATCCCGCCTGCCCGCGCAGGATTTTCGCCGAACGCATGCCAGATATCACTCAGGTATATGCACATAAAACATGTAGATTGACTGCCGCCTTGCGGCATATCGGCTTGGTTTGCGGCGGAGAAGCCGGCACCCGTCTTGCCTGCCGACTAGGAATGATAGCAAGCCCCGATACATTACTTCATATTGTTCGACGAACCCCCATGTCTCCCATGATTACGCCTCGGGTATTGGGAGTTGATGATTGGGCATTTCTACGCGGTCAACGATACGGGACCATTCTTTGCGATCTGGAACTTCATCGTCCGGTAGACCTCCTACCAGAACGTTCCGCCGAGGCCTTCCGCCAATGGCTGACTGATCATCCGGGTGTCGAGATTATTAGCCGTGATCGCGGCGACTTCTATATTAAGGGTGCAACGACTGGTGCCCCTCACGCAATCCAAGTGGCCGATCGCTGGCATTTGTTACACAACCTTCGCGAATCGCTGCTACGGTTAGCTGAGCGGTATGGCCAAAAGATTAAGGCTGCCGCGCAGGCTGCCGCTTGGCAGCATAAAACTCCGCCCCACGAAGTAGTCAAAGTCGTGTCAAACGCCAATCTTAATTCAGCTTCTGCAAGACCAACTCGTGCCGATCAATTAAAAGAAGCACGATGGGAGAGGCGAAGAAAACAATATGAACAGGCAATGGAATTACACCGGCAAGGCATTACTCAGCGGGAGATTGCTCGACAGACCGGGATTCATCGAGGCACAGTCCGAAAGTGGATCTCGGCTGGCGAATTCCCCGAGCGCGCATACCGCCGATATCGGAGTGGAACGGACTCCTTTCTTCGATTCCTACGCCAACGGTGGCATGAGGGGTGCCATAAGGCCGCACAACTTTTTCGAGAGTTAAAACAAAGAGGTTTCCATGGTTCCTACCATATGGTTCGTCGCCGTGTCGCCCACTGGCGTCGTCAAAGCAGGGATCTTGCTGCGGTATCAGGGCAGACAAACTACCAGCTACGGGAAGCGATGAAGCGCCCTTCATCGCGTCGCGTGTCGTGGTTGCTGCTGAAAAAGTCGTCTGCTTTGACAACCGAAGAACATGCCTTCCTTACCTCGCTGATTGAGCAGTGCCGTCCCTTGGCAAAAGTAAGGGATCTTGCTCAACTGTTCGTGGAGATGGTGAAAGAGCGAAAAGTAGAGGACCTAGACGCTTGGCGCGACTTGAGTTGTTCTTCCGATGTGCCTGTCGAGTTGCGGCATTTTGCACAAGGTCTGGGCAATGATTTACCGGCAGTGAAAGCATCACTGAGCCTCCCGTGGAGCAACGGACAAACCGAGGGACAAGTCAACCGCCTTAAATTGATCAAGCGACAGATGTTCGGCCGGGCAAAGTTCGATCTTTTACGGCAGAGATTTTTGTTCGCATGTTGAAGGAGTATCAGGCATGTCACCCCCTATATTTTTGTCTTAAAGGATTGATAGTAAGACCAAAATAAACCAACTATTCATGAATCTTCAGTTTAGCAAATAATTCCAATTTACTTTCATCAACTTTGCGGGAGAACCAAATAAACGCGCCCCGTGACACTTCACTCCAGAATTCCATGTTCGTGTACACTCTCTGTTACCTCGCGAGGGGTGAGACTTGTAACGGTTATACCGCTACAAGTCTTGCTTACCCTTTCGCGAGTTTGGTTAAGAGCGCCACGTTTTTCGACCGTTACGCAGGTCCCCCTCCGCGCCACGGTTTTCGAGCGTTGTTTACACCATTGCGTCGATCATGCTGTCGATCTGCCGGATGCGATCTGTTTCGGGTATCGACTGTGCGAAACCGAACGAGTCGAAATCTATCGCGAACGCAATAGCCAACACCGCCAGCAAGTATGGGAAGTATATCGATCGAAGAATCATAATCATTGCTCTGTACAATCTTGCTGCGAGCTTGTGTTACAGCTTGCTCCCAGATGCAATACGACAATGTGGCAGCGATTTTTTGAGCCTCTGCACGCCATCATCAGTAACTTTCGTTTCTATCAGGTTCAGGAACCGCAGTTTTCCGAGACTATTGAGATGTTCCAGGCCAGCGTCCGTGACCTTGCGCGGTGCAAGTCTAAGGATTGGAGGTTGGTCAAGCCTTCGAGATATTTCAGACCAGTGTCTGTCACTGATGAGTCGCCTACAAATAAAGATTGGAGGTTAGTCAAGCCTCTTAAATGCTCCAATTTTGCATCGTCAACGGGAGTTCCATCTAGGTTCAGCTCTCGAAGTTGCTTCAAATCCGATAGGTATTGGAATCCTATGATTGTAATTTTAGGGCAGAGGTTAAGATAAAGTATTTGGAGATTCTCTAAGTCTTTCAGGTGCTCCAGGCCTACATCTGTAATCTTGGAATCCCAAAGTCGCAATTCTTGGAGTTGCGGTACCAGTTTTGTCAGTTGGTACAATCCAGCGTCTGACATCTGCGTATTAGAAAGCCGTAGCTCTAGAAGTTGCTTTAGTCCTCTCAGATGCTCCAAGCCCGCATCCGTGATTTTCTCTCCTAAGTACAATGCCTGCAAGTTGGTCAGCGCCGCAATGTGTTTCAATCCTGCATCTGTCACCTCTGTATGGATCAGGTTCAGTCTTCTTAGGCCGTTTAATTCTTCAAGAGATTTCAGGACATTGTCAGTCACTTGGGTGCCCCAGAGGGTCAGATCCTGGAGTTGTTTTAACTCCTTAAAGTGTTTTATTCCTGCGTCCGTGACCCTCAAATCTCCCACATATAGTTTGCGGAGTTGAGTAAACTTACTTATGTCTTGTAGATCGGCATCCGTAGCCGTAGACGTAAATTCTAATGAAATCACGGGCTTGCCGGGACTCTGTTCATCAACGCCGACTACAACTCTTCGGTCCTTAAACCTTGCAATGGTCTTTGCATGTTCGGGGTCGTCCTGTCCAAATGCTGATGAATCGAAGTAGAGCATGGTAGTTATTGTCGTAAAGATGGAGATTGACGAAAGCAACCTAGTATACATTTTCGTGAAGCTCATCATTATTGCTCCTAGAGATTGATGGGATTTACTACTTCGCGGACCCTCGTGATTTGAAACTTGGCACGACTAACATCTGCGCCGTCGGCCTGCGCCGCCTTAGCCGTGTAGAAAATGTCGATGATATGTTGTTGGTAGTCGGCAATTGTGTAAACATCGTGGCTGTAGATGCTCATCACCAAGCCTTGGCCTCCTTCGTCGTTGCCCTTGCAGTCCTTGTGGCCTGCTGTGCCAATGCCGAGATAGAAGACGTTGCTGCCCCCTTCGCCATTGATTTCGTTGGTAGCATCTTGTTCAGCCTCCTCTTCCACCGACGACTCCCGGCGGCGGTATCGCTCGATGATCTCCGTCTCAAACGGCAAATGCCTTAGCCGCGGCATCTGCAACGTCACCTCGCCCGCCTTGGTCAAAAGTTTTCGATCATAGTGCCCAGCCCGCGTGTCCACCCGCTCCGGGCTACGCTCGTAACGCCTGGCCTTGGTCAATGCGTCCGCCTCGGCCTCCAACATCGTGTTCAGCGTCGCCTCCACCGAGTCCCGCACTAAATTGCCCAGGTAGTTCGTTACCTCCTCCTCGTTCACCTTCAACAATCCCGCAAACTTCTCACAATCCGCTTTTTCTGCTAAACTACTCATGGCAGTCCTTTCGTTTGGGTTAGGAATAGATTTGTTACAAACTCAAAATCCTTCCTACCAAACCAAGGACTGCCTTTCAATGTGCGCATAAATTTGAACGTTATCACCGATGCTAGGGTCACAGTCACTAAGCCCAGATGTTCACTTGAATTGATTTGTATGGTTGCAATACGGCTGGGCGGCACACACTCTCAGCCCATTTTGTCAGTGCCACTCCGCCGATATGATTTGCAATTTACGATTTGCAATAAACGGATGCGATTTTGCTGCCGGCAGCCCTCACCATAACCTTCTCCCTACCACTTCGTGGTACCCGACGAAGGAATGAGAACCAAGAAATAAAAAAATCCGGCAACACCTACTCTCGCGCTTTTGGCACTACCATCGGAATCGCAAATCAATTTAAGAGCCTCTAACAAAATGACGTGTGCCACTGCTAGCTTGCTAGCAGTGACGTAAAAACCTCGGAAAATTGGCATCCTTTTAAAGGTTTATAACCGTTCTGTTTCATTTTGTTAGATGCTCTAAGTTCTATCTCAAAATGAACTTGCCAGAATCATAGGCAGGGGTTTTAGTTCGCGTCTGAGCGGATCGAGGGCCAGACCCAATGCTTCCAGTGTGAATGCGCCTAAGAGAGTATGATCGCCTTTTTTGCCGAAGATTACGTCGGCCACGCCGACGTGATCTTTGTACTTGAAAAAAGCCCCACCCTTCTTGCGCATGATTTTCGAACCGTCGGCCAGGCGGAACGATTGTTCCGAGATTGGTTTGATGCCTAATTTTTTCAAAATCGGCGCGGGAACAACCGAATAGATAGCCCCGGAATCGATAAGAAATTCCACCGGCTGCGTAATCTTGGGTTTGGCCGGATTGCCCACATGGATTTCAAGAACGGTCAAGCCCATAAAAACATCTCCTTAATTATTTTATTATAGCATATCCCCACAGCAATAAGAAGAACTCCCGCGACCGACCAACCTTTGGTTGGTGCCCGTCGCAGCTTTACAGGAAGATATTTTCTTGTTCAATTTGCAATTTTCATTTTGCAATTGTCAATTTGCAATAAACAATAAGATTGACGTACTTTCGGCCCTCACTCAGCCTCTGTGCCCTCACCCTAACCCTCTCCCAAGAATCGCCCTCACCCTGACCCTCTCCCAATGGTAGAGGGGATAAGAGGAACAAGAAACAAAAAAATCCGGCGACACCTACTCTCGCGCTTTTGGCACTACCATCGGCTCCGAAAGCTTAACTACCGTGTTCGGAATGGGAACGGGTGTGGCCTTTCGAAAATCGTCACCGGAAAGGAGTGCGGCGACCGGTTAGGATCGACGCACTATATTTTTAAGTGGGCAGTGGGCGGTGGGCAGTGAAAAAAACCACCTACAACTTACCATCTACTACCTACTTAAATGATCGTGGCATGAAGCGGCTTCCTAAATCAGCCCTCACCCTGGCCCTCTCCCACGGGGAGAGGGGACGGGAGGGTAGGCAATTAGGAGCGTTGGATACATATGGCCAAGCGTTTGTCCGTTAGTACTGGTTAGCTGAGCGCATTGCTGCGCGTACACATCCAGCCTATCAACCTGGTAGTCTTCCAGGGGACTTTTGCGGGGTTAACCGCGACGAAACCTGATCTTGGAGAGGGCTTCACGCTTATATGCTTTCAGCGTTTATCCTTTCCGTTCATAGCTACCCAGCCGTGCCGCTAGCGCGACAACTGGAACACCAGAGGAACGTCCTTCTAAATCCTCTCGTACTAAAGAAGAACCTCCGCAAGTTTCGTGCGCCCACAGCAGATAGGGACCGACCTGTCTCACGACGGTCTGAACCCAGCTCACGTACCACTTTCATTGGCGAACAGCCAAACCCTTGGGAGCTTCTCCACCCCCAGGATGTGATGAGCCGACATCGAGGTGCCAAACCGCTCCGCCGCTATGGACGCTCGGGAGCGATAAGCCTGTTATCCCCGGAGTACCTTTTATCTGATGAGCGATGGCCCTTCCATACGGGACCACCGGATCACTAAGCCCTACTTTCGTATCTGCTCGACATATATGTCTCGCAGTTAAGCACCCTTTTTACCTTTGCGCTCAGCGCCTGATTGCCAACCAGGCTGAGGGTACCTTTGGACTCCTCCGTTACGATTTTGGAGGAGACCGCCCCAGTCAAACTGCCCAACTGGAAATGTCCTCCGCCCGGATATACGGGAATCGGAGTTAGAACTAAAATATGCCCAGGGTGGTATTTCAAGGTTGGCTCCACCGATACTGGCGTACCGGCTTCAACGCCTCCCACCTATCCTACACAGAACATATCACAGCCCAATACCAGCCTACAGTAAAGGTTCACGGGGTCTTTCCGTCTCGCTGCGGGAACGTGGCATCTTCACCACGGCTACAATTTCACCGGGTCACTGGTTGAGACAGTGCTTCAGTCGTTACGCCATTCATGCAGGTCGGAACTTGCCCGACAAGGAACTTCGCTACCTTAGGACCGTCATAGTTACGGCCGCCGTTTACCGGGGCTTCGGTTGCAAGCTTCGCCCGCCTTGCGGCGGACTAACCTTCTTCCTTAACCTACCGGCACCGGGCAGGCGTCAGACTCTATACATCCACTTGCGTGTTAGCAGAGTCCTGTGTTTTTGATAAACAGTCGCTGAAGCCGATTTACTGTGGCCCCCAAGAGCGTTAACCCTCGAGGGCACCCCTTATTGCGAACTTACGGGGTCATTTTGCAGAGTTCCTTAACCAGTGTTCTCCCGAGCGCCTTAGACTACTCGTCTCGCCTACCTGTGTCAGTTTTAGTACGGTCACTCCAGTATCAACGCTGAGAAGATTTTCTTGGACGTTTTTTGGATGACTATCGAAACATAAACGTCTTTGTCCCGGCTTTGAGGTCTGTTGCTGCGGATTTACCTGCAGCGACCTCGCCGCCGGGCGAGGGACATTTCTAGTCGTCCCCTCACCCTCTAAACGCCGTCCCTCCATCGCTCCACTGGAATGGCGCAGGAATGTTGACCTGCTGTCCATCGTCTACGCCTTTCGGCCTCGACTAAGGTACCGGCTAACCCTGGGCGGAATTACCTTCCCCAGGAAACCTTAGGCTTTCGGCGAACAGGATTCTCACCTGTTTTATCGTTACTCATTCCGGCATAAGCACCTGAAGACCCCACCATCGCTCCTTACGGTACGACTCGTGTCTGATCTTCAGCGCTCTCCTACCACTCTTTCGAGTCCACTGCTTCGGTGCCGGGCTTACTCCCGTTCATTATCGGCGCAGAACTGCTTGGCCAGTAAGCTGTTACGCACTTTTTAAATGGTGGCTGCTTCTAAGCCAACATCCTGGCTGTCACGGCAATTCAACTTCCTTAGTGACTAAGCCCGACTTCGGGACCTTAGCAGATGATCTGGGTTGTTTCCCTCTTGACCCTGGAGCTTATCCCCCAGAGACTGACTCCTGAGATAGTCGCACCGGTATTCGGAGTTTGGTTCAGCAGGGTAATCTGGGAAGATCCCCAAACCGATTCAGTATCTCTACCCCCGGTGCGTAGTGGCTCAAGGCTATTCCTAAAAATATTTCGGAGAGAACGAGCTATCCCTGCGTTTGATGAGACTTTCACTCCTCCCCACAAGTCATCCCCTCGGTTTTCAACCCAAGTGGGTTCGGTCCTCCACGCGGTATAACCCGCGGTTCAACCTGCTCATGGGTAGTTCACGCAGATTCGCGTCCACCGCCAACGACAATGTCGCCCTATTCAGACTCGGTTTCCCTATGGCTCCGGCCCTTAAGGCCTTAACCCAAGCCGCAGACGGTAACTCGCCGGATCATTATGCAAAAGGCACGCCGTCACACATTGCGAATAAATTCGCCATAGTGCTCCGACCGCTTGTAGGCACACGGTTTCAGGTTCAGTATCCTCCCCTAGCAGGGGTTCTTCCCATCTTTCAGTCGCCCTACTGAGTTCACTATCGGTCGTCAGGGAGTATTTAGCCTTGCGGGATGGTCCCCGCGGATTCAGTCGGGATTCCACGTGGCCCGACCTACTCAGGTACCTTTCGAGAGACTATACAACTGCCGCTTACGGGACTGTCACCCTCTGTGGTCTGCCTTTCCAGACAGTTCTGCTAGTTGATAGTTTGGTAACTCTCATGTGAGAGGCCCTACAACCCCGCAGGGGAAAACCCCCGCGGTTTAGGCTCTTTCCTTTTCGCTCGCCACTACTGGGGAAATCGAGTTTTCTTTCTTTTCCCACGGTTACTTAGATGTTTCAGTTCACCGTGTTTGCCACATGCACCTATGGATTCAGTGCATGTCAGTTCGGGTATCCCGGGATCAACGCTCGTTTGACAACTTCACCGGGCTTATCGCAGTCTTCCACGCCCTTCAAAGCCTCCTGACGCCAAGACATCCCCCGTGCGCCCTTAGTAGCTTGGCCACATGAATCCAACGCTCCATAAGTTTCATTGAGAATTTACTGGACATTTAACCGGTCAATAAAATGACCAGCCCTTGAAACTGCCCAGACCTCGACAAAACGTGAAGCCGGTTCATGGCCCGCTATCGGAATCGTTGCATTTCGATTCCTAGTAACGTTCGCTCTTTGACCTTGTAGGACGATTTCGAAAATCGTCTTACATGGATGAACCAATTGGTCCAACCATTGGTCATCTAAGTGCCTCGGAACCGCGTAAAATGCAAAGTAGGACGATTTCGAAAATCGTCTTACATAACTTCCACGCGGATCAAAATTTAAGATGCCACTTCATTACCACAACCAAATTGTCAAAGATCGTCGACACATGCACCCTTTGCGGGGGTTCTGTCTCGCTGTCAGATCGACAGGGGTCGCGTTCCAAGGGCTGGCCATACACAGCCTTAAGGGAACCCGACCCCTGTTGATCTTTGGAGGGTTAAAGTTTTGCCTAAACTGGCGAAACCTTGAATCTATCAGGACTAAAAAGAGGTGTCAACGGCCAATAAGTCATTACACGTATTTTTTCCCCAATAAATCTTAGGGGGAGTTCTATTACCTCACATGTACTATCAATTTCTCTTTGTATTGTTATTATATCGGTCTGTGAACTAGTGACAACCCACCCTGAATTTACAGACATTTTGCCACTTTTTTACTTCATAATGCCTTCCGTTTGCGAATCACATGCCAGGCCAATCCCAAACGCTCAAACAAGCGGATCACCATATACGTCATGTCGATTTCCCACCAGCGATGACCATGCCGGGCACTGCTGGGAAATGCATGATGGTTATTGTGCCAGCCTTCTCCGTAAGCCAGAAGCCCGACCCACCATAAATTGCGGCTGTTGTCGTCGATCTCATAATTTTTATAGCCCCAAATATGCGAAGCGGAGTTTACCAGCCACGTGACGTGCATCACCCACACTAGACGCAAGAATGTTCCCCACAGTAAAAACGACATGCCGGTATAAAAATTCCAACCTATCCAGCCGGCGAAAAGCAGCAGCGCTCCCAAGGCGAAGTGCCAGAGCAGATATGTCTTGTCCAGCAATCGCATAAAGCGGTCTTGCGACAAGTCTCGTCCATACAAGTGGATCATCTGTTGCCAGTCGGGGTCGCGGGGGCGGGGAAACAGCCAAAGCACGTGGCTCCACCAGGCCCCGTCGCGCGGCGAATGCGGATCGCCCTCTGCATCGCTGTTGAGATGGTGTTTGCGATGCACGGCCACCCAGGTGATCGGCGGGCCTTCGCCGGCCAATGCGCCGCAAAGGGCCAACAACCTGCGCATGAAACGGTACGTCTGGAAACTGCCGTGCGCCAACAGCCGGTGATAGCCCAAACAAACGCCCAGCCCGCCGGTGATCCAGGACAACAATAAAAAAATTCCCAAGGCCTTCCAGGTGAAGAAAAAAGGCGCAGCCAGTGCGCATGCATGCACTACGCCTATCCACAAGACCACCGGCCAATCCAATCCGTTGGTCCAGCGCTGTTTACGACCGGGGAGCCATGGATTCGGCTCAACCCTAGTTTGATTTGGAACAGGAACAACGTCCGATTGCACTGTCTTCGTCAGTGTATCATTGAATGTTTGCATTTCTGTGTATTCCTTTTTGCGGTGTTTTTTTAAGCAAGTTTAATGGCCAAATCCATCTTTTAATTGCAGATCCCTATATATAATTTTTTATCTCTTGAACCTGCAAGACTATATTTGCAAGGTAAAGAGAAGGTAAAACTTAGGTAAATACTGCAATTGCGGCGGCATTATTCGGGGTTTTCCTTCAAGAAACGATAAAGGGGCTGGTTCCGTTTCCAAATTTTGGAAATTCGGACCAGCCCCCATAATTTCTACTCGAGACTACTCTATAGCCTCCAGCCCATCGCCACCTTATATTCCCCCATCAACCACGTAACGTTTGGCTGGGTTGTCATTCCTTATAGCCAAATTGTACTTGTGAACTCCTCCATTTTTAAACTTTATTTCATATGGCACAAACCATCCGGGGTAGGGCTTTGCCTGAAACGGCTCACCGATACTGATTACTTCCAAGCCGCCTAAATATTCTTTTAAACTTTTATCTGCCGCGGCACTCCCCCAAAATTTCTGCACTTCATCCCAATTTTCCTTTGCACAAGCCTCGAAGAATGCTGTTGCAGCTTCTTTGGGCGTCATTTTCGCATACTTTTCATTATCCGGCAGTAGTGTTGGTTCTTTCGACCAGATCACATCTTTAGGCAAGTCAAGCGTAAAAACCTCGGGATCAATCGGCTGGTTGTAATCAATATTATTTGTTTCAAATATCAATACATCCTTGTCTTTTTCGTGTAGATAAATTTGGACGGTTTCTAATTGCTTTGTCTCCGCATCGAAACGATATACCCAGCGAGTATCAGATTCGTCGATAAATGTGTTTTTCAGATAATCATCAACGCCTTGGCCGGCTTTCGCTTCGACAGTAACCACAAGTTTTTTCACTCTATTGGATTCCTCGTGTGCCAGTTTCATGTCCCAGCCTTTGGCCAAAGCGGTATGCAATTCTCCATTAATTAGGTCCTGCACATTTGTCAAAGAAAGTAACCAGCCGCTATCGAATGCACCGTTGGTCGGAGAAGAAATTTTAACTGCGTGATTGGGTTTTATGAGCATAATTGTAGAAACGCCATCCATAACAACCACACGCCCCGTTTTCTCAACTCTCCATTTTGTAGTTTCCCCGAACTGCTTCCACACTTCTATGGGAACAAAGTCCAGTTTCGAGTCAATATATGAAAAGTTATCGTGCGACAGAGTGCGCAGTTTGCCTTGCAGGTGGATAGTCGATACCTTAGGTATGGCCTTAGCGCCTTGGGCAAGAGTCTCGGCGGCCTTGACTCTTGTATCCAGTTGTGTTTCCCAAAAACCTAATATGAAAAACAAGGCCACCGCCGCGGTCAATAACCCGCCAATTCCCAGTAATCGAATTCGTTTTCGCATCTGAAGTCTCCTTATAACTAGGGCCTGCTCGTGAATGATCCGGTCCATCACCTGGGTTTCCAAGGAAATCCCGGGCGCATCAGGCCCGGCGCGCGTCAGACGGACCACAAGACGCCGTACCTCGTCGAATTCGGCCCGGCAGGCCGGGCATTCGGCCAGGTGCGAGTTGATCCGGCTTTTAGCCTCAGGATCCAACAGACCTTCCTGAAAGGCGGCAAAATCGTCTCTACATTCCGAGCAATTCATGATTTCACCTCGCTCTGGGCCGTGGGATTTTCCTCCTGGAGGTATTCTCGCAACAGTGCATAAGCGCGCGATAAGCTCTTGGTCACCGTACCGATGGGCAGTCCAAGGTCCCGGCTGATTTCAGCACAGGAAAGTCCTCCGTAGTACCGCATTAGCACGACCTCGCGATACAAATCGGGCAATCGGCCAACCGCATCGGTCACATCCGTGTCCGGACTATCGCCGGAATCGGGGTGTGTCCGGGGTATCTGTCGCTCGTCAAAGGCAACACACTGACGTCGCTTTTGGTCGCGCCAGGTTTCCTTTACTACTCGGTCGGCGATGCCCATAAGCCAGGGAAAAAACGATCCTAACTTGTGTAAACCTCGCAAGGCGAAGTAGGCGCACACAAAGGTCTCCTGGGCGGCTTCGGCGGCTTCCTCTTCGTTGCCAACTCGCACCCGAAGATACCCCATAAGCGCACCCTGATGGCGCGACACCAAATGCCGGAATGCCTCGGGATGGCCGTCAAGGCAATCGCGTATGCACTGCTCATCCAATTGACACACGAACACCTCCGATGGAAACAAAACCGGATTCTACCCTAGTAGTGACTAAAAGACTGTTTTTGCGACATAAAAAAATAACTTTGCCGATTCAAATCACCCATTATGACTAGCAGGAAGTGTAATGAGGAAAAAGTGGAAAGAGGGAAAAGGGAAATATTGTTTATATGAATGCTAAATCACTGCATGGCGAATGGCATCTACCAAGCCGGGCATCGTATATTGCTCGGCTTCAACGGCCGGTTCGTAACCCAGCTCGCGCAGGGTTGTCGAAGTCACCGGGCTGATGCTGGCAAGTTTGCTTTGCCGCAATTTATCGCCGAAAAGAGCCGCCAGCGAGCGGGCAATCGAGGAACTAGTAACCGTGATCCAATCAATACTTCCGGCTGTAAGTTTTGCGACAATATCAGGATCGGGTTGGTCGACGTCGCTGCTGGTATACGCTACGACTTGCTCTACGCTCCCCCTGCCCTGTTTAATTGTTCGGCCAATACCTCTCGCCCGCGGCTTGCGCGAACCAGTAAAAAATGTTTGCCGGATGCTTCGCCGGCAAGCGAGTGGGCAAGGGATTCGGCTTGAAATTCCGGGGGAACGAGGTCGGCGTGTAGATTATGCCGCAAAAGTTCATCGGCGGTGGCTGGGCCGATGGCCGCAATTTTTATTCGTTTAAACTGTTGCAAATCGCCGCCAGCAGTAAGCAACCGCCCGATGAAATAACGTACGCCGTTGGCACTGGAGAAAACGATCCAATCGAACTGGGACAATTGGGCCAGAGCGGCATCGACCGGCCGCCAGTCGGGCGGATCGGAAATACAAATCACCGGCTGCACTAATACCTCGGCGCCCAAGTCGCGCAATAGCCTGGTCAAAGCGTCATCTTCGCCGCCCGGCCGGGTAACCATCACCGTTTGACCGGCCAGAGGACTTTGCTTTTTAAATTCTTCCACCACTAAACCTCATAATCCAAACCGAAAATCGTATTACTCACCACGGAGCCACGGAGAACACGGAGAAATAAAGATTATAAAGAGTATTTCAACACATTCCCATCCGTTCTATGCTTGATTTTGTACCCTTCTTGTGGTAGAGTAAGTCTGTGGAATTTGAGATTAAAAATGTATGAAGCACACGGCATTGGAAAAAAAGAAATCAAGATCAAACGGTACATCTCATAAACGTAATTCGACACGAATGCCATCATCCCGCGGCCGTTTCGTGTTATGTGTTCGCAACGAAGACTATCCCGCCTCGTTGGAGCTGCGCAAGGTTTACCGAGTGCTGCCCGACCGTTCCGCCGCCAAGGAAAAGATGCTTCGTGTTATCGACGAATCCGGCGAAGATTATCTATATCCCGCCGACTTTTTCGTGCCTATCTCAGTGCCAAAAAAAGTCCAAAGTACATTTGCCATTCAGATTCCACGCTAAAGATATATCAATAAATCAGAAAAGACATGAAACTTCATCGAATCGAGATTCCGGTCGGAGTCACAAAACGAGGACGCAGTAAGCAAGTGAATGTGACAAGCGTGAATGTGGCGCTCTCCACTTCCGAAATCAAGAACCTGATTCAGAATCTTGAGGAGCTCAAACGCGAAGGTCTTCGCAAGACGGGATATCACATCCACCTTTCTGATTTGGTCGAAAAGAATAGCAACAGGATCGAGATTACACTCTTTCATGAAAAGACATATAATCCACACCGCTTTTCGGAGATTATAGTATTCGACGATACGAAGAAGTGAAAACACTCACGGGTGGCCAAGGTTCTCGAACTTTGGCGGTGCAACCGAAGGAGGTAGTGGCGTGGCTGGCGGTGATTCTTTAGGATTTCTCCTAAAAAACAATCGGTTCCCTATCCCCTAAGCAAAGCGCCGGCGGATGATTTGACGGACTTCGTCAAGCCACGCGGCAGGCTGGTCGGCTTGGGATCGATTGTTTCGTCGCCATTATTGCTAATGGACAAAATACCACGGAACAAGTTGTTTCAAGTACAATCGACTCACGGCCGGCGACGGCAATTATATAAGAAACGCGAAGGCGACTATATGGAAAGCCTCCTCAGGATTAGATAACGGAACTGAATATCCAATTGTCTTAATCCTGAGGAGGCGAACTATTTAACACATTGTCTTGGACTGGATGCCGGACGCACGACCAAGCCGATCTACGAGTTTAATACCATCACACCTTTCGCCAGCGACGCATAATGGCAAGGCCTATCAATCCCATTACTGCCAGAACAATGGTGGATGGTTCAGGGCAAATGGTGTCGATCACTACTTCATCCACGTAGTATGCTCCGCTAAGAGTGATCGTTTCGAAGGCCGGGTTTGGGGATATTTCCACATCAAAGGTCGTATGATGCCAACCGTCCGGCAGGATGTCTTCCTCCGTCAAGTTAAAATAAGTCTGGCCGCCGCCCAGTGGAGAAATGACATAAGGACGATACTCTGGTTTATCTCCCCAGTTAAATGGCTCCTGAAAGAACCAGGTCATCTGGAGTCGGATATCTTTTTTGGGATTGAGCTCGCCTAGGTTCGGGATAGTGACATCAATCTCGCCGGACAACGAATATACGCCTTGTCGGCCTGAAAACCAGTTAGCCCATTCGAAGCCATTAGGTTCGGGCGGGGCCGGCCATAGGGTGGGGGTCACCGTCATCTGTGGATTGCCATAATCGTTGTCGACCAGATCCGGGGCAGGAGTTCTGTCATCAACAGAGAACTCCCACTGCTGAAATGTAGTTCCAGGTAGACCACGCCAGAGCGGCGGATTCAAATCATCCGCCAGAGCGGCTGTGGCCATGGGGAAAATTACCATTACAAGCACTGCGGCAAGTATGGTTTTAGAAAATTTCATGTCGTTCAATCTCCTGTCAGTAAAAAAACGCAACTTGGTTTTCAATCGCATCAGCCATTGCCAATGCGCCAACAGAACCTTGCGGTACATAGAAAAATACCGCCGTCACACCAAGCACAAGGTAAGAACTCGCTAAAAAGAAGCGCGACTAGACAGATAATACGGCCGTTTCGTTTTAGCGATACGCTGCCTCCGTAAAATTGCCCTATGACACGGGCAAATTAAATAAAAATTGGTGGAATCGACCTATCGAATAAAACAATTTAAACATGATTATATCAATTCATCTTTTAATTACAAGTATCTTACTTGGCACCCCCCCTGAGAAGTATTTATGCAATATAAAACGATAAAAATACACATTTCAATTACACTAGTGTTGCGTCACGGCTAATTTTTCGGGTTGGGTGCCACGACCAACCTTCGGTCGGTGCCCGGCCTGTCCGGCAGTGAGGGAAACACGGTTGGACAAGCCAACCGTGGCACCCGAAATTTAAGGCAAGACGGTATATTAGTGGTTGAAAAGGAAAGAATGTAGGCACTGACCCGATGGCTTGTGATTTTTCTGATAAGCCGCGGGGGGGCAATCCGTGTGGTTGCCATCGTTCCTGCCGTTCATGCCCCTGTTTTTCAAGAATAGAACCTGATTATCTGGTTCAGCTACGCGGGAATCCGCTACGGATTATCGTGCGTACTTCGGCCAACCACTCGGCGCGCTCCTCAGTCGTACTCAAGATGATGGATTCGAAGTTGCGGCGGTAAAAATCCTCGACGCCGCAGAAGTTGAAGACGCAGGTTTTCCAGAGATTTTCCAGGGGATCGCCGAACAGGCGGAGTTCATCTTCGCGCGGGGTATTCGAGGTGGTAAAGACCAGGGCCTTGCGGCCTTTTAAAAGTCCGTTGACGCCCTGGGCCGTAAACTCATAGGCCACGCCCCCGCGGAGCACGCGGTCCAGCCAGCCTTTGAGGATTGCCGGGGGCATGGCCCACCAGTTGGGATGCACGATGACATAGCCGTCGGCGGCGACGATTTCTTCACAGTGCCGCTTAACGACTGGGTCGGGTTCAGAGGAGCAAAGTATTTCTGGGTGGGGCAGTATGGGATCGAATTTTTCGGCGTACAGGTCATGATAAACAACAGTATGGCCCGCCGCTTTGAGTTCATCCATCGCCGCGGCGGCAATGGCGTGACAAAAACTTCCTTGACGTTGATGGCCGATGAGAACGAAGATGTTCATAGGGAAGGGGCTAGGAATTAGGGGCTAGGGGCTAGGAATTTGGAACCAATAAATGTCGTGACATAAATAATATTTACGGCAAAAACTCCCGGAGCAAGCTCCGGGGCTAAACGGAGAACACAACATTAATTAAATGGAGAACGCAACATTAATTAATCCGACACTCACTAAGTGGAACCGTATGATAACTTGAGCTTGGTACAGTCATCCTGAGCGCAGCGAAGGATCTCAATTAACCGCTAGATTCTTCGCTGCGCTCAGAATGACATGGCATAACTATTAATGCAGTTCCACTTAGTCCCTAGACCCTAGCCCTTAATCCCTTTCTTACTTCACATTCATATCGCAGCTTAGGCCGCCGGAGGCGTGCAGGTAGGCGTGGCGGACGTAGTCGGCCACCATACGGTCGGCGCTGAATCGCCAGGCCAGGGAGCTGATGGAGTTCATCATGCGTTTGATCCACCCCCGGGGCAGGCCGTCCACGTCGCGGTCGTAATACAGGGGAATGACTTCTTTGGTGAGCACGCGTTGCAGATCGGCGTAATCGCGGGAGTCGGTAATCTGGTCGTCGGCGTGTTGCATTCCCTTGCCGATGGCAAAACCGTTTGAGCCGTCGTAGGCTTCGGCCCACCAGCCGTCGAGGACGGAAAGATTCAGGGCCCCGTTGAGCACGGCTTTTTGCCCGCTGGTGCCGGAGGCTTCCAAAGGCCGGCGGGGATTATTCAGCCAGACGTCGACGCCCTGGATCAAGTGCCGGCAGACGTTGATGTCGTAATCTTCGACAAAGGCGATGCGCCCGGCGAAGCGCGGGTCGTGGCGCAGGTTGGCAATCCGCTGGATGAGTTGTTTGCCGGGTTCGTCGGCGGGATGGGCCTTGCCGGAAAAGATGATTTGGATGGGCCGGTCCGGATTGTTGACGATCTTGGCCAACCAATCCATGTCGGTCATAATCAAGGCCGCCCGCTTGTAGGTGGCGAAACGCCGGGCGAAACCGAAGGTAAGGATGTTGGGATCGAGGATATTGCGGGCGGCTTCCACGGCTTCGTCGCTTTCGCCGCGGCGGCGGCACTGCCGGCTTACGCGGCGGCGGACGAATGCCAAGAGCAGATTTTTCAAGGCGTAGTGCGTTTCCCAAAGCTCGCCGGGATCGACGTCATGGATCATTTGCCATACTTCGGGCTCGCCCATGCGTTCCATCCAAGTCGCGGGGAAATAGCGGTCGTACAATTGTTGCATCCCGCCTGCGAGCCAACTTTGAATGTGCACGCCGTTGGTGATGTGGCCGATGGGTATTTCCTCTTCCACGCGCCAAGGCCAGAGATGGGCCCACATCCGCCGGGTGATGTGCCCGTGCAGATTGCTCACGGCGTTTGCGCGGCGGGAGAGTTTCAAGCCCAGCACGGTCATGCAGAATGATTCGTGGTCGTTCTGCGGTTCGACGCGTCCCAGTCCCATGAGTTGGTCGAGGGAAATGCCTAATTCGTCGCGGAGGGGTCCGAGGTGTTCCTCCATGAGATTTTTGTCGAAGCGGTCGTGACCGGCGGGAACGGGCGTGTGGGTCGTAAATACGGTGTGCTGGGCCACGTCGCGCAGCGCGGAATCGAAACTCATGCCGTCGTCTTTCATGCGTTCGCGGATGGCTTCCAGGGTGGCAAAGGCGCTGTGGCCTTCGTTAAGATGATATACGCCGGGGCTGATCCCCTACGCCCGCAAGGCACGGACACCTCCCACCCCGGCAACCATTTCCTGGCGGACACGGGTGCGATTGTCGCCGCCGTAGAGGCGGGCGGTCAGTTCGCGGTCTTCGGGCGAGTTGCTGGGCACGTCGCAATCCAAGAGATACAAATTCACCCGGCCCACGCGCATCAGCCATACCTTGGCAAGCAGGCGGCCGGTGCGGGTGTCGATGCGGATGGTAATCGGTTTGCCATCGGTGCCCATGGCCGGTTCCATGGGCAGATTTTCGACCTTTGTATCGAGGTATTCTTCGTGCTGCCAGCCGTTGATGTCGAGATGCTGCTTGAAATAGCCCTGATCGTAAAACAGTCCGATGGCCACAAGGGGTACGCCCAATCCGCTGGCGCTTTTGATATGGTCGCCGGAAAGCACGCCCAAGCCGCCGGAATAAACCGGCACCGACTCGTGGACGCCGAACTCCAGGGAAAAATAGGCCACCGGCTTGGAGCCCAAGACGCCGGCGTGAGTTCTACCCCAGCGCGGAGTTACGGAAATATATTCTTTTAAGCGGCGAAAAGCCTGATTTATGCGGCTGTAAAGCACGAGTTCGGCCGCCCGCATTTCCAGGCGTTCGGGGGTAAATTCCGATAGCAAAGCAATTGGATTATGATCGAGTTGCCGCCAACGGATAGGGTCGAGGTCGCGAAAAAGGTTGATCACTTCAGCATGCCAACTCCACCACAAATTCCGCGCCAAAGCGGTGCATTTTTCATACAGGTTTTCAACCGTATGTCCAATCGGAGTTGGTGATAGCGGCGGACGAGTAACAACCGTTTCGATCTGGCTCATACTAACCCATTTGTCTTAAAAACAGCAATATAATTACGGGACATTATATTATATCGACTCAAAATATTGACGCGACCCCACCCGGGCGGAAATAATCATGCTTATTGATGATTTTAGTGAGGTTTGATGACTATTGCGGAAAACTCAATGTCAACGTATCATGCGCGGTTTTACATATTAGGGTTCGGGGTTCAGGGTTCAGGATTAAAGATTTAGGGATTCGAGATTGGGTGATTCGATTTTAATCTTGAGTGTTAGTTCTGGACTGATCCATGTTTATGTGCAAACCTTTATACACTATACCCATCGATAGACTGGTTCTTTTGCCACATTGGGGGCATATAGCGGTAGATTGTTTACCAGCGATCGAAACACTCAACAAATTAAACAGGGCGAAGGATTAATCATGACAGGCGAGCATCAAGTTCATGTCCAATGGCACGATCATGCCGTAACGCGTGAAGAGCGGGAAAAACTTAACCGCCATCGGGGATGCGTGATTTGGTTTACGGGACTGAGCGCATGCGGCAAGAGCACCGTGGCCAATCTGATCGACCACAAACTCCACAGTTTAGGTTTACATAGTTTTGTGCTCGATGGCGATAATATTCGACATGGCCTGAACGCCGGACCGGGGATGCTCAAAGAACGGCATGGAGAAGAGTTTGCCAAGCGGTTCGGGCTGGGGTTTTCGGCCCAGGATCGGGAGGAAAATATCCGCCGTATCGGCGCCGTGGCCAAACTTTTCAGCGATGCGGGGATTATTGCCATCACGGCGTTTATCAGTCCATATCGCGTGGATCGGGATCGGGTCCGGGCGTCGCTTCCGAAGGGCGATTTTATTGAAATCTTTGTTGACGCCCCCCTGGAAGTGTGTGAAGCCAGGGATCCCAAAGGACTCTACAAAAAGGCCCGTCTGGGAGAAGTCAAGGGATTTACGGGTATTGACGATCCATATGAACCGCCGCTTAAACCCGAGCTTGTCCTGGACGCGGGCACTAAACCGGCAGAGACATTAGCCGAGGCAGTGCTAGCATACCTAAGATCCCGAAACATCCTTGACCGCTTGCCGGCCAACCGACCATGCTAAGCGGCCATGCCGACCAACGCGACCATGCTTAGCATGGTACCCGACGGCGCCCGATAATACTCCTGCCCGTCGGTGCCCGCTTGCAGCTAAACAGGATGACAAGATAGCCTTCCTAACACTTTTTTATGTCTGGAAATGCGGATTAAACGCTTAAGGGAGAACGGGCAATAGGATTCGGGGCTACGAAAAATCAGGCAATTTTTCCTCTTTTTTTCTAATATTTTCGATTTTTCTCCTGTTTCATAAGTGTCCAGAAGGACTGACTTTTATCTAATGGCTTACCGTACTTGCTAGTCTGAAAAATGTCAGCGGCGCGCCCGCAACGTCTCTCTAAATTACCCTAATTACCAGTGTCCAAAGGTGTATTTATCCTTTGCCGATATTGAGGCATACCGATCACGTCATGCTGCCAGTATATAAGAATGCCGGAGTTTGGATGGACAAAAGTGACAGGATTATAGATGCGCAGAAGAGAAAGAGGCCCTCGCCCGGATTTATGCGGAAAAAAGAATCTGCTTATTGTGGGGTTGACTTTAATTGATTTTTGGAGCTAAATTATGAGTCGTGGGACAATCGCAACTTTGACCCCGGATTAGGTTGTTAAGCTCCGTGTGATAAGGTTAATCGCCGTGGGGGACCGGTTGGTATGTGTCTCAGTCGGGCCAGAAGGTAATTATAGTCTGACTGTTTTGTACGATGGCTAGCTGAAAGAGCGGCGGCGTACGCACTTGCGAAAGCGGGTGCGGAACGAGGGAAGGAGCTTAAGGTGGATGACTGTAACATTGATTAATGATTTACATGCGCGAGCCCAGGCGGCATTGGCCAACAGTCCGTTCTTCGAACTACATGAATTACAGGTCGAGCAACGTGATGGCACGCTATTTATATCCGGCAACGTTTCCAGCTTTTACCACAAGCAATTAGCACAGGAGGTCGTCCGTTCGGTCTGCCAAGGGATTGAAGTAACCAATTCGATTGAGGTGGAATTGGCCGAGTAAAGACGTGGGATGGAATAAAAGTCCGTCGCACTGTTAACGATAAACAGCAGACGCGCGGAACGAACCTGGATGGCGTACATACGTTGGAACAGGGATGTTCCTGGGCATTTCTGCTGATGCCGTTGGATGAAGGGATTCCTAGCGGCGATCGAGGAGAAAGCCATGGAAGATCAGCCCGCCTCGGCTGGATTGGCCTCACGCGTGTTCCGCGATTACTTGCCGGAGACCTTGGAAGAAGCAGAAGAGTTGGCCGCTTCGATTGAACGGGCCGTGCAACAAGAGACCGGCCACGGAGTGCGCAATCTGAGCGTCGCCGTCTATAACGACTCGGTCGTGCTCAAAGGACGCTGCGACAGCTACTACTGCAAGCAATTGGCCCAACACGTTGCCATGTGTCTTGCGCACGGCGAACGGCTTGTCAACGGAATCGAAGTGATGTAACTCTGCGTTTTGCCCGCCGAAAAACGCGGGCGGCGGCTCTGAAAAGTTCCAACGCCGGGTAATCCCGGGTGTGTTCATCCGGGGCTGAATTGGAATTGAATTTACCCGGGACTCATGAAGTTGCTCAGCCCGGATTGATCATAACCCGGGATTCTCCACTCGGAATGTGAAACACCAGCCCAAAGCGCAAGCGGGGAAAACACGTTTGCCGGCACTGGCGTGCGCTTCGGGCTATTGTAAATTCCTGAATAATGCGGATTATTGCACGCCGGGCATCAGCTTCTTGATGGGCTTTGCCAGCATGAGCAGCACTATTCCCGCGCCGGAAACAATTAGAACTATGAGAAGAAATCGGCCGGGCATTTGAGGCACGGCTTCTTCTGAAAACGCCCCCGCTATCAGTCCGGCGCAGAGGTTTCCCAAGGAAGTGGCAAGGAACCAGATCCCCATCATTTGGCCTACAAGCCGTTGGGGAGCGAGTTTTGTGACCGAACTTAAACCCACCGGGCTGAGACAAAGCTCGCCGACGGTATGTAAGAAATACGTGGCTATGAGCCAGGTAGGCAAGACTTTTTCTCCTTTCGCCACAAATACCGCCGCCCCTGCCATAACCGCAAACCCGAGGCCGAGAAACAACAATCCCAGGCTGAATTTCACGGGTATGGAGGGATCTTTTTGCCGCGCGCTAAAAACACCCATATACCCGCCGCTATCGGCGCCAGTAAAAGGACAAAAGCAGGTGGAACCGATTGAAACCAACTGGCCGGCGTCTCGAAATTCAAAAAACTGATAAATCGGTCGGTATATCGTTCGGCAAAGAGGTTCAAGGTTGATCCGGCCTGTTCGTACCCCGCAAAAAAGATGGCCGACGTAACAAAGAGTACCGCGATTACGGCTATTCTTTTCTTTTCAATGCCGTCCAGTTTGCCAAATAAAAACAGGTAGGCGAAGTATAACACTGCCATGGAGATAATGACATAACTTGTTCTTTCCGCCAACCAGATAGGGTCGATTTCTATAATCCCTATTAATACCAAGACTATGACCGATATTAGAATCGACAATCCCAAGCCTAACAGGGCCCAGTCGTTGCGGCTGGTTGATTGCGCGGAATTGAGACGTTTGCCAGTGTCGCCTAAATGATGCGCAAAGGAGCGATATTGGATCAGCCCCAAAACCATGCCCACTCCGGCGGCGCCGAAACCATAGTGCCAATCGATTTGTTTGGCGAAGAAGCCGCAGATCAGGGGGCCGATCATCGCGCCGAGGTTGATGCCCATGTAGAAGATTGTAAATCCGGCGTCGCGGCGTCCGCCGCCCTCGGGATAGAGCCGCCCGACCATGGTGCTGATGTTGGGTTTTAACATGCCGGTGCCCAGGATTATGAAGATTAAGCCGAGAAAAAAGCTCTTGTCCCGGGGAATGATCAAAATAAATTGTCCCAAGGCGATTAGCATTCCTCCCCACCACACGGTCCGCCGCGCCGAGCAAGCGGTCGGCAATCCAACCGCCGGGCAGGGCGGCCATGTAAACGCCGGCCACGTAAAGGCCGTAAATGGCGGTTGCGACTTTGTCGTTCAGGCCAAGCCCGCCTTTCTCGATCAGCGCAACCATGTAGAGCACAAGCAGCGCCCGCATGCCGTAATAACTGAAGCGCTCCCACATCTCGGTGAAAAAAAGCACGTACAGTCCGCGGGGATGGCCTTTAGATTCCATGAAATAGTCGTCGGTTTACGGTTTACGGTTTAGAGCTTATCCCGAAAGTCATCCTGAGCGAAGCGAAGGATCTCGCTGGATTTTAATATTTTGCCAGTATTTCCCATCTTTCTCCACCCAGATTCTTCGCTTCGCTCAGAATGACGCCTCTGTTTTGGGATAGGCTCTTATTGTTCTCTTATTGTTCTCTTATTGTTCTCTTATTGTTCTCTTATTGTTCTCTTATGGTTCTCTCCGCGGTTCCACGCCCAGCAAATTACGGACGAAAAAGTCCTGGCGGCGGCGGGTGCCGTAGGGCGATTCGGCCGAGCCGTGTCCCCGGCCAGGGAAGACCAGGAGTTCAAAATCCTTGTCGGCCTTGATTAAGGCATTTACCACTTGCATGGTCGAAGCCGGGTCCACGTTCTCGTCCATCTCGCCTACGGCCAGCATGAGTTTGCCTTGAATCTTGGCCGCGCCCGGTGACGTTGGATTGTTGCTCGTATTCCGGGCCGATGGGCCAACCCATCCATTGTTCGTTCCACCATATTTTATCCATGCGGTTATCGTGGCAGCCGCAATCGGAGACGGCGACTTTGTAAAAATCGCCGTGGTCGATCAGCGCCCGGGTGGAGTTTTGCCCGCCCGCCGAACCGCCGTAAATGCCCACGCGGCTTAGGTCCATGTAAGGGTATTTTTCGGCCGCGGCCTTGATCCAGAGGATGTGATCGGGGAAGCCGGAATCGGCCAGGTTTTTCCAGCAAACATCGTGGAACTTCTTCGAGCGGTTCGAGGTGCCCATGCCGTCGCTCTGGACCAGGATGAATCCCAGTTCGGCCATTATCTGGGGCGAATTCAGGGGGCTGAAGGACTTGGGCACGAAGGAGCCTTGCGGCCCGGCGTAAATCATCTCGATGACTGGATATTTCTTGGAGGCGTCGAAATTCGTGGGGCGATAGATCACTCCGTATATGTCGGTGCTTCCGTCGCGGCCCTTGGCCACGAACCGCTCCGGAACCTTCCACCCGGTTTTCAGCAATTCGGACCAGTCGGATTCCTCCAATTTCGAGACCAATCCGCCGTCTTCCAGGCGGCGAAGTTCGTTTACCGGGGGCAAGTCGATGCGCGACCAGGTATCGATGAAAAACCGCCGGTCGGGCGAGAGCTTGATGGAATGGGTTCCGTCGCCCTCGGTAAGCACGGTCAAGCCGGCGCCGTCGAAGTTCGCCCGGCAGTAATGGATATAATAGGGATCCTGCTCCGGCCGGACGCCGCCGGCATAGAAATAGACTTGCCGTTTTTGTTCGTCCACCTTTTCCACGCTGCGGACCACCCAGGGGCCTTTGGTGATCTGGTTTTTCACGCTGCCGGTTTTGGCGTCGTACAGATAGAGGTGGTTCCAGCCGTCGCGTTCGGACATCCAGACCAGTTCGCCGCTCTCGTCGAGGTACTGCAGGAATTGTTTGCCGGAGTAATCGATGAAGGTGGGACTTTGCTCGTCCACAACGGTTTGCACTTTGCCCGTGGCGGCGTCGGCGGCCAGGACCCGCATAACCTGGTGGCTGCGCTGGTTATACAGGAACAAGAAGCGGCTGGAATCGGGATCCCAGTGCACGTCGCTTACGCTCCAGGGATTGGGAAACAACTCGTCGCTTACGGAAATGTGTTTTCGGCCGGCGACATCGAATAACTGCGGCTTGGAAAGGGGGATTTTATCGCCCGGCTTCAGATAATCGTACGAATGCAGCTTGGGTTGAACCTGGTCCTTGGGCGAGGATTCGACATAATAGACCTTGTGGTCGTCGCCTTTCTTGGTCCGCAGGACAACCAGTTTTTTTGAATCCGGCGACCAAAAAAACTCCCCTGAATATTCGTCTTCCGTGGTCCCGTCGTCGCTCAGGGCGAACTCCTCGCGCGACTCGGTGTCGCGCACATAAACATTATGATCCTTCAGCACGGCCAACCATTGGCCGTCGGGCGAGGTTGCGCTTTGAGATCTGCCGCCCCGGAATCGGCGCCCCTGCGGGGGATCCTGGAACCTTTGGTTCTCGTCGATGACGGCTGAGGCGGGCAGGTCCTCGGCCTGGTAAACTCCCAGGGTTTTGCCCTGCGAATCGGCCGCCAGCCAGACGTGCCCGGCGAACGTATGCTGCAGTAGTTTATCGCCGGGCTTTATTTTGCCGTAGGATTGGCGCTTGCCTTCCTCGTCGAGCCAGAAGATTTCCACCTCCGCCTTGGTGCGGTTAATAAAGGTCAGCGAGGTTTCTTCGCCGGTCGAAAGGCTGGGGCGGGGAAACCTGCGGGGCTGGATCGGGTGCAGGGGTTTTTCCTCCCCTTTTGCCTCGCGCAGCTCGTAATTCTGCAGATCACAACGCCAGATCTTGCCTTCGTTGTGCACGAGAACGATATTCGGATCGTCGTCGCTATAATCGAGCACGTCGATGGGCAGGCGCCGGGCGTCGAGTTCCTTTTCCAGGACTTTGCCCAGCGATTTCGCCATTTTCTCATGATCGAAGGCCGGATTGCGAGTGCCTTTCAGCGCGTCGACCAGGATGAATTCACGCATGCCGTCGGCCAATTCATTGCGATACCAGAAACGAGTGTTGTCGGCGAACCAGTTCGGCGTTACCCGGCTCTTGAAGACCTTGTTCGTGGTCGCTTTGCGCAAAGCGTTGGCCCGCTCGTAATCGGCCTTTGTGCCCTGGGCCGGCGACGATGTGCACAAATTGGAAAAAACGAGAATTGCCAGCGTGTTGATTAGTAATGTCGGACGTTTGGCGGGTAGAAATGTGTGTCGGTTCATGGTTGTTGGAGACATGATTGGTTGTGCTTTGTTAAGAACAGAAAAACGCTTTTTAAAATACTTCAAGCCCTCACCCTAACCCTCTCCCAAAGGGAGAGGGGACATATCAAACTTTAACGAGGTTTACTCAGGCGATCCCGGACTAATTCGGGTAGATATTTCACCGGCACCGAGGCTGGGGCAAGCACGGCTTCGTTGTACCGGCCCAGGTTAAAATTGCTTCCCATCTCGCGCTCGATTTGTTGGCGGAGGCGATACATTGCCGTCCGTCCCACGAAATAGGTGGAAAGCTGGCCGGAACTTTGCTTGGCGCGGATGATCTTCAACCGCGCCTCGCCTTCGGACTGATAGGCGTCGTTGACCATGAATTTCAAAGCCTCGTCGTCGGTCATCTGGGTGCAGTGCATTTTATTGTCCAAGATGGCGTTGGCCACCGCGCGGAGATAAAACTTCTGTTGGGTCAATCGCAGTGCCAGGTCGCCGTTGCCGTAGCCTTGATCGAGCATCGTTTGCTCGGTGTAGACCGCCCAGCCTTCGATATATGTACCCGATTCCAACGCCCGGCGAATGATCGAAGGGTTCCGGTGGGCGTATTCCAATTGAACGAAATGGCCGGGATAGGCTTCGTGAATGGTGAGTATTTGCAGCATTTGCGAATTGTATTCTTCCAGCAGGCTTTCCACGCGCTTGGCGTCCCAATCCTTGGGCGGGGGGCTGACGGCGTAGAAACTAACGGCCTTGGGGTCCAAGGGCGGGGCCGGTTCGCAATAGGCCGTGGAATTGCCGCGCCTGAATTCGGGCATTTCCACGACCTGGCAATTATCGGGGTCGGGCAGGCGGAGGATGTCGTGCTCGGTGATGAACTTTTTGATCCGCTGGACGTCCGCCTTGGCGTCCGGGACAAGGTCTTCCGGCTTGCTGTGTTCCAGGGCAATCTTGCCCAAGACCTGTTCGATGCAAAAGCGGCGGCCTTCGGCGTCGTCCGGCGGCAGCGGCTGTTTGGGGAAATAACGGCTCCAAAGCTGCCGGGCGATCATATACATGTCGCGCTGCACGCGGGCGAACTCCGACTCGGCCTCGGCCAGAACCTGCTCGGGCGTCACGTCCGCCTCCAGATCGAGTTCCAATTTTTTAGCGAACTTTTCCTTGCCCAATCGCCACTCGCCCTGGGCATGCGGCAACAGATCTTTTTCCAGAAATTGCTGGTATTGCTTTAAGGTTTCCACCAGGGGCTTAGCGGCCGCCTTCAAGGCGTCGAGTTGGGGCGTTTCGCCGACTAACTGGAAAATATCCCGCTCGTAAAAACCGATCGCGCCCAGGTTTTGCTTGATGGCGGTTTCGGTAACCACCGCCGGAGGATTTTGCAGGCTGCGCTTGGCCTCGGCAACCACGTCGGGGATGAGCTTCATGCGGGCGATGCAGTTCGATATGTTGGTTTCCTTGGGCAGCGTGGACTGGGTGAGCGGAATGTATACGCTCTCGTTGATATAAGCATTGTAGGTGCGCGGGTCCAACTCAAAGGGCCGCAGGTTTTCCGCGTGCCAAATATACGCCTTGAGATGATGCTGGAAAATTTCAAAGTCAATCTTTCCGTCCCGCGATAATTTTTGGCTGTCCACCTGCTTGGGAAGTTCTTCCAAGGTTTTTCGCGCATGCTCGATCCAGCTTTTTCGGGCCTGCGGAGAAAGGTCGTCCAACAGGTTGTCGAAACGATGGTCGCCCAGGCGCGTGGCGTCCAGCGGCCGAAGCTTAAACGTTTCGTCCAGGTATTGTTTGAAAAAGGCGTTGAGCTTCGCATCGGCGTCCTGAGCGAAACCCGGAGAAAAACTGGCCGATAAAAGATACAGTGCTGCCGCGATACTTCCTATCAATGTGGTTCTCATTTGTCTTTGGCTCCTTGTTTTAGGCGAGGCGTGAAGGGAAAGTTCAACTCTAACGGACATCTAGGCGCCGGATCACAATGATCCGGCCGTTTTAAACAGGGGGCAGGCATTCTTGCCTGTCTTTTTTTCCGGCCAGACAAGAATGTCCGGCCTCCTGAATTAACTGGTTTATTTTGTTATGGCTCCATATTTGATTGAGTTTAATCTCCGGACATAGAGGAAATCAATGGGCCGAGAAATTTCTTTTCCAAATGTAAGTCCCGGGACTGAATTATCATATTTCATTGTGCGGGTGGAGCGAGAGGTCTATTATAAGCAGAATGGGTTGTATATAATGCCCGCAAATTACGGCAATTCTACCAGAATGACGGACAATGGGTAATAATGTTTACATGGATATAACCGCGGCCTGCCGCCGAGCGCAAAAATTGATTTTGATTTCATTCCCGCACCGCTCTGATAGGGGTCTAAATGAACTTGCACAAGCCTCAAAGGGTTGCTTGCGGCCATATAATTTCCACGTAAAGGGTAATAGAACAATGAAATTAAGTTATCGAGTGATGATATTGATATTGACTGCGGCGGGCACTTTAAGTTTGGAAGCGGCGGCAAGGGAACAATCGAGTTTGTTCGACGTCAGTCAAGGCGGAGGATTACCAGGCATGGGCGCTGACGCAAAAGACATTGTCAAACTGAAGGCCCAATTCACTCCGCCCGCCGGAAAACAGCCCGCCATGTTGTTCATCACGGCCGAAATAAAAAAGGGCTGGCACATTTATTCCATAACCCAAGAGCCAGGAGGGCCGATTCGAACGAAGATCCAGTTGGTTCCATCGCCGCAATATCGGCTTGCGGGCGAGTTCCAATCGCAGCCGAAGCCTAAAAAGGAAAAGGATCCCGACGCCTTCGGCGATTTAACGATCGAAAGCCATTATGATTCGGTGACCTGGTACGCCCCGTTGGAATTGGCGTCCGGCGTTGACTTGGCCGCGCTGAGGATCGAGGGAAAGGTGTCCGTACAGCCTTGCGATGCCAATGCCTGCCTGCCTCCGCGAGACGTGCCGTTTAGCGCCATTCTCGGCCGCGGTATTGAGTTGTCGCAGGCTCAAATAAAAGCACTCGGAATGCCAAATCCATCTTCGCCTGCGGGAGAGCCGAATCAAATTTCAGCAGCGCGAAAGGAATTGCCCGATCAAACCATGACCTCCGCGCCAACAATCGAGCAATCCGAAAAAAAGGGATTAGAATGGCGCCCGTTTACAACGGCGTCGTTTAGACAACTTGCCGGTCCGATGTTTGACGAGCAAATTCTCAAACACAATATTCAAAGCCGCCTGCAAACGACGGATTTATGGCGGGAAATGCTGCTTGGCTTTCTGGGCGGTATTATTTTGAATTTGATGCCCTGCGTGCTGCCGGTAATAGGCTTGAAAATCATTTCATTCGTGGAGCAATCGGGAAAGAATCGTTTGCATGCTTTTTTATTGAATGTATGGTATTCGGCCGGATTGATCTCGATTTTCTTGCTCCTGGCCGCGTTGGCGGCTTTTACAAAATTAGGCTGGGGACAACTTTTCATGTTTCCGGCCTTTAACGTGGCAATGGCGGCGGTGGTGTTTGTGATGGGGCTTAGTTTTTTGGGCGTGTGGGAGATTCCCATTCCGGGCTTTATCGGCAGCGGGAAAACCGCCGGGCTGGCCGAGCGCGAGGGACTGTCCGGGGCTTTTGCCAAAGGCATCGTGACCACGATTTTGGCCACTCCTTGCACGGGACCTTTCATGGCATCGTCCCTGGCTTGGGCAGTAAGCCAACCGCCGCAAAACACGTTTCTGGTTTTCGCCAGCGTGGGATTGGGCATGGCGAGCCCATATCTGCTCATCGGCGCTTTTCCCGAATTGATTCGCTTTCTGCCCAAGCCCGGGGCCTGGATGGATACTTTCAAGCACATTATGGGTTTCGTGTTGATGGCTACGGTGGTTTATATTTTTACGTTTTTGGAATGGCCATATGTTGTGCCGACCATCGGTCTGTTGATGGCCTTTTGGGCGGGATGTTGGTGGATAGGCCGTACGCCGTTATACGCCGAACTAAGCGACCGTCTTCGAGCTTGGGCACAAGCCGGGGCTTTCGTGGCAGTGATTTGGGTCTTCATGTTTCCCGGCCTAAGCGGTCTTAGCGGCGGACGAATTAATTGGGGCGGTCTTTACGACGTGATGAACGGCCGGCTGAACGAGTCCTACCAGCGCTGCGTCCAACGACGTTGGGAAGATCTTCAGCTTCAAGGTTATTCACTGGTTCGGGACGGAGGCATCTTGCAACCTATAAATAGCAACGGGGGGCCGAAAACTATTGTCATCGATTTCACCGCCGATTGGTGCGCCACATGCAAAACTCTGGAGGCCACCATTCTCAATACCCAAGCCGTGCGGCAAAAAGTGGAAGAAAACGGCGTAGTGATGATGAAGGCCGATTGGACCCATGAAGATCCGCAAGTCACGGGAATGCTGGATCTGCTGGGAGCACGGCAAGTGCCTACTTTGGCCATATTTCCGGCTGACCTGCCCAACGATCCAATCATTTTCCGGGGTTGGTACAGCCGCCAGGATTTGATCAATGCGTTGAATGATGCCGGGCCGTCGAAAAAGGGTTCAGGGTTCGGGGTTCAGGGTTCAGGATTATAGATTAGCGACTGTGTTAAACATACAAGGGATGATAAAAGACATGCGGTCGATGGTGGTGGTCGATGGTGGCGGTCGATAATAAATGAGGGGCGGGCAGTTTACTGCCCACTTTATGAGATGGTCGGCGCGAAACCGCAAGCGTTTTTATTCAGCATTTAATTACCCCAAATCACTCCCCGCGGGCCATTTTCCGCGCGGCCGATGGGCCAGCTTTGCAGTTTCGACCGTTTTAATTGCTGGCGGATGCTGTCGGCATAGAATGGCGCAACGACCAAGACCAGGCCGATGCCCATGTTAAACACCTGGTCCATTTCGGCCTGATCCACTTCGCCCAGGCGCTTAAGCCATGTAAAAATCGGCGGCACCGGCCAACTGCCTCGATCGATTACTATTTGAACGCCCTCGGGCACGATGCGGGCGAGGTTCTCGCACAGGCCGCCGCCGGTGATGTGGGCAATGCCGTGCACAATGTTCTTGACCTTGTAGTAATTCAGTATTTGCCGGACCGGCCGGGCATAGATTTTCGTGGGTTCGAGCAAGGCCCGGCCCACGGTTTGACCAAGTTCCTCGACGTGATCGTTGACCGATAGTCCGGAGATGTCGAAGACGATTTTCCGCGCCAGGCTGAACCCGTTGGAATGCAAGCCCGTCGAGGCCACGCCCAGGACCGTGTCGCCGGGCTCGATGGCCTTGCCGTCGATGACGTTTTTCTTATCGACCACGCCCACGCAAAAACCGGCCAGGTCGTAATCGCCGGGCGCGTACATATCAGGCAGGATTGCGGTTTCGCCGCCCAACAGCGCACAATCGCTTTGGATACAGCCCGCCGTAATGCCTTCGATAAGCTGTTCCAATAGGTCGGGGTCGTCCTTGGGCATGGCCACGTAATCGAGGAAGAACAAAGGCTCGGCCCCGCAGCACAGGGCGTCGTTTACGCTCATGGCCACCAGGTCGATGCCCACCGTGTTGTGCACGCCCATGGCTGCGGCGACTTTCAGTTTGGTTCCCACGCCGTCGGTGCAAGAGACCAAAACCGGTTGTTTGTAGTTTCGGGAAAAGAGTTTATTTTCGAAATCGAGTTGGAAAAGGCCGGCGAAACCACCCTCAAGGGGTATAACTCTGGGCGTGTAAGTCCGCGATAGAAGCCCAGGCAGCCGGGCCATCGCCTGACGGTAAACATCGAGATCCACGCCGGCATCCTTGTATGTTGCTTTGGCCATTTTAATAACTCAGGATAGAAATTATGGTCGTATTTTAACAGGCTATACGGCCACTGCAAGAATGACTGCGAAAACTTGACACAGCAATTACAAGTCGCTATGCTAAAAACCCTGTAAAAAACATTACAGGGAACATTAGATCATGCCAGTTAGCACTACTACAAAGCAAAAGAGATTGATTAAACGCTTCCGGGAAGCAGGAGCGACGGATAAAGACCACGCTGTCACGCTTTCGTCCCTCGGTGAACGTCATTCATGGATTTTTTGGGATATGGTTAAGCAGAAAGTATTCTTATCAGCCCAGAATGACTACTATTTTCTGGACGATCAAACAGCTACAAAGTTTCTGCATCGGATGCTTATTCGAGGATTAATCGTTAATGGCATTTTATTGCTGTTAGTCTTGGCTTTGATTTTCTTATTCCTCAGATTGCATCCAAAATGATGACACGGCCGAACATTAAGAGTCCCCTGGGTGTTGTCCAGGGCTTGGCGAACCAGGGGTCCTAGGTCCGCTGCTGCTTATCGTAACGGAAATATCGATTTTTCCGGTATTTTCGCAGGCAAAGTGGACTTTTTGCATCTTCTCACCTGGCTTGATGTTGAAAAAAAGCTATATCTTTTAGTCGTATCACAGGTTGGACATCGGTGAAAAAGCTCCCGGAGCGATCTCCGGGGCTAAACGATTAAGAGGCATTAATTTCGTATGACAACCAATAAATGATTTATATGACAATCAACAAACGTGAATTATTCCCGGAAAAAGAGCTTTTAATTACCGATCAGACTCGACTGATTACTGACGACTGAAAACTGACTACTAACAAAAAGGGGCAACAAAGGATGAGCAATGGATGTCACCACCATCAGCGGGCTGATACTTGGATTTCTGATGATGGGCTGCGCGTTGGCCTTTATGGGAATGAGCGGCGAGGGGGGCATAAATCTGGCCGGATTCATTGATCCGCCGGCGATCATGATGGTATTAGGCGGGGGCACGGCGGTAATGCTGGTGGGATTTCCCTTGCCCCGCGTACTTTCCATGTTCCCTATCGCGAAAAAACTTTTCTTCCGTAAAAAGGGAAATCCCTCCGAGTTGATTCGAATCGTGGTCAAATTGGCGGAAGTCGCCCGGCGCGAGGGACTGTTGGCCCTGGAGAACAAGACCAAGGACATTAAAGATCCGTTCGTGGCCATGGGGATTCAAATGGCGGTCGACGGAATCAAGCCCGAGATTGTCGAGGAAATCATGCGTACGGAAATCGAATCCATGGAAACCCGGCACAATGAAGGGCGAAAGGTGTTGGAGACGGTGGGGCGTTGCGGTCCGGCGTTTGGGATGATCGCCACGCTTTTGGGATTGGTGATGATGCTGGGCAACCTGTCGAACGCGGCGTCGATCGGCCCATCGATGGCCGTGGCATTGGTTGGAACGCTGTACGGGGCCGTAACCGCCAATTTGATTTGTATTCCGATGGCTGAAAAACTATCCTGCCTCAATCATGAGGAGGTGCTGATAAAAGAGATTGTGCTGCGGGGCGTGTTGTCGATCCAGTCGGGTGATAGTCCTCGGGTGGTCGAGCAGAAGTTAATTACATTCCTGCCGCCGAAAATGCGGCCTTACAGGGAAGTAGCGGCGTAAGGTCATGTCAAGAAAACCCCCACCACCGTCATCGGAAGGCGGAGCGCCGGAATGGATGGTATCGTACGCGGACATGATCACCATTGTGATGGCGTTCTTTGTCGTACTCTACGCCACCACCAGCGGCGCAGGAAAACACGACAAGGGACATTCCGCCGCCGACAGCAAAACCGAGGCCAAAAAAGACAACCCCGGCGGTGAAAAGGGCAAGGGCGGCAATCTCGAGGACCAAAATGAAAAACTGAAGGAGGTGTTTCGCTCCTTGTGCGATCGCTTCGGGCCGAATTGGACGCTGGCCAATTGCTGGATTGGAGGGCCGACGGCGATTCAGGGCCGAGTGCCGGCGGAACTAAGGGCCCAGCCGGGCGACAAACGGGCAAAAAGCCTGGGCAGCGGTCAAATTAACGGCGAAAGCAGCGTCACCCTGGTAATAAGCAAGCCGGGCGAAACCACCGTGCCCGGGGGACGCGTCTATTTTGCTGAATTTTCGGCCAAACTGGATGACACGCAAAAAACGGACCTGCTTTTCGTAGCCCAGGAACTGGCGGGCAAATTGCAAAAAATCGAGATCCGCGGACACACTTCCCGGCAACCGCTGCCGGCGGATTCGGCGTTTCACGACCATTTTGACCTGGCCTATGCCCGATGCCGTGTCGTGCGCGATTATCTCCAGTCGCACGGTATCGACTCCCGGCGGATGCGCCTGGGGGTGGCGGCCGAAAACGAGCCTGCCGATACGGTTAGCGCGCCTTTGTATGGCGAAAAGAATTCGCGCGTGGAGATTCGGCTTTTGAGCGAATGGCTTAAAAATCCGGAAGAAGAGCAGGTGGGGATTTCCACTTCGGCGCCTGCCATGGCGGCAAAATAAACCTCTTGACAGGAAGTTGAAAAGCTGCAAAGCTCGGTTTTTCGATTGCCCGGAATTGCCCCCGCAGCGGCCCTTTATTTTTATCCAACAGTGGAATGTACCGCCTAACCCGATCATTATTGATAATCAGGTAAAAAGGTCGCTTGAGGTTTTTTATGTGCGGCAAATACTCCCGGAGCAAGTCCGAGGCTATAAAAAATGAAAATTTAACATTCAATAATCATGCAAACGACAATAGAATCAGTCGTATAAAAAATGCATGAGGAGTTTAAGCGTCATTATGAGAACAGGAATTGGTCGATCATTCGCCGCGTCGCCGGGTCTGGGAATTGCGATCGCATGGATATTAGCGGCAGTATGCGTGCTTGCATCCGCGGCTGGGACCGATAAAAACGAGGATGCCAATGCGCCGGCACTGCCCGACGTGCCGAAACCGTCTTCTTTTGCTCCGGCCAAGGACCTGGCCAATCAAGTACGAAATTATATCAATGAAATAGAAACGACGCTGTCAAGCGAAGAAGAGTATAAAGATTCGGAGGGCAAGATCGGCAGATGCACGAACACGCTGGCGGTGATCGCTCTTTGCTTGGGGCTGCACGATGAAGACAACCAGTACAAGGCCCGCTCGCCCGCGTTGATCAAGGCCGCTGAGGAGCTTGCCGCCGCAGCCGATTATCAATCCGCCAAAAAAGCGTTTGACGGAGTTAAGGCGGCCGCCGAGGGCAAGCTTTCGGCCCGGGGTGAATTGAAGTGGGAAAAGGTGGCCTCCTTGCCCGATCTGATGAAGCAAGTTCCCAATATCAACACCAAGCTGAAACGAAACATCAAGGGGGCAAAATTCAAATCCAAGGCCAAGGAGACGGCGGGCTATACGGCGGTCATTGCCGCTATCGCCCAAGGTTCGATGGCGGATACCAGCGCGGCGAAAAAACCGCAAGAGATGAAACAGTGGTATGGATTTTCGGCCGAGATGCGCGATGCCGCCGGGGCGGCTAATGCCGCCATCCACGCCGGCGACGAGCCTGCCGCGGCCGAAGCCATGCAAAAACTTGGTAAAAGTTGCACCGACTGCCATACCGTATTCCATCCCGAAGCGATACTCATCGAAGAATCGGATACGGAAAAATGACGTAATCGTTTACGGAGATTCTGCGTCAATGCAAGTCCTGAACGGTTACAAAATAACAAATAAATTCGGAGATCGGCGAACGTGGCTAAGCTGATACATAATCCCAAGCTGCAAAAATTGGTTGGCGGCGGGTTTTTAGAGCGCTTTTATCTAAATACGGTTTCGCGGATACAAATTTTTATTTTAAGACTCCATAAGGAACCCGAGGTGGTGCGACTGGTTAAGCAAGTCCGCCGCGAACGCCAATCGATGCAATTCGCCTACGAGGCATACACGGTGTACTCATTCGGAAAGGCATACAGCGGCCTGCCCGGCGCAATGGCCGAGGTCGGCGTGTATCAGGGCGCTTTCGGCCAAACTCCTTTGCGAGGCAAAGGGCGAAGTTGAATTGCACTTGTTCGACACTTTCGGCGGGCTTCCGCAAAGCAGCTCCGCAGACAGGGGCGTACATCGTGAAAAGCAGTATCTTTGCTCGCTGCAATCGGTGTAACAATACTTAAAAAGTTATAAGAATGTATATTTCTACCCCGGGCTTTTCCCGGAATCGGCTCAGATGCTGCCCGAGCGGCGGTTTTCCTTTGTGCACCTCGACGTGGATTTATACGAGAGCACATTGGCCGGCCTGGAATATTTTTATCCGCGGCTTATTCCGGGCGGGGTAATATTATCGCACGATTACTCGATCTTGGCCGGAGTGAAGAAGGCATTCGAGGACTTTTGCATGACAAACCGGAACGCCCCGTGCAATTTCCTTCCACACAATGCGTGTTGATCAAATTGGCCTAGGCTAGGCAAGTCATTCTTATTAGATGGACCGGGGATCTCAGGTCCGAAGGTCCGACGGCATGTAGCCGGCGCCGTGGATCACCGGTAACAATGCCTGAATACGTCTTTATAGCCAAAGGTGGGGGGTGAGATGCTACTACCTGTGATTTCTTACCCGACTATAGTAGTATCTGTATGAAATCTCGTCAATTTCATGGCATCTGCGGACCATGCCGATAACAAGGGGCGTGTAAGGCATTATTCAGGCCCTCCCGACCAACAACCGAAAAATAGGTGAACGAATAGACGGAGATCCTATTTTCTTGGTGTTTCACCTTGCCCAAACAGCCGTAAACTATAGTTACAACAGGTTTAGCATGTCGATCGACGTAAACCAATGGTATGCTTGCCAAGTAGGGATGGTTCCAGGATATAGCACCGGGCCCAGAACAATGTTTGAACGTCCCACAGTACTAAAATTTGCACACCCTCTTCCTTATGGTGCGATTGTACACGATGGGGGGGTACAATTCGTGGTTTTCAGCCGCCGCGCCACGGCCATGCGGGTGCTTTTATACGATCATGTTTCAGACCGCGAGCCCAGGCAAAGCATCGATTTCGATCCGGATTTGAATCGCTGGGGCGATATCTGGAGCATTTTTGTTCCAGGCGTGGGACCGGGTCAGCTTTATCATTATCAAGCCGACGGTCCGCATGAACCCGATAAAGGAAATCGCTTTGATCCCAAGGCGCGATTGATCGATCCTTATGCCAAAGCCCTGGCGGGCGATTTTTTGCCGGCCGACGACGGCCTGATCCGCCCGCCCAAATGCGTGGTGATTAACGACGAGTTCGATTGGCAGGGCGACAGGCACTTGCGCCGCTCTTTGCCGGAGACGATCATTTATGAAATGCACGTGCGCGGATTCACCCGCTCGCGTTCCAGCGGCGTGGATCATCCGGGAACATATCTGGGCATAATCGAAAAGATCCCTTACCTGCAATCGCTGGGCGTTACGGCCGTGGAACTGATGCCGGTGCACGAATTTTCTTCCGACATCGATTGCTTTGGGCACAAACAGGAACGGCCGAATTATTGGGGATACGATCCGTTGGCGTTTTTTGCCCCGCATCGGGGTTACGCCGTGGGCGCGGAGCCGGGTTGCCAAGTGCGGGAATTCAAGGAGATGGTCCGGGCATTGCACCAGGCGGGCATCGAGGTGATTCTGGACGTTGTTTTCAACCATACCGCCGAAGGCAACGAATACGGGCCCACGCTGAGTTTCAAGGGATTGGAAAATCGCGTTTATTACATGCTGGAAAACGGCGGGCGCACTTATCGCAATTATTCCGGATGCGGCAACACGCTAAACGGCAACCACCCCATAGTCCGCGAATTGATCTTCCATTGCCTGCGTTATTGGGTGCATAACTGCCACGTGGACGGATTCCGTTTTGATTTGGCCTCGATTTTAAGCCGCGACCGCAACGGCGAACTGATTCCCAATCCGCCGGTGGTGGAATCGATCGGCGAAGATCCGCTTTTGGCCGACACGAAAATCATCGCCGAGGCCTGGGACGCCTCGGGCGCTTACCAGGTGGGCACGTTCGGCAGCATGCGCTGGGCGGAATGGAACGGCCGCTATCGCGACGACGTGCGGCGTTTCTGGCGCGGCGACGAGCATATGGTCGGTCATCTGGCCACGCGCTTGGCCGGATCCAGCGATCTTTACCAGTCCAGCGGGCGAAAACCGTATCACAGCATCAATTTCATCACCTCTCACGACGGTTTTACCCTAAACGACCTGGTCAGCTACAACGAAAAACACAACGAAGCCAACGGCGAAGGCAACCGCGACGGCGAAATCAACAACTTTAGTTGCAACTACGGCGTCGAAGGGCCGACCCGGCGCGCGGCGGTCGAGAATCTCCGCAAGCGGCAAATTAAAAACATGCTGGCCACGCTCATGCTCAGCCAAGGCGTGCCGATGATCCTATCCGGCGACGAGTGCCGGCGAACCCAGGGCGGGAACAACAACGCATATTGCCAGGATAACGTCATTTCCTGGTTCAATTGGTCGCTGGTGGAAAAAAATCAGGCGCTATGGCGGTTCTGCCAGGCCTTGATCGCTTTCCGCCGCGCGGAACCGAGCGTGCGGCGAACGAATTTCTTATACGGCGAGCCACCGCTTCCCAGCGGATTTCCCGATGTCACCTGGTCGAGCGCCGCCGGAGAAAGCGTCGATTGGACGAGCGAGGATCGCACTTTGGTTTGCCTGCTAGCCGCCGCGCCGCGAGAAGATCTGCTTGCGCCGGAGAATCATCACCTGTTGATGATGTTTAATTCCGACGTCGACCCGCAAAAATTTATTATTCCCACCGATGTGTGCCGCATTGCCTGGCGGAAGTTCATTGACACCGCGGCCGAGAGCCCGGAGGACATTTATCCTTCATTGGACGGCCCGCCGCCTCCGGCCGACGGTAGACTATTAATTGAAGGGCGTTCGATGATCGTTTTCATCGCTCCTGATGAAACAATCGTGTTTTGAAGATCAACGAGTGGGCAGGCTCATAGGCTCTAGAGCGCATCTCACTTGAGTATAGCGGGTGCCATGGCCACGCTTGCGTGGCCATGTGGTGTAATTTTCGGGAAAACATGCCCACGACGAGCGTGGGCATGGCACCCAACACGCTACACTGATCCGAGATGCGCTCCAAGAATCATTCGCGGATCGTCGATTCCAGCAATCGCAGGGCGACGGAGTCATAGAGTTCCCGGCCGGAGCTTTCGTTTATGCCTTGCAGCTATTGATAATCAACCTAAGTTTTGTTTAACGAATTATTTATTGCCCCAGAGGGGCGGCAAAAAATATATGCCTTAAACAAATTCAGGTTATAATGCGAGCAATGGCGAGTTCCGCGTGCTTTGGGGAAAATAAAGAATCTTGACTTTGAAAGTCCCTTTTGCTCTACTTATCGCTTGTGGCTCTGGCTTGTGAAACGGCCGACAAGCAGAGACGGCAAGGATGTCCAAAGGGATTTCATGGCACCGTGCAAAGTCAATTCCGTTCTTGAGTTGGTTGGAAACACTCCTCTGGTGCGCATCAACCGCATGAATCCGGTTGCGGGTGTTGAGGTCCTGGTTAAGCTCGAGTTGATGAATCCGGGGGGGTCTGTAAAGGACCGGATTGCATTGAGGATGATCGAGCAGGCCGAGGCCGCGGGCGAGTTGACCCCCGGCAAGATCGTGTTGGAGGCCAGCAGCGGCAACACGGCCATCGGCCTGGCCATGGTCTGCGCGGTCAAGGGCTATCAACTCCTGGTCACCATGAGCGAGTCGGCAAGCGAGGAACGCAAGCGGATTCTCAAGGCCTACGGGGCGCAGATCCTTTTGACGCCAGGATACCGCGGGACGGATGGGGCCATCGAAGAAGCCTATCGTTTGGCCCGCGAAGAGCCGGGCAAGTATGTCCTGGTCGACCAGTTCAACAACGAGGCCAACTGGCAAGCCCACTACTACGGCACCGGCAAGGAAATTTGGGAGGCCACCGGCGGCAAAGTGGACGTCGTGGTTATCACCATGGGGACCACGGGAACGTTGATGGGCATTACCCGTGCACTCGGCGAACTGAATCCGGCCGTTCGCGTGGTCGGCATCGAGCCCTTCAAGGGACATAAAATTCAAGGCCTCAAGAACATGAAGGAAAGCTACGTGCCCGGGATCTTCAAGCCGGAAGAATTGCAGGCGATCGTCCACGTGGACGATGATTCGGCGTATGAGACGGCCAGGCGCCTGGCAAGAGAAGAGGGAATTTTTGTGGGGATGAGCGCCGGGGCGGCTATGAAAGTGGCCCTGGATGAGGCGCGGGCGCTGGGCAAAGGCACGGTTGTGGCCCTATTACCGGACGGGGGCGAACGCTATCTTTCCACTTCGCTGTTCGTCTCTGATACGGTGCCGGAGCCCTTGCGTTTCTATAACACGCTATCCGGAGAGGTGGAAAAGTTGGAGCCTGTATCGCCAGGCAAGGTGACGATCTATTCCTGCGGGCCCAGCCTTGACGGACCTCCAGACTTGGGACTATGCCGCAGGGTGGTCTTTTCCGACGTGCTGCGGCGGCATCTCGAATATCGCGGCTATCAAGTCAAGCATGCCATGAACCTCGGCGATATCGACGACCGCACGGTCCGCGAGTGCCTCAAGGGCGGAGGGAAACTGCGGGAATTCACGGCGCGCTGGGAAAGGGTTTTCTTTGAATGCTTGGATACGCTGCACGTCAGGCGAGCGCACCACTATCCCAAGGCCAGTGAGCACGTCGCCGACATGGTCGAACAGACCCGCAATCTTCTGGAAAAGGGATTGGCCTACGAAAAGCTGCGGTCGGTCTACTTCAGGATCAACAGTTTTCCGGACTATGGAAGACTATCCGGAATCGAGCCGAAGCGGATGCGGAGCGATACATCCACAACCTACGACTATTATGAAAAAGACCACCCCGGCGATTTTGCGCTCTTCAAACGCCCCTCGCTGGCCGAGTTGAAGGCCGGCATCTTCTGGCCCACTCCCTGGGGCAACGCCAGGCCGGGCTGGCACGTGGAGTGCGCTTGCATGGCCGTGGGCTGCCTGGGCCAGCCCTTCGACATCCACACGGCCAGCACCGACCTGACTTTTCCGCACGGCGACAACGAGATCGCCATTGCCCGCGGCTTGCAAGACAAGCCTTTGGCCAGGCTCTGGATGCACTGCGAAGTGGTGATGGCCGATGGCAAAAAAGTGAGCCGCGCGGCCGGCAACGACCTCACCTTGAATCAACTCCTGGAACAAGGCTTCGACGGACCGGCGGTCCGCTACTGGTTACTTGCCGCGCATTATCGCACGGTGCTGAACTACTCCGCGGGAGAACTCAAACGGGCGGCAAACTGCGTGGCCCGCCTGAACGAGTTCGTCGCCCGCCTGGGTCATTTCGCCGCGGGCCGGCGCAGCACCGAGCTGGACCAAGCCCTGTTCGCCACCCGCACCGGCTGGCAAGAGGCCATGGACAACGATCTCAACCTCCCCAAGGCTTTGGGCAGGCTGTTTGCCTTCATTCGCCACGTCAACCGGCTCATGAGCGGCGGAGAACTGGACGGCGACCAGGCCCGCCAGGTCTTCGAATTCATGTGTCAAGTAAACGGAGTCCTCGATGTCATCGATTTCCAGCGCCAAGAGCCCGACGAGCAGGTGACCAGGCTTGTCGAAGAGCGCAACAGCGCCCGGAAGATGAAGGATTTTCAAAGGGCCGATGCCCTGCGGCAAGAATTGCAGTCGATGGGCATTCTTCTGACAGACGGTCCCTCGGGCACGTCCTGGAAGAGGAAATGACAAAATGGGGACCGCGCCAGTTTGCAACTACTTGATTTTCAGTCGCAGTACGGTAACCGAATCGGCAGGGAACGTGTGTTTAAAATCTTTGGCGGCATTCTGGAACTGATGGGTAACCGGTGACACTTTTGTGGGGTTTTGGAGGGTGTTTTCATCGCTGGGTTTTTCGGAACTGAGCACAATCGCCGTGCCCGAAGGCTGGACTTTATCCGCGCCGGCAAGGCGGATATCGGTCTCCTGGTCGGCGAAGGCCGTATTGACTACTTTCAGAATCAGCTCATCCGCGGCCTTGTTCAAACCGGCAACTGCATATAGCGACTGGATGACGGGATACTTGACGTCGTGGATCAGCTTGCCATCCAGGTAACAGCGGACGTTTTGCCTGCCGACTTCAACGCGGATATCATACCAGCGATTGTTTTGTATTCGGCCCTGAGCATCGTTGCCAAAGGGCACGTTTCCGGAGCTGGTGCGGCGTTCGAGGGCGTGCCGGGTATTGCCCCAGCCGCCGATATTCCACCACATCAGTTGGTTGTCCGGTTGGGCGTTGAAAATAATTAAGAAACCTTCATTACCGCCGAGCTTACGGGCCTTGAGGGTCAAGGTGTAGTCGGTCCAGGAGGGATCGCCGGCAGTGGCAAAACAATCGGAGTCGTTGGATGTTTGCTGGAAGGCGCCGTCCTTGACTTGCCACTGGCCCTGTACGATTTTCCAGCCCGCGCTGTCTTTGGAAAAATCGCCGGTAAAAAGGTTTTGGCCGCCCTTGGTGACTTTAATGTCCTTGAATTCGGCTTGGGTGATCCAGGCGCCCACGCCGATCGCGCCGTGCTTGTCTTCCACGGACGCGGCCGGGAATTCAAGTTTAATGGGCAGGACCACGTCGCCGCGGTTTTGGCTGAACATCTGTTGTACGTAGTACGATGGAATGCCGCAGGCACGGGAACTATCGAACTGGATCAAGTCGGGATTCCAATGCCTGTTGTTTATGTTTACAAAAAGCGGCGCATAGGAGGCCAACAGGACTACGTCGGAGTTGCGTTCCATGCCGGTCATGAAGGCCGCTTCGCCCACGGCTCCGCGGAGGCTGCCGCGGCCGGTGTTTTGCGTAACGGCATATTCGCCGACGTAGACTTTGCTGCCTTTTCGATCATAAGTATCGTATTTATTGGCGTTACTGATAAAGAATTCCGCGTTGTTGTAATAATGCTCGTCGATAATTTCTATCGGCCGGCTGGTCGGTCTGCCGCCCCATTCGTCGGCGATCAAGTTCATTTGCGGATATTTTTTCTTTATGGCATCGTAGAACAGGGCATAACGCTCATTGTATGGCCGACCGCCGTTTTCGTTGCCGATTTCCATGTACTTCAGGGAGAAGGGGGCGGGATGCCCGGCTTGTGCCCGTAGCGCGCCCCATTTGCTGCCGGCCGGGCCGGTGGCGTATTCGATGGCGTCCAAGGCGTCTTGCACGAATTCGCCCATCTTGTCCATAGGCACGACACCCTGGTGCGACATGCCGCAGTTGATCACGAAAAGCGGCTCAGCCCCGAGATCCTCGCAGAGTTGGAGGTATTCGTGGAAACCCAGGCCGTTCGTGGAATAATATTGCCATAAATTCCATTGGTCGCGGCGCTGGGCCAGATCGCCGATGGTGCGTTTCCAGCGCATGGCGTTATCCAATGTCTCCCCTTCGACCCAACATCCGCCGGGAAAACGCACGAACGAGGGGCGGAGATTTTCCAGCATAGTGGCCAGGTCCAATCGCATGCCGTTGGGCCGGCCCTTGAATGTTTTACGCGGGAAAAGCGAGACCATGTCCATCCACAGCGTGCCCGGACTCGAGGCGCTTATGACCAATTGGGCCTTGGGATCGGCCGCGTTGGAAGTCAAGGCGAGTTTGTAGGTCTTCCACTGAGAATCGACCTCGTTGATGTCGGCCTGGGCATAGGTTGTTTTGCCGTCCGCGCTTTGCAGGGCGACGGTCACCGGGCCGGAGAATCCTTCCCCCCCGCAAAGCGCGGCCGACAAATCATATTGCGCACCCTTTTCCAGGCCGATGCCCCAGTAGCCCTTGTTCGCCACGCCGACTTTGCCCTCTCCGTCGAAGGACATTTTCAAACGCAGCGATCGGGGATTGTTCTCGTACAGCGGATTGTCGGTGTCGATGGCAATCTCGCCCTGGCCCGATCCGTCGGTCACCAGGGTCCAGGAGTCGGGTTTATCGGAATTCTCGAAAGAGCGATTTTGCACCAATTCGGCATACAATCCGCCGTCGCCGGCATGGTTGATTTCCTCGAAAAATATGCCGTAGAGCGTGGGACTGACCTTTATGCCCGGCTTATCGACTTGGACGGTCAAGGATGCAGTTCCGGTTGACTGGGCCCGAAGCGGAAAAAACGTAAAGGCGAGTTGAGCCAATGCCACGACACAAATGGTCAAATAGCGTTTCATAATAGACGTCTCCTATATGCGGAAAACATGGTGATATGAGATTTTTCAGCTCCGAATCCCAGGAGCCTCCTACAAGAACGCTCCGGGATATGGATCTCCCATAGTTTAACCGTGCGCAAAGTGAAAGTCGACATGCCATGCTCGATTTTGCCGGTTTATTGAGTCTCAGATTGCCAATACATAGAGTCTAAGATCGCCAATACTACGTCGGGAGGGGAGTTGCACTTCCGTCCCGGTAGGAAAATCGGCGGGCAGCAGTACAACTGCTGCCCCAACTTCTGTAACTTTAACAATCTGAGATTCGATAGCCGGACGAACTGAGTGATGGCCGGCTGCAAGGGGATTTTTCGAGGGAATATTGATTGTTTATGATTTAAGCACCTTTTACGTACATTATTTTTCATGTTCAAATTAAAAATTGCGAAGTGCAAAATTGAACAAATATAAAGATTTACGCGATATATGATTTCATTCCACACCGCAACCGACCAACCGACCATGCCGACCACAGCTACGCCGCGGTGCCCGATGGCGCCGGTTGTGCCCGGCGCGGCTTTACAGGCAATATCATTCTAAACCGCGAGCACCGGCCACTATTTTACGTAAAAAAGATTTGAAAAAATTTACGGGCCAGAGGTTGCCGCTTGTTGCAAAAGTCATGGGGAAACCGCACAATGCTGATACGCGTTTTCAACCTCTTTTTCACAGGAGTAACTGATCATGGCTCTACACGACAGTAAAAGTCTATTTCTGGCATTGATGGGCGTGCTTTTAGCGGGGATGGTGTTTTCCGCGCAGGCCGTCGCCACAGAAACCGTTTTGCTCGGATCGCTTGATGTGAGCAAGGTCAAGCAAGGCTGGGGCGAGCCCCAGGCCGATAAGTCCGTGGATGGAAATCAGCTTTCCATAGGCGAGAAAAAATTTGAACACGGGCTGGGCACCCATGCGGCAAGCTCTCTTTTGATTAATCTGAAGGGCGGGGCCGAAAGGTTTACGGCTTACGTGGGTGTGGACGACGAAGTGGGAGACTCCCTGGGCAGCGTCGAATTCCGGGTGCTGGCCGACGACCGCGAGCTTTGGAAGAGCGAGGTAATGAAGGCCGGGCAGGCGCCCGAAAAGGTGGATGTGAACCTGAAGAGATTCAAAACGCTGCTGCTTCTGGTGCACGACGCCGGCGACGGCATAAATTACGACCATGCGGACTGGGCCGACGCCAAGATCGAGTATATCGGCCAGCCCCCGGAAGCCGTGGACCAGCCGGTTGATAATCCTTTGATCCTCACACCCAAGACGCCGGCAACGCCGCGGATCAACGGGGCCGAGATATTCGGCGTCCGGCCGGGATCGCCGTTTATGTACGCCGTTGCCGCCACCGGCCAGCGCCCCATGACTTTCGCCGCGGACGGCCTGCCCGAAGGTTTGAAACTCGATCCGCAAACCGGCCGGATAACGGGCGTATTGCAAAAACGCGGGGAATACTTGGTTATTTTACACGCCGAGAATGCCTTGGGCAGGGCCCAGCGGAAGTTCAAAATCGTTTGCGGCGACGCCATCGCACTTACGCCGCCGATGGGCTGGAACAGTTGGAATTGTTTTGCCAACGCGGTGGACGACGCCAAAGTCCGCTCCGCCGCCGACGCCATGGTCAAAAGCGGTTTGATCGACCACGGCTGGACATACATCAACATCGACGACTGCTGGGAAATCAAGCCGGGCAGCAATGATCCGATGCTCCAGGGCAAACCGCGCGACGAAAACGGGATGATCAACCCCAATAAAAAATTCCCCGACATGAAGGCCCTCTGCGATTACATCCACGGCAAGGGATTGAAGGCGGGAATATATTCTTCCCCCGGCCCCCTGACCTGCGCTGGTTTTACGGGCAGTTATAAATATGAGGAAAAAGACGCAGAGCGCTATGCCCAATGGGGCTTCGATTACCTGAAATACGACTGGTGCTCATACGATCAAGTTTCCGGAGGCAGGAGCCTGCCGGCGCTGAAAAAGCCTTACCAGGTAATGCACGGGGCCCTGGACAAGGTCCATCGAGACATCGATTTCAGCCTTTGCCAATACGGTTGGGGCAAGGTCTGGGAATGGGGCGCAGAGGTGGGCGGCAATTCCTGGCGCACCACCGGCGACATCGTCGATAGTTGGTCGAGCATGTCCAATATTGGTTTCTCGCAGGCCGGGCACGAACAATACGCCGGGCCGGGTCATTGGAACGATCCGGACATGCTGGTGGTGGGGCTGGTGGGCTGGGGAAACCTGCACCCCACCGGGCTGACGCCAAACGAGCAATACACCCACATCAGCCTGTGGTGCCTGCTTTGCTCTCCGCTTTTGATCGGCTGCGACATGGCGCAACTCGATGAATTCACGCTCAACCTGCTTACCAACGACGAAGTGCTCGAAGTCAGCCAGGACCCCTTGGGCAAACAAGCCCGGCGCGTGACCCAGGCCGATAACCTTGAAGTCTGGGCAAAAGCCATGGAAGACGGTTCCATGGCCGTGGGACTGTTTAACCGCGGCGATGCCGAAAAGGAAGTCGCCGTGAAATGGTCCGACCTGGGCTTTTCGGGCAAACAGATCGTCCGCGACCTGTGGCGGCAAAAAGACCTCGGCGAATTCGATAATCGGTTCAGCGCAAGCGTCGCACGCCACGGCGTGGTTTTGATCCGGGTGCGGGCGGCGGGAAAATAGGGATTCGTTGGGGATTCACTTGTTGGGGCGGCAGTTTAACTGCCGCCCCAACCGCTTTAACTGCCGTACCTACAAGTCCGGCATCATGGCTGGGCTTGCTTGGTAATGATGAAACGCTTGGACTTGGTGTTGGCGTCCATCGTTAGGTCAAGAGTGTATTCTTGGCCGTCCTGAACGTCGAGGGCGGCAATCGGTGCTTTGTCGTCGCGGACCGAGTATTTGCCGGGCGGCAAACCTGTAAGATGGAGTTTTGCCGCGTGCTTTTCCGGGTTGTCGGTTTCCAGGAAAAAACGTATTTGGGAAAAGTCCGGCTTGAGAAAGACGGGCTCGGCGGCAAGGAATCGGTCATTGTCTAAAAGCAGATGCAATTTGCGATCGCCCAGCAAGGCATGAAAGCGTTTTCTTAGCCCATCCTTGAGGATGACCTGGATTCCACCGTCCGCGGCCCGCCAGTCGCCGCCCAGGCAGATGCGGCCGAAGATCGGGTCGTCGGCGAGGATGGTCGCGGCGGTCCGCAATGCGCCGCAGTAACCGAGGTCGATCTCGCAGCTATAATACCAGCTTCCGCGATGGTGCGGCTGGCCCAACCAGGTATTGCCGAACGCGGCGGGCTCGAATCCGCCCCCGGCGCCGCCGTCGTTTTCCTTGCCTGGATACCAGTAGCCGTAGTTCGATTCCGGGGTCCCGGTGTTCATCAATGCCCAGGAGCTTAGAAACGAGGCATATCCCAGGCGGATATAGGGGGCGGGATCGCGGGCGTAATACAGGGCGTAATCGAGGACTCCCCAGCCGCCCATCTGCGACATGTAACTGAGCGTATAGGAATTGCCTGCGCTTGCGCGGTAGTCGCTGCCGAGCAGATAGTATGCGGGTTCGAGCCAGCCGCGGCAGAAGATGTTGGCGGCGATCTGGTTTTCCATGAATTCCTGGGCTTTTTCCTGGGAGACGCGGATTTTCTTTTCCGACCCCGGCGGATCGGCGTGCTTTACGGCGTATTTGGCCAAGGCGTGGGTGGCTTCGAACCCTGTGGAATCGAAGGGATATTCCGATTGGAACAGGTCCGGTTTATCGTTTACGAAAGTTCGGACCTTGCGTTCCCAATGCCCTCTTAAGCGATCGGCCTCGGCGTTCATGCCCGCGGTTTGCAGTTCGTCGATCAGGTCCGGGATGACCAGTTCGTTGTAAAGGCCGGTTCCATAGGCCTCCCAGCCTGTAATCTCCTTTGGAACGGTGAATAAGGCCAGGGCGGTGCCGTAGGCCCGCTCGAGATATTCTTTCGCAGTCAAAGCCGTGCGGATTTGGGGATGATATTTGGCTACGCGGTACATGCCGAAATACATCACCACGATGTGCGGGTAGTCGTAAATTCTCCATAGATGCTGTTTTCCGTTGCGGCCGGGGTCTTTGCTGTCGCGGTTTTTCTTCCAGTCGGGAATGCCGTATATGCCGTAGGAGTAGGTTTCGTCGGTAGTGCGCTGCAGCCCGCCCCACACGAAATGCTGGATGTAATAATCGAGGGCATCGACCTCGTTTTGCAGGGGATACTCGGCGTTTTTCGCGGCTAAAAAAGCGGGTTTGCACAAGCCCGGATCGTCGCAGGAGACCTCGTAAATCCGAAAGCCCCGGATGCGGTCGTAATTATCGGGGCCCAGCAGAACATGGGTTTCCATGTTCCATTCCGAGATCAGCCCGTTGTACCACTTGGCCGGATCGCGATGCTGGCAGCGGGCGATGAAGGCCGCGCGTTTTTTGATCAGGGTTTCGATGGGTTCGGTGCAGAAAAATTCCAGAAACACGTGCCGGCCGTCGCCGTAGCGAATTTTAAGGCGGTTTTCTCCGAGCTTGGAAAATGCGACCTGGTATAGATGGGTGAGATCGTCCTTTGCACCCAGCGATTTCAGGCGGGTGGAATCGGGAAATTCGGATTCCACGGCGTCGATTTTTTGTTTTGTACGCAAGGCAAGCTGGGTGAAAAGATCGGAAGGGACGGTCATCCCAGGAACTATGTGCACGTCTATCTTGCCATCATCGACAAGTGCTTGCCGCACCGCGTCGTAATCGTCGGCCCATTGGAGTTTGAATCCGTACGACCGGGCATCGCCCGCAGAACCGTGGGCGCAAGCGTCAGGCTCGTATTGGGCTGTCGCCAATTGCAGCCCTTGTCCTTGGCCGTGGCCCCGGCCGCCGCCGAATGGATGAACACGCTGTAACCGCCGTCACGGTTCCAGTATTCGAGTTGGGTGTCGTCCAGCGGGGAGAGCATGAGGTAAGGCCCCGCGTTATTGCTGCGCATCCAAAACAGATACGAACCGTGGCCGGAGATGAAACTGTGCTTCAAAATTCTCACGTTGGACTGCCTGTTTCGGCCGAAGGCGGAACCTATGGGCAGGGGAATCGCGAGGTCGCAGATTTCGACGGGTTGGGGCGCGAGATTTTCGACGTTCAAGGTCCACAAAACGGCACGCTCCTGGATAGTGAAATGCACTTTGAGGAGCAGGTCTTCGGATTTCCCATCCAGAATCCGATAAACGGCATCGTATTCCGGGCCGTCGGCGTTGGGAGAACAGGTCACGTCGCCGGCTTGGGCCAGTTTTGCGGTTTGGACCTCACGCAGGTCGCCGCCCGGTTTGCGGTAGCGGAGAACAGCGTCTCCCAGTCTTCGACCGGAAATGACATACTCCGTGTCAAGGCTATCGTGGACATGCTTGAGGCTGGATATGGCCCCGGCGTTGAGCTTTAATTGGAACTGGGACGATGGCGAATCGGATTGTCGCTGGTCCGGCTGTGAGAATGCCGGCGCCGCCGAAGCGAGAAGCAACAGGGCAATATGCATGATCCGAAAAAAGATCGCTATTACTGAGTTCAAGTGGTTCATATGGGTGTCTCGCGTGGCAGGAATTTTGAGGAAGGCATTCGAATAATCTTTGTAGGACTCAGACCTCAAGATAACAAGCCATGTCAGCACAGGTCAAGCAGTTGAACGGCCATTGGGGATGGTTTTCAGGCATTATAACAAGCTTAGGAATGTATTTAATGCTGAAAAAAGCGGGTAGTGATACCATTTCAGGAAATTTCTGAAATTTTTTCCATCAACTCCGCGAACGTCCAAAAGTGATCGGTCACTTTGGCGGCCATTGCCGGGGTGATCCGCATCTTACCAGGACGCCAACAAAAGTTGTAATAGGCCATGTGGAGCGCTACAGCCGCCTCAAGGTTTTCCAATTTCTTTGAAAATCCCAAGGCCAGTCGGGTGAACCGCTTCATAAAGGTGCGGATGGTCAGATTGTGGCGCTCGATATGGCTTGTGCATATCGTTTGTAATTCATCCTCTCTCATGCAATATACCCCACGGCGTTCGGTCCCCACTATTTCGCCCGGACTGTATCGACCAGGCATATCGACGTTGCGGTAGTCTTTCTTAATTGTACCAAATTTTGCGAATCGTCCGAAAGCTAAATCGACCGCTTCGGGATAGCCCTGATAGCCGTCCGTGGAAATCTGAGTGATAGGGTCAATACTGCCGATCTTGTAGTTGTGATCGTCCGTTTCATGGGGGCCAGGCATTTTTAGTGTATTGGCCAGTCGGACCATATAACGCCGGGCCGCATCACCTGAGCGCTTGGAAAGAAGGAAGGTGGGGACCAATTTGGTTTTCTGATCCACGCTGTACCATAAGTACATATCCCCAATATTGCCGCATTCCTGCTTTTCTTCGGGTGTCAGTCGGCCCTGTTTTTTGAGGATAAATGTCCAAATTTCATCCGTTTCTAAGTGGTCCAATTTTAGGTCGCGGAACATCCGATCCATCAGTTTTTGGGCTTGCTTGCCAGCCCATTTAAGTTGACGGAGTACGCTGGGGATGTTAGTTTGCATCAATCGGCATACGCTTCGGATCGAATTGCCTTCCACCAACAGCCTTAAAATCGTGTTTCGCTTCTCGGTATTCATTTTATTCATCGCAAAGTCCCTTTGATTTTGGGGCAACTTTGCGGTAGAATGGTTTTGCAAGGTCATTCTGGCGCTAGTCGCCGGTTTGTCTTCCCCCGGCCAAGTTAGCGCTTGACCGGGGTTTTATTATCTATACTTATTGTACCGACATAAACAATACAGTCAATAGGAAAAATAAAAATTTTTCTATATTATTGGTCTTGACTTGTATTTTTAATGTCGGTACAATCCCAATATGGTCAAAAACAAGAAAAAGACTGGAAGACCGAAAAGCCCCCCCACTAAGGTTAAGGGGCGTTATCTACAGGTCAGAGTGGCCGAATCTGAAAAGAAAAGCTTCGACGCCGCCGCCGATCTTGCAGGACTGCCATTATCAACTTGGGTGCGCAACCGATTACGTACCCTTGCAATAAAAGAGCTAAGAGAATATGGGAGGACTGCGGACTTTTTAGGATGAATAAAAAAAGCCCAATGATTTTCACCATTGGGCCAATTTCGGCAGGGTGGCCGAGCGGCAAGGCACTCGACTTATAATCGAAAGTTCGGGGCTAGCTTTATGGGCATTTTCCCGACGTGGGTTCGATCCCCACACCTGCCGTTTTTCTGTTAATGCGCGAACCAGGTCTATATTTTTTCCCTTGAGTATTTTTCAGATATTCCTCGGCAGTCAACCGAAAATTATGCATAATTTCTGCTGTTTGAGCACGCTCAGAAATTCTATCATTCACTGTTCTAATGTTTCTAGTTTTCATGGTATTTACTCCGTTGTCTTGGTTTGTGTAATGCGCGTTATTAAATTATTTAAGTCTTCTTCCCACGTATCATCTTTACGCTGCCATTTCTCATGTATCGGGATAAGATTTTGGATTTCTTCACGAGAAATCCAAAGTGCACCTTTATCCATTACGATTGCCATATCCGTTTCGGTGCCAACACCTGGAGCCTTTTCAGCTAGTCGTTTTGCTTGGAAAACAGCTATTATTGTTTCTTGATAAGACTTATTTAAATCACAACTGTTTGAAATTAGCGAATTTAGTGCAAGTATCATTCCTGAACCAATGGCATGGAAATTTATGGCATCAAAACACAATGATGTTCCTGGATCAATTACACCATAAATATGTGATCTCGCTCCACTCATTCCGGCAACTAAAATTTCCAGCCCATAATCGTATGTGTCAATTTGGTTTTGTATTTTATATACGACTTCTCTTTCTAAATGGGTCTGTAATTTATAAAAATGTTCAAGATCTTCAAGCCCCCTTGGTCCCAAAATGCGTTCACGAATCTCTTGATGTCGGACATCTTTATAGCAGCTTTTTATGTTGTCTACGATATCAAATATACTGGGTTCCCTCAAAGCAGATAAATTTGTCGTAACCATGCTAAATAATTCTGTATAAGCAAGTGCATCCCCCGCTGTCATAGCAACGCAGGTGGGTGATAATCTGCTAATTTTCCCCTGTAAATGTTCAAATTCAATCGGGATCAACATATTTGTGACAGTCGTATCCGATGCTACAACAACCTTAGTTCCCTTATCGCACATTGCTGCTATGCAAACTGTCATTTATAAGTGCCCTTTAAGTAATCTCAGCGCACGAAAAAAGCCATCAAAAAAACATGTGGCTCCTTGAGGGTTCCAGCATTCATAACAGGCATCCTTTCCCGTAATGATAAAAAAGAGGGGTTCATTTTAGCATTACTGCAATATAAGTCAATATGGGGGATTAAGCTTCGTTTGATTCTATTCTTCGCTCGCTTCGGCGTCACTAGGGGGGTTCCTGACCTGTATAATTGTTCACATTACTTGCTTCATTTCAATAGATTTAATTGGCCGCATAAGGTTCGTATAAATTCAAGCCACAAAATGTTCAACCACTACCGATTTTCCTATATGAGCATTTATTTATCCTAGCAGGTTCATTGGCCTAATTTCTAGGCCGTATTTGGCGTGCCAAAAAACTCATAAAAAGCCTGAAAATTCAAACGGTATCATTTCCAAAAAGCGTGGCTAATTGACGCTGGCTTAGTTTTCTGTTAGCATAAACTATCCGTCGGTTCAACATTTCTTATGACTCTGAACCGGAGGCAGCGCTCACGACCAAAAGCATTGCCATGATTGGTCGAAAGGCGCACGGCGTTTTTTTTTGCTATACAGGAGATTTTCATCATGAAACGCATCGTTATTGTGTTAGCGGGTCTTATCTTAATGGCTACGGTTGCTCAAGGCGCAGCCACGATATTGTCGCCGGTGGTGGACGGATCCGTGCGCGATGGTATTCCTCCTGACGTAGCTAAGGATGGAATTGCGGATCTTGCACTGGATCTAAGTACTGTCGAGGCCCTCAATGACCCGTCCATGGAAGAGCGCGGCATTGTGGAATTCGATATTTCCCAATTTTCGCAAGGGGTTCAGGATGCAAGTCTGACATTGCCTGTTTTCTCTTCATACGGGCCGTATCCGTTTCAAATCGACGCCTACAGCTATTCCGGGGACGGATTATTGACCGTTGACGACTGGAATTTGGGTTCGATGTTCACATCCTTTAGCTATTCCCAGCAAACGAGCATTACTCTGGACGTAACAAATGTTCTGAATTCCTTGTCAAGCGGGCATGCAAATAACGCCGGATTCAGATTCGTTTATCCCGTGGCTTCAACCTCCCCTTACAATAGCCCGTACTTGGCGTTTGGTTCTTTAGAGGTACCGGTTCCAACTCCCACGCCGGCTACTTTGACGGTTACGCCCGTGCCCGAACCCTCGATCCTTGTTTTGTTGGTCGGCGGGGTCATGGGATGGATGCTTCGCAGAAAAAGAATGTAAATCCCTCTTTTTTTCTTTTTTGCTGCTATTTTGTTTGCGACTTCGCGGAATATTAATGGCATTTTGCGCAATTAATGCTTGATAATCGCTTGAAAATGAGTTAGCTTATTTGTTTACTCGCCTGACCCCCAAATCGGGTCTTATCAAGGCGGTTGTCTTTTGGAATACTGAAAACTAGGCAATGTCAAATCAGAAAGGGCTTGGATTTATGAAACCCGCACTAGTGCTCATGGTTGTTTTCTTGTTTTTGGCAATGACGATTTCTTCCACCTATGCCGACGCGCTTGCCGACGGCGGATCAAAGGTCAAAGTGGCGCCCGTGGTTCCGCTTAAGGTGCAGGCTTTTCCACTGCAAGAAGTGCGCCTGCTGGACGGTCCGTTCAAGCACGCCATGGAACTGGACCAGAAGTATCTGCTTTCGCTGGACGTGGATCGGCTGCTGCACAACTTCCGCGTCAATGCCGGGTTGCCGTCATCGGCCCAGCCGTTGGGCGGTTGGGAAGAGCCCAATTGCGAGTTGCGCGGGCATTTCGTGGGCCACTATTTATCGGCATGCGCGATGATGTACGCCGCCACGGGCGACGAGAAATTCAAGCAAAAAGGCGATGCCGTGGTGGCGGGCCTGGCCGCCTGCCAGGATAAAATCGGCACGGGCTACCTCAGCGCATTCCCGGAGACTTTTTTCGACCGGGTGGAATCGACCGGGCGCGTATGGGCGCCTTACTATACCCTGCATAAGATCTACGCCGGACTGTTGGACATGTATGTATATTGCGACAATCAGCAGGCCCTGGAGGTGTGCAAGAAGTTCGCCGACTGGGTAATCGCCCGCAACGCCAAGCTTACCGACGAACAGATGCAGAGAATGATGCGCACCGAGCACGGCGGGATGAACGAAGTGCTGGCCAATCTTTACGGCATCACCGGGGAGGCAAAATATTTGAAGATCGCCCAGCGGTTCAACCACATGGCGGTTATCGGACCGGCTTCAATGCGGGAAGACAAGCTTACCGGCCTGCACGCCAACACGCAGATTCCGAAATTCATCGGCGTTGCGCGGGAATATGAATTGACCGGCCAGGAGGCGATGAAAACGGCGTCGAACTTTTTCTGGGATACGGTGGTCAAGGAGCGTTCTTACGTTATCGGCGGCAACAGCAACGGCGAGATGTTCACGCCCAAGGAAACCCTGTCGAAGTCGCTAGGCCCGTTCACCGCCGAGACCTGCAACACCTACAACATGCTCAAGCTCACGCGGCACTTGTTCTGCCAGGATCCGCGGCCCGAATACGCCGATTACTACGAACGGGCGCTATACAATCACATCCTGGCGTCGCAAAATCCGGCGGACGGCATGATGTGCTACTCCGTGCCGGTCAGGACCGGATCGCACAAGGACGAGCATTACAGCACGCCGCTTAACACGTTCGCCTGTTGCACCGGCACGGGCGTGGAAAATCACGCCAAGTACGGCGACAGCATTTATTTCCATAACGACGGGAATTTGTACGTGAACCTGTTCATTGCCTCGGAACTGAACTGGAAGGCCAAGGGCCTGAAGCTCCGCCAGGAGACGAAATATCCGGACGAGGGCGCAAGCAAGCTCGTAGTGACCTGCGAAAAGCCGCTGAAGCTGGATCTCCACATTCGGCATCCCTGGTGGGCGACAAAGGGATATGAGATTCTAGTCAACGGCGAGAAGCAGGCCGTTGCCAGCAAGCCCGGCGGTTACGCGGTGGTTTCGCGGACCTGGAAGAGCGGCGACAGGGTGGAAATATCCATGCCGTTTAGCCTGTACACCGAGGGTTTCCGCGACAACCCGCATCGTTTCGCGTTTTTAAACGGTCCCCTTGTGCTGTGCGCCGAAGTGGACGCCAAAAAACCCTTTCCCGTGGTTGTGGCCGAAGAGGGCCAGGTTCTTTCCGGCCTTAAACCGGCGGCGGGCAAACCGAATACGTTCACCGGTTCGCCGGATGAATTCCGCATTTCCAAGGAAAAAGAAAGCAAGGGCGTGACGCTCGAGCCGTTCTATAAAATGCAAGGCGCCCGGCGATACGCAGTCTATTGGGATCAGTTCACCCCGGCCGAGTGGCAGGCCAAAGAGCAGGAATACCAAGCCCAGGCGGATCGTCAAAAGGCCTTGGAAACCGGCATCGTGGACGCGGTGAATCCGGGCGAGGAACAAAACGAACGCGACCATAAACAACAGGGCGATAAAAGCGAGACCGGCGACTTCAATGGGCGGATGTGGCGTCACGCGACCGACGGCGGCTGGTTCTCTTGGGAAGTAAAGGTCCTGCCCGATCAGGCGCAGGAACTTCGCGTAACATATTGGGGCAGCGACGTGGACAACCGGATTTTCGCCATCCTGGTCGACGGCGTAAAAATCGCCGACCAACAACTGGAGAACAATCAGCCGGACAAGTTTTACGACGAGGTATATCAAATTCCGGCGGAATTGGTCAAAGGCAAGGATAAAGTCACTGTTAAGTTCCAGGCCAATCCCGGGGCCTATGCGGGCGGAGTTTTCGGGCTGAAGGTCATGAAAAAAACCGCGGCAACTCCCCAGCAGTCCGCGCCCGTTGCACAAAACGAACCGAAGTCCGGCCTTATCGATACGGTAAAACCCGGCGATGAACAAAACGAGAGCGCTCACAACCAGAAGGGCGATAACTCGGAGACCGGGGAGTTCCAATCGCGCAACTGGCGCCATGCGACCGAGGGCGGCTGGTTCTCCTGGGACGTTAAAGTCGTTGCCGATCAACCGCAAGAGCTTCGCGTTACCTATTGGGGCAGCGACGGTGGCGGCGATCGTACGTTCGACGTCCTGATCGACGGCGTAAAAATCGCCACGCAAACCCTGGAGAACAACAAGCCGGAAGAGTTTTATGATGAGATATATAAGATTCCGGCGGATATGGTCAAAGGCAAGAATAAGATCACGGTCAAATTCCAAGGCCATCAGAACAATTACGCGGGCGGAGTGTTCGGCCTGCGGGTCGTGAAGTAATCCGCGGCGTATAAATAAGTGCTGTCAAAATGGGGCGTATATACGCTCCTAGTTCCCACGCCGGAGCGTGGGAACAAGTGAAAATTTATGCGTAAAGCCGCGACCGGCAACCCTCGGTTCGTGCCCGTCGCGGAAAATGGCGTGCATCATTATTTTTTTCCACAACCGCGAACGGCCATCCTTCGGTTCGAGCCCGTCGCGTCTTTACAAGGAATGACCCATGAAATCGATTCCGGAAAAATTGTTGGTTGCGGGCATGGTTATAATTTTTTGCCGCGCGTTGCCGGCAGTAAAGGCGGCGCAGGAGGATCCTGTAAAGGAAAAGACCGCGCAGGCGGCGGGTGATTATCCCATCAAGCCCGTACCCTTCACCGCGGTACACCTAAGCGACGTTTTTTGGGCCCCGCGGATCGAGATCAACCGCACGGTGACGATCCCCTTCGCCTTCGAGCAGTGCGAGAAATCGGGACGCATGGACAACTTCGTCCGCGCGGCCGCGGCCTTGCGGGGCGAAGAGCTTAAGAACAAGGCATTGCCGCCGTATCCGTTCGACGATACCGACCCTTACAAGGTGCTGGAAGGCGCATCTTATGCGCTGGCCGTCAAACCCGATCCCAAGATGAAGGCATACCTGGACGATCTGATCGCAAAGATCGGCGCGGCTCAGGAGCCGGACGGGTACTTATACACCGCCCGCACGATCAATCCCCAGCACCCGCACGATTGGTCGGGCCCCAAGCGCTGGGAGCGCGACCCGGACCAGAGCCACGAACTATATAATGCCGGCCACCTGTTCGAGGCGGCAGCCGCGCATTTCCAGGCCACGGGCGAGCGGAACCTTTTGGATATCGCCGTCAAAGAGGCCAATCTGCTTTGCAATACCTTCGGCCCGAATAAACTGCACATCTGGCCCGGCCACGAGATAGTGGAAATGGGGCTGGTGAAGCTCTATCGCGCCACAGGCGAGCGGCGATACCTCGATCTGGCCAAATTTTTTCTAGACGTGCGCGGTCCCGGCGGCGACGAGTATCATCAGTCGCACATCAAGCCGGTCGATCAGACCAAGGCCGTGGGCCACGCCGTACGGGCGGGATATCTGTATAGCGGCATGGCCGACGTTGCCGCCATGACCGACGACCAGCGCTACCTACACGCCATCGACGCCATCTGGGAGAACGTGGTGGGCAAGAAACTCTATCTTACCGGGGGCATCGGGGCCATGGGAGCGGGCGAGGCCTTCGGCGACGACTACCAGTTGCCAAACCTAAGCGCCTATTGCGAAACATGCGCGGCCGTGGCCAACGACTACTGGAATCTGCGGCTCTTCCTCCTGCACGGCGACGCCAAGTACATCGACGTGATGGAGCGGACGCTTTATAATGGCCTGATTTCGGGCGTATCGCTGGACGGCAAGCTGTTTTTCTACCCCAACCCCCTGGAATCGGACGGCCAGCACCAGCGCAGCCCGTGGTTCGGCGTGGCCTGCTGCCCGGGCAATATCACGCGTTTCCTTGCCTCGGTGCCGGGCTACGTTTACGCGCAGCGCGACGGCGCGCTTTACGTCAATCTCTACGCCGGCGGCGTAGCCGACGTAAAGATGGACGATGGGCGCACGATCAAGATAACGCAGGAAACCCGCTACCCGTGGGACGGGGCTGTAAAGATAAAGGTCGAGCCGGACAAGCCGGGTGAATTTACGGTAAACGTGCGGATTCCGGGTTGGGCCCGCGATGAAGCGGTGCCCAGCGACTTGTACAAGTTCATGGACAAGGCAAAAGAGCCGGTCACGATAAAGGTAAACGGCGGGAACGTGCCAAGCGCACTTGATAAGGGCTATGTGGGTCTAAAGAGATCCTGGAAAAGCGGCGACGTGATCGAGTTGAACCTGCCCATGCCGGTGCGACGGATTTTAGCCAACAACAAGGTCGCGGATGACGTGGGCAAAGTCGCCTTGCAGCGCGGCCCCCTGGTATATTGCATCGAGTGGCCGGACGTGAAGGATGGCAAGGTGCTCAATCTCCTGCTGCCGGACAAGGCAGCCATATCGGCTGAGTTTCGCGCGGACCTGTTGGGCGGCGTGGAAATCCTGCGCGGCGAGGCCCTGAGCCTGCGCTGGACCGAGGGGCACAAAATCGAGAAAGAGAAAGTCGAGTTTACCGCCATTCCCTATTATGCCTGGGCGAATCGCGGGCCGGGCCAGATGGCCGTGTGGCTGGCCCGCCTGGAGTCGGCCGGCCATCCCCTGCCCTTTCCGACCATCGCCTCCGCGAGCAAGGCCACTGCATCGGACCCCGGCGCGGACGTAAAGGCCCTCAACGATCAGCGCGAGCCGAAAAGCTCCGACGACCATTCCAACCGCTACCTGCACTGGTGGCCGCGCAAGGGCACAAAGGAATGGGTACAATACGATTTTGCCAAACCTGCGCGGGTTTCGGCCGTGGAGGTCTATTGGTTCGACGACACCGGAACGGGCGAATGCCGCCTGCCGAAATCGTGGGAATTGTTCTACCGCGAAAAAGGCCAGTGGAAGCCGGTCGCCAATCCCAGCGAATTCGGTTGCGACGCCGACTGCTACAACCGCGCCATTTTCGATGCGGTGGAAAGCGACGGCCTGCGCCTGGAAGTGCAGCTTCCGGAGGGTTTTTCCTCGGGAATTCACGAATGGCGAGTGATCGAAGCCAAAGCGAACGAGGCAGAGCCGGCACAAACCGGAGCGGAGGATAAAATTATCGCGATCGATCCGCCGGAGAAAGACTTTTTCTCAAAGGTGCTGTACTACGACGGCATCCCCATCAAGGCCCCCAAGGAAGTGGCCGATGAAGCGCTGTTTGCGGCCAAGGCCCGGCTTTCGATGATGATGGGCAATCTGCCGGAGGTTCGCACTAGACTGAAGCGGGCCGGGGCCGAATTGCACATCATCGGGCGCAACCAGGTCACCACCGACCTGCCGGAATGGCGGCGCGACAAGGGCAAGCCGCTGGCCGAATACAACGGATTGACCCGCGACCAGCGGACCCGCGGCATGGGCGGCCGGTTGACATCCTGCGGCGAGGAAAACCTGCTTAAACTGGATAAGGACCGTTATAAAGGCCGCGACATCTGCGTGCACGAATTCGCCCATAATATTTTTCAATACGGGGCCTCGAGCGACGTGCGGGCAAAGTTTCAGGAGCAATACAAGCGCTCGCTGGACAAGGGCCTGTGGAATAATTCGTACGCGGGATCGAACATCGACGAGTACTTTGCCGAACTAACGATGTGGTATTTCGGCACCCACGGCGACCTTCACATGACCGGCCCGAAGCCGGAAAACGGGCCTGAGGGCCTGAAAAAATACGACCCCGACGCCTTCGCCCTTTTCGACGAGTTCTATAGCGGGCGGATGACGCACCCCAAGGCCGGCGGCAGCAAGGCGAATTCCGCCGGTTGATTACCCGCCGCATTAAAAAAGGGCACGAATAACGGCAAATGTTCTTCGCGCCCTTTGCGATTTTAGCGGTTAAAAATCTTATTCACATTCAAGATCGAACTTGCTTGATCTTCTAACTCGATTTGCACGGGCGGCCCGCCGGACAAGCCGGCAGTGGCACCCGAGCGGTTTAATAACCGGAGGAGTCAATCGCGGGATAATCTGATGGCTTGAACTTACCAATAAGCCCCGCTTTTCTGTCGTTTATGCAACAAAGGGATTGTAACAGAGCCAGATTAACTTTTCCAGTTTTCGTATAAGCGATGTCGTAAGACTCGGATTTGGTCGAACCGTCGCAAAATACCACATTAAAGGTAAAAGGATGGGCACTGCCGAACGGGGATTCATATGCCGGATCCAGACCTTTTCTATCCCGCCACGGCTGCATGTCTCCCCATACATAGAGATCATAATCATCCCCGCCCAATAATGTTTGGTCGTCGGAATAGTCAACTCCGGAATAATAATTATCGGGATTCTGATACTTTTCACCCGCCAGAATGGTATGAGATGTACCATCGACGACATCTTTAATTTTAACAAGACTATGCTGATAGGAAATTCCATTACACATTCTGGGTCCAGTCCAATTAAATGGGGTAGCAGTTGACGTGGCTTGATCCCAATTAGCCGGGCCTCCACCCCACCAGGCTGCCGGCGGGCCATTTGACCCGGCATTGGCCTTGTAGTCGCCATGAAATATTACGTCGCTGGTTTTATCACCAACCTCTCCGGCTTTAAAGGGAGGGGCATTTGCAGGATGGAGCGTATTTGCAAAAACTTCAACTGCGGGAAGAACAGGCGCTACACGACGGCTAGGACAGTTAAACTCGCCCATGGCTACGGCGCACATCTGTAACGTAGCGACGCTTGGATTTTTCCGTGTATTTCTTGACATGTCATGGACGCTTTTATACTCCATGAAAGGGAGTATATTGTACCAAAATCCGCCCGGTTGTTTGAGTCCGAAACCCAAATCCGCATCGCCTATCCAATAATATCCCCAACCGCCGGATGGGAAAATTCTCTGTTCGTTTACGTGGTTTTGTGCTGCCAGCCCGATCTGCTTGAGATGGTTGATGCACTCCATGTTGCGGGCGGCCTCGCGCACCCTTTGGATGGCCGGCAGGAGCAAGGCGATCAAGATACCGATAATTGCAATGACTACCAATAACTCCACAAGAGTGAAAGCGAACGCCGGACGCCGCTTTGGAGAGTTAATAAAAAACTTCATAAAAAAAATCCCCCTTTCCTTTAAAGGTTAAATGACGTGCGGGCTTCCTTTAGATAATGTACATAATTTCTTAAACAATGTAAATACTTTGCGAACAAATATTGATCAGCGAACGCTTGGCGGACAATAGGACATTTTTTTAACTACTACAGGTTATAAGGTGCTACTCCAAAGAACTCGGTATTCGCAATAATGCAGATTAAAGTGATGACGGGCGCCTCAACCAAGTCTTTTGAGCCATATTGCGGAAATACTGGAAACAGTCTGCTAATTTTACTTTGTGGGGGCCCGCCATTCACTCCAATATCGGCTACATTTTTCCCGATTTCTTTGCCGACAACGGCTACAATCGGCCATTTTGTGCGGCAAGGACCCTCACTTATATACAATCATATCCAAAATTAATATTATAGTCGATGGAATATTGCGCAATAATAATTAAAGAAAGCGCAAATATCTCTAGAATTAAATTAACGCCGCGAATTAAAATAAAAAATCATGTGAAATTGGTAAAGATTCGGGCATTTAATCAAAAACGAAAAAAACATGAGCGGAGTACGTAAAGTAGCGTTATTGATTGAAACCTCGCGGGAATACGGGCGCGGGGTATTGCGCGGTATTGCGCGTTATGCGCGGCTTCACGGGCCGTGGGCGTTTTACATTACCCCCGGCGATTTTGCACAAGCCTTGCCCAAAATGGAACAATGGGGCGGGACCGGCATCATCGCCAGGATTGAAACCCCCAAAGTCGCGGCGGCGATCCTTGCCGCCGGATTGCCGGCGGTGGCCTTGGACCTTTCGGAAAAGCAGCTTGCCCCGGGCAATCCCCTGTCGCAAATTTGTGAACTATACAGCGACTCCTACCACGCCGCTCAACTGGCGGCGATCCACCTCTTGGAAAGGGGATTCCGCAACTACGCCTTTGTGGGCATTGCCGACCGCATCTGGTCGAAGCGCAGGCGCGACAGTTTTGTCAAACACATCAAGCAAGCGGGCTATGAGACTCGCCTTTACGAGCCGCCGAAAAACAAACACGACCGGGAATGGGGGCGGGAACAAAAATTCATGACCGAGTGGCTGCGCGGCCTGCCGAAACCGATCGGGCTTATGGCCTGCAACGACGACCGCGGCAGGGACGTGCTTGAGGCCTGCCGGGCCGCCGGCCTGGGCGTGCCCGAAGAAGTGGCCGTGATCGGCGTGGATAACGACTCCTTGTTGTGCGAGTTGGCCAATCCGCCCTTGTCCAGCGTGGCGCTCAACGCCGAGCACGGCGGATTCGAAGCGGCGGCCCTGCTGGATCGATTGATGTCCGGCCGGGCAACCGCGCAGGAGCGGATCGTGGTGGAACCCCTGCAAGTAGTCACGCGAAGATCGACGGACGTGGTGGCCCTGGAAGACCTGGAGGTGGCCCATGCCCTGCAATTCATCCACGAGAATGCCGGCCGGCCGATCCAGGTAAAGGACATCGTCGAGGCCTTGGGCCTTTCGCGGCGGACGTTGGAAATCCGCTTCCGCCGCGCGATCGGCAAATCGATGAACGAAAAAATCCAACAAGCCCATTTGGAACGGGCAAAAAGGCTGTTGCTGGAGACCGACCTGCCCTTGCCGAAAGTGGCCGAGGCGGCGGGCTATAACAGCACAAGCTATCTGGCGGTCGTCTTTCACAAGGCCTTCGCCATGACCCCCACCAGGTTTCGCAATTATGTCCGCAATCGATGAGGCGGCGCAGATCGCCGGCCTTTTTTTCGCCGTGATATTGCATTTTTTGGGGATTCCACGTTAAATGGGAGTACGGAGGGCGGACCATAAAAAAATCGCTGGAAAAATGAGAGGGTAATGCCATGAAAGTGATGATCGTCGACAAATTGTCTCCTGAAACGGTAACTGAGTTGCAAAAGCTCGGCTTGCAAGTTGAAGTCCGCAGCGATCTGACCGCAGACAAACTGCCCGGCTCGGTGCAGGATACAAATATCCTCGTGGTCCGGTCCAGCAAAGTCACGGCGGCGGCCATTAAGGCCGCCCCGCAACTTTCGTTGATCATTCGAGCCGGGGCCGGAGTAGATACCATCGATCTGGCCAGCGCAAGCGCGAACGGAATTTACGTGGCGAATTGTCCGGGTAAAAACACCGCGGCGGTGGCGGAGTTGGCCATCGGGTTATTGGTGGCCGCGGACCGGCGGATCGTGGATGCCACGGAATCGATGCGCGACGGGGCCTGGCGGAAAAAAGAGTTCGGCAAGGCGCGCGGCCTTTGCGGCCGGACCCTGGGAATTTTAGGATACGGGGCCATAGGCAAAGCCGTGGCCCAAAGGGCTTTGGGACTGAAGATGAACGTGATCGCCTGGTCGCGGAGCCTGACTGCGGAGATTGCCGAAGAAAACGGCATTGGCCGCGTCGACTCGCCGCAGGCTTTGGCGGCTGCCTCGGATGCGGTAAGCATTCATCTGGCCTTTGCACCGGAAACTAAATACATGGTCGATAAAAAGTTTCTCGATGCCATGAAGCCGGGTGCAATTCTAATAAACACCTCGCGGGGCACGCTGGTCGACACCCAGGCCTTGAAAACGGCAATCAAGGAGAAAGGACTGCGCGTGGGAATGGACGTGTACGAGGGCGAGCCGGCCGGAGGCGAGGCCGATTGGAGCGACAAGGAGTTGGCAGGCATGGCGACTTGTACGCCGCACATTGGCGCATCGACCGATCAAGCCGCGGAAGCCGTGGCCGCCGAGGTAGTGCGAATCGTTGAACTGTTTCTCAAGACCGGGCACCCTTCGGGCACGGTAAACCTGTGCGCCCGCTCGCCCGCTACTCAAACTCTGGTGGTCCGGCATCTGAATCATGTGGGAGTACTGGCCGGGGTGCTGGACGGTTTGCGCGAAGAGAATATCAACGTGGAAGAGATGACAAATACCATTTTTGAGGGTGCACAGGCTGCTTGCTGTTCGATGCAGTTAGATCAAGCGCCTTCCATGGGCCTGATGGAAAGGCTGCGCAATAATAAAGATATTTTGCGCGTTATGTTGAGTGCATGCAGTTAACCGGCCTTTGAACATAAAGGAGCGGAAGCGCATTGTACATGATACAACCTGTTGAACAACAAGGACTTGCGATTACCGGTCGCCATCCGTTTTAATCTTTTATGCAAGGCCATTTTCGGCCGCTGTCGATCAAGCGGAGCGATATTCGCTGGTATGTTGCCTATGTATGTCGCATTGTGGCAATTGTTTATGACATTTTAGCCAATAATCAAAACACTACCTGTGAGGGCAGTTGGATAATTTTTTTCAGAAAATGATTGAAATTCTCTATGGACTTGTTATACTGAGAGCCGTACCCATCGTTAAACTTTGCGTAATGTGATTCAAGCGTACACATGTTGCAACCGGATTTTAGTAACATTACCGCATCCGCTCCTTAGCTTTTCCCGGAGTTTTGGCGTTGATGGGGGATCTTTCTGAATGACGGTTGTGAAATGTGTGAATGAAGAGCATTAATCGCAGGCGGTGTTAAAGGTTTGATATGCTCGCTGTCCGAAGCGCATGATTCGATTTTACCAATCGTCTTACGCATCGGAGGTTGAAGGGGTTCGGATGAACAAATAGCGGCCCCATCGGCTTGACGGCTTAAGTGCAATCCTTGCATTAAAAAGCGTTTACAGTTCGAGCAGGCATATCGATCCGGGCACCTGCGACGGGGCCGGGAGATCGGAAGAGGCAAAAGACGGGCCAAGGGCGCTGTCCCCGAGGGCGTTAACGGCGCAAGGCCGGGTTTTTTACCCGGCGGCGGCGTTATTCCCGAGGGTAAAACGGCAGAGCCCAGGTATCGAGCGCAAAGGAATTTCCACCCGCGCGTTCGATAACCTGAAGCAATGGTTTCCGAAGCCTTTTGGCTCCCGTTATAACAGATTCGGCGTCGCCATCCTGGGATGATGGCAGCCGGTGAGGTAAGTTATTCCTGAACGAGATCGAGGCGCTGTTTGTAGTAGTGGAATGTTGCAAATTGCGTCACATTTGCAACGAAACCGTTTATTCACCACATTTCAGGATTTCAGGAGGTTGCAATAGCGTAGATTCAGCGACGCAGAATTTGTTACGTAGTCTGTTAAATTCCAAGCCTTTAAATTTTTAGACCAACGTTTTGTCTTGGGCTTGACAGTAATTTTCACGTTCCTTCTTTTTTGGAGGCGCAAGCTATGAATTATGAACGAAGTTTTGTATTAAGAATTTTTCTTTGTTTGGCGGTAGCGGGGGCATTGTGCTCATCCGCTTCAGCCGCCCCGTATTGGGCGGTAGTAGGCCCTAGCGATTGGACAACGCCTGCAAATTGGAATACCGGGGCTATTCCGATTGCAGCTGATCTTCCCGTTATTGATAATGGCGGGTCGGCCTTCCTTCAAAATGACGAAAGCCTCGTTGGATTAGGCGGGCTTGTCGTCGGCGCCAGCAACACTGCTTATCCCGTCCCTTATCAAAACGGTAACGGAACACTCGAAGTTAAGGTCAACGGGAAACTTTCATACACCGGCGGCACCATAATAATCGGGCAAGAAGCGGCCACCGCCACGGCGGCCGTTACCGGCACCTTAAACGTGTCCGGCGGCACGATCACGGGCTCGGGCGGCACCACCCGCAATATCATCATTGGTCAAAGCAATCACGGCTTTGGCAGCACGGCCACGCTGAACATGACCGGCGGGACAATCAATACCACCGGCGGTTTACAGATGAGCGTCGGCACCGACCTCACTGTCGGGTCGACCTCGAATTTGTTGATGTCAAACGATGCCAAAATAACACTTGGAAGTACTTTGAACATCGGCAATACCACGGCCGCCTCAACCGGCGTCGATACGATCACGGTTGACATGTCTGGCACCAGCTATCTGTCGACTACTTATGCACGAATCGGCAGAATGAGCACCGGCACCGCCACCATGACCGTTCGCGATCACGCCACGTTTCAAAGCACCGGCGATGTTAACGTCGGCACCGGACCCAATATGCTAGGCAAACTAGTTGTTGGCGACGGCAACCCGCTAAATTTCGCACAGGTCCTTCTGCCCAATAACAATTACATTTACGTCGGTGCTTCCACCGGCGGTCATGGCGAACTGGACATCAAGGACGGCGGCTATATCCATATCACCGGTCAAGGCGGCATATGGATGGGCGACTACAACAACGTGGTTCCCTACGCCGTGGGCACGGTCAATCAGACCGGCGGAACCGTTGAACTCACCAGTGGCGGCGGATCCGCTCTATGGCTGCGCATATTGCAGATCGGCGGAAACGGCGGCACTGGCGTTTATAACCTCTCGGGCGGCTTGGTCAATCTTGACGGCGCCTCGAGCGGTGTGGGCCTCACCTGGTGGGGCGGCACTGCCCAGGGTACTTTCCACCTGGACGGCGGTATGCTAATGACTCCGGAAATCCATGCCGGATCTCCTTGGTCCATGGCCGGAGATACAGCGACCTTTTACTTTAACGGCGGTACGCTCAAAGCCACCGCCAGCAATGCCAGCTTTATATATCCCGTGAGTACAGCCGTGGTCTTTAATACTTACGTTTCCGGCGGCGGTGCGGTTATTCACACCAACGGATTCAACGTGGGTATTAACACGGACCTTATAACCGACCCCGCCCTGCTGGGCGGCCCTGACGGAGGTCTGACCAAGAATGGCCTCGGTACTCTTAGCCTTAACGGGTCCGCCGGCATAGCCTCAACCTCGGACTTTAACGGCCCCATCCAAATTAACCAGGGCACTTTGAGGATTAACACCGTTACAGCGGGCAACCAAAATATAACGGTGGCAAACGGCGGCGCATTGGGTGGCGCTACCATCCAGGTTTTGTCCCCATTGGTCTCGGTTCAAGCCGGCGGGGCCCTTTCTCCCGGCAGTAACAACACCGCGGGGACGTTAACCCTTACTAACGATCTCACCATGGCACCCCTCGCACTGATGAACGTAAGGATAGGGTCGAATCCCCTCGCCATCAGCGACCAGGTTTCTGTGGGAGGCAATCTGACGTTCGGTGGAGGTCCTCTGTCGAACGGCGATACCACGGTCTACATCAACCCGTATCAAGGCAGCATCGGCGCGGGTACTTACCCGTTCATGGTGTATAACAACTTGTTGCTGGGCTCAGCAAACAACTTTGCCTTGGGATGGACCGCTCCTTACAGTCTGAATAACACCCGACAGGTCTTCGGCTTTACCGTGCCGGGCGACGGCACGGTGAATTTCACTGCCACTGCCGGCGGCAACCTCACGTGGACGGGCGCCACGAACCTTATCTGGGACGTGGCCAGCCAGGTTCCACCGCCCGCGGGCACCGTGAACTGGTTTAACAACAACACCCTCGCCGCCGATGTGTTCTTTGACGGCGATGACGTTACCATCGGTCCCCCAGGCGTCCCGCCGCTTAACATTACCCTTGCGGCTTCCGTGTACCCCGTCAATACCACTATGGATCTGGGCGGCGGCACACTGGATATGGCCGGCTTTAACATGGGGGCCTACACGTTGATCGTGAGCAACTCCACCATCAACATGCGCGGCGGAAACCTGTCGGCCGGCACTTTGTCTCTGGCCGGCAGCGGCAGCACTATCCTCAAAGGCGCCGGCACTCTGACCGCTGACAACCTTATGCTGATTGACGGCACTATCACCGGCCCCGGCGTTTTAACCGTCAGGGTTTCTGCCAATCTGCAAAACGGCACCATCCAGCCGAACCTGTCCGGCACCAGTGGTTTTACCAAGACCACGGCTGGCACGGTTACGTTACAGGGCGCCGCTAATGCTCAGACCGGCGGAAGCTACCTGGGCGTCAGTAACGGGAAGTTGGTCTTTGACACTGGTGCAGGCATGACCGGAAATGGCGCCCTTGTCACGGGCGACACGATCGGTCAGACGGCCACGACGGTGTTTAAAGCCGGCTCATCTTTTGCCGGCGATTGGTGTGTCATTGGCAACAACGACCTCGGAATTGTAAAGATGGGGGGCAGCGGCCTCACTATCCTCAACAACGTGATCGTGGGCGGCAACGCCGGCGACGCCGATGTCACCACGGCCAATGGTTACTTGGAACAAACCTCCGGCACGGTGCAGGCCGGCGGGCTTAGCGTCGCGGATTCCAACAACTCGTTCGGCTCGTATTTGTTGAGCGGCGGGGCGTTAAACATCGATGCAGGTGGAAACGCCATCGTTGGCAACAACAATAACGGCCTATTAACCATAATGCCCGGTACCTCCCTCACAGTGGCAAACACTGGCTTCATGAGTTTATCCATGGGCTATGGGGCTGCTGGCGACGGCGCTTCCGGCACGGGCGTTGTGGTCCAGCGGGGCGGGGCCGTGGTACTATCCAGTACCTCGACCACCAATACGTTGGAAAACCAAATGCAGATCCAAGTCAATAGCGGAGTTGACATTTATAACCAGCTTGGCGGCACGGTAAGCGCCGCAGCTTACGATTCCACCGCTGCTACTCCTAATATCAGCGGCGTTGGCGGCATTGGGTTGATTTGGTTCAACGGTTGGAATCCTGCAAACGATCTCCACAACGTTGCCATTTACAATTTGAATGGCGGCACGCTCACCACGTCCAACATCCATTCCGGATCGATCTGGGATGGTAGCGACACCCTTTACGCCTACGTGAACTTCCACGGCGGCACACTAAAGGCTGCCGCGGACAGCACCAACTTCATCTACCACGTGCGCGGCACCGCCTCAGGGGCCGGCACTGCCGCCATAGATGTGCCCAACGGCGTCACGGCGGCTACGGTTTACAAGGAAGGCGCGGTCATCGACACCAACGGCCACAACATCACCATCCTAACTGCGTTGGTGAAACCCGGTGGCTCGGGCGTGTCGAGCATCCCAGTCCCAGCCCTTTTGCAGGGTTCCGGGTACAAGAGTGCGCCTATTATCCGGCTCGACACCGACACGGTCGGGGGCGACATAACCGGCGTCGGCGCGACTGCCATTGCTGAGATGGTAGACGACCTAACCGGTAACGGTACTTACAAGATCAATGACATCTTGATCACCAATCCTGGAACGAACTATACCTTGGCCCCCCTGCTTACGCCCCTGGGCGGCAATCCGACTGTCGCCGCTACGATTGGCGCACCGGCCTTGGCTATGAATGACGTGACCGGAGGTCTGACCAAACAAGGCGCCGGCACATTGACCCTGACCGGTGACTTGACCTACGGCGGGACGACACTTGTCAGTGGCGGCACGCTGCAGATCAACACGTCATCCGTACCCGTGAGCCTGGCTGCTATCATGGGCAGCGACCTGGGCGTGGGCGACGGCACTAACGTCACTTCGCTTACGGCCACTTCGGTTGCCATGAGCACGCTGTCCGTTAAGCAGAACTCCATCCTCACGATCGGCGCCATAGCCGGCGGACCGCAGGGCGGATCGGTTTTGTCTCCGGTGCCCGAACCCTCGACCATCACCCTCCTGGTGTTGGCCGGTTTGGGACTATTGATTGCCGCACGGCGTAAAAGGCGGTAATGATTGAACAATATTCCCGGCGGCATTCGCAATGGATGCCGCCACGGGATTGAAAAGTCCGTTGGGGCGGCAGTTAAACTGCCGCCCCAACTTTTTTTCAGGCCTGAAGCGCAGCATATTCTTGGAATTCATATTAGAATGGAGAACAAATAATTCCGGATCTTTGAGCCGGCGCCGCCCGGGGAGATCTCCGGGGACGACGATCCGGCATATGGCATTCCAATAAAGCAGCGAGTATGCTCCGATGAAACTGGCCGTTGCATTTCGGATCGGTTTTGCGGCCTTGCTGCTTGCGGCGATCGTTGCAAGCCTGGTTTTTTTGCCGGTCCAAGAGGACATCAAATGGTCTCTGGAACGGATTCGGAGTTTGGGTCCTTGGGGGCCTGTCTTGTTCGTCGCCCTTTATGTGCTTGTCTGCCTGCTATTTCTGCCCGGATCGGCGTTGACTTTGGCCGGCGGATTCATGTTCGGGGCGGCAAAGGGAATTGCGGCGGCCTCTTTGGCGCAACTTTGGGGGCCGCGGCCGCGTTTCTTATCAGCCGCGCGATCGGCAGGCAATGGCTTGAACGCCGGTTGATGATCCATCCCCGCTTTTTTGCGATTGACCGTGCAATTGGCTGTCAAGGCTTCAAGATCGTGCTTCTAACACGGCTTTGCTCGTTATTTCCCTACGATCTGATGAGTTACGTGTTCGGGCTGTCCAAGGTTTCCTTGTGCAGATATGTTTTGGCAACGTGGCTTGGCAGGCTTCCCGAAATCGTGGTGTGGGCTTACCTCGGTTCGAACTCGAAAAAACTGTCCGACCTGCTCGCCGGCAAAATTCAATCCGGAATCGGAGAGCAAATCCTTTTATGGTTGGGATTGGCGGCGATGGCCGCAGTGGCGATTATTATTGTGGAAATCGCTCGTAGAGCACTGCGCGAGGCGGTCAACGCTCCGGATGAAAAAAATGAATAAAGGGGGACATTATATGATTTTCGGCTGAAAAATGCGCGTTTATTTATCGATAATTCAGCGTGTTTTCGCGTAGCGTAAACACGCGGCAAAGCGCATTTTTAGGTTGAAACTGGTATTAAATGTTCATATGTAAAGCCGTGAATATTTGTATGTAAATCCGCGGCCAACGCCCGCGGCATTACCGGCGTGCGGAAACGTCCCCTCAGGGCATCGTGGGTTTGAGGGCCGAAAAATCGAGCCGGGTTTCCCGCGTGATCGCCTCCGGTGCAAGCGGCTTTTGCCCAAAATCGAAACAGTCGAGCATGTCGGCTGCCTGGCGGTCGCGATCCGTAAGCGGTTCAATGCCGAAGCGGCGTTCGATCAGTTTCAATGGCGAGGTGAAGTCGAACTGCGTATGGCAGACATGGCCCGGCCTGGCATAGGGGGAAATCACCAAGGCCGGCACGCGGATGCCCAGTCCGTATTGATCCAACTTCGGCGGCGGCACGTGATCGTAGAACCCTCCGTAATCGTCCCAGGTGATGATGATCGCGGCGTCCTTCCAGTATGGGCTTCGCATAATGGCGTTTACAATGCCGGTGACGTACCACATACCGCGGGCGGAATCGGCGGGCGGGTGTTCGCTGTCCGCCGCGTTGGGCACGATCCAGCACACGGCCGGCAGGCGGCCCGTGGAAACATCCTCAAAATACTGGGAAAACGCCGCCACGTGGTTCATCAGTTTCGGGTCTTGGGCGAAAGATTGAAAGCCGGGCAAGGGGTTCCATAACGAATGTTTGTGGGGGTTGGGTTTTTCATCGTAGTACTTCCAAGAAACGCCGGCGGCCTGCAAGCGATCGGCCAGGGTCGGAAAGGCGTAAACGCCGCTGGCGCCTTGGATGCCGCCGTTGCGGGGATTGTTGACCATTCCTGCCGATTGCGCGGCCACCGAGTAAAGATGGTTCGGCTCGCTGGGACCGGCCAGGGACGAAAAAAATCGATCGCATAATGTGAACCGTCGGGCGTAGTGCCAGTAGTTGGGTATTTCGTGCCAGTCGTAATAGGATAGCGTGTTGAGGACCCAGTCGGGCGGCGGCCCTGGGGGCGGCTCGCCCACGCGCCGCGGTTGATTGGGCTGATTTCCGCCGGCCACTGCCGCGGCCTCGCCTCCGCGGAGCGGTCCCTGCCTGGGGCCCGGTCCTTCAACCTCCTGGGGTTTTGGTCGCACCAAATCGGAATTGATGGCGGGCAATGTGCCTTTCCAATAATGGGCAAGCGCCTCGGGCCACTCGGCCCAGAGAAAACCATCCATTTTGCCGCCGTCGATGGCCTCATGGGCCGCCTGCCAACTGTGGTTCAGGTCCCGGGGAATGAATGTGGCGTGGAGATGGAAGGGGGCCTTTTCGGGCGGGCCGCCGGGGTGATACGGCAACCTGGTCCCCATTGGAATGCCATCGGCACCGGGAAAGGTGCCGAAGTAATGATCGAAGGTAATGTTTTCCTGGATGATGTAGACGATGTGGTCCAACCGGATGCCGGCGTCGGGCGCAGTTACGGGACGGCTCGAGGCCGCCTTTTGCGGCGACTGCCGTGGTTCCATCTGTCCCAAGGCCGCCTCGTCTAAAACACAGAGCAGGCCGATTAAAACCGTTCTTAACGTTTTGACAGTCATCGCCTCACCTCCTAAAATTGCCATGTGATCATGCCCTGAGAAATTATAGCAACGTCATCAATAGCAACTTGGATGACGATTAGAGTTTTCGTGGTGTTCGAGGCGAACCACAACCCGGAGAGCTGGGGCAGGCTGACATCAACGCCATGGTATTTTGCCCGCCAATAGTCGCCGATCTATGATGTTATTTCAGCGAAATCGGCAATCGCAAGGACACTAGCCCAGATTATTCATAGCCTAGGATTTTTAACGCAGAGTGCGAAACGCCAGCCCGAAGCGCAAGCGAGGGTAAACGGTTAGACATCCCTCGCTTGCGCTTCGGGCTAGTGTAAATTCATGAATAATCCGGGCTAGCGGGAACGGCAGTCTTTCTTTGCAGCACCAGATAGCCCACGGGAATAAGCAGACGGGTTAGAAGCATATTCGTTATCAATCCGCCGATGACAGCGATTGCCAGGGGCTGCTGCATTTGTGCGCCGGGGCCGAGACCCATGGCCAGGGGCACTAATCCGAAAATAGTGCACAAACTGGTCATGAGGATGGGTCGGAAGCGTCTTCGGCCGGCGTGGATCAAGGCCTCGTTAAGGGTTTGACCTTCTTTTCGCAACTGGCCGATGTACTCGATCAGGATGATGCCGTTTTTAACGTCCAGGCCGCCTCTCAACGGCTCTTTGTACTTTGTGTAAGAATCTCGACCGGACACCCATCGGGAAGGCCATAGCCACCTTCCGTCACCACCCAGTCCTCTGGGGCAATGCCTTCGATGATCTGGACGTACTCTTGCGTCTGCGCCCCCAACTTCACCGCAATCTCATAGCTCTTGGCCTCGCGAACCACGCTCACTACCGGCGTCCCGGATCGATCGGCGATAGCGGCCACAGGGACCACGATTGCATTGGCAATATCGGGGAGCCAGATGCGACCGCGACAGGCCAGCCCGGGGCGCAGCAAGCCTTCTTCATTGGCGACCAAGATCAAGGCATCTACGTCGCCGGTGCCCGGATCGGCCTGTTCGCTGATTCGGACGATTGTACCGTGATAGGTCTTATCCGGCAGGGACACGGCGCGGACATCGACTTTCGCTCCGACCTTCACCTTCGCCAGGTATGCACTGGGAACGCGAATCTGCATGAATACCTTGGTGAGATCGACGATTGCCGCCAAGGCCGCAGTTCGGTCCACGTACATCCCCTGCCGCGCAGAGAGTTGTGTGACGATACCGTCAATCGGGCTGACGACCTTGCACAACTGCACGTTTAGCTTCGCGGTGGTCAGTTCGGCCTTTGCGCCTGCCAATCGGGCCTCGGCTTCAGCGATCTCTTCCGGGCGGGTGCCCGCTTCCAGGAGTTTTAGTTTGGCCGCGGCCGACGCCTGTTCTGCTTCGGCCGATTGGAAAGCAGATTGGGTTTTTTGGAACTGGATCGGCGAGATTTCGTTGTTGGTCCGCAGGACTTTCAGGGCGTCCACTTCACCCCGCAATGCCTCCAGTGCAACCTGCGCCTTGCGGGCGTCGTGCTGCGCCATCTCGATCTCTTCCGGGCGAGGTCCGCGTTTCAATCGTTCCACGATGGCTGCCTTCTCATCCACCGAGGCCATAGCCTTGGCCAGGTCTGCTTCGGCCATTCGTGCATCAAGGTGCATCACTTCATCCCCGGCCTGTACACGGTCTCCTTCCACGACCATGATCTTCTGAATCCAACCGGCGATCTGCGGCGAGATCACAGTGCTTCGCTCAGGAATTGGCACGAACGATCCCACCACGTCGATTGACGGCTTCAGGTTGGTCCTTTCAGCCTTGACGGCGCGCACGGGCACCGGCTCTTTGGGAAGATTATTTTGTTCCTCCTTGTTGTCGGCCGTGCCTTTCCCGCACCCGCTGACGGTAAAAGCCATAATCGCCGCCAATGCCATTGCCGTCCATATATTCGTATTACGCTTCAACATGGGTAGTTCCTTTCGGTTCTTCATGCGATTCACTGAGAGAGCTCGGATCGCCAGCCGGCTGCTTTTCCAGATGCAGCAGCCGCATCATCACGTAGTAGCACACTGGCGTAGCCACCAGTGACAAGAGCAAGGAGATGAACAGCGCGCCGATCACGGCGATGGCCAGCGGACGGAGCATGTCGGCCCCCGCTCCCACGCCATAAGCCAACGGCAACAGGCCCAAAAAGGCAGTCAGCGTAGTCATCAGCACCGGACGGAGCCGACGCCTGCCCGATTGCACCAGGGCCTCGAAAAGGCTGTGGCCTCGCTCCCGCAGGTGTTCAACAAAATCCAGCATTAAGATTCCGTTCTTGGCGACAAGACCTACGCCGATGATTGCTCCCAGGAAAGAGACAATGTTTAGAGAAGTCCCGGTCAAGTAGAGTGCCGCAACCACGCCAAACAGCGCTAGTACGGCTCCCAGGACAATTGCCAGAGGTTGGATGAAAGAGCGAAACTCGATCAATAGTACGGCAAACACCAAAAAAATGGCCATCAACAGGACGAACATCAGGTTCTTGAATGACTCTTGCTGCTGCCGATAAAGCCCGCCGAACTCCAAAGTTGTCCCAGGCGGCAGTTGGACCGTCTTGGCAAGGCGTTTCTGGATCGTGCGGATGCCGGTGCCCAGGTCCATACCGGTGAACCGCGCCGAGACGGCCACGAGTTGCCGAAGATCGTCTCGCTGCATTTCCAAAATGCCCGGCTGATACTGAACCTCTGTTACGTCGTTCAGCGTGACCATTGTGCCCGATTGGGACCGAACGAGTGTTTCGCGGATGCGCTGTTCGCGGTCGCTGGCTTCCGCAGCCGAGAGGACTCGTATGCCGACCGTGCGGTCGCCCTGAAGGAGATAGGACGAGGCATTGCCTAGCAGGCTGGTTTGAAGCGTAGTGCCGATGTCCGCAGGCGTCAGGCCTGCACGGGCGGCAGCTTCGGGCCGAACGGCGAATCGCATCGACGGACCAGCTACCACCAACCCTGGCTCGACATCCACTACTCCGGGAATCTTCTCGATGGTCTCAGCGATCTCGGCGGCCTTCTTCTTGAGCACGTCGGTGTCGGTGGAGTAGATTCTGATCTCGCACGGTTTGGGCGACCAAGTCAGGTCGCCTATCAGATCGCTGAGCACCCCCGGAAACTCTGTATGCAGCGCCGGTTCGGCTGTATAGACTTTCTCCCGCAGTTCGTCAATCACTTGCTCGGTGGAGCGTTTGCGGTTCGACCGAAGTTTGACCAGGAAGTCGCCGGTATTCGGCTCGGCGATAGACAGTGCCAGGCGCGCCCCGGTACGCCGGGAGAAGCTTTCCACTTCCGGGGTGTTCATCAGGATGTCCTCGACGTGGCGGAGCATGCGGTTGGTTTCGGACAGGCTGGTTCCTGGCCGGGAGTAATAATCAAGCACGAATGCACCCTCTTCGAGCTTGGGCAGGAAATCGGTTTCCAGCCTGTCGTAGAGCACTATGCCGGCAACGATCACCAGGGCCATCGAAGTTAATGTGAGCCACCAGTATCGCAGCGCCGCCGCACGACCCACTCGTATACGGCAATTATCCGGCGCAGCACCCGCCCGCCCTGCTCCATTTCATCCTGAGTTTGTCCGGCGCGACGTCGGATCAACAGACCACCCAAGGCCGGGGTCAACGTGACGGCCAACAGCAGAGATGTCAGCAGGGCAAAAACCATTGTTAATGCCAGGGCGCGGAAGAAGACGCCTGCCACGCCGTCGAGGAAGGCCAACGGAATGAACACCACGACCGGCGTGAATGTGCTACCGACAAGTGGAAGCCCTACTTCTCCCGTCACCAGTCCGACCGCTTTCCGGGATGGGTGCCCCGCCAAGACCTTGGCGTAGATCGCTTCGACAACCACGATTGCGTCGTCGATTACCATTCCAATCGCCGCCGCGATTCCGCCGAGCGTCATCAGATTGAAACTCATGTGGAATATCCGCATCCCCACGAGCGTCAATAACACTGTCACCGGGATTACCGCAGCGGCGACGAACGTGCCCGAGAAGCTGCGCAGGAACACGAATAGCACGAGCACCGACAAGCATAGCCCAATAATAATACTCTCCCAAACACTCCGAACACCTTCGCGCACAAAGAGCGACTGGTCGTAGAAGAAGGAGAGCTTCATGTCGGCGGGCAATTCTTGGCGGATTCGCTTGAGTTCCTCTTGTAAGGCAGCGGCAATGGCCACAGTATTGCTGTCAGGTTGGCCGTAGATGTTCATCAGCACCGCCTCGGCCCCGTCGGCGGTGACTATGTTGAACTGCGGTGTATACCCGCGGCGCACAGTGGCAAGATCGTGGACATACACGGGGGACTTGCCGGACCAAGCCACCACCACGTTCTCGATCTGGGCGGGGTCTCGTAGCCGACTATCGACCACTGCCAGGTAGAGTTGCCGGTTCTCCTCGTGCATCCCAGCCGAAGTAAACTGGTTGGTCTCGGCCAAGGCTCGGCTAATCTGATCGAGCGTAAGGTGATACGATTCCAGTTTGACCGGATCGACCACCACATGATACTCCGGCACCCGGCCACCCACGAGGTTCACCCGTGCCACCCCCTTGATTCGCAGGAACCGGGGATTGAGATCGTAGCGAGCGGTCTCCCAAAGCTCGGTAATGTCGCGAGTCTTGCTGGTGAGGCTGATGCCGATGATCGGGAAGGCGGAAAAGGTGAGCCGATGGACTGCAAACTCGGCTGTGGATGGAAGCGTGCCGCGAATCTGCGACAGGCGGCCCAAGACGTAAAGTTCGGCCTGCGTCATGTCGGTGGACCAGTCGAAGAAAACATCAACGGCCGCCGATCCGCGGCCGGTCGTCGAGCGGATATTGGTCGTGCCGGGGATATTCTTCATCGCCTCTTCGACTGGCCGCGTGATCGTGGCCATCATCTCGTCGGCTGGCATCACGCCGTTGTCAATGAGAATCACGACTCGCGGGAAGTCAGTCTGCGGGAAGACCGAGGCCGGCATGACATAGGCCGCGTACCCACCAGCTAGACATAGGGCCGCGGTTAGAAAGAAAATGGCTTTCCGGTGCCGGAGTACAAACGAATCGGAAGACTTTGTGGTGGGGGGCTGGAAGTGCATTCGTGGTGGCAATCGGTGCAGAAGTTCATAATAAATCACACCAGACGGGCGGGGTCTACCAATGCTGTCTCTTCGAACCCACCACCATAGCGGTATTGTCCGGTAGGAGTCATCAGCCCAGGGGGCGGTTATACGGGGGACTCCCTCCCCTCTTTTATTAAGTTACCAACGCGGCCTACTCTGATCAAGTTTTAGGCCGTTCGGGGCACGTAAGTATTAGGGAAACCATTAAAGTTCTCCTCAAACAACTGCTGTGCGAGTTTATGGGGCTACAATTCCCATACCCGTAAAAACTCATTTAAAAACTGTAGTACGGAGGCTGCGAGGTGTTTTATTCATGAATGCGAGTATTCCGATTGCATAGTTTGCACAAGATGCTTAATAAGTCAGGCCTGTACGACGCTGAATAATCTCGTCGCTGCCGAAATAGCGACAAGACGTGCCAATCCACTTGCCGATGCTTAGAAAATAATATGTTTATAACGATCTTGCTGAAGACGCAATTTTTGTGGGCCTGTGCAAGGTTTTAACACCATGAGATTAGTGTGGATAACGAATCTCTGGATAATTGCCGCCGGTATTAACCAAGCGGCCGCTGCGGAACCCGCAAACTTAAATTATAATTCCCAATCTTTCCATTGTGAAGGAAGATCCTGCGATAGTCAAAACTATCCGCGCCAAGAGGTTGGAGGATTATCGCAAACAACTGACATTGTGCAGGTACAGGCTTTGGCGGTTCAGCCAAAAATTGGCAATCCGGTTGGTATTGAGCCTGTTCCCGCCCCAAATCCGATGGGGGGGAGCGATAGGCCTCCTTATCCGCCCGGCAGTGCGATTCCTTTAACCCTGGAAACCGCATTGGAGTGGACGCTTTCGTGCAATCCGGATCTGGTCACGATCCGGCAAAACCTCAACGTATCGGCCGACGCGGTGGCTGTTGCCCGGCGATTTCCCACCAGTCTGAATCCCACGGTGTCGGTGAATTTGGAGCCCTGGGTGTTTGAACGAGGGGTCGATCAAAGCATCAATCAGCTTGCCACATTGGTGTCTGTAAGTTGGATGCAACCGATTGAGTTCGGCCACCGGACTGCTATCCGAACGTCGATTGCCAGCGCGGCCTATTCGCAAACGCGTTGGACCATTTTGCAGAACGAGCTTATGGCCCTGGTGCAAACATACCGGCTTCATCAAGGGGGCGTATACCGGCGTGAAAAGTACCGCATAGCGGTGGAGTTGGCCGACTTCAACCAACGGCTTTTAGAGGCCCTTAAGCGGCAGTTGCAGGCCAACCAGATTCCGGCCGCCGACGTTGTCCTGGCGGAGGTGGAAAACCAGACCACGCTGCAGCACGTGGAAACCGCGCGCAGGAATACGTACAGGCGCAGATGGATCTTTGCCAGCAGATTGGAATGCCGCGCTTGGCCGGTACGGTCGAATTGGCGGGAAAACTTCAATGGCCGGATTACCGGGAATCGGGCGATGAAGATGCATTTGTCCGCACTGCCTTGTCAAGCCGTCCTGAAATTCGCGCGGCGCAGGCCCAGGTCGCCGGGTCGCACGATGCGGTATTGCTGGCCCGGGCCGATCGGATCCCCATCCCGTCGGTCGGCCCGGTTTACGAAAAAGACGAGTCGAACGTCAGTTTCTACGGCGTGGGGCTGAGCAGCCCTATTCCAATTCTAAACACCGGAACGCCCTTGCTCCGCCAACGGGAATCGGAACATCACCGCGACGCGGTAAACCTGGAACAGACGAAACAGAAAGTGATTGTTCAAGTCAAAACGGTTTTGATCCGCTCGAACGAGGCCCGGCGATTGCTGGATAAAACCAACGCCATTACAGCGCCTTTGCAGGAACAGGCCGCCCGGATGGATCGGCTGTACCAGGCCGGACAGTCGGATTTGGTCAAACTTTTTCAGGTCCGCCAGCGGTTGATCGAGGCGGAAAACACCAGGCTGGATGCAGTCTGGCAGATGATCCAGGCCTATGCCGATCTGCTTGCCGCGCTGGGCGCGACTCCGCTTGTCGCGGCGGTCCCGAATCCGTCATCTGAACCCGTCGCGCCCGAGCGCCGCTAGTCCGGATTATTCATGACCCGGGATTTCTAACAGAGTGTAAAACACTAGTAGGTCAGGTACCCCGTACCTGACTGTTCGCTGTTCGCCGCGGAGGTGTCAGGTACTGAGTACCTGACCTACTAGACTGGCGCCATCTTCCCACCGTGCCTTCATTGGTCTATCATTGGGTGTATGAGCAGCCAAGACTTGCCTCAGGAATCGGTCGATTTGCCCGGCAGCCCGTGGCCGCATCGTTGGGCGTGGGTCCTGGCCTGCGGGGTGTTTCCGCTGATTTGGATGGGCGGGCTTGTAACCACGTACGAAGCCGGTATGTCCGTGCCGGATTGGCCCACCACTTACCATTCCTGGTTCTATCCGCTGCAAAAATGGCTGTGGAATTTCAATGACTTGTTTCTGGAACATTCACACCGGACGATCGCCCAGATCGACGGGATCATCGCCATAATATTGATTGTCTCGATCTGGCGATGGGAACCGCGGAAAAGCGTGCGCTGGCTGGCCGCGGTAATTTTTATCTGTATTGTATTGCAAGGCGTTCTGGGCGGGCTGCGCGTGGTGCTCGACGAGCGCGTGCTGGCCCGGATCCACGGCTGCGCGGCGCCTCTGGTCTTTGCCTCGTGCACGGCCATGGTTTCCATCACTTCGGCCGCGTGGCGCGGCAAGGGACAAAGGCTTGAAAATCCCGCGTTGCCGAGTGTGCAACAGCTTGCCGTGGCGATGTGCTGCGGTTTGTATGCGGAGATCGTTTTGGGGGCCCAGTTCCGGCATCCGCTGCCGGATGTCGCCGCGGTTTTGTCACCGGTTTTGGTGTGGCTGAAGGTGAATATCGCCGCTTTTATTATGGCGGGGATGGCGTATCTGCTGGTCGTTGTTTTGCGGCATTTGCGCCAGGCGCCGCTGCTTGTCAGGCGAGTGAAATTACTGGCGGCATTGTATTTTCTGCAACTGGCGCTGGCCGGGTGCACTTGGGTGAGCAATTTCGGCTGGCCGAAATGGTTTACAGACAATATCATGACGATGAAGTACACGGTCATGGAAAACGGGCGCCTGCAAGTTTGGGCGACCACCGCGCATGCAGCCGTGGGTTCGCTTTGTTTCGTATCTGCGCTGAGCGTGACGATGTGGTCCTATCGTTTGCTTCGGGAACCGCTGCAGTGAGCGATTATTGGCATCTTACCCGGCCGAAGATCGTGGTCATGGTGCTGGCGGCAATGCTGGTCTCGGGTTGGACCTCCGCTGAAACGGCGCCTTATTGGCTTAAGCTCGTAAACGCCATGCTGGGCACGACGGGCGTCATTGTCGGGGCGATCGCACTTAACCAGCGCCTGGAATGTCAAGGCGATGCCAAAATGCCCCGCACAGCCGAACGGCCCTTGCCCGCCGGGCGGCTCACGGCCGGAGAGGTGACGCGGTTCGGAGCGATTGCAACCCTGTTGGGCACGGCGTATTTAATCGGCTTTAGCAATGCGACACTGGTGATTCTTGCCATTGCGGGCTGGGCGGTCTATGTGCTGGCTTATACGCCGCTAAAGCGGCGATCGATCTGGCAAACGCCCGTTGGCGCGGCGGCCGGGGCAATGCCCGCGCTCTTGGGAGCGGCGGCGGTCGGTGCGCCGCTTAGCCCGATTGGATGCAGCCTTTTCGGCATTGTATTTTGCTGGCAATTACCGCATGCCATGGCCATTGCCTGGCTGTACCGACGGCAATTCGCCGACGCCGGGGTCCGTGTAGCCACGGTGGTCGATCCAACAGGACGGATCGCGGGACGGTTCGCCGTTTTCGGAGCGATATTGCTGCCGCCGGTAAGCCTTGCGCCTGTGATATGTGGGGAGTTGGGATGGATTTACGGAGTACCTGCCGCATTATTGGGGCTGGGTTATTTGTTTTTTTCTTTTGCCTTTTATCGTCGCAGGGATGATAATACGGCCCGGTGCTTGCTTTGGGCGTCGCTCATATACCTGCCGCTAATACTGATTTTGCTTGTTTTATCGACCCATGGTCGTTTGATAATAACCCAGCGATTCATCGCTGGGTAATGATGGCTTATGTTCTACTGCTGTTGGGCCTGCTGCCAGGCTTGGATATCGGGCTGGTATTGGAACGTATCCAACAGGGTCAGGCCGAGGAACAGGGCCACGAACAGAAGCGCTGTGATGAACACAACCGCGTAAAAAGGATTATCGTAGCGCAAGTGCATGAAGAACAAAACGACCAATGCCGCTTTGAATGTCGCAATGCCCAGGGCGATTATCAGATTCCAACTTCCCAGATCGTACCAGGTGGCGGCCACGGTGAGCAAGGTCATAAGCAAAAGCGTTGCGAATACCGCCGCAAGTACCGGCAGGGGCACGGCATGGGCGTAATTTTCGCGCCCATGTGCGGTATGGTCCGGGGGCATCGTTAATGATTCGGCATGTGACATGGTTTTTTTAAGCAAGCGCGTTTAGCCCCGGCACTTGTGCCGGGAGGATTTTCATCGGATCGACGTTAATGAATCAAGTACAACAACGGGAACAAAAAGATCCAGATCATATCGACCAGGTGCCAGTACAGGCCCACGAAATCGACGGGACCGAAATAGCGGCTGTGGAAATCGCCGCGGATGGAGCGGGCAAGAATCCAGGCGATGGCAGCCATGCCGGCGATTACGTGCAGGCCGTGCAGTCCGGTCATCATGAAATAGATGCTGAAAAAAATGCCGGCGTTGCGGGGCCCGTTTTCCAGGGTCGCATTAGGATGTCCGGGATCGGGATAATGTTTTTTCAAGGCCTCCTCGGCCTCCTGGTTGGGCTTGAATTGTCCTGCCCAGAGCAAACCGTCTTGCCACTTGTGCTTGTATTCGACGTATTTAATTCCTAAAAAACAGCAGCCGCCCAGAAAGGTAAGGACGAGGAGGACGACCAGGCCGGTTCGCCGGTTCCTCTGGCGCAGCGGACCGCCCAGGCCATGGTAAAACTGCTGGCAATAAGCACCGCGGTGTTGATGCCGCCCAGAGTTTTATCGAGGAACTGGTGCGCCCAGACAAAAATTTCCGGATGGTGCGAGCGAAACACGGCATAGGCGCAGAACAGGCCGCTGAAGAGCAGAATCTCGGTCAGTATGAAGATCCACATGCCGAGTTTGCCGGCGTCGAACTGCTGGGCGTGCGAGTCGAAATGATGCGCCAAAAACGGGGCATGTTCTGTGCCGGACATTGTTTCCGATTGGTTGCTCATGGTAAGCAGTTATCAGTTATCAGTTCACAGTTATCAGTAAGTGATATGATATCGCAAGGGATTATTGTTCATCACGCATCCTTCATCCCTCATCCTTCATCCCTCATCCTTCATCCTTCCGGATATATCCCTGAATCGCGGGATCATAATGGATATTGGAGTAATCGTAGGGATCGCCAGCGGTCGGCGTGGACGCAAAATTATAATACGGCGGCGGCGAGTGGGTTTGCCATTCCAGGGTTGCGCTGCCCCAGGGATTGTCGGGTGCACGCCGGCCGACGAATAAGGACGCCAGCAAATAAATCAACATTATGATAAAGCCTGAGGCCAATATGGCCGCGCCGATGGAGGAAAGAAAATTATACGTGGCGATTGCGGGATAGCGGTCGGCCAGGACGGAATAATCGAAGTATCGGCGGGGCATGCCGTGGGTTCCCAGCAGGAATTGCGGGAAGAAGGTGAGGTTAAAGCCCGCGAAAACCAAGAGCGCGGCGATGCGTCCCCAAAAATCGCTGAACATGCGGCCGGTGATTTTGGGCCACCAGTAGTGCAATCCGCCCAAAAAGGCGACCATCGCCCCGCCGAACATCACGTAATGGAAGTGGGCGACGACAAAATAGGTATTGTGGATGTGCACGTTTACGACCAAGGCGCCCAGGAACAATCCGGTCAGCCCGCCGATGCCGAAAAGGAAGAGAAACATCAGGGCGTAGCACATGGGCGTGGCCAGCGAGATCGAGCCTTTGTACATGGTGGCCAGCCAGTTGAAGACCTTCACGGCCGAAGGGATGGCCACGCCGAAGGTCATGAGGCTGAAAATCATGCTTGCCATGGCCGACTGTCCGCTGGTGAACATGTGGTGTCCCCACACCAAAAATCCGACAAGGGCGATGGCCACGCTGCTATAGGCGATGAATCGGTAGCCGAAGATGTGCTTGCGGCTGAAGACGGGGATCAATTCGCTGATGATGCCCATGCCGGGCAGTATCATGATGTAAACGGCCGGGTGCGAATAGAACCAGAAGAAGTGCTGAAACAGCACCGGATCGCCGCCGAGTTTGGAATCGAAGATGCCCAAGCCCAAATAGCGTTCCACGAACAAAAGCACGAGCGTAATGCCCAGCACGGGCGTGGCCAGCACTTGGATCAGCGCCGTGGCGTAAATCGACCAGAGGAACAAGGGCATTTTGAACCAGGTCATGCCCGGCGGTCGCAAAGTGTGAATCGACACGATAAAGTTAATGCCCGTGAAAATGGAACTAAAGCCCAGGATAAACACGCCGCTGAGCGCGGGCAGGACCTTGGTCGAGGTTTCGGTGCTATAGGGGGTATAGAAAGTCCAGCCCGTATCCAGCCCGCCGCTCAAGAGCGTTATCAGGAAAAACAGCGCCCCGCCCCACCAGAGCCAAAAGCTGAGCAGATTCAGGCGCGGGAAGGCGACGTCTTTGGCCCCCAGCATCAAGGGCAGCATGAAATTTCCCAATATCGCCGGAACGCCGGGAATGAGGAACAAGAAAATCATCACCGTGCCGTGGATGGTGAAAATCTGGTCATAGGCGTCTTTAGTGAAGATCTCTCTGGGGACCAGGGTTATTTGCGCGGCTTGGTTTTCGGCGACTTTATTGGGGTACATCAATTCCATGCGGATGAGAACCGCGAAAACGCCGCCCAAAAGGAAGGCGGCCAGGATAGAAACCAAATACATCAGGCCGATGCGTTTGTGGTCCAGCGTAAACAGCCACGACAGCACGCCCTGAGGATGCCGAAGGTAGCTGTCGTTAGCAGGGATTGCGAGAGAAAGATCTGACATTATTTAAACCTTGTGCTTCGATTCGCCCGGCACAAGTGCCTGGCGTAAACTCCCGGAGCAAGCTCCGGGATTAAACTAAATGAAGGCATGTATTTTTTAATGAATTCATGGGATTTTATTTTAGCGATTTGATAAATTCGACCAGATCGGTGATTTCCTCATCCGTTACGACGCCTTTGAAAGTCGGCATTTGGTCGCGGTATCCCTGGACGATCTTGGCCGACGGATTAAGGATCGATTCGCGGATGTAATTTTCGTCGACCACGACGGGCTGGGCATTGCTAAATTCGGTAGTCTTGCCGAAAATGCCCTTGAAGCTCGGCCCAACGCGCCGGCCATGCCGTCGATGGTATGGCACTGGGCGCAGCCGCGGCGATGATACAGCAATTCGCCGGCCTTTGCGGGCGGAAGGTCTTTCAGGGGATTGGCCTCTTTGTTCAAATAGCTCTGGAAATCGCTCCGCGTGTGGACCACGACCTTCGAGATCATTTCAGAATGGCCGGAGCCGCAGTATTGGGTGCAATACAACTGGAACGTTGCCCGGCTCGACCGCGCGAAACCAGATCTTGTTGTACCGGCCGGGCACTACGTCCATGTTGATGCGGAAGGCGGGTATGTACAGGCCGTGGATCACGTCCTGGGAAGTCATTATCAGGCGCACCGGTTCGTCCAGGGGCACGTGCAAGACCTCGTCGACGTGCCCGTCGGGATATTTGAAAAGCCACTGCCATTTTTTGGCGATGACGTTGATTTCGTAGGCCAGGCTGGGCGAGGTTCGCATGTCCAGATAAGTCGTGAAACCCTGGTAAAAAATGAATATGACGATGGCCAGCGGAATCAGCGTCCAGGTGAGTTCGAGTTTTGTGTTGTGGTCGGGCGAGGAGCCGCTTTCAACTCCCGGTCGGCGGCGGTAGCGAATGACGAAGATCGTCATCAGGCCCACGATCAGCGCGAAAAAGAACAGCGATATGGCGTAAATGAAATAAAACAGCCAGTCGACGGCCGGGGCAACCTCCGAAGCTTGTTCGGGCAGCCAGAAAGAATCTCCGAATAGTGAGAATCGGCCGGCAATCGACCAGGCGCAAATCGGCGGCAACAATGCATGCAAAATCATGACGCCCCTTCCGCTTGTGCGCGTTTTACCTTGCGCCACTCCCGCAACCAAAACATGGTCAACATGCCGGCGAGGAATATCAAAGTCAAGGCGCCGCCGAATTGCATAAGCCGGATCGCCGCCCAGGAATATGTGCCCGATTCGGGATCGTAATGGAAACAGAGCAGCAGCACCTGGTCCGTGACCGAGCCGACCTTGCCTTCGCCGGCTTCGTACAAGGCAAGCCGCAAATCGCGAGGATTATATTTGATGCCGCTGTAATAGCGCGACACGCGGCCTTCCGGGGTGCAAATGGTCAGTAAGGCGGGATGCATGAACTGCCTTTTTTCCGGCACGTACTTGTAGCCGAAGCCGATGCAATCGGCGAGTTTCTTGATCCGCTCTTCCTTTTGAGTGGTGAGAAAATGCCATCCCGATGCGCTGCCCAGCCGGCCGTACTGTTCCAGGTATTTCTGCTTGGTCAATTGGGCGCGTTCGGGCGGTTCCAGGAGATCGATGCTCACGGTGATGATTTGATATTGCTCGCCCAGGTTCCAGTTCATGGGCTTGATGGCGTCGACCAGGCCGTTTAGTTGCAGGCTGCAAAGCATGGGGCAGTCGGAGTAGTTCATGGTGAGGATAGCGGGCAGTTTGCCGTCGAAGAGTTGCCCAAGGGTGATTTTCTTTCCGCTGGAATCGGTAAATTCGAGATCCAGGGGAATTTGGGCGTCGAGGTTTTGGGTGATTGTGACTCCTTCCAAACCCTTGGGCAGGACGTTTACACCTTGGGCCGGAACAGAATCTACCTGTGCCGTCCAAACAGCTAGACCTAGCAGTAAAAGCATCGGCCAAGGCAGTAGCAGGGATCTATTGTGCATGGGATTTCTCCTTTTGGGGAGGAGATTTTTTTGAAAGCTCTTCCACCACAATTTCCATGGCCCGCTTGATGGGGATGGCCACGATTTTCTGTTTCTCGTCTATCCATTGATATTTCGCGAGTTTGGCCTGCTGATCGGCCGTTAAATTGGCGTATTCCAAGTAGGGCTGGTCGATGTCCTTTACCAGGTGTTGCTGGGATTCGGCCCAATAAAACATGACTTGCATCAGAATGATGAGAGCGAAAACCACTATCGCCCCGATAAATCCCACCACGGCAATTTTGGGTGTGTTCAGATCGTCGCTGAAATTGGACATAAAATACTTCCTGCTGAATTGCAATATATTATTGATTTACAAAATTCAACGATTCCTTCAAGCGCGGATCAGCCAGGGGCACTAGCGAATTATTTCCCGCCACCCGGACCGCGCCGGCCATATAAATGCCCAACATGCCCGCCAGCAGGCAAATATCCATTATATCAAAGGGCAGCTTATCTCCACCCAGGTTCGGCATAACTATCCAGTAAAGGTCGATCCAGTGCATGGCCAACAGCCACAGGGCCCAAAATCCCAAAAGCAGTTTTTGCCGCTTGACGAATCTGGGCAAAAGGCCGCAAAAAGGGATCAAACAGTTGCCGCCTGCTAAAAATACCAGCGAAATCCATTTCCACCCGCCCGATTGACGCACCAGGTACCATTGTGTCTCCTCGGGTATGTCGCCGTACCAGATCAACAAGTATTGGGAAAAGGCGATGTATCCCCAGAATACCACGAAAGTCAAGAGCAGTTTGCCCAGGTCGTGATAATGTTCAGCGGTGATTACGCGTACCAACCGGCCCGTCGCTTGCAAGCATAAAGATGTAAGTATCAATGTCGCCAGCCCGGCCACGGCTATTCCCGCAAAGAAGTATACTCCAAAGATCGTGCTGTACCAATCTGGGGTCAGCGACATCAGCCAATCGATGGCCGCAAAAGTCACCGTGGCGGCGAAGAGCAGCATGGCGGCCGGACTGAGGCGTTCCATGCGCAGGGTTTCTGCTACATCCGCGGTGCGGTCTTGTTGCAAGGAATGTGTGAGGAAAAAACGCGTGAAGAACAACCAGACCGCAAAGTATCCAACCGCGCGGAATCCAAAGAATGTTGGCTCAAGATAGGCGGCCTTGTGGCGGAGCAACTCGTCGCCGGATGCCGCAGCCGGATTGGCCCAGGAGTAAAGAACGGCATTGCCTTGCAATACCGGGATTAAAATGGGCAGAAAAAGCGCCAGCAGGCAGGGGAAATTTGCGCCAAGGCACTCGGCCAGCCGATGTAGCACGACGCTCCATCCGGCCCGGGTAATGTGTTGCATGATCACGAAAAACAAGGCCCCCAGGGCGATGCTCAGCACGAAGCAGTAATTCAGCAGATATGAGTGAGAGAAGTAACGCCAGCCGTCGTGGCGGGCCCATCCCAAGGCGATCCCGGCGGCGAGACCGATTACGCCAAGCAGGCCGAATCCCGCAAACAGCGTTCGTCCCAGCCCGCCCAGACGGATGTTTTCGTCCGAGGGAATTTCGGTCATGAGATGTGATGAATGATCGTCCGGCATGGTTAGGAGTTTTCAGTTTTCAGTTATAAGTTTTCATCCTTCATCCCTCATCCTTCATCCTTAGCGCAACTGCTCCCTTAAATCTTCGGGCACGTCTTTAAGCGTTGCGTTCTGGCTCAGTTGCAGGGCTCGGATGTAAAGGATGATGGCCCAGCGATCTTCGACAGGAATTTGTGCGCCGTAACTGGGCATCGTGCGCACTCCGTTTGTTATAGTGGCGAAATACTGTCCCACTGGATATGCGACGATCTCGGGTTTGTGGAGCGACAGCGGCAAAACCCATTTGGGTTCTTCGCGTTTAATCGCCCGGATGGATGTGATGCCCGTGTTGCCTCCTTCGCCCAAGAGGCCATGACAGGTGGCGCAAAAAATACTGAATCGCTGCTGACCGCGCAGCATCATGGCCATGCTGACGGGCATGGGGAAGGTCGCGGCCGGCTTACCATCGACCAGGCCGCGATAAAGATGCTCGTTTTCCTCCGAGTCTTCTTCCGAAACCGTACCGGGCACGGGTTTGCGCATCGCCCGGCCGTCTTTGAACAAGCCGCTGGCGGCCTGTGCCTTGTATTTTTCCTGGAAAGACATGTCTTGAATGGGATGAATGCGGGGCAAGGACTTGGTTTCGGCCCGATATTTGGCGATAGACAACGGCGGAAGCACGGCCAACAAACCGACCACGGCCAAGGTCCAGTAAAAGGCCGAGGGAATTTTTTGCTCTTCGGAGGATGCGTGGCACTCTTCGATTGCCTTGGCGTGGAGCGATTGCAACAGCGCACGGACTGCCGGCAGGTCGAATTTTGCGTCGGCGGCGTCGATGGAGATGAAAAAGCCGTCGGTTGTTACCCGGGCGAATCTTCGGCTGGAAAAAGTCCAATGCCAGAACTGCGGCAGCAGATTCAAGACCAAGGCCCCGCCAAAAGCCGCAAATGCGCCGAGGAGTACGAGCAACTCGAAGACGATGGGTATGTTTGCGGGCAGGCTGAAATAGGGTTTTCCGCTGATGACCATGGGGTAGTTTACGGCGTTCATCCACCACTGCATCAGAAGCGCCCCAGCCGCTCCGGCGAAACCTCCGCCCAGCACGAGCCAGGGCAGCCGGGTCGTGCGCACGCCCATCGCCCGGTCGATTCCGTGAATGGGGAAGGGACTGTGGCTGTCCCACCTGGTGAAACCCTCGTCGCGCAGGCGCCGCGCTGCGGCCTTGAGCGATTCCGGAGAATCGAACTCGGCCAGAATGCCGGCGATTTTTGGCGATTGCTCGGTTGTAGATTGCTCGCTTTGGATATTCGTCATTTTACTGTTTCACAACTTTTTCGTTTCGCCTTTTTCGGCTTTACACCGCGAAGCCGCATGCGGCTTTCTAATCTCCAATCCCTAATCTCTAGCCCCTAATCGCTAATCTCTATTTAACACTTGCTTCACCTCGTGCACCGCCACCATGGGCAGGTAGCGGCAGAACAAGAGAAACAAGGTGAAGAACAAACCAAAACTGCCGGCCAGCATCGATAGATCGACCCATGTCGGGATATAAATGAACCAACTGGAGGGCAGGAAATCGCGATTAAGCGACGCGACGATAATCACGAACCGCTCGAACCACATGCCCACGTTCACCAAAATGGCGACGATGATCATCAATCCCGGCGTGGTCCGCCATTTTTTGAACCAGAACAACTGCGGGGCGGCGACGTTGCAGAATACCATCAACCAGAAGGCCCAGGCATAAGGTCCCATCGCCCGGTTGGCCACCGCGAATTGCTCGTAGATATTTCCGCTGTACCAGGCCATGAAAACTTCTATCGCGTAGGAATAGCCGACAATGCAGCCGGTGGCCAGGATGATCTTGTTCATGTTGTCCAGGTGGCGGATGGTGACCAGGTGTTTCAGCCCGAAGTACGCCCGGGCGGGCACCATAAGCGTGACCACCATGGCAAAGCCGCTGAAAATGGCCCCGGCCACGAAATACGGGGGAAAGATCGTCGTGTGCCAGCCGGGCAATTGGGCCACGGCAAAGTCGGTGCTTACCACCGAGTGCACGCGAGATCACCAGCGGCGTGGCCAGCCCGGCCAGAAACAAATACGCCCATTCGTACACGTGCCACTGCCGGGCCGATCCGCGCCAACCCAGGGCCAGCGTGCCGAAGATGAAATATCGCAACTTGTTCGTCGCCCGGTCGCGGAACGTGGCCAGGTCGGGAATCATGCCCAGGTACCAGAACAACAAGGACACGGTAAAGTACGTGGTAACCGCAAACACGTCCCAAAGCAGCGGGCTGCGGAAATTCGGCCACAGCGACATCTGGTTCGGATACGGGGCCAGCCAGTAGGCGAACCAAATCCGGCCCATGTGGATGCCGGGGAAGATCAATGCGCAGATCACGGCGAAGATGGTCATGGCTTCGGCCGCAGCGGTTGATGCTGGTCCGCCATTTCTGCCGGAGGAGGAATAAAATGGCCGAAATCAGCGTGCCGGCGTGCCCGATGCCGATCCAAAACACGAAGTTCGTAATATCGAAGGCCCAGAACACCGGGCTGTTGTTTCCCCACACGCCGATGCCGGTGCCGATCAAGTAGCCGATGAGAATGAAGAAATACACGGTCAGGGCCGAGGTTATGGCGAAGGCGGCGAACCATGCCCGGGGCGTTTTCGCCTCGGGAATGCGGCAGACCATGTCGGTGACCGAGGCAAAATCCTGCCCGCCGGTCACCAGCGGCGCACGCTGAGTCGGATCGTTGGTCGTGTTGTCGTAAGTGTCGATTGCTACGCTCATGCTATTTGACCTCCCCTCTCCCGACAACCTTCGGTTGGTGCCCGGAGAGGGTCAGGGTGAGGGCTTTCCTCTCCCGGCACAAGTGCCGGGGCTAAACTTGGCCTTCATCCTTTTTTTCCAACTCCGGATTGGGATTGCGTATGCGGGCCAAGTACGACGTGCGGGGTTTTACGTTCAATTCGCCAAGCATCTCATAAGAACGATCACTGGCCTTGCTTTGGGCCACGGCGCTTTGTTTGTCGCTTAAGTCGCCGAAGATAATCGCCCCGGCCGGGCAAACCTGCTGGCAGGCCGTTTTGATTTCGCCGTCCTGGATCTGCCGGCGGTCGTTTTTGGCCTCGATCTTCACGGCCTGAATCCGCTGCACGCAGTAGGTGCACTTTTCCATCACCCCGCGGCTCCGCACCGTGACTTGCGGATTGGAGGCCATTTTGAGAATCTCGTTCCTCGCCTCTTCGTACTGCTTGTGATAATTGAAGAAGTTGAATCGCCGCACTTTGTAGGGGCAGTTGTTTGCGCAGTAGCGCGTGCCCACGCAGCGGTTGTAGACCATGTCGTTCAGGCCTTCCTTGCTGTGGACCGTGGCCGCCACGGGGCAGACCGCTTCGCACGGGGCCATTTCGCAGTGGTGGCAGGCGACCGGCTGGAGGACGATTTGCGGATTGTCCACCTCGCCGCGAAAATAACGATCGACCCGCAGCCAGTGCATTTCGCGGTTGCGGAAAATGCGTTCGCGCCCGACCACGGGCACGTTGTTTTCGGCCATGCAGGCGATCACGCACGCCCCGCAGCCGGTGCATTTCGCCAGATCGATGGTCATTGCCCAGCGGTGGCCTTCGAACTCGTGTTCCTGCCACAGCGATTCTAGGGGCGGATGATGCACCGCGTGCTTGGCGAAATCAGGATGCTCTTTATACTCATCTAACGTTGCTTCGCGGACCAGTTCGCCCAGGCGCTGGGCGCGGCCTTTGCGGCCCACGCGATCGATGGCAAAATGATCTTGCACGGTGGCGAGTCGGTATTTTTTGCCTGTTGGCTCGACACTCAAGCCGGTGCCGAAATACATGGCGTCGCTGGTCCGCAGCCGGTAGACGTCGGCGCCGACTGGGGGAATGCCTTCAGCCGCGCTGCCGCCGATCAAGCCCGCCGCCGTGCGCCCGTAACCCAGCGCAACCGCCACCGTACCGTCGGCCTGTCCGGGGAGGATATAAACGGGAATCTCCAACTCGCGGCCTTTATATTTCAGCTTGACCAGGGTGCTGTCTTCCACGCCAAGTTTTTTCGCCGTCTTGGGACTCATCACGGCAACATTGTCCCAGGTCAATCGCGTCAGCGGATCGGGCATCTCCTGCAACCACCCGTTGTTGGCGAATCGGCCGTCATATACCGCAGGACTAGGTCGGAAGACGATCTCCAATTTGCCGTTTTCAATACCAAAAGTCCCCTTTGGAAGTTCTTCGGACGTCTTCTCTCCCTTCGGAAGTTCTCCGGAGGTTCCCTCGCCCTTTGGGAGAGGGTTAGGGTGAGGGCCTAGGTCCGTAACTTCTTTATTATCCAATATACCGCCGGGCAGAATGCCATCGTGTACGATCTCCCGCCATCGCTTGTCAAAATCATCCGTCCCGATAATTTCTTTCGCGGTTGTCTGGACTAAGTCTAACGCTGTCTTCGACGCCTCTCCCAAAATAACTGCCATAACCTCAATGGCCGAGCGGCCATCGTGCAGCGGATCGATCATGGGCTGGATGATGCCATAAGTGCCGTCGTACGCCCTTGCGTCGCCCCAGGATTCCAGGAAATGTGCCTGGGGTAAATGCCATGTGCAGCCGAGCGACGTTTCGTTGCGATAAAGGCTTAAATGGATGCTTTGGGAGACTTTTTTTAGCGCCTCGACAAAATTGATGTCGGCAGGACAATTGTAGATTGGATTGCCGCCGAGCATTAACAAGGTGCTGATTTTGCCGTCGTTCATGTCGGCGACCAACGATTTTAGTTGCTCTATTTGTTGCCGTTGATCGATTATGGGCGTTTCGGTGTAATCTACTGTTTTACCGATATTGCCGAGCATCCGATTGATATCGCGGACGAGCAATTCCACTTCTTTGGGCAGTCCGCTGCCAGCTACCACCACGCTTTTGTTTTTGGATTTTACAAGATCCAAAGGTACGCAGGAGATGACGGTGAATATTTGCGAAATCGCAAACTCGTCCCCAGTTTTATGCCAGTCACTTATTACGTCATGCAGAAATTCGACAACCCCTGATATTAATCTGTGAGGGATTGGAAATCGATTATCGGCCATTGCGCCCGTGATTGAATAACATCTTTCAAACACATAAAGTCTGCTCATTTTGCCGTCTCTTGCCTCGCGTCCGGCGGCGAAATCGCGGGCGTGCTTTACCGCCGCGGGATGATTGCCGAAAAGATCGGCGTCGAGCGAGACAATCACGTCGGCTTTATCCAAATGAAGATGCGTGCGCCGGTCGCCCGATTCGTGCCCCACGGGTTCGTATTCCACCCAAACGGCCTTGGGGAAATCCTTCAATAATTGTTTTCGCTGCGCGGCCAAAGTCGGCGAAGTGCTGACTTCAGACAGAACAGCCAGGCCTTGGCCGCCGGTTTTCCGCAATTCGCCGAAATGCGATTGGGCGAAAGCGGCGAACTCATCCCAGGATTTAACCTCATCGCCTTGGCCGGTTTTTTGCACGATATTTCGGCTGCGGTCGGGATCGTAGAGTTCGAGAATCGCCGCCTGGGCGTAGGCGTTGGTCGCGCCCAGGCTGTAGGGATGTTTTGGATTGCCTTCGATTTTAATGGGCCGGCCGTCAACGCAAGTCACCATCAGCCCCAGGGCCGCGCCGCCCAGGTCCATGGTCGTGGCAAAGCGCTCGAACTTTCCCGGCGTGCGGTTGGCGGGCCGCTTTTCGAAGGGGAGGATTTCGCGTTTTTCCCAGCGGCAAGAGGCCGCTCCGGCCAGAACGAACGAAGCCCCCATGAGTTGCAGCCAGCGGCGGCGGGAGATGCCTGCCGGATCGTCCTTGGCGGGGAATTCAGCCTCTAAGGCGGCCTGAAATTCCGGCGTGTTGTAAAGCTCGCCCAGGCTTCGCCAGTAGGGCGAGGATCTCGTGTTGTCGTTTTTCTCTACCGATGACATGTCGAACAATCCGTGGATGGATTGATGTTGTTTTCCAGGCGTAGCCGTGCGCCTAAGACTTCCGGATCTTCGTTGGGGATCCAATCCATTTTGGTGATGAATTCCTGCGGGCGGAGTTGCGGCTCGGGATGGCGGTGGCACTCCAGGCACCAGCCCATGCTGAGCGTGTGGACTTGGGCGACTTGCTCCATTTTGTCGATCCGCCCGTGACAGGAAAAGCACCCCACTCCGCGCGACACGTGTGCGCTATGGTCGAAATAGACGTAGTCGGGCAAATCGTGGACCTTCACCCAGTGCACCGGATTGCCGTCGGCCGCGCTCTGGCGGATCGGCAATAGCTTGGCGCTATCAGGGGTGATCGTGGCGTGGCAGTTGAGGCAGGTGGCCGTGGGCGGAACCGCGGCAAAGGCCGACCATTCCACGGTGTTGTGGCAGTAACGGCAGTCGATGCCTAACTGGCCGGCGTGCATGGCGTGGCTGTAGGGCAGGGGCTGCACGGGCGAATAGCCCACATCGGTCGTTTGCGGTGAACCCCAATAATAGGCCAAAAAGAGGATGTAGACGGGCACAATCGCCAGCGATGCCCCGGCTAAGGGACGAGTTCGATCGATCCAAGGCGGAAAGCGAAATCCATCCATTTTATCTTGCGTATCTGTACGTTAAGCCAATATTAAAGTGTGTTGAAAAGCCAAAAGCCCAAACTTAGTCCAGATTATCACCCAGCTTTGACCAATTTTATCAGTTACCTGCCCCTTGAAAAGTGAGGAAATGCCGTTTATTTAGAAATAATGCCGGGGAAATGCCGTCTTTTGTGGAAAAAGAAACCGAGGCTAGCGGCCCTGCGGTCTTCTGGCGTCGGTTTTTTTTCCCGTACGAGAATTTTAATCACTTTGAAGGAGGTGCAAATTCCTGCAAAGCGAGAAAACCTATTTTTGGTTAGTTGAGAAAAATCCTGAATGTTCGCCGCGGCCTAAATCGGTATGATTGTGCATGGATGGCCACTTGTTCGCCGGTAGACTACAACAGGGCTCCCGTCTTTTTTATTTATTATGCCAGGCGAGCGGGAATGTCCCTTTTCCCATGCCTTTTACATTATCATTTGATTGCGACGTATCCTGGTGCGTTTTTTGCGGAGTCTGGTGTAATGAGAGTCTCGTCCAAGGAGGAAAAGAAATTGATACATAAACGTATAGGACGGCTTTTTCTCTTGTCAGATTTGTTTGCTAACTGAAGGGAGAAATGTATCATCCAGTGTAAAGCCGAAAAAAAGGAAATTGGCTTTATTGATGGGGCTGTATCCACCCGGTGTCATTCCTTCCTTATGTTCACTATGAAACTCATTTATCTGACCGTTTACGTTGTTGAGACTGTCACTGCATTATAACAATCTACTAGTGTTTTGGCGGGTGTGGCAATTCTCATGATGGGGGCAAGTTGGTCATACGCCTTGTCGATTTGGTCCAGCAACTCGACAATCGTAGGTTTGTTGCCGGGGATGATTTTCTCATAACACGATTCGAATTGCCGGCATTCCGTCCAGTCGGGATCGGCAACACTCGGCAACAGGGCCGACATGGCAACGGTCACCTTATCCGGAGCTTCTCCTGGTTTGTCGGCGAATTCATCAATTGCAGTGTGGTTTTCGATCAAGCTTATCAAATCGTCGGGTAGTTTCCAATGTCGGGCTATCATGCCGGCTGCCTGTGCGTGTGTCCAACCGAAGGCCTGGTTTTCCAATGCAGAAAGCCGAATCTCTCCTCGCTTGCGGGATTCCAATAATTTCACGTATGAGTGTGGCGATTCCTTGGCCAAAATCGGTATGGCCATGTCTTGCAACAAGGCGGCGGCAAATACGTCCTCGGCATCCTTCATGCCTAATAATTTGGCAAAGACCCGAGCAAACAGTGCACGACGCAGAGAATCTTGCCACAAACTTTTCAAATCGAATGGCCCGCATTTTGGGTTTGCCATTAAACTAAACACGGCGGACCAAAGAGTAAAGTTCTTAATGGTGCGAATGCCCACCATGCAAATTGCCATTTTGATGTTCGAAATCTCTCGGGGAAAACCAAAATAGGAAGAATTTACAAGTCGCAATATTTGTCCGGTCAAGCCCAGATCAACCTCAATGGGGACGGCAAATTCAGCCGGTCCATTGGCGGGATCCAGTGAAAGTTCCAAAAGTCGCACTGCACTTTGCGAAAGCCCGGGCAATTGAGCCAGGGGAAGAATATTCTTCAATTCCAGCTTGGGTACAGGTGCATTTTCCATAATTTAAATACCCTACTAAAGTAAGGCTTGAGGGGGAGGCAGTAGGGCTACTCAACAACTATAGAACACAATATTGGTCTAGGTAAAACCCCAGTCGCAAAATCGTAATATTTAGAATATGCCGCAGTTTGCCAGTCCGATTTCCAAGGCATGTTGCAAAATAACAACCACACCGACCTGCCAGCCCGCTAAGTCGTGAATCGCTTATTAGGTCACGACATGGACAATGATAGAGACAAGGGGAGTATCGGAACGCAACCGGCGAATAGCCATAAATAAGATCCCAAAAACTCGCTGAATTACAAGAGATTAGCAGCCTCAAGCTCTTCAATCAATCCTTCTTGTCCTGCTTTGATCTTCTTCTTCGCTGTATCGAGGTCAAAGAATTCTACTCGATCAATTTCTGGAAACTCCATTTGCCGACCTGAGTGGGGCGGCCATTCCATTGTGAAGGTGTTACTCTTGATGGCGTTCGGCTCGCAATCACCCTTAAAAAACCAGGCGTGAACGATCTTGCCGCCCTTTTGTTTGATTGGCGTCAAGGGGAGAAAAGGACCGGTCGGTTTCATGCCTGTTTCCTCTTCAAACTCTCTTTGAGCAGTAATGAGTAGATCTTCATTAGGCTCCGGTTCACCCTTGGGGATCGACCATGCTCCTTCATCTTTGTTTTTGAAGAAAGGACCGCCTGGATGAGCCAGCATGACCTGGATTGTTCCATACTTGATGCGATACATCAACAGTCCTGCACTAACTCGGGGCATGGATGTTTCTCTTTTTAAGTTGCCTGGCCATTCCTCCAACCCTTCGTATCAATCCTCATTCCGCCCGGACCAGTTCGGGGACGATTTCAAAACACGCCCGACCATCGGCCCATTTCAGGATTTTAGGGTCTTTGGCTGTGGTTGTACAGAGTTTTGTCGGATCGGGCATTATTATGACTCGCCCGAGATGCGAGCGATCCGCGTCCCGGCAAGTTTGAATGGTTATTTTTGTCCATATTGTACGCAATGCTTTAATCCCAGAGGGGCAAAATTATAATGGCTCTTCCGGTAATAGGTGCGAACGCCGCATTTTCCCTAGGGGCTGAGGCGAGGGCTTCTACCTCGTCCAAGGCCGAGAGTCCGGGGCAAAACGCAGACAGGCCTCAAGACGACGGCGGACTCATGGCCTGTCTGGTTTTCGGCAGCGGCCGCGCCTTTCGGCTACCCGCGCATGAAAAAGCCCCGCCGGAATGGCCCGGCAGGGCTTTGAGATATTCAGGTTTAGCACCCAAGATCAGCTTCGGCGACGACGCCAAGCATAGGCCAGCAGGCAGCTAGCGCCCATGATTGCCAGGACCCAGGTGGTAGGTTCTGGAACGACGTCGCTGTTGAAGCGGTAGGTGACATCATCATAGTAGCCTGACCCGTTGCTTCCGTGCCTAAACCCAAGCGGATTGTATAGCGCGTAGTTGTCTCCCTCGCCGCCAATCTCACTAACAAACAGCCCCCCCACAATTTGATCCGGATTTGGTAATCCTAAGTCACCCGGCGCGTCAGCAACGTCATTGTCCGAGTAGAACAGCAGTTGGTTGCCAGTGAAGGTAATAAGATCGGAAAGCACCTGACTACTGGGTTCATAGACGTGCAGATCTAATGGCTTACCATTATCCAATACCACGAGGGGCTGGAACGGTAGCGTGTATGCAAGCACCTCAGGCAAACGCCCTGTAGGATCTGGGATGATCGCTGAAGGTAACGCCTGTCCCTCATACGTCCCATTTCCCCATTCGTCGACGGTCACTAGTGAGGCGTTGGACGTGCCCACAAAGACAGCGACCAGAGCGAGAGCGATGGCAGCAATCCACAGAAACGGTCGCATGTTTTTAATCATTCGCGCTTTCCTTTGCAGATAGAATTGAGAAGGAAAAAACAAAATGAAGCATTGGGCCACACGAGCGATCTCACTGAATCCGCCTCTTCGTTCCAGGTTGTTCGTTCTTACTGGCAACCATCGTTGTCCGTGAAAAACGATTCGCAATCCCTTGCACGCGGTGCGTTGGTCTCCTTGCTGCCTGCTTTTGCGGGTGATCCCTAATGGTTTCATGCCGGCGGTCAAGGCGGCATTGTTTGTTTTACGTCCGAGTGACTATCTTAACGACACGAGTATGACAGGTGCCTTTCGCTTTGTCTGGGGCCGATCTGGGGCCGATTGGGACACTTTAGGGGGGAATGATAAGATCGATGGCGACCAGAGGCGTGCGATAAGAGTTTGCCGCAGACATCCTGAGTCTTTCATCCGCCACACAAGCACGAGGCCATTTATGCGGCGCGGCGCGGCTGCATTTTCCCGGCATTTCCGGGAATGGCAACAGCGGCCAGATCCACGTATTCCCAGCACACGCCCTCGCCGGTGCCGTCGCCCCGGAAACGGATGAGCCGATCCTTGTGGTGCCGGTTGAGGCGTTTGATGGTGTCGTGCAACCGGCACTTCGGCTCGACGTCGCCGAGTGGCGAAAGTGGGTCGTCGATGTGATGCGGCCAGCCCTCCTCCTGGAAGGCCACCAGAACGGCCTCTTGATTGGGTGAAGGGATCCGGTACTCCTTGATCACGCATTGGCCCACGCGCAGTGCCCGATACTTGGCGTCCCATTGCGGCGTGGAATCCGAAGCATGCTGCGAAGTTTGTGGATATTGTGAAATGGAGGGAATCATTTGCGAGTCCTATTCAACATACGCCACGTCAACGCCAAGGTCTGGAGGTGGCGGATTACGCACAAGGGAAAACACCCAGCCCAAGAATGGCTCGCGGCAAGTTAACGTCTTGCTCGGCGAGCAACGGGGACTAGGTATATTGACGCTGCCTCATCATGGTCCAGAAGCTTGAAAGTACGCGTTATCCTATCATGCCGTAGCGACATTTGCAAGGGTTTGGATGCCTCTCGGACGGAGAATCTCGGCGTATTTGCGACCCACCAGAAGGGTATTCGTGCGGCCCAATCGTCGTAACTGGTTCGCTGCAAGGATCTTCTATACGTTCGCCCCGCACGAAGACGCGATCGCTACACGGCGGTCTAAGGCATCAACCACAAGGCCCGGGTGATTACCAAACGCTGCTACGGGGTGAAGTCCTCCGACACGCTCTGGAACCGGCTGAGCCTGGACCTGAACCGAGTGCCCGCAGCGGTGAGGCGAAGCATCGCCGAGCTACGAGAAATCACGTCCGCCCTGAAGGCCGTTATTCTCGCGTTTTGCAGCTAAAATCGGAAGAACCATATAATTCATATATGCCCCGCCTACTCGTCAATGCAGTGTCTGGCATAGTGCTCCCTCGCAACTAAACGTTTTTCCAATCTTGTATTTCCTATTTCCATATCTTATACCTCCTGCCTCCGATCCCCATATTTCCCTTGACATATCCTTTGGATGTCATTACTCTGTGCGGCGCTTATCGGGTGTATCCTTTTCTTAGCTGTTTCTTTTATATCCGCTGTCCGTGATATGCCGTTCATGTTGAGCCGAATACTAGCGGTACTGCTGGCAATGCTAGCAATTGCCGGTTGCACCAGGCCGTTGATGAAAAGCAAATCGCCGCTGGCTCCTGTGCGTATGTCGCCCGATAGTTGCGTGTTGGACGTGTTTTTCGTGCGGGTTCCATTCGGCGATTCGCGGGCCAACGACGAACTGTGGCAGGAACTCGACGAGCAGCATTTCCCGGCCGATTTGCGCGGGCGGCTGATGCGCAACGGTTTCCGAGTGGGAATTGTCGAAGGGCAGATTCCCATCGTGCTTTCAAATCTCTTGGAACTCGGCGACAAGCCCGCCCCATCCGGCGAAATTAAAGGCGCCAATCTGGCCGATCTTGGTACAAAACCCCGGGTAATGCGACAGCATTTGCAAATCAAGGCCGGTCAGCCGAGCGAGATCGTGGCATCGTGCACGTACGAGCAGTTGCCGGTTTTGTTGTGCGAGCAGAACAATCTCAGCGGAGAAACTTATAATCAGGCGCAGGGAATCTTCAATTTAAAGACTTTACCCTTGCCTGACGGCCGGGTGCGCATCGACATAGTGCCCGAGGTACATCACGATCAGCCCCGACAACGCCGAGTGGAGGATCAGGGCGTACTGCGATTCGATTTCAGCCGGCCGAAACGCGTCTTTGAAGATATGGCGATTTCCACCACGCTTTCACCGGGCGGCATGTTGGTCATGACCAGTTTACCCAACCGATCGGGCAGTTTAGGCCATCATTTCTTTACCGAAAACGATGGCCGGCTGGAACAAAAACTTCTTGTGATCCGTCTTTCGCAAACTCAGCAAGACGGTCTATTTGTAACACCCGATGAACTGTCGCTCGAAGAAAATAATAACCGTGGCAAATAACCAGAGGGCAGGGCAAAGGCGGATAAATGATCGTTGTCGGCACATAAATGCCAATGTCTTTAATTGCCGGTTAACTACTGCCGGAAAAGCCCTGGTTTCGTCCTATGGGTGGTTATCATAGGATAATACCCGAATAAAACCCGCCACCCAACACTCCATAGATTGGTTTGTATGGATTTTTCCTTGGGAAGGCTTTGTTTTTATTAGTTTTATAATAAACGGAGTCACCAATCCCCACTTTAGTATCATATAAAGTGGTACCATAGCATATTGAATGTTAAAATATTATAATTGTGCCACCTGAGGTTGGTGGGATCTAGAAGAGTATACAGCCCTTTTTCATTGAAGCAAAGCATGCAGGGTGGGGGATTTACCTGTGAACCCGGGTTTTCGACTCCTGGCGGCCAAGTACGTTCGCAAACAGGCGAGGCAACTCCGCGCTCAGTTCGATGGAATTTGTGCGGCGGAGGATATTGAATTCGTGCACCGTGCCCGGGTGGCGTCGCGGCGTTTGAGGGCGGCGATGCGGATCTTCGGCAAATGTTTCAAGCGCGAGCAGGTCAAGCGCTGGAAAAAAGCCATCCGCCGCATTCGCGCGGAGTTGGGCGAAGCGCGAGATAAAGACGTGCAGATAGAATTGCTCCGCGGAATCCTGGATTCGCTTACCGATAAAAAGTGTTTTGCCGGCATTTCCCGATTGTTAGTCCAGTGGGAATATCAACGCGAACGCCTGCAAAGCAATGTTGTCAGTGCGGTCAAGCGCCTGCAACGTAAAGGTACTTTAAAAGACCTGGAAAACGCGGCAAAACGCCTGCTTTTAAAAGGCGAGGAGCACGAAGTCCAGGCGAAAAGCCCCGAAAGCTTCGCTGAGGCCCGGCAGGAAATTCTCATGTTGTTGAACCGGTTGCTGGCACTTCAGGATTGTCTCGGCCGGATGGACGATCAGCAAAGCCATCACGCCATGCGGATCGCCGCCAAGCGTTTGCGATATACCTTGGAGATCGTTTCGCCCATCTATAGTGGTACTTTGGACGCAACATTGGATGCCATTAAACAAGTGCAGACCCTATTGGGCGAGGTTCACGATTGCGACGTCTGGCAACAACAACTCGACCTGTTCGGCAAGAAAGAGCGCGATCGTATCAAGTCATACTATGGGCATACGGCGCCATTTGCCCGATTGAACGCGGGCATCGAGTATTTGCGGCAAGATCGTCTCCGCCGCCGCCGACAATGCTTTCAGAATCTCGTGCAACTGTGGGGTGAATTAGACATCCATGAGTTTTGGAAAAACCTGGTCGGCATTTTCCGATCGGATGTCCAACCGCCCGAAACCTCGGAAACAACAGGACCGCCCGAATCCTCGGAAACTACAGGGGAACAGGATAATCCCGCCGAATCCGCCGAGGCAGCGAACCGGGCCGCCGCGAATCAGGCGGAAGCGGTAATTGCGTCAAATGGCGACAATACTCCGGCAAGCTCCCCTGCCCTTTCATCGTTCTATGATCCTCAATCCGGAGATCCCGCCGAGCATCGGTAAAAGATGCCGCTCAGGGCACATGTTATTACCTGAAAACGGGCACGGGGTTCAGGATTCAGGGTTCAGAAAGCAAGTGAGGGTCAAATTACTAAAATCCGAAATCCGCATCCCCCATTCTGAATCCCAGTTCCGAACCCCAACTCCGAATCCTGACGCCGAAATTCCGAACCCTGAACCCTGAACCCTGAACCCATTGATCGCAGCCTATGCCGTATCAAAATGCTATATTTATTTAATGGATTATCTGTAAATTGAGGTTTTTTCAAGGTCTTATGCAGTCCAACGAGCAAAAGCCGAATCCCAAGACGGCCAAAGCCGTGGCCGCTATCGATGTCGGGGCCAATTCCCTGCGCATGGTTATCGCCGAAGTCGCGAGCGACGGGCGGATCGAGGTTTTAGAACGTCTGCAAAGGGCGGTCCGCTTGGGGCAAGACACCTTCCGCCGCGGCAGGCTCGGCGGCGAAAGCATGCGCTCGGCCCTGCTCGTATTGCGCGATTATCGGAAATTGATCGATCTTTACAAAGTCGAGAAGATCCGCGCCGTAGCCACCAGCGCCGTGCGCGAGGCAAGCAATAGCGACATGTTTCTCGACCGCATCTTCATGGCTACGCGGTTGCAAGTAGACGTGATCGATACCTCCGAGGAAAGCCGGTTGACGGTTTCCGCCGTTCGCAAGGCCGTGGAACACGCCCTGGGCGTGGATCAGGACCAAACCTTAATCGTCGACGTGGGCGGGGGCAGCACGCTCTTGTCGATACTCCAGGGCGGCGAGATTGCCACCTCGCAAAGCCTGCGATTGGGCTCCATCCGGCTGCAAGAGATGTTTTCCACCAGCGAGGAATCGCCGCATCGCTCGGCCGACCTCCTGCGGCAGCACATCTCCAATGCCCTGAGTACACTGCAAAGCTCGCTGCCTTTAAGCGACATCAAGTCGTACGTGGCCGTGGGCGGCGACGTCCGTTTCGCGGCACGCGAAATCGGCAAGCCCACCGAATCGGCCGATCTGGTGATCGTGGATCGGGCCGATTTCGACGAATTCGTCCGGCAGTGCGAACGTTACACGCCCGAAGGGCTCTCCAAACGGCACGGCATCCCCTTTGCCGAGGCCGAGACCCTCAATCCGGCGCTTCTGGTTTATCAAACCTTATGGCATAAAACCGGCGCATCGCGGATGATTGTTTCGCACGTGTCCATGCGCGACGGCCTGCTTTTGGAATTGGCCCGCGAAGTAACCGGCCAGGAAGACGAGGCTTTGCTGGCCGGTGTGATCCATTCGGCCACCGCCATAGGCGAAAAATACCACGTCGACCTGAACCATGCCCGAAGCGTGGCCGAGACGGCCGTGCGCCTCTTCGATTTCCTCCAGGCCGATCACGGATTGGGCGCCCGCTATCGTTTACTGTTACGCTTGGCCGGGCTGCTGCACGAGGTCGGCCAATTTGTCAGCAGCCGCGCCCATCACAAACACAGCGAGTATTTGATTTCCAACTCCGAGATCTTTGGGCTCAACCGCGGCGAAATCGCCCTTGTGGCCCAGATAGCGCGGTACCATCGGCGCGGCGTGCCGCAGGAGACTCACCCTTTGTACATGTCACAGTCTCAGGAAAAACGGGTGATAGTAAACAAATTGGCGGCCATTTTACGCGTGGCCGACGCCTTGATCCGCGGCAACTACCGCCGGGCTCAAGACATACGTTTTCTGCGCCAAGATGACGAATTGATCGTCGGTCTGCCCGGCCTCGGCGACATCCTTCTGGAGGAACGAGCCATTGCCGCCAAGGGCGGATTGTTCGAGGAAGTCTACGGCCTGAAAATCCGCCTCGAAGAAGCGTGAAAATTGGGAATAGAACGGGGTGGTCAGTTTACCGACCACTTACTGATAACTGATCTGATAACTGGGAAATGTTAGCTTATAATTTAAATCATGCCCAAAGATCCCCTCAAATCGCCGCACCTGTATATTAACCGCGAACTGAGTTGGTTGGAGTTCAACCAGCGGGTATTGGATGAAGGTCTGTCCGATGAACTGCCGCTTCTGGAGCGTCTGAAATTCTTGGCCATCGTCAGTTCGAATCTGGATGAATTTTTTCTGGTCCGCGTGGCCGGATTAATGCGGCGGAGGGCGGCCAAGGTTCGACGCCGCGACGTCTCGGGCATGACTCCGGCCGAGCAAATCGAGGCCATCAGCCTGCGCGTCCACAAAATGTACGCACAACTGGCCGATGGTATCCGCGGCGTCTTGGAAAAACTCGCCCGGCACGGCCTGGTAATCTGGTCGCGAAAAGATTGGACCGAGGAGCATCGGCAGTTTCTTACGTTTTATTTTACGCGGGAAATCATGCCCATACTCACTCCGCTGGCCATGGATGAGCTGGATCCCCGCCCCCTGTTGCCCGGCTTGCAGATGTACGTGGCCGCGGTGATCGCCCCGGCGCGCCGCCGGATGGCGACGAACCGCGGCGAGATGCGGCCGAAAAGATCGTGGTCGTGCCCATCCCCCTGCAATTATCGCGATTTATCGCCCTGCCTTCCGAGAAAGATCTGCACCTGGCCTGGTTGGAAGATGTTATCGCGGCGAATCTTTCCGTGCTTTTTCCCGGTTGCGAAGTGCTGGCAAGCGCGGCGTTTCGCATCGCCCGCGACGCCGACGTGGAATTGCACGACGACGAAGTCGAGAATCTCTTGAGCGAGATGGAAAAAGCGGTCTTCGCCCGCCGCCGCCGCGCGGCCGTGCGTCTGTCAATTACATCTAATCCCGATTTGCGCCTGAAAAAGTGGCTTATGCAGTGGCTCAATCTGGGCGAAGAGAGCGTGTATGAGATGGACACCCTCAACGCCGCCGCGTTCATGGAGTTGGTCAACCGCGCCGGGTTCGACGATCTGAAACTCGAAGATTGGCCTCCTCAGCAGCCGCGCGATCTTATCGGTGCCGACGACATTTGGCAGGCCGTCCAAGATCACGACGTAATGCTCTTCCATCCTTACGAGAGTTTTGATCCGGTCGTGCGCCTCCTCGAGCAGGCGGCCGAAGATCCCCAGGTCTTGGCCATCAAGCAAACGCTGTATCGCACCAGCGGCGATTCGCCCATCGTCAGGGCGTTGGGCCGGGCCGCCCAAAACGGCAAGGAAGTCACCGCGCTGGTGGAACTAAAGGCCCGCTTCGACGAGGCCCGGAACATCAACTGGGCCCGCCGCTTGGAAGACGTTGGCGTGCACGTGATTTACGGCATTGCCGGTTATAAGACTCATGCCAAGGCCCTCTTGATCGTCCGCCGCCAGGAGCAGCATATTTATCGGTATGTCCATCTAGCTACGGGCAATTACAACGACCGCACCGCGCGCTTGTACTCCGACATCGGACTGATGACCTGCGATCGCGACATTGCCTCGGACGTGGCGGCGTTCTTCAATTTGCTCACGGCCTACTCGGAAAGCGTGGGCTGGTCGAAACTGGTCATAGCACCTACCGGTCTTAAACAGCGGTTCTTGGATCTGATCGACCGCGAAATCCAGGTCTCCACGCCCGACCGCCCCGGACTGATCATGGCCAAGAGCAATTCGCTGCAGGACCCGGAAATATGCCGGGCCTTGTTCCGTGCCGGCAAGGCCGGCGTGAAAATCATGCTCAACATCCGGGGAATTTGCTGCTTGCGCCGGGGATTCCCGGCGTTTCGGAAAATATCGAGGTCCGCTCCATCGTCGACCGTTTCCTGGAACACTCTCGAATCTTCTATTTCTTCAACGGCGGCCACGAAGAAGTGTATCTTAGCAGCGCCGACTGGATGCAGCGCAATCTGAGCCGCCGCCTGGAAATCCTGTTTCCGGTGATCGATCCGAACCTCCGCCGCCGCCTGATAAAAATTCTGGAAACATATTTTGCCGATAACGTAAAAGCCCGGCGTTTATTGCCCGACGGCTCCTATGAGACCATCGCTCGCAAGGGCGCAAAATCCGCGCCCAGCAGAAGTTTTACCAGGAGGCGCTTGCCGCGGTTCGCGAGGCCTCGCACGCCGAGCCCCAATTCCGCCCGCTTACCAGCCCGAAAGAATAACGGTTATTGAATGTAAGGTAACAATATCGTTGTCTCAGTTTAGCCGCGAGCCAACGGCGAGCGAGTTTACGTAAGGCTAAATGGCCCGGCCGGGCACCATGTAGAACGTGGCAGTCAAGCGGTGGAATTTCCCGGAATTCCCTATACCGCAACTGGAATGCCGGGGCAGGCCTTTTTCCGCTTCACGACCAAATCTACTTCGCAATCGAGAATTCCAAGCAAAGCCATTAACTTATCTATCGACTTGGAATAGTTCGTCTGATCGAGCAAACGATAGAACTGGGCCGGAGAAGTCCCCAGCCGGCGAATCAACTCCCGCTTGCTAAGGCGAGTTCGTTTTACCCGTTCCTGCGCCGCTAAAGTGAGTTTATAGAGCAACAGATCCCTCATATAGCGAGGGTCGCGGTTGTACTCAAGAACCTGATCGATGTGTATCGTTCCCTCCTCGCCGGAGGCCAACTCGTAAGTGAATGCCTCGTTGCCCAATTCTTCATCGACGTAAACTCTCTTTATCGGATTTTGCCTCGACGGGCGCACTGCAAGCTTGGCATAAGGGAAAGGATAACTCTTGGCATGGGTCACAACCTCAAATGCCTTCTTTCGGTTGTCGTGACGTACTGTCCTGATTTTCATAAACGACCCTCCTCCAGGAGTTCGGCGATCAACTTCAGAATCTTGGCGGTTTCTTTGCCTTTCATGGCCACGCCATGCTCAAGGTCCCATTTCACAATGAGTTTTTTATTCTCATACACGTGAACATGTCTCGGCCCGTGATCCCCGGCCCAAGACAGAAAAACGTAGTTCCCCCGGCGTATCTTGCCCATTACTAAATGTTACCTCCCAAGGTAACGCTTGTCAAGGTGAATTGTTTTACTTTATTTACCCCTCGCAGCATAGCCGCCCAGGTACGAGCACTTAGGCGACTCGCTTCATCTATCACTTATTGCCAATCGCCGAAAAAGCGCTGATTCCATACCCCCTGCGAAGTGAAGCAATCACTACGCTCCCAACCAACTTTTCTGCATAAACGATTCAGTGTTTCACGGAGGCACCCTGCGACAGATCTGTGATCTGCCATTTGATCTAACGATTCAATAACAAAGGGGGGAAAATGGATCTCGTCTTGGTCAATAGCTTTCGGGGACTCATAGGAGTCTGTTATGAGCTTGAAGCCATTTGCCCCCACAAGCGATACGCCAACGAACCAAGGTAAGGGAAGTTTTAGTGTTGTCAACAATTGACATTGAGCGAAGGCGTAATATACAATTTTCATTTGAAGGGGAATGGCGGGCAGAAATTGGGGTATGGGTTCGCCAGAATGAAAATAAGCATATGGGATGGTTCCTAAATGACAGGCCGATTTGAATGATTCATAAACGCCACCGTAGGCGTGCAGGAGTACGCCATTAGTACCCAACTCCGCAATTTGCCCCTCATCACTCCAGTACACCGCATCTTCGCTGGGACGGGCATTTCTACTAGCTCTTCGGACTTGCTCGAACAAATCGTCATACTCCAACTTATTGAGAACACTTGTTTGGATGGTTAGGAGGGTTGCAGGAAGCTTACGGTAATCGTGGAACTTGCCTTGCTTCACCCGCCCTGCGAAATCGGATTGAAGATTCTTGAATTCTTGCTCGTGGTCCCTGTCTGCCTCGGCCATCTTTGGTTTTACGATGGTCTCTAAAGTTATGCGAAAGACTTCCTCGAGTTGTCGGCTCAAACGCTCCTGCTGTTTCGCTATTGTGGATGAGTCAGCATCTTCCGGTACCGAGTAAGAAAGGGATGAACGCCGCTTAATATCGAATATCAGCCCTTCGATCTTTCCGTATGCTTCATTAACAACGCCAATTAGGGAATCAAAACCGAGACAGATTGCAGCGAATCCTAGTTCGAAAAGCACATTGGAATTTGGCATCTGTTGAGTGCCCAAGTCATCATCGGTATTTCCAACGAATGTCAAGTCTGCAAGAAACATGGAACAGTTCTTTATCTTCTCCAATATTGTATTGGGAATGTCACACATGCCCGCAACACCTTGTGTATCCGAATCGATCTTGAGGCTCCAATGATTGGATTCGTCTTCGGTAATTCGCTGGCACGCCGCTTCGGCAGCATTGCGAATAAGGTTTCGGTTTACCTTGCTGGGCCTATCAGATTGCCAAGCGTAAAAGGCTGTTACATTCATCTCATTACACCTTTGGGCCCGGATAGAAAAGTCGAGAGTTTTTGTTTAGCCGACCGGAAATGCTGATAGCCTATAAAATTGCATCAAGCTAGTCAATTCCCCGCTGGGCTACTGGTGCAATTGGATTTCCCGGCAAAAACACATTGGTTTTCCAATCGCCTCAGGTCAAAGGCTTTGGAGTTCTTACAGCCCTGGGCATAACCTGAATGAATCTTACTTATACCAATAATTATAATGCTCTTTTTACCTATCTTTTGGTTTCCTCTTTCGGCGAAAGCAATTTCGGCGGGCGGCGGACGACTTTACAGCCGGATTCTTGTTGAATGCGACGTAAGTCTTCGTAAATTCGGTTCAAGTCGCCGCCGAACTGGCGTGTATGCTCCATGCGGTAACGCCGTACTTCCTCGACAATAGGATCTTTCATCGGACAGCCTCCAGTAACTCGTCGGGCGAACAGATTTCCGGGCATTGATAACCCGCATTTTCCACAATCTGGCGCACCATCATTCGGGTAAAAGGATTATTCAAGTGTGCGAAGTTCCAAGTGACTAACACATCCATGCCATTAACGGCCGCCACAGCGATGTGAAGGGCATCCTCGGGATACTCCTCCGGTATGCCGCGACCTTCGATGATTTTCAACGCCAACTTGCGCGCCGCTTCGTCGGTATCCAACACCTGAAACGCTTGGATGGCTTGTAGTCGCAACAATACTTGATCTTCGTCGCCCTTTCCTATTTCTTCACGTACAAGAACCGAAATGTAGCTTTCATATTCGGAAAAAAGTCTTGGCCACAATTCCCGAGTCGCCTCTTCGCGCGCAGCAACGATTACATCCCGGCTGGGCCGATCAGTAAAGTAGCTGACTATTGTGGTTTCGACGTATACGCTTTTCACCGTTCTCTCCCTTCACATAAGTTTAACTGTGTGCCGGCCAATCGTCAATCTTGGCTTGATTTACCATCTTCACCACGACATTATTTTCCCAACTCTTAATAAAATAATCATCAACTGCCCACTGCTCCCTGCCCACTTTTCCTTCATCCCTCAATTCAATTCCACGGTCTGTTTATATTCCGGCACGGTTACATTCCAGCCCATGCTTTCGCGGACCAGTTTGGCAAACGACAGGGAGACGTCTTCTTCGCCGTGGGTGACGAATAATTGCCGCGGGGGAGACTGAAAATAGCTTAGCCATTTCATCAGGCCCGAGCGGTCGGCATGGCCGGAAATGCCCTGAATCTGGGCCACTCTTGCCCTAACAAGGCGCGATGCCCGTGGATGCGGACTTCCTTGTTTCCGTCCAGAATCTGCCGCCCCAGCGTTCCCCGCGCCTGGTATCCGACGAACAAAATCGTGCACTCCGGCTGCTCGATGTGGTGCACGAGATGGTGCTTGATGCGCCCGGCCGTGCACATGCCCGAGGTCGACATGACTATAAACGGCCCCTTGACATCGTTAATGGCCATCGATTCCTCCTGCGTGCGGATCACCCGAAGCGCGGGAAATTTCAACAGCGATTGGCCGGATGCCAGCATTTGCAGGGCTTCTGCGTCGAAACAGTCGCGATGGTCGCGAAAAACCTCGTTCACGTCGGCGGCCATGGGGCTGTCCAAAAACACGGGCATCTGCGGGATCCGTCCGTCGTGCAGCAGCCGGTTGAGATAATAGATCAATTCCTGGGCGCGTTCGATGGCGAAGATGGGGATGACGATGCATCCGCCGGCTGCGACCGTCTCGGAAACCACCCGTTCCAATTGCGACTCGACGCTGCCGCCGTTCTCATGATCGCGGTTTCCATAAGTCGATTCCATGACGATGTAATCCGCCGCGCTGAAGGTTTCCGGATCGCGGACAATGGGCTTGTTCATTTGCCCCAGATCGCCGGTGAATATCAATCGCCGCGCTTGGCCGTTGTCGAGAACCAGCAATTCGATCATCGCCGAGCCGAGGATGTGACCGGCGTCGTGGAAAACCGCCGACACGCGGTCGTTGATCTTGTACTCTTGGCCGTACTCCGCTGTGTGCAGAAGTGGCAGTGTTCGCTCGACGTCCTTGAAGCTAAACAGCGGCTTTATCGGATATTTCCCCTGCCGGCCTTCCTTGCGATGCCGCTTTTGCTTGAAAGCCGCGTCTTCGGCTTGTATCTCGGCGGCGTCGCGCAATACCAATTCCACCAGATCGGCGGAAGCCGCCGTGGTAATAAGCGGGCCGCGAAATCCCTCCCGGACCAGTACCGGGGCCATTCCGCAATGGTCCACGTGGGCATGGGTCAGAAGGATGGCGTCGAGACTTCGTGGGCGGATCGGGCTGGCGTCCCAATTACGGCTCAAAAAATCACGCTCCTGAAACATCCCGCAATCCACCAACAACCGGACCCCGTCCGCCTCAAGGTAATATTGCGATCCGGTTACTTGTCGCGCGGCCCCCAAAAATTGCATTTTCACGGTGCATTCCTTATGAACATTTGCATCATTCCGAGCATACTTTTAATTCCGAGCGATGCCATGAGTCTTTGTGTAATATGATGCCGGTCACTGGCCAGAGTCTTATGTCGGCGATATTCTTTTTGCCTAAGTCGAACTCAGGATGGCATAGGCATTTGGAACACGCCATCGACGCTCGTCCTTACCTTTATTATAATTGCTGGCTAATCCTAGATAGCTTGGAACTACTTGCGAAATTAGTCAATTTTCATTTTTTCGGGGCAAATTCGGTTAAAAGTCAACCAATAGTCAAGAATTATAGTCAAAATGGTAGTTTTTTTAAAGCCGGATTTAGTTATAATAGATTGGTCTGTGGTGTTTTGAAAAATGGCTGTTCCGCTCTGGAAAACCGCTATTTTTGACCCGCACTCCTTTAACAATACCGTTCGAGTCTTGTCCCGATATTTGTATTACTCAGCGGAGAGATGATAAAAAAGAATTTTTGGAACAAAATGGTGGCTGGGTCCCGGCATTTCCATGAAGACGGCTGAAATAAAGACTAAAGGGCGCCTGTCCCCATTTTGCCAACTGCTCTAAAAAGATTTTTTATTAGGAGTGATTGCCATGTATGTATATGAACAAAAACATAAAAATTTTGTGAAGCGACAATCCCGCGGATTTACTCTGGTTGAACTCCTGGTTGTCATCGCCATTATCGGCATTTTGATCGCTTTGCTCATGCCCGCCGTTCAAGCCGCTCGCGAGGCGGCACGCCGCATGCAATGCCGTAATAATTTAAAACAACTCGGCACTGCTTGCCAGACCATTCTCGATAGCCAGAAACACTTTCCGACAGGCGGCTGGGGATATAATTGGCTGGGCGATGCTGATAGCGGTTATGGTACGGGTCAGCCCGGCGGTTGGATTTATAGCATGCTTCCCGGCTTGGAACTGACCGCTTTGCACAACTGGGGTCTGGGGCTTCCGAAAGTCCCAATTTCTCCTGGTAAGATTCAAGCAGGCACTCGTTTGGCTCAGACAATTATTTACGTCATGTGTTGCCCTTCATCTCGTCCGCCAATGCTTTACCCCAAAACCTCTGCTGGAGGAATGTATGCCAATGCCGATAATAACGTACTCCTAAAAACCGGAGTCGCACGCAGCGATTATGCCGGTTGTGCCGGTTCGGGCGGCGCTGTTGAATTTGGTGGTGGGCCCGGCGGCTTCGATTCGGCCAGTAGTTATCACTGGCCAAACTGCGACGATCCCTCTGGCGGCGAGTATTCAAACGGCTTAATTTATACAAAATCCATAGTCAAACCTGGCGATGTCACTAGAGGCACGGCACATACCATAATAATCGGAGAAAGATATATTAACTTATCCACCGCATTTACTGGAGGGGGAATGGCCGATAATGAATCGATGTATTCCGGTCAAGATAATGATACTTGCCGTTCTACAGCCATGCCACCCTTGCGCAATGCTTTTGGTGTTGCAAGTGATCCGTCTTTTGGAAGCTGCCATAGCTCCGGCGCACATTTCGTGTTTGCCGATAGTTCGGTTCACGTCATTACATATGAAGTGGATAAGAACGCCTTCAAATGTGCCGGCGCACGTAAAGTCACCCGTACCCCCGCCTCTTATCTTGCTCTTACTCCGCTTACGAGCGCGAAACTTTATGATGATTAAGTTTGGCCGAGAGAAATAAATTCCATTCTAAATCACAAAATTCCCCTAGCCGGCAGGGCGCATCCGCTGGCTAGTTTTGTTTTCAGCTTTCTTCGGCTTTCAGCGTTAGCAATCTACATACATCAATATGTATTCATAAATAATGTTCTACGCCGATTTGCACGTGCATTCGAAATATTCCCTGGCCACCAGTCGCCGGTGCGATCTGGAGCACTTGGCAATGTGGGCCGGCCGGAAAGGCATCGAGGTCGTAGGCACCGGCGATTTCACGCATCCCGCATGGTTTGCGGAAATTCGTGAAAAACTCGTACCGGCCGAGCCGGGATTGTTTCGGCTCAAACCCGGCATTGAGAAACAAGTTTGTGAATTGAAGTCTTCATCCTTCGGCGCGTTACACGCACCCTACTTCATGCTCCAGGTGGAGATATCCACGGTCTACGCAAAAAACGGACGGACGCGCAAGGTGCATCATGTGGTTTACGCGCCTGATTTCGCCCGCGCCGCCGCTTGATAAAAAAATTAGAGCGATTCGGCAAGCTCGGCTCCGACGGCCGGCCCACGCTGGGCATCGACTCCCGCGACTTGCTGGACATGGTGCTAAACTCGGGCGAAGGCTGCCATCTGGTCCCTGCCCACATCTGGACGCCCTGGTTTGGAGTTTTGGGCTCCAAGTCGGGCTTTGACTCGATCAAGGAGTGTTACGGCGATTTGAGTTCGGAAATTTTCGCCGTGGAAACCGGCTTGTCGGCCGATCCGGCTACGAATTGGCTGGTTTCAGCCCTGGACCGGTATGCTTCGGTTTCCAATTCCGATGCCCATTCCCCGGCAAAGCTGGGCGCGAAGCAACCGTTTTCAATACGAAAATGGATTATTTCAGCATGTTCCGCGCTATCAAGACCGGCAAAGGCTTTTTGGGCACCGTGGAGTTTTTTCCCGAGGAGGGCCGTTATCATCATGACGGCCATCGCAAATGCGGCGTCTGTCTTACTCCCGAAGAGTCCCGCAAATACAAAGGAAAATGCCCGGTCTGCGGCAAACCGCTTACCTTGGGTGTGATGCACCGCGTGAGCGAATTGGCCGATCGCTCTAATCCATTACCGGGTGATACCGGCATTTCGCCGCTGTCATCGAAAAAAACCACGGGCAAGCTGCCCGTGCCACACGACCCATATATGCCACCTGGTCCACCCGTGCCGCCCGGTCCGCGTGTTGCACCCTTCCGCAGTTTAATACCCTTGGACGAGGTCTTGGCCGAGATCCACAAAGTCGGACCGCAAAGCAAATTTGTCAAGAAAAAGTACGACGAGTTGCTCGCCAAACTCGGCCCGGAGTTGTACATCCTGGAAAAAGTCCCGCCCCAAGAAATTACGCGAAAAGGTTCATCGCTTTTGGCCGAGGCCATTTTGCGGATGCGCACGGGCAAGGTAATACGCTGCCCGGGTTTCGACGGCCAGTACGGCACTATCCGGCTCTTTACCGACGATGAGCTCAAAGACGAAGGTATATAATCCCATCCTGCGTCAACTTCTGCACGTCGGATACAAACTCGCGGCGGAATTGGGTGCGCGATTCACCGCCGCCTTGGAAAAACAGGCCGGCGTAGTCGCCGCCAACCTCACGGCGTACATCTACAAACGTCGCATCCGCCCGCTGTTCCTTGGCGAATGATCGATCAACGTGAATTGACGCATTTCCCCAGTTTACCGGATTATTCATTTTTCGGGAGCAGTTGGGGATTCTCCGCCATCGCCGGCATAAAAATTTTTTCTCTATCACCGTTATATTTCGAGAATTTTCGAGCCATATAAGATGGCTGGCAGCGAAATTCGGCGGCTCCCGGCGTCCCCCGTTCCGGTTTTAGTTCTGCTTTTATAAGGAGACAGTTGGATGAAACGCGGCTTAACGATGTTTTGCTTATGCTCATTGGCACTGTTGTGGGCGGGGATTCTCTGGGGCGATGATGCACCGGCCAAAGGCCGAATAAAATCGGTGACCGTGTATCCCCCGGCGATTCTACCCTCGGAAATGGCCCCCGCCTCGATTGCCGAGAGGATTGCCGAGGTGCTGGGCATGTTTTTAGAGCGGGCGGGCATGGAACAGATTGAACTTGCCAAAGAGCCTTTTTCTCCCCCGCAAACCGATGATCCGGCAAAGCTGGCCGATGCTTTCGGGCAGTTTGTCGGCAAGCAACCGCTGAAAACCGAGTACGCTCTTTACGCCCAAATCTTGGCCCCAGAGCACAAAATCAAGGAAATCCGCACTGTAGTGGTCGATAAAACCGGCAAGGTGATCTTCTCCGAAAAGGCCGATGACGAAACCTATGCGAAAGAAAAAATCGAACCGCCCGACGAGCCCCTGACCGCCTGCCTGTTTATAGTCAATCGCTTGGACAAGGTTTGGGATCTAGCCGATCCGATGCGGGAAAACGCCCCTCAGGGAAAAATGGCTGAACTTATGAATAAACGCTCGGCACTGCCTCCCGACAGGGAAATTGCCGATATGAAAAAGCGGTTGGAAGTCCTGAAAGATAAAATCGCAACCGGCAAACTTACGGTTTATCCCATTCACTTATGGGAGGGCTCCGACAAATCCGGCGCAGCCCAACTGGCCAAACTCATAAGCGAAGCCGGCATCTGCCAGGCCGAGCCTTCCGATGTGGACCCGAATTTAAAGATTAAAGGCGATCCCAACGAGCAAAAAGTTCTTTGGGACACTGCCCGGGCGTTTCGCGATTTCCTCCGCAAAAATCCCCCGCCCACGCAGTATGCCTTACTTGCCGATTACGGCATCGGCCCCGCGTCGGACGGAAAACACGAGGCCGGCCATGTGCACCTGATCCTTTGCGACAAATCTGGCGACTGGGTCCTGGTCGATTATCAGAATTCTCACCACCCCGATTTCCAAAGCATAGCTCCAAAAACAATCGAAGACTGCAGCCGCCTGGCCGTTAAGCGGCTACAGAGTAATTTCTCGAAACAAAATCCAGCAGGTGATGAGTGACCGTCGGTTGGAGGAGGAAGGAAGATAACCCTAAACTGTAAATCGAGAACTGTAAACTGAAATTAAAACATCCCCAATTCGTCCCGGGCTTCCTCGGTCATGCGGTCGGGCGTCCAGGGAGGAGTGAGCGTGAGTTGCACCTCCACTTTGCCCACGCCTTCCATCCCGGAGATTACCTCTTTCACTTCCCGGATCAGTTCCGGCCCGAACGGGCAGGCCGGCGTGGTCATGGTCATCATGATGTGGATATTGGACTTTCCCTCGACCTCGTCCACTCCGATGCCGTATATCAGCCCGAGATCGACGATGTTAATCATCAATTCCGGGTCGCGTACTTGGCGCAATACGGCAAGAATCGATTCTTCGGCAATGGGCATGAATGTTCCTTCAATTCCAATCTGCGCTATTCCGTTCTCATGCCGGAACACTGACGCAATCGAACTCCCGGCACAAGTGCCGGGGCCAAACTCGCCACTCTTCATTCTTCGTTGATTTTCACAAACACGTCGTTCCCATCCACTTTTACTTCGTGGGCCGTAGTAGCGTGGACGGCGGGCATGCATAGGGCCTGACCCGTGCGAACGTCGAACCGGGCCCCGTGCCGCGGGCAGATAATTTGATAGCCCTCCAAAAAACCCTCGCCCAGCGGGCCGCCGTCGTGCGTGCAGGCGTCGTCCAGCGCGTAAAACTCGCCATCCATGTGAATTAAAACAATAAAACGGCCATCAACTTCGAATACTGCCCTGTCTGGGTCGGGAACATCGGCGATTTTACATACTCTAAAGAACTCGGACATAATAATCCCTATCAATGTAGCGGGCACACTCCGTGCGCCGCACCGCACACGGAGTGTGCGGTCTACAAAGTTTCAAAAAAAGTGGCGGGCACACACCATGCGCCCGTTCCCGCACATGGAGTGTGCGGTCTACAATCTCTCAATTATACTCGCGAATCCGGCGGCCTATGGCCTCGCCCAGGGCGTGCCGCACGCTGTCGATCGTAATGCGGTCGAACACCTGCTGGAAAAAGCCCGTTACAATCATGCGGATAGCTTCTTTGCGGGTCAGGCCCCGGCAGCGGGCGTAAAAAACCTGCTCGTCGTCCACCCGGCCAGCCGTCGCGCCATGCGAACATTTTACATCATCGGCCTCGATTTCCAAGCCCGGGATGGAATCCGCACGGGCGTCTTCGGAAAGAATTAAATTATCGTTGCGCTGGTAGCCGTCGGTTTTTTGCGCATCGCGGTCGACTTTAATCATCCCCCGCCACACCAGCCGCGACTTGTCTTGCAGTGCGCCTTTGTAAAGCAAATCGCTAGTACAGCGCATTACGTGATGCCGCTGAAGCGTATGATACGATAGATGTTGCCTGCCCTCGGTGAACATCACCCCGTTGACCTGGGCATTGGCGCCCGGCCCGATGAGGGCCACGTGCTGATTGACCTTTGCCAGCCGGCTGCCCAATGCCCCGATGGTCCACTGGATGTCGGCGTCCCGGTCGACCATGGCCTTTTGATGGGCAAAATGCCATACCCCTGTTCCCCAGTTTTGCAAATTGACGTATCGCAAGCGGGCCCGCGGACCGACAAAAATTTCGATCGCCCCGCAGTGCAGCCCGGCGGCGGACTGATCGATGCCGGCGGTTTCGGACAGAACCGTTGCCTCGGCGCCTTCGTCCAGGATGATCAGCGTATGGCTGAAATCCACGGCGTCGGGCGATATAGAGGAAAAAATATGCAGCGGTTTATCGATCTTCAACCCCCTTGGGCACATAAAGCACCGCCCCGCCCGACATGCAGGCCGCGTGCAACGCCGCGAATTTATCCACGCGATAATCCACGGCCTTGGTGAACAAGTAAGGGCGGATCAGCTCATTGTGGCTTTGTATCAATTCCTCCAAGCTTCCAAACAGCACGCCCCGGCGCGACCAGTTCGGGATCGAGCCGCGTGGGCAACGGCCGGCTGTCGCTGGTTACCGCGCTGCCGCCGAGATCCACACCTTCGGTCAACAGGGCCTTGGCAATGGCTTTTTCCTCGGCCGAGGGGGCTGGAATGCCGAATCGATCCAGCCGAAACGCCCGGATGTCGGTGCGAGCCCATTCTTCCTGGGTTCGGTCGGGCAAGGGCAACTCCAGAAATGTCGTCCATGCTTCGCGGCGCAACTCAGAAAGCCACGCCGGCTCGCGGCGCTGGGATAAAAATGTTTCAAATGCTTCTTGCGTAAAGCCTTGATTAGCGATTGCGCCGCTTGCCATGAAAATCCGCGAGCAAAAAACCTGAAATAATTAACAAAGCCGGACTACGTCGGTCCGGCGAATCCGCTCTTCACCCGGGCCGACACGGCCCGGCGCCAATTCCCGATTCCTAGTCCCTCACCTCTCGCCCCTGACCCCTTATCACCCTACTGTTCCTTCCATCTGCAATTCAATGAGCCGGTTCATTTCCAGGGCGTATTCCATGGGCAGTTCCTTGACCAAGGGTTCGATGAATCCGGAGACGATCATCGTGGCCGCTTCGTGTTCGGTCATTCCGCGGCTGGCAAGGTAAAACAATTGTTCCTCGCCGATTCGCGACACGCTGGCCTCGTGGCCGACCATCACGTCCTGTTCTTCGATTTCGATGTACGGGTAGGTGTCGCTGCGGCTGCGGGGATCGAGTATCAGGGCGTCGCAAACAACGTTCGACTTCGACTTTTTCGCGCCCTTCATCACGCGGACCAGACCGCGATAACTCGATCGGCCGCCGTTTCTGGAAATCGACTTGGAAACGATCCGCCCGGAAGTATGCGGGGCGCAATGCACCAGTTTTGCTCCGGCGTCCTGGTGTTGGCCGGTCGATGCGAAGGCCACGGATAGAACTTCGCCGCGGGCCCCCGGCTCCATCATGTAGATCGAGGGGTATTTCATAGTCAGCCGGCTGCCCAGGTTGCCGTCTACCCATTCCACAAGGGCGTCGCGATAGGCCACCGCTCGTTTGGTCACCAGGTTATAGATGTTATTGGCCCAGTTTTGGATGGTGGTATATCTGAAGCGCGAGCCTTGTTTGGCGATCACCTCGACCACGGCGGCATGCAAACTCTCGGTGCTGTACATGGGCGCGGTGCAGCCCTCGACGTAATGGGCTTGGGCCCCCTCCTCGATGATAATCAAAGTCCGCTCGAACTGGCCCATGTTCGCCGCGTTGATGCGGAAGTATGCCTGCAAAGGGAACTCGATTTTCACGCCCGCGGGCACGTAAACGAACGATCCGCCCGACCAGACGGCCGAATTCAAGGCCGCGAATTTATTATCGGTGGCGGGAATGAGCGTGCTGAAATACTGCCGCACCAGGTCGGCATGCTCGCGCACGGCCGAGTCCATGTCGGTGAAAATCACGCCCTGCTTCGAGAGCTCCACCTTGAGCGAACCGTAAACCACTTCGCTTTCGTATTGGGCCTTTACCCCGGCAAGGAACTTTTTTTCGGCCTCGGGTATGCCCAGCTTATCGAAGGTGGATTTGATTTCCGCGGGCACTTCGTCCCAGGATTTCACCTGACCCTCGGTGGGTTTCATATAGTAATAGATCTCGTCGAAGTTGATGGCGATGTTCCCGCCCCAACGCGGCATCGGTTTCGAATAAAATATTTCCAAGGCCTTAAACCGAAATTCCCGCATCCACGCCGGCTCGCCCTTCATCTCGGAAATTTCGGCGACCACCTCGCGGTTCAATCCCTTGCGAGCCTTGAAAACGAACTTCTCCTCGTTGCGAAAATCGTATTTGTTGATCTCGCCGATCGGATCGACGACAGGATTGCGGATATCTGTAGCCATGATGTTTATACTCGTTATCCGGCGGTCGTTGACCGCCGGCTATTGTCGATATTTTAATTTGGAGTCAATATTTAAAGCGATCTCAATATTTCAAGGCGTTGTCATTTTGCGATTGCGGTTTGCAAAGGCACGCTTGATTCCATCATTGCCGCTTCCTCTGCCGCGGCCTCGGGATGCGCGGCGCGAATGCGGTCGTAGCCTTGTTTGTGCAACTGGGCTGCCAATTCCGCACCGCCGGTTTCCACGATCCGGCCGCCCAACAACACGTGGGTAAAATCGGGCGGATTGTGTTCCAGGAGCTGCTCGTGATGGGTGATGATCAATATTCCCATCTCATGTCCCGCCGATCTCGGCTATGCTTAGACTGGCCAGGCGCACGGCGTCCACGTCCAGACCGCTGTCGGTCTCGTCGAGGATGGCGAATTTCGGGCGCAACACGGCCATTTGCAAAATTTCCGCCCGTTTCATCTCCCCGCCCGAAAAACCCTCGTTCACGTAACGCTTGGCGAATTCCGGATCCATCCTTAATTCCCTCATCTTTTCGCTCAACTCCTTGCGAAACTGGCGCATGGGAATCAAATCCTCGCCTTCCTTGCGCTCGGGGTGGCGGATGTTCGTGGCTGCGTGGCGGAGAAAATCGGCCATGCGCACGCCTGGTATCGACACCGGCCGCTGAAAGGCCAGGAACAATCCGGCCCGGGCCCGCTCGTGCGGCTCCATTGCCAATACGTCCCGGCCGTTAAGCTCGATCCGTCCGCTTGTAACCTGATAACCGGGATGGCCCATTATGGCAAAACCCAAGGTGCTCTTGCCCGATCCGTTGGGGCCCATCAAGGCATGAACCTCGCCCCGATGTATTTCCAGGGATACCCCCTTAAGAATCGGCTTTTCGGCCACGTTGACGTGCAGGTCGATAATAGAAAGCGTCTCGGTCATATTATTATTGTAACTCCCCTCTCCCTCTGGGAGAGGCACCCAGAGGGTACCCGAGGGTGAGGGTTATTGCGGTTTCACCTTCTGGTGGTTGAATACCAGATTTGTCTCTTCTGTTTGCATGAATCCGGACTGGTGCAGCATGGGAACTTCGTCCTCTACCTTAAGGCTCCGGCTGCCGGCCGCTCCGGCCGGCACTTCATTTGCCGGGAGTTTGGCAATGCGATGTCCTTTGATCTTCTCCTGCAACCGCATCAATCCCTCCAGTAGCGATTCCGGACGCGGCGGGCAACCGGGAATATAAACGTCCACGGGCACGATCAGGTCAACGCCCCGAACCACGTTATATCCGTACTCGAAATACGGGCCTCCGCCGATTGCGCATGCGCCCATGGCTATTACATATTTGGGCTCGGGCATAATGTCGTACAGACGGCGAATCCGGCTGGACATTTTATATGTGATCGTGCCTGCCACGATCATCAAGTCCGATTGCCGCGGACTGGCCCTAAACGCCCCGGCGCCAAAACGATCGATGTCGAATCTCCCCGCCCCGGCCGACATCATCTCGATGGCACAACAGGCGATGCCGAAGGTCATGGGCCAAATGCTGCCTTGTTTAGCCCAATTCAGGGCCTGCTCCAAGGTCGTGGTGGCAACGTTCTCCTCAACCCGCGCTTCGATCCATGGTCGTGTCATTTAACTACTCACAGTAATAAAATGCCTATCCCAAAACTCCCCTCTCCGGGCACCGACCGAAGGTTGGTCGAGAGAGGGCTAGGGTGAGGGCGGTTTCGTCCAAACACATTAGTATAACTACAAACTAACTGACTTGGAACCGGCACTGCTCATCCCCCTCTTGGCGGCATTGAGTTAGTTTTACGTCTTGACCGACCAATTCCGAAATCATCATCCTTTCCATTGTGCACACGCTGTGGTCCTGCTCGGCCAATGCCTGGTACGGGCAAGCATGGGCAGTTAAGGAAGGATTAGTGGAAGTGTCGTCCACGGTGCTTGGAATCCTGCGTTGGGCCAATATTTCAGCCACCGAATGCAGCCGCTCGGCCGGAGTATCACCCTGAATCTGATTGGCATATCCGTTAGCTAAAGCCTGGGCTATGCGCCGCAGCATATCCCGGCGTATATCCGGATCTTCCAGTCCACGGACTTCCTTCCATAATACCATGGCCAGGTCGGTAAAATTCGAGCCGGTCATGCGCATCCCCTTATCTGTCAACCAGTAGCGATGCTTTGGCCGGCCGCGGCCGTTACGCAATGCCTCGCGTTGAATGATTTCCCGGCTCATCAAGCGGGTTAGACGCTGGCGGACCGCCGTGGGGGTAACCTCCATGGCGTCAGCAAGTTCGGCTACGCTCAAAGGCCCGGTTGTCCGCAGCAAATCGAGAAACTCAGGATCGGACGATGGAGATTGAACACTCATTTTTCTTTCCCCTTTATCAGGTAATAATATACTTATACATCTAATTATTAACATATTTTGCATTTATATCAATATAAATTGTTATAAATATAGACGGATCCCCGTCTGGATGTCGTAACCCATTGATATATATATACTTATGACTTTTCACAATAGATAAACTAGAGACAAGCATGCAAAAACTCGTCTGAGACAGTTTGAAAGAATCGTCGTGTTCTGCATTAATTACGAAAAATCATGATCTAATACTAATTTTATCAAGTCCAATTCCTTTTTCGTGAGGTTCTTATGCACTGGTTGCCTCGCAAAACAATCGTTGTGCCCATAGATTTTTCTGATGATTCATTTGTAGCCTTGGATACGGCGCAGGAACTAATTGACGACCCCAGTCATTTGCACTTAATCCACGTATTGCCGATCATTACCCCGAACGACCCGGGCGTGATATGGGAAATGATCGACGACCAAAGTCGCGCCGTCCATGCCGAAGAGGCATTGCGAAAAAAACTTGCCCATCAAACGGCCGATGGTGCCCAGGTCGCCATTCGCTTCGGCGACCCCGGTCATCAAATCGTCGACTATGCCCAAGAGGTCCACGCCGATTTGATTGCACTTTCCAGCCACGGCCAGAGCGGGCTAACACGGCTATTGCTAGGTTCGGTGGCCGAAAAGGTCGTGCGCCTGGCCCGCTGCCCCGTGTTGGTCTTGAAAAAAGGGGTGAAGGGTTAGGAGCAAGTGGCTATGAGCTAGAGAAACTGCTTGCGGTTTCGCAGTGCAGAATCAAGTACTTTGTCGCGTTTTTTATCATCGGGGGAAAAATTCTTTTATCATGTTGTAAAACTCCGCGGGCGTTTGCACCCTGGCGACATGATCGCGGAACGTCCTCACGCCCGGGCGGCCTCGGGCGTATCGGCATGCCAAGGATCGCATTAGAACCGTGCCTTTTTCCGCTCCAAATTGTTCCAGCACCAGCCGATAATGATCCACCAGTATTTGCCGTTGCTCTTCCCATGAAGGATCGGGTGGAATCGGCTCATCGGCCAGGGCCGCTTGAACTTGGCGAAAGAGCCAGGGTTTTGATAGGCCCGCCCGGCCAATCATTATCCCATCCACGCCATAACGGCTAAATGCCTCGACCGCGTCATGCGGCGATTTCAGATCTCCGTTGCCTATAAGCGGGATCCGCTTTAGATGCGGCTTGATTTTGGCTATCTGATCCCAATCGGCCCGGCCGCCAAACATATCTGCGGCAGTCCGGCCGTGCACGGTTACCGCCGCCCCGCCCGCGGATTGGACCGCTTGGGCCACGTCGATGGCATTAATCGTATCGCGGGTGCATCCCAGGCGGATTTTCGCCGTCACGGGCACGGGCTTGCAGGCACGCACCACCCAGGCCACAAGCTCGCCGACCTTGTCGGGGTAGCGCAACAAATACGAACCGCTCTGGGCTTTTTCGGCCACGTCGCGGGTCGGACAGCCAAAGTTTATATCCACCACGCTGACCCGAAATTCCTGGGCCAGCCGGCTTCCCACCTCGGCCAACGCCGCCCGATCGTTATCCCAAATCTGCACGGCCAAAGGCCGCGGTTCGTCCAAAATGCCCCAAAGCCGGTCGGGCAGATCATCCCGGGCGTCAATATGTAAGAAACTCCTCGCCCCGACCATCTCCGTGACCGTCAGACCCACCCCTCCCAGCCGCCGCACAATCTGCCGATAAGCATAGTTCGAAAACCCAGCCATAGGCGCGGAAAGCACCGGCGGATCGATCACTAACGGCCCAATTCGCAGTGGAGTGAGCACAAAAGGGTTCAGGGTTCAGGGTTCAGAAGTTTAATGGGTCTTAGATTGACAAAGTGATATGAGTTGGGGCGGCAGTTGTACTGCCGCCCCGGTTTCGCCCGGCGGGACGGAAGTACAACTCCCGTCCCAACGCAGCATTATCAATCTGATACCCAACAGACATGACTATCCATATCCCCTACCCTTATTCTTACCGTTGCACTACCAGGGCCGCGGCGATTCTTGTCGGCTGGGCGTCGGGCGGCAGCACGGCCAGGGCGTACTGGGCGATGGAGCGATTGTAGTCGGTCAGGGTTTGCAGGAAGTCGAAGGTCTGCCGGGTCTGCCCGTCCACTTCTTCCAGGACCTGTTCGACGGGCAGATTTCCGGCGGCGTATTTGTCGATTGATTTTGCCCGGGCGGTATCGGCCGCGACCACCGAGGCGGCGTGTTCTTGCAGGCTTATGCTATAAGCTGGGATGGCCGCCGCCAAACGCCGCATGGGCCAGGACTGGACCAGAGTGCGCGGTTGAGCTTCCAGATTCAGTGAGTATTGGCCGGCGTGGGGCGGAGTGGAGGGCAAGGGCCATAGAACTTCCGCGGCCGTCTGTGTGCGCAGGGCAAGTTCGAATTGGGCCTCGATCAAAGCGGCTTGTGCTTCTTGAAGGTTAGCCTTGGCGCCTTGCCGGGCCGCGCGCAAATAAAGCATTGACGCCGCACCTTCAGGTCTGGACCGCTGCTCCAGCACCAGCGGCATGAGGTTATCGAAAAACTCGATCTCTTGGGCCACTGCTTGATACTCGGCGGCTCGTTGCCGTGCGCTCCAAAAGGCTTCGACCGTGGCACGGCGGTCGTTGTTGCCGCTGCCGGCCTCCCTGCGGGCGCCAATACCGCCTTGCCCGGCAGTGCCGGTCTGCCGCGACAAGCACTCCTCAAGGGTCATGGATTTGCCGGCGCCCTCAGGCAAGGAACGATCCCAATGCAGGGCCAGTGTAAGTTGTTTAACCCGGGCCGAGGGAGTACTTTCAACCAGCGCCGGATAAAGAGCGGTGGAACTGCCCGCATCTGTCAAAGCCGACGCCTGCGATTCAGCGCCTGAATCATTGGGATACGGCACACGGAGCGTGCCTACTGCATTGGCTCTATCTCGCCGATGAGGAGAAAACGCAGCGTCCGAATCCCCGGCAAGCTCTGCAGCCGGTTTGTTGGCTGTTTCCACGCGCCGCGAAAAGGGATCGCCCACGGAATAACGGATTTTCGCCGGTTCCTTTGTAGCAGGCACACTCCGTGTGCCGTTATCCTGGGATGGCAACTGGGATGTTTCTTTGTCGGGTATCGCGTTTATCTCCGCTTGGGGGCGATCCGGATCCCCTTGTCCGTCGCCCTTCGCCTTTTGCCCCTCAATAGGTTTTGACTCGTCTCGCGGCGGCGCCAAGGTGGGTTCGTTTTTCGCTCCTACTGGAGCCAATCCGCGCGGCGGGGCGGGCGTCGGCTCCCGCTTGCCGCTGGGCGTAGTAGCGTTCTTCTGCGGTGCTAAAGTAGGCTCGGTTTTCATCGGCGTGACGGATGATCCCCATTGGGCACCGGGAGGAATGGTTGGAATGGCACTCGCCCCGGGGACATTCCGCGGCGCCAAGGCGGGCTGGCTGTTTCCATTCCATGTCGGCTGATTTGGCGCCGGCTCATTCAATCCGGCCGGACGCACGCCGCCTTCACCTTTGGTGATCATGGATTGACCTGTCTCTTGGTGGTTTATGATCATAAAACCGGCCAAAACCTGTGGTGTTGCACCGGGGGCTGCCACGATCATCGCATATTCGGCTATATCTTGATTGTAACGGCAAACCGTTTCCATGAATGTCCACTGTTGATGGATCAATTGGCCGCTGCTGGAGATTAAACTCGCCAGATTGCCCTGTCTGGTTTCATATGCCTCGGTCGCCGCGATTAAGGCGTCTTGGGCCGCTTGGATGGCGATTGCCCGCTGGTCGATCCCCATCCGCCGGATCGGCAACGTGCGGTCGATAAGCCTGGCTCGATCCGGGGCAGGTCGCGCGGCGAAAAGTTCCTGATAATTGGTTCGGTAAGCCCCCACGTGCGGACGGTCGGCGGGCAAAGGAAGCGGGGCATCGGCCGGAAGTTGCATAATCGCCGCCAGTTCATACTGGGCCGATCCGGCCGCCAACTCCGCTTCGCGCAGCATGGCTGTTGCCGCCGCACGCGCCGCCTGAAGCGAAGCCTCTTCGCCCGGCCGGGATTGCACTCGGCCAAGCTGATTGACGTGATCCAGGCAATAATGATATTTCGCCACCGCCTCGACCGTCTGCCAATAAGCGCGGGTAATGGAAAATTGTTGACGCCTATCCGCCGAGACCGACAGTGCTTGCACCAGCGGCAATGGTTGTCCTGTAATGGTGCTGTCCGGGGGCAACGTCATCGCCTCGGCGATTAACTGCGGCGGGCGAATCCGTGAAGAAGCCGGCTGGCCGGTCGGCATCGATGTCCTGTCGCCGGCCGTGCTTGCCGATGTTGACGAATTCGGAGTATCGGGTGTTTCTGTTTGCGCCGCCGGCTCGGTTGTGGAATTTGCCGGTTGAGTAGCCGGGGAAAATATATCGGCGGTTGGATGGATATCATCGGCCGGCGCTGTCTGTCGCACCGGCTCGACCGCCGCCTCTGCTTGCGTCCGGTCGGTTGATAACTGACCGATCATCGCAAAACTCAATATCGTCATGAAAATTGACATCGAAAACCTCCTTGTCGTCGCGGTACAACGAATACGGCATTTAATAAATGTTATAAATCCTCAAAAAATAATGTCATAAGACAGACCAATAGGACGCCCGTTTTTGCGAATAAAATGGAGACAGACGCCGTCCTATGGTCCTAATTTCATGCGTTTTAAAGAAATACCGGGAGCCACCCCATTTGCTAAAGGCTTTGGGTAATAACACAATGGCCCCTATAGCGTGCCATTCCAGCCCAGATACGTCAACGTTGATTTAGTGCAATCCTGGGGGTTTACGGCCTGATTATGGCGAGATTCAGATATCGTGGGGCGAAAGTTGTACTATCGCCCGGGGATGGAAGTCCAACTTCCACCCCAACAACAGGCCGGTACATTTGGCTAAAAGTATGATTGGAAACCCTGATTTTTGGTGAAATTTCGAGCTAAAATAGATTAGTCTGTGGTCCTTCCCCCCTTTTTTATGGTGGCTGTGTGCGAATAAATCGTGGGAAATTGCTGATTTTGACGTCTGCCGTATCGCTGGTCATAACCATTGGGGTAGTGATTCACCTGAGCTTATACGACCTGCCTGACCCAGCTTACGCAAATCGCCAAGAACTTTTTGCCTGGTTGGTATGCAAGGACTTGAGCAAACAAACCTGGCAAAACCGGCTGATTCTGGCTAACCGTCTGGAACAGGAATGCTGCAAGGACCTGGATTGGAAGGCCATCGGCGTGAGTCTGGATGAGACGCAGCAGAACAGAGTTTGGGGCAATATCCCTGTACTGCTCAGGCCGTGGCTTGTTGAGAAAGCCAGATTTTATGGCAAGTTGACGGCCGAAAAACGGCTGGATTATATCGACCGGCTGATCGACATTATAACGGCCTGGACTAGAATCGAAAATCTGTTGCCTAATCGGATGAATGTCTTGCCGGGTGGAAAAAGTTCATCCGGCCTCTTGAACCTCTTGTGCTCCGAAATCGATCGGATCGTCGAGGAGTCCGATCCGCCTGAGCGCGAACTGATCAGTGAACTATGGAAAGCCTTAAAAGTGCGGTGGCTTATTCGCAACCTGAGTTCGCCTTTAGCGGTTTGATTCGCTTCGCTCAGAATAGCACGTGTTTTCGGCTATGCTCACATAAAGTAGATATACATAGACAAAAACTCCTTTCCTCCTGCGGAGCCGGAGGTTGAAAAAACCGTCGCACAAAAATTAAGAGGGAATTATTCCAAATTCCTTCGTGGCGGTGGAGGGGCGTCAATATCTTCTCGATCTGCTTCGTGCCAGATCGGCAAACCGCGTCGGACACGCTCGGCCATCACGAGTAGTTTTTCCTTTGTACCGGGCATGGCGTCGGCAGCCTCGAATTCAATGGGATCCGCCTCCGGCGGTTCGAAATCCCATTGCCCCAGTTTGATCGCCTCCAATACTGATTTCAGCACGATCAAGCTCCTTCCCCGAAAAAGTTAAACTTCCGGACTATTCCTATCCCGAAAGGAAATAAATCATATTCCTCCTTTAAAAAAGAAAAAATTTAAAAAAAGACCACCAGAGGACGGTTAGTATTACTTATTTAACAAAAATGTCAAGCATTTCTTGTTCACATTTCCTGTTTTAACATTATATGCCGTTGTATTTGCACATGTTTTAATTGTATGGAGAATATAGGCAATGTAGAGTGAGTGGAAAGTTCAGGAAAACATCTGTTAGATTGCATTGATCAGTTTTTTTAATATCATGGATTAAGCTCTAAATGTATTCCTTCATGAGATTATGTTAGAACATCTTAACAATCCATTCCAGAGTTCACAAAGAATCAAATGAGCGACATGGATTCTTCCGCCGGGTCGAGTAAATTTGTTCTTTTCGGCGTTGGCATTTTAGTTGCTCTTTACCTGCTGGCATTGTGGTTTAACCTTCCCCAGCAAGCGACCGCCGCTATAGTCGCCGGCCAACATAATCACTCCGCCCTGTCAGAAGCCCCTGCGACAATGGAAGAGAAATCCTCTGAAATCGAAATTTATTCTCCCCCGCCTCTTTGGATGGTGCTGCCCTTCGCATTGATGTTGGGCGTGATCGCATTATTTCCCCTCTTACCCGGCGTCGCGCATTGGTGGGAAAGCAACTTGCATCGTTTTTATATCGCGGCGGTCTTGGCCGCGATCACGTTGGGATATTACCTTTGGATTCACAATCAGCCGGTCGAAGCCCACTGGCCCGCACACCATGTCGTAATGCCCAGCGAATCAGGGACTAATTATGGCTTAACCTGGGACGTCTTCGCCAATGCCATGCTCAAGGAGTATGTTCCTTTCATTGTCCTGTTGTTCAGTCTTTATGTTATTAGCGGCGGCATTCGCATCACGGGCGATCTTCGCGCCCATTCTACTACCAACGTTGTATTCTTGCTGATTGGCGGGGTGCTGGCCAGTTTCATCGGCACCACCGGTGCGGCCATGCTCTTGATCCGGCCCTTGCTGGAAACCAACTCCGAGCGCAGGCACGTCGTTCATACGGTGATTTTCTTTATCTTTGTGGTATGCAATTGCGGCGGGTGTCTTTTACCTTTGGGCGACCCGCCCTTGTTTTTGGGATATTTATTGGGGGTTCCCTTTTTGTATACCATAACCCTCTGGAAAGAGTGGTTCTTTGTAAATGGCCTTTTAATAGTCGATTTATTACCTTTGGGACCGCTTCTGGTTCTATCCGCATGAAGAGATATCCGATATCGCCCGCGATGAGATCGCAAGTCCGCCGTCTCAAGCTCTGCGGTATTTGGCCGAATGCCTTTTTACTCTTGGGCGTGGTGCTTTCCGTGGCTTTTTTGGATCCCGCCAAGACGATACCTGGCACGGATTGGCATCCCTGGTTATACTTACGTGAGATTGTGCAGTTGCTTTTGGCGGCTCTTTCGCTGGCACTGGGCAGCCGGGCACTGCGGGAAGACAACGATTTCAACTACGCCGCGATCATCGAAGTGGCGGCCCTGTTCTTTGGCATATTCATCACCATGCAGCCGGCCTTGCAGATCCTTGCCGTTGGCGGCCCGAGTCTGGGTTTGACCGAGCCTTGGCACTTTTACTGGGCCGCGGGCACGCTGTCGTCGGTGCTCGACAATGCCCCGACCTATGTCGTCTTTTTCACCGCGGCCCAATCCCTGACGGTCAAAATGGGTTTACCGCTGCCTGTTGCCGGAGTTTCCGAACCCCTGCTGGCCGCAATCAGCCTGGGCTCTGTGTTCATGGGCGCGAATACCTACATAGGCAACGGGCCGAATTTCATGGTCAAGGCCATTGCCGAAAAATCGGGCCTTAAAATGCCCGGCTTTTTCGGATATATGCTTTACAGCGGCGCCATCCTGATACCAATTTTTGTCCTTACTACGTTTTTGTTCTTCTAAATTTGCATGCAGTACAAATACATCACTACAAGCGAACAATTAGAAGAATACTGCCGGGCGTTGGCATCCTGCAAGTCGATCGCCTTCGACACCGAATTCGTATCCGAGCACACCTACCGGCCCGTGCTCTGCCTGGTGCAAGTGTCGGCCGCAAACGAGCTGGCCGCGATCGACGCCATGGAAATCGGCGACATGACTCCCTTTTGGGAAGTCATCGCCGCCGAGGGGCACGAAACTGTCGTCCATGCCGGGCGCGGGGAAATGGAATTTTGCCTGCATGCCACCGGCCGACGGCCGGCGGGGCTGTTCGACGTGCAAATCGCCGCCGGGCTGGTGGGCGTGGAATATCCCGCCGGTTATGGCACGCTCGTGTCCAAGCTTCTGGGACACAAGTTCGCCAAGCACGAAACCCGCACCGATTGGCGCCGCCGCCCCCTGTCAAAGCGGCAGATCGAATATGCCCTTACAGACGCCCTGTACCTGCCCGCCCTTCGCGATATCCTCGGCGAGCGCCTCGATCAGCTCGGCCGGCAAACCTGGATGGCCGAGGAAATGGCCGCCTGGCAGGATGAGGCGGAGAAATCCATCCTGCACGACCGCTGGCACAGGGTGTCGGGCAACACCGGGCTTGACAGCCGGGCTTTGGCCGTACTCAAGGAACTCTATCGCTGGCGCGACTCCGAGGCCAAACGCCGCAACCAACCCGCACGGCGCGTGCTTCGCGACGACTTGATCGTCGAACTCGCCCGCCGCGGGACTGCCGATCCCGGCCATATCCGCGCATTGCGGGGCATGGAACGGGGCGATTTGATCCGCCGCTTGGACGAGATCGCCGCCTGCATTCAGCGCGGGCTGGATCTGCCCGAGGAAAAACTGCCCGTCAAAATCCACGGCAACCAGATGCCGCAACTTTCCGTGCTGGGCCAATTCCTCTTTGCCGCCTTGGGAAGCATTTGCCGCCAGGCCCAGTTGGCCCCCACGATCGTGGGCACGCCCAACGACATCCGCGAACTGATCGCCTACGACATTCGCAAGACAAAACCCAAGAACCCGCCCCGCCTGGCCCTGGGCTGGCGCGCCCAATTCGTCGGCCGCCTGTTCGACGACCTTTTAAGCGGCAAGGTTGCCATCCGCATTACCGATCCGCACGCCGATGCCCCGCTGAGCTTTGAAGGCCCCGAAGAATACATAAAGGAGCCTGCCGAACACGATTCTTTAACCATGCCTCAAGCCCAAAAAATTGCTCCAAGCGCTAAGAGCACTCGAAAACACAAACAGTAAAATTAAGAGGCCGGCAGTTCTTTCAACTTTATTGAATGTCATATAAATATGTCGTATTCATCGTTTAATCCCGGAGCTTGCTCCGGGAGTATATGCCATAAATGGAAACACATGATGCGGCATTATCTACCGGACCATCAATAGCCCTGGCACTTGCCCCGGGTAAAGCGATTTGCCAAGCGAAGGCGGGGAAAAAGCATGAACGTCCTGGAATTTACGGCTCTAATCTGGTTGGGCTCCCTGGTCGCCGGGTTTTTGGGCGGATTGACCGGGCTGGGCGGCGGAGTGGTCATCGTCCCGCTTTTGACCCTGGCCTTTGGCGTTGATATCCGTTATGCCATCGGCGCGTCTTTGGTTTCGGTAATCGCAACTTCCTCCGGCGCCGCCGCGGCATACGTCAAGGAGGGTTACACCAACATGCGTATCGGCATGTTCCTGGAAATCGCCACGACAGTCGGGGCCCTGGTCGGCGCGGGCGTCGCCGCCCTGTTGTCGCCCGATGTGGTGGCCGTGATCTTTGGCCTTGTTTTGATAGGATTAGCATACACATCGAGCCGCCCTCGCCCGGCAAAACAACGTCCGGATAAGCCCGATCGGATCGCGGCATACCTGAAATTCGACGGCGCCTTTCCCGGCCCTGACGGGCAAATCGCCTACCATGTCCGCGGCGTGCCGGCGGGCTTCAGCCTGATGTTTGCGGCCGGCGGCCTTTCAGGGCTCCTGGGAATCGGCTCCGGGGCCCTAAAGGTCCTGGCCATGGATCAAGCCATGCGGATCCCTTTTAAAGTCTCCACAACCACCAGCAACTTCATGATCGGCGTGACCGCGGCCGCCAGCGCGGGCGTGTATCTAAATCGCGGCTATATCGATCCCGGATTGGCCATGCCGGTGGTGCTCGGAGTCCTTCCCGGCGCAATGTTGGCCACGGTCTTTCTAAAGAGCGCAAAAAGTGCGATTTTACGTAAGCTCTTTACGGCGGTGATTGTGGTTTTGGCCATCGAAATGATTTATAACGGTTTTACTGGAAGGTTTTAAATTTAATATTAGTCCCTCGAAGTTGCAGCGTTTATAGGTTTCGGAAACTTAATGTTATATTATCCGTTTAGCCCGGGCACTTGTGCCCGGAGTTTTTTCGCTTGCAATAAAGTTATTCAATATGCTCGATAACCATCACATCGAAAATCAAAATAAAAAACTAGGTGGCCCTACCGATCAACAGGTCGAGAACATCCTGGGCAATGTGCTCAGAACAGGCGTCGTCGTTTCGGCCGCGGTGGTCATGATCGGGGCTGTTGTTTATTTATCCCGCCATGGAACAAACCTGCCCGATTACCAACGATTCATGGGCGAACCCACCGACTTGCGATCCATCGCTGGAATCGTCAAAGATGCACTGGCCATAAGCGGCCGGGGAATTATCCAGCTTGGCCTATTGCTCCTCATCGCCACGCCCGTGATGCGGGTATTGCTGTCCTTGGTCGCTTTTTTCCGGCAAGGCGACAAGATCTACGTCGTTATAACCCTGACCGTACTGATTATCCTGATTTACAGCCTTGCCGGGACACATTGAACGATTAAACGGGGACGCAACTAGTTTGTGCGATGGTCGGTTGGTCGGGCCGTTCCGGCAAACTAGTAGCGTTCCCTTTATCTCCCTCGGTTATTTTTGTCCAGTTTTCCGAACATCATAAATAATTATGGAAAAGCGGCGAATAGATAGGTAATGACCGCCTTTGCATTTTGCCGCTTTTTAGCTATAGTAATCGCCAAGGAGGACTTTGCCGATGTCCATTGAATTCCATTGCAGTCGATGCGGACGGTTGTTGCGCACGGGCGATGACACCGCGGGCCGTATGGCACAATGTCCCGAATGCGGGACCCAAACCCAGATCCCGGCCCAGGAAATGCCTGCCGCTCCCTCTCCTATGCCACCTTCCGGCGGGGGCGGTTCGTTTGACTCCGGCACTCCGCAGCCCGCCAGTCCCACCGGCTATCAAGGTCCTTATCAGATGCCCCAGGGACAATCTCAAGGACAGGGGCCTCAAGCCAATCAGCAATATGCGTTACAGCGCGTTTCCGGACCTGCGGTAAGTCTGATAATCATCGCCGTGCTTGATTTAGCCCTTACGGTGATATTTATTCTTGCTCAGATATTACAACTTGGTTTTGTGGCTGCCGCCGCCCCTCGTCATGGCATGCCAGTATTGGTTTCAGGGCCGGTTTATATAGTTTTTGGTTCGGTTGGGATCATCCTGAGCATCGTAGTTCTGATGGGCGCGATAAAAATGAAGGGGTTGGAAAATTACGGATTTGCCATGGCCGCATCTATTATTGCCCTAATTCCCTGCATCGGGCCATGCTGCGGTTTAGGCATTCCCTTTGGCATTTGGGCGCTCGTGGTTCTAAGCGACCCGGTGGTAAGATCTTCTTTCAAGTCTTGATTTTAAAGTTTTTGGTTTTCAGTTCACAGTTTACAGTTCTTCGTTCTGCATACTGAATACCGCATTCTGCATTCTGAGTTTATCGCTAATCTCAATTCTTCTGCCCATAAAAACTGCTGAGAATCCGCACGCGCTGCACAAAATACGCGACTATCAAGGCCGCTATCGCCAGCGAAACCGCGAAAATCACGTGCCGGTCGAACGTCAAATAAGGCACATGCGACTGCGGGTCCAGCCAGGGACGCCAAATATAATAATAATCCGCCGTCAACACGCCGTACGATAAAAGCGATAAAACGGCCATGTAAGTCACGAATCGCACGCGGAACCATAAGCCCGAGGCCACGATCAGCAATATGTAGCCCACGATCATCGCACTGGCCACGCCGTCGCCGATCATTAGCACGATCAGGAACAGAATCGAGTCCAGCGTGCCCCAGATAAAAGGCGCCGCCATAGACCAGCGCCGCGTTTCCACCAAGCGCTGACAGATAATCGATCCGATTACCCAAATCGCCAGCACAATCGATATCTTTAAATGAAAATCGGCATTGATCGTGCCCCGCAGATAATTTATCCAATCGATGACGTAGAATAGCGCCAGCCCGCCCAGGCGCGAGGCCAGCGCAGGTTGCCGCCGCGTCCAGCCCAAAAAGCGCTGCCCCAAATGCGGCGGGCGGACCTTGATCGGCTCGCCCCGGGCGAAACGGTCCAGATCGTCGGCCAGGGCCTCGGCCGAGGCGTAGCGTTCGCCCGGCGTTTTTCGCAGGCATGTCAGGCAAATCAACTCCAACTCGCGAGGGATTTTCGGATTCATGCGCCGCGGCAGAATCGGATCGGCACTTAAGACCTTCAACCGTGTTTCCAAGAAATTTTTTTCCAAAAACGGAGGCATCCCGGTAAGCAATTCGTATAGAATCGCCCCCAGGCTGTAAACGTCTGCGGCTGGCCCAACCTCCCGGCCGAGCCCGGCGGCCTGCTCCGGGGCCATGTAGGACGGCGTGCCGGCAATAACGTCGGTGGCCGTAAGCTGTGCGTCAGACGCGAGAATTTTGGCTAGCCCGAAATCAGTAACGTACGGTTCGCCTTGGGCGTCTAGTAGAATATTCGATGGTTTTAAATCCCGATGAACGACTCCCTGCCTATGCAGATACTCCACCGCCCGGGCAATTACACTTACGATTCGCACGGCCGTGGGTACGTCGATCGCTGGAGGATAAGGGGACGTGGCTAATTTGCCGGCACCAACCGAAGCCTGGTCACGGCCCGACCTACCGGCCATGCTCTGCGTGGTGCCCGTAGGTGCCGGGTGCTTCGCACAAATTAGCTCCGTCTCCTTTTCCGCTTGGATCCGCTGGGCAAGGCTTTGGCCCTCGATGTACTCCATGGTAAAGTAATCCTGGCCGTTCAATTGGCCTACCTCGTGGATGGGCACGATGTGCGAATGCCGCAGTTTGGCGGCCGCCCGGGCCTCGACCTGGAATCGCCGCACCTGCTCCGGCGAGGCCAGGTGGCTGGCAAGGATCATCTTCAACGCCACTACCCGGTCCAGATCTTCCTGCCGAGCCTTATAAACCACGCCCATGCCCCCGCGCCCGATTTCCGCAAGAAGTTGATATCCGCCAAACCCCCGCGGCAAAGTCCCCTCTCCGTTTGGGAGTGCGAGGGAGACAAAGTCCCCTCTCCCTTTGGGAGAGGGTTAGGGTGAGGGCTATTCTCGGCCCCATCTGGAATCTCCATCGCCTCCCTCGGTCCCAATTTTTCCAGCGCCTCCAAACAATCCAGCGCAGATGCCAATTCAGGATGCTCGCGCAACACCGCCTCCCTATCCGCCCCCTCCCCCGCCTGCAACTGGGCAAGATAGGCGTCGAGAATTTTTAATTCGTTTTCCTCGGGCAATGGATTATTCATGAAAATTATTTGAGAAGTGGAATTCGTTTAGCCGCGACCCGCAGGGGAGCGGAGGATTTCTCCGGCTTTTCGACACTGTTCAATAATGAAGACTGAGATTAATTCTCCCTATGGTAACAATGCAGCTCATAAACACTGCCACCAAAAACACCAAGACCATTAATTCCGCTAACGAAAATTGCGGCCAAAATCTCTTTCCTCCAGATTCTCGACAAGTTCGCGAAACATGGCCCCTACGCCACCACAGAGCGCCCCCATCACAGCAAAAGCACAAAAATCTAGTGGAACACATAACCATGGCATGATCCCAGTGTGTGCGGCCCACGAAGCGACGACAAAACCTAAAAAACCAAATACAATAGCGCTTATTCCCATTCCAAAACTCATTCGTCGCATGTTACATCCGATACTTCCTCCGATAAAACCCGTAACTGAAAAAAACAACGCGGGACAAAGAGCGTTCATAATAATATCTGTTATTGGCTCCTTGTGTCGGTTTGGTATTACGAACAATAGGAATACAAGAATCGTGTTTGTCACCGCGCCGCTGACTATGGCTCGCCTTTTTGCCTTTCTTGCAACTTGTAGCTGAAAATCGTCTTCACTCATCACTCTCTCCCATCGCCTCTTGCAGCTTTTTTATCGCCCGCATCCACAGCATTTGCACGGCGGGACGGGTGCGATTCATCCGCTCGGCGACCTCGTTGAACGGCAGGCGTTGGAGATTCCGTAAGACGATCACCTCTTGATAATCCTCCGGCAGATCGGCCAACGCGGCCGTCACACGCAACTCGGTGTCGATCAGCAAAAACTCCTGGCTGGGCGTAGGCTGATCTGCGGCGGGCTCGGCGCGCGCCCGGGCAAGGCTGTCGTCCGGATCGCGAAAGGCGATTTCCCGGCCGGCCTCGCGCTTGGCGGTCCCCCGGTAACGGCGGACAAAATCGGCCGCGTTATGGGCCAGAATCCGCTTCAGCCAGGCCAGCCATTCCTGCTCGGTCCCGCCTTGAAAATGCCCGAAATCGCGATACGCCTCGAGCATCGTCTCCTGCACCAGATCGGAGGCGTCCACCTTGCGCCGTAAGCCACGTTTCCACCTGCGACCGAGCTACGAACCCCAAGTACGACCGGCAAAGCCCAAACAGCCGATCCCGGCACTCATCATCCCCCTGCCGCGCCTGAGCAATCAACTCGGAAACCTTGGCTCGCTTGGAATCGGACATTAGAACGCTCCCCGACCATGCACAGCATGGTGCCCGGTCGCGGCTAAACCAAATATAACGCCCGGTAACCGCGTCCGATGCACCACAATTTGCAATTTGCATTTTGCAATTTTCAATTTGCAATCTCTATTCCATCTACCACCTATCATCTACCTTACTCCGTGACGGTCTCGAATCCCAGGGCTTCGATCATTTTCAAATCCTCCTCCGGGGCTTGGCCCTTGGTCGTAAGGTAATCGCCCACGAAAATCGAATTGGCCGGGTAAAGGCCCATCGCCTGCAGCGGACCAAGGTGCATTTCCCGCCCGGCTGCAATGCGCAACTCGCATTTGGGATTGGCCAACCGGAACAAGACCAGCACTTTCAGGCAATATCGGGGATTCAATCGCCACGTGCCTTCAAGCGGGGTGCCGGCGATGGGCTGCAAAAAGTTGATCGGCAGGGCCTGGACCTTTAGCCGGCCGAGTTCCAGGGCCAATTCCACAACGTCGATATCCTCCTCGCCCATGCCTACGATCCCGCCCGAGCATATTTTCAGCCCGGCGCGGCGAACCGTCTTGAGCGTGTCCAATCGCTGTTGATAAGTATGGGTAGAGCAAATCCGGGGATAGAATCGCCGGCTGGTATTGAGATTATGATTCACCCGATCCACGCCGCCGGCCTTAAGCAATGCAGCCTGTTCTGACGACAGCAAGCCCACGGACGCACAAATCGCCAGGCCGTATTTCGCCTTGATCCGCGGCACGGTTGCGGCGATCGTTTCAATCTCGCGGTCGCTCGGCGAGCGCCCGGAGATTACGATACAATATGTTTTTGCCCGATATTCGGCAGCGATTCGGGCCCCATCGAGGATTTTTTCTTCATCCACAAGATCATATCGCGGAATTTCGGCCGTGGAGACCCGCGATTGCGAACAATAACCACAATCCTCGCCGCAGTGTCCGCTCTTGGCGTTGATCAAAAAATTCAAATGCACCCGATTGCCGAAGTAGCGATGCCGCACGCGATATGCCGCCGCCAAAATATCGAGCAACTCATTGTCGGCGGAACGGAGCACGGCCAGGCCTTCATCCGCGCCAAGCAAGCGGCCGTCAATCGCCCGATCGGCCAGTTCCTGCCACCGGTCGTTAAAGCCGGTGGAAAATTCGTCAAGTTGAATGGCGTTGTTTATCATCTCCAAGAATATACCAAATCTCATGCAAATCCACAAACAGGGGGGAGGGATTGTCGGCCCGGCTTGCTTTGCTCGATACTATGGCTATGACGACCTTTCAATCTATTGCCGATGCCGCGTCAGCCATCCGCGCCGGGAAACTGTCGCCCCGGGAATTGGTCGATCATTGCCTGGCGCAGATCGACAAGTACGAAGAGCGCTTGCAAGCCTGGGTGGTTGTGGATGCCGAGAATGCCCGTCGCACGGCCGAAGATTTGGGCCGCGAGGCCCGGGCCGGCAATTATCGCGGAACGCTGCATGGGATTCCCATCGGCATTAAGGACATCATCGACGTGGCCGGCTTGCCCACCTGTGCAGGTTCGCCGCTTAGACAGAACCACCCGGCCGCCACGGCCGACGCTCCGCTGGTGGCGGCCTTGCGCCGGGCAGGGGCCATTATCCTGGGCAAGACTGTTACCGTGGAGTTCGCCTGTTTCGATCCCTCGCCCACGCGGAATCCCTGGGATGTGGAACTGCGTCATACGCCCGGCGGTTCCTCGAGCGGCTCGGCCGTGGCCGTGGCCATGGGCATGTGTTTTGGGGCCCTGGGCACGCAAACCGGCGGCTCGCTGGTCCGCCCGGCAAGCTACTGCGGCATTGCCACGCTGAAACCGACATTCGGCCTTTTGAGCCGCGAAAGCATCGTGCCTGTGAGTTATCATCTCGATCATCCAGGACCGATGGCCCGCACGGCGGGCGATTTGGATATCCTCATGCAAAGTTTGTTGGGCGAATCGTGGGTCAAGCCTGCGGGCATTTCCCGGCCGCCGCGACTGGGTGTATTGCAAAAATTCTTTATGGACGAAGCCCATCCGGCGGTTCGCGAGGTAATCGAAGAAACAATCGTCAAACTTCGCAATGGAGGCGCGGAAATAAAAGCGGTGCAATCTTCCATCGATTTCGCCAAAGTGGCCGCCATGCACCGCCGGATAATGGCCGTTGAGGCGGCGGAATATCATCGCGAACAGTTCGCCACGTATCGCGATAAATACGGGCCGATGATTACTTCGCTTTTAGACGAAGGGCTTAAGATCTTGGCTGTGGATTACGCGTCGGCCCTGGCCTGGCAGCGTGAATTCCGCCGCCGTGTAAGGGGCCTTTTCACCGATTGCGACGCCCTGCTCACGCCCTCGACCGACACTACCGCTCCGGCCACGCTGGAAACCACGGGCACGCCGAAATTCCAAGCCCCCTGGAGTTGCGCCGGCGTGCCCGTATTCTCAATCCCCTGCGGCCTGGCCGCCGACGGCATGCCGGTAGGCCTGCAACTAGTCGGCCGGCAAAATCAAGACGAAGCCCTCTTGAGCGTGGCCCAGTGGAGCGAAAGATATATTGGTTTTGATAAGACGTCGCCGCTGCTTTGAGTGTGACAAAGAAATCTCGGAAAATCACCTCCCGGATAACGGCCTATCTTGATGCTGCTGCTGGATGCGGGCCGGCGGCGACTAGTTTCTTCGCGCGGGGATCTACCCTGAGATTCATGCCTTCCAATGTCCGCGCACCCAATGAAGCCAAGTCATCGCCCTGTGCAAAAACTACTTCGTCGATGGTAAAGTGCTTGCCGATGTGAAGGATGGCAAAACCAATGTTCCGGGTAATAGTGTTCCCATTTGCCATCACGAAAGGCACGTCCTTCTTTTCCGGCTTAACGCCGATCTTTTTGAGAATTGTTTCAGGAATCCAGGTACATTCGCTACCTGTGTCCAGCAACAACCGGCGCACCTCAGCCTCGTTAGAACGTTTTAGGTGATTAACGACACGGCAATTGACGGAAAAGGTTCCCATTCTTTACCTCCTTAAGAATGTGCAACTCAACTATATTCCCGGAATAAAGGGATGTCAATCACTCCGCGTATCGCCGGAGATCGGATCCAAATTGAGATTAGGCAATTCCGCGGGCTTTTTCGTAAGCGGCGATTTCTTTTTCGTGTTCCAGCGTCAGGCCGATGTCGTCCAGGCCGTTTAAGAGGCAATGGCGTCGGAAGTCGTCTACCTCGAAGGTTGATTTCATACCGAAATCGTCGCGAATTTCGCACTTTTCCAGATCCGCCGTGAGTTTATAGCCCGGGTGTTTGGCGGCGCGCTGAAAAAGATCGTCGACTACTGCCTCGTCGAGCCGGATCGGTAACAAGCCGTTCTTGAAGCAATTGTTGTAAAAGATGTCGGCGAAACTGGGGGCGATGATGGCGCGAAAACCGTAATCCTCCAGCGCCCAAGGGGCGTGTTCGCGGCTCGATCCGCAGCCGAAGTTACGTTGTGCCAGCAAAACGCTCGCCCCGCGATACTCGGGCAGGTTAAGGATAAATTCTGGATTGTCTGTACCGTCGTCCAAATAACGCCAATCGAAAAACAAGAATTTCCCAAAGCCCGTGCGCTCGATTCGCTTGAGGAATTGCTTGGGGATGATCTGGTCGGTATCGATGTTCGGCCGGTCCAGCGGCATAACTAAACCGGTATGGGTTGTAAAAGGTCGCATGATGGGGAGTGGATAATGTTTAAAGGATAATGTCGTTCAATATGCAATTATCAATTTGCAATAATATTTATTTATAATTCCATTCGCGGATATCTACGAACTGTCCGGCCACTGCGGCGGCGGCCGCCATGGCCGGCGACACCAGGTGCGTGCGTCCGCCTTTGCCTTGCCGGCCTTCAAAATTGCGATTGCTGGTCGATGCCGAGCGCTCGCCGGGCAGGAGTTTGTCGGGATTCATCGCCAGGCACATGCTGCATCCAGCCTCGCGCCACTCCAAGCCTGCTTTTAGGAAAATATTATGCAGCCCCTCGGCCTCGGCCTGTTTTTTCACCAGGCCGCTGCCGGGCACGACCATGGCCTTTACGCCCCCGGCGACTTTATGCCCGCGAACCACGGCCGCCGCCGCCCGCAGGTCTTCCAGCCGGCCGTTGGTGCAGGAACCGATAAACACCCGATCGATTTTGATCGAGGCGATCGGCGTGCCGGGTTTCAAATCCATATATTCCAGGGCCTTGGCCACGCCTTTTTGTTCGGTCGGATCGGCGAAATCAGCCGGATCAGGGACCTTGCCGCCAATGTCTGTCACTTGTCCCGGATTCGTTCCCCAAGTCACCTGCGGTTGAATGTCCTGCGCTCGGAACGTCTCCTCGCGATCGAACTTTGCCCCGGGATCACTGGGTAATTTCTTCCATTGCGCCACGGCCGCGTCGAAATCCTTGGGGGCAAACGCCCTGCCGCGGAGATAATTGAAAGTGGTTTGATCGGGCGCGATCAGCCCTGCCCTGGCGCCGGCCTCGATCGACATGTTGCAGACGGTCATCCGCTCTTCCATGGTCAGGGCGCGGATCGCCTCGCCGGTATATTCTATGCAATAGCCCATCCCCCCGGCGGCTGAAATGCGGCCGATAATGTAGAGAATAATATCCTTGGCGGTCACGCCAAAAGGCAATCGACCGTCAACGCGGATTTCCAAGGTCTTGGGTTTGTGCTGCAACAGCGTTTGCGTGGCCAGCACGTGCTCGACCTCGCTGGTGCCGATGCCGAATGCCAAGGCCCCCAGCGCTCCGTGCGTGGCCGTGTGACTGTCGCCGCATACGATGGTCATGCCCGGCCGGGTGTAGCCCAACTCCGGCCCGATCACGTGCACGATGCCCTGGTATTTGTCGTTCAGATCATAAAGCCGAATGCCAAACTCCCGGCAATTCGCCCGCAGGGTATCGATTTGCTGTTTCGAAACCTGGTCGACGATGGGTAAGGAACGATCGGTCGTAGGCACGTTGTGATCGACGGTGGCGATGGTCCGCTCCGGCCGCCTTACTTTGCGCCCGGCCAATCGCAGGCTTTCAAATGCCTGCGGGCTGGTCACCTCGTGAACCAATTGCAGGTCGATGTATAGGATCGTTTGTTTTCCCGGCTCGGAGTGGACAACGTGGTTGTCCCAGATTTTCTCGAACATCGTCCGGGGTTCGGCTGATTGACTCATATTAGTGAATCGAGAATCGGGATATGGATATCGGGATTTTTAAACACTTATTTAGACATATTATACTACAGTTTGGTTCATGTAGTGTAAGCAACAAGCTAAGACATAATTGGTCAGCGGAATGTTAATCTTACAACTTGCAAATGCCTATTCCCTAACCAATTTTACGCCGCTTTCCAACGGATGGCCTTGGCTGCCCATTGCTCGACTTCACGGGCAGATACCGCCAGTAAAGCTTTTTTACCCCCCGGCAGAGCCCGCTCCACAAAAATCCGCGATTGGGCGTGCAATAACCGAGGTACGAAATACCATACCCGGCTGAGCCGGTCGGTTTCGGCCTGTGAAGAGACTACCAGCAGATCGACCTGTCCCAGTTCATTAGCTGCCCTGGCAAGACTTCTTAAAGGATCGCCGGGGATGAGTTTTATTTTTACACCGCTGCGTGTTAATACGCGATGGGCGGCGATCAGCGATAATCCCGGACAATCGGTTTCACCGCGGTCTTCGAAATTGTCCATGCCTGTATATTGGATATCAGAGCAGGAAGTGAAACAAGCGGCCGCATCGATCATGCGCAATGCCCGCCTGCCGTCCGCGATACCCAGTTCTAGGATCCGATAGGATTTTTTCTGGACAATCGCCCGATAGATTGCCCGGTCGGATGCCGGGTTTGACAAATATGAAAGATAGAAAATCCTCCAGCGGCTGGTTGGCGTCAATTTAACCCTCCCTGGAAATGACATAAGACGTGACGTTTGGACAGGAGGACAGGCATTCTTGCTTGTCTTCTTCCGGCCAGACAAGAATGGGCCAGATAAGAATGTCCAGCCTCCTGATTTGTTAAGTTTAGTCTGTTACGGTTCCTAGGTACTTTTCGACCGGCCATTGAACCTTAATTCAGCCTAAATAAAACGCCGATCTTGGAAGAGTGGAAAGACCGGATCATCCCATATTATAAGTAATAAATCATCCAAATTACTGTTCAGTAAAAGTTTCAATTAAATACTTATGGGGGGAACGACAATTATTGATGTGCTACTACTTAATAGCTGGTATAATGCTACATTAGGCTGGTGATTAACTAGGTAAATACTTGTTTATTTAGTCAATTGAATTTACAATTTTTAGAAGGCAGGGCTATTGATAAACAATTCGCTCGTCCCCCGTTTTTCCCTGAATGAATTGGATGGGGTTGGTTGCAGGGGCTTAATGTACAAGGATTGAAGGCGTGGCACTATCTGAAATCGACCGCAATCTGCTGGAGCGCTGCCTGCAACGTAAGCCCAGGGCCTGGGAAGACTTTGTCGATCGCTTCATGGGACTGATGATTCACGTGGTCAACCATACGGCCCAGTCCCGGGGCATACAATTGACTCCCGAAGACCGCGACGATCTATGTGCGAGCGTTTTTCTGGTGGTGGTGGATAACGATCTGGCTGTTTTGCGCAATTTCCGCCGTCAATGCAGTTTAGCCACCTATTTGACGGTGGTCGCGCGGCGTATCGTTGTTCGCGAGTTGCAGGCCCGCAAACCCGTTGAGAGCCAAAGTATCTCTGCAGAAGAGATTTACGCCCTTTCTTCCAATTATCCCTACCCTAGCGTCGAACAGCGCGTCATGGATCAAGAAGAAATCTCCCGCATGCTAAACTCGCTAAAAGGCATCGAGGCCGAGGTGGTGCGGATGTATCATCTGGAGGGCAAAAGCTACCAGGAGATCAGCATGCAGATCGGCATGGCCGAGAACAGCATCGGGCCGATCCTCAGCCGGGCCCGCGACAAGCTTCGCCACGCCGGGATCAATCACGTAATAAAATAATCTAACTCTCGCACTCCCTGCGCCAGGCCTCGCGATCCACGGCCAGGCGGCTGGCAATGCGAATGGCTTCGAGCATGCTGCCGGTTTCCGCGCGGCGTTTCCAGGCAATGTCAAAAGCCGTGCCATGCGCCACGCTGGTGCGGATGATGGGCAGCCCCAAAGTTATATTTACAGCCCGGTGCATTCCCAATAATTTCAAGGCGATGTGCCCCTGGTCATGGAACATGGCTACTACCGCGTCGTAATGTCCGTCTCGTGCCCGAAGCATAAGGGTGTCGGCGGGCAGCGGGCCTTCCAGTTGCAGACCTTCGCTTATGCCCCGCTGGACCGCGGGCTGGATGATCGTGCGTTCTTCGTCGCCGAATAAACCACCTTCCCCGGCGTGAGGATTCAGTGCGCAGACCCCGATTCGCGGCCGATTATCCTTGAGGAACTGTTTTGCGGCCTTGCGAGGATGGCCCTGATTCGCCTGCGTAATCTTTCCGGCGCCTGCCGGATGCATCAATCGCGACATGAAGCAATCGGCCAGCCGGGCTTTGGCCAAAATGGCCTCCGGTGTAAGCAGGTCGATCGCGTTTCTAAGCGCGGTATGTAAGGTGACGTGAACCACGGTCAAACCAAATGGCGCCAATATGTCGTCCCCCGGTCCAACGTAGAGCATCATCGCAAAGTCGTCGACGCCGCAGAGTTGGGCCAGCAATTCGGTGTGTCCCGGGTAGTCGTGCCCGGCGCGATGCAGCGCCTCTTTTTGCAAGGGCGCGGTGGTGATGGCATCGACTTTGCCCTCCAGAGCCAAACGCGTAGCCATTATCACGGCGTCATAAGCCGCCTGGCCGGCCCGGGTGTCGAGCGTGCCTGGGGCCACGTCCAGTACGTTAGATGAGCCGCAAGCCAGGCATGGAATAACTTCGGGCGAAGGCCGAGCCGAAGCCGGCGAATCGATTTCCTCCACCTTCACGCTCCGCTGCCAAAGCGTCACCGCCCGGCGAAGAATTTCCGCATTTCCCACGACCAGCGGCCGGCACCATTCGTGCACCACCGTTTCGGTCCAGGCCCCCACAATTATTTCCGGTCCGATCCCCGCCGGATCGCCCATCGTCAGTGCAATCAAAGGTCGTTGCTCGTTCATCGCGGCTCAATGATTCTTATTTGTCAAATGATTGTTTAGCCCGCAGTGAATACACGGCAGGCAAAGATGTAAAATAACCTAACTAACCCCCGGTGTGTTCACCGGGGGCTAAATAAGGTTCATTCCCCCGACTAAATAAATTGTACGCCATGCCGGCACTTCGGCTAAGGGGAGGTTGTAACGAAATCGTGATTGTCTTATGGTAATTGATATGAAAGCATGCGTCCAACGAGTGAGTCGAGCCAATGTAACGATCGCCGGGGAGGTTTGCGCCGAGATCGGTAAAGGCATGCTTGTATTGCTGGGCGTGGCCGTGGGCGACGAGGAGTCCGATGCCCGCCAACTGGCCGATAAAATCGCCGGACTGAGGATTTTCGAGGATCAGCAGGGGAAAATGAACCTCTCGCTCAGGGACGTCGATGGGGCGATGTTGGTGGTAAGCCAGTTCACGCTCCTGGGCGACTGCCGCAAAGGGCGCCGCCCGAGTTTCGATGCCGCCGCGCCGCCGGCCCTGGCCGAAAAACTTTACGAGCAATTCGTCGCCTATGTTAAAGCTCAAGGTCTGCCCGTGGCCACCGGCCGATTTCGCGAGCACATGCAAGTGGAACTCACAAACGACGGCCCGGTAACGCTGCTTTTAGACACCAAATGAAAATTTTATTTCAGCACCGTAAGCGTGGGCAATTGGGGTTGTTCACGATGGCGCTGGGCCAGATGCCGGACCATGTTAAGATATATTGCTTCGAGATAAGGCCGTACCCCTTCATTCTCAAACGCCTTGCCGATTTGACCGCGATCGGCCAAAACTCTTAGTTCGGTCACAAGCGGCACCTCGCCCAGAAATGGCACTTGCAATTCCCGGGCCTTCTTTTTCGCCCCGCCGGAACCGAAAATATCGTGTCGCGCGCCGCACTGAGGGCAGATAAAAAAACTCATGTTTTCGACCATCCCCAATACTTCCACGTTCACCTTTCGGAACATCCCGATAGCCTTGACCACGTCGAGCAAAGCCACGTCCTGGGGCGTGCCCACGATAACCGCGCCGGTAAGCGGCAATAATTGCGAAAGCGACAAGGCGACGTCGCCCGTTCCAGGCGGCAGGTCGATGATCAGGTAATCCAGATCTCCCCATTGGGTATCGCGTAAAAATTGTGTTAGTGCGGCGTGCAGCATGGGGCCGCGCCATATTACCGCCTCGCCCGAAGGCACCAAAAAACCCATCGACATCACTTTTAACCCGTCAACCTCTACCGGCAGGATGCGGTTGCCGATAATCACGGGCCTCTCCTCCGTGCCCAGCAGGTGCGGAATGCTGGGACCATACACGTCGGCATCCATTAATCCCACCTGGCTGCCGGCCCGGGCAAGGCCATAGGCCAAATAAGCGGCAATGGAACTCTTTCCCACGCCCCCTTTTCCCGCCCCAATGGCGATCGCGCTTTTTACCGTCAAACCAATTTCGCCCATCTTTTCCGGTCTGCGCTCGTGCACGGCTAGATTGACTGTAATTTTCAGTTGTGGGAATTGTTTTTTAAGCAGCGAAACCAATTCCGATCGGGTTTCTTCCCACAACGCGGCCGACCAGGTGGTCAAACCCAGCGTAACCGACAGGTTCTCGCCGCCGAGTTCCAAATGATGAATCTGCCCTAATTGCGATACGCTCCGCCCGGTCTCCGGGTCTTTAAAATTGGCAATCGCCTCGCGGACAGCCGTTTCGGTGATGGATTGATTACTCATTCGCATCCTCATCAGGCTCGCTCAGCGCATTGACGCCTAGCGCGAGTACCAGGAGAATTAAATCCAGCGCCCAAATAATTCCGCAGCCTAAGGCAACCCATCGCATTGCCCCTCCGCCTACCGCATCACCCATAGCCGATAGGAGGGATGCCACACCCAAAATCAAGCAAATGGCTATGGGAAGAATAATTGCCCCGACAATGGCTAAGGCAATAGTGTGGCGAGGAATAGGCGGTCGGTCCATAATAGTTTTCCCAATTCCCCCGATTTTGCTGGTTGTAGGTGTTTCTGTCAAGCGTTAAGGCACCTATCAAAAAATCCCCTCTCCCTCTGGGAGAGGGCTAGGGTGAGGGCTGCGGACTGTCCCGGTTTTTGCGTACTGAAAATGAGACTGTCCCCTTCCTGTCTGGCAAAAACGTGACTAGCCCCTTTAGAGATCTATTATTGTTATAATACAGGAAGATCAGGTTGCATGAAGCAAGATGAATGACCATAAAAATAAGCGCATTCATGAATTTACTTTGGTTCTTGCCAAAGGCACTGAATTGACCGAGGAATTGGCCGACCAATTGTTCGAGGCCGGTTGCGACGACGGTTCGCCTTTTATTTCGTGCGGAATCGCCGGCGTTGGTTTTAGCCGCGAGGCCGAATCACTTGAGGCGGCGATCCGCTCGGCTGTCGCTGACGTGCAAAAAGCGGGCTGCACGGTGGAACGTGTCCAGATCGAAAGCGATTCTCCACTGCTTGCCAAAATCAATACTCAATAAAGGCCCGATACTACTGGATCGATCAGGAAAAACATCATGACCCGATTCGGACGACTTAGGCCAAGAGTATTTTTGGCTTGGATGTTTTGCTGGGCGATTGCGATTCTCTCGGCCGAACGGGCATTGGCAACCGAGGTGGTATTAAAAGACGGGCGAGTGCTTCACGGCAAACTGAGTGAAACTACCGGTGTGGCCGATATTCCGCAGCCGTTCAGTCCGGACGGTGAAGGGCCGGCCCCAACGATTTTATTGATGGACGACGATCTTAGCCGCACTTTCGTCTCTAAACGCCTGGTCAAGGCCGTCCCCCAAGAGGAAGCCGGACAGGGCGAGGAAAAATTCAGCCTCCATCAACGTGCCATGCGCAACGGCCAGATCATTCGCAGCGTCGGGCCTGCCATGCGCTTGCAACCTTTCGACGAATTCGGCAGGCGAATCTTCACCATGTACACGGTAAAAGGCCCGGTGGACATAATTCAAGGCATTACCGAGCTGACGCCCCGCTGGGCCAAGGTCGAGGGCATTACGCACGTCTGGGACATGCGCATCGCCACCAGTTCCATTCCTCGCGAGGATTTGCAAAAGATCCTTTTAAAGCAGATCAATCCCAACGACGTGGAAAGTTACAAGAAAATCGCCCGTTTTTATTTGCAAGCAGAGCGCTACGCGGAGGCCCGGCAAGCCCTGGACGACCTGTTGCAGGCATTTCCCGACCGGAAAGACCTGAAAGAGCAGTTGGCCCCGTCCCTGAGGGCAATCAAGCAATTGTCGGCCCAGCAGCTTTTAACGGAATTGAAAGTGCGGCGCGACGCCGGCCAGCATGCCTTGGTCTGGGAGGGATTGAAGAAATTTCCTTCCGACGAGGTGGGCGGCGAAATCCTCCAAGGCGCCGGAGACATGCTGCAAGACTATGAAACCAAGGCCGCCCGCTGCGTTAAAACCTTGGATAAAATCGACGCCTTGCTGCCCAAAGTTTCCGACGCTTACCAGCAGGAACAACTTCGCAAAATTCGCGATGAAATGGCCGCCGAACTGAGTTTCAACACGATTGATCGCATGGCCGCTTTCCTGCAGAACGCCGACGACGCCCAAATGCCGGTCCAAGGGAAACTGGCCCTGGCCGTGAGCGGTTGGCTGTTGGGCAGCGATTCGGCCATCGACCAATTGCCCGTGGCCCTCTCGATATACGGCCTCCGCCACCAATTGCGCGAATACCTGGTCGAACCGGTGAAAATCAAGCGCGAAGCGATTCTCGACGGCCTAAAATCGCAAGAAGGATCGTCGCCGGGCCTGATCGCCGATCTTTTATCGCACATGAAACCGCCCGCCGATCCGCCGCGTGCCGTCTCGCCCCAGCAGCCGGGTTACTACAAATTGGAAGTGCCGGGTTTGCCCAAGGAGCCGCCGTTCATTTATTGGGTGCAACTTCCCCCAGAATACGATCCCTATAAACTGTATCCCGCCATAGTCACGCTCAGCGGCGCAGGCAATAACGCCGAAAGCCAGATCGACTGGTGGGCGGGCGATTGGGTTAAACCTGGCCAGGCCGCGGAAAAAAGCAAAAACACCGCCAATCCTCCCGAGCCCGATGCGAAAAAGCCCGGCCAGAAAAAATCGGCGGAAAAAGCCCCCGCGCTTCCCATGTTGCGCAACGGCCATGCGGCGCGATACGGTTACATCGTAATCGCCCCGGAGTGGACCTTGGACCATCAAAAACAATACAACTACTCGGCCCGGGAACACGCGGCCGTATTGAACACGCTCCGCGACGCCTGCCGCCGGTTTTCGATCGACACCGATCGCGTTTACTTGTCCGGCTATTCCATGGGCGGCGACGCCGTTTGGGACATCGGCCTGGCCCATCCGGATCTTTGGGCAGGCGTGATCCCGATCTCGGCTCTGGCCGACCGCTACTGCAACTTCTATTCGGAAAACGCCAAATACGTGCCTTTCTACGTGGTTCTCGGCGAACTCGACGGTGCAAAACTCACCAAAAACGCCCTTGATCTGGACCGCTACTTGAAGCGCGGTTACGATGCCACCGTGATCGAGTACGAGGGCCGCGGCCACGACGATTTTCACGAGGAAATACTGCGAATCTTCGATTGGATGAGCCGATTCCGCCGCAATTTCTTTCCCCGTGAATTCATCTGCTCGACGATGCGCGATTGGGATTCTTTCTTTTGGTGGGTGGAGCTGGACGGCATGCCGCCCAAAGCGCAGGTCGATCCCGAACACTGGCCCCCTCCCGCCGGAACTCGGGCCGCACAAGTAAAGGGAAAGATCGCCGGAAACAACGTCAACGTCTATGCCGGAAGCACGCTGGTAAGCGTCTGGTTGTCGCCGCAGATAGTCGATTTCAAGCAACGCGCAAGCATCGCCGTCAACGGGCAGACGATCAACGCCAGGGAACCGTTTCTCCAGCCCGATCTGCGCACGCTCCTCGAAGACGTCCGCACTCGCGGCGACCGCCAGCATCCCTTCTGGTTACGTCTGGATAGCGCCACCGGGCGCACGCGGGGAAAATGACAAACAGATTTCAATGGTCTGCAATCGGCTTTTTGCAGGATCTCTTGCCGGCCAATTGAGCAAAACGAGACGGTAAGCATGTATCAAAAGGCAACATGCCTACGGTAAAGATGGGCATGGCACTTGGCTCGGGCAATGGCGTCCGAGACACGACAAGCCCCGATCCTCTGTAATCCTAATCTTATTTAACCGTGCTATTTTCCGCTTGCCTCGATTGTAGTTCGGCTTGTACTTGCGGTTCCAGTTGCGTCTTGGGTTCCGGCGGCGTTGACGGGTCCGCCGATGTAGGCTGGACCGTGGGCGTTTTTGCTTCGTCAGGCGTTTTTGGAGCGGATAGATTTTGCGAGTCCGATTTGGATTTCGGTTCCGGCGGAATTTGCGGCGCGGACGATTGCGTTGTTTGCGCGGTTTGCTCGCCCTTAATCGCTTCCATATTCAGGGTGAAGCCCTTGAGGAACCAGCCGTCTTTCTCGCTAGTTATTTGCATGCCGGCCGGGCTGAGGTAATGGCGCACCATTTCGTAGTCGGGCAGTTTGCTGCCGTCGATCTTCTGTTGCCTGACCGCGCCCTTCTTGCCTTCGCCAAAAAGCATGTTCAAAAACTGGGCGAACATCGACTCGCTTTCAGGCAACTTGTTCTGTTTAATCATTTCATAGGTGGGGCGGTATTCCTCGTCAGTCCGCGAAAAAATCCTCCCGCACTTGTCTTGCGGCACCATTTGATTGATGGTTTCGTTGACCAGTTGATAATCAACGTCCTTCAGCAGCGGATCGTTGGACCTTAATACCTTTAGCAAGAAATCCAAATGCGAGGCGATAAAAAGGTTCCCGTCGACTACCGTGGCGGCCGCATGGGGCATGATGTTTTGCTGATTGGTCTTTTTGCGTTTCGCCTGGGGCACCAGGTCGGGCACGTCTCCCAGCGAGACCTCGGGCTGGTCCATCTCCGGCCCCTCGTTGTCAACAATCTCCCAGATCACGTGCCCCTCGATTTCACGCCGCTTGGCGGTGGGATCGTTTCCGAACCACTTTTGCAGGGCCTTGGCCACGGCCTTGTCATCCGTGCTTTCGATGGCGAACAACAGCCGTTCGCTGGCGGTGGTAATGGGCAGTTCATAATCGGTCAACAACGACACTCGCTGTCCCAGTTTTTTGAACAACTCCTCGCGCAGATCGATTTGCGGCCCGTTGGGATCTTCTTTCTCTTGTTTAAGCACGTCGGCCCATTCGCCCGATTCGCCCGCCCCGTAGAGTTCGTCAAATAACGGACCGAAATTATCAAAGGCGTTAAGGACGTCAAAATACAACGTGCTGTAAGTGGCAATCTCCCGCGGCACCCATTTTTGCGGCGTGTAATCCTTGCCGTTAAGAAGCACGAGCATTTTCATGGCATTCTTGTAGGGCAATGGGGCGTATATGGCGGTGCGGTGCACCAGGTCAAATCCTTCCGAGGAAAAACTGGCGTATCCGCCCACGCCCTTAATTGCATCCACGCCCTGGTTGCGCATCACTTCCAGCACGCTTTTGCCTTTGCGGCGCTGTTGGGCGGGTTGGGCGGCCCGGGCGGCAGCGGCATAGCCTAATGGATATATGAACCAGCGAATTTGCGGCGTAACGCTGGGGATATCCGCCTTGCATCGCTCCAGGACCTTCTTGAAACCCTCGACCTCCGACAAGCTATTCCCTTTTTTCCCCGCCAGCCGGCCGAGAATCCCTTGCATAACCGGCAAATTGTCCGAAGAACATAGCGTGTTTCCAGTCAGAACATAATATGATAAGCGTGGCTTGGGCTGATCTTTGCCTGGAGCCGTGCCGGTCGATTCAGCCGGCCGCGCCCCCGGTAATTTGCTGGCCGCGGCCTCTTGTTCCTCCGGGGGGACGGGCATTTCGAATTGAATCACCGCATCGGGACATTCTTCCACTTTCAATACCGTTCGCTTGCCGCCTTGTTGCGTAAGATTCTTGCTCACCCTGTCCAGCAGTTCGTGGGCCTTGGGAAGTTTCCCGGTCGCGTCGATTACGATCGCCAGGGCGGAGGTGTTTTCAGCCGGCTCAATGAGTCCCACGCACACCTCACCGCCCGACACCTCCTTTAAATCGTCCAAGGTCAATCCCAAGCGGGCGTGAACCGCGGACCAGCGATTTTCGAACTGCCTGCGCACGTCATTCGTAAACTCCTCCATCTTCGGATCGGCGGTAAGTTTGCCGAGCTGGGTCTTGTTGAAATTCTCGGTTAGCGAGTCAACGTTGGTTATGGCTATAAAACCCCGGGTAGTATCGGGAAACAAGAATTCGCCGGGGGGAATTGCCTCGGCAAATATCCGTCCTTCCCAGAGCAATACAAGACAAATGAATCCCGAACCTATCCAAGTTGCAATACGCATCACTGCAAAACTCCTTAAATAACTGAGGAGGGAGCTGAAATTGACGCAGTTTTCCTAATCGGAAAAGTCAATAATTCTAGACGAAAGTGTATTACCACACGCCGCCTTACGCTAGATCGGTCGGCAAAACTGGGAAAATGAATAGGGTTGTTCATTCTTTGCCGATTGCCCGAGTCAAACGCGTTTTTTTAAATGTTTTATCGAAAAAACGCTTCTGTATTTACGCTATACTTCCTATATTCACGCTATTTCCCAATTAATCCTCAGTCGATAGACCCCTGCTTGCTCCTATTTAACCACGACAACCATACTTAGAATGCTAATTATCGGCATTGATCAAGTTTAACTAATTCTTCATCTTTTTTCTTTCCCTCGCCCCTTGCCCCTCGCCTCCATTCCCGCCCCCTGTTCCCTGTCCCCCGTTCCCTGTCATAATACCGTGCATGCGAGATTTCCAGCACGAAAGCCTTAGTCACGACCCGATTCACGGGTATATTCCCTTCACGTCCTCCGTAAGTGCCTTGACTTCGGACGCCACCGGCGACGAAGCGACCGAGCAGCAGATCATCGACCATCCCTGGCTACAGCGGCTCCGCCAGATTCACCAGTTGCAGACGGCCTGGTGGGTCTTTCCCACAGCCGAGCACACCCGGTTCCAGCATGTTTTGGGTTCGATGCACCTGGCCAGCCGCACGGTCGAGATGCTTTTCGACAGCCTCAAAGACGTTTGTCCGGAGGTGCCCAGCCGCGGTTACGTCGAATCGCTCATGCGTTTGGCCGCGCTTTTGCACGACGTGGGCCACGGGCCGTTCGGCCATTTTTTCGACGAGCATTTCCTGGCCGACTACGGCTTGACGCACGAAACCCTGGGCAGCGAAATCATCCGCCGCGACTTTGCCGACTTGATCGCCCGCATTCGCCGCAATCCAAACACCAGTCTCGAAAGCGGTGAAACACTCGATCCCCGTCAGATCGCCTTTCTCATCACCCGGCCTCAAAAAGCGCCTGATAACGAAGGGCCGAAATGGTTGCGTTTTTTACGAAGCCTGTTCAGCGGCCTGTACACGGTCGACAACATGGATTTCGTGCTCCGCGACGCTTACATGTCCGGCTATAGCACCAAGGCCTTCGATCTGGACCGGCTCCTGCACTACAGCATGTTTACCGAACGAGGACTCACGATCCACGAACGCGGCCTGTCGGCCTTGGTGCGGTTTATCTCAATTCGGGCCGAGCTGTTTCGGGCCATATATTTTCACCGCACGGTGCGGGCCATCGACCTGGGATTGCAGGAACTTTTTCTGGAAAGCAAACAATTCCTCTTTCCGGGCAATCCTCTGGAACATCTCGACGAGTATCAGCAATTGACCGAATGGTCGCTGTTGATGCAGGTTTCCGCGTGGCCGAAAAGCAACGACCCGAAACTCCGCGACCTTGGCCGGCAATGGCAGCAATTCCTGGGCCGGCGTCTGCGCTGGAAAATGGCCTGCGAGCAGACGATCTTCTTCGCCCCCGGCGAATCGGAGCAAAGCAGCGTGTTCGGCAGCGAAAAATCCTTCGAGGCGGCAGTGCGCGGCGCCCTACCCAAGGAATTAAAGAATTTGCCCATTCGTGTGGATACCGCCCGGCACGTGCATCGGCCCGGGGCCCACACGCCGTCGGCGGGCCAGAATTTCCTTTACGATCCTGTAAACGGCCGGATCCGCAGCCTGGACGACCGCGAACTCTTCCGCCGCATCGCCATCAGCTACCGCATCTGCCGCATTTACGCCCAGGACAACCGCCACAACGCCGAACTGGCCGCCGCCATGGACCGCCTCATCTCCGGCGGAACCGATGACGCCACAAATATGTGAGGGATTAGAGAATAGGGGATAGTTTGTTTAGCCGCGACCCGTAGGGGAGCGCTAAGTTTGATGACTCGTTCCCACGCTCTGCGTGGGAACGTGATTTGGGTATTGGAAACCGCTTGCGGTTTTGCGGAGATTCAGCCAATGCAACTAAAAATAAAACTTAGTGAAATTGTAAATGGTATGGATTTTGGTGGTGATGAGTTTGGGTATCTAAATAAAAAAACGGGCAAAATAATTCTTGTGAATGATGAGGATCTCAGCGCGGCAAAAAATAACAAATCTCTGGACGATTTTCCTGATTGGCAGCAAGAGGCTATTAAGGAACTTAAGGATTTTTTAAAAGATGAGAATGAGTATTTGCCGCTTCCAACTCGGCATGACATTCATATACATGATATCATGCAGGATTTTTGCCGATCATTGCCAAATAGGGAAATAACACCAAGACTTTTACATGTTATTAATGTTCGAGGTGCATTTCGAATGTTTAAAGATTTATGTTCTGAGTATGGTTTTATCGAAGAGTGGTATCGTTATCGCGACCGGGCGTTCAAAAAAATCGCCGTCGATTGGTGTGCAGATAATAAAATAGAATTCATCGATGATGTCTTAATCCCGGACGAAGAACAAATTAAGACTGAAAACAAACGCAAACAATACGCTGAATTGGAAGTGACAATAAGAGAGTTAATCAAAGGCGAATCCGATCTTATAGCCAACGCGGCCAACACGGCGGCTTTGATATACCACACTTTGCCCGACATAAATTGGGCGGGCTTTTATTTTCTCAAGGGCGATGAACTGGTACTCGGCCCATTTCAAGGAAAACCCGCCTGTGTGCGGATTCCGTTGGGCAAAGGCGTTTGCGGCACTGCCGCCAAAGAGCGAAAAACGCTCGTAATCCCCGACGTCCACCAATTCCCCGGCCACATTGCCTGCGATTCGGTCTCGAATTCCGAAATCGTCATCCCGCTAATCAAAAACAACAAACTCCTGGGCGTGCTGGATATCGATAGCCCGGCGCTCGGCCGATTTGATGAAGAAGACCAAAAAGGCCTTGAGCGTCTGGCGGGAATATTTGTTGATAAAACAGACCATTTCTGGTGTAAATAATCTATAGGCCCAGAGGGCCGAAGTCATGTAGCCGGTGGCGTAAGTCACCGGAAAGCAGTGTCCCAAAAATCCCCTCTAGCCCTGAAAGGGCGACATGGGATTATTTATTTGTCGCTGGTCAGGTGGCGTTTTTCGTGCTTTTGTCCTTTCGTGTTTTCGTGATATATAATAAATGGCCTATGTTATTTGCTCATAGTGGCCAATTCTTTACTAGAAATCCGCAGCACAATCTGCTACAATCAGCGCGCTGCACTATTGTAATAACTCTCGTACACAGGTTTTGCCTACGAATGTTCTCCCCTTTGGAACGAAAGATGACAGGAGGTGAGCATACCAACGTGGAAAAACACGGTTTTGTTGACCAAAATTATTCACTTGTTTTCAACCAAAATAGTCAATAAGCCATGTTAGAAACGTGGAAAAATCGCGATTTGCTCCCCAACTAAAACCTCTCCTAAAAAACACTTAACCAATTATAAAATCAGTATTTATTGCCCTTGCTTTACCCCATCGCCCTCGTTCCTAGGCTCCGCCTGGGAACACAAAAAACCATGGCCACCAATCCCGACTACACACAATACGACAATCCCCTTGTTACCCGCTACGCCTCGCCGGAGATGGTCGCCCTTTGGGGGCCGCAACGGAAGATTAGCACTTGGCGCAGGCTTTGGGTGGCCTTGGCCGAGGCCGAGGCCGAACTGGGGCTGCCGATCACGCGGGCACAGATCGAGCAGCTTAGGACCCACGTGGATGATATCGATTTCGAGGCCGCCGAACGTTACGAGCGGCGTTTGCGGCACGATGTGATGGCCCACGTGCATGCCTACGGCGACGTTTGTCCCGACGCCCGGGCGATCATCCATCTCGGCGCTACCAGTTGCTACGTTACCGACAATACCGATTTGATTTTATTGCGCGAGGCCTTGCAGCATATCCGCGGCCGGGTGGTGGCGGTGATCGAACACCTGGCCGACTTCGCCCAAAAGTACCGCGACCTACCTTGCCTGGGCTTCACGCATCTACAGCCCGCCCAACCGACCACCGTGGGCAAGCGGGCCTGCCTGTGGGCATACGATTTTGTCATGGACCTGGCCGAGATCGAACATCGTTTGGCAAATCTAAAGGCCCTGGGTTCAAAGGGGGTAACCGGCACGCAGGCGAGTTTTATGGAACTCTTCCACGGCGACCACGAAAAGGTCCACAAGTTGGAAAAACTCATCTGCCGCAAGATGGGCTTTGACGCGGGCTATGCCGTAAGCGGCCAGACGTATTCGCGAAAGATCGATTCCCAGGCGCTCGCCGTGCTCTCGGGCGTTGCCCAAAGCGCGCACAAAATGGCCACCGACATCCGGCTTCTGGCCCATCGCAAGGAATTGGAAGAACCGTTTGAAATGGAGCAGATCGGCTCCTCGGCCATGGCCTACAAGCGGAACCCCATGCGATGCGAACGGATCTGCTCGTTGGCCCGATTCGTAATGAGTCTCGAATCCAGCGCCGTTCAAACCATGGCCGTGCAATGGCTGGAACGCACCCTGGACGACAGCGCCAATCGCCGCCTGGCGCTCCCGCAGGCATTTTTGGCCGCCGACGCCGTGCTGATCCTTTGCCAGAACGTGACCGGCGGGCTGGTGGTTTATCCCAAGGTTATTGCCGCCCATTTGGCGGCCGAATTGCCCTTCATGGCCAGCGAAAACATCCTCATGGCGGCCGTAGCCGCCGGCGGCGACCGCCAGGATCTACACGAGCGGATTCGCCGTCACAGCCAGGCCGCGGCAGCGGTGGTCAAGGAGGAAGGCGGGCAAAACGATTTGATTGCGCGGCTGGCCGCCGATCCGGCCTTTGCCAAGGTGGACCTGACGGCCGTGATGGAACCTTCGCAATTCGTCGGCCGTGCGCCGCAACAGGTGGACGAGTTCCTTGAGGAGGTTATCGCCCCTATCCGTGCGAAATACGGTACGATTGGAATAGCGGAAGCAGAAGTGAAAGTTTAGCCCCGGCGCTCGTGCCGGGAGAATTGACCTACGCTTCGCGCGGCACAAGTGCCGCGGCTAATCATTCCGTGGTGCCCGGTCGCGGCTAAACTGAAAACTGTCAACTGAAAACTGTTGACCGGAAATTGACAACCGAAAACTTTGCCGAAAAGGTATTACCCGATTTCGTCCAGCAATCGCTCCACCGCGGCGTTGAGTTTGGCCTCGGTTTCGTATGTGCCCGAGGCGATCTGCTGGCGGATGGCATTTACGCGATCTTGCCGGATGTCGGGGATATCGCGGGCCTGTTCGACCAAGCGCGCGGCATCGGAAATCTCCACAGAATCGTGGATCGCAGACGTGTTTTCCGTCTTCGCGGGCGCCTGGGTGTTGCGGACGTTGTGCGGAGGCCCGATTGACTGCGGGCCGTGCAGTTGATTTGGACCGTATATGTGCATCGCTGTCTCTCCTTAAGGACGATGTCAAACCGCGTCCTTGCTAGTAAACCTTACCTTCCACCGTCGCCTCGCTTGGCATCCGCCGTGACATTTCCAACGGGCTCAGCATTGTTGGCACTCGTGTCATCGGCCGGCGTTGCGGCGGGGATTAAATCAAACTCAAAACCCTTCGCTCGTGCGGATTTACTGCTAATAATTGCTTGTAACGCCTTTGACGGCGCAACTTGTTCTTTCCTGATGCCTCGCATAATCGCGTGGTGTTTTCCGGCCACATCGAGGCGGTGAATTTAGGCGACAATTCCTCCGTGAATTATATCCGTTGTGCGCCTTCTGGCGCTTACACCTATTTTGTCTCGCCGCCCTTAAAAAGCCAAGCGGAAAAAGCAAACAAATCCAACGAGTTTAATTAAGACGGCTTTAAAAACCATCCTAATCGATTATGTTGGACGATTTCAAAAAACGTCTTATCCGATTATATCAGACGGTTTTAAAAAACCGTCTTGTGAAATACTGCCTGCACTACTATACGGACTTCCACTGCCGCGGGTTCTACACGGTAATAAAATTTTCCCAAAAAAACCCTCTAATGCGGCGGGATTATAGGCGGTTGCCGAAATCTGGACAATATCTATCTAGTGAATAAGTCACAGGAGTCAGAGATTGGGGAATGAAAAATAGGGGAAAGGGGATGGGAAATGGAGATAGGAGGTAGGAAATGGGCGAAAAGGGTGGATTTTTATGCCAAATTATTCCTGCATATTGAGCCCGTACTGTCGATCTGCGGCATTCTGGTAAACGTCAATAAATCGCCATCCTTGCAGGGCAAGGTAGGCTTAATGCCTGAGCAAGTTCCAACAAGCATTCGGAGGACCAGGCGATGGCGCAGACCAGCAGCGCTGATCGGCAACGGTATTGGCGGAAGGTGATTGAGCGTCAACGGACCAGCGGACAGATCATTGTCGGGTTCTGTTCCAAAGAAGGGCTATCCCCGGCGTCGTTTCATGCTTGGGAACGGCGATTGCAGCGGCCTCAGCGTGAAACCGGGCAAAAAGCGGTGAAGCTAAGCCCTTGTCCTCGTGCAGATCGTCAGCAACCCACGGGCTAGCAATGACACTGCCGCGCGGGAAGCCCTGCTGCCGAATCGCTGGGTTGCCGCCCACCCCGAGCATTGGCTTGAGCAACGGGAAGAAGAATCCCGTGAAGCCCAAGCGAGTCGCTGCCGGAAACCGCCTCGCCGCCGGGCCATCGCGATCCCGTAGCCACCAGCGATTCCTAGTGCAGTAATTTGGCAACTGCTGCCGATGGACTATTTTTTCGGGCTGGACGGGCCTGGCACCGGCTGCGCGTTGGGCACGTTGGGAGGCGTGTCGGCTTCACGGACCGAGAGATCGGCGTAGATGACCCGGTACTTCTTGCTGTCCTTGGGGCGGTACCAGAAGATGGGCGTATCGACCGCGCCGAGCGAGACGCCTTTGCCCGCGTAATGGGCGTCGGCTTCCGGCGGCAGTGAAACTACAAACGTCGAACCGGTGTGAAAGTTCTGCGAGAATTCCATAATATCCTGCATCAAGCCGGGCTGAGATTTCGTCATCTCCTGCATCCTCTCCTGAATCTGCTTTTCACTGGGCTTCTGCCCCTTTTCTAGGCCATACTTCTTTTCCACGATCTGTGAGATCGACGCCAAGTCGAGCGAGTCCGGGAAAGGCCCGCCGCTTAATTTGCAATAGTAGCGGAACGTGTCGATCAGGTCCTCTTCGGGCTGCGCGTCGGGCGCGCTGGGGGGCGTTTCGGCGTCGCGGACTGAGAGATCGGCGTAAATGACCCGGTACGTCTTTGCATCCTTCGGGCGGTACCAGAAAATGGGTGTGTCGGGGCGCGAGCGAAACGCCTTTGCCCGCATAATGCGAGTCGGCTTCCGGCGGCAGTGAAGCCGTGAAATCCAAGCCGGGCTGAAACTTCATACTGGATTTCGCCACACCTTGCAGGTGCTTGGCACTGGGATTTTTCCCGTCTTCTGGAGGATACATTATAAAAAACTTTATAGAAGCGATCTGTAAGAGCGACATCAAGTCGAGCTTGGGTGGGAAAGGCCCACCGCTTAGTTCGCAATACTCGCTGAACGTGTCGATCAGGTCCTGCTCCGGATTCGCGACGGGCATGCTGGGGGGCGTGTCGGCATCGCGGGCGGAAAGATCGGCGTAGATGACCCGGTACGTCTTGCTGTCGTTGGGGCGGTACCAGAAGATAGGCGTATCGGTGGCGCCGAGCGAAACGCCTTTGCCCGCGTAATGAACGTCGGCTTCCGGCGGCAGTGAAGCAACAAACGACAGGCCGGGTTGAAGCTTCAGCATGGCGGTTTTTGTGATCTCCTGCATCTGCTTGGCTCTAGGCTTCTGCCCGTCTTCTGGAGGCATATAAATCTTCGTTGCAGCGCCTTGTAAGAGCGACACCAAGTCGAGCTTGGCCGGGAAAGGCCTGCCGCTTAGTTCGCTGTAGCAGCGTAACGTTTCTATCAGGTCCTTCTCCGGCTGCGCGACGGGCATGCTGGGGGGCGTGTCGACGTCACGGACCGAGAGATCGGCATAGATGACCCGGTATGTCTTTGCATCCTTGGGGTGGTACCAGAAGATGGGCGTGTCGGTGCGCCGAGCGAAACGCCTTTGCCCGCGTAGTGCGCGTCGGCTTCCTTCGGCAGTAAGACGCTAAACATCAAGCCTGGCTGAAGCTTCATCTGAATTTCCGCGAGTTCCTGCTCCGCACCCGGCTCCTGCAACCTATCTGAAGTAAACTCCATATGAATGATCCCTGTTATGGCCTCCACGTCGAGCTTGGCCGGGAAGAGCCCGTCGCTCATTTTGCTGTACTGGCGGAACGTTTCGATCAGGTCCTTCTCCTTTGTGGTGGAGCCGTCAAATGTGGGTGTCGATATGAAGAATGATCCTACTTCATAACCGGCCGGCGGCTCGACGCTGAATAGCGACTCGTCCATGTCGACGTTGAACTCGAAGTCGCTTATCGTGAGCTCAAGATTGGGCACCATTACCGTGGTCATTTGGATGCGGGCCGGCAAGCCGGTTTTGGGATCGCCCCACACACAAAACACCGCCTCAGGGCTGCTGATACGGAATCCGACGACTCGGCGTCCGTCGATGTCCTTCTCGCCGAGCGACTCACGTTTGACGTTGGGTTTATCCCGGGCGTCCAGCAGTAGCGAGCGCCACCCTGCCACGGGATCGCCACCGTTTGGCGTCTTGTCCTTGGACTTGTTGGCGGAATTGAAGACCTGGGCCTGCTTTTTCGCGGGTATCAGGCAGAGCTGCTTTCCTAGGCCCCCATCCCAGATCTGCACCGACTTGAACTCGTCCGGCCCCACCAAAACGGTGCGGCTCCGATTGGCATCCAGCATCATGACCTCGCTCGTTAATCCATTCAAAAATTTCTGCTGCACTTCCGCAGATAGTTGGCTCTTCATTTCCGCAGATAGGCTCGTCCATTTGGTGGTTGTCTTGTACTTCACAGTCTTTGGGTTGAGGATCGGTTCGAGGAACTCGGCAAAGGCGGGCGTTGTGCCGCCTGCGTGGAACCACAAGGCGACTCCTGTAACGGCGAGAACGAAAATGGCCGCAGCAGTAGCGAGGGAAACCGGGTGACGCATAATCCACCTCCATTTGGTTAGCGAACGGGTAAGAAATGTGGGATGAATCATCTCCGTCCGCGTGCGAACGCTGTCATTCTGAGCGCAGCGAAGAATCTGGTTGGGGCGCGATTCCGCGTCAGATTCTTCGCTGCGCTCAGAATGACGATCTTGCGATGAACGCTCACAACCGGACACGACGGCCGACATCACTCGTTGGACGATGGCCGCTTCCGTGTCGTCTGCCGGCAACTGTGCTTCAGCAAGCGCGCCGCACAACTGCGTCAGTTGCCGGAAACGCTCGCGGCAATCGGAACAGGTCTCGAGATGCAGACGAACCTCTCGTTCTTCGTCGGCCGACAGGCAACCGGCCGCCGCCAAACTGATTCGTTCGGCCCAATGTTCGCAGGGGTGATGGAGATCATTCATGGCTTGCTCTCCTTTGTTTCCCTCGACGAAGCGAAAAGGTTCACCGCAAGATTCATTTGCCGTAGTTTTTCCAGTGCGTGATGCAATCGCGACTTTACCGTGCCCAACGGGCAACCAAGAGCCGCCGCAATCTCTTCCAATGTCGCCCCCGCAAAGAAACGGAGTTCCACGACCAGGCGATGCTCTTCCGGCAGGCTCGTCACCGCTCGGCGAACGCGCTTCGCATCTTCGGACGCCTCTGCGGATTGATCGGGCGACCGCCGAGTGCATTGCTTTTGGCCAAGAGCGTCTGATGCGGAAAGCCTAACGGCGTTCTGGCCTTGCCTTCCTTTCAAGAACCGGTGCCGTAGAATGCCGTATAGCCAGGTGGAGAACAGGCAACGACCATCGAAACGCGCTAAGGATCGCCACGCTTCGACCAGCGTTTCTTGCACAAGATCGTCGGCCCAGTGGTCATCCTTGCCAAGGGCTAGCGCACAACTCCACAACCGCGCGGCGTGCCGCCCGGCGAGCCGCTCGAAGGCAATCGCCTCGCCAGCCTTGGCACGGTCGATCAACTCGTGTTCGTCGTCTTCGTGTGCGTTCACCGTACCTTTGATTCCCATGTTGCCGCCGAAAGGTTCACGCGTCCGAACATTTTCTTGCAAAACTCCTGCTGCCCCCTGCTGCTTGAGGGGTGCCAGGGCTCTGCAAGACCGAACCACCCTATTTGATAAACCATAAGGGCTTGATGGTCCAGGCGTTCGAACGTGGGAAGAAAGCGCGGGGCCATGATCGCATTAGTCAAGGAGAACCCGATTCTGCCGGAGCTGACCAGCCAGTTTGATCGCTAGCAGATAGCAATTCTTTTTCGATTACGCATTCTGAGCTGACTGACCACTCTATAGAAGTTGTGAAAAAATTGAGGCAGTCACCTCGCAATGCCTCTTTAACCAGGCATTTAGGAAACTCGGTTCGGAGCCAGTCCCGTTTTTTCAAAACCGCGGAGAAGTGTTTGTGGAAATTGCCGGAATTAACGGAACTATCCACTGGTTTTAGGGGTTTAGAGTCTGTAGATAGCGTTGTAAAGCCTTCAATTCCCTCAGTTTAGGAGACGGACAATGCACAGGCTAATTCTCTGTGTGCTGACGGGGTTAACAGTCGTTTTTCTTCCCCAATATCTCTTGGCGGAAGATCCAGCCGGGCCGCCGGGACCTCCTCAAGTCCAGCCTGCCGGGCCAGAGTCTGAATACTTATTTTTCCCAACCTTACGCTCCACGAGTCGGGCCGATGTCGAGCAGGCTCTGGCGCAGTTGCAAGACCCTGCTCAGGGTAGCGCCGATGCCAAAGAAAAACCCACTGAGATGCCCGGGCCGCCGTTTGGAAGACAAGGCGGGCAACGTGGTTGGATGGGCGGGCAAGGTTTTGGCGGATCAGGTCCTGGACGTGGTCGGATAGGCGGGCCGCAGTTTGGCCCTCGTTTTGGCGATCCGGGAGTAAGGCCTCCATATACAGGCGGTCCTACTTTCCAGGGACCTTATTCTGGACCGTCTGGACCAAAAGATATTAAATCCCCTAATTTTAGAGTGTTTTTTCTCCATTTCGTTACACCTGAAGATATTTTGCCCAATATACGGCAATTGTGCGATATCCCAAGTGATAAAAATGAAACTGCCGACGGCTCATTGAAACTAGGTGTTGATATTGAAAATAAAGCTTTATTGGCGTACGGCAGCCCGGAAAAACTCAACCGGCTTGATAGTATTCTTAAAGTAGTCAGTGGGCCTAAAGCCGGCGCCGATGGACCGGAAGAACCGGTTCAAGTGGAGGTTTATCCCGTCAATAAGACCGATCCGCAAACAACGTTGAAAGTGATGCAAACATTGCTGGCCGGCAAGCCCGACGTGCGCATGGACATCGATCCCAAGACCAACAACCTCATCGTCCTTGCCCGACCTGCCGAACACGCCACGATTCGGGCCGTCTTGGATCAGATGCAACATGACACTCGCCAGGTGGCGGTGATCCGCTTGAAAATAGTCGATTCGCAAACGGCCATTCTTTTGATCAACAAGCTTTTCGATGGTGGCGATGCATCCAAAGGTGGCACTAGTGGTGCTCCTCAAGTCGACGCCGATCCAAGAACCCAGCAACTGATGATTCGCGGCACCCTGGCGCAAATCGAACAAGTCAAGTCCCTGCTGCAAAAAATGGGTGAGACTATAGAATCGGTCACGGTCATGCCAGGTCCGCCGTTTAGTGGACGAGGCGAGCAACGCGGTTGGATGGCCGGACAGGGCTTTGGCGGACCGGGGAGAGGTGCCGGTTGGATGGCCGGACATGGCTTCGGCGGACCGGGAATGGGCCCCGGTCGGATGGGTGGACCGCCTTTTGGCCGCGGCGGACCGGACGGCGGACCTCCGCAAATGGCAGGCCCTAATTTCCCGGGACCTAACGCAGGACCGCATTGGATGGGAGGGTCGCCCTTTAACGAGCCAGGAGGGCGACCCTGGGCAGGACCCGGATATGGTCCACAGCATCATTGGGCGGCCTTCGGACCAATGCAACAGCCTCCTTGGCAACAGCAAGGGCCTTATGGACGGCCGAATCGGCCTTGGCAACAGTACGAGCCTTATGGACGGCCAAATCAGCCTTGGATGGCATTCGGGGCTGGACCACATCATCCATGGCCGAACGGACAAAATTGGTATCAGCGCTTGTTGGCTTACAATCTCAGACCGCATCATCCCTGGAAGGCCTACGGGGCTGGGCCGCAGCGCCCTTGGCGCCAATATGGGCCTTATGGACGACCAAATAATCCCTGGCAGGTCAATTTTGGTAAACCCGCTCGCCCCGGGATGGCCCCTTGGATGGCATACGGGACTGGGCCGCAGCGCCCTTGGCCGCCGTATGCACAAAACTGGTATCAGCGGCTGTTGTCCTATAATCAAAGACCACTTCGCCCCGGATTCAATCTTAAGGCCCTTTTTGAGCGCCTGGACACAAACCATGATAATCAACTGAGCTTCGAGGAATTTTCGCAGGGCATGAAACATTTGTTGCACGCCGTTCTGCCCGGCCCAGGCCCACAATGGGCACGACCGGTCGGCCGGTTTGGCGGGCAAGGTTTTGGACCGCCGGCCAGGGACATTCCCGAGTAAAGAAATTCCAATTACATAAAGTTTAAGACCATACTTTCTTATCGCGCCCGGCATGCGCTAACGTGTTTTGCCGGGCGTATTTATTGCGCCATGGCGATCGGCAATAATCCGAGTTTTTTTAATTAACGATGAACTCCGAACCCGCCGGGCATGTCTTGCGTAGTGTAACTGGAAGACGATGTTAAGGAACGCGGTAATGAATAACCTCGATCAAAACCTGTTAAGTTTTGTGAGCATCGGCCGGGATCATTGGGACGTGCCGGTGCGGGTGGAATTGCGTGCTTACCTGGATTTCACCCGTCGCATTAACGTCCAATTGCGGCATCTGAGCGAGCGGTGGGAAAAAGATTTTGGGCCGATCCCCAAACGCTATCAACGTCGGCGGCCAAATCGACCGCGTTAATAAAATGATGAATGCTGAATTCTGTATGATGAATAATTGTTAAAGGTCGAATGAGAAAGTGATTGCTGAAAGCCAATAACATAAAATCCAAGCGAAATCGCTTGCGGTTTCACGCCGTCCCCTAACACCAATCACTTTGCCTCCAGGTAACGCCCGAGCGCGGCATATTTTCCACTTGCCCTCCCGCCAATGCCGTGCCGGACACGCCTGGAGGAATTTTTTTAGGGCGCCTTGATTGAACTCGCGAGTTATTGAATTCTTTTCACGTCAATTCGAATTAACCCGGGTATTTCCCGCTTAAGATCCTGCATTGCATCGTTGCTAATGTCCTGCGATGAATAGACGAGAATTAAAAACAGCCCCTGAAGCGCCTTTAACCGGCGCAGGTCGGCATCCGAGATGTCGCCGCGGAGGTAAAAAGAATACAGTTTTTTTAGTCCCGATAAATGATCGAATCCGGCATCGGTTACACCCCGCAAGCCTATGCTAAGATGAGTCAATTTGCGCAGACCGCTGAGATGCGCCAATCCTGCGTCGCTGACCGATGACCCATCGAGTTGGAGCGAGTGCAGATTCGTCAGGTTTTCCAGGCATACAAGGTCGTGGTCTTCGAGCGTGTCGCCCTTGGCCATGAAAAGATAGAGTGTTTCAAGTTTCCCGCATCGGCCGATGTCCAGCGGCTGGCCGTCGTCCACGATTCCTTGAGCTCCTAACTCCTTAAGCTGAGGTAATTCGTTGAGACAGGTCAGTCCCCCCAGGGTAACGTTAGTGAACGCCAAGGAAAGTTTTTCAAGCGATTTCAGTGTAGTCAGCTCTTTCAGCCCGGCGTTGCTCAGCGGCGAACTGGTAATCCGCAGTTTTTTCAATTGGGCATGTTTGGTGATGTGTTTCACCGAATCGTCGGTAACAGCCAGGCCGGATATGCCTAGTTCCTCCAGTTTTTCCAATTTGTCCAACTCGGCCAGCCCATTTTCGGTGTAATGGCGGTTGTAAAATGTAGGGTCTGCATAGTACGGCAATTGCAGTTGTAAAACCTTGAGATTAGTCAGACGGCTGACGGATACGAGCGCCTCATCGGTCAAACTCGACATGGGCAGCGCTAAGTTTTCGAGAGTTTTGACTTCCGCCAGATGTTTAACGCCCTGTGGCGTTACTTGCGTTCCCGCGATGTCTAGTGTGCGTAAAGAGCGGGACCGAGCCAGCAACGCCATGTCCCGGTCGGAAATCCCGCGTATATTATGCAGCGAAAGATTCTCGAGGTGCGGCAGGGCGGCCAGATGCCCCAAGGTCTCGTTTTCGATATCGTTTTCCAAGTTGACGGTTCTGAGGGACTGCAGATTGCGAAGGTGGATAAATCCTTTGCCTGTGAAGTTTCTTCCCCATAATATTAGATAATTCAGTTTCGTTAATCCAGTCAGATGCACCAGCCCTTTGTCCCCGATGGAATTTCCACCCAGTACTAATTCCTCCAATGATCGCAGTTTGGCCAGGTTTCGTAAACCGTCGTTGGTCACTCCCGGGCGCCGGAGAAATAAATCCCTTTAAGATGAGGTAATTGAGTTACTATTGCCAATCCTTTATCGGAAATATGATTCGGCAGCATCAGATACTCCAGCGATTTAAGGCGCGCGATGTAGGCAATGCCGCGTCGCTGATGGTCGATCCCGCAAGTTCCAGCGCCTTAAGGCCGGTAAGATGTCCGACGTGGAGCATGGCTTGATCGTTGATGGAAAAATCGGCAAGTTTGAGTTCGTCCAGATCATCGGGATCGAGACTCGAAAGAGGCGAGAGATCCGGCACGGTTGAATTGTTCCGCTGCAATTTGTCTGGATAAAGCTGCAATTTCACACATTTTCCCGCAGGCACCGTGACGGCGCCCCTGGCCTGGCCGAGCACCACCCAGTTACTCATCTTATCGATATGGGAGGAGGTATTATTGGTCTTCTCATTTTGTTCGTCTTGCACCAAGATCCGCCCCAGCACGCGGTCATTGGGGAACTTAAGGACTCGTTGCGAGCTTTGAGGCGGCTTTACCTTTGCCTCGCCGTCGAGATCGGCTTTTTCTCCGGCCATAGCGGCGCCGGCGGCATTCTCCGGCTGCGTTTCCGCTTGGAGGATTTTCGCACCGGCAACTGTCAGAGTAATTGCCAGAAAGACGGTAACAAGGGCCGCTGCGGTTAAGCGGTTGATTTTGGTCATAATGGTTCTCCTTGTGTCGAGTAGTCCGGCTATGCGCTGCTCCAGTGACCAATAGTGCTGGAACAGCCCGACCTGGGCCAAACTTGGTGAAAGGGGAAGAATTCGCAAGGAAAGATCGAAAAGCGTCTGTGCATACCGCGGCCCGTCAGTGTGCTTTAGCACGTAGTTGTCGCAAACCTCTTCCCGGGCACGGGCCAAATTGCGGTTCATCAACCAGACTAGCGGATAGGGCCAAAACATGATTTCCACGATTCGCTGTAAAAGTCCAATTAATTGATCGTGCCGCAATACATGGGCGAACTCATGGACTAATACGTCGCATAATTCGCCATGATCCAGGTTTTCAAGCAGGCTCTTGGAAAGTATGACCACGGGCCGGAAAATACCGGCGGTTAGAGGCGTGATGCGAATTTTGCCGTCACGCCACAGCATGATACAAGGCAAATTCTCAATGCCCATCAAACGGCGGATTTCGACAAATACCGGGCGTAAATTTCCGCTGTTATCAACCGCCTGGGCCTCCTGTAACGACCGCTTTAGGGCATATTCGCGTTGCACCAGCCGGATAAGAAGGTACGTTATTCCCAAACTCCAGATCGCCATTGCCGGTACGGCGATTGTACGGAGTCGATCGACGATGGTTGGCGGCTGTGCTTGCCGAATGCCGGGCGTAACATCGGCGGAAATGGCATCGTCCGGCGCTCCGCTCCAAAGTTGCTCACTATTACTGAAGATGGTTGGTTGAGAAAATGAAGCGGCCCCTGTTCGGCGATATCAGGCGGAGACGCAAGCGTACTCTCGGAACTTGCTGTCGGCGATTCCGGTTGGGAAGCGGCCGGCATGTATATTGTAATGATCCTCAGGCCGGCGGCCTCCGTAACGCATGCAATTACGGGACTTATAAGCACCAGAACCAACGCCGACAACCAGATGTTGTGGCGAATCGCCGCGTTTCGACGGAAAAAAATCCGCGCCGGCAACCAGGCCGCGAGTATCACTACTGTCGCTTGTAAAAGGACATTGGCCGATAACAGGACGAACTTGTCGCCGGGGTAAAAATGCAATAGGAAATTCATGGTTTTTCCCCCCTGCCTTTGCGGCCTGCCTTAAAGATCATCGCCCTGATGCGATGCGCCTCATCCGAAGACAGTTCGCCGCCTTCCAAAAGCGTCATCACCAGTCCCTCGGCCGAACCGTCAAAGACCGTGTCCACCATGCGGCGCAATTCCTCGGCCCGGGCCGTTTCGCGCGGGCGTGCGGCAGTGTAGCGAAAGGCGTTTCCCACTCGCCTCGATTGGAGCCAACCCTTATTGACCAGGCGCGTGATCAGGGTCAGCACGGTGTTCCGGGCAACGGGCCGGCGGTCAGAAAGGATGCGCCAGACATCGGCCACACCCGCCTCGCCGGCATCCCACACGATGTTCATGATTTCCCGTTGCGCCTCGGAAATCGGGGCGGTTGTGCGTTTTTTCATTGTAATAATTCCTCGAAATGCTTACACGGTGTAGGTATTTATACCGACTTAAGTAAGCAATGTCAAGCGACTTGTTATCGACTTCCAAAAAAATATTGTTTTTCTAACAGAAACTGTCCCAAAGCATGCCGCTTATCCATAAAGCCGCGACCGTTGGTCGCGGTTTACTTGCGGCCCTAGCCCGCATTAGGGAGTAGAGAAAATATACAGGCAGAAGAATGGAGAGATGAAAAGAGAACTATGTAATCTGTAACTTGTTTACTGCAAAGAGGTTACTGAATATTACGAGCCGAATTCCGGGCGGCGGCGGGCGAGTTGGCCTTGCAGGCGCTGGACTATGGAACTGTGCATCTGGCTCACGCGGCTTTCGGACAGGTCCAGGGTTGCGCCGATCTCCTTCATGGTCAGTTCTTCGTAATAATAGAGGATGATAATCAGGCGTTCGTTGCGGTTCAGGCCCTTGGTGACCAGGCGCATGAGGTCGTTTTTTTGGATACGCCGCGTGGGGTCCTCGCCCTTCTTATCTTCCAGGATGTCGATTTCGCGGACGTCTTTGTAGCTGTCGGTTTCGTACCATTTTTTGTTGAGGCTGATGAGATTTACGGCATTGGCGTCGAGCATCATTTTTTCCAGTTCGGGCACGGAGATGCTCATAGTCTGGGCCAGTTCGATTTCAGTCGGCTGGCGGCCGAGTTTGGCCTCCAGGGTTTTCATGGCCTCGTTGAGCTTGCTGGCCTTGGAACGGACCAATCGCGGCACCCAGTCCATGGTTCGCAGTTCGTCTAGCATAGCTCCGCGGATCCGCGGCACGCAGTACGTTTCGAATTTCACGCCCCGGGAAAGATCGAAGGCGTCGATGGCGTCCATCAATCCGAACACGCCGGCCGAGATCAGGTCGTCCAGTTCTACTCCTTCCGGCAGACGAGCCCAGATCCGCTCGCCATTGTATTTCACCAGCGGAAGATATATTTCCACCAGCCGGTTGCGCAATTCCTGGTTGGACATGTCCCTTTTAAATTCGATCCACAGTTGCTCAACATCGTCCGGAGCAAGAGTAGTTGCCATGCGATCCTCCATGATGAAGCGCTAATGTTTAGCGCCGACTTTTTGAGATCCTTCTCGAGTGAGTTATCAGTTATCAGTTGTCAGAAATTATTTACTGTTCTTTACGCCTTCCGCCCTCCACCTTCCGATTTAGCGGCCAGTTCGGCGGCCAGGCGGGCGTTGACGCTTTCTTCCACGATCCTTGCGGCGATCCAGCCGATGACAAGTCCGATGACGCTGAAAAGTAGTAAGCTAAGCCAAGCGGTCCGGAGTATCGATTCCGTGTCGCCGCCGTGAATCCAGCCGCGAATAAGGGTCGTCAGGAACGCCAGCAGGCCGAGGATTCCGCAATAAATTCGTGCCACGAGCTCTTCCTGGGTTGCTATTAAACTTTATATATTCGCTCTAGTTTAACAGCACATCGGATACCGATAATGCTCACCCATTATCGGCCGAAGCCCGGGCGAAGTTGACTTTTTTTCCTGTTTCTAACCTCCTTATGTCAATTGACGTTGCGGCGATTTATATTGATTTAAAGGTCAAATGGACGTCAGGAATTGAGATTGATTGTGTCTGTGCGACAGCATTGCTTGCGTCGAGGACGCTTCTTCCAATCCTAAAATCAATTTGGCCAAACGCGGCGGATCGGCGATTTCTATATCGTCCGGCACATTCTGGCCGTTGGTTAGATAACTCAGCGGCAAACGGCTTAAACGCAACACCGGCAGCAAGTTTCCCAGGCCGTTGGCTTCGTCAAGTTTGGTCAGGATCATCGCGGTGGTGCCTACGACGGCGAAACGCTCGGCGGTCTGCTGCAGCGTGCGCGACGCGGCCACGCTGCTAAGGACCAGGTGCACCTCGTCGGCCGAGGCTTCGCTGATAAAGGCCTTGAGTTCCTGCAGGCGGATTTCATCTTTCGGGCTGCGTCCGGCGGTGTCGATCAACACCAGATCCATGCCGGCCATTTGCCGCACGGCCTCGTGCATTTCCTTCGGCGTGGAAACGACCTGCATGGGCAAGTCGATAATGTTCGCGTAAGTTCGCAACTGCTCGACGGCCGCGATGCGGTAGGTATCGACCGTAATCAGGCCCACGCGGCGTTTATCTTTCAGCCGATAATTGGCCGCCAGCTTGGCGATGGTGGTGGTTTTGCCCACGCCGGTGGGCCCCACCAAAGCCGCCACGCGGCATCGGCCGGGGGTAATGGCAATCGGCCCGGCCGCGCTGATATCGGCTTCGATCATCTGTGCGATCCGCGTTTGGAGCATCATGGAATCGCCCAGTTTGCCCCGGGATTCGCGGCGCAATCGCTCGACCAATTCCTGGGCCAGGTCCTCGCCCACGTCCGCGTCGATCAGCTTCATGAATAACTTGAAGAGTTCTTCGGGCAAATCGCCGACCATGCTTGTTTTGGAACGCCGGCAAAGTTCCTTGACCATCGTCTGCAAGTCGGCAATCTGCTCGTGCACGCCGGGCAAAAGGACCGACTGCTGCCGGGATGAATCAATAACTTCCGGCGATGCGGGCGCACGAGGCCGGGCGTATGTGGGCGACGCCGAATTCTTCGCCGGCACCGTCTCAGCGGGCACTTTCGCGGGCAGGCGGCTGGGAACATTCACGCCCCGCGATGCCGTGACTTCGATCATCCGCTTGCCAAAAAACAGGCCGAATAACCGTTTTTTTTGCACTTCGCGCGTGTGCAGAACCGCCGCGTCAGGGCCCAATTCTCGACGGACAAGCGTCAACGCCTCGCTCATCGTAGAGGCTCGATAAATTTTGAGTTCCATGATAGGGATCAGGGTTCGGGATTCAGTTTTGGGAATGTAGAGGGAAACTTATAAAGCCGCGGCGGGCACCAACTGGCGCCATGCGCAGCATGGTCGGTTGGTCGGTCGCGATTGTTTGCATCATTTGTTTATAATTATCGCGACCAACGGTCGCGGCTTTACGGCATTTAATGCCCCTCGGAAACCATGGCCAGCGAATCGATCTTTGTATCGCGGGTGATTTCGTTGTAACTCAACACCACCAACTGCGGGATGTGCGGCGCAGTCATCTGTTTCAAGACGGCGCGGATTTGCGGGCTGACGAGCACGATCGGCGGATGGCCCGCGGTTACCAGTTTCTCCACGTCAGCGGAAATCATGCGACAAATCGCCTCGACGGCCTGCGGCGACATGCGGATAAACATCCCCTGCTCGTTGTGGTCAAAACCGGAGCGAATCCGATCCTCCAAGGCCGGATCGAGCGTAATCACGTACAAGCAATGTTCCTTGTCGCGATAACGGGTGCATATCGTCCGGGCCAGGCGGTGGCGAACGTATTCGGTCAACAGGATGGGATCTTTCGTACGCGGTGCATAATCTCCCAGGACCTCCAAAATCGGCCCCAACTGCCGGATAGGCACCGACTCGCGCAACAGCATTTGCAGGATCTGCTGCACTTCGGCCAACTTCATTACGCCGGGAATCAACTCGTCGACCACCGCGGGGGAAGTGCGTTTCAATTCGTCGATGAGGTGTTTTGCGGCGTCGCGGGTGAGAATCTCGTCGGCATTTTTCCGCACCGTTTCCGTCAAATGCGTGGCGATAACGCTGCCCGGCTCGACCACGGTGTAACCGTACATCTCGGCCTGTTCCCGCGAGCCCGCCTCTATCCACACCGCCGGCGTGCCGAAAGCCGGGTCCTTGGTGGATATGCCGTGGATCTTACCGGTCGTCATGCGCGAGTCGATGGCCAGATACATGCCCGGATACACGATTCCCTCGGCCACGACCATGTCGGCGATTTTGACGCGGTACTGATTCTGTTCCAGACGCATGTTGTCGCGAATGCGTACTTTGGGCAGGATAACACCGATGTCCGCGGCCACGTTCTGGCGCACCCGCTGAATTCGTTCCAAAAGATCGCCGCCGCGTTTGGGGTCGGCCAGGCGGATCAGGCCTACGCCGATTTCGACCTCCATCGGATCGACCGCCAGGAAATCTTCTACCCGCTCCTCGGGATGCTTGGCCGCTTCGGCCTGTTTTTTGGCTTTTACGGCAGCCGCGGCCCTGTTCTCTCGCCGCTTGATGGTCAGCGCCAGTCCCACACATGCGCCGCCGATAGCAATTAGTGGAATCCTCGGCAAATTGGTGAATACAAGCACCCCTAAAAATCCCCCGGCCACGGCCAACGCCTGCGGACGCGAAAACAACTGCTTGATGAAATCGGCGGGCAGATCGGAATCCTGGCTGCTCCGCGTCACCAGCAGACCCGCGGCCAAGGAGATCAAAAACGCCGGCACCTGTGTGACCAGGCCGTCGCCGATGGTGAGTTTTGTGAAAATATCGGCCGCCTGGGTGAAGCTCATGCCCGATTCGATCATGCCGATGAACAATCCGCCTACTATATTGATAAGCGTGATCACAATGCCGGCTACGGCGTCGCCGCGCACGAACTTGCTGGCACCGTCCATGGCCCCGAAAAAGTCGGCCTGCTGGGTAATTTCCAGGCGGCGGCGCTGGGCCTCCCGCTCGTCGATGGTTCCGGCGTTCAGATCGGCGTCGATGGCCATCTGCCTGCCCGGCATGCCGTCCAAGGCGAAGCGGGCCGCCACTTCCGATATCCGCGTTGCGCCCTTGGTTATCACCACGAATTGGATCACCACGATAATGGCAAAGATGATCAAACCGACCACGATCTTGTCGCCGGCCACGAATTCACCGAAGGCTTTTACCACTCCGCCGGCCGCCCACAAACCGTCGGCCCCGGCATGAGTCAGAATCAGTCGCGTTGTAGCGACGTTCAAAACAAGGCGGAACAGTGTCGTGGCCAGCAATAGCGAGGGAAATATATTGAATTCCAGCGGCGTGCGAACAAATACGGTCGTCAAAAGCACGAGCACGGCGACTGTGATGTTCGAGGACAACAACACGTCCATCAACGCCGGCGGCAAGGGGATCATGATCACCAGAACGCTGGAGATGATCCCTACAGGCAATATCAGATCTTGGAGCCGGGCCATCGAGCCCAGCGACGGCGCTGGCGCCGCAACCACCGAAGCCATCAGTCTCTCCGGCTATGTAGTAATACTAAAAAACATCGTAAGACGACTTTCAAAGTCGTCCTACAAACATTGGTATGACGATTTTTAAAATCGCCCCACAAACTTGGTGACGAGATTGGCGATAAGCGATCAAAGGCCGGGAAGGTACTCAAAACCCGCAATAATGTCCAGGGCGGTTTGTTATGTGGGGTGAAGGGTGAGGGACTAGAGGAGAGGGTGAATCTTGATGAAATAGGCGGTATCCATATTTTAAATAAACAAGCGAAATTTGCTCCATTATCCAACTGCTCTTGGCCCAAATTCCCATTTTCGCTAAAACCCATTCCCACATTTCGGCCCGCACCCTAACACCTATTCCCTATCGCCTGTTACCTTCCGATGGCCGGCTTTAAAACACACATTGCATTCAGCAGCATCCTCGGCGCCGGTTATGGAACGGCGGCCTATTTTCTTTACGATGTGCCGATTCCCAGTTGCATTTTGGCGGCTGGATTGTGCGGGGTGTCGGGAATGCTTCCCGACTTGGATTCCGGGCCGGGCCGACCGCTTCACGAGAGCATGGCCTTTGCCGCCGCGGTCGTGCCCGTCATGTTGATACATCATCTACAGCAGATGGGATTGTCGCACGAGATGATAATCCTGATTTGTGCGGGGCTCTATTTGCTGATTCGCTTCGGCGGGGCGGCGCTTTTAAAATATTTTACCGAACATCGCGGCATGTTCCACAGCCTGCCGGCCGCGGCAATCTTCGGCGAAATCGCCTTTTTGCTGGCCTCCGGCGACAACATGCTCAGGCTTTACAAGGCCGGAGCGGTGGTCTTGGGGTACATGTCGCATCTGTTTCTCGATGAAGTCTATAGCTTCGAGTGGTCGCACGGCCGAGTGCATCTGAAAAACTCCTTTGGCACCGCCTTGAAAATATTCGGCCATAGTTGGTGGGCAAACCTTTCCGCTTATGCCAAGCTGGCCATACTGACACTGGTCATTTTCTTTCAACCGGCTTGGATGCAACAATACTTCCAACAAAACACCAATCAGACTGCCGTCAACAATGCATCCGCTTCGCAAACGCCCAAATCCGCCGCACATCGGATAGCCTGGCCTTGGCAGTAGCAGTGAATCGGTGACCAATGTTAGATCACCCTGGGGAAGAGCCGTGCCCCTGTCCTTAATCCATAATTCCTTTCTCCATAAACACTTAGAGCCGTCGAAATGCACGATTCCGACGGCCCTTTCTCGTCGTAGTCCGAATGAAGCGAGCCGGTTTGTCGTCTGCTTACTAGCAGTTTACTTGCAGCAGCACGAACCGGACATCTTCCTCTTGGCAGGCGCCTTTTTGGCTACCTTCTTGGCGGGTGCTTTCTTGGCTGCCTTTTTCGCTACCTTTTTGGCCACAGTTGTTCCTCCTTTAAAGGTTCGCGGCTTGGCCGAGTTTGGCTACTTCAGAAAATGAAGTCTACATTGAGTCGGCCATTGGAATACGGCACACGGCGTGTGCCTACTACAATCAAAAAATGCAAGCTTTCGGCGACCTTTGCCGAATAGCAATCGTTTGCTTTTGTTCTGGTAAGCCTGCTTCATACATAAAACAAGCAAATTCTATTTGTATTAATTACACAATGTTGCCGGTATTTCAATACCTCTTCGGCCGATTATTTGATATTTTCCCAAAAAAGATCTTCCTGGCTCCGTTACCACCTGCCGCCGCGCAAAGGGCTTGCAAGGCCATGAAGCTTTCGTAGGCCATGAAGGCGAAAAAAACAGCGATATAGTAGTCATGCAATTTAATTAGTCCGAACACGGCAACCAGTCCCGCTGTAAAGACCGAGAGAATTAACGATTGCTGAACTCCCTCCTGGTGATTGAAGTAAAGCAGAATTTCCCGCACGATTTGCCCGCCGTCCAATGGATAGATCGGCAATAGATTCATCAAACCCCAGAAAATGCAGATGAAAAAAATATCATAGACGAATTCCGCTCGCCGGCTCAGTTCTATTGTGCCGTTGTCCAAAACCGTTAAATTGGCAACGTCCAACCAGATCGGCCTAAGATGAAAAGGCCATTCATACTTGATTTGATTCCCGAATCCCGCCAAATAAAGCACTCCAAGCAGTACGGCCGCCAATAAAAAACCCGCCAAGGGTCCGGCCAGACTGATCGAAATCTGCCCCAAAGGCGTATTGGCCTTGGAATTGTAGTTTTCGGCCGGGTCGTGGATGGTCAATCCGCCCATGCCGTAAAGTACGATCCACGGATGGAATCCAAATGCCCTGATTACCAAAGCATGGCCCAATTCATGGATCAGGATCGAAACCAATACGGCCGCCACCCAGATCAGTACTTCAATCGCTCCCCCGCTGCTCGCCCCCAAAATCACCGCAACCAGCCAGAATAACGGGTGAATGCGAATGGGCATCCCCAATAATCTGAAATGTATATCGCCTTGAGTAGGGCCGGGCTCGCCAAACATGGAAGGGTTCAGGGTTCAGGGTTCAGTGTTCAGGGTTCGGGATTCAGGGTTCAGTATTTTGCACTTTTTTCTTTCCATTGTCCACTGTTCACTGCCCACTGCCCACTGCCCATTGTCCACTATCCAATAACCACTTTTTCATTGACGGGCAGGAAATGTGGCCTGGGGATGGGATGACGGCGCTTGGCAAGCACGTCGAGAATGTACTCAGCCGCCCGACTGGATGCCCCGCCGTGGGCGATCTTTTCCTTTAATGCCTCCAGTTGTGCGACGCGGGCCGCACGTTTCGCCGGATCTGTGATCCACTCGATCAAATGGCCCGCTATTTGTTCCGACTTGTCTTCGCAAGTCAAATATTCCGGGAACAGCACTTTGTCGGCGTCAGCCTGCGATGGATCGTAAGGCGACAGGTCTGGCGGATAAAGTTCATCGGTCGACAGCAAATTGACCAGCGTAATGTATTTCACTTTACGAAAAAAACCTTGCACAAAGTAGCCCAAGCGGCTGACCCAATATAGAATGACCGTGGGCGTGGCGTGATACAGTAGTTCCAGCGATACCGAACCGGAAACGGCCATTGCACAATCGGCCAGCGACATCAGTTCAGGCGTCTTTCCCAGGCAAATTTCCACTGGCAATCCGGCCGCTTCGACTTCGCGCCGGGCAATTTCGGCCTGGTGCGGCTTGAAACAAGCCATGGCCAAGTGGACGTTCGGCACTTGACGGCGGACAATGGCCGCCGCCTTGAGGAACCATTTCAGGTTGTTGGCGACCTCCTGATTTCGCGACCCGGGCAGGATCGCCAGCAGCGGTCCGCTTTGCTGACGATGTTCTTCGATAAACTTTTCGTCAAGCTTGTATCGCTCGACCTCGTCGAAGAACGGATGGCCCACGAACGTGGCGTTGCATCCCCGTTTGCGCAACCAATCTTCCTCAAAGGGCAGGGCGCACAATACATGATCCACATACTTGCGCATTTTACTCGCCCGCCAGGTTGCCCAGGCCCAGATTTGCGGCGGGGTGTAATAAAAAACCGGTATCCCGTGCAATTTCGCCCGTTTGGCAATCCACCAGTTAAAGCCCGGATAGTCGATCAGCACCACCGCATCCGGCTTTTGATGCCGAAAATAACGATCTGCCCTGCCGACCAGTCCCCAAAATTTGTGAAAATTCATGAGCGCTCGGGCGAACCACATCACGGCCAAGGTAGTAAGATCGGCATGCAGCCGGCATCCGACAGCGGCCATTTTCGGCCCGCCATAACCGACCGCCTCCAAATTTGGGCAGTGTTTCCGCAGTTGCCGGATTAAATTTGCCCCATGCAGGTCGCCGCTGGGCTCGCCGGCTGAAAAGAATATCGTATATGGTTTGGATTCTGGCATGTCGGTTCCTTCCATAAAACCCATGCCAAGTATCGCAGATTCCCCATTTCAACGAAAGTGCAGTTTTGATTTAGGGGCTAGAGATTAGAGATAGGGGATAGGATTTTTGTCACAACTCTTATGCATCCCTCCACATAATTCCTGTAAAGATAATTCCTGTAAAGCCGCGACGGGCACCAACGGGCACCGACGCGAAGCGTTGGTCGGCTGGTCGGTCGCGGTTGTTCCTCGGGCCTAAAGTTTCCGGCCTTGGGCCTCCAACAACAATTCCAAATAACTCCGCCGCTCGCTCTGTTTTAATCCGAGTTTATCGGCCAGGGCGGCGATGCAGGCCTTGGCCGGTTCCAGATCGGCGAAGTTGGTTACAAGTTCCAATTCGCAGTACTCCCCTAGTCCTTGCACGTCGTCCAAAGAGCACTCTATGGCCTGACTTTGCCAGAGAATGCGAGCCTTGCGCCGCCACTTGAGCACCTCGCCGACGGGCTCGAAACCCAAAGCCTCCAACATGCTGCTCCAGTCCCTAGCTGATTCTTCGCCGTCGGGCAAAGGCAACTCGATTTCACGCCGGGTTTTGGTCGTGGCATCGATCTTCGGCCCCTTGTAAGTAATAAAATTTTTCGCCCCTTGGCGGCGAATCCGCAAGGCCTCGTCCGTCTTGCTGAAATCCCGCGCGGGATGGGCAAAATACAGATCGACCTCCACCTGCGTTTCACCAATCGTCGCCCCAAGCGCGATCAATCGATCCTGCAAAGCCTGCATATCGGTAACGGGAAATTTTTGTTCGACTTCGTATTGCATGGTAACCTCAATGGGCAGGCTGCTTCGGAGTGATTTAGTCGGTCGTTGTCATTTGGGCATCAAAACACGTTTTTTCCACTTTTGAAAGGTCCCTCGTATGACTTGTTTGCATGTTTTGTGATTTTTTTCGAGAATGCATCGCGGGCATTGTAGCAGAAGTGGCGACACAATATCAAGGAAAAAAATTGGGCCAGTGATGGTGGGAAAATGGGGCGAGAGAATTTCGGCCGTCCCTACGGGACTTTATATTGTGTTGCTTGCCTATCCACCCAGCATTGAAATGCTGGGCTAATATCAAAGGTCCCTACGGGACTAAAAACCGTAAACTACGGGACTAAAAACCGTAAACTATAAATCGTTAAATTCTAACAATTAAGTTCCATGCAATTTTTTTAATATGTACACAATAAGCAGAATAGTGTAACTTCCGCATCCGGGATTGCCCTTTTTTACTCTTGGGGATAGGAAAAATGCCATATCGAGTTCTTCGTTCATTTGGCGTGTGGATTTTATTTCTGAGTATGCCGACATTTGCTTCCGCGGCTATTTACCAGTGGACTACCGATGCGGATGGCAATAGAGTCAAATCTAGTACCTTGTGTCCTGACGGAGCAGGCGTCTCAGCATTACCTGATGAAAATCTTTCAAACCTTGATTTAACAAAAGCAAGTCTCCATGATGTGGATCTGTCAAATGCCAACTTTAATGCCACAAAGCTCACGGATGCCTCCTTCCTGTTTGCCAATTTGACGGGGGCTAATTTTAGGGACTCTAATATCACAGGGGCATGGTTTTGGCATTCCAACCTAACACCTTACCAGCTATGTAGCACGGCAAGTTACAAATCGCATAACTTAAGCGGAGTGTTGTTGTATAATGTAAATTTTTCGGGCTTTAATTTCGAAGGACAGAATCTCTGCCACGCCGGCTTCGGTGACGCCGATTTTTCAAATGCCAATTTCAATAATGCAAATCTTACGAATGCGGCATTCAGCAATGCCAATCTGTCAAATGCCATACTTACTAATGCCAATTTGACAAATGCCATAATTGAGCAGACAACTGACCTGACCAACGCAGATATGACAGGGGCCAAATTGAATGGAGCAATATTTCGCGAATCCAATCTCACACCGAAGCAACTTTATAGCACGGCAAGTTACAAATCCCATGATCTTAGTGGAATTTCACTTACGAATTGCGATTTGAGAGCCTGCATCTTTAGCGGGCAGAACATTACTAATTCCTTTTTTTGGTCTGTCAACATGTCTAATACTACTCTACGTGACGCGAATCTCTCAGACGCATTTCTTGACTATGTTGATTTATCCAATTCCACATTAACCAATGCCAATCTAGACAATGCTTGGATTGGCAACACTGACCTGACTGGGACGGATATGACCGACTCCAAAATTAACGGTACTTGGTTTTCCTCGACCAATATTACCTCCAGTCAACTTTACAGCACAGCCAATTATGGCGCCCATGATTTAAATAGCATTGGATTTTCATATATTGATATGACGGGCTTTAATTTCGCTAGGCAAAATCTGTCAGATGTAAAGTTCTTTAACACCAAACTGACTAACGCTACATTTACTAATGCAAATCTCACAATGACAAGTTTATTCAATACTAATATTGATGGCGCAGACCTGAGAGGAGCAATTGGGTTTGCTGAGACGGATACAACTGCAAAGAATATCATCATGCCAAATGGAGTAATCCGGGGCCTACACCTAGATAATAATAATCCACTGCTCATTGTACGAAATTTTGTATGTTTGGAAGGGCAATCGCCAATAACAATTCACATTGCCCAAAACATGCAATTAGAAAGCGGCGGCACTCTTGACGTGGTATTAGATGACAAGCCATGGAACTCGACGATTTCATTCGATAAAGACATCCCGATTACGATTGCCGGAAATTTACTGCTGGAAATCGAATCAGCCGATCCAAGTGTATTGATCGGAACGAGTTTTCGTTTGTTCGACTGGACCGGAGTAAAGCGAAATGGAGAATTTCAGATCGTTAGCGACGCGATTTGGGATATATCTTATCTCTATGCTGATGGAACTGTGACATTGCTTGAGGTGCCTGAACCGCCGATGTTTGCCATTCTTAGCGGTATCGCGGCTTTTTGGAGCCTGGCAAAAATCCGGCGTCAGTGTGCATAGACCGATCTGCGCAGATCATCGTAACAAATGATTTAATATCATGCGAACAACTGAAGCGGGATCGGGGGTGGAGGCGATTGCGCCGGCGATGGCCACGCGGGTGATTCCAGTTGCCAGCACTTGAGGCAAGTTGGCGGGGGTGATTCCGCCGATGGCAAAGGCGGGGAGGCGGATTTCGGCGGCGATTTCTTTTAGAAAATCCAGACCGGGGAACTTTTCGAACTGCTTTGTGCCAGAGGGAAACGTCGGGCCGAGGCCGATGTAGTTCGCTCCATCAAGAACGGCCTGCCGGGCCTGCTCGATGGTGTGCGTGGAAACGCCGATAAGCGCATCGGCGCCCACAATTGCACGGGCGTCCTTGACGGAAAGATCTTCCTGGCCCAAGTGAACTCCATCGGCATGGCAAACCGCCGCCAGGTCGGGCCGATCGTTCATGATGAACAATGCGTCCGTGCCGCGGAGTAATTCTCGCAGAAGCCGGGCACGCTGGACCAATTGCCGGTCGTCGAGTTTTTTATCCCGAAGTTGCAGTACATGCACTCCGGCTGCGATTAACGCTTGGGCCAATTGGCGGAAATCGTCGAGCGTGGCTCGCCCGTCGACGAGCACGTACAGCCGGGCGTTAGCAAGCCGTTTGATGCTATTTCGGGTTATTTCCACCGCCCGGTGCAAGGTGTAACTGCGGTAGCGGAGTTGTTTGATTTCGGCCGCCCATACCGGATCCATCAACTTGCCGAATTCCTCCAGGCTGCGGAGCGATTCCTGCACCCGGGCGAAATTTGCCATAAGCACCTCCGTCGCATCGGAGCGACGCTCTTCGGACGGCGTAGCCAAAGCCGTGCCCACGTCGGCCTGGGTTTCGCGGGCGGCCAGGAGCTGTTCGCCGGGTATCTGACCCAATAAAGCGGCCAGATCGTGGCGCAACTGCTTGCATTGTTCGGTAAGATGCCGGTCGTCGAGCACGAAGCGGACGAAATCCTCGGCTACGCGCAGACCTTCCCGGGCGCGATTCGCCGCGGCATCGATGACGCGAAAAGGGGCGAGGGATGAAGGATGAGTGATGAAGGATGAAGGATGAATGTCAACTGGGTCACAAAAGTGACCAGCCCCCTCGGCTTCGATAGGCAATGGCCCTTCTCGATAACCATGTCGTTTGCGGATATCGGCCTCGATTTCTGCTGATCGTACCCCCCGCTGGTTTAGCCAATGGGCCAGATCGTTGTCGGCTTCCAGCAAAGCGAGCAAGAGATGTTCTGTTTCCAATATGGGGGGATTCACATATTCGGCCGCCAATTGGGTGACGATTTGAAGCGATCTGTCAAGTTTGGGCGTGACAATTCCTGGCGGAGTAGTATGAACATCACCATCAGGTGGGGATATTTGCAAGTTTGGCCATTGCTGATGTACGGATTCCGCGGTTATCCCATGTTTTGCTAGCATTAATGCCGCCCGGCATTCCGATTCGGCCAATAATCCCAAAAGCAGGGCCGGTGCCGCCAGCTCGGCGTAATCGGCACGACTGGTGCAACCGGCCGCGTGAATCAAGGCCCGTTCGGCAGCGGAGGAGAATTGGTACTGCATAACGGTTTAGTTTTACAGATTCAATGGGCGTCCGCAATCCTAACCCCCTGTGGTACTTTTAGTTGCCTTGATTCAGGCTATTTTAGAAGTTACAATTCCTTGGCCGATAAGTTAGTGGTTTTCCAATATGGAAAACGACTTGTTTGGGTGCCATGCCCACACTTGTGTGGGCATGTGAAGTTACGAAAAACTCCACGGCATGGCCACGCAAGCGTGGCCATGGCACCGAAGCATGTGAAGTTGTGAAAAATTCAAGGAGGATCGAAGGCCATGCGAAAAAAGCCTTGGGCGATATATGTATGGCCCGGCCTTCCGCATATATGGTTCAGCGGCAGTTGGTCGGCCCTGGGCGTGGCTGTAATTGCGGCTGTATTGCTCAGCGCGGTGATGGTGGGCAGCTTTGGTTGGACAGAACTGATAACTCCCGGCATGCGTAATACTTTATGGGCATCGCTGGCGGTAGTTTGGTGCATAGCGGCGATAGTTTCCGCAGTGAAGTTGCGGCACGAAGCAGCAAAAGACGAAACGGGCGAGAGCGAAAATCCGTTCGGTCAAGCGGTTGACCTGTATTTGAAAGGCGACTATTACCAGGTCGAGCGAGTGTTGAGTAAACTACTCAAGGAAAACGCCCGCGACTTGGACGCGCGACTGATGCTGGCAACCATACTGAGGCACACCGGCCGGTTCGACGAGGCATCGAAGCAACTGGATCAACTCATCTGCTTCGATGGGGCCGAAAGGTGGGAGTTGGAAATACAAAGGGAACGAGAGTTGTTAAGCGAAGCTAAATATAAGCTGAATGATAAACATGCCAATGGCATAACAATTGCGTCATCAAGAATCCCGGGTGAAACTTTGTCTTAACCTGACATTTTGGCATCCAGGGCAAGTCAGCAGAAATGAACGATCACGGAGAACAGCGACAATGTACGAACGATTTACAGACCGTGCGCGAAAAGTCATGCAACTGGCCAACCAGGAGGCGCAGCGGTTCAATCATGAATATATCGGCACGGAACACATATTGTTGGGCCTGATCAAGGAAGGCTCCGGCGTGGCGGCAAACGTGCTCAAGAACCTGGACGTCGATTTGCGCAAGATCCGCCTGGAAGTGGAAAAACTCGTGCAAAGCGGGCCCGACATGGTCACCATGGGCAAGCTTCCGCAAACGCCCAGGGCCAAAAAGGTCATCGAGTATTCCATGGAGGAGGCCCGAAATCTCGGCCACAATTACGTGGGCACTGAACACATCCTCCTGGGCCTTTTGCGCGAACAAGAGGGCGTGGCCGCTCAGGTGCTGATGAACCTGGGCCTGAAACTGGAAGAAGTCCGCGAAGAGGTGCTCAATCTTCTCGGGCACGGCATGGAAGGACCGGAGGGCGCGGAACGCGCAGGCGGCATTCCCGGCGCTCCGGGAGGCGGCGAAGCCCCGCGCGGAAAATCGAAAACGCCGGCCCTGGATAGTTTCGGCCGGGATCTTACCGAATTGGCCCGGCAAGGCAAGCTCGATCCGGTGATCGGCCGCGAAAAAGAAATCGAGCGGACGATGCAAATCCTCAGCCGGCGGACGAAGAACAATCCCGTGCTGTTGGGCGAGGCGGGCGTGGGCAAAACTGCCATTGTCGAGGGCTTTGCCCAGCGCGTGGTGCAAGGCGACGTGCCGGAGTTGCTCATGGACCGCCGCATCGTGGTGCTCGACCTGGCGATGATGGTCGCCGGCACCAAGTATCGCGGCCAGTTCGAGGAGCGGATCAAGGCCGTGATGAACGAAGTCCGCCGCGCCAAGAACACGATCTTGTTTATCGACGAACTGCACACCCTGGTGGGCGCGGGCGGGGCGGAAGGGGCAATCGACGCCAGCAACGTGCTCAAGCCTGCACTGTCGCGCGGCGAAATCCAGTGCATCGGCGCGACCACGCTCGACGAATACCGCAAATACATCGAAAAAGACAGCGCCTTGGACCGCCGCTTCCAGGTGGTGATGGTCGAACCGTCGACCAAGCAGGAAACTATCGAGATTCTTAAAGGCCTGCGCGATCGCTACGAACAGCACCACCACGTGCAGATTACCGACGACGCCGTGGAAGCCTCGGTCGAGCTTTCCGGCCGTTACATTACTGGCCGCTGCCTGCCCGATAAGGCCATTGACGTGATCGACGAGGCCGGCGCACGCGTGCACCTGAAATCCATGACCCGGCCGCCCGACCTGAAGGAGATCGATGAGCAAGTCGAGGAGCTTAACAAGCAAAAGGAAGAGGCGGTGGCCAATCAGGATTTCGAAAAGGCCGCCGCGCTTCGGGATCAGGCCGATAAACTGAAGAAAAAGAAACAAACGATCACCCACGAATGGCGGGAAAAATCGCGCGAGACCGACGGCGTGGTCGACGCCGACGTGATCGCGGAAGTGGTCTCCAAAATCACCGGCATTCCGCTTACGCGATTGACGACCGAAGACTCCATGCGTTTGATGAAGATGGAACAAGACCTGCACAAGCGCGTGGTCAGCCAGGACGAGGCCATCAAGTCGATTTCCAAGGCCGTGCGCCGCAGCCGCAGCGGCCTGAAAGATCCCAAGCGGCCCACCGGCTGTTTCATTTTTGCCGGACCAACGGGCGTGGGCAAGACCCTGCTGGCCAAGGCCCTGGCCGAGTTCATGTTCGGCGATGAAGACGCCCTGGTGCAGATCGACATGAGCGAATACATGGAGAAACACAACATCAGCCGCTTGATCGGGGCCCCGCCGGGCTACGTGGGCTACGAGGAAGGCGGGCAGTTGACGGAAAAGATTCGCCGCCGGCCGTATGCGGTGGTCTTGCTCGACGAAATCGAAAAAGCCCATCCTGACGTGTTCAACATGCTCCTGCAAGTGATGGAGGAAGGCCGGTTGACGGACAGTTTCGGCCGGAACGTCGATTTCCGCAACACCATCCTGATCATGACCACCAACGCCGGGGCCGATGCCATCAAAAATGAAGCGGCCTTCGGCTTCCAAAAACCGGACGAAGACGCCTCGTACGAAAACATGAAGGGCCGCGTGCAAGAACAAATCGAAAAGGTCTTTCGCCCCGAATTCCTCAACCGCGTGGACGACACCATCGTCTTCCGCCATCTGACGCAAAAAGACCTGGGCGACGTGGTGGAAATGGAGCTTGGGAAGATTCGCACCCGCCTGGCCGAGTACAGTTTGAAAATGGTGCTCACCGAAGAGGCCAAGACCTTCCTGGTCAAGAAAGGCTCGAACCTCGATTTCGGCGCTCGCCCGTTGCGCCGGGCCCTGGAAAACTTCGTCGAGGATCCGCTTTCCGAAGAACTCTTAAAAGGCGAGTTCCAAGGCAAGGATACGATAATGGTCGAGATCAAGGACGTGGGCGGCAAGAAACACCTCGTTTTCCGCGGCACGATCGGCGAAGAACCGCCTGTGGAACCCCAACCCGTTGCCGCAGCCGCGGGGGGAGAATCGACCGGTGGCGGAACAAACGCCTCGTAATCACATTTGAAAAAATAACCGACTGTTGCGGCTATTAAGCCCGCCGTGAATACACGACGGGCTTTGTTGTGCGCGACGGGTTGCGAAAGCATCTTGGCACGTGCATGTTCTTTGGCAGCACAGGCGAAACGCCAGTGCCACCAAACCGGGTGTATTCACCCGGGGCTAAATACTTGTTAATATGGGACAAGTTCCTTTTTGGATGTATGTTATGGATTCTACACTAACCGGCGTCGAAAATCCTTGGAGGCGATACATTATGGCGTTGGATGACATATCGAATCGTCTTGAGCGCATTTGCCGGGCATTTTCTCAGGAACAAGTTGCCTACGCCTTGGTGGGCGGACAGGCCGTGGCGCTTTGGGTGGCTGCGAAAGATCCTGCCGCGGTGCGAACGACCAAAGATATCGATGTCTTGCTCAGTCGAAGCGATCTTCCCAAAGCCCGGGCCGCTGCCATGTCGGCCGGATTCGATTACTTCGAGGTGATGGGTGTGGGAATGTTTCTTGACCGTGATGATCCCAATCCGCGACATGCCGTGCATATCGTCTGGGCAGGTGAAAAGGTCCGGCCGGAATACGATTATCCTTCTCCAGCATTGGATCAACGCCAAGAACTTTCGCCCGGCATAAACGTGGTGTCTTTACCGGGCCTGGTGCAAATGAAACTGCTATCCAACCGCGATCAAGACCGGGTCCATCTCCGCGACATGATCGACGTGGGACTGGTCGGCCGCGAACTTCTCGGCAAATTGCCAAAACCGCTTGCCGAGCGTCTCGAATCCCTACTGATCGAATCCGGCCGGTAAATGTTAATCAGCCGGGTGTTGATGGATTCTTTTTTTTGATTTGACGTTATCTCTTACGCTCGACGACCACGTTCAGCATGGTGCCCGCTTTCACCTCGACGCGCAATTATCTACATTGCCTAGCTTTCCTATATAACATAACCAGTAAACTTTACTCAAGCCGGAAACTCGAAACGTCGAAATACCAAAAGTATTATTGCGCTTTCGATATGCCATTTTAGATATGTCGCCTCCCATGGCAACCGCATCAAATATTCCCGGCTCCGAGTCCCAGGCCCGCACTGCCAGGCTGATGCGATGGTTTGTTAACTGGATCGCGGACCTAGGCGGAATGATGCTTGATTGGATGGCCGGCTTGGGCAGTATTTCATTGTTCGCCTATAGCATGTTGGGCTGGCTTTTTTCGCGCATGCCGCGGCGGGAAACCATATTGCCGAATTTCTATCAAATCGGCGTGCTGAGCCTTCCTGTGGTAGCCATCACGGGCACGTTTATCGGCATGATAATGGCTGTGCAAACCTACGTGCAATTTCGTATGATGAATATGGAGACTCGATTGGGGGTGGTAATCAACATGTCTTTGGTCCGCGAATTGGGGCCGGTACTGGCCGCCACCATGCTTGCCGGCCGGGTAGGCAGTTCCATGGCAGCCGAGTTGGGAACCATGCGCGTCACCGAGCAGATCGACGCCCTCAGCAGCATGGGCGCAAATCCGATCCATTACCTCGTGGTCCCCAGGTTCCTGGCCTGTTTGATGCTCATTCCCGCGCTGACGATAGTGGCCGACGCCATGGGCGTGGCGGGCGGATATTTTTATTCAGTTTATATTTTAGGCATCGATTCGCATCATTACCTGGAGAATTCGCAGCGCTTTGTCGGGCATTTCGACCTGTTTGCGGGCATTTTCAAGAGCTTTTTTTTCGGGGCAGCCATTGCCTTGATCGGCTGCCATCGCGGTTTTAATTGCGAACCCGGCGCCGAGGGGGTGGGCCGCGCCGCTACGTCGGCCTTTGTCATTTCCTTCGTCATTATCATGCTTTTAAACTTGTTATTGGGTATTTTTCTCGACGGCATCTATTACACCCTTTGGCCCGAAGCGCCGAAAATCACGAGCTAATTGTCCGTTCACGGATTACAGTTCACCGTATACAGTGATTGAATAAAACGCTTTCGATAAACTGTGAACTGTAAACTGTAAACCAATGGTTACTACATCGCTGCCTAAAACCGAATTAAACAAGCCCCTGGTTCAAATCGACTCCTTGGACGTCGATTTCGACCGGCACCGGGTGTTGCGCGGGATCAACATCTCGATTTCGCGGGGGCAGACCGTGGCCATTATCGGCGAAAGCGGCTGCGGAAAGACCGTGCTGCTGAAAACCATGATCGGACTGCTCGGTCCCAGCCGGGGCGCGGTGTATTTCGACGGCCAAAACCTGGCCGCCATGCCCGAAAAAGAACTGACGCGACAACGGATCCGTTTCGGTTTTTTATTTCAGCAGGCGGCCTTGTTCGACAGCATGACCATCGCCCAGAACATCGCCTTTCCCATGCGCCAACATACTCACAAAACCGGCGAGGAAATCCAGCGCATTATTTCGGCCCGCCTTGCCGAAGTCGGACTGCCGGAAAACGTGCTCGGCAAAAAACCGGCCGAGCTTTCGGGCGGGATGCGAAAGCGCGTGGGATTGGCCCGGGCCCTGGCCCTGGAGCCCGAAATCATTCTCTATGACGAGCCGACCACGGGCCTGGACCCCATCATGAGCGACGTGATCAACGAGTTGATCGTCAGCACCCGCCGGCGCCATCCCGTCACCAGCGTGATTGTCACGCACGACATGCGGACCGCGCAGAAAACGTCTGATCGGGTAGTGATGATGTATCCGCTGGAGCGCTTAAAGGAAAATGAGCCGCAAATACTTTACGACGGTCCCCCAAGCCAGATGGAACGCTGCCCGGACCCCCGCGTAACCCAATTCGTGCGCGGCGAGGCGGGCGAACGCTTGATGGAAATGCGCCAACAAAATGGAAAATAAATCATGGACGAACGAGTAATGCAATTTCGCGTGGGATTGATGGTTTTGGCCACCCTCCTCATCTTGGGCATACTAACCGCCATGTTCGGCGAAATGCCCAAGATCATCCACGGGGAATATAAACTCTATATCACCTTCTACCAGGCTCCCGGTGTAAACCGAGACACGCCCGTGCGCAAAAGCGGCATTCTCATCGGCCGGGTCACCAATGTCCGCTTCTCCGACGATGACACCTTGGTGGAGGTAACCGTGGCGATACAAGAGAAATATATCCTGCACAAGAACGAGGTCTGCCGCGTGCAAACGAATTTACTGGGCGACGCCTCCTTGGAATTCATCCGCTCGCCCAACGAACCGATGACCAAGGAAGTTTGGAAAAACGGCGACAAGCTCAAAGGCGTGTACTCTCCTGAGCCCACCCAATTGATCGCAAACATCCAGGAAAAATTCGACAGCACCATATCCTCGGTGCAAAGCACCAGCAGCGACTTGGGCGCAGCCAGCAGGAAACTAACCGTTACTTTGGACACGCTGAATTCCATGCTCGAACAGAACCGCGAAGGAATTCATAGCGCGGTCGATCAGGCCAACGACATCATGACCAGCACCAGGAATATAATCGGCGACCGCGAAACCCAGGAGCAACTCCGCTCTGCCATGCAGCAAATGCCGCAGATGATCAAGGATACCCATGACACGGTCCTCAAAATGCGCGAGACCATGGCCGCGGTGGATCGCAACCTGCAAAATATGGAAGGATTCACCAAGCCCTTGGGCGAACGGGGCGAAACGCTTATCGACAACCTTGACCGCGGCACGGAAAAGCTGGACAAACTTGTAAGCGAAATGCTCAAATTCAGCCAGGCCCTGAACAGCTCCGAAGGCACCATCGGCCAGTTGGTCAACAATCCCGAGTTGTACCAGCACATAAATCGGGCGGCCCGGAATATCGACGAAGTAAGCCGCGAACTGAAACCCATCGTCGACGACGCCCGGGTCTTCTCCGATAAAATCGCCCGGCACCCCGAAATGCTGGGCGTAAAGGGCGTCATGCAAAAAGGGGCGGGAATAAAATAGGTATATGGTATATGGTAGATGGTATATGGTAGATGGTAGATGGTAGATGGTAGATCGAATTTCTGATTGATTCGATAATATGATTGGGAAGTTTAAAACAAAGGAGTTTCAAATGGCTGGAAAGGATTATCGGGATCTTATTGCATGGCAAAAAGCCATGGAATTAGTGTTGCTTGTTTATCGCGTTACTAAAAGCCTGCCTAGAGAAGAAATTTATGGGCTAACGAGCCAAATGCGTAGAGCTGCGGTATCAATTCCTTCCAACATTGCAGAAGGTCAAGGACGTCACACAAAAAGAGATTTCCATAATTTTCTAGCTATTGCGTTAGGTTCTCTCCGAGAACTGGAAACGCAAATTCTAATTACCCAAGGTTTAAACTATATTACTGATTCAGTAAAATCAGAATTACTTAGTTTAACTGACAGAGTTGGGCGTTTAATTCGCGGATTAGCAAAATCTCTTATCCCAAAAGATTAGCGATTTATACATTACCATCTACTATCTACCATCTACCACATACCATCTACTATCTACCGCGTTCATCTCGGCGGCAATGGATAAACCTGTTGCCCGCCGATGCCGTTCGGCGGCTGATTCACATTCGGCGGCGGATATGTATTGGGCGGAATAGATGCGCCAGGTGGAATTGAAGTATTGGGCTGCGGATAATAATTGGGATTGGGCATTGTCCCGGGCAAAGTGCCTGGCAGTGCGTTTGGGGCGCCGGGTTGGATATTGGGCGCTGATCCGTTGGGCGGCGACACCACGGCCCCGGCCGGAACGACCGAATTGTTGTGCCGCAAGCCCTCCGCCCTGGAAAGTAGTTGATCGGTGGGCACGATCATCTGCGGCTTCAGTTGGTAATCGAGAACGCGCTGATCGCGGATTTTGCCGGGCACGAAATTTTCGGTGATGAAATCGACCGGCGGAAATTCATACCACGGCGTGGAAATCGGCTGCATCACGGTCAATGTTTCGTACCCGTCTTTTACAATGCGGATCTTGCGGATGCCGTAATAAGTGAAATCGGTCGAAACCGGCGTTGTGCCGATCTCGTAATCGTCCACGTAAACCAGCGCCCCCGGCGGATTGGTGCGCACGGTCATCCGCCGCTCGACGCAACCGCCTTGAGTTGGCAAAAGAACGGCTGCCAAAAGTAACCCGGCACGGATAGCCCGACGGGCAAGCAATATTAACATTCGACAAGATAAGAACATAGCGATAGCGCCCAAGACAAGGAAAAGTCGGGCGGAGTATATCGTCACAGGCAGATGGCCGCCAGAGCGGATTATTAATCCGCCCCACAAGAATTCTTTTCCAATTTATCCAGATTGTCCAAAATAACGCCGCTGGAAAAACAACGCCACGTTCACCAGTCCGATCATCACCGGAACCTCGACCAATGGGCCGATCACCGTGGCAAAGGCCGCATCGCTTTGCATGCCGAAAACCGCCACGGCCACGGCAATAGCCAGCTCGAAATTATTGCTGGCCGCCGTGAAGGAGAGGGTCGCAGTCTGGGCGTACGTGGCGCCAATCTTGCGGCCCATATAAAAACTAACCAGAAACATTACGACAAAGTATATCAGAAGCGGCACGGCGATTTGCAGCACGTCCAAAGGTTCATCCACGATTTTTTGACCTTGAAGACTGAACATCACCACGATCGTAAACAAAAGCGCGATGAGCGTGATCGGGCTGATCTTGGGAATAAACTTAGTTTCGTACCATGTCCGCCCCTGCGATTTAATCAGAATAAACCGTGTGAACATCCCGGCCAAAAACGGGATGCCGAGGTAAATGAAAACGCTCTTGGCAATCTGGCTGATGGTCACTTCGACCACGTCGCCTTTCAGCCCCAAGAGCGGCGGCAACACGGTGATAAAAACGTAGGCGTAAAGACTGTAAAACAAAACCTGGAAAATGCTGTTAAAGGCCACCAATCCGGCCGCATATTCAGTATCGCCTTTGGCCAAATCGTTCCACACGATGACCATCGCAATACAGCGTGCCAGGCCCACCAAAATCAGGCCGGTCATGTAACCGGGCTGATCGCGCAGGAAAATCACTGCCAGGCCGAACATCAATACCGGACCGATCAACCAATTCTGCACCAGCGATAGCCCCAGCACCTTCCAGTTGCGAAATACGTCGCCCAACTCTTCGTATCTTACTTTGGCCAAGGGCGGATACATCATCAGGATCAGGCCGGCGGCAATGGGGATGCTTGTGGTCTTATCCATTTTGAAACTGTCGATCAGCGCCGCCACCCCGGGCGTAAATCGCCCCAGCATCACGCCGGCAGCCATGGCAAGGAAGATCCACAGCGTCAGATAGCGATCGAGAAACGACAGTTTTTTTACGGTGGTTGCATTCATCTAGCGGACCATTACTTAATTAAACTCGGAAGTCTTGTGACAAACTCCCGGATTTCATCCCGCACGCGGCGGTACGGAGCCAGGCGTTCCACTTCCGTCCGGGCGCCTGCTGCCAAACTGGGCGGATCGTCGAAGCCCACGTGAAATACCTTGGCTTTACCGGGAAATATCGGACAATTTTCTCTGGCGTGGCCGCATACGGTTACCACGTAATCGAATTCCACGTCCCGCAATTCATCGGCGCGCTTTGATCTTTGGCCGGCGATATTCACACCCGCTTCGGCCATCGCCTTAACCGCGTCTGGATCAAGACCGCGTGCTTCGATTCCCGCTGAATAGGCCTCGATACGATCGCCGATCAGTTCCCGGGTCCATGCCTCGGCCATCTGGCTGCGGCACGAGTTGGCGGTGCATAAGAAAAGGATTTTTGGCTTCTTAGACTGTTTGATCGAATGGCTCATGCATGAATCTATAGGGCGAAAAACTATATTTTAACACTCTTTTTTGCCTTGGGCAAGCATTGGCTTTCACACAATTTGTGCGCATCCATCTTGAGTATTTGTTCCAGGCGTTTTGCGTCGCCGAGTATTTGTGGATCGTCGGCCAACGATTTCCGCGCCCACTCAATGGCCCCGCAGACAATTGGCGGAGAGTTCGATCCCGCGATCCGGTAGTACATCCAGCGGCCTTCTTTGCGGGCGTCGACCAGACGCGCCGATCGAAGGATCGACATGTGTTTGGAGACCGTAGACGGGGCAAGTTTTAATAATTCGATGATCTGGCAGACGCAAAGCTCTTGCTTTTGCAAGGCCAGCAGCACGCGGACCCGGTTTTCGTCGGCCAGGGCCTTGGTTATGGCCATGAAATCCCACATAGCGCCGCCTGATGGATTACCAAAGGACCAGTTTGTCATTTGGCAATTTTTATCTACCCCCGGTCCCGTTGTCAAGCATACATCTATGTCGGGGAAATTCTGAATCCCATCATGCAACATGCAATTTCTCCCAGTCCTGATTGTTCGTAAGGATGGCGCCGTTGGTTAATCGCAGCGTCTTTTTTGCCTTTTCAGCGGCGCGCGGGTCGTGGGTAACCATGACGATCGTCCGGCCTTCTTGGTTGACGTCCTCAAAGAACTTGATTACATGCTGGGTGGTCTCGGGATCCAGGTTTCCGGTCGGCTCGTCGGCCAAAATCACTGCCGGATCGTTGGCCAGCATCCGCGCCAAGGCGACGCGCTGTTGCTGTCCCACGCTAAGTTCGCAGGGCTTGTGATGGAGCCTGTCGGCCAGTCCCACGCGGTCCAACAATGCCGTCGCTCGTTCTTCCTGGGCCCGGTTGTCCAGCCCGGCCAGATAAAGTGGAATCTGCACGTTCTCCAAAGCCGACAGATAGGTTACGAGATTGAACGTCTGGAAGACAAAGCCTATCTTCTTCTTTCTCAACCTGGCGCGATGGTCCGATTTCAAGTCGTAGATCGACTGTCCTTCCAGCAGCACGCGGCCCGAGCTGGGCGATAACATGCCGCCCAACATCAGCAACAGCGTGCTTTTGCCGCTGCCGCTGGGGCCGACCACTGCCATAAAATCGCCCTTGGATATGCTTAGATTGGCTCCGTCCAAGGCCGTCACAATCTGGCCGCGATGACGATATTTTTTGGAAACATTTTCCATTCGTAACATGGTTCAGATCTCCTGGAAAGTCGAACACGGATCGAGCCGGGCGGTCGCCGGGCAGGGAAATAACTGGCGGCCAAGGCTAAAACTACCGAAATCACGGTGGCCCACAGCGCAAGTACGGGCATGGGAAGCACGGGCACGCCGGCCAGTTTTGGACCCAAAGTTACAGCCAGGGCGGTCCCCAGAAAGTAACCGCAAACCCCACCGACGAATCCCAACAGCAGGGCCTTAAGCAGGAATATGCGGAGAATCAGAAATGAATCGGCCCCCAAGGCCATCAGCGTGCCGATCTCGCGCCTCCGCTCGTAAACGTTCGCGTACATGTAGTTGGCAATGCCCGCCCCGCCCACGAATACGATTATCACCAGGAAAATAAGGGACAGCCGCGACATCAGTTGATTCATTTTGATCTGGGCATCGGCGATCTGGGTAATTGTGACCACCTTTGCCTCGGGCAATAAACTGTTGATTTTCTGGACCAGCCCCTTGGAGATTTCCTGGCAGCAGCCCACGATCTCGATGGCGTTGATTACCGGTCCTTTGCCGGAGAGATCTTGCACGCGATGCAGGTGGGCAAATATTCGCGAATCGTCGATAGTGCCGGTCTGCGGCAACACCGCCGTTATCTTGAACGCCTGGCCGAGCAGCGTCAAGCGGTCGCCTTCCTTAAGCGAGAGCGCCGAGGCGACGTCAGCCCCGATCAAGGTTTCATCGTTCGCCAGGTTGTCGATCACTCGCTGACGGACTAGGGTTTTTTTATCTCCGCTTGCGAAAGGCAACGTGGGCATTGCACCGCAGCCGACAGGGCGCGAAAAGATTCCCGCGCCGGCCCAAGCCGTTTTCGCCTGGAACTCGCTTTTGGGCAGGATGCCCGTAAGCGTGAACGTTCGCCCCTTGAGTTCCACGGGGACCGAAAGCTTGGGCGACAAGTTGTCCAGGCCTTGCAGGTTGGAAAGGGCCAATTGCGTGACGTATTCCTCGGGGATTATGTCACCCTGCATGTCGGCGGCGTAGTAATCCTGCAAACTCGCCGACTTGGGCAACACCAATACATTTGCGCCCAGGGAGTCCATTTCCCGGGCAACGGCCTTTTCGGAATAAAAAGTGATGTTCTTGATGGAAACGATAACGGTAATTCCCAGCAAAATGGCAAGAAAGCTGGTCAAGAGTTGGCTCTTGCGTTCGAATATTTCCCGCCATACTAGTGTGTGCATGCGCATTGCTTGGTCTCCTATTTCTTGGGGCAACATCCATTCGGCCCGCACTTGCCGCCAGGGCAGCAGGACGACTGCGCCGAGCTAAGCTTGGCGATTATTTGCTGCTTGGTAACCGTTGCGTCGAACTTGCCGATCATCGAGGCCGGCGGTGCAAACAGCGCAATCACCGGCTTGGAAGAATTTGGATCTACCTGAAGATCTTTCAAGAAACTCGCTTCGGCCTGGTCGCGGGCATTTAGCACGATGACCTCGGTAGCCCCGCCGTACTTCGCGTCGGCCTTGAAATCCTTTACCCCTTGAGGGATATCCACCGGATCTACTTGGCCGGCTCGATCCATTACACATATCATCAGCAGTTTGTTGTCTTGCAGGGCTTTCATGGATAGTTGCGTGCCCGAACTAACAAAAGCCGTGCTCAATTGTTTTTCGTCTAAGGCGCCGGTGAAGGCCTTGGTGACCGCGCCGCAAGGGGCAATCGCCAGAACTAAAGGCAAAGGGGAACGGCTCGCACCGAAACGATCGATGACCGATTTTTCGGCCGAATTCGTGGTCTGTATAGACACGACGTCGGCCTGATCGGCCATTTTTGCCACTGCCGGCTGCAGTATGTTCCAGGCCTTGTCGGTCTGTTGATTCTGCTCCTTCCAAAAGAAAACAAAGACGAATTTGTTTGCGGCGGCGGCCCGTTCAATTGCCGCCTGAGCTTGACTGGGATTATTTGCGGCGGCCTGAGATGCGCCCGTGGGGGTGCGAGCGACGCGGTCTTGGCCCATGGTTGATGTGATACCCGTTGCCAGAACGATACCAACGATTACTAAAGAACTCCACTTCATTAAACTGCTCCTTCTATAAAAGGGACTGAAAATTATCCATACGTACTAATTTGCGATCTTGCCGGCAAACATCGCCAGAGAAATATTATGGTTTCGGACAGCATCCGCCCGGTCCGCATCCGCCCGGTCCGCAACCAGTGTTTGCCTTCTGAAGCGCAGCGATCAGTTCATCCTTTACGGTCGCACCTTTGAACTCCGCAATTACTGAACCGGGCGGAGCCAGCATCGCGGTAAATGCTTCAGACTCCTTAGGATTGATTTTGAGATCGGCAAGAAATGCCGATTCGGCTGCGTCTGAAGGATCGAGCATTATTACTTCCGTGTATTTTGCATACCGCTCATCCGCTTTGAACTCGCGAACGCCGGTAATGGCTTCGTCATTGGAATTTGTCTTGCTATTCTGAATGCACAAAAACACCAGCTTGCCTTCTTGCAAGGCCTTCATGCAGCGTTCGGTGCAAGGGCTGCTAAAAGCGTTCAACAGTTCCTCTTCTGTAAACTTGTTGGGGAAGCCGCCCGTTATGGCGCCGTTGGGGGCAATTGCCAGGACCAATGGCATCGGTGCACGATCAATTCCAAACTTTTCCACGATACTTTTTTCAGATGGATCGGTAACACATACGCTTACCGACCGTGCCCGTGAGCCGGCTTTCTTCGTCGCTGTGTCGAGAATCTTGCTCATGGTTTCGGTCTGATCGTCTTTGGTCTTCCAGAAGAAGGCGAAGAGGTATTGTTTAGCCTGGGCCGCTTCCTGCATTGCCGCGATTCCGACGCCCGAGGCTTTGTCGCCGGCGATCTTTGCGGATAACGATATATCCGTGGTATTCTGCGGAGGATTGATTGACTTTGTGCTTTGCGGTGCGCTTGAAAAGACGCCTTTAGCCAGACAGATCGAAAACCCTACGGCAATAAAAACAAGGATAACTGACACGATAGCCGCATTTTTTTTCATCGCGCACCTCCTACGATCTAATCCGGTCAGGGTTCAAATGGGCGGCAAATATCTCTTCTATCGTTCGCCAAGTAACGAAATATTAACCGATCTTGCTCATCACTGCTAGTAAGGTTATTAGCCGGGGCATATTTTTTAATCGTATATATAAAGGAGGGATTGGGATTTTTGTAATTTTAGTCTAAACTGATTATTCGATTTTTGTCTGTTTTTGCATACAGAAATACCCTATAATACGCATATCTTCTATACTATCTATTCTGCGCCAATGCCCCAGTCTCAGTCCTGGAAAAAGTGTTTGGAAAATGCAGCACTAAGTGACTTGGGGTTGCGCCGTGCCAATAACCAAGATAGCTTCACCGTTTTTTTGGCGGGAAATCAAGAGGATTTTACACGGCGGGGGCATTTGTTCATGGTGGCCGATGGCATGGGTGCCCATGCTGCCGGGGAATTGGCCAGCAAGATCGCCACCGACATCGTACCTCTGACGTATCAGAAACTACGCGACAAATCGCCGCCTGACGCGCTATTAGCCGCCTTATTCGATGCAAATAACCATATCTTCACCCGGGGCCAGGCCAGTCCCGAATTCAAAGGCATGGGCACGACCGCCACGGTGCTGGTGCTTTTGCCGCAAGGGGCTCTTTTGGCGCACGTGGGCGATAGCCGGGCGTATCGCGTCCGCGGGCAAAAGATCGATCAACTTACCTTCGATCATAGCTTAGTCTGGGAACTACAAGCGACGGGCCAGAAATATGAAGAGCCAATTTCAAACTTCATAGGTAAAAACATCATAACACGATCTCTGGGCCCGAATCCGAATGTGCAAGTCGATCTGGAAGGCCCGCATCCCTGCCAGGCCGGCGATACCTTTCTGCTGTGCAGCGACGGGCTTTCCGGTCAGGTGCAGGATGCCGAGATCGGCGCAGTGCTGGTTTCCCTGCCCCCGGCCGAGGCGGTGCAGGCCCTGGTCGATCTGGCCAATCTCCGCGGCGGGCCCGACAACATCACAGTGATTTGCGTACGGATGTTGGATCGGCAAATCGCTCAAGAGACCGGCGGCCAGCCGGGAGGTGCGGCGGGCGAGGAAAATCTTCGGCCGGTTCATCCTCTGGTATGGACAATCCTCGGCATGGCCTCTTTGGCGGCAATGGGTCTTTGGGCCATCGGTCAATGGACAGCCGCCCTTGTTTCACTTCTGGCTGCCGTCTTAAGCGGCATAACGGCCATGGTGCAGCATTACGGCGGCGCGGACGAGGTTCCGCCGTTCGATGGCCGGCATTTCGGCCGCGGTCCTTATGTGAGTTGCGATTGCACGCCCGATGAGAAGTTCATCGTTAAACTGATCGAGATCATCAACCAATTGCGCGACGCCGCCCTGGGTGAAAACTGGAAGATCGACTGGAACCGTTTCAATCAATTTCTTACCTCCGCCAACGATGCCCGCAACTCCGCCGACTACGTCGCCTCCGGCCGTGAATATCTCCATGCAATCAGTTTCATGATGGCCGAACTCAAGCACCAACGACCGCATAGTAATGCGAGCGAGGGAGATTGAGATAAGGAAGCCGGCAATGATACGGAAGTGTACGGACGAGGACTTGGAAGTAATATTCAATATCGTCAACGACGCCGCAACGGCCTACAAAGGCGTCATACCCGCCGATTGCTGGCATGAGCCCTACATGTCTCTGCAACAACTTAAATGCGAGATCGGCGACGGCGTATGTTTCTGGGGATTCGTGGATGAAAACGAATTGATCGGGGTGATGGGAATTCAGGACAAAGGAGAAGTTACGCTCATCCGTCACGCCTATGTGCGAACCGACAAAAGGAACCAAGGCATTGGCGGGCAGTTATTGCGATATCTGGAAACCGCAACGGAAAAACCGATATTGATCGGCACTTGGACCGCCGCCGTCTGGGCCGTTGCCTTTTACCAAAAAAACGGCTATCGACTTCTGCCCATCAATGAGAAAAACAGCTTGTTAAAACGCTTTTGGACAATCTCCCCGCGGCAAATCGAAACATCGGTGGTGCTGGCCAACGCGAAATACATAAGTAATTACTCGTAATAAAAAAACCATTCAAATCAGGAGGTCAGACATTCTTGTCTGGCCCGAAAAAGACAGGTGAGAATGCCTGTCCTCCTATTCAAACTGGTTTACCTATTGGGCTGAAATCTGATTGCTGATCGCTGATAGCTAAGCTAAAATATAGATATGTGCCGTATCATTCCCCCGTTTGGGATCATTTTTCTCGTTGGATTGGGTCTATCGGCCCTGGCGATTGGGGCCGAGCCCGATAAACCCAAGACCGCCAAAGATCCCGGCGGCATGAAAGAATTCGAAGGATTGGGTTTTTCCCTTGCCCCCAAGGGCGGCGGCAAGGCCCGCACAGGCATGTTCGGCTTGTCGGGCGAGGGCTACAAGTTCGTGTACGTGTTCGATCGCTCGGGGAGCATGGGAGGCGATGGGAGCGCCTCGCTTAAAGCGGTGAAGACCGAACTTCTGGCCAGTTTAAAGAACCTGGATACGGTCCACCAGTTTCAAATCATCTTTTACAACCATCGCCCGGTGCTCTTCAATCCCAGCGGCACGCCCGGAAAACTTGTGTTTGCCACGGGGCAGAATAAACAAGCGGTCGAGCGTTTTTTAAACTCCATAGAAGCCAATGGCGGTACCGACCACGAGGCCGCCTTGCGCATGGCTTGCTCCATGAAACCCGACGTAATTTTCTTCCTCACCGACGGCGACGATCCGAAACTCACACCGCAACAGATGGAAAAGATCCAGGATTGGTTGGGCGGAATCCGCATAAACATCATCGAATTCGGCCCGGGAGCCCAACCCGAAAAGGATAGCTTTCTAAAAGAGCTTGCCCGGCGAGTAGGCGGTGAATACACCTACGTGGACACCACAAAATTCTCCACTTCTAAAGAAAAATCGAGAATTATCAATGTTCCTTGATGGTTTTGGCAAATACTCCGGGCAATTTGGCTTTGACCTAATTTAATCGATGGTCTAAAATTCAATGGCGGCAAGGATGGATGAATTGGCTCGATGAATTTGTCGATTTCATTACCTTTTTGGAGAGCACGGCAATGATCCAAGACATTTTAAATGCAAAAGGCAGTGTTGTGCATGCCATCTCCCCGGGGACCATGCTCGACGAGGTGGCGCGGACTTTAGTTGAACATCGGATCGGCTCGCTGTTGGTGACCCGACAAGGGCCCTCGGGCGAGCAGGAATTGCTGGGCATAGTCACCGAGCGCGACATACTTTACCACTGCGCGAAAAGCAATCTACCCTTGGCCGCCGTGGAGGTGACCACGGTAATGAGTTCTCCGCTTATAACCGCCGCGCCCGGCGACAGTATCGATCAAGTAATGGGCCAGATGACAAACAAACGAATCCGCCACGTCCCGATTCTCGCGGAAGGCCGCTTGATCGGCATTATCTCCATAGGCGACCTCGTCAAAGCACAACACGACCGCCTGGCCATGGAGAACCGCTTTATGAAGGACTACATCCGGAGCTAAGGCATTCTTCATTTAAACGATATATTTTTCCACCTTTCCCCGATCGATTTCCACGCCCAGCCCGGGGGCTTGGGGCACTGTGATCATGCCGTCGCCGAGTTCCAAGGGGTCTTTAAGCACGGAGTAGGACAGTTGGTGCAAAGCGGATTCTTGGCAGCCCGAGAATGCCGCCGTTGCCGCGGCCAGGTGTAGCATTGCCGCCGTTCTGAGACCGAGCGAAGGGCGGCCGCCTAGTAACGCCCGCGTTTGTGCGGCGCCGGCAATGGCCGCGCATTGCCGGGCCGGGGCGATGCCCCCGATCTGATCGAGATCCACCACAATGTACTTTCCCGCCCCGCATCGCACGGCGGCCAGAACGTCAGCCGGCGAGTGAATCGCCCGCCAAACGCCCAAGGGCACGGGCGTCTGCCGGCCCAGCGAAGCCAGGGGATAAAGCTCGCGGGTATCGAGCGGATCGAGGAAGAACTCCAAATCGGCGTATTCCAATTCGGCGCACAGATCGCGGGCGATTTCGGGGTTGTATCGGGCTTGCCCGTCCAGTCGCAGTCGCACCGCATTGCCCGCGTTTTCCCGAACCGCCGCCAGAAGGCGTAAATCAATTTCCGCGCGGCCGCTCGAGACGATCAATTGGTTGTGAAAACCTTGGGCGGCCAGTTCTTTGGCGATTTTGCCGATCCTGTCCGCATGTCCGCCCGGCAAACGTACTGACACTGGAATCCGCCGCCGATAAATGCCACCAAGCAAGTTATATAACGGCTGCCCAACCGCTTTGCCTGCCAGGTCCCAAAAGGCCATCTCTACTCCGCAGCGCAGGCCGGCGACGGACAAGGCATCGAGTGTGTGTAACTCTTCGATGTCGAAAATGCTTCTCCCTTTCAATACGGCCAAGAGTGCATTTTGCCAACCAGCCAGTTCCGATTCCTGCCAATTGCTCGATGCCTCGCCCCAACCTTCAATCCCGGCATCAGCGACCAGTCGCACTAATAATGAGCGTGCGGTCTGTTTCAATTCTTCAAGCCGAACGGCTACCAGAAACAGTTCCAGATCGTTGATTTTCATGAATTACCATTTCCCTATCACGCTGCTTCCGGCTTTGACTCGATCGCCAACTTTCACATCAAGTTTAAGCTCTTGGATCTGCGGCAGAATCAATTCGGTGCGGGAGCCGAACTTGATCATGCCGAATTTCTGTCCGCGGGCAAGGACTTCGCCGGGCCGAAGATCGCAAACGATCCGCCGCGCAATCGCTCCCGATATTTGCCGCACGGTTAGTCGCCGATGCGGCGGCGACTCTTCTTCCAAGCCGATCCAGGTGTTTTCGTTGCGCCGGGCGCTTTCCGGTCGCATGGCGTTGAAAAAATCACCGGGTGAATAACGCAATGCGATTACCCTAGACTCGACTGGAGCGCGATTCAGATGCACGTTAAAAATCGACAAAAAAATGCTGATCCGCACGGCCGGCCCGCCTATGAAATCTTCTTTTTCCAGGTATGCCAGCTCGGTAATTTTGCCGTCGGCCGGCGATACGATTACCCCCTGCCCCGCCGGCACTCGCCGCGGCGGATCGCGAAAAAAATATATTACCAAACAAAATAATGCTCCGGGCAGGAAGGCCAGATACCAGACGTATATCGCCGCCAAGATTGCCAGGGCCAAAAGCGGCCAGCCGAAAATTTGCAGTTCGGCCAATCCCCAACGGGCGAAAAGCAGACGGTCGCGCCAATGAAACGGATCGTCGGCCTTATCCCAATCGCATTGGCACACGTTACGGCAGTATTTCAAATCGCGGGGATCAAGAATTTCGTGCGGCGCCCCGTCGCAACTGCCGCGGCGGAGTTCGGCCATCCGCCGGATATAATTAGGGCGGAATTTTTTGAGCCACCATCGCCTCCACGCGCCCCAGGCCAACTCGATGCGATAGCACACCCCACCCCCCGGCTGCACGGAGCGAAAATTTCCCGGCATCGGCTCAACAGTTGCGCGGACTTGGGCATTTTTGGCGGTTTCCATGGAAGATGAATTTAGCTTATCCATGTAGAACATCAATATGCCTTGTAGCAATATCGTTGCCCCACTAGCCAAGTGCGGTTTAATGGTACAAAATAAAACGTTTTGGACATTCTAACAACTGAAACTGACTGAACGCCTCTTTATAAATGCTTTAAATAGGAGATTAAAATCCAATGAGTTCGACAATTGTGGACATTCGTGGCCGGCAAATTCTTGACAGCCGGGGCAATCCCACCGTGGAAGTCGACGTGGAATTGGCCGATGGCTCGTTTGGCCGGGCCGGGGTGCCCAGCGGCGCAAGCACCGGAGTGCACGAGGCCTGGGAACTTCGCGACGGCGACAAGTCGAAATACCTCGGGCGCGGGGTTCTGCTGGCCGTCGAAAACGTAAACAACAAGATTGCCGACGAACTATGCGGCATGGACGCCCTGGATCAATACGCCGTGGATCATGCCATGATCGAACTCGACGGCACGGAAAATAAAAAGAACCTGGGCGCGAATGCGATATTAGGGGTTTCCATGGCCGTTGCCCGGGCCGCCGCCGAACACGCCGGTTTGCCCTTGTTCCGTTATCTCGGCGGAGTTGGGGCGCGGATCGTGCCCGCCCCGATGATGAACATCCTAAACGGCGGCAAACACGCCGACAACAAGGTCGACGTGCAGGAGTTCATGGTCATGCCCCTTGGTTTCACCAGCTTTTCCGACGCCATCCGTTGCGGCTGCGAGGTGTTTCACAACCTTAAAAAGGTTTTGCAGTCGAAAAAGTTGGCCACTAACGTGGGCGACGAAGGCGGTTTCGCCCCGGATCTGAAGAGCAATACCGAGGCCCTGGAGGTGATCGTCGAGGCCGTGGGCAAGGCCGGCTACGAGTTGGGCAAGCAGGTGTTCATCGCCTTGGACCCCGCCGCTTCAGAATTCTACAACGCCGAGAAAAAACGCTACTCGGTCGACGGCAAGGAAATCACCGCCGAGGCATTGGTCGATTTTTACGCCGCCTGGGTGGAAAAATATCCAATCTGCTCGATCGAAGACGGCTTTGCCGAAGACGATTGGCACGGCTGGAAATTGATAACCCAGCGCCTGGGAGATAAAATCCAACTCGTCGGCGACGATATATTCGTCACCAATACCAAACGCTTCCAACGAGGCATCGACGAGGGCATCGCCAACAGCATCCTCATCAAGCTGAACCAGATCGGCACCATTACCGAGACCGTCGAGGCCATCGAGTTGGCCAAGCGCAACGGATATACCAGCGTGACCAGCCATCGCAGCGGCGAGACCGAAGACGCGACCATCGCCGACCTGGCCGTGGCCCTGAGCACCGGTCAGATCAAGACCGGCTCGGCCTCGCGGACCGATCGCATGGCCAAGTACAATCAACTGCTTAGGATCGAGGAAATCCTGGGCGACTCGGCCATTTACGGCGGGCCGCTGTTTGCAAAGAAGCGATAACAATATATGATCATACGATGTGAAACCGTCGGCGATTACGAGGCAATTCGGAATATCCTCATCGCGGCATTCGCGGATCATCCTTATAGCCGTCAAACCGAACATTTGATTGTCGAGGCATTAAGGGCCGCGAATGCCATGAGCACTGCGCTGGTCGCCGAGGTCGATGGAAAGGTAGTGGGCCATGTCGCCTTTTCTCCGGCGCAAATCGACGGTGCGGATTGCATGTGGTTCATGCTCGGCCCGATTGCCGTGATGCCTAATTATCAAGGGCAAGACATTGGGCAAGCGCTAATCAAAGAGGGACTGGAAACCATTCGCGGCCTTGGCGCTCGAGGATGTGTCTTGGTCGGCGACCCGGCTTTTTACAGCCGTTTTGGTTTTCGGCATGATCCCGCCTTGACGCTCGAAGGCGTTCCAGCGGAGAATTTCATGTGCCTGCCGATGACGGAGCATGCGCCTCGCGGACAGGTGTCGCACCATGCCGCATTTTCAGCGGGCCAGTGACGCCGGATTGAATTGCGGAAAAATATTCCGCATTGGAGCAAGGAACTCATTTAGATTTGTCGTCATTCCCCAGCCTGGCCGATTTCCCGCCGGGCGTGAGCTTGACCACATAAAATACCTCGGCTTTTTCAACTGGAAAATCGTATTGTTTCAGGACTTCGGGCAGGGGATCCGTACTGTCCCATATTAAATATTTCACGCCGCCGGCAATCAAACCGTCGATGGTCGTTTTATCCGGATTTTTATCGACCATCACGATCCGCCGTTTTCCGTTGGCCGTTGACAATCCGCCCATGATAATGGTGTAATTCGTGTTTGGATGTCCGTATATGTGGCTCAGGGCCAAAGGGCAATCGCTGGAAAAAATCTCATCGAACATGGTCCCGTGCAGCTTCGGCCAGAGGATCGTATTGGGAGAAAATCGCGTAATCATGGACTCTTTGATCGCATTTGGAGAGGGAAATTTCACCCAAGTGCACGTCCAAAAACAGCACACCCATCCTTCCAATAACAATATCAAAATGCATGTGCAAGTCCAAACCTTTATCGTGCCCGACAGCATCCGGGTTGCGAATTTTCTTCGCCGTGAAAGCGGCTCGTTGCCGCCGGAATTTCTCCCGCTAACGGCGACGGTCGGCGGCGGTTGCGGATAAAATACCGATGTCAAAGCGGCGAACGAAGGCAATCCAAGGGCATAAATCCATACCGTGTACCGGGCCCACCAATTCACCGGCTGGATTAAAAACGCCGCTCCCGTAACGCACAGAATCAACGTGAATATTCCAAGCGTGTTCCATTTGCGTTTGTAGATCAAGAAAATGAGAAACCCGGGTATGGCGGGCAAACAGGCCGCCGGCCAAAAATAACCCAGTCCGCCCACGCGCGTATCGCACCAGAAAAAATCCTCCCTCCAACCCCAGCGCTGAATCCATTCTTTTAATACTCTTTTATAGACCGGCTGGCCGCGGAGCTCCGGGGTGGTGTTGGCTTCGGATTGGACGAATTGGTCCACGTCTAAACCGGGAAATATGCGATAATTGCCGACCGATACTCCGGCCGGATAAAAGGGGCTCCCCTTATATAAATAGTTGCGCAAGTTCCAATATCCGCCCACTGCCGCCGAGACCGCCGATGCGAGTAGCAAAGGTAAAATAACGGCCGTGAAAACACCTTTTGCACGCTCACCGGCCCAATGCCGGGCAAGGCAAAAAGTCAGTGCCAGGAATCCTAATCCCGTGATCATTATTCCCGTCGATTTGCTGCCCAGGACCAGCCCTCCCGCCGCCCCGAATATCAACATCGAACGGAAGTTCAAGCGAAACGAAGAAGCTTGGAAATTCTCCGCGGCATGAACCATTGCCGCGATAAACGCGATAACGCACGATGCAAAGCTGCAATCGATATACAGCGTAGGCGCTTGAAAAATGTTAATGGGGATAAGAAGCCAGGCCGAGCCGGCGAACCATGCCAAGGGCCGCGATGCCCCAAGCACTCTTGCCAGATAGGCGAGACCAAATACTCCCAACGGATAAAACAGCATGTTTATCGCGTTGGCGACGGCATCCGATCGAAAAGCGTGGGTAATCACGTAGTCCGTCAACTCGACGGCCTTGGGGAACCCGTTTATGAACATCGAGTGAGGCAAATTGTCGTCCACCCAATGCACGTAACCTTTGGCGCTCCAAAAATAGATGGCGGGCAGATGATAATAATTCCCGTCGTTGCTAAGATCGTCGGAAAAATACCCGACCACGCAAAGAAGAATGAAAATCAGCACAGCCGAAAAAATGATAATGTCGGGTGGCCAGGTCTGCGGTTTTGTCCGATCATCACCGCTATCGGCCGGACCTTTCCCGCTCCGCCAGAATCCGTAGGCCGCCCCCAAAGACAGAAATACCGTCAACTGCGGGATGGGGAAGTCCAATTGAATTCTCAATATGCTTAACGAAAGCGTTATGAATTGAATCGCGGCATGAAAGATTATCATGCTGCCGAGGAAATTATAAATTGGCTCGCTCTGCCCGTTTCGCATATAAGCCTTCCTTCAAGGATCGCCCCCTGTGATTAAAACGTACGGCCGAGTGGGTATTATTTCCGCAGATTCCTGGTGATTATTTTGTTCTAGCATCGGCCGTCCCCGGCTGGCTGGTTTTCTAAATTCACTGTGCTTGCCGCTCTAAGAGCCTATCCCAAAACAAAAAACTCAATAATACCAAGTGATTATATCAATGAATTCACGGCGATTTAGCCTTCACCCTAACCCTCTCCCGACCAACCGACCATGCCGACCAACGCTACGCATCGGTGCCCGATGGTGCCCGTCGGTACCCGGAGAGGGGACTTTTAGGATAGGCTCTAAGTCGAATAACGCCTTTTTGTTTATCACATTACGGGCCTCTCACAAAGGGCAGTTTGCATGCCGCCATCGCCTTTAAACCCTTAAACCAGGTGGGCCAATTGACCTTGATCCAACTGAAATTGTAGTGCTACAATCATCCACAAATTCTATCAGGTGCATCATGCGATCATTTTGGACTGTCATAAAGCTGCTTTTTGCGGGCGCATTTCGATCGGCTTAAATCCATTGAGCGGCTTTCAAAGCGAGCCGTTGTTTTATTAATGCGGGGCAATTACGACGCTTTTGTCCAAGGCGTTTATAAAAAACTGCGATCGGCGCCTGTCATCGGCCGCTTTTGCGTTTATTATAAAAATTATTTGGATCGCCGCGACATCCGCGAGTTCGAGCGCAAACCGCGCCCGCACGTGGTAAACATCCTCACCCCGCTGTTCTTCGATTTCGAAGGCAAGGACATGTATTGCGGCGGGGCGGAACGCTATCTCATAGAGCTGAATCGAATTATCCGGAAACTCGGCTATGAAACCGCCGTTTACCAGTGCGGCAGGTCATCCTGGGTCCGCTGGTACAACGATTTGTGCGTCGAGGGCCTTCCCGCCTCCGGCGACATTGAACTTTTGAATCGGGAGTTCCACCGCCGCGTCCCGCCCGGGGCGCTGACGATTTACTTCGCTTTTTCTTACGCTTACCCATACGCCCATCCCAACAGCCTGGGGATAAGCCACGGAATTTGGTGGGATCACGCGGCCTACCAATATCCGCAACGCAAAGGCGATGCCATGCGTGATCGCCTGTTGAAGGCCCTCGGCAATTGCCGGCACTTGGTATCGGTCGACACGAACACCATCAACTGGGTTCGGGCCACCGACGTCAAGCAGAGCGGCAAAATGGCGTATATCCCCAATTTCGTCGATCTGGACGCATTCACTCCTTCACATAATCCGAGCAGTGCGGAAAATATCGTGATCCTATATCCGCGGCGGCTTTACGAACCGCGGGGATTCTGGCTTGTAGCGGAACTAATTCCATATTTTTGCCGGCGATATGCAAACGTCGAATTTCATTTCGTGGGAAAAGGCGATCCTGTGGAATTGGAGCGGGTCGGCCAACTCGTTGAACAATACCCCGGCCGGGTCCGACATTATCATCTTGAACCAGAAGACATGCATAAAGCCTACCAGGCCGCCGACATCACCCTGATTCCCACCGTATCCAGCGAAGGCACCTCTTTGTCTTGCATCGAGGCCATGGCCAGCGGCAACGCCGTGATCGCCACCGACGTGGGCGGTCTGGCCGATCTGGTCATCAACGGACATAACGGCTTGCTCGTGGCCCCGAAGACCGAGGAAGTCAAGGAAGCCATAAAAAAGCTGATTTCCGATCCGCAATTGCGACGGCGCCTGCAACATAATGCCCGGGAAGTAAGTAAATGTTTCTCCCTGGACGCTTGGCGCGAGCGTTGGGAGCAATACCTGGGCGAGTTGCTTCCGCGGCGGGAAACGATTCATATCGGTGCCGGTCCCTGCTGGTCGTTTCTGCATCTATCTACTCCGGGCATTACTTGGGAGCGGGCAAAGCAACGGCCCCAACAGCTTTTCGAGGCCTTCGCCGAATTAGGACATCACGCCTTTTTCGTTTCCGATTCGTCATCTCCGCATCCGTCCCCCAGTGAATCCCCTTCCAAGCCCCCTTTGTTGCATCTCCTCCGCTCCGATAGAGATTTGTATTTGACCAATCCCGTGCTGTATATATATCATGCGTACCTATACCCAAAGCTTAAACAATGGCCCAAACGAAAGATCATTTACGACATCCTTGACGACCCGGCTATTCATGCTGAGGGCGACGTCCGCATGGGCCGGGGAGCAAATAATAATTACCTCTATTACCACGAAAAACTCCTCGGCGAAGCCGATGTCGTCATTACCAGTTCCCTTAAACTCCATCAACAATACCGTTCGAGGCGTCCCGACATATTGCTTGTTCCGAATGCCGTGAAAGCCGGGGATTTCGCGAATAACTTCCTTCAACGTCCCGCCGATTTGCCATTTGAAGGCACTAAAATAATCGGTTACTATGGGGCAATCGCCGAATGGTTTGATTTCGATTTGATCAAATCCGCCGCCAAACATAGGCCGCAATATCAATTCGTATTAATGGGTTTGACCAATTGCCCGGAAAAAATTCAAGATCTCCTCGCCGAATGTGTAAACGTCCGTTACCTGGGTGAAAAACCCTATGCGGAATTACCCCGATATTTGGCTTATTTCGACGCGGCTGTGATTCCCTTTCTGGTCAACGACATCACCCATGCCGTTTCTCCCCTGAAACTCTTTGAATACATGGCGGGCGGAAAACCGGTGGTCTCCACCGGCATTTTTGAATGCCGAAAATACGAATCCGTTCTTATCGCCGAAAACGAGGGGGAATTTGCCGAATGCCTGGACCAGGCGATTGCCTTGGGCCGGGATGAAAAATTTAAAATGGCGCTGCGGAATTGCGCCTGGGCCAATAGCTGGAATACCCGCGCCGAACAGATCTTGGAAGCCTTGCAGGATTTAACTGGAAAAAACCCGGCCGGCCTTGAATCGCCCTCCCCGGCCGTCCCGCTGGCCAAGGTTTCCTAGCCGCCCGCCATTAACGGCATTTTTTCCTAAATATTTAGCGGGTGCCATGCCTACGCTTGCGTGGCAATGTGGCGTAATTCTCGGGACAACATGCCCACGACAAGCGTGGGCATGGCACCCAACACGCTACACTGATCCGAGATGCGATATAGCCGTTCCACACGATCCGCATTGTATTCTAAAATAAAGCCCCCGGCGAACGCGCCGGGGGCTATTGGTTGCGGTTTTATGACTTGAATATTAGGCCAGCCAATTTGCCGAGGATTTGTCCAGCCAGGTGTCTTGATCCTGCAAGGCCGCATCCACCGCCGAGAGCTCTTCCTTTTTGTCGGCCAGTGCAAGCAGCTCTTCGTTGTCCTGATTATCCGCCCCGCCAGCGTCTGTGACCCGCTGCGAGGCGCTCGATGGCGTCAGTTCGGCGGAGCTGAAAACAAGATCTTTGCTTGTGACCGCCAAACTACTCGTGTTATCGACCAGGCTCGCCCCGTCCGTTCCGCCCTGAGCGGCCGGCGCGCCGATTAATCCGCCGAGATTGCCGGTCAAAGCCGCCAAATTGGCCGTCTGCGATTGGGGCGATGCGGCCACGATGGTGAAGGATTGCAGCAGATGCGCATTGCTGAAAACGTGCGTCACCTTGTCGTACATGTATCCGCCGATGTAATACGTGCCCGGGGCGACTCCGGTCGTATCCCAGGCGTATGAACCGCCGCCGTTTGCGGCCGACACCTTGTCGATCTCGATCCAGTGATCGTTGCTGTTCCAGAGCGTGGTGTCCGTGTCGAAACAAAGGCTGATTACGCTGTTGGCCGACGCGTTGGCGGCCGTCCATGTGATTGTAACAGGCTGCCCGACGGTATATTGCCCCGAGGCTGGGCCGTTCAACGTGAAGGTCGGCGCCGGGATGGTGATCGGCGCGGTCAGGTGCGCGTTGGTGAAGACGTGCGAGACCTTGTCGTACATGTATCCGCCCACATAATAAGTGCCCGGGGCGAATCCGGTCGGATCGAAGGCGTACGAGCCGTTGCCATTGGCGGCAGCCACTTTATCAATTTCGATCCATTTCTCGTTGCCGTTCCAGAGCGTCTTGTCGGCGTCCAGGCAGAGAGTGATTACGTCGTTGGCCGAGACATTGGCGGCCGTCCAGGTGATCGTAATATTCTGGCCGGGGGCGAATGTACCCGAGGTGGGACCGGACAAAGTGAAGCTCGGCGCCGGGATGGTAATCGCCGAGGTCAGGTGTGCGTTGGTGAAGACATGCGAGACCTTGTCGTACATGTATCCGCCCACGTAATACGTGCCCGGGGCGAATCCGGTCGGATCGAAGGCGTACGAGCCGTTACCATTGGCGGCAGCCACTTTATCAATTTCGATCCATTTCTCGTTGCCGTTCCAGAGCGTCTTGTCGGCGTCCAGGCAGAGAGTGATTACATCGTTGGCCGAGACATTGGCGGCCGTCCAGGTGATCGTAATATTCTGGCCGGGGGCGAATGTACCCGAGGTGGGACCGGATAATGCGAAGGATTGGACTGGGGGGGCGGGGATGGTGATCGGCGCGGTCAGGTGCGAGTTGGTGAAGACGTGCGTCACCTTGTCGTACATGTATCCGCCCGCGTAATAAGTACCCGAGGGGAACCCGGCCGGATTGAAGGCGTACGAGCCGTTCCCATTCGTAGCAGTTACCTTATCGATTTCGATCCATTTTTCGTTTCCGTTCCACAGTGTGGTATCCGTGTCCAGGCAGAGAGTGATTACGTCGTTGGCCGAGACATTGGCAGCCGTCCACGTGATCGTAATATTCTGCCCGGCAGCAAATGTGCCCGAGGTGGGACCGGATAATGCGAAGGATTGGACCGGGGGGGCGGGGATGGTAATCGCCGCGGTCAGGTGCGCGTTGGTGAAGACGTGCGAAACCTTGTCGTACATGTATCCGCCCACGTAATACGTGCCCGGTGCGAATCCGGCCGGATCGAAGGTGTACGAGCCGTTCCCATTCGTAGCAGTTACTTTATCGATTTCGATCCATTTCTCGTTGCCGTTCCAGAGCGTGGTGTCCGTGTCCAGACACAGGCTGATTATGTCGTTGGCCGATACGTTGGCGGCCGTCCAAGTAATCGTAATATTGTGACCGGATGCATACGACCCCGAGGTGGGACTGGACAATGCGAAGGTCGGCGCCGGGATGGTAATCGTCGAAGTCAGGTGCGCGTTGGTGAAGACGTACGTCACCTTGTCGTACATGTATCCGCCCACGTAATACGTGCCCGGGGCGAATCCGGCCGGATCGAAGGTGTAGGAGCCGTTTCCATTCGTAGCAGTAACTTTATCAATTTCGATCCATTTCTCGTTGCCGTTCCACAGTGTAGTGTCCGTGTCCAGGCACAGGCTGATTATATCGTTGGCCGAGACGTTGGCGGCCGACCAGGCGATTGTAATGGATTGGCCGGAGACGTATGATCCTGAAATAGGCCCAGTCAACGTGAAGGTCGGCGTCGTATTCGGCGTAGGCGCGGGATTCGTGGAATCGATATATGGAACGCCGTAGAATTGGCCATTGGTTGTTACGCTGGCAACCGGCGTATAGGTGCTTGTATTGACGGCTATGACGCGGCAGTAGACGCCTGTTACATCAATATCAGGACCGGCCCAAACGGTGACATAGTCGCCGTCTGAATCCATGGCCACATCGGGCGTCATCTGGTTGCCTATCACAAAGGCATTAACGCGGAACTCGCCCAAGGCGCTGCCGGATGCGGGATTGATGTAATCGGAACCGTTGCTCTTGTACATGCGCGCATATATGCCATAGTCCTTGGTAAGATCGGTATCTTGGCCGAAGGTGCTCCAAGTGATGACGAAGTCGCCTGCATTGTCCATGCTTACCGAGGGTTGGTATTGCCAATTTGGTGTGGTTTGATTCACGCGGAACTCAGTTCCCAATCGCGCGCCGGCGGAGTTGAACCTCTGGGCGTATACGCCGTAACCGCTGCCGTCCTGGCCGAAACTCGACCAGGTCGCCACAAAGTCGCCGCTGGAATCCATGGCAACCCTGGGGTCGACTTGCTTGTCGTTCGTATAGGAATTGATTTGGAACTCTCCTCCGGAGCGTTGGCCGGCCGAATTATAGCGCTGCCCGTATATTCCGAAGGAACTGCCGTCTTGCTGGTCGCTTTCCCACACGATGGCGAAATCGCCTTTGGAATCCATGGCCACGTCGGAAAGGGTTTGATGGCGCGTCGTTGAGGAATTGACCAGGAACTCGTCGCTCTGGGGCTTTCCGAGGATGTTATAGCGGCGGGCGTAAATGTCGCCCACGCTCGGCTCGCTGGGAACGGCCTGCCCGTAGCTGGTCCAAGAGACGACGAAATCGCTGTTGGGATCCATGGCCACGCGCGGCAGGTCTTGAATGTTGGTGCGGAATTGGTTTACGCGGAACTGGTCGCCAGTCGCCTTGCCGAAGGTGTCGAATATCCGTGCATATACTCCCACGTCATCATCGGCGCCGTATCCCGCCCATGCAACTACGAAGTTCCCCAGCGGATCCATGGCCACGTCCGGCTGCGATTGATTGCCGGCGGTAAAAGAGCTGACAATGGTTTGCGATCCCACCATGCGGCCGTATTTGTCGAACCTTTGGGCCATGATGTCGGACGAGCCGTCGGCTGCGTCCGTTGTCCAGACTACCACGTATTCGCCTATCGCGTCAGATGCCACGGCGGGCTGATCTTGCAGGCCGATTTGGTTGGTATTGACGATGGTGTCGCCGGTATAGTTGGGAGTGCCCGGAGCACTCGGGGGACCCGGCGGTGTAACGGTGGGGGGCGGTTGCGGACCGGTCTGTTGTTGCGTGGGTATCAATACGCTAAACACGTAATTGCCGCCGGGCGCGCTGTCCAGATTCCCATCCAAGGCGTTGCCGAAGATGTCCTGGACGTTGTCGGAGATAGTGAGCGCGTATTGCCCCGGCGTATTCGTTGTCAGCGCCTGATTGCCCGCGGTGTTCGGATCGATGTCAAAAGTCACCACCGCTTCATACTTGCCGCTGTCTGCATTGGCCAGTCCGGATTTATGGGCTTGGTTCAGGTCGAATTGCACCGATGCCACGCCGTTTCTCACGGCAACGCCGTTCTGGGTAAGTTGCCAGTTGCTGAGATTGGTGATGCTGTGAGTTCCGCCCGGGCCATAGGTCGTGTTAAGGTTTTCATCAAATGTGATCACGAATTGCGAGATCGGGTCGACTATCGTGGCGCCGGTATATATCGGAGTGAGCGTGGATACGCCGCCGGATGTGGAGTAATTGGACACCTCCGTGACAAATGGACCGGCGGTGTCGTTCAAATTGTTGTAGCGTTGCGAGAATATGCCCGTGGGGTCGCCCAAGCCGTTGCCGCTCCAAACCGCGATAATGTCGCCGGTGGCGTCCATGGCGACCGAGGGATAACGCTGGTCTCCGTCCGTGGTGCTGTTCAGGCGGAACTCGGTGCCCACCTCGCCATTGGGGCCAAGTAATAGGCTGACGCCGATTTGCGACGCGCGGGCATAACGCTGGGCGTAAATACCGTAGCTGTTTGGCAAGTCGGGCTGGCCGGAGCCGACAGAGGGCCGATCCTGGAAGCTCTCCCAGGTGATGACAAAGTCCCCGGCGACGTCCATCGCCACTTGGGAATGCTGCTGGTTGTTGGCGGTAAAGGCGTTGACTTTGAACTCGTTTCCGCCCGCAGAGCCGTTGGCATTGAAGCGTCGGGCGTAGACGCCGTTTTGGCCGTTTACGCCGGCTCCGTAACCATTTCCGCCGCCATCCTGGCCGTAGCTAGTCCAGGTGACGACGAAATCGCCGTTGGCGTCGATGGCCACCGAGGACCATTTCTGGTCGTTCGCGATCGTCGTGTTGACCCGGGCCTCGGGTAAGGAGGCCAGTCTGGCAGTGGAATTGCCGCCGCCAACGTTTGCGGGCAAGGCATCAACGTACGAGCGGGGCCCGGTAAGGTTTTCCATCCACCCGGTGATCGGGCTGGGATTACTGTAGCTTAACTGTGGTAAGTTCAGGGCAGCGCCGGCGTTGACCACATAACCGAGATCCTGAAACTGGTAAGCCGTCGTTTGACTGATAAAAGTGGGGGAGTTCAACCAGCCGGTCATCAGTTCGAATTCCATGTCGCGCCCCTGGGTATCGACGATTCCCGTGGGGCCGGCACCGCCATCGACTTCGTTCCAGTGGCCGTCAGCGGTTCCAGGCCCGCCGCCTAACTCCACCGGCACGAAAGTGGCGTTCTGCTGCCCGACGAACTCCGACTGATATGCCGCCAGCGCGGCGGCGCCGGTGTATTGACCTGAACCGTTGACATAGACCCCGAGGTTGGTCCAGATCGTACCGAAGCCCAGTACGTGTGCCATTTCGTGAGTGATCACGTCCAGGAGTTGGCCGCTGGCTTGCATGTCCGCCAGGTCCGCGGTGTCGAACTGCATGATGCCGTAGTCGGGGAGGAACGAGACGTTTCGGAATTCCTGGGGGCCGGCCTGGCCGAGGATGCCGCCCGGGCCGTCGATGAAAACCCCGCTGGCGTCGATCATGACGTCATCGACGTAGCCGACCAAGGGGCTGATCACGTCGGGGATGTCGCCAATGATGATCGATTCCCATCGGGAGGCCGCCATATCGAAAATCGCTTCTTGGCTGGGTGTCAGGCCGCCGCCGAACCGAAGTGTGATGTCGAAGTTGGAAGTGGTGGGGGCCGCGAAATTCTTGACATAGATGTTCGACTGGTAAGGAGCATCCCCGTCCTGACCGTAACCGGTCCATGTCACGGCCATATCGCCGCGATCGTTCATGGCTATCGATGGATCCACCTGGTCGCCAACAGTCGTATCGTTTACCCGTATTTCGCCGGACACGCCTTGCGCCTGGGTGGTGATGTTGAATTGGAAGCCGGCGTCCCCTGTCAGGCTGGAATGATCTATGGTGATTTGGGGCACGTCCACGTCGGTGTAAATGCCGTAAAAGTTGATCAGAATGTCCGTGCCCGAGATTGCCGTCACGATTGCCGTAATCCCCATGGCGTCCAAGGCGTTTTGGATTTGGCCGACCAGGGAGGGGGCTTCGCCTTGCAGTCCTTGCAGAGTAATTACGGGGCTGACGTTGTTGTTGGGATTGGAATCGCCTTCCCAGTGAAGGGCCAAAGTGCCCTTGGGCCGGCCGATAAGACTTATCTCTTGCGTTTCGTTGTTCCCGTCAAGCGGTATGCCTGACGGGCTATAGCGCTGCGCGTATATGCCGTAACCGCTGCCGTCCTGGTTCATGCTCTGCCAGGTGATCACGAAGTCGCCTTGGGCGTCCATGGCAACGCTGGAGTTGCGCTGAATGTCCGGGGTGTAGGAATTGACCATGAACACGTCGCTCAGGGCCTGCCCGGTGGCGTTATACCGCCTGGCGTAGACGTCCCAGCTCGTAGTCGAATCGCCGGGGTCTTTTATGTCGCTCGACCAGGTGACCACGAAATCGCCGTCGCCGTCCATGGCCGCCGCGGCGTTGCTTGCGTACGGATCGGCGGAGACGAAAATCTCGCTGCCCGGGACGGTCGCGTTCTGGCGGGTAGATCCGTTTAGAGTCCAAGTAACGGTGTACATCCTGGCGTACACGCCCTCCTTGCCCGCTGTATTGCTGGTCCAGACCGCAACCGAGTCCCCGTTGCCGTCGGAGGCCACGACCTGCCCGTTGCCGTCGTCGGCCAGGCCTTGCACGTTGGACGAGGTGGTCTGGCTGCCGGCCGTGGTAATGTTGACAATGCTCTCGGTGCCGTAGGGCACGGCGACGTCGAAAGAGCGGCTGAAATTGTTGCCGTTAAGGTTGTAGCCCGTCCGGCCCAAGGGATTTCCCGCCACGTCGCGGAGCGAGTTTAGAGCCACGATTTGATAATGGCCGTTAACCAAGGCGGGCGTGCCGGCGGCCATGCCGTTGCCGTCGAGGATGATCACCGCCTCGTACCTGTTGCTGGCGGAAGAGTTGAGAAGACCGGAGAACTGTGACAATCCCGATTGTCCCAATTGGGAAGCCATGTTGAGGCCGTAATAGATTTTGCTGATCCCGCCGTTGATTACGGTGCCGTCTTTCATCAAGGCCCAGTTCCGCGGATCGGTCACGCTGCTTGCTCCGGTGGTCATCATGGGCTCGTCGAAACTCACCACCATATATTGCAGCGGTTGATTGACTTGTCCGCCGTTTCTCAAGCGCGTTCCGTCGGTCAAGATAAAATCGGTAGCCAGCGGGCCGGCCGTATCCGTGCTTTCCGTGTAAGTGCGGTAGTGAATGCTCGTCCCCAACAATTCTGATTGATTCCGGTTAAGGTCGGTAAAACTCGCCGAACCGTTGGAATATCGATCGGATTGAGTCCACACCACGACGAAGTTTCCGCTGGGCTGCATGGCAATAGAGGAGTATTCCTGTACAGTGCCCGGGTCCGGTGCGGTTAAAACAGACACCAGAGGAAAAAGGGCGGCAACAGGCTGGGTAGCGCCGGGTACCGTATATTGCATGGTATAAGGATTGGCGGCTGTAGCCAGGGTTAAATCCGTCAGGTTATGCACCAGGTAGGAGAACGTGATTTCGTAGTATTGATAACCCGGAGTGTTGTTCAAAGGCCAATGGGTTCCCGACCGATTGCTGATCTCGAGGGCAGTAATCAAGCGGACTACAACCGCTTGATTAGTAGTAGCAGTGCTGCCCAGGCGGACTGTGATCCCGTTCAATGCGTTTTGAATAGCCGTCGCCGTTCGGGTCACATCAACCGGGCCGCCGTTCGGCAAGTAGGTGGGGACAATTGTAATATTCGTGGTGGTTGAGTTATTGTCGGTGGTTTCCGCATTAGTGACCGCCAGGGTGAAAGAGCCGGTCGTGGCCAAAGGATCGATTCCTAAAATATATTGGGCGTCATGCCCGTCCATCATGCTATTTGCCACAACGTCGCTTTGAACGCCGCTCATGTCAAAGTTCATGTTGACCGAGCCGTCCGGATTGACGACGCGGAATGCGTCGAATTGGGAGAATTGCACGCCGTTGGGTTCGCCGCGAATATAGCCGTTGGGTTCGTACATAGTGCCATATATCGCGTTGGTCTGCTTGAGAATTGAGTTGTACGTACTGTAGTAATACAACTGCAAGGCGTTGTTCAGATCGGCCAACTGGGCGTCCGTGGCTTTGGAGCCGTAAATTAAATTTTGATATACATAGGGATAATATGTTTGCAGCAAACTCACGTCCTGAAATGTAAGGCCGCTTAGCTGGGCATTCCATAAATCATTGTTGATGGTGTCGTCAAGGTTGAGGGTATAATCCGATTCGGCCCCATATCCGTCGAACACGGTGGTAATATCCCCGTCCGCGTCTATTGCCACCTGATTGTTGCCCTGGTAATACGGCCAACTGGTAATATATCCGGCGGAAGACGAATTCGTCGGGTCGGTCCAGGCGCTGTTGACCCGGCAAAGGGGAAGAGTCACTGTGTTTCCGCTGGTGACTGCTCCTGTCGCGTCGGTGACTATACTGTATCTGATCTGGTAGACCCCACCGCTATAAATCGATCCTTCGGATACGGCGGGCCTGTCCACGTCGAGCTGATTGTCATTGACAGGAGGCGTGCCCCAGTTGATCCTGTCGAAGGTAATTACGTAATTATTACCCGTGTCCCATGCAGCCGTGGGGGCGAAACCCAAGTCCACGTCGAACTGGTTGGCTATGACTTGTCCTTGTTGATCCCAGACTTTCGCCATGACCACTTCCGGTTGGTCCCCCGAACGCGCTTCAACCCAGGTAATCAGGAAGTGTCCGTCCGGGCTCATGCTCGCGTAGGATTCGTATTCCGAGGCGGTAGATTCCGGGTTCACCTGGAACTGGCTGCCGATGCGATTGCCGTCGCGATCGAAGCGCTGGGCCTGAATATTGTTGAAAAAGCTGGTGAACTGGCCTTCGTCGGTCCAGGAAACCACGAAATTCCCGTCGTTGTCCATGGAAACCGAGGCGTTGTACTGTTTATTGGGCGTATAAGTGTTCACCCTGAACGCATTGCCCAAGGGCCTGGCGCCTTGCACGTAGTCCAAGTCCGAGGCCGTGACCGTCGTGCTCACGTAACCCCACGCGGATATGAGAAATTGCGCGGCGCCGTTTACAATGTCCGGATCGGAACTGGACAGTATTTTCACCGCCTGCGGCTTGTTCCATGCGTTGGGGGCGTTAGGATCGCTGCTAAACGTAAGCGTCGTGGGAATGGCCCGAAGGTTCGGATCTCCGCCGGCCTGCCTGGCAATTGTTACCGTCACGTCCGAGGTCGGTTGATTGGGAAGCGTGATTGTGAAAGTGCCGGTCGTGCCTTCCAGAATCTGAACTAAATCGGTGGAGACAATAAGGGTATTGGAATCGTTGTCTACTTCATTGGCGGTTACAGTAAGGATGGGGAACGTAGTGACCGGCGTGGTCGTTCCTTCCGATGTCGGAGTCGTGGCGGTTATATCGAAAATGGCGGTTCCGTTTACAGTGTCCGGATCCTCGGCGTCACAGAAAATCAGGGTTTGCGGTATGTACCAATTGGACGAAGTAAAGGTGAAAGTCGCGGGCGTAGCGCTTAAGTCCGCGTCGCCGCCCGGTTCCGGCGCGATGGCGACCGTTACATCCGAAATGGGCTTGTATGCCAATTTTATCGGGAAGAGTTTAAACCCTCCCTCGGGAACCGAGGCGGTATCGGACAAAATTACCACCGGCGAGGCGTTTACGTCGATTTGGGTCACGGCGATTGCTTGAACAGTATAGCCAATCGCGGAAATGTAAAAGTCGGCGGTTCCATTAATGGCATTTGCGTCGTTGGCCGACGTGATTTTAACCGCTTGCGGAGTGTTCCAATTGCCGTGGGTCAATATCACCGTATGGCTCGCGTTCCAAACATCGGCGGTAAAAGTGAGGGTTGTTTTATTAGTCGATATCGCCGCATCGCCGCCCGGCTGCTTATCGATATTCACCGTCAAGTCATAGGTCGGGCTGGAGGGAAGCGACACGTAAAATGTATGGCCGACGGCGTCCCCTTCCAACACGGATATATCCTGAATGGGAACAAATGAAGTATTACTATTTGAAATTTTTACATCGGGCACGTCATTATCGAGTTCCATCGCGGTCACAACCTGGGTGGTAATGCCCACCGATGACACGTAAAATAATGACGTCCCGTCGGTGTTGTCCGCGTCCTCGGCCGCGTTGATTGTCACCGTCTGGGGCGTGTTCCAGTTAGCGGGGGTAAAAGTGAGCGTTTGAAGGCCGGTTACGAGATTGGCATTAGGATTGGTAAGGTCCGGATCGCCGTTTATCTGCTTGCCGATGGTAACCGTCACATTCGCCGTGGGCGCGTTGGAAAGCGCGACGGTAAAAGTGTTTGTCCCTCCCTCGGGAACGAATAGATTCCTAGGGGTAATCACCAGATCCATTGGAGTGTTGTCGTTCTCGATCAAGGTCACCGTCTGGGTTATCAAACCCGGCGCAGTCAGATCAAAATATGCTATTCCGTCAGCGGTGTCCGCATCGACTGCCGCGGTTACCGTGACCGTTTGAGGCGTATTGTTGGCGTTTGTAAATGTGAGCGTTGCCGGAGCAACCGTAAGGTCGGCATCGCTGATCGCCTGGGCCGTGAGAGTCACCGTAACATCCGCCCCCACGGCGGGTGTGGTGGTAAGAACCACGGTGAAGGTGTTCGTTCCTCCCTCGGGCACGACCACGATTCTGTTGCTGGCAGGGGGGTAGCCGACGGTGATGTCCGCCGATTTCGTTGTATCAAGCTCGCTTACAAAAATCTTCTGCCGGGCATAGCCCGGCACATCCAGGTAAAACACCGCGACCCCATTGATCGCGTCCGCGTCCGGAGCGTCATGGAAGGTTATCGTCTGTCCGACGTTATAGTTTGCTGGAGTAAAGCTTAGCGTCTGGGATGCCGGCGTTGTAACCGTCAGGCCTGGATCGCCGCCCGCCTCCTTGGTAATGGTCAGGGTCACATCCGACGGCGGCCTTACCGGAAGCGCAACTGTTATTGAAGTATTTCCATTCTCCGCAACGGGCACGACCGCCGGATCGGTGAGAAGCGTCGTCAACGGTGGTGGAGATGGATTTACCAAGTTAATTACCAAGTTTGGCGGGGCCGTGGTATCCAACTCAGCCACGGCTATCGGTTGACTGATGTAACCAGGCGCGTCCAAATAAAATACCGCCGTCCCATCAACCGCGTCCGGATCGTTGGCCGCACTGATGTATATCGTCTGCGGTGAGTTCCAATTGCCCGGATTAAATGTGAGCGTCCCGGATGCAGGGAATGCAAGCGTCAAGTCTGGATCACCGCCCGCCTGTTTTATGATACTCACTGTTACGGTCGACGTCGGTTGGCCCGTTAGCGCAACCGTAACAGTGCCCGCGGTTCCTTCTATAATACTCCCGAAACTTTGCGAAACCACGAACTGACCTACGCCGATCTCATTGGCGGTCACAGTCTGAAAGGCATATTCGGGATTATAGGGGGCATACACGTAAAAATATGCCGTGCCGTTATTAACCGTCGCCTCCAAAGGCGCATTTAACGTCACCGTCCGGGGTAGGTTCCAATTAAACGAATCGAAATAGAGTGTTGATGCAGAGGAGGTTATATCCGAACTGCTGTCGGCCCGCTTCAAAATGTCCACCTCCACGAATCCGCTTGGGGCGGAAGACAGCGCAACAGTGAAACTGTTCGATCTGCCCTCCACTACCGACAGGGTTTCAGCGGAAAGCATTATGCTGTTTAAATCTTTATCGATTTCGGTAAGGTTAACCGTGCGACTCCCATAGCCCGACGCTACATCCGGGGTCAAAGAAATCACCGCGGTACCATTTGTCGTGTCCGCGTCGTTGGCGGCATTGATCGTTACCATCTGTGCCGTGTTCCAGTTGCCGGGAGTGAAGGTAAGCGCCAACGGAGCCCCGGAAATAGTAAGATCCGCGTCTCCGCCGGGTACCGTCGCAACGTTCACCGTCACATTTGCAGTCGGCGCGGATGCGAGCTTTACGGTAAAGCCGTTGTATGCGCCTTCCGGGACCGATACGTTGTCGCTGGAGACTATCAAACTTTTGGTGTCGATATCCGTGACGTTTACCACTTGAGTGGCGTAGCCCGGTATCGATACGTCGAAGTTTGCCGTCTCATTAACATTATTAGAGTCCGTTGCCGCGCTGAACTTAACAGTTTGCGCCTGGTTCCAATTGCCGGGAGTAAAAGTGAGCGTGGATTTATCCGCCGTTAGGCTCGGATCGCCTCCCGATTCTTTGGATATGGTCACCGTTAAGTTCGATAACGGTTGGCTGTCCAACATGACCGTAATTGTGTTGCTGTTGCCTTCCAGAACGGACAGCGTGTGGCTCGATATGACCATGTTGGGCTTGGTGATCAGGGCGGAGGGTGAAAATCGCCGTGCAAAAACGTCGGTCTGGCTGCCCGGCGTTACCGAATCGGGGACCACGCTTGTCCAGGTGATTACATAATCCCCGTCCGCATCCATGGCCACGGCAGGATCGGTCTGCTCATATTGATCCGGCCCGACCGTAAATGGATTGTCCGGTTCGGGCGGATTGACGCGGAATTCGGGGCTGGGTTCCTTCAAGGTCTTGACGTTGAAGACGTTCAACGAATCGACCGATATGCTGTTTCCGCTCGCATCGCTCATCTTGCCGAAAACCAGTTGGGGTTGATCGGTCTTGCCCGAATTGCCCACAAATGTAATGTCGAACGTCAGCAACGGGTTATCGACCCCGTTGTTCACCGGGGTGACCTGAACCGTCACGGGATCCAGGCCGTTTGCAGACCAATTGGCTGCGCTGAATGCCGTTTGAATGCTTTGAGCCGTTAACGACACGTCCGTCGAAGAGACGTAGATGCGCGGGCCGCCGGTAGAGGCGTTAATGCCGATCTGGATCGGCTGCCGCACCACGTCAACCGTTATGGGAGGTAATCTCCCCGATGGCCAAGCCGGATTCAGGGCCGCGATCGTCCGCATCGCTTGCCCCTGCGAAGCATCGCCAAAGTCCACTTCATAATCATGGGAATTCAGGGCCGTCACCGTCACGTCGGACAGCGGTCCGCCCAGAGCCCGCAGCGCGTTCTGCATTAAAACCGCCGGATTTACCGTGGGATCGGGGGAATTAAAGGCAGCTTCGTCGAACTGGATCGGCCGCGTAGTCTCGGTCACCGGATCGATCATGCCGTCGCCGTTAAGATCATAACCCAAGCTGAACACGCCTTGTACGGTGCCTGCAGTAGTCGAACCCGACGGATATACCTGCGAGATGCTTATTTTCTGCACGGCGTTGCCGCCGTAAAGCAAGGAAAACGCCGGCAGTTGCGTCCCGGAATTCATCAGCATTTGAGCGGGCAGCGTAATCCGCTGCACCTCGTCGGTGAAATATCGGGCATAGATGTTGCCCTCGGTCATATATGAGCCTGATAAGGGGTCTCTAACCTGCTGGCCGGTTTCAGGATCGATGAGCGGATCGTAGCGCGTCCAAGCCACCACGAAATCGCCGTTGTGATCCGAAGCCACGGCTTGCGTGCCCGCGGTCCCCGTGTCAAACAAAAATCTATTCGCGGCAATCCCCTCGGCAGTCCCGGTGGTTTGGCTGCCCAGCGTTTGGCTCACGGTTTGATCGTTGGCATTGCCGATGGAAACGGAAAGTAACATCCGTTGTTCCAAGGGATCGATCATCAGTCGCCGGTTATGCCCGCCCGCCGGACGGCGGCGATTTCGCCCGCTGAAAAAATCCGCGATGCTTTCCCAAGAGGTCCCAATACGCTGAAATTTAGGCATTCGCAATAATGACATGATAAAAGATCCTCACGAAAAAATTTCCGGCTTGCGGAATTTATTTTGTCGCTATAGCCCTAACTGGTCCTGCCATGCCCTCGGCCGATGGCTCGGCAAAATTCTGCTCGTCGATGTTGTTATAGTTTTTTGTTTCTGCCGCGTGATCGCGGATCTCATTGCCCGGTCGCAGCCAAAAGGAGGATTCCGGATTGCTTATCGCCTGGCGCGAGGCCGGTTTTTCCAAGTTTAAAATCATCGGCCTCATTTGGCCGGGTAAAAATTGCACGTCGTATATCTCTTCGCAGCCTGCGGTGAATTCGAAAAATCCCGCTTCCCTGCCGCTGCGAAGATCCACCACCGCCAGCCCGCAACGCAACCGCTCGCAGCGCGTTTGCAGCGGCAAACCCCCGAAGATGTGTTTTTCCCTGATCCTTGACAACCCCACCACCGCGTATGGCCCGATAAAACACAAGCCCCTCAAATATCCGGGCAACCCGCAAACCACGCTTTGCCGGCCGCTGGCAACGTCGATCGTTGCCAACTCACCGGTGCCGGAGTTCAACACCCATAACCGGCCGTCGTACCAGCGGGGCGAGTGCGGCATCGAAAGTCCTTCGCTTATTATCTCGTCCGTTGTGACGTCGATCACTATGCCGCCGGCGGCTTTGTTCTCGCGCCAGTGCCGGCACTGTCCGTAGTTCCCAATGCCGTTACATACTTGGGTCGGTTTTCGAATAACGCCAATCCATTTAAATGGCAACGATCCTCCGGTACAAGATCGCTCACAAAATGAGGCTTCCAAAATGGAATGAAATTGAAATCGAAACTCACTCGCGCAAGGCAGGAAAACCGCGTGGCTGTTAAAATTATGCCTTCGCTTGAAATCGCCACGTCATGGGTATGTAAATCCCCCGTGTGATACGTGGCACGGGGTAAATATAAGGCATCGTAACGTCCGGGTTGATCTTCCAAAAAATCGTGGGCCAACAATGGAGTGTTGGAAAAAATGCACAAGTCGTGTCGCGTTGCCAAAACCATCTGTTTTCCAGCCGCGGCCAGCCCCAGCGGCTTGTCAAAATCACGCATCAATAACGTCAATTGTCGGCCGTCCCAGCCGATCATCGCCACCTTGCCCGCCTGATATGTCGATACCGCCAGCGACCCGCCGGCCCGGGCGAGAAAGTCTTCAAATGTCGCTGATGCGAGACATTGAATTTCCAGGGATTCGTTCATCAATCTCTGTTCCTGTTTTTAACGTCATAACCCTTTCGGACTTGGATATTACCGTCCCCCGTGGTAACGACGTAATTGCACTTAAATTTCATCAAAGTCGATTTTTACAAATCTGTCAAATTAATTGAGGTATTTTCGCATTTAGGCTAAGTTTAATCAGTTCCAAATTTGATCATATAGATATTATCCAAGTTCCGCAAACACCTCATTTTATCATGATTGGACACTTCTTCGTCGTCAAGAGCGAACAGCCGAGTTTTAATAGGTACCGTTTAACTCGTTAGAGGGGGAAATGCCCACACAACCCCGCCTTGATAGTGATATGTTAGAATTACAAATAAATTTCTATTTTGAATAAAGGAATTACTCCTGAAATATGTCATGCATTACTATTATAATTAAACAAGATCATTCCGAAAATGACCAACTAAGGGGCATTTTATTGTCTGCATTTAATCCGCTGTTGATACACGGCGTGTAAATATGTGCCTGATATAAGAACGGGAGTCGCTCGCATGCCTATGAAACGTCGTTTTCCAATAGCGTGGTTGGCTTTTTTATATTCACTTTCTGCCTGCTCAATTTCTCTGCAAGCCGGCGAAAAACCAGAAGTCAATAAAGATAAAGAAAATTCCTCTCGCTTCATTCGTATAAGCCGGGACGAAAAAAACCAACCCCTTGCCTTAGAGGCGGCCATTGTTAGATACGTTCCCAAAGATCGCGGCAAAAAAACACCGATTGTGGACCTGGTTACGGCGGTTCATATCGGAGAAAAGAGTTATTATGAGCGGCTTAACAAGGAATTTGAAGGTTATGACGCCGTCCTATACGAACTCGTCGCTCCCGAAGGCGCGCGAGTACCCAAAGGCGGCGGCACGGGATCGGGCAGCTTTATCTCCATGATCCAGAAGGCAATGAAAGACGTCCTGGAATTGGATTTTCAACTCCAAATGATCGATTATACCCGTCCCAATTTGATCCATGCCGATATGTCGCCCGCACAATTCGCCGAGTCCATGAACAAACGCGGCGAAAGCATGCTTACCATGTTCATCCGAATGATGATGGCGGCCATGAACCAACAGGATCCCCAGGAAACCACCGTCTCCGACGCTCAGTTGCTTATGGCGCTTTTTGACAAGAATAGGGCAATGGCCTTAAAACGCGTCATGGCGGAACAGTTTCAATCCATGGACGGAATGCTCTCCGCCGTGGAAGGCCCCGACGGATCGACGCTAATAAGTGAACGCAACAAAGTTGCTCTGGAAGTCTTGCGTAAGCAAATCGGCGAAGGCAAGAAAAAACTGGCGATTTTTTACGGCGGCGGTCACATGCCCGATTTCGATAAACGATTACGCGACCAATTCGGCCTGGTGCCCAGCAGCACCCGATGGCTCGTGGCTTGGGATCTCAAGCGTGAATCCAAACCGGCGGCTGATGAAAAAAAGCCGTAATGCCTTGTTTGCCAACGACTTGCACCCAAATTCTTAAATGCCGCGACCTCTGCCGGTGGTTTCCCCGCGACCTTTACAAATATCCGGTATTATTTCATACTGCCGTTATGAATTAACTGTACAACCCGGAGTTTTGGGGGGCTAATGATTGTTATATAAACGATGTTGTATTCATCATTTAGCCCCGCAGCCTGCTCCAGGAGTATTTGCCGCAAATAAAAGCTAAAAGCGACATTTTTACCTGATTTAATCATCAGTTTTGCACCTCAGGAGCGGACAAGGATGGCAATACTCTCGATGAACGAGACGACCACCTTTCGCTGGTCGTTCGAGGAAGACGTAGCACATTATAGCGCGGCCGGAATCCCCGCCTTGGGCGTTTGGCGGCAAAAACTCTCCGATTGCGGACAGGATAAGGCCTTGAAATTGCTCAAACGTTCCGGGCTGAAAGTCTCACATTTGTTTTGGGCAGGCGGATTCACCGGCAGCGAAGGCCGCAGTTTTCGCGAAAGCATCGAAGATGCCCAAGAGGCCCTGCTGGCCGCCTCTGCGCTGAAAACCGATACGTTGATTGTCATCAGCGGCACACGGGCCGGCCATACTTTCAACCACGCCAGAAGTCTGCTGCAAGACGCTTTAAAAAAACTCTCGCCCCAAGCCGCCGAACTAGGCGTTTCTCTGGCCGTCGAAGCCATGCATCCCGGTTGTGCCGCCGATTGGACCTTCTTAAACACCATTGATGATGTCCTGGAAGTGATCCATGCCGTTGCCAGCCCCCAGGTCAAAATCGTATTGGATACCTATCATCTCGGCCTTAATCCCAGTCTAGTCGATCGAATTACTGAAATCGCTCCGTATATATCTATCGTCCAGTTGGGCGACGCCCGGCGACCGCCCAGCGGCGAACAAAACCGTTGCCGGCTGGGCCAGGGCATTGTCCCGCTCCGTGAAATCGTCACTGCGCTGAAGTCCGCCGGGTATGACGGATATTATGACGTGGAACTCCTGGGCGAAGAACTGGAAACCACCGAATACAGTTCCTTGCTCGACCATGCCAAAATCGCCTTTGCCGAGTTGGTCGGCGAAGTATAGGAATTAGTTTTTGGCCCGAAATCGGCATTTCTCGGGTTTTCTTTTCCCCGCATCCCCGCTATCATCGCCTTTTATGAGCGCATCAACGAAAAAAAGTCCGCCTGGCACGTCTCTTCGGGCGATCGTCCTGGGGGCGGGGCGCCCGGAAATACTTGCCGAGGCCGAACGACTCAGCGGCGAAATCGCTCGCCACGTCCAGATTGTTAAAACCGATTTCACCGGCAACGAGGACTTGTCGGTCGTCGATGCCGACCTGGCTATTGTATTGGGCGGCGATGGCTCGATTCTCCGTGCGGCTCGGCAAATGGGACATCGCCAATTACCAGTAATAGCCGTTAATATGGGAAAACTGGGGTTCTTGGCGAATATATCGAAATCCGAGTTGCCTACCACCCTAAGTGATTATCAGGCAGGACTTTTAAACATCGCCGAACATCTAATGTTCGAGTGTTCCTTAATTCGTGACGGCGAAGTTCGGTTAAAACAACTCGGGCTAAACGAAGTGGCCGTCCTGGCCGGCACCCCCTTTTCGCTTATCAACATCAATCTTTACGTTGACTCGGAACTGGCAACTACTTATAGTTGCGACGGACTGATGATCAGCACGCCGGTCGGTTCGACCGCCCATTGTCTTTCGGCCGGCGGACCGATCCTGCGGCAAACGATGCGGGCCTTTGTGATCCTGCCGATCAGCCCCCACACGCTCACCAACCGCCCTGTGGTCGATTCGGCCGATCACGTGTACGAAATCGAGACGCCGAATCCCAACCCAGGCACCTCGGCCGTGGCCGACGGTCGGCTGCTCAGTCAGCTTCAGCCCGGCGACCGCGTCCGGGTGGAGCAATCCTCCGCAAGATTCAAATTGATCACCGGACAAGGACACGGATATTATCGCACGCTCCGCGAAAAACTCGGCTGGGGCGGACAACTTAAATTCAACAAATAATAGAAGGACTCCTCGTTCCCATGCTCCTGCGTGGCAATGCAATTCCGGGACGCCCTGGGTCGGTTGACCAAATCCAGGTCGGCGAAAAGGAGACGGTTTCCTTGGGACTTCAAAACTCGAAAGGAAGCGAGTCGGATGAAAATCAAGTTATTTTTCATTTGTGGTCTGTCTTTTCTCTCTTTGGCCTTTAACTCTCCGGCCGCGGAACAGGAAAAATACGCCCTCCGCTATCAGTTCCACCCCGGCGAGACGCTCCGTTGGAACGTCGAGCATCGCTCACTGGTCCGCACCGCGGTTTCAGGCGCCGAGCAAACGGCGGAAACCCTAAGCAACTCGGAAAAAGTATGGCGGGTAAAAGAGGTCAAGCCCGACGGCGCCGCAACCTTCGAGCACCTTGTCCAATGGGTCGACATGCGGCAAAAACTCGCCGGAGGCAACGAGGTCCGCTACGACAGCCGCACGGACGCCAAACCGCCCTTGGGATTTGAGGACGTCGCCGCGTCGGTCGGCGTTCCCTTGTCGATCATCACCATGGACGCCCGGGGGAAAATTCTCAATCGCCAACGTAAAGAAACAAAAGGCGTGGCTGCCAACGAAGGCGCAATCACCATCCCCCTGCCCGACGAACCGATCGCCGTGGGTCACGTCTGGACTTTTCCCTGCGATATCGACGTGCCCCTGGAAAGCGGCGGAGTGAAAAAAATCAAGGCCCTGCAGCAATTCAAACTGGAAAGCGTTAAGACCGGCGTGGCCTCGATTCGCGTATCCACGCAAATCATCTCGCCCGTGACCGAGCCCGCCATCGAGGCCCAAGTTGTGCAGCGCGAGGGCACGGGCGTGGTCCGCTTCGATATCGACGCCGGGCGGATCATCGGCCAGCAAATGGACGTCGACAAGCACGTGGTAGGTTTCCGCGGCCAGGCCAGCAGCCTGCACTATGTCACCCGCTTTTCCGAGCAGTGGATCCCCGAGACCGCCAAAATCCGCCGCAAAACCTTCCAATGCCTTGAAATAAAAAGGTAGATCGTGGATAGTAGGTGGTAGGTAGAAATGGCGAATGACAAAGCTCGAATGACGAAAGAATGACAAAGCACCAATGTCTAATAGTGATAAAAATATTGCTTCATTAGGATTTAGTTATTCTTTAGACATTCGTCATTCGTACTTCGACATTCCCTAGCCCCTAATCTCTCGACCCTAATCCCCCAATCTTTGCTCATGCGCCGAAACGATATTCGCAACGTTGCCATTATTGCCCACGTCGATCACGGCAAAACGACGCTGGTCGATTGCATGTTGCGCCAAAGCGGCCGCTTTCGCGAAACGCAACTGCAGGGCGAGTGTATTCTCGACTCCAACGAACTGGAACGCGAACGCGGCATCACGATCCTCGCCAAGAATATCGCCATTCCCTACAAAGGGGTGAAAATCAACATCATCGACACGCCCGGCCACGCCGATTTCGGCGGCGAGGTGGAGCGCGTGGTGGGCATGGCCGACGGGGCCTTGCTCCTGGTCGACGCCGCCGAAGGCCCCATGCCGCAGACCCGCTTCGTGCTGTCGAAGGCCTTCCAGTGCGGTGCTGCGGCCGATCGTGGTCATCAACAAGATCGACCGCCCCGACGCCCGGCCGCATGAAGTCGTCGACGAAGTGCTCGATTTATTTATATCCCTGGGCGCAAGCGACGCGCAGGCCGACTTCCCCTTTATCTTCGCCAGTTCAAGACTCGGCTTTGCCACCTTCGATCCAGCCCAGCCCGGCGACAACATCCATCTCCTGATGGACATGATCCTGGAAAAAATTCCCGGCCCTGACGTCGATCTGGGCGATCCGCTGCAAATGCTGGTCACCACGCTCGACTGGTCCGACTATACCGGCCGGATCGCCATCGGACGCGTCCAGTCGGGCACGATCCGCAAAGGGCAAAGCGTGGTGCTCATGCAGGCCGGCGACAAAATTACGCCGTCCCGAGTGGTTTCGGTATTTTTGTTTCAGGATCTCGGCCGCGTGGAAGTCCACGAAGTCGACGCCGGCGACATCTGCGCGGTCGTCGGCCTGGAAAACGTGGAAATCGGCGACACGATTTCCGACCCCCAAACGCCGCGCGCCTTGCCCAGGCTGAAGGTCGACGAGCCGACGCTGAAAATGACCTTTGGCGTGAACACCTCGCCCTTGGCCGGGCGGGAGGGAAAATATCTCACCAGCCGCCATCTCCGCGAACGCCTGTTTCGCGAATTGGAACGCAACGTGGCCCTGCGCGTCGAGCCGATTCCCGGCACCGAGCAGTTCGCCGTTTCCGGCCGGGGCGTGCTGCACCTTTCCGTGCTCATCGAAATCATGCGCCGCGAACAATACGAACTATCCATCGGCAAGCCGCAGGTGATCTTTAAGGAAATCGACGGCGTTTTGCACGAGCCCTTCGAATCGCTGGTGGTCGAAGTGCCCACCGACCGCACCGGGCCGGTGATGGAACTGATCGGCGAGCGCCGCGGGCAATTGTCCGAAATGAGCACGCACAACGAATACACGTTTATGATCTTTTCCATTCCCGCCCGGGGTTTGATCGGGCTCAGGACCCGGCTGCTTAACGCCACGCAGGGCACGGCGATCATGCACCACCGCTACGAGGCCTACAAACCCGCGGCCGAATCGATCCCCGGCCGCGCCACGGGCGTGCTGGTCTCCACGGTTGCCAGGCCGGGCGGTGGCCTATGGCTTAGACGCCTTGCAGCAGCGGGCGGTTTTGCACGTGGCCCCCAACGACGAGGTTTACGAAGGCATGATCGTCGGAGAAAACAGCCGCGAAGACGACATGAACGTCAATCCCACCAAGGAAAAGAAGCTCTCCAACATGCGGGCAGTCGGCCACGACCGCAACATCTTATTGAAGCCCGCCCGGCGTCTGACCTTGGAAGAGGCACTGGAGTTCATCGCCGAGGACGAGTTGGTCGAAGTAACGCCGAGCCAAATCCGCCTGCGGAAAATCATCCTGAAAGAAATCGACCGCCGCCGCGCCACCCGGGCCGGGGCGTAGGAGATCAGATGTCAGGAATCAGGGGCCAGGATTCGGTTACGTAGGTTAGGCACTTGTGTATGACAATTTAATGGAAAAATCAAAATGTTTCTAATTGTCAGGCACGTGTGCATGATCTACGGGCTACGACCTCTCCACCTAATGGTTCCTGATATATTTTTCCACTCACCTTTTTCAACTGTCTTTGCGAGGAGGTGCATTAGGTGGAAATCTCTCTGGGTGTTCATCTGGATAATGCAATTGAAATCCGGCTAATATAGAGTACCCATCAGGGAGAGGATAGGTACTATTGGGGAATTCATTCCCATTTTCAGGAGCCTCAGCAACCACCCGAATCAGGTTCCAGATCCACCCTATTGGAAATCCCATAACATCACTTAAGTCTAGTAAATTAAATAGCTTGCCATCACTTATAACAGGTTGTGTCATAGTGATAGTTTTCGGAAGGCATCCATTATGCACTAAGCCACATCTAATGAACTTATAGATGATGTGCTCTAATGCGACGTGGTGCTTCCCATCATAGTAGAAGTCAACATTGATTGTAGGCCCATTCGTAATCTTGGCAATTTCGTCCCGTATGAAGTTTGTGTAAGCCTTACAATCAGACATTGGTCTAGGATACCGTTTGCGAACAGTGCCGGCGACCGCGATTAAGACTTGAACTATCGCACCTTCCAATCGCCCGGCCTCCCACAGGATTTTTGCGTCTTCAATTCGATCTCGAATACTCATTTCATCGCCACCAGGCTTGAGGACCATAAACGGCCGGACAAGAAAATGGGTTGAAAAGTTGCCAGAATTCCGGGGCTGCCATACATAATTTCTTTGCTGTTTATGTTTATTATCAGGTTAATAGTCGAAGTTATCAAGTGTTAAGCCAGCGCGTGAATTGGTGTCGAGAAATTGGATTATCCATCCAAGATGTATCCGGCTCTGGCAGGCGCATGGCCTCGCGGACGGTTAGCCAGCCTTGGGGCAAATCCATCGTGCTTTTCGTGCCCTTGCGGGTTAGCCACTGGAATTTTCGCTTTTGGTCGCATTTGTGGGCGATTTCGAGGGTGATTTGCACGTCTTGGGTCACATAGTCGAGCACGTCCTGATATCGGCCCTCAGCCCAAAGCCGCGGGGCTAACAGGCCGGACATTCCGGGCGGTTTGCCGGAGATTTTTAGGGCCTCGGCCGCCTTGTCGAGGGCCACGGGAAAACCGCGGTCGCAAAATACGTGAAACATCATATCCACGTGGTTTAAGGCCAAGTCTTTGCACTCGGCCCAAGCGGCGGATTCCTCGGCAAGGATATCCAAGTCGAATCCCAGGCCGTTCCATGTTAACAGAGTGTAGCCTTGTTCAACCAGTTTGATTAATTCACCGACGACTTTTCTCGCCTCGGGCTGCGACATTTTTTTCGCGGGAGTTCCGTCAGTGTTTTTCCCGTGCCATAAGAGCGGTTCCTTGGCGTCGCACTTTAGTGCGGCGGCGCAAGCGATGCCCAGCGGCCGATAGGGTCTCCAATTAAAATCGGCCTCCGGAATGTCCTTTGCCGTTTCGATGTCGAATGCCAAATACTTCCGTGTCATTGTAGGACTCCGGGAACAGTGGACGGTGGACAGTGGACAGTGGGCGGGGCGAAACCGCAAGCGGTTTTTATTAAACTATTCCCAATCGCGGCAAAAAATTGCAGCCAAACCGCGACCAATGGTCGCGGCTTTACATACCGTACAAAATACTGTACTTGATGCGCGCGAAACACGCTCAAACCTCAATCAGAGATCCAATCCCCTTTTTTCATCCCTCATCCTTATTTTTTGATTTCCGCCTCGCCGGTTTCGATGTCCAGGGTCCAGGGTTTGGGATCGGGGAGTTGGAGCTTGCCGTCGCCGATCTCCAGAGGCATCCACAGGTAGCGGGAATCCCATTGCGTGCGGGGTTTCCAGATATCGCCCATGAAAATCACGGTCGTGGCCTTTGTGCCCGCGATCTTCAAGAGCATCGTGGACTGCGAACCGTAGGTATTGGTCTCGGGCGGGGCGATGTCCTTGAATTCCGACCACGGGCCTTCCAGCGATGCGGCGGTGGCGTATTTGTTCGGATTGGGGTTCCAACCGGTCAAGGCCGAGCCGACCACATAGTACAAATCCTTGTAATGCACAACCGCGCCGCCTTCCAAGGGAGCGCTGATCAGGCTCATGTCTTTTTCCACGGTCAGATAATCGTCCGACAGTTTGGCGATGTGAAAACCCCTGGCCGGCCGATCCTCGAAAATCAGGTAGGCCGATCCGTCGTCGTCGATGAACTGCCCGATGTCGCGGCTCTCCTGGCCCAGCGGGCGGAAACTCTTCAGATACTTGTAATCGCCGTCAACAGTGTCGCAGGCGGCCACGCCGACTCGGGCCAGCCGGTATCTGGCGTCGTCGATGTGCATGTACATCACGTACTGCTTGGTCTTCTCATTATGAAACACCTTAGGTCGCTCCAGGACCCAACCGCGTCCCAAGTTTTCCGGATCGGAAAACGTAATTTGCTTACGAAAGGTCCAATGGGCCAGATCCTTCGACGAGTAACAACCGACGTAGCGTTTATCGCGATCCAAGCCCTGGGAGCGGTCTTCGCCGAACCAGTAGTACGTTTCGCCGACATATATAATACCGCCCCCGTGCGCCTGGACGTGTTTACCGCGATCGTCCGGCCAGACGGCCCCGGGCTCGATGGTTTGCGGGGCCGCAAATGCCGCCGTACCGATCAGATAAAGCAACAGCGCCGCGTTACCCGCCGCGCTGGTCCATAAACCATGCCACTTAGTTCGCGTCCTAAAAAATGACATGTCTGCACTGCCGGTTAAAAAAAATATAAAATGAATCGGTTGTAATCTCGTACCATCACGTTATCTCGTCTATTGACCGCGCATAATCGCGTTTCTTATTATGTTACGATGTTATCAGTTGCCATTTCTCATGTCAATCGACTGGGATGATACCTTAGGCGGCAGCGGCGAGCGATTCCGGATGGATCACATAGTTTTCTCTCAGCAAAATGCGGATAAGTCTTTCGTAGTATGCGAAAAATAAATTTATGGTGGAGGTTTAACGGCAATGCAACATCCAGTCATGCTCAACTTGATACTCAAATTGACAAAGCGCGGATTATAATCTTGCCGGCGCATATAATTCATTGTCTCTTACATGTGTAAATGGAAAATCGGATAGACGTTCATGTTTAGCATTTTTCGATTTGTATTCGGCAAGTACGACATTCTGTGAAAGGAAAAGAATATGAAAATTGCCGTCATCACGCCCTCAGGGCATGTGGGTAGCGCCGTGGCCGATTTCCTCTTGGACTTCGGCGGCGAGATTCAAGTAAAGTTGTTGGCCCGGCGTCCCAAAAACCTGGATAAATTCATTCAAAGGGGGGCTGAATTGGTCATCGGCTCCCAGGACGACGCCGACTTTCTTGTCTCGGCCACGCAAGACGCGGACGCCCTTTTCTGGGTCACGCCGCCGGGCTACGGCTCGGACAACGTGCGAGCGTTTCAAAATCGTCTCGGCATTGCCGGGGCATTTGCTATCCGCGCCAATCATATTCCCCGCGTGGTCAACCTGTCGTCCGTCGGAGCCCAGTTGAACTCCGGCGTGGGGCCGATCTGCGGCCTGTACGACGTGGAAGGACTCCTCGATGAAGCGGCCGAGAGCATCACGCACTTGCGGCCCGGTTTCTTCTTCGAAAACTTGTTCATGCAACTGGATTCGATCGTGAAATGGGGAAGGATCTCTTTGCCCATATCCGGCTCGCGGTCTTTCCCCATGATCGCCTGCCGCGACGTGGGCCGCGTGGCCGCCGTGCGACTGGCGGATCCCAACTGGACGGGGCTGTACATCCGCGAATTGCACGGGCCGGCTGATTTGAGTTTCGATGAAGCGGCGGAAATAATTTCCCAAGTCCTGGGCAGAAAAATCCTTTACATCCGCTCCGACATGCAAGAGGCTCGCCATGCCCTGCTCAACATCGGCATGAGCGAGAACCTCGCCGATCTGCTACTGGAAATGTACGAAGCGGTTGAAATGGGAAGGATGCAGCCCTTACAACCGCGTTCGCCCGAAACGACCACCCCAACCACGCTTGCGGAGTTCGCCCACGAGGTCATGCTGCCGCTGATCGCCCAGCCCGTGGGCCGTTGATCTCTAGTTTGTATACTTTATATAGCCCCCTGTGATCAGACGGGGGGTTTGCATTGTCGCATCAATATATTGCGCCATTGGCGATTGCAGACGGGCCCCCGGTGTGTTCACCGGTGGCTAAATATTCATCGGGGGCTTGGCTGCGCAGCATAATTCGCGCACGGATGATGCCTTCCAACATTTATTCTATGTGGCCGGGACTGCGATGTTTGTTGAATTTTTGCAACACATCCTAATAAATGTCCGGATTTTCCAGAATCGGGATAATTTCCGTAAGTCTTTGATGTTAAATGTCATTTATCACGATGCGCATACATTAACCGGAATCCTCCGAGGATTTCGGCATCTTGTTTGCTTTTGAGTATGTCCGCGTAAGCCCATGCCGGGAGAGCCTTGGTCCCCTCGGGCTCTTCCGGTTTGACAAAAGCGCGGCCACTGGCCGCGGCTTTACAAATAGAACAAAACGCGACCACTGGTCGCGGCTTTACAAACAAAACAAAGCGCGACCGCTGGTCGCGGCTTTACAAACAAAACAAAACGCGACCGACCAACCGACCATGCTGCGCATAGTGCCCGTTGGTACCCGTCGCGGCTTTATGGAAGAAAATCGCCGGGAGCAAGCTCCCGGGCTGAACTCGAATTTCTAACAACTGAACTCTGAACCCTGACCCCTTTAATGCACGCACGCGAATTGGTCGAACTATCGGCGATTGTCTCGGCACATGGGCCGGTGCTGGTCCGGGGCGTGGAACGGTTGTCGGCCGGCGGCATGGAGGAATATTGGACGGCCTCGAAAATCCGCTTGGATCGTTGGGGATTCTGCCTGAGAGAATTCATGGCTAAAGCCAATGACGCTAAGTGGCTTAAAACGCAATGGCCGCATATCCGCGGCGTGTTGGAAGAAATCATCACCGGCGAAATGCTCACGCGAGTGTGGACGGCCGTGGTTTGTGCACACGACAGGCAACATGGCGCCGAGGATGCCGAGCCTATCGCCCACAGCGTATTGTCCGGACATCTGGAGGCCCGGCATCGCGTGTTGACGCATGCTTGTCGGCGGGCCGGGCATGGGCGCCGAAGACGCCATGAAGCTCAATCATCTGCGCCGCCGCACTGAACGCTGGACCGATATGCTGGTCGGATATCTGGCCGGATTGCACAACTCCTGCCGGTTCGCCGTGGACCAGCAGCGGGCAAAAGATTTTTCCCAAGATTTACATTATCAGTGCCAACATCCGGGCGGGCGACATGCCTGGCCCCTGGTCCTGGCCTCCTTGCGGGCGGCATTTCAACAGGGCATGACGCCGCAGAGCCCCAACGCCGATCTGAACGGCCGCATCGCTACGAGCATCCTCTCCTGTTTCCAGCCTGAGCTGTTCGACTCCACAGGCTTGTTCTGCTCGATGTGGCTGATGAGACTCATAAATGCCGCAAATGACGCCCAGGGCATGCTCGACGAGTTGTTGTCAACCGAAAAATCTTTGCAGCCTGAACAAAATCCCCCGGGCAACAGAACTTATTTGCGAAGCCGCAAGCGATTTGAATAAGTTCTCGGTTATCGGTAAGCAGGCAGTAAGCGGGCATTAAGCTGCCCACCCCTATCTAGCTACCAGCCGCCATCCATTAGTCATTTTTTATTGCCGCCGGTTTTGATATTGGCGGCTGGCGGTTTCCAAGGTTCGGCGTTCCTTGCGCGTGAGGCTGCCTTCGCCCTCGCGGGAGATTTTTTCCAGGATGCGATCCACCTCGACGTTTAAATCAGGTTCTTTCGATTCTTCGTCGGGATGATGAACGCGGAATTTGGGGCGGGATGGAAACTTCGGCAAGCGGAAAATACTTCCAAAAAAGCGGCCCAGGTTCCAGCGATTTTGGAAATACAACCAGGCAAAGACAATGCCCGCTATGTGAACCCCGTAAGCCACGTTGCCGGATTTGGGCGTTACGGCGCCGATAAAATTAAATACCACTAACAACACGCCGATCACCCAGGCCTTGATGGGAATGGGGATGGGAAAGAGCATCAGCGTTTCATTGGGAAAATTCAGCACGAACAGGATCGTCACTCCCGAGACCGCGCCGGATGCGCCCAGGAGCGTATAAGGCGTCTCTTGATGGGTAAGTGCGTTAGTGAGGGCGGAGCCCAGGGCAAAACAAAGCGATCCCAATATAATCATTACCAAATAAATACGCAGAAATTCCTTGCTGCCGTAAAGATGTTCCACGTACCGGCCAAGGAACCACAGCCCCGCCATGTTCGCGATAATATGCATCACCGAACGCGGATCGTGTACAAAGCCGTATGTGATGAATTGCCACCACATCCAGGGGCGCCAGAGCGTGTCGCTGGTAAGCGCAAGCCATTCAGTCAGGGCGTGATCGCGTTGAAATAAGACGCCGTCGATCAGGTACAGGGCCGCGTTGATGACGATCAGCGTAACGACTATCGACTGCGGCATGCGCAGCGATAATCCCGGCTGAGATCGGCGGTAGTAGTCGCGGTCGTAGATGCCCACGCCGTTATTTTTCCCCGTTGGCAGATTGCGCCATGGCGCGGGTGCGCTCATCAATGCGCCGGGTCGCATCCAACTGGATTTTAGCGATCTGGCCGGCCATGGCCTTGTTGTTTTTAATCAATTCCGTTATGGCAGCCTTTGCCTCGGCGAGTTTCTTCTGCAACTTGTCAAGATGGGCCTCAACCGCGTCGCGCTGGCGGACCATTTCGGCCAATACGGCTTTCACGACGGTCGCCTGTTTCTGCCAGAACTGCACCTGGAGCTTGGCGTCGGCCAGGGCGTCTTCGACCATTTGCTTGTCGCGCATCACGGCCTCCAGGCGATCCACCAACTCGGTGATTTGCAGGCGATACGTATCGAACAGGTAACCGTAATCGCGCAACGGGCGCACGTATTTGCCGTCCACTATGTTTCCGGCGGGTTCCCCTTGAGCCGCCGGTTTACCGTCCTCGATATATTTCTCCACGCTATCGGCCGGCAACATGGCCTTCTTGTCCTGCTCGCTCAATTGCGCAAGGATCTCGTGATTATCGTGAGGCAGCGAGTCGTAAAGATTCCAGGGTCGCTTGGCCTCGGCCAATTTTTTCAGATCGACGGGCGTTAATTTGAATGCCGGCTCCAAGGTAATTTGCTTGTCGGCGACCGCCGTCACTTTGAACTCGCCCAGAAAGCGGCCTGGTTGAGCCGTGGGTACGTCTTCAAAAGCGTAAAGAACGCTTTTATTGGCGATCCCGGATGGATTGGGCTGGTCTATGGTTACTTTGATCGTTACCGCCCCGGTCTGCCGGTCGATGTTGACCTGCGGATCGCACTTGTACCATACCCGCTGGCGATCGACGGTCAGTTTGTTCAATTCGGCGCGAACCTGCTCGACGCCGGGCTTGAATACGCCGTTGACCATCCCGCCTTCTTCAGTGATTTTGTCTTCATCCTGTAAATCACGAATTCTTTTAGCGTACTGCTCGGCCCTGATGCTCCAGTTTTTTTGCGTCATCAGCATTCTCGCTGACATGTAAAAAAAGGCCGGCAAGAACACGATTATCATCGCCCAGAGAAGAATTTTGTTCCAAATGCTCATGATGCCTACACCAAAAGATCAAAAGGGGTTCAGGCCTTTGCTGACAAAACCGCGCCGACAGAGGCGAAACGCCGGCGCCACGCAATTCAATCCCTTAAATTCGATGATATTCGGGGGAGTATGGGTAGTCAAGGGTTAACCTGCTCAGCGCATCTCCTTTAATCGCCTTATTTTGTTGCGATAAGATATAATCCATAAACCCGCCACGGATTGCATGATTGCTCCAAAAGGACGGCGAAAAGAGGTTTTTAAACCCGTATTTAGGGGGGTGGAAAGAGATTTTAATCGCGAAACCGCAAGCGGTTACATAAACCAATCCCGCGTTCGTCATTCAACATTCATTGCCCATCCTTTCCATTGAGCACTTCGCGTAAAAAGCGGCCGGTGTGGTTGTTGTCCAGGGCGGCGATTTCTTCCGGGGTGCCGGTGGCAACCACGTATCCGCCGGCCTGCCCGCCTTCGGGACCCAAGTCGATGATCCAATCGGCGGTTTTGATTACGTCCAGATTATGTTCGATGACGATCACCGTATTACCCAAATCGACTAATCGGCCCAAAACGGCGAGCAGTTTTTTGGTGTCGTCGAAGTGCAGCCCGGTGGTGGGCTCGTCCAGAATGTAAAGCGTTTTGCCGGTGTCGACTCGGCCCAGCTCGGCTGCCAACTTCACCCGCTGCGACTCGCCGCCTGAAAGCGTGTTCGACGGCTGGCCCAGCGACATGTATCCCAAGCCTACTTCCTGCAGGCTTTGAATGAGCCGGGCAATGGCGGGAAAGTTTTGAAAAAAATCGGCCGCGTCGTCGATAAGCATGTCCAGCACGTCGGCGATCGAGCGGTCGCGATAGCGAATTTCCAACGTCTGCCGGTTGAATCGCTTGCCTTCGCACACCGGGCAGGAAACGTAGAGATCGGGGAGGAAGTTCATTTCGATCTTTCGCTGCCCTTGCCCCTGGCACTGCTCGCACCGGCCGCCTTTGACGTTGAAACTGAATCGGCCCGCCTTGTACCCGCGTTGCCGGGCGTCGCGGGTGTTGGCAAACACCTTGCGGATTTCGTCGAACACGCCGGTATATGTGGCCGGGTTGCTGCGCGGAGTGCGGCCGATGGGCGATTGATCGATTTGCACCACCTTGTCGATGTGGTTCGCACCGCGGAGACTTTTATGCGGACCCGGCTTTGGCGCCAATCCGCCCAAGCGGCGGACCAGCGCCCGGGCCAGCGTTTCCTGCAAGAGCGAACTTTTCCCAGATCCGCTTACGCCCGTGACGCAAACCAATGCCGAGAGCGGAAATTGCACGGCAACGTCCTTGAGATTGTTGGTTGTCGCACCTTCCAGGGTGATTGTGCGGGTTTTGGCAATCCGCCGGCGGTGCTCGGGCACGGCAATCCGCACGCGACCGGCAAGATACCTGCCCGTGAGCGAATTGGGGTCCGCGGCCACTGTCTGCGGCGTGCCTTGGGCCACGATCTTTCCGCCCTGCCGGCCTGCACCCGGTCCCATGTCGATAAGCCAATGGGCTTGACGCATGATAGTTTCGTCGTGCTCGACCACCAGCACCGTATTGCCGCGGAGCTGCAAATCGCCCAGCGAATCGATTAACCGCTGGTTGTCGCGCGGATGAAGCCCGATCGAAGGCTCGTCGAGCACGTAGCACACGCCCACCAATCCGGAACCCAAACCGGACGCCAGGCGCACTGCGCTGCGACTCGCCCCCGCTTAAGGTGCTTGCCGGGCGGTCGAGGGTCAGATATGACAGCCCGACTTTATCCATAAAATCCAGCCTGGACAGGATTTCGGCCACAAGCGGCCGGGCGATCGGTTGTTGATCTTCGCCGAATTGCAGGCTGCGGAAAAACTCGCCCGCCGCCGAAACCGTCATCGCGGTAACCTGGTATATCGGCTTGTCGGCAACCAGCACGGCCCGGGCTTCGGCCCGCAATCGTGCTCCGCCGCATTGGTCGCAGAGCATCTCGGCTCGAAAGGTTTCCAAGCGCTGCCGTTTGGTTTCGCTTGTCGTGGTGACATATTCTTTTTCCAGCATTATCAATACGCCTTCAAACCGCTTCCCGCCGCCGAAGAGCAATACTTCGCGGTCATTGGGTGAAAGTTTTTGCAAGGGCGTATTCCAGCGGAAGCCGGTCTTGGCCAAAAAAGGCCGCAGGCGGCGTTGGATTTTTTGCAGCGCCGCCGCCGTGGCGCCTTTCCACGGCGCGACAGCCCCGCCTGCCAGTGATAAACTCCAATCGGGTAGGATTAACTCGGGATCGAATCCCTCGCGGACTCCCAGCCCCTCGCACTTCGGACACGCTCCGTACGGGCTGTTGAAGCTGAAGGTGCGCGGCTCCAGTTCCTCGTAACTGATTTTGCAATTCGGGCAGGCGTATAAAGTGCTGAAAAGGCGGTCTTGCCAGCGGCTGCCGCTTTTGTTTTTTTCCTCGTATGCGGCCAGCACCGTGCCGTCGCTGTGCTGGACGGCCAGATTGATCGACTCGGCCAGGCGATCGCGCACGCCTTCGCGGATCACCACCCGATCGATCACGGCCTCGATATCATGCGGTTTTTGTGGATCGAGTTCCCCCGTCTCGTGTACGTCGACTACCTGGCCATCGACCCTTGCCCTCAATAATCCCGCCTTGCGGATTTGCTCGAAGGCCTCTTTATGCCGCCCTTTGCGCCCGCGAACCAGCGGGGCCAGAATCATCATCCGCGTGCCTTGCGGAAGTTGCAAAAGGATGTCCAGGATTTGCTCGGGCGTTTGCTGCCTGATGGGTTCGCCGCACTGGTGGCATCTGGGCTGGCCCAGCCGCGCATATAATAGCCGCAGGTAATCGTAGATTTCCGTGACCGTGGCCACCGTGCTCCGCGGATTGTGACTCCCCGCCCGTTGATCGATGGATATCGTCGGTTGCAGCCCCTCGATCAGGTCGATGTCCGGGCGTTCCAACTGGTGCAAATACTGCCGCGCATAGACCGAAAGGCTTTCGATATACTGCCGTTGGCCTTCGGCGTACAGGGTGTCGAAGGCCAGCGAACTTTTGCCCGACCCGCTGGGCCCCGTGATCACCACAAGCTTATTGCGGGGGATATCGACGTCAAGATTTTGCAGATTGTGCATCCGTGCCCCGCGCAGGCGGATACACTCTTCGAGATCGGGACGAATTTCGTAATGCTCTCTGTCCATGCCGGGCCCATGCGAGCAGAATAATGCATTATTAAACTATCAGTTTATCCGGATATGCCACAGTTGGCAAGCGGGAGACTTTACCAACGCAAAAGCGGTTGCATAGACTTCATATTTAGCCCCCGGTGATTACACCGGGGGTTTGATGCCTGGGTGCCATGCCCACGCTTGTCGTGGGCATGCGGGAACGCGATAACACAGCAACATGTCCACGCAAGAGTGGACATGGCACCCTCGCGACCCAATAGAGGCGCGGCCAACGGTCGCGGCTTTACTGCTTGAACAGCGGCTGCAATTCGAGTTTTTTCATGGGCAAGGCCGACGAAGGGCAGGAACCCATGGCCAGGTGCAAGATCAGCGGCTGGGGCTCGAATATCATCGATTGCACCGTCAACCGGCCGGCGTTCACCTGGTCCAGCTTTTTTGCCACGTCTTCCACGCCGAGCGTCTTGATGGACTGGGCTTTTTCAAGAATTGGATAGCGGCGGCACCAGGCGAACATGATTAGTTCGTCGGTGCGAAAATGATTGGTGCAAAAACACAGGCCGTCGTTGGCGCGGCGCACGGCCACGGTCTTCGGCGTCATCTCGAATACCGCCGCTTCCCGGCGGTCGCACACGGCCAGGCTCAACAGCGTGGTGCGCTCCGTGGAGCGCAGAAATTTCTCCGCCTCTTCCACGCTGGAACATTCTTCCAGCATGCGGCGAAAGCACATCGAATAAGGTAGGCCCTTGGGATTGAACATCGGCGCCCTGTCCTTGCTTAAAAACACTTCGTGCACGGCCAAAGCCAGGCCGGCGTCGTTGATGCCCGATATGCAGCCGAAAATCCCGGGAAACCCGATAGATGCAAAAGCATGCTTGCCTTTTGGACGATGCACGGTTACCAGCCCGTACTTATCGAGTATGCCCAAGGTGTAGAAGTCCAGGTTGCGCCGAACAGCGGCCCTCCGGTAGAGCTGCGCGAGGCTTCCGCGATTATCGACGAGCAGCCGAAGCCGCCGCGGTAGATGTCGACCATTACATTGCTCAGGAATCCCATTTCCCACTGGCGATCGAAGCCGGCCTTATCGGCGAAGGCCCGCATTTCATCGCGATAGTCGGGGGGGAATTGCGGTTTGAGCGCCTCGCCCATTTCGACTAGCTTTTCCCAGCGCTCCTTGCTGCCATTGCCGATCCGCATCAACTGTTTCGGATAGTCGGCAAGTTTGTGCACCACATCGCCGGTCAGCGCCGCTTTTTGCCGGCCGATCTCCTCCGGAGTGCCCGATACTATCAGCACGGGCAGATCGTTAATGTAGCGCAATTCGCCCTTGTCGAACCGCCCTTCCTGAAACGCCCTCGCCTCTTCCGCGACGGCCGGGGGTAAATATAACAGCAGGGCGGGATAAATAAGAAAATAGACAATTGCAAATCGGCAATTGTAAATTGCATATTTCAAATTTCGGGTATGCTGCGTACGGACGCGGTTGGCTGTTGTGGAATATGTTTTAATTGGCATGGATCATTTTCAGGGAACGTTTAGTGTACTGTAATGTTGAGGTCAATCATGCCGAAAAACTTTATCGCCTTGGGAGGCCAGGGAATATGCTCTATAATTTTCACGATATATTCACCGCAAACTAGTATATCAGGCCGGGAATGGTATAGGCAAGAAATAACCCGGCGGCATTGCCAACCTCACCCGCACTTTATGGACTTCGGAATATGCAAGTTTTTTACCTGTAAAAAATGCCTTAAGACACGTGGCAAATAATAAAAGGCGAAAATCCCGCCGATCCTATAATAACAAGCAGCCCTATAAGATTTGTATGGATAACGCATGCGGCAATAACCACTAGAGTTTAACCTGTACATTAAGTCAACAGGAAAAAAGAACAGCCTTAGAACCGGCCGAATCGCCGTCATATTGCAAAATATGATATTCCGCAGGCAATACAAAGTGCAAAGTGGACCGGTTTTCTATGCCTGGCGGATCGTTTTCTTGAGGCTCCGTAAAAAAACCGCGGCAACTTTGCGCACGGTATTATAATATTGCCCGGCTTCGGCTGCTAGGATTAAATACAAAAAGTACAATCCTAGCCTTCACCGATTACAACAGGCAAGCGGAGTTTATAAAGCAGATCGAAACGAGGCGATCGTGCACGAATACCGCGGCGTTTTTATTCTTCGTAACCGCCGCCGCGCTGTCCGCCGCGATGTCCGCCCCGCGGACCGCCGCGCCCGCCGCCGCCACCGCGGCGTTGGACCTGATTTTCGGCCTCGTTGACCCGGATAGTCCGGCCATCCAATTGGGCGCCGTTCATTTCGCTTACGGCACTAATGGCGCCTTCGTCGTTGGCGAAGGTTACAAAACCGAAGCCACGCGACCGGCCGGTTTCACGGTCGGTAATGACTTTGGCTTCGACAATCTCGCCGAAACGCTCAAATGCTTGGTGCAACCCGTCGTCGGTCGTACCCCAACTTAACCCGCCAACAAACAATTTCTTACTCATCGAAAAAAACACTCCAAAACCGGCATGGACACTAACGACCATGCAAGACAAAAACACACGGGTCTCGGGGGTTCTCAGGCCCACGCTCCCCGAAGGCGGCCCCAATAGCCGCCACTGGTGTCTTGTAGCATACCACCTTTTATGGATCATGCAACCGGGGCTTGCAAGGAATATTGCATTGCCATCATTAAACCTTTGCCTAATCTAACATATTTACTACTTTTGAGGGGTAGCTTAAGGGGAAAACTTGGTTTATCGATGTAAGGGTTCAGGGTTCGGGGTTCAGGGTTCAGGATTCCGACAAAGAGATTGTAGATTAGGAATTGGAAATCGAGGAAAAAAGTGAACCTTGGATAATGAATGGTATATAAAAAACTGTAAACTGATAACTGTGAACCGAATACTCCATTGATCCGAGGACCTTCCCCAGTCTTCTGAACTCTGAACCCCGAACCCTGAACCCTTTAAACAGGAAACACCTATCATGCCCGGCGTAGTACGTTTTTCAGTGTCCTTGGAAGACGATCTCTTGGAACAATTCGATCGCTACTGCAAAGACGAGCATTTTGCCACCCGCAGTGAAGCCATTCGCCAATTACTCCGCGATAAGCTTACACAAAATGCCTGGCAATCGGATAGCAAGGACGCCGCCGGCACGTTGACTTTGGTTTACGATCATCACCGCCCGCAACTCCGCGATCATCTCACGGCCTTGCAGCACGACAACACCGATCTGGTGATCTCCACGCTGCACGCGCATTTGACTCACGATTTGTGCCTGGAAGTGATCGTGCTTCGCGGCCCGGCCAAACGCCTGCAAAAAATCGCCGCCAAATTGCGGGGGTTGAAAGGCATTTTCAAGGGCGAATTGGTTATGGCCAGCGCCGAGGGACATTGAATGGAACTATAGAACCGCCCCTTATGGCGGGGCTTTTATCAACTCGCCATGAAATCCGTTGAAACTGGAGAGGATCGTCATCCGCCTCTGGTATTCCGTCATGTTTTCCAGCATGGGCAGATTGTCTATCTCGACGGCAAATTCGTTGCCTTTAAAACGCAGATGCATCACTGCATGTTGCAGTTGATCGAAGAACGGCAATGCCTTAAATATATCGCCGTGTTCCATCACCGGGCAGGCAAGATCAATCCGGCCGAATTGTTCGATGGAACCGGTCCACGTGCGGCCAAAGAAGGAAACCTTCCAGGTTTTATCTTTGCTGATCGCCTCCATTACCGGCTCGGGGATCTTGGCTGTCGTTTCTTTCATATTCGGAAAAATATTTCGCGCCTTTGTTAAATCCGCAAACGAGGTTTCTAATTGGAGATAGTAACGTCCGGGGAGTATCTTTTCGGCGGCGTGTTGGCTTTGTTCGGCGTATTTCCGGAAGCGTCGCTGCTTTTCTTCGATAGAGGTCCGCTCGCGCAAGGAGTTTTTGTCCGCCTGGGTCCAGGGAACAAACGGCAGGGTTGCCATCAGTAAATCCGCTCCGTAATGCCGCGCGGTTTCAAGGGGATCGCACGATTTTTGCATTTGCCATTGAAGATCGGCGCTTTGTTCGAGCAAATTCAATATGGGCAGATAGGCCGACGATTCGGGCGGGAACTGCAACAGGGGCGTGAGATCCGCATCTTTGGGAATCTTGGGTATGGTTTCTAAAAAAAGAGTATTTATGGACTCGGCTTCTTTCGGCAACCTTTCCGCAAGTCCTTCCATGTAAGCATAGACATAGGGAAGCTCTTGGGCGAGTTTTTTGGCATTTACGTGTTTTTCGCTAAAAATATAGTCTAAACGCAAGAGGGATTCGTGCTGATTCCATTTGTTTTCAAGGTTTCGGTAAAGGGCGAAACCGCCCCATATACAGGCTACGCTTGCCACTAAAATCCCAAACAACACTCCCGCCTTGACAGCTTTTATTACCGGGAATCTACCGCCGGCCTTCCTTTTGGCCTTACCCGTGGATTTGTCATAGGATTTCCGTTTGCGGGCTTTTGATCTTCCGCCGGGTATGGGCTGTTGGGTATCTTTTTGAAATTGCACCTGGGTGCGAGTGAGCAAGTCGTAACCGCAATTCACGCATAGTATGTCTTTGGGCTGGAGGATTTTTTGACAATTTGGGCATCGAGGCGGTTCAGCGGCGGACAAGGAATAAACGCTATGCTCGGGCGCCGCGGCCGGCGAACTCTCTGTAAAAGCAGGCGCGGCTTCGATCGGTCCTTGTGGTTCGAGTGCTTCGTGTGCCGCCTGAACAATAAAATCCCCGCCGCATTTCGAGCACTTGGCCTTCCGCCCGACGAATTTTTCGTTCACGGAAAAGCTGGAATTGCATTTGTCGCATTTGGCAATGATCTTCATGGCGGCATTTATGGGAATGGATGATATGCCATATAACCCAAGCACTCAAAGATCCGATGGATTCGCCTGGATGCTTTGCCAAAGTTCCGAAAATTTGTCGCTAACAAAAGGATGTAATTGTTCGCGGAACTCCAAGGGCAAATTAAGGATGCGGATTAATTCTTGCACGTCGGCCAGGTCTTTCAGCCGTGCGGGATTGGTCATCCCGGAAGCAAGTTTCAGTTCGATCAAGGCCGGCAAGGTGAGCCAGCGGATGCCGTCCTTTTCGACAGAGGTTGACTGGGGTTCGGGAAAGGCCACCGGTTTGGGTTTGCCGTCGCCGGGATAGTCGCCGGCGGCGAGAAATTCGATTCTCACGCCGCTTTCCGTATCCCTTAAGTTCTTGCTTCCGGAAAATAGCCGAATATATCCCGATCCCTCCAGGCAGCGGTGAATTTCCGGCAAATCTTGGCGGCGAACAAGAATATCCACGTCTTCGGTGAATCGTCGCACGCCGTGAAAGAACAACGCCATCCCGCCCGCCACGGCATAAGGGATTTTCAACTCGGCAAGCCGCCGGGTAATTTTTTCCAGGGTCAGATTAACCGCACTTTTGCCTTCGAAGTGCATGCTCCCCTCCTGCAATGCCCAGTGTAAGTCGTTGTTCAGGTGTTGTTCGTAGATGGGAGGCATTTTAAATCAGATTATTTTGTTACGATAGATATGTTTTTTCGGAATAAGATTATTTTAAGTCGTCATTTCAGCATCTTTTTCATGGCTTCTTTTGCCGCGGCGAAGGCTTCGGCGAGTTTTTCCGGCGATTTGCCGCCGGCTTGGGCCATATCGGTGCGTCCGCCGCCGCTGCCGCCGACAATGCTCGACGCCGCGCGGATCCAGGCCACCGCGTCGAGGCCTTTTGCGACCAAGTCCTTTGTGAGTCCGGCGATCAGCGTTACCTTCTTTTCTTCAACCTGTGCATTGCCCAACATAACGGCGATCGAAGCGTTCTTGCGACGCAGCAGATCGATCAATTGCCGCATCTCAGCAGGACCGCCGGACGCCTCGGCAATAATTACCTTCACGCCCGCAATTTCCTGGGCCTGCTCCAGGAGTCTATCGACAAACGAAACCTTTGTCATAGTAAGATCATCCTTGGTGGTTATTCGGTTGGCGGCCTTCTTTTTCAGATCCCGCAGTTCTTTCCCGATGGATTCCAGGCGTTCGGGCAGGTTTTCGGCCGGGACTTTTAAAATTCCCGCGGATCGGCCAAGGATGGCTTGCGTGCGCTGGATGAATTCCAATGCCCCGCGGCCTGTAAGGGCGGTGATTCGCCGCGTGCCGGCTGCCACGCTCTCTTCGCCGATTATTTTGAACAGGCCGATCTGTCCGGTATTTTCCAGATGCGTGCCCCCGCAAAGTTCCTTGCTGAAATCGCCGGCCGAGACCACCCGCACCACGTCGGGATACTTTTCGCCGAAGAGCATCATGGCCCCAGTTTTTCGGGCCTGGGCTATGGGCAAATTTTCCCAGCCGATGGGCAATGCGGCCATGATCTTTTCGTTCACTTCCATTTCGATCCGTTGCAGCTCTTCCAGGCCGACTGCCGAGGGATTGGCGAAATCGAACCGTAGAAGATCGTTATCCACCTTTGAGCCCTGCTGCATGGCGTACTCGCCCAGATGTTTGCGCAGGGCGTAGTGCAGCAAATGCGTGGCCGAATGGGCCCGGCGGATGCCCTGCCTGCGCGCGGCGTCGACCTGGGCTGTAACTATTGCCCCCAGTTCCACTTGTCCTTCGCGGAGATGGCCGACGTGTAAAATAAAGGCCCCTTCGACCTGCGCGTCGGTTACTTCAAAATTAAAATGCTCTCCCGCGATTTTGCCCGTGTCGCCCACTTGTCCGCCCATCTCGCCGTAGAAAGGCGTTTTGTCGAGCACCAAAATGATCGGCCGCTCGTGGTCTACTTCGTCGATTCGATCGCAGAGTTGCTCGTTCGATATAATGCCCAACACCTTTGCGCCCGCGACTTCCGTGGTTTCGTATCCCAGGAACGTGCTGCCGTGCATGGCCTTTTTCAGGGCTTCCAGCGGGTCGTGCTTGAAGACCTGGATTTTTTCGGCAGGTCCGGAAATTTCGCCGTGTTTTTCCATTTCCTCCTGGAAGCCCGGCCAATCGAAGGTGAAATTACGCTCGGCAGCCAAGGTTTCGAACAACTCCGGCGGGAAACCGTGGGTTTGGAACATGTCGGCCGCCTCCGCGCCCGATACCTTGCCCCGGCGCTCCTTGCGCATCTGCTCGAAAATGCGTTCGATGCGGTCCAATCCCGCGTCGATGGTCGAAAGGAAATGGGCCTCCTCCTTTTCGATCACGTTGGAGACCTTGGCCACGGTTTCGGTCAGCTCGGGATAGGGCTCCCGCATCAACTCGGCCACCGTGCCCACGAGTTTGTGCAAAAAAGGCTGGCACATGCCCATCTGATGCCCGTCCAGCACCGCCCGTCGCAAGAGCCGCTTGATGACGTACTTTTCCTTGTTCGGGCCGGGAATCACGTTCTCGTGAATGGCGAACGCGCAGGCGCGGACGTGATCGGCGATCCGCCGCAAACGCCGGCCGTTCTCGCTCTCCGGCTGATAACGGACGTGGCACACCTCGCCGGCCGCCTCGACCAGCGGGCGGAGGATGTCGATGTGGAAGTTTGTATCCACGCCTTGCAATACAGCCGCCGTCCGCTCCAGGCCCATGCCGGTGTCGATATTGCGGCTGGGCAGCGGGCGGAGATTGTCGGGCGGATCGCCCACCCGGTTGAACTGTGTGAACACCAGGTTCCAAATTTCGACCGAGCCGAACTCGGTTTGATAATAAATTTCGCTGCACGGCCCGCACACCCCGTCTGGCCCTTGACTGGGTGCGTTGGCCGGCCAGAAATTTTCGTCCTCGCCCAGGCGCTGCAGCCGCTCGGGCTGGATACGGATTTCGTCGAGCCAGATGCCCGCCGCCTCGTCGTCGTCGAGATAGACCGTGGCCGAAATACGGTTGGGATCCAGGGCGAGCCACTTTTTGTCGGTCAAAAACTCCCAGGCCCAGTGGATCGCCTCGCGCTTGAAATAATCGCCGAAGCTGAAATTGCCCAGCATCTCGAAAAACGTGTGATGATAGGCCGTGCGTCCCACGTTGTCGATATCGCCCGTGCGCAGGCATTTCTGGCAGGTCGTTGCCCGGGTGAATTCCAATTTGCAGCGGCCCAGAAAATGGTCCTTAAACTGGTTCATCCCCGCCGGCGTAAACAACACCGACGGATCCCAGCGCGGCACCAGCACGTCGCTAGGGCGGCGCGTGCAGCCCTTGGTCTCGAAAAAGACAAGATATTTTTCGCGTAATTCGTTGGATTTCATGGGATTATGTGTGGTAAAGCTTTTTTAAAATGGGATGCTTTGAATCGAATCCAATAATCATAACCTGACACAACGACAGTGAAAAGGCGGGTACTACTGCTGGCTTTTCCAGTAGTGCTAGTTGGAATAGAATTATTGCTACAGGGCAAGAGTAGCGAAAGTGGTTAATCGTTTGCCCTTATCGTTGATAGACAAGCCAGCAGTGATACCCTGGCATCACTAAAGTCAGGTTAGACATCCCCACCTCCGTGCTCTGGCCATTGATTGCGAGACCTGTTGTACTTTGACCACTTTAGAGAATGCAAATGGAAACCTAGCCAGAACCTGATCATCGATGCTCTTGATCTTCTCCAGCAAAACCGAGGCCCACAAATCTTTAGGGAGATGCACGCGTAGGTATTCAGTTTTCGCTGCCCGCAGAACTTCCTGACAATCTCCCTCGGAATTTATTGCGCGGTAGTGGATCTTTTCGAGATCATCCCTTGGGATGTACGTTATATTCTCAATGATGTGTTCCCATACAAAACCATTTACTCTGGCAACAATGTCTCTTTCATCAACCTGGACTTGATGTAGAAAACAACCCACTTCTCCAACAAGGTTAGGCCATTCTTGGTGGAACCAGATCACTTGATTTTCACCTATCATACGGTACAGTTTCGCTTGAGCATCACCAATTTTTATGCACTTCCGATATCTACCTTTGGTATGGTCGATTTCTCCTCTAAACTCGCGAAGGTCGTAACCTTGAATCGTATAAAGATCTGTGTGTTTTCTCGGGCTAATTTCAGACTGCATAATTCAATCCTGAACTTCACAATTCCACACTTGCACGAATAGTATAGATACGCATGCTTTTCAGACAATTCTCTCATGCCCACGCAAACGTAGAACATAGCACCCGCATCAGCCGAACTTTTTAATCCTTTCCTCTTCAACAATGCGAGAAACATCTTGATCGGTGGGCGGGGGTTGATTGCCGGACAATATACCGACTAAATCGGCTAGCGTTTTGCGCGGAGAAGTTGGCTCGTGTTGTAGGGACGAGAGAATTCTGGCGCCAATGAGACGCGCATATCTTCCGGCCAATCTTTGATCCGCCCCCAAACATTCAGAAGTTCGTTGAATTGGTCGGTGCTCATGGCTTGATTCTGAACAGGATTAAAATTCCTCTGGTTAATTATGATTATTTTTTAGAGGAAAGTCAAGCAGCGGATTCACCACGCGCACCTTGTCGTAAACCGCGCAGTCGGGGAAATCCTCGGAAAACAATTGATCGCACTGGGCCTCTTCGGCGGCGGCGAGGATGGCGGCGTCCCAGAAATTGATTTTGAATCGTCCGGCTAGTTCCACGGCGCGACGAATTAGCTTTGGAAAGGCGATTACTGTCTCGAATTTTTCCAACGAAAGAAGTTCGAGAACGACGTTCTCGTGCGATTGATGAAACTTTGTTAGTGCTATCGAAGCATATTCGTGAAGAACCTGCGTGGAAATCACGCCGATGCCGTCTTTCATGCAGTAGTTAAAAGCTTCTCTTGCCCGGGAATACTTTAGCGGATCGCGTTGATCCAGGGTATAAATGAGAATGTTTGTGTCGAAAAATATTTTACTCATTCCACTTGCCCCGCCGGTGGGCTTCCTCGCGATTGAATCGCCAGCCTTCTTCGGGCTGGCTAGAGCACTGTTTGGTAAGACGGAGAAAGGCCTCGGCCGCCGCTTCGCGCTCGAATTGTTCGATGCACTGCTTTAGATAATCGCGCATTAGCTGATTGAGCGTTGTATTATGCGATTTCGCATAATTTCTGGCCCTTTCGATAATCTCTTCCGGGGCCGATAGGGTAATGTTTTTTATCATGGCGGATCTCCTTATGTGTACACATTAATGTGTGCACATATAAGTGTACACATATAATTTGCATTCGTCAAGTCAGTTTTGCTATCGAGAGAATGTCTCCGAATATATTTTGAGGCGATTTCAGGGCGGGAAAGACCCCTGGGTGTGATCACCCGGGGCTAAATAAGATTATTTCAGGGTTTTATCGCGGGGACTTTAAAACCCCCATTGTTTTGATATGATAATCCGGCGGCATGGGGGAAGGATATCGAGATTCTTGCTAAGGGCACTTGCAGGAGAAAAGGCAAACCGATATACTGTTCACACGTACATATATTCCATCCAATTTTATTTAAAAGAGATGCAAACATGGCCAAAAAAACAGCACAACAGGGTAAGTCGGCCGCCAAAACGGCGATGGGCAAAGACGGCGTCGGCGATTTCTTCGAGGCGCATCCGGCTTTAAAGAACACGGTCGCACAGATCGAAAAGGAATTCGGCGAGGGGGCCATCATGCCCCTGGGAGTCGATCGCTCCGGCCCGATCGCCGGAGTGCCCACCGGCAGCCTTTCCTTGGATATCGCCTTGGGCGGACAAGGCATTCCCTCGGGCCGTGTTGTGGAAATTTTCGGGCCGGAGGCCAGCGGCAAAACCACTTTGGCCCTGCACGTGATAGCCAGCGCCCAAAAACGGGGCGGCATCGCGGCTTTTATCGACGCCGAACACGCCTTGGATCCCAGTTGGGCGAAGAAACTCGGCGTGGAACTGGAAACCCTTTTAGTCAGCCAGCCCGGCTGCGGCGAAGAAGCCATGCAAATCACGGAAATGCTGATCCGCTCCAACGCAGTTGACGTGATCGTGATCGACTCGGTGGCCGCCTTGGTGCCCAGGAAGGAATTGGAAGGCGAGATCGGCGACCAACACGTGGGCCTGCAAGCCCGGCTGATGAGCCAATCGCTCCGTAAGCTGACCGGGGCCATATCCAAAAGCAAGACGGCCGTGATTTTCATCAACCAGATCCGGGAAAAGATCGGCGTGATGTTCGGCAATCCGGAGACCACACCCGGCGGCAGGGCATTGAAATTCTACAGTTCCTGCCGCATCGACGTGCGGCGGATCGGGCAGATCAAGGAAGGCGAGGAGGTCATCGGCCAGCGAGTCCGGGCGAAGGTCGTGAAAAACAAGGTTGCCCCGCCCTTCCGCGTCGCCGAGTTCGACATGATGCACTCCAACGGCATCAGTTACGAGGGCGACATCCTCGATCTGGCCATGAACAGCAAGCTTGTCAACCGCACCGGCACCTGGTTCCGCTACGGCGAAATGCAACTTGGCCAAGGCCGGGAAAAAGCCCGGGAATTCTTGCGCGAGAATCCCAAATTAACCGAGGAGTTGCGCGAAAAAATCCTCACAAGCGGTGAAGTCCCCGCAGCCGGTTCCATAGTTTCCGCAGCCGACGTGGAGAATGTGGTAGAATAGAGGGGCAAGAGGTGCAGTGGACGGTGGGCAGTGTGCAGTGGGCAGTGAAAATGCGTACAATTCATTGCCCTGATTGGGCGGATTTCAACCGTGATGATTCGGTCTATGTTTCGCATATTATTGTGCTTTGTCGCCCTTGCTTGGATAGCAACCAATGTTGCCATCCCCAGCGCATCGGCACAGGAGCCTCCATCGGGCGTCGATGCTGCCGCGGCAATCGAAAAAACCTTAGTCGACGTTATCGCCCGGACGGAGAAATCGGTGGTGGCCATTGCCCGGGTCCGCAGGGAACAGACTGGCGAGACCTTTCGCCTTGAATTGCGTCCCGATCCCTTTGATCGCCGGCCGATTCTATCCGCGGTTCCTCTGCCCACCGATCCAGACTTCATTCCCAACGAATACGGCACAGGTGTGGTGGTCGATCAGCGGGGATTGATTTTGACGGCCTACCACGTGCTGGGCGAGGATAGCGATTATTATGTAACCACGTCCGATCGCAAGGTATACAAAGCCTTGCCCAAGGCGGCCGATCCGCGCTCCGATCTGGCGGTGCTGGCAATCGAGGCCGCCGATCTCGTGCCGATTACCTTTGGCAACGCTGCCGAACTGAAAAAAGGGCAGATCGTCATTTCCCTGGGCAACCCTTACGCAATTGCCCGCGATGGACAACCGAGCGCCGCTTGGGGCATCGTGTCGAATCTCGCCCGCAAGGCCCCGACCGGCCCAGGCCAGTCCGACGCGGCCGGCAAAACTACCCTGCACCATTTCGGCACGCTGATCCAAACCGACGCCAAATTAAATCTCGGCACAAGCGGCGGCCCGCTTTTGAATCTGCAAGGCAAGATGGTGGGCTTAAGCGTGGCGTTGGCTGCCGCGGCGGGTTATGAAACCGCGGCCGGTTATGCCATTCCCGTGGACCAGACCTTCCGCCGCGTGGTGGAAACCTTAAAGCAAGGCCGCGAAGTGGAATACGGCTTCCTCGGCGTACAACCGGCGAACCTGGCCGCCCAGGAGGTGCTCAAAGGAATGCACGGCATTCGCGTGGCACAGACTATTCCCGGCGCCCCGGCCGCAAGATTCGGGTTGAAAACCGATGACATCATCACCGCCGTTGACGATACGCCCATCCACGACGCCGACTCTTTCGTGCTCAATGTCGGCAAGCTCCCGGTCGAGTCGATCGCCCGTCTGAGCGTGATCCGCGACGGGCGTCCGCGCAGCGTCGAGGTCAAGCTGACCAAGTACGCCGTGCACGGCAAAAAAATCATTACTGCGCCCGATCCGCTTTGGCGCGGAATGCGCGTGGAGTATCCCTCGGCAATGCTCAACACCGAAGTGCGGTCAACAAGTCAGCCGCCCTTTTCAGGCGAAGGCGTGATTGTGGCCGAAGTGGCCGAAAACAGCCCGGCCCTTAAAGCCGGACTGCAACCGGGCATGCTCGTCACCCACGTCGGGCGCACGCCGGTAAACACCCCCAAGGAATTTCGCGCCGCGGTCGAGAATGTATCCGGCCCGGTCGTCTTGCGCATCGCCGACGACAAAAATAATCCCATCCGCATTGTGGAACCGGAGCCGTGATTGTAAGTCTAGAACCATCACAATGCTGAATAATTCGTTGCGTCATTATAGTTTTACGCTCTCGCGCCGGGACTGAAACCGGGATACTATGTGCCTTTGAGGTTGCGTATTGTCGATACATTTACAGTCATGATGAGGATACCGATAGTTGTTGCAACTATATGTACCGCCATTCTATCATTAAAATATGCAGAAAAATTGGGAATGGGGATTATTTGGAAGGACAGACTTGCATTTATTGGATATATAGGAACTGTAATGTTTGTTGTATCTTGGGCCTTTTATTTTATAAGTATTCCACTGTTTAGTATTTTTTTTCAATGCATAGGAATGCTTACTAAAGACGAGGCAATACACTACCCCTTAAAGGTATCCAAAAATAGTATAGATTCCTGGCCTGAAAATTGGCAAAAGCCTATTAAAGTAGGGCCGAGATGAGGCTATTCTCCGGCCAGCCGCGCCGTGCCTAGAACTTCATAAATTGGCCCGCCGCGCTGAAGTTTACTGGAAAAGACCGTGGCTTTTTCTACCCGCATCCGACCGGCGTTGAAATCGGCGTGCTGTTTGAGTAATTGGCCTAGTTGCAGCACATTTTTACCGCTGCGAGTGCGGCCGATAGTCAAGTGGGTTTGAAATCGCCGATCTTCGTCTTGATAGCCCAACTCGGCCAGTTCCAAGGCCACGTTGTCGTGCAAGTCGGCCATCTGTTGGCTGCCCGCATTGGCCCCGATCCATAGAGTCCTGGGGCGGTTGGAATTGGGAAAGGCCCCCGCACCGCCGATTTCCAGATCGAAGGGCCGTACCTGGGCCGCTCCTTGTTCCACGGCCTTGCATACCGCAGCGATTTGTTGCTCGGGCACTTCGCCCAGGAATTGCAGCGTTATATGCAGGTTTTGCGTTTCCACCCATTTCACGTCGGCGTCGACGGAACGAAGAAGGTTAATTAGTTCCTCAGCCCGTGAGCGGATAGCGGAATCGAGCTCAACGGCAATGAATGTGCGTGTCATATAATAATAGTGGACAGTGGGCAGTGGACTGTGGGCAGTGGGCGAAACCGCAAGCGGTTTAATTCATCCTTCATCCTTCATCCTTTAAAAACTAAGCATCCGTTTATAATCGGCCATACGTTTATCGATGTCTTCGCGGCCGATGATCTTCAGACGGTCAAGGCTGAAATCTTCCACGGTGAAGCTGGCCACAAGAATACCGTAGGCCATGGCTTCTTTCAGCGTTTTGGGATCGAAATTATCCTGCTCGGCCAGGTAGCCCATCATACCGCCGGCAAAACTGTCGCCGGCCCCGGTCGGATCGACCACTTCCGGCGTGGGATATGCCGGCAGGACGTAAGTTTCGTGCTGGCTGAAGAACATCGCGCCGTGCTCGCCCTTTTTGATGACCACGAAACTCGGCCCCAGTTCGCGGACGGCATGGCCGGCCCGCACCAGGTTGTCGATGCCCGTCAGCAGCCTGGCTTCGCTGTCGTTTAGGACCAGCCCGTCGATCCGTTTGAACAACTCCCGCAATTCCTTGGGCTCCGTGCGAATCCACAGGTCCATGGTGTCGGCCACAACCAGCGACGGACCGGTGCACTGATCAAGGACCTTCATTTGCAGTTTGGTCGAACCGTTGGCCAAAAACAGGAACTTGCAGCGGCGATAGGTCTCCGGCAGCACCGGGTCGAATCGGTCCATCACGTTTAACTGGATGTCGAGCGTTTCCCGATCGTTCATATTGGCCGCATACTTGCCGCTCCAGCGAAACGTTTTGCCCCCGCGGATGATCTGCAATCCTGTGGTGTCGATGCCCCGGGCCTTTAGCAGATTTGTATATTCGCAAGGCCAATCCTCGCCCACCACGCCCGCCAATCGCACCGAGGTGAAATAACTGGCCGCGTAAGAAAAAAACACCGCCGAACCGCCCAAAACGTTTTCCCGTGTTTCAGTGGGCGTGATAACGCTATCCAAGGCAACCGAGCCGACAACGACCAAGGGCATAAATGGGTTCCTTGAGAGGGTTCAGGATTCGGTATTCAGGATTCAGTTGATTGCGATTTTTCTATTTTCGCCCAGGTGTCTTTGAGCGTTACCGTGCGATTGAAGACCGGCTTGTCCGGCGTGCTGTCGCCGCTGTCGACGCAAAAATATCCCAGCCGCTCGAATTGGTACCGGCTTCCGGGCGCGGCGGTTTTCAAACTCGGCTCCACGTAACATTCGGAAAGCACTTCCAGCGAATTCGGATTCAGATTTGCCCGATAGTCCAATCCCTCGGGCACGTCGTCCGGATTGGGCTTGGTGAACAGCGAGTCGTACAGGCGGACCTCGGCTTTAAGGGCATGGGCGGCCGATACCCAATGGATAGTTCCTTTCACCTTGCGGCCGTCGGGCGTGTTGCCGCCCCGAGTTTCCGGATCGTATGTGCAATGCACTTCCACAACCTGACCGGTCTTTGGGTCCTTGACCGCGCCCGTGCAGCGGACCAGATAGCCCCATCGCAGGCGCACTTCCTGTCCCGGAGTCAGGCGATAGTATTTCTTGGGCGGCACTTCGCGGAAATCGTCCTGCTCGATGTATAACACCCGCGAAAACGGCACGGTCCGCGTGCCCATCCGTTCGTCTTCGGGATTATTGACCGCCTCCATCTGTTCGACCAGGTCGGCGGGATAGTTGTCGATGACGAGTTTAAGCGGATGCAGCACGGCCATTACCCGCGGGGCGCGCTTGTTAAGGTCTTCGCGCAGGCAATGTTCCAAAAGCGCGATGTCATTCACGCCTTCGATCTTGGCCACGCCGATCCGCTTGCAGAAATCGCGGATCGCCTCGGGCGAGTACCCCCGGCGGCGCAATCCGCAGATGGTGGGCATGCGCGGATCGTCCCAACCTTTTACATACCCCTCTTTCACCAGTTCCAGCAACCGCCGCTTGCTCATCACGGTGTAGGTCAGGTTCAGGCGGGCGAACTCGATCTGTTGCGGGGCGTAAATGCCCAGTTCTTTCACGTACCAATCGTATAATGGGCGATGGTTCTCGAATTCCAGCGTACAGATCGAATGCGTGATGCGCTCCATCGAGTCCGATTCGCCGTGGGTGAAATCGTACATGGGGTAGATGCACCACTTATCGCCGCTGCGATGGTGCGTGGCGTGCAGAATGCGGTACATCACCGGGTCGCGCATGTTGAGGTTGGGCGAGGCCATGTCGATTTTCGCCCGCAGGGTCCGCGATCCGTCGGGAAATTCGCCCGCCCGCATTCGCAGGAACAGATCGAGGTTCTCTTCCACCGACCGGTCGCGATACGGGCTGTTTTTGCCGGGCGCGGTCAAGGTGCCGCGAGTCTCGCGCATCGCCTCGGCGTCCAGGTCGCAAACGTAGGCCTTGCCGGCCTTGATAAGCTGGATCGCCCACTCGTATAGCTGGTCGAAATAGTCCGAGGCGTAGAACAACCTGTCGCCCCAATCGAAGCCCAGCCAGCGGACGTCCTCCATGATCGAATCCACGTATTCCACGTCCTCCTTGCAGGGATTCGTGTCGTCGAATCGCAGGTTGCACAGCCCACCGTAATCCTCGGCGATGCCGAAGTTCAGGCAGATCGACTTGGCGTGCCCGATGTGCAGATATCCGTTCGGCTCGGGCGGAAACCGCGTATGCACGCGCCCGTTGTATTTGTTGGTGCGGAGATCCTCGTTGATAATTTCGCGGATGAAATCAGTTGCTTCAGGAATATTTTTCGTGCTCATTGGCAATATCCAAATCTAGCGTTAGGGCTAATGATTTTTATAATTTTATCGGTTTATGGATTTGTTGCAATCCTAACCGATTATGACTTTCCCAGAGTACGGTCGATTCTGGCCAGACAAGCGGTTTTGCCCAGGATTGCCAGGGTGTCGAACATGCCCAGCCCCGTGGATTTGCCCGTGACCGCTACCCGAACCGCGTGAATGATTTGTCCAATTTTGATTTGTTCCGCCGCCATAAAATCGTGCATTAGCTTTTCGAGGGTCGGTGAATCGAAAGAATCCACGGCCAATAGGCGGCCTTTGAACTTCTTTAATAACTCCACACTTTCGCCCTTGCTGATGTGCTTCTCGAAAGATTTTTCTTCGTAGGATAATTTATCGTCCGGTAAAAAGAACTCCTCGAAGTTGAGTATATCTCCGGCCACCTTTAGCCGATCGCCGGCGGCAGCGGCGACCGCCTGCACTTTGTTCACAATAGTTTTATCTGCCGGTGAGGGAATCATCCCAGCACGTTCCAAAAAGGGCAGCGCCAATGACACCTTTTTTTCAAGCGGTAATGCTTGAAAGCGCCGCTCCTGGAAGGACCAGAGTTTTTTAGGGTCGAAACTGGCCGGGGCCTTGTTTACGCGCTCCAGGCTGAAATTCTTGATCAACTCCTCGCGGGTAAAATTCTCTGTTTTATCGTCCAGCGACCAGCCCAGCAGCGCCAGGTAATTGATGATCGCATCGGGCAGGTAGCCCACGGTCTTGTAGAAATCGACGATTACGGGATTGAACGAATCGGCGTCTGCCGGATGCCCGATGGCCTCGGCGATTTTCCGCCCGTGATTGACCAACTCGGCGAAATCGCGGTTTTTCAAATACTTGTCCAGTTTTCGCTTGCTCAACTTGTTCTTGCTGCCCGGCTCGGCCACGAAGGGCAGATGGGCGTACCGCGGCAGTGGATAGCCCAGCGCCTGGATCATGAAAACCTGGCGCGGGGTGTTGGAAAGGTGTTCTTCGGCGCGGATCACGTGGGTGATTTCAAAATCATAATCGTCGACCACGTTTGCCAGGTGATACAAGCAGGTGCCGTCCGCGCGTTGGATGACGTGATCCTGCTCGCAGGCCCAATCGAACTCCACCCGGCCGCGGACCAGGTCGTCCAGCACCAGCTTGCCGTCGCGGGGCATTTTCAGGCGGACCACGCACTGGCGGCCTTGGGCCTCGAATCGGGCCTGGTCGGCGCGCGTCTCGGCCATGAATTGCCGGCTGTAAACAAAGGTCCGTTTTTCGGCCAAGGCAAGGTCGCGCTCGGCATGAAGTTCTTCCGGCGTGGCGTAATCGCGGTAGGCATGACCGCCGGCCAACAGTTTTTCAACCGCGGCTTGATACCGAGCGGCCCGCTTCGATTGATAATAAGGCGCATGCGGTCCGCCGACCTCGGGACCTTCGTCCCAATCGATGCCCAGCCACCGCAGCCCATCCAGGATCGGGGCCAAGGCCTGATCGACGTTTCGCTCCTGGTCGGTGTCGTCGATCCGCAGGATAAACTGCCCGCCATGCTGCCGCGCGTATAACCAGCAAAACAATGCCGTGCGTACCCCGCCAATGTGAAGATATCCGGTCGGACTGGGCGCGAATCGTGTGCGTGTCATGTTTTTAGGGAATAGGTAATAGGGGATAGGTGATAGACCCATAGGGGAGCGTGCTTAACATGCTACCGCTGCGGCGTGGGAACACACGTTTTCAGTGTTTGGCGTTGAAAATACTGTCGTTATATAATCTGCAAAAAAATGACCCCAACACTATATACTATCCAACAAATACGATCTACCACCTACCATGTTTGGCTCGCGAGTGGGCAATAAATTGCCCACCCCTTATAGAGCACTGTTTGCTGGCCACTTTCCCTTGCCATCCCCTTAATGAATTGCTCTTAGCGGCGCTGGCGTTCCAGGCGTTCGCGTAAGAGCCGGTCGCGCAAGGCCTTTTTCTCTTGCTTTGTGAGCTTGCGAGTCACCGGCGCCGGTGGAGGAGGAGATTTAGAAAAGATGGGCTGAGTGGTGCTGGAACTGGTCGAAGCGGGCGATGCGCTTCGATTCAGCACTGGTTGCAAAGTGGCAGCCGGCGAATCCAACCGCATCCACTGCTTTCCTGGGGCTCTAGATAATTTTTCCGTAACATCCTTATCAGAGTCTCCATGCATTTTGGATTCCCGGCGGGGCAAAAGTCCTTCCGCATCCAGGATGACATACCGGGCGTTTAGGGCCATCGACATTAGCAGCATCAAATGCCCGAACATCGCCGCCCCGGCCTTAAACATTACCTCCCGAACTGCATTGCCGAAAGATACAAAACCGAGTTCCATGCTTGCAGCGAGCAGATAACAGGCCGCGGACAATAAAAAAGTGCCAATCGAAAGCCGGCAGGGCCTCATATCCATTACCAGGCGCGATCCCAAAGCGCCGAAAACCAAAATACAGGGTATGATCCACCATACGGTCCCATCGCCCCAAATACAAGTTTTCGTCAGGTGGATCATCATATTTCTGAAGCTTTCGTGCAGATTAGCGGCAACATCCGTGGCCCCGATAAAACAGCATAAAACGGCCCAAAGCCAAATCCGATACCGCCCGTGATAATCGTCCGTCCTATGCCGGCGAATGGTATACACCAACACGGCCGCCATGGACGCCGCCAGTAAGAGCAGGCTTGAAAACCAACTGCACAGGCATCCGGTCCGGGTGATATCGAAAGCGGCGAATTGCCCGCCGGCTATCGTGGCCGAAAGTTCGTACTGCCAACTATGCAAAACCTCCAGGCCGGAAATAATCGCCAGCCCTGCCGCCAACCACAGGGCGAGTGTTGTCAAGCGCCGTGGAACAAAATCGATCAGGCGAATTTGTTCGTCCATGAATGAGGCGTCTCCGTAATGATCCGATTGATTTGCCACGGTTGAGTCGCTGGACGAATCCGAGGAAGCGGGCATGCTATCTCCGTTATGAATATCTTCGGACAGCAATCGCCGGCGGCGATTGTTGCGCTGGCCGCTACATCGAAATTGACTGGCAGAGTGCAAAGACACGGTTGGTATTAATCCGGAATTTTCACCACGGAGACTAATTGGGACACGGAGATTGAACGAAATCCCGTATAATAACGCAAAATAACGCCACGTATCTTTTCATCGACAGTTGGATGCTAGCGAATCTATCAAATCCTGCGCCAACCTCCCGGACGATTCAGAATGTGCATATTTGCTAATATGCGCAATTTATTTATGGCTCGGCAACCACCGAGTTTTGCAAGATGCCGATTTTTTCTATCTCCACCTCGACCATGTCGCCCGATTTGAGGAACAGCGGCGGTTTGCGGGCAAAGCCTACTCCCGGCGGAGTGCCGGTAAAGATCAAATCTCCGGGGGCAAGCGTGCAGATATCCGAAACGTATGATACCAGATAGTCAATGGGAAAGATCAACTGGGCAGTGCTCGATTTTTGCATCACCTGTCCGTTTAAGCGGAGTTGGATCATAAGATTCTGCGGTTCGGGGATCTCATCGGCGGTGAGTATGGCCGGACCAATGGGCGCGAAGCTGTCGAACGACTTGCCTAACAGCCATTGTCCGCCGGGCTTGCGTATTTGCCAGTCTCGGGCAGAGACGTCGTTGCCGCAGCAATATCCACCTACGTGCTCCATTGCCTCCTGCCTTGGAATATGCCTGCCCCCGCGCCGATGACCGCGACCAGTTCTGCTTCGAAATCAACTTCCCGACTGATGCGGGGCAGTACGATCGGCTGCCGATCGCCGCAAACTGCCGAGGAAAATTTGCAAAACAAGATCGGTTCGGGCGGAGATTTCGCGCCGGTTTCCCTGGCGTGATCGGCGTAATTCAGTCCCACGCAAATGATTTTTTCCGGTTGCGGAATCGGGGGAGCAGGCCGGAATCCTTCCTGTGGGATCGGCTTGCCCGAGGCCAAGGCCGCTTGTGCCCGGCCCATCCCTTCTGGTCCTTGGGCCAAGAATGCTTTAATACAGGCCGGCACTCCGGGATCGGCATGGTTCAGATCGATGAATTGATTGTCGCGGATGCCTGCCGCGCGCGGGCCGCTGGGACTGAAATAAGTTATTAGGCGCATGATGGGAATCCGGTTTTAGTGTTTGGGGGATGTTGAGCCCCGGCAATCGAGACTATTGAATGTCATATAATTATCGCATTCATCGTTTAGTCCCGGAGCCTGCTCCGGGAGCATTTGCCGCTTAATAAATGCCTGATTGAACAATAAGGATGCATTTTGCACAAGAGGTCGGATGTTGTGAGGAAAACCCATACGCCCTCCATAATCCCCCGGTTTTGCCGACTTTTTTAAGCGGCAATGCGTTTATTTTGCAGCAGTGTTGCAGTTATTAAACATGTGTTCGCCCAGAGGGCTCTTGTATCCCTGTTCCGCAACCAAAATAGAGTGCCGAATTTTGACCTAACTCCTTTTCTGACCTAGGTTTTATAGATACAGGGAATTCGGCAGCTATGGCAAACAATCCAGATTCCGAAACACAAGTCAACGAGATCTCGGCGTTGAAGGTTACCGCTGCGCCAAAGCAGCCTGAGACCGCCGGCAAGGTTGATCATTGGTTAACCGATCTGAACGGCCTGTTGCGCGAGCTGGAGATCGTTACCGCGGCGAATTACGCCTTGCCGCCGGTCTTAAGCGAGCCCGCCGACAATCAACTGATCCAGGTACGGCTGGGAATCGCCAGCAGCCTTTTCGCCGCCCTGCAATGCAAGCACGCCGCCACGGCCGGACACTCCTTGCGCGTAGCTCTGACATGTTCTTCCTGGGCGGTGAAAATGGGATTGGATCAGTCGCAGCGCGACGCCATTGAAATCGCCGCGTTGTTGCACGATCTGGGCGTGATCGGTGCGCCGGACCAAATCCTCTTGAAGCCGCGCAACCTCGAGGAAGACGAGATGGCTTTGATGTTACGGGCCCGAAGGAACAGCCTCGAAATCCTCAAGCATTGCTGCACTTCGGAGGAGGTGTTGGCGATCGTCGAGAATGTGCCGGCTTGGTACGACGGCAGCCGGAGAGGTTTTTCTCGCCGCGGCGCCGACATCCCTTTCGGCGCGCGGATGATCGCTATTGCCGAGGCTTTCGATGCCATGACCACCGATCATGTTTACCGCCCTGCCCGTTCCCATGAAAGCGCCATGGCCGAATTATTCGAGTGTGCCGGCACGCAATTCGATCCCGAACTAGTCCGGCTCTTCTCCGAGTTTTACCGCGATGACCACTCCACATTGCATCAAAGAGTGGCTCAGCGCTGGCTTCACACCCTAGATCCCGAATTGGTGAATTCCCATTGGTCGTTGAACACCGTGCCTTCTCCGCTTTGCGGCGCGAAATCCGGTTCTTTGTTCGAGGCGAAATTACTGGAAAACATGTGCGATGCGGTGACCTTCATCGACGCCGCCGGACGGCTCATGCTTTGGAATCCCGGCGCCGAACGGTTGACGGGAATTGCCGCGGGCAGCATCTGCGGGCAGTTTTGGCATCCGGCGTTGCTGAAAATGAGCGACGAAAAGAGCGAATCAATCGGCGAAGCGGATTGCCCCGTGAATACCGTGCTCAAATCGGGTGTTCATTTGTTAAGACGATTGACCATTGTTGCCCGCATGGGCCGGCCCGTGGCCGTCGACACGCATATCATCCCAGTTACCGGCCCGGATGGAATCATAGCCGGCGCCATTTTAATGTTCCATGACGCCTCCTCCGAAACCAGCTTGGAACATCGCTGCATGAATTTGTACGACAAAGCCACCAAGGATCCCATGACGCAAGTGGCCAACCGGGCGGAATTCGACCGCGTGCACGAGATGTTCGTGGAAGTCCATCAACAAAGGCAGATCCCTTGCAGCTTGATTATTTGCGACCTGGATCGATTCAAGCATGTCAACGATACCTTCGGACACCAGGCCGGCGACGAGGCCATCAAGCGCCTGGCCGCGCTTTTGAAGAGTTCTTGCCGTCCCGGGGATTTGGTGGCCCGTTACGGCGGCGAAGAGTTCGTGGTCTTATGCACCGATTGCGATAATGCCGCCGCGGCCCGCCGCACCGAGCAAATCCGCTTGAACTTATGCCGTATGCCTCAACTAAAAATGGGAAACCGGCAGGTCACGGCCAGTTTTGGCGTTACCGAAATTCAGCCCGGCGATACCCCCGAAACCATGCTCCGCCGCGCCGATCGGGCGCTTTTGCTGGCCAAAGCCAAAGGCAGGAATTGCGTGGTACAACTGGGCGCGGGTTCGACCGTAAAACATCAGCCAGGAAAAACAAAATCGCGTCGGTGCGCGGCGGATTCGAATGAAAAACTGCTGGAAAAAAAACTTGTTACCGCCGTGCCCATTAAAATGGCCGTAGAAAAGCTCCGCGGCTTCGTGGCCGACCATGATGCCAAAATTACTTCCGTCGACGGCAATCACATTTGCCTGGAAATCGAAGAACAACGATCCAATCGTCTGCGACGCATGGCCGACCATCCGGTCACTTTCATGGTCGATTTGCTGATCGAAGAAGAACGTTCGAAAAAAAACGTCAATGACCCCGATGAATCCGCCTTTGTGCGAACGGGAATTCGCGTGATTGTCATGCCGCAAATAACTCGTAACCGGCGCCGCAATGACATCCTACGCAGGGCAAACGAACTGCTCGCCAGCCTTTGTGCTTATTTAATGGCCAGCGAAGAAGACGAGCCTTCGTCGGAAAGGGTATGGATTCGCGTCAGACGCTTGCTCGTGCCCTGGTTGGGAAGAAAGTGAGGCTATCATGGCGCGCATCGGATCCGCCCTGACGGGCATCGAACGCCAACTGCTTAACAGTCTCGCCTTGGCCAATGCCCAGGTCACTCTGAGCAGCTATCGCATGGCCACGGGCCATAAAATCAACAGCCCCAGCGACGATCCTTCGGCCTTTGTCACCCTTAGCAGACTGCAATATGAACTCAGCAATGTAACGGCTACCCTTTCGAACGTCACCGCCGCCGGAAGCATGATCTCGCAAAGCCAAACCGCCTTGGGCGGCATTCGAACCCAACTCAACGCCATCCGCACCGAACTGCTCAAAGACGCAGACCGAGCGCACCCGCTTTCTGACGCCCAACGCGCGGCATCCCAAGCCAAAATCGATGCCGCCATCGATCAGATCAATACCCTGGCCGGTACGAACGTCAACGGCAAAATGACGCTTGGCGGCTCGGCCGATTATATATATTCCGGCCGCAATACCAGCCAGGTAGCCGATGTTATAGTGCGGGGCAAGGTTCCATCGGGCACTACAATTTCCGGCACTGTTGATGAATTGGCGACGCAAGCCTATCTCAGTTATACCGGATCATCGGGAAACGTTACGGCTAATGCCGTCTTCACATTGACCGGCCAACGAGGAAGCCAGGTTGTTACAGTTAGCAACGGTGAAGCGCTGAGCTCGGTGGCGGTTCAGATCAATAACTACAGCTACAACACGGGCATTACCGCCGCTGTGGATGGGCTCAACCCCGATAGGCTAGTCTTTACAAGCGTAGATTACGGCTCCAGCGCCGCCGTAAAGATAACGGTCACATCCGGCACTTTCAATATTGATAGCGGCGGACACCCCGTGGGCACAAATGCCTCGGCCGTGATCAACGGCCAAACTATCAGCAGTACTTCCGGCAATGTAAATGGAAACCGTTTTACAGTCAACAATAATGGAGTGACCTTTGAGATTGAATTCAAGCCGGACCTAGCCCCTGACACCACTTTCGATACCATTACCGTCTTAGGCAATAATTTGTCTTTTGCCTTGTCGCCGGAACTTAGCCATTCCTCCTCCATCACTATTCCCTCCGTGAATTCCGCAAACTTCAGCGGACCTAGCGGCAACCTGAATGATCTTTATTCGGGCGGCTTGTGGGCCGGCTTGGGCGATAATACCGCCCAGGCCATCCGGATCGTCGATGAGTCCCTTGGCAGGCTTACACGTGTTCAAGGGAGCGTCGACGGCTTTTACAATGCCGCCATTACCTCCTCTTCCGGCTTGCTTAGCGATATGCAAACAACACTGGGAGACTACATCGATTCCATAAACAAAGTAGACGACGTCGAGGAAACCCAGCGGAAAGATTACTATCAAGCCCTGGCCGATAACGCCATTTCCGGCCTGACCATCATCGATCAGCAGCGCCAAAGCATAGTCAATATGCTCCAAGATATTGCCGGACTGAAGCAGACTTGAGCATTGCTCAAACATCGGGTTTAACCACAAATCATCCCGGGTTCCCACGCAGAGCTGGGGAACCAGGGAACGACAGGATTGATAGTCCAATTCATCATTTTCCGCATCCGGAAAATCGCGGCTTGTCGGGCAGATGGCCGGCGCTATAATAATCGTGAGTAAAAAGGAGAGCCCAATGGCCAGCGTGCTTCATATTATCGCCAGTCCCCGCATCGAGTCCTATTCCACGCGCGTAGGCAAGGCGTTCCTGGATTCGTACCGGCAAGCCCGGCCTGAAGACCGCATCGAGGCTTTGGACCTGTACCAGGCCGACATTCCATCGTTTACCGCTCCGCAGGCCAAGGCCAAGTACGCGGTAATGGCCGGCCAAGCCCCCAAGAGCGAGGCCGAAGCCGCCTGGCAGGCCGTTATCAAAACCATCAACCACTTTAAAGGCTTCGACAAGTATGTATTGTCCAGTCCGATGTGGAATTTCAACATCCCTTATCGGCTAAAGCAGTACCTCGACGTGATTGTCCAGCCTTCGCTGACGGTTTCTTACTCGCCCGATAAAGGCTACACCGGACTGGTCACCGGCAAACCGCTGATGTTGATTCTTGCCCGCGGAGGCATATACCAGACGGGCAATCCCTGCGATACCTACGACTTCCAAGAGTCCTACCTGCGCAGCATTTTCGGCTTCATAGGCTTTACGGACATTCGGGCAATCCGCATCCAGGGCACCCTGCAGAACAAGCCCGAGCAGGTCGAGGCCGACGCCCGCAAGGCAATTGCCGAGGCCACAGCCGCAGCCAGGGATTTCGCCGGCGATTTGGCAATGCATGCGTGAATATCAAGAATCACTGCTTGCAAGCAAGCGCTAAATTTAGCGCCTGCAACTATTTTAGTTGCTGTGGTTTAAAGCGGCGATACACGTAAACCGCCTTCAACTGGCGGTCGAAATCCTCGATGGGGGGAAAAGAATGCCAATATATCTCGGGACGCGTCATATCGTCCCAGTATATGTCGAGGACGTGTTCGAGGCGGTAATCCGCCCCTCTGCTCTTCAAATATTTTATTAGTTCTTCGACTTCCACTTTGACGGGACCGAATATTATGAAGTAGTCGGAAGGGATTTGTCCCAAGAAATGAATCGGAGACATAAATGCAAATTGCTCCTCAGGCGGATATTTCAACTGCCAGGCGTATACCGGTTGCGGCGCATGATACATGAGCGGATAACGCATCTGGCCGGGTAATACGTAAATGCTTTCTTGGTTGAGGATATGCTGGGAAATCCACTGCACGGCGGCGTCGATTGAAGTTTCCCGCGGATTGCAAAGTTCTCTAATAAATTGGACTGGTCTGCTGCGCCACTCGTTTGGCGAAAAAGGATAATTCAGCACATTCGACCCAAAAACCAGTCCGGCCAATATCAAAGCAAGTAACCAACGATTTAGCGCTAGCGGCAGGATTATCAGGACCGACAAACCAATGCACAACGGTATCAAAGGCGTGAGATAACGGACATCGGCCGCGTGAGTCATTGCCGCACGCTGGGGAGAGAAAATCGCAATTATAATTATATAACAGACCGCGGCGATCGCTCCCCGCAATAACCAAACATTTCGCGTCCAAAGATACGCCAGCGGAGCGGCTAGCACGATGATTCCTATGCAGAACTCGCAATTATTGAGGTCCCGAAAGTTCCACCAGATAAGCATCAGTTTATCGAGAAGAAGATTTTGTTCAGGCGCATCCGGCACAATCTCGGTGTCAAGTGGATTGTAAATCCACATGATGAATATGCCGATAATTATCTGAGGCAGGAAAAGAAGAAGCCATTGTCGAGGCGTTAGTCTCCGTTCGCGGCGTGCGAAAACAAGGTAATCACAACCCAGTGCGGCGTACAATGCGGCGTAGGACAGGTAGTTTGTGCCCAACAGCATAGTCGAGGCCGCCACGATCACAGCCAATTCCCAGCGCCGGCCTTTCCAATTCATGTAAAGATAAACAATTATTAGCGTTAACAAAATCGCCAATGAGTAGTACCGGCACTGGCGACAAAACAAGAAAAACGATACGTTGCCGAGCAATCCGATCGACAAGACAATCCAGGCGGATGCGCTTATCCCCATCCGTATCATCCAGTACAAGAGCAGACCAACGCTTAACAGGCCGAGGACCGCAAAGGGGAAACGCGGCCAAAAAGCGCCTGTACCGTCAACGCCCACAAACGGCGCGGCAAGGTAATAAGGTACGGGAGGTTGATACCTGCCGTGGAGATTTTTCAGGCATGCTCCGTTGCGAAACGCATATATATTGTGATCGATCAGGGCCATGGTGTCGCCGGTGCGGGCGACTCCGCGAGCGAACAGCGCCGTGTCGGCTTCGTCGCCCCAAAGCGGATAGTGTCCCAGTCGAAAAAAAGCATCCCGCACGACAGCAACAGGATAATTAGACTCAATGGCAGCCAAAGCCGCTTATCTGCCGGTCGCTTGCCAATTGGCGCCGCAGGCGTGCTGATAAATAGAGAGGCATCCGTTGAATGGCGATTATTTTTTTTCTGTGCTTTTCGATTTCTTTTTTTCAATGCTGTATCTTCAACAAATAAAAGAGTTTTTGCCCTAGGAATATGGAATAAGGGCAAGAATAAAAATCAAGGCTCCTGGAGCCGATTAACATTCCGGAGAATATCAATCACTCTTATTTTATTTAATTTTTTCAGGTTCCGCCACTGCAAGGGCTTTTTTCAGCCGATCATTTGTGCGGATAAAACGGGAATGGGTGCAACTATTTTAGTTGCTGCGGTTTAACGCGACGATACACGTAAACGGCTTCAAATTGGCGATCAAAATCCTTGATGGTGCGGAATGTCCGCAACATAATCTCCGGCCGCGTTTTATCGAACCAATATACGTCCAGCACCTTAATCAGTCGATAATCCCAACCCCGGTTCTTCAAGGAAGGGATGACTTTATCTACCTTTTCTTTATAATCGCCGAATACGATAAAGTAGTCGACCGGAATACGAGCGCAGAAATGGATCGGCGGCAGGGCCGCAAATTGTTGCTGCGGGGGATCATTCAACTGCCAGGCATATACCGCCTGGGGGGTATGGTATAAAAGAGAGTACTGAAAGAAATCCGGCATCACCCAGATGCTATCCCCGTAGTGCACATTGTTTTCGATCCAGTCGGTCACCACTTCTACTGAAGTAACCTGCGGGACGAAAAGCTCTTCAACGAATTCAGCGGGCCGACAGGTCCATTGCTCCGGTGAAAAAGGACAGTTTAACACGTTCGACGCAAAGAAAATAACAGCCAGTAAAAGGGTAATCGGCCACTTGTGCCGCGCCAGCAGTACAATAACCAGCGCCGACAAGCATATGAACAATGGGATCACGGGCACAAGATAGCGGACATTCGCCAGGTCTGTTTTTGATACGTGCTGCGGGGAGAAAATTACCACGGTAAATATGTAACAAACGCCGGCGATTATGCCGCGCAAGAGCCAAATGTTGCGTTTCCAAATATACACCGGCAAAGCGGCCAGCATTATGGCACCGACGCAGAATTCGCTTGCGTTAAGGTCGCGAAGGTTCCACCACAGTAGTAGAACTTTATCTTGTAGAAAGCTTCGCCCGGGCAAATCCGGCGCTACTTCATCCCCCGTCGGATTGAAGATCCACAATGTCACTATGCCTACCAGTATCTGCGGCCCCAGCAATAAAAGCCACTGGCTGAACTTCAGCCGCAACTGCCGACGTGTAAATAAAATATAATCGCAACCCAGCACGGCGTACAACGCGGCATACGAGAGGTAGTTTGTCCCCAGCAGAAGAATCGAGGCCAGTATGATCCCAGTATATTCCCACCATCGACCTTTCCAATTCAGATATAGATAGGCAACCACGAGCGAGAGTAGAATTGTCAGGGAAAAGTATCGGCACTGGCGACAAAACAGGAAAAACGATACGTTACCGAGCAATCCGATCGACAGCGCAATCCAGTGAGATGCGCTGATTTCGCTGCGGATCATCCAGTACAAAAGCAAACCGACGCTCAACAGGCCGCACACGGCAAAGGGGAATCGCGGCCAAAAACAACCCGTCCCGTCCCGGCCCACGAATGGCGCGGCCAGATAATAAGGCACTGGAGGTTGATATCGGCCGCGGAGATTTTTCAGGCACGCTCCGTTATGAAATGCATATATATTATGATCGATCACCGCCGACATGTCGCCGGTGCGGGCAATTCCTCTGGCGAATAGCGCAGTATCAGCCTCGTCATACCAGAGATAATAATGCCCCAGGTTAAAGAACAGCAGCCCGCACGACAGCGACAGAATAATCAAACTCAATGGAAGCCAAAGCCGCTTGCCAGCCGCTCGCTCGCCGATTGGCCCCGCAGGCGCGACGATAGATATAGTGGCATCCGCTTTGTCGCGATTATTATTTTTCCGAGCTTTTCGTTTTTGTTTTTTCAACGCTGTATCTTCAACAAATAAAAATATTTCGCCCGAGAAATTTGGAATCAGGGCAAAAAATAAGAACCAAAGTTCCCAGGGCCAATTCACTATTCCAAATATTATAAACCTGCCTTATTCTATCCAATTATTACAGGTGCTGCCACTGCAAGGGCTTTTTTCAGCCGATCATTTGTGCGGATAAAACGGGAATGGGTGCAACTATTTTAGTTACTGCGGTTTAACGCGGCGATACACGTAAACAGCCTTCAACCGGCGGTCGAAATCCTTTATGGTGCGGAATGTCCGCAACGTAATTTCGGGCCGCGTCTTATCGGCCCAGTATACATCGAGGACCTTGATGAGTTGATAATCCAATGCTTGGCTCTTTAGGGTATTGATATTTTTCTCCACTACGCCTTTATAAGGGCCGAATACGATGAAATAGTCGGGTGGAGTTTGGCCGATGAAATGAATCGGCGGAAGGGCCTCGAATTGTTTTTGCGGCGGAGATTTTAATTGCCAGGCATATATCGGATCCGGCGCATGATACATGAGCGAATAACCCATGAAATCCGGCACTGCCCAGATGCTTTCCCCTTTGTGAACGTAGTCTTTGATCCACTTGACGGCTAGGTCTATTGAACAAACCTGCGGAATGAAAAGTTCTCGAACGAATTCGGCCGGCCTGCAACTCCACTGCTTTGGTGAGAAAGGATAATTCAATATGTTCGATGCAAAGACCGCTACAGACAACAACAGGGCGAGCGGCCACTTGTCCAGCGACAACGGCACTATGACCATGGCCGATATACCGATGAACAATGGAATCAATGGCACAAGATAGCGGACGTCGGCGGCAATCGTCAGCGACACGTGTTGCGGAGAGAAAACCACGATGGTGAATATATAACTGATGCCGGCAAGAATCGCCCGCAAAAGCCAGATGTTTCGGTTCCAGATATATACAGGCAATGCGGCCAGCATTATGATGGCGATATAGAATTCGTTGGAGTTAAGATCCCGTAAGTTCCACCATAACAATACGAGTTTATCTAGGAAAATGTTTCGCCCAGGCAAATCCGGCGCAACTTCGTCTCCCAGCGGATTGTAAACCGATATAATTGCTATGCCTATTAGTATTTGCGGGCCCAGCAACAGGAGCCATTGGTCGAACTTCAGCCGCAACTGCCGGCGGGTAAATAAAATATAATCGCAACCCAGCACGGCGTATAAAGCGACATACGAAAGGTAGTTCGTCCCCAGCAGAAGAATCGAGGCCAACACGAACCCTGTATATTCCCACCATCGACCTTTCCAATTCAGATATAGATAGGCAACCACGAGCGAGAGTAGAATTGTCAGGGAAAAGTATCGGCACTGGCGACAAAACAGGAAAAACGATACGTTGCCGAGCAATCCGATCGACAAGACAATCCAGGCGGATGCGCTTATCCCCATCCGTATCATCCAGTACAAGAGCAGACCAACGCTTAACAGGCCGAGGACCGCAAAGGGGAAACGCGGCCAAAAAGCGCCTGTACCGTCAACGCCCACAAACGGCGCGGCAAGGTAATAAGGTACGGGAGGTTGATACCTGCCGTGGAGATTTTTCAGGCATGCTCCGTTGCGAAACGCATATATATTGTGATCGATCAGGGCCATGGTGTCGCCGGTGCGGGCGACTCCGCGAGCGAACAGCGCCGTGTCGGCTTCGTCGCCCCAAAACGGATAGTGTCCCAGTCGAAAAAAAAGCATCCCGCACGACAGCAACAGGATAATTAGACTCAATGGCAGCCAAAGCCGCTTATCTGCCGGTTGCTTGCCAATTGGCGCCGCAGGCGTGCTGATAAATAGAGAGGCATCCGCTGTATCCTGATTATTATTTTTCCGTGGTTTTCGTTTACGTTTTTTCAAGACTGTAATCTTAAACAAGTAAAGTGTACTTTTGGACGTGAGAAATCATTCCTGCCGCGGTGCGGGCTGTTCGAGTGCGATGTCGTGCCAGCCCTAATTGTTGAACCATACTTTTCGGCAGGGAAAGCAGGGTCGCGCCGGTATCAACTAAAGCATCCGGCGTCTCCAAACGACGCACGTTTTCCTGCTGTAATAAACCTTTTGCGACCATTGTCAAATCGCTAAGAATTTCAATCCGCGCGGAAACCACGACTTTGCCCGTCGTAAGTATTTGCATGGCAAATACCTCGCGTAATGGAGGAGGCTTTAACTTTAAGAAGTCTATATTAACTCTAATCACGGCATGTATTCGGGTCAATGACGGCCGATGCGCACGCAAGCACTGGCGAGACGCCAGTGCCACCCGCTTAAATGCCATCCAGCGCGACCAATGGTCGCGGCTTTACATAATTGAGTTCCCAAACGCGACCGACGGTCGCGGCTTTATGGGCTATAGTGAATAATGCCCGCTCCTTCCCGCTCCCCTGCGGGTCGCGGCTTAACTACCCACCGCCTACCGCCCACTGCCCACTGTCCACTTTATATCGCCCCCGCCCCCATTCCCTATCCCCTATCCCCTGCATTACAATTTTGGGTTTACCGTCAGCTTTCCATATGGAGGACCGGTCGCCATGCAAGAGAAGATATGCCAATATCAGGGCCTTACCTTTGACGACGTGCTTTTGGAACCCCGCTACAGCGATGCCGTCCCGGCCGATGTGGATGTTTCAACCCGGCTTACTCAACGTATTTCCTTGAACATCCCCCTGCTCAGTTCGCCCATGGACACCGTCACCGAGGCGGAAATGGCCATTGCTTTGGCCCGGGAGGGGGGGCTGGGCATAATACACAAGAATATATCGCTCGAGCGGCAAATCGAGGAGGTCGAAAAGGTCAAACGCTCGGCCAACGGGATAATTTTCGATCCGCAGACTCTCCCCCCGAATGCCACGGTCGGTCGCGCCCGGGAAATCATGGCCCAATATAATGTTTCCGGGTTGCCTATTACTTCTAACGGTGGGCGTTTAGTGGGAATTCTCACCCGCCGTGACCTCCGCTTCCTGGAAAACGGCGATCGGCTGATCTCCGAGGTAATGACCAAAGAGAATCTGGTTACGGCGACGGGAGCCGTAACGCTTGAGGAAGCTGAAAAGATTTTAATGACAAAAAAGGTAGAGAAACTTTTACTGGTTGACGAAGATTTTAGGTTGACGGGACTAATTACGATTAAAGACATTGATATGATGCGGAGGTTTCCGCAAGCCTGCAAAGATGGGCAAGGCAGGCTGAGAGTAGGAGCAGGCGTCGGCGTAAATAATTATGATCGCGTCGAAGGGCTGATCCGCAAAGGGGTGGATGTAATTGTGGTCGATAGCGCCCACGGCCATTCGCTGAATGTGATTGAAACCGTCAAGGAGGTTAAAAAACAGTGGGACATCGACGTCGTGGCCGGCAACGTGGCCACCGCCGAGGGATGCAATGACCTGATCGAAGCCGGGGCCGATGCGGTTAAAGTCGGCATAGGACCGGGCTCGATTTGCACCACTCGGGTGATTTCCGGCGTCGGAGTGCCCCAGATTTCCGCAATTTGGCAGGCCGCGCAAGTTGCCGAGAAAAAACAAATACCAATCGTTGCCGACGGCGGCATACGTTACTCCGGCGACATTACCAAGGCCATTGCCGCCGGGGCCAACGCGGTGATGATCGGAGGATTGTTCGCCGGTTTGCAGGAAAGCCCCGGCGCACAAATCCTTTATCAAGGACGAACATTTAAGGTTTATCGAGGTATGGGCTCCTTGGGGGCCATGGTCCACGGTTCCAGCGAACGCTACCGGCAAACGGGCGGCAATCGCGGGCCCGACAAACTGGTTCCCGAGGGCGTGGAAGGCCGGGTGCCTTTTAAAGGCGCCTTGGGACCGTTTGTATATCAGCTCGTAGGCGGACTACGGGCCGGAATGGGTTATTGCGGAACTAAAACGATCGAGGAACTGCGTAGCAAGGCCCGGTTCCTCCAGGTTTCACCGGCCAGTGTACGGGAGAGTCATCCTCATGACATCATTATTACGCAGGAAGCGCCAAATTACAGTACGGAATACGCCCGGGACGACGGAAACTAATTCGCCCCTTGGATGTATGTGGAGATTTCAAACGCTGGCTATGATGGCGGCTTTTACCTGGGCGAGTTGCCTTGCTGCGACTGCCGCCGCGAATGCCGCCGATAACAGCAGCTCCTCGGGAACAGTCAAGATTAAGAAGGTCGGTTATTCAACTGCCAAATCCGGCAGCAAATTGAAATGGCTTCCCTACAATCCGGAATCGGGCGATGCCGAAGAAGGCGTGATGCAAACCGGGCACGTCGTCCGGTCGACTTCCGTGGATTCGGCGAATAATTCCCGGCAATCCGCCTCCGCCGCGTTTGACGATCCATTTGGCGATAAGAACTTGACCCCCGTGTCCGGATCCGACGAAGAAATCGGCGAACCCTTGATATTGCCGTCCGCCGGTCCGGGCAGCGCCGCCGCCTTGCCGAACATCCGCAGCGTGACAAAATCCGCCGGTCCCAAAACTTTGGTTGCTCAACAAAAAGAGAATGGCTTGCAGTTGAAGGCCAACGATTCCAAAGATCGGAACATCGGCGGTCAGACTTTGGAGCAGGCACTGGCCGCACAGAATCCTGACCTCAAAGAAGGCTGTCTCTCGGTCAAGGACCTGAAAAAAATCTCCCAGTTGACCACGAACATCACGCCCTCCCAGGGCGAACTGCCCAAGGATTGCCCCTGGGGAGGCGACGACTTCCGGCCCCGCTGCTGGGCGCCGGTCACCTTCACCTGGACGGCCTCGGCTTTGTGCCATCACCCGCTGTACTTCGAAGACGTACAAGTCGAGCGCTATGGGCATACGCTTGGCCCCTGGCTCCAGCCTTTCGGATCGGCGGCGCTATTTTATCTCACTGTGCCTATCCTGCCTTACAAGATGGGCCTGGAATTGCCCGACGAATGTATATACACCCTGGGCTATTACCGGCCGGGCGATTGCGCGCCGTACATGTTAGATCCCTTACCGGTTAGCATTCGGGCGGGATTGTTCGAGGCAGGCGCCTGGGTCGGCGGGGCGGCCATCATCCCGTAATTTCATTTAGAGCTTCTAACAAAATGCAACAGAACGATTATAAACCTTTAAATGGATGCCAATGATCCAAGGTTTTTACGTAACTGCTAGCAAACTAGCAGTGGCACACGTCATTTTGTTAGAGGCTATTATTTGAACGGTTTAAATTCGGCTGATAGATGTGAGCTGATAGTTATTGGCTAAAAAATCTCACATCCACTGGGCCATGCCGCAACTGCCGCCGGCGCAGCGGGGCGCGCCGCAGGAATCTTTTGCCGGGCAGGCGGGGTCTTTTTTACTGCCGGTATGAGCGGCGGGCGGGCTGAAGTTCCTTGTTAAGTCGGTTTGGCCGCACGCCGGGCAACTGGGGGTTTCCCCGCCGCGAACGAGATATTCAAACTGGCAGCCGCAACCTCGGCAGGCATATTCATAAATCGGCATATATAATACTCACATGAAAAACCCAGTAAATAAATACCACGGAGATTTAATTTTCCTGCATCTCCAACCATTTGGTCAAGGCTTGCGAAACCTCGGCCATCGACTGGTAACGCTGGTCTGGCTTTTTGGCCATCATCTTCAAACAGATATCGACCAGTTCCGGTGGGGCATCGGGATGATCCTTCAATATGCTTGGCGGGGGCTGATTCTGGTGCATCATCAGGCGCTGGGGCAGTGTGCCGTTCGGAAACGGCGGATGCCCGGTCAATAGGAAATACAGCGAGCAACCCAGGCCGTAAATATCAGCCCGGCCGTCCACGCCGTGGCTGTCCAGGGCCTGCTCTGGGGCCAGATAATCGGCCGTGCCCAGCACGTTTCGGTAAAGGCTGTTAAGTGCCACAAAAGCCGCAGCATATTCGCCGCCAACGGGTCGGACCAGGCCCGGATCCAGGAGCTTGACCACTTTTTTCTGATCGACCAGAAGATTGGCGGGTTTGACGTCGCGGTAGATCCAGCCCGCTTTGTGTATATGGTCCAGCCTGGCGGCGGCCTGGCGGATGAAATCGGCGGCGGACAGGAAGTCCAACGGTCCGCCGCTTTTGACCATCTGTTGCAAATCACGGCTTTGTTCAAACTCCATCTCCGTGCCCTCCGTGTCTCCGTGGTGTTGTCCTATGAGTATTATAATTGTTTAATAGTTGCCTGGTCCAGGGGTTGGCGGCGTATAAGGGGCCGGCCCTCCGCCATGTCCATATCCGGATCCATATCCCATCCCGCTTCCGTATCCCGGTCCGGATCCATATCCGGATCCGTACCCTGGTCCATATCCTGACGATCCACCGTAAGGCATACCCGATCCCGGTCCGTACCGGTAAGGGCCGCCGTTCCAACCGGGATTCGGCAAATGTTGCAGCAGGCCGTATGGATTCTGCCATGAATCGAAAGGCATAGTCCAGGGTCCTTGCGGATTGCCCCAAGGCCCGTAAGGCGTGGCCCCTGCGCGGTAAGGGAATTCCCATTCGCCGTAGGGCCGGATCAAATCGCCCAATCCCCAAGTCTGCACGACGTGCAGCCGGTCGGCGCTGCCGCCGGGACCGACGATCTCATATTGATAGTGCCGGTATCCGCTTTCCAGATAAGTGGGATCATCGCGATAATATGAAGTCGGCTCCGACTCGTATTGATCGACCCTTTTGCCGGTGTCGGGATCATGACTGAAATACGAAGGCTGGAAAATCCAGGACGATTCCTCCTCATCGCTGCAAAATACAATGGGGCAATCGCAACTGGCCCGCGCGGCCGTTATCGCCGCCATGGCCGGTAAAGACATTAGAACTGCAAGATGCCATCTCATGGGAGTAAAAACCTGTTGAAAAACGTCATCATGACAACGTCTGGTGTATCAAAAAAACCACATTTTTGCGGATTTCTGGCATAAAAACACGGTTGACGGACAGTAACGCAAGTCCCGGGCCGGAAAAGAGCGGCCAGAGATCATGGGACGAGGGGGGAATATGGGCGAGGGAATAGGGATAAAGGAGTAGGGATTATTGTTTAAGAGCGCATCTCACTTGAGTGTAGCGGGTGCCATGGCCACGCTTGCGTGGCCATGTGGTGTAATTCTCGGGAAAACATGCCCACGACGAGCGTGGGCATGGCACCCAACACGCTACACTGATCCGAGATGTGCTCTAGCCCGGGTGCTTGCTCCCGGAGCGTCGCCCCTCGCATGTAATGCCGCGGCCTGAATTTTATGTTTTGGCTTCGAGCATGCCGCAGTTAATTCCGTGGTGGTTAGGGCAAGATACATTATCCAACACGACGCCCTCGACTTTTCCACACTTCGTGCACACGCTGTGCTTGTGTTTCTTCAGTGACGCCACGGCCGGATCGTTGATAGGGATGAGCCTGGTACGATGGATGGTCATCTGCCTGTGGGTTGCCTCGTGAACAATCAGGACGCAACCTTCCAGGATTTTTTGCGGCTGCTGATCGGCGAGAACAAAGGTATCTGGAGGAACTATGCCTTCAGGGGTCAAAATATAGAATCTTGCTTTTTGCGTCATGGTGTTTCTCCAAAATCGCGGCCCCGCAATCGGACACTGCCGGATAAAATGGGACAGTCCCAGCGGCGTCCACTTTATTATCCCGGCTTTACAACCATCAATTGCTCTTCTTTCGGATCGTACATGTAAGTGTGACCGGGGGGCAAGGTGGGCAGTTGGATGTCATTCTTCTTGATGATCTTTTCCATGAACTCTTCGTTGGTCTTCGGTCCTTTAAAGTCGTGTTCAAATTTATAAGCACGGATGTAGTCGGGGATGGTGATTTCAAACATGATCCGTTCTCGCGCGGCAAAGTACGTGGCCACCGGCGTAGCGATAATCCCGGGGCTGTATCCGCGGCCTTTATCGCCCGAGCCGACTTGCGCCTTTTCCATCGTCATGCCCGGCGGTGGCGTGGGCGAAACAGGCCCTGTATTTGTCTTTGGCGGCGTCGCGGCCGGCTTTTGCTGTGCCGCGGCGAATGCCTCCTCCGGCGGCGCAGGAGGAGGCCGAGGCGCCTCCACCTTTTTCGTTTCCGCCTGGCTGGGCGCAGGCGTTTCGCTGGGGGTTTGCGCGGTGTTCTGCGAGTTCGAACTGCCGCATCCAGCGGCCAAGGCAAGCAATAAAGCGATAAGGATTAATTTGTGATGCATAATTATATTCCTTTCACTGCTGATAATTTCCCCCGGGTGTATTCACCTGGGGTTAAATTCTTATTTTGCCTCTTGTTTTATATCACATTTTATATCATTAACTTCCGTATTATCAAAATTGAATCGCCATTTTTCCATCTCGGCCAAGACCGACTGCCTGGTCATATTATAATCCAGCGGCGTTAGGGCCACTTTGCCTTTCGACAGCACGGAAAGATCGGTTTCATGTCCGGCCGCGGCCGTGGGCGGGCCGCCGGTCAGCCAGTAGTAATCGCGGCCCCAGGGATCGGTGCGTTTCTCGAAACGGTCGCCGTACCGGGTAATGTTCATGGGCACGGTGCAGATTTCGGGATTGCCTTCCAAAGCCGCGGTGGGAATATTCAAATTATACAGTTGTGGAACAGGGGCTTTTTTCCGCAGAATTTGCTGGATAATGATCCGCGCCAGCCGGGCGGCCTTGTCGAACTGGGCGTGTTCGTCGAATTGCAGCGAGACCGCCACGCTGGTGATGCCGAAAAAAGCCCCTTCTATGGCGGCCGCCACCGTGCCGGAGTAGAGGACGTTTATGCCCGCGTTCAATCCGCTGTTGATTCCGCTCAGGACCAAATCCGGTTGGCTGGGACAAAACTGGTGGATGCCGATTTTCACGCAGTCGGCCGGGCTGCCTTCCACCGCCCAGCCTAATCGCTCTTCTCCGTTTGAGCTGTCGTGATGAAAGACCTCCTTGACGATCAGGGGCGTCAGATACGTGATCGAATGCCCCACGCCGCTTTGCTCGGTTGCCGGGGCTACTACTACCACTTCGCCCAAGCGGCGCATTTCCCGGGCCATGGCTGCCAGGCCGGGCGCGTAAATCCCATCGTCGTTGGTCAAGAGAATCAGCACAAAGAGGGTTCAGGGTTGAGGGTTCAGGGTTCAGCAACATTTTTATCTTAATACCAGTCGACCGGTACCACAATGGGTTAGGTGATAACGTCTTGCCCAGTAGACAGTTACGGCATTTTATCGTCGTAAAGCCGCGACTTTGGGCCGAGGTGATGGAAATAGCATAGAACTTCGTTGGAGTGGCGGTTGTACTGCCAGCACTGAGGCGACAGTACAACTGTCGCCTTAACATAGTCATCTCTCTGCCTAACATGGTCCTCTCGCGACCACAGGTCGCGGCTTTATGGGGGTAGCCTACTAGCCGGGTTTTTTTTGTATTTTATAATGATATGTTTTCACCTGGGACGTGCGCATGAGTAAAATCGCCGACGAAAGAGTTCTGGTTTTAGATTTCGGTTCTCAGTACGCGCAACTAATCGCCCGGCGTGTTCGGCAGCAGCACGTATACTGCGAGATCGTCCGGCACGATATAACCTCCGCCCGGCTGAGCGAACTGGCGCCGAAGGGGATCATCCTGTCCGGCGGTCCGGCCAGCGTGTACGAGCCCGGGGCCCCCAAGTGTGATCCGGCGATTTTCAATCTCGGCCTGCCGGTGCTGGGCATTTGCTATGGCATGCAGTTGGCTTGCGAAGCCCTGGGCGGCCGTGTGCAAAGCGCACCTGCCCGCGAATACGGTCGTGCCCATTGCCGTATTATCAAGGAAGACGAATTCTTCGCCGGCCTTCCGGCCGAAACCGATGTCTGGATGAGCCACGGCGACCAGGTCTCACAAATATCCGATGATTTCATGTCCCTGGCCGCCACCGATACCTGCCCGTTTGCCGCTGTCAAGCACCGCAGCTTGCCGATTTACGGATTGCAGTTTCATCCCGAGGTGACGCACACCCCGTTGGGCGATAAAATCCTCGGCAATTTCCTCAAGAACGTTTGCCGTTGCCAGGGCCGATGGAAGTTAGGCGACTTTGCCCGGGAGACCGTGGAGGCCATTCGCCGGCGCGTGGGGAAATATCGGGTGGTTTGCGGCCTGTCAGGCGGCGTCGATTCGGCAGTCACGGCCGCGCTGTTGTGGCAGGCCATCGGTCCGCAGCTTTCCTGCATCCTTGTCGACAACGGCCTGTTGCGCAAAGACGAGGAAGAAGCGGTCATCAAGGAATTTTCCGACCACTTCAAGACCGATCTGCACGTGGTAAAGGCCGAAGATAAATTTCTCGCCGCCCTGGCCGGCGTCGCCGATCCGCAGGAAAAGCGCCGCCGCATCGGCCATGCCTTCATCGAGTGTTTTACCGACGAGGCTGCAAAAATCGAAGGCGGCCGTTTTCTCGCCCAAGGCACCCTCTATCCGGACGTGATCGAAAGCGGCGGATCGCCCGACGGCCCGGCGGCCACCATCAAACTGCATCACAACGTGGGCGGATTGCCCAAGAACCTGGCCTTCGAACTGGTCGAGCCCCTGCGCGATCTGTTCAAAGACGAAGTCCGCGCCTTGGGCACCAAACTGGGGCTGCCCGAAGACATAGTCTGGCGCCACCCCTTCCCCGGCCCGGGACTGGCCGTGCGCTGCGTGGGCGAAGTGAGCAAAAAACGCCTCGACACCCTCCGCGACGCCGACGCCATCGTGGTCGGCGAGATCAAACAGGCCGGGCTGTATCGGAAAACCTCCCAGGTTTTTGCCGTGCTTTTACCGGTGCAAAGCGTGGGCGTGATGGGCGACGCCCGCACCTACGCCGACGTGGTGGCCGTGCGGGCCGTGGCCAGCGAAGATTTCATGACCGCCGACTGGTGCCACCTGCCCTACGAGGTCCTGGCCCGCATTTCCACGCGAATCATCAACGAAGTCAAAGGCGTGAATCGCGTGGTCTACGACATCAGCAGCAAACCCCCGGCGACAATCGAATGGGAGTGAAAAGTGAACAGTGGACAGTGAAGTTTTAAGTACTTGAATTATCCAGGGGTGGGCACTTCAGTGCCCACTTGATTTATCAAATACTTTATGCGGAGGCCGATTGTGGCCAACAAACCAAAAGAACAAGCCCCGGATCAGCCCAACTTCGAGCAATCCCTGAAACGCCTGGAGGAAATCGTCCATCTTTTGGAAGAGGGCGAACTGGGATTGAACGAGGCCCTGGAGCGATACGAGGAGGGAGTAAAATTGCTGCGGCAATCATACGATCTGTTGCAGCGGGCGGAGCGGCGGATCGAACTTCTTTCCGGCGTGGATGCCGAAGGCAATCCCGTCACTCAGCCCTTCGACGATACTGCCACAGCGGAAACGAAGCCGCGCCGCGGAAAATTGAACTAGGAATCATTCATTAAAATCGAATAATAACAACTGGTATTGGCGACCTCGACTAACCCGTATTTCTCACCAACGAGTGCCACTGCTTGACATAAGGCGAGCAATGAACGGTGATTAGAGCAAGCACTGCTTCTGGGAAGCGGTGGCGCACTGTATTGGAATGTACCGGTCTGGTGAAAAATGCGGGCTAAGGTGTTGGGGAGAAGGATTTGGAAGTAGGCGGCGCACTTGCTGGGTTTGACAACCCGGCGCAGTAGGAATTCAACCAATCTTCAATCTGTTTGGTCAGTGCAGTCTGCCCGTGAGATCGTGCAATTTCTAATGCCTTCTGGGCAGTGGCGACGGCGTCGGCCGGCTGGCCGGCGTCGGCGTACGTAGACGCCAAATTCGCGAAGGCCTCGGCGTAATTGGGATTGAATCGAACGGCTTCCAGGTAATCAGGGATCGCTTCCCGCGCTTTGCCTGCCTTGTTCAAGGCATTGCCCAGGTTGTAGTGGGCCTCGGGATGGTTTGGCTTAATGTTTAGGGCCTGCCGATATTGTTCTATGGCCTCCGGAAGCCGACCGGAAATTGCCAAAGCGAGCCCCAAGTTGTTGTGGGCGTCGAAATAATCGGGTTTAATTTTTAGCGCCTGCTGATAATGTTCAATTGCTTCGGGCAGCCGGTCTGAATTTACCAGTGCTAAGCCCAAGTTGTTATGGGCTTCGAAACTCTTGGGTTTAAGCCGGAGGGCTTGCCGATACTGTTTGATCGCTTCCTGGGGCCGGCCTGATTTAAGCAATGCAATACCCAGGTTGTTGTAAGCATCGGCATAGTCGGGCTTCTGCCGAATGGACCGCTCGTAATGCTCGATTGCCTCCCCAGGGTGATCAATTTTAATCAATGCGTTGCCCAGGTTATTGTCAATTTCTGGATAATCAGGCTTGATGTGCAGGGCCTGCCGGTAATGATCGATTGCATCTTGGACTCGGCCCATATCGGCCAAGGCGATTCCCAAATTGTTGTGGGCCATCCAACAGGCTGGATTTTTTTCCAGCGTAGCCGGATACAGCGTCATGGCGTCGCGATAAAGCCCGCTTTGCCGCCAGGTCAGAAGCATGAGAGTTCCCGCCGCCGGTACGGCAACGGCAAACGCCGCCCAGTGTGCCGCACCATGGGCGTGCCGATGCCATGCACTTATGCCGGCCGCCGCCAGTGCAATCACGCCGATAACGGCGATGTGCTGATAATGGTCGGCCACCAGCGAATATTTCATGAAACCCACGTCCATAAAACCCATTACCGGCGCCAGGGCCGCGCAGAAAAACCCCCAGGCGAACAACAGGGGACGACTCCAGCCGTTTCTATGCCGCCACAACACAGCCGTGACGATCAACGCCGCCGCCAGGGGCAGCCACCATCGAACATTGCCGGCCTGGATTTGCCACTGCGGATATACGAATGCCAAATCGATGGGCAAAAGCGCCTTGTAAAGGTAGAACCAGGGCACACAACCCGCACCCAGCAGTCGCTGCACAAAATCGGCGTTTCGGATTGTTGCTTCCCTGCCGTGCGTTTGGAACCACGCGTTCACGCCGGCCAGTATCACGGCAACCAGAAAAAACGGGGCGATTTGTAATAAATCCTTTCGGCTATAAGGGAACGGTCTCATTTTCGTTGAAATGAAAATTGGGACAGTCCCCGGCGGGCGCAGCCACCAGACGATCCCCAGCAACAGGACCGGCAAGACCGCCGCCGATCCCTTGCTAAGCATCGCCAGTAAGAACGCCGCCAGGCTCAGCCAGTAGAAGAGAGGCCAGGGGCAAGGGGCTAGAGGCTGGGGGCTAGTTCCTCGTTCCCACGGTCCTCCGTGGGAACGCGCGGGGGCCATGTCCGGCGCCATGCCCACGCTTGTCGTGGGCATGTCGGCCTTTAAATACCACAGAATCGACAACAGAAAGAACAGCATGGCCATCATGTCTTTCCTCTGCGAAATCCACGCCACCGATTCCACGTTTACGGGGTGCAGGGCGAAGATCAGGGCCGCCCAAAAGGCCCAGGGAATGGATAACTTCCGCAAAATGACCCAAATCAGCAGAGACTCGACTACGTGCAAGATGAGGTTGGTTGCGTGGTATCCGGCAGGGTGTGTTCCCCACAGCCGCCAGTCGATCCATAAGTTGGAATTGGTTACCGGCCAGTAGTCCGGCGTTTCGGTGGTGCACCAAAAACGGTACAAACCATCGGAGGCCTTGATGAAGTCGTTTTCTGTCAGAAGCCCGTCATCGTCCAGGATAAACCCGCCGTTTATTGAAGGCAGGTAAGCCAGGAAGGCTGTGACGGCAATTACTACTGCTCCTGCCAGGACGCTAAGGTACAGTACCGATGGGACAGAAGTTTCCGATCGAGCTTGCGGAACGTGTATTATGGGTGATTTTTTGCGTTTGGACATGAGCAGACTATACTGTCATGCAGTCGTTCTTATAGCGTTGGAATAGTTTCTAGCGTCCAAATTCCCTATTCCCTTAGTGCATTAGAAGCACTTAACCAATATATTACTCCATTATGGAATAACAAGTTCCGAAAAGCGACTCTGCTTGCCAACGATCTGCGTCTGAATAAACCAAGGATTTTTGGCCCCTCTTTTGATGGGCTTACGATGGCATAGACTTTGCCGCGGGACTGCTCTAAAATGGGGGCTTGAACGTTTATATCATGGCACTTATGCCGCAGAGGGCTGGGTACAAGCCTGCCAACGCCGGTACCGGGGATAAATTTTGTAACACCACTTTTCTCACCAGAGTAAACTTCCTCAAGGTATAATGGTAAAGACTTCGCCGGACACTTTGGATAGTTATGCTGAAACGCTCTGTCCACGGATCGAGACGGCTTTGGATAATTACTCCAACCTGGGCGAAGGCTGTCCCATAAAACTTCGTGAGGCCATCCGTTACAGTCTTTTGGCCCCAGGCAAACGCCTGCGCCCGATGCTGACTCTGCTGGCGGCCGAGGCCTGCGCCGGTTCAATCGAGGCCGCCCTTCCGGCTGCGTGTGCGGTGGAAATGGTCCATGCCTATTCGCTCATCCACGACGATCTGCCCGCCATGGACAATGATGATCTCCGGCGGGGGCGGCCCACCTGCCACAAGACATTCGGCGAGGCCACTGCCATCCTGGCCGGCGACGCACTGCTAACTTTGGCCTTTGAAGTGCTGGCTAAACACATCCATCCTCCGGTCCTGGCCGCCGCCTGTTGCGGTGCGCTGGCCGAGGCCGCCGGGGCGTGCAGTCTGGTCGGCGGTCAGGCCGACGACATGGCCGGTCCGTACTCAGCCGGAGACCTAGGTTTGCTGGAATCGATCGACCATCGAAAGACCGGCGCCCTGATCCATGTTTCCCTTCAATTAGGTGGTATGACCGCCAACGCCGATGCCCGGCAGCTTTCCATACTCGACCAATATGGCCGCCATGTTGGGCTGGCCTTCCAAATAATCGACGACCTACTGGATGTCAATTGCAGCGAGCAGTCGCTGGGCAAACGAGTGGGCAAAGATGCCCGGCAAGGCAAGCTTACTTTTCCCGGAATTCTCGGCCTTGACCAAAGCGCCCAGTATGCTGGAGAATTGATAAATAAAGCCTGCCAGGTGCTCGAACCCTTGGGGTCTCAAGCCGCCGGACTGGACGCGCTGGCCCGATATGTCCTAAAAAGGAATCGCTGATGGACAAATTGCTTTCGACCATTCATCTGCCGCAAGATCTGAAAAAGCTTTCACACGAGCAGCTTAAACAGTTGGCCGCGGAAATGCGTGAAGCCATCTGCCGGTTGGCTTGCACGCGAACCGCCCATTTCGCCTCTAACCTGGGCGTGGTGGAACTTACCATCGCCCTGCACACCTCCTTCGATTTCAGCCGCGATCGACTGGTGTGGGATACGGGGCATCAGGTTTACGCCCACAAGATGCTCACCGGACGCTATGATGAATTTCCCACCATGCGGGCCAAGGGCGGATTGATGGGCTATCCCAATCCCGCCGAAAGCGATTACGACCTGTTCATGACCGGTCATGCCGGCTGCAGCGTGGCCACTGCCTTGGGGTTGCGCGTGGGCGATGAAATGCTCAAGCCCGATCAGCCCAGGCACGTCGTGGCCGTGATCGGCGACGGCGCATTCCCCTCGGGCATTGTCTACGAAGCCATGAACAACGCCGGCGGCCTGAAAAAGAACCTCATCGTTGTATTAAACGACAACAAGATGTCGATCTGTCCTCGCGTGGGCGGTCTGGCCGAATCGCTCGATCGCCTGCGGATGAATCCCTTTTACACGTGCCTGAAAAGCGAGGTCCAAAAACTGCTCACCCGCGTGCCGGTCATCGGCGATCCCGTGGAGCGATTCCTTTCGCAGTTCAAGGACGCCGTCAAGGCCGGACTCTTGGGCGGGATGTTCTTCGAAGACCTGGGCTTCCGCTATATCGGGCCGGTGGACGGCCATAATATCCGCCAGATGCAAAAATACCTGGCCATGGTGCGGGAATTTAAAGGGCCGGTGCTGCTGCACGTGGTGACCGAAAAAGGCCACGGCTTCAAGCCCGCCGCCGACGATCCCACCTCGTTCCACGCCCCGGCGCCGTTTGAAAGCAGCAACGGCGAGGTGCTGGAATTCAAGACCTCGGATTTGCCCTCGTATTCGCAGGTTGTGCGCGATGTGGTCCATACACGGATGAAAACTAATCCTAATATAACCGCCATCACCGCCGCCATGTGCCAGGGGACCATGTTCGAACCGATCCGGGACGAGTTTCCGGATCGATTTTTCGACGTGGGCATATGCGAATCGCACGCCGTCGCCTTTGCCGCCGGTCTGGCCAAGTCCGGACTGCGGCCCGTGGTCGCCATCTACAGCACTTTCATGCAGCGGAGTTACGACCAGATTTTTCAAGAGCTGTCGCTGCAAGAACTGCCCGTTACTCTGCTTCTGGATCGCGCAGGTCTGGCCGGGCCCGACGGCCCGACCCATCACGGCGTATTCGACCTGGCTTATCTGCGTCCGTTTCCCAATGTGGTGATCATGGCCCCTGGCGATGCCGGCGATGTCGCGCCCATGTTGGACCTGGCCCTCGAACTGCCTTGCCCCACGGCTATCCGTTATCCCAAGGCCGATGCAATTTCGATTAGCCGCCCTATCACGCCCATGGAACTGGGCAAGGCCGAAGTGCTCCGCTGGGGTCGCGACGGGATGATCATCGCCTGCGGCTCGCTGCTTTGCACTTGCGTGGAAGCGGCCGACCGGTTGGCCGAGGAAGGGCTGGATATCGGACTAATCAACGCCCGATTCGTAAAACCGCTGGATATGCAAATCATTCTCCGCGCAGTGGCCCAGTCGCCCTTTGTGGTGACCGTGGAGGAAGGCATCCTGATGGGCGGATTCGGCAGCGCGGTGCTGGAAGCCGCCTGCGACGCACATCTCGATACCAGCCGCATTCGTCGTTTGGGAATTCCCGACCAATTCATCGAGCACGGCGCCCGCGACGAACTCCTGGCCGACCTGGGCCTCGATGCCGACGGCATCGCCAAAAACTGCCGCCAAATGGCCGAATTCAACGCCCACGTCTCTGTCCAAGTCCAAGCGGAAAAACGCTAATCTTCTTGCACATGGAGTGTGCGGGCTACTTTCCAACGTCCATCATTTATTGAGGTGCAGGCGTCTCACCTGCATTTCATGCAGCCGAAACGGCCGCAACAGAACTTCATAAAACTGAGGACCTATAGCCGCAGTTTTATATCATGATTAATCTTTTTCTACTCCACCCCCCTATCCACCACCCCAGTACGGATTTTACTAAAATATACCCCAAAACCATTGACATTTGGGAGGGAGCGGGTAAATTAAGGGGCATTGCCTTTCTTGTACGACATCTCAATGGAGGCAGCGGATTTGGCCTTGGGTGATTTTTAGGCAAACCTTCCTGTAAAGCTCATCACAGGGCTTTTCTTAAAGCAGACTCTTTCAAATCATCACCAGAATGGTTTTCTGCGCGGTATTCGGTTTTGAGGAATTTTCGTGGAGTGCTTAATTCGGCACTTGTTATCAGCAATTCAAATCAAACTAGAGGAAAAAACAATGAACACTCTTTGTAACCGCAATACTTGGAATTTCTTGCAGTGTAAGCGGGCAAGTCGATTGGTGTGTTGGGTGGCAATTTTGATGATGATTAATTCTGTTGTGGCCCACGCCGGCATTGTGAATGGCAGTTTTGAAAATGGCTTCGATGGTTGGACTATAGGGACTCCTAGCGGAAGTTACATCACCATATATAACTCGCAATATATTCCCACTGATGGCAATTATGATGCTTGGTTTTCGGGTATTGTTGAGAGCTTGGCTCAAGTATCAGTGTTTTCTTATAACGATATAAGACAGACTTTCTCTGCAAGTGCCGGACAGATACTTCAAGTTGATGCGATGAACTCCTCAAGCACGTATGCTAGTCCGCCCAATGGCAATGCCGAAGTGAATATTTATTTTAACGTATCAGGAAATAATTATTTTGAATATGTACATCTGTCAGGGAACACTTCGTGGACTACTCTGTCCTTTCCGCCTTTTCCAACCACCGGTGAATATCAAATCGATTGTGCAGTTGGGGCGAATGCAATACCTGGCGGCGAGGGGCCTCCGCAATCCCAAGCGACTATAGATTTTAGGATCGATAATGTGAAGCTTGTTCCGGAGCCATCAACTTTCGTCCTGCTCTTCGCCGGTGCGATAGGCATTTTAGTATGGACTTGGCGCGGAAGGAAACGGGTTAATCGCTTGGAGTGAGGGGCGGTCCTGGATGTAATTCTTTAGCATAGCATGGCATAGCCGGCAGCCAATATGTTCTGAAAAATCTCAAATCGCGCATTCTATAATCCTTTTTTCTAGCCCAGACATGGGAACATGGAATAACCATTCTATGTGGTTATTTCATTCAGCGCTTTTAGGGGCGAGTTTGAGCGAAAAATAATCGCCCCTAAAGGGGTTGAATTGGGGAAAAGGGAAAAATTGGGGCGGCATTTCTACCTTCAGGCATAAAATGTCAGGGCTAGAGAAAATTGTCAGGGCTAGAGAAAATTGTCAGGGCTAGAGAAAAATGCCAAGGTGCTAGAGAAAAAAATTCTGGTTAAAGAAACTATGCTAGGTTCAGGAGAAGATGCTTGAAATGTGGAAAAAACGCAATTGTAAAGTGCAACATAAGTTGTAGATGACAAAACCTATTGTCATATCAAGAGTTACGGCATTCAATTAATGACAAATTCATATTGCCTTGATAGATATTGTTGGTTAGAATCCCCACCCTTGGCAGTCTGGTAAAGAACCGGTCGGGATTCGCGCAATTACATCTCGGGGAACGAGTCTTCTCTTTCCTGTGTATGATACTCAGAATACCGCGGACGGTCGTCCGGATTTTCAACTGAGAAAGAGTTTATTATGCCCGCGGAAGGGACGCCGCACGAAAACATATCGCTGTTAGGGCGCTTGCTAGTGGGGATTACATGGCTTGTGCTAAGATTTCCCCTGGCCACGGTGGTCATCGGGGTGATGGCGGCCCTTGTTTCGTTGTATCTTACTCAAACCCGATTGGGTTTTCACACCAGCCGGGCCGATCTGTTGAGTCCGAAAAGCAATTTCAATCGCCTCTGGGTGGAATACACAAAAGAATTCGGCGCCACGGAAGACGTAATTCTGGTGGTCGAGGGGGCCGGCCGGGAAAAAGTTGCTCCGGTCCTGGACGAACTTGCGGCCGATTTGCTTGGGGAAACCCGGCATTGGAATACGGTATTGCACAAAATCGACCTGGCGAAGATCCGCTCCAAGGGCCTTTATTATCTAAAGCCCGATGAACTCGCCGGGATCGAGCAATTTCTCGACAAATTCGCCCCGCTGATCGGCGGCAACTGGGCCCAAATGAACCTGGGCAACATGGCCGCCGAAATGGGAAAAGCCCTCCAGTTTCTTCCCGGCCCTCAAGGACAAGATCCACAAGTCCAGGCACAAAAACAAGCCATTGTTAAAGAGATTGCCGGATTTTTTGACAGCCTATCGCTCGCCATCAGCGAACCCGGCAGATATCAATCTCCCTGGCCCGACATGGCCGGTAAAATGGGCCGCGATCAACCCACTGCCCAATACCTCTTGGCCAAGCAAGGCCGCATGGGTTTTATTCAATTGAAATTTGCCGCCGCCCGCAAAGAAAGCTTCACCGGAAATAACGACGCCGTCGACGCACTGCGCCGATTGGTGGATCGTGCCCGGGCACGCCATCCGGAAATGCTCATCGGGCTGACGGGACTGCCCATTATCGAACACGATGAAATGTCCTCCAGCGAATCGTCGATGGCCATTGCCACGGTGTTGTCCATGGTGGGCGTGGTCGTTGTGGTGCTCCTGGGATTCGGCGGATTGCGGCACTCCATGCTGCCCATGGCCGCTTTGCTGCTGGGCATGATCTGGTCGCTGGGCTATACGGTGTTGACCGTCGGACATCTGAATATCCTCAGCAGCGCCTTTGGCGCGATCCTTACCGGCCTGGGCATCAATTACGGTATTTACATCGTTGCCCGCTACCTGCAATTAAGAGAGGCAAATAGATCGGTTGAAGAAGCCTTGCTGGAGACTTCCGGGACCGTGGCCCCGGGCATTGTGGTGGGGATGATAGCCACTGCGGTTTCCTTTTACATGGCCGGGTTTACGGAATTCGTGGGCGTTGCCGAGTTGGGAATCGTCGCAGGCGGCGGCGTGCTGTTGTGCTGCCTGGCGGCCATGACGGTCTTGCCGGCCCTTATCTACTTGTCCGACCGATACCAATACCGCGTTTTGCCCCAGCCTTTGGAGTTTCATCGTTGGTTGAAGCCAATTTACGGCCACCCCAAAGGCGTTTTGATATGGGGTATGGCCGGCACGGTTTTTTTGGCCCTTGGCATGGGCAGCGTGGGGTATGACCACAACCTGCTGCACATGCAGGCCGAAGGCCTGGAAAGCGTGGCCCTGGAACAAAAAATATTGTCCGAGGGCGACCAAAACGCTTCTTTCGCCATTTCAATCGCCGATAACGCGCAGACGCTGCTTGCGCGAAAGAAACAATTTCTGCAATTGCCCTCGGTGAAACATGTCATCGAGATTGATTCCATCCTGGCCCCCGACGATTCCATGTCGCCCTCGGCCATCGCCGCCAAGCGCCCGGTAATTGAGCGGATCAGTTCTCGTTTGGCGAATTTGCCCGGCCAGGCGCCTCAGATTCCGCTGGCCTCGATGGAGGAACTGGGCCAATTCTTCGCCGCAGCCCAGGCCATGCCACGCGGCGATTCAGCGAGCGATTATATCCGGCAGCGCGTAAAACAGATCGCCACCCTGCTCCGGCAACTGCCGCAAGCCGAGTGTTACGCCCGTATGGCCGGATTTCAGCAAGCGATGGCCAACGACGTTTTGGCGCGCTTATACGCCCTGCGCTCGGCGGCCAATCCCGAGCCGCCGCAATTAAGCGATCTGCCCGAGTCTCTGGTCGCGCGTTTTGTCAGCCCCTCAGGCAAACACCTGATGAAGATCTATTCCAGAGGCGACATTTGGGATATGGGCGCCATGGAACAATTCGTCCGCCAGGTCCGCAGCGTCGATAAAAAAGCCACCGGCAACCCCATCCAGATCTACGAGGCATCGCTGCAAATGAAGCGGAGTTATGAGCAAGCCACCTGGTTTGCCCTGTGCACGATTCTGCCTATAATGTTTTTGAACCTGGGCAATCTCCGCGATACTTTCTTGGCGGTTTTACCCTTGGGGGCTTGCATGCTGCAATTGTTTGGGATCATGGGCTTTTTGAACATTCCCTTTAATCCCGCGAATATGATCAGCCTGCCCCTGATGCTGGGAATGGGAGTGGACAACGGAATAAATATCGTTTACGATTTCCGCCGCCAGACAGATAGATACCGGATGAGTCCTTCCACGGCCGTGGCCGTAATCCTCAACACCCTTACCACCATGGTCGGATTCGCGGTCCTGATGATTGCCGATCATCGCGGACTGCAGAGCCTGGGACGCGTTTTGACCATTGGCATGAGTTGCTGCCTGGTCTCCTCGTTGGTTATTTTGCCCGCCTTTTTAGCGTGGATTAGCCGAAATCGCCGGGAAAAGGATCTAGAAATGCCGGAATCGGCCGAAGAGGAGCGATTTGAAACCGAAGCAGAGCAAATTTCAATCCAGCGGCCTGCGGCCCCTGCTTTGCAAGGCGATTTTCATGATGATTACCCCCATAGGGTTGCGGGAGTAGATCAAAGCCGGCCCTTGTCGGAGATCTGGAAGGTATCAGACCCCGGTGCCGATGAAGAAGACGCGGGAAAGAATAAAGAAGGAATCCTCCCTTTTCCGCCCCCAACCCCGCCCGACAGGCAACAGGCATGGTTGCGAAAACGAAGTGCATAATTTCCCCAAAAACTGTGCAAATGTAATCGCAAAGTATATTTGACCCCATTTATTCTGTCCGTTAGTGGGGGTTGTAAATTCCAGGGCAGATTGGAATCTGCCGGTGAAAAAACTCGTGATTAACCGGCATTTGCCCATCTTCACAGCAAGTAAAAGAAACAGTAGACTAAAAGATTCGATTTTTTTGTAAGAGGCGATCCCAAAAGTCACCTCTCCGTGCACCGCGTCGGCGGTCGGGAAAGGGTGAGATTGAATTGCCGATATTGAGTGCATCATTAACCGATTCAATGACATCGATTTTTACTCTTGGGATAGGCTCTAAGTATTAACTACTATTTGCAAGTTATGTAGGGACCAATTCTATGGCCAAACCGCATCGTGTACTAAAAAAAGCCAACCACGGCAGACGGCCTGCCAACAGCAAAGCCCGCCGTAAAAAACGCTGGGTGGTGAAGACCTGACGGGGAAAAGAGGTATCGCGAGGTGCCTGACTCAATTTTATTTCATCCGCTGAGGAGTGCTTGCAGGCCATGAAACCGCTCATCCTCGAATTCTCCGAATACGATTTGAACCGCGTCGTCGCCGATATTGAGGAGATTCGCCGTTATAATCCGCAGCGCTACGAAATGGAACAACTCACGGCGATCTGCTACGAAGATCTGGTGCGCAGCATTTGCGTGGGATATAAAGATCTGCGCCAGGACGAGTTCTGGGTCCGCGGACACATGCCTAACATGCCCTTGATGCCCGGAGTGGTTATGTGCGAGGCGGCCGCGCAAGTGGCCAGCTACTACAGCCATAAGTACAAACTGATGGAAGGCGTGATCGGCTTCGGCGGCCTGGAGGACGTGCGTTTCCGCGGCGTGGTTCGCCCGGGCGACCGTTTTGTCATCGTTAGCCGCTTGCTGAAGCTCCGCCGCTCCATCATGACCTGCGAATTCCAGTGCTTTGTCAGTCAGAACATGGTTTGCGAGGGAATCTTAAAGGGCGTCTCCCTGCCCCTGGATCTGATCACCGGCGGTGATTTGCCTGAATAAAGCTGGTATGAAGGGGATCTTAAAGGGCGTCTCCCTGCCACTGGATCTGATCACCGGCGGAGATTTGCGGGAATAAAGTCGGCATGAAAGGTAAGGGATAAAAGGAATGAGATTCGGAAAATAAACCATTGATACTCAGCGGCCTATGCTAAAGCGCTACCCGCTTATATTATTCTTGTAGCGTTTATTATTCATCCCTCCTCCCTCCTCGTTTAGAGCCTATCCCAAAGCATAAAACTTCAATTATAGCAAGAGATTATAACAATGAATTCGCGGCGATTTAGCCCTCACCCTAACCCTCTCCCAAAGGGAGAGGGGACCTTAGTAAATGTTTATCCCTTTACACGATGACAATCCCGTCCGCCGTACGCCCGTCGTCACTTATGTTCTGGTGGCGGTCAACGTGCTGGTCTTTGTATGGTCGGCCCGACTGACGGATTTACAGCAGCAGTTGCTGGTCTACCGCCACGGATTCGTTCCTGCGCGGATTGCCCAATTGTCCACCAAACAGCCCATCGTGGTGCCGGTCGAGGAGGTCGTTCACAACAGGTTCTTCGGACTTATACAAGTTGAACATCCCTTGCAGTTAGACCCCGATCGGCGCGAAATTTGGTCCTCGCTTTTTACCTGCATGTTCCTCCATGGCAGTTGGCTGCATCTCGTCGGCAATATGTGGTTTTTGTATCTTTTCGGCAATAATGTGGAAGATCGCTTAGGACCCCTGCCGTATTTGATTTTATACCTGGGCGGGGGATTGATCGCCAGCGCCTCGCACTGGCTGTTTGAACCGCAAAGCTTAATCCCAGTCATCGGCGCCAGCGGGGCAGTGGCAGTGATACTGGGGGCCTATACCGTCGCCTGGCCTTGGGCCCGCGTGCAAACCCTGGTATTTTTGTTGATCTTTGTAACCATAGTCGATGTGCCCGCCTTGGTCGTAAACGGCCTGTGGTTCCTTGCACAGCTTATCGCCGGGCAAGAGTCCTTGCGCCGGGCAACCGCCGGCGGCGTGGCTTGGTGGGCTCATGTGGGCGGGTTTATCGCCGGCGTCTTGCTCATGCCCTTGTTCTCCGCGCTCTTCGGCCGGGAAAATAATCGCCCAAAATGGTTTGATGAAAGTGAATATTAACGTGAGTAAGAGCTTATCCCAAAACTGGTTTATGTTTAACCTGGTTCCCCCGCTCCGGCGTGGGAATCGAAAGTGACATTCCCAGGCAGAGCCCGGATATGAGGTGCATAACACATGGGCCGACGCGCTTTGCGAAAACTCGATCCCACGCTGGATCTGACGAACCATCTGAAAACCTTTGACCAATTGCCCCGCCCGTGGAATGCCTCGTCGCTATTCGGCCGCCAGGCGCCCTTGCAGGTCGAAATCGGATCCGGCAAAGGTCTTTTTTTGCGAAACGCCGCCGCCGCTTTGTCGGATGTCAATTTCCTCGGCATCGAAATCGCCTCCAAATACGCCCGTTTCGCCGCCGCCATGCTGGCCAAACGAAACTTGCACAATGCCCTCGTGGTACAAGCCGATGCCTTGCGGATCTTTGAGGAACTTTTGCCCGGCGACTCGCTTCAAGCCGTGCATGTTTATTTTCCCGATCCGTGGTGGAAAAAACGGCACAAAAAAAGAAGAGTGATGCGGGAATCGTTTCTCCGCGACGTCGAGCGCACGCTCTCCTCCGGCGGCGCTCTCCACTTCTGGACCGACGTGGAAGAATGTTTTCACGCTACGCTGGAACTGATCGCCGCTTGCACCTCTTTACATGGCCCGCTCCATCCCCCCGAAACCCCGGCCGAGCACGACATGGACTACCGCACTCATTTCGAACGCCGCATGCGCCAAATGAACGAGCCGGTCTACCGGGCTGAATATTTGAAACAATAATCAATACGCATGAGGTTTCGCGGTTTTTAATTCGGCAATTTAATGGATGGGGCGAGGGTTAAACTGTCAGCCCAACCAGTCCATCAGGTACAAGCGGCGTTTTTCGCGTATCGATCGGCATAATCTGCTGCCTCGAGCCGCCTGCCGTCCGGCGCCCCTGCCCTGCCTTTGCCGCGGATTATCGCTTTAAGTCTTTGGTAGACAAGTCGTTCCGCCGGGAATCGTTGTTTATCCGATCGAGCCTCCGAACTTGGCACGTGACTTGCTGCAATATCGGCGGCTTGTTGCCTTTCGGCTTCTTTTCATAAAATCGCGAGTTTAGCGGGTATGCGACCATGCAAATCAGCAACGTTATTTCCGGACTGTCCGATGCGACATCATGGGGCAAAAAAGGCGAATCCGCCCTTCAGACCGGCTCAAGCGCAATTAAGTCGCTCGATTCCCAAGTTCAAATAAATTCAAAAGCGCAAAAGGCCTCGGCCGATATTTTGCGCCAATATGACATCACGAATATATCGCCGACGGCGTTTTCACAGATGATCCAAAAACTTTATAAGTCCGGGGCCATATCGGAAAAGGATTATCAAGAACTCTCCGCAGTCCGCGGCGAATTGGAGAAGTCGGGCATTGAACCGGACGAATCCGTAAACTTGCTGGAATTTTACTCCAATAAACTCAGTAAAGCGCAAAAGGCCCTGGGCACGACTCTCGCCGAGGCCTCGAACCAACCGTCTCTCGCTTCTGATATGCGCCGCCTGGATTGGATGCAGAAATTCGCCACAATCCAAGCCAATCCCGACGCCGTCGGACTGGACGTGGCGGGCTGATTATCAATTTGCCTACAGGTTTTTTCGCCGGAAATAAAGCACTTTCAATTGTTTTCCGGGCGGAAGCCGCGTGGAATAAGTTTCCACCATGTCTTTCAGATGCATCAGAATCCACGGTTGGGTGCAGAAAAAACCGTTCTTGGTAAACACAACGTCGTCGGCCACGTATACCGCCGCATGCAGGGCCTCATTACTGGAAGAATCCGATAAAAAAACAAGATCGCCCAATTGCGAGGGTTGTGCAATCGCGTAGTAATCAGCCACAAGCACTTGACGCGCGTATTGCAAGTCGCTGAAACGGTCGTCCGGCTGCGAGTTGAAGGTATTGAAAGCCGACCAGTAACAATCTTGCTTAAGGGCCTGCGGATCGGAGGAAGGGAAGGGATAACTGTAAAGATGGTCGCGGATAAAATGGGGCAAAAGGAATACGATGCTCATATTCAAGCCCCCTTCGACGCGCTGTATCGAGCTCAACAAAGGAAGAATATCTTTTCGCCTCCCGCCAATACCCCAGTAGCCGGCCAGGGCCTCGATATCCGTTTGGGCATCGATTCTTAACCTTGCCATAAGGGTGGACTTGCGAGAAATGGTTTTAATGAAGAGCCGTTTCTCCTCGTTGCCGGCAATTTGATGCAGGGCGGCGTCTTTATCGGCAAACAAAAGCAGTGAGGAACTATTCCTATAAAGCAGGCTTTTCAACAACTTGATCGTGGACTCCGACAAGCCGCTCTCATTTAATTGTTTGTCCAGCAATTCCGGCTTGAACCAAATGGGATCCGACAGCTCGGGATTTTCTTTATTCACCATAAGAACGGAATAGATCTTCGATCGCGACTCCGGGCTGAGGCTTAGAATCAGCTCGTCGCCCGGCGTTAGCCATGTGCCGTTGTCCTCCGTTTTCCAGGCCGAATCCGGGAGAAGTTTGTCGATCTGCCCCTGGGGAATATCCGCGGATTTGAGCAACTCGATTACTCTCTCTTTGCTGTAATCCTTGAAAAACCAGCGGACCGGCGGCTGGTCAGGTGCAGGAATAATAACAAACTCGTCCGGAATATCGATCATCATGTTCACGTACAACAACCGCCCCCAGGGCCCGGGATTACTTTCGCGGACTTCCGCATGATTCTGCTCATCGGAATGCGCGGTAAGCGGCTGGTTGGTTGCTTTAAAAATCCGGGCGTAACTCAAGGCCGCCGTGACGATCAGACAGGGGCTTATCAACAGAATAGCCAGCAAGATCAAGATCTTGCGCGAAAAGTGGATGTGCACGGCCAGTATGGATTCCGCCGAACGCACTACGGGTTTTGATTCAGGTGAAGATTTTGCCACGGTAGATTTTCTGTTGCCGTTGCCGCAACGCATGCGAGATACTTTCACAGGTGCTGTTCCGAAGAAATTATCCGTATCAACCAATTGAGGCGGGATTGCTGGTTGATAACTTTAAAATGCCCTTCACTTATAAGACTAACATGAAATGATATGGAAATCTAGATTAAAATCGATTTTAAGCTTATCGATCAATAAGGCGGACCAATAAAACATATGAACATTCCTGGGAGGAATCTTTCCTCATAATTAAAAATTTCTAAAAGTACAGATTTTCAATCTTATGGCGGCATATTATTCCACCCTTTTTGATGGAGTTTTTATCAAAAGAGCTAATAATTTGAGTTTTGTTTAAGGAATATAATGTTTTCACGCCCTGGAAGGGCTTTGTTGTGTAGCCAGGGACGCTATCTGGAAAAAATGTTTGCCAATTTTCATAAGCCCTCAAAGTGCGGCATATGTTGCGGAACCACAGGACTATGTCGCCGCTTCAAGACAGAATCTTCCTTATTCTTCTCTGAGCACGCGGAAACCAAGATTCACGCACCGGCTGCGCGGCGTATTCCAATTGCGGAACGAGGCCCGAGCCCAGAGCGGAAAACTGTTCCATCCGCCGCCGCGGCGCACGCGCATCTCGCCCGTGTCCGGGCCTGCCGGATCGTCCACCGGCGATTTGGAATAATAGTCCTCGCCGTACCAATCCGCGCACCATTCCCATACGTTGCCGTGCATATCGTACAGCCCGAATTTGTTGGGCTCTTTCCCGCCCACGGGAACCGTGAACTTGGATTTTTCCCCGGGTAAAATTGTCAGTTCTTGGACGTGTGGAAAACTGGTCCTGCCCTTGGCGTCCAGCGTGTTGGCCGCCGCAGCTAGGCCGGCCGGATCATCGCCGTTTTGATACCGCGTCGAGGTATCCGCACGGCAGGCGTATTCCCACTGGGCCTCGCTAGGCAAGCGATAAGTTTTGCCTTCCTTGCTTCCCAGCCATCGGCAAAACGCCGCGGCATCGTTCCAAGTTATGTTGAGCACGGGGTGATCGTCGGTTTGCTCGAAGCCCGGATTAAGCCAGTTGAACTCCGGCTTGCGACCCTCGCACTGGCCGGTTTGTGGATTGTAACCCCAACCGCCTTGGCCGTCCGTTTCGGCCTGTGTCTTATAGCCCGTGTCGTTGACGAACCGCCGAAACTGCCCGACTGTCACCTCGTACTTGCCCAGATAAAACGGCTTGGTAATCCGCACGCGATGGCGAGGATACTCGTCTTTGAAGAATTCTGCCTTCCGGTTGTAGGCCGCAAACGCCTTGACCAGTTCCTCCGCCGACTCTTGGGAGCCCATCATGAACTCACCCGCCGGAATCAGCACGAGCTTCAGGCCGATGGAATTGGTTATCTCCAGCCCCTGCCCCGCCGCTTGATCCGGCTCACCTGCTTGAAGGGCCCAAACAAAAGTGAAAATCGCAATAAACGCACACGGTCCGGATGCTTTAACTATTGTCTGCGTCAGAGATGAAGGCGTGTAAACATGTTTGATTGGTATGGCCGTATCCTTTGGAATACATTGCCGACAATGAAAAAAATTGCTATGGAACATGAAGGATATTCTATCTTAAATGGGCGCCGCTGGACAACCTGGCGGAATGAACGAGTAACGCGATATTTCAGTATGCCCATGCCATGCGTCGTTTCCAGGTGGAATGCAGAATCTAAATTATAGAAAAAATTGCCGCCACAGCGTTGCTAAAGAAGATAATTTTCGATCTTGACTTGAATTGCGAATATCTATAAAAGTTACCGCAAAGCTCGTCACAAATCCCCCAATACAAGTGGGCATCTTATACATTATAGTGGGGATATGTATAAAATCCCAACTCTCGGTGATAGTCTTAGAAAACCGATTTTTTCATAGATTTATGTAAATCAGCTGTTTTAAAAGATTGTCAATGAAGATTTTATTATTGACGGATGTTCCGCCCTGCAAGGAATTTTCTGGATCCTTGCTGACTTTACAATTATGCCGCTTCCTCCCCAAGGACGCGGTGGTTTGTTATAGCTTGGTTAGTCCCTGTCTTGAGGAAATTCTCAATTCATCGGAAATCGACATCCCGGCTGTCCGAATTCGAAAGCCTCGCGAAGATGGCTTTCCACATCGGTACCGAGCCTTTGGCGCCGTCATTTCTTTTTTAAACGAAACATATAATGTCTTGTTCGAAATGCCGCAGATACTAGAAAGCATTGTTGCATTCGGCCGTGCTCATCAAGTCGATCGGGTATGGTGTATTCTGCAGGGACAAACGATGATCCGGTTGGCATTGCCTGTTGCACGTCGACTGGGCGTGCCGTTGCTGACGCAGGTTTGGGACCATCCTTCCTGGTGGCTCGATGCTCACATGGTCGATCCCCTCACATCCTGGTCCGTGGTTCGGATTTTCGATCGCGTTCTGCGCAATCGCGCCTGTATCGGCACGCCGTCGTTCGTCATGGAGGAGGAATATCGAAAAAAATACGGCGTGCCTGCAATTAACTTGATAGCTTCCATTAACAGGGAATCGGTTCTTCCCCCCTCTGCAAAACCGCCGCTGTTTTCTGCGGATCATGACACGATCTTAATTGGGTTGGCAGGGCAGATTTATGCGAAACAAGAATGGAATTCATTGATCGCATCTTTGGATTCGGTTGAGTGGACCTTGGCTGGAAAGAAAGTCAAGATTCGCTTCCTGGGGAGGGAGCAAGAGGTGCAAGGCACGCCTATAGGCAAGGATAGGCTGGAATTGCTTGGATATCGATCTCAGGACGAAACCATTCGCCTCATGGCCGAGTGCGACATCCTCTACTGTCCCTATTTCTTCGACGAGCGGAGAATAGAAATCGCACGCACGAGCTACCCGTCGAAAGTGACCACCTATCTGGCCAGCGGAAGACCCATATTTTTTCACGGTCCGGACTACTCCGCGCCGGCGATATTCCTGAAACAGAACCATGCAGCGGAGCTTTGCCATGCCTTGGACGCCGACGACGTCGTGCAAACTCTATCCCGTCTTGCACTGGACGAGGAGCATTACCGCATGATTGCAAAAAACGGTCATGCCACTTTGGTGAAGCACCTGACATTCGATTCCCTGGAACAAAAATTCAGGCGATTCATCGGTTTCGAAGACAATTAATCCATAAAAGAGGAGAACGGGCAATGAAAAATCTGCAAGTCAGCGATAACGATCTTATCGGCAATCGGTTCAACGGACATGACCTGCATCGTTATTTGCGTCGACGGGGCATCGTTTCCAATCAATTGATTAGAACCAAACATTCGGACGATCGCGACACCTATGTGATAGGCGATGGCGTTGACGCAAGAGAATCCTGCAACGAAATGATCAAAAACATCGAGAAACGCTATGGAACTCATTCGCTGCATTATCCCTTCTCCTTTTCCATCTTCAGCGATCCTCTTTTTCTTGAAGCTGACATCGTCCACTACCACTTGATTCATAACTACTTTTTTAACCTGAGCTTATTGCCGTGGCTGACCGCGCTAAAACCTTCGATATTGACCATTCACGAGCCCTTCTTTACCACGGGGCATTGCATCTATCCCCTGGATTGCGAACGATGGAAAACGGGTTGCGGTGATTGCCCCTATGTAAAACTCAATTTTGCACTCAATGTGGACGCCTCCGCCCTCAACTGGGAAATCAAGAGGGACATATTTCAACGCTCCCAGTTGGATATTATCGTTGCCTCAAAATATATGCTCGACTGGGTCAAACAATCGCCAATTCTTTCCCACTTTGACGCTCATCTTATCCCTTTCGGCCTCGATTTGACCCGATTCGCTTCCAGTGATCCTAGCTATGCCCGAAGAAGATTGGGAATTCCACGAAAAAACATTGTTCTCTGTTTCCGGGCCGATCCATCTCCTTTCAAGGGTCTCAAATACATCGAAGAAGCCCTTCAGCGGCTTTCCCTCGAAGTGCCCTTGACACTTTTAACCGTTGGATGTGTGGATCTATTGAAATCTTTTCGCGGAAGATTCCAAGTCATCGATAAGTTGTGGCTCATGGACGACGATTCCATGCTTGATGTTTATCGGGCGGCGGATATTTTTCTCATGCCTTCCACGGCCGAGGCTTTCGGCATGATGGCCATGGAGGCAATGGCCTGCGGAAAACCGGTTCTGGTTTTCGACGGCACGGCGCTTCCCGAAACCGTATTCGCCCCGGAAGGCGGAATCGCGGTTCCTCAAGGCGACATCGACGCCTTTGCGCATGAACTTGAAGAGTTGATTTCCAATCGGGAAAAACGCTTGAAACTCGGAGAGCAAGCCAGAAAACTCGCCGAACTACATTATAATGTCGATGATTATGTCTCGAAAATCATTGACGCTTATAAAGAAGTTATCGCCAAAAGAACCATCGACCAGCGGGCAATGTATATACTTTCCCAGTTAAAGAAAATCGCCAACGATATTCCTTCTCGGGATACGATTCCCATGTTTCAACCAGGCACTGCTGAAAACGGTTTGCCCATATCCCCCGGTTTCAAGGCGAAAATCAAGGCCAGGCTCCGGAAGGTGCCCCTGCTGCGCCCGATCTATCATAAAATTTATAAACCGATTAGAAAATTGGCAGGGTAGATTGCCGGGAAAGTTGCTTCATGATCCTCTTGGGGAAGATTGCCGGGCAGGAAAAAGATTCCGATTTTCATCTTATTCCTCATCGCGACACGGTCGATGCCGTTTCATACGTCCGGCCGGCGACGTTGTTGCGGTAATTTTCCAGGGCGACTTGGGCCAGGTGCTGGCCGCAGGGGGTTGGATATTTGCCGGTGATGCACGCGCGGCAGAGATGGTCGGCGTCCATGCCGATGGCCCGGGCGATGGCATCCACGGGCAGATAGCGGAGCGAATCGGCGCCGAGTTGGGCCGCCATTTCGGCCTCGTGTTGGGGCGCGATCGGCTCGCCTTTGAGGAAGTTCGGGGCGAATAGTTCGCTTACAGTCGACATGTCGATGCCGTAAAAACAAGGCGCGATAATGGGCGGGCAAGCCACGCGGACGTGGATTTCTTTGGGCCGGCCCAATTGCCTGATTCGCCGCAAGAGCACGCGCAGCGTGGTGGCGCGGACAATCGAATCCTCCACCAGAATCACCCGCTTGCCCTCCAAAACTTCGTGCAAGGGCGTGTATTTCGTCTCGGCCTTGCGCTTCCGGTCCATGTTGCCTTCGATAAACGTCCGACCGCTGTACCGGTTGCGGATCAGGCCTTCCACACAGGGGATTTTCAAGCCGTAGGCCATGGCGTCGGCCGCCGCCTTGGAGGTGTCGGGCACGGGCACGACCACCGTGCTGGAATCGATGGGCAGCGTTTCCAGCCGGGCCAACTCCTCGCCCAACGCCTTGCGCGACAGATACACGCTCCGATCGTCCAGCGTGCTGGCCACGTTGGCAAAGTAAATCCACTCGAAAAAGCAATGCGCGTGCCGCGGGCTGGATGCGAAAGGCTGAATTTCCAACTCGCCGTCAGTAATGGTAATAACATGTCCGGGCGGCACCGGCTTGATCTTCTCCGGCGTGATCCCCAAGTTCAGCAAGGCCACGCTTTCGCTGGCCGCGACGAAGAGCGGTCCGTCCACGGCGTAGCACAGCGGCTTGACGCCCAGCGGATCCCGCGCGACCATCATGTCGCCCAAGGCGTCGATAAAAACGATGCTGTATGCGCCGTCGAATTTCCGCGTGAAATGCCGGCACACGTTCACAAGCGGCGTCCGATTGTCGGTCGACAAAGCCGCGCATATCTGGTGCATGAATATTTCGGTGTCGGTTTCGCGGGCAAGGTGATTATCTTCGTTGTCGAGCAACTCCTCGCGCAGTTCCATGTAATTGGCCAACTGGCCGTTGAAGGCGAAACTGAACCATTTGTGTTTTTTGATGTGATGGCGTTCAAAGGGCTGGGCGTAACTGCGGTCGTCCGTGCCGCAGGTGGCGTAGCGCACGTGCCCGATCGCCGCCTGCCCGGCGTACTCCCGCATGATCGATTCGTACTTGTTGCGGTGACTGAGGCGAAAGACCTCGTTCACGTTGCCCACGTCTTTAAAGGTGTCGATAATCTGTTTTCGGCGGGGATTATACGTGGTGATCCCGGCGGCAAGCTGCCCGCGATTTTGAATGTCCAAAAGCATGCGGGGTATCAGCCGGGAAATCTCTTCCGGCCCCTGCTCCGGGCACAACGGACTTTTGCCCAGACCGCTCAGGTGATATATCGCCGCCACGCCGCATTCTTCGTGCAAGTCGCTCATAAAAAGAACCCAACCCTCCTAGTGGATAGAAACCTGATCAACACGTGGCACGGGCATCTTGCCCGTGCTTTATATCGAATGGGTGGATGGGCGTCTTGCCCATACAATTCCGGCAATCACTGACAATATGTCAATTATTCATTCTACGGCTAAATAAATAATCTCACAATCAACTACAATGGGGGGGGCGGCGATATGGCATCTCTTGCTCGCAACAGCGGGCAAAGAATATAATTAGCATTAAGATTGCAATTTAAAGGATTTTGGAGCCATTATGCTACAAACATTCATTTTGGAATATTGGATCGAGAACGATTGGTACATTGGGAGATTAAAAGGTATTCCCGGTGTTTTTAGCCAAGGCAAATCGTTAGATGAATTGGAGGAAAATATCCGAGACGCTTATCGAATGATGATGGAAGAGGAGGAAGTCCTCCCCACAAATTCAATCCGCACCAAGGAAATTGGAGTGGAAGTTTGAAGCGTTAAGAGTTTATACGTGATCTTCAAGCAATGGGATGCCGTCTTCATCGTCATGGTAAACGACATGATATCTATATAAACCCACTGACTAACCGAAAAGCGCCAGTTCCACGCCATATTGAAGTTGCGGAAGGGCTATGTCGGTTAATCCGCAAGCAACTTGGGATCGGAAATTGAAAATAGCCCGTATTAGTTTTGTTTGTGCTTTCACAACCCTATTCGCATTTATTGCGATTATGGGCGAAGGCTTGCATCTATTGCCCGGAATGGGCCATTCATGCGGCCGCCATCTCGATTGCATTGTTTCTTCCCCATCGGCCGCCGACCATGATGGTTGTTGCGACCGTCATTCTCCCGCCGTCACGCGTGCGGAGCAAAATCCGGCGCGATAAACAACGCCGCCTGTTGTGCGGTGTGCATGTTTTTATCGCTGGCCAAATCTTACCTGTCAACGGAATATGCGGCGTGCGATTGCCTGCCCATCGTCGAGCGTCTGGCGGTTTGTTCTCCACTTCTGGAAAGCCGGTTTGTCTGCTCTTATCACACTCGGGCTCCTCCCCGCGACATGTTGCAAGTATAGTCGTTCATCATTTTTGATGGGACATTCTTCAATTGTTTGCAGCATTTACTTCTAATCGGAGGATTACGATATGTTCCGGCGCTATGCATTTACATTAGTCGAACTGCTGGTAGTTATCGCCATCATCGGCATGTTGGTGGGGTTGCTATTGCCGGCGGTCCAAGCCGCCAGGGAATCGGCCCGGCGCTTGCAGTGCACGAACAATCTCAAGCAGATCGGATTGGCTCTGCACGGCTATCACGATACGTTTAAAATTTTCCCGCCCGGCTACGTCTCCACAAATGGCCCGGGTGGATTTGCGGATGATAAAGGACCAGGTTGGGGCTGGGCGGCGTTCATACTCCCATTTCTTGAATTGAGGAGTCTCAACAGCCAAATTCACTTCGATAAGGATATCGCCGACCCGGCCAACGCTGCCGCCCGAATGACGGTTCTGCCCGTATTTCTCTGTCCGTCGGACGGCGGCCAGCAGATTTTCACGGTAGATGTTCTTCACGATTCATCGGCCGATTATTCCACTCCGCTTAAAGACAAAAACGGCAACCCGGTCCAGGTGGCCCACGGCAACTATGTCGGCGTCTTCGGCAATCCGGAGATCACTTCCGATCCGGGCTTCCTTTCTTCGGCCCCTTATCGCGACATGCACCATCGCGGCATGTTCTATCGCAACAGCAATGTGCGCATCTCCGATGTCGCCGACGGCGCCAGCAGGACCATTTTCGTGGCGGAGCGGAGCGGCAATCTGGCATACGCCACCTGGACGGGATCGGTCACCGGCGGGCAAGTGCCGCCCAAAACACCCGATACCTATAATTATGGCCCGGAGGGGGCGCCCGTGCTGATCCTCGGGCACACGGGCGATGCCGCGGATGTTCCGCCGCATACGCCCAATAGCGCGGTCAACCATGTCGATGATTTTTGGAGCATGCACGTCCAAGGCGTCAACATTCTGTTTGTCGACGGCTCCGTGAAGATCATCAACAATGACATCGACCCGACGATTTGGTGGGCGCTTGGCACTAGGGCGGGTCACGAGGTCATCGATCAGGAGTATCTGGAAAATTGAAGATATGAAACATCGCATTTTCAACAACATATCCGCAATCGGCTGGTTGCCTTTCGTGATTCTGTCGGCATGTATCTGCGGCTGCGGAAATACGGCCACGGTTTCCGGCAAGGTGAACTACCAGGGCCGTCCTGTGACTTATGGTTCAGTCATCTTCGTTTGCACGGACAAGATTGCCCGCTCGGGCGTCATCGAGCCGGACGGCTCTTATTTAATTGAAGGAGTTCCGCCGGGAAACGTGAAGATCGCGGTGATCAGCCGCAACCCCTCCTTGGGCCGCTCGGTCGTTCGTCACGAGAAGCCTGTCCAGCCGGGACAGAAAGAAACGTCTACCCAAGAATTGGCTGTAAAAAAATGGTTTTCATTGCCGCCCAAGTTCGAAAACCACAAGACTTCCGGTCTTGAATGCACGATTTCTTCAGGCCGCGTCAGTTATGATATCGACTTGAAGTAGTCGGCTAATGCTTTTCTCAATTAGACTTACGGATACAATTATATGCGCTGAGGTTTTGGAGAATATAATTATCCGTTCCGCAACCTAAACGAAAAAATGTATTTCGCCGGTACTTAAGTCATATAATCCATGTCCGCTATTCTTGAAAAACCAGGTACATTACATCAACTTCGCCAATCCGGGTGGATTTCCAAGCCGGTCAAGCGGGAGATATACGATAATTTCATGCGCATGCTCAGCCGCGGCGAAGCGCTTTTTCCCGGCATCATCGGCTACGACGACACGGTCATTCCCGAGATCAACCTTGGTTTGATCGCCCAGCACGATTTGCTTTTTCTCGGCGAAAAGGGCCAGGCCAAAAGCCGGCTGATGCGGCTGTTGGTCCGCTTTTTGGACGAAGAACTGCCGTATCTCGACATTCCCGGCTGCCCGGTCCACGAAGATCCCTATAAACCCATCACTGCCCAAGGCCGAAACCTCCTTCGCAACACCCCCGAAGACCAAATCCCCATCGCCTGGTGGCCGCGCGAAGACCGGTATGCCGAACGCTTGGCCCCGGGCACCAAGTTCGCCGATGTTATCGGCGAGATCGACCCGGCGAAGTTGGCCGGCGGCGTGAGCATGTCGGCCGAAGAGGCCTTGCATTTCGGGCTTATCCCTCGCATGCATCGCGGCCTGTTCGCAGTCAACGAACTGCCCGAACTGGACGAACTCGTGCAAGTCGGCCTGTTCAACATCCTCGAAGAGCGCGACGTGCAAATCCGCGGCTATCCCATCCGCTTCGACATCGACGTTTTGATCCTGTTCTCCGCCAACCCGGCCACTTTCAACCGCAGCGGTAAGGTGATTCCGCAATTGAAGGACCGCATAGGCACGGTAATCCATACGCATTATCCGCTGACTCGGCAGTTGGGCATCGAAATTATGGAGCAAGAGGCCAAAGTCGAACTGGACGGCGATTTCCCCGTGTTCGTGCCCTATTTCATGCGCGAGATTATCGAGCAGATGAGCGTCGCCGCCAGGCGCAGCAAATACATCGACCAGCAGTCGGGCGTTAGCGCTCGGTTCAGCATCGCCAATTACCGCACCATGGTAGCCAGCGCCCGGCAGCGCGCGGCCGTGCTCGGCGAGAGCCCGGCCGTGCCGCGGATAAGCGACCTGGGGCATCTCTATTCATCGTCGCTGGGCAAATTGGAGCTCGACCTGATGAGCAGTCACCAGATGACCGAACGACAGGTTCTGGACGCCATCCAGGCCGAGGCCGTTCGCGACGTGTTCGGCGAATACGTCGACCGCCACGGCCTGGCCGAGATCGCCGAAATATTTTCCAAGGGCGTGAAAATCGAAGTCGGCGACATGTTGCCTTCCAGCCTTTACGTCGAGCGCTTGAAACGCCTGCCGCCGGCCTGGGAAAAGGCCTTCCAGGTAAACGCCTCCAGCGATCCGGCCGTCCGCGCCTCGTGCGTCGAATTCGTCCTGGCGGGCCTTTACGCCACCGAACAGATTTCCCGCGCCCAACGCCAGGGCCGGATAGTTTATGAAATTACCTAGACAAAATAGTTCATGGTAGATAGTAGATGGCAAGCAGTTTTTTAGTTAAGGGTATGAAGTACGGAGTAATGTGACAAATCGCGCAAGCAGTTATAGTTGTTCAATTTGCAATTTGCATTTTTCAATTTGCAATAAAAAACATGGAATCACAACACCGTCTCGGCGGAATCATTCATACGTACCAGAAGTACGATCCCCGGAATTTGCCCAGCCCGCTTGCCCCGCAGCCGGACGTGCTTTCCGGGGCCTTCGAGCACATGCTGGCCTATGGCGACCTGCGCGAACTCAGCGAGGAAGAACTGGCCCGGGCGGTGCGCCTTGATCCCAGCCAAATCGCCGGCCTTGGCCCCAGCTTGGAATCGCTCATGGAATTGCTCCGCCAGCGCAAGAAAAAGATTCTTGAGACCTACGAAACCGAGCGCGTCCAGGAGGCCGCGGCCAAACGCTATCACAATTTCGGCCAAAAAATGCAGCCGCCCTCTAAATTAAGAGGTCTTTTCTTCCAGGCCCTTAAGGAAGAACAATTATACGACCTGGAGCGCATCTGGTATCAAGCCGATCGGCAACGCGGCGATTTCGCCCGGCAGCTTGTGCACTTGATCGACCGCCTGGGCGATAAATATCAGATCGACATCCTGGCCGGCAAATATCAATTCACCGGCCGCGTCGAAATGACCATTCCCCAGGCCTTGGAAATCAAGCGCGAACTGGAGGAGATTGATCGCTTGCTCGAACAACTCAAAGAGGCCGCCAAAAACGCCCAAATCGGAGTGATCGACCTGGAAGCCCTATCCGAATTCGCCGAGCCGGGCGATATGGAAAAACTCAACCAGTTCGCCCGGCAAATCGAAGAGTATCTGCGCGACCTGGCCGAACGCCAGGGATTGGAAAAAAGCGACCAGGGCTATCGGCTTACGCCCAAGGCATACCGGCTGTTCCAGGGACGCTTGCTGGATCGCATCTTCAGCAATCTCGAGGCCTCGCGCACGGGCCGGCATCAAGGGCCCATATCCGGCGAAGGCGCGGTCGAGCTAGAGCGGACAAAACCCTACGAGTTCGGCGATTCGCTCAGCAACATGGATATCCCCGGCTCGATGATAAATGCCCTGATTCGTGACGGTCCCGGTTTGCCAATCCGGCTTAAGCCCGACGATATCGTAATCCACCGCACTCGCAACTCGCCCAAATGCGCAACCGTGGTGCTCTTGGATATGAGCGGATCGATGCGTTACGAAGGCCTGTACATCAACGTCAAGCGCATGGGCCTGGCCCTGGACGGCCTGATCCGCCGCGAATATCCCGGCGATTTCCTGCAATTCGTCGAGGTATTCACCGTTGCCAAACCCCGGCATCCGGGCGAGATCGTCCGGCTCATGCCCAAGCCGGTCAGCATCGGCAATCCAGTGGTCCGCCTCAGGGCCGACATGAGCGATCCGAACGTGAGCGAAATTTTATTACCGCAGCACTTCACCAATATTCAGCACGGTCTGCAACTCGCCCGGCAGATGCTGGCCGCCCAGGATACGCCCAACCGCCGCGTGATCCTCATCACCGACGGCCTGCCCACGGCCCATTTCGAGGGCAAATATCTATACCTGCTCTATCCGCCCGACCCGCGCACCGAGCAGTCAACCATGCGCGAAGGCCGGCTCTGCAAGCGTGAAGGCATCACAATCAACATTTTCCTCCTGCCCACTTGGATGCAATCCAGCGAAGACGTGCACTTCGCCTACCGCCTGGCCGAACTCACTTCCGGCAAGGTCTTCTTCACCGCCGGCCGCGATTTGGAACGCTATGTAGTCTGGGACTATCTAAACCGGCGGCGGGATATAGTGGCGTAATAAAAGGGTTCAGGGTTCAGGGTTCAGTATTTTGGGTTCGGGATTCAGGGGTCAGGATTCAGGGTTCGGGGTTCAGGGTTCAGCTTCAGTCCCGGAGGGACGGCATCATGTAGCCAGGGGCGTAAGCCCTCGTTGTTACACACAAGTTTTAGTGCTATTTGTGAAATGGGTGCATTGGGTAATAATGATTAAACGGTAAATTGACGCAGGGAGGCGAATTTAGTCAAGGATGAATGATCGTGATTGCCCCATGGATAACTGATGAAATGAAAACTGTCGCTTTGCCCGACAAACGTTTGAATCAGCGCTTGCAATTGGTTCTTTCGCAATTGGCGGCGCACCCCACCGCCAGCATTCCGGCCGCTTGCGGTGGAAGGGCCGAAATGGTGGCCGCTTACCGCTTCTTCGAGAATGAAAACACGACCTTCGACAATATTTTGCAACCGCATGTAGACGTCACGCGACAACGCATGGGTGCACAACCGATCGTCGTGCTCGCGCAGGATACGTCGGAAATAAACGTGACGCGGCCGGAACAGCAAGTGGCGGGCGCCGGTCCCTTGGACGGCAATTCGCGGCGCGGCGCCTTGCTGCATCTGTTGCACGCCTTCACGCCGGACGGCACTCCGCTGGGAAGCGTTCAAGGAACCGCGTGGACGCGAGAGGAAGAAACCATTTGCGCTTCGTTGACGCGCGCCCGGCGGGCCGCCACGCCGATTGAAGAAAAAGAGAGCCATCGTTGGGTCCTGGGAATGCGCCAGGCGGCCGAAGAAGCCCGGCATTGTCCGGCAACGCAGTTTATACTTGCGGCGGACAGCGAAGCCGACATCTACGAAGTTCTTGTGGAAGGCGCGGCCGAATCGAACCGGAGCCAATGGATCGTACGCGCCTGCCAGGATCGCGTTTTGCTCTGCGATTGCGGGGAAAACGCGGGGGAAAAGTACCTCCGCGCCATCTTTTGGAACAGCCGATCTTGTTCCGCAACACGATTCGGGTGCGAGGGCGGAAAGCTAAACTCGATTGCGAAACGCGTGGTCGCCGGCAGCCGCGCCAGTCGCGCGAGGCGGAGGTCGCGGTGCGCGCGGCCCGCGTGACGTTGCGTCCTCCTTATCGAGCGGACCGCAAACTTCCGCCGGTGACCGTGAATGTCGTGCTGGTCAGTGAAGTCAGTCCGCCGCCCGGCGACGAGCCTGTCGAATGGCTGCTTTTGACGAGCCTGCCGATCGACAGCATAGAGCAGGTGCGACAGATCATCCAATACTACTGTGTGCGGTGGATGATAGAAATTTTCTTTCGCGTGTTGAAATCCGGCTGCCGAGTGGAAGAGCGGCTGTTCGAATACATGGACCGTCTGCTTACGTGTCTGGCCGTGTATGTGATTGTTGCTTGGCGAACGCTGTACGTTTGCCGCTTGGGACGCAGTTGCCCGGAGATCGATTGCGATGCGGTTTTCGAGCCGGCCGAATGGAAATCGGTCTGGAAGGTGGTGCGGCGTGAAGACCCTCCTCCCAAGCCGCCGTCCCTGGGGGTATTTGTACGGTTGGTGGCCCAGCTCGGCGGCTATGTCAATCGAAAACGAGCCGACCCGCCTGGTCCGCAAACCCTCTGGATCGGATTGCAACGCATGCATGATTTTGCTACCTGCTGGCAATTGTTTGGTCCTGACACTCAAAATGATCCTTAACTTGTGTGTAACAACGAGGGCGTAAGCCCCTGGGAAAGATCACCACAACCCCACAAAAGCCCCGACGGGGCGACATATATTCAAACCGCCTCATTTCCTTATTCCCACGCTCCGCGTTAGAACGATTCTCCGGCGCCCCGCTTTGCATGTAGTTGGGCATCAAACCGCGATTTTTCCACATTTATTTCCTGGGCTGTTGGTCATTCTTGTCTTAGGGAAAGCCGAATATTTTGGTCAACAAACTTCGATTTTTCCACGATTTACCCCTGGCTCTTGTGCCCGTTTGATGTTTTGTTTTGACGTGGACTCTTTTTTTGGCAGGGCAGATTCTATCAAAACGGCTGGCACAATTTCAAGTGAAAAAGTCAAATATTTTCGGTATATGCAATGAATCACATTAGATTAGTGTTCTTAACAGCGAAAACACGAAACAGCGAAAGGACGAAATACGGCTATTTATGCAAAATGCCCTCTTGGATCGTAAATATTCGATCTAAATTTACCAAGTTCAGCAATATATGCGACTGTCCCTTAAGTGTTTCCCTTTTGTGTTTTACGTGACTTCTACGTGACCTATCACGCGAAGTTGGCCGCTGTATTGTGGGTCTAACTGGGGCTTGTCAGCTCGAAGTATCTATATGTCCAAATTCCCGCCTTAACTTCTCTTGGCGTCCATTCCAAATTTTGAGGTACATGAAGATCGGGTCGACTATTTGCCCAATTGAATACTTCCGATACAGAGTTTGGCTTAGCATTTTCAACATGTTGCTTTAACGATGGCCAATCCACGGCGCAGATCGGCGATTGAAAATCGACGGGTATAGGAAAAGGCCAACGCAAAAGGATCAGGCCAAACACGTCCACCATGGTTCCAGTGGTTCCTTTAAAGTGTTGGGCCAAAATATCAGAATACTGTAGGAATGCTGTTACATACTCAGACATCCGTTGCTTAAAAACTTCCATCTCTTTTATGTCATAGCGAATATCAAGTGGGCCGAAGGGCGGAATTGAGTGCTTTACATCGATTACCAAAACCTCATTCTGTTTCGTGAAAATCACAATATCCGGTTTTATTGGATCGCGTCCGTCGGGAAGGCTATATTGTTGCTGTGTGGTAATTTGAAAATGGCTAGGTAATATCTGTCGGAGATTGCCAGCCAACGCCTGAACGCCTTTGACTTCAATAACGTTTATCACATTCCCATAGACTTTCCGTCCGTCCTCTGATCTATTGATGGCGCTGATGTACATTTTCGGCAATGAAAGCGATATGGCCATAATCAATCGCGGCAACAAAAACATACGGCCGTTCTTGCTGCATGAAAAGGGCTGTTGCCCCAGTGTCACATGCTGGTTGTTAGCGTCAAATGTCAGTGTAGAAACAATTGCCTCTACGCTAGACTCGTTAACTCCCGATAGATTTGCGAGCCAATAGACTATTTCGTCCTTTGAGCCAGAAACAACATGAGGCTCCAATATGAAACCATAGTTGGGGTGATCATCTGTAACATCCTCAAACCTTGTCAAAAAAAGTGAGTACACATATAGGCCGGCTAGGACGCGTCGTAAATCGGCAACCGTACATCCATGGAGCTTGATTGTATCTACGAGTTCGGGCAAACAAGTTCGATTCATCCAGCGAACGGCTATATCAATGGCGCCGCTATTTCCGATTTTTGCATCGTCAAAATGCAGCCCCCTATTTGTAATCCGTACCGAATCAAACCATATTTTGGACAATTGCGACAAAGTCTCTTCTGGGCAATCATTCGATTGTCGTTGATCGTCGGCCTTTCGGGCTTCGATCTGCGAACAGAAAAACTGAGGATCTACGTCATACCTTGGGGGAAACGTGATGGTCCTTGTTGATTCGTCCAAATCAAATTTGACAAGATTCCCACGGTAAGCCGAATGTTCTCCAAAAATAGGATCGTATTGTACGCCCCATCGTAACAATTCCATTGCTTCGATAGAATCTTGGTCCCTTTGTGGTGCTGTGACAATTAACGCCGATGGACAACACTGTCTAATCCAACGAAGGCAATGGCTGAGTCCCCGCAGACCATCATTCGCCGTTTGGAATCTTGCTTGGTCATTTGCCTTTTTGATTTTTCCAGTCCGCAGTTCGCGTAGAATCTTCGCATAGCAGCGGAATAGTGATTCGATTGCGTCTTCTTCGTTTCGATATAAAAGGTTCATCCTTAGATGAACTCGATCAAGTATCTCTTTCTCAACCTTGTTGAAAATTTCTTCAGTCGTATGGCACATAGTAAATGTCTTCAAGATGATCGAGTGAAAGTAGGATGTGCGAAGCACGCCGAATTGCTTGATCCTAAGATTGCCCGCCTGTTTCCTGCAAAATGCGTCCTGCCTGCAAACCCAAATTGGGCATGTCTTCGACCGCGGTCTTCCAGACAACTTCCAAGTTTACGCCAAAGTATTGGTGAATTAACTTGTCTCTGATTCCTGCTACTTCTCTCCAGGCAACTTCGGGGTACTCGTTCTTAATCGACTGGGGAACTTGCTTTGCCGCTTCCCCGATCATCTCCAGGGCGCGAATCACGGCATAGGCGGTCTTCGCATCTTTCTCGAAATTATCGTACGTCATGCCCTCGATAAACTGACCTATTTTTTTGGTCTCAGCGACAATGTCTTCCAGGTAATCAAGGGGGATGCGCTTTGAAGTCATATCATTACCGCCTCGCTCAGAATTTGCCGGCCGATGCGCGGTTTCAGCGAGTCCTTCATTACAAGATCTATCTTAACGCCTATCTTATCCGAAAGATAATTTTCCAATTCGATGAACTTCAAAAGCGAGGGCGGCTCTATAAACGTCACCAGTACGTCTAAGTCGCTATCCGGGCGTTGCTCATGGCGGACGTATGATCCAAATACACTCAAGGATTCGACCTGGTACCGCCGCCTGAGCAGCGGGAGTTGCCCGCGTATAGATTCTATGACTTGAGAAATGTCTATATGCTCTTTCATGATTGCCATCCTAACTTTGTCTGAGCATATCAGGGGCGCACCGGGAATTCAAGGGGGAGCGGCATGCGAAAGTAGGGTGTGCGAAGCACCCTAAAATTTAAGCAGTGATTCAAAGAACGATGCGTTTCACGCATCCTACCGCAATGGCGCCGGATCGCGGTTGACCATCTGCGATTGTTGCGACTGATCCATGGGAAGCGTGGGCACGGTCGTGTTCATGGGCACGATGTAGGGATTCATGCCCGATTGCAGAGCGGAGATCCGCGAGGCCACTTGCGGTTGGTGGCTGTCGTACCAGAACGAGCGCTGGTAATTGGCCAAGGCCTGGGCCGCGTCGCCCGAGTCTTCGCGGATCTTTCCCAGGGCAGCCAGGGCGCGGGGATTGTCGGGCTGGATGGTGAGGGCTTCGACAAGGTGTTCTTTCGCCGAGTTGCGGTCGCCGAATTCCTCGCACAGGCGGGCCAATTCGATTTTGGCGTCGGCCGAGGCGGGCTGCTGGCTCACCCAGCCTTCGACCAGGCGAAATGCTTCCTGAGTGCGGCCCTGTTCGGCCAGCAGAACCGCCAGGCCGCGGTAGCAATCGGCGTGGTTGTTGTTGCGGTCCAAACAAAGATTGTAATACGTTTCGGCCTTTTCCAGGTCGCTCTGGGAATTATTCGTCTTTCCCAAGCGATGGTAGGTGGCGGCCTGATTGTAATAAGCGTCGGCGTTGCCGGCGTCGGCGTAAGACGCCTCCTGGAATTGCCGCAGGGCCTGGTCGTATTGCGATTGCTGGAAAAGCCGCACGCCCTCGGCGTTTCGTCCCGAGGCCGTAATGCCTCCGCATCCGGTGACAAATAACGAGCATCCGGCGAAAAACATCAATGCGACGGCAGGCAAATGCGATTTGCTCATGTCGTTTGCGACCCGCGTTGGCTTATTGGTGTTTGCTTGGATAATGATTTGGCCAGTAAACCTTTTTGCCCATTTTTCGGCCGTCCGTTGGACGGCCTCGGTTCATTCACCGTGCAAACGTCAATAATATTCGGTTTTGAAAAGATTAAGCAGCGCGCAAAAGGCGCCGGTCCGCAGTAACAGGAAGTGGAAGGATAACCATCCGTCCGGACTCTTGCAAGATGGAAATTGCCTAAAAAAGCCGGCAGCTAGCATAGCTAGCGATTGGTTAAAACACTGCCAGGGGCGGGGTGATATCGGGAACAAGCGTGGGATCTAAAACAGGCGGCGGAATTGGGGCGACGCGCTTTTCGTAGCCCAGATTTTGCAAAACCTCCAATACCTCGCTACAGGTTGGGAACATCCGCCCGCTGGATCGCTTGTACTCTTCGATGGCGTTCATGAACTCGAGTTCCGCGACAGTATAGTCGCGCTCGCAAGTGGTCGGATCGATTTGCCGCCGCCGATTTACTTTCACCCGGCGTTCGCACACGCGGTGATTTACGGCGACCGGGATCTCCTTTTGACGGCGATCTGCGCCGCTGCGGCGATCTTGTTGCTGGCTGATGCGGCGGTTTAGACTCACCGTCTTATATTGATTCTTGATCTGGCCATGATCTTCATGCGGCTTGGCAACTTTTTTCTCGGTCCCCGCCTTATTAGCCTTGCTTGTTTTTATGGCTGTTTTTTTGTTCTTTGCCACGGCTGAGCCCTCCGAGTGATGGATGACAATTCAACGAGAAAGAATACATCAACGTTGCCAAAAGTCATCGAAAAAACAGCCGGGAAAAGTCCAGCATTTAGGAAAAATGGGGTGTTGTAGCAATACTTCCGGATTGCACAAATATTAGCAGATACGCAATTTTTATGATCGCGCGAGTGGTAAAGATTTCAACAGATACCGGTAAATTCGGAAAAACCGGAATTGCCTGTATGCAGAGACTATAGCCTGCCGCCTATAGCTTGTTAGTAATGTCTCGGCAGATATCGCGGAGTTCGGGCAGAGATACGTCTTCCAGCCGTTTACCGCGCCTATCCAGGCATTCGTTGATTTTAACCGCGGTTTCCTGCATGCAAGAATGAGAAGCCTTGCTTCCGCCCCAGAGGAGGAAGTTTTTTCCCCGCGTGACCCTGGTTTGCCCGTCGTTGTTATCGAAGGCCAGTCCCAGCAAGGCGGCCGATTTTTTAGGTTCCTGCGAAGCTCTCACCGTTGATTCTCTGGAAATCGCCTGCTGATTTAGGGCTTTTTACGATTGAAAAATTGCCTCAATGTGTCGTTGGCCGCGCTTTGACTGTCTTGGGTTACGGTTTTTTTCGGGCGATCGAATCGGCCGGGTGTTTTAGCGTGTTTCTTTTCCTCTTTTTTCGGGTCGTGTTCGGCCTCTTTATGAAGCATGTGAATGGTCGTGGTATCGGCCATTTTATGCCCGGTGGTATGCGTGTCCTTTATAGACAATGTATCGGGCGAAGGGGGTGAACCAGTTGACTCCGCTTCTTTGTCTTCCAGCCAGCGGGTAATATCGAGATCATCCTCTTTGGGCGCGGTTGTTTGAACCGTTCGTGCGGCGGCCTCTTGAATTGTGTGCACCTTGGGCTTGATTTTTCCGCCTACGCTGACGGCTAACTGAACTTCAAATTCCAGTACCCCTACCTTAAGCCGGTCGCCGTTTTTAAGCTCGCGCTCGCTCGTGACCTGTTCGCCGTTGATAAATGTATGGTTGGTACTTTTGAAGTCCACGACCGAGACCCGGCCTTCTTGCAGGCGGATTGCACAATGCTTGCGGCTCACTCGATCGCTGGACGGCCGCAAATGACAATCCTCGCTGCGCCCGATGAGGAATTCGGGCTCGGTGACAGGGATTTCGCGACCTTGATTTTTTCCGCCTATCACTACGAGTTTGACTTCCATGGCCTTACCTTCGCTTGTCAAAACCGAATACGTTTTACACGATTAAAACTGAAACCGAATTCAAAGAAAAGCCCAAGTTACATTTATTGCATCGATTTATCCACAGGCTTTGCCGTAGTCCATTCCGGTAAATCCTGTGGAATTTCGATACTTACATTCACCTTGATGTTAACAAGTTATCGATAAAGAGTCAAAATACTTTTACCTCATTGTAGGTAAATGGCTGCTTAATCGTGCTCTATAAGGGGGGATGGATTGCAATATACCCCCTTTTTTCCTGGCACATACCGCCTCGCCGATTCTCAGTCCATTCGCTTGAATCGTATTTTTCCCGTGCCAAGTCCTCAGCCCGACGTTGTTCACAGTCGCTGAGTATTCCCGGTGGCAGGTCCATCGAAAATGCCTTTGACAGCTTCGACGACCACGTTTGCACCAATTGATCGAAAGATAAGGCGAGGGCCGCTACTTCGGCAAGTCCGGGCAACTCGGGAGCGGCATCAGAACGGCCTAAAAGCACGCTGCCGTGCTGCAAGACCGCATTGCGGCGGCGGCGCTGGGCGCTGCCGGCAATTTTCGCCCCTGAAAGCAGCACATCCCCCGGCGACCGCCGCTGGAAACAAAGAAACGGTTCCTTGCGATCCCGCTGCCGGAGTTCTCCTCGGCAGAGCGAAGCATTTATTCCGCAGCCGGCCAACACGTCAATGAGCGCGGCGTGCACGGTTTCGTAGAGCGTAATATGTTTTACAGCCAAACGGTGGCCCGGCGGAACCGCAATACTGTATGTGATTTCGCGGTCGTGCAAAATGGCCCCTCCGCCGGTAGCACGGCGCACCGAAGCGCAATTCCGGCTGGCGGCGTGTTGCCAACGATCGTTGTATTGCTGGAAGTATCCCAGCGAGAGCGTCGGTTCAAGCCAACGATAGAATCGCAGGGAAAATCCCCCGCCGTCCGCCGCCGATTCCAGCAACGTTTCATCCATCGCCATGTTCCACGCGCCCGAAGCCGGCGGATCGACGAATAATCGGCAGAACATAAAAAAGGATGAAGGATGAAGGATGAGGGATGAATTAACAAAACATAATTATGAATCCTGAATGCTCGTTAAAACCGCATGCAGTTTCGCACTGCCCACTGTCCACTCTATGCTTTCCACCTTAAAACCGGATTGCGGGCGGCCGACACTTCATCAGGTCGGCTGACCGGTGTAGAATGCGGGGCTTCGTGGAGAAGATCGTATGGTTCCTCGGTAATATGAAAGAGGGCCTCGGCAAAGGCGTCCAGTGTTGCCCGGCTCTCGGTTTCAGTCGGCTCGATCATCAACGCCTCGCGCACAATCAGGGGGAAGTATACGGTCGGGGCGTGGAAACCGTAATCCAACAAACGTTTGCCGATGTCCAATGCGCTCACGTTGCGATCTGCCTTGAGCTTCGAGGCCGTGGCCACAAACTCGTGCATGCATCGCTCGCCGCTTTGCACGGGCAGGAAATGTTTTATTTTCGCCAGCAAATAATTGGCGTTGAGCACTGCGTTTTCGGCCACGCGCCGCAGCCCGTCCGGCCCGTGCGTGCGGATATAGCAGTACATGCGGACCAACACGCCCACGTTGCCGAAGAAACTTCGCACCCGGCCGATGGACTTGGGTCGGTTGTAGTCGAGGCGATACCCGTTGCCGTCCTTGACCACGACGGGGACGGGCAGATAGGGCCTCAGTTTTTCGCTTACGGCGATGGGGCCCGCGCCCGGTCCGCCGCCGCCGTGGGGGCCGCTGAAGGTCTTGTGGGGATTATAGTGCATCAGGTCGGCGCCGAAATCGCCGGGCCGGGTAATGCCCAAAATGGCGTTCATATTCGCGCCGTCGAGATACACCAGCCCGCCCGCATCGTGGACCATTTTGGCGATCCGCGCGATCTGCCCGTCGAACAGTCCCAGCGTGTTTGGATTGGTAATCATGAACACGGCGGTCTTAGCGTTGAGTTTGCTTGCCAGATCGTCGAGATCGACCAGGCCAGCCGCGTTGCTTTTTACCGGCAGGACATTAAAATTCGCCATGGCCGCGCTGGCGGGGTTGGTGCCGTGTGCGGCGTCTGGAATGAGGACCGTGGTGCGTTTTTCGCCGATGTCGTGGAAATAGGCCGCCGCCACGAGTAATGCCGTCATTTCGCCGTGGGCCCCTGCCGCCGGTTGCAGCGATACGGCCGGCAATCCGGCGATTTCGGCCAGCATGTGCTGTGCCTGGTGCAGGAGGAACAAAAGCCCTTGCACGGTCGAATCCGGCTGATAGGGATGCAGATCGACCATGCCCGGTATGCCTGCCAAACGCTCGTTCCGCTTGGGATTGTACTTCATCGTGCACGAGCCGAGCGGATAAAAGTGCGTATCGACCGACATGTTGTATGTCGATAAATTGATGAAGTGCCGGATGAGATCGATCTCGGAAAGCTCCGGCAGCGGCGGCGGCGCAGAAGAAATAGCGCCTGCCGGCAGTAGTTTTTCCAGAGGTTGCACTGGCACGTCGCACTTGGGCAGCCTCACCGCCCGCAAACCGGGTTTGGATAATTCAAAGAGCAATTGGGTGGCTTTGGTATTTCGCATAACAAACCTATCCAATAATCTTAACCAATCGATCGATTTCTTCCTTGGTGCGTTTTTCGGTGACGGCCACCAGCAGGCAGTCGGCGAGGTCCGGATACCATCGGCCGAGTGGCACGCCTGCGAAGACGTATTCTTTTTGAGCGGTCTCGAGCAGTTTCTCGACGTTGATGCCGTTAACGCGGACTACGAATTCCTTGAAAAACGAGCGATCAAAAACCTTCGACAATTTGCCGCCGGCAGTTAATTTATCCAAGGCATAATGGGCTTTTTGCAGGCACAATTCGGCGACGTCTCGCATGCCTTGCGGTCCCATCAGCGCCAGATAGACCGCGGTGCGAAGCGCGAACAGGGCTTGATTAGTGCAGATATTGCTAGTGGCTTTTTCGCGGCGGATGTGTTGTTCGCGGGTTTGCAGGGTGAGCACCCAGCATCGATTGCCGCGGCGGTCGGTGGTTTGACCGACTAATCTGCCCGGCATGCGGCGTACGAACTGTTCGCGGCAGGCCATAATGCCCAAATACGGCCCTCCGTAGGCCATGGGATTGCCCAGCGATTGCCCTTCGGCCACGCAGATATCGGCGCCATATTCGCCCGGCCGCTTGAGCAACCCGAGACTGATCGGATCGACGGCCGCGATAAACAGGGCCCCGGCCTTGTGGGCGATTCCGGCCAGTGTTTCCACTTCCTCCAGGCAGCCGAAGAAGTTTGGATGCTGCACCAACACGCAGGCGGTTTGGGGATTCACGGCCGCTTCCAGATCGGCGGGCGAAATCGCGCCTTCCTTGGTTTTCAAGGTGACGATCTGAGTGGGAAAATTGGCCAGATATGTTTTCAATATTTCGCGATACTCGGGATGCACGCTTTCGGCGACTACTACCCGGCCGCTGCGGCGTGTGGCGTCCAGCGCCATCAAAACCGCTTCGACCGCCGCCGAGCCGCCGTCGTACAGGCTGGAGTTCGACACGTCCATGCCGGTCAATTGCGTGACGAGCGTCTGATATTCGAAAATCGCTTGCAGGTTGCCCTGTGCGGCCTCGGCTTGATACGGAGTGTAGGAGGTATAGAATTCGCTGCGCGAGGCGATTGCATCGACCGCGGCCGGGATGAAGTGATCGTAACTGCCCCCGCCCAGGAAACAGGGCACGCATGCCGCCGACATGTTCTGCCCGGAAAGTTGGACCATGTGGGTAGTCAGATCCAGTTCGCCGAGTGCCGGCAGCAGGCATAGTTCGCGGTTCAGCCGCAGTTCGGCCGGCACTGTGGCGAACAATTCCTCAATCGATGCCGCGCCGATGGCTTCGAGCATCAATTTCTGATCATCCAAGGTGTTGGGAATGTAAGGCATTTTTTCTTAGAGCCTATCCAAAAACTGTTAACTCCAATGTTAGAAACGAATTGAAATGTAATAACTATCGATAATTCCGCCCTCACCCTAGCCCTCTCCCGACCACTGGCGTGGTGCCCGGAGAGGGGAGTTTTTGAATAAACTCTTAGTGTTGTTCTTCCTGGCATTGTTTTTGGTAAGCAGCGTAGTCGAGCAGAACGGCGAGACCGGCTTCATTGTTGATTTTGATCTTTACGAGCCAGCCGGCCTGGTATGGATCTTTGGCAAGGATTTCCAGGTTGTTGACCAACTCGGCGTTGACGGCCGTGATTTCGCCGTTTACGGGGCTGTTCAGATCACTTACCGCCTTGACCGACTCGATTTCGCCGAATGGCTCGCCGGCGCGGACCTGCCGGCCGACCTCGGGCAAAGAAATAAAAACCAGATCGGTCAAGACCTCGACGGCGAAAGCGGAGATCCCCACGGTGGCGATTTTCCCGCCCCCGGTCCCGGGCTCGATGTAGGCCCATTCGTGCGTTTTGGTATACAGCAGTTGCTGCGGATTCACTTTTCATTTCCTTTCTTGTTGCGGTTGTAAAATGGAAGCGGCACAACCCGGGCGCGGGCAAGATAACCGCGAATGTCTATCTGGAGTTCCCTACCGGGGTCGGCAAATTCCGGAGGAATATAACCCATTGCGATCGGTTTTTGCAGGGTAGGTGAAAAGGTCCCGCTGGTTACCTCGCCGACGCGCCGGGCGTCGACCAGTATGGGACAACCCTGCCGCGGCACCCGCCGCTCGGACAATTCCAGCCCGACGCGCGTCAAACGCGGCGGATCTTTCTCGATCTTTAGCAAGGCGTCCCGGCCGGGAAAATCGTAGCCCACCAGGTGGCAGGCATATCCCAGGCCTGCCTGAAAAGGATGAATCTCTTCGCTCAGCTCATGACCATACAACGGCATGCCGGCTTCCAGACGCAAGGTGTCGCGGGCGCCAAGGCCGGTAGGCACTACGCCCATGGGCTGGCCGGCCTCTAATAATGCCTCCCAAAGGCCCAAAGCGATGCCCGCGCCAACGCTCAACTCGAAGCCGTCTTCGCCGGTATAACCCGTGCGACTGATAATGCCTCCCTGCCTTTGGGCCGCCGGGTGCAACAGACGGACTAAATCTCCGCGGTAGTATTTCATGCTGGACAGATCAATGTCGACAAAAGGCTGTAGCAAATCGACCGCCCGGGGGCCCTGAATGGCAAACATCGCCCAAAGCCGGCTAACGTCGGTGAATATAATTTCGTGCCCCGGCCGATTCGCGCGCTCGGGCGGAAGATGCTGGCGTATCCAGCGCACGATTTTTTCGTGATTCGAGGCATTTACCACCAACAGGTAGAACGGCTGGCCGAATTCGTTGTGGTAGTATCCCACCAGCACGTCGTCGAGGATTCCGCCTTTTTCGTTAGTGATAAGTGAATAACGAATTTGACCCAGAACCATGTCGGCGACCCGCCGGGTGAGCAATTCGGCTAGAAAAACAGCCGCTCCCGGGCCTTCGAAACGCAGCCGGCCCATGTGGGAGATATCGACCATACCCGCAATGCTCCGCGTGGTCTGATGCTCCTCGATAATCGATGTGAATTGAACCGGCATCATAAAACCGGCGAATTCCACCATCCGGCCGCCATGCGAAACGTGCCAATCGTATAATGGGATTTTATTCATTTTGGCAAACGTCCTAATCCTGACTCAAAGATTATGCAAAAATTCCCCTTTCCGCGTACCGCGCTAACGGTTGGGAGAGGGCTGTGGTGAAGGCATTTGAAGCTGGAGTAATCCGATAAAAACCTGTTTTAGGCAAGACTCTTTTTGATACATCAATGAACTGGAGTTTTGCAAAAAGGAAAATCAAAGTCCCCTCTCCGGGCACCGACCGAAGGTTGGTCGGGAGAGGGTTATGGTAAGGGCTTTTAGGTGAAAAAAGTCTTACCTTACCTGTTTGCTCTACCCAGGCCCTCACCCCTTGCCCCTCTCCCAAAGGGAGAGGGGAGTAATTTGCAAAACTCCAGAATGAATTTAAAACATCTAACAAAATTGGGACCGGCTCACGGGCATTTCCACGAAAAAGGCAAAATACATACTACAGTTGGGTGTCTGTCCCCATTTTGTTAGAAACTCTTAAATATCTTAATTTTGGTAGTGTATTCTTCACGGAATGAAAAAGTATTTTAGCCTTCGTTTAAAATCCGACTAGGGGGCATGAGAAAAACTTTTTTTCGGAAATCGAATGCGAACATATGACCGGCCAACCACCAACAAAAAAGGGCCGTCTTTGCGGACGGCCCGGGGGATTTGCGGTTCTAAGTGAAACAGCGGACGAACTTATGCCGAAAGCAGCCCGCACACGCCGCGTGCGGGGCCGGTACTGGCGTGTGCCGCCTACATTCTTCTGTTATGCCGCTTAGATATGCGTTTCAAGCGGTTGGACTGCGACGGCTGAGGAGAAATCTCAACAAACCAATTACCACCAAGCCGAACGCGGCGGTTATTGAAGCCGGTTCTGGAACCGTTGGGTTTTTTTCCGTCCCGTTTATATCGCTGGTACCGAATCCATCAAAACCGCTGAGATAATTGCCGCTGCTGGTCAGATTGGTCAGATTAGAACTGGAGACTAAAAGAGAAATTTGATCTTGCGGACTTAAGACCAAACCGAAGGGCAGATTTTGGGCCGCGAGGCTGTCGGCCAGGCCGCCGACGGCGATGAAAATACCAGCCCCGCTATAGATGATTAATTGTCCAAAATCCATAAAAATAGCCGGTAATCGTTCGCGGGGTATCCGGCATACGAGGCGTGAATGCTTACAATAGCTGGATATCCCGGACAGAAACTAATTAGACATGCCTATCCGGTATCCGTTGCTGGCGTTTAAAAGGATTCAGGCAAAGGACTTGGTGCAGATATTGCGGCGAATGCTCTTCCTGGTCGGGGCGCTCGTAGTGCCATTCAGGACCGGTGGGCATCAATTTGTCGCAATAGGGCCAAGGGTCGAAAGGATTGTAATCCAGGGACTTGGTGAGCTTATCGGAATTCATCGAGACGTTCCCGGCACGGGGCGGGATAGGTCCGGCCTCGCGGCGCGGGATGCCCATCAGGCACTCGGCCGGATAGCCGCCCACGCGATTGATGATTTGGGCGATTTGGTACAAACTCAACCGCCGCGGACCGCCCGCATGAAACAGCCCGCTCAGATCATTGGCCAGCGCCTGTTCGTAGAGCAAATTCATGCAGTCGGTGTAGGTGGGCGTGCGGATTTCGTCGAAGTAAAGCGTGGCCGGGCGGGATTTTTTGAACCGCGAGGCGATCCAATCGATGGCCCCGGCATGACCGTTTGCACTTACGCCCATGGGCAGGGAAATCCGCAGAATGCAGGCCTTGGGATCGGCGGCAAAAACAATCTCTTCGGCCACCGCCATGGTTTTGCCGTAGACCGTAACCGGATCGGTGGGATCTTCTTCCACGTATCCGCCGTCGCGAAGGCCGGAAAAGACCAGGTCGCACGATAAGTGCACCAACCGCAGTTTTCGGGGCACAGTCTGTGAAAGGAGATTTTTCACGCCCTCAACGTTGATCCGCCAGGCGATTTCCGGTGCGCATTCGCACTGTTTCAAGGCACAATTGCCTGCGCAGTCGAGCACGCTGCAGAACTTGTATTTATCGAAGAGCCGGGCGAGTTTTTCGCGGTTTTCGGCATTGCAAGGTATGACGTCTTTGCCCTGAATCTTTAAATTGTCTTCCTGGCGGATGCCGATCACCTGCCCCGGATACCGCTTATGAAAATAATGCCAGGCGTTAAATCCCGGGACGCCGGCAAGGCCGGTGATCAGAAGCGGCAGGGGAATGGATGGGAAGGGATGGGCTTGGCGGATCATAATCGATTATTCGAAATCAAGCTGTGCCGTTAAGTAAGGAAGGAGTTTTTCCTTCGTGTCTGATATAGATACGACCACGGTATAAGTGACTCGATTTTGCAACATGGTCGCATTTAAACGGATTTGTTTGACTTCCCCCTCGAATTTTTCGTTTGGATAGGCATCAACCTTGAAATGCACGTGTTGTTTCTCATGGATCTTAGTGATATCGGCCTCATTTACGGAAGCCCACACCTGCATATTTTTCAAATTTGCGATCAGAAATAGGCCAAGACCTTCAGAGAGAGGGACTGCTTGGCCAACACTCACACGTCGATCAATAATCACGCCATCTATTGGCGAATTGATTCTGGTATATTGGAGATTGTGCTTTGCGGCATCCAAATCAACCTGTTGCTGATCGATGGCTGCATCTATGACTGCCAGAGAGGCCTTGGCAACCGCGAGATTATCCACAAGCAATTCAATATCAGAGGAGCCCGTTGTTTCTTTCTGCGGCGCACCTTTTGCATGCCCCAAACGATCTGATGCTAGTTTGATATTTGCCTCTGCCAGAACTTTTTCACTTTTAGCATGCTGTAATTTTGCTTCAGCCTGTTTAACTTGAATTTGATAGTTTTCGTCATCTATTTGAGCTAATAAAGTGCCTTCTTTGATAAAATTGCCTTTTTCATCTTTCACCGGTCCGCTGACCGGACAGACAAAATCGATCGTACGCCGCTTCTCGGTAGGTTGGTTTTCATCTCTTGGATCCCAGCCGAGTTTGATAATCTTGCCGGAAACCTGAGCGCATACATTGGCTGTTTCCTCGGGTTCAATTGTTCCCAAGGCATGGACTTTTTTTACCGATTCATCTTGTTGAACAATTACCGTTCCTAGAAACGGCTCTACATTATCGGCCGCGGAAATATAGTATGCTCCCATATTTCCATAAAATCCCAACCAAACAAGCATGGTAATTAGTTTTTTCATGGCAATTTCCTAAGAACGTTTTATAGTGGCAGGAAACAGTTTGGTTTTTGAACTATCCGACAGAAAAACATAACATTATCGTACAATATGATGGGGAAGAGAGATTATAACACATGTGAAGATTAATGCCCACAACCCGCTCCTCGACCATGCTTCGCACGGTGCCCGGTCGCGGCTAAACGAATACTGCCCACTGCCCACTGCCCACTATTTTTCCGCCTCTTTGATCGAAAATTCGATGGTGGACTGGCCGACTTTCTGGCTTTGCAGGTCTTCGATGGTCATTTGCAAAGTGTATTTGCCGGGATTGATGCGTTTGGGCATGCGCAGATGGTAGCCGATGAAGAAATCGCGGCGGGCGTTTTGGCAGTATTCTTCGGTGGTGGTGAAGGTGTGGTCGGCCACGCGCTGCCCGGCGGAATCGAGAATCTGATAGCTGCTCCGCAATTGGGTATGAAAACCCTTGGAAGTGGACTCGGAGGCGAAGTTTTCCATCTCGGCGTAGAGCAAGGCCTCTTGATCGGGCGTGAATTCGTACTTCTTAAACGGCGTGAAGCAGCCGTAACTTTGGATCGCCGTGCAAAACGACAGGTTGCGAACCACAAGCGGCGCGGTTTCGCCCAGGCGCGAGAGGGCTTCGGAGAAGATTTGCTTGCTCTCGGCCGCGCGGCGTGTGGCGTCCGGCGTCTTTCCCGAATCCAAGAGCATGGCCAGGCCGTAAAACTCCTTGGACCAGAATTCCTGCATTGCCGGCGGGGCCGATGGAATGGGCTTTAAGGCGTCGTCTCTGCGCCGGCCAGTACGTAGAGCATCCTCAGCCTTGCCTGCTGGGCCAATTCGTCGGCGTTCTTGGGATTGCTCGGTGCAGCGGCCTCCATGGCCTTGATTGCCGCTGACAGCTCCTCATGCCTGTTGTCCGGTACATCGGAGACGGGCGCAATATACGAGGCGTTTACCACTTGATTGGCGGTTTCCTTCGCAGGCCGCTGGTCCACGGCAGGTATAACCGCTTGCGAAGCGGCCGGCAGTTCCGCCGCGGCAGGATAATAATCTTTAGGCAGCGGTTTTGACGCAGCCGATGGGGGATTTGGCGCAGCAGGCGCGTTCCCAGATGCCGAAAACTGGGTGACGGTGTCAGTAGTTGGATTTTCCCCCGATAAAGGATTGCCGCTGATAGGGGCACTGCCGTTGGCCGCCATTGTCTCGCGCTGGGCCGCCCGGTGTCTATAGGCGATAGCAGCGCGGAACTGTTGCATTACCAGGGGCCAAAGGGCTGGGTCGGTTTGCTTGAGGTCTTCCATCAATTTATTTTGGGCGGCGGGATCGAGCGTGCCTAATTGCCGCAATTCTTCCATGATCTCTTGCAAGGCTTGGGCATTGGCCTGGCGATTGGCCGTTGTGCCCTGTGGATTTTGGGTGTTAGCCTTGGATGCGGCCCCGGCTGCTGCGGTTGAAGTTTCAGCAACCGGTGATGCCGGCATCCGGTAGTTCTTCTCGCCTGCCAAGTACGGCGACGAAACGCAGCCGCTTAGGATCGGTCCAGCCAGCAAAAGGCCGATGATCAATGGCAATCTGCTCATAACCGAATGTTGAATGAGAAACTACGAATGAAGGACCAAGAAAAGTAGGGTGTCAGTCCGATAAGCCACGAAAGAGGGGGATGGTAATGAAAAAGTTAGTTTCATGCAATACTGATTTGAAAAAACGACTGGAAAAAGCACAATTATCAGCATTTTCCCTTATTATGGGTGGTACCCATACTTGTAAGTTATAGATCTTTGTGATAAAGTAGTTATCCAACGTGGTTTTACTATAAAACTGATAAGCCACTTAAAAAGTGGAATAAATAACTTCTGCACAATTGATTGCAATCGGTTCCATTCGAAAGTTTTTCTGCGAGGCAGCGTTACTGACACCGTGACGACAATCCTTTGATTCTGATTGCCGGTGTCTATTCTATAAATCGCTGAGCTGGAACCAAAACGCTTCCATTCTCGAGCCGCGTGATTTTGTTTTGCGCAAATTACCGGAAACAGCGGTTTTGCGCACAGGCATGTCATCTTTTTAAGATTTAGAAGTGGTTTTCATACAGTCAATAGATATTAACACGAAGGAAAACTTATGCAGAAGTTTCAAATAAACGCAACTTTGGTTCTAACTATTTTTTGTGTATCGAATCTTGGAGCGTCATTTTCAGTCCAGGCGGGGGACCCGGCCATTATACGCGGTGTGGACTTATACAATCTATCAGACGCGAATAATCCGATCAGTTTAAGCACGCGCTCAGTGCCGTCGATTAATCAGATGTCCGTCAACCTACTTTTTGGACCTGGATTGTCGGCGGATATCACCGCTCAACAGGCTTTTACACGGGCCGCGGCGCGCTGGTCGGCGGTATTGGCCGATCCGGTGACGTTAAAAATATATGTAGACTACGAGCCTTTAAATCCGGGAGTATTAGGTGAAACCAATGCAACTATGCTTTGGGGCGGTTACTCGGAGGTGCGCGATTTGGTCGCCAACGGGGCCGACTCCGGCTCGAGCCGGGAGGGACTGCTGCCGCAACTTCCCACTATCAATCAGTTCTCCATGTATGTTCCCCAAAACGTTCCAACCTGGAGCGGTAATTGCTTGATCACCCAAGCCAATTATTTGGCCCTTGGAGGATCTCATCTGAAGGATAGGGATGGCAGCATTATCTTTTCGAGCAACTACTCCTGGGATTTTGATCCGAGCAACGGCGTCAGTCCGGGAACCTACGATTTCGAGGGGGCCGCCATGCATGAGATGGGACACATTTTGGGATTTACGAGTGAAGTTGATGCCGTGGATTATTACCTCAGTCAAAACCAAACCGTGGATCCTTACCCAATGCCTTTGGACTTCTTCCGCTTCCGAACCGGCGATCTGGGGGCGGGCTTTAATTTCACCACAACGCCGCGTATTATGGCCCCGGGCGGGTCACAGTCTTTTTACTACGGCGACGGATCGGTCCCCATGTCCACAGGGGCATTTAACGGCGATGGCAGCCAAGCCTCGCACTGGAAGGATGACATGAACTTGGGCATAATGGATCCCACCGCCGCCCCGGGCGAAGTCCTTAATGTTTCCGAGAACGATCTGATTGCCATGGACCTGATCGGCTGGCAAGTCGTGCCGGAACCTTCGACGATGATCTTGCTGCTAATGGCAGGGGCGATGATGATTGCCGGTTTTGCCCGTAAGCGCTTGCGAAATTAGCTGATTTTTTTTACGATCGGCTGCCAATCTACCGGCTAATGCCCATCGCCTCCTGCGAGGCGGCCAGGCGGAGCACAAGGCGCTCGAGGATCAGGCGCGGGGGCATTGCACTGTCGCCTTTCAGATCTACGTCGGCCTGAAGCAGCCAATGATAAAGCTGGGCCCCGCGATTCCGCCCCAAGCGGCGGAGTTGCCTTTCGGCTTTTTGCAGGAAAAAGGTTTTGACTCCGGTATGTTCCAAGGCTTGGGAAAGCGCGATCCGCCGGCCGACGGCCTCGGCTTGCAGGACCAGGCGCGTGGCGGCGGCGAAACGCCGTAAGGAAGCGGATATTTGCGCCAAAATGCCCACCGGTTGTTCACCGGATGCCAGCAGCCGTTCGATTTGTTGCATGGCCTCGGGCACATTGCCGTCCAAGGCGGCATCGAGCATTTCCCAGGCGGTTTTTGCCCGCCACCCGCCCACGTATCGGGCGACAAGTTCGGGCGTAATCCGCTTTCCGTCAACCAGAGTTATGGCCAGTTTGGCGAGTTCCTGATCCAGAAGGCCCAATTCAGAACCTACCAGTTCCACAAGTGTATCGGCCGCGGCCGGCGAAAGCAGCAGATTGTGGGGCTGCCTGGCCCAATCGATCAGCCATTTGGCGAGCCTAGCCTCGGCCGGCGTGCTGCATTCGATGGCCAATCCGTCGGCGGAGATTAATTTGTACAACCGGGTATTGGCCGGAAAAGAGTCGAGGTCCAAAACCAGCACGCTTGTGCGGCTAGGGCGTAAAACATAGTCTTCTAATTGCTGCCTATGGAGGGAAACGAAGTTGTCGGCCTGTTCGACTAGCACCAGACGTTTTACTCCGCCGAACATGGCCACAGTGGCCAACTCGTCGAGCACGTCGCGCAGTTCGGCATTGTCGCCGTCAAAGGCGGTGAAAGAAAAATCTCCTTCTTCGCGGCCGAGAACCGCCTCGCGCAGTTTTAAAAGCGATTGCCGGCGTAAAAAGGACTCATCCCCGTAGATCGCCGACACCGGCCGGGGCGGATATTTTTCCACTTGGGAAAGATAATCCAAGGCATGAAGAGATTTGAGGCTCATGGCGATAATCCATTCCCTGTGTGTTTGCCATTTTACCGCCATTATTTCCAATGGGAAGTGTTTTTTTCAAGAAAATAGCTGAGGCTGTCCTGGAATTAATATTGGTAATAAAGGTAATTTGCCAGTATTGAACCCGCTCCCCGACCATGCAATGCATGGTGCCCGGTCGCGGCTAAACGAATGAAAAAATACGCATATACAGCCTTTTAATTTCAGGACGTCCTCAAATAGCTTATTGTTTTTGGGCACACATGAGCACAATGTCCAGCAACCCGCTTAAAATGGCGGGCGTGAAATTCGTGCCGCATCTTCGGCGGCTATTGTCAGCAGGGCGCTTAATTCGATTTTTTCCGGCGCACAATAATAAATGCGGGATGCGGTCAGCCGTTTTGTTCTTCCCGCACGGATTTCAGATCGGCGTCGACCATCATTCGCGCCAACTCAGGCAGGGAGACCGTAGGCTCCCATTTCAAGATTTGCCGGGCCTTGCTTGCATCGCCGCACAGGGTATTAACATCGGCCGGCCGGAGATGTTTTGGGTCGACGCGCACGTGATCTTGCCAATTGAGGCCCGCATGTGAAAAGGCCAAATCCAGGAAATCGCGAACCGAATGTTTCTTGCCCGTGGCGATCACGTAATCGTCGGGTTTGTCCTGTTGAAGCATCAGCCAGCACGCGCGAACGTAATCTCCGGCAAAACCCCAATCGCGCATTGCGTCGATATTGCCCATCGGCAATTCCTTCTGTAAGCCGAGTTTGATCCGCGCTACACTATGGCTAATTTTGCGGGTAACAAACTCTTTGCCCCGCAGAGGCGATTCGTGATTGAAGAGTATGCCGGAGCAGGCAAAGATGTTATAACTTTCCCGGTAATTCACGGTAATCCAATGACCATAAGCCTTGGCCACGCCATAGGGGCTGCGGGGCCAAAACGAGGTATGCTCGTTTTGGGGCTCCTCGCGGACCTTGCCGAACATTTCACTGCTGCTGGCCTGATAGAAGCGGATCGTCGGATCGACCAAACGAATGGCCTCGAGCACGCGGGCCACGCCCAGGGCGGTGAACTCGCCCGTGAGAATCGGCTGCTGGAAACTGGTGGGCACGAAGCTTTGCGCGGCGAAATTGTAGACTTCATGCGGCCGTGTTTCCTGGATCAAATTGATAATCGACAATTGGTCCAGGAGATCCGCTTGATGCAGCGTTACCATGTCTTGAATATGCGCGATTCGCTCGAAATTGATCGTGCTCGAACGGCGCACCATGCCGTGGACTTCGTAATCCTTTCCCAGAAGGAATTGGGCCAGATAAGAACCGTCTTGCCCGGTAATTCCAGTGATAAGCACTCGGCGAGTCATGGGAGTAAGTGGTTAGTGGTTAGTGGACAGTGGGCGGTCCAAATGATGTTCAGGCTTTGCAGATTTTTTCGCGGAATTGCGTGATATTTTTGGTGGCGTTTCGGGTATCGATTATCAATGGCGCGTGACGGGCGATCAAATCATAATCATATGCGGAGTGATCGGTTGCGATCAACACGCAATCCAATCCGGCAAGAAACTCGGGCGTCAAGGGAGTGCTCGTCATGGCGGGCAAATGGCGATAATGCCGCATCTTGGGCAAAACCGGGACATGCGGATCGTTGTAGGTGATTATCGCCCCGCCGGCAAGCAGCAATTCCATCAATTCGAACGACGGGCTTTCCCGGGGATCGTCTACGTCTTTCTTGTATGCCACGCCCAAAACGCAGATCTTACTGCCTTGCAACGGCTTGCCTTTGTTGTTTAGGGCCTCCTGCAAACGATTGACCACATATCTGGGCATGAAGGTATTGATCTCGCCGGCCAACTCGATAAATCGCGTTACCAGGCCGTGACGCCGCGCCAACCAGGTTAAATAAAAAGGATCGATTGGGATGCAGTGTCCCCCCAGGCCCGGCCCGGGATAAAAGGCTTGAAACCCGAAGGGTTTTGTTTTGGCGGCCTCGATTACTTCCCAAACGTCTATGCCTATGCGGTCGAAAAGCATTTTCAATTCGTTGACCATTGCGATGTTCACGGAGCGATACGTGTTTTCGATGATTTTGGCTGCTTCGGCGATTTCGCAATTCGACACGGAAACGACCTTTACCACGGCATTGGCATACAAGAGCGCAGCCAAGCGGCCGCTCTCAGCGTCGATGCCGCCTACCACCTTGGGAATCGATTCGGCCGAGTATTTCGGATTGCCGGGATCTTCGCGTTCCGGGCTGAATGCCAGAAAAAAATCCTTGCCCGCCTTCAAACCCCCGGCAGCTAAAATCGGCAATACTAGTTCTCGAGTCGTTCCCGGATATGTGGTGCTCTCGAGCACGATCAATTGACCGGGTCGAAGGGCCTTGGCAATTTGCCGGGCAGTGTTCTCGATGTATGTTAGATCCGGATCGCGGGTTTCATTCAAGGGGGTGGGCACGCATATTAGCAGGGCATCGGCCTCGGCGAGCCTCCGCATGTCGGCCGTGGGTTCAAAGAAGCCGTCGCTTACATGCTTGGCAATCCATTGGGAAGAAATATGCTTAATATAACTTTGACCGGAGCGTAGCTTGTCGACCTTGGCCTGGTCGACATCGAAACCCATGGTCCTAAATCCGCCTGAAATGAAGGCCCGGATAAGCGGCAATCCCACGTAACCTAAACCGATTACCCCGATCTTTGCGGAACGATTGCGAATAGCCTCTTCCAATTTGTAATTCATGTAAATTCCTTACATTATGACGTGAATCGATCCTTCAACAGTTTGATTAACTCATATTGGCAATCAAGAGGAGGCCTATTTTCGCCAATTTAGGCAAATATACCACAGTATAATGTTCATTTAGACACAAAATAAGGGTAGGTTCATTTTACCAGGCGGTAGGGTTGTAACAATAGCTAAAGTATCTACCATGTCAAGAATACATAATGAGTTATGCCATGTCTTCATTGAATTATCCACCTCAGCGAAAAGAGCCCTTGGTTTTTGTAGAGGGGCCGATTCACGGTGTGGTTTTCAAACCGGTTTTAGTGCACGCTGATTGGCGAGGCTGGTTGGCCGAAATCTATCGAAAGGATGAATTGCCTTTGGAAATCCATCCCGTCATGGGCTATATTAGCGAAACTCTTCCAGGCGTGGCGCGAGGTCCTCATGAACACGCCACCCAAACCGATTACTTCGCTTTTATTGGCCCTGGCGAATTTGTCCTCTATTTATGGGATATCCGGGCGGAATCGCCGACATGGGGCAATCGGGTAAAAATGAATGTCGGCCAGTCAAATAAACAAATTGTGATCGTGCCGCCGGGCATAGTTCATGCATATAAAAATGTGGGAACCGTACCCGGCTGGGTGATTAACGAGCCGAACAGACTTTATGCCGGAGAAGGACGTCAAAAGGCCGTTGACGAGACCAGATATGAAAATCTACCAGATGCCCCATTTATTCTGGATTGACATTTTAGTTTGCAAACGTGTTAAATGCATGTTTAATTCTGCTTTAGGCAAACAAGACAAAGTATTTTGGTTAAGTTTGCCGATTATTTCGACAGTGTCGAATAGATAGTGTTGGCAGGCATTTTCTTGTCATTATTACGTTGCCGAGGCCACCTATTTTTACCATATTATCGTGTTCCGAGATTGCTTGTCTCAAGCTTTATCCGCCCTAACATCCATGTTACGCAGATCATCAGTCGTGACATTTCCATGGCTAAACTACCGTCGGAGCACGGTGGCATGGATGATAATTTGTCTTTTGTTTGGCACAATGGGCTGCCGGTCGTTTGATTTTTATGCCAAATCGTTGATGTCGCCTGTGCCCGGGAATTTGGAACCCCCGCGTGAGTTGTCGATGATTTCCCTGCCGGCATACCGGGTGGAACCACCAGATGTTTTACAAATCGAAGTTCTTAAACTGGTTCCACGTCCGCCTTATCGCATCGATACTTATGATCTGCTGATGATTAGAGCCGCCGGAACGCTAATAGATGCACCTATAAATGATTATTATCTCGTAGATGGAGAAGGTATGGTGAATTTGGGGCCGGCTTACGGCAAAGTCCGCATAGCCGGCTTGACAATAGATGAAGCCACTAAGGTCACAACGGACTTTCTCGAACAAATTCTTCGTGAACCCTATGTATCTATCCAACTTGTACGAACCGGTGGAACGCAACAATTAACCGGCACGTATTTGGTACAGCAAGACGGCATTATCAATTTGCGGCAATACGGAGTGGTGAACGTATCGGGTAAAACAGTAAGCGAGATAAAACTGGCGATCGAAAAACACCTTGAACAGTTTTTCGATTCGCCTCAGGTTTCGGTTGATGTCGTGGGATATAACAGCGAAACCTTATTTGTGATTCGGGAAAATTCCATAGAAGGCGAAGACGTGGTGCGTTTGCCGATTACCGGAAATGAAACGGTCTTGGATGCGATCGGCGCCGTTGGCGGGTTGTCGAGAGTATCGAGCCAGCGAGTGTGGATTGCCCGTCCCGTGCCGGGTAGTTTTGGCTGCGAGCAGATATTGCCCGTCGACTATCTAGGCATTACCCGCGGCGCCGACTCCGCCACCAACTACCAGCTTTTACCCGGCGATCGATTGTTTATTGCCGAAGACGAACTGGTTGCCACCAGTTACTTTATCAACAAGCTTACCAGCCCGATTTATCAGTTTCTAGGTATTACCCAGTTGGGTACAAATACTGCTAAGAGCTTTCAGTTCCTAGGCCGGGCCTTTAACTCTATAACCAATTTTTAATGGCGGAGGGGCGAGATCCGCAAGCGGACGTACAATGCCTGTGTTTAATCATCGCTGAACAGTTCGCCGGCGTCGATTGTGGCCTGTGCTTGATATACTAACGGGTCAATATCGTCGCGAATATTCTTCACGCTGCCGTCGCACATGCCGAAATTGGCTATCGAGGGGTGACGGCTGCTAAATCCATAAGAATAATAAAGATATGTCGGATCCGTGGGATCGGGCGGATTGGAGTCGGGATTTTTATAATTCAATGGGATAGCGCAGGTGGCCGTAGTGCCGTCGAACCAATACCATGCATTGTAATTGCAGAACCTGACAACCACTTCGCCGATGGCAATAGTACGCGAACGGCCGTCGCGGATGTCGTTGTCGGCCGTGAGGATGGGCTTGGCATTCGGATTCTTGGTCAAATCCAGATTATTGCGGCAGATAATTCCATTGCCATGATCAAGCCCGTCAGGATTATCGTGGTTCCTGCCCTTGTTGTATGGTGCCAGCGGTGGATATGGAGGAGTGGCGATTGCTAGCTTCCCTGTGCTGGGATCGACGGAATATTGCCAGTTTGAACCGGCGCATGCTTTATAATTGGTCCACCCAATGGGCAGCGGAAGATTTGGAAGAGGCAGTGGAGTAGGAGGAGGATTTGGATACATAAAACTATCATTGGTCAATCCTATCAATCCGCCCGTGCCGATGTCCGATGGACAAATCAGGGTGTTTATTTTTTGTTGGGCTGCCTGCAAGTTGTTATATAACCCGCCGGGCGAACGTATCTACATAGTCCAATTTCTGATCGAATTTAATGTGGTTATAAACAGGCCCCTCATCGATGTACGGCAGGATCTGTCCAATCCAACTGAAGCCGTCAACATCGGGATAGCCCTGATTGCCGGTTGTGCCCTGATTGTGAGGTAAATAATGAAAGGCGCTTTCATAATTGTTCATGCCGAGGCATAGTTGCTTGATATTATTCTCGCACTCGGCGCGGCGGCCCGATTCGCGGGCCTGCTGAACGGCAGGCAATAACATGCCGATCAAAATGCCGATAATGGCGATGACCACCAGCAATTCCACGATGGTAAAGGCCCGTCGAGATTTGGATAAACCAAACATCATCCCTTTCCTCCGGATTTAATGTGATGCCCCCGCCGCGTATTAACGGCGGGCTTATTGCAATTTCCGGGAAAACCTCTAATTCAATATATCTGAAATTGTCGTTTTAGGAAAGTTTTATATTTCTTTAACCACAAAGAGGGGGGGTCGGTTCTAATTCATTTGCGCTTACACCGGCATAGCAGGCACAGGGCGGCGATTACTAACAGAATCCATGTGGACGGCTCCGGCACTAAACTTAAACCGCTATTAGATACCGGAACGATGCCGGTGATGTCGGCGCCGCTTTGAGTGGACTGGGATAAGGGGTTGAGAGGCGATATGGCGGCCGATTCAAGAGTTGACAAGCCGGAAATGGGCAAAGTGTTTAAATCGCCGGTTGATAAACCCAATGGGGCAAACGGTCCGCTGATGGAGTTAATAACCAATTTTGAGCCGCTGCCGATCGTCAACTGGCTTTGATAGATGTAATCGCTGTTCAGAATTGATCCGCCGGTGATCGTGGTGGCGCCCCCGCCGCTGATGCCGGCCAGCGAGACAGTGCCGCCCGTTAGATTGAGGTTTCCGGTGGTGTAGTTTACTATCTGCACGTGTCGGGTGGACGTGGTATCATCGGTGAAAGGATCGTTGTTCGAGGCATTGACGTTTACCGTGGCGGCGGAGGCGATGTAAAGCGTGGGAGTGGTTGCGGGCGTACTTGCACTTACCGAGGTCATGGCGCCGGACGCTTGCTGGTAAGAAAGCGTACCAGACTGGACGGTTGCCGATGCGTTATCGCCCCAAATTTGCGGACCGGTGAAGGTTAATGTATCAGTGCCATACTTGGTGAAGGCATAGCTTCCGTAATTCATTGAGCCGTTTAGAGTGATATTTCCGGATCCGCCCGTGCTTGCGTTGGCGCCAAGAGTGAGTATGCCGTTTAAAACAGCGGTGGCCGACGTGTTGGTATTAATTAGTGCCCCATTTCCACCGATTCCCGTGCCGTATATCGTAAGTGGCTCATTGCCGATGCTCAAACCGTTCAGGTCCAAAGTGCCGCCGCTTTGAACGATCGTGCCGCCGGCAATGGTTCCGAGGGCGGAAGTATTCGCCAGTTTTAAGGTGCCGCTGTTAACAGTTGCAGTACCCGAATAAGCATTGGCGCCGCTCAGTGTGAGGATGCCGGATCCTTTTTGTTGCACGTTGCCTGAACCGCTTATGAGATTGGATACCGTGATATTATCGCTGCGGTTGAACCAAAGATCGGCATTGTCGACTACCGAGTTAGTGCCTAAGGCGCCTGTAGCGTCTCCGCCGCCGATTTGCAGCGTTCCACTGCTGATGGTAGTGATGCCGCTATAGGTGTTGCTGCCGCTGAGTAATAGCGTTCCGCTACCTATCTTCTCTACCTGACCTGCCCCCGAAATCGTGCCGCTGAAAGTGGTGCTGCTGTTATTAGCGTCGATGGAAATTTTGCCGCCGGGAAGCGATACAACGCCTTGACCGCTCAGCGATCCGAGCGTCACCGTATATCCATTCACGTCAAGCGTTGCTCCGCTGGCCACGGTTGTTAGGGCCAAAGTGCTACCCAGAGCAGAGGCGTTTCCCAACCGCAAAGTGCCTGCGGAAACAGTGGTGCCGCCGCTGTAGGTATTGCCCGTCCCCGCGAGTACCACTATGCCGCCGCTACCGCCGCCGCCGACGACTAGACTCCGGCTACTACCGTCAACCAGGTTGCTGTTGACGGTCAGCGTCCCTCCGCCGCCGCCTAGCCGGTATATGTTATTCACAGGAGTCAGCGTGCCGGTATACGTGACATTATTGCCTATGGCGCCGAGTGACAAGCTGGTGTAACCGGCCACGGCCATGTTGATGTTTCCTTCGTCCTGGACTAAAGCGATAGTGCCGGCGGAAGTATTGACGATCCTTCCACTGTATAGCCACCCCGTCGTCCCACCCACTAGGCTGTAAGGACCCGAGGCCTGCAATGTACCTCCGGTGTTGATGGTGATATTTCCCGAAGCGGGAAGGGCGGTGCTGGCGGCAAATTGAAGCACGCCGCCGTTGATGGTCGTCCCGCCGGTGTAACTATTACTGCCGCTAAGAACTACGGTGCCCGAGGTGTTTTTGGTCAAAGTCCCCGCGCCACTGAGTTTCGCGGTTATTGTTCCGTTTCGCAGATCAAATGAGGAACTGCTGAGCACTCCTGTCGTGCTCGAGATAGTGCCATTTTGCAGGGTTATGGAATTGACGACATCAGAGAAACCATCCAAGGCCAATATGCCGCCGTCTACTACCAGGCTTGAACCGTCAGGAATAACATTGCTGTTCCCCAAGGCCAACGTACCGGCATGGATCCATGTACTGCCCGTGTATGAGTTGCCCGAGTTGCTGAGCGTGAGCGTTCCGAGTCCGTCTTTGGCGAGCCCTCCGGAATTGAATATTTGACCGCTGAGCGTGGTATTGCCATTGCCTTCAATAAGCAAGAGATCGCCCGTGTCGGTATCGATCGAGCCGCTAACTGATAATCCCCCTTGGCCGACGCTCCAGCGTTGCGAGCTTCGCAATACGATGTTACAGTTCAGTATTTGGGTGTCATCGTCGTTATTGACGATGCCAGCCTCGCCGATGCGCAAGCTTCCCCCGGTTCCTCCGGGATTGAAAGTGAAAGCATTGGCGCCGGGGGCGGATTTGAAAGTGACGCCGGTAACGGTGCGTTGCACGCCGCCGAGACTAATGGAGCGTGAGGCGGTGCTCGAACTTCCGTCAAAGACCAATGAGGCGCAGGTGGTGACTTGCCCGTTGCCGTTCAATGTATCCTCGGTAATAACGCTGGACCCCTCGCCGAGCGACCAGTTTGCGGGCGTGCCCCATAGACCATCGGCGCCGTTCCAGGTAGCCGTGGACGGCGTAACGACATAAGGCAAATATCCATACTGGGCCATGTAAGCCGAGATCTGCGGCAACTCCAAGGCCAGGAAGCTATCGATGCCGCCTTGGCTGCCGTTGGTATGGGTGACAATGGCGTAATGATCGCCGGCCAGATACATTTGGCCGGGCGTGCCGGTGGTGATAAACGTGGGGCTGCCTGAATCGCCGCTTACGAGTTTTGCTCGATCGGCAGGAGTAGTTTTGAAGGGATACTCGAAGTAATAACCTTGATCGCCGGAAAAGGTTCCCGGCGGGTAAATATTGGTTAAACTATTCCAACCAATTCGTGCCGTCCAGCCGTACAACAATAAATTTTGGTATTGCGTGTTGTAATATGGGGAATTGGGCGATGTGTCATAGCCTAAAAAAAGAATGGAATAAGAATGGACGTTATCGGAACTCGGGATGGGACTGGTGAACATGCCTATGGCCAAATCGGAGCCGGTAATCAACCGCCCGGAAACGCTTTGCACGGTGTAGGAATGGAATGCCCCATTGCTGGCGGTAAAATCAATCGTACTTCCCACGGCCGGAGTATAGTGATTGGCATAAAGAAAAAACTGCGGTCCGAGCAGGGCGAAACTCTGATTGTAGTTTGTCGCGCTCCAACCCACGCCCGACCAGTCGTAACCCAGACCGATGAAATTGCTGCTGGGATTAGGTTGCGGATAGACGCCATGGAGCGGGTCCGGGGGATAAGTGCCGGAAACGAAGCGGTCGTAACGGGTTGGATTGGTGCTGTAACCATTGATGTCGAGGGCGGATGCCAACGTAGAAAGCGAAAAAAACCCACCAAGCACCCAGCGGCTTTAAGACTCACCGATTTCCACATGGCAGCCAACTCCGGATGGTGTGTGTTGTAATAGCTTCTATCAAAAAAAGTCGCATGCAAAACCTTACTTCAGCCTACTTTATTTTAACTGAACTCCCCGTTTTTACAAGAACTTGGTGCGAAAGCACTTATAATCGGCAAAAATAAAAGAATGACGGCTGTTTACATCTACCCCGGTTTTTTATGCTTGTTTAAATCCGCATTTTGAGGATAAGTCATACAATATATACAAGCTTCAATTCGTAAGGGGCCTTTATAAACAAACCGGAGATTTATTGGATGGAGGTTACAGGCATTTCAAAAATCCCCCTTCCGTATCAGACCATAGTAAGGCCTCAATTCTGCATACCTTTTTTATCATCTGTCGGGGTACCCAGTTCCCTGGCGAGGTTATGTAGTTTTTCATAAGCGGGCAGTTCCGGGGTTTGCAGCGAATCTTTGGTTAGTCCCGTTTTTAGAGCCTGTTGCATGGTTGAGGATGCGGCATACTTTTGGTTGGCTAAATTAAGGGCTTGGGCTTGGTGGAATAGACGTACGGGAGTGGCGGCGTCGGCAACGGCCTCGTCCATGTCTTTTAGGGCTTTTTCGGCTTTTCCTTGAGCGATATACACGCATGCTCGGGTATCCAGCATCGAACCCAGGTGTCCGCTCCTTTCAATCGCTTTGTTAATCAGCGATAAGGCTTCGTCAAGTTTTTTTCCCTGCAGGGTCAGCAGCACGGCCAGGTTGTTCATCGCCACGGAGTGCCCGGGGTTTTTTTCCAAAATTTCCCGGTATAGACTTTCGGCTTCCGTGTAACGATCTTCATTGACGCGAATATCGCCCAAGGTTAAGAGGATGCCCGGGTGGTTTTCGAATTTGAGCCGCGCATCGGTCAACACTTTTTCCACCCTTTGCGCTATCTCTTTAGACTTTTTTTCGCCTTGGATGATATTCATGCAGACCTGGGCGACGGTTATAGGCTCGCAATTCTGCCAGGTTTGCTCCAGAATGTTTAAGGCGTCATCGGTTTGACCTTGGCGGATGAAAAACATAACCAGGTCCATGGATTGGGAGGGATGTTCGTCGACGTATTGCCTGTAAAACATCTCCGCGGTCCGGATATAATGCTCCGCCATCGTTTTCTGGTCGGGCCCTTTCATCCTCTCGGTCAACTGCTCCATGGTTTCCGCCATCATGCGAATGCGACTGGAACGATCCGACGGCAGGGCATTTTTCATGTCGACGAAGCTTTTCATTAACTCAAGGGCCTCGTCAAACTGGTTACGGTGGGCCAGAATCTGGGCTTGCAGAACGATAGTCGCGGCGGCGTTGGGAAAATCCTTTGCCAGTTTATTCATGTACAATTCGGCGCTGGACACGTCCCCATGTTCCAGAAGCGCATTGGCATAGATTGCCAGATAGCGGGGTTCGCTGTCTTGAGACAAGATCAAGTTGCGCAGTATTTTGCTGGCATTGACCCATGCGGAAAGGTCTTTGTTGTCGGCATCCGTTTTAGAGCCCGTGGCGGATTGCGACTTCAATTGTTTTTCGGTGGCCAGATAAAGTATGGCCAGTTTAAAACGGTCGTCGGGCGTGGCTTGTTGCCCTTCCATCATTTTCCTTAGAATGTCGATTGCCTCGTCCTTGCGTTTGCGGCGCGGGTCCAAGGAATCGAATCTCACCATGATGCGCCAATCGTCGGCTGAATTGCCGGCGGCGGCCAGGTTCTGTTCAATCAAATTTCGCGCGGCTTCCATGTTTATAAGCCCGCCTTTGGCCGCGGTTATCAAGGCCAACTGGCGGCGCGCCCAAAACAGATTGGCGTCGTCTCCTTTCACCTTGCCATCGATGATCAGCCGCAGTAGCGCCTCGGCTTCCACGGTCTTACCTATTCGTTGATAAAAATCGGCCACGCTGCGGACTACCTCCGGATCGTTGGGTTTGGCGGCAAGCGCAAGCTTGTATTGTTCCATTGCCAGATCGTTTTTCTCCACGGCTTCGTAGCATTGGGCCAGGGCAAGGGGGGCCTTATCGGCGGGAATTTTGCCGCGGGCTTGATCTATAACCTCCTCGGCCGCGCTTGCCTTATCCACTGAACTGAGAAATTCCACCAATGTAACCCATGTCTCCGGCACGTCGCCCTTCAATTCCGCGGCCCGGCGCAGGCTCTTTTCCGCCTCGGCCGGAAAGGTCCGAAAAATCTTTGCCGTGTTTTTGCGTCTTTGCCCGCCGCGCCGCGACTCCCAATATCTGGCCCAGCCATAATTGCTCTTTATAGTCGTCGGATTTTTCGGAAACGACCTGGCGGGCTTTTGCCACGGCCAAATCGAATTCGCCTTGTTGAATCAACAATTGCACCCATAGACGGGTTAATTCAGGCGTAAAGGGGGCTTGCTGGCGATCCAATTGCCGCAGCAGTTTGTCCGCATCAGCATAGCGCTGCTTCTGGAAGAGAATTTTCACCGTGCGGCGCACCGCCGCGGGATTATGCTCGCCCATGTCGATGGCTTCCATATAATATTTCAACGCCTGATCCGTTTTATTCTGCTGGTCGTAAATGGTTCCCATGAATAAGGGAATGCGCGACCAGGAAGGGCGTAAATCGCGGGCTTGTGCAAGGTTTTGCAGGGCATCGTCAAAGCAGGGCGGGATTGTTTTCTTTCACGGCCTTCACGACTAACAGCCGGGCTTGGCCGAACAACCACAAGGGTCCTTCCCCTTCCATTTTTTTCACGTCTTTTAAGGCTTCTTCCAGAGCGACTAGGTCCTGATTATTTGCCGCTTGCTCCAGCCGCAAAAAATGAACTTCCAGGTTGTTTACGTCCTTTTGGGCAAGCAAGTCGACGTATTGCTTGAACATTTTGGCGTTGCCCGACCGCCGGGCGGCGTTTAAAAGTCCGTTCCATAAGCGTATCCGGTCGGCATCGGAAAAAGCGTCGATATTTTCACCCAGTTTGGCTATGTATTCTCCGGCTTTGTTATCGTAGCGCTGCAACAGGTATTCGCAGCGGGCCAAACGCAAGTCCACGGTATCGCCCATTTGTTTCTCGTAATCGGCCAGGATCTTTTCGGATTGATCCCATTTCTTCTGTAACGAGGCAAGATTGACCAGCGCGTTCCAGAACTCGAATTGCTTGGGATTTTTCTGGTGCGCCTTTTGCAGCACTTTTTCGGCGTCGCCATTGCGATTCTGGGCGTGAAGCACTTCGGTGCGCAACAGAGGGATCTGTTCCGAGTCGGGATTGGCTTTTTCCGCCTCATCGAGCACTTTTTCCACTTGATCCCAGTTTTGCTCGTTGGCGCTGCGTTGCATATTCTGCCTGATCAAAAGGCTGGCGAATAAAGGGAGCCCGCTGACCGGCAGCTTTTTCTGCCTGATCAATTTGGAGGTATTCCAGGACGGCCTCGTCCACCCGGCCCGATGCGAGCAGTGCATCCGTGAGATCGTTGTCGAGCCGGAGCGAAAAACGGATCGATTGCCAACGCTCGCTGGTAGGCGCTGATTTCCTGATCCACGTTGTGCAACTGCCCGTAGCAATATCCCATGCTCAAGTCCGCCTGCTTCAGCAGAGAAGGCGTGGCGATCAATGAGGGGCGGACTTTTTCAAAACGGCGGGCCGCATCCGACCAGTCTTTCTGAGCAAAAGCCAGCCTGGCCTCAGAATAGTCTATAAAGGCTTTAGGATATTGCGTAGATTGCAGTTGCCCCATGGCCTCACGCGCCGCGTCCAGGTTTTTCAGGTCGATAAGCAAATTCACCTTGTACCATAGTATCTGGGGCGAATTCTTGGTTTCTTTAAGGCCCTGATTGAGGATCTCAATTGCTTTTTCCTTGTTGCCGGTACGCACGATGATCTCGGCCAAGGTGGTATAAATTACGGGCGAATCCTTGTGGACTTCCAGGTTGTGCTCCGTGTATTTGCGGGCCTGCTCCGGTTTGTCCAAGGCCATTGAGCAGCGGGCCGCCAGCAGCAACGCGTCCTGGTTGTACGGAGAGTCATCCGGAGACAATTCCACGGCTTTTTCGGCGGCCTTCATGGCCTCTTCTTTGGGATCTATGTCTTCCTTGGCCGTGGCCTTATTGGTCTCCTCTTTATCCATGTTTTCCCAATAATTGCCCAAATATATGTAAGCTTTTGCCGAATCCGGATTGTTTTTAACCAGGTTCTGCATGCAAGCGTACGCCTCTTTGTGTTTGTCCAGGCTCTTGCGCAACAGGTTGGCCAATTGCGGGTATGTGTCGATCTGCTTGGGCGAATATTCGATGGCCTTTTCAAAGGTCTTTTGGGCATTTTCGTACTCGCGAGTGGCTTCTTCGCACAGTCCCAAAAGCTGCAGCAGCTCCGGATTATCCGGTGATTCCTTAAGCAAGTACTGTATGTGCTCCAGGGCGTCGGCAAAACGCCTCTGTAGCATCAGCAAGTCGATTAGTTTGCGCCGGGCGTTATTGCGAGTGGGATCCTCGCGAACCACCTTGTCAAGCAGACTGTTTGCCTGATTAAATGAAATAGTATCGACGATATTATTGGCGACGATATTATCGGCAAAGAGCATGCCCAAGTTCTCCATCACGTCCAGATCGTTCGGCCTGAACGACAGATACCATTTCATGTTTTTTATCTGCGTTTGCAGGGCCTTTGCTGCTTCCTCGGTTTTTTTCTCCTTTTTTGCATTCTCCACTTCTTGCTTGGCAATTTCGGCCTGCTCGAGGAAGAAATCGGCGTTGCGTTTCTGTTGGAAATAATGGATAAAGTAAATGCCCCCGCCGCCTACGGCTATGATTACGAGCAGAATGACCGCCAACCGCACATTTAAAGTTCTCACGAGTTCACCTCGTTGAAAATAGTTAACGTGATAAATGAGAAGGGATGTCTAAACCGATATTATACAAAATCTTTCTGTCATGCACCTGCCCGGCATTCAGAATTTCCATGATCTCCACGATTGAATTTAATACCTGTATAAAAGGGGGCTAAGAAGAGATGGGAACTTCGAGCGATTCATTCTTTCGCATCATTCGTACGAGAATAACCACAAGCCAAAAGCAGGCGAATCCAATCGCGATCCCGACTGAATCCTGAAACAAATCCGCCCATTCCGGGGTCCTGTGCGGGATAAATCCCTGTATGATTTCTGTCAAACCGCCGTACATAGCCAATGACAATAAAATACTCCACCGCGGCAAGGGCAAACATGCTATGAAAGTCAGTAATGATAAAACCGTAAAACTAAGCATATGGGCAAAGGGCATGAGTATTTTTAAGAGCCCGGGCACGCTGCCCGGCGAGCCAACCCAACGTGTGGGATCTTGGCTCAATAAAAGAATAGACAAGTAAATCCAATATATAATAAGGACTATTCTCATAATTGTTATACTTAAATGTTTAAGCACGCTTAACAAACCGCTGAAATTGCATGTTCAGGTTTGGGGGGGATGCTTTACTACAGTATAGCACGTAACATTTACGTACTGAATATAAGGAGTGTTCATCGCATGGCAGCCGATTTGCCTGGCTTGGAGGAAAATATTGGCTAGAGGCGTTTCACTCGAAATATTGATATGATCATTAAAATCATGATCATTTTCTTTGGCCATAAAAACAAAAAAATGGCCAGTCCGGGAAGAACTTGCCATTTGATTTCGGTCTCTGTATTAAATTCTCGAAAATATCATGCCTGGCTTGGAATAAAAATCAGTTTTTTCGCCACCAGAGGCCCAATCCAAGCACTCCTATAGCAAGCATGATCAAGACACTGGGCTCGGGGACGGGATCAACTGTTATTGAAACGCCCTTCTTTTGAATAAACGAGGCGCTGTTGGCGTCGGATATCGCCAGCAAAGAGTTGTCGAGTGAGAGCGAGACCTTTGTGGCATTGCCGGTTTCAAATCCTTTGCCCCTTAGTGCGGCCGTTACATCAAAGTTCAGAACACCGGACCAAGGCATTGACAACAGGGAAGTTTGAGAATCGGTTAAGTGGAATAAATCATCGAATTGTGTGCCGGAGAGGTTGGGGACGATAACAAAAGGAGAGATGGACGCACCGTTGACCTCTTCCACCGTTACCCAGCCTATGGCTTTGGCTTCGGCCGAAGGATCGGAGGTCAAAATGGAACGTATCAGAGTATAATCGCCGAATTCGGTGAATGAGAGCGAGGAAATTCCCGAAGAATTGTTTTTGGCGGTAATGGTCATTGAGAGTCTACTGTCGGCCAAATCGAAACTCCCCCCCGCTGAACTGGCTTTAAACGATAAGTCCGGAAAACTAAGAGAATCGCCTCCCACGGGCTGACCGAAGGTGGGGGGAGGGTCCAACGAGGGCGGAATCGAAAGACGTGTCGGGTCTTCTTGAATATCCGTATAAATTACATGAATTCCAGTAACATCGCTGTAAGAAATGAGGGTACCGTATGCCAGCGACGAAATAATGGGCAATACACACATACACAGAGCGCAGAGTATCACCCCTCTCAGTTGCTTGTAAACTCGCACCGCTGCCTCCTGGGCGTTAGCGCCCGGCTGATTATTACATAATGTTGTTAGTCAACGCCGATAAAACGCAAACAAAAAACTCAACTGCTGTAAAGCACTTTTCTCGCTTGGTTTCAAACCGAGCAAGAGGATTGGTTTTCAATTGTCTCGCTAGGTGTATTGTTGGATGTAAATGCCATTACGTATGATGCGGAATTATTATTAGTCTGTTTACTCACGGCTGGATCGCAACTTGCCACGGCCGATGAAGATTTGAAAGCGAAATCAGAAAACCAATACGCATAACTAGCGACGGGCTGAGCGGGTTGAGGCAAAAGTCCCGAAGAAATCGGAGATAAGTAAGAGGCCGGTTGTTTTTCGATATATGTAATATCCACGTGGATCGCATCAACCGGCGAATAAGAAGAGGTGACATCCAAAGTCCGCACAGCATTATTTTGCATTGCGCATATTAAAAGCGCAGAAAACAATGCCAATTTGGCGGAACTCCGAATTCGCACCGCTGCCTCCTGGGTATTTATGCCCGGGTTAAGAATTATCTCTTAAACACTCAACTTCCCCCGATTTTACATAAACTTTTATGTCTGTCAAGCATTTGCTAAGCATAACTGGGAATTTTTTACAGTCCCAAACGGGGGGTAACTGTGATGGATTTATACGTAATAGAGCCGTATTTCCCAAGAATTAGCCGTTATAGGAAGAAGATTTCCCCCCCATGAAATATTTTTTTCAGCTTACCCAAAATGCGGCTTCACATCCAGCAGACCGAGCAAGTATTGCGAGTAACTGTTGTTATACTGGCCGGCTAATCGGCGAAGTTGATCGGCTTGAATGTAGCCCTTATAAAAGGCAATTTCCTCGATGCAGGCGATTTTCAGTCCTTGCCGTTCTTCCACGGTTTGCACGAAATTCGCCGCCTGTAGAAGTGATGTTTCCGTGCCCGTGTCGAGCCAGGCAAACCCGCGTCCAAGGCGTTCGACGTATAGCTGTCCGCGTTCTAAATATGTGCGATTGACGTCGGAGATCTCCAACTCGCCGCGTTCGGAAGGCTTTAGAGCGGAGGCGATCTCAATGACTTGGTTATCATAAAAGTAAAGCCCGGTAACAGCGTAGTTGGACCGAGGCGTTTTGGGTTTTTCTTCGATCGAGAGCGGTTTACCCTGTTGGTCCAACTCGATGACCCCGTATTGCCGGGGGTCTTTCACGGCATAAGCGAAGACCGTGGCGCCCCGCGATCTCTCGGCGGCGCGAAGAAGCCCGGCTTGAAATCCCTGACCGTAAAAAATATTATCGCCCAGGATCAAGGCCACGTTATCGCTGCCGATGAACTCTTGAGCGATGATGAAGGCTTGAGCCAATCCATTTGGTTCGGGTTGTACAGTATAACGAATGGAAATTCCCACTTGGCTGCCGTTGCCCAGCAGGCGCTCGAAATTGCCGATATCCCGGGGGGTGGAAATCAACAATATGTCCCGAATTCCGGCCAGCATCAGGACCGAAAGGGGATAATATACCATCGGTTTGTCGAAAACCGGCAGCAGTTGTTTGCTAACGGCGCGTGTAATGGGAAGCAAACGGGTGCCCGCCCCGCCGGCCAAAATGATCCCCTTGGAAAAGAATGCCGATGATGCCATAAATACCCCTTTAGGCAGCAGCCAATCCCAGCCGTTCTCTGCGATACGCGCCGGAGCTGATACGTCCGACCCATTGCATATGGTCTAGATACCATTGGACTGTCAGGCGTATGGCCGATTCGAAGTCATATTGAGGCCGCCAGTTTAGCTCTTTTCGGATTTTAGTGGCATCGATGGCATAACGCCGGTCATGACCTGGACGATCTGTGACGAAAGTAATAAGCGATGAACAAGGCGAGTGCGGCAGATCTGGGCATAATTCGTCGACCACACGGCAAATCATATGAACGATATCTATATTAGTTCGCTCGCAATTTCCACCAATGTTATAGGTTTCGCCAGGCCTTCCCCGGTTCAGCACCAGCCAAAGCGCCCGGCAGTGATCTTCGACATACAGCCAATCGCGGACGTTTTTTCCATCGCCGTAAACGGGCAGGGGCTTGCCCTCCAAGGCGTTTAGGATCATCAGCGGGACGAGTTTTTCCGGAAATTGATACGGCCCGTAGTTGTTGGAACAATTGGTAACCAAAACGGGTAATCGGTAGGTGCGGAAATAGGCCCGGACAAAATGATCGGCCGCCGCCTTCGAGGCCGAATACGGCGAACTAGGATCGTACGGACTAGCCTCGGTGAATTGCCCCGTGGCCCCCAGCGATCCGAAGACCTCGTCCGTGGAAACGTGAAGAAATCGGAAGGCATCGCGACGGGTCGGGGGCAGACGAGCCAAGTAACGGCGAGCGGAGTCTAAGAGGTGGAAAGTCCCCTGCACGTTTGTTCGCACAAACTCGGCCGGATCGTCTATCGATCGGTCAACATGCGATTCAGCCGCAAAATGCACGATGTAATCGGGCTGATAATCTTCGAGCGAATGGTCCACGGTCCGGCGATCAGCAATATCGCCTTGGACGAAATAATGATCGGGATTCTGTAAGCAGTCGCCGAGCGACTCGAGATTGCCCGCATACGTCAATTTGTCCAAATTCACCACTCGGACTTGCCATTGACTAAGGCATTGCCGCACAAAACAACTGCCGATAAACCCGGCTCCTCCGGTAACGAGAATCGTTCTCATTGCCCAAACCTCGCTTCCTTGCGTAATCCCCTCTTATGGAGGGAACCGATAGATCGGGGCTTATTTTCCCGTTTTTAATTAAATGAGGCAACATCAATCGGCTAGGTAAGAGAAGCCTAATGGGTATCAGAGGATAATACTACTGCCGTAAATAAGTACACATCGCAATTTAGTAGCAACGAATAGGTTGTTTTTTTTCATCATCGATGTTGACAAAGACAATATGCATTCGCTTTAAGGTGAATCTTGATGGATATTATAAACTGGTAGATATAAGTGTCGTAACATATTGTCAACAAAGAAGTTAAGATTACTTGACCGGAGATATTATACTACCCTTGGCATATCCTTTGCTCAAATGCAGAAGCATTCCTAAACTGTATTAAAAACAGGGATTTAAACACAAATAGTAGCTTGAGGGAATAAAATCAAATTTATCGCTTTTATGGGTTGTTTTTTTCCAATTTTTTTACTCTTTCAATCTCCATAGGTCCGGTTGTTGACATTTTTAGAGGGAACGGTCAAGCTGAAATTATCGTCAATCGGCCTCGGTATTTTGAAGTCTTCAAGATTCGTATAGCTCGACAAAAACCGGGGCAAGACCATTAGAAGGGATTGTCAGTTCATATGATTACTAACACCAGGATAAACGAATGGAAGATGGTTCTGCGCCAGCCGCAGGTCTTAATTACCGGGGCCGTATTGATAGGTTTATTTCTTTTCTTTTACTATGGCACAATTCTTCATTTGATTCATACTTATTGGACCGATCCGGACTACGTGCATGGTTTTTTCGTTCCGCTGTTTTCTTTGTATTTATTGTGGAATCGTCGCGATATGTTGCCACCGGTGCCCCAAAAAGGCAGTTGGTGGGGATTGGCGTTTTTTGTTTTTTGGGCATTCATTGTATGGTCGGGGGCCTATTTTGCTTACTTGTGGTTTGAACCCTTTTCCATAGTTCCATGCCTGGCCGGGATCGTGCTTTTCATCGGCGGCTGGCAGGTTTTCCTTTGGGCCTGGCCGGCATTGGCCTTTTTGTTCTTTATAGTGCCGCTGCCAGGCCTGCTTTCCAGTTTTTTAAGCGGCCCGCTGCAGAGCATTGGCACCCATGTGAGTGTGGTTGTAATCCAAACGTTGGGTATTCCGTCAATAGCGCAGGGAAACCAGATCATCCTCCGGGATTCGCAGCCATTGGGGGTCGAAGAGGCCTGTAGCGGAATTAAAATGTTAATGTTGTTTTTTACCCTCTGCGTTGGGGCCGCATTTATCATGCGTAAACCGGTTTGGGAACGTGTGCTAATTGTCGTCAGTGCCCCCCCTATTGCGGTACTCGCCAACGTTTTTCGTATTACGCTGACGGCGATACTCTTTGAAATGGCTCACCAATGGCCTTCGGTCGTTAGCAAGCAATTTGCGGATAAAGTGTTCCATGATTTTGCCGGTCTGCTGATGATGCCGGTGGCTTTGTTGATTTTATTGGGGGAGATGGCCCTGATTTCCAAGTTAATGGTGCAACCTGTGACCGATCGGACCCTGGTGGTACGGGAGGCTTCGCGCGGGTTGCTGGGAGTAGAAATGAAAAGCGAGAAGGACAAACGCGGTAAATCCTAAAAGGAGGCTCGAAAACCGTACGGATCTATGATCGATGTCCGGCAGGCGGCCAAATTTGAAAGCCGATCAAAATTGTAAAAATTATAAATCAAAAAGAACCAATATTGATCTAACCACGTATGTATAAACTACTTGCCCGTCGATTTGAAGTACGGTCAACTGGGATACCTCAAACTGGAGAAGAGTTGTATGTCGATTGATGAAAGGCCACTAATGTCTGAGGAACAAAGCAATATCCAAGCCTTGGCGCTAACTCAGGCAAGTACTCTTTCGCAACCTGCCGGATCTCTGGCGCGGTTTAGCCAAGACGTTGCCACTCAATCCGGGGCCGCCGGCGACGTGATGACTTTTTTACATGCATTCCGGCGGAATTGGCTATTGGCTATGGCATTGGGGGTGTGTTTTGGCACCGCCGCCGGCCTGGCCGTATGGTTTGAGATGGGGTCTAGGTATACGGCCGCGGCCTATATCCAAGTGCATTATCAAAAAGAAGTCATGGTCTTTACCACCATTGATCGGCCGTATGAGGCCGAGTACGAACTCTTCAAAAACACCCAAATGCAATATGTGTCGAGCAATTTTGTGTTGACCTCCGCGCTTCGCAAACCGGAGGACAGCCCAATTTCCCGCCTGTCTATCCTCAAGAATCAAAAAGATCCCATTCGCTGGTTGCAGAACAAACTTTCCGTGTCCTTCCCCCTCAAGGGAGAGGTCATGAAAGTTGAGCTGACCACATACGATCCCAAGGAAGCGGCCACAATCGTTTCCGCGGTCGTCGATGCATACAAGGCAGAAGTTATCGATGCTGAAATGGAAAAACGCCGCCTGCGCGTAAACGATATCGAACGACTTTATTCCGATAAGGACCAGGAAGTCCGCGACAAGCGCAAACAACTTAAAGACTTGGCCGAACAATTGGGAGCGGCCGAAACGGAAAACCTCAACCTGAAACAAAAGCTTTCTCTGGAAGAACTGGCGACCTATCGGCAACAATTGGCGCAACGCGATTTCGAGGTTGGCCGCCTGCGAAGCGAACTGGCTTCCCGCCAAGCGGAACTTCTAGCCGTGAAAAATGCCGATATTTCCGATGTCGAGTGCGAAATGTATGCCCCGGGCGACCCGGTTTTGAGGGATTTAATGCAGGAAATCATGTGGCGGCAGCAGGACCAGCAATACGCCTCGGGCGTGCTGAAAGAGAGCGCCAGAAAGATGCCGCTAAAAAACCGAATCGCTTTGTGGATCAGTACCAGAATCAATTAGACCGGTTTTTAAATGAATACAAAGATCGCATAGGGAAAATAAAGGAGGAAATCCTGCACAGGCGGCAGAGCGAAGTGGAAAAAGAAATCAAACGCCTGGAAGCGGGCATTGAGATCACCAACAAGCAACAGAAAAACATCGATGAGGAGGTGCAACACCTGAAAAAACAAGCCGAGCAATTCGGCAGTTCCTCGGTTGAAGTGGAAATGTTGCGAGCCGACATTCTCGTCCGCGATAAGTCTTTGGAGAGCATAGCCAGCGAACGCGATAAGCTGAGGGTGGAATTGCGTTCGCCGCCGCGGATAGAAATACCGCAGGGGAAAGTCGCCGTTCCACTGGAGTCTTCCAATTTTGTCTTACGGGCTGTGATGGCCGTCATCGTTTCGTTGTTAGGCTTGTGCCTGCCAGTGGGAGCAATCATCTTATTGGATACCCGCCGCCAACGCATCAATACATCGATGGAAGTCAGAGAACGCCTTGGTATTCCGGTCATCGGGACCATGCCAATCATTCCCACTCGGGTGCTCCGCCAACTGGGCTCGCCTTCCAAACGGAATCAACTTTGGCAATTGCGACTTACCGAATCCGTGGATGGAATCACGGCCAGGCTGTTGCGGCGCGCCGAATTGGAGCAGAGGCGCGTGGTGATGGTTACCAGTGCCGTAAGCGGCGAAGGCAAAACTACCCTGGCCGCACAATTGGCCATGAGCTTGGCGCGGGCGGGCCGCCGCACCGTGTTGGTGGATTTCGATTTGCGTCAGCCCTCATTTGACGACGCTTTCGGCCTGCAGCGCTCTCCTGGGGTAAGTGAAATCCTGCGAAATGAGAGCGATCTGGCTCGGGCCGTCCAGCATACGCAAACCGGCAACTTGTCGGTAATTACGGCAGGCCGGTGGAATCGCATGGCCTTGTCGGCCTTGGCTAATGGAGGGGCCGACTCGTTGTTCAAGGAACTCCGCGACGAATACGAATTCGTGGTCATCGATACCAGCCCGATCCTCCCTATTGCCGACGCAAGGTTCGTCAGCCAATATGTGGATTCAGTGGTGCTTTGCGTATTCCGCGACATCAGCGAAGCCCCGAGAATCCTAGCGGCTTGTGAGATTTTAGAGGCCTTCGGCGTGCAATGCGTCGAAGCGGCAGTCGCCGGAGCAAGCGAAAAAGACAGTAGCCGGACTGGATACTATCATTCCAGCGTTTTGGCGTAATACTTGTGCGTTGGATGATTTCCGCACCAGACTTTTCAGAGGGAAAGGCATTATGAGAGGAAATATCGCGATAAGAGTAATCGTCGCCGTCGCGGTAATAGTATCGACTTACCTCGGCGTGCGTGTCATGGGCAAGCTTAGGGAAACTCCGCCCGTCGTGCTCCCCAATTGGAAAGTGCAAGATTTACCAAAACAGTTGGGCGAGTGGAAGGGGGAAGATGCAAAATTGGACAAACGGCTGTTCGAAGCCGAAGGCGCCCATTCGGTTGTGGAACGGCAATACCATAATAAATCGGGAATGGTGGTATCTTTACATATGGCCATATTCGACGACCCTACCGAGGGCATCTGGCACAACCCTATAAGCTGCTATATTTCCGGCGGTTGGGTTCCCGTTGAAATAACAAGTGCGCCAATCTCCGAAACTGCTGAGAATAGCGATAAGATAGCTATTTCCACATGGGAAAAAAGCGGAGTCACGACTTTCGTTGGATATTGGTTTCAACTTGGCGAACATCGGCTATATGGCCGCTGGGACTTAGGCTTTAAGGTGCGTTGGCAGATGAGAGGCCGGAAAACGTGGCCCGCTCTTATAAAAATCTTGCTAACCACGGGGTCCGGCGTGAAACCGGAAGATAATAAAATCCAATTGCTTAAATTCGCGGATCTGGTTCATCAATGGATTAATCAACCCCAACATCATAATACCAATGATGAGTCCGCCAACGCCAAACCTGCTCCTGCTGCTCCCGACTAACCTCAGTGGAGTGAAAATAATCAGAAACAATTCAAGCCAGAGCAGTGGCGGGTTAAGATCGCATTGGCTCATTTTCTGGACAACAAGAGGTACGGCGTTCCAAGAGCGTAGAGATTATACCGGTTTTATGGATAATAACGGTCAACCGACCATAATAGAAATCGCAATGTTCCCATTAAACGGGGGGGATGATCACATAAGGCGCCGAATTCGATTCGAGCCAATTTGAGACACAATTGTAAAACTTATACTAGAAAAAGGCCCATAAGCGGTCTTTTCCTGTTATGCTATATCAACCGCCTTATCATCGCAGGCGGCAACTAACACCTAAAAGGTGTTTTTTTAAGACATGGATGTCACCCACGGGAACGGAGTGCGCACGAATCGAACTGCCATTGAATAATTGCAAAACTTCAGGACTACGGCTTTTTCGTTTTCGGCCATTCGCCAATCCAAGACCATTCACACCATTGCCGTCTTCGCCACCGGCAACATGGTGGCGATGCTGCTGGGAGTGGTCGGATCGTTGGTGCAGGCTCGTTACGTTGTGCCGGAGGACATGGGGGTTTTGCGCACGTTCGGCATTATCATGGGTTACCTCACGTTTTTGCATTTGGGCGTCTTTGACGGCCTACAGCGGGAGATTCCTCTCCAATTGGGCCGCGGAAACCAGGCGAAGGCGGAACGGGCGGCGTCGGCATGTCTGGCGTGGATCACCTTTATTTCCCTGGCCAACAGCGCCCTTTTTCTGGCATTGGCGGTGGAAAGGAATATACTCCACTTGTAGACCACAACCGGGGTACTTGGACGAGTTGGCAACAAGTTTCTTTTCCGCCGTGACCCGTAAAGTATATCAGGCTATTGACGATACGCCGGATTATTCTGTATAAAAGCGGCGGCGATCCGAATCGATTTACCATCGTTGAGTTCAAGGCTTACTGCATCCCTCCTGGGAAATCATCGAAATGATAAAAAGATTCTGATAGGGTATCTGACCATTGTTGTATTTCGGGGATCGTCTCCTTTGCTTTAGATTAGAATTGGGCAGATTCCAGGTTCATGGCTCTTCGAGTGATATTGTCGTCATGGAATAGGCTCCGCACCTCGCCAACTTTGAAGTTGGCAACGACGCTCATCTGGGGGCAGGTATTCTCGTCAGTGGTGGTCATGGCATGTTCGCTGATTCAGGTGAGATTCGTTACGCCCACGCAACTGGGAACACTTCAAAGCTACGCGATTGTGACCAGCTATTTGACATTTATGCATTTCGGGACTTTCACCGCACTACAGCGCGAGTTGCCATATCTCGTCGGCCAGGGGAAGGCCGGGGAAGCGAAGAAGCTCGCCGCCGTCTGTCAGGGCTGGATATTGTTGATGGCCAGCGCATCGGTCTTCACATTTGTGGTCATGGCGGTCTGGTCGGCCTGTCAAAAGGACTTCACCGCCACCTCGGGATGGATGGTTCAGGCCGTGGCGATCTTTTTTTCCCTGTACACGGGTTATTTAGCAGTCACCTATCGTACGTCTGCGGAGTTCGCCGTTTTGGCCAAGACTGGCGTCAAGGTAAGCCTCTTGTCGATCCTCACATTGCCCCTACTGGTCGTGAACGCGTACTACGGCATGTGTCTTCGGAATGCCATAAACTCCTGTTTGCAGGGGTTGCTGCTCCATCTCCGTCGCCCCTTGCTGGTTAGGCCAAGCCTCGATTGGCGCGTCTTGAAGGCACTGATCTCCTTCGGATTGCCGCTATCGGTGTTCGGTTACGTCGAAACCTCGCTCTGGTCCGCAACGCAGAACTATCTCGTCTTCACTGAGCTGGGCGCAAGAGGCCTGGGACTGCTCGCATTTACCTTGGCTGCTCAGACTGCCTTGTTGATCGTTCCCCAGTCGATCAATCAGATTTACATGCCACGCATCGCCCAACAGTATGGCAGTTGCAGCGATCTGCGAGCTATCGTACGTCTGTGCGTTAAACCGACCGCCGCCAGTTTCTCAGTGTCGTGCATGGCTGTCTTGTGCGCCTGGTTTTGCATTAAGCCGGCGTGTCGCTTGCTGACTCCCAAGTACATCGACGCTGTTTCAGCCGTTCAGTGGGCATTACTCATCATGCCGCTGGTCTCGCTTCGTTTGCCCCAGTATATCCTTATCGCCACCCGGCGGCGACGGGCTTATGCGCTAAGTACGATTATCGGCTTTTCCATCGGCATTGGCCTGTTGATCTTGGTTCTGAGGGCCGGTTTTGGCCTTCAGGCCGTCGTCCTTGCGTATTTAGGAGGCTATCTGGCAATGGTCGTGACTTCACTGATCCAAATAGCGTTGGCGTTGATTCGCAAATCACCCACCGAGACCGACGGAATGTCCAAGGCGTCGAATCTGCTTGCCGAATCCACAGATGCAGCGGCTCCGTAGCCATGCGAGTCGTTAACCCAATGGCTATTGTCAAAGGAGAACTCATTATGAAGTCCGTTGGCATAATCACTCTTCATCACATCTATAACTTTGGCGCGGTGTTGCAGGCTTACGCCCTACGGCGTGTGATCGCCAACTTGGGATTTCAAAGCGAGATCATTGATTTTCATCCCGAGGTCATGCGCAGGCAGTATCGACTCTTCATTCTTTCACGGCGGATCGCCGGATTGAAGAGAAACTGGAAGGTGCTGGCTCGTCTGAAAGAACACTTGATCTTGCGGAAAAGATTCTACTCGTTCTTTCGAAAACAAATGGGGTTGGGATGGCGTCCCTTAGCGACGCGCTTCCAAGATTTATCCCGACGGGTGCCGAAGTATGATGTCTACCTCACCGGCAGCGACATGATCTGGAACCCTTGTTTTCTCGACGCGAACTACAAGGAATTCGGCCGAGCGTGCTACCTCGAGTTTGTGAAGGATGATCAGGGGCGAAGGGTGGCCTATTCATCCAGTTTCGGCACCGCAGAGATTCCCGACGTCCACCGAGAGAAGATCGCCTCGTTGCTCAACCGCTTTCACAGTCTATCTTCGCGCGAGGAGATTGGGTGCGATCTCATCCACCAATTGACCGGACGAGCGGCCGAACACGTCCTTGACCCGACGCTGTTGCTTACATCCAACAAGTACGACGACGTGGCCGTTCTTCCGAGCATATCCGAGCCGTTTATTTTGCTGTATCCCATGGAGCCGTCGGACCTGTTTTGTCGCCTCGCCCGGAAGGTCCGGGAGTTGCTCAAGCGGCCGCTTGTGGCTGTTGTCCCGCACAACAGCAATCCTGAGAGGTTTGCCTTTGCGGACAAAGTAGTCTACGACGCGGGGCCAGCCGAGTTTCTCGGCTGGATGAAAACCGCCTCGTTTGTCTGCACGAACTCTTACCATGGAACGTGTTTTTCTCTGGTTTATCGAAAGCCTTTCCTGGGGGTTCCCGACTCGGGATCCAATATGCGATCGGTGAGTCTGCTTCAGCGGTTTGGACTTACAACTCGCCAGATGACCCACCCGGAGGAACTCCACGCCGCGCATCCCCTGCTTGGCCCGATTGACTACGCCAGTTTTGAACCACGCTTGCAACAGGCGATCGAGCAGTCGCTAGACTATCTTAAGCGAGCCTTGGCATGACACGGCAGCAGCCCTGTATTGATCGAATTGGCTTAGCCCGTTGCACTGGATGCTTCGGCTGCCAGTCGGCCTGCGCAAAGAGGCCGTCGAACTGGCATTGGACGCCGACGGTTTTTACAAGCCGATTGTCGATCGCGAGAAGTGCAATGAGTGCGGCGTTTGTCAACAGCGTTGTCCGGTGATCGCGGATCAGGAGGGCATCCTTACGGCAGCCCAATGGGCGGAACCGAAGGTGTTTGCCGCCTGGACGAACGACGAGCAAGTTCGGTTGGCCAGTTCCTCCGGTGGCGTTTTTTCCGAACTTGCCAGGCCGGTGATCGACGCTGGCGGCACGGTTGCCGGCTGTGTTTGGGGCAAAAAGTGGACTCCAATGCATCTTCTGACACGGACTTGGGCCGACGTGGAGCGGATGCGCGGTTCCAAGTATGTTCCAAGCCAAGTGGGAAACATCTACCAACAAGTCATTGCCGCGTTACGCGATAGCGAGAAGTCGGTCCTCTTTAGCGGCACGCCTTGCCAAGTCGCGGCGATGGAAATAGCCCTGGCCCCCGAACAGCGAAAACGGGCAATCTTGGTGGAATTCATCTGTCACGGGGTTCCGTCGCTGCGAGTGTTCCACCGCTATCTCGATGAGTTGTTCGGGGGTGAATCAGTTGATTCTTACACATTTCGTGATAAGACTCTTGGCTGGCAAACTGTTTTGGCGGTGTCGGTGCATGGCCGACGTCATCTATTGTCAATACCCAAGGATGCCTTTTATCAGGGGTTCGCAGGCTACCACCTGTACGTAATGGAATCCTGTTACCAGTGTCCGTTTGCCCGCTTACCCCGAGGTGGAGACATCACGATCGGTGATTTCTGGGGCTGTCCGGAGTCGTGGTATAATAGGCGCGGAGTGTCGGTGGTCTTCGCCAATACCCCGGCCGGAATGCACGCCCTGGAATCGATAAACACCTCGGAACGCATCAACCTGAAACCGACGGATGTGACGACGGCCTCCTCGCATAATCCTAGGGCGGTCCGAGCGGGGGACTATTCCATTCCAAGCAACCGTCGTGCGTTTTTGGACGGTTTGGCCAACGGAGACCGATTTGCCCAGTTGAAGGCCAGATATTTTCCCACGCCTTGGCAGATCTGGTGGGCCGCTTTTTGGAAAAGCAATTCCAAGCTGCGGTTCCTTGCCGGGTCCGTCTATTACCGCCTTCGGCGACACTTCTAACCGCGGCCAGAGAGCTATGCCCATCCATATCCTTATCCTTGACAAGTCTTGTGATCATTATTGCTGTGTCTTAACTAGGAATTGCGGCTTATGAAATGGAATATCCTTTGTTATCACTCGGTTGATTCCGAGCAGGCTGATGTCTTTGCCCGCCAACTGCGTTGGTTCCGCGACCGAGAGGGCTACGAGTTCCGCCCCTTCCTGCAGGCTTTCGCGGAACGGGCGCAAAGCGGGCGCGGCAAGCGGATGACCGTCAGCTTTGACGACGGTGATTGGACCGTCAGCGCTGTTGCCCAGAAAGTTCTTGACGACGAAGGCATCCGCGCGATCCTCTATCTGACGACCGATTACGTACTCCAGGGCAAGAGATATCGCGACCAGATCGCCCGCCCCGCCATCAACTGGGATCAGCTTGGCCGCTGGGTCGAAGTTGGGCATGAGATTGGAAGCCATACCCACACCCATGTGAACCTGACTCAGTGTGAGGTCAGCCAATGGACGGAGGAACTGGACCAGAGCCGGCGGATCATCCAACAGAGGCTGGGAATTACGCCCCAGCACTTTTCCTATCCTTGGGGCTGGCACAATGACAAGACCTGCCGATGGTTCCACGGACAAACCGACTGGCTGTCGGCGGCTCTAGTTCAAGGACGAGCCAACGGCGTGCGGACCGACCCGTTCCTTCTGCGTCGCAATGTCATGACCGCCGACTGGGATTTGCCTACGCTGCACCGCGTGGTCCGGTGTCGCATCGCCCGTTTCTTTCATCGCCTTACACATTGTGGCGGCTATTCGTAACGTAATCACGAGGGGACTTTGTCCTGAACCGTTATCCTTTGCAAGTGCCAACATTGGAAGCTGGAAGAAATACTCTCGTATTGCGTCATGACATTGACACTGTTTGGGACGTTGGTCCTGTGTACTGGATAAAGCACCGCGAGTTTGGGAAAGGTCATCCGGTGGCCAGTCTGTTGCTGACTTCGTCTATCGCCGCCTCCCCCGAATCTTCCGATCGAGAAAGAATAGAAATGGTTCTGCCTGCTTTCGCAACAAACACAGGAAAACACGATGAGTAGCCCCGGCCTGTCGTTGGTTTACTGCACAAACATTTGGAGCCACCACCAAGCCCCGATCAGCCGGGAATTCGCCCGCCTGTTGGGTGAGAACCGCTTCAAAATGTGTTTGTTTGAGCCGGTGCCCGAGGAACAACGCAAACTGGGTTACGCCAGCGCCGTGCCGGATTACAGGTGGATCGCCGGCCCGCCGAGTTCGAGCGACGACATGGAGCGGCTCGGCCGGATCGTTTGCGATGCGGACGTGGCCGTTCTGGGCGCCTGCCCGCAAGAGGTTCAGGCGGCCCGGGCAGCAACCGGAAAGCTGACGTTTGTCATGAGCGAGCGCATGATGCGTAAAGGGTTTTTCCGTCTTCGCATGCTCAACCCTCGCTTTGCCAGGGGGATTCGACGCCTGCGATCGATTGCCAACCGACCAAATGTGCATTACTTGGCCATTGGTGCTGATGCCGTGACGGACGCCAAGCTTATGAGGATATTTGACGACCGAATCTGGAACTGGGCGTATTTTATCTCGCAAGCGGAGAGGAAGTTTCACGAGCGTTCTTCGACGCCTGTCCGGCTCCTCTGGGCGGGCCGGTTTCTTCGTCTGAAGCGTGTGGATATGATTCTGCGGGCCATGGCGATGCTCGGGCCTGCGGCCGACAATTGCACCCTGGAGTTGATAGGCGATGGTTCGACACGAGATGCCATCGAACGTTTGGCGAAGCGATTGGGGCTGGCTAGTCGCGTCTGTTTCCGTGACGCCATGAGGCACGATGTAGTGCGTCAACGGATGGCCGAGGCGGACGTCTATATATTTCCAAGCAATCGTCAGGACGGTTGGGGGGCGGTTGTCGGGGAAGCCATGTCCGAAGGGTGCGTTGTGGTGGCCAGTAAGGCGCCGGGTGCATCAAAGACACTCATCGAACACGGCCGGACCGGCTTTTTGTTCGCCGATGGCGATGTGCGCGAACTGGCGAGCATCCTCAAGCAGGTGATCGAGAACGGCGAACTGCGTCGCCAAGTCGGGCAGGCAGCAGCCGCACACATGCAACACCTGTGGCATCCCCGCGTCGGGGCCGAGCGGCTGATCGGGTTGTGTCAAGGGCTTCTTGGGCTGGCGCCCATGCCCGAGTACTCGGAAGGTCCTTGCCGGCGCGTGGCGGAGGAGTAGACGTGCAAATACATGTAGATTGTACGGTCGAGCGACTAATTTTCAAGCAGCGTTCCCCAGATTAAGGATTGTGACATGACAGCAATTTCTTACCTTTTTGCCGGACTGATCGTACTGGTGCGAGTTTGCGTGCCGGTGAGCATGACGGCAATGGGTGGCTGGCCCGTCAGATTGCTGCTTTCCCTTTTGTGGATCTTTGCCATCGCAGGCATGGGTGGGAGCAATCTGGGGCAATTTTTCCGCAAGTTGAAGGCCCGATCGGTCGAAATCGCGTGTTACGCGATCTGGGTCGTGATTATATTTTTCTACTGGCTGATGCAGGACGGCGAACATTGGCTTACCTCATTCTTGTTAAATGCTTATATCGGCACAATTCCATTCTACTTACTGGGTACTTATTACTCGGTAGACGAAGGCAAGGGACCTGGCATGGCCTTGGCGATAGGGGTGGTGGTGGGTGCGTCCTGCCTGATGGCCATCCCGGTTGTCTGGCAAGATCCAACACTAGTCAGGATGGGCCTGATCTCATCGACTGCCGAAACCAGATCGCTGGGCATCGGCAGTTATGGCGATCTCACGGGCTTTGCCATCGTGCTTCCCTTTTTTATAACCGCCTCACTTCAGAGCAAACATCTTTTTCGCATATTAGGCATTGGGAGTTGCATTGCGACTATGGCATTGTTGATGATAGCGACATTGTCCGGCCTAATCCTTCTGACGGGCATGGCGGTAGCCGGCTGTGTCCTTTACTACCTTCTGCTCGGCGGAATCCGATGGCGCCGGGTCATTTTGGCGCCCACGGCCATTCTCGTCATTGGATGGGCGGCGATGTACGTGTTTCCTAGCATCTACGAGCGGCCCGAAATCGCCAGGTTCTACGACAAATTGGCGAATACGTTTTCTTCCCTATCGGATATTCTCTCCGGCCAAGGCGCGATCCGACACAACGGTATTCGCTGATGCTTGACTCGCTGCACGTGTTTTTGGATAATCCGGCAATCGGCGTCGCGATAGAGGCCAAGGGCGTTGGGACGGAGGGCACCGGCGGTCACTCGTCGTGGTTCGACGCGCTTGCCAATTACGGTCTATTCGGCGGCGTGCCCTACCTGTTGTTCCACCTGCTCGTTTTTCGTCGAGTCTGGCAAGCATGGCGAGGCGACCGCCAAAACGCGATGTATTGGGGATGCCTGCTCAGTTGCGCTCTTTATATCTTCTACGGTTTTTTCAACGTGACAACGCAAGGAACGACCGTCGCGTTGTTTTTGTACGCCACGGCCGCGGGCGGGCAGCGATTGAAAGTTCCCGCAAGTCGCCCGGGCCGCGTCTTGGTGCGTCTCAAGGGAAACCGCTTATATGAGAAACAATGAAAGCCTCCGGCTCTGCCGGAGGCGGCTTACATGCGTCCTGGTCACCGGAGGTTGACGATATGATGAATATCAAGTCGTATGTTCCGGAGCCTGCTAAAAACTGCTACAGATGGGTGCGATCCCGCCTTCAGCAACTGCCGACCAAGGGCCGAGTTAGGAGACTAATCCTGCGCCAACCGGCCAATTTGGCTCGACATCGGCGCCGGCGCTAGACGCGGAGAGCGCGGTTGGACAGCCCTTGACCTGAGCCCCGCGTGTGACCTGTGCTGGGATCTGTGCCGGAAAGTGCCATTCCCCGACAATTCCATCGAGCGGCTATATTCATCGCACGTGTTTGAACATTTATTGCCGAACGAACTTCAAACGTTGTTAGCTGAGTGTAAGCGCGTCTTGATTCCTGGCGGCACACTGAGCGTCGCCGTGCCTAACGCAAAACTCTGGATTGGCCTTTACATGGGCGGGGAATCCATCGATACCCGGAAGTACGTGAATGGATATCAGGTTCCCTGTCCCTACGGCCGGCTCGATCTGGTGAACTTCATTGCGTACATGGACGGCTGCCACAAATATCTCTTTGACGACAAGATCCTCTTGAACATGCTGCGAACCGCCGGCTTTCGTAATGTGCAACTTCGGTCATTTGACCCAACGATCGGCGTGGCGGCGCGACAGCACGAATCGCTTTATGCTCAATGCTGCAAGTAGAAAGTCGTGAGCCAAAGCAAGCTTAAAATCCTGTGGCTTTGTAACTGCCCGTTGAGCGATTCAGGCGCCAGTGGAACCGGCACTTGGCTGGGGGCCATGGCTCGCGGGCTGATGGATTCCGGCGCCGTCGAACTGGGAATTGTCGCCCCTGGTCCGGCAAGGCAACTCACCCGACGCGATTATCGCCAGGTGAAGCAGTGGATTATGCCCGGCGGAACGCCGCTAGGCGCGACGGCCTGCCGGCGGCCTCGATGGTCCAGGCCATTATTGCGGCTGCCGATGAGTTTTTGCCCGATCTGGTTCACGCTTGGGGAACCGAAGCCTTTTGGGGGCTGCTGCCTGCGCGTGGCCTGCTGACATATCCGTCGCTTCTGGAGATGCAGGGATTGAAGGGTCAGATCGCCAAAGTGTTCTACGGCGATTTGACGTTGCCGGAACAGTTTCGCTGTATCGGAGTCAAAGAGTTGCTCAAACGTCGGACAATGCACTCCGATCGGCGCGACTTTGCACGCTGGGGTTTGCGCGAAGAAGAAATGATTCGAGGCCACCGGTTCGTGGATGTGCAAAGTTCGTGGGTGGCCTCGCACGTCAAGGCCGTCAACCCCGATGCCCACCTATTCCCGATCGATTTGGCATTGCGGCAGCCTTTTTACGACGCCGACGGTTGGCAATCGCCCGGCCGGCCCACCGTTTTTTGCATGGCATCCTACTCCTCGCCGTTCAAGGGACTACACGTGGCGATCCGGGCGCTTGGGCTACTGAAAAAGCGAATCCCAGATGTTCGTCTACGGATCGCCGGCGCTCACCAGCGCCCGGGAATTCGCCAGGACGGCTATATCCGATGGGTCAACCGGATGATTCGGCAATTGGGCCTGACGGACGCGATTGAGTGGCTCGGACCGCTGGGCACCGAGCAAATCGTTGCAGAACTGAAGAAGGCCTCGGCCGTGGTCATCCCCACCTTCATCGAAAACTGCTGTACCGCGATGCAGGAAGCCATGGCCATTGGCACGCCGACGGTGGTGTCTTATGTCGGAGGCCTGCCTTCCCTCGCCAAGGACGAGGACTCCAGCCTTTTTTTTCCGCCGGGGGATGAGACGATGTGCGCCTACCAACTGGAACGCTTATTGACTGATCGGGACCTGGCCCTGCGGGTCTCGCGGGAATCGCGGAAAATCGCCGCGGTTCGTAACGATTGCCAGCGGCTCGTTGGTCGGCAGTTGGAAATCTACCGGCAGATTTTGGGCGAAGAGGAGCGTTGTCGATGATCCAAAAACTTGCCGATTAACGCGGGGAGAACAAATGAGGATCAGATTATTTGGGTTGCTGCATCTTGAAGCATCCGAGCATTCCGCCGAGAATATTTTTGTAAAGAGCTTTCAAGATCAGATTGGCATTTATGTGAATAACGCAATTAATCTATCTAACTCTCTCCAACCTCGAGGCGTTGAATTTGTCTTGCTGACAAACAATAAAAGAGCCGTAGATGAAATCGTCGGAAATGAAGGGAAGAAATTACATGTTGAAGAAATTTCATTTCGAACCAAAGTCCCATCAGGGGTAAGGTTTTATTCCGCGCATTTTAAACTGGATGTTTTTCGTCATTTAGCTTCATTAAGCGATAAATACGTAGGGTTGTGCGATTTGGACATGATATGCATTAATGATTTTCCCGCCGCTTTCTTTAATAATATAGAAGACAGCATTCCAATGTTTTATGATATTTCTGATCAAGTTATTCCCGTTTTCGGTTCTGATGTAATTATTCACGATTTGGAGTCGATCCATCATCTCAAGAGTGAAGGAAGATGGTCGGGGGGGGAATTTATTTGTGGAACTCCAGGTTTTTTTGCAATCCTTTCAGCAGAGATTGATAAAATATACGATAATTATTTAAACGTGATCAGGCAAATACATCATGTAGGTGACGAAGCAGTGACATCAGCGGCCTTGGAGATAATGAGAAGGAAAGGGATATACGTTGCCGATGCGGGAACCTTGGGAATTGTAGGGAGGTTCTGGAGTTCCAAAACCTTGCATCCCCAAAAACCATTTGAATGTTTTGAGAAATGTTCCCTTTTGCATCTGCCTGCGGATAAACATTTTCTTGCTAAGATGGCAAGAAAAGATCCGCCCAAGTTCGCTGCGTTTAAAGCGAAATATAGGATTTGTAGGAATCCTTTAATAGTAACATATAAAAGAATAAGAAGAGGGATCTTACGGCGCCTAAATGGTTGAAGATTCGAAATATCTCCGCGTGCTTGTGGCGGTTATGGGCCGCATCAATGCGGTCGATTCCGCGAATAACGGCTTGCTCCTGCGCAATCTTTTCGGCAGTTGGCCGCGGGATAAGGTGGCGCAGATTTACAGCAGCGGCGACACGGGCGATGAGGGCTTTTTCGGTCACTATTACAAGTTGGGGCCGCAAGACCGGCGGCTTGGCAAGTTGTTCTATCGGTTGAAAACGGATGTGTCAAACGCCGGAGAAAAAAACACTAAAGCCTCAGGTAGTACCGCGGCCAACCGCCGCATGTCCCTCAGTTCGTTGGGAAAACGATTATTAGTCGACACCGGCATCTACGAACTGATCTTTGCCCCCCACCTTTCCCCGCCGATGCGGGCGTGGGTTGAGGAGTTTCGCCCAGACGTGATCTTAGCCCAGGGCTATAATCTAACGTTTACCTGGCTCCCGTTAATGCTTTCAAAGAATCTTGGGATTCCGATTTGCTATTATCCGACGGACGATTGGCCCTGCGATCTTTATCGCCTTGACGGAATAATGTCTTGTTTGCTTAGTTGGCCGGCGCGCTGCGCCGTTGCCCGTTCCTCGCGGAAATTGGCCAGACGATCCGCGGTGCGCGTGGCATTCAACCCTGCAATGCAGCAGGAGTATTCGGCCCGCTACCAGTGCTCCTTCGCAGTCCTCATGCATGGCGATGATCCCGCGCGTTTCGCAGCGGCAGCGCCCAAACGGCTGGCGGCTTCCGACGAACTCTGGATCGTCAGCACGGGAGTATTCGATCGGCATCGTTGGCCGCTGCTGCGAGACCTGGATCGAGCCTGTGCAATTCTCGCCGCCGCGGGCCGCCGTGTGCGTGCCACAATCTTCCCGGTGAATCGGCCTAGCGACTCGGCTGTGCAGCAGGAGCGATTTCGCTACGTCGAATTCGCGCCCTGCCCATCACACGACGATCTAGCCGCCGTCCTACGCGGAGCCGATGCGCTGTTCCTTCCCGAGCGGTTTGATGCAGCGGCCAAGCTCATCAAGCTGAGCGTGTCCTCTAAAGCACATTTGTTCATGTTTAGCGGCAAGCCGATCGTCGTCTACTCCCATCCGGTAACCGGAATCACCCGTTACGCGCAGGAGGGCCAATGGGCCGCAGTCGTCGACAGGCAGGACCCGGCTCTGTTGGCCCGGGCATTTGAGAGATTGATCTCCGACGAGGACGATCGCAAACGCGTCGTCGCGTCTGCATGGTCTTTGGCACTTGCAAATCATAACCTTCCGATCATCCAGGCGTCCTTCCGCCAGATGCTCTGTTCGGCACTTCAGCTCGGCGGTGCAATGCGATAGTCGCGCTGCGTGCAGTTGGGAGTCGTTGAAGTCATATCATCAGGAGACGCCTTGTGGTACAAACAATTTACAACGACAGTTTTTATAACAGTCAGTGCGAGGGTTCGAGACAGTCAGCCTCAGTGGTTGTGCCCATCCTGTGCGCCTTATTGTCGCCAAAGTCTGTGGTGGATGTCGGCTGTGGAGTGGGAACCTGGCTGAGCGCCTTTCGCGAACATGGCGTGACCGATATTCTCAGGATCGACGGCGATTACGTGGATCGCCAGCGGCTACTAATTCCCAAGGATGTGTTCATGGGCGTGGACTTGGCCAACGCCTTCGCCTCGGTCTCTTTGCCGGAAAAGGACTTGGCCATCTGCCTCGAGGTCGCAGAGCACATTCCGAAGGAGAACGCCGATCAATTGCTCAAACTGTTGACGTCCCTGGCTCCCGTCGTGTGTTTCTCCGCGGCCATCCCCGGCCAAGGCGGCGCCAACCACGTGAACGAGCAGTGGCCTGACTACTGGTCCGCCAAATTCGCCGATCGAGGATTCTGCCGCTTTGACGTCATCTGACCTGCTATTTGGAGCAACCCCCAAGTGGAACCTTGGTATTGCCAAAACTCGTTCCTCTACATCCGGAAAGAACGCCTGGACGAATATCCGGAGGTGCTGGCGTGCAGTTCCTCTGCGGTCGATATCCCACTGCGTTTGGTTCACCCGGAATTGTTCAACCGGTTTATCAGCCTCGAGTACATTTCAACCCGGCGACTTGCGCGTGAGCTTGCAGCGAGGATAAAGCGCAAGGTCCTCCGCACGCAGCAGCACTTGTCGCCCCGCGATAGTAGTTTCAACATCCCAGGCTAACGCCTCATGACGTCATTCGATCGAATTCAATTGGTCGTCCTTTCGCACAACCGCCTTGATTGCTTGCCGCGGTTGTTCGACGAGCTATTACTCCCTGCCGTTCGACATGGCGTGCAGGTAAGCTTTGTAGATAATGCATCTGGAGTTGACGTACGTCAGTTCTTATCTCAGTTTGGAAACACTCCCAATCTTGAAATCATTTTGTCGCAAGAAAACCTTGGGGTGGCAGGGGGACGCAACCTGGGCTTCAAGCATTCGAGGCGGGAGTTCACCGTTTACCTTGACGATGATTCCTTGATGGCTTTAGACGCTCTAGAGCGCGTGCCGACCGCCTTTGACGAGATTCCGGACGCCGGCATCCTCGCTTTTCGCATAATCCACGGTACTTCGGGGGCAAGCCATAACGAACATGGCCCGGTGCGCGTGCCGGTTGGCAATTTCCACGGCGCCGCTCATGCGATTCGGCAAGCCATATTTGCAAAGGTCGGCTATTTAGACGAGTATTGCTTCTTTGGCGGCGAAGAAATCGAATTCAGCATGCGGGTCCGAGCCGCCGGATGTAAAACCGTGTATATTCCAGATATTCAAGCCAAGCATTTCGTTTTGAGGCGGTCGGGAAGCATTTCACTTCAACGACAAATCTTCTGGGCCAGAAATTACGCCATGGTTCTGTTCCGATACCTCCCCTATTCGACGGCCACCCTATTCTGTGTGCGATTATTTGTCTCTCACTTCCTGTCGGGTGTAAAATACGCGGGCATTGGGATAGTCCGGCTTCCGTTTGCAATGATTCGGGGAATGCTCACAGGGATTCGCACCCGCAATCCGCTCGATGCGGAAGGCGTGGCGTTTTATTCCGATCCAAGCACCAGGCCCGATATCGGTAATGTAAGTGTTACCTCGAAGGTGTTACGGCGTCGATCAGGAGCTAAATAAAGCAACAAGCGGCATTTGATGAATCGTTTGTATTTCTTTTCAAATACTAATCTTCAAGGTAAAAGGTGACAGAGACATGGCAGATCCCGTAGTGGTTGTTGTCGGAGCTGGTCCCGCCGGTTTGACGGCGGCCTATGAATTGTTGATGAGGTTCTCATATCAAGTCGTGGTCTTGAAAAGAGACGATAAAGTCGGACCGGTGGAAAACAAGTAGAAAAATGATTAGGACTCTACACGGCTTGCGTGGGTACATGGCCATATTAATCATGCTACTGCATCTAACGAGGACTACCGTTGTCATACAATTGCACTTCTGGCATGCGGTCGACGTATTTTTTGTTCTCAGCGGGTATGTCTTATGCCATGTGTATGGACGAGACTTGCCATTTTCCTGGAATCGGTTCCGACGCTATATGGTTCATCGAATAGCGCGTATCGTTCCAGTGGCTTGGCTTTGCGTAATCGTTTTTTTCTCACTCTACAGCGCTATTAAATGGGCCGGCCTAAAACCGAATCATTTACTTGATACGAGTTTTGCCAATTTTGTCGGTAATATGCTGTTCCTTGATGCTAATATACCCGGGTTTAGTTCGGTTGCGGCAAAGTGGTCCGTATCGAATGAAATGGTTGTTTACATTTTGCTGTTTCCTTTTATTTACATGTTGGCTCGACAAAAAACTTTTCTAATTGTCGTCTGGATAGCCATCGCAGTGGCCCAAGTAGTATTTTGGGAACGTTTGTCTGAAGTGGGAAGTCTGTTTTCACGCTGCATTCCTGAATTTACGGCAGGAGCCATTATCTACTACTATAGTGATCGTATCCAGCGACGTTCTTGGGCATATGCGCTTCTTTTGGTATGCCTGACTGGAATGTTTTTCGCTGGCGACCGTTTTCAAGTTATCTTCGCCACGGGAATCGTTCTGGCCGTCTTATCATTGGAGAATCGCGATGGTGGTTTGTTCAGCAATCCAACTGCTCTGTATTTTGGAAACATAAGCTATTCTCTGTATCTATGGCATGGTATCTGCGTCCTTTTGGCGGCTGGACTAATACAATGGAGGCCCGTCGTTTATCAGTTATATCCACTTATGAGCATAGTGCCGATTAGCGGCGCGATTCTGATAGCACATTATTCATATCATTATATTGAGATGCCATGCAAAGCGGCGATTATCAAGACGATTGGGCAGCGAATTCAGATGTGAGAGCCATAAGGGGAGGGAAAATGGGGGATGGAAAACGCGACTCCTCTGATTACAAAGCCGAAAAATCGGCGGCATACACCAGGGGCGATCTGCAAGCTCGCCTGGCCGCCATCAAGTGCAAACAATATGGCTTAGTGTCTCCATTAAGCTCGGAGCCGCCGGCAATGGGCAACAGGCTTGAAAAGGTCGAACCGCTTTCCGAAGGGTACGGTCTTTACGAATACATCAAGGAAAGTTGATGCTGCATAGATAATATTGCGTAAGAAGCCAATGAATCCGAATCTCCTAATGATGACCAATATACCGTCACATCATCAAATACCTGTGGGTGACGAACTGTTTCGGTTACTGGGAGATAATTTCAGGATGGCTTTTACCTCTCCGCCAGACGAGGAACGCCGCGCCCTGGGATGGGAGGATTCGAGCAAGGCCTTATCATGGGCGATCCGCGTCTGGGAATCCGAGGAACAAGAAAGGTATTTGCATCATTGTATCGATACGTTTGACTGCGTAGTTATTGGCGACGCTCCAACGGACCTGGTTTGCGAGCGAATATGTAGCGGAAAACTGACGTTTAGATACTCGGAACGCATATTCAAACGAGGCTTCATTCCGGGAATTGTTTGGTGGCTTCGACGTCTTTGCAGGGATTGGTGGCCCTTGAATCGGCCCAACTACCATCTTCTCGCCGCGGGGGCCTACTGTCCGTTGGACATGCAGCGTGTGGGAATGTTCAAAGACCGAAAATGGACCTGGGGATACTTTCCGGCGGTACGGACCGAGCCTCCTCCGCATCGAGCGAATGACGTCGTAAAAATGCTCTGGGCTGGACGCATACTGGATTGGAAACGGGTGGACCTGACGATAGAATTGGCTCGGAGGCTGAAAGGCCAGGCATGCCGGTTTTCTCTGGACGTGATCGGCAATGGTCCCATGAAAGCGAAACTAGTCCGACAATGTCAGCGGAATGGATTGGAAGATGTCGTGAGTTTCTTCCCGTCAACGACGCCGGAAGGCGTTCGCAAGGCGATGCTTAAGGCCGACATATTCCTGGTGACCAGCAATTACCGCGAGGGCTGGGGAGCCGTGATCAATGAGGCGATGGATTCAGGCTGCTGTGTAGTTTCGAGCAAGGGGGCGGGGGCTGCGCCCTTATTGATTGAGCATGGAAGAAATGGCTTTCTTTTTGAGAGCGGCAACGTGGGCAAGCTTTGTTCCATCGTTTCCGCTTTACTGGAACAGCCCGAAAAATGCGGGGAGATCGGCGTTGAAGCCTGGAAAACAATAGCGGCGTATTGGAGCCCAAAAATAGCGGCAGAACGTCTTGTGGCCTTGATTGAAGGACTTTTGGGACGGCGGCCCGTCTCCGATTTTCACCTAGGCCCTTGCAGTGTCGCCAAGGTGTTGACGTGCAGAAAGAGGCTGGCTAATCATTGGAGTCAAACGCAGAAAACAACAGAAAGGATCGCCTGAAATAATGCAACGAGTCAATGTAGGATGCGGACAATCGCCGATAAGCGGGTGGAGGAATTTTGACAACTCATTAAGTCTTCGAATCTCAAAGATTTCATTCTTGCCGAAACTCCTTAGAGCTCTTGGCATTCTCGAGGAAGGACAGTATCATTTCATTCAATTTGCTCGTTCCCATGAAATTGAGTATGGAGACGCCGCCAAGGGACTTCCAATCCCAGACGGCTCTGTAGACGTGCTTTACAGTTCGCATATGCTTGAGCATCTTGACCGGACCGAGGCGGATATATTTCTAGAAGAGGCCTATCGTATACTCCGCGTTGGAGGAATCATTAGATTTGCCGTCCCAGATCTAAAAAAGCATGTTGAACAATATATTAAGTCCGGTGAAGCAGATGCATTCCTCGAAGCCACTTTATTGTGCGTGCCGCGTCCCAGAACAATTGCGCAGCGATTGCGTGTCATTGTTGCTGGAGCCCGCCACCATCAGTGGATGTACGATGGGGCCTCGCTGTCCAAGCTTTTAGAAAAACATGGATTTGTAAAGTCCCAGATTCTTCAGGCTGGTGAAACACATATTGAGAATTATGAACCATTGGACCTTAACGAGAGAGCTTCCGAGAGTGTGTATGTCGAAGCAGATAAAAGACAACCAAGCAGTGGAGGATAGACTTATGGAAGTGTTGTCGACTGGTTTGCAGATGATCGCCAACGTGACTTGTAACTTCGCTTTCTACACTAGAGATGGACGCTAAGAATGGTTTATTCCCACTTCCCTGCCTGATAGATATGGTAGCGGGGCTTCGAGGGGAGTAAGTCATCAGAAAAACAAGCAATGAATTGGTTTCTCATGTTTATTTCCATGAGTGCTGAAAGATCCCTGAACTAATGAAAATCCTAATTACACTTATAGGAGCGCAGACTGGCGCGGTGGCGAATTATAGTGTTCTCTTCCGCGCCTGGGCCGAGGAATTTCCCGGCGACGAACTGGTCATTTTTTGCAATCGTGAAGTCGCCCGGTATTACGAATCACGGTTGAGATTTTTGGGTTTGCCCAACGTACATGTCATATCCTGGCACACGGGTTTCTTTAAGGAGCCGTTAAGGTTCTGGTTTCATTCGTTGGGACTGCGGCGTTATATCCGTCGGTATTCCCCCGATGTGATTTTTTCGATCAACATCGGCCCTTACTTTGCGCCAAAAGTGCCGTTTGTGATTCAAGTGAGCAATACCTTCCAGGTCTGCGATTGGTCGCTGGTGCGTTATCATCCCAGAAATCGATTGTATGTGGCGATGTTGCGATTCTTTTTCCGCCTTTCCTTGGCGAAATGCGACGCAGCCATCGTCCAGACCGAACGGATGCGCGAATTAGTAAAGTCTATACCCTGCTCACCGGAATGTTTGGCCGTGATATCCAAGTCGGTGGAGACCGAGCGGGACTTAGACCCTCACCCATTGCCTGAACGCATCCGGCAACAGTTGGCCACCGACTCCTCCCAGAAGATTTTCACGTATTTGTACGTGGCCACCGGTTCGCCGCACAAGAATCACAAAACCCTCATCCGGGCGATGGAATATGCCCGCGCGCAAAAGTCGCCCCTGCGTTTGGTGCTGACCCTCACGAAAAAGGAATTGGAGCGGATGGCGGGGCCGGAGGCGAAGACCGCGCGAAGTCTCGTCGAAAGCGGCCATATTATAATCTTGGGTTGGATCACCAAAGACCACCTTCATGGCTTGTACGACGCTTGTTCCGGCTGCGTGATGCCCAGCCTGCTGGAAAGCATGAGTTCCTCGCATTTGGAAGCCATGCGTTGGAACAAGCCGCAGATCTCTTCGGATGTGACTTGCCACCGCGAATTGTGCGGCGATGCGAGTTTGTACGTTCCGGCAGAGGATCCCCGGGCGTGGTTCGAGGAGATGGAACGGCTTGCCGGGGATCCTGCCTTGCAAGCCGATCTCGTGGAGAAGGGGGCGAAGCGCAACCTCGATTTTCCGCAAACCTGGCTGAAAGTCGCGAGGAAATACCGTTCATTTTTCTTGGAAGTTATTGCTGACTTCGCACGCGAGGCTAAGAACGCATAGTCTGGAATATCGTAATGAAATTTCGTTTCATGAAAGGTATTGCCTTGAAAACGTTTGTCAGTGGGAGCCGGATTTATACGAACAGAATCCCTGTGAGAACATCGCGATGGGGCAATGGTTTGCGCCCAGGATTCCGGCGACGTCGTCGTTTCAGTGGTGGTAGTAATGGTATGATCAATTTCCAAAGTTTGTCATCCAAAACAGGCATTGCGATGGTCGTGCCTCCTTGTACGGCTAGAAAGTTCAACAAGTATAGGCATTCTATCCAAGTTAATTTTGTTAGAAGCTCAATGTCTATTCTTTTATGGAAATGTATCGCATGAAAATACTATACGAGAACTTTGGGGGATATAGCGGAGCCTTGTCGGGATACATATATCTTCTCCGTGCTTTGGTACAAGAATATCCGGAAGATGAATACCTCATCCATTGTGTGCGGGGCTCAGGCCTTGATAAACTCAAGGATCTGCCGAATGTGCAAATCCTGTACATGAATGAGTTTGTCAGCAAGGAATTCATGAGATTTTATCATAATCAATGGAATATCAATAATATCGTCCGCCGATATCGGCCCGATCTGATCTTATCCACCAATATAGGGCCTTATATTCGCACCGGCATTCCGCAAGTGTTGCATTTAATGAATGCCTTCCAATGGTGCGACTTGTCCAAAATCAAGTATCATCCTCAAGGTAAATTGTTTATATTCGCCATGCGTTTATTTTTCCGCAGATCTTTACGCAAATGCGATGTGGCGGTGGTTGAATCGCCATTAGTGCGGGATGAGGTGGGGAAGATTCGCGGAGCACCTAGTAGAATCGAAGTAATTCCTAAAGCTGTGGAAAATGAATATGATCTTCTCCCACAAGCGCTGCCGGAAACGGTAAGCCGTTTTTTTAATGATAAACTCGGCAAAGAATTTTTTACTTTTTTGTATGTTGCCACGTACTCGCCGCATAAAAATTTTAAGATACTAATTTCCGCCATCCAAATCCTCAAGGACCGCGGTGTCAAGGCCCGTTTGGCATTAAGCCTGACCAAGGATGACTTGGCCAAATACTTCGGTCAACAGGCAACCGATTTGGTTGCTTCCGGACACCTCCTCCCTTTGGGATGGGTCCATAAAGAATACCTTTACAATTTATATCATTCCTGTTCCGCTTGCGTCATGCCAAGTCTGCTGGAGTGCTTGAGTGGGGCTTATTTGGAATCCATGAATTGGGGAAAGGCTCAAATATGCTCGGACTTGCCATTTGCACGCGATACCTGCGGCTCAGCGAGTATTTATGCCGATCCGGAAAATCACCGCGATTGGGCTGATAAAATGCTGAAGTTAATGGAGGATCGACCGCTGAGGGACATGCTCGTGCAAGAAGGGTACAAAAGAATAAAACAATTTCCTGCAACATGGGTTGATGTGGCGAAAAAAGCACACTCTGTATTTGAAAGTATGATGTCTCATGGAAACGCATATTGATCTTTGGCGGCGCAGCCATGTTGGGACATAAACTGTGCCGAATTTATCGGCAATGCTTTGATGTCTGGACCGCGATGCGATTTAGGCACTACAGTAGGCGCCGTGCCCGAGACGCTCGATATCGGCGGTCCGCAGGAATGCGGCGTGTGCGTGCCTCCGCGAAACGTCGAAGCCCTGGCCGATGCAATCCGGCGGCTGGCCGCCGACGTCCGTTTAAAAGAAATGGGCAGAAAATATCTCTGCACGTTGCTTATGCTCTATTTCCAGCGGAAATTGATTTCCGACGATCTGGTTGCTGAGCGCCTGTCAGCGAATCAGGCGTATCAAAAAAACAGCTCCGGATTGGAGTCGCGTATCGCGGCCCTGGAGAAAGAAATGGAATAGTTGCAATCGGCAGCGGAAAAACAGGATGCAGGCGTTATTTAGCCGGCTTGTAAAATAATCCGGATTCACTCACAATAATCATAGTCTAGTAAAGAAAGGTTCACTGAATTGAAGACGCTAGTTACCGGCGGAGCTGGATTTATTGGCTCTAATATTGTGCGTTTATTGCTGGAAAACGGGCATCAAGTGGTTGTGCTGGACAATTTGATGTCCGGGTATCGCAAAAACTTGGATCCTTTCCCCCAGGCGCAATTCATCGAGGGCGACGTGCGCGATGCGCAACTGGTCGATCGCAGTGCACAGGGCGTGGAGGCCATTTTTCACCTGGCTGCCTCGGTGGGAAATGCCCGGTCCATCGAAAATCCCATCCAGGATTCGGAAATCAACGTTCTAGGCACGCTTCGGGTATTGGAGGCGGCGCGCCATCAAGGAGTGCGCAAAGTCGTGTTTTCTTCCTCGGCCGGGATTTTCGGAGAGCTAAAAACGTTGCCTATCCGCGAAGACCATCCGGTCGAGCCCGATTCTCCCTACGGCGCCAGCAAATTATGCGCGGAAAAACTCTGCCTGGCCTATGCCAAACTATACGCGCTGGAAGCGGTTTGTCTGCGATATTTCAACGTCTTCGGCATCAACCAGAAGTACGACGCTTACGGAAACGTGATTCCCATATTCGCCCATCGCATGTTGCGCGGCGAGCCGGTAATCATATTCGGCGACGGCGAGCAAACCCGCGATTTCGTCAATGTCCGCGACGTGGCCCAAGCGAATTACAAGGCGGCGATGTCCAGGGGAGTTTCCGGGGCCTTTAACGTGGGCAGCAGCACCCGGATCACCATCAACCGGCTTGTGGAACTGATGATCGATGCCAGCGGCATTCATCCCGCGGTTGAGTATGGTCCCCCGCGAAAAGGCGACGTGCGCGACAGCCTAGCCGACGTATCGGCGGCCAAAAAGGCCATCGGCTTCAATCCCACCGTCAAGCTCGAAGAAGGCTTGAAAGAATATATGGATTGGGCGAAAAAGGAGAAAGTCTAATGTCAATGCGTGTTTTAGTGCTAGGCGGCGTAGGCATGTTAGGACACAAAGTATACCAACTCTATCGCCGGCGTTTCGATGCCTGGACCACGAACCTATCGGGCTATGAAGAATATGCCCGCTACGATCTTTACGATCCCGAGCGTTTTGTGGGTGGTGTGGACGTCTCGAATTTCGACAGTGTAGTCCGTGTTTTAGCGGATGTAAAGCCTGACGTCGTATTCAATTGCGTCGGTATTATCAAGCAACTTAAAGCCGCCAAGGATCCGATTACCAGTCTGGTCATAAATTCTCTATTTCCTCACCGGCTGGCGAATTTATGTCGGGCAAGCGGAGTACGAATGATCCACATGGGCACCGACTGTGTTTTTTCCGGCCGAAAAGGAGGGTATACTGAAAGTGATGTATCCGACGCCGAGGACATATACGGGCGGACCAAGTACTTAGGCGAGGTTGACGCCCCCGGCTGCCTGACGGTGCGTACATCGATTATCGGCCGCGAACTAAATACTTCCAACGCTTTGATCGAATGGTTCCTCGGCAATAAGGGTGGTAAGGTTCGAGGGTATAAAAAGGCGATTTATTCCGGTTATACCACTATTGCCTTGGCTAACATAATTGCCGACGTACTAGAGAATCATGCGAATTTAAGCGGTGTGTATCAAGTCGCATCACAGTCGATCACGAAATTCGACTTATTAACCTTGATTAACGAAACCTATAGTTTGAATATCCAAATTGAGCCGGATAATGAATTTGCATGCAATCGTAGCCTGGACGGCTCGCGCTTCTGTAAAGCGACGGGATTTACGCCCCCTAGTTGGGCTGAGATGATCAGTGAAATGCATCGCGATCCCACACCTTATCACTTGTGGAGAAAAAAATGATTCTCAAAGGCAAACGAATAATTGTGACCGGCGGCACCGGATCGCTGGGCAAGGTGCTGGTTCGCCGCTTGCTCACCGGTGAATTAGGGCAACCCACCTCGATTGTGGTGTTTTCACGCGATGAAGCCAAACAGCACGACATGCGATTGCAATACAAGAATCGGCGGGTATCGACGGACGAAGTCGTGTACCACAATTTCAACGAACTGTTGGAGTTCGTTATCGGCGACGTGCGCGATTATCACGCCGTGGCGTCGATGCTGTGCAACGCCGACGTAGTTTTCAACGCCGCCGCACTGAAACAAGTGCCCACCTGCGAGTATTTTCCTTTCGAGGCGGTGCAGACGAACATCTGTGGTCCGGAAAACATAGTCCGCGCGATTCGCGAGAACCACCTTGCCGTGGAGACCGTGGTTGGTGTTTCCACCGACAAGGCAGTCAAGCCGGTGAACGTGATGGGCATGACCAAGGCCATCCAGGAGCGGGTATTCATCACCGCCAATCTAACCTGCCCGAAAACGCGTTTTATATGCGTCCGCTACGGCAACGTTTTGGCATCGCGCGGATCGGTAATTCCGCTGTTTCACGATCAAATCCGAAACGGCGGCCCGGTCACGATTACCACCGAAGACATGACTCGTTTCCTGCTCAGCCTGGAACAGGCGGTGGATACGATTTTCGCCGCGCTCCGCGGGGCCAAGCGCGGCGAGACTTACATACCCCGGGTCCCTTCGGCACGGATGATCGATCTGGCTCGGGCATTGATCGGCGATCGGCCGATCAAGATCGAGGTCACGGGGATCCGGCCCGGGGAAAAGATCGACGAAATTTTGATATCCGAGGAGGAGCGTTACCGCACAGTGGACCGGAAAAAGTACTATGCCATCCAACCGATACTGCCGGAGCTTCGCCCCCGCGACGATACGCCCGCCGATTTACCCGGCGAGTTCAGTTCTGCCACGGACGTGATGAGCTACGAAGAGATGTGCGCCATGTTAAAAGAAAAACGCCTGCGATTGGAAGACGTTGACGCCGCCGAAGGGGAATTCTTACGATGAAAATTGCCACAATACTCGGTACCAGGCCGGAAATCATCCGTCTCAGCCGGGTCATTGAAAAAATCGACGTTTTGGCCGAACACGTACTGATCCACACCGGCCAAAACTATGATCCCAACTTGAACGATATTTTTTTCCGCGATCTACAAGTCCGCTTGCCCAACTATTATCTCGAGGCGCAAGGCGGTAGTTTTGCCGAACAGGTCGGACAAATTCTATCTCGCATTGAACCGGTGTTCACAAAAGAGCGGCCGGATCGCGTGCTAGTGCTGGGCGACACCAATAGCGGATTGGCCGCGGTTATCGCCAAACGGATGGGCATTCCCGTGTACCACATGGAAGCCGGCAACCGCTGCTACGACGACCGCGTGCCCGAGGAAGTCAACCGCCGCATAATCGACCATTCGAGCGACGTGCTGATGCCTTACACCGAACGTAGCCGGGTGAATCTGCTTCGCGAAGGCATCCCGGGCAACCGCATTTTCGTAACCGGCAATCCCATGTTGGAAGTCATCACCCATTACCAGGACCGCATTTCCGCCTCCACAGCCCTGGCCGATCTGGGCTTGGAAAAAGGCCGATTTTTTCTGGTCACTATGCATCGCGCCGAGAACGTAGACATCGAATCGCGGCTTCGCGCGCTGACAACCGCGTTGGAAAACTTGCATCGCGAATACGGTTATCCGATCCTATGCAGTCTTCACCCGCGCACGCGGAGCAAAATGACCGCCTTCGGACTTTCGACCGAAAGCGATGCGGTGCGATTCCTTCAACCCTTGGGATTTTTCGAGTTTATTGCCCTGGAATGCGAAGCCTTTTGCGTGCTAAGCGACAGCGGCACGGTGCAGGAGGAATGTTGCATATTCCGCGTGCCCAACGTTACCATTCGCGACGTTACCGAACGACCCGAGACAGTTGAATGCGGCAGCAACATGCTGTCAGGCGCCGATCCGGAGATGATTGTATTCGCGGCCAAAACCGTGCTTAAGCTGGATCGCCGCTGGAACCCGCCGCCAGAGTATCTCAAAGCGGAAGTCAGCAGCACGGTATTGAAAATCCTCCTGGGGTTCGATCATCGATCTTGCCATTGATTTCCTTTTTTACTGATTTTATCTGAAGATTCACTGCGACATGCGCGTCTTATTGTTTTCACAATGGTATTTTCCCGAGCCGGTCAGGTACGTCTCCGACATTGCGGAATCCTTGCAAAGCATGGGCCATGAGGTCACGGTCCTGACGGGATTTCCCAATTATCCCACGGGAAAATTGGCGCCGGGCTACAAACTTCGCCCTTTGCAGCGTGAGCGAGTCAACGGCGTGCCAGTGATCCGCGTTCCCCTGTACCCCAATCACGGCACCTCTCCCTGGCGTCGATTGTTAAATTTTGGATCGTTTGCGGCATCGTCGTCGGTTTTAGGGCCGTGGCTGGCGCCGCGCGTGGACTTAATGCACGTCATTCATCCGCCCTTGACCATCGGCTTTCCCGCCCGGCTGCTAAGCGCCTGGCTGCGTTGTCCTTTTACATACGAGATTCAGGATCTTTGGCCTGAGGTATTGAGAGCCACGGGAGCGATTCGCAACGAGCGGATTCTGAGTCTCATGGCATGGTATGCCAAGCGGGTGTATCGCGCTGCGGCGGCCATCCGTGTAATTTCACCGGGATTCAAGGAGAACTTAATTTCCAAGGGCGTGCCCGCCGAAAAAATCCATGTCATCTCCAATTGGGTAGATACCGATCTTTATCAGCGAGTCGCCCCTGATGCCGAATTCGGCGATAAACTTGGGATGACCGGACGATTTAACATCATGTTTGCCGGAGCGATCGGGTTGTCGCAGGGTTTAGGGGCCGTATTGGAGGCGGCCGAATTACTACGCGATTTTCCCCAAGTGCAGTTTATTTTCGTGGGCGATGGTTCCGACTTCTCCCGGCTCAAAACACTGGCCGAGGGAAAAAAACTCGCAAATGTAAAATTCCTCGGCCGCTATCCCGCCCGGGAGATGCCCCGCTTGTACGCTTTGGCCGACGTCCTTTTGGTACACCTTCGCGACGACCCGCTGTATCGGATCACCGTTCCGCACAAGATCTTTGCCTACATGGCCAGCGGAAAGCCGGTGTTGGCGGCCCTGGAAGGCGATGCGGCCGAGGTGATCCAAAGGGCGAAAGCCGGATTGACTTGTCCTCCCGAGAATCCCCAGGCGCTTGCAAAAACCGTGCGCCAATTCGCGGCCCTTGCGCCTGAAGAGCGGCGCAGCATGGCCGAGAGCGGTTATCGTATGGTGTACGATGAGTATTGCCGCGATCATTTGATGGTTGAACTTGTAAAAATGATGCAATCGGTTGTGCAAAAACAAAGACCACGGCGTTCTCGCCTGTCGCCATGAAAACAATTTTCTGAATTCGTATGCGGATTGCCATCATTACCCAGGAAGACCGGTTCGTTATTCCCGGCAATATCGAGAAAATATTGAGCCTGCCGGGGATCGAAACGTGCCTGATTTGCAGGGTGGACTCGCCCGGTTCGCTGGAACAGAAGAAGAAACTCTTCCGGCGAGGATTCGGCTGGGGCCAGGCTTTGCGCATGGGTTGGCGTTGGTTCAAGGCAAAAATTGCGGACCTCGTCGATGGATTATGCGCTTACCGTCTGCTCCGCCACAAATACAGCATCGGTGCAGTGGCTCGCAAACACGGCATCCTGTTTACGGCTATCGGCAATCCCAACGACGAGGCGTTTTTAGAGCGCATCCGCTCGCTGCAGGCGGATCTGGTGGTTTCGTTGTCGGCGCCTTGCGTATTCAAGCCGCCGCTTTTGGAACTTCCCCGTTTCGGCTGCATCAACCTGCATTGCAGTCTGCTGCCGCGCTACGCCGGACTTTTGCCCAGTTTTTGGGTGTTGTATCATGGCGAAACCTATACCGGCGCTACGGTGCATTACATGGACAGCAAGATCGACAACGGCGCGATCCTGGGGCAAGTCAAAGTTCCCATTCAACCGGGAACGAGTGTTTTTGAATTGATTCGTCATACAAAGGCCGCCGGCGCGAAATTAATGGTCGATATGATCCAAAAAATCCAGCGAGGCGAAATCCAAAGCCAACCCAATCGCTCCGAGGAAGGAGCGTATTTTTCCTGGCCCACGGTCGAGCAGATGCGGGAGTTTCGCCGCCGGGGAGGACGTTTCGCATGAATACGGCCGTGCTCTCCATGGACATCGAGGATTGGCATCACTTGGATTATTTTCGCGACAAAGCGTGCGATAAAACCGTTTCCTTGCTGGACGGCGTATCGGTCTATGCCGACATACTGGCCGAGGAGGGAATTGCTTCGTCGTTTTTCGTAGTGGGCGATCTTATCGCGGAACAGCGCAATCTGTTGCGGCGGTTAGATGGGCAAGGGCACGACGTGGGCGTGCACGGCTGGGAGCACACCAGGCCGCTCATGATGACTCCGGACCAGTTCGACGGTGACATACGCCGCTGCAAAACAGGACTGGAAGACGTCTTGGGCCATGCCGCCGAAGGCTACCGCGCCTCCTGCTTTAGCCTGGACCGGGAGCGGCTCGATTTGGTACGAAACGCCGGGTTTACTTTCGACTCCAGCCGCATTCAATTCGGCGTCCATCCGTTGTATGGCACGCTGGATATGGAGGGCTATCAGGAATTGGCCGCGAACATTTATCGCATGGGCGATTTTTACGAGTTTCAGGTAAGCACGCTGCGGTTGGGCGGAAGGGACCTGCCCATTTCCGGCGGCGGATATTTGCGCATTTTCCCCTGGTGGATCATGGGCCGGCTTATCCGTCTCTATTTGAAGAGCGGCGCTTTATACGTTTTATACATTCATCCTTTTGAATTATCCCCGCGTGAAAATCCGCCCTTTCCGAGGGAAGTGCGGCGGTGCGCGCGAATGCGTTTTTCTCACGGCAGGGCCTCCGTGGCAAGAAAACTAAAGGCTTTAATCCAACTTCTCAAACAACAAGGATACCGATTTACGACCTTTTCGTCCCTGCGGCGGGAATTGGTTTCGGCAAAGACTTGATATGGCGGGATTTTTTTCAGTAATCGCTTGCTTACCAAAATGACATCGGCACGTCGCATACTTATTACCGGGTGTGAGGGCTTCATCGGCAAAGCCCTTTGCCGGCGTTTGCGCGAGGCCGGCAACGATGTCTGGGGCTGGGACCGGGTGGCTACGCGGAGTCCGCAAACCAGGCAAGTCGATTTGCTCGATGCAGAGCAAATCCGAGCGGCCAGGGCGGATTTGCCTGTCCCCGAAGTAGTCGTTCACACGGCGGCGGCGGCACATGAAGAACTTTTACCGCCCGGCCAGACGCGCGTAAGCTGGAATACTGCGTCAACCGAGAATATTTTGGCCGCGGTGAAGGGCGGCAATCCGCACTTTATTTTTCTCAGTTCCGTTGCGGTTTACGGCGAGGCGGGTCGCAACGGCGCGGTAACAGTCGATGCACAGTTGCGCCCCTCGACCAACTATGGACTTAGTAAACTCCTTTGCGAACGGATGATCGGCGCTACACCGCTTACGAGTTGCGATATCCTCCGGCTGGCGCCGGTATTCGATGAAGAACATCTTAAAGACGTTCGCAAGCGCGTATATTTGCCGGGCATCAAAGCGGGAAAGATTCGCATAGTTCCGCCCCCGGATTACTCGTTATGCCACATAAATACGCTGACGGCAAAGATTCTCGAACTGATTTCGCAGCCGTCCCTAGGACGCCGCGTTAGAAACGTCGCCGACCCTATGCCTTACCGCCAATCGGAACTGCTGGCGCGGTTTCCCGGCAGGGCGTGGCCCTTGCCCGAGCCGTTGTTGAGTCCCTTTTACTGGCTGCTTTGGCTGATCCCGGGAAAAACAGGGTATGCATTGCGGTGTTTCTATTGGAAACTGTTCCGCTCCAACGTGTACGACATATCGAGTATCGGCGGCATGGACTAGAAGTCTGAAAGAACTGGAAATAATTAAAATCGCTCTATGAATAATCAGATAATTCATGATGGTTTATTTATTCTGGGCTTGGCTGCGGTTTCATGGCTGGTCGTCGAGGGATTAGTGCGTTTCATACTGAGATACAAGTTGTTATTGGACATTCCCAATAGGCGCAGCTCGCATAAATATCCCACGCCGTTTGGCGGAGGATCGGCAATAACGATGAACTGTTTGTTGGGCTGGATCGGCGTCGTACCGAGCTTGCCGTGGATTGTCGGCCTGAATAATGCCCACAATTTCATGGATGGCATCGACGGTATCGCCGCCGGCGGGCCCTTCTAATTGATTCTTGCATGTCTGACATGAGCTTGCATTATAACGTACTCGCGTTTGTCGCTGTGGCTCTTCTTTCAGCGCTCTTTGTGGCGATGATCGTCCGCTTGGCGTGGCGCTGGCGGATTCTCGACATTCCCAACCAGCGCAGCTCCCACTCGATCCCTACGCCCCGCGGCGGCGGATTGGCTATCGTGCTGCTGACCTTGGCGGGGTGGTGGTGTTATGCGTTTTGGGGAGGAACGATACCGATGTCGATGGTCAACGTCTATACGGCAGCCGCGGCGCTGGTAGCCTTGACGGGCTGGATCGACGATCTGCGCTCATTACCCAATTTCTTCCGCCTTTCCGTGCACTTGGCGGCGACAATTCTCCTCTTGTTGGGCGGCGGCATTGGCTGGCAATCCCTGGAGCTCCCCTTTCTCGGCGAACTGGCGCTGGGCTTCTGGGGATTTCCTTTGGCCGCGTTGTGGATCATCGGTCTTACAAACGCCTATAATTTCATGGACGGCATTGACGCTATCGCCGGCATTCAGGCCCTGATCGCCGGTATCGGTTGGTATCTGCTGGGAACTCTGAGCGAGCAACCGGCTTGTGCAATGCTTGGAACGCTGATCGCGGCCAGCAGTGCCGGTTTTTTGTGGTGGAATCGGCCGCCGGCCGGAATTTTCATGGGCGACGTGGGCAGCGCATTCCTCGGTTTCACTTTTGCCGTTCTTCCGGTAATCGCCGCGCAAACGCATAATCGCGTTGCGGTGGCCGGCATCATACTTGTGTGGCCATTTGTCTTCGATTCGGTTTTCACCCTGCTGCGCCGCTTGAGCAAGGGCGAAAACATATTTCAAGCCCATCGATCGCATCTCTATCAACGGCTGGTGCAAAAAGGTTGGACGCATGGGCAAGTAAGCTCTTTATACGCGGTGCTGGCCGGCATAGGCATCGTGCCGGCTGCAATGTATGTGCGTTGGCCAACGGCGGGATCGTGGTTGATCGTCATCTTGCTTCCCCTATTGGCGGGAGGGTTATGGTCATTGGTGGTTTATCAGGAAAAGTGTTTTTCCTGAATAATATGCGATATTATATTTCAACCGGTTTCTTGTGCAGCCGTCTCTATGAATGGTGATTTGCTCGCCGAACTCCGGAAGCAAAACCGTTGGACGAAATAATGTATAAAACGCTGCCGCGTTGGACGGATGGACTGTTGATAGCCGGCGAACTGCTGGCCAAGCGATTATATAGGAAATCCGCTTGGCTGCGAAAAAAGATCGAACCTTTTCGATGGAGAAACAAGCCTCGGCTTCAAACCGCGAAACGGGAGGAATTAAAGCAATACCTTCGCGAAATCGGCGTCGACAAAGGGGCGCTTGTGATGGCCCATACCGCCGTTTCCGAATTGCGGTTATATGATGAATCGCCGGAACATCCCGCCCCCGGCGGTTTTTTGGCGGCGGCCAACAACTTGGTGAACGATCTGCTCAATCTGGTCGGTCCGACGGGTACGTTGGTCATGCCCGCCCATGCGTATTATCAAGGCGAGGATGCTTTGCTGAACTCCGCCGAGCGCGAGCGGACGATCTTTTACGATCCGCAATCCACGTCCTGCGCGGTGGGATTGGCAAACGAGCTGTTTTGGCGGCGAAAAGGCGTTTTGCGCAGCTTGCATCCCTACAATTCCTTGGCGGCTTACGGCCCCTTGGCCGAGGAACTTTTACACGATAATCTCAACCATGATAAGCCCTTGCCCCAGGGTATTTATTCGGGGTATTATCGTTTTTCTCAGAAAAACGGCATTGTCATTAGTATCGGCGTTCCCTTGCAAAACAGTATGACGCTTATCCATACTCCTGAAGAAGTCCGCGATCAGGATTGGCCGATTAAAGATTTTTTCGAAGAACGCCGCTACCTGGTGCGGATCAACGGCCAGGATGAATTGTACGTCGTTCGCCAGCGCCGCCCCCAGTACGGCATGTATTGCATTTGCGTGCGCAAGGCGTTTCGCGACCTGGTGCGCGAGGGGATCGTACACGAAACCTTGGTGGGCAGCGTCCGTGTCGACTGGGCTCAGAGCAAGGACGTGTTCGATTTCTTCATGAAGCGCAACAAAAACTCGCATTATCCGTATTATGGCATTAGGACGATCCGAGTGAGGAATTAAGCAATGACCGATTTCCCTTCTGCTCTGCAAATTCGCGAAAAAGTCCCCGGCCGCGCCGAGTATATCGACCCTCAAGGCAAATTGTATATTTCCCGGCTTTACGACATTTTCCGGTCCGACGACGGTGGCGCCGTCTGGCAGATAGACTGCTCGGTCCCCCTATCGGGATACAAACCCGCATTGGCCCGCTTCTCCCTGGCCGCTAGACTCCTGCGATATTATGTCGCCGTCTTCCAGATCATGGACGACGGCACGCGCATTGCCATTGCCCGAGAAGGTATCTACCGCGCCGAACCCAGCGAACCGCAAATGTCCCTCTCCTTCCGAATCAAGCGCGGATCCCGGCCTATGAATATCTGCGTGGACGGCCCTCGGGTGATCTTCGGCGAGTACGGAGACTGTTATAAAAATCTGGAAACCTATATTTATGTTTCCGAAGACCGGGGGCGAACTTTTGAGGTTGCCTATACTTTCCCCCGCGGCAGTATCCGCCACGTGCATAACGTAATCTTCGATCCCTATAGCGATCATTACTGGGTCCTCGTCGGAGATTATGACATGCAGCCGGGCATAGGCGTCCTCTACAAGGACTTGAAGACCATCGATTGGCTTAGGCGCGGGGACCCGGAATCGCGGGTTGTGGGCGCCATTGTCAAGCCCGATTGCCTACTCTATGGCACCGATTCGGACAACGCCTGCAATTACATCATCAGGCTGGAAAAGCAAACCGGCAAGCTTTCGAAATTACTCGAAGTTGAAGGCAGCTCCCTGTATGCCGCCTCCTTTGGTCCCGTAATGGCCATTTCCACCTGCGTCGAACCCAATCCCTACTGCCCATCGAAAGAATGCTCCATATATCTCAGCAGGGACGGCGATGCCTGGAAACGCGTCCTGCCGCATCGAAAAGATCGCCATCATCCCTCCTTGTTCCAATACGGCACCTTGGTATTGCCATTTGCCCGCAACGATCAGGCTAAAGGCATGTTCAGCGGGCAGGCAGTCGTCGGTGCTCATAATCTTGTTACCATGTTGAATTTCGACAACAAGGAATAATCCTATGCAATTGACTGGAGTCCGCGCAATTGTCACCGGAGCAACCGGCGGTATTGGTTTGGCCGCAGTTAAGGCCCTTCTCGCCGCCGGCGCCGCCAAAATCGGCATGTTGGCGCGAAACCGGGAAAAACTTGATGCCGCCATCGCCGAACTTCAATTGGAACAAGCGGACTTGCGGATTATTCCCATGCTCGCCGACGTCCGCGACGCGGAAACCTTGGCCGGGCAATTCGCCGAATTTGTACGACAAGCGGGTGGACTGGAAGTATTGGTAAACAACGCCGGCGTGCTCATCGACGGCGCTTTGTTGTCATTCTCCTTCCGCGGCGTAAGCCGATACTCTCAAGAAGACTGGCAAACCAGCATCGACACCAATTTAAAGGGCCCGTTTCTCTGCACGCAATTGGCCGTGGAAAACATGTTCCGCAAAAGATGCAAGGGAGTGATTATTAATATCAGTTCCATCTCACGCATGGGGTGCGCCGGGCAGACCGCTTACAGCGCCAGCAAAGGCGGTCTTACTTCGATGACTTTCACCCTCGCCCAGGAATTAATGCCCTACAATATCCGCTGCGTGGCGATCGCGCCCGGATTGGTGCAAACTCCGATGGTCGATAAAATCCCCGAGGATGCCCGCAAAAAAATGCTCTCTCGCGTGGCCGTGGGCCGCATGGGACGGCCGGAAGAAATCGCCCACGGCGTGTTGTTTTGCATCGAAAACGATTACTTTAACGGCAGAGTCCTGGAACTTGACGGCGGCGCATTCGGTTAATATAATCCACAATAATTTAAGCGTAAGTGAAAGGATAAGGTTACGTGATGGCGATGAGCGAGCGTGTGGCTAATGTTTTTCAAAAAGCATTTGGACTCGATATCAATTCTTTTTCATCAAACCTGGTTCCCGAAGAAGTTCCCAATTGGGATTCCATCGGCCACATGAATCTAGTCATGTATCTGGAGCAAGAATTCGACCAGCGCTTTGAAGTGGACGAGATCATGGAAATGAGTTCGCCCGCGAAAATCCTGGAAATCCTCAAGTCAAAAGGCGTTTCAGAATAATATTTCCAACTGCATGACTAAGCGGGATCACAATATTGCCGAAAAGATCCTTTCCGGCGGTCAAGCGGAGCAGCCGGCCATATTCTTTGGCGATAAAGTTCTTTCGCGCGGCCAACTGCGCGGCGGCATATGGCTGGGCGCAGCATCTTGTCCAAGGCGGATTAAACCTGGGCGATCGCGTGGGGCTGTGGTCTGAGAACGGCCCTTTTTTTGCGGCTGCATATCTGGGAATTATCCGCGCGGGTCTGTGTGCCGTCCCTTTCCCCATCGATTGTGGCGAAAATACACTAAAACGGATGTGCACTGCCACTGGCATGAAGCGCATGCTGGTTTCGGCCCGCTTCCGGACACATGTGGAATCACTGACCCAACACCTGGGTATCACTATAGAAGACGAGTCGCAGACCGCTGCGTTACGCCCTGATGAGCAATACAAATTTCCCGCCATCGATCCGCGGCGTGATCTGGCCGCCATCATGCTCACATCCGGATCGACCGGCGAGACCAAGGGCGTGATGGTCACGCATCGGAATATCGAATCCAACACCTGCGACATTATTCAATACCTGGGACTCGGACAGGGCGACAAAACCATGACGGTGCTGCCTTTTTATTACTGTTACGGCACGTCGCTTTTGCACACGCATCTTATGGCCGGCGGGTCGCTGGTGCTGAACAACCGCTTCATGTTTCCCGAAAAAGTGCTGGACGAAATGGCCGAGAAGAGATGCAGCGGTTTTGCCGGCGTGCCCTCGACATATCAAATCCTGCTCCGCCGCACGCATTTTGCAAAACGTTCGTTTCCCGCCCTGCGCTGGTTCCAGCAGGCCGGGGGTAAATTGCCCGATCCGTACATTCAAGAAATCCGTCGCGCATTTCCCCAGGTTCGTTTGTACGTCATGTATGGGCAGACCGAGGCCACGGCCCGGCTGAGTTACCTGCCGCCGGAACTATTGGACGAAAAACTCGGCTCCATCGGCAAGGGACTGCCCGGCTCGCGATTGGAAGTGCTCAAGGCGGATGGTTCACCCGTCCGGCCCGGGACCGATGAAGTCGGCGAGATTACGGCTTCCGGCGACAACATCACGCTGGGATACTTGAACGACGCCGAGGAAACCGCCCGCTTTTTCCGCAACGGCCGGCTTTTCACCGGCGACATGGCCCGGGTCGACCGGGACGGTTTTATCTTTATCGTCGAACGAGCCCGCGATTTTATCAAGGCCATGGGCAACCGCGTGAGTCCCAAGGAAATCGAGGAAGTCCTCAGCCAGATGCCCCAGGTGGTCGAAGCCGCGGTGATCGGCGTGCCCGACGAAATCTGGGGCGAGGCCATCAAAGCCTACTTGGTCACGATCAAACCGGGACAATTATCGGTAGAAGACGTGCGCAACCATTGTCTCGGCCAACTGCCCAATTACAAAGTGCCTGAGTATGTGGAATTTCTGCCCCAATTGCCCAAAACCTCCAATGGCAAAGTGGCAAAGGAAGTGTTGCGGAACATATCCGCGAACAAGTTAATTTAAATGTTCGATCATTCACTCTCTGTAGAACAGCGAGTCGACGCCTTGATCCGCGGCCCGCAGTATGCCATGCGACAGGCCGAAAAGGACGCCGTTTTGATGGCGATCCTCCGCGAACTATGTGCGGAAATCGCCCGGCATTGTCCGCCTTACGATCGCTTTTTGCGGCGATTGGGGCCGTCGCCCGCCGATTGGCAAACAATGTCGGACGCGCCGCCGCTGCCGGTTTCGATGTTCAAGCAGTTTCTCCTGGCCGCCGTGCCGCTGGAAAAGGTCGTTCGCCAGTTGCATTCTTCTTCGACCACCGGGCAGGAGCCCAGCCGGATCGTGATCGACAAGACCACCGCCTTCCGCCAGGCCCGGGCCCTGGCCTCGATCTTAAAAGAGCATCTTGGCGGACATCGCCGCCCGTACCTGGTGCTGGACGCCCAGGAATCTGCCGCCGCCGGAGACACGCTCACGGCGCGGGGCGCGGCAATTCGCGGGGTGGGCAATTTTGCCTCCGAAACAGTTTACGGCATGAAAAAGCAAGCAAACGGCGACCTGGCCGCCGATTGGCCGTGCATCCAGGATTTTTTCCAACGTCACTGTCACGAGCCGGTGCTGTTGTTCGGCTTCACCTTCATGGTTTGGGCGCGCTTTGTCGAGGAGGCCGAATGCCGGGCGATAAAATTCCAGGCTTTAAATGCGCAACTGTTGCACTCGGGCGGATGGAAAAAACTCGCCGCCCAAGCCGTCACAAAAGAAGAGTTCACTCGCCGGACCGCCAGCGTACTGGGTTGCGATCCCAGCCGGATTCTCGATTTTTACGGCATGGTCGAGCAAGTGGGCACGGTGTTTGTCGATTGCGAGGCCGGCAACAAACACGCTCCGGCATTCGCCGACGTGCTGATCCGCCGCCCATACACCCTTGAACCGGCGGCGATCGGCCAGACGGGTATTATCGAGGTCATAAGCGTACTGCCCACCAGTTATCCGGGGCAGGTATTGATAACCGAAGATCAGGGCGAACTTATGGGTGTGGACGATTGCCCATGCGGGCGGTCGGGCAACTACTTCCGTTTTACAAAACGTATCGAGCAGGCCGAGGCCCGCGGCTGCGGCGACACCTTTGCCCAGGCCAGGGAAATCCGATGAGCATATTGCGAATTACCGCCCGCGGCGTGGAACCGGCCGGCGACCGGCTGACGCCCATCGTCGAGTCGCTCAATAGCCGGCGCGATTGGCTGGCAAAAATTTCCGTCGATAGCCTGGTCGCGCTGCTGGCCGACTTTGCCGCCCGATTGCTACGCGATGAGCGCACCAGGTCGTTGGAGGGCTGCATGTTTCTTTCGGCCTGGCTGGGAAGCAACAATCTGCGCCAGCTTTTGGAGCTGAATCTTAATGGGAATCCGGCCTATCTCGACGGTTTTGTTCCCCATGGGCGCAACTATATAGCGGCCAAACCCCAAGGCCTGGCCGCCATGTGGATGGCCGGAAACGTGGCCACGCTGCCCATGTTTTCGCTGGTTCCCGCGCTTTTGGCCAAAAATGTCTGCCTGGTGAAACTCGCCTATCCCGAGCCGGAGGGAACCGATCATCTGCTTGCGGTACTGGCCGAATCGCAAGCCGGAGATATTCGCGGCGCCGATCTTCTGGATGCGGCGGCAGTGGTCTGGTTCGATTACCGCAACCGGGAACTCAACGAGCAGATGTCGCTGGCGGCCGACGTGAAAATCATTTGGGGCGGCGCAGAGGCCATAAAGGCCATCACCGCCCTGCCCCGCCTGGAACACTGCTCCGAGATCGTCTTTGGACCGAAATACTCCATCGGAGTGATCGACCGAAATAAAATCCAATCCGATCCGGACAAGCTGGACGAAGCCGTGGCGGGCTTCGTACGCGATGTCGCCATCTTCGATCAGCGGGCATGCTCTGCCCCGCAAACGATCTTCGTCGAACGCAACACGCGCTTATCGCTGCGTGAGGTGGGCGAATTGTTCGCAAAGCATTTAGCCAAGCTCCCGCCCAAGCATGGACTTGATCCTTACACCACCATGCAGATCGTCAACGTACGCGCCGCCTGGGCCATGGACGAGGCAAAGGACGTGATTGCCTCGGCGGAGGGCGCTAATTGGACCGTTTGTTTGGACCGCGATGTTAGTCTGAAACAGGCCGTCCAATCGCGTACGGTCTTCTTGACCGAAGTTGAATCCTGGAAACAAATCATTCCCTTGTTGTCGCCGAAGGTGCAGACCGTAGGCATGGCTTTCGGCAATCAGGAAGATGCAATCGCTTTTGCCGAATCAGTCACTGGGGCTGGCGTTGCCCGTTGCGTTCGTTCGGGACTGATGAACAATTACGAATCGCCCTGGGACGGCAAGCTTCTTATCAACCAATTGGTCCGCTGGGTGATGCTGAAGCCGTAATTCAAGGCCCCATGTGTGTTCTGGGCCAACTCAGGAAGCGGGTGACGGCATTTCAATCAGTTGAAAATGAGAATCAGAAAAGCCTGTGCTGATGATGCTGCCACAGCGTGGGAAATACGCAACGCCGCGATTCTGAGCCAGTGCAAAGGGCACTACCCGCCAGAATCGCTTGCGATCTGGACCAACGGTGCGATCACCGAGCAATTCATTCAATTTGTCGTGGAACAGCTCTACGTTGCCACCGTCAACGATGCGGTCGTTGGAACAGGAATGATCGATCGCAACACCGGGCGCTTGGACGCAATATTTGTACGCCCCGACATGATGAGACGCGGCATCGGCAAGCAAATGGTGTCGTTTCTGGAAGATATTGGCCGCGCCGCAGGCTTGACAAAGTTGACGCTGGATGCGACTCTAAACGCAGCCGAGTTTTATCGGAGTTGTGGCTTCGTTGGTGAAGTAATAGGGATGTACCAATCACCTCGCGGCATCACCCTTGATTGCATTCCAATGACAAAAGTGCTTCGATCGCCACCGTAGGCGATGGCGATTCTTTGACGGTTACGGCATCTCAATACTCCGCTTCCCCCTTTGCAAAGCTATTAAACCGCATTTCTTGCCTTATATCAGGGCACTGACTGAAGATTGGTTGGGTGCACAGGATGGGAAAAGCGGGCTAATTTTCCTCTTGTGTTAAATTGCATATTTTAATATAAACGGTTTTTCATTGGTTGAGATTTTACACCCCTTTTATAGCATCGAAGAAATGGCAAACATCATCAAAGACAAACCGAAACAGGTTTTAGAAGAAAAGGGCGTTCCCCTGTTGGATCTCGCGCGCCAGCATCAACCTCTTTTAGAAGAGCTCGCCGCGTCGCTTCGCCGGGTGTGCCAGAGCGGGGCCTTTGTGCTTGGTCCGGAAGTGAAAAACCTGGAACAGGCCGTCGCCTCCTATTGCCGCGTGAAGCATGCCGTGGGCTGCGCCTCGGGCAGCGACGCGTTGTTGCTGGCCCTGATGGCCGCGGGCGTGGGGCCGGGCGACGAGGTGATTATGCCCAGCTTCACCTTCTTCGCCACCGCCAGCGCCGCCACGCGGCTGGGCGCCAAACCCGTCTTTGCCGACATCGATCCCGTTACCTTCAACATCGATCCCCTTGCCGTCGGCCGCTCGATAACATCGGCTACCAAGGCGATTATTCCGGTGCATCTTTTCGGGCAATGCGCCGACATGGATGCGATTAATCTTCTCGCCCAGTCGGCCAAGGCGGCGGTTATCGAGGACGCCGCCCAGGCCATCGGCGCCGAATGGGAAGGCCGCCGGGCAGGCTCGCTGGGGGCGATCGGCTGCATCAGCTTCTATCCCACCAAAAATCTCGGCGGCGCAGGCGACGGCGGCATGCTTACAACCAATGACGACCAACTCGCCGAAAGGCTCCGCCTCTTGCGCCAGCACGGCATGAATCCGCGATATTATCATAAGGTGGTGGGCATCAACAGCCGCTTGGATTCTTTCCAGGCCGCCGTGTTGAACGTCAAATTGCCACATCTTGACGAGTGGACCGCGTTTCGCCAAACCAATGCCGCGCGCTATGAAGAACTGTTTACCGAGGCCGGATTGGACCGCGTATTGGCTTTGCCCAAAGCCCTTGCGAATTGCCGGCACGTATGGAATCAGTACGTCGTCCGCGTGCCGGACGGCCGGCGCGAGGCCCTGCGGGAATCGCTGTCCAAGGTGAAAATCGGCAGCGAAATCTATTATCCCCTGGGCCTGCACGATCAGGAATGTTTCCGCTATTTGGGCTACAAGCCGGGCGATCTGCCCGAAACCGACCGCGCCGCACGCGAAGTGCTGGCCTTGCCCATCTTCCCCGAACTGACTGTCGAAGAACAACAACTGGTGGTCGCTCGAATTGCCGACTTCTTCGGCATATAATTTTTATCATGACAAAACGTTATTTAGTGACCGGTTGTGCAGGCTTCATTGCCTCCCGGGTAAGCGAAATGCTTTTGGAAGCTGGGCACGCCGTCGTGGGCGTCGATAATCTAAACGATGCCTACGATCCCAGATTGAAACACTGGCGTCTCGCTCGCTTGCAAGGTCGGAAGGGATTTCAGTTTCATCAATTGGATATCTCCGATCTGGACGCCGTAACTGCGCTTTTCAAGGCGGACGCGCTTGCCTTGGATGACAAAACCATCGATGAAAAACCTTACTCGGCCGTGGTCAATCTCGCGGCCCGGGCCGGCGTGCGACAGTCTCTGGAAAATCCCTGGGCCTACTATCAAGCCAATTGCATAGGCACGCTTAATTTGTTGGAGGCCTGCCGGACCTTTGCCGTAAAAAAGTTTCTCCTGGCATCCACGTCCAGCCTTTATGGCAGGCACAATCGCATCCCCTTCCACGAAGACGACGACACAAATCGGCCCCTTTCGCCTTATGCCGCCTCGAAAAAAGCGGCGGAAACCCTGGCCTATAACTATCATTATCTATACGGGCTGGACATCTCCATTCTCCGTTATTTCACGGTCTATGGGCCTGCCGGCCGGCCCGACATGAGCATCTTCCGCTTTATCCGCCGCATTGCCGAAGGGGAGCCGATCGTTGTTTTCGGCGACGGCTCGCAATCCCGCGATTTCACCTTCATCGACGACATCGCCCGGGGCACTATTGCCGCCTTAAAACCATTGGGTTATGAAATCATCAACCTCGGCGGCGATCGTCCCTGGTCCTCTCGGCGGTAATCGATCAGATTTCTCAACTTCTGGGCGCAAGCCGATTATCAATTTTCAGCCCCTGCATCGCGCCGACATTGCCGCCACTTGGGCCGATATCGGCAAAGCCGGAAAATTACTGGGCTGGCGACCCCAAGTTCGCATCGAGGATGGCCTGCTCCGCTCGGTCGAGTGGTATCGAGCCAATCGCGATGCAATACTGCCCATCGACTTGGGCGTGATGTAAAAAAGAGTGGACAGTGTGCAGTGGGCTGTGTGCAGTGGGCGGCGCGAAACCGCAAGCGGTTTCCTTTCCTCTTCCCATCTCAATCCAAGCGTTCCAAAAGATAATCATCCACCTCGACCGATGCGCCTTGTTGCAGGAAATTAACCCTGACCAACAGGCGCGTAACTCCGCGGCGCACCAAAACGGTTCCCTCTAATCCCATTAGCGCGCCTTGCTTGACCCGCACCCGATCGCCCGGCGCCAATTTTTGTTCCACGCTCAGGGGCGCATTCGAGGCGATCAGGCGGCGGAGTTGTTCCAGGTCGTAGAGCAACTGCTCCGGATCGTTGACCGTCAGAATCCGCGAGATCCTATTGGTGGTCATGCTCTTTATGCGTTCCGCTTCCGTGGAAAAGAGGAAAACGTATCCCGAAAAAAGCGGGACGAATGATATGCGTTTGCGCCCCTTGACAACGGTGGTCTTCTTTATCAAAGGCAAGTAGAATGGGATGCGAAAGGTGAACAACTCGCGGGCAAGCGATTTTTCCTGCCGGGCCTTGGTGTAAATCACCCACCAATCACGATTCGACGACTCCTCAATGCCACCTTCCAGCAGAGTTTCCGGAAAAAGGTTCGGCTCTTCTTTGAGAATCGGCACGCTTATGCTCCGTAATTTACACTTTCCTTACGTCTTGTAGGGGGTTTTAAAGGCTGATGAATGGCAAATCTATCAGGCCGGCATAGCGGAACACCAGCGCCAAGCGCAAGGGAGGGCAACCGATCTGCAATCGCTCGCTTGCGCTTCGGGCTAGTGTTGCGTCACGGCTAATTTTTCGGGTTGGGTGCCACGACCAACCTTCGGTCGGTGCCCGGCTTGTCCGGCAGTGCGGGAAACACGGTTGGACAAGCCAACCGTGGCACCCGAAATTTAAGGCAAGACGGTTTACTAGTGAGAATTTGTGAATAATCCGGGCTTATTGCGATTTCAAACCGTAAATCATATTACGGGGTTCAAATATACCCTTCCCCCACAATATTGGCTATCCCCGGCGCATAATCAATAATTGCGCATGGACTTAATGACTTTATATTGCATGAAATGACCAATAATCGTAAGTTATTAAATATTCTGTATTTATTCACAAGGGTTCTTTACTCGTAGGATCGACGTTTATGTGTGGAATTGTTGGATATATTGGGCCGCGCCAGGCGGTGGAGTTTCTTATCTCCGGCCTGCACCGCTTGGAATACCGCGGATACGACAGCGCAGGCGTGGCCACCATCGATGCCTGTGGAAAGCTGTGCGTAGTTAAATCGGCGGGCCGGATAGAACGTCTGGAAACAATGCTTGCCAAAACCCCATTGAGCGGCTCGGTGGGCATCGGCCATACACGCTGGGCCACGCATGGCGCGCCCAACGACATCAACGCCCATCCCCATATAGGCGACAACGGTACGTTGGCCCTGGCGCACAATGGGGTGATAGAAAATTTCCGCTCCATTAAACAACGCCTGGAAAACGATGGTTACAAGTTCTGTTCCAACACCGATACCGAAGTCATAGCCCACCTGATCGACAGTTGTTTGAAAGAGCAAAAAATCGATGACAACATGGCCGCCGTGCATTACCAACCGTTGGTTGCGGCCGTGCAAACGGCCTTGGCTCAGCTTCAAGGGACCTACGGGCTGACGATTATTTTCCGCGATTGGCCGGAGGTGATTTTTGCCGCCCGGCTGGGCAGCCCGCTTATCGTCGGCGTGGGCGACGGCGAGCATTTTCTGGCCAGCGACGGTTCGCCCTTGGCCGGCTATACCGATAAGATCGTTTACCTGGCCGACCACGAGTTGGCGGTTGTCACGGCCGACAGTCTGCGCGTGATCCACCGCGACCACGGGCACGTCAGCCCCAGCGTCCAGGTGCTGGAGATCGAAGCCGGCGAAATGGACCTGGGGGGATATAAGCATTACATGCTCAAGGAAATCTTCGAGCAGCCCGAGTCGATTCGCAATGCCATGCGCGGCCGCTTGGATCGCGACGCGGCCACGGCCAAGTTCGGCGGGTTGAATCTTTCGCCCCAACAACTCCGCTCGGTCAATCGCGTCTTGATGACTGCCTGCGGCACGAGTTGGCACGCGGCCCTGGTGGGCGAATACCAAATCGAGGCCCTGGCACGCTTGCCCGTCGAAGTGGAATACGCCAGCGAACTCCGCTACCGCAATCCGCCCCTGGACGATCACACCCTGGTGTTCGCCATCACGCAAAGCGGCGAAACGGCCGACACCTTGGCGGCCCTGCGGGAAATGAAGCGCAAAGGCTGCCCGGCGCTGGGCATCTGCAACGTGGTGGGCAGCACCATCGCCCAGGAAAGCGACGGCGGAGTGTATCTCCGCGCCGGCCCGGAAATCGGCGTGGCCTCGACCAAGGCCTTTACCTCGCAATGCACCGTGCTGTCCATGCTGGCCTTGTTTATGGGCCGCTTAAGGCACCTCAGTTTTTCGGCCGGAATGCGGATCATCAAGGAGCTCGAAGAACTGCCCGATAAGGTCAGCGGCGCCTTGGAATGCAACAACGCGGTGCGGAAAATCGCCAACAAGTACGCCGAGTGCAACAACTTCCTATACCTGGGCCGGCAGTTCAACTTCCCCACTGCCCTGGAAGGGGCCCTGAAACTCAAGGAAATCAGCTACATCCATGCCGAGGGCTACCCCTCGGCCGAAATGAAACACGGCCCCATCGCACTAGTCGACGAGCACACCCCCAGCGTGTTCATCATGCCCTTGGGTCAGATGTACGATAAAGTGATGTCGAACTTGCAAGAGATCAAGGCCCGGGGCGGTCCGGTGATCGCCGTGGTTTGCCAAGGCGATCGCGACGCGGTCCGCCTGGCCGACGACATAATCGAAGTCCCGGCCGTCGAGGAGTTGTTTCAGCCGATAGTTTCGGTCATTCCCTTGCAACTTCTGGCCTATCATATAGCCGTGGCCCGGGGCTGCGACATCGACAAGCCGCGAAACCTCGCCAAAAGCGTGACCGTGGAATGAGAAACCAATCCACTTGCGGTTTCGCAGTGCAAACATCACAAAGTGGGCAGTAAACTGCCCACCCCCTCAGGGTTTACTGCCACTCGAAAAGGCTCTTATGGCAGTTCGTCGCCAACCGTGCCTTTTGTGAAATTGGTCTGGTCGTCGATATGATCGAAATTGCCCGCCGGAAAGCTGGGACTGTTTGTACCGATTACATCCCTTTGCAAGTCGGAAAGTACAGCAGCGGGAACGCTACTCGAAATTAATGTCCAGTCGGGTAAAAGGCCGGTAGGATAAACGTTTTCCAAGCCGAACTTTCCGTCCAAGCCGCAGCAGAGGATTTGGAACGAATCCGGATTTATCCAGCCCATGTTCCGTTGATCCCAATACGGTTTGGCTCCGGAACCGAGGCCCTGTTTGAATGTGTAAGCTGTACCATTGTAATTATAATATTCTCGTTTTGGTTCCGGCTGTCCTAATTCCGCGCGAAGATAAATATACGGCTGGCCGTTCCCAACGATTATCCTCGGCGCATAATAAGCGTTGTTTTGCAGCCGGCCCGGATCGAATTCAAAAAACGGGCCGATGCGACTGGGCGTGGTAGCCGGGCTCTCAAACGGATCGGCCGGATTCTTGCTAAATCCGCTCAACTTGCCTTGGGCGTCTGGCATTCCGCCTAGCCAGAAGGCTAAAGCTGTGGCAGGAGTCATAATGTTGAGATCGATTTTATTGCTTGAATTGGCCAAGATTTCTTTCTGTAAATCAGACCAAGTTAGCGGGTGACTTGCTGCGCCATACCAAGTTGAGGTGAAGCGCGGAAACGCCTTGGCAATATGACGTAAAATAAGCAACTGTCCAGTAGCCGATGTATCGCTGAAATCGGGCGGATATTCGCCGAACTGCGTCTTATAATTGTTCAAGGCCTGGGAAAGTTGTTGGATATCTATGCTGATTCTGGCGACCTTTGCGCGAGCGATGCCCCGATAAGCGGCCGCCGATATCAGCCCGGCGAGGATCACGATGATCAACAACACGACCAGCATCTCTACCAGCGTAAAGCCCCTGGCATGGTTCCGGTTGCTCGTTTTCTTATTCACTTGCTTTTACTCCCGGCATCTATCTGCCTCTAATACACCCACCAAAGCCCTACACTGACCCTACCTTATATTATTGATAATTCGGCGAAAACCACAAGCAAAGTTTTGCTTAATGCCCAACAAGAGGGGGAAATCTGACACAACAATAGTCATTGGTCCAATAATTTCCGCCCGTACGTTACTGCCGCCTGTTGGTCGATCCAACCTTCCTGCCCGCCTGGCAATCGTATCAAGAGCCACTGGCCGCGGCGCTCCAGGAGGCGGAATTCCGTGCCTTCGGATAGCTTCTCATTCAGGGCCGGTTCGTAGCTTTCGGCGTTGCCTTTGCGGGCAACCACGTCGGCCTGGGTGATCACGCCGCGGACCACGTAGTCGAAGCGGTACCAATCGTAGGCGGCCGAAATAATCAACAATGCCGTGATCACAACGCCTGCCAAAACAAGCCGCTGCCAAAAACGCCGACGCGACGTAAATAACATGACTGCGGCGGAACAAAACGTCAGCAATGCGGCCGCGGCGGCGATATAAAACTTCTCGGCATAACTGAGCCAATTCTGCCAAAAGAAAACGATTTCGATCACCGGCCGGCGAGTAGATACGCCCGGTCCCAATGCGTTTTGCAGATTCTCATCAAGATAAGGAATGCGAGGCCGGTAGCGTTGCGCTTGCCGGTAGGCGGCGATCGCCCGGCCCGGCTGCTTGGCCCTCATCCAGGCGTTGCCCTGGTTGTAGAACACGGCCCCGGAAACGGCCCCGTCGTCGATCATTTCCTGATACATTGCGGCGACCTTCACGAAATCCTCCGGTTTCGTTGCCCGGTCGAATGCCGTTTGCGCAGCCTGGAATTTTTGCGAAAGCCGCTGATCAAGGCTTTGCTCACATCCCGAAAACGCAAATAGACCGAGAAATAATATTGCAAATTGCAAAATGCAAATTGCAAATTGCAAATTGGGGAGAGTTCGGCGTTCTTCGTTCTTCGTTCTGGGGTCTTGCATTTGGATCGCACTTTAAATCGCGATCGACCAACCTTCGGTTGGTGCCCGTCGCGGCTTTACAAAACATTTGACGCGCGTAAAACTGCGGCCACAAACCGCAGCTTTACGAAATATTTATGCACTTAATACCGCGACCGCCGGTTGCGGCTTTATGTTTAATCACTGCCCACTGGCCGCCGTCCGCCGTCCACTATTTTCTCTTTCGTAGTGCATGGATAACCGATTCCAACACGTCCTTCGCATCGCGGCGGAGGGCCTCGCCGGCTTGCGGAGTCGCGCCGTAATGGACGCTTTCACAATTTTCCAGGAATCGGCCGGCGCGTTGCAATACTTCGCCGTCGATGCCCAGCGATTCTAATTGGCGGCAGGCCTCGGCCGGCGTCATGCCCGCGGCGGGCGTATTGCTCCAATCGGCGACGAGATTAACCAGCGCCGACTCCAACCGATCCGCGCCTTCGCGGACCCGGCCGGCCGACAATTCTTTCGTTGCCTCGCTTAGCGAGCGCCTGGCCTTAGCAGGCGCGGAACGCCGCCGTTGATGGACCGTATCGCCGCTTAAGCGCCGCAGGCGGACCACGGCAAAAGCCATGGCGGCATACAATCCAGCCAGCCCGCCCAAGGCGGCCAACCACCGCTCGGGCCGGATCGATTCGTCGGTCAATTGGCCCGGATCGGTGATGTTTGCATAAATCCCTTCCTGGCGGGTCTCCAATTCCTTATCCACGGACTTCAGTCCGCTGGGCGAAGCGACAATGTCGCGCCCGGCAAGTTTATCGGCCTTTTCGATCTCGATGGGGATCGGCGGCGAAGTGAGTGTGACGTATTTTTCATCCTGCACGTCGAAATACGAAACCGCCACCGGTGGAAATTCCTTTATGCCCGCCTCCAGCGGACGCAAACTGCTGGTAAATTGCCGCCGGTCGCCCTTGGTTTGCTGGGTGGCCTCGTAGATTTTGAAATTCCTGGCGATTTGGGGGATTTTTGATAAATCGGGCATGGTAGCCCTGTCCAGGGATCCCGATCCGCTGAGCGTTAAGGTCAAGGTCATGGGATCGCCGGTCTTTGCCTTTCGCGGGGCGAGATCGGCATCGAACTGGAAGCGGCCGATAGCGCCGATGTAGGTCTCCGGCCGGCCCTGCTCGGGCACGTCCTTGATTTTCACTGTCAAGGCCTTGGCCACGGCGTAGATGTCTTTGCTCTGCGGGCTGTTGGTTGGACTAATTCCGGCGGCGAAAATTCCTTTGAGCGAGACTGGCCCGAAAGTGTACTGATCGACATTCTTGGCGACAAAAGTCCGCTTGAACTGAAACCGCTTATATCCGGTCATCTTGCCCGATTTGTCCGGCATGCGGATGCTTTGCGGATCGGGCATAAAGGCCATCCGCCGGTCTTCGAAAAAGGAAAAGACCGAATTGCTGCCGATGTTGTTAACGGCGAATCCCGCTCCACCTCTGCTTTGCAAAGGCGCAAGCCAACGCTGCCAGTTTTCTTTTGGTTTTAGGCCGTCGGGCAGGCGTTCATCGTCGACCCAGGGAATTTGCAGTTCCGGGGGCGAGGTTTGCACGGCTACCGGATTATCGTCCGCATAGGGCTCGGGCAGTGCTTTTACCGAAATAGAAAGGATCACCGAAAACGGTTGCAGTGGATAAACCGAGATCGGCTCGGCCGTGATTTCCATGCGCACGATGTCTTGGTCCTGCGGGGCCGTAACAATAAGCGACATTTCCTTGCCGATGAGTTTTTGGCCGTCGACCTCGGCCGTGGGGGCGGGGATGGTCAGGTTTCCCGCCCGCTTGGGCGTGAGCCGGTAGTTGTACTGGCGCCCGCGGCGGATGATATCCGATTTCTGGCCGTTAATATCTATTGTAAATTGCATGCCAATGGATTGTTCGCCTAATGGCGTGACCTGAAAATCGTCAAAACCCGGCAGGTCCGGCTGGCGGGGATTTTCCACGTTATTAAGCGTGATGCGGTACAAGACCGACTCGCCTTCGTAGATGCGGTTGCGATCCATTTCCACGATGAGTTCCGGCTTTTCGCCCGCAGCCCGACACGCCGTCGCCGGCCACGCTATGACCAGCGCCGCGATAATTATTCGTATTGAAATGATTCTCGGTCGCATGCTCATCATTATATTTTTCACACGAAAAGGCGAAAATACAAATTCACGATAAACAAAAACCAACCATATTTATTGCTTATTGGTTTATTTACCAATCCTTTTCCACCTTTTCCGGCCGGTATAGGTAACCTTCGAGCGTCTTTTCCAGTTCGCGATGTTGATCCAGCCGTTGCCGGGCCTTTTGCAGGACCGCATCGGCCTTTTCCTTGTTCAAATCGCGTTGTTTCTGCTGTTGCTGGTTCTGTTGCTGCTGGTTTTTCTCTTCGTCTTTTTTTTGCTGATCTTGTTTGTTCTGGTCTTGTTTCCCTTGGTCCTTTTTTTCTTGTTCCTTCTGCTGCTGATCTTTCTTTTCTTGATCCTTTTTCTCCTGGTCTTTTTTCTCCTGGTCTTTTTTATCTTGCTCTTGCGGCTGTTGTTTGGGGAGCATGTCTTTGAGCAGTTTGAACGCCTCCTGTTGTTTTGGCAAGGCCTCGCCGGGTTTATTCTCTTCCAAGAGCAAGGCGGCTTCGTCTGCCAGCTTTTCCACCTTGGGGGCCGATTGCACGCCCAATTGCAAGGCCTCTTTCAAATCGCGGCGCTGTTGGTCGGCCTTTAATTGCTCGTCCGAACCCGGCTGATCCTTGTCCGGGGCCTGCGCGGCGTTAGCGTTGGGGACTGTGGAAGTCGCGGATTGCGGCGGCGGCTCCTGCTTAGCGCCCGGCATGGCATCGAGTTGCTCCAACTCCCGGCGGGCCTTGGCCGAAAGAATCCGTCCGTACCGTGCGATAAAGCGTTGGTTCCAGGCGGCATCGTTGCCGTCGAAAGGCACATTGGAATTCCTCGCTTGCGCTTCGGGCTGGTGTTGCGCATGTTTAACCGCGGCATTTTGTTCGTTCGCGTTCTCTTGCTTTTCGGCGGCGGGCGATCGATTGATCAATTCCTCTTGCCGATGGATACCGCGCTCGACCAGGTTGGCATACGGGGCGACGGCCATGAAGATCTGGTCTATATTTTCCACGGCCTGGGATTGCGACTCGGCGGCTTGGGACAATGCCCCCCCGGCCAGCGAATCGGCCGCCTTACTCATCGACTGGCTGACCTCGTCGGCCAGGCGGTGGAGCAGTTCAACCGCCTTTTGCACGTCGGCGCTGGGAGAGGCCGCTTGGTTCGTGCCGGGCGGTTGTTGCGGCGTGGTTAAGGTTGCGGCAATCTTCTCTTTCAACGGCTGGATCTCCTCGGCCAGAGTGCGCTGGGCGTTCTCGGCTGCGCGGATCGCCTCGCGCTGCCGCGGCGAGGGTTTCGCGCGGCCAAGTTCTTTACCCGTTTCGATTAACGATCTTTGCTCGCTCTCCAACCATTCCAGGTATTGCAAAAGGTTCATGCCGTCCCGGCGTTTTTGCCGGTCGCGCTTCTGCCACACGTCCTGGATATGTTTGATCCACAAGCGGATGGTTTCGAGATTGTATCGGGCGTCGGAGTTTTCCCCGTCTATGCTCAAAGCATCGTGATAATGCCTGGCCGCTTGGATCAAGTATTCCAGTGCGGCGGTGCGGGCCTCGCCTTCGGCCTCCTCGGGCTTTTGGCCCAATTTTGTTTTGGCCCTGGCAACCGCCACTCCGCCAAGATTGTAGTTTGCCAGAGCGGCCAACTTGTGATCCGACGCCGAAGCCGCTTTTTGGAACTGTTCCACGGCCTTATCGTATTCGCCGTAGGCCGCATACGCGCAACCGCGATCAAAGGCGATTTTCAACTCGTTGGGCAGGGCTTCATCGGCGGCGGAAAACGCCTCGGCAGCGGATTTGAAATCGCCGCCCCGGAATTGAGTGATCCCCTCTCGTACTTTGCCGACCGCTTCGCCGGAGCCGGCAAATGCCGGGGCAGTGAATATCAAAACCAAGATAAGTTGTAATAAATATTTAGCAGGTGCCATGCCCACGCTTGTCGTGGGCATGTGCGAAGTGCAGAAAAATGCCTGCATGGCCACGCTAGCGTGGCCATGGCACCCGGCCAATATCCCTAGCGCTCCCCTTCGGGTCGCGGCTAAACAATACTTCATCGTAGATGTTGCTCGCAATTTGCGATTTGCGATTTGCAATTTACAATTTGCAATCATCTTATTTGCTCCCTCGCCCGTTCGGCCGGCCGTAAATCGGAATCATCCGTTCCAGGGCCAGCAGGGCTATTCCCAAGCCCAGGAAGATTTGATATTGTTCGTGGAAGCGTTTTCGTTTTTGATTTTCTTCCTCGCCCCGAGCAAGGTTGGCCAGATGATCCTCGTAGACCTGCCCCAAATCATAGGCTTTTGTGCCGGCGGGAATGTGGGCCCCGCCGGTAGTCAGGGCGATTTGTTTCAGCAGGTCTTGATCTGTTTTTGACCAATGCTCCTTTTTTTCTTCTTCTTTTATATAAGTCAGCCCGCCCGACTCGCCGCGGATGGGTATGCGTGCGCCTTCGGTGGAATCGCCCAAACCGACGGTGAAGATTTTGACGCCTTTTTCGGCGGCCTGTTTGGCGGCTTCCGCGGCGTACGATTCCTGGTCCTCGCCATCGGTGATAAGCACGATAATCTGATCGTGGTCGGCCCTGGGAGGCATGGCTTCCATTGCCTTGCGGATGGCGTCGCCGATAAGCGTGCCGCCGCGGGCGCGCTGCGGGTATCGACATCGTCGAGCACGCTGCGGAAGAATACGTCGTCGGTGGTAAGCGGCACCTTGACCACCGGCTTTCCGGCGAAGACGATAAGCCCCACGTGGTCGCCGGCCAGTTTTTTCAGCAGGTCGCGGATGTCGGATTTCGCCCGCCCCAGCCGATTGGGCGCCACGTCTTCGGCCAGCATGGACCTGGAAACATCCAGGCAAATGAAGCAATCCACGCCGCGCTGCACTGTTTTTTCGAGATACGCTCCGAATCGCGGCCTTGCCCCGGCCACGATGATCACCGCCAGACCCAAAATCAGTAATGTCCCCTTTATCCAGGGTCGGGTGCTTATCATCGGCGGCATCAGCCGAGCCAGCATCGATGTCTGGACAAACCGCCTCGCCGCCGCCGCCCGCTTGCGCTGGGCATATATCATCAGCCCTGCAACCAGCGGCAGAATCCACAGCAACAGCAACATACTGGGACGGTCGAAGATGATCATTGGGAGTTTACGGTTTACGGTTTACAGTATGCGGTTTACAGTATTTATGGCAACGATCTAAATCTGGTGCACGCTAGTAGCATTTCCAAAAGCACCAATCCCAGGCCCAGGAACAAGGCGTATGAAAACAATTCGCGATATTCGGTGTATAATCGACCTTCGCTTGTTGTTTTTTCCAATAGATCGATGTCGGCGTAGATTTTGCGGAGTTTTTCCGTGTCTTTGGCATTGTAATATTTGCCGCCGGTAGCGTCGGCGATCATTTTCAAGGCCCTTTCGTCGATCTGGACCCTTTCCTGCACCAACACCTGACGGCCAAATGGGTCTTCTTGAGGCATGGGAACAAAACCTGTGGTGCCGATGCCGATGGCGTAGATTTTTATTCCGTAGGCCTTTGCCGCTTGGGCCGCCTCGAGCGGATCGACCACCCCGGCGTTGCTCTCGCCATCGCTTAACAGTATGATGATTTTGCTCTTGGCTTTAATGGGTTTTAGGCGTTCGACGGCCGTTGCCAGGGCGTCGCCGATGGCGGTCATTTGCTCTTCCTGCAGCAGCCGAGCATTGATTACATTGCCCCGCGAATCATAAATAGGCTCGGGGATTTTCACCGTATCGAGGAGTTGCAGCAAGGCCCCGTGATCGAACGTCAACGGGCATTTGGCCTCGACAAATCCGCCGAAATCCACCAGCCCGATAAGATCGTCCGGCCGTCCGGCCAATCCGCCTTCGCCGTTGACAAAATCCTTAAAAACTTTTTTTACCACCGCCAACCGAGACGCCCGTTTGTTGTCAAGCTCGAAATCCAGGGCATGCATCGAGCCGGATCGATCGACGACCATTTCGATGGCGATCCCCTCGGCCCGGATGCGGAATTCCTCTTTGCCGTGCTGCGGCCGGGCCAAAGCTATGACCAAAAGCGCCAATCCGGCGAGAAAAGCCAGGGGCAGCAATCGTTTTACGCGTTGCGCCCAAGTGACAGGCAGATTCTTGAGAAGTTCCACGCTGGAATACAAGACCGCGGCGCGTCGCCGTCGGCGAAGCATCCACAGGCCCGCGGCCGCCAAGGGGATCAAGAGCAAGAGCCACAATGGATCCTGGAAGCGGAATCCCATCATACGGCCGCCTCCTGCGCCTGGCGCGTCGTGCCTTGGGGTTTCAGCCCGATAAAGATTTTCGCCCTGGAAAAACTCTCCTCGACGTCTTCCTGCCGCGGCCTGTAAGCGGCGAATTTCACCAGGTCGGCCGACTCCAAAAAATTCCGCAGCCGCTCGTTTGTATCGCGGTCGAAGGTGTTAGCCTGGCTGATTTCCCGCAAGAATTCCTCGGTTGTTTGCTCTGGTGCGCGGACGCCGGTGGTCCGCTCGATGTAGCGCCGCACCACGGCGGTCAGCTCCACGTAGAATTGCACCAGGTCGGTTTCGGCCAGACGGGATTGAGCCAGTTTTTCCAACTCCATTCGAGCCAATTCCTCGGGCGAGAGAACGACTTCCGCCGCGGCTTGTTTGCGCTTGAAGTGGCGCCTGGTCAACCAGCCGATAATCGCAAAGAGAATGCAGATAATAACTATCGACCAGCCCAGGACCGACCAATGCGCAGGCAAATCCAACGGCCCTGCCTGGGGACGTAGATCAGCCAGCGAAGCAGAGCTATCGCCCAGCATCGACGAGATTTCCACGCTTAAAGCCTCTGTCTGCAAGGTGTGGGTTTTTTCATCGCCGTTGGGCCTCAAGTCGATGAATGTGACGTTGATCGGATCGATCAATAGGCGGCCGGTCTCGATCGGTTCCAAAGTATACACTTGCTGCATAATTTCCCGGCCGTTGCGGGTTTTGGTCAGCGGCTCGTGAAAATCGCGGACCAAAAAACTTCCCATCGATGCGCCGAAAGGCGGCTTTTCTACTTGCACGCCAGGTTCGTAATCGATGGTCAACGTCAGAACCGGCTCGTCCGAGAGCCGCGCCTTGGCCGGCTGAACCTCGGCCGTGAGCTTGACCGGCCCGCGCTCCACTTCCGAACGGGCGGGATTCTTTTGGGGCGAAGAGGGTTGAGGATCTTTGGATATATCTCCACAACCGACGGCAAACAGCAATAATGCGGCCATTAGCGCGACCAATGGTCGCAGCTTTACATGCGGCGCGACCGACGGTCGCGGCTTTATGGTAAATTTGCAAGGTGGCATGGCCACGCTAGCGTGGCCATGCCACCCAACCAATTTGCAATTTGCAATTTGCAATTTGCATTTTACAATTTTATGCATCAACGGAACCTCCTCTCGCGCATGTGGAAGAAGCGGCGGAAGCTTTTCTGGTAATCTTCGTCGGTCTGGATGGCGAGTTGGTCCACGCCCGCTTTTTTCAGCGTTTCCGCCAGGGCCACGGCCCTGTGCGACGAATGCGACTCGAACATCGCCCGGACTTGCGGCTGCCGGGTGTCGAGTTCCACGATCTCGCCGGTCTCGGAGTCCGCAAGCGTGATGAAGCCAACGTCGGAAAGGGATTGTTCGCGGGGATCGGTCACGGTCACGGCGATCAGGTCGTGCCGCCGGTTGGCCACCGTCATGGAATGCCAGGCGGAAGGGGCCAGAAAATCGCTCAGCAAAAACGCCACTGCGCGGCGTTTTTGCACGCGGTTAAGGTAGTCCAGGGCTACGGCCAGATTGGTGTCGCGCGGCGTCGATTCGGCCGCGATCAGATGGCGGATGAGTTTCAGCAGGTTCGATTTGCCCTTGCGGGGCGGAAAGTAATCGATAACATTGTCACAGAATGTGATCAGCCCGACTTTGTCGTTGTTCTTTAGCGCCGAGAACATCAGCATCGCGGCCACTTCCACGGTCAGATCCATTTTGGACTGTTTGCCGGAGCCGAAAACTCCCGAGGCCGAAACATCGACCAAGAGCAGCACGGTCAATTCCCGTTCCTCGCAAAAGCGCTTGATAAACGGCGTGCCGGTCCGCGCGGTGACGTTCCAATCGATGGTGCGTATATCGTCGCCGGGCTGGTATTCGCGGACCTCGTCGAACTCCATGCCCCGGCCGCGGAACACGCTCTTGTATTGACCGGCCATCAGATCGTTGACCGTGCGATTGGCCACGATCTGAATCCGCTGCACCTTCTTCAAAATTTCGCTGATGTTTTGCTCGGACATAGTTCAGTGGTCAGGGTTCAGGGTTCAGGGTTCAGGTTTGGGAGTTCAGAGGTCGGGGGTCAGAGGCCAGGGAAATAAGTTACATCGTTTTATCCGGTCCCGCGAATACTGAACCCTGAACCCTAATTCTTCTTCAAGGCACCGGCACGGTATTCAGGATTGTTTTAATCACGTCTTCGCTGCTCATTTGTTCGGCTTCGGCCTCGTATGTGAGGATGATGCGATGCCGCAGCACGTCGTAGGCGATGTCTTTTACGTCTTGGGGAGTGACGTATCCGCGGCCTTGTAAGAACGCTACTGCCCGGGCGCCCAGGCCCAGGTAAATCGACGCCCGAGGCGATGCGCCGTACTCGATAAGCGGCTGAAGCGTCTTCATTTTAAATGCCGCGGGATCGCGCGTGGACCGGGCCAGGTTCAAAATATACTGCTTCACTTGATCGTCGATGTAGATCATTTTGACCACCTCCTGCATCGCTTGCACGTCGGCGGGTTGCAGCACCGGCTTGATCGTCCGGGCAGTGCCGTCCAGCGACATGTCCAGAATCTTGCGTTCCTCGTCGGCCTGCGGGTAGGTGATTTTCACTTTCAGCATGAAGCGGTCCACTTGGGCCTCGGGCAGCGGGTATGTGCCTTCCTGCTCGATGGGGTTCTGCGTGGCCATCACCAGAAAAAGCCCCGGCAGCGGATATGTGTGATCGCCGATGGTGACCTGCCGCTCCTGCATGGCCTCAAGCAACGCCGATTGTACCTTCGAGGGCGCCCGGTTGATTTCGTCGGCCAGGATGAAATTAGCGAAGATCGGGCCCTTGCGCGTGCGGAACTGCGCTTCGGAAGGGACGTAAATCATCGTGCCGATCAGGTCGGCCGGCAACAGGTCGGGCGTGAACTGGATGCGGTGAAACTCCGTGGCCAACGACTGGGCAAGCGATTTGATGGCCGTTGTTTTCGCCAGGCCCGGCACGCCTTCCAAAAGTATGTGGCCGTCGCAGAGCAATCCCACCAACAGCCGGGAAATCATCTCCTTTTGGCCCACGATCGTCTTGCCGAGCTCGGCCAGAAGCCGATGCACCGCCTCGGATTGCTCGACCACGCGATCCTTGATTTGCTGGACGTCGATCTGCATGAATAGGCTCCCATTTCAATAATTTGCATGGAATACTTCGTTTCACCCGGCGCTTGTGTCAGGCATCTTGGAGAAGAAACGAAATAGGCCCTAACAATAATTACTATTGTCCAAATGGTTCGTTGCCGAATGCCGGCATTTCTTTCGCGGTTAAGTTGAACTAATAAAATATCCGAAAACATGCCATTGCCGCCACCCGAATAACAGGAATTTTTGCCCCATTCCGGCCCTGACTGCGAAATTAAAGGCCTGGAGCATATTTTAAGAAGACTTTCTTCTATTGGGGGGAGGGGAAATGCCGGATAGTTTTGCCGAAATGAGGTTAGGTATTTGCCGGCTCGAATTGTTCGTTCTTAACGGGCAGGGGATGTTCCAGAAAACCCGCTAGGCGCCTCGCGCAGGTCGGTTCTTGGAGCTTGTGCATGGCCACGGTTTCGATTTGTCGTATGCGTTCGCGGGTTACGGAAAATATTTTGCCGATCTCGGAAAGCGTGTAGGCGTACCCGTCCGAAAGGCCGTAACGCAAGCGGATGATCTCCCGTTCCCGGTAATTCAGCGATTGTAAAACATCGTCGATGCCGGCCTTGAGCAAGGTGTGGTGCAAGCCCGCCAGCGGATCGCCTTCTCGGGCGTCGGGCACCAAATCGCCCAAGTAATTCTCGCCTTCGCCGCCCAACGGTTCGTCGAGCGAGAGGGGATGGCGATTGACTTTCAATGCCCGATCGGTAACCGCTACCGTAACTCCCGACTCCTCGGCCATGTCTTCCAGGCTTGGCGCACGGGTGTTTTCCTGGGTCATGCGATTTCCGGCGGCGATCACCTTTTCAGCCGTAGTTTGCATGTGCACGGGCACGCGGATGGTGCGGCTGTGATCGGCTATCGCCCGGCTGATGGCCTGGCGAATCCACCAGGTTGCGTAGGTGGAGAACTTGAAACCCCGGCCGGGTTCGAACTTATCGACCGCCCGCATCAATCCGGTGTTGCCTTCTTGGATCAGGTCCAAAAAGCTCAGGCCCCGGTTACGATAGCGTTTGGCGATGGATACCACAAGGCGGAGATTGGCCGCTGAGAAATCGCGGCGTGAAGACTCGTATAAATGCTGAAGTCGGGTGATTTTATCCAACCGCCGCCGCAAGGTCCGCGGCGTTTCCAAAGTGAGTTGGACCAGGCGCCGCAATTCGCCGCGCAATTCAACAATTCGCCCGCTGTCGGCCTGAATACCGGGATCGGCCAAATGTTTCCGTATATCCTCCATGCGGCGGGCGATTTGCTTGAGCTTTTCCAAAACCACCTGCAAATACTGCCTGCGAATGGGCGTCTCCTCCAATAATCGCACGGCCTTTGTCCGCCGGAACATCATTCGCCGCCAGATAGCACGACGGGCAGCGGCCGGATGCCGCTTGTTTACGACATAGGCGAAATCCCGGAGGTTTTGTTGTATCAAATGAGAAAGCGTATGCAAATTCGGTTGTATTAACGCTAATGCTCGATCTCGTTGCACGTGACTGGAAATTGTGGTTACCAACGTGTTCTCCAGACGCATCTTGCCGGTAAGCATCTTTTGCAGCATTTCGGCGCCGGCTTGCAGCATAAGATCAGTGGCAAGCAGGCTATGGCGGAAGCGATATCTGGTTTTTTCGATCCGTTGGGCTACTCGGTGTTCCTCATCTCGTGAAAAAAGCGGAACATCGCCCATCTGCGCCAGGTACAATTGCACCGGGTCGGACTCATGTCCGTCCATCTTCTGTTCCTCGATCTTTCTGATTTACTTATCATCTGACAAGCGGGAAGGCAAAGTCCCTGACTTGAGCGGCGGTTTAGACGGGTGACTTCCCCGTCCTGAGCCCGAATATCCCCAGCCAGACTTGTGACAGGGGCAAATGCCCACCGCTTGTAAGATGTTTTTGTGAAATTTAATAAAAAATCAATGGGTGTCCTATTATCAACACGCCCAATCAGAATACGCCTTATACATCAATTTGGTTCAGTTCCTGCCTTACTCCGCACAGAGCGAGTCAATTATCTTTACTACCTGCACAGGGGGTACATAGAAAAGCAAGTCCAAAAACCCCCACTACGATGAATAATACGAGTCCAGAGAATCACCCAAGTTAGCGATTCACAAACATTGGCCGTCTGGAATCTGTTTTGGATGTTATTAGAACCAAATCGACAATTAAAAAACAGCAAAAAACAGGGGAAAGTATGCAGAACCTCCTCCGCGATTTTGACCTATACTTCATACAGATGGTCATAATTATGCAAGGAGTAATCCCATGAAATTATCAGTCCACATCAACTCATTTCACTTCCTGGGACGCCTGGGCCTGATCGTAATGTTGGCAGGATTTTTTGTCGTTGTCGCAACCTCTCGGTGTCCTGCCGCTGAACCGGGTAAAACAACCCCCGCCTTACAAGACAACGATGATGCCGATAATTGGATGTTCGACGATTCGACTTATACCAACGATCCCAAGACCGGACATCGGGTCGATCAATACAAACACGAAAAAACTCCGTACCGCGATCCGAATGCCTTATTCGATTCACCCATGGGCACTTTCGGCTTCTTTGGCGATTACTTCGGCGGATTCTACGACAATTACAATCCCTTCACTTACTTCAGCACTTTGTCGGAATTCATGGGGAATTACTTCTACGGCAACGATTCCGACAAATATTATCCCTATGACGGCGATCCGAATGAAGAAGAAGACATGGATCAATGAGGGGGAAGAATAAAGGATGAAGGATGAATAAACTGCTTGTGGTTTCGCACTGTCAACCGTCCACTGCCCACCGCCCACCGCCCACTGTCCACTTTTCTATTGCGCCGCCGATTTGCTGCCTTCGGGCGAGCCGGTGATGGGTTGTCCGTGGGGCAATGGACGGGCGGCGGTAGTAAAGCCCATACGGTACAATTCCTTGCGAATCTGACGGAAGGCGTCGAAACTGTCTTCGTAGGTCCAGATAGTGATGGTGTGCTGCCCCGGGCGAAGTTTCGCCAATGCCTTGCGGAACGCCGAACCCTCGTTTAAGGCCACGTCGGGCGGTTCGCCCAAGGCGTCGACCACGGGGATCAGCGTCCATTTTTTCAACTGCACGTAACTTCCCATCCGGCCGGTCGCTTTTGCTTCTTCAGGCGTGGTATCGCGGCGTTCGAGCGTGTATTTCAAGCGGAATCCGTCCACCGGCCCGATAGTTTCGGTTATTTCCGGCAACTCCACGAGCTTGTAGGCCTTGCGCCGTCCGTCGGCCTGGAATTGTTCCAGTAGTTCTTGCAGGGGAATATGAATGATCGATCCGCCGGAAAGCTGGAAATGGGCTTCGTTGCTGTCGACCGCGCGGCTTATCGGCGTAGGGTAATTTTCCACCACAATCGGCGCCGACTCGGACGTTTCCGCTTGCTGCCGCGCTTTGGCGAGTTGCTCCAGTTCAAACCGCGATTCCGACAAACTCCGCGTCAAATCGAATCGCTGCCGTTTCTGCTCGTCCAGTTGCCGGCGGTGCGATTCGATTTTCTGTTCCAATGCCGAAACCGTAGTGGCCAGCATGTCGCGCTGCAGGCCTCGCCCGGCCGCCTCCTGCTTCAGGTGTCCGATCTCCTCGGCCGAGTTGAGGATGTCGCCCTTTAGCGATTGCTCCTCGAGGATGTCTTTTTCCAATTCGGCCGTAAGCGGATCGCCCTGGATGGCCGCCTGTATCGGCGCATTCTTGATCCGCGATCCTTCCATGACCACCATGATTATCATGATGCTTACCACGCTGGCCACGATATCCAAAAAGGAATCGGGATTTACGGCTTCGGTGTTTTCTTTGGCAAACCTGGGCATGATAGTCTAATAAGTGGACAGTGGGCAGTGGACAGTGAGTATTTAACAATTGCAAATTGGATAGGTGGCATGGCCACGCTTGCGTGGCCATGCCAATGGACGATTGATAGTGAACGTTAAAATAAGTTATCTCTTGGGATTGGGCTCATCTCCTCACAATTTTCACCCCGCTCCCTTCCAACAGCATTTGCAAATCAGCGAAACGTTGTTCGGCGCCGGGGGCTACATAGACGTTTAAAATTGGACGCCAATACATGCCGCGCCCGGCAATGCCCCATGTTTCCATGTGTTCCCAAATGGCGGATATAAAGGCCTCGGTCGAGGTTTCGGTGCGCGGGCCCAGGGGCAGGGTTTTACCGCCGGAAAGTCCCGGTTCCGGGACGATGACCAATTGATCCGCCCGGCATTCGACCCTGATCGGCCGCGTGACCGGCACCGATCCGTGGGCGGCATCGGGCAGTGCCCAATCCTGGCCTCGTTTGGAAGCCAAACTTTTTGAATGTTTATTGTTTTTTTGCTGTTCCTTTTTTTCATCTTCCGGCTTTATCACAGGCGGTTTTTCGGTTTCACGCCATTCCCCGGGCCTTAGCGGCATTACAGGTTTAGCGTTTGCCTGATCTGCTATTGCCTGTTTGGCGGTTGCTTGTGATGCTTGATCGGGGAGGTTTTTTTCGGTTGGCGGCTGCCCGATAATATATCCCTCGGTGGACGTGGTTTGTCTACTGGATGCCTTGTTCCCAGTCCCTTGTCCCCCGTCTCTTGGGACGTAATCCTCGGGTAAAGTAGTCGATCCCTTGGAACTGCCCTGCCCTGCCGTTGATTGACTGCTGCCGTCGCCGCTGATGCCACCTACACCCGGTCTAGCAGTGCCTATGGGACCGCCCGTCCCGTTGCCACTAAAACTTCCGTTGTTGTTTGTGGCGCCGCTGCCGCCCAAACTGTCATTCGCAGCGAGGTTGTTACCCATACTGCCGCCCGTGATGCCGCCAAAATCCCCGCTGCTACCCGCGCTGCCGCCATAGCCAGATTTTCCGCTTGGATACCCGCCGTTACCCATATTACCGCTCGCATATCCGCCGCTTTGTGTCGATGCTTCCAGGCCATCAGATGCCGCCAATCCGCCGGTTGAAGTCCCCTGTCCTGTTAAATCCGTATTCATGTTGTCCGTACCCGATCCCGATCCGGCTCCTCCGCGTCCAACCGATCCATCTGGGTATCCGACCGCTCCATTTCCGCCGCCGATTCTTCCACTTCCTCCTGCAAATGTCCCGCTACCAAGTCCGACCGCTCCGTTTCCGCCGCCTGTTCCGCTTCCGGTTCCATAACCTCCAAGCGGCGCACCCTGTTGAGGCACATTGCCGCCCATGCCGCCGCCGAATGCAGGTCCATAACCATTTCCCAATGCCCCGCCTTGTCTGCTGGAAAATTGTCCGCTTGTCGACTGGCCTGCTGGAAACTGTCCGCTTTGGGTTGAAGTTCCGACTCCTGGATTGCCATACAACGATGCCACTCGCTGGGCTTCAGTCGGGCCGGGCGAATCGCCTCCAACCGTACCATCTCCCAAGGGGCCATATCCGCGGCCGACTCGGCCCGATGGCTGGCGCGGCAGAAATCCCGCATCTTCAGGATCCTCGTCATTGGAAGCCGATCCGCCTACCCGTACTGAACCTCCATGATTGGATGCCCGATAGGTGGCCTTGGGCTTTTTAGAATAAGCCGCGGGAGCGGCCGCGATCAATCGCTGCTGGCGAGCCCGCGCCGATATCAACACGTCTTGCACAACTTTGGCTAATTGTGCATCGGGCGGCTGGTAGGCCAGCTTCCAATCGGCCTCGATCAACTCGTAACCGAAATCCGTCGCCCAGGAGGTCATCGCCGCACGGGCGGCATAATAGGCCGCAATGCCGTCAGGCCTGACCAGCAGCAGTGGGTAAGGTTCGCCGTCGCGTTGCGGATCGAATCCGTGGTTTGTCAACAGATACTCGCGCACGGCCCTAAGGGCGCTGGCCAGGGGATTGCCGGGGCCTAAGGGGCCCTCGAAATCGGTCTCATATAATTCAATTCCCTCGGGCTGCAAGACCACGGCATCCTCGCGGCATTCCAGGTAAATCGGCCGCCGGTAAGTCTGGTTCGGACCCTCGTAAGGAACAATGGCATAAGATTTCTTTCGCGAGGCCGCTTCCATCTGTGCTTCGGTGACTTGCTTCTTGGCCGCGTCGATTTGGGCAAGGAATTTTTGCAGCTCCTCGACCTGCTCCGAGCGTTGCCGGTTGTCGTCGCCGTCAAGTTTGTCCAGCTCGGCCACCGTCTTTTCCAGGACGGAGACCTTCCCGCGCAAATCCCGGGCGTGATCTTCCAGGTGTCCCAGTTCCAGGCGGGCGTCGGCCACCTGCACATTCGGTCTTCTTGCGCGATGTTCTCAATTGCTCGATTCGCCATTGCATTGTCTCGTGCTCAGCCTTGATCTCGACCCTCTTTTCGGCGATTTTAGCGACGGCGACTGGGCGGCCTGGAGCCGGGCTTGCCGGGTGATGGCAAACAACAATGGAACCAGCGCACCCATCGTGCAGATCAATACTGCCAGAAAGGGAAACAGCGAGATGCTTGGTGCGCCCTCGCGTTGGCGCCGGTGTTGATTGTGCAAGTTGAATTTCATGCCGCCTGAACTGCCCGTCGGTTCCCATCGAGCCTTATCGCCGCAGGCGCCGGCATTTCGGCCAGCCGGGCGTTAAGCAAGTTTATCGCCGCCGCCAGGCTCATCACGGTCTGCTCGAAATGCTTGGCCCCGGCCAAAGTGCTTAAATTGCGATTTAGCGCGTCTTCCAGACGGGCCACCTCGCCCACCGCGGCCACGGTCTGCTCGATGACTTCGACCTGCCGCGTAACCGTGGCCTGCAATGCCGCCAAATTTTGCGTGCTGTGGGCTTGAGTTTGGATGATCTTGTCCCAGTGCTGGCGGTTTGCTTGAATCGATGCCTGTTCGGCGGCGACCAAATGCTGGGCATGGACTTTCAGGGCCTCGCTTAATGCCCCGGCCAACCATGACTGGAGTTGTTCTCCTCCGACCTTGGCCATATTCGCCCAGCGTGCCGCCGCGCTTTCCATCGAAGCCTGCCACAACTCGGCCTGGCGCTGAACCAGCCGGTCGGAAACCTGGATCATGGTTTCGGCCATCCGGCGAACGGCGACCAATTGGCCGTCGACACCGGAGGAAACATACTGAAACCGCCCGGCTAATTCCTCTTCCATGCGGCGATCAACATGCTCCAACAGCCCATTGCCCGACCGGTCCACGAAAAAATGGACGAACATTAAAACCATCGACATCGCTAAGGCTAAAGCGGTGGTATCGAACTTCAGGCCTAATCCTTTGAGAACTTGCATCATTGATTGGTCGGGCGACTTGAAATCAACGCTGTTTAAGGCCATGGTGATGCCCACCACAGTTCCCAAAAAACCGAGGATCGGAACGGCCCACAGAATCACTCTAAAAAGACCGAATCCGGCATGCAGGCGTGAAGCGTCTATGTCGGATAGATATTTCAATTCGTCGTTGAGCTTTTCGGCCGAGCCTTGGCTGCGAACATGCTCCAATGCGGAGCGCAAACGGCGTATAAAAAACTCCTCACGGCGTCCATGGGGCAGTTGGTCGAGCCGCTGCAACAGGGCATGGCAGGCTTGGGCAGGCTCCGCGGCCTGCGTTTTGGGTCCCAAGGGCGATTTGGCCAGCCCGGACCGCTGAGCGGCGAAATCGAGTGCCTTGAGGATCAAGGCGGCCAGACCGATGGAGAACATGATCGTTTCCATGTATTCCACCGGATGCACGGTGAAGTAGCGTTTGACCAAGGGGATATTCAAAGGGCCTTGGAAAATCAGCCCATAAAAACCCACCGATCCAACAATGCCCCACACCAGAGGCGAATTAAAAATAATCTTCAGCAGATGACTGATTTTATTCACGAGTAGATTCCTTAAATAAAGGTAAAAACTAATTCTGGCGTCTCCTCAAAATCGACCTAATCGACAAAGTATATAAGCCGAAATCGAGATAGTTGTGAACATGGATAACATGAAAAGAATATATAAATTTGATGAATGTGTAGCAGCAAAACAATCATCGTTTAGCCGCGACCGGGCACCATGCATTGCATGGTCGGGAAGCGGTTTTATTTCCATGCTTTGTTTTGCCAGTTTGCATGACTCTGGCTGAGAGCACTAGAAAGGCCATCCTTATAAATAATCCGGGGCGGACGGGGAATGGCAGACCGATGGCGAATAATCCACCCGAAAGACTGGCCCCGCTCAATTCATTCTCGATAATCGGCAAAGTTTGCCAAAGTAAACGGCAGCAATTTCCGATCTATTCTCCTGTTGTAATTAAGTCGCTGGGAATGCGACCTTAATCGAACAAGGATGTTCCCAGGGGGGAAAACAGTCCGGCGTCGATGCCAATCGATTGCTCGGACTGTTATTTTTTCTTGCCCCGGACTTTTCATTCCCGCTTCTGCGGGGAATAAGTTGCAAAGCAGTGCGGAGTTTCCCAGAGGCGGACTTCGGCGATGGGAATGCCTTGGGCGGCGGCATATTCGGCGATAAGCTTGGCAATGTTCTCGGCCGTGGGATTGACGTTCAAAAGATATAACGGCTCGCCGAGTTTTTCGAGCATCGGCACGGCCGGATCATCGCGGTTAAGTATCATGCGGTGATCCAGATTTTCGTCGATCCAGCGGCTGACCACCGTTTTGATCTCGTTAAAATCCAGCACCATCCCCTGATCGTCCAGCGATGGGGCCTTGATAGTGATAACCACCCGGCCGTTATGCCCGTGCAAATGCCGGCACTTACCCTCGTAGTTCAACAACCGATGGCCGTAACAAAAGTTAATTTCTCGGGAAACGCGAAACATAAAATAAGGATGAAGGTTGAGGGATGAAGGATGAATAACAAAGGATAAGAAATGGAAGATCCGTGATGAATGGCAATTTATGTTTTATTCATCCTTCATATCTCATCCTTTTACATAACTCGTTGGATCCTCTAGATCGATCAGTTTAAAGGCTTTTTGACGTTCCGCACATTTATTGCAACGACCGCAATGAAGTCCGTCCACCGGAGCGATGCAGGAAAAAGTCAGCCCCAAGGGCAAGTCGAGGCCAAGCCGCATCACCTGCTGCTTGTCGAATTGGGCAAAGGGCCGCAGCACTTGTACCCGTACTCCTGTGGCGCGATCAAGGGCGGATTCCAGATCATCGAAAAACTCCGCGGTCGCGTCGCCGAAAGGATTCGATCCCAGCACGGCCAGGGCGAGTTGCCCGATCCCACTGAGCCGGCACCAAATCGACGCCTTAATTATAAGCAGTGCGTTGCGCCCGGGTAAGTACACGGCGTCGTCGGCGGTATGTGCGTCCGGCACGCCCTGCCCGTCCGTGCTCCAATGCCTGCCGTAAAGGTCCTTTAGCGGCATCTCTAAAACTACCAGCCGCTCGATATTCTCCTTATCCATGGCCTGTAAAAACGCCCCCACCGCCCGCTGTTCCTCCTCCTCCCACCGCAATTGAGAGCGAATATAAAACGGCTGCACCCTATGCCCCTGACCTGCCAAATGCCCCAACAAAATACAACTATCCAGCCCGCCGCTAAGTAAAAGACCGATCGATGTGTTTGAGTTTGCGGTCGGCATAACAATCGTGGTTTGTATAAAAATGTCGGGCAGGAATGCCCGATCTCCTATTTAATGATAATGCCAATTGTATGATTTGACTTTTTGCCGGAAAAGGTGATTGGACTTTTTAAAAGCGACGCAAACTTGAGTCATTCGCACCGGTCGCAAGCGACCGGGCTAAACAATACTTGCCCGCCTTCCCGTTTCCGCCTCTTGCCATACCTTGTCCGCCTTGAAAAACCCCCTTCAACCTGACCTTGCAAGCGACCGGCCTGATCGATAAACTCGCCGGGCTTAGTTGGCAATATGGGGAAAATATTTTAAGATTGCGGGCTTGTCCGGCTATCCTAATCGCAACTTCCTTATGAAACGATAGTATACCACCTAAAAGATGTATTTCTGGATTGTGATTCCCCCCCAAGGAACATTTTTTTACTTGCATCGGGAAATGGGGCTTTTAGAATGAATAATAGAAGCCCCAACTTCCCTAACCCTTAAAGTTAAGGTGTGTTATGAAAAAGCTAGGTTTGGGGCTTCTGATTGGTGCGGTACTGATGGTGGCGGCGCTGGACGGTTTCGGACAGCGCAGCGAAGTTTTTGCCCAACGTCCGCCTTCCGCCCCTGCCGGTAACGGTGACCTTATGGTCGTGCCGGTTACATCGGGCGAAAAAGGACAAGGGCAATTGCTGGCGGTTGTCGACCCAAAGCAACAGGTGATGGGCGTATATCGGATCGATGCGAATACAGGCAAAATCGCGCTAAAGAGCGTGCGCAACCTGCGTTGGGACCTGCAAATGACTAACTATAACAACGAAGCTCCTCTGCCGCAGGAGATACAAACATTATTGGAACAGCGATAAGCTTTCTTCCCCCGGCGCGGCGGTAAAAAGGCCGTTCAGGGAAGCAACCATCCAGGCAAATTGGATATCGAGACTGCAATGGCCCAAAAATATTACAACGTCAAAGAAGCCGCTTCGATTTTCGGCACAAGCGAAGAGGCCGTCCGCCAAATGCTGGAGCGCCGCGAGTTATACGGATATCGAGACGGCGCCGACTGGAAATTCAAAGCGGAAGACATCGAACGCATGGCCGCCGATCGCAAAGCCCAACCGGCCCCGGGCATTGAAGATACCGACGAAGTGCTCTTGAGCGAAGTGGAGTTGGGTCAATCGGGTCCCGGGACCTCGGGAACGGTCATAGGCATGGAAACGGCGCCCCATGGCGAAAGCGATATTCACCTGGCGGGCAGCGATGTAAACGTTACCAGCCAGTCGGCCACCCCGCCCATCGCAAAAGCCAAGCCCGATTCCAAGGTCGGCAAGTTCGAAGATCTCGATCTTGGCATGGCAGAAGACCTGACCTTGGCCGAAAGCAACATCGGTTTGGATACCGCCAAGAAACCAACCTCCGAATCTCCCACCGGCACTTCTTCGCTGGCCATCGACTCGAAGCCGTCGAACGACGACGAAGCTGTAATCGGCGGCGGCAGTTCAGGCAGCGGCATTACGCTCACCGGCGACAGCGGCATTTCCCTGGTCGATCCCGCCGACAGCGGACTCAGCTTGGAAGAACCTCTGGAATTGGGCGGAAGCGGCGCGGAAGAATCCCTGGAACTGGGTGAAGAAGATATTTTGTCGCTGGCCGAAAGCTCCAAGTCTCATTCCGGCCTGAAAGCCGACGACGACTTTTTGCTCACGCCCACCGAAGAGACAACCGAGGCCGACGAGTCGGAAAGCGGCTCGCAAGTCATTGCCTTGGACACCGAAGGCGATGAAGCCGCCACGGTCGTTGCCCCGGGGCAAGGCGTGGCGACCCTGTTCGGCGAGGGTCTAGGCGACCAGGCAGGCCTGGATCTGGGCGCGGGCGTTGCCCTGGGACCGGCCCCCCTGGGCGGGCCGGGCATGGGCATGTCCGCCGCCATGGCCGAAAGTGCGGCAGTTGCGCCGGCCGGTTCCTTCTTGCCCGAAGCACCCTATTCCACCTGGAACATCGTCGCCCTGGGCTTGTGCTTGTTCTTCCTGCTCCTTTGCGGCGCTATGGTCTACGATCTCCTGCGCAACATGTGGAGTTGGAATTCGGCAGGCAGCGTAAATACCTGGCTGATGGATACGATCGTGGGATTGTTCGAAAAATAATGTTTAGCACATGATGTTGGGGCAGCAGTTTAACTGCTGCCCCAACGTAAAGGGTTCCGATCCACGGGTTTATCAATCCGGCGATTCGAAAGGAGTCGAATCATGAAACGTGCAAGGCCGTGGCAGGCGTTTTTGGCATTGGGCGCAATCAGTTTGGCGTCGGGCTGTTTATTCACCAGCAAAACCAATCTTAACAACGCGCAGGCCCAGTCCCGCATCCTCTCCGAGCAAAATGCCGCCCAACTGACTGAAATCGGGAATCTAAGGTCGCATGGCAACGACCTGGAAAACAAGCTCAACCGCTCCGAGGAACAAATAGCCATTCTTAAACAACAGGTCGACTTGGATCGCCGGCAAATGGCCAGTTACGAACGCGAACACTCGGAGTTGTACGAACAGTTCAAGGCCCTGGCCCGCGATCGTGCGCAAGCCTCCGCCCAGACGATTCCCCCCCAGCAAACCGGCAATTCCAACACCCGACCCGTTCGTTAAACAGGTAGTGGACGTAAATGTTCGCATATTGAAGCCAAGGACGGGAGATAGGGTTCAGGGTTCAGGAGGCCGGACATTCTTTCTTGGCTCCAGGTTCAAGGTTTGGGATTCAGTGCTTACTGAAATTCATGTTTTTGGAATTATCGGCCTGTATCAAGAGTTTGAGGAATTACAACTCAGGCGGGAGACGGCCAGAAACTTGGCTTTAGATATGGAGTTAGGGCGGGTATAATGATCTGAAATTCACGACGCCTAAAAAAGCATGCGGGTAATTAAATTTCCAAAAATATTTATAAATGAATAGGCTGCAAAGGATTAGGACGAAATGGCGGGAATTGATTTTTGTGCCAAACGCAAATTGAGAGTTGCGCCGATTCTTGGAGATGACCGATCGACGCAAATTATTTTATTGGATGAGATTACAAAAACGGCATCGCATAACGCAGCGATGTAAGTGGATTTTACACGAGAGCAATTGTCGTCGTGATAAGGTGCAATTGCAGTGATGTAAAAGGGAGTGGATAGAAATAGGCTGGGGAAGACGGATAGAAAAAGCACCGCTGGACAAACCGCAGTGGCATCCGGGCGATTCCTTAACTACTCTTTTTTCTGTTGTCTATCACAAAGTTCTTCAATTCTCGCAATAAACTCGCCTATAGCAATTGGGGCGGCTTCATGCCAAGTTCTGCGTTCAGTTTGAGCATGTCTTGCCTTGATAGTCCACACACTCCAATCGTACCAAGACATGGCGTACCCGGATGAAAGTTTTCTCAGGAAAAGCAGATACTCCTGTCCAACATCGAAATGCGTGACATCGCACACAAAACTATCGTCGTAATAGATCGAAATGTTATTACTAGAAGGCGGACCTTTTATCGTTGATGACACTGACAGTTGAGCTACTTTCCGGTATGTACCGAATGGAACATCGAATTGTAAGACCATGAGTAGGCATGTAAATACAAGACATGCTGCAATAGCGAACTTTTTCCTCCAAAGCAAGAAAGCTAATATGGCTACTGCTGCGATTAAAAGAATTGTTGTGCTAATCAGTCGCCACAACTCAGGTGGCGTCGTTTGAACCGATTCAACTTTCCCGGTAACGATCAGATCAGCGCTCTCAACGAGATCTTCTATTCGCGGCGTCGTGATACGGGCGCTGGCTACACCTGCAAACAATGTAATTATCAGCCAAGCCGATAATCCTACTAGAAATACTTGTCTAATTTGACGCTTTCTGCATCTGATCATTTTCTTATGATTCACCTGAATGTACATTATTTATTTCCTGACCAATAGCATCTTTACACTTCTGGGCTGTTGCACAAGGATAATTCGAATTCCGGGGGCACTATACTTGTTATGGTAACATGTGTAATTTTGAAAACCAGACGGCAATCCAGTTTATTATTGTAGAAATTATAGCATTACTCTCGCCGTAATCGCAGATTGGCCGGAGGCAACGATGCCTCGCGGGTTTGCGGGGCGACCGCTTGGGGCATGGGCAGATGAGCCACCAGCCAGTCGGTTTGATCGGTGGCGGGCACTTGAACCACGCTTTCAGGCGCCAATGTTTGAATTAACGCCGCCGCAGACCGAGATCGGGTATCGGGCGCGGCGAGCAGACACAGTCGATGATCGGTCATGACAATGCCGCTATTGGCCGAAGAACATTGTCCCGCGATTTTCATGCCCCGGGCGTCCATAAACAGGTCCAGCGCCATGCGATCGTAAGCCACTTGATCGCCTAGTAGATCAAGATCGGCCCCGCTTGTGAACTGCAAATGCTTGACCGCCGAGAGCAACAGCGAGCGGCTTATAACGCCCGGCCCGGCCATTACCGTTGCGGAGGCCTCTCCCAACCGGCCGTGATGGAAGCGGGCGGTTTTAATCGTCACGTCGGCCGCGCCGCTTAATTTGTGTGGAAAATGATCGCTTACCAACCGGTCCAAATCCACGCCCAGAAGTTGGCCGGTGACTTCGCCGGACCAATTTTCGCCCGCCTGAGGGCCGGAGTCCTGATTGGCCCAGATATAGCCGCGAAATCGGCACCGCAATCCAAGTCCGCCCAACTCGGGCAAACCGGCGGCAAGCAAATCGCAAGGCAGTTCACCGTCTCCGGTGGACAACTCAAAACCGCTTGTCGGCGGTATTGTTTGGCGGTTGCGAACCGCGCGGATTTTTACCGGCTCCGGCATGTCGATGCCCGGAATGCGAAACGAGACGACGGCCTGCACGCCGCCGGGCGGATTGCCGAAACTTCCCTCGACCCCGGTCAAGGTTTGGGAACCGGGCCCGGCGACAACGTCAATTCCCTTGCCGAAACGCGCAGGTCCACGGCGGGGCGGCCGGTTTGACCCTGCATGGCGCGTTGCAAGAGACCGCCCAATTGCTGAAACCCGGCGGTTTCGATCTCCGGTTGCCAGGCCAGCATGACGAGCGTCGGTTTGCCGCGGTCCTGTCCGTCGGCTATTGTCTTCCATTGAACTTCAAGCAGCCGGCAGCGCAACAGGCATTGATTGGTTTCGGGATCGGCCAATTCAAAACCTTCGTACAGCACCACGCCCGGCCGGAGGTTTTTCATTCCGGCCATCCGCACATCCAGCCCCAATTGACGGCCAAGGGATTTTGCTTCGTCTTGAGCCGCCCAGGGCAAATGCCGCGCCGCGCACCAGACGGCCGCGCCCAGCGCAGGCGCAAGGCAGAACAGAAAAAACCCCGCCAGGCAAATCCGCCGCCGCGTATTATCGTGCAACCGGAACATCCTTGTTCACCTTTAAAAAATATTATAAAAACAACACGGAGACACGGAGGGCACGGAGAAAAATTAATATTTCAATTAACTCGACGTAATATTCCGTCTTTTAATACGGGAACATTAAAATTTATCAATAGTCCAACCGGCATTTGGCTCAGTTTTAAATATGTAATCAATTGGGCTTCGTGGATTGGCAATATAGTTTCAATAGATTTCAATTCTAAAACAATGGTATTTCCTACAACTATATCCATACGATAACCGCAATCCAACTTGATTTTCTTATAACAGATAGGCAGCGGCACTTGTCTATTAAAAGGCAAATTGCGGGCGCTTAGTTCATGGCATAAGCATTCTTCATAGGCCGATTCCATCAAACCGGGGCCCAGTTCCTTATGGACTTCTATTGCCGCGCCTATGATCGATTCAGTTAAATTTTCATGTTTTAGCAATCCCATTATATTCTTCCTTGGCCCCTGTGCTCCAAGGCCCTCACCCCCTGTCCCTCTCCCAAAGGGAGAGGGGAGATATTTACTTTCTTCTCCGTGTTCTCCGTGCCTCCGTGTTGTTTATTTATTTTCTACGGATAATTTCTTTCTCGCTAATTCGTGAAACAGTTTGTAACGCGCCTGCATTTCCTCCAGGCTGTCGCCGCCGAATTTGTCAACCATCGCCCGGGCGATCTCGAACGCAACCACGTTTTCCAATATGCAACTGGCGGCGGCAATGGCGCACAGATCGCTCCGCTCGTACGCGGCCGACTCGGACTTGAGGGTCTTCAGATTAACCGATTCCAGAGGCCGACCCAGCGTGCTGATGGGCTTTTTGGCCGCGCGGATCACAATCGGCTGCGAATTGCTCATGCCCGCTTCCAATCCGCCGGCATTGTTCGTGGGCCGGACGAAGCCCAGGGTGGGCGTGCCGGCCATTTTCGGATCGTAACATATCGGGTCGTGCACCTCCGAGCCCGGCCGCCGCGCCATGCCGAATCCCAAGCCAATCTCCACGCCTTTGATTGCTTGGGTGGCCATTATCGCCTGGCTCAATCGGCCGTCCAGTTTCAGGTCCCATTGCGCGTGAGTGCCCAGGCCAAACGGGACGCCCTCCGCGCGAACTTCAATCACGCCGCCCAATGTGTTGCCGGCGCTGCGCATCTGGTCGATCAAGGCCTTGACTTCGGCGTCTTGATCCGGATTGAGTGAATACAACTCGCTGCGATCGCGTAGCGCACGCTGCTCTTCCAGATTGCCCGGCTTACTACGAATGACGATCGGTCCTACCTCGACTACATACCCGAAGACTGTGATCTCGAACGGACTTAATAACTGTTTAGCCAAAGCGCCGGCGGCAACTCGTGCCGCGGTCTCGCGGGCGCTCGCTCGTTCCAGGATTGCCCGGATTGAGCTAAGATGCTTCATAGACCCGCTCAGATCGCCGTGGCCCGGCCTGGGCCGATCCAGGTCTTCCATGCGGTCGATTTTGTAGTCCTTATTGGGCACCATCAAGGCGATGGGACTGCCCAGGGTTATGCCCCGCCATATCCCGCTGAGGACGTCGACATGATCGCTTTCCAGGTGTTGGCGGCCTCCGCGTCCATACCCTCCTTGGCGGCGGTGTAGTTCGGCGTCGATCAATTTCGTGTCTAATTGCACCCCGACTGGAAAGCCATCCACCAAGGCCAGGATTGCTTTACCGTGTGACTCGCCGGCGGTTAAATATCGTAACATGTTGTTAGGTAAGGAGTTGTGTAAAATACGGAAGTTGGATGTCAATGCAATTAATCTCACAATTTTACCCACACCTTCTCCTTGCGGATAGGGCGATTTTGTATAGGGACCAAGCTTAGAGGTGTGAGAAAAAAGGGGGCTGGCTCCGAAACGGGCTGGTTAAAATCTCGAGGAAAAGCGGTATTGTGAGATGGCTGTCTGTTTTTTTCACGAATATGAAGGACCAGGGAGCGAAGGCGAGAGGCAAGGGGCAAGAAAAAATGACCGAGCCATGAATGTCGAATCGCAGAGGAGATCTTTGTTACCGATCATCATTTAAGATCGTCGCTCAACTTTATCCACTCGGCATCTTCCGCAAACTGGCCGTCGTTTGTTTATTTGGATCGTTTTACCATATTTACGTAGTTTCAATGCCGTGATGTTGAACTTTTCCGATTGTGCTGAAAAGCCATGCTGGGGATTTCAGGGAAAATTATCTGATGCACGCTAATAACGTCGATTTGCCTGCCACCTCTTGATTAAAATGACACGTTAGAACGTATTTAACCGAATCCGTCGCCCTTTCCGAGACGATGCTTTTTAACGAGTAGAATGATTCGGTATATTACCATGGAAAGGAGTCAAGTATGAAACTCTTCCCAATATGCATAGCTTTGTTGGTGGCCGGCAGTGCCACAATAGCGTTGGGGCAATATGGACTATATGGTTCTCCCGACACCATCCAAATGTCGCAGCAAACGCCCGGCATGGCGCCTCCAAGCGGTTATCCGCCTCCTTCAAGCGGCTATACAGCGCCGGTGAATTACACGGCTCAAAGACCCATGCAGCCATATTCGGTTCAGCAAACGCAGCCATATGCAAGTCAACCCGTGCAGCCGTATGCAAGTCAACCCGTGCAGCCGTATGCAAGTCAACCCGTGCAGCCGTATGCAAGTCAACCCGTGCAGCCTTATACGGCCCAACAAATACAACCTGCAAAGCCCGTAGCAACCTACGGTCAAATTGGTCCGCAATACAACACGCCTGCTTATTCGCCTCCTCCTATGTATTACACGGCTGCCGCCGATCAGGCAGCGGCGGCTCAGCCAATCACCACGCAACCGGTCATGACTGTTCCGTCGGGCATGCCTGTTCCGCAATCGGCCGCTGTTATGCAGGCGCCGGCGACGCAAAAGGTCTCCGAACCCACGGCAACGTTTAGTGTTCAGCAAACTCCCGGAGTGATGAACCAGATGCTTGCCGAGCAAGGGCAATGCGCACCGGCAGCGCCGGCGGATGCGAAGGTTATGCGCCTTGCCCAGGCCAAAACGGCAATTATCGGCCGTATGTAAATCGCTATGAGCAGTCGGCCTGCGGCAATTGCAATGTAGGCTGTAGCGAGGCTTCGCTGTGGTATGCATCGATCTCGGCTTTAGTGATGACGCGCGACCGGCCCAACAAGGTATACATCACTTTTGAAACCGGAAACGAGGCGCACAACGACTATCCGGTTGACGAGTTCAGTTGGCGTTGGGGCGGCGAAGCCCGCTTCGGCCGACGGTTTTGCAGCGGCTGCAATCCCGGATATTGGGCATTGGAAGCCTCTTATTGGACTTTGGACAATTTCGATAGTTTTGTCAGTCATACAAGCCCTGTCAGTGCTACCAACCCTTTCGGCACGGTAGGCACGCCGTTGCGGGTCAGCGATATTCAATTCGGCGGCTCGCCCGGTACGACCTGGTTCAACGACGCCTCCGAACATCGTCTGTGGCGCAGGGATGAAGTCCACGACGTCGAAATCAATTTAGTCCGCGGACAATGGTGCTATGGTCAGGACTCGCCTTGGGACCTGGGCTGGTCGATGGGCGTCCGCTATTTCCGCTTCCAAGAAGCATGGCGCTTCGGTTCGCTGGCAGGCCCCCAAGTGCCTGATCCGTTAACCCCGGTTTACCATAACTGGGGCGATGCCGGAGGTTTGTACGAAGCTTACCTCAGCGATCAAATCACCAACAACCTTATCGGTCCCCAACTTGGTTTCGAACTCGGCTATTGCATGGGCAACAACTTGCGTTTCTTCATGGCGCCCAAGGTCGGCATCTATGACAACCACATTTCAAATAACTTCCAGGCGTATTTGGGCAACGGCACCATAGCCACGACAGGCTCCAGCGGCGTGCCGGGAACGTATCCGGTCAACTCCTCGACGGACGCCATTTCCATCCTGACTCAAGTAGATGTGGGCTTGGATTGGAAATTCGCCCGCCAGTGGAGCGCACAAGTTGGATATCGCGTGGTGGCGGTCTCCAGCATAGGGTTGGCCGACGCCCAAATTCCCTTTTACATCGTAGACATTCCCGCCATTGCCGAGATCGACAAAAACAGCGACTTGCTCCTGCACGGAGGATTCATTTCGATTGCCTACAATTTCTGATCTATCCTTCGTTGACTTTCCCACGGAGCGATTGGAAGTCGGGATCGTGACGGATAGGGTTGAAATCGGGTTCATCGTCGATCAAGCGGCGGTAGTCCGGCGCGGCCGACAGCGTTTGAGACAAATAACGCAATGCACGATTTTTGTTGCCCGCCAGGCTGAAATAACAAGCCAGATTGTAACGCAGAAGCGGCTCGCCGGGTTCGATTGCCAAGGCTTGCTCCAAGGCGTCAATGGCCAGATCGAGGCGGCCGACTCGTTTGTAACACCATGCCAAGGCCAAAAGCACGTGAATGTTGTTGGTGGCGGTTTCGGCTGCGCAGCGCAAGGGCTCGATGGCTTCCTCGAAACGCTTCAGCGAACGTAAGGATTCTCCCAGGATGTATAATCCGTTAGCATCGAGTGCGGACGGGTCTCCTAGCCGTGATAAAGTGGAAAGCGCCTGTTGAGCCATGCCCAACTCCAGATATCCCGCGGCCTCGTTTTCGATCTTGCCGCGGCGGATGTAATTTCGGGCGTTCACGGTGGTGCACTCCATTGGAAGATGGCATTGTCAATTATCGGAAACTTACCCTTGGGAGGCTGCTTGTTTCCGGCTAATTTCAATGCCAAATATAGCCCTTTTCATGCAAACACCAAAATCTTTCTGGCCCTTCCATGTCATTCTACTCACTACATCAGTAAATCCCAAAACTTTGGCCAGACTTTAGCCGCAACTATTGAAATTACAGGCATTAACACAAGATAATCGAGTTCACCTATTAAGTGGACATTCCGGATGACGATAAATTTCCGCTGGGTCTTACAACCGAACGAAGCTTTTTTCCATAACAAAGCGAGCCGCGCGGGCGGCTCCATTGCCTTCCGGCATTAGGACCCGGCCGCGTGGCTCTATGTTTATGGCGAAACTAATTTTTCTCTCCGTTTCACATTGCCGAAGTTGTTACCTCATTGTAACGGTCTACTAGTGATTTTGCAGGCGTGGCAAGTTTCATAACCGGGGCAAAATGGTCAAATTCCTGGTCGATTTGGCTCAATAATTCCATTATCGTCGGGCTGTTGCCCGGGTTTATTTTTTCGTAATACGACTCGAATTGTTGGCATTCCGTCCACACTGGATCGGCAATAGTAGGTAAAAAGGCCGACATGGTTACGGCCACCTTGTCCGGAGCATCAGAAGCTTGCTCGATGAGTTTTTCAATTGACGTGTGGTTTTCGATCAAGCCGGCGAAATCCTCGGGAAGATTCCAATGTCGGGCCATTATGCCGCCCGCTTGAGCGTGGTCCCAACCGAAAATCTGGTTTTCCAAAGATGAAAGCCGGAACTGGCCTTGCTTCCGCGATTCCAATAATTTCACGTATATCTGCGGTGATTCTTTAGCCAAAACAGGTACGGCCATGTCCTGCAACAAGGCCGCGGCAAATGCATCCTCGGCATCCTTCACGCTCAGTATTTTGGCCAGGGCCCTGGCAAACAATGCCCGGCGAAGGGAATCTTGCCATAGACTTTTTAATTCGAACGGTCCACATTTGGGGTTCGCCATCAAACTAAACACTGCGCTCCATAGAGCGAAGTTCTTGATGGTGCGAATACCAACCAAGGTGATAGCCATCTTGACGCTTGAAATCTCCCGGGCAAAGCCAAAATAGGAAGAATTCACAAATCGCAATACCTGTCCGGTCAACCCCGGATCGACCTCAATCGGAACCGAGAATTCGGCGGGGCCATTCATGGGATCCTGAGATAGTTCCAAGAGTCGAATTGCGCTTTGCGGAAGCCCGGGCAATTGGGCCATGGAAAGAATCTTCTTCAATTCCAGTTTGGGTACGGATGCATTAGCCATAATTTATATATCCCACTAAAGTAAGACATAAGAAGGGGGAGCAATTGACTTGCGACCAACACCATCACCTTCTTGCTTTGTATCTACCCGAAGAAATTTGATTTACACACACATATAACTGTAGAATACAATTGATGACTAGGCAAAACCCCTATTCGGGGGCGGGAGAATATGAAGAATCTGCCCACAATTTGACGGTCAGATTTCTACGGCGTGTTGAAAATTTGCCACACGGATCGGAGATATATGTTGTCCGTATGCCACACCGCAGTCCGCTGATACGCGTTGCCCGAGCTTGTTAATCGCTTATGCCGCAATCAGTTGCAAACGGCTTTCCAATCCTCGATCGCTCTCGGCTTGAAAATTGCCTTAATTCGCTGTGTTTAAGCATTTCGGCACGACTTTTCCAGTGCCTAATGCCCGCGGAATCAAGGTCTTAAACAGCGAATTTTGAAGGGCAATGCCGTGCAACGAATTGGCTGGATTTTGGCGGTATTAATAGCTCTTGGCTGGGTGGCCAGCGAAATCCCTTTGCAAAATGCCTCCTCAAACGATCGGCCCAAGGTTGAAACATCTTGGCGGCGCACCGTTGTCGGCTGGGAAAACGCCAGCCAATGGACCTTTTACTCTTTCACTCCCCGCCCGGCTCTACATCCGTTTTATTTAGGCATGATGCAATGCGCCGCCGTCGCCTGGATTGCGTTTTTTGGTTACCTGGTGAAATTCATTTCCAGAGCGGATTCCAACCGCCTGCCGCGAGATAATCAAAAAGCCTCCTCCCTTAAAACCAAATCCAAAATCGCTTGATTGATCGCCGCCCCTATACTCATTGAATCACTCCGTATTTATAACTCTGTCCTTTCCTTCCATCTCTTGCACTTCGACGTGTCCGGTCACAACCCAGGCGGCGCCTTCCTTGTGCAAATCCACGACAAATCGCGAACCGTAATTGTTATAGGGAATTTCGCCCTGCCGGTCGCGATACCGAACGTGTCCGAAAAACGCGGCCTTGGCCGTCATCGGGCTGGTGAGCCGGTTGATGGTAATTTCCAGCTTATAAATCCGGGCGGATTGCACTTCAATGCGCCCCAGGGCCCAAGCCGCGCGGTTACGCGTCTGAACGGCGCCCGGCGCGATGTAACTCAGCACGCGCTTCAGATCGTTGGCCTCCAGGGCGGAAGTAATTCCGTCCAACGTCATTTCCACGCGTTCCCTCTGGGTGACCACCATCCGCTCTACAACCACGCCCGCCAACGTTAAGGCCAATACTCCCAGCATTGCCCAAAGCAGCGCTCCCCGGCCGGTGCGAAACAACACGATGCCCAAGAGGGCTTCGATAACAATGCCGATGAATATGATCCGCAACGGGTTTTCGAATAATATGGTCATAAAAAAATCAATCTAGGGCTTATTTGAAGGCAACCGATAACTCAGGATGGCATTCATAACAATCATCCTCGTTAATTTCGATATTCACTGTTGCTATAATAATTTTTCCAAAGGCTCAATGCATCCGGGCTCGTCGTGTGTGGCTTTGTTCACCAGTGTGCTGACCGGGTAGGCCTCCATTTCCTTGCTGTAAAAAGGGACTAATAATGAGGTGATTGTATCCATGTTTTCCACTGCCATGTCAAGCCAAACTTCGTAGGCCTCCGGCGCCAGGATCACAGGCATGCGGTCGTGGATCGGGCGTATCAACTCGTTGGCTGCCGTGGTGATTATCGTGCACGAATCGATCGCCTTATGGTCCGCGCCTTCCCAGCTATCCCACAAACCGGCAAAGGCAAAAGGCCTGTCGTCGCGAAAACGGATAAAATACGGCTGCTTCGACCGGCCGGTTGCTTGCCACTCGTAAAATCCGTCGGCCGCAATCAGGCATCGCCGCCGCCTCAAGGCGGCCCGGAATACCGGCTTTTCGGCCAGCGATTCGGCCCGGGCATTAATCATCCGGTTGCCGATTGCCGCATCCTTGGCCCAACTGGGGATCAGTCCCCACCGCAATAAAACCACTTCGCGGCGGGTTTTGTTCCCGCCTGGCTTTAACCGCACTGCCGGCACCGTCTGACTGGGCGCTATGTTATACCGGGGCTTTAACGGCGGCACATCGACAATGCCGAAATACTCGGACAATATTTCAGCGTTTCGAGCGCGTAAGGAAAATCTTCCACACATGTCCTTATTCTAACCATTCCCGCCTCGCAATAAACAGACCGCTAGAATGCGTATCATCTGTCAGAATTCTCGACAACCATCCGCACTCATTTCTCCGCCATGGGCTTAAGCGTCTGAGGATCCCTTAGCGGCACTTTCACGATGGGCAGGTGTGTGGCGTCCTTGAGGAGGCCGGGGTGGTCTGGGTCGCCCGGCTCCATGGCCTGGATGTCACCCACCAGGAGGATGGCCATGCGGGCTGGGTCGAGGTATTTCTTTGCCACACGCTGGATGTCGGCCTTAGTGAGGGCCTGGATGCGCTCCCGGTACTGGGCCCAGTAGGTCTCTGGCATTCCGTAAAAGTAGTCCTCTGCAAAGCGTTCCGCATTAGTCACCGGATCGCCGAAACGGGCCGGGAAACTCTTAACCAAGGCGCCTTTGGCGCGATCCAGCTCCTCATCAGACAGTGGTTCTTCCCGCATCTTCCTCGCTTCCTCCTGCACCAGTCGGATGCTGTAGGCCACGGTGCGGTTCTTGGTCTGCCAGGTGACCTCGGCCCCTTGCAGGAAGACACGGCCTTCACCGAAATGGCTGTGAACGTGGTACACCAGGCCCTCCTGCATGCGGAGCTTCATGACGAGGCGGCTGGTGAAGTCCCCGCCAAAGAGAAAGTTCATCACCTCGACGGCGGGCCAGTCGGGATCTGAGCGGCGCAGGCCGGGCAGGAAGAGACTGGCTCGTCCCTGGTTGTCCCCAGGCTTAGCACAGAGGTAGAGGGCGGGCTTCACGGTGACGTTCGGTGCCGGGGCGGCGGGGCTCACCTGAGCACCCGGCAGCGGCTTGAGGCCGCCGAAGGTACTCTCCAGCAAGGCCTGGACAGCCTCTCGGTCGAAGCGCCCCCCCACGGCGATCACGACGTTGCCAGGGTGTATTAGGCATGCATGGAGGGACTGCAAATCCTCGCGCGTGAATCCCTCCAGGATGGCGGGCGTGGGACGGCGCACGGTGTAGTGATCCTCGCCCCGGGTGAGGTAGCGGGCCTGGTAGCGCTCGATGCCGGAGGCGTTGTCGTTGAGGCGTTCCAGGTCCTGTTTCAGCTCCTTGCGGGCCAAGTCTAGCCGGTCCTGGGCGAAGGCGGGCTCCACCAGCATGTCCCGCAGAAGGCCAAGGCCTTCCTTCAGGTCCTTTTCCTGTATGTCCAGGTCCAGCACCAAGCTGGCGGACTCCTCTCCCAGCCGGGATTCCAGGTGCGCCGCCAGGAAGTCGAGGCGGTCGTCCAGCTTGGAGGCGGAAAGCTGTGTTGTGCCGCCTCTCCGCAGCAGGTCGGCCATGAACCCGGCCAGACCGGGCTTGGACGCCAGGTACTCGCCGCCACGTACGTAAACTTTCACACTCACCAGTGGCTGATCCGTGGGATCGGCAACCAGGAAAACGGGAATTCCGTTCTTCAGCGTGACCCGGGCTTCCTTGGCCTGGGGCACATCGAACTTCAGTGGCGGAATGGCGATCTTTTCCGGGCGGTCGGGAATGTCCTGGGCAAAGGCAATGAAAATGGCACAGAGGGCGGAAAGTACGAATTGGCTCATCGGGCAGCTCCCTTGCGGCTATAGAGGGCGATGTTGCGGGTTTCGGGTGCGAAGTAGGCCTTGGCCACACGCTGAACATCCGCTAGCGTCACGCGGTCCAGGGCGGCGGGCTTGTCCAGTAGGGTCTGATAGCCGGCAAAGGTGTCCATCGTGGCCAACTGAATGGCCAAGCCCGTGTCATTGCGCAGCATGGCGTATCGCCGGGTGCGAATTTGGTTTTTGGCTTTCTGTAGTTCCTGTTCCGTGATGCCATTCTCCTGGACCTTTTCAATTTCCTTCTCCAAGGTGCGCTCCACTTCCTCCGGCGTGTGCCCCTCGGCGGCGGTGCCTCTAAGAGTGAAGGTGCCGGAGAACTTCATGGGGTTGCTGTGTGCGAAAGCCCCCGTGGCCACCTTCTGGTCCAGAACCAGGCTTTGGGTGAGACGCCCGCTACGGCCGTTGAGAATCGTCGCCAGCACTTCCAGGGCCGCCTCGTCCACATGGCCGATGGCCACGGTCTTGTGCAGCACCGTTGCCGAGGACGGCGCGTCCGCCTCGCCCACAAGTCGCTTTTCACCTGCCTGGGGTGGTTCCGTAATCACCATTTCCGGCGCGGGAACGGGGTTGGCGGGGATGCGGCCGAAGTATCGCTCCAGCATGGGGAGAATCTCTTCAGCCTTGAAACCGCCCACCAGGGCCAGGGTCAGGTTGTTAGGGGCGTAATAGGTTTTGAAAAAGGTGGTGGCCCGGTCCCGAGTGATGGCGTTGAAGTCCACGGGATAACCGATGCCGTCTAAGTGGTAGGGCACTGCCTGCCAGACCATGGCGTTGAAGGCCTTGTCCAAGGCGTATGTGGGGTTGTTCTCCCCCAGGCGGCGCTCCTCGGACACTATGTCACGCTCGGCGTAGAACTCGCGGAAGGCAGGCGACTTCAGGCGGTCCGACTCCATCCAGCAGAAAAACTCCAGTGCGTTGGCCGGGATGGTGAGCATGTAGCAGGTGACGTCGTTGCTGGTGAAGGCGTTGGTGCCGGGGGCGCCCAACTGAGTGTAGAGGGTGTCGTATTCCCCCTTCACCAGGAGATCCTGCTGGGCCTTCACGGCCTTGTTGAATTCCTCCAGGAGCTTCTGGTGGCGCGGGCTGCGCGCCTTCGGATCCTCCGCGTCGGCGATCTCGCCCCGGCGCTGCTTTATGCGCAGGACCTGCAGTTCCTTCTGGATCTCGGTGAACAGCCGGTCCTGCTCGGCATTCAGCGCGGCGTCCTTCTGGGCATCCTGGCTGCCGATGGCCCAGGAGCCCTTGAACATCAGGTGTTCGAAGAAGTGGGCCAGGCCCGTGATGCCCGGCGCCTCGTTGACGCTGCCGACCCCGGCCGCCCAGGCGGTGCCGATGGTGGGCTTGCCGCGCCGCTCCACCAATAGCACCCGCATGCCGTTGGATAGGGTGTGGGCTTTCACTGGGATGTCCTGCGCCAATACAGGGGCTGCCGCGAGCAGCGCCGCGATCGCGAATCCTTGAAGGATTTTGGCCATGGTGCCTCCTGGCGGAATTACATGATCGTGATGGGTAGCCGTTCAATCCCCTAGCGCTCGCCGAGGAATCAAATCAAACGGCACGAGTATGATTGTAGATTGTACCTGCGATAAAGGGAATCGCTCCTCACAGCAAGAAAACTGCAGATCTTTAGAAACCGCCCAGAAACCCAATTCTAGAACCGCGCGTCCACGCCGATGATTGCGCTGATGCCCGGCTCCGGCACATACGTGTGTGGTCCGTAGGCGCCGTTTGTAATGGCCAGCGAGCCCGGTTCGATGTAGTAGCGGTTAAATAGGTTCTGGATTTCCGCGTTCAGGCGGATATTTTTATTCACTCGATAGTAGCCTCTGAGGTTGTACACGGTAAAGCCGGGCGTGGGGGCTTCAGCCAGACTTTTGGCCACGTGGTCTTGATTGTGGACCATGCGGGCGCAGAAATCCAGGCACCAGCGGTCGTCTTGGCTCTGGAAGACCCGCACGCCGATCGTGCCGTTAAGCGGATAAATACCGGGCAGGCCGTCGCTGGTTAATCCCTTGGCAGCCAAGGAAATTTTGTTTGCGTAAATCCCATAGTTGTCGCTACTAACGGGCGATTCGTTCGTCCCATAGGTATAGGACATAGTGCCGTAGACGGCCATCCAATCGGTCATTTTGACTTCGCCGTATAGATCTCCGCCCAGTAATGTCGCCAGGTCTATGTTTACCTCCTGATAACCGCCGGTAAGGATATCCGAATTATTGCTCTGGAAAGACGGATCGTAGCCATAAGTGAAATAGTAGAAATTCCGGTTCATCTCTTTGGCATTGCCGGGAATCCAAAAATTAGGCACCCAGATGCCTTCCGGAACCGGCATGATGTAGTCGCGGATCATGGCGTAGTAGGCCCGCACTCCGTAAGAGACTTTTTCCGTCTTATAATCAAGGCCTAAATCAAATTGGAGGTTCTTTTCCGGCTTCAGGGTCGACAAACCGTATATGATACTGCTACCGTAGTGCGCAAACGGCACGTATGCTTGATCGTTGTAGAGGTCGTTGAGGTCGGTGCGCGCATGGCAAACCCCGTGCCCGCCCTCAAGGTATATTCTTCGGTCAACTTGTATTTACCCGTCGCGAACGCCATTCCCAACGTATTGGTCGAACTCGATGTGCCCTCAACGTAAGGCCCGAAATCCGGCGTATATTTGGTAATGACGGGGTCATCAATGTTCGGCGAAGCGTGGCTGTAATCTACTCGCCCGCCCACGGTCATGGAAAATCGTTCTGACAAAGGCATTGACAGTTCGGCAAGTGCGCCAATGTCGTCCATTTGCGATTGAGGGATTCCGTACGGATTGATCCCCCATGCGGCGTTGCCATTGGAATCGTAATCATTCTCGTAGTACTGTTGCTCGTAACGTCTCCAGTCGGTGCCGACGGTCAACTGCGCCGAGTCGGCATCTCCGTATGTCCTTAGCGCGCGAACGCCCGATGTGAGCAAATGACCCTCACCGGTTGTATTTGCCATACCAATTGGATAAAAGGTATTAAGCCAATTAGAGTAAAAAGCGTAGTAGGACTGTTGTTTGGACTCCCGAAATGAATCGCCGTTATAATAAGTTTGTGTCCACCAGGCTTGGAGCACCAATTGTTCCGGCCCCTGGGGATCCTCCTGGATCGTATATTTCAGGTTGAACTGGTTGTTCACCGAGTTGTTGATGTCGTAAATCACGCCCGGCAGTTCAACATTGTTCATGTCGTTGCGGATGTAATCGAACTGGACACGCGACACTTTGTTCAGGTTGTAGCTGGCCGAGAAAAATCCGTTCCATTCCTGATAGCTGGAAGGCACCATGAAACTCTCGGCGCCGCCGCCGGTAAGATAGTCGTTCCCCACGCGCAGTCCGTAACTGAAGAGCATTCCCCAATCTTTAGACCCGCTTACCACGTTGTCGCGGGAGTACAAGGTCTGGGCGTTGGACCCATAGACGAAGTTTGTGGAAAAATGGGTCTCGGGCTGGGAAAACCGCGGGGGTGATATAAGGTCGGCGTTCAGGAAGGCGAAAGCCGGCCCGTAAAGTGCGGTGTACGGCCCATCGATGACCGAGATGTTATCTATAATGCCTGGATCGATCTGGCTGAACAGCGAGTCTATGTCCACGCGGGTCTTCAGTTGGTTCATGCCGTTTGCCGTGGCGTTCAACTGGGCGGAATTGTACCCGCGAACGCGGGGATCGAGGTTGATGGCCGAGGTTCTTCGGGCGCTTATGCCGGGCACTTGTCTGAGCAGTTCACCGGTGGAACTGACGTCTCCGGCGCCGGCCGCGGTGACGTCCAATTGGTTCGAGGGGGCGTTCAGATTCGTGGCCTGGGAACTGCTTGTTACCTTGACCTGTGACAGTTGCCCGACGTCTTTCTCAGCAAGGTTGAGGAGCTGGTCGAGGTTGCCGACGTCCGCCGGGGCGTTGGTGGAAGGGGCCGCCTGGGACGGCGTTGTACCCTCATCAGTGCCGGCCGCCTCTTCCGCGATGGCAAGTTTTAGCGGCACAAGAAAAACAAGCCCAAAGATACAAAACCGCAAAACCCGCATTTGGATAAAAAATCGCATGGGTTATGATCCCTTTCATTAATTTGATAATTATTTTCAGGCGCCCCTAATTGAATACCTTTCTTTTTGGGCAAATTGCATTGAACCATAAACAGTCTTCGAATAGGAATGACAACTACATTTAGTAGAACCGATGTTCCCCCTACAAACGGTATAATGTGCAAAGTTGCGATGGAAGGGATCGTGCACTAACTTATCTATATTCCCAGGTTTTGCCTAGGAACAGCCTGAATTACATAGCTTTGTCTCATATTAGCCGAGGCTGAGCCTCGGGAGCATGGTGTTCGCGGCGGAACCGGGAACACGGAATACCGAGGGCTAGAACCGCGCGTCCACGCCGATGATTGCGCTGATGCCCGGCTCCGGCAAAAACGTGGGTATGCCGTTGGGGCCGATTATGGCCAGCGAGCCAGGTTCTATGTAGTAGCGGTTGAAGAGGTTCTGGATTTCCGCGTTCAATTTGACGTTTTTATTCACTCGATAATAGCCGCGCAAGTTGAAGATTGTAAAGCCGGGCGCGGGAATTTCGTCCACAGTTTCGGCCACGTGATCCTGCTTACGTACCATGCGTGCGCAGAAATCCAGGCACCAGCGGTCTTGTTCGCTCTGGAAGATCCGCACGCCGATCGTGCCGTTGAGGGGATAAATCCCGGGCAGTCCGTCAGTGCCGCCCAAGTGATTCACGTGTCCGTCGGGCGAATACCAGTAAGGCACTTGAGTGAAATTCACCGGCGACTCGTTCGTCCCGTAGATATAAGATATTGTGCCGTATACCGCACACCAATCGGACATTTTCACTTCACTGTAAAGGTCTCCGCCCAGGAGCGTAGCCAGGTCGATGTTCACGTACTGATATCCGGCTTGGATGAAGTCCCCGTTTTCGTTGGGAGTATTCAGGTCGGCGCGCCATTCCGGCGGGACATAAGTGAAATCCCGGCCCAAGGCCTTGGGAAACACGACGCCATCCTGGACCCAGGCACTGGTCTGGAAGGCAACCGGCATAATATAGTCGCGGATCATGGCATAATAGGCCCGCAAGCCACAGAAGACTTTCTCGGTTTTGTAATCCAGGCCCAAGTCCAATTGGAGATTCTTTTCCGGCTGCAATGACTGCAGTCCGACTGGGAAACTATTGCCAAGGCGATACAGCGGCACAAACGGTTCATCGACGTAGAGTTCTTGCAGGTCGGGCATCCGCTCGGCAAAGGCCGTGCCGGCCCTCAGGGTATATGTATCGCTTAGCTTGTATTTGCCTGTAATATAGGCCATGCCGATGGTATGAGTTGATTCCTGGAATCCGGGAGGGAACATGGCGCCCCAAGGATCGTATTTGGTGATGACAATGTCATCCCTATCCGCCGATGCCCGGCAACCGTCCACTCGTCCGCCTATGTTCACGGATAGTCGGTCGGATAGTGGCACCAACAGGTCCGTTAGCGCGCCGACGTCGTCCATTCGCGACCGGGGAATTCCCCATGGATCCCACCATACGTCTTGGCCGCCAGACCAGTAATCCGATTCATAGTACTGTTGCTCGTAGCGCCTCCAGTCGGCGCCGATGGTCCACTGAACCGAGTCGGCGTCGCCGAACGTCCGCAGCCCTCGGACGCCCAACGATAACAGATGACCGCGGCCGAAGGTGTTTAGCGAGCTGCCGACATCGCCCATGTAGGTCGACAGACCAACGAACGATTGGTAAAAGGACTCCTGTTTAGATAGCCGGGAGGCGTCGCCCTTAAAGTAAGTCTGGTTCCACCAGGACTGGAGCAGGAATTGTTCAGGACCCTGGCGATCTTCCTGGATTATATATCTCAGGTTGAACTGGTTGTTCACCGAGCTGTTGATGTCGTAGACCACGCCAGGCAGTTCAACGTCGTTCATGTCGGTGCGGAGGTAATCGAACTCGATCCGCGAGACCTTGTTTATGTCGTAACTGGTGGAGAGAAACCCGTTCCATTCCTGGTAACTGGAAGGCACCATGAAACTTTCGGGACCGCCGCCGGTAAGATAGTCGTTTCCCACGCGCAGTCCATAGCTTAAGATTACTCCCCAATCTTTTGATCCGCTGACCATGTTGTCGCGTGTGTACAAGGTCTGGGCGTTGGACCCATAAACGAAGTTCGTGGAAAGATGGGTTTCGGGCTGGGAAAACCGCGGCGGCGATATCAAATCGGCAATCAGGAAGGCGAAACCGGGCCCGTAAAGCGACGTGTATGGCCCGTCGATTACCGAGATGTTGTCCACAATGCCCGGATCGATCTGGCTGAACAGCGAGTCGATGTCCACGCGGGTTTTCAATTGGTTCATGCCGTTGGCGGTGGCGTTCAGTTGGGCGGAATTGTAGCCGCGGACTCGGGGATCGAGGTTAAGGGCCGATGTTCTCCGGGCATTGACGCTAGGCACCTGCCTGAGCAACTCGCCTACAGAACTCACCTCTCCGGCGTTGGCCGAGGTGACGTCCAATTGGTTCGATGGGGCACTCAGATTCGAGGACTGGGAACTGCTTGTTACCTTGACCTGTGACAGTTGCCCCACGTCTCTCTCGGCAAGGTTGAGGAGCTGGTCGAGGTTGCCGACGTCGGCCGGGGCGTTGGTGGAAGGGGCCGCCTTTTGCGCCGGGATTGTATCCTCACCTTCGACCGCTTCCTCCGCTAAGGAAATATTTGACGGCAAAAGAAAAATAAGTCCAAAGAAACAGAGCCGCAAAGCTCGCATTCGGCTAAAGAATCGCATGGGGCATGATTCCTTTCAATAATCTGCCAATTATTTTCAGGTGTCCCTTACTTTTTTGTACTCGTTCCCAGGCTCTGTCTGGGAACGTTTACATGGCTCTGCCGTGTCTCTGCCGAGGCGGAGCCTCGGAAGCATTGTGTAGGGAAGGCTTTTGAGGTATGATTTAATCGCTAGTCAATCTATTCGATTAGGAAAGGTAATTATATTGAGAAGAACCGATGTTCTCACTTTAACCGGTATAAAGTGCAAAGTTGCAGCGGCGGAGCCCTTCTGTTGGGCCGGCCGGGATTGTCGTAATATGGTGGAAAATGCGGGTTAGAACCGCGCGTCCACGCCGATGATTGCGGAGATGCCAGGCTCCGGCACGTATAGGTGTTCTCCGAGAGGTCCTTTTGAAATAGCCAGCGAGCCGGGTTCGATGTAGAAGCGGTTAAATAGGTTCTGGATTTCCATGTCCAGGCGAACGTTCTTGCTCACCCGATAGTAGCCGCGGAGGTTGTGCACGGTAAAGCCGGGCGTGGGGGCTTCGGCCAGACTTTTGGCCACGTGATCCATATTGTGGACCATGCGGGTGCAGAAATCCAGGCACCAGCGGTCTTCTTTGCCCTGGCAGAGCCGCACTCCGACGGTGCCGTTAAGGGGATAGATCCCGGGCAGCCCGTCGCTGGTCAAGCCCAAGGAAGCCAAGGAATTCTTTTCTCCGTAAGTCCCCCACGAGGTGTAATTAACGGGCGACTCGTTCGTCCCGTATGTATAGGACATGGTGCCGTAAAGGGTGAGCCGATCGGAGAGTTTCCATTCGCTGTACAGGTCTCCTCCCAGCAGTGTCGCCAGGTCGATGTTCACGTACTGATATTGGCCCCCTTGCACGTCCGAATTATTTTGCCACCCCCTCGGCCAATAGCCATAATAAAAATAGTAGAAATTCCGGTTCATCTCTTTGGCATTGCCGGGAATTGGAGTCCGATTCCCCGGCACATAAGTATATATTGGAGCCGCCAAAATATAGTCGCGGATCATGGCGTAGTAGGCCCGCACTCCGTAAGAGAATTTTTCCGTCTTATAATCGAGGCCCAGGTCGAATTGCAGGTCCTTTTCCGGATCCAGGGTCGACAAACCATATAATCGGCTGTTGCCGTAGCGGGCATACGGCATATAAGTGCCTTCGTTGTATAGATCGTTCAGATTGGGCGCCCGCATTGCAAACCCCGTGCCGGCTTTCAAGGCATATTCTTCGGTCAGTTTGTATTTGCCCGTAACGAACGCCATTCCCAACATATTGGTCGAGGCATAATTGCCGCCGGATAGCACTCCACCATTCATCAGAACAACGGGATCATCAGTGTTCAGCGAAGCATAGGTATAATCCGCTCGCCCGCCCACGGATACTGTAAGTCGTTCCGACATGGGCAATGACAGTTCGGCAAGAGTGCCGACATCGTCCATTTTCGATTGAGGGATTCCGAATGGATTTCCCCCCCAGGCGTCGCCCCCAAGGGAATCGTAATCATACTCGTGGTACATTTGCTCGAAACGTCTCCAGTCAGCGCCGACGGTCAACTGCGCCGAGTCGGCGTCGCCGTATGTCCTTAACGCGCGGGCACAAGTGTGAGCAAATGACCTTCACAGACGTTTGCCGCCATGCCATACGGGTAGAATGCGTCATTCCAATTATAGTAGAATTTGTAGGTGTAGTCTTGTTTGGACTGCCGGAAGGTATCGCCGTTAAAATAGGTTTGTGTCCACCAGGCTTGGAGCACCAATTGTTCCGGTCCCAGCGGGTCCTCCCGGATCGTATATTTGAGGTTGAATTGGTTGTTCACGGAGTTGTTGATGTCGTAAATCACGCCCGGCAGTTCCACGTCGTTCATGTCGTTGCGGATATAATCGAACTGGACGCGCGACACTTGGTTGAGGTCGAAGCTGGTCGAGAAAAACCCGTTCCATTCCTGATAGCTGGAAGGCACCATGAAGCTTTCAGCGCCGCCGCCGGTGAGATAGTCGTTGGCGGTGCGCAGCCCGTAGCTTGCGATCACTCCCCAATCTTTTGATCCGCTTACCACGTTGTCGCGGGAGTACAAGGTCTGGGCATTGGAGCCATATACGAAGTTTGTGGAAAAATGGGTTTCGGGCTGGGCGAACCGCGGCGGCGAAATCAAATCGGCGGTCAGGAAGACGAAACCCGGCCCATATAGCGAGGTGTACGGTCCGTCGATGACCGAGATGTTGTCTATAATGCCCGGGTCGATCTGGCTGTACAGCGAATCGATGTCCAGGCGCGTCTGCAATTGGTTGATGCCGTTGGCGGTGGCGTTCATCTGGGCGGAATTGTAGCCGCGGACCTGGGGATTGAAGTTGATGCCCGAGGTTCTTCGGGCGCTTACGCTGGGTATTTTTCTGAGCAATTCCCCGGTGGAGCTGACTTGTCCGGCGCCGGCCGCGGTGACGTCCAATTGGTTCGAGGGAGCGGAAAGATTGGTTGTCTGGACGCCGGTTACGTTGATTTGTGATAACTGACCGACGTCTCCTTTTTCGGCAAGGTTGAGGAGTTGGTCTAAATTTCCCGCGTCCGCCGGGGCGTTGGACGCGGTCCCTGACTTTTGTGCTGGGGTTGAACCCCCGCCATCGGTCGCTTCCTCCGCTAAGGAAATATTCAGCGGCAAAAGCCACAAAGTCCCTAAAATTAAAAACCGCAACAATTGCCTTCGGTTGAAAAAGTACATGGGGACATGCATCCTTAAAAAACTGTGAGTTCACATGCCCCGCACTGAAAGTCAACCTATTCCGAGGGAGGACTTGGTTACATTTAATATCAGTTCATGTTTTTTAAAAGTGTGGTACCTCGTGTTTACCCAAAGGGAATGCATATTGTATTTTTATTGCGACGTATTATTTCAGAATTAGAGGACGTATAGTTCAATCGCCATCTAATCATTCGATTAGTAATGCGGGTAACATTGAGAAGAACCACTGCTACCCGTACTTTTGATATAACTGGCAAAGTAAGTGCAGTACACAGGTCACTTTCAAGGTGAACTTCATGCTCTGCAAGGGCATCGTTTAAGAGATTGGGGGCTTTAGGAGAGAAATAACGATAATGCCGTATTACCGAGAAACCAAGACAGGCTTCTGATTATGCCAGAATTTCTTTGCACGCACTGCCCGGCGTTTCGCGAACATAACGCGGCACTGCATAGCCGGGAAGTCGAGCGCGTAGTCCTGTGATCAGGGACTTTCCCTTGGCTATCGGCACCTCGAAATGGGCTGCACCGGCCACCGGGTCCAATTGATGCAAATAGTATGGCATCACCCGCAGATCGGCCAGCCGTTCGTATAATTCCGCCAATACCTCCAAATTGTCATTTATCCCAGCCAGCAATACGCCTTGACTGAGCACTGGGATCCCGGCATCGACTAGTCGGCCTAACGCGGTCGCCACTTCGGAGTCGATTTCGGACGGATGATTTATATGAACCACTATAATGACGGGTAATCTGGTCCCCTTCATCCAGGAAAATAACTCCTCACATACCCGCCGTGGGATCACTACCGGCATCCGGGTATGGATTCGCAGCCTTCTAAGATGAGATATTCGCGCAAAATCCCTTGCCCATTGAGAAAGCAGTTCATCCGGCAGCATCAATGGATCCCCGCCGCTTAGGATCAATTCGTGGATCGAGGACTCCGCGTTGAGCAGCCGTAAGGCCTTACCCCACCTTGATGGGGATTGGAGGTTTTTATCAAAAGGAAAATGCCGCCGAAAACAAAATCGGCAATGGACGGCACACAAAGGAGTTGCTAGGATCAAAATTCTGCTTTGGCATTTCCAGAGCAGATCGGGACCGCAAAAAACGGCGATTTCGCCCAACGGGTCCGAACTAAAGCCGGGTGTCTGGTCAAGTTCGGCCCTGCGCGGTAGAACCTGTAGAAGAAGCGGGTCGCCGGCATCGCCAGGGCGAATTCGGGCTAGATATGGTCGAGGAACCAGGATTGGGAATCCATTGGCAGCCTGCACCGCCCCTTCGGTTGCCGATGGGGATAACCCTACCAACTGGCACAATTCGGCTGGATTCCGCACTGAACGTGCCAATTCCTTTTGCCATTCAGCCGAAACCGGCTGGGCATCCAAAATTTCCCCTTGAAATGATAGACTTACCATAGTCAAATCGTACCATAACCCATGTAAATGAGAAAGCAAAACAGGATAAACAATCGTGGCTAGTTATAACACCAGTGAGTTTCGCAAGGGCCTGAAGGTCCAAATCGAGGGCGATCCGTATCTGATGATCGAATGCAATTTCGTCAAGCCCGGCAAAGGACAGGCTTTATATAAGTGCAAGCTGCGGAACTTGTTACGCGGCACCGTCTTGGACCGCACTTACAAAAGCGGCGACAGCCTTGAGGCTGCCGAAATCGAGGAAATCCAGGCCCAATTCTTATACCGGCAAATGGACCACTTCGTGTTCATGGACAACGAATCCTATGAACAATACGAACTGACCGCCCAGCAGGTCGACGAAAGCTGGAAATATCTTAAGGAAGGCATGATTTGTAGTATTATCCTTTATAACAATCAACCCATCAGCATAACGCCCCCCAACCATGTTGTTTTGCGGGTAGAATACTGCGAGCCTGGGGCCAAGGGCAATACCGCCACCAATGTAACTAAGCCCTGCAAGATGGACACCGGCGCCGAGTTCCCTTGCCCCGCCTTTGTTGAGATGGGCGACTTGATTAAGATCGACACTCGTACCGGCGCGTACATCGAACGTGTGAAAGAATGATTAAAGGGGCGAGGATTGAGGGGCAAGGGATAGAAAGGCATTTATTGAATATCAAATAAATGACGTCATTAAGCCCAGGGGTTGCAACCCGTGGGCTTGGCTTGGTTTACCAACAGTATTTTCCTGGGTATCAATAGTCGGCTTTCAACGACCGCGGGAAAATGCACTCTAACCGATAATAAAGATCGACTAAAACACTTCGATGCCCCTCGCTTCCAATGATGATTTTCTTCCCACGGCCTCATGGGAGAATCTACGGCTGAGGGCCGATTTGCTGCGACGGCTACGTGATTTTTTTTATGCGCAGGGATTTCTCGAAGTCGAAACCCCTATTCTCTCGGCCGACACGGTGGTTGATCGGCATTTGGAACCTTTTCAGATCGAAATATCTGCGGCGGCGGAAAAACCGCCGCGCCGCATGTGGTTGCAAACGTCGCCGGAATTCGCCATGAAACGCCTGCTTGCCGCCGGTGCAAAGGCGATTTACCAGATATCCCGGGTCTTTCGGCAAAGCGAACTAGGCCGGCTGCATAATCCCGAGTTCACGATGGTCGAGTGGTATCGCACGGGTGACGGGATGGCCGAAGGAATGCGGTTTACCAGCGACTTGGCCGAAACAATGCTCGGGCGCGGACCGGCCCGGCAAGTCAGCTACCGGGAAGCGTTTCTCGAACATGCGGGAGTTGATCCGCTTTCGTCAGATACGGAAACCCTGATAGCGGCCGTCGGCAAACAAGGCATCCAGCCACCGGCCAGCTTTACGAGCGATGATCGCGACGGCTGGCTCGATCTCCTCTTGGTCGAATGCGTGCAGCCGCATCTGGGGCTCGGACGCCCTGTGATTTTGTACGATTTCCCGGCCACTCAGGCGGCGCTAAGCCGCATCCGAAATGACAATCCTCCGGTGGCCGAAAGGTTTGAATTGTATGTATCGGGCATCGAATTGGCCAACGGATACAACGAACTCCTGGACGCTGAAGAACTGATTGGGCGTAACCGCGAAACCAACCGGCTGCGGGGCTTAGAAGGCAAACTCGTTCTGCCCGAGCAAAGCCGGTTCTTGGCCGCCATGCGATCCGGGCTGCCGCCCGCGGTAGGCGTGGCCCTGGGCTTTGACCGGCTTGTGATGCTCGTTGCAGGGGCAAAAACCCTGGCCGATGTAATTGCCTTTCCCTTCGATCATGCATAACAACCCAATTGCACAACACCCGATAATTGACATAAAATGCTTATGCCCGATGCATGGTTGGGATGGAAGTTGTACTTTCATCCCTGGGGCGATAGTACGACTATCGCCTCAACAAAGTAATTCCCAACCACCTATCCCCCATTCCCCATCCCCTAAAAAATGCCCAACGCCTTCGATCCTTATCGAGAAGCCCTGGTAATCGAACATGCCACGATCTGGCCCGACTCGCTGGAAAATCCCCCGCCTGACCAGGCCGAGCGAGAGCGGATCGAAACGCTTTTGCATGCCAATCCCGCCCAGGCCGTAGAATCGGCATATATTCGGCTCCACACCGGCTTCTGCCGCCAAATCACTGTTACCGCCGATGATCTGAAACGTTTGAAGAAAAACTAAAAATAAATATTATTGGATAGGTCAGGATAATGCCGCATTGCAGTTTTGATTTACAGCAAATGCTCCGGGAGCGAGCTCCCGGGGCTAAACTATTTCATTTTCACGTCCGGCAAATTTTGAATTCCGGGCCACGTTAAGGTTGTTTCATGTCTTCCATAGTCCGAACGGTGCCTGTGAACCTTGCCAGGCGAAGTTATGACATCCTCATCGGCGCCGGGAATCTTGCCGAACTAGGCAGGTTTGTAATCGAGCGCGGCCGGACGACCCATGCCGTGGTGATCACCGATGATAACGTGCAAGATTTGCATGCAATTAAGGCGACCGAAAGCCTGGTCAACGAGGGAATTGATACCGATTTGATTTCCATCCAGCCCGGCGAGCCAAGCAAATCGGTAGATCTGGCCTCTAGTTTGTGGCAGGGTCTTTTAGAATTGGGCGCGGATCGCAAGAGCATCGTGGCGGCCGTTGGCGGCGGCGTGGTGGGTGATCTGGCCGGATTCATCGCCGCCACTTACGCCCGGGGCCTGCGGTTTTTCCAAGTAGCGACGTCACTGGTGGCCCAGGTTGACAGTTCCGTGGGCGGCAAGGTGGGCATCAACCTGCCCGAGGCCAAAAACATGGTGGGCAGTTTTTATCAACCCGCCGGCGTGTTTATCGACGCCGCCACGCTGGAAACTTTGCCCACGAAAGAATACCGTTCAGGTTTGGCCGAAGTCGTTAAATACGGCGTGATCCTGGATGCCGAGTTTTTCGAATATCTCGAGGTCCATACGCCGGAAATCAACCAAAAAAATCAAGATGTGCTGGTTGATGTTGTCGCCCGCTGCTGCCGGTTGAAGGCCGGCATAGTGGAAAAGGACGAGTTTGAAGAAACCGGACTGCGGGCGGTGCTGAATTACGGCCACACCTTCGGCCATGCCTTCGAGACGCTGAGCGGATACGGCAACCTGCTGCACGGCGAGGCGGTGGCCATCGGCATGTGTTGTGCCGCCCGGCTGGCCGAGATACTAGGCCGTGTCGATAAGAAGTTTGTCCAGCGCCAGCGTAAATTATTGGAAACCTTGCAACTGCCGGTGAAAACTCCCCCGCTCGAACCGGACAAAATCCTTTCGGCCATGATGCACGACAAGAAAGTCCAGCACGGCAAACTCCGTTTTGTCCTGCCCAGCCGTATGGGAAGTGTTGACCTGGTCGATGACGTCGATCCCGAAGATATCCGCGCGGCACTGGAAGAGTAATTTCTTATCCATGATCGAAGACGGTGCTGACTACACCGTATTTCGCCCGATATTTTTTTACTCGAGCAGCGTCCCAATCATCATCACTTCCGTGGGCGACAGTACGTATTCATAACCCGCCAGCCAGCGCAAGACGCCGATTTGTCCCAGCGCGCCCAGCGTCTTCGCCACCATGCCTCGCAAGTAATGTCCTTGGCGCCTGTGCCATTTCGAGCCGAAGCTGATTTTTCCTAGTTCTTTATCTAGCGGTTTGAATTCACCCGTTCTGGAAGTTGCCCCCGCGCCTTTTTGCAGATCGAATTGCAGGCGGGGGAATAGAACCTTGACGCCTTCGTAAGTGAACCGCCAAAAATCAGACGGATAGGCGTGAAACTGATACGCAAAAGGCACGCTGATGCACAGTTTTCCACCCGGTAGCAAGAGCCGGGTGAGATTTTCGGCCATGACGAACGGCTGCATGCAATGTTCCATTACCGAAAGGCAAAAGATCGTGCCGAATCGCCGCCCGCCCAGTCGATTATCAATTTCGGCAAATGGTAGTGTAAAATCAAGCACCACGTCTACGCCCTGCCCAGTCTCGATATCCGCCCCCACGTATTGCCCCCGGCCGCGAAACACAGTACGCAAGTCCTGCGTATTGCCGTAGTCCTTCGATCCAACCTCCAAAAACGGCCCGGCCAATTCCGAGGCATTTTTTTGAATAAAAAGCAGTTGGTTTATGCTACCCATGATCGCTATGTATATCAGTAAAGAATCTCAGTGACAAGCCACTGCATGCGGGATTAATTTAGCCCGCCGTGAATACATGGAGGAGAAATGGGGACTGGCTTGCGCTACTTACGTGAAACGACTCAAAATAATAATAAGCGAGGGCGCCTGTCCCCATTTTGTTTACCACCGGTCGGCCGGCCCTGCTACTCAGAACCCTAACCGGACGATATACTATTATCCGGTCGTTTTCTTATCATGGGCAATAACGATAGGAGCAAACAATGGCCGAAAAGGGAAATCTTGCCGCGGAATCCGCCGATCAAGACTTGGTCGACATGCTGCGCCTGTCGTTGATTTCGGGGGTTGGGCCGCGGACTCGAATGGCGCTCTTGGAGCGATTCGGCTCGCCCGCCGCCGTTCTTGCAGCCGCGCCCAGCGAACTGCGCGCTGTAAAAGGCATCGGGCCGAAAATGCTGGACAGATTTCATAATGCGGACCATGAAGTTGATGTATCTGGAGTCATCGACTTCTGCCGCCAAAAGGGAATCGACATCCTAACCGAGGCTCACCCCGATTATCCCCGCGCCCTTCGAGAAATCCATGATCCGCCCGGCGTGCTCTTTGTCCGCGGCAGCATCAAACCGCAAGACGCCTTGGCCATTGGCATGGTCGGCACCAGGCACGCCACCCAGTACGGACTGAGGCAGGCCGAGCGATTGGCCGGCAGTCTGGCCCGGGCAGGCTTGACGATCGTAAGCGGCCTGGCCCGCGGCATCGATGCCGCCACCCATCGCGGCGCGTTGGCCGCCGGCGGCCGCACTTTCGCCGTGCTGGCCAGCGGCGTGGTGAACATCTATCCTCCCGAACACGCGCAACTGGCCGATGAGATCGCCGCCCATGGCGCTCTTATAAGCGAAGCCCCGCCCCATGCCGAGCCCCTCTCCGGAACCTTTCCCCAGCGCAACCGGCTTATAAGCGGGATGTCACTGGGCGTAATCATAATTGAAGCCGCCGATCGTAGCGGGGCGCTGATCACCGCCCGGCACGCCATGGAACAAGGGCGCGAGGTGTTCGCCCTGCCGGGCAACGTCGATAGCCGCACGTCGCGCGGTTGCCACCGGCTGATCCGCGACGGGGCAAAACTGGTGGAATCGGCCGACGACGTGCTGGAAGAACTCGGCCCGCTGGTCGAATCCGCGACCCGCGACGACGGCCAGGAAATCCATCATCCGGCGGAACTGTTGCTCAACGAAGTCGAACGGCATGTGTTATCGGTAATTGCAAGCGAAGCCACGCCCATCGACCAGATAGCCGCCCAAAGCGGCCTGCCCATGCCCCAGGTGCTCTCCACTCTCAGCGTGCTGGAAATGCGGCGCTTGATCCGCCGCCTAAGCGGCACGACGGTAATGAGGTTGTGAAAAAATACGCTTGTGTAACATCAATCTGTAAAGCCATGAACATTAGTCGCGGACATGTCAGGCGGTGGAATGAATCGTGCCCGTGCATTCGGCCACCCCTGTTACTTGTCGCTTGGAAAAAATCCTGGTACGATTATTCCATTTGAAAAATCATCCATGCCCTGTCTTCGACCTCATGAAGGAATGTTGCGATGTCGATCCCAACGGACTTGCTTTACAACGAAGATTGCATCTGTGGGCTGAAAAAACTCGCCGACGAAGCGGTCGATTTGGCCTTTGCCGATCCGCCCTTTAACATCGGATACGAGTACGATGAATACGAAGACGCCCTGGAAAGCGAAAAGTACCTCGATTGGAGCCGGCAATGGCTCGGCGAGGTAGCCCGGGTGCTAAAACCCAACGGCACTTTTTGGCTGGCCATCGGCGATGAATACGCGGCAGAGCTAAAGGTCATGCTCGCCAAAGAACTTAAAATGACCTGCCGCAGTTGGGTCGTGTGGTATTACACCTTCGGCGTAAATTGCACGGCGAATTTCAGCCGCTCGCACACGCACCTGTTTTACACGGTCAAGAATTCAAAAACGTATACATTCAACGCCGAATCATCGGCATTGCGCGTGCCGTCCGCCCGGCAACTGGTTTACGGCGACAAACGGGCGAATCCCAAGGGCCGACTGCCCGATAACACCTGGATCCTCCGCCCCCAAGATATTCCCGAGGCCTTTACGCCCATTGAAGACACCTGGTATTATTCCCGGGTATGCGGGACATTCAAGGAGCGGACCGGCTGGCACACCTGCCAAATGCCCGAGCGATTGCTGGCCCGAATCATCGAAGCCTGCAGCAATCCGGGCGAATTGGTGCTCGATCCCTTCGCCGGCAGCGGCACCACCTTGGCGGTGGCGAAAAAACTTGGCCGGCATTATTTGGGCTATGAACTTTCGAAACAGTACGCCCGGCAAACTAAGAAACGATTAAGCGCGATCAAAGCCGGCGATCCGCTCGAGGGCGTGGCCGATCCCGTGGTCAGCGTCCCTAGCACCGACAAAGGACGGCGCTTGGATGAAGTCCGCGAAACTAAACAACAGGAGTTTTGCGAATTTCTCCCCTCTCCCTTTGGGAGAGGGGCTGGGGGTGAGGGCCGGCGTAAATCATGTAAAAAATAAAACATGCTAATTCCATGAAATTTGCCATCTGCAACGAAACGTTTCAGGATTGGCCTTCGGAAAAGGCCTTTGATTTCGCCGCCGATTGCGGTTACTCCGGCGTGGAGATCGCGCCCTTTACGCTGGCGGAGAAAGCGAATGAAATTACCTCCCGGCAACGGGCTGAAGTTCGCCGCCTGGCCGACCAAGCCGGAGTGGAGATAGTCGGCCTGCACTGGCTGCTGGCCAAGACCGAGGGTCTGCACCTGACAAGCCCCAATGCAAAAGTGCGGCGCAAAACCGCCGATTATCTGGCAGATCTCGCCCGGCTGTGTTTTGATCTGGGCGGAGGGGTGATGGTCTTTGGCTCGCCTAAACAACGCTGCCTTCTGCCGGGCGTTGCTCGCGAAGAGGCGATGGATTTTGCCGCTGATGTCTTTCAACAGATTCTTCCCGTCTTGGAAGAAACCGGCGTCGTGATTGCCTTGGAGCCGTTAGGGCCGGAAGAAACCGACTTTTTGCGAACGGCTGCGGAAACCACGGGGCTGATCGAGCGTATCGCCTCGACCCAGGTCCGTTTGCACCTGGACTGCAAAGCGATGGTCGCCGAGTCGGCGCCGATTCCCCAGATAATCGTCCAAAATGCCGCACTGCTGGCCCATTTCCACGCCAACGATCCCAACCGCCAAGGCCCGGGCTTCGGCCGCTTGGACTTTTTGCCCATTCTGGAGGCCTTGGGCAAAATCGATTATCGCGGCTGGATCTCCGTCGAAGTCTTCGACTACGCCCCAGGCATCGAACGTCTGGCCCGCGACAGCATCGCATACTTGCAGCATTGCCTCAATAATTTAGCACATGTAGGGTAATCGATATTCGCTGAAGTTATATGCACCTTTCCCGGCTGCCATTTTGGCAGTAAAAATATTTCCTTGCCTCCGAATCAGAGTTGCACCATACTGAAGTGTAACGGATGGCAAAAGTTTCAAAATAATCCCCGCCGGAAAAAGTAAGCCACCGGATTGGACTTGTCATTGGTAACTATATTTAAAATGATGCGGCGGAAGACATTTGGTAAATTTACAAATGTACAGTCTTGGTATTTTTGTGCCGTTTATGCCGATTGGGCATGAGAGTTGCACTCTGATAAACTACTAGGCGAGGCCAATTTTGTAAATCACTGCTCTTTAAGGGGTTATTTCTCTGCTTTTCCCTTTATAATTTTGGTAAGCGAAGGGCGTAGAATAAGGTTAAAGGGCCGTGGGCCAAATAAGGCCAGATTTTTCCCGGTTGGCGCGAACCCTTTTCTAGATGGAATCGTAACAATGTTTAACGGCACGATTGAACACTTTAAGCCGCGTGCCAACGGCTCTCAGGATTTGATAGATCGGACCGACGAAGAACTGTTGTTGGATTATCGATCTCGATCGGACCGGCCGGCATTTGAAGAGTTGGTGCGGCGCTATGAAAAGGAGCTTTACGGTTATTTGCGCCACTATCTCGGCGACGCGGAGATGGCCGAGGACGTCTTCCAACAGACATTCCTCCAAGTGCATCTAAAGTGCGGTCAGTTCGAGGAAGGGCGTAAAGTGCGGCCATGGTTGTATACGGTAGCCACGAATCAGGCCATCGACTACCAGCGCCGCAACCGGAGACACAAAATAATCAGCCTCGACCGCCGCATGCAAAGCGATATTGAAGGAGAAATGGGAACATTGGTCGAATTGCTCGACGGCGCCGAAGCGGGGCCGAGTGAAGAGGCGGAAGCCGCCGAGCAATACGGCCAGTTACGCAGTGCCATTGACGGCCTGCCCGAGCAAACCCGGCAAGTGGTGTTGTTGGTGTATTTCAAAGGATTAAAATACCGCGAAGCCGCCGAAATCCTGGATATCCCCGTGGGAACCGTTAAAAGCCGTCTCCACGCGGCCGTGCAGAAACTCAGCGAAACATTTAGTCATATAAATCTATCAAAATAATGTAAACCTTATTGCTGGTTAATTATGACCGATTCCGAGCGAGAACAACTACTTGGGCATTTACTAGGCGCTCTGGATGAAGACGAGCAGGCGATTTTGGATGCGCGATTACAGGGCGATCCCGAGTATCGCAAGGAATTAACCTTATTGCGCAAGCGATTGGAGCCATTGGCCGCGTTGCGGACAAATTATAACCCGCCGCCCGGGTTGGCACAGCGAACATGCGAGTTTGTGGCCGCGCATATGGCCAGTCCTGCGCCGGCTATATCTAAAAGGCTCAGTCCCGCGATTGCTCCGCCCAGTTGGATCGGGCGCATGACAAAGTTGGACATAGCCATGGCTGCCATCGTGCTGGTGGCGGCCACGTTATTGATCTTTCCGGCCGTTGCCAACAGCCGCTTTTCCGCCCGCCGCGCCGCATGCCAGGATAACTTGCGCGAATTGGGCTCTGCACTGACACAATACAGTCAGGCCAAGGGCGGCTATTTCCCCGCGGTGCCCTCACAGGGGAAATTAGCAACGGCGGGCATTTACGCGCCGGTTCTGTTCCAGAACAAGCTGATTACCGACGTCAGCCGCTTTGTTTGCCCCGATTCCCGTCTGGCCGCCCAACGTAACAGCTTCCGCATTCCTACTTATAACGAATTAGAACTAGCGCCGAGCGCCAAGATCGTCGATCTCCGCCCCACGCTGGGCGGAAGCTACGGTTATAATCTCGGTTATACACGCGACGGTTCGTACTATCCCACGAAAAACCTGTACCGCGACAATTTTGCCATCATGTCCGACTCTCCCAGCGATCGGCCCGATCATCAGAGCGAAAACCACGCCGGCTGGGGACAAAACGTACTGTTCGAAAACGGCAGCGTGAAATTCCTGACCAAATCCAAGCCCGATGGGTCCATCGACGATATCTTTACCAACGACGCCGGCCTGGTGGCCGCGGGCCTGCAACAGAACGATTCCGTAGTCGGTGCAAGCCAGGCTGCGCCGATTAACTACGTGAACCGGTCAAAACCCTGAATTTGACGGCCCAACGATTAAAAAATTCGACCTCCAACCAAGGACTGAGAACCGGGAACTGTAAAAAGACGGGCAAGAATGCCTATCCTCCTGAATTGTAAATCATTAGCTCCACCTCCTTCGAAAGCCGTGGAATAATCCCCATCCTTATCGACTGACGCAATCTGATAAGGTAGGGAATAAAGTCCACGGCTTTATTTTTATCTAGGCGCGGGACTTTTGGGTTTTGCCGGTTGTAATTCATTAAACCGGCCTGCCGTCTGGGCAATCTGCGTCGGCCGGAGGCAACCGTCGCCAAGCCGCGTTCCTACTTTTGCCGATCATAGATAATAGTTTTTTGTCCCGGGATTCATGTATAGCCCCGCTGTGAATTCACGGCGGGAAAATGGGGATAAATTTATGATTTAACCCCGGGCGTATTCACCCGGGGCTAAATATAATCTGCGACCTCCGGCTTGCATTCTTATGTTTAAAAAGACTGTTTTTATCGGAATTTTGTTGGCGGCGGCATTTGGCGGGCCGGTTACGATGTTCCGCTTTAGCGATTTCTGGCGCGATCTCCATCTGGGCGCTTCGGGCGATAAAACATCGACGGCATCCGCCGCAATGACAAATTCTACCGAGGTCCTAAAGCCCGGTGATAAATCGGCCGATCCTTCCTTGGCGCCGTCGAGTCCGGCCGCGATATCCGTGGAAGGCGCTCCAGTCCCGGCCTTGGCCGAGGTCTTGCGGTTCGACGTCTCGCCGGCCTGGGTATTGCAGCGCTGGCCGCGGGTATCGACCGATCTGGCCCTGTTGCAACTGCACGGGTATCGCGTGCCGCTGGTGACCGGCACAAGCCCGAACGACGTGGCCGGCTCGCTGACCTACTATTTCAACCCTGCCCAGCAGGTGCAGCAGATCACCTTGCGGGGCACGACCGGCGATCCCCGGGCATTGATCTCCTTTATGAACTCCCGGTACGGCTATATCCGCCGCCCTTGCAACGATCCCAGCCGGTTGATCTACGAAACGGTCAACTCCGGCGGCAAGTCGCTGGGCACGATGGTCATCCAATCCGCACCCGTGGTCCGCGCTGACCGGCCTTATCAGCGCTACGCATTGGACGTGACCATCGAGCGGCCCCTATAGGATTCAGGGTTCGGTAGGTCAGGTACCCTGTACCTGACACCCACGCTGACCTACATTATTCACCGGCATCTCCCGGCAATGCGAATGTATTGGCTCCGGCAGCCCAATCCGCGGAATAATGGCCCACACGAACCCATCGCCGAAAACTCGACCACGGCCAATCGTACGGTCGTCGGACAAGGCCGTGCTTGACGGGATTATAGTGGATGTAGTCGAAGTGAGATTCCATGTCGGCTTCGTCCCGAATGGCATGCTCCCAAAACCGACGTTGCCATACGCCACGCCGCTGTTCGCCGCCGCGCAACTCGGAACATTGCTGTTCCGGACCGCCGAGGGCCAGCCAGCCCCGGGTGAATTCCCGTTTGATCCACCGCCACCGCAGCGAATAGCGGTCATCGCCCGGCGGCAGCGTCCACAGTGTATGAAGATGTTCGGGAAGCAGGACGATTGCGACCACATCCACGGGATAGCGGAGGAAGCATTGTCGCATCACGTTGCCGAGCAAACGTCGCGCGGATTCTCGTCCAAATAGTTGCGCTCGGCGTTCCGTCACCACCGTGAAGAAGTAAGTTCCCCCAGGGACGAAATAGCGACGATAGTCAGACATGCCATCATTCTACCGCCCATCATCTCGTAGGTCAGGTACTCCGTACCTGACACCAGCCGGTGAATTTGGCGAATGGTGGCATAGATACCAAACGGGAAGATGTCAGGTACGGGGTACCTGACCTACTGTTCTTATAGCAAAACCAATCCTCAAAATAATCCCAAAAAAAGGGCAAAAGTCGAGCCAAGATTGTATCCCTAGTGAATGAGACTTTTTTTGCACTTGGGGCGCTGAATACATAGGATTTTACGGCATTGGAAAATTCCAATTGACGCAACTTGTTTATGGAACTAGGATTTATGAAACCGGTTCGAGTCCGGCTTGGGCTATTTTGGGCTATAGGCTTTAGTCTAAAGTAAAAGTTTTTGACAAGAAGCCGCCGTTCTTGCGGAGATATTTTTGACATGCGAAAAATCCTGGTCACAAGCGCCCTGCCTTATGCCAACGGCCATATTCACATCGGACACCTGGTAGAGTACCTGCAAACCGACATTTGGGTCCGTTTTCAAAAGCTCCGCGGACATCGTTGCATATATATATGCGCGGACGACACGCACGGCACGGCGATAATGATCCGGGCCAAGCAGGAGGGCATACGCGAGGAAGAATTGATTGCCACCATGCGCGAGGCCCACATCCGCGATTTTGCCGGATTCGACATTGAATTCGACAATTACGGCAGCACCCACAGCCCGGAAAATCGGGCGATCTGCGAAGAAATCTGGTCCGCCATCCGCAAGGCCGGGCTGGTTAGCGAGCGGAAGGTGTCGCAGCTTTACGACCTGATGGCCGGCACTTTTCTGGCCGATCGCTTTGTGAAGGGAATTTGTCCGAAGTGCAAATCGCCCGACCAGTACGGCGACAGTTGCGACAAGTGCGGCGCGCATTACAATCCCACCGACTTGATCGACCCGGTGAGCACGCTTTCCGGGGCCACGCCCGAGCCTCGCACGGCCAAGCATCTGTTCATCGACATAGAAAAACTCCACGCCTTTCTGGAAGAATGGACGCAAAAAAGCGGCTGCCTGCAGGGCGAGGTTTCGAATTACCTGGCCGGCCACTTCCTTAACGAGCCCTTGCACGATTGGGACATATCGCGCCCGGCGCCGTACTTCGGTTTTGAGATTCCGGACAGCCCGGGCAATTACTGGTACGTGTGGTTCGACGCGCCCATAGGCTACATCGGCTCGAGCCACGAGTGGTGCAAAAAGCACGGCGAAAACCTTAACGACTGGTGGCGGAGCCCGGAAACCGAATTGCATCACTTCATCGGCAAGGACATCACCTATTTTCACACGCTCTTTTGGCCGGCGATGCTGAAGATCGCCGATTTTAGTTTGCCCAAGAAGGTTCATATTCACGGCTTTTTGACCGTAAACGGCGAGAAGATGTCGAAGAGCAAGGGCACGTTCATCCGCGCTTCGACTTACCTCGAATATCTCGATCCGGCATATTTGCGCTATTATTATGCCTCGAAATTGACTTCCCGGGTCGACGATCTGGACTTGAGTTTCGACGAGTTTGCGGCCAAGGTCAATTCCGACATGGTGGGCAACATCGTCAATCTTGGCAGCCGCACCGCGCGATTTGCCGAAGAGACCGGACTTTCGGCCGTCTACCCCGACGACGGCGGATTGTTCGCCCAGGCCGCAGCCGAGGGAGAAGCCGTTGCCGAGGCCTACGAGGCCGGCGACTTTGCCAAGGCGATGCGGATTATCCTGGGCGTAGGCGACCGGGCGAATCAATTCATCGAACAGCGCGCGCCTGGAATCTGCGCAAAGAAACGGACAAGAGCGATGAACTTCGCGACGTGTGCACTATCGGGATAAACCTTTTCCGCCAATTAGCGGTGTACATGGCCCCGGTGCTTCCGCAACTCGCCCGGCAAACCGGCGACCTGCTTGGCGATCCGATTATCGGTTGGGAACAATCGCAAAAGCCGCTCTTGGGCAAGCGTATCGGCCGGTTCGAACACTTGATGCGGCGGGTCGACCGCAAACAAGTCGAGGCGATGGTGGCCGCCAGTACCGAAACCACGGAGGAAAACTCGGCTGCGCATACTTCGCCTGCCGGCGCGACGTCCGCACTCAGCGACGGCGATGCGCCTTTACAGGCCGAGCCGCTTGCCGAAGAAATCAGTATCAATGAATTCGCCAAAGTGGATCTTCGCGTGGTCCGGGTAATAGAAGCCGAAGACGTCCCGGGGCGCAAAAGCTGCTGAAATTGACGCTCACCCTCGGCGGCGATCATCGGCGCACAGTGTTTGCCGGGATCAAGGGCGTGTACAAGCCGGAAGATCTTGTGGGCCGGCTGCTGATATGCGCGGCAAATTTGGCTCCTCGAAAAATGAAGTTCGGCGCCAGTGAAGGCATGATAGTGGCCGCCGGCGGAGGCGAGGGGGAAATTTATCTGCTCTCGCCCGACAAGGGCGCAAAACCCGGCCAACGCGTGCACTGATCCAGCTTATTCATAGCCTGGAATTTTTAACCCAGAGTGCGAAACACCAGCCCGAAACACCAGCCCGAAGTGCAAGCGAGGATAAACTGTTCGCCATCCCTCGCTTGCGCTTCGGGCTAATGTAAATTCATGAATAAACCGGCTAGCGAAACCACAGGCTGTCGGATTTCGATGTTGCCTTGCTTGGCGACATAACCGGAGGCAGCGGGCTGGGCGAAACGGTCGATTTGGCCACAGGTTTGGGTTGTGTTTCCATAATGGGCGGAGTAGTCGGGGGGCTGGAACAGGTTTCGGCCGGGAGCATTGAGGGACATCCATGGTAATGAACGCGAGGCGTGCCTACCCTGGCGAAAAAGGCCTGCCACTTGGCTTTTTCCTCGCAATACCCGTCCCAGGCGTTGTCGCAAGCCGAGGGCGGGCATTCGCAACAGCCCGGCGCCAAACCGTAACCCGGCGGTGAAAAGCACGCCGGTCCTCGATAGGACCGATAGCTTGCCATATCATTGCCGCCGCAGGTAGGGCATCCGGCATATGCAAACGCCGCGTTAATCACCAATAAGAAACCAAGAGCGGAAGCCCAATTTAACCATCGCATGGGATGCTCCTTTTCATCTAAACGCCCAAAGGCCTCGATAGCACGACCGACAGCCGAAAATAATAGCTCTACTTGTATTTCTTCGGCCAAATGGAGATACAATAAAGCCAAAAAATTCGTGTCTGGTCGATTGGGTAGAATGGGCAAAAGATTCCGCTTGAGAGACCGGGAATCCGACATTAATGAATCCTGTAAAGCCACGACCAGTGGTCGCGGTTCAGTTATGATCTATCCGACTGCAACCTGCAAAATAAAAGCCCCCGCGTATTTACCGGGGGCTAAATAGATTTTTCAGTGGTATTAGTGCGTACAAAACGCACTTAAACCTCGACAAAAGAGCTTTCAATCCTTATCTCTAATTTCTAACCTCTATTACATGTCATAGTACAGGCAGAACTCGTAGGGATGCGGGCGCAACTGCATGGCCTCGACTTCGTTGACCTGTTTGTACTTGATCCAGGTTTCGATTACGTCCGGCGTGAATACATCGCCGCGTAAAAGGAAATCGTGATCGGCGGCCAAGGCCTTTAGGGCATCTTCCAGCGAGCCGGGCGTGTGAGGCACTTTTGCCAGTTCTTCGGGCTCTAGGTCGTAGATGTCCTTGTCGAGCGGCTCGCCCGGGTCGATCTTGTTCTGAATTCCGTCGAGCACAGCCATGAGGATTGCCGCAAAGGAGAGGTAGGGATTGCAGCTTGGATCAGGGCAGCGGAACTCCAGGCGTTTGGCCTTGGGGTTCGGGCTGTACATGGGAATCCGCACGGCCGCCGAACGGTTGCGCTGTGAGTAGGCCAGGTTGACGGGCGCCTCGTATCCGGGGACCAATCGCTTGTAACTGTTGGTCGTGGGACAGCTAAAGGCGAGAATGGCAGGGGCGTGCTTGAGCAATCCGCCGATGGCGTAGATGGCCATGTCGCTTAGTCCGGCGTAACCGCTGCCGGCGAAAAGATTTTCGTTGCCTTTCCAGATCGAAGTGTGGGTGTGCATGCCCGAACCATTGTCGCCGAACAGGGGTTTGGGCATGAAGGTAACCGTCTTGTTGTATTTTTTCGCCACGTTTTTGGTGATGTATTTGTACATCATTACCTTGTCGGCCATGGTGACCAGGCTATCGAATTTCAGATCGATTTCGGCCTGGCCGGCGGTGCCGACCTCGTGATGCTGGGCCTCGATGCTCAATCCGCACTCGATCATGGTCTGCATCATTTCGTTGCGGATGTCCATCTGTTGATCGGCCGGAGGCACGGGGAAGTAGCCTTCTTTATAGCGGAGCTTGTAACCGAGGTTCGGCTTTTCCTCGCGCCCGCGGTTCCACTGGCCTTCGATGCTGTCGATGAAATAAAAGCCGCAATTAGTGCTTTGCTCGTAGCGGACATCATCGAAAATGAAAAACTCGCATTCCGGGCCCATGTAACAGGTGTCGCCGATGCCGGTGCTCTTTAGATAATTCACCGATTTGCGGGCCACATTGCGGGGATCGCGAGTATAATCCTCTCGTGTGATGGGGTCCTGAATGTTACAGACCATCGCAAGCGTAGGGATCAGGCAGAATGGATCGATGGAAGCGGTCTCGGGCTGGGGAACCACGAGCATGTCGCTTTCATTGATCGCCTGCCAGCCGCGAATGCTGGAGCCGTCAAATCCAACGCCGTCTTCAAAGACGTCTTCGTCGAGTTTGTCGACGGGAATGGTGAAATGTTGCCACAGCCCGGGGAAGTCCATAAAACGCAAATCCACCGATTTGACGTTCTTTTCACGGCACAATGCTAAAACTTCTTTCGGAGTCACTATTTTCTCTCCTTTCATAAGGAAACAAACCTGTAAGAATGTTGTTGGCGCACGCCGTGTGCCGGGACCAAATGGCCTTGGTACGGTTAGCCTCAACGGCACTCACGAGCGCTTCGGGCAGGCGTACGGTAATTTTATTCCCCGGTCATTTGCAAAGAAGATGCCACCGAAGTGTTAATTGCCATGACAGAAACATCGTAACTTCTTTAAAAAGAAGACGTTATTGCCGTAAGCTCCTTTTTTCGCGATTTGGCATGGAAATTCATTCTTGCATAATTATTGTGCAAACGATGACTTTATATTTGGCAAAAACAAATATCGCATTATTGTCTGAGCGGTATAACGATTGCTAATAATGCTTTCAATAATGCTAATCATCACGGACGTGTTTATCAATGCCCAACTTGGCTACTTATTGTATTAACCGGGATTATTTATGGTTAGGATTTGCATGCGGTTGTAAGCCCTGCTGGGACGGTCTGAAAATGCCTGGGTATTATTGATATTTGCATTGAAGATGATCTGTAATACTAGACATTTTACCTAAATTACCGGCCTCCTGTTGGTCGCCTCGATCATTAGCCAGGCAGACATCAATAAAATTCCGCTATTAAACGCCCCTGGCTGAGTTTTAGGACGTGATTGGTCAGTTGCCGGCGAAACTCCCGGTCGTGCGAGACAAGAATCATCGCCTGCGGCAGGCGGAGGAGGATTTGCAATAAGCGTTGGGCGGATTGTTCATCCAGGGAGTTGGTGGGTTCGTCGAGCAGTAATACATTGGGTTGCATGGCCAGCACAGTGGCCAGGGCCACCAGGCGTTTTTCGCCGCTGGAAAGTTGATACGTGATGCGATTTTCGTATCCGGCCAGCCCCAGGTCGGTCAGGGTTTGAGAAACGATTTGCCGCACTTGATCGCGCTTTAGATCGAGATTTAGCGGTCCGAATGCCACGTCTTCGGCCACTGTGGGGCAAAAAAGCTGGTCGTCGGAGTCTTGAAACAGCAGTCCGATGCGGCGTCGGACTTCGAGAAAATCGGCCTCTTCCCGTCTTTCCTTGCCGAAGATTTCAATCCTGCCCGCACTGGGCCGCACCAGGCCGACGATCAAGTGCAAGAGCGTGGTCTTACCGCTGCCGTTAGCCCCGGTCAAGGCGACGCGTTGGCCTGGCTCCAAGCGAAAACTGCAATTTCCGAGCACCGGCCAGTCGGGCGAATATGAGAATTCCACGTCGCGAATATCGATCAATGGTTCGGTCATAGGAACTCCGCGGCAATTATTATTAAGAAGATCAGGACCGAACCCGAACAGAAAATCAGGTCGCGAGATTGGAAACTGAAATGATCGAGGAGGTAGAAACGGCCTTGAAAACCGCGGCACTTCATGGCGGACAGGATTCGCTCGGAGCGATCGTAACCGCGGACCAGCAACATGCCCAGCAGGTTTCCGAAGCTGCGGTAGGTATGGCGATCCATGCGCGGACGGAAACCACGCACCTTCATTGCCCAGCGTAAACGCAGGTATTCGCGATGGAGAACGTCCAAATACCGCACGGTGAACAAAAACAGGTGCGACAAACCGGCGGGCACGCGGAGATGGCTCAAGGCGTGTCCCAGCGTATTTACTTGCATAGTGCCGATAAGGACGAGGATTGCCAGGACGATGGCGTTTCCTTTAAGCGCGATTTTGGCAACCAGGAGCAGCCCTTGTTGCGAAAAACAAAAAGGACCGATCATTGCAAGAGGTTTGCCGGGCAAGGAAAGCGGCAACAGCATCGCCAAGAGAAGCATCAAGGCATTCAGCGGCAAAAGTCGCTTGAACAAAGTTGCCGCCGAAAACCCGGAAAACGCACCGATAAACAAGGCCGCCGCCAAGGCGACGCCCAAGGCGGTGAAGCCTCCGACCTCGGCTGTTATTAACGAAAACAGAACCGCGGCCGCGATGCGAGCGCGGGGATCGATGCGCCTGATATAACCCAAGCGATTCGCAACACCGGCAGGTTGGAAGACGGAAAACATAATTCATTCGTTGAATGTCATATAAATTAATGCTGTATTCATCGTTTAGCCCCGGAGCTTGCTCCGGGAGCTTTTTACCATTTTCCAACCTGTGATGCGAAATTATTTACCCGAGACTCAATAAACATGAAAGCGCCGTCTACCCCCGATCATTCCCCTGATTGCCGGTTTTTGCGCAGCAATCCACGGTAGTAAAATCCGTAAGCCGCGCCGGCAAGCCCGACGATATACCCGATGCCGCCAAGGATATCGCGGAAGCGGATGCGATGCTCGTACTGATCGAGTTGATCTTGCAGGGCGTCGACGTCGGCATGAATTTCCTTTAAAAGGGCGGAATCATGTGAATGTTCCGGGTCGCTTTCGGAATGCGAGCCTGCCTGATCCGCGGAAACAAGGGCAGGACCACGCCCCGGCAAATCGGCGGGCAGGGCTTTGGCCGAAATCGTGTATTCGGCGCCGTGGCCGTCGTTGGTATCGACCAGCAGGCGATGGTCGCAGCGAAAGCGGGCTTCCAGGCTGAATTTACCCTGATCATCGGTCCTGGTCCGGCCGATTTCCTCGCCCGCCGGATCAAAGGCCTTTACGTCGGCATTTCTGACCGGAGTGCCGTCGTGGAACCTCGCCTTGCCCTGGACGGTTTTGCCTTCGACCGTCGCAAAAACCTCCATGCTATGGGCAAAGACGGACGATGGGGAAAGGATGATCCATAGAAAGATTGCAAATTGCAAATTGCAAATTGCAAATTGCAAATTGTTGAACATTTTCATGACATTTTTCTAGGAATGAGGTTTATCGTTATGCTTACGAAACCGCAAGCGATTTCCATGGCATTTATTATTTCGCACTCAGCATTCATCATTTGGAGTGCCGAACTCATACGCGGGTGCAAGGCGCGGGGCATCGAGCAGCTCGGGGCGGACTTTTCGGATGAACACCACAACGCTGCCCGTTACCAAGCCTTCGATCACAGCCGAGGGCAGGTGAACGGCGAGTATCAAAGGTACCAGAGTGGAGAATTCCTTGCCGGCAAGAATCAACACACCCGTGGTAATCAGTGCGCCTAGTATCATGGCTGTCGCCCCGGCGGCAAAACCCACGCTGAAGACTAACCACTCGCTATCGACCGCCACTGCTCGGCGAAAGAGAAAATGGCAAACCACCGCCGGCAGGGCCATGATGACCGTGTTCAGGCCCAGGGTCGTTGGTCCGCCGATGGAGAAAAAAGCCGCCTGTAGAGTCAAGGCAATCAAAATGGCGGGAAACGCCGCCCAACCCAGGACCAATCCCAAAAGGCCGCTCAACACTAAATGCACCGAGCTGGGACCAAGAGGGACTTGAATCAGGGAGGCCACGAAAAACGCGGCGCTAAGCAAGCCGGCCTGGGGCAGGCGCTGGGGATCGAGCTTGCGCAAGCCGATGGCCGTACCAGCGGCCGCGACCAACGCGCCGGCGACGAGCAACTCTTGCCCATGTGGCGTGACCGATAATATGCCTTCGTAAATATGCATTTTTTTAGGGGACAGGAGCAGGGAATGACGAAATCCGAATGACAAATATGGTTCTGTTTTATGGTAATACTATTTATAATATTGTAACACTATAATTATAACCTGTCGAGGCGGCGGACAATAGAAAAAATGTCGCGATTTTGCCCAGATTGCCGTACCCTACAATCGGCGGTATATATAGGGCGTCGGGATGACAAAAAGTGGTCAGCGGACAGCGTACGGGGGAACGACGCACAAAGGCTGAAATCCGATGGATGATAAATGGAAGATTACTTCTAAAAAAAATAGAACTGAAAGCTTACGACTCCTGATCGCTATTGATGCAATCGATCAACTGCCGCAGGCGGCCGTAATTGCGGCGATTGAATTGGAAGACGAGGCGGGGAAGATCGGCAAGTTCCGGGTCGTCGTGTTCTTCGTGCAGGGCTTGGCCGACTTGGAAACGGCCTTCAACAAGGATATCGGCAAAATTTGTATTGATGGAATCGAGCAAGGCCTCGCCGGGCGGGCTCTGAAGCCGCATGACCAGGTTCGAGCGCACGTAACGCAAGCTGTGATACGTGCGATAGAATCGCAGGATTTCAGATACGGCCTCGTCGGCGTTATCGGTAATTTTATAGAGTGAAAGATCCTCCGCGCCGATCATTCCCCGGCCAAGCAGTTGCTTATCGACAAACACTTGAAAACCGGCCCAGTAATCGCCGCCCGGCTCGTCCAGCAGGACCATGGGCATCAAATCGCGTTTGCCGGTCTGCAAAAGGGTGAGCACTTCCAAGCCCTCGTCGAGCGTGCCGAAACCGCCGGGCAATAGGCAAATGGCGTCGGTTTCCTTGACGAACATCAGTTTCCGCGTGAAAAAGTATTTCATGTGGACGAGTTTTGGATCGCCGGCTATGACCGAGTTGGCCACTTGCTCGAAAGGCAACAAGATATTCAGGCCCATGGCATGATCGCGCCCGGAGCCGACGTGCGCAGCCTCCATTATTCCGCTGGAAGCGCCGGTGATGACAAACCACCCTTGCCTGGATATCGCCTGGCCAAAGGCCACCGCTTGGCGATAAGCGGATTGGTCCGCCGGCGTGCGGGCTGAACCAAATACGGTAACCTTGCGCATGCGTCGATAGGGAGCAAAAACCTTGAAGGCGTAACGCAATTCCTTTAGCGTGCGGCTGAGAATTTTAAGATCGCCGCGGCTGGGATGGTCGGTAGCAAGTTTGTCGGTAGATTCCTTGATCCGCTGGATCAGTTCGGCCACCCGTTGCGATGCCGAGGCGGTATCGTTTATAGTGTGAATAGCGGGGTGATTTTTTTCACCCTTGAGCGGCAAATTTTGATGGGGGGGTATTCCTTCGTTCACAAGCTAATCAATACATTAAAAAAAGTGATTGGACTTACCCTATTGGGACAAGTGCCGGGTTAAACAACCGCTCTAGGACCGACGTTTAGGTTAGTGTCCAGACGTATCAAAACTTTTTCTTAACATTTATTCCCTATATTAATTTATATCGCATATTCGCTAGTTTAACAACTTTGTTTCGTGTTGAACTATACCAGTCGCGGCTAAGAAATGCGAATTATCGTGCCGGCGTACAATAGCCCGAAGCGCAAGCAAGGTAATAGATTATAGATTTAAGCAAGGGAATAGATTATAGATTATTGCAGCCCTTGCTTGCGCTGCGGGCTGGTGTTGGATTCGGCCGTAAGCAGTATATGGCAAAGTATTGCGGAACAATTAGCCCCAAGAAAGCAAAACAGCCCGGGGTGCTGGGGACCGGGCTGAGAAATGGAGAAAGTTGGAGGATGGTAATGGATTTTAGCGGAAAATCAGGCAGAGGGACGGCGGTAATGTTGGTAAGCTAGGAGAACTTCGTAAAGATCCATCGATATTGTAACTTCGTCGTCGGCAAAGTCCCGTAGCCAAGTACGTTGAGATTGGAGGGCATCAGTCAGCAGCGGCATAACTTCCATTAGGGGGACGGTTACAGTCTCGCGATGGGTATCAGCGGTGTTATTCTTGGCGGTTTCTTCCTGAGGCCCATAATAAACACGGAGATGGCAAGCGTTCATGACACAAGTTCCTTCCATGGTGTGCCCACCCTGTCTGTTCGCGTTATATCGGCAGGAGGCGTCTTGCGGGTTTGATCTTTTTGGAGGAAAATGCCGTTTTTGCACGCCAGCGATGTTGGCGCGATGGTACATGGAAAACCGATCATCATCAAAATACGGTTTTTCGAGACAAGCGAGACATTTCGGGATTTCTCGTCGAAGACGGCTCCGCTCTGGGGAGACGGCTCCTAATGGGGGTCTATCCTTGGACCTACCGGCGGCTGGAACTATTTTCATAATTCCAGAATCCGTTTTTGGAAAATCGCGGCATGCCTCCAACAATGTGGACTGCATATGGCCAGCATGGTAACAATCGATTTGCGACAGGTAGCTCGCGGTTTGGACATTCCACTGCGGCAGATACAAGCGACCGTGGAGTTATTGGATGAGGGGAATACCGTTCCTTTTATCACCCGATATCGCAAGGATCAAAGCGGAGGGTTGGACGAGGAACAGGTTCGGCAGATTCAGGATCGGCTGGCAAAAATGCGTCTGTTGGCCGAGCGCAAGCAGACCATATTGCGGTCGATCGAGTCGCAGGGGAAGCTGACGGAAAAGCTCACCAAGCAGATTCTGGCGGCGATGACGACAAAACGTTTGGAAGACCTGTATCTGCCGTATAAGCCCAAGAAGCAAACACTGGCCACCAACGCCCGCAATCGCGGCCTGGAAGGACTTGCCCAGGAAATTCTCGAGGCCAATCCGCTGTGCAACGATTTGGACGCGCGGGCGAAAGATTATGCCAACACGGAACGTCAGGTTCCCACCGCGGCCGACGCCTTGCTGGGCGCAGGGCACATAATTGCCGAACTATTCAGCGAGCAGGCCGAATTACGGCAGCGGCTGCGGGAGATCATGCAGCGCACGGGCGTGATCGTTACCTCGCGGATTGCACCCGAGCCCAAGAGTTCTCCGGAAAGAGCCGAGAAACCTGAGCGGTTAGCCGCGACCGCTGCTATGACAATCGCATCGCCGGTTCAGCATCCGCCCGGAGCAGTGCATTCGGCCGTGACTGAAGCGTCGCCAGGAGCGACGGGCATCGAACCGGTCGAGTCCGCCCATACTGAACCGCCCGCGCGCCGGGAAGGGCGTTCCATTCAATCTTCGGCGATCGAGGCCGTGCCCTCGGTTCAAGCGGTGCATACCACCGATTCGGCGACCGCGGCAGCGGCAGTTCCATCCTCGGCCGATGCCGCTTCGGCGGCGGAAACGATTTCATCCATGCGCGTAACAACACCTCAGGGGGCGAGTCCGTCGGTCTCAGTGGCGGCTGCAAACGAGGTTGTTAGCGCGGTGGATTCGATTGTTTCCTTGGAACCTCCGGGAATAGCGGGGTATGGAGTGTGGAGCGGGGAGAGTGCGGAGCAGCAAGCGGTCTTGCCGCAGGATTCCATGGCCTGCCTGGCGGCTGGGGTAGGAGAAAAATTAGCGTTGGTTTCCGGGGCAGAGGCGTGTTTGATCATATCTCCGCCCGGGCGCCGGCAGGATCGGTCCTGCCTACGGCGTCGACCGCGGACCAGCAGGGTCCGACACTAACGGCCTCCCAGCGCAAGCAGCTTGCCCGCGAAAAGGCCAAGCAGGCTCAGGCGGCAAAACGGGAACAGATCAAGAAAAAATTGGAAGAAAAGCGGATCAAATCTTTCCGCGATTATTTCGATTACCGCGAGGAAATCAAGAAGATTCCCCCCCATCGCGTATTGGCCATCAATCGGGGCGAGCGGGCGAAGGTTCTGCGGGTGAAGATCGAGACCAACTTGCAGGCCATGGTAAACGCAATGGAAGAATTGCTTGTTCCGCCCAACCATCCGCATGCCGATTATCTTCGCGGCTGCGCCCGGGACTCCCTATCTCGTTTGATCCTTTCCAGCCTGGAGCGCGAGGCCCGCCGGGAATTGACCGATCGGGCGGAAGCCCACGCGGTGGGCGTGTTCGCCAAAAATCTGCGTAATCTATTGCTACATCCTCCGGTGCACAACCATCGGATATTGGCCTTGGATCCCGGATACAAGAGCGGGTGCAAACTGGCGGCCCTGGACCAGTTCGGCAACCTCTTGGAACACGCGGTGATCCTCCTGATCGGCAAGCCCGAACTCCGCGAAAACGCCCGGCAAAAGGTGGTTGAACTGGTGAAAAGACACCAGCTTAGCGTGGTGGTCATCGGCAACGGCACGGCATGCCGCGAGGCTGAGAAATTCATTTCCGACGTGCTGGGGAGCGAACTCAAAGAGCAGGGCACGGCGTATGTGATCGTCAACGAGGCCGGGGCGAGCGTGTATTCCACCAGCCGCCTGGGACGCGAGGAATTTCCCGACTACGATGCCAGCCTGCGCGGGGCGATTTCCATAGGGCGGCGCCTGCAGGACCCGTTAAGCGAATTGGTCAAAATCGATCCGGCCAATATCGGCGTCGGTCTATATCAGCACGACGTGAAGGCCAAGCATTTGCGTACATCGCTGGACGACGTAGTGGAATCGTGCGTGAACTACGTGGGCGTTGACGTGAACACCGCCAGCCCTGCGCTGTTGCGGTACGTATCGGGATTGAACCAGTTGACTGCGCACCGTTTGTACGAATATCGGCACGAGCACGGCCCGTTTATGAATCGCGAGCAGTTGCGCCAGGTTCCGGGCTTGGGCGAGGCGACTTTTGTGCAGGCCGCCGGGTTTTTAAAAATTCCCGCCGGCGATAATCCGCTGGACACCACCTGGATCCATCCCGAAAGTTACCCAGTGGCCAACCGCGTATTAGAGCGCCTGGGATGCACGCCCCACGATTTGGCGGACAAAACCGCCGCCGCCGCGTTGGCCGAACGAGTGACTAAGGTCGATTTGGAAGCGATGGCCAAGGAATTGGAGGCGGGCACGCTCAGCTTGAAAGACATTCTGGCTCAACTCGCCAGGCCGGGCCGTGATCCTCGCGAAGACCTGCCCGCCGCCCGTTTTCAAACACGGCGTGCTAAAACTCGAGGATTTAACGGAGGGCATGGAATTGACCGGCACGGTCCTCAACGTGGTCGATTTCGGCTGCTTTGTGGATATCGGCATGCACGACAGCGGTCTGGTGCACGTCAGCCACATGGCCGACCGTTTCATCCGCGACCCTCACGAGGTGGCCACCGTAGGCGACGTGGTCAAGGTTTGGGTTCTTGCCGTGGACAAGGAGCGGCGGCGGGTGTCGTTGACCATGGTTCAGCCGGGCACCGAGCGTCCTCGGCCGCCGCGGCACAGCCACAAGCAGGCGCAAGGCGCAAAACCGGAAAGGACTCCGGGGGGAGCCGCAAACGCCGATGGAACGAAATCGCAAGCGGCGAAACCCGAGGGCGGGACGGATCAAAAGGAACAAAGTCGCGATAAATTTCGCGCCGCGAGCGGGGGCAACAGAACCGGCCGCCGCGCGGCGACAGGCCGCCGCGAGGCGACAGGCCGCCGCGCGTCGAAGGTCAACAACCGTCCGAAGGGCGTTCCAGCCAGCGCCGCAGCCAGTCGTCGCGTCCCAGGCAGCATGCCCAACATCAGCCCAAGGCCAGGCCAAAACCCTTCATACCCATCACCGACGCCATGAAGGAAGGCAAGGAACCCATGCGGACCTTCGGCGACTTGGCGCAATTTTACGAACAAAAAAACAAACAGCAGGAAAAACAGCAGAAACCCGCCGATCAACCGGCAGAAGCGAAAGAAGAACTACCGGCCGTCTCGGCCGAAACTCCGGCAACCGGCGAACAGGTCGCGGAGACGATAGAGGAAGCGCCTGTGACGAATGAAGAAGCCCGGCCCAGCGCCAAACGCAGAAATAAGCGTTCAGAGCGAAGAAACAGCCGTGCATAATGCCGAACCGGATCATCATGGGGGAGAAGTTCAATTAGACTCGTGAAAACAACGTCATAACGCCTATGTCGAATAATGCCGGGCCCGCGGGTCGCAACCCGTGGGCTTTAAAGCGTTATTTAGCAAGCTGACTTCTATTTTTGATTTTTAACTCCCACATTAGACATGATGGAATTTCAACAGCGGCTGCAAAAGGCGATCGAGCGCGGTCAGCGGGCAAGTGCCGACCGGGTGCAGGCCGAACGCGACCGGGCTGTAAACGAGAAAGAACTTCAGCGACTGCATACCCAATATCGCCTGGAACTGTCGGAACGCATCGAACGCTGCCTGAAGAACGTGGCCGATCAGTTTCCCGGTTTCCGTTTTGAAGACATCGTGGACGAACGAGGCTGGGGCGGGGCAATCAGCCGCGACGACCTGCGCCTGGGCCCGTCCAGCAGGACGTCCGCCTACAGCCGCCTGGAAATGGTCATCCGTCCTTTCTCATCCTCTCACATTTTGGAGTTGACGGGCAAGGCCGCGATCCTAAACCGCGAGGTCTTCAACCGTTCCCAATATCACCTCCTTCCCGAAGCCGATCTGACTTCGTTCACCGAAATGATCGACCACTGGGCGCTGGAATTCGCCGAGCTATACGCGGGAAAAAGCTGACAAGGCGACTCTCGACGAAGTGTAAGTGGAGGAAAACGGGAAAGCGGGAAAAAAAGGACAATAAAATGGCAAGCGAAAAACCGGCCATTTTCAGCATTGGTCATTCTAATCATTCGCTTGAGGATTTTTTGGCCTTGCTGAATCGACATAGCATCACAACCGTTGCCGACGTCCGCTCACGACCCTACGGCCGGCAGGAGCATTTCAATCGGGAAATAATCGCGGCCGCGCTTAAGGCCGCTGGAATTGAATATAATTTTTTGGGCCAGGAATTGGGCGCCCGCCGCGAGGAGCAAGAATGCTACCTGGATGGCATGGCGGTTTATGAAAAGATCGCCGGGCTGCCGGCGTTCCAAGAAGGCCTATCGCGGTTGCGCCGCCTTGCTTTGGCGACGCCCCTGGCCATAATGTGCGCGGAAAAGGAACCTCTGGATTGCCACCGCACGATTCTAATCTGCCGTCGCCTGCGGGATTCGGGATTTCAGATCAAGCACATCTTGGCGGATGGCAGCCTGGAAGATCATGCGCGTACCGAGAAACGTCTTGTCGGCTTGATGGGTATCACGCGAATGCTCGAACCAAACTTGACGGACGAAGAAATCATTGACCTTGCCTACGATTACCGTGGGCAAGAAATCGCTTTTCGATATGACCACGAGGAAATGCGGCAATGAATGAACCTACTGCAACGAATCGCTCGCTCGCCATCAAGCTGTTCACGGTCGGATTCGCGGGAAAGTCGGCCAAGGAGTTTTTTCATAAGCTGGAACGATCCGGCGTGCGGCGCGTGGTCGATATCCGCCTTAACAATGCCTCGCAGTTGGCGGGTTTCACCAAGAAGCGGGATTTGGAGTATTTTTTACGCGCCATCGCTGATATTAACTACGTGCACGAGACGGATCTTTCCCCCACGAAGGATATTTTAGACGACTACAAGAAGAAGCGAATCGACTGGAACGAGTACGAGAACCGATATCGGCGTCTTATTGAGGAGCGCCAGCCGGCCAAAAGCCTCAAGCCCGAGGATTTCGATCGTGCATGCCTGTTGTGCAGCGAACCGACGCCGGAGCACTGCCACCGCCGCCTGGCGGCTGAATATCTCAGGGATGCATGGGGAAACGTGATCATAGTACATCTTTAATACCTGGAGGGGCAAATGACACGCTTGATCTGCCTGGCAAACTCGCGCCGCGACGGCGGCCGATGCGTGGCCGGAATCGACGTCGATTCGGGCCGCTGGGTGCGTCCACTTCCGCCCAGAGGAGGCGCGATTCCCGAGGAAAAAACTTTTCTAAGCGGCCGGTTGTTCACGCCCTTGGACATAATCGAACTCGAGCTCGATCCGCCGGCCTATAGCACTCGCTTTCAATGCGAGAACCGCCTGATGCAAAACTGGAATTGGCGCCTGGCGGGGCGGGTCGATGCGGGCGATATTTTACGGTATTGCAGTCAGGGAAAAACCGTCCTGCATGGTCCGGGCAAAACCGTCCAGCCGTCTGATTTGGAGCGACTGCCTGCGGAACAATGGACCTCTCTGGAACTAGTTCATGCCACAGACGTGACTTTTGAGCCCGATCCGCGGATGGCAATCCGCTGGCAAGCCAGGTTTTCGACGAGCCCTGCCGGGCCAACATATTGCCTGAGCATAACCGATCCCGAGGCGACGCTCCGCCTGAATAAAAAACAAAGAATCAAACCCGAATGCCTGTTGACGGTCAGCCTTACCGAGCCCAAAGAATTCAGGGAATACGGCAAGCCGGAACTCTGCTACAAGCTCGTTGCGGCGGTGATAGAACTGTAATTGATACAATAATCGCCCGTTTAGCCCGGTCGCTTGCGACCGTTGTAACAAGCCGAAATCCCCGGGCACATGTTGCATAAACAATTCGGGCCGTTTATTTACTCTTGGAAATCATATTCGCGATCTTGCTTAACTCTGCCGGCATATTCCTCCGAATGATCGGCGTGGAGTTTCCAGTTGGCGGTATACTGATCGGCAAGGAATTTATCGCGAATGACCAGCAGGTTTTCGGCGTTGCTCTGTTCGGCCTGCTTGGTGAAATTGAAGGATCCGGTAATAACAGTCCGGCCGTCGATAATCATGACTTTGTTGTGGGCAATGGCGTGCTCGCTGTCGACAAGCACCGGCAGGCCGGAGTTGTGCAAATAGTCGGCCTCCGAGTATTTCTCCGTCTTTTGGCTGCGATCGAGAATTACTTCCACGTGCACGCCCCGTTTATGTGCTTCGACAACGGCCTTGGCTATCGGGACGGAGGTGAAACTAAAAGCCTGGATAAGGATGCTCGACTGGGCGGCATCGATTTCCCGGACGATTGTCTCCGTGCATCCGCCCTGGGGCGAAAAGTGAACTTCGATCGGCGGCAACGGCCGGGAAGAAAAAGCATTATCGCACCCCGAGGGGAATAATATACAAACACAAATCAGAAATACTGCTGCAAGTCTCATTGCGATCTCCTACATGTATAAATTAAATTGAACTGCTATAATTTATCACGAAAATGCAAATTAACGAAAGCCCGAAAAGGAGATGAAATTCCAGTCTTTCTTTTTTTCGTGCTTTGCTGTTGAAAATATTTCCCTGGCGCGGCCTTTGGCCGCAACCAAAACCCCCGGTGTATTCACCGGGGGCTAAATACGATGTGCGCAAAACGTGCTCAAACCTCAAACAAAGAATCTAATCCCATGAATCGTCCAGCGCTAACACGTGAACAATCGCGGCAGGTGGACCGGGTGGCGGCGGAGGAATTCGGCCTTTCGAACCTGGTATTAATGGAAAATGCCGGCCGGGGCGTTGCCGACGTGCTGTGCGGGCTGGGAATCAAGGGACCGGTAGTTATTTGCTGTGGCAAGGGCAACAACGCCGGGGACGGGTTTGTCATCGCCCGGCATTTGGACTTGCGCGGCCATACGGTTCGGGTGCTGCTGTGGGCCGAGCCGGATGAATTAACCGGCGATGCGGAGACGAATTTCCTGATTCTGAAAAAAACTACGGCGCCGATAGAGATTTTCGGCAACCGCCACGATCCGCTGCGTCTGGCCGAACTGTTGGCCGATGCCGCGTGGATCGTCGACGCCCTTTTGGGCACCGGTGCCCGAGGCGAGCCCCGCCCACCCCTGGACGCGGTGATAGATCAGTTAAATGCGGCTGCCGCACCCAAGCTGGCCGTCGACTTGCCCAGCGGCTTGGATTGCGACACGGGCGCTGCCTCGCGGCACACAATTCGCGCGGCCGAGACATGCACTTTTGTGGCAGCCAAACCAGGCTTTTTTGCCCCAGGCGCAGAGAAATACGTAGGCCGGTTGTACGTCTTGGATATCGGCGCCCCGCGGCAGGTGATCGAAAGAGTTTTGAGGGGATAAATTTTAAAAACTCACACGATAGTTGGCCCCAGGCGTAAACGCCTAGTTGTTGCACACAAGTTGAGTGAGGACTTATGTCCCAACCGCGAAGCGGTTGAATTCGATTGTCCCAACCGCGAAGCGGTTGAATTCGATAGCCCAGGATTGCTGCGCAGCAGCTACCCTGGGTGGCGAAACGGATAAACAAGTGAACCCTGAAGGGGTTCCGTAGTGGTTTTTGCCGGCCTGTCATGTTGCGAAAGGGCGTTTGGAAAGGGAAGTCTAACGTGGAAATCGCTACAGAACCCTTTCAGGGTTCACCGATTTACATAAACCTTCTCCCAGGGTAGCCGCTCACGCGGCAACCCTGGGCTAACTTGTGTAAACGCTTCGCGGTAAACGCCAAAAATGCCGTCTAATTGTGCGTAATAACGAGGCGTAAACGCCTGGGTTAGGTAAAGAATGGCGTTCAAGTTTCATTGAGGATAATGCGTTTACATTTTGAATAAATAATTGCGGAACGCCGTCATTTATTGTTTTTCTGGGCTTCGGACAATGCCCGTTCCAACTCGCTCACGCGGCGTTCCAGTTCGGCGATGCGGTTCTGCATTTGTTCGATTATCTCACGGTCGGTCGGGGAGTTATTTTGGGCGGATGCAGGGATTGTCTTGGCGGGCGGAGGCGTAGGTGTTGTCTTGGCGGGCCCAGGCTCGGGCAGAATTAATTCGCCCGGGGGCAAGGGAATCATCTCGGCGGTTTGACTTACCGGAGCAGGCGCGTCTGGGGGGCGGCCGAGGGTCACTTTTATCTTTTGCGGCGCGCCTTCGCGAAGGATGTCAAACTCCACAACATCGGCTGGCTGGTAAACGCCGAGAATTTCGGTCATGTCGCTCAATTGCCGCACGCGAATGCCCGCCAGTGCGGTGACCAGGTCTTGTTTACGCAAGCCGGCCTTTTCGGCCGGGCTGCCAGGTCGAACATCGGTAATCCGCACCCCGCGGCCCCGATCCTTTCGATCATCGGCCGTAAGGCCGAGATAAACCGGCACTGGGTTATTCGTTGCCGAAATATTGTCCGGGGATGGCGTGAGCGGGGGCGACTGAGCGGAGGATGCCGGCGGAGTGGCCGGAGAACGGTAGGCAGAAGTTCCTTCCTGCGAAGGACTCACGCGCTGGCGGATCTGTTGCTCCAGCCGGTCCAAAGTCGTCTGGGCCAAAATAACGCCTACCAGGACAAAATTTAGTAACAGCAACACCACAAGCCTGAAAATGGCGGGAGAATGCAGTTTCATTTTCTAATCTCCTGATAGATTAACGAGGAGAGAGGGGAAAGAGGGAAAATATTTTATTTGAATGCTTCAAAAAATATCCAAATTATTACATTTCCCTTCCTCGCTTTCCTCTTTTTCCTTCCCTTTCACCAGATTGATTATGATTATACCAGTTTTTTGTGCGAAAGTTGACTAACATTAGTCGTTGATTTAAGGTATTCTTCTTCCATGGCTTTTGATAATTCTCAGTCCCTGCGAATTTGTCCGGTTTTGCCCGAGAATCGATCCGCGGCACTGGAGTTGGCATTCGGCTATTTGCCCTATGAGGAGCGCTATCGGCAAATTGAATTGATTTCATTGGCATCGTCAACGTATAAGCATCCCTGGGAGGGTTTGTGGGGGGCTTATCGTAGCGGCAAGTTGGCGGGTTCGATTTTTTCGCAAATTCAGCCGGGAAAATACGCCCAAGTTTGGATGCCTCGTTTGGATCAAAATGAAGCCGCGGGCACAGCGGTCAGCCTGTTGCAGGCCGCGGTCGAGTGGCTTGATCAAGGCCGGGTTTTCATGGCGCAAATTTTATTGGAAGCCGTCACTGCGGAAGAGGAAAAAACTTTATGCGAGGGGGGGTTCGATTATCTAACCGACTTGCTTTACCTGGTCTGCCCAGAAGATGATTTTCCTCACGCTGCATTGCCTTGTCCGTTGGATTTTGAGGTTTATAATTCTCAAAATCACAATCGATTGGCACGGATTGTTGATACCACTTATCAGGAAACACTTGATTGCCCAAAACTTAATCATGTGCGTCAATTGGACGACGTGCTGGAGGGCTACCGTGCTACGGGGGAATTTTCACCCGGCCGATGGCTGATCGTGCGTCATGAAAATCGCGACGTGGGTTGTTTATTGCTGGCCGATCATCCGAGATACGAGAACATGGAACTGGTATACATGGGAATAATTCCCGCCGAACGGGGGCGGCAGTGGGGGGCGGAGATTGCGCGGCGTGCGCAATGGATCGCCCGGCAAGCGGGCCGGCCCCGGTTGGTGTTGGCGGTTGACGCATCCAATCGACCGGCGATAGAAATGTACGCATCAGTGGGATTTCGGACTTGGGACCGGCGCCGGATATATTATCATATTTTTTCAAGATAATGCGGTTTTTTTGATATTTTTTCTTGGTTCCTACGCTCTATTTTCCTGGTTCCCGCGCTCTGCGGGCCTCTTTTTTCCGAGGCTATTTAGTCGGTGAGCGAGACAAGTACCGACAAATAATGTTGCCGCCTGCCCGTTCCCACGAAGAGCGTGGGAATTTGGCGGTTTTTTTGATATTTCCGGAACCGGCTTTGTCAACATCCGATTCGCTACAGGCGGCAAGTCTATAAGTGGAAATACCTTTAGCCTGTTGATCGCCTTTTCGGCGAGCACTTGGCACGCTTGGCTTGAACAGTTTATCCACGCTCAAAGGGATGTAGATCCAGGATTATAAATGTAAAATTATTTGCCTATAAAGCGGTATTTTCCGGCGAATCGGCCATGAGGGCCGGCCGAGAAAAAAATTTTCACCATGAAGGTCAGGGGGCCTTTGACATCGTTGCTAGCAAGGTTAGAATCAGTCTCTCGCGTGTTACAAAACAAAGGGACCAAGCGGCGTCTGCCGTTGCAGAAAGCGCCACTATCTTCGAGGTCATTCCGAAATTTGTTTGCTTGGATAGATTTATTTGTGGGCGGCCGACAGATAGTGCGCATTAGGGACGAGTAGGAAGTGACCAGGGACGATATGGAGATCGTGTCGGCTTTGTGCAAGTCACTGGGCGACAAGGTCGGACAAAAACGCTTTGATTTATGGTTTGGCGCCAGCACGCGTATCGGCTACGACGGCCGGTCGCTGTGGATTGGGGCGCCCAACCAATGTTTCCGCGATTGGATATCCGGCAATTTCCGCCGGCAAATCGAGGAAGCCTGCATCGAAGTGTTGGGACATTGTCCGGCGATCGACTTCCATATCGAAGCCAACGTGGCAGACAATAAGGATCGACCGATGTCGGATTCGGGAAACGGCAAAACCAACGCCTCGACCGCGCGTGCCGCAGGGCCGGGGCCGGCGGTCATCCCCATGGCTCCACGCCAGGAGAATCCCCCCCAAGAAACGGCCGAACCCGCCGCCGCTCCATCCGGGCGCAGATTTGCCACGCTGGAGAGTTTTGTGGCGGGCTATCAGAACCGGCTGGCATTGGCCTCGGCCGAAATGGTCGTCCGCCAAATGGGTCAATTCACGCCTTTGCTTTTTTTCGGACCGACCAGCGTGGGCAAAACTCATTTGCTCGAAGGCATTTGGACCGCCGCGCGAAAAAGCTCCCGCAACATATCGGCCGTGTATCTTTCGGCCGAGCAATTTACCAGCTATTTTCTCGAGGCCCTTCGGGGCAGCGGATTGCCCAGCTTCCGCCGCAAATACCGCGGCGTGGGCCTGCTGATCATCGACGACCTGCAATTTTTTGTAGGCAAACGCGCCACGCAGGTCGAGTTGCTGCACACAATCGATACTCTTATGCGGGAACGGCGGCAATTGGTGTTTGCCGCCGATCGCTCGCCCGCCGAACTGGCCGAATTAGGACCGGAACTTACCACCCGCCTGGCCAGCGGAATGGTCTGCCGCATTGAAGCCCCGGACTACGCCACTCGCTTGGGCATAGTTGCACAACTGGCTCGGCGGATGAAATTGCAGGTGCCGGCCGGCGTGCAGGAATATGTCGCGTCGCGATTGACCAACCACGCCCGCGAACTTTCCGGCGCCCTGTGCCGCTTGCAAGCAAACAGCGAGGCCCTGGGCAAGCCGATCACTCTGGCCATGGCCGAAGAGGCCCTGCGGGAGATGATTCACAACAGCACCCGCATGGTCCGCCTGGGCGACATTGAAAAGGCGGTTTGCCAGGCGTTCGGCCTGGAACCGCAAAGCCTGCAAGCCGACGACAAATCGAAGAGTGTCAGCCATCCGCGGATGCTGGCCATGTGGCTGGCGCAAGCATACCCGGGCGGCATTAAGCGAGATCGGCCGCTACTTCGGCCGGCGCAGCCACAGCACGGTGGTCTCGGCCCAAAAACGCGTGGATCGCTGGGTAGCCTGCGGGCGATCGATCGACCTGGCCGAGCGGGCCTGGGCCGTGGACGAGGCCATCCGCCACGTGGAACGGCATCTGGCGACGGGCTGATGCGATCGGTTTTCAAAAGTCGGCGATGGGTGATCGGCCTTCAGTAGCCGGATTTTTATGAATATAAAGGAATTTTATGATCTTTCCCTATATTGACAATATATGGCAGCACGTTAGATAATATCCGAAGTACTAAATGCTTGAAAATAGTTGCATACACATTAAGAAATAGCGCACCCTCAATAAACGAAAGGACAAGTCAATGAAACGAACCGCACTAACCGCCGCCATTGTATTTTGTTTTGCCGGTTCCTGTTTACTCAATGCCCAGGAAAAAACGGCGCCTGCCGCTCAGAAACCTGCGGACGCGCAAGCCAAAGAAGTCAAGAAAGAAAAAACCGAATCAAAACTCGCCGGCAAGTGGGAGGGAAAGATCACCCGCCAAGACGGCCAGGAAACGAAGTTGACGTTTACCTTCAAGGTCGACGGAGAAAAATTGACCGGCACGGTCGAGTCGCCCAGGGGAGAGTTGGAGATCAAGGAAGGCAAGGTCAAAGACGATGAAGTTTCCTTTAACGTCGAAATCGGCGATAACACTATCGATTACCAGGGCAAGCTTTCGGACGGCAAAATCAAGATGAAATCCAAAGGCCCAATGGGCGAAAGGGAAATCACCCTCTCCCGCGCGGTTGATATCAACGGCCGCTGGCTGAGCAAATTCGAGACGCCGGACGGAGAGTCGATGGAACTCACATTCACCTTCAAGGTAGATGGGGACAAGCTTACCGGCAAGGTCGAATCGCCCATGGGAGAAATAGAACTGACCAACGGCAAGGTTAAAGGCGACGAGTTCTCCTTCGACGTTGACGTGGGCGGCAACACGATCGGTCACGATTGCAAGATTTCCGGTGATGAAATCAAGATGAAAATCAAGGGCTTTGGCGGGGATGACGAAGCGGCGCCGAGAAGGGAATTCACTCTTAAACGCGCCCCGGCCAAATAGACTGTAATTCCCTACCGACAATGTGGCAGGCACACGCCGAGTGCCGTTTAACGGAATGTAGTAGGCATACGCTGGTGACGTTTGGCAGCAAGGGCGCGCCATTTGCCTCCTACTTTGGTTGACAATCATCGCGAACAATCGCCGCGTATGCATATCTGTTTACCGCATGTTTTAAGGATGAAATCAAGGCGGACATGGAATCGGTTCGTTTCTCCTGCGTGATCGACGACAATCCGCTCTTCAAGATGCAAGCCTTGAACTGGTTAAGGACGATCATAGCCAGCCGGTCGGCTCGTCCTGAAGAGATCATCGTCCATCTGATCAGCGGCGAAGATCCAGTATACCGCGGCACGCTGGATCGATTCGGAATAACAGTCCGGTCTATCGAGCCGTTCGGCGGCGGCGAGGCGGCTTATTGCAATAAGCTCATGCAGTTCGGTTGTTCCGAACTTCAGAATGCCGGCTGCGCAGTGCTGTGCGATACCGACCTTGCCATGGCCGGCGACATTCGGCCGTGGATTAATGCCGATTCCATTCGTGCCAAGGTCGTGGACGCGCCTAACCCGCCCCTGGACGTGCTTAAGAGCTTGTATGCGGCAACAGGTTTATCGGCCAAGCCCCGAATAGTCAGCACATCTTTTAATCGGGGTCAAACCTTCGAGACCAATTGCAACGGAGGTCTTTATATTATCCCCTCGCAGTGGTTTGAAAAACTAACCAAGGCGTGGATCAAGTGGGCGCGGTTCGCCTTGGAAAATAACGGCATACTCGGGCCGTACCTGAAGCACGCGGATCAGATCGGTTTTTGTTTTGCCATGCTCGAACTCGGGCTTCCTTTCCAGCCCTTGCCCGAGGCCCTTAACTATCCCACGCACTTAGCGCCTGAGAGTTATTCATCCTCGGATGCGGTTGAACCGCTCGTGCTGCATTACCACTGGCGGATGGATCAAAGCGGTTTTCTGCTGCCCATGGGTAAAGCGGGGGTTGATGCATCCATATCCAGAGTCAATGACGTTATCCGCCGATACCGGCACGAGCAATTCGACATCCGGACGTTTTTCGATTATCGATATGCCCGGCATCCGGACCTCGGATCGGGCGTGGGTTCGCGGGGCGATGCCTTGGCCTATCGGAAAGAGCTGCTTTATCCGCTTGTATCGCTGTTCGCGCAAGAGGAAATATTGGACGTCGGCTGCGGGGATCTGGAAGTCATGGCCGGGGCCGATGCAAAGCGATACACCGGCCTGGATATAAGCCCCGCGGCCATTTCCATAGCCCGGGCCAAACGCCCTGATTGGACTTTTGTGACCGGAAAAATCTCGGCAGTCGAAGGCAAGACTTATGATCTAGTTCTGTGCGGGTGCGTGTTGATCCACATCTCGGATCGCGACGAGTATCTGAATCACGTCCGCCGCTTGGTCGATGTTTGCCGGGATGCGCTGATCATCGAGGCTTACAATAAAACGCCCACATTTACGTCCGAGATCACCTTTTATCACGAACCGATCAGTGAAACACTGGGCCGGGACCCGCGCATCGGGGAAATCAAGGTAATAGGTTCGTATCGCGACATCGACGTCGTACTGGCTCGCCGTAAATAGGCCTTGCCCGATTGCGGATCGAAAAAACTTAGCGCACGCGGTTGATGTAGCGGAGGAATTCGGCGTCCAGCTTTTTGATATTGCCGAATGCCTCTTGGAATTCTTTCAGCCGGGTTTCCGGCGAATCGCGCAAAAGGGGTTTTTTCTTGGAAAGCATCCGCAGATATGCGATGTACTCCTTGGGATGCTTGTTGATGAGAAAATACGTCAAGGCCCAGGCCTCAGCGTATGCGTCTAGGCTTTGCTTGACCTCTTGCAATCGTTTGTCGGAGGTGATGAGCGTTTGCAGTGAATCGGCCGGCCGGCGGGAAAGATAATTTTGGAATTGTTCCAGGCGGACTCGATTCACGGCCCCGATGCCGCTCCAACCTCCCTTTTGGCCGTTCAGGTCGGGCGTTTCGAAAAACATCGCGATGCCCTCGCTGAACCAGACCGGACAATCGCTCAGCCGGGTATGCAACCCGCAGTTAAAAGCGATTTGATGCGTCGCTTCATGCACTATGGTCGAGACGGTTTGCAGGGCATCGGGCTGGGCCAGGATTTGGTTGATCTGGGCGCCCGTGCTGACGCTGACCGACGGCCGTGCGGCCGAGGCCGCCCCGGTCAAATCGTACATCGTCATCCGGTTGGTTACGAGGTTGAAATACCCGATGATCGATTCGCCCGCCTCGCCCAAGTCGGGCCGGGAAAAATTCAGGTACGCCTGCTTGTCGGCGAAAACGATAGCCACCAAGGGGAACTCCGGCTTGGTAAGCTCGAATCCCCTGGGCAATTGCGACCAATAATTGGTAAAGGCCATGTACAGCCGCTCGAAAAGCGAACCGCACCACTGGGCGTAGGTCCTGGAAGTATCGTAACAAATCAAGTAATGCTTGGTGTGCAAGACCTCGAAATTCTTGGGCAACGCGGCCAACAGGCGTTTGGCCATCTCCTCGCGAGTGAAGGGCTGAAACGGCATGTCGTCGCTTGTGTGTTTGATCAACTCGTCCGGCAGGATCGCCCAAATCACGCCGTCCCGGGCCAGGAGCAACAATCCGCCGTCTTCGGCGGTGACCAACACCCGGCCGCTCTCGGTCATCTCCCGGCCCTTGTGTCGGAAAGTAACTTGATCCATGGCCAGGACTGCGGCAGTCCAGCCAAGGAAGATAGTAAGACACAGCAAAGTTCGAAGGAGATTCACAGGAGTCATCTATTCATTATACATGAAGCAACTAAGAATGTAGCAGGCACACTCCGTGTGCCGTCGCAAACCATTATGATTCTACCGGTTATTCCGGTTATTTCGTGCGACTGATGCGGGACGCCAATCGAAATGCCGCCCAGGCCAAGGCGGCGAATATGAGAATCATCGCCAGGCAGATGCCCGCCACCTGGTCCTCCACGCCGTAGTGCAATAGGCCGAAAATGCGAATAGATAGAGTCGTCACTCCGGGCGGCACTACCAAGATACTGGCCGCCAATTCGCCCAAAGATATTGCCAGGGCGGCCAACCAGGCCACAGCGGCAGCCGGCCAGCGCATGGGCAGGGCGATCCGCCACAATCGTGTAAGCGGTCCGGCGCCGTCGATCATTGCGCTTTCCAATAATTCCTCGGGCACGGTTTGCAACGCGTGCCACATTATCAGCGTGGCAATCGGCAGGCTGCGCAAATAAACCGCCAGCCACGGGGCCAGGATCGAATGATCGTATAACCACACCAGTGCCGGCAATTCCGGCCGGTTCAAAAGCCGGATAACGGCGATGCCCAAGATCGGCCCGGGAACGGCCAAAAGCACGGCGATAATCGATATAATTATTGTGAATTGCAAATTGCAAATTGCAAATCGTATAATGCCCATAAAGCCGCGACCGTTGGTCGCGCATTTTAAAACATCTCGACCGTTGGTCACGCATCGTGAAATTATTTTTCTTGCCAGCCATGCCAAGGGGATTGCAGTCAGCACCGCCGCCGTGGCCGATAACACGCCGATCAAAAACGACCAACCTAATTCCCGGCGGAAATTCTCCGGCGCGGAGCAAATGATCCGCAGGCATTTACCCGGGGAAAAGGATCGGATCCGCCCGGTTTCGGTTTGTGCGACCACTACTCCGGCCTTGTAAACCAGACTTCCCAAGGGCACGCCCGCCAAGAGCAAAAAGAGCAATCCAGCCGCCAATAGATAAAGCAATTTCCGCCGTCCCAGTCGAAAGGTCCAATATCGCTGCAAACTCAGCGGCCGGCGACTGGGCGAAAGGCCGAAGCAAAGCACCCATCCCCCGATTATGAGCAATGCCGTGATGGCGACGCCCAGCATGAGCGAAGGCCCAGCGGCGTCTAATTCCGAGGCCGTAGCGGCGGCCTGGGTGTAAACTTCCTCGGCGTATGTGCGGATGCTGAATAGGTCGGTCACCGTCATTTCGCCCGCCGTAATTACCGCCGCCCAAATAGCGGCCATGCCCACGGCCGGCAATGCCCCACGCAGCGAAACCCGGAAAAATACTTGCTTCGCCGAACCGTCCAGCAGGGCCTGCTCTTCCAGTTCCGGCTCGATTAACCTGAATCCGATGCCCACAATGCCCACGACCCAGGGCAAAGCCGCAAGGCTGTGAATCCAGATCGCACCTCGCCAGCCCGTCAACCAGGCCGATGAATTCGTCGCCAGCGTAAACCAGCCTTGCTCGCCGAATCCAGCCTGCCACGCCCCGGCCTGCAAATACAAGGGCACGAAGATCATCACACCCAAGAGTCCCAAGAAAAATCTTCGCCCGGGCAAATCGGTCCGCCACAGCAGCCAGGCCAGCAGCGTTCCAATGGGAACGCTAATAGCGCACGTCGCCCCGGACAGGAGCAAAGTATTCCAAAGAAGAGAAAATGTGCGTGCATCCACCGTTTAGTGCGGGCATTCACCGTTTAGCTCGGTCGCTTGCGACCGGAGTTTATGGTAAATCTATTACGAAAATAAACTGTTTGTTAGAATTAACACTCCCAATCGCACAGGCCGCCAGCAGCCATAATAAAGGCTTATGGCTCGCGAAACCGCAAGCGGTTTTCCTCATCCTTCATCCTTCATCCTTCATCCTTTAGTTCTCATCCGTGCCGAGGAGTTTTTGCTCGACTTGATCGGCCTGCCAGGCGATGGCGGCAAGTACCTTGCTAACTTCCAGGGCGCTAATCGTCTCGGCTGGTTGGTTGGTCTGCAGCACCACCATTTGCCTGTCGGCAATGGTCTTCACGGCAAACGCCCCGTGGATGGTGGAAGTATTGTATTGCAAAAGGGCGGCGGCGTTCTTTTCCAAAAACGGCCCGCAGACCGACCAGTAGTTGACAACTGCGTTGCCGTCGGCGTCTTTTTGGCCGAATTCGACCGTCACGCGTTGTTTGCGCAGCGGGCCTACGGGGATGGTAATTTGCATGCTCTCGCCCGATTCTTCGATTTTGTATCCGGCCGCAGTAGCCACGGTGCGTACAATGGCCTTGGGATCGGCCGTAGCGGCTTGCAGGTTGGCGAAATTCGGTCCCACGGCCATTCCAACGGTGGCGGCGCCGGCAGCGGCCGTAGCGGCTTGTGCGGGCGATGGTCCTGCAACAGAAGGGCCGGTTCCGGCCATGGCTTGTTGGATCATGCCCGGCATCATCATGCCAAAGCCCGCACCCATGCCCATTCCCAGTGCGCCCTGTCCCAGTCCGCCGCCTCCGCCGCTTTGTTCGGCCATCTTGGCCATGCTGTTGGCGGCTTGGAATTTTAGGTAGGCGTTCAGATCGCCCACCGCGCCCATGGAACTGCGGGCGTCGATGGCTTTTTGGACTTCCTCGGGCGGGGTGATGGCGTTGATGAAAAAGTCCACCAATTCCAGGCCGTATTTGCCGAAATCATCAACCACCTTGGTTTTAGTTTGACCGGCAAAATCGTCGTAATGGCCCGGCAGATCCAATATCCCGCTTTTCAACGTCCCCAAAATATCGGCCAGGCGCGAGACGATCAAATCGCGGAAAAACGAGGTTGCCGCATCGGTGGTGTACTTTCCCTGGGTGCCGACCAAGGTATTAACCAATAGCGAGGAATCTTTTACCCGAAACGAATATTTTCCGAATCCTCGCAGCCGGACCATGCCGAAATCGGGATCGCGATAGGATATGGGCTCCATCGTGCCCCATTTTTGATCCAGGAAAGTCTGCTTGCCGATGAAATAGACTTGCGCTTGGAATGGAGATTGTTCCCAGGGAATGGTCAGCAGCCGGGTAAGGATGGGCACGTTGGCCGTAACCAGTGTATGCCGGCCCGGTCCAAACACGTCCAGGGCCTTGCCGCCGCGGAAAAAAACCGCCTCCTGGTTTTCCTGGACGATTAGTTGCGCCCCGATTTTAACGTCGGTCGATCCCTCGGGAGGAATCCGCTGCACAAGCGACTTGTTCTCCTGATCGAAAAACTGGATGACTTCCAAACGAATGGCCATGATATAGCTCCGAAAATATAAGTTATCAGTTATCAGTTTTAATTGATTTTTTCAATGATTTGTTCATCGTACGGCGAAAACCGACAAATCGCGCAAGTGTCTATGGTCGTTCAATTTGCAATTTGCATTTTGCAATTGACAATTTGCAATAAAAAAATGCCGTGCAAAACACCTTTATACCTCGAACAAATCTTCCAATCTCTAGCCCCTAGCCCCTATTCCCTAGCATGATACCGAACCTTAGCGCATGGGGGAAGCAAGGATTAGCAGACCGCTAAAGTTTCTTCGCGTGAAAGGCGGGCCTATTGGGCAAATAAGGGCCTTTCGTTGGTAGATTTCACTTTTACGCCGTCGGGGGGGTTTTCTCGATTTCTCAGTTCACCCATTTTAACGTATTTCCTGGAATGATTCATCTTGGCCTAAGATGGCGACGATGGTATAGTCCCGACTCGCTTCTCTGTGGCGCAATTGCGCCTTGACTTTATGGCAAACAACGGCTGCCACTGATGAACGTTGCTACCGGCAAAAGAATACGTACGATAGTCTTGGGCATTTTGGCCTTGCTGCTGCCCGGTTGCGCGGATATGCCCGCCTGGGTGCCGTTTCAAGGGGCCAGGAGCGACGATTTGCCGGGGGTGGTCACTCCGGCGGCAAAGATTGCCCAATTGAAAAAAATGTCATCCGAGGCGGCAAAAACCGACCAGGAAACCCGGCATCGGGTGGTCGGGCAGTTGGTCGCAGCCATCCGCAGCGAGACCGATCCACTGATTCGAGCGGAAATTATTCGTACATTAGGCGATTATCCCGATCCGGCCGCCGATCCGGTGCTAAAAGCGGCGCTTAACGACCCCGACGCCGACGTGCGTATTGCGGCCTGCGAGGCCTGGGGCAAGTGCGGCAACGCCCAAGCCGCCGAACTCCTGGCTCCGATTCTAAGCACCGACGTAAGCCAGGATGTCCGTTTGGCCGCCGCCCGGGCCTTGGGAAAAATCAAAGACCCCCAGGCAGTTGCCGCACTGGGCGATGCCTTGACCGACTCCGATCCGGCCATGCAATACCGGGCCGTTTTGTCGCTTAAAGAAATCACCGGGCAGGATCTGGGAAATAACGTCGAACGTTGGCGGCAGTACGTCAAGGAAGGGCATCCTTTGCAGGCCCAACCCACCTCGATGGCCGAACGCATGAGAAAGATTTTTTAAATCGGGGATCGGGAATTATAGAGCCGGTTTGTTATAGGCTCTATCAAGTATCAGGAAATTATAGAGCCGGGCCGCGTCGGCTGGGTTGAACTGCGAATCTGCCGGACCGACACGGTCCGGCTCCGTTTTTTAAATTTATTACTATGCTTCCTCAAGAGACCATACTTTTTTCCGCGTTTTTGACTGATCCATGAACCATAACCATGAAATTGCCGATTTAAATTCCAGGAGTGGTCTTTGATATTACCTCTTGGCAATCATTTCTAATAGAATCCCCAGATTATGTACGCTTTGCAGTTGCTCAAAATCGCTAAAACCCGTAATATTATGACGGATCGGGAACCGTCGGACCAATTGCGGCTGGTCGTTAATGATGAGAGCGACGCGGCGGTACGGTCTCACGAGCGCCATGACGAAGAAGAGGGAGAAATCGATATGGCCGCTGCGGAGAGACGATTACACTCGCTGCACCGAGAAGGACGCGCTTCGACCAGGCATTTTCGTATCCAGGAGGACTCCGAAACCACCCCAGGCAGCCAGACCATGCATTCGCTACGATTTACCGAGCAATTCAAGGGGCTGTTCTCGCTGGCCGTGGAGATGACCGCCACGGCAGGCGTCGATGCCATCATTCTGCTCTTGGACGGGCCGGCCGAATGGTCGCGCATAAAAAGCATGGCCGGCAAGGCCAAGGTTATCGTGGCCGCCGACACCGCCGAACAACTCGAAGGGGCCAAAGAATTAGGCCTGGCTACGCTGCGGCTAAATATGCCGGAAAGCACTATATACGAACGACTTACGCAATCGGTTCTGGAGGCCGTGGCCGACGATCTTCTGGCCCCCGGCTCCAGCGTAATTACGCTTTATTCCGGGTTCGACGCCGATAGCATCGATTCCCTAAGCCTGATTAACCTGGATGAACATCTCAACCGCCTCACCGGGCGCGACCTCAGGCAACTGGAAACCCGCGTCCCGTTGGATACCCTCAAGATCGTGGTCGATCTGGCCGTGGAAATCGGCCGCGAAGGCCGCGAGGGCAAGCCCGTGGGCACGCTGTTCGTGGTGGGCGACGCCCGAAAGGTACTCAATTGCAGCCGGCCCACCGGGTTCGACCCGGTCCGGGGCTACAGCCGCAAGGAACGCAACCTGGACGACCCCCGCGTGCGCGAAGGCATCAAGGAAATCGCCCAAATGGACGGCGCGATCATCGTCTCCTCGGATGGCGTGGTCGAGGCCGCCTGCCGGTATCTGGACTGCTCGGCCGCCGACGTGACGCTCTCCAAGGGACTCGGCGCCCGGCATTGGGCCGCCGCCGCCATCTCCAAGGCCACCAACGCCGTGGCCGTTACAGTCAGCCAGACCAACGGCACCGTGCGGATCTTCCACAACGGCGAGGTCGTGCTCCGCATCGAGCCTTATTTGCGCAGGCCAATGGTCTGGAAATCGTTCGAGTTCGAACCGCCTCCACCGGAGGGAAAATCAAAACCGCGCGGCGACGGCGGCGAATAATAAGGATGAAGGATGATTAATGAATGTTGCATGTAACCGCTTGCGGTTTCGCAATCCTTCTCTCTTTCACACATACATGCTTTCTGACCTTCTGCCGTCCGTTGTCCAAGGCCCGCAAAATATTTCTACATGTTTTTTTAGTGAGGAACTGGAGTTTTGCAAAAATGAAAATCAAAGTTCCCTCTCCGGGCACCGACGGGCACCATGCTCCGCATGGTCGGTTGGTCGGGAGAGGGTTAGGGTGAGGGCTTTTAGGTAAAAAAAGTCTTAGCTTAACTGTTTGATCTACCCAGGCCCTCACCCCCTGCCCCTCTCCCAAAGCAACATTATTCATCAGCAAGCATTGGTTAAGGGGGTATAGGTAATACTGGAAAAAAATCGAGTTCGCGTACATTCTTGTCTTGTTGTTCCTAACATAAAGGAGACAAGAAATGGAACGCGAACTCTGGATGACTTTATATCAAATTGCACAGCGTTTTGACAAATGGGAGCCTTGGAAACTAGGTGACTTTCTTTGACATGGAAATCGTGATGGTTTACATTTGGGCGGTACTCCACGATCGGCCTACAGTCTGGGCCTGTGACCCTAAAAATTGGCCCGAAGGCCTGTGGCCAAGGCGAAAATTGCCTTCGCAACCCACGATGAGCAATAGGTTGAGAACGACGGAAGTCCAACGACTGATGCATGTTATGGAACAAGAAATAATAAAATTGCAGGACGACAACGGATGGGTTGCGGCCGTGGACGGCAAGCCTCTGGTCGTTGGTGCGCATAGCAAGGATCCAGATTGCAAATGGGGACGGGCTGGCCCTAGAAGTTATGCCAAAGGTTACAAGCTGCATGCCATATATGGACCCGCTCCCTTGCCTTTGTGTTGGACGATCGCGCCCTTGAATGAGGGTGAATCGGAGGTAGCGGCGAGGCTGCTCCCGACTCTGAAGCGGGGCGGATATATCCTTGGGGATAAACAATATGACAGTAATCCCTTGCACGAGGTCGCGTTGCAAAACGGTTTTCAACTGGTGGCCGAACGAAAGCGGCCCAACAGCGGCCTGGGACATCGCTGGCACAGTGCCGGACGCATTCGCTCTATAGCATTGCTGCAAACCGAGTTCGGCAAGGCGTTGCATAGCTGTCGCGATGCTATCGAACGTTGCTTTGGTTGGTTGACTAATCATGCCTGCGGCCTATCGCCCTTGCCAAATTGGGTACGTCGAGACCATCGTGTCCGTTGTTGGGTCCAAGTAAAATTGATAATTCACGCAATATACGTTTACCTTTATCACCCACCCTCCCTGCTAGCTGATAAATAATGTTGCAAAGGGAGAGGGGAGTAGTTTGCAAAACTCCAGTGAGAAAGTATTTCGCCGATTTAATATCAATCTGCGTTCCCGATTGTTGGATATAATCTGGTCGGCGGGTTTGAAAGAATGGCCGAAGCTTTTCCAAAAATTACGGAGCACTCGCCACACGGAATTTGTCTGAAAAAATTCCAGCGGAAGTAGTATGCAAATGGATGGGCAATTCCAAGCCGGTAGCTGATCGGCATTATCTGCAAACAACAGAGGACCATTTTGCCAGGGCAATAGCTGGAGATCAGGCGGCGCAGAAAGCGGCGCAGCAACCAGCGGAATCGGCTCGCAAGGGGTCGTAATCATTATCAAGAAACACCAGATTTTCCGCAGAATGCGATCCCTTGCGAATCTATACAAGCTTACAGGTAGCCGAGGCCGGACTCGAACCGGATTCCCTAAATACAAATTTTATAAAGCAGTTGCGTCAACTCAACTCTCAGATGGCGCAAAATCCGGCGCACTCTACGAGCCAAGTGCAAAAAAGCTCTTTTCTTGCGTATCCGCTCCTAAAAGAACTGTTGAATCTGTGGCCTCAATTCTCCGAGGAGGTCCATTTTTGGATTATGAAAGTAGCAAGAGATTTTACATATTAAAACAAAGATTGTGAGACTTGGTTATTATCGTGAGACTAGGTGATAGTTGAATTATAGTGGATTCATTTTTCTTCTGATTAGTTAGGTGTTCCCCCATTTGGTTCTTTAAATTTTTTTCATCGCAACATATTGGAAGTGCTATATTTGTGGCGGAAGAATGATAAAATAAGTAGAAATCGCTTTTTTTATGCTATAAGCGGTTGACAAAAGCGGCAAATAGTGTAGAGTCATGCCGTCACTATTTCTCTCCTGTACGCAGCAAGGCCGGAGGCAGCGACAGCACCCGATACGAAAACGATCTGTTTGTGAGGTCTGTTTTCCTTGTGGGTGCATTCTTTTGGGCCGCCTTCTGCGGGTTGGCCTCGTTGTCTGGTAGACAGTAGTTCAGTTCATTGCTGCCTTGCCGAGCCGTATTGAAATCTCTGCTATACGTTTGTATATGCCGTAGGGAGCCGGGATTTACGGCCTTCTTTGTGTCCGTGGTGCAGGCAAGTTAGGTTTATTTTACTACAACTCATTTGCTACAACTCAAAGGTGATCTACTATGAACAAAACAATGCTTTACTTGCTGGTTGGCGTGGCGATTGCGATGGCGACTGGACCGGCGACCGCACAGGTCAGCCCTTATTCTGACGTCTTCACCGTGAATGATCCGGGCGGGGGGATCTTTCTACAGATCGCTATCGCGGAGGATGCGAACGAACCGCCTATCGTTTACACGGGAATTCTCGGCAATCCTGCCTTAGCCGGCGCGGCGTTGGTGTTTGAAGGCGCGGGAGAAACAAACAATTGGAGTGACGTTTTCGGCGTGGTAACCAACCAGTCCGATTCGCACTATGGCCAACTGGCCTTCATGTCAGACTATAACGAGATCGGAGTGGATCAAGCCTGGGCCCTCAATGTTTTTGGTGCCATCGGCGTCATCACCTCAGAGGGCGGCCCTGTGATCGTGACTGACTATCTCGAAACCGGCCTTCAAGGGAATGGGTACACCGCAACGTTCCAGTCTGACGTCGATGTTCCAGAACCGTCCACTCTCGTGCTGCTGGGCATGGGCGGCATCGGCCTTGCGGCCTACGGCTGGCGTCGGTGGAAGCGAGCAGCGTAATCCGCCACCGGATATTGGAACAACCATCGGGTCAGCCTTCGGGTTGACCCGTTTTCGTTGGGCACAAAACGACAATGGGTCGTCAGCCTGCCTCCTTAACGAGAAAGTATACGTAGAGATCGTTCCGGACCCGCCTAGCGGTCGGCGTTTGCGATTCCGCCGAAATGCCAATGTGGCCGATGTCCGCACGAAACGCGGTGCAGACAGCGTGCGGATAAGAAAAACGCCTATCGCTAAAAGCGTTAGGCTTTGACGGCATACGTTAAACGATAAACGTTTAAGAAATAGCCGAGGCCGGACTCGAACCGGCACGCCCAGTTACGGGCACGGGATTTTAAATCCCGAGCGTCTGCCATTCCGCCACTCGGCCGCAAACAAGGCCCCCGGCGTGTTCACCGGGGGCTAAATTTTTAATTCAACACTATCCCCCATTGTCTATTCCCTATCCTTTATTATTCGCCACAGCCAGCACTCGATTGACGGCGTTGAGGAAGGCCTTTGCACTGGCCTCGACGCTGTCGGTTGATACGCCGCGGCCGCGATAGACCTGTCCTTGGTGTTCGATTTGCACCATCACTTCGCCCTGGGCGTCTTTTCCCACCGTAACGCTATGCACGCTGAAATCCTTGCAGACCACGGACAAGCCGGTGAGTTGCTCGATGGCCAGGAAAATTGCATCGATCGGTCCGTCGCCCGAGGCTACAGTGGCGATGACTTTTTCATCTCCGTGCCGGAGCCGGAGGGCGACTTCTGGAATTTCACCGGTTCCGCAGGTTACTTTATATGAATCCAGGGTCCATTTTTCTTCGATGGAGTGGATTTGTTGTTCGACCAGTGAGGCGATATCGGCGTCGTAAATTTCTTTCTTTTTATCGGCCAGATTTTTGAAGGCTATGAAAACGGTATCGAGCTGTACGCTGGTAAGATTATATCCCAGGGCCTTGGCCCGGTCGGCCAGGGCCGCCCGGCCGCTGTGCTTGCCCAGTACCAGGTCGGTCATGGAAAGGCCGACGTCTTCGGGAAGCATGATTTCATAGGTGGTGCGTTCCTTGAGCATGCCGTCCTGATGGATTCCAGCTTCATGTGCAAAGGCATTCTGACCCACGATGGCCTTGTTGCGCTGCACCTGGATGCCGGTAATATTTGCCACGAGCCGGCTGATGGGCACCAATCGGCGGGTCACGATTTTCGTTGATGCGTGATAATAGTCATGCCTGGTGCGCAGGGCCATGACGATTTCTTCCAGCGAGCAGTTGCCGGCCCGTTCGCCCAGGCCGTTAATGGTGCACTCGACCTGCCCTGCCCCGGCCTCCACCGCGGCCAGGCTGTTGGCCACGGCCAGGCCGAGGTCGTTGTGGCAATGCACGCTGATAACGGCCTTGTCGATGTTAGGCACCCGGTTGCGGAGGATGCGGATCACCTCGCCCATGTGGTTTGGGGTGGCGTAACCGACGGTGTCGGGAATGTTGACCGTGGTGGCGCCGGCCTCGATGGCCGCTTCCACAACCTGGCAGAGGAAATCGGATTCGGTGCGCGAGGCGTCCTCGGGCGAGAATTCGATGTTTGGGCAATAGCTTTTGGCCCTTTTCACGCCTTCGACCGCGTTGCGGATGATGTCATCTTTGTCCATGCGGAGTTTGTGCTCGCGGTGGATTGCGCTGGTGGCCAGAAACACGTGGATCCGCGGCTCTTTAGCGTGGCGCACGGCTTCCCAGGCCCGGTCGATGTCGGACTGGCGACAGCGGGCCAAACCGCAAATCACCGAGCCGCGGACCGATCGGGCGATCTCGCGGACGGCCTCGAAATCGCCCTGTGAAGCAATGGGAAAACCGGCCTCGATAACGTCGACGCCCAACTCGACCAGGGCCTGGGCGACTTCCATTTTTTCGGTCAGGTTCATGCTCGCCCCGGGCGATTGCTCACCGTCGCGGAGCGTGGTGTCAAAAATCACAATATGTCGGGATTTGGAAGATGTTTTATCATTCATGGGATTGATATCCTTTGTTCGAGAGTAAAGTTTCGGTTGTGTTGAGCACTTTTACAAGGAGACGCTGTGTATTATTTGCCCTCACCCTAGCCCTCTCCCGACCAACCGACCATGCCGACCAACGCGACCATGCTTCGCATGGTGCCCCGTCGGTGCCCGATGGCGCCCGTCGGCGCCCGGATAGGGGACGTACTGGGGGGAGCAAACTACCGCCGACCATTGGTCGGCTTGGGCAACACCAACCATACCCTCGAAGGCCTGTGATACCGGGTTATCCCGATGTGTGTTTGCATGTCAATCAATCCAATCAATAAAAAACCTCAAGACTTTGCCGGCCTTGAGGTTTCGTTGTGCTAGCTGTGAAAGCAGGTACGTACCCTAAGGCCGCCATCTGGCAAGTGCCAGTAATAACAACGGCAATAGGCTTAAAATCGTACCCATATTTATTTGCTATTCCTCTAATTCGACTTGCACTAGAGACATCTTAAATGTACATGACATTATGCATGCAGGTCAAGTTCAGGACCCCATAGTAATTTCATTTTTTAAAATATGCGAGTTTAACCCCGTTGAGCACACCTGGGGTAGAGTAAAGCCAAATGTCGGGCGAAAATCTTAATTTTAGCAGCGATTCTCCATCCCCCCCTTCTGCAAAGACGACAAATCGGCGTTTTATAGGGGTTCATTTTGCCTGTTGTGACGTCTACATAAGGATTTACGTCAATCAGAGCGAAACGGCCTATGAGGGCCATTGCCCGAAATGCTGCCGCCCGGTAAAGGTTTGCATAGGCCCCGGGGGAACCTCGTGCAGATTTTTTAAGGCATATTGAGTCAAATACCCAGTTCGGGTATGCTTTGCGGCCCTTATCTGGAATTTTTTCATTGGGATAGTAGGCCGCACACTACGTCTGCCAGGGCGGCGCAGGGTGTGTGCCGACAATATTTTGGATACCAGGGCGGCACACGGCGTGTGCCGTCTACATTGGATGCGGGGGCGGCACAGGGCGTGTGCCTGCTACATTTATGGATTACGATGTTCAAAACTTTACGCGACGCTGCACGGCGACTGGCCGGGAATTCGCGGCCGGCCAGTGGTACTATTCCGTGCTCGTGTCCGAAGGAGCGGAACTGAAACGTTGCGATTATTCGATTGATGCCTGGCAAGGTCCGCCGGCCGAGGCGATCGGGTATTGGAAATCTCAAGTGCCGGACAAGACCAATCGCCGGAAACAATGGGCCCCCAACGACGTTATCCTCCAGTTTTTCGACGAACTAGCCCAGCAACCCGACAAACAGGATATGCGATACGTGCTGACACTGCTGTTGATCCGCCGCCGCGTGTTCAGGCTGGAAGATCAAAAGCGCGATCAGCAAGGCAATGAAGTTCTCACAATATATTGTCCCCGCCGCGATGCCACATACACCATCCTGGCGGTCGTGCCCAATCAATCTCGAATTGACGAAATCCAACAGCAGTTAACAGCGCTATTGGAATAAAGAATGAGTGGGCAGTGGACGGTGGGCAGTGGACGGTGGAACAAAGGCAGATAGTGAAGGGTGGAATTATGAATGATGAATACAAAACCACTCGCGATTTAAAAAACTCCATTGTCGACTGTCCATTGCCCGTTGCCCACTGCCTACTGCCCACTGTCCACTATCCACTGTCCCCTGCCCCCTGCCCCCTGCCCACTGCCCACCGCCCACATTTTTCCAGGCATCGATCTTGGCTGTTGCTCCTGCTGGTAGTCGGACTGTTCGCCCTGAGCGGGGCGAGCTGTCCGAATATGTTGCGTCCGCAGGCGCCGCCGCTGCCTAGGGCCTTGCCGCCTTCGCCGACGCTCGATCAGTTGATTCAAGTGGTAAACGGCAATAACTCGCGGATCCAATGTTTTTACACCGGTCATGCCACATTATCCGGGCAGGGCATTCCCGCACTTTCGACAAGAATAGCCTTTTGGCGGCCGAGATTTTTCCGCCTTTATGCCTCGGACCTGACCGGTGGGGAGGTCGACTTGGGTTCCAATCCCGATTTGTTTTGGTATTGGGTCCGCCGCGCTCAGCCGCCGTGGATTTATTATTGCCGGCACGATCAATTTGCAAACAGTCCGGCTCGGCATACCATTCCCGTTCAGCCGGATTGGCTGATCGAGGCCTTGGGCGTGAGCGAAATCGATCCGGGATTGCCGCATCAAGGCCCATTCCCCTTGCAAGGCGACCGCTTGGAACTCCGCACAATTCGGGAATCGCCCGATGGGCCGGTCACCAAGGTCACGATTTTCGATGCCGCGCAAGGTTGGATCCTGGAACAGCATATCCTCAACGCCCAGGGTATTCCCTTAGCCAGTGCAGTGGCGAGCCAACACCGGCGCGATCCGCTTTCCGGCCTGGTAATGCCCGGCGTGGTGGTCGTCAATTGCCCGACGGCTCAGTTCTCGATCCGCATCGATTTAGGGCCCGTAGAAATCAACCGCTTGGCGGGCAACACGACGGAACTTTGGAAGATGCCGCAAATCCCGGGCACACCGGCGGTTAATCTGGCAAATCCGAACATCCAGCCTCTGGCATCGCAACAGCCGGCGATCATGCCTCCTCAAGGGCGATAGTAATTTGCCCGTAATAAGCCCGACATGAAAATGGAAATATACGTGTTTAAGGCTGAATAGGGGCGATTGAATTTGCGAGTTGTCAAACAGCGCAAACTGCGCAAACTCCGCTGTTCAGGCATATCTTTAACGGTCTTGCCGGATTTTCCAAAGATTCGCGTTGTAACAGGCCGACCAATACCCTCAGACAGGTGTTCTGCGCTGATTGTTCTTGCGTGGCATGCCGGTAAGAATCCTTTTACATCGAAATATAGTCCACGCTCTTGCCTGACCGGGGCGTTAACCCGGCATAGGCTCGAAGCAGAAGTGAGGGGGGACGCCATGAGGGTTTCTATATTGACGTTATTAGTAGTTGGCGTGGCCACGGCAGGCTGCCACGTGCCCTGCAAACAAAACCTACCGCCGGCCCAAATGCTGATGCATCCCGGACCCGGAGTTGATGGTCCAGGGCCTGGAGTGATGATGTATCAGCCGGGAATACCCACGCCGCAGATTGCTTCACAAATGGCCTTTATCGGCCCTGAAGGGATGACGGTGATTTGGGACGTGACATCGCCCGGCCAATTCGATTCCGAACCGCTGATCTGTCCGGCCCGGTATAACTTCCCGCAGGGTGCAATCTATCAGCTTAAAATTACCAATATACCTGGCCGACCCGGCGTGGAGCTGTATCCCAGTCTGGAAGTCGGACCTGCCATGCCGCGATCGGAAGCCTTCCTGGCGCACAATGCCATTCCAGTGCAGTTCACCGAGGAAGACTTCGATCAAGTGCTAAGCGGCAATTTCGTGACGAAGGTGATTTATCTGCCCGATCCCGAGTTCCAGGAACTGGCCGTTGCCGGCGTGGAGACGTTAGTCAGCACGCGGCTCGATCCGGGTGTGGATCCGATCGTCGAAGCCGATCGCCGCGGTGCGATTTTGGCCATTGTCCGCATAGGCAACAAGGACTTGCAACTTCCGGCGCCTGCTGATATGCAAGGGGGCGATGTCCAGCAGGTTGGATATTCCTGCCCGATTCCCAGCGGAGTGATTCCGGGCGGTCAAATGCCGGGCGGATCGGTGCCCATGGGCATGGCCGTGGGGGGACCAAACACTATGCCCAACAGCAATTATATATCCGGCGTGACCATGCCGCAGTACGGGATGCCGATGTGCGGCACTCCGATCGGCCTGCCCGGCCCGCCCCATGTGCCGCTGGGAGTGCCTGCCGGACTGCAAAAGAATAGTATTGTCAATCATACCCGCGTGCACCTGCCCAAGCCGACCGAAACCGTTCGCATCGATGTGAAACAAAAGCCCGGCTACAGTTATCCGAAGCCGGTAGACCATGTGCGGATCGTGGAGCGCGCCGAATCCCCGGCAGGATTGTTCCGTCAACCCGCCGGCGACCGTCATGAAACGATTTCCGACCCTTGCGTCAGCGGCCAGGCATGCCCAGTGTCATATGGCGAATCGGGCTCATGTCCGAGCCAGGACCCGTAAAGTTGTCTTGTAAATTGGTCATGTAAATAGGTCTTGTAAATTGGTGCCATGTCCACGCTTGCGTGGACATGCGGCGATGTAATCGAATTCCTCACATGCCCACGACAAGCGTGGGCATGGCGCTTTAGCTTAATAATATCCTTTTCCTGAATCTCAACAAACTTTTCTTGAATTTTCGATCAAAATGGTTCAGTTTTTTACATTCTGAACCCTGAACCCTGAACCCCGAACCCTCTCCATGCAACGAGTTGCCGGCAGAGTCGCTTTGATGCTGTTTGGGACCATTGGTCTGGCCGCGATGTTGCGTGCCCAGCAACCCCCGGTTCATTACTGGCATCAAGGCGTTATGCCGCCGGGAGCGATTGGGAGTAGGCAACTCACGCGCGGAGGGCCGCTGCCGGGGTTTTTCCAGCCGGTGGAGATCAAGGCCCCGTCCGGGGCCTTGATTTCGCTGGCCGCCGAGGGACAATTCGACGAGCCTCAGCAAGGATCGCGTAAAGTCGGGATGCTAATCGGCGCGGTGTACCGGGTTCGGGTGACCGGCATCCGCCTGGCCGCGGGCATGGAGGTCTTCCCCACCGTCGAAATCATCGACCGCACTTATGCCCCGATAGGCATGGAACTGCGTTTTCCCATTCCCATCGAACTCAGCGCGGAAGATCTGCGCCTGGCATTGGAAGGGAAGTTTGTGACCAGGGTAATCTACGTGGAAGATCCGCGCAATGCCTTGCCGGCCCGCGAAAATCACCAAGCACAGGAATGGTTCGAGGTCAAACCGGGCCAGGATCCCTTGGCCGTAGCCGACGCCCTTGGCCGGCCGGTGGCCATTTTGCGGATGGGCGGGCGATTGCCGGCGACATCGCAGAGTCCTGATCCGAGTTTTCTGTTTGGATGTCCGCCGTATGTTTGCTTTCCTTCTGAAGTGCAAAAAACAGCCGGAAAGGAAAAGCAGCGGATTTTGTCCACAAATTTCTCCGCAAATGGGAACAATTCGGATGTAAAGATATTGCCGCCGCCATCGGCTAAAAGCGAGTCTGTGCCGGTATCCGCCGTGAGCGAATATCCCATCGTGGAGACGGAGACCGACATGCAACAAGGGCCGCCTTTGCCGGTGGCTGCATATCTGCCGTGGACGCCGCCGGGCATAAGACCACCGTGGCCTGAAGATGAATTTCTCCGCGACGGCGGCGATTGCGGCGTGCCGGTGGGAGTGTCGGGCGGGGCTGCCGGCCTGCAAATGGAAGACACCGTGGCGATTTACGACACCCTGGACGGCCGAACGCTCGTCACTCCCAGTAATGACGTGTATATATACAGCCCCCGCTTTGCCGCGGTGCGCCAGGTCGTGGGTCTCGTTTTAAATGAGCAGAGGGACAGGCTTTCGAACGTTTCTCTAAACATGTCTTTGGCCGCTCCCACCGTGATCCAAAAGATCGGCGCCGCCAAACAACAAGTTCAACTCGGCAATGAAATCAGCGCGCGCCCGCGCATGCCTTCATCATGAAACAGGGCGATGGCGCCTTATCCAGCGAGATCGGACCGCGAGGTTTCCAAAACGGCTTCAAACCTTACGAAAATGTCTCGGTCGTTCGCATTGGCATATACGAAAACGCCGAAATGCTGATTTTGGCCCGCGGCCACCAGGCGGCCGTTGCCTGGTCGCACGAGCAGGCAGTGCAGGTTATACTTGATCTGAAAGGCGCCATGGCTGCCGTGCAAGACGAACAGGTTGGGACGGTGTTTACCGTGACCCTGCCGCCGGGCAATCCCAAACTGCGGATCATCAAACTGGCCTCCACGCCTTATGCCCTGCCGGGCGAAGAAGTATGGTTTACGCTGCGTTTCGACAACGTCGGCAACCAGACCATCGGCAACGTGACGATCATCGACAGCCTGACCACGCGCCTGGAATACGTCGAAGGCAGCGCCCAGTGCAGCCGCGAGGCGAAATTCTCCACCCAGCCCAATGAAGGCGACTCGCTGGTGGTGCGCTGCGAACTTGCCAATCCGCTCGAGGTTGGCAAGGGCGGCGTGATCCGCTTCTGCTGCCGGGTACGCTAAACTCTGGTTACCGCGTTAATCCTCGTTCCCACGGTCCCCCGTGGGAACGCACTATGCCGCCTCTTGCCACAGCCGTATCTTCCAGGGATAATATTGTTCATATTCTCGATCAAGGAACTTGTGCTATGCTTTCCGACACCCATCCCGATGCCGAACGAGTGCAAATTGAGCTGATTCGTAAAAAGACAGTATCCGAGCGTTTTGCCTTAGTACGGTCGTTGACTGCCTTTACCATAGATTTGTCTCGCCGCGCGATTGCACGGGCAAATCCCGATCTAAGTCCGGATGAATTGCGGATAAAATATATTGAACTTGTCTACGGGAAAGAACTTTCACAACGAGTTCGCGATTATTTATTGAAATAATGGGAACCATACCTGCCGACGCATTGGTCGCCATGATGCCCGTGATCGCTCAGTTCGAGCGACTAGGGATTGATTATTATGTGGGCGGTTCCATTGCAAGTTCCCTGTGTGGAGTAGGCCGCTCGACGCTTGACGTAGATATTGTCGCGGATATGACAGAAAACAAAGTCGATCTTCTGGTGCAATCTCTTCGTGCGACATATTACATTGACGCAAACATGATTCGAGAAGCAATCCGTCGCCGATCGAGTTTTAATTTAATACACCTGACAACTTCTTATAAAATCGATGTCTTTGTTTTAAAAAACCGCAAATTCGATCATCAAAGCATGTCCCGTCGCCGTTCTGACACCCTTCATGACGAAGACAAATCATATCAGGTTTATTTGAGTTCTCCAGAAGATATATTACTCGCCAAACTCGAATGGTATCGACTGGGCGAAGAAATTTCCGACAAACAATGGAACGACATTCTCGGCGTGATTAAAGTCCAACAAGACGCCTTGGATCGCCCTTATCTCGAAAAATGGGCGGCGGAATTGGGGGTGGGCGATCTTCTGGCAAAAGCTTGGGCTGAAACAAATACATAGCCGACTATAATCTTCTATTTCCATCTATCACCTACCAAATACTACCTATCATCAACCATGTCCACACACTGGCTTGCCGACCGTACACGTTTATTTGACGCTTCGGGCATCCGCAAGGTCTTCGATCTTGGGGCGAAGCTTGAAAATCCGATCAACCTTTCCATCGGCCAGCCCGATTTCGAGCCGCCGGATGCGGTTCGCCGGGCGGCAATCGAGGCCATCGAAAACCGCAAAAACGGCTATACCTTGACGCAGGGCATTCCGCAGCTTCGGGAAAAATTGCACGCCCGCATTAAGCGGGAATATGGGCATGAAGACCGCGATCTGTTCGTCGCCTCGGGCACAAGCGGCGGGCTGATGCTGGCGCTCTTGGTGCTTATCAATCCAGGCGACGAGGCCATTATTTTCGATCCGTATTTCATGATGTATGAAGCCCTCATTAAAGTCGTGGGCGGGAAGGTCGTGACGATCGACACCTATCCGAATTTCAAGATCGATCTCAATCGCCTGTCCGACGCCATCACTCCGCGCACCAAAATGATTATCTTCAACAGCCCTGCCAATCCGACCGGGGCCGTGGCCGATGCCGAAACAGTGCAACGCCTGGCCCAACTGGCGGCTGAGCGGAACGTGCTGCTTTTAAGCGACGAAATCTACCGTGCATTTTGCTACGACCGGCCGTTCGTCTCGCCGGCCAGGTTCAATCCCCAGACGCTGGTGATCGACGGGTTCAGCAAGACCTACGGCATGCCCGGCTGGCGATTGGGTTTCGCCCACGGCCCCTCGGCCATCATTCACGAGATGATAAAGTTGCAGCAGTTCAGTTTTGTATGCGCCCGCATCCGTTCCAATGGGCCGGTGCCGCGGCCTTGGACGTGGACATGAGCCATGAGATCGTGAACTATCGGCGCAAACGCGACATGATCGTGGCCGGACTGGCCGGCGATTACAAACTGGTCGCGCCCGGCGGTGCGTTTTACGCCTTTCCCAAACTCCCCTGGGGCACGGGCATGGAATTCGTCGGCCGGGCCATCGAAGACCATCAACTGCTCATTATCCCCGGCAGCGTCTTTTCCCGCCGCGATACCCACTTCCGCATTTCCTACGCCGTGCCGGATGAAGTGATAGAGCGCGGAATCGAAGCCTTGAGAAAGTTGGCGAGAAGATAAATTCTTCGTTGACTCTTTCATAAGGTTTCGTTAGATTTAGGGGTAAGGGACACGTCTTAAATATGGAGGGTGATATGCTGTTGGCAAAGCGCTTTCTATCCGGCCTGTTTTTGGCGTTTCTTTCTTGCCTGGCGATATCGGCGGAAAACGGACCTGCTACTCCCAAACTAAAGCGCATTGATCTCGAAGTACGCGTTGTTGAGCCGTCCGGTAAACCCATTGCCAATGCGGCTGTTCGGTTTTGGAAGAGGCCCGAGACGAAACCTTGGGAATGGCCCATTCGTTACGATACCGTGCTCATTGCCGGTCAAAAGGAAATCCGCACCGGTGACGACGGCAAAGCGATTTTTTCCATATCAGCACCGAATATGAACGCGACCGATTGGAAGCCGCCAAGTCGTTTCGCGATAACCGCATCGGCCGAAAACCATCTGGAAGGCCGGAGCGGGCCGATCGAGTCATCGGAGAGCGACCGCTTCGAACTCACGTTTACCTTGCGACGTCTAATGGATATTGAAGGGCGTGTTATCGATCAGCAAGGTCGCCCGGTGGCCGATGCGACGGTCTTTCACACAGGCAATGCCCTACCGCGCATGGAAGTGAACACCGATGCGCAAGGCCGTTTCCGCCTGGGTGGTTTGCCCGAGGGCAAGACGCCGGTTTTTGTCAGGCATCCGGATTATCATTTTTTCGGTCAGTTAGTCGATACTTCAAGCATCTCACCGGAATTCAAACTCTTGGGAAAAGAGCAAACGCCCGCCCCGCTTGCCGCGTTGCCGCAGTTGCTTTCCCGCGAGGAAGAACTTAAACTCGCCCGGCAAGTTATCGTGCCGCTTTGGGAAGCGGATATGAATTCCAAGGATGATTCGAATAAAGAATGGCATTCCGAATGGTTTGCCGAACTCGATCCTTGGTTTGTCTATGGCGAGGTGGAAAAACGGTTGAACAATAATGAAAAGAACAGTTTTGTTTATAAGACTTTTCCATTGCTTTATTCAGCCGATCCGGAAGAAGCCTTGGCCGTGCTGGAATCGAGCGACTTATTGAAATCAACGAAAACTGATGCATTAATCCACGCGGCCAAAGAATCCTCGGGCATAAGCCGCAAACAAAAACTTGATCTTTTAGATCGGGCTATTATGTGTGCGAGAGTCGTCCCCGAGCCTAACGACAGGATCGATAACCTAAGTTCGATTGCCGTGGCCTTTTTCGATTTGGGAAAGGTGGATGAGGCAAAAAGGATTGTGGACGAACTTCAACCGTTGGCCTTGAAACTTTCACCTGAAAAAAATGCAGGTATATGCGCAGCGGTGGGCCAGGCGATTAGCCTTTTTGATCTGCCAACCGGGGTACGATTCGTTCAGAACGACCCGTATGAGCCCTCGCGCGTGCGGGCGCTTTTCCACATTGCAAAACGGATTGCCGCAATAAATCCAGCCGAAGCCGAGCGGATAGTAGCCGACACGCTCGATAAAGAAATAACAAGGTCGGAAAAAGAATTCCAAGACGAATATAAACGCGATTTGCCGGAGTCGATGAAACAATCGATCATATGTTTTGATGAGACTCGGGTTGCACCCATTTGCTATTACATGGCAACAGTCGATACCGATCGGGCGGAGCGAATGGCCTTAAAAGTACGAAACCCTTATCAGCGGGCGTATTGTATAGGGATGATTGCCAAGGCGCTCGCTTCCAAAGACAAGGACAAAGCGAAAAAACTGATTCTCCAGTCTTACGACATACTGGGCGAAGCCTCGGCGAATCCCCGGCCATATTGGATTTTGATCACTTATTCCTCTCCGCTTCGAGTAGCGGGAGCATTGCTGGGAGTGGTCGAAGAGATCGATCCCACGCTGCTTAAGGAGTGTATTTGGCAATCCGTGTCCTTTAGGCAATATCGGCCGGCCGATGATTATTTAATAAGCATGAAACTGGAAGCCGATGACGCACGATTGGCGATATTTCTTGCCCGATATGACCGAAAACTCGCCTCGGCGATATTTCCCGATGCGAATAAAATTATTCCCTCTCCGAAAGACGAAGATTGGCGCTCGCTTGAAGCTCTAGCGCTAATTGATCCAGAACGGCTCTTTTCCGCACTGGGCGATGATTTAACCGTGCATATCGGCGATAGACGTACGATTGTGGAAATACTATCTCTTGAACCTTCGCGCCGCTGGGACAGAATAGCAGATCATTATTGGCTTTGGACTCCTCACTGTGAACGATTCATGTCTTCATTCCCTTGGTAACGCTATGAACAAACGAAAACATATCAAGTTTGACATCATCGCATCGATAGCCGTTCTGTTTTGGGCGTTTCTTTCTTGCTTGACAATCACGACGGCAGATGAACCTAAGCCGCCCGAACTCAAACGCATTGATCTCGAAGTCCGCGTCATTGAGCCGTCCGGGAAACCTGTTTCCGGCGCGGTGGTTCAAGTTTGGAAGAGGCATGACTTGAAACAGTTAAACATCCCTGAACGCAGTGATCCGATACAGATTGGCGATAAAAATGAAATCCGCACCGGCGACGACGGCAGGGCGAAATTTTCCATAAGCCTGTTGGTCATACCGGCAAATTTTCCCATGTGGAAAAATAGTATTTTTCTCACGGCTTCGGCCGAAAAGCATTTGGTATGCCGGGGCGGGCCGATCGATTCAGCCGCGAGCGACCGCTGGGAGGCTACATTGATTTTGCGCCGGTTTATGAACGTCGAAGGGCGCGTGATCGATCAGCAAGGTCGGCCCGTGCCCGAAGCAACGGTCTTTCACACAGGCAACGCCAGTCCGCGAGTGGAAGTTAAAACCGATGCTCAAGGGCGATTGCATCTGGAGGGCTTGCCCGAAGGCAAAGCACCGGTATTTGTCGCTCATCCAAAATTCCATTTTCACGGCCAATTGGTCGATACCTCGTCGGCCCCGCAAGATTTCAAGCTTTTAGGCATCGATCAAACCCCGCCGGCGATGACCACGTTGCCGCCGCTGCTTTCGCGTGAAGAGGAACTTAAGCTTGCCCGGAAAATTATCGTGCCACTTTGGGAAGAGGCAATGCAATCAACGAATGAGTCGAAAAAAGAGCAGCTTTCCGAATACTATGTCAAACTCGATCCTTGGCATGTTTATGCCGAGGTGGAAAAACAATTGAGTAAAAACGATAGGATCAGGTTTTTCTGGATAAATCTCCCTTTTCTTTATCCCGCCGATCCGGAAGAAGCCTTGGCCGTCTTCGAATCGCTCGACACTTGGAAATCGACGAAAACTTATGCATTAACCCTCACAGTCCGAGAATCCTTGGGCATAAGCCGCAAACAAAAATTGGAGCTTTTGGATCGGGCTGTTATGTATGCACGGACCATCCCGGAGCCTAACGATCGGGTCGAAGGACTAAGTTCGATTGCCTTGGCCTTGTTCGATTTGGGCAAGGTGGACGAGGCGAAAACGATCGTGGAGGAACTGAAACCGTTGGCCTTAAAACTCTCGCCAAAGGAAGATTATAATATCTGTGCGCCGGCGGGCGAGGCCATCAGCCTTTTCGATCTTGCAGCCGGAGTGCGGCTTGTAGAGGGTGTTCCGGATAATGACTGTCGCATGGAATCGCTATTCAACATTGCCAAAAGAATTGCTGCCCGGAATCCAGCCGAAGCCGAGAGGATCGTGGCCGATGCGTTCAATGCACAAATAACCAAGTCGAAAAAAGAGTACCAAGATAATAATAACCGTGAATGGCCGGATGAGGAAAAATATTCCGTACTTTGTTATTATGAAACGCTAATTGCGCCGATTTGCTACCGGATGGCAAGCACCGATCCCGATCGTGCGGAGCGAATCGCCTTAAAGCTGCAATATCCGTGTCCGCGTGCATTTTGTTTGGGAGTGATTGCCGAAGCGTTGACAAAGACAGACAAAGTCAAAGCGAAAAAACTGATCCTCCAGTCTTACGAAATATTGGCCGCAGCCTCGGCAAACCCGCGGCGTTATTGGTGGGGTTGGCATTCAATGCCTATAATTGCCGCGGCATTACTGCCGATCGTAGAAGAGATCGATCCCGCCTTGGTTGCCGAATGTATGTGGCAAGCCGTCTCTTTTCGTCTTTATCGACCGGCCGATGACTTCATAATTAACATGGAACCGGAACATAATGACGCTAGAATGGCACATTTATTAGCCCGATATGATCGAGCGCTCGCCTCGGCGATATTTCCCCCGGTGAATATAATTGGTATTCCTCCAATCTATACCTATTGGAGTTCAACGTCGATATTTGTTTTCATTGATCCTGAACAAATCCTTCCCTTCCTAAGCAAGGATTCATCCATTCGTTTTTATGAAGTACTAAATATGGTCGATACATTATTGATGGAACCTTCGCGCCACTGGGACGAAATGTCATTGCCTTACAAATAGATTTTCAGATAATGGACATGAGAGATTTTTACTCCCCTGGTAATATAATGAGCAAGCAAAAACAGTCGCTTCGAATACTATTTGCAATCGCCTGCATGACGGCGTCATGTTTTGTTATTATTGTTGGAGGCTGCAACAGGGCGGATAAAAAAACGGCCATGCGCTATGTCGTGCCCGCGCCCGGCGATGATATGGAACATGCGGCGTTCAGGTCGTTGCCGCTCTCGGAGAATAAACCGGCCGATCTCAAGGAAAACGTGGAATATCGGGGCAAGGAGCGTCGATACACCGAGTTCCGCTTCGGGTCGCCGGCTTCCACGCTCGTGGCAGTCGTGCTGGATGAAGTTTCACCCGGGCAAACCGATGTTTATGTTGACGCCGATCGTAACCGCGTGATCGAAGAAAAAGATCGTCTTGCCGGACCTGGACCGATATTCCGCGTTCCGATAAATGTGGAAATCGCCGAGGGATCGAGCATCGAACGCTTTCCTCGCAAGGTTGTTTTTCGTTTGGGCCGCTCCGGCCAATCGATCAGCTACGCCACGGCCGGATACATGGAAGGCGTTTTGCAATTGGATGGGCAAGAAACGCCGGTCCGGCTGGTTGACAACAACGGCGACGGTGTGATGACCGATTCCGCCGATCTTCTATGGATAGACGTGAATCGGGATGGAAAGTGGGATTCCATAAGCGAGCGCCTGCCGTTTGTGCCCATCGTCGCCTTGGGCAATGAGCGATATGCCATGCGATGCGACCTGGCCGGCGAACATCTTTCGCTGAAAAAACTCGAAGGCACAGGCACTCTGGAACTGGCCTTGCCGGAACTAAAAGACCCCAGCCTGTTGTCGGCAATCAACGTTTGGCTGGCTGGCCGTGAAGGATCGATCGCCAGACTCGATCTGGCCCAGTCAAAAACCGACGTGCCCGTGGGCGAATACTATATCTACGAAATTTCCGCGGATATGAAAGATCCTTCCGGCGGCGATCCCTGGACGTTTTATTTAAGCGGCATCTCGGGAAAGAACAATCCACGGTGGCATGCAGTAGCGGCCGATAAAACGACAGCTATTCATCCCTTGGCCGATCTTGTGCTGACGGCGACTATAAGCAGTTCCAATCGGCAATGCCTGCCGGGAGAAGAAATTTCGGTTGAGCCCAGGCTGGAAAACGGAGAAGGCATGGCCTTGCGATCTTGCATTCGCAACAAGGATAAGCCCGACTTACAGAGACGGCATGACGGCGCGGTGATCAGCTTGGTATCGCCGGACGGAAAGGTCTTGGATTCGGTTAAATCGGGCTTTAGCTGAGGCGGGTTGTGCAAGGTCTCGTGTCGAGTGCCGCAAAATATCGATGCCGACTCCGTTACTCTGGTGGTTGAACTAGACACCGGCCCCTTGGCCGATAAATTAAAGTATTCGATACCGCTCGAAATTCGCCGAGAATAAAATCGTGTGAAATGTCGTGCGTTAAGTGCACAAAACAAGCCGCGGAGAAGGTCTTCGCGGCTTGATAGATGGCGTGAAAATAAAATATTCTGAAGACTAAGAGCGCAGTTCTGATTGCTGTAGCGGCAAAAGGTGTTTTTTGTGATAATTTAGTCTGGTCAAGGAGGACTGGACATGAAATCTTATTCCATGGATTTGAGGGTGCGGGTGCTAGCGGATAGTAAGGCAGGCATGAGGAGCGGATTGGTAGCGGAGAAATATGGAGTTTCTTCGGCTTGGGTGAGGCGATTGAAGCAGCGGCGAAGGGAAACAGGCCAGATCGCCCCTTTCTCACAACGACATGGGCCCCTTCCCAAGCTTACAGGACATGAGGACGAATTAATGTCCCTTATCCGCCGGCAGCCCGATGCGACGGTCAAAGAACTCAGTCGGCGTTTATCGATAAAAGTATCACGCCCGACCGTGCAGAAAATGCTTCAGCGATTGCGGTTGACATATAAAAAAAGACACTGAGGGCCGCTGAGCAGGATCGTCCCGACGTTGCGAAGCGGCGTGCAACATGGCGTGCCAGGATGCCGCGGCTCAACCCGCGTCGGCTGGTTTTTCTCGATGAAACCTGGGTAAAGACCAACATGGCGCGGCTATGGGGACGTGCCCCTTGTGGACAACGCCTCGTCCAGGCCGTACCGCACGGGCATTGGAAGACAACAACGGTGCTGATGGGCTTGCGTGCGGACGGGCCGTTTTCTCCCTTGGTCGTGGACGGGGCAATCAATGGCGAGATGTTCCTTGCCTGGGTTAATCAACATCTGTGCAAAGCACTCCGCCCCGGTGAAATCGTAGTGCTGGACAATCTCTCGGCTCATAAAATCAGCGGAATTCAAGAGGCCCTGAAAAACGTCGGTGTTCAACTGAGATACCTGCCTCCCTATTCCCCTGACTTCAATCCCATTGAAAATCTCTTTAGCAAATTTAAGTGGTTGCTGCGCAGTGCCTCCAAACGCACTGTTAACGCCTTGTGGAACACTGTCGGCCGATTGCTAAATCATTTTCCGCCAAACGAATGCCTTAGATACATCCGCCATGCCGGCTATGGTAAAAAACCTATAAACGCTACATCATCTCGATCTCGGCGCTAATCAGCCCTCATCCTAATCCTCTCCCAATGGGAGAGGGGACGTTTTTTTACGCCGATTTCGCTTCCGTGCGGAGCGGCAGGGCGGGTTGGCGGCCGTGGGCGATTTCTTCGTTTATCAGATATTGCGCGCCGGCGGGCTGGTCGGGCAACTCGTACATGATCTCGAGCATGATCTCTTCCACGATCGAGCGCAGGGCCCGGGCCCCGGTGTCTTTATCCATGGCACGCTGGGCAATGGCCTTTAGCGCGGTTTCGGTGAAGCCCAGTTCCGCGTTTTCCATGGCAAACAGGGCTTGGAACTGTTTGACCAGGGCATTTTTGGGCTCGGTCAGCACGCGGATCATGGAATCCAGATCCAGAGGTCTGAGGGCCGAGACTACCGGCAGCCGGCCGATCAGTTCGGGAATCATGCCGTATTCAAGGATGTCGTCGGAGGTGACTTGCTGGAGCAGGTCGCCCAGTTCCATTTGATCCCGGCTTACGCCCTCTTGCGTGAAACCGATGGTGCGTTTTCCCATCCGCCGGGCGATGATGTCTTCCAGGCCCACGAACGTGCCGCCGCAGATGAAGAGGATGTTCGAGGTGTCCATCTGGATGTATTGTTGCTCGGGATGCTTTCGTCCGCCTTGCGGGGGCACATTGGCCACGGTGCCTTCGAGCATTTTCAAGAGGGCCTGCTGCACGCCTTCGCCCGACACGTCGCGGGTGATGGAGATGTTCTGGCTGGTCTTGCCGATCTTGTCGATCTCGTCGATGTAAAGCACGCCGCGCTGGGCGGATTCCAAATCGAAATCGGCGGCGTGGAGGAGTTTCAGGAGCAGGTTTTCCACGTCTTCGCCCACGTAGCCGGCCTCGGTCAGCGTGGTGGCGTCGCCGATGGCAAAGGGGACGTCGAGAATCCGCGCCAGGGTTTGGGCGAGCAAGGTCTTGCCCGAACCCGTGGGACCGATCAAGAGGATGTTCGATTTGTCGATCTCCACGTCCGAGCCTGATGTGCCGTGGATCAACCGTTTGTAGTGGCTGTGCACCGCCACGGCCAGGATTTTTTTGGCGTGATCTTGGCCGATTACGTACTGATCCAACTGCGAGACGATCTGCCGAGGAGTAGGAATCTTGGTGAAGAGTTGCTTGTTGGTGCCCCGGCGGCGTCGTTCTTGTTCCAGGATCGATTGGCAAAGATCGATGCACTCGCCGCAGATGTACACGTCGCCCGGACCTTCCACCAGCGGACCGACGTCGCGATAGCTTTTGCGGCAGAAGGAGCAAAAGGCGTTCTTTTTAATAGGACCGCCTCCGCGGCGACCGGTGGTGAAATCTCGACCTGTAGGCATTACATTTCCTTTCAGCGCCTGCCGGACGGCTGTTATAATCCAATTCTCAAGCAGGTCTCGGCAGGGTTGCTTACTGTTGCGAATTCCGCCCGAATGAATGTATGAGTTCCGTAGTTGTTTCGGTCCAGGGCCGAATGCCTTTCATCTTTCATCCGAGTCACTCAAAGCTGCTCTTTCTACGTTTGTACAGTGGTTGGGGTTTTCGATCATATAAGGCTTGCATCCCTTCAAGCCGTTAGAACTGCGCGAATCTACCGCTACGGCGAGGTTGGCGTTGTTTAGCTAACCTCTTTCGCTGTTATCATTTAACTCTTTTTGGAGTTGCTCCGCCAACGCAGTTTTAATAGTTCGGAATTCCGCGTCGGTTAGCACACCCCGGGAGTGCATTTCACGAAATTTTGAGAGTAATTCACTGGCTCGTGGTTCGCGTTGTAGCGTCTTGGCGCGGATTTTCGATATAACATAGGCTGCAATAGCGATCATTATCGCCAACAAAGCGAACGATATTACCAGCCGCTCCGGCTCCAGCGCCCGCAACTGTTCCCAGGTCACGATAAGCGATGACCCCCGATTTCCCTAAAATGGTTATATTTCTTTTATTATCTTCATAACTCGTTATAAGTCTAGCGATAAATTTCAGCCAATTTATCTTGATTATCGGGATTTTCCCCACTTTCCCCTCCGATGAACTAGTAACACGGCAACATAGGCCAAAAACCGCCTGATTCACAAACCGGACTGCTAACTTAGTTAACCTTGATTCTCGGAATTAGCCATTTAAGTCCTGCGATCATTATCTCCGATACGATCACTGTGGGATTATGTACCGATGGTGCATGCTTATCCCTCAGATTTGGGGTAGAAAGTTGGAATAATCTTCGGCCATCGGAGGAAACACTCCATGTGGCTCGCAACTCTAGTTACTTGTTTTGTCCTGATTGGGACTGACGCTGAACCGCAAAGCGGTCCGCCTGCAAACTCCTCGACCCTGCCCGCGCCCATTGCCACGCGGCAAACGTTTTTTTCCATTCCTTTTAGCGTGGATCAACCGGCCGAACCGGCCCGCCAACCGGTGGAAGTGCAATTGTTGGTCTCGCACGACAACGGCGCTCACTGGCAATTATATGCCCGGGTACAACCCAACCAAAAACAGATCCCATTCCGCACGGCCGCCGACGGCGAATATTGGTTTGCAATCCGCACCGTGGATCGGGCGGGAAAACTCCATCCCGAAACCATATCCGGGCCCGGATTGCGGGTCATTGTCGACACCGCGCCCCCGCGGATGCAACTTACCGCGCAAAGCGGCCAGGCCGGACAGATCGATGTTCGATGGCAGATCAACGAACTTCATCCCAAACCTGACAGCCTTTCCCTGCAATATCGCTTGTTGCCCAACGGACCTTGGCAGTCGGTGGCCGTGGGCGAAAAGAATTCCACGGTTTCCGACGGCATGCAAAGCGGCGATGTTTCCTGGTGGCCCCAGCCCGGCACGCACGAAATCCAAATCCGCGCGGAAGTGAGCGACGCTGCCGGCAATAAATCGGTAAGCCACGCACAGGTAAAAATCGATAAAGACGCGGCCCCCAATTCAAGTCTTGCCGTTGCGGGCAAAGGCAAAGTCGATCCTGCCCCAAAGCCGCCTGCCGGACCTGCCGTGACCGGCGGAAAAACGGAACGCTGGGCCAATCGTTCGAGTCTTGCCGATTCGCCCTCGGGCACGGCGCCGCTTGGCGTAAATCCGCCCATCGGCAATCGATATCAAGCCGCCGGCGATACGCCGACCGATCCCGAATTGCGCCTGCTCCCGCCCGGCGAACGGCCCAAGATGATCAATACGCGATTGTTCGAGTTGGATTACGACTTGGAGTCGGTCGGCCCCTCGGGCGTCAGCCGCGTGGAACTGTGGGGCACCCGCGACGGCGGCCGCACCTGGCGGAAGTATGCCGTGGATGACGACAACCGCAGTCCCATCTCTGTTTCCGTGGATGAGGAGGGTATTTATGGATTCCGCATCGTGGCCACCAGCGGGGCGGGCCTGAGCCAAGAACCGCCGAAGTCCGGCGATCTGCCATCGATCTGGGTCGGTGTCGATCTGACCAAACCCACAGCCCGCATCATATCGGCCGATTTGGGCAAGGGCAAGGACGACGGGCAGTTGATGATCACTTGGGAAGCCTCGGACAAAATGCTCGCCGACCGGCCGGTCACGCTTGCCTTCAGCCAAAATTCCGGCGGACCGTGGACCACGATCGCCACCGGTTTGGAAAACACCGGCCGCTACACCTGGACCATCGACAGCCGCGTGCCGCCGCTCATCTATCTCCGGCTGGAAGTCCGCGACGAGGCCGGCAATCTTTCCATCGACGACCGCAAAGCCCCCATCGCCCTGGACCAAGTCCGCCCCACCGCCAAAATCCGCGAAGTGCGCCCGGTGGCGAAAAGCGGCGCGGCAAGGTAAAATGACGCGGAACGGAAAAAGGGTTAGTGAGTCCTTTTAGAATTCTACTCACTTCGGTCAAGGAAAAAGACTCCCTCGCCAATCCTGTTCGGCACGAAATTTGCGCCAGGAATTATTTCTAAAATCTTGCCTATTTTGACTTGCGCCGAGTAGAAGTATGTCATATTCAGGGCATGTCTGGCAAGAGGCGTGAAGAAGTACGGGATAAAGACATCCAGGGCTTGAAGTATTTTGACAAGCTCCTGCCGCTCTTGGAAAGTCTGCACGAGATTGGCTGCCAGCGTGACAAGGCTGGCAACCGCGAGTTGCATTTTGACCAGTACTGCTTGTTGATCCTGCTGTTTCTCTTTAGTCCAATGGTACGCTCGCTGCGCGCGTTGCAGCAGGCCGGCGAGTTGAAGAAGGTGCAGAAACTGTTGGGCTGCTCACGAGCGTCGCTGGGGTCGCTTTCCGAGTCGGTTGAGGTGTTCGAGCCCGAACGATTGCGGCGGATCATCGGCGAATTGGGGCGGCAATTCACGCCCATCGCAGAAGACCCGCGTCTGAAGGAGGTGCGCCATACTGTGACTTTGGTCGACGGCACGCTGTTGAAGGCCCTGCCACGGATCACCGAGGCTATGTGGCTATCCACGCGGACCGGCACCGTGCATCATGCCTGGAGGCTGCACACTCAATTCGAGTTGGACAAGCATGTGCCGGTGCGGATGACACTCACCGACGGCAAGAACAGCGGCGACTCCGACGAGAAGAACGTGATCCGCCGTCAATTGCAGGCCGACCATTGCTATGTGATGGATCGCTGGTACGCCCAGTTCACCTTGTTCAACGACATCCACCGGGCGAAAAGCAGCTACGTTTGCCGGGTAAGGGACAACAGCGTGTTCGAGGTCATTGAAGAACGGCCGTTGTCGCAAGCCGATCGCGAAGCCGGTGTGGTCCGCGACGTGGTGGTGAATCTTGGTCTTTCCAAGCCGGCCCACGCCCGGCCGGATCATCCCCTGCGCTTGGTGATCGTCGAGATGAAACCGCACGAGAAGCGATCCAATCGAAAAGGAAACACGGGAGCAGGCCCCAGCGACGGTCTGTTGCGAATAGCCACCGATCTGCTGGACGTGCCGGCGGAAATCATCGCGCTGCTTTACCTGTACCGTTACACGATCGAGTTGTTCTTTCGTTTCTTCAAGCACGTACTGGGCTGCCGCCACCTGTTGAGCGACGATTGCAAGGGAATCGAAATCCAGACCTACTGCGCCATAATCGCCTGCATGTTGATCAGCCTCTGCACAGGCCGCAAGCCGACGCTTAGAACCTATGAAATGATCTGCTACTACCTGATGGGCTGGGCCGATGAGGAGGAGTTCCTGGCCCATCTTGCGAAACTCCAACAGCACGTTGCCTAAAGGAGTCCGCCATCACATTAGATGCGCGGCCGTTCGTTGCTGCGCCCCTGTTGTAATCTATGCGCATGGAAGGCCATTTTTTCATCTTTTTCATCTTGATCATGGCCGACCTAGTGCATTCCCAAACAATTGCCGCCGATCCCTAGTCGCCTTAAACGTAGTATGCAATAATTGTGCCGAACAGGATTGCTCCCTCGCCCTTTTCCCTTCCCTGGAGGACAGTAATTGTGATTACCACGCCGACCGTTTTTGTTCTCGGGGCTGGTGCGAGTATGCCGTACGGCTTCCCATCGGGGAAGCAGCTAAAGGACGAGATGCTAGCGGGCCCTGAGCCGCAACCGTCATTTACGAATTGCCACCCAGCTTTCGAACAGCAGTTCAAGTTCGGGTTTCGTACGTTTCGGAACGAGTTGCGGCATTCCGCACAATCATCAGTAGATGCCTTCTTAGAACACCGCTCCGATATGTTGAACATTGGGAAAGCTTCTATCGCTTATTATCTTATACGTTGCGAAACCATGGACCTATTGTTCTCCCCAAATGGACCGTGGTATGACCGTCTCTTGGAAAGAATGGATACCCCGTTCGAGGATTTCGACAAGAACCTTGTCAGTTTCGTTACCTTCAATTACGATCGTTCTCTGGAGCAGTTCCTTTTCACTGCCCTAAAACACCGCTACGGCAAATCCGATATCGAAGTTGCCGGTAAGTTGTCCACCATTCCAGTTGTTCATGTACATGGGCAGTTGGGTTATCTGGAATGGCAGAACGACCCTGAAAAAATTGGCAAGAGGGCTTACGTATCAGACACACGTTGGGAGTCGATTAATACCGTAAAGAATGGGATCAAGATTATTTCGGAAACGACCGACAGAAGCGACGAACTATCGCGAGCCCACGAACTGTTGAGGCAGGCTGAGAAGGTTTTCTTTCTTGGCTTCGGCTACCATGATACAAATATGCGGAGGCTGTTAGTGCCTTTCAAAAATGGTGATACCTACGACTACCGTAACAAATGGGTGGGCGGGACGTGCTTTGGACTTACGGACGCTCAGATTTGCATGATTCGGGACCGATATGGTAGCATTCAGCTCGGCAGTCCAGCGTATGATACGTTGCATTACCTAAACGACACAACAGCGTTTCTCCTTGAGTGAGGGAACAGCCACCAAATCTGGGACAGATAGGAAAGATGCCACTCAATACTTCATCTAATTTGCTTATGCCCCCTTGACAATAGTATCAATAATGGTATCATTTAATAATGCCCGGCATCGATGGAATTGTCGATCAAATGCAACGGAGTCCGCGGGGGATTCGTTTCGCCGATTTGTGTCGCGTTTGCGACCATTTTTTTGGACAATCGCGTCAATTCGGTTCAAGTCATCGGATCTATAAGACGCCTTGGGAAGGTGATCCGAGGGTTAATATCCAGAACGCCAAAGGAATGGCCAAGGCATATCAGGTCCGCCAAGTCCTCAAGGCCATCGAAAGGCTGAAACATGAAAACGAAAAAAAGTGACCGCTATACCTATCGCGTAACGTGGTCGGAAGAAGACCAAGAGCACGTCGGACTTTGCGCCGAGCTGCCGAGCTTGAGTTGGCTGGCCTCTTCGCCCGAGGCGGCTTTGCGCGGAATCCGAACGGTGGTGGCCGAGGTCGTTAAAGACATGAAATCCAAGGGAGAAGCGATTCCCGAGGCTCTTTCTTTGCGTCGTTTCAGCGGAAAGTTCATGGTTCGCGTGCCCCCGGAAGTTCATCGGCAGTTGGCCGTCGAAGCCGCGGAAGCCGGCGTCAGTCTCAATCGTTTGGCCAGCGCTAAGTTGTCTTGATTACCGATAACGGACCCGGCCCGTTTATTTGCGCTGCATGCGCGACCAGAATTGGCGCGGGGCGACGATTTGGCAGCGTCCAAAACGCTTTAGGATCAGAAGATCGTCATCGCCGGTAACGAGGATCAAAAGATTTTTGTTGGAACTCGGTTGAATGGTTATTCTATCGGGGGCATCTGTCTTGGGAATAATACACATGCACAAACTCATGCCCACGACTAGCGTGGGCATGGCACCCATGTTTTATCGAGGCCACCCGCGGCCGAAGTGTTACAAATTTCCCATTGATAACGATGACAAGTTTCCTTGGATGCTTTATAATACTGTTCATTATGCGGAAATGACGGGAAAATCGAAGTATGGTCAAGGATAATTATCATGACTCGGTGTAAATGGCGATTTGGTTCCCGATTCCCTGCATTGGTTTTGGCGGTGTTGGCGATTACCGCCGTTTTGCGGGCGGCGGACGTTCCGCAGGGGATTATGGTTATCGGCTGGGACGGGGCGGAGCGAAATAACGTCAAGCGGCTGCTGGCCGCCGATGAATTGCCCAACCTGGCGGCACTTGTCAAGGACGGCGCACTGGTTGACATCGACGTGGTGACCGGCGCCACCGAAACCGCGCCCGGTTTCGCGCAAATTCTCACCGGGTACGCACCCGATAAAATAGGCGTCCTTACCGACAAGATTTACCGGCCGATTCCGCGCGGTTATACGATATTCGAGCGCCTGAAAGATTTCTTCGGTCCCGGAAACATCGCAACCGCGGCGATCATCAGCAAAACAAGTTATTATCTTAGCGAGGATAGTCCGTTTAGGATTCCATACGACACGTGGCGGGAAATACAAGTTGATAAGAAGAAAATCGATGATAACAAGCCCGGGCCGGACGAGCTGCAAGGCGGGGTAATCGTCAAGGAAAACGGGGCGAAATTCGTGCAAATTGAGGGAGGTCCGTATCTCAACGCCAAAGATTGTATTGACTCATTTGTCAACGGCCTGATACTGAACGAGAAAGTCGGAGCGGCGGCCATGGAACAGTTGGAAAAGTGCAAGGACAAACGGTTTTTTATTTTCGTCCAGTTTATTCAACCGGATAAAAACGGCCACAAATACGGCGAAAACTCGCGGGAATATTCGGACGGGATAAAATCGGACGATTTTTATACCGGCAAAATCATCGACAAGCTGAAGGAATTAAAAATCTACGATCAGACGCTGGTTTACGTCACCGCCGATCACGGTTTTGACAACGGAAAAAAGACCCATGACTACGCCCCTTATATTTTTCTGGCCACCAACGACAAGGAGGTCAATCGCGACGGCACGCGCGAGGACATTGCCCCGACGGTGCTTAAGCGCTTCGGTCTGGATTTGTCGAAGATCGAGCCGGGCCTGGAGGGGATTCCCTTGGACGAGCCCGCCCCGGAGCGCAGGGCCCCGGCCGTTAACCCGAATCCGGGCAAGAGCGCGGTTAAAGAGTCCCAGGCCGTGCCCGCCGGGCGCTAATTCATTCCCGGAGGGGTGAATTTGAAATTATATGTCGCCCCTTTGCGGCTTAACACTGTTTTTACATGAGCGACCAGCAACGGACCGAGGCCTCGAGACTGCTGGCGATTTTCTTCAGGCCGGTGGCCTGTGTGGACATAAGACGGGCTTGTGCGGCGGCCGAGTCGCGCAATTGAGCCACAAGATCATCGACCGAGGTTAAATCCCCGGTATTGTGGTTTATTTGTGAAGCACCCGCGCAAGCACGATCCAAGATTCCCTCAAAGCGAGAAATGTAATGCGTGTAATTAAAGTGATCGGCAAAGCGGCGGCTGCCGTTTAGCCCCATCAGCACGCGCTTCGATGGGGACCCAATAAGTTCAATGATCGCCTGTGACAACGCGGCTGGATTTTTCACGGGCACGAGCCGGCCTGTCACGCCGTCGACGACCATCTCTTCGCATCCGCCGCTGCGCGTGGCAACAACCGGGATGCCCGCGGCCATGGCCTCCAACACCGCCAGCGGCAGAGGGTCGGCCAATGAAGGCAGCACGAGCATGTCCGAAGCAGATAGAATGTGCGGGACGTCGTTTCGATTGCCCAGGATTCGGAAGGAATCGCGGATCCGGCACTTGTTTATTTGAATCATCACCTCGCGACCTTTTCCGCCTTCAGGGCCCGCCAGCACAAATATCGTTTTTGGAAACCGCTTAAGCACATAGGGCGCGCTATCCACGAAATCAACAACGCCCTTGCGCTCCGATAAAATGCCCACGAAAGTGACGACGGGAACATGCTGAGGAAGATCGAACATGATTTTTTTAGGTTGATCCATCGCAACAGGCTTGATTTCCGGCAATCCCGTGTGCACAACGTGTAGTTTTTCTTTCATCACATAAGGATCAAATTGCCTTTTTACGGCATGGGAGACTGTAACGATGCCGGTCGACAGGCGGTCCATAATCCGGTAAAGGCGTTCCAGCGGCATAAACGAGCGGAGCACCGGATCGTCCACGAGCATTTCGTGCACGTACCATAGGTGTGGAATTCCGCAATAACGCGATGCCAAGGCCCCTTCGGCAAAGGCGCTGCTGTTGCTCACGGCCAGGTCAAAGCGTTCTTTTTTCATTAAGTGAACAATTTTGGCCACTCGTTCGGTCAATCCATCGGCGAAGGCGCGATAGCGCGGCCAACGTCCGACCCACCAGCGTATGGGAGATAAATGTACGGGGATGTCCAAATCTTCGATGAGTTTGCGCAGGTTTCGCTGATGCAAACGATGTATCAGCGGTTTTGGGGGCAGTATGACCGAGATGTCGTATTTTTCCCGGTGCAGGCCCTTCAACAGGTAATAAAGGCAGCGCTCGGCGCCGCCGAAATGCGGCGAATGCGAAATGAAAAGCAGTTTAAGTCGCGAAGGCTTCAAGATCCCTTCTCCCATATAAATCCCATGATGGGAAACGTACTAACCGAAACGTAATAAAGCCATCCTCAGCCAAAGCACGAAACTCCGCCTTGCCCGCCTTAAGGTGAACAACTTCTGCGTGAAAATGTCCCGTGACATTCTTCTCATCCATCGATATATCCGCATCGGGCGAGGCCATAGAACCAGAGGGTTTCGCCCTATTTGAACCAGGATATTCGCTGCCAGGACAAGCGATCTGACGGCCATGGATTCCCAGGATGTCATGGCCTCGGCAGGACGGTCCATTTCGGCGTATTTCTTATATATGCGCGACAAGTCCACACGGTCGGCCGGTCCCATCCAATATTCGCATTGGTTGCAGAGCCAGTCCAATTCGGTGTAGGATTCAAAGTCGTCGACGTTTTCACTCCATCCGGCCGCGGACTTTTCAAAATGTTCAAGCGCCGCCTTCAATTCGCAGCGGAGCCGGCGGAAAAACGGGACTTGTATTTCCGGGAGAGCTCCTTCACGGGCCCGGGCGTCGAACTGATCCAGCCCGCGCAAATACATTGCGGCCCTGACCGCCGCAGGGGCGTTATGAATTGCCTGCACCTGCGAGGCGCCGACCTGTTGTGTTATAAACTCCGCCATAACTAATAGCTCACCAGGAACTGAAAAGTGAGATTCTGCAAATTGTGGCCAACCATGCCAAAGCCCGGCTTGTCTGGGACAAACTTCCTTGTCTCCAAAAGGCCCGCCGCATTTTTTTCCAATCGTCCAAGCGCAGGGGGTTGAATTGATGGGTGCCAAGCTCAAATGAGTTGCCGGCGCCGAAGTCTTCCGCATGATTGAAGTGCCGTATGATGTTGCGGACCTCGTTTTTTCGAGGCAAGCACACAAAGCGCGTCGCCGTAGCAAGAACAAAGGGCTTTATGCGTTCGGAGCCGTACCCGGTCCGGCCGATGATTTCCAGGTATCGGTCGGCAAAGTCCAGTATGCCCTGCTGCAACACGGCGAGTTGCGGATTATTCTGGATTTCGCAATTTCGATCCTCCCTGCCGGTCTGCTTTAAAATCGGACGGATCGTATCGTTGCTATCGGCCCATCGGTAGCCCATGGTAGTGCCGTGCGGGGCCCGGGCGGCCTCCTCGTAGATCTCCAGGAATTCTAGGGGCAGGCGTTCGCTGATGGAGTAATTCCGGTAGTCGTAAAGCAGGCCCTCGACGTATGAAGGTGAATAGTCGAGGAGATTCAGTCCCCTCCGCCGGCCTAGATAGAATCCGAAGAGTTGAGGGAAATCCTGGCGTTGGCCGAAGGCATTTATAAGATTGAACTGGATGGTGCCTTCCCAGCCCACGTCGACCAGCCCAACTTTCCGGTTGCGTCCCCAGAATCCGCATTGCGTCAGGTAGGCTTCGAGTTTTGCCGCGGCCGAACGCACGAGCGGGGCAACCGCGCTTTGCACCCGGTTGTCCGAGAGGAATTTCACCAGGCGCGGCTCGTCGGTCCTGGGGATAGGATCGTCCAGCGCGATGCCGTACTCGGCCGCGATTGCGGCAAACGGTTCTTGCGGCAGGCCGTAAGCGCTCAACACCTTGGCCAGCCCGCCTCGCTTCTTCTTCAGCACGCATCGCTCCACCTCGCGCGGAGAAAGTCGCTGGACCGAGGCCAGGGCCGTCGAATGCCGGGAGAAATAGGCGTAAACCGTGTCCGGCCGCTGGGCATGGGGGATCAGGCTTTGCGCGAACCGCTCGTAGATTTTCTTGAAAATGAATCCTTCCCGGGCCGCGAACAATAATTGGTGCAAGCCATATTCACGGACCTGCTCGACCAGCCGGTGCATGGCGACTGCAAAGACCGGGCCGAGGAACTGGCTTCCGTAACGGAAGAAAAAGTCGTCCTGCAGGGGATGCCTCCTTATCTGCTCGCACAACGCCAGGGCGTACTTGCCTTTTGAAAAGTCGTTGCCCGCCGCTATGTGGTGAAGCTTAAGCAAACGTTCTCTGCGTGTTTGTGATGCCGGGTCGACGAAATGAATTGCATTCAGGCCGACGGACAGGGCCGCTGCAAAATCGCATTCGGCGTTGTCGCCGATGTGGACGGCACGTTGCGGATCGACGCGTTCGGACTCGATCCAGTGACGGAAAAGCCGGCCCGTGCCTTTGCAGACTTTCAATTCGCCGGACACGTACAAAGGCGTGTCGCGCACCGGCAGGCCGTTTGCAGATAAAAGGCTGCGGATCTGCTCGGCGGAGAGGTACATGTCGGAAGATAAAATAACCCGCTTATTCTTCCGCAACAGCTCGCTGAACAGGCCGGCCATTTCGGGACGCGGCGCCAACACCTGGTGCTCGAACTGCAGTTCCTGGCGCACGAAAGTATCGACGATCTGCTTCTTGAGTTGTGCCGATGCCGTCGTTGCCGTGCAATCGTCAACGAGTTCCTCCGCCAATTCAATGAATCTGCATTCGGCGTCGAAGCCCTGTTCAACCGCGCGGCGGCGGAGTCGGGTTTCAATTGCTTTTCGTCGCGCGAGGATATCATCGGGCTTAAGCGGGACGCCCAACGATTGCAGATATTTCGAGAGGAATGCCGCCGACTGCTCCTTGACAAGCTCGGGAGGTTCGACTCGGCGTTCCAACAAGGTGTCGAAAACGTCGAACGATATCACGTCGAACCGATCAAGGTTATTTAAGAGAAATTCGCGAAGCCCGGCCGGCGACCGGATGGCCATTCGTATCTGCTTTGGCCCGCGATGTTTTTTGCGCTGTGGAGTTGAGCAAGTATTCGTCTTATGCCATGCAGTGCCTTGCGGCCGAGCGGATTTACTCCCCAAGCCGATTGGGGGATCGGTCTAAAAGAGTGGCCCCATATCATCAATCCCGCCTTTGTATGTAACTGCTGTGTGCCAAAGATCAAAGCTCATTTAAAAACAGATGAATACACCGGGGCTTTAGTTGCGCCGAAAATCTGTACCGGAATTAATTGTCGGCAGGAAATTGGGTAAACTTTGAGGGTAACGATGAGTTTAATGGTCATGCCTAAAATAGAGGCAAATAGAAAAGATGGGTAATTTACAGCGATACATAGCCAGAACAGTTCAATAATCCTCTCCCAAGTCCATTACCTTGTCCATCCTGTGCCACATAATCTCCGGGATTAGTCAAACCCGCCTACTTGGACTAATTGCCTCACTCCTTTAACGCCGTAGAATCAATTTGGAAGTGGAATTCGAGGATTATTAAGACGAGCAATATTAATAAAATTGGTTGATTTGCGAAATAATCTCCTTTTTCCGGCAAGCGAGCATGTTATGAAATCCATCTCGATTACATTGACGGCGGTTTTGGCATTGGCACTTTTCCATCCTCAGATGGCCATAGCTCAATGGGTGCCGCAATACGGCAACATAACACAGGGAATGTTCGGTTATCGTGAGATAGGCAGGCCGATTGTTACAGGCAATCAAGCGACGGGTCTATTCGGCTCTCGCATAATAGGAGGGCCGATGTCGGTGCCGGGACCAAGTAACTTTTCTAACAATATCCAGTTCAGCCCCAATGGGTTTCGAGTGAATAACAATCAATACTATGGCTACCAAGTCAATACGCCATTTTCAGCGCAAGGGGCAGGATATATGCCCATGTATCCAAATACGCCTGAACTTAACAACGCGACAATTAACAACAACGGGACGGCCCCCGAAACGAATATGTTGCAAGGCGTTAATCCGGCGGAGCAAGGCTATCCTGTAAACACCGGCGCAGTACCGGGTAATGCAGCGCCTGGCGCCGTACCGGCAGGTACGACATCCGTCGCCGCGCAGGCGGGTGCAAACCTTGGCACTGCACAGGGAGGTACGAATCCGGCCGCCGCTGGGCAGGGTGCAAACCCAGGCGCCATGCCGGCGGTGGCTGCGAATGCCACTCCGCAGCGAGCCAGGTTCCGCACGGCCTCGGTTTTATCCGCCCCGCCGCAACCATACTCCCGCTCGCCTGAATTATCCGCCCGCTTGACGTCGATCGCTCGCTCCAGAGGCATGCTCGCAAGCCAGGGCATCAACGTCTACCTAAGCAATGACGTCGCCCTATTGCAGGGCACGGTCCGCACACCCAGCGACCGAGACACGCTGGCAAATGTCCTCAGTCTCGAGCCCGAGGTGGAGCATATCGATAACCGGCTGGCAGTGGGAACGACGGGGAATTAAAATTCTTTCCCTGTCAGGCGCTGGTAGGCTTCGACGTATTTTTCCCGGGTTTTGGCCACCACTTCCTCGGGCAAGGGGGGCGGGGGGCTGTTCTTATCCCAGGCGGTCGCCGAAAGCCAATCGCGGACAAACTGCTTGTCGAACGAGGGCTGGCTGCGGCCCGGGGCGTATTGATCGGCCGGCCAGAAACGCGAACTGTCCGGCGTGAGGGCCTCGTCGATCAGTATCAATTCGTCGCCGATCAGGCCGAACTCGAATTTCGTGTCGGCGATAATTATCCCCCGCTGCAAGGCATAAGCCGAACCGCGTTCGAATATGTCGATGCTCCGCCGTCGGAGTTCTTCGGCCAGGTCGCGGCCCGCGATCTCGATCATCCGGTCGAAGGAGATGTTCTCGTCGTGTCCGGCCGCAGCCTTGGTCGAAGGAGTGAAGATGGGCTCCGGCAGGCGCGCACTTTCGGTCAGTCCGGCGGGCAAAGCGATGCCGCAAACAGTGCCGCATTTGCGATATTCGCTCCAGCCCGATCCGGCTAGGTATCCGCGGACCACGCATTCAATGGGCACGACCTTGGTCTTGCGGCATAGTGTGGTGCGGCCGGCCAAAATGCGGCGGTCGATTGCCGGCGGCAAATCCATCCGCTCCACGTCGGTGGTAATAAGGTGGTTTGGCACTCCAAGACGGTCAAACCAAAAGGCGGAAATCTGCGTTAGCACCCGCCCCTTGTCCGGGATGCCGGTGGGGAGCACCCAGTCGAAGGCGCTGAGCCGGTCGGTGCTTACCAACAACAGCCGGTCGCCGAGATCGTAAACGTCGCGGACCTTGCCGCGTCGAACGGGCAAGCCGGGAATAGTTGTTTCACGAATAACGGTAGTGGTCATAAGTGGATAGTGGATAGTGGTTAGTTGTCATAACAAAATGAACAAGCCAAATCAGGAGAGCTGGACATACGTGTCTGGCCCGAAAATGACAGGCAAGAATGACTGTCCTCCTCTTTAAAAATGGTCAATATACCCGTGAAAGTCGTTTTTGCCCAGCGGGTGCGGGCGTCTTGAGAATAACGAACAGATTCGTTAAATTGGATAAGAATCGATAGTCTTCTATTAGGAAAAAATACCGGGAAATTTATATTCATGGGCTTGATGCGATTTCATATCCAGCCTCAGGAACGCATCACGGACGAAATGGTCCAGCAGGCCTATTTATCGGGGATTGATCGGGTAGCCTGGCCTGTGCGCACGACTTTTGAAAACGGCATGCTGTTGATGCATCGGTCGGTTTCCGAATCGGCAAATCTCCATTTTCCCTGGCCGTTGGAGGGGGGCGGCCAAATGATCTTTACCACAGCCAGCCTGATGGAGCAAGCGACCCCTTATCTGTTGCCCCTGGAACTGGCCAGGGGAACGGTGAGCCAACTTGCCGATCAGCTTTTCGAATGGAAATCCATAGGTCTCTTAGTCCCCAATGGCATAAATGAGTTGGTCTCGGAGTCTATCCGGCAATTGGCCGCGGCCGTGATGGCGCAGGACGATCCGGCAGCGTCGGCAGTCTTGGCCGAAAAGGTGCTCCACACCGCCGCCCAGGCGGCCAATCAGTTGGCGGCGGTATATGTCGAACAGGCATTGGCCATTCGGCGGCGCAGCGACGGCAAGGTTGCGAGTTTTTTGGGGGCCGATCTGGGCACGGGCAAACTCGAAAACTACACCGCCCGGCATTTCCTCATGGCTTTCAACGCCGCGAATATTCCGATTCGCTGGCGCGACGTGGAAGCCGTCGAGGGCCGCTTCGATTGGAGCATTCCGGACAAGCAGATCGAGTGGTGCCGCTCGCACGATTTGCACATAAGCGCAGGCCCGCTTTTGCCCTTCGACGCCGCCGCCCTGCCCGATTGGCTCGCCCTATGGGAAGGCGACTTAGACAATCTTTTGGTCTTTTTTGCGGATTATATCCGCACCGTGGTGGAGCGTTATCACGGCAAGGTCGATATGTGGCAATGTGCCAGCCGGGTGAACACGGGCGATATCCTCTCACTCTCGGAAGAAGATAAGATGCAATTGACGGCCTCCGCCATCGATATCGTTCGCACCCGCGATCCCAGAACTCCGATCGTTGTCTCGTTCGATCAACCTTGGGCCGAGTACGCCTCGCTCGGCGAAGTGGATTTTCCACCTTTGCACTTTGCCGACGCCCTGGTCCGCTCCGACCTGGGCCTATCGGGCGTGATGCTGGAAATCAATGTCGGTTATTATCCGGGCGGAACCTTGCCTCGCAATCCCCTGGAGTTCAGCCGGCAATTGGATGCCTGGAGCATTTGGGGCCTGCCATTGTGGTTGTCCATCTCAGCGCCCAGCGTATGCGATGCCGATCCCATGGCGCGTCGCAACGTCAAGCTCCCGCCGGGGGCCTGGTCCCCGGCCGCTCAACAAGCCTGGATTGCCCGATACGTGCCCTTAATGCTGGCAAAAAACTTCGTGCAAGGAGTGATCTGGAACCAATTGCACGACAGCCGGCCGCACGACTTTCCCTACGGCGGATTGTTCGACTTGCGCCGCCGCGCAAAGCCCGCTTTGCGCACCCTGGCCGCGTTGCGCCGGGCGATATTGAAATAGGCTATAGGGAACAAATTCTTTGTGTCGAGGTTTCATGCGCGTTTCGAGCGCATCAAGATCATTGTTTTATTCATTATGTAAAGCCGCGACGGGTGCCAACGGGCACGATCGGGCACCGACGGGGCGCCATGCGAAGCATGGTCGCGTTGGTCGGTCGTGGTTTGCTTGCGTCTAAATGTCCCGTTAGAGTATCAAACGGCAAAGATTCTTTATAACCCCGAACCCTGAACCCCGAATCCTGAACCCTGCACGCCGAAACCCGGACCCTGCGTTTGCATGGAATATCCCAACTCGTTGCAGTTGAAAATCAGATGCCCGATGATCCGTTGTTCCAGCACCGGATCGCGGCCTTGGGGGATCCAGCAATCGCCGGAAGGATTGACTGCGGCCGGATTGACCACGCGGGTAAACGAGCTGTCGTAGCGGAAGGTGGCGCCGCCGGCCGAGGCGTGTTCGGGTGTGCGCTTATCTTCCAACTCTTTGAACACCGCAACTTCTACCCAATGTCCGCCCTGGGTCGGCCACACCCGGACCACGGCCCGCCGCCGCATGGTTTGCATTGTGTTTTCTATCCGCTCGTACTCGCCCGCCGTATCGCGCCGCCAAGGTTCCAAAAGCGTCGGGCTGACCTGGTAATATGTATCGATCCGCCCTTCGTTGAATCTATCGCCGATCTGGCGGACCGGCTCTTCGTGTTCGATCTTGAAATAATCGTCGATCACGTCGGCCACAGCCTCCCAAGCGCACTGCGGATCGGATATCGGTATGAGCACGGGATTCGGATAGACCGCTGCGGTTTGTTCGATGGGGATCATTTCCGGCGGCGGCGGCGACCACTGCGGGACGGTACAGCCCGATAATCCCAAAACCATTAACACCGCCGCAAACATCTTGCGCATGCCGATACCGACTATAAAATATAAAAAAACTACGGTCCCAGGCGTGGAACGCCCGGGCCAGAGAAAAGCTCCGTTGGCGGATAATCAGAAAAGCGGCGGTAGTTTCCCTAAAATTGCCTGTTTAGGCAAGGTCAGAAATCAACTTAAGTCGCTCAACAGGCTTTATTGGGACATTAACTTGTTGGTTACTTGGAAAGATGGGAAAAAAGAATAGAATGCAGTAAATGGCTTTTTAAATCAACTTTTTATTCTGATTGGGGTGTGTCGCCCTGATCGTTATTGTGCCATGGAGCCCTTGTCGATAGTTTCCATCCGATCTTTGGGCCAAGTTCCTCTTCCCCTACCTGTGTCATGAGAGCTTCGGAATTCTCTTCCCCAACTTTTGTGATCTTGACGGATTCAACGATATTATCCGGCTTAAAAACGTTCAATTCCATGCCCGGAAGGAGCCCTTGCTTTTTTCCGGCATTTAAACTAACCGGTGTTTCCTTGAATTTCCACTCGCATACACTTGGTTTTGTCGTATATTTCCCTACGGAAACGATCTCTGCTTGGATTGGGTTTTCAAGCAGATATGGCTTGAACTCTTTAGGTATATTTGGAAATCCCGTCGCCTTTTTATTTTCATCTCCATTTCGGATTAGATAGTTGCCATGTAATTCCGCACGTGGTTCCGATCCTTTATTCACATTATTACAGAATCCTACGATGTCATCGGCTGGAATGAGATATTTCCGATCTCCCCAAGATATCGGGATAAATTTTTCCGCAATTCCTTGGAATCCTTCTTGTTTGTTTTCAAAAGTAAATGAAAGATGTATCCTGTCGTTAGACCAAGAAACGGTTCCGTAATTCCGGTCATACAATCCCAAACAACCATGCCACTCGAAAATATACCCGGTTTTTGGCGCAAGCATCAGCGATACATTCACGCCGAGACCGTCACCACAGTAATATTCACCTGCCCATTCATGCTTGCCGAGATCTTTGATTTCCGCTTCAATTTCTTGTCGCAGTTTATTGGCGGTTTTTTCAGCCTGATCAGTGTATTTCGCGTCGTCGCGTTTATTGGCGGTTTTTTCAGCCTGATCGGTGTATTTCGCGTCGTCGCGTTCATTCCGACAAGACACGAATGCCAATAACAAAATAAATACCGGTAATAATAGATTCTTCATATTTAGCCCACTACCCAATATTACCTTCAATATCACGAGATTGGGTAGTATAGCGATTTTTACTTTATCGCGCCAAGACTTTCAGCGGCCTGCGCATGGGCGGACGCCGGCGGCCGGCGAAGCCGTTTTCGCTTAACAGGCGTTGGGCTTTGACCAGATCGTTTACTTTGATCACGGCCAAAACGCCGCCTTTGGATTTTTTACTGCTATTGAAGGAGCAATAAGCGTAATCGATGTTTAGATGTTCGCCGGCCAGGCGTTCGCAGATCTTGCGGAATCCGCCCGGCTGGTTGGGAATGTCGGCCAACAGGACCTCGGTTGTTTCGTAGTGAACGTTAATTTTATCTAGTACGCCGGCAGCCGCGTGAAAGTCTTCGGGCACGAAGCGTACGGTGCCTCGGTTTCCAGAATCCATGACCGCCAAGGCCTTAAAATTCACTTTTTCCTTGGCAAGCGCTGTTAGCATATCTGCTAAACGTCCGGGTTTGTTCACCAGAGAGACCGAAAGTTGCTTGGCCGTTTGCATGGCGTTCCTTCCTTTCGTGATGAAAATAAGATGTAAAAACTCCGCCAGATTTGCGGACGAGATGTTACATTACCATCCTATCAAGCAGGCAGACAGGGTCAAATCCCTCAACCAAAGTAAGTGGTTTTCAAGATTGGGACAGTTTGTCTAATTTGCCCATATAACCCGATCGACGGGGCCGCCCCTATCATCTTCTCCACTTCCCCAATTTTAGTACATTCCTTTGCCAAAGGCGGGGAAAAAACCCTGATCCCGAAAGAAATACGCTGGTCTGGGAACTAATTATTTATCAAAAACGTCTTAATCCTGACAGGAATCTCATGCGGACTATATCTGACAAAGCTGTTAGCGTTTTGCCGCATTAAATTGATTATCATAGGACTTGATTGAAATTTGGTTCCCGCGCTGCGGCGTGGGAGTGATCGCGACCGCCCGTCGCGGCTTTATGCAATAAGGAGAATCAAAAATGTCCCGCATGATCATGCGTTTATTGGCGCTGGCTGTGATCGCCATGCCTGCTATTGCCAGGGCGCAGGGTATTTTGATCGTGACCGATCCGGACCAGCAAATTCGTTTGCCGCGGCCGATTATCATTTTACCGCCGCAGCCTTGGCCGCATCCGCGTCCTATTCCGATGCCGCGGCCCAGGCCGCCGGTGAGCTACAAGATCAAGGAATTGGACATTCATGCCCGGCTGATCGACCAGGTAGCGCAGGTCCAGGTTTCACAGACGTTTGTCAACAGCGGCAGCCTGCCCATGGAGGTGGCCTTTGTTTTCCCATTGCCTTACGACGGGACGGTGGAGCAGATGACGCTGATGATCGACGGAAAAGAGTATCCGGCCAAATTGCTGGACGCCGGCGAGGCCCGGCGGATGTACGAGGAGATAGTCCGCAAAAATCGCGACCCGGCGCTGTTGGAGTGGATGGGCACGGGCTTGTTCAAAACCAGCGTATTTCCGGTTCCAGCCGGGGCCAGCCGCACGGTATCGCTGCGATATTCGCAGCTTTGCCGCAAGCAGGAGGGGCTGACCGATTTCCTATTTCCTCTGAGCACTGCCAAATATACTTCCGACGCCGTGGAAAAAGTCGATATCGGCATATCTATCGAGAGCCAGGACGAGATCAAGAACGTTTACAGCCCCACTCATGCCGTTGAAATCAAACGGCCCGACCCGCAGCATGCGACAATTGCATATTCCAGCAAGAACGAAGTGCCTTCATCCGATTTCCGCTTGTTTTACGACGTGGGTAAGGGCACGCTCGGCGCCCGGGTGATAAGCTATCGCCCGGAAAAGGAGAAGGAGGGATTTTTCCTGCTCTTGGCCAGCCCTGAAATCAAGGCCGCCGATAAGTCCCCTCTCCGGGCACCGACCGAAGGTTGGTCGGGAGAGGGCCAGGGTGAGGGCAAACCTCTAAGCAAAACCGTGATCTTCGTGATCGACCGTTCGGGCAGCATGAGCGGCAAAAAAATCGAGCAAGTGCAAGCCGCGCTCAAATACGTGCTTAACAATCTACGCCAGGGCGATTTGTTCAACATAGTTGCTTACGACGATCAGATCGAAAGTTTTCGTCCGGAACTGCAACGCTTCGACGAAGACACCCGCAAAGCGGCGCTGGGCTTTGTGGCCGGGCTTTATGCCGGAGGCAGCACGAACATCGACGCCGCGCTGCGGACCGCGTTGGGGCAGGTCCAAGACGCCCGGCGCCCAAGCTATATTGTCTTCCTCACCGACGGCCTGCCCACCTCCGGCGAGACCAACGAGATGAAGATTGCCCTGGACGCCAAGCAAGTAAACAAGTTTCATGCCCGGATTTTCGCCTTTGGGGTGGGCTATGACGTGAACTCCCGCTTGTTGGACAAGATTGTACGCGAGAATTTCGGCCAAAGCGAGTTCGTCCGTCCCAACGAAGACATCGAGGATCGCGTCAGCCGTCTGTACAACCGCCTGGAAGCGCCCGTCATGACCGGCGTGAAGATACAGTTTGTCATCGACGAAATAAAAACGGAAAAAGGCAACCTTGTAAATCGGGTCTATCCCAAGGACGAGATGGATTTGTTCGCGGGCGAGCAGTTGGTGCTGGTCGGCAGGTACAAAAGGCCCGGAGCGGCCAAAGTGATCCTTCAAGGCACAATCGGCCAGAAAGAGCAAAAGTTTGATTTTCCCGTTTTGTTCGCGGATAAAAGCGGCGACGAGAGTTTCGCTTTTATCGAAAAACTTTGGGCCGTCCGCCGCGTGGGTGAAATCCTCGATGAGTTGGATCTAAAAGGCAAAAACAATGAATTGGTAAAGGAACTGGTCGAGCTGGCCACCCGCCACGGCATCCTCACTCCCTACACCTCGTTCATGGCCAATGAGAATGTAAACATCCACGACGTTGCCGCCAACGCAACCTGGGCCGACCGCCGGCTGGGGGCATTGGACGTCTCTGAAGGCCGCGCCGGATTTGCCCAACGGGCGATGAAAGGCGGCATGCAACGTGCCGACCAGGTTCCGGCCACAGCAAGCGGAGGCGCTTTCGGATATAATGCTCAACCTGCTGCGGAAATGTCCGAAACCTTGATGACCTTAAGCTCCACGCCCGCCTTTGCCGGCGGCGGCGGGGGCAGGGGTTATGGCGGCGCCGATAAGGAATTGGCCGACGTGGCGCAAAATATCCGCAACGTCGGCAATCGGACTTTCTACCAGCGCTCCGGCCGCTGGGTCGATTCGTTGCTGAGCGCCGATCAGGAATCCAACGCCAAGCGTATCAAGCAGTTCAGCGACGAATACTTTGAACTTGCCCGGCGCCACGGGCGCACGCTATCGCAATACTTGGTCTTCGACGAGCCCGTGCTCTTGAATCTGGAAAATCAGGCTTATCTGATCGAGCCGTAAATAGGCTTTAGACAATGACCGATTTTTTTCATATCGGTCGTGTCGTTTGATAATAGCCCAGCGATTTATCGCCGGGCCGCGAGGGCAGACTCCAATCTCCGATTCCTTCCGTAGGGACGGTTGGACGTTCGCCTCTCCGAAACCCCGTTGGGGTATTGTTTTTTCGTTCCCTTTTGCCCCGGGGTAGTCGCTGCCCGACAACCCCGGGCTATCTTATTACAAGCCCTTCGGGCTATTCGGGGCGTCGTAACTCACTATGCAGTAAGGTTCCAAAAGATGGACTGTCTCTAAACTGCCGGGCTATCATCTAAACTTCCTACGGGACAAAAAAGTGGGTAGTGGTTAGATTGATATCCTGCATTATAAAAAAATAAAACCCCATATGCCACGAATCCGCAAGCGGTTTCTATGCACCTTTATCAGCATACTTCATTCAAGGTTAGGAATTATTCGGTCTGAAATATCTCATAATCCTTACCTTCTCCCGCCATATTGAGTGGTATGATAAAATATTTTTTTCCCGAAGGATTTTCAAGCCCGGCTCTGTATAGTATCACAGAAGGCGTCGGGCCGAACGTCTAGGAGAAAGGGCGAGTGGACAAGTCCGAAGAGAATCGCCTGGTAAGGCAACTGGCTCGGATGGACGAGGCGGCGTGGAGGCGGTTTTGCCGCCTTTACATGGAGCCCTTGTTCGCTTTTGTCCGTTATGCCTTGTGCCTTGACCCGCAAAAGACCGAAGAAATCGTGGAATTGACGTACATTCGCTGCGTGCGATCGATCAGAACGTTCGATCCCCGCCGGGGAGACCTGCTCGACTGGCTCAAGGCCGTGGCCCGCAACGAATCGCACACGCTTATCCGGCAAGACCGCAATCGCCCGGCACAGACGCCACACTCGGCTTTTCCGCAGGCGGTGATCGAGCAAATACTCGAGGCGTTGGATAAGGCCGAGCTGCCCGAGGAGATTCTCGCCCGGCGCGATCTCCAATTGCTGGTGCAGGAAGTGCTTTTGAGCCTGGCCGAGCGCCAGCGCGAGGTATTAATTATGAAATATATCCAAGAAAGCAAGGTCGCGGAAATCGCCGCGCGTTTGCATATATCGGAAAAGGCGGTGGAATCGCTGCTTACCAGGGCCCGCGACGCCTTCCGGACCGTTTTTCGGCATAGGGTTTCCAGAACAGGAACCATGCGGGAGGTGGGAATCAGATGAACGAAAAGTCGCCTTCCACGCCTTATGAAAAAAATCTGGAGCGATTGCTGAAAAGCTCCGTGCCCCACCCGGACGTGGCGTTGACCGAGCGAATGCTCCGCGCCGTGTCTGAGGAAATTGCCCGGGGGCGGTCGGTGCGCCCGGTTGCCAGGCAGCGCACGCGCGTCGTATATTGGTCCTCTGCGCTTGCCGCTGCGGCAGTGATGTTGGCAATTATGATCGTCTGGAATCCTTTCAATGCCGCACAATTATCGACGGGAAAAGTAAGGGCGGTTTATGGGCTGGTGGCCCTTGAAGAGGATCATGTTTCCACCGATCTGCACCAAAAAACGCCCAAATCAACGGATAAATGGGAAGAAGTCCGGCCCGGGGCGTGGATTCATACGCGCTGGGGAAGTCGGGCGGAGGTTTTATTGTCCGACCGCAGCCGGATCATTTCCCTGCCGCATTCCGTTTTTCGACTGGTGAACGATCGAAAAGGAGCAACAATCGTCCTGAAGCAGGGATGGTTGAACATCGAAGCCGCCAGGCAAGCCCCCGGCAAAGTCCTGCATGTCGAGACCCCGGGAGTTCGAATCGCGATCCTGGGAACGAAACTCGACGTGCATCTTGTGCATAAACCCGACGGTCGCGTGCAGACGAGGGTAAGCGTGGCCGAGGGCCGAATCGAAATGGAATCGGGCGGACAAAGGATTTCTTTGCCGGCAAATACCGAAGGCTTCGCCGACGAGGGAAGCCTGCCCCAGCGCCGCTCGCTGACGCCGGAAATCAATGAACTCTTCCGACTTCTCCAGTGGAACGAACAACTGGCAACGCAGGCCGGCCTGCGGAACGGCTTGCCCTCGATCATTAATTTCCAAGGCGACGGCACGGCAAACATTTGGTCGGTCGTTTCACTGCCCGCTTCGGCAAAGCAGACTTCGAAAACATGTTTGCTTCGTCTTAATGAAGATGTGGCGGAGGCGGAGGCTTTCACACTGCAAGGCTCGCCGCTTAGCGTGAAAAACGACGGCCGGACGCTGGAAATCCAGATGTTGGACGCATCTTTGACCCCTGGCGAAAACAACGATATCATCATCAAGCTGAGCGGCATTAACGGCATATTCACGGCCCGAGGGAAAGGGGTCTTTGAGTTTGTCCATTCAGTTTCAGATCCCGGGGTCGTCTCGCTTGTACAATTCCGCCTGCCCGAGTCGGCAGAGATTGAAGAGATACGCCCTGCCCCGATAGAAAAAGCGAAATTTTACTCCAGACAATCCATCACCGTGCCGGCCCATATCCGCGGTTTGGAAACGGCAACGTGTGATGAATAATATGCGCAACTCGGTCGCTCGCGATCGGCGTGTATACCCAAAAAAGTTTAGCCCGGCCGCTTGCGGCCGGCCTGGATGCCCGGTTTATCACGGACGCAAACATCCGGAACAAACAATTTACTCGGATTATTTTTTTAAGGAGAATATCATGCCTTTAAATAAATTTACATTGGGCGCGTTAATTTTTAGCGGCATTATGTGCACGGTTGTGCTTGCAAGGGCCGTGGACCAGGGCGGCGTAAAACTCCGCTTCTCCTTGGACGGCCAGAGCAATACCGATCCGGTCACGGTAACCGTCTCTGGAAAAGTGCTCGATAAAAACACAAAACAGCCGATCCCCAACGCTTTAGTGCGGGGTCATATCGTTATTTGGAAGTACCAGGGGCCTGATCTTTTTGAGCGTTGTCCCAGCGGGGAAACCAAAACTGATCAAGCCGGCCAGTACGTTTTGAAATTCGTCACTCCGCTGACTAATTCAGGACCGATGCAGGATAAAGACCTGCTATGCGTTTACGCCGGGGCCCCGGGATATGAGACGCGGCCCGTTTATGCCAAAGAAGATGTCACGCCGAAAAAACTCGATTATCACATTGATATTGAACTTGATAAAGGAAAAAAAGTTCAAGGGATTGCGGTCGATGAAGACCACAAGCCCCTTTCCGGCGCAATTGTGCGGATCCAAAGCGGTTTAAACGGCGATTGGTCTTTTTTCGATTCTCTGGGCCGAACCACAACCGGCAAAGACGGAAAATTTGAAATCCGCTCGAGCGATGATGATAATCTGACCGGCGGCAATCCCTGGCTGCAAATTTTTAAGCCCGGCTACGGAGCGGGATTTTATTTTGATATCTTGAAAAAGGGAGACTTGGGCACGGTGTTCCTGCCAAAAGGAGGCGAGATCGAGGGCAAGGTGGTGGATGCCGCGGGCAAAGGGGTGGCAAACTGCCAAGTCTCCGCCCGCACCTGGTTTATCGAGCCTGTTGCCGTTGTACGCACCGATAGCAGCGGCCGGTATGTCTTAACAGGAATTCCCGGATTGCCCTCGATCGTGGAATTTTATAAAGGGAAAAACGGGAGCTATCAAAAACCGTGGGGAGAAGTGGAAGTCTACGCCCGGACCGACGTGGCACAAAGCCTCAAAGACGTTCCTAATTACAAGATCATGGCCCAGGATGGCAAAACCGTTACGGCGCCGGATATTGTAATCGGCAAAAATTCCAGTGTTGTGGGAAAACTCATTCCCTCCAAATCCACCTTGGTTGGGCTCAAAGACCTGCTGGTCCGCCTGGACTACGACTGGGGTAAGATGGTCGAGGTCGATGTGGACGGAAAGTTCTTCTTCCCCATCGTTCCAGCCGGCAAACACCAGCTTACCGTTTATCTGCCCACCAACCTGCGCTACGATCGTGGTATCGGGCGGACTCAGATCGATGTCCGGCCGCAACAGAAATTGGAAGGCCTGGAAATCCGGCTGGACGACCTGGCCGAGGCCCGCGTGCAGATTCTCGATGCCGGCGGCAATCCCTTGGAAGGCATCACGGCCGGCACTACCTTCAGAAGCGATGGCAACGGTCCTTGGACCGAGGGCACGCGCTCCGGACCGGACGGCTGGGCGGTCGTGTACCTATATCCCGGCGGGACGCAATACGTGCGCGGATTTGATATGGAAAACCGCAAGTTGGTATCAGGCGGCTTCGTGGAAATCAATCCCAAGCCGGGCCAGGTAATCGATAATCTGCGCATCACCATGCTCGAGCCGGCTGCGATTACCGGCCGCGTTTTGAATGCGGAAAAAGCCCCGGCAACCGGCAAGGTCCTGCAATGCACAATCGAATATGCGGATGGAATCCAACGAAAAGAACGGATAAAAACCGACCACGCCGGACGGTTTGAGATCAAGGATCTAACGCCGGGCGCGGTAAAACTGCAACTGCAAACGGTTCCCGCGGAACTTTCCGCGGCCGTGGACAAACTTACCGAGATTGAACCCGGTGAAACAAAGGATTTTGGCGATCTAAAGCTTGCAGCGATAATTTTTTTCCAAGTAAAAGGAAAATTGTCGCCCTCGAAGGCATTTTCAAATCTTGAAGGTTTTAAAATCCGTCTCGACCTGATTGAGTGGCAGCCAATGGTTACAACGGACGCCGAGGGTAATTTCACCCTCGACAAAGTCCCCGCCGGAACGCACCGCTTAACGGCCTACTTGCCTTACAATCTGCGGACCGATCGCGGGGTGGGCCACGCAGAGATCGACGTCAATGACGGCAACCTGCAAGGCGTAGAATTGCCCTTGGAAACGCTGGCCACGGTTCAAATGCGGATCGAAAACCCGCAAGGACAGCCGCTGGAGGGCGTATCGGCCGCGGCCTGGTGGACCGAAGATCACTCCGGAGTCTTCACCGAGGGCAGCCGCTCGGACAAGGATGGCCGCGCCACGCTGTATCTTTACCCTGATGAAGAACAATACATCGGCGCCCACGACTGGGACGGGCGGTACGTCCTCAAGGGCGATCGGAAAATGACTCTAAAGCCCGGCGAGGTTGTCAAAGATATCGTGGCGACCATGCAGCCTAAAGACCAACAGCCCGAAATGAATCCGAATAATTAAGGATCCTTTTATAGAAGGCTCCCGTCTCTCTTCCCCTTAAAGAAAATTTATTTCTTTTCTGGGGAGAGGGGCCGGGAGTTAAGTTTCATTTCTCCGGGCTTATCTCAGCGCCAAAGCCGGCGACAAAGCTCATAATAATAATCCCCAATTGACCGTAACCCCTTACTGCCGGTACAATCGTCGCTTTAGGCTGACAAGGCGTCCCCTTCGGCAGTAAGAATAATGGCTGATCTTAAGATTCATCGCGTAACAACCCGCCGGCAAAAAAAACAGTTTTTGGAATTTCCTTGGATCTTGTATGAGGGCGATCCCAATTGGATCCCGCCCCTGCGCTCCAACCAGCAAGAGCTGGTGGGCTACAAGCCACATCCTTTTTACGCCCGGAATTCAGTGCAAACCTTTATCGCCACGCGGGGCGAAGAAGTTTGCGGGCGGATCGCGGCCATACTGAACCAAGGCCACAACGTGCATTACAACGAACGCCGCGGTTTTTTCGGTTTTTTCGAGTGCCGCGACGATGAGGAAGCCGCCGCCGGGCTTTTCGACGCCGTGAGGCAATGGTTTGCCGATCAAGGCATTTATAAACTCCGCGGGCCGACCAATCCTTCGCAAAATTACGAATTGGGCCTGCTGATCCACGGTTTCGATTCTCAGCCCACCTTCATGATGACCTACAATCCGCCGTATTATGAGCGGCTTATCGAAAATTACGGTTTTCGCAAGACTCAGGACCTTTACGCCTTCTGGGGGCACTTGGATATGCTCCCGGCCATTGCAGCCAAGTTAAAGCCCATTGCCGACCAGATCATCGAGCGATACAACGTCAAGCTGCGTTCGTTGGACAGATCGAGGTTTAAGGAAGACGTGAGACTGTTCCTGTCGATTTACAACCGCTCCCTGGCAAATACCTGGGGATTCGTGCCCATGACGGCGGGCGAAGTGGAACACATGGCCGAGGGTCTGCGTTTCCTGATAGTGCCGGAAATGACCGTCGAGGCCGAAATCGACGGTCAGGTGGTCGGCGCCGCCTTCGGCCTGCCCGACTATAATCCCCGCATCAAGGAAATCAACGGCCGGCTGTTTCCCTTCGGTTTTTTTCATCTCCTGCGAAATAGGCGAGCCATTAAAAAGATCCGCCTCATCAGCACCAACGTCATTCCCGAATTTCAACGCTACGGCGTGGGATTGGTGCTGATGCAGGGTCTGGTGCCCAAGGCCTTGGAGTGGGGCCTGCAAGAGGCCGAATTCTCCTGGGTCTTGGAATCGAACGCGCTTTCGTACGGGAGCCTTAAAAAAGGCGGCGCAAAAATCACCAAAACCTACCGGCTCTACGATTATGAGGGTTCGGAGTTCGGGGTTCAGGGTTCGGAAGCGAGCGGCGAGAGAATGACGATACAGGCGGCGACGCCGAGGATTAAAACCGGCATTTCGACCACGGGACAGTTGGAAATCCGCGAGGTTCGCGACAGCGCCGATTTGAACGACTTTATTCGTCTTCCCTGGCGAATTTATGCGGAGGATCCCCATTGGGTTCCGCCCTTGATCGTTGAGGTCAGGGAATTTCTCGATCGCCGAAAGCACCCCTTCTACTTGCACGGCGACGCCGCACGATTCCTTGCCTTGCGTGACGGGCAACCCCTGGGCCGAATTCTCGTTAGCGACGATCCTCACTACAACCAAAGCCAGGCGAGCAACATAGGCTGCTTCGGCATGTTCGAATGCGCGAACGACCGGCAGGCGGCCCATGCCTTGCTCGATGCCGCGGCCGGCTGGCTACGCGCCCGGGGACGCGCCGAGATCAGGGGCCCCATCGACTATTCCATGAATTATCCCTGCGGGCTGTTGATCGACGGTTTCGATACCCCACCGCGGGTGATGATGAATCACAATCCCATGTACTATGCCGGGCTTTTGGAATCCTGGGGCTTGACCAAGGCCAAAGATCTATATGCCTGGTGGTTTGTCGATAGCTACAACCTGGACGAGCGCTGGGGGCGTCGCGTGGAACGAATTATCAAGCGCACGGGCATCAGCATCCGCCATTTCAATAATAAAGATTTCGAGGGCGATGTTGCGCGATGCCGGGAGGTTTACAACGCCGCCATGCGCGACTTATGGGGATTCGTCAAGCTCAGCGACGCCGAATTTCGCCATCTTGCCCTGCGCCTGCGAAAGATCGCCCAAGAAGAACAAGTGCTGCTGGCCGAACTGGACGGCAAACCGATCGGTTTTTCCGTAACCCTGCCCGACATTAACGAAGCAATCCGTCCCTTGAACGGTCGCCTGACAACCTGGGGGCTGCCCCTGGGCCTTGTGCGCCTGTCGCGGGGAATGCGAAAAATCACCACCGCACGCATGGTTATACTCGACGTGCTGCATGGCTACCGCCGCCGCGGCGTGGCCGAAGCCCTTATCCTCCGCACCCTCGATTATGGAAAAAATAAATTGCACTATACCGGCGCGGAATTGAGTTGGACCCATGAAGACAACGCCCTGATCAGCCGCACTATCGAATCGGTCGGCGGCCAACGCTACAAAACGTACCGGATATTTCAAAAAAGGATATGAGATCAAGGATTGGGGCAGGGAATAACTTCATAGCATCCGTTTATTGATAATCAGGTTAAAGAGGTTGCATTGCAGGTTTTTATTTGTGACATATACTCCCGGAGCAAGCTCCGGGCTAAAGGAAGAATACGAAATTATTTACATGACATTCAATAGCAAATATGGCGGCATAAAAACAGGCGGATTAGCCGAACATATACAGGTTTTCAAACGTAATGCCAACGGAAGCAACCCGCCTGGACCAATATTCCCCCCCCCGGAAAACCAAAATGCCGAAATTGTTGATAAAAACGCAATTTGCCCTTTTTTTCGCGTTTTTCACATTCTGCGTAACGACCGGCCCGGCGGTGGCAGGCGGCGGCCCGGAGAATGTTTTATTGGTGGTGAATCCCAAGAGCCCCGATTCGCTTACAATTGCCAACTACTATATTCACCTGCGGCAGATTCCGGCCGGCAACGTATTTTATCTGCCTTGGGACCCGAAAGCGGATCAGGCGTCAATCGATGATTTTCGTTCTCAGATCCTAAATCCGATCATCGAGGCCATTCATTCGCGGCGGTTGTCTGCGCAGATCGATTATGTCGTTTATTCGAGCGATTTTCCCTGGGCGATTCAACTTTCCGGCGACATACAAAAGTTCGAGAGTCCCGTATCCGTCTCCGACAATTCCGACAAAGACGGTATTCAACAACCGTTGCCCTCTCAGCGGGTTCTGCCCAAGCAGATCACACCGGTCGGTTCGCTCAACGGCCTGACCTATCTTTGGCAATCGGTGCTCAAGGGTGAAGCGGATTATTTGGATCTTAAATCGAATCGTTACACTCGATTGCCCGCGGCCCAACAAAAAAACATGCCCAGCCTTGGTTTTCGCAGCGCCTGGCAATTCGGGCCGCAGGGCGAACTGGTCGAATCCCAGGGCAGAACTTACCTTCTATCCATGGCCCTGGGTGTTACATACGGCCGGGGCAACACCGTGGACGAAATCCTGGAATGCCTTAAGCGCAGCGCTGTGGCCGACGGCACGCATCCCCGCGGCACCATCTACTTTGCCAAGAACGACGACGTCCGTTCCCGCGTCCGCCACGACTTGTTCCCCGAGGCGGTAAAGGAACTTGAAGAGCTGGGCGTATCCGCGCAAATCATCAAGGGGACCGTGCCCATAAACAGAAATGACGTCCAAGGCCTGATCATGGGCACGTCCGATTTCGACTGGAAGGCCTCGGGCAGCACGATCTTGCCCGGCGCCATTTGCGACAACTTCACCAGCTACGGGGGAATAATGATAAAGGACAGAGGACAAACCCCTTTAAGCGAATTCATCCGCAACGGAGCGGCCGGAGCCTGCGGCACGGTCTACGAACCTTATGCGGTTTTACAGAAGTTCCCCCTGCCCATGATTCAGGTTCACTACGCCCGGGGTTGCAGTCTTGCCGAGGCGTTTTACCAATCGGTCTATGCGCCATATCAACTGTTGATTGTCGGCGATCCGCTTTGCCGGCCCTGGGCCAACATAGCCAAGGTAAAAGTCACGGGAGTGAAGCCGAATTATGTTGTCAAGGGGACATTGACGCTCTCACCCGCGGCAACCACGCCGTCGGGCCGGCAGATCGATCATTTTGAATTGTTCGTAAACGGTTCCCGCGCCAGCCTGTGCAAACCGGGCGGCAGCCTGACGCTGGACACCGCGATTTTACCCGACGGCTACCACGAATTGCGCGTCGTGGCCGTCGAGGCCGGCTTGATCCAATCTCAAGGCCGGGCGATCTTGCCGGTCATCACCGACAACTACGGCCGAAAAATCGGGGCCAAAGTCGCTTCCAAGGGCGTGATCCGGCCTGATAATCCGCTGATCATCGACGCCGATTCAGCGGGCTCGATCGGCATTAGCGTCCTGCAAAACAGCCGCATTGTGGGCCGCTTGGCCGGCGAAAAAGGGCAAATCAGAATCGAAGCCGCCGAACTCGGCTCCGGCCCAGTCCGCCTGCAAACCATCGGCATTGGCCCAGGCGACCCCAGGACACACGTCATGGCGCTGCCTATTGACGTATCTGTTGAAACATCGGATAAAAAAACTCCAGCTCCTACCCCCTAGCACGGTTTACGACCGCATCCAAATTATTGCAATAAATGAGTATGCACAAAATGCGCTCAAACTTCAACACAAAAACTCTAGGTGGAACCGTATGATAACTTGAGCTTGGTACAGTCATCCTGAGCGCAGCGAAGGATCTCAATTAGCCGCTAGATTCTTCGCTGCGCTCAGAATGACACGGCATAACTATTAATGCAGTTCCACTTAGTTACTAATCTCCAATCTCTAACTTGCCATGCACGAACATTTCATGCGACTTGCCTTGGAACAGGCTGAACAGGCATTGCGAGAAGATGAAGTGCCCATAGGCGCGATCGTCGTATGCCAAGAGCGGGTTATTGCCTCGGCGCACAACCAACGGGAACGACTGCGCGATCCCACCGCCCATGCCGAAATGATTGCCATCACGCAGGCCGCCGAATCGCTGCACTCCTGGAGGCTCGATGGATGCACGCTTTATGTTACCCTGGAACCTTGTCCGATGTGTGCCGGGGCAATCCTCCAAGCCCGCATTCCCATGCTGGTTTACGGGACCGCCGATCCCAAGGCCGGAGCCGTTCATTCGCTCTACCGAATGCTTGACGACCCCCGGCTGAATCATCGCTGTCAAACCGCAAGTAACGTCCTGGCCGAACCTTGCGCAGAGATTCTCAGCCGTTTCTTTCAGGCCCAACGCCGGCTGGGGAAAAAGTAGCCAATCACGGCCCACATGTAGCAGGCACGCACTCTTTGCCCACTCGGTGGGGTTGCGGAAAAAAAGGGAAAATTTTCTCGGGGGGGCAATTGTCTTCCCGCATATAAAGATTAAAATCAAAAAAGTTTGTTCGATAATTTCTAAAATTTCTCGATCCCGGGAGTTCTTCCATGTCCCTCTCGGTTTCGCGCAAGAATGAGGTCGGCAATCCGGCCATTGACGACGGGCAAGACATTTCGCATATTACCCAAGCGATTCTGCCGTCTGTTGGCGATGAAGTCCGAACTCCGGCGTCTTTGCCCAAGAGTTCCGCATCTTCCAAACCTTCAAGTTCGGCTCTCGAGCGTCGGCTATGCCTCAGCATGCTTAAGACCATGGGCGATACGCCGATTCGCCTGGTCCTGTGGGATGGCGAAGAAATCGCAACGTCCAATGAGCAGCCTGTTGCCCGGGTAATTATCCGCGACCGGCCCACCCTGCGTCGCCTGATTCTCGATCCCGAGTTCCAATTCGGCGAGGCCTACAGCCAACGGCATCTGGAAGTGGACGGCGACTTGCGCGGAATGCTGGAAATCGTCTACCGCACACGGCTGCATCCCGGCGCCGCCTTGCACCCCTTAAAAAAACTATTGTCCCGGCTTCTGCACGCCCGGCGGCCTAGCTCCGTTGCAGCCGCGCGGGAAAACATACATCGGCATTACGACATCGGCAACGACTTTTATCAACTCTGGCTCGATCCGCAAATGATCTACAGTTGCGCGTATTTCGCCCGGGACGACATGACCCTGGCCGAAGCCCAACTGGCCAAGCTGGATTATGTGTGCCGCAAATTGTATCTCAGGGCGGGCGAAACCGTGGTCGACGTGGGCGGGGGCTGGGGCGGGCTGGCGATACACATGGCACGCCACTATGAAGTGACTGTCAAGGCGTTTAACATCTCCAGGCAGCAGATCGATTTTGCCCGGCATCGCGCCCGGGCTGAAGAACTCGACAGCCGCGTGGAATTCATCGAGGACGATTACCGCAACATCTCCGGACGCTTCGACGCCCTGGTTTCCCTGGGCATGCTGGAACACGTGGGCAGAAAACACTATCGCGATTTCGGGCGCATGGCCGATCGCTGTCTTGCCCCGCACGGCCGCGGACTGATTCAAACCATTGCCCAAAACCGGCCCAACCCAACCAATCCCTGGATTCAGCGGCGGATCTTCCCGGGCGGACATGCTCCCACGCTCCGCGAAATGACCGACATAGTCGAACCCTTCGGCTTTTCAGTGCTGGACCTGGAAAACCTCCGCCCGCACTATGCCAAGACGCTCGGGCATTGGCTCGATCGCTTCGAAACCGTGGCCGGGAGCGTGGAAACGATGTACGATGACAAATTCGTGCGCATGTGGCGCCTATATCTTTCCGGTTCCTGGGCGGCATTCGCCAGCGGCGCACTCCAACTTTTCCAGTTCCTTTTTACCCGGCCCGGGCTAGATGCGATTCCCAAGACGCGTGCGCATCTGTATTCAAATTGTTAAGCGCGAATCAACGCGCATAATTCATGAATTTACGCTAGCGCTTCGGGCTAGAGTGCATCTCACTTGAGTGAAGCGGGTGCCATGGCCACGCTTGCGTGGCCATGTGGTGTAATTCTCGGGAAAACATGCCCACGACGAGCGTGGGCATGGCACCCAACACGCTACACTGATCCGTGATGCGCTTTAGTGTTTCACTCGATATACACTGATGGGTGGTATGAAGCAATTGCAGCTTATTGCGAGTTGTCCTATAATGTATATATGTTGCCAGGGAGATTTTGTATATTAGAGGGCTTCATCCCCGGGAAACCATGTAGTGGATTGTTTGCGCAAGATATTGTGTATTAAGCGTTTGCGTTAACCGGAACCGCAATCCATCGCCGCTGAGGTTGTTTTGTAGTGTCATCAATTACTTCCACAATCTCGCAAAGAATACGCCGGTTTGTCCGGAAGTGTGCCGAAACAGTAAGCGGCATCCTGACGCTCGCGTTCACTTGGAACGTGAAAGAGACCCTGATCGCCTGTAAAGACTATTTCCGCGAGACCGGACAGTGGTATCTGGGCAGTGCGGCGGTCCACGCCTTGGCCCTCATTATTCTGGGCTTAATATCCATGGCCAGTTCCAATGTGGTTGTCAGCAGCGGCGATGCGGCGCCGTCGTTTAGCGCCTCTGAAAGCGAAGTCAGTCCTCCGCCGGCATTCACGCGATTTGAGGTCGGCGAAGCCCCCTTGGAACCCACCGAGTTGAATACCGAAACGCTAAGCATGTTCGAGGCCAAGCCTATAGCCTCGCAAACGGCGATTTATTACGACGATTCGCCCGAGTTTGTCGAAGCCGGCGGGGGATCGGTCAGTGATCTGAAAGGGCCGCAACTCGGCGGCTTAGGCGGATTCAGCGTAAAGGACCTGCCCGGTCCGGCCGGAAAAGGCGGCGTGGGCGTAGGTTCCGGACTGGGCGATAAGCCGGGCGTCGGCGGACAAGGAGAGGGTTTCGGCCTCCGGGGCAAGGGACATCGCGAGGCACTTGTCGGCGCACAGGGCGGGACCAAGGCGTCCGAACGAGCCGTGGGCGCCGCCCTTAACTGGCTCCATCGTCACCAAACCACTTACGGCAAATGGAGCCTGGATTTCAGGCATCAGTGCAAAAACGGCGTGTGCTCCGGACCGGGCGTTATCCGTTCCGACGAGGCCGCCACCGCCATGGCCTTGCTGCCTTTTTTGGCCGCCGGGCAAACCCATAAATCCAAAGGTCCATACCAGCAAACCATTTCCAAGGGACTCGCCTGGCTCATAAAAGAACAAACCTCGGACGGCAGTCTGGCTGCCAACTCCGACCAACCCATGTACGCTCAAGGTTTGGCTACGTTGGCCCTATGCGAAGCATACGGCATGACCCGTGACGAGCATGTCGGTGCGGCCGCGGAAAAGCGGTGGACTTCATCATCCGCGCCCAAAATCCGTCCACCGGCGGTTGGCGATATTTTCCCGGCCAGCCCGGCGACACCTCCGTAACCGGCTGGCAGGTCATGGCCTTAAAAAGCGCCCAATTGGCCGGTATAGCCGTGGATTCCTTTGTCTTCGACAACGCAAAAAAATGGTTCCATTCGGTGGCCAAGGGCGAGCATATGGGCCTGTACTCTTACCAGCCTTACGACCAGGTGACTCCCACCAGGACCGCCATAGGCATGCTGTGCACGCAGTATTTTGGCATCGATCCCAAGGACCCGGGCATGCTCGAAGGCAAGAATTATCTCCTGGAAAATCTGCCCGACGACCAAATAATGCGAAATTCGTATTATTGGTACTATGCCACATTGGCCATGCACAATTTCGGCGGTCCGCAGTGGGACGCCTGGAACCGCAAGATGCGCCGCGTGCTCATCCAAAGCCAGGAAAAACAAGGCTGCGCCATGGGCAGTTGGGATCCGCTCGAGCCCACCTTCGATATCTGGGGCGAAAAAGGCGGCCGCCTGATGACCACCTCCTTTAACACCCTTACGCTCGAAGTCTATTACCGTTACCTGCCAATCTTCCAAACCGATTCCCTGCTGCCAAACCCGCCGCCAAAACCGAAAAATATGGATCAAAATAAAGACGGGGATAAAGTCGATAAAGACATCGATAAAGTCGATAAAGACAAAGCTGATAAAGACAAGGATGAGGTGCTTTAGCCCGGATTATTCATGAATTTACACTAGCCCGAAGCGCAAGCGAGGGATGGTAAACGGTTTACCCTTGCTTGCGCTTCGGGCTGGTGTATCTCTCTCTGTCGGTATTGTCTAGGCCGACACCTTTACGCCGATCAACTTCTCCAGGCGATCGACAAACTGCCGCGAACTTTCTTCCTGCGATCCGCAAAAGGCCAGTAACATCTTCGCCAAATACCAGCGCAATGAAAACAGCGGGTTCAGCACGCCGGGCTCGAATTCGCCTTCTCCAAGGAAGTCGAACAAATGCACCGTGCTGTCGTCGACCAGGCGGAGGTTTACCGAAAAGCAGTCCTTTGAATCGCCGGTCAGGCCCAGGCTTGTAAACGGACTCCAATCTTCATAGCCATAATCGATTTCCTGGATATACTCGAATGGAATGGCCTTGGCGCTCTTGAAGAACCAGAACAAGCGGCGGCTGATAACGACCACTTTCCGCCGGGCGTCCACGGTCACCCGCCGGTAGATCAAAGTCAGCGACAAGAGCCACCCGGCAATTGACGTGCAGGCGATCAATTCGTCGCCCTCATCCCTGACTTTGGGGCATATCGCCAAGAATCGGCTGCGGTACAGCATGCCGTGCAACAGGATAACGAGCAACAGCCCGGCCAACACAAGGGCCAGCAATTGCAAGGGATGCATTCCCAGCGGGTTCGTCAGCCAGTTGCGTCCCATCGGTCGCCCTCACCCTACCCTCTCCCAAGGGGAGAGGGGATACAATTATTTCTTTACCGCCTCAGGAAGTGTTATTTTGATATTCCGAAAGGCCACCGGGCCGTGGTCGCCTTGAAACATGAGCGGGCCTTCCGCGACTTCCTTGCCGGTCAAACCGCCGGGCGTGGGACCTTTCATTTCCACGTTCTCGTGGATGACTTGCCCGTTGAGTGTTACCTTTACAAACCGGGCGTTGGCGATCTTCCCGCCGTTTTCAAAACGCGGGGCTTGGAACTCGACGGCCAGACTCTGCCATTCGCCCGGGGCCTTGGCCGAGTTCAACTTGGGCGCGGCCGCTTCGTAGATCGCCCCTAAATCGCTCCACGTCATCTCCTTTTTCCCAAAAGTGTCTAGTATCTGTATCTCGTATTCGCCCATCACGTACACGCCCGAGTTCGAGCCCTTGGGGATCATAAACTGCAGACCGATGTTGCAATCGCCGAATTTCACAACGCTATAAATATCCGTGCTGTGCGCTTCGCGGTTGATAAGCTCGCCGGGCCGCTCGCCGGGCAACGAAACGATCAGTCCCTGGGGATTTTGCGGGTCCACTTGGGCCGCGCCCACGGTCCATTTGCTCCGCTCCCGCGGCTGCTTCAAATTCCAGCCTTCCAGATTCTTGCCGTTAAAGGGCTCGATGATCTCGCTGGCCGCTTCCGGAGATTTGGCGGGCTTTTCCTCGGGCCGGGATGACTTTTCAGTCGGTTGCTCCAGGATCTTTTCGGGCGTGGCGGGTTTTTCCGGAGGGGCGGCCTTTTTCTCTTCGGGTTTTTCCCCTTCCTTTTCGGAAAGCACTTCCCGATACGGCTTATGCGCTTTATAAGCTTCCAATTCCTTCTTAAAATCCTCGGCGTGGTCCGGGGTTCCGACTTCCGCGGACTTTTCCGACCACTTGACCGCATTCTCGAAGTCGCCGGTTTCGGCATAGGCCGCGGCGAGCGTGCTGAGGATGTGCCCCTGCTTGTACTCGGTCAATTCGCAGGCCTCCGTGGCCATTTTTAACGCCCGCTTGCCGTCGCGGAGTTTTTCGTCGGGCGAAGTGGCCAGCACCCAGGCGAAATTGTTCAACAAACCGGAGTCTTTCGAATATTCTTTGTCTTTGCATGCCTTTTCATAATCGGCCTCGGCCTCGGCCTGCATGCCCAAGTTCAAGTAGGCGTTGCCGCGGGCGTACAAGAGGTTGGGTTCATCCGGATGTTCCTTGAGGAATTCGCCATATGCCTCGATCGCTTTTCCCGATTGTTTTTGCACAACGAAAATCATGCCCGTTTGCAAAGCCGTACCGGGATTGTTGGGATCGAGTTTCCGCGCCTTTTCCAATTGCGCCAGGGCCTCGTCGAATTTGCCCGCGTCGGCCAGAATCGCGGCGTAACTTCGTATCGCCGCGGCGTCTTTGGGACCGAGTTGGACCGCATCCCTTGCGTCGGCCAGGGCCTTTTCCTTGTCGCCTTTTTCCAGATACAGCAAAGACCGCAGCTTGAGCACGTCGGCGTTGGCGGGATCGAGCGCGGCCGCCTTGTTCAGGTCGTCCAGGGCCTCGTCGAGCTTTTTTTGCAGGGAATGAACCCGCATCTTTCGCAACCAGGGTTCGCTGGAATTAGGGACCAGTTTCTGGGCCTGATCGAGGGCCGCCAGGGCCTCGTCGTACTTTTTCATCCGCGTCAGGACCAGCGACTTTATCTCGTAGGTGGGGGCGTTATCCGGGTCCAGTTCAATGGCCTTGTTCAGATCGGATAAAGCCTCGTCGTACTTTTCCAAGCCGGCTAAAACAATGCCTCGAGCGCGGACGATATTGGCGTCGCTGGGGGCCAATCGCACCGCCTCGTTCAGATCGGGCAGGCGTTTTTCCGCATTCTTTTCCATTTCGGCCCGCAACACTAGCGCCTTGGAACGGAGCTGGGGCTCGTCCGCGGAGAGCTCGACCGCCTGATTGACGGCCTCCTTCGCCCGCTTTTCATCCCCGTCGGGGAGGAAATTCAATTGCGCGATTAAAATCAAGGCCTGGGGTTGTTTGGGTTCCAGTTTGATCGCCTTCTCCAGGTCGGATAGGGCAAACTGCCTGAAATTCGGCCAGCGCTGATCGGAGGGAAAGATTTTTTGAATCATTGCGGTTATGACCGTTGCCCGCTGCACCAATGTGGAGGCCAGCAGTTTGTTGGCGAACTCGGTGTTGGATTTATCCAGCCCTTTTTGCAGCGCACTTTCAGTGAGCCGGATCACTTCTCCCCAATCGGATATGGTCGTGGCCGACAATTTCGCTTCCGTGGCCTTATCCAAGTCTGCTTGCCCGTCGTCGGCGGCCCGGACCGCGGTCGCGAAAAGCGCCGTGGCGATAATTACGACCGTGAATTCTTTTTGAAAACTAAAGGACATCATGAAACCTCCAATATCCTCTGGAAATAAAACTCCGGGAATAAGTGCCCGGGATAAACCATTAATTCGGCGTCGATTATCCGGGAATCGACAAATGAATGATATACCAACCGGATTGCTTCCGGCAACGGCAGCGGATCATTTTTTCTTGACCTGCTTTTCGGTTTTCGCCTTATCCCGGGGTTTTTCCGCTTCGGCGGGTTTCGCTTCGGGAGCGTCGGACGGCTTGAGTTTGCCCGCCGCTTCCGCGGGCTTGGTTTCGGGTTTTTGTGAAACCTGGCTGCTGTCGATCAACATGTAGCCCGCCCAAAAAAACGGATGTCCGGCCTTGGGAGATTCGTCGCCGGGGGCGTGCTTGATTCGCGGTTCGGCATCCAGGTTTAGCTGGGTGCCGTTTTCCAGCAACACGGCCCGCTGCCAGGCGTCGGCCGGCGATGTGTGCGGCAACTCTTGGGCGAATTCCCGCACCAGGTCGAAGCTGGTTTGCCCGCCCGTACGCCAGCGGCTAAGCAAGATAGTCCGCGCCCCGCAGGACAATAAACCGCACGCCGAGAGAAATACTTCATCGCCGGGCATGGCGCGGGAGGGTTTTTTCAAGGCGTCTTCGGCGGAGGTGTGAAAACCGGGGAGGATGATCTGCTCCGGTCCGCCCCAGGGCAGTCCCATCCAGTCGGCCAGGGTGCCGCCCGACTTGCTCCGCTCGATCGGCGCCGGCGTCCAGCCGTAGGGGTCTTGATCGCTGATTGCCAGGTCGTCCAGCACTATCAGGCGATCGAAAAACACCTTGTAGTCGGCGATCGCTCCGGGTGCGGGCGATTTCAAGGCGACCGTGCCCGGAAGCGCGGCCGCCAGACCCTTGAATGCCGCCTCTGACACCGATTTATCGTCGCTGGGGAAGAGCTTTCCGAGTATTACCGCGGTATTGCCCGTGGGTTTCATCCGGGGGGCCTGGGTGGAGGTTGCCAGCGATATGGTCGGGGCGTAGTGAATGCGGAATCGCGAAATCAAAGGTTGCAATTGGCCGTCCACCTTCACTTGCAGGGCCTCGAAGGGCAAATACCATAAAATTCCGTCCGGCACGATTATCAGTTCCTCGAACGATTTGGAGAAATCGGCCCGCGAGCCTCTCAACAACGCCTCCAGCGTTTTCGCGCCCGATTGGTTCCATTTTGCATCGGCCAAATCCTTTAACGTCAGTTCGTGATTTTGCTGATACAGCCCCATGTCGTGGAGGAAGTCCTTGACCTGTTTCGCGAGCGCAGGGGGCGAAGCGATCTCCCAACAGCTGTAATCGGAATTGCCCATCAACAAGCCGTAAAGCCGGCGATTGGCCGTAAAGAAAGCCAGTATTGCATGGCCCTTGGGCAGGGACTTCTTGATTTCCGCCATGCTCCGTTGCGGCGGGAAAATCATCGCCGCCGGCTCGCGCCTCAGGGCGATCTCCCGCAACATCACCTCCTGTTGTGCGCTGAGCGATGATAGTTTGTCCAAGTCTTTCGACTGTTCTTTGCGCAAAGACTGATCCTCGGTCGCCAGCGGTATATCGACCAGTTTAGCGCGGATCGCCCGGGCCTGCTCCGAGATGTGGGCGTACTGCGGATAGCGAGTGAACATATCCTGACGATGCAATTGCGATTGCTGGTCGAGCAATTCTGCCGGCGTTTCCAGAATCCAACGCAGCGACTCCAATCGGCCCCCCATGTCCAGGGTACTGAAAAAACGGTGGCGCCGCGCACGATCGGCTATCTCCCAGGCCGTCTCGTATTCCCGCCTGTCCATGGCGATTTCGAACCAGTGCTCCAGCGAAAGGGGATGCGGAGTGATGAGCGTGGCCAGAGTTTCCATGGGATCTATCATCCAATCGCTCGGCAGGGGGTCGCGGAGAAGTTCATTATAATAATCCATCGCCGTACGCGGGGAGGCGACGCCGCTGGTATAAAGAGTGTCGGCCAGCGCGATCTGAAACAGGCGGCGCGATCCCTGCTTCATGTAATTCATCGCCGAAGCGAAGGCGGCTTGCCCTTCTGGATTTTTGCGTTGCTGGAACAATACCTGCGCATTCAGGTAGCTATAACGGCCGCCCTGCCGGCCCGGAATTGCCCTCCGCTGGCTGAGAACGAGCCGGGCGTCGTCGAGCATGGCGGCGGCTTCCTTGATTTGCTCCAATACGGAATAGTTTTCCGCTGCACAGAGCGCCAGCGATGCCCGCAACTGCCGCAAATCCTTGCCTTTGGCCCATTGGAACGCGGTTTGCAAAGGGGTGTAAAAACCCTGGCGGTTGGTTACCAGATGGGTCAAGGCCGCATAGCGAAAGGCCTCTTCCAGTACGCCGTAATCGGAATAATCGGCCGCCGAGTAAGTGGCCTCTTCAAAGGATTGCAGGGCCGTGGGATATTCGCCCCGCGCAAGCGACAACTTTCCCAATTCCAACAGCGCAATACAGGTCATGGGATGGTCGAATTCGCCCGCCACAAGCATCGACCGCTGCAAGCAGGGCAGGCCTTGGTTATCCTTGCCCGCCGCGATCAGGGCCAATCCCCGCTCCAAGTCGGCCCATGCCTCGGACCAGTGATTGGGCGGCGCTATCTGGCGGCTCAATACGCCCGCCACCCTTTCCGTCAATGGATCGTTTTTGCTTATCGGCCCTAATATTTCCGCGCGGCGGCGGATCGCCAAGGCAGTGCAGCGGATAATCTCCTGCGGCTGGATGGAATAAAGTATGGCCTGCTGCACTATGCCGCCTTGTTGTAATGCAATAGATCCGCTATTAATCTGCCCCTGGCTGATTAGCATCGACGAAGGATAGGAGCCTAATACCGAGTGCCGGGTGCTCGCGCCCAGGGATAAGGTCTGCGCGTTCCCGCGCCGCGAATCTGCGGAAATTGCACGCGGATCATCCAATCCGGAAAAACAGCCGCAATCTCCAAGGCCAAACCGTAGTGTTCCAACGCCTTATCAGGCATGCCCATCTGATAGAAGCATTCGCCGATCATCGTCTCGTAACAGATCGAGTCGATCCATCGCGTTTGACCGGCCTTGATGCAACCCCGGGCTTCAGTTTGAAATGCATCCAATGCGTTCTTGTAATCGCCCGCGTAAAACTCGCGGAAGATCATAAAATACGTCGGGCTGGGCGCGCCGCGTTCGGCGGTCTGGGCCCAAATGGGCGAACTCGCCCCCCAAAACCCGCTCCAGATTAAAACCGGGAGGACAACTTGCCATTTGAATTTCATGAGGCCGCCGCTGGCACGCTCTTTTCGACTATACATATCTGCTCCGAATCATTTGCTGGATCATCATCCAGGTAAACGTCAGGCAAATGTCAATAAGTTCCATAATACTATCATATTAGAGCAGTTTCTCATAGTTAATTCCCGCCCCTTCAGCTTACGCCCTTAGCCTATCCGGCATTGGCGTTAAAGTCGCCCGCCTTGTTTTGACGATAACGATGACACCGATTGGATCGGCATGAGCGATTTTGTGTTTAGAAACAATTGGGAAAGATGGATAAAATGGCTAATTTCCCAAAGATTTCACGGAGGTGGCTAATGAAGGGCGAAAACAAACGACCTCACTCCTGGAGGGCCCTATTGCTTTGCATCGGCGCCGTATTTGCCCTTGGTGTGACCGGCTGCCAGGTCGATGTCGGCGGCCAGACCCTGCCCAGCCCCTATTATTTGACGGATGACGTGCAATACTACCCCACCGGACCCAAGATGAAGCTGCAACGGGAAGCGGACGCCATGAAGGCCAGTAATCCAAATCCGGCATATCCGTCTCCGCCGCCGCCACCTGCTCCGGCACAGCCCTGATCGCCCGAAACACTCGCCGTCGATTACTCGGGGGGACGGCGCCCGGCGTTGCTGGCGCCCAAGGTGCAATGCGCCGCCTCGGCCGTTCGCCTTGGTCGTCAGCAGCCTTCGGGGATTTCATGCGAATAAATTGTTTGCAGTTTCGCAATATTATTTCACATCCTCTGACTGGCCATGCGCCTGACAATATTTTGCTGGACGGTCCGAGACTAATCATCAGCCATGCCCGAACTCGAACTTTCGCAAGCGGCTCAACAATGGGTCAACGTCGTATTGATCTGGGTTGGTTTCGGCACGCTTTCCGGACTATTGGCCGTGCTGATCCTGCCCGTGCAACAACCGTCCCACCCTCTGGGCGCTCTGCTTTTGGGAATGCTCGGCAGCATGATCGGACTCTTAGGTCTATCCTGGCTCCTTCAAGGCCGGCAATTCAATCCCATCAGCCCCATAGGTTTTGCCGCCGCCACCGCCGCCGCGATCCTCATCTTAATTCTCTACCGCGCCTGCTGGGCATGCTTTGTCAAAAAGGATGGATGAAGCAAGCGTTGTTGAATGTCCACCGCCCATCGCGCTAAACTCCAATAGATAGCATATTATCGTTAATGGAATTAAGCCGCGAAGCGGCGACAGCAAGTAGCCAGGGACGTTAGCCCCTGGAATAAAGACGTTTTAACCCCAAAAGCCCCGAAGGGGCGACAGAAGTTACTGTCGCCGCGCACGCGGCTTTGAAGGAATTTGATCTATTTACCCAGGGACTGACGCCCCTGGCTATTGACTACCGTCCCTCCGGGACTAAGGAATTACAGTGCAATCAATATATTTGGTCAATGTTTTAATCTTAGTGCCAACTCTCATTATCAACCAATCACTAACCCCTAATTCCCAACGCCCGATTCCTTATCCAGCCACTTTTTCAACTCCTCCTTGAACTGTGGTTTAAAGATGCAATTCAAGTGGCCGGCCCCGTCGATTATTTTTACCGGCCAATCCTGCGCGGACTCGTTCCAGGGGCGCCATATAAAGTTTTCTGACCGGATCGCGGTCGCCTACGATGACTATCGTCGGGATTCGGATGGCTTTGACTTCTTCCTCCTTAACCGCAAGCGCACCCAGGCTCCGCACGCAGGCCGAAGGAGTCCGCGTCGCTTCTCGCTCGGGCAGCATGTTCCAAAAGTCGGCCAGCGCGCTGCCTTCGCGCTCCCAGCCCATGCCGCCAAGGGCCATCGAGCGGACGCGGTCGGGATACAGGGTCGCCAATTTCATGGCGATCATGCCGCCCATCGAATAACCGACCACGTGGGCCTTCTTGATCTTGAGGTGATCCAAAAGGCGGACTACGTCCTCGGCCATTTCCACGCCGTAAGTTCCCTCCTTTTCGGGCTTGCCTGAATGTCCGTGCCCGCGCACGTCCAAGGCGATGACTTGATGGTTTTCGGCAAGGGTCTTAATTATTCCGGGCGCGCGCCAATTCATATCGGCGCTAGAGTGAAGCCCGTGAATAAGTACGACCGGTTCTCCTTTGCCATCGACGGTATAGGCGATAGAAACGCCCTTGGAGTCGAACGTCTGAGATTCAAGCCTGTCAACGCCGAATATTCGACAAGGCGCCAGCAAAACAAATAATAGAATAAAGGCTGCCAGCGATTTCATATTTGTCTGTAATTAAACAATGGAATGCCGCAAACGCGTATTTATGGATTGACTTTCGTCTCCGGCAGCGGCGTTTCTTCGGGCGCCGGCGTTTCGGCGTTTCGCCCGTGCCGGGCACGATCATGGGGCTGGGCGAGTTCGATTCGACGAGTTCTTTCAATTCCGCGGTGTCGATGGTTTCTTTCTCGATCAGGCGTTCGGCCATGGCCACCAGTGCCCGGCGGCGGGTTTCCAGCACGTGGCGGACTTTTTCCAGCGACTGGTTGACGATCTTGCGGATTTCCTCGTCGATTTCCCGCGCGGTCTGTTCGCTGTGACTGCGGTCGTGGGCGATATCGTCCGTCCCCATCAAAAACGGCGAGTGGCGGTTCTCGCGATAGGTGATCCGGCCCAAGGGGCTCATGCCGTAATCCATAACCATGCTGCGGGCGATTTCGGTGGCCCGTTCCAGGTCGTTCTGCGCCGGTCGATACGTCGTTGTAGATCATTTCCTCGGCCACGGTTCCGGCCAAAAGGACTTGAATCTGCGATTCCAGTTCGCTTTGGGTCTGCAAGTAGCGGTCGCCTTCGGGCCGGTGCATAGTGTAGCCCAGCATGCCCAGACCTCGGGGAATAATCGATACCTTGTGCACGGGATCGGTGTTGGGCAGGCTGTAGGCAACCAGGGCATGCCCGCTTTCGTGATATGCCACGCGCTGCTTCTCGTCGGCGTGCATGACACGTTGCCGTTTTTCCAGTCCGGCGATGACTCGCTCCACACCCTCGTTGAACTCCGCCATGGTCACCGCGGTCTTGTTAGCCCGGGCGGCTAAAAGAGCGGCTTCATTGACCAGGTTGGCCAGATCGGCGCCGACAAGGCCGGGAGTGATTTTCGCCACTTCTTTCAGGTCCACCGACGGATCGAGCTTGACCTTGCTGACGTGGACCTTCAAGATGGCCTCCCGTCCGCGAACGTCGGGCCGGTCAACCAGCACGTGGCGGTCGAACCGTCCGGGTCGGAGGAGGGCCGGATCGAGGGTTTCCGGGCGGTTGGTGGCGGCCATGATGATCACGCCGCTGTTGGAACTGAAACCGTCCATTTCGACCAGGAGGGCATTAAGAGTTTGCTCGCGTTCATCGTGTCCGCCCACAATGCTCGTTCCACGGGTTTTGCCCAGTGCGTCCAGTTCGTCGATGAACACGATGCAAGGGGCCTTAGCCTGGGCTTGCTGGAACATGTCGCGGACGCGGGCAGCGCCCACGCCCACGAACATTTCCACGAAATCCGATCCGGAAAGGCTGAAAAAAGGCACGCCGGCCTCGCCGGCTATGGCCTTGGCCAAGAGGGTCTTGCCCGTGCCGGGCGGTCCGACCAGGAGCACGCCCTTGGGGATTCTGCCGCCGAGGACCTGGTATTTTTCCGGGGACTTGAGAAAATCGACCACCTCGCGGAGCTCGTCCACAGCTTCGTCGATGCCTGCCACGTCGTTGAAGGTGATGCCGATGTCCTCCTGGGCGTAGAGTTTGCCGCGGCTGCGGCCGAAGGCTATGGCCGAGCCCGCGCCTCCCAATCTGCGCATCATGAAAATGAAAAGGCCCACGATCAGTATCATGAACAGAAACATCGGCACCAAGTTGTGCCAGCCGCTGGGCGCCTTTTCCGCGCGGACGTTGATAAATCCTTTTTGCTTGAGCAATTGGAACAAGGCGTTATTGTCGTTTTCCAGTCCGAGCCGGGCAGTGTGGAAGGTGACGTTGTCTTCCGGCGCGGTGCGTTGTTGTTGCGGTTGAACGATTTCCTTTGTGACCGTACCTGTAATTTCCTGCGGGCCGATATGGAGATTATCGAGATTCGAATAGCGGTAAACTTCCTTGGCCTTTGAGCCTTCGCCGTTCACCTTGACGGCGGCCTGGTTGTTGATCTGTGGCGCGCCTTGCTCGATTAGTTTCCAAAGATCCATATAGGGGATTTCCACCAGGCTGTCGGTGGTCATGTAGTTGACAAAAAAGAGCGTACCCACGCCCAATAAAATCAAATACCAGACGATATTTCCACCTAACGGAGGGGTTCTGCGTTCGAGCAGCGGTCGTTCCGGTCGTTTTGGTTCTGGTGTTTGTTCTTCCATAAATTTACATAATACCTTCATATTTAGCTCCCGGTGATTGCACCGGGGGTTTGCGTTTCGTTGCCAATAAGTTACGCCACTGGCGATTCCACCCAGGCCCCGGGTGTATTCATCCGGGGCTAAATGAATATTTCATTGTGCAACATCAGTATAGCCTCAGTTGTAATTATACCCAAAAACCTGCCGTATACGGGAAAATAGTGCCGTAATGAGCCGGGGTGGGGTTCAACTCCCGCCCCAACAATAAGTTAAGTATCGATCAAAGCGGTTGTTATCGTGGTTGCTGCCGGAAGAGGTTGGTTTTACAATGGATCGATTAGCTTTATCGATAATACGCAGGGGTGGCAGTTCAACTGCCACCCCAACAATTTCCACTCCGTTATTGAAGTGGCGACCCAGCAAATTCCGCTCAGTTATATAACTGCCTTCCCGATAAATTCCACTTGTTATTAGTAATATGCCCCACCACCCGACCCGCATTGCCGTGCTTGGCTCGACCGGAAGTATCGGTTGTAGCACGTTGGAGGTGGTTTCAAGCTCGGATGGCATGCTTTGCGCAGCGGCCTTAACCGGGCACGGGAATACATCTTTATTGTTACAACAAGCGAATAATTTCCGCCCCCGATGGATCGTGGCGACCGATCCCCGGGCAGCCGAGCGCCAGGATTGGTCTTGCCTGCCCGCCGATGTGGAGTTGTTGGTCGGCCCGGAATCCGTTGCCCGGGTAGTTGCCGATCCTGAGGTCGACATTGTCGTATCGGCGATAGTGGGCAGTGCCGGATTGCGCGGCACTTGGGCGGCGTTGGAGGCGGGCAAGACCGTGGCCTTGGCTAATAAAGAAAGCCTGGTCGTGGGCGGCCCGCTGGTTACTCAACTTGCCCGTGAAAAAAACGCCCGGCTCTTGCCCGTCGATTCCGAACACAGCGCGATCTTCCAGGCCTTGCAAGCCGGACGGCGCGAAGAAGTCCGCCGTGTAATCCTTACCGCCAGCGGCGGTCCGTTTCGAAATTATACGCGGGAACAACTGTCGCGCGTCAGTGTTGCCGATGCCTTGGATCATCCCACCTGGGCGATGGGGCCGAAAATAAGCGTCGATTCGGCCACTTTGATGAATAAGGCCTTGGAAATAATCGAGGCCCGGTGGCTCTTCGACCTCCGGCCCGATCAGATCGGCGTAATTATCCATCCCCAGTCGATTGTGCATTCGATGGTAGAATACAATGACGGCTCAGTGATCGCCCAGATGAGCCTGCCTGATATGAAACTACCCATTCAGTATGCCCTGACCTGGCCCCGGCGCCGCGACGGGGTAGCGGCTAAAATGGATTGGAACCGAACCATGGACTTGCGTTTCGAGCCGCCCGATTTCGAGCGCTTCCAGGCATTGCGTCTTGGCCTGGAGGTTGCCAAGGCCGGGGGCACGGCCGGGGCGGTCCTGAACGGGGCCAACGAAGCCGCCGTGGCGGCTTTCCTGGAAGGCCGCCTGGGCTTTAACGAAATTGTTCCTACATGTCAAAGAATTTTAGAAAACCATAATTTCGATCCTCAGCCCGACTTGGATCATGTCATCCGCATGGATCGTTGGGCTAGGCAGGAGGTTTTGCATTGTTGTCTATCATAGGGATAATCCTGATTGTCGCCATTGCCCTGGGTTTCGTGATCTTCGTTCACGAGTTGGGGCATTTCATCGTAGCCAAGCTGTGTGGCGTGAAATGCGAAAAATTCTACCTGGGATTCGACATCGGGGGTTGGAAACTCTGCAAGTTCAAGTACGGCGAAACCGAGTACGGCATCGGCGTTTTACCCCTGGGCGGATACGTGAAGATGTTGGGCCAGGAAGACAATCCGGCCCGGCTGAAAGAAGAGATTGAAAGGGCGAAATTGCATCAACAACAACCTTCACCAAAAATTCCGGAAGATCAACTTCTAACCAAAAATCCCCAAGCCTTAAGCGACGTCGATTTGGCTTCGATGGAAAACGCCCTTTACGATCCGCGCAGTTATTTGGCCAAAAGCGTGCCCAAGCGGATGGCGATCATTTCGGCGGGCGTGATCATGAACGTTATCTTCGCCTTTTTTACGGCAATTGGTGCTTATTACATCGGAGTGAAACAATTGGCATGCGGAGCGGGAGATGTATTTCCGGGTGAAGCCGCCTGGCGCGGGGCTTAGGCCCGGAGACCAAATCGTAGGGATTGCCGGGGAAAAAGCCGAACGATTCCAAGATCTGCAAAAGTATATCACGGTGGGCGATATTCAGAATGGCGTGACAATGCTGGTTAAACGGCAGGGAGTTAAAGAGCCGCTGAAATTTCTCCTCCATCCCGATATTACCCGCGGATTTCCCACCATCGGCATTAGCAATCCATTTAATACGACATTGAGAAAGGACAATCTGAGGAAGGAAGATCATCCCGTATGGCCGGACTCGGCGGCTGAGCGGGCAGAGCCGGCTCTGCAACCTGGCGACCGGATTGTGATGATAGACGGCGTAAAAATTGGCAATTTTCAACAACTGATGGCCTGTTTAGCTGAACATCCCGATAAGCCCCTGCAGTTGACCGTCGACTGTACCCTGCCCGCTGAAGGCCGCAAACGCGATGCAGTGGAAACCGCCAAGCTCGTCAATGTGGCCGTGCCGACCCAGCCCATGCGCACCCTGGGATTGGTGATGACCATGGGCGAGATCACGGCCATCCAAGATGGTTCTCCGGCGGATGGGAAAATCAAGACCCGCGATATTATCCTCAAGATCGACGGCCGGCCGATAGACGATCCGATGAGACTTCCCGATCAGTTGCGGCGACGCGCCGACGAAACGATTACCTTGACCGTCAATCGCGACGGCTCGCCGATCGACATCCCAATCGCGCTCCGCCCTGTGGATTGGTACGAGCAGCCTCAAATTGAAAACAATCCGCTTTCCATACCGGAATTGGGAATTGCATATAGGGTGCTCAACCGAGTAGATCGCACGATCCCCGGCGGTCCCGCCGATAAAGCGGGAATTCAGCCTGGCGACAGGATTAAACAAGCTATTATCTCCCCTCCGGATCAAGACCAGGTTAAGAAAAAAATCAGTCAATCGAAAATTACCATTGACTTCGACGTTGAAAATCCCAACTGGCCCTGCTTCTTTTATACATTGCAAAAATTTCATCCGGACAGCTCGGTGGAACTCGAGGTCAATAAAGACCGCACAGTAAAACTAAACATGGAAGATGCCGCCGACTGGTTCAATCCTGACCGCGGTTTCATCCTCGAGCCGGAAGCCTCGCTCGTAAAGGCCCATTCACTTGGCCAAGCTATCAATTTGGGTGCCGACGAGACTTGGGAAGCCTTGACAATGGTTGTGCGGATCCTCAGAAAACTCGGTTCGCAGATATCGTTTAAGGAACTAAGCGGACCCATATCCATCGCCAAGTTTGCCGGACAAGCGGCGCAACAAGGTCCGGCCTCATTACTGCTGTTTTTAACGCTCCTTAGTGCCAACCTGGCCGTGCTCAATCTCTTGCCGATTCCCATCCTGGATGGAGGACATCTGATCTTCCTGGCCTATGAAGGAATCCGCAGCAAACCGGCCGATGAAAGAGTGCAGGTCGGCCTTTCCATATTGGGTTTGGCGTTCCTCATCGGGTTAATGCTCTTTGTCACCGGAAACGATATCTTAAAGCTGTTTTTTAAATGGCATTGAAGAACATGATCGATTGCCATTCATAATAGTATGACGCACAAAAAGGAAATTGTAATTACCGGCGCCGGGGTGATAAGCCCCATCGGCATCAGCCAGGAGGCGTTTTGGGCTTCGCTGTGCGAGGGCCGCAGCGGTGTGCGCAAGTTAAATACTTTTGCCGACCCCGACCTGGTTCCCTTTGGCGGCGAAGTCGTCGATTTTGATCCCAAAAATTACGTTCGCCAGCGTAAAAGCCTAAAGGTGATGAGCCGCGACATTCAATTGGGCTTCGCGGCGGCCGACCTTGCCTGCATCGAAGCCCGGCATCACGAGCACGCTATCGATCCCGAACGGCTGGGCATCGTCTTTGGCGACGACATGATTCCCTGCGAACTCAATGAATTAGTGCCGGCCTATCGCAGTTGCATTGCTGGTGGCCGATTCGATTACAACCGGTGGGGCGAGGCGTCGATGGCCGAGATCTTCCCGCTCTGGATGCTCAAGTATCTGCCCAACATGCCCGCTTGCCACATCGGCATTGCCCAAGACGCCCGCGGCCCCAACAATACCCTCACCCTGGGCGACGTTTCCAGCTTGTCGGCTGCTGCCGAGGCGGTTAGGGTCATCGAGCGCGGCGCGGCCGATGCCATGATCGTCGGCGGCGCAGGTTCGAGAATCCATCCCACGATGTTGTTTCGCGGCGGCCTGTTCGAGTTGTCGCGCCGCAGCGACAATCCGGCGGGCGCTTCCCGCCCCTTCGACGCCACCCGCGACGGCATGGTCAACGGCGAGGGAGCGGGGGCATTCGTATTCGAGGCCAAGGAAAATGCCCAAGCCCGGGCGCAGCCCCGCTGGCTCGAGTTCTCGGATACTCCGCGGCATTCGAACCTGCCGCCAACGGCCGGGCTTTGCAAGGCTTATCCATTCGCCAGGCCATCGTGGGAGCGCTCCGCGACTCCGGAATCGCTCCCGCCGACGTCGGTTGCGTGATCGCTCATGGAATCAGCACCGTTCGCGACGACCAGCGCGAGGCATCGGCCATTCGCGAAGTCCTGGGCGACGTGGCCGTGACCGCGCCGAAAAGCTGTTTTGGCCATTTGGGCGCGGGTTCCGGCGCCGTGGATATGGTGGCCGGCGTCTTGGCCTTGAAGTACGGGCTTGTGCCGCCGACCCTGAATTACCGACTGCCCGATCCGCTATGTCCGATCCGCGTGATTCACGGCCAGCCGCAAACACTGGAACAACCCGCGGTGATGATCCTCAGCCACACCCAATACGGCCAGGCCGTGGCGCTGGCGCTGGGAGCCGCCTGATTTTTGCCCTATCGCTTCCCTCCCAGCTGATTTATAATGGAAATAGATGCAAATTTATGGGGAAATACCATGGTTTATCGCGGTCACATACAAAATGGTTTAGTTGTTATTGACGATCAGGTATCGCTTCCCGACGGGACGGCCGTTTTAGTGCAACCCGTTACCGTGGAAATTGGAAAATCGCTAGCCGAACGGTTCCAGGATGTTATAGCCAGCGTATCTGATTTACCGGCTGACATGGCTGAAAATCACGATCGTTATATACATGGAACGGCGATGTAATGACCAGGGTCTTTGCCGACACATATTATTTTCTTGCCCTGATTAACGTGAAAGACGCGGCTCATCAAAGGGCACTGCAATTTTCACAATCTCACGATAATCCGCTTTTGACTACGTGTTGGATCCTTACTGAACTTGCCGATGGATTATCGGCAGTAGCGCATAGGCCCATCTTTGCCAAAATATTGGCCGATCTTCGCGCTGATCCGGAAACAATCATAGTTCCTCCCTCTGAAACGCTTTTTTCACAAGGAATCGATCTTTATTGCGCCCGACCCGACAAAAATTGGTCGCTTACCGATTGCATATCTTTTGTGATTATGCAGCAGCATGGACTGAAAGAGGCGCTCATGGCCGATCGGCACTTTGAACAAGCCGGCTTCAACATTTTATTATGATCATTCCATGTCCGCCGACTTCGCATCATTCGCCGCTCGATTAAAACGTCTCGAACGCGCCCTGGCAGCCTTGGAACCGGCCGTCGCCTTAATCGGCCTGCCCCCACCGCGCCAAGAGGAATGGTTCCAACTCTTGACCAACAAGCTCCTTCCGCAACTCGATCTGCCGCCGCTTTTAATCGTGGCCATTATCGGCGGCACCAACATCGGCAAGTCGGTGATCTTCAACCATCTGGCCGGCGAAAACGCATCGGCCGCCACGCCCCTGGCCGCGGGTACAAAGCATCCGGTCTGCCTGGTCCCGCCCGATTTATGCGATCAAGCCTTATTGCAGCGCCTGTTCGAGCCCTTTCAGTTGCATCCCTGGCATTCGCCCGACGATCCCTTAAGCGGCAGCCAGGAAAATCTGCTGTATTGGCGCCCCGGCCCGCGCATGCCCCCGCGCCTCCTCTTGATCGACACCCCGGACGTCGATTCCGACGTGCCGGTGAATTGGTCCCGGGCAAAGGCCATTCGCCAGGTTGCCGATGTTCTTGTGGCGGTCCTCACCCAACAAAAATACAACGACGCCGCCGTAAAACAATTCTTCCGCGCGGCCGCCCAGGCCGACAAACCCATCATCGTGCTCTTTAACCAGTGCGATCTAACGGCCGACGCCGATTATTGGCCCCAGTGGCTTTCCACCTTCCGCGACCAGATTTCAAAAACCGGGCACATGGGGACTGGTTCCGAGCACATCTCGGTAGCTGTCCCCTTATCCGAGTCTGGTCCCGAATGCAGCCAAGCGCCCGCCTCTCTTCATCAGACTGAATCCCGAACCCTGAACCCTGAACCCTCTTTCTCCCCCGAGTTGGTTTATATCGTCCCATTCGACCGCCGTGCAGCCGAACAACTGCGCCTGCCCTTTTATTGCGTGGGCAAGGACGGCGCCGACCCGATCAGTCAGCCCGTCGATCTCCGCGACGAGTTGGCGGCCTTGCATTTCGACGCCATCAAGATTCGCACCTTTCGCGGGGCCATGCGCCGAGTGCTCGATCCCAGTTCGGGCCTGCCTGCATATTTAGAACGCATCCGCACCACGGCCGGCGACTTCGCCTCCGCGGCAAAAATCCTCTCCGCCCAAGAGATGGCCCGAGTGGATTGGCCCATGCTGCCCTCGGGCGTGCTGGTCGAGGAAATTCGCGACTGGTGGGATGCCAACCGCGAGGCCTGGTCCCGGCGGATCCACGGTTTTTACCGCGTACTGGGCCGGGGCGTCACCTGGCCCATCCGGGCGGCCTGGTCCACAATGTCCGGCCCAAACGTCGATCCCCTCGTCGCCTTCCAGCAACAGGAACGCGCGGCCATCGTCGCGGCAGTGGGAAAACTCCTCGACGAACTCGATCGCCTATCCCAAATCGGCAACGACACCCTGCGCCCGCGCTTGTTAAAACTCTTGGGCGGACACGCCCGGGCCGAACTTCTTGCCCGCGTTCAATCGGCCCACGAACAACTGCCCGCCGTCGACCAGCACTATCGCGAATTTCTGTGCGGCGAACTGGATAAGTGGAAGCAGGAAAATCCCCGCGTGGTCCGCTTTTTGCAATCCTTCGACCACCTTGCCGCCCTGGCCCGGCCGGCCATCACCATCGGCCTGTTCTTCACCGGCCTGCACTTTGCCGGCGACCTGGCCGGTCAGGCGGCAGTTCACGCCGCCGGCCACACCGCCAGCCAAATTGCCACCGAGGCCGCCATCACCGGCGGCATCACCGGCGGGGGCGAGGCCCTGGTCTCGACCACCAGCGAAGGCGTAAGCCAGGCCGCCGCCCGCTTGTTCCTCCGCCTCCAATCCCGCTACGCCCAACAACGCGCCCAATGGCTGGCCACCTGGCTGGAATCCGAACTCCTCGGCACCCTCCTAGCCGAACTCCGCCAAGGCGCCTGAAGTCCCCCAATCGCCTGCGTTCCACGATGTGGAAAAAGTATTAGAGGGATTGGAGATTCGGGATTAGGGATTAGGGATTGGGGATTAGGGATTAGGTGTTATTTTACATTAAGAGCCTATCCCAAAACAAAAAACTCAATAATACCAAGTGATTATATCAATGAATTCACGGCGATTTAGCCTTCACCCTAACCCTCTCCCGACCAACCGACCATGCCGACCAACGCTACGCATCGGTGCCCGATGGTGCCCGTCGGTACCCGGAGAGGGGACTTTTAGGATAGGCTCTAAGAACATATCCCAAAAGTCATCCTGAGCGAAGCGAAGGATCTCGCTGGATGTGATATCTTGCTAGTATTTTCCATCTTTCGCCGCCCAGATTCTTCGCTTCGCTCAGAATGACGCATCTGTTTTGGGATAGGCTCTAAGGGTCGCGTTTCCAGTTTTCAATTGAAAACGAAATGAGTGTTGCTTTTTCGGGACGATCTCGATGCGCAGGTCTTTTTACCCGGGTTCGACCGGGCGGCATCGAGTTGGGCATCAAATCGCGATTTTTCCACGTTTCGGGATGGCTTTGCCACGTTGATTTTCATTATTCTGATTTCCAAAGAACACTACCGGCACTGAGCGAAGAACGTAGCAGATTAGAAAGTGGATTTCAAGATAAAAAATTGGCCACCCGGGGAGGAAGGGACTAGGGATTAGGGATTAGCCATTATTTCCTATCCTCTGGCTAATTGACATCTATCTATATGCCTGTTAGGCTTATATGCGCAAGGGGGCGGGCAAATCGACCCCGCTCCTCTCGCAGGCCTGCTCAAACACTTCATCGCCAACACATCTCTGACTCGCCGGCCCAAAAAACTGTGGTTGCCACAAACCATATAGAAATTATGTACACTCCGCAATTCGGAATTCTAAATTTGTAATAACAAGTAAAATGATATTATGAATTGGATTCCATGATAAATAACTAATTTGAGTGATCAATGATTTAGTAATTCAATAAGGCATATTATGGACTCATTTTTTCAAGGATATTAATTATGGCAGAAAATATCGTAACTCTTACTAGTTTAGCAATGCTAAAAGTAAATTTTGATACTGGTTTTACAGATTACATTGATTACTTAGTGCCATTTATAAATCATATATTAGCCCAACGAAATCTAGATCCAGTAACTGATGATAAAGTAGCAGATGCACTTGTAAGAGAATTTGGGATAAAAATTCCAACAAAAGGTGTTCAATTAGTACTTAGGCGACTCGCTCGTCGAAAAGTATTAGAAAAAAATCACGGTATATTCACTGTCGTTAAGGATCTTCCAACATCAGATATTCCTGAAAGGAGAACCGAAGCACAAATATGTATACAAAATGTGATATCTCATCTTATAAAGTTTATGAAAAACCAATTCGATTTTACATGGAATGACTTTGAAGCAAGTCAGGCTTTACTAACTTTTCTTTCTCGCTTTTCTATAGCCTGCCTTCGTACCTATATCTTTGGTACTGCTTTGCCTCAAATACCCAAGGAAACACCTGGTACTCTTTATCAAGTCAGCTGTTTCATTAGTAATGCATATGAGAATAAACTTGAATTATTCGAAAGAATTATTGTTGTTATTAAAGGTCAGATGTTAGCAAATGCATTACTTTGTCCAGATTTAGAATCAATGCAACGCAAATTTGATAGAATTACTTTCTACTTTGACACACCTCTTATACTTCGTGCGCTTGGTTATCATGTTGATTCAGAAAAACAAGCCATCATAGAACTTATTTCCCTTATAAAAAATTTGGGTGGCATAACTGCAGTATTTGAGCATTCAGTAGAAGAAACGTCCCATGTACTAAAGTATTGTGAAGAAAATATAGAAAATCCTAATGCACGTGGGCGAATAATTAATGAAATGAGACAACAACGACGGACAAGAAGTGATATCGCTCTATCTTTAGGCAGATTAAATAGTGATATATATAAAGTTGGGCTTACTCGACTCCGTACGCCAGATTACACAAGAGTATTACAGCAAATTGATGAGACTATATTGGAAAATGCTCTTGATGAAGATATAGGTTATAATAATCCAAGAGCAAAAATATATGATATCAACTCGATTAGAAGTATATATGCCTTAAGGAAAGGACTTTCCCCAGTAAGGTTAGAAGATGCAGCGGCTGTCCTAGTAACATCCAATAGGGATTTGGCAAAAGTTGCATTTGAATATGGTCGTGAGCATGAATCGACACGAGAGATATCCAGCGTTATTACCAGCTATAGTCTAGCAAATATCGCTTGGCTCAAATCACCTTTAGGAGCACCTGACCTTCCAATGCATGAACTATTGGCTGTTTGTTATGCGGCAATGAAACCTGATGATAGATTGTGGTCGCGATATCTGGAAGAAATAGATAAATTAAGCGCACAAGGCAAGGTAACACCAACTGATCATGAGGCACTTAGATATTCTTTAAGGGCAAACGATGAATTAATGAATTTAACACTTGGAGACGAAGAGTCACTTACAGAACGCACAGTTACTGAAATATTGGAACGTATAAAAGTAGAATATACCCAAGAAAAAACAAAAGAAGTTATGAAGGAAAAAGAAGCACATGCTGAAACTTTACGTATAAGAGATGATTTAATGAATAAGCGACTAAATAGTCGAAAAAGGCTTTTTTGGATATCTACCTCAATATCTAAATGGTTATCGCATTCTATTGCCTTGCTCTTTGGTTTTCTTCTATTAGTCTTTTTGTTAATATCACCATATGTAACAACTGAATATGTTACTAGTTCATATTGGTACACATTTTATGTAAATACTATAATCATTGGTGGTGTTGTTTGGAGTATATTGAACTGGTACATTGGCCTGACTATTAATGGTCTTACCACATATTTAAATAATCGAATCTGTCCATGGATTTTCCAAAAATTATGTCTTTGGTTTCTCGGAGATTCTTCAGATTTTGCAAAACCATTTGATATCCAATCTATTTATGAAGATCATATTACAATAAATGGTACAAATAATAAATAAATTAAACACATAATTCCGCGGGTGGCACAGGTTCTTGAACCTGTGGAACGAAGTTCCAAGAGGTTTTGTTTCGCCAGTTTGAATGGCCAACCGAATATGCCGACCAACGCGACCATGCTCCGCATGGTGCCTCGTCATTGCCTGGCTTGCCCAGCAGTGTATTCCTAGCCCACTTTCTATCACCCACTGCCCACTGATAAAATTTCCCCTCCGCCTTATTCATTCCTCATCCTTCATCCTTAAATTTTCTTCTTATAGACGTCACGTCGATGGCCTATTCTGAGTATCAAAACATCGTCGCCCAGGATGGAGTAGATTACTCTATAATCGCCGATGCGATATTTTCTTAGGCCGGCGAATTGGCCTTTGAGGACCGGGTTGGAATCGGCCTTTTTCGACAGTTCGCGGTCGATCTGATTCAGAATTCGCCGGGCTTGGGATTTTGATAGCCTTTTCAGATCGCGAGATACCGACGTCTTGTAGAGGATTTTATAAGCCAAGGGATTTTCTCATCTGGTGGCTTGTAATAATTGCGTCCCTCTTGTCGCGCAGTCGGTCAAGGGCTACTTGGAGATCGGCATAATCCTCGATGTAGGACTCCAATGCCTTTTGAACGATGAACGAACGCGAGCGTTCGGTTTCCTTGGCTATGCCGTCCACTTGATCGGCAAGTTCTTGGGGGATGCGAACTGAAATCGCCATATTCATAAAGCACCTATTGTCATTGTTGTATTACATTGTAAACCATAGCATACAAAAGGGCAAGAGGTGTCCGGCTTTATGATTTAGGCAGGAGGCTGAAGGTTAGTGGTGAGTGGATAGTGGAAAGTGGAGAGTGGTTGGTGTTGAATCCTGAACTCTTTTTTCTGCCCCCTCAAGAAAACGCAAACACGTGCCCACGGTAAGAGTGAGCATGGCGCCGGGCAAGCATGGGTATAAACCCCATCTGTCCTAAGTGGAACTGCATTAATAGTTATGCCATGTCATTCTGAGCGCAGCGAAGAATCTAGCGGTTAATTGAGATCCTTCGCTGCGCTCAGGATGACTGTACCAAGCTCAAGTTATCATACGGTTCCACTTAGCGTCGCCTGCGCCGCAAGAGAGCCAAAGCGGCGACCATCGCCAGAACGCCCAAAGTACGGGGCTCTGGCACCGGTGTAAAGTCGAGCGTCAGCGTGGGCTTGAGATCGGCATACAGCGCCTCGGACGCGTACCAGCCCACTTGATCGCCCAAAGTGTCGGGCATGAGCAACAATCCCAAGCCGGCGCCGGAGTTGATGATCGATTCGACGGCCGCGGGATCCAGGCTGATTGCCAGGATTCCCAAGTTTTTGATGACGCCCTGACCGATGATTGAACCGGATTGAGTTGCATCGGCCGCTTCCAGAGTTCCGTTGCCGGCATACCCGATCACGTTCAGCTTGCACGTACTGCCGGCCGCGTGTGAGAACAGATTCACGTCCAGCTCCAGCATAGCGTTGGTCACGTCCGCCTGTGCCGGCATCTGGTCCATTTTGAATTCGATTACTCCGCGCTTGTAAACATTGGCCGGGGGATTCATCTGGGTGAAAATCGAGTCGGCTCCATCGGTAATTGTATAGTGGACGCCATCGGTGCTGGCGGCCGCGCCATCCACGGTAGCTATCTTTTGCAGGTTTTGCTGGGCCACCGGTGCGGTGCGGAAACCAATGTCATCGATCCAGAGCCGGTCTACGGAATTTGTGGTGCTGAAATTGACATTAATCGAATTGATATATCTGCCCGCGGGCGCCGTAAAGCCGAAGAACGTATCGCCCGCCCCCGCGCTCTCATGGATCGCGCGCTGTGAGGTCAGCAGGCTTCCATTGTCCAACACGGCCGAGATCGTCACGTTGGGGTAGGTGGTGCCGGAATAGGACAGGGCAGTGAGGCCTGCTTCCACGACCTTCTCGCCGGGATCCGCCCCGTATACGACGCCATTGAAGCCGAATTGCCCGGAGCGCGTCGGATCGGTGATAGCAAAGCTGCTGGCGCCTGAAATCGGGGTTGCCTTGGTGCCGGGATTTCCGAGTACCAGGCTGCCCGTATTGAAGTCAAGGACCTTGGTCTCGTTCACACCATAGGATGCATAGGCTCCATAGGTGGTGGAATCGATCACGCCGCCGGCATTGTGCAAGTAGGCTTCCTCCACGCGGGCCGCAAAACGCTCTTCTGAAAGACTTGATCCGGATGCAGTGAAATCCACGGAATTTATTTGCGTCACTTGTTCGTCATAGTCGCCGGAAGTCGACCAAGAGTTTGGAATTGGCCCAGCAAGGGCCAACCCGCTCGCCGATGCGCTCGCAACAAGAAATACGACCGCGCATGCGAAAGGCCGGAGCCTACCTAGACATAACATCCCGCTGCCTCCCGCTAAGCTTTTTGGGTGAATCGAGTGGGGTTTAGCATTGGTGCCGGTCCAGAACCGGACCATGTTGACAACGTTGCCCATTTTAACAAGGTATTTCCGCTTGTCAAGCAATTGATGTGAATTTTCTGTTTAAAAAAGGAAAAAGAAAGGAAAAAGGAGTCTGGAGTCCTTTTGGAATAAGATTAACCTACTCAAGAATAAAAGACTTTCGATCCCTTTTTCACGCAAGAAAACGCGAACGCGTCAGGCGTACGGACGAGCGGCGTGCCCGAGCACGCAATAAGGGCCCTGGAACCAACCAGTCGACCCACGGTAAGGCTCATCGTCCTAGTACGGCTGACGCGTCGCTGGGAGAATGAAACGAAGTTACCAAGTTTTTCGAGGCCTTGCTCCTCTCCACGGGGTGAGTGCGGCAAACGTGCCGCGGGCGTGGCATAATGCCGTTGATACCGTTTATCTATCAAGGGACCTGACAAAGCACCCGGTTTTTGGGGCCGAGTCGCTCCCGGCGGCGGCTAAGCGCATGCCGGGAAAAAAATGGATGTCAGGTCCTGATAGGTCCGATAAAAAACCTCCTTTCACAATGCAACAACTTTCAGGTGTTACAATAGAGCTGCTTTTTGCCGCGACCACTGGTCGCGGCTTTACATACTTTAGCGAAGCGCGACCACTGGTCGCGGCTTTACATAGTAGACTATTATGCTTGAGACATGTTTTACGAAGGCGGCCTGGGCCGGGGCGGATACGGCGGCGATGCCCGATAATCGGCCAGACCGGCCTGGAGATCCTGCTGTTGAAGATCCAACCGCCGGCGGCGCTGGAGGGCACTCAGTTGTTTTCCGAGTGCCCCATACATGGGGCCGGATCGCGGCAAGTGCATGCTGCGCATAAAACCAGACAGTGCGCAATGGTCCAATGGAGCGGATCATGTTAGAGACTTCTGAAAAATCCCGGACGAATAACAACGTATCGCCTTGCAAGGGGCGATAAGAATGCGTTGTCACGTCCCCGTACTTTATTTATACATGATGGATTTTAGAAAGCAAAAATAAATTCAAGAAACAAAAGTATTTCGCCGAAACGGCGCGAGTGCCGGTTGCACATCCGACAACACTGTGCGAATTTATCCGGCCGGTAGAGTTTGTCAGGCGCCGAGTTTAGCGGCAAGAATCACGAAACCGCAAGCGGTTTCACTTTTTTTCATCCCTCATCCCTCATCCCTTCCGCCTTAATCCTTTAAAAAGCGCTCTCGTCGACGTTATGGCCGTCGGCCCTGTTTCCCAGGCTGGAAAAAACAGCGGGATCAATGTCATAACTGATCGGCCGGTTTGAACCGTCGCAGAAAATAAAATTACAACTATTGACGTGTATGCCGCCGAACGGCAATGGATCGCTGAGGCCTTGGCGGTCTCGCGTGGGGGGGCAAATGCCGAAGGGAAATTGTCGTTGTTGAAATCCGTGTAAAGGCTTTCGTTGTCGTAGAGTTCAAGCCCCGTCAAATAATGATCGGGATTGAGATATTTTTCGCCGAGCATGATGGTATACGTGGCGCCGTCGCGGATCTGATCGGGAATGATTTCACTTCGCTCGAAGCTGATGCCGCTGCATTTATTGATATCTATGTTCAGCTTTTTATGGATATCCTGCCAGAATGAGGGGGTATCTCCTTCTCGTAAGGTTTCGGGGCCTGGAAAATATTCGTCGAAATTTTGATCGCCCGAATTAATGGCGTAATCGCCGCGGGCCGCAAAATTATCGTCGGGGTCATTTTCGGCGGCGTTAAAGGCCACGAACGTGCCGGAGAATGGTTTTGCGAAGGGCATACTCGGCCTCCGGCTGGGGCAGTTCGCGATGGCCAACGTGGTTTTGGTCATGGCGTTGGCGCCGGCCGAGTCTTTTCATACCGTCACTCTTTCGAATTAACCGGTAAAACGCTGGACAATGAGCGTGATGTTCTGTCCTCCGAAGCCGAAACTGTTGGTCAACGTGACATTACAGGGCAACTGGCGGGCGACGTTGGGGACATAGTCCAGGTCGCAGTCGGGATCGGGCGTTTCATAATTGGTGGTGGGAGGCACGACGTTGTCGCGGATGGCCAACAGGCAGAAGATAAGTTCCGTGACTCCGGCAGCGGCGATCAAGTGGCCCATCATGCTCTTGGTGCTGGACACGGGAATTTTGTAGGCCCGTTGGCCGAAAACTTTCTTGATGGCCAGGGTTTCGACTTTATCGTTTACGTTGGTGCTGGTGCCGTGGGCGTTGATGTAGTCGATTTTGTCCGAGTCCAAGCGGGCGTCGTCCAAGGCCATTTTGATGCATGTGATGGCGCCGCGGCCTTCGGGGTGGGTGTCGGTGATGCGGAAGGCGTCGGCCGTGGAGCCGTAGCCGACGATCTCGCCGTAAATGTGCGCACCGCGGGCCTGGGCCGTTTCCAAAGACTCTAAAACGACCATTCCGGCGCCTTCGCCCAGCACAAAGCCGTCGCGATTGCGGTCGAAGGGCCGGGAGGCCTTGGTGGGCTCGTCGTTGTGGGTGCTTAAAGCCGTAAGCAAATTAAAGCCGGTCACTCCGAAGGGGTGAATCATGGTATGCGTGCCGCCGGAGAGCATGACATCGGCTTCGCCGCGGCGGATGATTTCCACGGCTTCGCCTATGGCCTGGCTGCTGGCCGCGCAGGCCGTCAGGCAATTGATGTTCGGTCCCTGCGCCGAACAGGCTGGCCAGATGGCCGGCGGGCATGTTGGGTTCTTGTTCCAGCTCGGCGATGGGGTGAAGCGTTTCCAGGCCTGCGCGGGTGAAGCGCACCAGATCGAACTCTCCGCCGCCCGACAGGCCGGCTACCATCATTTGGGTAAAGCGGTGGAAATCCTGTTGACCTTCGCCGCTGCCCAAGTACACGCCGAAACGCGTGGGATCGAGGCGCGAGGCGTCCAGTGCGGAATCGGCCATGGCTTTTTTTGCCGCACCGACGGCGAAATGAGTGTGCCGGCCCTGATATTTCCAGTCCTCGGGATTTTCGCCCACGTCGGAAAGATCCCAATTGCGCACTTCGGCGGAGATCTTGGTGGGAAAGTTGCTGGCGTCGAAAAGCGTGGTGTAGCCTACGCCGGACTGGCCGGCCAATAATCGTCGCCAGACGGTCTCGATTTCCGCGCCTAAAGGGGTGACACAACCGATCCCGGTAACTACAACGCGTCGTCGCATGGTGCAGCGTCCTTAAAAAAAAGGATGAAGGATGAAGGATGAAGGTTGAGTTCCGAGTGCGGCATGATGTATTTCAGATCCTTAGATGTGCTCAGGATGATGTTCAGGTTTTTCACATCAGTTCTATTTGATTGTTCATCCTTCATCCCTCATCCTTGTTTCCCTTGTCCGTCATTTTGGGCCGATTTCACGGCATTCAGAAGCCTGGGCGGGGGGACTAAACGGCTGCCGTCGGCTGCGTGTCCGACATCGAAGGCCCCCAACAGGCGCATCATGCGGAGAAAGGTTTCCGGTTCGAACAGGCTCCCCAGTCGCGGGTCGTTTAGGTGGGCGAATACGATTTCAGCTTCAGCGTGTAGAATGTCGCCCTTGTGACTGGTGGCCGAGACCATGGCCCCTTCGTCCTTGATGTATTCAATCGTAGTGGTGTATATAAGCGTGTCGCCGGGCACCGCGTCGCAATAAAAGCGGGCTTTGGGAATTTTGGCCAGGATCACTTTTTCGCTGAACTGGTTGTGTTCGGAGACCAATAGTCCGCCGGTCTGGGCCATGCCTTCGATTACCAGCGAGTTGGGGATCATGGGGTAAAAAGAGAAATGATCGTGCAGGTGCTCCTCGGCCAAGGAAATGCACTTGATGGCCTTGGCGTAGCGCCCGCTTTCGAACTCGATAAATCTATCAATCCAGTACCAGCGCATTTAGTCGGTAACTCCCACTTTGCTTTCCACAAAACGGCACATATCGGCCACCTTCAAGAGGTTGCCGAAGTCTTGGACAACGGGATTTTTAGAGAAATCGTCAAGATTGGCGAAGGGCATGCGCTTGCGGAGTTCGGCCAAGCCGGTTTCGGTGACCTTGCCGTCTTGGACGTATTTCGAATCGGTGAGTATGTCTTCCGGAAACAGCTCGCCGCGAGGAATCTTGATATCGAAGGCTTTTTCCAAGCGGAAGACGATGTCCAAAAAGTCGATCGACTCGGCCCCCAAATCGCCCACCAGCGTGGCTTCCGGGGTAACGTCTTCCTCGTCAACGCCCAGGGCATCGACCAGTGCAGTGCGGATTTTATCGAAAACTTCATCCTTTGTCGGCATGTCACTCAACCTCCAAACTTAACTAGGTAGGAACACAGAACGGGGGAATGGAAAATTCGGTTTTATCGCTGAAAACGGGGGTTAAACAAAACAGTCCAATATGTGTTATCGCTTTTCAGGATAAACAAGCAACAAAAAATCCATATTTCCCCAGTAAAATATAACAATTACACCGATTAACCGCTACATTATGACGGCTATTATCGCGGTGCAAGTTTCGGCGATAGATTTTTTTTGCAGCACCACCTTTGTTCATATGTATTAAAAATCACACTATTATTGTCGATATTTTACCGGTCCGGTTCCAAGCGATCCAATCCGCAATTTGTGTTTTGCGATTTGCGTTAATATCCTCCCAGGCTTAATCCGCCATCTACGCGAATGACTTGTCCGGTGAGGTACGAGGCCTCATCGCTGGCCAAAAAAGCGACTACCGCGGCGATCTCTTCGGCTTTACCGATGCGCTTAAGGGGGATGGCTTTTTTGATCTGATCGCCTGCCACGCCGCGGACGACCTGGCTCATGTCGGTTTCGATCATCCCGGGCGCGACGGCGTTGACGCGGATATTCCGCGCGGCAAGTTCTTTGGCCATGGCGCGAGTCAGGCCGTCGATGCCGCCTTTGCTGGCGGCGTAATTTACCTGCCCGCGGGAGGCGAATTCGGCGGCCGTGCTGGAAAGATTGACTATGTTGCCGCTGCGCTGCATCATCATGGGCTGTGTTACCGCGTGGCAGTAGTTGTAAGTGCCGCCCAGGTTGGTTTCGATTACATTTTGCCACTGTTCTTGCGTCATCGCGCCTAACAACCCGTCAAGGACGACGCCGGCCGAGTTGACCAGCACGTCGATATGCTGCCAGCGGTCGATCAACTGGTCGACAATTTGATGCGCGCGGGCCGGGTCGCGCACGTCGGCCTGCAAGGCGTGCACCTGGCCGGGCGCGGATTGAAGCTGGGAAACCAGGCTATCGGCGGCTTGCTGGTTGCTTTGATAGATGAAAGCCACATTTGCGCCCTCGGCGGACAGCCGAGCAACGCAGGCGCGGCCAATGCCGCGGCTTCCGCCGGTTACCAATGCTGTTTTCCCCTCGAATCGCATCTGTTCTGTATCCAAAATATATCGTTATTCCCGCTGAAATTTTAACAAGAACGATTTGATTATTATTACCGGCAACATTGCCCGGGACAAGGTAAAATATGGATGGTGATTTATATGGCGTACGCCTGTTTACATGGTCGATACCGCGGGAACGTCCACGCGCGGCTGATACAACAAGGCGAACTGGTTCCGCAATCCTTCTATAATGTGTTGATCATTCCATTCGTACCAGGGCCGGGTATCGGCCAGATTATATTGCATAAGCGTGATACGGGCGCTGACGATGATCCGGCCGTCGACCATGCCGTGAGCCTTGAGTTTTGTTTCGGTCTCGCCGGATTTAAGGATTTCGGCGGTGACCAGCAGCGTTTGGCCCGGTTCGAGAAACTGGCCGTATTTGACGTTGGCCGCCTCTTTCAGCACCACAATGCTGTGGCTGAAATCCTCGTTATATCGAACCAGCCACGCGCCGGCTTGAGTCATGGCCTCGAGCATCAGTACGCCGGGCATCACGGGAAAGTGAGGGAAGTGGTCGGCCAAATACTCTTCCGCCATGGTCAAGGTTTTTACCGCCGTGATTCTTACATCTGGCTCAATTTCGACAATCCGATCGATGAGTGAAAAACGCATGAGATTTTGATATGTGAAAGTCGACCAGGCAGGGGAACGCTGCGACAGCTTTAGTATCCGCCCGCACCCGGGGCTACATCGGGTACAAAAGCAAGAACCGGCATGCTTCCGCGTTTAATAATCCCCAACACTAGTTTTGGATTCCCGTAACCGATTACCTCGCCCTAACGCAACCCAGATTCCTTAATATAGCCATCAACAGGCGAATCTACAACGGGCCCCCTCGGCATCAAGAAAATTGCCTTAACCAATTGATGTGAAAGAGATTAGAAATATCGAACCGAATTTACCGGGATTGGCTGGTAAAAATCCCCTAAAAAACCTGTCAATCTGACAGGTTGAAGGTCCAGAATTTTAGGACCTTATTTTGTCGTAACCTTTTATTTGGCAAGGGCTAATGTCGATCAATTGCATTCTCGGCACGGGCTTTGCTCCGACAGTCTTTGGGTACTATCCGGTAATCAAATAGATGCACTATTCGGTAGTCAAGTAAAACAGGGATCCATTGGCCATAAAATAGGTTAGGGGATGCAGGGTTACCGTTCGACATACAGACTGTTATCAAAGGAGAAATGACAATGCAAGTTTATTTTAATCCCTTCCAGCAATTGCGTAACGAAATGGACCATTTGCTGGGCGGCTTTTTTGGGCCGACTTTTGACGGATTATCGCAGGGATCGGTTCGCGGACAACCGGCCGTGAACTTATGGGATCATGGCGAGGAGTTAATGGTGGAAATGGAAATTCCCGGCGTAAGAAGTGAACAGATCGACGTTTCGGTGGCCGGCGATGAATTGACCGTCAAGGTGGAACGCCCCGATATATCGGAGGAAACCGTAACTTATCATCGCCGCGAACGGCCTACGGGCTCCTTTACAAGAGTGCTGTCGTTGCCCTGTGCCGTTGATGCCAAGCGCGTCGAGGCCGATCTGGTCGAAGGCGTGTTAACGCTCAAGCTGCCCAAGGCGGACGCCGCCAAACCGCGGAAAATCACCGTGGCCTCTGCGTAACCATTTTAACATTTAGCCCCGGGTGAATACACCCGGGGTTATTGAGCACGCTTGCGATAATGTTAAGAAAAAAATATTAACTGGGAAAGAAAGGATGATAAATCTCATGGCTACTGAAAATGTAATTAAAAAAACTGTAGACGGAGCGACTGCCACTGAACATACTCGCAACGGACGTTTTTACCGTCCCAACGCGGACATTTTGGAGCGGCCCGACGAGCTACTGGTGTTGGCCGACCTGCCGGGCGCTAAAAGCGACCGGATCGACGTCAAGTTCGAGAAAGGTGCGCTGACGCTTCACGCGACCGTGGCCGAACGCCAAAGCGAAGATCAGCATTATCTGGCGCATGAATATGGAGTGGGCGACTATTATCGCACCTTCCAGGTGAGCGAGGCGATCGACGCCGGCCGGATTTCAGCCGAGTATGCCGACGGGGTATTGACCCTGCACCTGCCTAAGGCCGAATCCATCAAACCGCGAAAAATTAGCATAAGCGCGAAGTAAAAGGATATAATTAATGGAACCGCGAACAGGGACGTCCGTATGGAGGAAGTGGTAAGGAATAGGTAATGGATAGTGGAACCGCTTGCGATTTCACACTGCCAACCGAAAACCGATAACTTAAAACTCATAATACCTGAAAGGGGACTTATACCATGAGCCTTATACCTTGGAGAAACAAACAGCACGATGGATTATCGCCGGAATCTACGCCGCTGGCCACATTGCGCAATGAAATGGATCGGCTGTTCGATTCGTTCATCCGCGAGCCGTTCGGGATGCTTGATTGGCCGGCATTCATGGGCGGCGAAAAATGGTGGCCCGCGGTCGACGTGGCCGAGTCGGACAAGGAAGTAACAGTTCGGGCGGAGATACCGGGCATTGATCCCAAGGAATTGGAAGTCACGGTAACCGGCAATCAACTGGTCGTAAGCGGCGAAAAAAAGGAGTCGACCGAGAAAAAGGACAAAGGCTTCTATCACAACGAAGCCCGATACGGTTCATTCCGCCGCGTGATTCCGCTGCCCGAAGGCGTCGATTCGGAGCACGTCGAAGCCCAGTATGCCAACGGCGTATTGACGCTAAAGATCCAAAAGACCCCGGCCGCGGCGGCGAAAAAAATCGAGATCAAGACGAAAGAGTGATGCCAGGGGACAACGGGCGGTGGACAACAAAGAAGGTTATGCTTAAGCATAACAATTGGTGGTTTAATGCACGCGCTTTTCGTGGGCATTTTGTTTTATTATTGACAGGATTGAATCATTTCGTCATGCTGATGCATAACGAAGGGAGTAAGTGAACATGTCGGAAAACATTGTGCGAGCCGTCAAATCTAAATACGCCTCGCTTGCCAAAAGCGGTTTATCGACCCGTCAAACGGGAGTGCGGTCCGTGGCCGAAGCATTCGGTTATACGCCGGAACAATTGGCTTCGATTCCGGCCGAAGCAAACATGGGCCTCTCCTGCGGCAACCCCACGGCATTTGCCAGTCTCAAGCCGGGCGAAACGGTCGTAGATCTCGATTGCGGCGGCGGATTGGACGTGTTTTTAGCGGCGGCGCGAGTAGGCCCGGCCGGTAAAGCCATCGGAATCGACATGAAACCCGAGATGCTGGAACTGGCTCGCCGCAACGCCGCAAAAGCTGACGGCGGCAAACCGTTCACTAACGTAGAGTTCCATCAGGCGACCATCGACAAGCTTCCCTTGTCCGACTCCTCCGTCGATTGCGTTATCAGCAATTGCGTCATCAACCTTGCGCCCGACAAACCGGCGGTTTTTAGGGAAATCGTCCGGGTTCTAAAACCGGGCGGCCGCCTGGCAGTCAGCGACATAGCCTTGAAAAAACCGTTGCCCCCGGAGATCAGCGGCAACATCATGGCATACGTGGGCTGCATCGCAGGCGCAATCCCTATCGAGCGGTACCGCAATCAATTGATCGAAGCCGGGTTTGACCAGGTTGAAATTATCGATTCGGGCGCTGACCTGAATGCCTACGCAAAAATGGAGAATCAATCGGGCTGCTGCGCCAGCGGCGGGATCGGCCTTGCCCGTTGCTTCGGCGAGCGGCTGCTGTTCTTCCGTCCCATCTGGGAATGTAGAACTTCACGGGCAATTTGCCGATCTGCTTCGACGGTACAATGTAAATGCCTTTGCAGCCAGTGTTCGAGTCTTCGCCTTAAAACCGGACATGCTGCGTTAAGATTCGTGCTCCTACATGCCGCTTCGTGATTGGCATAAATTTAATGCAATTCACAAGGCGGCTTATTTTTTCTTACTCGCAAAGTTGGCATGATTCTCGGCAATCCAAGCTTCGATCACATTTTGGAATTCTTTTAGTTTGGCCAGAAGTTCTTCGGCCTCGGTGTCGCTGACAAGTCCGGCCGTATCGTAGCTGATCTCGTTTCGCTTCCGCCGGCAGCGGTCCAGATAGGAGGCCATCTCAACTATGGATGAGCCAATCGCCAATTTCAAGGAGGCAAAAGTGGTCTGATGCGCCCCCTGCCATTTTACGCGATATCCTGCGCAGGCAACAGCCATTTTGGCCAAAAGCAGTCCGGCTTCGTAAGCCAGGCCGAACTTGTTGTCTGCCGACAGTCCGGGTAAATCAGCATCGTGAAGATTGCGGAAAACGGCTTTTCGCAGGTCATCCAATTCCTGCCTGGTGGTGGTGTGTTTTTCAACGCGGTTTGCCGCGAGCAGTTCTTGCCAGGTCGTCCGTGTTTCCTATTACGAAAAGTTTTTCCTTTTCAAGCACTGCATGAAGAAAATGATTCTTAGCCGCAATTTTCTTGGAAAACTCTTGCGGGGAGAAAACGCTGGCGTTGATCGGTCTTCCTAAATGCCCTTCGGCCGCCTCTAAAACAGGACTGAGCTTGGATAGACCTAAAGAACCTATCACAATCAGATCGATATCGCTAGAGGCGCGTTCCAGGGATTTTGCTACCGAGCCATGAACAAAAGCCACGGTAATCTCTGAAGACAAAGGCGACAGGGCTTCGCGTAGAACGTCAATTAGCCCCACTGTCTTGGCAATAATGCCTTGTAGTTCGCCGAGAAATGGACAATCCGCGTCGGCCTGGTAGTAAACCCGATTTCCGTCTTTCCGGCGGCACAATATACCCGCCGACACCAAAGCGGCCAGCGGTTCTTGTAGGCTTGACGGTCGCCGGCCTAAGTGCTTCGCCAGATCGCTCAGGTACCACCAGCGCTGCGGCTGCAAAACGGTGGCTGCCAGCAACCCTTGGGTGGTTTTGGAAATCAGGGCATCGATAGGACTGGATTTACGCATATATAGTAAGAATATACGCAAAATACGTAAAAGTCAAGCCAACATTGCGGCAATCATGAAGCCGATGCCAGAGTACATTGACTTCTGACTGCAGGTAAGCCCAAAAACAATAGAAGTTATTAGGAGAGCTAAAGGCAATAAGCGGATGAAAAAACTAAAAATTCGCCATATGAAATTTTTGCGTTTTTGTTGCATATTTATACTAATAGATCATACTGGCTGGATTGTTTGCTGATTCCCCGATAGATTATCCTAATAACTCTTGGATTTTATTTTATAGGAGCCGATCATGCCGTGTCGAGGCGTTCGCGGTGCTACGACTTGCGAGTCCAATACGTCGGAATCGATTTTGAAGGCCGCTCGGGAGCTTTTGGCATTGATGATTCGCCAGAACGGCATCCAAGCGGAAGACGTGGCCAGCGCGATTTTTTCGACAACCCGGGATTTGGACGCCGAATTTCCCGCCATGGCTGCCCGGCAGTTGGGGTGGTGGGACGCGGCCCTGATGTGCGTAAACGAATTGGACGTGCCAGGCTCGTTAAGGCGGTGCATTCGCATTTTGTTGCATTGGAATACCAATACACCGGCCGACAAGATTGTGCACGTGTATATAAAAGAGGCAGCCAAACTCCGGCCGGATCGGTCCAAAATCCCCCCGATAGACTGGGCAGAATTGGAAAGATGGATAAAAGATCATCTGGATGAAAATGCAAAACCGACCCAACGATAGGCAGTCGTGGGCAGTGGACAGTGGGCGGTGGACAGTGTGAAAATTCGGGCAGTTTTTATATATATTCATCATTTCTCTATTCCCTGGTCCCTTATCTATTATATCTCGTTGACAGGATGATCTAAGTTATTTAGAGTAAATGCGTTGGGAGTTTTGCAATTAGATTATACTTGTTAACGGAAAAATAAAAGTGGCTGAAAAGGCATGGAGTGGAGTTTTTAGCGAGGCGACGGATCGGCGGGTCGAGCAGTTTACCGAAAGCGTGAGCTTCGACCGCCGTCTGTACGCCCACGATATTTCCGGATCGATCGCACATGCTCAAATGCTTGCCAAGGTTGGGCTCCTGAGCGCCGATGAGTGCCAACAAATTAGGCAGGCCTTGGAGCAGATTCGCACGGAAATTGAGCAAGAGAAGTTCCCCTTCCGCAGCGAACTGGAAGACATCCATTTGCACATCGAGCGGGCCTTGATCGACCGGCTTGGCGACGTGGGCCGAAAACTGCATACCGCCCGCAGCCGAAACGACCAGGTTTCGACCGACTTGCGGCTTTGGGTCCGAGAGGCGATCGGGCAGATCGACCGGCGGCTGATCGACGTCCAAAAAGCATTGGTTGGGCGTTGCGATCGGGATGCGGGCGTGATTCTGCCGGGCTATACCCACATGCGGCGAGCGCAGCCGGTTTTGGCTGCGCATTATTGGCTGGCGTATTGCGAAAAATTCCAGCGCGATCGAGAGCGCCTGGCGGATTGTCGAAAACGCACAAATGTTCTCACCCTGGGCACGGCCGCCCTGGCCGGCACGAGTTTGCCCATCGATCGCCAAGAGGTCGCACGGCTGTTGGGTTTCGATGCCGTGGCCGCCAATAGTTTGGACGCCTCGAGCGATCGTGATTTCGTCCTGGAATTCGTGTTCGCATTGGCTTTGATAGCCGAGCACCTGAGCGCTTGGGCGGAAGAGTGGATCATTTGGTCTACCGTGGAATTCAATTTTCTAAAACTGCCGCAGGCGTTTTGCACCGGCTCGTCGATTATGCCGCAAAAGATCAATCCGGACGTTTTGGAACTGATCCGGGGAAAAACCGCCCGGGTTGTGGGCGATTTGCAGGCGCTATTGGTGCTTATAAAGGGATTGCCATTGGCCTACAACCGCGATTTGCAGGAAGACAAGCCGCCGCTGTTCGACGCCTTTGACACGGTTCACGCCTCGTTGTTGTTGGCCGCGCCGCTTATGGAAGAGGCCGAATTGAACCGGGACGAAATATGCAAAAGTTTGGATCGGGGATATCTGGATGCAACAGCATTGATGGAATATCTGATCAGCCGGGGCATTGCCCAGCGCACGGCGCACGGGTTGGTGGGCGGATTGGTAGCCCGGGCCATGGAGCGCGGCGGGAGCCTTTCGGACTTGACGCTTAGCGAATTTCAAGCGGCCGATCCCAAATTGGATAAGAGCGTGTACGAGGTTCTTGGCGTGGAAAGGGCCGTGGCCGCTATGGCAAGCTGCGGCTCGACTAACCCGGGATACGTCGCAGAACAAGTTCGGCGATGGAAAAAAAGCCTAGGGATGGAATGAAGTGTGAAAGTGCGAAGGTGTGAAGGCGAGAAAGTATGATTGGAAAAAGGCGCATTGGATCCTGGTTGATTGTCGTTTTGCTTGTGGCGTCATCGGGCGTTTATGCACGGGCTCAGGCGCCGAAACCCAAACCGTCTGGCGATCCCAAAACCCAGGATTCGACACAGGTAAAAGATAAGGCGAATGACAAGCTGGAGGATAAAACCGAGAAAGAGCCGGCCTTGCCGGAAGACCCGGCGGCGGCGGCGATATTGGAAACAAAGCCTTCCACGCCGGCCGAGTGCATTCGGGCGGCCAAAATTCTTTCCGATCTGAAGCAGCCCGAGCTGGCCAAACGGTTTTTGCAGAAGGTAATCGAGGCCAAACTCGATTCTGCGGCATTGGCGAAAATGGCCGAGGAGTTTGGCTCGGCGACGTTCGTGCAACTCAGCGCCCGCTCCGATCTTCACCCCCAATCGCAGCAATTAGCCGATGCGGTCTTGGCGGCCCAAAATGCCGCACTGCAGAATCCGCAGCGCATCAGCGAATTGATAAAACAATTACATGAGCCATCCGCCGAAAAACGGAGCGAGGCGTTCTCCGGGCTGATGGATGCCCGCGGCGCGGCCGTGGCGGCGATGATCGAGGTGTTGGCCGATCCTGCCCGGGCAGCCGAGCACCTATCCATTCGCACCGCATTGGCGGCGATGGATCGCCAGGCCGCCGATCCCTTGTTGGGGATTTTAGACCAAGCCGATCCGGAACTGAAGGTGCAGGCCATCGGGATATTGGGCGAGATGAAGGCCCCTGCCCTGCAATTGTTTTTATTTCAGCCGTATTTTTCCGAAAAAAGCGATGCGAAGATACGAGCCGTAGCCGGCGCCGCTCTGAAAAAACTGGGCGGGGCATTGCCGACCAAGGATCAAGCGGTTCGTTTGTTGATAGAGAATTCGAAAAATTACTTTAATCACCGGCAGATTGTGCCCGGAGTTGTGGATGACAAAGCCGAGGTGTGGCATTGGAACGAAACCCAGCGGCAATGCGTGGTTGAGCGTATCCCGGTCGCTGACGCCTCCCGGGCGTTGGCCGTCCGGCTTGCCCGATATGCATTCGACATTGCCCCGGAAAACGCCGCCGCTGTGCAATTGTATATAGCGACCATGCTTGAGGGGGCGGCATATCAAAAAGGTTTGCCAAATCCGCTTGACGATAAAGTCGATGCCGCGGCGGCCGAAGTGAAACAATTGGGACACAAGGCGATTGAAGCGGCGATGGGCTACGCGATTGCCGACGGTCACCCGGATTCGGCTACTGCGGCGGCGCAAATTTTGGGGCAGATTGGCAATGCGGAAGAGTTGCTTTACGGCGGCCCCAAGCCCGGCGCGTTGGCTTTGGCCTTGCAGAATCCCGATCGTCGATTGCGGATCGCGGCGGCAGGGGCGATTGTGGCGCTTAGGCCAAAGCGGCCGTTTGCCGGGTCGAGTTACATGCTGCAAACACTGGGATTTTTTGCGTCTTCGTCGGGCATGCGCCGTGCCTTGTTGGCCGGGGTGAATGTGGAAGATCTCCGCAAAATGGTGCCGGCGTTGACTGCCGCCGGTTTTCAAACCGATACGGCAACCAACGGTCGTGAGGCGATGCGGATGGCGGTTTCGTCGCCGGATTACGAATTGGCGATGATCGATGCGGGCATTGATCAGCCGCCGATAAATCTTCTCTTGCAGCAACTCCGCCACGACGACCGCAGCGCCGATTTGCGCGTGGGATTGATTGCCCGAGAGGGTTTTGCCGAGCGGGCGGAGCACGCGGCCGAGCACGATCCCCTGGCCAAGGCCTTTGCCCGGCCGCACGAAGACGCTTCGATCACCTGGCAGTTGGAGCAATTGGCCACGCTTAAAGCGGAAGAGTTCGTCACGTTCGAGGAGCGTCAGCGCCAGGCGGGCGAGGCGTTGGACATGCTGGCCGAATTGGGACGCAATCCGGGCAAATTGTACGACATGCACCAGGCGGAAAAAGCCGTTTTAGCGGCGTTAAATACCCCTTCGCTGAGCAAGAAGGCAATCGCAGTACTGGCCACGATCAACTCGCCCGAAGCACAACGGGCATTGGTCGAGGCGGCCGGCCGGGTTACGCAGCCTTTGGAAATTCGCCAGGCGGCGGTATCGGCTTTTCGCGAAAACATTCAAGCCCATGGTATCCTTTTAACCACCGAAGAAATTAAAAGGCAATATCAGCAATATAATGAGAACAAGAACCAGGATGCGGCCGGTCAAAAAATTCTGGGGCTGATTTTGGATTGTATGGAAGCGCCTACTAAAGCTGAAAACCGATAACTGATAACTTAAAACTGATAACCAATAACTCATGAGCCGTATTTTGCCTTCATTTGACATGAGCGATACGGGGCCGCCGACTCCGGGGTTGATCGGCTCCGGGCCGGCCATGCAGAAGGTGTATCAGCTCACCCGGCAGGTGGCCAGATCCAATGCCTCGGTGTTGCTCTTGGGCGAGACGGGCACGGGCAAGGAACTTATCGCCAAGGCCATCCATCGGCTCAGTCCCCGGGGCAGCGGCCCGTTCGTGCGCGTAAACTGCGGGGCTTTGGCGGAAAATCTTTTGGAAAGCGAACTTTTCGGCCACGTCCGCGGGGCCTTTACCGGGGCCATCGATAATCGCACCGGACGATTCGAGGCCGCTCATACGGGCACGGTTTTCTTGGACGAAATCAACTTGACCACGGTTAAACTTCAAGTGAAATTGCTCCGCGTGCTGCAGGAGTATGAATTCGAGCGCGTGGGCGACACGCAAACCATCCGCGTCGATACGCGGGTGATAGCGGCCAGTAACCGCGATTTGTTGGAAGAGATCGAGGCCGGCCGGTTCCGCGAGGATCTTTATTACCGGCTCAACGTGGTGACCATTTATTTGCCCCCGCTGCGCGAACGCCGCGAAGACATTCCTCTTTTAGTCGGCCATTTTTTAAAGATTTATAACGAGCGGAACCTGCGGCACGTGCCCCACGTGGAACCCAGGGCCATGGAAGCCATGGTGAATTACGACTGGCCGGGCAACGTCCGCGAACTGCAAAACTACGTCGAACGCGCTGTTGTCCTGGCGCCGGGCGATGAATTGACCGGCGATCTCCTGCCGGAGGCGGTGTTAGGCCAGAAACCCCGCCGCATCGGACGACTGCGCACGGCCGACATGGCCACCTTGGCCGCGGAACTTATCGAGCAAGGCATATCCTCCGGCGGTCCTAATGCCGATAATCTTCAGGCCGCGATCGTCAATCGCGTGGAGCGGGAACTGATCGCCCAAGTCATGACCGAGTGCGACAACGTCCAAATCAAGGCCGCCGAGCGCTTGGGCATAAACCGCAACACGCTGCGGAAAAAACTCAGTGAATATAAGCTGGAAAAATAACTTGTTATGATGCTATCCCGCGTGGGCATAATTTGTTTTGCGGCCAGTTACGCGATTGTGCTGGCAATGGAGGTCTCGCGACTGTTGTTCCGCAGCGGGATTCGCGGGGCGATCATGCTGGCTTGGGCCGGGGCCGGGTTGTTCGCCCACACCGTGTATCTCTATTACCGCGCGGTAAACACCACCGGCGTGCCGCTTTCGAGTTGGCGGGATTGGTTTCTGGTGGCGGCTTGGGCGCTGATGGCGGTGTATTTATACCTGCTCAGTTTTCATCCCCGGACTTCGATCGGCCTTTTCCTCTTGCCGATAGTCCTGGGGCTTATTGCCGCGGCGGCATTTGCGGCCTCAGCGACGCCGTTCGCCCGCGAACCGGCCTCGAAGGTTTGGGGCGCGATCCACGGGGCATCGCTGGCTGCGGCGGCCGTGTCGATGCTGGTCGGATTCGCCGCCGGAGTAATGTATCTCGAGCAAATACGGCGCTTGAAACGGAAACGGCCCATGGGGCAAGGCCTGCGCCTGCCCAGTCTGGAGTGGCTGCAGCGGATCAATCATCGTGCAATAATCATTGCCTTGATCATGTTGGGAGTCGGCGTTTTGGGAGGCATGGTTCTTAATTCCATCGATCATCGGCCGACACAGGACCGCCTTCCTTTATATGATCCCCTGATCTTAAGCACGCTTGTAATATTTTTCTGGTTGTTGGCGGCGGTTGTTATAAGCCATGTGTACAAGCCTGCCCGGCAGGGGCGGAAAGTGGTTTATCTAACCCTAATCAGCTTTGTGTTCCTTGTGGCCGCCCTGGTCGTGGGTTTGTCGCTTGGAACGCGACACGGCGGCGGGCGGAATCTTGAAAAATCAAACGTGCAAGGACAAGACAGGGACGGCACAAGGGGATAAGGCCCAGCGCCAAGGGGAAAGCGGCGAGGGGTCAGGGGCGGGCGGCAAGGGGTTTTAAAATGCGGATACAGGTCGTCGGCTGCAGCCATCACGATACGGCGATCGAAGTGCGGGAGAAACTGGCTTTCAGTCCGGCCCAAACCCGGGAGGCCCTGGACCGTTGGCGGCGGGTGTTCCCCCGGACCGAAGCCGTGCTGCTCTCGACCTGCAATCGCGTGGAAATCTACACGGCCGGCGAAGCGGACGTCGAGCCGTCGCTGGAGCAGGCGGCCATGTTTCTGGCCGAATTTCACGGTCTTGACGCCGGATCGATCATCCAATATTTGTATCTGCACCACGACGAGGCCGCGGTGCGGCACTTGTTCACCGTGGCTTCGAGCCTGGACAGCATGGTGGTGGGCGAACCGCAAATACTCGGCCAGGTAAAAGAGGCTTACCAAACGGCCATGCTTCAGGAAAGTACCGGGCCCTTGTTGCACGCGGCATTTCAGGCGGCGTTGCGAGTGGCGCGGCGGGTGGCCAGCGAAACGGCCGTGCATCAACGGCGGGTAAGCATACCCAGCGTGGCCGTGGCCGATTTCGGCCGGCAAATTTTCGAGCGATTCGACGACAAACACGTGGTCGTAATCGGGGCCGGCGAAATGGCCGCCGAAACGCTCCGCTATCTGCGCGAGGAAGGAGCGCATCAGATTACCGTCGTCAACCGCAGCTATCAGCGGGCGAGCGAACTGGCCCCGCTTTGGCACGGACGCGCGATTGCCTGGGATCAGCTTCTCGAGGCGCTGGCCACGGCCGACTTGATCATCAGCACCACCGGGGCCAACGAGCCGATCGTGAGAATGGCCGAATTCGGGCGGATCGAGCGGCGCGATTCGGCCGGCCGCTTTTTATCCTTGATTTGGGCGTACCCCGCGATTTCGAGCCGGCCATTGGCAAGCGGCCGGACGTTTACCTGTATTCCATCGACGATTTGCAGGAGGCCTGCCGGCGAAACAAAGCCCGGCGCGACAAGGAATTACCCCATGCCATGCGGATCATCGACCAGGAAACCGCGTCGTTCATGACCCAGTGGCGTCACCGAGCGGTGGGGCCGGTGATCGCGCAGCTCCGCCGCGGCTGGCAGAAACCGATGGAAGACGAACTCGAGCGCCTGCTCAACAAACTGCCGAACTTGGATGATCACGCCCGGGATGAAATCCGCCAATCGTTTAACCGGCTGGTCAACAAGCTTTTGCATCCGCCCTTGGAATCGCTTCGCGACGAATCCAGCCGGGGCGTGCCGCGGATGCTGATGGAGGCCCTGGTGAAGCTTTTTCAATTGAGAGATTGATGGCGATCAATTTTAGGTTTATAATAACCTAAACTGTAAATGCGGATTTTTTCTAGCCCAGGCGTAAAACGCCTGGGCTAGAGAAAAACCGAAAAAGCTATTGCCAACTCGAAGGTAGATGCACATGAAAACCATTGTCATAATTTGTGTCGCATTCATCATCTTTGGCGCTAATGCCAGCGCCAATGTTGGGATTTTCTACGGTTCGGGTAATACAATCGAATTGGTCAAATCAGACAAAGTGCAACTCGTTTCCGAAGAAGTGACGATTTCGCCCAAATGCGGAGCAGTCTATAATCTGGATACAGTGGAATATTGCTGCAAATTCGCGCTCAAAAATCTTTCTCAGGAGTCGGTGAAGGTTCAGGTCGGCTTTCCGCTGGATCGGGAATTACACTGGACGACGATTCCCGATGCCACTGACACGGTGCTGTCATATCACTTTATCGCTCGGGATGCCGAAAATACTTACCATATACAATACATTAATAGTGGCGTTGACACTAGTAAGTACAGTGAACTCTTCTTATGGGACATGTCTTTTGCTGCCGGAGAGACCAAAGCGCTTCATGTCGGATACATTCTTCCGATGTCAATAACAATGGCACTCACTAATAAAGATAAGGAGAAGTGGGATTTACCGCATTATGAGAAGCCTTGGCATCGCACACTAGAAGCATGCTTTCTCGAACATTTTAATTATATCACCGAAACAGGACGTTCCTGGGCCGGCCCTATCGAGAAAGCGACCTTTAGGGTGGAGATGGGTGGGTTTGAGAGATATTTGGATCGCCGACCGACCGTCCCTGGAAGGGACTTGGCGCTTTTTGCGAAGCAACTCGATATAGAGTCCCAGATTAGTTTAATAGACGCTCCGAAGAAAGAAATAAAGGATCTGTTTTCTGAGACGAAATTTGCAGCAACGCTCTACCGTGAAGTCTCGCCCGATGAAGGAAAGTATGACTCCGAACGTGGATTGATGACTTGGGAATATCGCAACTTTCAACCGGGGCCAGATCTTCGATTTCAATATTACTTCGTGATGATTGCCGAAGATGCCACAGACTGCGACGCATGGGTTAGTCTAGTGCTTGGCGCCAAGCCCAAAAAAACAGACGTGTTGGAGTTGCGGGAAATTGCGGCAGCATTCTATGGCATCGCTCCTCATACCGAATCAGCAAAGAAATTCGCAGGGCAGCAAATTTGGTATCATCCAAAAAAAGGGATGCGCGAATCCGAATTGAGTAAAAAACGACAAGACCTATTAAAACGACTTAATGCGCTTGCGGAAGAAAAGGAATGAGGGGAAATACGTTGTCGAAGTTCATTTATCATTTGATCTAATCGAACCCATTATCACCAACCTGAAGGGAGATGCACATGAAAACATGTTCAACTTTAGTGGAATGCCTTGCTCTTGCCGGCCTGATCATCCTGTGCGCAGTCAACTGGGGATTTGCCCAGGACAATCCGGGATCGGGGTCCAATGCCGCGACGCCCGTCGCTCCGATTAAAAATGCCATCCCTTACGCGGCCAAACCGCTGCCATTGTCGGCCGTGCGCCTCACCGGCGGACCGCTCAAAAATGCCCAGGATTTGGACGCCAAATACCTGCTCGACCTGAAACCCGACCGCATGTTGGCCTTCTTGCGGCAACGCGCCGGCCTGGAACCCAAGGCCGAAGGTTACGGCGGCTGGGACGGTGGCCGGGGCAAACAACTTACCGGCCACATCTGCGGGCACTACCTTTCGGCCGTGAGTCTGATGTATGCCGCCACAGGCGACGCCCGATTTAAGGAACGGGCCGACTATATCGTCAACGAACTCAAGGAAATTCAAGATAAGCAGGGTGACGGCTATCTCGGGGCTATAACCGACAACCAGGGCACAGACGGCAAGGTCCTCTTCAACCAGGTGGCCCAGGGCAACATCCGCTCCGGCGGCTTCGACCTCAACGGCCTGTGGTCGCCTTGGTACGTCGAGCATAAAATCTTTGCTGGGCTGCGCGACGCCTATCGCTACACTGGAAACCCCCTGGCCCTGGAAGTGGAAATCAAGTTCGCCGCCTGGGCCGAGGGAATTCTTTCCAAACTTACCGACGCCCAGCTCCAGCGCATGCTAAGCACCGAGTTCGGCGGAATGAACGAAGTGGCGGCCGATCTGTACGCCGACACCGGCGATAAGCGCTGGATGGCACTTTCCGACAAGTTCGAACACCATTCGGTCGTCGAGCCGCTAGCGCAAGACAAGGACATCCTCGCCGGAAAACACGGCAACACCATCGTGCCCAAGATGATCGGCGAGCTGATGCGCTACGTTTACACGGGCAATGAGACCGACGGCAAGGCCGCCATATTCTTCTGGGATCGCGTGGCCCTGCATCACACCTTTGCCACCGGCGGCCACGGCCGCAACGAGTACTTCGGCCAGCCCGACAAGCTCAGCCCCATGATCGAGGGGCGCACCTGCGAAACCTGCAACGTCTACAACATGATCAAAATGTCGCGGTCGCTCTTTTCCATCCGGCCCGAAATCCGCTACGCCGATTTTCACGAACGGGCCTTGTACAACCACATCCTCGGATCCATCGATCCGGTCGACGGCTGGACTTGTTACATGGTCCCTGTGGGCCAGGGCGTGCAGCGCGAGTACGAGCGGAACATGCTCGACGGAGGCTTCACATGCTGCGTTGGTTCGGGAATGGAGAGCCATGCCCTGCACGGCTACGGCCTGTACTACGAATCGGGCGACAAGCTTTGGGTAAACGTCTACGCCCCATCCACCGCCCAGTGGAAGTCGGCGGGCGTGAATCTGGTCATGGATACCGACTTCCCGGAAGGCGAATCGGCCACCCTGAAACTCTCCATGCAATCGCCAAAGCAACTCACCCTGGCTTTGCGCCGCCCGTATTGGGCCGGTGCGGGTTTTAGCGTCAAGATCAATGGCCAAGCGGTAGGCGACCTGCCGCCGCCGGATTCATACGTCGAGCTTAAACGCTTATGGAAAAATGGCGACACGATCTCCCTGGTCTTGCCCAAGACGCTCCGCGAGGAGCCACTGCCCGACAATCCCCGCCGCGTTGCCCTGATGTGGGGCCCGCTGGTCTTGGCCGGCGACCTGGGCACGGCCCGATTCGGCGGCGGGCGTAGAGGTCGAGGCTCAGGCGCCGCCTCAACCGCGACCCAACCGGGCGTGCCCGTGTTCGTCGCGGTCGATAAGCCCGTGGCCGATTGGCTAAAGCCCGCATCGGACAAGCCGGGCACGTTCCGCACCGACGGCGTGGGCCGGAGTAAGGACGTCGACTTTATGCCCTTCTACCAACTGCACCGTCACACTTACGGCGTGTATTGGGACCTGTTCACGCCCCAGCAGTGGGAGCAAAAGTCCAACGCTTACACCGCCGAACAGGAAAAGCAACAAAAACTCAAAGAGGCCACCGTGGCCTTTGTCCAACCCGGCGAAATGCAGCCGGAAACGGACTTTAATTTCCAGGGCGAGGGTTCTACGGCGGTTCGGGTGATGGAACGCGCAGCCCGCCGCGGAACCAAGTGGTTCTCCTTCGATCTGCCCGTGGAGCAGGACCATCCCATGACCCTGATCGCGACCTATAACAGCGGCGAACGGAAGGAGTGTACCTTCGATATCCTGGTGGATGGCAAGAAAGTAGGAGAGCAAAAGATCGAGCGGATCACGCCGGAGCAAGATGCCCGCTTCTTCGACGTCGAATACAAAATACCCGCCGAAACGCTGGCCGGCAAAGCGAAAGTGACCGTCCGCTTCGAAGCCGTAAGCGGCACCGAAATCGCCGCCGTATGCGGCCTGCGCATGATCCGCGCCGACGCGGAGCGATAACAATTCGGATTTTCACAGAGGAAAGTTTAGCCCGGGAGCTTGCTCCCGGGTTTTCGAAGACTGAAATATGTCAGCCGGGCTATATGATTCCGATCTTGTAAAGCGGGTAGTCAATAGGCCAGTAGTACGCATGACTGCCGCTGCCAATTAAGCCTGATTTCGGATGCCACTACTGGCTTGTTTATCTGTGGCATATGGAGTGATCACCTTTTCAAAAGTTGTAATAGTATCTGACTACAATTACCTTGTTGGCTTTATTATCCATAACGCAATACAGATGGCCCTTCCATTCGCCGCCTGGTAGATATTCGGCAGATACGTAATAATTAGTATCTTTGTCTTTTTTCAATGATGAAAGAACTGCAGGCATATTCCCAAAGACAATACGAACCACATTATAATCACTGCTCACAAGGGTGAGTTTCCAACGATAAATCATAAAGTCAAGCAATTCTGGTACGGCCTCACATTTCCAATAGTAATCATCGTGTGGGCCACTATACACTTCAAGCTTATTAATTTGAATTTGTCTTTGATCCGCATCTTTAAGAAATTCAACAAGTGATTCCGGCCACCTGTCTCGGGACAGAATATGTCCGCTGATATTTGCTCCTGATCTATTACTCAAATAGAAAACCGTTGCTGCCGAGATCCAGACTATTAAGATTAAAACAACAGAAAAGACAAATATTTGCGGTAATCTTCTAAGTGACATCTGATTACTCCAAGATCATTTCACAGTGCAAATCATATTAAGAGCTTATCCCAGAACTAATATCCAAGTGTATACGTATGAATCAATGTAAGGACAACACAAATTGTTTTTCATGGAGGAATACGGTATGCACACCGAACAAAGGTGTCCGAGTTGGCGTATTCCTGATGGCCTGTGGGGCCGGATGGAAACGTTTTTACCAAAATATCACAAATCTCCTTTGGGCGGGCGACCTCGATTGGATTCGCGGCGGGTCGCAGACGGCATTTTCTTCGTTTTGCGTACAGGCTGCCAATGGAAAGCCGCGCCGCAGGAATTCGGCTCCGGCAGTTCATTGCATCGCTACTTCCAGGAATGGGCGCAGCGTGGCGTCTTTCGCCAATTGTGGAAATATTGCTTGCGGCACTACGACCATCTCCGAGGCATTCAGTGGAAGTGGCAAAGTCTGGACGGATCGACAACCAAGGCTCCCTTGGGCGGGGAAAAAAACCGGCAAAAACCCGACGGATCGGGGCAAATTGGGTGTGAAGCGATCGGTACTGACCGATGGCCGGGGCGTGCCTCTGGGCGTGGCCATTGCCGGCGCAAATGCGCATGACCAGAGACTCTTTCACGCTACGCTCGATAGCATCCCTGTCCGCCGTCCACGCCCCACCTCGCGGCGTCCGCAGCATCTGTGCTGTGACAAAGGTTTTGATGCCGATACTATCCGCCGTGAAGCTCGCCGACGCCGATACCGGCCGCATATCAAATCGCGCGGCGAGGAACAGATCGCCAAACGAACTCGTGGCCGGCAGCGCGACGATGGGTGGTCGAGCGGATCGCCTCGTGGATCAACCGCTTCCGCCGGATTTTCATCCGTTGGGAAAAGAAATCGATAAATTACTTGGCTATGCTTCATTTGGCTCTTGCGTATACTACTTGGAGACAAACATAGGTTTTAGGATAAGCTCTTAGTAATATTGCACCTGTCTTGTCTCTCGGTTATACGGGAACTAGTATAATTCACGCTTCCAACATTGAAAGCGTCACCCATTTGCGCTGTTTCCACGATTCGAGGCCGGCTTCGGCTAGTTGGACGCCTTTGGCGCCTTCCAGCAACGTCCAGCGGAAGGGCTCGTCCTTGACTACGTGGCGGAGGAAAAGCTCCCACTCGATTTTGAAGGCGTTCTCATAGTTCTGATGCGAGGGGATTTGCTGCCAGCCGTCGTAAAAATCAATCGGGCTGTCAACGTCCGGATTCCACGTCGGGCGCGGGGTGGCGGCATAGGACTGTGCCCAGCAGTGGCGCAGGCCGGCAACCGCGCTGCCTTTCGTCCCGTCCACTTGGAGCACCAAAAGATCGTCGCGCCGCACGCGCACGCACCAACTGGCGTTGATATGCGCGATCACTCCGCCGGCCAACTCGAAGGTGGAATAGGCCGCGTCGTCGGCAGTGCTCTGATAAGGCTTGCCGTTTTCGTCCCAGCGTTTGCTGATGTGATTCGCGCCCAGGCAGGACACCGCTTGGACGTCGCCAAAGAGATTGTCCAACACGTAGCGGAAGTGGCAAAGCATGTCGATGATGATGCCCCCGCCGTCTTCCTTGCGATAGTTCCACGACGGGCGTTGCGCGGCAATGGTGTCGCCCTCGAAGACCCAGTAGCCGAACTCGCCCCGCACGGAAAGGATTCGGCCGAAGAATCCGCTATCGATCAACAGCTTTAGTTTCAACAAGCCCGGCAGCCAGAGTTTATCCTGCACCACACCGTTTTTCACGCCGGCCGCTTTGGCGAGCTTGTACAGTTCCAGGGCCTGGGCGGTGGTGGTTGCCGTGGGCTTTTCGCAATACACGTGCTTGCCGGCGGCAATGGCTTTTTTCACGGCTTCCGCGCGGCGATCGGTGGTCTGGGCGTCGAAATAGATGACGTCGCTGGCCTCGGCCAGGGCTTTGTCAAGGTCGGTGGTCCAGCGGGCAACCCCGGACATGGCCGCCAGCCGCTCCAATTTGGCCGGATTGCGCCCGACCAAAATTGGGTTGGGCATGATGACTTCGGACTCGTCGATTTTCAGGCCGCCTTGTTGGATAATGGCCATGATCGAGCGCATGAGATGCTGGTTCGTGCCCATGCGCCCGGTCACGCCGTTCATGATAATGCCGATGTTATGCGTGCGGATGCTCATGGATAATCTCGTTCAGTTTTGCCCCGTAGGGGCAATTGATGATAGCCCAGCACTTTTAGTGCTGTGGCATGGAAACGCTGTATTTTTCCTTCGTCCCGTAGGGACGGGAATGAAAGATTGTAGGCCTTCCTACCCAGCGATAAATCGCTGGGCTAATATCAAACGACCCTTCGGGTCGATTTACATGTGATTATTTATACGGTGTTCAGACTTCGATTATTTGTACGATGTTTAGAATTCGATTATTTGTACGATGCCCATAAATCGATTATTTGTATGATACTTAAAAATGTGGATAATGATAATGCACAAACACCCAGTTTAAATAGATCAAATTACATTGTTTACACAAAGACCAATGAATTGTAAATACTCACTGGACCTTGGGTTTTTCGGTACATTGCGGGCATGCGCCGGGCGGAAGCGGGGGAACGTCGACGCCGGCCACTGGGAGCGTGCCGCTTAGTTCCTGTTTCCAGTGGGCCACGTCGCCTGCCGGGCCGTAGCAGTAGATCATTCGCAAGGGCGTGTGGCCGATGTTGGTGAGTTGGTGGAACACGCCGGGCGGGATGTAAACGGCTTGACCCGTTGTGACAACCTGTCGCTCGCCGCCCAGACACATCTCGCCCGTGCCTTCTAGGACAAAATACACTTCTTCCTGCTGTTGATTATGCCAGGGCACCTGTCCGCCGTTGGGATCGAGGAGGACGTTTCCGATTGAGAAATTTTTAGCTTGGATGGGCGAGGCCCCACCCACTAAGTTCTGCGTGCTGCGGCGTGCCGGATAGCGACGGCCTTCGATCGAGCCCAGGTCGGCGATGATCATATTTATTTTCCCCAAAAAGTAAGGTACGGTTTATTCTCGGCGATCCGCCGGCAAAGTGCAAAACTGATTTTCATTATGCACCATATGGTAATCTTTGAATTGCATGCCATCAACGAGCCAATTCGAGTTTTGCGACAACGGATATTCGACCGGGAATTGCGGTAGGAATTATTCGAGGTTGTGGTGGTGTTAGATGGTGCAAATTATAAGCGAAGTTTTTACAAATTGAATCCCTATCCGCGCAGCGCAGGGGTCGGGAAAGGGGTTGGAGTTGAGGCTTGGGAAAGGATCCAAGCAAGGTAAGACGTTTTTTGTTCCGCCGCCCTCACCCTAACCCTATCCAGGCACCGACCAAAGGTTGGTCGGGAGAGGGGAGAAGCGACTAATTCTCCACCGTCGAGTTGCCATGGCAGGCGCCCAGGGTTTCGATTGGGACGTTGGCCAGGTCGTTCATGAAGCTTAAGAGTTTTTTGCGCGGATGGGGTGCTGCAGGGATCGGACCGCTTTGGTTTCGATCTGTCGAACGCGTTCGCGAGTGACTGAGAATATTTTGCCCACCTCTTCCAAAGTATATGAATATCCGTCGGCCAGGCCGAAGCGGAGGCGAATGATTTCTCGTTCGCGATAGTCCAGGGCGTCGAGCACTTCGGCGATGCGGGCCTTGAGCGATTCTTGGTTGAGCCCGTGCAGGGGATCATCCTCGCGATGATCCTGGAGGAATTCGCCGAAGTAGGAGTCGTCGTGTTCGCCCACCGGCTGGTCGAGCGAGAGGGGTTGGCGGGCCATGCGCAGGATATTAACGGTTTCGTCCATCGAGAGACCTGCCTGGGAGGCGGCTTCTTCAAGCGTTGGCTCGGTGCCTTTCTGCTGGATCAAGTAGCGCGTGGCATTTCGGACCTTGCTCATGTTTTCCAGCATGTGCACCGGCATGCGGATGGTCCGGCTTTGGTCGGCGATTGCCCGGGTGATGGCCTGGCGGATCCACCAGGTGGCATAGGTCGAGAATTTGTACCCCCGGGCGTGTTCGAACTTATCCACCGCCCGCATCAAGCCGGTATTTCCTTCCTGGATGAGATCCAGGAAGCTCAGGCCCCGGTTGCGATAGCGTTTGGCGATGGAGACCACCAGGCGCAAGTTGCCGGCGGAAAGGTATCGCTTGGCGGCTTCATATTTTTTGTGCAATGCGGTTATGCGGTCGAGGCGGCGGCGGAGCGTGGGCGGACTTTCCAGGGTCAATCGCATGAGATAGCACAGTTCCTTGCGGAGTTCCACGGCCCGGGCGGCGTCATCCGGTTCGTGGCCGGATTCGGCCAACTGTTTCTTGATGCCGTCCATACGCTGCGAGATCTGATAGAGTTTATCGAGCATGGGCTGCAATCGCTGAATTCGCAGGCCGAGTTCTTCCACCAGGCGGACGGCCTTTACCCGGCGTTGCAAGAGACGGCGCCATGCATCGCGGCGTTTTTTTCGGGGATGACGATCGTGTATCGCCAAGGTGAAATCCCGGCGGTTATGGATGAGCAGATGATGGAGGGTGTACAAGTTGGGCGATAGGACCTTTAACAGCCGCCGTTTTTCGCGGATGTTAATTACCGAGACTTCGATTGTCCGGTCGAGCCGCACCTTGTTGTCGCGGATGCATTCCAACAAACTTACGGCCGCCTGGAGCACGAAATCGTTGGCCAGCATGCACTGGCGGAATCGCCGGCGGCTCGTTTCGATCCGCTTGGCGGCGGCCAATTCCTGCTTGGGTTTGAGCAAAGGGATCTCGCCCATCTGCATGAGATATATCCGCACGGGGTCGTCGATTTGATTGTCTTCGCCGGTGGGCTCTTCGGCATGATCGATTTCTTCATCCTCGTCCAGATCGACGTCGGGAAGAGTGCCCTTGACGACAAGTTCTTCTTCCGGAGGCGCTTCGTCTACCTGCGGCAATTCATCGCGGTACTCCGGTTGGACGCGAGCATGACGCGAAGATTTTTTGCCGAGCGTCGATTTGCTGTGGTCGTGTTTAGGCATGGGGATCGTCAAGTTGAAGGGGACGACAAATCGGACCTAACGTACGCTTAAGCGATGTGAACCCAGGGCCGTGTTCCGATGGTGGCAAATTGTTGCGATTAGCCGCTGGAATTGCATTGCACGAAACAAAGAAATGCACTTAAAGTGCCAAAGATTTCAATCAGCGGCAAAGACGCCGTAAGATGGTATCTTACAAGAAGTTGCGATGAGGAACGTATTTCTGTTGCGACTGCTCTTCCAAGGTTCGTGGGGAATTTGCCACAACAACAGTGAAACTGCGTGGTGAATTAGCATCATGCCTAAAAAACGGCGGATAGAAGATAGGAAGAACCATTAGATGCGACCGGTCATCGAGTTAATTTCGGTCTGTGAGCGGGAACTGCAAAAGTAATACAAACGGCGTTGATCCGTGCAGCGTATTGGGAGGGATATAATCCATGTAATCCTTTTATTTTATCTTAATCAATCTAATTTTATTATAGTTTTATAACATCACTTCCAGCGGATTTGACATATATGTCGATATTTTTAGAGTGGATGGATATAAACGCGGCGACTGTCATGCTACAAGCATATAAGGGGCTATATATGATATTTGCATTCAAGGAAGGGGCCTTTACGAATATGCGATTACATAGAACAACTTTATGCATCCTCATATTGTTGTTAAAGGCAGGCTTATCGAATCAGTCGTACGGGCAAAGTACCGAGGGGGACGCAAGCAGTCCATCTCAGGCAGGTACAGCGAATCAGGGAGGCCCTGACGCGGGAAGCCTCGACAAGCTGCTCGATATGGCTGATAAAGACGTGGGGCAACTCTCGAACGTGAATGTATCCGGACATACCGGATCGCCTTCTTTGGACCAGCCGGTAAGCACCGTGGAGCGGCAGGAGAGCACCGTGGGCAAATCGCCAGCGGCGGTGTTTGTGATTACTAATGAAATGATACGCCGCTCTGGGGCGCAGAATATCCCGGACGTCTTGCGCATGGTGCCCGGCGTGCAGGTGGCGCAGGTTTCTTCAGACGAATGGGCCGTTAGTGCGCGGGGATTCAATGCGCAATATTCCAACAAACTTTTGGTGCAAATCGACGGGCGCACAGTGTATGATCTGTGCTTTGGCGGTGTTTTTTGGGACGTACAGGACCTGATTTTGGATGACGTGGAACGGATTGAGGTGATCCGCGGTCCGGCGCTACGATCTGGGGTTCCAATGCCGTAAACGGCGTGATCAATATTATCACTAAAAAGGCCCAAGACACGCAAGGTCTATTGGTCCAAGGTGGGGCGGGGAACCATGAGCGCGGATATACCAACGGCCGTGTGGGCGGACGCGCAGGCGAAGACTTGTACTATCGCGCGTACGGCAGGTGGTTTGAACGCGGCCCAAGTTACCTGCCCGACGGCGGAACAGCGCCTGACGAATGGCGTCAAGGGCGCGGCGGTTTCCGCATGGATTACGATGCCAGCCGGTCCGACGCCATGACCTTGCAAGGCAATTATTATAATGGCAAGACCGAGACCCTGATGCCGAGTCAAATCCCAACGGAACCCTATAGCCTACCATGCAACGCGGCCCACGTAACCGGCGAAAACATCTTATATCGCTGGAAACATACCATCGATGAAGATTCGGACTGGACCTTTCAGACCTATTATGATCGATTCCAACAGCATTTCTTTGACCCTGGTCAGGGTTTGGATCACGATGTTTTTGATTTGGATTTTCAGCATCGCTTTCCATTAGGAAATCGGAACGAGATTATATGGGGATTTGGTTATCGGTTTTACCAGGATTCGTTTCAGAATACGCAACCTTCTTCTGCTTTCTATCTTACGCTTGATCCGCCCAGTCGTTTTGACAATTATTTCAGCTATTTTCTCCAGGACCGGATCACTTTGGTCGAAGACCGATTGTTTTTCACGGCTGGTTCGAAGTTCGAGCACAACGACTTACACGAATTTCGAATTTCAACCGACCGTGCGGCTTTTGTGGACTCCTACTAATCGACACTCCATCTGGGGCGCGATATCGCGTGCTGTCCACGTCCCCACCCGAACGACCAGCGATATACTAGTAACAATGCCGCCGATTACTCCGCCGCCATTTAATCCCCCGATTGTTTTTCCCCAGATAGTTGGAAATCCCGGTCTGCGATCCGAGGAATTATTGGCTTATGAGTTTGGCATGCGCGTGCAGGCCACCGAGCGTTTTTCCTGGGACTTGGCCCTGTTCTATAACCAATACGATAAACTCAACACAATGGTACCATACGGGTATGTAGTTGATTGGCCATTTGCATTTGCACAGATGCAATTTCAAAACGGCGCCTCCGCTGAAACCTACGGTGCGGAACTGGCGGCAAACTACACGGTCAATGAACAATGGCGCCTGCGATGCTCTTATACTTATATAGAACTGTTCATGCACAACAATCCGGGTACGTTTGCGAATGCCGAAGATCCCGGGAATACGCCAAACAACCAGGTCTATTTGCAGTCTTCCTGGGACCTGGGCGATCATTGGCAATTTGACCTGACCGGGCGTTACGTGGATGCGTTGCTGACCACCGCACCTCCGCAAATACCCAGTTATATCGTCATGGATGCCCGGTTGGCCTGGCAAAGAGATAAAAACCTGGAAGTGGCCGTTGCAGGCCGTAATCTTACGCATGGATACTACTCGGAATTTGCTCCAGGGAGCAGCTCTATTGCCTACAAAGTCGGCCCGGAGGTATACGGCCAAATTACTTGGCGCTATTGAAAATACAAACATGATAAATCCTCGTGGCACATAGATAATCAGGTTGAAAAGAACGTGAAACGCTTATTTACTGATTTTTGCATCCAATTACGATCTGCACGTTGTGCGGCCTCATTTGCCTTCCGCATTTATTTGCTGAGTAAGGCGTGTTTGCATTCCGTTATACATCTTGGATTGGCGTGTTGTATCGCGGAGATGATTTTCCTTGCCGGTCAGCCCGCGGTTATTTGGGGGCAATCGCCCGATACCGCGGAAGCGGCGCAACAAGCCGAAGGGATTAATCCTCAGTACGAATATAACGTCAAAGCCGCGTTTCTTTATAGTTTTGGGCGATACGTCGAATGGCCGAAGGATGCTTTTACCGAGCGGTCGGGCGCCTTTATCCTGGGCGTATGCGGTGAAGACCTCTTCGGGCAGATCCTGGATCGTATTGCTCAAACCAAGACCATACAGGGTCGCCGTATCATTATCCAGAGGATGGCGACAATCGAGGAATTGCAGCCCTGCCATATATTATTTGTTTCCCGTTCGATTCCTCCCGCGCAGCAAATCGCGATTATCGATAAGATGCGAGGCAAACCTACATTAGTGGTGGGGGAAGCGCCGGGTTTTGCCGAGCACGGGGGCGGAATCAACTTTTTCCTGGAAGGCGGCACCGTGCGATTTGAAATCAACGTGGAAGCTATCAGACAAAAAAAGCTTTTGCTGGATGCAAAATTACTTAACCTGGGAAAAAAGGTGTCGGAAACAGGATCCGGCCAAGGGAAGAATTCCAATGGAACGTGAGCGATTTTACATCTCATGCTGCAACAATATGAATGCATTGCAGGTTAAGGGGCGATAAATAAAGTTTTTACGCATCGGTAAAATAATCATATAATCAATACCGGATGGATGCATGCTGAAGTTTCGCGACTTGTCGATACGAACGAAACTGGTTTTGCTGGCCATGGTTTCAGCCAGCGTTGCCCTGTTATTGTCGTGTATTGGTTTCGCGGTTAATGATATTAAAATGATGCGTAACTCCGCGGTGCAGAGTCTTAGCACCCAAGCCCGCATGTTGGCCTTCAACAGCTCGGCGGTGTTGAGTTTCCGAGACGCGCCCGCGGCGCAAAAACTGCTGAAATCCTTGATATCGCAACCGACGATCGAATTCGCCTGTTTGTACGACAGCGGGGGAATGGTGCTGGCTACGTACTTAAAGGAGAATGTCGCTGAAATCAATCCTCCTCCGCCCGGCAACGAAGGCTATGAATTCACCGATAGCGGAACGCTGGAGATGTTTCAAAAAGTTCAAGACGGTGAAGAATTTGTGGGAACCTTGTATCTCCGCGAAAACGTGATGTTTTTACGCCAACAATTGTACGATTACGTGAAGATTGCGTCGCTCGTGATGTTGTGTTCTTTGTTGGCCTCGGGACTGCTGGCAATGAACTTGCAACGAGCCGTGTCTAAACCGATCCTGGCCTTGGCGCGAACGGCGGTGGAAATCACCACGGCCGGCGATTATTCGATCCGCGTGCGGCAGCAGTCGCGCGACGAGTTGGGTACCCTGTACGAGGCCTTTAATAAAATGTTGGAGCGGGTGGAAACTACCGAAAAGCAGTTGTTGGCCGCCCAGAACGTATTGGAAGAAAAAGTCCTTGAACGCACCGCGCAACTACGCAACGAAATCGCCGAAAAAGAAAACGCCCAGGCCGAACTTGAACGCGCCAAAGACGCCGCCGAATCGGCCACGCACTCGAAAAGCGAGTTTTTGGCCAACATGAGCCATGAAATCCGCACCCCGATCACGGCCATTCTGGGCTTTGTGGAGGTCCTGCTCGAAGAACAGCAAGGGGATTGGGGCAAAGATGAACTGGCCACCATCCAACGAAACGGCGAGCATTTGCTGGCAATCATCAACGATATCCTCGATATTTCCAAGATCGAAGCCCGGCGCATGTCCGTGGAACGCATTCCTTGCTCGCCTCTACAGGTGGTTGCCGACGTGAATTCGCTGATGCACGTGCGGGCCTCCGCTAAAGGCCTGGCTTTACGCGTTGAATTTCATACTGCCATTCCCGAGACTATCCAAACCGATCCTACCAGGGTCCGGCAAATCCTGATCAACCTCATCGGCAATGCCATTAAATTCACCGAAATCGGCGAGATAAAGTTAGTTGTGTCGTTTTTGCCAGGCGATCGGCCCATGATGCAGTACGATGTGATCGACATGGGCATTGGCATGACGGAACAGGAATCGCAAAAGCTGTTCCAGCAATTCTCCCAGGCTGAAACCTCCACTGCGCGCCGTTTCGGCGGCACAGGCCTGGGGCTGGCCATCAGCAAACGTCTTGCGGAGATGCTTGGAGGCGACGTGACGTTGGTGCAATCCAAGCCCGGGATAGGAAGTCATTTCCGCGTGACCATCGCCACTGGATCGGTTGAAGGCGTTCCCATGATTGAAATGCCTAATTTGCTTGCTCTGCAGGAAAGCGTGCGGCATGGAACAATTGGACAAAAAGTAACGCCTTCCGTCTTGTTGCCCGGCAGAATCTTGCTAGCCGAAGATGGTCCTGACAATCAGCGCTTGATTGCCCATATTCTCACGAAAGCCGGCGCCGAAGTGGCAATAGTCGATAACGGCAAAAAGGCCATAGACGCCGCAAGGGCGGCCGCTAAAGCCGGCCATCCCTTCGATCTGATCCTGATGGACATGCAGATGCCGGTAATGGACGGTTATGAAGCCACTATGGCGCTGCGCGAAGAGGGTTACACGGGTTGGATAGTGGCCCTGACGGCACATGCCATGGCCAGCGATCGCCAGAAATGCCTTAATGCCGGTTGCAACGACTATGCCACCAAACCCATTCAACGCAAGGAATTCTTTGCCACTTTGGCCAAATACATCGGCGAAGGCAGGCAAGTAATCCGCGAATAAGCGCCGCTTTACGGCCGATATATTATTGAGTCTTATTGTCGCAAGGAATATGCGCTGCACAAATCATTCTGCCGGCGCACGGGCTAATTGCTTAAGGGCATCGAGGATCGCCAGCACGTCTTTCATTGCGATCTTTTTCCAACCGGCGAGTTTGTGGCTGATGACGGCCAATTTGAAGAGTTCGAAGGCTTCGTTCAAATCCGCGGGCATTGGAGGCAGGTTTTCAAACGGGCGAAATGGCGCCGAAGGTGCGGCGCTGTATGCCGCCGAGTCCGCGGCGCCGGCATTGCCGCTATCGATAGGCCCCGGGCCGGATGGGCGCTCCATGCTTGCCCCGGCGTCGTGGACCACGCCGAGTGTTTCAGTAATATTTTCGGGCAATGAATGATCGCCGGGCTCGTCGTCTTCTTCCGACTCGGTTAAAGAAATCTCTACTTCCTTAGGTTTTAGCTCGGCCGGGGCGCCGAGCGCTTCCCAGCGCTGGCGGCGCATCTGGGAAATTGACCAGCCGTTTTGCACGGCCCCTTCCAGCCACATTTCGGCGTCGGGCCAGTCCAAGGCCGTATAGAAATGGCTCCAATACAACCCGGGATACTGTTCAGAGACATCTGCGAATCGTTCGTACACCCGGCGTAATCGCCCCACGTGTTGCGGCGTAACTCCGCCCACCTGTTCCGCCCAGGCTTCATCTGTGCTATTGGCCACGGGCGCCTGGGCCTGCCGCAGGGCCTCGCGCCATTGAACGATGATTCGCCCTTTTTCCCAATTGGTGGTGCTTACCAGGCGGTTCCACCGGCCGATGTATTCAATCGACGTCTCCATCGCCGAAGAAGAAAGTTCCGCTTCCGATGCAGAATCGTGGATCATAGTAGGGACTTGAGATTAGGGGTTAGTGTCTGGGGATTATAGGGAATCGGATTATATTTTTTATTTTCCACCGGCACTTGTGCGTCGCGCCTGGGAAACCTTCCAACGCCATAACCGCCTTCAAAAATAATTTTATTGAACCATTAAATGTTCGTAGGCTGGGCTAAGCATTCTATTTTTCCTCGGCTGTTGGAAAAAAGAACCTCATCCCAGCCTACGACCTTAACGTGGGTGACCGCCGAGTATTGTACCAGATTCCAAGATTTAGACGACAATAGACCCGGTCCGTTGCAAATCGGCGCCGGCAAAATACGTGAAAATCGGCTTGATTGAGGCATGTACCCGCCATAAGAACTAGGCCGGATATTGGACTGTGGATAGTGGAAAAAATGTCGATAGATATCTGTGTTAAAAATGCTCGGCATAAGCCATCAATCCAAAGGACAGACGCCATCTCGCAAAATGCCGCAGATTTTATGCCCGTCAGAATTTGGCCCCGCCAACATCATATCGCGGCAAGGTTTTTCGGCCTATGGTTTGGATGGATTTGCATCGACCGCGGGGGTGTTAACGCGAGCGGGATTGGCGGGGGCGCTTTTATCGGAGTCCTCCCCGGCGTTTTTCCGCTCCATCACCTGAAACACGAATAACACCCGTTCCATTCGCGGAAAACCGGCCGAGCCTGATGGCTGTGTTTGAAAATTTCCGTACAGCGAATCGGCGTCTTGCCGGTTTTGCCCCGCTTGAGCAGGCTGTTGTTCCAGTTTGGTGGATTGCCGGTCCTGAGCCGCTGGAGCGGATTGGACTTCCTGTTTGGCGGCTTGCGCCTGACCCTGCTGCGATAATGACGGCGATACGGACGCAGAGGCCGGTACTTGGACGGCCTTGGCCGGAGGTTGATTTATCACTTGGGACGGCGATTTTAATTGTTCGGCCGCTATGGAACCTGCCGGTGGAGCGCCTCCAGCGGCGCCGCCGAATCGGCCTTCCGAATTCGCTTCGCCCGATTTGCCCGCCGACATTCCGCCCATCGCTCCAGGCAATCCTTTTTGGGCGATATTCACGGATTTCTGTTTTTGAGCCTCGGTTTCAACACCGGCCGCCTTTGTATTATCCCCGTAAGAAAATGGGATGCGCTCAGCGCGTCCCAACACGGTGTTTTCCGATGCGTAGAAATCGCTCTTAAGCTGCGATTGCGCATGATCTTCCGCTGATGCCGCGGTTTGCCCGGCGTTGGCCCGCGCTCCGCGGCCGCCCATGGTAATTCCGCGGCGTGAAGCGACGCCCTCAACGGCATTCTTTAGCCGAAAATCCCCTATTGCCTGCGTGATCGATATGCTTTTAAAGGCCTCGGTTTGAGCCGATATACCCTTTAGCATGGCTTGAATTTGGGCGGGCGAAGCCTCCACATACACGAGTTCCACGGGACCTGCCTTAGAATCAGCAATGTTTTCGCGGGCGACTTTTGATAGTTCTTCTCCCTCCGGCTTGATTGCCGTACGGTCGGTTTTTGTGTCCAAAAGCGATTGGATCGATTCCGGTTTGGGTAGAATTTCGAGATCCAGATTTTCTTTCTGCGATTCTTTCCGCGTCTCGCGCCAAACAATGGCGTTGTCGGCAAGAATCTTATCAAAGGCGTGATTTTTCAAAGCCTCCGGCGTTATCTCGCAACGCACTACAAGCACCCTATCGGCGGACGCGGCCGGGGATTTTGGCTGCTCGGCGGGTCTTCCCTCGGCCGGCTCGGCCGGCTTGATTTGCGCTAAGGATTTACTTGCAATCGCGGTTTCGGCGGCCCGATCTGCGCCCGGCTGGGGTTGGCCCAGAACCGTAAGGCCGGATGCGGGACTCGGAATCGGCGCTGGGGATTCGGCTGCCGGAGCGCCATTCGCCGCCGTCTTGAGCGCGGTCTTGGGCATGTCCTCGCCTGCGATTTTATCGCCCGTTGTTTCGCCTTGTTTTTTTGTTAAATCGGCCCTATCCCGGGCGAGATTTTCCGGTGCGGCGGCGGATTTGCCTTCGGCCGTCTTTTCGACGACTTTTAATTGCCATGACGCATCCGTCTTGCTCGCTTCTTCGCCGGCTTTTCGCGAGGCCGGCGCTTCATCGGGCGCCTTTGGCTGCTTGCCAGATACTGCAAATCCTGATTGCCCGGACGTATCCGACTGCTTACCGCGAACTATTTGCACGCCCAGCGATTCCTCCTGGTTGACCGTGGCAGGCGCCGGGGCCGCAGGAATGCCGCCGTGCTCGGAAGAAGCTTGTTTTTCAGCCGGTTTAGTCGCCATGGCGATGTTTCGCTCCGCGTTTCCGGGCTGAGGGGCATTCAGATTAGCGTTCCGGTTTGGATAATACACCACGAGCAATACGGCCACGGCGACAATCACTATTTCCCAAACCCAGATGCGTGGATTTTTCAGCCGGCGAAGAATTGTTGAATAAATGGGCCCCGGCTCCGACAACATGGGGACAGGCACCTCAGCGGAGCCAGTCCCCATTTTTTCTTCTATTTCTGTATCTGCCGGCTCGGTCAGCATGCGGCGTTCGGCCATCCGCAGCACGATTTCGCTCAGATCCTCGCCCAATTTCTGTCGCGGCAAGGATTTTAGCGTGGCGCTAAGCGTGCGCAGTTCTTCGAGCAGTTTCCTGGCGGCAGGCTTGGTGGCCAGCAAATGTTCGACTTGCGCCGTTCCTCGGCGGTCAATTCACCGTCGAGATACGCGCTCAGCAGTTCGTTATCCGGCAAATCGCTCATGGCTTAATGGCTTTTGGGTTCACGGTAAACGGTTCACGGTAAACAGTTCACGGTTTACAGTTCACGGTTTACATTTTTCAGTATTATATATTCTACGTTCTGCGTTCATCCTTCATCCTTTCCCCTAATCTCTAGCCCCCAATTTCTAACCTCTCTTTCAGCTCCTCGCGCAATTGCAGCCTTGCTCGGTGCAGGCGGCTGCGGACGGTGCCGATGGGCAGGTCCAGGATTTCGGCGATGGCCTCGTATCCGCAGCCCTCGATTTCCCGCAGTACCAGGATTTTGCGGTGTTCGTCGCTTAGTTGCCTTAGTGCGTGGCGGACCTGGCGGCAGCGCTCCTGCTGTTCGAGTTGTTCCACCGGTCCGAGACAGTTGTCCATCGGTTCCAGTCCGATTTGTTCGCGGATGCAATCGATCGAGCCCATCGGCTTACGTTTTCGCCGCCATCCGGCGCTTATGTTAAAGGCGATGCGGTATAACCAAGTATAAAACGCACTGGAGCCGCGGAACGAGTCCAATTTGATAAAAGCCTGGACAAAGGCCTCTTGCACGATATCGCGCGCGTCCTCGACGTTCACGGCCAGGTGCGTTAAGGTGTTAAAAAGCCGGTCCTGATACTTCTCGACCAGCTTTCCAAAGGCCGCGGTTTGCCCGGCCAGCGTTTCGGCGATCAAATTAGCGTCATCGCTCACGTCAGGCTCATAGTTTAGATGTTCCGGCGTGCCGGTAAGTTCCCAATACCTCTCCCCTCGCCCTTTGGGAGAGGCACCCAAAGGGTACCCGGGGGTGAGGGCGGCATGGTTATAGCCATAATTATCCCCCATATACTCCTTTTACACCATCCCGGCGTAAAGGGTTCAGGATTCAGAGGTCAGGGTTCAGGATACGGGGTTCAGCACTCCCCTCTCATTTGGGAGAGGGGCCGGGAGTTAGGGACGCCGGCTGACATGAAACATTATCCATCATTTTGTCGTTTTTCTCCAGTCCGGATGATCGGGAGGTCGAGCCCTTCAGTTTTAAGCCTCCCGCCTCCCGCCTCCCGCCTCCGGCCTCCAGCCTCCCGCCTCCGGCCTCCAGCCTCCCGCCTCCGGCCTTTTCAGCACCGGGTAGCCCTTGCTAGTTCGCGCGGACTACTTATACTAATGTTCATTGATAAGGGGCCAGAGACTAGGGATTAGAGATTAGAAAAATGAGGTAGGCAGAAGTTGGAAAACTGAAAACTGATAACTGAAAACTGTTTACTGATAGACGAGGTGCGAAAGTTGCCAGGCAATCGCGGCCTCGTGCCCGAACAACTGCCGCCGGCCGAAGACATAAAGAAAATCGAGCGTCGCGTGGAAGCGGAACAAAAAAAGCTGCCGAAGCAAGTGAAACCGCCGGAATCGAATGAGGTGAAGCCCAATGAATGATAGCCAAGACCCGAGGATCTTGATGAATATTGCATTGTATTAGTGATTTTGTAGGATAGATTGGTGATCTGTGGTTGGTGGGTGATGATCTACATGGATGCACTGCTGGGCAAGCCAGCAGTGGCACCTGAGCGCAATGAGGTAAGTAAATGCGAATTACACGACTTGAACTCAAAAATTTCCGAACATTCTCCCATATTGTGTTGGAAGATATTCCAAATCTTGTCGTATTGGTTTCACCAAATGGGCGAGGCAAGTCAACTATTCTCGAGGCTATTGCTGGTGCACATGAGTTAGTTCGGCCATATAATCAAGACAATTATCCATTTCATTTGCCCTGGCAGCAACGGAGCGTTCCTGTATGGCCAGAACATTTGGCATTGCCTGTTAAGCAAGGCGAACGCCGAGCAGAGATCATACTTGAAGTTGAGGCAACTGGTGCAGAAATAAATTATCTCAAGGCATGTCACATTACTGAATTGAAGGGAAAAGCGCACTTTGTTATTGAAGATCAAAAACATATTATTTCGGAGGATAAGAACGAAACTATTAAAAGACTGTTTCAGTATCATAATCCATCAGAAGGTGTGAGTTTTATTGACTATATTCGGCCTATACGTTTCTATGCATATCAAAAGCTTGGAAATTTCGCTGCGGATTTAGATGATGCCCGCACTAAACAACTTTTTACTGAATTTCTTCAACCTTACCACGTTCATAACAAATTTTCGGCGTTCAAGAGCTTTGTCGTTGGAACCCTGCTTGATGACTTATCACATTTACAATCTACAAACCAACAACGAGACTCCTTGGAGACTTTTAAAGAAGTATTTAACCATTTCTTCGCACCTAAACGATTCATCGGATACCGAATACCAAAAGGTGGAGGACAACCTCAAGTAATAGTTGAAACACCATATGGTGAACACGATACAGATTACCTTAGTGATGGTGAAAAAGAAATTCTCCACATCATGGCTCATCTATACCGTTTCAATCAATTGCATAACATCATTCTATGGGATACCCCTGAGCTGCACTTGAACGCAGCCTTGGAATCTCGACTATACACTGCCCTGCAACGAATTGCACCAAATAACCAGTATTGGATCGCTACACACAGTCTTGAATTCATCGACGCTGTACCATTGGATAATATCTACGCAATACAGCATGATGGAAATTCGGCCAAGATTGAGCGAGCTAATAAAGAGGATCGTAAGACACGAATAAATATTTATCAAGATATGGGGGCCAGAGTAGGTCTACAATTAGTATCATCTGTAGTTGCTTTCGTCGAAGGAAAGGATGCACATTCGGATAAACGTATACTTGATCGTCTTGTAGCCGAATCATTACCAGGAGTCAATTTTGTAGCAGGTACTTCTTGTGAAACAGTACTTTCATTGGGAACAAAGGCAAACTCTCTCTTAGAAGAAACCTGTTCCAATGGTGATTTTTTAGCTATAGTCGATAGGGATTATAGAGAAGATGAGGATGTAGAAGAGATTGAACGACGGTACAAGGGCAGGGTCTTTATTTGGAAAGTTCACGAAATCGAGAATTTATTCTTGCATAAGGAAATCATCTACGAGACTTTACAAATGCATGATTGCCTTGACAAGGTTCATGGGATTAAGACAGTTGATGAAGTTCAACAAGCATTGCTCAACGCTGTTAAAGCTAGAAGAGAATGGATTGCGGCTGATTGGGTAGCATGGCAATTTGATAAGGAATTCCGACCTCTATCGCGAGGATTGGAGGTGATAACCCCCAAAACTCACTCGCTGACTATACAGAAAGACTTCGTAGTAGGATACTTGATACTACTGACCCAATTAAGATTGAAAATATATACCAGGGGAAACTGCATATAGTGGACCGGCTTATTGAGAATGATAAATGGATGGAACGTCTTCCAGGTAAAGAGATTCTCAGAAAGTTTTTAGAACAATTTTCGACATCGGGTTTGAACATGGATTCTTTCGTAAGAACTGCCACCAGTATTATTAGGAACAACGCCATTGAGGTGCCTGAACTGGCGAGACTTAAAGAAGTGATTGGCAAATTGCAAGGGATAATCTAGCCTAAGTAAAACGATATCATGTAAATGTCATTTTGTTAGTGAATACTGAATATTTGCTAGTGCCACAACAAACCATCTATGTTGCCCAGGGTAACGTCGGTGCCCGGATTATCTGTCAGTTCTACGGCGGGCGGTTGATATTTTATGATATTTGAAAGGAAATCGGATGGACTATTTGAAACTATACGATCTTGAAAGGTATTTGTTCGACGTGGTGCGGTTGAATTTTGAGCGCGACCGCAGGCTCAGTGCCTTCGACTTTTTCTGCATTATTATCTGGAAGGCGAATCGGGCGAAGTCGGAAATCGCCAAGAAACTGCTGGAGAGAGACGGGCATAGGCGAAAAGATCTCGACGCCATTGTCGGCGATGTGACGAAATCGTTGGCCGATGCCGATTCGGAGAAGGAGAAAATGAGAATCCTCATCGAGAAGTGGGGATTTCGTTTGCCCATCGCTTCAGCCATACTTTCCGTTCTTTGGCCGGATAAATTCACTGTCTATGACGACAGGGTCTGTGAACAACTTGGCGGAGATTATAATACCATCCAGGACAAGGCACGTTTTGAAGATCTCTGGAATGGATACAATAGGTATACCGAGGCTGAGCAGAATATGCTGCCGGAGGTTGCAATCCTTCGCGACAAGGATCGAGTGCTTTGGGCGAAGTCGTTTGAAAAGCAACTCAATAATGACATTGCGATGCTGTTTCAAACAGAGGAATCGGCCCAAAAGGATGAAGGATGAAGGATGAGGGATGAAAAATTAGCCCTCACCCCCGGCCCCTCTCCCGATCGACCATGCCGACCATGCTCCGCATGGTGCCCGATGGTGCCCGGCGAGGGGAGGTTGGATAGTGGAGAGTGGAGAGTTCTGAACCCTGAACCCCGAACTCTGAATCCTGAATTCTGAACCCTGGACCTTTTCTACTAGAAATTGTGCCAGCCCATTTGTTATAATCCCACTGGTGTAATATCGGGTGAACTAAACAGCCCTCACCCTAACCCTCTCCCAAAGGTAGAGGGGACATAGGCGGCAAAACGTGGAAAAATCGCGATTTGATACCCAAAATACTAATTGTGCAAAGGAACCACACAATGTTGTCACGCGTCCGATTATTTACCTGCGGATTGTTTGCGGTTTGTCTGCTATTATTTTGTGCCCCCGCCAAAGCGGCTTATTCCGACGGGCTGTATGCCGAGGTGACGACTAACCGGGGGCTGATCGTGCTTCAGCTTGAATTCGAGAAAACGCCCATGACCGCGGCCAATTTCGTGGGGCTGGCCGAGGGGACGATCAAGAATGAGGCCTTGCCCGAGGGCACGCCGTTTTTCGACGGCACCAAGTGGCACCGCGTAGTGCCGGGCCACGTCATCCAGTGCGGCATTCCCAAAGACGGCAAGGCCCAAGTGCCCGGGTATCTGTTTCCCAACGAGATCCGCCTGCCCGAGCTGAACCACGACCGGGCGGGCATGGTCAACATGGCCAACGCCGGCCCGCACACCAACGACTGCCAGTGGTGCATCATGCTCGGCGACCGCTCCTACCTGGACGGCGATTACACGGTGTTCGGGCACGTGGTCGAGGGCATGGACGTGGTGTTCAAGATCGTCCAAGGCGACGAGATAAAGAGCGTGAAGATCGTTCGCGTGGGAAAGGCGGCCGAGGCCTTTCGGCCCACAACCGAATCGTTTATGAAAATGGTCGAGGCGGCCAAGGAGCGCGTCAAAAAGGACGACGCCCAGCGCAAACAAGCGGAAGATCAGTTGACAGCCGCGATGTTGCCCAAGGCCGTCGATGGAGAGAAAGGCCTGAAATACGTCATCGACCGCGAAGGCTCAGGCGCCGCGCCGGCGCAGGGAGCCAGGTTGAAGATCGCCTATTCCGGCTTCACTTTGCTGTACGGGCTGAAGTTCGCCAGTTCGGCCGACGGCACGCCCTGCCCCGGCGACAAGCCCGAGACGTTCGTGTTCGAGTTGGGCAAGACCAAGATTAATCCGGGCATAGACGCGATGGTCGCCCAAATGCGAAAGGGCGAAAAACGCACGCTCATCGTGCCCGCCGCTGAGGCCTACGGCACGAGCGGGTTTTACGCCAAGGAGCGGAAGGGCGAAAAGCGTTTCGTGATTTCGCCCAACACGGTCCTGGTGTACAAGATCGAACTGTTAGATGTAGAATAAGAAATCCCCGTAATATTTTAGCCGTTTGCAGTAAATACGGCCTACACTAGCCCGAAGCGCAAGCGAGGGCAAATTGGGATTAAAAACATTCGATGCCTCGCTTGCGCTTCGGGCTAGTGTTTTCAATACTGCGAATGGCTAAAATGTTACAAATCCCCAATAATTCCACACATTTCGCCCTCACCCCCTGCCCCTCTCCCAAAGCAACATTATTCATCAGCAAGCATTGGTTAAGGGGGTATAGGTAATACTGGAAAAAAATCGAGTTCGCGTACATTCTTGTCTTGTTGTTCCTAACATAAAGGAGACAAGAAATGGAACGCGAACTCTGGATGACTTTATATCAAATTGCACAGCGTTTTGACAAATGGGAGCCTTGGAAACTAGGTGACTTTCTTTGACATGGAAATCGTGATGGTTTACATTTGGGCGGTACTCCACGATCGGCCTACAGTCTGGGCCTGTGACCCTAAAAATTGGCCCGAAGGCCTGTGGCCAAGGCGAAAATTGCCTTCGCAACCCACGATGAGCAATAGGTTGAGAACGACGGAAGTCCAACGACTGATGCATGTTATGGAACAAGAAATAATAAAATTGCAGGACGACAACGGATGGGTTGCGGCCGTGGACGGCAAGCCTCTGGTCGTTGGTGCGCATAGCAAGGATCCAGATTGCAAATGGGGACGGGCTGGCCCTAGAAGTTATGCCAAAGGTTACAAGCTGCATGCCATATATGGACCCGCTCCCTTGCCTTTGTGTTGGACGATCGCGCCCTTGAATGAGGGTGAATCGGAGGTAGCGGCGAGGCTGCTCCCGACTCTGAAGCGGGGCGGATATATCCTTGGGGATAAACAATATGACAGTAATCCCTTGCACGAGGTCGCGTTGCAAAACGGTTTTCAACTGGTGGCCGAACGAAAGCGGCCCAACAGCGGCCTGGGACATCGCTGGCACAGTGCCGGACGCATTCGCTCTATAGCATTGCTGCAAACCGAGTTCGGCAAGGCGTTGCATAGCTGTCGCGATGCTATCGAACGTTGCTTTGGTTGGTTGACTAATCATGCCTGCGGCCTATCGCCCTTGCCAAATTGGGTACGTCGAGACCATCGTGTCCGTTGTTGGGTCCAAGTAAAATTGATAATTCACGCAATATACGTTTACCTTTATCACCCACCCTCCCTGCTAGCTGATAAATAATGTTGCAAAGGGAGAGGGGAGATATGTCCTGAACCCCGAATCCTGAACCTTCGAATCCTGAACCCTGAACCCTGAACACTCAATATGGACGCCATTGAAGCTATTTTCACACGCCGCAGCATTCGCAAATATCTGGATAAGCCGGTGCCGGAAGAAATCGTGCAGAAACTATTGGCGGCGGGCATGCAGGCGCCCGATGCCCGGAATCAGCAGCCGTGGCAGTTCGTGGTGATCGACGACCGGGCGATTCTTGCCAAGATCCCGGAGTTCATGCCCAATGCCGCTATGGCCGCCGATGCCCCATTGGCGATCCTTGTTTGCGGCGATTTGGAGCTGGAAACGTCGCCGGGCTATTGGGTGGTCGATTGTGCGGCGGCGGCGGAAAATATCCTCCTGGCTGCCCATGCCTTGGGCATAGGCGCGGTATGGACCGGCGTTTATCCGAGAGATCCGCGGATGGACGGCCTGCGAAAGCTTCTCGGCCTGCCGGATATGGTCGTTGCCCATAGCCTGGTCGTGATTGGGTATCCGGCCGAGCAAGTTAAGGCCGTGGATCGATACCGGCCGGATAGGATACGGCGGAATCGGTGGTGAGAGGGGAAAGGATGAAGGATGAAGGATGAAGGATGAGAAAAAGTGGGGGGGAAACATAAAAAATGATTGATGTCCGAACAAATTTAAAAAATAATAGAACCCTGGGGGATTATGGACCGTAGATAGCGGCACGTGAGCATAAAGGGGCTTTTTTGTCGTTTTGCTGGGATTACTTAAACTCTTATTAACAGGGGACCGTGTCATGCTTGCACACACATTTGTCCGCCGGGCGGGATTATTAGTTGTGTTGATTGCAGGCGTAGGATGTGCCGGGGCGGGTTTCGCAGCGGAGGACGAGGCAGGAGCAAGGTCCAAAAAGACAGGCGTTGAAATACCTAGGGAGTTGGCGATGCGTCCGTTGCCGACTTATCGGATCGAGCCGCCAGACATAATTCAAATCGAGGTTACCAGTGCCAAGGCCGGTGGGGGCGGGGAAAATCAGCCGTCGAAAAAATCCGATGAAAAAACATCTTCCCGCGGCGCCGGAAACGTGTCTGCCAGTTCCAACCTGAATGTGACTGGCGCAGTGCTCCGGCCGAAAATAGCACTGGCGGCACAACGGTTCCCACTGGCACGTTGATCTTTAACGCTGGAGAACCAGTCGCCGGAGAACCACTGAACAAGGTTGGCACCGGAACATTGACCCTTAGCGGCGCAGATAACTACTCAGGCACAACCACCACATTTAGCGGCGGTGGCACCTACAGCGGCACTACCACCGTTTCCGATCGCGGCGAGATGCGCATATGGCAACCGGGGGCGGGGGGACGCCCTTAGTGCTTAGCAGTGCGACTCCACCCGTCGATGGTGTTAAAATTACAGGAACCGGCCGTGGAATGAGCGGCGCCGATTTGGGCGCCGGCCAATACCTGGTTGGACCGGACGGCACTATCAATATGCGCCAGTACGGCACGGTCCAAGTGACGGGCATGACGGTTGCGGAGGCCAAGGCGGAGTTGGAAAAGCACTTGTCGAAATATATGGAATCGCCCGAGGTTTGGGTTAACGTGTTGGGATACAACAGCAAAGTGTATTACATCATCACCGACGGGGCCGGATACGGCGACAACGTGCGGCGGATTCCCATTTGCGGCAACGAGACAGTGCTGGACGCGGTGGCCTCGGTGGGCGGGCTGTCGCAATTTTCGAGCAAGAAAATATGGCTTTCACGGCCATCGCCCACTAACTCCAGGAAGGGTACGATCCTGACAGTCGATTACGCGGCCATTACGCAGCGCGGGGCGACCGAAACAAACTATCAAATCATGCCGGGCGACAGGATTTTTATCGCCGGAGACAGCGCAACGGCCATAAACAACAAGCTTGGCAAAGTTACGGCTCCAGTGGAGCGAGTGATGGGCTTGATTGGGCTGGGGACTTCGACGATCCAGGGCGTTAAAAGGCTCCTGGGCGAAGAAAAAGATCATCAAGGGGCGACGGAGGATGAGTAGTGAAACTCGGTTGCTTTAAGATAATCCTTAACACGGCATAAGGCCGCAACCAAACCCCCCGGTGTGTTTATCGGGGGCTAAATAGGATATGCGCACCAAAGGGCAAGATGAGTATTAATCGGAGATAAACGGCTTGGAACTGGTTATTGGTTTCCCGTGGGAGTCTTTTATATCGATTATGGCGCCGTGGATTAGAAAGGCGGTCGGATCGACGTCGTAGGAAATGGAGTGAGTCGAGCCGTCGCAGAGCACAAAATTACAGGCGCTGGGGTGTGCGCTGCCAAAGATGGACCAATCGGCGTAACCTTTTCGATCGTGCCTTGGAGGTGAAGTGGTGTAGCGGTAATTATCATGATCAAAACCATTGTAAACCGACTGGTCGTCGCCCATGGCTGTGCTGGAATAATAAGCGTCGGGATCGAGATTTTTTTCTCCGGCAAAGATGGTGTGGCTGCTGCCCCGGCGGATATCTCTATTTTTTACGGTGCTGCGCGGATAGCATATGCCGTTAAAACCGCTGGTGTTTAAGTCGTCAGCATCGCCGTCATAGTCATAAGACCCTTCAGTGGTGCCCGGACAGGCGGCATAATCGCCGCGGGCTGAAAAATTGTCGTTTGCCGGATTAGGGTCGGCGTTGTTGGCCACAACACCCCCCGTAGCAGATGGACCAATTGGAAATAGCATAGTGGGACGCCGGGAGGGACAATTATACACCTCCAAGGGCGAGCGACTTAGTACGTTGGCCATTCTTTTTTTTACCGTGGCGGACATTCCCTTGCCCATGTCATGTAAATTTAACTGCTCGAGGCCGGGAAGGATGTTGTAAAACACTCCGCCAGGCTGTTTCTTGCCGTAGCCGCAATCGGGATCGCCCACCCACAAATATCCCCAGCCGCCGGAGGGATAATGACCTTGAGCACCTACGTGTGTCAAAACGGCGACGCCGATTTGCTTGAGATTGTTCATGCATTGCATCCTGCGGGCCGCCTCGCGCGCCGCCTGTATTGCCGGCATTAGGAGCGCTATCAAAATGCCGATGATGGCAATCACTACGAGCAATTCCACGAGTGTGAATGCCTTTTTTTGACGTGTTATGGAATGCTCAAGATCGGTCATCATATCAACACCTATAAAATTGCGATAATAAGGGCAATTATGAATTTACCATATATTATGAACTTTACAAGACTAAATAAAGTAGTTTGAGACTGGGATTACAGTCATACTTGCCTGTCTTTTTTGGGCCAGACAAGAATGCCTGGCCTACTGATCGAGCCGGACAAGAATGTCCGGCCTCCTGATTTGGATTGTTTATTTTGTTACGGGGTTTGAGACTTACCCTTCATCCTGTGCATCGTGTGTATTGGCCCTATGTCTATCGAATGCCGGGGGTTGTGCGGGAACGAATGGCCGGCGAGCGTCCAGGTCTTTCAATCCCCGACTTTAATCCCTGTCATATATCTCCGGCCCCTTGAACAGTGGTGTTTTGTCATGGTATCATTAGGAAATTTTAGGCATCGCTTTAACCCTTTTGGGGTAAAGGCGAAATTCCTCGCTATTCTCAGGATAATTTTGATATTTGCATTGAAAATGACGGGTAATGCTAGATTTTTCACCTAAAATACCGGCCTCCTGTCGGCCGGCCTAGATCATTTTTATGCAAACGTCAATAAATCAAAGGATTGATCACACGTGCCACGCCGTAACGATATTCACAAGATTTTGCTCATCGGATCCGGGCCGATCATCATCGGACAGGCCTGCGAGTTCGACTATTCCGGCACCCAAGCGTGCAAGGCGCTGCGGGAGGAGGGTTATGAGGTGGTGTTGGTCAATTCCAATCCGGCCACGATCATGACCGATCCGGAAATGGCCGACCGCACTTACATCGAGCCATTAACTTGGGAAATCGTGGCCAAGGTGATCGAGAAGGAGCGGCCCGACGTTTTGCTGCCGACGCTGGGCGGTCAGACGGGGTTGAATTTGGCGATGGACCTGGTGCGGCAGGGGGTTTTGGAAAAATTCGGCGTGGGCTTGATCGGGGCGTCGGCCAAGGCGATTTCCAAGGCCGAATCGCGGAGCGAATTCAAGCAGGCCATGGAGCGGATCGGTTTGGAGGTTCCCCGCGGGGAGACGATAGGCAGTTTGCGCGAGGCGCGGAAGGTCGTCGGCGATATCGGCCTGCCCTGCGTGGTCCGCCCGAGTTTCACCCTGGGCGGCACCGGTTCGAGCGTGGCGTACAACCGCGACGAGTTCGACGACCTGGTGCAACACGGTCTGGATCTTTCGCCCATCCACCAGGTGCTCTTGGAGGAATCGGTGCTGGGCTGGAAAGAATACGAGATGGAGGTGATGCGCGACGCGGACGACAATGTGGTGATCATCTGCTCGATCGAGAATTTCGATCCCATGGGCGTGCACACGGGCGATTCGATCACCGTGGCGCCGGCACAGACGCTCTCCGACAAGGAATATCAGCGGATGCGGGATGCGTCGCTGGCCGTGATCCGCGAGATCGGCGTGGATACGGGCGGGTCGAACATCCAGTTTGCCATTCATCCGAAGACCGGGCAGATGGTCGTAATCGAGATGAATCCGCGGGTGAGCCGCTCGAGCGCGCTGGCGTCGAAGGCCACGGGCTTTCCCATCGCCAAGATCGCCGCCAAGCTGGCGGTTGGGTATCGCCTGCACGAACTGCCCAACGACATTACGCGGGAGACGATGGCCTGTTTCGAGCCTACGATCGACTACGTGGTGGTGAAAGTGCCGCGGTTTGCCTTTGAAAAATTTCCCGAGGCCGACCCCAAACTTACCACGCAGATGAAAAGCGTGGGCGAGACGATGGCCATAGGACGGACGTTCAAGGAGGCGTTTCAAAAGGCCTTGCGGGGATTGGAAGTGGGCAGTTTCGGATTCGGCTGCGACGGCAAGGATCTTTGGGGCACGCACGAGCAGCCGGGCATCGATGAAGTGCGCTCGAAACTGGCCGTGCCCGGCGATCAACGGGTGTGGTGTTTGCGATACGCCATGAAGTACGGGATGTCGATAGGGGAGATTTATGAGCTGACGGGGATCGATCCCTGGTTCTTGGAGAATCTAAAAGAGATCGTGGAGATGGAAGAGCATCTCCGCCGGATCGGGGGATTGCACAACGTGGACGATGCAACGCTGCGGCGGGCCAAGCAGTTTGGATTTTCAGACCGGCAATTGGCCGTGATCTGGAATACCACGGAGATAGACGTGCGCAGGCATCGCAAATCGCGGGGGATCGTGGTTACATTCAAGTCGGTCGACACGTGCGCGGCCGAGTTCGAGGCCTACACGCCGTATTATTATTCGACCTACGAAGATGAAGACGAAACACCGGCGAAAAAGCCGGACAAGCGGCGCGTGGTGATTTTGGGCGGGGGACCGAACCGCATCGGGCAAGGCATCGAGTTCGATTACTGCTGCTGCCACGCCAGTTTCGCCCTTAAGGAACTGGGGATCGAGTCGATCATGGTCAATTCGAATCCGGAGACTGTTTCCACGGATTACGATACCAGCGATCTCTTGTTTTTCGAGCCGCTTACGACTGAAGACGTGCTGAATATATGCGATCGGGTGCAGCCGGACGGGGTGATCGTGCAGTTCGGCGGGCAGACGCCGCTGAATTTGGCACGGGCTCTCTCCAACGCCGGGGTGCCGATAGTCGGCACCAGCGTGGATACGATCGAAGACGCCGAGGATCGGGAAAAATTCGCGAATTTGCTGCGGCGTTTGGGGCTGAAGCAACCGGCCAACGGGATTGCGCGGAACATGGCCCAGGCAAGGGTGGAAGTGGCGAAGATCGGTTTTCCGGTGCTGGTCCGTCCGAGTTTCGTGCTCGGCGGCCGGGCCATGGAGATCTGCTACGACAACGCCCAGTTCGAGCGATTCGTGGCCGCGGCCTTTGTGGTGGCACAGGGGCAGCCGGTGCTGATCGACCGCTTTTTGGAAGACGCCATCGAAATGGACGTGGATGCCATTGCTGACGGCGAACAGGTGCTGGTGGCGGGCATCATGGAGCACATCGAAGAGGCCGGCGTTCATTCCGGCGACTCGGCCTGCGTCATGCCGCCGCACACGCTCCACAAAAATGTGATCAAGGAAATCCACGAGGCCACCTGCGCAATGGCCCGATATCTGCAAGTCAAGGGATTGATGAACGTGCAGTACGCGGTGAAGCGCGAGGAAGGCCGGCAGATCGTGTACGTGCTGGAGGTGAATCCGCGGGCGAGCCGGACGGTGCCGTTTGTATCGAAGGCCACGGGCATGCCGCTGGCCAAGGCGGCCGCCAAGGTGATGGTCGGGGTTTCACTGGCCGAGCAAGGTTATACCAGCGAGCCCGTGCCGAAAAGGGTTTCGGTCAAGGAGGCGGTGTTCCCGTTCGTGAAATTCGCGGGTGTGGACATTGTGCTCGGGCCGGAGATGAAATCGACCGGGGAGGTAATGGGCATCAGCGAGCACTTTCCCATAGCCTTTGCCAAGAGTCAATTGGCTGCCGGAACCGTGCTGCCCATGAAGGGGAAGGTATTTATCAGCGTGGCCGACCGGGCAAAGGAACACATGCCTGAACTGGCCCGGATGTTGGAACAGATGGGTTACGAATTGATCGCTACGCGGGGCACGGCCATTTGCCTGGAAAAAGCTGGCGTGAAAGTGCAGTCCATCAAAAAGCTTCAAGAGGGGCATCCCAACGTGATCGATTTCATGATCGACGGCGACTTGCAACTGGTGATGAACACTCCGCGCGGCAAGGGCGCCCGGACCGACGAGGGACGGATTCGCGCGGCGGCGGTGTCGCACGGGGTTCCCTGCATCACCACGATTCAAGCCGCCGACGCGGCGGTTCGCGCGATGCTTGCTTTACGGAGCGAAGACATGGAAGTGGAGGCGGTGCAGGATCGATTTCCGCAGTACGGCAAAGCTCATGCGTGAAGAATAGAGATAATGACAATTGAGCCTTGTTGGCCGCGTTTTGAAACGGCAAAAACTCGGCCAGAAGCCAAAACAACGCAAGCCGCGAACAAGAAAAAGCAGAAATTAAGTATTGTGTCCCCTCCCTGGTGGCTGTCACCTTATTTTCCTTATTTTCCTCCACCAACGTTATCATTGTACGGAATCTTCTCCCCCGACTTGCCCACGCCCCATCGGTCGCCGGTGATTTCATCGCGTACCAAGGCGCCTGGTGGAAAAACCACCTCGAGGTCTTCCTTCTTCACCTTTCCGAACTTGATGTCTTCCGCCGTGGTTTCCCAAAGATTGCCAACGGGTGTCGCCAGATCGCGTCCGGATGCCAATGTCACATCGGAAAACCGCGTGGGCATCCAGATGCCATCGAACAACTTGGACTCATTCACCTCAAGACGTTGGTAGTTCTTGTAACTGGAATCTTCTGGATCCTGCGCCTCGTACACCCTTCGAGTAAACATCCAATCCTTGTTGAGGTCAAACCACATTCTGCAAGAGCCGGTTCTTCTAAAGTGTTTTTCGGGGGTGAAAGTGAAATCCGCTTCGACTAGCCCGTTTTGTTGGTCGATCCCGCGGATCCGTATATTACTTTTGTATTTCAGCAAGAAGCCGAAAAAATCATTCGGCTGCGACCCCGACAACCACAGACCTCCTAGATACGAAGCATAGCAGCATTCAATGGAACTTCGAGTATGCTGCGTGGAAATTAATCCATGCTCCTGATCTCTTCCATTGGCGAGTCTCTGGATCGCGATTCCCCGATTGACACCGGACTCCGCATTGTAGTGGTCGACACACTGGACTGTCGGCCCGTTGATCCCAGGGCGGTAGCGAGCCAGCGTGATCTGGTATGAACTATCGATCCTTCGCAATTCATATACGCACTTTCCAAAATCCTCCAAAATCTTGCCAACTTTCATGGTCGCAGGATCAACGTCTACCTTTTGCACGCGGCTAGTGGTCTTTAGCGAGATGTTGGCGCACTTCTGCCGTATCCTTTGAACCCCTTCAAGCAGCGCCGTCTTTTGTTGGTCCTCCGACAACCGTGCAAACTCCTCGGGCGTATTTCCCATGGCCCGGCTGGGGTAAGCAGCCATAAGACAACAAGATGCCAATGGCAACAGTACCAGATTGCACAAAGAGAACATCACCTTCTGGCTTCTCGTTAACATAGATCCTCCTTACCTTTCACGGCGTGGGCGCCTCGTTCCATCGGTCAGCGCGGCCCTTCGGGATTAACTAGATGAGCTAAAGCCAATCGCAGGTTTTCATCCGCATCGTACCGATCGCGGCTGACTCCCTTAACCTTGTCAAGGATCTTTTCAGTTAAATCGAGCATGTGGCCCAAGTAAAGAAGATCATCCTTCGGCATATTGGACCTCGGCGCTATCAATAATGTATTTTCGCAGTCGCGGATTTAAATATTATTCATTTACAATATCCGCCTTGCGCCCGCCGAACATCGCGGTTAGTTGCTGCTCCATTTCGATAATCCGCAACCCTACCACATATCCGGGCTCGAAAAGAACCAGTACGTCTATATCACTTTCGGGCCGAAAATCATCGCGCAACACCGAGCCATAGAATGACAATCGCCGGATATGGTTCTGTCGACAGAAGGTTGCCAAAGATTCTTTGGGAATTTGCAGATGAACCATGGATATCACGTTTTAGAGTTGTTTATACTCCAATTATAGGTCAAAACGATGTGGAATAACAAGCGGTGCTAGCATCGGTTTTAGCATGACTTGTAAGGGTTTACGGAGCAAAAAAAATCGGCCTTGACGGGATTTGGCAAATGTCCTATTCTCGCCGCCTCAAGGAATCATTATCGCCGCTTTACGCGGCGATAGAACGTGATTGGTTAGAGAATATTTGATCCACTGTGGATGGGTCCGCATCTGGGAATTCCGCGACGACGGGATGCCTGCGGACCGCGAAGCTTATGGCCGCCTACATGGAAGTTCGCGGCCTGCTTCGGATACATTTCGGTGCACCCAACGCGGCGCTTGCCGCCGCGATTGTGGAGCGTCCAATCGCTCCCGGAAGAAGCCGAGTCCTTTGCCCCCCTGGGACATACGCTTTCCGGGGGCATTTTTTATTTAGGGGCTGGAGATTAAGGGCTAGAGAACAGAAAAAAGTCGGCATTACTGGCGGATTTTGCCGCGTTCGAGGAATTGCTCCATGCCGTGGGTTTTGGCGATGACGGTCACGCCTTTTTCGGTGACGATAAAACCGCGAGCGATATCCAGTTCCACGTCGTAGCCGATTTCGGCATGGGGCGGGATGTGCACGCCCTTGTCGATGATCGCGCGGCGGATTTTGGCGTATCGGCCCACATCCACGCCTTCGAAAAGGATGGAATCTTCCACCCGGGAGTAGCTGTTAATGCGCGAGTCGAAGCCGACGATGGAGCGTTCGACCTGCCCGCCGGAAATGATCGAACCCTGACAGACCAGGCTGTCGCGTGCTTCGCCGCAACGGCCGGCCGGGCCTTTTTCGGCGAATACGAATTTGGGCGGGGGCAGGTTGGGCTGGTAGGTCCGCACCGGCCAATCGCTATCATACATGTTCAATTGGGGATCGACCGAGACCAGGTCCATGTTGGCGTCGTAGTAGGCGTCCAAAGTGCCCACGTCGCGCCAATAGGCCTCGGTTTTTCGGTTTTCGTCCATGAAAGGATAGGCAAAGGCGCGGTGGTTTTGGATGATCGAGGGGATGATGTCGCGGCCGAAATCGTGGTGGCTGGAATGGCGCGTGGCGTCGAGGCAGAGTTGTTCGAACAGGAACCGGGCGGTGAAGACGTAGATGCCCATCGATGCCATGGCGTATTCGGGCTCGCCAGGAATGGATTTGGGCGTCTTGGGTTTTTCCTCGAAACCGTTTACGTGGCTGTCGGAATCGATTTGCACCACGCCGAACTGCGTGGCGGCCGAGGCGATTGGCACCCGGAGCGTGCCGACGGTGACATCGGCCTTGTTTTGCGCGTGAAAATCGATCAGCCGGGCATAATTCATTTTATAAATATGGTCGCCGGCCAGGATGATGATGAACTTGGGCCGTTCTTTTTCGATGGTGTAGATGTTTTGATACACGGCGTCGGCGGTTCCCTGGTACCAATGTTCGTCGATGCGTTGCTGCGGGGGCACGACGTCGATGAATTCGCCCAATTCCCGGCATAAATAGGACTGCCAGCCAAGGTTGATATGGCGGTCCAGGCTCATGGCCTTGTACTGTGTGAGCAAGAGAATTTTGCGAATTCCGCTGTTTAGACAGTTGGACAATGAGAAATCGATGATGCGGTAAGCTCCGCCGAAAGGCACAGCGGGTTTCGCCCGATCGCGGGTTAGCGGTTCCAACCGGGACCCTTTTCCTCCGGCTAAAATAACCGCCAACACGTCCTTCATGAGGAATTGCTGTTTCATAGCTGGGTCCAGAAGCAAAGTTGGCGATGCAATAATAATGATTTTACCTGTCAATTTAAAGTTTTGTCCGTAGGTAATAAACCTGGCCGAATTGCTTTGACAATCGATAAAGTCAACAGGATCAATAGGATTGAGCAAATCGCTATAAATGTTACATATATTCCCAACAACGCATATTATCTATATTTACATCGGCAACTTATATATTTATTTTTCCTATTTTTACATTATTTAATCGCATAGTGGATGAATTATACATATTTTTAATAAATTTTACAGCTAAATTTCATTTAAATTGGGGTTCAGCCAACTTGGTTCCGGCGCATTGCGAAACCGCAAGCGGTTTTTTTGGCAATAACCCGTATTCCAGTTCCAATTATTTGAAAATCTGCCGGTACATTTCTGCGTAGCTGGAAATCATCTTGACGGGAGAGAATTCGCACCGGGCACGCTCATAAGCAGCTTGGCCTAGGCGGGAAGAAAAGGCGGGATCTTCGAAGAGTTGATGGGCATGTCGGGCAAATCCGGCACGGTCGCCTATGGGCACGAGAAAGCCGGTTTGTTGATGAAGTACAAGATCGCGCGTGCCGGGGATGTCGCAGGCAACTAGCGGAACGCCGGCGGCCATGGCTTCAAGAATGGCGCCGGACTGGTCTTCATAAGGACTGGTCGACCAGAGTAGGTCGAAGTGCGGCATAAGCCGGGCGAGATCGCCGCGCAGGCCGAGGAAATGTACAAAGTCGGCGATGCGGACCTGATCGCGGAAGCGACGGAGTAGTTCACGGTGCGGGCCATCGCCGATTATGAGCAGATGCACGTCCTTGCGAATGACTTTCAGCAGGTCTGCGGCCCATATAGCGTCCTTCACCCGATTTCGCAATAAAAGCCCGCCTATCAGGCCGATCAGCCGGCTGTTTTCGGGCAGACCCAACTCGGCCAGCAATTGCCGCCTGGTGGTTGTTGTTGGCCGCGAGGGTTCCACGCCGCCGGGGATAATGTGAAATTTTTCGGCCGGCAGACCTTTCCGCATATAGAAGTCGCGTACTCCGGTGCTGTTAGCGATCAGTCGTACGCAATGCTTGCCGATGTAACGGTCGATCGCCAGTCGGGGGCCGCTTTTAAAGGGATCGACACAACCATAGCCGGCTACGATCCGCTTTACACCCGTTGCCTTAGCCGCGGCCATGGCATACGCATTAGCATTGGACGTCCAGGCATGGATCAGATCGGGCTGGAACCGATCGATAAGGCGTTTTAGTTCCCAAAGGCTTCGGGGATCATATTTCCAGCGCTTTGAGATAACGGTGACTGGGACTGAGGTTGAAGAGAGCACAGGTGAGCCGAGATCGGCGCCTGGCGCCAGCAAGACGCCAGTGCCGCCCGACACTGGCAAGATGCCAGTGGCACGCGACATGGCCACGTAAGCGTGGCCATGGCACCCGGCGTGGCCATGGCACCGAGCAATGCCGTCGAGCAGGCAAATCTGGAGATCAAAACGGTCGCGAGGCAGTCCTTGTGTCAGAAGACGAAGTTGTTTTCCCGCGCTTGAATTTTGGAGCGTAGTAAGGATGTGAAGGATGCGAGGTTTCATTTTTTATCCTTCATTTCCGAGGGTTCGAGGATGGCGACATAGGGCAAATTGCGATATAAGTCGAGGTAGTCCAAGCCGTAGCCGACTACGAACTCATTTGGGATGTCGAAGCCGATGAAATCGGGCTTCAGGTCGAGTTTGCATTGTCCCGTTTTGCGCAGCAGCACTGCGGTGCGAATGCTGGTTGGATTGAGTTCGTCGATTTGGGGGATAAGTTCCCAAAGCGTATTGCCGGTATCGAAGATATCGTCGATCAATAGCACGTCGCGGCCCTGTATGTTGCTGGAAAGCAAGTCGGAATTTATCACCAAGGGACCGGGCCGGGTGCCGTTGCGATAACTGCGTGCTTGGACCAATTCAACCCGCAAGGGCGTTTTCAGCAATCGGATCAAATCGGCCAATAAGATCACGCTGCCAATGAGCACGCCCACGATTGTCAATGGTTTTCCTTGATAATGGGCTTGAAGTTTTTCGGCCAATTGACCGATGCCACGTTTGAGTTGTTCTTCGGTGAGCAAGGTTTTCATGGGGGAGGATCCTGGAAGGTATTTGGATGTATTTTTCCGGAACAAGTGCCGGGGCTAAACGACTTATTTTCACGGCCGGTTATTTTAATTGATTTTGCCGGGAAATCCCAGGTCGAATTGATACACTAAAGGCGGCTTAAAACGAGTTCAGTTTCCCCGGGTTGATTTCCATGGTGCCTGCATCGTTTATAATTATCGCACCGGTTTTTAGATTATATTGGAATTTCCGTGCTGTAGTCCTGGAATATGGCGCTCCTGGTTGAAGTTGTCTATACAATTCGGCGTATGTACGGCCGTCGCCTTCGAGAATCAGCAGGTTTTTGGCCTCGGCATAGATTATGCGTTGTCCGCGGGCGGTGAAAACGCCATCGCCGCCTTCCACCACGGCATTTCCGGAGGCTTCGACTTCTACGCTTTGGCCCTTACCCACGGGCAAGGGCAACTGATTAACTTTCAGAATATTACAGTGCAATGTGATGCCTTTAGGGCCCAATTTTTCCTGTTTTTCGGGATCGATCATTGCCGACCAATCGAAGACGGGCGCATAGGCGGCGCGGATTTGGTCTTTGAAAATCAATTCACCCTGATTGGTTTTGCCGGTGCTTAAACCTTGAAAACTACCCGTGATCGATTCCTGAAAGCGAACGTGAAGGCAATAAAGCTGATTATTCAGTTGGTCAGAGTTAGGGGGGGTATTGTTAATGGCAGGCGCGGCAGGCCCGCCAAGTAATTGTGCCCCGGGTTGATTTTGTTTATGGTCAACGGAATTGAGGAAGACCCTGTTGAGCCATCCCGGTCCGCCTGCCGATAGGGCGCCGTTTTGCAGGTTGACCGCCAGGTCGGCCACTTGCATGCGGTCGTAGGAGATGGGTTGCTGCCGGTCGTCGAGGGAATGGTTTTCCAGGAACACGCCGCCCCAGCATTGGAGTTTCTCGACTTCGTTCTGGTCTTGATTTTGCAGACCGGGATCGGAAAAGTTCATGGGCCGTTTAAATTGGGCTTCCAAGACTTTGGTTTGCAGGTTGAATTGGGGCGTGGTGGCGGTCACGGATTCCTCGAACCTTGCCTTTCGGCCGTCGAAATCCATGCCTTTTTGCCAATTGATCTGCAATGTGCCGGACAAGTTCATTGTTTGGCCGGGGATGAGCGATTGACCGAACGTGTTGCCGGAAAGGGGATAATCCATGTGTCCGGGGCCTTCAATCCAGAGGCGGTTAATGCCGCGATTTAAATTAATATTCGAGGCAGTCAGTACCAGCCCCTGGGCTTCGCAATGGGCCGGCCGGCCCGTGACGTTGACCACGGTGTTAAGGGACAAAAGGTTTGTGCCGTGAAGGTGATCGCCCTGAATAAAGACGGGGGATTCATCAGGCGCCGAGGTCTGCGATTCTTCCAGGCGCACGCCGTCTTGGATCTCGATATCCACGACGTCTTCGATCTGCCGATCGCGCAATTGCATGCGGGCTCGGAGATTTCCGCCGGTGATTTTAAAATGTTGTGAAGTCGCATCGGGCCGGGCCTGTGCGGCTTGGTTTTGACTGGCGGATGGGGCCTGTCTTTGATTGGGGGGCGAGGCCGGCGGCGGGGATGAAGTCGAGTTTGGATCGCCATTTTGCTCGAACCAGACTTCCAATTGTTGTTCCAGGGCGGCGGTTAAGCGAGATGAGTTGATAGTTACCTGGTTTTGGGCCTTGATGTACTCGGGCGTCAAGCCGGGTTGGCCGGGAGGACCGCCCGAGGGTGTTTGCCTAAGCCAGAAGGAGATTTCCTTTGCCCCCAGTGTTCCGAAGCCGGGATAGTTTAAAAACGCTCCGCCGCTAAAAGAGATTTTTTGGTACTGATCCTTTGGTTCGATATGCAATTTATCGTTCCAGCGGACTTCGATGCGAGTTTCGGGATTGCCATCCATTTGCCCGTGCAGCCAGCCGGGACCTTGAGCCGCCGCTTCGCCCAAGCGGCCGGGTCCCAGCGATTGATATTGCAGGCTGCGGGCGCGGATCTCGTTTGGTCCCTGGATGAGAAAGACTTCTGTTCTGCCGTCGAGAGAGATGAGGTTGGTTTTAAGGTTGTACTCCAATCGCTCGCCCTGTCCGGTAAGGTTTTCCATGGGCGCGTTGATGAGGACCGGATAGCCGCGGGCCTCGATCCGCTCGGGCTCAAGGTTGGATGTATTATCGGAATCGGGCTTGGACTCGTCGCGGGGGACGAAATAGATAGAGAGCAATTCGGATTGAATTTGGTCGGAAGGGCCGTTGGGATTCACCCTGGAAACGAGGACATTTTTGGCAAAAGTCGCCACGCGTTTAACCACGTTGAAGGTAAATGCGCCGCTGCAAGAGATGTCCATGGGCAGATTTCCAACGTCGGCTGGAGATATGAAGCCCTTGGTTTGAACAGGAGTCGGAGAGGCTGCGGCCGAGGCAGAGGGGGCCGATTCGAGATGAAGACCGTCGATGCGCCGCATCTCGAAGAGTTCTATTCCGGAAACATTGGGTGCGTATCGGTCCTTGCCGATTTTAGACGGGTCGGCAAGCAGTTTGATGTGCATGTCCCGACCGCTGCCTGAATTTTTACCCCAGGTGAATTCCACCGGGTTGCTTGTCCATATCTTTTTTTCGTTTAATTGCACTTCACTGGTGTGAATGAGCAAGTCGTCTTCAGGGCCGGGCGATTTTCCCTGACTGCTGATAGTGATCTTGCCCAATAATGATCCGCTTTCCAGCCGGCTTATCTTCAGACTGCTAAGATTGATGGGTTTTTCGAATTTGAGGATTGCGCCTTGCGAGGCTTGGAGAATGATGGATTGGCGGAGGCGCTGGGCTTCGTCCTCGGCCGGGCCGTCCCATAGGAAGACCATAGTGAAGGGCGGTTCCAATTTTATGCGGCCATCGTCGTAGTTTTTGTAGTTTTCGAGCAGGAGCATGACCTTATCGTTTTCCAGAACTTTAGTTTTTTTCAGATCCAGAGTGCCGGGGGGAAAGATCTTTTCCAATAGTGCGATGCGTTGATCATCTCCGGGGTCGGATGTGTTGCCGTCGGCGATTGTTCCGGAAGGTCCCGCGATGCTAGGCTCGATCAGCGGCACCGCCACCCGCGCATATATCAAGTAAGCCATCAATACGACGGCAAAACTAACGGCGGCGTGGAGCAGACGAGGCATGGGGGGAAGGGTTTAAGATTCGGGATTCAGGATTCGGTTTCGGGTTTCGGGGTTGCGAAAGTGCCAACGGTTTCTAGGAATAGGATAATAGTTGATCTTTTATTTTCATTCTTCGACTTTCAAATATGTTTGGATTAAGCGGTCCCAATGGTGTTGGGATTTTAGGATTAATTCGATGGTTTCGCGGACCGCGCCTTTGCCGCCGGGTTGTGTGGTGACATAATGGGCGGTTTTGCGGAGCTCCTCGCAAGCGTCAGCCACGGCCACGCCCAGGCCCGCATCACGCACGGCAGACAGATCCGGTAGATCATCACCGATGTAACAGACCTGATCCGGAGCGAGCCGCAACTCCGCAAGGATTTGCCGCATTGCGGTTTGCTTGTTTTCGACGCCTTGCCGGGCGATGTCGATGCCCAATTCGGCAACGCGCAGGTTGACGATTTGCGAACTGCGCAGCGTGATCAGGCCAAATCGGCGTCCCGCCTTCCGCCATAAATAAATGCCCATGCCGTCGCGGACATGAAAGCGCTTGGTTTCGACGCCTTGATTATCGATTATGATGCGGCCATCGGTCAGCACGCCGTCGACGTCGGAGAGGATCAGGCGGATGGGTTGGCAACGATCATCCAAGTTCATACGAGCCCAGGGACAGTATTCAGGTGACAGAATTTACGTATCCGATTTATCGTCTGGTTCGGTCACAAGGCGTAAAGAAACCGAGGGAGTTACGTCATTGGCTGATGTTTTGGGTGTTGGGGATTTCGACGGGGGCGGTTCCTTTGGCAGGAGTGCGACCACGTCGGTGACGTCGATCAGTCCGACGGGCTTGTCGCAGGCATCGACCACGGGCAATTCGCTGATTTTTCGTTCTGCCATGATAGCCACGGCGTCGGTCATCATGGAACCGGCTTGCGCGCGAAGTGGATTGGGAGTCATTACGTTGCGGATCGGACCGTCGAGTTCTTTATCGCGGCGCTGCTCGAATAGCCTAGCCAGATCGCTATCAGTGAATATGCCCGTGAGAACGCCTTGATGATCGACCAGCATGGTGGCGCCCGTGCGTCGGCCGGGCTTGCCTACGCGGATCAGCACTTCGCGCACGGTTTGGTCGTCCGAGGCCAGGCGGCAATTCTGCAGGGTGCGCATGTGATCCTCGACCTTGCTGAGTTTATTGCCCAGACTGCCGCCGGGATGAAATCGAGCGAAGTCTTCGCGGCCGAAATGGCGCATCCGGCTGGCTACCAAGGCCAGGGCATCGCCTAAGGCCAGCATCGCCGTGGTGCTGGTGGTCGGAGCAAGCCCCAATGCGCAGGCCTCTTGCAAGTTGCCCAACTCGATGGTTACGGTGGCGGCCTGGCCCAGGGTGCTAGTGCGTTGAGAGGTGATGGCCAAAATCGGCAGGCCCAACTGGTTGAGCGACGGCAGCAGGCGGACGATCTCTTCGGTCTCGCCGCTTTGAGAAAGGATTAGCAGCATGTCGTCGCTGTGGATGCGGCCCAAATCGCCGTGGACGGCCTCAGCCGGATGCAGCCAGTGACTGGGCGTTCCGGTGGAAGCAAGCGTGGCCATGATTTTTTGCCCAATCACCCCTGCTTTACCGATGCCGGTAACGATTACGTTTCCCCGGCATTGGTGGAGCAGTTTTATGGCTTGGCAAAACTCGCTGTCCAATCGGTTGGCTAACTGGGCAAGAGCCCGGCTTTCGATTTGGATGATTTGCCGGGCATAGCCGAGTTGTTCAAAAGGGCTAAGATTCCCTGATAAAGCATGTGCTTCCGTGCTCATAAACTCGTCATCCTTGACTGAGGACACTATATATAAAGAAGCAAGCGGGCTAATTGTACCCTTGGAAGCCGGATAGGGCAATGAAAGTTTTTGTTTAAAATAAGTAGTATGGGTATATTAGGTTGCGGCCGAGACCTTTTACATAAACCGGACCTCCCTGGCGACAATAAAATAGTTCTGTAGAATTAACGTGTTCCGTATAAAAAATAGCAGTGGATGAAAGGAGTCATAGTAGATCATGATTGTTACTACCAAACAACTATTCCAACACGCCTATGGCAAGTATGCAGTGGGGGCATATAACATCAATAACCTGGAGCAGACCGTGGGGTTGTTTCGGGGGAATTTAGGCAAGGTAAAGAAGAATGATGAGCCGGTCAATACAGCGAAAAGCGCCCCGTTCATCATCCAGATTTCCCGCGGTGCAAGGGAGTATAGCGATAAGCGTTTTCTGGAGGCCATGATTCGCACGGCCGATCAGGTATTTCCGGAAGCCATTTTTGCCGTGCATCTCGACCATGGCACCGAAGAAGCGTGCTACGACTGCATCGAGAGCGGTTTTTACAGTTCGGTGATGATCGACGCCTCGCACGAACCGTTTGAAAAGAACATCGAGATCACCAAGCGGATCGTGGATCGCGCACATGCCAAAGGGATTGTGGTCGAGGCCGAATTGGGGCAACTAGGCGGCGTGGAAGAAGACGTGATTGGCAGCGTTTGTCTTACCGATCCCGCCCAGGCGGCCGAGTTCATCGCCAAGACGGGCTGCGACTCGCTGGCCGTGGCCATCGGTACGTCGCATGGGGCATATAAGTTTTCCGGCAAACAAGGCCTGCATTTCGACGTGCTGGAAAAGATTCAAAAGGCCGTGCCCAAGAATTTTCCCCTGGTAATGCACGGTTCCAGCAGCGTGCCCAAGGAGTGGGTCGACCGGATCAACGCGGCGGGGGGAAAAATGAAAAATGCCAGCGGCGTGGATGAAAATCAATATTTGCCCGCCGCCAAGATGGGCGTGTGCAAGGTGAACATCGATACCGACGGCCGGTTGGTTTGGTGCGCGATCCACCGCGAGTCGTTCCGCGACGATCCGGCGAATTTCGACCTGCGTCCGCCGGGAAAGTTATTCATGGCTGCTTACGCCGAATACATTGCGCATAAAAACGGCAAGTTGGGGTCCGCCGGACAACTCGGCGAGGTGCGCAAGGCGATTTCTTGTGGGAAGAAGTGAATTAAGAATAAGTCAGTGATTGGTGAATTAGGTTATTTAGCGTCAAAAACTAATGTCATAGGGTTAATGATAATTCAAACCAAGCCCACGGGTTGCAAACCGTGAGCTTGAAAGGATATTCTTTCGGATTATCAGGGTACGGGTAGGGAAAAGGCTTTTTCCGGTTGGGTCCGAATAAGTTGCTTGTTTAGTTCGCCCCGGCGGACTTCGTAGGAGTAAACGGTTAGCGGAGAGGTTTTTGGGGGTTCCTGATCCGGTTTAGCGACCACCAGGGCCGCGTTCTTCTGCCATTCGGAAACGAATTCGATGATAGGTATGCGGATGTTTCCGCGAATGGGATCGGCCACATAGACCCAGTCGCAATCCACGCCGCGGTACACGACGAAGTGGTCGTATTTGTTATGGCTGAGACCTACGATCAAGGGCACTTTGGATTCGGTCAGTTGCTGAAAAGTCAGCGTGCCGATGGTGGATAAATAGCCCATTTCAACGGCTGCGCGGCGGATGTCGCTAATGGCCAGACCTTTCTTGATGCGATCCTTCATTTCCTCGGGCGTAAGAATTTTTTCGATGGTGATGAGGATTTGATCTTCGGTTGCGTTATCGCCCCAATAATAAACCAGTATCGTGGCCAAAGCGGCCGCCCCGCAGGAGTAATCGCGTTTTTGCATGACTATGTGCGCTTGTTTGATCTGCTTCCAAGTGCACACGGATTTTTCGAAAATATGAGCCGGATCGCGGATCGGCGTGGAACTCGCCTGAGCGGAGGCGATGGATGGAATGGCGACAATCGCGCAGGCCAGCATTGCGCCAGTTAAAACCAGACTTGTATTATTCCGTTGCATAATTTTGTCGGGTTTTTCTGGAAGGATGCCTTTTTGCCTTTGGTGTTAGAACGTCCAAGTGATGCCGACCTGGGCATTGGCGGCGGAATCGGTCATGCCTATTGTCGCAGAAGGTTCGATAATCCGCTTATTAGGCCGAGTGATGGTAACCGCAAAGCGCATATAAAGCGGTTCGAGGGTCGTGCCTTCCACGAAGCGGTTATTGACGCTGGCTTCGGTAATGTAGTATCCGAAAAATGTAGTGCTTAAAGTAATACGTTCGTTGATGCCGAAGCCGGTTCCAAGTTGGTAAAGGTATTGATCGCCGGGTTTGGCGGGTATGCCCTGGATGTCTTTGGTAAAAAAGTGGCGGCTGCCCACGCCGTAAAAGACGATCACCGGGTCGTATGTATGGACGGCCAAGACGTTCCAGAAGCCGGCCCAAAAGCCTTGTCCAAGAGTAGTTCCCGGGGTTTCTATCAAACTCACGAATCCGTTGGTCCTGCCGGTGGGTGCGGTAAGCCCGAAAGTTGCGAGCACGTCGGGCGAACAACTTCTGCCGTCGCTTTTATGGAGCAGGATTGTTGCTCCGGCGTTCGTGTCGCCTATGCCGCCGTTGTTCAAGAATTCATCGGCTCCCGTAATAGAAACTTCGGTGCCCGCCCAACCGACAGGCGCGTTGGCGAATAATTGCACGCGGTCGTATAAACCATAACGGACCGCCAGGGGCATATAGATCAAGCGCTGGCGGATGTGGGCTTCGGCTAATTGGCTGGGCGGAACGATATCGGTGAAAGTGCTATCGGCGTGTAAATAGGTCAAGCCAATGTCCCATTGCCATTCGCAGGGCTTCAATAAGACCGTTTGCTGCCTGAGGAACTCGAATCGGGTGTCGGGCGGAGCTTCACCCAGTTTTTGGTCGGATGGATTAGCGGGCGTTGAGGGTGTTGTATTTTCAGGTTGCGGCGCCGAGCCTTCGACCGAGGGCGGTTGAGGTAATGCCTGCGCGTCTTGAGCCGGCACAGGCGACTGGTTGGATTGACCGTTATTATCTTTCTTGTTGTCGGGATCAGTCGTTCTAACGGGTCGAAGCGGGGGAGCCATCGCCATTTGAGGCGAAGACGCCGAAGCAAGTTGCGGATTTATCGATAAAGATACCGGCTGGGCGTTAACGGAAGGAGGCGCTTGTTGAAATGCTATTTGATCGGTCGGTTTGGGTATAACGGATGGAGCAACCTGCTGGGCGACAATCTGCGCGGCCGGCCGGGGTGTTACGGGTGGAACCGCCTGTTGTGGAACGATCTGAACGGCCGGCTTTGGGGATATGGGCGGAGCGACCTGTTGGGCGACAACCTGATCAGCCGGCTTTGCCGTTGCGGGTGCAGGGGCCTGTTGAGCGACAATTTTAGCGGACGGCTGGGGAGTTACTGGTTGAGGCGCCGGTTGCGCGACAATCTGAGCGGCCGGCTTGGGCGTCGAATTTGTTATGGGAGGGTTGATGGAATTGGATGTCGGCTGTGAAGCTCTGGGGGGCACATCAATCGATATGCGATCAAGGGATGATTTCCGCTCTTGAACTTCCAGCGCCAATTTCGTTTTTGAGGTCTCGCGAGCTGAAGCGGATCTGGAGGCGACGAGCGGTTTCGGAAATTGACTTTGGGAAATAATAACATCTCCCGTGGATGGCGTTTGAATCGGCACGATCAATGTTGACCCAGGCTTTTCCGCGGGATTGGATTTTTTATCTTTTTCTTGAATAGTATGGATAATATTGGATGGGGAAGATTTCTCCGGGGAGGAATCAACCTTTAATACTACCTTGGGAACAGCGGTTTGAGTTGCAATTCCAGAAATCAGATCGTTGAACGGCGTTTTATCTTTGATGTTAACAGAAACGCCGGAAGGATTGTTTTCTTTGATGACGATCGAAGTGCCGGATGAGGGATTTTGCATTTCGTCGTCGCACCGGCCAATTTCGGCGGCGATAACAATTACGCCCAGAATCGCGGAAAGCCGGCATAAATGGCGATATGCGGAGATTGGATGGTAAAAAAAACCCGAGATAAACGGCGTCAATTTTTTCTGCATGTTATTTTCCTTCTCGGCACTCCGTAGACTCCGTGCGGTTTAATTTCAGAAGATAATTTGGTTATAGGATAGGTGAAGGAATTAGGAATATACGGGATTTATCGGAGTAATACTGTTGCACCTTAAAGCGGGAATAATCCGGAGAAAATGCTGAAATAATCGGTATCTCCGCCGGGTTCCGAATAAGCGGCATAAACGGCATATTTTAACGCACGGCTTTTGAGCCTGCGTTTTTTCCCCGATGCATTTATCTGCAAACTCCGGGGAAATACGCTGGATATGAAGGCTGGTCATGGATCTTTAATCCAGTTTATATCCGTGGCAATTAACACGTTACGTTAATCTCATTTCTCAAGGGGTTGGAAAACAGTGGGATCGTACCGGTTATAACGGATAGCGCCTGAATTACTGAGAGGCAAGCTTTTTCGATAATTTCAATTGTATTTATAAATCCGGATTTAATTATTTTGCGGCAAAATTGGATTCCTTCAGATATACCATGAAGGCCTAAAAGAATAATTTCATCGCTTATGTCGGGACGATGCACGATTCGGACAGTACAGGCATGGAGGCGTCGGGGAATTGGTACACGTATCGTACCAGGACAAGTCCACTGTGGTCCTATTGGGTTATTTAATTTCGCCGAGAACAAGTTTAACTCGCTCATGGAGGGACTTAACATGCGAGTGTATTTCACTTTTTCCAGAATTGCTCTGGTTTTGGCCGTCCTTTGGATGGCGATGGGCATCCCGGCAGGCGCTTTTGCCATGGAGCCGACGTCTGCATCGCCGCAGGTAGTCATAACGGAGCCGTCGACCCCTGCTAATTTGTTGAACTATACGGAATATTATGAAGCAGCCGACACCAAGGCCCCGGCGCCAAAGGAAGCCGCTCCGGCTGTGCAAGTGAACTGCAATGAAGGGTGCGGATGCGGTTCATGCGATCCATGCGGCGGGCACTGGATTTTGGGCATAGAATCAGTTTTCCTGTCGCCGCAATTGCAGAGGCGTCCGTTTGCCGAATACGAAATTACAAATGAGGAATCTTTTGGCGATTTTCATGGCGGCGTACCAAGCGGCCTATTCATCACGCCCCGAATTACGGTGGGATATCAAGGCGAATGCTGGGGTATGGAGATGCGCTATTGGAGGATGGAAGAAGGTATCGATCGCCAGGCGCCAGGGATCGGAAGAGACATTTTTGATACTACTGCCGCCTGCGGATTATTCAGGGCCGAGACCTTGGATCTGGAAGCCACTCGATTGTTCTGCTGGCGGGACTGGACAAACCAGTTTGCATTCGGCGTCCGTTATGCCCAATTGGATGAGGCTACAGGTTCGTCGGCGACCCGGGTGGTGGATGATGTCATATTCTCGGGCAGTTCCTTTGCGCGGAATGAATTCAGCGGCACTGGTTTAACGGCTGCGTTGTCAGGCTACAAACCCTTGAATTGCCGCAACTTCTGTTTGTATTACAGCGCAAGAGGTTCTTTCCTTTGGGACGGTAACGCCCTTAGCATGGCGCAAACCCAATCCAGTGTTATTACGCCTGATCTCGCCCTCGCTGGAACGGATAACGGGGCCATAGCTCGAGGCGATGGAACCATGTTCATCGGCGAACTGCAGGTCGGTACGCAGTGGAACTTCGAGCTTTGCAGGGGCTGTGCAGACGCCTTTGTCCGCGTGGCCTTGGAATATCAGTATTGGAATACCCAGAACACAGGCGGTGCCAGGTCCTTTTCGGATGCATTTGTCGCCAGTCCTGAAACTACTATCACAGGTCATGCCTTTGCCCGCTCGGGCGAAGCAAGAACCGATTTGATCGGTTTCACGGTTGCCACTGGATTTACCTGGTAACATAGAAAGATCGCTTTGGACTGGATAGATAAGATCGGGTCCAAAACGCGAATAATCCATAATCCACCGGTGGAAGGCTGATTCGCCTTCCACCGGTTTTTTTAGGGGAAAATATGTTGATGAAATTAAAAATACCTTATGCCCGAAGGCATAAGGTATTTCCTTATAAAGGATTTATGCGAAGCAAGCAAACCTATGCGTTCCAAAATCGCAATTAGATTGCGATCACTGTTGCTTAGTGACTAATGGCGACAGATCCGCCAACTGCACCTACTACGGCCCAAGTCGTGGGACTTCCCGAAGTTCCCGAAGCGGCGCCGGCGACGGAAATATTGGCTCCGGCGGCTACGTGGTGACCAACGGCCACGTATCCATTTAAGGTTCCGGCGCTGGCGGGATCTGCTTTGTTAATTGTGGCGTAGCCAACGCCAAATGCGAGTGCGAAGCCCATGCCGCGTACTGCCTGGCCTTGGGTATCGCTCATGACGGTCATGCCCGAGAGGCCTAGTTTGGCCAACTGGGATTGAGACAGGTTGCCATCTCCAGCCAATGCGGGACCGGCAAACATCATTACAACGGCGAGAGTCATCAACAGGTACTTCATGACTAATCTCCTCAAAAACAAAAAAGGTTAGAGAAAAACGAAAGGAATCAAACGACGAAACGGTTCACAAACTTCACAAACTTCGCAAACTTCACATACTTCGCATAATCAACCCGATGCCGCACAGATCCTAGGATTTGTGAAGTTGTCGAAATTGTATAAGATTGGTAGGATACGGTCAATAGTCTTGAAATGGTTTGTAAATGAGGATTATTGACTTGCATGTAAATGCACGTTTCTATTTTGTCGTAAAGGCTTATTGGTTAAGAAGTTACGCCACGGATGATTTTTTTGTATTAGTTTTGAACTGAATTTGCCTGGACAATTTTGTAAATAACATAGGAGAATTAGGGGAAGTAGATTCGTGTGATTTGCCTTCCATGGCATAGATAATAAAAACAAGTTGGGAATTATGTGCTCATGTAGGTAAGATTCGCTTGAATGAGTCACCATGGCATCTGTGTTTGTTTATTTAGACGTTCATTATTCATTTCTTATGGATATTAGTATTTATGACAGGATTTTATGTAGTGCAGAATCACTACACCTCGATCAAACGCCGTTGTTAATTTTCGCAAATTGTACAAAATAGGATGTAAAGGAGCCCAACGATGAGTGGTCTAAAACCTGGTCCAAGACAACCGATTGATACGATGGCCAAATTTGTCGGCGGCGCCATGGGATTAATTTTTGCGGGAATCGGTTTGACAGTGCTGGTTTTTATTTGGAGTGCTTCGTTTGAAGAGTTCGGATCTCCGCCGCTTTTCTTTCGCGTTTTCGCCAGTTTCATTGCCTTGGCATTTGTGATAATCGGTGGGAGTGTTTTTGGGGGAACTATTATGGGGATAAAGGCCGGCGGCAAAATCATGCAGTCAATGGAAAGCGTGGAGCAAAAGGACTCTTCAAGGGAAGTTTCCGAGGCGAGTCATCCCACATCGTATACCTGTGCGCGATGCGGTGCGCCGCTAGGGGAAGGTGTGGAGGTCTCGCTGCACGGCGACGTGAAATGCAGCTACTGCAGCGCGTGGTTCAATATCCACATTAAATAACCGTGGAACGCCTTTGCCCACATACACTTCCCCGGTAGATGTCGGCGGCAGATCCACATGAGCAATTCTTTGGGGACGATCATATGAGCGATCCCTTGGCGTAGATGCGTATGGCGTGCAATTAGGGGTGACATGTCGGTGTTTATGCTTGCGATGGTCCATCTGCACTACATAGCCTGTGTGCGCTTGTGCTCGAAAAGGTATCATGATATTTAACAATTAGAAGAACTTGGAGAGGAAAAGCCAGCCATATTGGTATTGGTAATCGTGTAAACTCTGCGCCCTGTTGCCCCCAGGTAGGAAGGGGAACATTTTCTACCGGGTAAGGCCCAATCTAGATCAAATATGTGGAATTAGGCGAACATTTCCGATTATGGCGCCAGAACCGATACACCGGCGATCATGCTGATCCTTAATTCTCGCTCCGGTGCGGCGTCAAATGACATTTCCGAGCGACCCTTGGGGCCTTGAGCCAAAGACCGATTGCTATCGTTATGTGCTGCCGCAGATTAGAGGGTAATCAAGGCACAAACTCTGACGGTCGTACCAGAATGGCAAGATGGAGAAGAGGTTTTACTTGTTCTTGAGATTGTCACTTTATCCACACTTTCCGCCGAATCATGTAAAAGGGCCTAGCGCGATTATTAGTCTCTTCAGATCAGGAGTACAAATCATGAAGATTTTTGTGCGACATGTATTGCTGTTATTGGCAGTCTTTTTGGCGTGCCAGGCGGGGCTTGTCCAGGCTGGAAGTTATTACTATGTATCCGGCGATAAAAGCGAGGCGGCGAGCGCATCCGGCGATCAGAAGACCGCGGCATTATCACAACCGCCATGTATTGAGGAGTCAATTTGCTCGCAAAAATGTGAGAGCGACAACGGATGCGGGTGTTGCATCTGCATGGATCCCTGTCGGGTCTGGTACATCGATTACCGGATCCAGCAGATGTTCGGCTACACGGCCTACCAGTTTGGAACGCAGCCCCCGACTGGCCCCCAATATGCTCCCTTAAGCAAGCTCGACTTTTCCTTGAACTCAACGTGGACGGGTTTGCGGGTTGGGGTGCAGAAGCCGAATTTGGACATTCACCTCGAATGGCTGATGCCCATGGTCCAGCATATCGACGGGGTTATGTCGGACTGCGACTGGAACATTAACGATCCGAGAAATAATCCCACTCGTCTAGACAGCTTCACACATTCGTCGGAACGGTGGAATGACGGACAGAAACTCGAGCTTGAAGGCGACTATAAATATTCGAATTGTTTGCTGGGGATGCCGATTGAAGTATGGCCTTTGGCCGGATTCCGGTTCCAGCGATTCGACATTACAGCCTACAATATTGATTATATTGTCCCCCCTCTTGGCCCATACTACGAGGGCGACACAATCACGTTCAACCAGCAATATTACATCGGTTATGTCGGTGCTCAACTACGCAGATCGATAGAGCGCGAGTGCCGGCCGCCGGTCAACTTGATATTCCAATTTGATTATGGGGCAGCCGGCGCCTACAACGTCGATCACCACCTGCTCCGCGAGGGAAACCGGTATACGATGGAGAGCACGGGCGGAGATGCACTGCATTTTGCCCTTGTCGCCGATGTCCCGCTTAATTGCCATCTCTCGCTGGGCTTGCAGGCCGATTACACGCGTATTCGCACTACCGGCACGCACCGCATGCTGAACGAGCCGTTGAGAGTCGACGAGTCGTGGACCAACGGCGTGTTGGTCAAGTCCGAGCAGACGGCGCTGACGGGATACCTGCAATACGCTTGGTAAACTACGAGCAAACGCTTGCCATAAGACCCTTGGGGCGGCAGTACGAACGCTGCCGCCCCGCGGTGTTTCAAGGATCGAATGGTTTCCGATTAATGCTCTTGACGCCTTGGATGGGAAGCCTTGCCAATAAGTAGCCGAAGCCGGGACCGGCCAACAACGTAGCGGCTGGAATAAACGTTACGGCGCCTTCCTTGTTAAGTCTTGGATTGCCGAACATCTGATTCGGGCCGTTTGCCGTGGCAACGAGGACGATCTCTTTGGTGAAGTCGATTTTCGGCGGTTCGCTCTGATCGCCGCGCCACTTTTTCCAGAGATTTTGCCAGGTTTTCTCATCGGCGATGTATCCTTTGGCCGGGGCTAAGTTGCGAAGCGATGCGTCTCGGACTACGCCCGACCAAGAATCGGGCATTTTTGATTTTTTATCGTCGGCTTGAACTGATGTCATGAGAATTTGGCTCGCTAAACTAAAGGTGATCGAAAAAATGGCGATACGGACGATGGACTTCATGGCAGGACTACTTGAAATAAACGCTTGTCAGTTGATGTTCCTCGATTTTTTACGTAATGCAAGTTCAATAAGTTCCTTTAATAAAGAATTATATCGGTGGATATTAGGCGAGGGGTAGTGGTTAGGGATTTTTAATTGTCTGTTAAGTTTTCCGGTTGGTTGCTAAAAGCTGAATACCAAGTACACAAAATATTAAAACAGGCGTTTTTGGGTGGGGCGACCCAGTGGATGGGCATCGAGGCCCGCTTCGAGCAAGCATTGGACGAAACTCTCGGGACCGTGCGTGCAATAAACGATGCGGGGCGCGACCCGGTTGATGGCCTCGAATAGTTCGTCGTAATCGGCATGGTCGGAAAGTGGAATGGCGTGATCCACGCGAAAGCGGTATTTCGCCCGGGGATCGATGGCCCAGCCGGTAACCGCGAAACTGACTTGCCGGCCCGATTGGTGCACCCAGCCCATGCCGGGTGGTACGATCAACGCCCAGCCTGGAGGAGTCTGGCCGGTGAAAGGCTCAAAACGGCCCAATGAAACGCCGAACTCTTGATATATGCGACTGACTTCGAAGATTTTACGATGTTGCAGCACGGGGATATCCGCGGAGGTCAATATCCGCGTTACTTCCTGGGCCTTGCCGAGGATGTATGCCTGGATGACCGGCAGAGCGCCGTCGTCGAGCGCCTGTCGGACGAGAGTGATAAGTTGCTCGATTGCCGTTTCGCGCGGCGGCATTCGATATTGCGGCGTGCCGTATGTGCTCTCGATCACCAAAATGTCGGCATGGGGCAATTCGGCGGGCTCGGCCGTGGCCGATGGGCCAAGTTTGAAATCGCCGGTGTAGAGCAAAGTTTGAACGCCGTCCCGGGCCAAGAGCATGGCCGAGCCCAGGCAATGTCCGGCCGGATAGGCGGTCAGTTGCAGACCGCCCCAGTCGATCGTCTGCCGGTAAGGCATGCACAAGGTGGGACGCGGGCCGAGCCGTAGCTGGTATAGCGCAGCGGTGGCCGGCGTGCAAAGGGCAAGTTCGTGCCGGGCGATATGATCGCTGTGGGCGTGGGAAATGAATGCGCGGGGCTGGCGGCGGCGAAAGTCAATCGCCAGGCGGGCTTTGGTCAGTACCAGACCGTTGTCCCAATGAAACATTGCAATGTAATAGGCACACTCCGTGTGCCGTTTGTGGTGTTTTAGACGACGCAATTGCCAGTCGGGCAGACGGCACACGGAGTGTGCCTACTACATTATAATAGATACCCACTCCGTAAACGATTGCCAAATTATTTACTCGTGGGCGGCGGCGACGAACGGTCGGGCGGGGGTGGGCAAGCAGGCCTCGCGCCATACTTTGTCCAACGACTCGCTGGTTAGTTTTACGATTGTGTCGCGGCGCCGCGATGGAAACACCGCGCGGCATGGTTTTACGGTGACCGGTCCGTCGTAGCCGATTTCAGCCAGGTAGGAAAGGATGGAAGGAATGCCGATCCGGCCGTTTTGAGCGTCGGGCAGGAGGCGGGATTTATCGTCCAACTCTGCTACAGGCGTTTGCGCCGGCAGTTCGGCAATCTGCACGGCCACGATTTGGTGCTGGGGAATTTTGCGAATCGATTCCAGCGATCCGCCGCTGGCGAATACCTCCCAAACGTCCAACAGCAGGCCCACGTTCGGCGAGTCGATCATGTTTAAAAGCAGAGTCAAGGCGTCGATATCGTGGATGAATTGGAAGGCCTGGTTGCGGCGGAGATACTCGGCCGCCTGGAAACCCAGGGCCAGGTTAATATCGACCGCTTTCAGTACCGCGGCGATTTCCTGAAAACGCCGGCGATGGAATTCAAAGTTCTCGTGGTATGGTCGCTTGTCGGCGGCCGGACTAAGCGTGACAAAACATCGCGTGCACCCGATGGCCACGGCCGCGTCGGCATATTCCTGCAGTTTTTTCAGGTCTTTGTGGAAAGTTTCTTCGTCGGTATCGTAATCGACGGGCAATTGAAATGTGCCGATGCGAATTTTTGCGCTGTCAATAAGACGCCGGGCATAAGGCAGGCCTTTAAGCCGCACCCGGGTGGCAAAATCGGCTATGTTCAAGTCCATTCCTGCAAAGCCATAAGTCAGGGCAAGTTCGATGACCTCGCTTTGATGTCCTGATAGGCCGAGGAATGAAGGATTAAAGTTTTTAAACATGCGAAACTCCGTTAGACAAAATTTGCTCTAGCACCCCCCGTCGGGTTGTGTCCGATAAGTGGTGAATCACGTTATTCTGCCAGAGATGGCTTTTTTATAAAAGGGGGGGCGAAGGAGTGGTAGTGAGTCAGTTTGGAGGTGTATGAAAGACCCGTAGACTCGTAGGTCAGGTACTCTGTACCTGACATCTATCTAAGACAAACTAAGGCAAACAGACCCGTAGGTCAGGTACCCCGTACCTGACATCTATCGGCTAATACCAAGGCAAACAGTCAGGTACGGGGTACCTGACCTACTTCTAAAGAGCCTATCGAAAAAGTCCCCTCTCCCTCCGGGAGAGGGCTAGGGTGAGGGGCAGTATTCCCGATGAATGTAACAATTTGAAGCGTTCATTATCACAGAGTTAAAGGTTTTTTTATTCTTTGCCGCACCCTTATGACAAGAATCAGAAGGTGTTCGAGGCGTATGCGCAGAATCAGACGCCAGATGCTTATCGAGTGTTTTGGTGCTATGGTCCGGAAAAACGGCAGATTATGCTGATTGCAATTACGCTGCATCCGTAATGATAATAGCAGGAGAAATGAGTGTGAATAAGCGCCGGTACAGATATTGACTGACAGGTGGATTAGATTTCACACTTTGTGGACCCGGTTGACCATGCAGAACATTCAATTATTAGTGATATCCCCTTTTCTTTAAATATATGGAAAAGCAATATGACGATATGGAAACAAAAATCATGGCTTGTTATTGCTATGTCAATTGTTGCTGTCTTGACTCTTGTTTACATCTTATTGGTTTATCAGTATTGGCTCCCAGACCGAGAATTTGATCCGGTTGTTTGGCGAGACGAAATTCAAATCCAGAAAGGTGTTCGGCTGAGCATGGCGGATCAACTCATCAAACAGGGTACACTTCGTGGTATGACTCGGGCAAAAGTGGTGTCGCTTCTTGGCGAGCCGCCGGCAACCGGGTACTTTAAAGACTGGGATTTGGTATACTGGCTTGGTTATGAACGTGCCTTTATTTCAATCGACTCCGAGTGGTTAGTGGTTCGTTTGGATGCAAATGGACGAGTTGCTGACTATCGGATTGTTCGTGACTGAGGCAAGGTATGAGTCCGATTGGCCATAGTTTGGTTGGTGCTGCGATTGGCGTAGCGGTTATACCGCGTGAGATGCAACCGAAGAAGCAAGCGTCTGTTTTGGTCGCATTCATCGTGCTTGCCAATCTGCCGGATTTTTCCTTGCTTTTTTGGGGTACTAAAGGATACATTATCAGCCACAGTCTTTATGTAAACTTGGTTCTAAGTATATTGGTCGCAATTCTTTTACGGTCCTTCCATTCTATCTTTCCTCAGATAACCAGTTGGCGAGTTATTGGTGGTGGAGCAATGAGTTGTTTAAGCCATCTGTTGCTGGACTCCTTTTACAATCATGGCTTCGGAATTCCCGTTTTTTGGCCTTTGAGCAATGCTCACCTTGCCCTGCCGTTGCCGTGGTTCGGCCATTGGCCTGTCACTCCACCATTTATAACTTGGGAAACGTTGCGAGTTAGCATCATCGAGTTTATTTTCTTTTTCCCTCTCCTTTTAGCCGCACTAGCGTGTCGCTATTTATCAGCACAATGGCGTAGAAACAGAGACGCCAAAAGGGATTAAAAAGGATTATCACTGATTATTGCTTCTGCCTTACGAAAATTCCTCATCCGGCCATTTCTATGAATAAGCATTAAAAAGCGGCAAATCATGCCTTCCTTCTCTTCAGGCACTTAATTATCAGGATATCCAACTTTAATCACCTTTCAAAATAGGTATATTTCGCTTATAATGATATTAAGTTTCGATGGTAAGGATCAAGAGTGAGTCCTGAACCCTGACCCCCGAACCCTGAACCCTTTACTTTGGGGGCGAATTGGATTCGACCGGACAGGTTGAAGTGCGGGCGGCGTGCCGTGGTTGGTCAGCAGGCCACGATAAAAGCCGACCACCTAATTAATTGCCGAGTCTCAACTCGCAATGGCTGCCTAATAAAAGGCAACCCCGGCTGAGGGCCTCCGCCGGAGAGGTCCGACTGCTGGTCACAAATTCCGGATCGTCTTGGGTCAACGTTGGGTACGCCCAGGATTAAAAAAGTGCCCGGCTAGCCGTTTAAAAACCCAGTCGGTTGGGGCTTGAGCGGCGAAGGCTTAAATCATCCGGCTACGCACGTAGAAACCAGCATGGAAATGTCGCGGGACGCGGGTTCGATTCCCGCCGCCTCCACAAAAGCCGACTTATGATAATAATCGTAAGTCGGCTTTATTTATGGAGTTATGAATTTAACGTTCCCTGCCCAATATTATATCATAGCCATAAGTATCAAAAAATTTGACGATAAATATCGAAAGATTTGTTGCATTGTATCAAAAGATATGCGATAATTACATCTTTTGATAATAGAATCAAACCTGTCATGAGATAATCTGCGACGTTTGCATGGCTATAAAACGAGTAGAGCTAAAAAGGAATAATAAGGGACTATTTTCTCGATCCATCGGCTGGAAACAGATGGGAGAAAAAATCATTACCCATACCTTCTACTTAGGTCGAGACGAATCTTCTGCAAAACTTGCCAATCTGCTGCTCGAAAAACTCTGGGTCCAAATTGAAAGTAGATGGAAGGAGACTAAGCAGGGCAAGCGACCTTTTTGGGATAAGTACACACTACAAATTGGACAGGCAATTGCCCACGGTCAAAATGAGGTCGCCCTTGATTGCCCCCCTATCTTTGAAGGAAACCTGCCAAATTATGATTTTTGGATTGATGAGATGGCACAACGTTTCGATGTCATTCGAATCATTTCTGTTGATCCTGACCTCCATCGCAAAGCGATTGAGGAACTGAAGGGATTTGGATCGATGATCCCTGGTTCCATGGTATATGTAGGTCATCGCTCACAGCATACCTCGTCGCATTCTGATCCCAACCGACCTGCATTTCAACAAACATTCCACCAAGCTATTGATGCCTACATTAAGTATCTGAAAGAAACTTATTTAGCAGCACCAATCGAGGGACGTGAGCCACGGCTCACGGGCTGGGGAAAATTTCAAGTGGAGTGCTGCAAACGTTTTAAGGAACGCCACGAGGATTTAAAACTGGCTGAACTTGACTATGACAAAGTTGAGAACCTGCTAAGGTTCTGGGCTAATCGCCCACCAGTGAAAGGCAAAGCCAAGCCTCTCTCGGTAGATAGTGCAGAGGATCATGTTAAACAGCTTCGCAGTTTTTTTAGTTGGCTACATCGATCAAAGTTCGATTGGAGAAAACCAGAAGACTTTGACGATATCAAGGTCCGAATTAAGCTGAATCAACAAGAGATCGCCGCCAAAGCCAAGTCAACCCAAGTCGATACTTATGACCTAAACGAACTCCAAGTCCTCTATCACTATGCCACACCTCTTGAACGTGCTCTGATGTTGCTGGGATTGAACTGTGGTTACGGAGCAGCCGAGTGTGGATCGCTTCAATTTAACCAAATTCTTCTGCATCAAAAACATCCTGAAGCGGAACGAATAGGATTTTATTCGACTTCTGCTGACTCTTTTATATTCAAGGTAAGAACAAAGTCGCTCGTTTACGGTGAGTTTTGGTTGTGGCCTCATACAGTTAATGCAATCAAATGGCTGATTGCTCGCCGTAAGCAACAGATTATTACAACCAAGGGAAAACAAAATGGTACTGATATTATACCAAAAGATGACGGTTTAGTTTTTCTGTCCGATGATGGACGTTCGTTTATAGAACCGACTGAGGGAGGTAATTCTAACCAAAGAATTCCGAATTTGTGGAGGAATGGTCTAATTAAACGAGTTACAAAAGATTATCCCCAATTTAGAATCCTGAGCTTTGGAAAATTGCGAAAGACAGCAGGCAATTTGGTAAAGAGGCTCTCTGATGGCGAGGTCTGCGGAGTGTTCTTATGTCACGGGACACCAGTCCAAAGCGACTCATTACAAGATCTTTACACTAACCGCCCATTTGCTCGTGTTTTCAAAGCCTTGCAAGCCGTAGAAGGCTTTTTAAAGCCAATGTTTGCCGAGGCATTAGAACCGTTTCCTATGGAGCCGAAAAAAGGTGGTAGTAATCTCTCGGTAAAACAGATCGATCAGATCCACAGAATGTATACCGAGGGTAAGCCAGTCGCCGAGATTGCTGTGGCCGTGGGGACTACTAAGCAGACCGTTTATCGTAGAATTTCTTCTGGAGAGTCTATACCCTTGTAAGCAATCTCTTTTGAAATTGGCAAAGGGGCTTTCTGTTGCTATCACTTGGATTGCTAAACCTCAGGGCAATGGTCATTTTATTGTTGGATTAATAACAACAGATTAATAACCCACTATGGCGTTAATAACCCCAATTCCGAGTAACAAGGGGCTGCCCCACAGCTTTCAAGCTGTCATCGCAAGCAATTTGTTGTGAAAAAAACGCTTGCAAGCGGTGCGTGGACTGGACTTGTGAAGGATCGTATGGGGGTTGAGTGGCATCCGCATCATCCCCGACCTGGTCCCTTTCTTATAGTGTGCCCGCTATTTTCAATCGCCTCCATCTGCACTATCCCTCCAGAAAGTCTTGTAATTATGTTTGGAGATGAAAAATCCTGGTCAAATTAATACCTGGATAACCGACATTAAAGGCGGACCTCGGCTTACAGGACTTAAAGATAGGATATTAATAATTTGCTGTTGCAAATAAGAGTTATGTATCTCCTCTTCTCCTCTTCCTATTAATTCCCCCCAAGACCCTGCTTCCAACAATCCTCGAATCTTAGCCCCTTTCCACGCCCCAAGTCCTGGGAAATATAGTCCAATTCCCCAACACATTGCCTGATCCCTAAACCATACGTGATTCACAGTTATTAATCCCCGGTGTTCCAACTCATTTCGGACTATCGCCCATTTTCTAGGACAAAAACTGACATCTATAATACCATTCTCTTCCAACAAATCCCAAAGTTGTTCCGCCCGAACATGAGGAAGTGAATTGTCTGGATTTTTATCACAAATTAAACAATACTCGATAATGGACATAAATACCGAGACGAATCGCCAATCCGCAACGGTTCGATCTTTAATTTCTGTAACAAAGCCATAATCATCAACACGATGACGAATCGGGGATCGCCAACCATTCGGACAATGCCGTTTAGCCCAGGCATGATACTTGCCGACTTTTATATTATAATGAACGTTGCACAGAGCAGGATCAAATGTTTGGGAGATGTATGACAGTATGCCCTCAACTCGGGAACGCCGTCTGTTATAATGATCCTCCCAGCGACCACTATAAAGTTTGTTATGTTTTATAAATCCCATCGCCTCATCAACAGTAACCACACGTTTATTTTTGCGACAAAATACGAGCAATGCGTTCCTTTGACGCTTAAATGAATCTTTTTCGTCATCAACCACTATAACGGATTTAATTGGGGCAGTTTCAGCCTCATAATTGGTTATTATAGGTTCTGCTTCTACGCTGTCGGGCAGATTATTACAGGCAGCTATAAGAGTTTTATAAAGGATCTGTTCGTTATAATGGGTGCCACTTCGCAACCATTTAACAAATGCTACGGCACTATAAGTCTCAAAGAGTTCATATTTATAATCGACTTTGCGGCGACGATTACATTTACCCAAAATTCCTGAGTCTATAATAGTCGTTTTGTCTGCTCGAAAAGGCAAAAAGACCTGCGGGGAGTTGAATGGAAACACTTCCCTTTTTCCCAATCCAGCCCCAATTAATAATCTGTGAATACTTCCGCTAAATTCATTGGCTTGATTTATAGGAATGGGTCGATTATTAAAGCCAAAATACTTACAACTTCCATTCTGTGGATTGACCTCAACCAACCAACGTAAGTTGTTATAGTATTTTTTCAGAATGCGTCCCGTCTTTAACACATTATTTATATGTTGTTTCGCTGTTATAGTGCCGTCATGTCTATCCAAATCAACAGAAATGAATGGCAGGTACTTTTCACCCCTTCCTCGACATACGCCTCGTGGTAGACCTTTTAAATGTTCCCAAACGGGATTCCAACGAACTCTTTTATCATCAGTTGGTGTGGGCCATATTCTTGGGCCTGCGGGGACAATAACGATTTCGGTATTATCTGGAAGGATTTCAACTTCCTCGTAACGCCAACCAAGATAGGAATTGGCACACTTATTATAAAAGAACCATTTGAGGAATTTGGTTGCCGAAGATTCTGTGAATTTGTTTGTAATTATCATGGGTCACGACACTATAATAAAGTAGACGATAATATATTATAGTGGTTACGACACTAAATTTATTTAACAAAATGAAACCGCTTCATTTGAGGCGGTTTGTTTTTTAGGTCGTAAAGTCTGAAGGCTGCAGAATCATTACGTCCATAAATTGTGATCCAGAAACGTGATCTTTCCTATTTCTTGCCCCATGCGTTATCAGCGTCAAAGTATGGGCATCATTCACACTCATTTTTCAATCAAAAATGCTAACGATTACAAAATCGCCTTGGCAACATTTTTAAAAGTGGTAAAATGTACGCAGTGATTACCAATCCCAGAAAGGTAGGACAGCACCCATTCCCTCAATCCCTGAAGATAATCTGGTCCGAGTAGTATGTAACTCAAATGAACAATGGCTCCCTTTGGTCGGCAAGACTATTGGATCGGTCAAGAAATCGTTGCGGGAGGTCTGCAATATCCCTTACTTCGCTGAACCGATGCTCGATGGTCACCCCGCTGTTCTTTCGGATATTCTCTCGGCTGGGGCTTCCCTCGAATTTACTCTTCCCTTTGGCGTCAAAGGAGGCGGGGAAGAGGGGCAACCGCAACGAGCAGAACTACAAGCTATGCATCTATTGAGCGTAGGCAAGGAATTTCAAGTCATTGCAAAAAGAATTCAATCAGAACACCTCTCATCTGAAGAGAGCAATCGTCTCATTTACGACTGCATTATTCACACTTATGACAATTCCGATGAACAGAATCAACCGTTCATTATCAACGTAGTACGTCATTTCTTGGTGGCAGCCACAATGATGCCCGACCTAAATAAGTCAGGCGATACCATTCAATCTGTAAAGACTGTTTACCTCGACCCAATCACTCACATATTCTATGTTAATAACCAAGAGAAGAAGAAACTAACCAAGCCACAGATTGATGTCCTCCAAGCCCTTTATGAAGCTGGCGAAAAGGGGTTGAGCTTGAAAGAACTTAAAAACGGAAGCAAGCACTCTGATGCACGAGATATTCTCAACCGCCTCATAGACAATGATACTGATTGGTCGTCAGTCATTCATATGGCGGGTAAAGCTTATGGTAGATACCGTTTAGGATAGCCCACACTCATCCACACTTATCCGCACTCTGACCCGCACTCGTCGAATCGACAAATGATTGTCGGTATCTTATTCTTGTCTTAATTGATATTACGAGTGGCAAACGGACTGCTGCTCTCACTTGATGGTTAGACCACTTATTTTTAATGGAGTATTTCTAATGCGTGATTGTGGAATTTGTCAATTGTGTTGTTGGTTATATCCTGTACCCGAAATGGACAAACCAGGTCATACAAACTGCAAGCATCAATGTGAGCAGGGTTGTGCTATCCATGACCAAGACAGACCACCTATTTGCACTGACTTTTGTTGCTGCTGGTCATATTTCGATTGGTGGCCAGTAGAACTCAGGCCAGACAAATGCAACCTGATATTTACTCGCCAAGGCTTCTTGCCCAATGGGAAATATTTTTTTGTAGCTGCACGAACTAATCCGTATGCTCACATGCGAAATTACGTGAGGAATTGGGTTGATCGTCTGGTGAGGCGAGGCCACATAATATTATTCACTTATCAAGGGGAAGAAGGATATGAGTATGCGGGATATTTCGATAATCGACGATATCCAGGATGTAATGACAATTTATTGATGAAATGGTATATCAATCGAAATCGTGAAGCATATAGAAGACAAAACGAGTGGGTGGCCAGTCATACGTAAACAAACAAGGGGGCTGGCGACCGACCGAGTGCTGCGTGCGAGTGCTGAGCCAGGAGCCGACGAATGGGCCAGCCCCCATTATTAATGGATAAAGGAACTATATGAAAACTCTTGATAATTTAGAAACTTATGTCCCAAACGTGACTTGCCCCTATTGCCAAGACGAGAGCGACATCTCACAGACTTGTTGGGTGGAGGACGACCTGCTGCACATTTATCAAAAGTGCGACATATGTAACAAAGTCTGGGAGGAGCAATGGACTCTCGGGTCCGTGATAGTCGCTGAGACGGATAAAGAGGAAGAGGAATATGATCATCTCCATCGACATCCAGAGGCTATGACGTACTAATTAATAAGGAGTATGAATTATGTATCAATGTATATTATGCGAAAACGTATTCAGTGAAGATGGCAGTTATCCTTATTGGTATTATGCCGATGGGACAACTCCGCAGTTGTCTTGGATATGTGAGCGTTGCTTTACTATTCTCGTGAAGCATTGCGAATTGCAAAAAGAAAATGAACCACAGCAAACTACATTACGGGAATTGGTAAAGGATATTGCGGAGATTCACCTCAACGACCAACAGGTGTGGAATTGTGGGAGTGACACGGAGGCTTGGATGCCCCCACCCGAGATTGAGGCACAACTTGATATGCCCCTTTATCGGAATCGGGTGCTCGGTAATGCAAACACTATTGAGTTTAATTATGTAGGTATGCAATTGGGATTATGTGACTTCATGGATCAGGAATACCCTTCGTTATTTATAAAACTGCCGATGTCAACGCCCTGCCCCGACTGCGGTGCCGCGGTTGGTGAACCGCACACTGAGGACTGCGATATAGCACGCTGTACCAAATGCTGTCGGCAGCGAATTTCATGCGACTGCCGAGGTAAACGAGAGTCTGTTTGGATGGGGAGTTGGTAATAATAATATAACATATATATAAGGAGATATATCATGTCAAATACGTGTAATAACAAATTAATGATAAGTGGACCGCCAGCAGATAGGCGGCGATTAATAAAAGTATGGACTGGTGAGAGAGTTTTTCAAAAGATTCTACCTGAGCCAACAGAATATACAAAAGATATCATTTATGATTTGATGCATACTGATGCTGTGAAACTACTCATGAGATGTTCTATGTTATTAGACGGCAATTCCAAAAGCATGGAAGAACATATGGAAGGTGTCCTATACGAGGTTTTTAGAGACCCAGGGGATTATTGGACTCTGGAACATTGGGGAACCAGTGATCTGGGAGTAGATGATTATCACATATCTGAGGACGGCACTGAAATTTATTTTGATACAGCTTGGAGCCCGGCTGTACCTGTCATACAAGCGATGTCACGACAATACCCAACCCTGACTATTTCCTTGAAATACTTTATTCCCAATGCATGTTGTGGAGGAGAAGCAATGTTCATGGCTGGCGAGATGGAGATACATCACTATAACAATGACGATAATTATCGCCGTATTGCTGCTGAGTTTGGCTATGAAGAAGAGGAAGAAGAGTATGAAGAAATAAATGAAACCGTGCCATGGCAAACGGAAGGTTTTTAGAGAAAAGCCCGTGCCAGATGGTGAAGGATGGTTCGATGTTAGCCTTGGCAATAGAGTATTATTTACCTAAACAGAGCAACGGAGTGCAAATCATGAAAATCAGAAACGGTTTTGTATCAAATAGCAGTTCGAGTAGTTTTTGCGTTTATGGAGTTTGTATCGATAAAGAGCGGCTCATCGCACTATTTGACATTGATATGGAGGAAGAGGATTGTTCCGAAGACGAAATTGACGATGTGTTGGGTTTGGCAGATTTAGGATTAGCATCTTACACAAATCGTTTTTGTGTATATATTGGATGTAGGTGGGATTCTATCATGCAAAATGAAACAAGGAAACAATTTGTAGCTAGTGTTGAGGCTGGAATCAAAACGCTGGTCAGTCACAATCCGACGATAGCCAAACTTATTGGTACTGATTACACGTGTGATACCTATCATGATGACCTGGATATATAAGTGGGAGGCCAAATGACATTCAACAACACATTCTTTAGTCTGTCTGTTATAGACCAAATCCGAATTATAGAACGGGAGCTTGATGAATTGGAACACTCTACTTTTGTGTCCCGAAATGACAGACAGAGAGCCAAGAGGCGAGCGAATTATATTCGGCGTAAAGCCACCGAGTGCGGATTATTGAAGGAGGCGGAATGACCCCACGCCTAATTCACGAATATGAAGAGGCACTCGATCAATACGATTATTACAATGGTGATCCACGATTGATATACTGCTCGATCCTCGACCAAACTATCCGTCTTAAAGAAATCGAGCCTGATGATTTATTGGAGGGGATATTTCTTCCAGCACCAATGTCTGCAAACCTATTGGAACAGATTTACAACGCATGGGAAGAGATACGAGCCGAGTATGATTGGCGTATCACACAGGGGTGTGATCTCTCACAACGCCGAGACGCTCTCTATAATTATCTCCGAGCCCGTGGCGATTTTAGATCGACGGCAAAACTACGATGGCAAGAGGTGGGGTTTTGATAATTGTAAATGCTCCCCTTCAAGCAGCATTTTCTAAACCGGTTGCCTGAACCACAGGGGCCAGTCGTTCCGGCCGAGCTTTTCCATGAGTTCCTTATCGACGCGGACGATCCGCTTCCCTCGTTTGCCTGGGCTCTCTGATGGGACACATCGCCCTTGCTCATCTTCTCGAAAAGAGTGGCAAATTGTCAAAGTCGTTTGGACGCATGAGGACAATGGAAATTGAGGAAGGTTCAGAAAAGTCCATCTCGACACATCCGAAGAACAAGATAAAATGACGGAATGAAAAAACTCACCTTTCACCCAGCTTGTTTGTTATTTCCGAAGCTCGGAAAAGAAGAATTAAAGGAACTTGCTGCCGACATCAAGTTAAAGGGATTGCTCAATCACGTTGTCCTCTACGAAGGACAGGTTTTAGACGGGCGAAATCGGTTGGCAGCGTGTAAATTAGCCAAAGTAAAGCCCAGGTTCGTGGAATGGGACGGTGAGGGGTCGCCTTTGGAGTGGGTTATCTCGGAGAATCTCATTCGCCGCCACCTAACCAGCAGCCAGCGAGCGGTTATTGCCCATGACCTTCTGCCCCTTTTGGAGCAAGAGGCAAAGGACCGCCAAAGACTCAGCCGGGGCCGTGGGAAAAAGCTAGACAAAAACTTGGCTACCTTTTCCAAGAATGGGAAGGCCAGTTCAGTAGCCGCACATCTTACTAAATCAAACAGCACATATGTTGAAGTGGTAAAATCCATCAATAAAGCAGCACCAGAATTGATCGAGAAAATCCGTAACGGTGATTTGAGCGTGCCCGATGCAAAGCGATTGTCTGAAATCCCTAGGGACAAACGTGCCGAATTGCTGCGTTCGGCCAATGGGCAGAGCTATAATGGAGAGATTTTTCAGCAATGGCGACACTACTACAATCCAAAACCGTTGAAGTCCGTACCCCGTGAGAAAATGGATCGACAGTCCAGAATTGATGCGACTACTCTGATTCATGGGGATTGCCGCAAGGAATTGAAGAAGATTGCTTACCAAAGCATAGATGCCATTATTACCGATCCAATCTATCCTGAAGTCCGCAGGGATTATGGACGGATTTCGGAAGAGGAATGGCATTCTTTAATGAAGGATGTCGTCATTGAATGCCGTCGGGTCTTGAAACCGAGGGGATCGGCAGTCTTTATTCTCCAGCCGAATTACGAGAAACTCGGCAAGATGCGGTTGTGGCTTTGGGAGTTCCTAATTTCTACTGCCAAAATGTGGAACCTGATCCAAGATGTTTACTGGTGGTCAATCGACGCCATGCCGCTGGCTGGAACGAATAGGAAACACGGACTGATGCGGCAGTCCATTAAGATGTGCTGTTGGTTCGGTACCCCCGACTGCTACCGTAACCAAGAGGCCGTTCTCTGGACATCCTCCCAAGCAAACCTGGCCCGAAGTCGGACCGATATGGCACTTCGGACTGGTCCTAGTGGACGTACCTATCGTAACGCAACCATCGCTAAATCCGCCGACGAACGAGGTGGCACCACACCATTTAATCTCTTGCCATTTCCAACGGGTGGGCAACTTGGCGGTGCTGACCGTCACCCCGCCGCCACGCCTTATGATGTGGCAGCTTGGTGGTGCCGGTATATTCTGCCTCCAAGCGGAACATTACTGGACCCATTTTGCGGATCGGCAACAATGTTGGTCGCTGCACTCGATCACGGTGCCGGAAAAGTGATTGGCATTGACCGAGAAAGAAAATATTTAGCGATTGCGAAGAAGAGGATTAAAATGTCCTGATCGCTTTGCGGTTTTCGGTTCTAACTCTACAATGGCTGGATAACCTTTTCGTGTTCTGGAAGATGGAACTCGCAGATGCGTTTGGCTTGGCTTACCGATATCCATCTAAACTTTCTTAACGCTACCAAACGACGGCGTTTCTTCGAATCGGTCGAGGAACGGGCCGATGCGGTCGCCATCAGCGGTGACATTGGAGAGAGCCATGACCTTTCCCAATATCTGTTGGAGATGGATCAGGTCATCCACAAGCCGATTTACTTTGTCCTCGGAAATCATGACTTTTACCGAGGTTCCATCACGAAGACCCGCCAACGAATTGTCCAACTTTTTAGCGAGTCAAAACATCTAAAATACCTTACGATGATGGGGATTACGGAGTTGTCTCCCCAGACAGCAATGATTGGACATGATGGTTGGCCTGACAGCAGGCTGGGCGATTTCCAGGGAACTGAGGTAATTCTGAATGACCACCTACTGATCGACGAGATCTCCCAATGGTATAAGAATGGTTTCCTCGATAAAGTTGGGTTGGGGAAAACATTGGTAGCTTTGGCTGATGAGGCTGCTCAGCATTTCGAACAGGTACTCAGCGAGGCAGTTACCAAATACACGAACATCATTGCCATAACCCATGTGCCACCGTTTAGGGAAGCTGCGTGGTATCAGGGGAAGATTTCGGGCGACGACTTCCTTCCATACTTTGCGTGCAAGATTGTCGGAGACATTCTGAAAAAGGTGATGCAATCAAATCTACAATCCAATTTACTTGTTCTTTGTGGTCATACGCACAGCGGAGGCGAGGTTCAGATTTTGCAAAACCTGCAAGTGCTGACGGGCGAAGCGGAATATGGTGAACCTGTTGTTGAGCGGGTATTAGAGGTGAAGTAACGTTAGGATAGTCAAATGCTCAACCTCAAACCCCTCATCCACGCAATCCTTGAAGACTACACCTTGTCCTTGAACGGCATACATGGCGTTTCGCATTGGGCGAGGGTTTTGGAAAATGGGCTTCGACTTGTCCAGGAAACTCAAGACGATCTAATGTTGGAAATATGGAAATCAAGCCAAACGGAGTGACCAATGGATTCAGATACTCGTCCATTCTCTGCAAAGAAACGGCTATCAACAAGAGTCTTGTATTTCCTTGTTTTAATACTGGTAGTCTGGTTCTTGGCTGCGTATTTCTTGATTCCTACAATATGGTGGGGATTGGTTCGACGCCACCCTGCACTGGAGGATGCTCCTCGGGTCACGCACACGGCAAGCGGTATTCCAGGCGACCCGCTAAATATCGCAATGGTGGGATCAAAAGAAGAAATCATAGTGGCGATGCTGGCCGCCAAATGGTATCCCGCCGATGCCCTCACTCTTAAAAGCTGTTTAAGGATCACATCGGATACAGTGTTTCATCGATCTTATGACGATGCCCCTGTCAGCAATCTTTTTCTTTGGGGACACAAAGAAGATCTCGCATTCGAGCAAGCGGTTGGCGACAACCCAAAACAACGACATCACGTTCGTTTCTGGTGTGCGGAAATGGTAGACGAAGACAACCGTCCTCTTTGGATTGGGGCGGTGACCTTTGACCAGTCGGTTGGATTTAGCCATACCACTGGACAGATCACTCATCACATAGATGCCAACATCGATGCCGAGCGGGACAGGCTAATCGATGATTTGAGCAAGGCAGGATTACTAACAATGGTCTATTGGGTGGACGATTTCCAGGAAAAGTTGAAGGGACACAACGGTGGCGGCGATCCGTATTACACGGACGGGAGATTGGCGGTGGGAGTTCTACGTCCAAGCAATAAATAATAAATCGCTTTTAGGGAACCTGCACAATAGAATGGCCGCCCCACTCGGGTCAACAAATGGAAATTCCTGAAATTGATCGAGTGGAATTCTTCGATCTCGGCACAGCAAAGAAAAAGATCAAAACGGGACAGGAAGGAATGATTGAAGAACTTGAGGAGATTCTGAGAAGCCAATAGATTAAAGATATCGCAAGTGCATCTTCTTCATCCCCTAGCCTACGTGTGCCGGTTGTAGCGATTGCATCTGTATTGTTGGGTAGCAGCGTCTAGTTTTTCATCGCTCAGGAGTCCGTAGCCTATATTATTTTTGGAGGAATGTCAAATTATGGCAATCGCCAGTATCAAGAGAAAGCTGAACTTTGTACTTGCGAAACTGGGCCGTTTGGATGCTTGGAAACGTGTTCCTTTCAAACTGATGGTGAGATATGTCGCTCCAGAACGTCCTCGCCGGTTTCCAATCAGGATACAAATCGAGGCCACCAGCAAATGCAACTTGCGATGTCCCTGTTGTTCGCATTCACGGGAACAAGATACAGGACGACATCTTACGGAGGAAGACTTTCGCCGAATCCTGGATCGCCTGCCTTGGTCCCCGGCAAGAGTGGTCCTTAGTGGAATTGGCGAACCCTTGATGAACCCGCACTTCTTCACATTGGTCAATATCCTGGCGGAACGCAAGATTAAATGCGAATTCTTCACCAATGGGACGTTGCTGACCTTACGGATGCGGCAAGCGATCCTCTCACAACGTAATATTGATGCTGTCATCATTTCATGCGATGGTGCGGAGAAAGTGACGTTTGAGAATCTTCGGGTTGGGGCGGACTTCGAGAGTTGGAAGCAATCGGTCCACAAGTTCTTGATCGCAGCTAAGCAACAGCAGGGGCGGACTCTATGCATTGGCCTCAACATACTAGTCAATAAGCAGAACCTTCATGAAGTAGAAGATATCATTCGGTTGGCTGCCGAGTTAGGTGTTGATAGTGTCAGCATCCTACATCCAATTCCCATAGATGACATTGCGGCTGCTTTATGCCCCTCTCCAACGGAGCTTTCCACAGTACGCCAAGAAGATTTATTAGAGTTGGCAAGGGATTTAGGATTGAGAATTTTATTTTTCTGTCAGCGTGTCACATCACTTCCCAAGCTCATGCCACGCTGTATGCAACCGTGGGAGTTTGTCTTCATCCGAGCGAATGGAGATGTCGCTCCCTGCTGTGCCGTTTTTGGCTCCGAGAAGGGGGCAATCATGGGCAACATTTTTCGACAAGAGTTCAACGATATCTGGCATGGCGAGCGTTTTCGGGAGTTCCGTAGAACCAGTACATCGGGTACAAATGCACTGTGCCGCATCTGCCCCTATTACTGATTGGAGTCTAAACTGGCGGAATTACCTGCGGAGGTTTTTTAATTGCCATAACCTGACAATCGGCTCTTCACCGTGTCCAAGAAGTTATTGATCTGTGTGATTTACCGTCTGCCGACAAAACATTCTGGTAAGCCAAACCAACCCATTCTCCAAGCCGTTGCGGCACTTCGCCCCCAGGTTCTATGGTGTAATACTTGGTGAGTCCTTTGTAAGTGGTTCCAGGCAATGCCGGCCCTAGTCCCTCCGCTTCGTATCCCTCGGGTAAAGCCAAGCCGACAATCAACCGCTTAGTGTTCTTCAACCAAATCGCCGCATACGTGGAGCTACTGGGAGTGGTGCCAATAGTGAACTTGACATAATACGAGACGATCTCGCTCTTGGCATCGGCGGATACATTCAAAACAGCCGACATATTTCCAGAAGTTGCCTACGAAGTGGTTCCCAGGCGGGCAATTCAACCCTAGCACCGAGATCTGACAACAAATCCTCCATCCGATTCTCCGAATATTTTCAGGATGTTTCACAGTTGCGGTGGCGAATTTTCATTATCACCCCATCAAATGTCTCTGCAAGAGGAACAAGATAGCCTCTCCAACAAACCCAACACTTTATTTTCTAAAACGGGCAAAGCTTCTTCAGGATCAGCACAGTTCAGGTCATCTATGTGCCAGTATTCCACTTGATCCGCCCAAGCAGCAAAGGACTCTTCGAGCATTTCCCGATGTTCCGCTTCTTTCAAAGCGATCACAAGATAGGCATCCGAAAGGTGTTGTTCGGTGACTTGCTGCGGGAATCGAGAATTGCCGTTGATCGGTATGCCGATTTTGTTTAAGCGTTCGATTGTGTATCTGGAAATAGGACCAATATTGCCATATCGCCCAACGGCTAAGCCTTTAGATTTTGCCCGCCAGCATAATCTATTAGATTCTGCATGCCAATTAAAGAAATGCTCGGCAAAACGGCTGCGGTAGTAATTGGCGGAACAGAGAAAGAGGACGGTTTTCATGGGGTGATTATGTTTCATAGGTTCAATCTTCACAAGAGGCTTCATATGCAATGTTTCCTATCTTCAACTACCGTCTCGTAAACTGCCACTGCCGCTTTCGCCATCATTTCCATCGTTTGCTTGTAGGGTAGTAAAGGCAGTCTTTTCAGTCCCCTTAAGGACTCTATGACCTATGCAATAGCTTCCCCGATTCTTTCCAATTACGCCTTGCTTTTTGATCCACGGGAATTGCCTCTTTTCTTTAGTGTCAAGGTGAAAGCCGATTCGGCCAAGTGGTCGCATTCCTCAACGATCACACTATATTCCTCACCGAGCAGCCGGATTCGCATGTAACCTTTATGTTTTCGAAGCAATTGTGCCCTTTTCACAATTTTTGAAAGAACATCCAACTGTAATTCTTTGGCAATCGTTGCTGCCGCATTCCCGTCACCGTGAAACACCAGCAAATCCTGGCCTTTCTACTCCAATGCAACGGAATTTACACCCAGCTAAACGGCCGCTTCCAAGACTCGGATGAGTTCCTTGAATGCCTTCACAGATTTGTCGCCATCATCAGGAGTGAGATTAGTTTTGTCAGACGTCATGAGACGTAATTGAGGATGTCAAAATAAAATTCTTTTGAAAATGTTTTCCGGTTTGGCTCCAAAAAAGCAATTTCATTTATAGGCTGAAATCTATTCTCTTACCCACGAAGTATTGGAGAAATGCCCAATGAATTGTACACGATCTCTATCAAAGCTTCTAATTCGTATATTAGTTGCCTTTTTTTTCGGTTCAAAATTGCTGATTGGAATTGCATCAGCTACCTATGGTAATGGCTCGGCGGCATGGAAATTATCTACCGGCGGAACATGGAATGATCCCAGCAGTTGGGATGCTGCCATACCTATCGTCCCCAACAGCACAGATGCGATTGCGAGTTTTCTTGATAATCTGACTGCCGACGGAACAGTAACATTGGATGGCAATAAGATTGTTGGTAGCTTGGATTTCAATAATCCAGCAGCGAGCTACACTATTGCTGGACCTGGTTCAATTACCCTCCAAGCTTCTTCTGGTAATCCCTTAATTAACGTACTCGCAGGGACACATACAATCTCTGCTCAAGTAAACCTGACAGCAAACACCGACATCTCGGTAGCTGCCGATAACATGTTGAAGATCTCAGGCAACGTCACTGGGATCGGAACCGGTTTGAACAAGATTGGCGATGGTATATTGATCCTTGGAGGAAATAACTCCTACGATAGTATAACTACAGTCGCTTCTGGTACACTGATAGCTGCCTCCAGTTCAGCCCTCGGTAGCACATCATCTGGCACCATAATTCAAAGCAACGCTGCTCTCGACCTCAACAGCCAAAATCTTGGTTCTGAGATAATTACTGTTTATGGCTCTGGTGTGCTTGGCACGGGTTCCATCGTCAATAACGGTTCAAGTGACCAAACATACGCACTTCAAACAGTAGTGCTGGGAAGTGACGCCAGTTTTGGGGGAATTAAACGTTGGGATATCCATGCTCCCAGCAACGGCATTACACATCTGGATCTAGCCAGTCATACACTCACCAAGGTTGGTCAGAATCAGATCACGCTTATCAATACAACTGTGACCGATGGCAACATCGTCATAAATAACGGCACTTTAGGATTACAAGGAGGCACAAAAGTTCTAAACAACGCCAGTGGGACAACGATTACGGTTAATGATGGTGGCACATTGGATGTTGGTGCGTCTGGCAGCACCTCGTTTTCCATCACTCGACCAATCGTGATGAATGGCGGCAACCTAACAAATAATAATGGCGGAACCACTTATCTTGGCAGCAATATCAGTGTAAATGCTTCAACTGTTAATTCAATCTCGACCCTGAATAGACTCTACATCCAGGGCAATATCTCTGGTTCTGGGAGCATTACCAAATCGGCTGGTGGACTTCCTCTATATATAACGGGAAATAACAGTGGGTTTATGGGAACTTGGAACCAATATTACTGGATGACCTACTTCAGTTCCAGCAACTCAGGCAGTCCCAATGCCAATTTTGTCGTTCATAGCACTTTTCCAGATGATGCCCCTGCAATTCTATGCACAACTACAAGTGGATTGTCTGTTCAACTTGGTTCTTTGTCTGGTGATTATGGTTATTTATTAAATCGAGACCAAACTGGTACAAATGGAAATTCCAACTTCACAATTGGTGCCAATAACGCAACGACTGTATTTGGCGGCATTATTGCAAACAACTTAGCTGGTGTTTACGGATCTGGTAATCCTAATACGGGTACCATATCCATTGAGAAAGTCGGAACTGGAATGCAATTTCTTACTGGTGCCAATGTCTATACTGGCCCCACAACTATTACCAGTGGCAAGTTGTTTTTCAACAACCCTTCGGCTTTGAGTTACAGCACTAGTACTGGCGATGTGACTATCCAAGGCGGAGCCACATTAGGTGGCAATGGAAGTATAAGCCGCAACGTTGTGGTGAACTCAAGTGGTACTATCGAGGCCGGTGACAGCGATGGTTCGGGCACGCTAAATCTCTATAACCTAACTTTGGGATCCCATTCGACAGACACTACAACAATCAATGTAGCTAACATCGATACTAATAATCTCTTGCGGGCTGTCGTAAATGTTAACTCTAACGTGATCGCTAATGCCAAAACTACGATCAACGTTGATGGCCTTCTTCCAAGCATAGGACAACATAAGATTATGAGTTTCGGTGCTCTAAACCTGGTCGGGAAGACCTTTAACGACAGTTTCATTCTTGGCACACTTCCTGGCCGTATGAATGCTAACCTTGTGTACAACACCGTAGCCAACGAAATTGACTTAAACGTCCAGAGCACTGATTATCCAGTATGGACAGGGGCTCTGGGAACAACTTGGAACACAACATCATTCAATTGGAAATTGGCTAGCAATGATTCAGCAACGACCTATATTGAAGGTGATAATGTAATGTTCAATGACACGGCCACCCAAAATTATGACATAAACGTGTTGAATATAATCTTACCTACTTACACCACGGTAAATAACTCATCTCACAACTACAGTATTAACGGATCAGGCTCCATCGGGGGCAGTGGTGGATTGCTCAAGACAGGTACCGGCACTTTGACTATTAATACCGTTAATAGCTTTGGCGGAGATGTGGCAATCAATGGTGGGACTGTCGTTGTTGGGACTATTGCCAATGTAGGTACCAGTAGTGCTTTGGGGCAAGGCATGACCATATCATTTGATGGTGGCTCACTTAATTATACTGGCGACACCACAGCCTCTAACCGCATTGTAATTCTAAACTCTAGAGGAGGCACCATCAACGTTAGCAATGCCAACACTATGTTGACTTTGAACAATGCTTCTGGGGCTGGCGGGTTAACAAAAGAGGGTTTGGGCAAGCTGAATTTTACCTCCGACAACAATTACAGTGACATTACTATGGTCAATAGTGGTACACTGGAGTTGTCAGGAGGATTGTACAATCATGGTTCCATTGCCAGTTCCATCATCGTAAACAATGGGGCCACGCTATTGCTCAGTCAAAATAACATTTTGGGCAAATACTTGGTAGAGCCTGTAGAGACTATTACCATTAACCAAGGTGGCCTGGTTGAGAATGGAGGCAATAGTACCATAAGCTATTTCAATACGTTGGAAGGTCTGACCCTCGCAGGCGGCGAACTACGGGTCAATGGAGGTTTAAACTCAAGCTGGCAGGCGTATCAGTTGAAAGGAACTGTTTCAGTGACGGGAACAGTTCCTTCACAAATATCGCTTGGTTCAACCTTGTACAACTATTTGACCCAAATTCAGATTGGTAATAACACAGCCAACGGTATAACAACATTTGACGTGGCCGATGTAACAGGCCATGCCAACTATGATTTGACCATTGCACCCGCTTTGGCAGACGGTTGCGATTCATTGGGCAACGTAGTAGCCTCCAGAATGGTCAAAGATGGCTTAGGCATCTTGCTCTTAATTGGCCGCAACACCTACTCTGGCGGAACGGTCATCAGTAATGGAACGATCCAGGTTGGAAACGGAGGAACCAGTGGAACCTTAGGAATAGGGGGCACGATTACTCTCAATCCTGGCACGAACCTTGTTTTTAACAGGAGTAATACGACTGTAGTGGACAGCAAATTAAACGGTGTGGGCACAATTACCCAAAATGGAGCGGGCAGCGTTGTATTCACAAAAGACAATTCTGCATTTGCAGGCAATTTAAACTTAAATGGCCCTGTTACGATTGCAAATGACAATGCTCTTGGTGCGGTTACTACGGTACAAGTAAATAACAGCACAATACAATTCGGTGCCATCGGTTTGAACATGGGAACTTTATCTGGTTGGAATACCACTGCTACTCCTACCATCATGACGTCCACAACAAATTTCTATAAATATCTGTCTGGAAATCAAATAGGTTTAAACCAGACGGTTGTTTATCAAGGAAAAATACATCTGACCTCAGGCCAGTGGAGTTTTGCCAAGCAATACAACATGTGTGCCTATCTCAGAATCAATGACCAATTAATTATCAATAATACAGATAATGTGCCGTCTTCAGGCTCGATTACAATCTATCACGATGGCTGGTATCCGATTGATTTACGAGTAGCAAATGCGACCAGTTTAATTGACCAGACGCTAAGTTGGCCATTCGGCATAGGTGTAAAACAAGGCTCAATACCATCTTCCCTCAAGCCTACTGATTTTAAGGTATTTGATGAAGGTGCAGCAAGCATTTCATTGCAATATGAGGATAACTCAAGTTTCTGTGTGGATAACAACTTGGTTTTATCAGGACAAAACATCATTAACACAAATGGACTAGGTACTGGAACAGTTACGTTAAATGGAGATATCAGTGGCACTGGTGGTCTGACAAAGACCGGCTCTTCCAATTTGTTGCTTACAGGAAATTTAAGTTATGCAGGCGATACCAATGTCCAAGAGGGCACTCTTGAGGTCCAAGGATTAACCAACAGTGCAAATATAAATATCTGTTATGGTGGTGCTGGCCTAATAGCTAGTACGATATGTGCCGATACAATTACCATCGGAGCCGGTAGCACTTTAGTGCTTAGAGCAATTCCAGGAGGTCCACTTGGTGGTTATGATAACCTCAGATCTGTACCGGAACCAAATACGATGGTGTCTTTGACCGTTGCAGTGTTTGGGCTTATATCAACTTGGTATTTGGGTAATAGGAAAGAAAAAACAAAACGTTGAAATGCCAGGCTCATTCCATTTGTTTACCTTGATCAAATCCTCACGAATACATCATTGCCTTCCACTTTAACTTCGTGGACCTGCGTTGCAGGGATGTCGGGTATGTTGACGACCTGGCCGGTACGCACGTCGAATCGGGCTCCATGACACGGACAGATTATCTGATCGCCTTCCAAAAGTCCTTCACCCAGCATGCCATTTTTATGTGTGCAGGCATCGTCCAAGGCATAGATTTTGCCATCCAAGTGGACTAAAACAATGAGATGATTATTTACATCAACCGTTGACCGACCTGGGTCAGGCACCTCAAAGGATTTACATACTCGGAAGAACTTGGACATAATACACCGATCATCAAAATAGGGACAACAGAACGATAGTAATTAAATCCCATTTTAAAGCTATTATCTATTCTGCTAAATTCGGCGGGAGAATAAATATTATTATTTGTAGTACTTGGTTGTGTTGCCGAGTAACTTCTGCGGAGAACGCATCTGATATTTAGGCTTGTCTGGCTCAGACTTTTGAATTGCCGTCCGAACTGGAGGCATATAATGCCGGAATCGGCACGGCAACCGATAAGAATCATCGGTCAATTCAACATGATGAATCTGTTGAAGACGAAAACGAAGAATTTCACGATGTAGCGAAGAACGGCCAATTACAGACCAGCCATCCTGGGAAGCAACCAAGCGATAAGGGGAAAGACAAGTCCGATTAAAATTACTTTTTTCTGGCATGTCAAAGGTAATGCGGACCCTCAGCCTTTTGCAAATTGCTTTGATAATAACACTATACACATTTTGGTTACCATCTAAGTGTAATAGATCTGGCAAATCAACAACACATGCCTTTAATACATTTACCAACTCTTCTCTTAATTGATTTGGTAAATGAGTAAGTAATTTACTGATTGCCTGATTTATGATGGAACCGAACTCTCGATCCAATATATTTGCAGATACCTGTGCTCCTATCAGCAAAGCAATTATTTCATCATCCAAAAAATTGGCTGCCTTCAAGTCGAAAAGGTGGTCGATGATGTGACCTCCTTTTACGGCATCGTAACGGATAGGGATTCCTGCATCTTCAAGAACCCGATAATATCGATAAATTGTGCGTTTACACACGCCAACTTCAAACGCAATGTCTTGTGTACGCCGAGTAACATGTGATTGCAGTAGATGCACGAGTTTAAGACATCTAGTAGTTTGATCTAAACTCATGGTCTATTTCGAATGGCAATGGTGAACATTCAAAAAGGCGGAAACAGATTCCCAAAAAGCAAAAATCGAAGAGATCGGTGCGTACAGACGTCTTGCCCCCTCCATGAGAGGTAGTAATCTATCCACCCTATGGCGTTTTTAATGCGGATAGCGATCTAAATTACGCATTTTCAGACAAAACTTGTCCCTAACTAATACCAAATAATGATCCGTCATTTGTTATAATTACTATTTGACTGAAAAAGTGGGCATTAATTTTTGAAAAATTAGGGAAAACGGCTCGGTATGTTAGATGAGTGTGATTTTAGGAGCTTGATGAAACAAGTATCTGAGGGATCTGAAGACGCTGCGTGGACAGTAGTTGAACAGTATGGCGAATTAATCCGCCGGGCTGTTAGACGTGTCTTGAATAAGCGATTACGTTCGAAATTCGATTCATTGGACTTTGTACAACTTGTATGGTCCTCTTTTTTTCGTGCACGCAATCGCTTAGATCGATTTGAACGTCCCGAAGAACTTGCCGCATTCTTGATGACCATAGCTCAAAACAAAGTGGCCTTGGAAATGCGGCGTCGTTTGCAGTATCAAAAGTATAATCTTAAAAAAGAACACTCATTGAATGAACTATCGATAATTCATAACGATATATCAGACCCTAAGCCACTCCCGATTGATATTGCCATGGCTCGTGAACAATGGAATCGTTTGTTATCGGGGCAACCTAAGCATTACCGGCAAATTATTACACTACGTCTACAAGGTCGAACTTATAAAGATGTCGCCAATATGTTGGAAATTGACGAAAGTACTGTACGGCGGTTTCTGAAAAAACTGTTTGTTAAAAAAGTGGCATGACAAGTTTAGAAAATATATCGTCGCTCTCGTTGGCTGCTAATCCTGGGCATAAAGGCCAATTGTTATTAAATAGCCAAATCACGTCAGAAATCAGGAAACACTGGGAAGAGGGTGAATACACTAATGTGGCTACACTTCTCGAAAAGCACCCTGAATTAAAGCTCTGCCGATCTTTTGTGCTTGATTTAGCTCACGAAGAATACCGTCGTCGTTTGGCCAATGGTGAATCTCTTGACGCAGATGAGTTTTCAAGACAATTTCCAAGTTATCAAAAATCCCTGTATTTTCTGATTGAAGTTCACAAGTTGCTGGAACATGACCCTAATTTTCGGATTTTGCAGAATGATGTCTCTTGGCCACAAATCGGTGAAGAATTTCTTGGTTTTTCCATCCTATCGGAATTAGGCCAAGGCACCTTTGCTAGAGTGTATCTTGCAAGTGAATCTGCACTGGGAGGGAGGATAGTTGCTTTAAAAGTCGCCCTTCATGGGAGCGGTGAAGCAGAAACCCTGGGCAGATTGAAACATCCCAATATTGTTCCAGTTTATTCTATTCAGGAAGACGCAGAAACAGAACTCACGGCAATTTGTATGCCGTACTTGGGTCGAACAACACTATGTGATGTTTTAGATAAAGCCTTTTCCAATAAGCAATATCCAAAGAAATCTCGAATCATTGTAGATACTATTCGGGATCTAAACGCCGACGCTGACGAGATAGAACTATCATCATTTCATCGCATTCTTCGAAATGGCCTATATGTCGAGGGGATTATCCATTTGGCTATCCAACTTGCGGAAGCTTTGGAATATACCCATTCTTGCGGAATTTGCCATGGAGATCTTAAACCGTCAAATGTTCTTTTGTCTGTCGAAGGTCACCCCTTATTGTTGGATTTCAATCTTTCCGTTGAGAAACAATTCAACTCTACCAGAATCGGCGGAACACTGGCATATATGGCTCCAGAGCAACTTGAATCCATAACTCTTCAAGAATCAGATGGTTCAATCCGCACAGATCCCCAAACAGATATATTTTCACTAGGAGTTATTATATATCAACTTTTAAGTGGAGATCTCCCGTTCGGATCGATTTCTTGGGATTCATCCGTTGAACACATTGCAGAACAATTGCTAAAAGAGCAAGCAAAGGGGCCGTGTTCCATAGGCAAAAAAAATAAACACGTTGATCAAAGATTAGCTAAATTGATTCATGACTGTATTTCATATAATCCTGAACAACGTCCACAATCGGCAAGTGAGTTGATAAACGCCCTTAGAAAAGAACTTACTCCCTTTAGACGAACTATACGCTGGTATCATCACCGCCGCTGGTTTGTGGACTTAGTGGCGGGCATATTATTAGTATTTGTTGTACTCGTTGTATCGTTTTTTGCATTCAGGCCCCCCTATAATATCCGCCAATTCGAAAGTGGGATGAAATTTTACAACAAGGGAGAGTATGAATCGGCCCTTAAATGTTTTAATGAGTCTTTACAAGCAAAACAGAAACAACATGATGTACTTTTTGCACGGGGAAGGGCTTACCAAAAGGCAAGCAAGTATTCTTTGGCCTATGAAGATTTCAAAGAATCATTTAGGCTTGCTCCAAAAGCCGAAGTAAGTGCCTGTATGGGATATTGTGCGAACAAACTCAGTTTTCACAAAGAGGCCATCGAATTATATCAAAAGGCTTTGTCACTGGGATATAAATCACCCTTAGTATTACACAACCTGGGTTATAGTTATTTCCAATTAAAAAAACTCGATGAAGCTAGTAGTTATCTTGAAGAAGCTCTAACGGCTAATAGCGATCTTCAAGCCTCGCATAATGTTCTGGTTCTGGTCTATTTAAACAGGGCATTCAATGGACAGCCGCTTGCCGAAGCAGCTTTTGAACATGCTAAGAAAGCAATTGAACTCGGCCCTGATACAGGTGACTTGTATTTCAATACAGCCCTTCTTTACGCATGTGCAGCGAGAGACAATCCCGAAATGAAGCACGCTGCTCTACAGTACGCAGAAAAGGCCGTGGAACACGGCATCAATCCGAATAAAATCGCCAACACTCCTACTTTTTCCATGCTGCAAGCGGATCAACAATTCACAAAACTCCTGACGAAACAGTCCATGGAGCCTCTTGTTAAATCTGAGTACTTAGTTGATCCCGTTGAGGAATAATTAGTCCCTGGAATTAATATCCCGGACTATCTAATCCAACTTCGGTTCATCTTTTGTTAAAGAAGATGATTCGAGGAATCTTCGAATATTTGAAATAAAAAACGCCCGCTTTTCTTGGCAAATCTCAATTAATTAAATAGTACCGGTTTTTTCCTTCCACTTCTGAGTGGTGAAATAACCACTTCTGCCAAGTTCCGATTGCACTTCCATGCTTTCGGGAAAGTTAACCCTTTCTTAATTGAGGTATTGCCATGTTTAATTTCACAAGGACTGTCTGTATTACTTCTCTCATTATCGTTGGTGTCATGTTGTTGCATCTTCATGCGTCATCGGCTTTCGCCGGAGACAACTTGCCGCCTATAATCTATGACTTTGGGGCAGAACAAGGACCATGGGACTTCTGGACCTTTAGTGGAAAAGTTTACGATCCAGACGACTACGTTGAAGGCATGACTGTCTATTTTGGGGGCGTGCTCGCTGGATATGGTTATACAGCAACCGTTGAAGCCGATGGGACATTTTCTATAACGGAGGAAATACCCGATCTTCAAGGTGGTGTTGCCGCTGCTCAAACGTATGATTGGAGTCTTAATCCCTCGAATCTAGCTCAATGCTATGTTCTCGCATGGGATTAGTTATTGTCGAGTCCGTATGGGGTAATACGGATGAAGACGGCCAAAGACAAACTATTGGGATACTGCAAGTCCTATCTTTTTGATCGGAAAAAATAGAATCCAATGATACCTAAGAGACTACAGGCGATTCCGAACCATTTAATCCATTCAGCCACATCCTGCGACCAGAATTGGGCACTACGCAATTGTGCATCGGATTGTTGATAACGAGCTTTGACCTGTTGATAGTTTGCGATATTATTGGAAGCATAATCCTCACGTGACGCCTGGTGCGATGAATCGTCTGTATGCGTGAGTTCGTGTCCGAGTCGATGTAAATCGGCTGCAATTTTAGCGTGTTCCAATGCCTGTTGTTCTGTCCATAGGCCCCCTTTAAACTGGACAATCCGTGGCAACACAGCGGAAATTACAATCAGGAGGAGACCAAATATTATTAGTCCAACCGATACATGCATCAACTTCATGTCAAGGGACAACAATTATTGTACGTATTCGGAATCGTTTATTAAATGTTCGTCATTAACGCTTATCATATAAGCCATAACTATTTCATCTACATTATCCAACAGGAAACCCGCATGACCATCCATGAAAACAACGTTTACACCTCCTAGATGATTGCTTCTAGGTGCGGAGGAAAGGTAGTTAAAGTCGCCGTTTGGATCCCAAAGACCACAAGGCATTTTTTCCATCTGTGCACCAAGAATATCGGGACATGAGTATAGCACATCGACATTCGGCCCACGGTTATTTGGCAATTGAGTCAGGCCGAGGCTAATTTTGTTGGCTTCATACTTCGATCCTGCCATCAACTTTGGAGAACAATGCATATCAAATGCTAGTAAACTTGAGCCATTCCAGGGCAAGGCCCAAGCACCACGTTGGTCCTGCTGATTGCTGCGAACCCGGACCTCGGACAGCATCAGTGTATGTGAGAGCCCATCAATAACCATTCCGCTTTTTTGCCCATTACCGATCAGAGCACCTGGATATTTCATCTGTAATTCAACGTGATAGGGACTAACAAATGCAGCATAGTTGCCCTTTGCAAACTGTTTATTTAAGGTCAATTTCGGATGAACAAAATACTTTCCCTGTGCTGAATCACTGGGGCAAATCAATGTCGATATACTGGTAGACTGAGGATCGCTTGATTGGGTAAGAATGGTTTTTGAAAAGTCTAGCCGATCATAAAGTTGATGTTGTTCTATGTATGGTAAAATCAAAATTACCCAACTAAACATTTTCCCAGTTTGAGGATAGTACACATTGTTAGAAATATTGACCATCCCTGATGGCGGAAACACGTCCTGTTTACTTTCATATGCTCCTATACCTAAACCGAGTTGATGGAGATTGTTTAGACAAGTCATTCGCCTAGCAGCTTCACGTGTGCGTTGGAGGGCAGGCAACAATAGGGCAAGAAGCATTCCGATGATTGCAATTACCACCAGAAGTTCAATGAGAGAAAATGCCGAATGGCGTAGTGGTCGTTGACGGTAATTCTGTTGGAAGCAGGGCTTGTAGGCTGCATTGCATTTATCTTCATTCAAGGATCGGATAATGACGCACATGAGGTTGTCCTTTGAGCCCTATTAATTCACTAGGTAAGACAAGGTAAATATGATTATAGAAACTGAATAAAGATGGTTCAACAAACATCAAGAAATATTAATCCTTTTAAAAGGAAATGGCGGTTTCTTGAAAAGGCAAAGGAAAAGGTGCGACTCCCCCTGAAGGGATGGGGCAGGGAATCCCTTTTAGACCAAGGAGAGTCGCATATAGCATCTACTCCTTTTGTAGTGAGTATTGTACTCACACTGACCCTCAATATGATGAACCTAATGAAGCTTCTTCCTCATGTCAAGCACCCGAATGATAGCAATTCTTTTTAAATCCATAGAATCTCATTGCACCAAAATGGCAGCCAGTGACCAATGCTACATTGATGGATTGTCGTGGATATGTTGGGCCATCGGCTGTAATACCATGCGGAAACACAGGCGGTGGAAGCGATTGTGAGACATTGCCGAACTCCGGATTATTTGCTGATGCCCAGTTCCCGCATCAGACTATGTAGTTTTCGTTCCTTCCGCCTGACTGCCTTGATCGCCTTTTTCTTTTTATCCGGCGAGAGTAAATCAAGCCCTTCCAAATAGACATAACTCTTTCCTACGGGGTAATCGGTGACCAGGCTTACCGTGAAATTTTCCATCCCATGTGATCGCAGGAACCGAACGAGTTTCTTGTGGAACGAACGGTAATCACCGTAAAGTACCAATCCAACAGTTTCATGCCGGAATGAATGCCCCCGTCCGCCCTCGCAGGAGGTGAACGTCTTGAAGCCCACCTTCCGAAGGAGCAGGACGACATCACGAATGCCGGGGTCGAGATCGCTGGGGCAAAGTTTGCTGCAAGTCATCTTTCTTCCACCTCTCCGAGATTATACCCCTATTTCCAGTACGGCTATAATTATCATTACAATTGGCTTCTCGATGCTTTTCCTCTGCCCCGTATCGATGCCATGTTTGACAAGGTTTGCACCACGCATCGAGCGAATACTCCATCTTCCTTAACTCGTCCTACATTATAGCCTTCGCCGAGTCCAGATTGAATCCACCAGACCCGGCACCGATCAGCGAAAAGGCGATAGAGTGAGAGCCCTTCTTAAAGGCAAACCGAACCAAAGCCTTGATGAAACTGCCCCCAAATGCCAAAAAACGATCCGTTTGCCCGTTTTCTTCAGATTATTCAGAATTCTCATCACTATACCGAGGCTTTGCCATTGTGTCACAAATTGCCTCGTCGATTATAGAAGTTATGCTTGTTTAGGCAGTCATACTCTAAAATGGAGAACTACAAATGGCCAAGAAGTCAAGATTGGGCCAGAAACAATGCCCGAAATGTGAAGCGTGGTTCAAAGGTACCAGAGCAAAAGCCTGTCCGAAATGCGGTTACAAATTCCGGCCAAAGCAAAAGGCAGTCCCCGCCCCTGAACCGGCAGCCCCAGTTGAAAAAGCGGCAAACACTGTTACCGTAGAGCAAGTGAAAGCAGTGGCCCAGACGACCAAAGTAATTGGGGGATTCGACCGTCTCAACGAACTGCTGGGACTGATCCGAGAGGTTGGCGGCTTGCGACGGTTCAAAGACCTGTTGGACGCTATGCAGTAGCCCAGTGGACGAAACCACTAACCTACGGCCATTTTGAGAACTCACTAGCCTGGGAACCAAGCCCAGGCTTTTTTCATTCGGCGGTGAGGGGCCCGTGGTCTTCCTGTTGCGAGGCACATCGGACGCATTGTGCCGCATAAGGAATGGCTTCAAGGCGTGACTTGGGGATCTTCGCTCCGCACGTCTCGCATTGGCCATAGCTGCCGTCTTCGATCCGTTGGAGTGCTGCTTCAATCTGGTCGAGGGCGTCCTCTTCGCTCCCCAATAAACTCAGCGTGAGTTCCTGATCGGCATTGTCACTCCCAAGCTCTTCTATGTCGGTCGGTATGCTGGTGGTCTTGCTGTGGTCCTTCAAGGAATCATCTTCCATCTGAGTCATGTCACCCAGAAGGCTTGCTCGCAAAGCCAGAAGTCTTTCCCGTTGAAGCGTCAAGTCAGTGTTCGTCATTTCGTAGAGCCTTAATAAAGTACGGTAGTTCAGTATTTCCGTCAATCGTTCTTGGTGAGGGAGTGGGTGGTCAAGCAG